>NZ_CP117167.1:0-4800000 GCF_028596025.1 Mucilaginibacter jinjuensis
AAAAAACCGGCCGCGACCTGGTTTTATGGAACGGCGCCTGTATGGTGCACGAGATATTTTCGAGAGAGAAAATCACCAAATTAAAAGAGCGCCACCCCGGTGCTAAATTACTTGCACACCCTGAGTGTGAGGAAAGTATACTGGAACTGGCCGATTATATTGGCTCAACCACAGGTATATTAAAATATGCTTCTAAGCACGACGACAAAGAATTTATTGTAGCCACAGAATCTGGCATATTGCACCAGATGCTTAAAGAAAACCCGGATAAGGTTTTTATCCCCGCTCCGCCAAATAACAGCTGTGCATGTAATGATTGCCCGCACATGAAGAGAAACACGCTGGAGAAGCTTTATTTATGCCTTAAAAACGAATCTCCGGAGATTACTGTACCTGCCGACATTATTGAGCGTGCCGTAAAGCCAATTGAAAGAATGTTAGAGATTTCTGAACAACTTGGCTTATAATTTTAAAAGGGCTATCTACCCTGCTAAAACGATTTAGTATTTTAGTACAAAAAGAGCGATGAATAATTTCATCGCTCTTTTTGTTAGTTAATGATTATCAGGAAATATCGAAAAAATAGCCAAGTCCTTTTATTTTGTTTCCGACTATTGAAAAGCTGATAGAGCCATCAGAACCTTTTATCCAAAGTACTAAGTTTTTGTTTCGTTCATCTAAATGGGGAAGTAAGGCTTTTAATCTATCAGCATCTGAGTTAAGTGTAAATGGGATGCTAAATTTATTGTTGACTTTAAAAACCAGGCCCCATAAAGGTGATTTTATATCGAAATCATCAAAATCTCCATCTTTATCAAAAGAAATTTCGGCTTCATTATAAATGTAGGTGCTAACCATTGTTTCTTCTATTTCAGAGTACAATTTTTTCACCCTTTTTGGTTTTCCAAGTAAAGAGACAATGTTTGACTGCTTTATACTGAAAAATTTAATATTTCCCTTTGCAGTATGAAGGTAAATTTGATCACCACTTAACAGCGTGAAATTTTGACCAGGTCCGTTTCTTGCAAATGAGATTTTTCCGATTGATAGAAGACAGATTAGTAAAACTAAAAACTTGTTTTTCATAAGATTTTGATATAGGTTGAAAATAAAAAACACCGATGAAGTTTTAGCTTCATCGGTGTAATCAAATATTAGATCGGTGTAATCTGAAATTAACTACCGCTATCTGTTTTAGTTTCTATAGCATCTTGAACCGATTGTGGTAATGCCGAGAATAAATTATAACCGGTTGCTTTTTCAATATCGCGAACGGTTACAATATATTTAGTCCAATCGCTGTTGATGGTGTTAATGTTTGGTGTGTTTACAGCAATAACGCGGGTTGAGCTGGTTACGCGGCTTAAATCGCCATCACCTTTTGGTAATACAATGGCTACCTTCCAAACATTGCTCGGTACGTTTACTTTACCACCGTTAATGCTGGTAGTAGTACCACCCTGGCTGCCGCTACCGCCGCTGCCGTAGCTACCCATAATAATATATACCTCGTAGTTTGCATCTGTTAAAGTACGCAGGTAGTTTTCAAGATTAGCCCAGGTTTGCTGGTTGTTTTGCGGTGCCTGAGGGATCATGTTGGTCATCAGGAAAGTTGCTGAGTTGGCATTGGTAGAGCTGGTTCTGTCTGCAGACGGACAGTTGTGGCCTCTATCAAAACCTGAACCTGAGTAACTTGTGCTTTGCACTGCGTAAAAACCTGTAGGTAGACCAGAGAAAGCAGCAAAGTTATTTAAACGTGCTGATTGATTGGTAGTATTGCTGTTATCCAAATGCCAGCTCACCCAGTTAGGTTCAGCTTTGGTATTGTTGTATGATTCTACATAATAACCCTGATCTATCAGGTAATTATCTGCACTGGTTACTGCTGATGTTGTAGCGCCAGATGGGTTACCGAATAATAAATCGCTATTATCGCCAGTTGCCGGTGGCGCATCAGTACCAACAGTAACTCCTCTGCTTGCAGCTGGGGTTGTAGTGCCGGCAGTATCAACAGGGTTAGTATCTGGTACACCAACAGTTATGCCCGGGTCACCGGTACCTTTAAATACAATATCATCAATGTTAATACGGGCAGTGCTTGTGCTTGGGTTAGTATCTTTAATCTGGATACGCACTTTACCGGTTGCAGCAATTTGAAACGAATCTAACTTCAGTGTTGTATTAGTTTCGCTGATATCGCTGCCTACTTGTGTATAAGTAGTACCGCCATCGGTCGATTTTAATAACTGCCAGGTTGAAGTTGCATCGGTACCATACTTACCATGTTTAATGTATAAGGTTTTTAAACCGTTAATATCAAAATTCATGCTTATGGCGCCAGATTTCATCCTTACAGATTGTGCGCCGTTTTTAAGGTCGGCAGCAAGGTTGCCCAGTAAAGCATTATCAAAACTCCATGAACCTGTACTTAAAGTAACATTAGCTATAGCATAACCTGTTTTTGTACCGGTATCAAAGTTTTCTGTAATTGAATAATTAATTACTGTTGGAGGGGTAGTTGCGCCACCAGTACCACCATTGCCGTTAGTTGGGGTAGTACTTGCGTCGTTTTTGTTATCCTTTTTACAGCTAAAAGCAAATAAAGAGATAGCAACAATGAATAGTAGATTTTTAATTTTCATAACACGTTTTTAGTAAAGTACAAATATCCTAATATGGATTCCTTGCCGATGTTAATTTAATATTAATAATTTCTATTGTAATGAAATTATGACACATTAATACAACATGCCAGGTAATTTTTTAAATCGGGATTTCAATAATTGGTTTTGTATTTTTGCAGAATGGATCTGTTTGAAAACACGGAAAGAACTAATCTTCAGGAATTAGGCGAGTTTGGGTTGATTGATCACCTGACTAAAAATTTTGAGCTCAGTAAAGCAACTACCCTGAAAGGTATTGGTGACGATGCAGCTGTACTGGATGCCAAAAGCAAAAAAATATTGGTATCGACAGATATGCTGCTCGAAGGCATTCACTTCGATCTGGCTTATACCCCGCTGAAGCATTTGGGCTATAAGTCTGTGCAGGTAAACCTGAGTGATATTTACGCCATGAATGGTATCCCGGAGCAGATCACAGTATCGATCGGCATGTCGAGCAAGTTTCCGTTAGAGGCCATTGAAGAACTTTACGAAGGTATTTACCTGGCCTGCGATAAATATAATGTTGATCTGATAGGTGGCGATACCACAGCATCAAAACAAGGCCTGGTAATTAGTGTAACAGTTTTAGGTTATGCCGATGAAAAAGATATAACCTATCGTAACACTGCCGAAGAAGGTGATCTGGTTTGCGTAAGCGGCGATTTAGGTGGAGCCTATGTTGGCTTGCAATTACTCGAGCGCGAAAAACTGGTTTACCTCGAAAACCCGCAAATTCAACCGGATCTGGAAGGTAAAGACTATATAGTTGAACGCCAGTTAAAACCGGAAGCACGCCGGGATGTTGTTGACCTGCTGAAATCACGGGGTATAAAACCAACCTCGATGATTGATGTATCAGACGGTTTGGCTTCTGAATTATTGCATATCTGTAAGCAAAGCAACAAAGGCTGTAATTTATATGAAGAGAAAATTCCGATCGATCCGATGACTTTCGAGACCGCCCGCGAGTTTGGCCTCGACCCTACCGTGTGCGCCCTAAGCGGCGGCGAAGATTACGAATTACTTTTTACCATTAAGCAGGCCGATTACGAAAAAATTAAGCACGATGTTGATGTGAGCATTATCGGCTATATCACAGAACCTAATGCCGGTAAAAATCTGATCTCTAAAAGCGGACAAGTGCATGCGTTGACAGCGCAGGGCTGGAATGCTTTTAAAGGATAAAAATTTATTATTACCCCTATATGTTATTACCTAAAACCTTAATCATTTTTGGAGCAGCGTTGCTATGCTCAATTTTTAATGTACAAGCACAGCAACAAGTGCTTTTTAAAATAAAGTATCTGCCAAACCACAGCTATACATCTACTTCAAATATTTCGATAAATATCGTAATGAATGTAGATTCACCCCAAACAGCTATAGATAAAATTAAAGCACAAGGTGTACAATTGCCAATGATTATGAAAGGTGAAAATCGTATGGCTTTTGAAGTTAAAACAGGATCGGATGATAGTAAAAAGATTTTTCCTATAGTACTAAAATATACAGATGCAAGTGCAACAAGATCAATTGCAGGTGTTGTTGTTCCTGATGCACCAAATCCATTAAAAGGGCAAAGCATTTACGCACATGGTAATGCTGAAGGTAAATTAGAAGTTGATTCGATACCGGGAAAGCAACTGAATGATACGATTAAAAATGCGCTTACGTCGATGATCAGTAATTTGACTCAGCAAATAAAATTCCCTGAAAAGCCAATGGCAATAGGTGACACTTTTGATCAGGAAGTACCATTCAGTATGCCTGTGTCGGGAATTGCAATGAATATGACAATTAAAATCACCTACAAATTTATTGGAGTTAAAGATCGCATTGCCCTATTTGACTTAGTTCAAACATGCACATACAAATTTTCAAAATCACAGGGTGATGTTAATATGGTTGGTTATGCCGATGGTACTGGTGATGGAAAATTAGCGTATTTTATTGATGAGAATATGACTAAGCAACTCCTGTCTAGCTTCACATTAAACTATAAAATGAAGATGAATAATGAAATGAAAATGACTGGCACGGCTCAAACATATACAACGGTTAATTACTCGATTAGTAAATAATTACTCCTCTCCCAAATATTTCGCCTCAATCTGTTTATTGGCTTTAGCTCCTAACCTTTTAATTTTCTCAGCCGTACCGGCTAAGTTTCCACGGCCATCAACCAATTTGTTAAAAGCCTTGTCATAATTATCCTGGGTGGCTTTGATGTTTTTGCCGATGCTTTCCAGGTCATTTACAAAGCCTACAAACTTATCATACATTTCGCCGCTTAGGCGGGCAATTTCCATTACGTTGCGGTTTTGGTTTTCCTGTTTCCATATACTGGCAATGGTGCGCAGGGTTGCCAGTAAGGTTGATGGGCTTACAATTACTACGCGCCTGTCCCAGGCATCACTAAAAAGATCCGCATCTATCTGTACAGCAAAACTGAATGACGATTCGATCGGTACAAACAGCATCACAAAATCGGGCGAATTCAGTTTATTTAAATCGTGATAATTTTTGGCCGATAAACCCTGAACGTGATTTCTTAAAGATTCTACATGCGCACGGGCGTACAGCTTGCGTTCTTCCTCGGTTTCGGCGTTCACCAGGCGTTCGTAGGCAATGAGTGATACCTTGGCATCAATAATTAAATGTTTATCGTCTGGGAGGTCTATAATGGCATCGGGCTGGTAACGGCTGCCGTCGGCAGATTGGTGGCTGGCTTGTAAACGGTATTCGCAGTCTTTAGTAAGGCCAGACCGTTCTAATACTTTCTCGAGGATAAACTCGCCCCAGTTGCCTTGCTTTTTATTATCGCCTTTAAGTGCTTTGGTTAAATTATTCGCCTCATTACTGATCTGTTTATTCAACTCCATCAGCTGCGTAATTACGCCTTTTAAAATATTACGTTCGGCAGCTTCGGCATGGTAAACTTTCTCAACCTTATCTTCAAAAGCCTTAATATTTTCTTTTAGCGGATTAAGTAGTATATCCAGGTTGGTGCGGTTTACATCTGTAAATTCTTTCGATTTTTCTTTCAGCAGCTTCTCGGCAATGTTCTCAAACTCGCGCTGAAAATGCATCCGGGTTTGCTCAACTTCAGCTTTTTGTTCCTGTAATTTTTCCTGTTGAGATTCGTGAATAGCCTCTGCCCTTTCTATTGCCTGCAGGGCTTGCGCCAGTTTATTACGCTCGTGCATCAGCTCCTGGGTTAAGCGGTTTTGCTCGTCTTTATAAATGGCGGTGATGTTTTCTTTTTCGGCAGTAATCCAAAGTGATTTTTCTTCAGACCGGGCCAGGCTGATCTTCAGCGCGTTATTTTCTGCCTGTAGCTGGTTTATTTCATCAGCAGAAACACCTTTAGCGGCTTGCTGCGATTTGATGAACAATACCACAGCAATGATGAACAATGCAGCAGATATAACTAAAGCAATTACACTCATTTGATAAAAATTTTAGCAAACGAATGTAGGTAAAAAATGGTATTTAGTAAAAATATTAGTGAAGCTACTATCTAACTTGTCATTGCGAAGTATAGCTTGTTCCGAATTTACTTCGGGAAAGCAATCCCTGATTTATTAGTACTGCCTTATGTATTGCAGAAACTATTATGAATGTGTTGTGCTGTTGTCAAAGGTAGTCCCGCTCAATCGCCGCGGGTTGGGCTGTTACTTTTGGCTTGATCCAAAAAACCAATACTTAGCGTAGCGATTTCATGAACACCTATTAAAAGCAATTAACTGGTGAATAACATCAAGACAGAAAAAAGCTCCACCGCACATGTCCAACCCTCGGCCCCGCTTTTCTGTCTGGGCCACCGCTTCTTTGATTGTCCTAATGTTTTCCTTTCTAACGTTGGCAAACAGCTTCGGGTAAAAGCGGGCAGAACAATGATGGCCTTGTGTACTGGAAAGAGGCATTGGAGATTTTGCAGAAGGGCAATAGCCTGAGCGAACGTTAGTAGGGCAAAAAATCCCGGCCTGTGTTGTTCTGAACGCTGTGCGGCATGGCCTTGTGTGCAAAGAAGCCTTTTGCCGATGGGCGCTTTGGTTACTTTGGCGCCCCAAAGTGACAGCCAACCCGCGGCGATTGAGCGGGACTAACGATGATTAGAGCACTGTAGGAACAACTAAAGTAACTACATTAATAAAACCACAAGCTCTGCGCTGGTCGCTATTACCTGTACTTCGAAGTGTTTGGTGGTTCTGTATACGACGAGATTGCCACGCTATCGCTCGCAATGACAAAATGGAGAGTGCGAAGGTAAAAATCTACTGTACCTTCTCAACCCTCAACCCTACATCACTAACCTCATGCAAAGGATTATCTCGCATGTTTTGTTCAAACTCGAAGTGATAAACACCTTTCTCGGGGAAACGGTATTGCGGTTTAAACAGGGTTTGGTAGCTGTATATATTGCCGGTACCCTGGCCAAGCCATTCGCCATCAGGGTTGGCCAGTTTAAATTCGTAACGTACTACGGATGGCTTAGGGTGTTTGGCATCTTTCTGACTGATGAGCACAAACATATTGGCGTATTTATAATCGCCGGTTACGCGCAGGTTCATGTACAAATTATACGGAACCGATGGGTCGTCAATCTTAACATCAAACTTAACCTTGTTTACATAAGCCCAGTTTCTGTTACTGATTTCGGTATTTTGGTCGAAAACAGATTTTGGGTCGCTACAGCTGCTTAGTGCTGTTAACGCAACGATAATGGATAGTAAGAACCGGGTATAAACGGCTATTTTCATTTCAAAAAATACGACTGGTTATTGTTGCGGTGTAGGTTGATTGCCTGCTCCTTCGCTACCACCACCACGGTTTGGCCTGTGGCGACGGTTATTATGCCTGCGGTTATTTTTTTGACCTTCAGGTTTTACCGTACCATCTGCACTGGCTTCGGGTTGTGGCTTAGCTTGTGGCGCATTATTACGTGTCTGGGGCTGTTGCTGTGGCCTTTGCTGATTTGGATTACGCTGCTGCGAATGCTGCTGCTGGTTTCCGCCTGCCTGGTTAGGGTTACGCTGTTGGTTTCCTCCTTGCTGGTTGGGGTTGCGTTGCTGCTGCTGTTGTTGGTTACCGTTAGGCTGGTTAGGCTTTCTGTTACGGTTATTGCGGTTGTTGTTTTTATTACGGTTACGCTCATCCAAACGAGTTAAACTATCCTGGCCAACTACGTTTTCGTAATCCAGCACTTTAGCCGGTTTTTCTTCAATCTCTACAATTTCGCCCAGGTCTTCTGGTTTAATACCGTCTTTATTCAGTTGCTGAATTTCTTTAACGCGGTTAATATGCAGCGGGATCCAGTTTTCTTCGCCCGGGTAGCTAAACCACATCAGTTTTTTGAAGATGTCTGTTTTTTGCAAACGGGCATCACCTTTTTCGGTTTTCAGGTAGTTTACATTATCAGGGATGTGCTTTAGCGCATCCATGTAAGTATCCAGCTCGTAGTTTAAACAGCATTTTAACTTACCGCACTGGCCGGCCAGTTTCAGGGTGTTTAACGATAAATTCTGATAGCGGGCTGCCGCTGTTGATACCGTTTTAAAATCGGTTAACCAGGTAGAGCAGCATAATTCGCGGCCGCAAGAACCAATACCGCCTAAACGGCTTGCCTCCTGGCGCATCCCGATCTGGCGCATCTCAATCCGGATACGGAACGATTCGGCCATGCGCTTAATCAGCTCGCGAAAATCTACGCGGCCTTCGGCAGTATAGTAAAATGTGGCTTTGCTTTTATCGCCCTGGTAATCTACGTCGCTAATTTTCATTTGCAGGCCAAGCTCTAAAGCCAGTTTACGGGCTTTATGCATGGTTTCCCACTCCATATCTTTAGCGGCTTTCCATTTGTCAACATCGGCTGATGTTGCCTTGCGGAATATCTTTTTGGTAACATCGGCTTCGCTAACGCGGCGCTTGGTCATTTGCATGCGCACCAATTCGCCGGTTACAGATACGTGGCCGATATCGAAGCCACCGGTTGCGGTTTCGGTAACTACCAGTTCGCCTGCTTCGAGGTATATATTGTCGGTATTAAGATAGAAATCTTTACGCGAACCTTTAAATTTGATCTCAACTATCGGAAAAACGCGGTAGCTGGCAGGCATGTCCATATTAGACAGCCAATCGTAAACATCAAGCTTGCTACAGCCATTGGTAAGGCATGAGCCATTACTTTTGCAGCCCGAAGGAGCGCATCCGCCTCCCGTTGAGCAACTTCCACATCCCATATTAATTGGTTATATATGTTGAGTCCGCCTTTTGGCGGATCGTTTTAAAAAAAAGAATTTTTATAATTTGCAAAGATACATCTAAAAACAAAATTTTAGGGTTCGCATTGCGTTCTATATGATAGTGCGCCTTTTCTAACTCGGCGCTTATTGCTTCGGCATAATGTACCGGTATTACGGTTGCCATTTTTTTAGCAGTCTCCAACTCATCGGCTGGCAGGTGTACCAGGTTTTCAACCCCGGCCTGCAGTAAACAGCACTCGCGTAAAAAGCTGATGCCGTAACGTAAAAAGTTCTTCTGGTTTTCGCGGCCAAGTTTGGCTAAAACATCTACCATTTTCATAGCCTCAGATCCCTTGTTACCGAAACAGATACGCAGCCATTGTACAAACTGGGCGTGGTAGTTATCAGTATCCTGCTGTAAAATCTGGATTGCCTCGGTGAGGTTGCCGTTACTTAGATAAGCGGCTTGCTCGGCTAATGCTTTGGGCTGGCCGTGATCAATCAGATAATCCTTTACATCATCATAAGTTAAGCACGGCACTTTGATGAGTTGCGTGCGCGATAAAATGGTGTTGAGGATCTGGTCCTGATTTTGGGCTACCAGTAAAAACAGGGTATTGGGCTGCGGCTCTTCGATAATTTTGAGCAAAGCATTACCTGCTTTGTCCAGATATTCGGGCAGCCAGAGGATCAATATCTTAAATTCAGATTCAAAAGGTTTGAAGCTGAGTTTTTTGATGATCTGATGGCACTCGGCGATATTGATGTTGGCCTGTTTGTTTTCGGCATCCAGGTAACCACGCCACCCGTCGAGATTTAAATAAGGGTTCGCCAAAAAAGCTTCGCGCCATTGTTCAATAAAAGTAAGGGCGTTATCATCTTTATGTTTGGCGAAGAAAGGGTACGAAAAATGCAGATCGGGGTGCATCAGTTTCTGATACTTACGGCATGATGAACAAACCCCGCACGAGTCGTCGGTCTGCTTATCTTCACAAGAGACATACTGGGCATAAGCAACCGCCAATGGCAACGCGCCCGACCCCTCGGGACCCAAAAATAGCTGCGCGTGACTAACCCGGTTCTCCTTAACCGAATTAATTAACCGTTGTTTAACGGCCGCTTGTCCAACTATTTCTTTAAACTGCATTGGTGCAAGGTAATAAATTTTTGGTTGTCAGTTGTCGGTTATCAGTTGTCAGATAAAAAGTACCTTTGTTTTCAATAATTTATATATTCAGAAAATTGGTTGTCATGGCTTATTAGCTATGCAATTGCTGACAACCGACAACTGATAACCGATAACTGAACATGAGAGTAATGGCTTTTGATTATGGTACCAAGCGTATAGGTATTGCGGTGACAGACCCCTTGCAAATGATTGCCAATAGCCTGGATACTATCCACCCGCTTGAAATTATCGATTACCTGAAAAAATATTTACTTACCGAGCAGGTTGAACGTTTTGTGGTGGGCGAACCGAAGCAAATGGATAACACCCCCTCGCAATCGGCCCCGCACGTTAAAGGTTTTGTGAACCTGCTGAAAAAAACCTTCCCCGAAATACCCATTGATATGATGGACGAACGCTTTACCTCTAAAATGGCTTCGGCCGTGATATTGCAAAGTGGCATCAACAAAAAAGCAAGACAGAATAAGGGATTGGTTGATAATATTTCGGCCACGATACTGCTGCAATCATGGTTGGAACGGAAGGCGTTTATGTAGAAAATAGTAGAGACACAAAATTTTGTGTCTCTACTGAGGACATTGCTACCTGCTACAAAAGGAGCCCGCCTTAAATAGATTATACCCTTAATCTGTTCAATCGCAAAATCGGCCAGATCTGTAGTGCTGATTTTTTCGCCGGGGCAATCATAAAGATCAACAAATACGCCCCTCCTTTCGTCGGTTTGTTCTATCCAGGGTAAGCGGAGTATTGTCCAGTCGATATCGCTTTCCACTAAAATATCATAAGCTTTTTGTCTGTCGGCTACTGCTTCGGGAAAATTCTGACACATCCAGTCGGACTTGGCTTTGTTGGCTTCGCTTTTATTATCGCCGGGGATATTGAGGTTTAACCCCGCCAGTGAAATGTAGCGTTTGATGCCGAACTCGTTCATCGCTGTCAATACATTAATGGTTGATAAACTGGAAATCAGCGGTTCATCTTTTCGCGGACCGATAGCGGATATCACCACATCACAACCCTTCGCAAGTGTACGTGCGGTTTCCAAATCTTTGATGTCTCCAGGTACAATTTGCAGTAGCGGATGAGTGATGGTGAAATTGTTTGGTTTGCGGATAAGGGCTTTTACCGCATAACCCCTATTTAATAATGCTTGCAGAATATATTTTCCGGCCTTGCCGGTTGCGCCTAATAAGGCAACATGATGTTTTTGATCCATGAGGATTGTCTTTATAAAATTTGAAATGAAAATGAGTGAGCATCGCGAAGCAATGCAATGGCAAGACTATCTGAGATAGTTGCCTTGATTAGAATGATATTTATAAAGACAGTACGATAAAGTGAAGGTACTATTTATTTCATCATTCTGATAATTCCCAAATTCAAAAAATTCTGGTTCAAGACAACAGGGCGAAGAAGATATTTCGCTATCGCTCAATATGATAAAGTGGGAATTAGTAACGGAAAATTTTTGTCATGGCTCTTGATTCTCGATTCTTGACTCTCTTGAAGTATCTTTGCCTCATGGAAATTTTAGATCCAAACCTGCAGGCATACCTGGATGCACATTGCGAACCGGAGCCCGAAGCGTTGAAAAAAATCAACCGCGAAACGCATTTAAAGGTTTTAAAACCTAATATGCTTTCGGGCCATTACCAGGGCCGGGTGCTGAGTATGCTGAGTAAAATGATCAGTCCGGAGCGTATTTTGGAGATAGGTGCCTTTACCGGTTATTCGGCCATTTGCCTTGCAGAGGGGCTTGTGAAAGGCGGGATGCTGGACACGCTGGAAGTGAACGCCGAGATGGAAGAGTTACTGCTAAATAACTTTAAATCAGCAGGTATGGACGAAAAAATAAGGCTACATATTGGCGATGCAATGCCGAAAATTTTGGAGTTTCCAAATAATTTGTTTAATCTTGTATTTATCGACGCCGATAAGAAGAGCAATTTAGCATACTTCGAAAGCGTAATTGATAAAGTAAAACCGGCAGGTTTAATTATAATTGATAATGTATTGTGGAAAGGAAAGGTGTATGGCGACGCAAATGATGCCGATACACAAATGTTTCGCAAACTAAATGATCAGATAGCTGTTGACAGCCGGGTAGAAAAGTTAATTCTACCGGTCAGAGACGGGATCCTGATCATCAGAAAAAAGTAAATTATGAAGAAAATCCTACTGATTGTATCATTAGTTATTTCCGCATCAGCTGTTTCAGCGCAAAACGCCTCGCAATCTTATATACAGAAGTTCAAAGATAATGCCATTCGCATTATGCACGAGAGCGGTGTGCCTGCAAGTATCGTTTTGGCTATTGCCATGCACGAATCGGGCAGCGGAACCAGCAAATTAGCACGTACGCAGAACAATCATTTTGGTGTAAAAGGCCGCAGCCCTGTATCTTATACAGGTCGTAAGGCTACACACTCATCCTATAAACAGTACGATTCGGCCATGGATTCTTTCCAGGATTTTGCCCGTATCATGACTGAGCGCAAGCAGTTTAGCCACTTATCAGGCACGCTTAATCATTACGATTATTTAGGTTGGGTAAAAGGTATCCAGCGCAGCGGTTACGCAAGTAGCAAAAAATGGGGATCGCAGGTTTTAGGTCTGATCAAGAAGTATCAGCTTAATGCTTACGACGAAAAACCCGAAGAGCAACCGCAGCCTGCTAAAAATGTGGAATAAACCTCGGCTATAAATGTTAAGTTTGGATTTTATTTTTTAGGAGCCAACCCTAATATTTAGCTTAATGCGTAAAACAGCACTTTTTTTATTTATTGCCATTGCAGCCAGCGCTTGTTCGGCGCACAAAAAGGTAGTCCACACTAATCGCCCAAACTATTCGTCGCCGCCGCCTGCTATTTCTAACAAGCAGGCCGAGAAAAATAATGAGCAAATAAAGGAGCAAGTTAAAGAGCAGGCAAAAGCCACACAATCAAGCGGCGAGCCTGTTACTTATACCACCCAGCAATATATTGACAGGTTTAAAGGTATTGCTATACAGGAAATGAACCTGTACGGCATCCCTGCAAGTATTACCCTGGCGCAGGGTTTATTTGAATCGGGCACAGGTAACAGCGAACTTGCACGTTATGCTAATAACCATTTCGGTATTAAATGTAATAACGGGTGGACAGGCAAGGGTTATTACAAAGATGACGATCAGGTAAACGACTGTTTCCGCGTTTATGCCAACCCCGAAGAATCATTCCGCGACCATTCTGAGTTTTTGAAGAAGAAACGCTACGCCCATTTATTTGAGCTGGATAAAAACGATTACCAGGGCTGGGCACAGGGTTTAAAAGATGCCGGTTATGCCACCAACCCTAAATATCCGCAACTGATTACTAACCTGATCCAAAAATATGGACTGGATGTTTACGACCGACCAGAGAACGAAGCACAGAAAGTTAAACGTGAAGATAGGGTACTGTCGGAGATCAATGCCAATATTGGTAAACCAGCCAAAGATTCGATCATTAATACTACACCGCTTTATAAAGGCAGCGCTGTGCCGGCCACCAAAGATTCAGTCCCTAACACCAACGCCCCGGCTAATAAAACTTACACTGTTGTAACCGGCGACACACTATATAACATATCCCGTCGTTTTGGACTTACCGTGGATGCACTTAGGGCATTGAATAACATGGCTGATAATAATATTAAAATAGGGCAAACATTAATTATAGCTCAATAGCCTGTTAATTAGTGTTAAAATTTATGATTAGCCCGGCTTGTAGGTTTAGTTTTGCTGCTGTGAGTAAGAGCTGGTTTGTTTTTCTTTGTTTTTTTGGAGTGATGTTACATGCTGCCGCACAGGTAAAGCCTATTGACGGTATTGTGTTTGATAAGGATAGCAAAGAGCGCATTGCCCGGGTAAACATCGTTAACTTACGTACGAAAGAATCTCTCTACAATAACCTCCAGGCCGAGTTTCACCTTAATGTTAAAATTGGCGATCAGCTAATTTTCAGCAAAATCAATTATTTCAACGATACCGTTACAGTTAAAAACACGCTTTCTTTAGCCATCTACCTCAAACCAACCAGTATTATGTTGAACCAGGTAGATATTCATGATACACTGAAAACGCCCGCAGAAAGGCTCGCAGCCACTAAACGCGATTACGCCAAAATTTATGGCTCGCTTGGCGACCGTGATATTTTAAGCACATCACCGGGAGGAGGTGCAGGTATTAGTATTGATGCCCTCTGGAATATGTTTAGCCGTAGCGGCCGAAATGCCGAACATTTGAAAACAACCATAGAGCATGATTATCATGAAAACATGATTGATTATCGCTTTAATAAAACCCTGGTTTCCAGTATTACGGGGCTGAAAGAACCACAACTTTCGGAGTTTATGCAACGCTACCGCCCCGGCTATTATATGGTGACTACCGTTAGCGATTACGATTTTATATTGAGTATAAAAGCCAATTATCGCCGGTTTATGCGTAACCCCAAAAGAAGTTACGCGCCACCCCCACTGCCACATATTGAGGCCAATGAGGATAAGTAAGTACCCGGTTATTGTCGCACCCTTTTTAAAGGTTGCCGGGATGGCCTTGTTTCCGTTTATACTGGTAAGTGACAGGAAATACTTAAATGATGAAGTGCTGATGAGGCATGAAACCATTCATTTACAGCAGGAATTAGCACTGTTAATTATACCATTCTACCTGCTTTATGCGTTAAGCTATTTGGTAAACCTGCTGATGTACCGAAATCATGACAAAGCTTATGAACAAATTTTTTTTGAGCGCGAAGCTTACGCGCACGAACATAATACCGCTTATTTGGTTAACAGAAAGCCCTGGGCCTGGCGAAACTATATCATAACCAAGGGCTAACAGTATAATTACAGAATTACTTTTAATAGAAAAGCTTTTTTGCTTTTATTTGCTGCCGAATGTTTAAAAGCGTCTTTACCCCACTTTTAGTATTATTAACGGTTATAACCATCCAGTCGAAAGCTCAGGTTGCCGATAGTTTACGCCATCGTACCGATAGCTTGTATCGCGTGGATAGTTTACGGCGTATTGATAGCCTGGTTAAACTGGATACCATTAAGATCGATTCGAATCGGTTAAATAAGTACCGGATTGATCTGCGCAGGTTTCAATTACCTGTGGTAGTAAAGCCATTTAAAGTTGAACAAAACCTGGTGCCTGTAGGTATGCTCGATTACAAAGTATCGTACTGGCGCAAATGGATCACTTTTGGTGTTAACGTAAACCAGGCAGCATTTACCAATAGCTGGAAAGGTGGTGGCGTTAATTCATTGGCCCTGGGAGGTAACTTCGATTTTAAAACAGAATACAAAAAATCGCCTTTTGATTATACAAGCGAGCTGATTTTGCTTTACGGTAAATCAAACAACAAAGGTCAGGGTGCCCGAAAAACAAACGACAGGATCTTTTTCGATAACAAAATAGCTACCCAATTATCCAAAAGATGGTATTTCTTCGGGTCCTTAGATTTTGAATCCCAGTTTGATAAGGGTTTCCAGTATGACGATGTTAACAATACAGCGCCGCTACTCATCTCTAACTTTATGTCGCCTGGTTATGTTACCGAGTCGATGGGTTTTGAGTATAAGCCAAACAAGGTATGGGACATTCGTTTGGGTACGGGTACGGCACGTCAAACTTTTGTATTAGATAAAACCATTGCTTTAAATGTGCCAACAAACTATGGCGTACCAATTGGGCATACATTTTTTAACGAACTTGCATTTCAGGGGGTTGTTGCTTATGATAAAGACATCATGACCAATATGCATCTAAACGCCCGTTATGCACTATTTATACCTTACGGCCGATCGCTTGCCAATATTGATCATCGTTTGGATGCCGTATTAACGGCAAAAGTTAACAAGCTGATCGCTGTTACTATAAACGCCACTGCGCTATACGATAAAGATACATCAGACCAAATACAAGCTACAGAGGCTTTGGCATTGGGTGTGATCTACAAGTTTCCGTGATAAAATAGTAGGGCTTTGTTTTACTAACCAACTTGTCATTTCGACGATAGGAGAAATCTTATACGGTTTGTAATCATGGAGCGAAGATTTCTCCTATCGTCGAAATGACAAAATAGACTATTAGCAGCGCATAAATGCAATCTGCAATTATGCCGCCTGTTTCTTTTTCCGCAGGCTCTGATAATCGATATAATAAAGCACTTTTACCGAAAAATTATTATTCTGCGGCTGTACAAAGGTATCGTGAAGGTTATAGTAGTAACCATTTTTAGCCAGATCGGTATCGGTTTGTGATGATGCTTTCCAGGCGATGCTCAGCTCACTGCCCGGCGAAAACACCCAGGCATAAATCATATCTAGATTCCAGGTGTTAAAATTCTGGTCATTATCCTGGTTAAAGTGTGATGAGGTTAACGGATCTAATGTTCCGGCGGGGCCGAGATCATAATATTGATGATTGTTCAGTTTGCTCCAATAATGGCGAGCTCGCAATGTTAAACCCATCGTGTTGTTGAAAGTGTATTTAAGGTTAAAAATGTTCTCGATGGTTTGCACGGTACGCAAAGCAAAAATCGGGTTGCCGCTCACGCTATCGGTAGTTGAATACCCGGTATAATTAACCCGCGGACTATATGTTACATTTTGCCCGAAGGAGAATTTATTGTTGATGCGATAAGTATAAAAAGCATTAGCATCATACCCATAGCCGTTAGCACGGTTTATTTTGCGGTAGAAATAATAGATACCGCCATAAAATCTTTTAGAGTTATTGCTGTTAATACCCAAACCCACGCCCTGGCTTGATGGGGTTTGATAAACGCGGCCATCAACGCGCGGCTCATAAAAATCATTACCCGCGTCGCGGTGGCTTACATCTATATAAGCCTTCCACAAACTTTTAAGTGTAAAGTACTGCTCGCTGAAAAAGGTTAGCGCCTGATAAGCCGATGGTTTATACCTGCGCGAATAGTATACGTTACCATAAATACCCCAGGATGTAAAATAATGCTTCGGCTTATAATTATTATAATTCATGTTGAGGTTATGGTCGAAGTAATTGTTGTTAAACATAATCCCCAGATCGTTCGAGCTGTACTTACTATCTACCAGGTCTTCCACAATATTCCATGTAAAATTGCCCAATGTTTTACCAGCATTTAACTCGTAGCTGTAGCCTGTAGTTGTTGGCTGGTTTGTATAAAACAGGTTACTCATCATGGTGTAACCGCTAAAATTATAAGAGTTCCGTTTATTATTGAGGCTGAACACAAAGCCGGTAACATCGGCATTATAATCCTTCCCAAAACGGTCAACATTAGTATTGATAAATGTTACTGCCGAATTATTCTTCAAATTCTGATCCAGCACAATGATGTTGTAATTGGTAACCGGGCTGGTTTCCACCTTGCGTTGTTTATTGGTAACAGTATCCTGAATGATGGCATAAGCCGGTGCGCTCACCGCATTAAATACCCCGATACCCAAACCACTGCTGGTACGTCCCGAAAATTTGGTGGCGTTATACAACTTGGTTTCGGTTGGGTTTTTAATCACGGCCTCGTTTGGTTGCAGGTTGGCCGAAGCATTATCATAATCAATGGGCTGCCCGCCTACCCTGCGCGAATAAAAGAGGTTGCCTTTGTTGAAAAGCTCTGTCCCTTCGGTAAAGAACGGGCGGTTCTCGGTATACTTTACCTCAAATGGTGTGAGGTTGAGGATGCGGTTGTCAGATTGTACTTGGCCAAAATCTGGAATCAAAGTCATATCCAAAGTGAAACTGGCATTAATGCCGTACTTCACATCCATCCCACCATTAAAAGAAGTGGTGGTATTTTTAACCCCGGTAGTATTGTATGGATAATGATTTACATAAGTTGACGCGTATGGATAAAAGGCCAGCCTTACCGGCGGTGTAATTTTTGCCAATCCATCTAACTCACCCTCCTGGTTAATAAAACCGTTTTTCTTGGGATCAAGCTCATTCCAAAATAATTGCTTTAACTCCTGTTGCCTTTTCCGCACAAAGTTTAAACCCCAGGTTTGCACATCCTTATTGGCAAAACGCAGGGCCGAGTATGGGATCTTAAATTCTGCCGTCCACCCTTGGTTATCAACCTTTACCGCGGTTAACCAAACCGCATTCCAGGTTGGGTCTTCATTTCCCTGGTTTGAGTATTTGGCATCAAACTGTACGCCTGCTGCGGTTACATAAAATCCGCTGGCGTTAATACGGTCGAGATAGGTATCTAAAACAATTCCTATAAAATCATCATTTGCAATATTGTCGCGGGTGGTAAGTTCGCGGGCTACTTTATCGGCAGATGTTTCGTACATCCGTGCACCAACATAAATGGCATCGTTATCGTAAATAATTTTTATTTCAGTACGGTTTTCGGGCTTTTCGTGGGTGCCTGCTACCGGGTTCAGCTCAACAAAGTCGGTTGCTATAGGTACATTTTTCCAAACATCATCATCCAAAACACCATCTATCTTTGGTGCAACAGTTGTTTTAACGGCATTTAACTTCCTGATAGCAGGCTGCGAAAAGGCCGAAAAACCGATGAGGAGAAAAAAAGAAAGGGTGTAAAATTTGGGCATATAAATGGTCAGCAACTGTACATAAGATGCTGCTTTGTAACAAAAAGTTACAATAGAATAATTAAAAGATTGGTAATAGAAATTGATAGGGTGATATAAATTCAAAATGATAACTTTGTATCCTCAAAAAACTGAGATAAAAGAGGTTGACCAGATATGTTTGAAAATCTTTCGGATAAGCTCGACAGGGCATTTAAGGTTCTAAAAGGACAAGGAAGCATTAGCGAGATAAACGTGGCCGAAACCATGAAGGAAATTAGAAAAGCCTTACTGGATGCCGACGTTAACTATAAAACTGCAAAAGCATTTACAGATGATGTAAAGCAAAAAGCACTGGGTGAAAACGTGTTAACCACTATTTCGCCGGGCCAGTTGCTTACCAAAATTATGAATGATGAGCTGACCCAATTGATGGGCGGCAGTACGGCAGAGCTTGATTTAAAAGCGCCATTAACCATCATTTTAATTGCGGGCTTAAACGGTGCAGGTAAAACCACATTTACCGGTAAGCTGGCTAATTACTTAAAAACACAACTCAAAAAGAAACCATTACTGGTTGCTGATGATATTTACCGCCCTGCGGCTATCGATCAGTTAGAGGTTTTGGGTACGCAGATCGGTGTGCCGGTTTACGCTAACCGCGAATCGAAAGACCCGGTTGCTATTGCTTTGGAAGGTATTGCGCAGGCCAAGGCTAACGGCCAAAACGTGGTAATTATTGATACCGCCGGTCGCTTGGCGGTTGATGAGGCCATGATGCAGGAGATTGAGCGCGTTAAGGCTGCCACCAAACCACATGAAATTTTGTTTGTGGTTGATGCCATGACCGGTCAGGATGCGGTGAACACGGCTAAAGTGTTCAATGATCGTTTAGATTTTACCGGTGCGGTTTTAACCAAGCTAGATGGTGATACCCGCGGTGGTGCTGCGTTATCAATCAAATCTGTTGTAAGCAAGCCGATCAAGTTTATCGGTACCGGCGAGAAGATGGAAGCGCTGGATGTTTTCCACCCGGATCGTATGGCTTCCCGTATTTTGGGTATGGGTGACGTGGTTTCCCTGGTAGAGCGTGCACAACAACAATTTGACGAAAAGCAGGCACAGGAGCTACAAAAGAAGATCCGAAAAAATAAATTCGACTTTAACGACTTCTATAGCCAGATCCAGCAGATCAAGAAAATGGGTAACATGAAAGATTTGATGGGCATGATACCAGGCGTTGGCAAAATGATGAAAGACGTAGAGGTTGATGACAACGCGTTTAAAGCCATCGAAGCCATCATCCAATCAATGACCCCGTTTGAGAAAGAAAACCCCGACAGCATTAACCAAAGCCGCCGTGTACGTATCTCAAAAGGATCAGGCACAGACATTGGCGAAGTAAACCGCTTAATAAAGCAGTTTGAAGATATGCGTAAAGTGATGAAACAAATGAGCAACCCTGCAGCCATGGCCAACATGATGCGCAGGATGCCGAAAATGTAATTTTTTGATTTCGGATTTCGAATGTTCGATTTCGGATTTGAAAAATTTAATGAATGATATAAGTAAAAGCCCGGTTAAGTTAACTTAACCGGGCTTCGTATTTTTAAATAAATCCGAAATCGAACATTCGAAATCCGAAATGACTATTCTGATCCCAGATATGTTGCCAATTGCGTAATGCTTTTCGCCGCAATGGCAATCTGCTGCTGCAACTCTGGCCAGTTACGCTGTTCGATTGACTCACGGATGCCCGGCAAAGTTTTTACACCATAGCCAGTATAGAAACCCGGTGCATAAATGGTATGTTTAAACCACGGGCGGCGAGGTAAACCACCATCATACAACAATTGCTGCTCGGCACGGTAAAGTTTCTGGTTTAGTTTATCCTGATCCTTGCCAGATTGTGCCGCCTGCTCCCACTCGGTGTCCAGCTTATCGGTGCTTTGTTTCAAAGTTTCCAAAGCTGTTTTTAGGGCGCTGAAATCAATGGTCGGCACTTCCGATTTAATTTCTGGTTGTGGTAAATGCATATCAGGATCGTAAGCCAATGTGTATTGGTTTGATTTGATAAGGCTGTTGTTCATCGCTGTACTTTCGCGCATTTGATTAGCCAGCTCCTGTACTTCTTTGCTATAACGGTCTATGGTGCTGCATAAGCTACGGAAATCGAATGGAAGCACATCGGCATCCGCCATGCGTAAAGTGGCACGACCGGCTACCGAAGCCAGCGCAGGGCCATACATAAAGTCATGATCTTTAAAACGCACGTAGCTATCGTAGCTGTCATAAATAGAGTGGTAATCGCCGGTTGGGTCTTCGCCACCAAAACCAAGATCAAGTGTGGTGATACCTAAATGCTGCAAAAACGCGGAATAATCGGATCCTGAACCCAGTGCGCCTAAGCGAATATCTTTCCTGTCCAATATTTCTTTTTTGCCTTTGGCCGATGGTGTATTAACCAGCTCGCGGGCTTTACCACGATCATAAACACTCACTTTGGTTTGCGGATCGGTTACGGCCATCTCAATTTCGGTCATAAAGTTTTCCAATGCATGCGAACCTTCTGCATTTAAGAAACCACGACCGTTGCTGTCAGAGTTAATATAAACTACGGCTTTCTGCTGTAGTTCTTTAGCATGATCTTCGGCAAACTCGGTAGAACCAATTAAGCTTGGCTCCTCGCCATCCCATGAGCAATAAACGATGGTACGTTTTGGTCTCCAGCCGGTTTTTAGCAGATCGCCCATAGCTTTGGCTTCATCCAACATGGCAGCCTGGCCGCTTATCGGGTCGCTTGCGCCATTAACCCAACCATCGTGGTGGTTACCGCGCATTACCCACTCGTCTGGGTATTTAGAACCTTTAATTTTGGCAATTACATCATAACAAGGCACCATATCCCAGTTGAAAGCAAGCTTTAAATGTACGGTTGATTTACTTGGGCCAATGTGGTACGTAATAGGCAAACCACCGCGCCAGTCAGACGGGGCAACCTGTCCTTCTAGCGATTTCAGGAAAGGCAGCGCATCATGATAGCTAATTGGTAATACCGGAATTTTTAAAATGGTCGGTGCTTCCAGTCTATCCAAACGTTTAGCATCTTTAGTCGCTCCCACATTTGGGGTTAGCGGATCGCCGGGGTAAATTACCATATCCATTACCGAACCGCGTTGCACGCCATATTCGTTTTTATAAGCGCCTTTAGGATAAACATCGCCCTGGGTAAAGCCATCATCTTTGGGGTCCGAGTAGATAATGCAGCCGATAGCGCCATGCTCGTAAGCTACCTTGGGCTTAATACCACGCCATGAGCGTCCGTATTTGGCAATCACAATTTTGCCTTTTACGTCAATCCCCATTTTTTGCAGCTGATCATAATCATCAGGCAAACCGTAGTTTACAAAAACCAGTTCGCCGGTTACATCGCCGTCGGCGCTCCAGGCGTTGTAGGTTGGTAGTTGGCCCTCCTGCCCAGATGTTGCATCTTCTGCAAGTGCGGGTTCTTTTAATAAAGCGGTGTATGGGGTTGCTCCCTGTAATTCAAGCACCCGTGTTTTGGGTGTTGGGAACAATACATTATAAGTTTCGATATGTGCATCGAGGCCGAAGCTTTTGTACTTGGCCAAAATGGCATCGGCTACAGCCTTGCCTCCCGGTGAGCCCAGATGGTGCGGGTAGGCAGAAAGCTGCTTAATGCTTTCGCCGATACGTTTAGCGCTGAGGGATTGATCGAATTGTTTTTCGTGCTGCAGCTCTGTTGCTGCCGAAGCCGACGAAAAACCGCTGATGTTTTGCTGCTGGGCCTGCGCAAAAGCCGAAAGAGCCAGAAAACTGAGAGTAAAAGTTTTTTTCATGCTGAAGTTTTAAGGGTAACAAGTGAAAATTATCGATTTTAGTTGATTTATGCACCTGTTTGCCGAAAAACCGTGACATTTTATTGCAATTGTTACTCTTAAACAAAAAATAGTTGTTGCTGTTAACTGATAACAATTAAAATCAGTAGAATATGCAATGGTTCGGCGGTAAAGAAAGTGATAACGTAGAAGAAGGCAGCAGTAGTGGCGGCGGCCGTGGTTTTGCCGTTGGCGGCGGTGTTGTTGGTGTAATTGGGTTAGTGATCTACCTGTTTACCGGCATTAACCCGGCTGCGCTATTAAATGGTGGACAACAGGGAAATAATGTTCAGCAAGAGCAGGTAAACACCCATGTTGTGCATGGCCGAACCCCGCAGGAACAGTTAGCCATGAAAGTATTTAAAGGCACCGAAGATGTTTGGGATAGCCTGTTTACCGCTCGGGGGAAAACCTACCAAAAGCCAATTCTGCACTTTTTTAACGGCAGTGTTGACGCCGGCTGTGGTTTTGCCAGCTCGGCAACGGGTCCGTTCTATTGTCCGCAAGACCGTAAGGTATATATTGATCTTTCTTTTTACAACGAACTGAGCAATCGTTTCGGCGCCCCCGGCGAATTTGCCCAGGCTTATGTAATAGCCCACGAAGTTGGTCACCACGTGCAAAACCTATTGGGTATTTCGCAAAAGGTAGAAAACGCCGAAAGCCAGGCCGGTAGCGAAGCCGAACGCAACAAATACTCCGTGGCCCTCGAGCTCCAGGCCGACTTCTATGCTGGCATCTGGGCACACTATGAGAACAAATACCACCAAAACGGTCTCGTCCTCAATGAGGCCGACATAGCTAGTGCCCTAAACGCTGCCAAACAAATAGGCGACGACCGCCTCCAGCAAGAAACCCAGGGCTGCGTAGAACCAGACTCTTTCACCCACGGCACCTCTGCCCAGCGTATGTACTGGTTTAAAAAAGGTTTCGACTCCGGAGATTTGAGTGAGGGGAATACGTTTAGGAAGATGGGGTTGTAGGAAAAATATTTAATGAGTTTTCAAATAATAAGATATATGTTTTCTTACATTTAGGTTTGTAAGCAAACCTATGCAGTTATCCAGAGAAGAAAAATATATTGCTCGAAAGTTATTCCAATTAGAAATTCACAAGAGAAGCGCTCAAGCTTTTGAAGACTTTTTTGTGAGAATTATGCAATTAAGTCATCCCGAGTTTATTCCAGTAAAACCACAAGGTCAATACGGAGATAGGAAAAATGACGGTTTTATTAAATCCGAAGGTAAGTACTATCAGGTTTATGCGCCTTATGATCCCGCCACAAGGGAAAAAGAAACAATTGATAAGTTAGTGGCAGATTTTAAAGGTTTATACTCATACTGGAATTCACAGGTGGTTAGAGTAAAGGAATATTATTTTGTCTTAAATGATAAGTATCAAGGTGCATATGCTTCACTACATCCAGAGCTTACAAAAATTGAAAATGAAAACGAAGGGGTTAAATGTTTTCCATTATTAGCTCAACATTTAGAAGATAAATTTTTGGCGTTGCCCCCTAAGCATATTGAGGAGTTTTTCGGTCCAATTATTGAACCCGAGCAAGTAGAGTTATTTGATGTTTCAGTAATGAATGAGGTTATAAAACATCTGCTTAGTTCAACAGCAACGAAACAAAGCGAGAATTTTCCAGAGAATCCAGATTTTAATTTAAAAATTGTTTTTAATAGGTTAAGCGAAATACCCGCTAATTATCTTCGTTTCGGATCGTTTCAAGAAGGAGAACTTAAGAATTATTTTAAAATTAATAGCACCTTTGCAAAAGAGGATTTAAGAACAGTCTTCAACAACCTTTATAAAAAGGCACTTTTAGAAATGCCCGATTCAGATGATAAGTCGGATTTGGCTTTTTTTTATATTATGAATAATGCTCATCCAACTAAAAACTTTATGATAAATAATGCTGTGTTAGTACTCATGGCATATTTTTTTAGTTATTGTGACATATTTGAAGAGCCAATCAAGCAACAAACATTGTTTTAATATGATTTTGCCATCAAAGCATTTAAAGATATCGGAATCACTATTAGGACTTGGTGGGTATCTTTTAAATTATTTAAAAGGAGGTCCACAAACTGTAGATCATTTGTGGTTTAAGGTTAGTAAACAAAATAATTCGAAAAAATCCTTTGCATACCATGGCTTCGACAATGTCATTTTTGCATTAAATTATTTATATATAATAGGAGCTATCGATATCAATTCCGAAGGGGAAATTTTTAATGCGATTAATAAAGCTAAAAGCGAATAATAGCGGGTTTAAAGAAATAATATTCAACCCTAAAGGCATTTCCTTAATTGTTGGAAAGCGTCATAATCACGACTATACTCAAAATAGAAAAATCACCTATAACAGCGTTGGTAAATCGCTAACGATTGCTTTGATACATTTCTGTCTCGGTTCTCAAAAAAATCCTGAATTTGAATCTAAATTAAAGGAATGGGAGTTTTCTCTGGAGTTTAATATTGATGGAGACAATTTTATAGTAAGTAGAAAGTGCAATAATCAAAATATCGTTTTTTTAAATGAGAAAGAGTATTCCTTAGATGATTATAAAACGTTTTTATTGACAAAATTATTTACGCTTCCCAATGATCATAAATTCCTGTCATTTAGATCTTTAATTTCTCGGTTTATTCGTCCTCAGAAAAGTAGTTATACCACTTATTATGATTTTATAAAAGACGAACAGGATTTTAATGAGTTGATTAACAACTCACTACTTCTTGGATTAAATACAGAAATCATATTAAAAAAATATCAGTTAAAAGATGAGTATGATGGTGTCGAAAAAATGCGGAAAGCAATCGAAGACGATCCCATTATGCAATCTTTTTTCGATAGTGAAGATGATAGTTTTGAGATAGATATAGTAGATCTAAAACAGAAAATAAGAAAGCTGGAAAAGAGCTTAGCAGAGTTTCGAGTGGCGGAAGACTATTACCAGGTAGTAAAGGAGGCGGATGAAATTAAAGTTCAATTGCGAACTTATGAAAACCGAGCTGCTAATTTAAAAACAGCAATTTCTAATATAAATGGTAGCCTTGATATTACGCCAGATATACCCAAAAAGAAAGTTTTAGAATTATATAGAGAGGCAGAAGTTAACTTACCTGATTTTATTCTAAGGAGATTGGAAGAAGTTGAATCATTCAACAAAAAAATATTAGATAATAGGACAGTCCGACTATTAAAGGAAAAAAGCAATTTCGAGCAAAAATTAACCGAAGTAGAAGGTATCATAAAGGTATTAGGTCGGCAGAAGGATCAAAAGCTGGAATATTTAAATACAAGGGGGGCATTGGATGAATTCACTAAGCTTAATGAGCAGGTCAATGCATTTAAAATCCGGCTCGACAATATTGAAAAATATAAAAAGCTAAAACAGGAATATAAAAATAAAACAGAGGAAATAAAGCAAGGTTTTAGTGAGCAAAATATCTTGACCTCTAATTATATAGCAAACAATACTGCATTAATTGAAAAAAATATAATCTTGTTTAAGGGATTTGCGGAAGAGTTTTATGAAAATAAACGAGCAGGAATAGAAATAAAAAACAATGAGGGCATAAATAAAACGCGATTTGATATTAAAGCTAAAATTGATGATGATAAAGGAGATGGTGTAAATGATGTCAAAATCTTTTGTTTTGATTGGACTATATTGAAAGCACAGCATAATCACAAAATAAAATTCATTTTCCACGATAGTAGGTTGTTATCGGAAATCGACTCGCGACAAGTTGCTACTCTGTTTAGAGTTGCTCATCAAAATAGCAATGATTCTAATTTTCAATACATAGTGTCTGCTAATGAGAATACATTAGACGCATTAAAACTTGAGTTAGGTGAAGAGGATTATAATTTGATAATAGAAGAAAATATAGTATTGGAACTTACAGATGAATCAAATGAGTCAAAACTTTTGGGCATGCAAATGGATTTAGACTATGACAAAGAATAATTCATTATCTACTTCAACATTCCCAATGAAACGCTATACCCTTCTATTTTTATTACCCCTCCTCTTCTTCGCTGCCTGCTCATCACACAAAGCAATCGTAGCCCCCGTAGCCAACACCAAAAAAGTTTACGAAACCCAGGTAGATAGCTTTCTGGATATTGCGCGGCAGATGAACCCGGCTATGCTGGTTGATAGTGCGGGTGTGTCTATCCCCTCGCAGTTTATTGCTACGGTGAATTTGAATTTGCGGAAACCCAATTATGTGATTCTGCATTATACCGCACAGGATTCGCTGCAGCAAACCATTAATACTTTTAGCCAGGTGCGTACACAGGTAAGCGCGCATTATGTAGTGGGCAAAGATGGCCGCATTGTACACATGTTGAACGATTATCTGCGGGCATGGCAGGCTGGTGTGAGCAAATGGGGCAGCATTACAGATATGAACAGCTGTTCTATCGGCATCGAGATTGATAATAATGGAAACGAGCCTTTTACCGAGCCGCAGATTAAAAGCCTGCTGATATTATTGGCGCAGTTAAAGAAGAATTATAACATTCCGCAGGCCAACTTTATTGGTCACGCTGATATTGCACCGGGTCGTAAACCGGATCCCGGTCCATTTTTCCCATGGAAGCGCCTGGCCGAAAAGGGCTTCGGTTACTGGAGTGACGACATTGTGGTGCCGGCTCCCGATAACTTCGACTATGTAACGGCATTTAAACTCATGGGCTATGATACCCGCAACATCAACGGAACTATTGATGCTTTTAAACGCCACTTCATCCAAACGGACATCACCCCACAAATGACGCAGTTGGATTTGAATGTGCTGTTTAATGTATACCGAAAATACCAATAAGGGAATCGAGAGTCAAGAATCGGGACTGAAAAACACATAAGTATATAAAATAAGAAGTATATAAAATAAGAAAGGCTGCGAATATTCGCAGCCTTTACTTTTTGTCTTGATTCCTGATTCTCGATTCTTGACTCTATTTTTTAGCCCATCCATCCTTCAAAGTCACGGTGCGGTTAAACACGGGCTTTTCTGGGGTTGAGTGTTTGTCTAAAGTGAAGTAACCTTTGCGAATAAACTGGTAACCTTTGCCCGGGATGGCGGTTGCCAAATCCGGCTCAATATAGGCTGTGATTATTTGCAGGCTGTCTGGGTTCAGGTATTCTTTAAAATCACCTTCTTCGCTTGCTGGATCTTCTACTTTAAATAAACGATCGTATAAACGAACCTCAGCAGTTTTAGCATGCGGAACGCTTACCCAATGGATGGTGCCCTTTACGTTGATACCGCTGGTATCGCTTCCCGATTTTGATTCGGGGATATAGGTACAATGGATTTCGGTAATGTTGCCTTCGGCATCTTTCACAAAATCTTCGCATTTAATAATGTAGGCATTCTTCAACCTCACCATTAAACCCGGGCCTAAGCGGAAAAATTTTTTCGGCGCAACTTCCATAAAGTCTTCGCGCTCGATGTATAATTCTCTGCTGAACGGAATATCACGACCGCCTTCACCACCTTCAACTTCCGGATTGTTTTCGCCATGAAGAATCTCTCCATCACCTTCAGGATAGTTTGTAATCACCAGTTTAACCGGGTCTAATACCGCCATACGGCGCCATGCGGTTTTGTTCAAGTCCTCACGAATACAGAACTCAAGCAGGCTCAGGTCGATAATATTTTCGCGTTTAGCAATCCCAATCCGCTCACAAAACTCGCGGATTGATGCAGGCGTATACCCACGACGACGCAGGCCGCTAATGGTAGGCATACGTGGATCATCCCAGCTTTCTACATGGTTTTCTTTTACCAGTTGCAGCAGCTTGCGCTTGCTCATTACGGTATAGGTCATGTTCAAACGGGCAAATTCGTATTGGTGCGAAGGGAAAATTTGCAGCTCTTCGATAAACCAATCATACAGTGCACGGTGAGGGATAAACTCCAGCGTACAAACCGAATGGGTAATGTGTTCGATAGAATCTGACTGCCCGTGGGCGAAATCATACATCGGGTAAATGCACCATTTATCGCCTGTGCGGTGGTGATGGGCATGTTTAATGCGGTACATCAATGGGTCGCGCAGGTGCATGTTGGGTGAAGCCAGGTCAATCTTGGCACGCAAAACTTTAGCGCCATCCGGGTATTTACCGGCTTTCATTTCTTCAAACAACTGCAGGTTTTCTTCCACGCTGCGGCTGCGGTATTCGCTAGGCTTACCAGGTTCGGTAGGTGTACCTTTTTGTGATGCAATTTCTTCGGCCGTGCTATCGTCAACATAAGCTAATCCTTTACGGATCAGGTCGACAGCGAAAGCATAGATCTGGTCGAAATAGTCAGACGCATAAAGCTCATTGGCCCAGTTAAAGCCCAGCCATTTTACATCTTCTTTAATACTTTCTACGTACTCGGTATCTTCGGTAACGGGGTTGGTATCATCAAAACGAAGATTGGTTAGGCCGTTATATTTCTGCGCCAGTCCAAAGTTTAAGCAAATAGACTTGGCATGGCCAATGTGCAGATAACCATTAGGCTCGGGTGGAAAACGGGTGTGGATACGTCCGCCATTTTTACCCTCGCGGATATCTTCTTCAACAATCTCTTCTAAAAAGTTTAACGATCTTTCCTCGCTCATAAAATTCAAAATATACTTGAATGGCAAATTTAGCAAAAAAATCAGGGGTTTGTTGAGAATGATGAGTGTCGATTTTGCTGGCGTTTTTACCCATTATTAAAGTTAGTGCTAAAGCAGTGCCTTTGCTTTCCCCTAAATTAGGGGAACACTACTGTCTGTGCAATTTGCAGTGGCGTTAGTAAGGGGTAGATTGTTGATGGCCATGCGTTCGATTTTACCTCTTATTAAAGTTAGTGCTAAAGCAGTGCCTTGGCTTTCCCCTAAATTAGGGGAACATTACTGTCTGTGCAATTTGCAGCAACATTAACAAGGGTAGATTATGGAACGGTTATCTTGTATCCGTCTTACCCCTTATTAAAGTTAGTGCTAAAGCAGTGCCTTTGCTTTCCCCTAAATTAGGGGAATATTACTGACGGTGCAATTTGCAACGGCGTTGATAAGGGGTAGAAACAGGTGGATTATGAGAAATCAAAACTGCTTCTTACCTTAACTCTCATGAACCGTATCACAGACCTATGCCGAGCCTTACGAAATAATCAAACCCCGGCAGAAAGAATGCTGTGGGATCAATTAAGGCGCAAGAACGTTGACAATCACAAATTTCTAAGGCAATATCCAATAATGGTGGTTCAGGTGGGTATTAGTTATTTCTACATCGCCAACTTTTACTGTGCAAAACTTAAGTTGGTAATAGAGTTAGATGGCCCGATTCATAATTTCAAAAAGGAATATGATGCTAACAGAGATTTGGTTATGAATCAGTTGGGAATTGTGGTTCTGCGGTTCAACAATGATGAAGTAGAGATGCAGATAGACAATCTAATACAAAAAATCACGACGTTTATTTCCCAAGGACAGCTCATCCTCTAAAACATTCCATTCAATCTTTGTACATTTACCCCTAAACCAAACTCGTTTTACATGAGTGAACACCAGTTTAACCGCCCCATCAGGGTATTAGTTGCTAAAGTAGGATTAGATGGACATGATCGTGGGGCGCGAATTATAGCCACTTCGCTGCGCGATGCCGGGATGGAAGTAATTTATACCGGACTGCGCCAAACACCCGAAATGGTGGTGAATACCGCCCTGCAGGAAGATGTTGATGCGATCGGGATTTCGATTCTTTCGGGCGCACACATGACAGTTTTCCCGAAAATTATTAAATTGATCAAAGAAAAGCAGATGGATGATGTTTTGCTGACCGGCGGCGGGATCATTCCCGAAGCAGATGCTAAACAGCTGCAGCAAATGGGGGTTGGAGAGCTTTTCCCTCCCGGAACCACCACCGCGTCAATTGTTGAATATATAACCGGCTGGGTACATCAGCACCGTAATTTTTAATTTAAGATGAGTTTTCAGAATTTAATTATAGAAGATAAAGGGCGTATCAGGCAAATAACTATTAATCGCGAAAGCAAACTAAATGCGCTTAACAAAGAAACCATTGCCGAATTACATACCGCTTTTGCTGATGCCTTTGGCGACAACACAATTGGCGGAATTATTTTAACCGGTGCAGGCTCCAAGGCGTTTGTGGCAGGTGCAGATATTGCTGAGTTTGTTGGTCTTGATGTGGAAAGCGCAACTGCTGTGGCAAGAGAAAATCAGAAAAAGGTATTTGATCTAGTAGCTAATGGAAAAAAGCCTGTTATTGCAGCTGTAAATGGCTTTGCATTAGGCGGTGGTTTAGAGTTGGCGCTGGCCAGCCATATTCGTGTGGCGTCAAGCAATGCCAAAATGGGCTTGCCCGAAGTAACCCTGGGTTTAATTCCCGGTTATGGCGGCACGCAAAGGCTTACCAAACTGGTGGGAAGTGGCAAAGCTTTAGAGATGATTTTGACGGCGGATATGATTACCGCTGATGAGGCCTATCGCGTTGGCCTGGTAAATTATGTGGTTGCGCCCGAAGAGTTAATTACAAAAGCAGAGGAAATACTAAACAAAATTTTACAACGTGCGCCTCTGGCCATAGCCGCTGCTATCAATGCGGTAAGCGCTGCGGGCACACCGGAGGGTTTTGAGATAGAAATAAATGCATTCGGAAAATGCTTTGGTAATGAGGATACTAAAGAAGGAATAGCTGCCTTTTTAGAAAAAAGAAAACCAGAATTTAAAGGCAAGTAAAAGATTTTGGAACAAAAAATGCGCCTATTTCGTATGCGAATAAAAAATTAACAAATTTGTAATTAACTTAAGGCGTTAAGTACATTTACCTTTTTAAGAAAGTATATTGCCGATATGAAAAAGATTCTCATCGTTGATGACGAAGTGAACACCGCGTTGTTGTTGTCGAAATTCCTTACAAGAAATGGCTTTGAAGTTACTACTGCTTCAAACGGTGGCAGTGCTATGGAGCATCTTAAAAGCGGCGAATACGATTTGGTGCTTTGCGATTTCAGGCTGGAAGATACCGACGGGCGCGAGATGCTGAAAAGTATTAAATCGCAATACCCTAAAACGGGTGTAATTATTATAACCGGTTATTCGGATATTAAAATGGCGGTAGAGCTCATCAAGATGGGCGCCTACGATTATATCACCAAGCCACTATACCCCGACGAAATTTTAAACACCATAAACAAAGCGATAGAAACCCACCACGCCCTGGTTACAGAACCTCAGGAAGAACTGGCGGCTGTTTCTTCACCATCTTCATCAAAATCATCTAAAGAAAAACAGGTGATGGCCGGTGAGTTTGTGGTTGGTAAAAGTAAAGCATCAAAAGAGTTATTGCGCCAGATAGAGCTGGTTGCCCCTACTACATACAGCGTTATTATTTTGGGCGAAAGCGGTACCGGTAAAGAGTCGGTAGCGAAGAGTATCCACTTAAACAGTCCGCGCCGAGATCAGCCATTTATTGCAATGGATTGCGGTTCGTTAACCAAAGAGCTGGCACAAAGCGAATTTTTTGGTCACGAGAAAGGATCATTTACCGGTGCATTATACACCAAAATTGGCCACTTTGAAATGGCTAATGGCGGAACATTGTTTCTGGATGAGGTGGGTAACCTATCGTATGATATCCAAGCCGCCTTGTTACGTACCGTGCAGGAGCGTAAGGTAAAACGTATTGGCAGCACCAAAGAGATTGATCTGGATGTGCGGATCATTGTGGCTACCAACGAGAACCTGATGGACGGTATCCAGCGTGGCAAGTTCCGCGAGGATTTGTACCACCGTTTCAATGAGTTCACTATCTACATGCCGCCACTACGCGACAGGGGCAGTGATATTATGCTGATGGCCGAACACTTTTTAAGGATCGCTAACAAAGAACTTGGTCGCGATGTGCAGTTTTTCTCACAAGATGTGGAAGAAAGCTTTATGAACTACCGCTGGACCGGTAACATCCGCGAGTTGAAAAACGTGATCAGGCGTGCTACCTTGCTAACCGAAGGCGATACCGTGCAGGCTAAGGCCTTACCGTTAGAGATTTCTAATTACACCAAAATAGCGCCGATGGTTGAGCATTCGCATAATCATCATACAACAGAAACATCGGCAGCACCGGTTAAGGAACATCATAACAGAACCGATTTAAAAAATGCAGCGCTTGAGGCTGAATATGATACCATATTGAAAGTTTTGCGTGAGGTTAATTTTAACAAAACCAAGGCTGCCGAAATTTTAAATATCGATCGCAAAACCTTGTATAATAAAATGAAAGCCATTAACATCGGTAAGTAATTATGGCAGATGAGCATGAAAAAATAGACCCGGCTATCGGGTCGTTAAAGCACGATATTAGGAACCAGCTTTCTAATATTGCGCTTTGCGCAGAGCAGCTTAGGTTCGAGCTGCCCGAAGTTAACGAGGATATTACCTTCTACATAGATACCATTGCTGCCGGCTGCAAAAAGATTAACGAACTGCTTAAAGGTACAGACTAAGCCGGTTTACAAAAAGGCAATCTTACTGCGACAAAAACTTAACCGGCTTGTAGCTGTATAAGTATTAATTCAATACGATATTTACGGGGGAGAAAGGGTAACGGCGGGACGGCACACGCAAGGCTACATCAATACTTATGTCTATCTTTAACTACAGGCAGCGCAATAATATAATACTCATTGGCATAGTGGTGCTGGGGTGTTTACTGCTGTATTCATTAAGTTCACTCTTTAGCGCCATACTAGGGGCCATTGTGCTTTTCACTATTTTCAGGCCGGGTTATTTATATCTGACAGAAAAACGCAATTGGGGCCGGGGAGTAACAGCATTGATGTTTATCCTGGTATCACTGGTGGTTATTGTAATCCCATTCCTTACCCTGAGTTTTATGGTGATAGATAAAATCGCCAGTATTCGTGATGATCCTTTTTTTATAGATCAGCTGGTATTAAAAGCTAATGCTTTTGCAGGTTCAACATTTAACCAACCACACCTGATCGACGATTTTTTAAAGAAGGTGAGCGTTTATGCTACAGACCTCTTCCCATCAATCATCAGCGGTGCGGCCAGTATTTTGTTAACCTTACTGGTGTTGTATTTTCTGCTTTACTTTATGCTCACTCAAATTCATGAGTTTGAAGCTGGCCTGTTAAAATATGCTCCTTTCCGCGAGCAGCATGCTTTAAAATTTGCTGTGGCACTGCGGAATGCTACTTACTCTAATGTGCTGGGTCAGGGCATTATCTCTATAGTTCAAGGTTCATTACTGGCCAATGGCTTCTGGATAGTGGGTATCCCCGATGCCTTATTCTGGGGGATAATCGGCGCTTTCATTTCCTTTTTACCGGTTGTTGGTGCGCCTACGCTTTCTATCCCGGCAGGTATCTATCTTTTTATGCTGGGCGAAAACTGGAAAGCTATTGGTATACTGGTTTATGGTCTGCTATTTATTGGTAATGTGGATAACGTGCTGAGAATGATCATCAATAAACGGATTGCCAACACCCATCCCATCATTTCTATTATAGGGGCATTTATTGGTATCCCGCTTTTTGGTATTTTAGGGCTGGTTTTCGGGCCGGTGCTGTTATCTTATTTCTTGCTGCTGGTAGAGATCTACGAAACTAACCGACTGGCTGCCGACCGGCTCGACCGGATAAAAACAGGCAACGATCTTTAAACATATTTACACTATTTTGTAGATTGCCGACGTTATTAAATGGCGTTTAAACGCTAAAACCTAATAAATTTGTAGCCAATACAAACAAAAAGTCAACTTAAAAATTATAATACTATGAACGATAACTCAAAAACTATTTTGGCGCTGCTTGCAGGACTGGCAGCAGGGGCAGCATTAGGTATATTGTTTGCACCCGATAAAGGTGATGATACACGCGATAAACTTTCAGATTCACTGAAAGGCTTAAGCGATTCTATCAAAGAATCGGCAAGCAAAGAAATTGAGAACCTGCTTGGCTTAAAAGATAAATTGGTTGATAACATCAAAACCAAAGTTAAAGGTGCCGAAGACGAGTATCAGGATGACCTGGAACACGCATAACATTCAATAACAAAAGCAATACGATCCCGGGCGTTGTGCCCGGGATATATTTAAACTACCAATGGAAGAACAAACAAAGGAAAAACAACCACCCATTCTGGAACAGATAACTGATTACGCCGAAACGCGGATCAAGCTGACCAAGTACAAGGTGATAGAAAAAAGCACATCAGTAGCTGCCGGTGTTGTTACCGACATGGCTATTGTGATAAGCCTTATTTTAACCTTTATGTTCGCCAGTTTTACACTTGCGCTTTATTTGGCGGAGGTTCTGCATTCGTTCTGGAAAGGCTTTGGCATTGTAACCCTGATATACCTGTTCATAGGTATCATCATAATGGTAACACGCGCAAGCTTTAAGAAGCCGATAGTTAATGCATTGATCAGAAAAATATTTAGCGATAATTAGTGATGGATATACCAGTTAGAACGATTAGTGACCTGCATGCCGAGATCATTCGCCTCGAAAAAGTAAAGCAGCAGCAGGAAATGGATCTTAAACAAAGGTTTAATAGTCCGTCTAATATATTTGCTATTGTAAAAAGCATCTTCCACAAACCGGGCGATCCTAAAAATGGCATCCTCGACCAGGATTTGTTTGGCTTATTATCTCGCGTGATATTGCCTTTTACATTAAACAAAACCCTGTTTAAAGGTTCAGGTTTTTTGGTTAAAACGCTGGTTGGTTTGGTATCTCAAAAAGCATCAACCTATATCAGCGAAGACTCGGTAACCGGCGTTTGGGACAAAGCAAAGGGGCTTATCACAGGCTTGCTGAAAAAGAAAAACAAACCACCAGAACCCGATTTTGCCAAGGCTGCACCAACTGCCTGATAGTCATTTCAATAATTTAGTCGCTCGCCAACGCTTAAAATTTTATTTTTGCACTTTATTATTCATAAGTGGGAAAAGATAAGTTAAAGCGTTTTGCTGAAATAGCAACCTTCGATAATGTGATTCAGCTGGATGCCGGCAAGCCATACAAGGGCAAATGGGCATCAGATTTCTTCAAAAACAATAACCCTGTTGTACTGGAACTGGCCTGTGGTAAAGGGGAATACACCGTTAACTTGGCGCAGATGTTCCCCGATAAAAATTTTATTGGCATCGATTATAAAGGCAACCGGATTTGGCGCGGGGCCAAAACCGCTATTGAAGAAGGCATTAATAACGTAGCCTTTTTACGCATTCAGATTGAACTGATTGTTGAATATTTCGGTGAAAATGAGATCGACGAGATCTGGATCACCTTCCCGGATCCTCAGCCGCAGATCAGCCGCGAGAAAAAACGGTTAACCTCTCCCCGCTTCCTGGATTATTACCGTCAGATACTGCGTCCGGGTGCATTCATCAACCTGAAAACTGATAACGACGGCCTGCACGAATACACCGCGCAAGTAATAGCAGATCAGAACTTAAACCTTTTTGCCAAAACGGAAGATCTGTATCATTCTGAATTTGCAGACGAGGTTCTTTCCATCAAAACCTACTACGAGAAAAAATATTTGAAGCACGATAAGAATATTAACTATTTGAAGTATTCGCTAACTTAGTGATATGGACGATCCTAATTTTTTCAATCACATTTACGAGGTTACGCGGCAAATTCCTGCCGGGCGTGTAACTTCTTATGGTGCTATTGCCAAATTTTTAGGATCACCAAACTATTCCCGAATGGTTGGCCGTGCCATGGGCGAATGTGGCAAAGCAAACCCGCCAGTACCCTATTACCGCGTGGTAAATAGTACGGGCCATTTAACTGGTGATCCATCAGCTGGCCGTCGAAGAAGAGAGCTTTTGGAAAGCGAAGGCGTTGAGGTGAAGGACGATAAAATCCAAAACTTTAAAAAAGTCTTCTGGGATCCATCTAAAGAAATTAATTACGAGTAAGCCCTTCCTAATACTTTTCATTTGCTGCCGCAGGTTTTCAACCTGTGGCGATACTGGTGTAAGGTTTCACCTATTGTAAGCTGGAAGCTTACAATAGTACAGTCACAAGTTACGCTACGCTAAACTTGCGACAGCGATTACTAAATATACTCTAACAACTCCATCCTATTTCCAAACGGATCTAAAAACGAAAAACGTTTACGGCCTGCAATATCCCGCTGTTTCTGAATTTCCACACCATTTTGCTGAAGATGTGTCCGCGCCGCTTCCAAATCATTAACCTCAAAAGCGGTATGGCGAATTGTTAGCGGATGCGTCTCCTCTACCCCGATATGTAATTCGACATCCGGTAGCTGAAACCAAATGCCAAGATCATTTAACTCAGCCGGACGATACTTTTCGGGCAAGCCGATAACTTCGGTATAAAAATTACGGGCTTCTTCGAGGCGCTCTTCTGGTACACAAATGTGAATATGGTCGGTACGTTTAAATGAGATCATGGGTAGTTTAATAATTATAGGCTTTAACTTCCTTTTACCCCTTATGAAAGTAAGTGCTAAAGCAGTGCCGTTGCTTTCCCCTAATATAGGGGAACACTTCTGTCAGTGCAATTTGCAGCAACTTAAATAAGGGGTATAGCAAAGATCGTAAGTAAAAATGTTATCCAAAGATAGCCCATCCATACCACCAAAAACAAGATTTTTCGCGAACATTGCAATTCAAAACTCAGTAATTCACTAAATCAAAACTATACATGTTAGTAGAAGAATTTAACGCCTATCGCGAAAAAATGAACGAGCGGATTATGGATACCGCCAACGTAAATATTAAACGCTTTTTTGCTTTGGATACCACCAGTTACGCCGAAGGCGCGCTGGATGTAAAAACTAAAGAAATGCTGGGTCTGGTAGCATCAATGGTTTTGCGCTGCGATGATTGTATCAAATACCACCTCGGCAAATGCCACGAAGCTGGTGTTAACAGCGCCGAAATGAACGAGATTTTTATGATCGCCAATCTGGTTGGAGGGTCTATCGTTATCCCGCATTATCGCCGTGCGGTTGAGTACTGGGATGAGTTGAATGGATATCAAGGATAACCCACCGTAGAGACACAATACTTTGTGTCTCTTTTTTGCATCTCGTTAACACGGTATACAGAGACACAATACTTTGTGTCTCTACGGGAATATGTTTGTTGCTAATAAAATTAGTATATTGCCTCTTCAAAACCTGATAAACAATGAGCCAATCAAAAGAACCAAAACGTTGCGCCTGGGCTGGCAGCGATGAATTATATACCAAATATCACGACGAAGAGTGGGGCAAAACCACGCATGATGATAACGTATTATTCGAGTTTTTGCTACTCGAAGGTGCGCAGGCCGGACTAAGCTGGATCACTATTTTGCGTCGCCGCGAAAACTATCGTAAAGCATTCGCCAACTTCGATGCTAAAAAAATAGCAGCTTTTGATGAGAAAGATGTAGAACGTTTAATGAACGACGAAGGCATTATCCGCAACCGTTTAAAGGTTAATGCGGCTATCAAAAATGCGCAGTTGTTCCTCGATATTCAAAAGGAGTTTGGTTCGTTCGATAAATACCTGTACAGCTTTATGCCCGATGGTAAACCGATTGATAATTGCCCAACATCGGGAATTCCTGCCACAAGTCCCGAATCTGATGCCATTAGCAAGGATATGAAAAAGCGCGGGTTCAAGTTCTTTGGTTCAACAATTTGTTATGCCCACATGCAGGCAACAGGTATGGTAAATGATCATTTGGCGACTTGTGATTTTAGATAGTTTCTGAATCAGAATTTACAGAATTAATGAATTTTCTGAATTTAGTTTTTTGCTACAGCTACATTAACCCCATTAATCTTAAATTTGCTTGATTACACATTTATAGGACGAATGAATGAAACATTCTGATCATTCATTAATTCTGTAAATTCTGATTTTGACAATCAATATGAAAAAACTGTTTCTTCTGGATGGTATGGCCCTCATGTACCGGGCACATTTTGCATTGAGCAAAAACCCGCGCTTTACCTCTTCGGGTATTAATACTTCGGCTGTAATGGGCTTTACCAATACTTTGCTGGATGTACTTAAAAAAGAAAAACCTACCCACATGGCTGTGGTTTTTGATACCGAAGCGCCAACCGAACGGCACACAGATTTTGCAGCCTACAAAGCCCAGCGCCAGGCCATGCCCGAAGATCTTTCGGCTGCCATGCCTTACGTATTTAAGCTGATCCTGGGCTTTAATATCCCCGTAATTACTTCAGATGGTTACGAGGCCGATGACATTATCGGTACCCTCGCCAAAAAAGCAGAAAAACAAGGTTACCAGGTTTATTGCATGACCCCTGATAAGGATTTTGCACAGCTGGTATCAGAAAACATATTCATTTACAAACCCGCCCGTATGGGTAACGAGATGGAAATCCTGGGCGTTAAGGAGGTTTGCGAAAAATGGGAAGTAGATGATGTTTGCAAGGTGATCGATATCCTCGGCCTTTGGGGCGATGCGGTTGATAACATCCCAGGCATTCCCGGCATTGGGGAGAAAACCGCCAAAGCGCTTATCAAGCAATACGGTTCGATGGAAAATATCATCGCCCATAGCCACGAACTAAAAGGCAAGCAGCGTGAAAACGTTGAGAACTTTGCCGCACAAGGCTTACTTTCTAAAAAACTGGCTACCATTTTGCTGGATGTGCCGGTTGAACTGGATGAAGCAGGACTGGAGATCTGCGCACCAAGCAAGGATCTGTTAGAGCCATTATTTGCCGAGCTGGAATTCCGTACCCTTGGTCGCCGTGTATTTGGTGACGATTTCAGCATCACCGAAATTAAGGCTACCGGTGTACAAACAGATCTGTTTGGCAACCCAACAGCTACCGGGCGAACTACCTTAACTGTTGACGTAAGCGATATTGCCACCGATGATTTGCCCGAAGCCGGTAAAAATATTACCAATGTAGAGCATACCTATCATTTGGTTGACGATTTCGAAAAGCGTGCCGAATTGATTATGCTGTTAAAGCAGCAAAAGAGCATTTGTTTTGATACCGAAACCACAGGTACCGATGCCAACGTTTGCGAACTGGTGGGTTTCTCTTTTTCTATTAAACCGGGCGAAGGCTGGTATGTACCGGTGCCTGCCGATCAGAATGAAGCTCACGCCATCGCATCAGAATTTAAAGACCTGCTCGAAGATGAAAACATCGATAAGGTTGGGCAAAATATTAAGTACGATATTTTAATGCTGAAATGGTACGGCATCGATGTTAAAGGCCCGTTATTCGATACCATGATGGCACATTATGTGCTCGACCCGGATACCCGTCATGGCATGGATATCCTGTCGGAAAACTATCTCGGCTACAAACCGGTTTCTATCACCACGCTGATTGGTCCAAAAGGCAAAAACCAGTTGAGCATGCGCGATGTGCCGATGGAACAGATTAAAGAATACGCTGCCGAAGATGCCGACATCACCCTGCAGCTTAAAAACGTTTTCGAGCCGAAGATTAAAGAGGTTGACGGCGAAAAGCTGATCCACGAGATAGAGCACCCGCTAATTTACGTACTGGCTGATATGGAATTTGAAGGTGTGCGTATTGATGAGCCTACCCTGCGCGAGTTCTCCAAGGACCTGGAGTCTGATTTGGTCCGTCTCGAAAAAGTGGTTTACGATAAAGCAGGCGTTCGTTTCAACATTTCCTCACCCAAACAGCTGGGCGAAGTATTATTCGAAAAACTAATGCTCGATCCTAAAGCCAAGAAAACCAAAACCGGTCAGTACCAAACCGGCGAAGATGTATTGCTGGCCCTGGCCAACAAAAGCGATATCGTTCGTGATATTCTTGATTTCCGCCAGCTGCAAAAATTGAAATCAACTTACGTTGATGCTTTGCCCGAGTTGATTAACCCTAAAAGCGGTCGGCTACATACTTCATACAATCAAGCCGTAGCAGCAACCGGCAGGCTAAGTTCTAACAATCCTAACTTACAAAATATACCTATCCGTACCGAGCGTGGCCGCGAAGTGCGTAAGGCTTTCATCCCGCGTGATAACGACCACCGCATTATCTCTGCCGATTATTCGCAGATAGAATTGCGCCTGATTGCCGAGATCAGCAAGGACGAAAACATGCTGGATGCTTTTACCCAAGGGCTGGATATCCACACCGCTACGGCTGCCAATGTATATAGCGTGCCTTTAGATCAGGTGGATAGCACCATGCGCCGCAATGCCAAGGCGGTGAACTTTGGTATTATTTACGGTCAATCAGCCTTTGGTTTATCGCAAAGCCTGGGCATCCCGCGTAAGGAAGCTGCCGATATGATTGAACAATACTTCGCACAATACTCGGGCATTAAAAGCTACATGAGTAACACCATGAACTTTGCCCGCGAGAATGGTTACGTGCAAACCCTGATGGGCCGCCGCCGTTACCTGCGCGATATTAATTCGGCCAACCAAACCGTACGCAGTTTTGCCGAGCGAAATGCCATTAATGCCCCGATCCAGGGTTCGGCTGCTGATATGATTAAGATCGCCATGATCAATATTCACCGCGAACTGAAGGCCCAAAAACTGGATGCCCGCATGACCATGCAGGTGCATGACGAGTTGGTTTTTGATGTGCCCGTTAACGAGGTTGAAATTGTAAAACCAATTATTGAACACAACATGAAAACCGCTATAAAAACCGGTGTACCGATAGTGGTGGAAATTGGAACCGGACTAAATTGGCTCGAAGCTCACTAAAAAAATAATGGATAGGCTTTTTTACTAATAAGAGCCTATTTTTTTGAAGGTATATATTGATGAATTTATAACAAAACCTGCAAAAAAATATAGGCAATACCAACAGTAGGTTGTATTACTGTTAGAAAAATCAATACTGCGTAAACAAACATAATAGGGCTGTTTTTGGTTGTGTATTGGGTAAATGTTTTTTACCTTGAGACCAATATAGCCATAATGAGAATCTATCACCTGAGTGCCGAATGCTACCCCGTTGCCAAAGTAGGCGGGCTGGCAGATGTTGTAGGCGCTTTACCCAAATACCAGAACCAGGCGGGGCTAAATGCCGCGGTTGTATTACCTTATTACAACCGTAAATTTGTTCGTGAGCACCAGTTTGATGTGGTGTTCCAGGCGTCAAATTTATTGGGTACCCGCCGCTACGAATTCGAAATCTTAAAAGAGCGCGATAATGTGCTGGGCTTCGAGCTATACCTGGTGCACATCCCCGGATTGGTAGACCGCGAAGAGGTATATAGCTACCCTGATGAGCGCGAGCAATTTATCGCCTACCAGTTGGCGTTTTTAGACTGGATCAACTGGTCGCAGCAATCGCCGGATATTATCCATTGTCATGATCATCATGCGGGATTAATCCCTTTTCTGCTGCAGCACTCAGCGCTTTATAAACGAATCGCTAAAACTCCTGTGGTGTTTACCATCCATAATGGCCAGTATCACGGCGCTTTTGGCTGGGACAGGGTTGCTTTGCTGCCTGAGATAGATATGATGGCGGCGGGCTTGTTAGAGTGGAATGGCGGCATCAATTCATTGGCTGCTGCTGTTAAATGTTGTTCAAAATATACAACGGTTTCCCCAAGTTATCTTAACGAGTTAACCATACAAAGCAACGGGCTGGAATATCTTTTTTACCTCGAAAACTGGAAAGGTACAGGCATCATTAACGGTATTGACACCGATGTGTGGAATCCTGAAAAAGATGCCATGATTGCCGCATCATTCTCAGCAAAAAAACCAGCGGGTAAAGCAAAAAATAAGCAAGCGTTGTGCGACCGTTTCAACCTCGATATTAACAAGCCTTTAGTTTCTTTCATTGGCAGGTTAGTGACGGAAAAAGGTGCCGACCTGATAGCTGATGCCCTCGCCAAAAGTATTGTGGAACTGGGCGGACAAGTAAACTTCCTTGTACTGGGTACGGGAGACATTACAACACAAAGCGAACTGAAAGCATTGGCCGAGCGTTTCCCGCAAAACTGCCAGGTTTATATTGGTTATGATGAAGAGCTTTCGCACCTCATTTATGCCGGGTCTGATTTTCTGCTGATGCCATCGCGCGTGGAACCTTGCGGTTTGAACCAGCTTTATGCTTTGCGTTATGGTACAGTGCCAATTGTACGCAGCACAGGGGGACTGAAAGATACCGTGATTGATTTTGGCGATGAGGGCGGCTACGGCATCCGCTTTAACCAGGCCAGTGTTGATGATATTTGCTACTCTATCGGCAGGGCATTATCACTTTATCAGAACACTGCGCAATTACAATTGTTACGTAAACGAATGATGGCGCTCGATTTCTCCTGGAACCAGTCAGCCGGTCAATATATACAACTATACCAAAGTTTAACACCAAAGTTATGATATCCAAAGTAATAAGCATTGTGCTCGGTGGCGGGCAGGGAAGCCGCCTTTATCCATTAACGGCTACACGTTCTAAACCGGCCGTTCCCATCGCCGGTAAATATCGTTTGGTTGATATTCCTATCTCCAATTGCTTGCATTCGGGTATCGACCGCATATTCGTTTTAACACAGTTTAACTCGGCTTCACTTAATAAACACATCAAAAACACCTATCACTTCAGCAGCTTCAGTGAGGCTTTTGTTGATATTTTGGCTGCAGAGCAAACCCCATCGAGCGGTGGCTGGTTTCAGGGCACGGCAGATGCGGTACGCCAGAGCTTGCACCACTTAACGGTTCATGAATTTGAATACGTGCTGATCCTTTCGGGCGATCAACTCTACCAGATGGACTTTGAGGAAATGATAGCCGAACACATCAGAAAAGGCGCAGATATTACTTTGGCTACAATCCCTGTACATGCCAATGATGTACCCGGCTTTGGTATTTTAAAAACTGATGAAGAAAGCAACGTTACCTCGTTTATTGAGAAACCTAAAACCAACTTCCAGAGCTGGGCATCAGAAGTGAGTGATGAGATGGCCGCGCAAGGCCGTGTTTACTTGGCTTCGATGGGTATTTACCTGTTCAACAAAAAAGCGCTTTACGATTTGTTGGATGGTAACGAACTGCCTGATTTTGGTAAGGATATCATCCCGCAATCAATCAATACCCATAAAATGATCAGCTACCAGTTTGAAGGTTACTGGACTGATATTGGTACTATCCCTTCTTTCTTCGAAGCCAACCTGGGTTTAACAGACGATATCCCGCAGTTTAACCTGTTCGACAGAAACTCGATCTATACCCGTGCACGCATGTTGCCACCATCTAAAATATCTGGCACGCACCTCGATAAAACGATCATTTCAGATGGTTGCATCATTAATGCCAGCAGGTTGAGCCGTTGTATCATTGGTATCCGTACACGTATTGGTGTTGATACCGTGATTGAGAACTGCTACGTTATGGGTGGCGATAACTACCAGACGCTGGAGCAGATTGAAGAATCGAGAGTTACCAATAGGCCGATTATGGGTATTGGCGACCGGTGCACCATTAAAAATGCCATCATTGATAAAAACTGCTATATAGGAAACGATGTGAAAATTAATTGCGGGCCAAATAAGATAGCCGACGGCGATTATGATACCTATACTTGCCAGGATGGTATTGTTGTAATTAAGAAACGGGCGGTGATACCAAATGGCACAGTAATATAAAATCAAAACAAAGATTAGTGATTATCTGTAGTTTATATAACAAACGGAATAATCACTAATAAACAATGTTATGAAAAAAGTATTGTGTGTAGTTGCTTTAGCAGCAATATGTTCAGGTAGCGTGTTTGCTCATTCGGCAACAGTTAATGCCCCTAAAACAACTTTAGCGGCTGATACCGTTAAGAAAAAAACTAAAACTAAAGACGGTAAAACAAAAACTAAGACCAAAACCAAGAAAGATAGTACAGCAACTATGTAAGTTGGTTTTCAGATCTAATAAAAAAAGCGCCTTGGATTTCCAAGGCGCTTTTTTTTATGTGGTGATCTTTTCTTATAAATCAACAGAACCGCCAATTTCAGGCAGTTGAATGTTGATACCCGCTTTAATAAATTTAGCACGGGTTTCTTCCTTATCCAGTTTTATTGCAGGGAAGGTATCATAGTGCACGCCAATCACATTTTGGCAGTCTACAAAAGCTGCGGCTTTAATGGCATCATCAACACCCATAGTATAATTATCGCCAATTGGTAAAATAGCCCAGGCGATATTATCGTCGGCCAGTAACTTCATGTCATAGGTTAAAGCAGTATCACCGGCAAAGTAAATGTTTTTGCCCTCGTTGGTATAAATTACAAAACCGGCAGGGTTACCACCGTAGCTTCCATCGGGCATACTGCTTGAGTGGATGGCATTAACCATTTTAACACGGCCGAAATCAAATTTAAAGCTGCCGCCAATGTTCATGCCGTGTGCATCAGCAATGCCTTGGTTTCCTAACCAGCCTGCAATTTCGGCAATACAAATTACTTTGGCGCCGCTGTTTTTTTGGATGGCAGCCAAATCTGCAATATGGTCGCCGTGGCCATGACTTAGTAAGATGTAGTCTGGCTTCAGGCTGTTAATATCAATATGTTTGGCCAGCTCATTAGGGGTAATAAACGGATCAAACAATAGTTTTTTGCCACCGGTTTCTAATTCAACCGTTGCATGTCCATAAAAAGTAATTTTCATAAGTAGATTGTTGTTTAAGATTTTTTATTTGCCGAACATACCGCCCAGGCCGCCAAACATCTCTTTGGTCATGGCTGCCATTTCGCTTTGGCTAATATTGTCGGCTTGTTCCATAGCTTTATTCAAAGCTACTAATAAAAGTTCTTCCAGTTCTTCGCGGTCGGCCTCTTTGTAAAATTCGTCATCGATACTAACCGATTGTATAATTTTATTGGCATTGGCAACCACTGTTATTTTACCGCCTTCGGCTGTGCCGGTTACGGTTATTGCATCAAGGCGTTTTTTAGCTTCTCCTGCTTTTTGTTGTGCTTCAAATAGTTTATCGAACATGAGCTTGCTTATTAAATGATTAAGTTTATTGGTTTATCAGGCTAACTTGTTGATTAAGTTAGGATTAATATTACAAATAAAAGAAAAACTTATACTACAAATTAATGTGCTATTTTACCCTTACTGATCTTCGGCCGTATCGCCATTACCACTGTAAGCACTCTTGCGAACAACAGGCATACCGGTCATTTTAAACAGATCATCAAGATGCAGCAGGCTGCCGTTTACCACGTTACCCAATAGCACAATGGTAATATCGTTTTTCATATCGCGCAAAAATATATGGCGGAAACCATGCCACCAACCGGTATGGTAAACCACCTTCTCATTAGGGCCCTCGAACAAGCGCCAGCCGTAGCCATAATTAAAGTGGCCGCGGATCATCGGGTTACGGTCTGTATAGGCCGAATCTTGCGTAGCTGCCGAAATTAAACGATTGGCGCGCATGGCACGGTCGAATAAAAACAAATCGCCTACGGTGCTATAAATGCCTTTGTCGCCAACAGGGCCATCCAGGAAGTTTTGTGCTACCGAGTATTTCCAGCTGTTACGGTCGTGGCCTACAACATCAACAGGTATTTTATCATAAGTGGCTTTTGAGTATACATCGGTATGTGCCATGCCCGCCGGTTTAAAGATATTCTCTTTCATAAACTGGGCATAAGGCATGCCGGTTACTTTTTCTATGATAGAACCCAAAACCATAAAGTTTGAGTTATTATATAAGAACCTCACATTGGGTTTGTTGAAAGGCGCCGGTTTATACTGGGCTATCATATCCATAGCCTGCTGATTGGTAACGCCCTTGCGCTGGTCGCGGTGCTCGCTGCGGAAAACGCCATCAATAAAATAAACATAGTTCATCATACCCGAGCGGTGCGTAAGCAACAGCCTGATGGTAATACCGGCATACGGGAAGTTCGGGAAGAAATCGCGTACATCCTGATCGAGTTTTAGTTTGCCGCGTTCCATCAGCATCAGGATGGCGGTAGAGGTCATGGTTTTTGATACCGAAGCCAACTCAAAGCGAGAGTTAATTTTTAAACTATCCTTTGTTAAATGATTTGCCCAGCCGAAAGCATTTTCATAAACAATCTTCCCCTTTTCAGCTACCAGCACATTGCCGTTAAAGCCGCTTACCTGGTGCAGGTGCTTCATAAAGGCATCAATCTGCGGGTCGGCCTTTTTAGGGTCGTATTGTAATAGTTTCTGGGTATCAAGGGGGGCGGTATTAATTGCCGCTGCCGGGCTTGTTGCCTGGTTATGTGGTTTGGAAGAACAAGATGCTAACAGAATAACAGAACAAATTGCCGAAATAAACTTCAAGGGTGCTACACTCATTGGGGATAAAATACTATCGCTTTAATTAATGCGAAAGTCAGAAATTATACAGGACTTGAAAAGGAAAGTTTTAAATATTTTATTTAAACGACAAATGTTTTACGAACAGGAGTGTAATTTCAGAGAGGCTGCGTTTATTAAATAATATTTTTTTACATAAACAAGTGGTTAAATTAAGAGCGTATATGTATTAAGTTTTAAGGACTGTGTTGAAGAAAATGGAAATTTATAACCCTGCTTGGTTAAAAGATTATTAACCCTGAGTGAAAACATTCGTTTAAATTAAAATTTCACATTAAATTAAATCTCGGCCTGAAATTATGTTAACAATCATTGATTTTTTTTGCAAAAAACCTTGTCTGTTACTCTAAATAGTGCTATTTTAGCAATATAAATATATGCCTTATTAACAAGCTGAATAAGGCTTTTCTACCCCGTCTACAGCGAGTGTGTCGGCAAGGATTTTCCGGGCAGATAACATTTAATTTCTCCATCCACTTTTATACAATCCATGCACAGTAACGCGTGCAAACTATCTAAATATCATATATATAGTTTATCCAATATTTAATATTAAAGAACTATGAAAAAAACTCTCCTCTCCTTATCTCTGTTTTTTCTGGCAATATTTTGCTTTCATCAACGGGCTTTGGCTCAGTATGGTGATGCCGGCGGTTATAACAACCAAGGTTCTGTTTCAGGCCAGGTATTGGTTGGTTCGCAGGGTTTTGGCCTCGAAGCCCGGTATGGTATCTCCGAAAGCCTGTCGGGCCGTTTGGGAGGCAGCTTTTTACCGGCAACTGCTAACAATGTATTTACCATTAACGGCTTTAATTCAACCACCAATGTTTCGGCCAAATTTTATAATGTGCACTTACTGGCCGATTATACCCCCAGCGAAGATTTGCAATGGTTACGTATAGTTGGCGGCGCCGCCTATTTGTACAAGGCGCAGGGAAGTATTGGTGTTTTGCCGACAGGTAATTATAACGTTGCCAACTATAGCATCAGCAGCGCCGAAATGGGGAACCTGAATATTGACGTGAGCTGGAAAGGTGTTGCGCCTTATGTTGGCCTCGGTTTTTTTAAATGTTTCCCTTCAAACGTATTTAATATGAACCTCGATTTGGGGACCTACTACCTTAACCAACCAAAATCAACCATTATCGGCACCAAGCTCTTGGCCGACAATTATAAACTGGAACCACAGGTTGATAGCAATTTAAAGAGCTATCGCTGGTTACCGGTACTGCAAGTAAACTTTAATTTCAGAATACAATAACGCCTCCGCTATATGAAAAAATTATTTACACCCGCTATAGCAGCCCTAAGTATTACAGCATGTTTATCGCTGCTTATTTATGCCTGCAAAAGACCCACAGAGGGAATAGACCTTATTGTAAAAACAGATGCGCTATCTAAGTCGCCAACACTGATTGAATATGTTAATGCCAACCCGGCCGGTACACCAATGCCGTCAAGCATGTCTGTTACCGTTACCGACCCGCTTGGTGTGGTACAAACAGACGACGGCGGGAAAATATTTACAGCTTTTAGCGGATTATTGCCTTTAAGTTTAAGCCGGTTTTCGACACCATCGGTAAGTACGCCGGTTTCATTTACAATAGCGCCAAAGGTGCCTACGGGTTTTGTGCCGGTTATTAACACAGTTAACATTACCAGCGATACTGCCGCAACACATACGATAATACCGTTGGTAGAATATGCACACCCGGCCAGCGGCACATCGGCCACTGTTAAAAATACCGCTTTAACAGCAGGCACTTCGGCATTAACTACAGTATCATTACCTGCAAACGGAACAACTGAGGCCTGTACAATTACCATCCCGGCAGGCACACAAATGAAAGATAAGAATGGGGCGGTAATTAACGCTGCAACATTATCTTCGAGTATTGTATACTTGGGCACAACCGCTCCGGCTGCTTATAATTCTTTCCCGGGAGGCTTTAACCCCCAAAATGTTATCGGGACTGATGGTAAGGCTATTGCCGGCAGCGTTACTTTTATAACAGCGGGCTATATTTCTATGAACTTGCTGGCGGGTACCACAGCTGTAAAAAGTTTTTCGAAACCCATTACAGTTAACATGGAGATCAACAGCACTTTAATAAACCCATTAACCGGTGTAAAAGTTAAGGTAGGCGATGTGATCCCTGTGTGGAGCTATGACGAAACCGCAGGCCAGTGGAAATACGAAAGCACGGCAACGGTAATTAAAAATACAAACGGTAACCTGGCTGCCAATATATCGGTTACCCACCTAACCGGCTGGAGCCTCGATTGGTATAGCACAGCGTGCAGCTCAAGCCTGTCTGTTACCGTAAGTATCCCGGGGCTTAACGGAAGCATTGATGATTACGTAGTTTTCCTGGCTTCGGCAAACGACCAATATTTAGGCGGTTTATTTTCGGATAACTCGTGGTCGCACACGGTAAGTTTATTTAATGGCTTTAAGGGCGTAATAGCCAACCTGCCTGCGGGCTTAGGTAACGTTAAGGTTGTTGTTTATGCTAAAAAAGGCGATCCAACTTCTAAAGCAACAGAGTCGGCTATGTTTAGTCCGTGCAGTAAAGGTTCCATATCGCTTTCGTTCCCGGCACCGGTATTGCCCGATATGATAAAGGCCCATATCAGTACGGTTGCTAAATGCACCAGTAAACAAATTGTGGCTTATCCAACCTCATGGATCACCATAAGTGATGTAACCGTACCTACTACTGTTACCACAACCAACGCACACATGGTTAACGGCGTTATTGATGTAAAATTAATCAGCGGCCATAGTTATAGTATGAGTACATCTTATAATGGCAGGACTTTTGGATCGGGCGTATTTAAGATAGACAAAACAACCAATATTTCCATCCCGGCAGGTACGGGGTTATCTGGCACGGCTGTATACAACACAGCAACACAGGTACTTAATGTTAATGCGGTATTTACCCTCAGCAAATGCGGATAAACGCCTCCAATTAGTAATTTATGCATAAGCCGGGTAAGTGATTTTCCCCGGCTTTTTTGTGAGGGGATGGTGTTTGCGTTAGGGATTGAAGCGGATACCGGCCTGCGCATAAGGCCTGTGCCCCGGCTACCCCGTTGGGGCAGGCGTATGAGCGGAAAGCCCGCCCGGCGATAGACGGGAACGCCATGATACATAAATTAGAGATGCTTCTCCCTCAAAATCGTTACTAAAAACTCTTAATTCTTCATCCTTGGCTCTTGGCTCAAAAACCATAACTTTGCCCTGCAAAAATCTATCAATCATGAGTTTCAGAATTGAACACGATACCATGGGCGAGGTACAGGTACCTGCCGATAAATACTGGGGCGCACAAACCGAGCGCTCTCGCAATAACTTTAAAATTGGCCCTGCGGCTTCTATGCCAAAGGAAATTATTGAAGCCTTTGCTTTTTTGAAGAAAGCAGCCGCCTACACTAACACCGATTTAGGCGTATTACCTGCCGAAAAACGCGACTTAATTGCTGCCGTCTGCGACGAAATTTTAACCGGTGCATTGGATGCCGAATTTCCGCTGGTGATCTGGCAAACAGGTTCGGGCACGCAATCGAACATGAACGTTAACGAGGTTGTTGCTAACCGCAGCCACGTATTGCAAGGCAATAAACTGGGCGAAGGCAAAACCTTTATCCACCCGAATGATGATGTGAACAAATCACAATCATCAAACGATACCTATCCTACTGCGATGCACATTGCAGCATACAAAGTAGTGATGGAAACTACCATCCCTGGCGTTGAGAAATTGCGTGATACTTTACAGGCTAAATCTGAAGCTTTTAAAAGCGTGGTTAAAATTGGCCGCACCCACCTGATGGATGCTACGCCGTTAACTTTAGGTCAGGAATTTTCTGGTTATGTATCTCAACTAAACCACGGCTTAAAAGCTTTAAGAAATACACTGGAACACCTGAGCGAACTTGCCCTTGGCGGTACTGCTGTTGGTACAGGTATTAACACGCCACAAGGTTATGATGTTAAAGTTGCCGAGTACATTGCACAATTTACCGGCCTGCCATTCATCACTGCCGAAAATAAATTCGAAGCGCTTGCTGCTCATGATGCTATTGTGGAAACCCACGGTGCATTAAAACAAATCGCAGTATCATTAATGAAAATTGCGAACGATATCCGTATGCTGGCATCTGGTCCGCGTTCGGGTATTGGCGAGATCCATATCCCTGATAATGAGCCTGGTTCATCAATTATGCCAGGTAAAGTTAACCCTACCCAAAACGAGGCCGTTACTATGGTGGCTGCACAGGTTATGGGTAACGATGTGGCTATCTCAATCGGTGGCTCGAACGGACATTACGAGCTAAACGTATTTAAACCGGTTATGGCTGCCAACTTCCTGCAATCGGCTCGTTTAATTGGTGATGCCTGTGTTTCATTTAACGATCATTGCGCTGTTGGTATTGAGCCAAACTATGATGGTATCAAAAAACACCTCGAAAACTCATTAATGCTGGTAACTGCATTAAACCCGCACATTGGCTACGAGAATGCGGCTAAAATTGCTAAAACAGCATTGAAAGAAAATAAATCGCTCCGCGAAGCGGCTGTTGGCCTGGGCTTGTTAACCAACGAGCAGTTTGATCAATGGGTACGCCCCGAAGATATGATCGGAAGTTTAAAATAAAAAGCCCCACCTAAATCCTCCCCTGAAAGGGAGGACTTTTTTGTTTTATGATTAAACGCTCCAACGTCCTTCGTCCTTTATCTTTTATCCTTCTGCCGAAGGCCTCTCTCCTGCTACTTGCTACTTTATTACTGCTACTTAGCGCAGCATCATGTACTTTCAACCCACCGCTACAAGGCAAAGGTGTTGAAGCATTGCAGGGCGAATGGCAGCAGGACACATCGGCCCTGCAAAAAAAACTGGTTAACTATACGTTGTATCATTATAAGTTTGATTGTGATTCGTTCTTCGTGCAAATCAAAACCTTCAGCAAGGTTAATTATGGTGATGATACCTGTATGCGATCTGGCCATTGGGCCGAGTATGCTAAGGGCGCGTATGTGCTGAGGCATGATACCCTGCGCTTACAAGGCCTGTTTTGCACGGCCAACTATCAGTATAAAAATGAGGGCGGCTGTTTCAGGTCGGGGTATTATGATGAGCATTTCACCATCGCAAAAAAAACTGATTCGGTTTATCAGTTTACCAATACATCAAGCGTTACTCCTTTTACTGTTCACTTAGAAAAAAGAAACACCTGTAATCCAAAAGCATTATAACATGAAATTGAATTTTCTTAAAAAACTAATCTTAGGCGTTGCCGTGCTTTATGCACCGGCACAAGCTATGGCATGGGGCACACAAGGCCACCGTATTTGCGGCCAGATTGCCGACAGCTACCTTACCCCCAAAGCTCGTAAAGCGGTACAAGACATTTTAGGTAATGAGTCTGTTGCCATCAGCAGTAACTGGGCCGATTTTATTAAATCAGACCCATCATTCAGCTATCTGTCGTCATGGCATTATATCGATTTCGATAAACCATATACTTATGATGATATGGTTGCCTTTCTGAAAACTGATAAAAACACCGATGCTTATACCAAGCTGGAGTTTATGATCGGTGAGTTAAAAAAGAAGGACCTGAGCAAAGAGAACAGGTTGTTGTACCTGCGTATGGTGATCCACATTGTTGAAGACATTCACCAGCCTATGCACACAGCCCATACCGAGGATAAAGGCGGTAACGATATTAAAGTAAACTGGTTTAGCAAGCCAACTAACCTGCACTCTGTATGGGATAGTGAGTTGATCGATTTCCAACAATTGAGCTACACCGAGTATGCTACCTGGATTAACCACACCACCCCGGCACAACGTGCAGAGTGGCAGAAAGAACCGATCAGCAAATGGATCTTTGATTCGAGTGTTATCGCCGGTAAAATTTATGAAGATGTTAAGCCAGGCGATACCCTGAACTACAAATACAACTTTAACAACATTGCTACAGTAAACCAGCAATTGCTTAAAGCCGGTGTACACCTGGCCGGTTTGCTGAACGAGATATTTATGTAGTTCAGTTGCCGGTTGCCAGTAACCAGAGGTTAGAAAAAGATGATCGACCTGGTTCCTGACAACTGACCTCTGACAACCGACAACCAAACATGAAGATTCTAATGGTATGCCTGGGCAATATATGCCGTTCGCCGCTGGCGGAGGGTATTATGCAGCACCTGGCCGATGAGCAGCATCTAGGCTGGAAGATTGACTCGGCCGGTACCGGTAACTGGCACGTAGGCCAGGGGCCCGACCGACGTTCTACCCGTGTGGCTCGTGAGCGTGGGGTTGACATTAGTCAGCAGGTTTGCCGCCAGTTCAGGGTTTCTGATTTCGATGATTTCGACCATATTTTGGTGATGGACAAAAATAACCTGGCCGACGTGCTGGCTTTAGCACCTAATGCACAAGCTGCCCAAAAGGTTAAGCTATTATTGGGCAATAAGGAAGTGCCAGATCCTTACTATGATGATAAATTGTTTGGCCCTGTTTTCGATCTGGTAGAGGATGGGTGTAAAGCTTTTATTAAAGAATTAACGGGGAAATAAAAGGGATGTCATGCTGAGCTCCGTCGAAGCATGGAGCAGTGGCCTCTGCGCGCGACCCTTCGACGGAGTTCAGGGTGACAGACCAAAAAAGCATTAACAGCAAAGGCGATCATTGATCGCCTTTGCTGTTAATATATAATGGTAAAAGCCTGTTGTTAATAACCACCGTACCGGTTGGTTTAAACCCGGTTTTTAGTAATACCCGTTGCGACAGGGCATTATCAATAGTGGTAATGGCACATATATCTTGTAAGTTCAGGATGTTAAACCCATAGTCAACAGTAGCACGTACCACTTCGGTAGCCAGGCCTTGCCCCCAATATTTATAATTTAAGCTGTAGCCAATTTCTGTACCGCTCATGCCTGCGCGGGCCTCCAGTAACATACAAAGGCCTATAAAATCGCCATCCTCTGCATTAATAAGTGCCCAGCGGCCAAGCTCGGGCTTGTTAATGTAGTCTATCTGCATTTGGGCAAACAATTCGCGAGTTTCGGCGGGTGTGCGGCGGGTAATATAGCGGGCAATCCGCTCATCGGCATTCATGGTGAGCAGATGGTCAATCTCGTCTTCGGCAAATTGGCGCATCAGCACCCGTGGTGTTTGTAAAATTGTCTTCATGTGGCAATACAACTAAGATACAACCAGCCATCCATATCTTTTTTATCTTTCTGTTATTTAGACGGCTTATAAGGATAGCAGCAATAAGGACAGTCATACCCGGCTCTCAATAAACAGGTTGTCATTTCCTTTAGATTAGCTTCAACACAGTAAACAGGTTGTTATTATTGTTAAAGGTTTCTTTTTGCTTCTTTTTCTTTGTTAATAACCTCGAATTTTGTGGATAAAGTTAACAGCGGTAAAGGCGCATTATTGTCATTTCCAGGTATTGAGGCCTATCGTTCGATTTACTCCTTTACCGCTTGTTTTAAACTAAGGCATCAAATAGAAATTAGAGTTCACGAGGCTCATTAGTAAGGAATTGATGGTGTTTAAAACATGTTAACTGTTTACTTACATAAACAGTGTAAAGTTATGGAATTTGAGTTTTTCATCGGTATCGATGTGTCAAAAAATGAACTGGATTTTGCAATTCAGCAAGGGGATCGATTCTTACTTCACAGAGAGATCGCTAATGAGCCATCGGCAATAGGCTCTTTTATCAAAGAGTTGAATAAGCTTCCGGGTTTCAAGCTGGACAAGGCCTTGTTTTGCATGGAGCACACCGGCATCTACAACAATCATTCGCTGGCTTGCCTACAAAAAAAGAAAGCCCATATCTGTCTGGAAGCAGCTACCCAGATCAAGAACTCATTAGGAAATATTCGGGGCAAGAACGATAAGATAGATGCAAAACGGATCGCTGGCTACGCTTATGATAAACGAAATAAGCTAAGCCTATGGGTTCCAAAACGCGAAGTTGTACAACAGCTGGCCCATCTTTCGGCCACACGTTTGCGATTAATAACGATCAAAAAACAACTCAAGGTCCCGCTAAACGAGCATGCCGTGTTTAACTCCGGTAAGATAGCAAGGCAAAGCCTGCAGATCTGTAGTCATTCATTAAAAGCGATCGATGAGGATATTAAAAGGGCAGACAAAGCCATTGAGCAAATAATCCAGGGAGATACAGAACTTAGTCGCTTATTCAGTCTTGTCACCTCGGTAGTGGGTATCGGTAAAGTGACTGCGCTTCAGACCATTATTACGACCAATGAATTCAAGGACATTAATAACCCTAAAAGCTTTGCGTGTTACTGTGGTGTAGCTCCATTCAAAGAGGATTCCGGTAAGGTTGTCAAAAAAGCCAGGGTATCGCACATGGCAAATAAAAAGGTGAAAACTTTATTGCACCTATCGGCCATCGTTGCTATACAATATAACGCAGATCTAAAACGGTTTTATGAACGTAAGGTATTAGAGGAAAAGAAGAATAAGATGAGTGTGATTAATGCGGTCAGAAACAAACTCATCTTGCGTATTTTCGCTTGCGTAAACCAAAACAGGCCGTACGAAAAAAATTATCATAAATTAATTGCATAGATCATAGAAATCGAACGAGCGGAAGGGGAATTGTGCGATGGAGCGAGGAGAAATCTTCTGCGCCTCGTTTCTGCTTCGTGCCGGTCTAAAATGGGCTATTATAAACTTGTCCTCAAGCGCAGGGTCCTCTACGAGAGACCCTGCTGAGACGAAAAAATTTTTACCTTTGCCGCATGGCCGCTATTAAACCATCTGTACCCAAAGGAACCCGTGACTTCTCGCCCGCCGAAATGGTGAAGCGCAATTATATTTTCGATACCATTAAATCTGTGTTCCGCAAGTATGGCTATCAGCAGATAGAAACCCCTACCATGGAGAACCTATCCACCCTTACCGGAAAATATGGCGATGAGGGCGATAAGTTGATTTTTAAGGTACTCAATAGCGGCGATTATTTAGCTAAAGCAGACGAGCCATCGTTAACTGCCCGTAACTCAAATGCGCTGACTTCTTCAATTTCTGAAAAAGCCCTTCGTTATGATCTTACCGTACCCTTTGCCCGTTACGTGGTAATGCACCAGAACGAGATTACCATGCCTTTCAAGCGTTTCCAGGTACAGCCGGTTTGGCGTGCCGACCGTCCGCAGAAAGGTCGTTATCGTGAGTTTTACCAATGCGATGCTGATGTGGTAGGTTCTGACTCATTATTGAACGAGGCCGAGTTTATCATGATCTATGATGAAGCGCTCTCGAACTTAGGTTTGAAGGATTTTACCATCAAGATCAATAACCGCAAGATATTATCAGGCATAGCCGAAATTATCGGTAAACCAGAGTTGATTATCGACATGACAGTTGCCATTGATAAACTGGATAAAATCGGTTTAGATGGTGTGGTAAACGAACTACTGACTAAAGGTTTTGTACAGGAAGATATAGACAAACTGGAACCCATCATTTTACTGGAAGGTACCAATTACGAAAAACTGAATAAGCTGCGCCATGTACTGGCTTCGTCGGCAACCGGCTTAAAAGGCTGTCATGAGCTTGAAGAAATTTTCGAATACATCAATAACTGCAAACTCCAACGCGCCACTTTAGAGCTGGATATTACCCTGGCACGTGGTTTAAACTATTATACAGGAGCTATCTTCGAGGTTAAAACCAACGAAGCCTTTATGGGCAGCATCGGTGGCGGCGGCCGTTACGATGACCTTACCGGTATGTTTGGCCTTAAAGGCTTAACCGGTGCCGGTATCTCTTTCGGTGCTGATCGTATTTACGATGTACTGCAGGAGCTTGAATTGTTCCCCGAAGGAAGTAACCAAACCACTAAAGTGTTGATCTGCACGTTCGATAAAGGCGGCGAAATTTACGCCCTGCCCCTGCTACAACAACTCCGCGCCGAAGGTGTTAATGCCGAGCTTTACCCTTCGGGCACCAAAATCAAAAAACAGTTCGACTACGCCAACAACAAAAACATCCCTTATGTGGTAGTAATCGGCAGCGATGAAATTGAAAGCGGTCATCTTACTTTCAAGAATATGAGTAGTGGGGAGCAGGAGAAGTTAACGGTTAATCAGATTTTGGCGAAGGTTAAATAATACTATTCATATAGCACGTCATTGCGAGGTACAGCCTGTCCCGGATTTACTTCGGGAAAGCAACCTCAGACCGATTAGTACTAACAATAATAGCGCAGAAACTACTATGAAGGGTTTGTGCGGTAACGTATGTCAGTCCCGCTCAATCGCCGCGGGTAGGCTGTTACTTTTGGCTTGATCCAAAAGTAACCAAAAGATCAAGACGCAAAAAAGCTCCACCGCACAAGTCCACCGCACGGCCACGCTTTTGCGTCAGGGCCTCCGCTTCTTTTGATTGTCCTACAGCTTTCTTTTCCTCATTTTATCTTGTTTCCTGACTCTCGGTTCTTGCTTCTCTTTTCCTTCGGCAAACAGCTTCGGCTAAAAGCGGTCAGAACAAATGATGGTCCTGTGCGAAGGAAAAAGGCATTGGAGATTTTGCAGAAGGGCGAGCCTGTGCGAACGCAAGTAGGGCAAAAGATCCCGGCCTGTGTTGTTCTGAACGCTGTGCGCATGGCCTCGTGCGTAAAGAAGCCTTTTGCCGATGGGCGCTTTGGTTACTTTGGCGCCCCAAAGTAACAGCCCACCCGCGGCGATTGAGCGGGACTGACGTACGTAACAGCACAAACCCTTCATAGTAGTTTCTGCGCTATTATTGTTAGTACTAATCGGTCTGAGGTTGCTTTCCCGAAGTAAATCCGGGACAGGCTGTACCTCGCAATGACGTGCTGCATGGATGCTCAATTATATATTCCCTATTAACGCTTTCAAAAACTCCTCCTTAACCTCTATATGCGGTATATGCCCGCAATTATCAAACTCAATCAACTTACAATCGGGTATTTTCTTCGCGGTTTCTGGCCCTAAAACTTTATACTGGCCGTGTTTCGTTTTTTCTTCGTCGCTTAAAAGCGCTTTGCCTACAATGGTTTTATCTTCTTTGCCGATAAATAATACAGTTGGTACTTTAATAAGGCTGAACTCGTAGCAAACCGGTTGTTCGTAGATCATCTCAAATGTCATGGCGGCAACTTTGGCGTAACGGGAGAAGTTTGTGCTTTTATTAACGTTGGCTGCTATTTTAACCAGGTAATCATAACTCGTGTCCCATTTGGTGAAATAGGAGTTCATGTAATAGCTTTTAACGCTTTCGTAAGTGGTTTTAAGCTCGGTTTTGTAATCGTCTTCGGCAGATTGGTACGGAACAAAGGTTCGGTAATCTTCCAGACCGATTGGGTCTTCTAACAATAGTTTCTCTACACGATTAGGGTACATTAATGTAAACCGCGTAGCCAGCATGCCGCCCATGGAGTGGCCGAGTATGGTGATCTTATCGATACCTAAACTATCCAGCAATATATTATTATTTCGGGCGAGGCTATGGAAACTATAATGAATATAGGCTTTGTCTGATTTGCCGAAACCAACCTGATCTGGCACAACAACACGGAAGCCTTTACCAGTTAGGGTTTTGATCACACTTGTCCAATAATAACCACCAAAGTTTTTGCCGTGGAATAAGATCACAGAGCGGCCATTTGGATTCTGAGGCTTTACATCCATATAAGCCATTTTAATATCCTGCCCCTCCTGTTTCAAGTGTAGAAACTTAACCGGGTATGGATACGCCACATTATCAAGGTTGATGGAAATGGTATCGGGCTGGGCAAAGGCACAAGCACCGAATAAAATGAAGCTGATTAGGATAAATAATTTACGCATAAAGTAAATACGTACGGGTTTTATAAATGTTTATGCGATGTTGTGATGGTGGAATATAGTTAATGCGTTGCAGACCTATTATTGTCACAAAAAACAACTTTTAAGTAAGTAAAAGTGGAACAGGGCACGAATCGAAAATGGAGCGTAAACAGTATTTAATTATTTTAAAATGAGATAATTAAAAATATACCAACCGGCATAATAAATACTTTTAAGTCTGTAACATGGAACATGTGGAATGCTCCACTCGTGGTTTCCACTTATTGCACCAAATTAAATTACATTTTGCCTACGCATTTGGCTGCCAACTTAATTGGTGTAATAAGTTAAATTTGCAAACTATGACTCCTGCTGAAACCAATAAAAGATGGGCCGAACTTCAAAAGAAGATCTCGGAAGATTTTGATACCGATGTGCCCGATATAAAAGTAATGCTGTTCTTAATCGGTGTGCAGGAACTGGGCAAAGGCCCAAAGAAGTTCAGCAAACGCCAAAAGGAAGAATTGATGCACATTGCCACCTGCAAGCTGCTGAGTAAAATGGGCTTCTATGAACTGGAGGCTTTAGACCAGGACGGCTGGCCGCACTGGAAGTTGACGGGCACCATCCCAAACTATACTATGATGGAGCAGGAAATGTTGATGAAATCGCTGATAATTGATTATTTTGATGAACTCGAAATGAATTGATATGAAGAAACCGATACTCTTAACCGTACTGCTATTTATTACTGCATTTGCTTTCGCCAAAGGGCCCAAGCACCAGTATGTACGGATCACAACCAGTTATGGCGAGGTGATTATTCGTTTGTATAACGAAACACCACAGCACCGCGACAATTTTATTAAGCTGGCTAAACAAGGCTTTTATAACGGAACGCTGTTTCACCGGGTAATCCAGAACTTTATGATCCAGGGCGGCGACCCGGATTCTAAGACAGCAAAAACCGGCGCGGAACTTGGAAATGGCGATCTAAAATATACCGTACCAGCCGAGTTTAAAGACAGCCTTTTCCACAAACGCGGCGTACTTGCCGCAGCGCGAGATGATAACCCGGCCAAAGCTTCGAGCGCATGCCAGTTCTATATAGTAGAAGGCAAACGCTGGACCGATGGCAAATTAGATACGCTTGAAAATACCCGGCTAAAAGGTCGTAAAATACCAACCTGGCAGCGCGAATGGTACAAGACCGTAGGAGGCGTGCCTCACCTCGACCAAAATTATACGGTTTATGGCGAAGTAGTAAGCGGCATCGATATGGTTGACCGTATTGCCGCCGTAAAAAAAGACGCCAAAGACCGCCCGCTGCAAAACGTACCCATGACGGTTGCCCTGCTTAGCAAAAAAGAATGCGAGCAACTGGATAAGTTAATTGCACCATCGCCATCATTGCCACAAGCAGAGTTGGGAGACAAGTAGATTTAAATTATATAAAATAAGAAAGGAAGCCCCCTCTCCTTTGGAGAGGGCTGGGGAGAGGTTCATGAAAATTATTACCTATAACGTAAACGGCATTCGTTCTGCCATTAGTAAAGACTGGCTGGCCTGGTTACAGGCTACCGATGCCGACGTAGTTTGCCTGCAGGAAATTAAGGCTACGCCTGATGTGCTGACCGATTTGCATTTGGTTGAAGCTTTAGGTTACCAACATTACTGGTACCCTGCCGAAAAGAAAGGTTATAGCGGTACCGCCATCCTAACCAAGCATACTCCAAAGCATGTGGAATATGGCTGCGGTATCAGCGATTTTGACCGTGAGGGACGCAACATTCGTGTTGATTTTGAAGGACTTTCGGTAATGAGCGTATACTTCCCGTCAGGCTCGAGCGGGGATGAGCGCCAGGTATTTAAATATCGTTTTCTGGATGAGTTTGGCGCATACCTAAAACAAGTAAGAGAAATTTGCCCGCGCCTGGTGGTTTGCGGCGATTATAATATTTGCCACAAGGCTATTGATATCCACAATCCAAAATCGAACGCAAACTCATCGGGCTTTTTGCCGGAGGAGCGCGCCTGGATGGATACGCTGGTGGAGTCGGGTTTTATAGATACCTTCAGGCATGTTAACCAGGAGCCGCATAATTATACCTGGTGGAGTTTCCGTGCCGGTGCCCGAGGCAAGAACTTAGGTTGGCGTATCGATTATAATATGGCCACCAAAGAGTTGGAAAGCCATATTAAACGCGCAGCCATTTTGCCCGAAGCCCGCCACTCCGACCATTGCCCGGTACTTTTAGAGCTCGATTTGCAAGTTTAATTTTGTAGAAATACAAAAATTTATATTTTTGCGCTCCCGTTGGTTTGAACCGCTTCCAGGTGATGTCTGGCGGGATTTATAAAAATAGAAGCCTCCTTAGCTCAGCTGGTAGAGCAACTGACTTGTAATCAGTAGGTCATTGGTTCGATCCCGATAGGAGGCTCTTTTTTTTCTCCCCCTCAATCAAATCTTAAAATTTATAGAGATAATCTGGTGTAATGCAGGCATGCATTGGCATATCATACTCATCGAGGTCTTCTATTTTTCCAATAGCTTCAAAAAGCGATAAACCAACAAATTGTGTATCTGGTCGGCACTGCGCCATAAAGCGGTCGTAGAAGCCTTTTCCATAGCCTACCCTGTACCCACACTTATCAAAAGCTAATAAGGGGATCAGGATCAAATCTATCTGATCAACCGGGATCTGGTTGCCGCTTACCGGTTCGGGAATGTCATAGCCGTTATTTTTAATTACCAAACTTTCATCGTCCGCAAAACTTTGCATACTATGGTCGGTGAAATTGGTTTTAGGATACACGATCTTAATTTCAGGATGATTGACTTTCAGCCAGTCACGGATTAGCAGGGTGTTAGGTTCTTTCCGTTTTACAATAGGTAAGAAGAGGTGTATGCATCTCACCTCGCTCAAATCAAATTGACGGAACTGGCAAAATAGCTTTTGGCATAACACGCCATATTCAACTTCAGTAAGTTGATTGCGTTTTTGGACGAATAGTTTGCGGATTTCTTCCTTTTTCATGGCAAGCGTTTAACCGTCATTGCGAGGTACGAAGCAATCCCCGATAAGCAGAGCCGCCCTGTAAAGTTCGCGATTGCTTCGTACCTCGCAATGACGTGTATGGTGTTTGTGACGATGGAAAGGTAACAAAACAAAAAGAGGCTCTAAAAATTTAGAACCTCTTTTTATTTTGTTATAATCTAAAATTAACTTTTTACACGCTCTGAATAAGCACCGCTTGTAGTATCAATTTTAACCTTGTCGCCAATATTGATAAACAATGGTACGCGGATCTCAGCTCCTGTTTCAACAGTGGCCGATTTAAGCGCGTTGGTCGAAGTATCACCCTTAACTGCAGGTTCGGTATAAGTAACCTCTAATTCTACCGATGCAGGGACTTTTGCCATGATAGGCTCATCGCTTTCGAAAGCTACGATCACGTTCATCCCTTCTTTTAAAAACTTAACACCGTTGCCAAATAAAAATTTAGGCACATTGTGTTGTTCGTAAGTGGCATTGTCCATAATTACCAGGTCGTTACCATCTTCGTATAAGTATTGGTAATCGCTGGTTTCTACGCGGGCAATTTCAACCTCTTCATCTGTACGGAAACGGTATTCAACCAATTTGCCGCTTTTTACGTTACGCATACGCGCCTGGTAAAAGGCACGTAAGTTACCTGGTGTACGGTGTATAAACTCTTCTACCTGCACTAAATCCCCGTTAAAACGAAGGATGTTGCCATTTTTTATTTCTGATGCTTTTGACATAATCTATATTGGATCGCAAAATTATATACTTACCCGCAAACTATCAAGCAGTTATTGCGCAGTAATCGGGTCGCCATCGGTATTTAGTTCAACAATATCGTAACCTAATTTCTGCAAGCCGGGTAAAATAGCAGCCTTGTCGCCCACCAATAAAATGTTTAACTGGTTGGGTTTAATCCAGGTTGCAGCGGTAGCTTTTAACTGTTCCGCAGTAATATTGGAAATCAGCTTGTTTTGGGCATCAACATAGGTTGCGGGCAGGTTATAATCCAGTATGCGAGCCACAAAACGTGCTTTTTGCGCACCTGTTTCGTAACGCAAGGCATCACCCTGGCTAATGGCCTTTTTCATATTAGTGATCTCGGCAGCAGTTGGCCCATTCTGACTGTAATTGTTTAACTCCTTCATCAAAGATACCAAGGCACTATCTGTAGCATTGGCGCGAATGCCCGATGAGAAATAATAATCAGTCGAATATTTATCACCCACAATACGTGTACTGGCACCATAGGTCCAGCCTTTGGTTTCGCGCAGGTAGGTGTTAACACGGCTGGTAAAATCGGCACCCAATGGATAGTTCATCAGGTATAGTTTGTAGTAATCGCCGGTTGGGTCGTATTTTAAATTGGTGCCGTAACCAACTCGGAATTCGGTTTGAGCAGCCTTAGGTACATCAACCAAATAGATTTTGGTTTTAGTTACTGCAATGGCGGGGGCTGGCGCGACAAGCTTAATATCCTTTTTAGGCAACTTGTTTAAGAAGGCGAGCTGAGGCAGTAACTCGGCTTCGGTAATATCGCCCACTACAACCACTTTAGCACCATTGGCGGTAATATTATTGTTGTAATAGTTCTGGATATCCTGCAGACTGATGCTCTTAACCGTTTGTTCATTGCCGGCAGGTAAGATGCCGAGGATATTGGTTGAACCATAGTTTAGCTTGGCGAACACTGCTGTAGCAATATTGGCAGGTTGCGATTTTTGTAGCTTGAATGATTCCAGCGTTTGCTTTTTATCGCGGTTAAATGCAGCTTCGGTAAACAACGGATTAAACAAGCGTTCCTGCAATAAGGCCATCGTTTTGGCAAAGTTGCTTTTCAGCGATTGTACAGAAAATACCATACCATCAACATCGCTGCTTACGCGGATACTGGCACCCAGCTTTTGCAGTTCAATGGCAAATTTTTCGGCAGTATAATTCTTGGTATCCTCCTGCATCATGGTAGCAAAAAGGCTCGAGATGCCGGCTTTGCTTAAATCGTTTTCTTCTAATAAACGGCCGCCCGGTAAGGTTAAATTTAAGGTAACCAATGGTACTTCGGTATTTTGTACGCCGATAACTTTAGTGCCAGATGGCAGGTCTTTCTTCCAGAACTGCGGCGCTTTGGTAACCGGGTTAGGGCCGAATGAAGGCTGCTGGTTACGGTTGAAGTTATCAACAGCTTTGGTATATTTTAAGCCTTCGTAACCATAGTTTGGTTTGTTGTAATGGGTCGAATCTATTTTGTAGTTATCCGGCTTGGCAGCGGTTTGCTCCTGGCCTTTTGTTAATACGCTTAATACAACAGCGCCGTGGCCTTTAATGTATTGATGGAATACGCGCATCACATCTTCTTTGGTTACGGCGGCGTATTCTTTTAACAGATCGGCGGTTTTATTAGGGTTGCCGGTATAAGTTTGAAATTCGGCCAGTTGTGATACCTTGCCCGATACACTTTGCAGGTTGTTGATAAACCCGGCTGTAATACCGCCTTTAAATTTTTGCAGGTCTTCATCGGTAACGCCGCGTTTCTCCAGCGAATCGAGCGATGCATTATACAACTGCTCCATATCTGCCAGTGACTTACCCGGAAGTGGTACCATGCGGATCATAAACTCACCCGCCAGTTCTGACGACTGGCTTGATGCTGATGCCTGTAAGGCCAATTGCTTTTTAACCAGGTTTTGGTATAGGATAGAGTTTTTGCCCTGGCCCAGTATTTCGGCAAGGCAATCAAGCGCAGGTACATCTTTGGTATAATCGGGTACAGTTGGGTAATCGATCACCAACATTGGTACACGGGCGTAGTTATCGGTATATGATGCATATCGGTTAGCGGCTAAGCTTACTTGTGCCACTTTAACGGGCTGTACGGCCGGGCAACGCGGAATGGCGTCAAAGTATTTCTCAACCAGCTTTAGTGTTGTAGCGGGGTTAAAATCGCCTCCAATGGTTAGGGTTGCGTTGTTGGGGCCGTACCAGCGTAAAAAGAAGTTCTTTAAATCGTTTACATTACTGCGGTTTAAATCTTCGATATAGCCAATGGTTAGCCATGAGTATGGGTGGCCGTAAGGATACAGGTTTTTACTGGTGTATTCTGATGCCAGGCCATACGGGCGGTTGTCATAGTTTTGGCCGCGCTCGTTTTTAACGGTTGCGCGTTGCACTTCAAAACGCTCTTGCGTAACCTGACCTAATAAAAAGCCCATACGGTCGGCTTCGAGCCAGATGGCGTCTTCCAGTAAATTGTTAGGTACGGTTTCGTAGTAATTGGTACGGTCGCGGTTGGTTGAACCGTTATTGGTACCGCCATTACCGATGGTTATCTTATCGTGCGTGCCTTTAGGTGCATTGTCAGACCCCTCGAACATCATGTGCTCAAAGAAATGTGCAAAGCCTGATTTGCCGATTTCTTCACGTGCTGATCCTACGTGATAGGTTACATCAACGTGGACTAATGGGTCTGAATGGTCTTCGGCCAGTATCAGCGTTAAACCATTTGGCAATACATACTTTTCGTACGGTATTACAATTTCGTTGCCTTTTTTGGTTACTTTTTCAACCAGTTTAGCCTGGCCAAAAGCGGTGCCGGCAATAGCTAATGCCGATACAAAAGTGAGTACGTGTTTATTCATTTAATTAAGGGAGATAAAGTTTTCCTGACAAGATAAAAATATCCTATCAGACGAGCAAAAAGCTATTGTGTTACAGGTTGAGCCTTATAATCTGCAATATTGAGCTGATTTTGACAGAAATCGTACTCATGAAGTTGATTTGAGCAAACGATAGTGAGTCGACCAGCAGAGAATTGCTGAACCAGATCGCGGTACCATTCTATACCTTGCGTATCGAGGTTTGATGTAGGTTCATCCAGCATCAAAATCGGTGTATCGGAGCAGAATGCCAGAACCAGTTTAAGGCGTTGTTTCATGCCCGACGAAAAGTATTTGATGAGTTTATTGGCGTTGGTACTGAGGTTGAGCAGCGCAATAACATCCTGTTTGCTGATATTGGGTAACAGGGGTTTGAATTTGAAATGAAAGTCGATCATTTCATTCAACGAAAAATCCTCGATCAGTTCCAGGTAGGGTGCGGCCAGACTCAGGTGCTCATAGATAGCTTCTGTGGGGATTACCGCACCGTTAAGTGTGTAAGTTATTTTACCCTTTGATGGGCCTAAACTGCCATTAAGAATTTGCAGCAGGGTTGATTTTCCCGAACCATTAGAACCCAGTATTGCATAGCTATTACCCGATGTAAATGTGTAGCTAATGTTTTTGAAGATCCAGTCGCGGTTAAAGCGGCGGCCGGTGTCTTCGAGGGTTATTTGTATTTGGTTCATTAGTTCATTAGTTCATCGGTTCATTAGTTCATTGGTACTTGTATTCTGAATCGAATTACCAGCCTAAGACAGTGAACTAATTTTTGAAGGAAGTTGTATATCGTTCATTAGTTCGTGGTGCTTAGTCGTGAAAATACAACCTAATCAACCAATGAACTAATGAACCAATAAACTTAATATTTAACTATTTCCAAAACCCTTCATGATACCGCGCTGAGAGCTGGTGATGAAGTTAAGGATCTCGTCGCGCTCTTCAGTTGGCCTGAAATCGGCTTCGATAATTTCCATGGCTTTACTCACGTTGTTATTTTTTACAAACAGTGTGCGGTAAATATCCTGTATCTCGTTAATCTTGTCTTCGCTAAAACCACGACGGCGTAACCCTACCGAGTTGATACCTGCGTATGAAAGTGGCTCGCGTGCAGCTTTTACATAGGGAGGCACATCTTTACGTACCAACGAACCGCCGGTTACAAAAGCATGCGAGCCCACTTTGCAAAACTGGTGTATTGCCACCATGCCTGCCAGTACTACATAGTCGCCTATGGTGATATGGCCGGCAAGGGTTGTATTGTTTGAGAAGATACAGTTGTCACCAATCTGGCAATCGTGTGCTACGTGGCAATAAGCCATTAATAAACAGTTGCTACCAATTTCGGTGCGCCAGTGATCTTTAGTACCCCGGTTAATGGTTACGCATTCGCGGATGGTAGTGTTATCGCCGATGATCACCAGAGTGTTCTCGCCTTTAAACTTTAAATCCTGCGGGATGCCTGAAATTACAGCTCCCGGGAAAATGCGGCAGTTTTTACCGATGCGTGCGCCTTCCATAATGGTGGCGTTTGAACCGATCCAGGTACCTTCGCCAATTTCCACATCTTTGTGAATGGTAACAAAAGGCTCGATCACCACATTGTCAGCTATTTTAGCTTGTGGATGTATGTATGCTAATGGCTGAATCATGATTCTTTATATTTAACGATCTGAGCCATTAATTCGGCTTCTACTACAACTTTCTCTCCTACCATACCGATACCTTTCATTTGTGCAATACCACGGCGGATAGGGGCCACAAGATCGCATCTGAAAATGAGTGTATCGCCAGGCAATACTTTGTCTTTAAAACGGGCATTCTCAATTTTAAGGAAAAGCGTTAACCAGTTTTCAGGATCGGGTACGGTATTTAATACCAGGATACCGCCTGTTTGTGCCATCGCTTCTATCTGTAACACACCCGGCATAACCGGTGCACCAGGGAAGTGGCCAACAAAGAAAGGCTCGTTCATGGTAACAGCTTTTAAACCTACTACGTGGGTTTTAGTAAGCTCCAATATTTTGTCGACCAGCAGCATAGGCGGGCGATGCGGCAAAATATTCATGATCTGTACGGTATCGTAAACCGGTTTCATGTGCGGGTTATAAACCTTTACATGTTTACGGCTGCGTTCTTTTTTAATTAAAGCTTTGATCTTTTTAGCGAAAGCAACGTTTGCTGCGTGGCCCGGGCGAGCTGCCATAATATGGCCGCGAAGCGGAACACCAACCAGGGCTAAATCACCAATCATGTCTAACAACTTGTGGCGCGCAGGCTCATTTTGGTGGCGCAGTTCAATGTTGTTCAAGATACCCTGAGGGGCAACGTCAATATCTTCGCGGTTAAATAATTTAGCCAGTTTAGCCAGTTCTTCTTTGTCGATGGTTTTATCAACAACAACGATGGCATTGTTAATATCTCCGCCTTTGATCAGATCGTGGGCCAGAAGCATTTCCAGCTCGTGTAAGAAACAGAAAGTTCGGCATGATGCAATCTCTTTCTTAAACTCAGACATGGTAGAGATACTTGCATGCTGGCTACCCAATACCGGTGAGTTATAATCAACCATACAGGTAAAGCGGTAATCATCAAGCGGCATGGCAACCATGTCAACCTTACGATCAGGCTCAGAATAGTGGATATTGTATGGAATGTGGTAATATTCGCGATCTGCCTCCTGCTCTTCGTAGCCGGCTTCGGTAATGGTATCAACAAAAGGCATCGAGCTGCCATCCATGATAGGGGTTTCAGGGCCATTAAGATCAATCAGCACGTTATCCAATTCACAGCCTACAAGGGCAGCCAATACGTGTTCAACAGTACTAACGCTTGCGCCGTTTTGTGTGATAGTAGTACCGCGTGAGGTATCGGTTACGTTATCAACATCGGCATCTATGATCGGAGCGCCTTCCAGGTCAACCCGTCTGAATTTGAATCCATGATTTTCGGGAGCCGGATGAAAGGTCATTGTTACATTTTCACCAGTATGTAAACCTGTGCCTGATACGGAAACCGCTGTCTTAATGGTTCTTTGTTTTACGTTCATAATTTGTATGGGAGACTGCGTCAAAATTTGAGTCATATGCTGATATTGCGTAGTTCAGCAATTATTTTTTCGAGTTCGTTAATTTTCTTTTCTAATTCGGGCAATCGGTTAACCACCACCTGCGAGCGCATGTTACTTGCGTAAGATACGGCCGGTGAACCTGCCCATTTTTTACCTTCGTCGGTAATGCTTCGGCCAATGCCGGATTGTGCCTGTATTTGTGTGCCCTTAGCAATGCTGATGTGACCTACAATACCTGCCTGGCCACCAATAATTACGTTTTCGCCAATTTTGGTACTGCCAGATATGCCGGTTTGTGAAGCTACTACGGTATTGGCACCAATTTCAACATTATGGGCAATTTGGATCAGGTTATCCAGTTTAACACCGCTGCTGATAATGGTTGAACCCATTGTTGCACGGTCGATCGTAGTGTTGGAGCCGATCTCTACATTATCATGTATCACCACATTGCCAATCTGGGCAACCTTGGTGTAAGTGCCATCAGCTGTGGGCGCAAAGCCAAAACCGTCGCTGCCAATAATAGCGCCCGAATGAATTATTACATTATTGCCGATCACGCAATCAAAATATACTTTAACTGCAGCAAATAACGTAGTATCGGTGCCAATAGTTACATTATCGGCTAAATAAGTATTGGGATAAATTTTGCTGTTGTTGCCAATTTTTACATTGGGACCGATATAACTGAATGCGCCTATGTATACGTTTTCGCCAAGTTGTGCACTTGGGTGTATAAAACTTGGCTGCTCTATGCCATGCTTATCAAGCTTAAGCGTGTTGTATTTTTCGAGCAGTACAGAAAAGGCACTGTATGCATTCTCTACCCGTATTAAAGTAGCAGATACAGGCTCAGTTAAAACGAGGTCATTGTTAACAATAACCACAGAGGCCTGCGTGGTATATAAGAATTGCTCATACCTCGGGTTGGCCAAAAATGAGAGCGAGCCGGCTGTGGCCTCCTCAATTTTAGCTAACTGATTTACCTGTGCTTCGGGGCTACCCTCTACGGTGCCGTTTAGCAGTAAACCTATTTCAAGTGCAGTGAATTGCATCGGGCAAATTTAAATGTTAATATCGAAGCAACAAATTATTATAATATAGGCTAAATACGTTTTATATCAGGTCTTTGGTATAACATAATATATATTTTTCAACCGGTTTGGCCAAAGCTTCGAGGTTTAAATTGTCGCTTGCTTTGGTAATATCGCGCGTTTCGCCGTTATTCATCAGTATTAAAATATTGCCTTCATCAAGCTTATAGGCATAATTGCTGATGGTTTCTGTAAATACAAAATAAGAAGCGTCGGCTTCGCTGATGCCATATTTTTTAACAGCACTGGCAGTTAACTTTTTTATAAAAGCATCATCTGCCGGGTGGTTGGTAATATCAACATGATACAGGTGCCTGTGTATAAAATTAGTGCAAAGCATTGCTAATACTTTATCGCTATGGTTCATCCAGACTTTTACGGCCGCCATAATATCAGTATCATCCAAACAGGTAAACGTTTTAATATGGCGCTCATCTTGCATAAACATTTCCTTACTGATACTATTTACCAGGAAATGGTTTAATGCAGGTGTAGAAAAAAGTTGTGCGCCCTGTAATGCAAGCTCCCTGGCACGTTTTAGTATTTTACCTAGCAAATGCTCGCCCGATACTACGGTTTTGTGGAGATATACCTGCCAGTACATTAACCGCCGCGCAATCAAGAATTTCTCGATCGAGTAAATCCCCTTTTTCTCTACCACAATATAATCATCGGCAACGTTCAGCATTTTAATGATCCTGTCAGAGCTGATCACGCCTTCTGATACACCGGTAAAAAAGCTGTCGCGGTTCAGATAGTCCATCCTGTCCATATCCAACTGGCTCGATACCAGCTGATGAAGAAACTGCTTTGGATAGGTGTTATTAAATATTTCGATAGCCATGGTGAGGCGGCCTCCAAAAGTTTTATTCAGCCGGTCCATCAGCAGTTCAGAAATATCCTCGTGCGTTATGCCTTGTACTATGCTTTTCTCTAAAGCGTGCGAGAATGGGCCGTGGCCAATATCGTGCAGTAAAATGGCAATGGTAACGGCTTCCTGCTCTTCGGGAGTGATGATGTGGCCTTTGTTGCAGAGGGTTTCAACCGCCATGCTCATGAGGTGCATTGCGCCCAGGGCATGGTGAAAACGGGTATGCAGTGCGCCCGGATAAACCAGGTGCGTCATTCCCAATTGTTTAATGTATCTTAACCGTTGAAAATAAGGATGCTCAATCAGGTCGAATACTAATTCGGTGGGTATGGATATAAACCCGTAAACCGGATCGTTGATAATTTTCTTTTTATTCAAGGTAACGTACTTACGAATGTGCAAAAGTGTTAATTAATTGTAAACCTTGCCAAGAGTATCTGTTAAATATTGTTAATTACTTATAATTACAGCAACAAATGAGGTGCCGAAAGGTTATAAGGGGATAAATAAAGAACAAGATGCAGGAAACTACTATTTTATGGGCAGACGACGAAATTGATCTGCTTAAACCACATATACTGTTATTAAGCGAAAAAGGTTACAAAGTAACTACCGTAACCAACGGCCGCGATGCGGTTGACGCGTTTAAGAACAGCTATTTTGACCTGGTTTTCCTGGATGAAAATATGCCCGGCTTAACCGGCCTCGAAACATTATCGGAAATTAAAGCCCTTAATAACGACATACCGGTAGTATTAATTACTAAAAACGAAGAAGAACCGATGATGGAAGATGCCATCGGCTCAAAGATAGATGATTACCTGATTAAACCGGTAAACCCTAAGCAGGTATTATTAACCATCAAAAAGCTTACAGAGAACAAAAGGCTGGTGACCGAGAAAACCACCATGGCCTATCAGCAGGATTTTAGGCAATTGGGTATGACTCTGAATGACAACCTGAGCTACCAGGAATGGGTTGATGTTTACAAAAAGTTAATTTACTGGGAGCTTGAACTGGAGAAACTGCAAGATTCTGGCATGCATGAAATTTTGACCTTGCAAAAAGCCGAAGCCAATGTGCAGTTCTCTAAATTCATTGAGAAAAATTACCTCGACTGGATTAAAAACCAGGACAAAGCGCCTACCCTTTCGCACCAGTTATTCAAGAAAAAAGTTTTCCCTAAGCTGGATGGCGGCCAACCGGTATTTTTTATTCTGATTGATAATTTACGTTACGATCAGTTTAAGATCATTAACCCCATCATCAGCGAATATTTCAGGCTGGAGGAAGAAGATACTTATTACAGTATTTTGCCAACCGCTACACAATATGCCCGTAACGCCATATTTGCCGGTTTAATGCCGCTTGATATGGAAAAACGCTACCCTAACATGTGGCAAAATGATGAGGACGAAGGTGGCAAAAACCTATACGAGGCCGATTTTCTGACAGATCATGTAAAACGTGCTGTACGTAAAGAAACCAAAACATCATACCATAAAATTCTAAACATAGACGAAGGCAGATCACTTAATGATTCGGTTAACAACCTGATGAATAACGACCTAAACGTGGTTGTTTACAACTTTGTGGATATGCTGTCGCACGCCCGTACCGATATGCAGATGATTCGCGAATTGGCAAGTGATGATGCGGCTTACCGCTCATTAACCTTGTCGTGGTTTGAGCATTCACCTTTGTTTGATTTGTTGAAGTTTTTATCAACCAAACAGGTGAAAGTGATCATTACTACCGATCATGGAACCATCCGTGTTAAAAACCCAAGCAAAATTGTTGGCGACCGCAACACCAATACCAACCTGCGTTACAAACAAGGCAAAAACCTGAATTTTAATGCGAAGGACGTTTTCCACATTCGCAACCCGCACGATGCTATGCTTCCTAAACTGCACGTAAGTTCGAGCTTTGTGTTTGCCAAAAGCGACAGTTACTTTGTTTATCCTAATAACTATAACCAGTTTGTGAACTTCTATAATGAGTCTTTCCAGCACGGCGGGATCTCTCTGGAAGAAATGATCATCCCGGTGGTTACTTATGGAAGTAAGTAATAAATCAAGTGCGTATCTTGGCCGTTTGATTTTTAGATCATGAATTCAGATCAGCTTACGCTAAATATAAATTCTTTATCAGAGCTTAATGGCGCAGCCATTAAGCTCTTGGATTTTGCAGCCAATCAACGCATCTTCTTATTCTATGGTGATATGGGTGCGGGTAAAACTACGTTCATTAAATCGCTGTGCGAGGCTTTGGGGGTTAGCGAATCAGTAACCAGCCCAACGTTTTCTATTGTGAATGAATATCGCGGAGGCGATGCTACTGTTTACCACTTCGACTTTTATCGCCTGAAAAGCCAGAGCGAGGCTTTTGATATGGGGTACGAAGAATACTTTTATTCTAACGCCTACTGCTTTATTGAGTGGCCAGAGAAAATTGCCGATCTGCTGCCCGATCATTACCTTAAAGTCAGTATTAGGGCGATAAGCCCTACATCCCGCGAAATTATTGCCGAACAGATTTAATTTTACTATCTTCAACGTCCAGAGGATTATAGCATGAGTTCAGGGTTATATAGTGGGTTTTCTGATGTTGCCAAACAGGCAATGATGCAACCCCAGGAGTCGATGCTTGAAGTAAAAAGCAAGAAAAACAAACTTTACATAGGTATACCTAAAGAGGTTTCTTTCCAGGAAAACCGGATTGCCTTAACACCATTATCTGTAGCGCTGTTGGTAAACAACGGGCACGATATTATAATGGAAAGCAATGCCGGCCAAGCCGCCAATTTTTCGGATAAGGACTACAGCGAGCAGGGAGCCCAGATTGTATACGACAGTAAACAGGTTTATGACGCTGCCGACATCATCATTAAAATAGCTCCCCCCACGTTAAAAGAAGTTGAGCTGATGAAACCCGGCCAGATCCTCATCTCTACCCTGCAACTTTCTACCCTCAAAGCCGATTGCCTGCAGGCGATGATCAATAAAAAGATCACGGCGCTATCTTTCGAGCATTTGCAGGACGAAGGCGGTTCGCTAACCGTTATCCGTGCTATGAGCGAAATTGTAGGAGCAACCTCAATCCTTATCGCGGCCGAATATCTGAGCAACGTTTTTGATGGCAAAGGCCTGATGCTGGGTGGCATTACCGGCGTACCCCCTACCGAAATTGTTATTCTGGGGGCTGGTACTGTTGGCGAATATGCTGCACGTACTGCCATTTCATTGGGTGCCGAAGTAAAAGTTTTCGACCCATCAATTTATAAGCTTCGCCGTTTACAGAATAATATTGGCACCAGGGTATTCACTTCTGTAGTACAACCCATTGTGCTCGAAAAAGCGATTACCACCTGCGATGTTGCCATTGGTGCCATGCGTGCCGAAGATGGCCGCAGTCCCTGCATTATATCAGAAAGTATCGTGAGTCGTATGAAACCCAATTCGGTGGTTATTGACGTGAGTATAGATCAGGGGGGTAATTTCGAAACATCGGAAGTTACCAACCATACCAACCCTACGTTCCGCAAGTACGATGTGATCCATTATTGCGTGCCTAATATTGCATCGCGTGTGGCGCGTACGGCAACCTATGCGCTTACCAATATATTCGCACCGATACTGTTGGATATTGGCGAGCATGGGGGCTTAAAAAACGTGATCTGGCAAAAATCGGGCGTGCGCAATGCCGTATATATTTACCAGGGGCATTTAACCAATAAGCATATTGGCGAGCGGTTTAATATCCCGAGTAAAGATCTTGATTTGCTGATCGTATCGCACAGATAGAAAAATCCCTATATTACCTAATACATCATGATTAAACCTAATCCCCTAAAGTCACTGTTGTGCTTGATGCTTGTGCTTGCGTGCAACAATTTGTTTGCCCAAACAGATCTTCAAAAAGCATGGCAGGCTTTTTATGCCAACAAACGTACTGAGTCAAGAGCTTTATTTACCGAGGCCGCCAAACAAAATCAATCTGCCGGCGAAGCCCTGTTAGGTTTGAGCCTTTTAGCGCAGCTGGATAAACCGGCTTCTGAATCATTCGACTATTTCGCGAAGTTTTGCGCACAAAGCAAAAACCCGCAACCCTATATTTATGCCTTGTGGACTACTGCCTCTGTAAATGAAGGGTCAGGCAAAAAAACACCTCAGCAGCTGGCCTTCTTCAAAGATTTAGCGGCCAATCGCCAGTATGATGGCATGCTACCAGCAATGGCCAGCCAAATGATAGGCAAGCATTACGAAAGCAGCAAGCAATATGATAAGGCAGATGCCGAATATAAAAACACAGGATCTGTTGATAGCTGGCAGATAACCGGCGAGTTTGAAAATATTTCGACCAGCGGTTTCGATAAAAAATATGATGATGTACTGGCCCATCCCGAAGCAGGTGCAATTTTTACCTCGAAACAAGGCACCAAAATTGGCTGGCGCGAAGTAAAAGCCCCGCGTCATGATCATTGGGTTGATTTTGAGTATTTCAGCAACTCGCACAACTCTATCGTATTTGCACAGAGCTTTGTTAAAGCCGATGAAGATCAAACCGTGCAATTACGTACCGGCGTTTCGGGTTCGGTAAAAGTATGGGTTAATGATGCACAGGTTTTATCAGAGGCCGATGAGCGTAATAACGATCTGGATACCTATATCCAAAATGTAAAACTGAATAAAGGCTATAACCGCATACTGATACAGTTGGGTGAGAGCTATTGCGATAACCTGAATTTTATGGTGAGGCTGACCGACGATAAAGGCTACGTACTACACAACCTTACTTACACTGCCCAGGCACAACCATACACTAAAGCTGCTGCTTATAATTTAGCGGCAGTTCAGCCGGTAGGCATTACCTATTTTGCCGATAAGGTTAAGCAAAACCCGGATGATGATCTATCAAAAATTTTACTGGCCGAAGCGTATCTGCGTAACGACCGCACTTTCGAATCGCGACGTTTGGTTGACGAGCTGAAAAAGAAATACCCCGACAATACATTCCTGAATGTAATGCTGATCCAGATTTTTAGTCGCGAGGATAACCGCACCGGTACCGAAACCATTAAAGAAGCCATTAAAAACGCTGACCCACACTCGCTGCAGGCATTGATCTATAAATACAGTGAATTATATAACCAGAAAGAGTTTGATAAAGCGGCTGATGTTGTAAAAGAGATCGAAGCAAATTATCCTGGCCAGGAAGAATATATTTATTCTACTAAAATTGGTCTTGCCGGTTCGAACAAGAACCAGGATGAACTGGTGCGCCTGGGTGAAGAAGCCTATCTGAAATTCCCTGACAACCGTGAGTTAGTACAGTTAAAATATGCCATTGTAAAAGAATTGCATAAAGACGTACCCGGATCATTAGCCGTACTTAAAAAGTATGTGGATAATAACGACGACTACACTATGGTTAAGATATTATCTGAAGCTTATTTTGCAGCAGGTAATGCAGATCTTGGTTACAAAGTGTTGAATGATGAAATAGCCAATAAGCCTTATGCAACTGGTATCTACTCTTACATTGGTAACCAGTATTATAACCAGCAGAATTACGCCAAATCCGAAGAAGCTTATCTGAAAACAATTGCTATTGCGCCAACCATTAGCTCTTACTACGCTTCATTGGGTAAGATCAATGAGATGAGCAATAACAAGGATAAGTCGGTTAGTTATTATCAGAAAGATCTGGAGCTGAATCCGAATGATTACGAGTCGATCAAATCACTCCGTAAACTACAGAATAAAAAAGATGTGTTCGCTTACTTTACCGACCCCGATGTTGATGCCATTGTAAAAGCCGCGCCAAAGGCTGGTGATTATCCGGATGATAACTCGGTAATCTTGAATGAAGAGGTGCAAAAAGTAGTTTATGAGCAAGGCGGATCTGAAGCCCGTAAGTTTTTAACCGTTAAGATACTAACCCAAAAGGGCATAGAAAGCTGGAAAGAATACAATATTGATACAGATAGCTGGCAGGACCTGGTTGTAGAAGCAGCCGAAGTTATTAAAGCTAACGGCACCAAAGTACCTGCCGAGCGTAACGAAAGCCAGCTTGTATTTACCAACCTCGAAGTGGGCGACGTGGTTAACATGCGCTACAAAGTACAGAACTATGAAAAAGGCCGCCTGGCCGGATACTTCTGGGATTCGTTTTACTTTACACACGGCAAGCCTTATGTGACCACCAAATACTCTTTGCTGATTGCCAGGAACCAGAAGTTTAATTCTACATTTTCGCAGCAAGCCATCAATCCGGTAAAAACCTCGGTTGATGATTTTGATATGTACGTATGGCAAAACAATAAACAAGCCAGTCTGCAATACGAAGATAAAATGCCGCCGATGGATGACGTGGCCAATGTGCTGTACCTGACATCGATTCCTGACTGGAAATTTATTTCGGACTGGTATAATGATATGGCAACGGCCAAAGCCCGCACCAACTACGAAGTGAAACAGGTAATTGGCGATCTGTTTACCGGCAAACCAAACCTAAGCCAGATGCAAAAGGTAGAAAAGATCTATAATTACATTACCGGTAATATCAGCTATAGTTCGGTATCGTTCCGCCAAAGTGGGTTGATCCCGCAGAACCCGGCAGCTGTTATCAATACCCGTATTGGCGACTGTAAGGATGTAGCTACCTTGTTTGTAGCTATGTGTAAAGAGGCCGGCATTAAAGCGCAACTGGTACTGGTTAAAACCCGCGATAATGGTTTATTAAGTATGCCGTTGCCATCAATCGACTTTAACCATTGCATGGCTAAAGTGAATTTGGATAAACAGGATTACTACATCGAATTAACTTCGCAATACCTGCCGTTTCGTTGTTTGTATGGCAGTGCGCTAAACTCAACCTTGCTGGATATTAATGACGAAAGCGTGCCGACTGATGCCATTAGCTACCTGCACCCAACTACCCGTAAAGAGAATAATGTAAAGCGTAATACCAACATTCTATTCAGCGAAAAGAATATGGTGATTACCGAAAAAACTTTCGAAACCGGTTCAATGGCCGGCGGCCTGCGCGAATCGTACGGTGAACTTTCGCAAAAAGACAGGATCAAGCGTTTAAAAGAAGCGATCTCGAGCACCTACCCGGATGTGGAAATTACCAAACTGGATTATAAAAACATCGATCGTTTAAACCCGACTGATACCGTTTATGTAAATCTCAGCTATCAACTGGGTAATGTAACCAAATCAATCGGTGGCATGTCGATCTTTAACCTGCCGTGGTCGAGCAAAATATCAGCAAACGATCTACAGGTATCTTTACCACGTACATCGGGTATCGATTTATCGCAAATGTTTTATACCGATAACGATGTGGAGAGCATTACCATTAACTTACCTGCTGGTAAAAAGATGGTAGAATCAATGCTGCCGGTTACCTTAAGTAACGACATTATTGAATACAGTATAGTACCGAAGCAAATTGGCAACAAACTGATACTAACCCGCAGCTTTAAACTCAAGAAAGACTTTGTGCCTGCCGATAAGGTACCACAGTTTAATACCTTCTTTAAAAAGATGGTAGAGGCTGATAATAAAGAATTAGCAATGCGGTAAAAGAAAGGGCATTCTATAAGAATGCCCTTTCTTTTACTAAACATTTTGTCATTTCGAACGAACAGCAGGGCATTGAGAATTGGGGTGAGGAGAAATCTTCTGTGCCATATTTCGAACAGCATGCCGTATAAGATTTCTCACCCTTCCCTCTACGCTTCCCATCCCTTCAAGGGTTCGAAATGACAAACTCTTTATTAAAAATGTGGAGGTAGCACCAAACCCTTTTTCCCTCAGGCATTAAAATTGCTTATCAAAACCATTATAGCATAAAATTGCTTTATTAATGTAGTGCTTATCGCAGGCCTGCCCCTAACCTGCACTTGTAAAAATTTATGAAGTATTTGAATAAAGAATATTTAAGCCGTTGGTGGTGCGTTTTAAAAGCCACCTTTATGGGTTTTATAAATGATAATGGCCTAAAGCTGAGTGCCTCACTGGCATATTATACCGTGTTTTCGATAGCACCATTGTTGATATTGGTGATCTCGCTGGCCGGATTATTTCTTGGACACGATGCTATTACTAATAGCATTTATCCCGAAATAAAAGGTTATGTAGGATCGCAGGCTGCAGTCCAGATTCAGGATATGTTGAAAAACCTGGAGCTATCGGGCAAAACAGGGGTAGCTGTGGTGTTTGGTGTAATAACTTTAATGGTGGGTGCCAGCAGTATTTTTATCGAAATCCAGGATTCGCTTAACATCATCTGGCGGGTTAAAGCCAAGCCTAAAAAGGGTTGGTTAAAGCTGGTTCAAAACAGGTTTTTGTCGTTTTCTCTGATTGTGAGCCTGGGTTTTTTACTGTTGGTATCAATGATATTAAACTTGCTCATTTTAGCCCTGAGTGCCAAATTGGTACATTTTTTACCGGGAATAACCGTTTGGGTAATTAATGGTATTAACATAGCCATTGCTTTTATTGTGATTTCGGTACTGTTCGGCATAATTTTTAAAGTACTGCCAGATGTTAAAATTAAGTGGAAAGATGTACGTTCGGGCGCATTTTTTACAGCGGTGCTGTTTATGCTTGGTAAATATGCTATTGGTTTATATATCGAGCTTTCGGCCAAAACATCAGTTTATGGGGCAGCGGGGTCTATCATTATTATTTTACTGTGGATCTATTACACCGCAGCCATTCTCTACATCGGTGCCGAGTTTACCCAGGTATATGCCGAAGCCAACGGCAGCCATATTGAACCTGCCGACTATGCCGTACATGTAAAACAAACCGAGGTGGAACAAAACGTTAAGGTGCTACCACCACAAAACCCGGAATTGGAAGGTAAATTAAAGCAACCGGCTAATTAACCAAATGCCCGCTCAGATCAACCCGGCGGGCAAAGGGATTTAAGTATTTGTTAGATAGTACAGCAAATTCGCGGCGGGTAACAGGTCGGTTCAAATCAAAATCATCTTTGAATTTGTAGCGGCTTTTCCATTCCTTTTGTAGTTCTATCTGTAATGGCTTGGGTTCGCTCAGGGTGATCTCGCTGATAAATGCCAGCAGGTTACCAACGGTAATAAATTCGCCCGGTTTTATTTTATTAAACCAGAGAAAGCCGCGGGTATAAATCTCATTCAGCATGGGCTTTACTTCGGCCGTGTGAACCAGCGAATCAGCATTAAACAAAATTTTCAAAGCATTACCGCTTGATGGTTCTGTACGTGTTTGTAATAAACCGGTAGCACATACCTGCTGTATCGCCCTAAAATCGGGATCAGTTAAAGGAATATCGCTTATCGGTAACAAGAATCCTTTAAAGTCAAGAATCTCGCCCTGAATTGCCCTTACACTTAAATGCTGAGTTGTAGTTTTAAAGAAGGCGCAAAAGGCAGCAACGGTACCGGCCCCCTGTCCAAGCGTCATTTGCACTGCCGGGTTACAGGTACTTGCACCAACCAGATGTGTAACAGAAATCGCGTTTTCGGTCACAATTAAATTCTCCATATCCTTAACTACCAACGCGCCAAGAGGAATAGTATATGCGGGGAATGGAGGATAAGCTACAGCGCCATCCGCATTTTGCTCGGGCATCGCATCGGCTACACCTATCGAAGTTCGGTATAGTTTAGATACCCGGTTGTAAGGCGTGTAAATATCATCGGCTATCATCCTCACCTCGCCTTTTATGTGTCGGTATTCGCGGATGTATGGTTGGTATGGCAAATGATCCGGTGTATCAAATTCATCATCCAAACTCAAATTTTTATAACCCAATTCGGTTTGCAGGTAATAAACTAACCCTAAAGCTTGCAGGCGTAATGTTTTAAAATATTCTTCACGTTTGGCGGGTGATAGTTGTTCGGCCGTTACCGGGTAGCTGTTTGCGCACCAGTTAATGAAGTATTTATCGTTAGGCAATTTACCATCGGATAAAAGTTTGTTAACATCCTTTCCTTTAAGGCAGGCATATAGGTTTGGGTTATAGTTTTCGGGCTTAGTGATCGTTTTATCGGCCTTGCCGTAATCTTTTAAAACTACAGCCCAGGTTAAATTACGTAAAGTGGTCAATGCTGTTTCTGGAGCTAGTTTCTCCCCGGTATCTTGCCGGGTTTCTGCTCCGCTTACTAATGTTGCGCCTGCTTTCGCTGCTACATCGGCAAATTCGGTAGCATCTATTAATACTTTGGTTTTAATGGTTGTGGTGTTGCCGTCCTGTGCTATCACAACATCCCAGCCGGTATCGTCTTTTTTAACGGTAGTGTAGCTGGTGTTAAGTTTTACAGTGAGGTTTTTAACTGTGTCTGTTATTTTTTTGAGGATGGCTGCGCCTGTGTATGGCTCGAATTTTAGCGTGGCATTGTAGGTGGTATCGTAACCGGATGTCTTCTTATAAAACTCCGTTACCTTTTTGCGGAACTCGCCATAAATGCCAGATGGGATATTTTTATTGGCATCGAGGATGCAGATGCCGCCCGAAGTCATGCTGCCGCCCAGCCAGGGGCCGGGTTCAACCAATAGGGTTTTAATTTTGCTGCGTGCGCATTGTATAGCCGCTGCGGTACCGCTGGCACTGCCGCCTATTACCAGCACATCTGTTTTTATGGTTTCGGCAAAGGCCGTATTAATGCAATAAAGGAATAGGAAAAACAGGATTTTTTTTATCATTTCTGTTTACAATAGCACGTACAAAACGTTATTTTGGCGCAATACTTTATCGGAACGAATTTTAGCTGACACAAGTATATTACAAATTATTCTGAAACCGGTTTTTAACGGTTAAAACAAGCCCAAACATTTAAAAAAGAACAAAATGACCGACGATAGCCTGAGATACCCCATTTGTAAGTTTACGCCACCGGCAACTTACACCAAAGAAGAAATTGCCCAATGGATCGCTGATATTAAAGCCCTGCCTATGCAATTGCGCAATGCTGTAATTGGGTTAACCAACGATCAGTTAAATACACCTTATCGCCCGGGCGGCTGGACCATTAAGCAAGTGGTGCACCATGTTGCCGATAGCCACATGAACTCGATTATCCGTTTTAAATGGGGCATGACAGAGGAAAACCCAACCATTAAAACTTACCACGAAGACCGCTGGGCAATATTGGGCGATTATGAATTGCCGGTTGAATCATCATTAAAATTACTGGAGGGTTTACACCAACGTATGGTAGCCTTGTTCGAATCATTTACTGATGCCGATTGGGACCGCACCTTTTTTCATCCCGAAGCAGGAATTGAAATAACTTTGAAGCGTAACCTCGCCATGTACTCCTGGCATAGCCGCCATCATTTGGCCCATATACAGAATACTAAGTTTTAGGTTTTCGTTAGACGTGGTACGTTAGACGTGAAACTTCAAAAAGAAAAGGCGCAGTTCATTTGAACTGCGCCTTTTCTTTTTGTGATTAGTATGATTACATGTTCATGTCCATCATGTTGTGGTCGTGCTTCATCCCCATCTTCATGAGGGAAGGGCTGATACGCAAATAAACCTCCAACCCTATTGGCGCAGTACCGTATAGTGATTGAAGTGCCGTTGGCGATATGTTTACCGTGCCCTGTAATCCCAAGCGGAAATCGGTGTTTTTAATCCAGTTACCCAATTGCCGGTTATAACCCAGCGTAAATGCATTGATGTTATAGTTGGGATTATAACCTGTGGTGTGATTTTCCAGATCCAGTTCATCAGCATCCTTTTGCATAAATTCATACTTGCCGTAGAAAGCGTTTTTATGTAATTGCAAGTTGCTTTCCAATAAAGCAGATGGCAGTGTTTTGTCGTTGTCGCTGTAATGGTTTTGCCCGTAAATCAATGAGGTAGCAATGTAGCTATCAGCATTCAGCATTTTGGTATGGATGGCCGATGCGGTAAAGCGTTTCACATTTTGCTCCGGTTCAATTTCTTCGGGACTGTGGATCCAGCCGTTTGAAACCTGTAGTGCCCATTCTTTTGACGGATTATAAGATAACCTGATCGAATAAGAATCAAACTTCATGGCATCAAAACCATAACGAAACTCGTCCGGTTCGCGGCCTTTAAAAGTTGATCCTTCTATCTTAAAGTCACTTACACGAAAACCCAGTGTAGCTACACCAAAAGTAATATGCGTAGCATCGGCATAATGATGGCTCAAGGGCGCGTCGGGGTTATTAGCTGCCGAGAGCCGGTGCATAAACACAGGTGGGCCTAATGCCGGTTCGCCAGGGTAACCGAAGGAGGCGTAAACGTCAGTTTTTTTAGAGAGCTGCTGGGTATAAGCCACGCTTAGTTCTGAGAATAGATCGTGCGGGTGCTGCTTATCAACAAGCTTATTGCCTTTGTACGATTCGCCGGTTTGGTAAAGCAGTGGGTAGCCGCCATTGCCCACCAGGAATGCATCGAGCGAAAACATAGTATTAATAGAGAATAAACCGTGCTCGCCAACCTTGCGCTGGGTCATCCCCATCAGGTAGTTCGGTGCGTCGAAATGATAAGCGCCTCGTTGGCCACTTTTAAACAGATCCTGGTTATTGTAGCGAAGAAAGATATTACCATGAATCATAGTCATCCATTTTTTACCGTGGATCATGTAGGCATTCATCGGCGTTTCGTCGGGCACCCAGGAGGAGCCTGAGCCATCGCGGTTCATCGGAATTGTGCGCGAAAACTGGCTGGTCATGCCGGGCATGTCATCCATTTTCATATCGCCCATATCCATGCTGTCTGTATGTATAGTGGTGTCTTTCATTGGGTGACTCATGCCCTGCATCTGATGATGCAGGGGCATTGCTTTGGTAGATGCAGAGTCAATTTTATGTTGATGCTGGGCCGATGCGTTTAGGGCCAACAGCATAGCTAAGCTTATTAATAATACTTTCATGTTGATGGCTATTAAAAGATATTGAATATGTTATACTCGATCCGCACGAGATACATGTTTTTGCTGTTTCGTGTCATATCGTTCCACAAGGGCGTACGGTACGAAAAATCCAACCTAAGCTGGCTGTTAAAAATGAGCTGTACGGCCGGTGCGGCATCCACATAACCCTGCCCATAACCGGGGTTGGCTTTACCCAGTAATTCGAAATACAAGTTGAGGTTGGTTTGCTTGTAGTTGGTATAATTTTTCGGGAACAACAAATACCCGGCAGATAACGACCAGGCCGCCGCATTGCGCGCATATCCATCCGGAATCTGATCTCTGCTATTATTAAACCCACGGATATAACTTGCCGAGCCTGATAAGGCCAGTTTGTGCAATAGCTGCGTAAATACCACGCCGCCCTGAACCCCGCTGTTATCACCTTCCAGAGAAATCTCCTGGTTAATGATCGGGTTATTAATGGCCGATACTTTCGCGAAAAATGCTCCGCGAAAATGGCGTTGTACACTATCGACTGAAAGAAAGCGGTACTTAGCATAAACGCTTCCGCCTTCGAAATGGCTGTTGTTGGTGTTAAAGTTAGATTCGTATAATGAACCGTGTACCATCAGGTTTTTGCTTGCGCCGTACATCAGTTCCAGCGTGCTGCGGTTACGAAAATCGGGTTTAAAGTAACCCTGGTTTTCTACCCGGATGCCCAATGAATTTGTAGCCATGTTGCTGGCAGGCTCTGTATTTACATACAGCTCTTGCGCAGAGGCGGTTGCTGCCGATATCCATATCAGCAGCAACACCAATAAGTGTTTCATAAAAATCAGTAAAGGCTGAAATTGAAACTTAAATGGTTACATGGTATACGCGGCTGCCATTCATTATCCCTGTTTTATAACAAGGAACATCGGCCATAGCTGCGTATTTTTTATAGGTAGATGCAGGTACGAAGTTTTTATCCAACACGGTAACGGCAACCGGGCCATCGAGCGTTTTATCGCCCACGTTGAGGAAGTCGTATAAGGTGCCATTATAATTAAAGTGATAATTGTTACTCACTTTAACATTGCTGAAGTTGAAGGTGGCTTTTAAGCTGTTAACAGAAAAACCTGCGCTTTGCACTTTTTGGCTAATTTGATCGAGATTAACTATCGCATCTTTTTTAAACGTGATGATAAAAAGATTGCGGTTAAGGTCGGTTTTAATGTCGCCGATAAAATCGAGTTTGCGGAGTGATTTTTCGGTAGCGTTTGAGCACATAGAGCAGGTAAGGCCGCTTACCTGTAATTCTGCTTTGGTAAATTGTGCTTTTGCTATGCTGATGGTGGTAACCAATAAGGCTACAAATATTTTAAGGAATTTCATGATCTGTAATTTTTGAATAAATAATTAAATGCGTTGATTGGCTAATGCAACTGCATATCCAATTTGTTGGGCAATAATTAATTATTCAGATCCTGAAATTGCGATTGGAGAGATAAGTGGGTGGCTGACTACCTAAGTCGGGCGGGCCGCGGTTAAAGGCAATGGTAGCCGAAGTTTGAACGGGTTGCTCTGCAAAGCTTGGATAAGTGATTCGCGGTAAAACAAAAACAGCAGTTTTAGCCAGGAATGATAAAGAAGAACTTTGGTGCCCGTCTTTAACCTTTACTTCAACCTTTTTGTCTTTGCAGCATTTCATGGTTTTAACCACGCGGAGTGTACTGCATTTTTTTACCGGCGCATCAAATTGTACCGACGAAACCTGGTTTAAGCAATAATGAAAGTTTATGGCAAAGCCCAGCACCGTTACTGTATACAGTAAGGCCAGAGATAATGCTATCGACTTTTTTATCATTGATACAAAGTTAGGTAATGGATGTGGGAATAGCAAAGGGTGAATTTTGATTATCAAACCTTAGCGTCATTGGAGGCAAAGTCTATTCCGGACTTACTTTGGGAAAGCAGTCGTGAATTTTACAGTTTCGTAAATCATGAGGTAAATCAGTTTTCCATTAGGAAGGGTGGTGAAGTATATGAATCGTCAGTGGATGTACTTTTTCTTTTCTCTCAAAAGAAAAAGTACCAAAAAGAAAAGTCGCAGCCGGGCCCTGTTGCTATGAAGTGCAGTGGTTGGGCAGGAACAGTGGTTGCCGCAACATTGCCAATGCTGCCCCAGAAAAGGTTAGGTTATGATAGTAACTGATTCGGCAATAAAGTTCATTTTATTTTTTGTCTGAATTCTTGGTTCTTGATTTCTCCCCCGTCGGCAAACAGCTTCGGCCAAAAGCGGGCAGAACAATGCTGGCCTGTGTGTCGGAAAGAGGCATTGGAGATTTTGCAGAAGGGCAGGGTTGTGCGAACGTTAGCGGGGCAAAAGATCCCGGCCTGTGTTGTTCTGAACGCTGTGTGGCATGGCCTTGTGCGAAAAGAAGCCTTTTGCCGATGAGCCTTTTGATTACTTTTTGGCTAAAAAGTAATAGCCTACCCGCGGCGATTGAGCGGGACTGACATTGATAAGAGCAGAAACTTGTAATCTGTTTAGTGACGTTAATCTAAGCATTACTCTCTATGAATAGGGGATTGCCTTCCCGAGGTAAATTCAGTACAGGCTATACCTCGCAATTGACGGTCGGAGGGGAAATTGACACAAAAAAAGCCCGCTCAATGAGAACGGGCTTTTTCAATGATATGATTTTTAAATTACTGAGCTTGTTTAGCTTCAGCTTTCATTTGGTCGTTAGCTACAATAACTACCTCTACACGGCGGTTTAACGCACGGCCGTCGGCAGTTTTGTTATCGCCAACAGGTTCTGTTGGGCCTTTGCCTTGCGTGCTTAAACGGGCGCCATCAACACCACCGGCAACAATTTGAGATTTTACAGATTCGGCACGGCGAACAGACAGATCCATATTGTGGGCAACTGTACCTGTGCTATCAGTATGGCCAATGATCAGGATATTAGTTTCCGGGTTTTTAACCAGCGATGCTGCCAGGTTTTGCAAGTTGGTTTTGGCTACAGGCTTCAATTCTGTTTTATCAACATCAAACAAAATCCCTGAATCAAATTTTACCACAATACCCTCACCCTCGCGCTCAACTGTAGCACCCGGAACGTTTTGTTTAATTTCTGCAGCCTGGCGATCCATTTTGCGGCCAATAAATGCACCTGCTGTACCACCTACTGCACCACCAATAATAGCACCCAGCGCAGTATGCCCGGTAGCATGGCCAATAATAGCCCCAATGGTACCACCACCAGCTGCACCAACGGCGGCTCCTTTTTGAGTTTTAGTAAACGAGTCGCAACCCGCATTTATCATGCAAGCGGCTGCAATAAGCAGGGCTAAAAATGTGCTTCTAAAATTTAATGTTTTCATTTGTTTTGAATAAAGTATAAAGTTGAGATCCCCTTGTGTAATGTTTTCATTACAATTCAAATGCCAAATGGTTTCAAAATATGATGCAAAATAAAAAAGGACACTGATAACCAGTGTCCTTTTTTATAGCGGTATTTATTGCTTATTGTTTGTCTTTATCCTCTTGTTCGTTATTTGCTTCAGGTACGCTAACAACACGGTAACTGGTGCCATTTTGTCCTTTAACTTCTTCCAGGTAAATATTATCGATAGTTACCCAATACTTTTTACCGTTCAAAGTAATTTTGCGTGCGCCTTCTGGCAGCTGGTCCGTCATATCGCCAACTTGTGGCATAGGGGGCGCTGTATCAACAGTAGCTGTACTGTCCGGCGGGGTAATGCCCTCAGGGTTGGTATTCAATACGCCATCTTTTCCGGCAACTAAAAACACTTTTTTGCCATCGGGGGTAACGGCATTTTTGTAATACACGCCGTTAAACTCATAATACTGCACACCATCAATATTAATAGGGCTTGCACCTTTAGGTAAGGATGGCACTTCGGCACCAACCGGCGGAGCAGTTACCTGGTAACCACCATTTGGGCCTGGCTGATAAAAATATCCGCCTGAATAATAATATTGGTAAGGACCCCAGAAAAATGGGTAATAACCATAAGGCAATGCGCCTATAAAGCCATAACGTGGGTAGCCGAATGAGCTGTAGTAGCCGCCGAAACCAACGCCTACTCCAACACCGATGCCAACGCCAAAGTGTGAGTAGCCGCCGCCATGATAATAGCCACCACCAAAATGACCACCTCCGCCATGGAAGCCGCCTCTTTGGGCATCAGCTGTAGATATAATTGAAATAGTTAAAAGCCCTGCAAAAAACAGGGTAGATAGGGGTTTAAATGTAGTTCTCATGATATGAATAAATTGTTAACGCGCTTTTTTACAAAAAAATTATATCGTCTTAAAATTAAAACTGTTATTTAGACTAACGGCTACCCGCAAGGTTTAAACGCCAATTAAAATATATCTGTCAAATTTCATGCAAAAAAACGGCTTCTATTAAGCATTACGCTGTTTTTTCCGAAATTGTTACACTAAATCAACCAACAATAAAAACATGAGTTTTCAAGATCAAATCAGATCTCTGTTTGTAGATGAAAGCCAGATCCCGGAAGAGTTCCGGATCGAAGAGCTTCATCAGCGCGAATACCTGAGTGGAGGGGAAATGAAGAAGTGGGATGGGGAAGTGAGCGCGGTGTATTCGCCTGTCTGTTTGCCAACATCAGAGGGGTTATTACACAAATTAATTGGCACCTATCCCTTAGGTACCGAAAAGGAAGCCAAGGAAGCATTGGATGCTGCCATTAAGGCTTACGACAATGGCCGTGGTGAATGGCCAACCATGAGTGTGGAAGGCCGCATTAAGTGTATGCAGAAGTTTGTATACAAAATGGTGGAGCAGCGCGATCTGGTGGTACGTCTGCTGATGTGGGAAATTGCAAAATCGTATGCCGACTCGACCAAGGAATTTGACCGTACCGTAGATTATATTAACCAAACTATTGATGCGCTAAAAGATATTGATAGGCAATCGTCGCGGTTTGAGATCGCCGAAGGTGTGATGGCACAAACCCGCCGCGCGCCAATCGGAGTGGTATTGTGTATGGGCCCGTTTAACTACCCGCTGAACGAAACCTTTACCACGCTGATACCGGCTATTATAATGGGTAATACCATCCTATTTAAACCGCCTAAACATGGTACGCTATTACACTATCCTTTGCTGCGTGCTTTCCAGGAAGCTTTCCCAGCCGGGGTTGTAAACACAGTTTATGGCCGTGGCGCTAACGTTACCCCGGCTTTAATGGAGAGTGGTAATATTAACGTGCTGGCCTTTATCGGTTCGAGCAAGGTGGCTAATGATTTAAAGAAACGACACCCTAAAAGCAACCGTTTACGTGCGGTGTTAAGCTTGGATGCCAAGAATGCAGCCATCGTAACCAAACATGCCGATTTAAAATTGGCTGTTAGCGAATGCGTGTTGGGCGCATTATCATTTAACGGGCAGCGTTGTACGGCTTTAAAAATCATCCATGTACATAAAGATGTTGCCGATGAATTTTTGAAGCTGTTAAGCGATGCTGTGAACGCCCTTGTGCCGGGTATGCCTTGGGTTAAGGGTGTTAACATTACCCCGGTTGCCGAGCCAACCAAACCTGGTTATTTGCAGGCTTGTATTAACGATGCTATTGCCAATGGTGCTAAAGTAATGAACGAAAACGGGGGTACTACGGTAGAATCTTTTGTATTCCCGGCAGTGGTTTACCCGGTTAAGAAAGGAATGAAGCTATACCTCGAAGAACAATTCGGCCCGGTTATCCCGGTATTGCCTTTCGAGAGTATCGAGGAGCCGATCCAGTACCAGATTGATTCGCCGCATGGTATGCAGGTGAGTATTTTTAGTAACGATGCCAAAGAAGTAGCTGCGCTGATTGATCCGTTTGTGAACCTGGTAAGCCGGGTGAACATCAACAGCCAGTCGCAACGCGGGCCGGATGTGTTCCCGTTCACCGGCCGTAAAGACAGCGCCGAAGGAACGTTATCTGTTCATGATGCTTTGCGTTCGTTCTCTATCCGCTCACTGGTTGCAGCCAAGATGACTGAATCGAACAAAACACTGATCAACGAAATTGTAAAAGATCACGACTCGAACTTTTTGAGCACGGATTTTATTTTTTAAGGATAGATATTAAAGGTTATAAAAGAAGGGCTCGTGATATTTACGAGCCCTTCTTTTATATACAACTTGTCATTCTGAACGCAGTGAAGAATCTTCTTCAACAAGTATTAGCGAAAACAAAACCGGTAGCATTTACGCAGGAGATTCTTCACTGCGTTCAGAATGACAAAACTATTGCTGTCCTATTCGCTGTCGCAAGTTTAGCGCAGCGTAAATGTGACTGTACATTGGGAAGCTTCCAGCTTCCATAAGATGAAACCATGTGACACATTAACCATCCCGATAATGATCGGGACGGCAGCGCAGATGTAGCATAAGCATCCCCATTTTCGTAAAAGCACTAAATCTCTTTTTTGAGAGAAATTATTATCTTAACCGAACCTAATTATTACCCTGTTGATGAAACCTTATCTGTTTGCTGCAGCGTTGCTACTTATTTTCTCTTCGTGTACAAAGCACTATTATCCCTCGGCCATGTTTCAAAATGATGTTCAGTATATGTCTAAACCGTATTCGGGCGATTCTGTGCGGCATGGCACCTATGTATCCGGCGCATTGCTTTTAACTGGGAATTCTGGTAATATAGATGACGGTGCATCGGCGGGCTTGCTTAACATTTATCAATCCTATACATTAAAAAATCCCAATTTAAACATCAGCTATGGCGTTTTAGGGTTTGCCGGTAATTATAGAGCAGGTACAGATAATACTAATATCTCGATCGATAAAAACTTTTACGGCCTGGGTGTAAACTTTTCTATGTCGCCATATATCAATCGGGGTAATGTAGACTGGCGCATTATTGGCCTCGACCTAACCTATACCAAAGAATTTGGCGACTATGCCGCTTTCAGACAAAGGATGCTTAATACCGATAAGCTTACGTATTACCGCAAAACAGATCTGTTTACTTATGGCCTTTTTACCGAAGCTATGGTTAAAGTTTCTCCCGCGGTTTCGCTGGCATTTAAGATTGGGCTAAATAATACACCAGGCCAAAAGCAATACATTAACGGGATACCGTTTAACAATGTTGGGTTTAATGCCAATGTGGGCGTTAGGCACTTCTCTTTTAACCTGGCCTATAAGTTTATGCCTACAGATGCTGCGCTGATACTCCTGGGTTTACAACTTGGCGCCGCTTACCGGTTTTAATTATGGCTTGTAAGCTTTAACCGTTTGGCGTTGGCTGCCTAAGCCCTCAATACCCAGTTCCATTATATCGCCGTCTTTTAAAAACACAGAGGGCTTCAACCCAATGCCCGATCCCGCTGGTGTACCGGTTGAAACGATGTCGCCCGGTAGCAGGGTCATAAACTGGGTAATGTATGATACGAGGTAATGCGTTTTGAAGATCATATCTGCCGTGTTGCCGTTTTGCATGGGCTTACCATTTACATTTAACCAAACGCGCAGGTTATCAATATCGGGCATTTCATCGGGCGTAATTACATACGGGCCAAGCGGTGCGAAAGTGTCGCAGCCTTTGCCCTTATCCCAGGTACCATTGCGCTCAAACATAAAGGCACGTTCAGATACATCGTTATGCAGCACATATCCGGCTATGTAATCTTCTATATCAGCCTCGTCAATGTAAGTCGCTTTTTTGCCGATCACTACTGCCAGCTCACATTCCCAGTCTGTTTTTTCTGAACCTTTCGGGATAATAATCTCGTCATTCGGGCCGTTCAATGCAGAGGTGCTTTTAATAAAGATCACCGGTTCTGATGGTATCGATGCTCCTACCTCAATAGCATGGTCGCGGTAGTTAAGGCCTACGCAAACTATTTTTGATGGGCGTGCAACAGGGCTACCTAATCGACATCATCAGCAATCTTAATAAGCTCAGCTTTCTTTTCAGTAAGAAGGGCTCTTAATTGTTCAATACCACCGTTAGTAAAGAAGGCTTCGTTATAGTCGTTAATATAAGCCGAAACATCGTACCGGATATCATCTATTATAACTCCTGGTTTCTCTTGTCCGGCTTGTCCGTAGCGTATTAATTTCATTATGGTAATGCGTATCTTGCTTGCTGTTTCCAAATATGAAAAAAACTGTCTGGTTATTGTGTTTTATTTTGGTGGGCTGTGCAAAAAAGCCCAATCAGCAACAGTTTGCGGTGAAAATTACCGGTGCCAACAGTGTTAAAATTGCAGGTATCGATTACAACATTCTTTCTAACCTTAACGGGGATAGTTTAGGCCTGTCCCAATGGCAGGCCATATTACCAGTTTACAAAATGCCTGCCGATACCGACATGATGGATTTTGTATCACCCCAACCCGGCAAATACAAATTGATAAAAGATGTGTTGGTATTTGTTGCCGACACTCCTTTTCAGAAAAACGCTAAATATTTTGCCCGTTATTACAAACTGCACGATGATAGTAATGCCTGGGACTTAATGAAAGGTAAATGGAAAAACGGTTCGCCGAAGTATGCAGAGGTTATATTTACGCCGTAAAGTCGGGATTTATAAGGGCGAATTATCCTAAATCTTACCTATTAATGTTAGAAGTAGTAGCACTGTCATTGCATTCCCCTAATTTAGGGGAACACTACTGTCCGTGCAATTTGCAACAGCGTTAATAAGGGGTAAAAATTCGGATGTTTCAAGATTATGTCAACCTTACATCTCCGGCTTCTTCGCTACACGAACCAGCCTAACATCTTCAAGCTCCAATTTGGTAACTATATGCTCCACAGTTGCTTTGTATTTCTTAAAGTGCGGTGTTTGTATGTGCGCCTGGTATGCAGCAGTATCCGCATAAATTTCGAATATGGTAATATGCGACGGGGTGGCTTTATCGGCAACAGCGTAATAAGTTAATACGCCGGGTTCTACACGTACGGCCGTGGTCATTTGCTCTTTCAGCGCAGTGTTGTATTGTTCTATTTGTGCCGGGTCTACCTCAATTTTTGCTATTCTAACTATTTGGTCTTTGTGCTGGGCCATCGCTTTTTCGTTAAAACAAAGTGTGAGTATACCTATAGTAGCTATCAAAATTAACCAGGTATTATTGTTGAAGAGACTTTTAATCGCCGTTTTAAATGTTTTCATGTCATTTTGTGCCTTGGTAAACGAATATAGTGATCGAGGCTGATAAATTTCATACAGGTACATAACCTAAACTACTTGAAAATCAAATAAAAGTTTATATATTTGCAGTATCTGAAAAGAGGGGGCAATTTGCCCCCTCTTTTTGGTTTTATCAGTTAAACAACAGGATGACGAATATTGAGAAACGGGTTACCGAACTGGTGGAAGAAAAACTAACCGAATTGCCCGAGGTTTTTTTAGTTGATGTGAAAATGCACAGCAACGGAGATCTGATCATTTTGCTTGATGGCGACCATGGCGCCGGTATTGATGCCTGTGCACAAGTGAGCCGCTATGTAGGCTTTAAGTTAGAAGAAGAAAACACCATTGATACACCGTATAACCTCGAGGTTTCGTCGCCGGGTATTGATACGCCTTTGAAACTGAACCGCCAGTATGTAAAAAATATTGGCCGTACAGTAGCCGTTAAGTTAACAGATGGCAGCAAAAAGGAAGGTAAGCTTACTGCAGTTGATGCTGATAAAATAACAATAGCAGAACAAATAAAAGTTAAAGGTAAAAAAGCTGAAACGGCGGAAGTTAGTATCCCGTTCGATCAGCTGACAGAAACAAAGGTTTTAATATCATTTAAATAAAGATGAGCACAACCAGTATTAATTTAATTGATTCTTTTCAGGAATTTAAAGATTTCAAGAACATTGACCGCCCAACCATGATGAGCGTTCTGGAAGACGTTTTCAGAAGCATGATCAGAAAAAAATATGGTACGGACGAAAATTGCGACGTAATTGTTAATACAGATAACGGTGACTTGGAGATCTGGCGCACCCGTACCGTGGTTGAAGATGGTTTCTCTGAGGATGATGACCTGGAGATTGAGCTTGCAGAAGCTTTAACCCTTGATGCCGATCTGGAAGTTGGTGACGAGTATGTAGAGCAGATTACACTGGAAAGCTTTGGCCGCCGCGCTATTCTTGCAGCCCGTCAGACTTTGGTTTCTAAGATTCTGGAACTGGAGAAAGACGAGATCTTCAAAAAATATAAAGACCGCGTTGGCGAAATTGTAACCGGTGAGGTTTACCAGGTTTGGAAAAAAGAAACTTTGGTGCTGGATGATGAAGGTAACGAGTTGTTACTGCCAAAATCTGAGCAGATCCCTGCCGATTATTTCAAAAAAGGCGATAACGTAAAAGCGGTGGTTAGCAAGGTTGATATGATGAACAGCAACCCTAAAATCATCATCAGCCGTACTGCGCCTGAGTTTTTACAGCGTTTATTTGAACTGGAAGTTCCTGAAATTTTCGATGGTTTAATTACCATCAAGAAAATTGTTCGCGAACCGGGCGAGCGCGCTAAAGTGGCCGTTGAATCTTATGATGACCGTATCGATCCGGTTGGTGCCTGCGTAGGTATGAAAGGTTCACGTATCCACGGTATCGTTCGCGAATTAAAGAACGAAAACATAGACGTAATTAACTACACCAATAACCTGCAACTGTACATTCAGCGTGCATTATCGCCTGCTAAAATCACTTCTATTAAATTAGATGACGATAAAAAAACCGCTGCAGTTTATTTAAAGCCCGATCAGGTATCATTAGCTATCGGTCGTGGTGGCCATAACATTAAACTGGCAGGTAAATTGACAGGTTACGAAATAGACGTTTACCGCGAGGCCGACGAGCATGAGGAAGATGTGGATATCGAAGAGTTTTCAGATGAAATTGACAGTTGGATCCTTGACGAATTTAAGCGTATCGGTTTAGATACCGCTAAGTCTGTTCTTGCGCTAACTGTTGGTGAATTGGTTAAACGTACTGATCTTGAAGAGGAAACCGTGAAAGAGGTTTTATCTATTCTGAATGCCGAATTTGAATAAAATCGTTAAGCAGAATTAAAAATCGTATTTTTGCATAAATAGCACAGAGAAAGTAATAATAAATGTCAGAAGACAAATCGATAAAATTATTTAAAGCAGCTAAGGAACTGAACATTGGTATAGGTACCATCGTGGAGTTTTTAGGTTCGAAAGGCTTCAAAGTAGAGAAGCAACCTAACTATAAACTCGACAGCGATATGTACTCTGCCCTGTTGAAGCAATTTGGTGCTGATAAAATCATCAAGGAAGAAGCCAAGCAGATCAACATCGGCAAAATACGCCGTGACGAGCCTGGTTTTGTACCTGAAAAGAATGCAGAGCCGCATTCTACCCGGTCGAAGGATTTTGAACCGGAGGAGATACTGATCAAAAATGCCGGTCAGTTCTCTACACCTGCCCCGGCAGAAAAACCAAAACCACAGCCAGAACCAGCTGCCGATCGTAACGATGGTAGCTTGCCTGGTGTTAAGGTAGTAGGTAAAATTGACCTTAATGATCTGAGCGGTAGAAATACCCGCCCGGCTGAAGTTAAGGAAGAAGCACCTGCCGCACCTGTGGTTAAGGCACCGGAACCAGTTAAGCCGGTTGAAGCTGCTGCCCCTGTGAAGGAAGCACCTGCTGCACCAGCGCCAGAAGTTAAACCAACCCCGGCACCTGTGCCAACCCCTGCCCCGGCACCGGTTGCTGCTAAGCCAGAAGTGGTAGAAGCTCCTGTTGCTAAACCGGTAGTTGAAGCTCCTGCTCCTGTGAAGGAAGCACCTGCTGCACCTGCGCCAGAGGTTAAACCAACCCCGGCACCTGCGCCAGTTGCGCCGGTAGCACAAACGCCGCCGCCTGCTGCTCCTGCAGCGCCAGAGGCACCGGCTGCTGCACCGGAAGACGAAGTAATAAGAGCAAAGGCTGATCGCCTGAGCGGACCAAATATTATCGGAAAGATCACCCTTCCGGTTAACCCGCCTAAACGTGGGCCGGTAGCATCGTCGTCAAACACAAACGCTGCCGATCAACGCCGTAAACGTAAACGTAAGGATACGCCTCCGGGCCAAAATCCTCAACAGGGACAAGGCGGCCATAACAACCAGCAAGGTGGTGGCCAGGGACAAGGCGGCCAGGGTAATAACCAAAACCGTGGCCCGCACCAGGGTGGTAATAATCAAAACCGTCCGGGTGGCTTCAACCAAAATCGCCCAGGTGGTAACAACAATAACCGCCCAGGCTTTGGTAACCGTAACGCTACACCAAGCACCGGCCCTAAAGAAGAGCCTACAGAAAAAGAAATACAAGATCAGATCAAAGCAACACTTGCACGTTTAAGTGGTGCTGGTAAGTCTGGTAAATTCGCACAGCGTGCCAAATTCCGTCGTCAAAAACGTGATGATGTTGCAGCCAATGCGGAGGAAGAAGCATTAGAACGCGAATTACAATCAAAGGTATTGAAGGTAACCGAGTTTGTTACGGCAAACGAGCTGGCTTCGATGATGGATGTGGGTGTAACCCAGATCATCTCTACCTGTATGAGCTTAGGCTTGTTCGTATCTATTAACCAAAGGCTTGATGCCGAAACTTTGACCATTGTGGCCGAAGAATTTGGTTACCAGATAGACTTTGTTAAACCAGAGGACGAAGAGTGGAACCTTGATGAGCCTGATGCTCCTGAAGACCTGATCCCGCGTTCGCCGATCGTAACCATTATGGGTCACGTCGATCACGGTAAAACTTCATTACTGGATTTTATCCGCAAAACAAACGTAATTGGCGGTGAAGCGGGGGGTATAACCCAGCACATCGGTGCTTACGAAGTAACCTTGCCGGATGATAAAGGTAAAATTACATTCCTGGATACACCGGGTCACGAAGCGTTTACCGCTATGCGTGCACGTGGTGCCCAGGTAACAGATATTGTTATCATTGTTATTGCTGCTGACGATAGCGTGATGCCGCAAACCCGCGAGGCGATAAACCACGCGCAGGCTGCAGGCGCACCAATCATTTTCGCCTTCAACAAAATTGATAAACCAGGTGCTAATGCCGACAAAGTGCGTGAGCAACTATCTGCTATGAACATTTTGGTTGAAGAATGGGGTGGTAAATACCAAACCCAGGAAATATCAGCCAAAACCGGTTTAAATGTTGAGCTGTTACTTGAAAAAGTATTGCTTGAAGCCGAATTGTTAGAGCTGAAAGCTAACCCTAATAAACGTGCCGTAGGTACTGTTATTGAGGCAGCATTAGATAAGGGCCGCGGTATTGTAACTACTGTACTGGTACAGGCAGGTACATTACGTGTGGGCGATCCGATACTGGCGGGTTCATACAGCGGTCGTGTTAAAGCGTTATTTAACGAACGCGGTGCACGTATCGATGAGGTTGGCCCATCAGGACCGGTACAGGTGCTGGGTATGCAGGGCGCCCCTACTGCGGGTGATAAGTTTAACGCACTGGAAAGCGAAGTTGAAGCACGTGAAATTGCAAACAAACGTTTACAATTACAACGCGAGCAAGGCTTACGTACACAGAAACACATCACACTGGATGAGATCGGCCGTCGTTTGGCTATTGGTAACTTTAAGGAACTTAACATTATTGTTAAGGGTGACGTGGATGGATCAATCGAGGCATTATCTGACTCGTTATTGAAACAATCTACAGATCAGATCCAGGTTAACATCATCTCTAAAGCGGTTGGTCAGATCTCCGAGTCTGATGTATTATTAGCTTCGGCTTCTGATGCTATCATCATCGGTTTCCAGGTACGCCCTTCTGCAAGTGCGCGTAAACTGGCTGAGGCAGAACAGATCGACATCAGGTTATACTCTATCATCTACGACGCGATCAACGAGATCAAGGCGGCGATGGAAGGTATGCTTGCACCAACGTTCGAAGAGAAAATTGTTGCCAACGTTGAGATCCGCGAAACCTTCAAGATCAGCAAGGTGGGTACCATTGCAGGTTGTATGGTGTTAGATGGTAAAATTAACCGTAACAGTAAGATCCGTATCATCCGCGATGGTGTGGTGATCTACACCGGCGAGCTGGCTTCACTGAAACGTTATAAAGACGATGTGAAAGAAGTTAACGCAGGTTACGAGTGTGGTTTAAACATCCAGAACTTTAACAACATTGAAGTGGGCGACATTGTTGAAGCTTACGAAAACGTAGAAGTGAAACGTAAACTGAGCTAATCGGTTAACGAAACATCATAACGAAGGCCTCCTGATTATATTGGGAGGCCTTTTATTTTATAATGAATATGATATTAAAAAGAAAGCCCGATAAATTTTATCGGGCTTTCTTTTTATCCACTACATGTGGTGATGATGATGAACCACACGGTGATGTACTTTGTGTACATGATGATGATGTCTTGCATGATGATCTTGTGCACTGGCAGAGCCATATACAAATAGGGCAACCATTGCCACAGCGAAAATTTTAAGCGCTTTCATAGGTTTGTTATTTGGGGTTATTGTTAAAGGTTAAACACCAATTTGGCGTAAAGGTTTAAATCTTTATTGAACTGTTAATTATTGGTGCAAATAAGAAGGGGAACCGTACCATTGGCCCGACTCCCCTTTTATTATAATTAAACAGGCTTACTGATCGCTATCTTCAGTGCCTTTGTCAGTCTTTTTAAGGGCTACAGCAGCCAGTTGCGGTTTGCCAATAACTTTGTACTCTCCCACTCCTTTTAATACGGCAGCAAGCTGATTTTTGTCCTGCATGGTTTTAACAGCCTGTGCAAGTTCTTTGTCGTATTTAAAGTTTACTTCGTAACGGCCTCTCTCATAATAATAGCGTGAGGCGATTTCGTTCTCCAGCACTTGCTTGATCTCATCCTTGTGGATTTGCAGATCATTCTTTTTGCTGGCCATCAGCTTGTTTTTCAAAACGTCATACTCAGTCTGTATCTCGCCGAATTGCTTTTCTTTGGTAGCCTCGGTTTTTAACGAGTTAAGCAATTTTTCGCTATTGGTATTATAGGTATAATCTTTGCCGTTCAGGTACTTTACAAAATCATTATAGTCATCATCATTCATCTGGAATGATAATGCATCCGGTATTTTTGGGTGGGCGTTACGGTAACGGGTAGCGTAATCAAAGATCATCAGCTTACCAACCAATGCCTGGGTAATGTTAGCAAAACGTTCCTGCTTAACCATAATATCAGGGTACACACCACTGCCGTCGTATACAGAACGGCCATCTTTAGTTTTGTATTCGTGTAATGATGAATCGGCCATTTTGTTAACGCTGCCATCATCCTTACGGTGGGTATAATCCAATGCCTGTACACAACGACCAGATGGGATATAGTATTTGGCAATGGTAATTTTAACCAAACTGTTATAAGGCAGTGTGAATGTTTGCTGCACCAGGCCTTTACCATAGCTGCGCTGCCCGATAATCACCGCCCTGTCCAGATCCTGCAATGAGCCCGCAACAATTTCTGAAGCCGATGCAGAGCGGCTGTTCACCAATACTACTAAAGGCAAATTAGGCTCAATCGGGTTGCTTACGGTACGGTAGGTGAAGTTCTTTTCTTTGATCTTCCCTTTCTGCGAAACAATCTCTACATCCTTGGCCACAAACAGGTTCACAATTTTTACAGCTTCCTGCAAAATACCGCCACCGTTCGAGCGTAGGTCGAGAATGATACCTTGTGGATTATTCTTTTTCAGGTTAACAAGCGCGTTGGTCACCTCATCGGCAGAATTCTCTAAAAATTTATCAAGCTTAATATAACCCATATTACCGCTTACCATACCATAGTAAGTTACGTTGGGCTGCTTAATTTCATCACGAACGAGGCTTTTTTCAATCGGCTGGGCATCATCGCGCTTTACTAAAAGCTTAATGGCTGCACCTTTGGTGCCTTTAAGTAAGGTACTTACCTGGTCGTTGGTTTTGCCTGAAAGATCAATATCGTTGATCTTAACCAACTGATCGCCGGGGCGGATATCTGCTTTCTGGGCAGGGAAGCCGCTGAAAACATCGGATACAAAAACTTTTTTATCACGGTTAAATATGCTGGCGCCGATACCACCGTATTGGGTACTTACATATTTAAGCTTGTAATCTTCAATTTCAGATTCGGGCACAAACTCGGTGTATGGGTCTAAACCATCCAGCATGGCATCCACGCCCGATTTAATGAGTTTGGCCGAATTAATATCATCTACATAATTGATATTAACTTCTTTATATACGGATGCAAAAACATCCAGATTTTTGGAGATCTGAAACAGGTCTTCATTAAAGCTCCATACCAGCACAGCGAGCAGAAGTGTGGCGGTAGTAATACCCAGTTTACGGTAAACGTTTTTCTGCATCATGGCCCGAAATATTTTAAAGATAATTGACGGTTAACGATAAAGTTAACCACTTAGTTTCACAATCGGTTATTGTCGATGTTAACTAACGCTTTTTTTAGCGTAAATATTACGTATTCGCGGTCGCGGTTAACCAGGCCGGCTAAACGATCAATCAATTGATCTTCTTCTCCTGCGTTATATTGTAATTGATCGTCGGTAAGATGATTATATTTGCGCTGAAGTTTAATTTTAACCCTTTTCCAATCGGTATTGTTAATGCTGATGGCTGACATAGTGTATAAATATTTTAAACAAAAATATAAAATTAGCGCTTCACAGAGGGTACAACTTAAGCATATTAAACCTTTATTTACAAAACAAACACAGATACCTTGAAAGCAGGATTAAACCTTATGAAAAAAGCCTTATTCAGCATAGCATTGCTTGTTACATTAACCTTTGGCGCGAAAGCACAATTTATACTGGGTGTAAAAGGCGGTGCCGACTTCTCCAGAATAAAGGCCGATAACTTATCAGCGTCAACATTAACCGGTTACCAGGCAGGTATATTTATGCGTGGCGGTAACAGTGTGTTTTTTCAGCCGGAAATTTATTTAAATAGCAGCGGCAGTAAATTTACTGCTCAAAATGGTGGTGCTTCTGCAGGTGGCGAAAGTGTACGATTTACTAACATTAGCTTCCCATTGCTTTTTGGTGGCGCTTTCGGCCCCCGGAATATGAATTTCCGCATACTGGGTGGCCCGGTTTATTCTGCTATAATTGATAAGAACAGGCAGTTTTCGGATGGGTTTATTGCTACCCACCCGGGCATATATAATTATGTAAGCAACACGCTAGGCTATCAGGGCGGCATTGGCGGCGATATTGGCGCATTTACCATCGATCTCCGTTACGAAGGCGGGTTAACGCAAATTAATAAAGATTATAGTCAGCGGCAAAATATGTGGTCGCTGTCTTTGGGCTTTAAGGTACTTTAAGGTAGAGAAACAAGAATCGAGAGCCAAGAAACAAGATTTGGGCTGCGTTTGTCGCAGCCTTTGCTTTTTTATCTTGTTTCCTGTTTCTTGGCTCTTGTTTCTAAAATGTATCTTCGCTCAAGCAATTAAAACCTCTTAAACATGAAAAAAATATACCTACAATTAATGCTGCTGATGGCGGTATGCTGTTCGCTGCAAGTAAATGCACAGGGCCTTAAGTTGCCGCAGGCAAGTTCTGGCCAAACCATTACGCAGGAGTTTGGGCTGGGCAATATCACCCTAACCTACTCGCGCCCGAATGTGAAAGGCCGTAAAATATTTGGCGTAGGCACATTGCAGCCTTATGGCGAAGTATGGCGCACGGGTGCTAACCAGGCTACCGTTATTAAGTTTAGCGATGATGTAACTATTGAAGGGAACAAAATCCCTGCCGGGGAATATGGTTTGTTCAGCATACCGGGTAAGGATGAGTGGACCATCATTATCAACAAAACGGCTAAACAGTGGGGTGCTTACCAGTATAAAGAAGCTGATGATGTGGTTCGTTTTAAAGTAAAACCATCAAGTGTGAAAGATTTGGTAGAAACCTTTACCATGCAGTTTACCAATGTAAAACCCACCACCTGCGATTTAACTTTTGCATGGGAGCACACAGCCATAACCTTGCATTTAACTACTGACGTTGATGCCCGTGTAATGGCTAACATAGATGAAGCCATGAAAGGCGAAAAGAAACCCTACTTTGCCGCTGCCCAATATTATTATGAAAACAATAAAGATTTAGGCAAAGCATTAGAATGGATGAACATTCTTGAAAAAGGCGACCCTAAAGCTTATTACTATAAAGTATGGAAAGCGCGCATCCAATTAAAGATGGGCGATAAAGCAGGTGCAATCTCAACAGCTACCCAAGGCGTAGCATTAGCCAAGGCAGATAAAAGTGATGAGTACGTTCGCTTAAACGAAGCGGTAATAGCGCAGGCCAAGTAATAGCAGAAACAGAATAAAGACAAATAAAAAAGGTATGCCGAAAGCATACCTTTTTTGATATAGAGCTTATCGTTACAAGAACGATAATGGATTTATAAAAACAAAGACTTGTTGAAAAGCTTAGTCGTGGCTGCTTTTAGCAAGTGTTTTAAGGAAAAGGGCTGCGGTTAATAAACCTAATACGCCGCCAACTAATATCCAAACAATACCTTTTTCAATAATGGCGCCTGTAAACAAACCAGATACCAGGGCAACTATGTAATAAATATAGTCGTAGTTTTTTTCTTCTTCGTGTTGTGTCATAACTTTTAAAAGTAGTGTGGGCAAAAGTAATGCATAAAATTTTCTGTAGCAATACGTTTGTGATATAAAATGATGCTGTTTTTTACTTTTTAGGGTTGCTTAACAGGTTTACAAACAAACGGTATGCTCCCGGCACGCCGGCAGGCAACTCGCGGAAAAAGGCTAGCGAGGTATAAACAAACCTTCCTTTGCCATAATCTGCCGTAATTAATGAACCTTTGTTGGGTGCTTCATTAGGGTCGTTCATTAATAGCGGGGTGTGATAAGTAGCATCAATGTTACTCACAAAGTATAAGCCCCGCTCCTGGATCCAGCCGTCAAAATCTTTCTTGGTGATCTTATTCGGGTAGTTTAATAACGGGCTTGCTGGCTCTGTAAACGTAACAACGGCATCCTCATTGGTAACGCGCTGATTCACTACCGTAAATGGATACGGGCCGGGATGTACCAATACGCCCACATTATTATTGTACTGTACCACCAGGTTGCCGCCGTTTTTAACATAGTCCATCAGCTTTGGTTGCTCAAATACTAAACGTTGGCTTACATTATAAGCGCGAACGCCGGTTATAATAGCATCGTATTTAGACAGGTCATCATTCAGTACCTCATTTTCTGTTAACTCGTGTACCTCATAACCAACCTGCTGTAAAGCCTCAGGCACTAAATCACCTGCTCCTGCAATGTAGCCAATCTTTTTACCGGCCGTTTTCAGGTCGATGTTAACCAGCTTGGCTTGTGCAGGAGGGAATAAAGTAATGGTCGGGATATGCTCGTAACGGATCTGCTGAAAACCCAGTGAGCTTTTTTCGCCATTAGCTTCGGCCACAGCTTCAATAACATTAACATGCGGGTTGGCATCTGCCGGGCTAACGGTAAAGTTTACAGTCCACTCATCACCTTTATTTTTGTCGGTGTAAGCGATGCTTGCCGGACTGATCTTCCACCCTGCAATTGGCTTCAGGCTGATATTGCCGCTTGCTTTGGTGAATGCCTTTAATTTAACCTGTATGGTTTGCGACTGCTGGCTGTTGTAGATATAATCTTTATTAACAATGTTGGCTGTTAACGCAGGGGCGATGATTAATGGCTGATAAATTTCGCCGCGTGCAGGGTCAACATATTTATATTGTACAGGTACGTCATAACTGATTGGTTTACCCGCAATGGTAAATACTACGTGCATGGCGGGCGGTATATTTTGCGGCAATGTTTTTTGGGCTACATCCCCTATCGAATCCAGGTAACCTGTGCTGTACATGGCCACGCCGTGCGGATATTTTAACCAGTAAGGCTGGGTAAGTTCGGTAGCTTTAAAGGTTGAGTTAACTGTTTTCAGGATATTAGCTGCCAGGTTCTCGTGGCCATCCGGTTTATCTGCATCGGTTTTATAGCTAACAGATGTAAGTGTAACCTGCGCATCAGAACGAACGATCATCTGGGTGCTTACATCAACGTTATCGCCTTTAGCATACATTGGTGCGGTGCAATAGCTCTCGAACCATAAACCGGCACACTCGGCAATCAGGTTTTTTAGTTGCGCTGCTTTCTGGTTTCGCCAGTAAACATCCGGCACTTTTTCTACCATACCAAGTAACCTTACCAATGCAGGAACTGACAATTGCGGATTAGCCGGATCGAAAACTTTATTAATGATAGACAGGTTCGCTTCAATTTCATTACCGCCGTTTACACGTTTCCACGAAGTGTTTACGCCATCCATAATGTCATTCTGCGGTGCATCGCCCAAAATAGTTTTAAAATAATCGAAAGCCTGGCCGCGCTGGCGTGCCGAACCAAAGCCTTGTGTTTTATGGTTCGAACGGCTTTCGGCAGCAATTTCGCCGTAACTTTTACCTAAGTAACTGTTGTATCCACCAACATCAATCTTAAGCTGATTGTCGCTGGTGGTATTTACCGAACCGAAGTTGAAGGTATTCCACAACAGGCGTTTTACCTGCCATGGTTTAACGTATTTTAATTGTTCAGGGAAACGGCTTGGATCGGCAGCTGCAGTGAATGCTTCCTGCGCCAAAATAGCCGATGAGGTATGGTGGCCGTGTCCGCCTTCTCCCGTTGTAGGAAAACGACAGATCATTACATCGGGGCGAAAATTACGGATCACCCAAACTACGTCGCTCAATACTTTTTCGCGGTCCCAGATCTTCAGGGTTTCATCCGGTCCTTTAGAGAAACCGAAATCATTGGCGCGACTAAAAAATTGTTCGGCGCCATCCATCCGGCGGGCAGCCAGTAACTCCTGGGTGCGTATGGCCCCTAACAGTTCGGCCTGTTCGGTACCGATGAGGTTTTGTCCCCCATCGCCGCGTGTAAGCGATAGGTAACCGGTACGGTAATGGCGTTCTTGTGCCAGGTATGCTAACAGGCGGGTATTCTCATCATCGGGGTGGGCGGCAACATATAGTACGCTGCCCAAAACGTTGAGCTTTTTAAGGTCCTGCTCAATATTTGCCACGCTTGCTGGTGGCGCAGTTTGAGCGAAAACTTGTTGGAAACTTAATATGAAGGTAAACAGGTAAATGAAACGTTTCATTATAATTTGTAAAAAAATAAGCGCGCAAAAATTTGTTTGTGCAAAGTAAAAACAAAATCTATTGTTGATAGTATAAATTAAAGTTAATCAACCGATTAAAAATATAGGGTTGATAAGCAATAGTTTACATCAAACAGACAAATCCACCAACAACTAATCAATCGTTTGATTAATTTTGTGCCGGATTAAAAAAATGGACAAGGACAAGATAGATAAGAAAGACCATATTTTAGAAGTAGCCGAAAGGGTATTTTCTGAAGTAGGGTACGACGGAGCTTCGACACGTATGATATCTGGCGAAGCCGGTGTAAACATGGCCATGCTTAATTACTATTTCGGTTCGAAAGAAGGTTTATTCTTAGCCATCTTCGAACACCGCATAGCCACTTTTAGAAGTTTGTTGGCTGATATTAACAATGATGAAAGCACAACTCCCTGGGGCAAAATTGAAAAATACATCGATACCTATGTTGATCGTATTTTCAGCAATAATTGCTTTCAGAAAATGCTTTACCAGGAATTGAGCGTTGGTAAGCGTGGTGAGCTGAGCGATAAGATCAACAAAATACTTTTAAACAACGTAAACCAATTTTTCAAGATCGTTCAGGACGGTATCGATTCCGGCGATTTTAGAAAAGATGCAGACATCCAATTGATTTGCGCTACCATTTATGGTATTAAAAACTATATCATGAATACGCCTTATGTATCATCTGAAATGTTTGGTTTTGACATGAAAGATGAGAAGGAACTGGAAGAGAAATTTAAGCCACGCCTCAAAAATTATTTAATAGCGCTGTTAAAACCATATTTAGTTATAGAACATGATCACACAAATAAATAAAATCATCAACCTTAAATTTAAAGCATTAGGCCGGTACGGTTTAGTGCTGGCAGGTTTTAGCCTGCTCACATTTACGGCCGCTTTTGCACAGGACAGAACGCTTACTTTAGACGAGGCTATAAAATTAGGCCTCGACAACAGCAAAACGCTGAAGCTATCGCAATCAAAGATAGACCAGGCGGTTTCGCAATACAAGCAAGCTAAAGATAAAGCCCTGCCAACTGCAAGTGCAAGCTTTATGTACACCCGCGCACAAATACCTGCAAACACACTGGCATTTGGCGACCAAAGTTTCTCTTTACCTAAAAGTGCGAATGCAAACCTGGGTACTGTATCTGCCGATGAGCTGATCTGGGGCGGTGGTAAACTGCGTTTGGCACAACAATCAACAGACTTGTTAGTGAAAATATCGAAACTTGATATTGATAAGGATAAAGAAGATATCACTATCGACATCATCAGCGAGTATTACAACCTATATCGCATACTGCAAAGCCAGGGTGTAGTTGTAGAGAACTTAAAATCGGTTGATCAGCAGATCCACCAATCTCAACGCTTTTTCGAACAGGGTTTGGTAACTAAAAATGATGTATTGCGTTTCCAGTTACAACGCTCAAACATCGAGTTAAACGGCATTGACCTGGAGAGCAATCGTAAAATTGTTAATTACAACCTTAACGTATTGTTAGGCTTGCCAGAGGATACCAAAATTAACATCAATCACCTGCCTACGCCAACTAACGCGGCAGCACCATTGCAAAACTATTTAGATACCGCAATGGCTAACCGCAAAGAGCTGAAACAACTGGGCTTGCGTACAGAAGTTGCAGAAACCAATATTAAAAGTATTATGGCTGACAGGTCGCCAAAATTATCGGCCTCTGCAGCAGCATACTATTTAGATATAGCTGCCAACCCGCTGCCAACTCACGATAACTATATCACCCCACTTACTTTAGGCTTATCGTTATCATGGAACTTCAGCACACTTTGGACCAACAAAAACAAAGAGTCTGAAGCACGCATCCAACGCGACCAGGTAATTATCAACAAAAACATTGAAGTTGATAATGTGAAAGACGATGTGAATAAAAGCTACCAGAACTATGTAGCGGCAATGAATAAGATTAACCTGTTACAAGTTTCTATCGATCAGGCAACTGAGAATAACAAGTTACAGGAATCTAAATACCAAAACTCTACCGGTACGGTAACAGACCGTGTGGATGCACAATCATTATTATACCAGGCAGAAATTAACCTGGAGTTGGCTAAAGCCGAAGCAGGCCTTGCTTACTATAATTTAATTAAATCAACCGGAACACTTAATAAATAATAAACTCACGAAATAAAATGGCACAGGAACAAGAAGTACAAGAAACAGGAAAAAAGAAACCCAATAAGGTAGTTCCTATCATATTAGGTGTTGTCTTACTGATTGGTATCGTTTTCGGCGTAAAAGAATATATATATTTCAGCAAACACGTAGATACTGATGATGCGCAAATTGATGGTGATATCAGCGCTGTTGTAGCACGTGTTGGTGGTTATGTAGATACTATTGGTTTCGAGGATAACCAACACGTAACCAAAGGACAGGTTTTGGTTAAAATTGATCCCCGCGATTACCAGGTTAAACTAGAGCAAGCATTAGCCGCACAAAAAGGTGCCGGTGCAAGCATCGGTGTTGGCCAGTCTCAAATTTTCCAGACCACTGCAAACTCTGCAAGCTATAAAGCACAGGTTGCGGCAAATGCAGCTCACTTAGATAAAGCGCAAAAAGATTATGCACGTTATGCAAACCTGGTAAAAGACGGTTCTGTTACCCAACAACAATACGACCAGGCTAAAGCTGATCTGGATGTTGCTAAAGCAAATTATCAGGCTGCTAAAGACCAATACAATGCAGCGGTTGTACAAATTGGCACAACCCGCGATCAATTGAAAGTTACCAATACCGGTGCTGACCAAAGACAAGCTGATGTTGATTTTGCGAAATTGCAATTATCATACACCACTGTTGTTGCCCCTGCTACTGGTGTAACTTCTAAAAAGAGCATCCAATTGGGTCAGTTAGTACAAGCTGGTCAAACATTGTTTTCAATTGTAAACGATAACAGCCTTTACATTACTGCAAACTTTAAAGAAACACAATTGACCGAGATTAAAAACGGCCAGAAAGTTGATGTAGAAGTTGATGCTTTCCCAGATATGAAACTGGAAGGTACTGTATACAATTTCTCACCTGCTACAGGTGCTAAATTCTCATTATTACCTCCGGATAACGCTACAGGTAACTTTGTGAAGGTAGTGCAACGTGTGCCGGTTAAAATTAAAATTAACGCAGATAAAGCTACTTTAGATAAACTGCGCCCGGGCATGAGTGTAAACGTGTCTGTTATTACTAAGGACTAAATAACAATTAATTATGGCTGAAACCGGCTTTAAAAAATGGATTATTACAATCACTGTGATCACGGCTTCATTGTTGGAGCTGATTGATACCACGATTGTAAACGTAGCGCTGCCCCACATACAGGGTAACCTGGGCGCCACCCTAACGGATGTGGCCTGGGTAGTTACCGGTTATGCAGTAGCCAACGTTATTATATTACCTATGTCGGGCTGGCTGGGAAGCCGTTTCGGGCGTAAGCAATATTTTCTCGCGTCAATTATCGTATTTACCATTGTGTCGTTCCTGTGCGGTAATGCGCATACCATGAACGAGCTGATCCTCTTCAGGGTGATACAAGGATTTGCCGGTGGTGGTTTAATCTCGACGGCCCAGGCTATCCTGATAGAAACCTGGCCGCGCGAAGAGATTGGCACTGCTACAGCCCTGTTTGGTTTAGGCGCGGTAGTAGGGCCTACAGTTGGGCCTACCATTGGTGGCTGGATTGTAGAGAATTACTCATGGCCGTGGATCTTCTACGTAAATATACCCGTAGGTGCGCTTGCGGCCTTCTGTACCATAACCTTTATACGAGAGACGCCCAAGGATACAAGTAAACCTGTTGACTGGTGGGGTATAATCCTGCTGGCTATTACAGTAGGTAGTTTGCAAACCATATTAGAAAAAGGTGAGGATGAAGATTGGTTTGCCAAAACTTACATCCTGGTACTTTCTATCGCGGCTGTGTTAGGCTTCTTGCTATTCTTATGGCGCGAGTTAAGTACAGACCACCCGGTGGTAAACTTTAGCATTATGCGCCACCGCAGTTTCTCTGTGGGTATGGTTACCTCATTTATATTGGGCTTCGGTCTATACGGTTCAGTATTTGTGTTCCCGGTATTTTGCCAGAACCTGCTGGGCTTTAACGCACAGCAAACGGGTGAGCTGCTATTCCCCGGCGGTTTGTGTACCATTGCAATGATGCCATTTATTGGCAAAATGCTTAACAAGGGTATCCCTGCACAGTTTATGGCAACTATTGGTATGTTCCTGTTCTTTGTGTTTACCAATATGCTGAGTCACTCTACACTGGCAACAGGCCAAAGCGATGTACTGGTTCCGTTGTTGATCCGTGGTGTTGGTATGGCCCTGTTATTCGTACCACTAACCACCCTTGCCATGGCCGACCTTAAAGGCCCCGAAATTGGCCAGGGTTCTGGTTTAAATAACATGATGCGCCAGTTGGGCGGTTCGTTTGGTATTGCGGTATTAACTACCATCATCCACACCCGCCAGGGTCTGCACCGTAATAACCTGCTGGTAAATATTAACCAGTACAACCCGATCTTTACCGATCGTTTCAATGGCTATGTGCACGCCTTTATGGCCAAAGGAAGTTCGATGATTGATGCCACCAGAATGGCATACCAGGCAATGGAAGGTGTCGTTACCCGACAGTCACTTTTGCTTACTTATGATGATGCTTACTGGTTGTCTGGACTGGTGATGTTGTTCTCAATCCCACTGCTCTATCTGCAGCCATTTAAGAAGCTGAAAGCGGTAGCTGATGCACACTAAGTAGCATAAACCTGCTTATTTTGCATTACTTAAATAAGTAATAAAATTATATCGATCCCGGCTATAAAAATAGCCGGGATTTTTTGATTGTAGATAACATCAAAAGGAAAAAGCCGCTCAGTTGACCTCTGAACGGCTTATCCAAAAAAATACAATTAAAAAAGTAGTCTTTCCCCCGAGCACACACGACTATCAGTATAATGGAAACGAGGTTGCTTAATCTTCTATAAAATTAAAGAATTTATTCAGCTAAAAGCAAAAATTTATTAACAAATAATTAAAAGATAAAAGCCTCTATATGAATATACAGAGGCTTTTTGTATGGTATTAATCAACAAGTGTTAATAAACCACCTTGCCTGTTGCGGTTACTAAAGAAGCGATTCGCACAGCGTCGAAAATGCGCTCCTCGGTAGTGCCTAATTTGATCAGGGAGTCCTCGTGGGCGTTAACACACATCTCGCAACCGTTGATGGCTGAGATAGCAAGGCTCATTAGTTCGAAGAATTCTTTACCTGTTACCGGCTTCATCATCAACTGCATACGAATACGTGCAGGGATTTGGGTGTACTTTTCTTTTTGGGTAAAGTGCCTAAAACGGTAGAATACGTTGTTTGATGCAAGCAATGATGCACAACCAACAGCCTCAGCAATATCGGCAGCGGTAGCGCCTTGTTCTTCGGCGTATTTGGTATAATAATCAGCCAGTGGCTTGTTGGTGTTGTTAATAGCGGTGCTTAGACCTAATAGCGCGCACTCCTTAGCACTTAAATGCTCTGAAGTAAGTGTGCTGGTAAAGTTTAGCTTTAAATCGCGTACATAGCGCGATTCGCCTTTTTCTAATAACTCAAGTGCTGTGGTGCGGTAGCTTTTATCTACGGCTACACTCTCTAAAAGCTCTTGTATTACATCTGTAGTTTCGCTCATTTTTGTTTGTTTTTTTGCAGACAGAAAATAACAATCCCCGTAAGGATGGCTCACGGGGATTATAAATGTTTAATTAAACGGTTAAAGTTTCTTCGCCTTTTTCCCAGTTACAAGGGCAAAGTTCGTCAGTTTGTAAACCGTCCAGTACACGTAAAACTTCTTTAACGTTACGGCCAACGTTTAAATCGTTAACACATACCCAACGTACAACGCCAGTTGGGTCGATAATGAAAGTAGCACGGTAAGCAATTTTTTCAGTTGGTTCTAAAATACCCAGGTCTTCAGCTAATGATTTTGAAGTATCAGCTAACATTGGGAATTTAAGATCGCGCAGATCATCATGGTTTTTTCTCCATGCAGCGTGAACAAATTCAGAATCAGTAGAAGCACCGATTAAACGGGTATCACGGTCGCGGAATTCACCATAGTTTTTGTTGAATTCGGCAATCTCAGTAGGGCAAACAAAAGTGAAATCTTTTGGCCACCAGAACATTACAGTCCAAACGTTATCATCGTTAACTAAAAAGTCAGAAGTGATGTCTTCAAACTCTTTACCTTTTTCTATACTAACTACGGCTTTTTTATTAAAAGCAGGAAATTGTTGACCAATTGTTATCATAATAGTTTATCTGTTATTTATATGGCAAATATACGGCTAAATCGGCAGGCTTCCAGATTGATTGTTTAGATGGGCTATAGGAAATATCTATGACGTGCATTGGTATTATAGATACTTGCTGTGTTTATTAAACGTAATAATTTTCTTCAATAAATTAATATCATCCATGGATTGTATATTTGCCTTATGAAAATTGAAGATGAGATTAAACAGGAGCAATTTGTAGTCCCCCAACACAAGGCCGGTATGAATCTGATTTTCACTGCAAACTGGCTTTTGAGCGAGATTGCTGTTACATTAAAACCCATCGGGTTATCATTACAACAGCTCAATGTGCTTGCAATTTTAAAAGGCCAGCCCAACCAAACAGCAAACGTTAACTTAATTAAAGAACGCTTGATTGACAGGATGCCTAATGTATCGAGACTTATCAATAAATTAATGGAGAAAGGCCTGGTTCAAAAAGATCGGGATCATTCAGACCAACGGGTTGTGTTTATTAAGCTAACTGCTGATGGGGAAAAATTGGCTGTTAAGGGACGTGAGCTTTTCAATAAAGTAGCTTATGGCATTAACGCCGAAGAAGCTGAACTGTTGAATGACCTTTTGAATAAACTGAGGGTATAAAAAAAATTTACTTATTTATAATCCATGGAATATAAATCCATGGATTTGTATTAATGTTATGAAAAACAAAACAATTAAACTAAAGAACAGACCTGTAGGAATGCCGCTTATTTCGGATTTTGTTACGGTTGAGGAGCCAATGCCGTTAGTTGGCATCGGAGAAATACTTTTGAAAGCTGTGTATATTTCAGTCGACCCCTATTTACGCGGTAAAATGTCTGGTACTAAAGAGCCCCGTTTCGAAATTAATGAGCCTATAACATCAAAGCTGATTGCAGAGGTTGTAGAATCGAAAAATGGAAAATTTAAGAAAGGTGAGTTTGTTAGCGGTTATCTTGACTGGAAAGAATACCAGGTAAATGACGGTACGGGAGTTCAGCAAGTAAATGCTAAAGATGCTCCCCTAAGCGCTTATTTGGGTGTGTTAGGAATAACGGGCTTGTCGGCATATTTTGCATTATTAGATATCGGGAAACCAAAACGCGGTGAAACACTTGTTATTTCGGGTGCGGCTGGCGCGGTGGGCAGCATCGCCGGTCAAATCGGGAAAATTATGGGATGCTATGTGGTTGGCATTGTGGGTACAGACGAAAAAGCTGAGTTGCTGACTACTAAATTTGGATTTGATGCTGCTATTAATTACAAAACCACTCCGGATATAAGACAGGCAATTGCAGCAAGCTGCCCTAATGGAGTTGATATTTATTTTGACAATATAGGCGGCGAAATTTCTGATGCGGTAATTGCTAATATGAACCCTTATGGCCGCATCCCGCTTTGTGGATCTATTTCTAATTACAATGATACAGAACAGCAGAAAAGCCCAAGCTTACTGCCAATAGTGGTTTATAAATTTCTTACCGTACAGGGTTTCCTGATTGCCAATTTTGCCGAAAGGTTTCCAGAGGCCGTTGCTCAGTTAACAAGGTGGTTAAATGAAGGTAAATTAACTTATTCGGAAACGATAGTAGACGGATTTACCAACTTACCGCAAGCGTTTATTGGCCTTTTTGAAGGCAAGAACACAGGTAAAATGTTGGTGAGGATTTAAATCTAAATGAGGGTTTCTTTTAAATAAGAAAAGCCACCGCGCCCTTAGGCTGGTGGCTTTCTGGATATATTAGATAGTTAAAAATTATTTGCTGTAAATGTTGCTGCTTACACGGTAACCGCTTGCTGTGTTGCTGTACCAGTCAAGGAAACTAACACCTGCAGAACCTGCCCAATCAGCAAAGTGTGGGTAAGCTTGCGTAATGTTAACAGTTTCAACAGGGTAGCTAAAGTCGCCGGTGAAGCTGATAGCCCAAGGCCAGTTTTCTTTAGATACATAGTAACGGCCAGCAGAAGGTGATGAGTTATCATCGGCTGTGCCAAACAGTGCTGTGTTAGCTTTATCTGTTGGTGCATAACCCGGTAAGTGGATCTCATAACCGCGGCGCAGGTTGCTGATCAAGAATGGATTGAAGTTAGCAATTGCTAAAGTTGAAGCCGCTACAGGTGTGTTAAAGTTAATATCAACAGTAGCTGTTTTGCTGGTTACTTTATCTTTAGCAGTTAAAGTGTTGATGAAGAACGCACCGTCAGGGTTTTTAGCTAGGGCTTCGTGGTTATCAAACGGAATAATTACCGCTTTGCTTTGGCCTGCTTCTACCCCATTTGATGCTAATGAAATGTAGCTGCTGATGAACTGTTGACCAGTTACCGAAGACACTGCCGAAGCCGGAACCGGTAATTGTACACCGAAACCATTGTGGAATGAAGCACCTGCTGCACCAACCATGTAATCGCCTTTTAATTCAACAACCTGGTTTGAAGCATTGCTGATGAATGTATAACGATATTTAACCAACAGGTCATTCATGTCATAATCGCCTTTGCTTGGGAAATTATCTTCGTAAGCTAAGCTGGCATAAGTGCTTGCTGATGGGTAGTAGCTGATATAAGCTCTTGCCGGATCTGTAGGGAAAGCATCCAATGCATCCGGAACACCGTCGCCATCGCTATCGCCGCCTTTATCAATTGGGGCTACACCTGTACCAGAGATAGCTGTGATTGGGTTAGAAGTTGCGTATACAACTAAGTCATTAAAGTCGTTGTCAGAACCACCATTTTGTCTGTTTTGATCTTCAAAACCTAATAAGTAAAGTTTGTGAACATCATCATATAACATTACAGTGTGTTTTCTTAAAGCTGCAGTGTTCTCTGGGTTAAACTCGTCCTGGGTAAAGAAAGCAGTGTTGCTGGTATTAACACCACTACCTGTCCATGCATTTTGAATTAATACAAAGCCGATAGTTGTACCTGCATCAAAAGTGCCTAATTTAACTTTATCACCAGCTTTTAAGCCACCACCTGAACCTGCGCCCGAAGCGTTAGGGAAAATATAAGTAACCTTATCAATACCATTAGCATTGGTACCACCTAACACTTGTGTTGGCGGGTTGCCGGTTTTGTAGGTATAGTAAGCCAATGTGTTTTGGTAACCTGCACCTTCTGATACGAAAGTAACCCAAACGTCTGATTTTGCAGTTACGTTAATAGCGTGAACAGCATTTGTTGCCAGGTATGAAGGATGTGAGGTTGTTACCGGGGTACCTTCTGGCAATGATGCGTTTACATAAGAAAGTAATGAAGCATCGATAACATCACCGGTTGCTTCTAAATAAGCTGGACGGCCTAAATTAGTTGGGCTTGTAAACGCGTTAGAAGAAGTGTATCCTGTTGGATAAACCACATCTACCGAAGTTGTACCATTAACCATGGTGTGGCTTGATGAAGTACCTGTAGCTACGCTGTTAACGGCATCGGGGATAATATCGCCGCTGTAACCGCTTTTACCGCCGATAACTACAGTGGTTGAACCGTTGTTGATAGCAGCAGTTGCATAACGCATTAAACCTACGTAAGCAGGGTCGATAACTATTTTATCAAGCGAAGTAGCAACAGTTACTTTACCGGTTAAGTTACCAGATTTATCGGTAACGCCTTTAAATAATGAAGTTGAAGGATCGGTGTTACCCGGAGCATAAACACTAACCACAACGCCTGCGATTGGGCCGCCGTTATTGTCTTGCAGGGTAACATTTAAATTAACTGTTTTAGTAGTAGCGAAGTTGAAACCATCCGGTGCGATTTTATTTCCGATGGTTGTAGTTGGGCCTGTGCCCGAATTGTTGTTGTTGTCTTTCTTACATGATGTAAAAGCCGCAACAGAGGCTAAGGTTAAAAGTGTAAATAATTTTTTCATAAAAGTTTTTAACTATCGTAATACCTCGTTTAGAGATTTCGTTTAAGGCAAATAAAGCACCAAAGTGTTAAACCATTATAAAACCGCTGTAACAAGCTTGTAAAAAGGCATTCCTAATAGTTGTGTGTTGTAACTTGTAGAAATTTGTGGAAATATTTCAACGCATTTTGTGGTGATTGGGGAATATTGCATTTATTAAACTGAAAATATTAGTAGTTTGCGGTACTCATGATTGCCAAACTGAAACAAACTGCACGACAAACTTTAACCGCGATACAAAAAGCGTTCGCTAAAAATATTGATCATCTGTATTCAGAATCGCCTTACAATAAATTGATAGCAGAGCTGGATAATAAAAATGATTTTGCAAAATATAAGTCCTACACTCAATTCCGTGATGATTATGAAAGTAAGGTATTAGCGCTGAATGCTAAATATGTGAAATTGGCCGGCGTAACTTATCATCTTAATGCTTTTAAAGATGTGATGAGTTTGCGAGAAGCATCGACCGACGATAGCGGGTTAAACTCGCGGATGCGCTTCTGTTTATCAATTATTAAGCAATATTTTTCGGGTGCAAAAAAGGTATATTTGTCCGAGCATGATACCTTGTTTCACCAAGTTTTAGCGAAGGAGACGGAATTCGACCTAACTACCAGTTATTATAAACCGGGCGCAGCTTTACACCAGGATTTAACAGCGCTTACTTATCCCGATAACTCATTTGATCTGAGTTTATCATTTGAAGACCTGGAGCATATTCCAGAATATAAAAAGGCCATTGCCGAGCTTTACCGCGTTACCAAACCCGGTGGGCATGTACTTTTGAGCACCCCTTTCGTTATTGATTATGATAAAACGTTGGTAAGGGCAACGATAAATAAAGCAGGAGAGATAACCCATTTGTTAGAACCCGAGTATCATGGCGACCCTGTTATTCCGCAAGGTATCCTTTGCTTTTACCACTTTGGCTGGGATTTGCTGGATGATTTCCGCACGGCAGGTTTTTCCGACGTTAAAATTATAACGGGTTATGATACCGGCAAAATGATGCTCGGCCTGCAGCTTTTTATCATGGCTCAGAAATAAGCTATAAAACAAAAGGCGTTAAATAATTAACGCCTTTTTTATGTCTTGTCTCTTGGTTCTCGATTCTTGCTTCTCTTCTTAGTTTCGTCTGTTTAAGAACGAAATATAATAAAGCAGTGTTGCTAATGAACCCAAGGCCGCAACCACATAAGTCATGGCTGCCCACCATAAGGCATCTTTAGCCTGCTCGTGCTCCTGGCTGCTTTGCATTACGCTGTAATTATTATTTAACCAGGCTAATGCTCGCTGGCTGGCATCAAACTCAACAGGCAGGGTAATAAAGCTAAACAGGGTAACTAAAGCCAGTGCAGCTATCCCAATTATTAAGATATAAGGGTTACTGGCAAAAATCATCAGCATAACACCGATCATCAAAGTCCACTGTACTAAGCGCGAAGCCACACTAATAACCGGCACAATTGCCGTACGTAAACTTAACCAGCTGTAAGCACGTGCGTGTTGTACAGCATGCCCGCATTCGTGTGCGGCAACGGCTGCTGCGGCAACACTGCGGCTGTAATAAACATCGGGGCTAAGGTTTACCGTTTTGTTTTCGGGGTTGTAATGGTCGGTCAACTGGCCTTCAACAGAAATTACCTGTACATCCAGAATGCCGTTATCGCGCAGCATTTTCTGTGCTACTTCTGCTCCGGTTAATCCCGATGATAATGGAATCTCGGCATATTTCTGAAACTTGCTTCTAAAACGGGATTGTACGATAAAGCTCACTAACGCCACGCCGATCATCAAGACCCAGGCAGAAGAGAAGCCTATATATGCGGTTATAAATGAGAAATGTATCATATTTATAGTTTCAATTAGTATTTCAAAAAGTATTCCGAATCAGAGAATATGACAGCCACTAATCCGACATTCTCCTACTGGGAACGTACCACATTTATTGATAATGCAGATGTAGTTATAATCGGCAGCGGGCTTGTAGGCTTAAGCGCCGCATTACATTTAAAACGCAAAAAACCCACACTAAATATAACGGTTTTAGACCGCGGCTTATTACCCAGCGGTGCCAGTACCAAAAATGCCGGATTTGCCTGTTTCGGTACTGTTTCTGAGCAATTGGGCTATATAGAACGATCATCCGAAGCAGAAATGCTGCGAATGGTTGATTACAGGTACCGCGGCTTACAACGCTTGAGGGCTAACTTGGGCGATAACAATATCCGTTATGAACAGCATGGCGGATTCGAATTGTTTACTGCTGATGAGAAGCAGGAAGCCGAAACCGCAATAGAAGCCATACCACACCTCAATAAATTATTAAGCGCCGTTATTGGTGATACTGACATTTATGCAGTTGCGGATGCTAAAATTGCAGGCTTTGGTTTTCAGGGTGTTAGCCGGATGATTGTTAATAAACACGAGGGCCAGATTGATACAGGCCACATGATGCGTGCGCTGCTTTATAAAGTGTATGAAGCAGGCGTGTTGGTGTTGAATAATTGTATGGTTGATAGAATTGAGCACAAAGATCATCACCAATCCATACATACTAACCAGGGGATATTTAAGGCGAAAAAGGTAATTGTGGCCAATAATGCCTTTGCCCGCCAGCTATATCCCGATCTGGAAGTAATCCCTGGCCGTGGACAAGTGCTGGTAACCAAGCCCATCGCCAACCTAAAACTTAAAGGCACTTATCACTTTAACGAAGGCTATTATTACTTCCGCAATATTGATAACCGGGTACTATTTGGCGGAGGCAGAAATTTGGATTTCAAGGCAGAGGAAACAGTGGATTTTGGTAATACCGAACAGGTCAAAAATCACCTAAGCCAATATCTACATAGAATGATTTTACCCGATCAAGCTATAGAAATTGATTACTGGTGGAGCGGCATTATGGGTTTCGGCGAAGAGCTGAGCCCGATTATAAAAGAGCTGCAGCCCAATGTATTTTGTGCCGTGCGATGCAATGGTATGGGTATAGCTATGGGGAGTTTGGTTGGTGAAGAGGTTGCGGATCTGGTACTAAAGAACTAAGCAATCTACTCCCGTCATGCCGAACTTGTTTCGGCACCCCACAGGACAGGTCGCAAACATTGCATATCGTATGCTTAGCGAATGGGATGCCGAAACAAGTTCGGCATGACGGAAACGAAGCGTTTAAAACAACTCCACCAACCTTTCCAACGCCATTCCTCTCGAACCCTTAATCAACACCGTTGAATGCTTAACCGGCTTTTCTTTCAAAGCTTTGATGGCATCATCAGTAGTTTCATAAAAATCAGCACTGAAACCTTGTTTTAGATCAAAGAATGCCTTACCAATAAAGATGCGCTGGTTAACCGGGGCGGCAATGGCTTTCTGGATAATGGCTTCGTGCTCTGCGGCAGATTCATCACCCAGTTCAAACATGTCGCCCAATACTAATACCTTGTCTTTAGCATCCATGGTGCTGATATTATCTATCGCTACAGCCATGCTGCTTGGGTTGGCGTTATAATAATCGCAAATGAGGGTATTACTCGCAGTCTGTGTAATTTGCGAACGGTTGTTAGTTGGTTGATAGCTGCTGATACCTGCATTAATTTCGGCATCACTCATTTTAAAATAAGTGCCGATACAAATGGCTACCAGCATATTATCGAGGTTGTAGGCACCGGTTAAGTGCGAATCAACTTCGTGGTTAATGCCGTTTTTGCCCTTCCATGCTAAAGAAACATACGGCGCATTTTTAGTTACCTTTCCGGTGATTAAGTTGCCTGAATCCTGCGTTCCGTAACCGATGGTATTTTGTAAGTCACGTGCTGCTTTCATTTCGGCCAGCACCGGGCTATCAGTATTGATAAAGATAATGCCGTTGGTGGCTTGCAGGTAATCGTACAATTCACCTTTGGCAATTTTTACACCTTCTGTACCACCAAATCCTTCGAGATGCGCTTTACCAACGTTGGTAATCAAGCCGTGCGAAGGTTGAGAAATGGTACACAGCATTTCGATCTCTTTCTGGTGATTGGCACCCATTTCTATCACCGCCATTTGGTGACTTTTGTCGACTGATAGAATGCTCAGCGGCACACCAATATGGTTGTTGAGGTTGCCCTCGGTAGCATAAGTATTAAAATGCTGTGATAGCACAGCTTTGATTAACTCTTTAGTAGTGGTTTTACCATTGGTACCTGTTAAGCCAATAACGGGGATCTGCAATTGCTTGCGATGGTAGCGGGCAAGATCCTGCAAGGTGGTTAATACATCATCAACCAAAATATATTGTTCGCCGAGGCGGTATTGGGCATTGTCAATAATGGCATAAGCAGCGCCTGCTTCAATAGCTTGTTGGGCAAAGCTGTTGGCATCAAACTTATCGCCCTTTAGGGCAAAGAATAAACTGCCCTTCGCAATTTTGCGGGTATCGGTACTAATTACAGGGTGCTGTAAAAACAGCTCATAAAGTTTTTCGGTAACCATGATGTAAATATACAGCGAAGCGGATAAATTGTTATTAGATTTACACCGATATCCCTGCCAACGTTTAACATCTATATGAGAAAATTTCTATTAGCCATTGCGCTGCTATCTGCAACGCTTGCGGCTTCTGCTCAAAATAGCAAAAACATGAAATGGTTTAATCAACCTAAAACCTGGAAAGCTTACCCCGATTCATTAACCATGACCGTTGACCCCGATACGGATTACTGGAGAACTACTCATTATGGCTTCATCCGCAATTCGGGGCCTTTCTACTACCAGGAAATAGCCGGCAACTTTGAAGCTACAGTGAAAATCACCGGGCATTACGAAGAGCTTTTCCATCAGGCGGGATTAATGGTGCGTATCGACAATAAAAACTGGATAAAAACCGGGATTGAATATGTGGATGGCGTGCAAAATGTAAGCGCCGTTGTTACGCGTGATGTATCAGACTGGTCGGTTGTACCACGTAATGATAGCCCTAAATGTATCTGGTTAAAGTTGTTACGCAAGGGCGATTATGTACAGATCCAATATTCGTTTGATAATAAAGATTTCAAGATGCTGCGCCTGGCCTACTTCCCGCCAAATGTGAAGGCGCAGATTGGTATGGTGGCTGCTGCACCGGGTAAAAAGAGCTTTGCGGTAACGTTCGAGGATTTTAAAGTAGAAGTGGTTAAATAAGATATCCGTTTACCGGAAAATTTCCGCCATCCACCGTTTTTATCTTCAGCCTAACCGTTTGCTCATTGTGCAGGGGGCATAGCCGGGGTACATTTGTTTCAACAAAGCAAATTACCAGCAGATGAAAATGTATTATTTAATGGCGTGCTTACTACCTATAGCTATCATAGCGCACGTTATTGAAGAGTGTGTTTTCCCTGGCGGATTTATCCAATGGTACAGAGACAAACGGCCTGATATTGCATCGGGTATTACCAAGAGCAGGTTGGCCATTGCAAACCTCATTTTTATAACGCTCTCATTTATGCCTATGCTGTTGGGGCCAGGTACCCAGGGCTTATCGTGGCTGTTGTCGCTCTCGTCCATTACTGCTGTAAATGCTTTATTCCATATAGTTGGCAGTGCCCGCACCAAAAGCTATTCGCCCGGCGAAGTAACTGCTATGTTTATCTATCTACCCCTAACTATCTACATTAACTGGGAGCTGCTGGCTACACATGCCATCACATTAGACTATGCAGGTAAATGTTTTTTGGTAGGGATAGCCTATCATATATGGTCGGCCTATAGCCATGAACAAAGGGCCACAGAGTTTGAGGAGTACCAATCGGCTAATAAATAAACCGAACTTCAAGAATGAACCAATAAAAAAGGCTCCCTGATCGGGGAGCCTTTTTTATTTTATGTCGAAATTAAGCTTAATTCCCCTCTTTAGAGGGGGCGGAATGGACTGTGTTGTGGCAGGGGTGTGTTATTGAATTAATATTATAAGAACACACCCCTGCCCCTCTCAAGAGGGGAGTCTAACGGGCAAACAAAAAAGGCCTCCTGTTAAGAAGACCTTTTGTTATATTGTTAACTGTAGATTACTCAACCAAGCCCGAAACTTGTACCATTTCATCAACTTCGATACCGTAAGTTACTCCCGGTACTTCAAAGCCAAACAGGTTCATAAAGTCAGAACGGTATCCGGCCAAATCGCCAATTGAAGCCAGGGCTTCGGTATCAGCTTCTTTCCATAACTCGTCAACTTTAGCTTGTACATCGGGGCGCATTTCCCAATCGTCGATACGCACACGGCCTTTTTCGTCAGTTGGGATGGTGCCGCCATTGTATAAACGTTGCTCGAATAAACGCTGGATCTGCTCGATACAACCTTCGTGAATGCCTTCTTCTTTCATCACTTTATAAAGTAATGAGATATACAAAGGAATAACCGGGATAGCCGAACTTGCCTGTGTAACTAATGCTTTGTTTACAGAGATCAGGGCTTTGCCGTCGATATCTTTCAGTTTATCATTGATCTCGAAAGCGGTAGCTTCCAAATGATCTTTTGCACGGCCGATGGTGCCTTTGCGGTAAACTTTCTCGGTTAATGCAGGGCCAATGTATGAGTAAGCAACGGTAAGTACGCCGTTAGCTAATACGTTAGCTGCTTTCATCTCATCAATCCACATGCCCCAGTCTTCGCCACCCATTACTTCAACAGTATTGGCAATTTCTTCTTCGGTAGCCGGGTTGATCGAAATTTCTGACACTACGCCGGTATGGAAATCAACGGTTTTATTGGTAAAAACTTCGCCAATTGGTTTAATAACCGAGTTGTGCGCTACACCGGTTTTAGGGTGTGTGCGGCGAGGTGATGCCAGGCTGTAAACAACCAAATCAACCTGACCTAAATCTTTTTTAATCAGGGCAATGGTTTTTGCTTTGATCTCGTCAGAGAAAGCATCGCCATTAATGCTTTTGGCATAAAGGCCAGCCTCGTGAGCTTGTTTCTCAAAAGCGGCAGTATTGTACCAACCTGCTGAGCCCGGTTTGCCCGGTGCAGGTGGTTTTTCAAAGTAAACACCAACGGTTGAAGCATCTGAACCGAAAGCGCTGGTAATGCGCGAAGCCAAACCAAAGCCTGTTGATGCGCCGATTACCAGTACTTTAACCGGGCCGCCATCAATTGCTTTCTTTGATTTGATATAATTAATTTGATTGATCACATTTTGCTCGCAGCCCTGTGGGTGAGAGGTTAAACAGATAAATCCGCGTATTCTGGGTTCTATAATCATAAAAGCTTATTAAAAATCGAGGCATATATAAGGATATTTTTGAAAACATCCCGAAAAAAGGTTAACCGAGTTGTTGGCCTTCAGCATTTAAACGGTATTGGTAGTCCTGCCAATCGGTGAGTATAATTTCATTTCCGACTATTTTAAAGGGTACTGTTTTATTATTTGGTGTTACAAATATATCGCGACCACTAAACTGCCATTTGATGATACCATCAGTTGTGACTCTCGAAATCACCAATTCTCCATGTACAATCAAATCATCCCCAAATTCATAAATACAAAAGCAAGTAGCCCAATCCAAATTGTTTTTCCAGATCAAATCTAGTGATGGGATTTGCAGGGCGTAAACATGGTCTGTACAGCAAATAAATATTACCCCGTTTTTAATTAAATAGGAATTTTCAAATATCCCTGTTGCGCCGCCCGATGCGCAAATGATTACACTCGAGGTTTCAACTCCATTTTCCTTAACCCTGATGCCATGTTTGGCCGATGGCTGATAAACATCAGCCGGATCGTGAAGGATATGTTGATAATGGTTGAGATTGTCTTTTGAGTTTAAGACATAGTTCTCATCATTAATAACTTCTATTTCGTATTGTGGGTGATGGAAGATCATTGTTATGCTTCTTTTTTCATCCAGCTTACTACCGCTTTGATCTCGGTATAACTGTAATCATCGCCCAAAATCTCTTTTAATGGTGCTAATCTATCAGCACCGTAACTTTCAACCGCATCCTGTATAGCAGGTATTTTTTGCTGATCAACTAATTCCGTTACTTCCATTTCGCCGGATTGGATGAAAGAACATAAGTGATTCTCAATAGTAGTTGTAGCCAGGTTACGCATGCCTGCAATTTCAGAAATACTGATACCTGCTTTGTACAACTCGAAACTTTCGCGCTGGGTATTTCCTGCTGATGCACGGCTTGTTTTAGTCTTAGTTGCCTTAGCCCGTTTGCTGCTTATTTTAGAAGCCAGGCCATGTTGCGTACAATAAGCATTAATTATACGTAAAAAAGCTTCGCCATAACGGTTTAGTTTTACTTCGCCAAAACCGGAGATCCGGCCTAATTCGTCCAAACTTTGCGGCAGATAGGTTGCCATCTCCTGCAAGGTAGCATCAGACAAAATGATGTAAGCGGGTACATTCTCATTCATGGCCAAATTGAAGCGGATGGTTTTCAATTCATGCAATAGGTCAGCTTCATAAACGGTAGGTTCTGTTGCTTTGGCTTCCTCTTCCATCGCTTCCGAGATCGAAAACTCCACTTGTTGCTGTCCTTTTAAAACAGCCTCGCTTGTTGAGGTTAATTTTAATACCGGGTACTGATCGTCAGTAACCTGTAAATAGCCTTGTATTACAAGCTGTCCGATATAGCGTTGCCATTCGGCTTTGCTAAGATCATTACCAATACCATAAGTTTTTAACTGTTTATGTTCTTCACGGATCTTTTCGCTTCGCGATCCACGCAGCAGATCAATCACATAATTAGTACCAAAGCGCTGGTTTAAACGATATACTGCCGATAGCGCTTTTTGTGCGATAACTGTTCCATCAAATTTTTTATACTCGGTTAAGCAAACATCACACGAGCCGCAATGATCGGGGAATTGCTCGTTAAAATAATGCATCAAATACTGACGGCGGCAGGTTTGCAGCTGGCAGTATTTTACCATATCATCAAGCTTTTTCAGCATAATACGGCTTTGGTCTTCGTTACCCTCTACCCTGGCGAAACGCTGTAATTTAAAGGCATCACCTGCCGAGAAAAACAATAATGCTTCCGATGGCAAACCATCCCGCCCAGCGCGGCCTGTTTCCTGGTAATAACCTTCTATATTTTTAGGCAGATCGTAATGCACCACGTAGCGCACGTTAGATTTATTGATACCCATCCCGAAGGCAATGGTGGCTACTATGATTTTTACTTCATCTCGCAAAAACTGGTCCTGATTTAAAGCTTTGGTTTCATTGTCCAACCCAGCGTGGTAGGCTTTGGCGGCATAACCTTGCTTTTGCAGGTCGGCGGCCAGATGTTCGGTATTCTGCCGGCTCAGGCAGTAAATTATGCCCGAATCTTCCTGGTGCTCATCCAAAAAGCCCAGCAACTGGTTGTAGCTGTCTTTCTTGGGAGCTACTGTATAGCTGATGTTAGGACGGTTAAATGAGGATACAAATTCTTTAGGCTGATGTAAGGCCAGTTTTTCGCGAATATCTTTCCTTGTCAAATCATCCGCCGTAGCAGTTAAAGCGATAACCGGAGTTTTGGGAAACTCGGTTTTGAAGCTCGAAAGCATCAAATACTCTGGGCGGAAATCGTGACCCCAGTGCGAGATACAATGCGCCTCATCAATAGCAATGAGGCTTACATTTAAAGTTTTTAAAAAAGTAACCAACCGGCTCTCTGAGCCGAACAAACGCTCGGGAGCCAGGTAAAGCAATTTGATCTCGCCCGATTTTAACCTGCTTACAATGCTTTGCTGCTCATTTGGATTTTGGCTCGAGTTTAAGAAAGCTGCCGGGATGCCGTTGATGTTCAAGGCATCAACCTGGTCTTTCATCAGGGCAATTAACGGCGAGATAACTACCGTTAATCCACTAAGTAATACAGCGGGTAGCTGGTAACATAATGACTTACCGCCTCCTGTAGGCATTAGCACCAAAGCATCGCCAACTGTTAATACCTGCTGAACAATGGCTTCCTGCTGATGGCGGAACTCTGTGTAACCAAAATATTTATGTAAGGCTTGTAGGGGCGTCATTATTGTAAAGTTAGTGATTCCTGCTAATTATTGTTGGTGACAACACCAACAATGGCGCTGACCTTGCTTCTTCTCACATTATTTTTTTTCTGCCGTTGTTGGTGTTGTCACCAACAACTTTTGCTTTGTTACGCAAATAATGCTAATCTCCATCATAATGTGTTATCAAACCAAAATCATCTATTCCGGTTTCATAAAACCTTGCCGATGAATATTTATAATCTTCAGGATAAGTACAAAGCTCCCATTTTTGTTGAAGCGGATTATCGTGTATGTAATTTAACTTTTGCATAAAAACATCAGGACTCCAAAGATCAATGCTTAACGAGTTTCTTTCCCAAAACTGATATTGTCTGTCTTTTGCATTCACCTTGTATAAATCAAGTGAGTGATTCTGGGTATCTAATAATCGGAATTTAAATTGCTGTGCTGTAAATTTTAGAAAACGCAATTTTATATTTTCAGCTTTAAAACCATCTTGTATTTGCCAGATGAGGTGTATATGATTGGGCATAATAACGAAAGCGTAGACCTTGATGCTGCCTTCGGTTTTGAGATATAACAGGCTTTTGATGATAATATCTTTTAAAGCATCGTCTTTTAATAATGGTTTCCACTCTAATATAGTTGCAGTAAAGAATTGTGGATGGTAATCAAAATTGATAAGGGCCATTGTGATAGATAGGTTGTTGTTGATAAAATTGGTTATTGTTGGTGACAACACCAACAATGGCGTTGGATTTTCTTGACGTTGTACCGGGCCATTTTTTTGCCGTTGTTGGTGTTGTCACCAACAACCATTTGCTAAGCCACATCTTTTAATGCTAAATCGATCAAAATCAGTGCAATTCCCAATTATTAAATCCAAAATCGCCAACATTTTAAATTCTTTATTAGCTTTAGCTAACATTATGCATAAAAAACTATACCCCCTTGTATTATTGTTGAGTTTAAGCTTTGCGGCGCTTGCTCAACAGATTAAATCACCGGCCGAATTTTTAGGTTATAATCTGGGCGATCAATTCACTAACCATTATCGCATAGCCGAGTACTTTCGATACATCGCGCAAGCATCTAAAAATATTAAGCTGGTTGAATATGGTAAAACCAATGAAGGCAGGCCTTTGCTGTTAGCATTCATCGCATCCGATGAGAACATTGGAAAACTGGACGAGATCCGTCAGAATAATATGAAACTGGCTGGCATTGCACCCGGTGGAGGCTCAACAGCCGGGCCGGTTGTGGTTTGGTTAAGTTATAATGTGCATGGTAACGAACCAGCATCGAGCGAGGCTGCTATGCAAACTTTGTACGATCTGGTTAATCCGGCCAATACGCAAACCCAGCAATGGCTTAAAAACACGGTTGTAATTATCGATCCCTGTTTAAACCCCGATGGTCGCGACCGTTATGTAAACTTCTATAACTCGGTACGCGGCGCTACGCCCGACGCTTATAATCAGGCCCGCGAGCACATGGAACCGTGGCCAGGCGGCCGGGTAAATCATTACTATTTTGATTTGAACCGCGACTGGGCATGGCAAACACAAAAAGAAGTTCAGGCCCGTTTGGTATACTTTAACCAATGGCTGCCGCAGGTACATGTTGATTATCATGAGCAGGGATATAACAGTCCTTATTATTTTGCACCTGCTGCCGAGCCTTTCCATAAAGATATTACACCATGGCAGCGCGAGTTTCAGACCACTATTGGTAAAAACAACGCTAAGTATTTCGATCAGCATGGCTGGACTTATTTTACCAAAGAAGAGTTTGATTTGCTTTACCCATCTTACGGTGATACTTATCCTATCTACAATGGCTCCATTGGTATGACTTTCGAGCAGGGCGGTATCAGCGCAGGCCTTGCTGTAGTAACCCGTGGTGGCGATACACTGACATTGGCAGATCGTATAGAGCATCATCATACCACAGGGTTGAGCACTATCGAAATGTCATCAACTTATGCATCTAAATTGCTGACTGAGTATAAGAAGTTTTTCGATAATAACCGCACCAATCCACCGGGCGAATACAAAACATATATTGTTAAAAATGAGAACCCGGATAAGTTGGCGCTGTTGGCTCAATTGCTTGATAAAAACGGCATTCAATATGGTTACGGCGCCGGTAAAGCAAACCTTAGCGGGTTCAATTATTTTAATGGTAAAGAAGAAGCGTTTACTGCCGGTGATAAAGATTTGGTGATTAATGCCTACCAACCTAAAGCCGTGTTGCTGAATGTACTATTCGAACCGAAGACTTTTATCCCGGATTCAAACACGTATGATATTACAGCATGGTCGTTGCCTTATGCTTATGGTTTAAAAACTTATGGTGTAAAAGAGTCTGTAAAACCGACAAGTATTACGTTGTCAACAAAAGCTGTTGATAATGCCGTAGCCGGTCGCCCTTACGCTTTTGTGGCGGCCTGGCAATCATCCAAAGATGTTCGCTTTTTGGCTGCGCTGATGAAACAACATATTAAAGTGCATTATGCCGAACTGCCTTTCGAAGCTGGTGGTAAAAAGTACGCTGCGGGATCACTTATTATAACCAGGTCGGGAAATAACACGCCTGATTTTGAACAGAAGATAACGCAAATTGCCACACAAAATGGTACACAATTAACCACGCTTACTTCGGGTTTTGTGGATAAGGGGGCAGATATAGGTTCGGGCTTTGTGCATGTGCTTCGCCAGCCTAAAGTAATGCTGCTTGCGGGTGATCAGGTAAATTCTGAGCAAATGGGCGAAATGTGGCATTATTTCGAACAGCAAATTAACTACCCGGTTACATTAGTGCGTTTGCAGGATCTTAATCGTATTAAGTTGAGCGATTTTGATGTTGCTATTTTTCCTGATGGTAACTACGGCGATTTGCCTGTTGATAAATTGCAGAGCTGGATCCGCGATGGCGGTAAACTGATAGCTGTTGAAGATGCCGTTGGCGCACTTTCGGGCAAAGGCAACTTTGCTATTAAACGTAAGGATGAGAAGAAAGACGATAAAGCAGATGCCAAAAGCAAAGGCACTATCGCTACTTATGAAGAGCGGAACCGTGAATCTATCAAATCACAGGTTCCGGGTGCTATTTATAAAATCAATTTAGATAATACGCATCCGCTTGGGTTTGGCTTTCCTAAATATTACTACACGCTTAAATTGAGCGATGAAGTTTACGATTACCTGGGCGAAGGCGACTGGAACGTGGGCACCATTAAAAAAGATGGCTATGTATCGGGTTTTGTTGGCCAAAAAGCTAAGGCTAAGCTGGTTGATGGCTTATTAATCGGTGTACAAAATATGGGCCGCGGCTCGGTTATATATTTTGTTGACGACCCCATGTTCCGCAGTTTCTGGGAAAACGGAAAACTGTTGTTCGGTAATGCTGTGTTTATGGTAGGACAATAGTAGACAAAGGACGAAAGACTTTAGGAGAAAAGACCTAAAGATAAAAGAGAAAGGACGGAAGATGATAAATCTTTCGTCCTTTCTCTTTTATCTTTCTTCCGTCCTTTCTCTATTGTCCTTTCGTCTTTCCTCCAAAAATTACTGGTTTTTCACGCGGTTCTTTTCGTCATCGGCGCCGGTTTGGTGGTCGCGGGCTTTAATTTTACTGTTACCGAAGTTGTAGGTAAATGTTAAGCGACCAACGCGGGTTTCATTTTTCTGGTGGATATCGATAATGTTATCGTTAGAGTGTGCTATAACATTGTTTTTACGTGTGTTGAAAATATCGCTCACAGATAATTTAATGTTGGCTTTTTTGTTCCATAAAGACTGGCTCAGGCCACCGTCAAAGTTATACTGCGCTTTAACTGTATAGTAACCGTACTGCAATTCTGATTGATAATTAGTCATGAACTCAGCTTTAAAGGTTTTGGTTATTTTAAAGGTACTGGTGGTTTTTATTTGATAAGCTGCTTTTCCACTATTTAAATAACCATTATTTACTACCCCTGGTTGGCTGTTGCCCGATTTAAAGCCCAGGTAAAAGCCGGTGAAGTTGGCGTTACCGGTCCACCATTTGGTAAAGGTGTATGGTACGTTAATGTTTAAGTTGTATGAATCCTGAGATTGTAAGTTGAGGGTAGTTTGATAAGTTGCTTTCTTAACAGTATCGGTGATAATTACCTCTGTAATAACATCGCTGGTATGGCTATAACCAAGTGTTACGTTGATGTTATGGTTATAGGTATAGTTAATTTCGAAAGCGTTGGTGTACTGTGGTTTCAAAAACGGGTTACCCTGCATATAGGTGTATTGATCGAGGTAGTAAACAAAGGGGTTTAAATCCTCATAGCTTGGGCGATCTATACGGCGGCTATAGTTAAAACCAATCTCGTTTTTATCATTAATGGTTTGGTTAATAAACGCACTTGGGAAAAAGTTAAGATAGTTGCGATCAACCACCTGGTGGCTGTTAACCAGGTTGCCGTTTGATGAGGTGTTCTCTGCCCTTACGCCAAATTGTATAGATGTTTTCTTAAAGCTTTTGTTAAAGTTAACATAACCGGCACCTATCTTTTCGCTATAAATAAAGTGGTTGGTGCGGGTAGTGTCATTGATATAGCCAGTAGGGGTGTTAATCTGTGCTTCCAGATCATTGTCGGTTTTTACATCGCTGTATTTACCACCGAACTCCAATTTAGTAGTTTTATTAAACGGCAGGGTGTAATCTGCCTTAGCTGTGTGGATATCGATAGTTGATGGTGTTTGGTTACGCAGCATTTGCGGCGGTGCCATGGTGCTGCCATTCAGGTTATAAAAGTAAGTATCGTACTGTGCGTTTGAGTTATTGTTGAATTTAGAATAATCCAAGTCCACACTTAAAGCCTGGCCGTTTGAATCGATCTCCAGTTTATCATTGATATTAAGGGCGAAGTTTTTATACGTTTGGCTAATAGTAGTTAGCGTATTTTGATAAGATGAAAATACATTTGGCTGGCTGCCTATGTAAGTAGTGTTGTTATTATTACTACCGTCTGGGTTATAATAGCCGCTGGCAACAAAGCCCAGGGTGTTTTTTGAAGTCATGGCGAAATCTGCACCCACGCGGTAGTTGTTATAGTGGTTATCATCCAGCATTTTGGTTTGCTGGCTAAAATAAGTGGTGCTATCTGCACCGGGTACATTACGGTCTATATGGATATTGTTTTCGCGTTTGGTATCGCCACGGCTTAAGGTTCCGAAGAAACTGAATTTGCCTTCTTTATGATTTAGCGTTAAGCTGGTATTATCACGAAAATATTTACCCAAAGCTGCTGTAGCGGTTAAATTACCGTTGGTGCCGCTTTCACGGTTCTTTTTCAATTTAATGTTGATAATACCTGAGTTACCTGCCGCATCATATTTAGCAGATGGGTTACTGATGATCTCTAACGACTGGATAGTATTACCATCTGTAGAGCGTAAAAGTGTAGCCAGTTGTGCCGATGAAAGGTACGTAAGCTTATCATTGATCATTACGGTAACGCCTTGTTTGCCGTTAAGGCTAATGTTATCGTCTTTATCAACGCTTACACCTGGTGCTTTCTCTAATATTTCCATGGCCGAGTTACCTGCGGCTAAAACGCTATTCTCTACGTTTACCACGGTGCGGTCGCTGCGGCGTTCAATTAGTGGTTTAGTGCCAACAACATTAACTGTGTTAAGGTTATGGGTAGATGGCTGCATTTTTATGGCAGGCACATTAACGGTAGTTGAACTGGCGGTAACGCTTACAGGTGCACTTATGCCCGGTGCATAACCTACCATTGTGGCTTTAACAACATAGTTACCCGGTCTGATCCCGGTAAAGCTGTAAGTACCGTTTTCATTTGATAGTGCACCTTTTACTACTATAGAATCTTTAGCCTTTAGTAGGCTAACGGTAGCATAATCGGCGGCTTTGCCCTGCTCATTTACTAAAGAGCCGGTTACCTTGGCCACACCAACGGCAGGCGCAGCGCTTTGCGCATAGGCAGCGGTATAGCCGCTTACCAGGGCGATAAAACATATAGTGCGATAGATAAGTGATTTCATGACGAGTGTGATTGATGTAAAAGTTTGGGCAATAGTTATCCCATTAAAGCTTTTTAGTTCTTTTTAAAATGATTAATTAAAGTTTGATGATGCCTTGGTTTATTTCAAATATGCAGGCTTATCGTGCTTCTTTATTTTTCATAACGGTATGGCTGATGTATAAAATTGGGGGCAATAGTTATCCTGTTAAAGCTTTTTAGTTCTTTTTAAAATGTTAATTAAAATCCTGAAATAGCCTTGGTTACTATGAAATAGTTTCCGGCTTATTGTGTTATATTGGTTAGATGTAACTAAAGGCAGAAAGGTTACAGAGAAATTTAACTTTTTATCACAGGGATAAAAAAGCGGAGCATATCCTTATAGATAGAATAACCTGCGGGCGCAGCATTATACTTTATATGAAGGCATTTGCCCCCACAGGTTTGGCGGATGCCAAAAGCAACAGAAAAAATAATAAGCCCGGTAACCAGTACCGGGCTTAAATATTTAAAACTTCTTCGCATTGGTGTTAACCTTAATGGTATCGGTTACTAAAGTATCAACTTTACATTGCAGGCCATTGTCGGTCATAATAAACCGGGCGTTTGTGGCTTCGCGTTGTTTATTATCATCTGCGCATCTGTAAATATTAACATGCATGTAAGGATCTAAATTTTTATCTACTACCAAATTGGTGTTCAATGGCACCTTTAAGGTAAGCTCAATTTCTTCGCCATGCCATGCCTCGGCATTGAGGCGGTGCAGTTTATAATCAAACGTTAGTACTGAATCTTTCTGGATAAAATTATAACGGGTGTTACGTGCATTGAACAATGCTTTCTCGTAATCCGGCCCTTTAGAGCGGTAGCGCTCAATTAAAACAGGCTTGGTAACGTCATCACTTTTTTCAACATAAATGCTTACGTTTCTTGGCTCCTGCTCATCGCTGTCTTCGTCGTCATTAGTTACTACCAGGCCATGAAATTTAGATTGAATATCTAATCGCGCACTATCCTCGGCAGTAAAGAAACGGGTGTTATCTAATTTAAGATAATAAGTGTTAGGGGCTGTTGATGGCTTAATACTAATGGTTTCATCAAAAGTGGCAGATGATTTGAAGCCTGAAGCAACCTTGGTAGCAAAAAACACAAAGATGCTGATAGCGCAGATCCATACCACAAGCAAGGTTGATGCGGTAGAACGATTAATGCTGCGGGTATTGAAAACCAGTTTCGCTAAAACAAGTATTAGTGTAAGTAAAGGTACAAGGGCAGCAGCAAAGGCTGATAAATAAAGCCATATTTCGTAACGGTTGCCTATAATATTAAAGGGAAACATTAAGTGCAGGTCTTTATTAAAGCCAACAACCATAACAAGCATTACAATAAGTGCTATGGCCATTGAAAAAAACGACAGCATAAAAGCGAAGCCAATAAGCTTTAATATTAATTTGGAAGCCTGGGCCACAAAAGAGCCTGTGAAAGTGAAAAACTCACGGATAAAATCGCGGAAGCGATAAATGAAAGGTTGTGCTTCCAGGTGCGCATCCTGAAGCCTGCCTTTAACATGGTGCATTTCGGCTTCGAAGTTTTTCTTAAAGCCTTGCAGGTCCAGCTTCTCGCCTTTCATGGCCATACGATCTGCACGGGTAACCGCTTTAGGCAATACGATCCATAAAACTACATATAAGAACAGGCCGGTACCTGCAAACAGAGTTGATATAGCAAAGGCCAGTCTGATCCATACAGGTTGTGTATCAAAATAGTTGGCAATGCCAGAGCATACGCCGGCCACCAGATGATCATCCGGGTCGCGAAACAAGCGGCGTTTTTCAGGACCGGTAGCATAAGTATATCCGGTTGAAATATCCCCGTCGGCAGCTGCGCCTTCAAAATCTTCAACAGCCCCCATTTGTTCGATAACGAAATCTACGTCCTGATCAATAATGGCCTGGCGGTTTTCGCGTTGCAGTATTTCTGTAAACAGCTCTGCAATTCGGTTCTCAATATCTGTAGTTATTTCCAGGCTGTCTTCTGAATCGAAGAAATGTCGTTTAACGCCTGTCATGTAGCGCTTCAGTATTTCATAGGCTTGCTCCTCGATGTGAAATACCGTGCCGTTTATGTTTATAATGATTGTTTTGTTCATGATTATGGTATTGTGTATGGTGGTCAGTTATTATTACGTGCATCTATAGATGTTTGTACCGCAAAGGCCAGCTCCTGCCAGGTTTTATCCAGTTGCTCTAAAACCAGCTTGCCCTCTTCAGATAGCAGGTAGTATTTGCGCGGTGGGCCGGATGTAGACTCGACCCAGGTATAGGTAAGCAATCCATTATTTTTCAGGCGGGTAAGCAAGGGGTATAATGTGCCTTCAACCACAAGCAGCTGAGCTTTACGCAGTTCTGCAATAATGTCTGAGGCATATATTTCTCCCTTAGCAATAATTGAGAGTATACAGTACTCCAGTATACCCTTCCGCATTTGGGTTTGTGTGTTCTCGATTATCATAATACAAAGATATATGTTTTGGATTGTATTATGCAATACATAGTACTAAATTAATTTATACCATCATGTCTTATAAGGCATTTTTTTTACCAAATTGATATTATCATTAAATAAAAATTAATTAATTAATTTTTTGCGCCTACTTTTATAACATTAACTGACTTATTTTTTTAAAAATGAAAAAACTTTTACTTTTTTATTTGTGCCTTGTCGCGCTCTGTACTCAGGGCTATGCACAAAACCGTACCATCACGGGTACGGTGACAGCTAAGGAAGACGGCCTGCCGATTCCCGGAGCTACAGTAAAGCTTAAGGGTTCATCCAAAGGAACTCAAACAAGCTCAAGCGGTACATACTCCCTCAGCGTACCAGAAAATGCCGTTTTAGTATTCTCTTTTATCGGCTACAACAACCTAGAAATTCCTGTTAATGAAAAAAGCATTGTAAATGCGGTTTTAGTTAGTGATAATAAACAACTAAGCGAAGTTGTTGTAACCGCGTTAGGTATCCGTAAAGAGAAAAGATCTATCGGTTATGCCGAGCAATCTGTTAACAGCGATGCGTTAATTGCTTCTGGCCAAACAGATGCGTTAAACGCTTTAAATGGTAAAGTTGCAGGTGCATCAATCACATCATCATCTGGTACGCCGGGTGCTGCTGTTTACATCCAGTTGCGTGGCCAAAACTCTATCACCGGTAATAACCAGCCTTTATTTGTAATTGATGGTGTGCCGATTGATAATTCAAACAACCAAACTAACATCAGTACACAATCAAACACAAGCGGTTTTGCCAGCACCACGGCACAATCAACTAACCGTGGTACTGATATTAACCCGGATGACATCGAAAACGTATCTGTGTTGAAAGGCCCTGCTGCTGCGGCTTTGTATGGTAACTTAGCATCTAACGGTGCAATTATCATCACTACCAAAAAAGGTAAAGCAGGTAAAACACAAGTTGATTTTAGCACAGGTGTTTCTGTTAGCTCTGTAAACCGTTTACCTAAACTGCAAAACCAGTGGGTACGTGGTGAGGATGGCCAGTTTGTAAATTCAAACAGCACAGACCGTTACTCATGGGGTTCTAAAGTTGATACCATAGGTTGGGATGGCAATGCTAATTCTTACGATCGCCACGGTAATATCGTGGGCAAATCAAGTGGCCAAATTAAAACTCCGTTCCAGGCTTATGATAACTTAGGTACTTTCTTCAGAAACGCAACTTCGTTTGATAACTCTGTTGCAGTAAGCGGCGGTAATGAAGTTGCTACTTACAGAACTTCGGTAACTAACAGCTACCAAAACTCAATTATCCCAACTGAGTATTTCGAAAGAACAAACGTTTCTTTCTCTGGCCAGTTACAAATGTCTAAAAGGTTAAAGGCATCTACCAGTATCAGCTATACATCGAGCGATGGTAACCAGCCTCAAACAGGTAGTAACCTTTCTGGTATTATGCTGGGTTTAACCCGTACGCCTATTTCGTTTGATAACTCAAACGGATTGAAAGACCCTGCGCACAATCCGCTTTCTTACACACTGCCTTTCCCTGAAACCAACTTAAGTGGTGATGTTGGCAGAAACTACAGAAACAGCGATACTTATGATAACCCTTACTGGACAATTAACAACAACCCTTATACTTCTGTGGTTGGCCGTTTAATTGGTAACGTACAGTTAGATTATAACATTGGTAATGGCTTTAGCGCTTTATACCGTTTAGGATCTGATAGCTACCAGGATAACAGACACCAGTATTATGAAATTGGTTCTGGTGGTAACACCGGTGGTGAAATTATCGACGACCGTTATACTTACAGAAGCTTAAACTCTGATCTGATCTTAGCTTACACCAAGAAATTATCGAGCGATTTCCAATTTGATGGAAAAGTGGGTAATAACTTTTATGGTTACAAAACCAACGAGCTTGGTACTTTCGGTACCGGTTTAATTTCTCCGGGATTCGACAATATTGCTAACGCGAGTACTGTAGCAGCTATTAATAATATAACTACTTACAGAACCGCTTCTGTTTACTATGATTTAAGCGTTGATTATAAATCAATGTTGTACTTAGAAACAACCGGCCGTAATGATTGGGCGTCATCACTACCAAAAGGTAAAAACGCATTCTTTTATCCATCAGTAAACTTAAGCTTTGTGTTTACCGAACTGGGTGATTTAAAAAACAGCCATGTATTAAGCTTTGGTAAAATCAGGGCTTCATTTAGCCAGGTTGGTCAGGCTCCTTCGCCGTTCCAAACTAACTCTGGTTTTGTTACTACTACTTATCTTGATGGTTTTACAACAGGTAACTCATACCCAATTAATGGCCAAAGCAGCTACAGCTTAAACAGTAACCTGCCTAACCCGGATTTGAAACCTGAGAAAACCAGTCAAACAGAAATTGGTACCCAGTTGCAATTCTTTGGTAACAGATTAGGCTTAGATGCAACAGTTTACTACAGTAAAGGATCAAACCTGATCTTTAACCGTGCCATAGCAAGTACATCTGCTTATGCTACAGAAACTGTGAACTCTGCTACTATGCAAAATAAAGGTTTAGAGATACAGCTTAACGGAACACCAATTAAAAGTAAAGACTTTACCTGGAGCAGCTTTGTAAACTTTGCTTTAAACAGAAACAAAGTACTTTCATTAGCTAACGGCCAAAACTCATTATTCCTGGCCGGCTTTGGCGGTGGCGAAACTGAAGTAGCTGCTGTTGTTGGGCAACCACTTGGTGTACTTTACTCTTATGGTAAAACGTATGTAGGCAAGCAAGAAGTAATTAGTGATGCACCAGGTAACGGTGTAGGTTCTTACTACCCGCTTTCAAACACCGGCGTTACTAAAGTAACAGGTAACCCTAATGCTAAATTTAAATTAAGCTTTGGTAACACCTTCAACTACAAAAAACTATCATTATATGGTTTAGTTGACTGGAAATATAAAGGCGACATCTGGAATGGTACAAGAGGTTCATTAGCGGCTATCGGTACTTCAGATGCTACAAACAACCGTTACACTAACACCGTATTTCAAGGTGTATTGGGCCACATAAACGCAGCCGGCCAATTAGTACACTACGCTGCTGATGGTGTTACAGAAGTTGCCGGCCCGGGTGCTGTAAACACACACGCAGTTGAATTAAGCCAGGAATGGTATCAAGGTGATGGTGGTGGTTTCGGTGTTGATGACGAGCAGTTTATTGAAGATGGTTCATACATCAAATTGCGCGAGTTAACCTTAGCTTATGATTTCAAAGATCTGTTGTTCGGTAAAAACAGCACCGTTGTAAGGGGCCTTACTATCGGCGCGTTTGCCAGAAACATCATTATCTGGACACCATATAAAGGTATTGACCCAGAAACAAGCTTAAACGGTGCATCTGGTTACAACGGTATGGATTACTTTAATAACCCAGGTACCAAAACTTTCGGTATTAACGCTAAAGTTAAATTCTAATTATCAGCATTATCATGAAATTTTCTATCAAAAATAATATTACAAGAACTTTAGCACTACTGGCAGTAGTACTAACGGCCGACTCTTGTAAGAAAGGTGTTTTTTACGATGGTATTAACACCAACCAGGCACAATTACAAAACCCAACTCCCAAATTAATGTTACCGGGTATTATTACGGCAACAGGTTACGAGTGGGGCGGCGATGCATCACGTTATACTTCATTATTTATGCAGGAAGTAACCGGTGCGGCTAACCAATCAAAAAGCTATGGCAACTATGTTGTAGGTACGGGCGACGTTGACCAGATGTGGACTAACCTTTATGGTGGCACAGGTGGTATAATGGCTAACGATAATGAGCTGATTAAGCTGGCTGTTGCTAACAAGCAATTGCACTACCAGGCACTCGGCAAAATTTTAATGGCAAATGCTTTAGGGCTTACTACCGATATGTGGGGCGATGTTCCATATTCTAATGCCTTTGGTGGCTTTAATAATGTAATGCCTACTTATGATAAACAACAGGATATTTACACCTCTCTAAATAAATTACTGGATGATGCTATTACTGAAATAGCTACACCGGAAGTATCGGCAAACATTACCCAACCGGGAAGTGATGACGTTATTTACAATGGTGATTTAACTAAATGGACTGCTGTTGCACATGCATTAAAAGCTAAGTTTTATTTACACTTAGGCAAAATTGACGCAGCTAATTACACCAAAGCATTAACCGAAGCCAATGCGGCGATCACAGCAGGCTTTAGCTCTAACTCGGCTAATTTTGCAGTGCCTTTTGTAGGTGCAAGCTCTACATCACAAAGCCCTTGGTTTGAGTTTAACGATCAAAGAGCTGATATCGATTTCTCGGGATATATTTATGATATCATGAACGCTGCAGGCGATCCTCGCGAATCTTCTGCTGCTTATGGCGCTGGTGATGGTTCTTTGGGCGATTTGTATGGCAGCCCGAATTCAACAATTAACCTGCTTACTTATGAGCAATTATTGTTCATCCAGTCTGAAGCTTATTTCCAGACAGGTGATAAAAACAATGCAGCTCTTACCTATAATGCGGCAGTTACAGCCTCTTTGCAAAGAACTGTAGGTAATGCAACATACGCAGCTACTGTAGCTAAAACAGCAGGCAACATTACACTGAATGATATTATGACTCAGAAATACATTGCCAGCTATTTAGATCCTGAAGTTTGGACAGATTACCGCAGAACAGGTTATCCTGCTATAACTCCAAACCCAACAGGTAACGGTGGTGCTATTCCACGTTCATTGTTATATCCAATCAGTGAAGTTATCAATAACAAAAACACACCGGCAAATACTACATTGGCCAGACGTGTTTATTGGGATAAGCAATAACATAACCGAACTGATATAAAAAAGTCCCCGGTGATAATTTTCACCGGGGACTTTTTTTATACCTCAATACACCGGTAACTGCTGATTTTCTCTGCAGGCGCGGGATAAAAAATTTGCCATAATTTTTAAGTCGAATTTTTCTTCATGAAATCTTCATTTAATGATTCACATATGGGAATTCGTACAAAATACCAGTTGGGTTTTTAATCGATTCTGTGCCAAAACCTCATTATTTAGTAATCTGAAACATCATATTTAAAATAGTGTATCGTTTATAGTACAATTTTTGTTTATTTATGTGTACAATGTAATGCAAGGTACTATACAAGACGATTTTTTACTGTCACAAAAGTCATTTTTTTAACATTTTTTACAATATCCATCAGAAAATTTCGAAATATTGATATTCAGACACTATTTTTAGAAATTAACTATTAACTGATCTTATTTATTGAAAGAATGAAAAAACTTTTACTTTTTTATTTGGGCTTTCTTGTGTTTTGTACAACACAAGTTTTTGCGCAAGACCGTACAATAACAGGTACGGTTTCGGGACGAAGTGACGGACTGCCACTTCCTGGAGTGAGTGTAGTTGTAAAAGGTTCTTCTAAAGGAACCCAAACAGATGCGAATGGTAAATTCAGCATACCTGTTTCATCAAGCGCAAGAACTCTCGTTTTCAGATATGTAGGTTACACTACTCAAGAGGTTACTATTCCAGAATCATCAAAACCTTTAGTAATTGGTTTAGATGTTGACTCGAAACAACTGGGCGAGGTTGTAGTAACCGGTTACTCATCTGTTTTAAAGAAAAACACAACTTCATCTGTAGCTAAAATTACAGGTGACGAAGTTGCCAACCTTCCTGTAACCAGTTTCGACCAATCATTAGGTGGTAAAGCTGCCGGTGTACAGGTTAACATTGGTTCTGGTATCGTGGGTGCTCCGGTAAACATCCGTATCCGTGGTGTATCTTCTATTGCATCTGGTAGCAACCCGTTAATTGTTGTTGATGGTGTGCCTATTACACAAGGTGACAATGGCCAGTTATACAACACGGCTAACCCACTTGGTGATTTAAACCCTAATGATATCGAGTCGTTAGAGGTTTTAAAAGATGCATCAGCAACTGCATTATACGGTTCAAGAGGTGCAGCCGGTGTAATTGTAATTACAACCAAACAAGGTAAAGCTGGTGTAAGCAAAGTAACTTTAGATACTTACTTTGGTTTCAACGAGCCATCTAAGAAAATTGATGTTTTAAATGCTGATCAGTATATTTCTGTAATTAACCAGAAATATAAAAACGCTGGCCTGACTAAAACAGGTGCTGCATATTTTGATATTAACGGTGACGGTACCCCTGACCCGGTTAATACAGACTGGCAAAATGAAGTTTACAGTAAAGGTTTAACCATGAACCACCAGATCGCTGTAACAGGTGGTACTCAAAAAACTACTGTTTACGCATCTGCATCTTACTCTGATTACCAAAACTACATTGATGTTAACCGTGCAAGAAGAGGTTCTGTAAGGTTAAACATTACACACCAGGCAAATAACTGGTTAAAAGTAGGTATCAACTCACAGTACTCAAGAAACCTGCAAAATGGTTTAGGTTCTGGTACTGGTGGTGCTTTATCTGGTATCCCTTATGGTCCGTTTATGTACTATCCAGATGTTCCGGTTAGTATTAACGGTAACTACTATTATGGCCAGGGTGGTAATGCTGCAGCGGTAGGTACAATCCCTAACCCGGTAGCTGTATTACACCAAAACTATGATAACTATGACACTAAACGCTTTTTAGGAAGTGGCTTTGCTGAAGTTACCCTTCTTCCTGGTTTAAGAATTAAATCAACCTATGGTGCAGATTATCAAACTGGTTTAGATTACCAATACTGGGGTAATGATATCGGTGATGGTAAAGGCTTAGGTGGTTTAGTTCAGGATGTTTATAACGAAACATTAGTTTGGAACTGGGCTAACACCATTAACTTTAACAAAACTTATGGCGATCATACTATTAACGCGGTTGCCGGTGCTGAGTACAATAAAGTTAATACCCGTTTCTTCTATGCAGCTGGTATAGGTGCATCAGATCCATTCTACAATCAGTTTGTAGGTTCTGCATTCTCTACTAAAGATGCTGACGGTGGTTTAGGTGCAAATGGTTTTGATTCATACTTCGGTAGCGTTAACTATGCATTCAAAAACAAATATTTAGCTACAGCTACTTATCGTGCTGATGCTTATTCTGGTTTTGGTATCAGTCACCGTCGTGGTGGTTTCCCATCAGGTGCGTTAGCATGGAACTTCACCGAAGAGGATTTTGTTAAAAATCAAAATATCGTAAGCAATGGTAAAATCAGAGCCAGCTATGGTTTATCTGGTAACTCAAACATTGGTAACTTCCCGTCTTTGGCTACTTATAGCCCGGTACAATATGCTACACTAGGTGGCTCTTCACTTGGAAACGCAGGTAACACTGACTTAAGATGGGAAAAAACTAAACAATTAGATATCGGTGCCGATTTCACTTTATTTAAAAAACTGAACGTTGTGTTTGATTATTACGATAAGAGAACCAGCGACCTGCTCTTAAATAATCCTGTTCCGGGTACATTAGGTATCCCAGGTAACTCTATTTTCCAGAACATCGGAGCAATGTACAACAGAGGTTTGGAGCTTAGCTTAACTACAGATATTTCTGCTGGTAAAGATTTCCACTGGATCCCAAGCTTTAACATTGCATATAACAAAAACCAAGTTACATCTACTACTGGTACTAATGCTGATATCGTTCCAACTACCAATATTAACATCATCAGACCAGGTTATGCTTTGGGTTCTTACTACCTGATCCGTTGGGCTGGTGTTAACCCGCAAACAGGTTTAGCACAATTCTTAGATGCTAATGGTAATATTAAAATGTACAACCCTGCCGGTGCAAAATGGACTAACCCTACCACCGGTGCTGCTGTAACTGCTATCAGCGCTGCAGATCGTGTTTTAATTAACAAAAGTTACTTCCCTAAATATCAGGGTGGTTTTACCAACACGTTCAGATACAAACAATTTGATTTAAGCGTATTGTTACAATTTGCTGCTGATTTCGATGTATATGATGCTACTATGGCTGGTTTACATGCACAAAGCATGAACAACAGCTCTACAGACATCTTAAACAGCTGGACTACGCCTGGCCAGAATGCACCTAACCAGAAATTATATTATGGTGATGCAGTTTCAGGTCAGCAATCAACCCGTTGGTTAGAGAAAGGTGACTTTATCCGTGGTAAAAACATTAACTTAGGTTATACTTTACCTAAATCAATTGCAAGCAAGCTTACGTTATCTTCTTTAAGAATATATGCGCAAGTGCAAAACGCATTCACAATAACTGGTTATAAAGGAACGAACCCAGAGGCTGGTTTCTATACAGGAAACAGTGGCTATACAAGCCAAACAGGTAATATTGCTGGTGGTATTGATAGCTATACCCCATATCTTGCCCGCACCTGGATTTTAGGTTTAAATGTTGCTTTTTAAGTTTTTTGAATAATAGATCATGAAAAAGAATTTTATATCATATATAGTAGCGGGGATGGCATTAGTGATGTTACAACCCGCCTGTAAGACTACCGATATCCAGCCCGTGGACAGGATCTCGAGCGAGGTAGCTTTTACAACGCACGATAAAATCAATGCTGCGGTAATTGGTGTTTATGATGGCCTACAAAGCCCTGAGTTTTTATCTGGCCGATCATTAATTTATAGCGATGTGTTAGGACAGGATGTTGTTGTTGCGGGTGCAAGCGCATTCTTCTACAGCATATACTCTAATACAATGATTTCTACTGATGGTTATGCAACACCTGAGTGGAACGCAGGTTATGCTGCCGTTGCAAAAGCCAATCGTACCATGGAAGGTATACAAGCTAATTTAGCTGCAGCCGGCAATGATGCAAAAGCATTCATGGCTGAGTGTGAATTTGGCAGAGCGTTGGCTTACTTTACATTAGTAAATCATTTTGCACAGCCGTATAATTTTACAGCTGGCGCAACGCACTTAGGCGTGCCTTTGATCTTAAAATCATCAAGTGCATTTACAAGTGCAGATTTGGTGCCTCGTGCAAGCGTAGGTGATGTTTACAAACAAATTATTGCTGATTTGAAAGATGCAGAAGTTAATCTTCCTGCAGACCAAGGCGATGAGGCTGTTGAGCGTGCAAATAAATATGCAGCATCTGCATTATTAGCACGTGTATATTTATACCAGGGCGATTACGCCAATGCGAAAGCAGAAGCTGATAAAGTAATTAATGCTGGTGTTTATTCATTAAACGCAGATCCAACTGCTTGTTTTGCTTTAGGTAATTACACTACAAGCGAAAGCATCTTCTCGATTGCTAACAGCATAAGTGATAACCCTAACACTAACAATGCATTACCAATGCACTATAATTCACAGTTAAAAGGTGGACGTGCAGATATCGTAGTTTCAAATACTTTCTTAACTCTTCCTGGTTTTGCTACCGATGATAAAAGAAGAGCTTTAATGTATTCTGAAACAAAAGGCGGCAGTACACTTACCTATTGCGGTAAATATACTGACGTATCTGGAAGAGCTGACTGGGCCCCTATTCTTAGATATGCAGAAGTATTGTTAACAGATGCAGAGGCAACTGTTAGAGTTTCTGGTACTGTTGATGCTGGTTCATTAGCCAAATTAAACCAAGTTAGAGATCGTTCAAGAGTATCTGCACCTCAATATACATTAGCAAGCTTTGCTACAGCTAATGATTTTATTAATGCAGTATTATTAGAGAGAAGGATTGAGCTTGCGTTTGAAGGACACCGTATTGGCGATGCCCTGCGTAACAAACAAGGTATTACTGGTAAACAGAATTATCCTGATTTTTCTGCGGCTGCTGATGTACCATACGGTTCAGATAAAGAGATTTTCCCAATACCAAGTACAGATATCAAATTAAATCCAAACCTGGTACAAAACCCTGGTTATTAATTTATAATGATATTAAGGGCCTCTCCAACCGGGAGGCCCTTTTTTTATGCATAAAATTGGCGTAAGGCATCTGTTAAAGCCAACTTTATATTAATTTAGCATGCTGTTTTTGTGAATGGCAGAAGTTGTGGCTAAGCCACTGTTAGATGAATTTAAACCTTGTCATAATTTATGAATACAATTAAAAAAACAATTTTACTTAGCTTTTCTATTTTAACTACTGCCTTCGCAGCTAATTCTCAGCCATTAAGTTCATATTTAGGGACCGCCTGGCAAACCCAAACTTATTCTGAAGTTAAAGGGAACCCATATTGCACAGAAACCTGGACAAAAGGGGATGTTGCATTAAAAAATGGAACTGTTTATAAAGGCATGTTGGTTATGTATGATCAGGTAGCAGACCGTTTATTATTTGAAAGTGAGAAAGGTGATACGTTGGCGTTTGTACTCCCGGTACATGAGTTTGAGATGCCTGTAACTGAAAAGGGTAAAACAATTGATCATAATTATCGCAACGGCTTCCCGGCCGTTAATTCAAATACAGTTGAAACCTTTTATGAAGTAATTAATGATGATAAAGTGAAACTTTTAAAACGGACAAAGAAAACCGTGCTAAGTCATAAAGATTATGGATCAGCTAATCAGGTCAGTGAGATTAATGCTAATATCACATATTATATCTTAAAGAATGATGTAATGGCTGCAATTAAACCCAATAGTAAAAGTGTTTTAGATGCGTTAAGCGATAAATCAGCCGAGATTGAAAAACATATTAAGGAAAATAATTTAGATGTAAAGCGGGATGATGATTTGAACAAGATTTTCACGTATTACAATTCTTTATAAGTGCCTGTGAGGTTTATATAGCACTTGTTTTAATCAGACTATAATTAAAGTCCAGCTTTACTAAGCAGGACTTTTTTGTTGCTAAAAATTATTTTAGCATTACAAGCAGGCTTTATAATTTAATATAAATACACACGTTTAACTTGTATTAAGCTTATTATGACTTGTTTGCTGATTAACTAACCTATAAAACCTATGAAAAAAATTCAAACGCTGTTTTTTGTTGTACTTGTGATGGCGGCTTCTTCTTTTGTGGCCCATGGGCAAGGGATAGTAACATCTAATCAAGGCACCCCCTTCACGTCTCAGGTTTATGCCGAAGTTAACGGATCGCCATATCTTTCATCAAGGTGGGTAACTGGTAACGTTGCATTAAAAGATGGGCAAATTTACAAGAGTGTAGAAATTAAGTATGACCAGGTTGGCGATCAGCTGCTGTTTAAGGCCGATAATGGTGACTCGTTATTATTTGCACAGCCTGTTCACGAATTTGAGCTACCGGTAACAGAAAAGGGTAAAACTACTACCCGTAACTATCGCAACGGTTTCCCTGCCGTTAATGGCAATACCACAAATAATTTTTATGAAGTAATTAATGACGGTAAGGTTAAGATATTAAAACGCACTAAAAAGAATATACAAAGCCATAAGGATTATTCATCGGCGAATGTAATTAACGATATCAATACAAATACCACCTACTATGTATTGAAGGATAATACAATGACCTTGATAAAACCAGGCAGTAAAACTATTTTGGAAGCCTTAAGTGATAAATCTGCAGAGGTGGCAAAATATATCAAAGACAATAACCTGGATGCCAGGCAGGATGCTGACCTGGGTAAAATATTTACCTATTACAATTCGCTATAATATTTACCAGTCCGTTTGTATAGGACACACAACAAGTTAAGTGGTACCATCACGTTGCTACTAAGTTAAATAACGGAGCTTATTTGTAAGTCCGCCTCAAAAAGATTGAGGCGGACTTTTTTATTTTTTTGTAAAAAGGTTGTTGCTATCAAGTATTTATTTTGTTACATTTAATTTATCAAACAATTTTTAATAGAAAACAATTGTGAATTTTTAATGAAGTTCACTTTTTTCATAAATATCTGTAATTGATATTTTCAATATTAAAATTGAAAAAATGTAAGCCTAGTGCTTTATTTTTTAATAAAAATTCAAAAAAACGGTCGTTTTAACATAATTAATAGTTAATCTAGGTCATTTTTTCGAATTTGATAAAATTTTTAACGTTTTTGAGTTAATATATTTTATATTTTCTATTAAATGCCATTTAATTTTTAGTGTTTCGTAATTTTTTCAATGTGTTTATTTGATTTTTACTTGTTTTATTATAAAATAGGTTTAAATATTCCTTATTAATGTAACTAAAACGTTAAACAGACTTTAAAAAAAAGTCTGTTTTTTTTTGTTCATTGCAATAATTAGCTATTTTTAGACACTTAATTAAACAAACTAGTAACGCATGAAAAAAATTCTACTCAATTTTTTATGGGTTTTGATTATTATGGGCTCAAATGCCTATGCCCAAACCCGAACAGTTACCGGTACAGTTACCGGTAAAGACGATGGCTTACCACTCCCAGGTGTAAGTGTTGTTGTAAAAGGTACCAAAACCGGTACTCAAACAGGTCCCGATGGTTCTTATGGTATTAAAGTTGCCCCAGGGCAATCATTGGTGTTTACTTTTGTGGGCTTTGCTTCACAAACACATATCCCAAGCGGCGACAGATTAAATGTTACACTTACCGGTTCGGCCAGTGCACTTAACGAGGTTGTGGTTGTGGGTTATGGTACCCAGGTAAAAAGAGATAACATTGCCAGTATCTCTAATGTTAAAGGTAAAGACCTTGCAGAGCAACCGGTACAAAACTTCCAGCAATCATTAGGCGGCCGTGCTGCCGGTGTGCAGGTATCAATCGGTAGCAGTGTTGTTAATAACCAGCCAACTATCCGTATCCGTGGTATTAACTCATTAGCGCTAAGCTCGCAGCCACTTTTCATTATTGATGGTATTCCGTCTTTTTCTGATAACACAAATGGTAGCTCTGCAACAAGCAGCCCGCTTTCTGCAATTGACCCTAATGATATCGAGAGCATCGATGTTTTAAAAGATGCTGCTGCAACTGCTATTTATGGTAGCCGTGCTGCTAACGGTGTTGTTGTGGTAACTACCAAAAAAGGTAAAAAAGGTAAAACTGTAGTTTCAATGGATAACTGGATTGGTGTAAGCAAAGTAATGCGCCTGCCAGACCTGTTAAACGCTCAGCAATATGTTACCTTAAAAAACGAAGCATTAACTAATGCCGGTTTATTTAACCCAACTACAACTTACTTTGCTTTAGGTACTGATGCTAGCGGTAATACAATTAATACCAACTGGTTTGATTATGTATACAGAACGGGTAAAGCTTACAATAGCAGTATTGCTATTTCTGGTGCTAATGATAACACCAGCTATTACTTATCTGCTAACTACAGCAATCAGGATGGTGTTTTAGCAAAAAACGGTTATGAACGTAAGGGTATCAATGCAAATATTGATCATAAAGTAAGTAAGATCATTACATTGGGAGCTAAAGTTGCTTACTCAAACGAAAGCAACTTATCAGCTACTACTTCAGGTTCACAAAGCGGTGAGGCATTTAATATTGCTGGTTTGGGCCGTATTCCATTGGTGAGCCCGCCAAACGTATCACCATATAATAACGATGGTTCTTATAATTTAAGCGGTAATACTTTAGGCTTAGGTGCTAACAAAGGTATTTCTACCAGTTATTATAACATTGTTCCTATTTTAGATTTAAACAGATCTAATAGTTATGTTAACCACATTACCTCTAACATCTATTTACAAGTAAAACCATTATCATGGATTACTTTGAAAACCATGTATGGTATTGATAACTTCCTGGTGGATAATGATATTTTCCAATCTCCTGTACATGGTGATGGCGCGCCTAACGGTTCGGCAACAGCTACCTACTCAAAAAATATGAGATGGGTTTGGGATAACACCGCGCAATTTGATCATTCATTTGGCAAACATAGCCTAAGCTTATTAGCTGGTAATGAACAACAACGCGATATTGTTAGAGGTTTCGGTTTAAACCGTACCATTATTTCTGATCCTTCATTTAACGTAGTTCAGGCTGGTTATGCTACAACAGTAACTTCTGGTTTATCTTATGGCGATAACTACCTGGTATCATTCTTCGGTCGTTTAAACTATGATTTCGACAAGAAATATTACCTTACCGGAACCTTACGTCAGGATCAGGATTCTCGTTTTGGTCCTGATAAAAAGAAAGGGATATTTGCAAGTGCTGCCGCAGGATGGGAAATTACAAGAGAGAAATTTTGGAGCGCAATTGGTGCCGACAAAATATTCAGCAGCTTTAAAATCAGAGGTAGCTATGGTAAAGTTGGTAACAACTTAGGTTTATCAAACTACGCTTCTTATGGTTTATACGCAAACGGTTTATATAACGGTGCAGCAACATTGGCATACAACCAAACCGGTAACAACTTGTTAGGTTGGGAAACCAGTAGAAAAACAGATATCGGTTTTAACTTTGGTGTGCTTAAAGACCGTATTACAGGTGAGGTTGCTTACTACAAAAACAACATCTCTGGTTTAATTTTCCAGGTGCGTGAAGCTCCTTCTGCTGGTTTACCAACAGATCCTTATGTTAACATTGGTAACATGTATAACAAAGGTTTGGAGATTACCTTAAATGCTGATGCCATCAGAACAAAAGACTTTACATGGACTTCTTCTTTCAACATTAGCTTTAACCAAAACAAGTTAACATCAATTGTACCGGGTATTACCCGCCTAACACAACAAAGTTCGGCTAACGAAACAACAAACATTAACGAAGTTGGCCACTCTGTAGGTAGTTTATACATTATCCGCACTGCTGGTGTTGACCCTGCAACTGGTCGCCGTATCTTCATCAACGGTCAAAACCAAAAAGTTTATTATAACTACGCTGGTGGTAACCTGGCATGGACTTATGCCGATGGTTCAAAAGCCCCTGCAATTACCCAGGCAAGTGATGCGGTTAACTACGCAAATACAGCGCCGAAAGAAATTGGTGGTTTTACCAACACATTCCGTTACAAGAATTTTGACTTAAACGTATTGTTAACTTACCAATTAGGCTACCAGATTTATTGGGGTACCCATGCAGGTTTGCTTGATCAGCGTTTCTGGAACAACTCAACCGAGGTGTTAAACAGATGGACAACACCTGGTCAGGTTACCAATATCCCTAAAGTGGTTTATGGTGATAACGTTTCAAATGGTTCATCTTTACCTCTTGATATTAACGTATTTAATGGTAATTTCCTGAAACTTAAATCATTAAACTTTGGTTACTCTTTACCAAAAGAGTTGCTTAGCAGATTTGGTATATCTAACTTAAGGTTTTATGTAAGTGGTTACAACTTAGCCATGATTACCAAATATCCTGGTCCGGATCCTGAAGTTTCTTCAAATGGTCCAGGTAACACAAGCACCGGCTTTACATCAAACAGTACGCAAGGTGTTGACAGAAACTCTGCAGCAAACGCAAGAACATATACAGCTGGTTTCTCTGTTAAATTTTAACGATTAGATTTTAAGTAAGATGAAAAAGAAGATATTAGTGATGTTAGGTATTGCAGTAACGTTGAATTACTCTTGCCAAAAAGATAAATTATACCCGGTTAACCAAACACAGGTTTCCAATCAGGACAATGCTCCGTTTACTACACCAAGCCGTATCTTAAGCCAGGTGTTGGCCTTGTACTCTACTGCGCGTAGCGGTCAGTTTTTAGGGGGTAGATATACCGTATATAATGAAGTAAAAGCCGATAACTGGGTTAACTACTCGCAAAATAGTATTACCGCTTACCAAACATGGAACGCTACAGTTACCAGTACCAGTTCTGAGGTACAAAACTTATGGGCGCAGGCTTATTATGTAATTAACAACTGTAACCTGTTTATTGATGGTATGGCTGCTAAAGGTACATCGGTAGTAGGTGCAGCTACAGCTGCAAATTATATAGGTGAAGCTAAATTTGTAAGAGCCTTAAGCTATTATTGCTTATTACAGCTTTATGCACGCCCTTATATTGATGGTAATGGTTCTAAACCAGGTTTACCTTTACGTTTAACCGGTAACTCGGTTTATGGTAACTATGATTTAGCCCGCAGTACCGTGGCGCAGGTTTATGCACAAGTTATTTCTGATTTAAATGATGCAGAAACAGGCTTGCCATCAACTTACTCTGATGCGTTAACAAATGTAATCAGGGCGCATAAAAACTCGGCAATTGCTTTAAAAACCCGCGTTTACTTAGCTATGCAGGCGTATGATAAAGTAGTTACCGAAGGAAACAAGATTGTTACCGCTTCTGCACCATTTACTGCACCAACGGGTGTAGCCAATGCATTACAGGCTGATGTAACTAAAGTTTATGCGGCCCCTTACAGTACTACCGAATCTATTTTCTCAATGCCATTTGTAAGCGGTACAGAAAACCCGGGTACACAAAACCAATTGGGCTATTATTTCTACCAAAATGCCGGTACAAAAGGTATTGCGGAGTTTTATTTAAACCCAACCGGCGTAATTGCCGATCCTAACTGGAAAGCAGCGGATAAAAGAAGAAGCTTATTGTATACTTCTGTAGCATCTGCTACTGCCGGGAAAGTCTTTACTTTAAAGTATCCACTTGCGAGCCCATATCCGGATTATGTTCCGATTATGAGATACCCGGAAGTGTTATTAAACCTGGCAGAGGCCAGAGCCCGTACTACAAATGCTGTAGATCCGCAGGCCGTTGCGTTGCTAAATGCCGTACGTAATCGTTCTGATGCATCTACAACCTTTACAGTTGCGAGCTTTGCTACTGCTACCGATTTAATTAACGCAATACTTCAGGAAAGAAACATCGAGTTTTTGGGTGAAGGTTTAAGAAATATAGATCTGGTACGTTTAGGTTTAACCATCCCGGCTAAATCTACGGTATCTGCTATCCCTTCTACAGATTCGAGATATATCTGGCCAATTGCGGGTGACGAATTGCTTTACAACAAGCTGATGACCCCGAACAATTAATCAGTATTTTTTTTAAAACAAAAAAAGGCCGGTGCATTTGTACCGGCCTTTTTTGTTTAGCGCCGGTTAAAGTGCCATAAATGGTGAAGAGAAATTAAATGACTGAAAAAAAATCAAAAAATATTTTAGCTGACAATAATATATCGGGCTGGAAAATGAACAGGTACAAAAACCCTTTAAAAATATGTGCAAGGCCTGTTTTGTAACATTTTGGTGATGTTAAAAAATGACTTTTAAGTATGTGTTTGTATTTCTATTTTGATATTTCAATGGCAATCATTTTGTTCAAAATATAGAAAACGCTATTATTTTTTTTGTTATTTATAAAAATAACATATTTTTAACTTCTTAATTAAACAAACTATTAACGCATGAAAAAAATTTTACTCAGTTTTTTGTGGGTTTTGAGTGTGGTAGGTTCTCAAGCCTATGCCCAAAACCGTACAATTACCGGAACAGTTACCGGCAAAGATGATGGGCTTCCGCTTCCCGGGGTTAGCGTCATTGTAAAAGGAACTAAATCGGGTACCCAAACCAGCGCCAGCGGTAAATACTCAATTAAAGTACCAGAGGGAAGTACTACCCTGGTATATAGCTTTATAGGTTTTGCACCTAAAGAAGTTGCCGTTGGATCTTCAAATACTTTAAACGTAACGCTTTCTGTTGATGCTAAAACGCTGAATGAAGTAGTGGTAACTACCTCTTTCGGTATCCAGCGCGATAAAAAGAGCTTGGGTTACGGTACACAAACCATCACAAACGACCAATTACAAACTGCCAGAACTACCAACTTAACTAATGCATTAGACGCAAAAGTTGCTGGTGTGCAGGTTAACGGTTCGGGTGGTGCATTTACAGGTTCGAGTGTAATTATTCGTGGTTTTACAACGTTTACAGGCAGCAACCAGCCATTGTATATTGTTGATGGTATCCCTATTGATAATAGCGGTGGTGGTGCACAATTACAATCAGGTGCTTCTGTATCAAACCGTGCTATTGATATTAACCAGGATGATATCGAAAACGTAACAGTATTAAAAGGTGCTGCGGCAACTGTACTTTACGGTTCTCGTGCAGCATCAGGCGCTATTGTTATCACAACCAAAAAAGGTAACAAGAACCAAAAAAATCAAATCGAGTTTACCTCATCTTATGGTGCAGGTGTGGTTAACAGGTTGCCTAAATATCAAAACCAATATGCACAAGGTAACAATGGTTTACTGGGTGCCTCTACATCAACTCCATTCTCTTACCTGGGTAATGCAAATGTTGCAGGTAGTGGTTTAAACACCTCATGGGGGCCACTGATTACAGGCCAAACTGTAACCAACTCTTTCGGTCAGCAGGAAGTATTGCAGGCATATCCGGATAACGTTAAGGATATCTTTAAAACAGCAACTTCATTGCAAAATAACTTAAGCTTTACAGGTGGTGGCGATAAAACTACTTACCGTGTATCTTATGGTAATGATTATGAAACCTATGTTATTGACAACAACACATTAAAGCGTAACAACATATCTGTAAACGCACGTTCTGAAATTACGCCTAAATTACGTATCGGAACTACTTTCAGTTATGTAAATAACCAATCAACCAGAACGTTGCAAGGTAATCAGTTATCTAACCCATTATTCAGGGCTTTTTTTACACCTCGTTCTTATAACCTTTCAGGCTTACCTTTTGAGGATGCTGCCGGCAACCAATTATATTTTGGTGCAGAGGACAACCCTTACTGGTCAATCAAACATAACCTTTACCACGATCAGGTTAACCGTATGTTTGGTAGCGTAAACGCAACTTATGACTTTACCACCTGGTTAACCGGTGATTTAAGATTAGGTACTGACTATTATAACCTGAAAAGCAATGGCTTTGATGAAGTTGGTAACCGTGGCGGTGGTTTTACCGGCGCAACAGCAACTGGTGTGGGTGGTATTGTAGAAACACAAACCAATATCCGTAACCTCGAAGAGTACTTTACTTTAAGCGCTAACCGCAAATTTGGTGATTTTAAATTAACAGGTACTGTTGGTAACGAGATTAACCAGAACGGAAGAAATGATTCGCAAACAACTGGTTATCAGTTGGTGGTTCCTGGTTTCGACAACCTTAAAAACGCATTGACTTATTTGCCTGCTTACAGCAGTTCATTAACTCGTTTAGTGGGTGTTTTTGGTGACTTTGTTGCAGATTACAAAAGTTACTTAACAGTTAACGTTAAAGCACGTAACGACTGGTCTTCAACTTTACTGCCAGCTAACCAATCAATTTTCTACCCGGCAGTAGCAACAAGCTTTGTAGCAACTGAAGCATTCCCTTCATTAAAAACCAAAAATGTTAACTTAATTAAATTAAGAGCTAACATTGGCCGTGTAGGTAAAGGTGCAAGTGCGTACAATACAGATAGCTATTATGTAAAAGCAGGTTCATCAGATGGTTTTGGCCCGGTTATTAACTTCCCTTACCCAAGTGCATCTGGTTCATTAGCCGGTTATACTTTGAGCGATGGCGCGGGTAACCCCAACTTAAAGCCAGAGTTTACACGTGAAATTGAGGTTGGTACAGAGTTAGCTTTCTTTAACAACCGTTTAACTTTTGATGGTTCGGTTTACAAAAGAAAATCTACAAACATCATTTTAGCAGTGCCGGTTTCTAATGCTTCAGGTATTGGTAGTTTGGTACAAAATGCCGGGGTTTTAAATACAAAAGGTATTGAGTTATTAGTAGGTGTAACACCTGTTAGAACCAAAGATTTCAGCTATAACATCAGCGCTAACTTTACCAGCTTTAAATCTGTTGTAGAGTCTCTTGCTCCTGGTGTAAGTGTTATTACTTTGGGTGGTTTTACTACACCTAACGTTCGTTTAGTTGCCGGTCAGGAATATGGCCAGATCTACGGTAGCGATTACCAGAGAGATGCACAAGGCCGCGTGTTAATTGGTGCAAACGGTTTGCCTGTTGGCCCAACTTCGGGTGTTGTTAATATTGGTAACCCTAACCCGAAATGGTTAATGGGTATTACCAACAATTTCACTTACAAAGGCATTAACTTTAACTTCCTGATCGATATCAGAAGAGGCGGCCAACAGTATTCAAGAAATATTGCTGACGTTCAAAGAAACGGTGCTGCTGCAGAAACAGCAGAAACCCCGCGCTTTAACGCAGATGGCACGCCTACTACTCCTTACGTATTTGCAGGTGTTTATGCACCAGGTACGCCAAATGCTGGCCAAACAAATACCACTGCAATTAGTGCGCAAAACTATTATGGTAATAGTGGTAAATATGTTGCTGCAGCAGGTTATATTTATGATACTTCATGGATCCGGCTGCGTGAGGCAAGCTTAAGCTATAGCCTCCCTAAAGACTGGCTTTCTCATACGCCGTTTGGCAGAGCAAGCTTAGGTGTTTACGGCCGTAACTTATGGTTACATGCACCGCACTATCCACACTTCGATCCTGAGCAAAATGCTTTGGGTATCTCAAATGCACAAGGGCTTGAATTCAACTCTCAACCTAACACAAGAACTATCGGTGTAAACTTGAAAGTAACTCTTTAATATAACGACAATGAAAAAATATAAATATATATCAACAGCTTTCCTTGCAGCAGCAATACTGGTAGGGAGCTCGTGCAAAAAATATCTTGACATAAACGTAGACCCTAATAATATTTTAGGTACGCCTGCAAATGCGCCATTACCTCAAATATTAACCTCTGCAACAGTAAATATTGGTTTTACCGGTGGTAGTGATCTTTCGAGATATACCGCATTGGTTATTCAGCATTTTTCTGGCCAGAGTACTGGTTCACTGAATCAAACTCAACAGTATGAGCAATATTTAATTCAACCATCAGATTTAAACAACCTGTGGGCTTCATTTTACTCAACTACTGTTAACGATTTAGAAACCGTTATTACCAAAGCAAAAGCTACAGGTAGCCCGCACTATGCAGGTGTTGCCGAAATATTGCGTGCGTACACTTACCAAACCATGGTTGATACCTGGGGCAAAATTCCATACAGCCAGGCTAATAAGACGGTTACAAACTTAAACCCTGCTTATGATGATGACGCTGCTATCTATACAGATTTAATTAAGCAAATTGATCAGGGTATTGCTGATTTAAATGCAGCCAACCCATCAGGTGCATCAATAGATCCGGGTACAAACTCAACCATCTATCAGGGTACATTTGCCGCTGCTAAACCACAGTGGATTAAGTTTGCAAATACTTTAAAACTACGTATCTATTTACATTACAGTAAAAAGGATGCAGCTTTTGCAACTTCGCAGATTGCGGCGTTAGTTAATAATGCAGGTACTACTTTTATGGCATCAAACGCCGATAATTTTGCAATGCCTTTTACACAAACATCAGGTGCGCAAAACCCAATTTATCAGTTTGATGTTCAGCGTGCTAATTACCTGGTTGCTAATAATACAATTGTGAGCATGATGAATGCTAAAACAGACCCACGCAGACCTTTTTATTTTACCGCAATTAATGGTGCATATAAAGGGGCTAAAGGTGGTGATGCACCAAATGCAGCTGCATACTCAAAAATTGGTACTTATTTAAAAGGTACAAAAGGCGAGGCCCCTATCCGTATGTTAACTTTTGCCGAGTATAACTTTATCCGTGCAGAGGCAGCCCTTACTTTAGGTGCCCCAGGCAGTGCACAGGCATTTTACACCGCTGGGATCACTGCTTCTATGCAGGATGCAGGTGTGGTTGCAGCAGATATTACTACTTACTTAGCTGCTAATGGTACACTTTCTGGTACTACAGCACAGCAATTAAGCCAGATTATTACTGAGAAATACATTGCCAGCTACGGCCAGGTTACAGAACCCTGGACAGATTTCAGAAGAACAGGTTACCCTGCTGCAATTGTTCCGCCGGTTAACGCACTGTTAACTTATGTGCCAAGATCGTTCTACTATCCTCAATCAGAAATTGATGAGAATACAAGTGCAAAACAAAAATCAGGTATGGATTCCCGCATTTTCTGGGACGTTCAATAATTCTGAGATGTTATAAACAAAAAAGGGTCGCCGATATTATCGGCGACCCTTTTTATTTAGAACATGTTTAATTGCATCTTCAGTCCATGATTAGGCATATATCTTAATCACGCAACATGCCTCAGTGTATCAATTGTACGTTAGTAGGCAAGAAGCATAATTATCTGTGATATGGTTTACTTAGTATTGTAATAGCGATTACCTTTTAGGAAGGCATTATCCATTCAATCATTATCAAATTGTACTTTTTATAAATATCTTTAACTAAAGAGGTAAACATATCAATAAGAAAGAATAAATATGCATTTCAATTTTTTTTGAATTGAATATAATTTCCAGGATCAATGACATGCCCGTCTTTAAGTACCTGGAAACTTTTAATTACCGTTCCACCATTAATAATATCTGTTTTAAAACCATACATTATTACACCGTTGTTCCATTCAATTTGGGCGTTGAACCCATTTGCTGTTATTAATTTACCTTGTGAAAATATACCGTTAAAAACTGTTTCATAAACTGGCAGAGGATAATTAGGCTGAACGGAGCCAAGCTCAAAGACCTTATTTGAATCCCAATTATCGAACAACTCAGTTTTAGGTGGATTATAATACCATGTTCCGGCGGTACCTATGCCACGCATGACTTTAATAGTTGGAGCCATATATTTCCCCCAGCTATCTGTAATTTTTATTTTAACATCGTGTAAAGCATATTTTCCAATAACACCAACGTCAAAAAGAATTACATTTTCTTGATTATTATATTTATATGTCGTTATAATCAGTTGAGGTTTAGAGTCTCCTCCTGTAACTTGATTTTTCAATTCTTCTTGAAGGGCGGCATTTTTTTTGTAAAGTTCCGCCAGTTCTGCTGTTTTCTTTTCAGTAGTGTCCGCAGTTTTTAGCGCCTCTTTTTGCAATTCAATTATTCTCTTGTTACCATCAGAAATCTCTCTATTAGCAGTCTTTATAGAATCTTGGTAATCCCGGTTCTTTATATCCGAATCTTTTTGATCAGCCCATTGTGTATAGGCAGTACCTATTGCCAAAAGACCAGCGAATATTCCGAAAATCATCGTTATAAAAGGTTTTGACAACATTAGTAACAAAGTCATTGCTGATTGAAAATTCAATATAATAAAAAATATCTACCCTTGTAAAAAGAGAATAACGATCAATACCTTGTGTCTCTTTTTTATTTTAAACGAGGTTATTTCTTGTCTACACTAAAAGTACCCGGGCCAATAAAAACTAAGCCGGCAAACACCACCGCATCTTCAATCGCATGCGATGCCTCCATTAAGCCCGAAGTTTTTAAGTGCATGGCCACGGCCACGAGTAAATTAATAAGGAGCAATAAACATACAGGCCTGAAAGCCCAGCCGATAATCAGCAAAAAGCCGCCAAAGGTTTCTACCACGGCTGATAGCAAGCCCCATACTACCGGTAAAAAGGTAATGCCCACGTATTTGGTGTTGCTGCCTAAGCTCTTCCACTCGCCTACACCACCGGCTAGTTTAGGGAAGCCGTGATAAATGAACATAATACCCAAACCTACGCGGATTATTAACAGCCCGAAGTTTTTATAATTGCCCAGTTTTCCTAAATACGCCATAATTGAATAAGGTTGTTGTTAAATAAATTTGATATCCGCCTGCTGCGGTTGTACGGTTAAATGTGCTGTTCTGCCTAAAATTAATGCATTGTTGTTGGGGGCATGCCCTCCGGGGAAATCGAAACAAACGGGATAATCATAATCCTTAACTGCATTTGATATAATCTCGCTTATCGTAAAGCCAAATGGAATGTCATTATCTTTTATATCGCTAAAACCACCCACAATTAAACCGGCTAAGTTTTTCAATTTGCCGGCACGTTTTAATGCATGGATCATCCGGTCTATCGAATAAAAATACTCACCCACATCCTCGATAAATAGAATTTTGCCATCCCAGTTCACCTCCGAAACAGAGCCTAATACGGAAATAAGCATCATCAGGTTACCCCCGGTTAGTTCACCGGTTGCAACACCAGGTTTGTTTTGACTATCGGTAATAAAACTATAACCAAGATCCTCGCCAAAGAGTGCTTTTTTAAGTGATTGGAGTGATTGCGCAGAAGCATCAGGAATATTGATCGGCATTTGGCCGTGAATGCTTTGTAAGCCTAGGTTGGCCTGCACATGGGCATGTATCACCGTAACGTCGCTAAAGCCAATGATCCATTTAGGGTTTTGCTTTAGGTTATCGAAATTGATATTATCAATTATCCGGATAGTACCATAGCCTCCACGGGCTGCAAAAATGGCTTTAACTTCATTATCATCAATAAAACGCTGCATGTCGCGTGCCCGTAAATCATCATCGCCGGCAAATTGATGATATGATGCGGTTACGGTTTCGCCCAAAATAACCCGCAAACCCCATGATTGTAGCAAGGCAACAGCATCGTCCATTGGTTTGGGTAGCTTTTTTGCAGGGCAGGTTATGGCAACCAGGTCGCCTTTTTTAAGATAAGGGGGCGTTATGCTCATGTTTAATATATTATCTTTGCCAAATTATAACAAAGCACTGAAAACTTTGGAAACTCAAAAATATAAAAGATATACCATCACCGCGGCTTTGCCTTATGCAAATGGGCCAAAGCATATCGGTCACCTGGCAGGTGCTTATATCCCGGCCGATTTATATGCACGTTACTTGCGCCTTAAAAAACGCGACGTAGTTTTTGTTTGTGGATCTGATGAGCATGGCACCGCCATAGCCAACCAGGCCATGAAAGAGCATACCACACCACAGGCTATTATTGATAAATACCATGCGCTGATTAAAGACTGTTTCGAAAAGTTAAACATTTCGTTCGATATTTATCACCGTACCAGCTCACAATTGCACCACGAAACAGCCCAGGAGTTTTTTACCGACCTGAACAGTAAAGGTGATTTTGTAGAGAAGGTTTCTGAACAATATTTCGACGAAGAAGCTAACGCTTTCTTGGCCGATAGATACATTATTGGTACCTGCCCTAATTGTGGTAACGACCATGCTTACGGAGACCAATGCGAACGCTGCGGAACGTCACTAAGCCCCGAAGAATTGATTAATCCACACTCGGCATTGAGCGGTGCGAAACCAATATTAAAGCCAACCAAACACTGGTATTTGCCATTAAATGAGTACGAGCCATTTTTAAAAGAATGGATTTTGGAAGGCCACGCCAAAGACTGGAAAACCAACGTTTACGGACAGTGCAAAAGCTGGATTGACGGCGGCCTGCACCCACGTGCCGTAACCCGCGACCTGGACTGGGGTATTAAAGTACCCGTAGCAGGCGCTGATGGCAAAGTGCTTTATGTTTGGTTTGATGCGCCGATTGGCTATATCTCGGCCACTAAACAATGGGCCATTGATAACAATAAAGATTGGGCGCCTTACTGGAAGGATAAAGAAACCAAACTGGTACACTTTATTGGTAAAGATAACATTGTGTTCCACTGTATTGTGTTCCCAGTGATGCTGAAGGCACAGGGTACGTTTATATTGCCAGAGAATGTCCCGGCTAATGAGTTTATGAACCTGGAAGGCGATAAAATGTCGACCAGCCGTGGATGGAGCATTGAGATGCACGAATATCTTGCTGATTTCCCGGATAAGATAGACGAACTGCGTTATTACCTTACCGCCATTGCCCCAGAAACCAGTGATAGCGAATTTACCTGGAAAGATTACCAGGCCCGTGTCAACAATGAACTGGTAGCCATACTCGGTAACTTCATTAACCGTGTAATGGTGTTGATGCACAAGTTTTTCGATGGTAAAGTAAGCAGCCCGTCAGGCGATTTAACTTTTACTGATGAAAGCCTAAACACCGCAGTTGGCCAGATTTATGACGAACTGGAAGTTTGCTTCGAAACCTACAAATTCCGCCAGGCGCAACAAACTGCAATGGAAATGGCTCGTTTAGGTAACCGTTACCTTACTGAGCAAGAGCCATGGAAATCATTTAAAAATGACCCGGAAGCAGCACGTACTGCACTGCATAACTGTTTAGTACTGATTGGCCATCTGGCTACCTGCCTGCAACCTTTCTTACCGTCCACATCAGCCAAAATATTTGATATGATTAACTGGCCGGCAGGTACTGTTACCTTCGATCAGGAAATTAAGTTTGCAGATGGCCACCAACTGAATCCCGCTTCGTTATTATTTGCGAAGATTGAGGACGATGTGATCCAAACGCAGATTGATAAACTACAGGCTAAAGCTAATTCGTTAACCGCACCGAAAGTTGTAGAAGAAGCGGTTGAAACAGCGCTTACACCTGCTAAAGAAAACATCAATTACGATCAATTTGCTGCAATGGACATTCGTGTGGGTACCATTGTTGCTGCCGAAAAGGTTGCCAAAACCAAGAAATTATTAAAGCTGACTATTGATACCGGCATTGATACCCGTACCGTAGTATCGGGTATTGCAGAACACTTTGAGGCCGAAGCTATTATTGGTAAACAAGTAAGCATCCTCGTAAACCTGGAGCCACGTGAGCTGAAGGGCATCCTATCACAAGGCATGATCCTGATGGCCGAAAATGCCAAAGGTAAACTTGAGTTTGTTTCGCCAGCCAGCGCAATGCCGCCGGGATCTGGAATAAGATAATTTGCCGATGTGGAGGTGTGCAAATATGCAGATTGAAGCTGCTTAATTATTTGCACATCTGCACATCCACGCATCTGCACATTTACTATATTTGCACCTGCATTGGTCCCGTAGTTCAACGGATAGAATAGAAGTTTCCTAAACTTTAGATATGGGTTCGATTCCCGTCGGGACCACTTTAAAACGCAGTTCTCTACTTGAGGGCTGCGTTTTTTGCGTTATGGGGTGTGTAAGGTTCATGTGAAGCTATGAATCCTACTTAGGCCAAACGTATCTATCGCATCAACATTGCGTTGTAACAAAAAAGTTATATCCTATAAATCATAAACAGTCCCCCCCGATTGATATTTTTATAGCGTTTGATCAACCGCGTATTTTACGCAACCTTATCATATATATGAATAAAATTTTTCCGGCTTTATCCCTGTTTTTTATCTCCTTTGTTTTTTTTTGTAAAGCTCAATCTCCTCAAATTTCTTATAGTTCGCCACAACAAATTAATGTTGGGGCAACAGTTACAAACATCACACCCACTAATACCGGCGGTGCAGTTGTATCGGCCAATGGCTATAGTTATACCGGTACTTTTGCTGGTAGCGGCACGTACTCAACCACAGATGGTACCGGCTTGGCTGCAAGTTTTTACTATCCTATCGGTATTGCCGCAGATAATAATGGTAATATCTACGTATCAGACCAATATGGAAACAAGATTCGCAAAATTACCGCAGCCGGAGTTGTAACAACGCTGGCCGGGAGTGGCTCTACGGGTAATATTAACGGTACTGGTATAGCAGCAAGTTTTAACCAGCCATGCGGCATTGCTGTAGATGCCACCGGCAATGTTTATACAGCCGACAGAAATAATAACCTGATCCGTAAAATAGATCCCCAAGGCGTAGTATCAACCTTGGCCGGCGGCGGTAATTATGGTAATCTGGATGGTACTGGTGCCAATGCGGGCTTCTATACCCCTTATGGTTTAGCGGTTGATGCAAATAATAATATCTACGTTGCAGAATTAGGAGGTAATAGGATCCGTAAAATTACCCCAGCCGGTGTAGTAACAACTTTTGCCGGAAACGGCACTTCGGGCAGTATTGATGGTACCGGGACAAATGCAAGTTTTAACTCCCCGACAGGCCTCGTTTTTGATGCCACAGGATCACTTTATGTGGCAGAAAATGGCGGTAACCGCATCCGTAAAATCAGTCCCGCGGGTGTGGTAACCACAGTAGCCGGAAGCGGCTATAGTGGTGCAGTAAATGCAAATGGCACAAATGCATCCTTTAATGCGCCAACGGGTTTGGCTATTGATGCCGGTGGTAATTTGTACATAGCCGACCAAGGCAATAACATGGTACGCATGTTAAGCCCCTCGGGCGATGTTAGCACACTTACAGGAAATTTAACCAGCGGTAATACTAATGGCTTAGGTGCTGTAGCCAGGTTAAATAAGCCAACGGGTGTTGTGCTGATAAATGGGAAAGCTTATATAGCAGATTGTTATAATAATCAAATACGATCAATTGATATTGGCGGTTATTTTATTTCACCTGCAACATTACCGGATGGATTAACTTTTAATTCTTCAACAGGCGTTATTGGCGGTAAACCCAATGTTACAGCCAGTGCAAAAGACTACACAGTTACCGCTACAAACCAATATGGAAGCGGCACAGCGGTAATCAATATATCTGTTGTTTCGCCGGCCGTTGCACCTGTAATTACGGGTTTTACACCTGCAAGTAGTATTGCAGGTAATTATATAACCATTACTGGCAACAATTTTTACGAGGCATCTGCGGTATCAATTGGTGGGCAAACAGCTACATTTAGTATCCGATCGCCCAGTACAATTGTAGCTAAGATACCTGTAGGCGCAACAAGCGGCTCTGTAAGTATTACTAACCCTTACGGTCAGGCAAGCAAAAGTGGGTTCACTATCACAACAATACCTACGCTTTCCTATACTACCCCACAACATTTAAACACCGGGCAGGCGGTAAGCATTATACCTGCCGGAAATGAAAATGTACCTGCACTGTATTCAGGAAAGAAATTGATTTTTGCCGGTGGGGATGCAGGCGGAGCCACAGATGGTACAGGAATTGGTGCGAGCTTTTATTCGCCGGGAGGCTTAACAACAGATGATATGGGGAATATTTATGTATGTGATGTAAATAATAGGTTAATAAGAAAGATTACTCCCCAGGGTGTTGTTAGTACTTATGCGGGGAGTTCTGTATCTCCAAATCTTAATATTAGTTATCCAGCAGGCGTGGCTGCAGACCATTCAGGTAACATTTATCTGGCAGATCGTAACGGCATCATTTATAAAATAGCTCCAAATGGCACATTTAGCGCATTTGCGGGTAATGGTTATTCGGGTTCAAATAACGGTACTGGTAGTGCTGCAAGTTTCAATTCTCCATCGTCTATTGTTATTGATGACAACGGAAACCTATATGTGAGCGATGCCGGTAATAATATGATCCGTAAAATAACTCCTGCTGGTGTAGTAACTACGTTAGCAGGGGGCAGTGGCTTGGGTTCGACCGATGGAACTGGTGCTGCTGCTAAATTCTCAAACCCCCAGGGCCTGGCTATTGACAAGGCCGGCAATATATATGTTGCCGATTTTGGTAATACGCTGATCCGTAAAATTACTCCTGCAGGCATAGTAACTACATTAGCGGGCAATACCAGCAATATTTCTGGGCAGGATGTGGATGGTATAGGTGTGGCAGCGAGATTCTATTTTCCAGGTAGCCTGGCATTTGATAGCGGAGGGAATTTATATGTAACCGAATATAATGGCGCTATAAGAAAAATTTCTTCGCAGGGCAACGTAACTACAATACAGCCACCAAGCGGTGCCTTTACTCCTTTTGGGATCACCATCGATCAGGCTGATAATATTTATTATAGTGATTACCCATCTAATAAAATTTATCAGATTGCATTAACTGGCTATAGTGTGTCGCCGGCTTTGCCAGATGGTTTAATTTTAAATCAGGATGGCAAAATAACCGGCAGTGCAAATGTGGTATCACCGGCAACAGATTATACAGTAACAGCAGCCAACCTTGCAGGTAAAAAAGCAATTGTAATAAATATCGATGTAACAATCCCGGCATTACCGCCGGTAATTACCGCTGTTTCGCCCGATAATGTTGGTTCAGGAATGTCTGTCAAACTTACCGGTTCAAATTTTCTTGGTACCACGGCAGTTAAAGTAGGTTCTGCAAGTGTCGATTTTATAGTTGTTTCGCCAACTGTTATTGCGCTAAACATACCCCAGGGCAGCACGGCTACAACAATAGATGTTACAAATCCATACGGTACGGTTACCTATAACCAATTACAATTAAAGCCGGCCCCTATTATTTCATACACGGCCCCTCAAAGTTTTACAGTTGGTACAGCTATAACATCTTTAACGCCGGTTAATAATGGTGGCGAAATAACTGGTGCTTACGGTACTGTCACAACCTATGCCGGCAATGGTACTGACGGATATACAAACGGCGCACTTGCAGATTCGCGTTTTAGCACACCCCAAGGAATGACTATGGATGGTGATGGCAATATATATGTTGCTGATAATTATTATCAGATCCGTAAAATCACTAAAAACGGAAATGTAACAACACTGGCCGGCGGAACAAGTAATACCGGGTACAAAGATGGGGTTGGTTCTGCTGCTTATTTTTATAACCCTAAAGGCTTAACAACAGATGCTGCCGGAAATATTTATGTGGCCGACCAGGGAAATAATAGGATAAGAAAAATTACGCCGGACGGGACCGTAACTACTTTTGCGGGCAATGGCCAGGGATTTACTAATGGGGCTGCGGCCAGTGCAACCTTTAATAACCCAACCGGGCTTGTGTTTGATGTTAAGGGTAATTTATATGTATCTGATATGTATAATAATGCCATACGTAAAATTACTCCGGGCGGGCAAGTCACTACTTTTGCCGGGGGCAACTATGGCACAAGTACGGACGGTATTGGTACTGCAGCAATTTTTTCTTTCCCATCCGGTTTAACAATTGATGCTGCGGGTAATTTATATGTAACTGAGTTTAACGGTAACACCATTAGGAAGATAACCCCTGGCGGAAATGTTACAACCGTTACAGGCAGCACCAGCGGTTATGCAGATGGCCCTGTGGCAACAGCAAAATTCAGTAACCCAGTCAGCATTACAGCAGATGGTTTTGGAAACCTTTTTGTGGTAGATCAATTTAATCAGCGTATTCGTAAAATTACGCCGGATGGTATAGTGAGCACCCTGGCCGGAGGTAACAGTAATAACAGGCTAACAGATGGTATTGGTTCAAATGCAGGGTTCAATTACCCGTATGGTATTTTAATTGGGCCAGATGGTAACTTATATGTTAGCGACCCGGGTAATAAGGCAATAAGAAAGGTTATTCAAACGGGGTATACTGTTAGCCCGGCATTACCGGATGGCCTTATTTTAGATCCGGCAACGGGTGTAATAAGCGGTACTCCAACAGTAGCTTCGGCTTCAAAAGCTTACGTTATAACCGGTAACAATGCTTATGGCAGCAGTAAGGCCACAATAAATATTGAGGTAAAAATACCAGCCGTTGCCCCCGCTATTACATCATTTACACCGGTAACGGCTACCGCGGGAAATGCAATTACTATAACCGGCAGTAATTTTACCAGTGCTTCTGGCGTTCAGATCGGTGGTGTCGATGCTACATCCTATACGGTAGTCTCATCAACAATAATAAAAGCTATTGTACCTGCCGGCGGTGGTGGTAATAATGTAAAAATTACTAATACCTACGGTTCTGCAACAGCGCCAGGCTTTGCCTACGCTGTTGCCCCGATTATTAGTTACCCGGCTACGGCAAGTTTAAAAGCCGGTGTTGCTGTAACTGCAATTAATGTAACCAATAGCGGCAGTATTGTACCAGCGGCAATATTTGCCCAGGTAAAATCTATAGCAGGCAGTACCGAAACGCAATCCTCTGCCGATGTTAATCAGCCTGTAGCAGTGGTTATTGATGCTGCCGGCAATACTTATAGTGCAGAAAATACGCTGATCCGTAAAATAACACCGGCCGGGGTAGTTACTGTATTTGCAGGAAGTACAACATCAGGCAGTACAAATGGTACTGGTGGCTCAGCTAGTTTTACACAGATAAATGCGTTGGCAATAGATAAAGCCGGGAACTTATTTGTGGCTGATGGCGGCAGTTACAGGATCAGGAAAGTAACACCTGCAGGCGTTGTAAGTACGTTTGCCGGTGATGGCACCAACGCATTTAACGATGGGCCTGCTGCTTCGGCATCATTTAAGAGTATTAATGGGTTAGCCTTTGATAGTTGGGGTAATTTATTTGTAGTTGATGCCGGTAGTTATCGTATCCGCAAAATAACCCCTGATGGTACTGTTTCTACGTTTGCAGGCAATAGTTTCGGAAGCGGAACGGATGGATCACTTGCTACTGCTACGTTTTATAACCCTAAAGGGATTACGATAGATGATTATGATAATATTTATGTTACTGATTATAATGCGATCAGAAAAATAACACCTGCCGGCGTAACTACACTTGCCGGCGGAGGCTATCAGCAAGGTAAAATTGATGGCACCGGTGCAACTGCCACATTTTATAACCCGCAGGGAATTACTTGTGATATGGTAGGTAATTTATACGTTGCAGATGTAGACAATCATCTCATCAGAAAAATCACGCCCCAGGGTGTTGTAAGTACTATTGCAGGTACGGGTGTAGGCGCGCTGGTTGATAAAGTTGGAACAGCGGCAAGTTTTAAAAAGCCCTGGGGCATTGTGTTTGCCAACGGCTATTTATATGTTGCGGATAAGGGCAACAACTCAGTCAGAAAAATGGCACTTTTGGGGTATAAAACATCCCCTGCACTTCCGGCAGGTATGTCAATTTCCGGGTTGGGCGCTATTGCCGGTACCCCTGTTGATATTTCACCTGCAACAGATTACACGATCACTGCATTTAATAGTGCAGGCTCGGGTTCTGCAACAATAAAAATTGATGTAGGTGTACCTCAGGCTGCACCGGTAATTACATCGATAGCGCCGGTTGCGGCCAACTCCGGTAGCATAATTACTATCACCGGCAGCAATTTTACCGGCGCAACAAGCGTAACCCTGGGTGGTATGGCAGCACAATCTTACAATGTAATTTCACCAACATCTATTGTTGCTGTTGTTGCTACTGGTTCTGCGTCTGGCAATGTTGTGGTTAACAACCCTTATGGAAATGGTAGTTTAGCAGGCTTTAATTTTGTTGGCTCTCCTCAGATAAGTTATGGTAATCAAAATGCGTTTACCGAGGGTAAAACCATTGCCGATATTCAGCCTAACAATAGTGGAACTACTATTGATCCGGTTGTTTATACAACGGTATCAACAGTGGCGGCTACCGCTAATTTCCCGGCACCGGTAAATAATAACTCCAATTTCTATTATAATTATATCGCCGGCCTAACTACGGACAAAGCCGGGAATATTTATGTATCCGACCAAAGTGTTAGTATAATCCGTAAGATTACACCTGCCGGTGCAGTGAGCAATTTTGCCGGAAACGGTAATGGCGGCTTAACCAATGGCAATGTATCTAACGCAACTTTTGCGAATCCCAAAGACATTGTTTTTGATGTGAGTGGCAACATGTTTGTGTTGGACAGGGGCAATAATGTGATCCGGAAAATTACTGCGGCAGGTGATGTAAGCACATTCGCCGGTAATGGCGATAATTGGTCGGTAGATGGAGTTGGTGTGGCTGCATCTTTTGGTGCACCCAATAATATGGCAATAGATGCTTTGGGCAATTTATATGTAACAGATGATGCATCAAGTACAATCAGAAAAATAACTCCTGCCGGTGTTGTAAGCACACTTGCCGGCAGCGGTGTTGTTGGTTCGGCAAACGGTACCGGAACGGCAGCCAGTTTTAATAGCCCCAATGCCCTTTGCGTAGATATTAATGGGAATTTATATGTGGGTGAACAGACAAACCACCTCATTCGCAAAATTACACCTGGCGGAGTAGTTACAACATTTTTTGGCGGCGGGCAGGGATCAACCGCTGATGGCCTGACTTATACCTATAGTGGCAGCGCCCTTACTGTGGATAAATTGGGGAATGTTTATATTGCAGATGGGGCTTTAAATAAGATAATGAAGATTTCGCCTGCCGGTGTAGCGAGCACAGTAGCTGGTAGCGGCACTAATCTTCTTGTAAACGCAGTTGGTAAATTGGCGGCTTTCTCGGCACCTATCGCTATTTGTTATGACCAGTCATCAGGTAATTTGTATGTTTCTTCAGATCAGCAAATACGCAAAATCGTTTTAACAGGGTATGTAATAGATCAGCCATTACCTTCGGGTTTAAAATTTGATAGTGCAACGGGTAAAATTAGCGGCACGCCCAATTCGGTAATGGCAGCTAAAACCTATACAGTTACAGGATATAATGGCAATGGCAGCAGTGCAACTACCATTAGCCTTTCTGTAGGATATCCGGATAAGCCACAAATTAATTATACCGCAAGCCAAACTTTTACAGCCAACGTTACTATAACCCCATTGCAACCAACAATTAGCGGCGGCGGCATACCAACGGGTGGCTTTGGGCGGGTAAGCAGGGTTGCCGGTACAGGTGAGAATGGATACACAGATGGCCCTGCTAACAGCGCAACATTTAAATATCCTTCGGGTATTGCAGTTGACAAGGATGGAAATATATATGTAACACATCTTGTTGATAATGTAGTAAGGAAGATCAGCCCATTAGGTATTGTAAGCACTTATGCAGGTACCGGCCACTCTAATTTCCCATTAGCGTTGGATAATCCGACCGGCCTGGCGATCAACTCAAAAGATGAATTATTTATTAGTGTTGGTGATGACTGGCCGCAGCCTGATCAAAATAACCGTATCATAAAAATTGCTAACGGGCAGGAAACTACATTTGCAGGTAGTGATAATTACGGCTTTAAAGACGGAACAGGCTCTGATGCATTGTTTAACAGTAGCTATCAGTTAAGTTGCGACAAGAATGATAATTTGTATGTGGCAGACCAGCAAAATAACGCTATTCGTAAAATAACACCAGCCGGGGTAGTTACTACAGTTGCCGGTAATGGTAAAATTGGCGCTGCAAACGGAACTGGCAGCGCAGCTACGTTCAATAATCCTGATGCTGTAACTGCCAATATTGACGGTAATTTATATGTTGCGGATACTAAAAATAATTTGATAAGGAAAATTACCCCAGCCGGGGTTGTTACTACTTTTGCCGGCAGCGGTACTGCAAGTTCTGTTGACGGAACTGGAATTGCCGCAAGCTTTAATTATCCAACAGGTATTATAGCTGATAATATAGGTAACATTTACGTAGCTGATTACCATGGTAATACAATTAGAAAAATAACGATTGACGGAGTTGTTACAACAATAGCCGGCAATGGTGCGGCCGGTTCAGTTTCAGGAATTGGAAAGGCAGCAGGATTTAATGGCCCTGTAACACTGGGGCTTACAAATAGCCAGGATGCTTTAATTGTGGCCGAATATGGTGGTAACGTAGTTAGTAAAGTAAAATTAACGGGTTATAGTATTGATAAGCCGCTTCCGCAAGGATTAAATTTTAATGTAAACACAGGGATAATTACCGGTACACCTAAAAAAGCAATGCCGGCCACAGATTATGTAATTACTGCTACTAACGCTTCGGGGACAAGCAGCACAAAAGTAACCATAACAGTAACGGCAGAGCCCGCACCGGATATCAGTTACCCATCATCAAAAGTTTATACTTATACCCCGGTTACTATCCAGCCGGTTAATAAAGGCGGTACGGTACCTGCGGTAATTTATGGTAATACAATAACTATAGCAGGTAATACACAGGCTGGAAGCACAGATGGTACATCAACTACAGCCAGCTTTAACGGCCCAACAGGGGTTATTACCGATAATGTAGGCAACATTTACATAGCCGACCAGGCTGGTCATAAGATCCGAAAAATTACACCGGATGGTACAGTAAGTACATTTGCAGGTAGTGGAACAGCAGGATATTACGATGGCCCCGGTGCAATTGCAATGTTTAACCATCCATGTGGGTTGGCGTTTGACAGTGACGAGAATTTATATGTGACTGATAAAACCAACAATATGATCAGGAAAATAACACCTGATGGTATGGTATCTACCCTGGCTGGTAACCTTAATGCAAATTCGCATAATGGAAACGGTACTGCGGCAGGGTTTTATTATCCGTACGGTATTGTGGCTGATGCAAATAATAATTTATACATAGCAGAGATGGGTGGTAGCCTGATCAGGAAGGTAACACTTGACGGTACTGTTACAACCTTTGCAGGCGGAGGCCAATATGGGACTAATCAGGACGGTACCGGTACCAGCGCCGGTTTTTATAATCCTACCGGAATTGTAATTGACAGTAAAGGCAATTTCTTTATAGCCGATTATAATAACAATACAATTAGGAAAATAACACCTGCCGGCGTGGTTACAACCTTTGCAGGCGCAGTATCAAATCTCTATGAAAGTAAAGACGGTACAGGCGCCGATGCAAGGTTTTATCGGCCCACATCTATTGCTATTGACAATAGCGATAATCTATATGTAACAGACCAGGCTACCAGTCTGATTAGAAAAATAACGCCGGCTGCAGTTGTAACCACATTGGCTGGTACCTTGTACCGCAGCGGATCGGGCGATGGTGTTGGTATGGCGGCCGCTTTTAACCAACCAACCGGTATCACACTTACAACAGACGGAAGATTATTGGTGGCTGATTTTGGGAATAATACCATAAGAAGTATAGATATTAATGGTTATGCACTTAGCCAGGCATTACCCGCAGGTTTGGCTTTTGATAGTAAAACCGGTATTGTATCTGGTACTACTACCAAGGTAACTGCGGTTAATAATTATCCGGTAATTACGGCTAATAATACTGGAATAAATAATACTGCACTTACCCTCGAAGTACTTCCATTACCGGCACCGGATATAAAGTATGATACACCTATCGTATTAGGTGTTAACGAACCGGCTGGGAATTTATCTCCGAAAAATAAAGGAGGGCCTGTACCTGCTGCTGTATATGGTAATGTAATAACCTTGGCAGGTACACCGGGCGTATTTGGTTTTGCCGATGGTGCAGGACCAGCTGCGTCATTTGCTAATTTAACCGGCCTTACTAATGGCATTGATGGAAATATTTATGCTGTTGACACGAGGTATGGTTTGATACGCAGGATAAGCCGCGATGGAAAGGTTGTATCTGTGGCCGGTAATATCAGTTTGAATTTAGACCCCAATGCGTTGGCCGTTCGGTTAAACAGCCCAGCCAACATAGTTACAGATGCCACAGGAAATTTTTATATAACAGACCGAGGCAATAACACCATAAAAAAAATAACTCCGGCAGGGGTTGTAACTGCTTATGCAGGTACGGGTGGTGCAACATCGTACGATGGGTATATTGGATCTGCAAGTTTTAATTCGCCCGATGGGATTGCTATAGATGCAAGTGGTAACCTGTTTATAAGTGAAGCCGGTGGTTATAAGATCAGAAAAATTACGGTATCAACAAGCCAGGTTACCACAGTTGCTAATATTCCGAATCAAGGCGGAAGTTTTAGTCCATCGAGGATAGTTGTAGATAACCAAGGGAACTTATTTGTAACAGATTATGCCAATAATCTGATCAGAAAAATAACCTCAACCGGCACGATAAGCGTTTTTGCAGGTAGTGGTTTAGCTGCAAATAAAGATGGTATAGGTACCGGGGCGGGTATTTTAGCCCCAGCAGCCCTTACTATTGATGTTAACAATAACTTATACGTAGCCACCCAAAACCTCATCAGGAAAATAACACCCGATGGAGTTGTAACAACAATTGCAGGTACAGATGCCGAAGGTGCCGTAAACGGGATTGGAACAACGGCGTCATTTGCACAGCCACAAGGTTTATTGTTTGATAATACGGGAGCGCTTTTTGTTGCTGATACAAAAAATTCGCTGGTTAGAACTGTATCGCTTACGGAGTATGCTATTTCGCCGGCATTGCCCGTTGGCCTGGCATTCGACCAAACTACCGGTACTATAAGTGGCACGCCGACAACGCTTTCGCCCGCGACGGATTATACAGTATCGGCTTATAATGTAACAGGCGCAGGCTTATTTAAGGTTAATATTAGTGTGATTAAAAAAACACAGCAAATAATAACCTTTGCATCAAAGGCCAATGTTACTTATGGTGATAACGACTTTACCCCGGCAGCATCGAGCAACAATCCTGCAATTGCAATAACATATAGTACAGATAACCCCGCAGTTGCAACTATTATAAATGGTAAAATACATATTGCCGGTGCTGGTGTTGTTAATATAACGGCTTCACAGGCTGGCAATGCGTTATATGTGCAGGCGGTTGACGTTGTACAAGCTTTAACAGTTAGCCCAATGCCAGTTACTGTAACGGCAGATGCTATAAGCAAAATATATGGTGATATCGACCCTGCGTTAACCTATCAGGTAACCAGCGGGCACCTTATCGGCAGTGATCAATTTTCGGGTAACATAGCCAGGTTGGGTGGCCAGAAAGCCGGCTCTTATAATATCAACCAGGGAACCCTGGCTTTAAGCGCCAATTATGCAATTAAATTTGTAAGTGTACCATTTGTTATCAGCAAAAAGCAACTAAATGTTAAAGCTTTAGATACAGGATGGACTTATGGCGGCCCGGTAATTGCCAATCTGCCGGTTCAATATGATGGATTTGTTTTTGCCGATGGAGGTGATTCGCTAAAAATCAAGCCGGTTGCAAATACAGAGGCTACAATACATTCGCCCGCCGGCACTTATGTAATTACGCCATCGGGCGGCGATGACGGCAATTACACCTTCGTTTATGTAAATGGTACTTTAACTATAAAAAAAGGATCTTTAACCATTACTGCAGATGATAAAACAAGAGCTGTTGGCAAAACCGATCCGGAATTTACGGTGAGCTATAACGGCTTTGTAAATGGCGACGATGCAAGTACGCTCGGTACCCGCCCTGTTGTTACCAGTGCGGCTAATAGTAGCAGTACCGCAGGCACGTATGATCTTATTCCAGGCGGTGCCAGTTCAAACAATTATGATTTTGTATACTCAAATGGGAAGCTTACAATTACCCCGTCTGTAACTAACTTCCTGGTTTCGGCCACAAACGTTACCTGTAAAGGGCAAAACAACGGGTCAATAGCTATAAAAGCCACCGAGAGCCATAATTATACAGCTGTAGTTACTGGCAATGGATTAAACAGAAGCCAGAGTTTTTCTACCGGGTTAACATTTGATAATCTGGTACCCGGTGCTTATAACGTTTGTATCACTGATGCGGATTTACCGGGTTACCAGCAATGTTTTGATCTTACGGTAACCGAACCTAAAGATCTGACCTTATATGCAACGCTTAATAAATCGGTAAATACTGTTACGCTCGCATTATCAGGAGGCAACACTTACAATATTGAAGTAAATGGGGTAAATTATAAAACAAACGATAATTCGATCAGCCTTCAATTGACCCAAGGCCATAACCGGATTGTTTTGAGTTCTGATTTGGTTTGCCAGGGGAACATTGAAAAGTTAATTGATATTGATACCAACCCGGTACCTTACCCTAACCCGGTAACAGACATTTTAAATGTTAACCTGGGGCAAACTACGGCCAAAAAAGCTACTCTTCAATTATACGGCGTGACAGATGGTATGCTTAAAATGACTGCCGATTATCCGAATGCAACTGGTGTACTTAAGTTAGATGTTAGCAACCTGCCGCTTGGTATTTACACGTTGCATGTAATAACCGACGATAAAAACTATACTTATAAGATTATTAAACGATGAGAAAAATTTTAGCATTTATATTTCTAATAACTGTTCTTTATAGTTGCGGTGGTGGGGGAAGCTCAGACACGAAGGAAACTCCCGCCCCGGCACCCGAAAAGGCTACGCTGGTAGCGCCGGCGCAAAATGAGTTATGCACACAAGGGACTGTAATTTCACCTACACAAAGTACTGTAACTTTAAAATGGAATGCGGCCCTGAACGCCGAAAGCTATGATGTTAATATTAAAGACCTGGATGCAGGTACTACAACAACACAAACAACAACTACCACACAGGTTGATGTGAATTTGAAACGTAATACGGCATACTCTTGGGCTGTTACTTCAAAATCCACAAAAAATAGCACTACAGCCCAAAGCGATTTCTGGAAGTTTTATAATTCAGGCCCGGCAGCAACCAACTATGCGCCATTTCCTGCCGACCTTACAGCACCCTCTACAGGGCAAAAGGTAACAGCCGTAAATGGTAAGGTAACTTTAAGCTGGAATGGCAGTGATGTTGATAACGACATTGCCGGATACAATTTGTATTGGGGAACTTCTGCAAATGTAACACTATTAAAAAGCGGTATCACAGCAAGCCCATATAGTGCAGATGTTGTAAGTGGCAGTACTTATTACTGGAAAATTATTACTATCGACTCCAAAGGAAACACATCCGATTCGGGGCTGGCTCAATTTAGTGTGAATTAATATTAAGTCAAACTAATTAATTAGAAAAGCTTATTAGGTTTTTTTCTGATATTAAAAAAAAGGTTACGCCATTACAATAAATAGGTAAAATCTTTAAGCCTTAATGAGTCAAACAAGCTGTAAAAAGTCCATATTTCGATTCCCGTCGGGACCACTAAAAAATGAAAGCCTTCAGATGGAAACATGGAGGCTTTTTTTGTTTGAGATACATTACCGCATTGAGGGTTATTGATTACAAATTACTTTTGCTGCTGCTTTTGCCAATTTAACGGGTTGAGAATTACCCAATGCTTTACTCCGGATAATGGCACCTTCAAAAAGCATTACTACTTGCATGGCTATTGATTTATAATCCGCTATTTTTCCCTCTTTTAAATAAGATTCAATAAGTTGTTGAACTGCTGCCACATAAGTATCATAAGCTGCCTCTATTTCTTTCGCTTTGTTTGCATATTCTGTTTTTGCGTTCATGGCAAAACATCCATCTAACATGCCTGAATTTACTAAGGCTGACAGAAAATCAAAAATTATTAAAGCCTTATCAACAGGGTTTCTGATGGTGGATTTTTCCAGATAGTCAGAAATAGCCTTATATCTCAATTGATGATAGTGATCAATTGTAGCTGTAATTAGACCTTCTTTAGATGTAAAATGCTTATAAAGTGTACGTTTTGAAATACCAGTACCCTCGGTTATCGTATCTACTCCGGTAGCATGAAACCCATTTCTATAAAAAAGGTCGTAAGCATATTTAATCATTTCATCGCGTTTCAAAGACTTTGAACCCGATTCTATTTCTTTATTCATCTCTGAGAAATATTTATTGCAAATGTAAACTAACCTGTTTACATTTGCAATTGTTGTAAACAGGTCTGTTTACACCTGACACTAACAGAACATAAAACTGATATTGATAATCAGTAGTTTAAAAATTAACAAAATGGAAGAAAACAAACAGTTAGGTACTGCTGTGGTAACAGGGGCCTCTTCGGGATTAGGCGAAATATTTGCCGAAAGATTAGCTAAACGCGGTTATAACCTAAAGTTGGTAGCGCGCCGTAAAGACAGATTAGATAAACTTGCAGCCAAATTGCAAAGCAAGTACAGTATACAGGTTACCAACCTGGTGGCAGACCTGGGTTCAGAAACAGATTTAGAAAATGTGGTTAACAATCTGAAAGCAGATAAAAGCATTACTATGCTCATTAATAATGCCGGTACCAGTACACTTGCACCAATTACAGCCACAAGCGTTGCTAAACAGAAAGAGATGGTTGATGTAAATATTACCGCCTTAATGCTACTTTCGAACACGGTTTTGCCTCATTTTATTGAGAAAAACGAAGGCGTTTTAATTAACATAGCATCAGTACTTGGTTTTTATTCATTACCTGTAAGCTCAATTTATAGCGGTACAAAAGGGTTCGTGGTTCAATATACACGTGGGTTGCAGGAAGAATTGAAAGGAACAAATATTCGTGTTCAGTTAGTGAATCCTGCTACTACGGCAACAGAAATATGGGAAGTGGGTGGTGTGCCGTTATCTGCATTGGATCAGTCTACTATTATGACTGCCGAGGATTGTGTTGATGCAACACTTTCCGGATTAGATAAAGGTGAGCTCACCACACATCCGTCAGTAAATGATCAAAAAATAATTGATGCTTATGAAGATGCCCGTAACCAATTATTTGGTGCCTCACAAAGCGGTAGACCGGCGGAGCGTTATCTGCAAAATTGATACATGGCAGGCACTGTTTTTGAAAAAGCCTTTGGATGAAAATCTGAAGGCTTTTCTGTTTAAGATATAACGCGATAATAGGCACACGTGGCATGCATGTCGCCGACAATTGAGACTATACAATCATTACTCAATTGCGGGTAACAAGTTTACCTTTGTCAAAATATTAATATGATAGAACTACCTCCATGCCCGTTGTGCAAATCAACCTTTACCTATGAAATGAATGGCTTGCTTGCCTGTCCAGAATGCGGCCATGAATGGAGCCCGGAAGAAGAAAGTGCCGGAGATCATCAGTTCATAGTAAAAGATAGCAATGGAAACATCCTGCAAAATGGAGATTCGGTAGTAACAATTAAGAACCTGCCGGTAAAAGGTTCGTCCCAAAGTATAAAGGCAGGAACCAAAGTTAAAAACATCCGTTTGGTAGATAGCGACCATAATATTGATTGTAAAATTGATGGCTTCGGCGCCATGGCACTTAAATCTGAGTTTGTAAAAAAAGCATAGGGCCGATTTTTCGGAATCCAAGCCTGGCCTGATATTGATTAAATGTTTTTGGCCTTACATGGGCAGATACAGCTATCTGGCCCCATTTCTGGTAATGATTTTATTTATTGGCTTTGCGGAGTTAAGTTTCCGGTTATATGGAAATTGGGCTGGAGGGTGGATTAAAAAGCTATTGATCAATTTGAAATAATACAAAAAGGCCCGCCGAATTTCTGAGAACCTGTTTTTCACGTTGCCTTCGGTACTGCGTGAGGGTTAAATAAGAAGAATTTACGTAATTTGCCATCACTTTATGGACGTGAATAACAAAGATGTCATCATTGCTTATGTGCGTAAATCGGTGCCGATTTCGGACGCCGAAGCAGTAGATTTGGCTGCTGCATTAAAGAATTGCGGGTGAAGAAGCGGCAGTTTTTAATTCAGCCTAATTTTACGGCTAAAAGCAGGTATTTCGTTATTAGTGGTGCGTTAAGAGCTTATGTAATTGGTGAGGATGGGCAGGATCATACCATTCAGCTTGCTTTGGAGGAGTGGTGGATATCCGACTATAATAGTTATATCTATCAGCAGCCAGCGAGCATGTTTGTAATTGCCATGGAAGATTCCCTGTTATTAGAAATTACCCATCAGAACGAAAGCAGACTGAAGGCTGAAAATCATCATTTCGAAACCTTTTTTCGTACCCTAGCAGAGCGATCGGTTGCTTTTATGCAAAGGCGAATTGTCACTAACCTCACCCAGTCGGCCGAGGAACGTTACGAGACTTTTATGGAGCGTTATGCCGTTTTTACCCGCCGCTTTCCGCAATATGTCATTGCGTCTTATCTGGGTATGACGACAGAATTTCTCTCCAAAATTCGTAACCAGCGCGTAAAGCCAAAATCTTAATCTACTTCAACCTTATTTCCTAATCTACTTCATCGTTACCGGGTGCCCGAAACACCAACTTTGCTTTATCGAAAAACAAAATAATACGATAAAGAAAATGGGAAATTCAGGAAAATTAAACGGCAAAGTTGCCGTAATAACAGGCGCTTCTAAAGGTATAGGCGCGGGTATTGCCAAAGCATATGCAAAAGAAGGTGCCGCTGTGGTGGTTAACTATGCAAGCAGTAAAGAAGGTGCTGATAAAGTTGTACAGGAAATAGCAGCAGCCGGCGGTAAAGCTATTGCCGTGCAAGCCAACGTAGATAATGCTGCCGATGTAAAACGCTTGTTTGAAGAAACAATCAAAGCATTTGGGAAATTAGATGTTTTGGTTAATAATGCTGGTGTGTACAGTTTTGCCGGCATCGAAGATATTACAGAAGCATCGTTTCATCAGATGTTTAACATTAATGTTTTGGGCAGCATACTAACTGCTCAGCAGGCGGTAAAACTATTTGGTAATAAAGGTGGTGTAATTATTAATACCGGCTCTATCGTATCTACACTGGATATGCCGACTGCACTGGTTTATACCCAAACCAAATATGCCATTGACGGCATGACCCGCATTTTGGCTAAAGAGCTTGGCCCTAAAAATATCCGGGTTAACTCTATAAATCCCGGGCTAATCGAAACTGAAGGCTCACATAGTTCTGGTGTAATGGCAGGTGATGTAGAAAAATGGCATATTTCGCAAACACCGCTTGGCCGTGTTGGGCAGCCCGAAGATATTGCCAAAGTAGCTATATTCCTGGCTTCCGATGATTCATATTGGGTAACCGGCGAAACGATTGCTGTTGCCGGTGGCCAGCGATAATTATTAAGTACAAGAAAGCTCATCGATGTAGTTCGATGAGCTTTCTTGTGTTATCCGTCTTAATTATTTAGATTCTGCAATTAAAATAGCCGCTAATTTATCTGGCATTGATATAAATGGCGTATGGCTGCTTGGTAATGAATACTCTTTGCTGATATGGCCATTGGCCTTCACCATTGTGTTTTGGTTTGAAAGGCTAACCGCATGGTCATTTAAGGTATGGATATACACTTTCTTAACACTGCCAAAATTGGCATCAGTTAAAGTAGCCGGTGTTACAAATGGTGCTAATGGTTCTGGTTTAATGTTGTTGGCAAGGTAGGTGCCAATTTGTGCCGGTGCATCGGCGGCAAATATATCTATCACACCATCTTTGGCAATAATTGCAGAACCTGTAGCCTGATCTATTTGTAAGTATTTACCGATATGGCTATCAGCATCTTGTTTTGAAAGCCCCAACAAGCTATCGCCGTTTTGTGGCAGAAAAGCACCCAGGTATATTAATTCTTTAATCTGACCGGGGATTTGCTCGGCCACTTCACTGATTACAACGCCAGCCATGCTGTGGCCTACTAAGACCACATTCTTTCTGTCACCAATGGCGTTCTTCACCGCATCAACATAAGATTGTAAGCTGATGTTTGCAAACGAAGTGGCATCGCTTCCGTGACCGGGCAGGTTAACGGCAATCACTTCGTGCCCTTGTGCTTTTAACAAAGGCACAACGTTTTGCCATGCTGTTGCATCAGACCAGGCGCCGTGTACAAGTACTATTGTTTCTAAATTTTTGTTAACTTTTTTTTGGGCATAAGTGCTAAACCCTAAAACGCTTAATGCTAAAAATAATATTGCTGTTTTCATTTTCTGTAATGCCTAATTGTTTAGGACATCACAAACATCGGGTTAAGCTGGCTGGATAATTTTAACCCAGGTTAAAATCGAACAACGCGTAAAAAAAAATTATTTGTTCACCATACGCTTACGGATGCGGCTCAGTGATGGTCCCTGGATGCCAAGGTAGGATGCGATATGATAAAGCGGCACAGAATTAAAAATGTTAGGGTGTTTCTCTATCATTTCCCGGTAACGGTCTTCCGGGGTTTTAAATAAAAAGCCTTCGGTATTGCGCATTACCTCATAAAAAGCTGTTTCGGCAACCTTGCGCCCAAATCGCTCCCATTGATGCGACTGCCCGTAAAGCTCATTTAAGTGATCGATATGGATATATAAGATCACCGAATCTGACATTGCTTCTGTATAATACTCGCAAGCCACCTGGCTGAAAAAGCTGGCGAAAGAAGTAACGAACTGATGGTCGGTAAAGAAAAGCATGTTCTTTTCTTCGCCCGTAGTATCATTTACCCGGTAGATCCTGAACACGCCGCTGATAATAAAGCCCAGGTGTTTACAAACATTTTTATACTCGTTATAAAACTCACCTTTTTTATACTGCTTCAATTTCCAATGCGGCAACGACAGGTCGAAAACATCAGCCTTCATCCCTGCCGAACCTAATACCGTGCGTAATAATTCTATCTCTGTTGTGTTACCAGCCATGCGATAAAAATATCTCTTTTTAAATTGTGGTAGGTAATAATGGGGCTATTTTATTAAAGGACACACAATATTCTCATAGTCTTGTGTGGTACATACGACAGGTTTGCGCCAGCAATTGGCTTTTGTATATAATAAATTGATGCAATAACAATATCGACGATAGGCAAAAAAACTGAGAGCAAGCCTCTTTGCCCGCAAGCGCCTCCGCTTGTGGAATAACCGTTAGAATCTCGTCGGGAGTCAAATTAACTACTCCCCAACAATCACACCTCCTCAAACACCCCCTCTAACCTATCTTTCCACATTTCCAATTCCCCCGCCAATTCCTCAACAGACTGTCTCTCCACAGCATAAACCACCTGAGGACGCAACACCGTCCAACCCGTAAATTCGAAGATACCGCGGTGGATGGGTTTTAGGATGCTTTCCATTTCGCCGTAAAGGTCTTTGTTGTAGTTTTTTTCGGGGCCGCCGGTGGTGAGGGAGAGCATTGCCTTTTTTCCTTTAAATACACCGTTATCATAAATGCGGCCATTGTTGTAAAAGCGGCCCATGGCAAATACACGGTCTACCCAGCCTTTTAGTATGGCGGGGAGGGCAAACCACCAGAGCGGAAATTGAAAGATCATCAGATTACACCATTCTACTTTTTCTTGTTCGGCGGCAATTTCAGCGGAGAAACCATTGTGTTCATTGGCGTATAGTTCTTCGGCTTGTTGTTTAAAGTAGTCGGGGTTACTAACGGTAGCGAAGTTTTTCCGGTCCGATACGGGATCAAATTGCATGGCATACAGATCTGTGGTTTTAACCTGGTGGCCTAATTTGGTGAGGTGTTCTATGGCGGTGCGGTACATGGCGCCGTTTAAACTTTGCGGTTCGGGGTGGGCGTATACAATGAGTATGTTCATTTTCGTGTATTAATTTTTAATGTATACCGCAAAATTATAGGGCTATCTGTAAATTAGATTATCGGCAGCTTGTTGTGTGCTGCATACAAAAATGTGAGTAATGAGTAAAAGGAAGCTAACATCCACTAATAACCGGAACCGGAATGAGTTGAGCGATTTCTGCGGAATGAACTATGCCCTCGATATATTGGCCGGTAGGTGGAAGCTATTGATCCTCCATAAATTGGAAAATAAGAAACTGCGCTACACTGACATCAAAAGAATACTGCCCAATATAACCGACCGCATGCTGACCCTGCATTTGCAGGAAATGGAACGCGACCTATTGGTAACAAGAACTGTATACCCCGAAGTGCCACCACGTGTGGAGTATGAACTGACAGAAAGTGCCATTGCCTTGGCCCCGGTATGGAAACAACTGGAGCAATGGGGGCTGGCACATCGTGAAATTTTGGAAGGTGTTGCTGTTTCGGAGAACTATTGTACAGATAACCAATCGATATAAACTTGATGAACAAAGAATTAGCTCCTGTTATCACCGATCTCGAAAATCAGATCAATGATATTCAAACCGATATTGCGGCTATTGAGCATAATACTTTGTTGTTTGAAGAAAGGAACTTCGACAAACGCACAGACACATTAGATTTCATCGACTTTCATATTCTTGACCGGATTGAAGGGGTGTTACCCCAAACAGATCAGCAGAACCTATTGCTATCGCTCAAGAACCGGGCAGAACAATTAAGGACAAAACTGGAGGCGGTTGATGCCGGGTTGTTTCAAAAAATTCAGGATAATATCCGGAGCGGAGCATATACAAGCGAAAGCTTTAAAAGCATGGTTCGCGAGTTTGTTCATTTTGACTCAACGAACAACGAATATCAGGGAGAGGTAGGTTATGATAATCTGGACGTTTTTCTCAACGGGATCTTTTCCTTTAAAAATGTACCCGAGCAAACTTTGCAGCGGGAACCCGGAATGGTGTTTTATCAAAAGACCCCAGCCCGCATCATCTTTGAAATGTTGGATAAGGTAGACTTCACAAATGAAGATGTGTTTTTCGATTTAGGTTCGGGCCTGGGCTTCGTGATTATGCTGGTGAATTTGCTAAGCGGCGTTAAAACGATAGGGGTAGAATTTGAACCTGCTTTTTGTAATTACGCCATTAACAGCATCGCCAGCCTTAACCTATCCAACATAAAAGTTATTAATGTGGATGCCCGGGAAGCAGACTATTCATCAGGAAATATATTTTTTATGTACACACCGTTTGATAGCCATATAATCCATGATGTTTTAGACCTTTTGAAAAAAGAGGCGTTATCGCGAGAAATAAAGATAATTACCTACGGCCCCTGTAGCATAAATGTAGCTTTACAGAGTTGGCTAAAAAGTACAAGCCCCAACGAGAATATTAATAAGTTAATGATATTTAACAGCTTATAGATCGAATACCCATTTCGATAATACTTGAAGTTTAATTTTCGTTGCTAACCTTAACACCATAACGTATTGCCGCTTCAAGTACATCAAGGTTTATATCTTTTAGCTTTTTAAACTTAATACAATAGCCTGTAACGCTTGCCTTTCCCAGATTTAGCCCGAACGTTTGGGCTAAGTATGTTTTATCTTTTATGCCGAGTATATAAACAGAGATGCCGGTTGTGTTTGCACTCAAACCAATCTGAAAAAAATCGCGGGTTTTGCCATCGGCATATTTTATAGTGTAAAATCCATAGCCAATATTGGGGTTACTAACGGTTTTGTTTTCGCTGTTTTTGCCATTATCAAACCACAATTTACAACCCGGTAAAACTTCAAGTATGCGCTGGTGCAAAGCTTGCATATCAGTACGCTTCTGTTCGGGCTGGTTGGTAATATATGCTTCAATTTGTTCTTGTACATCCATATAACAGGTTAAATTATAGTTCGTTCACTCCGCCTTTTTAAATTTCGTATTATTTTTATTCAGATACTAATTGATTCTTTTACTTACTGAGGTAATACTCATGGTTCTGCTATGGGCTATATCCTTCTCAATTACTTACCTTTGTAAATTATACAATCAATATGCCGCAACAACCCAACTCAAAGCCCGCCGAAAAAGACACTCTGCACCCGCGCAATGCACACCGGGATATGTACGATTTTAAAAGGCTTTGCACTGCTAACCCGGCATTGCGGAATTTTGTATCGATTAATCAGCACGGAAACGAGTCTATCAATTTTAGTGACCCCGATGCAGTTAAGGCCTTAAACAAAGCATTACTAAAACATTTTTATAAGGTTGATGGCTGGGATATCCCGGCAGGTTACCTTTGCCCGCCTATACCCGGCCGTGCCGATTACATCCATTACGTGGCCGACTTGCTGGCCGAAACCAATAACGGTACCATACCAATGGGCAGTAAAATAAAAGTACTTGATGTGGGAGTAGGCGCTAACTGTGTTTACCCGTTGATTGGCAGCAGCGCGTATGGCTGGTCTTTTGTTGGGTCTGATACAGATACGGTAGCTATCCAATCGGCTAAGCAAATTGTGGCTGCAAACAAAGCATTGCAACAGCTAATTGAGCTACGGCAGCAAACTAACCGAAAGGAAATTTTTAACTGGATTATAAGACCGGGCGATAGGTTTGATGTAACGATGTGCAACCCGCCTTTCCACGCTTCGATGAAAGAGGCCCATGCAGGCAGTAATAAAAAATGGGAAAACCTAAATGGAGGCAGATTACCTAAGGCGCTATTAAACTTCGGTGGTAAAAACAACGAGTTATGGACGCCCGGTGGCGAAGCTGCTTTTATCAGGCAAATGGTAGAGCAAAGCTTTTTATTTGCCGAACAATGCCTGTGGTTCACTACCCTGGTATCGAAAAAAGAATCTCTGCCTGTTATTTACAAAGCTTTAGAGAAAGCTAAGGCGCTGGATGTTAAAACTATCAATATGTCGCAAGGCCAAAAGGTAAGCCGCGTGGTAGCCTGGGCGTTTTTTACGGAGGCTGAAAGAATTAAATGGATGCAAAAACGACCGGCCGGCGTTTAAGGATGCTTCTTTAAATTTACAACTATTACAGAGCAAATAATAACACCTACGCCTATCCATTGATAGGTGTTGATCTGCTCGTTTAAAATTAAAAAGGCAGAGGTTATTGAAATTGGGATCTCGATAGCCGCAATGATAGAACCGAGGCCGATACCCGTAAGCGGGATTCCTTTGGTAAATAACAATGGCGGCAATATGGTTCCAAATACACCTAATAATATCCCCCATTTAAGCATGCTTAAACCGCTTAAGTGGGTAATGATGTTGATGTTCCAAAACAAGATGATGGCGATCAAGCCGCCGATTACCAGGTATTTGCTTCTTACATCGCTGGGCACGCTGGTTTCGATATTGCTTGATGAAAATATTGATACAGTATAGCCTACCCCGGCAGCTAATCCCCAGCCTATCCCAATCCAGCTTATGGTATGCTTTTCGAACAAAATATTGGTAGCCAGCAGCTTGCCACCAATCACTAAAAGCGTGCCTATTACTTTGATGGCTTGTAGCTTTTCTTTTAGCCATACCACTTCTACCACAACACTCATCCAGATGGACTGCATCAATAAAATGATGCCCATAGAAACCGGGATGTACTGGATAGAGATATAATAAAGTGTGCTGGTAAGCCCAAGCGAGGTACCAAAAAGGATAAGTCTTGTTTTTGATTTGCCCGAAACCGGCTTTGCATTTTTGTTGTTTTTTTGCTTGATGTTAGAGTAGATGGTCAGAAATATAGCGCCTGTGGCAAACTGCATAAACGTTAGCGCACTGGTATGGATCCCTAAATGGTTGGCATACTTTACAACCGTGGCTAAAATGCCATAGCTGGCTGCACCTAATAATACCAGGATTGCCCCTTTAATTTTCTGACTGTTTAACATCGGGCAAAAGTCTGATTAATGAATGTGTTCTATGTTGCAGAACTGTAAAAAGAACTTTCTTTTTTAGATTGATTTGTGTGATTAAAATCATGCAACATAGGTATAGATAAAAACTATGATTCTTGTGTGAATTATAAATTGCTGTTTTGAATTCATTTTTAATTATGCTATGTAATTGAAATGCCGGAGATGTTAAGTAGAAAATGCGCCTGGCAAGCTTTACTTCCATGCATCCTGCTAATTTGGAAAACGAGCCTTTCATTTTGAGAGGCTTTTTTTATGTGCTGATACTTGATTTTAAATAAAAGGGGCTTTTAAGGCCGATAGAAGCCATTTAGTGATCTGATATACCGCCCGGGCATTCTTTTGGCATACCCGCCAATACAGTTGAAGATGATTCAATCGAAATAAAATCAAAAATGGAAAGTGAACGAATTATTGTAAGATCAGCAATTCCATCAGATGTGGTATTTGCCGATCAGATTATCCGCGAAATGGAAAGTTCTGCAATAGCGAGAGGCTCGGGTATCTCAAAAAGATCAGCCGCCTCTATAATAGAAAAAATTGATGCCGGGAAAGCCGTAGTAGCTGTTACCGAAGATGGCGAGTGGGCAGGCTTCTCTTACATCGAAACCTGGGACGATGAAAAATTTGTATCAAACAGCGGCCTCATTGTATCGCCCAAACACCGCAACCACCATGTTGCTTCTCAAATTAAAACTCAAATCTTTCAATTATCGCGCAGCAAATACCCGGCTGCCAAGGTGTTCAGCATTACATCAGGGCTGGCTATTATGAAAATGAATACCCACCTGGGTTTCGAGCCGGTTACTTATGCCGAAATAGCACAGGAAAACCGCTTTTGGGATGGCTGCAAAAGCTGCGTAAACTACGATGTGCTGCAAGCTAAAAACAGGTGCAACTGCCTTTGCACCGCCATGCTTTTTGACCCTCAATTAAACTAAAAAACATTTTACCATGATCAAAAATGCAATTGCAAAGCCGGGTGTTTCAACGGTTAGAGAAACCCTGCCTTTGAGTTCGCTGTTATTCAGCGAATCGGTAAGCCTGCTGCAAAAACTGATAGAGATCCCATCATTCAGCGGTGAAGAATCTGCCGCTGCCGATCTGGTTCAGCATTACCTTTTAAGTTACAGCGTAAAAGTTAAGCGCAGAAGAAACAACGTTTGGGCTTACAACAAATATTTCGACGAAAGTAAGCCTACCATCTTACTTAACTCGCACCTGGATACGGTTAAACCGAATGGCTATACCAAGAATCCTTTCTGTCCTGAAATTACCGGCGGTAAATTATTCGGACTTGGCAGTAATGATGCTGGCGGTTGCCTTGTATCGCTGCTGGCTACCTTTTTACATTATTACAGTTACCAGGGGCTTGGGTTTAACCTATGCTTTGCTGCCACTGCCGAAGAGGAGAACTCGGGCAAAAACGGGATTAAATCTATCCTGCCTTTGCTGGGTAAACTGGAGCTGGCCATTGTTGGCGAACCTACCCTGCTGCAAATGGCTGTTGCCGAAAAAGGTAATTTGGTGATAGATTGCACAAGCACCGGCCGCTCGGGCCATGCCGCGCGTGAGGAGGGTGATAATGCCATTTATAAATGCATGAAGGACCTGGAGTGGTTCCGTTCATACCAGTTTCCGCAGCAATCGAAAAGCTTGTCGCCGGTTAAGATGACCATTACGGCAATTAAGGCGGGTTTGCAACATAATATTGTGCCTGCCAAATGTGAGTTTACGGTTGATATCCGTAACGATGATGTGTTTTCGCATGAGGCTATCCTGGCAACCATCCGTAAGAATATCTCTTCAGAGTTTACTGTTCGCCCCGGATCGCTTGGCTCATCGGCTGTTCCGCTCGATCACCCTATCGTGAAAACCGGATTGGCTATCGGTTGCAAAACTTACGGCTCGCCCACCACGTCTGATCAGGCCTGGCTGGATATTCCATCGGTGAAAATCGGCCCTGGTGATTCGGCCCGTTCACATTCTTCTGATGAGTTCATCTTCCTCGAAGAAATTAAAAAAGGGATCAGCCTGTACATCAAATTGCTCGAAACATTGCCTTTGATGTTGATCAACAACCCTACAAAATATCCGCTAAACCCGGTCGCAATAAATCCAAATAACAATTAACAAAGAAATGAAAAAACACCTGTTAACAATAGTTGCGCTGGCAGCTATTGCACTAAATGTAAACGCCCAGCAAGACACCGTTAAAAATAAAACAAAGAAAGATACCGTTATCCGTTCGCTGCCTTCGCCACTGCCATCTCCGCCGTTCCCTTCGGGCGATTGGATTGGTTCGCCATTGGTTGGGGTTGATGCAACCGCACCAAATTATCCATTAACCAAACTATTGGGCTTAAGCCAAAGCAAGGTTAAAATTTATGGCTGGGTTGATATTGGCGGTAACATCAGCTCGTCAAAAAACTCAAACGCCCCTACCTCATACAACCTGATCCCTAATGCCGTTGTACTTGACCAAGCTGGTATTAAATTTGAAAAGCAACCCAATACGGCACAAACAGATCATTTCGACTGGGGTTTCCTGTCGACCACCATATTTGGTACCGATTACCGCTACACTACAGCGAAAGGAATCTTCAGTAATCAGCTGCTTAAAAACAATAACAAGTACGGTTTCGACCCGGCTGAGTTATATGGTATCCTGTACTTTCCGAAAGTGGCCGATGGCTTAATTGTAAAAGTGGGCCGTTTTATTTCGCCTGCTGATATTGAAGCACAATGGGCAACCGATAACTATCTATACTCACACTCGCTGATGTTTACGGTTGACCCTTACACCTTTACCGGTGTGCAGGGAACAATTAAACTGGGTTCGCGTTGGCAATTGCAAGTGGCGGCACATGCCGGTAATGATATGGCGCCCTGGAGTAATTCGGCACAGTTAAACGGTTTGCTGATGGTACGCTGGGTATCTAAAGATAATAATGATGGTTTATGGGGAGGTATTAACTCTTTAGGTAGCGGAAATTATACCAACCAGCATGATGACCTCCAAATGCTGGTTGCTACCTGGGGCCACAAATTTAGCAGCCGTGTACACATGATGACCGAAGGCTATTACATGTGGCAAAAAAATGCATTAACCGGCGGTACCGTGATTACAGGCCCGGGCAAGCCATTTTACGAAGGAACCGGTGCGGGTTCATTGATACCCGGCACAGCCAATGCCATAGGTTTGGTTAACTATTTCCAAATCCTCTTCGGCCCTAAAAATTATTTATCGATCCGTAATGATATGCTGGATGACCCGCAGGCCAACCGCACAGGTTATGCAACTTTGTACACCAGCCATACTATTGGTTTTGTACACTACTTTAATAATCTGATCAGGATCCGCCCTGAAATTAGATATGAGCGCGCCTATGCCGATGGAATTACGCCTTATGATAACGGCACCAAAAAAGATCAGTACACCGCCGCGATGGACTTGATCGTGCGTTTCTAATACACATTTACATAAAACGAAAAAAGAGCCGGATAATGTCCGGCTCTTTTCGTTGCTATATTGGGGAATGCTTCGAGTACCGGGATAACAACACTTTTTTTGTCATTCTGAGTGCTAACGAAGAATCTTCTTCGCCCAGCGTGTCACTATGTATGTTAACTCTCTAACTCTTTCAAATTACCTTCAAGTGATTTTAGCTTTTTAAAGAATTTGGCTTTGTAATACCAATGCCCGCCTGCAAGGCATACAACAGTTACAATTGCACAGGTAATATAAAGGATTTGTGGCGATGGGTGCCAGTACGGTATAAATAGTTTAATAACCGCGTAACTATATACAGGATATAAAAAGAGATAAATAATATTGAGCAACAGGTAGAATTTTTTGAATGTTGTAATGGTTAGTTTAAGGCTTGCCTTTACATCGCCATTATTGTATATCGTAAATATCTGTTCTTGCCGGTTATAAGCCCATATCGTAACAATACAATATAATAGTATGATAAGCATATATGCCAATGCCATAGGGATATTGGCCAGCTTATGCAGGTGAATGGCATCGACTATAGTCATTAAAAAAGCTACTGCTAGTATGCCGATTAACATTTTGCAAGTGGTTGTTCCCAAAGTTTTCCAAAAGAGGCTTTTGGTGTGTAATTGATTTAAGGTGTCTGTTGTGTTCATAATAATTTGTTCTAATTTTTCTGACGAAAATTTTTGTTGTTGAAATTCTTTATCCTGGATATTGTTCCAGTGCGCTTTAAAATCGTCCAGTTCCATATTATCCGTTGTTAACCATTGTTTTTAATTTGCTGCGTATTTTACTGAGGTTGAACCCAATGTTCGATTCTGAAAGGCCCATCACCTCCGCAATCTCGCGGTAACTGTAATCGTCCATATACAACATGGTAATGGCCCGTTCAACCTCCGAGAGCTTTTTTATCGCCTCATACATTTGCAGCACTTGTTCATTTTCTTCCTTATTGTCTGTAGCAGCTATCTCAAAAACATTATCATCAAGCCCGGTAAATTTCTCGCGTTTGGTTTCTTTTCTGAGCCGGGTTATGGCGATATTAAGTGCAACCCGGTAAATCCAGGTCGAAACTTTAGAGGCGCCATTAAATGAACCATACGCCCGCCAAAGCTGTAATACAATGTCCTGAAAAAGGTCCTCTCTATCTTCCCGGCTATTGCAATACATATTGCAAACCTTCAGAATAAGACCCTGGTTGCTGGTTATTAATAAGGTGAACTGCTCTTTCAATTATTGGTATTTATACAATTAGTCGCACTGGGGGTGAATTTCTTAGTGGGTTTTTAAAATTAATTTTTTGCGTGGAGTTTATCTATTTCTTTTATCTCAGTACGTCGCCTTTAAAAACTCTTCCATTCTGATAATCCAGCCTTCCGTTTTGAATGTAAATAACGTGCAACAAAATGTTTAAAACTTTCAGAAATGCCCTTTACAGCCTAATTTTGGGCATATAGTAAATATGCCAACACATTGGCACTTCGTTGGAATGATACTGCGCAGGAATAGATTAAATAATAAATAAAATGAAAACTTCAATCAAGGTGCTTTTCACAGCCATTTTAATAATACAAGGTTTAAGCTTAAAAGCACAAAACACTACTGGTGTTTACCTTAACGAAAACGATTATAAAGACCATAAACTAACTTACGCCTCAAACACAGATAAAATACAGTTGAACGAATTCTTCGGCGGTAATACCATCAGTGTAATCAATGATGGCAAAAAAGTGAACCTTAATAAAAATGAGATCTTCGGTTATCGCTTAGCTAACCAGGACTACCGTTTTTACAACAATGTCGCTTACAAAGTAATTGACACTGTAGGTTTTGCCATTTACAGCCGCGAAAAATTAGTACAGGATACTAAAGGCTATAAACCGGCCACCCAATATTTTTATAGTGTAAATAACAAAGCGGTTAAAGAGTTAACGATAGCGAATCTTACAGCCAGTTTCCCGCAGGCAACAAATTTCCGTTACAGCCTGCAGAGCAACTTCCGCAGTGATGCCGATTTAATCAGCTATGATCACGCGGCCAATCAATACAAAATTAAATACCTGTACCTGGAGCACAAACGTGTAATGGCGAGTAATTAATAAAGAGTTTCTAGCTAACAATTGACTATTGATGATGAAGATCCCGCGCGAAAGCCGGGATTTTTTATTTGCAAGGAACGACGCAACGCAGTGCAGCAGGATAGAAGATTAATTAACTCCCACAGCTACCGCTTCTTTTTTCAGTAAGCTATCAATCTTATCAATCAATTGCTGCATATCAAAAGGCTTGGTCATAAAATCATCGGCACCGGCATCAATGGCCGAGTTGTGAATATCGTTACTGGCCGAGATCATGAGTACAGGGATTTGGCGGGTTTCTACTTTTTCTTTCAGTTCGCGGCAAATATCACGGCCGTCTACACCCGACATCCAGATGTCTAACAAAAAAAGATCAGGGAGTTGTTCTTTCGACAGCTTTAGGGCATCTCTGCCATCGTAAGTTGAGCTTACATCGTAGCCGGAAAAGCTGAGCATCATTTCAACGGCATCTACTATTCCCGGATCGTCATCCGCAATTAAAATTTTCTTAAGCATGTTTCTTTACAGGTAAACAAACTTATAAAAATATTAAATTAAAGAACAAAAATTTTCAACTTAACTAGTAGGAAATAAGCCTGATACATAATTGCCAATTATGTTGTAAAAACAACACTTTGATATTTAACTATTTCTTAATTGGTAAAGAAAAACAGAACGTTGAACCCTTGCCCTGTACCGAATTTACCCAGATCCGTCCCCCCTCGCGCTTAATAATTTCGGATGAGATATATAAGCCCAAACCAAGCCCCGGGAAGGTGTGCTGCTTATCGCCGCTTACGCGGTAAAACTGTTCAAACACTTTATCTTTTTTATCATGGCTAATGCCAATACCAAAATCCTGCACACATACCATTACTTCATTATCAATAACCTCTGCCTGTACAATAATTTTATCGGCATCGGGCGAGTATTTAATGGCGTTGGTAACCAGATTGGTTAGTACCTGGCCAATGCGGTCTTTATCGGCGTACACTTCGCCAATGGGTTTTAGCTCGGTAATAATTTGATGTTTATCTGTGGTGCGTTGCAGGTCTTCCACCATGTCTTGTATCAACTGGTTAAAGTCAAACAGGGTATCGTTAAACTGCAAACGGCCCGATTGTATTTTGGTTACATCCAGCAAATCGCCAATTAAACTGGTAAGGCGATCTATCTGGTTATTCATTTTTACAATCATGTTGGCCTTTCGCTCATCACCACTCTTGCGGAACATGGCCTCCAATACCTGCGCATAAGCTTTAATACTGGTGACCGGTGTTTTAAGCTCATGGCTGGCAATACCAATAAACTCATCTTTCTGATTTTGCAGCTGCTTTTGCTCGGTAATATCAACGCAGGCGCCAATGTAGCCAAAGAAATCGCCCGCCTCTGTAAACTGCGGGTTTCCGGTACAAACTATCCAGCGTGTTGTACCATCAGTATGCCTGATACGGAACTGGCTTTCGTGATATTTACGGTCATTATAATCTGCCAGAAACTTAGTGGCAGCTTGTTCGATATCTTCTTTCAATACGGCGTTCAACCAGCCTTCGCCTAAATGGCTCTCTAATGGGTAACCTGTCCAGTCTACCCAGATTTGGTTCACATAGGTGATCATCGCATTCTCGTCCGACATCCACAAGGCTGTTGGCGATGCCTGCGTTATACCCCTGAACAGTTGCTCGCTATCCGAAAGCGCTTTGCGGGCTGCAATATCGGGCCTAAGATCGCGGAACAGAGATGCCCTGCCTAATAGTTCGCCACTTACGGGCTCGCGCAGCAGTAATGACATGCCGTGACCCGGAATGGCTTCGCCGGTAATGAAATGTTTATAGGTGATATTGCCTTCCCATCTGCCATCATTCAGCAACAAAGGGTTGATTTCTACCCGCAACTTTTCAATCTCATCGGGCAATAAATATTCAGAATTGTGCCGTTGCGCTTCTTCCAGGTTATTAAAGCCCATGAGTTCGAGCCCTGTTTTATTTACATAAGTAACATGGCCATCATGGGTTGAGAGGCTGATAAAATCATTGCTGTTTTCCATTAGCCAAAGCAAGCGTTTCTGCTCTTCGCGAGCTTCTACTTCTGCTGTAATATCCTGGCTGGTGCCCATTAGTACAACAGGCTTGCCCTCGGGGTCAAACACATAAGAGCCCAGCGTTTTTATCCAATGCACAGAACCATCGGCCCATTTAAAACGCACTTCGTAGTTTAGCTTACCCGTGATTAAGGCTTCATCGAAAGCTACCTTTCTTTTATCAACATCATCCGGATGGATAAATTTAAGGAGGTCGCCACGTTTTTGGCCCGATCTTTCCACCCCACTTAAGATCTTACTCAGGGTTGGCGAATAGATGGTTTCGTTGTTAATAAAGTCGATGAAAAAAGTCCCGGCACCAGCGGCTTCTGCTGCAAGCTGGGTTAATTGCTCCGCAGATCTGGCCTTCTCATCAGCGAGTATTTGCTCGGTAATATCCTGTGCTATGCCAGAGAAACGGAACGGTTTGTTTTCTGAATCGAAATAAGCCCTGCCTTTGCAATGCAGCCAACGCAACTGATTATCATCGGCACCGATGGTTCTGAACCGTATATCATAAACACCACCCGAAGACGGATCTAAGGATGCCATTACAGCCTCGTCAACCCTTGGCCTGTCGAGCGGGTGCATGTACCTCAGTACCTCATCATAAGGCACGTTATAATCTTTATTAAAGCCGTAAAGCTCCTTGCACCTGTCGTCCCACCAAACCTCGTTGGTTACAATATTAAGGTCCCAGTTGCCTATACCGGCGGCCTCTAAAGTAAACTGCCTGCGGGCATCAGCCTCATCAGCACGTTGCTGTGCCAGCACCACATCGGTAAGGTCTTTTGCTGTGTTTAAAATACCCCAAACTGTGCCATCAGTGTGTTTTAAGGGCTTATATGTAAAATCGAAGTAGTGGATCTTGAACTCGCCATCAATCAGCAGGTCTATCCGCTGTTGTTTGGCTTCGTAGGTAATGCCTGTTGTATAAACATCATCCAAAAGTTTGTAAAAACTTTGGTCGTCCAGTTCGGGCAATGCCTCACGAAATGTTTTGCCGACAACGGTTTCTGTTTTGCCCCAGGTTTTGTGGATAGCTTTATTAGCTACACGGATGCGCATTTCACGGCCTACGTACAAACCAATCGGGTCAGGAATTTCCTGAATCAGCGTTCTTAGTATATCGATTTCGTCCTGATTGATGTCGCTGGCAATATTCATTGGGTGCTTTTGGGCAAACTTTTTTGTTAAAGATACATCATGCAGCTTTTGTTTTAAAATGGCATGATATAGCAAAAAGTGTTAGCCAGGTATTTCTAACTTGTCACCAACACTAATCTCTCCAACGCCCTGGTGTAGTAAATTTTGCCCGAAATAGATTTTATTGTTCTGTGCCCGGTAACCAGCCAGCACTTTCATCGGCTCTACATTTTTAGCCGCATTTTGCTGATCGATGGTGATCATTACACAACGCGCACAGCGTTTAACCCCATAAAAATTGATGTTGTTAATCCTGATGTGTGGCATCACATCTTCGGCATAGGGCTCACCTCCTGTAAAAACAATATTGGGCCGGAAACGGTCCATCTTGATTTGGTTCTGTAACCTCGTATTCAACTCATCTAAAGAAGCTTGACCAATAATCAGAAACGGATAAGCATCTGCAAATGAAGTAACCTCCTGCTGCTTTGCATATTTAGGGTCGACCGCACGGAGCGAAGAATCAGCCATGTAAATCAGCCTCGCATTCATACCCAGTATTTGTGTGAACCATTGGTCAACTTCCGGGTCTACTAAAGTGCCTTCGCAGGTATCATCCCAAACGGTAGCCTGTATTACTGTATTAGTTTGAGGATGGAAAGGAATTAAAATAGATGATTGATGAGGCATGTAGGTAACACGCAATCCACCAGCGTCAATATTAATATGCAAGAGTGCCATTTTAGCAAACTCGCGTTGTGAAATAAAACGGTTGTTATCATCAATCAGCATCCAACGGCGATCATACTTTAAGCCACGATCCGTTACTTCGGCAGAGCTAAGTTCAATGCCGCCGAGGGATTTGATGGGATAGATGAAGAGTTGACTAACCTGGAGCATTGTGTTTGTCTGAACCCAAATTTACGAATTTAGGGATTAGCTGAATTAATGTTTTTACCTTCCCTATTATACTATTTTATCCAATAGCACTTAATAATAATCACTTTGACAGTTATTCTGATTTTTTATTTAGTTTAGCCATGCGTGTATTAGCTTACACATACCAAATTATAACCTTTACGAATAACCGAATGAAAGCGAAATTATTATTTGTTGCTTCACTGCTTGTAAGTACCGGTGTCTGGGCACAAAAAAACTACCAATTACAATCACCGGATGGTAGGCTGACGGCAACTATTAACGTTGGTAAAACTATTACCTGGGCTGTTAAGGATGGTTATACAGATGTGATCACTCCTTCAACTATTGGTCTCGAATTAGCCGGTGGTGAGGTATTGGGCCAGAATGCTTCTGTAAAAAAGGCAGAAACTTCGCAGGCCGATGAGCTGATTAAAACGCCTTTCTATAAAAAGGCGCATGTGAGCAACCATTATAACCAGATTAAGCTTTCAATGAAGGGCGATTACGCCGTGATATTCCGCGCTTATGATGATGGTATTGCTTACCGTTTTGTAAGCGAGCGCAAAGGCGAACTGACTATCAAAAATGAGCAGGCACAATTTAACTTCAAGAATGATGACGTTGCTTATTTGCCTTTTGTAAACGATTACCGTAATAAAGATAAGTTCACAACCTCATTCGAGGCACAGTATAGCAAAATGCCAATTTCGAAAATAGTTAAAGATAGCCTGGCATTTTTACCCATATTGGTTGATTTGGGTAATCAACAAAAAGCTGCCATTTTGGAAGCCGATATTGAAAACTATCCGGGCATGTATCTTTCGGCAGGCGACAAAGCCAGTAACGGATTAAGCGGTGTGTTTGCACAATACCCAACCCAGGAAGGTAATGGCGGATACAAAAACATTAATTACGTAGTGAATGGCCGGGCCGATTATATTGCTAAAGTTGCCGGTTCTACAGTCTTACCATGGCGCATTGTAATTATCAGCAATAGCGATAAAGAGCTGCTGGATAATGATATGATGCAGAAAATTGCTTCGGCATCGCGTGTTACAGACATGAGTTGGATTAAACCCGGCAAAGTAGCCTGGGACTGGTGGAACAACTGGAACATAAGCCATGTTGATTTTAAAGCCGGAGTTAATAATGCCACCTACAAATATTATATCGATTTCGCCGCTGCCAATAAACTCGAATACATTATTATTGACGAAGGCTGGAGCGATGATGCCGACCTGACCAAGGTAAACCCTGCACTAAACCTGCAAGAGCTGGTTAATTACGGTAAACAAAAGAATGTAGGCATTATTTTATGGTCGAGCTGGTTTGCCATTACCCGTGATCTGGAAGGAATATTAGGGCGTTACGAGCAGATGGGTATCAAAGGGTTCAAGATTGATTTTATTGATCGCGACGACCAGAAGATGACCAAATCACTTTATGAAATAGCCGATGCTTCTGCCAAACACCACATGCTGGTTGATTACCACGGCATGTACAAGCCATCGGGCATACAGCACACCTATCCAAACATTGTAAATTTTGAAGGCGTAAAGGGATTGGAGAACGTAAAATGGGGCGTAAAAGACCATCCGGGGTACGATGTAAGTATCCCTTTTATCCGCATGCTGGCCGGGCCTATGGATTATACACCAGGTGCAATGCGCAATGCTAACCAGGCCAACTGGCGCCCTGTAAATGATAACCCGATGAGCCAGGGCACACGCTGCCATCAACTGTCCATGTACACTATTTTTGAAGCCCCGTTGCAAATGCTGGCCGATAACCCAACCATTTATCAAAAAGAGCAGGAGTGCACTGATTTTATAGCTGCCGTGCCTACAACCTTTGATGAAACTTACGCCATTGACGGCAGCGTTGGTAATTACGTAGCTATTGCCCGCCGCAAAGGCACCACCTGGTTTGCCGGTGCTATGACCAGCTGGGATGCCCGCAATACAGCTATCGATCTTTCATTTCTGGGCGATGGAAAATACCGCGCCATTATATTCGAAGACGGCATAAACGCAGACCGTGATGCTACGGATTATAAGAAAACCATTGTTACTGTTACCGCTAAAGATAAATTGAATATTAAAATGGCACCGGGTGGGGGTTGGAGTGCGAGGTTTGAGAAGATGTAAGCAGGATTCCCGAATTAAAGAATTATCAGAATAATAAGTAGAGGCACAATATTTTGTGTCTCTACTTATTTGCATTTATTTGTCATGCAGGAGCGATAGCGAAGAGTCTCAATCTTCTGCTATATACAGTGCCGCTCAGAGGTAAGGATAGATCAGGAAGAAGTGAACAAGGTACCTTTCAGCATCACTTCAACCCAGAACGTCATTGCGAGGAACGAAGCAATCCCCGACCGATGAGTACTGGTTTTATAGCAGGAGCCATACGCTAACGCTTATGCAACAAATTACACCGGTTTGAGGAAGTTTGATAAATCAAATTGATTTAATAAATTACAATAATTCAAACCGAAATTGTTACAATGGAATATAAATCATCCATAAACCCGCTTCACTATAAATACATAATCACCATATTGGTATTAGCAATAATTGTACTGATGATTTTCTTCTTTACCAAGGATAAAACATTGGTCGATTATGTTTCTTTTGGGGCAACATTGTCATCATTAATATTAGCAATCTTAGCCATAATACAAGGCTTCGTTTCAAATAACTCTCTGTCAGATACTATCTCAGATCTAAAAAGATCAAGTATTCAGATAGAAAATAATTCCACTGATTTAACTACTTTGATGGCAGAGTTTGATAAGAAATTTAAAGAAGTGCCAGATCAACTTAAAACAATAAGTATGAAATATGACGAATTTTTAGCTCTTATCACGCCAAATACTCAGCCGCCTGGAACCCCGTTAAACTTTAGTTTGGAAAGTGTAACATCTATTGTTAATAATAATTCACCTATTGGGAATTTAGCGTTATATGCCGCATATTTAAGTGCTACAAAAGATAAAGCATTTGATTTTAGTAAACTGATTTCTGATGACGATGAATATAAATATTATATTATTGGCAATCTTGTGGCTTATAAGTCAATAGGTCTATTTAAAATTAAATCAGAAGGCTATATGATCACAATTTCTGATGTTAAGCCAGAAATGAATGTTATAATTGACAAAGTGGAAACATTAAAAACCCAAAACCCAAAAGGATTTGATTACAAAGAGATAAAGGATCGTATCGATAATATGTTTAATTAATTCACACTGCTGGCGCGAGCTTGTAACTCGTGCCTTTTCTGTTACTTCCCCTTCCACCAATTTTTTATCTTCTTAAAAATATCGTCTTTACGGGGTTTGGGCTGGCCATCGTGGGTTAGTTGTTCATCATAATGATGCTGTAACTCGAGGGTGTACTGATTATAATTAGGCTCATGTTTCAAGGCATCAATATAGGGCAATACACGCGGGTTGAGGGCGCTGTTTTGCGATACGGTGTCATAGCCACTTCGTTTTGATGCATCGGGATTGGGGTTGATTGCAGGGTTGCCGTTTTCGGCAAAGTAATCAACCTGGTAAATTTGAGGGTTCAGCTGTTTGATGCGTTTGGTGCCTTTGCGCTCGTTTCGCCAGGGGTGTTCGTTTGGTGGGAGTTGTGCCAGTAGAAACTCGCGGTCCCAAACCGTAACCTGGTGCGACATCAGGTAACCCGAAGCTGCATTATCCAGTTCTGCTATCGTAAAGCCTTGTACCTCGTAGCCCGTTGGCTTGGTTTTGTATACTTCGGCGCTGGTTAGCTTTACCTGTTTCCAATTATGGGTTTCAATCAGGGCAAATAGTTCGGTAAAGAAGGCAGCGTCTACAGGTTTGTTGAGCCACATATCCTCCTGAAAATAAATTACATATTTCTCTTTCACATCATGTTTCAGCAAATGGGCCAACCTGTCCGACCATTGCCCCGAGCCCGAGCGGATGTTCGTAAATCCATCAATCTCAACCTCCAGATTTTCGGTTGCGAAGTAGTAATTGCAGGGGATCTTAAAATCCCAATACTTATTAAAAAACGCCGAAAAGCCGGTGTATAAAAACTGGTACCTGTCGCAGGTGTGCACAAGCAGGGCAAAGTTGGTATGATTTTTTGTGGTCATGTATGAAACAGGTATGCAAAAATACAATTAGCTTTATCAATTTAACGGTTAAAAATATACATGTCATCGCACCACATCGTTCGTGAAAAGCAGGAGCCTGCGCTGCTGGTTTTAAATTTGTCTGATTTTTCTTTCGAACTCCTCGGCCAGTTGCTGGAATGGAGCCCCACACTAATTGCCATTCCCCAAACTGCCATCCAACTCCACGAAAACCAGATCAAGGTAGACTGGCTCATCGCCAACGAACCGATCACAGAACTACAATCAGATGTAAAACTAATTCCGGTAGAAGACGAAAAGTATCTTCAAACAGCATTGTTTCAGCTCATAGATCAGGGTTATCGCGCAGTAAACGTCATCACAAATAATTTTAATGCCGACACCTACCTGCCCTACGCCAGCCAGATAGATCTGGTAATTTATCAGGACGAAGAGAAGATCTACCCCATTAAATCCGGCTTCAGTAAATGGAAACCGGCGGGCGATATAATCAGGTTTGTAACACAATCAGATGGATTAAATCAAACCGGATTAAAGGCGTTAAATGATGGTAGTTTTGAGACTATGGCCGACGGTTTTTTTACTATTCAGTTTAACCAGCCTTATGTGTTTATTGCCGAGAGGGTGTAAATAAGCATTGTTTAAGAGTGTGTTAAGATCGATATAAATAAAATCTATAGATTTTAGATAAGCTATATTGATTTTAAATTTCAAGCAAATTTGATCTGTTGTAGAGGTGTTTTGTTAACATTGAAGTTCTTTGTTACGGCATGACGAAACGAGTTTGACATCCCATATGCCAAGCTCTACGATCTTATTCCCCTCTCGAGAGGGGTTAGGGGTGTGTTATTCTACATGATGAGCCTAATCTACAAATCGCATAACACACCCCTGCCATCGCACATCCTTCCGCGCCCCTCTCAAGAGGGGAAATCGAAACCTCACTTTTCAATCCCCCATAGCCCACAGTTGTGTACTAAATACAATCATTTACATATATATAGTTACAAGCCTGTATATTAGGCCTACCAATTAGCCAATTATGTTTCCTAATAAAATTATAAGCCTGTTTTTGCTGGGCGTTTGCCTGCTGTCGTGCTCAAGTAAAAGTAGTTCGCCGGGGCCGAGTGGTGGCACTGGTACTGGCGGTAGTATAACAGTGTCTGATAAAACCTATACGTTCGATACCACACCCACCTGGTCGGAAGAATTCAATACAGGTACTATGCCCGATACCAGCCGTTGGGGCTACGATATTGGCGGCGGTGGCTGGGGTAACCACGAGCTGGAGTATTATACCAATGGAAACAACGTGAGCATAGCCAACGGTAATTTGGTTATTACCACACGGAAGGAAAACGTAGCTGGCAGCAGCTATTCATCAGCACGCTTATTCTCAAAAGGTACCGGCAATTTTACTTATGGGCGTATCGAAATAAGGGCGAAGATCCCCGGAGGGAAAGGTACCTGGCCTGCTATATGGATGTTGCCTACAGATTATGCTTACGGCGCATGGCCGGCCTCGGGCGAAATGGATATTATGGAGCACGTAGGTTATGACCCTTATAATATTTATGTAACCATGCATACAGGGGCTTATAACCATATCCTCAACACCCAAAAAGGTGTGACCGTTGGCGTACCCACTGCTTTAAGCGATTATCATACTTACCGGATAGACTGGACCCCCGCTTCGGTTACGGCATTTATAGATGATGCACAGGTGATGGTATTTAAAAACGAAGGCACGGGTTATATGGCATGGCCTTTCGATAAGCGTTTTCACCTGATGCTGAACACCGCAGTAGGTGGCGACTGGGGCGGCGCACAGGGTGTGGATGATACTTCTTTCCCCTGCAGCATGCTGATCGACTACATTCGGGTGTATAAAGTAACTAACCTTTAATGTCATTTTAGTGTAGCCTTAATAAAAAAGTAAAACTGAATTAAACTTTTTTAGCTGCGAGCGGTCATACTTATACCAACAGCGATAAAGCGCTGAGAATTGAAGGTTAAATTATGAAACGCATATATCAATTATTCTCATTTACAGTTGTAGCAGGTTTACTTAGCCTGTTTGTAGCAACAAATGCCGATGCACAACGTGGCGGCGGCGGACATGGTGGAGGTGGCGGTGGTTCTCACGGCGGCGGTGGAGGCGGAGGCTTCCATGGCGGCGGTGGCGGCGGCGGTTTCCACGGTGGTGGTGGTTTTCAGGGTGGCGGTGGCCATGCTGCACCAGCTCCCTCACGTGGTGGCAACTTTGCTCCACGCGGCAATTTTAACGGTGGCGGTGGTCGCCCGGTAGTATCAGGTGGTCATTACGGTTATAATCGTGGTGGTTATGTAGGCGGCGGGCGTGTAGGTTATGCTGGTCGCCCGGGTTACGCTCCAGGCCGTGGAGGTTATTACAGACCAGGGGGATACTATCATGGTGGCGTAGGTTACCGTGGCGGTTATTACTATCATGGCCCTTTCAGAGGCGGGTACTATAACTATGGTGGCTTTTACGGCCGTTATTATGCCCCTCGTATAGGTTTCAGCATTGGCGTATTACCTTATGGGTACTATCCGTTCTACTTCGGCCCAGATCAGTTCTTTTATAGCGGTGGTTACTACTATCAATATAATGATAACCAATACACCGTGGTTGAACCACCGGTAGGTGCCGAAATTACCCAGCTGCCATCAAATGCAAAATCAATTGTAATAGATGGCCAGCAATACTACGAGGCTAACGGTGTGTATTACCTGCCAATTACCCGTGATGACGGCTCACAAGCATACCAGATTGCCGGTAAAGATGGCCAGTTAACCACAGGTGCAGGCGATTATCAGGATGATCCAAACAATCAGCCGGATGCGAACCAAAACCAGGGTTATGCACCACAACAGCAACAACAAGTACAACCGCAACAGGGCAGCAATTTGCCGCAACCGGGTGATGTTGTACAGGCTTTACCTCCAAATTGCAGAAAGGTAAAAATTGATAACGAGGTGTATTATGTAGATCCTGCTAATGTATACTATCATCAGGAACGCGATCAGTACGGCCAAAAAGTTTACCGTGTAACCGACGTGAGCAACGGTACCAACTAATAATAAATTTTATATTCTATATAGTGTTTTGACGAGAGGGATGAGGGCTTAAGGCTTTCATCCCTTTTTTTGTTTGGGGTGATTGTGTAATGTTTATTTAAGTATTTTCCTTTTAAAGCTTATAGTACTCACATGTTTGATCTAACCAATTTCTACCCCTTATCAATGTTAGAAGTGATAGCACTGTCATCGCATTCCCCTAATTTAGGGGAAAACTACTGTGTGTGCAATTTGCAACAGCGCTAATAAAGGGTATATTGAAGTGGATCATAAAAGATGGAAGGTTATTTTGAGCTTTATCCTGATAGTATTTCTGTAAAATATTAGCCAAATTTTTCATTGTAACGATTCCTGCTTAAATCATAAATATATTTAAGGGATCAATTATGAAAGCCATGAAATACTACATCTGCCTGTTGCTATCTATCGTTACCTGTTTCGCGCAAGCCAAAAATAAACCACAAGCAGGACTAACCATATTTAAAGCCAACGATCCTAAAATACAATACACGGGCAGGATTGATTTTACTAATCCGCTTAAACCTCGTTTCTGGTCACCGGCAGTATACATTCAGGCTAAATTTAAGGGTACTTCATGCGCCATTATGCTGAATGATGAAGTGCTTTATGGTAATAGCCATAACTATGTGGAAGTAGCTATAGATAATCAGCAACCGGTTCGCCTGCAAACTACCGGTAAAACCAATGTAATTGAAGTAGCCAAAAACCTGCCGAACGGTGTACATACCATCACCATTTGTAAAGACACAGAATCGGGCATTGGGTATCTGGAGTTTACCGGCATTAAATGCGCCCAATTGCTGCCTATGCCAGCTAAACCAATACGTAAAATTGAATACATTGGCGATTCAATCACCTGCGGAAGTAGTTTGGATATGACGGGGATTCAGTGCGGTGGGGGTAAATGGTATGATCAGCATAATGCCTATATGAGTTACGGACCTTTAACCTCAAGGGCTTTGAATGCGCAATACGTACTGAGTTCGGTATCGGGTATTGGCCTGATCCACAGTTGCTGCGATATGAAAATTGTGATGCCGCAGGTTTTCGACAAAGTGAATATGCGGACTGACTCGATTAAATGGAATTTCAATAAATACCAGCCCGATGTAGTTACAGTTTGCCTTGGCCAGAACGATGGTGTGCAGGATTCGACTGCTTTTTGCAGCGCCTATGTAAAGTTTCTGGGCGATATCCGCAATCATTATCCTAAAGCAGATATCGTTTGTTTAACAAGCCCCATGGGCGATTCGACCCTTACGCCTGTATTGAAGAAATATATTACAGCTATAAATAATCATGTAAACCAAACCGGTGATCAAAAAGTAACGCATTATTTCTACAGCAAAAGATACTTCCATGGCTGCGGTACCCACCCTGATATGGCCGAGCATAAAGAAATGGCTGATGAGCTGACCGCCTACTTAAAACAGCTTAAAAAGTGGTAATTAACTCATTGTTAAAACATAGTGTTGGGTTGATGCTTATATCATATATAAAACATCAACACTATGGAACAACATCATAACCACCAGGCGCTTATCCAAAAATTACTGGATTGTGTATTAGCTTGCGAACATTGCGCCACCGCCTGCCTTGCCGAAGGAGACGAAGTAAAATACATGGTCAACTGCATTACGCTCGACCGTGACTGTGCCGACATTTGCAATATTGGCGCACGCTTGCTACAGCGCGATTCCATTATCGCACACCAATACCTTGTTTTGTGCGAAGAGATTTGCCGCCTTTGTGCAGCCGAATGCAGCAAACACTATATGGAGCATTGCCAGCAATGTGCTAAAGTATGCCGCGAATGTGCCGAAGCTTGCCATGCACATCATACAGCCATTACACAAGAATAATCTTAATCCCTTTTACTTATTGCAGACCGGACGAATAAAATCTACCGGTCTTTTTATTGAGCCCTTTATGAAAGCCATCATATTTAACTGTACTCTAAAGCCATCGCCAATAGCATCAAACACCGAAGCATTGGCCAGCGAAGTAATTAAAGAATTGGAACGCCTCGGTGTAGAAACCAAGCTGATCCGAATGATAGATCATGATATTAAACCCGGATCAAAATCAGACATGGGTAATGGTGATGCCTGGCCCGAGATTTTGAAAGAACTACTGGACTCAGACATCCTGATTATGGCAAGCCCAACATGGGTAGGTCAGATGTCGAGCATAGCCATGCGGGTACTGGAACGGATGAACGGCTTGTATCCCGTTAAAGATGAAAAGGGTATACCCGTTACTTTTAACAAGGTAGCAGGTTTTGTAGTTACCGGCGAAGAAGATGGTGCGCGCCACGTGGTAAGTGAAATGGCGGGTGGTTTAATGGACGTAGGTTTTACCATAGCCCCACAATGCTACACGTACTGGAACAATGGCCCCGGGCCAGGTACATCATATCTTAAAACTAATTTTAGAAAAGACTGGTCGATAGAAACGGCGAAGGCTGTTGCAAACAATGTTGTAGCTGTATCAAAAGCGCTCAAAGCTATGCCGATATCGTACAGTATTTAAAATGACTTAAAAGTCATGATTATTTGATATTTTGGTCATTGAATTTTCGGTTTGTATTTTTTTGTGTACACAATACTACATTAAACGCGGCTAAAAACCGCGTTTTTGCTTTATAGTGAATGTTTGTAAAAGTTTGGCATAATTATCGTATTTAACCTAACACAACTAACTTAAAAAACAACGATTATGAAAACTATAAACAAAACTGATCTAATGTTAAAAGCACTTGATATTGAATTAAAAAGAATATTAAAAGCTGATTTAGAAGCATATCGTACCAAACAATTAATTGCCGCAATCAACCAGTCTGCACAAAAAGCAGCCTGATCTATATATATCCTATCTATGAAAACGAAAAGAGTCCGTGGTATACCGGACTCTTTTTTTGTTTATACGTTTTTTGTTCTTTAGAGCGATGGCACTCCTTTATAAACCCGATTGTAGCGGCACGTAGTATAGCGTAAAGCGGGATTGTCGGTAGCGAGTGGCTAAGAACCGTTATTTTCTAAATTATTGGCGCTTCTTCCTGGCATACAGTTCATCTAAATATTTATCGATATTGCAGCCTCCGAAATCGAGCACCCCGTTCATATTGTCCTGATAACAAGTTTTGGATAGGTTGGTGCTGTTAAGTACTACAAAGGTGTCGTAATCGGGGGCATATAAAATAAGGCGGTTCTTGTCTTTCAGGTTCCAGTACTGGCCATGGTCGGTGTGTGGGTTCTTAGTTCCTTTGCCGTATAATTTGGTAAGTTCCTGCAGTATGCGGGCCTTCATCTGTGGCCTTTTAATGCGTACCCTGTAGCCGTAAATAATACTGTCGGCCTTAAAGTGGTCGATAACTTTATCAACCGCGGCATCTTTTTTAACCTTAATGATTTCGAAGTGGCCTATGCCATCATGATAAGTAGTATCAGTCCTGAAATGTACGGAGTTGAGTTGAAAGATAACCTCCGTACTATCTAATGGGATGCCGTTAAAGCTGTATGATTTGCTGTTATCTACCTCAAACAGCACCGCCATTGGCGCTTCTACCATATCTATGCCTCCTACAATAGTATCATGATAATTGAGGACAGATTTAACCCTTTCGTTGAGGTTTAATTTGGCTAAATCAATACGTTGTTTGGGTGCCTGGCTGCACGAAATTAAAACGGCAGAGGCGAAGATTAAGGTTAGCAAAGGTTTGATCATAAGTTGAATAACCAAGGAGATGAGGGATTTGTTCAGAGAAGAGGGAAAAAGAGTGGCGGGGTTAGTAGCAGTAGCAGGATGTGATGTTGGCTATTTTAAACTGATGATTGTTTACTGCCACGGTTACTAAACACTGCCACTACTCATCTTGACTCTTGATTGCAAACCACTTATCTTAGCCATTCACATAAACCCCTCATTTAGAATGAAACGATTGATGTGTTTACCGCTGGCTGCCCTGTTGGGTGGTTCGGCACTTGCCCAAACTTCTGCAACTACTATGAAAACCCTCCCTTACCCTACTACCAAAAAGGTGGAAACTGTTGATACTTATTTTGGCACCGCCGTACCCGACCCTTACCGATGGCTGGAAGACGACCGTGCCGAGGATACCAAAGCTTGGGTACAGGCCGAAAACAAGGTTACGCACGCTTACCTGGAGCAAATCCCCTATCGCGAGGCTATCCGCAAACGCCTGGAGGTGTTGTGGAACTATGAGAAATTTGGTGCGCCGCAAAAGCAAGGCGAGTGGACTTATTTCGGACGAAATAGCGGTCTGCAAAGCCAGAGTGTGATTTACCGCCAGAAAGATGGTGGAGAACCGGAGGTATTTCTGGATCCTAACCAGTTTTCGAAAGACGGCACGACATCATTACAAGGGCTGGATTTTACCAAGGATGGCAGCCTGGCTGCTTATCAAATCTCGGAAGGCGGTAGTGACTGGCGTAAGGTGATTATCATCAGGGCATCAGACAAAAGCCAGGTTGGCGATACCCTGCGTGACGTGAAGTTTAGCGGCATTGCCTGGAAAGGTAACGAAGGCTTTTACTACAGTAGCTACGATAAGCCCGCAGAAGGCAGCCAGCTAAGTGGCATGACGCAATACCACAAACTGTTTTATCACCAGCTGGGCACACCACAAAGCAGCGACAAGCTGATATTTGGTGGAGAGCAAACCCCTCGCCGTTACATTGGCGCTTACTTAACCGAAGATGAGCGCTATTTGATTATCACCGCAGCCAACAGCACAACAGGTAATGAGCTTTATCTGCAGGATTTAACACAAGCAGGCAGTTCTATTGTGCCCATTGTTAGCAATTTTGATAACGAGCATAACATCATCGATAATATCGGCAGCAAGCTGTACATCTACACCAACCTGTACGCACCTAACCATCGCGTGGTTACGGTTGATGCATCGAGCCCTGGTGTTACGCACTGGAAAGATCTGATCCCCCAAACTAAAAATTCTTTAACTGTAAGTACCGGCGGACAGAAGATCTTTGCCGAGTACCTGAAAGATGCTACCTCGCTGGTATTGCAATACAATATGGATGGCAAGCTGGAACAAGAGATTGCATTACCTGGTGTGGGTACTGCGGCAGGTTTCGGCGCTAAAAAAGAGGAGAAGGAGTTGTATTATACCTTTACCAGTTATGTTTACCCGAGCACGATATTTAAGTACGATATAACCTCTGGCAAATCAACCGTGTACAAAAAGCCTAATGTACAGTTCGACCCAACGCTGTACGAGAGCAAACAGGTTTTCTATAAATCGAAGGATGGAACGCAGGTCCCGATGATTATCACCTACAAAAAAGGAATCGTATTAAACGGCAAGAACCCAACAATGCTGTATGCTTACGGTGGTTTCGGGGTGAGCCTTACGCCTGCCTTCAGCACCAGTAACATTGTGTTGCTTGAGCATGGTGGTATTTACGCTGTACCTAACATTCGTGGTGGTGGCGAGTATGGTGAAACCTGGCACCGCGCAGGTATCAAGCTTAAAAAGCAGAACGTGTTTGATGATTTTATCGCCGCTGCCGAATACCTGATTCAGCATAAATATACTTCGCATGATTACCTGGCTATCTCGGGCGGATCAAACGGCGGCCTGCTCATCGGCGCTACCATGACCCAGCGCCCCGATTTATGTAAAGTAGCTTTCCCCGCTGTAGGTGTTATGGATATGCTGCGTTACAACAAATTTACCGCAGGCGCAGGCTGGGCTTATGATTATGGTACTGCAGAAGATGGAGCAGAGATGTTTGCCTACTTATATCATTATTCGCCCTACCATGCTTTAAAACCTGCTAATTATCCGGCTACTATGGTTACCACGGCAGATCATGATGACCGTGTGGTGCCGGCTCACTCCTTCAAGTTTGCAGCACGTCTGCAGGAAGATCAGCAAGGATCGGCACCGGTATTAATCCGTATAGAAACCAATGCAGGCCATGGCGCGGGGCAGAGCACAGCCCAGGTAATTAACCAGCAGGCTGATAAATGGGCGTTTATGTTCTGGAATATGGGGATTAGCTTTTAGAGAGAAGAGGACAGAAACAAGAAATAAGCCCCCCTTTGTCATTCCGACGAAGAAGGAATCTTCTTCACCTTGGCATGCCGCTAAGCATAGTGAAGAAGATACTTCGCTATCGCTCAGTATGACAAGCTTGTTTTAATCGCACTAAACAAAATGCCATGAAGATTAGCTTCATGGCATTTTTTATGTCTTGTTTCCTGGCTCTTGTTTCTTGCTTCTATCTAATATAGTGCAGGCAAATTACGCCATTGCTAAATGTCTTGTTTTCTACCAGTTGCAAACGAATAGCATTTTGCTGGGGCTTAAACAACAGTTTACCCTTGCCCAATATAATAGGGTTTACAAACAGCCAGTATTCATCAATCAGATCATGATCCATTAAACTGGCACCGAGCGATGGGCTGCCGAACATAACGATCTGCTTATCGCCTTCCTTTTGTTTAAGAGCGGTTATTTGCTCAATAATATTATCACTCAATATGGTGGTATTACTAAAGCTCTGCCCTTGCATACTTGCCGATGCTACATATTTATTCACTTTATTATACCAGTTGCCATGCTCAATATCATGTTTCGAAGCGTTGGGCTTGTCGGCGGCTGTGGGCCAGTAGGCTTCCATTATTTCGAAGGTGCCGCGGCCGTATAGGGCAACGTCTGATCGTTCGGCCTGGCTGCCGGCCGTATCGAACATTTCATCCCCAATGCCAATCCAGTCCATCTCTCCATTGGGGCCAGCGGTATAGCCATCGAGGCTGACATGCATAAATAATACTATTTTTTTCATATTGTATAATTGATAATCAAACTTATAGATAAAGGATGAATAGCAACGGGGTATAAAACGACATCTGAAAGGGGTGTTTGCGACAAGATAAAATCAATGAGTGAAGGAATTAGGGCCTGTCAGTTTTGAGTTAGTGAATGAGTGAGTAGCAAGTAAATGCCTCGCTACTCACTCATTTGCAATCCGCAACTATATTTTTAATATATATAACTAATTGTATTAAAGTATTTTATTTATTTTTACTTATCACCCTTATTCTAAACCTATGACTATTTATAAAAGTAAAGACACTTCGAATAAGAACAGGCTGGTTAACGATGCCAGGAGGCCGAATAAAACCGATGGTTTAAACCTGCAAGATAACAGGGATGGTAATGTTGCTCAAGGTAAGTTTGCGCCTGCCAACCCACCTAGAGATGTTGCCGTACAACTAAACGAAAAAGGCAGTTTGGTTGATAACAGATCTGTTCAACGCAAAAAAAATGATACCGGCTTGCCCGATCAGTTAAAGGCCGGGGTTGAAAACCTTTCGGGGCAATCGCTCGATGATGTTAACGTTCACTATAATTCTGCCAAGCCCGGTGAGCTACAGGCTCACGCTTTTGCACAGGGCAATCAAATACATGTAGCGCCGGGGCAGGAAAAACATTTGCCGCACGAGGCCTGGCATGTTGCACAGCAAAAACAGGGCAGGGTACGGCCAACTACACAATTAAAAGCGGGTATTACAATAAACGATAACCGCGGGTTAGAACGTGAAGCTGATATGATGGGGGCAAAAGCTACACAGTTGAAAAGCAACTCTAACTTCAGTTTCACCACTGCATATAGCCAAACAAATTATCCATTACAATCGCCTGTTGTTCAAAGATCTATAATTGTAAGTGGGGGACAAATGGCAAAAGGCCCCAGGCATCCTTTCCTAAGTGATATTAACAAATATCTACAGATTGGGAGTAACGAGGCCAGGTGCCACTATATCCCATTTGGATACATCCGCTTGATCGTGATGAATCAGATTAATGCCGGGTTATCAGGTACGCAGGGCGCAGTGGTTATGGGGGATTTGGAGTACTTAATCAATGCGATTTTTCCAAATGGGCGTGCTGCTGATAACCACAAGAGTGATACTAATTATGGTGCACTAACTAAAATAGCCCATACTCTTTATGATGAAGCACAAAACTGCAAACAACAGATAGGCACCATCATAGACAACAGTAAAAACCTTGGTAAGCTTGCTGAGCTGGGAACAAACCTTATTGATGCACTTAATAACTCTCCTGACAATTTAAGGCCGGGTAACAGCAATACGAATTCCTCCATCAGCGATTCGCTGGATTTTCCGGCCACACATGTTGCCAAAGGCATTTTACCTAAAGGAACCACAATTGTTGATAAGCACTACAAGCCAAGCTATAATTTAACTAGTAATATGGAGGTTTTATTGCCAAATGAGGCCGCTACAACAATTATATTAAACCTTATTGACTCTGCCCATATAGGCTTTGAAGCTGTTGTTTATTCTTCTGATTACATTCTGCAAAGTTCAGATCATAAAATGATGAAAACAGCAACAATGTCTGATAAAATTAAAGTTCCGGTTGCTTTAGAATTAGATACCGGCTGGTATTTATTTGAAACTAATTAAGAACAAATCAATGAGTGAGTTAGTTTTGAATGAGTGAATGCTTTATTGTTACCTGCAAGCAAAACAAAGTACGTATTGTGTCTTTTGTTTTTTAGTCTTTCATCTATTTGTCGCTCAGCAAGTCCACGCAATTTTTGCTCAAAGTTTGCAAGCGGGTATCTAATGAAGCCAAGCCTTTTTCGTCTTTAGTGTTTTTATAGAGCATTTTTATGCGGGTAAGCGTGTCATCTTCGGGGTCACAGGCCTGGGCTTTCTCCAGATGGGGGATTGCTTTTTTTGCAGTGGCCGTGTATAGTGCAGCAAGCCGTTTGTTCTCAACAGGGTCTGTTTTGGCTGCATTAAGTTTGCCTGCTACCTGGTTTGCCTGTTTTAGATACAGGTAACCTAAAGCACGATGCGCCACAAAAAAATCAGGCACGGCAGCAATTACTTTTTCATAGCAGTTAATGGCTTTATCGAATTGGTTAAGATCCTCGTAAAGTGTACCCATGCGGTAATAGAAATTAGGTTGCGCCTTATCAGATAGCTTACCTGCATTGGGTAAGAGCGCTTCGCCCAGGCTTAATGCGTTGGCATTGAAGTGTTGTACATAAGCATAGCTAAAATCATAATAAGCATTTTGCAGCTCATCAGCTGTTTGGGCTTTGGCCGTAATTAAGGTAGCAGTTGCAAATAATAGCAGGAATAATTTTTTAAACATAAAGTGATGGTTTCGATTGAAAGCCAATATCGGGATTTTATGTGAAAGGAATGTTAATGGAAGAGGAAAGATAAAGGAGAAAAGACGAAGTGGTTACTGTCCGTGCGTCAACATATTAAGACAGACGGTTTGGGTAAAATAAAAAGGACGAAAGGTAAAGGATTTATCGTCCTTCATCTTTCGTCCTTTTATCTTTCTGTCTCTTTAAAATCTATTTCTGTCTGAAGAAGATCTGTACGGGCACACCGCTGAAATCGAAGTTTTCGCGAAGCTTGTTTTCTATAAAGCGGCGGTAAGGTTCTTTAATATATTGTGGCAGGTTACAGAAAAACGCGAACATCGGTGATGTTGCATTGATTTGTGTTACATATTTAATTTTCACAAATTTACCTTTCAGCGCTGGTGGCGGATAGTTCTCGATGATCGGCAGCATAATGTCGTTCAGTTTCGAGGTCGGGATCTTTTTAGCACGGTTTTGGTAAACTTCTTTGGCTACATCAAGCACTTTCAATACACGCTGTTTTTCGGTTACTGAAGTAAACACGATAGGCACATCAGTAAAAGGTGCAATTTTTTCGCGGATGGCTTCTTCAAAAACTTTAACGGTTTTGTTGTTCTTCTCGATCAAATCCCATTTGTTAACCACCACCATGATTCCTTTTTTGTTCTTTTCGGCCAGGTGGAAAATGTTAATATCCTGCGATTCGATACCTTCCTGTGCGTCAATCATCAGGATAATAATATCGGCTTCTTCCAGAGCTTTGATAGTACGCATTACCGAGTAAAACTCGATATTTTCTTTTACCTTGGTTTTTTTACGTAAACCGGCAGTATCAATCAGCATAAACTCGTGGCCATACTGGTTGTAATGGATATGGATACTATCGCGGGTGGTGCCGGCAATTGGCGTAACAATATTACGGTCTTTACCGATCAGCGCATTGATGATAGATGACTTACCCACGTTAGGGCGGCCAACAATGGCGTATTTAGGCAGCGTATTTTCCGGAACTACATCCTCGTCGAAAGTTTTAACAACCTCGTCCAAGAGTTCGCCCGTACCAGAACCTGTCATTGACGAAATGCTGTAGATTTCGCCCAGGCCTAAGCTGTAAAATATAGCAGCATCGCCATTAAGGGAGGTGTTATCAACCTTGTTTACTACTACAAACACAGGCTTTTTGCCTTTGCGCAGTAGGTTAGCAATCTCGTCGTCGAGGTCGGTAATGCCGGTAGTAACATCAACCACAAATAATATAGCCGAAGCTTCTTCAATAGCAATGGTTACCTGCTCGCGAATGGCAGCTTCAAAAACATCTTCGCTGTTGGCTACATAACCACCGGTATCAATAACGGTAAAGTTACGGCCAATCCATTCGGCTACACCATAATGGCGGTCGCGGGTTACGCCGCTCATGTCGTCAACAATGGCTTTGCGGGTTTCGGTAAGGCGGTTATATAGGGTTGATTTACCCACGTTTGGGCGCCCTACAATTGCTACTATATTGCTCATTTTTTGGGGATTAAAGAACTAAGAGCCAGCAAACAAAGAAAAATGGCCTTGCTTCCGGTAACCCTTATGTTCTAATTTATATTAAACTTACTACCTGTAAGTTAAGTTATTCTTAATTCTTATACTCAAGTACAAGCACCACCAACCGTCCTGGTTCTTGATTCTCGTTTCTTGCTTCTCTTAAAATTAGTCTTCGTACCCAAACTGTTTCAGGTAGTTCTTTTTGCTGCGCCAGTCTGCAATTACCTTAACAAACATTTCGAGGAAGATTTTCTTCTGGAAAAACTCCTCCATGCTGCGGCGTGCATAGGTACCAACAATTTTAAGCATCTCGCCGTTTTTACCGATCAGGATATTTTTTTGCGAGTCGCGCTCCACAATAATTTCGGCGCTGATGCGGTATAGCTTATCGCCCTCTTCAAACTTGGTAATAATTACCTCGGTGCTGTAAGGGATCTCTTTTTTATATTGTTTAAACACCTGCTCGCGGATCATCTCCGACGCAAAGAAACGGTCGTTACGATCGGTCAGGAAATCTTTTTCATAATAGGCAGGGTGCTCGGGCAGGTTTTCCAGAATGAAATCCATAATAGCCTTTACATTATGCTGGTGCAGGGCCGAGATAGCGAAAACCACTTTAGGGTTCAGTTTCTCTTGCCAATACTCAATTTTCTGCTTAACGGTTTCTTCGTCGCTCTGGTCAATCTTGTTAATTAAAACAGCAATCGGTGCTTCCGATTTTTGCAGTTTAATCATCACATCGCCTTCGTCGTATTTTTCGTTAATATCTGTAACCAGCAAAATCAGGTCGGCATCCACAATGCTGCCATCAACCTGGTGCATCATGCTTTCCTGTAACTGGTACGCCGGTTTAATAACACCCGGGGTATCAGAAAACACAATCTGGTAATCGTCTTCGTTTACAATACCCAGTATACGGTGCCTGGTTGTTTGCGCCTTTGGGGTAATGATCGACATTTTTTCGCCCACCAATGCGTTCATCAATGTTGATTTACCTGCGTTGGGTTTACCAATAATGCTTACAAAACCTGCCTTATGACTCATTTAAAAATATTTAATTTTTTATTTGGAGTACAAAGAAACGAATTATATCTTTGCAGTCCAATAAAAAAAACACATAGTGCGGGATGGAGCAGTTGGTAGCTCGTCGGGCTCATAACCCGAAGGTCGTAGGTTCGAGTCCTGCTCCCGCTACCCAGAATGAAAAAGCCTCAGATGAAAATCTGAGGCTTTTTTGCGTTTGGAAGAATTCTTAGCTCTTCATCAATTAGCCCCTTCTCCAGCCGGTATAAAAATAAAAAAACTGGAGCCCTGGCCAAATACGCTTTCAAAGCCTATCCTGCCGCCCTGGCGTTCGGTAAACTCCTTGCATAACAATAATCCCAAGCCAACCCCTTTTTCATTATTGGTGCCGAAGCCGGGCTCGGTATTAATGGAGAATATTTTTTCCTGTTTACTTAGGTCAATGCCTTTGCCGTTATCGCTAACGGTTATCTTACACTCGTGCTGCACCAATTGGGCATCTACATTAATAATACCACCGTTTGGCGTAAACTTTATGGCATTGCTAATGAGGTTACGCAATACCAGTTGCAGCATATTTATATCAGCAATTACTGTAAGCTCAGGGTTAATTTTATAGCTGAGGGCGATACCCTTTTTATCGGCCTGGGTTTTGCCCATCTCCAACGTACTTTTTATCACGTTAAGCAGGTTTGCCAGTACCAAATTAATCGTAGGCCCCTCCATTTGTGATTTAGCCCATTGCAATAAATTGGTAAGCATATCCATGGTGCCATTGGTAGCCAGCAATAATTCCTGTTCTATTCCGGCGCGCTCCGATCCTTCTATTTCATTTTCGCTAAGCAACTGTAAGTAACTTTGTATGTTAATCAGTGGTGTTCGCATATCATGCGAGATAATAGACATGAGCTTGTTTTTTTCGGCATCAATTTTCTCCAATTGCTCATTTTGAAACAGGATGTGCCGGTTTTGTTCTTCAATAGCTGTAGCCTTCTCTTCTACAGCCACCCGCTCTTTATCATAGTTTTTGCGGATGTATTTAATAACAATATAAATGACGATAACCGGCAATGGGAAGGCCGTAATCCTGTCTATCAGTTCGCCTTTACCTGCAACAAAAGGATATTTAACCAGTTGCGGATTATAATAGGCCACAATATGTAAAATCAGAAAACACAGCATATACAGTATTAGCCAGGCCAAATGCTGCCGGTATGGCGAAATGGCAAATACCAACAACAGGTAAGCCGGCCATATAATATCGGTTGAGCCATGAATGCCCGAATTAGCGAAGTAGTTAACTGAGAAAATAGCTATACCCGCTACCCCGAATAAAATACTGCTATGCGGTTTGTTATTAAAGCGGGAGTTGTAATACTCATATATAAAAAACGAGCTTAATAATATGCACGACAAAGAAGCAATATAAAGCCCGGCAAAAAAATTATAAGGGATATAAAAAACAGCAAGTAAAACTAAACAAATAGTAATAGAGTGAAAGATCCTGCTTTCTAACGAAAAACCAGAAGAGTTGCCTATTAGCTTAAACCAAACACCATTCAACTTTTTTAGCATAGGCTAATAATATATGTAGAATAACCGTGCCCTACGCAGCCAGAGTACATACTAATTACGATGCGCCCGGTTAATTGGTTTAAAGTTTATAAAACTTTAGCTATAGTGAAAGAAATTTAATTAATAAAGATTGATCACATTATAATATGACCCTTGTTTTTAATGAAAATTACCAAAACTCGCCAAGTACCATCATTGAACGCATCCGCCTTCAAAAAAAATGGGAGAATGAAAACGTAATTGTTGGCCGCAGTTTGGATGTGTTCATTTCCAAACTAAGAAAGAAATTGGAGTATGATGGGTCTATTCAGCTGGTTAATATAGATAGTAAGGGGTATAAGTTGAGGGTTGGGAATGTTTAGAGCAAAGAATTAGGCTATAGCTAACTTTAAAATGCTTCGCCTTCATCATGGTCTAAATCCGGGATTGTTATCTTGTATGTGAAAACCTTTACCCTTTCCTCCGAATACAAACCTCCTAAAACCACATTCCATTCGTTATTAATATAATTACAGTATGCCGTATTAATCGCAAGCCCATCTTTATTCTTAATCAATAGAGATCTGTTTTCTATTGTTTCTAGTGTAGCTGTAAGAGGCTCTAACTGCAATATTTTATCAAAAATAATTGGTTGAAACTGCTGGTAAACTTTGCCCCAAGCCAATTCATTTTGTTTGGATGTGTCATAGCCCGGTCCCCATTTATCACTTATATAAGGGATAGTGCCAATAAAATCATCATTTACAAATAGCCTAGCATATATAATTATAAATTCCTGGTTTTCGTCCAGGTACAATTTCCCGTATTCATATCTTTCATCAAACTCAACATGGGTTATAGGCAGCTTTAACATTTTTACCAGTTTGTCAACTTCATAAGCCATGCTAAACTCTCTGATCTCAGATGGTTTCGACGTTAGTATTCCAGGCATTATGCTATTATTTTAAATTCGCCTTAAAAAACTCAATTGTCCTTTTCCATGCTAACTCTGCTGCCGTTTTATCATAACGGGGGGTGGTATCGTTATGGAAACCGTGGTTAGCTCCTTCGTAAATAAAGGCTTCGTATTTTTTGTTGTTGGTTTTCAGCGCAGCTTCGTAAGCGGGCCATCCACCTGTAATGCGGGTATCTAACGAGGCATAGTGCAGCATCAGCGGTGCTTTAATTTTCGGCACGTCTGCGGCATCGGGCTGGGCGCCGTAAAAAGGTACTGCTGCAGCCAGATCAGGCAGGCGCACGGCCATCATGTTGGCAATACCGCCGCCGTAGCAAAAACCAACAACTCCTACTTTGCCATTGCAGTCTTTATGGTTTTTGAGGTAATGGAACGCATCTATAAAATCCTGCTCCATTTCGCCTTTGTCGCGTTTGGCTTGCAGTTCGCGGCCCTGGTCGTCATTGCCGGGATAGCCGCCAAGTGGCGTAAGCGCATCAGGTGCAAGCGTGATGAAACCGGCAAGGGCAGCGCGGCGGGCTACATCTTCAATATAAGGGTTTAAGCCACGGTTTTCGTGCACTACAATAATACCTCCCAGTTTGCCTTTGGCGTCCGCAGGTTTAGAAAGCAATGCTTTTATCTTTCCGCCACCATTAGGTGAATCATAAGTAATATATTCTGATTTTAAGCGGGGATCATCAGCTTTAACCTGTATGTTATCCTGGTAGTTAGGCATCAGGAAACTCATTAGCGCAGGCACGGTTAAACCGCCAACAGCATACAGCGATAGTTTCTGCATAAATGCCCGGCGGTCGAGGCGACTGTGCGCATAATCATCGTATAGGTCAAATACCTCTTGCTTAATATCTTCTTTATTAATCTGGTTCATGGTAGATAGTGGTTTTACTCAAATATAATAACAATAAAACGGCCTTAAAACACATTAACTAAAGTAAGTGGCTTTAATAAGAGCGCCATTATAACTAAACAGTTTGTAATACCCGCCCTCATGATTTTGAAAAACAGAACCACTGGCAATAATGTCGGCACCAATAGTTTCTACGTCAGGTTTTATCCATTGCTTCTTCTTTATAGCAGTTTTTTGCTCCTCACTTTTTTTCATCTTTATTTCAATTAAAGCTCACAGCAATATAAAAACAAAAGCATTTAATCTAAAGCAAAAGGCTGTATGTCACCAATTTGTTAACATAGGCTGGTAGAGTTATAAACAAATTAAACATCCTTATTGCAGAAGAAAAACTTTTAATTATTATTGCGTCGAATAAACGCAATGTTGTACCCCGTATTGCGGAAACCAATTATATTAATTCGCCTTTTTGATTTGTCATGGAGGCAACAACCTTTAATCAATTTAAGCTATTTAACCATCCATGACCAGTAAAACACCGGCCTACCTCGAAACCAAAAACCATTATGAAATCCTCGACGGTTTACGTGGGGTAGCAGCCATTATTGTAGTTATTTTCCACGTTTTAGAAACCTACTCGGGCACACGTTTCAAACAGATCATTAATCATGGCTATTTGGCTGTCGATTTCTTTTTCCTGCTTTCGGGTTTCGTGGTAGCCTACGCTTACGATGACCGCTGGGGTAAAATGACGCAGTGGGATTTCTACAAACGCCGCCTTATCCGTCTGCAGCCTATGGTTATTATGGGTTCTATCATTGGCGCTATATTCTTTTACACACAGGGCGGTGCCTTGTGGCCGCTTATTAACCAAACACAGGTTTGGCACATGCTGCTGGTTATGCTGGTTGGCTTTACCATGCTGCCTTTGCCTATCTCGATGGACATCCGCGGATGGCAGGAAATGCACCCGCTGAACGGCCCAGCCTGGTCGCTATTTTTCGAATATGTTGCCAATATCCTGTATGCACTGGTGTTCCGCCGGTTTTCTAAAAAAGTATTGGGCGTGTTTGTGGTGATATTTGCAGCAATGTTGGTGCGCTATTTAGTATGGGGACCAACCGGCGATGTCATTGGCGGCTGGAGCATTAATGCAGAGCAGCTTAACATTGGTTTTACCCGTTTACTTTATCCGTTTTTCGCCGGTATCTTGCTTTGCCGCATGGGTAAACTCATCCATGTTAAAAATGCTTTTACCGTATGTAGTCTGTTGCTTATCGTTGTGTTTTTTATCCCGAGGATTGGTGATGAACATACTTTGTGGATGAATGGCTTATACGAATCATTCTCTATCATCCTCGTGTTCCCGCTTATTGTTGCCCTTGGCGCTGGCGGCCACATTACTGGCGGTTTCGCCAAAAAAGCATGTAAGTTTCTGGGCGATATATCGTATCCTATTTACATTACCCACTATGCTTTAATTTATACCTATACCGCCTGGGTATCTGATGATAAAATACCAATGGATTATGGTATGCAAATTGGCGCGCTGCTGGTTATAGCCGCCGTTGCCATTGCCTGGGTATGCCTCAAATTTTACGACGAGCCTGTTCGCGAATGGTTGAGGAAACGTTATTTAGTGAAGAAAGCTTAAGTGCAGATTACACATTATAGGAAACGTCGTGGTTAATAATCGCGGCGTTTTTGCGTTACAGAATAACCTATATCTCAATTTGTCATTGCGAGCGATAGCGTGGCAATCTCGTCGTATGTATATCCGATTTACGTACTACGAGATTGCCACGCTATCGCTCGCAATGACAATAATTAAAAATCCCAACCCGCCCGCGGAAGACAACAAACCACCTTCACCTTTCATGGAATAGTATTTGCATTCCTTCAATCATGAAAGAAGAAACCATCAAAAAAGCAGCCCGTATCCTGTTGGGAGCTAACTTAATATTCGCAGGCATTAGCCATTTAACCTTCGCCCGAAAGGCATTTAAAGCACAGGTGCCGGATTGGGTTCCCTTAAAAATAGATGATACGGTAGTGTATTCAGGCATTGCCGAGATTGCCTTAGGCAGCGCCCTGGTATTTACGCCTAAAAAATATGAAGAGAAAGTAGGACAAGTTGCTGCAGGTTTCTTCACAGCGGTATTTCCTGGCAATATTTCGCAATACACCCATCATCGTAGTGCATTTGGTTTAGATACTGATAAAAAAAGGTTTGTCCGCCTGCTGTTTCAACCGGTGCTGGTTTACTGGGCATTAAAAAGCACCAGTAAGTAAGCTGCACTATTTTCATTTATTAAACTACTTTAATTTTATTGCGGCTGGCGCGATGTTCTTTTGTATACACCAAAAAAACAAACGAATATGATAACGTCAGTTGAAGAAATGATCGGAAAATATGTGAATGCCTGGAACCATCACAACGTCGACGAGTTTAAAGCAGCCTTTGCCGAATGCTGGTCTGCCGATGCTACCTACACCGACCCTAATTATGATATCGCAGGTTTAGATGCCATTGCCGAATTGGCGCAGATCTCATTAGACAAGCTCCCAGGCCGCACTTTCTCTGTATTAACCCAGCCCGAGTATCACCACAACGTTGGCCGCTACAACTGGCAGGTACATTTGCCCGAAGGCACTAAAGATGGTTTCGACTATTTTGAATTTAACAGCGAGTTTAAGATTACACGTATTGTAAGTTTCTTTTAAGTAATTATGGCTCGTACATTTTATATTTACCGAAAACGTAAAATGTACGAGCTTATTCTTTCCAATTTCGCCATGCATATTGTGCTCGATGCCGCCGAGGCCGAGCATATTAAAAGCAAATTGCAACACAAAACGGTAAAGAAAAACACAGTACTGCTTACCGCTGGCGAAACCTGCAAAAACATCTATTTTGTAAACAAAGGCTGCCTGCGCACTTTTGATACCGATGAGCGGGGCGAAGAACACAATATCCTCTTTTGCCCCGAAAACTGGTGGGCTGTTGATATTGCCAGTTTCTCTGACCAGCGGCCGGCCTTCTATAATATCAGTGCTTTAGAAGATACCGAAGTATTTTACTTCAGCTATCCCGTACTGGAACAACTTTATTTAGAGATCCCCAAACTTGAACGCTTCTTCCGCATTCTCACACAAAACGGCTTTAACCTGTACCAGCAACGCATTACCTCCAATCTAGCTAAAACTGCCGAAGAGCGTTACGAACTCTTCCACAGGCAATACCCCAAACTGGAGCAAAGGATAGCACAGAAACAAATTGCCTCTTACCTTGGCATTACGCCTGTGTTTTTGAGTATGATTAGAGGGAGGAATGGGTAGGTAAAAAAGGCTGTCATGCTGTCCCGACTACCGTTGGGACGAAGCATGTAGGCAAAGGCCTTTTACGCCATGGCTACCGCTAATGCATGCTCGGTGATATCCTCCGCACATGCTTCGTCCCAACAGTAGTCGGGACAGCATGACAGCCAGTTTTTCAAACATCCAAACATTTCTACATTATAATTCAGCCAATTAGTTGTAAGTTAATACTAATAGGTTTACTTTTATTTATTCCCCTTATTGATTTTTGCCCTTCCTTCGCCATGTCTAATTGGCAATTCTTAATGCTTACACCTTATTCAAATTATTTTATGGAAAGAAAATCATTTCTCAAATCGTGTCTCGCTGTGGGTGCAATCATTGCAACACCAATTAGTCTTGTTGCCAAAGGCATCACAAAATTCAGGGTAAATGCCGGGTTTATGGTTGATGCTACTAAGAGCCGTACAGGTAAAGCTATTACGCTCTTCGAAGGTGATACTTTTCTCACTAAAGTTTCTACTGCCGATACAGATGGCGATATATATGCCTACGAATCATCACGGGTTAAAGAAGGTGGCCCTGCCCATCACGTACATTTTGCGCAAGACGAATGGTGGTATGTATTACAAGGCGAATTCTTAATCAAAATTGGCGAAACAACCTACCATGCTAAAGTAGGCGACAGTGTATTTGGTCCGCGTATGGTACCTCACAGCTTCGCGAAAATAGGAGACGGTGAAGGCAGGCTGCTACAATTCTTTCAACCCGCCGGCAAGATGGAAGAATTCTTCGCCAAAGTAAGTGAAGGCGCCCTCAAAAATAAAAGCGAGGCCGAACAGGATAAATTCAGGGAAGACTATGGCTTTAAACGGGTTGGGCCACCGATAAAGAATTTGAAGTTGTAGGCTTCGTTTTTTCGTCCCAATAATCTGAAAATATTACATTGCATAATAATATGGAGATTTATGAGGATTATATTAGCAATGGAAACACACTACGTTACTGTTTTATAGTAACTATACTTTTATTGGATGGAACTTTCTTATGGCTATTTCCTGTTAATAATGTGTTTTATCTTATTGCTTTAACAATATTCATTTTTTGGTTAAAACCGTGGCATTATAAGGTATCTAGTGCTGTTATTAATGACTCAATGCTTACTATAACCAAATATAACTTCTTGATGGGATCATCAAAACGATACAGCTTTGATGTTCAAAAAATAGATTTTATTTACAGGGATCGCCCAATAAAATTTCACAGGGGTGGTGGCTTTGGCTCAAATAATAGAGGAAATGTGCTAACGGTATATTTTGATACTCACCCATTATTTGACCTTACCCCTGATGAAGATGGATGGTCTCATGAAGCCATTAATAAGTTAAGCCGCTATCTGAAAGCAAATGAAATAAAACAGGTTGTCGATAAATTTGGAGAAAACGATGTTGTTTTATAATCCAGAAATAGCTTTTATTTTTCCTTTCTCTTTGCATTTAACCACTTCCTCACCGGCTCATCGTAAAACCTCATGGCTAAATAAGCAATGCCTACCAACAGTATAATGCTTGGTAAAATGATGTAGAACATATGCACGCCATCTGGTTTGTGGCTGCCATAGTAGTTACCCCACATCCATAAGGCGGCGTAGTGGGTCATGTAGAGGGGGTAGGATATTCTGCCCGAGAAATTGCAGAGCTTTTTCAATCCATCACTTAGTGTGGCACCCGCACCGAGCGAAACCAATAGCGGGAAATAGATGATGATAATTAGTGGTTCGGTTAGCCAGTTCCAGGTAGAGAATGGGAACAAGAAAGCCAGCAATAACCAAAACGATAGGCTGATGAAACCCATGTTGTTTTTGATGATCCAGTTAGAGCGGTAAACCAGTATACCGGCCAAAAACGAAAAGGAGATGCGCGCGCCGCCATCCCAAAAAGTGCCGCCGCTCCAGCCGCCCATTAAATTGCCTGCGCGGTAGCCTACGACGCAAAGCCAGGCTGCCGATATGATGGCGAGCACGAGCAGCCACTTGCGGTTGAGTTTACTCAACACAAAAGCATAAACAATATTGGCCATATATTCCCAAAACAACGACCATGATGGGGCATTCAGCCCAAACAAATTAAACGAACGATCCGTCATTACCGGGAAGGGAATGAGCAGGGCCGAGCAAAGAAAGATCAGAATTATTCTGCCTGCGGTATATAACTCTGGCGTGCCGCCAAAAGGATCGAAATACAAAGCCAGTAAACCCAATACCGAACCCAGGATAACCAAAGGGTGCAGCCTGATGATGCGCGCTTTAAAAAATTGGAGTACGCCCACTTTGCCAATCCTATCATCATAAGCGTATGCAATCACAAAACCCGATAAACAGAAAAAGAAATCAACCGCCAAAAAGCCATGACCAATAAAGTTTTTGCTGTAGTCGCTTATCGCCCATTCCATAAAATGGAAGGTTACTACGGCAATGGCGGCAACACCTCTCAATCCGTCGAGAATTTCAAAGTGCTGTTTCGTTTTCAGGATGCTTGCGCCTGGCTGGGTTTTGGTCATGAAGTGGTAACAGTAAAAATTGGTTAATTGGGGTGCGGCAAATTTAACAGCTTTTTTCAATGTCCCAAATGCACCCGCAATATGTCGCTTATGCAGACTTACATTTCAGTATTTCCTGTCGAACTTCATACTATCAAACAGAAATTTATGGAAATCATCGGAAAAGAATATTTGGTTGATTTTGGCATGGCCAAAGCTGTGCTGCATTTCGAAAGCGAAACTTCGCTCACATTCACCATCACAGAAAAAGAAGGAGCAGCAGACAACACAACGGAAACCGTTGCCATTAAATTAACAGAAATCCGCCCACACGTTTTAATGGCCACCTGGCAGGAAGCCAGCGGAACTACCGTAACGCAGGTGCAGGATTATGAAAAGGGGATCATCTACTCCAACTGGACTTCGCGCGAGGGAGAGTTTTATAACACACAAGGCACTATAAAACCGGTTTAATTATCCCCAGAAAGTTTCGGTAGAGGCAATTAAGGTTGGCAGTTCCAGCTTCGGTTCAACTTCCAGTCCGCTTGCTTCCAATTCCGCAGCAAATTTCTTGAATGATGCGAGTGATGTCAGTAACTCATGTGCTTCTTCGTTCTCAAACTGGTCGAAGTGCATAAACGTTTTGCCATCTTCCAGCAAATACGTGCTGTACTTAATACCGGGGTGGTTAAGCTGTTTCAGATCATTCACCACATTTTTAATATTCTGCTGATTTGTTGCTGCGTAGGCCTGTGTAGTGGTGTATTGTACCCGTACTATTTTCATGATTGAATAGATTATTGTAAATCTAAATTACACGAAAGCATGCATACCAATCAGGTGAGGAACAGACATATTAGGGGGCTAATTGGGACAGATATTGTAGCGGAGCAGCCAGATTAACAAACATTTGTCCTTTCTCCTTTGTCTTTCCTCCCCTTAAGTCCCCCTAAAACGCTTCGTTCAAATTGAGGAAGAAACCTTTGTTGCCGAACTTACCAAAAGCATAATCGAGCGCCAGGTTGGTACGTGTAGCCTTGTTAAACAACACCCGCAAACCAGCGCCATAACCGGGCTGAAATACCTGGAATAGCTTAGTGCCCTGCTCGTCATTAGCCGTTTGCAAGTTACCAAAAGCCACACCACTCAAAAACTTATTGGCTGTTATCGGGAAACGGAATTCGGCTTCAGTATCATTGAATTGTGTGCCCTTAAAGTATTGCGAGGTATAACCACGGCCACTTCTGAAAGCACCGTCTCGGGCGGTACCCGGTAGTTCGAGATAAGGCACATTACCGCTCACGAGATACGAACCCCAGTTCCAGAAGGCCAACACGGTTTCGGGGTTACTGTCAGACAGGCTGAAGTATTTCCTGAAATCGGTAGTAATCTGCAACGCGTTCTGGGTACTGCCCATCCAGCTTTGGTTGGCGCGGATACCCACATCGGCATAAATACCTTTATAAGCACGGTTCTGATTATCGCGCGTGGTATATTGCAGATTAAACAACAAACCGTTTGCCGAATAACTGCCGTTTTTAAAGCCGTGTTCCTGGTTATAAATTTTATACGGCGTTAGTGCGCTGGTATCTTTTTCATCAATGTTTTTCCTCACTTCAAAAGAGGCGCCTGCTCCAACAAACAGGCCTTTAGCAACCTCTTTGTATACCTTCTCCCGCACGTTATAAAACATGGAGTTGAATACCCGCACTTTGCGATTTGGGTTTGCCAGCACCTCGTCGACGGTAGATTCGCCCGCAACGCTTTTACCTATACCCAGACCAAAATCGGGTGTTACGGTTTTGGCTATTACGATATTACCCTGAAAATTCCACTTATTACCCGGTGTGTAGATATTATGGTTGATATAGAAGTAAATAATGTTTTTGGTAGTGATAGATGCCGAAGTTGCCGCTACCGACATAAACGTGTTAGGATCATTCCCCAGCTTTCTGCCCGCAACTGCTTTTACCCCCACCTGGAACCCAATAGTAGGATTGGCAGATATATTAGGAATTATCGTAATGCCCGATGGTTTATGCAACGAATCGGGCTGTTTATGTGGGGTAAAAATATCGTGGAACAGATTACCGAAATCATACTGTTTAGCCAATACCGCACGCTCTTGTTGTTGGGCTTGCAGTGCCACGTGGTGTAATGAATCACGTTTCAGCGAATCTACTGCGGTTGCTACCTGTGCAAAGGCCGCATGATTAATGCCCATAAAAAGCACAAACAGCAGTAAAATTTTATATGGGTTATGTTGTTGTAATTTCAAATGATAGATAGTGTTGTGTATGAGATTGAAACCACGAAATGCTTATAATGTTTAACTATTTGAACAATACAGACATTTCTGTGTCTTTAACAGATATGAAACTCAATTGCTGGCTTTATATTTTAGTCATCGGTATTTTATCCTGTAATGATCCGGATAATGCCTCGGCAACAGCCGATACTAACACCTCTATCGACAGCATTCATCACCAAACATCGCAGCCTGCAACTACTATTTCTACCGGAAAAACTCAACCTGCCGAATTAATCAGTTTTGCAGAATCCCTCATCGGCACACCTTACCAATATGGATCGAGTAACCCGCAACAGGGCTTGGATTGCTCGGGCTTTGTTACTTATGTGTTTACGCATTTCGGCATTACAGTGCCCCGAAGCTCTGTTGATTTTACCAATGTGCAACGGGAAATAGACATTGCAGATGCCAAGCCCGGCGACCTCATTTTGTTTACCGGTACTGATAGCACCATCCGCACGGTTGGGCACATGGGTATTATTGTATCGAATATTAATAATGATATTGCCTTTATTCACTCTACATCGGGCAAGGCTTATGGTGTTACCGAAACTACATTGAAACCGCATTACCTGGGGCGATACGTGAAAACCATCCGCATTTTTCCGCAGAATGACCGGTAGGATAGCCATTCCTCAAAATGAATAAAACTACCTGCCGTACAATCTGTTACATTATAAAATAAGATTGAAAACTATTGATTTTAAGTTTATTAACGTGTAACTTCATTATACCAATATAATATCTTAAACAAGGAGGTTTTTATGAATACCGTTCAAAAAGTTGAACACTGGGGCGACCTGCACCATGCCAAATGGCTGGATGCAGTACGTATGCTGCTGGGCTTGCTTATTTTGTGCAAAGGCATTTCTTTTATAAGCCAAACCAACATACAGCAAGACTGGGTTTTACAAAACAATGCATTCGGCTTTTCGGGGCTCATGGCTATGGTTGTAATACATGTGGTGGCATTTGTGCACATTGTAGGCGGTGCCTTAATTATAATGGGCTTGGTTACCCGCTTTGCCGTGGTTATACAGATCCCCATTTTACTGGGTGCTATATTTTTTGTGAATGCAACCCATGGGCTCACTTTCCTCAACTCAGAACTCTGGCTGTCCATATTGGTTTTTCTGCTGTTGGTTATGTTTTGGGTAATAGGCTCGGGTCCGTTTTCTGTCGATAATTATATGAAAACACATAGCCCCGGTTATAAAGGCGGCGTAAATAGCGCATCATAAAATTTATTTTAATAGCAAAGCCGCTCTGTATCAGGGTGGCTTTGCTATTATTACCTTACTGTTACATATTTATTCAGCAAATGTTAAATGTTATCGTACCTTTGTACTCAACAAAAAGATAGTGCGGGATGGAGCAGTTGGTAGCTCGTCGGGCTCATAACCCGAAGGTCATAGGTTCGAGTCCTGTTCCCGCTACCCAGAAAAGAAAAGCCTCAGATGAAAATCTGAGGCTTTTTTGCGTTTGAGCATGTCGGGCTCGTATTGGTCGCTATAGATATTGAACTCTACGTTGTTGAAGAATGGCCGGATTGTGACTAAGGCTGTCCTTTTTTGCGAGTTGTATTCAATTAATTTTGAATTTTATAACAAATAAATACTTGAAGATTTCATGAGACGTGCAGTACTTGCAATTATATTTTTATTTATATGTACAACGCTGCTTGCGCAAATAAATGATAGTTTAATAACTATTGGCAAAAAGTACTCGGTCTATTCCAAAATATTAAAAGAGAAGAGAACTTATACTGTCTATCTACCGCCTTCATATCAAAGAAACCCCAGCAAAAAGTATTTTGTAGCTTACGTCTTAGATGGAGGGAGAAACAAATTTCTTGAAGTAACCGGAATAGCCCAGTCAATGAATTCTATACCGGATTTAAAAATGCAAATTCCCGAATTGATCATCGTATCAATAGAAAATACAGACAGAACAAGAGACTTTACGCCTACACATTCCCTGAATTATTTAGATGCAGAAAATATCGCTGCTTTTAGCACTAGCGGCGGAGCTGATGCATTTATGCAATTCATTAAAAAAGAACTGATGCCCCAGATAGATAGCTCCTACAGAACCTTACCTAAAAACTTAATCATTGGACATTCATTAGGTGGCTTGTTCGCTATCAATTGCCTATTAGAGTCGCCTGGATTGTTTAATTATTATCTCCTTATAGATCCTTCATGGTTTTGGGACCATAACTATATTGGAAAAAGGACCAGAGAGGTTTTAAAAACAAAAACTGATCTGGAAGGACGTGTTTATATCGCCTTAGCCAACAACATGCAGGAAGATAAGAGGCATTATCAATGGGGAAATGAATTTTATGCATTGCTAAAAAACAGTACATTTTCCAAGTTAGACGTAAAGCTGCGATATTTTGAAGATGAAAAACACCTGACAGTTCCGGTGCCGGCAACTTATTATGGACTTCGTTACATTTTTGATGGTTTTGAATTGGATATAAATGAAGTATGTAAGAACCCCGATTTGATCAATAAACATGATCTTGAAATGTCCCAAAAAATGGGCGTAGAGATTAAATCAGACGAAAGTTTTGTAAATACGCTTGGCTATATAGCCCTACATGATAGGAATATCCCTGATGTTGCCATTGCGATCTTTGAAATAAATACCAAAAACTATCCCTCTTCAGTGAATGTTTGGGACAGTTTAGCCGATGCCTATCTGGTAAAAGGCTTAAAAGGAAAGGCTAAATCATGCTACGAAAAAATATTATCACTTCAACCTGATAATATTGATGCTAAAAGAAATCTGGAAAGAATTAAATAATTAATTAATCGAAAATTTATAATACATCTTCCATATTTAATAAACTATCTCAGGAAGCCCTGTCTAAAAAGTTTACTTACAAGGATTTTCAGCATCTGACCGCTCAGGCAATTAAACTACATTCTAATTAAATAACTGTGGATAGTTGTTTGATACTATTCACAAGGCGGTTCGACATTAGTCCTGTTCCCGCTCGGTTAACCCGAATCGGATTTCTCTAATTCTCGAACCTGTTTGATTTTCCTAGATACTTGATAAAACGCGCATTGAATCCATCAAGCGATTCGAGATTAGTCCTGTTCGGGCTGAAAAAGTATCTTTTTAAGTGGGATGGCGTTTTTTTTATTTATTTTTTAGTTTCACTCATTTTCTTGCAGATAATTCTTGCAAGTTTTATAAAAAAACATGTGTTTTCGGTTCGAGTTCCAGCGACTTTACCTACCCCTGTTAGTTAATGTTAAGAAACAGTTATATTCGTTTGTTATTAAGTGTAGACCTAAGGGCTGTCTGCCATTTGGCTATTGTTAATCGAAGGCCGGTAGAATGTAATCTTTGATCAATTCATCCGATGGCGATTTGCTGTTATAGTTTCCGCCAGTTGTTACGACGACCATTTTAAGCTCTTTAAATATATAGATTTTCTGCCCTCCATTGCCCTGTGCCGCAATGCTTTGATATCGCCTGTTCTTAGTATCCAAATACTTAAGCCACCAAAAGTATCCGTAGTCAACATTTTGCACAACCGAATGCTTTAATGTAGATTCACGGACCCAATTTTCGGGAACAATTGTTTTATGCTTCCACCTTCCATCGTTTAAATACAACAAGCCAAATTTCGCCATATCGCGTGGTGTTAAATAGACCTGACCAAAGTTCTCTGCGTTGGATTGATCGGGTTTGAAATTCCATTTGAAGTCGCGTATGCCTATTGGATCAAACAGGTATTTAGCCGCATAGTCGCGCAGAGACATGCCAGACCGCAATTCAATAATACGCGCGACAGTGATGGGGTTACCTGAATTATAACGGCCAATCATTCCAGGTGTATCAACCATCGGCAGGTCGTACGTATATTTAATCCAGTCGGGTGAGTAATTCATGGCTGTCTCGTTTCCCGGGAGTTTGGGATCTGCAATGTCGTATGCAACACCGCTTTGGTTGTCCAGCATATCTTTTAAAGTGATGCGGTCTTTGAGCGGTGATGGATTCGCAAAATGGTACTGCGGCAAAAGGTTGCTCAACTTAACGTTTACACCGACTATCAGTTTCTGTTGAATGGCTATACCGGTTAATGCCGAAATAATGCTTTTAGTTGCCGAACGCATTTCCTGTAGTTTATCACGGTTATAGTCATAAAAATACTCTTCAAAAACCAGTTTATCGTTCTTGATGATCAGAATGCTCCTCACATTAGGATATTCCCCATTTACTATTTTCAGCATCATTTGCGACAAAAGCGCTGGATTTAAACCCGTTCCTTTGATGTTTCCAACAGTGATACCGTCATTCGTTGTGGCCGGGACCTTGTATTCATAGGCATAAGACTCCGGATGGTCAACTAATCGGGGATACCACATTTCAACAGGGAAGGAAACATGCTTATTCAAAATTTTAAATGTATCCCGACCTGTTACGTAACCAGAAATAATATGATCCTTATTTCTGAAAAAATGAACCAATTCATTTCCAGCATTACGAAAGTTGTCGTCCCCCTGCGGCTCTAAAGGATAGCGACTTTCATTGATGATCGCATAAAGCAATTCTTGCTTAGGTGACGCCGCTATCTTTAATGTGGTTTGTTTAATATATTGATATTCGCCTTCGTATTCTTTCAGCTGGCTATAACTTACTTTTGTTGATTGTGCAGAAGTAGGCGTAATTATAAGAGTAATTGCAATTACACAAAGTGTAGTAACACGGGTTATCAAGGTTATCATTGGTAAATGTTTTGATACAAGACTCTCTTTTACCATAGAATGTTACAAGTTTAACTAATAACGCCATTTAGCTATCGGACACGGGCTGAAGTTACTTTTAATATTGCCAAATCAATCACTAATTGGTTGCACTTTAGTCCTGTTCGGGCTCGATCAACCCGAATCGGACTTTTCTAATTCTCGAACCTATTAGATTTCTCTAAATGCCTAATAAAATGCACATTGAATCCATTAGGCGATTCGACATTAGTCCTATTTCCGCTACCCAGAAAGAAAAAGCCTTAAATCGAAAGATCTGAGGTGTTCATAACCTTTGGTTTCGATGGTAAATGGTTCAAGACAATTACTATTCCATAATATGAAAACTATACTAAAGCATAAATCCTACCACCTTATCTGTTATTTATTAATATTCGAAAAAGCGTATATTTGATTATTATTTAAATGAAAACCATCAAAGATGAATTACAGGATATCATTCTCGGAGATGAACGAATTGGCTCAAATAGCCAGCTCAAAAAAGCCCAAAATTTCCTTAGAGGATATGCGGAAACAAGCATCTCAACTGAAAAGCAACAGCATTTCAAAAACGAAGAAACAACAGCACTCATAACTTTTGCAACTTCAGAAAGTCTCTTCTATAGCCATCTGATTGCTGAAAGTGATTTTATAAGTGAGGGGGCCGAACAAAGGGTTTATAGATTTGATGATGCTCATGTATTAAAGACCAACCAGAGCATGTTTTATGAAAGTTGGTATGATTACTTTAATAGCTTACTAATCCATAATTTTTTCTTTCCATCTACTGCTTATACATTTTTAGGGTTCAAAATAATTGGCAATGAATTGAATGCTGTAGTTAAACAGGAATTCATTTTATCGAACGAGAATACTAACCTGGAACTTGTAAAAGAATTTCTGGACTACAATGGATTTAAGCAGAAACGTAACAACGATTACTTTAGTCCTGAAATAGGCTTAATCTTTGAGGATTTACATGACGAAAATGTACTCTCATACAACGGAGTGCTTTATTTTATTGATACAGTTTTTTATTTAACCCCCGCATTTTATAATAAATAACGATACTGTTCTTCTACTAATCCACAATAATTACACCATTGGCTGTACCCATTGGCTTCGCCAGGATGGTGCATCGAAATGCTATAGCATTAAAGAGACAACTACATTAAACAGGAAAGCCTCAAGTTTTTAACTTAAGGCTTTCTCGTTTAAATTATTAAAGACGGTTAATGTGCTTCCGTATAATCTTTAAAGTTATTCAATATGGCCTGCCAGCCGTTTTTCTGCATTTCGGGCGAGTTTTGATTCTCAGCATCAAACGTTACGGTAACTTCGGTTTGGTTACCATTTGGCTCGAATACAACCGTTACCTGCCTGCCATCAGGGATGGTATAGGTAAAAGATTTGCCCTCCACAATTTCATCATAAATAGCCTCGAAGTCAAAGCCGAAACTTCCATCTTTGGCTTCCATTCGTGCGGCGTATTTTCCGCCTATCCGCATATCATTTGATGCAGACGGGCATTGCCATGATGGATCGGCAAAGTTCCATTGGGTAATATGCTCTGGCTGGGTGTAATAATCCCAGGCTTTCTTTACGTCTGCATTTATGATTGCCGTAATTGTGATCTTATTACTCATGTTCTCTTACTTTGTTAAGGTTAATAATAATTCATCCAGTTTCTCAAGGGTGGCCGTCATGCCTTGTTCCATGCCCATATTAATAACCGTTTCCAGGTCTGAGAGCGATTTGTAAGTTACCACGGTTTCAACCAAAGCGTTTTCGCCTTTGTCTGTAAAGGTTACAACCCATTCTGCACGGGGCAGGTCTGTATTGATTTCACCTTCGGCATTACTGAAAGCATCGGTAGAGGTATAGTAGTCAATTGGTTGTATCTTCAAATATTCGGTATAGCCCCAATATTCTGTGCCGTTGGGCTCAATCATGGCATAATGCCAGTGGCCGCCTTCGCTAAAGTCCATCGACTTGGTTTTGGTGGTAAAAGGCTTGGGCGCAAACCATTGGTCAAGCAGATCGCTTTTGGTGTAGCAGTCCCAAACCAACTGGCGGCCGGCTAAGAACTCACGCGTTATGGTTAGCGTGTTTTTTACCTTATCGGCTACAAAGTCGAATTGTAAATTGTGTTTCATTATTTCCCTTTTTTAATTGTTGATAAAAGTTCGTCGAGTTGCTCGAAACGGCTTTCCCAGATCTGCCTGAATTGCTCCAACCACTTATCAATCTCCTTCATTTTATCAATTTCAAGCTGGTAATAAATTTCCCGGCCCTGGTGCTCCGGCTTTACCAATTCGCACTCGGTCAGTATCCTTAAATGCTTTGAAACTGCCTGCCGTGTGGTATCAAAATGCTCGGCAATGGCATTAGGCGTCATGGCCTGTATGGCAATTAAAGCAATAATGGCCCGGCGAGTAGGGTCGGCAATGGCCTGGAAAATATCTCTTCTCATGGGGTATTAATTAAAAAAACTATTTTCTGATCATCGGCAGGTATTTCTCCCTGTTGTCGATAATTACCCAAAGCAGAATCGCGATCAGTACAAAAACAATGGGTAAACCTGATGGGGCCGTGTTGATGTTGGCTAATAGAATACCGGTTAAAACAGGCAAAATAACGATAGCGCCAAGCGGCCTGGTGCGCGGGATGATGAATAATAAACCACCAATAACTTCAATAGCGCCTACCAGCGGCAGAAGCCAGCCTATTTCTTTATAGGCAGCCATTACTTTCACCATGTTTTCGGGCATATCTTTAGGCATGGGCATGTAGTGGAGAAACTTGTCTAAACCGGCGTTGATAAACATTAAGCCCATTAAGAGGCATAAAACAAACTGAATTTTACTTTTCATAATAATTGATTTAAATAAGGAATGTTTGGTTATTCAAATATACGCAACCGTTTGGTTTCTCAAAATTTATTTTGTGATTTTTTTGAAATCAAAATCGTGGTTTACAGATGCGCATTCACTCAAATTTAATATGTTTGGGCTTATGAATCAGCAAGCTGCCCCTGCAAATCCTGTAAGCCGTATCCTTACCGCAAGCCTTATAGGTACCACTATTGAGTTTTTCGACTTTTATATTTATGCTACTGCTGCGGTACTGGTATTCCCTAAATTGTTTTTCCCTGCGGGCGATGCTACTTCGGCCACGCTGGAATCTCTGGCTACTTTTGCACTGGCCTTTTTTGCACGGCCGTTGGGGGCTGCTTTATTCGGCCATTTTGGTGACCGTAAAGGCCGTAAGGCAACGCTGGTTGCAGCTTTAATGACCATGGGGCCATCAACAGTTGCCATAGGTTTATTGCCGGGTTATGCATCCATTGGTATTGCAGCTCCGATATTATTGGCTTTATTCCGTTTTGGGCAAGGTTTAGGCCTGGGTGGCGAATGGGGCGGCGCCGTATTACTGGCTACCGAAAATGCCCCTGCACATAAAAAAGCCTGGTATGGTATGTTCCCGCAATTGGGCGCACCAATAGGCTTCCTTTTATCGAGCAGTATATTTTTTGTGCTGAGTAAAACCATGAGCGAGGCTGATTTTATTGGTTACGGCTGGCGCATACCGTTTATTGCCAGTGCCCTGCTGGTTTGGGTTGGTTTATACGTGCGGACTAAAATATCAGAAACACCTGATTTTGTGAAGATCATCGACAATAATGAACGATCGAAAGTGCCTTTTGCCGACGTTTTCACTAAACATACCGCAGCCATTACACTGGGCACGCTGGCTACCGTTACCACCTTCCTGCTGTTTTATTTGATGACGGTGTTTACGCTAAGCTGGGGTACTTCGGCACTGCACTATACTAAAAGTAACTTCCTGATTATACAGATGATCTCAATGCTGTTTTTCGGCCTGGGCATCCCGCTATCGGCTGTACTGGCTGATAAATATGGCCGTAACAAAATGCTGATTGTAGCTACCATCCTTATCATGGCTTTTGGGCTTGTTTTTGCTCCTTTATTTACCACGGGCAGTTTGGTTACCACAGCGATGTTCCTGGCAATAGGTATGTTTCTGATGGGATTAACTTATGGGCCGATAGGTACTGCACTGGCGGGCATTTTCCCGGCATCGGTACGGTATACCGGGGCTTCACTGGCCTTTACGTTAGCGGGTATCCTGGGTGCTTCGCTTACACCTTATATGGCAACAACATTAGCTCACAATTATGGGCTGGCTTATGTGGGTTATTATTTAACTGCAGCTTCTACAGTTACACTGTTGGCTTTACTGGGAGCTGGGAAACTGATGAAGCAGCAGGCATAATAAGCACGGCATAATAACGCTTAATTTGCCCTTAATTTCTTTAGCGCTTCTTTGCTTTCATTGTCGTTGGGTGCTAATTCAAGGGCTTTTTGATACGCGGTTATTGCTTTTTCTTTATTACCGTATTCGGCTTCTGTTAAAGCATAATCTTTTAAAGCACCCGCACTTTGAGGGAACAACTTAACATGCATTTCGCAAACGGCCAGGGCATTATTTTTCAGTCCCGCCCGGCGGAACTCCAATGATGCACGATTAAATTCATTTTCATTGGCAGCATATTTTGCAGTATCTGCATATAATTTCCGGAGCCGGTCATTGGCATACTCCCTGCCATTTTTATAAAGATCCTGCGCATAAATAAACGCCAGCGCAGCATGGTAACGAATTGCCGGGCCATTGAACATATCAATTGCTTTGAGATCATTAAACGGGTTACATTTTACATTATGCAATACAACCAGGTATTGGTGCCGGTCGATATTATTGGCCATAAAGCTGATCGTTCCCGGGTTAGCACCAGATCCCCACACAATTTTCCCATGCGATGTATCTTTAAAAATAAACCAGCCCAATCCACAATAAGTCAGGTCGAACGGTTGTGCCTTTTGGCCGTTATTCAGTTGATAAGGGGTGTAAGCTTCTTTTAGTGTTTCCGGCTTCAATAATTTGCCCGCGTCAAGCGCAGCGTTAAAATGCAGCATGTCTTCTGCCGTACTTATAATCCCTCCGCCACCGGTTTCCAATGCAAGGTTATAGGTCCACTCGCGCCAGTCGCTCAGGGTATCTACAAACTGTAGCTTCATTTCATAATGGTTGTTATACTGGTAATTGCGGGTGCGCTTTAGTTCATGTTTTTGCGCCATAGAAGTTTGCACGTAACTATGATCCATACCGGCTGGTTTAAAAATATGGTCGCGGGTATAAGTGGCTAAGGTCTGACCGCTTAGCTTTTCAACCAATAGACCTAAAAGATGGTAGCCAGCACTTGAATATCCCCATTGTTCGCCCGGCTGAAACTTTAGTTTATGGCTGCGACTGTAGTTTATAACATTTTGCAGATCATCATGAATAGTGAATTGTTTGTCATGATTTTTGGTCAGTGCCGAATCAACCAGTTCTTCAATATCAGGCAAGCCCGAGGTATGTGATAACAGGTGCCGGATGGTAATGGCCGGATAAGGAAAGCCGGGAAAATAATGCTGAAATGGATCATCCAGTTTAATTAAGCCTTGATCTTTTAATTGCAAAACAGCTACAGCCGTAAATAATTTCGACACCGAAGCCAGTTCAAATTGCGAATCTCTGTTATTAAGCTTTTGGGCAGCCGCATCCGCAAATCCAAAAGAACGTTGATATATAACCTTTCCGTTTTCGGCAGCAGCCACGTTACCTGTCATTTCATGATCTTCGTGAAGGGCCTGGTAATATTGGTCGAACTTTTCGGCAACAGACTGAGCAGAAACGTTAACAGGGGCTGTTTGCATCAGGATAACAGCAGCAAAAATTGCAGAAATAATGCGCATAATTTAAGCTTGGCTAATGGGTTATAAGATCATTGATTACAATATTATGCCACAATTATAAATAGCTAATAATCAGTGTATTAATAAAATACATCTAAGCACAAAATGTTCGTAATCATTACATCTGCAGTACGGAAACGTTACACGCTTAAATATATTAGAGAAACTATTTTTTGTGAGGATTAATGTATATTGAGCCAGTAATATCCCCATACAGCCCTGTGATCATCAATAAACTTCTTTCTAGTTTCGACAATTATCTGCCGCTTAATGAAGCAGAAAGAGAAGACCTTGCGGGGCGGGTTATTGAGCGGAAGATTAAACGCCGCCAATTCATCCTGCAGGAAAATGATGTTTGCAAGCATTACACTTTTGTGGCCGAGGGTTGTTTCAAGAAGTTCCAGGTGGACGATAAGGGCACAGAACATAACCTGCAATTTGCTGCCGAGGGCGACTGGCTGATGGAGATCGACAGCTTTTATTTTGACAAACCCAGCCGGGTTTATATCGAGGCCATTGAGCCTTCGGTTATTTTCCAGATCAACAAACCTAATTTATTCTATCTGTTTACCAACAACCCCAAGTTCGACCGCAATTTCAGGGTTATTGTAGAGAACCGTTTTGTTGAACTGGAGAACCGCGTTTTACAAGCCATCAGTTCTACTGCCGAAGAACGATACCTTGCCTTCATTAAGCAATACCCACATCTTTTGTCGAGGCTCCCCAATACGCAAATCGCCTCATACCTGGGCATTACGCCCGAATTTTTAAGTAAGGTGCGTAAAGATCTTTCCAGAAAATAGCACTTACCCTTAATCTACATTAAGGGTATTTCTTAAGCTACTTTATAGGCTATCCCGGCTGTTAGCGGCCATCTTTGTGTTGTTACAACTTAATAACTCAAAGCATGAACGAGATACAAAACCGGAGAAATTTCTTCGATAGCTTAGGTCAAAATTATCCTGAAAACAAATCGGTAGAGATACAGCACGCTTTAATAAATGGCGTAAGCTGCTACTGGTTTATCCCCGAAAAGGAAGTTACCAATAAGATTATTGTACACCTGCATGGCGGTGCTTTTGTAATGGGTTCTATCCAGTCGTACGGGAGCATGATCAGTCATTTCAGCGCACAACTGCAAACCCGCATTTTATTTGTGGATTATGCCCTGGCTCCCGAACACCCCTATCCAAACGCCATTAATGACATTATGGATGTATATGAACGGTTAATATCCGACTACCCCAACCGTGAAATCATTTTTATGGGCGATAGTGCCGGTGCTGGTTTAACCCTATCCGCCATAGGCAAAATGGTTCAACAGCAGCTCCAATTACCACAAGGCGTAATGATGATCTCACCATGGATTAACCTCACCTGCGATAATGCCTCGCAGGAAGATAACCGGACGATAGACCCTATCTTATCTAAAGAATATTTGTTCGGCAGCGCCAAATTGTATACCGGCGATGTGCCATTCGCCATATCGAGCCCGGAATATATTGAATTTGATCAGTTTCCACCCACATTAATTATGGTGGGCACTAATGAGGTTTTGTTAGATGACAGCAAAAATTTTTATAACAACATTAAAGGCATACAACCTAACACCACCTTAAGCATTTATGAGAGCCAGTTGCATGTATGGCCTTTAGCCAATGTGCATAGCGAAGCTGCACAAAAGGCAATAGCTGAGATGGGGGCCTTTTTAACAGCCTTACAAAACCCTACATCTACATCAAAAGCAGTAAGCACTTATGAAAAATGAAAAAACATACGTTTTTATCCCCGGTGGATGGCACGGCGGATGGGTTTATGACCCGATAACTGAAAACCTGGAAAGGTTAGGGAAAAAGTGCATGGCATTGACTTTACCCGGCCTTGAACAAACGGCCATCCCAAACAGGATCATCAATTTAGATACCCATATCCAGTTTGTGGTTGATTTCATTTTGAAGGAAAACCTCAGCGACGTGATATTATGCGGTCACAGTTATGCCGGGCTGGTTATTACGGGTGTTGCAGACAAAATTGCGGAAAGGATACATGCGCTTGTTTATATCGATGCCTATATCCCTAAAAATGGTGATTCGTGCTGGAGCCTTACCAGTGAAGTATACCGGCAACGTTTTGTGGCCGGGGCCGCTAACGATGGTTTCACGGTAGCAGACCGGCCGGGGTCAGATGACCGCAGACGGCCGCATCCGCTGGCATCATTTATGCAAAGTTTAAAGCTGACGGGTAATTATGAACGCATCCCTAACCGCACATTTATTTACCTGAGTGACTGGGACGATTCGCCCTTTGTTAAGCAGTATGAGGATTTAAAAGATTCTCCTGATTGGCATGTTGAAACAATACACTGCGCACACAATGTAATGAAAGAGCGCCCGGATGAATTGGTTGATATTTTATACAAACTGGAAGACACCTACAAATTAAAACAGGCAGAACTTGCCCATAGACAAATATGAAAGCTGCAGTAACCACCAAAGCGGGCACGCCCGAAGTAATACAGATTGAAGAAAGGCCTATACCAACGGCAAAGGAAGGTTGGGTAGTGATCCGCATCAAAGCATTTGGTTTGAACCGGTCAGAATTATTTACCCGGCAGGGCCATTCGCCCGATGTTGTATTCCCACGCGTCCAGGGTATAGAGTGCGTAGGGGAAATTGAGGAAGATCCATCACAAACTTATAAAAAAGGCCAGAAGGTAGCCGCCATTATGGGGGGGCTGGGCCGCAACTTTGATGGCGGCTATGCTGAATATGCGACAGTACCATTAGCCATTGTATTCCCTTTCGAAAGCAATTTGCCCTGGGAAACCCTCGGTGCTATACCCGAAATGTTCCAGACCGTATCAGGATCATTAAACGAAGCATTGGAAATTAAGAAAGGTGAAACTTTGCTGATCCGTGGCGGTACTTCATCTATTGGCATGTTGGCCTGTCAGTTGGCCAAAACTGAAGGACTAACCGTTATTGCCACCACCCGAAATGCAGATAAAGCCCAGCACCTGAAAGATAACGGCGCCGACTATGTGCTGATTGACAATGGCGATATTAAGGACCAGGTGAAAGGCCTCTACCCTAACGGCGTGGATAAAGTACTGGAGCTCATTGGTATTGCCACGCTGAAAGATTCGTTACAATGCATCCGCCCTAAAGGTGTGGTTTGCATGACCGGTATACTGGGCGGCAGCTGGACCCTGAATGAGTTTACACCTATGGGCGACATCCCTTCTTTAGGCCGGCTCACCGTTTATATGGGCGATGCTGCCAACCTCGACAAAGAGCGGTTGCAAGAATTTATTGATGCTGTTGCCGATGGGAAAATCAATCTTAACATCGACAAGGTTTTTAAGCTCGATGAGGTTGCCGAAGCCCATGCTTACATGGAAAGTAACCAGGCGAAAGGCAAAATTGTGGTGACAATTTAAGTGTTATCCTGCCTGTTGAGAACAAAGCTTCAGAGAGCTATAATTTGAGGCTTTGTTGTTATATTTTGGCTGAAAACCACAAACTTCTGCATTAAAAATATTACTTATTTTAGGTATATATTTTGAGCCATGAATAAGGAAAATCTCGTCCATTTTTTTCACAATACCAATCTGGTTTCCTTATCTACGGCCCATGAAATTGCTGACCGGTTTGCGCATAAGTTCATCCCCAAAAATCAGTTTTTGCTCAGCGAAGGAAAAATATCCGACGAGTATCTTTTTCTCGAAAAAGGTTACATGCGTGCCTTCGCCCATGACCTGGAGGGTAACGAGGTAAGTACCAATTTTTGCTCGTCGGGGCAGGTGGTGTTTGAGATCTCGTCCTTCTTCAACCGCACGCGCTCCAAAGAAAACATACAGGCGCTTACCGATTGTGAGGGCTGGTATATCAGCTACCAGCAGTTGAATGATCTGTTCCATTCCCTGCCCGAGTTCCGGGAATTTGGCCGGTCAATCCTAGTTAAGGGCTTTGCCGAACTTAAAACCCGCATGCTCGCCATGATCACAGAAACGGCCGAAGAGCGTTATGAGGCGTTATTGAAAACCAATCCTGGGATTTTTCAACATGCCCCACTAAAGCATATAGCCTCATATTTGGGCATCACCGATACCTCCTTAAGCCGGATCCGGAAGGATTTGTTAAAGAAATAACACCGGTTCATTTCTTGCCAAATGGCAAGATGCTACCGTTTTAAATGCTGTTCCTTTGGTTTATAAATCAATCAACAAATGGAACACTTACCGCTTTACGTTTACGTAGTATTTATAGCCACAACGCTTCTTGGTCTTGGCGTGCTTTACAAGGCCATCAATTATTCGAAAGCCATCATTGCCGTATTAATTTGGCTGGCGCTTCAGGCCGTGCTTAGTTTAACAGGCTTTTATACCAACACCAGCACATTGCCGCCGAGGTTTGGTTTACTACTCATTCCACCGGTTATATTTATTATCATAATGTTCCTTACTAAAAGAGGCAGGACGGCTATAGACACCTTCGATGTAAAAACCCTAATCCTATTACACATTGTACGGATCCCGGTTGAGCTTACTCTATACTGGCTGTTTGGGCACAAGGCCGTACCTGGTATCATGACTTTTGAAGGCCGCAACTTCGATATCCTCTGCGGTTTAACGGCGCCAGTTATTTATTACTTCGGTTATGTTAAAAATGTATTCGGTAAAAAAGTACTGATCGCGTGGAACATTATCTGTTTACTACTATTGGCCAATATTGCGGTTACAGCCGTTTTATCTGCACCATACCCGTCTCAAAAGTTTGGGTTCGAGCAACCTAATATTGCATTGTTCTATTTCCCATTTGTGTGGCTGCCATGTTTTCTGGTACCGGGTGTGTTGTTTGCGCATTTGGTGACTTTAAGGCGATTGATCATTTCGAAATAATTAATCCCTACTTTTGGGATGCATCAACAGCTCATCAAAATTGCGTTACTTCTTTCATGCAGGATATCTCGGCACACATTATAAAGGATGGCAAAAACATCCCGACGGCATAAGCGTACAGCAAGTTATAGAAAATTGCCTGAGCCAGATATTTAAGAAAACCGTGTGGATTGTAGGCTGCGGCCGTACCGACGCTTATGTGCATGCCAGCCAGTATTTCTTCCATTTAGATACCTCGATAACCTGGGATTTTGATCTGCTGTTTCGCCTCAACCATGTTTTACCCGATGATATTGCAGTGTTTGATGTTATACCGATGGAGGATAATGCCCATGCCCGGTTTGATGCTACACAACGCTCATACGACTATTTTATCCACACCTATAAAGATCCATTTCTGAGCAGTTGTAGTTCTTTATATCCTATCAAAGACTGGGCTATTGATGACATGAACCGCGCTGCAAAGCTCTTGCTGAAGTACAACGATTACTACGCCTTTTGCAAAACACCCGACAATAATACCCACACCATTTGCGAAGTGAGCGAAGCACAGGTGTACATTAACCAAACGGGAAACAGGCTTCGGTTTCATATTTCGGCTAATCGTTTTTTGGGTAAAATGGTGCGGATACTTACCGGTAAGCTCATTGAAATTGGCACAGGTAGTTTAAGCGTCGATGAGTTTGAGGCGCACCTTATTAACCCGCAGTTGCCCCAGGCTATTAAACCGGCATATCCGCAAGGCCTGTACCTCAGCAAAATCACTTATCCCTATCTTAACCTGGAACCCCAAAGCAAATTCAGCCAAATACTGGCCGGGACTGACGATGCCTGGAAAACGCTTTAAGAATTACAGTTTAACCGTAATATCGTAACTGTAGGCGTTGGAGGTAAGGTTTGGCTTTTCATTATAGATGTTGTAAAGCATATACTTTTTGTCTTTATCAATACCCGGCATAATGCGGCCAATTACCTTTTTAACCTCATTGTTTTCCTTTTTAAGCGCCGCGGTATCTTTCATATCAATGAGTGATAAATAACAAACCGCAGGGTATGTACCGCCCTTTGCATCCTGGTTGTCAACCCTGAAAATTTGTGGTCTGGTTGATACACCTGTTATAACAAGCGGGTAAGTGTATCGCTTATTGAGTTCTATAACCAGGTTTTGGTAAAAGATATGCATGTTTCTATCAAACAAAGGGTTCAATTCTTCGCTTGGGTCGCCGCAGTTGTGGGCCATGGCCATATCGTTTGCAGAATTAATAAGATAACCTTTAGCGTACTGGGCGCGGGCCTCCTGGTATAACTCCGCTGTATTTTTTCCGTTCTCGCTGTATTTTGCTATTTCCAGTTTATCAACCTTCCAGCCGTAATCAAACTTGCCGTACACAATGGTGATCATGTATTTATTTTCGGGCTCTTTAGGCAGTAAAAAAGCGATATACATTTCTTTGGCTACCGCGCTGTAGTTAATATCAAGACTATCAGTATTGGGCGATTTAAATGTATTGTCTTTAACATCATTAACCATGTAATACTCATTAAACAGGCTATAAGTCCCCTCTTTCATGTGGTTACCAATAAGCTCAACAGGCCTTTTGTAGTTACTTTCTAACAAAGTTCTCGACAGCATACTTTCTATCGAACTATTGTCGACTGCTTTTATATTCTTAAGTAACTGGTCATTCAACTCATGAAATTTTTCGCGTTTGCCGGCTTCTATTTTATCATTTTTCCAGATGCCCGGTTTTGATGGCGCCAGGTTGCAACTCTGCAAAACAAAAACTAACAACAGTAAACTAAGTGGCTTTAATAATTTCATTATGTTATGAAGGATAGGGGTAAATGATTATTTGATTGAATACTGGTATTTAAAACTTAACAAACAGAATAAGAATGTGCAGCACAATATTGCCATAAATACCGGCGGCCACATCATCGAGCATTACGCCGGTCCCGCCTGGCAGGGCTTCGAGCCTGCGGATATAGAGTGGTTTCAAAATATCAAAAAAGCGGAATAGCACAAAGCCGATGAGCAGGATGTAAACATTAACCGGCAGAAACAGGATGGTTACCATCATGCCTGAAACCTCATCAATCACCACGCGCGAGCTGTCTTTCCCCCAAAAGGGTTCTACCTTATCGCCTACATAAATGCCCAATAAGGTTATCAGTATGGTTAAACCCAAAAACAACCAGGCATTTTGCCCGTAAGGTATTTGCCAAAGCAAATAAACCAGCCCGCAGGTAACTGCTGCTGCTATAGTACCACCGCCTTTGATGTAGCCAATGCCACCCCACGAGGCAATTAATTTATTCATGATGTAAATATAGAATTTTGTTCGGTCAACTTTTATTCAACATTTTGGGGATATTGAAGGGAAAACCAATAGTAAAAATACACATCACTGTCACTTCTCAAATAACTATTTGCTAAAACCTAAATAGGTTTATTAGCTTGCATAACAGAACAAAATGGTTTAAAAACCATTATCTACTTTACTTATATTTTTAAGGCAATGAAACAAACAAGCTTGGCCATAGGGGTTGATGTTGGTGGCACCAATACCAAATACGGCGTAGTAAACCATCGTGGCGAAATACTGGAAGAAGGTGCAATGGCGACAACGCTTTTCGATACTATAGAAGACTTTGTGAATGGTTTGTATGACCGCCTGTTACCCATGATTACCAAGCATAGCAAAGATGGTAACATTAAGGGCATTGGTGTAGGCGCGCCAAACGGCAATCACTTTACAGGCTGTATAGAAAATGCCCCCAACCTGCACTGGAAAGGTGTTGTACCTATAGCCAAGTTAATTTCAGATAAGTTTAAACTGCCCTGCGTGTTAAATAACGATGCCAAGGCTGCTGCCCTGGGCGAACTCAACTTCGGCGCGGCCAAGGGTATGAAAGATTTTATTATGATTACCCTGGGCACCGGCGTAGGCAGCGGTATTGTGGTTAACGGCGGGTTATTATATGGCGATAAGGGCAATGCCGGCGAACTGGGGCACACCGTGATCCGTCCGGGTGGGCGTTTGCATTGGTCTACCGGGTTAAAGGGTACTTTAGAATCTTATTGCTCGGCTACCGGTATAGCCATCACTGCAGTAGAAATGAAGAAAGATGCCAAAGAAGATACCCTGCTTAAAAACTACGCCGATAAGGACATTACCTCTAAAATAGTATACGAGTGCGCTACCAAAGGCGATGCACTCGCTAAAAAGGTATACGAATTTACCGGACAAATTTTGGGCGAAGCCTTATCCAACTTCGTGATGTTTTCATCGCCCGAGGCCATCGTGTTATTTGGCGGTGTAATACAAGCCGGCGACCTGCTAATGGAACCGACCAAGAAAGCAATGGAAGAACACTTGCTGGTTACTTTTAAAGACCAGGTACAACTATTGTTTAGCGAGTTACGCTTTGCAGATGCCGCGATACTGGGTGCGAGTACTTTGGTTTGGGGAGAGTGATTTAATAAGTGGGGTGTCATGCTTCGAGTGCCTCAGCATGACACCCCTATTTAATCTACCGTAGGCTTTATTTATGCTGCATATTTTGTAGGTTAGCATTACCTTATAACCTACTAACTTATGGACAATAGCTTTTTAAAAGATCGCGCCGTAATTCTTTTAAATGAAACAGCCCCTGGCATTGTGTACACCGCCACTCAGGAACTGGCCGCCTGGTTTGAGGGCATTACCGGTATTGGCGATGCGGATATCAGCACCGGCAAAAATATTATGCTGCCATCGGGCAAGGCTATAGCACCGGGCAAGGCCGCTTATTGCCTCAAAGAGTTTATGCGCACCCAGGTGTTTTTACAAGGCATATTTGAGGCTATTAATGATTTATTGCTGCAAAAAGCATCTGTACATATCGTATATGCCGGTACCGGCCCTTATGGTACTTTAATTACCCCCTTACTTACTTTGTTTAGTCCACAACAGGTAAGGCTTACTTTAATAGAGATTAACCCCATCTCGCTAGAAGCCCTTGAAAAAGTATATGCGCATTTACAATTAAGCGAATTTGTAGATGAATACCTGCTTACCGATGCTGCTACCTATCAGTTACCACCCGATAAAACTGCTGATATTATTATTTCTGAAACCATGCTGGCCGCGCTGAAAAATGAACCACAGGTTGCCATTATGCAAAACCTTATTCCGCAACTTAAGCCAGGTGGTGTGTTTATTCCGCAGCAAATTACGGTGGCAGCGCAGCTTGTTAATTTTGGTAAAGAAACGGCATATATGATGGGTGAAGCAGATGATCCCCAACGGATATTTTTAAAGGAGATCTACACCGTTTCTCAAACATCATTACCGGGCGAGGTAGAAACAATTGTCGATATTCCAGATGGTATAAGCAATAATGCAGTTGCTTTATTTACTGATATTTACGTATACAAAAACCACTTGTTAACTGTAAATAATTGCAGCCTTAATATGCCGGTACGGGTAACTAAAATTGATCCGCCAGGCTCAGTCAATCAAATTACCTTTAAATATATGATGGGCGAAAAACCGGGGTTTCAGTTCACGCTCAATTAGTAAACAAGTTCATTTTATTTTCATTCACCAAACAAAACGGCATCATCTGGCTTTATCAAAATAAAAAAAGATTATGTCGTTTGATCAATACCACGAACCACCAGAAGAGCTATCACAAGAAACCCGCACCTTTGCCCGTATGATAACCTCGCTTTGTGAAGAAGCCGAAGCTATTAGCTGGTACGAACAGCGCATTGCTGTTGAAAAAGATAAAGATGCTAAAGCCATTATGCAAAATGCCCAGCACGAAGAGTTTAAGCACTTCGGTATGGACCTTGAATTTCTGCTGCGCAAGAAAGACGTTTGGCGCACCACGCTAAAAGCCATCCTGTTCCAGCAAGGTGACATTGTAGAGTTGGGCGAAAAAGGCGAAGAAGCTTCAGAATAAATTAAAGTAGCGCTGCATATTTATAGCATAACGTTTTACAATAATTGCGATCAGCTAACAATTGGCTGATGGTAATAGTTGATCTTTGCGCTCAATTTGATTGCATCGATACATGACTAAGCAGCGCTACTTTTTCCTGATACTCATACTGGGTACCCTGGCTACTTTAGGCCCATTTTCTATAGATATGTACCTGCCGGGTTTCCAGGCAATTGCCAAATACCTGCATACCACCACGGCGCAGGTATCGCTTTCGCTTTCCAGTTTTTTTATTGGCATCTCGGCTGGTCAACTAATATACGGCCCACTACTGGATCGTTTCGGCCGCAAAAAACCATTATACGTTGGTTTGGTGATCTACATTGTTGCCTCAGTTGGCTGTTTGCTGGTGCATACTATCGAAGCCTTAATTATCCTTCGTTTTGTACAAGCCATAGGCAGTTGTGCAGCTGCCGTAGCATCAGTAGCGATGGTACGCGACTTGTTTCCGGCAAAAGATAACGCCAAAGTATTTGCTTTGCTAATGTTGGTGATCTCGGCCTCGCCTATGCTGGCACCAACTGCCGGAGGGTATGTAACTGCCGCTTTTGGCTGGCAATGGGTGTTTATTTTGCTGGCTGCTATCGCTGCGTTGATTTTAATCGCCGTAATTTTCAGTCTGCCTGAAAGCTATAAGCCCAATCCCGACTTTTCTCTGAAACCCGGCCCGATCATCAAAAGCTTTTTATCGGTTATTGTTGAACCGCAGTTTTACACTTATGCCATTTCGGGAGCATTCGCATTCTCGGGGTTGTTCGCTTATGTATCAGGTTCGCCGTTAGTATTTATGGATGTGTTTAAAGTAAGCGGTACCATTTACGGCTGGATCTTCGCTTTACTATCCATCGGGCTTATCGGTTCAAGCCAGATCAGCAGTTTGCTATTGAAGAAATTTCAGAGCGAACAGGTTGTTCCTTTTGCCATTGTTGCCGAAGTAATTGTAGCCCTGGCATTTTACGCCGGTGCAAGCCTGGGTTGGTACAATATGTACGGCACCATTGTAATGATCTTTTTATTTTTGTGCTGTGTGGGCCTTACCAACCCCAATACATCGGCCTTATCTATCGCACCGTTTTCACACAATGCGGGTACGGCTTCATCGTTAATGGGCGCACTGCAATTGGGTATTGGCGCGCTGGCATCATTTGGTATCAGCTTATTTAATACACATTCGGCTATGCCAATGGCAGCTATCATGGCTATCACATCTATCATTGCCATGCTGGTATTATTTATTGGCCGAAGAAATATTAAGCACCATTTTAAACCCGATGCTAACGAGGTAATGGTGGCGCATTAAGCGATGATGAAATTAATATCGAACACAGAGTACACAATATTGAATAATGAAGGAAAAACTTCGATATTGGACATTCAAAGTTCATTATTCGATATTATTCAATCTTTACTTCAAGGCATCAAAACCATATTTGGCATCGCTCCAAAATTCATCTAAGGCAATCATCCGGGGTTTAAAAAAGGAGATCAGCTGTGGCCAGTCGTTATTGTTGAATACGTTAACCGGGCTTATCTCTTTATAAATGCGGCTGATGGTTTTGCCGTAATCGTCGGTGGTGTGCAGCTGCCAGTCCCACTCCTCGCCAAGCGCACTGTGCAAGATATTTTTATACTCTTTAAACTGCTCAAAAAACAGTTCCTGGATTCCGGCATCGGGGTGCGCTATCTCGATAGCGATCCTTGCGGTACGGTTATCGGCATGCATCCTGAAATATAAATGCTTAATGCCGGTTTTATAGTTCACCCAGTTAACCCGCAAGCCTTCGGCCGAAAGTTGTGGTGATATATACTGCCCAAAGGCCGTCCAAAATGCCTGCTTAAGTTGTGATGCCTGATCTTTAGAATACATGTAATCACAAAAGTCTGTAATTATTTTTCATCTGCCTAATTGCGTTTAAATCACTCCTGATAACGAAAATTACTCAAAACATAAACAATAGTTTAATTAATGTAAAAAAATTAATGTGTAGTTAATGTTTTTCATTTAAATTTGATTTACATCTAAACGCTTTTTATGAAGAAACAAAACTTATTACTTGGTTTAATAATAACCGCAAGCACCTGCTTTACACTAAACGCCAATGCCCAATTAGGTGGGTTATGGCAAAAAGCTAAAGACAAGGCTACGCAAAAAGCCAGCGAAACCTTAGACAAAACAACTGATAAACCCAGCGATGCCAGCAGCTCCGGAACCTCTGCACATAAAAGCTCAAGAGCAGTAATCAACTCTGCCTTTGACTTTGTACCCGGCGATTCTGTAATTTATTATGAAGATTTTGCAAAATACCAGGTTGGTACATCACCGGCATCATTTAAAACAAATGGTGCGGGTTCCATTGTAACAGTTAACGGCGAAAACGGTAAATGGATGGCCTTGCAGGATAATGCCACTTATAAATTTAGCCGCCAATTATTTTACCCAAAACACTTTAGCATGGAGTTTGACCTGTTGGCTTCGGCAGACCAATCCGGGATATTTACCCGGTATGCTTTGGTTTTGCTGTAGATAATAGCGTGCGCGATTATATACAGACAGAAGGTGCATACGTAAATTTGCTTTACTACAACACCAACCAGGTAAACATAGGTAGTAGCAAAACCAATAAAGATATAAACGGAACTTTTGACCTTGGTACGGACGAAAACCGCCCAATGCACGTATCTATTCTGGTAGATGGCGACAGGGTGGTTGTTTACCTGGATAAAACCAAGCTGGCCGATACCATTTTATTTATGCCTACCGATGCCAAAAACTTTTACATCAGCGGGCCTATGAAGTATCAGAATGGGGCTAAGGTGCTCATCAGTAATTTAAAGATAGCCAAGTTTAAAAACAGTTAGTAGCACTGACACCCTTTTGCCATTCTGAATGAAAGTTAAAAAATCTTCTTCGATGTGCTATAAGAACAAGCATGGCGAAGAAGATCCCTCGTACCTCGGAATGACAAAGGGGGATGTCATGTTGAGGCACTTGAAACATGTGGGTGGGCCCTCCACACCATCCTTCGAGTACCTCAGGATGACAAGCCTTTTATCGGCGCATCCACAATTGTCCTGAAAGTTAAATTAACCCTCGGCGTATTTACCTTTTTAGTTTTAGGCAAGGCATGCAGCCAGTTGGTTTGCGTGCTGCCTTTCATTACCAGTAAACTGCCGTTAACCAGTATTACTGAAACAGGGTGTTTATTAACCTTGTGTTTCAGCATAAATTTACGCTCGGCACCGAGGCTTAATGAGGCGATGACGGTGTTGCGCCCAAGCGAACTTTCATCGTCGCTGTGCCAGGCCATACCTTCGTCTCCGTTATGATACAGGTTTAAAAGGCAGGAGTTAAAGGTAGTGCCTGTTAGTTTTTCGACCATTGCTTTTAGTTCCAGCAACTCCTTAGTCCACAGTAATGATTGCTTGGTGGTATTAGAATACGTGTAAGCATAAACTGCATCGCCATACCAGGCTGCCTTACGTTCGGTGATAATATGCTTACCGAATATTACGGCCTCGTCATTTTTCCATGCAATGGTATTGAGTAAAATCTGCAGGTAATGGTTAGCCTCGGCGGGCGACATAATCCGGCCATAGTAATTTACTTCGCCATCAAAGGGCAAAAGATTGGCGCTTGTTTCGGTATTAAATAAATCCATCAACTTAATGCATCATGAAAAATTATGCCCAGCGTGTGGCGCTCGCCCGTATGCAACTCGCTTACGCCATGTTTCATATTTACTCGGTAATAGCCTTTACTGCCTTTCACAGGGCGAAAGTTAGTGGTAAATAACAGCATATCGCCACGTTTGGGTTTTAGTACAATGGCCTTTGATTGTGCCCTTGGGATTTGCTCCGTAAGCACAAATTCGCCACCTGTGTAATCGCCACCAGGCTCATTCAAAAATAGCACTAACTGCATTGGGAAATAAATATCGCCATACAAATCCTGGTGCAGGGTATTGAAGCCGCCTTCGTGATATTTTAAGATCAAAACTGTCGGTTTGTTTTGCCCGGCGGCATGGCATTCAGCTTTTAGTTCTTCATGTTTTAGGGGAAACGTTTTATCGATGTTCAAAACCTGCATCCAGAGGTTAGCCACTTTAGCCAGGTGCGGGTAAACGGTTTCCCTAATGCTGGTGATAATCTCCGGCAGGGGATAACTGAAATATTTGTACTCGCCAATGCCGAAACGGTAGCGCTCCATCACTACGGTTTTGCGGTAATGATCTGAGGTGTAGTCTTTTATCAGTTCGTTGCATTCTTCTTTGGTGAGGATGTCTTTTACTACGGCATAACCTTTATCGTTAAGGTTGTTACTGATGAGGTGCCAGTCTTTGTCTTGTATTCGTTCTATAATGTTTTTCATTGTTGTGGTTGAGTTTTACCCTTGTTGAAATATAAAATTTGTTATTGCGAGCGATAGCGTGGCAATCTCGTCGTAAGCATATCAGATTTGTATAGCTACGAGATTGCTTTCCCGAAGTAAATCCGGGACCGACTGTTCTTCGCAATGACAAAAAATATTGAAAGAAACCGTTATCGATAAGGCATAACGAAGTAACCCCGACTTTACAACCCGGATGCATTCGACTCTTTAGGCTGGGCATTGCTCCCTGCCTCTCAATAACGGTTTCTTTTATTTATACTGCGATCGCCTTTGATGCTTCCCACCCGATCATCGCGTTTTTACGTTGACTACCCCAGTGGTACTGCCCAATCTCGCCGGTTGATTTAATGACCCGGTGGCAGGGAATCAGAAAGGCAACCGGGTTGTCGCCCACTGCTGATCCTACTGCCCTGTTGGCTTTGGGGTTCTGGATTTGGTTGGCGATGCCCGAGTAGGTGGTTAAATCCCCCATGGGCACTTTTAATAATGTTTCCCAAACTTTAATCTGGAATGGCGTGCCCTTGAGGTGCAATTTAATATCGCTCAACTTGCTCCAGTCTTGCGTAAAAATGAAGATGGCGTTTTGCTGGATCTGGTCTAACACCTGGTGGTAGGCCGCGTTGGGGAATATGTTTTTTAATTTGGCAAAGGCATCATCGTAGCCCTCGTCGGCAAAGGCCATGTAGCAAATACCTTTAGAGGTTGATGCTACCAATAAAGTACCAAACGGACTTTCGGCAAAGCTGTAATTGATGTTTAACAGCTCGCCGCCGTTTTTGTATTCGCCGGGAGTCATGCCTTCAATTTTGATGAAGAGATCATGCAGTCGGCCGGTGCCTGATAGGCCTGTTTCATAAGCCGTATCAAACAGGGAAGCCTGCTTATCTTTCAATATATTTTTGGCGTGCTCTACGCTGATGTATTGTAAAAACTGTTTGGGTGTTACGCCTGCCCAGTCTTTAAACATCCGTTGAAAGTGGAAGGGGCTTAGGTGCACATGCTCTGCCGCTTCTTCTAAAGTGGGCTGGCGTTTATAGTTAAGCCTGAAAAATTCGATGGCTTCTGCTATGCGGTTAAAATCGAGTTCTTGCTGCGTTTCCATAATCTTTTTAATTGATTTACTGATACAAAAGTATGTGGCTGATGGACGGCATAGAACCCGTTTCTTGCTATGTTTGAAGATACGGTTTATAATGAAAAACTTTAACAATTAGCATTATCTTAGTCAAAATCTAAATAATAACCTGTCTCAATGAACACCAAATTGATCTTGACTGTAACTGCGATCTTATTCGCTTTAATAGGTATTTTCCTCACTTTTGCACCCGATTATGTGATGACACTAATGGGCATTAGTCCCAACAAAGGCATCGAACTTATATTGCAATTATTAGGCGCCACTTATTATGCTTTTGCTATACTTAACTGGATGGCCAAAGGTGCTATTATTGGTGGTATTTACAATAAGCCAATAGCGCTTGCCAACTTTACACATTTCTTAATTGGAGGCATGGCCTTAACAAAAGCAGCATTCGGCCATAATAATTTGCCAACGATTGTTAGTGTTTTGGGCGGCTTTTACGTTGTGTGCGCCCTTGTATTCTGGGTAATGATGTCTAAACATCCGAAACCCAAAACAGCAGATTAACAGCATTTTAAATTTAGTATTTGGAAGTTATTAAATAAATAACTTCTTTTGTCAACCAAATGGTTGAACTATATGGTTGACGAACAAAAAACTACAGAAGAACTCATTTTCGAAGCCGCATTAAGCGTTTTTCAACGCAAGGGATTAGCCGGGGCAAGGATGCAGGAAATAGCCGATGAGGCTGGCATCAATAAATCAATGCTGCATTACTATTTCAGGAGCAAGGATTTGCTGTTTAAGCAGGTATTCATTAAATCGTTTAAAAACTTTTCGGCATCTACACTGCCCATTATGAATATGGAGATACCTTGGGAGGAAAAGATCCCTTTGCTGGTTACGCATTACATCACTGCAATGCAGAAAAAGCCTGACCTGCCCATGTTTGTAATTAATGAGATGCGCTATAATCCCGAAGACTTTTTATCAAACGTAAGTGGTACCCGTCTGAAAGATACCTTGTTTTTTGCGCAGTTAAAAGATGGAATAGCCAAAGGCACCATCAGGCCTATTAAACCGATCCAAATTGTGGTGAGCATTATTTCGGAAACTATATTTCCGGTAATTGCCAAACCGATGATCCAGCACATGACCAAGTTACAGGATACCAACTGGGAAACTTTTATTGCCGACCGCGAAAAAGTGATCCCCGAAATGTTGATTAAATATTTAAAAGAGTTTTAATGAAAAAGTTCTTTTTTGCGTTTTCAATAGCCGGTGCATTATTAACACAGGGTTACGCTTTTGCCCAACAGGCAGATACCGTAAAGCTAAATACCTTGCAGGATGTAATTGCCAAAGCCATTAAAAATAACCCCACGCAAGCCGTTTACCAGCAACAAATTAAACAGGCGCAATACAATTACAAAGCCTCCAAAGGGTTTATGTACCCTAACGCCAGCGGTACCTTTAACGGTCAGGATAATTTACACCTCGCCGTTACGCCAATACCCGGCATTTTAATTGGACAGCCGGGTACCACTTATTATGCCGAGTTCGGTAAAAAGTATTCATATAATGCAGGCGTAAATTTGAGTGAGAATATTTTCGACTGGTCGTCTATATTCCAGACCTCTATCGCCAAAAGCAATATTGCGCTTACCGAAATCCAGCAGACTTCGTACATCCAAAGCTTGAAAGATCAGGCTGCTAAATTGTACTTTTCTATATTGATTGGCAAAGCATCGCTCAAAACCAACGCGCAGGATCTGGCCTTGGCCGATAGTTTGGTTACCCTCAGCAAGCAACGTTTGCAACAGGGTACCACCGATGCACTGGCCGTTAATCAGGCCATGATTAATTATAACAACGTTTTACAAAACAAAGCGCAAAGCCAGCAGGTGTATGACCAGGGGGTAGAAAACCTTAAGATCTTATTGGGCGAAAAAGTGCTGACCGAGTTGAGCTTCCCCGAAAACCTGAGTCTGGATTCTATCGCAAGCATCAGCAGCATTAACCTGGGGGCTGACAGGAGCGTGGATGTTTATAAACAGCAATCGGAGTTGGCCATTATACAAAGCAAGGCACAGCGGGCTGTTGCTTATCCAAAGATTGGACTTAACGGTTATTTCGGAGGTCAGCAGTTCAGGAATGATATTGGGCTCTCCCTTTCTAACCAGCAATGGACACCCTATCGTTACATCGGCGTAAGCTTAAATGTGCCCATTTTTACCGGGCTTACTAATACCAACAAATACCGCAGCGCACTGGCGCAACAACAAATAGCAGAACTGCAATACAATACAGCCCAGCAACAAAGCAGCATTAATGACCGACTGCTGCTAAAAAATTACGCCGATTATACTGCTATGGCTAAAGCGTCGGCCAATAGCTATACCCTGTACCGTACCAATGTTATGCTCAATAAGCAAAAGTACCAGGAGGGCATTATCAATATGGATACCTATTTAAAAGCGTTTGAGGATTACCTGCGGGCAGAGAATACGCACCTGAGTAACCTATCCACTTTACTATCAACCCAGGCTACTATTTTATCACGAAATTAAATTTTATATCAAGTGAAAAGCTTACCCCAACTTAAAATTTATACCGTCGCTTTATTCATAGCAGGCACTATGTTTACAGCTTGCAAACACCCGGAGACTGCAGCCCTGCAGCATAAAGATATTGTTGATGCCGTTTTTGGCAGCGGCCATATCGAAAACTACGACCAGTACAGCATTATGGCCAATACCGATGGTTATTTAAAAACTGCTTACGTGGCCGAGGGCGATACGGTAAAAGCTAATCAGCGCTTATTCCTGCTCTCTAACGATGTGCAAAAAACACAAGTGAGCAACGCCCTGGTTAATCTCGATTTCGCCCGCACCAATACTTCGCCACGTGCGCCACAGATTGAGCAGCTGAAAATCCAGATCGGGCAAGCAAAGGATAAGCTCAATGTAGATTCGTTGAACTATCAACGTTATTCGCGACTGGTTAAAACACAAGCCGTATCGACTGCTGATTATGATAATGCCAAACTGACCTATCAATCCTCATTATCCAGTCTGCATGTATTACAAAAAAACCTGGCCGATTTGCAACGGAATGTTGATTTGAGTTTGAAGAATGCACAATCGCAATACCAGATTCAACAGCAGAACAATGATTACAACAACCTGAAAAGCGAAGGCCCGGGCATAATTATGAACGTCACTAAAAAGGTAGGCGACTATGTTAAAAAGGGCGAAGCTATCGCCTTGGTTGGCGCAGGCAAATCGATTATTAAGTTGGACATTGCAGAAGATGATATCCAGCGGGTAAAACTGGGGCAGGAGGTTTTAATATCGCTCAACAGTGTTAAAGATTCTGTTTTTAAGGCAAAGATTACTAAGATCTATCCGGCGTTTAACAGTACAGATCAGTCGTTTGTGGTGGAAGCCACCTTTACTGATAACCCCGGCAAAGTATTAAACGGAACACAATTGCAAGCCAACATTATTGTGCAGACCAAGAAAGACGCTGCCGTAATACCATCGTACTTTTTAATTAACGGCGATTACGTTTTGCTGAAGGATAGCAAAGAGAAGAAACCGGTAAAAACGGGCATCCATACCCTGGAGTGGACCGAGATAACCGGCGGCCTAAACCCCGGCGATGTTTTAGTATTGCCTAAACAACAATAGCATGTTTGCCACCAACTTAAAAATAGCAAAGGTGCACCTCACCTCAAAAGTAAAGCAAACTGTAGTTGCTTTGCTGGGTGTAATGTTCGGCATATCGATGTACGTGTTTATGAACAGCTTTATGACCGGTGTTAATGATGTGCAAACCGACCTGGCTTTTACCTCGCTGGCGCATATTCACATTTATAACGATGGCCCGGCCGATAATACCAACCTGGTTAAGCAGGTTTACAAGGGTAAAGATGTAGCTATCAACATCCGCAACGCTAAGGTGATCCAATATACAGAGGGCATTAAAAATACCCGCGAGATCTTGGATCTGGTACGGAAGCAACCCGAAGTTATCGGCATTACACCGCAGGTAAACATTAATGTGTTTTTTCGTAATGGCAGCAACAAGGTAAATGGTACATTATCGGGAGTTGATGTGGATAATGAGAACCGCCTGTTCAATATCTCTACCTACATGACTAACGGTACCTGGAACAGCCTGCAATACCGCCACGATGGTGTGATACTGGGTTTAGATCTGGCCCAGCAGCTCAGCCTCAATATCAACGACAATATTAACGTGCTGACATCCGATGGCGTGAGCCGCAATTTTAAGGTAATCGGTATTTATCAAACGAATGTAAAGGGTGTGGATAAATCAAAAGCCTACGTAAACATCAGTTCGGCAAGGCAGCTGCTTTCCAAGAATCAGGATTATGTTACTGACCTGCAGGTTAACATAAACAATTTCGAAAAAACAGCGCCTGTGGTGGCGCGTTTGGCCCCGGTGATTCCGTACAAGGTTGAGAGCTGGCAAACGGCTAATCAGCAACTCGAGGCTGGCTCTAAACTGCGCGATATTATAGCGATGGCCGTTTCATTAACCATTTTAATGGTGGCGGGCTTCGGTATCTATAATATCATGAACATGACCATTAATGAGAAGATCCGCGAGATTGCCATTCTGAAGGCTATGGGTTTCTCGGGTAAGGATGTAACCCAAATATTTTTAGTACAGGCTATTGTGGTGGGCATTATTGGCGGTGTAATCGGGATGATACTTGGTTTTGTGATTGCCGATATTGTAAACCACATCCCCTTTAAAATCGGCGGATTGAATAACCTGCCGATGGCTTATCACCCCAAAGATTATATAATGGCTTTTACGTTTGGTTTAATTACCACGCTGGTTGCGGGTTATTTACCCGCCCGTAAAGCATCAAAAATTGACCCTGTTGATATTATTAGAGGATAACATGGAAACCAACATTGCGCTAAAAGCAGACCACATTATCAAATACTTTTACGAGCCTCAAAAATTCCAGGTGCTTAAAGATGTAAGTTTCGAGGTTAAAAAGGGCGAGTTTTTATCCCTTACGGGCAAGTCGGGTTCGGGTAAATCAACTTTGTTGTACGTACTCTCCACCATGGATACCAACTACGAGGGCGAGCTGTTTATCAACGGCGAAAAACTCACCGGGCAATCGCAAAACAACCTGGCGGCTTTCCGTAATGAGCATATTGGCTTTGTGTTTCAGTTTCACTACCTGCTGCCGGAGTTTTCGGCATTAGATAATGTGATGCTACCGGCCATGAAGCTCAACAAAAAGAGCAAGCAGGAAATTGAGGATAAGGCTTATAAAAATCTTAAACTTTTAGGGCTGGAAGACCAGGCATTAAAACTGGCCAGCAAGCTCTCTGGCGGCCAGCAGCAGCGTGTGGCTATTGCAAGAGCGCTGATTAATGATCCATCCATTATTATGGGTGATGAACCCACCGGCAACCTCGATTCTAAAAACACGCAGGTAGTATTCGATATTTTTAAAGAGTTAGCGCATGAGCGGGGCCAAACCATTATCACCGTAACCCACGATGATGATTTTGCCCGCAACAGCGACCGCATTATTGATATGAGCGACGGGGTAATTATTAAGCACCACTAAACGATCTTAATACCGTACTTAACCAAAAGACCTGCTATGCCCTGCGTGGAGAAGCTGGCTTTTTTGAGGATGTTTAGCTCTGGATCCATCGTATAATTGTAGGCGGTGGTAAAGTTAACCGAGGTTAGGTCTGTACGGTTGAAAACAGCATCCTCGAGGTTGGTATCATCAAATACAGAACCATTAAGGTTGGTGTTACTAAAGCTTACCTCTTTTAATGATGAATGAGCAAACCTTGTTTTCACCATCTTTTTACCCATAAAAGAAGCATAATCCAGGATGCAACTATCAAATTCAACGCTGAACAGAAAATCCTGGCATTCGCTGAAATTTACGCCCAATATTTTGCAGTTTTTAAATTCAACGTTACTCAGGGTTGATCCATAAAACTTCATCATCGAAAGGTTGCAGCCATCAAATACACAATCCAGAAATTTATTGTGCGGGAAGTTGCTGTTAGAGAAATCGCATTTCTTAAACGTACAGCTTTGAAACTCGCGGCCGCGAATCAGCTTCTTCGCATAAGTAATATCTTCAAAAACCTTGTTATCGTGTATTAAAGCTTCCATTTGCCGTTGCTAATTAAGGTGCGCAAATGTAAACAAAACAACGTTCAGATCATCTCAAAGGCATATCTCAAGGCATAAAACCATAATCGATAATTAACATTCAAAACCTGCTGATAATCAATTAATAAAAGGTATCTTTAAACAAATACTTCTCTACTTAGGCATTCCGTTTTCTGATACGAAATATTTAAGCGTTAGCTAATACACATTCAGAAAAAAATGGGAGTGCATAATTTCATTTTCTTTTCTAATTCACAACTCTTCCACATTTCAGTGGGCAGGATTAACCACATCAAATAAAAAATATATGAGCAAAGACAAAGGAGGCCGCGAGGTTAAAAAAGCCGCTGCCACAGGACCAAAAAAAGCCGGATCAGATTATCAATCGGGCAAAAAATCGGTATCGCAAGATCTTACAACCCCTAAAAAGAAATAATGTCAAATCAAACTGTAGAATTTCAGGCCAAAATGTATGTGTACGATTTAAATAATTGTGCCAAAGAGTTCGGCTTTAAACCCGATGAAAACTGGGAACTAAGCTTAGCCAGCGCAGCAGAAGCCCGCGATCTGGAGAAAAGATATTTCCCAACCATCACCACCAAAGTTTTACCAGAAATACTGGCCGAGCTAATGCGCGTGGTAAAAGTTAAACTGATTGAAGCTAAGGCTGGTTTTGAACGCAAGTTTGATAGCAGTACTTCTAACGCAGCAAATGGCGAGTTGCAATACCTTGTTGCTTTTAACCCTAAAAGAACACGTTAGTGATTATCTTGTAATTAAGATTGAACCTGATCTCTAAGGTTCAATCTCTAATTACGATGTTTCGTTTTTTAATTCTCCCAACTATTTCCTGTCATAAGCATAAAACATTTAACCACTAAACGTTTGGTTAATATTATTTTATCCTTTCACACCTCCCGGTAATCCAAATTTAACTAACACTCAATGTGTTTTTCCGTTACTTTTGTTTAGTCAACCTCTTCTCTTAATGCAAGCTAACAGAAATATTAAACGCATGGTTATCTGGGCTTTACTAACTAATATGCTCATATTGGTTGGTATAGGTAATGGTACCGGGTTTATGATTATAGTTGAGGCCATTTTTATCCCCCTGATACTTAACGACAACTTCTATTTTTCGCTAAACGATACTTACACACAGCTTTTGCCAACAGCGGCAATGCTTTCATTAATAGGGCAATTTTTGCTGGGCTTAAGTTTGTTCAGAAAAACTAAATTAAGCCAGGCATTGCTAATAGTTACCGGGTTATTATTTGCCTATGGTGGGCTGCTCTACTTAACCATCAATGCCGGGCAGAATAATGAATCGCTAACCGGGCTTATTACTGCCGTGCCTTTTGTATGTGTATCTGTTTTAATTCTTTATACTACCGTCAGCGGTTACGCTTACAAGATCGAAGAGTTTTTGCAGGGCGGCGAAAAACGCTATCACCTGCCCGATTGAAAATTAGAAATTAATCTATACACCGAGCATAGTTTTTGATGTAAATTGCTGAACCAATTTACATTACCTATGGATTCATTATCTAAATTATCACGCCGCGGGTTTATATTTAAAAGTGCATTAGGTGTGGGTGCCTTAACACTGGGCTCAACCTTATCGGCAATTGCTAATCTTTCCGCTCAGCCTAAAAAGAAACTGGGCATTGCCCTGGTTGGCTTGGGTAGCTACAGCACTGGGCAATTAGCACCGGCTTTGCAGCAAACACAAAACTGCTACCTGGCAGGTATAGTTACCGGTACGCCGCAAAAAGCGACAGACTGGGCACAGCGCTACAACATTCCGCAGAAAAATATTTACAACTATCAAAACTTTGATGAGATAGCTAAAAACCCGGATATCGATATTGTGTATGTAGTATTGCCGGTTTTTCTGCATAAAGAATATACCATCCGCGCAGCCAAAGCGGGTAAGCATGTAATATGCGAAAAGCCGATGGCGCTAAACGCCCGCGATTGTGAAGAAATGATTGCGGCCTGTAAAAAGGCCAACCGTATGCTTTCTATTGGTTACCGCCTGCACTTTGAACCCCATACTATTGAAGTTATGCGCCTGGGGCAAAAACAGGTTTTTGGCAAAATAACCGGCATAGAAAATGCCAACGGCTTTACCTATAACGGCGACCCCAATGCCTGGCGGTTAAAGAAAGCTTTAGGTGGCGGCGGGGGCTTAATGGATATGGGTATTTACGCTATACAAGGTGCCCGCTATACCACAGGGCTCGAACCTATTGCCGTTAAAGCCACCCAGGAGAAAACCCGCCCGGATTTTTTTAAAGAAGTTGATGAAACCATATTCTGGGAGCTAGAGTTTCCGGGAGGGTTAAAAACCAAGGGAAAATCGAGTTACAATAATAACTGGGGTTATTTAAGAGCAGAAGCCGAGCACGGTAAATTTGAACTGGAACCAGCTTATGGTTATGGGCCTATCCTGGGTAAAAGTTCAAAGGGGGTGATCGATTTTCCGCAGATTAATCAACAGGCTGCACAGATGGACGATTTTGCAAAATGCGTTGCCACCGGGAAACCAACCCGTGTGCCGGGCGAAGAAGGGGTAAAAGATATGCGCGTGGTTGATGCCATTTATCGCAGCCTTGATTCGGGTAAGCAGGAAAGGATAGTGTAGTACGTATCGGTAAATAGTACCACAATTGCTGTAACTAATACCAATATTACAGGTGATTAACAGGGTACATTTGTTGAATATCAAATTAAAATTAAGATGGAACAGAAACTCCCCTTACCACCGTTCAGCTTAGAAACAGCCAAGCAAAAAGTGCAATTGGCAGAAGATGCCTGGAACAGTAAAGACCCTAATAGGGTATCATTGGCTTACACTGTTAATACCGAGTGGCGCAACCGTTCGCAATTTATTAACGGCCGCGAAGAGGTTGTAAAATTTTTGACTGAAAAATGGCAACGTGAACTGGATTATAAACTAAAAAAAGAGCTTTGGGCTTTTACCGATAATAAGATTGCCGTACGATTTGAATATGAATGGCATAATACTGAAGGCCAATGGTTTCGCGCTTATGGCAACGAGAACTGGGAATTTAATGAAAACGGCCTGATGGCAAAGCGATATGCCAGCATTAATGATGTAGAAATTAAAGAGGAAGATCGCCGTGTGTTTTAATTATGTAATTAATTATTAACTAAAGGGTTAGTAATTGAACTGAGCCTTTCTTTGTTGATTTTTAATTAATATATTCGGGGCACACCATCACACCTACCTTAAATATGGCTTTAATCGTTCAGGTCAGGCAAATTAAAGTTGCTGAAACCAAAACTACAGAGTTGCGATTTATTAAAGCTGAGGCTTCGGCCCTTAATACTATACTAATATTACCTGCTTTGGGTGTGCCCGCAAGTTATTACGACCGCCTAATGAAAAGTTTGGCCCGAATGGGAAGGTCGTGCGCTGTAATTGATTTACAGGGACAGGGTAAAAGCTCGGTTAAAGCAAGCAAGCGGTCTAATTATGGTTATCGTGATATTTTAATAGAAGACATTCCTTCGGCAATAAATGCAGTAACCAATTTATTTGATTCCCCCGTTGATTTATTAGGCCATAGCTTGGGTGGGCAACTGGCTTGCTTATACTGTACCTTGCTGGATGAACGAGTTTCGGGCTTAATTCTTTGTACAAGCGGTTCGGTATATTATTGGTCATGGCCAGGCTGGCAAAAGCTTAGCGTTTTAAGTAAAAGTCAATTTGCACGGTTGTATGCCTGGATAGTGGGGTATTTTCCCGGTGCAAAATTTGGTTTTGGCGGCGATACCTTTCAAAAACTAATTGACGACTGGGGGAGGCAGGCCTTAACCGGGAAATACAAACTTGCAGGCAGTTCCTTTAACTGGGACCAGCGGCTTCGCAAGGTAACGCTGCCTGTTTTAGCTATACACCTCGATTCTGATTTTCTGGCCCCTCCCGGTGCGGTGCGGCATCTGTGTAATAAACTTACATCGGCAAAACAGAAAATTTGTTATATCGAAAACTCTGCTTTAGATCATTTTAACTGGCTGCGCCGGCCCGATGTTTTTATCGAAGCCATTGAAAGCTGGTATGGCCAGATCCATCAGCATAATTACTCGACTCCGTGAGAGTTGAGCGGTTGAATTGTTGATTAAGTTAAGTGGTTCTTGTAGGTTGATTGAGTTGAATTGTTGATTGAGTTAGATTTAGTTTAAACAAGAGGCCTGACTACTCAACCCAATCAACAATTCAACATAATCAACAAAAATTACGGCTGAAAAATTTGAAGCAAATTACCGCAGGTGTCTTCAAACCTTACCAGCGTAACCGGGCCAAATTTTTCTGGCTTACCTTTAAAAACTACACCCAGATCCTGCATTCTTTTGTACTCAGCCTCAATATCTGCAACCACAAAAGCATTTGCGGGGATGCCTGCATCAAACAGCGCTTTTTGGTAAACCTTTGCCGGTTCAAAAGCCATGGGCTCTAACACTAATTCTGGACCGTTTTCAGTTTCGGGCGATACCACGGTGAGCCATCTGTACTCGCCCATTGGTATATCATGTTTCACCACAAAACCTAAAATCTGGGTGTAAAACTCCAGGGCTTTTTGCTGGTCTTGTACCATTACGGTACTCAGTTGTATTTTCATAATAACAGGTATTAATTAGTTTCCTTTTCCAGGTAATTTTTGATAGATGTGCCTATAATATAAGTCCACCCGGCTTCGAAATTCGATTTTGCAAAATCAGCAATCGGCGGAAATGTTTCCAATCCTTCGTGTGTCAACTTTAACCGGGTTTGGCTGTCTTCGGGTATCAGTTCAAACGTCACGAACGAATTGCCTTCATAGCCCTCATATCGCCAGCTGTGGGTTAGCTTTTGGTAAGGCACAACTTCGGTTACTGTACATAAATGTACAAAAACGCGGCCTTCGTTTTCGCCCTTAAAGGTAAATTCAAATCCCACCTCGGGTTTAAATCCAGGGATATCAAAATACCATTGCTTCATATCATCTGCATTGGTGATGGCTTTCCAGACCCTTTCAACGGGTGCATTTAGCACACGTTCAATTACAAATGGTTCATGTTTCATCTTTTATTTTTTTGATGGTTTATGTTTAATTGGTTGATTATCATTTGCCAGAAATGTTTCAAGGGCATCTAACTTACCGGTCCAGAAAACCTGGTATTGCGCAATCCACTCGTTTACTTCACGTAACTTTTGCAGCCGGGCCTCGCAAAAACGCTCGCGCCCTTGTTGTTTAATAGTAATGAGGCCACACTCGGTTAGTATCTTAATGTGTTTTGATATAGCGGGGCGGCTAATATCAAAGTTATCGGCTACGGCATTGAGGTTTAATGGCTGGCGCGCAATCATATTAATGATTTCCCTGCGGGTAGGATCAGCAATGGCCTGAAACACGTCTCTTCTCATCATAACTACTTATATGTAACCGAATGGTTAAATATATAAGTAACCATTCGGTTACGCAAATTTTTCAGCAATTTTTCTCTTAAAACAGATGTATCGCCATTAAGCAAAACTTGAGTATTATTGCATTATACTATCGCTAACACCATGAGTATAAAAGTAGTGGCATTTGATGCCGATGATACCCTTTGGGTAAATGAGCCCTATTTTCGCAAAACCGAGGAAGCTTTTTGTCAATTACTGGAAGGCTATTTATCGATGCACGACCTGGAGCGCGAACTGATGCGCACCGAGTTGGATAACCTGCCGCTTTATGGTTACGGCGTAAAGGGCTTCACACTATCAATGGTCGAAGCCGCCATCCGCATTACTTCGGGTACTTTAAGTGTAGAGATTATCGATAAGATTTTAGACCTGGGTAAAAGCCTGTTGAATGAACCTATTGAACTGCTTGATGGTGTAGAAGAGGTGTTGGAAAACCTGCAGGGAAAATATCGCCTGGTTGTAGCCACCAAAGGCGATTTACTTGATCAGGAACGTAAACTGCGTAAATCGGGTCTGAGCAAATATTTTCACCACATCGAAATTATGTCTGAAAAAGATGATGCCAATTATCTGAAGCTGATCCGCCATCTGGATATTAAGCCCGAAGAATTACTGATGATTGGTAATTCGCTTAAATCGGACATATTGCCCGTATTAAATATCGGTGGTTCTGCTATTCATGTACCTTATCATATTACCTGGGCGCATGAACAAATTAACCATACGATAGAGCACGAAAAGTTCCGTACGGTAGAACAGATCAGCATTGTATTAACCCATTTGTAACAGTTAAATTGCTAATTAGCTGATTAAGCAATCAGCAAAATTACTATCATTGCAACCTCTACCAATTTGCTCGTATTTTATGAAAAACGTCCTTGTCCTGCTCGCGATTCTATCTTTAGGATTTCGTGGTGTCGCCCAAAACAAACAGCCCAATGTGATCATTATTATGATGGATGACATGGGTTATGGTGATACCGAACCTTACGGCATGACACAGATACCCACGCCAAGCTTTAACCGCTTAACGCGCGAAGGCACACGTTTTACACATTACAATGCGGCTCAACCTATTTGTTCGGCATCACGTGCTGCGCTGCTAACCGGTTGTTATTCGAACCGGGTAGGCATGACCGGCGCCCTACTGCCCGGCGATAAAAGAGCCTTGAACCCGGATGAAGAAACCATTGCCGCTTTACTTAAAAATGCAGGTTATACTACCGGCATGTTCGGCAAATGGCATTTGGGCAATAAGGCACCTTACTGGCCTACACATTATGGTTTCGATACTTTTTATGGCATCCCCTACTCGCACGATATCTGGAACCGCGATAAAGATGGTACCCTGATCACTAATAAAAACGACATCCGTTATACCTGGCCGCCACTGCCATTGATAGAAGGCGATAAAATTGTTGATTCGATCACATCAAAAGAAAAGCTTTCTGAACTGGCTACGCATTTAACAGAGCACTCTATCCGGTTCATCAAACAAAATAAAAACAAACCTTTCTTTTTATACCTGGCGCATACTATGCCGCATGTTCCGCTTGCGCCGTCGGCAAGGTTTAAAGGTAAAAGTGATCTGGGCGATTTTGGTGATGAGATTATGGAGTTGAACTGGTCGATAGGTGAGATCTTAAAAACACTAGACGATGAAAAGCTGACCGATAATACAATCGTTATTGTAACCAGCGATAATGGCCCCTGGTTAAATTATGGCGATCATGCAGGTTCATCGGGCGGCTTCCGCGAGGGTAAATCAACCTCATGGGAGGGCGGCACGCGCGTTCCGTTATGGATCCGCTGGCCGGGAAAAGTAGAGGCCGGAGGTATCAACAGTATGCTAATGACCAATATGGATTTGCTGCCAAGCATTGTGGCTGCCACTGGCGCTAAATTGCCTAAGAAACCAATTGATGGCATTAACTTTTTGCCTGTTTGGCTGGGTAAAACCACAACAGACCCGCGCGAGGTTTTCTATTATTACTTCGGCAAAAATAACCTCGAAGATATCAGGTACAAACATTGGAAACTGGTATTACCGCATTCATCTGCAACCTATTCGGCACTACATGGCAAAGGTGGTGAAGGAGGTAAAATTGGCCGTGTTGATGCACCAATGGCCTTGTATGATCTGGCACATGACCCGGGCGAATCGTATGATGTACAACAAAACTACCCCGAAATTGTGAAGAAAATGCTGGAGTTGGCCGAACAAGCCCGCGACGATATGGGCGATGACCTGACCAACCGGGAGGGTAAAAACCGGAGAAAACCGGCCACCATTAATTAACACTACTTACAGCAAAGTAGATTCAATGGTACTGTTTAATAATTGTACCTGCTGCGCCAGTATTTCTGTTTTATAACGTTTAACCTGTTGCTCGTCGGTAAACTGGCGGGTTTGTATTTTGCCTTGTACATATACCAGCTGGCCTTTTTTAAGCAAGGTTTCGTCTTCTACAAAATTCTCGGGAATTTTGATCTGATGCCATTCTACATGTTCAACCGAGGTGCCGTTCTTTTTAATAAACTCGGTGGTAACCATCGGGAAACATAACATCTTAGGTTCGTTGTTTGCCGAATGCCAGCGTGGTTCTTTACCAATATACCCAACCAAAAAAACTTTGTTAATTCCGGAGTTACTTAGCATTCGTTTTGTAGGTTAGGCTTAAAAAATGACTTCGAGAGGGCGAGCTTTTCCATGAAAAAACTGATATAGCGTTTTAAATCGCTGCTATCAATTTCAACCATAACCAGGGTATCATCAAAGCCTTCGGCCATTTGTACAGGCTCGCTTTTGATGCTGAAATATTTGTCGACACTACCTGATAGCCGATTTAAAACCCGTTTGCTTTTTAAAGGTATAAGGGTAATGCTTTCGCTTGCATCAGATGTGTTAATGCCATTTGCTTTTGATGCGCAATATTTATAGCCTTCTATTATCAGAAAGTCTAATAAGATGGGGGTCAGTAAAGTTTTCAAAATTGGCTACAATTAACAGGAGTAAATGTAAGCTTGTTGAAAAATACCGAACACGTATTAATACCTGCAATTAAGCCGTGGTAAATACTCGTTTTTAGCGAAAAGTTTAATTTATTGTCAATTCAGTTAAAAAAACTGAATAATTACAGGAGGATTGTTGACACAAAAATTAACTGATTATGCCATTAAGCAAAGCAAACCTGATAAGCGCAGCGGTGTTACGGGTACCTGTTTTATCAATCATACTTTGGCGATGGCCTTCTATGGTACGTTTGCTGGTAAAAAGTTTATCGGCAATTTCCTGGTTGGTAAAGCCTTCGGCAATTAAGGTAAGTACCTCGGTTTCGCGTTTAGAAAAATCAACATCCGAGCGGTTATCCAGTATCATAATATCGCGCCCCTGCGAAAGCCGGTCTAACAGGCGCATAGCCAATTCGCTAAACAGGTAATTACCGTCGGCATAAATATGCTTTATGGCAAATATCAATTCATCGGGGCTTGTGTTTTTAAGCAGGTAGCCGTTGGCCCCGGCTTTAAAGGCTTTGGCCACATATCGCTCATGATCGAGCATGGTAAGCATAATAATTTTAGCGTTGTACCCTGCTTTTTTCAGTTCGGCAATTAACTCGAGGCCGCTTAAACCCGGCATATTAATATCGGCTAAAATAATATCTGCCTTGGTACCCGAATTAAGTATTGTTAATACATCGTTACCGCTTACGGCCTCGCCTACAATTTTAAATTTAGGCTCTTTCTCCAATAATGATTTAACCCCGTTTCGTACAATCTTATGGTCTTCTACTAAAATAATATCAATCATATTGATTTGTTAACAACGGCATAGCCCGCGGGTTTGCCCTCAGCATCAAAGTATTGTAATTATTACATAATTGAAAAAGGTTATTACTGTTGCCAATAATAACCTTTTTCAATAAGCAGAAGAACTTATGTTTAACTATTTTTTATAATAATACTTTCTATCACGTTAACAACATGCTCGCATTTATCGGTTGCACGTTCAAGCGAAGCCAGTATCTCGCTGTATTTAATAATTTCAAGCGCATCAGTTTCTGTATCCAGTAAATGGGCAAGTGCTTTATTATATACCTGGTCTGCGTAATGCTCCAGCTGTTTTATATTGGTGCAATAATCTGTAATGGTATCAACGTTTTTAAGGTCGTTTAAGGCATCAACGCATTTGGTAAGCAAGGTGCAGCAATCAACAATAATACCGGCAAGCTCCTTAATTGGCGAATTAACTACAATATTATAGAAGTTGATACGACGGGCCGCTACATCAATAAAATCTGATACGGCATTTATTGATGATGCCAAGGCATACATATCATCGCGGCTAAACGGAGAGATAAACGCCTTGCCTGATACTACCAGCACCTGGTGTTTAATACTATTGGCTTTTTCTTTTAAACGGCCAATATGGTTGAAGTTCATTTTTTGATCCTGCAGATCAGATGATCCGGCAGCCTGATAAAGCAATGCTGCCATATCATAGCTGTTGCTTGCAGCCTGGTTAAATAAGCCGTAAAATATCTGGTTATTATTAGGTAATGCCTGGCCGAATATGGACGTTTTCATTAAAATTATTTTATAGCTGTAATATAGCGAAACTATCAATGCTTGTTACCATGCCGTCAATTTATACAAAGCGGGCACAGTACACAATTCCGTGCAAAGAAACTTATAAAATTTAGGTTTTGCACAAAATCCACGTTAATCAATTGTTAAGTTAACAGGATTTGTGAAGATTGGATAAGCCAACAAAGCTGTATTTTGAAAGTTATTATAGTATAGGTTACTGTTTTTAATGTTTTATGAAACCCGCAGATCATATATCTGTTATGCTTTAACATATATTATCATAAAACACGATTAAAAACATCTCTTATGAAAAACTTCAAGGTATTATTAATCCCGGCATTGTTGAGCATATTCTTTGTGCTTACTTCGGCAAAAGATGCGGGTAAGGAAAACGAGCGGATAACCAAGTCGACAACGGTAGCAAAAGAATTCATAAAAATGAAGGAAAGCATACCGGAAGCGCTTTTAAAACAGGCAGAAGGTATTGTTATTATACCTGATATGATAAATGCCGGCCTTGCAGTAGGTGGTAAACGTGGTAAAGGCGTAGCCATGGCCAGAACAGCATCGGGCAGTTGGAGCAACCCTGTATTTGTAACCTTTACAGGAGGTAGTTTCGGTTTACAGGCAGGTGTACAATCTGTTGACCTGGTACTTATATTTAAGCACAGAAGTATCCTGAACAAAGTAAACAATGGCGACTTTACAATTGGCGGCGATATCTCTGCAACAGCAGGCCCGGTTGGCCGTAGTTCTACAGCCAGCACAGATGTTAAGCTCGATGCCGAAATCTATTCCTACTCACGCAGCAAGGGCTTGTTTGCCGGTTTAAGCGTTAACGGATCAAACATATCTATTGATAAAAGCGCCAATGCCAATTTCTATGGTTCGGCTGCAAACTCAAAAGTTATATTTGAAACAAGCAAAAGCCCGTCGGCAAATGTTACCGAGTTAAAAGCTGCTTTAATAATGTAATTGCACAAACCAGTTACACTATTCAATTATGCTTTTTGAATAAAAGGTATAAGATTCAGGAATGTATAAAGCCAAAAAAAGCACCAGCCTAATAAGCTGGTGCTTTTTTAATATTAATAACGGCTGCCGCCGCCTCTGCTGTTACCACCTTTTGAACCGCCGCCGTAGCCACCGCCACCGCTGTTGCCGCCACGGCTAAAGCCGCCGCCGCCACCACCACGGTTGCCGCCGCCGAAGCCGCCACCACCACGACGATCGCCGCCACCACCAGATTTACGCTCTTCAGCCTGGCTAACTGCGATACTTCTGCCGCTTACTTCGATACCATTTAAGCCATCAATAGCTTTTTGGGCGCTCTCGTCATCAGACATCTCAACAAAGCCAAAACCTTTGCTTCTGCCGGTTTCTCTGTCGATAATTAATTTTGCTGAGCTCACTTCGCCGTAAGCTTCAAATAGTTCTCTTAAATCTTCTTCCTTTAACTGGTAAGGCAGACTTCCTACAAAAATGTTCATTAATTCTAATTTAATACATGTGTGGCTTTTTAGGCCTTTTTCCTTTAACGCGAAAAAAGTAACAATGTTTCTTTAATCCCCTGCAATATATAGATAAACTTCATAAAAAAGCAAAATATCAAAATTTAAACATTTTTTGATACCCTACTGGCAAAACAACCAATATTTATGGCTGATTATAAGCTTTTTACAGTTAAATACTATAAATTATTTCAGCATAAAAATTATCTTTTAAATTAAAAAAGGCTTTAAACAAAGCCCTTTTCAATACTATAAAATTAATGTTTACGCCTTTTATTGCCCAACATCATACTTAAGCGTAATGGTTGGTAGCAGGGTAGCCGTATCAAGCGGTATCTGGTTATGGGTTAAAACAGGGCTGCGCTTATTATAATATGCCAAAAATGCCTTGGTTGCCGCAGCATCTGCATTTGCCGGCACATTAAAACTAATGGTAAACGGCAGTATAAAATCGTGCAGTTTTTCGCCATCGGGCACTATCCATTTATGATCTGTTTTTTTGAGCAGATCTGCAGCCGGCTGCGCCAGTACAAAATCATCAGCGTAATAAACAATCACTTTTTTGATATTACCCTTTTGATCGGCAGTGAATTTTAAGATCACCGTACCGGCAGCGTTTTGCTGCTTGATATCAGTAGATACGGCAAAATTGTTTTTAAAAAAGTCTGTCATTACCTGCTGCCCGCCCTGAAACGGGAAAGCAAGTTCTTTCTGTGCCATTGCCATGCCCGATATCATCACGGCCGCAAATAGCGTAAATAGTTTCTTCATTTAATTAATCAACCTTTGGTTCTCGTTTACTGCCATCGTACAACTCGTACTCCAGCAACCGGCAATCCAGTTTACCATTATAAAATTCAATACGGCGCTTTGCAGTTAATCCCACTTTTTTAGCCAAATCGGGGTTACCTGTAAAAACATAACCTTTATAGCCACGGCATTTTTGCTTTAAATAATCACCAATGCGTTTATAGGTGATCTCTAACTTGGTGTGCACGCCAAGTCGCTCGCCATATTCGGGATTAAACATTACAACGCCGCCCATTTCAGGTACTTCTGTGTCGGCAAAATCACAAACAGCAAATTCTATCAAATGTTCTACACCTGCAGTATTTGCATTTTTGCGGGCAATGTCAACAGCATCGTCTGAGATATCTGTAGCTATGATTTTAAAATCCAGTTGCTTAATGGCTTTATCTTTTAAGATACGTCGCTGTGCAAAAAACACCTGCTCATCGTAACCCATAATGTGCATAAAACCGTAGTTCATCCTGAAAAAGCCCGGAGTTTTTTCGGTAGCCATCAGTGCAGCTTCGATAGCCAGCGTGCCCGAACCGCACATCGGATTAATGAATGTACTCTTTTTATCCCAACCGGTAGCCATAATGGTACTTGCAGCCAAAGCTTCGAGCATTGGCGCTTTACCCGGTATTTTACGGTAGCTGTGTTTGGCAATGGTTTCGCCCGATGTATCAATAAATATATCGGCCTTATCATCCTGCCAGTACAGGTGAAAAACTGCTTTATTTTGATCGGCACCCGAATCCGGCCTTATACCTTTGATCGATTTAATCCTGTCGACAATGGCATCTTTCACTTTCACATTCGCAAAAAGCGGCGTGCGGATATGCTCGTTATTTACGTTTGAAGTGATAGAAAAATAGCCCGAAAAATCGATCAGTTTTTCCCACTCAATGGTAACCAGCTCTTCGTAAAGAGCCTGTGGGTCAGCAGCGGTGAAGCTTTTTAACAGATACAAGATCTGGCTGGCGCATCTTAAATTAAGATTTAGCGTAATACAATCGTTAACCGTGCCCAATAATTCGACCCCGGTTTGGAAGCTGCGCTTTATTTCAAAGCCTAACGCTTCTACTTCCTGCTGTAAATAAGGCGATAACCTTTTATTGCAGGTAATGATGATTTTACTCTCTTCTTGAAAAACTTGCATGTGGAGGGCAAATTTATGAATTAAAAGTGTATGAATTTATTTGTTAAACATTAACTTTACATTTCAAATTTTGATACATGGATATTAAAGGAAAAGTACACGAAGTATCTGCAACTATGCAGGTTACAGACAGCCTTAAAAAAAGAGAGCTGATTTTAGAATATATTGAGAACCCGCAGTACCCTGAGTATATCAAATTCGAGGCCATTCAGGATCGTTGCAACTTGTTAGACAGCGTTAAACCAGGCGATAATGTTGAGGTGTCTTTTAACCTAAAAGGCCGCCCCTGGACAGACAAAACCGGTAAAAAAACATATTTTAACTCATTACAATTGTGGAGAGTTACGCAGGTTGGCGGCGCTACAGGTGCTACCCCAGAGTATGCCCCACCGGTTGATTTGAGCGCAGCGCCGGATGATGACGATCTGCCATTCTAAGAATCTTTCAACCTAAATAATAAAAGTAAAGCCCTTTAAGATTTTCTTAAGGGGCTTTGCTTTTATATCGAATTCAATAAAAATTACTCTTCTTTAAAGATCTGCTTAACGGCCATTTTACCGCTTTGCTTAATTTTTAAGTTATAAACACCGTTAAGCGGCAAAGCAAAGTTTTTGCTGAAAGTACCGCTTGAAGTTTTCTCGGTCCACAAAGTTTTGCCAGAGTTATCCATAAACTCAACTTCGGCTACAGCTTTGGTTGGCAGGGTAAACATAAACAGGGTTTTACCACTTACAAAATCAGGTACAATTTTAAGATCGCTAATCACCAGGTCGGTTTTATCAACACCGGCAATGCCTTTTAAACGCGGGCCTTTAGGGTCTGATACGCGGAAGCTTACGCCGGTTTCAACACCATCGTTATCAATATTGGTATATTCAAACTCCTGGGTATTGCGACGGCTAAAGTTCTCAATCGGCGGCGCAGGCGGGATCATCAGATTATCATCATTATGGCCATTACCTCTCCGGTCGCGCACAACAATAGCTGTGTCTCTTCTAATTACCCTTCTTACGTGCAGTTGTTTTTCCTGCGGCTGTACCACGTAGCCGTTTGGTGTTTTCACAATATTTAAGTCGGTAGTGCCTAAACCATCGGTTGCTACAACCGGGGCAGCATTGCCGCGTCGCTCAAAACGGTATTCTTTATACTGGCCTTTTCCTTTGCCGGTAATTTTATTCAGGTCGCTCATCGCTTGCTGGCGCTGCTCGGGCGACATATCTTTAATGTTTTTGCCATTAATAACGGTGTCTCCGTTAGCAATGGTTATGTCAATGCTTTTATTGTCCTGCGCCATTACGGCTGCCGGCAAAATAAAGATGGCGGCAATGCCCGCTGCAAAAATAAATTCGAAGCCGGGTCTGGTGGTCAATTTTTTGATATTCATGGGGTATTTTGTTTGAAATGGCTAAATTAATAAACTCCTTAACGTCAAGATATTAAATCTTGGTATCAAAATGTTAAAATTTGTTAAAGGATACCTATATCTACCATTTTGAAATAATTTTGTTTGTTAATGAAGAAAAGAAGCATAGGCATTATTACAGGAGTAATGGGATTTGCGCTGTTGGGTGTAATGGCTATGCAATTGTATTTCTTGCGGCAATCGTACGTAATGCAGTCGCAATTGTTTGACAGGTCGGTTAACGAGGTGTTAAACAACGTGGTTACCAAAGTAGCGCGTATTGATGCCATGAACTTTATTAATGAGAAATATCGTGCGAACGATGAGCAGAACATGCGCCAGAAAAACCTGAGCCTCATTGTAAAAAGCATCCACAAAAGCACGCTCGACCATACACCGGTTATTTCGCCCGATAGTACCAACATTAAAAGAAAAAGAAGCCTTAGGCAGAAAAAGATTGCCCTGCTGCGCGATAGTTTAAAACACATCATCTTAAGAAACCAGCTCGATGATGAAGTATTTAACCTGGCCCAGGAAGGTTCTATCCATTTACGTATTGATGAGTTTACCGACGAGTTTGGCGTAGTGCATCAAAGCATTTCGCCCGAAGTGGTAAACTCTGGTCATAAATCAATCGCCAGAAAGCCGCAGGTGCTCAGAAAATATGATACGCTGAGGTACAAGTACGATGACCCGCAATTTGGCCCGCAGGTGATGATCATCCCACAGATCAACCCGCTTTGGGAGCGCGACCAGATGCGAAAGCAAAAGGAACATCAAATCAGGATGGTAAGGAAAGCCCTGGTTACAGATTCTATCGAGAATGCCAAACAGGGACAAGCCCATCCGCGCCAAAATGTGATACAAAACCTGGCCGAAGAATATGAACGTTTAGGCCAACCACTTAACAAGCGGATTGATTCGGTATGGATCGATTCGGTTCTTCGGCGCGACTTACATAATAAAGGCATTATGCTGCCTTTTAGTTATGAGGTTACAACAGCGCATAATGATTCGCTTATATTTTCGCGGGCGCTTAATGCCAGTGAAAAGCCTTTGCAGTTTTTACCTGCCAATACTTATGAAACAGCCATCTTCGGCAAAGAAGTAATTAATGATCCGGGTAAGATCCGCATCACTTTTCCGGAACGGAATTCGTTTCTGTTAAGCCGGATGACTTATACCATGGCCGCCAGTGGTACATTAATGCTGGTGCTCATTTTGTGTTTTGCTTATACCATTTACACTATTCTGAAACAGAAAAAGATTTCGGAAATGAAGATGGATTTCATTAATAACATGACGCACGAGTTTAAAACGCCGGTATCAACCATCATGATAGCTAGTGAATCGCTGCGTGATTCTGAGATTGCGCAGGATACCAACCGGGTATCCAAACTGGCGGGGATTATTTATGAAGAAAACGCGCGCCTCGGCAGCCACATAGAACGGGTTTTAAATATTGCCCGTATTGAAAAGAACGACTTTAAGCTGGATATAACCTCTGTTGATGTAAACGAAACCATTACTGATGTACTGGATAGTATGGAGTTGAAATTACAGAAATACAATGCCCAAACCATTTTACACCTCGATGCTACCGATGCTATAATTACTGCCGATGAGCTGCATTTTTCTAACGTGCTGTACAATTTGATTGATAATGCATTAAAGTACAGCAAGGATGCACCAAAAATTACCATTAGTACGTTAAACCGTAACGGGCAGGTTGTAATTAAAGTAACCGACGAAGGTATTGGCATGAGCCGCGACCAGCAGAACAAAATATTTGAGCAGTTTTACCGTGTACCTACCGGCAACTTGCACGATGTTAAAGGTTTTGGCTTGGGCTTAAGTTATGTTAATACCATTGTTAAACGCCTTAACGGCACCATTGGCGTACGTTCCGAAAAAGATAAAGGATCGGAGTTTGAATTAAAATTTTCACTGGCCTGATAAAATAACATGAAAAAAATATTACTGGTTGAGGACGATCCAAACCTGGGTTTGCTATTACAAGATTACCTGCAACTGAAAGGCAAGTTTGATGTTATTTTATGCAAGGACGGCGATGAAGGCCTGCGCGCATTCACTAAAGACAGTTATGATTTGTTGATACTGGATGTGATGATGCCTAAAAAAGACGGCTTTACCTTAGGTAAAGAGATCCGCAAAATTAACCAGACGGTGCCTATTATTTTTGCCACAGCCAAAGCCATGATTGAGGATAAAACCCAGGCCTTTAACCTCGGCGGCGATGATTATATTACCAAACCCTTCCGCATAGAAGAACTACTGCTGCGCATTAATGCCCTGCTAAAACGCGTTAACGGCGGCATTGATACCAAAGAAGAAAACAAGCAAGCTCAATTTACTATCGGCAAATACCAGTTTGATTATACCCAGCAAATGATCACTGCCGATGGCAACCAGCAAAAGCTATCTACCAAAGAAGCCGAACTGCTGCGCCTGCTTTGCCTCCACAAAAACGAAGTGCTTACCCGCGAAGAAGCCCTGCTCAACATTTGGCATGATGATAACTATTTTAACGGCCGTAGCATGGATGTTTTCCTGAGCAAGCTCCGCAAGTTTTTAAAAGAAGACCCATCTGTCGAGATCATCAATGTGCATGGCAGAGGGTATAAATTACTGGTGAATTAAAGTTGATTTCGGAGTTCGGATGTTCGATTTCGGATTTGATTTACTCCAATTTGTCAATCTGAATTAAAAAATCCTCGGCCTCTGAAGTTGAAATGGTATGTCTCAATTTTGTCATTGCGAGCGATAGCGTGGCAATCTCGTCGCATGATGGTCGATCTCAGCGCCGTTGTTGGTGTTGTCACCAACAACCTGATGCTATGCAGCTTTCGCGTTAGGGATAGTAGCGGATACCGGCCCTGAGCGTAAGGCCTGCAGGCGTATGAGCGGATAGCCCGGTCCGCCGGTAGGCGGGAACGCCCAAAATAGGATCAAGAAACGAGAGCCAGGAATCAAGACCTTTGTATATTTCAACAGAGCAGAAGATCCTTCGTTGCACTCAGGATGACAATCAGTTATAACTCATCATACGCTATCATTACACATCCTATCTTTCAGGAGCCCAACCCTTTGTAACATTATTGTTAGCAACCCCAATCCGATAATTGACGTTGAATTCGATATGTTTGTTTTGCTAAACAAACTATTGAAACATGAAGAAAAATTTACTTTTAACAACGCTGTTATCAGCTTCGGTTTTTACCGCTGCTTTTGCGCAGGAGGTTGTAGACCAGGCTGTGGTGCAAAAGATCCGCGAGGAAGGATTGAACCACTCGCAGGTAATGAAAACTGCGTTCTATTTAACTGATGTATCAGGGCCGAGATTGTCTGGTTCACCGGGCTTAAAACACGCGCAGGACTGGGCTGTTGGTCAGCTTAAAACCTGGGGCATGGCCAATGTAGGCCTTGAATCATGGGGTAAATTTGGTAAAGGCTGGGAAGTTGAGAAAAACTATGCAGCTATTACCGTACCATATTATCATGCTATTATTGCCATTCCAAAAGCATGGACACCAGGCACAGCAGGGCCAATAAAAGGTGACGTTGTTTTAATTAAAGCCGATACCATTACCGACCTTGACCAATATAAAGGCAAGCTGAAAGGCAAAATTGTAATTACCTATACCAAAACCCCATTAACCCGCAGCACCAAGCCAGACCTGAGCCGCTACACCGACGAAGAGTTGGATAAAATGGCAGCAGCACAACCGGCAGCACCAGGTGGTGGCCGTGGTGGCGCTAACAGCCCTGCATTTGCGGCTATGCGTAAACTACGTGCATTACGTACTGCCATGAGCGAATTTTTTGTACAGGAGCAAGTTGGCTTAGTATTAAGCCAGGCCCGCGGTACAGATGGCACAGTGTTTACCACTAATGGCGCTTCGTATGCCGAAGATGCCAAACCTGTTGCACCAGAGCTGGAAACCAGCGGCGAAGATTACCTGCGCATTGTACGTTTACTGGATGGCGGCATTGCCGTACAAATGGAAGCCGATGTGCAAACCAAATTCTTTGATAAAGACCTTAACGGTTACGATGTTGTAGCCGAAATACCGGGCACTGATAAAAAGCTGAAAGATCAGTTGGTAATTATCGGCGGTCACTTTGATTCATGGCATGGTGGTACCGGCGCAACAGATAATGCAGCCGGCAGCGCTGTGATGATGGAAGCTATGCGTATTTTAAAAACCATTGGTTTTAAACCAAAACGCACGATCCGCATGCTGCTTTGGAGCTCAGAGGAGCAAGGGTTATTTGGCTCGAGAGGTTATGTATTGAACCACTTCGGCGATCCTAAAACCATGCAGTTAAAACCAGAGCAGGCAAAAGTTTCTGCTTACTATAACCTGGATAACGGTACCGGTAAAATTCGTGGTGTATACTTGCAGGGCAACCAGGAAATTGGCCCCATCTTTAAAACATGGTTAGAGCCTTTTAAAGATTTAGGCGCAAGCACGGTAACCATCAGCAATACAGGTGGTACAGATCACCAGTCGTTTGATGCGGTTGGTATCCCGGGTTTCCAGTTTATACAGGAGCCTATGGACTACAACACCCGTACCCACCACAGCAACCAGGATGTTTACGACCGCTTAGTTGAAGACGACCTGAAACAAGCAGCAACCATTGTAGCATCGTTTGTGTACAACACTGCACAACGTGCAGATATGATGCCGCGCAAGGAGTTGCCAAAACCTCCTCCAACACCTGCCAATTAATATCTATTGATACCTTTTACTATGAAAACCCCGGCCATGGCCGGGGTTTTTGTTTTGATAGATTGCCTGATTGCAAAATAAAATGTTTTGACCTAAAAAATTAGTTGTCTTTCAATAAAAGATTTATCTTTAATATAACCTTTTAAATCAAAACAATATGCAAGTAAAAATGCAGCGCCTCATTGCTAAAACTTTGTTTGTAGCAGGCCTTTTCGCTTTACAAATTAGCTATAGTCGGGCTCAAAGCACAACTAAAGACACCTCCAAAATTTATACAACGGTAGAGAAATCGGCTACGTTTCCTGGAGGAGTTAGTGCCTTTGGTAAATATCTGGGCTCAAACATTCGTTACCCCTCTGAAGCCCGCAGTAAAAACATTCAAGGCCGGGTTGTACTTAGCTTTATTGTAGAAACAGACGGAGCTTTAACCGATATAAAAGCCGTTAATAGTGCTGATCCATTACTAAGCAAGGAAGCTGTACGGGTAATGTCGGGTTCGCCGCTTTGGGAGCCAGGTACCCAAAATGGAAACCCGGTTAGGCAGCAATATTATGTACCGGTTTCTTTTACGCTCCCGGCGAAATAAAATAAATAAGGGTACAAAACATATACTAAACCTGTGTCTTGATCTAAAAAGAATAGTCTCCACAAGCGTCTTGTTTGTGGAGACTATTAAAATTGAACGTGAACAACTGCATCGAAAAACCCCAAATAACCAACCAAATGTGGCCTCTTGATTTTCGGGCAGCACAACACCTGCCTAACTACTGCCTTTAAAAGAAAATAAAGCAGCCACGACTTTTGTTATTCACGTTGCTTTTAGTTTTTTAAGGAGTTCATGAAATCGCTACACTAAGTTTGGTTCGTTTCTTTTTGAGAGAATGGCGAAGCCCTCTTGAGCACCTTTAAAAAACAAACACAAATGCGAAAAACAGAAATGAACATCCACTAACGATTCATAATTCACACTACCATTCCTAATGAAAAACGGATTGTGCGTTATTGAAGTCAGCACGTTTCGGTCGGGGATTGCCACGCTATCGCTCGCAATGACGTGTTGGGTTTAAGCAAGTCTTTTCTCCATCATCTTTAATCCGTCCTCCCTTTTTCATCCTATTCATCTATACATAATCCCAATTCAGCGACACATCATTGCCTTTAGGGGCATTCAATAGCCACCTTTAAATTAATCCGGGAAATACAAGTGTTTCCGGGTTAGCTGCGGAAACTATTGATATGTATAAAAACCCTATTGCCGGCAAAAGAAACGCCTTATTATTTATTGTCCTTACAATCAGTTTATTACTCATAAATTCGACTGAAAGCTTAGCGCAATTGTGTACCGGCAGCCTGGGCGACCCGGTGGTTGATATTACTTTCGGCGCGGGTACATCTGTGCACTCCAACACTTTGCCTGTAGGTACAACAAGCTATACTTATAGTAATGCCGATTTCCCCACAGATGGGTCTTATACGATAGAAAATACTACCGCCGGTGCAGGCAATGTATGGTGGTCAACCACAGACCATACCGGCAATACCGGCGGCTATATGATGGTGGTGAACGCCAGCGTATCAAAAACAGATTATTTTTATAAAACTACAGTAAACGGCCTTTGTCCCGGCACTACGTATGAGTTTGCTGCATGGGTAGTTAACCTGTTACGGTCGAGCGATATTAGTCCGCCTAATATTACATTTACCATCTCAACAACGGCCGGTGTGCCATTGGGTAGTTACACTACAGGTACTATCCCCTTAACCCCAAGCGGGCCAACCTGGAAACAATATGGTTTATATTTTAAAACCCCCGACGGTGTTACCGATGTGGTAGTGCAGATGACCAACAACAGTAACGGTGGCGCACCTGCTAATGATTTGGCTTTGGATGATATTACCTTTCGCCCATGCGGCCCTCAGATGATTAGCAGTTTCAGCTCAACAAGTTCGGTTATCACACAATCAACCTGTGCAGGTGGTACGCAAACTTATACATTAACCTCATCAGTTTCGCCCGGTTATGTAAGCCCGGTTTACCAATGGGAAGTGAGCAGCGACAATGGCGTTACCTGGAGCAATTTAACCACGCCCGGCGCAACCACTATCACAACAACTATACCCCAGCCGACTGCTGCCGGTACTTATTTATACCGGTTGGTAAGCTCAGAAGCTGCTAATGCGGGGTCGGTAGCCTGTCAGGTTGCCTCCACACAGTTAAACCTCACGGTAACTGCCGCACCCATTGCGGCGTTTACTTTTGTTAATTCGGGGTGTTTGAGCGATGCAGTGGTGTTTACAGATGCCTCTACCACTTCGGGCAGTACCATCAGCTCCTGGCTATGGGATTTTGGCGACGGGCAAACATCGGCACTGCAAAACCCATCGCATTCTTACACAACAGCAGGAACTTATACCGTTAAATTAACAACAACAGGCAGTGGCTGTCAGAGCTATATTACACATACGGTAACCCTTAATGCTAAACCTGTTGCTGCTTTTACATATTCATCACCGGCGTGTGCTGGCGTAGGGGTAACATTAACGGATAAATCGACCCCAACCGGCACCTTGGCCAAATGGGCATGGGATTATGGCGACGGAACCACCGAAACCCTTACCACCAACACGCCATTTACCCATACTTACACTACTGCAGGTACTTATAAAGTAACCCTACAGGTAACATCTGCCAGTGGTTGTACCAGTGATATAACCCCGCAAAATATTGTAGTGAACCCATTGCCCGTTGTAGATTTTTCGTTGCCCGATGTTTGCTTGTCTGATGCCTTTGCACAATTTACCGATCTGAGCACCATCAGCGATAATACCCAGAGCGATTTTACTTATCTCTGGAATTTTGGTGATGCCAGTGCAACAGTAGCTAACCTCAATACATCAACAGACAAAAACCCGAAGCACAAATATTCGCAGGCGGGCAATTATACGGTTAGTTTAACAGTTACTTCTAAATACGGTTGTGTGGGTGCGGTTAAAACAAAAGCATTCACGGTTAATGGTGCAGTACCGGTAGCAGGCTTCACGGTAGAGAATGTGAACAATTTATGCAGCAGCGATGATGTAATATTCGACAATAACACGAGTGTTGATTTTGGTAACATCACCAAAATTGTAATGTATTACGATTTTGATAGCAATCCCGACGTGTACAGCACCTATACGCTCGATGATAATACCATTACTGCCAAGTTCAACCACAATTATGGCAGCTTCAGCACACCATTAACTAAAACTTACCATGTGCGCATGGAAGCCTATAGCGGCGGTACCTGCTTTGCTATTGCCGATAAAAATATTGTTGTAAATGCCAATCCATCGGTTGTAGTTTCGGCAATAGGCCCATTATGTCAGGAAGATGCACCTGTACAAATAGCAACAAACACACAGGGTTTCACCGGAACAGGCGTTTTTAGCGGCACGGGTATTTCATCATCCGGGTTGTTTAATCCGGCTACAGCCGGGCCGGGTACGTTTACTATCAGCTATTTGTTTACGGCTAATACGGGTTGCTCGTATGCAACATCGCAACAGGTAATTGTTTATCCAACACCTGTAATTTCGGCACCGGCTACCTTAACTGTATTGGAGGGTGGGCAATTAACCATTAACGCTACCACAACCAGCACCGGGCTTACTTATAAGTGGACACCAGCTACTGGTTTAAGCGACCCTACATCATTAACACCTATTGCCAACCCGAGCGATGATACCCAGTACACTTTAACCGCCACCTCTGCTAATGGTTGCGTGGCAGTTGCGCAGACATTTGTATCGGTATTAAAAGCACCTGTAGTGCCCAATACATTTACACCCAACGGCGATGGCATTAATGATACCTGGAATATTAAATATTTAAACAGCTACCCTAATGCCACAGTCGAAATTTTTACCCGATACGGCGAAAAAATATATTCAACAATTGGTTATCCTGTGCCTTGGGATGGTACTTATAAAGGTGCGGCATTGCCGGTTGGTGTTTACTATTACGTCATTAATCCCAAAAACGGGCGCAGCGTTATGTCGGGCAGTTTAACTATTATCAGATAAAATTTAAATCGGGTACTGATACAAATACATTGCACATACACTATTTTTGAAAATATCAACAATACGAATGTTTCGCTCTAAAGCCACCACCTTTTTTATCCATGCTGCCGGATGGCTTATATTTCTGGGCTTCCCGCTATTGTTTATGAACAAAACGCAGGAGGTGCGGGGCAATTCATTCGTTATTATCGCATCGCCGTTTTACTGGCTGTTTTGCTTAACCTATATTTTTATGTTTTACTTAAACGCTTGGTACCTGGTACCACAACTGGTGTTTAAGAAACTATATATCCGTTATGGCTTAATCATTCTGTTGCTTTTAGGCTGTGTTTATTTTCTCCAACCTTTTGATAACCTGCTGGAGAACAATCTGCTCAAAAACTCCAAATTAATTACCTCGCAGGGCATGCCGCTGCACGATAGTTCGATACCCAACATCGGCAGCGACACCGCAACGCCTAATGAGAAAAACCTGCCCTTCGGCCCGCTGCCCCACCAGGATATGCGCATGCAGGACCCGCGGTTTAAGCCATCGAACAAAATCATTTTCATACACCAGTCGGGCAATATCGATATGGTGGGCTTGTTCATCTTTATTATTGTTATCGGTTTAAGTATAGCCATTAGCACCGTACAAAAATGGCAGCTCACTGAGCGCATGGTAGTACGTGCCGAAGCCGAGAAAGCGCATGCCGAGTTATCTTTCTTAAAGGCTCAGATTAACCCACATTTCCTGTTCAACACGCTTAATAATATTTATGCACTTTCTGTTACAGATAGCGAGCATACCTCCGAAAGTATCATGAAGCTCTCGAACATTATGCGTTATGTAACCGATGAGGTGGGCGAAGATTACGTTTTACTGCAAAGCGAAATTGATTGTATTAATGATTACATCGATCTGCAAAAACTTCGCCTCGGTAAAACAACTGATTTGAATTTTACGGTAAACGGACAGATCTTAAACCAAAAAATTGCCCCCCTCGTATTAATGACTTTTATAGAAAATGTGTTTAAATATGGTGTAAGCAAGCACGAAAAATCGGTGATTAATATCAGGCTGGATGTGAGTGCTAAGAAGATCACTTTCTTTTGCCAAAACCCTATTTTCGAGAATGGGGCATCGACCTCAAAACGCAAAGGGATCGGCATATCGAACACCAAACGCCGCTTACAGCATATTTATCCCGGCAAGCATAAGCTGGATATTAATACCCAAAACGGACTGTTTACAGTAACCTTAGAACTTGACGCTTAAAGATATGACGGCCTTAAAATGTGTTGCGATTGATGATGAGCCTCTGGCGCTGGAGATATTGAAAAAGTATATTGCTGAGTTTCCGGAACTACAGTTGCTGCATACTTTCGAGGATGCAGTATCTGGTGCAGAGTTTTTGAAGAAGAACAAGGTTGATATCCTGTTCATCGACATTGATATGCCCGACATTACCGGCGTTGACCTGGTACGTTCGCTGGCCGAAAAACCGATGGTGATATTTACTACAGCCTATAAAAACTTCGCCTTCGAAGGCTTTGAATTACAGGCTTTGGATTATTTGCTGAAACCCATCAGCCTCAAACGCTTCTCCGCATCCATCCACAAAGCGCTCGATTATGCCAAATACAAATCTGCAGAATCGACAGAAGACGAGTCGCTGTACGTGCACTCCGAATACCGCATGATTAAGATCAACCTCAAAGACATCGAGTACATTGAAAGCATGCAGGATTATATCAAGATCTACCTGCTTAATACCGAGAAGCCGATACTCACCCTCATGTCGCTCAAAAGCGTGCTGGAGAAATTGCCGGCCAGCCAGTTCATCCGCATTCACCGTAGTTTTGCGGTGGCTAAAGCACAGATCAAATCTATCCATAATCGTAAGGTAAAACTCAACACCGCCGAACTGCCGGTAGGAAACAACTACTCTGATTTTATCCGCGAGTGGTCTAAATAATTTGCGTTCGTCGGTGAAATCCTGTCATTCAGCGATACACCTGTCCGTTTGCTTCTCATAGTTGCGACTTTAGTTTTAACAATTAAAATCAGCACGTTATGAAATTAGTGAGCGAAAAAAGACGGATATTGGTTTTAGACAAAGACAGCAGGATGCTATCGGTTGTTGATGATATTATGAACTATGGCGATTTCGACATCCATATTATGTACGATGCCAACATGGTGTACGATACTGCCAAGCAAATAAACCCCGATTTGATTATCCTGGATTACCTTTTACTGGATAACGATTGCCAGTTAATTTGCCAGGATTTTAAAAACGACAGCGAGATGGAAGCCATCCCGATCATTGTGGTTACGGCATTTAAAACCCGTAAATCAAAAGCCGATTCTTATAAATGCGATGCCCTGTTTGTGAAACCTTTAGACATGAATGTTTTGGCTTCGCGCATAGATTATTTAATAGCTTCGTAATATTTGCTGAAACATAATTGATCATCTGTACTTTTGGTAATTATATTTACCAAAGCGCACCACCGCCTGCCCATTGCAATGAAAATTAAAAAGAATATAGCTACGAGTGAGAACGGGTTTATCTTTAACCCCGCTACTGGCGATTCATTTTCGGGCAATGCCATAGCTACCGACATTATCGGTGCAATGAAAAACGGCGATAGCGAGGCAGAGATCAAACAAAGTATCCTCAATAAATACGAGGTTACAGCCGGACAATTGAACCGGGATTGGGATGATTGGATAATACAACTAAAAGAAGCTAATTTGCTGGAGTTTGAATAAGATGACAGCAGACAGATACGCCAATTTATGCATCGGTATTACCGGCCTTAATGCCAACGATAATCCGGGCCCGGGTATAGCTGTTATCCGTGCTTTGAAGGCAGGCTTGGGTAACAATATCAGAATTATCGGCCTCTCGTATGAGTCGATGGAGCCGGGTATTTACATGCATGAACTGGTTAACAAAACCTATCAGATTCCCTACCCAACTGCAGGCACAGCCGCTTTACTGGAGCGTATATCCTACATTAACGAGCAGGAAAAGCTGGATCTCATAATCCCCAACTTTGATTCGGAGCTGTATAACTTTATCAGGATCAGTGCGCAGTTACAGCAAATGGGCATCCGTACTTATTTGCCGTCGCATGAGCAACTGGCCTTGAGAGAAAAGGTAAACCTGGGCGATTTCGGCAAGAAGCATGGTTTTAATGTACCTGCCGACCGCAAGCTTTTCCGCATCGATGACCTTAAAAAAGCGAAGGAAGATTTAAACTTTCCGCTGATGATTAAGGGGAAATTTTACGAGGCTTATGTGGCTTATACCATGGATCAGGCCATCAAAGCTTTCCACCAGTTAAGCGCAACATGGGGACATCCGGTAATTGCCCAACAGCACATTAAGGGTACAGAAATAAATATAGCTGCACTGGGCGATGGTAATGGCAATAACATTTCCATTATCCCCATGCGTAAATTATACATAACAGATAAAGGCAAGGCCTGGGCGGGGGTAACTATTGAAGACCCTAAGCTGATTGACCTGGCCAACCAATTTGCCAAAGCCACCAATTGGCGCGGTGGTTACGAGCTGGAAATAATGCGCGATGCCGATGATAATTTATTTATCCTCGAAATTAACCCGCGTTTCCCGGCATGGATTTATTTAACCGCGGCTGCCGGGCAAAACCAGCCGGAGGCTTTAGTAAAGATGGCCTTTGGCGAGATGCCCGAGCCGATGAACGAGTACCAGGTAGGCAAGCTGTTTATCCGCTACTCGTGGGACCATGTGGTTGATATTGTTGACTTTCAGCAGATCTCAGCACGTGGCGAACTTTAATTATTGAATACCAATGCAAAAATTGAAATACGAACGACCCTACATCAAAAAGCTAAACGCCGGGATTATGAACAAATTCGGTACCCGTACCGATGCCCAGGCCTTTACGCATATTGATGGCGTGGCTGTAAAAAGCCTGATAGCGCAATATGGGTCGCCGGTTTTTGTATTGTCAGAGAAACAGATCCGCAGAAATTACCGCTCGGCTTACCGGGCTTTCAGCACGCGTTACCCTAAAGTTCAATTTGCCTGGAGTTATAAAACTAATTACCTCAACGCCGTTTGCAACATCTTTCACCAGGAAGGTAGTTGGGCAGAGGTAGTATCGGGTTTCGAATACCGCAAGGCGATAGGCAATGGTGTACCGGGCAACAAAATCATCTTTAACGGGCCAAATAAGCCGAAGGAAGATCTGTTACTGGCGATAGAGAATGATTCACTGATCCATATCGATCATTTTGAAGAACTGAATTTGCTTATCAGCCTCAGTGAAAATTTAGTGATAAAACCCCGCGTAGCCATCCGCGTAAATATGGATACCGGTGTTTACCCGCTGTGGGACCGCTTTGGTTTTAATTATGAAAACAACGAGGCCTGGACTGCCATCACCAAGATCATCAACTCGGGGAAACTGCAATTAGTTGGCCTGCATTGCCATATCGGCACCTATATGCTATCGACAAACGCTTACGGCATCGCCACCACCAAAATGTGCGAATTGGCCGTGCGCTGCAAAAATCAGCTAAAGCAATCGATAGAATATTTGGATTTGGGCGGCGGCTTCCCATCAACCAATACCTTAAAAGGCGCTTATCTACCAGGAACTGATACTGTACCATCGGCCGATGATTTTGCGGAAGTGATTACTACCACCCTGCTCAACTTCGGCTTCTCGAATGATGATTTGCCGCTACTGATACTGGAAAGCGGTCGCATGTTGATTGATGATGCCGGATACCTACTGGGCAGTGTAGTTGCCAACAAACGCCTGGGCGATGGCAAACGTGCCATGGTGGTTGATTTTGGCGTGAACCTGTTATTTACCTCTTTTTGGTACGAACACCAGATTAGCCCCGCGCAGGATTTTACGCCGCATGTGGAAAATATGACGGTTTACGGTCCGCTTTGTATGAATATTGATGTAATACGCGAGAGTGTTAATCTGCCCTTAATTAACCCCGGCGAATATATGGTAGTACACAAAGTTGGTGCCTACAACATGACGCAGTGGATGCAGTTTATTACCCAACGCCCGGCAGTGGTGCTGATAGATGAACAGCAGCAAACACACGTAATCCGGTCATCAGAAACGCTGAACTATATAGAAGAGCCCGAACATACACCGCCCCATCTCAAATAAATGAAACAAGGCATACCCGGATTTATCAAGGCCATTATTAATACCTACTCGGTGCTGTTTTTTTCGCAGAACAGGGTACTGGGTATTATTTTGCTGTTGGTAACCTTTTTCAATGTCCAGGTTGGTGCATGCGGTTTGGCTTGTGTGATTTTCTCGTTGCTCGTCGTCCGCGCAATGGGTTACCAGCGAGAGAATATTCAATTGGGCATTTATAGTTTTAACGCCTTGTTATTGGGTATAGCATTGGGGACTTTCTACCATGTAAATATTTTGTTTTTTCTATGGCTGGCCGTTGCCTGCTTAATTGTAGTAGTGGCTACCATTATACTAACGGAGCGCTTTAACAAATCGGGCTTACCGGTATTGTCGTTACCTTTTATCATTACGTTTTGGATTGTGTTGCTGGCCGCCAATAGCATTTTTAAAACAGGCTTGCAGCAAAAAAGCAGTTACCTGTTAGAAGAATTGTATAACTGCCCGGGCACACTGGCCGGGTTTCAAGGTTATCTGGTTATTCAGTGTCCTTTTTATCTTAACCTGTTTTTCCGCTCGCTAAGTGCTGTATTGTTTCAGAATAATATGCTGATTGGTATGCTGATGAGCATCGGCTTGTTGATTCATTCGCGCATTACATTTAGCCTGTTAGTAATTGGCTTTGTAGCGTCATGTGCGTTGAATGCCATTACACATACTTATCCCGATGGCATTAGCTACTACCACCTCGGCGCCAACTTTATGATGACTACCGCTGCGGTGGGCGGCTTCTTTATCATTCCATCCTGGCGGTCATACTTGGCTGCTGTTCTATCTATCCCTGTTGTTGTAATTTTGGTGAATGCCTTTACCGGTATCCTCGGCGTTTATTATCTGCCGGTACTATCGCTGCCTTTTTGCTTAATTAATATCACCTTGTTGTATGTATTAAAGCTGCGTAAAAATCCTCGTCAGCTCAATTTAATCAGCATCCAGCATTACTCGCCCGAACGCAATTTGTACCAGTTTTTAAACCATGCCGAAAGGTTAAACGATTTCAAATATTTTCCATTCCATTTACCATTTATGGGCAGCTGGACGGTTTCGCAAGGCTATGATGGAGCCATCACCCATAAAAATGAATGGGGCCAGGCGCTCGATTTTGTAATTGAAGACGAGGACAAAAAAACATATAAACTCCCCGGCACATTGCCTGAACATTATTACTGCTTCAACAAACCCGTTTTGGCCTGCGGCGATGGTGTGGTTGAGAATGTAGTTGACTATATCGAGGATAACGCCATCGGCCAAACCAACGACAAAGAAAACTGGGGCAACACCGTAGTTATTAAACACACCAACGGGCTGTACTCTAAAGTGTCGCACCTCAAAAAACTCTCCATCAAGGTAAGCCCCGGCGATACAGTAAAGCAAGGCCATCTGTTAGGTTTATGCGGCAACTCCGGCCGCTCACCGGAGCCACATTTGCATTTCCAGGCGCAGGCTACACCTTACATCGGTTCTAAAACTTTGGCTTATCCTTTTGCCTATTATGCCACTAATGATAAGCAGGGCGATCCATTCCATAGCTTTACCATTCCGCAGGAAGGTGTTGTTTTAAGTTCGCCCGAGATCAATACCTCCATCAAAAAAGCTTTCGATTTGCAACCGGGCTATATGGCTAAAATAAGCACTGCGAACCGGTCGGAGATTGTGGAGGTTTATACCGATGAATTGAACCAATCTTACATCTACAGTAAAGAAACCGGGGCTTCGGCTTACTTTATTAATAATGGCACTGTATTTTATTTCACCAGTTTTTATGGCGATAAGCATTCCTTGATATACTATTTTTATCTAACTGCGTTTAAAGTAATTTTCAGCAGTAATGAAAGTATTATAGCACACGATGTTTACCCTATACAGCAAACCACTAACAAGGCAAAACTTTGCTTACAGGATTTAATAGCACCATTTTATTGTTTCATCAGGCTCGAATATCAAAGCAGTTATCAGCCTCAAAAAAATGGTGTGGCTATACAATCAAAACAAACAGATAATAGTATCCCGGTGATGGAAGCCACCTTAAATGTTGCCAATAATAGTTTGCAGGGTTTTAACATCCGCTACAACGGAACAACAATTGAAGCACAATGGACTACAGAAAATATGTGATATTGCTGTTTATCGTGCTCTGTGGCTTTCAAAAACTTAAAGCCCAGGATAACGGCTTTATGGTTGCCGATAGTACTTCGGCAGCACTATCAAAAGCAGGCAACTGGCAGGAAATGATTAATTACGGCCATCAAACACTGGCGGCCGGTACCGATTTTCCGGGTTTGAGGCTGCGGATTGCATTTGCCTATTTCATTACCAATAACTACAAAGAGGCCCTGGCCGAATATAACCGGGTATTGCAAAAAGATGCCTACAACCAAACTGCCCGTTACTATGCGTACTACAGCGCCAACTTTTTAAACAACTATCTGCAGGCATCATACAACGCCGGTTACCTGGATAAAGGGACATTAAGAAAAGAAGGCGTATCGCCATTCGGCTTGCTTGACATGGGTGTTGAAAGCGGTGAAAAGTTTGTGAGCAGCAGCAGGCGCGGCAATGGCTTTTATACGCATGGCGGCTTTAGCAATCGACTGGGCTGGCGTTTACAACTGGAGCAATCTGTCATTTATTACAACCAGGATATTATCAATCGGATTGGTTTCGGACCACGATCAGACAGGTACAAGTTATCCGACGATCAGATCGAATACTTTGCCAAGCTGAGTTATATGCTCAATCAAAACTTTACGTTGATTGGCTCGTACCATTATTTAACTACCAAATATAACAGCACTATATATCGCAGTAATTTATGGTTAGCCGGTATTAAATATCAGGGAACCGATGTTGATTTACAGGGCGATGTTAATTTCGGCGATATTATTAAGCAACCTATTACCCAATACAACGCCAAACTAACTTATTACCCATCGGGCAATCTAAATGTGTATACGATAAGCCGCCTGTCCGACAAGTATTTGAAAAGCAAAGATCACTTTATTTTTAACCAGGCCATTGGCTTTAAGATTGTTAAAAATACATGGCTCGAATCGGGCGTAACGTTTGGCAGCCAGGAAGATTACCTTGATTCTGACGGTTTGTATGTTTATAACTCGGTTGATAACACCAAGTTTAAGTTTAATGAAACAGCTTTTTACCAGTTAAACATTCATGCACAATTGCGGTTAATTTATACTTACGAGCAAAAGGCCGATGCCTATTTCCCCATAAACTATAACCAAAATTCGCTTACTTTAGGTTTTTTATGGAAGTTTTAAAAAGACCATTATTTACTGCCCTTGCATTGCTGCTTACCCTGCAATTACAGGCACAAACTAATGCCGTTTTACAAAAAGCGTTTCATAACAGTTATGCCGACGAGACGAATAAAAACTACACAGCCGCCATTAATGATATTTCGCCCTATTATGCTGATAATAACTACGAAATCAACATCAGGCTGGGCTGGCTTAACTACTTAAACCAGAATTATAACGCTTCACAATCGTACTATCAAAAGGCGGTAAACCTTAAACCGGGGTCGATCGAGGCTAAATTTGGCTATGTAAAACCATTGTCTTTTCTAAAAAGCTGGGATAAAGTTTTAGATCAGTACCTATCCATCTTAAAAATAGATCCGCAAAATACGCAGGCCAATTATTGGGCGGGTATTATTTATTACAATCACAAGCAATATGATTCTGCCATTAAATGCTTTAGGGGTGTGATTAACTTATACCCGTTTGACTATGACGGAAATCACATGATTGCCTGGTCGCTTCTATTGTCCGGCAAGAAGGCAGAGGCTCGTCCATACTTCGAAAAAGCCCTCCTGATTAAACCAGGTGACGATTCGAGCGAAGATGGACTCGCCCGCTGTAAGTAACATTTCTCTTTCTGAACTAATTTATTCACACGCTTTTAGTATCTTAAAGCGGGGTAAATTGTTCCATGAACCAGGCATCTGCACAAACACTAAAACGTAGCTTAAAGCCCATTCACTTGTGGGCCATTGCCGTAGGGCTGGTTATATCCGGCGAGTATTTCGGCTGGAATTATGGCTGGGGCGTAGCCGGGACTATTGGCTTTTTAATTGCCACGCTCATCATCACGGTAATGTACGTTACCTTCATTTTCAGCTATACCGAACTCACCACTGCCATACCACATGCAGGCGGCGCCTTTGCCTACAGCTATCGCGCCATGGGGCCGTTTGGCGGGTTAATTGCCGGTTATGCTACCCTTATTGATTTTCTATTGGCCACACCTGCCATTGCCTTTGCGCTTGGTAGTTACCTGCATTTTTTATACCCGGCCATCCCGGTATTGTCTTCGGCATTGTTTTTTAATGTGGTGTTTATCTTCATCAATATTTTAGGAGTGAAGGAATCGGCCACCTTCTCAGTTTTCATCACCATACTGGCGGTGGCCGAACTGCTGTTATTTATGGGCGTTATCGGCCCGCATTTTAAAATGGCCAACTATGTAGCCAACCCAATGCCTTTCGGGTGGACGGGCATCTTTGCCGCCTTGCCTTACGCCGTTTGGTTTTACCTGGCGATAGAAGGCGTTGCCATGGTTGCAGAAGAAGTAAAAGACCCCGAGAAGAATATACCCAAAGGCTATATCTCCGGCCTTGCCACACTTACCTTTCTGGCTTTGGGTGTAATGATCCTCACCGGCGGCATAACCGACTGGCGCAAACTCTCCAACCTTGATTATCCACTGCCCGAAGCCATAGCCGTAGTACTGGGCAAGGGCAACGGGCTCACCAAAATATTTGCCAGCATCGGATTATTCGGACTGATCGCATCTTTCCACGGCACCATCCTCGCTTCATCGCGACAGGTATTTGCTATGGCACGAAGCGGCTATTTACCACGGAGATTGGCCAGGATCAACCACCGTTTTAAAACACCGCACTGGTCGGTAATAGCAGGGGGCTTTGTAAGTTTTGCTGCCTTGTTTACTGGGACAACCAGCCAGGTAATTATCCTCTCTGTACTTGGTGCGGTGGTGATGTATATGATGAGCATGCTTAGCCTGTTTATCCTCCGCAAAAAAGAGCCGGGTTTAAAGCGCACATTTAGCGCTCCGTTTTACCCGGTTTTTCCGGCTTTGGCATTACTTATTTCAGTAATATGTTTGGTGGCTATTATGTACTATAATTTAACGGTTAGCTACATCTTTTTTGCAGGTTTGGCGGTGTCTATTTTGATTTTCATCCTGACAGGTAAACACAAGATCGCCATCAAAGATGATGTACTTTTGGAGCAAGCTGCCGTAATGATTTCAACCGAATAACGATGGCTTACCAGCACACCATACACCAGCATGTTTACCGGTTCGAAGATCTGAAAGATCTGCTGGCAAAGGCTTCGCCGCTCCGCTCGGGCGATGTGCTGGCAGGTATTGCAGCCGCCACTTACGAAGAGCGCGTAGCAGCCCAGATTACCCTGGCCGATGTACCGCTGAAAGACTTTCTGAACACTACCATCATCCCCTACGAAACTGACGAGGTTACCCGATTAATCATCGATAGTCACGATATCATTGCCTTCGAACCCATCGCCCACCTAACCGTCGGCGAGTTTCGTGATTGGTTATTGGGAGATGATATTGATACGGCAACCCTGCAAAGCCTCAAATGGGGCTTAACGCCCGAAATGGTGGCGGCAGTATCTAAACTGATGCGCAACCAGGACCTGATTGCCGTGGCGCAGAAATGTGAAGTGGTAACCAGGTTTAGAAATACCATCGGTCTGAAAGGCCATTTCTCAACCCGCCTGCAACCCAACCACCCAACCGACGACCCCAGAGGGATTGCCGCCAGTATGATAGATGGCCTGCTTTATGGCAGCGGCGATGCGGTTATTGGTATTAACCCGGCAACGGATAGTCCAGCGGGTGTAACTAACTTATTAAAGCTGATTGATACGCTGAGGCAGCAATTTGATATTCCAACGCAATCATGTGTACTGAGCCATATTACTACAACATTGGAGCTGATTAACAGCGGAGCGCCTGTCGATCTTTGTTTTCAGTCCATAGCAGGTACACAGCAGGCAAATAGTAGTTTTGGCATTAACCTCGATCTAATTAACGAAGCTTATGATGCAGCCCTCTCTCTCAACCGTGGCACTATAGGCAACAATGTAATGTATTTCGAAACCGGGCAGGGCAGTTGCTTATCGGCTAATGCACATCACGGGGTTGATCAGCAAACTTGTGAAGCGAGAGCTTATGCTGTGGCCAGGAAATTTAATCCATTGCTGGTGAATACGGTGGTTGGCTTTATCGGCCCCGAATATTTATACGACGGTAAGCAGATTATCCGCGCAGCGCTCGAAGATCATTTTTGTGGTAAACTGTTAGGGCTGCCTATGGGCGTAGACGTTTGCTATACCAACCACGCCGAAGCTGATCAGGATGATATGGATAACCTGCTGACCTTATTAGGTGTGGCAGGGTGCAATTTTGTAATGGGCATACCGGGCTCTGATGATATTATGCTCAATTACCAATCCACCTCGTTTCACGATGCCTTGTACCTGCGTAAGGTTTTAGGCTTGCGCCCGGCTCCCGAATTTGAGCAATGGTTGTTGAAGCAGGGCATTACTGATAATACCGGCAGGCTTACGCACAGCCAGGCGATGGGCAGGTTAATGGATCATTTATTTTAATGCTGAAATGAAGAAGCCTGCTGTAATAACCACTGATCCCTGGGAATCACTTAAAGAGTTTACCGCTGCACGCATAGCGATGGGCAGGGTGGGCAACAGCATTCCGTTAACCCAATACCTAGAATTTAAACTGGCACACGCCCACGCCCGCGATGCAGTTTACTCTGAACTCAACAGCGAGGCTATCAGCTATTATCTGCAACACCTTGACATACCTATTCTTAAACTTCACAGTAAAGCCGAAAACCGCAATCAATATTTGCAACGACCGGATCTGGGCCGGTTACTTCATGAGCAATCTGTAGAAATTTTAAAAGAACATACCGGCAAATACGACCTCAGCATCATTATCGCCGATGGTCTTTCTGCCCATGCGGTAAACAGCAATGCAGTACAATTGGTAGAAGCTTTGATCCGGCTATTCCGTTCTGTAAAATATAAGATAGCACCTATTTGCCTCACCGCCCAGGGGCGTGTGGCATTGGCCGATCATATTGCACATGGCCTTAATTCCAAATTATCCATTATGCTCATCGGTGAGCGGCCGGGACTAAGTTCTGCAGATAGTGTGGGTGCTTACTTAACCTATAATCCCCGACCGGGGTTGACTGACGAAATGCGCAACTGCGTTTCTAATATCCGCCCCGAAGGTTTACTGCATGAACCGGCAGCAGAGAAGATCTTTTATTTAGTGCAGGAGGCTTTCAGAAGAAAATTATCGGGGGTGGAGTTGAAGGATAATGCAGGGTTGATAACGTCATAAGATCCTTTAAACTTTACCGTCATTGCGAAGCAATCCCCGACCTACAGAGTCAGTGACGTTCATTAACGCAGAAATCCGTTTTCCATTAGGAAGGGTAGTGTGATCCAACGAATCGTCAGTGGATGTACTTTTTCTTTTTCCGCAAAAGAAAAAGTACCAAAAAGAAAACTCGTGGCTGCTCAATTTTCTATTAAAGGGTGTATTGAGGCGGATGTTGTGCTATCCGAAAATTAAGATGCCACAATTGTTAGGTTATTGAGGGTTCATCACTGCAGTTGTTTAGTTGAGTTTGAAATTTTGTCATTGCGAGCGATAGCGTGGCAATCTCGTAGCTATACAGAACGAATAAGCTTACGACGAGATTGCTTCGTACCTCGCAATGACAAAATGGAAAAATCGGCAAACAGCTTCGGCCCAAAGCGGGCAGAACATTGGTGGCCTGTGCGCCGGAAAGAGGCATTGGAGATTTTGCAGAAGGGTTGGATTGAGCGAACGCAAGTAGGGCAAAAGATCCCGGCCTGTGTGTTCTGAATGCTTGCGTGGTATGGCCTTGTGTGAAAAGAAGCCTTTTGCCGATGAGCCTTTTGGTTACTCCTATGTTTGTATTCTAATTAAGTGAAGAAGAGTGAGAGCAGGTTTGGTTACAAACAGCAATTACAAGCATGTTCACACAAAGATACTGCCTCCTCTTTTTTGCCTTTTAGCGTCTGAACAGAATGTAAGGCGTATGGTATATCTATACAGCCAGTATATCCACCAGGAGAAAAGACGAAGGAAGGTTATCACTTAAGGTTTAAACTTAGCGAACACATGATCAATCTACTCAAACAAACAGTCGGAATCGACGTGGCAAAGGATGAATTAGTTGTATCACTTGGTCAAATGGACCAGGATACCAATATCGAACTGATCGCCGGCAAAACATTTAGTAACAATAAGAAAGGCTTTTCCCAACTTATACAATGGACAGAGAAGCTATTTTCAGATCAGGTAAAGATACTTTATGCGATGGAAGCCACCGGGGTTTATCATGAAGCCCTGGCTTATTATCTTTCAGATCGGGGAGACTTGGTAAGTATTATATTGCCGAACAAGATCAGTAATTATGTAAGAACACTTGATGTTAAGACGATCACGGACAAAAGCGCGTCTCAGGCGATAACCAGGTTTGGCCTGGAAAGGAAGCTGGAGATTTGGCAGCGGCCCAAAAAAGTATTCAAAGACTTAAGGCAGCTGACCCGTGAGCGGGACCAATTGATAGGCGAACGTACTATGCTTAAAAATCAGCTACACGCTGAACTGGCAGAAGCTTTTCCTAATGAAAGAAGTATTAGCAGGGTTAATGAGCGGATAACATTACTCAACAGACAGGAGAAAGACATCAAAGCAGAACTGGCAGAATTAATAAAAAATGATCCGCAATTGGTTAAGCAGGTTAAGACCATTACCTCCATACCCGGCATAGGAACCCTCACAGCAGTAACCGTACTTGCTGAAACGAATGGTTTTGAACTCATCCGAAGTAAAAAACAATTGGTCAGTTACGCCGGGCTCGATGTCCAGGAAAAGCAATCCGGAACTTCTGTAAAGGGCAAACCAAGGATATCTAAAAAAGGGAACAAACATTTGCGAAAGGCCATGCATTTGCCCGCATTGGCTGCTATAAGAAACGATGAACGCTTTAGGGCTGTATTCGCCAGGTTAATAGCTAAGCATGGGATCAAAATGAAAGCCATAGTAGCCATACAGAGAAAGCTGCTGGAGCTAACTTATATCATTGCAAAGACTGGTCAAATTTATGACATTGGATACCTGCACAAAGCAATTGAAATACCATTTTAAAGAGTTAGGGCGATACAACTAAAAAGTTGACCGCCCTAAACAAGCTGACATAAGCCGCCTTTAATAAAACAAATGTAAAATATATTTGATACTTAACACAGAATCTTTGTGGCTACAAAGTAATAGCCAACCCGCGGCGATTGAGCGGGACTGACGTTCGTAATGCACCACATTTAACCGATATGCAACCTTTAATCACGAAGCACTACCTTCCTTCCACAAATAAGTCACTTTTCATCACCAGCTATATTCAGAAAATAATTTTAGCTATGTTTGCCACAAAAGCCGAGGGGCCGAACGAAACATAAAGCTTGTACACTATCGATGCTAAGCATTAACGAGATTAAGAAACCCATTGCTGCGGATATTGATGTTTTTGAAGAAAAATTCAAATCCTCTATGCATAGTTCGGTGCCCCTGCTCGATCGTATTACACATTATATCGTAAAACGTAAGGGCAAGCAGATCCGGCCTATGTTCGTGTTTTTTTCGGCCAGCGTTTGCGGCGGGATCAGCGAGGCTACACATCGTGCTGCAAGTTTGGTTGAACTGTTGCACACAGCCAGCCTGGTACACGATGACGTGGTGGATAACTCTTATCAACGTCGCGGATTTTTCTCTATCAATGCCTTATGGAAAAATAAGATAGCCGTTTTAGTGGGCGATTACCTGCTGTCGAAAGGTTTGCTATTATCATTAGAGCACGACGATTTCCAGGTGCTGAAAATTGTATCGGAAGCGGTAAGGCAGATGAGCGAAGGTGAGCTGCTGCAGATGGAAAAGGTGCGTCGTATGGATATAGATGAGAAGATCTATTACGAGGTGATTCGCCAGAAAACGGCTTCGTTAATTGCGGCTTGTTGTGCTGCCGGGGCTGCTGCTGCCAATGCCGATGCCGAAACGGTTGAAAAAATGCGCTTATTTGGCGAAAAAACGGGTATCGCTTTCCAGATTAAAGATGATATGTTTGATTTTGGGACCGATGATGTGGGCAAACCTTTGGGTATCGACATCAAGGAGAAAAAGATGACCCTCCCATTGATCTATGCACTCAACACTACTACTGGTACCGAGAAAAAGCGCATTATTAATCTGGTTAAAAACCATAATAACGACTTAGATAAGATAGCCCAGATCATTAAGTTTGTGAAAGATGCAGGCGGTTTGCAGTATGCCGACAGCCAGATGAAGAAATACCAGGAAGAGGCTTTCGAAATCCTGAACACCATGCCCGACGGCGATGCCCGCCGCGGCCTTGAACAATTAGTACGCTTTACTACGGAAAGGAACAAATAGCATGTCGACCGAAATAGAGTTTATTGCAGGCTTTTTGGTTTTTATTGCCTTAATGCTGGCGATAGACCTCGGGCTGTTCAGCAAATCTGATAAACCGGTCAGCCTTACGCAAGCCGGTATTATGAGCGGCGTTTGGGTTGCCCTGGCATTGGGTTTCTACGCACTTATTTACAACTATGGGCACCTGCTGCATAACATTCATGATTTTGCCGGGTTGCAGCAAATCAATTTAAGTCACTTCCATCGCCTCAAATTAAACCCCAATGATTTTGAGGGGAGCCTGGACATCTACCGTAAAAATCTCTCGCTCGAATTTATTACCGGGTACATTGTAGAGTATGCGCTATCTGTAGATAATATTTTTGTGATGATCCTGATCTTCACCGCCTTTTCGGTAGAGCAGAAACATTATCATAAGGTATTGATCTGGGGGATTATCGGTGCGGTAATCATGCGCTTACTGTTCATTTTTATCGGGTCGTCGTTGATTAGTCGTTTCCATTGGGTGCTGTATATCTTCGGTGCGTTTTTGGTTTATACCGGCATCATGATGTTTGTGAACCGCAATAAGGAGGATGAAGTTGATACGCAGAACCATCCCGTGGTTAAATTTGCCTCTAAGTACTTTGCAGTATATCCGCAGTTTTCTGGTGATCAATTTTTCGTTAAGATTGATAAAAAACGGATGATCACGCCGCTGTTCCTTGTATTGCTGATCATCGAAGTAACCGACCTGGTTTTCGCGGTTGATTCTATCCCGGCCATATTTTCGGTAACTAAAGATCCTTATATCGTTTTTTTCTCTAATATATTCGCCATACTGGGCTTACGCTCGATGTTCTTTTTGCTGGTGAACGTGATGGATAAGTTTCATTATCTTAAAACGGGATTAGCAGTATTACTGGCATTTATTGGCCTAAAAATGCTGGCTGGAGAGTATGCCGAACATGTGGGTATTACTACCACTACTTCGTTGTTTATTATTTTAGGGATACTGGCGGTAAGTATAGTGGCTTCGCTGGTGTTTCCGAAGCCCCCCGGCTCCCTAAAGGGGGAGTAGAAGAGAGGCAAGAAACAAGAGCCAGGAAACAAGAATCGCTCCCAACTGATCTTGCGCGCGTTTGCAACACGTGCTTAATACTTGTGGGGATTTACTAATCCCCGTAAATTATATCCACTGCCTGTTCATCTATAAACCCGATGGGCGCGGCACGGAGTAGAGCAAACAGCGGGGCTACAGGTGCCGAGCCCTACTAAGCGCTCATTTTCAGAAACCTCATTAACTATTGCATCCCGCTGATGATTTGCATTTGGGCAGATAAATAAATTCTTTATAACTTGCGGTGCATGCATTACTTCGACTTTAGTTTCCTGAAATTTAACTTCTTCGATATCCTCGATATCGTGCTGGTAGCCCTTATTATTTACCAGTTGTATAACTTGATCAGGGGCACTATTGCTGCCAATATTTTTATCGGTTTGGCTATCATCTGCCTGCTATACTTTGTGGTAAAAGCGCTGCACATGACCCTGCTTACCAACATTCTGGGCAACTTTATGAATGTGGGTATTATTGCTGTTATTGTGGTATTTCAGCAAGAGATAAGGCGGTTCTTGTTGCTGGTAGGGAAGAATGCATCCTTGCAGCGAAACAAGGCTTGGTGGAAATATTTCTTCGGCAAAGCAGAAACGGAGAAGAACAACTACATCCGCATAAAGCCTATTATTGATGCCTGCAAAAGCCTGAAACAAACCCGTACAGGTGCATTAATTGTATTCGCTAAGTTTTATGACGAGCAGTTTTACCAGAACAGCTGCGAGGTGATTGACGCCAAGATTTCTAAACGTTTGTTAGAAAGTATCTTCCAGAAAACTAGTCCGCTGCATGATGGTGCGGTGGTTATATCGGGCAATAAAATTAAATCGGCCAGCTGTATTTTACCGTTGACAGATAATACCAACCTGCCGCCGCAATTCGGTTTACGCCACCGCGCAGGTATCGGTGTAACCGAGGCTAATGAAGCAACAGCCATCATTGTATCCGAAGAAACGGGTGAGATCTCTTACGCCAAACAAGGGCGGGTGAAAATGAATATTAGCTTTGCGGAGTTGGAAAAGTTGTTGAATAAAGATTTTTAAAAGAAGAAGGCTGCCAATTGGCAGCCTTCTTCTTTTAAAGTTTGTCATTGCGAGGAGGAACGACGTGGCAATCTCGTAGCTGTGGTTATTTGATATGCATGCTACGAGATTGCTTCGTACCTCGCAATGACAAAATTGGGTTTGTATCTTACTTCACCCAAACAGGTACACTCAGGTTATCCCATTCTAAAGCAAAGCCTTTGTCAGAGATTTTGTAAACCAGGCGCTCATTCGTTTCTGATGATTTTACTGGTTTAGCGGTTACCACTAAAACATCTTTAGAGGCATCGTCTGTAGTTGAACCATCGCGGTTAATACCCCACTGGCCAGTTTGTGAGTTGAAAATAATTTTCCATTCTTTTTCGCCCGGAGTTGCATATAAGCTGTATTTACCTGCTGGCAAGGTTTTACCCTGGATGGTTAACGCTTTGTCGGTTGTAAAGATGGTTGCCTGGTTAGCACCTGCACGCCAAACTTTATCATAAGGTACTAAGCCACCCCATATTGTACGGCCTTTAACGGCAGGGCTGCTGTAGTTAATAGTTACTGTAGCGCCTTTAATTGTTCCGGTTGCTACCTGGGCAGGGCTTGCCGGGGCTGGTTTATCCTGTGCCATAACGGTTACGGCCATCAGCATGCTGAAAAATGACAGCAGAAGTGATTTTTTTAAAACGATACTTTTCATGCGATTCAATGTTTGAATTGGTTAATTAAGAAGCAAGTTACAAGATATTGCTGAATAAAAATATAAAAAGAAAAGGCTGTCATATACTTAAAACGTCATTGCGAGGAACGAGGCAATCCCCGGCCTACAGAGCGGCTCTGTAAAGTTCGCGATTGCTTCCCCGAAGTAAATTCGGGACAGGCCGTACCTCGCAATGACGTTTTAGATGATGACGCAAACCTAATTTACTTCAATTCCTTTATCGCATCTTCAGCAGCTTTCGCCGATGCATCATCATTCAATTTTAAACGTGCTTCGCGAATGTTGTTGAGATAGTCACTTATTACAGCTACAAAACCAACATTTCTAACCATTTTGCCGGTTTTTAATAGTTCAGCGATACCTTGTTGGGCATAAGCCGGCGATTTTACGTGAGCTGTCAGGGTGGCAAAGTTTTGGAGCAACTCCACACGTTCTGCACGGCGCGATACTTTAAATTGCTCGTAAACAAATGGCCATTCTTTGTCTTCGCCACTGGCTGCCAAAATGTAAACCACACGTATTTTTAATGGGCCTTCGCTATCGGCTTTTAGTTTGTTGGCATAAGTTAAACCTTCGGCAGGATTAAGCTGGTAAATGCCGTTTAAAGCAGCAGCTTGTACGGCGTACGATTCGCTGCCTATAGCTTGTTTAAACAGGCTGTAATAAGTTTGCGATTTTTGTTTGGCCAACACGTTTAATGCTGCAGCCTGTACCAGTGTGTTTTTGCTGTTTTGTGCAACAGTCGCCAAAATTGGGAGGGCGGCATTGCGCATATCATCGTTCTTTAAATTAAGGCCTTCTATGGCTTCAATTTGCAGTGGCGCATACTTATCCTGCAAGGCTGCAATTAACACTTTACGCGCACCTTCATTATCCTGGTGAGGGGCAAGGGCTTCCAGCGCTTCATGCCTGTCGAGGTAAAGCGGGCCGTTAAAGTATTGGTAAGCAAATTCGGCCGGTGTTTTATTGTCGACCTTAAGGGCCAGTAAAACCTTATCAGCATCCACATTCACTAAATTAGGTTTAGCGCCCAGTTTAAAGGTTAAGGTGTCAGCTTTGCTGCGCATCCAAACTTGTTTGCGTTCTTTGTTGCTGTTGTTGTAGATGTCAACATTCAGCGGCAAAATAAAGGTATCACCATCCTGGGTTTGTTGTAAGAAAACCTTTTGGGTTTTAGTATCCTCATTCCATTGATAGCTGATGTTTAATACCGGGTGGCCTGCCCTGTAGTACCATTGATTGAAGAACCAGTTCAAATCTTTTCCGCTGGCTTCTTCCATAGCTAAACGTACTTGCTGAGCTTCGCCGGTTTTAAAGGCGTTGGTTTTAAGGTAAATGTTGAGGCCCTTATAAAAAGCTTCATTACCTAAGTAATGGCGCAGCATGTTTAAAATGCGGCCGCCTTTTTCATAAGTCACAGCGTCAAAAACATCTTCCTTATCATCATAATGGAAGCGTACCAATGGCTCGGTATACAATTTAGGCGATGATAAGTATTTCTCCATTGCTCTGTAGTTATACTCGTTACCTGCATCCATACCGTTTTTGTGTTCCATCCACATGGTTTCGCTAAAATCGGCGAACGATTCGTTAACGGTTAGGTTGCTCCAGCTTTCGGCAGTAACATAATCGCCAAACCACTGGTGGAACAGTTCGTGCACAATATCAATCCGGCTTTCGTCGCCGCCATCAATCAGTTCGCGGCGGGTATGTTGTACCTGCTCGCCGTGTAGCGTGGCAGAAGTATTTTCCATCGCACCGCTTACGTAATCACGTACAACAATCTGCGCGTATTTATTCCAAGGATAATCAACACCCAGGGTTTTAGAGTAAAACTCCATCACCTCTGGTGTAAAGCCGAAAATATCTTTAGCGTAAGGTGCATACTTGGGTTCGAGGTAATAGCTTACTTCTTTGCCGCGCCATTGATCGCGGTAAATTTTGAAATTACCCACAGCCATCATAAACAGGTATGGTGCATGCGGCAGATCTTGTTTCCAGGTATCGGTACGGGTGCCATCGGCATTCTTTTTCTGCGAAGCGAGGCGACCGTTTGATAGCGTTACATATTTAGCAGGCACAGTCATGCTGATCTCGTCGGTAGTCTTCTGGTTCGGCTTATCAATAGTAGGGAACCATTTTGATGAGCTTTCAGATTCGCCCTGTGTCCAGACCTGTACAGGTTTACCTTTCTCGGTGCTGTCCGGATTGATAAAGAACAAGCCCTTATCCGAATTAATAGCCGCGCTGCCGCCGGCTTTCATCTCATCGGGTTTTGATGTATAGTCGATGTAAATGGTATAGCTCTCGGCATTAGTATATTTTTTATCGAGGTGGATGTTTAACGACATCTGATCGTAAGTATACTTCAGCGGAACGTTTTTACCCTCTTTTACCACCGAGATATTATGAATATCCATCCCCTTGGCATCCAGCCTTAATGAATCTGTAGCATATATATGGGGCTTTAAAGTAACCCACTCCTTGCCATACAGGTAGCGTTTTTTATAATCAAATCTAACATCCAGTTTGGTATGTACCAGGTCGTTCACCTTGGTTACCGTTTCGCGGTAAATGCTCATCGGGTCGGCATTTGTCTCGGTTTGTGCCTGTACTTCCGATGTTTTAAGCGATGCCGTAAATAAGGCAGCTATCGCTAAAGCGGGGTATTTTAAATGCATAATAATTATTGGTTCTTGTAAATCTTTCCTTCTTTCATCACAAAGGCCATATTGCCCATTGCTTTGATGTCTTGCAGCGGATCTCCGTCAACGGCCACAATATCCGCAAATTTACCTTTAGTAATGCTACCTGTTATTGCCGTTATGCCTAATAAGTCAGCAGCGCTGGTGGTTGCAGCTTTAATTGCCTCCATTGGCGGCATACCGGCCTCTACCATGTAACCAAATTCCATCCAGTTTTTGCCATGTGGGTAAACGCCAGCATCGGTACCGAAAGCAATTTTTACACCCGCTTTATAAGCCTTGCCAAAAGTGTTTTGTATTTGCGGGCCAACCTCTAAAGCCTTGCGTGCAATTACCGGCGGGAAATAGCCTTTAACCTTGGCCGAATCCATTACCGAACGACCGGCAATAATGGTAGGTACTAAATAAGTTCCATTCTTTTTGGCCAGGTCCATGTCTTCGGCATCCATAAAAGTGCCGTGCTCTATCGAGGTTACGCCACCTAAAATGGCACGTCTGATACCTTCTGCGCCGTGTGCATGGCAGGCTACGTTCAGGCCGTAATCTTTGGCGGTTTCAACAACAGCTTTAATTTCTTCAATGCTGAATTGTGCACCAGAGCCATCTTCGCTTAAATCCAGCACACCACCGGTAGAGGCTATCTTGATAACATTTGATCCGCGTTTAAATTGCAGGCGAACGGCTTTAATCAGCTCGTCCTTGCCATCGGCAATACCATCATCCGGCCCTTGCGGGTGAGCGAAGGCATCATCCCTGAACCCATCAGAGCTATCCATGTGGCCGCCACTGGCCGAGATAGCACGACCGGCGGTATAAATGCGCGGGCCATCAACCAAACCCTGGGCAACCGCTTTACGCAGGCTGATGTTTACGCCGGTTCCGCCTAAATCACGCACGGTAGTAAAACCCGCCATCAGTGTAGTTTTAGCATGTACTGCGGCATGGTAAGCAATATCTGCATCGGTAAAACGGAAATGATCTAAAGCCGAACTTTTGGTGAACTCATCTTCGAGGTGCACATGGCAATCGATAAGGCCGGGCATTACGGTTTTATTTTTGAGCTCGATCACCTGGTCGGCCGATGTTCCGGTGGTGTAGCCTTTTTCTATGGCGATAATTTTATTGCCTTCCACGACAATTGTTGCCTCGCTTTGGGGCGAATTTGCCACACCGTCAATTAATTTTCCACAGTGGATATAAGTTTTTTGAGCAACGGCCAGTTGGGCAGTGGCTATTAATAGCAAGGGTAAAAGTCTTTTCATCATGCTTTTTGGGTTGAATTTTGTTACGGTAAGTTAGTTTAGCTTGAAGATATGAACTTTTGGCAATTAGCAGGGCGTAAATAATTTACTTGCCGAATTTACAGCCTGGCACCACTGGCATCGTAATTGACCAACAACTGTAGTGTTTAACAGATAGAAAAGGAGGACAGTATGAATTCGTTTAGAGTAGTGTTATCAATGGCAATTATATTTATAATAGGAGTTGCCGCAAACTCGACTAAGGGTTTTATGTTTTTTTACAGGCACATCAATGTTTTATTATTGATATGCAGTGTGGCCTTTCTGCTGTTTGTACTGGCAGCAACCGCTTACCGAAAAATTAAAAGCGGAACTTCAGTATAACAAGAAAGGCCCCAATTTTGGGGCCTTTCTTGTTATTGTATTTTACTTTATAAAAAGCGGTTTATATGTAACCGCAGGTATCGCTTCTATAAGATTGATAAGGCTTGCCTATAACAAGCAGCGTAATAAACGCATCGCTTAGATAATCAGCTAATTAATATGTAACCTTTCGTGTAATTACCCACGTACAAGGCCATATTAAAAACAACCGATGACCCTATTTAAAAGTAAAAACCCCAGAGTTAATTTTTGGGCAGGCCTTACACTGGGATCAGTGGCAGGATTTGCCATATCTGTATTTCTATCCTGTTATCTTTTCCACGAAAAACTAAAAATGGCTGTTATAAGCTCAACGCTTGGCATAATTGGCTTTTTGTTATGTTTTATGATCGTGGATATCAGAAAAGCGAAAAGGATAGCATCACAACAAATTTCATAAAACGAAAAAAGCTCCGGATTACGACCCAGAGCTTTTTTCGTTTAAATTATATGCTGATTAGCAGTACTGATCGAAAGCGTGGGTCAGGTTATCGGCAATCATTTGCGCATTGCGGCCTTCAATTTGGTGGCGCTCTATAATGTGTACCAGTTTACCATCTTTAAACAAAGCCATTGATGGCGATGACGGAGGGTAAGGCAACATGTAGTTACGTGCAGCATCAACGGCGTCTTTTTCCATGCCGGCAAATACGGTAACCAATTTGTTAGGGCGTTTTTCGTAAGCAGCAGCCGCTTTAGCAGCAGGGCGTGCGTTAGCAGCAGCGCAGCCGCAAACAGAGTTTACCATTACCAGTACGGTACCTTCGCTTTCAACAGCGTTTTTTACCGCATCGGCATCTAACAGCTCTTCGAAGCCTGCGTTTGTTAAATCAGCCCGCATTGGAGCTACTAAATATTCTGGGTACATCATTTTCTTATATATTTGGATTACAAAAATAACGAATACGCACTGAAATAATTTTGCATAACAAAATAATAACATTACGTTGACGTTACTTTTTATGCCTGCACCCGTATAAGGTGCGGAACCCTGATTAAAAATTTAAACTATTGTATGAACTTAAAACAAATGGATTTAGGTGTGGACGAGGTGTTGGTGGAGCGTGATTTTCAGCCAAAAGTATTACAGGTTAAAGAAAAGCATTTTAAAAGATTAAAGTTTACAGCAGTTGCAGCCGTTTGTTTGGCCGCAATTTTAACCTATACAGTTAAACAATTGCACGATGCCAGCGAGCAAAAGGCGCAGGAAAATGCCAAGTTAATATCACAGATCTCGGCCCTGAGAACCCAGGTTGACGAAAGCTCGACCAAGCTTGAAGCCATTACAGCATCGAGCGATAGCAGCAACAGCAAAGCGTTAAACTATATTGATGGCATCCAAAACAGCCTCAAAAAAATTAATGATTACCTGGGCAAACGCGGTTTAAGGGCAGTTTCTTTCAGAGGCATTAAAACCGGCAGCGATAAAAAAGTAAGCAACCTGCAGTTGTATTCTAAATACAATAATTATCTGCAGCAGTTGGTAAATAATGTAGCCATGGTGCCTATGGGCTATCCGCGCAGTGCCAACTTTACGTCGTTTTTCGGTTACCGCGGTAACCCCTTCGATTTTGGCGGCCGTAACGAGTTTCACCCCGGCCTGGACTTTAAAGGTAAAGTGGGCGACCCGGTTAAATGCACCGCCAGCGGCAAGGTAATATTTACAGGCAAAGCAGGCGGTTATGGCAACTGCGTACGCATACAGCATTTAGGTAATATCGAAACATGGTACGGCCACTTATCACGCATCAACGTGCACGAAGGCCAGCATGTAACTGTGGGCGATGTTATTGGTAAAGTAGGTTCAACCGGCCGCTCAACCGGCCCGCATTTGCATTACGAAGTGCGTAGAAATGGTAAGCCTGTTAACCCCGTGCAGTATTTAACGCTAAATCAATAGAATTAGGTTGAGGGATTGCAAATCCCCATAAGTATTAAGCACGCGTTGCAAACGCGCGCAAGATTTGAAGCTCTGTATTGTTTAAGCAATACAGGGCTTTTTATTTGATAATATTATTGCTACTTGAAACGAACGTGCAGCAGTACTTCGGTAACTGTAGCCCCGCTGTTTGCTTTACTCCGTGCCGCGCCCATCGGGTTTAGGGATGAACAGGCAGAGCATATAGTTTATTTGTTACAGGAATTAATAAATCCCCAGAAGTATTAAGCACGCGTTGCAAACGCGCGCAAGTTTCGTTGGCTTCTGGATTCCTGCCCCCGATCCTTGATTCTACTCCAACAGTCTCACATCTAAAATCTCATATCTCACATCTAACCCGATTCATTTCATTTTCATATACTTATTAGTTAGTTTTGTGATCTAAAAAAACAAACACTATGTCATCAGTAGAGACTACGTACGTAAAAAGCAAAGTAAAGGACCCATCATTAGCTGCATGGGGACGTAAAGAAATAGAACTGGCCGAAGCAGAAATGCCAGGCTTAATGTCGCTTCGTGCAGAGTATGGCCCGTCTAAGCCATTAGCAGGTGCGCGTATTGCAGGTTGTCTGCACATGACTATCCAGACTGCGGTTTTAATTGAAACCCTGATTGAACTGGGTGCCGAAGTTACCTGGTCGTCATGTAACATCTTCTCAACACAAGATCATGCTGCTGCTGCTATTGCTGCTGCGGGTACTTCTGTTTACGCCTGGAAGGGCTTAACTGAAGACGAGTTTAACTGGTGTATCGAGCAAACCTTGTTCTTTGGCGAAGACCGCAAACCATTAAACATGATTTTGGATGATGGCGGCGATTTAACCAACATGGTATTTGATAAATATCCGGAGCTGGTTGCCGGCGTTAAAGGTTTATCAGAAGAAACCACTACCGGTGTTCACCGTTTATATGAACGCATGAAAAATGGTACTTTACCAATTCCTGCAATCAACATTAACGATTCTGTTACCAAATCAAAATTCGATAACAAATATGGTTGCCGCGAATCGTTAGTAGATGCGATCCGTCGTGCTACTGATGTTATGATGGCTGGTAAGGTAGCTGTTGTTTGCGGTTACGGTGATGTAGGTAAAGGTTCTGCAGATTCATTGCGCAACGCAGGTGTACGTGTTATCGTTACCGAGATCGACCCTATCTGTGCTTTACAAGCTGCAATGGAAGGTTTTGAAGTTAAAAAACTGGGTACTGCCATTAAAGAAGCTGATATTGTTGTAACAGCTACAGGTAACTGTAACATCGTTCGCGAAGAACACTTCCGCGCATTGAAAGATAAAGCTATCGTTTGTAACATCGGTCACTTCGATAATGAAATCGATATGGCATGGTTAAACAGTGCTTACGGTTCAAGCAAAATTGAAATTAAACCACAGGTTGATAAATATACGATCGATGGCAGCGATGTTATCGTACTGGCAGAAGGCCGTTTGGTTAACTTAGGTTGTGCAACCGGTCACCCAAGCTTCGTAATGTCAAACTCGTTCACCAACCAAACATTGGCACAGTTAGAGCTTTGGTTACACACCGAGCAATACGAGAACAAAGTTTATACTTTACCTAAACACCTTGACGAAAAAGTTGCCCGTTTACACCTGGCTAAAATTGGTGTAGAGCTGGAAGTACTTGACCAGGATCAGGCTGACTATATCGGTGTACCGGTAGAAGGTCCGTTTAAGGCTGAGTATTACAGATATTAATTCTTTATAGTCGAAAGGCTAAAGTAGAAAGTTAAAAGGCTTCTGATCGATGGATCGGGAGCCTTTTTTGTTATGGGAAAAGTATAATATCCTAATCCCTTGTATTTACAAAAGTATTGTAAGGTCGTTCTTATTTGCAGGCGTTTTTTATCTTGCCCTTAATTATGGATAAATCGCAAGGCTGGAAAAATGTACTCAAAATCATCATTCCTTATCTTATTATCGTTAGCGTTTTTGAGCTGATTGGTGTCTATGCTTCCGGGCAAAATTTTTATCAAAACCTTCCGCAAACTACTTTGCAAACCTGCGTGGTGTCGTTTTCTTCCATGTCAGGTACATTGCTTACGATATGGCTATTCTGTAAGTATATTGATGGCCGCCATTTGATAGACCTGGGTTTTTACGACGGGTATATAAGCCGGGATGTAGTTTACGGCTTGTTGATGGGCTTAATTATTATGATTGGCGGGTCAGCTTTGCTGTTATCAGTTCGACAGCTATCTTATGAAGGAATCAATTTCAACGCTGCGGATCTGTGCTACAGCGTGCTCCTTTATACATTTGTGGCTTTTACCGAAGAATTACTGTTACGTGGTTACGTGCTTAATAACTTTTTAGACTCATTTAATAAATATATAGCGCTAGCATTATCAGCAGTTATATTTAGTTTAATGCATGGTGCCAATCCACATATTGGGGTACTGCCTTTTGTTAATCTGTTTTTAGCAGGGATACTTTTAGGCATGTCATACATATTTACCCGCAAACTTTGGTTCCCGATGGCCCTGCATTTTAGCTGGAATTTTTGCCAGGGTGTGCTTTGCGGCTTTCATGTAAGCGGGCAAGATATTTATAGCTTAACCATTATGAAAAGAGCGCACGATACCATTTGGAACGGGGGCAAATTTGGTTTTGAGGGATCGGTAACCTGCATCATCTTTCAGCTCGTAGCAATTGCTATAGTGTATAAAATATACAGCAGCAAAACCGGGGAACAACCGGTTGCTGCTGATACTATTTTACAGGAAGCTGCTTAATTATTACCGGCTTGCCGAGTATGCATTTACTAAAGCGCTGATATCTGCAATCTGTACGCTGTTCATGCCACCTACTTCATTATGAAATTTAGAGGTACCGCCAAATACGTAAAGTTTGTTATCAATAATAGCCACGCCTGCTGCACGTCGTGGTTCCATGTTCGATTTTAACTGGGTAAATTTTTGGGTATTTACATCAAAATAACCTAAAAAGCTTTCATCGTCATAATTACCCACTACAAATATGAGGTTACCGCTCGCTGCCACACAATTGGCCGACACACTCTGTGGAAACTTACCAACCTTGTGCCAGGTATTGGTTTTAATATCATAAGCATTTATGCTTTGCGATGCACGGTGTAAAAACTCATCATAACCACCAAAGGTATAAAGTACGCCATTAACTATTGTTCCGGCGGTTTGTAAATTCTCTGGCATATCAGCCAGTTTGGTGAATTTTAAGATGGTTGGGTCAAATTGGTAAAGTGATGCAATGGTCTGTTTGGCATCTCTTGTACCTCCAAAAAGGTATACTTTATTATCCCAAATTGTTGCGCAGGCGTAGGTGGCAGCAATGGGGTTTGATACATTTAAAATTGTGCTTTCGCCAGTACGCATATCCAGTTTCTGCACCCCTTGAAATATGCGGTGGCCAGAAAATTCCCGCCCGCCAAATATATAAGTATTGCCATCACCTGTATAAACCGCCGCAGCTTGTGTTTTGTAACCGACGTTACGACTAAAGGTAACCCATTTATCAGTTTGCGGGTCATATTTAAGTGCGTTTGCACTATAGCCGCCACCAGCAGGTACATAGCCGTTAACGGCATAAATATACTGTCCGTCGGTAACTGTTGCAGGCCATACCAAACGGTAAGGCATATCGTGTAGGGTTTTAAATTCGAGTTTAGTTTGTGGGGTTGATTGTGCCGCAACCATGCCAGAGATAAGGCAGCACAGTGCGATTAAGGTGTGTTTTAAGGCTTTCATATTCAGGTGGTTTAATAATCTAATATACTAAACGGGCCTTGCTAAATAAAAGTTTTTTAGTTGGTAATATTTTGTTACCGCTAACCTTGTTTTAACGTTTGGATTACTGATCCCCTACGAAATTTACCCATTAGATAATTACCGTTTACCCATATCTTTTAATTTGTTGCAATTTATACCCCTTGTTAATGTTAGAAGTGATAGCACTGTCATTGCCTTCCCCTAAATTAGGGGAACACTAAGCGGCTGCAACTTGCAACAGCGTTAATAAGGGGTATAAATTGAGTAGATGAAACTTGTGGTATACGGTAGTTACAAATAAGGGGAAGCTTATTAACTAAGCCGCCCCTTATTACTGTCAAAACACTTTTATCTTCGATTATATTTTTTCTACCACTACAGCCGTGCCATAGGCCAATACTTCGGTAATGCCCTGCATAATTTCATTGGCATCGTAGCGCATATTGATAATGCCATTAGCGCCGATAGCCTGGGCATGTTGTATTAATAGCTGGTAAGCTTCTTCGCGGGTGTTTTCGCAAAGCTCAACGTAAATAGATAACCGGCCACCAAATAACGACTGAAAGCCACCCGCAATATTACCCAGTGCACTACGGCTACGCACGGTTATGCCGCGAACAATGCCTAAATGTTTGGTGATTTTATAACCTTCTAAACTGGTGCTGGTTGTTATTAATGAATGATCCATGATTGGGTTTTTATTATTGGATTGAAAATGAGGTAAATTGTTACTCATTAACGGTTGTACGTTAATGAATGTTTGTCCCGTTCAATTGCCAATTAAAGAATGATCCATAAAAAATGGTGAGTTAGCACTTACTAACTCACCATTCAAAACTCAAAATTATTTCTTCCCGGCCCTTTTATTTAAATCGGTAACCGGTATGGTAATCATCCGGCCGATCGGCTCATTGCCACGGTAGGTAATTACCTTCAGTTGAAAAGCATCTTTAGGTATTACAACCGGCGCGGTATATTTCGGGTAATGGTTATCCGGGAATGAGTTATCGAACGTATAGTAAATGTCCAGGCCTTTAATTTCGGTGCTCATAAACACCTGCACTTTTTGGTCGGGTGTTTGGCTGGCAGTAAATATCGGGTCGTACATACTTGGGGCATATTTAATATCAGCCACCTTGTAACGATCGAATTGCGTTTCTACTCGGCCAACAAAATTATCCCAGTTCTTTCTTGACTTCGGAGTCCACAGATCTTCGGCAATAGCGAAACCACGAGGCCAGGTCATGTATTCGGCATGGCGCATGTTGTATACTTGCTCGGTCCATAAATTGGCCTGACCGCCTTTAATATATTTATCCTCAATGCTATCGGGCACGGGTTCAAATTCGTAAGTTTTTGAGAGGCGCAGGGTTGCATAAATCTTTGGTTCAATGGCCACGTCGCCCTGCATGTAATCGATGTAAGCAAAGTCTACCGGGCTCATTACCACATCATGGTGCATTTTAGCGGCTTCGATACCGCCTTTCATGCTACGCCAGCTCATTACGGCGGCATCTGGTGCAAGGCCGCCTTCTAAGATCTCATCCCAACCCATAAATTTCTTGCCTTTTGATTCCACAATTTTTTCCAGGCGTTTCTCAAAATAAGCCTGTACCTCTTCCTGGGTTTTCAGTCCCTCTTTTGCCATCAAAGCTTTAATGGCATCGCTTTGCTCCCAGTAGTTTTTAGGGCACTCATCGCCACCCATGTGGATGTATGGGAAAGGAAATAAGGGCGCAACCTCGGTTAGTACCTTATCTAAGAAATCATAAACTTTTTCATTAGCTGGGCAAAGGGTGTTATCAACCAAAGCCTTTGGCGGTCTGGTGCTCCAATCCATAATAACCTCGCCGGCACGTGGGTGATAGTTCTCGGCGCCCGGTGTGCATGATAGTTCCGGGTATGCAGATATAGCTGCTAAGCTATGACCCGGTACATCAATCTCGGGCATAATATTTACAAAACGGTCCTGTGCGTATTTAACCAGTTCGCGGATATCATCCTGGGTGTAAAAACCACCGTAGTTACGTGGTTCATCAGGCGTTGGGGCCGAAAAAGTACCGAAGTAACCTGTTTTGTTTACGCGGTAAGCACCAATCTCAGTCAGCTTAGGTAAGCTTTTAATCTGGATGCGCCAGCCTTCATCATCAGTTAAGTGCAGGTGCAGCAGGTTAAATTTATAGCGCACCATCTGGTCTATGTACTGTTTAACCTCATCCTTAGTGAAGAAGTGACGCGCTACATCGAACATCAGTCCCCTCCATCCGAAACGCGGATAATCGGTTATTCTGGCGCAGGGTAAGGTCCACGTTTTTTTAACAACAGTTGGGCTTTCTATTTCTTTAGGGAATAATTGCAACAGGGTTTGTACACCATAAAATAGACCGGCAGGCTCATTAGCTGTAATCAGGATATTTTTAGGCGATACGGTTAAGTGATAACCTTCTTTACCGATAACGCTTTCAGGTTTGCTGTTCAGCACAAACTTAATGGTATATGCAGGTGAAGCTTTCTCTGAAATAGTTACAGCCGAAGCAGTGGTGAGCTTCTTTTTAAGATAGGTTGAAACCACCTCTACTCCCGGTTGATTAGCGCCGGAAATAATAACAGTTTTTGGCAAAGTAAAAGTGCCCGCTGTTTCGGTAAGTTCTACAGGTTCTGGAATAACAGCTATTTTTTTAGCAGCCTGACCAAATGATGCGGCCGTAATGCTGCTAATAAAAGCAAGGGCTATCAGTTTTTTCATAAAAGAATTAAATGTGAGAGATTTTAATTAATTGGTAGTATAGCAGTGCAAATTATCATTATACCGATGATAATGCAAATAAAAAGCGGCCAACTTTTTAGGGATGGCCGCCGGGTATAGTTTAGTTAGTGTAATGTGCTGATTATTTGGTGAGTTCTTTAATTTCTGAAGCCGGGGCTAAAGCCTTATGTACTTTCAATACATTGAGATCATTGGCCAGGCTGAACTTCTCAGACTTTTTAATATCCAGTGATGATGCGCCTATTTTTACTTTATAGTCGCCTTTTTCGGCTACCCATGTTTCGGTTGCAGTATTGAACGAAGCCAATGAGCGTGCATCCAGTACAAAGCTCACCAGTTGTGCTTCTCCCGGTTTTAATAAACGGGTTTTAACAAAGCCTTTCAGCTCGCTTTCTGGTTTGTTCAGGTTTTTGTGTGGTGCGCTCAGGTATAACTGAACAACTTCTTTACCGGCCACTTTGCCTTGATTGGTAATTAATACTGAAGCTGTTATTTTGCCTTTAAAGTTATCGCTGCTTAGTTTTAATTTACTGTAATCAAATTTGGTGTACGATAAGCCGTAGCCAAACTCGTAAGCTGGTTTCACATCAAAAGTGTTGAAGTAACGATAGCCTACATAAATACCATCATCATAAGTAACCTCGGCAGGGTTGCCCATCAATGGGTTTGTTGATTTTTGGCCAGGTAATTCTTTACCAGGGAAATCTTTAGCGTTAGGTACATCGGCATAAGCCATAGGGAAAGTAGCCGTTAATTTACCAGATGGGTTTACTTTTCCGCTCAACACATCTGCAATGGCGTTACCGCCCTCCAATCCCGGGTCCCAGGCTAACAAGATACCATCAACCTTATCTCTCCAACTGGCAGTTTCAACAGGGCCGCCAATATTTAATATAACCACCACTTTTTTGCCATTGTCATGAAAAGCTTTGGTTACATCGTTGATCATAGTTTGCTCAACCGCAGTCAGGTTAAAATCGTCAGCCTCTTTACGGTCGCCACCCTCACCTGCCAAACGTCCAATAGTAATTACACCAATGTCAGATTTGTTGGCTTGTGCTTTTAACAAATCAGCGCTAAGCGGCATCTCGCCAATTGGTTCAGGCGCTAAAAACATCATTTTAGGTTTTGGGCGTTTTGCTTTCTGGTCGGTGATATAGGCTTTATAAGTGCTTGATAAAGTTGCATCAACCTTATAACCGGCATTGGCAAAGCCTTTATCTACAGAAATTACATAGGCTTTATTCACATCGCCGCTACCTGTACCTCCGGCAATCAGGTCGTAAGATGTATTACCGAATAAGGCAATACTTTTAGTACCGGTTAAAGGCAAAGTGTTGTCGTTGTTTTTCAACAATACCATACCTTCTGTAGCAGCCATGCGGCTCACGCGCGCATCAGCTTTTAAATCTGGTTTGTCGCTGTATTTGTAACCTTTAAAGGTTGGTGATTTCAGGATGATGTTCAGGATATGCGTTACGTTTTTATCCAACTGCTCCATCGAAATTTTACCGCTTTTTACGCCTTCTAAAACCTCTTTGGTTTGGATGGTTGTACCCGGCATCAATTGGTCGTTACCGGCATTTACCTGTGCTACGGCATTTTTACCGCCGAACCAGTCGGTCATTACATAGCCTTTAAAGCCCCATTCGTTACGCAGGATGGTAGTTAACAGGTCTTTACTTTCTGAAGTATAAGTGCTGTTAATATAATTGTATGACGACATTACCGTCCACGGTTGTGCTGTTTTAACCGCGATCTCGAAACCCCTCAGGTAAATTTCGCGCAGGGCACGTTCGCTTACATACGTGTTTAAGTTCATGCGGTTAAACTCGGCGTTGTTAGCCGCAAAGTGTTTGATGGAAGTACCCACGCCATTGCTTTGGATCCCTTTTACAAAGCTGGCCGCCATGTTACCGGCAATGATTGGCTCTTCTGAATAATACTCGAAGTTACGGCCACCCAGCGGGTTACGCTGAATGTTCATACCCGGAGCCAGTAATATATCGATACCATATTCCAGTACCTCGCGCCCGAAAGCAACGCCCACGCGTTTTACCAAAGCAGTATCCCATGATGATGCCAAAAGTGTACCTACCGGGAAAGCAGTTGCGTAATAAGTTTTAGTACTGTCTTTATGCCTGATCGGGTTAATACGTACCCCGGCAGGGCCATCAGACAACGTTAGTGTTGGGATACCCAAACGCGAAACAGCATGTGAACGGCCAGCTGCGCCCACCACTTTCTCAGCAACATTATCAGCGGGGTCCACTGGGGGCAGCATGCCGGGAGGGATACCTTCAATGTTGAAGCCCATACCCACAATCAGTTTTACTTTTTCTTCAAGCGTCATGGCAGCAACTACACTTTTAAGTGGTGCTTTACCCAATTGAGGTAGCTTGGTCGCCGGGTTCTTTTGCGCACTGAGTATCGATGGCACTAACAGCGCCAGGCACAGTATCTTAAATGGTTTCATAATGGTTGTAATTGGTTAATGTTCTAACCTTTGTGTTAGAGTGACACAATGTAGGATATATTTATTATATTATAAAAATATTTCAGAAAATAAATTCACAACCAGTTGGCAGACAGGAAATAATTTGAGATATGGATTGACGTTCGCTATTGAATAATAGCCCAGGCGGGCGTTTTTTTACCGGTATAACTTTCTTTGGTAAGTATTGAATTGCCGGCATTTACAATTGCCTGCTCGCCTTTATTAATCAGCACTTCTTTACCGTGGCTAATTACTTTTACCGCACCACTTACAACAGCTATTTCGGTTTGTTTATCACTGCTTTTAATATCTACTGAAGCCGAACCTGCACTAACGAACATGTTTTTTATATTGATAATAAAAGGTCTTGATTTATCTGGTTTAATTTCGAAGTAGCCTTCACCGCTGAGTGTTACCGATCTTTTATTACCGGTGAAACGAGCCGGGTAAGAAAGCTGCGAATTGGTATTGAGTGTAATTAGGGTACCATCGGGCAAATCATCATGTACAACATCTGCGCCGCTCGAGAGATTAAGGGTAACGTTGCTGTACAACCGCGTTCGGATAAAATAACTGATTGATCCGATCAGGATTATGGTTACTACCAATTGTACCCAACGCGCTTTAAACTTATTTTCTGGTTTATTAATGTGCCCGCCATGATTTTTACTAATCAGGTTTTGCAATCGTATCCAGGCCTCCTCGTGGTTATCAGGTTCTATCGTAATTTTTAATTGCTCATAATATTGCCTGTTGGCATCATTGGTATTGATCCATTCTTCAGCGATAAGTTTCTCATCGGGCGTGGCTTTACCTTTTAGATACTTCGCCAGCAATTCATCGGGCATATCATTATCGGTCACCTTCATTCGGGAGGTAAATCATAATTGGTTTCAAGAAAATTTATACCCAGAAGGTATTTAGGGCAATTGGTTATCCCAAATATAAATATTATAACCAATACTGCATCAGAGTTTTAAGCGGGTGTTTTAACTGTAAAATTTATAAAGCCGATAGCTTTGTCGCCAATCAAAAATTTTAACTAATTTTCAGCAATTCTACTTATCCAATAATGAAAACGACACAAAGTATTGTGTCGCTACGGTGTATTAACATGAAAATATTAAAATCTGCCCTTGTTGTTTTTTGTCTGCTGAGTAGCTTGCGCAGTTTGGCCTCGCCCGAAATATTTGTGAACCAGGTAGCCTTTGATAGTAAATCGCCCAAAATTGCAGTTGTTGGGTTGGATGAAAAGCTAACCCGGAAAAGCGTTTTCAACCTTGTTAATACCACCACCAACCAAACCGTATTTACCGGCGTACTAAGCGGCCCCATGCAGGTTGACGACTGGACACCCGGCAAATTCTACTATTACGCCGATTTTTCATCCATCCAACTCAAAGGAAAATACAAGATAACCATCAGTATAGCGAATGCACCGTATGAATCGACAGAATTTGTGATTGATAATAATGCGCTGGCTAAACTCACTATTCCATCTATCATTCACTACTACCATAACCAACGCGCCAATACCCCGGCTGAGTTAGCAGCTGATAAGCAAGTCCTCCTCTTCGGCAGTAACGAACGGGTTGATATGCACGGTGGCTGGTGCGATGCCTCGGGCGATGTAAGTAAATATTTCTCGCATCTGGCTTATGCCAACTTTGTATCGCCGCAGCAAATTCCGCTGGTTACCTGGTCGATGGTAAATACCGCTGAGCGTTTGCCTAAGCTCATGGCAGATTTAAAAGTTCAGGATTCGATCCGCAATGAAGCTTTGTACGGCGCCGATTATATGATGCGGGCACTTTCGAAAGAAGGCTATTTCCGCATGATTGTCTTCAGTTATTTTAATAAGAACCCAGATGCCCGTCGCGTAGTTGGCCTGCATGCCAATAGCGTTACTACTGATGAATATCAATGTGCCTATCGCGAGGGCGGAGGCATGGCCATCGCCGCACTGGCCCGCATTGCCCGCTGGACTAAGCATGGTGATTACACCCAGCAGCAATACCTTGCTGCGGCTAAACGTGCCTTTGCCCACCTGCAAAAAAATAACCTGAAATATGATGACGACCACAAAGAAAACATCATAGACGACTACTGCGCCCTGATGGCTGCCACCGAATTATGGACAAGCACCAACGATCCGCAATATCGAAATGAAGCCCGCAAACGTGCCGGTAACATCAGCAAGCGCCTAAGCCCCGCCGGTTATTTTATTGCTGATGACGGTACACGCCCTTTCTGGCACGCTGCCGATGCCGGTCTACCAATTGTTGCTTTATGCCGTTACTTAAATAAGGAAGCAGACCCGGCCTTGCGCAATAAGACAATTACTGTAATTAGAAAAGCCCTGGAATACAACCTGCACGTGACGAATGATGTGAGCAACCCATTCGGTTATGCACGGCAAACTTTCAGAATTAAGGACGAAATTAAGGAAGGTTTCTTCATCCCGCATGAAAATGAAACCGGCTGGTGGTGGCAGGGCGAGAATGCCCGCTTAGGTTCATTAGCTACTGCGGCTATTGAAGGCAGCAAAATCCTTTACGCCGCCGATCATAACCAGGCCCGCAAAGATTCGCTGGCGGTGTATGCCTCGCAGCAGCTCTCCTGGATACTGGGCTGCAACCCTTATGCCATGTGCTTTATGTACCAGTTTGGGAAAAACAATGTGCCTTATATGAGCTCTAACTTTGGCCACGGTTCGCAGCGCGGCGGGATCTCTAACGGTATCACCGGTAAAGAAGGCAATCCCGATGGCAGCGGAATCGACTTTAAAAAAGAAGACAAAGGCGACGAATGGCGCTGGACCGAGCAATGGTTACCACATGCCGCATGGTTTTTAGATGCGGTTACGGCGATGAGTGTGGATTAAGTTATAAAACTATTACCGTCATTGCGAGGTACGAAGCAATCCCCGATAAGCAGAGCCGCTCTGTATAGTTCGCGATTGCTTCGTACCTCGCAATGACGGTATAGTGTGTGCCTTCAAAAGAGCGTTGTCATGCTGAGGCACTCGAAGCATAAGCGTCGGTCTGTAAAGCATACAAGAATATTGTAGAGGCCATCCCACCATGCTTCGAGTACCTCAGCATGACATCCTCCCTTACTTATAAAGCAAACAAGAATTACCCCGCAATATACTTACCCACAAAAGGCACCTTATTCAGCAACCATATCGTAAATACCGAAAGCATAACGCACAACACAGCCGTAAGCGGTATACTAATTACAGGTGCGTAAAGCTTATAACTAATGTTTCCCCATAAATCGAGCAGGTACAAAAACAAAGCGTGGCACAGGTAAACGCCGTAAGCATACTTGCCTGTAAAATCGCGGATGGTTACCAGAAATCCGGGCAGTGCAATTGAACTTTGTTTGAAGAAGATAAAAATGCTTGCCGATAAGCACACTATAAACGGGCCAAGCGGTTCGTAAAACACCGTGGTGGTATAATTATGTAACGTAACTAAATAAGTGCCGACTGAAATAACAGCTACCAAAACCACAAAGGCCAACAGCATTAACGGTTTTAAATGCTTTTGCTGAAACTCTTTATTCGCCAGGTAATACCCTAAAACTAAATAACCCAAATAACCCTCGAAGTAACGGAACTCAACAGCTGGCTTAAAGCGCGATAGATAAGGTTGTTCGAGTAACATAATCACCAGCCATAACGCTAAAAAATATTGAATCTCGCGCTCGGTAGCCGCTTTTATGAACTTGTTGATAACCGGCATAAACAGATACAGGCCAATTAACATGTACACATACCATAAATGGTAAGAGCTGCCAAATTTCAGCTGGTGTAATACCAGTTTTATGTTAGCCCAGGTATCGTTATCAAAGCTGATCTCTTCATTATACCAGGAGTAGCCGATAAAAATTAAGCTCCAGAATAAAAAGGGGGTAACTATGCGGCTTAATCGCTTTTTTAGGAAATCGCCCAGTTCATAATCCTTGCCAAGATTAAGTGCCCCGGTAATCATCACAAAAACCGGTACTGCAAAACGCACTAAGGCGTTAAACACATCTGCCGTAAACCAATCGCCCAGTGGTACTTTCCCGTATAGCGATAGCAGTACGGCACTTGCATGCAGCATTACCACGGCAATTAATGATACGAAGCGCAGGTTACTAATCCACCCGATATTTTGAGGTTTGGGGACTGACATCCGTCAAATATAATCACAGATCGGTAATCATCTGCTAATGTATCTCCCGGTAAAAAGCTTTTACGGCACTGGCCATATCGGGCGCTAAGTTAATGGCCGATGATACGGCGATGCCATCAATAGTCCCGGTACTTAATAAGGGTTCAACATCTGTTAATTTGATGCCACCTACAGCAATTACCGGAATATTTAGCCTCAACGTTTCCAGTTCACGATAGCCATTGAAGCCCAGTAAGGGTTTATCGTGGTTTCTGGTGGTAGTGCTGGCAAATGGACCATATCCGCAGTAATCAACAACATCGGTATTTTGTAAAGCTAAAATCTGTTCCTGACTATAAGCCGATGCACCTAATGTTTTCTCATCCGTTATCACTTCGCGGATGGTAGCAAAATCAGCATCCGGGTCTTCAATATGTACGCCTTGGGCATCAACCCGGTCTAATAAATGATAGTGATTGGTGAGAATCAGCGTAGCCCCCCAATCATCACAAATGGATGCGATGTGATGAATCTCTTCAATCAACTCATCTTCCGGTTTGGTTAGGCAACGGTACTGGATCCAGTTAGCCCCATTCTCGCAGGCAATCTGCACCTGCTCAATATGCGAACGATTGGGCAAATCCTGGGTAAGGTAATGGAAGCGGGATATGTATTTTCTCATAGAAAAAGAGTCCGGAGGTCGGGAAAGTCCGAGGGTTCGGGAAGCAAAGATAGTCTTTAGTCCGAAAGTCGGGAAAGTGAGGAAGTCCGAAAGAAAAACTGCAAGACAACACAAGGATCAAATAAAAAAGTCCGAAAGCAAACCCAATTTGGCTCCTGCTTTCGGACTTTTCCGACTTCCCGTCTTCCGGACTTATCGTTTAATCAACTCTGCAATCGGTTTGCCGATGCAGCCATCAGGCATTTGAAGGTGCAGTATGGCTGCAAGCGTAGCCGAAATATCTGTCATGTGGGTTTCGCGGTTTAACGCGCCATGTTGTACGCCCCAGCCCATAAATACCAATGGGATGTGGGTATCATACGGTGTCCAGGTGCCGTGGGTTGTGCCTGTAGCGTTAGGGCTGCCGCCATAATAGCCTGGTTTTAATATTACCTGTATAGCGCCGCTGTAATCTTTATTGTAACCGTTAATAACGCGGGTTTTAATCCACTCAGGTAAACCGGCTTGCTCTACATTGCGTGAGTTAACCGCATATAAAACGCCCAGCTGGGTGCTTAAAAAACCAAGGCTTTCGGCAATAATAGCGTCGGTGCTTAACCCTTTGTTTTTGATCAATACGTTGTTGAAGTTGATCATATAGTTATTGGCATCCAATACTAAACCTTTGGTATCAAATTTCTTTTCAAGGAAGGCATTCAGATCACGGGCCATAGCACCCGGACTAACATAGCCTGCAGGTACACCATGATCCTGTAAGAATTTCGGGTTGTGTGCAGCACCATGGTCGGCGGTTAAAAATGCGGTATAGTTGCCTTTACCAATTTTAGCATCCAGGTAGCTGAAGAAAGCAGCCAGATCTTTATCTAAACGCAGGTAAACATCTTCGGTCTCAACGGCGTTAGGGCCAAACTGGTGACCAACATAATCGGTAGAAGAAAGACTCAGGGCAAGAAAATCGGTAACTGAGTTTTGACCCAGTTTTTCGCTTTCAATCGCTTGTTCAGCAAAATCAATGCTCAGGCTGATACCGTAAGGAGAGCTGCGGATTGCGCTGTTACCATTGTTTTCTTTTTTGCTGATCACCGATAAATCATGCGGGAATACCGGTGATGTTTCGCCACGGTATTTACCTTCGTAAGGTGAGTTATCGGGGTTGCTTTGTACGTAAGTATCAATCGGATACAAAGTGTTCCATTTCTGGCTTAAATATTTTTGCAGTTTGCCGCTGGCGTTAAAGCTTTTAACCCAGGCAGGCAAATCGTTCATGTAATAAGTACTGGTAATGAAGTTTCCGCTGGCATCATCAAACCAGTAAGCCGCATTTGCAGTATGGCCCGCAGGGAGGATAGCGCCACGGTCTTTCAATGAAACACCGATTACTTTAGAGCGGAAGTTGGTACCTAAACGTAACTCATCGGTAATGGTAGTAACTTGTAAATTACGCGGCGACATTTGTCCGGCTGTTGAAGTAGTACCTACAGATTGTACGGTAGTATCACCCGCACAATACATGTGGCGGCCTGTTGCCTGTTCAATATAATCATTTGATGCAATGCCGTGAATTGCTGGTACCGAACCGCTGTAAATACAGCTATGGCCCGGGCCTGTTTCTGTAGGCAGGTAATCAATCTGGGTGTTTTCGCAGGTAAAACCTTCGTTCAGCATACGTTTTAAGCCACCGGCCTGGTAGCGGTCGTAATAGCGGTACAGGTAATCCCAGCGCATCTGGTCAATCACAATACCTACCACTAGTTTAGGGTGAGCTAAGCTCGTTGAGGCTGCTGCCGGGGCGGCTGCTTTTTTGCGTGTTTGTGCCGATGCCGATGCACCTGCCAGTACTAAAAAGCCTAATACAAAATGTTTTATCTTCATTTAAAGCGGACGTTAATATTTGGCAAATATGAGGATTGTAAACAAAAACGCGTGTGATATTTTTGTTATGAATAGATAAAGATTGGTGTGGGTGTGAATCTCGTAAAATGAGTTCTGGTTAATAAACTTGTCATTTCGAACGAACTGGTGGGGATATTGCGCATTGGGGTGAGGAGAAATCTTCTGCGACATGCTTTATAATAATATATGTCGCATAAGATTTCTCACCCTTGCCCTGCATTTCCCAACCTTCAAGGGTTCGAAATGACAAGATTTAATTCACGCCACTACTCCGCAAAAGTCAGCAACGAATGCTGGCTTGCCGTGTGCAAATCTCGCCAAACCTGGTTGATCTCAGTATCGGGCGAAGCTGCTATTAAGCCGCAATAAGGGAATAACTGATCTACAGTTTCACGGGCAGCAATGGCTAGAGCCCTGCTGGTACGGCTCACGGCCTGCAACTCTTCGGGCGACTCAAAACCTGATGCAAAATTGCGGTACGAAAGATCAATCGCGGCATAAAACTCATTACGCAGGTTTTGCATATTAGTTTTTACTTCTTCCAGCGCATACATTAACGTTACCCGGTTAGCGGTAGTGAGTTTGGGTAGTTGCGAACGCTCTTCGAATATCGGACCGCACAGATCAATAAAGTGCAATGCCATACCTGATAAATTAGCGGCCAGTGTCCCTTCAGCCAGTTGGCGGAAAGGGTAATTGTACAAAACTGAATCAATCACCTTGGCATCACCATCAATCTTGAAACAACGATTGGCTTCTACCTCCAGGTCATTGATCTCAAAAGCATGGCTGCCTGTACCCATCATCCCCACATATTTCCAGGCAGGGATTAATGTTGCGTTGCGACTGTCGATTACAAATGGCCTTATCAGGAGTGAGCCATCGGGATTGGTAAGCATCTCGTCGCCTTCTTTAATAATGCAATTGGCGGTAAACTGAGTGGCATGTTTTACACCGCTGGCATATTTCCAGTCGCCATTAATAATGTAATTGCCGTTAGTTGTTTTGGTAGCAGTACCTGTTGCAGCGCCGCTGCCTGCGAGGCAAACTTTAGGGTCGGCAAAAATAAGTTCAGCTGTTTCGGGATTGATAAAGCCACCGAACCAACCAGCACCTGCGCAAAGTGTAACTACCCAGCCCAAGCTGCCATCGGCCCAGCTGAGGGCTTCTTCCATACGGATCAGGTCGGGCAAGTCAAGTTCCAGGCCGCCATATACTTTCGGCACCAACAATTTAAACCATTGCTGTTGATAAATGAGCTCGAGTTGCCCGGCTTGCAGCATACCTTCCTGCTCGGCAGCCATGGCTTCCTTGCGGATGATCTCTACCCATTCGGTTTCCAGTAAAACAGATGGATGTGCTATATCTGTCATAATCATTGGGCTACAGGTTGAAGTTTTTGTTGTGTGCGATAAACCTTCTGCCAGTCGAAATAGCCAAAAATGGCGATAATGAACAGGAACAGGGTTAGCAAAGCAAACAGCGGTAAATGTTTATAAAACAATAAAGGGATGGCGAAGAGATTACTTACGTTAAGCACAACCCAGTTTTCAATCCTTCTGCGCGCCAGCAGCCAGGTACCAGCCCATGCCGATGAGGTTACCCAGGCATCCATAACCGGTACAGTTGATGGCGTAAAGGTGATGAGGATCCAGTAAATGGCTATGCCGCCGCCAAAGGCGATGAGCAAAGTCATAAACCATTCTTGTTTATTGGCGTAGGCCACTTGTAGTGGAGGTTCATTTTTGCGACGGCTCCAGATGATCCAGCCGTAAATACTAACGATTACGTAGTAAAAACTGAGCCCGGCATCAGCAAATAAGCCTGCTTTAATAAATAGGATGATGCCGATAGCCGAACCACCAATGCCCGCAGGGTAAAGCAAAATATTGTTTCTTTTCGCCAGTAAAACTTCGGCAACGCCCAAAATAACGGCAACCCACTCTATTAAAGTGGTTTGCCGTATTTGTTCGGTTAATAATTCAACCCATTGATTCATCGTTTCGGTTGATTAAAATTTTAAGTTAAGCGAGGCCAGAAAGTTGCGCGGTGCTTGTGGGTAAAAATAATTGTAGTTGGCAACTTGTCCGCCTTCAATGTCTGCATAAGTAGCTCCATTGGTTTCGTATTTATTGCTGAAGATGTTATTAATCAACAAAGTGACGCCAATATTTTTTACTGATCTGATGCTGAAGTTATAATTCAAACGCAGGTTGTTTACAAAGTACGAGTTGATATAACGGTTAATCACATACGAATTGTTTTTGGCAGATAGTGTAGGGTCGCCGGCTGAGGTAAGCCCGGTTGGGTTGATGTTCGATGTATTATCCAGGTACTGCCTGCTTACATATTTGCTGATTAAGGCAATCTCTCCTCCCTTAATCGGGCGGAAACTAATTTCGCTGCCCGCCACTACGTTTGGCGAAAAGGCAATATCGGTTTTCTTGTAATCGGTTTCTACATAAAGCCCGGTATCGTAGTTATACAGAAACTGCTGAAAGTTTTTCACCTTATTTTGGCTGAACGCGGCATTAGCAGCCCAGCTTAATTGCTTGGTGATACGTACACGGCCGTCTATCTCAATACCTTCGCGGTAGCTATCTTTTACGTTGGTATGGATGGCTGCGCCCACATCATTTAAAGCCCCGGTTTGCACCAGCTGATTTTTGTATAGCATGTAAAAACCATTAATACCAGCGGTAAATATACCCTGTGTTGTACGGTAACCAGCTTCAAAATCTTTCAGGTTCTCGGCTTTAGGGCGGCTATCCGGGGTAGAGCTGGTATAGTCATCCCGGCCCGGCTCGTGGTTACCTACCGCGAATGATGCGTACACGTTATTACGCTCGTCAATCTCGTAAGTTAAACCCGCTTTAGGGTTAAAAAAGTCGAGGCTAACTTGTTGCTGCACATTGTTAAGGTTCCGGTCGAAACCCAGGAATGAGTAGCCGATGTGGCGGTATTGCAAATCACCATATAGCAGGAATTTTCCCGGATGCCATTCCGCACGTGCAAAGGTGTTGAAGTCTGTTTTCTTGGCATCATCGCGCGAATACTGGTAGTCCTGCGGGATATTAGTACTCTCCTGCGTCCACTCGATGTTATTATAGTGCGCGCCTTTGTACTCGTTGTAAGCACCACCTAAAACAATATTCAATGCGTTCGTAGGTTGATATTTGAAATTATAGGTAACACCATAAAACTCATTGTTAAGCCATAGGCGACGAATCAGATCGGTAGCATCAAAAGTAGTATTGCCTATGGTTACTGGGGTAACGTTATAGTTTTTAAGTGAATCCGCATTGCGGTACTCCTCATAATAACCATAACCCTTGGTATAATGCAAGGCTCCGTTGAAGGATAACTTGCTGCCCAATTGCTGATCGTACAATAGCTGGTAGTGGTTTTGGGTGTAATTATCCGTTTGGTTATTGTAGTAGGTTTTGCTTGAGTTGATGTAACCCAACTCATTATAAGTGCGGTTGCCATGCGCCAAACTATCAGCCGGAACGCCATCCCAAGCCTGGTAAGTTTGCTCCTGACCAGAGAATACATTTACCCTGATGATGCTGCTTTTACCATAATAGGCACCGCTTACGAAGAAGGATTTCAACTTAGAAAACGCCCTGTCGATATAACCATCAGAATTAATGCGCGATAAGCGGCCATCAAAACTAAAGTGACCACCCAGTAAGCCTGTACCCAGCTGAATGGTATTTTTAACCGTTCCGTAAGAACCGGCAGCATTATTCAGCTCAAGATAAGCTGAATCCCTGCGGGTAGTGGTTTGGATGTTGATACTGGCTCCAAATGCACCAGCACCATTGGTTGATGTACCTACACCGCGCTGAATCTGGATATTATCAACAGATGATACCAGATCGGGCAGATCTACAAAGTAACTACCTTGGCTCTCAGAATCATTCAATGGGATCCCGTTAACGGTAACGTTGATGCGCGTACCATCTGAGCCACGGATACGGATACCCGTGTAGCCTACGCCAGCCCCTGCATCAGAAGTAGTAACAGCCGATGGTGTTTGCCCCAGCAGCATCGGTAAATCCTGACCGAGGTTATTTTTCTGCAATTCCTTTCGGCTTAAATTGGTAAACGCCGTTGGCGATTTGCTGCTGGCCCGGGTAGAGGTTACGTTAACATCTTCGGTAATAATAGCGCCGCTTGTTAATGCGATGTTGCTTGTGGTATTGGCATTTACGTTAACATCCTGGTTAACGGTAATGTAGCCAATAAAACTAACCCGGACGGTGTAATTACCACCTTTTAAATTGTTGAACTGATAATGCCCCACGGCATCGGCAATAATAGTTTGTGCCTTGGTAATGCTTACGGTTGCGCCGGGGAGGGCGTTGCCGGTTTGGCTATCGGTAACTGTGCCCGATAGCGTGAATTGAGCCGATGCCATAAACGGCAACAGCAAGGCTGTGATAGCCAGGAGTAAATTTTTCAAAATAATTTGTCAATAACAATAGTTAAACCATCTGCCCGTAAGGGAGTCAACGAGCAGTACACTTAACTTTTTACCATTCCCTACGCCGGCATTATCCGGATCAGGTGCATGTTTCTGAGTTTAGAGTGGAAAGTTTAAGGTTTAAAGTTTTGTCGACTTTGAACTTACTACTTTTGACTTTGAACTTCAAAACAATGGGTATGATCTCAGCCTGTCTTTCAGTTTGGTAAACAATCTGCAGTTTGTTTGCAACCAAAGCAAGGCACCCCTTAAGAATATGCGACAAATATAGTATTTGGTTTGGAATATTAAGAAATTGTGAAAATTAGAGGGACTGGAACGGATGGGAGCCGTGCAGAGCTCCGTCGAAGTATGTTATATAGCGAGGATTTTCACAATTCGAAATAGTTGTAACTATATCGAACTCATCGGGGGTGAAAACACCCATTTTATATAGAAGGGTATTATTACATCGTAATTTTATATATCATTATTTACCTTAAATAATTAAAACCTTTTATTAAACCTACTTATTACAATGGACCAAGAAGTAAAATACATTCCTATTAAAGATTTAGTGCTTTGGAACGAGAATCCCCGCGATCCAATTAATAAAGACGCCACAGACCAAGAAATTGTTGATAAAGCACTGGCTGATAATTTATCGAAATGGACGTTGCCTAAATTAGCAAAAGAAATGGGCGAGTATTATGACCTTAGTGAACTTCCTACAGTTGTATATCATGGTGATAAGCCGGTGGTTTACGATGGAAATAGAAGAATAATTCTTGGAAAAATTAAGCACGGATTAGTTACTGTTGCCGAAAGTAATATCAATATTCCAACATTTCCTGAAGAAATACCATGTAATGTTTGCATTGAAAAAATTGCATTAAAAAATGTCTATCGTAAACACAGTGAATCTGGATCGTGGCTTCCGCTGGAACGAGATATTTTTCTTCATAAATTTATGAAAGAAGAAAAAAGTACCTTTTTAATATTAGAAGAAGATACAGGTATTATAAGTGCGAATCCAGAACTGAATCAGCGATTTGTAAAAGAGGAGGTTTTTAAAGAAGATTCTTTAAATAAAATGGGATTCAGCATCACCGCTGGAAAGTTGAACAGTATTCATAGCAACGAAGAGGGATATTCGATTTTATCAGACATTTCTCAAAAGATTAAGAAGAAAAAGATTACGACAAGGGTTAGTAGGGGGAAAGTACTTGAAGTGCTTGAGCCAAGCTCACGTGAATTAATTGAGCACAACCAGCAGAATCAATTACACCCTGTAAATATCAATTTTAAAAAATCAGCAAACGAAACTAAGGAGCAGCGGCAAACAAGACGCTCACAAAAAAAGCCTTCCGAAATATTTGGTGGTAAAATTTATTTAAAAATGGGTGATGTAAGTGATTTACATCGAGATATAACTGATTTGTACCAATTCTACTTAAATAATATAGATACCTTATCTAACTCATTTGTAGGACTAATTAGAATGTCGCTACGTTTAATTTGTGAAACAGCAGCAAATAATCGTAATAAGAAGATGAATGAGTATTTAAAAAGTACTTTTGAAAAGGCAAAAAAAACGTTAGATCAAGATACTAAAACTACTTTGGCAAATCAAAATATAACCAGTGACTCAATAACTCAATTGCTACACACGGGCGCCCACACTTATAAATCTTCAAGTAGCATTGAGCAAACTATTGCATTATCTATTATTATCGGAGCTATTCTAACAGTCACTCATGGAAAGGAAGTTAAAAGTGAATAAATTTTCTTCGCCGTTAAGATATCCAGGAGGGAAAAGCTGTATATTTCCTTTTGTATCAAATCTCTTTTATGAAAATCATTTAATTGGCTGTAGCTATGCGGAACCGTATGCTGGTGGCTCTGGCTTAGCGCTAAGGTTATTGTTCGAAGAATATGTTAATAGAATTTATATTAACGATTTTGATAAAGCGATTTATGCATTTTGGGTCACAATCATTAATCGACCCGAGGAGTTTTGCAAATGGATTGAGACTGTAGATGTGTCTATTGAAAACTGGAATAAATATAAAGCTATTCAAAATGATATATCTAATGCGGATAATTTCGAATTAGCTCAATCCACATTCTTTCTCAATAGAACTAATATATCCGGGGTAATAAAAGGTGGTATAATTGGAGGATATGACCAGAGTGGAAAGTACAAAATCGATGCGCGATTTAACAAAAAAGATTTAATTGATCGGATAAAAAAAATTGCCAGTTTCAAGCACAGAATTTTTGTATCAAATCTTGATGGGCTGGCCTTCATCAATATGATGAACAAGAAAAAAGAGGATTTATTTATTTATTTAGATCCACCTTATTATTTGAAAGGAGCAGATTTATATATGAACTTTTATTCTAAAAAAGATCATGAAGCACTTTCTAAATATGTTCATAAGATGAAAAAGCGGTGGATGGTTTCTTATGATAATCATCCATTTATTTTAAATCTTTACACAGAGCAACAAAAAGTCATGTATCAATTGTCTCAATCTGCATCTAATAGAATAGGAGATGAAATTTTGATTTTTTCAAATCAGATTGAATACAAAGATTCCATCACCACACTCAAATCGCCAGTACTTATCAATAATAAAATTTCTTAATACGTTGATTTACGGAAATGATGCTTTCTCTTGCCCGCGTTAGGGATAGCAGCGGATACCGGCCCCGTGGCTAATGCCTGTGCAGTATGAGCGGATAGCCCGGCCGCAGGCAACGCCCATATTTAATGAGTGAAGGAGTGAGTTGTGATCCGATAGCTATCGGATGAGTGAATAAGAGAAAGCTCCCCGAACTTAAGGCATTCTGTTAATTCTTAAATTCTGAAGATTCTGGTTCAAGACATGGCGCAGATGACCTACCCTTATGCTTCGACGGAGCTCAGCATGACAACGCTCAAATTTAGATCCAAGAATCGAGAGACAAGAATCAAGATCACCACCCGTCATCCTGAATTTATTTCAGGATCCCACATGCTAAGTCTGCTACTTGCCTGCTGTATACCTGGCGTGTGGGATGCTGAAACAAGTTCCGCATGACGGTTCTTTATAAATCTACAATCAACCGTTCTTACCCGCGTTGTCATTTCGACGAAGGAGAAATCTTGTACAGTATGATTAGCAAAGCGCATAAGATTTCTCACTATCGTTCGATTTCTATGATCTATGCAATTAATTTATGATAATTTTTTTCGTACGGCCTGTTTTGGTTTACGCAAGCGAAAATACGCAAGATGAGTTTGTTTCTGACCGCATTAATCACACTCATCTTATTCTTCTTTTCCTCTAATACCTTACGTTCATAAAACCGTTTTAGATCTGCGTTATATTGTATAGCAACGATGGCCGATAGGTGCAATAAAGTTTTCACCTTTTTATTTGCCATGTGCGATACCCTGGCTTTTTTGACAACCTTACCGGAATCCTCTTTGAATGGAGCTACACCACAGTAACACGCAAAGCTTTTAGGGTTATTAATGTCCTTGAATTCATTGGTCGTAATAATGGTCTGAAGCGCAGTCACTTTACCGATACCCACTACCGAGGTGACAAGACTGAATAAGCGACTAAGTTCTGTATCTCCCTGGATTATTTGCTCAATGGCTTTGTCTGCCCTTTTAATATCCTCATCGATCGCTTTTAATGAATGACTACAGATCTGCAGGCTTTGCCTTGCTATCTTACCGGAGTTAAACACGGCATGCTCGTTTAGCGGGACCTTGAGTTGTTTTTTGATCGTTATTAATCGCAAACGTGTGGCCGAAAGATGGGCCAGCTGTTGTACAACTTCGCGTTTTGGAACCCATAGGCTTAGCTTATTTCGTTTATCATAAGCGTAGCCAGCGATCCGTTTTGCATCTATCTTATCGTTCTTGCCCCGAATATTTCCTAATGAGTTCTTGATCTGGGTAGCTGCTTCCAGACAGATATGGGCTTTCTTTTTTTGTAGGCAAGCCAGCGAATGATTGTTGTAGATGCCGGTGTGCTCCATGCAAAACAAGGCCTTGTCCAGCTTGAAACCCGGAAGCTTATTCAACTCTTTGATAAAAGAGCCTATTGCCGATGGCTCATTAGCGATCTCTCTGTGAAGTAAGAATCGATCCCCTTGCTGAATTGCAAAATCCAGTTCATTTTTTGACACATCGATACCGATGAAAAACTCAAATTCCATAACTTTACACTGTTTATGTAAGTAAACAGTTAACATGTTTTAAACACCATCAATTCCTTACTAATGAGCCTCGTGAACTCTAATTTCTATTTGATGCCTTAGTTTAAAACAAGCGGTAAAGGAGTAAATCGAACGATAGGCCTCAATACCTGGAAATGACAATAATGCGCCTTTACCGCTGTTAACTTTATCCACAAAATTCGAGGTTATTAACAAAGAAAAAGAAGCAAAAAGAAACCTTTAACAATAATAACAACCTGTTTACTGTGTTGAAGCTAATCTAAAGGAAATGACAAGCGGGATTAGTGTGGACTATTTTACTAAAAGCATAAAATTTTCTGTACTATTTTCCAGTTTGTTCCTAAAGTTCATACATTTTACACATTTTTGCAGACTTTGACAATTTAAGAGGCTATGCTCAGAACACACACTTGCGGCGAATTAAACATCAGTAATTTAGGTGAAACTGTAACCCTATCGGGTTGGGTACAGAAATCGCGCGATTTGGGCGGTACCACGTTTGTGGATATCCGCGATCGTTATGGTTTAACGCAATTGGTTTTTAATACCGATACAGATGCTGCACTGCGAGATCAGGGTCGCGGGCTTGGTCGCGAATATGTGATCACCGTTACCGGTAAGGTGCTGGAGCGTTCTAACAAAAACACCAAGATCCCTACCGGCGAAATTGAAATTGCTGTTGAGGGTATCGAAATATTGAACGAGGCTAAAATCCCTCCGTTCCTGATTGAGGATGATACCGATGGTGGCGAGGAGCTGCGTGCTAAATACCGTTACCTGGATTTACGCCGTACGCCTATTCGTAACAACCTTATTTTACGCCATAAAATGGCTCAGGAAGTTCGCCGTTATTTAAGCGACCTGGACTTTATTGAGGTGGAAACCCCGGTACTGATTAAATCGACCCCGGAAGGTGCGCGCGACTTTGTGGTGCCAAGCCGGATGAACCCGGGCGAGTTTTATGCCCTGCCGCAATCACCGCAAACATTTAAGCAATTACTGATGGTAAGCGGTTTCGACCGTTACTTCCAGATTGTGAAATGTTTCCGTGATGAGGATTTACGTGCAGACCGCCAGCCTGAGTTTACACAGATCGATTGTGAGCTATCTTTCGTTACCCAGGAAGATATCCTGAATATATTTGAAGGCCTTACCCGCCACCTGTTTAACAAGGTAAAAGGTATTGAGCTGAACGAGTTTCCGCGTATGTTCTACGCTGATGCCATGCGTTTATATGGATCTGACAAACCAGACCGCCGCTTCGGGATGGAGTTTGTGGAGATGAACGACCTGGTAAAAGGTAAAGATTTCAGCGTGTTTGATAATGCCGAACTGGTGGTTGGTATCAACGCCAAGAGTGCCGCAGGTTACACCCGTAAACAACTGGATGAGCTTACCGAGTGGTTAAAACGTCCGCAAATTGGCGCTACCGGTTTAATTTACATGCGTTATAATACTGATGGTACGCTAAAGTCATCAGTAGATAAATTCTTTAACGAAGACGACCTGACCAACTGGGCAGCAGCTTTCGGTGCAGAGCAGGGCGACTTAATTTTGATCCTAGCCGGTAATACCGATAAAGTACGCAAACAAATGAACGAGCTGCGCCTGGAAATGGGTACCCGTTTAGGCCTGCGCGATAAAAATACTTATGCACCGCTTTGGGTTGTCGATTTCCCACTGTTGGAGTTTGATGAAGAAAGCGGCCGTTACCACGCCATGCACCACCCGTTCACTTCGCCTAAGCCGGAGGATATTGCTTTGTTGGATACCAACCCTGGCGATGTACGTGCCAATGCTTATGATTTGGTAATTAATGGTACGGAGATTGGCGGTGGTTCCATCCGGATCCATAATAAAGATCTGCAGGGCTTAATGTTCAAACATCTGGGCTTTAGCAAAGAAGAAGCGCAGAAACAATTCGGCTTCCTGATGGATGCTTTCGAATATGGCGCACCTCCGCATGGTGGTATTGCCTTTGGTTTCGACAGGCTGGCTTCTATCTTCGCCGGGCTGGATTCGATCCGAGATGTGATTGCCTTCCCGAAAAACAACTCAGGCCGGGATGTGATGATCGATTCGCCATCAACCATTGCCGATGCGCAGATGACAGAATTGAAGATTAAGACAACTGTTTAAATGTGCAAATGTGTAGATATGCAAATGTGCAGATGATTGTCTTGAGATAATTAATATACGAAAGAGGCTTCGGGCTCTTTTTTTGTTAAAAAGCGTTAAATACGTTTGTTTAACAGTATTAAAATGCATTTTTAACATTTGGTGTTACAATAAATGCTTTGCAAACGTAGTTACAGGTGTATAAGGATTTTGTACCCCCAATACATTAAAATAACAATATGAAAAAATACCTACTCTTACTATTTGTAGCCGTTATCGGCATTAGTTCTTGCAAAAAAAGCAGCGACGATTCTGCGGCAGCCAATGCTGCAACTGCAGCAGCACAGGCTGTAACAGATGATAATGCGATCAAAAATTACCTCACGGTAAATAATATCACTGCAACTAAAGATGCATCGGGCTTGTACTATCAGATAGTTACACCAGGTGCAGGTGCATATCCTACTGCTTCATCAATTGTTACGGTTAATTATACAGGCGCGTTGTTAGACGGAACTGTATTTGACACCGGCTTAAGTTTCCAGACTGCTATTTCTGCAAACGCTAATATTATACAAGGATGGAAAACAGGTATCCCATTTATTAACAAAGGCGGCAGGATTAAATTATTTATTCCATCGGCAATGGGTTATGGAGCTACGGCTCAAACTAAAATCCCGGCCAATTCGGTACTAATCTTTACTATCGATCTAATCGGGCTGAATTAATAATTTGACAATTCGGCAATTTGTTAATTTGTCAATGCAATTCTAATTTGTTGATTTGCCAATTAGCTGATTTGTTAATACAGTTCCAATTTGTTGATTTGTCAATTAGCTAATTTGTCAATGCCGTTCTAATTGTCGATTTGTTAGTTAGGTAATGCTCATTGCCAAATCGACAAATTAGCAAATTGACAAATTGAACAAATTCATTGCCAAATCGACAAATTAACTAATTGCCAAATTCTCTTTCTTTTCATTATCTTTCAGTCTAAACTAACTGAACTGCATGATGAAAAAACTTTACCCATTAATCTTCTCCTTATTTTCTGTTAGCGCCTTTGCGCAAACACCTGCCACGCACGCGCTGGTCAGCAAAAAAGCCGATGCTCTGGAACAAAAAGTAATTGCCTGGCGCCGCGATTTTCACGAACACCCAGAGTTGGGTAACCATGAAGTACGTACTGCTGATATCGTAGCCAAACACTTAAAATCTTTAGGCATTGAGGTACAAACCGGCGTAGCCCATACCGGTGTTGTCGGCGTATTAAAAGGCGGAAAGCCCGGACCGGTAGTGGCCCTGCGTGCCGATATGGATGGCCTGCCGGTTACCGAGCGCGTAAACATTCCCTTTGCATCAAAAGTAAAAACCATGTACAATGGCAACGAGGTTGGCGTAATGGCTGCCTGCGGTCACGATTCGCATGTGGCCATACTGATGGGCGTTGCCGAGATCTTAGCTTCCATGAAAAATGATTTGCACGGTACGGTGAAATTTATTTTCCAACCTGCTGAAGAAGGCCCACCGACTGGCGAAGAAGGCGGTGCCGAACTGATGGTTAAAGAAGGCGTGCTTGAAAACCCAAAGGTGGATGTGATCTTCGGTCTGCATATTAACTCACAGACAGAGGTTGGCAAAATAGGCTATCGCCCGGGTGGTACTATGGCAGCCGTAAACGATATGCAAATTGTGGTAAAAGGCCGCTCGGCACACGGTGCATACCCCTGGAGCAGTATTGACCCGATTGTAGTTTCGGCCGAAATTATCAATAACCTCCAAACTATTGTAAGCCGCAACCTGGATGTTACCCAAAACGGCGGTGTAGTAACTATCGGGGCTATTAATGGCGGTAACCGATCGAACATTATCCCCGAAAAGGTAGAAATGCTGGGAACCATACGAGCCCTGAGCGGTGCCGACGAGAAAATGCTGATAGAACGTGTAAAACAAATTGCCACCAAAACCGCAGAAGCCAATGGTGCTACAGCCGAAGTTAAGATCCCATACAGTAATCATTACCCGGTTACCTACAATGATCCTGCATTGACTGCCAAAATGCTGCCTACATTGCAAGCTACAGCCGGTACTGAGAATGTTCTATTACGCCCAGCTGTAACCGGAGCAGAAGACTTCAGCTTTTATGAGCAAAAAGTACCCGGCCTGTTCTTCTTTCTGGGAGGCATGCCCAAAGGCGGCGATCCGCAGAAAGCGCCATCGCACCATACGCCTGATTTTTATATCGATGAAAGCGGATTTACCCTCGGCGTAAAAGCCATGTGTAATTTAACGCTGGATTATATGAATGGGAAGAAATAATTTGGCAATTTGTCGATTTGATAATTTGTCAATGATAAAATAAACACGTCATCGCGAGGTACAGCCCGTCCCAAAGTGAATTCGGGACGGGCTATACTTCGCAATGCGTTTAAATAGAAATGCCTAATTCGCTTTTCATTTAACATTTAGCCTGCCGTCATCCTGAACTTGTTTCAGGAACCCACGGGACAGGTATATAGTTGTCACATTCGCTATGCAAATTTTACACCTGGCGTGTGGGGTGCTGAAACAAGTTCAGCATGACGTTGGGTTTGCATAAAAGGGCATTAACAAATCAACAAATTACCTCATTAGCAAATTAAAATCACTGCTTCTTAAACTCGTAAGGCGTTCGCTCAATAAAATCGGCGACTTTAACTTGCAGGCTAATTACCCGGTTTCGGTCTACGGTGAAAGGGAAAACGGCCTTGCCAAATTCTGGATCAGAGAAGGTGGCGAAGAAACGGTTACCGCCCAGCGGTTGCAGTTTGGCATACATGCGTTGGTGGTGCTCAAAGCGCACCTCCAGTTCATTGTTGTCGCCTTTGGTTATGGTGAGGTTACCATAAAGCTCGTTGGTGTATTTGCCGGTATAATCGTTAAGCGATAATGCCGGTTTCAGGTTAAGAGCTACTGTATCGCGCAGTTTCTGATTGGTTTGCAAATCGGCCTGGTAACGCAATTTAAAGCCTTCGAGGTACTTATCGCTGTAATTTTGGAAAGGGCGTTTAAAATAGGCATCCAGTATTTCCCAGCGCAGGGCATCGTACAGGCTGTTCTGATCGCTGTTGGTGAGGATGATGATACCCAGATGTTCTGACGGTACCAGCGTAACCGATGATACATAACCATTAACACCGCCATCGTGCATTACCAAACGTTTACCTGCATAATCCTGCAAAAACCAGCCGAGGCCGTAAAGTTCAAAATAACTTTCGCCGGTTGGGCGTATGCCACTGGCTACAATATCCTGTGGCTGTCGGGTGGCTTCAATTGCTGCTGCCGAGAGCACTTGCCTTTGCCCCACCTTGCCCTGATCGAGCAAAGAGAAAACCCATTTGCTCATATCCTGCGCCGAAGAACTGATAGACCCGGCAGGGGCCAGGTTATCCAGCTGCGGAAATGGTATGGCCACCAATCGGCCATCAACTAAAGTATGTGCCGATGCTTTATTAATTGATTTCGGAAAATCGGCACTCAGTAACAGCGAATTACTCATCCCCAGCGGGGCGAAGATCATTTCTTTGATATACTGCTCCCAGGTTTTGCCGGTAACGCGGGGGATAATTTCGCCAGCAGTTAAAAAGGCTGCATTAGTATAACCCCATTTGGTACGGAAAGCATAAGGCGCTTTTACAAGGCTTAGCTTCTCCATTACTTCATTGCGGGTAAGGTTGCTGGTCCAATAGGTAAAATCGCCTTCAAAGGTACTTATACCTAAGCGGTGGCAAAGTAAATCGCGGATGGTGGCCTGCTCTGAGGCCAGTTTGTTCTCCAATTTAAATTCGGGGATGTATTTGGTTACCTTATCATCCAAAGATAGCTTATGCTGTTCCTGCAAAGTAGCCAGGGCGGTAGCTGTAAAAGCTTTGGTATTACTGCCAATCATGAAGAGGGTGTTCTGGTCAACCTTGGTGGGTACGCCAAGCTCTTTAATGCCATAACCCTTCATTAAAACAATGCGGTTATCTTTTACAATACACACAGCAGCCCCGGGTATGCGCCAGTTGGTTAGCGCCCGGTTAATATAATTATCTATACTATCGGGAATAAATTTACTACGGTTTATATTTTGTGCCTGGGTGGTTAGTCCGGCACAGATCAACATCAGTAAAAAGCCCGAAAAAACATTGGAGCGCTTTTTCATAGGTCGATAAATTTAGATATTTACAAACTACTTTGGTAATTTAATAACACAACTTATACACTTTTGATTCTGATGAATTTTAAAATCTACCATAAAAGCCTATTTGTACTATTATTGGTGCTGGGCATAAGCAATGCTGTGCACGCACAACACGATACGCAATGGACTAAAGACGGCTTCCATTATTACGACCTCGACAGGGGCAGTATCATGATCTATGATGCCCGAGATGCCGGTAAAGCCACAACTTTACTGAGCAAAAATAAGCTGGGGCTTAAGGGGGATACGCTGAAGATCCGCAGGTTTACGGTATCTGAAGACGGGCAGCAGATCCTGATCAACAACAACACAAAAAAAGTATGGCGGCAAGATACCCGCGGCGATTACTGGTTGTATAACCTTAAAACCGGCAAGCTCAAACAAATTGGTGCTGCACGCCCGGCATCGTCATTAATGTTCGCTAAACTATCGCCCGACGGCAAAAAGGTAGCCTACGTAAGCGAGCATAATTTATTTGTGGAAGATGTAACTACAGGAGTAGTTAAACAATTAACCACAGATGGTGCAAAACGCTTGATTAACGGCACGTTCGATTGGGCGTATGAAGAAGAGTTTGATTGCAGGGACGGTTTCCGCTGGTCGCCCGATAGCCGCACCATCGCTTACTGGCAGATTGACGCAACGAAGATCAGAAACTACCTGATGCTGAATACTACCGATTCGGTTTACTCGCACGTGGTACCGGTTGAGTACCCGGTATCGGGCACAGACCCAAGTATGTGCCGCATTGGTGTGGTTAATATTAGCACGGCTAAAACTTTATGGATGAAGGTGCCAGGCGATGCTGTACAGCATTATATCCCACGGATGGAGTGGGCGGGTAATACTAATGAAATAATTCTTCAACAGCTGAACCGCCCGCAAAATGAGAGCAATATTTTTATCTGCAATACAACAACCGGTGCGGCGCGGTTAATTTATACCGATAAAGACAAAGCCTGGGTTGATGTTAAGGAAGAACCCATTGGCTGGGATTGGGTAAATAATGGTAAATCATTTATCTGGGCAAGCGAGAAAGACGGCTGGAAACATCTGTACCAGATTGACCGTGATGGCAAAGAAACCTTATTAACCAAAGGCAATTACGATGTAGTAAGCCTAAGCCTGATTGATGAAGCAGGCGGCTATGTTTACTTTATTGCCTCGCCCGAAAACCCATTGCAGCGTTACCTGTACCGTGTAGCCCTGAATGGCAGCAGCACTACCGCCGACCGTATAACCCCGCTCGACCAGCTAGGTACGCATGGTTATGAGATTTCGCCCAATGGGAAACTGGCTTTGCATAATTTCTCGAATGCTTATACAAGGCCTGCAGAAGAGGTGATTAATATCCCTCAGCACCAACACATCAGCGGGAGCATGATTAAGATTGATCCCGATGCCGTAAAAAACAAACCGGAGTTCTTCAGGGTGAAAACTACTGATGGTATCCAACTGGATGGCTGGATGATGAAGCCAACCAACTTCGATGCCAATAAAAAATACCCGGTTGTGTTTATGGTTTATGGTGAACCTGCTTCACAAACGGTTACCGATAGCTATGGCGTTGGCCGTAACCGCTTGTACAAAGGCAGTATGGCTGATGATGGATATATCTACATTTCGGTAGATAACCGCGGCGCACCTGCCCCGCGCGGCAGGGAATGGCGCAAATCCATTTACAAAAATATAGGTACCCTTAACATCCGAGACCAGGCTATGGCTGCCAAAGAGATTTTGAAATGGCCTTATGTTGATAGCAGCCGTGTAGCAGTTTGGGGTTGGAGCGGTGGTGGCTCATCAACCCTTAACCTGCTTTTCCAATACCCCGAAATTTATAAAACAGGGATAGCCATAGCTGCAGTAGGCAACCAGCTTACTTACGATAATATTTACCAGGAACGCTACATGGGCGTACCAACCGATGCTGACGGCCGTGCGCCGTTTATTAAAGGTTCGCCCATTACTTATGCTAAAAATCTGAGGGGAAATTTATTATACATTCACGGCACAGGCGATGATAATGTACATTTTGATAATGCCGAAATGCTGATTAACCAGTTAATTAAATATAACAGGCAGTTTCAGATGATGGCCTACCCCAACCGAACCCATGCCATTAACGAAGGCGAAGGAACGACGGAACACTTAAAAACCTTGTATACCCAATATTTAAAAGAGCATTGCCCGCCGGGCGGCAGATAGTCATATTCAAAAAAAGCTCCTGGTAAACCGGGAGCTTTTTTTGAATATGGTTGTTACATAATACTATTAAGGTTCGTATTGATTATAAACCACTTATTATGAAACCGTTTGTATACTTAGTTTTTACGCTGATAGCCTTTGCTGTGATAATCAGCTGTAAAAAAGATTCACCAAAAAATAATAATGACGGGCTTGTTGGCACCTGGGAAAACCGGCAAATATACCCAAGCGCAACCGGGCACAGCCAGGTTTTTACATTTAGCGCCAACGGAACCTTCGAAACGCATGCGACGGCGTTCGATGCGGTAAGTAACCAATCACTCGGCTATTTTTATAAAAGCACTGGTAACTATGTGTTGAATGGCAGTGACCTTTCGTTTTCCAATATAGTTTATTACGGTATCCCAAATAACGGCTCGAGCGCTGTGCCCGAAAATCAATTGGTTGTAGGCACTCAAACTTATAACAGCCCCTATTCAGTAGGTTTTAATGCTAAAAGAGATTCGCTGTCGCTGTTAATTCATTGCCCGGCAAATGCCAACTGCATAGGCTTGTTATGGTATAAAAAGAAATAGCAGATTGTTAGTTCGCCCGGTTTAAAACGAGGCCATCTACACTGATGCTGTTTACTTTGCCATCTTCGGGGTTAAGGTTAAAGCTTATGGCAGCTTTGCCGTAAGCTATATTGCTGTAATCGCCGTAAAAGGTATCGTAATGCCAGTGTTTAACGGTGGCGGTGAGGATATGGTTAATATCAATAACCAGGGCATCTTTATCAGCCTTAACGTTTACTTCGCCATACAACGGGTCGGTGTATTTGCCGGCATAGTTGCTTAGTTCGAGCGATGGTTTTGTGCCCATTACACGTTTGGCCAGTTCGTCTTTTTCTGCCTTTTCCTGCTTGGCGTGTATGCCGTTATAAAGCTTTAAAAAGTCGGCACTCCAGTCCGTATCGCCACCCAGTGCGAAAGTATCAAAAGCCTTAAACATCAGCGCATGGCGTAATTCGGCATGATCGAGGTTGGCCAGTATGTATACGCCCATCTGCTTATCAACCAGCATGCCGTTGATGGCTATCATGCCGCTCAGGCTGCCGGTGTGGAAGTCAACCTTCTGTCCTTTATAATCTTGCTGAAACCAACCCATGCCATAAGTTATCCAGTGCGGATGGGTAAGCTGCATGGTGGGGTAAAATTCTTCTTTGGTTACAAAGGTGTGGGGTTCTAAGAGATAAGCCCAGGTCTCGGGCTTAAGCAGGCGTTTGTTGTGATCGTATTTGCTGCTATCCAGCATACATTGTACCCATTTACCCATATCGTCCACGCATGACCATACACCTCCAGCCGGGCCGATCTCGTCGGTTTCATCGAGTGGTACTTTTTGCACAACGCTGTCGATTTTCATGTGGGCTGATGATAGATTGCCTAAGCCTTTTGTGTATTTAATCAACGGTACAGTGCGTATCATTTTCAATGGTTCGAAAATCCTGGTTTTGATGAATTGATCCCAGGGCATGCCGCCTGCTTTTTCAATTACCTTACCGGCAACCAGGTAAAAGATGTTTTGGTAAGCAAAACCTGCACGGAAACTATATTGCGGTTTTACCAGCCTCAACCGGTGCATAATTTCATCAGACGAAATATCCATCAGGCCCCATAAATAATCGGTATTGCCAACGCCGCTGTCGTGTAAAAACAAATCGCGCACGGTTAATTCGCGGGTTACATAAGGGTCGTATAGTTGAAAATCGGGCAGGTAATCGGTTACTTTATCGTCCCAGTGCAGTTTACCCTCATCAACCAAAATGCCGGCACAGGTAGCCGTAATAGCTTTTGTGGTTGATGCTATGGCGAACATGGTTTGCGTGTTAACCTTGTCGGTTTTGCCTTTCTCCAGCACGCCATAACCTTTCTTAAATACCACCTGGTTGTTTTTTACAACGATAATGGCCAGGCCGGGTACCTGCCAATCGGTAACGCCTTTCTGCACATATTGGTCAAAAGCGGCAAGCTGTTCGGCAGATTGCGCCATGCTGAAAACCGGGAAAATAAACAGGAAGAGACAGGTAAAATATCTTCTCATATCTAATTGGTATTTAGTTGTTTAAGATATGAAAAAAAGTAACGCAAATAAAAAAGCCCCGATGATTACCGGGGCTTCGCTTGGGTTATAATTGGTTAGTTAAAAGGCAGGTCATCTTCGCCGTCGGCACTAAAACCGGGGCCAATATCGCTTGGTTTTAATTGTTTTGGGGCTTCACCTTCAAAGTCGCTTTTGCGGCCCAGCATGGTAAAGTTTTCGGCAACAACTTCGGTGGTGTATTTCTTAATCCCTTCTTTATCTTCGAAAGAGCGGGTCCTTAATTTTCCTTCTATGTAAACTAATTTTCCTTTTTGCAGGTATTTTGCAGCCACATCGGCCAGGCCGCGCCACATTACAATATTGTGCCACTCGGTTTGTTCAACTTTTTTACCATCCTTATTGAATGTTTCTGAAGTTGCTAAGGGGAAACTCGCCACCGCAACGCCGCCTTCCAAGTGGCGTATTTCGGGGTCTTTGCCCAGGTGGCCTACGAGTATTACTTTGTTTATTCCTGACATTATAGTTTAATTAGAAAAAGGGAAATTATTTTTAAATGTAAAAAAATTAGTTAAAAATATAAAAATGATTTGAGGCATCGCTAAATTTTTTAAATTTTCTACTTCTGTGTAAAACCATTCTTGTTTTAATTTAATCCCTTTGCTTTTTAAAATTATAAAATTCACCTTCAGGCGTTGGTGGGTAAGGATGTGTGTGAGGGGGCCGGAAACTTCAATCACCTCTGCATCACTCCCAAAATATTCAACGGCCTCGCTAAGTTGTACTACTTCATACGGGTCGGGTTTTTCAGAAGTTTCAATCAGGGGTAGGTCATACATATTAGCCCATATATCTTTCATGCCTCTTTTGTTCATCAATACCTTTTCGCCATCGGTTATTAAAAAATAATTAAGGTAACGTTCCCGGACCTTAACTGTTTTAAGTTTAACAGGTAATTGTGTAGTGGCGTTGTTTAAAAAAGCATGACAACCGATGTTTACCGGGCAAATACCGCAAGCCGGGCTTTTGGGTTTGCAGATGATTGCGCCCAGCTCCATCATGGCCTGGTTATGCAAGCCGGGATTGTCATGATTTAAAATATCATTCGCAGTTTCCTGGAACAACTTTTTGCCTTTGGTTGAGTTAATTGGCTCACTAATGCCGAAATATCGGGCAAGCACGCGGTACACGTTACCATCGACCACAGCTTTGGCTTCATTGGCCGAAAATGAGGAGATAGCAGCAGCCGTGTATTCGCCTATTCCTTTCAGCTTAATCAGCTGCTCATATTGGTTTGGAAACGTGCCCTTATATAGCTCATTTACAAGCCGCGCGGTGGTTAACATATTGCGGCCGCGCGAATAATAACCCAGCCCCTGCCATAATTTTAGTATGTCATCTTCGCTGGCTGCGGCAAAGGCGGCCACGTTTGGATAGTGTTCTAAAAAGCGGTAAAAATAAGGCATCCCCTGCTCCACACGGGTTTGCTGTAAGATGATCTCAGACAGCCAAATAGTGTAAGCATCAGTGGTGTTACGCCAGGGTAAATCGCGTTTATTATTGGAGTACCATTGTGTAATTTCGTTCGAAAAATTCATTGTAAACAAAGGTAATTATTGTCAGCAGAATGGCATTATACGCCGTTTTTAGGCCAATACAAAAAAAATACAGTGTTTTATTTCAATGTTTCCATATAAACCCATACTTTTGCAACCCCAAAACAGTTAAGTAGTTATCATATAATTAAAGAAAAATAAGGTATGACCAAGGCAGAGATTATAGCTGAGATCTCATCTAAAACAGGTATCGAGAAAATGGACGTTCAAGAAACTGTTGAGGCATTTTTTAAAGTAGTAAAAACCTCTATGGTAGGTGGCGAAAATGTATACGTGAGAGGTTTCGGTAGTTTTGTAGTTAAGAAAAGAGCTAAAAAAACAGCGCGTAATATTTCAAAAAATACTGCCATTATTATACCAGAGCATTTTGTGCCAAGTTTTAAACCCGCAAAAACTTTTGTTGAAAAAGTAAAAACCGGTAACAAAACAAAATCAAGCAAATAATTTATTAAGCGTATCATGAACTGGAAACAAATAGTAACCATAGTAGCAGTTATTGCTTTAATGACCTATTTGTATGAGTTGCCGGTTAAAGGACTGATAAAGCCTAAAGACGAGTCTGGCCACAGTAACGGTGTAATGGCAAGTAAAAATGCCGCTGCCCGCCCTGTTACCCAGGTAAGTGTTGAAGCTATATCGGCCAGCGCCAAAGCAGCTGTAGGCCCTGCATTAGCAGGTAAAATTGCAGCTTTAGAAGATCAGTTAAGCAAAGCGCCTGAAGGAGCAGCTAAGCTGGCCGTTAAAAAGCAGCTTGCCCAACAGTGGGACGATGTAAATCAGCCCGCACCTGCAGGTTTCTACTATCTTGATCTTGCCCGTAAGAGCAACGATTTTAAAGATTGGTTAAACGCAGGTACCCGTTTTAATGATGCTTATAAATTTACACAGGATACTGCCGTACAGCCTGCTTATGTAGCCAATGCGGTAGAAGCCTTTGAACACGCACGTAAACTAAAACCCCAGGATCTGGATGCCGAAGCTGGTTTAGGTATTGCATACGTAAACGGTGGCGCGCCAAGCCCAATGCAGGGAATTGGTTTATTGCTTGATGTGGTAAAACAAGATCCGGCAAACCATAACGCTAATATGAACCTGGGCCAGTTCGCAATGAAATCGGGCCAGTATGATAAAGCGGTTACAAGGTTTAAAACGGTGATTGCACAAAAGCCAGAAGTTGAACCTTACTTTTACCTGGCAGAAAGCTATAAGCAGCTGGGTATGAAAAAGGAAGCTATTGCAGCTTATCAAAAATGTAAAGAGATGATGCCTGATCCGGCTTTCGGAGAACGCATTGATCAGTTTATCAAGGAATTAAAAGATTAATTAACAATAAAAAAAATTAGACTATGCCAAGCGGTAAAAAACGTAAGCGCCATAAAATGGCTACCCACAAACGTAAAAAACGTTTAAGAAAAAACAGACATAAAAAGAAATAAGCTACATTAGCTTTCGTTACCTGCCTTTTTCAAGGCAGGTAAATTTTTTTTGTTTTTGTTTTACCTTTTTGCGATGGAAATCGCAATATAAGAAATGGAGTAGCAGTTGGTAAAAGAATTAATTATCGATGCATCCCCAAACGGGGCTACTATTGCCTTATTACAGGATAAACAACTTGTAGAACTCCATAAAGAGCAAATCAGCAACAATTATACAGTTGGTGATATATACCTCGGCCGCATCAAAAAGATTATGCCGGGGCTTAATGCTGCCTTTGTGGATGTAGGATACGAGAAGGATGCTTTTTTGCATTATCTTGATCTGGGCCCACAGGTACAAAGCTTATTAAAACTAACCAAGCAGGTGCGCGGAGGTAGTTATCAGGCTAAATTGCTCGATAACTTTAAAGCCGAAGCTGACATCAGCAAATCGGGTAAAATATCCGATGTGGTTACCAAAAATCAGCTCATACCGGTTCAGATCGCTAAGGAGCCAATTTCAACCAAAGGGCCACGCCTCAGTTCCGACCTGTCTATCGCAGGCCGTTATGTGGTATTGGTACCCTTCTCAGAAGCTATATCTATCTCTAAAAAGATAAAAAGCAATACTGAGCGTACGCGGTTGCGCAAAATTGTAGAGAGTATTAAGCCAAAGAACTTTGGCGTAATTATCCGTACAGTTTCTGAAGATAAAGGCGTAGTAGAATTGCAGAAGGACCTGCTCGACTTAGTGTCGAAGTGGGAAACTTTTATTACAAGGCTGCCTTCAACGGAGCCTTCTAAAAAGATTTTAGGCGAGATCGACCGTACATCAACGCTATTGAGGGATATATTAAATCCCGATTTTCAGCACATCTACGTAAACGATAACTCGATCTATGAAGAGGTGAAATCTTATGTACACGAGATATCCCCTGATCTCGAAAGTATAGTTCGCCTGCACAAGCACAAGGATCCTATTTTTGAGCACCACGGTGTTGAAAAACAGATCAAATCTGCGTTTGGCAAAACTGTAAACCTGGCCGGTGGCGCATATTTGGTTATTGAGCATACCGAGGCCTTGCATGTTATCGACGTAAACAGCGGTAACCGTACTGCCAATAAAGAAAACCAGGAAGAAAATGCTTTCCAGGTTAATAAAGAAGCCGCACGCGAAATTGCCCGCCAGCTTAGGCTGCGCGATATGGGTGGTATTGTGGTGATTGACTTTATTGACATGCACAAGCCAACCAACCGCAAGGATCTTTTTGATTACCTGCGTAACGAGATGGCGCACGACCGTGCAAAGCATACCATACTGCCGCCAAGTAAATTTGGGTTGGTACAGATCACCAGGCAACGCGTTCGCCCGGAGATGAACATTGTAACCAGCGAAGTTTGTCCGGCATGCCATGGCACTGGCGTTATCAGGCCAAGTATTTTGCTGCTGGATGATATTGAAACCAATTTCAATTACATACTGGTTGAGCAAAACGAGAAAAAGATTACATTATGTGTGCACCCTTACATTGAGGCATACATTAAAAAAGGAATTTTTACACGCCAGATTAAATGGTATTTTAAATATGGCCAGTGGATAAAGGTGAAGAGCAATCCCGCCTACCAGATTACAGAGTTCCATTTCTTCAACACCAAAGACGAAGAAATTAAGTTATAATTTGGCAATTAGCTAATTCGGCAATTTGTCAATGAGAAATAGAAAGGGCTGATAGTTTACTATCGGCCCTTTCTGTTTTTACTCAAAATGGCTGTCATACTGAGCTCCGTCAAAGTATGGTGCAGAGGGCCGACGCTTATGCTTGGACGGAGCTCAGCATGACAGCCCCCTCATTTGTTACATACAATTTATACCTTTAGCAATATGAAGCATTGTATAGCAGCTCTATTTATAATATTGATTTTTGAGGGCTGCACCAAAACTCAATCACATCAAAACCAAATAACCAAAATTGAGCTGAGCAGAACCGGTGGTGAATCTGATGATGGGGCTATTATAAGTATAGATAGTAACTTGATTTGTAACTACTATGGTAGATTGGATAACAGCAAATCAGAACATTACTATTCAGGAAAGATCACAGCAGCTTTTTGGGATACCCTAAATAAAAGAGTTGAACAAACTAAGTTTAAATCTGCATCATTAAACAGTAACTCACATGTTTCCGATTCAGAGGAATTTGAGTTAATAATTCATAGCAAAACTGGGAAAAATAGATTTTTGAGAATATGGGGTCGTGAATCAGATCCTGTTTTAGAATTTATGATATGGCTTAATGGTGCTTATAAAAAGGCGAAATTAACTAAGGCTGCCGACTCAATTAAATTTGAAGCCGTTATTAGAAATCCCCCAATGCCTAAATTGGATCATGTACTTTTTCTTCCACCAAAGCCATAGAAGTTTGGCTAATTATATTAGCAAAATATTCTATCTTTAGATTTTAGAATAATTGACAAATTATCAAATCATCGAATTAGCAAATTAGAACACCTTGGCTAAAACTAAAACATCATACTTCTGCCAGAGCTGCGGTTACGAATCGGCCAAATGGCTGGGCAAATGCCCGTCGTGTCAGCAATGGAATACTTTTGTTGAAGAAATTATAGAGAAGCCCAACGCGGCTATCCCCGACTGGAAAAATACCGGATCGACCACCCAGCAACGTGCCAATAAAGCCATAGCTGTACATGATATTACCGTACACGAAGAGCAACGTTACGTTACCCCCGACGGCGAATTTAACCGCGTACTGGGCGGCGGCATTGTAGCAGGATCATTGATACTGATAGGCGGCGAGCCCGGCATTGGTAAATCGACCCTGATGCTGCAACTGGCACTTAACATGCCTAAGCTTAAGGTACTTTATGTATCTGGCGAGGAAAGTGAGAAGCAGATTAAGATGAGGGCGGAACGTCTGACTCAAGTTGAAAGTCAAAAGTCAGAAGTCAAAAGTCAAAATGAATCCGAAATTTCAAAAGGGTGTTTTATTCTGACCGAGACATCCACTCAAAATATATTTAAGCAGATAGAGCAAACAGAGCCCGATTTGGTAGTGATTGATTCGATACAGACTTTGTATTCATCCCATATCGAATCTACACCGGGGAGTGTATCTCAGGTTCGTGAATGTACTGCCGAGTTGCTGCGCTTTGCTAAGGAGAGTGGTACGCCGGTGATATTGATCGGCCATATTACTAAAGACGGTATGATAGCCGGCCCGAAAATATTGGAGCACATGGTGGATACTGTACTGCAGTTTGAGGGCGACCGCCACCATGTTTACCGCATATTGCGTGCGGTTAAAAACCGTTTCGGTTCGGCATCTGAATTGGGGATTTATGAAATGCTGGGTGTAGGCTTACGCGAAGTATCTAATCCATCAGAAATTCTTTTATCGCAGCGCGATGAGCCTTTGAGTGGTATCACAATTTCTGCCACGCTGGAGGGTATGCGGCCTATGTTGATCGAGACACAGGCGCTGGTAAGTACTTCGCCCTACGGCACCCCTCAGCGGTCGGCTACGGGCTTCGATACCCGACGTATGAATATGTTGCTGGCTGTGCTCGAAAAGCGCTGTGGCTTTAGATTAGGGGCTAAGGACGTGTTCCTGAATATAACAGGTGGTATCCGTGTAGAAGACCCCGCTATAGACCTGGGTTTGGCTGCGGCCATTATCTCCTCACATGAGGATATGCCCATCCCTGTTAAAACCTGCTTTGCAGGCGAACTGGGATTATCAGGCGAGATCCGTGCCGTTAACCGGGTAGAGCAGCGCATTGCCGAAGCACAAAAACTAGGCTTCGAACGGATTTTTATTTCTAAATATAACCTGCCATCGGCAAAACAAGATAAGCACCAGCGGATAGACTTATCGAGGTACACGATTGAGATTATACCGGTAGCGAGTATTGAGGAGGTGTTTAGTTTGTTGTTTGGATAGGTATAAAAATACGTCGTGCCGAACTTGTTTCGGCACCCCACAGGACAAGTCTGCTATTTGTTTACTGTATACTTAGCGAGTGGGGTGCTGAAACAAGTTCAGCATGACGTGGTGTATAAAAAGAAAGAGCCTTGCTTCATCAGCAAGGCTCTTTCTTTTTTTATGATTACCCCCGTATTAGTTGGCAACAACCATTTTACGGATACGGTTATTATTAGAATCAGAGATATACGGAACGCCCGATACCACTGCAACACCATTTGGCGAATTAAACTGTGCTGCGGTATTTACTCCATCAGCAAAGCCATAGGTACCAGCGGTGCCTGCCAAATCAAATAATACGCTGCTGGTTGTAGAGTTATATCTTAATACACGACCGGTAACATCAACAATATAAAGGTTATCATTAGCATCGAAGGTAATAGCAACCGGGTTACCAATTAAGCCGCTTTGTACGTTATTACCAATAATAGTTTTAACAGTACCATCAGTAGTAACTGTACGAATGGCATGATTAAAGTTATCAGCAACATATAACAGCCCTTTTGAGTTAAATGCTAATCCGGCAGGCTTGTTAAATGAAGCGAAAGTACTGGTAGAGTCAATCTGGCTATAAGCACCGCTTCCGGCCAGTGTAGTAACAGAACCTTTGGTGTTAACCTCGCGGATGCGGTTGTTGCCAACATCAGCAACAAATACGTTTCCGGTTGCATCAACTGCAATACCCTGCATATTGTTAAACGCAGCCTTAAGCGGCGATGATGAGTTAACATATCCTGGCGCGCCAATACCTGCAAGTGTAGTAGCCGTACCATCAGGCGTAATTTTTATAATCAGGTTACTGCCCTGGTCGGTTACATATACGTTGCCCGATTTATCTACCGCAATGGCATTAGGGCTCGAGAACTGCGCAATATTAGCCGGGCCATCAACATGGCCGTTAGTGCCGCTACCGCAAAAAGTAGAAACCACACCGGCAGGCGTAATTTTACGGATAACGTGGTTAAACTGATCGGCCACATACAGGTTGCCTGCAGCATCTGAGGCCATACCCAATGGGTTGTATAATTGTGCGCCTGTACCGGTGCCATTAACAAACCCGCCGCTGCCGTTACCAACAAAGGTAGTTACAGTTGCAGTAGTAGCATTAGCAGATGTGCTTGTAGTAAATTTAACCGTACCGCCATAACCTGTACCTGCAGTGCTTGTTGCATACGAACGTACATAGTAAGTTGTACCTGCCGCTAAACCGGTTATGTTGCTGGTAAAACTCGAGGTAACAGTTTCGCTGGTATGCGGATCTGAAACAGTTGGGGTTTGCGATGTTGTACTATAGCAAACACCTATAGCAGTTATAGTAGCGCTGCCAGATGATACAACCGTACCGCCGCTTGTTGCAGTAGTAGTAGTTACCCCGGCAATAATGTTATTGGTTAACATAACAGGTATAGTGGTACTATTAGAGTCTTTGCTGCAACTAAATTGAAATAATACAACGAAAATCAGAGCTGTTGTTAACGTAATTTTTACGAGTAGATTTTTCTTCACTGAGGTTATAAACTAAATTACTGAATTCAATACGGCTAAATAAATTAAATATGCCGGTTATTATGCAAAGCTACAGGATTGTATCGGTTATACAATCCTGTAACCTGCCACTTTAACTATATTTTAACATTTTTATTACCCCTTGGCCCTTTTCTTTTAGGTATTTGCTAAACGAAATCGGTTAAATGCTGTTTACTTGGGTATGAAACCGTTAATTAAGCTGATCATGTTTGTGTTGATGGCCGGTGCATCGACCACCATATTTGCCCAAAAGCATACACCCCTACCACATGGAATGATATTTGGCAGCACGCCATCTAATATAAACCAGATGCCCGCCGCTAAGCTCGAAACTTTTATGGGCAAGCGCACACGCATCAGCGTTGTTATTTATGGTAAGGTATTGCAGGTTACCAAAGAGCAAGGCGGCTGGTTTGAGATGGATGCAGGCAATGGCAAAGTAATAGCCGCTCATTTCCGCGATTACAACATCAAAATCCCTGCAGATTTAAAAGGCCGCCAGGTAATCATCGACGGTGTAGCCGAAAAACAATTCATAGCTGATGATCTGCAGCACATGGCCGGAGATACGGTACAAGGGAAAAAGCAACACCAGGTTAAAACCAACCCTAAAGAGAAGTTAACTTTTGAAGTTAAGGGGTTAATGGTGAACAAATAGTTGAGCAGACGAAGGATAAAGGACGAAAGGATAAAGGATTTAGCACGTTATTGCGAGGTACGAAGCAATCTCAGACCTACAGAGCACTGACGTAAATACAGCACAATCCGTTTTCCATTAGGAATGGTAGCGCGAGTTATTCATCGTTAGTGGATGTCACTTTCTTTTTCCGCAAAAGAAAGTAACCAAAGAAAACTCGTGGCTGCTCAATTTTCTTTCAAAGGGTGTGCTGAGGCCAGTGTTGTGCTATCCGAAAATTGAGATGCCACAATTGTTAGGTTATTTAGGGTTCATCACAGTAATTCTTACGGTGTTATTTAAGATTTGTCATTGCGAGCAATAGCGTGGACAACCGACCGGGAGGGAGCTCATTAATACCGATGAAAACAAACTACATTAATAATCTCGTAGCCAATGCTTATCGCACTGTATAGAAATAAACGACAAGTTAGTAGCTCTCAAGTAATTCATCTAATGTTCCCGGATCTTCCAAAATAGTAATAGCATGGGCCAAATCTGTTTGCCCTTTTGAAATAGCTATTGCAGCAAGTGAAATTGCAGCTAAACCTAAGTCCCAGTCGTGATTAATTAACGATTGTCCTAATGTCCCGATATCTTTCAAGGCATTGTTATAATCATGTTCAAGATCATTCGGAACTGGGATGTTATTGTGCCTTACAATTTCGATCGTGATTATCAATGATAATATATCGGCAATGATAAAATGTTTGATTTGTGCGATAGATACAAGATGGGGTACAGCATAATAAGATGCTAAATCAACGTCTCCCTGATGATGCAATTCATCAAATAGTTCATCGATGATAGTTTTGGCATCATGTATATTATCTATATGCATCAATGCTCTTAATGGAATGGAAGCATCATAGGGTATCTTATAACCACCTATTAGGAGTTTCCAACGCGAATCGTTTAGGTCTAACATATTGTTGATGAATATGAAAACAGGCTTAAATTGTATGTCTATGCGCTAATATTTGTTCAACTTTAGCCATAGCGGTTTCAAACGAGATACCATTAATCTGGTCATATTGCAATTGATGATTTTCTTCTATTACTTCAATCGTGGGTATATAACCGATCTCAGCTTCATAAGCTATCGTTTTTATATTCAAAGTCTCATCGTAAGTAGCCACAAGTGTTTGCAGCCATCCGAAATAAGGAGGTTGATTTATTCTTGTCGCGTCGTTCCAAAGATCATTTCTTAACTCAAAATTTTCTCTGCTTATGGATGTCCAGACATTAAAAATTAGATTTTCATGAAAATCAATTATGGGTATAATTAGCCTTCCCCGATGAAAGAAGTGGTCATCGATAACGCATAAGCTTTCAGTTAACTCGACTCTCGCCTCTCTTTCTTCAACAGGAACTGACAAATAATAATCCGGATAATCATTGCCAAAGCATAGCGGTATTTTGTCATAAGTTGTTCCGCAGCATTTGCAGGTATAATTCATGTTTTTCATGAGGTTTATAAAGCCTAAATTAAACAAAAAAGGACAAGAGCCTTAACCCTTGTCCTTATATCTTTCATCCTTTATCTAACAGAATTACTTGCTCAGGTACATTGATTTCTCTTTGTACAGGTGGCGGAAGTAAGGGTCTTCGAGGTTAGGGATAAAGCGGATGGCTTCGCCGGTCGATTTCATTTCCGGGCCCAGTTCTTTGTTTACTTCCGGGAATTTATCGAAAGAGAACACAGGCTCTTTAATGGCATAACCTTCAAGCTTACGTATTATGGTAAAGTCTTTCAGTTTGTTAACACCCAGCATTATTTTGGCTGCAATGTTAATGTAAGGCACATCGTAAGCTTTAGCAATGAAAGGCACCGTACGTGATGCACGCGGGTTGGCCTCAATTACGTATACTTTATCGTTTTTAATGGCAAACTGGATGTTCAGCAAGCCGCGTACATTTAAAGCACGGGCAATTTTGGTTGAGTATTCTTCCATCTGGCTGATTACGCTTTCGCTCAAATCAAACGGAGGCAATACGGCAAATGAATCGCCAGAGTGGATACCGGCAGGCTCAATGTGCTCCATCATACCAATGATGTGTACATCCTCACCGTCAGAGATCGAGTCAGATTCTGCTTCAGATGCACGGTCAAGGAAATGGTCAATCAGTACGCGGTTACCTGGTAAGTTCTTTAACAGGTTCACTACTGCTTTCTCCAGGTCTTCATCATTAATAACGATGCTCATACCCTGGCCACCCAGTACATAACTTGGGCGAACCAGTACCGGGTAACCTACTTCGTGTGCTACCTCGATAGCTTCTTCAGCAGTTTCGGCAACACCGTATTTAGGGTAAGGGATATCCAATTCTTTCAACAGGTCAGAGAAACGGCCGCGGTCTTCGGCAATATCCATATCGTTGAATGATGTACCGATAATTTTAATGCCTTGCTCGTGCAGTTTTTCAGCCATTTTCAAGGCAGTCTGACCACCAAGCTGTACGATCACACCTTCTGGTTTTTCCAGTTCGATGATGTCGCGTACATGCTCCCAGAACACCGGCTCAAAGTATAACTTATCGGCCATGTTAAAGTCGGTAGATACCGTCTCTGGGTTACAGTTAACCATAATGGCTTCGTAGCCTGCTTCTTTAGCGGCCAGTAAACCATGTACACAGCTATAATCAAACTCAATACCCTGACCGATACGGTTAGGACCAGAGCCTAATACAATGATCTTCTTTTTATCAGATACGATCGATTCGTTCTCGCCCTCGTAAGTTGAGTAGTAGTAAGGTGTTTTGGCCTGGAACTCTGCAGCGCAGGTATCAACCATTTTGTAAACACGTTTTAAGCCTAAAACTTTGCGGCGTTGGTAAACATCCTCTTCGGTAGTGTTGCCACCTAAAATCCAGGCAATTTGCTGATCTGAGAAACCTTTTTGTTTAACAGTCATGAAAATATCCTGCGGGATGTTGTTTACCGAGTAGCGGCGTAACTCATTTTCGAGGTTAACCAGTTCCTGTATCTGGTTCAGGAACCAACGATCTATCTTGGTTGCTTTACGAACTGATTCGATTGGCACACCCAGGCTCAAGGCATCATAGATGTGGAACAACCTGTCCCAGCTTGGGTGCTCAAGGCTATCCATTATTTCTTCAAGGTTGCGGCTCTGGCGACCGTCGGCGCCTAAACCGGCGCGACCAATCTCCAAACTCTGACAAGCTTTTTGCAATGCCTCGGTAAAGCTGCGGCCAATACCCATAACTTCACCTACAGATTTCATCTGCAAGCCCAATTGTTTGTTGGCGCCTTTAAATTTATCGAAATTCCAACGTGGAATTTTAACGATCACGTAATCCAAAGTTGGCTCAAAGTAAGCCGAAGTTGTTTTGGTGATCTGGTTTTCTAATTCGTCCAGGTTATAACCGATAGCCAGTTTAGAAGCTATTTTAGCGATAGGGTAACCTGTTGCTTTTGATGCCAGTGCTGATGAGCGTGATACACGTGGGTTAATCTCGATGGCAATGATAGCCTCATCAGCCGGGTTAACCGAAAACTGTACGTTACAGCCACCTGCAAAATTACCGATGGCGCGCATCATCTTAATAGCCTGGTCGCGCATTTCCTGGTAGCAGCGGTCGCTCAGGGTCATGGCAGGTGCCACGGTGATCGAGTCGCCGGTGTGGATCCCCATCGGGTCGAAGTTTTCGATAGAGCAAATGATAATTACGTTATCATTGCTATCACGTAATAACTCCAGCTCGTATTCTTTCCAGCCTAAAACAGCCTGTTCAACCAATACTTCGTGGGTTGGCGATGCTTGTAAGCCGCGGCTTAGGGCTGCATCAAAATCTTCTTTTCTGTGTACAAAGCCTGCACCTTTACCACCCAGGGTATAGCTTGGGCGTATAACCAGCGGGAAGCCGATTTCCTGTGCACCTTCTTTACCTTCTAAAAACGAGTTGGCAATTTTTGATTTGGCTACACCAACACCAATATCAACCATTAACTGGCGGAAAGCCTCGCGGTTCTCTGTTTTTTCGATGGCTGCAATATCAACACCGATAATGCGTACGCCATACTTTTTCCAAAGGCCTTGTTCATCAGCTTCTATACAAAGGTTTAATGCAGTTTGGCCACCCATGGTAGGCAATACGGCATCAATTTTTTGTTCCTGGAGTATTTTTTCGATACTCTCGGTAGTAAGCGGTAACAGGTAAACGTGATCGGCAATAACCTTGTCGGTCATAATGGTTGCCGGGTTACTGTTGATGATAGACACGGTAATGCCTTCGTCTTTCAGTGAAAGGGAAGCTTGTGAACCTGCGTAGTCAAATTCGCAAGCCTGGCCTATGATGATAGGACCTGAACCAATAATTAAGACCGATTTGATGGAGGTGTCTTTTGGCATAGTGCTTTTTTTAAGTCTTTAGTTTAAAGTTTGTGTTTTTAGTTGAAGCTGCATAAATGTTTGATTATGAACTTAAACTGCCAACTTTGAACTGATTAATACTATGCGCTGGAAGCAGGAATTCCGACTTTCAGCGTCGGGATGCAAAGATAGGACTTTATAGCTTACACGTGGGGAATATTTTGATTTTTATACTGCGGTGATAAATACAGTATTTCATTACTATATTGGCTTCATAATGTGTAGCCTATAATCGCCTTTCGGTAGCGATTTTTGGCCCCATAAAAACTAATTAAATAACCTTAATTTAAAATGCTTATGTCGACAGATCGCCGTAAATTTTTGAAGCAATTTGGCAGTGCTGTAATTTTAACCTCAGCATCGCTAAACAGCTTGGCTGCGCAGGAAGATATTGAACGAAGAATTTTACACGCCGAAAAACGCATAAGCGCCAACGATAAAATACGTATAGCCACCATTGGTATGGGTATAATGGGTTTTAATGATACCCGTGCTGCTTTAACTGTACCGGGTGTTGAACTGGTGGCCTGCTGCGATTTATACCAGGGCCGTTTGCAGCGGGCAAAAGAACTGTACCCTAATATTGATGTAACCAATGATTACCGGCAGATACTTGACCGTAAAGATGTTGATGCCGTAATTATTGCAACCAGCGATAACTGGCATAGCACCATAGCTATTGAAGCCATGCGCAAGGGCAAAGCCGTGTATAGCGAAAAACCAATGGTGCATAAGATCAGTGAGGGGTTAAACGAAATTAAAGTTCAACAGGAAACTAAGGCTATTTTCCAGGTGGGCAGCCAGCGCATCAGCAGTATTGCATTTCAAAAAGCGAAAGAGTTGTACAAGGCAGGCGAGATAGGGCAGATTAATTCTGTTGAAGCCTCATTTAACCGCCAAAGCGCATTGGGTGCCTGGCAATATACCATCCCGCTGGATGCTTCGCCGCAAACCGTAGCCTGGGATAGGTTTCAGGCAAATGATAAGGTGAAGCAGGCTTATGATAGTAACCGGTTTTTCCGCTGGAGAAATTACCGCGAGTACGGCACCGGCATAGCAGGCGATTTGTTTGTACACCTGCTTACCGGCATCCACTTTATAACAGATTCAAAAGGCCCGGAGAAAATTTGTGCGATAGGCGGATTAAACTACTGGAAAGATGGCCGCAACGTGCCTGATATTATGAGTGCTATTATCCAGTATCCTGAGACAAAAGAGCATCCCGCTTTCCAGGTTTCATTAAGGGTAAATTTTGTAAGTGGCGAGGGCGAGCATTCGTCTACCAAAATAATCGGCAGTGAGGGAGTGATTGATCTGTATGGCGAAGGAGATGGCTTTACCATCCGCAAAAATAAAATGCCAACAGCGCCGGGTATCGGGGGCTGGGATTCATTAGCTACTTACCCCGAAGCCATGCAGAAACAACTATTAGATGCCTATGGGCAAAAGTATTCGGCCGCCAGTCAGCAGGTGCCTAAACTGGCTGATATAAATTATATGGCACCGCAAGGTTACAGTGCCTCTAATGATCATTTTGCCAATTTTATGGATAGCATCCGTACCGGTAAGCCTGTGGTAGAAGATGCCACGTTTGGTTTCCGTGCCGCTGCACCTTGCCTGGCTTGTAACGACAGTTATTTCTTTAACAAGATAGTTTACTGGAACCCGGAAGAAATGTATTTGATTGAGTAAACAAATACTAACAGCCTGCGTTTTGTGCAGGCTGTTAGTAAACTGAAGGCTAATTATTTTAAGGTAAAACTGATAGGTATAGTTACGCGGGATAAAAGCGGGATGCCAAATTCTTCTTCGGGCGACCATTTGTGTTTCGACTGCTCAATTACCCGTAGTGCTTCGTTATCAATGTCGAAGTTAACACCTCTTGCTACTTTAATATCGCTGATTGAGCCATCGGGATTGATCTGGAAAGAGACAAAAACCCTTCCCTGGATATTCTGCTGCCTGGCAGAAACCGGATACACGATCTCTTTTTGTAAATATTCCGAAAACTTTTGCATCCCTCCTTTATACGTAAAGGATCGCATTCGCTGGGTGTAACGGTATTCTGTACCTGTAGAGTCAGTTGCTGTGCCAGAAACTAAATGGCCGTTTTCGTACTGCTCCGTAAATTTAATTTTAGGTGAGATGGATGTTGGCATATTGTACGGCAAAATAACCGGGTTGGTGCTGCCCTGCCATTTGCCATTACGCAATCCGCTTGCTATTGGGCCTTCCTCATATAAACGATCGTCATCAAAATCAATATTGGTTCTGTAGCCTTTGTAAAAACCGTTGCCATTATTTACAATGGGTACGCCTGTTGTGTCGAGGAGAGTTATCACCAAAGGGTCGGGCATCAATTCACCGGGTTGTGAGGCTGGGTACTTTTTTAAAGAGTGCAGTTTACCGTTGGGGTAGTATTCGTACACAAAGCCCAACATGCGGCCCTGGCGGTAAAAGGCTTTAAGCTTTGGGTGCCCATCTGGGTAAAAAGCTTCGCACTTACCTTCATAGCTACTAAGGTTGGTACGGTTTTCAACAAAGCCAGCAAATTTTATTTTTTTATTGCTTGCGTAGTAATCTCTTACCCGGTAAAACGGAGAGGTACTATCAGGAAGTAAAACAGCACGTATAAAATCGGCACTGTCTATTGATCGTACTGTATGGAAACCATATTTGTAATAAGTAACGGAAAGTGGTTTCTGGGCAAAGCAAACCACAGAAATTAAAAGCAGGATAGGGGTATAAACAAACTTCATAAATTGCGCTAAGTAAGGCGCAACTAAACTACTTAATTAATTTATTATCCCAATAGCAAAGAACTATTGTAATGTAAATGATATAGGGATGGTGTATTTAAATGCTACTGTTTTGCCGTAAGCAATACCTGGCGCCCATTTGGGCATGCTTTTAATAACTCGCAGCGCTTCATTATCAATGTCGTTATCCACCCTGTTTAAAAATTTTATTTTTGAGATTGTGCCATCTGTATTTATAACAAAGTTTATGACAACGGTACCCTGCATTCCCCTTTCGCGGGATGCGGGCGGATACCTGAGATTGTGCCCTATATATTGCCCTAAAGCATCGATACCCCCGGGGAATTCGGCAGCTACTGATCTTTTTTCGTAAGTATAGTTTATACCGGCAGAGTCTGTTGCCGATCCTTTAATAAGTTTTCCACTGGCATAATCTTCTTCGAAACCAATGTGGCGAAGTATATCTTTACCTTTCCACTTTCCATCGGGTTTGCCACCTTTTAGTGCACCTTCTTCTTCAATGTTTTTGAAATCATCATCGTATCTTACATAATGCCCGTTGCCGTCTTCCGCCATTGATTTTCCGGTCGAATCATATACAGCGGTAATAGATGAATCTTTAATAGCATAGCCGCCATGTTTTGCAAGATCTTTCTTATCTGCAATATATTCTTTAACCATGTATAGCTGGCCGTTAGGGTAAAACTGGTAAACAGTGCCGGTTATTTGGCCATTGAGGTATTGGGCTACCTGCTTTTTATGGCCGTTCGGATAAAAAGACATGCCCTGGTCCTGAAGCATTACCGGGCTGATCCTTGATGATTTTCCAACAAATCGCTGTGTGTTGTTTTTATAATATTCTTCAACATTATAAAGGCTTGAGCCCTTGTCAGGCTCAATCACAAACTGAATAAAATCGGCACTATCGAGCGAACGAACACGCTCGTGCTCATTGTTATAAAAGTAAGTATTGTACTTTTTGGTAGGCTTAGGAGCCTTTTGGCCAAAGCAAAAAGCCGCTGAAAAAACGAATAGAAGGAGGTATAAAAACTTCATAAGTTGCGCTAAGGTTAAGCGCAACTAAACTACTTAATTAATTTATTATCCGTATCAGGGAATACTAAAATGGGTTCAAATTTACGTGCTTCTTCCATCTCCATCGAAGCGTAAGATATGATGATCACAATATCACCAACTTGTGCCAGGCGTGCTGCTGCACCGTTTAAACATACGATACCGCTACCCCGTTCGCCCCTAATTACATAAGTTTCAAAACGTGCACCGTTATTATTATTTACAATCTGCACCTTTTCGTTCGGGATAATATTGGCTGCGTCTATCAGGTCCTCGTCGATGGTAATGCTGCCAACGTAATTCAATTCAGCCTGTGTTACCTTAACGCGGTGGATCTTTGATTTTAAAACCTCAATAATCATTTTACAAAGTTATAATATAGAATTTGGAATTGGGAGAGTGCAAAATCAGCGGATTATCATATTGTCTATCAGCCTGGTTTTGCCTACCTGCGCAGCTGTTAGGGCTACTAAATGCGTATTGGCTTCGGTTGCCGGTAATAAGGTTTCGCCATCGGCAACCTCAAAATATTCGAGCTTTACGCCAGGCTCTGCATTGATCATTTCAATAGCCTCGGCAGTTACTTTTTGCAGATTACTACCGTTAAAGTTTTCGGTAACATGGCGCAATGCTTTTGATAATACAAGCGCGTGAAGCCTGTCATCTGCCGATAAATGGATATTGCGCGAACTCATGGCCAGGCCTTCCGCTTCGCGTGAGATGGGTACCATTACCAGTTTAACCGGCAGGTTAAGCAGCTGTACCATTTTGGTAATTACCAGTACCTGCTGGTAATCTTTCTGGCCAAAAAAGGCAAGGTCGGGTTTTACAATATCAAACAGTTTAAACACCACCTGGGTTACCCCCTGGTAATGCCCCGGGCGAAACTCGCCTTCCAGCAAATGCTCCAGTTGGCCAAGGTCGATATGCCATTGCTCATTAGCGGCATACATTTCATTTACGCTTGGGTTAAACAAAACATCGCAGCCTGCGGCAGTTAATTTGGCTATATCGGCTTCAATTGGGCGGGGGTAATTCTGCAGGTCGCTGGCGTTTGTAAACTGGGTAGGGTTTACAAAAATGCTGCAAACAGAAATGCTGCATTGCTGCCGTGCAAGGGCCAGTAATGACAGGTGGCCTTCGTGCAGTGCACCCATAGTAGGCACTAAACCAATGGTTTCGCCATTTTGGCGGCATTGCTGCAAATATTGCTGCAACTCGTGCCTGGTTGTAAATATTTTCAAACCTTATCTCGTAAAAAAGTTGGCAAAGTTGTGCTTTTAATTAAAAATAACCAAACTTACTTGCATAATCCATTGATAGTTCTTAACATATTGTGTATATTTGCACACTCAAATTTTTTTTGAGCGATATTAAAATTTTAAATTCTGATTAGAATGGGTAAATCTAAGCTTCTGTTTATAACTCATGAAATGTCGCCTTTCCTCGAACTCACTAAAATTTCTGAAATAACAAGGCAGTTGCCACAAGCTATGCAGGATAAAGGATTTGAGATCCGTATCCTGATGCCGCGTTTTGGAAATATCAATGAGCGAAGAAACCGTTTACATGAGGTAATACGTTTGTCGGGAATGAACATTATTATCAATGATAATGATAATCCGCTGATCATTAAGGTGGCTTCTATTCCTTCGGCTCGTATGCAGGTGTACTTTTTGGATAACGAAGAGTATTTTCAGCGTAAGCATGTGTTCAATGATAAAGACGGGAAGTTTTATGCGGACAATGATGAGCGTATGATTTTCTTTTGCAAAGGTGCATTGGAAACTGTTAAAAAATTAGGCTGGTCGCCAGACATCGTTCACTGCCACGGCTGGATGAGTGCATTGGTACCTGCTTACCTTAAAAATACATACAAAGATGATCCAACCTTTAAACATTCTAAAGTAGTTTACTCTATTTATGAGAATGATTTCAAAGAAAAAATGGACGATGATTTTGCACGCAAAGCAGTAATGAGCGATATGACCGAGGCGCACACCGAAGTATACAAGCCAGGTACTAACTCAGCTTTATATGCCGGCGCTATCCAGTATAGTGACGGGATAGTTTTGGCCAGCGAAAACATTGATGCTGATGTGTTAAATAATGTTAAAAACAGCCAAAAATCGGTTTTGGAATTTAATTCTACAGCAGATTTCGAAAATTATTACAACTTTTACGACGAAATTACCAACGAAGAACTGGTGAACGTTGCTTAAAGATTTGAAGATATATATGAAATTTTTCCGATTAGACTTATTAACCCTGTTGATAAGTCTTTTTATTTTAAATAGTTGTAAAAACCAGGATAACCTTGGTTTAAATGTTGATCCGGCGCAGCAAATTAACGGCACCCTGATTGACACCGCAACGTTAACAACCAAAACTATCCCCGAAGATAGCGTGGTTACATCGGGCCTGCCTAAAACACCGCTGGCTTATTTTCAGGACCCGGCTATCGGTACATCCGAAGCTAATATTGCAACCCTGCTAAGTTTGCCTAACAGCGCAGCCTATACTTTACCTTCGGGTACAGTTACCATTGACTCGGCTGTATTGGTACTGCCTTTCAATGATGGCTTTTACGGAGATTCATTGACCTCGAAATACAAGATCAATGTGTACCAGCTTGCCGAGCAGCCAAGTTCTACTTCGGTTTATTATGGCAACAAAAGCTGGCAGGTTAATAAAGGCACCGTTTTGGGTTCGCAAACATTTAACTCACGTACCCACACCCCAATACAGATTACAAATATTGTGGCTGGTGCTAAGGATACCCTTAAAACGGTACCTGCGCAACTGCGTGTAAAAATTAGCCCTAACTTTATTTATAATAACCTTTTTGGTGCTTCTACAGCGGTATTAAATTCAAATAACCTGTTTCAAAACCAGGTAAAGGGTTTGTATTTAACTTTAGATAAAAACCAGCAGGGTAATGGCGGCCGTTTTAATATCAGCCTCGATTCTAGCCGTGTTGATATTTATTACAAGGCAACAACAGGTACAACTATTGATACCGCTATGGTTACATTGCCGCTTGCAAACCGTGCTGCCGAAATTAAACGTACCTACAGCACCGCTGTACAGGCTGCTTTAAACAGCACTGCAACATCGCAGGAAATTGTTTATTACGAAGGTTTGGGCGGTACCAGGACTAAGATCAGTTTCCCTTATCTAAAAAACATAATTAAGGATGCGGGTAGTGATGTTATCATAAACAGGGCAGAGCTGGTTGTAACCGCAGCCGCAGGTACCGATATACCGTACATCCCCAACCCTAAGCTAAGTTTATACCGTTATGATATTGCACTGCAGCGTACAGAGGTACCTGATGCAATGGGTAGTAGTACAACCGCGACTGATCCACGCTTTATTAGTGTGGCTACTTTTGGTGGCAACTATGCAAGCGCCGAAAAAGCATATCACTTCATTATTACCGGTTATATATCAGATTTAATGCGGGGTAAAATTATTGACTATGGTACCTTTATAGGCCCGGTTGATAATGCCAATACACTTAGTGTAGATATTGCAGCAACGGCCCAAACATCCGGCCGAACTATTGCTGTGGGGGCGGTTACTAACAAGGCATCGGCCAATTACCCGTACCGGATGAAGCTCAATATTATTTATACCAAGGCAACAAAATAATATAATCCCCCTCTAAACAGGGGGATTTTTTTTGCCGTCAAATTATTAGCTTAGCAAACATTTTGTTGAACCGCTGTTATACCTTTGTAGCAGTATTTAAATCACTCTATTTATGTGTGGAATTGTAGGATATATTGGGTTTCGTGATGCTTACCCTATTGTAATAAAAGGCTTGCACCGTTTGGAATATCGCGGATATGACAGCGCCGGCGTTGCATTGCTTAATAAAGACGAAGAACTTAAAGTTTATAAAAAAGCCGGTAAGGTTAGCGATCTCGAAAATTTTGTAAAAGATATTGATACTACCAGTACCATTGGTATGGGCCATACCCGCTGGGCAACCCACGGTGCACCAAGCGACCGTAACTCGCACCCACATTCATCAGGCAATCGCAAGCTTACCATTATTCACAATGGTATTATCGAAAACTATAGCAGTATTAAAGAAGCATTACTGGCTAAAGGCCATGTGTTTTTAAGCGATACAGATACCGAGGTTTTAATCCATTTGATCGAAGATATTCAAAGCGAAACTGGTTTAGACCTGCGCGAAGCAGTTCGTGTGGCCCTGAACCGTGTTATTGGCGCTTACGCTATTGTAATCATGAGCGAAGATGCTCCTGACGAACTGATAGCAGCCCGTAAAGGTAGCCCGATGGTAATTGGTGTTGGCAAAGGCGAATATTTTGTTGCTTCTGATGCTACCCCGATTGTTGAGTACACTAAAAACGTAATCTATTTGAACGATAATGAGATCGCCTACATCCGCCGAGATGATCTGCTGATTAAAAATATCGATAACACTGTACAAACACCATATATCCAGAAACTGGAGCTGCAACTGGAAATGCTTGAGAAAGGTGGTTACGATCACTTTATGCTGAAGGAGATTTACGAGCAGCCACGCTCGGTACGCGATTGTTTACGCGGCCGTATTTACCCGCAGCAGGGTAAAGTACAATTGGGTGGTGTAAAAGAGTATGTAGAGAAACTGAAAAATGTTGACCGCATTATCATTGTGGCCTGCGGTACTTCATGGCACGCCGGTTTGGTTGGCGAATACCTGATCGAAGAATATGCACGCGTACCGGTTGAAGTTGAATATGCTTCTGAGTTCCGTTACCGTAACCCGATCATTACTGAGAAAGACCTGGTAATTGCCATTTCGCAATCTGGCGAAACTGCTGATACCATGGCTGCTATTGAGCTGGCTAAAGAAAAAGGCGCTACCATATTTGGTATCTGTAACGTAGTGGGTGCATCTATCCCGCGTTTAAGCCATGCAGGTGTTTATACACACGCGGGGCCGGAAATTGGCGTAGCATCAACCAAAGCATTTACTGCACAGGTTACCGCCCTTACTTTAATGGCATTTTACATTGCCCAGCAGCGTGGTACCATTACAGAAAGCAAACTGATTGAATACCTGACCGAGCTTAACGAGATCCCTACGCTGATAGAGAAAACCTTAAAAACTAACGATCACGTACAGATCATTGCCGATAAGTTTAAAGACTCCACCAACTGTTTGTTCCTTGGCCGTGGCAGTTCATTCCCGGTTGCTTTAGAAGGAGCCTTAAAGCTGAAAGAGATCTCTTACATCCACGCCGAAGGTTACCCTGCGGCAGAGATGAAACACGGCCCTATCGCCTTAATTGATGAGGATATGCCGGTTGTATTTATCGCCACCAAAAACTCATCATACGAGAAGGTGATCAGTAACATCCAGGAAGTACGCGCACGTGGCGGGCACGTTATAGCCATTGTATCAGAAGGTGATACCGTGGTACGTGACATGGCCGATTATGTGATCGAAATCCCGCAAACCTCAGAGGCATTTGTGCCTTTACTGGCTACTATTCCATTGCAATTGCTATCATACCACATTGCGGTTATGCGTGGTTGTAATGTTGATCAGCCACGTAACCTGGCTAAATCTGTGACAGTAGAATAACCTTTCGGGGTTATAGATAAAATCAATAGTTTGTATCTTTGAAAAAAGATACAAACTATATGACTATTGTTCAGCTCGAATATATTGTTGCCGTTGATACTTATCGCAGCTTTGTAGCTGCTGCCGAAAAGTGCTTTGTTACCCAGCCTACCTTAAGTATGCAGGTGCAGAAACTGGAAGATACTTTAGGCGTAAAACTCTTCGACCGGGCTAAGCAACCTGTAGTGCCAACCGAAATAGGCAGCGATATTATTGCCCAGGCACGTATCTTATTATCAGAACATCAAAAAATTAAGGAGATTATCAGCGACCGCCAAAAAGACCTGGCCGGCGAATTGAGAATTGGCATCATTCCAACCGTTGCCCCTTATATCCTGCCTAAGATAATCACCCAGTTTATTAATAAATACCCCCAGGTAAAGTTGGTGGTTTGGGAGCAAACCACCGATCAGATTGTACAACAAGTAAAACTGGGGATGATAGACTGCGGTATCCTTTCTACCCCGCTACATGAATCGCACCTCACAGAAACCCCGCTGTTTTACGAAAACTTTGTAGCCTACGTAGCCAAAAATAGTATCCTGGCCAAAAAGAAAAATATCAATCCCGATGATATTAACATGGAAGAGCTATGGATATTAAACGAAGGCCACTGCATGCGCGATCAGGTGCTTAACATCTGCCAGCGCCGTAAAAGCAGCAAAGGCTTCCAGCATTTCGAATACAATACCGGCAGTATAGAAACGCTGAAACGCATGGTGGATCAAAACAACGGTACCACCATATTACCAGAGCTAGCTTTAGTTGATCTCACTGATAAACAACTCGATAAAGTGCGTTACTTTAAATCGCCCGAACCTGCCCGCGAGATCAGTATCGTCACCCAGAAAAACTTCGTTAAGCGCCGCCTGATAGAAGCGTTGAAATCTGAGATCCTTGAATTTGTGCCTAAGCGTATGAAGACAAAGAAGAAAAAGGAACTCATCGAGATCTAACTCTATAGAAAACATTCTGTATTCTTTTTGAATTTTTGGCAATATGTAACTATTTGTGGGTGCGTATTGTTTAGATTTAGTCTAAATAGTTTGGATAATTAAACTGTATATTCTACATTTGCGCCATTCTTTATAATTAGTCTAAATAATATTATGGTTCAACTATCCACAAAATCCTATCATTTCTTAATATATCTCTTAGCCATAGTGCTTTGCTTTGCCACTGGTTTTAGCTACGCACAAACAGCTAAAGGCACTGTAAAAGGTAAAGTATTTAACGCCGAAGGCAAACCTGCCGATAACGTAACTGTAACTCTAAAATCAACCAACTCGGCCACTGTTACAGGCGAAGACGGTATCTTCTCGTTAAAAGCAGCAGCGGGTACATATAAATTAGTGATATCTCACGTGGGTATGCTAACCAAAGAAATTGATGTAAACGTTACTGCCGGTAAAACAACAGTGGTTAACGATCTCACTATTGACTTAAATAGCAGCGGTTTGCAGGAAGTAACCGTAAATGGCAGTAAGGTGAACCGCTTTAAAAGAAAGCTAAGTACCGATGTGGCCAAGATGCCTTTGAATAATCTTGAAAATGCACAATCCTATACTTCTATCAGTCGCGAGCTGTTAACCGAGCAAAACATCTTCACTGCCGATGATGCGGTTAAAAACGTATCTGGTCTGCAAAAAATGTGGGATGCAACTGGTCGTGGTGGCGATGGTGGTGCATACTATACCTTACGCGGTTTTGTGGTACAAACCCAATTGCGTAACGGTGTTGCCGGTAACGTAACCAACGCTATTGATGCTATTAACCTCGATCGTATTGAGGTAATTAAAGGCCCGTCTGCTACCTTATTTGGTAGTTCATTAACATCTTACGGTGGTTTAATTAACCGTGTTACCAAACAGCCTTTTGAAGGTACTGCCGGCGAGGTTACTTATACAGGTGGCAGCTATGGCTTAAACCGTGTAAGCGCTGATGTAAATACACCATTAGATCCGCAAAAGAAAGTGTTGTTCCGTTTAAATACGGCTTACACAGATCAAAATAGTTTTCAGGATAATGGCTTCAGCAAAAATGTAGCTATTGCACCAAGCTTGTTATACAAAGTAAACGACAGATTAACCATTGAAGCAGAAGCCGAATTGTTTTATGGCCGTAATGCTTTAAACACCATCTACTTCTTCCCATACCAAAACACAATTGCACAATTAGGTGCTAGCCGTGCCGATGAATTAGGTATCGATTACAAACGTTCTTACTTCGATAAAAGCTTAACACAACGTACCAGAAGCGCAAACTATCTGGGCCAGGTAAACTACAAAATCTCTAAAGAATGGACTTCACAAACCAATTTTAGCTCTGTAAACAGCTTCTCTAATGGTTATGGCCCATATTTCTATTTGTTGCCAAATAAGCAGATCTCACGCGAAGATCAATCTACCCAAAACAGCAAAGCAACTACAACTGAGATTCAGCAAAATTTCAATGGCGACTTCAAGATCGGTAAAATGAGAAACCGCATCGTAGTCGGTTTAGATTATCTGAACGTTAACTCAAACCAGCTTTTCTTAAGTACTGCTTATGATATTGCTCCATTACAAAGCAGTACCTTCAACTATAATACCTTTAATACAGCTACGCTGGGTGCGGTTTATGCAGGTGGTGGTGCAAGTAAATATCCTTACATGTATAGCTCGAGCACATATAGTTCTTATGTATCTGATGTGTTAAACATCACTGATCGTTTAATTGCTTCTGCTGCTTTACGTATAGACAGATTTGATTTTGATGGTAATAAAGATGCCACAACCGGTGCTAAAACCGGCGCGTATAAGCAAACAGCATACTCTCCAAAATTTGGTTTAATTTACCAGGTTGTTAAAGATCATGTATCATTATTTAGCAACTACCAAAACGGCTTCACTAACAAACCAGGCGTTGATTTTAACAGCAATCCATTTAAACCAGAGCATGCCAACCAAATTGAGGGTGGTGTTAAACTGGATGTGTTTGATGGTAAGTTAAGCAGTACGTTAAGCTACTACGATATTAAGGTAGATAACATTTTACGTACCGACCTTGCACATCCAAACTTCCAAATCCAAAGTGGTACACAAGTAAGTAAAGGTTTCGAGGCCGAAGTTATTGCCAACCCGGTAACCGGCGTAAACGTGGTGGCAGGTTTTGCTTACAATGATTCGAAATACAAAAACGTTAGCGACGATGTTGATGGCCTGCGCCCGGGTACTGCAGGTTCGCCATATACGGCTAACTTATGGGTAAGCTACCGTTTCCAGGCAGCTAAGATCAAAGGCTTAGGTGTAGGTTTTGGTGGTAACTACGCAAGCGATAACAAAGTAGTTAACAGCGTGAGCCAGGGTGTATTTATCTTACCTCAATACACTATCCTTAACTCAACTGTATTTTACGATAAAGGTGTTTACCGCATTGGTTTATCATGCAATAACTTAACCAATAAAGAATACTATACAGGTTATTCATCTGTTAACCCACAAATGTTAAGACAATATTTAGCGAGCTTTGCATTTCGCTTTTAAATAATGACTGTATTTAAAAAGACCATACTCTTTTTGCATCGCTGGCTCGGTTTCATCACCGGGCTGGTGGTGTTTATAGTGAGTGTTACCGGCTGTATTTATTGCTTTCAGGACGAGATACAGGATGCTTTATACAGCTATCGACATGTAGAGGCAAGCGCGAAACCATACCTTACACCTTCGGTTTTAAAGCAAAAGGCACTTAGTAAATATCCCGGCGCAACTGCCAATTATATTTACTACTATGGCAAAACGCGCCCCGCGGCTGTATTGGTAAATAGTAAAAAAGATGGCTTTCTGGCTGCTTATTATAACCCTTATACCGGCGAATATTTACACTCAGAGATCTACGCCAAAAACTTCTTTGTAATTGTCGAGTACATTCACCTTTACCTGTTACTGCCACCCAAGATAGGTGGAATGATAGTAGGGATTTCGGTATTGATATTTGTGGCAATCATGATTACCGGGATTATCCTCTGGTGGCCTAAACGCAAATCTGACCGCAAACGTAGCTTCACCATAAAATGGGGTGCCAAATGGCGACGTGTCAATTACGACCTGCACAATGTATTAGGTTTTTATTCTACCGCGATTGCCATTATCCTCGCCATAACTGGCGTATCCATGACTTTTGATTGGGTACGTGAAGGGATTTACCGCGCAGGTAACCTGGGTAAAGGCTATGCGATAGAGAAAACTTTCCCTAAGTCAGATTCGCTCAACAAAGCAAAGGCTGTAAATTATCCGGTGATTGACCATGCGCTTTTATATGCTCAGGAACATTCGGCCACGGCACAAATGTTTTTGGTGAATGATGATCAATCCGCTGCAGGTACGGTTGGTATAACAGCTTACCCACAATCGATGCATTTCGATCATACCGATAACTACTACTTCGAGCGTTATACCGGCAAGCTCTTACTGGTAACTCCCAATGCGAAGAAGAGCATAGGCATGAAATTGAATGATATGAACTACGATGTTCACGTAGGGCAGATACTGGGCCTCACCGGTAAGATCATCGCTTTTCTGGCCAGCCTGATTTGTGCCACCTTACCTATCACCGGTTTTATTATCTGGCTGGGTAAGCGTAAAAAGCCTAAAACTAAAAAGGTAAGGCATGCTATCGATAGGCGGACGAAGCACCACCTGGCATAACAGCTAATTCTCTGCTGATTGTATTATTTTCAATAGCTTTTATGATCTAATGCCTTTGTGAGTATCTTCGGAACTTCGCAGAGGCATTTTTATGGAAAATAAGATCTTCAAAATAGCTGTAGTAGGTCCCGAATCAACAGGTAAATCAACCATGTCTAAATACCTGGCCGATTACTTTAATACCGTTTGGGTGCCCGAGTTTGCCCGCGGCTATTGCGAAAACCTGACCGGCGATTATACCTGGCAGGATGAGATCAATATGTTTTACGGCCAGCTGCAACTGGAGAAAGAACTGGAACCTCAAGCCAACAAACTTCTTATTTGCGATACCACATTTATCACCGTCAAGATCTGGAGCGATCAGCTCTTTGGTAAATCGCCACAGGAAGTGCTGGACGAACTGCCCAAACACCCCTACGATTTATACTTACTTTTAAACATCGACCTGGCTTGGGAAGATGATCCATTGCGCGATTTCCCCAACATGCGCGAACATTTTATGGATGTTTGGCACAAAGAGCTACAAGCCTTAAATGCCCGCTACGTCGTTATTTCGGGCACAGGAGCCGATCGTTACGCTAATGCAGTTAGCGCCGTTGGAGATTTTCTCAATTCTTTTCGTTAATTTTTAGCTTTCGTGCAACGTTGGTAAAAACGTTGCGTCTCTTATACTCGAAAGCTAATCACATTGGAAGCCGTTTACATAGACAAACATTACAGCCTGGTGGCTGAGTGTAAGCAGGGAAGTAAAAAAGCCTGCTACGAGCTTTACCGTTTATACTCGAAAGCTATGCTTAATGTGGCCTACCGGATAGTGGGCAATATTGAGGAGGCTGAAGATGTATTGCAGGAATCGTTCGTAGATGCTTTTAACAAACTGAAAGATTTCAGGCAGGAAACAACCTTCGGCCTGTGGATGAAACAAATTGTTGTTCACCGCTCTATCAACCTGCTTCGAAAGCGCAAGCTTGAACTGGTGGAAATGGAGAGCGAACAACTGGAAAACATAGCCGATGACCCGGGGTTTGACGATGAAGAAATACAATACCAGGTAGAAGAGGTGAAGCGCGCCATACAGCTGCTGCCCGAAGGTTACCGGGTGGTATTATCGCTCTACCTGCTGGAAGGTTACGACCATGAAGAGATTGGACAGATATTAAAAATTAACGAAAATACATCAAGGACCCAGTTTTTAAGAGCAAAACGAAAACTGACCGAAATATTAAAACAGAGAGGAAAAGTAGCATGAGCAAGCGATTAGAAGATTTCATTCATGATAACCGGGATGGTTTTGATGAACTGGAGCCAAGAGCAGCTTTATGGGACAATATTGAAAGCAGACTAACTTTTACGGAGGAAGAGGCGCCAAAAAAGCGGGAAGCCAAAACCTTCTCACTTGGCTTCGTATTACGAGTGGCCGCCATGATCATTATGGTAATGGGCGTAGGTTTCGTATTCTACCTGAGAAGCGCAAGAACAACAGGAGGCGTTAACCTGGCAGCCATTAACCCCGAGTATGCCAAACAGCAGGTTAAATATGCATCGCTGGTAAAAGCAAAAAGATCAGAATTGAACCTGATTGCAAAATCAGACCCTCAGTTATATAAAGAGTTTAGCGGCGAGATCGCTAAAATGGATTCTACCTATAAAAAGCTAACAAGTGAGTTAAAAACCAGCCCTAACCAGGAGCGTGTGTTACGAGCAATGATCCGGAACTTGCAGATACAGACCGAGGTTTTAAACCAGCAGTTACAAGTTATTGAACAATACAATCAAGTTAAAAGTCAAGATGAAAGCAAAAATATTTAATACGGCCCTTATAACAGCAATGTGCTTATTTGGAGGAGGCATGGCCTTCGCACAGGGCTCGGCCGTTGCTAAACCTGCCACACCGGCTACCCCGGCAGACCCTTATACCAACAGTGCCGATGCTAATCAAAGCAAAGATTACACTGATAAAATGCATAAGCTGCAGGACCAGATGCGCGACCTGCAAAAGCAAATGAACAGCATCCGCGTTGAAGAATTCAAAAAGACCGAACTGGCCATGCGCGAGGCCAGTAAGAAGTTAAAGAAAAGCTCGAAAAGTTTAAGCTATACATATGAAGATAATGTATCGGGCCTAAACAAAAGCCTGGGCGTACTGTCGAACAGCGGTTCAAATAGCGTAACCATTGTAAATGGCAACGACGATTATATCGCCAAAAAGATCCAAAGCGGCGATGCTGCGGAGAAGATTAAGAACTACAGCAAGACCTACAGTGTTGATGGCAACGATAAACTACAGATCGAGAATAAATTTGGCCGTGTTACAGTTAATACCTGGACCCGCAACGAAATAAAGGTTGATATACAAATGAAAGCCGCTGCGGATGACGATGATGCTGCACAAAAACTACTCGATGGCGTAAGCATCAGCGACAGCAAAGATGGCGACGGTGTGCACTTTAAAACCCGTATCGGTAATGACGACCGTGGTAACTGGGGCTCATGGTTTGGTTCGGGCAAAAGCCACGTGCGCAAAATAGAAGTAAACTATACGGTGTACATGCCGGCTAAAAACCCGCTTACCATTACCAACAATTATGGCGGTACAGTATTGGCTGATGTTTTAAGCGGTAAGGTAATTATCAACAGTGCTTATGGGAGCTTAACTGCCAAAGCATTAAACAACCCTGATAATGAGATCAAAGTACAATACGGTTCTGCCAAAATAGAAAGCCTGTCAGGCAGTGAAGTAAAGGTGTCTTATGGCAGCCTGTTAATTGGCGAAAGCGATAAGTTGAATGCTGATGTAAGCTACAGCTCTGCTAAAATCACTAAACTAACTTCGTCTGGTAATATCAATGCACGTTTCAGCGGCACGGTTGAAGTGGGCGACGTAGGCAAAAACGTAACCAACCTCACCATCAACTCATCATACTCTGGTGTAAAACTGGGCCTGAGCAACGATCAGAACACCGACTTTAACGTATCGGTAAGCTACGGCGGCTTTAGCTACGGCTCTGTACCGGTAAGCATTACCAGCAAAACGCCCGAAGATGGCGAGCGGGGCTTTAACCCTACTAAAACCTATAAAGGCAAAGTAGGTAAAGGCAATGCAGATAAAGTGATCTCCATCAAATCAACCTTCGGTAGCGTCAAATTCGATTAATATTCGATAGTCCCTTAATCACCATAACCTAACAATATGAAAACACTTAAAAAAGTTGTTCTGGCCGCGCTTTGCCTTTTTGCAGCCAACGGAACGTTTGCCCAACAGAAAGGCGATACCTCATCAACAGTATCAGAAACCCCGGCTGCTTCAGGCAGCGGCACTGATACTACTGCCACTAACTACCGCGAAAAAATGCGAAATCTGCAAGAGCAGATGCGTAACGTGCAAAGGCAAATGAATGATCTGCGTGCCCAGCAATCCAAATTAAATATGGAGCACGTGCAGGCCATGGGCGACAAGATAAATGACCGTAGCTTCTCTATAGGCGGCAGCGATGAAAACGGCCACCGTACTTACATGAGAGGTGATGATTACATTGCCAAAAAGATAGCCAGCGGCGAGGTGAAAGAGAAAACCAAGCCGTACACCAAAAGCTACACCATTAGCGCAACCGATAAAATTGCGATAGATAACCAGTTTGGTAAAGTAAACGTAAATACCTGGGCCAAAAACGAGGTGAAGGTTGATGTAGAAATTAAAGCCGATGGCGATAATGATACTGAAGCGCAGAAGATACTGGATAGGGTGACCATTAAAGATGGTAAAGAAGGCGAGGGCGTATCTTTTAAAACAGATATTGAAAAAACCGGCGAGGAGAACAACTGGGGATCGTGGGACGATGATGGTAAAAGCCATGTTAGGCGTGTGGTAGTAAACTACACGGTTTATATGCCTGCAAAAAATGCCCTGAGCATCAGCAACAGGTTTGGTGAAGTTACCGTCCCCGATCTGAGCGGTAAACTATCGCTTGATGTAAAGTTCGGCAACCTTACTGCCAAAGATCTGTCTAACCCAATGAACGAGATCAACGTAAAATTTGGCGACGCCACCATCGCAAACTTAAACAGCGACGAGTTTAACATCAGCTACGGAACCGCTAAAATTGGTACTGCCGATAAGCTGAAAGCCAAAGTAAGCTTTGCAGGTTTAGATGTGGATAAGCTAACCTCATCAGGCGACATCACCTTAAAATATACCCGCGGTGGTACTGGTTTTAAAGTGGGCGAACTGGATAAAAACCTGAAGAGCCTCAACATTGATGCATCTTTCAGCAAAGTGGTACTTAACCCGAAAGACAATTTCGATTTTGATATTAGCACAAAAATGGGCGGCTTTAATTACGATGACTCTGCCGTAAGTGTAACCAACACTACCCCCACAGATGGCGAACGCAAATACTACAACCCTAACAAAACCTACAAAGGCCACGCCGGTAAAGGTGGTTCGGCCAAAACGGTTACTATTAAATCAAACTTCACCAGTATTAAGTTTGATCAGTAAGCGGCTGTTGAAGAAGCGTTATGATTAGTTTGTTTTTGCAAGCCCTGCCGTAAAAAGCAGGGTTTACTTTTTAAAGGTCGGCCTGTCATGCTGAGGCACTCGAAGCATAAGCGTCGGCCCTCTGCACCATGCTTCGAGTGCCTCAGCATGACAATGCGCTTAAGTCATGAACTATTACCGTCATTGCGAGGTACGAAGCAATCGCGAACTATACAGAGCGGCTCTGCAAGTCGGGTGCTTCGACGGAGCTCAGCATGACAAACGCTTCGTTCCTCGCAATGACGATTTTCTTGAAAAATCCGAAATCGAAAATCCGACTTCCGAAATCCTACAACACCCTACACAACAATCCCTTCAAATACTCCCCTTCCGGGAACGAAGCCCTAACCGGGTGATCCTCCGGCTGGCAAAATTGGTAGATAAATTGCACTTCCTTACCTGCATCCAATGCCGCCCAGGCCAGTACTTGTTTAAAGTTATCGATATCCATAGCGCCAGAGCATGAATAGGTAGCCAGCAAGCCGCCTTTGTTCAGCAACAGCATGGCAATACGGTTCAAATCTTTGTAAGCACGTGCAGCACGATCAAGCGCCGAGCGTGATGGCGCATATTTAGGTGGATCGAGAACGATCAGATCGAACGTCTCGCCATCTTCTTTAAACTTGCGCAGTTGCTTGTTTACGTCGGATTGGAAAGCTCTATGTATATCGGCATTCAGACCGTTCAGTTCAATATTTTGTTTCAGGGTTTCTATCGCCAGTGCCGAACTATCTACACTGGTAACCGAAACTGCGCCTTGCTTTAGGCTATTTAAGGTGAAGCCGCCGGTATAGCAAAAGCAATCCAACACCTTTTTGCCTTTGGTATGCGCAGCCACAATATGGCGGTTATCCCGCTGATCGCAGTAGAAACCAGACTTCTGGCCTTCGGCGATGTTGATGCCGTAAACTACATTGTTCTCTTTCACTTCCACAATTTCGGGTGGATGGGCACCGGCCAGTACGCCGCCGTTTGATGCACCAAGTCCCTCATGCTCGCGCGATGAAGCGTCACTTTTATCGAAGATGCCTTTAGGTTGCAACAGTTTCTCCAGCTCATCAATAATAACAGCTTTATTGTTTTCGATACCCGATGTGAGGATCTGTAAAGAAAGATAATCAGCATATTTATCAACGATTAACCCCGGCAGGTAATCAGCCTCGCTGAAAATTAAGCGGCAGGTATTGGTGCTGCCATCGGACAATAATTCGGCACGACTTGCTACTGCCACTGCCACTTTCTTACGGAACCAGTCGCCATCAATAGCCACATCCTCGTTCCACTCCAGCAGTCGCAGCGCCACGCGCGATTGATCGTTGTAAAAGCCGTAAGCCATAAACTTACCATCCGTACTCAGCAGGCGCACCACATCGCCATTGGCCGGTTTGCCCTTCACCTTATCTATCGCACCCGAGAACAACCATGGGTGCCTTTGCATTACCGCTTTTTCTTTCCCTTTTTTAAGGATCACATCAATCATGGTGCAAAGATAAGATTTGGTTGGCAGTTGTCGGTTATCAGTTGTCGGTACAATGATTTTCGTCGTGAGAGATTTATATATTTATCGAAATCTTTCATAATGTATAATTATCATATCAAACCCTTTATACTTTTAGTTTTTACTGTATTCGTTTGGGGCTCCTGCAAAAGCAAATCATCACATAATACGCTTAGCAATACCACTACGACATCTGCTAAAACAGCTCCAACTGAAGAAGCTCAACAATTAATTAAAAAATTTGGCCCTATTATTAACGGTGTCTGGGTAAAGCAAGATTATATTGATAAGGTGATTAAAACTAAGTCTCCTTTTGAGGCAATGGACTTGGCAATTGGATTAACGACCTTTAAAGTTAGTTTAGACTCAATTAGAGGCGATAGCCTGGTAGCACATGGTGGTTGGGATAATCATGAAGGTGCTGATATGAAGATAAAATTCCATAGCGGTAAAAGGGCTTCAACCATATTGTTAAATGGAAGTGAGCTGGGCTATGAAATTCACGGAAGGGATACGATGCTAATACTTTATAAAACTAAAACCGATGATGTTCCTACAACAATGTATATCAGAGTATTAAAAAGACCTTTTAAACATGATGGCGATTTAGATGATGGTCTTGTTTATCTAATGAATAAAGGCTTGGTGGCCGGAAAATATTTTGTAATTGACAGCCTTGGCAAGAAAGCCGATGTTGTTTTAAGTCCTTTCGGGAAAATTACAGGGTTGTCTTCATTTAAAAGCTATATGATTGATTATGATCTTGGCGGTGAACCGATGAATAATTTAGATGGATTTACATTTGATATATACACCAAACATCAACAGTCTTATACATTTAAAATAATGGCCGATACATTAAGCCTTTATGAAACGCGTCCCAATGCCGATTCAACCCTGCTCTTAGTAGATAAGCTGAAATATAAACTGATTAGAAAGCGATAATCCACTTATGAGTAAGATGAAGTAGCCCTCTCAACAACAGACAACCGATAACAGACAACCAAAAAAACTATCTTTGCCTCCATGGAAACCATCACCTGGAACGATTTTGAAAAGGTAGCCCTGCATGCTGGCACCATACTGGAAGCGATTGATTATCCCGAAGCACGTAAACCTGCTTATAAGGTAAGGGTTGATTTTGGCGAACACGGCATCAAATGGTCGAGTGCGCAGATTACGAAACATTATACGAAAGAAGAGTTGGTTGGCCGTCAAATTTTGGGTGTGATTAATTTCCCTAAAAAACAGATCGGTAAATTTATGTCGGAGTTTCTGGTAACAGGACTGGCTGACGAGAACGGCGATATCGTACTAACGGCAATTGAACGCCCGGTACCCAACGGAAGCAAACTAATATGAGGTATATCAATTTTGAGGGCGAAGCCATCATTTCGCCCGATGATTTTTTCATGAACGAAGCCATCCGCGAAGCCAAACTGGCTTTGGCCGAAGATGAGATCCCTATTGGTGCCATTGTGGTTTGCAAAGGGCAGATCATCGGTCGCGGGCATAACTTAACCGAGCGGCTAAATGATGTTTCGGCCCATGCAGAAATGCAGGCTCTAACAGCCGCAGCCAATTATATGGGCGGCAAGTATTTACCCGAGTGTACCCTATATGTAACCATGGAACCCTGCGTTATGTGCGCAGGTGCATCGTACTGGTTCCAGGTTGGCCGCATTGTTTTTGGGGCTTATGATGCCCGGCTGGGTTTCGGCAGGTTGAACCAGAAAATCACCCATCCCAAAACATTAATTACCGGTGGCATTCGCGAAAATGAGTGCGGGCAGATGGTGAAAGACTTCTTTAAAAGCCGCCGCCAGAAAACTTGACATTAACAGAACAAATAATGAACATAGGGCTTTATATTTGTAACACATTCTTTTAACCTTTAAAAATACGATTATGGCATTCGAACTACCGGCGCTATCATACGCAACCGACGCACTGGAACCACACATTGATAAATTGACTATGGAAATTCACCATGGCAAACATCACCAGGCTTATGTTACTAACCTTAACAAAGCGCTTGAGGGTAAACCAGAAGCAACCAGCAATATTGAAGATATCGTTAAAAATATTTCAAAATTCCCTGCAGCAGTACGCAACAACGGCGGTGGCCACTATAACCACTCTTTGTTCTGGACCTGGCTTTCACCTAACGGTGGCGGCGAGCCTACAGGCGCACTGGCTGATGCAATTAAAAGCACTTTCGGTTCATTCGCCGATTTTAAAACTAAAGTAAGCGAAGCCGGTGCAACCCGTTTCGGTTCTGGCTGGGCATGGTTAATTGTTACGCCTGATAAAAAACTGGCTATCACCTCAACCCCTAACCAGGATAGCCCTTTAATGGACATCGCTGAGGTAAAAGGTACTCCAATTTTCGGTATCGATGTTTGGGAGCACGCTTACTACCTTAAATATCAGAACCGTCGCCCGGACTACCTTGCAGCTATCTGGAATGTAGTGAACTGGAACCACGTTGCTGAATTATACGCAAAAGCGGTTTAACCCCCCGGCCCCCTAAAGGGGGTGTAAGGAAATATAAGGACACCATTGCACACAAATGCAATGGTGTTCTTGTTTAATGACTATTAGTAACACATTAATAAATTTAACCATTCTCATCCGCCTTACGGCGGAGGCAAGGGGGCGAGGCTATGAAAGCAGTAGTATTAGAAAGCGCCGAAAGGCCAATTGTATATAAAGAGATTGATAAACCGGTTTTAGGCCCGGGCGAAGCCTTAGTTCAGATTAAAGCCGCTGCGTTGAACCGCCGCGATTACTGGATTACCATTGGCAAGTATGCCGGGATTAAATATCCTTCGGTATTGGGTTCTGATGGTTCGGGTATTGTGACTGAGGTTTTTGATGAGACCGACAAGCATTGGCTAAACCAGGAAGTAATCATCAACCCAAGTAATAACTGGGGAGATAGTGCGAGTTATAAATCAGACGATTTTAAAATTCTTGGCCTGCCAGATTATGGCACATTGGCCGAATATGTAAAGGTGGAAGTCAAATACTTGCATTACAAACCGGCACACCTGAGCTGGGAACAGGCTGCGGCTATTCCCTTGGCTGGGTTGACTACCTATCGTGCGCTGTTCACTAAAGGGCAGGCTAAAAAAGGTGATAAGGTGCTGATAGTTGGTGTAGGATCTGGCACAGGGACATTCGCTTTGCAATGGGCTGTGGCTGCGGGTTGCCAGGTATTTGTAACATCGGGCAACGGCGAAAAGATAGATCGTGCAAGGCACTTAGGCGCGGCGGCCGGTGTAAACTATAAAGCACAGGATTGGGCTGAAGAACTGAAACACATGGCAGGTGGTTTTGATGTGGTAATTGATAGTGCGCTGGGAAATGATTTTGCCAAGGTGATTGATCTGTGTAACCCCGGAGCGCGAATTGTTACATTTGGCGGTACGGCTGGCAATATCCCGGCGTTTAATGCCCGTCCGCTTTTCTGGAAGCAGCTGCAATTGCTTGGTACTACTATGGGCACGCCCGAGGAGTTTGAAGCCATGCTGAAACTGGTAAACGATAAAAAGATTATCCCGGTAATTGACGAGGTATTTACGATGGCCGATGCCGAAAAAGCTTTTGGTAAAATGGAAAATTCATCACAATTTGGTAAGCTTGTACTCACCAACTAAATGAATACCATCCAGCTGATTGTTGACAGCATAAAACAGGAAACCCGCGATACGGCTACTTTTTACCTCCGCCCTGCTAATGGCGAGCAGATAATTTATCAGGCCGGGCAGTTTATTACGCTGATATTTACGCATCATGATGAGGAGATTACGCGATCTTATTCGTTGAGTTCATCACCTCATGAAGAGTTGTTGTCGATCACGGTTAAGCGGATTTCAAACGGTGAAATTTCCCGGTTTATGCTGGCTCATGTAAAGGCAGGCGATACGTTGACGGCTATTCGACCCGCTGGTAGGTTTGTATTACCTGAGAATCTAAGCCATCGCCAACTGATTTACTTTTCAGCAGGTAGCGGCATTGTGCCTGTTTTTGCTCAGTTGAAATATGCTTTGGCGGAGGGAATGGATTTGCGGTTTACGTTGATCTATAGCAGCCAGTCTACTACCGATATTATCTTTAAAGCACAGCTGGATGAGTTATCACTTAGCCATCCAAATCAATTGTCAATTAAATACCTCATCAGCGACGAAGCCAATCGCCTCAATAATTTGATGGTAGAAAAACTGGTGAAACAACTCACCAACGGCCATTACGATGATACGTTATTTTACATCTGCGGACCGTTTCCCTATATGCGGATGATCCAGTTTGCGTTGCATTATATGGGTGTACATTCGGGCAATATCCATAAGGAAAACTTTGTGCTCGAAACCATCCCGGTAACCAGCAGCATCACCAATTTCCCGCCCCATAAAATTAAGATCCATTTAAAAAATGAGTGGTACGATCTGATGGTGGGCGAAAATCAATCTATACTGCAAGCTGCGCTGCAAAATAATATCCAGTTACCTTATAGTTGCCGAAGCGGTGCATGCTCGGCCTGTTTCGCCAGATGTACCAACGGCAAGGTTGAAGTAGCCAGTAACGAAGTACTGACACCTGATGATATGAGGAATGGTTACATACTAACCTGTACCGGCCACCCGCTTGATGATGATGTAGTGATTGAGTTTAATTAAGCTTTGCTTGTTGTTTGTTAAACTCCTTACGCCAGTCCAGGTAGCCCATAAAAGCAATAACGGCGTAAATGGCATACATAATTGCTGTGGGCTGCAGGTGTTTGATGAAGTAAACTCCGATATAGATCAGATCAACAAATACCCACATCAGCCAGTTCTGGTAAATTTTGCGGGCCATAAATAGCTGGGCTATCAGGCTCACGGCTGTACAAAAACTATCGAGATATGGGTAAGCGGCGGGTTTATAATGTAGAATGGGGGAAAGTTTAATCAGCGTATAACCTAATGAAGGTGTGATTAAAGCAATAGCAATTATAGTCCAGATAATTTGCTTGCTAGTGATAGATACTACCGGAATCTTAACCTCCGGTTCTTTCTTATGGCTCCAAAAATACCAGCCGTAAATATTAGCCCCTAAAAAATAAAACTGCAAACCCATATCTGCATACAGGCGGGCTTCAAAAAAAATGAAGATATAAAGCGTTACGCTGATTATGGCGAAAGGCCAGTTCCAGATGTTATTAATGGCAGCCAGGTAAACGCACAGCAAACCCGTAATAACACCAATCAGCTCTATATAATTTGTCAATTTGTTAATTCGGCAATTTGTTAATTAATTTGTCAATTAGCCAATTCGGCAATTTGTCAATGAGAAATTCTACACATAGCGTTCATTGACAAATTGCCGAATTAACAAATTGGCTAATTATCTACCAGATCTTCACCCGTTTATCAGGATCAACCCACATTTTGTCGCCTTTTTTAATACCGAAGGCTTCGTAAAACTCGGGTACATTGGCAAACGGACCATTTACTCGTAAAAAGCCTGGGGCATGTACGTCGGTAACAATCTGGTTTTTCAGGGCTTCTTCACGCTCTTCGCCCAGCCAGCCTAAGGCATAACCCAGGAAGAAACGCTGCATCGGTGTTAATCCATTGATTTTTTTACCTTCTTTATATTGCTCGGTTTTCTTGAATGCATCAACTCCGATTACAATACCACCTAAGTCGGCAATATTTTCGCCTTGTGAAGCCTTGCCGTTAACATGCAGGCCGTATACGGTAAAGTTGTTAAACTGATCGATGATAACCTGTGCGCGTTGCGTAAACTTAGCAGAATCCTGCAAAGTCCACCATGCTTTCAGGTTTCCTTTGGCATCAAACTGGCGGCCTTCATCATCAAAACCATGGGTAATTTCGTGGCCGATGGTTGATGCTGCTGCATAACCATAAACTACGGCATCATCCACATCCTCATCCTTAACACCGGGGATCATAAACTGGGCTGCCGGCAATACAATCTCGTTGTTAGATGGATTGTAATATGCATTGTAGGTTTGCGGTGTCATATCCCATTCGGTACGGTCAACTGGTTTACCCAGTTTGCCGGCCTCGCGTTTGTGCCAGAAAAGAGCGGCATTAATTACGTTTTGGGCATAAGGGCTTTTCACGATGGTTAAGTCAGAGAAATCTTTCCATTTATCAGGATAGCCAACCTTAGGGTTTACTTTCGATAGTTTATCCAGTGCTTTCGTTTTGGTTGCGCTGCTCATCCAGTCCAGTTTCTCAATATGCTCTTTAAAGCTGCTGCGGATGGCTTCAACCAATTTTACATAACGCTCTTTGGTTTGCTCCGGGAAGTATTCTTTCACAAATAACTGGCCCAGTACTTCGCCCATCAGGCTGTTTTCTGCGTCAATAACCTGTTTCCAGCGTGGTAACTGTGTTTTCTTACCGGAAATTACCTGTCCGTTAAAACGGAAGTTTTCGTCACGGAATGATTTGCTTAGCTGTGAGCTAAACTCGCTTACCAGGTTTTTGCGCAGGTAAACTTTCCAGTCGGCAATGCTGTAAGTAGTCAGTGCTTTGCTTAGGGCACGGTAGTACTCCGGCTGACCAACAATAACAGTATCTACTTTTTTATAGTCCATTTTCTCAAACAGATCTTTCCAGTCTATTTGTGGCGTTAACTTGCTCAGCTCAGCCACCGGCATTTTGTTGTAATTTTTGTACGGGTCGCGCAGGTCTTCCAATTTGCGTGAGCTGTCTGCCAAAAATTTCTCCAGGTCATAAACCTTCTGTGTTCCGGCAGTAGCGGCGGCATCATCCAGTCCTGATAGTTTTAAAACAGCAGGTAAATGCGTTTGCTGATAGTCGGTACGGATCTTGGCGCTCTGCTCGTCTTTATTAAAATAATAATCGCGGTTAGGCAGGCCGATACCCGATTGATACAACTGAAGCATCATTTTATCGCTGTTTTTGGCATCCTGACCAACGTAAGCACCAATAGGTGTGGTTACGCCAATGTTTGATAAATGCGCAAATTCATCCAGTAATGATTTGGTGTCCTTTACTGCCTCAATCTTATCCAGTTCAGCTTTTAATGGCGATAGGCCCTGTTTTTCAATACCTACGGTATCCATACCGCTATAGTAGAAATCGCCAATTTTTTGCGAATTGGTGCCTTTTGCGGCATTTTCTTTCAGCGCGTCTTCGTTGATCTTCTTTAAGCGGTCGCGTAGTTCATCGCTAACCAGGTTGCCAATACCCCAGCGCGAGTAAGCCGGAGGGATGGGGTTCTTTTTTATCCAGCCACCGTTGGCATACTTAAAAAAGTCGTCGCCGGGTTTAACGGTAGTGTCCAGATTTTTATATACCGCATCATTTGCAGCATAATCTGGTGTTGCATTATTGTGGCATGCGCTTAATAGCATCAATGCAGCGGCCGCGCATAGCGGGCCTGAGAGTATCTTTTTATTCATTTTGATAGATTGTATTTGGTTCTGTACACAATTTAGGAATTGCTGTATAGAAAAATGGAATTGTTTTTAAAATACTACACTAAAAATTAGTGTTTTAATAAATACCCTGGAAAAAACCTGATAAAGAAACGTCAAAATAGTAGCAAATTTTGCGTAGCGTGTCTAACCTAACGTCAATTTTGCCCGATTCCAGTCGTGCAATATTAATACTGGTTTCGCTGTAGAACCGCTCCTGTGTAACCTGGTTTTGGCGGCGAAGACGCTTAATTTGCAATGCAACCTTCTTTTTAAAGGCATCTTCTGAATTGTTAAGGTATTCAAAATCAGTTAGTAACATATTTTACTTTTATTTTTTAGGGGTCATCTTAATAATTCGCTGCCGCTGCAAATTAGTTAATATGGTTTCGCAGAAAGCAATAAAATATAAGGTGAAAATAGTAAATTCTGACGTATTAGTAAGGATATAATTAAAATTGTGGCTTTACTTTTGTAATGTTCTTAATGACTCTACATCATCTATGAAAAACAACATCTACCTGTAGAAAATTTGTTTTTGAATTCTCAGACGCCCAAGCTGAGGTTTTTTGTTCTTTGTTTTGGGTTTAATCAATAGTTTAAATTAATTAGGGGAAAGGGAGCTTCGCAAGAGCTCTCTTTTTTTTGCGTCTAAATTTTACTATGCATGCATAGTATTCCATATCTTTGAATACCAATATATACCGCATATATGAATTTCGAATTTACTGAAGAACAACTGATGATTCGCCAGGCTGCGCGCGATTTTGCGCAAAATGAATTAAAGCCCGGTGTGATTGACCGCGACGAACACCAAAAGTTTCCTGCCGAACAAATGAAGAAACTGGGCGAACTCGGTTTTTTAGGCATGATGGTATCGCCCCAATATGGCGGTGGTGGTTTGGATACCATATCGTATGTACTGGCGATGGAAGAGCTATCTAAAATTGATGCTTCAGCATCGGTAGTAGTTTCGGTTAATAATTCGCTGGTATGCTATGGATTGGAGAAATATGGCAGCGAAGAGCAAAAACAAAAATATTTGGTACCATTAGCCAAAGGAGAAGTGATAGGTGCTTTTTGCCTTTCGGAACCCGAGGCAGGATCAGACGCTACATCGCAGCATACCACCGCTATTGATATGGGCGATTATTACCTGCTTAACGGTACCAAAAACTGGATCACCAACGGCAGCTCGGCATCTACCTATATCGTTATTGCACAAACACGTGCCGAAAAACGCGGTAAGGGAATCAACGCGCTTATTGTTGAGCGTGGCATGGAAGGCTTTACCATCGGCCCCAAAGAAAACAAAATGGGTATCCGTGGCTCAGATACACACTCGATCATGTTTACAGATGTTAAAGTGCCCAAAGCAAACCGTATTGGCGAAGATGGTTCGGGCTTCCCTTTTGCCATGAAAGTGCTGGAGGGTGGCCGCATCGGGATTGCGGCACAGGCCTTGGGTATTGCATCGGGTGCTTATGAGCTAGCGCTGAATTACTCGAAAGAACGCAAAACTTTTGGTAAGCCATTATCAGACCACCAGGCCATTCAGTTTAAACTGGCTGATATGGCTACCGAGATTGACGCTGCCCGTTTGCTTTGCCTGCGTGCCGCCTGGTTAAAAGATCATGGACAACCTTATGGCTCGGCAAGTGCTATGGCTAAGCTGTTTGCATCAGAAGCGGCTATGAAAGTTGCTGTAGAAGCAGTACAGATACACGGTGGCTATGGCTTTGTAAAAGAGTACCATGTAGAGCGATTGATGCGTGATGCCAAGATCACACAAATTTATGAGGGTACGTCTGAGATTCAGAAAATTGTCATATCGCGCGAATTATTGAAATAATTGGCCGCTGTTATTACCTTTGCTAAGACTACTGTTTTGGTAGACTATACGTTTGCCCCCGGCTTTAAAAAAACAACCATTGCTCGTGGCATATCGTTATATTTAAAAAACAAACTCTTGCAATGAAAATCCGCATCGTACTCTTAGCCCTGCTGTTAATAAGCGCCAGCACTTTTGCACAACAAAAATTAACCAAAGGTATTTGGAGGGGTACGTTACAGATACCTTCCGGCGAACTGCCTTTTAATTTTGAGGTTAAGGATACTGCCGGGCACCAGCAAATAGCTATTATTAATGGCAGCGAGCGCTTTAGGGTTAATAATATTAAAATTAAGGACGATTCGGTATTGATCCAGATGCCGCTGTTTGACTCAGAATTTAAGCTGAAGTTTGAAGGAGCGAGCCTAAAAGGAAACTGGGTCCGCCACCTGGGCGAACGTGATGTGCTGATCCCTTTTGCGGCAGAGCCGGGCGTAGCTTATCGTTTTAAAGAGAGTGAGCCTACTAAGTATAGCATTGCCGGCACGTGGTCGGCCATTATTGGGGTTGATCAGCCTGATACCACTGTGGCTATATTTAAACAAACCGGCAGTAAAGTAACCGGCACGTTTTTAACCACCACCGGCGATTACCGCTATTTGGAGGGATCACTCTCGGGTAATAAGCTATCCCTGTCGTGCTTTGATGGCGGCCATGCATTTTTGTTCACCGCTACTTTAAAAGATGAGTATACGCTGGTTGATGGCCTTTTCGGTAAAACGCCGTGGCATGCGGTACGTAACGAGAATGCTAAACTACCGGATGCCTACTCGCTTACCTTCCTGAAACCGAGTTATAAAAAACTGGAGTTCTCGTTCCCTGATCTGGACGGTAACAAAGTATCCTTAAGCGATGCCCGCTTTAAAAATAAGGTTGTGATTGTAGAAATTATGGGTTCGTGGTGCCCTAACTGTATGGATCAAACCGCTTACCTGGTAAACTATTATAAAAAATACCACAACAAAGGCGTAGAGGTGGTTGACCTTGCTTACGAGCGCACTACAGATTTCAACAAATCGAAGGCATCACTGCTACGCGAGAAAAATCACTTCAATATACCCTACCCGATATTAATTACCGGCCATACCAGCAACAAAAAGGAAACCGGCGAAAGCCTGCCCGCGCTGGCCAATTTCTTCTCGTTCCCAACCACGCTTATCATCGATAAAAAAGGCGACGTGCGTAAAATTTATACCGGCTTTAGCGGCCCCGGTACCGGTGAGTATTACACCGAGTTTATCAGCCAGTTTGAGAAAATAACGCAGGATTTGTTGGCAGAGAAATAGTTTTGGTAGAGAGACGTAAGATAAATAAGAAAGGCGATTGCATACAATCGCCTTTCTTATTTAAATCGATGACCACCTGCCGTCATTGCGAGGAACGAAGCAATCCCCGACCTACAGAGACAGTGCTTTGATTAACGCAATAACTGTGATCATTTGTTTGTGCTGTAACGTACGTTAGCCCCGCTCAATCGCCGCGGGTTGGCTGTTACTTTTGGCTTGATCCAAAAGTAACCAATACTTAGCGCAGCGATTTCATGAACACCTATTAAAAACAATTAAAGTGTGAATAACATCAAGACGCAAAAAAGCTCCACCGCACACATCCACTCCACGGCCACGCTTTTGCGTCCGGGCCACCGCTTCTTTTGATTGTCCTAATGCTTCTCTTTTTTGACTTTGATCTTGTTTCTTGACTCTCGATTCTTGGCTCTCTTTTTCTGACAAACAGCTTCGGCCAAAAGCGGGCAGAACATGGCGGCCTTGTGTGCTCGTCGCCATTGTTGGTGTTGTCACCAACAATTATTAACTATTCACTCATCAAGTGTTGTTGGTAACAACACCAACAACGGCGAGTAAAATTGTCATTTCGACGATAGGAGAAATCTTATACGACAGAACTTCTAAGCGCAGAAGATCTCTCCTATCGTCGAGATGACAAATGGGTACAGGCTTCGCTATGCCATAGCAAAGCCCTGATGCCTATGCTTCGACGGGGCTCAGCATGAAAAATATTTTTAAAGGGGTAAAGTTGTTATTAATAGGATGATTAGCTAAGGTTTTATCCAACCAGAGCTTCGCGGGCAAACAGCTTGGAGTTTACGGTTTCCAGGAACTGTCGTCGCGGTTTTAGGCCTTGCGTCGATCGCAGGCCTGCGGCAATAGCATAAATAATTTCTTTTTCGGATTTAACCGGACAATGCTTTTTGAAAAGATCTATCAGGTATTCAACCTCATAAATTTCTTCGCACGTGATAAACCCGCGGTCCTCCGGTTTCTTTTTTTCATCAACCCACGACCAGTCCTCGCTTAGAATTTTTTGTATTGACATGATGATAAAGATTTTAGGGAGCGTTAAGTAAATTAGTGTATTAAAGGTAACTATTAACTCCAACGAAATCAACCCGTGAAAACACCTGTTTAATAGGTTATTATCCACCTTTGTTTATAGAAAGGAACTTATAAGGAGAAGAGGTTATACGTTATACGGGCGGCGTTATATGTTTGATTCTAAGTAATCAACTACCATACGCTATCCCAGAAAACGTATAACGTAATACGTCCAACGTTAAACGATATACTATTTAAAATAAGCCTCGTATTGCGCAGGTAAAGCGGTAATTTGCTGAATCTGAATGTCTTTATAATACACCTCCGCCGATTCGCTTTGCAGCTGAATTTTACCATGGGTAAGCGGTTTAATCACATCGCCATCTTTGTAACGCGAGTTCGATAATGCCATAGCCACGTGCCCGTTCACAATATGCAAAGCTTTATCGCCGAATACAATCAATTCCAATTCTGTCCATGCGCCGGGGCCTTTGGTTTCGTAATCGGCAATGGCCTGGCAGTAGCCGCCGTAATCGTGCTTCTCACCTTTGGGGTCGAAGATATAAGTTGTGGTATCACGTCTTTTGGTAGAGCGGATGTCTATATGCGATGATGCAATCGGCCAGTAATCGCCCATCGTACCCTCGCCCACCTGGAACTCCTGCCCCAACATCCACGAGTGCCAGTAATCAACCCCGGCAGGGCCCTGCGAGTTGTAGAGTACGCCCGAGTCCATATAATCATGCAAACGCGGGACGAATTTATTTTTGCCCCATCTAATCTTCAGTTTCAGGCGATAATTTGCAAAATCCTGCTTCGTAAATACACAGCCATAGATCTCGCCGCTGATGCGCAACACTGGTTGGCCGTTTTCCATCACTACAGAAAATACATGGGCGGTATCTTTATTGTAGCCGATAGCTTTTATATCGTTACCCTGGGCATCTTTAGGTATTTTGCCACCGTCGCCATCAGTGTGCTTAAAGCTGAGGTACTTGTCCCACCGGCTCATGTTTTTATCTAACAAATTCACCCACTTACCAGCCGGTTGAAAAGAGGTACAGAACAGCAGGCAAGCACCCGCGCAAAAGCTAATTGATAGAGATTTCATGATCATGAGGTTTGTACAAACTTAGTTATTCGCAAGCCGCAATTGTGCTGATATTTTAACAAAACATCCGCTAATAATTGCCTGATGTTAGATGAGTTTTAAGCCGAGGCCGGGTTCGTTGTTCAGGATCCATTTACCATCGGCAAAATTGGGGTTCACAAAAGGATTGTTGCTGGTCAGAAAAGGGCCATCCAGATCGGCCCAGTCGCATTGTGGTGCCAATGCTGCCGCGGCTAAAGTAGCGCAACTGGTTTCGCTCATGCAACCGATCAGGATTTTTAGGTTCAATTCCCGCGCTTTGGCAATCATGCGTTGAGCCTCAAAAATCCCTGCCGATTTCATGAGTTTAATGTTGATACCGTGATATATACCCTCAGCCTTAGCTACATCGTCTAGGCGCTGTACGGCCTCATCAGCAATAATGGGGATGGGGCTGCGTTCGGTGAGCCAGGCATTGCTATCTAAGTCGGTTTTGGGCATGGGTTGCTCAATTAATACTACGCCGTGTTCGTGCAGCCAGTGAGTCATATCGAGGCTTTGCTGCAAATCTGTCCAGCCCTGGTTGGCATCAACATAGAGTGGTTTGTCGGTGATGGAGCGGATGGTATTGATCAGTTCCTTATCACTGTCTCTGCCGAGTTTTACTTTTATCACCTTACAATTATCTGCCCCTTTAATTTTTTCGCGGATCACTTCCGGCGTGTCAATGCCAACGGTAAAACTGGTGACCGGCATTAGTGCCGGGTCGCTGCCAAAAATTTGCCAGCAGGGTTTGCCTTGTAATTTTCCATCGAGATCGTGCAGAGCCATATCGATCGCGGCCTTGATGGCGGGCTGCCCCGGAGCAAGGCTATCCAGGTAGTTTAATGTGCTCTCAAAGTCGAATGGATAGCTAAAACTCGCCATTTCTACCTTACTTAAATAAGTAATAGCCGATTGGTGATTTTCGCCCATATACGGCACCATCGAAGCCTCGCCATAGCCTGTAAGTCCCTCATGTTCAATCTGTAATAAAATGATTGGGGTAGAGGTTCGCGAAAATTTAGCGATGGTAAAGCGATGTTTCAGTTCGAGCTCGTATGTGCGATAAGTCAGTTTCATGTTAAAAAGTAAAGCTAAAAATTTAAGGTAAAAATCATGTTTATCTTTGCACCATGGCCGAGCAAATTTATTACCCGTTTCAAAGCTTTAAAGCAAGTAAAAAGTTATGTTTTTTAACGGGAAAACCACTAAATAGTTCTGAAGAACAGATAACCGTTTTCCCGCAATGGCTCATGAGCCGTTATAAGCTGGAAGATCAGCCCTTTAAGTTACTCGATGAAAGCATCCTGACCTATAAAGACCTCAAATTACCTTGTAGCGCTGAAGCTAACGAACTTTATGTTGAACCTTTAGAGCGCGAAATTGAAGCAGCCTTTACTAAAGGCTACGATGCTGTAAAAGAACTGGATGAGCTCCGTATATTTCAATGGGCTGCCAAGTGGCTGCACGGTATTATATTTAATGAGCTACAAGCCGCCATGCGCCAGCAAAATGCAGAGGGTGAAGAGTTTAGCGTATCGCAATCTATTTTGCAGCGCTTTACCAATTTGCATGTGATGCTGCAAACGCTTAACCTGTCCATTAAGTTCGAAGAGGATTTTAAGCCTTATAGCCTTTTCTTATTTAAGGTGGATAATGCAGAGAATGAGTTTGCCTATCGCGATGAAGTAAGTACGGTAACATTCTCCCTGAGAATCAATGATTTTGGCCTGATTATCAATCTGCAAGATAACGGCACCATCGGCCGTTATAACCAGGCGATATACGATAAGATCAAAGATCAAACCCTTCACCCTATCCAGTTCGAGGAGTTTTCGGCGAGGGTGTTTTATTCGGCATACCTGTTTAACCGTTTGCCGAATTATGATATTATGCCGGTTGGCGACGAGATCTATATAGAGCCCCAGCAACTGCGTGGCACCAGCCCTAAGCCCATGTTTGATGAATGGCAGGTAAAAACATACGGACAGGTGCTCGAAAATTTCTGGGAAAAATGGGGCTACCTGTTACTGGAGATCATCAAAGACCCAGATAACCCGGTAAGCCATTTATTTGATGCCGAAGGTAATTTTAAACCTGCCGACAGCTTAGGATTAGAAAAATAAGCCCCAAAAGCTTATTTAACCTTAGTATGGTTATGATGGTGTGTAACCCTGTGCCTGTTGAAATGAACAGAACGGTTACGCACCATTTGTGCTGATGCGGTATTGTAGCCTAAAGCTACCAAAAGGGCAATGCTTGTTATTTTAGCGAGTTTCATAATAATAGTATGGGGCATTGAATTAATAATAATACGTTGATTGGGAAAAAATATTACGTTAAATGCTGTATTTCAGATAATAAATTTAAAACCGATAAGTTAAAACAGGGTATATAGTTATATAATAATACCCCCGATGAAAAAAACTACTTACTATTTCCCTGCGCTGTTATTGCTGATCATTTTTTTTGCGTCCTGTAAAAAAGATAATACTGACAATATTACCAATAATACCAATACGCTTGTAAACACGCCAACGCCTACCAAATTGGGCCTTTACGAGTCAGATTCATCTATTTATAAGTTGCTTTTTATTGCGGTGCCTAAAATTGGCACGCAAACGGTAAACCAGTTCATGATATTTGATACCGGCTCGGGAGGGATGGTGATTGATGCGCATGAAGTTTTACCCGCCTCTATGGTTACCAGTAGCGGGTTTAATTTTACCGGCGACTCGACCGTGGTTGATGGTATTACGATCACCAACCAAACTTCTACTATCTCTTATGGGGCAGATGATGCCACCACAGAAAAAGTATACGGCAACCTGGCTTACGCCACAGTAACCATTGGCGACCATGACGGTACCATTTCTGTGAAACGATTGCCTTTCTTTTTATACTATAAAGGCACCGATAGCCAGGGTAAAACTGAGGATGTAGGCGCGTTTGATATTTTCGGCGTAGATTCTGAGTATGATGTAACCTTCAATAATGGCGCTTATATCACCAGTCCGCTTAGTTATTTTGTGCCGGCTACCGGGCTTACCAAAGGGTTTAAAATGGCCGCGCTGGGTACAAGCAACTTTTCGGTAAATGGTACTTATGTACCCAATGTGCTTTCACTTGGCCTTACCTCGTCCGATCTGAGCTCTACATCGGGCTTCACCATGCATACCTTAACGTCCGATCCGGGTTATGGCTATTCGGTTGTTATTCCGGGCAGTTATACTTATGGCGGCAAAACGGTTTCTAAGGCTTATGAAGTATTTGATACGGGTACCGAACCTTACTCGTACTTCCAGGACCCAACCGCAGCCAGCAAAGTTACCTTGTTACCAACCGGTACCAATGTGTCTGTTACCACCAGCAGTAATTTTAATTACAGTTTCAATACAACAGCCACCGATTATTTAACTTATGTAGAAAACCCAAATTCGTCGGGAGGGGCTGTATCGATTATCAGTTTGGAGTATTTTCTGAATAACGCGTATATGTTAGATTATGATGATCATAAACTGGGGTTGAAGAATAATTAAGAACCTCAATATAAACCCACGTCATTGCGAGGTACGAAGCAATCCCCGACTTGCAGAGCGGCTCTGTATAGTTCGCGATTGCTTCGTTCCTCGCAATGACGGTGAGGGGACATGGTGGTCTTGTTTCCTGTTTTTTGCTTCTATTCCCTACAATCCAAACTGCTGTAAAAACATCGGAATAATATGCGGATATAATATAATGGTAATAGCCAAACCGCTGATGGCGCCAAAAAAGTGAGCATCGTGGTTAATGTTATCGCGCGAGTTTTTAGAGGCCCAGGCACAGTACACCAGGTAAAGCACACCGAATAAGATGGCCGGAATTGGCACCGGGATAAACATCAGGTACATTTTACTTAGCGGGCTAAATAAAATAAAGCTAAAAATTACCGCGCTGATAGCACCCGATGCGCCGAGGCTATGGTACCACAAATCGTTTTTGTGTTTTTGCACCGTTGGCAAATCGCTCAGTATTAAGCTGGCTGCGTATAGTACCCCAAACTGCCAATGCCCCAGATAACCTGCCTCGAGTTGAAAGGCAAAAAAGTAGAACGACAGCATATTGAAAAACAAATGGCTCCAATCGCGGTGAATTAAGCCGCTGGTGATCAGGGTATAAATACGGGTTCCGCGCGATACACTGTATGGATGCAGCGTAGCACGGGAGTAAAACTCTTCGTTATAAAAAGCAAATAAAGAGGTAATTAGTGTTATGGCAAATATGGCCGAAGCAACCGGCGCAGCAATAAGATATTCGAGCATGTTAGTTTAAATCAAGTTTGGTATCGGTAAGCAAACGGCTCACCGGGTAACGAAGATAGGTTTTTTCGAACCATGGCGAATTATGGTATACAAATTCTAACTGCATGGATGCACTGGCAGCCAGTTTAGGGTTCTTCGCTTTTTCGGCTTCCAGTTTCTTTTGCAGATCGGGGTTGTTTTTTAGGTACTCAGCAGCAGTGTCTTCAAACACATAATCAGAGTAATGTTCCTTTTGGCCAAGCACCGAATCAAAGAAATTCCAGGCAAAGAATGAATCCACGCCCTGCGGTTCCAGGGTTTCTACAATATAACGGTTAATGGCTTGGTTGGTGTATACTACATAATCACCTGCGTAAAACTTAATGCTGCTTTGTATCGGGTTCAGCTTCACATCGCTATGCAGGTAATGGCCTTCGTAGGGGCGCTGGCCGGTTTTGTAATCGGCTATGTAGTACATCTGCAAATTGAGGGTGGTATCGTGGCTTAACCTGTGCATCGCTACCTTGTTCAGCTTAAACAGATCAATCACTTTGCCCCAGGCTTGCGGGATTATATAAGCCACCGGTTTATCGGCAAAGGCAGTAGCTTTATAAGTGTTATAATACTTTATAGTTTTTGTATATGGCTTGTTGCGGTCGTAATATAGACGAGGCAAACCGCTTATTTCGCTCGGCTTATGGCCAAACTCATAACCTTTAAAGGTGATGGTATCGAAATGCTCCTGATCCAGATCCCAGTTGAGGGCGAATGTTTTTTGTTTGGCGACAGATGCATCTACCTGCTGTTTTAACTGGCCGATCAGGACATGGTCGCGCTCCACGATGCTGATGAGATGATCCATAAAATCATAAGTCGAATACACGCGTTTGTCATACTGTTTCAGCATGTGTGTTTCTGTTATATAACTGATGATGTTATGTTGGGCAGTATAGCCGGTGCAAAAACGAGGGGTTTCCAGGAAAGATACAATGCCCGAATCCGGCGTACCCTTTTCACTCTCCACATAAGGGATCATTTCATAACCGCTTTTTTTCATTCGTTTGTATAGCTCGGGCGATAAGGTCTCTGAAGTATACTTAGCCAATATCGGGTTTTGCTTGTCTTTCTGCGTTTCAATCAGCGTCATTACATACTGGTAATCTGCGCCATCGCTGGTGTGGTTATCCAGAAAAACTTCGGGCTGCCAGGTGTTTAAAATCTGCTCAAAAGCCAATGCGTTACGGCTATCGGCCTTAATAAAATCGCGGTTCAGATCCAGGTTGCGAGAGTTGCCACGAAAACCATAAGCACGCGGACCATTCTGACTAATCCTCGATACGCCTCTATTTAAACAACCATCAATATTGTAAACGGCAATTATACAAACAACCACATCATTGGGCAGCTTGTTATTCTTCAGCAAATCGCGGCTCAACATCATGCTGGCATCAATACCCTCCGGCTCGCCGGGATGGATGCCGTTATTGATCAAAAGCACGCGCTTGTTTTGCTTCTTGATTTGTGCCGGGTCAAACACTTTATCTTTCGAAAGCACGATTAGGGTTAACGGCTTGCCAATATCTGTCATCCCATAATTAATCAGCTTCATTTGCGGATATTTGGCCGCCAGCTGATGGTAATAGGCAATAACTTCCGCGTAATTGGCAGTATAGTTTTTATCCTTGCTGAGCTCAAATGGGGTGAGTTGGGCATAAGAGACGAAAGGAATTAAGGACGAAAAGAGGAAGGAGAAGAGGAGTATGTGTTTTTTCATGTGTTAGAAATAATCTGTAGTTAATAATCCAATTTGTCATTGCGAGGTACGAAGCAATCTCGTCGCTAATCATACCAATCACTGCTTAAGTCATTCCAGGCCGGATTCTCACTGACAATTAAATCGATTTTACTTTGTCGTGAACCGCCTTTTAATTGTTTTTCTCTGGCAATGGCATCTTGTATCCATTGAAATTCTTCAAAGTAAACTAACTTATTACAATCGTATTTGGCACTGAACCCTTTAAATACTTTTTGTTTGTGCTCCCAAATTCTGCCTTGTAAGTCACTTGTTACACCGACGTATAAAACGGTATTGGCTTTGTTGCAAATTATATAAACGTTATAGTTATGTACCTTCATGTTTGCCTGGTATAGCTACGAGATTGCTTCGTACCTCGCAATGACAAATTTTATCCATGCGGGCGAATCAATCCCCCGCCAGCTCCGCCTGCACCTTCTTGGGCAAACTTTTAACAATCAGGGCGTACGAATGATCAATCATTCCATAGATCTGCTTATACGTGAGTGAACCATCAATAAAAACCGTATTCCAATGCGTTTTATTCATGTGGTAACCGGGCTGTACTTCGGTGTGTTGCTCGCGCAGCTCAATGGCCAGTTCGGGGTCGCACTTTACGTTGAATCGGTTGCCCTGTTCGAGGCCGATCAACAGAAATATTTTACCGGCTACTTTAAAAACCAGGGTGTCTTCGCCGAAGGGCAAACCTTCGGTGGTGGCGGGCTTTTGCATGCAGTAATCGCGGACTTCTTCAACATTCATGGGTAGCTGTTTTTAAAATGAATTGACAGAGCTGCAAATAAAGCCCTAATTTGCACAATATTTTTTGCGTATGAACAGCCAATTAAATTTTACTGTAGCCGAGCGTTTTCTGCGCTACGTAACCATAGATACCCAGTCGGACGGCGAATCGCCAACCTGCCCATCAACAGAAAAACAAAAGAATTTAGGTAGACTTTTAGTTGAAGAACTATTAGCCATTGGCCTTACTGATGCCGAAATAGATGAGAACGGTTATGTATATGCCACCATTCCGGCCACGAGCGATAAAGATAATATCTCGGTACTGTGTTTCTGCTCGCACATGGATACTTCGCCCGATTGCAGCGGCGAGAACGTGAAACCCTTAGTGCACAAAAACTACCAGGGACAGGATTTGGTTTTGCCGGATGACAATAGCATTGTGCTGAAAATGGCAGAACATCCTGATTTGAAAAACCAGATAGGTAATGATGTAATTACTGCCAGCGGTACAACCTTATTGGGTGCCGATAATAAAGCAGGCCTTGCCGAAATTATGGATGCAGCCTATCAGCTTATTAATCACCCTGAAATTAAACACGGTAAGATCAGGATATTGTTTACACCTGATGAAGAGATTGGCCGTGGCGTAGATAAAGCCGACCTGAAAAAATTAGGTGCCGATGTGGGCTATACCATGGACGGTGAAAGCGCAGGCCATTTCGAGAATGAAACATTCTCTGCCGATGGTGCTAAATTGATTATCAACGGTATTAGCTCACACCCTGGTTTTGCCAAAGGTAATATGCAAAGCGCTATTAAAATTGCGGGAAAGATTATTGCTGCCCTGCCACACGAACTTTCGCCCGAAGGCACCGAAGGTATGGAAGGTTTTGTGCACCCGGTATCGGTAAGCGGCCACGCCGAGCAGGCGGTGATTGATTTTATTATCCGCGATTTTGAGGATGAAAAATTGGTTGACTATGCCAACGTGATTCGCAGTATTGCTAATGGGGTAATTAAAAGTTTCCCGGGTACGACGTTTGATCTACAAGTGAAGGAACAATACCGAAACATGAAAAAGGTACTGGATCAACATCCTAAAATTACCGAATATGGTTTAGAGGCTATTAAACGTGCCGGATTAAAACCAGAGCTGAAAAGCATCCGTGGTGGTACTGATGGTTCGCGCTTATCATTTATGGGATTGCCTTGCCCTAATATTTTTGCCGGCGAGCATGCGTTTCATGGTAAACAGGAATGGGTTTCTATACAGGATATGCAAAAGGCAGTGGAAGTTATTTTGAACCTGGCAGAGGTTTGGGAAGAAAATAGTTAAGGTTTGGGGATTAACATTTTAAGCTATATTAATTGGGCCACGATAAGGCATTGACAAATTGTCGAATTAACAAATTGGCTAATTGAATTAAAACCAGTCCGGTATTTCTTCCGAAGATTGTAACAAATCGCTATATTAGTAAGTATACGCTAATTGGATGAAATACCGGGTGCTTCCATATACTTTAAAAGTTTGGCTTACCAGCGTAGCCGTAGCGCCTGTGCTGCAAATCATCGTGCAATTAATAACGCAGATACCCTACAAATTTGCTTCGGTGCACGATACCATAATTTACCTGCTGTATATGCTGATATGCGGTTGGTTATTTTCTATACCCTGCTGGTTTTTGCTTTGGCTGAGTGCCTGGTTAACCAATCAGTTTACTGCTAATATCCGCTTCATAAAAATTACATTGACACTTGCAGGTGTAGTGATAGCCCTGCTCCCATTTGTAACCTACGCGGGCGACTCATTGCCCCACTATACCAATCCCGATTTTATTTGGGTGATGTTTTATCCCATTACTATTGCTGCCGGGATTTGGGTGTATAAGTTTGAGCCGATGGCCGAAAGTATGGATGCTCATCATGAAGAAACCTCTCTTCATGACCCCGACGGGCCGATAATTACCTGATTCGGCTCATAAACATTTATCAGGTTTTAACATCCATTTGCCAATATTCCTCGAATACGATGCGCAAATACATACTTATGCGTCAGAAAATTCAAAGTTTCAATAATAATATTAATGGCAGGAATAATAAGCGGCGTGGAATGCAGTTAACAGCTAAAAGAAAATTATTTCGAAACTTTAAAAGGCACAATCGGTAACATTTCCAAATTTACTGCGTCTGTTAAAAAGTGGATAAAAAATACATAGGGTAGGGTTAGCTATCCTTCATGCGTTCTTTATAGTTTGTTTAATTAAGTTTCCTAACAATAAAAAGCCCCGGGGAGCCGGGGCTTTTGAATTTTATAAGATTTTCCTCTGGATTGTTATAATACCAACGCGTCATTGCGAGGTACGAACCAATCCCCGACTCTGCAGTTCAACTATACAGAGCCACTCTGTACAGTTCGCGATTGCTTCGTACCTCGCAATGACGAACGGGTGACGCTGTAATTAAGCATCTCGATTCTTGCCTCTCTCCCCAACTATTTATCGCTTAAAATAATCGGGTTCTTCCCTCCGCCCATAATAATCACTTTGGCATTAGGCGAAAGGGCAATTTCCTTTTGCGCTTTAATACTTTCGTATTGCAGTTGCTTGTCAGATAAACCTGTCGACAGGATCTTCTGATAATCGGCTATACCTTGAGCTTCTACGCGTTTACGGTCGGCTTCCTGGCGTTCTTTGGCAAGCACGAATTGCATTTTCTGCGATTCCTGCTCTGCATTGATCTTTGATTCGATGCTGGCCTTTACAGATGCCGGTAAACTTACGTTACGTACCAAGATCTGCTGCAACACTAACCCGTTTTTAGCAAAGTTGGCCATAATGGTACGGTTTATCCTTTCCTGAAACTCCTGGCGTTTTACCGAATACAGATCAACTGCCTGGTAGTTAACCGCATTATCTCTAATGGCGGTACGCGTAACCGGGCGAACGATCTTCTCTACATACTCGGGGCCGATATTCTGATAAATAAAAGGCGCCTTATTAGGGTCAACCTTGTATAAAACAGATAGGTCGATGGTAACCTCCAGCCCGTCAGAAGAAAGTACCCTGATTGCATCATCACCCTCTTTTTGTCCCTCACTGTTTACTGCGCTCATGGTGTAGTTTTCGGTCTGGATGCTAAAAGTGGTGATATCAACCAGCGGGTTAATAATGTGCAACCCGCTGGGTAATACCTCATCCTGCACCTTGCCGAAAAGCGTTTGCACGCCCACCTTGCCGGGATCAATTATTTTAAATGACGCGAGTATCACGCCAAGCGCAATAATGGCGATCCCTACTTTGGTAATCAGCCCGCCGTAATGGCTGGCATCAGAGGGCGAACGTTTTACCCCAAAGCCTGCTATAAGCACTATGAGGCCAACAATTGCAATGAACATGGTTTAGGGGATTTAAAGGTTAAATTATTTTTTACTGTTGATGATGCCGCGTACTTCTTTAAGCAGCTTAATTTTTAGTACAACAAATACAGCTGCAAGCAATGCGGCAGCCATTACAAACTCGTAGCGGTTGTTTTGTACACCCCATATTAATATAGCTATACAAACCACTATACCTACAGTATACACTGTATTGAGGAGCATTTTCTTACCCATATTAATATACAGTTATAGTTGGATCGATATCTTGTTGCCAGGCCAGTATGCCGCCTTGCAGATTGGATAAATTAGTATAACCTTGTTGCTCTAACTGGTATAAAGCTACCGCGCTGCGTTTGCCGCTACGGCACATAATAACCACCGGTTTATCATGGCTTATTTTATCTGTTTCGATTAAAATGCCACCCAGCGGAATGTTCTCGCCATCAAGGTTCGACATTTGGTATTCAAAGTCTTCGCGCACATCTATCAATTGAAAGTCTGCACCGCTATCTTTCATTTCTTTTAGTTCCTGTACTGATATTTCTTTCATGGTTAAATATTATAAATCAAAGGTATACTTTTTTAGGATTAAATATTGCGGCAGGAGTTTTGTAACAATCAGGGGGTAAGAGCGTTTTAATATAACAAATGTGTTTTAACATATTATTACCATGAATAAAATCACCCGTTTCTTTTGGTTCTGTTCGGGCGCACATATAGGTACACTAAAAAAATACCCTATCGAACATAATAAGTATGTTGGTATAGGGGCTACTATATTCTTTACAGCGCTTTTTGCGTCGCTTTCGGGCGGTTACGCAATGTATTTTGTTTTCAGCGGTAATGCTTTTGCCGTTGGGTTTGCTATATTGTTTGGCTTACTCTGGGGCACGGCCATTTTTAATATGGACCGCTACATTGTATCCAGCATTAATAAACAAGGCAGTACTAATTCGCAGATTTTACAAGCTTCACCGCGTATTTTACTGGCCATAATGATTGGTGTGGTGATCTCCCGTCCACTTGAATTGAAGATCTTTGACAAAGAAATTCGGCAGAAATTGAAAACGGCTTACATGAAGGGCCAGCACAGCAAAATTGATACGCTGCAAAAAACGTATCAGCAAAAATATGCGATGGAGCTTGGCCACAACCTCGACCTGAAGAAAGAAAAAGATTCATTGGAAAAAGACATTAACCACTCACGCTACGAGTTAAACCAGGAAGTTTTTGGCGATAAAACCAACCAAACTTCGGGCATTTCGGGCTACGGTACTTACGCTAAACAAAAGCAGGCCGTATTACAGGAAAAAGAAGCGAGGCTGAAAACCGTTACTGACGATCTGGGTAAAATGGACAACTACCTGGGCCAGAGAAAAAATTACGAAGGGTTAAACAACCTCCGCTTATTCTCAGATCAACAGTTGGATAGTTTGGCCAATGTGGCCGGTTTTGCCGACCGTAACTGGGCTTTAGGTCAGCTCTCATATAATGCCAATGGCACCCGCGATCTTGATACTTATCTTGCCGAATCATTTATTGGATACCTGTTTATCTTGTTCGAGTGTTTGCCGGTATTTGTTAAGCTGATGTCGCCCAAAGGCCCTTATGATGTTGCCCTTGCCAAGATCTCCGAAGCCAACATGCACTTTGCCGAGCGCGACAAAGACCGCGACATGGCCGTTACCGACGAGGTTTACGATTACCAGTTAGCCAATGATGTAGAGCACCGAAAAAAACTCATTACCGGGCAATCTGAATATGATTTGGGGCGGCATAGTTATGAGTAGAGAATTTACCTATTATTGGTAAATAAATTCTATTTGTTTATATTTGAATAAATCAAAATTTAAATGCGCGTCATTATTGAAGACGACTATTTAGCTAACCTATATCACAATGGTAAAAGCAGTGGAAAGCCCAGATTTAATATAGATATTGAATTAGGTTTTATTAAGCGTATAACTCAAATGGAGCAAGCCCAAAGCACAAATGATTTACGTGTTTTAAAGTCTCTTCATTTCGAGAAATTAAGTGGTGATTTGTCTGGCAAATATTCAATCAGGGTTAATAAAGCTTTTCGTATTGTTTTCAGAATTGAAAAGGATGGTAATAATACAAGGGTTGAAATTATTTGTGTAGAAGAGTTAAATAATCATTATTCATAAGGTTGCTATGGCAAATGTATTTGATAAAGAAGGTAACGAGATAAAAACATCGGTAGCATTTCATCCGGGCGAATTTTTGCTGGAAGAGGTAGAAGAGCGTGGTTTAAAGAAAACTGAATTCGCAAAAGAGATTGGCATGTTACCCGGTAATTTAAGCGAATTATTTAAAGGCAAACGTAATATTAATGCCCGCATTGCGGTTAAATTGGAGAAAGCTCTTGGTGTCAGTGCTGAATATTGGCTTGGCCTGCAATCGGCTTTTGACCTAATGCATGCCCGTGAGCAGGAGCATGCTGCTTAGCCTCCTACAAAATATCTGCGACAATCATCCTTATACACATCAATTATTAGGATAATCTCTTAAATTCGAGACCTATTGATTGTGTCTCAATGAAAAAACTATTACTTGCTGTTAGCGCCCTCGGGCTATGGTCGGCGGCTGCGGTTGCGCAGGAGAGCCCCGTATACTACTCTATCGCGTTCCCCAATGCGGTGCATCACGAAGCCGAAATCAGCATGCGTTTAACTCAGGTGCCAAGCGGTCCGTTAAAATTCAGGATGAGCCGTTCGTCGCCGGGCAGGTATGCAACGCACGAGTTCGGTAAAAATGTGTACAACGTAAAAGCTGTAGATAAAAACGAAAAGCCACTTGTTGTTAACCAACTGGAAGGCGATGTATACGAAATACAAAACCATGATGACGGCGTAAAGATAACGTATACCCTTTTTGGTAACTGGGTTGATGGTACCTATGTGGGCATCGACGAAAGCCATGCCCACCTTAACATGCCCGCCACGCTGATGTGGGCTATAGGGATGGATAAACGTCCTATCCACATCCAGTTCCCTGATGTGGAGAAACATGGCTGGAAAGTAGCTACCCAACTAAAATCAGAAGGTTATAATACCTACATGGCCACCGATCTGCAATATGTAATGGATAGCCCAACCGAACTATCTAACTACAAAGAATATAGTTGGGAAGTGGTGAATACCGATGGCAAGAAAGAGCCGATCCACTTAACCAGCCACTCTGATGATGACCAGGCTACGGTTGATGCTTTCGGCAAAATGGTACAGCGTGTAGTGCTTGAAGAAAAAGCCGTTTACGGCGAATTGCCTACTTACGATTTTGGCGAATACACATTTATACAGGATGTATACCCAACAGATTCTGGCGATGGTATGGAGCACCGCAACTCTACCTGTATCACGCAGCCAGCAGCTAAAATTGCGGGCAATGAAAAACGTTTGTTAGGTACATTCTCGCACGAATATTTTCACAGCTGGAATGTGGAACGCATCCGCCCTAAAACCCTGGAGCCATTTAATTTTGAGCATGCCAACATGAGCAACGAGCTTTGGTTTGCCGAAGGTTTTACCCAATATTATGGCGAGCTATTATTAAGCCGTGCCGGTTTTAACACCAATGAAGATTTTTATAAAAGCGCAGCCGGATTGATCAATTCGGTATTAAATACGCCGGGAGGTACTAACTATTCGGCAGTACAGGCCAGTCGTTACGCGGTGTTTGCAGATGCTGGTGTAGCCATCGATCCAACCAATAAAAACAATATTTTTAATAGCTATTACAGCTACGGAGGTGCAGTTGCCCTGGCGCTCGATCTGCGTTTACGTAGCGAGTTTAACATCACTTTGGATGATTATATGCGCCAGGTATGGCTGGCACATGGCAAGGTAGAAAAAGCTTATACCATCCCAGATCTGCAAAAGGTATTGGCTAACCTTACTAAGAACCCAACTTTTGCTGCCAACTTTTATAAGAAATACGTTTACGGTTTAGAGAAAAACGATTACGCTGCTTTATTGGATAAAGCCGGTTTAATATTACAACGTGCCAACCCGGGTAAAGCATGGGCTGGCCGTATTGCTGCACCATCGTTTCGTGGAAGCGAGGGACAGTCGCGCAGCGCAGGTAGCGATGGTTTGCTGATTACTTCGAGCACACAAGTAGGCACACCGGCATACAAAGCAGGCTTAGATGGTGGTGACAGGATTACCCAGGCCGATGGCCAACCGATAAAAGATGGTGCATCATTCAATACCATTGTAGCTGCCAAAAAGCCGGGCGATAAAATAGAAGTAGTTTATAGCAACCGTACCGGCGAGCATAAAACAACCATTGCTTTAGAAGAAGACCCAACTTACGAAGTTGTAGCTTACGAGAAAGCTGGTAAAACACCAACCGAATCACAATTGGCTTTGCGTAACGCATGGCTATCAACCAAAGTAAAATGATGATGAAGAAAACCCTTATAGCAACGGCGCTTGTATTAAGCAGCGCTTATGGCTTTAGTCAGGATGTAAACAAACTGATTAAGGAAGATGATGTACGCAAAGTGATCAGCACGCTGGCCGATGATAACATGCAGGGCCGCGCAACTTTTACACCCGGTATTGAGAAAGCCGCACAGTTTATTGAAGGCGAATACAAAAAAGCAGGTTTAGAGCCATTGCCGGGGAATGCAGATTTTCGTCAGAATTTTAAAATGACGCACGTTACGCCGGTAAAATTGCAGGCCAGTATTAATGGAGCAGATGTACCAGCTGATCACATCGTTGCCATGAGCAACAGTACCATTAACTGGGCTAACAATGCCGATATCCCTGTAATAAAAGTTGGAGCAGATCAAAACTTCCAAACCGAGTTCCGCAATATCCGCAAGAACGGTAAAAGCGCACTGGTGCTGGTTGATCCAAAATTTGCAGACTATTTTAGCCGTATCCACAACGCATTTGGAAAAGGCACAAACTCGTTAAAGCCGGCCGAAGGCGGGCCTCAGATTGTATTTGTACTGGGCACTTTTGATGATGTAAAATCGTACACGGTTAATGTTGAAATCAAAAGCGAGCAATTGCCATTATTCAATGTTACAGGTATGATTAAAGGCAAAACCAAACCGGATGAGTATGTGATCTTCGGCGGCCATTATGATCACCTGGGTATCCTTAAACCGATGGAAGGTGATAGTATTGCCAATGGCGCTGATGATGATGCATCTGGTACTACCGCGGTTATTACTTTGGCTAAATACTTCAAGAAACTGAACAACAATGCCCGCACTATCATCTTCGTAGCATTTACTGCCGAAGAGATTGGCGAGTACGGCTCACAATATTTTGCTACTCAGGTTGATCCTCAAAAAGTATCGGCTATGTTTAATATTGAAATGATTGGTAAAGCATCGAAATTCGGCGAGAACTCAGCCTTTATTACAGGTTATGAGCGATCTGATTTTGGTAAGATCTTACAAAAGAATCTGGAGGGAACCCAATTTAAATTTTATCCCGATCCATACACAGAACAAAACCTATTTTACCGCAGTGATAATGCTTCATTAGCCCGTGTAGGCGTACCGGCGCATACTATCTCAACAGATCAGATTGATATTGATAAATATTATCACACGGTTAAAGATGAGCTGAGCACTTTGGATGTTGCCAATATTACTTCAACCATTCGTGCGATAGCGTTAAGTTCCCAAACTATTATTGCAGGTAAAGATACACCAACACGCATCCCGCCCGCAACGGTAAATTAAGGGATTAGCGGTTTCTGCATTATATAATCATTCATCCAATATGGGCCTATGGCAATGTCCTCTTCACGGGCAATGCCGAAGCCCATTTTTTGGTAAAAAGAGAGTGATTTATTATAGCGGTTAACGTTCAACAATAGTTTACTTGCCCCGGCATCGGCAGCAATGCGGCTCACGGTATCAATCAGCACACGGCCATAACCTTTGCCCTGGGTTTCAGGCAGGCAATAAAGTTTATGCAGTTTATATGTAGCAGCTTCCCCATCATAAGGCGAGTAACCTGCAAATGCTACGGCTTTATCACCTTCTTTCAACAATAAAAATATTTGCTCGCTGTTCGTTATTTGCCTTTCCAGTCCCTCTGCATTATATATCAGATCGAGCATAAAACGGATCTGTTCCTCCTCCAGTATAGGTGAGTAAGTAGGCCACCAGGTAGCTTCAGCGAGCTGACGGATAGTTTCAACATCTTGTATGGTGGCGGTGGTAATAGTGTACATAATGCTAAAGTAGAAAGATTAGAATCAAGAGCCAAGAGACAGGAAACAAGATGTCTGTCTAAAGAAAAAAATAATAAAATTGGAAGCTATCTGCACGAACCGAAAATAACCTAATAAATGTGGCATCTTAATTTTCGGATAGCACATGTTGGCCACAGCACACCCTTTCATAGAAAATTGAGCAGCCACGAGTTTTCTTTGGTTACTCTTTCTTTTGCGGAAAAAGAAAGTAACATCCACTGACTATTCATATAGTTACCCTACCATTCCTAATGGAAAACGGATTTCTGCGATATTGAAGTCAGTACCTTGTAGGTCTGAGATTGCTTCGTTCCTCGCAATGACGCGAGTGGAGGTTAATGGCGATGTCTATACCACTTGCCCTCCCACAGCAAAATAAGCCTCTAACTCTGCTAATGTTGATGAATTAGTTTCAATGTCCTTAATAATCTTACCTTTCTCCATGAGTAAGATCCGGTCGCAAACATCGGTTACGTGGTTTAAATCGTGGCTCGATACCAGGGTGGTTACACCTTTGCCGTTGAGCTCTTTTAAAATATTTTTAAGGCGGATCTGCGTACTTGGGTCGATATTGGCGAAGGGTTCATCCAGCATTAAAAACTCTGGGTTTTGCAGCAGGCAAGATGCAACGCCAACTTTACATTGATTTCCTTTGGATAAGTCGCGGATGTATTTACCGCGTTTCAGGATCTCGCCGTTAAAAAAATCGGCCATGCTTGCCAGGTACTCATCAACCTGGGCGCGGGTATATTTGTGCAGGCCGCCTATGAAGTAGAAGTATTCTTCGGGGGTAAGGTAATCAATCAGGAAACCTTCGTCGAGGTAAGCGGCGGTAAAGTTCTTCCAATGCTCATGTCCGGCAACAGGTTCGCCGTTTGAAATTACTTCGCCTTGCTCGGGGCGGATCAGATCAAGCATCATCCTGAACAGCGTGGTTTTACCCGCGCCGTTATTGCCTATCAAACCAATGCTTTCGCCTTTGGCAATACTTAACTCCGGTATGTTTACAACAGCAACACCTGCGTAAACTTTCTTTAAATCTTTTACTTCAATCATGATTATTTATTTCTGAAGCCTTCGGCTATGGTATATCTTTTGGTCATAAAATCTTTTTCGAGCAGCTTAACCCAGTAACTGCGGGTTGCTATAAATAGCAGGCCTATTATCCCTAAAGCTATAAATGCAATATCGGCATGCCCCAGTAATGAGAATGGCCAGTAAATAAGATAAGGGCCAATCATCAACGGGAAACTGAGCAGTAATTGGGTTGCACCAACACCTTCCCAGTTAAATGATGCGCCTTTAGATAGGTCGATACGCTTATAGTTGCGGTTCGCAAAAAACAGCACAATGGTTGCATTAATGCCCAGATTCCAGAGAAACATGGCAAATTGCACAAGCAGGATATGCCAGCCATAATATACATAAGGGATGGTAAGTATAAATACAATGGTTGATACGAGCGAAAATAACAGGTATTTAGCCCGGAGGAAATCCTTAAAATCAACCTTGCTTACCAGTATACCATCGAAATGGCTGGCTTGCCAGCTAAACATGTATTGCCCGTAGCTGATGATGAAAATGCCCGTCATTAATAAAGCTGGTAATAACTTAATGCCGGGCATGTTTTGGTAATGTGGATTGGCATAAAATATAATTCCATAGAACATAAATAACAACGAAACCACCAGTGATGAGCGGGGGCGCTTATTACGAAGAATCAATTTAATCTCATTAGCTGCCAGATCACCAATGTGGCCGAAATATCCCAGCAAAGGAATTTCTGTGCTGCTTTTATAGGCTGATGCCTTGCGCGAACCCAACTCTTCGAGGTAAAGGTTATCTTTAAGATACAGGAAGTTGAAGTAATACATCACCCCGCCTAATAACAACGGTAACAACACCCAAACCGGCTGCGCAATTAAATGCCCGAACAAAAAGCCTGATGCCTTGCTGATAGAGTACAGGTGCCACGAAAAATCGCCTATGCCGGCTAATATCAATACGGCGGCAGCTACTAAAAACACCCAGCCGTTTAAGTTCGATTTACGTTTGATGTATAGCGCCAGGTAATTATTAAATATAGTTAAACCGATGATGCCCAGCATGAATACCGTTGCTACTCCGGCACCGTTTTCATGCGCGATGATCTTAAATGTAAAGGGCGTAAACAGGATAAGCGGCCACAGGTTAAATACCGATAATATGGCTGTAAATGATAAGTAACCCACCAGCGTATTGCGCTTAATAGGCAAGGTTAAATAAGGCTGTACGCGCAGGGTGGGCAGTTCCTGCAGTTGCAGGCGCATCAGCAGATCGAACAGGTAATAGTAGAGGATGATGCCACAAAATGCAGGGATCAGGTCTTCATCCGGTAAAACCTTATCGAGGATCTTATCCATATAAAAGGCAACCACCAGTATGTTAAGCAGCAGGTATAATACCAGTATAGCCATTACAATGCGTATGGCAATAGTTTTGCCTGTATTTTTAGATCGCCAAAAGGCTTTTAGTTCGTGTTGTGCAAAGGTTGATATCATTTATATAAAGGCAGGTTTGTGTTAAGTTTAAATTAATCAGCGCTCAAGATAATTAATAAAATAAACACAACCTAAGGTGGTGCAGGCTTTTTTTAATCGAAACAAAATAAAGACTTAATGCTTAGTTATCCAGTAACTTAGAAGCAGTATGTTATCCCTTCGTCACATTAATCTAACAGACTGAATTTACCGACTTAACATTGAAACATTTATTTTTACGTTTGCGTAAACCTCTGCCTGTACATGAATAAGCACCCTATTTTAATTAAACCAATATTGATCTCTTTTTTACTCTTTCTGGGTTTGCAGGCCTGTACCAAAAGCGCAAGCCTGAAGTCGGATGGCATAAAGCCAGATAGTGGTATTGTTGTCACTAAACCAACTGATCCTGCTATTGCTGCCACGCAAGGCTTCTTTTTAGATAACTGGCAGCCCAAAAGCTTAGTTGTACCCATGTTTACTGATGTGGAAACGGTGCCAACCGGCGTTGTTGACGCCACAGTAACCATTGATGCCAAAGATGTAATTACTAAAGTATCGCCATACCTGTTCGGCAATAATATTAACACTTTTATGAGCCAGGTAGTAACCGAACCTGCGCTTATTAAAAATATAACCAACCTGGCGCCAAAGATTGTCCGCGCACCGGGCGGTAGCTTATCTGATCTGTTTTTCTGGAGCGCCGTTCCCAGCGTAAAGCCAACGGATGTACCGGCTACTATTACGGTAATGGGTAATAAGCTGGGCACGGATACCGCTTTCTGGTATGGAAAAAACACTGCCCCGTGGACTTTGAGCGTAGATAATTACTACCAAACCCTGCAAACCACTAACAGCACAGGTATTATTACCATTAACTATGGTTATGCCCGTTATGGCACCAGCGCCCACCCCGACCAAACTGCTGCCCACATGGCAGCCGAATGGGTGCGTTACGACAGGGGTCGCACCAAATTCTGGGAAATTGGTAACGAAAACTACGGTATGTGGGAAGCAGGTTATAAAATAGATGTTACCCAAAATAAAGACGGCCAGCCCGAAACCCTGACCGGCGCATTATACGGCCAGCACTTTAAAGTATTTGCCGATTCGATGCGCAAAGCTGCCGCCGAAGTAAACAGTACCATTAAAATTGGTGCAGTGATGACGGCCAGCGCCGTATTGGGCGGAACCATCATCCCTAACTGGAATGCTGATGTATTAAGCGCCATTAATAGCTATGCCGATTTCTACGTGGTACACAACTACTACACCCCGTTTGCCGAAAACTCGACAGCTGCAACCATCCTCAATACCCCTGCTACCGAAACACGCAATATGATGACCTATATCCAGGAGTCAACCAGCGTAGCTCCCAAGCCTATTGCATTAAGCGAATGGAATATCCAGGCCGTAGGAAATAACCAGGATGTATCGAACATTGCAGGCTTACATGCAGCGATGGTTTTGGGCGAAGTTATCCAGTCCAAATATGGTGAGGCCAGCCGATGGGCACTGGCCGGTGTATGGAATAAAGGTGATGATATGGGCATGTTTAATGCAGGCGATGAGCCAGGTGGAGCTGCTAAGTGGTCGCCGCGGCCCGCATTTTTTTACATGTATTATTTCCAGAAATATTTTGGCGACCGCATGGTGGCTTCAACCGTTACCGGAAGTACGGATGTGATGAGCTATGCATCTACCTTTAATTCTGGCCAGGCGGGTGTGGTACTTGTTAATAAAGGGACTGCCGACCATGTGGTTACGCTGGATATGAAGAACTTTAAACCAGGCGCACGTTTTTACTACTACACCTTAAAAGGAGGTACGGATGCTACCTTCTCGCGCCAGGTTATTGTGAATGGTATCGGGCCATCAGGGGTATCGGGCGGGCCGGATGATTATGTTTCGGTGAAACCATTCTCCACCAATGTGGCCAAAGGCTTAAAAGTTAATGTGCCTGCTTATGGTGCTGTATTTTTAGCTGTTGAAGGTAAATAGTATGCACGAACAGAAAGTGCTTATCTTCGCAAACTTATGCTGAGTATTTTATATCGCGATGAGCACCTGATTGCCATTAACAAACCCCACGGCCTGCTGGTGCACCGCTCTAAAATTGCCGACGATACGGATGTGTTCGCCTTGCAATTACTGCGCGATCAAATTGGTCAGCCGGTTTACCCTGTGCATCGCCTCGATCGCAAAACTGCCGGGATATTGCTTTTTGCGTTAGATAAACCCACCGATATCAGCATGCAGCAACAGTTTATGAACAAGGCTGTAGTAAAAAAGTACCTTGCCATTGTGCGTGGTTATACAGATCCCATTGGCGAAATTGATTACCCATTACGTAAAGAGAACGGTACTTTACAAGATGCCTTTACGGCTTACACTACATTAAAGCAGTCGGAACTGCCGGTTGCTTTCGGTAATCACCCTACTTCGCGTTATTCATTAGTGGAAGCCACGCCAACAACCGGCCGTATGCACCAGTTGCGCAAGCATTTCAAGCATATTTTTCACCCCATTATCGGCGACCGTACACATGGCTGTAATAAGCAGAACAAACTGTTTCTGGAACAATGGGAAATGGAAACCATGCTACTCCACGCATCTTACCTGAAATTTACACATCCCCTAACCGGCGAGATTGTGGAGATTGAAGCCCCGGTGCATGATGAGTTTAACAGGGTTATGAATTTGATGAACTGGTAGGCTATCGCTATCGTCCCGATTAACATCGGGATGGTAAAACTATGGTAAGGTTTCACCTTACCGTAAGCTGAAAGCTTACAACTGTACTGTCACAAGTTACGCTGCGCTAAACTTGCGACAGCTTAAGACAGCGTATCGTTTATCATTTCAACCACATCGGCAATCATATTCGGTTCTATCAAAATTTTATCGTGGCCTGCGCCGTTGTAGGCTTTGGTTTTGATGAAATTTCGGGTTGATAGAAATTCTTGCAAGTATTGGTATGGTGCAATCCTATCCGTTTCATCATAGGCAATCCAGTGGTTCAGGCTGGCATCATGTTTATAACGGGCATCTAAGGTAAAATTGGCAAACTTATCATTAAACACGCGCCTGAAATCGGCATAGAAAACTTCCTGTGCTTCAACCGGTACTTCATTAGCGTTCATGGTGGCTTTAAAGTTTTCTTTTAAATGTACCAAAGGTGTAAGGCTGATGAGTAGTTTAGGCCTGATACCGGTTTCATTAATGGTAATCACATTGCCTATAGCACCAAGGGAATGTCCGATCAAAATATCGGGCTCGCCATACTCGCGGATTATCGCTTTAGTCGCCTGCACATACATTAACAAGTTGGCTAAATCGCCCTCAGAACTACCGTTTCCCGGTGCGTCAAAAGCGATGATCTGGGTATCTGGGATGGTACGCAGTTGGGTAATCAGCTCATAAAAATCTGCCGCTTTGGATGCCCAGCCGTGGGTTAAGAGAATTTTCCTTCGGCCTGCTCCCCAGATAAAACCGTTAAAGTTAAGCTCCGATTTGGTGAAGAAGGCATCGAGTGCTTTCAGCGTAAATTTGTGGGCCTCGTCCAAAAGCAAATTTACCGGGTAGCGTACCGGCATTTTAGGCGAGTAGCAGATCAGCTGCCAAAGCAGTTGGTTATACTCCGGCGTAGTTTTGTCGGTGGCAGTTTTTATATCGTTAATGATGCTCTTCAGCTTTTTCATAGGCTCAGCAAATAGAAAGGTGCATTACAAAGCTAAAATAATGGTTCGCTTTGCAATGCACCTGTTCAGGTTTCTGACAATATACTGATCGGGAAAGCTTATGCTTCCATCTCCACCCGTTTCAATTTGATATTGCTTAACGGGTTTACAACCAGTGGTATTTTCTCAATCCGGGTTTCACTGGTATCCAAACCAAAGGCTTTGGCTTCGCTTTGAGCCAAGCTTTTAATAGCAAAATAACTATTGAGGATAAATCCTTCTTTAACGCTGAAGTTGTTATTGTACGACAGGAATTTTTCCATAATGATAAACTGGAAATCGGCAGGCAGGTTGTAGCTGCTCAGCGATTCGTACTTGCTGGTAATATCCAGTTCGCCGCGGCTTATCATATCTTCAACCACCTTGCGGAACAGTACATTGATTCTCGGTTGGATCCTGAATCCTAAACGGAACTCCACACGGATCACTTTATCATCTTCAAGCTCCTGTACGCTGTACTCCATGGTGTATGGATCGTCCATGCGTTCAATGTGGATGAACCAGTAAACATCGGCGCGTTTAGGTTTACGGCTTAATATCGAATAGATGATCTTTTGCTCAATCTGCTTACTATTATTAGCTTTAGTGAGGTAGATTAAGTGAGTAGCATATTTCGGGATCCCCTGGTCGTTACTCATAGCTTGCAGCATCGGGATGTAATCCTTCAGATCAACAAAGTTTAAGAAACGGTTGTTGATCTTACGTGCACGGTACCAGATGTACATGGTAAATATCAAGCCGATCTCGAATACCAGGAAGAATAATCTTTTCAGCAATTTAACGGCGTTGGCTACAAAGAATGAGAACTCTACAGTCAGGAATATAGAAACGATAATCACCACCAGCCACAGCGGCCAGTGCTTTACATAACGCATAAAGTAATACATCAATATCGTGGTCATGATCATGGCTACGGTGATAGAGAAACCATAAGCTGCCGTCATATTCTCTGAAGTACGGAAATACATCGTAACCGCAATACAACCGAAACACAATAACCAGTTAATGCTCGGGATATAAATTTGCCCGCGAATGTTTGATGGATATTTAATGGTGATCCTCGGCCAGAAATTCATGCTCACAGCCTCACTAATCAATGTAAATGAACCACTGATTAAAGCCTGGCTGGCAATAATAGTAGCCAATGTAGCAATACCGATAGACGGGATTAAAAAGAAATGCGGAACAATTTCGAAGAATGGATTTACACCCGCAAAGTTGACATATTTATGTTGGGTTAAAACCCATGCGCCCTGCCCTAAGTAGTTTAATACCAGAGTGGTTTTAACAAAGATCCAGCTTACCTGGATGTTTTTACGGCCGCAATGGCCAAGGTCTGAATACAAAGCCTCGGCACCTGTGGTACATAAAAATACAGCACCCAATAGCCAGAAACCACGTGGATGTTCGCGCAGTAAATGGAAACCATACATCGGGTTCAATGCTTTGAAAATTTCGGGGAAATGAACAATTTGCATCATCCCCAATGTGCCCAGCATTACAAACCAGATGAGCATTATCGGCCCGAATAATGAACCAACCACATTGGTGCCAAATTGCTGAACAAAAAACAGCAGCAATATGATACCGATAACAATACCCAATATAAGCATATTGCCCGGCACGAAATCTTTAGCCAGCGATGGCACCAGGCCCAAACCCTCGATAGCTGAGGTTACCGAGATAGGCGGGGTAATAATACCATCGGCCAGCAACGTACCTGCACCAACTATGGATGGGATAGCCAGCCATTTACCATAACGGCGCACCAAGGCATAAAGGGAAAAGATACCACCTTCGCCACGGTTATCGGCTTGTAGGGTAATAAAGATGTACTTGAAGGTAGTTTGCAGCGTAAGTGTCCAGAACACGCAGGAGATTGCGCCCAGAACGAGGAACTCGCCGTGGCTGCCGCCTTCTTTTAATAATGTTTGAAATGTGTATAGTGGCGAAGTACCAATATCACCAAAGATGATGCCCAGCGTAATTAACACGCCGGCGGCTGATAGCTTTCTGACGTGTGAGCTCATGAATGGGGAGAAATATTAGAACAGCTGCCAGACAGGCAAACTGTTCTTGTGATTAAATAGGGGAATTGTAAATACATAACAATCGCCCATGTTCAACCACCATGCCATTTTGAAAAAATATGCCCTTGATGTTATTTAAACGAGGATTTGCTTTTTAGTAAATTTAAAACCCTACCAAAATGGAGTGGTTTTATTTCCATTTTGGTAGGGTTAATCTAAGATATAGCACTCAAAACCATTTGTTTTGAGGAGTTCGGCTATCTTAACAGGGCAAAATTCGTCGCCCTGGATGCGGAGTATTTTATCGCAATCGTCCAGGTCAAAATTAGCCCTGCTTTTTGGGAAGTACTGCCGCAGTAAAGTGAGCAAGCCCTGGGCTTGCGATTGGTATTTTACATTGGTTTTAAATACTTCTACCATCTTAAATGTTAGGTGTGCTGGGTAGTAAAGCGCGGGTCGTAGCTAATCATCCATTGTATACCAAATTTGTCTGTAAGCTGTCCGTAGTAGGCACCCCAAAACATATCCTGCATGGGCAGCGTTTTCTCTCCGCCTGCTGAAAGTTTGGTATAAAGGTCGTCTGATTCTTCTTTGCTTTCTGTGCCTAATGTTAAATGAAAGTTATTACCGACGGTTAACTGCTGGCCCATTGAGCCCAGTACATCTGTGCCCATTATCATATTGCCTTTAACAGGCAAAGCGATGTGCATAATTTTTTGCTTGTCTTCATCGCTCATATTTTCAGAACCGTCCATGCCGTCAAAGCGCATGATCATGGCAAAATCGCCACCGAAAATCGATTTGTAAAAATTGAAAGCTTCTTCGGTAGTACCGTCGAAGTTTAAATACGGGTTAATTGCTATCATAATTGTAGATTTTAGTGTTTATGCTTCTAATACATTTTTCAGGTTAACAAGTCCGGTTTCAAGGTCGCCGCCTATCATTTTATCCATGTTCATAAATAGCAGCATAATATTCATAGGGTAAGCCATTTTGCTGGTGAATGTCCATGTTACTTTAGTTTTATTGAGTGGCAGTGCATCGGTAATCATGCTGGCTTTGGCCAGTCCTTCAAAAGGTTTAATAAAGTGGATTTCGCTGTTCAGCATTTCGCCTTCGTTAATGCCGGTAATGGTTTGTTCGCCCTGGCCTACCTTTTTATTATCGCTGTTCCAACTGGATTTAAATCCAACCGTACCATCCGTGCCGGTGTATTCCTTCTTCATCCCAGGGTCCATCATCACCCATACACTGTAGTTGTCCTGATTTTTAAGATATTTGATATAATCGAAAACTACCTGTTTGGGCTGATCGATCACTACACTTCGTGTTACCGTATATTCGCTTTTGGTAACGGCGGCCAGTAATAAAAACACAGCCACAACAATGGCTATGCTGATAACTATGTATAGTAGTGCACTCATTATACATTTGATTTAAAGGGTGCGTATATTTTATGGTAGGTAATGTATGATACCAGCAGGATAACCATACCTACAATTGGCAGTATAGCACCTTTGGGGCCGTCCATCACCACATCGCCCACCAGGGCCGAGATTAATGAGATGCCGAAACCTACATATCCCCATTCTTTATACCGCGGTGGTATCATCGGCAGAATTAATAATATACCGCCGATAATTTTACCGATAGAAAGTTCGATCCTGAAATAATCGGGGTAGCCTAAGTGGGCTATACCCGCTTTTGCAAGCGGGCTGTTGAAGGTAAGGGCGGGTATTACAGAATCTAACAGAACAAAAATTGTGGTAAATATCCAGTATATAACCCGGGTTGATTTTGTGCTTTGGGGTGCGGTTGCCATAATTTAAGAAGTGATTGTTTTAGATTTATAATTGCCTATTCCTGTATTACGGATAAAATATTCCCTGCCGGATCTGTAAACCAGGCAATGAGCGGGCCACCGTCCCGGAAAATATTATCGTCGTCGGTTTTAAAGCCGGGCCAGTCGTAGCTTTCAAATTTTACGCCTTTGGCTTTAAGTTGCTTTACAGCTTCGGCCACATCAGCTACCGGGAAGTTGAGTATAGTAAAGCTGGCCGGGGTATGGTTGGGCTTGGGGTAAATAATTATTTTACCACCGCCAGCAATGTGCAAGGTTAGTATGCCCTGCATTTCGGGGTTCTCTTCAACCTCCAATCCTAATATATCGCTGTAAAATGCTTTGGCAGCGGCTACATCATTTACCGAAAATCCGCTGAATGCTTTTGTGTCTTTAAACATAATTTATGTTTTTATTAATTGGTTTAATTAGAGGTTATTACAAACATATTATCATTTACGCAAACCCGGCAGGGGCAAATACGACAATCTAAGGGGCTGATTGTGCAAATCGTACTACACCTTTTCGAATGCCTTTAATTGTGTTTTACTGGCCTTTAACTTCCATGCGTTAATCAACAGTGGTTTAAGGTCGTCGTCAGTAATCAGGGGTAGATTAATGAGTACAGATGGCCAGTTTTTATAATGATCGGTTGTGAAATAAATATCGGGGTTAATGACAATCAGCTCGTCGCGGTCGTGGTGATAGAGGTACATAGTTACACCGTCGGGCTTTAAGGTACACAGCAATTTCTTTTGGATATAGAAAGCTGTTGCGCCAAAGCAAATACCCTCGCGGGTGCCGGGCAAGGGCAATAAAGTTTCCCTTATCACTTGAAGTATATGCTCCGCGTTATAGGACATGGTTCTTATTAAATTAATATCTCAATTTAACTAAAGTTGTACCCATCTAAATTTTACCCCTTATTAATGTTGCTGCAAGTTGCACAGGCAGTAGTGTTCCCCTTTAAAGGAGAAGGCAATGGCCCTGCTAACACTACCTACTTTAATAAGGGGTAGAAATGGGATGATAATTCACACCTATCTTCACCAAGTTAAAACTCTCATTGCGATATTGCAATTAACTGTATATCTTACAAGCATCTTTTATACCTAAAAAATTGATAATGAAAAACATGTTTGCATTGCTTTGCGCTTTAGCTGTTACATACAGCGCATCGGCACAAAACCAACTAACTAAAAAAGAACAAAAAGAAGGCTGGCATTTATTGTTTGATGGTAAAACCACCACAGGCTGGCACTCTTATTTAAAACCAACAGCAAGCCCTGCCTGGAAAGTAGAAGGCGGCGTATTACAATTAGACCCCAAAGCTCCAGACCAGGGCGATTTAGTAACTGACAAAGAATATGAGAACTACGAACTTTCGGTAGAGTGGAAGATCTCTCCGGAAGGTAATAGCGGCATCATCTTCGGCGTGCATGAGGATGCTTCCTTAAACCAAACTTATTTAAGTGGTATTGAAATGCAGGTGCTGGATAATGAAAAAGCCGAAGACAATAAAAAAGCTAACCACCTTGCAGGTTCATTGTATGATATGAAAGCACCATCATCATCTGTAGCCAAACCAGCGGGTGAATGGAACGTAGCCAAGATCTCGAAAAAAGATGGCCACCTCATATTCTGGCTGAATGGTACCGAGATCATCAACGTGCAAATGGGCAGCCCCGAGTGGAATGAACTCTTGAATAACAGCAAGTTTAAAACCTGGGCCAACTTTGCCAAATACCCTAAAGGTAAAATAGCCTTACAGGACCATGGGCATGTGGTTGCCTTTAAAAATATTAAGATTAAAGAATTGTAAAAGAGAAAGGCCCCGGTTAGGGGCCTTTTTACTTTTATAGCTGTTTTGTTATTAGCTGTTCTATCTGTGTTTTACTGTCTTTTCCAAAAGTTCCTGCAAAAATAACTTTGCCACTTTTATCAACTAATATAGCTTGCGGATAGCTATATATGCCTAAATCTTTTGCCAATGCTTGGCCTGCGTACAACATTTTGTAAGCCGGTTTTTCCCGATTGTAGAAAAAGCCTATTTCTTTAGGTGAGTCGTAAGCGTTTATGGTTATTATCTGCACATTGGCGGCGTTAAACTTTTGCTGAAGCTCTTTTAAGTATGTAAATGATTCCATACAATAGCTGCAGTTTTTAATCCAAAACTCCATTAGTATAACTTTACCTTTTAAGCTGCTGTTTTGCAGCGTAGTTAAGGTATCACCTTTGTAAACAGGGAGCTGCCAATCTGGAAGTATTGCCCCTGCGGCTATCATCGGTTTGTTGGCTATTTTTTTCTCTGGTTGATATTCTTTGGTATAGGTAGAATAATACCACGATGTTTCTTGAGGTTTATTAGGGCTAATATTTATATCGGTATATGTAACCTTGGTAATATCAGTTTTTTCGTGACTGTTGCGCTCTATAATTTGGTAAGGTAAACTGCTGGCAGGGTCAATAATTATGTCGTAGTACATAGCCATAACCGTTGTGAAATTTCTGAAACTCCCCAGATAATCTATCCCCTTATTTTGCATAGCCAGGCTCACAATGTGGTAAGGTTTATTTGCTATTACTGTATCGCGGGTTGTTTTACTAATAGAATCATCCCGGATAATCTGATACAATATACTCCTGAACGATGGGATAGAATTGTAGAAATAAGAGAAAGAATTAAATGCTTTACCATCCGGCTGCTCTTTCAACTCATAAGTTTTGGCTTTTTTATCAAGCGAAAAATATTCGGTACCGTTATAAACCTGGAAGGTTGCTTCTGAATTTAATTGAAACTTCGAAACCTTTTCTTTATCAAATTCAAGATAACATTGAGCAGATGCCTTTGAATGATAGTTTTCTTTTGGATAGCTAATGTCTCGTTCATAATGATAGCTTACCGTTTGTATGCTTAATAACTTGTCGGCCGTTTGTGTTAATATTTTATTGGCTTCGTTATTATGGTTTGATGCAAGGGCAGGTACAGTAAATAGTGTGAGTAATAAGAATAGGTTATTTTTCATTGTGATATTCGGTTTACGCAATATAAACATAGTTAATCTGGATCAGTAAAATCAATTGATGTTTATACAACCTGTGGCTCTGATAAAAGTTGTTACATTTTAACCTGTTGCTTGTTAAGTCTCGTATATCTTACTAATAGATATCAATTAAATTTAAGGGCCTTACTTTATTACGATAGTCTCAATGAAAGCTTTGTGTGACGATAGAACCAGAACGGTGGCTGCTCATATCCGCAAGATAAGAGAAGACAGGAATTATACGCAGGATTATCTGGCAGCAAAGCTGGAGATGTCGCAAAATGCCTATAGCAAAATTGAACTCGGGCAAAGCAATATTACCATTAACCGTTTAATGTGTATTGCCGATATATTGGAGGTTGATGTGGTAAACATTATCAGGCCCCAAATGCTTGCTGTTTAGCACTTTTTCTCGTTCAAGAACGCAATCACGTCTTCTTCAGTACCTGTAAACGGTCCTGAAGACTGGATCTTTAAGCCTGCCATAGCCGACGCAAATTCGCCAGCTTCTTGTATGCCTGCTCCTTTAATACGTTTGTATAGGTAGCCTGCCATATAGGTATCGCCGCAACCGGTAGCATCAACAACTCTCAATGGTTTACAAACGGGGATGGTATAAAATATATCATCAGCATAAATAACCGAACCTTTGCTACCCAAGGTAATGGCTACTTCTTTAACGCCCCAGTCGGCCAGTATTTTTGCACCTTCTTTGATGTCTTTCACCCCTGTAAGTACTTCCATTTCGTGGTCGTTTACTTTTAAGGTGTGGATATAGGCAAGGGCTTCTTGTTTGGCAACCCAGTCGATAGGGTGTACTTTTTGATGTTTAACATCACGCAAATAACCTTGTGCATCTAACGATACCTGGCCACGGGTAGATAGATCTTTAATCAAATCAACTGGAATGTCACCTGCAAGCAGCGGACCGAGGTGAAATATTTTAGCTTCAATATCTTTTAATTGCTCAATAGTAAAGGGATCCGCTTCCTGCAAAACACGCTGAGTGCGGTGATCCTGGTCAATGCCGTAGGTGTTTTCGAAATATACAGTATAGGTACTTGGTAATGCCTTTACCTCAATGCCTTTTGATCGCAGGTCCTTTACATAGTGCATTTCGCTCAGGGCAACGGCAGTTACCAGGGTATAGCTCACATCCATCTGGTTAATGGCGTTCGAAAAGTAGAACGATGTGCCGCCTGCCATATACTTTTTAGAGTGGCTGGTAACTACTTTATCGAGAGTGATGTGGCCTATGCAGCAAATGTCGAACATGATTTCGGGACTGAAGATTTATAATCGGGCAAAATAAAGATTTTTAACCTATATTTTATTAATGGTTAATGTTGTGCTATTCGGTTTATAAGCAAGCCAACTTAATTTATATATTTTTACGGGCATTTTAAGCATTAAGCTGTGACACACCAACCATCGATATTAGTAACTTTTGATTCTATGAAGAATGCCAACAGTGGATACTTCTACTTTGGTAAAGGGTTGGGTAATGGCTTAATTAATAATAATCACGATAGGTTTCATCTCGAATTTTACTTGCATCAAAGGACGGCTTACCGGTTTGATGATAAAGTTGATATTCTGCAACTCTCCAAATGGCATCAGCTTTATTTTCCTAATCGTAATAAATATGATTTAGTACACATTACCGATGATATGTGCCGCTTAAACCCTGCCTGGGTTAACGCGAAGAAGATCATGACCATTCATGATATGAACAGGGTACACGTAGAAACCAGTACGCCGGAAGAGATAGAGAAGTATCTTCAAAAGTTAAGAAAGAATATTGAACAGGTTGATCACATTGTGGCTATATCACAATTTGTGGCTAACGATATCCAACACTATTTCCCCCAAACTAAAGACAAAGTAACTGTAATTTATAATGGCGCGGATGCGTTGACAGTGCCCGATGGTTACAAACCGGTTGTTGCACCAACTAAACCGTTCCTTTTTACAATCGGTCTGCTTTCGCGGCAAAAAAACTTTCACTTATTACCTGCTTTATTACAGGATAACGAATTAGAACTGGTTATTGCCGGGATTGAAACACCACACGTAAATGTGATTATAGCGGAAGCTAAAAAGTTTGGCTGTTTAGACCGGCTTCATATCACCGGCCCGGTATCTGATGAGGCCAAGGCCTGGTATTATCAAAATTGTACTGCTTTTCTATTTCCTTCAAGAACGGAGGGTTTTGGTTTGCCTGTTATTGAGGCCATGCATTTCGGGAAACCGGTATTTCTGTCGAAGTATACCTCCTTGCCCGAGGTTGGTGGAGACGTTGCCTATTATTTCGACAGCTTAGAACCTGCTGCCATGCAGCAAACATTTAAGAATGGTATGGACGATTTTCTCAGCAGAAACCTATCCTGGGAAATCAAACAACAAGCCATGAAATTTTCGTGGGACCGTGCGGCTCAGCAATACCTGCAGCTTTACGAACAAATCTTAAGCAAATAATTGCCTGTATTTTATCAATAGTTAATGTTGCGGCATTCATCTATACATAAGGCTTGTTTAGCGATACATCATTGCTGTAGCCTATAGCAATTGCCACCTTTAAAACATAGCAGGGGATTATTGTATGCGATTCGAGTTTTTCCCTGGTATGTTTTCATAGAAGATGGCGCCTGCTGAAAAGCAGGCGCTTATTTGTAAAAAGCTGGGCGGTATACATGAAGAGAGTTTTTAACCTGATTATAATTTTTTCTATTGCAGCAAATATTGGTTTAGCACAACAGCGCCCGCAGTATACCCAATACGTTTTTAATAACTACCTGCTTAACCCTGCCGTAACTGGTATTGAAAATTATACCGATCTTAAAATGGGTTACCGCAAACAATGGACTGGCCTCGACGGCGCACCAACTACATCATACTTAACCTTTAATATGCCCATCGGCAATCAATTTTTGAATGGTGATGCTGCTGGCTCGCCAGCCGGAGGCACCGAAAACCCTATGAGCCGTTCGTACGTGCAGGATTACCAGGCCGCCGCCCCGCACCACGGTATAGGTATGACGATTGTGAGCGATAAAGCAGGCCCGTTAACCGAAACTAACATTGATGCTACTTATGCTTATCATATCGGCTTAAGCCCAAAATGGAACATGGCGGTAGGTGTTGCGGCTGGTGTTAGTTATGTAGGCTTAAACACATCGGCAATTACGTTGGAGGTTGATAACGACCCGGCCATTACCAACGGTATTGCCGGTCAGTGGAAACCCGACTTGGGCGCCGGGATCTGGATTTATACTTCTAATTTTTATGTGGGCGCATCGGCGCAGCAATTGCTTAAATCAAATTTATATTTCAGCACTAATACATCTACCTATAATCAAAGCCAAACAGTGCCGCATTATTTCTTTACCTCGGGTGTGAAGCTGCCGGTATCTGATGATGTTTCTTTTATGCCCTCGATAATGCTGAAGGTGATTAACCCGGTACCTGTATCCTACGACATTACCGGCAAACTGGCCTTCCGCGACAGGTTCTGGATCGGTGGTTCGTACCGGCACAATGATTCGTTCTCTGCATTGGCAGGTTTAAATATCAGCTCGTTTATTAATATTGGCTACTCGTACGATTTAACTACTTCTACTCTCAACACGGTAAGCAACGGTACGCACGAGATTGTAATTGGCATCTTGCTAAACAACCGCTACAAAGTTACCTGCCCTATGCGGACGTTTTAGGGGGGAGGAGTAGTAATAGCAGTGGCAAGTGGCAGGAAGAGAAAAGGCGAAAAGAAAAATGAGAATAGACAAAAGAGTAGCAGTGGCGAGTGGCAGCAGCAGGAGTGTAAAAGACGAAAAGAAGAATGAGCAAAAGGTTTGTTACATCCTTAAGCCATTCTCCTTTCGTTTCTTTTATCCTTCAGTCCTTTATCTTTCGTCGGTAGAGACTGCCACTGCCACTAACCCCTGCCACTAAATCTCTACGCGCTGGTGCTGGTACGGTATCTCTACCTGTTCAAACCCAACATCCTGTAGTTTTTTGGCGAAGTGTTGCTGTACATCGTATTCGCCATGTACTAAAAATACTTTCTTTACCAGTTTAGGGTCCTGGCACGACATGAATTTGAGCAGATCCTCATAATCGCCATGCGCACTCATTGATTTAATGGAACGTACTTCGGCTTTCACATCGTAGTCTTCATGGAAGATGTTAACCACTTTATCGCCGCGCAGCAGGTGGCCGCCCAGTGATGATGGCTCGCAGTAACCTACAATCAGTATGGTGTTTCTTTCTTTGTCGATGTTGTTACGGATATGGTGCCTCACCCTGCCTGCCTCGGCCATGCCCGATGAAGAGATAATGACACATGGGCGCGGATCATTGTTTAAGGCGATAGATTCTTCCGTTGATTGGGTAAAGCGCAAACCCTTAAAGCTGAACGGATCAGCATCTACCTTCATTACCTTCTCTACTTCGCTATTATAAACTTCGGGGTGTTCTTTTAATACCTGTGTGGCCTGGTCGGCCAGCGGGCTATCCACATAATAAGGTACATCCGGTAGGCGGCCTTGTAATTCCAGGGCATTAAGGGCATATAATAGTTCCTGCGTACGGCCAACGCTAAAGGCCGGGATAATTACCTTGCCGTGCCTTACCATGCAAGTGTGTTGGATAATATCGTGCAGGGCATTCTCAATAGGTTTCAGGTCTTTGTGCAACGAATCGCCATAGGTTGATTCCAGCAAAATATAATCAGCCTGCGGGAATTTCTCCGGGCTTCTTAATATCATATCGCCATATCGGCCAACATCACCGCTAAAGGTAAGCTGGGTGTATTTACCATCTTCCAGAATATTGAGGTGCACGGCGGCGCTGCCCAGCAAATGCCCGGCATCGGTAAATAATACTTTTACACGCGGGGTGATCTCAAACTCTTCATTATACTCCACCACCTTAAACTGACCAAGTGCCTTCATCGCATCTTCTTCGGTATAAAGCGGTTCTTCTAAGGGCAGGCCTTTTCGCTCACGATAAGTATTGGCGTACTCGGCATCAGAAGTCTGGATACGTGCCGAATCTGCCATCAAGATTCGCGCAAGGTTCATGGTGGGCGGGGTACAGTAAATCGGGCCTTTAAAACCTTCGGCAACCAGACGGGGTATTAAGCCGCAATGGTCGATGTGGGCGTGCGATAAAACCATATAATCAACCGTATCCGGACGGAAACCGAAGTGTCCGTTTAAATCATCAGCGTTTTCGAGTCCCTGAAACATACCGCAATCGAGCAATATATTGGTGCCATCGTTTAATTGTACCATGTGTTTGCTGCCGGTTACATTGCGTGCCGCACCATGAAAAGTAATATGCATTAGTATAATTTAAGTTTAACGTGATTGATAACCACGTATGCAAGATAATGTTCTTAAATATAAATTTGGATAACTAATGCATTAGTTGCAACTTTATAGAGCGCAATAAAATAATACAGCTGCAAACACAAGGTTTGCATATTGAGATCCGATTGTTTTTTGAGGATGCCATTAAACTAAAATTATGGAAATGAAAGAACTAACACGTGCAGAAGAACAACTGATGCAGGTGCTTTGGCAATTAAAAAAAGCTTACGTAAAGGACATTATCGACCAGTTGCCCGAGCCTAAACCGGCGTACAATACGGTGTCGACTTTTATCCGGATACTGGAAACCAAGGGCTTTGTAGGCCATACCGCCTTTGGTAAAAGCCATGAGTATCATCCGCTCATCAGCAAGGAGCAATACCAGAACTTTGCGACCGATAAATTACTGAACGGCTATTTTGATAATTCGGTAAAACGCATGTTCTCGTTTTTTGTGCAGAAAGAAAAGATTGACATGAAAGAGGCTGATGAGATTTTGAAATTGATTGAAAAGTTGAAAGACAAATAATAACATTTTATGACCTGGTGGCAATATCTGATACTGGCGAATGTTTACCTGATTTTGTTTTACGGGTTTTATGCCCTGCTGCTTCGCCGCGAAACGTTTTTTCAATTAAACAGGTTTTACCTGGTAGGTTCGGCCATATTATCATTTATGCTGCCTTTGGTACAGGCCGAATGGGCTCGTAACCTGTTTATAACACAGCAGCTTAAACAAACCATTTATCATCTCGATCCGGTGGTAATTTACCAGATCCCTGCAGCACCAAGTCAGCACCTCACCGTTGGGCAGGTATTAGCCATTGTTTACGTAGGCGGTATTATACTACTCGCTTCGCGTTTTATTTTGCAATTAATGGTGTTGCGCTACAATATTAAATATAATGAAAGTGAAGATGCCTACTCTTTTTTTAAAACCATTAAGCTGGGCGAAACCGTTAATAGCCGCAATGTAATTATGGCGCACGAAGAAGTGCATGCCCGGCAATGGCACTCGGCCGATGTAATGTTGATCGAGGCTATTATGATCATCAACTGGTTTAATCCGGCTGTGTATTTCTATCGCAAAGCTATCAAACACATTCATGAGTTTATTGCCGATCGTAATGCCCTGAAAGCCGGTACCAGCAAACAGGAATATGCCCTGCTGTTATTGAGTGAAACCTTTAAAACCCCGGCACACGAGCTGGTTAATCCTTTCTTTAATCACAGCTTGCTGAAGCAACGGATATTGATGCTGCAGAAAAATAACTCGCAGCGTACGGCATTGTTAAAATATGGATTATCGGCGCCATTGTTTGCCTTGATGCTGATATTATCATCAGCTACAACCCGCACCAATTTGGCCATTACTATTATTAGTGATAAAGCAGAGCAAATAATGATGGTACCTGCCGCACCGCCTGCTTTGCAAAATGTGTACACCACGGTTACATCAACTGCTACACATGGCAAATTAGCTACAGGGCTTTCTGTTATACCAGAGGTGAAAGATTTTAAACCGGAAGCGAGGCCGGTTCCATCAAAAGGAATTAAAATTGATACCGTAAAAGATACCCGGTTATTAACGGTGACGGCAAGTCCGGCTTCTTTTAAAGGAGGCTTACCGGAATTCTCAAAGTATCTTGGTCAAAACATCAGGTACCCGGCAGAGTGGCGTGAAAAGCATCATGAGGCCAGGGTAGTTGTGTCGTTTTTTGTTGAAAAAGACGGTTCATTGTCAGATATTAAACCTTTAACAGAGCTAAATACAATTGGCGCCCAGGAGGCTGTACGCGTTATAAGCGCTTCGCCAAAATGGAACCCTGGTGTACAGGATGGTGCCACGATAAGATCGCGGATGATAATACCGATAAGCTTTAAATTGGAAGATGATAAAATAGCACAGCACACTGCTGATACAATGGTAACCCGTAAGCACGATAATCAAATGATCTATGTGCAAAGCAATCCATTACAATATAATAGCAGCCCTTCTACCGTCTTTTCAACCGTAACTTATACGCGCAGGCAGGGTGATACCACATCTAAAGCCGTTTATAAGATACAGACCAACTCTATAAAGGTAACTTCATCACCACCGCTGTATTATCTGGATGATAAGGAAATTACACTTGCCGAGATGAAAGGTGTTAAGGCTGAAAATATTGAACGTATTAACGTGTTTAAAGATGGAGACCCGAATATATACGGCGAACGGGGTGTAAATGGTGTTATTTTAATTACTACTAAAAAGCATTAATTAAATCTCTTTAAGAGATCTTGCGCAATGCCGGGCTGCTTAATTTTATAGCGGTACATGCCGTTATAAAAATCTTCTTCTTTTAGCAGCTCGTGGTTCTTTTTGCTGATCCAGTAAGTCTCGGTGTAAGGGGTACCGTTGGATAACTTGCCTTCTGTAAATAGTTTCCAGCAGTCTATGTTTTTATTGTCGTTAAGGCTTACAGTTTCGTTGCCAATTACTTTGTAAATAACATAAGCCGGGGGAGTTAAGCCTGCATCGTAAAAATAAATAGCAAACACTTTATTTGCGGCAAGCGGCAGCATTTCAAAGGTTTCTATATCCAGGTTCCAGTTTAGGTTGGCACGATCAAAATTTAGTGAAAAGCCTTTGGCTGAATTATCTGCTACCGTATCGGCACCCGTAATTTTTGTTGCAGCCCAGTTATAGGCCTTTAACTTTCCGCCTGCTTTTTCCTCGTGAAATACAGGGGCAAAATCAGCTTTCTTATTGATCGATCTAAAGGTGCGATAGCTTGCCGTATCAGGGCTGTACCAATGCTGGGTGGTTACAAATACATCTTCCCCATTTATTTTTTCAACAGCAATATTGCGGAGCCATAAAGAAAGCCTTAATATTTTAGGCTGCTTAGGTACCTGAAAATATACCAGGTATTGCCTGAGCCCGGGCTTAAGCTGGGCTGTAATGAGTTTATGATTGTCGGCCGTGATGGTGTCTGTTTGTGCAAATACTGTGAAGCTTGTGCACAGTAACAGCACGAGGGCAAAAGTGTATTTGTTAATTTTCATGAGAAGTGCTTATGTCTCTTTTAGAGAAGCAGTTAAATAGAAATGTTACAAAATCGAGAAATGAATAAAATGAACAAAAGTGAGCAGGTGTTGCAATGGTAAATAAATTATCTTAATAGTTATTTACAATGCTTGAATTTAATCCAAATTGATTTTTGACATCTTTTAGAGATATTAAAATAACTAATAGTTTATATTTATATATGTAATAAGAAACTTTTATAAAAGCTATCCGTAGAAAGCGAATAAATTTATTTACTGATAGTTAATTTTTTATGAACAGATTCCTTACTTTTTGCCTGATTGCGGGTGTGGCGGTTTTTACATCGTGCAAAAAGGATCACTCGAATGGCGATGGTCCAACCACGCCGGTGAACAAAATTGCTCCCGATGGGTTCAATTTTGCTACTTCAAAAGATGTAAGCTTAAACCTTACACTTCAGGATAATAGCAATGGCCCACTAGCCGGTGTTGTTGTAAGCGTATATGCGCCGGGTAGTACCAACCCAAGTGCAGCCATATTTAGGGCTGTATCAGATAAATCTGGTAAGGTTACAGCTAAAATAACTGTCCCGGCTTATTATGGCAGCCTGGTGATAGATCCGGCTTATATCGGCTTGTTACATAATGCCACGGCTGTTATTAACAACAATGCAGTTACAGCTACTATTGGTGGTAAAACAGGCTACAGCGGCGACATTACACCCGATGCCATTAACAATATCCCAACCGGCTCTTCATCAACTGGGAGAATCAGCATTAATGGCTTGCTGAACACTGATATTGGTTACCCAACCGGCTATACGTCATCAAATGCATTTACCAGCCCAACTAACCTGGGCCGCCCGGCTTATCTGGAAGCAACGGGTGATGTGGTGCCTGCTTCGTTACTTTCGTATGTAAATGCATCCCTGCCAGAAGGTACCCCGGTAACTACATCGCATCCATCATACCTGGCTACTACGGCAGTTAACACCATCAACGTAACTGCTACATCAGATGTATGGGTTACGTTCGTATCAGAAGGTGCAGGTTACCAAAATACACTGGCTTACTATACCTATCAAACAAGCAACCCGCCGGGTTTATCTTCGGGTGGCACACTGCTAGGCGGTATCGATAAAATCACTTATATCTTCCCTAATGCTTCGGCATCCGGTTCGGGCGGTGGTTTGGTTTCGGGCGATAAAGTTAAGCTGGGTACATTCAGCGCAGGTACTTCTATCGGTTTTGTATTGCTACAAAATGCGTGGACAGGCAGCGGTGTTAATACCAACGCAACCAAATTCTATACCCAGGATAGCTTTAACCCTGAAACTACTACATCATTAAAAAGACATACTGTAATGTTATATGATGATGTACATAAGCTTTACTTAATGGGCTTTGAAGATACCAACAGGCAAACCGGTGGTTCTGATAACGATTTTAATGATTTAGTGGTATACGCAACTGCCAATCCAATTACGGCTATATCAACCACGGGCGTATCTACCATTGACAGAGGTGGCGATACCGACGGTGATGGTGTTGCCGATGCACAGGATGCTTTCCCTAATGATCCAAATCGTGCTTATATCAGCTACTATCCGTCGTCAACAACATTCTCTACCATTGCGTTCGAGGATAACTTCCCAACCAAAGGCGATTATGATATGAATGATTTAGTGGTAAACTACCAATACGCCTTTATCAGCAATGCCTCTAACCAGGTTGTTGAGTTAAAGGGTAATTTTAACGTAGGTGCCGCGGGTGCGTCATTCCACAATGGTTTCGGTGTGCAGTTACCTATTCCGGCTTCGGCAGTGGCTTCGGTAACAGGGCAGCAAGCTATTAGTAATTATATCACCTTCGCATCTAACGGTGTAGAAGCAGGGCAATCAAAGGCAGTAATTATTCCATTTGATAATCACGAGGCATTGATCAAAAATCCGGATGCTTCATTCTTTATCAATACCTTAACCACTAAAGATAAGGTTACAAACGGTACCACCGCAGCAGTTGATATTAATTTTAACACGCCTATTGCTGCATCAACCTTAACGGTATCAGCATTTAACCCATTCCTGATCAGCAACCTGCGCCGTGGCTATGAGGCACACTTGCCGGGCTATGCACCAACAGATAAAGCCAATACGGCCTTATTTGGTACGGGTGATGATAGCTCTACACCAGCAACAGGACGTTACTATCTATCGAAAGAAAACTGGCCATGGGCTATCAACTTTAGCCAGCCATTTAGCTGGCCAATTGAAACCGTGCCAATTAACCAGGCATACCTGCATTTCTCTGATTGGGCTTCGTCAAGCGGCGCTAATTATGTAGACTGGTATACCAATACAACATCAGGCTATCGTAACTCGAGTAACATCTATAGCAAGTAAACTAACAGATTAACTATTGATTAGCCATCCTGACAAACCGTTGGGATGGCTTTTTATTTTGTAGGGCTTTAATTAAAATGTGATACCGATGTTAAAGCTCGACACGCTGTTGTTAACAGATGAATCGAAATTGTTTTTAAATACATCGCCAACACCTCCCTGGCCAAGGTATTCTATAAAGAATTTAGAACCCTCGCCGATCGGGAATTTTACGCCAATACCCACGGCCAAACCACCATCTGGGTTATTGATATAGGGTTTTACATCTGTATTTTTTGCGCTCTCTTTGGCGTTTAACAAAATACCGATGTAAGGGCCAAAGTTAAGATACCAGTTTCTGGTGCGGCCAAAATGCCAGTTAGCCATAACCGGGATGGTAAGGTAGTTGAGCTTATAATCGGTAGCATAACTACTATTGTCATTAAATGAAATATAGCCGCTATTCCAGCCTTTTTGGTCGTAAATTAGTTTGGCTTTAAGGCTCCAGCGATCAGAGAAGTAATGATCGGCAGTGAGGCCTACGTTAAACCCTACCCTATAATCAGGGTTGGTATAGCCATAGTAGCCGTAACCACTGTTTGTAAAAACGGTTGAGGTATTTAAACCCACATTAATCCCGAATTCTGTATTCCCTTTTGTTTGGGCGGATGCAGCGGTATAAATACCGAAAGCAAGTAAAAGTGTAAAGATTGGTTTAAGCATGAGCGTGATTTATTTAAGTTTTTGAAAGGTAATATTTCCAGTTAATTTTTATGATCTGTTCACAAAAAAGCCCCGCTTGCGACGGGGCCCACACATTAGACTAACTTATTTATATAACAAAAGCTTGAACCATGGCAAGCCCGCGCTTTTGCAGCAGATAGGGGCTAATGGATATTTATTATGTAACACAATAGTTGCCGTGTTAATGCTTTATCGAAACGTTAAAACTGTGTTAAAATAAAGTAACCGGTAAATCAATCAGAGGAAATTAACAGGGGCTTATCTCAAATTTATCCTTCTAAGGCATTGGTGCAGTTTTGGAGTTATCAACACGTGTTTGTAAAAGGGCTTGTATTGATGAAATTTTAAATTTATTAGCCTGATTTATAGTGCATTAATTCTGTTGAAAACTATTAGCTTAGATTGTATTTAAGAAATTTTTCATACTTTCGCCATGTTAAAGCACTAAATATTATAGCATGCTTTAAACCATTGTTTTAATTATTGGTCAAAAGCATTACTAAAACACGGCGTTATGAGTATATTAAGAATGTATTGGGATTATCGCTTTGCGAAAATTGGTAAACTACAAGGAAAGGTTTTTAGAGCCGAAGTTTATTAAGCAAAGAGACGGAATCCTTACCCCCACAGGTCGTTAATTGCAGATAAATAGTTTATCGCAGGCCAAAGACAAAAACACCGGTAAACAGGCCGGTAAAAAATAAAAAAGGGAATGATCTTATGATCATTCCCTTTTCTTGCTTAGTGGTACCGGTTATTCAATAACAGTTACTTTCAGCATGTTAGTTTTGCCTTGTGCAGCAATTGGCACAGCGGCAGTGTTAATTACTACATCACCAGCTTCGATCAGGTTCTCAGCTTTAAGGATAGCATTAACATCGGCAATAGTTTTATCAGTACTTTCTAAACCATCGTAGTAGAAAGTTTTAACGCCCCAAAGTAAGCTTAGTGCATTTAATAAGTTTCTGTTAGATGTGAATATATAAGTGCCGGCAAACGGTCTGTAAGATGAAATTTCAAACGCAGTGTAACCAGAAGTAGTCATTGATACAATACCTGATGCATTGGTATGTTCAGCTAAGTAAACAGCCGAACCGCAAAGTGCATCACTCAGGTAGTTTTGCGAAGTAGTATCCTGGCTTACTTCTTTATTGCTATTATATGGGTAGCCTTTTTCTTCAACGTTACGTACAATTTTAGCCATTGTTTCGATAACAATAACCGGGAACTCACCAACTGAAGTTTCTCCGCTTAGCATTACTGCATCAGCACCATCCAGTACAGAGTTGGCAACGTCGTTAACCTCGGCACGTGTTGGGCGCGGGGTAGTGATCATTGATTCTAACATCTGGGTAGCAACGATAACCGGTTTAGAAGCCGCACGGCATTTACGTGCAATCATTTTTTGCAGCAAAGGCACTTCTTCTAAAGGCATTTCAACGCCCAAATCTCCACGGGCAACCATTACGCCGTCTGTAACAGCAATAATTGCGTCGATATTATCGATAGCTTCTGGTTTCTCAATTTTAGCAATAACGCGTGATGCTTTATTGTTTTTTGCAATAATACGTTTCAGGTCAACGATATCCTCTGCGTTACGAACGAAAGAAAGGCCGATCCACTCCACATCATTTGCTAAAGCCTGCTCCAGGTTAACTAAATCTTCTTCGGTTAAGCTTGGGATAGATACTTTAGTGTTTGGCAGGTTAACGCCTTTACGTGAGGTTAAGATACCTCCGTGTAATACTTCACATATTACGGTATCTTTTCTGTTGGTTTCAATTACTTTAAGCTGCAGTTTACCGTCATCTAATAAGATGGTTTCGCCGGCATGTACATCCTGTGGGAAGGTATCATAAGTAATGTAGATCTGCTCATCATCACCAATACACTCATTGGTAGTGATTTTGATATGTTTGCCATTAACTAAATTGATACCGCCGTCTTTTACCAAACCAATACGGATTTTTGGTCCTTGTAAATCTGCCAGGATACCGATGTTTAATTTGTACTGCGCGTTAATTTCGCGGATAGTATCAATAACTTTCTGGTGATCTTCTGCTTTTCCATGCGAAAAGTTTAAGCGGCAAATGTTTACACCTGCTTTTACCATGGCCAGTAAAGTTTCTTTTTTTGCCGAAGCAGGGCCCATGGTAGCCACAATCTTAGTTCTGTTATAGGATAATTTCATATTAATGCGGGGGTTAAACTGGCTGTACTATATAATGTAAAGTCGTTATACTGTAGTATTTTTTAAAATTTGCGCTAAAATAAAAGATTTTCACGGGATTTTATTTTTTTAGGATCAATCTTTACAGCCGCCACTATCTCGGGCAACTTATTTAACTGTGTAATCATGTCTTCCAAATCTCGTGGATCGATGTAATTTTTTATCATTAAGAAGTAATCAACGCTACGCATCTCGGGTATTAAAAGGCCGTCTGAGCCCTTATTTGCAATAAAATAGAAATCTGTTTCGCTTGCTTCCCAATAATGGTGAAAGATAGAAAAAAGTACCGGATCATTACTATGATGAATATCAACACCCAGATCTGGTTGCCTGATGAAGTTAAAATTTAACTGTTTATTAATATAGTAGCAGATGCGATAGTCCTTCAATGACGAAGTTATCGCGATTAAAATGAAATCCAGGTCGATCTCAAACTTTAAAATCCGCTTATTTAAAACCACTATATAATATATAACCCGGTAAAATTACTAATACAAACCGTAGCACTAAAAATTTGTTATGAATTATGCATAGATTTTTAGATTTGATATTTAATAGAATTTGACTTTCTTTGCACAGAAAATTTATTAATCAATTAAACATCAAAGACCATGTCTGATATCGCTTCAAGAGTAAAAGCTATTATCGTAGAAAAATTAGGTGTTGACGAAAGTGAAGTTACACCAGAAGCAAGCTTCACCAACGACCTGGGTGCAGATTCATTAGACACCGTGGAATTAATCATGGAGTTTGAAAAAGAATTTAACGTGGCTATTCCTGACGATCAGGCTGAAACAATTGGTACTGTTGGCCAGGCTATCGCTTACCTTGAAAAAAACGTTAAATAAGCTCCTCTTACTACGTTTAAATGGAGTTTAAAAGAGTTGTAGTAACCGGGCTTGGCGCACTTACTCCAATTGGCAATAGCGTTCCAGAATACTGGGACGGTTTGATCAATGGAGTGAGTGGGGCTGCCTTTATTAAAAGTTTTGACGTAACCAACTTCAAAACTAAGTTTGCCTGCGAGGTAAAAAACTTTGATGCCGATGCTTTTTTGGGCCGCAAAGATGCCCGCAAGTTAGATCCTTTTGTGCAATACGCACTATATTCAACCGAAGAAGCGGTTAAAGATGCTGGCCTTGACTTTGATAAACTGGATACCAACCGTATAGGTGTTATCTGGGGATCAGGTATTGGCGGTCTTAAAACGTTTCTGGATGAGGTAGTTGCTTTTGCTAAAGGTGATGGTACACCGCGTTTTAATCCTTTCTTTATCCCTAAAATGATTGCCGATATTGCCCCAGGCCATATCTCTATTAAATACGGGTTACGCGGACCGAACTTTACCACAGTTTCGGCATGTGCCTCTTCAAATAATTCGCTTATCGATGCCTTTAACTATATCCGTTTAGGCAAAGCAAATATGTTTATCAGCGGTGGTTCTGAGGCTATTATTAACGAGGCTGGTATTGGTGGCTTTAACGCCATGCATGCATTATCAACCCGTAATGATGACCCGGCAACGGCTTCACGCCCGTTTGATCTTGACCGCGACGGCTTTGTAGCCGGCGAAGGTGCAGGTACCATTATACTGGAAGAACTGGAACACGCTAAAGCGCGTGGTGCTAAAATTTATGCAGAAATGATGGGCGGCGGCATGAGTGCCGATGCTTACCACATGACTGCACCGCACCCCGAAGGTTTAGGCGCCGCTTTAGTAATGAAAGCCGCTTTAGAAGATGCTAACATGACCCCTGCAGATATCGACTATGTGAATGTACACGGTACATCTACACCAATAGGCGATCCGCAAGAGGTTAAGGCCATTACAGAGGCTTACGGTGAGCATATTCATCGTATTAACATTAGCTCTACCAAATCAATGACAGGTCACCTTTTAGGTGCTGCCGGTGCGGTTGAAGCTATTGCTGCTATTCTGGCTGTTAAAAATGACATTATTCCGCCTACCATCAACCATTTTACTGATGATCCGGCGTTCGACCCTAAGATCAACTTTACCTTTAATAAAGCTCAGAAACGTGTAGTGCGTGCTGCGCAAAGTAATGGTTTTGGTTTTGGCGGCCATAATGCTTCTGTGATATTTAAAAAGTACGAAGACTAATTAACGGTTTAATGCCAGTAAGACGGTTTTATAAGCTTTATCTATCACCAAGCAGAAAGTACGTAAAAACATTAAAGAATTTGCTCGGCTTTGTGCCGGGCAATTTGTCTTTATACCGGTTGGCATTTCGCCATAAATCGGTTGCACAAAACGTTAAGAAAGGTGTTAAGAACAGCAACGAACGGCTCGAATTTTTGGGCGATGCCGTTTTAGGCAGCGTTGTAGCCGAAGTTTTGTTTAAACTTTACCCCTACAAAGACGAAGGTTTTTTAACCGAACTACGTTCAAAAATTGTTAACCGTGCTAATTTAAACCAGCTGGCCCGCAAACTGGGTTTTGATAAACTGGTTGAGTATGATAACCGCATGATCAGCGCCACCCGGCAGGGATCATTATTAGGAGATGCTTTTGAAGCATTGGTTGGTGCTGTTTACCTGGATAAGGGTTACGATTTCACCAAGAACTTCCTGATCAATCACATTATCAAGTCGCACATCGACATCCATACGCTGGAGCAGACCGAAACTAACTTTAAAAGTAAGCTGATTGAGTGGTGCCAGCGCCACGGCAAAGACATCGTTTTTGAGCAGATTACTAACCAGGAAGGTGAAAGTAACAAACTTTTTACCATCTCGGTAAACATAGATGGCGAGGTGATGGGCAGCGGCAAAGAATTCAGCAAAAAGCTGGCCGAAAAATTGGCTGCCGAAAAGGCCTGCGAAGCGCTTGGGATCTAATTATTGCTCGGTTGTTTAAAGATATTAACCGGTACAATAGCTCCGTTTTTCTTGAAAGAAGCGTACGATTTTTTGATATACAGGATAATCTCATAATCGTCCCATTTGGCAATATCATCGTGTGATGGGCGGTAGCTCAGCATAAATAATCGAACGCTGTCTCCCTGCATACCTGTGGTGCGTGATACTATTTCAGGCGTATATTTTTTATCCACCTCAGTTGCTTCCTGTTCTGTCTTGGCAAAGCGGGCAAAATTTCTGGCCTGGCTCGGTGCTTTACCAAAGGCCTCGTATAACGAAGTGATGGGATTGGTAATATAATTAAGTACCGATGGTTTGCCATCGTAATAAATGCCTTTACTGCGGTAATCGTTCATAAAACCGCTCAATTCCTGCTTTTTGGTTTGTCCTTTTACCTGCACCTCGTTAAGCGCAATAACGGGTAATAAACTAATATAAAGCGTACTGAAATTTCCGATAGCCTGCTTAAAAGGGGTATATCCATCTTTTATAATCAGCAACGTATCGCCCACACTCACCTTGGCATTAAATTCGCCGTATAGGTTGCTTGATGTGGTAACATTAGTTTTTAAGTTGGTAATGTTAGCTCCCGCGATTTTCTCGAGCATACCTTTTTTAAACACAATTCCACGTATTGCCTCTACCTGTTGCCCATAGCTTAGCATAGGTAAAAAGCAGATGTAAAGTATTAAGCTCTTGAAAATTCCCCTCAACATATCGTACAAAGGTAGCCATAACCATGTAATTGAATTGTGAAAAAGTGTTAAAGGTTAGTGAGTGGTTGGAGTGAGTTAAGTAAGTTGATTGTTGATTGAGTTGGATTAAGTTCTGTATTATATAACTTAATCAACTACTTAACATGTCAACCCCAATCAACTAAAGCCCTAACTCAATCAACGTATTCCAACTTAATCAACAAAACTGTATCTTTGCACATGATAAAGTCAATGACAGGGTACGGCATCGCTGTTTCCGACTCTGGCAGCACCAAATACACAGTTGAGATTAAATCGCTCAACAGCAAGTTCCTCGAGTTGTCGCTGCGCATGCCCAAAGCTTTTTCCGAAAAAGAGTTTCAATTACGTACGGACTGTAACAAGCAGATCGAGCGTGGTAAAGTAAACCTCAGCATTAATATTGAGCAAGCTGACAAGCAAGCCAAAGCTGCAGGTATCGATACCGTTTTGTTGAAACACTATTATGATCAGCTTAAATCGGTAAGCGAAAGCCTAAACGAACCTACCAGTAACCTGCTGCAACTGGCATTAGGCTTACCAGAGGTGGTTAAGTTTGATGAAGAAACCCTATCAGACGAGCAATGGAAAGAAGCCGATAAAACCTTTAAGCAGGCTATGGCAGCATTTCAGCAGTTCAGGATTGATGAAGGCGCTGTTTTGGAGAACGAAGTGCGTGGCCGCATTGCTATCATACTGCAAAACCTGGAGCAGGTAGTTTTAGAAGAACCAAAGCGTGTTGCCCAGGTTCGCGAACGTTTGCAAACCTTCCTTTCTGATGCCGTTGGCCGTGAAAACGTTGACCAGAACCGCCTGGAGCAGGAACTGATCTATTACATCGACAAATTTGATGTTACCGAAGAAAAAGTAAGGCTAAAAAGCCATTGCGACTACTTTTTGGAAACCCTGAAAAGTGATGATGCCAATGGTAAAAAACTTGGCTTTATATCGCAGGAAATAGGCCGGGAAATTAATACCCTGGGCTCAAAAGCCAATGACGCTGCCATCCAAAAGCTGGTAGTAGGCATGAAAGAAGAACTTGAAAAAATTAAAGAACAACTATTAAACGTGTTGTAGTGGATAGTTAGTGAGTTAGTGAGTGTTGAGTTGTGAATGTCAAGCTCACCATTCGATATAACTCACTAACTCACTCATTCACTAACTCAAAACTATATTATGACCCAAGGCAAACTGGTTATATTTTCTGCACCGTCGGGAGCCGGTAAAACTACCATAGTACATCACCTGCTATCTAAAATGTCCGAGCTGGAGTTTTCTATCTCGGCAACTACGCGCGAAGCACGAGGCGACGAGCGTAACGGAACCGATTATTATTTTATTAGTGTAGAAGAATTTTTGCACCGTATTGCCAAAAAGCATTTTGTTGAGTTTGAGGAAGTATATAGCGGCACGTTTTACGGTACGCTGCGCGAAGAAATTGAACGTATCTGGAAAACTGGTAAAACCGTGATATTTGATATTGATGTTGAGGGCGGCTTGCACCTTAAGCGCAAGTATGGCAACCAGGCTTTGGCCATATTTGTTCAGCCACCATCACTGGAGGTATTGAAAGAAAGATTAACCGGCCGCGGTACCGATAGCGTTAAAAAGCTGGAAGAGCGATTTGAGAAAGCAGAAAAGGAATTAAACTACGCACCACGCTTTGATGTGATACTAAAAAATCACGACCTTGAAACTGCCTGTAAAGAAGCAGAGCAGTTGGTAAAAGATTTTATAAAGGAATAAGCTGTTTGGTTTGATATTATTAAACACTTAGTTGTTTTCTTAATGGAATTATAATATATTGCCTATATAATTCAAAATCCGGTATTGTAGAAAATGAAGATAGGCTTGTTGTTCGGCTCTTTTAACCCTATACATATAGGCCATTTAATTATTGCTAATTATATGGCCAACCATACCGAACTTGATAAAGTTTGGCTGGTAGTATCGCCGCAAAACCCCTTCAAGAAGCTGGGCGACCTGATTAATACCTACGACCGCCTTGAGATGGCGCGCCTGGCTACAGATAATTCGGAGAATATTTCGGTTAGCGATATTGAGCTTAAAATGCCGCAACCATCGTACACCATCGATACCCTTACCCTGCTTAAAGAGAAATATCCCGAGCATGAGTTTGCGCTCATTATGGGTTCTGATAACCTGATCTCATTACCCAAGTGGAAAAACTATAAGCTCATACTGCGCGATTACCGCGTTTACGTATACCCACGCCCCGGTTATGAAAATGCCGACCTGGCTAATCACCCATCGGTAACCATCACCATGACACCGCTGATGGAGCTTTCTGCAACGTTTATCCGCAAGTCTATCGCGGCTAAAAAGAATGTGCAATACTTTGTACCCGACCCGGTTTTGAAGTTTATAGAAAATAAAAATCTGTATAGTTAGTTGCTTTCCGGCATAATATTTCTTTAACTTTATTGTAACACAGAATAAAAAGTGGGTGGGTTTCTCAATTGTCATTTTTGTAGAAAAAGTTAACCCATGTTAGTAAATCTGTATCTTTGACACCAGAAATAAACGAGATTAATATGTTAACGAAACACAAAGTTCAAGAACTAATTAATCAACTTCCGGATACATTTTCTGTTGATGATCTGGTAGATGAATTGCTGTTATGGCAGAATATTGAGAAGGCCAGACTACAGGTTAAAAACCGCGAAAACGCAGGTGATAAGCCGGTAGAAAGAACCTTAGCATTTGCAATGTAACAAATCGCTCTAATCGGGTCGTAGCATATTCTCACCACTGTGCTACCCCGCTTTTCTACAATCATTACCCCGGTTCTTAATATCTTACGTTATCTTTGCTTTTGTGAGCGAGAAAACCATTTTAAAATTACAGCTACCTACAGACCCGCTTTGGGTTAAAAATGTGGTGGAAAGCAATATTGAAGAATTATTGACCGACCATGCTTTTTGCGAACAGAAGGCGGCCAGTAATGCCATCACCATTATTGTACAAAACCCCGACTTGCCCGATCTGGTACAGGAAATGGCCGATTTGGTGCGTGAAGAAATGGATCATTTTAAGCGCGTACACGAGTTTATTGTTAAGCGTGGATATACATTAGGCCGCGAACGGAAAGACCACTATGTGAACGAGCTTTTTAAGTTTCTGCACAAAGGCGGTGGCCGCAGTATACAACGGGTAGACAGGTTGCTGTTTTCGGCGATGATAGAGGCTCGCAGCTGCGAACGTTTTAAGGTTTTATCTGAGAATATTGCCGATCAGGAGCTATCCGAATTTTACCACGAACTGATGATCAGCGAAGCCGGGCATTATACCATGTTCCTGAAATTTGCCAAAAAATACAATGATGGGATTGATGTAGATAAGCGCTGGGCCGATTTCCTGGTTTACGAAGCCAACGTAATTAAAAACTACGGCAAAATAGAGAACATACACGGCTAATATCAGGCAGCTAATTGCAGCTCGATGCGGTGGATTAAGTTATCCATATCAAAAGGTTTGGCTACAAAATCATTGGGTGCGCCTTTATCAAACATTACATTATAAGCATTAACATTAGCCGAAAGCAGGATCACCGGTATACGGTTTAATTCGGGGTCGGCCTTCAGGCTTTTGCAAATATTACGGCCATCCATGCCCGAGAGCATTACATCCATTAAAATTAAATCGGGGTGATAATTATTCGCTTCGGCAAAAACCAATTCTCCCTGCGAAATAGCTTTTACATCAAAATCATAAATGTAAAGTATCTCTGTTAGTACTTCTAAAACCCCGGTATCGTCATCGACCACTAAAATGCGCTTTCCCATATTACAATAATTACATATAGTTGGCAAATGCAATCATTGTGCCACTAAATGTTTAACAGTTTGTCAATCAGGATTTTTTTAGGCTGATTAATCCGGTAGTACTCTGCATATAATTATTAATGATGTCTATATCAGTTGTGTCGCTCATAAAGCCAATGTAATTATCGGGCCTTACCACAAGAGTTTTTACATGGTCCTGTCTGATCTCAAAAGCCTCAAAAATATGCTGGTTTCGGTCTGATGGTGGCAGATAAAAAAAGTTAAGCCCCGAACCATAAAAATGAGTGATCCAGCGGGCAAAAGCTAACAGTTCCAACTCGGCCAATCTACCGAAGATAATCATAGTAAAACCGGGTTTGCTGCACCAGGCATGCAGATCTGTCTCTATTTGCTTCTTCTCGTCGTATAGTTTCAGGTAGGGTAGCCTGTCACCTGCCTTGATTTTATGGGCATGGCTTAGGTGTAGGTTAATATGGCTGTGGCGATAGTTTATACCAAGCTGAGATACACGCTGAAAAAAGTTTTGCTTAACACCAGCATTACCCCACATCATAGATAGTATTTTAGGCAGTGCAAATCTTTTAAAAAAACGCGCCCACCAGGCTTGCGACATAATGATATTAAAAGCCTTGTCAGTGGTTTCTAATAATTGTTTGGCAACCGGCATCCGCTCGGCAGCATAGCTGTTCAGTATACCTTCGTGTATCTTATTGTTGATAACACCGGCCAGTTTCCAGGCCAGGTTGTAGGCATCTTGTAAACCGGTGTTCATACCCTGACCGCCAACGGGGGAGTGGATATGTGCGGCATCGCCAATTAAAAAGCAGCGGCCTGACCGGAATTTATCGGCCATACGGTGATGTAATTTATAGGTGGTAAACCAGTTGCATTTGTTGACTACGATAGGGCCTTGTGTTATTTCTTCTGCATACGGTAAAATATCTTCCAGCTTAATATCCTCCTTACCTTCAAACTCAGGGGGCAGACTGCCAATCACCCGGAAGCCGTTTTTATCGGGTGTAGGGAAAAAGCCGGCGAAGCCCTTGTTTGTTAAATGCAGTTTAATGTAATCATCATCGTGGTTCGATATAATATCGGCCAAATAAAACAGATGGGCGTAAGTATCACCACTAAAATGAATGCCTGATTGTTTGCGCACTGTGCTGTGTGCACCATCGGCGCCAATAACCCAGTCGGCAGTAATTGTGGCTTCAATACCATTTGTAGTTACCGTGGCCTCTACAGTTTTGCTTTTCTGAACGAGCTGCGTTAAACTGGTATTCCAGTAAACAGGCGTGGTGTTTTTGGTTAAATCGCCAAGTAGTACACGCTCATTTTTATTTTGCGGGTAGATGAATATATAAGGGTAAGGCGTTTCGCCCTGGCCTGTATCGGATAGTGGAAATTTACCCGTGAGCTTATCGCCATAAAAAAACTGCAACCCGGCGTTGGGTTTACCTTCTTTTAAAACCTGGTCTACCAAACCCATCTGTCGATAGATCTCCATTGACCGGGCCTGCACAGCCAATGCCTGTGAATGATCTGTTGGGCCAAGTTTGCTATCGATAATAACAGGTTCAATACCGTATCGCAACAACTGCGCTGCCATCATTAAACCCGAGGGGCCTGCGCCCACAATTAAAACTTTGGTGTGCTGGTTGCTAATATTCATCAGGCGTGGAATAATAGAAATATGGTTGGTTTTTTATGCAAGTCGGGCGTTGCTTTTTTCCAGGCCACAACGGTTTGTGTTTTCACCAGCTCGTCTTCGGCTGTTAAGTTGCAGGCAATGCAAAGGCGGGTATTGGGCTTGCAGCTTTTCAATATCTCTTCCAACAAAGCATTATTGCGAAAAGGGGTTTCAATAAACAGCTGTGTTTGCTTTAAGCGTTCGGTAAAGCTTTCTAATTCTTTAATACGTCGGCTACGATCGGCTTTATCAATGGGTAGATACCCGTGAAATGTAAAGCTTTGCCCGTTAAAACCTGAAGCCATAATAGCCAGCAGGATAGAACTGGGCCCAACCAATGGCACTACCTTAATACCTCGGCGGTGCGCTTCGGCAACCACATCGGCACCTGGGTCAGCTACACCAGGGCAGCCGGCTTCGCTCATTAAGCCTGCATCCCGGCCGGCTAATAGTCCGGTAAAGAAAGTGCTAATGTCAGCATTGCGGGCATGTTTACTGTAATCGTGGATAATGAGTTGACTTTGCGGTGTTTGCAGTCCGGCTTCTTTCAGAAACTTGCGGGCAGTTTTTTCATTCTCAACAATGTACTCGGTAATGCTATTAATAGTTTGTACCAGGTAGGGCGTAAAAGATTTTGCCGCTGCAGCATCGGCAAGCGGAACTGGTATTAAGTAAAGTGTTCCGGTGGGCATAATTGCAAAAATGCCTTTTTTTATTTAATTTAAGGTTATCAGAAAGGAGTTAATCAAAAATGAAATCGTTGGGTATTAATTGGTTTATTGACGGCTGTATTGACTTTGAACATAAAAAATATATCCTGTTGGATTATATGCAGCAGATTAACCGCCATTTTGATAAAAACAACCTGTACCCTAACCTTACCGACCTGATATTCCATTACAATAACCTGATGGATTTTAAGCACAACAAATCGGTGTTGCAGCAGGCCTTTCCGCAACGTTTAAGTAAAGCAGATATTGAAGCAGTAAAGCTCACGTACAAAAAGATTATACAGGACGATAACTCGATGTATGAGATTGAACGCATTATTACCTACGCCATCAGTAAAATGGATCCGGCTATACAAACAGGTAAAGAGCTATATGATTTTGTGGAACGGCATATCAATATAGACCCGGTAGGTGTGGTGCCGTTGCTGCCTTATCATGGTTACTTTAGCCTGCGTAATGGCAGTGATAAAACCAACTGGATTTACGAATATCACATCACTTTTTTTGAAAATAAGGACGATAAGTATCGCGGCATCAACATTGAGTTTATAGACACTTTTGAGCAAGGAATTGCCAATACGCCCGAATCTGTAAAGCTTGATCTGGTTAAACACCGCAAGCATTTGCCCAACCCGGCAGTATATTATGTACAGAGTGATATTGCTTTCCCCTTGGAACAAACCTTATTGCCTGTAGCTAAACGGAGTTTGGTGAAGTTTATATCGGCAGCGTGATTCTGTTGTCGGTTGCCAGTTATCGGTTGTCGGGGCTACGTATAACGTCCAACTCTTTAATCCGTTAACTCCGGATCAGGTTTGGCTTTTACTGCTTTCACATCTTCGGGGTCATTGATCTTTTTAACGTAGAGCTCATCAACCAAAATAAATACAATTGATAGCAATGGTACGGCCAGGATGATCCCCAATGCACCCGAAAGCGTACCCATTAAAACCTGACTGATAATGGTTAACGCAGGTGGCAGCTTGATCATCTTATTCTGGATAATCGGCGTTACAATATTGCTAACGATGGTTTGCGATACGATATAAATGAGCGATACAATAATCGCTGTATTAAGGCTTACGGTTAAAGCCAATAAAACACCCGGTATCATAGCCGCCAATGAACCGAAGTTGGGGATGATTTTAAGCATACCCGCAAATAAGGCCAGTACCAATGTCGCCGGTATACTCATGATATTTAACCCGATAAGCAGCATAATGGTAATTAATACCATTGATAGTAGCATGCCTTTAAGCCAGCCTTTTAATGAGAAACTGATACGGTCTATAATACATCGGCCCAGTTCTTTACGATCATGAGGGATGAGGATGATGATGCCATCTTTATATACAGAGGGGTTTAGTGTAAAGAAGATGGATAAGAACAGTATGATATAAATATTGCCCAAAACACCGAAGCTGGTACTGAAAAAATGCTGTGCGGTTACAAAAAGTTTCTGCGAGTTATCATCGTCAGATGTATAATCGAGCACCTTTTGGCCGAGTGATGTTTCTGCCAGTTTAGATTTAAAATTGGCTACGGTATGCGGCAGGGTATCGCTTAATTCCTTTACCTGGGTTTGGATATTGGCGCCCATAAACCAAAGCAATGCAGCCACGATGATAAAAGTACCAACTACCGATAAATACATAGCCGGTTTGCGCCCCCATTTAGTTTTACGCTGAATAATATCACCAAGTCCGTGGAAATATGTAGATATTAATGCGCCCGCCAGCACCATCAACAGCACATTAAATGCTACCCGTGCTATTAGTATTACTACTACCAACAGGGCTACAATGGCAACCGTATGCCATACTTTTTGGATATAGGTTAGTTCTTTTTCTACAGTTTCTGCTTTCTCTTTACCTCGGGTCATTGTACGTTATACGTTTTACGTGGGACGTTGTACGTTTTAAGGCAGGTAGCCTATAAAACGTGTGTGTTTAATAATACGTAATACAATTAGGGGCAGATATGTTTTAATTGGTTGTATTATTAAACTAAAAAAGCCTCTGGATGATAAATCCAGAGGCTTTTTAACATTTATTTGCTTCTTAAACGTCTAACGTAAAACGTCCCACGTCTAACTCAACTTTGCCAGCGCATCTTTAATACGCGGTATCATTTGGCGGATATCTTCGTGCGTACAGGTACCAACCGAAGCGCGGAACCAGGTAATGCTATCATCTGTACCGAAAGCAGAGAATGGTACCAGGGCAACCTTAGCTTCTTTAATTAAATAGAAATTAATATCTGCTGATGAATTCAATACCTCGCCGGTTGGGGTAGTTTTGCCGATATAATCAACCTTAACGGTTAAGTAAATGGCACCCATTGGCTGGATGGCATCAACACTAAACCCTTCTGCCTTTAATTGCTGGAAACCATCATAAAGTAACGAAAGGCTGGTTTTTACTTCGCCTTTAAATTTGGTTAAGTAATTGTTTAACGGTTCTTCGCTTTTAATAAACTCGGCAGTAGCAACCTGCTCTGGTTTTGGAGCCCATGCACCCATGTGACCTACTATTGAACGCATTTGACCAATAATTTTCTCCGGACCAAAGCCCCAACCTACTCTTACGCCGGTTGCAGCAAGGCATTTAGAGATACCATCGATGTAGATCACATAATCTTTCAGCTCGGGGCGTAAACTAACAGGATCAACATGCTCTTTGTTGAAGGTTAACATAGAGTAGATCTGATCGTACATCATGTACAATGGTTTCTCGCCCGGTAAGCGTGATGCATTTTCTTCGATAACCAGATCGCAAATTTCTTCAAGATCCTTTTTATCGAACATGGTACCCGTTGGGTTCAATGGCGAACACAGCGCCAGTAATGTAGCGCCTTTTAAGTGCGGGCGGATATCATCTGCCGTTGGCATAAAATCATGCTCTGCACGGGTTACTATCTGTACTTCTTCGGCTGCGGTTAAGTGGCAGTAGTGGTTGTTATTCCATGATGGTACAGGGTAAACCACTTTGTCGCCTTTATCAACCAAAGCCAAAAAGGTAGAATAGATCAACGGGCGAGAGCCACTGCTGATGAGGATCTGATTTGAATTATAATCTAAACCGTAATGTTTTTTCAGAAAATCAGACACTTCCTGGCGCAGGGTAGCTACACCATCAGCCGGTGGGTAGTTGGTCTGGTTATGGTTATAAGCATCAATAATACCCTGCTTCAGTTCATCGGGTATCGGATAAATGTTAGAATCGAAATCGCCGATGGTTAGGTTGGCAATTTGCTGTCCTTGTCTTTTTAACTCGTTAATTTCGGCACCAATCTTAATGATCTCCGATCCCTTAAGGGTTTGTGCAAGCTGTGAAGTGCTCATAGGGTATATTATTGAAAATTGAAAAAGCCCGCTTTTACGGGCTTATAATATTATTGGTTAGTTAATAGGCCTTGCGCAGCCTGATAATGCGTGCCCAGTGCATTAGTTTCATAACCGGGTAAACAGGATCAAACTCGAACCAACGTTTAGCAAAGTTAGCGCTATTAGGGTGCTTATGGTGATTATTCTGAAATAATTCACCCAGCATTAAGAAGTCGAACGGGGTGGTGTTTTTCGATTTATCATTATTGTCGAAATTGGCATAACCATATTTATGGCCGCACCAGTTAACAATAGCACCGTGGATAGGGCCCATCATAAAGTGGATAGGCAATAAAAGGTACATCCACCATTGAGTAGCAAACACTACATAAAAAGCTACATATAGCAAACCGAAAATGATACGCGACACCAAAGTTGAACCATAATAGTCTAATAAGCGCCATTCCGGGTAGTTGCCTTTGAAACGGGCTTCGGGTTCTCTCAGTTGTTTTTCGTGTTCGCGAAAGCTTAATACTGTATGCCACATCATCTGAATTACATCAGTAAAAAAGTGAGGTGAGTGCGGATCTTTCTCGGTATCGCTGTAAGCATGGTGCTCGCGGTGCATAATGGCGTAAGCCCTTGGGTTTAAGAAAGATGAACCCTGGCAAATAAAGGTCATCACATGGAAGGTGCGCTCAAAAAATTTGTTTGTAGTAAACATTTTATGAGAAGCGTATCTGTGCAAAAAGAATGTTTGAAAGAACAAAGACAGAAACCAGTGAGCCAAAAAGAATATAAGAATAACCACTTAACGTATTATATGAAGGTGTTTATAAAATGCTGCAAAAGTACAAAATTTTTATGGACATGCCCCGGTTTTTTCGAAGCTGTTTAAAATTGGCTCTTAAGCAATTAGTATATTGTAAATAACGAAATGCTTATGAATATAGTTTGAGTAGTATATTATTAATGTGTTAATAATTGTTGATAAGTTGAATGATTACAATCGGGTGTATAATAAAGAAGGCCAATCTATTATGGACCGGCCTTCTTTATTAGTAAAACTTACCTATTGATTTATTTTGAACTATCGCGCAAAGCTTTCACTTTGTCGTGCGCTAATTTTTGTTCCTGTGCCTGGCGAGATACCAGTACAGATAATTCGCCCGACAGATCACCGTCTGTTAAGGCCGACTGGTATGCTTTTTTAATGGCATCCTCGCCGCGTTCGCATTCGGCTAAAATACCTGCGCGGTCTTTACCGGTAAATATGGCACGTACATCAATCCAGGCACGGTGGATAGCTCCGCTTACGCTCGAGCCGGTTTGTACGTCATTATCATATCTCGATACGGCTTGCGTTAACTCCTGCGTATTTCTGCGGCTTTGTGTTGCGTAGTCCTGAAATAATGATTTCAGGTCCGAGTCATTGTCAGATAAATCTGCAATCGCTTTCTCAAAACCTTCAACGCGGTCATTGTTAATTTCTATTAAGTCGTTTAATACTTCTACTGATTTTTCGATGGTTTCCATGGTATAGATATTTATTTGTTTCTGTACTGCATCTGCAATACATGGTGAAGTTTACAATTAATATGCCAACAATTAATTAAGGGTTATTTTTATTTATTTATAAGTTAAGTTTGGCCAATGCTGCATATTAGGAATATATCAGATACTGTTTAGTACGCTATAAAGCAGCAAATAAAAAGCACCACTAAAAGAAGTAAGCAAAAGCAATGTGTATAAATGAGTGCAGACTGTATAGCTGCTGTGTGATTTTTAATTAAATGTTTATTCATTAGTTAAGGCATTTGTTGTATTGGGTAAATACTTGCGCTGTGTTATATTTAAAAAACAATGGTAACAGGTTAGTTACTTTGCCGGCTTATATAGTTACAATACCTTACCTATATTTAAATGCTGTATTTAATGTTCTGCGATATTAAATGCGATACTACCCTTAAAAACTATTGTATTACATTGGAACAAAACGAGCGGTCTGACCAGGAGCTTCGGGATTTGCGTTTATTAAAGGTTGTTGAAGAAATTGAGGACTACGCAATTTTAACACTCGATAGTGGCGGTAATATTGAAAACTGGAACAAAGGGGCCGAAAAAATAAAAGGCTACCAGCTAACCGAAGTAATCGGTAAAAATTTCAGCATATTTTATAATGATGAAGATCGCCGCAACGGCCGGCCCGAAACTTTAATAGACCTTGCTAAACGCAATGGTAAGGTTGCAGAGCATGGCTGGCGCATCCGTAAAGACGGTTCGCGTTTTTGGGGAAGCGTGGTTATTACTGCTTTGCATGATGAGCATGGGCAGGTAATAGGCTTTATTAAGATAGTGCACGATCTGACCACTAAAATGCTGGCCGAAAAAGCGATTAAACAACATGTGCATGATCTGGAGGTGAAGAACAAGGAGCTTGATCAGTTTATATACATCGCTTCGCACGATTTGCAGGAGCCCCTGCTAACCGCACAAAATTTTGTTGAACTGATTGAAGAAGAGTACGGCCAGGAGTTTGACAGCAGCCAGGCGATGTATTTTTCATTCATTAAACAATCATCTGCCAGGATGCGTAACATGGTGAAAAGTTTGCTCGACTACTCGCGCATTGGCCGTAAGCGTGTACTTAGTGATGTAGATTGCCAAAAATTATTATCCGACGTTTGCATTGACCTGCATGATGAAATCCTGGTATCGGGCGCACAGGTTGATTATGGGCGGATGCCGGTAATTATGGGGTACGAACCTGAACTAAAGCAGTTGTTTTACAACCTCATAAGCAATGCCATTAAGTTTCGGAAAAAGGATGTGGTACCACTGGTTTCGGTTTCGGCACAATCTTATAGCGATGGCTGGCGTTTTGCTGTTTCTGATAACGGTATTGGTATAGAGCCCGAATACATAGAAAAAGTGTTCCTGATATTTCAACGCCTTAATACCCGCGATGCTTATGATGGCAGCGGCATTGGCCTGGCGCATTGCAAAAAGATAGTAGAACTCCACAACGGCGAAATCTCGGCCGAATCGGTACCCGGCGAAGGCAGTACCTTTTATTTTAACATAGAAATTTAATAAGCACCCCTCCATATAACTAATGAATAGTTTAAACCACCTTAACTGCATTTTATTAATAGACGACGATATCCCAACCAACTTTATCCACCGCAAGGTTATCGAAAAATCGAGCATTCCGGCACATGTACAGGTGGCCACATCAGCTAAAGAAGGGCTCGAATTTTTAACTTATACAGGTAAGTATGCCGATACCAATACCATTCCCCGCCCTGGTATTATATTTTTAGATATTAATATGCCCGGTATGAACGGATGGGACTTTATGGATGTTTACCGCGGATTGGATGAAGGCCAGAAATCGCGCATGGTGGTTATTATGCTCACCACTTCCTTAAACCCCGACGACAGAGAACGCGCCCTTCGTGATGAAGATATTGTAACTTTTATGCACAAACCCCTGCGCCCGGAAACGGTTGTAAAACTGGTGAATACTTATTTTCCGCAGGCGAGTTGAGGTGTTAGTGAGTAGTTGGATTGAGTTGATTGGTGAGTAGTTGTTTCGCGTGATACTTACAATTCCGTTTTTGTCATTCTGAACGATAGTGAAGAATCTTCTTCGCCAGAAATTCCTGAAGTAGAAGATTCTTCGTTAGCACTCAGAACGACAGGAAAAAAGATGAGCCTATTTTATCTGATAACTCTGTAGTTTTAATGTGCTTGTTAACCCAAAGGTGCTCGAATCCATTTCGATAATGCCTATACCTTTGGCAACATAAAATTCATAGGTGGCAAAGGTGGTATAAGTTGATGCGACGTTGTATTGGAGTAGTATGGTAGTATGAATAACATCTGTATATTGTTTGCCCGAAACTGTTTTTGTAATGCCTTTTTCAGTTATTGTGCCAGTCATTTGTGCTGGTATACCATTAAGAGAGCCATTATCGGTAACATTGGCTTTCCATGTGGCATTTACTGCAGCGTTATCATTTAAATAAGTAAAGTCAATTGTGCCCATGCCGTCAATCGGTACCCTGTAATTATAAAGGTGATTGGCGTTGTAAAAATATTGGTTTTGTGAACCAAGTTTTGCGCCTTTGGACTGCACTACTGTATAAGCTTTATTGTTAAAGGTTTGGGTTGAGGCGGTGGCCGTTAGTACAACGTTGTCGGTAGTGGGATAGTCTGTTAAATATGTCCAGGTAGAATTTACTGTGAGGGGTTGATAGGATGTAGAAGTTGTTTTGCTGTCATCAGGATTGGGATCATCTGAAGTTTTTTTTCCGCAGGATGTAAAAAGAACAGAAATAAGGCAAATAGCTGCCAGCGTAGCCCAGGTTTGTTTTAGATGTATCATATATAAAGTCTAAGTTTTCTCTAAAATATAAATAAAGGGGGAGTGCGCAAAGAGAATAGTTTGAAATGAATAGAATGATTTGGGGGTTGCAAAATAGAACCGCGGGCCCCTCAATCTTAAACCTGGTTGCAACGGATACCGGCCAGCGTGGTTAAGGCCTGTGCAGTATAAGCGGAAAGCGGGGCTGCCGGTGCCGAAGAATTGCTGACGATAGTTTGCAAGCACCTTTCACAGCTTCAATATAAACTTCTATACCCCTTTGCAAATCAGTTGTTTAGTACATATTGGGCAAATGGAGCTTATATTTTTACAATACACCAACCATAACCACCTAATTGCCTCAGCACTAAATGCAAATTTCCTGAAAAAGCACTTGTAAATTAAACAAATACACGTATCTTTGCAGTCCCGAAAAATGCGGGTATAATAAAGTATTTAATTAAATTAATTTAAAGCAAGTGAATACGTTAAGTTACAAAACTGTCTCAGCCAACAAAAAGACCGTTAACAAAGAATGGGTTGTTGTTGACGCTAATGGCGAGATTTTGGGGCGCTTGTCTTCTAAGATCGCAGCGATCATCAGAGGAAAACACAAGCCAGGGTTCACCCCGAACGTAGACTGCGGAGATAATGTTATTGTTATCAATGCAGACAAGGTAAAACTGACTGGAGACAAATTTGCCACCAAGCAATATGTTTCTTATACTGGTTATCCAGGTGGTCAGCGTTTCATTTCTCCTAAGGAGTTAATGGCAAAACATCCAGAGCGTGTAGTTGAAAAAGCTGTACGTGGTATGTTACCTAAAAATCGTTTGGGCCGCGCCTTATTTGGCAATCTGCATGTTTACGCAGGTGCCGAGCATCCTCATGCAGCACAAAGCCCAAAAGCCATTTAACTTTTAATTTTTAAAGGAAAAAAGAAATGCCAACAACAAACACTTCAGGCAGAAGAAAAACCGCTGTTGCACGCATCTATCTAAATGATGGTGCTGGTGCACTTACCGTTAACGGTAAAGATTACAAAGAATACTTCCCAACTCTACCTTTACAATACGTTGCTACCCAATCTTTACTGGTTTCTGGTTCAGAGGGTAAATTCGATATTACTGTAAACGTAGCTGGTGGTGGTGTTAAAGGACAGGCAGAAGCCGTTCGTTTAGCTATCGCTAAAGCAATTGTTGAACTTGATGCTGAAAAGAAACCTGCATTACGTGCTAAAGGTTTAATGACTCGTGATGACCGTATGGTTGAGCGTAAAAAACCGGGCCGTAGAAAAGCTCGTAGAAGATTCCAATTCAGTAAACGTTAATATCAGGAGGACACAACAATGGCAAGAACAACATATCAGGATTTACTTGACGCAGGTGTACACTTTGGTCACCTTACCCGCAAATGGGATCCAAAAATGTCTCAGTACATTTTTATGGAGCGTAACGGTATCCACATTATCGATTTAAATAAAACCTTAACTAAGGTTGAAGAAGCTGCTGCAGCTATTAAACAAATTGTAAAATCAGGACGTAAGGTTTTATTCGTAGCTACTAAAAAGCAAGCGAAAGACATCGTTGCTGATTACGCAAAAACAGTAAACATGCCTTTCGTAACCGAGCGTTGGTTAGGTGGTATGTTAACCAACTTTGCTACTGTACGTAAGTCGATCAAAAAGATGTCAAACATCGATAAATTGACTAAAGACGGTACTTACAGCAACCTTTCTAAGAAAGAGCGTTTAATGATTCAACGTGAGCGTATTAAATTAGAATCACTTTTGGGTGGTATCTCTGATTTAAACCGTTTACCGGCAGCATTATTCCTGATCGACGTTAAGAAAGAGCATATCGCAGTTTCTGAAGCATTAAAGTTAAACATCCCAACCTTTGCAATGGTGGATACTAACTCTGATCCTTCAAACATCGATTTCCCTATCCCTGCTAACGATGACGCTACCAAATCAATCTCTTTGATTACCGGTATCATTATCCAGGCTATCCAGGAAGGTTTAGATGAGCGCAAACGCGAAAAAGAAGACGAAGCTGAAAAAGAAGCAGTAGCTGCAAAAACTAAAGCTGACGCTCCTGAAACTGCCGAAGGTGGTAAAAGAGCTCGTAAAGTAGCCGCAGAAGCTGAAACTCCTTCTACAGAAGAGTAATTAGTGGAATTGTGAATGGTGAGTTGTGAGTAGTTTAGATATTCGCAACTCATCATTTTTCATATAAACTTAAAATTAAATCGGGCTAAAGGTTATAATGGTTTGCTAACTCGCACCTTATAACTCACAACTCACAACTATAAAAAATTATGTCTACAGTACAAATTTCTGCAGCTGATGTAAATAAACTGCGCCAACAAACCGGTGCAGGTATGATGGATTGCAAAAAAGCTTTAACCGAAACTAACGGTGATTTTGAAGCGGCAATTGATTACTTAAGAAAAAAAGGTGCTAAAGTAGCAGCAAGCCGTTCGGACCGTGAGTCTAACGAAGGTGTTGTTATCGCTCGTACTTCAGAAGATGGTAAAAACGGTGTGATCATCGTTTTAGCTTGCGAAACTGACTTCGTAGCTAAAAACGCTGAGTTTATCGCTTTCGCTAACGCGGTTGCTAACATTGCAGTACAAAACTTACCGACCACAGTTGAAGAACTTGGCCAATTAGAAATCGATACAGAAACAGGCCGTGTTAAAATTGCTGATGCATTATTAGACATGACTGGTAAAATCGGTGAGCGTATCGTTATCAGCACTTACGAAGTATTGATCGGCGAGAAAGTTGTTCCTTACATCCACGGTAACTTCCGTTTAGGTGTATTGGTTGCTTTAAACGCTAACCCTGCTGGTGTTGACGAAGCTGGTAAAGACGTTGCAATGCAAATTGCTGCCATGAACCCGGTTGCTGTTGATAAAGACGGTGTTGACTCTTCAGTTATTGAGCGTGAGCTTGAAATTGCACGTGAGCAAATCCGTGCTGAAGGTAAACCAGAAGAAATGGTTGAGAAAATCTCTGCTGGTAAACTGAACAAATTCTACAAAGATTCTACTTTGTTAAACCAGGAGTTTGTTAAAGACCCATCTAAAAATATTGCTCAATTCCTTAACGGTGTTGAGAAAGGCTTAACAGTTACCGCATTTAAGCGGGTTGTTTTAGGAGCCTAATTTATTTATCCCCTCGTTTTTTAAACGAGGGGATTTTTTTTGCCCTTTTCTTTCTGTCCTGTTTGTCATCCAGAGCAATAGCGAAGGATCTTCTGCAACAAGCGATTAGCAAACAAGCTTATTCATCTTGCTCAGAATAACAAATAGGTGAAACAAAATTTTACATTTGTCCTTACATCCTTAGACGCATCTATGATAACTGCCTTCTATCATCTGCAACTGATCGACAATGGTACCATTACCAGCGGCAAAGCCGTTTTAGTTGAGGACAAAAAAATTAAAGCCGTAATAGCCGAAAGCGAGATTCCCGCCAGTGCTGACAAAATCGATCTTCATGGTGCTTACCTTGCCCCGGGCATGCTCGATCTGCAAATTTATGGCAGTGGCGGCAAGTTATTTGCCGGTACGCCTGAGGTTGCTGCATTAAAGCAATTAGAGGACGACTTACTCAAACAAGGTACAGTCGGCTTCTTTGCAACCATTGGCACCAATACGGATGAGATTGTTGAACAAGGCATCGAATCTGCCAAATCATACCGCAAGATTTGCAATGGTAACTTTTTAGGTTTGCACCTCGAAGGTCCGTTCCTGAACCCAATCCGCAAAGGAGCCCATCCCGAAGAATATATCCAAAAGGCAACTTTAGAGAAGGTAAAGCGTTGGGTTGAATCTGCCGAAGGCGAAATAAAAATGATGACCATTGCGCCTGAATTGCAGGACCAGGAGGTGATTGATTATCTGCACGCGCAGGGTGTAATTATATCATCGGGCCATAGCAATGCGACGTATGCCGAAGGAAAATCATTTTTAAACAAACCAATCCCGGCAGTTACGCATTTATATAATGCCATGCCATCAATGCACCATCGCGAGCCGGGATATATCCCAGCCATATTTGAGGAAAAGCCATATACCAGTATAGTGGCCGATGGTATCCATGTTGATTTTGCCATGATCCGTCTCGCTAAACGGGAATTGGGCGATAAACTGTACCTGATAACCGATGCTGTAACCGCGGCAACAGAAGGTGCGTACAAGCATCAGATGGTGAACGGTAAATATGTAATGCCCGATGGTACACTTTCTGGCTCAAGCTTAACCATGCTTAAGGCGGTGCAAAACTGTGTAGAGCATGTTGGCATTGATTTAGCCGAGGCTATTAACATGGCAAGCTTATACCCGGCACAACTGGCTGGTTTAAACAAAGGCCGCATCTCCCCTGGATTCCATGCGGATTTAGTAATTTTTAGTGATACTTTTGAAGTAGCGGCAACTTGCATGGCCGGCAAAACGTATCAGTTTTCCTGAGAACCCGAATAAAAAACTAACTAACTAAACTACTTTATATGAAATACAAACGGATATTATTGAAGCTTAGCGGCGAATCATTGATGGGCGAAAGACAGTACGGTATTGATAACAACCGTGTACTGCAATACGCACATGACATTAAAACAGTGTTTGATGCAGGCATTGAAATAGCCGTTGTTGTTGGTGGCGGAAATATTTTCCGTGGATTGAGTGCCGAGAAATCGGGCATGGAGCGTGCACAGGCTGATTATATGGGTATGTTGGCTACAGTAATTAACTGTATGGCTTTACAAAGCGCATTGGAGGGTATCGGTGTAGAAACCCGCTTACAATCGGCCATTAAAATGGAGCAGATCTGTGAGCCTTACATTCGTCGCCGTGCTATGACACATTTGGAAACCGGCCGTATCGTAATATTCGGCGCAGGTACCGGTAACCCTTATTTTACTACTGATACCGCAGCATCATTACGTGCTATCGAAATTAAAGCCGATGTGGTACTGAAAGGTACCCGTGTTGATGGTATCTACACCGCCGACCCGGAGAAAGATCCATCTGCAACCCGTTACGATGAGATCAGCTTTGCCGAAGTATATGCAAAAGGCTTAAACGTAATGGACATGACTGCTATTACCCTTTGCCAGGAAAATAAGCTCCCAATCATCGTTTTCGACATGAACAAAGCCGGAAACTTTGAGCGCATCGCCAAAGGCGAAGCCATTGGTACTCTTGTAAAATAGAGCCAGGAAACAAGAGTCAAGATACAAGACTATACCGTAGCGACACAATATTTTGTGTCGCTATTTTTTTGCTTTATCTCCACTCGTCATCCCGAACTTGTTTCGGGATCCCACATGCTAAGCGGCTATGCATGTCGACTACCTTGCAATTGCAGACCTGTCCTGTGGGGTGCTGAAACAAGTTCAGCATGACGTGTATAGCTTAAGAGGGTATCCCACAACCTCACGCTATCACAATCTAAAATCCACACTATCAGCAATTTCGTTTTTATAATAACGACACCTACACCTGTTTATTAAAAGACATTTCGCTACATCTACCTATGAAAACATTATGCACCTTACTAGCTTTTATCATCCTGTCGGCATTCAGCACGGCAGTAAACAGGCCTGTCGAAAAAGTTGATCTCAATAAATATGCAGGCAAGTGGTACTCGCTCTATTCGATCCCCACATTTTTTGATAAAGGCAGCCGTGAAACCACTACCACTTACAATTGGGATACTAAAGGTTATTACGATGTACTCACCACCTACAAAAAACAAAATGACGAAGAGGTGCATACCTACAAATCAAAACTGTTCCAGGTAGAGGGTAGCAATAACTCAGAAATGAAAGCGCAGTTTATATGGCCTTACAAGGTTGATTACTGGATTATTGAGTTGGGTGACGATTATTCGTACGTAGTGGTTGGCCATCCTGATCATAAGTTTTTGTTCATCATGAGCCGCAAGCCATCGATGGATAAAAAACTGTATGATGAGATTGTAGCGCGTTGCAAAGCCAAAGGTTACGCGGTAGAAAAATTGACTTCACAAAATCATAATGGTTAAGTTTTATCACCATATCGTTAACAAATACCTGTTTTACCAGGAAAGCTTGCTTAGTTTTTTACAACTGTAGCAAAGACTGTCTCGCTTAAATGATAGTTTTTCTTATTTTTGGCAAAAATTATTCAGAATGAGCGAACTCGTTAAAACCCAGTTGAATGATGCAAAGGCTTCAATGGATAAAGCCATTGACCATACAGACTATGAATTAGGCAAGATACGCGCTGGCAAAGCAAGCCCCGCAATGCTTGACGGTATTATGGTTGATTACTATGGTACGCCAACGCCACTGGCCCAAATTGGGAATATAAATACCCCCGATGCACGTACTATTGTTGTGCAGCCATGGGAAAAATCGATGTTAAACCCGATTGAAAAAGCGATAAAAGAAGCCGACCTGGGCATTAACCCACAAAACGACGGTGTAATTATCCGCTTAAACGTACCACCGCTAACCGAAGAGCGCCGCCGTGATTTAGCTAAAAAAGCTAAAGCCGAAGCAGAGAACGGTAAAATTGCTGTACGTAACATCCGTAAGGATACCAACGAGAAAATCAGGAAACTGAAAGCCGATGGTGTATCTGAAGATGAGATGAAAACAGGCGAAGCCGAAGTGCAGAAACTAACTGATGCTTACATCATTAAAGTTGATAAACTGTACGAAGCAAAAGAAAAAGATATCATGACGGTTTAAGCAATAATAAACCAAATGTCAAATTAAAGGGAATGAGCGGATTACGCCATTCCCTTTTTTATTTTTGCGCTTACAACATGAAAATACTTTTAACATACTTATCCCGCTATCGCGGTATCGTAATATTGGCACTGGTGCTGGCTGGGTTCAACATCGGTTTTTCACTGCTCGATCCATATATCACAGGTAAAATTGTAGATCAGTACATGGTGCCTAAACAGCACCTTACTTATGATGAACGCTTGCACGGCTCGTTAATACTGGTTGGTTTGGCTATTGGCGCCGCTATGGTTTCGCGTATTGCCAAAAACTTTCAGGATTATTTTACCAATATCATCACCCAAAAAACCGGTGCACAAATGTACTCGGATGGGTTAAAGCACTCGCTCGAACTGCCTTACCAGGTATTTGAAGATCAGCGAAGCGGCGAAACATTGGGCATACTTCAAAAAGTTCGTCTCGATTGCGAAAAGTTTATCACATCATTCATCAGTATACTTTTTGTGAGTTTAGTGGGGATGATCTTCGTTATTGTTTTTTCGCTTAGCGTAAGTTACAAGGTAACGCTGGTTTACTTTTCGGCTATCCCGGTAATTGCATTAGTGAGCTCATTACTAAGCAAACGTATTAAAGTAATTCAGAAAAAAATTGTAGGGCAAACCACCAGTCTGGCCGGTTCAACCACAGAATCATTACGTAATATTGAATTGGTTAAAAGCTTAGGTTTGGCCAAACAAGAGATTGAGCGTTTAAATAAAACCACGTACCAGATCTTAGACCTGGAGCTGAAAAAAGTAAAATTTGTACGCAGCATGAGCTTTGTACAGGGTACTATAGTAAACCTGGTGCGTAGCTGTATGATTGTGGTTCTGCTAATGCTGATCTTTAAAGGCGAGCTTTCTCCGGGTAAATATTTTACCTTCTTATTTTATTCGTTCTTCCTGTTTAACCCGCTTCAAGAGTTGGGTAACGTAATCCAATCATGGCGCGAAGCACAGGTTTCGCTCGGGAATTTTGAAAGTATTTTAAATATCCCTATCGATGAAAAACCGGCAAAGCCGGTAATGATCGAAAAGTTAAGAAAGCTGACTTTTGATAAGGTAAGTTTTAAGCATTTAACTGCTAACCGTAACGCATTAAATACGATAGATTTTGAAGCGAATACCGGTGAAACACTGGCTTTTGTTGGCCCATCGGGGTCAGGTAAAACTACGTTGGTTAAATTGCTCGTTGGTTTATATCAGCCATTGGAAGGCGATATTTTGTACAATAATGTACTGAGCAAAGAGATTGATCTGGATCAGCTGCGTGAGAAAATTGGTTTTGTGACGCAGGATACGCAGCTGTTTTCTGGTACTATTCGCGAGAACTTAAAATTTGTTCGCCCGGATGCTACCGACGAGGAGTGTATGAACGTACTGCACCGTGCGGCCTGCCAAAGCTTACTGGCCCGTGCCGATAAAGGTTTGGATAGTGTGATTGGCGAAGGTGGTGTAAAAGTATCTGGTGGCGAGAAGCAACGTTTATCAATTGCACGTGCCTTATTACGTAAGCCGGATCTGTTGGTATTTGACGAAGCAACATCAGCCCTGGATTCATTAACCGAAGAGGAAATTACTGAAACCATTCGCGATGTTTCTGTGTTGAAAGATCATATCACCATCCTGATAGCTCACAGACTTTCTACAATTATGCATGCCGACCGTATTTACGTGCTCGAGAAAGGCCACATCATCGAATCGGGCAAACATGCCGACCTTTTAGCACAAAAGGGATTGTACTATGCCATGTGGCGCCAGCAGATAGGCGAAAAGTACAGTACAGAAGAACCTTTAGCTAACGTATAAATAAATGGAAAATCTCCCGCTGGTATCAGGAACCTTAGGTTTAATATTGATGATCGTGTGGCTCGCGCTGCTCATCTTCACCCTTTTCCATGCCATCGGGAACAAAAACATCGACCGCAATAACAAGTGGCTCTGGGTAGTGATTATGGTTGTAGTACCTATCCTGGGCTCGCTGGTGTATTTGTTTTGGCGGTTGGTGAAAAGGGTAGCGAATTAAGGGGAGGAAGGACAATGGAATTGAGGAAGAAAGACTATAGAGCTTTCTTAAAATCCGTACTTGTCATATTGAACGTAGTGAAATATCTTCTTCGTCATGCTAATCGAAAATGCATAGCGCAGAAGATTCCTCGTACCTCGGAAAGACAAAATAAATATTCTGAAGACTATAAAAAATTTGTCATTGCGAGGTACGAAGCAATCTCGTAGCTATACAAATCCGATCTGTAAACTACGAGATTGCCACGCTATCGCTCGCAATGATAAAATTGAAAGAGGGGTTTACACAACCGGCTCAGTAGCCTCTGGCGAATGAATATCCTTTAACGTACTCGGTATCAAATTCTTGGTCTTAAAATAAGTAACCGTTACTACCAGTAATGTCATGCAGCCACCAAACAATACCGCTGGCGTGGTACCCAATACTTTCGCTGCAATACCCGATTCAAAATCACCGATCTCATTTGATGATCCGATAAACATCGAGTTAACTGCCGATACCCTGCCGCGCATTTGATCGGGCGTAAGCAGTTGCATAATGGTACCGCGGATAATTACACTCACGCTATCGAACGCACCCTGTAAGAACAGGAATATCAGCGACACATAAAATATATTGGATAAGCCGAAGCCGATAATGCATACACCAAATCCGGCAACGGCGATTAATAAATTTCTCCACGGGCGGTTCATGGGCGAATATTTTACCATTACAAGCATTGTTAATGCCGCACCCAATGATGATGCCATACGCATAACGCCTAATCCTTCTGAACCTACTTTTAGAATATCAAGGGCGTAAACAGGCAGCAAGGCTACTACCCCGCCAAAGAACACCGAAAACAAATCGAGGCTCATTGCGTAGAACATCATTTTGTTGTTGAAGACAAAATGTAGACCTTCTTTTAAGCTAACCCAGATACTTTCTTTCGGGATAAATACTGCAGGGTATTTACGTAGCCTGTAAACCAGTATCAGTGCAATAAAAAGGAATAAAAGTATTACGTAGAAATTGGCCGTAATACCAGATAAGCCCGGAATGATCTTACCAGAGAATCCATATAAAAAACCACCTGTAAGCGGACCTAAGATAGATGCCAATTGCCAGGCCGAACTGCTCCAGCTGCTGCCGTTAGGGTAAACTTCTTTAGGGATACTGTGCGCATAAATGGTAAAAGTAGCCGGGCCGTAAAAAGCGCGGGCAATACCGTTACAGAAAATCATGGCATAAAGGATGTACAGGATCCAGCCATGGTCGAGGGCGTTCATGCTGGTGAGCGTGACGGTGAACATCACTAATGAAGAAAGAAAAACGCCGCCGAATATGAGCAGCAGCATTTTTCTTTTCTCGTATTTGTCGGCAATGTAACCACCATATAACGCTATACCAACCGCGGGGATGGCTTCGCTTAGGCCGATGAAGGCAATGGCTACTTTGCTATGTGTTAATTGATAAATGTAAAAACCCAGCACCGTTGTTTGCATTTGGTATGCAAACGTAAAGAAGAAGCGCATGCCGATGTATGCGCGAAAGTCCTTAAAGCGAAGGGCTGCAAATGAATCTTTTTTCTGGGGTTGACTGTCTCCGTCGTTCGTCACTATGATAATAGATGTTTGGGCGCAAAGCTACGATGGAAAGTTTTAAATACCTTTAAAAATTTAAAATTTCAACCCGTGCTGATCTATCAGATAAACCAGTGAAGCGATTGAGGCAGCACCAAGTTCCAGTTCGCGCTTGTTTACGTTCTCAAAAACATCATTTGGTGTATGGTGAATATCAAAATAACGCTGTGAATCCGGACGGAAGCCGATCAATACCGCAGATGGCTGCGTACCTTTCAGCGGGCCAATATCAGAACCACTGCCACCAGCTACCAGCATGTCAGCTTCATAAGGTGCAAAAAGTGATCTCCAATTCGCATTGATTTGCTTTAAGAACTCAGGAGAAGCACCCTGGAAACTGAAACCACGTGGGGTAAAACCACCTTCGTCAGTCTCAATGGCTGCAATATGTTCTTCTTTGTTTTGGGCTGCCAGTTCTGCATACTTTTTACCACCGCGGCCGCCATTCTCTTCGTTCATAAAAAACACAGCGCGTAAGGTATGTTTAGGACGATACCCTGTTGCCTTGAAAATACGCAATACTTCTGCCGATTGCATTACACCGGTACCATCGTCATGTGCGCCCTCGGCTAAATCCCATGAATCAAGGTGACCACCTACGGTAATAAATTGATTAGGGTTTTCTGTACCAGTCAATTCACCAACCACGTTAAATGATGGTGCATCAGGTAAGGTCTGGCAATTATCTTTCAGGAAAAATTGTACAGGTTTGCCATTGGCTGCTTTAATAGTCTCGCTTAATTTATTAGCCGCAATAGTTGATAATGCCGCGGCCGGGATAGGTGTGTTGGTGCCATAATTGGTAGCGCCTGTATGTGGATAATTATCCAATGCTGATGTTAACGAACGTACAATAACCGCAACCGCACCATATTTAGATGCTGCGCCAGGACCTAAATTACGCTGGTCGCCGGCTGTACCATAAGCAGAACCTGCTTCGATAAAGCGCTCATCAAACGGGCGGTTAAAGAAAACGATTTTGCCTTTAATTTTATCTGCGCCTAAAGTTTCCAGTTCTTTCAGGCTGTGCAGTTCAATTACCTCAGCAGTAATACCTTCTTTTGGCGTAGCAACCGACATGCCCAAAGCTACCAAAGCTACAGGCGTGCGTGTTTTACCATTAATAATAAAACCCTGCTCCTTTTCGCCACGTACCCAATGCGGTACCATGATGGGTTGCAGGTACACTTTGTCGAAACCATAGCTCTCCATTAACTTTTTGCCCCACTCCACTGCTTTCTGCGCATTATCAGATCCGCTAATGCGCTGGCCTATATTTTTGCACAAATAATGCAGGCTCTCATAAGCCTTGCCATTTACAAGTGCTTCATCATAAATTTTACGAAGTTCGAGCGAATCGGTGTTTTGCGCGCTGGCCGATAGCCTTGCCGCAGTTAAAAGCAATGCAGAAAGTATGGGTTTTAGTTTCATGTGTAATTAAGGGTGTGTTGTAAGTGGAAAGATAACGGTTTGATGGGGAATGTCAAAGTAACAATGGTGAAGAGAATCAAGAGACAAGAATCAAGAAACAAGACAAACATGCACGTCATAACTGTAAACCACGTCATTGCGAGGTACGAAGCAATCGCGAACTATACAGAGAGGCTCTGTATGTTTGAACTGCACAGTCGGGGATTGCTTCGTACCTCGCAATGACGGGTAGGGTGGCAATGACACAAACAATACTTTACGAGATCTTATCCCACGTCAAACCACCACTCTTAGTCTGCAGCATTTGATGCAACACCTGGTTTTCAGGATGGGAGAGTTGGGGGTCTTTTTCGAAGATCTCTTCAACCTGGTGGCGTACGGTCATCAGGAGTTCCTGGTCTGTGGCAAGGTTGGCCATTTTAAGGTCGAGCACGCCGCTTTGCTGGGTGCCTTCAATATCACCCGGGCCACGCAGCTCTAAGTCGATCTCGGAGATCTTAAAGCCGTCATTGGTAGATACCATGGTATCCAGGCGGATGCGGCCTTCGCGGCTGAGCTTGTGGTTGCTCATCAGTATGCAATATGATTGCTCTGCACCCCGGCCCACACGACCGCGTAACTGGTGCAATTGAGATAGGCCGAAACGTTCGGCATTCTCAATGATCATTACCGAGGCATTGGGTACGTTAACACCCACCTCAATTACAGTAGTGGCTACCATAATGTGGGTTTCGCCTTTTACAAAGCGTTGCATCTCGGCTTCTTTATCTGCGGCAGCGAGTTTGCCATGTACCACGCTGATGCGATAATCAGGTAATGGAAACTCTCTAGACATAGTTTCTATACCATCTTCAAGATTTTTCAAATCCAGTTTCTCGCTTTCCTTAATCAGCGGATAAACCACATAAACCTGGCGGCCTTTGGCAATTTCCTGCTTCATAAAGCCAAACATGCGCAGGCGCTGGTTTTCGTAAAAATGGATAGTTTCGATAGGTTTCCGTCCGGCAGGTAATTCGTTGATGACGGATACATCCAGATCACCATATAACGTCATCGCCAATGTGCGTGGAATAGGTGTAGCCGTCATTACCAAAACATGCGGCGGCAAAGCATTTTTGCGCCAAAGCTTAGAGCGTTGCTCAACGCCGAAACGGTGCTGCTCATCAATAACCGCTAAGCCTAAATTCTTAAACTGTACTTTGTCCTCAAGCAAAGCATGTGTGCCGATGAGAAGTTGCAGTGAGCCATCTTCCAGTTTTTCGTGGATGGGTTTGCGGGCCTTTTGTTTGGTTGAACCGGTGAGCAGGGCCACTTCAATAAAATCATCGCCTACTAAACTCTTGATGGAGTGGTAGTGCTGCGTTGCCAGAATCTCGGTAGGGGCCATTAAGCAGGCCTGGAAGCCATTATCTATGGCCATCAGTACTGTCATAAGGGCAACTACGGTTTTGCCGCTGCCTACGTCGCCCTGCAGCAGCCGGTTCATTTGTACGCCGCGCTGGGTATCGAGCCTTATTTCTTTTAAAACTTTCTTCTGTGCATTGGTAAGCGCAAAGGGTAGCTTATGCTCATAAAAGCCGGTAAAGTATTCGCCAACCTTCTCAAAAACATTACCCCGGTACTTTTGGGTACGGGTAAGTTTGTTTTTAAGCAGTTTAAGCTGTATGTTGAATAACTCTTCAAACTTTAAACGATGTTGAGCTTCATGCAATGCTGTAGCATCTTCAGGAAAGTGTGCACTGCGGTAAGCCTCACTTCGCCCCATCAGCCTGAATTTTTGCAGCAAATATTGCGGCAGGTTTTCAGGGATATCCCTGGCGTGCTGCTCCAGCAGGGTAGCCGTAAGTTTTTGGATGCCCTTGCTATCCAGCGAGAATGCTTTGAGTTTCTCTGTAGAACTGTAAACCGGTTGCAGGGTAAGGTTGCCTTTACGTTTTAAGGCTTCGGGGCTGTAGGGCTCAATTTCGGGATGGGCCATTTGGGCCTTGCCGTTGAATGAACCCGGCTTACCGAAAATGATATAAGCCTTGCCAACTACCAGTAATTTCTCGGCCCATTTAATACCCTGAAACCAGGCCAGTTCCATCACGCCGGTGTCGTCCTGTACACGGGCTACCAAGCGCTTGGTGCGCTTATCGCCAACCAGTTCTTTATGGGTAAGGCGGGCTATAACCTGCACGTGTGGCAGATCGTCATGAATATCGCGGATCTTGTAGAACTTGGTGCGGTCAATATATTTAAACGGGAAATGGCGGAGCAGGTCTTCGAAAGTGAAGATGCCCAGTTCCTTTTTAAGAACTTCGGCACGGGTGGTGCCAACGCCCCTAACATAATCAACCGATGTTTTAAATAACTGATCCAAACGAGGTGCTTAACCCAATACTGCGATAACAGAAATTTCTACATTCACATTTTTAGGCAATGCAGCAGCCTGTACAGTTTCGCGGGCAGGGAAGTTATCCGTAAAATACGAGCCGTAAATTTCGTTAACGGTAGCAAAGTTGCCCATGTCTTTTAAAAAGATGGTGGTTTTAACAATGCTTGTAAAATCCGTACCTGCTTCGGTTAAAATAGCTTTCAGGTTTTCCATTACCAGTTTGGTTTCAGAAGGGATGTCGCCAACTACCAGTTCGCCGGTTTTAGGGTCGAGCGCTATCTGGCCTGATACGAACAAAAAATTACCTGCTTTTACGGCCTGGCTGTATGGGCCTATAGGTGCAGGCGCATTTGTAGTGTTAATAATGGTTTTCATGGGTTGTAATTTCACTTTTTAATAAAGAATACATCAATCAGTTTCCAGATGATGCCGGCTATAAACATGATGATAGCCAGTGCATTGATAAAATGCATTACTCTCAGGTTAAAATTGTCCGGACGGTTTGGATCCTTTTTGCGAAAGAAGTACATAAAACAAAGTTAAACAAAAAAGGCGTCCCATCGGGACGCCTTTTCGTAATACTAATTTTGTGCTAAATTATTTTTGTTCGAATTCAACACGACGGTTTTGAACACGTCCTTCTTCAGTTGAATTGTCAGCGATTGGTTTAGTTTCACCAAAAGCTTTAACAGTTACACGTTTAGCTTCAACACCAGAGTTAACTAAGTAAGTTTTTACTGAGTTAGCACGGTCTTTAGATAAGCGCATGTTGTGTGCAGCAGTACCTTCAGATGAAGCGAAACCATCTAATTGTAATTTCTTAGCAGTGTTTGCACGTAAGTCAGCAGAAACAGCATCTAAAGTTGGGTAAGATGAAGTTCTTAATACTGAGCTATCGAAATCGAATTGGATGTTAGTATAAGCAGCAGGAGCTTGAGCAGCACCACCTACCATAACTGTATCTTTCTTCAATGGGCAACCAGCACCGTCAACTACAGTACCTGCAGGAGTGTTAGGGCATTTATCGAATTGATCAGATACACCGTCACCGTCAGAATCTTTTTTCAGGTCGTTAACTGCGTTTTCAACGTTAGTAACACGGCCTTTTAAAGCTTCAACTTCTTGGCGTAAAGCTGCATCGTATAATTCGTCATACATCATAGCTACCGGGTTAACCCAGTCTAAGTTAGCTTTAGATTTAGGACCGAAAGTATACTCTAAACCAGCATAACCGTAAGAGTATTTATCTTTTGAAGGATAACCTCTGTTTAAACCATCAAGGATGTCATCATCAGTGAAGTTTTCAGTGTAACCTAAGTTCAGAGCCCATGCATCAGCTAAGCGGAATTTAACGCCTACACCTACAGGGATAACTAAGCTTTTTACGTAGTGGTTAGAACCATCAGCGTTTTGATAAACGAAGTTAGTACCGTTACCTAATACCATAGTAGGGTTATACCATACTAAACCGGCACCGGCAGTAACGAAGAAATTGATTGCATTTTTACGGCGTAAGTAATCGATAGTTGCTACGTTAACAACACCGGTAATTGTTCCGCTGTAGAATTTAGTTGAGAAAGATTGGCGATCATCGCGGATACCGTTAAGGGCATCTTTGTTGTTACCTTCTAATTTACCTCCGTGGAAATCACCTTCGATACCAAAAGAGTGAGCTACTTGCCATCTTAATGATGCACCGTAACCGTAGCTTGCTTTCCAATTGGTGTAATCGTTAGAACCGCCGGTTGCAACAACAGGTGCTGTTACACCTCCGTTGATACCTAAGCTCCAGGTGTTGTACTGTCCTCTACCGCCAAATACCTTAGCCGTAGTAGTTCCAGAAGTTTTCATTGTGTCTGTGGTGGTAGTAGTGGTTGAAGTTTGCGCTTTCACCATCCCTACTGCCATTAAAGACGCAACTGATAAAGCGACTGTTTTCTTTAATGTAGAATAGTTCATAGTTTTTAGATTAAACAATTTTAATTGTGATTTTTTTTCAAAATTAGTAATTATGTTTGAAACGTTACCAAACACCGTTCCAAAACTGCTATTAAGTTAGACAAATAGAATAAAAATTTGTTTAATAAATGTATAATCAAATAAGAAGTATGAAATATCTCCCTATAAATAATGAATTATTTACTAAGAATAGAAATAATTTCGTTTCGCGACTGAAACCCAATTCTATCGCTCTATTTCATTCAAACGATGAATTTAACCGCAGCGGCGACCAAAATTACATTTTTAAACAGAACCCCGACTTTTTTTATCTGTCGGGTATAGATCAGGAGCAAAGTATTTTGCTGCTTTATCCCGATTGTCCTAATCCACTATACAAAGAAGTACTCTTTTTAAGACAAACCAGCGAACACATTGCTATATGGGAAGGACATAAATATACCAAAGACGAAGCTTTCGCTGCTTCGGGCATTAAAACAGTACTTTGGTTAGATAGTTTTGACAGCGTTTTGCATGGTATCATTAACTATGCAGAAAATGTTTACATCAACACTAACGAAAACGACCGCTATGTATATGAAATGCCGACCCGCGATGTTCGCAAATTTGAGCAGTTACGTATAAAATACCCTTTGCATAACTTTCTGCGTTCGGCTCCCATATTGCGCGACCTGCGTGTAGTAAAATCAGACATTGAGGTTGAGCTTACCAAAAAAGCCTGCGCCATTACTAACGATGCCTTTAGGCGTGTACTGAAGTTTGTGAAACCGGGTGTTGCCGAATATGAAATTGAAGCCGAGATTATCCATGAGTTTATCAGGCAGCGTGCCAGTGGTCACGCCTATAACCCAATTATTGCTTCGGGCCCTAATGCTAACGTACTCCATTATATAGATAACAACCAGGTTTGTAAGGATGGCGATGTAATATTGTTTGATTTTGGTGCAGAGTACGCCAATTACAATGCAGACATGAGCCGCTCTATCCCGGTTAACGGCCGCTTTACCCCACGCCAGCGCGATGTGTATAATGCGGTATTACGTGTAATGCGCGAGGCTACCAAACTATTGGTTGAAGGCACGATATGGAACGAGTACCATGATGAGGTTGGCAAAATTATGACCAGCGAACTAATTGGCCTTGGTTTACTGGACAGTACCGACGTTAAAAACCAGGACCCTGCCACTCCTTTATATAAGAAGTATTTTATGCACGGCACCTCGCACCATTTGGGTTTAGATGTGCACGACTATGCCAGCCGTTACAAAGCATTTGAAGTTGGCAATATCTTAACCTGCGAACCGGGCATTTATATCCCTGCAGAGGGTTTGGGCATCCGTATAGAAAACAATATCCTGATCACTAAAGGTGGTAACATTGATTTGATGGCTGAAATTCCGATTGAGGCAGATCATATTGAAGAGATTATGAATTCATAGTATGTTAAGATGGTATTTAAAGCAGTTATTAAGCGCTTTTTAAAACACGGTGGCCAGTATGTTATAGTGGGTTGTGCTGCATTATTTTTAATGAGCATAACTTTAAAAAGGCAAAGCAAACCAGATACAGATCCTGAAGCAATACTAATGCTAAAAAGCTTTTATACAGCTTATATGTCTGCCTTTTCAATAAAGGACGCACACAAAGGAGAGCAAGTGATGCTTGAATTGAGAGCAAAGTATCTTACAGCTAATGCGCAAAAAGATTATGTACATATAGGAGATGAGCAGGATATGGATGCGATTGTAAACGGCCAGGACAGCGATGAAAAGTGGACAAAATCGCTTGTTTTTAAAAACGACCAAGAAAATTCCAACGTTTATTATGTAAGCTATTCTTCTCCTGATTTGGATAAAAAGCATAAAGAATATTTAAGGCTTACAACAATAATGCTGTTGCTGACTAAAGAAGACGGACAATACAAAATAGACCATTTATTATATCCGGCTGATTGAGTTAGTTAATAGTTTTTAGCAAAACTGTACAGATTAAACTGCGGATCATCTTTTAAAGCTTCGGCAATATCAAGCCGGAGCTTTTTTTTGTCGATATTGGCCATGCGGCGCTCCTTTATTATATGGTATGCTTTTTCGGCAGCGAGGAAAGTTTTGCGATCGTTGGTTTTATTTGACTGACGGATAAACTTTGCTATCTCACCAATTCCTGCATTTTCCGATGCGATGGTTTTAAATGCCGGGATGTTATCATGCTGATCGGCTAAAAGTTTTTTAAGCTTGCCTGTAAACTCATCGGCACCAGGGCGGTCGGCTTTGTTGATGATAAAGGCATCGGCGATTTCCATCAGGCCCGATTTTATGTTCTGGATCTCATCACCGGCTTCGGGGACTAATACCACCATCGTAATATCAGCCAATCCGGCAATCTCCACTTCAGACTGTCCTACGCCAACGGTTTCAACCAAAATGTAATCAAACTGCGCTGCGCGGAGTACATCAGTCATTTCAATGGTTTTGGCTGATAAACCACCCAGCGAACCCCGGGTAGCCAGCGAACGGATATAAACCTGCGGGTTATTAAAATGTGGTGTCATCCGGATCCGGTCGCCCAGTAGAGAACCGAAGTTAAAGGGCGAGGTTGGGTCGATGGCTAAAATGGCAACGTGTTTATCGTCTTTAATCAACTCTGTGATCAGGTTATTTACCAAGGTGCTCTTACCTGCGCCCGGTGGGCCGGTTATGCCTATAACGGGAATGTTTTGGTTGATGGTTAGTGATTGCAGTAGTTCATCAGCCCCGGCTAAATTATTTTCGACGACGGTTAACGCCCGGGCAACTGACCGAAAATTTTGATGGGTTATCATGTCTAAGCTACCGGTACGGGCCATCGCGAAAGATTAAATGCAATCAATAAAATTAGCATATCTTTGTGATTTGATGCGTTTACGCGCTCAATTTATTCGAATATTATCCTGTAGTATGTCAAAACCCTCGGTGTTAGTCACGTTTGATTCCATGTTTAATTCAAATTCTGGTTATCATTCATTCGGTCGGGGGCTTGGCGATGCGCTGATTGATCAAAACCACGATCTGTTTAAACTGCACTATTACCTGTTTAAAAGCACCGAATATCAGTTTGACGGCAAGGTTGATATTGTATACCTCTCTAAACTGTACAATATCTATTTCCCGCAGAGAAATGAGTTTGACCTGGTGCATTTTACAGACCCGAGATGCCGCTTAAAGCCCAAGTCGGTAAAAAGTAAAAAGATCATCACCATCCACGATTTAAATAAGGTACATATTAAACAAAGCAAACCGCACCGCATAAAGGCTTATGTAGAAAAGGTGAGGCGGTACGTTGCCCAGTGCGACAGGGTGGTTGCGATATCTAAATTTGTAGCGCAGGATATATTAACCTATATGCCCGAAACCAAGGATAAGCTAAGTGTAATATATAATGGTGCCGACAGGTTGGTTGTGCCCGAAAATCATCAGCCTGCTTATCTGCCCAAAAAGAAACTCCTGTTTACTATTGGTTTGCTATCAGTGCAAAAAGGCTTTCACCTATTGCCTTGTTTGTTGAAGGATAACGATTACGAACTGGTGATCTCGGGCCCGGAAACCCCGCACAAGCAAAGAATAATTGAGGAGGCCGAAAAATACAATGTGCAGGATAGGGTAACTATAACCGGAACGATAAGTGATGATGACAAAGCCTGGTATTTTAAAAACTGCAGTGCCTTTGTTTTTCCATCCATTGCCGAAGGGTTTGGTTTGCCTGTTATTGAGGCCATGCATTTCGGCAAGCCTGTTTTCTTGTCTAAATTTACTTCTCTGCCAGAAGTTGGCGGAGACAAGGCCTGGTATTTCGACACCTTTGAGCCGGAAGATATGCAGCAGGTTTTTAATAAAGGTATGCGCGAGTATGCAGAAACCAATCCATCTGAGGCTATTGCAGCACATGCGGCCCAATTTTCGTGGGAGAAGAGCGCTCAGCAATACCTGCAATTATACCGGGATTGTTTAAACAGTTAGGCCGATGTTTTTTAAGAAGTTAAGCGCAAAGATCAGGAAGAACAGGATTGGTTATTACGCCAAAACCTTTCTAAGGCAATTGCCTCCGGCCGGGCTTTACGAAAGCATGTTATCTAAAAAGCTAACAACTATTAAGCAGTTTGATAAAGCTTACCTGGCCGAGCGGGTGGACTATTATAACAAGCTTAACAAAGCTACAGAATTAGGCGATGATGCCTTTGCATTAAAAGATATGCAGATGCGCCAAAGCCCCAAAACATACAACTTCGACACATTTGAGTATAGCCGGTACTTCGACAGAAATCTTAAAATTAGTTTGCTGCGCGGCGATGTTACCCATGTGCCGGATACACCATCTATACAGAAAAGCCGTCCCGTTGATGGCGATAATGTCAATGCCGTTTTATTGAACCTGGATAAAAAGCGCCACTTTGTATTTATAAAGGATAATGTAAAGTTTAGCGATAAGAAAGATATGCTGATTGGTCGCGGTAACATGACCCAGCCACATCGGATCAGGTTTATGGAGCAATACTTCGATAATCCACTATGCGATCTGGGGCAGGTGAATAAAGAAGGCGGCAACCCGAAATGGATCAAACCTAAAATTTCGATAGCCGAACATTTAGCTTACAAGTTTATATTAAGCCTGGAGGGTAATGATGTAGCCACCAACCTAAAGTGGATCATGTCATCAAGTTCCATCGCCGTAATGCCCAAACCTAAATACGAAACCTGGTTTATGGAAGGCCGCTTAGTTGCCGATCATCATTATATATTAATTAAGGATGACTATAGTGACCTGGAAGAGAAGCTACAGTACTATATCGCCCATCCCGAAAAAGCACAGGCTATTGTAAACAATGCCAATGCCTTTGTTAAACAATTTTTTAATAAAAAGCAGGAAGATCTGATTGCCCTGCTGGTACTGGAGAAATACTTTTATTATACCTCACAAATAGCTGAGCGATCTATCTGATTGCCATTATAATTGTTACGTAAGGTTTTTGTCTTTATATAATATATCATCCCTATCAACGTAATAATCAGTGATGTTTTTCGCAGAAATTAACGGTGTTGTAACATTGCTTAAATAGCCAACTCAAATTAAATAGGTAATAACCACCGTTATTAATATTTTTGCAAACTATAATATTTTAGATGAAGACTTATTTCAGGCTGCTCTCATTCGCAAAACCCATCGAGAAGTTTGCCATTCCTTATATCGTGTTTACCCTTTTATATGTTCTTTTCAGTACTACGGTGTTGGCCTTATTAGGGCCTTTGCTTAATACCCTGTTTCTAACAAATATTGCTGCGGGTACGCACACGGTTTTGTTAGCAAAGCCAGGTTCGTATCTTGATTTTGAGGCATGGTTTAAATATTATCTGCAATATTATGTACATAATTATGGAGCCTGGGGGGCTTTAAAATTTGTAGTCGGGGTAATTATAGTTGCAGTTGTATTAGGCAACCTGTTTAGGTATCTCTCTGCCCGCACTATGGAAAATTTGCGTGTACATACCTTGTTGAATTTCAGAAAAGCAGTTTTTGATAACGTAATGAACCTGCATCTGGGCTATTTCAGTAACGAGCGTAAAGGTGATATTATATCAAAAATAGCTTCTGATGTGCAGGTGGTACAATATTCGGTAACAGGTACTTTGCAGGTTATATTTAAAGAGCCGGTAACACTTATTGCATTTCTGGTAACCCTGTTTTTAATATCAACCAAATTAACTTTGTATTCGTTGCTGGTAATACCGGTATCGGGCTTTATTATATCACGCATTGTTAAACGCTTAAAGGCGCAAGCAATAGCAGCGCAGCAGTCTTACGGAAATATGATTAGTTACCTTGACGAAGCGCTTTCGGGTATCAAAATTATTAAGGCTTTTAATGCGGTGGATTTTATTAAAGGCCGTTTTAACAGCGAAAACACTAATTATTCGAGAATCACCAAGTCAATGGCAAGGCGCCAACAATTGGCATCACCGGTTTCGGAAGCCATGAGTGTTACCATGGTTGCCTTTATTGTGTTATATGGAGGGTACCTGATTCTTAACCATAAGTCGGAGCTAAGCCCGGGGCAGTTTATTGCCTACATCGCTTTGTTCTCACAACTCATGCGCCCGGCAAAGGCCATTTCAGATTCATTTAGTAACATCCACTCGGGCATAGCTGCAGGTGAGCGTGTGCTGGAGTTAATTGATACCAAACCTGCCATTGTTGATGCGCCGGATGCTGTAGCCATTACCGACTTTAAACAGGGCATCCAGTTTAAAGATGTAACCTTTGCTTACGACGAGAAGGAGGTGCTTTCGCATATCAATTTCACGGTGCCCAAAGGTAAAACAGTAGCATTGGTTGGCCCATCAGGCGGAGGTAAATCTACTATGATGGATCTGATTCCGCGTTTTATAGAACCACAAACCGGACAAATATTAATAGACGGCCAGGATATTCGCAGCCTGACTACAGAATCGGTACGTGCACTGATGGGTATTGTTAACCAGGAGTCGATCTTATTTAACGATACCATTTATAATAACATAGCATTTGCTAAACCAAATGCTACGCCCGAAGAGGTGATGGCCGCTGCCCGCATTGCCAATGCGCATAATTTTATTGAAGAAACGGAGCAAGGCTATCAAACCAATATCGGCGACCGCGGTACCAAGCTATCAGGCGGCCAACGTCAGCGGATCTGTATTGCTCGGGCGGTGCTGGCTAATCCGCCATTGATGTTGTTGGATGAGGCAACCTCAGCATTGGATACCGAATCTGAAAAACTGGTTCAGGATGCCTTGAACAATTTGATGAAGAACCGTACTTCGCTTATCATTGCGCACCGTTTAAGTACCATACAAAATGCCGATATAATTATTGTGCTCGAAGCCGGCAAGGTGGTAGAGCAAGGTACGCATGCCGAACTGATTGCTGCCAATGGTTTATACCGTAAGCTGATTGATATGCAAACTTTTAATTCATAAAATCCGGCAGGAAATAAAAATAAACCTGCCTGTAACATAACATCTGCCATAACCCGTACTTTATAATAAGGGTTATGGTAAATTTAATAAACCTAAACCCTAATCGCTGGCGTAATAGACATAAATGATATACCACGACTCTCACAATAACACAATTACTACAGAAGCCATATCTGGCTTGCCGGCTAACTATTTATTATATGTTGGTGAACGTACAGCGCATAAAAATTTCAACCGTTTATTACATTGTTTTGCCGGTCTCATCAATCAACATCCGGATTTGTACCTTATTTGTGCCAATGGAGGAGCTTTTAATACAGAAGAAATTCTGCTGATTAAAAAGTTGAATATTAATGAACATTGCCGCCAGATTAACGTAAATGAGTCCTCATTAAATTACCTGTACCAGCAGGCCAAAGTGTTTGTATTCCCATCGTTATATGAGGGGTTTGGTTACCCGCTGCTCGATGCTTTTAAAATAGGTTGTGCCGTAGCTGCCAGTAATACCAGCAGTTTCCCTGAAGTAGGTGGCGATGCCGTACATTACTTTAACCCAGACGATACCCACAGCATGTACAAGGCCATTCACGAATTATTGGCTGATACTTTGCTCAGAAAGCAGTATATTGATGAAGGGTACGAGCAGCTAAAACATTTTGCTTTAGCACGCGAGATTGAAGATACCCTGAACTTTTATACCAAGGTAACAGGCCGCCAATAAATGAATTATAAAACGCATTCGCCGGTATTACTGCTATTATTTAATCGCCCCGATACTACCAGGCGGGTGTTTGAGGCTATCAGGCTGGCGGCACCTGCGCGTTTATATATCGCTGCTGATGGCCCGCGAAAAGATCGTGAGCAGGAAGCTGTATTATGCGTAGAGGCGAAAGAAGTAGTTAATCATATTGATTGGCCATGCGAGGTAAAAACATTGTTCCGGGAACAAAACCTGGGATGTAAAGAAGCCGTATCATCTGCCATAGATTGGTTTTTTGAGCAGGAAGAAGAAGGTATTATCCTTGAAGATGATTGCCTGCCATCCAACGATTTCTTTCGGTTTTGTGATCAAATGCTGGAGCGCTACCGTTTCGATACCCGTATCAGGCATATTGGCGGGAGCAACCTGCAACAAGGCAAGCAATGGGGCGAAGCCAGTTATTATTGCTCTAACCTTACCCATGTTTGGGGCTGGGCAAGCTGGCGCAGGGTATGGCAGCAGTACGATAAAGAATTAACTGCTTATACTGCCGAAGATGTGCAGAATGCATTCGCCAATATTTTTACCGAGCCCATCATCGTTAATACCTGGGTGCAAATGTTTAAGCAACTAAATGCCGGGCAAATTGATACCTGGGATTATCAGCTTACTTTCATCAATTTTTTTAATAACAGCCTTTCAATAATACCCAATGTAAACCTTATCAGTAATATCGGTTTTGGTGATGGCGCTACACATACAATTGATGCTGCAAACAGGTATGCCTCGCTGCCACATCAGCCATTGGGCAATATTGTGCATCCTTTGTACATTGTGCCTCAAAAGCAAGCCGACTATAATACGCTGGCGTATGATTTTGATGTGGAGCGGATAAAACGCAAGAATGCTAAACTACATCGCCGGATAAAACGTTGGTTTAAAAACAAAAGATAACAAGGATTACATAAATGACGGATAACAAGTTGGTTTCAATTGCCATGTGCACCTATAATGGCGAACGTTTTCTGAAACAGCAGATAGATTCGCTTATCAACCAGACCTACAAAAACCTGGAGATCATTATTGTAGATGATGGCTCGAAAGATGCAACCGTTGATATGGTTAATGCTTACGCTGCACAAGATGCCCGTATCAGATTTATCCGGAATGAAAAAAACCTTGGTTACGTAAAAAACTTTGAAAAAGCCATTGGTTTATGTACTGGCGATTTTATTGCGCTTAGTGACCAGGACGATGAGTGGGATTTAAATAAGATCCAGCTGCTTGTTGAAAACATCGGCGATAATATCCTCATTTATCACAATTCATTATTGGTTGAAGAAGGTGGGAAACCAATATGCCTGCTATCAGAAGTGCTGAATATGTACGAAGGCGATAGCCCCTTGCCTTTTGTTTTTTACAACTGTGTATCGGGCCATAGCTGTATGTTTAAAAAGGAGCTGGTACCTCATTTGGGAAGCTTTGACCCTAATTACTTTCATGATTGGTGGATTGCCTTTGTAGCCGGAAGCTTTGGGCGTATTAAGTTTTTAAACATGCCTTTAGTAAATTACAGGCAGCACGGCACTGCCAACACAGATATACTGAAAGCACGGGATAAGGGAAAGGCGCTTATAAACCCTGTTAAATACAAAGAGTTTAAGTTAACCGGCCTATACCACATGGCTACGGTAAAAGGTAAATCGTACGGTGTAATAACCAAACTCATATACCTGCTTGAGCACAAAAATATACTAAACTCGTTCAAGCTTTTCCAGCTGTTGCTGGCTAATTATAAAGAGATGTATTTCTTTAAAAAGAAAAGCAACATCAGTAAAATCAACTATATCCGTAAAGCCAGTTTTCACACCCGCGATTTCTGGTTAGCGGCCAACGATCCACTTTAATTTGGAGGCATTGAGCAGCCTTACCAGGAAATAGGCTAAGAAATAGGTAAGCACGGTTCGCAATAACAGAAAGCCTAAAACCATAGGAAATGAAAGCGACTCCCACGAATATTTTAACGGCTTAAATATCAATGGTAATATGCTGCTTACAATAACGGTTTGCAGCAGGTAAATGCCATAGGTTGTTTCGCGTGGTTTTAAGAACTTTACAAAGTTAAACTGCTTTATTCGCAATAATAAAAAGAAGCAGGCCAGCGAGTACAATATATTGCTTACACGCAGAGTATTAAAAGGATCAACGCTGTTCATCCCTTTTAATATTTCGGCCTCGTACATGCCTAAAAGCAAGGTTACAATACACAACACTATCCATAAGGTGTATGATGTCCCGCTAATCCATTTCTCCAAAGCATCAAGCTTTTGGTTAAACTGCGCACCCAGCCATAAAAAGAAAACAAAGCCCAAAATAGCGGTTGAGTGGCGTGGCTGTATCGTTTCGGTATAAATATTTACAGCATACAGCAAAGTAAAGCCCAGCAGTATGGCCCCAAACCATTTGTTGTAAAGATGTTTTTTAAACATCAGTAATATGGTAATGCAGATTAAGAAGTTAGGAATAAACCAGAAACTGCTGTACAGGTAAACAATGCTAAGTTGCCACATCAGTTTATCATGAAACTCGGGCGGGATAACCCCGTGGTTAAAGCGGGTAATGCGGATAAAGTCGTCAATCAACAGCGTTAATAAAAATACGGTGGTCCAAAATAACCAGGGAATAAAAGTACTGTCTAACCGGCGCTTAAGGTATTGGCCGGGTGTATAGTCGGTAAATTTTTCACCGATTAAAAAACCCGCTAACAAGAAAAAGCCAATAGTGCCAAACTTGCCGAACTGCGTGATAAACGAAAATATATTGGCCTCCATGGCCGATTTGGGGTGATACATGCCATCACTAAAATTTGTGGCGTGCTCCATCACAATGCTCATCATGCAAATACACCTGATAGAATCAACAAAAGCATAATTTCTTTTGGGTTGTGGTGTATCGTTAACTAAGTTTTGCATAAATAAACAGGTAAAAAAAATATAATCCCTCTACAACGTAAACAATGTGCCGTAGGGTATACAACATTACAATTAATTGACAATATTAGGGTTTTGTAACAACTTTTTTAATCAAGTATAGCATTGGTGCAAGTATTTAAAAGCTTTAAATACATAACAGGCCAATTTTATTAGCTTTGGCATACATTAAGCTATGGCATTTAAAACATTAAGAAACTGGGTTTATTCTGCCGCCTTCTGGAGGGGGAAAAGTTATTATTTATCGATAGGCTGTATTGTAAAAGATGAGGATGAGTACCTGGAAGAGTGGATTAACTACCACCTTAAAATTGGGGTTCAGCATTTTTTTATTTATGATAACCAAAGTACTAAGCCGGTTAAGCAGCTAATGAAAGAGCTTAACTTAAGCCAATATGTTACTGTGGTGCCTATAGCCGGCGAGGTGAAACAGTTGGTTGCTTACACTAACTGCATTAAAAGGTTCAGGATTATTTCGCGCTGGATTGCTTTTATTGATGTTGATGAGTTTATTGTACCCAAATTAACCCATGGCAACCTGCCCGCGCTGTTAAAAGAGTATGAAGCTTATGGAGGCCTGGCTATCAACTGGCAAATGTTTGGTTCTGCAGGCCATGTTAAACGTACAGGAAAGCCGGTAGTTGAGAGTTTCTTACAACGGGCAGAAAAAGATTTTCATATTAACAGGCACGTTAAAAGTATTGTACAACCTGTCCATGTAAAATCGGTACATGATCCGCATAGCTTTATTTACAGGGCGCCATACTATGCGGTTAACGAAAATTTTAACCGGGTTGTTGATGCTTTTTCTGATCCGAGTGTCGATAAAGTTCAGATCAATCATTATTACTGTAAATCGTTCGATCAGTTCCAGGATAAAATGAAAAGAGGATATTCGGATCGTAAAGTGGAGCGTACTATTGACCGGTTCTACTATCATGATACCGATACCAATGAGGTAGAAGATATATCGGCCCTCGAAATTGCCAGGTCTTAGTAAAGCGAAAAAGCCACCCGGTACAATTACCGGATGGCTCATCAATCAATCACTTACACAAAACAAAATCTTAGAATCTGAAGCCTAAGCCAAACTGCCATGCCTGATTGCGATAGTTTGGTACATAAACATCGCCATTATTGTTAATCTCATTAAAGTCGATAGTGTAACGGGCACGTAATTCAACATTACGGCTTAGGTCAAAACTTACACCGGCCACACCATCAATCATGGTTTTATTGTAACCATTGCTGCTGTTGTTATAGTACTGCTGCGTTGATTGCGAATAACCATTATCAAAAGTATTGGTTGTTGATACCAGGAATGAGATTTGCGGACCGAACAAGATATTAAAGCCCGGTACAACGTGGATCTTAGCCAGCAGGGGTACATCAATATAATCAGTACGTTGTTTATACTCACCATAAGAAGTTACCGAAGTATATCCTTTTTGCGAATACAGAACCTCAGGGGCAAAAGATAAGGGGTAAATGATAGGCAAATCCATTCCAACACCAATGTTAGCGCCAATTTTAGTGCCGGTACCATACGCGTAATCGCCGTGGCCCTGAATAACATTAGCCACGTTAATACCGCCTATAATGCTAAATGCCGGGCGAAAATTATCATTATAAGTTTCCTGGCGATTGTGGGCTCTTGGCCTTGGGCGGGGCTGGTAATACTGGGCGCTAACCGATCCTGCTATAAAAAACAGGACTATTGCAACGAAGAAGTGTTTTTTCATAATTATGTTTATTTAATTTCGTAAAATCTATTTTTAGAGCAGATAGAACTTAAAAGGTTTATTTGCTGTTAAAAAAATTAATTAAGGCGGTGGGTAATAACCTGCTGCTCAAAAAGAAAGCTACCTCATGACCGTTTGTAAAAACCAGTTTTGCTTACCCCTATTACTTTTATTTTGCCTGCTTACACTTGGTGCATCTGCACAACAACAGCCATTTATTGGCTCGCTGACAGATCAAAACCACTGGGTTGATTCGGTTTATAAAAAATTGACCAAAAGACGGCGGGTGGCGCAATTACTATTCGTTCGTGCACATACTAACAAAGGGCAAGCTTATGCCGATTCTGTTGGGCAGGTTATCAAAGATCAGCAAGTGGGTGGTTTGGTTTTCTTTCAGGGAGGCCCCGGCCGTCAGGCCGATTTGGTAAATACTTATCAAAAATTGGCGCATGTACCTCTATTGGTTGCCATGGATGGTGAATGGGGCTTAGGCATGCGCCTGGATTCTACGATTGCCTTCCCATACCAGATGACACTCGGTGCCATACAGGATAATAAGCTGATCTACAAAATGGGCCAGGAAGTAGCCGCCCAGTTTAAACGCATTGGCGCGCAGATGAATTTTGCGCCCGATATGGATGTAAATAATAACCCCGATAACCCGGTAATTAACTACCGCTCGTTCGGCGATAATAAATATAACGTGGCCGAAAAAGGGATTGCCTACATGCAGGGCATGCAAAGCGGCGGTTTGCTCACCACCGCCAAACACTTCCCCGGCCATGGCGATACCAATGTAGATTCGCACCAGGATTTGCCGCAATTACCATTCAGTAAAGATCGATTGGATTCTCTGGAAGAATATCCTTTCCGAGAAGCCATTAAAGCAGGTATCAGCGGTGTAATGATTGCCCACATGAATATCCCTGCATTGGATACAACGGCAAAATTGCCGTCAACCCTATCGCGGCCCATTATTACCGGAATACTGAAAGACTCGCTGGGCTTTAAAGGCCTCGTAGTATCAGATGCCATGGAAATGAAAGGCGTAACCAAATTTTTCCCTAACGGAGAAGCTGATGTTCGTGCGTTTTTGGCAGGTAATGATATTCTGGAATTATCAGAAGATTCTAAACGGGCGATTAAACTAATCCGCAAAGCCATGCGCCATGATGAAATCACTAAAGACGAGCTTAAAGCACGGGTAAAAAAGGTTCTGTCAGCTAAATATTGGGTAGGCTTAAATCATTATCAACCGGTAAATACCACCAACCTGAGTGCTGATATTAATAATGCACCTGCCAAAGCATTGGTACAGCAGTTGGGCGATGCCGCCGTAACCCTGTTAAAAGGAGACAGCCTGATTGATAGATTGGACGCGAATAAGCGTACTGCCTTAATCAGCATCGGGGTAACTGCGTTAACACCATATCAGCAAGCGTTAGGCCATTATTTCACTAATAGCATGCCGTTTTATATCCCCAAGGATATGTCGGTTGCTGATATGAACACCCTGCTGCAAAATTTGAAAGGATACGATCAGATAATTATTGGGATACATGATATGCGCCTTCGCCCGGCCAGTAAGCTCGATTATACCAGCAACGTAAAGCTGATGATTGCCCAATTAGCCAGTTTGCCTAATACGGTGATCAGCGTATTCGCCAACCCTTACACTATAGCAGGACTGCCAGGTATTGAAAAAGCAGGAGCCCTGCTGGCCTGCTATCAGAAAGATGATTTTATGCAGATAGCCGCCACCAAAATAATAACCAAACAAATTAAGGCCGCAGGTAAATTGCCGGTGAGTGTGAATTTGTATTTTACTAATGGGATGGGGATTGTGATGAGGTAGATTGTTAGAAGCAAGAAATAAGATGACAGGAAACAAGACTGAAATTTGTTAACTTAGTAATAAGATAATGGTATAAACTTATGGATGTGCAGACAGAAAAAATAGAGTTGGCCAAACGGTTATTGGAAACTGATGATGAAGAATTATTGCAGCAAATAAAAGTTGTGTTCGAGAATCATCACGTAGAAGAAAACTTGCCGGAGCATGTGAAAGAGGGAATCCAAAGATCATTAAAACAAGCATCAGACGGGCTCTTAACCCCACATGATGAGGTGATGAAAAAATATGCCAAATACCTGTGAGTTTAGCGGTAAACTGGACCGATGAAGCTCAGGAAACCTTTGATGGAATAGTTGAACTGATAGATCAAAAATGGGGGCACAAATCTGCTTCAGAGTTTATTAGTCATGTGCAAAGGGTTATAATGCTTATCAGTATACAACCTTACATGTTTAAGGAAGTATCAATCCCAAATTGCAGACAGGTAGTTATTACCAAACAAACCTCCATGTTTTATACAGTACAAAATGATTCGATAGTTATCTTATTCTTTTACGATAACAGGCAAAATCCACTGTTCTGAAATCAAATTCAGTCAGTGCGTTAAACCTAACCTTTTTGTAAATTAAATTCAATGAATCAAACACTGGCAGATAGATATAACGCTAAGTTTCAGGAGATCATCTCGGGACTAAATGAAGAACAGCTGGCGGCCGTTAACAAAATAGATGGCCCGGTGATGGTGGTGGCTGGCCCGGGTACAGGTAAAACGCAGATTTTGGCGGCACGTATCGGTAAAATTTTATTGGATACCGATGCCCGCCCCGATGAGATTCTGTGTTTAACTTATACTGATGCCGGTGCGGTTGCTATGCGCAAAAGGCTTTTCGAATTTATTGGCCCCGATGCATATCGTATTGGCATTTATACATTTCACGCTTTTTGTAATGAGGTAATTCAGGAGAACCTGGATTATTTCGGCAAGTTGACTTTAGAGCCTTTAACCGATCTGGAATCGGCCATGTTGTTCCGTGAGTTGGTAGATGAATTCCCGAATGATCATTTACTCAAACGCTTTACCGGTGATATCTACTACGAAGCTCCCCGTTTGAAAAGGCTGTTCTCGACCATGAAAAATGAGAACTGGGATTCGGCGATGATCGAAAAGGCGGTCAACGAATACCTGGCAGATCTGCCCAATCGTGAAGAATTCATCTACAAAAAAGCCAACGCTGCCCGTGGTATTCAAAAAGGTGATCTTAAACAAAAAGATATTGATGCGGCACATGAGGTAATGAAAAAGCTGCTGGCAGCCGTAGCAGAGTACAAGAACTTCGAGGCCAAAATGAAGTTGCAGAACCGTTATGATTATGACGATATGATCATTTGGGTACTTCGTGCTTTCCGCGAAAATGAAGACCTGTTACGCCGTTACCAGGAGCGGTATCAATATATACTGGTTGATGAGTTTCAGGACACCAGCGGTTCGCAAAACGAATTACTGAAACACCTGCTCAGCTATTGGGGTACACCCAACGTATTTGTGGTGGGCGATGACGATCAGTCGGTTTACCGTTTCCAGGGTGCCAACATGAAGAATATATTGGATTTTGCTAATGATTATTCGAACGTGCTGCACACCGTTGTGCTTAAAAATAACTATCGCTCTAATCAGGCTATTCTGGATATCTCGAAAGTATTGATCGATAATAACCAGGAAAGGTTAACCCGTCAATTGAGGCTGAATAAAAACCTGATTGCATCACATCCCCGTTTCGATAAAATTGCTGCAGAACCCGAGATCCGCGAGTATGATAATATAGATCATGAACTGGTTGATGTAGGTAACCAGATCGAAAAACTGATAAAACAAGGCGTAGAAGCAGGCGAAATAGCCGTGATCTACCGTAACCATAATCAGGCCGAGGAACTGATCCATTATCTGGATATGCAGAAGATTGCCGTTAACACCAAACGGAAAATAGACATCCTGACCCTACCTTTCGGCGAAAAGATCATCAATATATTACGTTACCTCGCGGCCGAGTTCGATTCGCCTTATAGTGGTGATGACCTGCTGTTCGAGATTATGCACTATGATTTCTTCAACATTAAACCTGTTGATGTAGCGCGTGCCAGTATCGAGGTATCGAAAGTGAATTATAGTACCTGGGAGAAAGGGGAGAAAACTTCTATCCGCCGGTATATCAGTGAAGTGGCCGTAGCACGCCAGCCCGGATTGTTTGATACCATCCAGGAAACAGAAATGAAGCAACTGGTGAATGATATTGAAGATTTGCTGAAAGCTTCGGCAAGTTTAAGTTTGCAGCAGTTCTTTCAGCAGGTAATTACCAAACTGGGTATCCTGGCTTATATTATGAAGCAGCCCGATAAAGGCTGGCACATGGAGGTGCTTACCAATCTGTTTAACTTTATTAAAGATGAGCACCGGAAAAATGCAGATACCAAATTAAAAAACATCATCTCCACCATCGACCTGATGAAGCGTAATGGTATCAGGTTAGATCTGAATCAGGTAATTTACTCTGAAAACGGTATTAATTTCCTGACTGCTCACGGTTCAAAAGGACTGGAGTTTGAGTACGTTTTCCTCATCGGCTGTAATAAAAAAGTTTGGGATACCAAAGGCCGAAATATGGGCTACAGTTACCCTGATACGCTAATACAGGCAGCAACTGATGATGCAGCACAGCGCGAAGAATCGCGCCGGTTATTTTATGTGGCCGTTACTCGTGCTAAGCAACACTTGTTTATCTCGTACCCGGCTGAGGATAGAAAGGGTAAACCATTGGAGGCTTCGCAGTTTGTGGGCGAGATATTGGCCGAAACACATCTGACCGTTCAGCGGCCACAGGTTAGTGCCGATGCGCTGCTTACTTATATGGCCACCCAGTTTAACGAAGACGATAAGCCAGTGTTAGATCTTATCGACAGTACATATATCAATGTGTTGTTGCAAAACTATACGCTTTCGGTATCACACCTTAATAGTTATCTGGACTGCCCGCTGAAGTTTTATTTTCAGAATTTGATTAGAGTACCGTCTGGGCTTAGTGCAGCCGCAGCCTTTGGTTCGGCAGTGCATTATGCGCTTAACAGGGTGTTTAGAAAATTGAAAGATAATAACGACCAATTTGGCCCGGTTGATGATTTTCTGCGCGAGTTCCGCTGGTTTATGTACCGTAACAGCGACTTGTTTTCGCAGGATGAATTTAAACTGCGACTGAGCTATGGCGAAAAGATCTTACCGCCGTATTACGAGTCGCATGTACCGGTTTGGAACAAAGTTGCCGTTACCGAGCGCAGCATTAAAAACCTGGCGATTGAAGGTGTGCCGGTAAAAGGTAACCTCGATAAAATTGAATTTAACGGCAACCAGGTTACCGTGGTAGATTATAAAACCGGCAAAGTAAAATATGCCAAAGAAAAGTTGGCCCGCCCCGATCCTGACAATCCCAACGGTGGCGATTACTGGCGCCAGGCGGTATTCTACAAACTACTGGTAGATAACGACCGTACCAACGATTGGTATGCTGTAAGCGCCGTATTCGACTTTATAGAACCTGTTAACGAAGGCGAATACTACCAGGAAAAATTTGTAATTAACCCTAACGACCTGATACTGGTAAGCAACCAGATTAAAGATGTATACCAAAAAATCATGAACCACGAGTTCAGTACAGGCTGCGGCAAAGCAGATTGCGATTGGTGCAGGTTTGTGCGTACCAACTTTAAACAGCCGGGCAAGATATTGGAAGTGAGTGAGGAATAGGATAGTGGCCGTTTTTAAGTTGCAGTAGCAGTAACAATCTGAGCGTCATTGCGAGGTACGAAGCAATCTCAGACCGATTAGCACAGTCTTTAATAGCGCAGAAGCTATCATAAAACACTTACTCTCCAAGCAAGTAATCAAACGTAAATTTCGGTTTATAACCTAAATATTGCTGCGCCTTATCACATCTGTAAATCCGGTCAATGCTTGTGGGTAATATCCAGCCTTTTGCTTTATATATTGCTTCAATGTCAGGGTAATATTGCTTGATTACTTCTACCGGAAAATGCTTTAGTCGGGTAACGTCAGCTTCGTTAAATGGCGAGCCGCTGGTGATATTAAAAACTTCAAAATCGATGAAGATGTGCGATAAGGCTAATCTTAAAGCTTCGGCTGCATCTCTTTCATCTAGGCCGCGGTATAAACGGTGATTGGCTTGCAGGTTATCATCCTCGGGCAAAAAGCGGCCGACACGGTATACAGAGGTCTGCAAACCTTCCTTATAAAAGAAATCTTTGCAAAGCTGCTCTGCCGTTTGTTTGGTAATATCGTAGATGTCGCGTGGTTGTTCTTGTAATTCTTCGGTAACCCAAACGGCCTGGTTTTCATCAACCATGGCTTTACCATAAATAGAGGTCGTGCTGATGTATAAAAACTGACGGATGCCGTTGGTAACACAGGCATTTAGTAAATTAAGTGTGCCGTAAATGTTGGTATCAATAAAAAGTTCGCGTGGGTAGCCAAGCTCATAATGTTTGCCATGTATAGCGGCAGTATGGATAATGGCATCGTAGCCTTGTGTTGCTTCTAAGACGGCTTGCTTATCTTTAATATCAAGTATCAGATTGGTAGTGGTCGAAGTGATAATATCAGCACCGGTTACTTCATAATTGTGCTTTCTTAAATGTTCAACAGTAACCGAACCTAATTTCCCTGCAGAGCCTGTAACCAAAATTTTCATGCCGAAATATAAATACAAAAAGCATGAAGGATTCATCCAAAGTAAAAATCTTGTTTCCTGTATCTGGCCTCTTGCTTCTAAACGCTTTATAGTGCTACATTGCAGTACTAACTCCCTTTAAACTATGAAGTGTAAATTTTTACTCCCTTTACTTTTTGCTTTACCTGCTGCTGCGCAGACCACTACCATCAGGCAGGATGCCAAAATTGAGCAAATGGTTGATGAGGTATCATCAAAAAATATAGAGGCCATTGTACGAAAGCTGGTAAGTTTTAAAACCCGCCATACGCTAAGTGATACCTTGAGTAAAACCGAAGGCATAGGCGCTGCCCGTAACTGGATTAAGAGCGAAATGGAACAATATGCTAAGGCATCTAACGGTCGCATGCATGTCGAGTTTGATACTTTTACCCAGCCTGCCGGTGGTCGGATTGATAAACCTACTGTGCTTAAAAACGTGCTGGCTGTTTTGAAAGGTACTGATCCCAACGATAAACGGATCTATATTGTGTCTGGTCATTACGATTCTCGCGTTAATGATATTATGGATGCTAAATCTGTTGCCCCAGGTGCGGTTGATGATGCTTCGGGCACGGCTGTTTCTATGGAAATTGCCAGGGTAATGGCTAAACAATCATTCCCTGCTACCATTATTTTTATGGCTGTTGCGGGTGAAGAACAGGGGTTAAACGGATCTACCAACGTAGCCAAACGTGCCAAGGCCGAAAACTGGGCTGTTGATGCCATGCTGAATAATGATATTGTGGGCAATACCCATGGTATGGAAACCAACCTGAAAGATAACCGCAGCGTACGCGTATTTAGCGAAGGTGTACCATCGACCGTAACAGGCAATGAGAAAGCTTTAGCTGCGCTGATTGGTAATGGAGGTGAAAACGATAGTCCGTCGCGCGAGCTTGCCCGCTATATTAAAGAAGTGGCCGAGCGTTATGTATCGCAATTGGATGTAAAGTTAATTTATCGCCGTGATCGATTTTTGCGAGGTGGAGATCATACACCTTTCTTACAACAGGGTTTTACTGCAGTACGTTTTACCGAGATGAATGAGGATTTTACCCGCCAACACCAAAATGTACGTGTAGAAAATGGGGTTGATTATGGTGATAAACCTGATTTTGCCGATTACGACTACATTCAAAAAGTAGCCCGCATGAATTTATCGGTATTGGCTAATCTTGCCCTTGCACCTGCCGAGCCGCAAAATGTAGGTATCACCACCAGCGGCCTAACCAATAAAAGCACCCTGAAATGGGAAGCTCCGGCCGAAGGTAAAAAGCCTGCCGGTTACTATGTTTTGATGCGCGAAACCATCAGTCCGTATTGGGAAAAGAAATTTTATGTAACTGATACTACCGCTACATTGGATTATTCAAAGGATAATTACTTCTTCGCCGTACAGGCCGTTGATGCCGACGGGCACGAGAGCCAGATGGTGTATCCTAAACCAGTGAAATAAAGTTGTCAATTGTCGAATCCGTAGAGACACAATACTTTGTGTCTCTAAACTTTGTGTCTCTGAACAGATTTCGTAATTTGACACGAGACACAAAGTATTGTGTCTCTACGTTGAGAATGGAAGAAGATAGATATAAAAACAAATATCGTACATCATCATTTCGAAAGCCAAATTGGGATTATGGTTCGCATGGATTGTATTTTGTTACGATTTGTACGCATGAACGAATTCATTATTTCGGAGAGATAAATGAGACCTGTACAGAGACACAAGGTATTGTGTCTCTACGGGAAACACCAATTGCAGAAATAGCTCGTCAGAATTGGTTATCTATTCCTCAATATCATCCTTACATTGAATTAGATGAGTTTGTATTAATGCCAAATCATTTACACGGGATAGTATTTATTAATAGACCGGATAAGGTAAATTGGGAGATAAACAAATTCGGTTCTCAAAGTCAGAATTTGGCGTCAATAATTAGAGGTTACAAATCCTCTGTTAAGAAATATGCTACAATGAACAGCATAGATTTTAAATGGCAGTCAAAGTACCACGATCGGGTAATAAGAGATGAAAAGGAATATCAGAATATAACATATTATATAGCAGAAAATCCCACTCGTTGGAAATCAGATCCTGATAATATTTTATTTTCTCCGTAGAGACACAATACTTTGTGTCTCTGTACAGGTGTGATAATACAAAGCACCGAGACACAAAGTATTGTGTCTCTACGGGAATTACTTCACGCTTCTTTTTTCCACAATAAAATACCCGGCGATAAACACTACTACGGCTATAATAAGGCTTACAAAAATTTCCTTATTCCACAGATTAGCATCAAATTGCATGGCTTGTCCTTGTTTGGGCGATATGCCGGTTATGGCCAGCATGGGATGTGAATAGGGAAACAGGTAAGCATATTTATAATGAGAGGCGGCGGCTATTACACCTGCTATGGTGCATACAAAGCCGACACCCATCGGCTTTAAAAAGTCGCTCCAAAGCAGACTGAGCAAAAATTGGATAGATAGGATACCCAGCGACGATAAAAACAATTTAAGGTAAACCTGGAATAGCAGATTGCTTATTGCATAATCATTGAACTTTAATTCGGGTTTCAGGAAGCCTAATAAGTTGCCATAGCCAAAGGTTAAAACAGAAAATAATAGCAGGCAAATAAAAACCAGGAACATACTGTAAAAGTATTTGGCTGAGTATACTGACCATTTAGATATAGGCAGGCTGAACAATGTTTTCCAGGTGTCGGCCCTGTGTTCAAGGCTGTTTACAGAATAGGCTATAAAAATGATATACATGGGTAGCAGTAAACTCCCCATTACATTGAGTATAGAGCCGGCAAACTGGAGCCATAATATCATGGGTTGGGCTGGGCGCATGTGTACATACGAACCCCATAGTATGAGCGAACAAATAAGCAGCGGCAACAAAATAGCACACCAGAAACCCAACGTTTTGCGGCTCTTATAATATTCGGAGCGAAATGATAATATAAATCCTTTCATACCTGGGCTTTTTGGGTAATGGATAAGAAAAGTTGTTCGAGGTCTTTATGCACTTTGCGGATACTGTAAACGGTGTGCCCGCCCTCAACCAGTAAGCGGTTGGTTGCGGCCATGGCTGCTTGCGATGTGTAGGGGACCAATAAAATATCCTTTTTAATATCAGCAACAATAATTCCGTTTTGAGAAAGGAACTGTGCAGCTACATCGGTATTGGCAACTTCAACCTGTATCATAGGCTGGCTAATGCTTTCCAGGTCTTTCACATCGCCCTGAAACAACAATTCGCCATGATTAATGATGCCTACATGGGTAGCCATCTTCTCTACCTCAGATAGCATGTGACTCGATACAAACACCGTTTTTTTGTGCTCGCTTACCAGCTTAATCAGCAGTTCGCGTATTTCAATAATCCCGTTAGGATCTAATCCATTCGTAGGCTCATCCAGAATTAACAAACGTGGATCGGGCAGTAGTGCTAATGCAATTCCCAATCGCTGTTTCATACCTAAAGAATAATTGCCGGCCTTTTTATCGGCAGCTTCTTCCAACTGCACAAGGTTCAGCATTTCATCAACCCGTTTGCGGGATAGTTGTAATAATGATGCTCGGTTTTGTAAGTTTTCTTTGCCGCTTAGGTGGGCATATATGGCAGGTTGCTCTATCAGCGAACCTATTTGCGATAAAATTTTGATGCGGTTGTGTTGCAGGTCTTCCCCAAAAATAGAAATGCTGCCTTCCTGTGTTTTTAACAGGTTAAGCAGCAATTTTATTGTGGTTGTCTTTCCGGCGCCATTTGGTCCTAAAAAACCATAAATGCTGCCTTCGGGTACATGAAGTGATAATGACTTTACTACCTGCTGGATGCCAAAGTTAAATGACAGCCCTTCGGTTTGTATTACCATATATTTTGCTGGGCTATAGCACACACAGCTTTAACTACAACAACGCTTTTGTGGAACAGCGAGGTAGCGTGCACTATGGTATTATCGGCAGCAAATTCTTTGGCTTGTTCTACCTGGTAGTTGATACCCATAACAAGGGCAATCATTACCGGTATTAACAATAATATAAATGGGTTAAGGTTAGATACTATCTTTTTCATCTCTGTGATTGTTTTGACATAACAAAGGAACATCTAATTATTTTACTACTAAAAACATTTAGACCAACTGCCAACTATTATAGATGAACGGTTAATTACTGTTTATTACCGGTTCGTCGTAACAAAATGCCAGTTCATCGGTCAAAGCTGGGTATATATATAATAGCTGCGGGTTAATTTGATGCTAATATTATCTTAGATGCCATGAAGAGAGGCTGGCAAATATTCTGGCATGTGTTTTTTTGGGTATGTGTAATCTCGTTTTTTGTATGGGTAATCCATAGCAATTCAAAAATGAGCTGGCCACAGGTGCTCATCTATTTCCTTGGGTTCGGCATTATTAATATTGGTTTGTTCTACCTCAATTTCCTGGTTTACATCCCTAAGTTTCTGGATAAGAAGAAGTTTAAAACTTATGCTTTAATTCTTATACCTACGGTTGTTGCTTTGGGTGTTGGTAAATATGGCGTTGCTTTATTGTTTAAACCTTATATACTGGTTGAAAAAGGGCATGTAATTACCTTTGGGGTTTATTTCTTAAGCACTTTAATTTCCAGTCTGATCTTTATTTTTCTGAGCACGGTTTTAAAATTTACGACTGACTGGTTCCTGAACGAACGTGTACAGCGCGATCTGGAAAACCAGCGCTTAACTGCCGAACTATCCTTTTTGAAATCGCAGATCAATCCGCATTTTCTATTCAATTCGCTCAATACTATTTATTCGCTGGCCTATCAGCAATCTGAAACTACGCCTGAGGCTGTTTTAAAACTGTCGGAGATTATGCGTTATATGCTTTATGAGTGTAACGATAATAAGGTTGACCTGGATAAAGAGTTAAAATACCTGCAAAACTATATCGATCTGCAGAAGATCCGTTTTGGTGATAAGGCTTTTATAGATTATAGTGTTATTGGCGAAGTTGACCATCAGCGCATTGTTCCGTTGATTTTAATCTCCTTTGTAGAGAATGCTTTTAAGCATGGTGTGGCTAACGACCCCGGGCACCCGATTGTATTGGCGCTTACGGTTACCGAAACCAAGCTTAACTTTTATGTACATAATAAAAAACACCAGCACAACCGCGATGCTGCCGGTGGCATAGGCCTTAACAACGTACAACGCCGCCTTAATTTATTGTATCCGGGTAAATATAACCTCACTATACATAACGAGGAGGATACTTATTCTTGTGAATTATCATTAGTTTTATAGCCATGATCAGATGCCTGGTAGTTGATGATGAGCCTTTAGCCCTGCATATACTGGAAGATTATATTTCCAAAGTACCGTTTTTGCAACTGATTAAGGCCACCACAAACCCCATAGAAGCTTTAACTTTAGTACAGGACGGAGGTATTGACCTCGTGTTTTTAGACGTGCAAATGCCCGAACTAACCGGCCTGCAATTTCTGAAGATTTCTAACGGCAAAGCCAAAGTAATATTAACCACAGCCTATCCGCAATATGCTCTCGAGGGTTATGAACTGGATGTGGTTGATTACCTGCTGAAACCAATTGCTTTCGATCGATTCTTTAAATCGGCACAAAAAGCCCAGGGGGTTATTTTACCTGCTGCTAAACCTGCTGTAAAAGAAGAGCCGCAACCAGCCCAGTACGATGATTTTATGAGCGATTTTATCTTCGTGAAAACAGAGCATAAAATACAGAAAGTGTACCTGCACGATATTATGTTTATTGAAGGCCTGAAAGATTATATCTCCATTTTCACCCCCGAAGAGCGGATCATCACCCTGCAAAACATGAAAAAGATGGAAGATGCCCTGCCCGAAAAGCATTTTGTGCGCGTGCATAAATCATACATTGTAGCACTGAACAAGATTGACAGTATTGAGCGCAGCCGCATCAGCATAGGCGAAAAAGTGATCCCGATTGGTGATACCTACCGCGATTTGTTTTTTGATAAGATAGAGGATAGGAACATATAGAGATTTCGGATTTCGGAGTTTCGATTTCGGATTTATCTTTCCAGTCCTTACTCCTTTATCTTTCATCCAGTAAACTATTCCTGTCTTGTCTCTTGCTTCTTATCTCTTGTATCTACCGCAGGTGGCTGTCCTAAAAACGCCCTGATCTCGTTTTCGGCTTTTAAAACTACTTCTTCGATTGTGCCGCTTTTAGGCTCAATAGGTTCTAGTACGGTAAATTTGAGGTGTTCGAAAGTACTTAATGGGTATGCGCCGTAACGCACCATTTTCCATGAATTTTCTATGGCGATAGGCACGATCAACGCATCCGGGCATTTCTTCAAAATGGTAGCAATACCCGCTGCACGGAAAAATTTAACATTACCATTTGGCGAGCGTGTACCTTCGGGAAATATAACAGTCGACCAATTGTTTTCCTTCATTCTCGCACCCAGTTTCATTAACTCAGTAATCGACTGGCGCTGATCTTTACGGTCGATATTAGCACCACCACCTACTTTAAGGTTGTAGGAGATGGATGGGATATTTTTAGTAAGCTCAATCTTAGAAATAAATTTAGCATGATATTTACTCAAACGCCAGATAAGTGGCGGTATATCGTACATGCTCTGATGGTTGGCTACGAAAATCTTTGGTCTATCAAGTGGCAACGCTTGCTTATTGGTAAAGCTTATAATGTTACCCAACGCGAGGTAGCTGCTGGTAAGGAAAAAATTTAAAACATCAACCGAGTATTTATGCGCACGGTATCCAAAAACGCAGTAACAAACCCATTGAATAGGTTGGAAAACGAGAAGTATAAGGCCAAATAATATATAATGTATTGGCGTTAAAATAATTCCGAAAAGTCTTTTCATAAAGGAGCAAAGTTATGCTTTTGCGCTAAATGCTAAAACAGGTTTTTAAGGTAGGCGGTTTTCTAATATTAAAAGTTGCACACGTAAAACAGCTGCCACGGTAAGCGAGTCGGTTATTTCATTGTTGCACACCATGCGGTACACCTGGTTAAAGGGTACTTTGTTCACAATCAATTGTTCGGTTTCTTCGGGCTCTGCCTCAAATTGTTCGAGGCCGCGGGCCAGGTAAATAATACCAAACTCATCACTTACCGAATTGGATAGGTGCATGTGTTGCAACTCTGTCCAGTATTTGGCTTTTAAGCCGGTTTCTTCCAAAAGTTCACGTTTTGCCGCTTCTAATGGGGCTTCATCCAAAGGGCCTCCGCCTTCGGGCATTTCCCAGCTGTATTGGTTAATGGTAAAGCGGTATTGCCCTACCAAATATGTATTCATCTCATCATCCAACGGAAACACACCAATCGCCCGGTTCTTAAAATGTACCTTGCCGTATATGCCCGGGTTGCCAGCCGGGTTAAGTACTTTATATTCTGTAAGGCTGATCCATGGGTTATCGTAAACTTCCTTTTCGCCGGTTACTTTCCAGGGGTTATGGGTTGGGTGGTGCATGGGAGTAAAGATAATGATAGGCAAGCCATAATACTTATCCTTCTAAAACAAAAAAGCGACCCGATATACTCAGGTCGCTTTTCTATATCAAAATGAAGTTGATCTTATAAACCGAAAGCGGCTTTTACTTTATCAACATAATCCAGTTTCTCCCAGGTAAACAGCTCCACTTCTCTTTGGATCGATTCGCCGTTTGGGGTATAGAAAGTTTTAGTTACAACTTCGCTTGGTTTACCAAAGTGGCCGTAAGCTGCAGTTTCGCTATAAATAGGGTTACGCAGTTTAAAACGGGTTTCAATGGCGTAAGGCGTCATGTTAAAAATGCTCTCAACCTTGTTAGCAATTTCGCCATCGGTTAAGTTTACTTTGCTGCTACCATAAGTATTTACATAAATACCCATTGGCTGTGCAACGCCGATAGCATAAGATACCTGTACCAATACTTCGTTTGCAATACCTGCTGCTACTAAGTTTTTAGCAATGTGGCGGGTTGCATAAGCGGCAGAGCGGTCAACTTTCGATGGGTCTTTACCAGAAAAAGCACCACCACCGTGCGCACCTTTACCACCATAAGTATCCACAATAATTTTACGGCCTGTTAAACCTGTATCGCCATGCGGGCCACCAATTACAAACTTGCCGGTAGGGTTAATGTGGTATTTAATAGCGTCGTTAAAGAAGTGCGCATATTTAGGGTAACGTGCTTTAACACGAGGAATCAGGATACCAACAATGTCTTTACTGATTTTAGCCAGCATTGCTTTTTCTTCATCAAAATCATCATGTTGGGTTGAGATAACGATAGCATCGATACGTACCGGCTGGTTGTTATCATCATACTCCAGCGTAACCTGCGATTTTGCATCCGGGCGTAAATATTTAATGTCTGTATTTTCGCGGCGGATAGCTGCCAGCTCCAGTAATAAAGCATGGGCAATATCCAATGCCAAAGGCATGTAGTTATCGGTTTCGCTGGTTGCGTAACCAAACATCATACCCTGGTCGCCGGCGCCCTGCTCTTCTTTGGCAGTACGGTCAACGCCCTGATTGATATCAGGTGATTGCTCATGAATAGCCGAAAGCACACCGCAAGAGCTGCCATCGAACATATATTCGCCTTTGGTATAACCAATTTTGTTGATTACATCGCGGGCAATTTTTTGTACATCAAGGTATGCTTTTGATTTTACCTCACCCGCTAAAATTACCTGTCCGGTGGTTACCAGGGTTTCACAGGCTACTTTTGATTCGGGGTCGAAAGCTAAAAAGTTATCTATTAATGCGTCTGAAATCTGGTCGGCTACTTTATCTGGGTGGCCTTCTGATACTGATTCTGAAGTGAATAAATAGGGCATAATTATTTTTTAAAAATAGATATACGGAAAAATAGGGAAGGAGGCTGCGCAAGGCAAACTTTAAAAAAAGGAGCACGGTTTAGCACTTTTTTATGTGGTTGCAATCCGGTCTTATCAATTGGTATAAGACAAAAAATCAGTCCACTTCCTGTCGTCAAAATTAAAACATTTTTAATTAAAGCCAAATTACGTTTACTTTTGGCTGCATTATTATAATTAAGTTGAAAAAGAAGGCATTATTTATTATTAACCCCATTGCCGGAGGAAAGAGTAAGGATAAAGTACCGGAGTTAATAGCCCGCTATCTGGATGAAAATATTTTCACCTATCAAATAGCCTACACCCAGGCGCCTGCAGAAGCAAGCACGATAGCCAAACAAGCCATTAATGATTATGATATTATTGTAGCAGTAGGCGGCGATGGTACCGTTAATGAAATTGCATCGGCAGTAGCAGGTAGTAAAGCTACGTTTGCCGTTATTCCGTATGGTTCTGGTAATGGCCTTTCACGGTTTTTGCATATCCCGATGGATACTGCGGCAGCCATAAAAAACCTTAATTATTTATGTACTGAAACTATTGACGGGGCCAAAATGAACGGCAAGTGGTTCTTCAATATGGCAGGCATGGGATTCGATGCTCACATCAGCGCCGTTTTTGCCCAGCAGAAAGAGCGCGGGTTTAGCACTTATTTTAAATCATCGTTACAAGAAATAAGCACTTACAAGCCGCAAACCTACCAGCTAACCATTGATGGCAAGCCATACAAACGCGAAGCATTTATGCTAAGTTTTGCCAATTCATCACAGTATGGCAACAATGCGCATATCTCGCCCATGGCATCGGTACAGGATGGTTTACTTGATGTTTGTATCATCAAGCCATTTCCGTTGTACCTGTTTCCGCGTATGGGTTTACGGATGTTTTTTAAAACCGCCGATAAATCAAACTATGTAGAAATTATAAAAGGTAAACAAATAGAGGTAAAGCGATTAGAAGAAGGCCCTGTACATTTAGATGGCGAACCACAAATATTAGGGGCCGACCTGCATATAGAAGTAGTACCGCATACATTAAATATAATAGTAGGTAAAGGATATAAACGATAAGGATATGGCAAATAAAAACAAACAGGTATTTGGCGTAGTATATTCTACCGATCCCGATTTTCAATACCAGGCAGAAGGTGGTAACAGCCAGGATACTTTGCCGCCACAGCAGCAGAACCTTAAAATATTTTTAGACCGCAAAGGCGGCAGCAAGCTGGTAACCCGTGTAAATAGCTTTATTGGTACCGATGAAGATCTGGAAACGCTTGGTAAAAAGCTAAAATCCAAATGTGGTACAGGGGGCTCTGTTAAAGACGGAGAAATACTGATACAAGGCGATTTCAGGGAAAAAATACTCGGATTTTTACAGGCCGATGGCTATAAAGCCAAGAAAGCCGGCGGATAATTAAGCAAAAAATAAAAGCTGTTTAATTTATTTAATATCTTAGTCAAAGTATTTCAGGCAGTTAAGTAGCCGGGATTTGATTTAGTAATTGTTTAAAATACACTATATCACCTTAGTTACATACTTTTTGTGGGGTATTGCTTGTTATTATTAAAAAAAATAGTTTTTATTGTAAAAAATTGTCTGCGGGTAATACAATTTTTTATTCGATTAGCTGTTCTTATTAACGAATTAGAAAAAGTCGGCTGTCAGTTGTATTAAATAATTATTAAGAATTTCATTTCGGGTTTTTATAATTATAAAATATTAAATTTGTTATCCGCATTAAAGCATGCACATTAATTAACTTATATTATAAACAAAAACTAAAACTAAAATTAAAAAGTAATGGCAAACGCACCAAAACCAACTACACCGGTTAAAAAGGAAAGCTCAGGTACTTCAGGCGCATTCGCTACTCTTGCAATTCCTATTGCATTTGTTGTAGCAGTTCTTATCTACATTTTTATTCTTGGAGACCCAAGTCACTTTAAAGGTGGTAACCCAGCAGGTGAAGCCGCAGACGGCGATTACTTTGGTGTAATCCACAAAGGTGGTCCAATTGTACCTGTACTTGTAACTTACCTGTTAATGGTATTTATTTTCTCTATCGAGCGTTTTATCGTTATTGGTAAAGCATCTGGCACAAGCAGTGTTGATGCATTCGTTAAAAGAATTCAAGGTTTCTTAAACGCTGGTAACATCGATGCAGCTTCTGCAGAGTGCGACAAACAAAAAGGTTCTGTAGCAAACGTTATCAAAGCTGGTTTGAAAAAATACAAAGAGATGGAAGTTGAAGCAACTATGGATGTTGATCAAAAAACTTTAGCCATCCAAAAAGACATCGAAGAAGCAACTGCTTTAGAAATGCCAATGCTAGAGCAAAACTTAACTATCCTTGCTACTTTAGTATCAATCGGTACATTAACCGGTCTGTTAGGTACAGTACGTGGTATGATCGCGGCTTTCGCGGCGTTAGGTAGCTCAGGTGCAGCAAGCTCATCACAATTAGCTGCTGGTATCTCTGAGGCGTTGATCAACACTGCAATCGGTATCTTAACTTCATGTTTATCAATTATCATGTATAACATCTTTACATCAAAAATTGATAAACTTACTTATGCTATTGATGAAACTGGTTTCAGCATTGTGCAAACATTTGCTGCATCTCACAAACGTTAAAATATTTAGTGTATAGTTTTGGTCCCGTCTTATCTTAGATAAGGCGGGATATATATAACCTTAAACACTTTATATTTTTAATAATTAGACGATATGCCCAGAGTAAAAATCAAAAGAAAAAGTACAGTAACAGACATGACGGCGATGTGCGACGTTGCGTTCCTGCTGCTTACGTTTTTCATCTTAACAGCAAAACCTAAAGTACCAGATCCGGTTGACATTGACATTCCGGCATCTTCTACTACCATTAAGCAACCAGAGGAGAATATTGCGACTGTTATAGTTGGTAAAGGCAAAGCTTTTTACGATATCACAGGAGCAAAGATCCGTATTGCAACGCTTGAGCAAATGGGCCAGAAATACAGTGTTGCATTTACCGATGCCGAAAAAACCAGATATGCTAACATGCAGGGTGTAGGTGTTCCTATGGCCCAAATGAAACAATATTTGGATTTAGAAAGCGATCAGCGCGAAAAGTTCCAACAGTCAGGTATACCTACCGATTCGGTAAGTAACGAAATGTTTAACTGGATCCGCGAATCACGTATTGCAACAAAAGCTTTAAATGGTGCCGAACTGCGCTTATCTATCAAAGGTGATAGCAAAGAAGAATATCCAACCATTAAAAAAGTTATTGATATTCTGCAGAAGCAAAAAGTTAACAAGTTTAGTTTAATTACTTCTTTAAGAAGTGCTAAAAAATAAAACATGGCAGAATTAGACACCTCCTCCAAGGAAGGTAAAGGCGGGAAAGTAAGAAGTAAGAAAGCATCAACCCGTGTGGATCTAACAGCAATGGTGGATTTAGCATTCTTGTTAATTACCTTCTTCATGCTTACCACAACCTTAAATAAGCCGCAAGCGATGGATTTGGCCATGCCCGATAAAGATCAGAAACAAACTGATCAGTTAGCGGTAGCAGCGTCAAGAACCATGACCATATTGCTTGGTAGCGGTGACAAAATAGAATGGTATATCGGCGAGCCTGGTAAATCAGCACCAACTGTAGAAGGATATGGTAAAAACGGTATCCGTAAAACATTGCTTGAGAACAGCCAGAAAGTGAAACAAACCACAGGTAAAGATATGTTTGTGATTGTTAAGCCAAGTGATAAATCTGTTTACAAAAACATGGTTGATATCCTTGACGAAATGAACATTGCCAACATACAGAGCTATGGTATTGTAGACATCTCTCAGCCCGAGATAGATCTGTTGAAAAAGGACAACATCTATCAATAATATTTGTTAATTAACAACGTTAAAAATTTAAAACCTAAAAGATGTTAGGATCAAAGTTAGACATATTGAAGCCCGAATGGCTTGATGTTGTGTTTGCTGGTCGTAACAAAGCTTACGGTGCTTACGAGCTTAGAAAAGAAAACCCAAAGAACACTAATAAATCTTTGGTTATCGCTATAGCACTATTTGTTTTTGTTGTGTCTTTGCCAACCATCATCAACTGGATTGAGGGCATCATACCTAAAGCCGATGAAAAGGTTAAGGTAACCGATGTGGTGTTACAGCCACCTCCACCAGTAGACCAAACTAAAAAACCACCTCCGCCGCCTCCTGAGCCGCCTAAACCAAAGGTAGACCAGGTGCGTTTCCCACCTCCGGTAGTAAAACCGGATAACGAGGTGCGTGAGAAAGATCCACCGACCATCCAGGAGTTAAAAACTGCTGATCCAGGTCAGCAAGATGTTAAGGGTGACCCTAATGCTGAAGTACGTATCGATGAGCCGGTTGGTAAATCAGACGTTAAGCAAGTAGTAGAAGAAGACCCTAACCAGATCTTTACTTCTGTTGAGCAATCAGCTGAGTTCCCTGGTGGTTTAGATAAATTTGGTAAATACCTTGGTAACAACATCCGCTACCCGGCTGTTGCCCGCGAGAATAACGTACAAGGTCGTGTAATTGTACAGTTCGTTGTTGAAAGAGACGGCTCACTTACAGATATTCACGTAGTACGTGGTTTAGGTAGCGGTTGCGATGAAGAAGCAATCCGTGTACTTAAAAATTCACCAAAGTGGAAACCAGGTATCCAAAATGGTAGACCTGTTAGACAGCAGTACACTGTGCCTATCAGCTTTACCCTGCAAGATCAATAATACTTCATGTCATATCAAAATCATGGTAAGCAAAAATCGCTCAAAAGGCGGTTTTTGCTTATTTTAGGAGCTACTACATTTGCATTCATCCTGGCCCTTGGCCTGATGATTGCCTTCTGGGACCGGATGCCTTTAAACCTTTCTAAGGTGCAGCGTTATATTTTCGGTTCGTTAGTGATTTTATACGCTATACTAAGATTTTCAAGATTATTTAAGAAAGACACTGATGAAGAATAGTATTAAACTAATGCTGTTAAGTTCTGTCTTAATATTGTTGTTTATTACTTGCCAGCAAAAAAAGGCTGATAAGTATAAAGCCAACGATGATGAACCTCACAAAGGCGAAATAAATATTGCCGTTGATGAATCATTTAAGCCTATAGTTGATGAAGAAGCTTATGTGTTTAAAGGGATATACACAGAGGCCAAACCCAACTTTAAGTACGAGACAGAAAATGACGTATTGCGTAGTTTTTTTAACGATAGTGTAAGGGTTGCTATATTATCAAGAAAACTTGATACCAATGAGACGAGAATTTTAAAAAATCGTACATTGCCACCCGAAATCATCCCGTTTGCTGTTGACGCAGTGTCGTTAATTGTAAACAAAGCGTCAAATGATACGCTGATTACGGTAGCAGATATAAAAAATATGCTTGCCGGAAAGACTAAAACAGACAAGAGTATCGTTTTTGATAATCCGAACTCGAGTTTGGTAAGATATTTGAAAGAGTTTACAGGGAGCAAGGATTTGACGCAGAAAAATATCTACGCGCTAAAATCAAACAAAGAGGTACTTAATTATGTAAGTACGCATGAAAATGCAATTGGTATAATAGGTTTCAGCTGGTTAAATGACCCAGATCCCGATTATGCCGCTGCCGTTAACAATGTTAAAATTGTGGGCGTTCGCGATGAAGGCAGCAAGCAATTTGCTAAAGAATACTACAAACCATCACAAACAACACTTGCTTTAAAGCAGTATCCTTTAAGCCGCCACTTGTATATTATTAACAGTACAGGCAAATTGGGTTTAGGCAGAGGGTTTACCGACTTTTTGGCCAGTGAAAGAGGACAGCGGATTATTTTAAAATCGGGTTTATTGCCGGATTCTATTCCGCAGAGGTTAATAAATATTAAAGAGTAAAAGAATAACTAAAACTATAAATTAAGCCATGAAACTATTAAGTAAAGTAGCGTATGCCGCAGCGGGCTTGGTATTTATAGGTTCATCAGTTTTTGCGCAGAGTCTTGCCGACGCCAAAAAAGCTATTGACGCCGAACAATATCAGAAAGCTAAGTCGATCTTAAAAAATCTGACAACCACACAACCTACAAAAGATGAAAACTTCTTTTATTTAGGTTGGGTGTATACCATACAAGATTATACAGATTCAGCAAAAGTTGTATTTAACCAGGGTGTAACAGCTAACCCAAAATCAGCATTAAACTATGCTGGTTTAGGCGTAGTAGCACATTTGGATAAAGACAACTCTAGCGCCACAATGAACTTCGATAAAGCAATAGCTAATGCCGCTAAAGACAGCAAACCTTATGTATATATAGGTAAAGGTTACCTGTTATTGCCTCCGGGTAAAGGTACTACTGTTGCTGCTGCCGATGCTAATGCAGCTATAGCTGTTTTAACAAAGGGTTTAGCAGTAAACGCAAAAGATGTTGATTTGAACGTTGCCCTGGGTGATGCTTACCGTTCGCAATTAAAGAGCAACGATGCCTACAAATATTATTCAGATGCAGTTGCACTTAACCCGCAATCTGCAGTGGCTAACGTAGCTATCGGTGTGTTATGGAAATTTGCAAACAACTTTGAGGATGCCGAAAAGCAATTCCAAAAAGCGATCAGCATCGATCCTAACTTTGGCCCTGCTTATCGCGAGTGGGCTGAAACAGATTTGCGTTGGGCTTTAACCGAACCAAAAATGGCTTCAGAAAAAGTAAAACAAGCTGCTGATCAGTATCGCAAATACTTAAGCTTAACTGATATGTCTGTTGAGTCACGTATGCGTTATGCCGACTTCTTAATTCAGGCTGGTGATTACAAAACCTTACAAACTGAAGCAGCTGCTTTATCTTCATCTGCAAATACTAACTTACGTATCTATCGTTATTTAGGCTATTCAGCTTATGAGAATGGTGATTATGCTGCCGGTTTAACTGCCATGAACAAATGGATTAGCCAGGCTGGTGAAAAACGTATTATCCCACGTGATTACCTGTACTTAGGCCGTTTGCAAATCGCTTCTGGTCAGGATTCATTGGGTATCCAGTCATTGCAAAAAGCATATCAGTTAGATACTACTCAAGCAGATGTATTTAATGAGATTGCTAAAAACTACTACGGTAAAAAGAAATATGCACAAGCTGGTGATGCTTATGCTACTTATATCCAAAAATCACGTAAAGGTAACCTGAACGATTATTTCCGCGAAGGTACCAGCTACTACTTTGCTTACGATGAGAAAAACCCGAAAGCAGATACCATGTTATTGGTAAAAGCAGATTCGGCTTTCGCACACATCGAGCACACAGCTACTACCCCGGTTGCAGCTGTTGCATTGTACCGTGCTTATGTTAATGATACTAAAGATCGCGACCGCCAGAACATTAAAGGTTATGCAAAACCTTTCTATGAGAAATACATCGAGATCGTAACTACTAAAGGTGTAACCGATGCTGATAAGAAATCATTAGCTTCTGCTTACGCTTACCTGGGTACTTACTATCAGTACAAAGAAAAGGATAATGCCAAGGCTACGGATAACTTTACCAAGGCCCGGGATTTAGACCCTAACAATAAACAAGCACAGGCCTTCTTCGCTAAGGGGGCACCTGCAAAGGGTAAATAATTTATTACATCAGCTTTAAAAGCTGAATAAAAAAGACCTCTGAAAAAGAGGTCTTTTTTTATTTTATCTCATTACTATATTTGCACTATGGAAGTACAAAGTTTACCGGTTAATTTTTTACCGATTATATTTCAAATGCTGGTGGCCATCGGCTTTGTGGTAACTACAATGTTTGTTACGCATAAACTGGGCCCGCAGCGTAAAACAAAAGATAAACTTACCCCTTTCGAGTCGGGTATCGAAGTTATTGGTAACGCACGTACACCTATCTCCGTCAAATACTTCCTGGTAGCTATACTGTTTGTATTGTTTGATGTGGAGGTGATTTTCATGTACCCATGGGCGGTAAATTTCCGCGATTTGGGTAAAGATGGCATGATCGAAATGTTCATCTTCATGGCTACGTTGTTACTGGGCTTTTTCTACGTTATCAAAAAAGGCGTTTTAGACTGGCGTTTAGATTAATTCTAAATACGCACTGTAAGCGACTACGGTGGCTGTAAAAACGTTATTTATTGTAAATTTGTGCTTATCTTTTATGGATAAGCATATCTTTTTTGAGATAATTCAATGAGCGATATACAAATAGTTGATGCGCCTCCAGGCGTCGAAGGGGCAGGTTTTTTCGCCACATCACTTGATAAGGCTGTTGGTTTAGCACGTTCATATTCATTATGGCCGCTTCCATTTGCTACTTCATGCTGTGGTATTGAATTTATGGCCACCATGGCTTCGCACTATGATCTTTCGAGATTTGGTGCCGAGCGTTTAAGTTTCTCACCCCGCCAGGCCGATCTGCTGATGGTTATGGGCACCATTTCTAAAAAAATGGCTCCCGTGCTTCGCCAGGTTTATTTGCAAATGGCCGAGCCTCGTTGGGTTATGGCTGTTGGTGCCTGTGCATCAAGCGGTGGTATATTTGATACTTATTCTGTTTTACAAGGTATTGATGAGGTTATCCCGGTTGACGTTTACGTACCCGGTTGCCCGCCACGCCCCGAAGCCATTATTGATGGTTTTATCAATATTCAGAAACTGGTTCAAACAGAATCACTGCGCAGAAGAGATTCGCCAGAGTACCAGAAATTATTATCACAATACGGAATTCTATAATGGGTAAGATAACCAACGAAGAGCTGCTTCAAAAGTTAAAGCTTCAATTTGGCGAAAATGTAAGCAACGTTACAGAGTCATACGGCCTGCTAACTGTTGATACAACCCGTGAGCAAATTATTGATTTGTTAAACTGGTTATACAACGAGCCTGTTTTGCAGTTTACCTACTTAACAGATATTACCGCAGTACATTATCCTGAGCTGCAGGGTAAAGAGATGGCAGTTGTTTACCACGTGCATAGCCTGGTAAATAATATCCGTATCCGTGTTAAGGTTTTCCTTGCAGAAGGCGATATCAACATCCCTACGGCAACCACCATCTGGAATGGTGCCAACTGGATGGAGCGTGAAACCTACGACTTTTTTGGTGTGAACTTTACTGGTCACGCTGATCTGCGCAGGATCTTGAACGTTGACGATATGACTGTTTTCCCGATGCGTAAAGAGTTTCCGCTCGAAGACCCGAACAGGGTAGATAAGAAAGATTATTTTTTTGGAAGATAGAACATGCAAAATTTTCCGGCATATACCGACACTGATTTACAAAGCGAGTTATCAACCCTTAACCTGGGGCCAACTCACCCGGCTACACACGGCGTTTTCCAAAACGTTTTGCAGCTGGATGGCGAGCGCATTGTAAGCGGTGTTTCAACCATTGGTTATATACACCGCGCTTTTGAAAAGATAGCAGAACACAGGCCGTTTTATCAAATCACGCCGCTTACAGACCGTTTAAACTATTGCTCTTCGCCTATTAACAATATGGGCTGGCATTTATCGGTCGAGAAGTTATTGGGTATCGAAACTCCTAAGCGTGTTGATTACATGCGCATCATTATTATGGAATTGGCGCGTATTGCCGATCACATTGTTTGTAATGGTGTATTAGGTGTTGATACTGGCGCATTCACCGGTTTCCTTTACATGATGGAGTACCGTGAGGCTATTTACGAGATCTACGAAGAAGTTTGCGGTTCGCGCTTAACTACCAACGTTGGCCGTATCGGTGGTTTCGAGCGTAACTATAATGATATCGCTTTCGCGAAGATCCGTAAGTTCCTGGAAACTTTCCCGAAAGCTTTATCCGAGTTCGAAAGCCTGTTTAACCGTAACCGTATATTTATTGACCGTACTAAAGATGTTGCGCCTGTAACTGCAGAGCAAGCTTTAAGCTACAGCTGGAGCGGCCCGATTTTACGCGCTACCGGTGTTGATTACGATGTACGTGCTATGAACCCTTACTGCTCTTACGATGAGTTTGACTTTGAGGTTCCGGTGGGTACAAGGGGCGATGTTTACGATCGTTTCCTGGTTCGTAACGAAGAAATGAAACAGAGCTTACGCTTAATTGAGCAGGCTTTGACCAAAATAGAAAAAGAAGATCCAAATATTTTCCATGCCGATGTGCCTGAGTTTTACCTGCCTCCGAAAGAGGAAGTGTATAACAACATGGAAGCATTGATCTATCACTTTAAAATTGTGATGGGTGAAGTTAAAACTCCTGTTGCCGAAGTTTACCACAGTGTAGAAGGTGCAAACGGAGAGCTTGGATTTTATATTATAAATGATGGTGGCCGCTCGCCTTATCGCCTGCACTTCCGCCGCCCAAGTTTTATTAATTACCAGGCTTATGCGCCAATGAGCAGAGGCATGCTGCTGTCAGACGCCATTATTAACATGAGTAGTTTAAACATTATTGCCGGAGAATTAGATGCTTAAAGTACAACATACCAGCGCACCGGTTGAATTTTCGGAAAAACTGTTAGCCCAGTTTGCCGATAAAGTAAGCCGCTACCCGGAAGGTAAGCAAAAATCGGCCTTACTGCCTATACTGCACGATGTGCAGGCCGAATTAGGTTGGTTAAGCCCCGAGGCTATGGATAAAGTAGCCGCATATTTAAAAATTGAACCTATCGAAGTATATGAGGTTGCTACCTTTTATACCATGTACCTGATGCGTCCTCAAGGTAAATACTTTTTGGAGGTTTGCCGTACCGGCCCTTGCTGCCTGGTAGGTGCCGAAAAAATAATGGACTATCTGGAAGAAAAGTTAGGTGTTAAAGAAGGCGAGATTACTCCCGATGGTTTATTTAGCTGGAGAGGTGTAGAGTGCCTTGCAGCCTGTGGCTTTGGCCCGGTATTGCAAATTGGCCCTGAATATACTTTCTACGAAAACCTGACACCAGCTTCGGTAGATCAGTTGATTAGTGACTTAACAGCAAAAGCTAATAACTAATGGCACGTAAATTATTACTTGAACATATAAACGTACCGGGCATCAATACTTACGATGTTTACCGCTCAAAAGGTGGTTATGCTTCTGTTGAAAAGGCTTTAAAAACCCTTTCGCCGGAAGATGTGGTAGAAGAGGTTAAAAAATCGGGCTTACGTGGCCGCGGTGGTGCCGGTTTCCCAACCGGTATGAAGTGGAGTTTTTTGGCTAAGCCCGAGGGTGTTGCCCGCTACCTGGTTTGTAATGCCGATGAATCGGAGCCGGGTACTTTTAAAGACCGTTACCTGATGACTTATATCCCTCACTTATTAATTGAGGGAATGATTGTTGCCAGTTATGCACTGGGTGCTAAAACATCATACATCTACGTACGTGGAGAAATGATGCCGCAGATCCGCATACTGGAACGTGCTATTGCTGAAGCAAAAAATGCCGGCTTTTTAGGTAAAAACATTCTGGGTACAGGTTACGATCTGGAGCTTTATGTACAACCCGGAGGCGGCGCTTATATATGCGGTGAAGAAACTGCATTGTTAGAATCACTGGAAGGTAAACGTGGTAACCCGCGTATTAAGCCACCATTCCCGGCTATTGCTGGTTTGTATGGCTGCCCAACTGTGGTAAACAACGTAGAATCTATAGCTGCCGTTGTGCCTATCATTAATGAAGGTGGCGACGAATATGCTAAACTGGGTATTGGCCGTAGTACAGGTACTAAGCTGATCTCTGCAGGTGGTAATGTTAAAAAGCCAGGTGTATATGAGATTGATTTAGGTTTACCTGCCGAAGAGTTTTTATACTCTGACGAATATTGCGGAGGTATTGCCAACGGCAAACGCTTAAAGGCAGTTGTTGCAGGTGGTTCATCAGTGCCAATTTTACCTGCTAATTTGTTCCTGAAAACAGCTAACAACGAAGCACGCTTAATGAGCTACGAATCATTATCAGACGGTGGTTTTGCTACTGGTACCATGATGGGTTCGGGCGGTTTCATTGCTTTTGATGAAGATCAGTGCATCGTACGTAATACCTGGAATTTCACCCGTTTCTACAGCCACGAAAGCTGCGGACAATGTTCGCCTTGCCGTGAAGGTACCGGATGGATGGAAAAAGTATTGCACCGCTTAGAGAACGGCCACGGTAAAATGAGCGATATGGACATGCTGGTTGATATCTCTAAGAAAATAGAAGGAAACACAATTTGTCCGCTGGGTGACGCAGCTGCATGGCCGGTGGCCAGCGCTATCCGCCACTTCAGAGATGAGTTTGAATGGCATGTTACCAATGCGGCAACTGCAGTAACACGGAACTATGGTATTGCGCATTATGCAGATCCATTAGTTATAGCTGAAAAGGCTGGTTAATTGAATTGAAATAAATAATTTGTCATTGCGAGGTACAAAGCAATCTCGTAGCTCTACAGATCGAAGAGGAATACGAGGAGATTGCCACGCTATCGCTCGCAATGACAAGAAGTTTAAAGTCTACAATGGAATATCTGTTTGTTTACGGAACATTACTGAAAGACTTTAAGCACACAGCAAGGCTTCCTATAGAAGAACACTTGCAATTCATCAGCAAAGCAACTATTAAAGGCGCTTTGTACGATTTAGGAAATTACCCCGGTTATGTTGAAGAACCATTTGGGGAAGTTAAAGGTGAGTTATACCGTATAGATAAAATCGATAGGGTATTTGAAATTCTCGATAAATACGAAGGTTTGTTTGATGACGAGCCTGAATACATCAGAAGAAGGAAAACAATAGAACTGCCGGACGGTGAAAAAGTGGAAAGCTGGATCTATATTTTTCAGCAACAGCTTCGCCCCGAACATAAAAGAATAATAGACGGCGATTACATCGCTTATGTTAATAAAGGTTGATAATGTTTAAAGTAACAATAGACGGAATACCTGTTGAAGTAGAGCCGGGAACAACGATCCTGAATGCCGCAAGGCAGATTGGGGGCGATATTGTTCCGCCGGCAATGTGCTACTATTCGAAACTGGAAGGCAGTGGCGGTAAATGCCGTACCTGCTTAGTGCAAGTAAGCAAAGGTTCAGAAAAAGACCCGCGCCCAATGCCTAAGCTGGTAGCATCGTGCCGTACTACGGTAATGGATGGCATGGAAGTAAAAAACATTACTTCGCCAGAAGTTATTGAAGCACGTAAAGGTGTGGTAGAAATGTTGTTGATCAATCACCCGCTGGATTGCCCTGTTTGTGACCAGGCTGGTGAGTGCCACCTGCAAGATTTAGGCTATGAGCACGGCGCTGCTAAAACCCGTTACGAGTTTGACCGCCGTAAGTTTGAGCGTATTGATATTGGCGATAAAATTCAACTGCACATGACGCGTTGCATCCTGTGCTACCGTTGTGTTTTCACCGCCGATCAGATCACGGACAAACGGGTACATGGTATCCTAAATCGTGGCGACCACGCAGAAATCTCAACTTATATCCAACAAGCGGTTGATAACGATTTCTCTGGTAACGTAATTGACGTTTGCCCGGTAGGTGCGTTAACCGATAAAACTTTCCGCTTTAAAAACAGGGTGTGGTTTACCAAACCTGTTGAAGCACACCGCGATTGCGATCACGAAAAATGTAATGGTAAGGTTACTTTATGGTACAAAGGCGAGGATGTGATCCGCGTTACTGCCCGTAAAGATGTATATGGCGAGGTTGAAGAATTTATCTGCAATACCTGCCGTTTCGATAAAAAGAAAACCAGCGACTGGGTTATTGAAGGCCCGCGCAAGGTTTCTAACCAATCGGTTATCAGCTCAAACCATTACGATACATTAAAACCGCTACCTGTGGTTAAAACTAACCCGTTATTACAGGAAGCGAATAAAGAGCAATTTGAAAGGGAGACAAGACTATAATGGAACTTTTTGATATTGGTATAAAATTTATACTCATCGTAGTTATCTTTTTGATCAGCCTGGTAGTGGCCATGTACTCTACTTATGCTGAACGTAAGTTAGCTGCCTTTTTTCAGGACAGGGTAGGCCCAGACAGAGCCGGCCCGGGTGGTATGTTCCAACCTTTGGCCGATGGTGTCAAAATGTTTATGAAGGAAGAAATTATCCCTACCCGTGCAAGCAGTTTACTGTTCATCGTTGGCCCATCGTTGGCCATTATGACGGCTTGTATCGGTTCGGCTGTTATTCCATGGGGTCAGGCTATTACTATTGGGTCACACGTTATCCCGCTTCAGGTTACAGATATTAATGTAGGTATCCTGTACATATTTGGTGTAGTATCACTGGGTGTTTACGGTATCATGATTGGTGGCTGGGCATCTAACAATAAATACTCGTTGCTGGGAGCTATCCGCGCAGCATCACAAAACATCAGCTACGAAATTTCGATGGGCTTATCTATCATCGCCCTGCTGATGGTTACAGGTACTTTAAGCTTAAAAGAAATTACAGAACAACAGCACGGCTGGCATTGGAATATATTGAGACAACCACTTGGCTTTATCATTTTTATTGTGTGTGCCTTTGCTGAAACCAACCGTAGCCCTTTCGATTTGCCTGAATGTGAAACCGAACTGGTGGGTGGTTATCATACTGAATATTCGTCAATGAAACTGGGTTTTTACCTGTTTGCAGAGTATATCAACATGTTTATCTCATCGGCAGTAATGGCAACCCTGTATTGGGGCGGTTATAACTATCCGGGTATGGATTGGATGGCTGCACACGTTGGCCCAATTATCGCGCCTTTAATTGGCGTTGCGGTGATGTTTGCTAAGGTATTTGCGTTCATCTTCTTCTTTATGTGGGTTCGCTGGACTATCCCGCGTTTCCGCTATGATCAGTTGATGAACCTGGGCTGGAAAACATTGATTCCATTAGCCATTGTGAATATTGTATTAACCGGACTTTTTATTACTTTTTTATAATCAGGAACTAAGAATTAATGGAACCACTAAGTAATAAGCGAAAAGTATTAGACTTTAAACCCCTCAATCTGATGGAAAGATCGTATCTGCCGGAGATTGTAAAGGGTTTGGGCATTACGATGAAGCACTTTGTAAAAGTTGCTTTTGCTAAGGGGGAAGTAACTGTTCGTTACCCGGAGCACAAACGTGAGTTTTCTGAAAACTTCCGCGGCCAGCACTCGCTTAAACGCGATGAGAATGGTAAAGAGCGTTGCACCGCCTGTGGTTTATGCGCTTTATCGTGCCCTGCAGAAGCCATCACCATGACTGCTGCCGAGCGTCAACCAGGTGAAGAAAACCTGTATCGCGAAGAAAAATACGCGGCAGTATACGAGATTAATATGCTGCGTTGCATTTTCTGCGGATTATGCGAAGAAGCTTGCCCTAAAGAGGCCATATATCTGGACGGTGATATTGTACCGACAGATTTTTTAAGAAAAGACTTTATATACGGCAAAGACAAATTAGTTGAGCCGCCACTAAATCAATAAGAAGTTTTATACCTTTGCCCATCCTTAAAAAATGAGCAAAGGTATTTTGTAATACATCATGAGTACATTTTACTTCATCGCATTTTTATCTATTTTCTTTTCACTGCTGGTAATTTTTGCAAAAAATCCGGTGCACAGTGTGTTGTATCTTATACTCACATTTTTCACCTTTACCATCCATTACATTTTATTAAACGCGCAATTTTTGGCCGTGGTAAACTTTATAGTTTACATGGGGGCAATTATGGTGCTTTTCTTATTCGTAATGATGTTGCTCAACTTAAACAAGGACACCGAGCCGGGCAAACATTATTTAGCCAAACTGGCTGGTGTAATTGCCGGCGGATGTTTGCTGATTACCCTGGTAGGCTCATTAAAAGCTTACAAGTTATCGGCACCTGTGGTTTTGAAAGATCCGGGCCTGGGCTTAGTGAAAAACTTAGGTAAAGTATTATTCAGCGAATTTTTATTGCCTTTCGAAATATCATCTGTATTGCTGTTATCGGCAATGGTAGGTGCGGTATTACTGGCTAAGAAAGAACCAAAAGCAACAGCATAATGGGAAACAGCATAACACAAACCATACAAACTGTACCGCTTAACCATTACATATTGTTAAGTGCCATCATTTTTTCGATCGGTGTAACCGGCGTATTAATCCGTCGTAACGCTATCGTAGTTTTTATGTCGGTTGAGCTGATGCTTAACGCGGTTAACCTGTTACTTACGGCATTCTCTGTTTATAAGGGTGATGCTTCGGGCCAGGTGTTCGTGTTTTTCGTTATGGCGCTGGCTGCAGCAGAAGTTGCAGTAGGTTTGGCTATCATCGTCATGATTTATCGTAACACACACTCAACAGATATTAATGTGTTGAGCAGGTTAAAATGGTAGATTGATTTCGGAGGTCGGATGTTCGATTTCGGATTTATTATAAAGTAATTAAAAGTTTAAAAACGTCTAACGTCATACGTAAAACGTCCAACGTAAAACAATGAATAATTATCTCTGGCTTATTCCTTTACTACCTCTCGCAGGGTTTATTATTAACGGACTTGGCCGAAATGCTTTACCTAAAAATTTAATCGGTGCTATTGGCAGCCTGGTTATCCTTGTTGCTTTCGGTTTAAGTGTTGAAGCCTTTTTGCAAGTGCAATCAACCGGTCATCCAATCAACGTAAACATATTCACCTGGATTAAGGTTGGTAACTTCACCGTTCCATTTGCTTTTCTGGTAGATCAGCTTAGCGCTATTATGCTGCTCATCATCACTGGCGTAGGCTTCTTGATCCATTTATACTCTATCGGCTATATGCATGATGATGCAGGCTTTGGTAAGTTTTTCTCTTACTTAAACCTGTTCGTATTCTTCATGCTACTGCTGGTAATGGGTTCTAACTACATTGTCATGTTTATCGGTTGGGAAGGCGTGGGCTTATGCTCGTACCTGTTAATCGGTTTCTGGTTTACCAATGGCGATTATGCCGATGCTGCTAAAAAGGCATTCGTGATGAACCGTATTGGTGATTTAGGCTTCCTGATCGCCATCTTCATTATGATACACTACTTTAACAGTGTAAACTACGCAGATATATTCCCGAAAGTACCGGGCTTACATGGCGATAAAGTGACTCATCTGTTAACGATGATTACCATGTTGCTGTTCGTAGGTGCTACTGGTAAATCAGCACAGATTCCGTTGTTTACCTGGTTGCCTGATGCGATGGCTGGTCCAACACCAGTATCAGCATTGATCCACGCTGCTACCATGGTTACTGCAGGTATCTACATGATTGCCCGCTCACACGTAATGTTTGATCTGGCTCCGTTCACTAGCAATATTATTGCCATCATTGGTTTAGCAACAGCCGTATTTGCTGCGCTGATTGCTTTAACACAAACAGATATTAAAAAGGTACTGGCTTATTCAACCGTATCTCAACTGGGTTATATGTTCCTGGGTTTGGGCGTTGGTGCATACACCGGTTCATTCTTCCATGTTATTACACACGCATTCTTCAAGGCCCTGTTATTCCTGGGTGCTGGTTCTGTTATCCACGCAGTAAGCGGCGAGCAGGATATGCGTAAAATGGGTGGCCTTTATAAAAAACTGCCAATAACTTTCTGGACCATGTTATTGGGTACCATTGCAATTTCTGGTATCCCTCCATTCTCGGGTTTCTTCTCTAAAGATGAGATCCTGGCTCACACTTACCAGTATAGCCCGATTATGTATTTCATCGGTGTTATTACGGCGATGTTCACTTCGTTCTATATGTTCCGCATGTTGTTTCTTACTTTCTTCGGCAAGTTTAGAGGTACACATGAGCAGGAACATCATTTGCACGAGTCGCCTGCAACTATTACTATCCCATTAATCATCCTCGCTATCCTTTCTGTAGTGGGCGGTTTAATTAACGTTCCGGCTATATTAGGTGGGCACGAGTGGTTAGCACATTGGTTAACTCCACTATTCGGTACACCAAAAGAAGCTGCACACGAAGGTGGCATCCCAGAAATGGGCTTAATGCTGATCTCTGTAGCTGCTGCTGTGTTAGCATTAATCTACGCTTACATTAAATACATCAGCAAATCAGATCTTCCTGTTGCCGATACCGAAGAACGCCCATTATTGACTGCATTATCATACCACAAATTTTATATCGACGAATTATACGATCTGATTATCCGCAAGCCACTTGATGCGCTTTCTAACTTCTTCTATAAGGTAGTTGATAAGATGGGTATCGATGGATTAGTGAACGGCTTAGGAAGCGGTACTGTAGAAACAAGCAAAGGCTTACGTTTATTGCAAACTGGTAATGTTGGTTTCTACATATTTATGATGGTGATAGGTATTATTGCCGTATTGGTTTATAGTGTATTTAAATTTTAGCCACAAGCGTTTACGTATTAGAAAATGACGGTTTCTATATTACTTTTTCTACCACTAATAGCAGCTATTGCTGTGTTACTGTTCAAAAATGAAACAGCAAAACACGCGGCGCTATTCTTTTCTGTTGTTGAGCTTGCGGTTGCAGTGGTTTTCTTAACCAAGTTTGTACCCAACGCCACAACCCAATTTGCTGTAGATTATCCGTGGATACCTAAACTGGGTATTTACTTTACAGCAGGTATCGATGGTATCAGTATGATTATGATATTGCTCAACGTATTGTTGGTGCCTATCATCATTCTGGCATCGTACAACCATAATTACAAAAATGCCAACGCATTTTACGCGCTCATTTTATTTATGCAAGCTGCCATGTTGGTTGTGTTTACTGCGATAGATGGGTTCTTGTTCTATGTAAGCTGGGAAGCAGCATTGATACCAATCTACTTTATCTGCGCTATCTGGGGCGGAGAGAACCGTGTTAAGGTTACTATCAAGTTCTTTATCTATACGTTTGCCGGTTCATTGTTTATGCTGTTGGCTATCATCTACCTGCATTTGCAAACACCATCTCGCACTTACGATCTGCACGATTTTTATAATCTTACCCTTACTGTTAAACAACAAAGCTGGGTGTTCTGGGCTTTCTTCCTTGCATTTGCTATCAAGATGCCGGTATTCCCTTTACATACCTGGCAACCCGATACTTATACCGAAGCACCAACAGCAGGTACCATGTTATTAGGTGGTATTATGTTGAAGATGGGTGTTTACGGCGCTATCCGCTGGATGATCCCGGTTGTGCCATTGGGCTTTGATAAATGGCAATATGTAGTAGTTGCACTTGCAGCTATTGGTATTGTTTACGCATCGTTAATTGCCTTTAACCAAAAAGATGGTAAGCGTTTGGTTGCTTATTCATCCATCGCCCACGTTGGTTTAATTGCTGCAGGTATTTTTGCCTGGACAGTTACCGGCGTACAAGGTGCTTTATACCAATGTTTAAATCACGGTATTAACGTGGTGGGTATGTTCTTTGTGATGGACATCATCAGCCGCCGTTTGCAAACCCGCGAATTAGATCAAATGGGTGGCATTGCTAAGGTTGCTCCTAAATTTGCTATCGCATTCTTGATCATTGTATTAGGTACTGTTGCGTTACCATTAACCAATGGTTTTATCGGCGAGTTTTTACTGCTGAACAGTTTATATGAGTATAACATTTTACTGTGCGCATTTGGTGGCTTAACCATCATATTTGGTGCGGTATATATGCTGCGTATGTATAAGAAAGTAATGCAGGGCGAAACCAACGCATTAACTATACTTTTTACAGATGTTACCGGTACCGAGAAAGTGGTATTATGTACTATCTGTGTTTTAATATTGTTCCTGGGTATTTATCCTAACTCGGTAATGCATTTATCAGATGCGGCCGTGCAAAACCTGGTACAATCTGTTAACGATAAAATTTTCCACGGCACAGCTATACCAAGCGGCAAGCAATATTAAGCTTAACTGGTAACTGTACGGACTTAATAATTTAGCGAAGAAATTTAAAAATGAATACCTTAATACTAATATCTGTTCTACCTATAGTACTGTTGTATTTAGGCTTATACAAAGCCAAGAATGCGCTGCTACCGGTTACTGTTATTGGTTTGTTAGTAGCTGCCGGTTTAGCCATTAAAGAATGGAACAGCAATGCACAGCCTATTTTTCATGATATGATGCAGTTTGATCGTTTTGCGATCGCGTTTTCGGTAATCACTATCGTTTCAACTGTCCTGATCGTTTTATTGTCGAAAGGCTTCTTCGAAAGGATCAGTGAGCATGTGGCCGAGTATTATGCCATCATGCTGTTCTCATTGGCAGGTATTGTGGTTATGGTATCATACAGCAACCTGGTTATGCTGTTTATCGGCATCGAAATTATGTCGGTAAGCTTATATATCCTTGCAGGGATCCGTAAACGAGATATCGCATCTAATGAGGCTTCATTAAAATACTTCCTGATGGGGGCTTTCTCAACAGGTTTCTTATTATTCGGTATTACATTATTATACGGGGCATCAGGCTCATTTAACCTGGCTGCCATTCGCGATTATACTTTAAACAACCCGCGTACCATCGATCCGATGTTTTACGTAGGTATCCTGATGATCATCGTTGGCCTTTGCTTTAAGCTTGGTGCAGCACCTTTCCACTTCTGGACTCCGGATGTGTATGAAGGTTCTCCATCCCTGGTAACTGCCTTTATGTCAACCGTTGTTAAAACGGCAGGTATTGCAGCTTTCTTACGTCTGTTCTCTGCCTGCTTTGCAAGTATTGCAGATTTCTGGATGCCGGTATTATTGGTGATTACCATCCTTACTTTGTTTATCGGTAACATCACAGCACTGTACCAACATAGCTTTAAGCGGATGCTTGCCTACTCAAGTATCTCGCATGCGGGTTACCTGCTGTTTGCTATTGTGGCCTTGGGTTCGGCCTCTGCCAACTCTGTATTTATGTATGCTACAGCATATTCAATTGCATCTATCATCGCCTTTGGCGTATTAATATTGATTCAGCAGCAAGCTGGTAATGACGATTTCGAAAGCTTTAATGGTTTAGGTAAAAGTAACCCATTCCTGGCTGTTGTGTTAACCATTGCTATGCTTTCATTGGCGGGTATCCCCTTAACTGCGGGTTTTATAGGTAAGTTCTTTATGTTCTCCGGCGCATTATCGCGCTACCATATAGGTTTGGTTATTGTGGCTGTAATTAACGCCATTATCAGTATCTACTATTATTTTAAAGTTATCATTGCTATGTATTTCCGTAGTACAACAGAGCGTATTGCACTTACTGTACCGGCTTATTTCAGCTTTGTGTTAGGTCTTTCGGCCTTTGTAACTATTTTAATTGGTATTTATCCTGGTATAATTTCCGACCTCATATAAATAGCTATACTTCGTTTGATATAATATTTGTAGTTTTACGAATATTGTGAATGGAAAGCTTTTGGGATCACCTGCATAATATTACCGATGCTAAATCTATTATAAGCCAGGGGGGCTTTTACCTTCTGCTTGTGGTTGTATTTGCGGAGACGGGTTTATTCTTTGGTTTTTTCTTACCAGGGGATTACCTGCTGTTTATGGCTGGGCTGCTGTGCGCAACCGGGGCTTTTGACGTATCTGTTTACACGCTGGTATCATCGCTTATAGCAGCGGGCATTTTAGGCAACTATATGGGTTATTGGTTTGGTTACAGAACCGGGCCATTACTTTTTAATAAAGATGATTCAATCTTTTTTAAAAAGCAGTATATTGTAATGGCCGAAAAATTCTATGAAAAATATGGAGGAATGGCACTAATATTGGGGAGGTTTTTCCCGATAATCAGAACTTTTGCTCCTATCTTTGCAGGAGTTGTTAAAGTTAAGTTCAGAAAGTTTACCTTATATAATATAATTGGCAGTATAGCTTGGGTAGTAACCCTCACATTAACAGGATATTTTTTAGGAAAAAGATATCCGCAACTAAAGGATTATCTTCAGTATATTATACTGGGATTAATAACAGTTACAACAATCCCGCTGGTTATTGCCTTTTTCAGAAAAACATTATCTAAAAACGAAACACAAGTATAAAAATTCACTTTTACATTAATAATGAGTACACAACATCCCTGGCACCAGGTATCAACAGGCGAAAACGTTCCTGAGGTAGTTAATGCAATTATTGAGATCCCTAAAGGATCAAAAGCAAAATATGAGATAGATAAAGATTCAGGTTTGTTGAAACTTGACCGCGTTTTATTTTCTTCTGTAATGTACCCGGCCAACTATGGCTTTATCCCACAAACTTATTGCGATGATAAAGATCCGTTGGATATCCTGGTATTATGTTCTGTTGACGTATTCCCAATGTCTATTATTGAGGCCAAAGTTATCGGTGTAATGCACATGGTTGATAACGGCGAACAGGATGATAAAATCATTGCAGTTGCTAAAAACGACATGTCTGTTAACTATATTAACGATTTAAATGAGTTGCCGCCACACGCAATGAAAGAGATTGTGCGTTTCTTCCAGGATTATAAGAAATTGGAAGGTAAAAACGTTACCATTGAGCATCTGCTAGGCCGACGTTACGCTCATAAAGTAATTGCTGAAAGTTTGGAATTATATACTTCAACTTTCCCCGAGTACCAACAATAACACTGAATGGACCCTGCGAATTTAGACATAAACGGTTTTTATATATTTCTTACCATATTTCTGGTCCTCCTGAACGGCTTTTTCGTGGCCGCAGAGTTCGCGATAGTTCGCGTTAGGGGTTCACAGATAGAAATACAAGCCAAGGCTGGTAGCCAGATGGCTAAAGTAGCACGGGGCATAATGCATAATTTGGACGGATACCTGGCTGCCACACAGCTGGGTATCACCATAGCATCGCTTGGCTTAGGTTGGGCGGGCGAATCGGTGGTAACCAATATTATGCTTAACCTGTTTAAGCTTTGCGGCTTAACAATTACCTCCTCATTTATCATCAGTACAAGCCATGTGGTTGCCTTTATTGCTATCACATTTCTGCATATTGTATTCGGTGAACTTGCACCTAAAACGTTGGCCATACAACGTTCGGTACGTACAGCTATGGCTGTGTCATTACCACTACGTTTCTTTTATATAGTGTTCAGGCCTGCGATATGGTTGTTAAATACATTCGCCAATTTTATCCTGAGCATTTTCGGGGTAAAGACAATACATGGTGAAGAAGCACATCATAGTTCTGAAGAGCTGCAATACATTTTAGATCAGGGTAAGGAGAGTGGTGCGATCGACTCTTCCGAACACGAATTGATTAAAAATGTATTCGATTTTAATGAGCGCGTGGTTAAAAACATTATGGTGCCCCGTACCAAAATTTCGGGTATCGACATTGATGCTACACCTGCCGAATTGCTCGACTGTGTGATTACCGAAGGCTACTCACGTATGCCGGTTTATGATGATGTAATTGATAAGATTATCGGTATTGTACATGCCAAGGATATCTTACCTTTGCTGGCCCGTAATGAAGACATCGTTTTAAAGAGCATTATCCGCAAGCCATATTTTATTCCAGAAACCAAGAAGATCAGCGATCTGATGGCCGAACTGCAACAAAAACGGATCCAGATAGCTATTGTGCTGGATGAGTTTGGTGGAACAGCCGGGATGGTTACGCTGGAGGATATTGTGGAAGAACTGGTAGGTGAAATACAGGACGAGTATGATGAAGAAAAGCCAATTGTTGAGAAAGTAAATGATCGGGAGTTTATTGTAAATGCGCTTGCATCTATCTATGATGTAAACGAACAATTACCACATGATCTGCCGGAAGACGGTGACTTTGATACCGTATCAGGTTGGTTGGGCGATATCTTCGGAAAGATCCCTGATGTTGGTGAGCAAAAAGAAGCTAATGGTTACAATATTACCGTATTGAAAAAGTCGGATCAAAACATTGAATCGGTTAAGCTGGAGCTTTTACTTAACGAAGAAGATACGGTAGATATTCACTAAAAACTGATGTGCCATGCACTTGTTTTACACGCCCGATCTAATTGCCGGTCAATCCCATTATCAGCTTAACGAAGAAGAGAGCAAGCATTGCATCCGTGTGCTTCGTTTGGAGAAGGATAGCGAAGTTCAGTTGATAGATGGTAAAGGCGGACTATATACTGCCGTAATTGCTGATCCGCATCCTAAGCGTACATTACTGAGTATTGCATCTGCACAGCAAGAATATCAGAGGCGCAACCATTATCTGCACATCGCAGTTGCCCCCACAAAAAATATTGAACGCATTGAGTGGTTTTTAGAGAAGGCTACCGAGATTGGCATTGATGAAATTTCATTAATTATATGCCAGCGGTCAGAGCGTAAGGAAGCTAAAATAGAACGTTTGGATAAGATTATTACTGCTGCTGTAAAGCAATCATTAAAAGCTTATCATCCTATCCTAAACGAAGCTGTAGCCTTGCCTAAACTGCTTGCTAAGCCTTTCGACGGACAAAAGTTTATGGCCCATTGTGAGCCGGGAGAGAAGATTGATCTCAAATCGGCTATCCAACCTCATGGAAAATATTTAGTGTTGATTGGCCCTGAAGGCGATTTTACACCCCACGAAATAGATGAAGCTTTAAAAAGTGATTTTAAACCCATAACTTTAGGTGATAGCAGGTTGCGTACCGAAACCGCTGCACTGGAAGCCTGCTTTGAAATTAACTTTTTAAACCGCTAAATGAGATTCAGAATAACGCTTATAGCTTTAACACTTTGCCTGCTGATATGTGGCTTTACCAAGCCTGCCTATAAACTGGCGCGTTTAAAGTACAACGGCGGCGGCGATTGGTATGGCGATCGTACTGCGCTCACCAACCTCATTAAATTCTGCAACACAAACCTGCACACCAACTTTGATGCAGAGGAAGAAACGGTAGATGCCGGAAGCGCTGAACTGTTTAATTACCCTTATATATTTATGACAGGCCACGGCAACGTGGTATTCTCTGACCTGGAAGTGCGCAATCTGCGCAAGTATTTAACAGGAGGGGGCTTTCTGCATATCTGCGATAATTATGGGCTCGATCAGTTTATCCGCCCGCAAATGAAAAAGGTTTTTCCGGAGTTGGAGTTTGTGGAATTGCCACTAAACCATCCCGTCTATCATCAGAAATACGAGTTCCCTAATGGCTTACCAAAGGTTCATGAGCATGACAATAAACGGGCGCAGGGTTTCGGGTTGATTTATAAAGGTCGCCTGGTTTGTTTTTACGACTACCAATGCGATTTGGGTAATGGCTGGGAGGATTATGGAACTTATGCCGGCGACTCGCAGGAGACCCGCTTAAAGGCGCTTAAAATGGGAGCTAACTTAGTACAATACGCATTAATACAATAAGTTATGTATGAAATAAAGGTAAATGAGAAACAAGATTTTTCTGTAACCCGCAAAGAAGGCAAACTGGTTATTAATAATGAATTGGTTGAAGCAGATATTGCTGCTGTAGGATCATCGATATTCCATGTATTACATAACCGCCAGTCATACAATGTGGAGGTGGTTAATTTTAATTCGACCGATAAAACTGCCGAAATTAAGGTAAACGGAAATACTTATAACATTACCTCAAAAGATCAATTTGATATACTGCTCGAACAATTGGGCTTTAATCATCTAAACGCCGGCGCCATAAGTGATCTTAAAGCACCTATGCCCGGCATGGTACTTAAGGTGTTGGTGAAAGAAGGAGAGTCTATCAAAAAAGGCGAAAACCTTTTTGTACTGGAAGCCATGAAAATGGAAAACATAATCAAAGCACCTGCAGATGTTACTGTAAAATCTATCAAGATTAAACCCGGTGATAAGGTTGAAAAGGGGCAGGTATTGATTACTTTTTAACAAAAAAGCATTACTTATATAAGTAATGCTTTTTTGCGCGTCATTGCGAGGTACGAAGCAATCCCCGACCTACAGAACCGCTCTTTTGGTTCGCGATTGCTTCGTACCTCGCAATGACGATTGAAGAGTAAACAAAAAAGGCCTTTCATTTGAAAGGCCTTTCCTATTATATACTGTTAGCTTTACTTAGCTTTTGCTTTGTAAGGTTTTGGCTTACGCTCAACAAAGTGAGGGCGGCTGTCAGGGTGAATCTCAGTTGCACCAACCATGGTCATTGCGCAACGGAAACCAACTTCTGCACTGGCATCATCCTGATCCATAAAGCGACGGGTAGCTGGGTTTAACCACATTGCCCTATCGTTCCATGAACCACCTTTGTACACCTTAGAGTGGTCGTTAACTAAAGTAGTTACGCCATATAATACAGTGCTGGTTGAATCTTCGAAACCGCGCTGATCTGCAGTGTAAGGCTTACCACCTGCTTTAATAACATCAGCAGGAGTACCAGGAGCACCCGGGGTTGTTGCTACAGTAGCAGTTGTTGGGGTAGCAGGGTTAGTTGCAATACCAGCTGGTAAAGCCGCACCATTTGCAGGTGTTGCGTTGGCATTGTTAACCGTTGCAGCTTGTTGTTGCGCAACAGTTAGTTCGCTCCATTTTTGTTTCTTGGCTGCTTTAGCAGGGTCTTTAATAGGGCGGCCGTATTTATCTTTGGCTAATAAACCTTTTTCAGGGTCAGCCATACGTTTGTCTTTGTATTCGTTACCGCGGAATGGATTAAAGTCGTCAACATCCTCAAATGATAACTGGCGATAAGTATCGGCAGTCCACTCGTTAACGTTACCAGCCATGTTAAACAAACCGAAATCGTTAGGTACGAAAGATCTAACAGGTGCAGTAATATCTGCCTTGTCATTTAAATAACCACCAACACCCATGTTATCACCATCGCCACGTTTAAAGTTGGCCATCATTAAACCACGGGTTCTCTTTTTAGGCGAGCGCAAGCCCATGCCATTCCAAGGGTACATTTTACCGTCGGTGATATTTTCGTTTTCGGTATTACCAACAAGGCCTAAAGCTGCATATTCCCACTCAGCTTCTGATGGTAAGCGGTAAGCTTGTTTCAGGATACCATCTTCCATACCTACAGTACGGGTTGGTTTGCCTTTTTTGCCGTCAGTTGGTTTGGCATTAGGGTTAAGATCCGGCATCATGTGTTTACCATCAATACCCGGGCCTTTAATCTGGCCGTTTAAGTAAATATCAGTGTTAAATGGCTCTTTGCTTCCGCCGGCAGCAGCTGTTGTAGCACCCGCAGCTTTGCCTTTGCCGCCTTTACCACCGGTAGCAGCATCTTTCCAGGTAGCTAACTGGCCAGATTCGCGCAGAATGTTTTCATTCATACGATCTGTACGCCAGGTGCAATACTCTTGTGCCTGGTCCCAGGTAACACCTACAACAGGGTAATCCTGAAACGCAGGGTGCCTTAAATAGTTATCAACGTAAGGTTCGTTGTATGATAATGGTTTACGCCAAACCAGGGTGTCCGGCAATGCATTGTAATATAATTCTCTATCGCCCGGATAGTTGATGTTTAACCAGTGCAGGTACTCCAGCCAGTCAACGTTAGCAACTTCGGTATCATCCATATAAAATGAAGGAACAGTTACACGACGGCGAATGTTGTTGTAATCAAAGCTAACATCCTGGTCGGCACTGCCTCCCAAAACAAAAGTTCCACCTTCAATCGGTACTAAACCCGGGCCTGGGGCTGGGTGGGTTTTCTTAAATACCTGGAAACCTCCATTGTATTTATCGTTGTATTTCATGCCGGTCTTCGCGGATTGCGGATGCTTGCTACAGCTCGTTAGCATTGCTCCCAATCCCACAATCATAAACGCACACCGGGTAAAATTTCTGTTCATATTGTACATGTAGTTATTCAGAATGTAAATATAATTATTTTTTAAATATCTATTAAGCAAATTTATTGACATACGTTCAAAAAAAAAGTCCCATTATTGAGCTTTTTACGGTAAAGTAGCTCTTGAGTTACAATTATTTATGTAAAAGTGTTGTAATAACTTTTTATAGTTATTGTTAAACTGGCAGAATAACAATAATATTGTCTTGAATGGCTCCATATAAAATTAAACTTTGAAGAAGCTTTTATTGTACAATATAAAGGGTATTACATTAATTGTAAGTGTATTATTACCCTCTCTTACTTTAGCTCAAGTTATTGGCCCAGGCGGCACAAACACTAATGGTAGTAATAGCGGGGCTATCGTAACTGGGGTCCCATTTTTAAATATTACACCAGATTCGCGCTCAGGAGCTATGGGTGATGCCGGGGTAGCGCTTTCGCCGGATGTAAATGCCAATTTCTGGAACCCATCTAAACTGGCTTTTTTAGAGAATAATAATAGCTTATCGCTTTCATATAGCCCCTGGTTACGTAAGTTGGTTCCGGATGTAAGTTTATCTTACCTTTCTTATGCGCATAAATTAGACGATAGAAATACCATAGGTACCTCACTTAGATATTTAAATTTCGGCTCTATTGAACTAACGGACAGAAATCAGCAGTCGCTTGGTACATATACGCCGAATGAGTTTTCTATCGACGGGTCTTTTGCCCGCAAGTTTGGCAAAGAATTTTCGCTTGGTGTAACTATGCGATATATTCACTCAAGTTTATATAATGGTACCTCGTCAGAGGGCCAGCAAATTGAGCCGGTGAATGATATAGCTGCCGATGTTTCGGCATTTTATCAGCATCCTGGTGAAGAGTTTGGTAAACCATCACTTTTTGCATTTGGTGTTAATATTTCTAATATAGGGCCTAAGATCAGCTACACTTCGGGCGGCCAGAATCTTTATTTACCTACCAACCTAAAAATAGGTGCTGCCAATACCCTCAATATTGATGAATATAGCCAGTTTACATTTACGCTTGATATTAATAAACTGCTAGTGCCAACCACTACTTATGATGCCAGCGGCAATATAACTTCGGGAGATAAATCTGTGCCGGCTGCTATTTTCGGTTCTTTTGGCGATGCACCTGGAGGTTTCAGCGAGGAACTGAAAGAAATCAGTTACTCACCAGGTGTTGAATACTGGTACAACAAGCAATTTGCGCTACGTGCGGGTTACTTTTACGAAAACCCCAGCAAGGGCGACCGCCAGTATCTAACACTTGGTGCGGGCCTTAAATATGATATTTTCGATATCGACTTTGCATATTTGGCTGCCAGCCAGCAAAAAAGTCCGTTGGCTAATACCTTACGTTTTTCGGTATTGATCAATTTTGAATCGGGTAAACCAAAAAATAAATGAGTAAAATTCGTGTAGGTTTTGGGTTTGATGTACATCAGCTCAAAGAAAACCACCCTTTTGTGGTAGGTGGCGTTCAATTAGAACATCATTCGGGAGCGTATGGCCATTCGGATGCTGATGTATTGTTGCATGCGATATGTGATGCGTTATTAGGTGCAGCAAACCTACGCGATATTGGTTTCCATTTCTCTAATACCGACGAACGCTGGAGAGGTATAAGCAGTTTGGTTTTGCTGGAGCACGTTGTTGTTTTGTTGAAAGAAAAAGGCTTTAGTATTGGCAACATCGATGCCATGATATGCCTCGAAGCACCCAAGATTAACCCGCACGTGCCGGCTATGAAAATTAACATAGCCAAGGCTGCAGGCATTGATGAGGATGATATCTCCATCAAAGCTACCACTAATGAAAAACTTGGCTTTATTGGCCGCGAAGAAGGCGTAGTGGCTTATGCCGTTTGCCTGATAGAAAAGTAAATTTTGATTTAAAGAATATAGAAAGAAAGTACCACGGGATTACTCCTTAGTGGTACTTTCTTGTTTTACGCTCACATTACCGGTACGTTTAAGTACACCCCATCCGCTCAGTTCGCCTTTTACAGCTTTACGCATAGATTTAAATAGTACGTAATACATCAGCTGGCGCCAGATGAAACGCTGTGGTATAATGTAAATCAATTTCTTGTAGTCTTCTTTTTCCATCCAGAAGGCAATGGCGGCCACAATACAATCTATCACAATGAAGGCCACGTAATAGAAAAGTATCTTGCCAGGCTTGTCGCTGAATAAACCGATGATCATTAAAAGATCGGCCAAAGGAGAAAACAGCGGTAACACGATCTGGAAGATGAGGATATTAGGCATACCCACCATACCGAAGAATTTATATTTTTTATTGAACAAGGCATCCCGGTTTTTCCAGAAACTCTGAATTACGCCAAAGCTCCAGCGGAAACGTTGTTTCAATAGTGCATCCAGTTTCTCAGGGGCTTCGGTATAAGCAATGGCTTCAGCACAGTTTCTAACAATATAACCCTGTTTCAGAATGCGCATAGTTAAGTCGCAATCCTCTGCCAAGGTATCATAAGTAAAGCCACCCGCTTTAAATATGGCCTCTTTGCGGAATGCCCCGATAGCGCCGGGTACTACAGTAATACTATTCAGCAAATCAAATGCGCGGCGATCCATATTTTGGGCTGTAGTGTACTCGATAGATTGCCAGATGGTAATCATATTGGTTTCGTTACCCACTTTAACGGTACCTGCCACAGCTCCTATTTCATCATCGGTAAAATAGGTCATGAGGTGAAAGATCGCATCATTCTTAAGTTGGGTATCGGCATCAATACAAACCAAAAAATCGTGACTCGAGCGCTCGATACCAAAGTTCAGCGCAGATGCTTTACCGCCGTTAGGTTTGGTTAATACTTTAACCAGCGGATGGTTCCCATAAGCAGCATCAACCACAGCGAAGGTTGCATCTTTCGATCCGTCATCAACAAATATGATCTCCAGTAAAGGATACTCCAGTTTTAGTAAACTTTCGATCGTTTTTATAGCCGTTACCTCCTCGTTATAAGCCGGCACAATAATACTTACCGGATGTAAAACAGGATTGGCTAAACGTGCCGGGGTTGTTTTCTTATCCTCGCTATATTGCCTTAATGCCAATACGCCAATTAGTACGATACGGCCAATAGCCAGGAATATAGCCGAGAAGAACAGGTACATGATAAACCAGTTACCCAGAAAGTAACCTACAATAAATATGTTGTACAAACTGCCTGTAATACCGCTGTTAGCTTCATCCTTAATTGGCGGCATCAAATCGTCCTTGCTTTTGTGCAATATATCGGCAATGGTAGTAAACTGATAGCCGTGCGATTTAAAGTAGTGGATAATCTCCGGCAAGGCCTTTACTGTCTCTTCGCGGGTATCGCCACCGGCATCATGCAGTAATATCATCGAGCCCTTATCGTGATAACGAATGGTACGGGCAATAATGCTATCGGCAGTTACGCCGGGCTGCCAATCCCATGGGTCGATAGATTCGCCAATGTTGATATAGTTTTGCCTGCGGCTTTCTGCAACCGGGATAACCTCAGCCAAAGTAGTTGGCTCGGCATCGGCATTAAACGGCGGACGGAATAAGATGGTGCTTCGGCCGGTAACAGATTCTATTAAACGACGCGTAGCATTAAGTTCGAGGTTAACGCGTGAAATACTGACCGTAGAAATATCGGGGTGGAAGAAGGTATGGTTACCAATTTCATAACCTTCATCAAACTCACGTTTTAAGATCTGGATATTTTTTTCGGCCATTACACCTACCACAAAGAAGGCGGCAGGTACATTTTCTTTCTTTAAAATATCGAGGATACGCGGCGTATAATCAGGGTCGGGGCCATCATCAAAGGTTAATACTACCTTTTTAGGTGAATAGCCGTAACGGCGGATCACATATTTGGTAGGTAGATGGATGTAGTTTTGATTGGTGATGACAAAGTTGGTGGTATCCATCTTTACATCAATCAAGCCTGTTTTTGGTGTAGTGATTAGATCGAGTACTTCACCATCGCCGTCATAATCAATCTTATCATTTAAGCCGACAGTGGTTAGGCGTTTAACATCAATACCTGTTTTGCGCAGGGAATCGATAGATAAGTTCTTTTGGAAGAAGGTCCACAAACGTGGATCCTCGGCACCCAGGCGCCAAAGGGCAACACCACCGGTAGCCCAGTCATCCGCCATGCGGATTACGTTAAAGTTGGTAGCCGCATCGGTAAAATAAATACTGTGCTCCAGGCTGTCCTTATCAAAATAGTTATAATGTAAGTTGGCCGAAGCAGGATCATAAACAATTTTCTGCTTGTTCTCCTGTGCCGTACTAACAGCCTGTTGGTAGCCTATAGATTTACCAATACTGTTCTCTGGCCAATCGTAACCACCACCGGCAACGGTAAGGATAATTTTTTCGCTCGGTACAATGGCGCAAACCTTATCCAGTATTTCTTCAACCCAGTGCTGGTTTGATATATCGCCTGCATTACTCTGTTCGTTATGCTGGTCGAAAGCCATAACGAAGATGTAATCGTTAAATTTCTGGATCTTTCTCAGGTCATATTGCTCATCGTCAGGGATAACGTTTTGGGTAACCAAAAAGCCCTTGGCGTGTAATGAGCTATATATTTCCTGTTCAAAGGCATTGTACTCGGGTGTATTCCGGTTTTGTATATCGTCGAAAGCCAGGTTAATACCTTTAAGATTGTATTTGGTGAGGTTCTTGATAATACTGTTAATAAAAACAGTACGCAATTGCTTGTTCTTAGAAATGCGAACCACATCCTCCCTGTCGAAAGAGCCGCTTACATTATTAAAGTTAATGTAATTGCTTATGGATACGATAATTGGCTTATGGTACTTCTTATTGATATTAAGCAAGCCAGTATCCATTTTGGCTGTAATGGTATCAGCATTGGGTGTAACTGAGAAACCTTCGGTTACCACCATATCCAGTTTACCGATATGGTCTTGCAGCGAGTTATAAGCCTGGGGTTCCCACGGACGATAAAAACCTGCGTTAAGGCGGTCTTTATTGTTAGGGTGTTTAATTTGGTGTTGCCTGCGGGCACGGGCAAGCTCTTCTATCTGGGCCTTCTCAATCTTAAAGTCTTTAAACTTTTTAGATTTTTTGAGATTGTCCATCTCCTCCTTACTGAACTTTTTGGGTGCAGGGTTTAAATTGGGAAGGCTTGGGTACTGTTTTGATGTAATAGTAATGGCAGCAGCAACTACAGCGCTTGCAAGAACTATAATGATAACACGGCTTAACCATTTAAATCGGTTCCAGCGTTTTGGGGTATCGGATTGAAATATTTGCTTATGAGCCATTAATTGGATAAACTTTAAACAAAATTAAAAGTTTTGCCATGAAGGTTTTATGGACAAAAAAGTAGTGTAATATACACTTATTCAGGTTTGATGTTGGAAAAATCCACGCCGCATTTACAATTTGAGCCACAGCCTTTTTTTGCGGTAAAACTTCTGTAAATAAGCCTGCCCACGTAAAAAAGCGCCGATGCAAAAAGTAATGCTATAATGATTGATTGAACCATGGTACAAAAATACGATTATATTAGTTACGTAAATAGTGTTAAGATATTATTATACCCAAAAATGAATTTACAATAAATGCCCGCTACACGCCAAATTAAAATAGCCATACTGGATTTGTACAACGGCATTGCCAACCAGGCTATCAATAGCTTTGAACAAATATTAGAAAAATATAGAACGAAGCATAAGCTGAACCTAAACTGGCAGATCTTTAAGGTGCGTGAAGCCAACGAATTACCGGACTTAAATTTTGATGCTTACCTATCAAGCGGTGGCCCTGGTAATCCATTTAGTGGGGCCGAAGAGTGGGATAAAAATTATTTTAAGCTGATTGATGGGATTGAAGCTTATAATAACTCGAACCAGAAACCTAAAAAGCATGTGCTATTTATCTGCCATTCATTTCAATTGCTTTGCCGGAGGTATAAATTAGGCGAAGTCTTGTTGCGGAATATTCCTTCGTTTGGCATAGTGCCCGTTGAGCTATTGGAAGATGACGATTTATTGAAAAATCTATCCAATCCTTTCTATGCTGTTGATTCACGCAGTTGGCAGGTGGTAAATCCGGATATGAAAGTGTTTGAGAAAATCGGCGCTAAAATATTGGCTATAGAAAGGGAGCGGTCCGATCATTTACCACGTGCGCTAATGGCCATCAGGCTGAATGATTATTTTGTAGCTACACAGTTTCACCCGGAGATGAGCCCGGAAATAATGGGTAAACGTTTGCTAATGGATGATAATAAGCAGCAGGTGATTGATGAATTTGGCGAGGAGGGGTATCAGCAAATGTTGGAAGAATTAAATGATGCTGATAAGTTATGGCTTACGTTTAATACGATTATGTCGAATTTTTTGGATAGGGCGATATTATCATAACACACCCCATTGAATGGTGCTGCAAGTTGCAGTAGCTGTGCGTCCCCTCTCGAGAGGGGAATTATTGTGCAGTACATAAACCATCGACTTTAATAAGGGGTGTGTATTTTCCAATCAAAACACTCGCTGTGTAGTAAATGATAATTTAGAACTAACACATCCTTAACACTTAAGGGCTAATAAATTACCTAATAACACTTCTGACACTGTAATTACTTGTTAATGCTTTAAAATGCAATAAATTAAGCGTACCTTTGCGCAAAATATAAGAGGCATATTTGCATGCAAAATCAAATTCGTAACATAGCTATTATAGCACACGTTGACCACGGTAAAACTACATTGGTTGACAAGATCCTGCACAGCTGCGAGATTTTTCGCGATGGTCAGGAAACCGGAGAGTTAATCCTGGATAATAATGACCTGGAGCGTGAGCGTGGTATCACCATCGTTTCTAAAAACGTTTCGGTTAAATATAAAGACGTAAAAATCAACATTATTGATACCCCTGGTCACGCCGATTTTGGTGGTGAGGTTGAGCGTGTATTGAAAATGGCTGATGGTGTATTATTGCTTTGCGACGCTTTTGAAGGCGCTATGCCTCAAACCCGTTTCGTAACCCAAAAGGCTTTAGCTTTAGGCTTAAAACCAATTGTGGTTGTAAACAAGGTAGATAAAGAAAACTGCCGCCCAGAAGAGGTTTATGAGCAAATCTTTGAATTGTTCTTTAACCTTGAGGCTACTGAAGACCAACTCGATTTCCCGGTTATCTACGGTTCTTCTAAACAAGGCTGGATGAGCACAGATTATAAAGTGCCTACTACTGATATCTTCCCGTTAATGGATGCTATTTTAGCAAACATTCCACCGGCTCCTATCAGCGAAGGTACATTGCAAATGCAGATCACTTCGTTAGATTATTCGTCTTTCGTAGGTCGTATCGCAATCGGTCGTGTTGCCCGTGGTACTATCAAAGAAGGCCAGCCGGTATCTTTGGTAAAACGCGATGGCACTATCCAAAAATCAAGAATTAAAGAACTTTATACTTTCGAAGGTTTAGGTAAAGTAAAAGCTACCGAAGTTAAATCGGGAGATATTTGTGCTGTAGTTGGTATCGATGGTTTCGATATCGGTGATACAATCGCTGATTTCGAGAAACCAGAGCAATTGGAGGTTATCCACATCGACGAGCCAACCATGAACATGCTGTTCACCATTAACACTTCACCGTTTTTTGGTAAAGAAGGCAAGTTTGTAACTTCACGTCACTTACGCGATCGTTTGTACAAAGAGATGGAGAAAAACTTAGCGTTGAAAATCGTTGAGACCGAATCTCCAGATTCTTACTTAGTATACGGCCGTGGTATCCTTCACTTATCTGTATTGATCGAGACCATGCGTCGCGAAGGTTATGAGTTACAGGTAGGCCAGCCACAAGTTATCGTTAAAGAAATTGACGGTGTTAAATGTGAGCCGGTTGAGGTTTTAACAGTTGATGTACCAGGTGATGTTGCCGGTAAGGTAATTGAATTGGTAACCCAACGTAAAGGCGACCTGTTAGTAATGGAACCAAAAGGCGACTTGCAACACTTAGAGTTTGAGATCCCTGCACGTGGTATCATCGGTTTACGTAACAACGTATTAACTGCTACCGGTGGCGAGGCTATTATGGCTCACCGTTTCAAAGCTTACGAGCCTTGGAAAGGCCAGATCCCAGGCCGCTCTAACGGTGTATTGGTATCAATGGATACTGGTAAAACTACTGCTTTCGCTATCGATAAATTACAAGATCGTGGTCGTTTCCACATCGATCCGGGAGTTGATATCTACGAAGGTCAGATCTTAGGCGAGCACATCCGTGATAACGATTTGGTTATTAACTTAACTAAAGGTAAACAGTTAACCAACATGCGTGCATCTGGTAGCGATACCAACGTACGTATAGCACCAGCTATTAAATTCTCGTTAGAGGAATCAATGGAGTATATCCAGGCTGATGAGTACATCGAGGTTACACCACAAAGTATCCGTATGCGTAAAATCTATCTGAACGAAGGTGAAAGAAAGATCAACGCTAAAAAGTTCACTAACCAATAATTAGGAACTAACATAATAAAAAAGGCCTTCTGTTTACAGAAGGCCTTTTTTATTTGGCTCTATTGCTAGTCGAAGTCCCAATACTTCAAATAATTATCTTGCTTTATAAATTAAAGTACGTGGCGTTTTGTATACTAGCTCATAGCCTTTATTGTTAAGGAAACTATGTACTTCAGATGCATCCACCTTACCGGCAACGCTATCTACATCCTCAACCAACACAAATTTAGGGCGGTATTTATCCCAGTTGTTCGATTCCAATAATTGCAGATCCAAGCCGGCCACATCAATATTCATAAAATCAATAGCGGGGCCTGATGAAAGGTGCTCATCCAAAATTTGTGCTAAGGGGAAAATATCCACTTCGGCTGTTTCAATAATCGGTGCTCCGTAGCTTTCGGCTACATCAGCATCAAAGCTATTGAGGGCCGAATCTGCAAAGCAATACAGGGTGCGTTTATCGCGCTGTGCACCAATACCTACGGGTAAGTTAATATCGCGCTCGCGGTGCTGCTGAAATAATTTAATGGCCGATGGGGTAGGCTCAATGTTAATGCCGTTCCACCCGGTTTCATAAAAGTAAGCTGTGTTAGAAAAACGGAAAGGGTGGTGGGCACCAATATCAATAAAGAAACCTTTATGATTATCTGTATCTTCTGCTAATAAAGCACGAAGTAACATATCTTCACCATCCTGTGAGTATGAATGGTAAGGTGTAAAGTCAGTGTTGTTTAATGTATCTTGTTGTGACATGAAATTATACTAAGTAGTGCTAAAGGCAAAATAACGCAATTTATTAAACATATTTTAGGCCTGGTATCAGGTAACCTATCAATAAGGTATACTATAATAGCGTAATCTGTACATTTTTATACCTTTGCCCCTTATATATGCGCATACCAAGTATCCCAGGATTTGATCAGCAAGCTTTCGAAAAGTATTTTAAAAATACAGGTTGGCTTATGCTGGCTAGGGTTGGCAGTTTGGCCATAGGCGTAATCATTAATAATTTCGCGCTCTCTAATTACCTCGGTGCAAAAGCTTTTGGGATATTAAATTACCCAATGGCTATTGTAACCTTTTTTATGGCGATAGCAGCCTTGGGCTTGGATGGTTTGGTTACCCGTGAACTGTTAAATGATCCTGATAAAAAGGATGTAATTCTGGGTACCTCTTTTTGGATGCGGTTGATAGCGGGTTTTGCTACCCTACCCCTGGTTTATGCAGTTTACGCTATCATCAACCATTATAGAACTATAGATACTCCCTTTGTATATGTGCTGATTGTTGGCTTTACATCTGTAGTGCAATCGGTAAATATTATCGATAGCTTTTTTCAGTCGAGGGTGCAGGGCAGGGCTATTATGTATGTACAGGTAATCGGTAATTTATTATCGGCTGCCATTAAGCTCGGTTTTATTGTACTAAAACTGCCGCTGGTTTGGTTTATTTATTCTTTGCTGTTTGATGCCATTATTATAGCAATTGGATATCTCATTACCTATTTAAAAAATCACAATAAGTTAGGTAGCTGGCAATATAGCAGCGCTATAGCTAAACATTTGTTAAAGCTTTCGTGGCCATTAATATTTTCGGCGGTGCTGGTATCTATATATATGAAAATAGACCAGCTGATGATTGCCAGTTACCTCGATAGCGTACAATTAGGCATTTACTCTACCGTAGCCCGTTTAAGCGAAAGCTGGTATTTTATACCGGTAGCTATTGTTAATTCGGTATTTCCGGCCATTATGAACGCACGAAAAACAGATATGGAGCGTTACCATAAACGTTTACAAAACATGTATGATTTAATGGTGGTAATTAGTTTAAGCATTGCTATCATCATGAGTTTTGGCTCTTCTATTATATATCATCTGGTTTATAAGCCGCAGTTTTGGTCGGGCGCGCCTGTGTTAGCAGTGCATGTATGGGCAGGTATATTTGTGTTTCTGGGTAGTGCAAGCGGCCAGTATCTTATAGCCGAAGGCTACACCAAATTATCTATGCTGCGTACAGGTGTTGGTGCAGTGGTAAACATTGTACTTAACATTATGTTATTACCACGGTATGGTATTTTAGGTGCAGCTTATGCTACATTGGCCGCCTATTTTATTGCCACATTTTTTATCGTGTTTATTCCGCAAACGCGTGAGCAAGGGTTGCGGATGTTAAAATCATTATTCTTAATTTCACTTTTTCAAAAAATAGTAAAACGTTGAGTACTATATCCAGAATTCTGAACCTGGTTTCGCAGCCAGACAGGTTAAAATCTATATTATCGTTTAATGATAAAGGCTATCTTAGTGAGATAGGCTGGTTTAAATCTTTCGATTCTAAAAAGCCTGTTGATGGCGATGGCAACCCGATTCCCTGGGTTACTTATAGTTTTATAGATTTTATCAAAGGCCGTATCAATAAGCAGCTGGCTATTTTCGAATATGGTTCCGGCAACTCTACCATGTTTTACGCTAAATATGCAGGCATTGTAGTTTCTGTCGAGCACGATAAAGGTTGGTACGATACGATGTCGAAAAACCGCCCTGCTAATTCGGAGATCATCTTCTGCGAACTGGAAAAGGATGGCGATTACAGCCGTGTACCTATTAAGTTGCAGGAGAAATTCGACATTATTATTGTTGATGGCCGCGATCGTGTAAACTGCTGTAAACAGGCTGTTGATGCTTTAACGCCAGGCGGTGTTATTGTTTTGGACGATAGCGAACGTGATTTTTATAAGCCAGGTGTGGAGTTTTTATTAAGCAAGGGTTTTAAGCATTTGCCTTTCAGTGGTATTTCGCCGGGCTTGTTTTACTTAAAATCAACTTCTGTTTTTTACAAGGCTGATAACTGCCTGGGGATATAAGGTTTTTTGATTAGAGGATAAGGTACCGTGCAAAATCTCGCACCCATTGCGCTGTTTGTTTATAACCGCCCCGACCATACCCGGCGAACAATTACCTATTTGCAGAAAAACCTGCTGGCTGACGAGTCGCGCCTCTATGTTTTTTCTGATGCTGCCAAAACCCCTGCCGACGAAGCTAAGGTGGAGGAGGTACGCGAGTATTTAACCACTATATCTGGCTTTAAATACGTAAAAGTTACCAAGCGCAAAGAGAATATGGGCTTAGCAGCTTCTATCATCAACGGTGTTTCGCAACTGGTAGAGGCTTACGGCAAAGTGATCGTGTTTGAAGATGACCTGCTCTCTTCGCCTTATACCCTCCAGTATTTTAACGAGTCGCTGCAGCGTTACGAGCACGAAGAGCAGGTAATGCACATCGGCGCTTATATGTATGAGCTGAAGGGCGATAAACTGCCTCCAACCTTCTTTTACCGTGCAGCTACCAGCTGGGGCTGGGCAACCTGGGCACGCGCCTGGAATAATTTCGAACCTGATATTGATAAACTGATGAAGCAATTCGATTCCAAAAAGATCTATGACTTCTCGATAGATGGCACCATGAACTTCTGGAAACAAATGCAGCAGTTTAAAGCCGGTAAAAATAACTCATGGGCTATCCGCTGGTATGCTTCTATCTTTCTAAAAGGTGGCTTAACGCTTAACCCATCACATTCTTTAATCCAAAATATTGGGCACGATGGCACCGGTGTACACTCTAACAATGAGGACATGTACCAGGTAAATATTTCGCGCAAGCCTGTTGTGGGATTCCCGTTAGAGATTAAAGAAAGCAAAGTCGGTTATGCAGCTATCAAGCACTTTTTGAAGAACCGTAAAGGGAATATTATTCAGCGTCTTGTGCGCTTTGTTAAGCAGAAACTTTAATCAGGATTTACTGAATTTTAGAATTACCAGAATCCGTTTTAATTTAAGATAAACAAGATTCTGTCTATTCTTTAATTCTGAAAATTTTGATTCTGATTACTTAGTAGCCGTCAACACAATATAAGGCGACATTAGCTTACTCTCCATAGGTATAATCTTCGTAACAACTTTACCAGCTAACCAAAGCACTTTAAAGAAAGCTTTTACACCTGCTGATTGCTGATCCTTATTCTCCAGCCAGATCGAGTATTTACCGTAGTAATAGCTTTGCACATCTTTCAATCCTAAAGCCTTGCAGCAATCGGCCAGCAATGTGGGGTTCATACTGCTGATGTTGTGCTTACTGTAATTATCGGCATCGTATTTACGCTGCACCCAGCCATTTACGCCGGTAAAGTTGGGCAAGGTGATAAACAGTGTACCTCCCGGTTTCAGAAAGTTTACGTGGCGGGCAATAATGTCTTTGGTATCATTAAAATGTTCGATGAGTCCGGCTGATAATACCAAATCATATTTCTGTTCAGAAGCATATTTAAACAGATCGCCCTCGATTACTTTAACGTCTTTGTCGGCCAGGTCATTGGCTGCTAAAACTTCATCCAAAACAGGCTTGTGTACATAGAAATCGAATAGCGTGGCATCAATACCAAAATACTTTTTCAGGAAAATAGCATAATAGCCAGGGAAGCCGCCCAGCTCAATAGCGGTAGTTATTTTATTGCTGGTTAAAATGTTTTTTAACAGCTTATGAAAAGTATATGTTGCCGGTACTTTAAAGGCAAGCCCTTTTTTTGATTCCCAGTAGTTTGCCCAAAAGTTACGATCGGTTAGTTCATTGCTCATCGGGCACAAAGAAAATGAAAAAAATTGAAGGCTGATATTTAACCCGCTTAATTATTACAACGATCTTATCGCAAAATACATACATAACCAGAAATTGGCGGATCGCCTGTGTTAAGATCAATGAGGTAGTAGTAAGAACCTACTGGTAACGGTTTGGATTTAAAGGTGCCATCCCAGGGTTTTGAATAACCAATTGATTGATAAACCAAACCGCCGTACCGGTTATAGATCTTCACACTACAATTGGGGAAGTTAACCAACTTGGGTACAGTCCAGGTATCGTTAACGCCATCGCCATTGGGGGTAAACACGTTAACATAAACATCTGGCCTGGGTACTACATTAACTGTAACGCTGGCATCGGCCGTGCAGCCACCTGCAGTACTGGTTGTTAATTTATACAAGGTAGTTTCGCTGGGCCTTGCAATTGGATTAGCGATGCCTGGGTTGCTTAAACCGGTTGTTGGGCTCCATGAGTAACCATTAACAGAACTATTGGCAATGGCATTAAGTTGTACACTTTGCCCCGGGTAAATTGTATAACTGCTATTATCAAAGTGCACTTGGGGCAGCGGTATCATGTTAACGGTGAAAGGATCACTTGTAACCGGTGTATAACAATAAGTGGCACCCGTTACAGTACAGGTTACTTTATCACCGTTTTTAAGTTTGTCGCTTGTATAAACAAGCGTGTTATCGCCTGTAATGGTATTACCGCCATCAAACTTGCCATTTATAAGCCATTTATAAATAGGGAGGTCGCCAACGTTTTTTGGGGTGGCTGTAAACGTTATGGTGGCACCTGTGCACACAATTGGAGTTAAAGTACTCACAGTTAACACTGGGTGCAATGTTGGATTAACCACAATATGAAAAGTTTGGGGCATTCCCATACAGTCGCCAACAGGTGTTACCGTTACGTTTGCCCGAAGGGGTTCGGTACCAGAATTTTTACCAATAAAAGACGGGATATCACCGGTGCCATTAGCAGCAAGGCCAATAGCTGTATTGTCATTTACCCATGTGTAGCTTTTGCCGGTTGTTTCTTCACTTCTGCCCTTAAATGTAATTTTTGCAGTTAGCGTATTATTACAAATGGTTTGGTTGCTCACATCTACATCGGGCAGGGGAGTTTGACTGCCCTTTATATCACCATAATATATGTTTTTTGACGGTATACCATCGGTATTAGCTTCTATAATTGCTGGGTAGTTGGGATGAACATTATCCGCAGACATGCGCACATAAATTGTTATTGTGGCAACCTTGCCATTAACTTGGGGTAACGTTAATAAGTGACTGAAACTCGCGGGATCATTTGGCGTAGTACTGATTTCAAACCCTGATATATAACCAATAAAAGTTGGTGGCGTATACGTATCGTCATACGCATTCACATACGGAGCTGATACTTGTAAATCGGATGTCAGATTATCCCCCGAGATTGTAAATTGCTGAAATGTAGTTGATGCTACGTGGGCACATGTTTTTATAGTGCCGCTAAGCGGGCCAACATTAATAACAGGAGAAGCAATGCCCTGCGTTTTTTTATGCGTAACGGCGTTATTATTTATAATACTGACCGTAGGGATAGGATCTAAAATGAAAAATTTGTTATTGTACACCAATCGTTGTTGCCCATAGGCAGCATTAAAAAGTATAAGCATGAAAGTAAATAATAATACTTTATGCATAGGTTAGGTACTTAGCGGTCAGTCAGTTCCACTAAATATAAGCAAAAAGTACCATAAAAAATAAAGGGGAACTATTTGTCCCCCTTGTTCTTATTTTAGCTCTTTCATAATCTCGCTAATGGCCTTATCCAATTGCGGATCGTTATTGTTTAGCCGGTCTGTAAACGTGGTGTTGATATTAATATCGGGTTTTACACCTTCTTTCTCTATGTCCTTACCATCGAGCGTAAAACAGCCCCAGGCAGGTATACGGTAGCTCGAACCATCAACCAGGCCTTTGGCACTGGTGAAAATGATCCAACGATAGGTTTCGCTACCAACAATTTTGCCGAGGCCAAGCGCCTTAAAACCAGTTGCCGTCATTTCGCCATCGCTGAGGGTTTGCTCGTTAACCAGCAAAATTATCGGTTTGGCTGCTGGTGTAAAGTTAGGCTGCTGTGTGCGCTTACCATCGCGGTACTGCCATTGAAGGTATGGGCGCTGTGATAAAAAGTTAAGCACAGCATCGTGCACATTGCCACCGGTATTGTACCGTAGGTCGAGTATCAGCGCGTCTTTCTTATACGCGTCCTCAACCATATCTTCCAGAAATTTCTCCAGATCGTCGGTGCCCATCGCTTTCATGTAAGCATAGGCAATACGGCCGTTACTTTTGCCGGTAACTTCTTTACGGTTATTTTCTATCCATTCATCGTACAGGTTACCTCGCAAATCGCCCGATGATTCCGGGTGTATTTTTACATCGATGCTCTTGCCCTGGCGATCAAACGTGAGCTGCAACTCATTATCTAACGATGGCTTGGTGAAGTAATAACTGCGGTCTTGTTTCTCATCAACAGATACACCGTTTACAGCGGTTAGTTTATCGCCCGGCTGCACATCCACACCTTTATGGTCGGCATTGCTGTTTTTAATTATGGCTAATACTTTATATGGCTCGTTATTATCAAAGCTGATACCCGTTTCCATCGTGCGATAACGCAGGGTAGTACGCTCTTCTGGTCCTGCGCTGTTAAAGCCCATGTGCGATGAGTTAAGTTCGCCCAGCATATCGTTCAGCATCAGGCGCAAATCGGCACGATTATTCAGATAGGGTACATAGGTTGCGTATTGTTTGTGAATGGCCGGCCAATCTACCCCATGAAAATTACCATCGTAATAATTCTCCTCTAACCCGGCCCAGGCTTCATCAAACATCTGCTTAAACTCACCATCAAGGTTACGGTCGAATTTGTAATTAAGGTCGATTTTATCAACCTTATTCTGGTCCAGGTTGAGCTTGTAGATGTTGCCACTCGCCAGCGCATAATACTTATCGCCGCTGCTTACAATGTCGTAGTTGCCAGCATCTGCACCGGTTACTTTTTCGGTTTTATTGTTTTCAAATGGTTCGATGGTGGTACGGAAAATACCACGTTTGCCTTCCATCTGATCTGATATATAATAAACAAATGTTTTGGTGCCTTTCTGTATCACATAAGGGTTACCCTGTGTGCCGAAGTTAGGGCTGATGAGCTCGATGCGTTTCATCAGGTTGTCGGTATCAATCGTAATATCTGCCGGTGGTTTGGGGGCAGGTTGCTGTGATACCGGTTTCTTATCGCCTGTTTTTTTGTCTTTAGTATCAACCGGTTTGGTTTCTTCTTTTTTCTCTTCTTTAAACAGGTCGTTAAACTTATCTAGCTTAAAATCTTCATCAAACTTTTGCAGCGGTATACGGTAAATATGTGCATCGTGCGGGCCATAAGGGTAAGCAGGCTGTGTACGCGAAGTAGCAAAATATACATACTTCCCATCCGGCGACCAGAATGGATCTGATTCTGTAACGCCTGTATTGGTGAGGTTAATGGTTTTGCGGCTGTTAACGTTATACGCAAAAATATCCAGTTCGAAATTGCGATAAGCAGTATAAAATACATACTCGTCATTAGGGGAAAATCCCGGTGCCGAATTTTGGAAGCCCCAGATCTCATCGTGTGCAACAGTTTTGCTGGTTAAGGTTTTCAGGTCCATCACCCTAACCTCGTCGCGGCCACTTAAGTAAACGCCTTGTGTGCGGTTTTTGTTAAGTGTCAATAAACGGTTGCTGCGTTTATCGCTTGTTATTTGTTTCTCGGTGCCTTTACCATCTGCGCTGATAGTATACCAGTTTACATAACCGTCTAATGTTTGGTTAAACAGCAGTGTACGGTTATCGGCAAGCCATTTTACCTCGGTTACCCGCTCTGAGTTACCGTGTTCAACGTGCTGAATAAATTTGCCTTCCACATCGCTTACAAATAATTCGCCGCGCGATACAAAAGCCAGTTTTTTACCATCTGCTGATGCATCCATCGCTTCGATATGGCCGGTAATTTCAAATTCCTGCTGCTTAGGTAAAACGTCGTTTCTGTATATGGCGAAGTTTAGCGTCTGTGTTTGTTTAGATGCCACATCATACACATACAATTGATAGTCTTTCTCAAAGGCTATTTTAGCCCCATTGGCACTAACATAAGGGCGTTTGATTGAAGTTTTAAAATCGGTAAGCTGAGTTTTAACGCCGTTGTTGAAGGTGTAAAGGTTGTACTCGCCATTAGCCTCGTCTGATACAAAATAGATATTACCTTTTTGATCCAGCGTAGCCCAGAAATCTTTACCAATCCAGTTGGTGTACTGTTTGTAGGCTTTGGTTTTAGGGTTGTACGATTGAATATCAGGGTTGTAAGCACCTTTATAATGTTTACGTTGCGGGAAGCGGTAACTCTCCCAGGTATTGCTGAAAAACAATTCGCCGGTTTGCGGATGTTCAAACACACCGTGTATTGTGTTAAAGTAGTTATCGAACAAGCGTACAGGCGTGCCGCCGTCTTTGCTCACTTTATAGGCACTAAAGCTATTGTATCTGCCCGATGTAAAGTAGATAGTTTTAGAATCCCAGCTCCAGGAATCAACCTCATCGCTGGCTTCGTGGTAGGTGAGCTGTTTAATATCGCCACCGGCCAACGGCATTACATATACATCGTTATTACCAAACTGATTGGATGAAAATGCCAGCCATTGCCCATCCGGCGATACCCGTGGACTGGTTTCCTGGCCCTGCATGGCGGTGAGCCTTACTGCTACCGGGTTATTTACATCTGCCTTCCATAAATCGCCCTCATAGCTGAAGATTATTGTCTTGCCATCAGGCGTTAAAGCCGGGTAAGATGTAAAGTAAACTTCCTGACGCTGGGCAGATGCCGATGCGTTGATTAAAAAAGCTGCAAACAAAAGCAGGTAAAGTTTTTTCATAAACATTGAGCTTTATTTCTGATACTAATAAAATGTATTTTTGGGCATGTTAAAAGTAGTGCATTTAAACACTTATGATGGTAATGGTGGCGCGGGCAAAGCCTGTTTAAGGTTAAACCGGGCACTGTTAGACGAAAATATTGATTCTAAAGTGATAGTACACTACAAGTTTGGTAAAAATAAGGATATAGGGACTTTTAATAATACGGTGTTGCAAAAAGGTTACGCAGCTGCCACTATTATTTTAGAACGTGTACTGGGTAAGGGTTACCTGAAGCCTAATATGCGCACCCCTTTTTCTTTTGCCTGGTTCGGGCGTTCTGTGATAGATCACCCGGATGTTAAGGCTGCCGATGTGATCCACCTGCATTGGGTTAACCATAGCTTTTTGAATCCATCGCACCTGGCAGAAATTGCTAAACTGAATAAACCCGTGCTCTGGACCTTCCACGACAGCAACGCCTTTACCGGCGGCTGCCATGTACGCTACACCTGCGACCATTACCAGCGCGAGTGTGGCTACTGCCCGTTGCTTAAAAAGAGTGAAGCCGATGATATATCAAACAAGATCTGGCATCAGAAAAACGAAACTTACAAGAAACTCAACTTTACCATTGTTGCCCCAAGTTCTTGGATGTTAAGCTCTGTTTTAATGAGCAGTTTGATGAAGGATAAGGCCATTAAACAAATCCCTAACACCTTAGATACCGGCATTTTTAAACCGCAGGACAAAAAGCAGGTACGTGCTGCTTTAGGTTTACCAACTGATAAATTTATCTTCCTGAGTGGTTTTATGCCATCGCGGAAAGATTTGCATAAGGGTACACAATACCTGATGGATAGTCTCGAAATGTTAAAGACTAATCGCGGGGTACATGCTGATGATATTGAACTGGTAATATTCGGCAACCGTAATACAGATCAATTACCGGTATTCCCATTCAAAACCACTTTCTTAGGGACTATTGGCAGCGAAAGCAAACTGGCCGAATGTTATGCCGCGGCAGATGCATTCCTGATCCCATCGCTGGAGGATAACCTGCCTTATACTGTAATGGAAAGCCTGGCTTGCGGCACACCCGTAATAAGCTTTACAACGGGCGGTATCCCGGATATGGTGAATCATGAGTACAATGGTTACCTGGCCGAATATAAATCGGCAGAGAGCTTTACAGCGGGTATGGAATGGGTGGTTGATTATCCTGATCAACAATTATTGCAGAAACAGGCACGACAAACCGTGATGCAGTATTTCAGTGAAGATACCGTTGCCAAAAAACATATTAAGTTATACGAGCAGGTTATTAAAACTACTGCTAAAGCCAAAACCAAAGCTTAATGTTTCAGCCCAAACTCAGCATCATTACCATTGTTTATAATAACGTTCGCGATATTGAGCGTACGTTGAAATCTATCATTTCGCAAACTTATACTAATATCGAGTATATCGTTATTGATGGCGCTTCGACCGATGGGACGCTGGAAATCCTCCATCAATACAAACAACATATCAACAAACTGATCACCGAGCCCGACAAAGGTATTTACGACGCCATGAACAAAGGCCTCGCCCTGGCAACCGGCGATTATGTATTGTTTATGAATTCGGGCGATGAGATCTATTCGCCCGAAACTGTAGCCAATGTTTTTGCATCATCTCCCGATGCAGATATCTACTACGGCGAAACAGAAATGATTAATGATGCGGGTGAAAGTCTCGGCCGCCGCCGCCACCAGGCTCCTGAACAATTTACCTGGCGAAAGTTTAAGTATGGCATGAGTATCAGTCACCAGGCTATCTGCATTAAACGTTCACTTGTTGAACCTTATGATAGCAAATATGATTTGAGCGCAGATATCGATTGGATATTAAAAGCTGCCAAAAAAGCTAAAAAGATTGTAAACGTACATCAGTACGTGGCTAAATATCTGGTAGGTGGGATGTCGAAAAAACGGCACCGCCAAAGCTTAATTGAGCGCTTTAATATTATGAAAGAGCATTATGGTTTACTACCAACTGTGTTTAATCATGGTGTAATTGCTTTTAATTTGGGTTGGTACTGGTTGAGGAATAGGAGAACGAATGATTGATTGGGCTAATCAATCATTGTGATTTGATCTTTGCCTATCTCTATGTAAAAAATATCCTTTAAAGTGAGAGATAGGATAAAAGACAAATATTTCTCAAAAATATTAAGCAATTCATTATTTGAGATATTTCCCAGAGTTACTTTTATTACTTTCCTGGGCGTTTGTTTGATAAAGTGTGTGTCTTTAAAATCACTATCTTTTGTTATTACAATCATAGAACCAGCATCTGCATATTTGCAAATTTCACTATCTGTAGTGTGCCACTTTTGAAGGATTTGATTAACGTGTGTAGAATTGCAATCAGGATGCTTATCTAAAAACTTAGACAAACTGATTGGTAAATGAACATCAACTAAAAAGCTGATCATTTTTTAAACTTCCAATAAAGATTTTCCAGACAGAACGACTTTGGCATAAGCGAGTGACGCTAATATGTCTTCTTTCTCTAATTCGGGATGATCGGTTATGATCTCATCAAATGACATACCTGATGCGATTAGATCAATAATTGCCTCAACCGGCCAGCGCATGTGTCGTATAGCTGGCTTGCCATGGCAGATGTCTGTATCAATAGTAATCCTGTCGATATGGTTTTCCATTAAGTAAATTTAAGTAATATATATCACAAACAAAAAAGGGCCGATAGCTTTCACTATCGACCCTTTCTATTCAAGCCAAACAGCTTTATTTTTTAACAGGCTTTTTCTTAGTCTCGGTATAAACTACACCACCAAGAGCTAATACTAATAATATTGATCCGGCTAATGAGATGCCTTCACCGGTGTAGTATGATGCCGGGTGGAAGATGAACTCAATTTTGTGGTTACCTACCGGGATTTGTGCGGCACGTAATACATAATCGGCACGGAAGTATGGTTTCTCTACACCGTCAATCAGCATTTTCCAGCCCTTATCGTAGTATATCTCAGAGAATACAGCCACCATAGTAGCTGTAGAACCACTTTGGTAAACCATGTGATCTGGAGAATAACTGGTTAGTGTTATGGTAGCAGCAGGGTCAACAATAGTTTGTTTCTCATCAATCAGACTGCGGAATTTCTTATCTACAATAGCCTCATCTTTTGGTGTAAAGCTGCTGATGATCTGCATTTCCTGATCTGCATTATTAACATAACGTACGCTTTTTACAAACCATGCATGGCCACAGGCTGTAGCATTAGTTTGCATACTTAAGGCTTGTGTTTTAGGATTAGCTGTGATAACATATTTGGTGTTCAGCATATCCAATACATCCTGGTTTAAGCTTTTGGTCATTTGATTATCAATCAACTCATCATAACGTTTTAAACGTGCTGCCGAATAACCACCAATTGACTTATAGAAGTAAGGTGTAATAGCATCTTGTTTAAGCGGCTGGGTTAAGTCGATCACACGGAAATCGGGATCTTTATCGCGCAGAATAAAGGTATCCACCTCACGGGGTTGTGGTTTCTGTATATCGGCTTTGGCAACAAAACTGTCGTCGCGCAGGTAACGTTTGTCGATCTGCCACATATCAACCAGAGTAACTGCTAATAAAATTAACGATAATACAGTAGCATTAAATTTCTGCTTGATAAATGCCCAAAGAACACCGAATGTAATAAGGATAAGCACGAGTGAACGGATAGCATCTGCACGTGCTAAACCGATACGGTCTTGTACTATTGCATTACCGATTGAATTAGCAAAATCGGCATCGCCTTTAAGTGCCTGGGTTAAATATTGAATAATTTGTAAGTGTTGCGGGCTTTTGAATGAAAAGAACAGATCTGGCATTACCGCTAAAAGCAATGTAAAACCACCAATAACATATAAAACTATTTTAAGCTTTTTGAAAATCTCGGTACGATCTTTAGTAACTATAATCTCGTTAATAGCAAGGAAAGCCATAACCGGGAAACATAGTGCCGCAATAACCATTATCGATTCTACTGCTCTGAATTTGTTGTATAATGGGAAGTAATTAAAGAACAGATCTGAGAAGAAAATAAAGTTGCGGCCATAAGATAGTAATACACTTAATATAGCAGCGGCCAATAGCCACCATTTAATACGATCTTTAACAATGAACAACCCGAGCACAAACAGGAAGCATACAATAGCACCGAAATAGAAAGGGCCTTCAGTAAATTGTTTATCGCCCCAGTAAGTAGAAATACCAATACCCGCCAACTGTTGTACATAACCAACGGCCTGGTCTTCAGGAATGCCTTTGTTAACAAAAGCTTTAACTACGGCAGAGTTATTATCAAGGGCAGCAAGGCCAGAGCCACCACCATAAAGGTTGGGTACCAAAACAGTAAATGTTTCGCCAACACCCTCGCTCCATTCGTAAGCATAATCTTTATCTAAACCATTGCCTGGTTCTTTAACTGATGATTTGGTAAGGTTTGATTTACCACGGATAGTATCATTGCTATATTCGGCAGTACTCCATAATGTTGATGCATTTACGGCTAATGCCAATAAAGTGGCAACACCAAGATAAGCCAGTGCCTTTAAAAAAGCAGGTACAGTTTTGGTTCTTATAGCATTAACCACTTCAAATATTACCAGTATCAAGATCGCCAATAGCAGGTAATAAGTCATTTGGATGTGATTAGACCGGATCTCTATTGCTAAGAATAAAGCAGTAAGTGTAGCGCCTGTAAAATACTTACCTCGCAGGGTTAATATAATACCGGCCAGTATAGGGGCAAAGAATGCAATAGCATAAGCCTGGTTAGCATGCCCTGCAACCAATAGTATAATGTTATACGACGAAAATGTAACTGCAATAGCACCTGCTGCAGCAAGCCACGGATTTAGTTTGAGTACGCAGAACAGTAGATACGCGCCTAAAAGAAACAGCAAAACCGTATCGATAGGGCTTGGAAATACGGCTTTTAAGCCACCAATAATATGTGTAGTGATGTTATTTGGATATGGGGCCCAGATTTGAAAAGCAGGCATACCACCTAAAATCTGGTTGGTCCATAAAATGGTAGTGTCTTTGTCGCGGTAATCCATAATCTCTTTCTGAGTGGATTGTGCGCGTGTTACGTCGTTCTGTCCAAGTGTTTTACCCTGGAAAGCCGGCGTAAAATAAAAGAAACAGATTGCTATAAAAATTCCAATAATGGCGAAGTGTGTCCCATTTCGCTTAAACCAATTGCCCATTCGTGTTTAAAAAAATAATTTAATCTCCAAAAATAGAAATTTGAATGAGATTAGGAATTATAAGTTTTTTACAATGAGGCAGAACAGCTTTTATGCAGCAGCAGGATAATGCCTGCGATCTCTACAACCATGCTAATAGCATAGGCAATAGTGATGATTTTGGTAAACTCTTCCCAATTACGGCGTATCGTAAAAAAATTATAAATAGCGAGTGATGCCAGAAATACCCAAAACAGCCAATGTATAGTACCACAAGTTGCGAAGAAGGGCGTTATAAAACACACCAGGATGCTATTGGTAATAATAAGCGAAAATAGTGGCGGTGTGCCAAAATGCCGGCGTTTAAAAACTTCTTCGGGTATCATGGCTGAAGATTATTTTACTTCTTCGTAATCAACAAATTCACCTTCAGAATCTGGGATGGCGCCTTTTTGTGCAGGTGGCATATAATCTACCTTAATAGCACCGGTAGGGCGTTTTTGACTGTGTTGACTTTGTTGCGCATTTTGTTGTTGCTGCGCTTTATTTACCAAACCCTGGAACAGCATTGGCAAAAATATACGTACCAAGCTGCGCAGGATATATAGGATACAGATAGAAATGATCAGAAATCGGATCAAAAGCATGTCTTAATAATTTAGCTTTACAAATATAAGTATATAATATTTAACGCAAAAGGTGGCCGGTTGTTACAAATAGTCAATGTGCTAGTTAGCCAATTTGTTGATTTGTTAATGAGCTTGACACGGTTTTGACAAAGAGTTTTTAATTTGTCAATTAGCTAATTCGGCAATTTGTCAATGCTTGGTAAGTCATTAACAAATTGTCGAATTGACAAATTAACTAATTGTGCTTTTCATTGACAAATTACCGAATCAACAAATTAGCTAATTATTTTTCAGAAAGCTTTTTCTCCAGTGCAAACATTTCGTCGCGCAGTTTGGCTGCCTGTAAAAAGTCCATGTCTTTGGCGGCGGCAAGCATTTCTTTCTTGGTGTTGTCGATGGCTTTCTTCAAATCGCCTTTGCTCATGTATTGTACAATTGGGTCGGCGGCCATGCTCATGATGTTTTCTTCTTCTACATAAGCTTTCTGTACTCCTCCTTTAAAGTCCATTACAGACGTTTGCTCCATAATAGATTCACGCGATTTACCAACGGTTTTCGGCGTAATGCCATGCTCTGTATTATAGGCAATCTGCTTTTCGCGGCGGCGGGTGGTTTCGTCCATCGTAATCTGCATACTATCCGTAATGGTATCGGCATACATAATTACCCGTCCGCGATCATTACGGGCAGCACGGCCTATTGTCTGGATCAACGAACGTTCTGAGCGTAGGAAACCTTCCTTATCGGCATCCAGAATAGCTACCAGCGAAACTTCAGGTAAATCTAAACCTTCACGCAGTAAGTTGATACCAATTAACACATCAAATTCACCAAGGCGTAATCCCCTTAATATTTCAACCCGTTCCAGCGTTTTAACTTCTGAGTGGATGTAGCGGCACTTAATGCCGAGACGATCCATGTACTTGGCCAGCTCTTCCGACATACGTTTGGTCAGGGTGGTTACCAGTACACGGTCGCCCATTTTAATGGTTTTATCTACCTCATCAAGCAAATCATCCACCTGGTTGATGATCGGGCGAATCTCAATTTCAGGATCCAATAATCCCGTAGGCCTGATCACCTGTTCTATCACCACACCTTCCGATTTTTCCAATTCAAAATCGCCGGGGGTTGCACTTACATAAATAGTTTGTGGTGCCAGTTTTTCAAACTCCTGGAAATTGAGCGGGCGGTTATCCAATGCAGCAGGCAGGCGGAAACCATATTCAACCAATGAAATTTTCCTCGACCGATCCCCACCATACATCGCACGGATTTGCGGTACAGTTACGTGGCTCTCGTCAATCACCATCAGGTAATCGTCAGGAAAATAATCCAGTAAACAGAATGGGCGTGCGCCTGGTTGGCGGCCATCAAAGAAACGCGAATAATTCTCGATACCCGAGCAATAGCCCAACTCGCGGATCATTTCCAGATCGTAGTTAACCCTTTCTTCCAATCGTTTGGCTTCGAGGAACCGCTGCTCGTCGATGAACTGCTTTTTGCGCATTTCCAGTTCTTCCTGTATAGCCCAGATAGATTTGGTGAACCTGTCGCGCGGTGCTACATAAAGGTTAGCCGGGAAAAGTACCATATTCGGCATTTTCTCAATGGTTTTGCCGTTGGCCGGGTCGAAGCTGCTGAGCTCTTCTATATCATCGCCAAAAAAGGAAATACGGTAGGCGTAATCCAGGTAGGCTGGGTAAATATCAACCGTGTCACCTTTAACTCGGAAAGTACCACGCTTAAAATCGGCAGTGGTGCGCGAGTAAAGAATCTCTACCAACCGATGCAAAAACGCATTACGGCTAATGCGCGTACCCACAGCAAACTTGAATACCGAATTAGAAAAATCTTCCGGGTTACCCATACCATAGATGCAGGAGATAGACGATACCACAATGACATCCCTGCGACCCGACATAAGTGATGAGGTAGTACGTAAACGCAGTTTCTCAATCTCGTCGTTAATCTGCAGATCCTTTTCTATATAAGTATTGGTAGTGGGTATAAAAGCCTCGGGCTGATAGTAGTCGTAATAAGAAACGAAATAGTTAACCGCATTCTCCGGAAAAAACTGTTTGAACTCGCCATACAGCTGTGCGGCCAATGTTTTGTTATGGCTCAATACCAGGGTAGGCCGCTGTGTTTGCTCAATAACATTGGCTATGGTAAACGTTTTACCCGAACCGGTTACCCCCAACAGGGTTTGATAATTGTCTCCTGACTCAACGCCTGAAACCAATTGTTTAATAGCTTCGGGCTGGTCGCCGGAGGGAACGTATTGTGAACTTAATTTAAAATCCATTATATCAAAAATACGATAACAAAAGGGCATCTGCTAATCAACTTAGCAAATATTACTTTTGATAAATATAACGTCAAATTGTAGCAATAGTTCACCACCTAATAAAAAGGCTGTCATGCTGAGCTCCGTCGAAGCATGGTGCAGGGGCCGACGCTTATCCTTCGACGGAGCTCAGGATGACAACGCTCTTTTTAAATTCCGAAATCGAAAATCCGACATCCGAAATCAAATATCATCTGCATATTTGCACATCCGCATATCTGCAAATTAAAACATGAACTACCGCCATATCTTTTTCGACCTCGACCATACCATCTGGGATTTTGATAAAAACGCTGAAGAAACCCTGCACGAGCTTTATCATCATTACGGACTGAAAGAGTTAGGACTGCATTCTGCCGATCAGTTCATCGAAACTTATACCGCGCACAACCATCGCCTGTGGGCCGAATACCATGTAGGTAAAATAAGCAAAGATTATCTGCGCGAAATGCGTTTTAAACAAACATTCCTTGATTTGGGCGTACACCCTGATGTGATACCAACAGCATTTGAAGACGATTATGTACGCTTGGGCCCAACCAAACTAAATCTTTTCCCCGGCGCTCACGAAACGCTGGAATACTTGAAAGCGAAGTACACATTGCATTTAATTTCGAACGGTTTTCGTGAATCTACCGAGATGAAGGTGAGTAGAACCAACCTGGCGCAGTATTTCGATAATGTGATCATCTCCGAAGTAGTTGGCGTTAACAAACCCGACAAGGCCATTTTTGAGCATGCCCTTAACCTGGCAAGCGCCACCAAACAAGAAAGTGTAATGATAGGCGATAGCATTGAAGCTGATATTATGGGAGCTTTGAATTTCGGTATGGATGCTATTTACTTTAACCCGGCTGGTTTGGATAAACCGGAGGTGGTTAAAGTGGAGATCAGGAGTTTGGGAGAGTTGATGGGGATGCTTTAAGAGAGAATCAAGAATCGGGACGAAATGCATTTGCGTAGAGGCACAATACTTTGTGTCTCGTGTGTGTGAATTGTTCTGTTCTATTGGGAGACACAAAGTATTGTGTCTCTACGGCTTTTTCCCTTGCGCGCATTCGCAACGCGTGCCTAATACTTCCCGGCATTTGTTATGCCTGCCATTTGCTAATCCCCGCAAACTTGCCGACATTCGGTTTGTTCATAGTTTAAATCAATGCCCCTTGAAAATAAATCAGGAACGTAAACGGATAGATGAGGCGCTCGACAAGTATCGCCACTGGCTGGATGAGATCTCAGACGAGCAGTTTGATGCTACTCCGCCAAACGGCGGCTGGAGCTATGCCGAAGTTTACTCGCATATTTTACAATCAGATTTCGGGTCGCTGATTGCTGCCGAAAAATGTGCCCGTAAAACCGGTACGTCAACCACTAAAGGCGCTAACCTTTTCGGCAAGTTTGTATTGCTTACCTGTATTTTCCCCCGCGTAAAAACATCTGCCGAGCTGAGTTCGAAAACCAAAAAGATTACCAAAGAAGAAGCCCGCAACCTGCTTATCCGCGTTCGCAGCCGCTTGGATTGTGTGATGGAGCTATTACACAATGCACCTAAGAATTATAAAATAAAACACCCGCGCATGGGTATGCTCAATGCTGAGCAATGGTTGAGGTTTACCCGGATCCATACTGAGCATCATTTAAAGCAGTTGGAACGGATTAGGAAGATCATTAGTCAATAGTCATAGTGGGAGGCTGTCACACTGAGCTCCGTCGAAGTGTCGCGCGCAGAGGCCTTCCGCACCATGCTTCGAGTGCCTCAGCATGACAGACCATTCCGCTACCGCAAGTTTCTAACTTGCGGCTATACTAATGTAAGGTTTCACCTTACGAAAGCTGGAAGCTTTCAATAGTATAAGTCACAAGTTACGCTACGCTAAACTTGCGACACTGGGGTGTTGAGTGTTACACTGAGCCCCGTCGAAGTGTTGCGCGCAGAGGCCATCAGCACTATGCTTCGACGGAGCTCAGCATGACAGGCCTACCTACAAACGTTAAATTCTGTTAATCCCATTAAACCATCCAACAATAAGCCCTGTCTATCGTTTAAACAAAAGGTAAAATGCAGGAATAAATCCGAAATCGAACATCCGATATCCGAAATCAAAAAATAGTTTTAGCAAACTGTAACATCCTGATATTTAATACCGTCTTAACAATGAGATAATTTTCGTAACTTAACTTTGTCATTAATAAAAAGGTTAAAATGAGTTTCAATATTGCTTATTTAATCATAACCGGCCTGGTGCTGTTGTTAGCTATCCTTTATGTCAGCCCTTATGAGTTAATGGTTGATGAAGAGGAAGACGAACTGTAGTTTCCGGGTAAGTGTAAGATCGTTCCGCTGGTAAAATCCGGCCTTGAATTATACGCTCATATTAATGGCAAAACGCGAAGTTGATATCGTGGTTATCTCTGATGTCCATCTGGGCACTTATGGATGCCACCCTAAAGAATTACTGAAGTACCTCAAAAGTATCAAACCCAAAGTACTTGTTTTAAACGGCGATATTATCGACATCTGGCAGTTCAGTAAATCGTACTGGCCAGAAAGCCACATGAAGGTTGTGCGCCGGATTCTCAAATTTGTTACCGAAGGCGTTCCCGTTTATTACCTCACCGGTAACCACGACGAAATGCTGCGTAAGTTTGCCGATTTTAACCTCGGTACCTTTCAACTCCTCAACAAAGTGGTGCTTAACCTCGATGGTAAAAAAGCCTGGATCTTCCACGGCGATGTATTCGATGTTACCATGCAGCACTCTAAATGGCTGGCCAAACTGGGCGCGGTTGGTTATGATACGTTAATTATTATCAACAGCATGGTTAACTGGTGCCTTACTTTGTTTGGCCGTCAAAAAATGAGCTTTTCGCAAAAAATTAAAGGCAAGTTTAAAGATGCGGTTAAGTTTATCAACCACTTTGAGCAAACTGCTGCCGACCTGGCCGTTGATAAAAAATACGACTATGTAATTTGCGGGCATATCCACCATGCCGAAATCCGTACCATAACGGCTACAGATAACTCAGGCTCTGTATTGTACTTAAACAGTGGCGACTGGGTAGAGAGCCTTACCGCATTAGAGTATCACGATGGCAAATGGGAAATCTTCAAGTATCAGCCTGCCGACTTTGTGGTTGAGCCTGATGAGGAAGATAAAACTGACGCCGAAGACCTGGAAAATAAGTTGGATGTGAAAAATCTGTTAGAAAGATTTAGACAAGAGGCAGAATGACAGTTTGATTTTAAGTGCCAATATCGCTGTTGATTCATTTTTGATAAATGCCGATATTGTGGTTAAATGAAAAGATCATCATTCGCTATCCTTTGCATTTTTTTAGCCTTTGTAATCTTTATTGTTTGCTATTACATTGCCGACCGTAAAAAGGTAGACAGAAGAACTTTAACACAAGTGGCTAAAGATACCCGCTTTGATGACGGTGTACCTGCCAGGTTATCGCTATACGATTCGCTATCAAATATGATCTTACTGGATGCCGATAGCCTGATAGCAGATGACAGTCAGACTTTTTTCTCCATAAACCCACAAAATGATAGCGTAACCGGTAATAAAAAGATAAAGGTTATGCCTAATTACACATCAATAAAACAATTGTGCGCTAAAATTGGCGAGCCTTATCTACGCGGTATCGAGTTAGACCGTGTTTACCAGAGTAATAATTGCGCCCTTAGAATAGCAGTAAATAATAAGCGTTTAGAGCTTAAATCGGGCAGTTATAATGTAAGGCATTGGCTGGAGTATAAAACTTTTCCCAAATTTGATGGCGGTCTTAATAAATCAAAACGGCTTTCACCAAACTGGAAGTATGTAATTACGTTTAATAAGCGGGTCGATCCGTTCGAAGGCAGATAATAGCTGAACGCCGGACACTAATTCAAATACACCTATGAAAATATTGTTTGCTATACAGGGTACAGGAAATGGCCACATCAGCCGCGCCCGCGAAGTTGTGCCCTTGTTGCAGCAGCACGGAGATGTTGATTTGCTGGTAAGCGGCACCCAGGCCGAAGTTTCTTTATCGCAACCATTAAAATATCAATATCATGGTTTCAGCTTTGTTTTTGGTACGCATGGCGGGGTTGATAAATGGGCCACCTACAAGCTCATGAACCTGCCGCAGCTCTGGAAGGATATGCACAGCCTGCCCCTGCAGCAATATGATCTGATTGTGAACGATTTTGAGCCGGTGAGCGCCTGGGCTTGTAAACTGCAAAAGGTGCCCTCGGTATCATTGAGCCATCAGTGCTCATTTGTATCGCCCAAAACACCACGACCTGGTAAATGGAATTATGCCGAGTGGTTGTTTAAATATTATTCGCCCACCACTTATCATATCGGTTTTCATTTTGAGCAGTATGATAGCTTTATCCATACCCCGGTAATCCGCAGCGAGATCCGTGCGCTGGAAACTTCAAACAAAGGTCATTATACAGTTTACCTGCCTGCTTATGACGATAAAATATTGATTAAACATTTAAGTGAGGTAAAAGATGTGGAATGGCAGGTGTTTTCTAAGAGGCAAAAAACATTGCTTCGCGAGGGCAATGTAACCGTGATGCCTGTAAGTAACGATGGCTTTAACCAAAGTATGGCCAGCTGTGCTGGTCTGCTCACTGGTGGTGGTTTCGAAGGCCCGGCTGAAGCGCTGTTCCTCGGTAAAAAAGTAATGATGATACCCATGATGGGGCAGTATGAGCAGCAATGTAATGCCTTAGCGGCGTCTAAACTAGGCGTGCCGGTGGTACACCATATCGATAACTATTTTATCCAGCACCTGCAAAAGTGGATTGCCGACGATAAAAAGATCATTGTTGATTTTAAGGATGAGACTGCACAGATTGTAGAAAATATGGTAAAGCAATACGCTAAACCACAACCGATTTTAGCATAAGCGGTTTTTGTGGTATCTTTGCGCCAGCGTTCATAAATGATCAATCTTTTCAGAATATACAACCCCTTAAATGTTATATGGCTGGCTCTGGTATTGCTTGTTGTGCGCATGGGCTACATTATTAAAGCGCCGGATCATCTCGATTTTATCTTTGTTGAATCATTTACCCGCTCGCTGGTACCGGTAGCTTACGAAAACTACTTTTCGCCTTCGGCCAATATTATGGTTGCGGCTATTTTGGTGTTCGGCCAGGCTTTGCTGCTTAATTATCTTATTAACTTTTATAATCTGTTAGGCAAGCCCAGCTTTTTGCCGGGGCTGATGTTTATCGTAGCCTCAAGCCTGTTTACGCCTTTTCTGATCCTCAGCCCGCCGTTGATCTGCAATTTCCTGATTTTGTGGATGCTGTTTAAAATGTTCGGCCTATATAAAACAGATAATGCCAAATCAACAGCTTACGATCTGGGAATGATTGTGGCGCTGGGCTCGCTCATTTACCTGCCTTTTATTTATTTAATATTAGGTGTTTGGATAGCGCTGGTACTGTTCCGCCCCTTTGATATCCGCGATTGGATGGCCAGCGTGTTTGGCTACGTTACCGTTTTTTTCTTTCTGGCGGTTTACTACTACCTCAATAATAAGCTCAGTACCTTTTATACTATATGGTTGCCGCTGGGTACGCGGTTCCCTAATAGTATCCATATTAACCAGTATAGTTACCTTATCCTGGTGCCTGTAATCGTTATTTTCGTACTGTGTTTCTTTAAAATACAGCAGGTTTTTTATAAAAGCTATGTGCAGGTACGTAAATCGTATCAGCTGCTGCTGTTGCTTTTTATTATCGGCGCAGGTGCATTTTATGTAGAGGCCGAGTTTAAATTAAATCACTTTTTATTGTGTGCTGTACCCACAGCGGTATTTTTTGCCTACTATTTTTTGTATGCAACAAAGCGCTGGTTCTATGAAGTTTTGTTTTTACTGCTGGTTTGCAGCATAATTTATTTTCAGTTTAACACTTTTTAACTTTTACATTCGTTCAGGTTCAAGGTGTTGTATTAGTTTTGTATCATGAAGTTTGGTGTAGTCATTTTCCCGGGTTCTAACTGCGATGAGGATATCATTTACGTATTAGAGCATGTATTAGGTCAGCAAGTTGTAAGGTTATGGCATAAAGACCATGATTTGCAAGGGGCCGAATTTATTGTTTTACCAGGCGGTTTCTCTTTTGGAGATTATCTGCGCTCTGGTGCAATTGCGCGTTTTTCGCCAATTATGCAGGAGGTGGTAAAGTTTGCTGCTAATGGCGGCTATGTAATGGGTATCTGCAATGGTTTCCAGATTTTGGTTGAAGCCCATTTATTACCGGGTGTGTTGCTGCATAATAACAACCGCAAGTTTGTTTGCAACAACATTTACTTAAAGCCAGAGACTACAAACTCAATGCTTACCGCACAGGCCGATTTAAACCAGGCATTAAAAATCCCGGTTGCGCATGGCGAAGGCAATTATTTTGCTGATGCTGATACGCTGAAAGCCCTTAATGATAATGACCAGGTATTGTTTAGATACTGCGACGAAAATGCTAACGTAACGGATGCCGCTAACTTTAACGGATCTATCCAAAATATTGCCGGTGTTTGTAATACTGCCCGTAACGTGTTTGGCTTAATGCCACACCCCGAGCGTGCTGCAGAAACGCTGGTAGGTAACCAGGATGGTTTGGTAATTTTTGAATCTATATTATCGCTGGTTAAAGCGTAATGCCCAACCTGGTTATTGATATCGGTAATACGCAAACCAAGCTGGCCGTTTTTAATGATCAGGAAATGGTTTGGTTTGGCCACCAGGAGATTACAGATGCTGAAGCTATCAACAACATTATAGCAAAGCACGGGATCGAAAAGGTGATTGCATCATCAGTAAAAAAAGACCAGGACTGGCAGCAACAGCTCAGCAAGCAAAGTAAATTATATCTGTTTAATTACCAGATGGCCAAATCGGTGCACAACCATTACCGTACACCGCAAACATTGGGTTTAGACAGGCTTGCCGCAGTAGCAGGTGCGGCTGATATGTATCCCGGTACTGCAAGTTTGGTAATAGATGCGGGCACCTGCATTACTTATGATTACATAGATGCCGGTAAAAATTACGCGGGCGGCAGTATATCACCGGGGTTAAACATGCGCTACGAAGCCATGCACAATTATACCGACGGTTTGCCGTTGGTAAGCAAAGACGAAACGTTTAACCGCAACTTTGGAGATGACACCACATCGGCCATGGTATCGGGGACACAAAATGGCATAAAATACGAAGTGGAAGGGTTTATAGACAGCTATCAAAAACAGCAGCCCAACCTTAATATTATATTAACCGGAGGCGACGGTGTTTTTTTGGATACTCTGTTGAAAAATAGCATCTTTGCCCCCTATATTAAAATTGAACCTTACCTTGTTTTACGGGGTTTAAACGCAGTTATTAAAGAGCATAATGATTAAAAATATCCGTTTTATAGTACTATTTCTGTTGGCTGTGTCTGCTTCTGCAGTGGTTATGGCCCAATCAACTGCTACTACAAGTTCCCCTTATTCAAAATATGGTTTAGGTTTATTAAGTGATCCTACATTGCCGCAAACTACAGCAATGGGTGGTATCGCAACAGGTGTTAACCGCATAAACGGTTACAACAACATCAACTCACAAAACCCGGCATCGTATGGTTTTATCAACTTTACTACTATTGATGTTGGTGTTTACAGCACGTTTACCACCTTAAAGCAAGATGGCAGTGGCTCGCAAAGTAATGCCAATTTCAGGTTAAGCCACGTTGCTTTCGCTATCCCTGTTAGTAAAAAATCGGCATTAAGCTTTGGTTTGCAACCATATTCAGAGCTGGGTTATAATTATGTACAATCCAAATCAAACCTGGGTACTACTTCGCCAACTGATACCAATGCCGTAAATAATATTTATAGCGGCGATGGCGGCTTATCAAAAGCTTACCTGGGTTACGGGTTTAATTTATTCAAAGGCCTTTATTTGGGTGGTAACGTATCGTATATATTTGGTAACCTGCAGCAGTATCGTTCGGTAGAAATACCTAACCTGCCGGGTAACTTAAATTCGCGTATTGAAGAAAGCAACCAGGTTGGCGGCCTTAACTACGATTTCGGTGCGCAATATTCTATCGATATTAAAGAGGGTACGCATTTAACCTTCGGTTATTCGGGTTCGGCATCAACCAATCTTCATTCTACTTACAGGTATGTAGCCAGTTTGTATCAGAAAGATTTTACCACCGGCGACGAAAGCGTAGCTGCCGATACTATTGTTAACCAAACACAAAGCGGCGCTAAAATTAAATTACCTTTAATTAACCACTTCGGTATTACCTTCCAAAAAGATGGTAAATTTTTAGTGGGGGCCGATTATAGCACCGGTAAATGGTCATCTCTAACCATTGCAGGTGTAAACCAGGATTTACAAAACACACAAGCTATAAATGTAGGTGGTCAGTTTACACCAAACGCCAACCAGCTGCACAATTATTTTGCGGCTGTTGATTACCGTTTAGGTTTCAACTACCAAAAAACTTATGTTAATGTTGATGGTACCAGCATTAACCAAAAGGCAATAACCTTTGGTTTTGGTTTCCCGCTGGCGCCAAATAACCAGGGCCTTAGTTTCTACAAAATCAACTTTGCTGCCGAAATTGGCCAGCGCGGTACTTTGGCAAACGGCCTTATCAAAGAGAACTATTACAACTTTCACTTAGGTTTTACGCTTAATGATAAGTGGTTCCGTAAGTACAAGTTCGATTAATCATAGCGCTTTAAATGCTTTACAGGTTTAAGTACACGGTTAAGCTTTTTATTTGGCCGCTTATGCTTGCCACAAGCTTATTATGTGCCTGTGAAAACGATCTGAAGAAAATTCATGAGATCTCGGCCAAAGAGACCGATAAGCCCATTGAACGTACAACCGGTGTAAAGGTAACCTATAGCGATTCGGCCCACGTAAAAGCTATCATGGAAACACCTTTGCTTATCCATTACAAAACCCAAAGCCCTTATTACGAGATGACCAAGGGTGTTAAGGTTACTTTTTTGGATAGCGCGGGCACTATTTCAAGCGTAATTACATCAGAATATGCTACCTATCAGGAAGGCAAGAAACTGATAGAGCTGGATAAAAACGTGGTGGCTAAAAATGTTAAAGGCGATACATTTAAGTCGGAGCAATTAATCTGGGACCAAACTACCCGCAAGGTTACCTCGCAAAAGCCGGTAACAATTATCACTACAGACGGTAGTATAATCAACGGATCATCCCTGGTTACGAATGAAAAATTCGATCCCTGGGAAATCCCAAACACCAACGGAAAATTTAATGTGAAGCAAAACATTTCGCAGTAAAACATTGTTTTGCAGCGATTAAATTTTGTGATGTAATATTTTGGTAAAAATTGTATCTTGCGCGCTCTTTTAACTTTAGGAAGTAGAAATTATTATAAAAAAGTAAAATAGGTATATGGGTTTAATGAGTTTTTTGCGCAACCGTATGGGGACTATTGTAGTCATTATTATCGGTTTAGCACTTTTTGCGTTTATAGCGGGGGAAGTTGTGCAGTATGGCAAATCTTTTTTCTCTGGCGATCAAACCACAGTTGGTGAAATCGGCGGTGAAAAAATTAAGTATGAGGCATTTAATGCCAGGTTAGATCAAAACACAAAACAGTATCAGCAGCAGTTTGGGCAAAGCCTTACGCCGCAGTTAACCAGTTATGTACAAAACATCACCTGGAACCAATATTTAAGCCAGATCATCTTCAAAAAGGAAGTTGAAAAAATTGGCATCGTTGTAGGTACAGATGAAACACGCAGCATGGTTAGCGGTACCAACCCTGACCCTGAGATTGCACGTAACTTTACCAATCAGCAAACCGGCCAGTTAGACCGCGCACAGCTGAACCAGTTTTTAAACAACATCCAGAACGCGCCTGCATCAGACCCGATGAAAGCGCAGTGGGCAGATTTTGTAGCTTCACGTATCGATGCCAAAAAAATGGAGAAATACCTGGCAGTTATACACAACGGTTTATATGTAAACTCGCTTGAGGCAAAAGACGATTACGAAGCTAAAAACAAACTGGCTAACTTTAAATACGTAACCCTTAACTACGCTTCAATCCCAGATAGTAAGGTTACTGTTACCGATGCCGATTACCAGAGCTACTATGATGAACACAAAGCATCATTTAAAAACCCTGCTGAGTTAAGAACCTTTAAATATGTAGCATTTAACGCTGCTCCATCTAAAGAAGATACTGCTGCTATTAAAGTACAGGCTGATAAACTGGCTGCTGATTTTAAAGCAAGCACAAACGATTCATTATTTGTACAGATCAACGCTATCGATGCGGTTAACAAAGCTCCTTTAGCTTTCCAGCGCAAAGGTCAGTTAGATCCGAAAATCGATTCAGTAATGTTCGGCGCAGCTAAAGGTTTTGTATACGGCCCTTACGTTTCTAACGGAAGCTATAAAGTATCGAAACTGGTTGACGAGCGTGTTGGCCCGGATTCTGTAAAAGCACGTCACATTTTGCTTAACCCGCAAACTGAAGGTGGTTTACCTAAAACACTTGCAAAAGCAGATTCAATCAAGAAATTATTAGAAGGCGGTAAGTCATTTGCTGATCTGGCAAAAATGTACTCTATCGATAAAGCCTCTGCCGAAAAAGGTGGCGATTTAGGTACTTTCGGTCGTGGTGCTATGGTGCCTGTGTTTGAAGATGCAGCATTTGCAGGCAAACCGGGCGAAATTAAAGTAATTACAAGCCAGTTTGGTGTTCACATCCTGAACATCGAAGAGCAAAAAGGTTCATCAAAAGTAGTTAAAGTGGCTACTGTTGACAGACCATTACTGGCCAGCAGCAAAACACAATCTGAAGCATTTGCTAAAGCTCAAAGCTTCCTTTCTCAGGCTAACGCAGGTAACTTTGATGCAGAAGCTAAAAAAGCAGGTTTAGAAGTAAAAACTGCTACCGATGTTAACGGTTTAGCATCAGCACTGCCAGGTTTAGATAATGCACGTGAAATTGTGAAATGGGCATTTAAAGCAGAGAATGGCGATATTGCTGATAAAGCATTTACCGTAGGTACCCAATACGTTGTACCCCGTGTAACCGAAATTAAACCAGAAGGTACTTTAGCATTAGAGGCTGTTAAAAAGCAAATTGCACCGGCTGTATTAAACATTGTAAAAGCAAAACAATTAAGCGAGAAATTACAGGCAGCAGCTAATGGCGCTTCTTCAATTGATCAGGTTGCTCAAAAAGCAGGTACTACAGTTGTGCCTATCCAAAACATAGTGTTTGCTAACCCTGTATTGCCAGGTATCGCTCAGGAAAATAAACTGATCGGTTCTATCTTCGGTTCACAGCCAAATAAAGTAAGCAAAGTGATTGAAGGCGATCACGGTGTTTATGTGTATGTAGTTGATAGCTTTATCAATCCTGCACCATTAACCAACGCGGTTAGAGAGAAACAAACCATTAACCAGGCTTTATTGCAACGTGCCGACAACCAGGTGTTCGATGCGCTGAAAGATAAGGCGAATGTAAAAGATTACCGCGCTAAATTCTTATAAGAATAAATAAGCGTAATTTTATATCCGGAACAGCGTTATAGTACCTGTTCCGGATTTTTTATTTTAAGGAGCTATGGAAATTCAGGAAAATTTTGTGAATAAGGTTGCCCAAAGCGGATTAGTAACGCTTGATCCCGCCGATTTTTATCCGGCTGGCGAACGTGTGATCTATGATATAGCCGAGAACCTGTACATGGGTTTAATATTGCGTGAGAAAGATTTCAGGGAGTTTGTAAAAGGACACGACTGGGCACAGTACCAGGATAAAATAGTAGGTATCACTTGCAGCGCCGATGCCATTGTACCGGCCTGGGCATTTATGTTGCTGGCTAACCGTATTGCGCCTTATGCCAAAGAGGTAGTTTTTGGCGATGCTGATACCGTTGAATCAAAATTGTTTGAACGCCAGATAGAGAAAATGGATTTCGAGCAATACCGCGATCAGCGTTTGGTATTAAAAGGTTGTGGCGATGTGCCTGTACCTACTGCGGCTTACGTAGCTTTAACAGCTAAACTAACCCCATTAGCTAAAAGCCTGATGTTTGGCGAACCATGCTCAACTGTACCTATTTATAAAAGGAAAGATTAAAGCTAATAGATGAGGAAGGCGTTTTATGCATTTTTAATATTGTTGGGCTGTGTGCTGTTGGCGTTTAAAGTACAGCAGGTTACCATGCCCGACAGGATTGCAGATACTGCCTTCAAGTCTGGTGAATTGTTGAACTACCGTTTAAAGTATGGTTTATTCACAGCCGCCGAAGCTCATTTAAAGATAGAAGACAGCGAAGTTAATTTCGACGGTAAGCCTGTCTATCATATCATAGCCGATGGTGCTACAGCGGGCAGCTTTGAGGTGTTTTACAAGGTGCGTAATCGCTACGAGTCTTACATCGATAAAACTACCCTGTTGCCTTACTTATATACCGAGAACAGGCACGAAGGCAGCTGGCACCATACCGATAAAGTTACTTTTAACCGTGCGGATGATAAGATAACGGCCAACAGCGGCACTTATCCTTTTAGCGGCAAGGTGTTCGATTTTCCATCGGCTTATTATTTTGCCCGTAATCTGGATGTATCCAAGCTGAAAATTGGCGAAACGTTTGACATGCGTTACTTCTTAGATAACGGCATACAGACACTCAGCATTACCTTTATAGGCCGCGAAAAAATTAAATGTGCACTGGGTACATTTAACTGCTTAAAATTTAACCCCACCATTATACCGGGACATATCTTTCGTAAGAATAGTAAATTGTACCTTTGGATAACCGACGATAATAACCGCATACCGGTAAAAGCCCATGTTGAAGTTGTAATTGGCAGCGTAACCATGGAATTAACCGATGCAAAAGGACTAAAGTTTCCTTTAAATGCTGTAACGAAATAAGATGATAGAAGTTGGAAGTGTATTGATACACGAAGATGTAGTAAAAGAGAATTTTGTTTGCAACCTTAACAAGTGCAAGGGCGCCTGCTGTATTGAAGGCGATTCGGGCGCTCCGCTTAACCATGATGAGTTAGGCATACTGAGTGAGATATATCCCAAGGTAAAACCTTTTATGACCGAGAAAGGCATAAAAGCGATAGAAGAGCAGGGTACCCACGTAACCGATTTCGATGGTGATTATACTACGCCTTGTGTGGATACCAATAAAGAGTGCGCTTACGTAACCTGGGAAAACGGCATTACCAAATGTGCCATTGAAAAAGCTTACGAGCAAGGTGTGATTAGTTGGCAGAAACCCATCTCTTGCCACCTGTATCCCATCCGTATTACGGCATACCCTGAGTTTGATGTATTAAACTACGACCGCTGGAATATTTGCAGCCCGGCATGTGCTTTCGGCGATGAGCTTAAAGTAAAGGTACACGAGTTTTTAAAAGGACCACTGATCCGCAAGTACGGCGCAGAATGGTATGCCGAACTGGAAGATTTTATGGCAGACGCACCACTATAAAACCCAACAACATGGTAACCGACGAGATCATATCAACCATTCAGCAAATTGCATCAGGCCAGCACGATTGCCTGGTGATGCAAGATCTGGACAGAATTGTATCCGTTAACGATGATGACGAACCCGAATCGCTTCGCGATTTAGTCCGCACGCTCTTCTCTAACCTCGGTATCGAAATAGAGTTCAGCGGTAAAGGCATCAACGAACGCGGTGTGGTAATTGATATTGATGAAGACAGGTTCGAAGCCATGGGTTTAAATGTAAATACATTGCGGTTTGGGCAAACTGTGGTGAAGGGGACAGCTTGATAGGCCTTCTTTTTGTCATTCTGGGCGATAGCGAAGAATCTTCTTCGATTTGTATGTCGGAATTGCAGAGTGAAGAAGATTCTTAATTGTATTCAGAGTGACAAATGTTATTTTGCAGGAGGCCAATCCATTATATCCTTATTTAAGAACCTCCAATCTGGATTATCAAGCTCAATTAACTTATTCTTTTTGTCTCGAATCCAGCCTTTAATTTCTTTCTCTCTTTCGATTGCATGATCGATGTATTGGTATCTTTCGAACCATACTAAATAATAACACTTGTATCTACTGGTAAAACTATTTAATTGATCTAAGCCGAAGTAGTGTTCGTATAATCTTCTATCGAGATCATTGGTAACTCCAGTATATAAGACTTTCTTATTGTAACTTGTAAGGATGTAAGTGAAAAAATTGTAATTAGGCATAACCTAATTTACAAACTTGATTTGTCATTCTGAATGTAATGAAGAATCTTCTGCGATAGAATAGTTCGCATGTATGGTGAAGAAGATTCTTCGCTGTCGCTCAGAATGACAAGTGGGCTATTGATGCGCTAAAATATAAAGTTTGTCATTCTGAATGTAATGAAGAATCTTCTGCGATAGAATATTTCGCATTTATGTCGAAGAAGATTCTTCGCTATCGCTCTGAATGACAAAAAAAACACCCATTTAGCCAAGCCAAATGGGTGTTTATAAATCTTGATTCCTGATTCCCGACTCTTGAGTCTCTTCTAAGAAGCAATAATATGCGCCACTTGCCTTGCACCCAGATCCTTTACTTTCTGTGCAATAGCTTTAGCATCATAACCGCACTCAGCCCAAAGCTCGGGTTGTTCGCCGTGCTCTACGTATCTGTCTGGGATGCCCAGGCGTACTACCTGCGAGTTATAGTTATTATCGGCCATAAACTCTAATACGGCGCTTCCCATGCCTCCTTCAAGGCAACCATCTTCAACAGTAATTACTTTGCTGTATTTGGTAAATACTTCGTGCAATAGGGCTTCATCAAGCGGTTTAACAAAGCGCAAATCGTAATGAGCAGGGTAAATACTTTCTGAGTTAAGGGCAGCGATAGCTTTGGTAGCTTCGTTACCAATAGCGCCGATAGTTACGATGGCAATTTCTTCGCCATCGCAAATTTTGCGGCCTTTACCTACAGGTATTTCTTTAAATGGACGTTTCCAGTCCACCATTACGCCATTGCCACGTGGGTAGCGGATCACAAACGGACCTTTATTTTCCAGCTGTGCGGTGTACATCAGGTTGCGCAACTCTTCCTCATTCATCGGTGCAGATACAATGAGGTTAGGGATGCAGCGCATAAAGGCCAAATCGTAAGCACCATGGTGTGTAGGGCCGTCAGCCCCGGCAAAACCGGCGCGGTCTAAACAGAAAACTACGTTCAGTTTCTGGATAGCCACATCATGGATCACCTGATCATAAGCACGCTGCACAAAGCTGGAGTAGATGTTACAGAAAGGTACAAGCCCTTGTGTAGCCAAACCAGCGCTAAATGTAACCGCATGTTGCTCGGCAATACCCACGTCGAATGCACGGGTAGGCATAGCCTTCATCATTAAATTTAATGACGAGCCCGATGGCATGGCCGGCGTTATACCCATAATCTTGTCGTTTTGCTCGGCAAGCTCAATAATGGTATGGCCAAATACATCCTGGTATTTAGGAGGTTGTGGTTTGTCGTGCTGTGCTTTTTTAATCTCGCCGGTAATTTTATCAAACAAACCCGGGGCGTGCCACTTGGTCTGGTCTTTTTCAGCGAGGGCGTAGCCTTTACCTTTAACGGTAACACAATGCAAAATTTTAGGGCCAGGGATCTGCGTTAAATCGCGAATCACCTTTACCAAATGTTTTACATCATGCCCATCGGTAGGGCCAAAATATCTGAATTGAAGCGCTTCGAAGAAATTGCTTTGTTTAAGCAAAGTCCCTTTAATGCTCTTCTCTAATTTCTTGGCAATTTTAAATGCATCGGGGCCAACTTGTGACAGTTTGCCCAGTACAAATGCGATATCATCTCTGAAACGATTATATGGTTTAGAGGTGGTAATGTCTGTCAAATATTCTTTCAGCGCACCAACGTTAGGGTCGATCGACATGCAGTTGTCGTTCAAAATCACCAAAATGTTGGTGTTTTCTATACCCGCGTGGTTCAGTGCTTCGAAAGCCATACCGGCTGTCATGGCACCATCGCCAATAACGGCAACGTGCTGGCGGTCGTTCTCACCTTTATAGTGTGAAGCCACAGCCATACCCAAAGCGGCAGAAATAGAGGTTGATGAGTGGCCTACGCCAAAAGTATCATACTCGCTTTCGCTTCGTTTGGGGAAACCGCTGAGGCCGCCGTAAATACGGTTGGTATGAAAATTATCGCGGCGGCCGGTTAGTATTTTGTGGCCGTAAGCCTGGTGGCCAACGTCCCATACCAACTGGTCGTAAGGGGTGTTTAAAACATAGTGTAGGGCAACGGTAAGTTCTACCACCCCTAAACTGGCGGCAAAGTGGCCACCGTTTACCGACACCTCGTCAACAATATATTGACGCAGCTGCTGGCACACCTGCTCAAGTTCATCTTCGCTAAATTGCTTTAAATCAGATGGTGAGTTAATTTTCTGTAGTAAGTCGCCGGCGGGTACTTGCATTAAATCCTTTATGCTTTTGTAACTTACAAAGTAAGCTAAATATTTCCTAAAATAATGGACAATACAGGTTAAAAAATGTTTGATGCAATCTATGTTCGCCTTTTAGGTCTGAATAGCTTATTTTTGAGCTCTTTATGTCCGAAGATCATTTCGAAATAAAATTACCGCAGTTTGAAGGCCCATTCGACCTGTTACTTTTTTTTATCGAGCGCGATGAACTGGAAATTCGCGACATACCCATTGCCCGCATTACCGACGATTTTTTGGCCTATCTGCAGCAAATGAGCAGTTTGAACATGGAGGTAGCCAGCGAATTTATTTTTGTGGCCGCCACCCTGATGCGCATTAAGGCCAAAATGCTGCTTCCCCGTTACGATGCCGAAAGCGGCAGCGAGATAGATCCTAAAGAAGACCTGATCCAAAAACTGATCGAATACAAAAAGTTTAAACTGATTTGCGAGGACATGCGCCCGATGGAAGAAGAGCGCCTGATGCAAGAAAAACGCGGCAATATAGCCTACGATTTGCAACAGGTAGAAGAAGTGCCACTACCGGGCGAAGAATTAAGTTCCATTTCGCTCTACCGCTTAATGCTGGTTTATGAGCGTATGAGCAAACGGTACCTTACCCGTACCGAACCGGTTAAACATACCGTAGTACAATATCCATACACAATAGAGAAACAAAAACAAGCCCTGTCCGAATTACTGGCTATTAACAAAAGGCTGGAATTTGCAACCATTTCTAAAATCTCAGAAAATAAAGTACAGTTTGTATATAATTTCTTAGCTTTATTAGAGATGCTGCAACAGCAATTAGTTCAGATACAGATAGGTACGGGCTATAACAATTTTTGGGTTTCGGCCGCAGACGAGGTTGAGCTCAACTAATACAATGCTGTTATTTTAATTTTTTATGAAAAGAGACAAATTAATCTTTAACCTGCTCGACGAAGAGCAGGAACGCCAGGAAAAAGGTTTGGAGCTTATTGCTTCAGAAAACTTTGTAAGCAAGCAGGTAATGGAAGCCGCAGGCTCTGTTGCAACCAACAAATATGCCGAAGGCTTACCGGGCAAACGTTATTATGGCGGTTGTGAGGTTGTTGACGAGATTGAAACCATTGCTATTGAGCGTGCAAAACAGCTTTTTAACGCAGCATGGGTAAACGTACAGCCACATTCTGGTGCACAGGCCAATGCCGCTGTAATGCTGGCTTGCTTAAACCCGGGCGATAAAATTTTAGGGTTCGACCTGTCGCATGGCGGCCACTTAACCCATGGTTCTGCTGTTAACTTTTCTGGTAAATTATATGAGCCGCATTTTTACGGTGTTAAACAAGATACCGGTTACATCGATTACGAACAATTAAGAGCAGTAGCTTTAGAGCAACGCCCTAAAATGATCATCTGCGGTGCATCAGCCTACTCACGCGACTGGGATTATGCCTTTATCCGCCAGGTGGCCGATGAGGTTGGCGCTTTGGTACTGGCCGATATTTCACACCCTGCAGGTTTAATTGCACGTGGTTTATTAACAGACCCGCTTCCGCATTGCCATATTGTTACTACTACCACCCACAAAACTTTACGCGGCCCACGTGGCGGTATGATTATGCTGGGTAAAGACTTTGAAAACCCATGGGGCTTAAAAACACCTAAAGGCGAAGTGAGAATGATGTCGGCTTTATTGGATTCTGCCGTTTTCCCTGGTACGCAAGGTGGCCCCTTAGAGCATATTATTGCTGCTAAAGCTGTTGCCTTTGGCGAAGCATTGAGCGATGGTTACATGAAATACATTTTGCAGGTTAAAAAGAATGCCGAAGCTATGGCTGATGCTTTGAACAAGCTTGGCTACAATATTGTATCTGGCGGAACTGATAACCACCTGATATTAATTGACTTGCGTAATAAAAATATTACAGGTAAAGCTGCCGAGCATGCTTTAGGCGAAGCTGATATCACTGTAAATAAAAACATGGTACCTTATGACGATAAATCGCCGTTTGTTACTTCTGGTATCCGTGTAGGTACTGCTGCAATTACAAGCCGTGGTTTTAAAGAAAAACAAATGGAAGAAATTGTCGCTTTAATAGATACTGTAATTAACAATAGCGAAAATGAACATTCTTTAAAGAAAGTTCGTAAAAGTGTTCACCTGCTTACTGAAAAATTTCCATTGTATAAAGATTAAGGATTTAAGCAAATGAAATGACGATTGATCGGTACCCCCTTCCTGCCAATGAAAAACAGAGATTAGAAGCGCTGCATTCTTATGATATAATGGACAGCCTGCCCGAAGAGCAATATGATGCTATTGTAAGGCTGGCCTCATATATCTGTAAAGTAGAGGTAGCTTATATTTCATTTATTGATGAGGACAGGCAGTGGATAAAATCTAAACGTGGTTTAGATATAGAATCTGCTGCCAGGGTCGATAGTTTTTGTCAGCACACCATCATGAGCGATACGCTGGTAGAAATACCAGACGCTTCAAAAAGTAAGTTGTTTGCAGATAGTCCGTTTGTAACCAACGAACCCAAAATAAGATTCTATGCCAGTGCGCCGCTGATTGATCCGGATGGATTCGCAATCGGCACACTGTGTGTATTTGATACCAAGCCCCGGGAGCTAAATGATGAGCAGCGCGATGCGATGCGTATTTTAGCTTCCGAGGTTATTTCCCATCTTGTACTCCGCAAGCAGAAAAAAGAACTCGAAGAAAATTTACTCTGGCATAAAGAGTTCTACAACCTGTTTAACAGTTCGCCGGAGGTTCTCATCATTACAGATAAAGAGCTCAATATCCTGCTCATTAACCAGGCAGTAATTAATATACTGGGCTACCAGCCCGAAGAAGCTATTGGTCAGCCTATCTGGAAATATTTTCCCGAAGATCAGCGGGAGAAGATTTTAGAGGCCATGCATAATGATGCCGTTAAAAATCCTTCGTTCGAGATAGAAACACCTATACTTACCAATAACGGCGACTTTAAATGGATTAGCTGGAGCGTTAAAGCCTTTGGCGAAAAATGGTATACCAGTGGCAGGGACGTTACTGAGCATAAAAAGATTACCGAAGAGCTCGAGTTGTTATCACTGGTGGCCAGTAAGGCTATCAATGGTATTGTGATCAGCAATTCGGAAGATAAAATAGTTTGGACTAATCAGGGTTTCGAGCAAATTACCGGTTACACACCAGGCGATGTTTTTGGCCAACAGCTACGCGATATTTTAAAAGGCACATTACCAGAAAATTTTGATTATAGGAAATTAGATGAGCTCATCAGAAACCGGCAGTCGTACGAAATTGATCTTTTGGTTACCCGTAAGGATGGCGAGAAGATCTGGGTATCGGTTATCAACTCAGTTGTGCGTAATGAGCTGGGCGAGGTTGATAAGCAGGTTCGTGTTATTATTGATATAACCGACCGTAAACGTACCGAACAGGACCTGGAGATCTTGTCATCAGCAGCAGAAAAATCGCCAAGTGGGGTTTTAATCAGGGATAAGGAAACCAACATTGTTTGGATGAACGAGGCCTTTGAGAAAATAACCGGCTATGAGCTGGAGGAAATGATTGGTAAAACGTTCGGGCATCAATTGGTTGGCCCCGAAACTGATTTAGAAGCTTTGCAAGCCGCTGCCAAGTTAGTGGAAGAACACAAACCCTACGAGCTTGAAGTAAAATTGTATCACCGCAATGGCACACCGGTTTGGGTATATCTTTCTAACAGCCCATATTTTAATGCAGCCGGCGAGGTAGAGCGCCAGATTATGGTTGCACTTGATATTACTGAGCGCAAAAAGGCCGAAGAAGAAGTAAAGCTATTATCGCTTGTGGCCAGTAATACCCTGAGTGGTGTTGTAATTAACGATCGGGAAGGCCATGTAGAGTGGGTTAATAGTGCGTTTACAAAAATTACAGGTTATACCGTTGCCGATGTTAGCGGCAATCATTTAGGCGATGTATTAAAAGGTGAACTTACCGATGTAAGCATTATTGAGAAGGCGCGCGAGTTATCTAAAAATAAGCAATCTTTTGAAGTTGATCTGTTGGTTTACCGCAAGGATGGGCAGCAGCTTTGGGTATCGGTTATTAATTCTGTTATACTCGATCAAAAAGGGGATATCGATAAATACATTGAAGTAATTATTGACATTACCGCCAAGAAAAAGGTAGAGGTTGAGTTGATAAGGGCTAAAGAAGAGGCTCTTGCATTGAGCAATGCAAAAGATATGTTTATATCAGTAATGAGCCACGAAATCCGTACGCCATTAAACGCAGTGATTGGTATTTCGCATTTATTGATGGAAGATAACCCATCGGAGTCGCAGATCGAGAACCTGGATATCCTGAAGTTTTCGGCAGAAAACCTGTTGACGCTGATTAATGATGTACTCGATTTTGCCAAGATAGAAACCGGTAATGTTGAACTGGAAAAGGTAGAAACTAACCTGCGCGAAATTGTGCACGGCGTAATGTCGTCTATGCATTATAAAACCGGTAGTAAAGACATTTACCTGAAAGAAAGTGTTGACGAAGCCGTCCCAGAGTGTATAGTTGGCGATAAAACCCGGCTTACACAGATATTATTAAATTTGGTAGGCAATGCTGTTAAGTTTACTGACACAGGCGGTGTTACGGTTGATTTAAAGGTGATTGAGCAGTCGGCAAAAGACGTTCGGATCAGATTTGCTGTAACAGATACCGGGATTGGTATCGCACAAAACAAGTTAAGTACTATATTTGAATCGTTTAAGCAGGCCGAACTGGATACCACCCGCAAATATGGTGGCACAGGTTTAGGCTTACCTATTGCCAAACGGTTAATAGAACTGCACGATTCGAGAATAAACGTTGACAGCGTACCGGGCCAGGGAACAACTTTCTGGTTTACAATAACCTTTAACAAGGCGGTAGGTGTCACAAATAAAAACAGCCAGGTGGAATCAGGATTAAATATACATGCCCTCGTAGTTGATGATAACCAAATCAACCGCTTATTAATTAATAAAGTACTCAAAAAATGGGGTGGTACTGCCGATTTTGCCGAAAACGGGCAGCAGGCAGTTGATATGATTGCCGCCAACCATAATTATGATGTGGTATTGATGGACATCCACATGCCTATAATGGGTGGCCTTGAAGCAGCACAGGTTGTACGCGCCATGCCCGATAACTATTACCAGCAATTGCCAATTATAGCGCTTACTGCATCAATGCTTAATAACCAAATGAGCCAGATACTGGAAGCGGGTATGAATGATTACGTATTAAAGCCGTTTGACCCTAAACTGCTGTTCGATAAGCTGAGTAAATTTCAGAAACAATAATTTCTTACTACATAAAAAAAGCAGAGATATCTTTCGATGATCCCTGCTTTAACTATCTAATAAACGCTCCGGGTATTTATACGTAATATGGATACCTAAAGGTTTCAGTATTTTTCAATATTTTTTTATTTTTTTATATCGATTGATAATGAGGGTGTTGTGATGTTGGCTTTTGTAGTCAACGATATGACACACCCCTTTTTACGACACCACAAATTGCACTGTCTGTGCATCCCCTCTCGAGACGGGAATTGTTCTGTAGTAGTTTAAGCACTAAATTAATAATGGGGTGTGTTCTTGGTAGATGTACGCTTTGCTCCCCACCCGTCATGCTGAACTTGTTTCAGCACCCCACAGGACAGGTCGCAGAATTGTTCGCCGTATACTTAGCATGTGGGATCCCGAAACAAGTTCGGGATGACGTAATGTCGTATTAGTGGAGTTTATCTTGATTCCTGGCTCTCGATTCTTGATTCTCTTCTTTTACTCTGCATAAGCAATCGTAGCAATACTCAACTTAACCCCTTCGATCTCTAACAATATATTCCCACACGATTCGAGGGTTGAGCCGGTGGTCATGATATCATCAACCAGGAGGATATGTTTGCCTTTAAGCGCTTCAGGGTCATTAACTGCAAATACCGATTTCACATTCTCGAACCTGGAGAACCTCGATTTTTGGGTTTGCGTGTCGGTCGCCTTTGTGCGTACCAGGTTTTCAACAGAAACAATAGCGGGTAGTTTTTCGGCGAGACCATTTGCAAAGCGTTCACTCTGGTTATAGCCTCTTTTGCGCATGCGTGAATGATGTAAGGGTACAGGGATAATTACATCAACCGTTTTAAACTTATCGTTAGTAATTAACTGCTTGCCGGCTATCTGGCCCAGAAAATTGCCTATCTGAGGTTTGTTTTTATACTTCAGATGGTGCATTAAACGCTGTACTTTATTACCCTTAATAAAGTAGAGAAGTGCGTACGAAGATTCGAGATTAATTTTACCCCAAAACTGGCGGGCTACAACATGGTCTGTTTGCTGGTGAAAGTTGGTGTAAGGCAAATTGTACAGGCAGTTGGTACAAATTAATTTTTCCTGCCGGGATAAATTCTCGTTGCAAGCATCGCATAGTTGCGGGAAAAGCAACGACAAAAAATCCGCGAGGTAACCGCGGGTTAGCTTCATAGATAGATGGTAATAAAAATATTACAAAAGGTTAAACGGCCTCAGCTTTCTCCTTATCCTTTATGGCTAACTGCCCGCAGGCAGCGTCAATATCTTTTCCACGGCTGCGCCTTACATTGGTTATGATGCCTTGTTTACGTAAGTAGGCAGCAAAGGTTTCAATCTTATCTTCACCGGCATTTAAGAACGCGGCAAAGCTGATTGGGTTATACTCAATAATGTTAACCTTACACGGCAGGTGCTTGCAAAATTTGGCTAATTCGGCAGCATCTTGCAGGGTATCATTAAAATTATCAAAAACAATGTATTCGTAAGTTACTGCGTTTTTGGTTTTTGCGTAGTAATATTTCAAGGCATCAGCCAGGGCTGCTAATGAATTTTGCTCATTAATCGGCATAATTTCATTACGTTTTACATCGTTTGCAGCGTGCAGTGACAGGGCCAGGTTAAACTTTACACCGTCGTCGCCCAGTTTCTTAATCATCTTGGCAATGCCGGCTGTAGAAACGGTAATACGCTTTGGCGACATGTTCAGCCCGTCCTCAGATGTAATTCTTTCTACCGATTTTAGTACATTGGCATAATTAAGCAGGGGTTCGCCCATGCCCATGTATACGATGTTGGTAAGGGGTACGTTATAATTTTCTTTTGCCTGCTGGTCTATCAGTACAACCTGGTCATAAATTTCGTCGGGGTTAAGGTTACGTTTACGTTCCATGTAACCCGTGGCGCAAAATTTACAGGTGAGGCTGCAGCCCACTTGCGATGAAACGCAGGCGGTCATACGGTCATCAGCAGGTATTAATACACCCTCAATTAAATGAGTATCGTGTAAAATAAAAGAATTTTTTATAGTTTTATCAGCACTAAACTGTGAGTTATTGATTTTTACGTTATTGATTGTAAAATTGTCATCCAGTTTTTGACGAAGTTCTTTTGAAATATTGCTCATCGCCTCGAATGAAAAGCATGATTTTTTCCAAAGCCACTCATAAACTTGTTTGGCTCTGAAGCTTTTTTCGCCCATGTTTACAAAGTGTTCTTGCAGAGCACTTAAGCTAAGGCTTCGGATATCAATTTTACTTTTATTGCTGTTCACATTACAAAGGTACAGAATTTTAAAAAATCAATTTTTAAATCTCCTCCTTTAAATGTAAAAATTAAAAAACAACAACTAAAGGTTAATTGTAATTGTTTAATTAGGATTGCTGCATTCAGTTGATGAGATGATAAAGTAAGTTATTGTTTAAATGAAAAGTTACAGAGCCGATTACGTTTTTTCTATTAATGCCGATCCAATTAAAAATGGTATAGTAACTGTTGACGAGTCTGGAAAGATAGTCGCAGTTAGTAGCCAACCCACACATCCGGATGTCTCCATTGAGCAGCTGAGCGGGATTTTATGCCCCGGCTTCATTAATACCCATTGCCACCTCGAATTATCGCATCTTAAAAACAAGGTGCCTAAACAAACCGGGCTGGTTGATTTTATTAAAAATGTCCAAAAATTTCGAAACATCGATCCGGCCGAGGCCCAAGATGCAGCCCTTAAAGCGGATGCCGAAATGTACGACAATGGTATTGTTGCCGTAGGCGATATATCAAACAGCGACCTTACCATCGATATAAAATCAAAAAGCAAGCTTTACTATCATACTTTTATAGAGCTGTTTAGTTTTTTGCCACAAAACGCAAAAACGGTTTTCGATAACGGGCTTGAGCTTTTGAGGCAGTTTAAGCCACAAAGTGTTTCCATTACGCCGCATGCGCCTTACTCGGTTTCGAAAGAACTCTTCAGGTTGATTCGTGATTATAGTGATACCCATACCAACCTGCTCAGCATCCATAACCAGGAGTGCGAAGATGAGAACAAACTGTACCGCTACAAAACCGGAAAGTTCCTGGATTTGTACGAAGGTTTTGGTATCGATATCAGCTATTTTAAGCCACAAGCGCGTAATTCGCTGCAAACTGTTATTCCTTTATTAAGTAATAAACAAAAGATCTTATTGGTGCATAATACCTGCACTAATTTGAAAGATATTTACTTTATCAAGCGTTTCGACCGGATTATCAACTGGTGCTTTTGCCCCGGTGCTAACCTGTACATAGAAGGACATTTGCCGAAGACAGAACTTTTCCTGGAGCAAGGCTTTAATATCACCCTCGGTACCGATAGCCTGGCATCAAATACCGGCCTGAATTTACTGGCCGAAATGAAATTACTGCAAGACCAGGTACCAAGTCTTACCCTAAACCGGTTACTGGAATGGGGAACCATTAATGGCGCCAAATATCTGGGCATTGACGATGAAAAAGGAACTCTTGAGGTTGGCAAGGCACCAGGCCTTAACCTCATTACCGGTTTAGATGACTTTAAAATTACGGCCGATACCAAAGTTAAGCGCATTGTATAAATTTCATTCTAATTAAATAACTGTAGTTTTGTACTGATATGATTAAGCATATAGATATAACAGTACTGGGCAAAGTACAGGGCGTTTTTTACAGAAACTCAACCAAGGCGGTTGCTAATCAGCTGGGCGTAAAAGGCTATATTATGAACCAGGAGAACGGTGACGTATTTATTGCTGCCGAAGCTGACGACCTGAGTTTGGAGCTGTTTTTAGAATGGTGCGGCAAAGGGCCCGAAGCCGCCCGTGTAAGTGGCTTAACCACCACTGATGGCGAAGTGAAAAACTATCGTAATTTTGAAATAGTGAAAAAGTCGCCAACTGCTTAATTTTGCCAATTAAACCTTTTTGTATTGTCTACAGCTAAAAAATTTGCCGGCCAAACTGCTGTCTATGGGCTAAGTACAATTGCCAGCAGGATCCTTACTTTTTTTATGACGCCGGTTTATACCCGGGCGTACCCTTTGGCTGCTTATGGCGTAATTACCACCATGTACAGCTATGTATCAATGGTAAACGCTGCGCTTACTTTTGGTATGGAGACTACCTTTTTCAGGTATCTCAATAAGTATGAGAATGATAAGCAGCGGGTGTACAATAATGCATTTGCTTCGGTACTGGCTGTTACCCTTATTTTCCTGGCGTTTAGTATCCCTTTTATAGGCAATATTGCCAATTTTATAGATATAGACCAGGCCGCCAAGCATGGGCATAAAGCTGTAATTGGCACCACACAGTCTGATTTTGTAAAATATACCTACCTGTTTTTTGCAACTGTGGTGGTTGATGCCTGGTGCGCTATCCCATTTGTAAAACTGCGTGCCGATGGCAAGCCCGGCCGTTATGGCGCCATTAAACTGGCCAGCGTATTAATATTTGTGGGCTTTAACCTTGCCTTTATATATGTAGTGCCGTTTTGGGTTAATCATAATTTTATTGGTACTGCCTGGATCAGCCAATGGTATGTAAAAGGTTGGGTGGGATATGTGTTCGTTTCAGAATTAACATCGAGTATTGTTACGCTGCTATTGCTGCTACCCGAGTTGTTTAAAATCCGGTTCGATCTGGATAAAAAAATGCTGTTGCAGATGTACAGCTACAGCTGGCCTGTGCTGATAGCCAATTTATCATACCTTATTAATGAGAACCTGGATACGCTTTTGCTGGGCAAGCTGTTACCGGCAAATAGCTTACGCGATGTGGGTATCTATGGCGCCTGCCGTAAAATCCCTGTTTTCCTCAGCATCTTTATCAATGCCTTCAGGCTGGGGGCCGAGCCATTCTTTTTTAGCTACGCTAAGAATAAAAACGCGGCAGATACCTATGCCCGCATCATGAATTACTTTGTAATTACCGTTTGCGTAATATTTGTAGCGTTGATAGGCAATATCGAAATACTGAAATACTTTATTAAAGGCCATGATGCTACACAAACAGCATTGTATTGGACCGGGCTGCCCATTATACCACCGCTGGTGCTGGGTTATGTTTGTTTGGGTATTTACATGAATCTTTCTATCTGGTATAAACTATCAGACCAAACCAAATTCGGGTTATATATTTCGGGGATTGGGGCTATCGTAACCATTGTACTAAATGTGGCATTTATACCAAAGTATAGTTACATTGCATCTGCGTGGACATCGTTTGCCGCTTATGCTGTGATGATGATTTTATCGTACGTATGGGGGCAGAAGTATTACCCGATACCATATAACTTAAAAAAGAATTTATCGTATATAGTTGTTTCCATCATACTCGTTTATATATCATTCAGCGTATTCCATCGAAATATATTTATTGGAAATGCGCTGTTTATTGGCTTTGGTGCCGCAGCTTTATACTTGGAAAGAAAAGAATTAATAGCTTTACTTAGAAAAAAATGATCGTAAGAGTTATCAATAAATCTAAAAATCAATTACCGGGTTACGAAACTATTCATTCTGCGGGTATGGACCTGCGTGCCGACCTGGAAGCACCTGTTGTTTTGCAGCCGATGGAACGCAAGCTGATCCCTACAGGATTGTATATTGAGTTGCCGGAAAGTTATGAGGCGCAGATCAGGCCGCGTAGTGGTTTGGCTTATAAGCATGGTATCAGCATTGTAAATTCGCCGGGTACTATTGATGCCGATTACCGTGGAGAGATTAAGGTTTTATTGGTTAACCTGTCTACAGAAGCATTTGAAATTAATACCGGCGACCGCATTGCGCAAATGATTGTGGCCCGCCATGAAAAAGTGAGTTGGGAAGAGGCCGAAATACTAAATGATACCACCCGTGGTGCCGGAGGATACGGCCACACTGGTGTAAATTAATGCGATGAATTTAAAGCTTTCGTTGATTGGAATTGCCCTTTTGCCGGCGCTATGCCTGGCGCAAGGTGCTGATAAAGGGAAAACTACGGCACAGCCGCAGCCCAAGGTAATGACATCAACCGATAGCTTAATGGTGAAGCAGCTGTACTTTACGGCCCTGCGCGAAAAAACCATTGAGAACTTTACCCTCGCTACAGATCTGTTTACCCGTATTTTACAGATCGACCCTAATAATGATGCGGCCATGTACGAGCTGGCCAATCTTAAAAAGTTAAATAAAGACGACGCCACCGCCGAGCAGCTTCTGGAGCGTGCAACTATGCTTAAGCCGGATAACGAATGGTATTGGGCAGGCCTGGCCGCAAGCTACGAGAAGAGCAATAATATTGTTAAGCTCGAAAATGTGTTTACCCAACTTATCAGGCTGAATAACGATAACCCCGATTATTATATTGATAAGGCCAATGCCCTGTCAATTGATAAAAAATACGACGAGGCGCTATCAACCTATGATGAACTCGAAAAAATAACCGGGCCTACAGATGAGTTACTCATCAAACGCCAGAAAATTTATTTGATGCAGGGCAAGCTTGATAAAGCTACCGCCAGTTTAAAAGAAGCCATTGCCGCCAACCCCAACCAGGTAAAATATTATTTGATGCTGGGCGAGGTATATAATTCTAACAACCTAACCGACGATGCTTTAAGCATTTTCCAGAAGGCGGAAAAGATAGACCCGCAAAATGGTTATGTGCATTTGGAACTGGCCGATATCTATCGTGCTAAAAAAAGTTATGAGGCCAGTTTTAACCAACTGAAACTGGCATTTGCCATCCCGGCTCTTGGGGCCGAACAAAAAATGCGGATCATTTTAGGTTATCTGCCTAAATTCCCAGATCCTAATGCTAAAGCAAGTGCTTTGGAATTAAGCCGAATTGTTACAGTAGCGCATCCAACAGAATCGAAGGCTTTTGCGCTTTATGGCGATATGCTGGTGCAAAACCAAATGTATAAAGAGGCCAAGGTTCAATACCAAAAATCGTTACAACTTAATGACCAGGTTTATGCCGTGCACGAGCAATTGGTGCGGATTGAGCTGGGCGATAACGATTTGGATGCTGCCATTAAAGATGGCGAAAACGCCTTGTCGCTTTTCCCTAACCAGGCATGGATGAATTATCTGGTAGGCGTATCGTGGATGCAGAAAAAGAACTATACCAAGGCTTTAGGCTATATTAAAAACGCAACTTCATTAGAAGTTCAGGATAAGGACTTACTTTCGCAAAGTTTTTCGGCATTGGGTGATTGCTATCATGAAATGAAGAATGAGAAGCAGTCTGATGAGTCGTATGATAAATCATTAAGCTACAATCCGGACAATGCTTATACGTTAAATAACTATGCTTACTATCTTTCGGTAAGAGGAGTGGAGCTGGATAAGGCAGAGCGCATGTCGAAACATTCGAACGAACTGCAGCCGGCAACAGCATCTTTCGAAGATACTTACGCCTGGATCTTGTTTAAACAAAAGAAATATGCCGAAGCCAAAGTGTGGATGGAAAAGGCTTTGGTGAATGATAAAGACCATAATGCAGTACAGATAGAACATTATGGCGACATAATGTTTTACTTAGGTAATGTAGAGGCTGCTGTACAAAACTGGAAAAAAGCCAAAGCATACGGAGGGCAATCTTCGGTTTTAGAGCGCAAAATAAATGAGAAAAAATATATCGAGTAGTATACTGCTGTTAAGCAGTTTAATAATACTGGCAAGCTGCCACACCAAAAAAAAGCTGGTAGCCCGTACCGCCGATAGTACCGCTGTTACACATACTGATAATGCGGCCAGCATGGCTAAAAAGAAAATAGCTGCCATACGTGCCAAACAGGTAAACTTTAATACCTTCTCTGGCAAGGCAAAAACCAAGCTCAATATCAACGGTAACAGTAATGATGTTACGCTGAATATCCGCATCCAGAAAGATCAGAAAATTTGGGTTTCTATTACCGCAATTGCAGGTATTGAGGTTGCCCGTGCTATGATTACGCCTGATAGTATTTTGGTAATGAACCGCCTGCAAAGCGTGTACATTAAAAAGCCTTTCAGCTATATTTATACTTATGCCAGCAAGCAGGTAAATTATAAAACGGTTGAATCATTACTGGTTGGCAACGCTATCCCCGAAACGTTGAATGATAATACCACGCTGGAGCCATCAAACGGAAACATCATATTAAAAGGCGCGCTGGAAGATTTGATCTACCAGTTAACCGTTGGGCCGGATTTAAAAGTGAGCAATACTTCGCTTAATAATCAGGAAGCTACACAATCGTTACAAATCAATTATGGCAATTTTATACAGGCCACAAACCGGGTTATCCCTTCGCAAATCTCGTTTACCTCTAAAGTAAAGGACAAAAATATCCAGGCCGACTTAAATTATTCGAAGGCTGATTTCGATTTGCCGCTCGAATTTCCCTTCAGTGTGCCAAAGAGGTTTTCACTGGTAGATTAAAATTGTATTTTTGGTTTGATGAAATTTTTAAGAACTGTATTCTTTTTCGTGCTTGCGCTCACCGCCGTAAATGCCTTTGCGCAAAGCAGTGCTGAGCTAAAACGCCGTCGTGATAAATTAAACGAAGAGCTTCAGCAATTGAACGATGAATACGAGGCTACTGCAAAAAATAAGAAAACCACGCTTAAACAGCTTAATATTTTAAAAGCGCAAATTAGCTTACGCGAAGATAAGATCAACACACTTAACTCTGAGGTTCGCCTTTTGGGTAACCAGATTAACGAAAATACCAACAACGTACACTCGCTACAAAGCCAGCTCGATCAGCTAAAGAAAGAGTATGCGGCGATGATTGTTTTCGCTTATCATAACCAGAGCGCCTACAACAAGCTGATGTTTGTTTTTGCATCGCAGGATTTTAACCAGGCCTATAAGCGTTTAACCTATTTACAGCAATTTGGTACTTATCGCCAGCGCCAGGCCGAATCGATCCAGGGCACCCAAAAGGAGTTAAAGGTAAAGATTAACGAACTCGACCGTACCAAAGATCAGCAAAGCACGCTGTTAAAAGACCAGGAAAAAGAAAAACAAACGCTTGGTCAGGAAAAAAATAGTCAGCTGGCAGTCATAAGTGACCTCTCTAAACACCAGGGCGAATTAAAGCAGCAACTGAAGGATGCGCAACAACAAAAGGCTAAAATAGAGTCGCAAATCAGGGTTGCCATCCGCCGCGAAGTAGAAGAAGCGCGCAGAAAAGCGGAAGCAGAAGCAAGGGCCGCTGCCGCACGTGCTGCTGCCGAAAGGGCAAGGTTAGCCGCTGCCAATCCGGGTAGCCCTGCGCCTAAAGAGCCTGCACCGGCCGCTGCAAAAGCATCAACTAATAGTGAACTGCTAAATGCTACACCGGAGTTTGCCAAACTATCAAACGACTTTTTAGGTAACAAAGGCCGCTTGCCATGGCCGGTTGCTAATGGCGTAATTACGCAGGAGTTTGGTTTAACGTACATTGAAGGTATTAAAACCGACAACCCGGGTATTGATATCCGTACCAATTCGGGCGCAGGGGTAAGGGCTATCTTTTCGGGCGAGGTTACCAGCGTAAACAATATTAGTGGTACTTACCTCGTTGTAGTAAGGCACGGTGAATACTTTACCGCCTACGCCAACCTAAAATCAGTAAGTGTATCTAAAGGAGATAAAATTGGTATCAAGCAAAACCTGGGTACGGTAGCCACTGATGGCGCTACAGGCGAAACGCAGGTACATTTTGAGTTATACAAAGGTCAAAATGCTGTGAATCCTAAGTTATGGCTTGCTACTCAATAAATTATATTAAACTTTGAGTATTTAATTTGTCTATATTTGTAAATTCATTCATCAATATGTTACACCCCGTTTTTTTATTCCTAAATATTGGTACCCCCGAAATGATCTTGATCATGTTCGTGGCCCTGTTGCTTTTTGGCGGAGAAAAGCTTCCTCAAATTGCTAAAGGCCTGGGTAAAGGGATACGCGATTTTAAGGATGCATCAGAAGGCGTTAAACGCGAGATACACAACCAGATTAATAACTTTGAAGAAAAGAATGAAGCTGTTGTTGCTCCTGAGCCTGATAAAGACCTGCCGGTTGTGGCTAATACCGTAGCCCTGTCAGATCCTTTTGCACCACCAGCGGTAGCAGAACATCATGAAGCCCCTGCACTGGAAGAGCATCATGAAAATGCAATACCAACCATAAACCAACACAACGATATAGCACCTGCAGGCGAAAGCCATGCAGACCTGTCGCACCTGGCAACGCCGGTACATACCGAAGTTACGCACGTGGCAGAAAACCATATCACTCTTTCGCACGTAAGTGAAGAACCTGGTACGAATACTGAGGAGAAAAAAAGTTAAGACACAAGAATAATATTAATCATATAAATTAAAAATCATCATGGGTGGATTAGGCGCACCAGAAATCATTCTGATTATCATCGCAATTTTAATTCTGTTTGGCGGAAAGAAAATTCCTGAACTAATGAAAGGTTTAGGCAAAGGCGTAAAAGAATTTAAAGACGCTCAGAACGGCGATTCTGAACCAAAAAGAGAAGAAAAAACTAACGTTTAATTTCGTTTAGTTTCTATTCATATTGTCTGGTTACTATACCGGATTGGTAAACTTATTAGTTGAAATTATGCTTTCAACTAATAAGTTTTTTTATTTTTAGCCCATGGCTAAAACTTATACTTCTTTAAGTGAGATAAAAAACGAACTGCTGCAAGGCGGTATCACTGTAGAAGGTCTTGTAAAAAATTACCTGGCGCAAGCCAAAGCAAATGTGCATCTAAACGCTTTTAACGAAGTTTTTGAAGAAGAAGCACTTGCACATGCTATTGAAATTGACGAAAAACTGAAAGCCGGTACCGCAGGTAAATTGGCCGGTATGGTTATCAGCATAAAAGATAATATTCTTTACAAGGGGCATAAAGCTACGGCATCATCCAAAATACTGGATAATTATACTGCCATTTACTCCTCAACCATAGTAGAACGTTTACTGGCCGAAGATGCCGTTATCATTGGCCGTTGCAACTGCGACGAGTTTGCCATGGGCGCATCAAACGAAAGCTCGTATTACGGCCCTGTAAAAAACCATGCCGACGAAAGCCGTGTGCCGGGTGGTTCATCAGGAGGCTCGGCAGTTAGCGTGCAGGCCGGTATGTGCCATGCAGCCATTGGTACAGATACAGGTGGCTCGGTGAGGCAACCTGCATCGTTTTGTAATGCCATTGGTTTTAAACCAACTTATGGCCGTATATCACGTCATGGTATTATAGCTTACGCATCGTCTTTCGATCAGGTAGGCACAATCACCAATTCTATTGAAGATGCAGCGTTGCTGTTAGAAATAATGGCTGGTAAAGATGCTTTTGATAGTACGCTGATCCAGGCAGAAGTACCGGCTTACAGCACTGAATTGAAAGCAGAAACTGCACCTAAAAAAATAGCCTACTTGCGCGAAGCGTTGGAGCGCCCGGGACTTGATCCGCAGATTAAAGATGCTTTACTGAAATCAATAGAAGATTTAAAAGCAGCCGGGCATACTGTAGAACCGGTATCTTTCGAATACCTCGATTACGTTGTGCCAACCTATTATATCCTCACTATGGCCGAGGCTTCATCAAACTTAGCCCGGTATGATGGCGTGCACTATGGCTACCGCAGCCCAAAGGCAACCGATTTAATGTCGACCTATAAACTCTCCCGTTCCGAAGGTTTTGGGGTAGAAGTGAAGCGGCGCATTATGTTAGGTACGTTTATTTTGAGCGCAGGCTACTATGATGCCTACTACACCAAAGCGCAAAAAATGCGCAGATTGATCCGCGAAAAAACAGAGGAAATCCTTGATAACTGTGACTTTATCCTGACACCCACCGCGCCCGAACCTGCGTATAAGTTGGGTAGAGAAGAGAAGGATCCTGTGGTTGCTTACCTGGCCGATATATTTACGGTGCAGGCTTCATTATCCGGTATGCCGGCAATATCGTTACCAGTAAAAGTTGAAAAAGATGCACTGCCGTTTGGCTTGCAGCTGGTTGCCAAAAGGTTCGCAGAACAGGAACTGTTAAATTTCTCAAAAACGTTTTTAAATCTGAGTTAAAGTTATTATTTTAGTCAAACCAATTTTAACCTTAGCACACAGGCATTTAAATATTTTTAGGATGAAATTTTATACTGTTGTTGCTTTAGTGCTGTTGTCAAAAATTTCCCTTGCCGCTTCCGGCCCGGGTATGCATTCAGACTCTACGGTTGCTACTAAAGCTTTTTCTGTTAGCCCTTTAAAACGCGATACAGCAAAAAGTTTTACGCCCGCCGCTCAGTTTGCTAATGCACCTGGTGGCTCTATGAAGAGCCGGTTAACAGCTATTCAAAAAGATGTGCCTTTAGATTACAATGAGTTTGTACAAAGCTACATCGACAATTATACAGGCCGCCGCGATGAGCTTGGCCGTATAATGGGCTTATCTAAATACTATTTCCCTATCTACGAAAAGGCTTTCCGCGAAGCGGGAATCCCCGAAGAAATTAAGTTCCTTTCTATAGTTGAGTCGGCATTAAACCCTAATGCCGTGTCGCGCGTTGGTGCAACCGGCCCTTGGCAATTTATGTCGACTACTGGTCGTACCTACGGCTTGGCCATCAACAACTACGTTGATGAGCGCCGCGACCCAATCCAGGCCAGTTACGCAGCTGCAGCATACATCAAAGACGCTTACCAGGAGTTTGGTGACTGGCTTTTGGCCATTGCAGCCTACAACTGCGGTAAAGGCAGTGTAGAACGCGCTATCGAAAAAGGCCATTCAATGGATTATTGGGTTATTCGTCAGTACTTGCCTGTTGAAACACGTGGCTATGTACCAGCTTATATAGCAGTAGCTTATTTAATGAACTATTACGAGCAGCATAGAATAACGCCGCAAGTATGCGCCCTACCATTACAGACGGATACCGTTACGGTGAATAAGTTTGTATCGTTCAGCAATGTATCAAGGGTGTTAAATATTACTACAGATCAGTTGGTTTCACTTAACCCATCTTACCGTATGATGGTGGTTAACGGTACTGCCGCTGCACCACGTAAATTGATTATCCCGAAGATCCAGACAGAGAAGTTCAAGGTGTTCTATGATGCTTTAAACAACAACGCACTTAGCGTACCACCAATGGCTGTAGTTAACACGCAGGAGGTTGATGCAGGTGGTATAGATGCCATGCCGGCTTATCATACTGTTAAAAAAAGTGAAAGTTTAGCAGATATTGCCGATAAGTTCGGTATCGAATTAAACGACCTGATAGCATGGAACCATTTGCATGGCAATAAAGCTACGCCAGGCCAAACCTTAAAGCTTCAGGATGGAAGCACGGGTGCTGCTATGGCATCAAAAGTTACCAAACCGGCTATTGCTGCGGGTTTGTAAGCTCAAATTGTATTTATAATTCATAAAATATTGAAGGCGCATTATCCTTGTAATGCGCCTTTCTATTGTAGTATACAGTTGAAAAAGAATTGTAATTTTACAGCCTGAATTTGAGAAGAATGAACAAAACTAACCGCAACCTCGACGCTCTTAATTACCACTCAAAAGGGCGCCCTGGTAAAATACAAGTAGTACCAACCAAACCAACCAATTCGCAACGTGATTTAACAATGGCTTACTCACCGGGCGTTGCGCAGCCATGTTTGGAAATTGCCAAAAACGTTGATGATGTTTATAAATACACTGCAAAAGGTAACCTGGTAGCTGTAATTAGCAACGGTACCGCAGTATTAGGTTTAGGCAACATCGGCCCCGAGGCCAGCAAACCTGTAATGGAAGGTAAAGGCCTTCTGTTTAAGATCTATGCTGATATCGACGTTTTCGATTTAGAGATCAACGCTACTACGGTTGATGAGTTTGTAAATATTGTAAAGGCCCTTGAGCCAACCTTCGGCGGTGTAAACCTCGAGGATATATCGGCCCCTACCTGTTTCGAGATAGAGCGCCGTTTAAAAGCCGAGATGAACATCCCGGTAATGCACGATGATCAGCATGGTACAGCCATCATCTCGGGCGCAGCCCTGATGAATGCCTGCGAATTGCAGGGCAAAATATTAAGCCAGATAAAAATGGTAGTTAACGGCGCAGGTGCTGCTGCTGTGAGCTGCTCAAAAATGTACCTGTCGCTGGGTGTTAAGCCAGAGAATCTGGTGATGTTTGATATTAACGGTGTGCTGGATCAAACCCGTACCGATCTGGACGAGATGCGCCAGCAATTCGCTACCCATCGTACAGATGTTACAACTTTGGCCGATGCCATGAAAGATGCCGACGTATTTGTTGGTCTTTCTGCCGGTAATGTGGTGAGTCAGGATATGGTACGCAGCATGGCCCCAAACCCTATTGTGTTTGCTATGGCCAACCCCGAGCCAGAGATTGATTACGAAAGTGCCATTGCTACCCGCGATGATTTAATTATGGCAACCGGCCGTTCCGATTTTCCTAACCAGGTAAATAACGTGTTGGGTTTCCCATATATCTTCCGTGGTGCACTTGATGTAAGGGCTACTGCCATTAACGAAGAAATGAAACAGGCAGCAGCCATTGCCATTGCCGAGCTGACTAAAAAGCCGGTACCGGAAGCGGTGAACCTGGCTTATAACGCCAAGAACCTGAAATTCGGCAGGGATTATATTATCCCTAAACCGATGGATCAGCGCCTGATCACCGAGGTATCTATCGCAGTAGCTAAAGCAGCTGTAAATTCGGGTGTGGCACGTAAAGTAATTACCGACTGGGATGCTTATTCGGAAGAACTAAGAAGCCGCATTGGTAAGGATGATCGCTTATTGCGTAATATCTCTATCCAGGCCAAGCAAAATCCAAAACGTGTGGTATTTGCCGAGGCTGATAATTACAAGATTTTAAAGGCTGCCCAGATTGTAAAAGACGAGGGTATTGCTACGCCGATATTATTGGGTAACATCGATAAGATTAAAAGGATCATCGAAGAAACCGAGCTGGAGCTTGGTGATGTTCGGATGATTGATCCGCGTAAAGAAAACGCACCTTGTGTTGAAGAGTACGCCGAGTACCTGTACAACAAACGCCAGCGCCGCGGCATAACCCTTTACGAAGCCCGCAAAATGATGTGGGACCGTAACTACTACGGTGCCTGCATGGTGCAGTTTGGTGAGGCAGATGCTTTGATCTCGGGCTTAACCAAAAGTTATGTAAGCACGATAAAACCAGCTTTACAAATTATCGGTACCGAGCCGGGTGTAAGCCGTGTGGCGGGTATGTACATGATGATAACGCCTAAAGGCCCTGTGTTTTTCGGTGATACAACCGTTAACGTAAACCCAACAGTTGATGAGCTGGTAGATATTACTGTACTGGTTGAACGCTCTGTACAACAGTTTAACATCCAGCCAAGGGTGGCGTTGCTATCATACTCTAACTTTGGCTCTAATGATGGTATCATCCCCGAGAAATCACGGGAAGCGGTAAAGATCTTACACGAGAAATACCCCGATATGATTGTTGATGGTGAGATGCAGGCCAACTTTGCCATTAACTCAGATTTGCTGGGAGATAACTTCCCATTCTCAACCTTAAACGGTAAGCCTGCCAATACATTGATATTCCCTAACCTCGAGTCGGGTAACATTGCTTACAAGCTGTTGCAGGAGCTTGGCGGCGCCGAAGCAGTAGGCCCAATTTTGCTGGGCTTGAACAAACCGGTACACGTTTTACAATTGGGCAGCTCTGTTCGTGAAATTGTAAACATGATTACCATTGCCGTGCTGGATGCACAGCAAAAAGAACAAAATGAACGATAAGCACAAGGCTTTTTAAATTATATTAGCTGTAGATAATGTTTGATTATATCGAAGGTAAATTAGTGTTTAAATCGCCGGCATACGCGGTTATTGATGTGGGCGGCATAGGCTACCACATCAATATATCCGTTCATACTTTTGCCAAATTAAAAGATTTAAATCAGTTTAAACTTTATACCTGGTTACACGTAAAAGAGGACGCTCATACGCTTTATGGCTTTGGCGATGAAGGCGAGCGCCGCCTGTTTTTGCACCTGATCTCGGTTTCGGGTATCGGGCCAAATACGGCAAGGATGATGCTCTCGTCCATTACGCCCGAGGAGATACAGGAAGCCATTGTGGCCGGCCATGTAGCAACCATACAGCGTATAAAAGGTATCGGCCCCAAATCGGCCCAAAGGCTGATACTGGAGTTACAGGATAAATTGAAGAAAGATGGACCAGGTACGCTGATAAATGCGCCTGTAAATTATACTGTTAAAGATGAGGCATTAAGTGCATTGATTATGCTGGGGTTTGCACGTAACATAGCCGAAAAAGTACTTGAAAGTGAAATTAGAAAACAAACCGGCAGCTTAAATGTGGAGCAGCTTATAAAAGCTGCGCTAAAAAATTTATAGATTTATAGTAGAATTTTTTTTGCTGATCGCTTGATTAAAAACCTTACGCTAAAAGTTGTAGTTCTTTTCGTTCTGATTGCTGCTTTTGGCGGCACCAGCTACACTTTTGCCCAGCAAACTCAGCCTGTAATTCCTAAAGATTCTACTAAAAGACAACCCCAACCCGCCATTGCGCCCACACGCAGAAACGATTCGGTTACCGTACAGCAATCATTATACCCATTAGGCACACGCAACAGCCGCATGTTGCAGGGCGTGTTAGAGCCCGACCCTCCGGGCCTGGTGCGTACCGTTACTTACGACCCTGCCTCTAACATGTATATTTTAACCGAAAAGGTTGGTAACATGTATTACAGGGCCCCGCAATACCTAAACTTTACGCAATACCTCGCGCTGATGCAGCAGCAAAACCAGCGGCAGTATTTCCAGCAATTGTCTGATAATTATGCGTATGCTTCACAGCAGCCCGGTTTTATACCTCAAATGAATATCCATAACCAAACCTTCGAGCAGATATTCGGGAGTTCGGTAATTGACATTCGTCCGCAGGGATCAGCTGAGATGATATTTGCGGGGCAGGTTAACAGTAATAATAACCCGCTGTATAATACCAAGCAGCGCAGCGTTTTCAACTTCAACTTCGATCAAAAGATCCAGATGAACGTTACCGGTAATATTGGAGATAAGCTGAAAATCACCACCAATTACAATACCGATGCGCAATTCCAGTTTGATAACCAGATCAAGATCGATTACACCGGCCACCCCGATGAAATTATCCAGAAGATAGAGCTCGGTACGGTAAGCATGCCGCTTAATACCACGTTAATTACAGGTACACAGGCATTGTTCGGTTTAAAAACTAAACTCAAATTTGGTAAGTTGGATGTAACCAGTATCTTCTCGCAGCAGCGGTCTCAAACAAAAACCATTACTATTACCAATGGTGCGCAGCAGGGTACATTCAGGTTAACACCAGCCGATTACGAGGCCAACAAGCACTATTTTCTGGCCCAGTTTTTCAGGGACAACTATAACAAGGCGCTGGCTAATATCCCCATCATCAGTTCGAACGTAAACATTACCAAAATTGAGGTTTGGACTACCAACCGTACCAGTACCACGACTGATTCGCGCGATATCATGGCTTTCCTCGATCTGGGTGAGAATAAACCATATAACACTGCTTTAATTAGTGGTGCAGGCGGCACGGGCTTACCTGCAGGTTTTACAAGTAATAACTTCCCGCAACAATCAAACAACCTGTTGCAAAGAATCAACGCTTTACCCGGTAACCCGCGGTATACCAGTTCGAGCGCCATTGCACAATTCTTCCAGCCAAGCGGTTCTACAGATAACTACGCCAAGCTTACTTACGCACGTAAGTTAACAGATAAAGAGTACACGCTGCATCCGCAATTGGGTTATATCTCCCTAAACTATCCGTTGAATAATGATGAAGTTTTGGCCGTAGCATACCGCTATACTTATAATGGTGTAGAATACCAGGTGGGTGAGTTTTCGACAGACGTACCTGTAGATCCGGTTAACCCAAAAACGCTGTATGTAAAGTTATTAAAGAATACCCTGCTGAAAACCAATTTGCCAACCTGGAAACTGATGATGAAAAACATCTATTCGCTGGGTGCATATCAAATCAGTCCGTCTAATTTCAAAATGCAGATCACCCGTTTGGATGAAAGCTCTGGTATCGAAAAGCCGATTATGGACGAGGGTACCAAAACAAAGAGTAAACTCTGGATCCAACTCACAGACCTCGATAACCTGAATGCGCAGAACGATAAGCAACCGGATGGGTATTTCGACTTTTTAGAGGGCATTACGATCGACTCGCAAAACGGACGGGTGATGTTTCCCGTCGTCGAACCTTTCGGTTCCGACCTGGCCAAGCAGTTTGCGCCCGGCGAAACAGACCTCATTAAACGGTATACGTATCAGCCGATATACGATTCTACAAAAACTATTGCACAGCAACTTTTCCCTAATTTAAACAGGTATATCATTAAGGGTACGTATTCGTCGCAAGGCGGGTCAGAGTATCAGCTGAATGCTTTGAATATACCACAGGGTTCGGTTGTGGTAACAGCCGGTAGTTTGAAATTAACAGAAGGCACGGACTTCAGCGTTGATTATAACAGCGGCCGGATCAGGATCATTAACCAGGCTTTGCTTTCATCGGGCCAGCCTATCAATGTAACTATCGAGAATAATGAACTGTTCGGTGTTCAGCAGAAATCACTCTATGGTACCCGGCTGGATTATAAGATGAATAATAACCTGAGCCTGGGCGGTACCCTGATGCACCTGACTGAACAACCCATCACGCAGAAGGAAATTGTTGGTCAGGAATCCATCTCCAATACCATCTGGGGGCTCGATGCTAATTATAGTTCGCAATCGCGGTTACTCACCAGGCTGGTTAACAAAATACCGGGCATAAGCACTAAAGCCCCGTCCTCCATTGCATTTAATGGCGAGTTTGCCCAGTTGCTGCCGGGTAACCCAAGCGCGCTCAATTTTGCGGGCTCTAAAAAGGGAACTTCTTACCTGGACGATTTTGAAAACAGTACCTCTGTTATCGATATTAAAAGCGCTACGGCCTGGCAAATTTCGGGAACACCGCAAATGTTTAAGGAGGCGCAAAACTTTAACGATCTCAGTTATGGTTACAACCGTGCCCGGCTTGCCTTCTATAACATCGACCCTATATTTTATACCAATACCAGCACGGTACTAACCGGTAACACACGGGCCGAACTCTCCAATCATTATGTTCGTGAAGTGCTGGAGACCGAGGTATTCCCTTACAAACAATCGGTAACCGGCCAGCCACTTATTTTACCTACGCTGGATGTGGCTTTTTATCCAACTATCCGCGGTCCGTATAACTACAGTACCACAGGTGTAAACAGTAACGGTACGCTGCAAAACCCACAAAGCCGCTGGGGTGGCATGTTCCGTAAAATTGAGACCAATGATTTTGAATCACTCAACGTAGCATATATTTCGTTTTGGGTGATGGACCCATTTATATACAAACCGCACTCTGCAGGTGGTGACCTGTATTTTAACCTTGGTAGTATCTCTGAAGATATTTTGCTGGATGGACGAAAGAGCTTAGAAAATGGCCTCCCGGTTAATGGCGACCTAAGCACCGTAGATGAAACCGTTTGGGGACGTGTACCACGTTTACAACCGGTAATTAATGCGTTTGATAATGACCCTAATTCGAGGGCTTTGCAAGATGTGGGTATAGATGGGATAAATGATGCCGACGAGCAGAAGAAATTCGCACCCTTTGTGCAGCAAATTAAAGGGACTTTAAGTCCAACCGCTGCAGCCGCTGTTGCGGCCGATCCATCGTCTGATGATTATGTGTATTACCGTGGCCCGCAGTTAGACCAAACCGGCGCGGGGATTTTGCAGCGTTATGCCAAGTATAACAATACTGAGGGTAACTCTAAAACGGCAGAGCAATCACAGGCTGCATTGGGTCTGGAAACCTCGGCCTCAACCTCACTGCCCGATGGCGAGGATATTAACCGGGATAACGACATGAGCCAGGCTGATGAATATTTCCAGTACAAGGTATCTATGCGCCCGCAGGATATGTTGGTAGGAAATAACTTTATAACCGATAAAATTACCTCGCAGGTAAAACTGGCTGATGGTACCACCCAGGGAGTTACCTGGTACCAGTTTCGTATCCCGCTTGCCAATTATACCTCTAAAACAGGTAATATTGAGGATTTTAAAGCCATCCGTTTTGTGCGGATGTTTATGACCAACTTTGCCGATACAGCCGTGCTGCGTTTTGCCAACCTGCAGTTTGAGCGTGGCGAGTGGCGTAACTTTAACGCCGAAAATAACCCTGCCAATGTAATTGCCGACCCTGCCCTGGTAAACCCGCCGCTTGATAATTCGACCCTGAATGTGAGCGATGTAAATATTGAAGAAAACGGTTCGCGTACGCCAATACCTTATGTAGTGCCGCCTGGTATTACCCGCCAGCGTGATTACAATAACCTGCGTACCAATACACAGCTAAATGAGCAGTCGCTATCGGTAACAGTTGCCAATCTGAAGGATGGTTACTCGAGGGCTGCATTTAAAATGTTTAATAACGATTTGCGGTCGTACAAAAACATTAACATGTTTATCCATGCCGAGGGTACCAACTTAAAGGATAATGATGTGAGCGCCTTTATACGTTTGGGTATTGATTATATAGATAATTACTACGAATACGAAATCCCGTTAAAGGTAACCTTGCCTAATACCAGCGACCCCAATGCGATATGGCCGGATGTAAATAGCCTTAACCTGCAGCTTTCGCTCTTAACCAATGCTAAGCTTGCGCGTAACCATGCTTTACTAAATGGTAAGGCCTGGCCGCTTACGGTACCATATACTTTGATTGACGGAGCCAATAAAATAACCATAAAAGGCCAGCCCGATTTAAGCCGCTTAACCACGGTAATGGTGGGCGTGCGCAACCCTTACAAAGGCAATAATACGGCTGATGATGGTATGGATAAAAGCGCCATTGTTTGGTTTGATGAGTTGAGGTTAACCGATTTTGATAACAACGGGGGATGGGCAGCAACCGGACACCTGAACGCCAAGCTGGCCGACTTTGCTGATGTTACCATTGCGGGTAGTAAAAGCACCGTTGGTTTTGGTACAATAGATCAGGGTGTGAGCGACAGGAGCAGGAGCGACAACCAGGCTTATGATGTGGCCACCAATGTGGAGCTCGGTAAGTTTTTCCCGGATAAGAGCGGGATCCATATCCCGATGTTTGTAAACGTTTCGCAGCAAACCAGTATGCCGCAGTATGACCCTGCGCAGCCTGATATCTTGCTCAAAACATCGCTCAATGCGGCAACCACGCAACAAGAAAAAGATTCGATTAAGAATGCTGCCGAGGATTATACGATACGGAAGAGTATCAACTTTACCAATATCCACAAGGCAAAAACTACCCCTACGGCGCCAAACCATGTGTGGGATATAGAGAACTGGAACGCCACGTACTCCTACAGCGAATACGAGCACCACGACTTTACCACGCAAAGCGATCTGGAGAAAACGTACAGGGTAGCGCTGGCTTATAACTATACCAATCAGCCTAAATATTATTCGCCTTTTGATAAGATCATTAAGAATAACATGCTGGCGTTGTTCAGGGATATTAACTTTAGTATCCTGCCATCACGGTTAAACTTCAGTATCGATTTCAATCGGTTCTATTCGGAGAATACGCTGCGGAATAATGACCCGAACAACTATATCCCGATACCAACAACCTTTAACAAAAACTTCCTGATCACCCGGGTATATGGTATAGGCTGGAACCTGACCAAGAACCTGCAAATGGACATCGACGCAACCAACTTGTCGGTAGTGGACGAGCCTGCAGGCCGTGTAAATGGACTAAAACGCGATACCCTTTGGGATAACCTGTTAAAGCTGGGGCGTACCACCAACTATAACCACACGTTAAACTTTAACTATAACGTACCATTCAACAAAATACCGGGGCTTGATTTTATTAGCATGGTGGCACGTTACAGCACCCACTTTAACTGGCAAAGCCAGCCAGAGTTTGCTATAAACAGCACTGCGTATGATGTGGGTAACAGTATTCAGAACTCGCGCACCATACAGCTTAACCCAACTTTAAACCTGGTTACGCTGTACAATAAATTTGGTTTTGTCCGCAAATCAAACAACGGGCAGCAGGGTAAAGGCAGCGTTACCGTGGGCGATTTCTTTATCGGGGTATTAACAAGTATCAAAAACATCAGCGGTAACTATACACGTACACAGGGTACGTTTTTACCGGGTTATCTGCCAAATTCAAACTTTGCCGGGCAGGATTTTAGTTATAATGCACCGGGTATCGGCTTCCTGCTGGGCAGCCAGGCCGATTTACGCCCTAAAGCCATTGCCAATGGCTGGGTTTCAACAGATACTTTGCAGAATCAGTTATACGTAACCACGCTGAACGAGGATATGCACTTCCGCAGTGTGATTGAACCGTTTAAAGACCTTCGTATAGAGCTTAGCGCCTTCAGAACGCAGGACCGTAACTATCAAAGTAATTTTAAATACGACCCGGTTAGCTCAAGCTTCCAAAACCAAAGCCCGATTACTTCGGGAGATTATAGTATCTCTTTCATGTCAATCGCATCGGCATTCTCCAAGGTTTCTGGCGTTGATAATACGTCGAAAACCTTCCAAAAAATGCTGGACGACCGGGCTGTTATTTCGCAACGACTGGGGCAATCCAATCCAAACTCCAAAGGCTCAACGGATGGTTATGCCGATGGTTACAGTGCTACCCAACAAAACGTATTGGTGCCGGCTTTCCTGGCAGCTTATGGTGGCAAAAAGGCGTCGAACGTAAGTTTGGGTGATTTCCCTACATTCCCGATACCTAACTGGCAGATTACCTATAACGGCTTAAGCCGGATACCATTCTTCCAGGAGTTTTTTGAGTCGCTGGATTTGCGGCATGGTTACCGCTCTACCTATACCATCAACAGTTATAATACGCTGCTGCAGTATAAAGAAGAAAACGGCGCATCTTTTGCCCGCGATGCCAATAACGATTTCCTGCCGTTCTACCAGTTTTCGCAGGTTACCATATTTGAGCAGTTTGTGCCTTTACTGGGGCTCGATATGCGGTTTAAGAATAACGTAACCACCAATTTTGAATACCGGCAGAGCCGAACCCTGAGCCTGAGCTTACTTAACAGCCAGCTGGCGCAGCAGAACGAGAAGATCTGGGTGTTTGGCTTTGGTTACCGTACCCGCAATTTCAGGTTTCCGTTTGGTTGGTTTAGCGGCTTTAAGCTTAATAACGATTTAAACTTTAAGCTGGATGTGGCAGTACGGGATAACATGACCCTGATATACCGTGCCGATATTGTAAGCGCCGAAATATCTTCGGGAGCGAAAAACATCACCTACAGGCCATCTATCGATTATGCCATTAACCAGCGGTTTAACATGAGTATTTTCTACGATAGTAACATTACCAAACCGTATACTTCACAATCGTTTAATACGGCATTTACTAATTTTGGTATCAACCTTAAATTGTTACTTCAATAAAAAAAGCACCGCTGGTATAGCGATGCTTTCTACATAAAACAGTATTTAATTTCTTACATTTTTTGCACGTTACCAGGGCCAACTTTATGCTTGGTAACTACAGCATTACCGGTATAATAAACATTACCGGTACCTACTAAAGTTGCGGTAAGTTCTTTATCGGCTTTAATGTACACATCGCCCGAGCCACTTACCGTAATACCGGCTTTCTGCGTGCTGAACTCTTTGGCTTTAATTTGACCAGAGCCGCTGATAAAAGCAGTAACAGAAGCAGAAGTTCCGGCAATTTCGATACTGCCAGAGCCGCTTACTTTAGCGGTTAATTCGCCACTTACTTTGGCTGTTGGCACATTAATACTGCCAGAACCGCTTAAGCTCACTTTAAAATCGCTGGCGGTTACGTTGCCTTCAACAGACGTATTGCCCGAACCGGTATTGGTTACGGTTGAAAGGGTACGCACGTAAACAGTAACCTCGGCAGTTTTAGGATGATATTCTTCGTGCTTAAGGCTGAAAGATGGCCTTTTAAAACGCACATTCAGGGTGCCGCCGTCAACAACGGTTTCTACTTTATCGATATATTCTTTGTCGATGTTAAGTTTAGCGCCTTCTTTATCGCCCAAAATTACTTTTACTTTAAAGGGGCCTGATACTGATACACTGCTGTAGCCTGATACATCGCGGGTTTGTTGAGCGGTATCCTGGGCGGTGGCTTTTAATGTTGTGGTTATTGCTAAAGCGACAGCAAATAAACTAAGGGTAAGTTTTTTCATAAATTGATATTGCATATTTAAAACGGACAAAAATGTCTAAACATTTTATCAGACGCGCAATTTTTCTTTCGATTTGAAATTGCAGCGACATAACTATCTCTAAGCAACAGTTGCCTGCTTGTTTGGTTTGCCTACTTAAACGGTATCAACCGCAAACTATTGCCATAAAAAAAGCACCGCCGGTAACAGCGATGCTTCAGTATATATTGGATTGTTAAGTTTAGTCCATTTTTTGAACCGAGCCCGAACCTACTTTATGGGTAGTGGCTTGCGCATTGCCGGCATAGAAAACATTGCCCGAACCTACCAAATTAGCGGTTAATTGCTTATCAGCCTTTAAATAAACATTGCCAGAGCCACTGATGGTAACGGTAGCATCACCAGTGCTAAAACCTTTGGCTTTAATTTCGCCCGATCCGCTGATCTGCGCATTTACAGAAGCAGAACTGCCACCAATATTGATACTGCCCGAACCGCTAAGGCGTGCCGTAAATTCATTACTTACTTTTATAGAAGGTGCGTTAATTTCGCCTGAGCCGCTTAAAACAGCCTTAAAATCATTGGCAGTAATTGCGCCATCAACAGTGATAGAACCCGAGCCGCTGTTTACCAATGATGAAAGTGACTTGGCAGTAACAGTAACATCGGCATTTTGCAGGTTATAGCCCTGGTTCCAGCCTCCGTTTGATTTTTTGAAGCGGATAGCCAGGTTGCCGTTTTCAACCACGGTTTCAACCTTGTCAATATATTCGGCGTCGATATTCAGTTTAACACTTTCTGTGTTCCCCATAATGATATGTACCCTGAACGGGCCTGCTGATGAAACACCGGTAAAGCCGGATACATTGCGGGTTTGCTCAGACACTGCCTGTGCCGATACTTTTAAGGTGCTTGCCATTAATAGTACGGCAAATAAACCAAGGGCAAATTTTTTCATAATTCAATGTTTTTAAATAAGACGGTTGAATTTTTTAAACGTTGCACAAAAGTTGATTTTTTTATGTGGAAATGAAAGGATTGTAAGATTGTTACTTACCTTCCAAGTCCTTATTCTTCAAAGAAGCTTTATACGCTTTCATCCGGCGTCTTTGCTCCCTTTTTTCTATGCGGATCTGTTTTTTCTGCTTACGCTCAATCACGTTTTGTTTATGCTCTTCGAGGCGGTCTTTAACACTTTGCTGTGATGCGGCATCTAACCCGAAACTTGGCTTAATACCTGCCAATAAAGTATGCCATACGGTTTTAAAGAAAGGATAATCGATAGGCCGTTGAAAAGTAACTGGGATAGAACGTGGTGGAGTGTCGCTATTGTCGGGGTTGTTGTGTTTAATGATGAGTGCGTTGGCGAAGAACGAAGCAATGGTCATGTGCTTCATTTTAAGTTTAGTGGTATCAGCCTTTAATAATTGCACCTTCAGGTTGTTGTAAAGTAAGGTAACATTGCCGGTTGCTACCTCGCTGTTGCCCTGCATGTCAAATTCTAAACTATTAAGTCGCCCTGATGTAATAGCAACCGAAGCCAACGCTTTAGATGCGGGGTTAACTGCAGGCAAACTCATGGCACCAAGGCGGCCTTTATAACTGTAGGCGTGCCGTTTATCGGTAAGGTTAAAAATAAAATCAACGTTTAAATTACCCCGGTTCATAAACTGGGTGTTGAGGTTTATTTTGCAGAAATGGTTTTTGGTTAACGCAGCAGAATCGTTGGTTACATTATAAAAATAGCCCCTCGTTCTGTCGAATCGAACAATACCTGCCTGTTTGGTTTTGCTGTTATATTCTTCATAGCTGGCATCGATACTGCGCAGGCTAATGGTATCAATTTTTAAATTGGGTAAACGGAAAATAGCCACATTGGGGAAGTTACGGATCTTATTAACCGTGTCGGCTTTAGGGTTTTTACGCGGGTTGCCAAATATGTTGATCGAACCATTAGTCAGTATCAAATTCGAACCGCTGATGGTGTGGTATTTATTATAAACCTCAAAATCGAAGTTATTAAGCTGCAATGAATCCAGGTGCGATACAAATCGGTCTTTATAGGTATGCTCAAAAAACTCTTCGGGCGGGCGGGTTGCAATCAGTGAGCAATCGTAAGCGTTTAATTGCGATGTACGGGTAGAAAAAGTAACCTGTTTGGCCTTATACTTATAAAGCCCGTTGGCCGATTGCCCGCTGTAATTATTGAGCTCGGCATTCATCTCACGGCAATATAAAAAGCGGCTCTTATCAAATTGTGTGGCCGAATCTATCAGCAGGTCAATCGCACTTAAATTAAGGTCTTGTAATTCAGAAACAGCCACTTTTGCCCCTTTATGGTTTTCGTACCGCAGTTTCACATCGTTTAAAATTACTTTACCGATGTGAATCATTTTGAGTGATTTCGAGATTTGCTGGTAAAGTGTACGCTTGTCTTTAACCACAGTGTCTTTAGCATGGTTTAATTGGTACGATACCTTTAGCATGGGTGCGCTTAGCACAATTTCGCCAATATCAAGCTTGTGATTAAAATAGAGTTTAAAAGGATGGATGTGTTTTAACACCAGTTTTTTTACATGCAGTTCGTATAGGTTATTAGGGGCGAGGTGTGCTTTTTTGAGTGCGTTGTATATGCTGGTATCAGGTTTCAGAGTAATGTTGTGGATCACAATGCGGCCTTCCAGAACATGTAGCTGCGCATCATCAAAATTGGCCTGGTACAGGTTATCGGTACTGTTGGCAACGGTGCTTTTCAATTTATCAGCCAGTATGGGCGACCAGTAATTATTAACCAGCATGGCGGCTATCAAAACCAGAATTGTAATGACGAGTAGTGAGAAAAATAATACTCTATGCCAGGTGCATTTTAAAAACTTTAACGTCATTCAATTATCAGGGGTTATGCTTCAGTAGCCTTGTTGGGCGGTTGTTTTTGCTGTTTGTTGGTTGCTTCGCGAGGTTGTTGCCGCGCCTTTTTAAACTTATGAATTTATCTGCAAATATTTAATACCCATCGTAGGTATTATTAATACAGCATTACCTTCTTATTAACGTACAGTAAGCTATAAAAGATACATCTGCTATCATATAGCTGTGAAAGTCAACTGTTGTATAACACTATAATCATGGTTTTGTTAAAAGCTGCCAAACTGTCATTGCGTATTTGTTTTTTATGTATTTTTGCAAACATTTTTAATTGAATAATACTGATGATGGATTTGGTACTTCCGGATAAAGCACATGACGAGAGCAGACAGGGCGAAGCTTTAATGCTGGAAACTAAGGCTGATAAAAACGGACGTAAGCTATATATTGAGAGTTATGGCTGCGCCATGAATTTCTCTGACAGCGAGATTGTTGCATCTATTTTGCTGGACAAGGGTTTCGAAACCACTAACGATTTTACAATTGCCGATGCAATTTTTATTAATACCTGCTCTATCCGCGAGAATGCAGAAGTGCGCGTTCGTAACCGCCTGAAAGAGTTTAAGGTTGCCAAGCAACGTAACCCGGGTATGGTGGTAGGTGTGCTGGGCTGCATGGCCGAACGCCTGAAATCGAAATTTCTGGAAGAAGAAAAACTGGTTGATTTGGTAGTAGGCCCCGATGCTTACCGCGATTTACCCAACCTGATAGAGCAGGCCGATGGTGGCCAGCGTTCGGTTAACGTACTGCTATCGCGCGAGGAAACTTATGCTGATATTAACCCGGTACGTTTAAATACTAATGGTATCAACGCATTCGTATCCATTATGCGTGGCTGCGATAACATGTGCTCATTCTGCGTGGTGCCATTTACCCGCGGCCGCGAGCGGAGCCGCGATGCCATATCCATAGTAAAAGAATGTACCGATTTGTTTAACGAAGGCTACCGCGAGGTTACTTTGTTAGGGCAAAATGTAGATTCATACAAATGGAAACCAAACGCAGAGAACGAGGAGACTGTTGCGGAAACTGTGAACTTCGCCAACCTTCTCGAAATGGTAGCTCAAATTAATCCCGATCTGCGGGTTAGGTTTTCTACCTCGCATCCTAAAGATATTACCGACGAGGTGTTATATACCATGAAAAAATATGATAACATCTGCAAGTATATTCACCTGCCGGTACAATCGGGCAATACCCGTGTACTGGATATCATGAACCGTACTTATACCCGCGAATGGTATATGAATAGGATTGATGCTATCAGAAATATTTTACCAGGCTGTGCCGTATCAACCGATGTAATAACCGGTTTTTGCACCGAGACTGAAGAGGAACATGCCGAAACGTTAAGCATGATGGATTATGTGAAGTATGATTTCGCTTATATGTTTATGTACTCTGAGCGCCCCGGTACTTTAGCCGCCAAACGTTATGCCGATGATATCCCCGAGGATGTTAAAGCACGCCGCCTGAACGAAGTAATTGCCAAACAACGCGAGCATGCGCATTTACGTTTGCTTGAAAAAATTGGCAAAGTACAAAAAGTATTGATCGAAGGCTATTCAAAAAAATCAGCCAACGACTACTGCGGACGAAGTGATGAAAACTCGATGGTGATTTTCCCGGTAGACGAACGCTACAAACCGGGCCAATACGTAAATGTGCTTGCTGAAAAGTGCACAACAGCAACGCTGATAGGAGTAATAGTTGATTAAGTTAGATTAGGTTGCTTGAGTTGATAAGTTCTACAAGTAACTTACTCACTACTCACTAAATCAACCACTTACTAATTCCAAAAAATGGATGTACAAGAAATAAAACAACGCTTCGGTATCATTGGTAATTCGCCATTGTTAAACCGGGCAATAAATATAGCCAGCCAGGTGGCGCCAACCGATATATCTGTTTTGATTACCGGTGAGAGTGGCTCTGGTAAGGAAGCGTTTTCGCATATTATACACCAGCTTAGTCCGCGTAAACACGGGCCGTTTATTGCGGTTAACTGTGGCGCTATCCCTGAAGGTACTATCGATTCAGAACTTTTCGGTCACGAAAAGGGAGCTTACACAGGTGCCGTTGGCGAACGTAAAGGTTACTTCGAAACCGTAAATGGTGGTACCATATTTCTGGATGAGATTGGCGAAATGCCTTTAGGCACCCAGGCCCGTTTATTGAGGGTACTGGAATCGGGTCAGTTTATCCGCGTAGGTTCATCCAAAGTAGAGAAAACCAATGTGCGTGTTATTGCAGCAACCAATGTTGATGTATATGATGCGGTAAAAGCAGGCAAGTTTCGCGAGGATCTTTACTATCGTTTAAATACTGTGCCTTTGCGCATCCCGCCATTGCGCGATCGTAAAGAAGATGTTTACCTGTTGTTCCGCAAGTTTGCGTCGGACTTTACCGATAAATACCGTACCCCGGCTATGCAGCTGGATGAAGACGCACAACGAGTATTGGCCAATTACTCGTGGCCGGGTAACGTTCGTCAGCTGAAAAACATTGCAGAGCAGCTGGCTGTGCTCGAGAGCGATCATACTATAACCGGGCAAACCCTTTTAACTTATATTCCTAACGAGGGCAGCAGCTCTAACCTGCCTATGCGTATAGAAAATCAGCCTAAAGAAGATTTCTCTGAAAGGGACATTCTCTACAAAGTGCTGTTTGATATGAAGCGCGACATGGTAGAGCTAAAGAAACTGGTAGCCGAAATGATAGAGCATGGCGGCGTATCACCAAACTTTGCCAATCATTCGCAGGCAATTAGTCAGCTGTACAGGGATATCGAAATACCTAACAGCCCCGATACACAATTTACTTTACAGCAACCCGTTACAGTAAGTAATAATAACAGCAACAACGTGGTTAATGATGGTTTTATAACCACCCATGCCGAAGAGGTTGAAGAATCGTTATCGTTGATCGAAAAGGAATCAGACCTCATCCGTAAGGCGCTGAAAAAACATAAAGGTAAACGCAAGCTGGCAGCCAATGAATTAGGTATATCAGAACGTACCCTGTACCGAAAAATTAAAGAATTAAATTTATAAGCATGTTCAGAAGAACGCTGTTTTCTATTTTAGCTATCGTAGTATTAAGTTGCGTAAGCCAATCATGTTCATATAGGTTAGATGCTGCATCTATACCTCCGGCTTTGAAAACCATTAATGTGGAGTTTTTTGAAAACAATGCCCCATTTGTAGTTAACAACCTAAGCCAGAACTTTACCGAGGCATTGAAAACCAAAATCCGCTCACAAACACGGTTAAGTATAGTAAGGGGCGAGGCTAACGCAACCATGTCGGGCGCTATTGTAGGTTATAGCATTGCACCGGTATCTGTACAGGCAACTAATACAACCACTGCGCCGCCTATTGCAAGCGCCAGCCGTTTAACAATTACAGTGAATGTAAAGTATGTAAATGATGTGGATAAGAAGCTTAATTTCGAACAGTCTTTTTCACAATATGCTAATTTTACAGGCGATATAGGAACCCAGGAACAAGCCATTATAGCCACGATTTTACCAAAGCTAACCGAAGATATTTTTAACAAAGCCTTTGCCAATTGGTAGGCAATTAGTACTTTCATCACGTGGAGCAGCAGGTAAATGATCGAATGACGGAAGCCGTGTGGAATGTATTAGCCAATCCGGCTGATACCCAGCTGTATATTGATGAACTGAAAAGTTTGATAAATAAGTATCCACAAAGCAACTTGCTGCACACTTTAGCTGCAAGGGCGGGCAACGAGCAATTAATTAATAATGCAGCTGTTTATTTTAACGGGCAATCTTTATACCGTTTAGTTAATAATCAGGAACCTTTACCAACGGTAAAGGACTACCAGCTTGTGGACCTTGATAAAGTTGTTTTTAACACTGCGCCGGAAGCGGTTTCGACTGAAGAAAATCACACCCCTTCATACGATTCAACATTAGAAGAACTTACCCTGGCTGATACCAACAGGCGTAAACTGGGTAACGAAACGGATTGGGCACCATTAGCAGAACCAACGTTTGAGGAAATTGAGGAAGCTCCATCTATTATCATAGAATCCGCAATTACTGAGGCAGGGCCGGTGGTTGAAGATCAACTGGAAGAAGTGGTTGTTGAGAACGAAACATTATCTGAGCTAACAGAGCCTGAACCACAAGTAACAGAGCCTGTAGCTGATGAGGTTGAACCAGTAACTGATCAGCAAGAAGAAGAAACAATTGCTGAACCTGATCCAACTTTAACCGGCTGGAAACCTACCGAGGCAAATATTAATCCGCCTGCAGAGCCTATATATTATACCAATAATTATAAAGCAGAACCTGCAGTAGATGCGGAGAAACCTGCTGAAATAGCACCGGTAATTGATGAGCCGGTTGTTAATCAGGAACCAGAGGTAATTCACCACGATAATACTGATGAGCAGGTAGTAACACATCAGGAAATTGAACCTGAAGAAGAAGTATACGACGAGATTGTTGGTATTGATGATATTGAGATAGTGCCGATAACAGTTACAGAACATCCTGTAACGCCTGTTGAAACTATCGATTCATATTATACCAGTTACACCGAGGAGCCAAGAAACGAAGTTGCTGTTGCCGAACCAACGGAAGCTAAACCAGAGTTTAACCTCGAAGACCAGATAACCGAAAGTATTTACGCTACCGATTACTTTGCGTTTAAGGATGCCCTGGTAGAAGAGCCCACGGCAGAAAATACAATGCACTTATTAGAGGCTGAAACCGGGGAGGCAGACGAGCAGCAAACCGTGGCTAAGTATCATGATGATAATTTGCCGTACTCGTTCTTGTGGTGGCTGGATAAAACCCGTCGCGAGCATTCAAACATGTATCAGCCCTATGCCAAGCCATCGGCATTGCCCAATATTGATGAGCTAACAGAGGGTGAAGATAAGATCGATATGCCATCCATCGAACCTAAACACAAGAAAGAGGACATTATTGAACGCTTTATACAAGCCGAACCCCAGATTAAACCGCCAAGCGGCGATAAGCTGGATAACGAGAACAAAGCACGCCACAGCGCCGAAGACAGCGACGAACTGGTAACCGAAACACTGGCCCGTATTTATACCGACCAGATGCTTTACCACAAGGCTATAGCAACTTATAAAAAGTTAATGTTGAGATATCCGGAAAAAAGTAGTTACTTTGCAGGTCAGATTGAGATTTTAGAAAACAAAACAAACTAATTATAAAATGTATTTTATTTTAATTATTGTAGCCATTATCGTATGTATCCTTTTAGGATTTATCGTATTGATCCAAAACCCTAAGGGAGGTGGCTTATCTTCAAACTTTTCGTCATCGTCGCAATTAATGGGCGTGCAAAAAACAGGTGATATCCTTGAAAAAGGTACCTGGGTACTGGCTATCACTTTAATGGTACTATCATTAGCCATTAACGTAGCTGTAAAAAGCAGCTCGGTAAAAGCAGGTGGTAACAACGAGTACCAAAACCAAATTGAAAGAGCTTCAAAACCAACAGCACCGGTTGCCGCACCTCCGCTTACAGCGCCTGCGCCAATCAAAAAATAAGCTGAATAAAATAATTAGAAAAGGCCTGCGAATTATCGCGGGCCTTTTTTGTTGGCTGTATTTTGAAGTAAATATGGCGCATCTTAGTTTATACCCCTTATTAACGCTGTTGCAAATTGCACCTACAGTAGTGTTCCCCTAAATTAGGGGAATGCAATGACAGTGCTACAGCTTCACATTAATAAGGGGTATAAACACAGCGTATCTCTAAAAGGAAAAAATAAAGACTATGCTAATTGTTGCTTGCTTTATAAGGGGTAGAGATTTGACCGGCTTAACAAGGATATATAGAACTAACCTGACAGGCTGGCATTGTCATGTTTGTGTAAGGTGACGGCTGTGTAAACACTATATTAAAAGTATGACAATTGTACAGCCGCTTATGCCAAATTTTAACAAATGGTTTACTTGGCATAATTGATGTTGAATAAGGTAATCAAGAACTAAAAACTATAATTATATAAAATTATGTCGATAAACATTAAACCTATTGCTGGCACAGCAAACAGAGTAGTGATAGAAGCTGCTGCCGCTGAAGAAAAAACTGCATCGGGTATCATTATTCCTGACACTGCAAAAGAGAAACCGCAGAAAGGAACAGTAATATCAGTATCTGAAGAAGACGGTGATGGTAAAAAACCAACAGTAAAAGCAGGCGATACTGTTTTATATGGCAAATACGCAGGTACTGAAATTACTTTCGAAGGTAAAGAATACCTGATCATGCGCGAATCTGATATTTACGCGGTACTATAAGCTAATGATAGAAGGAGGGAATGATAGAGGGATTGAATAAATCTGGTAATCGTTCTCCAAATATCAAAATAGAATAAGAAGAAATGAGGAGGTAGTAATATTCTATCATTCACTCATTCAAAATTCACTCATTGAAATAAGAAACTAAAGAAAATGGCAAAACAAGTTAAATACAACGTGGAAGCACGTGACGCCCTTAAACGTGGTGTTGATATCTTAGCTAATGCAGTTAAGGTAACTTTGGGTCCAAAAGGACGTAACGTAATTATCGATAAAAAATTTGGTTCACCTGCCATCACTAAAGATGGTGTTACTGTTGCTAAAGAAATCGAATTAAAAGATGCTTTAGAAAACATGGGTGCGCAAATGGTTAAAGAAGTTGCATCAAAAACTGCTGATATTGCAGGTGATGGTACTACTACTGCTACCGTTTTAGCACAAGCTATTGTAACTGCAGGCGTTAAAAACGTAGCTGCCGGTGCAAACCCAATGGATTTAAAACGTGGTATTGATAAAGCTGTTGCTGCGGTTGTTAAAAACCTGCAAGAGCAATCTCAAACTGTTGGTGAAGACAACAATAAAATTAAACAAGTAGCATCTATCTCTGCAAACAACGACGAAATTATCGGTACGCTGATTGCTGATGCAATGGCTAAAGTTGGTAAAGATGGTGTTATCACCGTTGAAGAAGCAAAAGGTACTGAAACTGAGGTTAGAACTGTAGAAGGTATGCAGTTTGACCGTGGTTACCTTTCTCCATACTTCGTAACCAATGCTGACAAAATGGAAGCAGAATTGGAAAACCCTTACATCCTGATCTACGATAAAAAGATCTCTTCGATGAAAGAGTTACTGCCAATTTTGGAAAAACAAGTACAAACTGGCCGTCCATTATTAATCATTGCTGAAGATTTAGACGGTGAAGCATTGGCTACTTTGGTAGTTAACAAAATCCGTGGTTCACTGAAAGTTGCTGCTGTTAAAGCACCAGGTTTCGGCGACCGTCGTAAAGCTATGTTAGAAGATATCGCCATCCTTACTGGTGGTACTGTAATTTCTGAAGAAAGAGGTTACAAATTAGAAAACGCTGATCTTACTTACTTAGGTACTGCTGAGAAAATCGTTATCGACAAAGACAACACTACTGTAATTAATGGCGCTGGTAACACAGACGATATTAAAGCACGCGTAGGCCAGATCAAAGCTCAAATTGAGACTACAACTTCTGATTACGATAAAGAAAAACTGCAAGAGCGTTTAGCTAAATTATCAGGTGGTGTGGCTGTACTTTATGTAGGTGCTGCTACCGAAGTTGAAATGAAAGAGAAAAAAGACCGAGTTGATGATGCATTACACGCTACACGTGCCGCTGTTGAAGAAGGTATCGTAGCTGGTGGTGGTGTTGCTTTCATCCGTGCTGTTGCTTCTATTATTGACCTGAAGGGCGATAACGAAGACGAGAACACTGGTATCCAGATCATCCGTCGTGCTATCGAAGAGCCACTTCGTCAAATTTGCGAAAACGCAGGTATCGAAGGTTCTATCGTAGTTCAAAAAGTTAAAGAAGGTACTGCTGATTTTGGTTACAACGCACGTACTGACAAATATGAGAACTTAATTGGTGCCGGTGTTATCGACCCAACTAAAGTATCCCGTGTAGCTTTAGAGAACGCAGCTTCAATTGCAGCTATGTTGTTAACAACAGAATGTGTATTGGCTGACGATCCGGAAGATGCTCAAGTTGGCGCAGGTGGCCCTCCAATGGGTGGCATGGGCGGCATGATGTAATCATCCCCCAAACTAAATATTTAGAAAGCCTTGTCTGTTATGCAGACGAGGCTTTCTTGTTTTATAAACATTTCTTAAAAATTTTTATGCTTAACATATTGATTATTCGGATATTAATATCACATTTGCATTGTCTTAAATATTAAGATACTTATAAATTAAGATATTAAATCTATCGATATGAGTTTCTTCAAAAGAATAGCTCCGGCCCTTACGCTCATGGCAATGGCCCCGCTTTTAACTGAAGTTTTACCGGGCGCAACGCGCTTCAGTTCCATATTTGTTTTCCCTATCGAGATGTGTGTTTGGGGTGGGGGATGCTTACTCATCAGGACGGCAGTGCGCAAGTGGCAGTTGGGTTGGGTAAATATGCTGTTGTTGGCTATTGCTTTAGCTATTGCGGAGGAATGCTTAATTCAACAAACCTCATTGGCTCCAATGGTAATCCGATTAAAAGGTGTTACTTATGCACGTAGCTTTGGTGTAAACTATGTTTACTTTCTATGGGCTTTAATTTACGAACCTGTATTTGTAGTTTTCCTGCCGGTTTATTTGGTCGAATTGATTTTTCCAGACCGTAAGCACGAAACATGGTTAAGCAAAGCAGGTTTAATTGTGGTTTGCATCTTCTTTGTATTAGGCGCTTATCTCGCCTGGTTTTCATGGACGCAGATTGCAAGGCCAAAGGTATTCCATATCCCGGCTTATAACCCGCCATTGGTAGCTGTAATTATTGCAGTTGTGGTTATGGTAGTTTTAATATTTACTTCACTCAGTTTACTTAAAAGCAAGCACACTGCCTCTGTTCCCTTAAAACCATGGACCCCCTGGCTGCTGGGTATTGCAGGTGCATTATGGGCGGTTGCTTTATATGGCATTGTAGTGTTGGCTTTTGGCGACTTTCCAGACTTTCCACCGGCAGCGGCTTTAGGTATTGGTGTATTATTAATTTTAATTGCATTGTTGCTGGTCCCTCGTTTTACAGATGATTTACGCTGGAACAGTAATTATGAGTACGGGCTGATTTATGGTATTATGATAGGCTCTATGCTCATTGGCTTTTTAGGTTTCTGGGGGCAGGCCAATGCCGATTTGTATTTTAAGATCATTGTAAATATCATAGCTATAGTGTGGATGATCCCTTTAGGCTTAAAGGTAAAGCGCAGACTCACTGTATAGTACACTTGTGTGTTTTAGCGTACAAGTTTTAGGAATGTCCCAAAAAACATACTTGCCCTTGTTTAATAATAGGGTGTAAATCGTCACTTTTCTGTCACCGTGTTAAAATAATATGCGGTAATTGTCATCATTGTAATTATTTAAGGGTTTTTAGGTTGATGAGATAAACGGGGCACAAGCTTTGCATATTACTGAGTATTATGAAAAGTATTATCAATAACCGCCGTTACTTACAAACCAGAATATTTGAATGGGTTATATTCAAAGGTCCTGAAGTTTTGGTTAGTTTGATTTCATAAAATTCTTAATTTCGTATCCATATCACTATGGATTTACACATCATCTACAATAAAGTTTTTAATTGGTTGCTCAGCAACGGCCCGAAGTTATTATTCGGTATCATTGTTTTCTTTGTGGGCCTATGGGTCATCAGGTTAATCCGCAATTCACTTAAAAACCGGATGAGCCAAAAACAGGTTCACTCCTCATTACAACCATTCTTTCTAAGTCTTTCAATTACTTCGCTCTATTTCCTGCTTATCATCTTCGTAATGGAGATCGTGGGGATCGAGCTTACCATATTCACCACCGTTATTGGCGCCGCTACTGTTGCTGCCGGTTTGGCGCTCTCGGGTACCTTACAAAACTTTGCAGGTGGGATCTTAATATTATTGCTTAAGCCGTTCGACCTCGATGATTACATCATCGCACAAGGCCAGGAAGGCGTGGTTACTTCTATCCAGATCTTTTACACGGTGGTGTTAACCAATGATAATAAAACGGTGATTATCCCCAACGGGAAACTGTTTAACGAAGTAATAGTAAACGTAACCCGCGAAGGCAAAAGGCGTTTGGATTTCGAAATTAAACTAGGCTATTCTGCCGATAGCGAACAGGTTAAGCAGATTATACAAAAAGCCATAGAAGAAACTTCGGGCATGTTAAAATCGCCTGTTGCCCGCGTTGGTGTAATTGCGTTAGAAGTTGATGGTATCCGCTACACCGTACAAGCGTGGATAGAGCCTAAAACTTATATTGATGCCAAAATTAGTCTGCATAACCAGATCATCAAAGACCTACGGGCAGCCGGTGTTAAACTTCCAGGCATGTAACCGTTTTGTTGGCGGTTTAAAATAAGCATCCTTCTAAAACTTACCTATCTTTGCATTGATGCAAAAAGAACAGATCTCTGTCTTCAATATGTTTAAAATTGGTATCGGGCCGTCAAGCTCGCATACCCTTGGCCCCTGGCGTGCAGCGCAACAATTTGTTGGCTTACTGCAAGAGCGTGGCGTAATTGACCTGGTGGTACAGGTTAAGATATTACTTTACGGTTCGCTGGCTAAAACCGGCAAAGGCCACGGTACAGATATCGCTATCCTGTTAGGCTTAAGCGGCGATGACCCCGTAACATTTGATGTAACACAGATCAACCCCAAAGTTGACAAAATAAAGCGCGACCATCAGCTCATCTTAGGCAATCAGCATCAGGTCAATTTTTACTTTGATGATGATATGATGTTCCTGTTTAACGAGAGCCTGCCCTTTCATCCGAATGCGGTAACATTTCAAGCTTTTTTAAGCGATGGTAAAGCCGTGTCTGAAACTTACTATTCTATCGGTGGCGGTTTTGTGGTGAAAGAAAACGAAACCCACGATGCTACAAACGAAGTAGACCTGCCTTTCCCTATTGATACCGCAGGCGACTTACTGCATTGGTGCCGCAAAACCGGGTTAAAGATCTCGGAAGTGGTAATGGAGAACGAGCTTGCCTGGCGAAGTGAGGACGAAACCAAATCTAAAACGCTCGATATTTTTAATACTATAAAAGAATGTATCTATCGTGGCTGCCATACCACCGGGTATTTGCCGGGCGGACTAAATGTGGCAAGGCGTGCAGCATCATTAAATAAAAAACTGATAGGCAACCGTGCTTACAGCAATTTCGACGAATGGGTTGCTGCCATCCGCGAAACAGGCGATAGCTTTAAAAATATACTGGACTGGGTAAGCTGTTTTGCACTGGCTGTTAATGAAGAAAATGCTTCGTTTGGCCGTGTGGTTACTGCGCCTACCAATGGTGCTGCGGGGGTTATCCCTGCAGTGCTGCAATACTATCTTGTGTTTTGTGAAGGTTATACCGATGCTAAGATCATCCAGTTTATGTTTACCGCGTCTGAGATCGGGAGCATCTTTAAAAAGGGAGCTACCATATCGGCAGCGATGGGAGGTTGTCAGGCTGAGATCGGTGTGTCGTCAGCAATGGCAGCAGCTGCGCTTACAGAGTGTTTGGGCGGCTCACAGCGACAGGCTATGATGGCGGCAGAGATTGCCATGGAACACCACTTAGGCTTAACCTGCGACCCGATAGGCGGCTTGGTGCAAGTGCCATGCATCGAACGCAATACGATGGGTGCAATTAAGGCGATCACAGCCTCTCAACTGGCATTACAAACCAACCCGGATAATGCCAAAGTAAGCCTCGATGCTGTAGTAAAAACCATGTGGCAAACCGCGCAGGATATGAACTCGAAATACAAGGAAACCTCAGACGGTGGCCTGGCTATTAATATCCCGTTGAGTTTGCCGGAATGTTAATACTTAGCCGTTAAACTCGGTATTACCTGTTTAATCAACTCCTTAACCCACATATTATACATTAGGCCTGATGGATGCAGTCCATCGCTGGCCAATAGTGTAGTGTCGTAAGCCGCATTGCGCGAAATGGAAGTAATATTTAGATAATTAACGCCTGAAAGATTGCTTTCATTGGCATTAATATCATTATACACATTCAGTTGCTGACTGATTAGCGCTTTATTGCTGCTGGCTGCAAAAGGCGTAACCGAATAATCAGGTATCGAAAGCACAAACACCCTGTTCTTATAACCGCCCGCTAACTGGATGGCGGTGCTGAGCAGATCTTTAAAATCAACCCTGTAACTATCCGGATTATAATTTTGGTACTGGTTGTTTACACCAATAAGCAAGGTAACAAACGTAAAAGTTTTCTTTAAGGCGGCTGCTTTAATGGCATCCTGTAATTGCGTGGTAGTCCAGCCGGTTGTGGCTATGATCATCGGGTTGCCGATGTTATAGTGGTTTAACCGCAGTTGCGAGGCTAATTGGTAAGGAAAAGATTGATCCTGCGGTACAGCCTCACCAATGGTGTACGAATCGCCCAGCGCCAGATAAGTGATGGTATCGGTAGCTGCAACAGCGGGCGCTAAAACAGGCGCGGTTACAGTAACGGGTTGTGAGGTGTTAATACTATCCATTGATTGTTTGCTGCAGCCGGTAACGGTTGTTAATGCAATTAATAAGCTCCCTAATATTTTCATCCCACTATCTCCATATCAAACAATACGGAAATATGGCGTTTAAGGATTTTTTTAACTTCTTCAATATTAACTTCTTTGCCTAATTCGTGTTGCATCGAGGCTACGGCTTTATCATCAATACCGCATGGAACTATGTTTTTAAAATAGTCAAGATCGGTATTTACATTCAAGGCTAAGCCATGCATGGTAACCCAGCGGCTGCAGCGCACACCCATCGCGCAAATTTTGCGGGAATTATCGTTATCGGGGTCGAGCCAAACACCGGTGTAACCGGGATAGCGTCCTGCAAGAATGCCAAACTCGGCGAGGGTATTAATTACGGCTTCTTCCAGCGTACGCAGGTACAAGTGTATGTCGGTAAAAAAATTGTCGAGATCCAGTATCGGATAGCCAACCAACTGGCCGGGGCCATGGTAAGTAATATCACCGCCACGATTAATGGGATAGTAAACGGCATGCTTTTCTTCCAGTCCTTTTTCGTCCAGTAATAAATTTTCAGCCTTGCCGCTTTTTCCCAACGTATACACATGCGGGTGCTCACAAAATATCAGGTGATTTTTGGTGGCAATATCATCCTGTGCATCTTCGCCAGCCACCTGCATATTGCGGATGGCTATTTTGGTATTCACGGTATCGGCAAAAATGGCTTCCTGCTTATCCCATGCTTCTTTATAATCAATCAGCCCCCAATCGTGGTATATTACCTGTTTGTTTTTCATTGTTATCCTTTTACGTAACCTACCATATAATCTTCGTACTGCATATAATGCACCTGGTAGGGTATATCCACTTCACCTTTTAATAATCTGGCCGAAACCGCACCTTGCGTATCGTATGAGAATGGTTCGAGCATAATGTTATCAGCAAACGAAACCTCTTTTTGTCCATAGCATTTATACACGGCTTCTTTGGCGCACCAGCAAACATATAGCTGCTGTATTTTATTGTTTGGTTCTAAAAACGCCATTTCTTCTGGGCGCATAAACTTGTGTGCTATGCGCTCTACCTTTTCTTTCACCTGTTCAATATCAATACCAACGGGCTTGCTTTTGCTTACCATTACGGCAGCATAATCAAAAGAGTGGCTTAATGAGATATGATACGGGATGTTTACCAGGTAAGGCTTGCCGTGGGCATCAACCTGGGCGTCAATATACTCGTCGGTCTGTAGCATTTTGCGTAGCAGTACCCGCGTACCAAGCCAGTGAAGGTTTCTTTTTCCCTTGCTTAGTTTTTCGTAATAAGCCTTCTCCAAATCATTAAGCTGAAGCTGATTATAAAGTTCATCGGCTTCCTCCTCAATTTTCCAGAGCGCAAATTCAGTATCCGGGTCCACCTGCTGGCGGTACGCTATAGCCATAAAAGTAAAATTGCAAAATCGATGACAAACTTATGTCAAATAATTATAAATTAGTACGCTAACCACTGCCTAATATATGATTTTATCGGACAAGCGCATTTTAGAGGAAATTGAGAAAGGACATATCATCATTGAACCCTTTTACCGGGAAAATCTGGGCACTAATTCTTATGACGTACATCTTGGCAAACACCTGGCCACTTACAAAAGCCGTGTGCTGGATGCCAAAGCACATAACGAGATAGATCACTTCGAAATACCAAAAGAAGGCTTTGTATTACAGCCAAATACGCTTTACCTGGGTGTAACTGTTGAGTATACCGAAACCCACAAGCACGTGCCTTTTCTGGAAGGAAAATCGAGTACCGGCCGTTTGGGGATTGATATACATGCCACGGCCGGTAAAGGCGATGTAGGTTTTTGCAACACCTGGACGCTGGAGATATCATGCGCGCAACCGGTACGCATTTATGCCGGGATGCCCATTGGCCAGCTGATTTATTTTGTAGTAGAAGGAGAGATTGAAACCCTTTATAATACAAAGGGTAATGCCAAATATAACAACCCAACAACCCGCCCTGTTGAAAGTATGATGTGGAAGAACCAGTTTTAGTATTGTAGCGAAGAAACATTCATAGTACCGGGCACGTAAACCATTTACCTATGTTCCTGAAAAAAATACCCCTGTTATTACTGGCCTGTATAGTGTCGGTAACCCTCTTTGGCTTCATAAAAGCCGACGATGACCCTATTAAAAAAGCCGCGATCCAGTTGGATAAATGGCTGAGCGATTCTCCCCAGGAAAAAGTATACCTGCACTTTGATAAGCCTTACTACTCTGTAGGCGACGATATGTGGTTTAAGGCTTACGTTACCGTTGGCCCCAAACACCAGCTATCGGCACTAAGCGGCGCACTCAATGTAGAATTGATAGACGACCGCGATTCTGTAAAACAAGCCATTAAAATAAGGTTAACCGCTGGTTTAGGGCATGGCGATTTTGCTTTGTCTGATACCCTGGCCGCAGGCAGTTACCGCATACGCGCCTATACCAACTGGATGCGTAATGCAGGGCCCGATTATTTCTTCGATAAAACTATCCAGATTGGCAATGCCATCAACAATACTGTTTTTACTAAAACTGCCTACAGTTACAGCATGCAAAACGGGCAGCAGGTAACCAATGCCACCATTAATTATGCCGATTTAAACGGAGAACCTTATGCCAATAAAGAAGTAAGCTACCAGGTACAGCTTAATGGCAAGGATGTATCGAAGGGGAAGGGCTTAACTGACGCTAAGGGAAATCTGCAGGTTTCTTTTGTAAACACGCAAAAACTACCCTTAAAACAAGGCAGCATTATAACAAAGATAAAGGTTCAGGATAAAGTGACTTTAACTACCGTGGTGCCTGTAAGGGCGTTGTCGGCTAACGTTAGTGTGCAGTTTTTCCCCGAGAGCGGTAACCTGGTAACCGGGCTGCCATCTAAAGTGGCCTTTAAAGCAGTTGGCGATGATGGCCTGGGTAAAGCCATAAGCGGCACTATAGTAGACAACGATAACCAGGAAGTAGCCAAAATAACAACCCAGCATTTGGGCATGGGCCAATTTGTATTGGTACCAGAAGCCGGTAAAATTTATAAAGCCCAGCTTACTTACGAGGATGGTTCGCAAGGTACAGTAGCCTTACCCAAGGCGTTAGACCAGGGTTATGTGGTAACCCTCAACAGTAATTTAGCAAATGACCCAGACCATATTGCGCTGAGAATTATAGCAAGCCCGGCACTGGCAGGCAGCGAAATAAATTTGGTTGCGCAAAGTGGGGGCAATATCTGTTTCGCTGCTAAAAATAAAGTAGAGAATGGCATGTTGGCCTCTAAAATACCCAAAGACCGTTTCCCGACCGGCATTGTACAGTTTACCTTGTTTAATGCAGCGGGCGAGGCACTTAACGAACGGCTCATTTTTGTAAACAGGGCCGATGGTTTAAAGATCGGTGTCACATCGCCACAGCAAACTTATGCCCAGCGCGAAAAAGTAAAACTACAGATCACAGCCAACGGACCCGACGATAAACCTGCATTAACCAGCATGTCAGCCGCGGTGATTGATGAAACCAAGGTGCCGGTTAATGAATCGGACGAAACCACCATCCTGTCGAGCATGTTATTGAGTTCGGATATTAAGGGTTATATCGAAAAACCCAATTACTATTTCGCACATACTGATAAACAAGCACAAGATGATCTGGACCTGTTGATGCTTACCCAGGGATACCGCCGCTTTGAATGGAAACAAATAATGAGCGATACCTTTACCCCGCCGGCCCCGGTTTACCAGCCCGAGCCTACTTTGCAAATTTCGGGTAGGGTACATACATCTAATAATAAACCCGTTGTGGGTGGCAAGGTTACCCTGTTTACCACCGCTGGTGGCGTATTTATTTTAGATACACTAACCGATGCCAATGGCCGCTTTGCCTTTAAAAACCTCGATTTTAAAGATAGTATCAGGTTTGTAGTACAGGCACGCACCGCTAAGGATAAAAAATTTGTGGACATAGACCTCGACAATATAGGCCGCCAGCAGATAACGCCTAACGTTAATGCACCCGATATTGATGTTAATATAAATAACACCATGCTGCCATACCTGCAAAACAGCAAGCTTTATTATCAGCAGCAAATGAAAGGTGGGGTGGGTAACCATAATATTATGCTAAAAGAGGTGGTGATCACAGAAAAGAAGAAACCTTTAGAAAACTCTTCGAACCTCAATGGCCCCGGTAATGCAGACCAGGTTATAAAAAGTGATGTGTTTGAGAACCTGGGATGCCCTGATATCACAGTTTGTTTGCAGGGCCGTTTGGTTGGTGTTATATTCAGAAACGGTATACCTTTCTCAACCCGAAGCCCTAACAGCCCTATGCAAGTAATTGTGGATGGAATATACGTGGATGCAGATTATCTATCCATGATGAATGCTATGGACATTGGCAGCATTGAAGTATTAAGAAGTGGGGGTAATACGGCTATATATGGTACACGGGGAGGCAGTGGTGTTTTAATAGTTAACACCAAACGTGGCAACGAAGTTAGTGATAACCAATACCAGCGCTACACACCCGGCCTCATCAGGTATTCGCCTAAAGGTTATTATCAGGGGCGCACTTTTTATTCTCCTCAGTATGATGATCCTAAAACCAACGCGGCAATAGCCGATTTACGCAGCACCATTTATTGGAACCCTACTGTAGTGACTGATAAAGACGGTAAGACTGAAATAGCGTATTTTAATGCAGGCGGTAAAGGCACTTACCGGGTTGTGATAGAAGGTATTGATAGCGAGGGACACATAGGCCACTATGTTTACCGGTATAAAGTAGAATAATTGCCTTTTTAGCTGATATTTTAAATATTATGCTATTTTTACACCAATGGTTAATTAATTTATGTTAATTAACCATTGGTTATATCAAACCTCCCTGCCTTATGTTACGAATAAAAAAAGCATCATTTCTGCTGCTGACCATCTTAGTGTCGGTAACCCTGTTTGGTTTTACAAAAGCCGGCGACGATCCAATTAAAAAAGCTACTACACAATTAGATAAATGGGTTGCCGGGCACCCTCAAGAAAAAGTATACCTGCATTTTGATAAACCCTACTATACCGTTGGTGATAATATCTGGTTTAAGGCTTATGTAACCGTTGGTCCCCGTCACCAGCTAACAGGCTTAAGCGGCACCTTAAATGTAGAGCTGATTGATAGCCGCGATTCTATCAAACAATCCATAAAATTACCGCTCACTGCCGGCTTGGGTTCCGGCGATTTCCCGCTGTCTGATACCCTGGCGGCGGGTAACTACCGTATACGCGCCTATACCAACTGGATGCGTAATGCAGGGCCCGATTATTTCTTCGATAAAACCATCCGTATCGGCAACTCGGCCAATAATACAGTTTTTACCAAAACCGATTATGCTTATGCTACCAAAAACGGGCAGCGTACTATTAAGGCCTCAATAAACTATGCTAACTTAAATGGCGAGCCTTATGCTAACAAAGAGGTATCGTACCAGACGCAGATTAACGGAAAAAATGCAGAGCGCGGCAAGGGGGTAACCGATGGAAAGGGTAATTTACAGATTGATTTTATCAATAATGCTGCGCAGTTTAAGCAAGGTGCTATTGTTAGCCATATTAAAATTGACGACAAAAAAACTATTGTAAATACCATCCCGGTTAATGCTATTGCAGGTGATGTAAACATCCAGTTTTTCCCCGAAAGCGGGAATATGGTTAATGAGCTACCTTCTAAAATTGCTTTTAAAGCTGTTGGTGCCGATGGTTTGGGCAAAGCAATAAACGGCACAGTGGTTGATAACAACGGGCAGGAAATTGCGAAATTAACTACCAGTCACCTGGGCATGGGGGCCTTTATAATGGTACCTCAGGCAGGCCAAACTTATACCGCACAGGTTACTTTTGATGATGGTTCGAAGGTAGTACTGCCTTTGCCCAAAGCTATTGAGCAGGGCTATGTATTAACCGTTAATAACACGCTCGATCCTGATAATATAGCTATCCGTATAACGGCAAGTAAAGAGCTGATTGGCTCTGAAGTTGGCCTGGTGATACATTCGGGCGGCGATGTTTGCTACGCAACCAAGGTTAAGCTTGAAAATATAATTACTGCAGCTAAGGTTTCTAAGCAAAGTTTCCCATCGGGTATTGCCCAGCTTACTTTATTTAATAGTGCGGGCGAGGCTGTAAATGAGCGGATAGTTTTTATAAATAATCCAGATAGGTTAACATTGAACATAGCCCCGCAACAAGCAACTTTTGCAACCCGCGGCAAAATGAAATTTGATATTACTGCCTATGCGCCGGGCGATAAGCCGGCCTTATCAAGTTTATCGGCCGCTGTAATTGACGAAAGTAAAGTACCGGTTGATGAAAGCGATGAAACAACCATCCTTTCGAGCATTTTATTAAGCTCAGACATTAAAGGTTATATCGAGAAACCAAACTATTACTTTGCCGATAATAATGAGCAAGCCGCAGCCGATCTGGATTTGTTAATGCTTACCCAGGGTTACCGCAGGTTTGAATGGAAGCAGGTAATGAATGATAATTTTGCCCCATCGCTCTTTGCAGCCGAAAGAGGGATCAGGGTTTCGGGCCAGGTAATGGATGGCAAAAAGCCTGTTGTTGGCGGTAAGGTTACCTTGTTTAATACACAACGAGGCATGTTTATGGTGGATACCCTTACCGATGAAAATGGCCGTTTTAGTTTCGATAACCTTGAATTTAAAGACAGCGTTAAATTTGTTGTACAAGCACGTACGGCCAAAAACAAGAAGTATGTTGATGTTAACCTTGACAAAATTACGAGACAACAGGTAGAACCAAATGTTAATGCGCCCGATATGGATGTTAATATTGACAACACCATGTTAACCTACCTGCTGAGTAATAGTGCATTTTTGAAAGAAGAGATGAATGCGGGTATCGGTAACCATAATATATTGCTTAAAGAGGTAACCATACGCGAAACAAAGAAACCTATTTTACAAACTTCTTCAAACTTAAACGGGCCAGGTATTGCAGATCAGGTTATAAAAGGAGATATATTCGAAAACACACCATGCCTTAATATCATAGATTGTTTAGCTGGGCGAATAGCCGGGGTTACGTTTAGAGATAATAAAGCATACTTTGGGGGCGCAACATCAATTAGTTTTGATAGCCCTATGCAAATTATTGTAGATGGGATATATGTAGAACCAGATTTTTTAGCGACCCTGAATAGCCGGGATGTAGGTAGTATTGAAGTATTGAGGAGTATTGGCTATACCGGCCTTTATGGTGCCAGGGGATCTGCGGGTGTAATAGTTGTTAACATGAAAACCGGTGCAGAAATGGGTAACTATTCTAAATACTTTCCGGGTGTTGTTACGGCTGCTGCCAAAGGCTATTATCAGGCCAGATCATTTTACTCGCCACAATATAACGACCCTAAGATCAATGCTGCACTTGCCGATTTACGCAGCACCATTTACTGGAACCCCAGTGTTGTTGCGGACAAAGATGGCAAAGCCAGTATAGATTTTTTTAATGCAGGCAGTAAAGGTAATTACCGCGTTGTGGTAGAAGGTATTGATAGTGACGGCCACATTGGCCGCCACGTATATCATTATAAAGTAGAGTAAAAGCGGGTTTTACTCGCTTTTACCTAAATAAAATTTCTCCCAGAAATCCATCGATTTAGCAATTTCAGAGTGGTCGCTTTCGGTCATGCTGCTGTTGCCGCCGCGGCCGCCGCCCATTCCGCCACCACCGCCGTGTCGGCCACCGCCGCCGCCCATACCACCACGGCCGCCACCGCCACCCATACCGCCGCCGCCCATTCCGCCACGGCCGCCACCAGCGCCGCCGTTTGGATCGGCTCCGGATTTAGGTGCATGTGTAACGCCATTTATTTTAATGTTAAAAGCCCATTCGGTTTTATCAGGCGCTGCAGCATGGAAAAATTTTAATGGGATAGCTGCCTCATAAACCAGGTTATCTTTATCATCAATATTTAAAGCCACTTTAATCCCGTAGGTATTAGAGGTGGTCATGATGTCGCTCTCAATATCAGGCAAGCCTGTTACTTTAATGTAGCGCAGCTTAGTCATTTTAGCGCGCAGCATTTCTTCGCGGTCTTGCTGGTCAAGCAAATCCGGGTTTGTTTTTTTATCATCAGGTGCCTCAGTTTGTGGCTGATCTGGGTTGCCTACCGGGAAGGTGATACTGCTTTCTTCTTTCTTTTTGCCTTTGGTGTTAATACTTAAAGTAAGCCCGGCACGTATAATACGGATCTGTTCGGTACGGTCGCTAACCCGTACAACCATGTACAGGTTGTCTTTATCATTGGCCAGCGTGTAGGATATTTTTTTCTCGTCGTTAAAGTAGCGGAGTGTGTCGCCCCAGTCTTTCAGGTCGCCATCAATTTTAATATCGGCAGGCGGTGGCAATAAGGTATTAGGGTTTTTTGTTTGTGCCTGGCTGTGCAAGGTTAACAGCAAACCGGCTGCCGCACAAAACGACAATGCTGAGAAATGAGGTCTCATTGTAATAGGGGTTTTTATAAAACTATCAATTATTGCAGCTATAACATATTTTTACTGTGTTTATTATGCTTTTTAAGTAAATTTGTGATTACAATATAACTATGCCGACTGAAGTACAGGAAGAGACCCTCACCCTTGAGGAAATATTAGCGGGACTAAAAGAAGTACACCGCCTGATATTGTGGAACGATGATGTGAACAGTTTTGATCATGTAATTTACTGCATGATGAAGTACCTCGATTACTCAGAAGGCCAAGCCGAAAAGATTGCCTGGAAGGTACACAACGAAGGCAAATGCGCCATACTCGAGGGTTCATTCACCGAGATGGAAGTTTACCGTAAAATATTACAACAGGAAGGTTTAACCGTTTCTGTAGAATAAATTGCACCGTAGAGACACAATACCTTGTGTCTCTTTTGATTTAATGTTTACGATACTGTAGAGACACAAAATATTGTGTCTCTGTTGTTTGGTATCAATTCATGCACGAGAGTTGTGTCTCTTTTTATTTAATATTTGATTGTCCTGCGGGAGACACAAAGTGTTGTGTCTCTACGGAAATAGGGGTAATTCAGATGTGCAAATGAAATTCTGAAAATTCTTTAATTCCGTAATTCTGGTTCAAGACATAAAAAAAGCGCCTTAGACAATCTAAGGCGCTTTTCTTTTTATATAAAACATCAAACGTTACACAATATAATTCCAGCCGAATGTATCGGTAGTTCTGCCGTAGCGGATATCGTCTAAAGTTTTTAATACTTTTTGAGAGAACTCACGGGTTGATGGGTCGCTTAGCGTATACTCTTCGCCATTGTAGTTTAATGAACCTACAGGGGCAATGGTAGCAGCAGTACCTGCACCGAAAGCATCAGTCAGTTTACCATTTTTAGCACCTTCAACAACTTCGGCAATAGATACACGGCGCTCTTCAACCGGCACACCCCATGATTTTGCAAGGGTAATTACGGTATCGCGGGTTACGCCATCTAAAATAGTATCGCGGGTTGATGGGGTAATCAATTTACCATCCAGCACAAACATTACGTTGGCTGCGCCCATTTCTTCAACATATAAATGTTCTTTGGCATCAGTCCAGATTAACTGGTCGAAACCTTCTTCCGCAGCCTTTTTAAATGGCAGCATCGAGCCCCCGTAGTTACCGGCAGCTTTGGCGTAACCAAAACCACCTTCAGCAGCACGGGTGTAGTGCGTCTCGAATTTCACGCGCAAAGGTTTAGTGAAATAAGGGCCAACCGGGCCGGTTAATACCATAAATTTATAAGTGCTTGAAGGAGTCACACCCAGATAAGGATCCGTTGCAAACATAAACGGACGGATATATAGTGAGTGGCCTGCCTGTGCAGGGATCCAATCGCGATCAAGATCAACTAAAGCGGCAATGCTTTGTACAAACAGATCTTCTGGCAGTTCGGCCATGCAAAGGCGCTCTGCAGATTTGTTGAAACGTGCCGCATTTTTTTCAGGACGGAAGACAGAGACCTGGCCATCTGCCAATTTATAAGCTTTCATTCCTTCGAAAAACGCTTGTCCGTAATGCAGCGCAGAAATAGCCGGGCTAAGGGCAATTTCGCCATAAGGTACAATTTCGAAGTTCTTCCATTCGCCATCTGCATAATCAGCCACCAGCATGTGGTCAGAAAAGGTACGGCCAAATACCAGGTTAGTAAAGTCCGTTTCCTGCAAACGGGAATGGGTAGTTTTTGTAATTTTGATGTCCAACGTGTCTGTCATGGCCCAATAGATTTGAAAGTTGGCAATTTAGGAATTTATGAAGTAAATCTCAATTTATAAGCCGGAAAAATAGACCTTTACCGAATATTATGAGCACAGCAATACATACCTACCGCATAGACCCTAAAAAAGCGCCCGCCTACAAACGCCAAACCAATATCAGCTTGCTGGTGCCATACCTGTTTCCGATTGGTTTAATTGTATATCAATTGGTGCGTACGGGCTACGATTATCGCTTTATTATCCTAAGCATTGCCATCACCCTGATAGCGCTTATCCTGCTATTTCTCAGTATCAAAAAATCGAACAAACGAATTGATACCATGACAGTTGCCGTTAGTGATGATGCAGTTACGCTGACCGAATTGGGCAAACGCGAACAGCAAATCAAAATAGCCGATATTACGGCTGTTGAAACCAATGTAAAAGGCATCGAACTCAAAGGCAAATCGACCTCCAGAAATGCGTTTGTGATAGCGCAGGAATTCGAGAAGTTTGATCAGATTAAAAAACTGATTGAAGCAAAGGTAGCTAAGCGGAAGAAGTAGTGAATATCGAATAATGAATGTTGAATGTCGAACATCGAAGTGTGCATAAATATCGAACACCGAATAATGAATGTCGAACATCGAAGTTTTTATTTCATTATTCAATATTCGACATTCGGTGTTCGATATTAATTTCTTAACTCAACGCTCCCTCAACCCAGGCTTTACCCCAATTATCTATCTGCTCGGCAGTCCATAATTCCGGATAAAAGATTCTTTTCTGAAAACGCGGAGGCAGGTATTTCTGCCAGTTGGTACCGCCTGTAGCCTTAATTTCTTCGGGCTCGCGGTGCAGGTATTTTACAGCAGATTTATAGTGTGCCAGCGGCCAGTTTACGTTAACATGGGTATCCAGCTGGCGGAGTTGATCGGCAAGTTGTGGAGTAGCTTGTCCGGCTGCTAGTAAATTATGATATAGTTTATTGAAGTTAACATCGGCACAGCTTTTACCCAGGGCAATAAAAGTATCTGCATACTTTTTCTCGAACTGCTTAAGCGTTAATGTTTTTTTGCCGGTAGATAGTTCGGTAGCGCCAAACTTCCAGTAAATATGCTCGAACTGTTCTTCAACACTTCCGCCTCTTAATTCTTCGCGCTTATCTTTAGCTACAAGGTTGATGAAATCTGTAGCGAAGATCTCGATCATGCGGTATTGCCCTGATTGAAAACCACTGGCAGGTAATAGCGACATCCTGAATTTAAGGAACTGCTCTTTCTCCATCCCCTCAACCATAACCTCGAACGAGTTAACCAATGCGTTGAAATAATTATTGATGCGTTTTAAACGGGCGGTGAAAAATTCGGCGGTAAGATCGGCTTTAGCAGCAATTTGTTTACACTCGTGGAGGGTAAGTTTAAAATACAACTCCGTGATTTGATGGTACATGATAAAGATCTCTTCATCAGGGAATGGTGTTTTGGGGCTTTGTAAACTTAGCAGCGTATCAAGGTGTATGTAATCCCAATAGGTCAGGAAATCGGCATACAGCAAACCATCGAGGTATGATGACATATCCTGCCCCATAGCCTCATATTTCTGCTGCAGCTGCTCTAACCGCTCGGTAATTTCGGGTGTAAATTGCATACACAAAAATATAAAAAGAATAACGCCTATTGCACCGGATGCATTTTTAACCCATATTTGTATTGTACTGAAAGGCAATGGTGAGCTGCCTATTTGAACCGCCCTAAAAAGCTGATGACGCCTACTCGAATAATTTTATTTATTTGCATGTAGGTTTATGAAAAAATTTCTGTCGTCCCAAGTTTCCACAATCGTTTACAGTTTTCGTTGCACGCTTATTGTTTTGCCCATTGCTATAGCTATTGGCAGCACAGTAGCGTTATTTTTATGGCTGCTCAGCTGGGCTATCCATTATCGCTTCGCACATCCCTGGTTATTATACCTGTTGCCATTGGCAGGTGTTGCTATTCATTTCCTGTATAAACTATACGGCAAATCGGCCGAGCGTGGCAATAACCTCATCATCGACGAGATTCACGAACCTGGCGCAGGCGTACCCAAGCGCATGGCCCCGCTTATTTTAGTTACTACAGTAATTACACATTTATTCGGCGGCTCGGCGGGCAGGGAAGGGACAGCTGTGCAGATTGGAGGCAGTATCGCCAACTTTTTCGTCGGCTTGTTTAAACTCAATGATACCGATAAGCAAATGTTGCTAACCGCCGGTATAGCGGCAGGCTTCGGCGCCGTGTTTGGTACCCCATTAACTGGTGCCATTTTTGCGCTGGAGGTAATTACCATCGGTCGTATAAATTACAATGCTTTGCTGCCATGCCTCATTGCCGGTTTTGTTGGCGATGCTACTGTTGCCCTTTGGGGAATCCATCACACAGCCTACCATATCGATGTGGTTAAGACCTCGGCCGAGTATTATAACCACCATTTACCTACCGATTTGTTATTACTTATTAAAGTAATATTTGCATCGGCATTATTTGGCCTGGCGAGTTATCTTTTTGCCAATACCACACATGCTGTTAAGGCTTTTTCGCTCAAGCTGATTAAGATAGATTGGCTCATCCCGGTATGCGGTGGACTCATCATTATCGGTCTAACTTTCCTCATTGGTAAGCCCGATTATTTAAGTTTAGGGGTAGAGCCAGAACATCCCGGAGCGGTAACTATTGTCTCTGCCTTCCAACATGGCGGGGCTGATTTTTTTAGTTGGTTATGGAAACTCATTTACACCGCCATTACTTTGGGCACGGGCTTTAAGGGAGGGGAAGTAACCCCGCTGTTTTATGTAGGCGCAACCTTAGGTAATACCCTGGCCGAAATACTGAACGCGCCGGTAAGCCTTTTTGCCGCATTGGGCTTCATCGCCGTATTTGCCGGTGCCACTAATACGCCACTGGCCTGCACCTTAATGGGTATCGAACTATTTGGTGGCGAACATGCCATGCTGTTTGCCATTACCTGCTTTACAGCTTATTTTTTTAGTGGTGACAGCGGCATTTACACTGCCCAACGAAAAGGTGATGCTAAGATTGGAGATGGCTATTGGAATAAGTTATTTGATAAGTATAAAGGATAGTCCGTTAAATTCCTCTTTTGAGACTGCCATGTACTCACCTTTTTAACCTGCTGCAATTCTACCCCTTATTATGTTAGAAGTGGTATTACAGTCATTGCATTCCCCTAAATTAGGGGAATACTACTTTCAGTGAAACTTGCTAAAACGTTAATAAGGGGTAAAGATTTAAGCTGAGCAAACTTGTAGGTACACGGTAGCTCTTGCGAGGCTTAGGGTGTGTAATACAGTTTGAAAGTAAAAACCTATCTTGGGAAAACATATTCTACTCACAGCGTTTTATCTATATTAAACATAAACCATCATGACAACTTTTAAGAAGATACTCATTGGCATAGACGATAACAAATTTGCCAAACATGCCACCAAAACAGGTTTCGACCTCGCTAAACAATTTGGTGCCGCGGTTGGGCTGGTACATATTATCGAAGCCGCTTACGTGCCAGGCCCCGTTACCGATACCACTTTGGGTATGCCGCTGGAAACCGGAACTAACATAGCGAGTTTAGAAATGATGGATATCCAAACCCATATATCAGACGATATTATAGCCAATACCATCAAAGAATATGGCGAAGGTTTGGAAATTACCCACTTTACAGAATACGGCTCAACAGCCGATGGTATCATCAGCTGCAGTAAAGAATTTAATGCTGATCTGATTGTGATCGGCACCCATAGCCGCACCGGTTTCGACCGTTTATTCATGGGCAGCGTAGCCGAACACGTAGTACGCCATGCCGAAATGCCGGTACTGGTGGTGCCGCTTGTGGAAAATGAATAAGCAATGATAGAATGAGTGAAGGAGAGAATGATAGAGTTCAGTCAATGATAGAATGATAGAGTTTTGAATGATAGAATATTTTTTTCCATTCTATCATTTTCTCCTTCACTCATTCTATCATTATTAATATAGCAGTCTAAACTTAATCGTCTGCGGGATGGCTTTAAGCTGATCCAGTACATCGGCATCATAGCCTTTATTTACATCGGTAATTACGTAGCCAATTTGCGGGTTGGTTACCAGGAACTCGCCAACAATATTGATGTTGTGCTTGGCAAATACATCGTTGATCTTAGCCAAAATACCCGGTACGTTTTGGTGGATGTGGATGAGCCTGTGCGCATTGCTCACGCGTGGCGGCTGCAGATCGGGGAAGTTGCAGCTGGTATGGGTTTTACCCTCGTTCATAAATGAGATTACACGTTTAGGTATAAAATCAAAACTTCGGGGATTATTTTTAGGATCGTCGAATATGATTACGCCGTTTTCGCAGGCTGTGTCTGATAGTTTGCGGCTGGCTACCTTGCCAAAACAACCGATCACTTTCAGGCGTGGTGCGCTTTCAATTTGCTCTGGTGTTGGTTGTACATCTTCGGCGCAAAGCAGTACGCCTGCTTCTTCGAGGTACTTTTCTTCTATCGTATCGCGCTGGCGAACGTTGTAGCCTTCTTTCTGCATCTGGCTTATCGCTTCTTCATCAACCTGACCAACTATTAAACATTTGATCCTGTTTTTAGGATACGAGATAGCACGTGGCAACCTGTTGATGTACAAAAACTCATCGAAGCTTGGGGTAATATGATCTGCTTTTTCGGTGACAGATTTACGTTCGATGTTCTCGGTATAGGCAAAAAACTTTTTGATCATGCCCGATTCCTTCAGTTGGAAATCTGAGTACCCATCGCCGATACCGAAGATATCGCCCTGCAGGTTCAGCTCTTTCAATAGTTTAACCTTGCCGCCTTCCTGCGATAGCGGGTTGGTACGATCATAACCTATAATTTTATCATCCTCATCAAAGATGAAGGTGTTGGCATAGATGTTCTCTTTCTTGATCTGGTACTCGGTAACCACCGGGGTAATAAACTCCTTAAACCCGCCGGATACGATCAATACCTCATCCTGGTGGTTTTTAAAGAACTCACTGTTGCGCGAAAACGAGGTGGATACCTTTTTGCGCAGGTGGCGCACCAGCAGTTTCAGGTGTTCGCGGGTGGCTTCCAGTAACTTAACACGCTGCTCCAGACTATCCGTGAACGACAGCCGACCTTCCATCGACGCATTAGTGAGGTCTTCTATCTTCTTGTAAATCAGCTCGCGGTCGGGGTGCTCTTTCAGCGAGATACGGGCCAGTTCATCAAGGGCTTCTACCTGGGTAAATGTGCTGTCGAAATCAATGATATAATACTGGCTCATAGTGTTTACTATACATTAAGGTTTGCGCAAAAATGCAAAATTTAAAATGAGGATGGAGATTAAAATGAAAATACTGACATGATTATGCCAGTGTTCCGTTTTTTTGAAGCAGAACACTTTTGAACACCCGGAACACCCTGCCAAAATGTGAAAAATCGCGGCTGATGCTATCATCAAGACCGTTTTTGACGCTAAATTTCAAAATGACTTAAAAGTCCGGAACACTTCGGAACCCTTAATCCTGAAAAAAGTTTATACTTTAAAATACGTGTTGTAGTGTTAATGCATTCGAAGCATAAGCGTCATCCCTTTGCTTGAAGGCACAAGTACCCCGTTGCAATGGCCTGCGCTGCATAATTGCGCCAGGGTAAGGGGTTGCCATGCCTTGCGCTGCATACTTGCGCCAAGATTAGAAATAATTAGATAATTAGTTAAAAAACAATTTTTTAGATAATATAAAAGCTATTTTAGAGAAGTGAAATGCTAAATAGCAGTGCCATCTATATAGAATATGCCTAAAACCGAAAACAATGATAAAAAAACTAATAGTTGAAGGACTTAATAACCGAAAGGAGCCATTAGAACTAATTTTTCATCCCGACTTAAATTTACTTACAGGCAAGAATGGTTCAAGTAAAACGACAGTTCTAAAGTTAATCTGGTTTTTAAACTCAGGAAGAATTTTAAATTTGATAAAAGAGATAAATTTTGTAGCAGCAGAACTCACAACTTCAAATTCGCTCATTTCAATTAAGAGAGATATTGAAAATAACACAGTAACAATTGGACTTGATAAAGAAAAACCATTTACATTAAGTGATTTAAATCTTAGGGAATTAGAATTACGGCGACCAACAAGAATTAATGATAGGTTCTTAGAAATTACTAAATTATCTATTCCAACCATATTTTTTCCAACTTTCAGAAGAATCGAAGGTGGGTTTACAATGGAAGAAGGTTTCGACCCAAGGTTTGGACGCCAAGACCAAATAAGAAACGCATTAGAAGAGTTTTCTGCAAGAATGTCATCTAAAAATCAAAGATTTATAACTTCTATTTCAACTGACGACATAATTCAATTGCTAAATAGGGAGTACTCCAATATTAATGCGCTAATCAATTTGGGGCAGAAACAAAAATCTGATGAGATCATTAGAAAAATTAAGATAAGGCAAAAAAGCGAAACAGAAACACTTGCCGAGATTCAATCTGATATAGAAAGTATGGAAACAGAAAGGGAAACTTTATTGAAACCATACACAACACTTTCTGAACTAATAACTACCATATTTCAACACAAAGGCATTAACTTAAGTAATCTTACAATTGGAGAAGTAAACAACGCTATTTCCTCAGACAAGCTATCAGCAGGAGAAAAGCAAATGTTGAGTTTTATTTGTTATAATGCTTTTACTAAAAACCATAGTATATTCATTGATGAACCAGAGTTAAGTCTTCACCCAGACTGGCAAAGAACGCTCGTTCCAACTTTACTAAACCAAGGAAATAATAATCAGTTTTTTATGGCAACTCATAGTCCGTTTATCTTTTCGAAATACTCGGATAAAGAAATCATTTTGTCTAACGATAAAGGTATTTAAAAATGAATTTGGACCTAACCGTAGATGAAATTATAGAAACTTTAAAGAGGTCTTCGTTAACAACAGTGTTAGTTGAAGGTAAAGACGATATTATAATATATCGCTGGATTGAAAGCGAGATTGGTATAGTCAATGCCAATTTCTTTCCATGTGGAGGTAGAGATAAATTACTCCAGGTATTTGAAAGACGGGCAGAATTTCCAAACATAAAAGCAATTTTTGTAGCAGATAAAGATGCGTATGTTTATATAAATCCACCAGAAAATTTATCCGAAATAATATGGACGAATGGCTACTCAATTGAGAATGACTTGTATTTTGGAAGAAATATTGAGGCTTTGCTTGATAATGATGAAAAATTAATTTTTGCTAAATCGCTTAATAGCTTTATTGAATATTATGCTTTTGAAATTCAAAATTATTTAGAAGGTCGAAAATTTTGTTTTAGAAATCATCCGCAACAGTTAATATGCGAAATACAAAATGAAGTAAAACAAGAATTTTTAGAAAGTATAAACTTTTTTTCAGCAAATGACCAGATTAAGGAAAATCTTAGAAATAATTATGATATTTTAATACGTGGAAAATCTTTATTCGCCTTACTCACCAGGATTTTAAGTCGACAAAACAGGATTATTAAACATTCTAAAATGTCACTTTTAGAACATTGTTATAGAACTCATAGAAGCGAAAAATTTATTGACTTAATAAACGAAATTAATCATAAGATCAGTGCATAAATAGCCACTTCCCACTTCTGGCGCAAGTATGCAGCGAAGGGTTTCGGGACAGAGTACTTGTGCCTGTACAGTATGTTTGCCCCAGTTAAGGATATTGTAATATATATTAGCAGCTTTGCAGGGTGAAGAAGATCCTTCGCTACCGCTCTGGATGACAAAAGGAAAATGACGAGCGCGTTGTCATAGTAGGTACTCGAAGCATAAGCGTCGGCTCTCTGCACCATACTTCGACGGAGCTAAATATGACACCAGGGCAGAGCGTCTTTCGTCCTAAAATCCTTTATACGGCCAACGCTGCCACCACCTCATCAATAGTCCTATCAACCGGCTTAAATTCAAAACCGATGGCTTTTTTAATCTTGGCGTTATCATAGTTCTGCACCAAACTGGCAGATTGTGCGGAAATTTTATCGAGTGATGGGGATTTACCGGTTATACTGCCAATAAGCGAAGCGCCTCGCCAGGCCAACTCCAGCATCCAGGGTTTAGCCTGGCGGGTTGGTTGTTTTACGTGGAATTTATCGGCTACGGTGTTAAACAGGTCTTTGTAGTACCAGTTTTCGGCGTTGATGATGTAGCGTTCGGCGGTATTGTCGCTGTTCATGAGGGCAATCATGCAGCGGGCTACGTCGGCAACATCAACCAGTCCAACGCTGCCGCCGGTATAAAAGCCGAGGCCTTTGCGCACGGTTTCGAAGAGCGCGCCGCTGCCTTCGGTACCTGCGCTTGCGCCGATAATGAGGGATGGGTTAACCACTACGGCATCCAGGCCTTCGGCAATGCCGCGCCAAACTTCCATCTCACTTTCCAGTTTCGATATGGCGTACACGTTTTTAACCGGGGTTTCTTCAATATAATGTTTCTCGGTAATCAGCTCGCCGGTTTTGGCGGTACCCACTGCGGCGATTGAACTTACGTGCAGTAAGCGTGCCCCCGCATCGATACAGGCATTAACCACATTGGCGGTGCCGGTAACATTGGTGTTAATCATCGGCTCTTTATCAGCCTGTTTAAATGACACCCATGCCGCACAATGGTAAACCTGGGTTACAAGTTCCATGGCAGCTTCTAAGGCAAAAATATCGCAGATGTCGGCTTCAACCCATTCAATCAGGTTGCTGTATTTTAGCAGTGCTTGGGGGATGATAGAATGGTTGCGCCGGGTACAACGTACGGGTAAGCCCGTTTCGGCAAGCTGCCTAACCAGCTCAGTACCCAAAAAACCTGTTGCGCCGGTTACCAGTATCATGCTTGTAATTTTTTAGAAAACAGTGCAAATTAATCGAATTAAATTGATATTTGAGCTTTTGTAAAGCATCCCTATGTCATTAACAGATTTTCTGTCGCCCGTTGATCTCAGCAGTATTACACCCAAACAAGGCTATAACCATAGCCAGCTTGGGCATAAGATCAATGTTTTTACCGATCGGTTCCCCGACCTTGAAGAAGAAAAGTTTGATATGGCGATTATCGGTGTGATGGAAGACCGCCATGCTGTTAACAACGAAGGATGCTCTACCGCGCCCAATTACGTGCGCGAAAAATTGTACCAACTGCACGAAGGCAGCTTCGCCGTTAAGATTGCCGATTTGGGTAATATCCGCCGTGGCGCAAGCATTACCGATACTTATGTGGCGCTTAAAACGGTTGTTAACGAACTGATACGGGATAATATTTTGCCCATCATCATCGGCGGCGGTCAGGATTTAACCTACGCACAGTTTATGGCTTATGAAGACCTGGAGCAACGGGTTGACCTGGTGGTGATAGACCAGGCGTTTGACCTCGATGATGATTTTGAAAGGGATATGTCAGAAACAACATCAGCTTCATTTTTAAGTAAGATCTTTTTGCACGAACCTAACTACCTGTTCAACTTCAGTAACCTGGGTTACCAGACTTATTTTACCAGTCAGGAAAGTTTGCGTGTAATGGATAAGCTGCTGTTTGATGTGCATCGACTGGGCGAACTGAGCGGACAAATTAGCGTAGCCGAACCGGTGATCCGCAATGCGGGCATGATCAGTTTCGATATCGGTGCCATCCGTGGTGCCGATGCCATGGGCAATGCCAATGCCACACCAAACGGTTTTTATGGCGAAGAAGCATGTCAGATTTGCCGCTACGCCGGTTTTAATGATAAGCTGACCTCGATAGGCTTCTACGAGTTTAACCCGGCTTACGATGTTAACGGGCAAACCGCCATGCTGATAGCCCAGATGATCTGGTATTTTGTAGAAGGCTTTTATAATAGGAAAGCAGATTTTCCGCTCAACCCAAAATCGCAATACCTGATCTATAAAACCACCCTTACGCATGATGACCATGAGCTGGTGTTTGTAAAAAGCAAAAAATCAGACCGATGGTGGATGCAGGTGCCTTACCCGGCAAACGGTTCGCTCAATGAGCGTTTCCACTTAGTACCTTGCCGTTATGAAGATTACCAGTTAGCCGTATCCGGCGAGATGCCAGACCTGTGGTGGCGCACTTACCAAAAATTAAGCTAAGCGAGGTTATATCTTTTTGCCTGATTTTTACGTTAATAAGCCTGAATATTTAGAATTGATGAGAAAGTTATTTTGCTATATAGCACTTTTTATACCTGCCATTACGTTTGCGCAGGCACCGCAGCCATTTACCATTAAGGGTAAAATTGCCAATGGCACACCTGCTGGTAAGGTATATTTATTTTACAGCCTTGGCGCTAACCGCGTGGTAGATTCTTCGGCCATTAGCGTGGGGGCATTTACCATAAGTGGTACCGTGTTGAACCCTGTTAATGCAGCTTTGGTATACGACCATAAAGGCGTAGGCCTCGAAAAACTGGATAATACCAGTGCCGATATGCTAAACCTTTACCTGGAGGCAGGTACTATCAACGTAGCCACCATGGATTCGATAAGTGCGGGTAAAATTACCGGGTCGCAAATTAATGACGACAATGTTAAACTGATGGCGCAGTTAAGCCCCATCATCACCAAGGCAAAAAAGATCCAGTACGATGCACAGCGCGCAACTTTAGCCCAGCAGCAAAGCGCCGAATACCAGAATTTTGTACAAGGCAGCCTGAAATCGATACAACAGCAACAACAGAATATACTGGTAGCTTATATCAAAAGCAACCCTAAAAGTTACCTGAGTTTGCTGGCTTTAAGCTCGATGGGTGGTCCTTCGGCTGATCCTGCACCACTGCTGGCCTTATACAAATCGCTCGATCCATCCCTGCAAAGTATGGAAGCTGGTTTGCAATTAAAAAAATCATTGGACGGGTTAATGGTAACCGGCATTGGTGCCATAGCCCCGGATTTTACCCAGCCCGATGTGGATGGTAAACCTGTTAAGCTATCATCATTCCGCGGTAAATATGTGCTGATTGATTTCTGGGCATCATGGTGCGGCCCTTGCCGCCAGGAAAACCCTAACGTGGTACGTGCTTACAATAAATACAAAAACAAAAACTTCACTATACTGGGTGTATCGTTAGATCGCCCCGGTGCTAAAGATGCATGGCAGGCAGCCGTTAAAGCCGATGGCCTGGTTTGGACCCAGGTATCAGACCTTAAATTCTGGGATAACGAAGCCGCTGCATTATACGCCGTTCGTGCCATCCCTCAAAACTACCTGATTGATCCGCAAGGAAAAATTGTTGGTAAAAATTTGAGGGGAGAAGATTTAGAAAGAAAACTTGCAGAGCTATTTCCGGGGTCTTGAAGATAGTAGCAGTGGTTAGTTGCAGTAGCAGTTGACCTAAGTAAGCCAAGCAAAGAAGGCTGATCGTACGATCAGCCTTCTTTGCTTGGCTTATCTACCCATCATCTCCACCACGTCATGCTGAACTTGTTTCAGCACCCCACATGCTAAGTATGCGGGTAAACAGGTTCGCTACCTGTCCTGTGGGGTGCCGAAATAAATTCGGCATGACGAGCGAGGTAAAAAAGTCCTTTCTCTTTATTCCTTCATCACTTACTCCTCCTTCATCCTGCTCACCGCACTGCGTATCCTGCTCAACGATACCGAAGTAATGCCCAAATATGAGGCTATGTAATGCTGAGGCACACGTTTAATAATTTCAGGCCGCTCTTTCATTAAGTTAATAAAGCGCTCTTTAGGTGTATCCCTGATGAACGACATAAAATGCCGCATGTAGTTAAGCTGGCGGTCGAGGGTAATGTCTGAGATGAATTGCTTGCCTTCCGGGGTGCTTTCTATGTCGGTAAGCATGTATTCCCAATCTTTTTTGTTGATCCAGTAAATGATGCTGGGCTCAATGGTTTCGAGCGTATAAACACTTGGAATATTTCTGCGGAAACTTTCGAGCGATGAGACATTCTGCCCTTCGAAAAAGAACTGAAGTGTTAAATCCCGTCCTTTATTATTAAACCATGCCCGGATGCAGCCCTTCTCTATTTGCCATGCTTTTTTAGATACATCGCCCTCGTGCAGCAACACGGTTTTAGCCGGTACTTCTATGCGGTGGTACATGTTTTCGTACGATGCCAATTTGGAGGCGAGATGCGGAAATTTATCTTGCAAATGTTGAAGCATGATGGAAATTAGTAATTAAATATCGAATTTCTTTTGTTTGACATAGTCTTGATTCTTGTCTCTCGATTCTTGATTCTTTTTTTGATGCCCTTTTTATATATTTGGTTTTTAACTACCTATAAATTAGTAGAACATGATTAAGAAGTTACTATACACCGCACTGATTGCCCTGCCAGCGATTAGTTTTGCGCAAACAGAAACCCCTAACTTTACTGTTAAAGGAAAAATCGGCACATTTAATGCACCGGCTAAAGCTTATTTGAGCTATCGTGCAGGTACCAAAAACGTAACTGATTCGGTTGTTTTGGTTAATGGAGCTTTTGAATTCAAAGGCACGGTTACTGACCCGGCACAGGCTGATTTATTTGTAAACCCTCAGGGCAACGGTATCCACCCGCCGTATGATTATACCGAAATTTATATCGACAAAGGCGTAACCACTATTACCAGTGCCGATTTCGCTAAAAATGCAACAGCTACAGGTACTAAGATCAGCGAAGATAACGCTAAATACCAGGCAGCCATGAAACCGCTTAATGCCGAGTATGAAGCCATCAACGAAAAAGAGAAAGCAGCAGGTGACAACCCAACTGCAGATCAGAAAAAAGAATTTGATGCTTTAGAAAAAGCTGCCGACAATAAAGAGAAAGCAATCACTAAGAAATTTATTGAAGAAAATCCATCTTCAGTAATCAGCTTAAATGCACTGCGCAGCTACACTTACAGCGCCGATTATAAAGAGCTGGACCCAATGTTCCATCACTTATCGCCGGAAATCCAAAACAGTACTTCTGGTAAAAAATATGCCGAGCAGTTAGAAAAACTGAAAGGTGTTGCTTATGGTGCTACTGCCCCTGAGTTTGCCATGGCCGATACCAATGGTGTTTCAGTAAAGCTGTCATCATTCCGCGGTAAATATGTTTTAGTTGATTTCTGGGCATCATGGTGCGGCCCTTGCCGCCACGAAAACCCGAACGTGGTTAAAGCCTACAACCAGTTTAAAGATAAAAACTTTACCATCCTGAGCGTATCACTGGATCGCCCGAATGCTAAAGACAAATGGCTGGCTGCTATCCACAAAGATGGTTTAACCTGGACCCACGTATCTGACCTTAAATTCTGGGATAATGACGCTGCCAAACTTTATGGTGTACAAGCCATCCCGCAAAACTTCTTGTTAGACCCTAACGGTAAAATCATCGGCAAAAACCTTCGCGGTGCCGATTTGGTTGATAAACTGAATGAGGTTTTAGCGAAAAACAAAAGCAATAACAAAGCGGAGTAAACCCCTCCCCAGCCCTTCCGCCTAACGGCGGAGAGGGAGCGTTATATAAAAAGAGAAAGGCCTTCGGTTACCGAAGGCCTTTCTCTTTTTATACTGATTTTGTCATTGCGAGGAGGAACGACGTGGCAATCTCGTAGCCAATGCTTATTCGATTTGTATAGCTACGAGATTGCTTCGTTCCTCGCAATGACAAATTTTGTTGTCTTGTATCTTGGTTCTAAAACTTACAGCAAATCAAACCCTATATCTTTCCTGAAATACTTGCCATCATAATAAATGCGGCTGGCATCAAGGGTGGCTTGTTGCAGGGCATCAAACATGGTGTCTTGTAAAGAGGTAATAGCCAATACACGGCCGCCTGATGTTTTAATATCATTACCATCTGCATAAGTACCAGCTTGGAATACGAATGAACCGCGTACGTTTTCCATACCTGTAATTACATCGTTTTTCATGTAATCGCCGGGATATCCGCCCGCTACACATACTACCGTAGCGGCAACTTTGTTGGATATGATGAGTTCTTTGGTGTCGAGGTTGCCTTCGGCTACTCCTTTAAACAGGTCGGCCAGGTCAGATTCAATGCGGGGTAATACGCTTTCGGTTTCCGGGTCGCCCATGCGGCAGTTGTATTCAATTACGTAGGGTTCGCCGCCGCAATTCATCAGTCCGATAAAGATGAAGCCTTTGTATGGGATGTTATCTTTCTTTAAACCTTCAACAGTAGGGATAATCACACGCTCGTGTACTTTATCCATAAAATCCTTACCTGCAAAAGGTACCGGCGAAACCGAACCCATGCCGCCGGTATTTAAGCCGGTATCGCCTTCGCCAATGCGTTTGTAATCTTTGGCTTCGGGCAGTACTTTATAGTTGGTGCCATCGCTCAGTACAAATACCGAAAGCTCAATTCCCTGTAAAAATTGTTCGATAACCACTTTAGAGCTTGCATTGCCAAATTTGGCCATGGTCAGCATTTCGGTTAGTTCCTGTTTAGCCTCTTCCAGTGTGGTGCAAATTAATACACCTTTACCTGCTGCCAGTCCATCGGCTTTTAATACGATGGGTAAACCAGTTGTTTCAAGATAAGCTAACCCATTCTGTAAAGTTTCGGCAGTAAAAGTTTCAGAAGCTGCAGTAGGGATGTTGTGGCGGTTCATAAACTGCTTAGAGAAATCCTTGCTGCCTTCTAATTGCGCACCTTCTTGCTGCGGGCCAATCACGGGGATATGGTGCACCTGCTCATCATTCAAAAAGAAATCGTGGATGCCTTTAACCAGTGGTTCTTCGGGGCCAACCACAATCATATCGATATTATTGGCTAAGGCAAAAGCTTTGTGGGCTTCAAAATCGGTAACCTTAATGTTTACGTTGGTGCCAAACTGGGCCGTGCCGGGGTTGCCCGGTGCAATAAATAATTGCTGGCATAATGGACTCTGAGTTAATTTCCAGGCGAAGGCGCTTTCCCTACCGCCAGAACCAATGAGCAGGATGTTCATGGGGGGCAAAGATAGAGTTTTAGTTGGGAGTCAGGAAGTCCGTAAGTCGGGAAGTCCGAAAGACAGAAAGTATTTTGCCAAAGTTTTCTAACATCAGTAAATTGCCTCTACTTATGAAAACCTTATTCACCACTATAATACTAAGCCTTGCTGTCTTCAGTTGCTTTGCTCAAAAGATAAAAAACGATTTAGAAACAAATAATTTAAAAGGTAATGTTGATTATGTAATTGAGAAGCGATTTAACTATTTTAAAAATGGCAAGACCTTCGAGAGCGACTTAGCGAATGAAATAATTTCGAAATATAATTCTTACGGTAATCTGGTTACTCAAACCAGCTATTATCACATGCCGGTATTGGGTGATAATATAGATACGTTAAAATCCATTTTTAAATATGATAATAAGCAAAGGCTTATTGAGCGCGATGTTTATCGCAAACGTCAAAAAACACCTTACCAAAAAACGGTATATGTATATAACGAATTAAAAAGGGAAAGAAAATCAAAAGACTTTTTCTCGGGGGATAATTCTATTAATACTGATTACATATCATATAAATATGATGATGAAGGCAGATTAATTGAAATGGCCATTATTGTACAAAGGAATAAACCGCTTTCTATATTCAGATATCATTATGATAGTGATGGGAACCAGGTAGAGGAAGATGAGTTTCACGAAGACGAGGATGGCGGAAAGATGATACAAATAACCACTACCAAATCATTGTATGATAAATTCGGCAATAAATTAACTTCAAAAATTGTTCATGATATCGGTGAGACAGAAACACACGTTTACAATTATAAAAAGTATGATGACGCGGGTAACTGGACAATTATGGGAGATAGTAAAGATAATGGCAATATTGGGGAGAAGACACTTAGACGGATTGTGTATAGGACCAAATAATCCCGGTAAATTACCATCGTCATGAAAATTCTGTATCTAATTGCTATCCTCTGTTTTACTAATACCTGCTTCGCCCAAAAAATAAAAAGCGACCTGGAGAAAGAAAACTTAAAAGGCAACGTCTTATCGGTAACCACTACCCGACGGGATACAGTTTCAGCCAAAATAATTAATAAAGAAATCGCAACTTATAATAATGATGGTAACCTGGTATCGAACATCAGATATGATTCCCTTTTTAAGGGCGATACTGCCAGTACGAGGATAAATTACGAATACAGAAACCATCGGCTCGTAGAATCTGTTCGGTACCATACGGTTAAAAAATCGGCGGTTAGATCAACCTATTCGTACCATACTTTAGAAAATGAAGTGGAACAGCGCGATTATACTTTTCGTGATAATATCCTACTCGGAAGTTTCGTATCCAGGTATGACGAAGCCGGAAATATCACCAGGCTTACTACCTATGATGGGCACAACCACGTGGCTATGGAAACCTGGTATAAGTATAACCACGGTAATTTAGTGAGCGAGGAGCGGAAGCCCGTTAACGGGGAAACAACTACAATTACTATGGCTTATGATGCAATGGACAATAAAATGAGCGAAACTGTTCCTGATGCAAAAGGTAAAGTAAGAGCATCCGTATACCATTATTTTAACTACGATAAACAATATAACTGGCTATCGATGGATGAACCGGGAGGTAATAACCGGATTACCGAACGGGTGATAATCTACTACAAGTAAGGTTGTCTGTTGTCAGTTATCTATTGTCAGTCGCTGATAAAAGAGAGTTTTTAGCATATAATCAAGGGATTTTGAGAAAGGTTTGATACTGAAAACCGACAACCGGCAACCGACAACAGAAAATTTTCCTAACTTTACCTGCCATAATGACTTTTACATTCGTGTGGCGTAATTGTTGAAGTGATAGAGATTATATTATAAACAAAGCATGTTAGGATTTATCAGTAAGCTCTTCGGTAATAAATCAGAAAGAGACTTAAAAAGCATACAGCCTTTAGTAGAAAAGATTAAAGCGGAGTTCGCAAAGCTCGAAAACATTAGTAATGACGAGCTGCGTGCCTTAACGCTTGACTTTAAAGAAAGGATTGCACAGGGGCTTGCAGACATCGATAATGACATTCAGTCAGCAAAAGAGCAGGCAGAAAGTCCTGAAATTAGCGTTGACGAGAAAGTTGACCTATACACCCGCATCGATAAGCTGGAGAAAGACCGCAACAAAGCGCTTGAAGAGATATTAATGAATATCCTGCCCGAAGCTTTTGCCGTGGTTAAAGAAACAGCCCGTCGATTAAAAGAAAATAAAACTATTGAGGTTACTGCCTGGGATAGCGACCGTGAGCTGGCTGCAAAGAAAGCAAACGTTGTTATTAAAGGCGATAAAGCCATACACCATAATACCTGGTTAGCTGCCGGAAACGAAGTTACCTGGGATATGGTACACTATGATGTGCAGCTGATTGGTGGTATTGTATTGCACCAGGGTAAAATTGCCGAGATGACCACGGGTGAGGGTAAAACCTTAGTGGCTACCTTGCCTGCTTACCTTAACGCGCTTGCCGGCCAGGGTGTACACATTGTAACCGTGAATGATTACCTGGCGCGCCGTGACTCGGAGTGGATGGGCCCGTTGTACGAGTTTCATGGTTTAAGTGTTGATTGTATTGATAAACACGAGCCTAATTCTGAAGCCCGTCGCAAAGCTTATGGTGCCGATATTACTTTTGGTACCAATAACGAGTTTGGTTTCGATTACCTGCGCGATAACATGACCCGCACACCGGAAGAACTGGTACAGCGCAAGCTGCACTTTGCGATGGTGGATGAGGTGGATTCGGTATTGGTGGATGATGCCCGTACCCCGTTAATTATTAGCGGTCCGATCCCTCGTGGTGATGAGCATGAGTTTTACCAGTTGAAACCACGTATCCAACGTTTGGTGGATGCACAAAAAGCATATATCAACGGCGCATTAAACGAAGCCAAAAAACAAATTGGTGAAGGTAAAAGCGGAACCGACGAAGGTGGCCTGGCTTTATTACGTGCACACCGTGGTTTGCCTAAGAGCAAAGCTTTAATTAAGTTTTTGAGCGATGGCAGCAACAGAAGCTTATTGCAAAAAACAGAGAACTATTACATGCAGGATCAGGGTAAAGAAATGCCTTTGGTTGATGCTGACCTGTTCTTTGTAATCGACGAAAAAAACAACTCGGTTGAACTGACCGAAAAAGGTATAGAACTGATCACTGCTTCGGGCGAAGACCCTCACTTCTTTGTAATGCCTGATGTAGGCGGTGAAGTTGCTGAGATCGAAAAATCGACCCTGAGCGCCGAAGAAAAAGTACACCGCAAGGATGAGCTGATGCGCGATTTCTCAATCAAATCTGAGCGTATCCACTCGGTTAACCAATTGTTGAAGGCTTATACTTTGTTCGAAAAAGATACAGAGTACATTTTGGATGAAGGCAAGGTTAAAATTGTAGATGAGCAAACAGGCCGTGTACTGGATGGCCGCCGTTATTCTGATGGTTTACACCAGGCTATCGAGGCTAAAGAAAACGTAAAGGTTGAAGATGCAACCCAAACTTTTGCTACCGTAACGCTGCAGAACTATTTCCGTATGTACCACAAGCTTTGCGGTATGACGGGTACTGCCGTTACCGAAGCCGGCGAGTTATGGGAAATCTATAAACTGGATGTGGTAGAAATTCCTGCCAATAAAGGCATCCAGCGCGATGATCGCCAGGATCTGGTATATCGTACCATGCGCGAAAAATATAATGCCGTTGCCGATGAGATTGTTAAACTTACACAAGCCGGTCGCCCGGTACTGGTAGGTACAACATCTGTAGAAATTTCGGAACTGGTAAGCCGTATGCTGAAACTGCGCGGTATTAAACACAACGTACTGAACGCTAAACTGCACCAGAAAGAGGCTGATATTGTGGCCGAAGCCGGTAAAGCTGGAACTGTAACCATTGCTACCAACATGGCTGGCCGTGGTACGGATATTAAATTGGGCGAAGGTGTTAAGGAAGCCGGTGGTTTAGCCATTGTAGGCACCGAACGCCATGAGTCTCGTCGTGTCGATCGCCAGTTACGTGGTCGTGCTGGTCGTCAGGGCGATCCGGGTTCTTCACAGTTCTTCGTATCGTTAGAGGATAACCTGATGCGTTTATTCGGGTCAGAGCGTATCTCTAACCTGATGGTACGTATGGGTATCGAAGAGGGCGAAGTAATTCAACACTCCATGATCACCAAGTCTATCGAGCGTGCACAGAAAAAAGTAGAAGAAAATAACTTCGGTATCCGTAAGCGTTTGTTAGAGTATGATGACGTGATGAACTCACAACGTACTGTAATTTATGCTAAACGTAAAAACGCCCTGTTTGGCGAGCGTTTGGATGTTGATTTGAGCAACACCATTTTTGATGTAATTGAAGATGTGGTTACCGAGTATAAAGAATCAAATAACTACGAAGGTTTACAGTTGGAAATTATCCGCTTGTTCTCTTTCGATGTTGAGTTAAGCCAGGATGAGTTTGCAGGCAGCACAGTTGTTAAATTAACTGACAAGATTTTTGCCGAGGTAACAGATTTCTACCATCGTAAGCAACAGGCTATTGCTGACCAGGCTTACCCGGTACTAAAGGATGTATTTGATACTCGCGGTGAGTATGTAGAAAATATTGTGGTACCGTTTACAGATGGTATCCACGGTATACAGGTAGCAGTGCCGCTTAAAAAGGCAGTTGAAAACCACGGTTTGGAAGTGTTTAAATCTTTCGAGAAAAACGTAACCTTATCGCTGATCGATGATGCCTGGAAAGAGCACCTGCGCGAAATGGACGAGTTAAAGCAATCGGTACAAAACGCCGTTTACGAACAAAAAGACCCACTATTGGTTTACAAGTTCGAAGCGTTTGAACTGTTCCGCTCGATGCTGGCCAACGTGAATAAAGAAATGGTTAGCTTCCTGTTCAGAGGCGGTATCCCGCAACAGCAGGAGCCTGATGAAATTCAGGAAGCACGCCCTCAGCCTAAAACAGATATGCGCCAGATGCGTACATCTAAACCAGAGCTGATGCAGGATGGCAGCGGCATTGAACTGGCCGACATGCCGGATGCGCCAAAAGCAACCCCGATACGCGTTGATCCAAAAATTGGCCGTAACGATCCTTGCCCTTGCGGTAGCGGTAAAAAATATAAAAACTGCCACGGCGTAGGCGAGAATTAAACCCCCTCTAAATCTCCCCCTGAAAGGGGAGACTTTAGGAAATATAAATTTGTCATTGCCTAACGAGTGAGGCAATTCAAATAACACCGTCATTGCGAGGTACGAAGCAATCCCAAACTATACAGAGCCGCTCTGTAAATCGGGGATTGCTTCGTACCTCGCAATGACGTTATAGTTTAACAGACATTATTACATTCAATGAAAAACACAGCATCCCCTTACAAAACCCTTTTGTATATCACCGGATGCTGTTTTTTTATGCTTTGCAGTTTGGTATCTCAAGCCCAAACCCGCGGCAAAGTAGAAGTTATTAAAGATCCCCGTGTTGATACGCTGATTAACCGCAAGCTTAACGGTGGCGGCTCAGGTGGGCTTTCCTCTTTAGGTTACCGGGTACAGGTGTACAACGGGGCCAATCGCACCGCAGCCTACAAGGCCGAAGCTAAATTTCAACAAAACTATCCCGATATTCGTACCTATGTTACCTACAATGAGCCCAATTTTAAGGTTCGCGTGGGCGATTTCAGGACCAGGTTAGAGGCAACCAAAATGATGGAGCAACTGAAGCCCTGGTTCCCGCTGATGTTTATTATCCCGGAAAAAATTAATCCACCAAAACTGGATTCAGATACACAGAACTAATGATTAAAGAACGTATACAGCTGATAGCTGAAGAAATTTTTAATGATGTGGTTGGCAATCGCCGCCACTTGCACACCAACCCCGAGCTGTCTTTTCACGAAGTGGCAACCTCGGCGTTTGTGGCCTCAAAGTTAGATGAACTTGAAATCCCTTATGTGCGCATGGCAGATAACGGATTGGTAGGATTAATAGTTGGCAATAAACCATCTGACAGAGTAGTTGCCCTGCGTGCCGATATGGACGCATTGCCTATTACCGAAACCAATGATGTGCCTTACAAATCGCAAAATGTGGGTGTAATGCATGCTTGCGGTCACGATGCGCACACATCATCATTGTTGGGTACAGCTACCATTCTGTCGCGCATGAAGAATGATTTTGCCGGTACGGTGAAATTAATCTTTCAACCGGCTGAAGAAAAATTGCCCGGTGGTGCCAACCTGATGATACAGGAAGGCGTGCTGGAAAATCCGAAACCACAGGCGGTTATCGGCCAGCACGTAATGCCTTTTATTGATGCCGGTAAAGTTGGTTTCCGTGCAGGTAAATACATGGCCTCTACAGATGAAATTTATGTTAGAGTAATTGGTAAAGGTGGCCACGGTGCCCAGCCTCAGCAAAATATAGACCCGGTTATTATTACGGCGCACATGCTTACTGCATTACAGCAGGTGATCAGTCGTTTTGCAGATCCGAAGAACCCGTCGGTATTATCATTTGGTAAAGTAATTGCTAATGGCGCTACCAACGTAATCCCTAATGAGGTATACCTCGAAGGTACCTTCCGTACGATGGACGAGAAATGGCGTGCGGATGCACATATCCGCATGAAAAAACTGGCCGAAGGTTTATGCGAAAGCATGGGCGCTAAATGCGAGTTTACCATCATGAAGGGCTATCCATACCTCATTAACGAAGAGAAACTGACTGCCAATGTAAAAGGCTTTGCAGTTGATTACCTTGGCGAGGAAAACGTACTCGACCTTGATATCTGGATGGCTGGTGAAGATTTTGCTTACTACTCGCACGCTGCCGATAGCTGTTTTTACCGCCTGGGTACCCGTAACGAAAGTCGCGGTATTACATCATCGGTACATACACCAACGTTTGATATTGAAGAGTCGGCATTGATGGGCAGTACCGGTTTAATGGCTTACATTGCTCTTAAACAATTAGGCAACTAAGCCCGGCTGATGAAGAAATTTATTCTAAGTATTACCTTTGTGCTGATGGGCTTTTGCGCCCTGCATGCCCAGCAGATCAACAGGTTTAACCCGGATACCATTAAGTCGGTGGTGATCGACTCTAACATCGTCAACATCAAATCGCACAAACTAAACGTGCAGGATTTTATTGATGCTGTTGTTGCCGACACCAGTTTTTACAAAGCTTTTCACAATATGAAAGGCTACGATTTTATTGCCGAAAACCGTATCTATACCTTCGACAAAAAGAATAAGGTTAATGGCAAGATTTACCGTAAGCTGCACCATGGTGATGTAAACGGAAAACATACTATTGAAACCCTGGCTAAACGCGATAGCGGTAACCTGTACAAAAGCAATGGGAAATATCAGTTGTATACGGTTGAGATGTTTGATTACATTTTTCAGAACGCCTATAATTCAGATTTTTCTTCGATTGAAGACCTGCCAGGTGGAGGCAAAAATGAAACCTACAAGGATAAGCTGAAAACGCTGATCTTCCGCCCGGGTACTAAGGTTACGGGCATACCTTTCATTAGTAGCAAAACGGAGATCTTTGGTAAAGACATGCGCGAGTTTTACCTGTACCAGTTTGCCCGCGGCACATACCTGGATTCGATCCCCGTATACCGTTTTAAAGTGATCCGCAAGCCCAGCACCAGTGATGGCGATGTAATGATTAACGAGATGACCACCATCTTTGATACCCGCACCTTTCAGATACTGGGGCGCTACATCGATATGAAATACAGCAATATGTTCTTCGACTTTAACGTGCAAATGAACATTGAACTCAACAACTACAACGGTACGCTGCTACCCGCCAAAATAAGCTACCAGGGTAACTGGAACGTACCTTTCCATAAAGAGGAGCGTGCTGCGTTTTTGATATTGCATAAGGAATATAAGAAAGAGTAGAGGCACGTCGTAAGGAGACACAATACTTTGTGTCTCTTTTTGTTTAATTGGATTGTTAAACGTGCCCTGTCACACTGAGGCACTCGAAGTGTCGCGCGCAGAGGCCTGCCCACCATGCTTCGAGTGCCTCAGTATGACAGCCCTCTTCTCTTGAAGCTACGAGGAACGACTGCTACTGCCACTAACTCCTGCTACTTCTTACTTTCCGCCAGCGACAATAAATTCCCATCCGGGTCTTTAAACCAGGCTACCTTAGTGCCGTCTGGGGCTAACCAGATACCCAGGTCATCCTGCTCAAAAAAGCCGAAGATTTCGAAATAGATTCCTTTGGCGGTCATTTTGACAATCATGTCTTCAATATTATTTACACCCCAGCCCAATACCGTAAATGGATGTGGTATTAATGCCTGTACCGTGGTTACGCGCAGTAACGTTCCGTTGGCATCAAATTCTAAAGCAAAGGGGCTTTCTGATACTTGCGTTAAGCCTAATGTTTCGCCGTAAAATTCTTTAGCGCGTGTTGGGTTTAAGGTAGGGATAAATGCGTGGAGTGGAGAAGTGTTGAGCATGATGTTGGATGGTTTATATGCTTAAAATTAGTAAAAAAATGTCATTGAATGAGATCCGCGGTACTTACGTTTACCACGTCATTGCGAGGTACGAAGCAATCGCGAACTATACAGAGCCGTTCTGTATAGCTGAATTGCATAGTCGGGGATTGCCATCCCGACAGTAGTTGGGACTCGCAATGACGGTTATGGTGTAAAGCAAAAAGGCTTTCCTAATGGAAAGCCTTGAATACTATTATTAACCCAAAGGGGTATTAAAACTCTGCGTTTTTAGGGAACCTTGGGAAAGGGATCACGTCGCGGATGTTACCCATACCGGTAACAAACAGTACCAAACGCTCGAAACCTAAACCAAAACCAGCATGCGGACAAGCACCGAAACGGCGGGTATCCAGGTACCACCAAAGCTCATCTTTAGGGATGCCGATCTCGTCCATGCGTTGCTCCAGTTTATCCAAACGTTCCTCACGTTGCGAACCACCGATAATTTCACCAATGCCCGGGAACAGGATGTCCATAGCGGCAACGGTTTTGCCATCGTCGTTCTGGCGCATGTAGAAAGATTTAATCTCTTTCGGGTAATCAGTAAGGATAACCGGTTTTTTAAAGTGTTTCTCAACCAGGTAACGCTCATGCTCCGATTGTAAATCTGTTCCCCAACCTTCTACCGGGTAGGCAAACTTTTTCTTCTTATTCGGAGTCGATTCCTTTAAGATCTCGATAGCTTCAGTATAAGTCAGGCGTTGGAAATCGTTATCCAGGCAAAATTGCAGTTTATCCAACAAGCTCATTTCAGCCCGTTCGTTCTGCGGTTTTTGCTTGTCTTCATCCTCTAAACGCTGAGTTAAAAACTCGAGGTCTTCTCTGTTATTTTCAAGAGCGTAGCTAATTACATATTTCAGTAAAGCTTCGGCCAAATCCATGTTATCTGCCAGATCATAGAAAGCCATTTCCGGCTCAATCATCCAGAACTCGGCCAGGTGGCGGGTTGTGTTTGAGTTTTCGGCACGGAAAGTTGGGCCGAAAGTATAAATATCGCTTAGGGCCATTGCACCCAGCTCGCCTTCCAGCTGACCAGATACGGTTAAGTTGGTCGATTTTCCGAAGAAATCCTGTTTAAAGTCGATCTCGCCTTCTTCTGTACGTGGCAGGTTGTTCAGGTCAAGGTTTGTTACACGAAATGCTTCACCGGCACCCTCAGCATCCGACTGTGTAATTACCGGTGTGTGCAGGTAAACAAACCCACGCTCCTGGAAGAACTTGTGAACAGCAAAAGATAAACTATTACGCACACGGAAAATAGCGCCGAAAGTATTGGTGCGGAAACGCAGGTGCGCAATCTCGCGTAAAAACTCCAGGCTATGCTTTTTAGGTTGCAGCGGGTATTTTTCAGGATCGCTATCACCCAGTATTTCAATCGCAGTTGCTTTGATGTCGAATTTCTGGCCTTTGCCCAATGATTCTACCAACGTACCGGTAACGCTAAGCGCAGCACCGGTGGTAATGCGTTTAAGCAGAGCTTCGTCGGTGTTCTGAAAATCAACTACAATCTGGATATTATTATTGGTAGAGCCGTCATTTAAAGCGATAAACTGGTTGTTACGGAATGTACGTACCCAACCCTTAACTGTAACCTCAATGTTTGTTTCTGTGCTTTCCAGCAGTGCTTTAATTTTAATGCGCTTACTCATATCCAATAAAAATGTGAATGGCAAAAATACAATTTATTAAATACGGAGGCAATCAATACATTATTAAACATGCACTAATTAACTATGTATACGCCGACGTGGTTAATCGGGGCTTTAAAAGCACCGTAAGTAAACACTATTTTATTGGGTGTGCTATTGTTATCAGCAGGATATTTTTCGAAAGTAAGGTCAAAATTACCGGTCATGATGTTTTTACCTTCATCGTAACGGGTAATAGTTAATTGGTTTGTGGCATCATTACTTAACCTGTATGAACTGAAAGGCTTATTTAGAGTTGTGCCGCTATTGCCATAATAGGTAGTTAAATCGCTCTGTTTATATTTGCCAACCCCTTTGCTTTTAAATATAAAGTTTAAAGTTTCGCCGCCATTTTGGGCATTAATTAAAATAGCATCATTTGGGTTGTTATCTGTAGAAAGCGGTAAAGGATTTGTGCCTATCCACATCACACCATTTTTCTTTGCAGAAACGGTATATGCTGCTTCGGCCGGCGAATCATCTTTTTTGCAGGCACCTAACACGTATATCAGCACTAATGGTAGCAAAATGAGTTTTTTCATGATAGGTAATTTAGATTTTAATTAGCGTTACCAGATTGCTGTAATTTATAAAGCAATACTTAAAGCCGATTTAAATTCGCCCTGGTTAAAAGTTACTGTAGCAGGGTTAGAGTCGGCTACGCCCGTCTTTTTAAAAGTTAGGGTAAAGGTGCCTTGTATTTCGCTGCTGCTGGGTTTGGTTACACTAATTGTATTGTCTTTTGTGGTATCTAAAGTATATGTACTCATAATTACATCCTGCCCAATAGTGGTATAAAATGTTGTTTTGGCAGGGTCGGGTATATAATTGCCCTGGCTGTTTAATTTAGCAAGAATGCTGATATGCTCTTCGCCCAGGGAACCGCCAACAACTATGGTATCTGGCTTAGTTTTTTGAGCATTAAAAATAGAATACGATTTGGTGCTCCACGACACCCCATTTTTACTGGCTTTGATGTAGTAAATATTTGGCGTGTCGGCTTGTTTATCTTTTTTACAGCTAAACATTAAAACAGCAAACAAAGCCAAAAGGCTAACGGTTAGGTTTTTCATCGGTGTATAAGTAAGGTTACTAAATACAATACGTTAGCAGTTAACCGTTTGCTACAGTAGGCAAATTTTTGTTAAATTGTACGCAGGGTATCAATCTGTAATTGTCTATTTTTGTTGTCCCTTAAAATAAGCGTTTCTAATTAAAGCATGATCACCAAACTCACCGTTGATAAAATTATGGAGGCTACCGACATTGTCGAAGTAGTTGGTGAGTTTGTAAATTTGAAAAAACGTGGTGCCAACTACGTTGGTCTGTCGCCTTTTGTGAACGAGAAGACACCTTCGTTTACCGTATCACCTGCCAAAGGAATCTTTAAAGACTTCTCATCAGGCAAAGGTGGCTCGGCCGTTACCTTCATTATGGAGCTGGAGAAGTTTACTTATCCGGAAGCACTGAAATGGCTGGCTAAAAAGTACGGCATCGATGTTGAAGAAACGGTAGAAAGCAGCGAGAACAAGGAAGCCGACAGCCGCCGCGAGAGTTTAATGATCGTGTCGGGCTTTGCGGCCAAGTTTTTCCAGGAGAGCATGTGGGATACCGACGAGGGGAAAAGCATTGGCCTTAGCTATTTTAAAGAGCGTGGTTTTACGCCCGAGATTATGCGCAAGTTCGAGCTCGGTTACTCGCCCGATCAATGGGAGGCCTTTACCGGAGCAGCACTTACAGCAGGTTATCAGGAAGAATTTCTGGTAGAAAGCGGTTTATCCGTAAAACGCGATAACGGAAACTTATACGACCGTTACCGTGGCCGGGTAATGTTCCCGATCCATAATTATACGGGCCGGGTAATTGCCTTTGGCGGACGTACATTAAAGAGTGATAAAAATGTACCCAAGTATGTAAACTCGCCCGAGTCGGAGATTTACCATAAATCGAACGTGCTTTATGGTTTGTTCTTCGCCAAAAAGGCTATCCGCGACCTGGATAACTGTTTCCTGGTAGAAGGTTATGCCGATGTACTCTCGGTTCACCAGGCAGGGATTGAAAACGTGGTGGCCTCATCAGGTACTTCGTTAACGGTAGAACAGATCAGGTTGATCGGTCGCCTTACCCAAAACATTACCATTTTGTACGATGGTGATGCTGCAGGTATCAAAGCTTCATTGCGTGGATTGGATTTGATCCTCGAAGAAGGCCTTAACGTAAAGGTGGTATCTTTTCCTAACGGAGACGATCCCGATTCGTATGTGCGCAAGGTGGGCAGTACTGCCTTTAAGCAGCACATCGAGCAAAATAAAAAAGACTTTATTCTCTATAAAACCAGCATCCTGTTACAAGATGCCGGTAACGATCCGCTGCGCCGTGCAGAGGTGATCCGCGAGGTGGTAGAAAGTATCGCCAAAATTCCCGATCACATTAAAGCTTCCGTCTTTATTAAAGAGTGTAGCTACCAGATGCAGATCGAGGAGCGGGTACTGCTTTCTGAGCTGAATAAAATGCGCCTTACTAAGGCCAAAAAGAATAATCAGCAATCGGACCGAAATCATCAGCAGCAGCAACAATACAGCGAAGGGCCGCCGCCCGATTTTGATTATTATTCGATAGAAGCGGCGGAGGCGGCAGTTGAAACTGCAAAAGAATCAGAATCTGGCCTTAACCAGGAGCGCGAAATTATACGTTTGCTGTTATTGTATGGCAACCGGATGATCGACTGGGATGGCATCACCAACACTTATATCGGTCCGTTTATGATTGCCGAGCTGAGTGACGTTACCTTCGATAACCCGGTGTGCAAACGCTTTACTGATATTTACCGTACCCAGGTAGAGAACGGCGACCTGCCGGATGATAAATTCTTTATCCATTATGACGATAAAGAAATAGTAAATCTTGCGGTTGACATGCTGGCTACCAAATACACGCTGAGCGAGAACTGGTACGAGATGCATAAAATTTTGATCACCGACGAGCTGGATCATTTACGTGCAGCTATACTCGGTGCCATCTTCCACCTTAAAAAACAAAAAGTGGGTAAGATATTGGAAGGTTTACGTAAGGAACTCCAAACCACCGAAAGCCCGGTTGACCAGGACATCCTGATGACCCGCTACCTGCAACTGAAAAAGGTAGAAAAACACATCTCCGATTATTTAGGCTCTGTTATCATCAAATAAGCATGGCCAAACACCTCGATTTAGGCCGAAAAGGTGAGCTCATCGCCAAAACACATTTGCTTAATTTGGGTTATGAAATTCTGGACGAGAACTGGACCTACGGAAAAGCCGAGGTAGATATCATCGCATACAAAAACAGCGTTATTGTATTTACCGAAGTGAAGGCCCGTAGCGGCACCGGTTTTGGCCAGCCCGAAGATTTTGTTGATAATCGTAAACAAAAATTACTGGCTGATGCCGCAGATGAATATATTTACCTGATGAATCACCAGGGCGAAGTGAGGTTCGATATCATATCGGTACTTTTCCGTGGTGAGCAATATACTTTAAAACATATAGAAGATGCATTCTGGCCCACGGCCTGAACAATTACACCTTATGAAATTCCACAAAACTTTAATACTTGCTGCAGCGGTATCTGTAATAGTAAGCTGTAAAAATAAGACTGCCGAAAGCGGCTTTAATGTACATGTTAGTCCCGAAGCTGGAGCAAGCTACAAAGCCGGTACCGATGTGCCCATTAAAGTAAGCTATAGTGCTGATGTAAAACCCGATTCAGTGGTTTATATGTTGGATGATAAACACCTGGCAGTAAAGAAAGATTCGTCGGTAGTAACCCTTAAAACTGATACGTTGAAAATGGGTATTAAAGCCATTACGGTAAAGGTTTATCAGGGTGGTAAGGATGAGGATGCAGCAACTAATATAGTTGTGCTGGCGCCTAAAGAACCAGAAGCTTTAACTTTTAAGGTTGAAAAATCGTTTCCTCATGATACGAGTAGTTATACTGAGGGGTTAATTTACCACAACGGATATTTCTATGAAAGTGATGGTGGCAGGGTTGCTGATGAGGAAGGGCAATCGAGCTTGCGTAAAACCGATATTAACGGTAAAGTATTGCAAAAAGTAGATGTTGACCCTAAGATATTTGCAGAAGGTATAGCCATTGTAGATGATAAAATTATGCAACTAACCTGGACCGAGAAAATAGGTTATGTATATGATCTGAACTCGTTCAAATTATTAAAAACCTTCCAAAACAATGTAGGTGTTGAAGGTTGGGGTGTAACTTATGATGGTAAAAAGATTTACATGGATGATAGTACCAATCGCCTATGGTTTTTAGACCCTCACACCTACCAGCAAATTGGTTATGTTGATGTATATGATGATAAAGGCCCGGTTAACCAGATCAATGAGCTGGAATACATCGACGGCAAAATATATGCTAACGTTTATACAACGGATACCATTGTAGTAATTGACCCTAAAACCGGCGCAGTTACACAACGTATTGATTTAAAAAATCTTTATCCTGACAGAAAAGATCATAACCAAAGCGCCGAAGTATTAAACGGTATTGCCTGGGATGCAGAAGGTAAGCGCCTGTTTGTTACCGGTAAGAAATGGGATAAATTATTCCAGGTGAAGTTTGTTCCGATTAAGTAAGAATAGATATAAAGCCCGTCATTGCGAGGAACGAAGCAATCCCCGACTTACAGAGCGGCTCTGTATAGTGCGCGATTGCTTCGTTCCTCGCAATGACGGTAAGATCGAAAAGCGGCTGCATGAAAATGCAGCCGCTTTTGTTTGGGAGCTCAACTAATAATCCTAGCAATATTTTCCTAACTTCCCTTGTAACAAATCTCCATTACCGATACTAACTGTGTGTAATAACCATTAAGCGATTGGAAAATAAAGAAACCCGGTTTATGCAATTGATTGAAGAGCACAAAGGCATGCTCTTTAAGATCTGCCGTATTTACCAGGATGATAATGCCGACCGCGACGACCTGATGCAGGAAATGATTTTACAACTATGGCTGGCTTTCGATTCATTTCAGGGGAAAAGCAAATTCAGTTCATGGATGTACAGAGTGGCTTTAAACACGGCGATCCTGTTCTTCAAAAAACAGAAACGCAGGCCCGATAGTGAGCAATTGCCAGATCAGCTTGAATATTTAGAAGCACAGGAACTCGACACTGAAAAGGACGAACAACTGGCGCTGTTTTATAAAGCCCTTAAGCAATTAAATAAAGTAGAGAAGGCTTTGATATTTCTATACATGGAAGACCAGCCTTACGAGGATATAGCGCTTAACCTGGGCATTAGCGAGGTGAATGTGCGGGTACGCCTCAACCGCACAAAAAACAAATTAAAGGACATTATTAAAAGCATTAATTATGAATATAGATGATTTAAAAGATGCCTGGAAAAATGATGATCGGGCGTTTACCCATTCACCAATAAGTGTTGCTATGCAGGGTAAAACCACATCGGCTGTTACCCGTATTCGTAAAAACATGAAATCTGAGTTTATTGGTACATTATGCTCTTACCCTATTTTTATCTGGTTCTTATTTTTTAGACAAACAGATCCATTTTTATTTAATATCACCAGTTTACTGTTTTTTAGCATGGCAATTTTAAATGCTTATTACTTTTTTAAATTCTATGTATTCTACCGTTCTATAAGCAATTATGATGTGAGTATGAAAAGTAGCATTACCAAGGTTGCTTATGAGTTAGAACTTAATACCGAGATATATAAAGCACATAGTTTTTGCATTACACCCATTGCAATTATGATAGCCATTGGCTTGCTCTGTGGTAAACAAACATCAGCTTATATATTACAAGGTTTAACCGATTCATCACACAGCGCTACTTCTCATCTATTAATTATGTTCGGTATTTTATTGATCAGTTTTATAGGGGCTTTTATTTTTATCAACCTGCATATCAGGCTTAAATATGGGAAATACCTCAAAGAGCTGAAAGCTATTATTTGTGATTTAGAAGCATAAAAGGAAACAGGAATCGAGACAATAAACACCGTCATTGCGAGGAACGAAGCAATCCCCGACTTACAGAGCCGCTCTGCATAGTTCGCGATTATTAATTTGAGTTTTGTTTATAAAGGTATTAATGAGCTCCCGGTCGGTTGTCTTCGTACCTCGCAATGACGGTTATGTTTAATAAGAAAGGCGATTGCACAGCAATCGCCTTTCTTATTTTCTGTCTTGATTCTTGTTTCTCGATTCTTGACTCTCTTAAGATTACTTCCACTCTTTATATTGATTGATCAAACCGTTGGTTGATGAATCATGAGAAGTGATTTTATCGTCGTTTCTAAGCTCAGGTAAAATGTTGCCGGCCAATTGCTTGCCCAACTCAACACCCCATTGGTCAAAGCTGTAGATGTTCCAGATAATACCCTGTGTAAATATTTTGTGCTCGTAAGCTGCAATTAATGACCCTAAGCTTTCCGGCGTAATTTCTTTCAGCAAGAAAGAGTTTGTAGGGCGGTTACCTTCAAACACTTTAAACGGTGCAATTTTGGCAATCTCCTCATCTGTTTTACCTGCTTTCTTCAGTTCAGCAGTTGCTTCTTCCAGCGTTTTGCCATTCATTAGAGCTTGGGTTTGTGCAAAGAAGTTCGATAGCAGCATTTGATGGTGCTCGCCCAGTGGGTTATGCGAAATAGCTGGCGCGATAAAATCGGCAGGGATCATTTTGGTACCCTGGTGAATCAACTGGTAAAATGCGTGCTGACCGTTAGTGCCTGGCTCGCCCCAGATGATCGGACCAGTTGAGTAGTCTATCGCATTACCATTACGATCTACAGATTTACCGTTACTTTCCATATCTCCCTGCTGGAAGTAGGCAGCAAAGCGGCTCATGTATTGGTCGTAAGGTAAGATAACATTGGTTTCGGCCTCAAAGAAGTTGTTATACCAAACGCCGATCAAGCCCATAATAACCGGGATATTTTGCTCAAATGGTGTGGTGCGGAAATGCTCATCCATTTTATGTGCACCGGTTAATAAAGCCTTAAAGTTATCAAAGCCAATATTTAACACAATTGATAAACCAATGGCACTCCATAAAGAGTAACGGCCGCCAACCCAATCCCAAAACTCAAACATGTTGGCTGTATCGATCCCAAATTCTGATACACCTTTTGAGTTGGTTGATAAAGCTGCGAAGTGTTTAGCCACATCAGCATCCTTAGCGCCAGATTTAATGAACCAGTCGCGGGCGCTGTGCGCGTTCGCCATGGTTTCCTGCGTGGTAAAGGTTTTAGAAGCGATCAGAAACAGGGTAGTTTCGGGATCGAGGTGTTTTAAAGTTTCAACAATATGTGTACCGTCAACGTTAGAAACGAAGTGGGCGTTCAAACGGGTTTTATAAGCCTTTAAAGCTTCGGTAACCATCACCGGGCCTAAGTCAGAACCACCGATGCCGATGTTTACTACGTCTGTAATTTCTTTGCCGGTATAACCTTTCCACTCACCGCTAATTACGGCTTCGCTAAAGGTTTTCATGTGGTCTAATACCGCGTTAACTTCGGGCATTACGTCTTTACCGTCTGAGTAAACTGGCGTATTGCTTACGTTGCGCAGGGCAGTGTGCAGTACCGAGCGGTCTTCGGTAACGTTAATTTTTTCGCCTGCAAACATGGCTTCAATTGCCTTGTTTAGGCTACACTCGTTTGCTAATTGAATCAGTAAAGCGATAGTTTTTTCGTCTACACGGTTCTTCGAGTAGTCGAATAAAATATCGTTAAACCTGATCGAAAAATTCTCAAATCTTTGATTATCAGATTTAAATAAATCTTTTAAATGCGTAGCAGTAATATCAATGTAATGGTCTGCTAAGTATTTGTAAGCGTTGGTTTCGGTGAAATTTACGTTTGGCAACATATTTGAATAATTTTTATCAAAAATAGAAGTAAATGTTTAAAACAGCGTTTAAATAACGTTACTGTTTTGCACAAAGAACACGCAATTACGCAACTTGTGCGGCCTAAAAATTCATTTCAATGCAATTATTTATAACAGGCTGTTTTTAGCCCTGTTATCGCCGCTAAAAAGTGCCGACATTTACTTTACCGATTACGCTTTTGTAACCAGTTAACACTTAATATTATGTTCGAAAAATTATTCTTACTTGTAAAAAGTAACGCCGGCACAGCCGTTATCAACAACCCGGTTATACCAGCCGGTAAAAGCGAAGCCGTTATTAACGAAGCTTCAAGTTCAATCATCGAGGTACTTAAAGGCCAGCTGGAAAACGGCAAGCTTAAAGACCTTGTAAAAATGTTCCAGTTTCCGGATATTAAAAACAGCGCATTGGTGACCAGCATTATCAACAGGTTTGCCAATAAGCTCAATAAGTTTTACAGCATAGATCCTAAAGCTGCGTTCACTACCGCCACTAATTTAATTATGCCGGTAATGCAGCAAATGGTACAACAATCAAACGCCGATAAAAATGGTGAGTTTGGTGTGCAAAACTTTGTATCCAAATTAAGCGGTGGCGCCGATTTAAGCCTGTTAGTAAACAACTACCTGGCCGCATAAGCCAACCGCAACATAATATTGAAAAGGGCTTGCCATTAGGCGGGCCTTTTTTGTTATTGCTGCGTTTACATTTTATATCTTTGCTATTATGACTAAAGAACAGATTCAGGATTTAAGGGATAGAACAGCTTCCCTGAGGAGGCATCTTTGACATCGACAAGAAATTAGCCGAGCTCGACGCAGAGCAGGAAATAACCATCGGCCCGCATTTTTGGGACCATCCTAAAGAAGCTGAGAAGGTACTCGCTTCAATCAAAACCAAGAAAGTATGGACAGACGCTTTTAAGAAAGTAGAGTCTGTTGTTGAGGATACCGGCGTACTCTTTGAATTTTATCAGAGCGGCGACGCTACCGAGGCTGAACTTGACGAGCAGTTTAACCTGGCCACCAAAGCTATGGAAGAGCTGGAGTTTAAGAATATGCTCTCGAGCGAAGAGGATCAGCTGAATGCCGTACTACAAATTACAGCAGGTGCCGGTGGTACCGAAAGCTGCGACTGGGCCAGCATGCTGATGCGTATGTACATTATGTGGGGCGAAAAGAATGGCTATAAGGTTACCGAACAGGATTCGCAGGAGGGCGACGTGGCGGGTATAAAAACCGTAACGCTGCAGTTTGAAGGCGATTTTGCTTACGGATACCTGAAAGGCGAGAATGGCGTACACCGTTTGGTGCGTGTATCTCCGTTTGATGCCAATGCCAAGCGCCATACCTCGTTTGCATCGGTATATGTGTACCCATTGGTTGATGATACCATCGAGATTGATGTTAACCCGTCTGAGATCGAGTTCGAAACCTTCCGTTCGGGCGGTGCAGGTGGGCAGAACGTGAACAAGGTAGAAACCGCGGTACGTTTATATCACAAACCTTCTGGTATTATTATCAAAAACCAGGAGTCGCGCTCGCAATTGCAGAATAAGGAAAACGCTATCCGTTTATTGAAATCACAGTTGTACGAGATCGAGATGCGCAAACGCCAGGAAACCAGCAACGCCATTGAAGGCAACAAGAAAAAGATTGAGTGGGGCTCGCAGATCCGCAACTACGTTTTACATCCATATAAACTGGTAAAAGATTTACGTACCGACTACGAAACATCAAATGCAGCAGCAGTGCTCGATGGTGATCTGGATGAATTCCTGAAAGCTTACCTGATGGAGTTTGGCGGAGGCCGGGGCAAGTAAAAATGGATAAGAAAGCATCTTACCTGTCTGGGTTTTATTTGCTATCACTGGGAATGATTGTTTATTTCAATCATTCCCCAAGTTTTAAAAGTGGCCCGTGTACGCCAAATCTGGATTTTTTTTCCTTCTTTTTATTTGGGGCGGCGGCAACTTTGTTATTCTTAATAAGTTTGATAAAGTTGGTTGCAAAAGAGCCTAATAAATCAATGCTTATTATTAATTCTATTGCAGCATTAGGCTGGTGGGGTTATTTGATAATAGGATCCCTGTTATTGAAACATACGTGATGAGATAACGTAAAGACTGTAGAAGTAGATAAAATGTCTGTTGTCAGGACGAATCTAAATTCGTTATCTTGGCAACAGACATTTTTTATTATAAGGCCTTGTTATGAGAAAACTATTAGCCGCCCTGATGTTATTAACCACCGCAACATTTACATACGCACAGCAAAGCACCCCAATTGCACTATATCCTAACGGTGTGCCTAACAGCAAACCGGCACCGGGTGTATATCGGGAAAGATCGACAGACAGTAACGGTGGTATTGGTTATGTAACAGATCCGCAGTTGATACCGTTTTTTCCGGCTAAAGATAAAGCTAATGGTACGGCAGTTGTAATTTGTCCGGGTGGTGGGTATCAACACTTGTCAATGGATAAAGAAGGATACAAAATTGCCGAAAAGCTGAACGAGTTGGGCATAACCGCCTTTGTACTCAAATACCGTTTACCGAGTGATTATATTATGGTTGATAAAACCATCGGCCCGTTGCAGGATGCCCAACGAGCTATACAAATGGTAAGGCAAAATGCAGCCAAGTGGGGAATAGACCCAACAAAGGTTGGCATTATGGGTTTCTCGGCAGGCGGGCACCTGGCATCAACAGAAGCTACACACTATGGCAAAGCAGTGATTGCCAATACTGATAACACTAACCTGCGTCCCGATTTTGCGATATTGATATACCCTGTAATCACCATGACCGAGGTTAGCCACAAGGGCTCTAAAGAAAATTTGCTTGGCAAAACACCATCACAAGAAATGATCGACCTGTACTCGAATGAAAAACACGTAACCAAAGATATCCCGCCAACCTTTATCGTTCATTGCCAGGATGATGATGTGGTGCCTATTCAAAACTCGTTGATGTTTTACCAGGCCTTAACAGATAATCATGTCAATGCCGAAATCCATGTTTATCAAAGTGGTGGTCACGGTTTTGGACTGCATAACCCACGCTCGCACGAGGACTGGTTTATTGATTTAACGGGTTGGTTTCAAGCAAAAGGATTGGTGAAGTAATTTAAGAGAATCAAGAATCGGGAATCAAGAATCGAGACGGAAACAGCATGGTTTCTCCTTTTTGTCATTTCGACGATAGGAGAAATCTTCTGCACTTGCTCTATGCTTTAATCCAATACAAATCCTTTTCATCGGGAATACCAACCCTCATTCAAACCGCTTCAAATACATAAGCTGCACTAAATTGCCATAAGGGATATTAGCCGGTTCATCTAACCTAAACCACGGCCCACCACTTTGCAATATCTGTATGTTTTGTGCAGGCATAAAGCTTTGCGCTAAAAGGAAACATTTTTTGCCCGCTTTGTTTTTAGCTACATCCATAATAATAAAGCAATGCCCCGGCGAACCACCTTTAATAAATATATCGCCGGTTTTTAAGTCGTTTTCACTTTCAACCTTCTTTAATTCTTTATCCAGCGATAATGTGCCTGCGTACGAAAACACGAGGTTCATATAACGTAAGAAATTGGCATAGCTATAATCTTTCTTTGCAGCTAATCTCCATTTGCCCGATTGTTGGTAACGGTAGCCATCTGCAAAGTGTACAAAATCGCAATTAAAGCCACTGGTAAATTTAAAGCTGATTTTATCATAAGCTTTTTTCTGAAACAGGTATTCGCCCCTCAGCCGCATTACGGCATCTGCACATTGCTGCAAATCCTGGTTGCCAACACTCATATCAATAACGGCTGCGGTATATTTATCAGTATTGGCAATAGTGCCGCGGTAGGTAAGCGTATGTGTACCGGCTGGTTTAAGCGAAAGTTGTTGCAACCAGGCACCAAAGCTGCCAGGCGAAGTAGTGATTTGCTGATATCCTGCCGGTGTATGAAACCTTGTGGTAACGGTTTCGGCTGGCTTTGTAAACGAGATGCATACTACAGCCAATATTAAAGTTACAACTTCATAAGGCTTGGGCTTTAACAAGGTTTTGATAACAGTTGAACGGGGCAGGAAGCCCATTAATGAAATGGAATGCCGAGAAATGCAAATGCGTTGGCGACCGTTTCTTATAAGCATTATAACCTGTGCGGCCAACCTCGGCAATTCTTTGTCCCTGTTTTACAACATCACCCGGCTCAACAAAAATGGCTTTATTATGGGCATAATAAGTGAGCATATTGAGTTGGGGATGATAGATCCAGATGTACTTGCCACCGCGCAAGGCGCTTGCTGTTGGCCACTCATTGGTACAGGCTATTACAATACCATCTGTTACGGCCAAAACGTTAACGGGTTTTAGGGTGCGGTCGTCTAAGCCGTCCTGGTTACGGTCGGTGATAAATATATCATGGGCGGGGTGTGCCAGGTGCTTGTTGCCGTCAAGGTATTTGTAACCCTTGTCGCTGTAGCCATTACCATGTGTGCCACCTATCGCATTAGCGTGATAGCCAGCCAAAGGGAATACCCAGGTATCGTTACCCGAGATAGCACCGGTATTTTTTATGCTGAGGATAAGTTGATTGAACTTTACCGCTGCCTGTTGTTTATTAACAGAGCCATTGATAATAGCAGTATTTAATTGATCGAGTTCTTTACAGGCGGACCGTAATTCGGGTGTTTGCGCCGATAAATGGACAAATGAAATAAGCAGAAAAAAGAGCAGAGAAACTTTAGGCATTGGTTAGGTATATGCCTAAAGTTAGGTATTAAGATTTAAAAACTTACGCTGATTGAAATTTATTGAAGCAGCGATATTCTCTCATTCACTCCCTCTATCATTCACCCATTATTCTAAAACTATCTCTAGTAATGCGGTCAACTCATTCACCTTATCGGTTGATCCTAAAGTTTCATAAGCACTGATGAGGTTGCGCAGTATTCGGCGAACTATATCCGCATTGCTACATGGCTCATAGAACTGCTTGTCGGGTTTTACACCCAGCTGTTTCAGAAACATATCTACATCGCGGCGACCGAAAACGAAGCCTTTGTTAAAGGCGTTGATATAAAAGAGTATGCCGCTTTCAAATTCGGTGTCCTTGCTTTCGTCTACGTAGGCCAATATAAAATGTTGGGGCAGGTTTACACCGTAAACCGGGATATCCAACTTTTGGGCCACGATTGAATAAATAATGGCCAGCGAAATCTGGTTCCCTTTGTGCGATTCGAGCACCTGGCTCAAATAACTATTCTGCGGATCCTGGTGGCTGGTTTTATTACCGCTGAAACCGTGCATGTTGTAAAACACATGGTTCATCAGTTTTATCTGTTCAACCGGGCTGGCTTCGTTGTGGAGTTGCAGCCATATATCACGCTTAATAGCCTCAATTTGGTTGATGATCTTTTGCTCATCGAGGTCGGGGTACTGGTATTTGTTGATAATAAGTGCGCCCTGCAACAGATCAAAACTGCCGCTTTGATACCAGAGCATCAGATCGGTTTTTACATTGCTGAACTGGATCTCGTGCACCAGGTTGGCAATGCGTTCCTGCAAAATAGGGTCAAATGCTTCTTCCCAGGCCGATTCGAGGTAAGAGATCGCAGTGTCGCCGTATTCAAACAATTTATCATGTACGTGGTTGAAGATTCCGTTATCCGGGTCGTCCAGTAATTTTATGAGTGAGTTAATTTCTGAAGGCTTAATCATTGATGACATAAAATATTAATCCTTTATATAATTTTACCACCATGTTTAGATGGCAATTCGCGAAAGACTACCTGCTGCACCGCGTCAGCGCTAAAACCAGGCACGGCCTGCATTCGCCCTTTGTTTACCGTTTGGTTGATGAAGTAATTTACGATTTTCAACCTAAAAAAGTATACTCCGAAATCGAAAATTTCAGAAAACAACTTTTAAATGACGATAGAAGTATTACCGTAACTGACCTGGGCGCAGGTTCGCACGTTAATAATAACAAACAAAAACAGGTAGCCCAGATTGCCAAAAACGCACTGAAACCACCCAAACTGGCGCAGTTATTATATCGACTGGCGGCTGATGCCAAGCCTGAAACCATTATTGAACTCGGTACTTGTTTAGGCATCACTTCGCTCTACCTGCAATATGCTGCCCCGCAAGCTAAAATTTATACCCTGGAAGGCTGCCCCGAAACTGCAGGTGTTGCCCAGCAAGGTTTTAACAATGCCGGTGCCAAAGATATTACGCTGATGGTGGGCAACTTTAACGACACCCTGCCGGGCCTAATAGATAAACTCCCCAAGCTGGATTTTGTATTCATCGACGGTAACCATCAAAAGCAGGCTACGCTTGATTATTTCCACTGGGCGCTACCCAAAGTGCATGAAAACACCATGCTCATCTTCGACGATATTTACTGGAGCGAAGGCATGAAACAAGCCTGGGCCGAAATTAAAGCCCACCCAGATGTTACCATCACGGTTGATTTGTTTTGGATTGGGTTAGTATTCTTTAGAAAAGGAAAGCCGAAGGAAGACTTTAAGATAAGGTTTTAATTTGTCGATTTGTCAATTCGGTAATTTGTCAATACAAAAGCCAATTTGGTAATTTGTCGATTAGTTAATGCTTTGCTTAGCATTGACAAATTACCTCATGAACAAATTGACAAATTCGTTCTCCATTGACAAATTAACAAATTGCCGAATTGACAAATTGTTAGAAAGATTCCCCCAATCCCACATACAACCCGCTCTGTCTTTGCTCACCTGCAGGTTTTTCGCCGAAGCCGTAATCTACACGTACAGATAAGCCTTTTTGTACATCGAAGAAATAGCGTAGCCCTCCGCCATAATTAGGCTTCAGGTTGTTGAAACTGAATGATTTATTGAATACTGTACCTGTACCTACAAAACCCACCATGCCAATGCGGTCGCTTAGGCGGTAGCGCAGTTCGGTTTGTCCGGCTATAAGGTTGCGGTCGCGGTAACGGCCGTTATAGTAACCACGCATCATTTCATCACTACCCAAAGCCGGTAATAAATAGAAGGGCGATTGTGCACCTGTGAGGTTCTGGTCCTGCACATCGAGGCCCAGTACAAAACGTTTGTTCAGTTTAAAGAACTGTGAATATTCGATATTAAAGAAACCACCCTGGTAATTGTTGTTACCAAACATGCCCTTCATTAAATTAAAGTAGCTGGTAACAATGATACCCTTGGTGGTATAGGTATTATTATTCCGGGTGTCATAAATTAAACTTGGGCCGATAAAGGCCGTTGCGCCGCCGTTCTTAAATTCAACACGCGGGTCGGTATCAAATATGCCGCCGGGCTCTTTGTCGTTAAAGCTATAGTTAAAACCACCGGCAACTACACCCAGGTATATACCGTTGCCCAAATTTTTATCGGCTTCAAAGTTTACCTTAAATCGTTTTTGGCCAATATGATCCTGGTTGGCTTTAAGGGTGTTATCGCCAATGCCGTAAAAATCAGCCGGGAAATTGATAAAGCTAACCGCACCTATATAATGCCAGGCATTGTTAGGTGCCCAGTAACTGGTGCTCAGGCTGGTTCGCTCTTGCCCCTTGGTAGTAATTGTGGCATAGCCGAATATATTAGATACCCGTGTATTGGTACGGCCGGTATCTGTATAAAAAGAATATAGAGCAGATCCGCCTATTTCTACCCCTGTCTCCGGTGCCGAACTTAACACAGGCAGCAGAAAGAAGCTGCTTTTACGGGTAGTATCTTTCTCAAAAAGCATTCGCCTCACAAAGCCAGGCAGCAGGTTCTTTTGAGCAATAGCAGGGGTAAGGGTAACAAAAAGTATAAGGAGCGTAAGTATTCGTTTCATTTAGATGGTTGAATGTACAAAGAAAAGGAAAATAGTTTGAGGAACAGAACCAGGAATCAAGAGCCAGGAGACAAGACAAGATTAATAGTAAAAAGTTTTAAGCGTTGAATGCTTTAATAAAGCACGTCATTGCGAGGTACGAAGCAATCTCCGACCGATTAGCACAGACTTAAATAACGTACAATCTGTTTTCCATTAGCGCGTATGCAGTCATGCTGAGGCTCTCGAAGTATGGTGTGGCTGGCATCGCTTGCATATCCGTTTTCCATTAGGTAGGGTAAGAGGGATTTATGAAACGTCAGTGGATGTACTTCTTTCTTTCGCAAGAAAGAAGTACCAAGAAAGAACTCGTGGCTGCTCAATTTTCTATTAAAGGGTGTGGTGTGGCCAATTCTGTGCTATCCGAAAATTAAGATGCCACAATTGTTAGGGTATTAATGGTCTGTCACGGCATTTTTAAATTTTGTCATTCAGAGCGATAGCGAAGAATCTTCTGCGTAAATGCAGATTGGCAACACAGGGCGAAGAAGATATTTCGCTATCGCTCAATATAACAAGAGTGAAGTAAATCCCTAAACCCGATTGCAGCGGATACCGGCCCGCGCCTAAGGCCTGCAGGCGTATAAGCGGAAAGCGGGGCTGCCGGAGCCGATGAGCACGAAACTTGCTTTACGGAAGATAATGAGTGAAGGATAGAAGGAGTGAATGATAGAATAAAACTCCCCTCAATATTCCCATTATGTCATTTCGACGATAGGAGAAATCTTCTGCACTTGATTTGCAAATTACATAAGATCTCTCACTATCGTTCGAGATGACAAATGGGCTTTAGCTTAATAATTCTTAAATTCTGAAAATTCTGGTTCAAGACAATTCTGAAAATTCTGATTCAAAACCCCACCAAACTCATCAATTCCATGCACTTAGGGTTAAACATTTATTAATTATTAAAATACTGTTGTTGTTTCTTAAATAGAGGTGCTACCTTTGCTCTCCATTTATTTAATTGATAATGAGTACTACAAGAGGCCCTATATCTCAATTTATTGAGCGCAATTACCTGCATTTTAATGCAGCGGCTTTGGTTGATGCAGCCAAAGGATACGAAACCCACCTGTTAGAAGGTGGTAAAATGATGATTACTTTGGGTGGTGCCATGAGCACTGCTGAGCTGGGTATTTCGCTTGCCGAAATGATTCGCCAGGGTAAGGTTGACATTATTTCGTGTACCGGCGCCAACCTCGAAGAGGATATCATGAACCTGGTTGCGCACTCGCACTACAAACGTGTACCTAACTACCGCGACCTGAGCCCGCAGGATGAGTGGGATTTATTAGAGAACCACTATAACCGTGTTACCGATACTTGTATCCCTGAGGAAGAAGCTTTCCGCCGTTTGCAGAAACATATTTACAAAATATGGAAAGATGCTGATACCGCAGGCGAGCGTTACTTTCCGCATGAGTACATGTACAAAATATTATTAAGCGGCGAGCTGGAGCAATACTATGAGATTGACCCTAAAAACTCGTGGATGCTGGCTGCTGCCGAAAGAAACCTGCCGATTGTTGTACCAGGTTGGGAAGATTCAACCATGGGTAACATCTTTGCATCGTACGTAATTAAAGGTGAAGTTAAAGCTACCACCATGAAAAGCGGTATCGAATACATGGCCTGGTTGGCTGATTGGTACCCTAAAAACTCAGATGGCAAGGGTATTGGTTTTTTCCAGATTGGTGGTGGTATTGCCGGCGATTTCCCAATTTGTGTTGTGCCGATGCTTTACCAGGATATGGAAATGCCTGAAATTCCGTTCTGGAGCTATTTCTGCCAGATCTCTGATTCAACTACCTCTTATGGTTCATACTCGGGCGCTGTGCCAAACGAGAAAATTACCTGGGGTAAGCTGGATATCAATACGCCAAAGTTTATTGTTGAGTCTGACGCAACAATTGTTGCACCACTTATTTTTGCATGGGTGCTTAAGCAGTAACCATTAAAAATGCAAATTGTTGCAATTTACAATTGAGTATTAACACAGTAGTGTAATATAGCAAAACCCCTTTAGCATGATGTTAAAGGGGTTTTTGTGATTTATTTAGAAAGATTATAAATTGGAATTATGTGTCATTACTTTGTCAGCGATAATGTAATAAGTTATACTTTTGTGGACTGCAAAAAATGCTTATCAGCGTACATCTGCAAGCTATTGCATTAATATAAAATAGAATTATTAAGCACAAATACACTGTATGAGAAATATCTCATTGATTTTTAAACAATTTTCCAGGGCGGTTTTACTGGTTGCTGGCTTTGCTGCTATGGGTTTTACGGCTCATGCTCAAGGTGATGTAGCTAAGGGTGAGGCTTTATTTAAGGCTAATTGTACCGCGTGCCATAAGATCGATGTGCGCATGACTGGTCCGGCTTTAGGCCCGACCATCTCGTCAAACACAGATGACAAATGGTTAACCAAATGGATCCAGAACAATCAGGCGCTTATTGCAGCTAAAGATCCTCAGGCACTAAAGATCTACAACGAATACAACCAGCAAGGTATGACTGTATTCGCCAGTTTATCTGACGGCGATGTGGCCAACATCTTAGCTTATGTACGCGACGACTGGAAAAAAATGCAGGCTGCTCCTGCTCCGGGTGCTGCAACAGGCGCTGCGGCTGCAGATAGCGGACCAAGCGACATGGTTATTTTCGGTCTAATTGGCGTTATTATAATTGCCTTTATCGTTATCCTGGTATTAAACAGGGTTATCGGTACACTGGAAAAACTGTTACTTAAAAAACAAAACTTACCTGTAGAGGAAGAAACAGAAGAAGAAGCTGTTAAGGTTGATCGTTTAGCTACTGTTAAAAAGATCGCTAAAAACAAAAAGCTGGTATTCTTTATCATCCTTTGCGGTACAATTGCAATGGGCAGCTGGAGCTGGGTTACCATGTGGAACACTAACGTTCACCAGGGTTATCAGCCAGAGCAACCTATTAAATACTCGCACGAGTTACACGCCGGTGTAATGAAGATCAATTGCCAGTACTGCCACAGCGGTGCATACAAGAGCAAGAATGCTTCGATCCCATCACTTAACGTGTGTATGAACTGCCACAAGGTAGTTAAAACCGAATCGCCAGAAATTCATAAAATTTATGATGCATTGGGTTACGATCCGGCTACTCAGAAATATGATAGTACTAAAGCTAAGCCAATCCAGTGGGTACGTATCCACAACCTGCCAGATTTCGCTTACTTTAACCACTCACAACATACTAAGGTTGCGGGTATTGAGTGTCAACGTTGCCATGGCCCTATTCAAACCATGAAACAAGTTTACCAATACTCACCACTTACTATGAAATGGTGTATCCAGTGTCACAAACGTACCGGTGTTAATGGTAAGGGTAATGCTTACTATGAAAACATGGTTAAAATTCACGACCGCATTAAAAAAGGCGACAAAGTTACTGAAGCCGAAATGGGTGGTTTAGAGTGCGGTAAGTGTCACTATTAATAAATTAAAACTTAGCAATTACAGTTTATATAGCTTAAATGGAAAGCAATAAAAAATACTGGAAGGGTATAGAGGAGCTGAACAGAACGCCGGAGTTTGTTGAAAAAAATAAACACGAGTTTGCTGAGCCTATTCCTATCGAAGAAATATTGAGTGGTGACGGACTAAAATCTAAAACTCCTCGTCGCGACTTTTTAAAGGCGTTGGGCTTTGGTGTTGGAGCTGTATCATTGGCTGCATGTCAGAAAGTGCCGGTTCACAAATCAATCCCTTACCTGATTAAACCAGAGGAGGTAACCCCGGGTATCGCCAACTTCTACGTATCAAGTTACGAAGGAAACGCCATCATGGTTAAAACCCGCGAAGGCCGCCCTATTAAAATAGAAGGTAACCCTAACGACTTTTTTGGTAAAGGTGGTACATCTGCAAGCGCACAAGCTTCGGTGTTAGATCTTTACGATTCGAGCCGTTTAAAAAACCCACTGCAAGACGGCAGCGAAAGCGGCTGGAACCAGATTGACAGCTTTGTTAAAGGCCAGTTAGCAGGTATCAAAGCAGGTGGTAAAAAAATACGCTTAGTATCATCTACAGTTAACAGCCCATCAACACTGGCTGTTATTGCAGATTTTATTGCAGCATACCCAACAGCTAAACATGTTACTTATGATGCGGTATCTTATACCGGTATCATCCAGGCCAATCAAAACAGTTTTGGTAAAGCAGTATTGCCGCACTATAACTTTGATAAAGCCGATATCATTGTAAGCTTTGGAGCCGACTTTTTAGGCAGCTGGATCTCTCATACTGAGTTTAACCGCCAGTATGCAGCAGGCCGTACAGCTAAAGCACTGGAAGCGAAAAAAATGTCGCGCCACATCCAGTTCGAAAGCGGTATGAGTTTAACCGGTAGTAATGCTGACGTGCGCATGCCAATCAAACCGTCTGAAGAAGGTTTGGCTATCATGAGCTTATACAATGCATTATCTGCTACAACCTTACCAGGTTCTAAAAAAGTAAGCGATGCAAATACCGATAAAGCAATTACCCTTGCAGCTAAAGAATTATTAGCGAACAAAGGCCGTGCTTTAGTAGTAGCAGGCAGCAATGATGTTGCTACACAAGTATTAGTTAACGCGATCAACTCTTTATTAGGTAGCTACGGTACTACTATCGATTTAGATAACCCATCATTACAATACGCTGGTAACGATGCTGAGTTTGTTGAATTTGCAAACGAAGTAAAACGCGGTGAGGTTGATGCCGTGTTCTTCCTGAATGCTAACCCTGTTTACGATTTCTACAATGCAAAAGACTTTGCTGCTTCACTATCTAAAGTGAAACTGAAAGTATCATTTGCACCATATAATGATGAAACTGCTGCATTGAGCAATATAGTTGCACCTAACAGCCACTACCTTGAATCATGGGGTGATGAAAACGCTGTAACAGGTTACTACACTATTGTACAGCCAACCATTAACCCGGTTTATAACACCCGCCAGGCAGAACAAAGCTTGCTTACCTGGTCTGATAGCCCGGTTAAAGAATATTACACTTACATCCGTAATACCTGGGAAAAATCAATTTTACCTATCGCAGGCTTATCTGGCCAAAGCGGTTGGGAAAAATTATTGCAAACCGGTTTTATCCAGGCACCGGCTAAAGCGGCAGGTTCTTACACCTTTAACCGCGACCTGAATGCTGTTGCACAAACTATTTTAACCCACAGCTCACAAGTTGCAGGTGGTAATGGCTTAGAGCTTCAAATTTTTGAAAGCCCTAACATTGGCGATGGTAAAAAAGCAAACAACCCTTGGTTACAAGAGTTGCCTGATCCGGTTTCGAAAGTAACCTGGGATAACTTTGCTGCCATGGCAATTAAAACTGCTGAGAAATTAGGTATCGAAGAAGGTGATTATATCACGATCACTGCTAACGGTTACTCAATTGATTTACCAGTATTATTACAACCGGGCCAGGCGCAAGGTACTATCTCTGTAGCCGTTGGTTACGGCCGTACCAAAGCTGGTAAAGTAGGCGATAATGTTGGTCAGAACGCTTATCCGTTCCATACTTTCCGTAACGGTACTTTCCAAACTACTGCTGCTGCCGAAATTAAAAAGACAGGTGCTTTGAAATATGTGTTCGCACAAACTCAAACCCACCACTCTTACGAGGGCCGTAGCGTAATTAAAGAAGCTACTTTAGCGCAATACGTTAAAAATCCGGCTTCTGTAGTTGGTAAATCAGAAAGCAAAGAGACTTACGATTTATGGTACGATTACGAGAAACCAACCTATAACTGGGTAATGGCTATCGACCTTAACGCTTGTACCGGTTGCGGTGCCTGTGTTGTGGCTTGTACTGCAGAAAATAACGTTCCGGTTGTAGGCCGCGAAGAAGTACGTAACCGTCGCGAAATGCACTGGATTCGTATCGACCGCTACTATAGCTTTAACGATAATGGTAAAACTGTTACCAAAGAGAAAGAGATCAACAAACTTGACGATCTTGATCACGTATCAGTAACTTACCAGCCAATGCTTTGTCAGCATTGCGATCACGCACCTTGCGAAACTGTTTGTCCGGTATTGGCCACCACGCACTCAAGCGAGGGCTTAAACCAAATGACTTACAACCGTTGCGTAGGTACCCGTTATTGCGCAAACAACTGTCCGTACAAAGTGCGTCGTTTCAACTGGTTTAACTACTGGAACGATTCACGTTTCGAGAACTACGTACAAAACGAATACACCGAGCTGGTATTAAACCCGGATGTTACTACACGTTTCCGTGGGGTAATGGAAAAATGCAGCATGTGTGTACAACGTATACAAGCAGGTAAACTGAAGTCTAAATTAGAGAAACGCTCATTGAAAGATGGCGAGATCAAAATGGCTTGTCAGCAATCATGCCCAACCAATGCCATTGTATTTGGTAACGCAAATGATCCTAACTCAGAAGTGTCAAAAGCACTGAAGAGCGAAAGAACTTATTATGTACTGGAAGAACTTAACGTTCAACCGGGTATAGGTTACCAGGCAAAAATTAGAAATACAACTGAATTAGGCGTTTAATTTTTACAAAAGAGATTTTAATATATGTCATCTCATAGTGAATCAATAATCAGGGAACCGTTAATTACGGGTAAAAACATCACGTATGCCCAGATTACCAATGATGTACTGTTTCCGGTTGAAAACAAACCGAACAAAGCATGGTGGATAGGCTTTACAGTAGCCTCTCTGGGTGCAATGGTTTGGTTATTTTCCATCAGCTGGACATTCTGGTACGGTATAGGCGAGTGGGGTTTAAATAAAACAGTGGGCTGGGCCTGGGACATCACCGGTTTCGTGTGGTGGGTAGGTATCGGTCACGCCGGAACCCTGATCTCGGCGGTATTGTTACTGTTCCGCCAAAACTGGCGTAACTCCATCAACCGTTCTGCTGAGGCGATGACCATCTTTGCGGTTATCTGTGCGGCAACTTACATCTTCGGTCACATGGGCCGTACCTGGTTAGCATATTGGACTTTACCACTGCCAAACCAATACGGATCTTTATGGGTGAACTGGAACTCAGCTTTGATGATGGACGTATTTGCGATCTCTACATACTTCTCTGTATCGTTAATATTCTGGTACACCGGTTTATTACCAGATATCGCTGCCATCCGCGACCGTGCTAAAGGCCTTCGCCGCCGTATTTATTCAATCTTATCATTTGGTTGGACTGGTTCGGTAAAAACATGGCAGCGTTTCGAGACCGTGTCATTAATCCTGGCAGGTATCTCTACACCACTTGTACTTTCGGTACACACCATCGTATCTTTTGACTTTGCTACGTCATTGGAACCAGGATGGCACACTACCATATTCCCGCCTTACTTCGTTGCGGGTGCAATCTTCTCAGGTTTCGCCATGGTGCAAACCCTGTTATTAATTGCCCGTAAAGTTTTAGGCCTGGAAAACTATATCACCATGTTCCACATCGAATCAATGAATAAGATCATCATCTTAACAGGTTCAATCGTGGGTGTGGCTTATATCACTGAGTTCTTCATCGCATGGTACTCTGGTGTTGAATATGAGCAATACGCTTTCATTAACCGTTCAACCGGTCCATACTGGTGGGCATACTGGAGTATGATGACTTGTAACGTTATCACCCCACAGTTATTCTGGTTCAGAAAAATCCGTTTAAGCATTCCTGCATCATGGGTTCTTTCAATCATTGTAAACATTGGTATGTGGTTTGAGCGTTTCGTAATTATCGTTACCTCATTACACCGTGATTACCTGCCATCAAGCTGGGTAATGTTTTACCCTACATGGGTTGACGTTGGTATCTTCGTGGGATCAATCGGTTTATTCTTTACCATGTTCCTGTTGTTTATCCGCGTATTACCTTCTGTGGCAATTGCCGAGGTGAAACTGTTACTGAAAACTTCAAGCGAGCAGGCTAAACTGAAACTGATTAAAGAAGGTCACCTTGATCCGGAACAAGTAGAATTTTATAAAGAGTCATTACAAAAATTCGACAGCGTTGAGCTGGCCGATTACGATAAAGTATAAACCATGAGCAACACTAAAATGATATTGGGTCTGTTCGATGACCCGGATGAAATGATGCATGGGATCGAAAAATTGCAAAAAAACAGTGTTCCGATCTATGATGTGTATACCCCGATGCCAATTCACGGTATTGAGGATAAATTAGGTGTCAAAGAATCTCGCTTGGGTTATGCTGCATTTTGCTTCGGTTGCTTGGGCGGTAGTGTAATTTTCAGTATTGTTTATTACACTTTAGTGCACGACTGGCCAATGAACATTGGCGGTAAACCACACTTTGCCATGCCGGATTTTGTACCGTTTACTTTTGAGTGGACTATTTTATGGACCGCCTTTGGTATGGTATTTACCTTCTTCTTTGCATCGCACCTTTTCCCTGGCCGTGCGCCACGTGTAATGGACCTGCGTGCAACTGACGATCGCTTTGTGATTGCCATTGACGCCAAAGGAAATATACCGCATGATGATATCACCAAAATCTTACAAGAGGCTGGTGCAGTTGAAGTAAAGCATAACGACAGAAAATATGTTAGCTATGAATAAATTTAGAATATTGGGTTTAACAGCTATTACTATTGCTGCTACCATTTTGGTTACATCTTGTAAAGACAAGAAAAGTACCGGATGGGAGTATGCTCCCAATATGTACGAACATATCGCTTACGATCCGGATCAGAAAAATCCGAATTTTAAGGACGGTAAAACAGCTCAGGTTCCTCCGGCAGGTACCATCCCATTGGGCTTTACACGTTTTGATTATCCGAACACGCGTGATGGTTATGAGAAGGCCAGCGGCGAGGTACAAAACCCGCTTAAAAACACGCCGGCTAATTTTCAAGAAGGTGAAGTATTGTTTTCTCACTTCTGCTCTCCATGCCACGGCGCAACAGGCCAGGGTGATGGTACAGTTGTGGCGCACGGCTTCCCTGCTCCTCCGTCATATTCAAAAGGGCAATCATCTCGCGGTGGCGCAATGAAAGACCTGACTGACGGTAAAATTTATCATACAATTACTTATGGAGTAAACGCAATGGGTTCTTACGCATCGCAATTATCGCCAGAGGAGCGCTGGAAAGTAGTATTGTATGTTCACCATTTACAAACCTTATAAGTATTAATTGATGAAAACTGAATATAGTTTTAATGAACGATTTGAGTTTGCAGGTAAGGCAAAAACCTGGAGCTTAATAGGCATTGTTATAGGTGTACTTGGCATTTTGTACGGCTTTTTGTTAGATCATAGCGAAATGGGTGTACAGCGTACATTCTCTAACTTATTGCTGATGAGCTACTACTTTGTATGTATCTGTATAGGCGGTGTGTTTTTCCTTGCTTATCAGTATGCAGCGCAAGCAGGCTGGTCTGCAGCTTTTTTAAGGATACCGCAAGCATTTGTGCGTGTATTACCAATTGCAGCATTGATTTTTGTATTGGTTGTATTAGCCGGGTTATTTACTACCCACAACATTGTTGAAGAAGGTAAAACGGTTGTTGCACCTTATTTGTATGCACACTGGGCTACCCACGGTTTAACCACCCCTGGCAGCGAGAACTATGATGCTATTATTGCCGGTAAATCTGCTGTGTTAAGTATCCCGTCTTTCGTAGGCGCTATCGTTGTATTCCTCGTGGCATATACCGCTTTTGGTTTGATGCTGGTAAAATACTCTCAGTTAGAGGATGAAATGGGCGGCATGAGCAACTACAGCAAAAGCTTTAAAATATCACTGATCTTCTTAGTAGTATTTGGCTTTACTTACCCTGTATTTGCTTTCGATGGTATCATGTCATTAGAAGCACACTGGTACTCTACCATGTTCGGTTGGTATAACTTAGCAGCCTTACACGTTGCAACCTTGTCTATCATGGCGCTTACCTTAATCTTATTAAAGAAAAGCGGTTATTTTCCTTGGATCACTGAGAACCATATCCACAGCTTAGGTAAACTGATCTTCGGTTTCTCTATTTTCTGGACTTATGTATGGTTTGCACAATTCTTCTTAACATGGTATGCTAACATGCCTGAGGAGAGTGTATACTTTTACAAAAGATGGGAGCCTGAGTACAAATGGTGGTTCTGGTTAAACATTATATTGAACTTTTGCGCACCATTATTTATGCTGATGTCTCGCGACGCAAAACGTTACTATACCCGTATGATAACTGTATGTATCGTATTGATCATCGGTCACTGGTTAGATTACTACCTGATGATTATGCCAGGTACAGTAGGCCCGCTAAGACAATTTGGTGTTCAGGAGATCTGTATTTTTGTTGGCTTCGCAGGTTTATTTAGCTTCCTGATGCTTAACGCATTAAGCAAGTTTAAATCACTGGCACCGGCTAAACATCCATTTATGGACGAGAGCCTTCATCATCAAATATAATATTTGCTAACTTTGTAATTCATTGAGAATACCAAACACGATCTATTAAAATGGCATTCAAAAAACTGATAAATAATAAAATACTATCGCTGTTCGGCGTTCTGATGTTATCTGGAACCAGTATGGTGATGGCCGCTGATGCAACTACTGCAGCAGCCCCAGGTAGCGATTCTGCCCCGTCTGTATGGACAGGCGTATCTTACTACGTGCTACTGTTTTTAGTAGTATGCTTTGCTGTAGGCATTATTGGTAAAATACTGCAGGTTTATGATTTAACCTTAAAATTACAACGTAAACCAGGCATTAAGTGGAACAACGTAATGGGGGTGCTTTGTATAGCATTCCTTGTTGTTGGCTTAGTGGGTGTATACTGGTCGTTTACTGTACAAGGCAGTATGATTTTGCCGGAAGCAGCTTCACTGCACGGTAAAACTATCGATACCATGTTCTGGACTACCTTCGGTATTACCGTTGTTGTATTTATCGGTACACAGATATTACTGTTTACGTTTGCCTTCATTTATCGTGGTTCTGATAAACGCAGAGCTTATTACCTGCCGCACAACAATACCATCGAAAAAATATGGACTGTTGCTCCGGCTATCGTTTTAACGGTATTGGTAATATTTGGTTTCTTCACCTGGAGATCAATCACTAACACAGTTGATGCTAAAGGCGAACCAGCTTCAATTAACATCGACTTAACCGGTCACCAATTTGCATGGGAAGTACGCTACCCTGGAAAAGATGGTAAACTGGGTATGAAAAACTATAAACTGGTTAGCGGTACAAACAAAGTAGGTCTTGATTTTAAAGATCGTAACAGTTTGGATGATATTAACGCTGATACTATCGTATTACCGGTTAATAAATCAATCCGCTTAAACATTATAGCACAGGATGTGATCCACAGTGTGTACATGCCAAACTTCCGTTTGCAAATGAACGCTGTACCTGGTTTACCAACCTTCTTCAAATTTACACCAACCATTACTACTGCAGATATGCGTAATAGACTTGATAAGTCAGATTTTGAGTATCACTTATATTGCAACAAAATTTGCGGTGGCGGTCACTACAATATGCAAAAAATTGTAAGGGTTGTAACTGAGGCAGAATACCAGGATTGGCTTTCGCACCAAAAACCATATCTGAACGATGCTCTTAAAAAAGAGCTGAAAATGGCTGACGCAACTCAGCCGCAACAGAGTGGAGTACAAAACAGGTTAGCATTTAATAATTAATATTCAGGAGTAGCTATTATGTCAACATTAGCAGTTCACGATCATCACGGAGTTGAACATCATGATCACGATCATGGACATCACCATAAAGAAACTTTTATAACTAAATATATATTTAGCCAGGATCACAAAATGATCGCCAAACAATTCCTGATCACAGGTATTATTATGGCGGTTATCGCGATGCTCCTTTCTATCCTGTTCCGTATCCAGTTAGCATACCCGGACAAAAGCTTTCCTTTACTGGAAACTTTGTTAGGCCGTTTTGCACCAGGCGGACGTTTAGATCCAAACTTTTACCTTTCACTGGTAACTATACACGGTACCATCATGGTATTCTTCGTGTTAACTGCAGGCTTGAGCGGTACTTTCAGTAACTTGCTTATCCCTTTCCAGTTAGGTGCCCGCGATATGGCTTCACCATTTATGAATATGCTTTCTTACTGGATGTTCTTTACTGCCAGTGTGATCATGTTAGCATCATTCTTTGTGCAAAAAGGCCCTGCCGGTGGTGGTTGGACAATTTATCCTCCATTATCTGCCTTACCTAAAGCAATGCCGGGTTCGGCAGAAGGTATGACCTTGTGGTTAATCAGTATGGTGCTGTTTGTTGCTTCTCAGTTAATGGGTGGTATCAACTACGTAAGTACTGTATTAAACATGCGTACAAAAGGTATGGACCTTTGGAAAATGCCTTTAACTATCTGGGCGTTCTTCTTAACTGCTATCCTGGGTATCCTTGCATTCCCTGTACTGGTTGCGGGTGTTGTATTGTTAGTATTTGACCGTAGCTTCGGTACCAGTTTCTACTTATCAGAAATTGTTGTACAAGGCCAGGTGATGAACTTCGAAGGTGGTAGCCCAATCCTGTTCCAGCACTTATTCTGGTTCCTTGGTCACCCAGAGGTATATATCGTAATTATGCCTGCAATGGGTATCTCTTCAGAGGTTATGTCGGTAAATGCACGTAAACCAATCTTCGGTTACCATGCAATGGTTTACTCTCTGATCGGTATTACTGTATTATCATTTATCGTATGGGGTCACCACATGTTTGTAACGGGTATGAATCCGTTCCTGGGCGGTGTGTTTATGATCACTACGTTGATTATCGCGGTTCCATCGGCAGTAAAAACCTTTAACTGGTTAGCTACCTTATGGCGCGGTAACATCCGCTTTACACCTGCGATGTTGTTTGCTATCGGTTTAGTATCATTCTTTATCTCAGGCGGTATCACTGGTATCTTCTTAGGTAACGCAGCGTTAGATATTAACTTACACGATACTTATTTCGTAGTTGCCCACTTCCACTTAGTAATGGGTTCTGCGGCTATATTTGGTATGCTTGCCGGTGTTTACCACTGGTTCCCTAAAATGTTCGGCCGTATGATGGACGAGAAATTAGGTTACCTGCACTTCTGGTTAACTTTCATTGGTGCTTACCTGGTATTCTTCCCAATGCACTTCATGGGCTTGGATGGTGTACCTCGCCGTTACTATGCATTCACTGAAATTGAATCATTAAAACAATGGTTATCTGTTAATACATTTATCACGTGGGCGGCTATCATGTCGGCTGTGGCACAGGTTGCTTTCTTGTTCAATTTCTTCTATTCAATATTCTTCGGTAAAAAAGCTACTCAAAACCCTTGGGGTTCTACAACTTTAGAGTGGACTACCCCGGTTGAGCGTATCCATGGTAACTGGCCAGGCGAATTGCCAACTGTTTACCGTTGGCCGTACGACTACAGCAAACCAGGTGCTGAGGAAGATTTTATTCCGCAAACTACTCCTTATTCTCAAACCATGACGTCGAACTTGCCGCATGATTTTGAAGATAACCCTACTGGTTTAACCCAGTACAATGAGTGGTTAAAAACACAAAAAGTAAACGAAGAAGTAAAATAATCGGGTCGTTGATCTGAATATATATTAGGGTATCTGCGCCGTTACATTTACCGGACCGGATACCCTAATTTTTTTGAGGAATTAGATAATAAATGAGTAAATCATCGCAGCGGACAAAATTTAAGAGGGTCAATCTGATCGCAATTGTTTCGCTTTTTGCTGTGATTTTGGCTGGTGGCATTGTGCGTAGTAGTGGATCTGGAATGGGTTGCCCCGACTGGCCTAAATGTTTTGGACGGTACGTACCGCCTACTGACGTTTCTCAGTTACCTAAAGATTACAAGCAGGCTTATGTAGCCGGCAGGGTTAAAAAGAACCTTCGCTTTGCCAGAACACTAGATGTATTTGGATACAGTAACCTGGCCAAACGCATCCGCGAAGACAAATCTATTTTAATACCTGAAGATTTTAACGCCGCCAATACCTGGACAGAATATGCAAACCGTTTGGTTGGTGTAATTGCAGGTTTTGCAATGATATTAACGCTGGTTTATTCGTTCAGCTACCGCAATGATGTAAAGCTGATTCCTGTATTAAGTATTATTAACCTGATACTGGTAGGTTTTCAGGGATGGTTGGGATCCATTGTGGTATCAACCAACTTAACCAGCTGGATAGTTACTGTACACATGCTGTTAGCACTGGCTATTTTGGCTATCAGCATTTATACCTATCATTTGGCGCTTACTTATAATAAGCAAAGCAACAAGGTGAATGGGTTGGTGATTACAATAGCGATCATTTCACTAATCATCAGTATTGTGCAGATTGTGATCGGTACAGATGTGCGTGAAGAAATTGACGCGGTATCAAACCATTTGCAAGGCTATCGCGAAGATTGGATTAATAGTGTAGGTGCTGTATTTGCCAACCACCGTACATTGGCTATCGGTGTTTTGGTGATCAATGTGATCTTATACGGTTTGATCCGTAAGAACTATAACAGACATTCGGTGCCGCAGCAACTGATGAGTTTTACATTTCTGATGATATTGCTGCAGATTGTAACCGGCGTTGTTTTATCGTATTGGATGTTGCCACCATTTGCACAGGCAGCACACATTTTACTGGCGAGCCTAGTTTTTGGCGCGCAATTTTATCTGTTGCTTAATTTGCAAAAAGCGGCAGGGGTGAAGGGAGGAAAGATATGAGTTTTAAAGATTTTAAGAACCTGGTTAAACTCAGACTAACTCTTCTGGTGGTTTTCTCGGCCTCTATATCTTTTTTAATAGGTAGTAGGGTTACTAATGAAGAAGAGATTCATTATATAGGCTGGGGGCATATCAACTGGACCAACTGGGCGATGTTGATTGTTGGCGGTTTCCTGGTAACAGGTGCGGCCAACTGCTTTAACGAAATTATAGAGAAGGACTTGGATAAGTTAATGACCCGTACTTCTGACCGTCCACTGCCATCTGAAAGGATGACGACAGGTCAGGCACTGGTTATAGGCTTATTTATGGCCTTAGCAGGTACTTATTTACTGGGCAGATTGAATTTGCTGACAGGTTTCCTGTCTGTATTCTCAATCATCCTGTATGCTTTTGCTTATACGCCGTTAAAGCGTAAATCGCCAATTGCAGTATTTGTAGGTGCTATACCGGGTGCATTGCCACCGCTTATTGGTTACGTGGCTGCGCATCCAAAAATTGATGAAATTGCCCTGATACTTTTCGGTATCCAGTTTATGTGGCAGTTTACTCACTTTTATGCTTTGGCATGGGTGCTGGATGATGATTATAAGCTGGGCGGGTTCAGACTTTTACCTACCGGAAAGCGCGATTTAACAAGTGCAATAGTTACCTTTGCTACGGCGTTGATCTTATTGCCTGTGAGCCTGTTACCTACTTATTTTGGTTATGGCGGTTATTACGTTGGCGGTGTATCATTGATATGCAGCTTAATATTTTTATACCAGGCATTTAACCTGATGCGCACTTTAGAAATTAAAGCCGCACGTACGTTAATGTTCGGTTCATTTTTATACCTGCCTGTAGTGCAGTTAATGTTTTTATTTGATTTTATAGGGAAGCGATAATGATGGCTCAGATACAGCAAGACAAAGACAGGCTTAACCTGGCACCTAAAAAATTTAACATGTGGATTTTCCTTTTCACATCGTTTATGTTTTTTATGGCGCTTACCAGCGGCTTTATAGTTTATAGCGGCGGTAAGGGGCATGGCCTTGGTTTTAACATGCCTAACATATTTGCAGTTAGTACAGGTGTAATTGTACTAAGCAGCTTAACGATATTTCTGGCTTCAAACGCGGCTAAACGCCTGCAGTTTCAGAAGCAGCGCCTGTTTTTATGGGCAACAATAGCACTTGGCGTTATATTTTTTGTGTTGCAGGTTTATGCCTGGAGCCTTTTAATTAAGGGCGGTATCTATTTTACCAACCCTAATGCCTCACAATCCTTCGTTTATGTGTTTACCGGCATGCATTTGCTACACATTTTGGCGGGTTTGTTGTTACTAATTAATACCCTGGTGAAATTATATAAAAATACTCCCCAGGTACTGAACTTGTATAATATGGACATGTCATCAATATTTTGGCATTTTCTTGATATTATATGGATTTATCTCTATGTTTTTTTACTTTTGAACCAACGTTAAACAATTCTATTTAAGTACACATGAGTACAGCAGTATCACCAATTGACGAAGTTAAAACCACACCATGGTCTGGCGGCCGCTCGCCATTCTCGGTTGAATATGGTAAAATAATGATGTGGTTTTTTCTGTTATCAGATGCCTTCACTTTCTCGTCATTATTAATTGCTTACGGTGCCCTACGTTTCAGCTCAAACAGCTGGCCGGCTCCCGATTTAGTTTTCCAATCAGTTCCCGGCCTTATTGAGGGTGGTGCTCCACTTGTATTTGTGGGTATCATGACGTTTATCCTCATCATGAGCTCTGTAACCATGGTATTAGGTGTAGAAGCCGGCCATCGTGGTGCTAAAAAGGAAGTAGCTATATGGTTAGTATTGACTGTAATTGGTGGTTTTATGTTCTTAGGTTGCCAGGCATTAGAGTGGCACCACTTATACCAGGACGGTTTCTGGTGGGGACGTATCCCTAAAGACCTGACTGAGTATTTCCACCATGGCGATATCCTGTCTAAAACTTATTCTCAACAGTTTGCAAACTTATTCTTTACCATAACTGGTTTCCACGGTTTCCACGTATTTACTGGTGTTATCATCAACATCATTATTTTGGTTAACGTATTAATGGGTACTTACGAAAAACGCGGCAGCTACCTGATGGTTGAAAAAGTTGGCCTTTACTGGCACTTTGTAGACCTTGTTTGGGTATTCGTATTTACTTTCTTCTATTTAGTATAAAACATTAACTGATCAATTATATGTCAGCAGAAAACACACACGCAGCTCATCACGAAGGCGAAGAGCACGAATCAATGACCAAAAAGAAAATCTGGGGAGTATTCTGGATCCTTTTAGGTATCACTACTATCGAATTTATCATAGCGCTTTACCTGGTACCTCACGGTATTATCCCACTTAAAGCTGCTAACCCGGTATATATCATTTTAACGCTATTTAAAGCATTCTACATTATCGCGTACTTTATGCACTTAAAGTTCGAGAAAGTAGGTTTAATATATGCAGTGGTTGTGCCTGTTCTGTTCATCATCGGTTTGATCCTGGTACTTACTAACGAAAGCCACCACTGGATCGATCTGAGGGCGTAATGAACAAAAATACAACCGTTAAAAAGGTTTTAATCCTGGTACTCATCCTAGCAGTACCGGGATTTTTATATTATTTGCTAACCGCAAAGGGTAAAAACCGCTATAAGCCGTTACCATTTTACGGACCCAAAGTGGTTGCCCAAACCGGCCATAAGTTTCACGGTAAGTATATCCCCGATACCATTTACCATAAGCTGCCCGATTTTAACTTGGTTGATCAGGACAATCAACCGGTATCCCTGAAGTCGTTCGATAACAAGATCTTCGTTGCCGGATTTTTTTATACGCACTGCCCATCCATCTGCGACCAGGTAAACAGTAACCTGGATAGTTTGGTAAAAGGTTATGCGCATAACAAAATGCTGCACTTTGTTTCGATCACTGTCGACCCGATGCATGATTCGCCTGCTATATTAAAAGCTTATGCAGGCAAACAGGTATCAAGCGCTAAATGGCAGTTTTTAACCGGCGATACTACAACCATCTACAACCTTGCAGCCAAGGGCTTTTTGGTGAATGCCGCACATGCCGGTAATAATGAATTTGTGGTTGACGATAAGCTGGTGTTAATTGATGCTGATAAGCGTATCCGCGGCTATTACTCGGGCACATCCATAATTGATATGAACCGTCTGAATGATGAGATCAAAGTATTGATTGCCGAAGAATTAAGAAAAATTAAAGCTCCTGATTTGTAATGATTACTAATGATAAACTGATTTTCCGGTTTGTAGCCGGTATCTCAATATTTGTATTTGTGGTGGTGGTGATATTGAGCATGAAGATACTCCCTGTACCGCACCCGCTGCCTGCCTTCACCATCTTTTTGCCCAAGCTCAATGCCTTGTTAAATGGTACTTGCAGCGTGTTATTACTGCTCTCGTTATACTTTATCCGCAAGGGTGATGTAGCGGTTCATAAAACTATCAATATCGTTGCATTTTGTTTATCAGCATTGTTCCTGGTGTCGTATATCACATTCCATTGGCTGGCTCCTGAAACCAAGTTTGGTGATTTAAACGGCGACCATGTGGTTGATGCTGCCGAGAAAGCTGCTGCCGGAGGCGTGCGTTACGTTTATTATGTGATTTTGATTACACACATTATATTGGCTGCTGGTGTTTTACCATTAATTTTGCTGAGCTTTTACCGTGGACTGCAAATGCAGGTAGCTAAACACAAGAAACTGGTAAGATGGACGTTTCCTATATGGTTGTACGTTACAGTTACCGGGGTAATTGTTTATTTGATGATTTCGCCATATTACCATTTTTAAAATACTTAACCGTAAATTTGCGTTATGAAAAGCTTAAGATTGTTGATCGCCACTGTGTTTGTTGCGCTAAGCTTATTAACTACAACACAGCATGCAAAAGCACAATGTGCCATGTGTACTGCCACGGTTGAAAGTAATTCTAAAAGCGGCCATAATGAAACTAATGGCTTAAACCATGGTATTATGTACCTGCTGGCCGCCCCTTACCTGGCCGTAGGCTTATGCGCCTGGATCTGGTACAAAAAGTATCGCCGCAAGGATGTTGATCTAAACATGCGTGATCAAAAAATTCACCTGAATTAATTTTCTGTCTGAGGTTTGCCTCATCATTTCACATCAACCTAAATGAGCCAAACACCCAAATACAAAGCCATGATGGCGGGCAAATGTCCGCGTTGCCGTCGGGGCAATATGTTTAGCGGCAGCATGTATGGCTTTGATAAAAATAGTACCAATATTTACTGCCCGCATTGCGGGATGAAGTTTGAGATAGAGCCAGGTTACTTTTATGCCGCCATGTATGTGAGCTATGCGCTCAATGTATCGCAGGCAGTTACCATTGGTTTGCTCACTTATATTATCACACAAAACAGTACATCGCCATGGTTATATCTGGCAACAATACTGGGGGGCTGCTTCTTGCTGGCCCCGTTTAACTATCGCTATTCACGTATAATCTTACTATATTGGTTATCGCCAAAAGTACATTATCAGCCTTATTTAGATACAGATGATAAGCCAGGACACGCTTAATTTTTTAAAAGACGTAACCCTGAACAATAACCGCGAATGGTTTCAGGATAATAAAGACCGGTACGACATTGCACGCGAAAACGTGCTCGACTTTACCGCTGCCATGATTAAGGAACTGGCCAAAACAGATCCCGGCGTTGCTGATGCCGACCCTAAGAAAGCAGTAAAGCGCATTTATCGCGACATCCGTTTCAGTAAAGATAAAACGCCTTATAAGAATCACTTTGGTATTGGGCTGTCTTCACTTAATGCCAGTAAGGACACTACCGGTTATTATATTCATATTATGCCCGGAGGTTCTTTCGCCGGGGGCGGATACTGGCAGCCAACAGCAGAGCATATTAAAGCCATCCGCCAGGAAATTGATTACAATGCGGCTGAATTAAAAGGAATTGTTGATAATCCGGAATATCTGAAATTATTTGGCAACATCCGAAATGAAAATAGTTTAAAAACCCTACCGAGAGGGTATGAGCCCACTCACCCGGATATTAGTCTGCTGAAAATAAAGGATTTTATCGGCATGCATACTTTTACCGATGCTGCCATACAAAAAGCCAACAGTCCTCAAGTGGTTGCAGATGTATTGGCCAAAATATATCCGCTGAATGATTTTCTGAATAATGCTATTGCCTAATTCTTTTAACCTATGATAAAACTAAAGTATTTATTAGCCGCTGCCGTATTGTGCGTAAGTATGCACTCATGTAAAATACTCTCAACTAAAAGCTACAAAGCAATGGTAGCCGAGCGCGATTCACTATCTACACGTACCACATCATTGGAAGCACAGGTAGATCAATTAAAAGCCGATACCGCCCGCTTACACGGTGAATTGAGCGAGCAGAAAAGAAAGTTTAATGAGCTGCAGGATGGCTATGATATGCTGAATGCAAGTTATACCGAGGCCAATAGTAAACTGCATAAAAGCTCATCTCAGGTAAACAAACTATCAACCGATTTGCAACAACGTGAGGCACGCCTGAAAGAGGTGGAAGATATTTTAAAACGCCGCGATGAAGCCACCAATGCTTTGAAAGCCAAATTGCAACAGGCCTTATTGGGTTTCCAGCAAAGTGGTTTAACGGTTGATATCCGTAACGGGAAGGTTTATGTGTCGCTGACTGATAAATTGTTGTTCCCGTCAGGCAGTATTGTGATTGATGATAAAGGTAAAGCTGCCCTAAAACAAGTTGCCGCAGTGCTGAATAAAGAGCCGGATATTAACCTGGCGATTGAAGGGCATACAGACGATAAGCGTGTATTGAACCTGGGCCAGATTAAAGATAACTGGGACCTGAGCGTACTGCGCGCCACATCGGTAAGCCGTTATATGGTAGAGACGGAAAACATGGACCCGAAACGAATTACTGCCACAGGTAAAGGCGAGTTTCAACCGATTGATCCGGCCAACACACCTGAAGCCCGTGCCCGTAACCGACGGATTGAAATTGTGCTGACACCAAAACTGGATGAACTGTATAATTTAATTACAAAATAACCCCTCCCAACCCTCCCCGAAGGGAGGGCTTTATGTATATTTATTTCTATGAAGAAATACGCCATCATTTCAGACATACACGGAAACCTGCATGCCTTGCTGGCCGTTTTAAAGGATATTAAATCGCGCGAGATTGAGACCATTATTAACCTGGGCGATCATTTCTATGGCGCTTTGGAGCCGGAAGGTGTAGCGCAGGTTTTACGTGAGAACTCGATGATCAACATCCGTGGCAATACCGACCGTGCTATACTGGAAAGCCTGGAACGCGATGGTATGAAGTCTGATAAGCCGGAAATGCAACGGGTTAAAGGCGAGTTATCTCAACAGACTATCGAATGGATCAAAGAACTGCCTTTAACTGCCACCTGTGATGGTACCTTCTTTATTTGCCACGGCACTCCCGAATGCGATAACGAATACCTGCTGGAAGAAGTAACTGCTAATGGCGTATTTGTTTACAATGATGAAGATTTGATTGAGAAGGTAAAAGATATTAAAGAGCGCATCATCCTATGCGGCCACTCGCACGTAAACCGCACCATCTATCTCTCTAACGATAAAATTATCCTGAACCCGGGCAGTGTTGGGCTACCGGCCTATTTAGGTTCAGAGAAGTACCAGCACCGCTTCGCCATGGAATCGATGACGCCACATGCTAAGTACGCTATTGTTGATATAACCGGCACTCATGTTAATATAGAACAGGTACACGTAACCTATGATTGGAAAACGGCCTCAGAAACTGCCCGTAGTAATGGCAACCCTAACTGGGCCGAGTTTTTACTGCACGGCAGGATGCCGAAGGATTTGAGAGTGAAGTAGAGGAGGAGTGGCAGTTTGTTTAGTTGCAGTAGCAGTATATGCCTTTAAATTTGTCATTGCTAGGTACGAAGCAATCTAGTAGCTATGCAGATCAAAAAGCATTGTCACGTTGTTACTCTCCTCGCAGACAAAATCAAAGTTTATCAAAAACTGTAATCGTTTTACCTGAAATAGAGTTTAGATCGATTTCTAAAGATGGATCAATAACTTTAATTATTAAGCCTATTTCAGACTGTTGTGGGCCTGAATAGTCAACATATTCTACAGCATCAATCTCATAAATAGCAGTGATATTATTGTCGACAACTTTGATTAGGTTTCCAACACTAATTTCGCCATTAATAATATCGCCGGTAAGTACTAAGCCAATACCAACAATACTAAATGATTTATTAGCTCTAAAGGTTGCTGCTACCGCCACTCGCCACTGCTACTCCTTAAAACGGACTCACAAAATCCTCAAATTTCGGCAATACCTCATCTTTTGGTGAAAGTAATACCTCTGTATCTGCAATACCCCAGCCGATGCCCAATGATGGGTCGTTCCAGATCACACCTATTTCTGATGCTTTATCGTAGAAGTTGGTTACCTTGTAGGTAAAAATGGTATTGTCTTCCAATGTTACAAAACCGTGTAGAAAGCCCGGGGGGATCCAAAACTGTTTGTTGTTTTCGCCACTTAATTCGGCAGTGATATGCTGGCCATAGGTAGGTGAGCTTTTACGGATATCAACCGCTACATCCAATACCCTGCCCTGTAATACGCGCACCAGTTTGCCTTGAGCAAATGGATTGGCCTGGCCATGCAAGCCGCGTAATGCCCCTTTGTGCGAGAATGATTGGTTATCCTGTACAAAATCAACATCGATACCTGCTTCTGCAAATTTCTTTTTGTTGTAGCTTTCAAAAAAGTAGCCGCGATCATCAGGGAAAATGCGCGGTTCTAATATCAGTAAACCTTCTATGTGGGTAGTGGTAACGTTCATTGCTTGGTTATATTTTTTCCATTAGTGTGTTAAACAGCACAAACTTGTTTTCAAATTGCGCATTATGGTCAATATGAATTGGGTTCATGTGGTACAGCATAAAATGCTCATACTTACTTACGTCATCCGTTAAATATTGGATGCAATAAGTTACACCTTCGTTAGGCGAATTAAGCACTTTAAGTATCTGGAAGGATTGAAAATCGCCGGTGGCAATAATGTTGGCAATGTGGTTTGCCTTTACCCATGCCAGCCATTGCTCATGCACAGCTTCGTCAACCACAAAAGTTTCGTTATAAATGATCATCAGTACAAAAATATAAATTAAGACGAACTGTCGGGCTTATCTCCCCGTAATAATCTGAAACGTTTACGGGCCTCGTTAATCCACAGGCTGCCGGGGTAATCGGTAATAATTTTCTGATAATAAGTTTTGGCCTGTACTTTATCGTTCAGCTGGTTTTCATAAATATCGCCCAGCATGTAAACAGCGTCATCGGCCCAGAGGTCAAACTTATGGTCTTCGGCAATTTGCTTGAGTGCAGTAACTGCGGTAGGGTAATCTTTTCGTTGGATGTAGATCCGTGCTTTGGCCATCAGTATATCATCGGCCAGTGAATTGCCGGAATATTTTTTATCGATGCTATCTAATGTCGTCAATGCTTTTTCCTGCTGTTCCTTAAAAATCCACAGATCGGCACGGGCATACATGCGTAAGGCATTACCTGTAGTATCAAAAGTGGTATTATCCGTGATCATGAGCGACAGGTTAAGCGCATCATTGGCAATCAGCTGTGAGGTAGCTGCTTTTAATACATCCAGCTGGCCTTTTGCCCAGGTAAAATCGCCCGTGTAATAAGCAAGCTTGGCATTTCTAAAGGTAGCATCCTGCCCAATTGGTGTGCCCGGATTAGCTTTCTCAACCTGGCTGTATACCAATGTAGCTTCCCAGGGTTGGTTGTCCATCAGATAAATATCGCCCAGATCAAGCTTGCATGCAGACAGCAATTGCGGGCGAAGATTAGGCAGGTTAATAGTTTCCTGCAGCAGCTTCTGTGCATCTTTATATTTATGCAGTTTAAAGGCTTGCAGGTTGGCCATTCGCTGCATGGCAAAAGCAGTGCTGGCGTTTCGTCCAAATTCTTGCAACAGGTTGGCATAATCTTGTTCGAGGCCTAACAGATCGGCATTGGTGTATTTGCCCGAGGTTATCTTCAGGTTTTTAACATCAATCAAATCAATTTTTGATGGGATGTAGTAAGGGTCTTCCTTAGTGCCTTTCTCAATGATGAAGTTATATCCACGGATGGCCTCGTCATAAGCACCATCGCCGGTAAGGGTTCGGCAGAGCTCGTAAATACTGCTGCCTTTATCGTCGCGCCTGCGGCTGAGCGCCAGTGCCTGGTTAAGCGCCTGGTCATATTGCTTTTGCTGCATATATTGCCAGGTAAGCAAATCGGCATAAATAGTAACCTCCGGTTGTTTCTGGATGCGTTTCAGCAGTTCGAACTTCAGCACATTATAATCACCTTCACCTTCATAAACAGTGGCAAAAATGTTTTCGGCCTGGTTTAAGTAGCCGGGGTTAGCGGGTAAAAAATTGAGATACTCATTGGTTAAACCTTCCTTATCGCGTTTGTAGCGGTAAAGGTTAATAAGTTCCATCGTATACAGCTGGTCATTATGCAACAGTTTACGGCCTTGTAAAAATATCTTGATGGCATACTCCGCATTCTCGGCCTGGTAAAACTCGGCGGCAAGGCTGCTGATGAGCGACTGGTCGGGCGGCAGGTTTTTAATAAGATTATCATAAACCTCATCGGCTTTAGCAGTGTTACCTTGTTCGCGGTAAATGCGGCCGAGCACTACAGTGTACTGATAATCTGTGGGATGTTTTTTTTGAAGCTTTTTGGTGATATTTTCGGCCTCGTCGAACTTTTTTAAACTGATGAGGCTGTTTACATAATAGCTGTAATAGTTCTCATTATCCTGTTTGTAAAGTTTTTGATAGATATCGAACGCTTTTTGCTGTTCGCCGTTAAGGTTATATTGCTGGGCCAGCTGTAAATCGCCGGTTTGTGCAAGTACCTTTAGGCAGGTAAGCAGGCTGAGGGCTATTAATGCGTAAAATCGCTTCATTGCAATCAAAAATACTTAATAAAATGCAATACATTCACCAGTAATTAATAACGTTATAAACGGGTAAAATTGTAGTGACAATTTTGCAGCGATTAATTAAATTTACCTAATTTGACCTAATTGAATAAGAGCAGAGCCGGTAGTGCAACATGATAAACCATTGTAAATTATTTTTTCTAAGCCTATTTATTGTCGCAATAAGCTCGTGCCATCAACAACAGGTTAGGCAAATACCCGTGCGTGATTTCTTTAAAACGCCCGAAGAAACCTACTTCAAGTTATCGCCAGATGGTAAGTATATTTCTTACTTAAAACCGTATAAAGAAAGGCAAAATCTATTCATTAAAACATTAGCAGATGGTAAGGAGGTGATGGCCACTTCGTTTACCGACTACGGCGTGCGCGATTATTCGTGGACCTATAATAACCAGATTGTAATAAGCCAGGATGTTATTGCCTTAGACCAGCTGAAGATCTATGCCCTTGATTTAACTACGCTTAAACTGCGCGATGTGCTTTCATTTGGTACCAATGTGAGGTTTACCGTACTAAACAGGGGAAGGTTTAACCCTGATATTTTGACCTGTAGCATTAATAAGCGCGACCCTGCCAATGCCGATGTTTACCGCCTCAATATCCGCACCGGCGAATTAAAACCATATTTGATTAACCCCGGTAATGTAACAGATTGGTTCCCGGATGCTGACGGAAGGATCAGGCTGGTGCAATCGTCTGACGGGGTAAATAAAACCATCCTTTTCCGTAAGGATGATAACTCTCCGTTTAAACCTATCATCGTAAATAATTTTAAAGATCTGGTAAGGCCGATTGCATTTACCGGTGATAAAAATAATTTCTACGCCATCTCTAACATTAACCGCGACAAGGCTGCACTGGTTGAAATAAATGCAGAAACCGGCCACGAAGAAAAAGTACTGTTTGCTACCGATAAAGGCGACGTGGAAGACTGGGGCTACTCGAAAAAAAGCCGACGGATTGAGTACGTAAGCTGGAACGATGATAAAGCGCAGATCCACTTTTTAAACGATAGCGCAGAGCATATTTATAACAACCTGATTAAGCAGTTGCCCGGCAATGATGTAAAGGTAGCCGACAGGGATAGTGCGGAGGAAAAGTTTATCATCAGTACCAGTACAGATATAAACCCTGGCTCGTTTTATTTATACGAGAGCAACAATCAGAAATTAACCAAGCTGGGCGATGTAAACTCGGACATTAAACCCGAAGAGCTTTGCAGTATGAAACCTGTAAGCTTTAAAGCATCAGACGGGCTTACAATTAAAGGATATTTAACCCTGCCGCAGGGCGAGAAGAAAACTAACCTGCCTGTAGTTGTATTGTTGCTGCGCAATAATTTATGGAGCCGCACCAGTTGGGGTTACAATGCCGAAACCCAGTTTTTGGCCAACCGCGGCTATGCTGTTTTCCAGATTAACTACCGGGGCTGCGTGGGGTATGGTAAGGCTTTCCATAGTGCAGGCTTTAAGCAAGTGGGTGGCAAAGTGCAGCAGGATATTACCGATGGTGTACATTGGTTAATTAAACAAAAAATAGCTAACCCTAAAAAGATCGGCATATTTGGGAGTGGTTTTGGTGGTTTCTCGGCTTTGTATGGCATGTCGTTCCACCCCGAGTTGTATAATTGCGGGGTGGTGCAATATGGGCTAATCAACTTTTTTACCTATATTAAGGATGCGCCGCCGTTTTTAAAACCGTATTTAAAAATGACTTACGAGATGGTGGGTAATCCCGAAACTGATGCCGACCAGCTGCGGGCCATATCGCCGGTGTTTCATGCTGATAAGATAAAAGCGCCATTGCTGATATTCCAGGGAGCGAAAGACCCGAGGGCAAATATCAGTGAGCTGAACCAATATGTGCGCGAGCTAAAACGCCATAATGTACCCGTTACTTATGTGCTAAAGGAGAACGAGCGGACCTATTTCCGCAGTGAACACAACCGGACACAAATGTATACTGATATAGAAAAATACCTTGATGATAATATGCGGGGAAAACCATAAACGTTAGCTTATGAAACCACAGCAACAGGGTTACCAGAAAAACTTCTCGCTGATTATCGCTTTCTTTGTTTTGATATCGATAACGCTTGTTGTGGCGCTTATTATCGTATACAACCTTACCGAACGTTATGTAGAAAATGAGTTTGCTTCCAAAAAAATAGATGTGCTGGAGCAAACCATTAAGCCCTATAATGACCTATATCTCAACAAGGTTTACGAGATCACATCCTACCAGGGCTACCTCGATTCGGCATCGGCAGGCAAATATTCAACTACTGTATTTAAAGATTATCCTTTTGTAAAACGCACCATCTTTTATGATGTACGTATTGGCAATGAGACGATAGAGCCGGGGTCTAAAAAGCATCGCCTGGGCATCAGCGTAAAATCTATTTACGAGTATAAGTTGAACAAAAATAACCGTGTAACCGGCATTCGTAAACCGGATGTGGAGGATATTGATTTCAGGCAAATGGCGGCTAAGTTTAGCTATTATATTGCCAATGCCGATACGTCAAGGGCACCCAATCCTGTTGAGATATTCAAGACTTTTTATGACATTAAACCGGATAAGGTAAGTTACCTCAACATACCCCGCAGGCAGGAAATTAAGGCTTACCGCACACTACAGCAAACAGGCGAAACAACATCATTTTACAAACAAAACATGATGACGTTTTACTTGGATCCTTATGCGCTGCATGTTACCAATAGCCACCCAGAACTGTATCAGAACATCAGCATAAAACCTGTAGTATATGACCCGCTTGATGATGAGAGCAAGCAATTGTTTGTTACCGAACTGGCTTTCCCGGGGGCATTGTCCGACTATAAGTTGTATTTTATGTCATCGGGCGATTATTTGCAGGCCGAGATCAACAGGCGGTTTATGCCTACTGCCGCTATTGTGTTTTTGATCTATTTCTTCCTGGTGTTTATCGGTTGGTTAATTTACCGTAACCTGAGCACCAACCTTAAACTGTTCAGGCTACAGTACGATTTCATTAACAACTTTACCCACGAGTTTAAAACGCCTGTAAGCGTAATTAAAATTGCAGGCTCGAACCTGCGTAGTGAAGCAGAGCTAACCGAACGCCAGCGTAAGCATTACGGCCGGATACTGGATGAGGAGGCCGATAGGCTTAATGACCTGATGAACAAGCTGCTTTCGTTTACCCAGATCGAAAACCGCTCGATCAATATTAAGCGCAAAGAGGTAAACCTCGAAGAATTTGTAACGGGTTACATGGAAACCTTCCGGATTAAATATCCCGATTTTAACATCCATTACCAGATAGATAACGTTTATAACTTTTATACAGACCCCATTTTACTGGGCAGTATTTTTCAGAACCTGATAGAGAATGCGTATAAATATTCGCACCCTCAGCATAAAGAATTGTTCATAAGGGTTATACATGAAAAACGGGATATTGTATTTACATTTATAGACAAAGGCATTGGGATCCCCAAAAGCGAGATCAAAAATATATTTAAGAAGTTTTACCGGATAGAGAATAAATACAATCAGAACGGTAGTGTTGGCCTGGGTTTGGCATTTTGTAAAGAACTGGCTAATTTTATGAACGGAGATATTACTGTTAAAAGCGAACTTAACCAGGGATCGGAGTTTACGGTTACCCTGCCATACGAAATATAATATATGAATCAAGAGATAAAAATTGCGCTGGTTGAAGATGATGAGAACCTGCGCTTTCTGGTTGCAGAAAGATTACAGACCGAAGGTTACCGCGTTTTAGAAGCATCGAACGGTGATGATGCCGAAAAGATGATTATGGAAGAAAACCCTGACATTGTATTGTTAGACTGGATGCTGCCCGGGAAACAAGGATCGGAAGTTTGTGAAAATATCCGCAAAAACGGTTTTGATAAGCTGGTGATTATGATGACTGCCAAAGCGCAGGATGTGGATAAGATTGAAGCTTATAACTTCGGCGTATCAGACTATATTACCAAACCATACAATATGGATGTGCTGGTGGCGATGATTGATAACAAGATCAAATTCTCGTTAAACAATGACAAGCCTGAGACTTACCGTTTTGCCAATATGGAGCACCATCCAAACACCCACCTTTTAATTAAGGATGGCAAAAAAATTGAGTTGACCATTTTGGAGAACCGCATTTTATTATACTTCCTGAAAAACCGCAACAAGGTTATTAACCGCGAAGAATTGATGATGGAAGTTTGGGGTTACAACGCCGACGTTAATACCCGTACGCTGGATATGCACATTGTAAGGCTCCGTAAAAAAATTGAAGATAACCCGGATTCGCCACAATACCTGCAAACCGTTAGAGGGGTAGGCTATAAGTTTGCGCACGAGTAATAGAAGAAAGTTAATATCGAATAATGAATGTTGAATATCCAATATTGAAGTTTATCCTTCATTATTCGAAATGCAATGTTCGGTGTTTGATGTTTTTTTGTCAGGATTGTAACCTCTTGTGGAAACAAGCGTCTTATTGTTATATAAAGATAAAAACACTATGAAAGCACTGACCAAAATTTTATTTGCCCTGATACTAATAGCAGGCGTTAACAGCGCATTTGCCGATACACAAGACCGCCATTTAACAGGTTTTAAAGGCGTTGACGTACAAGGATCATTTGATGTGTATATTACCCAGGGCGCTAACGAATCTGTAAAGGTTGAAGCGCCCGGCGATATTATAGAACGCATTAAGACCGAAGTTAACAGCGGTGTACTGAAGATCTATAACAAAGGCAACTCTTCCGACTGGAATTTTAACCTGTTCGGCAGCCATAAAAAAGTAGTTATCTATGTTGTTGCCAAAGACCTGAACTCAATTGGCGTTTCAGGCTCTGGTGATGTGTTTTTTAAAGGCGGTATTACCACACCATCCTTAAAATTACGTGTAAGCGGTTCTGGCGATGTAAACGGTAAAGTGCAGGTAAAAGAATTAGAAACCAGCGTTTCAGGCTCAGGCGATGTTCGTGTTACCGGTAGCGCTGCAAGCTCAGATGTACACGTATCAGGTTCAGGCGATTTCAGAGGCGGCGACCTGATCACCGTTAGCACAGCAGTCCGCGTATCGGGCTCAGGTGATGCTTCGGTAAATGCAAGCACCAAGATTGATGCATCGGTATCTGGCTCGGGCGATGTTCGCTATAGCGGTAACCCTAAAAGCGTTTCAAAATCGAAATCAGGAAGCGGCGATATAAGTGGACACTAATGTTCAATTTGTTAATTAGCTAATTTGTCGATTCGGCAATTGACTGTAAAGAAGAAGGCCTCATATATTTGAGGCCTTCTTCTTTTTTTAACTTTTAGTTTTAGCAGAACTCTTCGAGAGATCCTACAGCGACAAAACGAAAGTTTTAAATTAGCTTTGTTCTACTTAGATCAATCTAACCCTTATGGAAATTATCGACAACTATTCATACGTAAGCGACTATACCGTGGACGCAAATTTTTTTAAAAGGTTCTCGACGGTGAAATGTAAATGGAGAGGTTCCAGATACTGGAAAGTGTTGAAGGATAATAGTTTTACTTTAGTAAATGATATAGCTTTTTTTGCTTTCGAGAGAGAATCGAAAGAAGTGTTTCTAAGATACGAAGGGAAGATGTTGCTTAATGTGGTTTTTGGCGAAACAGAAAACGATGTTGAGGAAGTTTTCGAGCAAATAAAAATGCATAATACCTCAATGAAGGATTTTATTTTCAATAATTCGCTTACCTTCTATAACGAATTAAATGAGTTTATGCTCAATATTAAACCTGATGAGCAAGATTACCGTTTGCTAAGAGATGAGATTGAACAGTTGAAATCGGGAAAAAAGTATGAGGAATTATCGGAGCATGAATTATACCATCAGGAAAATCGTCCAAGGTTTATAGTTAAGCTGTAGTAGTTGATCTGGATTTGATTATAGCAGGGGCCTCCTCGAGAGACCCTGCGGCGACGAAAAAGTTGACTTAGCTTTAATCTTACAGTATGGAAGTAGCAACAATTATTACATCTTCTAAAGATACCTGTGCTTTATTCGATGAGTTCATACACACATATCAAACTTTATATTTGACGGGAAAAGATAGTGATACAGTGTATTTTACTAGTGTTAATAATGACAAAGAAAGACTATTCTACCATTATAAACTTAATGATATAAAAGAGGAATTTAGCTACAATTATTCTGCTCAGGATATAATTAAGTTAAAGGAGTTTTACGGAGATAAACCTATTTTTATGTTTGATTTATCATATAGACCGGAAACTCTGCTTATAGAAATATTGAAAGCATTTAAGATTTATGTGGAAATTCATAGGAACGAATTATTAAAAGATGTACTAATTAGCCATCCATTCGATGGGCTAAAGAGTTTAGAGGCCTTTTAATATCTATAAAATTGATCAAGATTCAAACCTCTTTAGTCTCAGCAGGGTCTCTCGGAGGGAACCCTGCGATTTAGGACAGATAGCTGACCTGCAACTCGGGACCCTCTTCGAGAGACTCTGCGAATCCTATTTGGTGAAATTAATTGTTGTGTGTGTCTTTTGTTTTATCAATACGTAAACGTCAGACCCTTTTCTTTTGATTATGGAATCACCTATTTCTATTTGATGATTTGTATCATAACCACTGCCGATATAATAAGCTTTACCTCTTAATGTAATAGTCGGGAATTGCTTAATGTCACTCTCCCAGCGAAATCTACATTTAAATTTTTACGAGCTTCTTCACGATTACGTATGATTGTATCAAATAACATAACAACGCTCACTATAGTAAATATAATTATCGCGACAACTGCGTACTTTTTGTTTACTTGTTGATATTCTTTCACGGGATGAAAAATATTAAATAATTCTTAAGTCATACTAAACTTGTTTCAGCACCCCACATGTTAGTTGTATACTTTGCATAATTTACAACCTGTCCTGTGGGATCCCGAAACAAGTTCGGGATGACGGGTTTTCGAAAGCATGACAAATTACTGTCACAAACAAGACTTAAAAGTATGTTAAAAAAACTTTTAAGTATGAAAAGTGGAACATGGATGCCAATCGAAATTAGGCTAAAATTGGCTTTAATTTAGTTATAATCAATTTGTTAAAATTATACCTACTGGTATAATAAATACTTTTAAGTCTGTAACGTGGAACATATGGAACTTTCCACTATAATTATTCAAATAAGTGAGAACTCAATCAACTACTCACCCAATCAACCACTCACTGTAAAAATGCAGAAGGCCTCAATTTCATTGAGGCCTTCTGCATTTTTACTCCGTCTTAAACTTCACGAGCTTCTTTCGCCCGATATCATATTTGAGCCTGAAGGCCTGCTGGCTATCACCCCATTGTCCCGGCGACTGCATCAAACTCACAATAAACTGACCAGTTATGCCTTTAAACAGGAATGGCGAGTAGATAATATCCAACCTGTTATACATTTTCTTTTCGTAAAAAGCATCACCATAAGTAATGTGGTGACCCTGGCCGGCATAAAACTCATCGAAGAAAGCGAAACGGTGTAAGCCTGCATAAACGCTGGCTACAAAGCCTTTCGGTATTTTAAAGCCGCCGCCATCGTTAACACGGGTTCTTTCTAACGAGATCATACCACCGGCTTCAACAGAGAGCGAATCGAAAGTGGTTTGCTTAAAGTTTAAACCACCTCGGATCTGCGCCGCACCATTATCGCGAATATGGTCGCCGGGGATTGATACTGCGGGGCCTGCATCGTGCAACATGGTAAAGTAGTTCATGATATAGAATGGGCCTGTAGGGTTTGGCAGGTATTTACCCAACATACCGAAGATAAACTGCTCGCGGTCTACCGCGGTTTGGCGGCTCACCCAATCGATAAATAAAGTCTGGTAACCATATTTGGTTTGGTATCGCGTAAGCAAACCTTCGATGTTAGGGCGGTAGTAAAGCAGGGTATCATTAAACATAGCCCTTGGAATTTGCGTTACCAGACCATCGCGCGGGAACATACCCGCATCAAATAACCATTTGTGCGTTTCGTGACTGTAATAAGCAACCGGATCAACTTTTAAAAAGAAAGGCTGTGCACCATACTCGTGGATACCATTGGCACCAAAAATAAAGTGATTTGTGCTGTCGAGGTTAACGCCGAGGTCCAATTCGGCACGTGTGCCCGAGTAAGTGCGGGATCGTTCTGTAAAAGCCTTGTATTCGCGGTTATCAAAAAAGCTGAAACCGTTGAAGTGTATATCGAGGCTGCCTTGCGCCTTTGCGCCAAGTACAGATAAAAAGAACAAGCTTAATACGAGGTAAAGTTTTTTATTCATTTAAAAGGTTATTGAACGGTGAAATTAATAATTCTGCTGTTGCGGCCACCAGGGAAAGGCCTTGTTCTGAGCGAAAATATCAGATCGTAATGCCCTTTCTGCATAGGTGCCTTTACAGCAAAAGTATAGGTTGTGCTTTGATGGGGTGCTAATTGTATATTGTAAAATGTTGATGGTGCGCGTTGTGCATAAACCTGGGTATCGCCCTGTATAAAGGCCGCGCCTAAAATAAGCTCGTGCGATTGCCCGCTATTGCTGAAATTAATAGCATAAGGATACGGATTGGTAATGGTTAAATTAAATACCGTTTCCTGACCGGGGGCTGCGCTTGCTTTATAGGTATTACTTTGTATATCTACCTTTTGATAAGTGCGGGTATCATCTATCCACCCTGTATAAAGTCGGCCGTGTGTTGTGTGCAGCGTGGTTAGCTCGATGTTTTTATCAATGCCATTCAGAATTAGCAGGATGCGTTTATGCTGCAGGCTGTCTTCCAGCGGCCAGATATCAAACTGGGTGCGTCGGTAATAACGGGTATCGTAAGCAAAACCCTTGAGGCTTTTGGTGTAAAAATTATACTTGGATGGTTCCTGAAAACCTGCGGTAAATATTACATAGCTATCGCCTGCCCGCTGTTTAATTTTTTGTGCCCATTCCGGGTAACCGAAAAAGCTTTTAAATGCACCCATTTTGGTGATAAAAGGTACTTGCAAAATGAGGGACAAGCGAAGCAGAACAATCAGCACAATATTTACAACGGCCAGTTTGTTAAACCAAGCCGGAGGCTTAAAACCTTGTGTAAAGTAAATGAGAGCCAACATGCTTAAGGGTGCAAAAGCAATTAAAGTCCAGTGTGGTTGTACGTTGCCTTTGAGGGTGTTGATGAGGAAAAATACAAATGTACCAATCGCATTAACCAACAGCGTGCGGATGAAGGCATCCTTAACGCGAACCTTAAATGCATAGTAAAACAAATTCCAACCCACCAACGGACCAGCCATCAGCAATTGCCCTGGTATAAATTGATAGGTATGTGCAAAATCGTAAACTTCGGAAGAGCGCTCGAACAAGTGATACCTTACCGAAGGATAATCATGAATTACTTGCCAGTAAATATGCGGAATGAACAGCAGGGTTGCCAGTACCGGAATCAGCCAAAATGATTTACGCGTAAGCAGTTTAATATTGGCCGCCAGTGTAAATGCGATTAGCAGTACAGCGTGATATTTACTGTAAAGCAGGCAGGCTAAGGTTAAGGCAAGCAATAAAGCCAGTTGCCATTTATCTGTTTTTAAATATTGCTGATAGAGGTAATAAAACAGTACGGTGAAAAAGAATAAAGGAGCATCAGGCGTGGTAATAAAGCCATATACATGAAATATGAGCATACTGCCCGCCACTAGTATAAACTGCCGGGCATCAACACCATAATTGCGGAGGATAAGCCACAACAAACGCATGGCAAGCGTACTGCTGATTACAGTGATTAAACGTAACCCAAACTCGTTTTGAAACAGGGAATAACCGATGCGGATAAAAATGGCCACCATAGGTGGGTGGTCGTAATAACCCCAATCTAACAGGCGCGAGTAGATCCAGTAGTAAGCCTCGTCCGAGTGAAGGCCGAGGGTATAAGCTTGCAGCGCATTTAATACAGTCCAGCCTAAAAGAAAGAACCAGATGAGTTTTTCCTGATTAGCAGCTTTACTGGGGTAAGTTAAAGTCATAGATAAAATGCCGATGCCTGCAAAGTTATATTAAAAATTAACGCCTGTTTACTAATTACAGTAAACAGGCGTTTAAACGACATAATTATAGCAATTATTGCTTATGCAGTAATCTCAAATTTAGATAAGCTTACAAACTGTTGCACGCGGGCAGAAACTTCGTCAGCAGTCAGGTTCTTAATTTTCTCTGTTCCGAATTTTTCAACGCAGAAAGAAGCCAGTGCCGAACCGTATATGATGGCATTTTTCATGTTCTCGAAGTTTACTTCCCCAGCTTTGGCCATATAACCAATAAAGCCACCGGCAAAAGTATCGCCAGCACCGGTTGGGTCAAAAACTTCCTCAAGCGGCAGGGCAGGGGCTGCAAATATTTTACCTTCGCCGAATAATAAAGCACCGTGCTCGCCTTTTTTAATGATGAGGTATTTAGGCCCCATCGCCAAAATTTTGTTAGCAGCTTTTACTAAAGAGTATTCGCCTGATAATTGGCGGGCTTCTGCATCATTGATAGTAAGCACGTCAACCATCTTAATGGTAGCCAGTAAATCGTCCATTGCAATGTCCATCCAGAAATTCATGGTGTCCATTACAATTAATTTAGGACGATTGGTTAATCTTTTGATCACTGTTTGCTGAACCTGTGGTGTTAAGTTCCCTAACATCAGGTATTCGCAATCCTGGTAATTTGCCGGGATAATCGGATCGAAATCAGCCAAAACGTTTAATTCAGTAATTAATGTATCGCGGCTGTTCATATCGTTATGATACTTGCCACTCCAGAAAAAAGACTTTTCTCCGGCTTTAACCTGTAAACCTTCGGTATCGATATGGTGTCTTCCGAAGTCAGCTATCTCATTCTCAGGGAAATCGTCGCCAACAACGGCTACAATTTTAACCTTATCATAGAAATAAGAAGCAGCAAGGCTTGCATAAGTGGCGGCGCCGCCAACAATTTTATCAGTTTTACCAAAAGGAGTTTCAATTGCGTCAAACGCCACAGTACCAATAACTAACAGACTCATGAAAAATTATTTTAAATTTTTTTTGTGCAAATATTGTGAAATTACGGGAGAAATTATACTTTTGCACCACTCCAAACGGAAAAAGATTCCTGAGTAGCTCAGCCGGTTAGAGCATCTGACTGTTAATCAGAGGGTCGCTGGTTCGAGCCCAGCCTCAGGAGCAAAGCCCCGCACGTCCGCGGGGCTTTTTTTATTTATGAAATTTACGGTTTACATCTTGTATTCAGCGTCAATTGCAAAGTATTATATCGGTCAGACTCAAGATATAAATGAGCGATTAATACTGCATAATTCAGGAACATTTGCAGGTTCGTCAACAAAAGCAGGTATACCATGGGTAGTTTTTCACGTAATAGTATGTCCCAGGCATTAAAAATCGAAGATCATATTAAGCGTATGAAATCTGTAAAATATTTTCAATCACTTAATGCCTATCCAGAAATGTCCGAAAAATTAAAACAAAAATATAGTTAATCAGAGGGTCGCTGTCCCGATAGCTATCGGGACGAGCCCAGCCTCAGGAGCAAAGCCCCGCATGTCCGCGGGGCTTTTTTTATACCTTTTATTTATTATGTGGCAGGTTGATAACAGTCACCACAAACTAAAACGGTAAACTTTCCTTTCTTTTTTCTTCACTACTTGTTGTTTATTAACGTTTGCATTGCTATTGCAATTTGATATGGATCATTGTTAGATTTGCGTTTACCATGTTTGACGTTTTTGAAAAGCACCTCCGAAGTCACGTAGATATTTCAGATGAAGATCTGGAACTTATACGAGCGGGTAGTGTTAAGCGGGCTATGCGTAAGTGGCAGCCCGTTTTACAGGATGGTGAGGTATGGCGTATTAATTGTTTTATCGCCAGCGGATGTTTTCGCTTATACCGGTTCGGAGAGGATGGTACTGACCACACACTCCGGTTTGGTGTGGATGGCTGGTGGATTAGCGACCAGGAAAGCTACAACAATGAAAAGCCTTCGGATTATAATATTGAAGCGCTCGCAGCAAGTACAGTGTTGATCTGGACAAAAGAAAAATGGACTGAATTAATGGAGGAAATCCCTGCTTTAAAAAAGTTTAATGAGATTTTACTTGCTAAAAGCTACGAGGCAAGCCAGCGCAGGATCTTTTCATTAATCAGCTATTCGGCTGAAGAAAAATACAACGAATTTCAAAAAACATACCCAAGTGTTTTTAATCGCGTACCGTTGCACATGGTTGCTTCGTATTTAGGCATATCAAGAGAAACGTTAAGCAGGATACGAAAAGAATATACCAAACATCATTAAAAAGCCCCCGCCGGTTTTCGCTGCGGGGACTTTTCAACAAACACAATATAACTTTATGCTATAGGATGAGTACCGTAAGCCGGGCTTGCTAATTGTATTTTTTCACCCAGTTCAAGCAGGGTAGCTTCATCAAACCATCTGGCTGCCAGTTGAACATTAATTGGTAAGTTTTCTGAACTTGCAGTAACCGGAACAGAAATAGCCGGTAAACCTGCAATGTTAAATGGTGCTGTGGCTGTATTTACGTGTAAGGCAGAAACCTTTTGGCCGTTAACCACAACTTCATCCAGCATGTGCGGTGTTGCAGTCATCGGGTTAACCGGCAGTAACAAAATGTCATATTTGGTAAAGTAGTTAGCAAAATGGCTCCTTAATTCTTCCAGTTTATTTTCTGCCCTGGCGTATTCTTTTTCGCCCATTAATTTAACACCCATGGTAAACTTGCCCACAAAGTGCATGTCATTTTCGCGGCCTTTGGTAAATTGTTCCATATAAGGAACCAGTTCTCCGTAAATTACAGCAAAATATAGTTTTACCCAGTCCATTCCCTGGCCATCCATAAAAGGAAGGCTTACTTCTTCAACCTGGTGCCCCATATCTTTCAATAAGGCAGCAGTACTTTTAACTGCCGCTGTAATTTCAGGATCAACCGGGGCGAAAGCTGGTTCTGATGCCCATCCAATACGCAATGGTGAACCCGGAATACGGAAGTTAGCCGGTTTAATATCATTGCCATAAATAGCGTAGCCATCTTTACCATCTGCTCCGTTAATAATGGAGTAGGCCAGGGCTACATCTTTCATGGTACGGGCCATAGGGCCAATATGCCACCACCTGCTTAATACGCGTGGAAAGTGCCCGGTATACGGTATGCGGCCATGTGTTGCTTTTATTGATGATATACCGGTAAAGGCTGCCGGGCCCCTAACAGAGATAGAAATGTCACTTCCCAAACCGATTGGGGAAAGACCGGCTGCAATAACAGCCGATTCGCCGCCGCTTGAACCACCCGGGGTACGGTCGGGGTTCCATGGGTTTAAGCTTCTTCCGGTAATTAGGTTTTCCGATTCCCAATACACCGCAAATTCAGGGATATTTGTCTTCATTAAAGGTATACCGCCTGCTTGTTTCATACGGGCCACAACCGTTGCGTCCTGGTCAGGAATATTACCTTCAAATATTTTTGAACCATATTGCGTTGGTACACCGGCTGTATCGATGCTATCCTTGATTGAAAATGGGACGCCGTGAAGCGGACCAAGTTTTTCGCCGGCTGCAACTGCTTTATCGGCAGCCGCAGCATCTTTCAAGGCCTGCTCGCCCATCAGGGTTACAACGCCGTTTATTTGAGGGTTAATAGCTGCTACACGATCAAGGTGTGCCTGAACAACTTCTACAGAAGTTATTTCTTTGTTGCGGATCATCTCAGCAAGCGCTGACGCTTCCTGGTAATAGATTGGGTCATTTTGATTTTTCATTGCTCGGATTAATTATTGCTTATTTTACAAGCTATCGTACTACCGATTGCCTGAACAAAATTGCTTATGGCCGGGCACCTATAACGAAGTAATATGACACAATTTGGAATTGACATTTGTCACAACTTTTGGCCTTTGATGGCTCGATGAAAGTTTTGAAACTGATCGGTAACCTATTAGGAAGCGAGGGTTCTCAAAATCCAAACCCCTCTTTATTTCTTTTACGGATGGCTTCTTCAGTTTTCGGAATGAGCGCATCCATCCCAAAATCTACCACCTGCTTCTGCACTTCTTCTATAAAAGGGCGAAAGCTTTCATTATAATCATTGAAAGCTGATTCATAATCACCATTACATTTTTCAAAAGCATTTGCCAATGCTGCTGCCCCATCTATTGCCAATGAACCGCCTCTACCAGCCGCGGGTGAGGCGCAATAACCCGCATCGCCCACCAGCGCTACCCGGCCTTTGGTCCAGGATGGCATTTTCATTTGGCAAAGCTTGTCAAAGTAAAAACCTGTGGTTTGCTGTACTTCTTCCAGTAGTTCATCTGTTCGCCAGCCGGTTCCTTTGAATTGATTTAGAATGATGTTACGCATCTGCTCTTCGTTGCGATAATCATAAGGAATCTCCTGCCCCGAGAAAAAGGCGAGGCAAATATCAGTTTTGTTATTGTATGCATTTAGCATAATGGTTTTACCCGGTTCGCTGTACATCTGGGTAGTGTTTTCCGGTATCAGCAACTTATCTACGATGCTGATAGAAAAGTAGGTTTGCAGAAAATGTGAAAATAAAGATTCATCCCCAAACCAGTATTTTCGAACAGCAGAATGAATGCCATCACAGCCAAATACCAGGTCAAAGGTCTGCGTTGGCCCATTTTTAAAACAGACTTTCATATAGTCAGCTGTTTCTTTCAGGCCGGTAATGCTGTCTCCGAAAATAAACGTTGTATGATCTTTAACTACTTCATACAGCAACTGCAACAGGAAATCACGTTCGACCTCGTATTCAATCTCGCCGCGTTCTGCCTGGTTTTTCTGATTATTGTCAATCCTTTCTGTCTCATCATCCGAATTTTTAAACGCCATCGATTCCATGTGAAGCCTGTTGGCCTGGATCTGTTCCAACAAGCCCATACGTTTCACAATGTCAATGGTGTTTTCTAAAATGTTTACAGGTGTACCGCCTTTCTTGAGGTTGGGAGCTATTTCAATGATCGTGACCTGATAACTCAATTTATCCATCCAATAGGCCATACAAAGCCCGGCGAAGCTGGCGCCAGATATAAGTGCCCTTTTATGATTTGTTGTTTCCATTTAATATGCGTTTTTTTAATACAAAAGAACCGCACATAAGGAAAAAGGAATAGGCAACAATGGTGTAAGACTTGGACTAATCGCGGTTTTTATGACGGAAGGTTAAAGGGGCTATACCTGCGACTTTGATAAATAACCTGGAGAAATAGGGATAATCATCATAGCCTAACCCGGCAGCTATTTCTTTTAACGACTGGTTAGAATGATAGAGTAAACGTTTGGCTTCCAAAATTATGCGCTGTTGTATATGATAAGAAACAGGTTGGCCGGTTACGGACTTTACACATTCATTCAGATAGGCAGCGGAAAGGTGTAGTTTTTCCGCATAATCTGAGGGGCGTTTGTGCCGGGTAAAATGACGTGCCAGCTTTTCCCTGAATGCTTTGGTTACGAGTTCTGATCGGGTTAATTTATCTGTTGTTTTGGTTTGTGCGATATATGTTGCCATGATGAGGCCTACCAGAACGTTAACATGGTCTTTGAGTAGTGATTGATAAACTGCGTCTCTTTTTCTTTCGGTTATTTTTATACAGAGTGAAGTAGCTTCATACAATAAGCCGAACGTTTCTGGGTTTAGTACAACCGGGGCTGCGGGACTGATATCTTCCAGTAATTGCAGATATTCGGATCTTAGTGATTCATTTGTGATGGCCCAGGCGGTTACGGTTACATTTTCAAATCCAATGATACGGTGTACCTGGTCGGGATGCATATAGATGGCACCCGGCGACTTAATGTGGTATCTTTCAAAATCAATTTCTATAGTTACGCTTCCTTTTTCCAGTAAGAAGAAAGAGTGCCGTTCATGCCGTTCAGGTTGTTGCCAATCCCCAAGATCAGGCAGGTCTTCAAAAGAAAGCCTTTCAATGCTGATGCCAGCGCCGGATTCATCGCCGAAATGATTGACAGGTATGGCTTGGGTTTTTCTGGGCATTGTTGCTGTTTTACAGCATAAAGGTAAGTTTTTGGTTTAAATAGGTAGTTCACATCCAATGGCAATGTAGTCTTTATCTATATCGAAAATAGCTCCAGCGTTGCAGACTACAGTCTACTCAATAATCTGCTCTTCCTTAAATACCCCTCTAAGCAGCGACTGGCTTAATAACGGCGCCAGTTCTGATAGGCGCGCCACGCTTTCGAGGTGCCAGTAACGCAGGATGTCATTAACGTTGCCGGCCAGTAAGGGGCCAATTACATAGAGGTTGGGCGAGGCTTCGAACTGGTTGTTTACCCAAATCCCTTTGCCCGAAATATTAATCCTGCATAAGCCTTTTGACAGGGCATCGGTAATGAGCGGATTGGTACATTCATCAAAAGTTTCAAACCCGCTGCATGATAATACGGCCTGGAATTTTGAAGGATACACTGTTGATGTTGATTGCTTGTTCAGGTAATTCAAAGTCAACTCGTTGTTATCTCCAGTCGTTATACTTTCCAGTTTACCCGGCAAAACTTCGAGTTTCCCTTCAGCCTGTAAATTGTACGAACCGCTCAGATAATCTTTTCCTGCCCGGCGGATCCTTTTAGAGAAAATATGCTCATGCCGCATTAAAAAGTAAGTGTATTCGCGCGGGCTCATGTGCGGCAATAGTTGTTTGGTACGGCCCAGTAATTTGGCAACCTTAACAACAGATATTTCTGTGGTAAACTGTGTTTCAAATTCGCGTAACATGGCTTCGGCTACAGCTTCAGGTTCTGGCAGGTCGGCGCTAACCAGTTGATCTAAAAACGGAAATGTGGCTTCAACATCATCAGGTACGGTTGGCAGTGGTAAGGTACCGCTGCGCGATAGCACAACAACTTTGTTTAATAGTTGGTTTATCTCGTTCCGGTAGTACAGCAGATACAATAACTCCAGTGTGCCGGCGCTGCTGCCTATCACCAATATATTACGATTAGCAACATCTGTAGTTTGGGAAAGTAACAGCTGCACCTTAGCTAAAGCCTGTTCAACACCGGGTTCGTAAGCGGTTTCTATCAACCTGTCTGCCGGTACGGTTTGCAGTAGATTCAGTTTGCGATGTGGCAGGCTACCGGTAGCGATGATCAACTTGTGGGCAGATAACCATTCCTTATTTCCATCGCAGGTTTCCAATAAAACATGGTAGCCTTTACCGGCTTGTTTTAAAGTTGCAGCCTGCGCTTTAATAGTGGTTAAGGTTACCAGCCCCTTATCTTCTACCTGTTTCAATAAATGGGTAAGCTGATCCCGTTTAAAGCGGCCGTAAATGTAGCGTGGTACCGGGATGGTGCGCAAGTGTTGGTAATTCAGCAGGTGCTCGTTACGTCTGCACCAGTCCAGCGCAATGCTTCCGCCTAACTGTTTGTACTCTGTAACCCAGTCTTTATGCGTTAACAACCAGGCGATAAATTCTTCCAGCTCTACAGTATCCGTCAGAAACTCAGTGAGCGGTGTAATGGTTAGCGAATTTACAGACGACTTTTCGCCGTAAGGCAAGCCTGTCCATAGTTGGTCTTGTTTCTCAACAACGGCAATTTGAAGCGGTACCTGTAAACGAAAATCAAGCTGTAGCAGATCTCTAAACGTACTGATGAGCGAGGTAACACAAGCCATACCGCTACCTATAAAAGCGAGATCGTAAGTAATTATCATGGCCGGTACTGCATTATTTAAGGTATGGTTGAGTAAACGCAAGGCCAACCAGGTAAACCTAACGTTAATTATAAATGAACAGAGGAAATTACTATTTAATTTTAATAATATCTGTTTTGATGTAAAAACATTATAATCAGTTTGTTTGCCCGGTACGAACAACAAGAAGCCCCGCATATTTGCAGGGCTTCTGTTGTTTATAGAATGTTACGATCTTAACTTATGCAGCAGCAACCTGGTTAATTGTTTTAGACAGGCGGAATGCGGTAAGCAGATAATAGAAAGCGCCAAAAGCAGCGTACTCAGCCAGGCTTGTAATTCCCTTGGTAGGGTCATGTGCAAGGATAATGAAAGAGCTGCCGCCTATCATAGATTGTGCACCGCTGATGATCATAGGCCATTGGCCACCTATGGTTTTCCTGCGTTTTAGGCCTAAAATTAATTGGATTAATCCTGTTCCAATTGCCCAGGTGCCAAAAACGATTAGCGCTTCGGGTACGCCTTTTTGTAAAGCGATGCCGACAGCTATTGTGGTAATACTACTGATTACAGCGTTTACATATTGCGGTGTTTTAGAAATGCTATTGCGATTGGCGCGGATATCGAGGAATGTACCCACCACATCCCAGGCCGGGTAGATGATTAATAAAACAGTAGCAAGTTCAGTAGATTTTTTGGCAAGAAGTGCCACCAGGATAACCCAAATCACTGAGAAAGTTGCACGGGTAAAATAGAGCTTACGTAATGATCTGGCAGTATCAACGGCTTGTGCGTCTGTAACTGTATTAGAATAAGAAGTTGATGTCATAATTTTAATTTATTGTTTTTGTTGAGCCAAAGTTGGATAGTATGGCTCAATGCGTTTTTCACTTAAGTGAAAACGGGAATAGAAGATTACGCTACGATTACAGTCTTTTTTTGTCTGAGATAAATTTTCACTTAAGTGAAAATGATTGTATCGTATTCGGGCTATATTTGAACGGTACCGGGTTTGCCGCAACAATTTATACCACAACTACATGAATGATAAAAATGATATTGTTTTTGAGCATCTGAGGAATTTTGCCCCATTAACCGATAAGGATATTAACGACAGCCAGCCATTTTGGAAGGCACGGAAAATGAGTAAGGGCGATTTCTTCAATATGCAAAAGATGGTTTGCAATGACCTCGGCCTGGTAGTAAAAGGCATATTCCGGATTTATTACCAGGACCCCGATACCGAAGAATATAAGAACATCTACTTTTTCTCAGAGAATCAGTTTGTGGTTTCGTTCAGAAGCTTCATATCACGCAACCCATGCTGGTATTTTATTGAAGCGATGGAAGATTCAGAAATTTTCTTCATCTCGTATCAGGACCTTAATGGCCTTTACGAAACCCACCCCAACTGGGGGAAATTTGGCAGACTGCTGGCCGAACTATTTTTCTCTGTCGCACAAACCCGCACCGAAGAGTTCATCTTTTTCTCGCATGAGGAACGATATGTTAGGTTACTGGAAGAACATCCTGATATTATTGAGCGAATTCCTGCTTATCATATTTCATCATACCTGGGCATCACCAACCCTTCATTAAGCCGGATTAGAAAACGGATTGAAAGGAAGAAAGCGGAGTAAGTAAAGTCTACAAAGTTTATGCCTTCAATTTCAATAACTTATCTGCATTACCATGCGCAATTTGTGCTACCTGCTCCTCCGGCAGATCAATGGCGTTTAAAAATTCAATCCCCATTTCGTTGGTGCTGAAGGGATAATCGACAGAGAACATGATATTATCAATACCGAAAGTATCTAAAGCAATTTTTAATGGCGGCTGGGTAAAAAAGCCACTGGTGGTGATGTGGACCTGCTGATGAAAGGTATCCGTAAGTGTACGCTGGTTAGCACCTCCGTTCCCAGGTTTAAAAGCCCTTTCTGATCTCACCATCATCATCGGCAACATTTCGCCCATGTGGCCGATAATCAAATTCAGTTTAGGATACTGATCAAAGATCCCTGCGAAGAGCAGGCGTAAAACATGCAGTGCGGTTTCAGAATGCCAACCCCAGCCATAACAGGCCAAAGCTTCGGACATGCCCGAATGATTGGGCAATCCGCTATAATAAATATCGGCTACACCTTTGGGCGGTAACCCGGGGTGGAGATAAATGGGTACGCCCAGCTTTTCGGCACGGTCAAATATCGGGGCAAATTTGGGGTGATCCAAAAACTGGTCCTGCGTTAACCCGCGGATCATGGCACCGCGAAAGTTGTATTCTTTTACGGTACGTTCCAATTCATCAGCGGCGGCCGTTGGGGCAGTCATCGGCAGATGGGCAAAGGCTGTAAAACGGTTTTCAAAACCTTTAATCTTTTCGGCAATCAGGTCATTGTATTGCGTGGCGAAATCCGGGCCTGCTTCATGGCCTAACAGGTTTGCCCCAGAACTATCTACAGAAAGCACCTGCATGGTAATGCCGTTATCGTCCATTGATTTTAAACGTTCGCCGGTAATATCGGCAAGTTTGGGTGTAAGCTGCTGCATCCTTTCAGACTGGCCAAAACCGCCTAAAGCTTCTTTCGGTATCTTATTGGCCATTTCCGGAAAGGAAAGATGCTCCTCAAGTGTTACTATTCGCATATAAAATTGCTAGGTGAAATGTCTGTTTGTATTACTAAAATATCTACAGGCAAATAAACACACTCAACATCCACGCCACAATGCATTATAAACGGCAATGATGGGATTATTTGAGGTTTAGTTATAATGATGAATGCCCATTTTACCCGAGGCCATGTTTAGAAAAGGTTAAATCAGAATTAAGTTTTCTGCGGTGTTGTAAATGTTACCTCATTAAATCGCAGCTTTACGGTCGAAATGGTTTAAACATTCAACTATCGATGCAAAAAACCGGACTGATAAAATATCTGTTTCTTACATTAAGTATTTTCTTACTTATTGTAAACCCTGTTTTGTCGGTATTTTCCGGTAATAGCCGTCACCTCCATGTAGGCAATACCGGGCATCAGCATCATTTCGCACAAGCAAATGTTCATAACAACTACTGGGGGCTCATCGCCAACCGGCAGCTTATAAGCCCGCCACATATTCAAAAAGTGGGCGATATGGCTAACCTGATCTTTGCAGCTGGCTTTTTATTTTTCCTTCTCAGTATTAGTTCAGAAACTGTAAGGGTTGTTGCTATCAACAGGCTTTCCGTATCCGTACATGCGCCTCCCTTATACCTGCTAACCCGAACGCTTCTCATCTGATTTTTAAGCAATAAATACTTTTAATACCCCTAAGCGTATTATTTTATTGTTTAATCAATGCTCTGTATTGCCAAGCGGTAATAGGGCTGTCTATTCATATACTAATGAATTTCGGAGAAGAGTTCAGCCTGCAGGTTATGCTGGCTAATAAGTCGTACCATCAATATTTATACAAGTTTCTGGAGCAGGTAGATGTGCAGCATCATTACCAGATCATCTTGCTGCTAACCCGGTTTAATGGCAAAGCCACACAGAAAATGCTTTGCGAGCACCTGAGCATCGAAAAATCGAACATGGCTGCCATTATAGATTCGCTTGAGGCCAAAGGCTATGTTACCCGCGAGGTAAATTATAAAGACAGGCGGGGCAAGTTGGTTGTACTAACCGCAAAAGCTACCGAGGTTATAGAGGGGCTGGAAGCAACCTTTGAGCATTTTGAAGCCAATATTACCCATGAAATTACCTGGCAAGAAATGTATAACTGCCTGCGGGTTTTAAAGTTGATTAACAACAACCTGCACGTGGTAAACCGCCAGCCTGATCTGCTAAATAGGTTGGCCGGAAATGTACCTGTTTTAACAGCAAGCCATGGCGACTAAAGATATGTACCCTTTCGGCGAGTTTATAAAACAGGGCCGCAAACGTAATTATCTTTCGCAAACTGAGCTTGCAGAAAAATTGGGGATAGAAAGAGCGCACCTAAGCAGGATAGAATCGGGCAAAAAGAAATTTAAGATTGAGAATCTGGAAAGCCTGGCAATGGTTTTAAAAATTGATCTGGCCGAACTTAAAAAAGAATTTTACAGCGATGTTTTTGCCGAGCAGATCTATATCCATAATTGCCCGGAAGGTGTGCTCGAAATTACCCGGCAAAAAGTAGACATGATACGCTCTTTGAAATTGGTTGTTTGAATGAACCATTGCTAACTGTGGGTTAAGAAACACTTGTTTTATTAGTAATGATAATTTATCGTTAATCGGTTTTGGGCGAAATAGTTTTGTGGCAAACTATTTAAGCGTGAAAAGATTAACCCACATTTTAGCAATTGTTTTAATTGTAATATCCAGTATTAACAACGTAAAAGCACAATCAACCGGCAAAATAAGCGGTAAAATAACCGATAAAAAAACAGGCGAAACATTAATTGGCGCAACCGTTTTGATACAAGGAAGCACTAAGGGAGTAGCAACTAATGTTAACGGTAATTACATATTAGCGGGCCTTGCACCGGGCACTTATACTTTGCTGGTAAGGTATGTGGGCTACAATACCAAATCAATCAGCGAGGTTGAAGTTAAGGCTAACGAAGTAACTTCGCTTAGCGTAGTTTTAGAGGCCAGCGCCGGTAATTCGCTTAATGAAGTTACAGTAACGGCTACTTATAAACGCGAATCTGTAGCGGCACTTTATGCCCAGCAAAAAAGTAACGTGCAGATCAGCGATGGTATTTCGGCAGATGTGATCCGTCGCTCGCCCGATCGTAATACGGGTGAGGTATTGAAACGTGTGAGCGGTACAACCATACAGGATGGTAAATTTGTGGTAGTGCGTGGTTTGGCCGACAGGTATAACAGTAACCTGCTTAACAGCGCCACTTTGCCAAGTACCGAACCCGATAAAAAAGCTTTTGCTTTCGACATTATCCCCTCAACCTTTGTGGATAATATTGTGGTTTACAAAACGGCTACGCCAAACCTACCCGGCGATTTTGCAGGTGGTGCAATTAACACCATTACTAAAGATTTGCCAGATAGCAAATTTTTTGATGCGACAGTAGGTGTGGGATATAATTCTAAAACCACTTTTAAAAGCAATTTTATCGACCCGCAACCACATGGTAGTTTAGATTTTTTGGGTTATGATGATGGCTCACGTAAACTGCCCGATGCTTACTCGAATGTAAAATCGAACTATACTGCGGGACAGAGCAACGCACAGAAGATTGCCATTGCGCAGCAGTTCCCTAATACATTCGGGTACCAAACAGGCCAGTTTAATTTGCCGAATATTGGTTTGCAACTTTCGGCCGGTAATTCAAAAACTACCAAAAACAATAACCGTCTGGGCTACTTGTTTGCGTTTAATTACCGCACCGCTCACCAGGTAACAGATGGTAACCGTACAGAATACAATCCGTCTAATACAGGCCCGGCCAATAACCTCATCAATTACCAGTACGATCGCGGTAATTTTATCAATACTAAAACCCTCGGAGCTATCCTGAACCTTGCCTATATCTATGGCAAAAACAAGATCGTTTGGCGCAACTTATACAATAACGATTTCACCATTAATTTTGAACAAACCAGCAACGGCCGTAATTACGAGGCCAGCAATGATGACCCGTTAAGGTATCGTGGTTACTCGAACGAAACCACACAGAATGGTTTATACTCATCAGTTGTGGAGGGTAAGCATACCTTGGGCAGCAAGAGTAATTTAATTGTAGACTGGAATGCTTCTTACGGCCTCTCGTACCGCAACCAACCTGATCAGCGGATCGTAACCATTTACACGCCGCTTAATCAGCCCGAATATATTTCGTTATCGAGTGAGAACAGTCCTAAGCCTAATGACCTGGGCCGGATCTACTCTAAACTGCACGAGAATATTTATGGTGCAGTTGCCAATGTGACTTACCTGTTTAAATGGCTAAACCAATCGCAGCAGTTTAAGGCTGGTGGTTTGTTTAACTATCGCGATCGCTCGTTCTCGATAGATGCATTAGGTTATGTAGACCAGATTGGTTTTGGTAACAAACCCATCCAGTTTACAAATGGTGTAAATATCGATAATGTATTCAGCCCAACCAGTATCCAGCAAAATGGTATCGCCCTTGCTCGCCTCGACCTAAGTTCGACCGATTACACCGGTAAAGCCAACCTAGATGCCGGCTATTTGATGCTCGAAAATAACTTCAGCAATAAATTACACCTCACCTGGGGTGCAAGGCTCGAATATTATAATCAGCAATTAAAAGCAGCAGGTAAGGCGCAGCAGGATTATATCAATACTGATGTATTACCATCTGCGAACCTGACTTATAATTTGACAGAGAAAACCAACTTACGCTTATCATATTATGGTTCGGTTAACCGCCCCGAGTTCAGGGAACTGGCCGATTACCAGTATTACGATTATCAGAATAACTTCAACATCAGGGGTAACCCCAATTTAACCCGCAGTACTATTTCAAATGCCGATTTCAGGATCGAGTATTATCCATCTGGCGGTGAAATTATTTCGGCTTCGGTATTCTACAAAAAGTTTAACAACCCGATAGAGCAGATTAACCTGGGTAACGATAACCTGTCGTTCGCCAATGCCAACAGCTCGAGAGATTTTGGTGTGGAGATGGAGATCAGGAAGAAGTTGAACTTTATTAACGACAATAATTTCCTGCGGAATTTAACCCTGTACGTAAACGCCTCATACATCAACGCATCGGTTAGTCTGCCAAACCGTAATGTTTCTACACCGCTTCAGGGCCAGTCGCCATATATTATTAATGGCGGGTTATTTTATTTAACCAATAGTGGTCTGTCATTTAATGCCTTGTATAACAGGATTGGTCAGCGTTTGGCGTTCAGGGGGCAGGGCGATGCTATTGATATTTATGAGAAGCCAAGAGACGTGATCGACTTCCAGATCGGTAAAACAATTATGCATAAACGCGCCGAAGTAAAGTTAACTGTGTCTGATATGCTGCACCAGGCAACTTCATTGTACTATAACTACGGATCACTTGATAAAACGGCGTTTAAGGCCGGTGAGGATAAGATTATACAGAACCGTTATGCGGGTTTTGGTACGGCAATATCGTTCAAATACAATTTTGGTTCAACCAGGTAACCATTGATAACTGTAACTATACAATAAGTAAAGTTAACAATAACTGAATGTTAAAACAGGGTTAACAAGGTTCGGGCATCTTTGTATCAATCAAATTACAGATTAGGAAACATGAAAAAACAACTTTACTTTTTATTGTCACTTGCGGCCGTTACAGGCCTGGCATCTTGCAGTAAAAACAACGACTCTGGCACTACTCCGCCTCCAACAAGTACTAACGTCGACATCAGGGGCACAATTAAAAGCAGCCAGCACTGGACTAAAGACAAAACCTACCGCTTAAGAGGTTATGTTTATGTGGATGGTAACTCTACCTTAACTATCGACGCCGGAACTAAAATTGTGAGTAACAAAGATTCGGCCGGTGTATTGGTAATTTACAAAGGCAGCAAAATTCAGGCTATAGGTACTGCCGATAACCCGATTGTTTTCACATCTAACGAAACTGATAAAAAACCAGGCGATTTAGGTGGTATAGTAATTGTTGGCCAGGCAATAGGCAACGGTAACCACGCTGTAATAGAAGGTGGTGTTGATGCAGCCCACCAAACATTTGGTGGTACCAATGATGCTGATAACTCTGGTAATTTACAATATGTACGCATTGAGTATGGAGGTAAAGCTGTTAACCCGGGCGATGAAATTAACGGTTTAAGTATGTACGCTGTAGGTAGCGGTACTACTGTAGATCATATTGAGATTGTACGCGGTTTGGATGATGCTTTCGAATTTTTCGGTGGTTCATTTAACGCTAAATATCTTATAGCTTATAACTGTGCTGATGACGATTTTGATTTGGACGATGGATACCACGGTAAAATTCAATTCGCAGTATCAGTAAAAGACCCTGCATTTACCGACAACAAAGGTGCAACAGGCGATATTTCAAACAACTTTGAGGTTGATAACACTACAGATGCTAATGGTTATTTAAAAACACCAATTACGTTCCCGTTATTATCAAACTTTACAGCAATTGGCCCTAACAACGCAGCAGGTACATCTGCCGATTATGGTTACGGTATGCGCTGGAGAAGAGGTTCTAAATTTATTTTAGCTAACACCATTGTAATGGGTGGCCAAAAAGCAGGTTTAGATATAGATAACGACCCTACTGCTACTTATTACATCAATGGCGAAAGTGGCTTTAAAAACAGTTTATTACATGCTGTAACTGCTACTTACAAAACAGATAAATTATCTGCCGTAGTATTTACCGATGTTACCTTAAAATCATTAGCCGAAGGCCGTGATGGTTCAAAATCATTCACTTCTGCTGCTGATATCGGTTTAACAGATCCGTTTAACAACGCAGCGCCAAACTTATTACCTAAATCGGGTTCAGCAGCAGCTACTACAACTGCTAAGTTTGAAGGCTCATTAACCGATGCTTTCTTTACCAAAGTTAATTATGTTGGCGCACTTGATCCATCTGCAGCAGATTGGACCAAAGCTGCATGGGTAGCTTGGGGTAAATAATTAATTCCAACGAAACTCAAAAGGTTTATTAATACGTTTTTAGGCCGGCTATTTATAGTCGGCTTTTTTGTTGATAAAACAACAGGTTTTATTTATTGAGCAAAAGCAGTAATTTAGCGCAGTTTCAAAATATGACCTTTACTTCCCTCCAGTTTCTCCTTTTCTACATCATTGTAACTTTAGGGTATTACCTGTTAAACCATAAACAGCGCTGGATCTTGCTCTTAGTGGCAAGCTGCTATTTCTATATGGCGTTTTTGCCCATTTACATGCTGGTGTTGGGAGGTACCATTGTAATAGATTATTTCGCCGGTATTTATATCGAGCAGGCAAAAGATCCGATCATTCGTAAACGATACCTGCTGCTCAGCATTATTGCTAACGTAGGTGTGCTGGTGGTATTTAAATATTATAACTTCTTTGCCGCTAACATTAACCAGGCTATAGGTTCGCCAGATAGTCACTGGCAGCTTTTTTATCTGAAGATCTTGCTGCCGATCGGCCTTTCGTTCCATACGTTTCAGGCTATGAGCTATACCATTGAAGTATACCGGGGTAACCAGCGTGCCGAAAGGCATTTTGGCATTTACGCCTTATACATTATGTTTTACCCGCAACTGGTTGCCGGGCCGATAGAAAGGCCGCAGAACGTATTGCACCAGTTTAAAGAGGAGCATCAGTTTGATTGGGAAAACTTTAAATCGGGCCTGCTGCAAATGGCTTTCGGTTTATTTAAAAAGGTGGTTATTGCCGATAGGATTGCCCTATTGGTAGATAATGTTTATGCCGATCCGGCAAATCATTCGGGCAAGGCATTGTTAATCGCTACCTTTTTGTACAGCTTTCAGATCTACTGCGATTTCTCCGGATACTCTGATATGGGTATCGGTGCAGCACGCACCATGGGTATTGATTTGATGACCAATTTCCGGTCGCCTTACTTAGCCCGCTCGGTTAACGAGTTCTGGACACGCTGGCACATCTCGCTTTCTACCTGGTTTCGCGATTACGTTTACATCCCGCTGGGGGGTAACAGGGTAGGGATGCCGCGTTGGTTTCTGAATTTGTTCATCGTATTTATGCTCAGCGGCCTGTGGCATGGCGCCAACTGGACCTTTATAGTCTGGGGTGCATTGCACGCTGTTTTTATGATCATCGAGATCATCAAAAACCTATGGCTCAAAAAAATGAATTATTCATTTAAGCCCAACCTGCTGAAAAGCGCCCTGCAAATTGTAATTACGTTTTGTTTGGTATCATTAGGCTGGGTGTTTTTCAGGGCCAGTGATGTGCATACGGCCTGGTTTATCGTACAACGGATATTTTCGACAGCCTTTAACGGGCCGCTTCATTTTGCAATTAATAATTTTGAGATAGGTTTTTCTGTGGCGCTTATTGCCGTGATGATGTTGAAGGAGTATTTCTTCCCCACTATCCGTTTAAAAAGCAATGTTCAGTTTTTCGTGCTTCTCATTGTATTGCTCGTTGCCTCTTATGCCTTTGGGGTATTTAATAATAAACAGTTTATCTACTTTCAATTTTAAGCTATGAAAAAGATTGTAGGCATAACCGTTGTAATACTAACGCTGATTATATTGATCATCTCATCCATCGATGATGTTACCAAATCAATAGCCGATCTTCGGTATGAATCCAAAGGCTGGTGGGGGTCGGACAAGTATATCTATGGCGACCTTTACGGGTTTTCATATCTCCCTCATTTCAGGATGAAGGACCAAAAAGGGAAAAGAAATTTTATTACTTTCCAAACACCTCAACAATTTAAGGATATTGATATATACGCTATGTGCGATAGCTATACCGGGGAGTTGTTTAGTGAGCCATCCTTGTTTTATCATGTTGATAAAACACAGTTCGCGGTGCTAAGCAACAGGCAAACTGTACCGGCAAAACTGGATCCGCATAAAAGAAATATACTGGTTTTAGAGACCAGCGAACGTAACGTGAGGCCTGTGTATAAAGACACGGCTTACTTAACCCATTTTCTGGATTTTAATTCCGGCGAGCAAAATAACGATCAGGCAGGTGGGGCTAAACCGGCAAAAAAGATCAAACTAAAATTTAAGCTGAAAGATATCGACCCGAATATTGAATTTAACATTTGGGATTACCGCTTTTTAACACCATTTAAAGAACTTAAGGCCCAGGTGTCATACAGTATGTTTAACCGGGTCAATCACGATGTGTACGTATCAGACGACCAAAAGTATTTGCTGTTTGCCAAAACCATTGATACCGTAAACCTCGAAAGTGCCTTTAAACCCATTGGGAAACCCGAGCTAAACGACATTATAAACACCATGAACAGGGCTTATGATTATTACAAATCCAAAGGTTTCGACGAGGTGTATATAGCCATTATCCCTAACCCGGTTACCATATTGTACCCACATTACAAGGGCAATACTTATAACGAGCTGATCCCGCTTATTCAGAATAACAAAGCGCTAAAATGTAAGGTGATTGATGCTTATACACCGTTCAAATCTTCTAAAGCGCATTTGTACAGCTACTCTGATACGCATTGGACCTTTGATGGCGAAAAGGTGTGGCTATCATTATTGAATAAAGAATTGAGAGCGGGAGAGAAGTTTCAGAAATAACATACGCGATATGATTAAGCTAAGAATTAATATCGAACACAGAATGTCCAATATTGAATAATGAAGGCAATACCTTCGATGTTGGAAATTCAAAATTCGTTATTATTCAATCCTGGCGCAATTACATTGTGCCTTTTAAACAAAGCAAATTAGCCTTTTAAACAAAACACCCGCTTGTTTTTAGACCGAATTTTGTTGCATCAATTTTATTAAGATGACAACAAATTCAAATTCCGAAAAATTAGTACTCGTAACAGGCGGCGCCGGTTTTATTGCGGTGCATTGCATCCTGCAATTATTAAATGCCGGTTACCGGGTAAGGGCAACCCTGCGCTCGTTAGCCCGCGAACCACAGGTAATAGCTATGCTGAAAGAGGGCGGGGTAAACGCAGGAGACAATCTCACTTTTATACAGGCCGATCTTTCGGCTGATGATAATTGGAAAGAAGCCGTAGATGGCTGTACTTATGTTATCCACGTAGCTTCGCCAACACCCAAATTAGATTTTAAACATGAGGACGAAATGATCATCCCGGCGCGGGAAGGTGTTTTACGCGTTTTGCGTGCCGCGAGAGATGCAGGTGTTAAACGCGTGGTGCTGACATCGGCAATAGGAGCTATCATTTATGGACACGCCGCCAACCAAACAACGCCTTATGATGAAACCTGGTGGACGGAAACTGTGAATGCACCGGCTTACCAGAAATCTAAAACACTGGCCGAAAAAGCTGCCTGGGCATTCATTGAGCAGGAAGGAAATGGCATGGAGTTAACGGCTGTAAATCCAACAGCAGTAATGGGGCCGGTACTGGGCGCTGATTATTCGCACTCCATCGATATTATTAAAAATATGCTGACCGGTAAAATGACGGGCTGCCCTAAAATTAATTCTTGTTTTGTTGATGTGCGTGATGTGGCCGATCTGCACCTGCGCGCCATGACCAACCCGGCAGCTAATGGAGAGCGTTTTATTGCTACGGCAGGCGAAAGTATCTGGATGGTTGATGTGGCGAAGATCCTGAAAGCAAATCTTGGTGAGGCGGCTGCCAAAGTAAGCACCAAACAATTACCTACTACCTTGCTACGTGCCCTGGCGATGACAGATTCGAAGATAAAAAGCATCGTTCCTTTACTGGGTATTAATATGAACACCACCAGCGCCAAAGCAATCAGCTTACTGGGTTGGTCACCGCGTTCGAGAGAAGAAGCAATTGTGGCTACAGCAGAGAGCCTGATCAGGTTGGATCTCCTCAATAAATAATTACTTAAATTTACATTGATGGAAATAGCGGGCGCGGCTAATATTGGGGATATCTTTATTTCGTGCAAGAAAGAGAAGCATTACAGCCGGGAGGTAATTTTGCCGCGACCCGCATTGGTGCGGGTATATGCCGGTGAAATGCGGATTGCCTCTGCCGATAGGGTGTTTACTTTTTATGCGGGTGATACCATATTGCTGCCCCGTAACCAATTGGGTAGGTTAAGTAAGCTGCCTTTAAACGGGGAGCCATTTAAGTCTATATCTATTGTTTTTAGTCGCGAAAAGCTTCAACAGTATTACAGCACCCATCAAATTAACGTTGTACAGGAAAATATTCCGAAGCTCAAGGTATTGCCTGAGCATCCATTGTTGGATAGTCTTTTCGATTCCCTTTTACCTTACTTTAAACTAGCCGATGTATTACCGCCAGATATCGCTGTTTTTAAAGTAGAAGAAGCCATCCGCGTGCTGCGTGCTGTTGATGAAAATGTTGATAGCATGCTTGGCCAATTTGAAGAGCCTGGCAAAATTGACCTGGTTGATTTTATGGACAAGAACTACATGTTCAACCTCTCCCTCGAAAAATTTGGCTACCTAACCGGCCGAAGCCTCACTACATTTAAAAAGGATTTTAAAAAAGCATTCAAAATTACGCCCGGCAAGTGGCTTACCCAAAAACGCCTGCAACTGGCACACTACCAGATCGTCGAAAAAAACAGGAAGCCATCAGAGGTTTATTTTGATGTAGGCTTCGAGAACTTGTCGCACTTCTCGTTCGCTTTTAAAAAGCAGTTTGGGTATAATCCATCTGCATTAGGCTATTGATTTTATATCGGCTTTATCTTCTAAATTTGCGAAGTGGAAGATATCCTGAGAAATCAAATAGAAAAGATTGTAAAGCTAACAGACGAGGAGTTTCAATTTGTATTGTCGCATTTTTCAACCAAAACCTTCAGGAAGCATCAGTATGTTTTACAAGCGGGCAACCCTGCCCCTAATGACCATTTTGTTGTAAAAGGGTTACTTAAGTCGTTTTATTTGGACGAAACAGGCAAAACCCATATTCTGCAATTTGCGATGGAAGACTGGTGGATCTCCGATCCGCAAGCTTATCACAACGCACTTACTGCAACCTTGAATATTGATTGTCTTGAAGATACGCAGGTTTATATAATTTCTTTGGATAACCGGGAGAAACTTTGTGCCGAATCCCGCAAAATGGAATACTTCTTCAGGAAAAAGACACAGGCCGGATACATTGCCTTGCAAAAGCGCATTCAATCATTAATGACCTTAAGCGCCAAAGAGCGGTACGATCAATTTATCCAGCTATATCCCCAACTTTCACAACGCCTCCCAAAATCGCTGATCGCTTCTTACTTAGGTATTTCGAGAGAAACATTAAGTCGTATGTCTGATCATTGATGTGATCTACCGCACATGCATTTTGTGAGGTATGTCCTGTGTTGTCAGTTATGCGTTAGCCAATTTTGCATTGTCAAAAAAATCTAACGAATAACATCATGAATCAAATAGCATTAGTAGTTGGGGCAAGCGGCATAGCAGGCAGTAACCTGGCCGAAAAACTAATCTCGAAAGGCTGGGCCACCTACGGTTTAGCCCGTAACCCAAATCAAGAAATTAAAGACCTTCAACCAATAGCTGCAGATCTGTTAAGTGTCGATAGCCTGAAATCTGCACTGGCTGGTATATCTCCAACGCATGTTTATATTACCAGCTGGATGCGCAACGATACCGAAGCAGAAAACATTAGGGTAAACAGCCTGATGGTGCGTAACCTGTTGGATGTATTGTCTGCCAAAAAATCAGTTCAGCACGTTGCATTGGTTACCGGTTTAAAACATTATCTCGGCCCGTTTGAAGCTTACGCCCAGGAAGGCTTTTTACCCGAAACACCCGTGCGTGAAGAGCATCCGAGACTGGATATCGAAAACTTTTATTACGCCCAGGAAGATGAAGTGTATGCTGCCGCAGCCCGCGATGGTTTTACGTGGAGCATCCACAGGCCACATACCGTTATTGGTAAAGCTGTAGGCAATATGATGAATTTGGGTACAACCTTGGCCGTGTATGCTACCATTTGTAAAGAAACCGGCCGGCCGTTTATTTGGCCGGGTTCGGCAGCGCAGTGGAATGGCCTTTCGGATGTTACCGATGCACGGGTATTAGCGGAACAATTGATTTGGGCATCGACTACAGATACTGCCCGAAATGAAGCCTTTAACATTGTAAATGGCGATGTGTTTCGTTGGAGTTGGTTGTGGAAGCAAATAGCAGCCTATTTTGGAATAGAGGTAAAAGGCTTTGACGGCACCATACATCCGCTGGAGGAAGAGATTGCTAACGATGCTGCATTGTGGCAGCAAATAGCAGAAAAATATAATCTGAAAGAGAAAGATTTGAACCGCCTGGCATCTGCATGGCATACCGATTTGGATTTAGGCCGACCAATTGAGGTAATGACTGATATGTCGAAAAGCCGGAAACTCGGATTTAATGTTTTCCAGAAAACTGATGAATCATTCTACGATCTGTTTGAACAATTACGTAATGAGCGATTGATACCATCTTATTAAATTTTATCAGTGATATTGATACATATAGCCCCGCATTTGCGGGGCTATATATTTGGAGTTAATTTTTCTCTGGCAAATTATTTAATCCCTTTCTCCAGTTTCGCATTTTGCCCTGCCTGGATAAGCCACACGCCATCTATTCTGGTTAACACAATCATCCTGCGAAACTCAAATGTTTCACCGGGGTAGCGGGCATCATCCGTTAAGCCAGTCCGCACATGTGCAATGGCAACATCGGGTTTCAGGTATTGTATATCTTCTACCGCACGGGTATAATAGTGGCTTGGTTTAAAGTAGGTGTTGTGCGTGGTACGATAATGATCTTCAATATCCTGCCTGCCAATATAATAGGCACCAAACCAGTTTACCTAGGTTGCATCAATTCGGTAGTTGGCAGCAAGCGCTTTTGGGTCATGGCGGTTCCAGGCATCTTCGTAGTTTTTAACCAGTTGGCGGATAGCCCGGTTTTCTTTGGCGGTATCAATTTGTTGTGCTTTTATACTTAAGGAAGCAACACTTAACAATACGGTGCAAAAAAATAATATTAGCGTATTTTTCATGATAATAGTTGATGGCGATAACTAAAAATAAAGTTTATTTCCTTAAATATCAATTTATTGCAGTTTTAGGCCGATTCTGATTTTAACCTCTCGTTAATTCAGAGTCAACTTATGTCAGTATCCGCTTATTAATAAATTATTGATCTTCTGAATCAATAAGATACCTTTGTTTTTAGAAAGTTTTGAGTAATTTTCGCCATAATTTCAATCTGTAACCAATGTAACTTGGCAAGGCTCAGTTAATTAGTAAAATGGGCCTGTATTAACGATATATATGAAAAAAGTAATTCTTGTAACCGGCGCATCGTCTGGTTTAGGGCTGGCTACGGCCAATGGTTTAACCAGCGAAGGCCATATTGTTTATGGTGCAAGCCGTAACATTGACAAAGTAAGCGGTGCAAACTTTAACCGTTTGCAGATGGATGTTACCGATGATGCTTCTGTAAAAGCAGCAATCGATCAAATTATCCAGAAAGAAGGCCGCATTGATGTGCTGGTTAACAACGCAGGTAACGGTATTACCGGCCCGCTTTATGCCACGCCGGTTGATGCTGCGAAGAAACAATTTGAGGTTAACTTTTTCGGTGTAGTGCGTGTAAGCAGTGCCGTATTGCCGGGTATGATCGAGAAAAAATCGGGCTTAATCATCAACATTGGTTCACTGGCAGGTTTATTCGGATTGCCTTACCAGGGTTTATACAGTGCATCTAAATTTGCTATCGAAGGTTATTCGCAAAGCTTACGTATGGAGCTCCAAAACACAGGTGTTAAAGTATCTGTAGTAAACCCAGGCGACTTTAAAACTGACTTTACCGCAAGCCGCGAAAAGTTGCCATTCACCTTACCAAACGAGCAATTGAAAGCCGAATTTGAAGCCGCCGTTGCCAGCATGGAAAAAGATGAAAGCATTGGTGCCGATCCATCTAAACTGGCTGCACAGATCTCTAAGATCATCAACAAATCAAAACCGGCGCATAATTACCTTGTTGGTGCATTAGGCCAAACCATTGTACCTACATTGAAAGCCATATTGCCGGGTTCGATATTTGTGAAGTTGATGAACGATCATTACGGGATAAAGTAGTTATTGGTTATTAAGTTATTAGTTGATTGAGTGATTAGTTGATTAGGTTATTACTTCTAATTTAGAAAGATAACTCAATCAACTACTCACATAATCAACCATTCACTCCCCTCCATGCAAGCTAAAAACGATAAAAAGACCATCTGGGCCTGGGCTATGTTCGATTGGGCAAACCAGTCGTACAATATGGTGATCACCTCAACTATATTCCCTGCGTATTACGTGGCTATTACAGCCAATAAGCAAACGGGTGATATGGTATCTTTCTTTGGGCACCAGTATGTTAATACGGTGCTGTCTAACTATATCCTGGGTTTATCATACCTCATTATTGTAGTTCTACTTCCTATTTTAACTTCTATTGCCGACTACAAAGGGCACAAAAAATTGTACATGCAATTGTTTACCTGGCTTGGTAGTCTGGCTTGTGCGGGACTATTCTTTTTCACCATGAAAACTTTTGAGTTCAGCATGATTTGTTTCGGTTTGGCTTCAATTGGTTATTGCGGCGGCTTTGTATTTTATAACTCCTACCTGCCCCAGATTGCCACGCTCGATCAGCAGGATGCCGTGAGTGCCAAAGGTTTTATTTATGGTTTTGCCGGCAGCATCGTGGTGCAGGTACTGTGCTTTGTGTTCGTGCTTTCGCCCGCTACTTTTGGTATTACTGATGATGTTGCCGCGCGTTTGTCATTCCTTATTGTAGGTATATGGTGGATAGGCTTTTCGCTCATCCCATTCTACCTTTTACCCAAAGGGCAACCCAATGCCGGCTCACATACCGACAGTGTTTTAACCGGAGGTTTTAAGGAACTGGCCAAGGTTTGGAAAAAGGTAAAACAACTGCCATTATTGAAAAGATTCTTGCCTGCCTTTTTCTTCTACTCAGTAGGGGTACAAACCATCCTGCTGGTGGCTGCCAATTTCGGTGCCAAAGAATTAAAGATGCCGGAAGAAAACCTCATCGCCATTATCCTAATTATCCAGGTGGTGGCTATTATTGGCGCGGCTATTACGGCTAAAATGTCAGCTAAATATGGTAATACGCCTGTACTAGCAACTATAGTTGGTATCTGGTGCCTTATCTGCGCTGCGGTTTATTTTGTGGCTAATGCACAACAATTTTATGTAGCCGCAGTGATAGTAGGTTTGGTAATGGGCGGGGTGCAATCTTTGTCGCGGTCAACCTATTCTAAATTTATTCCACAGAATATACCTGATACAGCTTCTTACTTCAGTTTTTATGATGTAACCGAAAAGCTGTCGATCGTTGTCGGACTATTTACCTTCGGTTTCGTAGAGGCTGTAACCCATAAAATGCGTGATTCGGCGTTAGTGCTCGATTGTTTTTTTGTGATCGGGTTATTACTGCTGTTATCATTGGTAGCTATGCAGGCTAAGGCAAAATCGGCAGAAACAGCTGTGGCATAATCAAAAAATTTATTAAATAATAAAAAGCCATCGGTATAATTCCGGTGGCTTTTTGTTTTAAATGGCTTAGAATGACAATAATAAACCTTTAGGTAATTAATTGTTAATCAGGTTTAAAAATTATTTTTTGCTGGATATATTTAAAATCTTTTGCAGATTTATGTTATAAACCAACATCATTTTCACAATTAAACCTTATTAATCATGCTTCTCAGCTTAATTCCCATTAATGTGCGGTTAATCTTCGCACTATCTATGTTGTCCAACATCCCGGCAGCAACCACCGGTAACAGTGAACAAATTGTAAAATATGCTAAACCCAAAATTCAGCAAGCGCTTGCCTCGGCACCAAGTGTTGATAGTGTGCAGTTAAGCGGCTGGCAACTGGTTTGGGGGCCGGCTGTTATTGCCAAACCCGGTTCTAAACAAGTGGATAAAGAACTGGTTGCCTCTAATGCCATGAGCATATTTAAGAATGGAAATACTTATGTTATTGGCATACAGGCCACCAATTCCAACAGTACTTACGATTGGCTGGTTGAAGACGGTAACGTACGCGCAACCGTACCATGGAACGTACTTAGCCCGGCAACCAAAGCCCCGGCTACTGCCGTGGTATCAAAAGGTACCAGTATCGGTTTAAATACCCTGCTTGATTCTCTTCAGGATGATTCATCGCATTTATCGGCGGTTCAATATCTGCAAGGGCAGAAACTGAATCAACAATCAGGTGCGCAGGTTATTGTGACCGGACATAGCCTTGGAGGCGCTTTATCACCGTCATTGGCTTTATACCTTAAAGATAATCCGGCAGCCTGGAACGCAGGCAATACAGCTGTATATTGCCTTTCAACAGCCGGCCCCACTCCTGGCAATGGCGATTTTGCGACTTATTATAATGCACAGCTTCAAAACAACACGCAAAGGATCTGGAATGATCTGGACGTTGTACCGCGCGCCTGGGTGCAAAGTTTACTTACCCAGGTTCAAAGCAATGTTTTAGCAAAAGGGGGGCTTTACAGTGCCGCAGGTGCCAGTATTGTAGGCGATTCGGTTTATTGCTCGCCTTACAAAAAAGGTGCTTATTGCGGTTCACTGGCTACATTTAATCCTTTAGGAACACCCCTTGATGTGGATGCCCTTATTGAAGGAGCCAAAAAGTGGAGCGGCGATAAATACATGCATATATGCGGTAACGGCCTCTCATTTCATGGTGTGCAGAATGGGCCTTATATTGATGTTATAGTAGGGGCTAAAGGATACCCAAAAGGCATTGGGCTTTTTATGCAGCAAATGGCACAACAGCATGTAATAGTATATAATTTTTACTTTAACATAATGCCTATACACGAGTATGTGCGTACAATGGTTGAAAAGGATCCTAAGAGTGTTGTGAACAGAAACTTCAATAACAAACAGTCAGAAGATGCTTCTGCCATAACAAGCTTTCCGGAATTGCTGGGCAGGATGTCTCAGTATGCCTGGGCCTGGTAAATAGAACCGCAGAATATTTAAAAGCGGATAGCCAAAGGGTTATCCGCTTTTTTTATGCATTATTCATAATTGTAATTGGTTGAAGTAGAGCTGACTATTTATTTAAACGAAAAATGTTGTAAGGAATGGAAATTCAGTGCGACAAACCGGGAAAATATATAAAATGAACTACTTGAAAAACAACAAAAGTGTGGCAGTAATCGCCCTGCTGTCATTAGCATTTGCAGCTTGCAAAAAGGATAACAATAATAATTCAACGGCGCCATCTACCAAGTCAACCATTACGGTAGAGAATGTGCTTAACTCACAACCATTGGTAGAGTCGGGCACGTTTCAGGGCACAGGCTCGCCAGCTTTGATTCAACCCGGTCAATCAACCACTATTCAGTTCTCGGCAGCGAAGGGCGAAGCCATTTCATTTGCCACCATGTACGGCTGGTCTAACGATTTATTCTTTGCACCCGCCAACCCGGGTATCCTGGTTTATGATGCCAATGGCAACCCTATCGAAGGTGATGTTTCTGCCCAGGTAAAACTTTGGGATAACGGCACGCGCATTAACCAGGCACCCGGCGCTAATGTTAACCACCCTGGTGTAGCAGACAGCAAACCTATAACCGAAGTAAAAGGAACCGATGCACAGGGCAACAGCTATCTGCCGGCATCATCATTGGTTAAGGCAACCTTAAAATACAATGGTAATTCTGTATTTACATTAACGCTGCAAAATACATCTGGCAATACGGCAAACCCAACGCCATTAAGCCCTGGTGTTTGGGCTGTATCGTACATTGTGGGTGGTACTTTACAAAACCCGGCCCCATTGTATACCAGCGGACAAGTTACGGCTAACGGCCTTACCGGTATTGCGGAAATGGGCGATAACACCCAACTGAGCGCTTATGTAAAAGGCATAACCGGCATCTTCACACCGCTATCACCTATATTGGTGGTGGTTTATAATGGCGTTGATAACCCTATTTATAAAGTTGGCGAAAACGATCGTGGCCAGGGTTTAAAACCATTGGCACAACAAGGTAATGCAGATACTTTAGCTGCATATTTAAAAGGAAAACCGGGTATAAAGGCAGTTTACGTATTACCTGCCCCAACCACCAAAGTATTATTGCCGGTAATTGGCGCGCAAGCGGGCGGCATTGTTTCGCAGGACATCACAGTTTCGAGCGGCGACCGATTGGCCATTGCTACAATGTACGGTTTCTCTAACGACTGGTTTTTCGCTTCAGCCGATAATGGTGTTGATGCTACCACCAAGGGGGACATATCATCAACCATTAAATTATATGATGATGGTACGGCTATTAACCAGTTCCCGGGTGCGGGTATAACCCAGTTTAATTTGGCAGGTACGCCACTTAAAACAAGCCAGCCTATTGCGGTTGTGCCTAACCCTAATCCGTTTACTACGCTACCCGATATCAGCAAGATAATTAAGGTAACCATTAAATAATTGTAATACTTTTTTGAAGCGGCCCCAGGTTAATGTATCCGGGGCCGTTTTTTATGTCAAAATTTAAGGTCAATTAACTCAACCTTTCTAATTTGTTTGCGTAAAAGTTAATAGTGTGCATTAAGCGAAAGTTTTAAATAATATATAAATATCCTAAATCTGTTTACTGCCACGATAACGTAATTACGTGCGATTGGAGCATCGTAATAGCCAATTATGTATATAATTTACTTATTTTTATAATTTGCTATATTTCCCCTATATATTAAATGACTTATCACTGTTCGTTGCGATACCGTTGTCTGATACCATCTTTTGTTAAAGGGTATTTTCTTTTATTGCTGTTTTTTATTCCCTTATTTTCTTCGGCACAAATATCCGATGTCAGGTTTCGGCATATCAGTAATGAGCAGGGCTTATCAAACAGTACCATCACCTGTATTTTTCAGGATAGCCGGGGGTTTATGTGGTTTGGCACGCGCGATGGTTTAAATAAATACGATGGTGTTAAGGTGGTGACCTACAAAAACGATCCCAAAAACAAAAACAGCATTAGCGATAATTTTATTAATTGTATTTACGAAGACAGTGACCACCAGCTCTGGATCGGTACACCTTTCAGCCTCAACAAGTTTAACCCACTTACCAATTCATTCACTAAAATCAATATCCACGTTAGCGATAGCATAACGGCGTTGAGCGGGTACGATCGTAACCATATCTGGATGGGTACCCTGGGCGGTGGCGTTGATTTGCTGGATACCCGCACCAATAATGTAAGGCACTTTATCCATCATAACAAAAATAATGCATCGCTAAGTTCAGACAGTGTTAACTGTTTTTTTGAAGACGCGAATAAAAATCTTTGGGTGGGCACGCAAAAAGGGTTGAATATTTTAGATGCCCATAACTTAAGCTTTAAACCTTATTTAATAGATAGCGTAAATAACTGCAGCGTGGTAAGTATTGCCGCCGATCATAAAAATAATTTATGGCTGGGGCTTAGCGGTATTGGTGCAGGCGTGTATAACCTGCAAAGTAAAAAACTCCAACTGCTTAGCCATAACGAACACGATCCGGGTAGCCTGTCTGGTAATTTGATATTGCAAATACTGGTTGATAAAAAAGATAACGTTTGGATAGGCACTATTAACCAGGGCATGAACCTGTTTAACCCTGCCAACAACAGTTTCTTTAAATACCGCCCCAAGCCTGATAATACCGGCAGCCTATCGAACATGACGGTTTCGGCTATTTTTGAGGATAACCAGGGCGACCTTTGGGTAGGCACGCATCGCGGAGGGATTAATCTTTATACGGCAGAATCTGACAAGTTTAAGCTCTATAAACAAAGTCTCGATGATAAGAGCTTAAGTTATAATGACGTAAAGTGTTTTTTTGAGGATCACAAAGATAATTTGTGGATTGGTACCGATGGCGGCGGCCTCAACCTGTTTGATCGTAAAACCAACCTGTTTAAACATTACAAAAATATACCGGGTGATAAATCAAGCTTATCCGGCGATGCCATACAGGATATAGCCGAAGATGCATCCGGCAATTTGTGGGTGGGCACCTGGGGAGCAGGTTTAAACCTGATGGACAGGGCAAGTGGAAAATTTACCCGGTTTAAGAATAATAAGTCAGATCCAAATTCTTTGAGTTCTGATTTTATGCAGAGTATGCTGCTGGACAGTAAAGGCAATTTCTGGGTAGCAACCTACTATGGTGGTATTAATTTACTTGATGCCAAAACGCATCAGTTTAAACGCATTACTAAAAGCCCAGATGGTAAAACCAGTTTTAAAGGTAATAACGTAGTATCTGTAAATGAAGATAAAGCCGGTAATGTGTGGTTTGGTACTGACGATGGCGGGCTGAATTGTTATAACCTAAACACGCAGCAGTTTTCTCATTATTTTGATAAAGAAGCTAAACGTACCGATTCGCGCGTAATATTTACCGATAGCAAAGGACAGGTTTGGATTGGCATGGCTGGTTTATACCGTTTTGATAAAGCGCGTAACGACTTTAAGATATTTACTCAAAAAGCAGGCTTAGGTACCGATTTTATTAAAGGTATAACGGAAGATGAACGCCATAATCTGTGGATCTCAACATCAAACGGTATCACTCGCCTCAATCCGGCAACGGGCGAGGTTAAGCAGTTTAATACGTATGATGGCTTGCAGGGGATGGAGTTTGAAGCTAACTCGTACCTGAAAACCCGTGATGGCGAAATGTATTTTGGCGGCATTAAAGGTTTCAACCGGTTTTATCCTAATGAAATTATAACCAACAAATTTTTGCCGCCGGTTTATATTACCGATTTTCAGGACCATAATAAAAACGTGATTCCGGGCGACCCTGATTCGATATTAAAAACAGATGTTAGTTATGCCAAAACCATCAGGCTTAATTACGATCAGGCTTCTTTCTCTTTTAACTTTATTGGCTTAAGCTATATCATCAGCCGCAATAATCTGTACGATTATAAGCTTGATGGCCTCGACCATGAATGGACAAGAGCCGGTATGGAACGCAAGGCCAGCTACACCAACCTCGACCCGGGGACTTATACCTTCAGGGTAAGGGCCTCTAATAACGATGGAGTTTGGAACGAGCAAGGCGCATCAATTACCATTATAATTACGCCGCCTTTCTGGGATACATGGTGGTTCAGGCTGCTGGTAATACTGGCTATAGTTGCTATTGTTTACAGTATTTACGCCTATCGCATTAACGCCATTGAAAAACAAAAGGCCGAACTGGAGAAACAGGTAGAAGAGCGTACGCATGAGGTTGTGCAAAAAGCACATGAACTGGAGATCAAGTCCGACGAGTTGCAGGCAGCCAATGAGGAATTGCAGGTACAATCAGAAGAGTTGCTGTCGCAATCAGAAGAGCTCATGTCTCAGGCGGAGCATTTGCACGAGCTGAATAACGAATTAAACATCCAGCGGAAACAAGAACAGGAGGCGCGAGAAGAAGCCGAAAAAGCCAACCAGGCTAAGAGCATATTTTTAGCCACAATGAGCCACGAGATCAGGACACCGATGAATGGTGTGATCGGGATGGCTTCGCTGCTTGCAGAGACAGAACTGAACCTGGAGCAACGTGAATACACCGACACTATTATCAATAGCGGCGAAGGTTTGCTGAATGTGATTAACGATATTCTGGATTTCTCGAAGATAGAATCGGGCAAAATGGATATTGAGCATGAGGATTTCGACCTGCGCAATACCGTGGAAGAGGTGATGGATATCTTCGCCCCGAAAGCTGCTGAGCTAAAAATAGATCTGATCTATCATTTGGATGAGGATGTACCGGTACATATTGTTGGGGATAGCCTGCGTGTTAAACAGGTGTTGATCAATTTGATTAGTAACGCCATGAAGTTTACTTCAAAAGGCGAGATATTTATTAAAGTATTTATTGTTAAGCAGGTTGGCGAAGAAGTACAAATTGGCTTTAATGTAAAAGATACCGGCATAGGTATCCCCCAGGAAAAACTATCGAAGCTGTTTAAGGCCTTCTCTCAGGTTGATTCATCAACCACGCGTAAATACGGTGGTACCGGTTTAGGTTTGGCTATTTGCGAGCGCCTGGTGCAGTTGATGGGCGGCGAAATCTGGGCAAAAAGCCAGTTTGGCCAAGGATCTGAATTTAGCTTCTCCTTTAAAACCATCCGAAGTAAAAACCCGGTGAGTACGCCGCTAATTTGCGATTTAAGTGCGCTTAGAGGCTTACGGGTATTAATTGTAGATGATAATAATACCAACCTGTTTATCCTTAAAACCCAGTTGGAGCATTGGAAACTTGCCCCGGTTACTGCAGTATCTGCCATTAATGCGCTTCATATCCTGGAAACCGACAGTAATTTTAAACTATTGATCACCGATATGGAAATGCCATTGATGGATGGTGTTGGCCTGGCTAAAGAGGTAAAAGAGAAATATCCTGAGTTGCCAATCATTATGCTAAGCTCAATAGGAGATGAAACCAAGAGCAAATTTCCGGGGATATTTTCGTCCATCTTGGTTAAGCCGGTTAAGCTGCACCACTTATGCCAGGGCATTAGTGCAGCGTTTAATAAGCAGCAGGCAGGTGTTAGCACAAAGGTGAGCAACAATATACTTTCGGCCGATTTTGCTACGGAACATCCACTACGGATATTGGTTGCTGAGGATAACACCATTAACCAAAAACTAATAGAGCGTGTATTAAATAAGCTTGGCTTTAAACCAGATATTGTACAAAACGGTATCGAGGTGTTGGACAAGCTAAAAGAACAGACCTACGATATTATATTGATGGATATCCAGATGCCCGAAATGGATGGTTTGGAAACAACCGGAATTATCCGCACCCTGCCAGGCACCCAGCCCTACATTGTAGCCATGACTGCCAACGCCATGGCCGAAGACCGCGAAATATGTATGCAAGCCGGTATGGACGACTACCTCTCGAAACCAATGCGCCTCGAAGACCTGGTGGTTATATTGAAACGCACCAAGGTGATAGAATAGTTATAATGAGTGGCAGAGGTTAGTAGCAGTGGCAGTTTTCTTCCTGCCCGTCATGCCGTCCCGACTATCGTTGGGATCGGCACCCCACAGGACAGGTCGCAGACTTAGCTTTACGTATATTTAGCATGTGGGATGCCGATCCCAACGATAGTCGGGACGGCATGACGTGTGGAGACTGCTGCTGCTACTAAACACTGCCACTTATATTGGCCTTTTAGTAAATATCTTTTTGGTTAATAAATATTACCGGCTGGCAACCTCTTTGTTATAGTAAGCGTATTTTATATAAATACCTCTTACCGCGAGGTCTATCTATGAAAAACTAAAAAGAATTGTATGAAAAAACTGATTTATCCTGCACTTATTGCAGTAGTTGTAAGCCTGTCGGCATTTGCGTATTTCGCAAGCGATTGGAAAGTTAAGAGTGATGCCGCCTCGGTAAAGTTTACCAGCAGTAAAGCCGATGGCCAATTTACAGGCTTAAAAGCTGAGATCCAATTTGATAAGGCACAGCCTGAGCAATCCAAAATTTCGGCTACTATTGATGCTACCAGCCTTAAAACAAACTTCTTTATCAAAACTAACCACGCTAAAGATGCCATAGGTGCCGATAAGTATGCAACTATTAAGTTTGTATCAACCTCGGTAAGTAAAGATGGTAACGGTTATGCGGCTAAGGGAAATCTTACCCTTAAAGGAGCAACTAAACCAGCCGTTATTCATTTTACATTTGAAGATAAAGGCAGTGAAGGCGTATTTAAAGGCCAATTTCAAATCCATCCTAAAGAGTTTGGTATAGATAGAGCCGGTACACCAGACGACGTTGATATTGAATTGGTAGTACCAGTTGCCAAAGGATAAAGTATAGTTTTAATTGTGTGATAATAGTGAAGCGCCTTCGTTTTAATAATGAAGGCGCTTCTTGTTTTAAATGATAAATAAGAATTAATATGAATGGGCTTCTTTTATAATGAGTAAAAAGTATCTTTAAGCATACCAGTTTAAGTAACCTTTATGGCAACAGTAGCGCTTCGCAGTTCTGAGGGCAAGTGGATTATGGGCTCGGCCATACTGGCTTCGGCTATGGCTTTTATTGATGGTACTGCTTTAAATGTAATATTGCCATCCCTGCAACAAAGCCTTAATGCTAGCGGAGCAGATCTGTTCTGGATCCTGAATGCTTACCTGTTAATGCTGGCTGCACTGATATTGATCGGAGGTTCACTGGGCGACCAGTTAGGCCGCAAGAAGGTCTTTATGATCGGCATCTTTATTTTTATAGCCGGTTCTTGTGCCTGCGGTATCGCAGGTAGTGTTACGCTGTTGATTTTGTTCCGAATTATACAGGGTGTTGGCGGTGCGCTGATGATACCGGGAAGCTTATCGCTCATTTCAGCTTCGATTGATGTAAAGGAGCGGGGCAAGGCCATCGGCACCTGGTCGGCAATTACCACGATGGTAACCATTGGCGGCCCGATTCTGGGTGGTGCATTGGGCGATGCCGGCTTGTGGCGTTATATCTTCTTCATCAATATACCTATCGGACTGATTGCATTACTCATCCTCGGTTTCAAAGTAAAAGAAAGCCGGGATGAAGATAAAAATCGCAGTATTGATTACGGAGGAGTTGTCACCATTGCACTGGGTTTAGCTATGCTAACTTTTGGTTTTTTACGTGTGCCTGCTATGGGCTGGGCTAACTGGCAGGTATATATGACTATTACTTTAGGCGTACTGTTTTTGGCAACTTTTATTATGATAGAAGCCAAAAGCAAACACCCGATGATGCCTTTGCAGCTATTCAGCAACCTCACATTCAGTGGTGCTAACCTGCTTACACTTTTCCTGTATGCCGGTCTTGGGGCAGGGATGCTGTTTTTATCCCTAAACCTGGTACAGGTGCAGGGGTACGATCAATTACAATCGGGGCTTACTTTTTTGCCTTTTACAATACTCATGGTTAGTGTATCCCGCTTTGCCGGTGCACTGTCTGATAAATATGGTCCGCGTTTCTTACTTATCGGCGGCCCGGCTACGGCAGGTTTGGGTTTCCTGCTGCTTTCATTAGTAAAGCAAACCAACGGGCCGCATGAATATTGGACAACCTTTTTTCCCTGTGTGGTGGTGCTGGCTATCGGCATGTCGTTCACCGTGGCACCGCTTACCACGGCTGTAATGGGTTCTGTGAGCGATCATTTTTCGGGCACGGCATCGGGTGTTAATAATGCTATAAGCCGTATAGCTAATGTTTTTGCCAATGCCATATTTGGTGCACTGGCGGTGCTGCTTTTCTCGGGTGCTTTGCAAAAAGAGCTAAAGCAGATGCCATTGAAAGAGAAAGATAAACAAGCAGTAATGGCATCGGCAGTAAACCTGGGCAATGCCAAAGTACCTAAGGGTATCGACGATAGTCATAAATCTATGGTGATAAAAGCCTATCACGAAAGCTTCATCAGTACCTATGCTATGATACTGCGTATTGCCGCATGTCTCGGTTTTTTAGCAGCTTTGATGGCATTTGTATTTATCAGGAATAGTGCGGTGAAGAAAGCGGGTTAGTTTCCTTAATCTGCGCTAATAATTTCACAGCAACATTTTCTGCCTGGGCACGTATTTCGGGCACGCCGGTAGTTTCCCACAAAATACCTTTCATGTTATTGCCGAGTGTGTACATGTTGGGCGAGATGTTGCCGCTACGGTCAATCACCCGGTTGGTTACGGCATCGGCATTAAGCGAAATTTTTAGAGGATCAGCATCAATTAAACCTTTAATATATAGTGTGTTCAGTAGAGAGCCTGGTAGGTTTACATCAATTTGCGAACCGGTGCAGTTAATTACGCGCTCTACATCGAGCGTTATTTCTTTGCTGGCTTTTTTATCCTTAATGGTAGCTTCTACATAACCATCTTTCTCGATTAGGCTTAAAAGGCGGCCGGTAATTGGAGTAAGCTTTCCGGAGTTAATGAGCTTACTGATTCTTTCATACATCCCGGCAGGTGTACGGTGCCGCCAGGCGTTCCATATTGAGCTAACCCTTTTCAGAAAGTAGCGCTTGTCTTCGAGCGTAAAATCGAACCAGATATTTTGCAATTGGTATCTGATAGAGTTTACAACGGCAACTTTGGAGATGCCTTCGCGTTCGCAACGTTTGATATGTTTATTGATCACCTTAACCAGGTCATATAACCGATATGGACGAGAAATTTCGCTCAGTATATCCACATCATAAGGCGGCACGGTTGCATCTGGCATAATGGCAAAGCCATGCGGCGACATGGTGTAGATTTTTTTGGAAAAGCCTTTAGACTGAAGCGAGATCACCGCATCAATCATCGTGAGGCTATTGCCGATGATCAGAATATCCCGTTCCGATTTCAAATCCTGCATGCAGGTATCATCCCAGGGGTTTTTGAAATAAAGTTTGCTGTCGTAAAATGAATTATCAGCTATAGGAATGTTTTTGGGTATGGCATTACCCGTAGCTAAAACCACGTAATCGGCTTTTATGGATGCTGCGTTTTTCAGTTCGATATCGAAGCCCTTATTATTAGATATTACGTTTATTACCTCGTCTTCTACCAACTGGAAAATAACCCGCTCGCTTTTATTTTCAAGCGTTGTTGTCCAAACGGTATTCAGATACTCGGCGTAAACTTTTCGGGGGGCGAAACTATTTTTTAGTGTTTCAGCAGGTACATCCTTAAAATCATTATGTTGCTGTAGCCAGTTAAAAAAGTGATCAGTATGCTGGCTAAAAGCACTGATACTGCTTACCGGTACATTCAGTAAATGTTCGGTGTAGGGGGTAGCGTAGGCAATGCCTTTTATAAGCGGGAAGCGGTTATTTATAAGGATGATATTCAGAGGAAAGTCTGCCTGCTGCATCAAATGTACAGCAGTCATGGTGCCTGCAAAGCCGCCGCCAACAATGGCAATAGTACGCATGGGATATAAATTGCTTTTATTAGATTTTGTTATAGGTTATAACCTTTTAAATAGCTATAACCCTTTTTTATAACCACGATTATAGGCAATATTTTCTAATCCCTAATGTAAAAAAGGTGTAACGAAATAATGTGTTAGTCTACTTATTCGTACTCGGCAAATGACTCATCAGGATAGCACCAAAGCCATTTTTCGCCAGGTTGGGCCGAGCTGATCACCGGGTGATGCTCAGCATGATAATGCGCCGTCATGTGCTTCATGGGCGAATCGTCGCAGCATAAAGTAACGCCACAGGTTTGGCATACGCGCAGATGTACCCAGTCGCTGCCTATTTTAATGCACTCGGCACATACATGGGTATCGGTGGTTTTTACTTCGGTAATGGCATTAATATGCTGGCACACTTCGTTCATGGCAGGTAGTTTTTTACTAAAATAACATAAATTTTTGTTAAGAAATGTTAAGTCTTTTCTCTCACTAAGAAATTAGTTATATATTGTGGCGACTAAACCTTATTAATGAAAATCACAATTTCCACCCTGATTCTCTGCTTCCTGTGTTCCTTAAGTATAATGGCCCAAACGCCTTATGCGGTTAAAGGCATCGCGGCAGATAGTTCATCAAACCTAAAATTACATAACACATCTGTAGTAATTTTAAACGCTAAGGACTCTACCTTAAAAGCATTTACACGTGCAGGAACTGATGGTTCTTTTACTGTTAACGGGCTTGCTAAAGGCAAATATATTTTGCTGCTTACTTATCCCAACTATGCAGATTATGTAGAGAACTTTGCTTTAGATTCTGTAAACCATGAGCACAGTTTCGGTAATATCAATCTGCTTTTAAAGTCAAAACTACTGGCCGATGTTATTGTAAAAGGCAAAAAAGCTGCCATTAAAATTAAAGGCGATACGACAGAATTTAATGCCTCGAGTTACGAAATTCAGCCTAACTCGAAGGTTGAAGACCTGTTGAAACAGCTGCCCGGTATACAGGTAGATAAAGACGGAAAAATTACCGCCCAGGGCCAGACCGTAAACAAAGTATTGGTTGATGGCGAAGAGTTTTTTGGTGACGACCCAACGCTCGTTACCAAAAACATCCGTGCCGATATGGTTGATAAAGTGCAACTCTATGATAAGAAAAGCGACCAGGCTACCTTTACCGGTATTGATGACGGGCAGAAGACAAAGACCCTCAACATTAAATTAAAGGCCGATAAAAAGAACGGAACTTTTGGTAAAGCAGATGCCGGTGTAGGTACAGATGGTTATTACCAGGGACAATTATTGTACAATACTTTTAAAAATAAACTGAAGTTTTCGGCTTATGGCACAATCTCCAATACCAGTAAAACAGGTTTAAGCTGGGACGATAGCCAGAAACTTGGGGCATCAAACAATGTTGAGGCTTTTGATGGCGGGTTTTACGTTACCAATGATGATTTTAACAGCGGGGGATATAACGGCGAAGGTTTACCTAAGACACGCTCTGGAGGTTTGCATTTTGATAATAAATGGAATGCGGACAAGGAATCGATCAACACCAATTATAAGGTGAGTTCGACAGATATTGAGGGTACTAAAAACATTCAGACGCAAAACAGCCTGCCAACAGGTACCATTAATACAAACAGCAATGAGCGCTTCAGCAACAACTCTTTGCGGCAAAAACTGGATGCCACTTACCAGGTTGCACTTGATACCACATCAAACTTAAAGCTCTCTGTTGATGGCACGAAGAAGGATCTTGATAATAAAAGCGATTTTGATGCCACCAGCTTAAGGGGTAATGATGTGATGCTGAATAAGCAGATCAGGTCCTTAACCAATAAAGGCGATCAGGATGTGCTTAATGCATCGGCCTTTTATACCAAAAAGTTTAAAAAGCCCAGTCGCACGTTATCTATCAATTTAACAGAGGCCTATAACAAAAGCGATACCCACGGCTATCTTAATTCTGAAATTGATTACTATAATGATCTGGGGCTGCAAGACAGTACCCAAAAGGTTAACCAGTTTAAAAAGAACGACGTAACAACTTCGGCATTTACCAGTAATATAGCTTATACCGAACCTTTCTCGAAATTTACATCCATTATTATTAACTATGGTATTGGCTTTAATAATAGCAATGCCGACAGAAGATCATACAACCAGGCTGGCAATGGTTTATATACCGACCTCGATTCAACCCTCAGTAACCATTACAAGTTTAACCAAACCATTAACCAGGGTGGTGCGGTATTCAACTATAAGAAAAAGAAAACCACCTTTAACTTTGGTACCAAAGTGGCCGCAGTAAGCTTTAACCAGTTGAATGAGTACAATGGCATAAACTTTAAACGCAGCTTTGTAAACTGGTTGCCCCAGGCGCTTTATCAATACAAATTTTCGCAGCAGGCAGGTATTTATTTAAACTATAACGGCCGTACCACGCAGCCAACCATCGATCAGATTAACCCGTTAAGGGTTAATACCGATCCGCTGAACATTACCCTGGGTAACCCGCTGCTTAAACCATCATTCCGCCATAGTTTTAGTGCTAATTATAACTCGTACAAAGTACTAAGCGATCAATATATTTATTTGGGCGGTAACTACTCATTTACTACCAGCGCCATTGTAAATAATACGGTTACAGACTCGGCCGGTAAAAGCACATATCAGGCCATAAACCTGCCTAATAAAAGGCCGGCCAACTACTATTTATACGGTAATTATGGCCGCACGTTATTTGCTGGTATTAACGGGGGAATAAACATTAATCTTAATGGCAACGACTCATATAATTATGTGAATAACATATTAAATGCATCAAAATCTCAAACCTATTCGGTAGCGCTTAACTTTCGTAAATACAAGGCCAAAAAATATAGTTTTTATTTTGGAGGAGGCCCCAATTATACCATCAGTAAAACATCATTACAGAGCCAGATCAATAACAATGGCCGCGGCTTTACATCTTATGGTTATGTAGATCTGTATTTACCCGGCAAAATTCAGATCTCACCTAATGTTAATTACGAGTTTAGGGCCAAAACAGAAACCTTTAGTGATGATTACCACCGTACCCTGCTGAATGCCACGATAAGTAAGGCCTTTCTTAAACAGGATAATTTGAAGTTTTCTATAACAGGGAATGATCTGCTAAACCAAAATACCGGCTTTAACCGCTCGGCCTTTGGTAACCAGATTACCCAAACAACCTATACCACTATTAAAAGATATTTCATGTTCTCTATCACCTATGATTTTAATAAAATGGGTGGCGGTGCACCTCAAAAATAATTACAAGATGAAAGTTACATTAACCATTATAGGCTTGCTGATAAGCCACCTTTTAATTGCCCAGGGCGTGCGCTTTACCACTGCCGGCATTATTGAGTTTGAAAAGAAAGTAAATATGTACGCAATACTGCAAAAGCGGGTAAATAAAGAAAATGAAAGCTTTTATGCACCATATATAGAAAGCTATAAAAAGAAAAATCCGCAATTTAAGATCTTAAAAAGCACGCTCAGCTTCTCGCAAAATAAAACATTGTTTACACCCATAGAAGATGAAACCGGTGGCACTTTTATGGGAAGCTACAGTAACCAGCCCAATACCATTTTTACCGATTTAGCCACCAAAAGCAGCACAATGCATAAAGAAGTATTTGAACAGGCTTTTTTGGTGAAAGACAGCACCCGTAAAATAAACTGGAAATTCACCAGCGAAACCCGTGAGATAGCCGGATACACCTGTCGCCGTGCTAATGCACTGGTAATGGATTCTATTTATGTGGTTGCATTTTATACCGATCAGATCCCTGTATCGGGCGGGCCGGAGACTTTTACCGGCTTACCGGGTATGATACTGGAGGTGGCTTTACCGCACGAAAATGTATCATGGATTGCCACCAAAGTAACTGATATGCCCGTTGCCGAAACTGCTTTAAAGGTACCCACAAAAGGGAAGCCTGTGAACAATAGGCAGTTAAAAACCACGCTCGAAGCCGCCTTGAAAGATTGGGGCGATTATGCGAAAGAAACATTTAAGGCGCTGCTGTTATAATTTTTCGATAGAATTATACACAAGCACTCCATTTTGATAATCCTACTATTTCAAAATGAAAAACAAAACGCAGGCTTTGTAAAGTGTTTGTCTAATTATAGGGCTTGTTTAAGGCCAATGTCTTAAAAATACAGCCCGCAGCATTTGTGGCATGTGTTTTGGATTATGTGTACCGTAAAGCGTAAAAACTTTACACCGACACATAATTTTTTAGTAATGATAGCATTTTACATAGCGCTTAAAGTAAGCGCTCTATTAGCGGTTATGATATTGCCGTTAATTGGTCCCTCAAAAAAGAAACAAATACGCATCCCGGCACCAGCGTTAAGCCGTTTAGTTATAACCGAGAATGGTTACATGCATTACCTCAGCAATACTTCGGTTAAAGCACAGCCGGTTAGCTAATTAAAAATTACCAAATTATAAAGCCTCTGTATCAGGGGCTTTTTTCATTACGTTTATATTATTTAATTAGGATATTTGCACCGGAGTTTAAACACGTAAAACGGTGCTTCATCACATCAATCCTACACCATATTTAAAGCAATGCAACAAACAGTATTAATTATTGATGACGAAAAGAAGTTGTGCGGGTTGCTTGCGCGGATTATTGAATTGGAGGGCTACAAAGCCCTGCAAGCCTATACCGGTAAAGAAGGCCTCAAGATACTGGCTAACGAAAACGTACAGGTTGTACTAAGCGATGTTAAACTGCCCGATGTTAATGGCGTTGAACTGGTAAAACAGATCAAAGAGAAAAAGCCCTTTGTTGAGGTAATCTGCCTCACCGCTTACGGCACCATTCATGATGGTGTTTTAGCCATTAAAAACGGAGCTTTTGACTACATAACCAAAGGCGACGATAACGACAAAATTTTACCCCTGCTGGCCAAAGCAACCGAAAAAGCCAACCTGCAATACAAACTATATCAGATAGAAAACAAGGTTATCAGTCAGCATAGTTTCGAATCTATTATTGGTACTTCGCGCAGCATTAAAGATGCTGTGAGCCTGGCCCGCAAGGTTTCAACAACAGATACTACCGTATTATTAACCGGGGAAACTGGTACAGGTAAAGAAGTTTTCGCACAATCAATCCACTATAACAGCAACCGTAAAAACAAAAGCTTTGTAGCAGTAAACTGCAGCGCCTTTGCACGTGATATTCTGGAGAGCGAATTATTCGGGCATAAGGCGGGTGCTTTTACCGGTGCGCTGAAGGATAAAAAAGGGCTTGTTGAAGAAGCCGACGGCGGTACGCTTTTCCTCGATGAGATCGGCGAAATGAGCATCGATTTACAAGCCAAATTGCTGCGCGTGCTCGAGTCGGGCGAGTTTATTAAGGTGGGCGATACCAAAACTCAAAAGGTAAATGCCCGCATTATAGCCGCCACTAACCGCGAACTACAAGGCGAGATAAACAAAGGTCATTTTCGTGAGGATCTTTTCTATAGACTTTCTGTATTCACTATTCAGCTGCCATCGCTTAACCAGCGTAAAGAGGATATCAAGCCGTTGGCCGAGCATTATCTCAAAGAGTTTTCGGACAAAACCAACCGTAACATTACCGGCTTCGATGCCAATTTTATTCCACGCTTGGAAACTTACAGCTGGAAGGGAAACATCCGTGAGCTAAAGAACCTGATAGAACGTGCTGTAATTTTATGCGATGGCAATATACTAACAGTCGATCTATTACCGCTTGATCATCGCCTGGAAGAAGAATCATCAGAAGCCGTATTTGAGATGGCTGTGATCGAAAAAAATCATATCCGTAAAATCCTTAACTATACCAAAGGCAACAAAACCGAGGCTGCACGATTAATGAATATCGGCCTAACTACTCTTTACCGCAAAATAGAAGAGTATCATTTGGTATAATATGGCTTGTATACCACTGCCGTAATTATCATAACAGCGCACTCTTATGAAAAACAACCCTTCCAAAATGGAAGGGTTTTCTTGTTTATGGCCAGGCTGTTTTCTTTTTTAAATTATGCAATTAGCTAATAATTAATAACTTATAACTGAAAGCTACCAACGTGGTACATCATTTGGCAATGTGTCAGAAACTAAAAAGATATGAATACGATCATCCTGTTTCTGGCCATACTGCTGTGCAGCTGGTTAATTTTTAAATCTATTGACTGGTTCGAAAAAATCTAAAAGATCATGATAGCCTTATTTGTTGTTTCCATCGCAGTTTTTGTATACATGGTATACGTGCTGCTTAAACCCGAAAAATTTTAACCCTTAACCCGCAATGAACACTGAACTATTTGGAATAGTAGCCTCGTTTGTAATCACCCTGGTGATTGCCATTCCACTGGGCAAGTACCTGGCAAAAATGTTTGCCGGCGAAAAAGTCTGGACCGATTTTCTGAAACCGATTGAAACCGGAATTTTTAAGCTATCGGGCATCAACCCTAAAGAACCGATGAACTGGAAACAGTTTTTAAAAGCCATGATGACCATCAACATCCTGTGGTTGGTTTACGGTTTCTTTGTTTTAATATACCAGGATAAGCTGCCCCTTAACCCCGATGGTAACCCCGGCCAAAGCGCCGACCTGGCTTTTAACACCATTATCAGCTTCGTGGTAAACTGTAACTTACAGCATTACTCTGGCGAAACCGGTGCTACTTACCTTACCCAGCACTTTATATTTATGTTTCTGCACTTTACCAGTGCTGCAACAGGTATGGCTACTGCGGTTGCCGTATTCAAAGCATTTAAAGATAAAACCACTACAGATCTGGGCAACTTCTGGGAGTTTTTTGTAAAATCAATTACCCGTGTGTTGCTGCCACTATCAATTGTGGTTGCCATTATATTAACTTTTAACGGTACGCCAAGCAGCTATGCAGGTAAAGACAAATTTATATCACTGCAAGGCGATACCGTAAATGTATCACGCGGCCCTGCTGCTGCATTCATTGCCATAAAACACATCGGGACGAATGGTGGCGGTTGGTTTGGCGCCAACTCTGCCCACCCGCTCGAAAACCCTAACTACTTAACCAACATGGTTGAGGTTATAGCGCAGGTAATATTGCCGGTTGCTATGGTATTGGCTTTCGGTTACTACATCCGCCGTAAAAAACTGGCCTGGATCATATTCGGGGTAATGACCACTGGTGTATTTATGCTGATGATCCCAACCCTAACCAGCGAATTGGGTGGTAACCCGCTCATCGCCAAAATGGGTGTAAGCCAGGTTACAGGTGCGATGGAAGGCAAAGAAGTACGTTTCGGCCCTACAGCTACCGCTTACTGGAGCACCATGACCACCGTAATTTCTACTGGTTCTGTAAACGGGATGCATGATAGCACCATGGCCCTAACCGGTTTATGGCAATTGCTGGCTATGATGATTAACTCGCTTTATGGTGGTTGCGGTGTTGGGGTGCTGAACTACTTCATCTACCTAATCATCGCCGTATTTATCTCTGGACTGATGGTTGGCCGTACACCTGAGTTTCTGGGCCACAAGGTTGAAGCTCGTGAAGTAAAGATCGCTGCGCTGATTACCCTGCTAAGTCCGTTCTTGATTTTGGCTGGTACTGCAATTTCCAGCTATGTGTTCACCAACCACCTGGGTGGCGATTGGGCTGTTAAGCCATCAACCTGGTTAAATAATCCAGGCTATCACGGTTTTTCAGAGATGTTGTATGAATACACTTCATCAAATGCCAACAACGGTTCGGGTTTTGAAGGCTTGGGCGATGGTAATATCTTCTGGAATGTAACCACAGGTATAGTGCTCATCATGGGTAGGTTTCTGCCGATTATCGGTCCGGTTGCCATTGCCGGGTTACTGGCTCAGAAGAAATACATCCCTGAAAGTGCCGGTACTTTAAAAATCGATACCAAAACTTTTGGACTGATGACCTTTGCCGTAATCATCGTATTAAACGCCTTATCATACTTCCCTGCACTCGCTTTAGGCCCGTTGGCAGAATACTTCTCAATGCTTAAATAACAATGAAAAATCAATCAAATAAATTATTTGAGCCTGCCCTGGTGCAGACTGCATTAAAAGAATCTTTCATAAAACTTGATCCTCGCGCCATGGTGCGCAACCCGGTAATGTTTACCGTGGAGATTGGTACCATTGTGATGATCCCGGTTACTATATACAGCCTTTCACACCATGGTCAGGGTTCGTTCGCTTATAACTTCGCGATATTTCTGATCCTGTTTTTAACCGTACTGTTCGCCAATTTTGCCGAGGCCATTGCCGAAGCACGCGGTAAAGCACAGGCCGACAGTTTACGTAAAACCCGTGAGGAAACACCGGCCAAAGTGGTAATGAGCGATGGCAGTATTGTAACCAAATCATCGAGCGAATTACGTAAAGGTGATGTGTTTGTGTGCGAAACAGGTGACACCATCCCAACCGATGGCGAGATCATTGAAGGTATAGCTACCATTGATGAATCGGCCATTACAGGTGAATCGGCCCCGGTTATCCGTGAATCGGGTGGCGATAAATCATCGGTTACTGGTGGTACCAAGGTATTATCAGACGAGATCAAAGTTTTGGTAACCACCCAACCAGGCGAAAGCTTCCTGGATAAAATGATTGCCCTGGTAGAAGGAGCATCTCGCCAGAAAACACCTAACGAAATTGCGCTGACTATCCTGCTGGCAAGTTTCACCCTGGTGTTCATCATCGTATGTATCACCCTGAAACCATTTGCAGATTATGCCAATACGCCTATCACTATCGCGGCATTGATCTCTTTGTTCGTATGTCTAATCCCAACAACTATTGGCGGTCTGCTATCAGCCATTGGTATTGCCGGGATGGACAGGGCTTTGCGTGCCAACGTAATCACCAAATCTGGTAAAGCGGTTGAAACTGCAGGCGACATCGACGTATTGTTGCTGGATAAAACCGGAACCATCACCATTGGTAACCGTAAAGCTACTCAGTTTTGGCCTGCAGCGTCTGTTGGACCGGATGATTTGATCACTGCCTGTGTACTCTCATCGCTGGCTGATGAAACTCCAGAGGGTAAATCGATCATCGAACTGGCATCGCATCATTTTGAATTGCCGACTGCACCTGCAGGTTCGGAGTTCGTGAAGTTTACTGCCGAGACCCGTTCAAGCGGTATTAATACGCCGCAAGGCTTACGCATCCGTAAAGGCGCTTTTGATTCTATCCGTAACATCGCCCAAAAGGCAGGCAACCCTTTCCCTGAGGAAGTGGAGGAACGTGTGAAGATCATTTCTTCAAATGGTGGTACGCCGCTGGTGGTATCGCAAAATGAAGTGATTCTGGGTGTGATTGAACTACAGGATATTATTAAAACCGGCATCTCTGAGCGTTTTGAGCGCCTGCGTAAAATGGGTGTGAAAACGGTAATGGTGACTGGTGATAACCCATTAACTGCCAAATTTATTGCAGAAAAAGCGGGTGTGGACGATTTTATTGCCGAGGCCAAGCCCGAAGACAAAATGAACTACATTAAAGCCGAGCAAAATACCGGCAAGCTGGTAGCCATGATGGGCGACGGTACAAACGATGCCCCCGCATTGGCCCAGGCCGATGTTGGTGTAGCCATGAACAGCGGTACCCAGGCCGCTAAAGAAGCAGGTAACATGGTGGATCTGGATAACGACCCAACCAAGCTGATCGAAATTGTTGAAATCGGTAAGCAATTGCTGATCACTCGCGGTACACTCACCACGTTCTCTATCGCGAATGATGTGGCCAAATACTTCGCCATCGTGCCTGCACTGTTTATCGCTTCAATCCCGGCATTGCAAAGCATCAATATCATGAAACTGCACAGCCCCGAGTCGGCTATATTATCAGCGGTAATATTTAACGCCATTATTATCCCGATGCTGATACCATTGGCATTGAAAGGTGTAGAGTACAAACCAATTGGGGCCAGTGCGCTGTTACGCCGCAACTTGCTCCTGTATGGCGTAGGTGGTGTAATTGCACCATTTATCGGTATCAAATTAATTGATTTGGTAGTAGGCTTAATGTTCTAATAAAGTTTAAAGAATAGAAATCATGAAAAAGTTCATTATACAATCCATCAGGTTAACATTAGTACTTACAGTACTGTTATGTGTGATATACCCACTGGGCATTATGCTTATCGGCAAAGCATCAAAGGGGGCCGGCAACGGCGAAACTATTGTAGTAAATGGCAAAGTGGTTGGTTATGCAAACATCGGCCAAAGCTTTACAAAACCTCAATATTTCTGGGGAAGGCCATCTGCTGTGGCTTATAACGCAGCAGGTTCGGCAGGTTCAAACAAAGGCCCAAGTAACCCGGACTATTTAAAGGATGTAAGCAACCGTATTGATACCCTGCTTAAATATCATCCATACCTAAAACGCAGCGATATCCCTGCCGATCTGGTTACTGCTTCAGGAAGCGGCCTTGATCCGGATATTTCTCCTGATGCTGCCAAAATTCAGGTAGAACGTGTGGCCAAATACCGCAAACTCGACGAAAATAAAGTAGCTGCCTTATTAAGCAACAATATCGAGAAACCACTTTGGGGCGTATTCGGTCCATCAAAAGTAAATGTGCTGAAATTGAACATCGCGCTCGACCAATTAAAATAACACGTCTAACCACTGCGGTGCTGCACCAACAGTGCCGCAGTGTTAAAATACAAAATGAGAAGATTACTAATTATATCCCTGCTGATGTTAACCATAGCCACCGTAAAAGCACAGGATATCACCCGCAACGGCAAACTAACCATTAGCGGCTATACCGAACTGTACTACAGCTATGCGTTTAACAAACCGGCAGACCATACCATGCCTCCGTTTGTATACTCATACAACCGCACTAACGAGGTTAATTTAAACCTGGGTTTTATAAAGGCTAATTATACCAGCGATAACATCAGGGCTAACCTGGCTTTAATGGCGGGTACGTATGCCAACGCAAACCTGGCTGCCGAGCCGGGTGTGCTTAAAAATTTGTACGAAGCAAATGCCGGTATCAAACTATCCAAAAGCGCAAACCTGTGGGTTGATGCAGGTGTATTTGCTTCTCACATTGGCTTTGAGAGTGCAGTTGGTAAAGATTGCTGGGTTTTAACCCGTGGTATCTTGTCTGATAATACACCTTATTATGAGGCTGGCGCTAAATTAACTTACACTACCGCTGATGGTAAGCTGACTGCATCTGCCTTATACCTAAACGGCTGGCAGCGCATTCAGCGGCAGGATGGCAACAATAAACCTGCGGGAGGAGTACAGTTAACCTGGCAGCCAACAGAAAATATCACATTTAATTATAGTAATTACCTGGGTACAGAAGGCGCAGATTCGGTAGGGGTAAGGCGCTTTTACCATGATTTTTATACCATTATACAGCTTACGCCTAAGTTTGGTATTACTGCGGCTATTGATTATGGCACCCAGCAAAAATCTAAAACGGATAAAAGTAGCAACCATATTATATCGCCTGTATTTATTGCCCGTTATAAATTGGCAGAGCAATGGGCAGTTGCAGGCCGGATTGAATATTACCGCGACCCGAACGGAATGATTATAAGCACCGGGACACCGAACGGGTTTAAAACAACAGGATATTCGGTAAATTTAGATTATAGTCCTTTCCCTAATGCGGTGATCCGTTTGGAGGGGAAAGTTCTGAATAGTAAAGATCCCATTTTTATGAAGGATAATATGCAGGTGGCGGCCAACCAGGTTATTACAACAAGTTTAGCGGTTTCATTTTAAACAGTGAGTGATGGCAGAGCAGGATAGCACCGTAAAAACGTTTATCGAACTGGTAAAAAAGTCGAGGCGTGGTAAGTTTAAGATTTACATTGGCATGAGTGCCGGTGTGGGTAAAACTTACCGTATGCTGCAGGAAGCCCATGCGCTTTTACGTAACGGCATCGATATCCAGATCGGTTATATTGAAACGCATAACCGTGCCGAAACGCAGGCTTTGGTTGCGGGCATCCCATTAATACCACGCCGTAATGTATTTTACAAAGGCAAGGAGCTGGAAGAGATGGATCTGCACGCCATCCTGAACCGGCATCCCGAAGTTGTTATTGTTGACGAACTGGCCCATACCAATATCGAGGGAAGCAAGAATAGCAAACGCTGGCAGGATGTACTGGATATTTTAGAGGCAGGAATCAGCGTGATTTCGGCAGTGAATATCCAGCACCTCGAAAGCATGAACCAGGAGATTGAGTCCATTACAGGTATTGCTATTACTGAACGGATCCCTGATAAGGTTTTGGAGCTTACGGACGAGATCGTAAACATTGATTTAACTGCCGATGAACTGATTGACCGCTTGAAGGATGGCAAGATCTACACCAAAGATAAAGTGAACATCGCGTTGAAGAATTTCTTTCAGCCCGATAAAATTTTGCAGCTACGGGAGTTGGCTTTGAAAGAAGTTGCCCACCATGTAGAGCGGAAGATTGATATTGAGGTACCAAAACAAATTAAGCTTCGGCCCGAAAAGTTTTTGGCTTGTATATCATCCAATAATGACACGGCGAGGGTGGTGATCCGTAAAACGGCGAGGCTGGCATCTTATTATCGCTCGCCCTGGATAGTTTTATATGTACAGAGCAGCGGTGAGAGCGGTGATAAAATTAAGCTGGATAAACAACGCCATCTCATTAATAACTTCAAACTGGCTACCGAACTGGGCGGCGAAGTTGTAAAAATTAAAAGCGACCAGATAACCCAAGCCATTATACAATTGGCCGATGAAAGGGAGATTACAACTATTTGCATTGGCAAACCACACCTCAATTTATTCCAGGTGATACTGCGAACGGCAATATTTAATCAGCTGTTAAAACATATCGCAGCCAAAGAAACCGACTTAGTGATCTTATCCTGATAAAACCATTTATATTTAACGATTATAGCCATGAAAATAAAAAATAAACTTCGACTCGGATTCGGCTTCCTTTTCGTCGTAGTGATGTTCTTCGGAGCAGTGTCCATATTCTACATCCATCAGATCTCAGATAGCGCAAAGGTTATCCTTAAAAATAATTATGAGTCGCTAAGCTTTGCCCGCGAAATGCGCACGGTGCTGGATGAAAACAAATTGCCGTTGACCAATGGTGCACAGGCACAGTTTGGCAAACAATTGCAATTGCAGGAAGCCAATATTACCGAAGTTGGCGAGAAAGAGGCTACTGAAGCTTTAGAGAAAGACTATGATGTGCTGCAATCTACAACAGCTGCTGCCGCACCACAATACCAGGCGCAATACGATGCCCGCGCCCAGTTGCGCAAGATTGAGCAGGTAAATATGCGTGCTATTGTGCATAAAAACGAACGTGCGCAGGCATCTGTAAAAGAGGCTACTTTATTTCTGGGTTTTGTAGGTTCGTTTACGTTTTTGGTGCTGTTTAGCTTTAGTGTAAACTTTCCGGGATTTATTGCTAACCCACTAAGAGAGTTGATTGATGGTATCCGCGAAATCAGCCACAAGAATTATAACCAGCATTTAAATTTTAATAAGAACGATGAGTTTGCCGAAGTAGCCACAGCTTTCAACGATATGGCCGACCGGCTGAACGAATGGGAGAATACCAACCTGGCCAAGGTTATGTCTGAAAAGCAACGGATCGAAACCATTATTGAGCAAATGCAGGATGCCATTATCGGTTTAAATGAGAAGCAGGAAATTTTGTTTATCAATACCGTTGCCGAAAATATTCTCAACATTAACGAGCAGAAGATAGTAGGACAACCTGCTGAGAAATTTACGGCGACCAACGATCTCTTTAAATCTATACTGGCCAGCAATGGAGGTATTAAATCATTTAAAATTGCGCTGGCAGGCAAGGAAGCCTATTTTCAATTAGAGAGTAGAGAGATTGTGATCCCGAACCTGAGCCCGCAAACATCGGATGTGCTGAGCGTAGCCAGCAGGTCGGCCGGTAAGGTTTATATATTGCGTAATATTACCGAGTTTAAGGAGCGCGACGAGGCTAAAACCAATTTCATAGCTACCATATCGCATGAGTTGAAAACGCCGATCTCATCCATTAAAATGAGCCTTAAGCTATTGAGCGATGAGCGGGTAGGGGTATCAAACCCACAGCAAATAGAACTGCTGGAACATATTAAAGACGACAGCGACCGCCTGCTGAAAATCACTAGTGAGTTGTTAGATCTGTCGCAGGTAGAAACCGGTAATATCCAGCTCAATTTCGTGGTATCAGACCCGGTTGAAATTGTGGATTATGCCCTTAATTCTGTAAGGTTTAATGCCGAACAAAAGGGTATTAACTTGCAAGTGATCGCCCATCCAAACCTATCGAAAGTACATGCCGATATGGAAAAGACCGCCTGGGTACTGGTCAACTTTTTGTCGAATGCCTTACGCTACAGTCCCGAAAAATCTAAAGTGGTGATCCAGGTATCAGAAAAAAACAAGCAAGTGATCTTCTCGGTAAAAGACTTTGGTAAGGGTATTGATGAGCAATATCAGAAACGCCTCTTTGAACGCTATTTTCAGGTGCCTACTGATGGTCAAAATAAATCGGGTTCAGGCTTAGGATTGGCGATATCTAAGGATTTTATTGAGGCTCAACAAGGGAAAATTTGGGTTGAAAGTGCGATTGGGGAGGGGAGTATGTTTTGCTTTTCGTTACCAGCGCATAAAATGGATATGGGACAGAAGGCATAGGCCTACACCCGGCACGTCATTGCGAGGTACGAAGCAATCTCAGACCGATTAGCATTAACGTTGGTTAACGCAGAATCCGTTTTTCATTAGGAAGGGGTGGGGTAGTAAAGTGAATCGTCAGTGGATGTACTTTCTTTTTTCTCTCAAAAAAGTAACCAAAGAAAACTCGTGGCTGCTCAATTTTCTTTGAAAGTGTGTGCTGTGGCTAATATTGTGCTGTCCGAAAATTAAGATGCCACAATTGTTAGGTTATTTATGGCTTGTGAGAGCTGTTTTTATTGATATTAGAATATTAAATTTGTCATTGCGAGCGATAGCGTGGACAACCGACCGAAGGGAGCTCATTAATCCCAATAAAAACAAACACGTCATTAATAATCTCGTAGCCACTGCTTATCCGATCTGTATAGCTACGAGATTGCTTCGTTCCTCGCAATGACAATTTAAGATGGCTGTCTCTTCTCGTCCTTTATCCATTAAAAAATTCTACATAAAAAGTAGAGCCTTTATTTAATTTGCTATCCACCCAGATTTTACCTTTGTGCTTGTCTATGATACGCTTTACAATAGAGAGGCCAACACCCGATCCTTCAATATCGCGGGCATTATCCATCCGGTTAAAAAGTTCGAAAACTTTTGGTAGGTATTGAATATCTATGCCGATACCGTTATCACTGATCTTGTAAACTACACTGGTTTCTGTTGCCTCGCCTTGTATGCTTATTTCAGGATGGCCTGAAGGGATAGAATATTTAATGGCATTACTGATTAAGTTGGCAAACACCTGGTTTATCATTACCGGGTCGCCATAAATGTCGGGGGTATCACCAATGGTTATTTTTACATCGGGCGAATTGTAAGCTATTAATAAATCACGGATCAGATCATCGATAATGGGGCGCATCTCAATTTTGCTAACCTGAATTTCAGACCGGCCAAGGCGCGAGTAACCCAATACCTCATTAATCATCACATTCATTTTATCGGCACCCACAATAATGCGGTCCATAATTTGCTGGGCTTTGGGTTCCAGGTTACCATTACGGCTCAATATCTGCGAGTAGCTTTTAATGGTTGAGAGCGGGTTCTTTAAATCGTGCGAAATGGTAAAGCTAAAAGTGTCCAGTTCTTCGTAAGCCAGTTTCAGCTTTTCATTAAGCTGGCGGATAGCACCTGCCTTTTGATTAATGGCATAGGTGATTTCCTCGCGTAAGCGCGCGGCCGACTTAATTTCCTCGTTGCTCCAGTTTACAGATGTGCCCGATACGGTTTCAATCCATTCTTCAAAAGAATTTCTGGGCGAAATCATCATCATCCCGTTTGTGTTTAACTCAACCGGTTTTTCGGGGTTACCTGCCCATTTAATGGTTTGTATGCGCTCTGGTTTAAACCATAACACATACTCATTCATTTCGCGCGATAGCACAGAGATCATTAATCCACTGGCTACATCCTGATACTCTGCCGATTCGGGGTAAACGCTCGAAAGGTGATTAGTATAATGAAATGTTGCGCCCAGGGTACTATTTATCCATACTATAAGTTTCTCCAGTTGTTCATCATTAGGTGTGCTGCCTAATTTAATAATGTTGTTTTCGTAAACCAATACCGCACCTTCGGCATCAACAGCGTTTAGTATGGTTACATCCTGTTTAGTTAAAGCATCCTCAATGCTAAAGGTTTTGAGCAGGTATTTGGATAGCTGATCAACAGCAGATTTAAATGTCTGTGTTTGTTGATGGTTTTCCTCGTCCTGCCGAAATTCTAATGCCGATGACAGGATCTGGCCGATAAGTTTGGATGACTCACGCGCTTTAAAATCTATGAACCTTGGCGAATAATTATGGCAGGCAATTAAGCCCCATAATTCTTTTTTATAAATAAGTGAGATGCTGAAACTCGAGCTAACCCCCATATTCTTGAGGTACTGAATATGGATAGGCGACACGGCGCGCAACTGCGAAGGGGTAAGATCTAAAGGTTGCTCATTATCTGCGGCTGTTAATATTTTTGCTGGTATTGAATGCACATCAGCAATTAAGCGGGTAAAGTTGTGCTTGTATAGTTCGCGGGCTTGCTTCGGGATATCAGATGCCGGGTAATGCAGGCCCAGCCACGACCCAAGGTTGTCATTCTTTGCTTCTGCAACTACTTCGCCATGGCCGTCTTCGGCAAAGCGGTAAATCATTACGCGGTCGTAATTGATGATCTGTTTAACCTGACGCGCCGAATTGTCGAGCAAACGCTGCAGGTTTTTTATCGGCCAGCATTTCGGATACCGACTTGCCTATTATTTTTTGAAGATCGATGGTTAGGTCTGATGCTGCAGGTTCAAACTCTAAAAGGTAATAGTTATCTGTAGGAGAGATGATCAGGTAAAAAGGCTTGCCCTGTATATCAGTTGCAAAGGGGTTGGTTTGCTCGAAACTACGGTTGTTTTTACCGAAAGTGATTAATTGTACAATAAAATCTTTAGGCTCATTACGGCCTATTAGCGAATGGATATCATTGACATGTTTACCAATCAGGTTTTCGTCTATACTTTCAATAAACAAAGGTATATTGTCGCTGTGGTAACGGATAATACAGTCCTGATCTACTACAATTAAAAAACCGTGTGACTGTATCTGGCCAGGTATATGGATAGGTTCTTTATCGCAATTACTGAGATCAACCGGAATATGAGCAGGCATCGTATAAATTAAGTATTTAAACAAATATGATAAATTACTTCGGGTTTTAGTCAATTCTATCACCTGGCCAGAATGTAATATCAAAGCTAACAGGAATATTGTGGTGCTTGTTTGCGGTGTAATGTACGAAGGAATACAGAATAAAAAAAGCATTCCGGCTCTCACCCCGGAATGCTGTAAAGCAGCTCTACAACTACTTTAATCAACTAAATCCCGAACCTCATGTTTAAAGGTTCTGCTTACTAACTAAAAATCGGCATTATTATTTTGTGAGTTGATATAGTTGCGTTAAATAACTAACCGTATCGGCTATTATTGACAGTATTGTTACAATTAATGTAAAGCAAAAGGAGCCGTCCAGGCCCCTTTTAATTAATGATATCTATCGTCGTAATGTCCGTCATGGTGGTCATCATGATGATCGTCGTGTGGATAATGATGATCACGGCCGTGATCGCGGTTTACAACGCAGCTGCTCAATGAGGCGCTCATTGCAAATAATAGGGCTAAACCAAAAAGTATCTTTTTCATGGTAGTTGTATTGTTAAAATTATAAAACACAAATACAAAAACGATGCCCTTTTTATTAATGTGTGCTTTTATCGTCTTTCTTTTTACCGTCGTCCTTGGTTTTGCCATCGTCCTTATGCTCGTCATGAGGGAAGCTCTTGCCCCTGTCGCTGCTGCGGCCATAAGGGTCGCGGTTTACAAAACAACCGCTTAACGATACCGTAAAGGCAAAAAGAATAGCTATAGTAACAAATTTATTTTTCATGGTAGTTTGTATGCTAAGGTACAAAAATGAAGGTTTAAAATCGTTCGCCGGTAACACTTTAGTTACCGTGTTAAAAAAAAGTTTTGGGGTGACTAATAGGTAATTGTATCCTTTTAAAGAATCATTATAATTGCTTTTAGTTATAAAATGTTAAATCGTTAGGCGGTGTGATAATGTTTAGGCATTTTTACCCGTTATATATGGCGTATCAAAATTTTACTCTGTTGAAAAAATATTTCTACCTGCTGCTGTTTTTTGTACTTACACACCTGTCGGTTTTTGCACAACATGATAGTATTCCGTTGAATACCATTATTGAAAGGGCGGCCAAAGTTAATAATGAGCACCCCGTTGAGAAGGTTTACCTGCATTTAGATAAACCATACTATGCTGTGGGCGATACGATTTTGTTTAAGGCTTATTTAACGATGGATTTTCATTCACCATCAGAAATAAGTAAGGTGCTTAATGTTGAGCTGGTCAACTCGCGTGACTCTGTGGTTGAAGAGTTAAAACTGCCTGTTGCCAATGGCACTGCCTTCGGTAACATTATATTATCGGGGGTTAATTACAAGCAAGGCAATTATCGTTTGCGTGCCTACACCCAGTGGATGCTCAACTTCAATACATCGTACATGTTTGATAAGGTTATCACCGTGGGTAGCGCACTTAATAAGGATGTAAATGCCGATGTATCTTTTTCTGGAAACCTAAGCGATAAAAACTCGAAGTTAGGGGCACGTGTACTTTATCGCGGTACCGACGGTGCTATACTACCCAACAAAAAGGTAGACTGGCGGATAGAAAAGAACGGCGATATTATAGTAAAAGGTCGTGGTACAACCGATGCTAAGGGATACCTTAACCTGGCTATTATAACCAACAAACGCGAAGATATAAGCGGCGGCTTACTGATTACCAGTATCGAGACTGAAAAAACAAAAACGGCCGGAAGCGTATTCCCGCTGAAAAATGCATTTAACGCCTCGGACGTTCAGTTTTTCCCCGAGGGTGGATCTTTACTGGCCGATATGCAATCGCAAATTGCATTTAAAGCCATACAAGGTAACGGGCTTGGTATTGATGTTAAAGGTACCGTTGTTGACGGGCAGGGAAAAGAGATCGTGAATTTCAGTTCGCAGCATTTAGGTATGGGTAAATTTAGCTTTACCCCGCAAAACAATACGGCCTATACAGCCAAAGTAGAGTTTGCTGATGGCAGCAAAGGAACCTATAACTTGCCCCGCGTATCGGCAGAGGGTATAAGCCTGGCCGTAAATAATGCCAACCCGCATACGCTTATTTTGCAGATTGCGTCGAGCCAGGCATTCTTCCAAAAAAACAAGAACAAGGTGTTTTATATAGTAGCCAAAAATGGTGGCTTTGTAACCTTTGCGGCGCAATCTGCCCTTACAGAACAAACAACTACGGCCGCTATACCTAAAAGTAAATTTAAATCGGGCGTGTTAGAGGTAACCCTGCTATCCTCATCGGGCGAACCGTTAAGCGAGCGCCTGGTATTTATTAACCGCGATGATAACCTGAACATTGCTTTAACACCCGATAAGCCATCATATTTAACCCGCCAGAAAGTAACCTTAAATGTAGGTGCTAAACTAGCTGATAAACCGGCCGAGGGCAGTTTCTCTGTTGCGGTTGTTGATGAAACTAAAGTCCCTTTCTCTGAAGATGCGGCTACTACTATTTTAAGTAATATGTTGCTTACCAGTGATGTGAGCGGCTACGTTGAACAGCCTAACTATTATTTTATTAAACCCGATATTAAAAAGGTTGATGACCTCGACGTTTTAATGATGAGCCAGGGTTTCCGGCAGTTTGATTTTACCGATATTTTGAGCGGCAAAATCAAACCTGTCAGGTTCGGTGCCGAGCAGGGCATTGTGCTGTCGGGCACGCTGCGTAAGTTTAATGGTATGCCTGTATTTAAGGGCGCAGTGCGGTTGATTATCCCCGACAAAAATTATTCGGCAGAAACCACTACCAATGCCGATGGCGAGTTTGCGTTTCAGAATGTGGTATTCGCAGATTCATCGCAGGTTACCATCAGTGCACGTAATAACTTGGATTCTAAGAACATGAAGATTACCATGAATACGGGTTTTTACCCTACCATTGGTAAGTCTGAGAATTATGCCGACGAGATCATTAATATAGACAGTACCTTAAATACTTATGTTAAAAACAGCGGGAAACAGTACCAGTTTAACCAGGTGCTGAAAGAAGTTGTGATTAAGGCTTCGACAGTAAAAAAGGTTACCCACCAGGATTATTCGGGACTTTCGGGCTTAAGTGCATTTGCAGACCACGAAGTGAACCCCGAACAGCTAACAGGATGTAATAACTTTTTAATGTGTTTAACAACTGCGCTTGTAGGTATCACTTATCGCGATAACAACTTCTATATAACGCGCGATTATAACCAGGGCAATAAAAACCCGGTGCAGTTTTATGTTAAGGGTATGCCGGTTGATGTGAGCTACTTAAACAGCATTAACCCTAAAGAGGTTGATGGGATTGAGATATTCAACAGCGATGGTTTTTCGGGCATCAACAAAATGAACAATACCAATGGTGTTGTATCCATTAACATGAAAGAGGCACCTAAAGGCCAAAAGATTAGTGCTGACGAACTTAAAAAATTATTCCCCGATCAAAACGTAATTAACTTTACGCCTAAAGGTTATGCCAAAGTACGCCAGTTCTATTTGCCAAAGTATGATGTAAGCCAGCAACAAAAAGCCAGCGACTTACGCACCACCATTTACTGGAACCCGAATGTGTTTACCGATAAAGCCGGTAATGCCGTACTTAACTTTTACAATGCCGATGGCCGCGGTACCTACAAAGCCATTATTGAGGGTTTTGATAAAGACGGAAATATAGGCCGTACCGTTGTACGGTATACGGTTAAATAAAGAGCCTATTCTATGATAAAGAGGGGAGCTATGGCTTCCCTTTTTTGTTTACCACAAACTGCACGGGCATTAACAAATTGCCGAATTAGCTAATTAGAGTGGAATGTTCCACATGTTCCATGTTACAGACTTAAAAGTAAGTATAGTACTAGTTGGTATATTTATAATTATTTTATAATCAATTATTTAAAGTCAAATTTTGGTTGTTTTTGATTGACACCCCTGTTCCATTTTTATAACTTATAAGTTGGTTTTTACTGAAAAAAACTTGTCAGCAAATATTTATAATTCTGATAAACTATAATCAAAATGCCCATACTTGAGTATATTAGGCAAATTTGCGATTCGAAACACCTTAACCCTATTTTTGTTAAAAGCTTATGGTTACAAAATTACTTAAGTCAGTTCTTTTTATTTTTTTGTTGATGGGCACACAGGCGTTGTGGGCGCAGAAAGCGGATAGTGTTGCTGCTAAGCACTTAGATAGTTTGGCTGTGAGACATTCGACCGTTAGATCATTAACCGACGAACAATACAACGCAATTTTAAACGGCGATGATGTAAATAATGTAGCCCACATTGCCGTTATGTACCGTTATCCATATCCGGATCAGGTTTTGAAATACAGAACGCATTTGAAATTATCGGCACAGCAAATAACTAAATTGAATGAAATTAATGCTACGCTGAAAATGAAGAAAACCGAAGTTGGCCTTTCTGTAGTGCAGAATGAACGGGTGATTGATAGCCTGTTTCGTACCCATAGGGCCAACGAGAGCGTTATTGTGTTTTATACCAACAGGTACGGCGCTTACCAGGGCGAGTATCGCGGTGCTTTATTAATAGCTTGTTACAACACCCGCAAGGTGCTTAACCCGGTACAACTAAATCAGTTTAATGAGTTGCTAAATCATAATTAAGATTACAATATGATTTACGTAAATTAGCCACCCCATTTAATAGTGTATGAAGATTACGTTTGATTTTGAAAAACCGCTTTCGGACCTGCAAGGGCAGATTGAAAAAGTAAAGCAGGTTGAAGATAAAACCCAGGTGGATATGTCGGCTACGCTGACTGAGCTGGAAGAGAAATTTGAGACTACTAAAAAACAAATATATAGCAACCTTAACGGCTGGCAGCGTGTACAAATCTCACGTCACCCCGAGCGCCCGTATACCTTACAGTACCTGGAGCTGATGTGCGATGATTTTATCGAATTGCATGGCGACCGTACCATAGGCGATGATAAAGCCATTATTGGTGGCTGGGGTTCTATCGGCGGTCATACCGCTATGTTTATTGGCCACCAGAAAGGCCGTAACACCAAAGAGCGCCAGTACCGTAACTTCGGTATGGCTAACCCCGAAGGTTACCGTAAAGCTTTAAGGCTGATGAAAATGGCCGAGAAGTTTAACAAGCCGGTTATTACGTTGATCGATACCCCGGGAGCTTTCCCAGGCCTTGAGGCTGAGGAACGCGGCCAAGGTGAGGCTATTGCCCGCAACTTGTTAGAGATGTCGATACTGCGTGTACCTGTTATCTGCGTTGTAATTGGCGAAGGTGCATCGGGCGGTGCATTGGGTATTGGTATTGGCGATAAGGTGATGATGCTCGAGAACTCATGGTATTCGGTAATTTCGCCAGAAAACTGCTCAACCATCCTTTGGAAAACATGGGATTACAAAGAGCGTGCTGCCGAAGCCCTGAAACTGGCATCACCAGAAATGTTGAAGAACAAATTGATTGATGGTATTATTAAAGAACCACTTGGCGGCGCACACCAGGACCCGATTGCCATGGCATCGACCCTGAAAAAGCAATTGCTAAAAGACATGAAAGCCCTGCAGGAAAGAAACATCGATGAGCTGGTAACAGAGCGTATCGATAAATTCTGCTCAATGGGGGTAGTGATTGAAGGCGAAGCAACGCCAGAGGCGTAAGGAAGTCCGAAAGACCGTGAGTCGGTAAGTCCGAAAGAAATAAAGGCAACAGCCGTCCCAAGTAATGTTGGGACGGCTGTTGTTGTTTTAGAAGTTATACGTATTTTTTGTCATTCTGAGCGATAGCGAAGAATCTTCTTCAACCTGTAAAGCCGCTATGTGTATCGAAGAAGATTCTTCATTACATTCAGAATGACAAAAGAAAAGCGCCGGCTGTCATGCTGAGCTCCGTCGAAGCATGGTGCAGAAGACCTCTGCGCGCGACACTTCGACGGGGCTCAGTGTGACACCCCAATATCTTCACTGTCGCAAGTTTAGCATAGCGTAACTTGTGACTGTACATGATGTAAGCTTTCAGCTTACACAATGTGAAACCTTGCAACAGGTTAACCACAGGTCGAACTCTTCTGTTATCAACTAATTTTCGGGTGCGTTTTTATTGAAGATTAGATTATCCCATTCTTCTTTGGTTCGAGAAATGTTTTTCTGATGAGTCAAAAATACTCCTTGATCGTATTTATCATCTTGCCAACAGATTTCCATTGTTTTTTTTATGTCTCCCTTTTTTAATTCAATACCTCTCGGTCTATAAATGACTCCTAATTTAATACGTGATGGATTATTTAGAGTTAAATGAAAAAATAATCCATTCAATTTAATTGTAAAGACATGTAATGTATCATCTATAACTACAGAATCAAATGTAAGGTGGTTATAATGCTGAATTGTTTGTTCCGAAGATGCATCTACATACATCCCCCATCCTTCAGGAAAGGGATCATTTTTAAAAAGTATATCAATATAAATATCTCTGATCTGACACGTCATTTTTTCTTTTCCGGCATAAATTTGATCGGAAGCTATAAATGCGCATGCCGTTTTTAACATCCATCTTTCAATATTTTCACCACAAAATATAGATAGTTCATTTGTAGGTATAGGAGTAACTAGGTCCTGATCATATTTGTTAAATGTACTATGCAATCTTCCCATTTCTGCGTCAAATGGGGAAAGAAGATTGTTATGATGTGTACATAATATATTCGATGCTAAAGATGCTTTGGCTATTTGGTTAACAGTTTCTTCTTTTTGCCATGGAAATCCTTGTACGTTAACTGCCTTTGTATCACTCAAATTGTTTAAAAGATATTCAGATACAAAATGTTCTTTTGATATCTTATCAGAGCAATTATTTGTAATATTTGCATAACACTTATTATGAGCGTGACCAGTTAGTGCCTTGGTTTCGGGAAGTAAAGTTGGTCTTTTGTTCCATTTGCCACCATCCCAACAGCAATATGTTGCTTTCTTACCGCTATTACACGGACATAGATTGTATGAACTATCAATGGAATTCATGTATCAATATACAATTTTATAATTTGATTGACAAAAAAATAGCCATGTACTGGTTCGAGTATATCGCTCTTGTATATGTCTAAAATAAAAAAAGCCGTCCCAACATTAGTCAGAACGGCTTTTTCTATATTATTTAAGCTAATGCTTATTGTTGTTGTTGCCTAAGTATCGAGCCTAATTTGCCTTCGTACTCTTTTAACTGGGCGCTGTATTTGGCGCTTAGTGCAGTTTGATGGAAGTCTTTGGTCATGGATACCAATCCGTTCAGGATCGACATTGATAACTGTACATCATGGAACTGGATACCATCTGAATTATTTTGTATCAGGTTGGCATTGTACGACAGAATATCGAGGATGTAATCATCAACTTCATTTGCCCATTTATTGCCTAACTGAGCTTCGCCTATTTTGTAAGCATCTTCAATAATGTAATACTTACGTGCAGCAACCTCAGTGTAAGGATAAAGGTTAGGCATTACATCATCGTATTTTTTCAATACGTTTTTAGCCATTTCCTGGTGGCCATCCTGTACCAAATGATCTGTTAACATGATAAACTGTTTCAGGATAATAGGGTAAAACATCGTTAACGATTCATGATCCAGGTAACGGGCATTTTTCATGTTACCCCATTTAAACTTGGTCATCATGTTGTTGTACATTTTTAATGTATTGGCAGCTTCGCCCGGTGCAACGGTAGTATCAGCTTTAAACGGTAACAGGCGGTTAGCAAAACCTTCGTTGTAAAGGTATTTATCTAAGCCCATCAGGTTTTCGCTACCTACAGTGATGGCGAAGTATACAGGGCGTTTCCAGTTGTTGTGCGCCAATATATCAATCATGGCCAGGTTATCCTTGGTCACATAGTTTGATGCGTATTTCCAATCCATTTCCGGTAGGATGCGTGCCCTGTCGGCTTCTGTTGCAGTACCGGTTTTAATCAGGCTATCAGCGTTGATAGTCAGCTTAAAGTTTTTGGTTGGCAGATAGTTCGCAGATTCACCGCTTTGGTATTCAACCTTGGTTTGCGGATCATCAGAAGTCATAAAGTCGAATACTTCTTTCAGCTCAACCGGGGTAGAGATGTTTTTATCGTTGAAATAGATCACATCGCGCACACCAGCCTCAAATTTCTCATTCGGCATGGTGATAGGCAATGGAGCCGATTCATTCATTTTTTGCTTCATCTGGCGGATATACCAGTCGGTACCCAGTAAGCTTAAGTTTACGATACGTACATCCGGGCGGATGTTTTCAACCTCCTGTGCATACCACAGCGGGTAAGTATCGTTATCACCATAAGTGAATAGAATCGCATTCGGCGCGCACGATTCCAGGTAGTTGGTCGCCATATCACGCGGCGTGTATTTGGTTGAGCGATCGTGGTCGTTCCATTCCTGGTTAGCCATTAATATTGGCGCTGCCAATAAGCAGGCACCGGTTGCAATGTAAGCACTGGTGGTAGCATTCAGTTTTTTGCTCAGGAACTGGGCAATAGCCAATACGCCTAAACCTATCCAGATGGCAAAGGCGTAGAACGAACCTGCATAAGCATAATCACGCTCACGTGGCTGTAGTGGATCCTGATTTAGGTAAAGCACAATGGCCAAACCTGTCATAAAGAATAATACGGCAACCACACCGGCATCGCGCTGGTTGCGTTTAAAGTGGAACCATAAACCCAGTAAACCTATAATTAATGGTAAGGCAAATAGGCGGTTGTATGAGTTACTATGGGTAACAGCATAAGGTAATTTCTTGCCGAAGTTCCAGCCGCTGATCCAGTTACCATCGGTGCCGTTGCTATCATTTTGTCCGTCCATTTCATTGGTACGGCCTACAAAGTTCCATAAAAAATAACGGGTATACATCTGGTTTATCTGCCAGCTGAAGAAGAAGGCCAGGTTATGCACCAGCGTTGGGCTTTCCTGCTGACCAAGGTGTAACCACTGGCGGTAAAACTCAGGGTCGCCGTTTGCCTGGCTGAATACACGTGGGAAAATGGTATTACGATCGTAAACCTGTGATATTTTTTTACCGGCAACCTCGTATTTGGTTTTACCACGGCGATATAAAGTTTGACCTTCGGTTTGGTCAACCGGTTTAGAGTCAAAATACTGGCCATACATTAAAGGTGTATCACCATACTGGTCGCGGTTTAAGTAGCTGTTTAAAGCAAAGGCATCCTGCGGATCACTGTTGTTTAAGTTTGTGCTTGCTTTAGCGCGGATGATGATCATCACAAAAGAGCTATAACCCAGTAAAATAAACAGCGTACATATTAATACCGTATTCAGGATAAAACGCTTGTTGCGGATATGTACCACATACTCTAACAAAGCGATTAACGCTACCGAAGCTATAAAGCCAATAATACCGGCACTGATTGACAGTAACAATATAAAGCAAATGGCAGAAGCGATAATGATTGGAGTAGAAGGCTTAACTGTATAGTAAATGCCTAATACAATACCGGCTAATAATAATATATAGAATACTACTGCACCGCTGCCGAAACCGAAGCCTAATGAGTTTACAAATAATAGATCGGCGTAAGCTGCACCTTTAACTGTGTATTGGATAATACCCCATAATACTAATGCTAATGCTACAACACCCAGTATAAATGCCCAAACAGTACCTTTTGCAGTAACCTTATCGGCACGGCGGAAGTAAATTACCAGTGCAATGGCAGGCATAACCAGCAAGTTCAACAAGTGAACGCCGATTGATAAACCCATTACATAAGCGATGAATACCAACCATCTGTCGGCACCCTGCTCGTCTGCATGTGCGTCCCATTTCAGGATAGCCCAAAATACGATGGCGGTACATAATGATGATTGTGCGTAAACCTCAGACTCAACAGCCGAGAACCAGAAGGTATCAGACCAGGTATAAGCTAAAGCGCCAACTAAACCTGCGCCTATAATTAATATCGTATTAAGCGGGCTAACTTCTTCGTTGTATTTGGTTAATATTTTGCGGGCCAGGGCGGTGATGCTCCAGAAAAGGAACAGGATAGTAGCACCGCTGGCGAGTGCAGAACCAACGTTTGTCCAGTAGGCTACCTGGTGTATATTGCCCATTGATAGCAGCGAAAACGCTTTACCTATCATGGTAAATAAGGGAGCGCCCGGTTGGTGGGCTACCTGTAAACGATAGATACAGGCAATAAACTCGCCGCAATCCCAAAAACTTGCAGATGGCTCAAGTGTTAAAATGTAAGTTAATGAGGCTATGACAAAGGCAATCCAGCCGAACAGATTGTTGATTTTATTATAATTCATGATTGAATATACAGTATAGCTATAATTAGCCGACGAAATTAACAAAACTATTACGATGTTTTTTAATCATTCGGATAATCTTTAACATAATTTAACTAAGTGCCAGCGCATTAAATAATGGCTGAGAAAAATTTTAAAATTTTTTCAAAAAAGACTTTTGACTTTTAAAATATCGTCCTATATTTGCATTCCATTTCGGAGACGACGTGTTAACGAAAAAGGATTGCCTGATAGTATAATGGTAGTACGACGGTTTTTGGTACCGTTTGTCTAGGTTCGAATCCTGGTCGGGCAACAAGAAAATTTCGAATTTCGAAATTTCAATTTCGGATTTTAATTCTCAAATCGGCTAATACTGATAGAAAATTGAAATCCGAATTGTTGTTTTATAAGGTTTGTGAAGAAATTAGATTGAATATTCAATCCGAGTTACTTTAAGTTGTAAGTAAATTCGAAATTGAACATTCGAAATCCGAAATCAAAAAAGGATGCCTCAACAATTTAATCCGGTTAAATTATTCTCAGGATCAGCCACAGTAAGTCTGTCTAATAAAATAGCTGATGCTTACGGTCGCGAATTAGGTGATGTAGTTATATCACGTTTTAGCGACGGCGAATTTCAACCACACTTTAATGAATCTGTAAGGGGATGCGATGTGTTCCTGATCCAGTCTACCAACCAGCCTACCGATAACTTAATGGAATTATTGATGATGATTGATGCCGCGCGCCGTGCTTCATCACATTATGTAACCGCAGTTATCCCTTATTTTGGGTTGGCGCGTCAGGATCGTAAAGATAAACCACGTGTGGCCATCGGTGCTAAATTGGTAGCTAACTTGTTAGTTGCAGCAGGTATTAACCGTATTATGACTATGGATTTGCACGCAGCGCAAATTCAGGGCTTTTTCGATATCCCGGTTGATCACCTGGATGCATCGATCATATTTGTACCTTATATAAAGAGCCTCGGCTTAGAGAACCTCACCATTGCTTCGCCGGATATGGGCGGATCATACAGGGCCCGCAGTTTTGCAAAGTTCTTTAATGCAGAGGTTGTAATTTGTGATAAACGCCGTAAGCGTGCCAATGAAATTGAGTCGATGACTATTATTGGTGATGTAACAGGCCAGGATATCGTGCTGATTGATGATATCTGCGATACCGCAGGTACATTGGCAAAAGCAGCCGGATTAATTATGGAGCGTGGCGCACGCAGTGTAAGAGCTGTTTGTACACACCCGGTATTATCAGGTAAAGCTTATGAAACGATAGAAAATTCGGCTTTAACAGAGTTGATCGTAACAGATACAATTCCGTTGAAACACGAGAGCGAAAAGATCCGCGTATTATCAACTGCAGATTTATTTGCCAAAGCAATAGCAAACGTTAACGAACACGGCTCGATAAGCCAGTTGTTTGTTATTTAAGAGAGAGTAAGAAGTCAATAGTCTTTGGTCGATAGTCCATAGACGAACAGATAAAGAAACTATGGTCCATGGGCTATTATCCATGGTCTGAGTATAACAATTAAAATAAATAATAAAATGAATTCAGTTGCTATTAGCGGTTCTCCAAGAGAGAACGTAGGGAAACGCGATGCCAAAGAGCTGCGCTACCAGGGTCTGGTACCTGCAGTACTTTACGGAGGTGCTACACAAACTCACCTTGCAGTATCTATTGCTGACTTAAAACCGGTAATTTTTACTCCAGAGGTTAACTTTATTGATTTAACTGTTGGTGGTGTTACCACTTCAGCTATCATCAAAGACATGCAATTTCATCCATTAACAGAACAACTTTTACACGTTGATTTTCTGCAATTGGATCAAAACAAACCAGTTACTATCGAAATCCCAATCCGTTTAACCGGTACTTCACCAGGTGTTAAAATGGGTGGTAAATTGGTACAAAAACTGCGCAAACTGCGTGTTAAAGCTTTACCTAAAGATCACATCAACAACATTGATGTTAGCATCGAAGGTTTAGAAGTAGGTAAATCAGTACGTGTAGGCGAAATTAGCGTTGCTAACTTAACCATCACTAATGCTGCTGAAGATACTATCGTATCTGTAACTACTTCACGTGCATTACGTCAGGCAGAGCAAGAAGCTGGCAAGAAATAATTGATGTTGATTACACCGAATTAGGTGTGATTGCACTGATTTTTGGAACAGCGATAAGATTTTCTTATCGCTGTTTTTTTATAGTTTTGGTTTTTTGAAGAAATAAAAGATTTGTCATTGCGAGGAGGTACGACGAAGCAATCTCGTAGCTCTACAGATCGAACCAGAATAACAAATAACACCGTCATTGCGAGGTACGAAGCAATCGCGAACTTTACAGAGCCGCTCTGTATATCGGGGATTGCTTCGTTCCTCGCAATGACGTTCTAAAATTATAGGGGGTATGAAGTATTTAATAGTAGGTTTAGGCAACATTGGCCCGGAGTATGCAGATACGCGCCATAACATCGGTTTTATGATATTGGACGAACTGGCCAAACAAGAAAGCCTGAAGTTTTATAACATGCGCCATGCCTATTATACCGAATATTCATACAAAGGCCGCATGCTTCATTTGATAAAACCTACCACTTACATGAACCTCAGCGGAAAAGCACTGAATCATTGGATGAAGGAGCTTAAGATCCCGCAGGAAAACGTATTGGTTTTGGTTGATGATATTGCTTTGCCATTAGGCACCCTTCGCTTAAAGCCCAAGGGCAGCGCTGCCGGGCATAACGGCTTAAAGCATATTGAACTTACTTTGGGCAATAACAATTACGCCCGACTGCGTTTTGGTGTGAGCGATAATTACCCCAAAGGCCGCCAGGTTGATTATGTGCTGAGTGGTTTTGATGATGATGAGAAACCAGAACTACCTGCATTGATTGATCGCTCTATCGAAATGATCAAAGCCTTTGCTACCATCGGTACCGAGCTTACCATGACTAAGTTTAATAAATAGCTAACAAAAGCTTAACTATTTATTTAGTTAAATAGTGTTAATTCTTTATTAGGTAGCAATAATTTGCTTTATTATTGTAACAGGTAATCGCATACCAAATCTAAAACCTAATGAAAACATACTTATCACTGTTGGCATTGCTATGCCTTGGATTTTACGCTTCTGCACAATCAACCCAGACTATCAGGGGTGTAATCCTCGATTCATTAAAGAAACAGCCCATGGGTTACGTTACCGTAGCCCTTCGCCATACCAAAACCAATTTGCCGGTAAAAAGCATGCTAAGTAAAGATAACGGCAGCTTTGAATTTACAGGCCTGCCCATGAAATCGTACCAATTGGTATTGGCTTCTGTCGGTTTTAAAAATAAGGTTATTGATATCGACAGCACTAAAAAAGTGATTAACCTGGGCGAGATCCAGCTGGCAGCATCAACAAGTAGTTTGAATGAGGTGAGCGTAACAGCCGTTCGCCCCATTGTTAAACAGGAGGTTGACCGTATTGCCTACGATGTACAGGCCGACCCATCAAACAAAGTAGAAACTGCGCTCGATATGATGCGCAAAGTACCTTTAGTTTCTGTCGATGCATCGGACAATATCAAGCTAAAAGGTAACACTGATTATAAGATTCTCATCAACGGCAAACCATCGTCACTCGTGGCCCGGAATCCTTCGGATGTATTGAAAGCGATGCCGGCCAGCAACATCGAAAAAATTGAAGTAATTACCACACCACCGGCAAAATACGAAGCCGAAGGTTTGGCCGGTATCATCAACATCATCACCAAAAAGAATGCCGACCAGGGCTACAACGGCAGCTGGACAACCCGTTACAATACCGTTTGGGGCTTAGGTTCTAATTTAAATGCCACGGTTAAACAAGGCAAATTTGGTTTGAATGGTTACATCGGCTTCAACAGGCAAAACAAACAAACTACCCAGTTTGGCAATACAACTAATACATTTATCCCGGTTGTATCATCGCTGCAGCAAACGGGCACCAACTACCGCGATGGTGGCCGTAACAATTATGGCAGCGCCGAACTAAGCTATGAGATAGATACCCTAAACCTCCTTACAGGTAATATTGAATCATATACTTATAAGTTTAACCAACGAAGCGAGCAAAATACAGGTCAGTATGATGGGGATGATGTTATTCAGCAAGGTTACCGTTTAGCCAATGCCAGCAGCGGCAATTATCATGGTACAGATTTAGGGTTGAACTACCAATTGGGCTTTAAACATAATAAAGAGCAGTTGCTAACCATGTCGTACAAATACTCATCAAACGGCAGTACGCAGGATGCTGCCAACATTTTTACCGAGCGCTTTAACTACGGCTTGCCTAATTATAACCAGTACAATAATTCGGGTACGCGCGAGCATACCGTGCAGGTTGATTATGTGCAACCCGTAAAAAAGGTAACTATTGAAGCAGGAGGTAAAGCTATTTTAAGAAAAAATTTCAGCGATTTTACCAGCGATACGCTAAATACCATTACCAACCAATACGTAAACAATACCCTGCAAACGAATAATTTTGATTATCAGCAGAATGTTTACAGCGGCTACAATTCGTACCAGGTTAAATGGACTAAATGGACGCTGAAAGGGGGCTTGCGTTTAGAGCATACCAATGTAGATGCGCATTTTACCTCAATAGGCAGCGTGGCCACGCAGGATTATAATAACCTCATTCCGTCGGTATCTATACAACGCCAGTTAAAAAGCAGCAGCATTAATTTCGGCTTTTCTAACCGCATCTCGAGGCCCAATATCTGGCAGTTGAATCCTTTTATCGATGCATCAAATCCTAAATACATTAATGTGGGTAACCCTGCCCTGCGCCCTGTGGTTAACCATAGCTTCGAATTAAATTATAGCAATTTCGCCAAAGGTTCTATTACCGGGGGCATCAGTTACTCGTATGCCAACAATACTATCCAAAGTGTAACTACCATTAGGCCGGATACTGTAAGTGTTACCACTTATCAAAACGTTGGGCAAAATAAAAGGCTGGGTGCAAACCTCAACGTCAACTATCCAATTACTAAAAAGTTGAACCTCAACATTAACTCGCAATTGGTTTATGTTTGGTTAAAAGGTACAGCCAATAATATTTTCTACAGTAATAAAGGTATACAGGGCTACATTTTCGGGAATGCCGGGTATAAGTTTGAAAAGGGCTGGCGCGTAGGTGTTGATGGTGGTGTGGATAGTCGCTACGTGCTATTACAGGGCAAGGATAATTATTGGGCGGGTGGCTCTTTGAGTGCTTCTAAAGATTTCCTGAAAGAGAAGGCTAATATTGGCATATATGTTAGCAACCCCTGGAAAAAATTCCGTACCAACGATAGTTACAACAGAACCAATGAGTTTGAGCAAACTAACTTTAACCAGAACTATTATCGCAACATTGGCTTTAGCTTCACTTATAAGTTCGGCCGCTTAAACAGCCAGATTAAAAAGAACCAGCGCGGTATTGAAAATGACGATAGTAGTGGCAACCGTGGCGGAAATCACTAAATTTGCGGCATGAAAGTATACGGTATAACCAATTGTAATACAGTTAAAAAAGCGATAGACTGGTTAAAGGCTAATCATGTTGACTATGAATTTCAGGACTTTAAGAAGCTGGGCGTTAGCACAGAAAAACTACAGGAGTGGAACCAAAAGGCAGGCTACGAGAAGTTTATGAACAAGCAAGGCCTTACCTGGAAACAACTTGACCCGGCAGTAAAAGAAAGCGTAAAAGGCGAAGCAGAGGCATTGCCTTTACTGCAACAAAAAACCAGCATGATTAAGCGCCCCGTTATTGAAGACAATGGTTTTCTGTACTTTGGCTTTGATGAGAATGTTTATAAAGAACACTTTTTAAAGTAGCAGAACTAAAAAAGCCATTTTTTCGTTATATAATTGCTTAAGCAATTGTATAACCTGCTGACCATATTTAATGAGATGTTTTTCCCTGACCAGTTTATCACTGGTCTTTTTTGCTGGTATCCAGCTTTGTTTTGCGCAACAGGCAACTAACCAGCCCGAGTTATCTAAGTTTGATAATACCCAATTATTCAGCCCGCTTTTTTATACTAAAAATGGTACCGAGTACCGTGCAGCCGATGGTGAGCCGGGCCCGCTGTATTGGCAAAACCGTGCCGATTACCAGTTAGCCGCCCGTTTGGATGATAAAACAAACGAAGTAAGCGGTACAGAAATACTTACCTATACCAATAACAGCCCGCAAAAAATGGACTTTTTGTGGATGCAGCTCGAGCAAAATTTGTATAAGTCAGATTCGAGAGGTTCGGCAATGGAAGCTGCGATGGGCAGCCGTAACCATTCTAAAGGCCGCGTATATGAGGGTTACAATATTAAATCGGTATCGGTAAATGATGTACCGGTTAAATACCAGGTAATTGATACGCGCATGCAATTGTTTCTGCCTTCCGCGCTGGCCGCCAAAGGTGGCAAAGTATCTGTAAAGATAGAATACTCATTTGTTGTGCCCGATTATGGATCGGACCGTACCGGCGTACAGCAAACCCGTAATGGTAAAATATTTACAGTAGGGCAGTGGTATCCGCGTATGTGTGTGTACGATGATGTAATGGGCTGGAATACCGTTCCCTACAACGGCCCAAGCGAATTTTACCTCGAGTATGGCGATTTTGATGTAAGCATTACCGCGCCTGCCAGTCACATAGTATTTGCCTCGGGAGAATTACAAAACCCGCAGGATGTTTATACCCCATTGCAGCAGCAACGTTTTGCGCAGGCAGCTATGAGCGATAAAACGGTGATCATCCGTTCATCAAGCGAGGTAAGGAGTTCCAACTCGCGTCCGGTGGGTAAACCGGAACTAACCTGGCATTACAAAATGAGCAATGCACGCGATGTGGCCTGGGCTTCTTCGGCGGCATTTATTGTTGATGCAGCTAAGATTAACCTGCCCGAGGGCAAACATGCTTTAGCTATCTCGGCCTACCCGGTAGAGAGTAAGGGCAATAACGGCTGGGAAAACTCAACCGAATATGTTAAAGGTTCGTTAGAATATAATTCAAATAAATGGTTCCCGTATCCTTATCCTACAGCTGTTGCTGTTGCGGGTATTGTTGGTGGCATGGAGTACCCGGGTATTGTTTTCTGCGGATCGAACAGTAATGGTGGTTCATTATGGTCGGTTAACGATCATGAGTTTGGGCATACCTGGTTCCCGATGATCGTGGGATCTAACGAACGTTTGTACGGCTGGATGGATGAAGGGTTTAATACGTTTATCAACGGCCTCTCAACCCGCGATTTTAATAAGGGTGAATATGCTGAAATGGCTGCCCCGATAGACTGGACCAGTAACAAAGCCGTACATATCCTAAACCCTAATATGGAGCCGGTAATGAGCACGCCCGACAATATTCTCGAAATGCATAACGGTACCTTATTATATGAAAAGCCTGCCGAAGCATTGAATATTTTGCGTAACCAGGTATTGGGGACAGAAAGATTTGACCTGGCTTTTAAAACTTATATTGAACGTTGGGCCTACAAGCACCCAACCCCCGATGACTTTTTCCGTACGATGGAAAATGTATCGGGCGAAAACTTAAACTGGTTTTGGCGCGAATGGTTTTTAAATAACTGGCAACTGGATGTAACGGTAAGCGATGTGAAATATGTAGATGGCAATCCGGCGAGGGGAGCTTTAATCAGCATTGATAACCTGGATAAAATGGCCTTGCCGGTAATACTGGAAATAAAAACCAAGAGCGGTAAAACCAGTCGCATTAAATTGCCGGTAGAGGTTTGGGCTACGGGTAGCCACTGGGTTTTTAAGTATCCGTCGACAGAAGAAATATCAACTGTAACTTACGACCCAGACCATGTTTTCCCGGATTATAATACCGATAACAATACCTGGAGGAGATAAAAACAAACTTTTTGACAATGCTAAGGCAGTTTGTAACGCATTTTTGGCATTATGCATGAAACCTTAAACCCTTAAACAAAGTTATACCTGTATATTTACCACCATGAAGTTTACCATCTTATTCGCAATACTATTTTGTTTTATCATCACTGCATCTTATGCCCAAACTTTACGCGGTACGGTATCAGAAACCGGTACTCGCATAAAATTGCAGGATGTATTTGTGAAAAACACCGCCAACAAACAATTAGCGCTTTCTGATAAAAACGGAAAATTTGAAATACCTGCCGAAGTGGGTAACCTGCTTATTTTCTCATCGCCCGGTTATGTATCTGATACTTTATATGTAATAGATATGAAGCCGAAGGATGTACAACTGGCTTTACAATCTATTGCCTTGCGCGAAGTAAATGTAAAAGCTACCGCCAAATTCGACCCACGTGCCGAGTACCCGGAAGTGTATGAGAAGAGTAAGGTATACGTAATGTCGCCAAGCAGTTGGTTCGGAAAATCAGGTAAAGATGCCCGCCGGTTAAAAAAATACTTCAAACACGAAGCCGAAGAGCGTGCTGTTGATTCGGCCTTTAGCCGTGCCTACGTAGGCAGCCTTGTGCCACTAAAAGGGCAAGAGCTCGAAGACTTTATGACCATGTACCGCCCAACCTACGCTTTCCTGCGTAACAATCAGGGCGAATCAATGGCCATATACGTAAACGACAGCTACAAAAAATGGATGGCCCTGCCCCCAGAGAAACGTAAAGTACAGCATTTAAATACGGTGGTAACACAGTAAAAGAGAGTCAAGAATCGAGAGACAAGAATCAAGATAGGAGTCGGAATCAGTATGCTAAGCATTCTGATAATTCAATAATTCTAAAAATTCCGGTTCATAGACAAGAATCAAGATATTGAGGAGGCTGCGATTATATCGCAGCCTTTTTGTTTTATATCTCCTTTGTTATACGGATCATTTCTATATTTAACCATACCTTATACTTATAACCACATTGCATTTCCCTGTAGATATTACCATTGGTAAGGCCCATATCCCGGTACATTTTGTATGCGAAACATTGGCTTATGCTATTGGCTATCGTTATTATACTTATTTGCGCAAACACCAACAGGATAATATTAGTGACCATAACCGCATCATCATTTTTATTGGTGCTGCTTTAGGAGGCTTTCTGGGTTCACATATTTTAGGCGTGTTAGAGCGACCCGATCTGTTTACAGAAATGGGCTGGGTATATTTTATGGGCAACACAACAATAGTAGGCGGCTTGCTTGGCGGCTTATTGGGTGTTGAGTTAGTTAAAAAGCAGATAGGGGTTACAACCTCGTCGGGCGATTTGATGGTTTATCCATTAATATTGGCTATGATTATTGGCCGCACCGGCTGCTTTTTAGCCGGCTTAAAAGATGGCACTTATGGCACAGCTACATCGTTACCATGGGGTGTTAATTTTGGTGATGGTATCTACCGGCATCCTACTAATTTGTACGAAATACTATTCTGGATTTGTTTGTGGATAGTATTGTTGCTTATAGAACGCAAACATCAATTTGCCGATGGATATAAATTTAAACTACTGATGGTTAGTTACCTGCTGTTCCGTTTTGCTGATGAATTTATTAAACCCGATTACTTTTTCAGTTTCGGATTATCTTCTATACAATTAGCCTGTATCGCCGGGATTTTGTATTATTATAAAGTGTTTATCTATCCATCTAAAATAGCCACCACCTATGCCTGAACGCCCGTATATTTATTATGATTTTACTATCAGCGTTTGTTCAACCTGTTTAAGGCGTGTTGATGCCAAAATTGTGTTTGAGGATGATAAGGTATATATGCTTAAAACCTGCAGGCTGCACGGTTTTGAGAAAGTGCTTATAGCTACCGATGTAGAATACTATAAAAACTGCCGTAATTATGCCAAGCGGAGCGAAATGCCGCTTAAATTTAATAGAGAAACCCATTATGGCTGCCCTTATGATTGCGGCCTTTGCCGCGACCACGAACAGCACTCGTGCCTGACCGTAGTTGAAGTTACCGACCGTTGTAACCTGGCTTGCCCAACCTGTTATGCCATGTCGTCGCCGCATTATGGGCGGCACCGCACATTGGAAGAAATTGAGCAGATGCTGGATGTAATAGTTGCCAACGAAGGCGAACCGGATGTGGTTCAGATAAGTGGCGGCGAGCCGACGGTACATCCGCAGTTTTTTGAGATACTGGATATTGCCAAACGCAAACCCATTAAACACCTGATGCTGAATACCAACGGTATCCGCATAGCTAAAGATGAGCAGTTTGTAAAACGCCTGGCTTCATATATGCCCGATTTTGAAATCTACCTGCAGTTTGATTCTTTTAAACAGGAGGCACTCGAGAAACTCAGGGGCGAAGATCTGCGCGATGTGAGGACGAAAGCCATTGAAAATCTTAATAAATACAACCTGTCTACCACACTGGTTGTTACCCTCCAAAAGGGGTTGAATACTGATGAGATAGGCAAAATTATAGAATACGGATTGGAACAGCGGTGTGTAAGGGGCGTAACGTTGCAGCCTACCCAACAGGCAGGCCGTCTTGAAAATTTTAACCCGGCGACAGACCGCTACACCATGACCGAGGTGCGCAGCGCCATTTTAGAGCAAACCAATATTTTTACGCCCGAAGATCTGCTGCCTGTACCCTGTAACCCGGATGCCCTTGTAATGGGGTACGCACTTAAATTAGGTAACAAAGTGTTTCCGCTTACGCGGATGATAGACCCTAATGATTTGCTGGATAACTCGAGAAATACCATTGTTTATGAACAGGATGAAGTGCTGAAAAAGCATTTACTGCACATGTTTAGTACAGGTAATTCGGTTGATGTAGCCAAAGAGCATCTGCATTCTATTATGTGCTGCCTGCCCGAAATTGATGCACCCGGTTTAAGCTATGATAATTTGTTCAGGGTTATTATTATGAATTTTATTGATGCGCAGAACTTTGACGTAAGGGCCATCAAAAAATCCTGTGTGCATATTGTGAATAAGGATCTGAGCATTATCCCTTTCGAAACCATGAACATGTTTTACCGGGACGATAAAGCTGAATATTTAGAAATGTTAAGAAACGAAATACCTGTATAATGAGCGAACAAGATAAATATAACAAGCCGCCATCCGATTTGAAAATATTAGGGATTAACCTTTTAATATTTGCGGTATATACTATTTGGGGCTTTTTAGGAAAGGGCGATAATATTATCTTTTCTTTTATTGCTGCCGTTATTCATTTTATGGTTTGTTGTATCGAGGCCGTAATAGTACGTAGGTGGTCGTGGTTTTTAGCAGGTTTAATAATTATTGTCATCGGTTTGGGTACCTGTGTTAATACCATTAGGCTATGATATACAACTAAGCAAATTATAAGCAAAACCCATACTACGGGATACAGGATACAAGAAAGGCTGCGATTATCGCAGCCTTTCTTGTATGTTTTGCATTTATACATCCCCTGCTTGGAGGGGCGCGGTGGATTGTATGAGGGCAGGGGTGGGTTCTTCTTCTCCGTCCGTCATGCTGAATTTATTTCAGCACCCCACATGCTAAGTATGCTGTAGACCAAGTTTGCGATCTGTCCCGTGGGTTCCCCATCCCAACGGTAGTCGGGACGGGATGACGGTTGGTGCTGAATGTTTCTAATACCTATTCTCTTTCCCAACCGGTAAATCCCTGCGCGACCATTCGCTCCATGAACCTACGTACAGTTTTGCTCCCGGCAAGCCGGCATGTTCTAAAGCGAGCAGGGTATGGCAGGCGGTAACACCAGATCCGCAATGTACAATGGTATCCTGTGGTTTTACATTACCCAATGCATCTGTGTAAGCCGCACGTAATTCTTCTGCCGGTTTGTATTTACCTGAGGCATCGAGGTTAAACAACATATATGGTGCATTAATGGCACCTGGGATATGGCCTGCAATTAAATCGAGCGGTTCGGTTTGGCCAAGGTAGCGGGCATTTTCGCGAACGTCAATCACCAGGCGGCTGTCGTCATGGGCTGCTTTGCCTACTTCATCAATATTTACCGTACCATTAAACCCAGCCGGAACAGGATAAGGAGTGCTGGCCGGTGTCGGAACTGTTTCTTCTGTACTTAAAGCTACACCATGATCAATGGCTGCCTGTACACCGCCGTTTAATACCTGTACCTGCGGGTGGCCAATAGCCTTGAGCATCCACCACAAACGGGCAGCGCTGTTGGCACCGGCTTTGTCGTCATAAACAACAACACGGGTTTCGGGCGTAATGCCTAAACGGGTAAGTAGTTCGGCAAAAGCCTCGGGGGTAGGTAGTGGATGGCGGCCGCCTTCAGCAGCATTTTCCGTATGCGCTGCCAGATCTGGATCGAGGTTTACAAATAAAGCACCATCCAGGTGCCCGGCCAAATAACGATCATGAGCTCCGGCAAAGCCGCGGGAATCGAGTATAACCAAATTAGTTTTATCTGCTAAAAGCAGGTCGTTGATTTCTATAAGTGGAGACATGAACAAATATAATGTGAATTGGTGAATGGTGAGTTGTGAATTAGTGAGTAGTTGATGGAGGAGAAAGGACAGAAGGGAAAAAACAAAATGATTGCCTACCTACCTAAACCCGGTTGCAGCGGATACCGGCATTGTGACTAAGGCCTGCAGGCGTATAAGCGGAAAACGGGGCTGCCGTTAATAGCAGCACTGTACCTGCTTTACTTAATTAATGAGTGAATGATAGGGGGAGTGAATGATAGAATATGCCTTTCGCTTTTAGAAACCCCTCCTCCAAAGGAGTCCTTTGGACCTGCTATCGCGCTTTCTCTGCGCACCCCTCCCGTGTGGAGGGTGTTAATAGTCAATAGTCAATAATCTTTGCTCTTTCTCCTCTGTTCTTTGTCTTTTCTGTCCTTCCTCCTTTGTCCCATAATCCTTTCTCCTTCTTCTTTCTATATAAATGTTACTTAAACCTTTTGTTGCAGATTCTATCTATCAAGTAAATAATTTAAGAAAGCAATTAATTTAAACAGGATATGAAAAAGCTAATAAGATCAATTTCGCTGGTTGCGCTGTTTGCAGCTGCTACAACCGCTGGTGCTATGGCGCAAACTGTTGCCAAAGCTGATAGTAATAAAGTTTATGGTCGCTATCATCATCGTGGTGGTGAGGAGTTTGGTGCATTGAAGGCTACCTTAACTCCAGACCAGAAAGCTATGCTGAAAAAAAACCGTGAAAAGCAAAAAGCAGCACATGAAGCATTTAAAGCTACACTGACTGCCGATCAGAAAGCGATTATGCAGGATAAGAGCTTGCATGGCAAGGATAAAATGGAGAAATTCAAGAGTTCTTTAACCGCAGATCAGCAAAAATTGATGGCTGCCAATAAAGAAACCCGCGAGGCTAATCGTAAGGCATTTGCGGCAACTTTAACTGATGCACAGAAAGCACAATTGAAAGCTGCATTCAGAAACCATCGCGGTGGTAAAGAGTTTGCAGCCTTGAAATCTACGTTGACACCTGACCAGAAAGCTATGCTGAAACAAAACCGTGAAAAGCAAAAGGCAGCACACGAAGCTTTCAGCGCAACATTAACTGCCGATCAAAAAGCTATTTTGAAAGATAAAGCATTGCATGGTAAGGATAAAATGGAAAAACTGAAAGGTTCTTTAACCGCCGATCAGCAAAAAATGATGGCTGCTAACCAGGAAACCCGCAAGGCCGACCGCAAAGCTTTTTTATCTACCTTAAGTGATGAACAAAAAGCCCAGCTTAAAGAAGCGTTTAAAAATCGTCGCCACGATCAGGGTGCGGTAACCCACCGTGGTGATGTACAAAAATCGTAAGTGTTAATTTGATGTTTTGATAAAAGGAAGCCGCATAGTTATAAACTGTGTGGCTTTTTTTGGTTTGTCGAACTTAATATCGAATAATGAATATTGAATTTCGAACATCGAATTTTTACTTCATTATTCGAAATCCGGTGTTCTGTGTTCAATATTAGTTTGTGCCTTAATAGACAGAAAAGAACCATGAACTATGGGCTATCGGCTATGAACTACTCGTTAACAACCTTAACAATTTATCGTCAATAACTTAACAATAAAACCCTACCTCTGCACTGCGTCAATTACTTATCTGAAAAAACTTTCAAGAACCTCTTGAAAATCAGAAAATAAGTGCGTACTTTTGCAGTCCTTAAAATAAGGATAAAACTGTAAATATTAAAAGGAAGAAATGCCTACTATTCAGCAATTAGTTAGAAAAGGTAGAGTAGCTATGGTTGACAAGAGTAAGTCACCAGCGTTGGACAGCTGTCCACAGCGAAGAGGCGTGTGTACCCGTGTATACACCACTACCCCTAAGAAACCAAACTCAGCAATGCGTAAAGTTGCGCGTGTACGTTTAACCAATGGTAAAGAGGTGAATGCCTATATCCCAGGTGAAGGTCACAACTTACAGGAGCACTCAATCGTGTTAATCCGCGGTGGCAGGGTTAAAGATTTACCAGGTGTACGTTACCACATCATCCGTGGTGCATTAGATACATCAGGTGTAAACGGCCGTAACCAACGTCGTTCTAAATATGGTACTAAACGCCCTAAACCAGGTCAGGCAGCTGCTGCACCGGCAAAAGGTAAAAAGAAATAATTAAAGGAGGATAGTAACAATGAGAAAGTCAAAACCAAAAAAGAGAATCCTTCTTCCTGATCCAAAATTTAATGATGTTTTGGTAACCAGGTTCGTAAATAACATGATGTATGATGGTAAAAAATCTACCGCATACAGCATTTTCTATAACGCTGTTGAGATAGTTGAGAAAAAAACTAACGAAAACGGTTTAGAAACTTGGAAAAAAGCGTTAAACAATGTTATGCCAGCTGTTGAGGTTAAATCTCGCCGTGTTGGTGGTGCTAACTTCCAGGTTCCTACAGAAGTTCGTCCAGAGCGTAAAATCGCTTTAGGTATGAAATGGCTGATCAGCTACTCACGTCGTCGTGGTGAAAAAACCATGATGGAGAAATTAGCAGGTGAGATCATCTCTGCTGCTAAAGGTGAAGGTGCTGCTGTGAAGAAAAAAGAAGATACGCACAAAATGGCTGAAGCCAACAAAGCGTTCTCTCACTTTAGATTCTAATTAGTGAATTAATGAATGATAGAAGGATTGAATAGAGTGTAACTCACTCATTCACTCATTCTATCATTCATTCATTATAAAAAATACATGTCAAGAGATCTAAGATACACAAGAAACATCGGTATTGCCGCGCACATTGATGCTGGTAAAACCACTACCACTGAGCGTATACTTTATTATGCTGGTGTAAGCCACAAAATTGGTGAAGTACACGAAGGTGCGGCTACTATGGACTGGATGGCGCAGGAGCAAGAGCGTGGTATTACCATTACCTCAGCTGCTACTACCGTTAACTGGAAATACAGAGGCCAAACTTACCACATCAACATTATTGATACCCCGGGTCACGTGGATTTTACCGTTGAGGTAAACCGTTCATTACGTGTACTTGATGGTTTAGTTTTCTTATTTTCTGCTGTTGATGGTGTTGAGCCTCAATCAGAAACTAACTGGAGACTTGCCAACAACTATAATGTTGCCCGTATCGGTTTCGTAAATAAAATGGACCGCTCTGGTGCCGACTTCTTAAAGGTTGTTAAACAAGTAAAATCAATGTTAGGCAGCAACGCTGTTCCATTGCAATTACCAATCGGCGCTGAAGATAGCTTCAAAGGTGTGGTTGATTTAATTAACTGGAGAGGTATCGTTTGGAATGAGCATGATAAAGGTATGACCTTTACTGAAGTGCCTATCCCAGAGGATATGATCGAAGAAGCAACTGAGTGGAGAGAGAAATTGCTTGAATCTGTAGCTGAGTATGATGAGTCGTTAATGGAGAAATTCTTCGATGCACCGGATACCATTACTGAGCGCGAAGTATTAGACGCTTTACGTCAGGCTGTTTTAGATGCTAAAATTGTTCCTATGGTTTGTGGTTCATCTTTCAAAAACAAAGGTGTACAAACCATGCTTGATTACGTGATGGAATTATTGCCTTCACCTATGGATGTTGAAGGTATCATTGGTACCAACCCAGACACCGGCGAAGAAATTTTACGTAAACCTGATGTTAAAGAACCATTTGCAGCATTAGCGTTTAAAATTGCAACCGATCCATTCGTTGGTCGTTTGTGCTTTATCCGCGTATACTCTGGTAACTTAGATGCAGGTTCGTATGTACACAACATGCGTTCTGACAGTAAAGAGCGTATCTCTCGTATCTTCCAAATGCACGCTAACAAGCAAAACCCAATCCCTAACGTAGGTGCTGGTGATATTGCTGCGGTAGTAGGCTTTAAAGATATTAAGACAGGTGATACCCTTTGCGACGAGAAACACCCGATCATCCTTGAGTCTATGAACTTCCCTGAGCCGGTTATCGGTTTAGCTATCGAGCCTAAAACTCAGGCAGACGTAGATAAATTGGGTATGGCTTTAAGTAAACTGGCTGAAGAGGATCCAACCTTCCGTGTAAACTCTGACGAGGAAACCGGCCAAACTGTAATTTCAGGTATGGGCGAGCTTCACTTAGATATCATCATGGACCGCTTAAAACGTGAGTTTAAAGTAGAGGTTAACCAGGGTGCTCCACAAGTAGCTTACAAAGAGTCTATCACAGGTACTATCCAACACCGCGAAACATATAAGAAACAAACCGGTGGTCGTGGTAAATTTGCTGATATCCAGGTTATCATTTCACCAAATGACGAAGGTAAAGAAGGCTTACAGTTTGTGAACGAAATTAGCGGTGGTTCAATCCCTCGTGAGTTTATTCCATCTGTTGAAAAAGGCTTTGCAGCTTCTATGGCAAATGGTGTATTGGCAGGCTATCCGTTAACCAGCTTAAAAGTTAGGTTAATTGACGGTTCATTCCACGCAGTCGATTCAGATGCGTTATCTTTCGAGATCGCAGCTAAATCTGCATACCGCGAGGCATTGCCAAAATGTAAACCAGTATTGCTTGAGCCGATCATGAAAATCGAGATCCTTACCCCAGAAGAAAACATGGGTGATGTAATCGGTGACATGAACCGTCGTCGTGGCCAACTGTTAGGTATGGATTCACGCGCTGGTGCACAAGTTATTAAAGCTACTGTACCACTTTCAGAAATGTTTGGTTACGTAACTCAATTACGTACTATCACTTCTGGCCGTGCAACTTCAACAATGGAGTTTGATCACTATGCTGAGGCACCGCGTAACGTACAAGAAGAAGTGGTTGCTAAATCAAAAGGCAGAGTTAAAGGCAGCGTAGCATAACGTTACAATAGATATTAGTTACTGAGTTATTAGGTTATTAAGTTAATCGAAACTCAGTAACTTAATAACACAATAACAATTAACAACAACCGGTAATAAATAGCTCTTACCGGCGGTTATAAAAACAAACAAAATGAGCCAAAGAATCAGAATTAAACTAAAATCTTACGATTACAACCTGGTTGATAAATCAGCTGAGAAAATCGTTAAGACAGTAAAGCCAACCGGCGCTGTAGTAAGCGGTCCGCTTCCTTTACCTACTGAAAAGAAAATCTTTACAGTATTACGTTCTCCGCACGTAAACAAAAAAGCTCGTGAGCAATTTCAACTTTGCTCATACAAGCGTTTATTAGACATCTACAGTTCTAACTCTAAAACTGTTGATGCTTTAATGAAACTTGAGCTTCCAAGTGGTGTTGAAGTAGAGATCAAAGTGTGATAGTACCGGAAGATCCGATATTTGAAAAGGCTGCCTTGTAAAAGGTGGCCTTTTTTTGTGCTTTAAGCAGATAGTATATTATTTGAATGATGTGTAAATATTATTGTCTAATGTCACTTTGTTACTTTTGCATATTTTTAGTTAAGTTTGTTTAAATGGAAGCATATATAGCATATCCCACAAAAGAGCAGGAAAAGGCAGTAGAAGCATTCTTCTTAGCTTTAAATGTTATGTTTGAAAAACGAACTGATGATTCCCAATTGCCAGATCATGTGATTGCTGGTATAAACAGAGGTTTGGAAGATATGGCAGCAGGTAGAACTATTACATTGGAAGAGTTTAAGAAAAAGCTCTTTGTGTCTAATGAAATTTGAGATAGTTTTTTCTGATGCAGCGCACGAGACCTTTACTGCTATTCAATCGCAAATCTTAGATAAGTGGGGCAAAAAGTCGGTTATTAAGTTTGAAAAACGCGTTCTTAAGATATTAGAAATAATATCAGTATCACCATTTATCTATGAAGCCGCAAACATTAATGTAAATGTAAGAAAAGCTTCTGTTCATAAAAATTGCTCCTGCTTTTATAAAATTGGTGAAACCTCTATTACTGTATTGTTTTTCTGGGATAACAGACAGGAGCCGATGTAGTAGTTCTTTTATATTACTCCCGCCGTTCATCCCCGAACGCTCACTGTATCGAAACCGAACAACTTTTAATTCTTAACCATTTTTAACATATTGATATTCAGTATTTAAAGAATAAGGCATTATCTTGGCTCTTGATCTGCAGTTAATTAGCCAATTTCAAATTAACCTTATTCAATATGCTGAAAAACTATTTTAAAATTGCCTGGCGTAATCTTATTAAAAACAAGGTTTACTCATCTATCAATATTCTGGGTTTGGCTTTAGGTATGGCTGTAGCTATGCTTATCGGTTTGTGGATCTGGGACGAGCTGTCGTTCGATCATTATCATCAAAACCATGCAAAAATTGGCCAGGTAATGGTTACCCAAACTTTCGACGGGCATACCAGTACTCAAACTGCCATGGCATTGCCCGTTGCACCTGAATTGAAAAACAAGTATGCAGCCGACTTTAAATATATAAGCCACGCCTCATGGAATAATACTTTCATATTGGGTGCAGGCGAAAACAAGGTTTCGCAGAAAGGGATGTGGGTTGAAGCCGACTTCCCTAAAATGTTAACGCTTAAAATGATACAGGGTGATATTAGCGCGCTGAAAGATCCATCATCGATGTTACTTGCGCAATCTGCCGCCAAAGCTTTATTTGGTGATAAAGCGCCTTTGGGTAAAACCGTACGCATCAATAATAAAATGGATTTAAAAGTAGGTGGGGTATATGAAGACCTGCCCAATAATTCCACTTTTAATGATATGCAGGTACTGCTTGCATGGGATAAGCTGGTAGCTACTGATCCGTATACCAAATCGGCACAAACTAACTGGGGCGACCACAGTACCCAATTGTTTGTACAGCTAAGTGATAATGCCGATTTTGATAAGGTAAGCAAAAAAATAAGAAGCCTTTCGCACGATCACTTTAAAGAAGCTAATGAACGGTTGTTGGTTCATCCAATGGATAAATGGCACCTGTACAGCAACTTTAAAGATGGCAACATTGATGGCGGCCGTATACAATACGTGTGGTTGTTTGGTATTATAGGCGTCTTCGTATTGCTTTTAGCTTGTATTAATTTTATGAACCTCAGCACAGCCCGGTCAGAGAAGCGCGCCAAAGAAGTAGGGATCCGCAAAGCTATCGGTTCGGTTCGTCAGCAATTAATTGCGCAGTTCTTGAGCGAATCTATCGTGATGGCTTTAATTGCATTTGTTTTCGCCATGATTATCGTGATTTTATTTCTGCCTGTATTTAACAACCTGGCCAATAAACAAATGAACTTTCCGTGGACAAGCGGACCGTTCTGGTTACTTAGCCTGGCGTTTTCTTTACTTACGGGTATAGTTTCGGGCAGCTATCCGGCCTTTTACCTGTCGGGCTTTAATACAGTTAAGGTATTAAAAGGGACATTTAAAACCGGCAGATTTGCCGCCTTGCCGCGCAAGGTGTTAGTAGTAATTCAATTTACGGTATCAGTAACGCTTATCATCGGTACTATTATCGTTTTTAAACAAATACAATTTGCCAAGAACAGACCTATTGGTTATACACGCGAAGGTTTAGTTACTGTTGATATTAATACACCCGATTTACAGGGCCATTACGATGCCTTAAGGGGCGACCTGCTTAAAACGGGTGCAATAGAAAATATGTCAGAGTCATCGAGCCCGTCAACTGATATTTGGAGTAATCAGATTGGGTTTGATTGGAAAGGTAAAAATCCATCTACCAATCCTGTATTTGGTATTGTTGCCGTGACGCATGATTTTGGTAAAACTATCGGCTGGAAAATTAAAGATGGTCGCGATTTTTCCAGAAGCTTTGCTACCGATACCAGCAGTTTATTATTGAATGAAGCCGCCGTGAAATTAATTGGTATTAAAAACCCGGTAGGCGAAACCATTAAATGGAACGGCAAAGCTTACATTGTAAGAGGTATAATTACCAACATGGTAATGAACTCGCCATACATGGAAGCGATGCCAACCGTATTTACGCTGAATTACGGCTGGACAAACATCATCACCATGAAAATTAAGCCAACCATGGCGGTAGCTACAGCCTTAACAAGGCTCGAACCTGTGTTTAAGAAATACAACCCGGCAAGCCCGTTCAGCTATAAATTTATTGATGATGAGTATGCCCACAAATTCGCCGACGAAGAGCGCATAGGTAACCTGGCCACCTTCTTTGCTATACTGGCCATCTTTATATCTTCGCTCGGTTTATTTGGCCTGGCCTCGTTTGTGGCCGAGCAACGTACTAAAGAAATTGGCGTGCGCAAAGTACTTGGTGCATCGGTATACAACCTTTGGAGTATGCTTTCAAAAGATTTTCTTGGCCTGGTAATTATATCATGCGCCATTGCCATCCCAATTGCCTGGTATTATTTAAACAACTGGCTAAAGGTATATGAGTACCATACGGCTATATCGTGGTGGGTATTTATTGCTGCAAGCGTTGGTGCAATGGTAATAACCATTATTACAGTAAGCTTCCAATCTATTAAAGCAGCAGTGGCTAATCCGGTAAAGAGTTTAAGATCGGAGTAAAGCTAATTTGTCAATGAGGTAATTTGTCAATGAAATATATGGGTGTCACACTGAGGCACTCGAAGTGTAGTGCGCAGAGGCCAGCCCACCATGCTTCGGGTGCCTCAGCATGACACCCTTTTGTATATTGTTGGGTTACTCCTCCAGTAACGCAATCTGCGAAACATCAAACACTTCGCGGCGGTCGTCGCCGTCAATCAAGTCTACGATTACTTCGTTTTCAATAATATCGTTAATGTATCCGTTGCCGTTTGGGGTCGATACCAGGTCGCCGATTCTAAATTCCATAATTGAAGATTTAATGTTGAAACTAAAAGTCGTCAGCGTAGCCTTTTGTTTCGAGGAAATTTAACCAAAGGCCTTCCAGCTCATCAACCAGTTGTGGTTTTATGGAGATACCTGATGCCTGCGGAGTCCAGGTTTGAGCGGCGAGGTTGCCGGTTTTCAGAATATCAAGTGAAAGTATCTGCTCTTTTTCGGGGTTCAATAAAACATCAAGCGTAATATCGACGCGGAAATGATGCCTGCCTTTTCGAAAGGCCCGGTATGGTTCTGAAGTTATAATGCCCGATGCGCAAATCCCTTTAGGCTCAACACCTAATCGAACAATGTACGCTTGGTCGCCTACCTGGATAGATTTATGGCTCGCTGCGCTCCAGTCTTCCTTAAGTCCGCCTTCGGCAGCCAATTTTTTAATATCATCCTCCAGATCTTCCCATGGCCACTTCAATGGGTTCCAGCCAAATAAAAAAGCGAGTTGTGGCATAATAGTAAGTTTGAATAGTATTCTTTTGCTCCTCCTTTAGTCCATAGGACTCCTATGGAAGGGGCTGGGGGCGAGCTTAATAACCCGGGTTACCGGTTAACTCTTCCAGTTTGTTTCTGGCGGTCTGCAGTTCGCGGGCCAGTTTCTTTTCTTTTTCGTTGGCTTTGGCTTTGTAGGTTTTGTATTCCTCGTCCAGGTCCTCATATAATCTGATACGGTATTTAGCTTCGCGGCTATAACTGCCCGAACGGAAAACTACAAATGCTGCAACTGCGGCGCACACAATAACCAGGCCCCACATTAAAGTGTTATAGGCCGATTTTGTCATATCTATACCCAGCAGGCTAATGCTATCAACCTTATTGCTCGATGCGGTTAATACTTGTTCTTTTGATGATAGCTGGGTGTGCAGGGTTTTAACCGAGTCTTTAAGCGCTGCAACGGTAGTTGTTAAAGGATTTACTTTTTTGCGTTGTAAATTCAGGGTGTCTGTAACACTTTTATAAAAGGCAGCGAGCAGGGGGCGCTGATAACCATAAGTTCTGTTCAGTAAAAATTGATATTGGCCGTTTATGCTGCGGTCGTTAGGCTCAACCGGCGTTGATGGTACATACGGTTTGGCTACAGTACTTGCGGGCGGAACATTGGTGCCAGGAGTACTGGTTTGTGGCGTAACTGGCTTGGCAGGGTATGTTGTACCGGCAGGCTGTGTGGTAACCGCTTTAGGTTTATACACAACCGGTGGTTTTACAGGTACTTCTTTTTTAGTACTGTCTTGTGCAGAAGCGAATTGTGAAGATACGGTGATTAGCGCCGCGGCAATTAACCCTTTAAAAAACAGTTTGTTAGTCATAATTAATGATAATTAGATGTATTGTGCCCAATAATCACGTGTAACGTAAACCAGGCGCACAAGTTGCACTAAGTTATTAAAACTTATTTAATCGGGATTAAAATTCTGTATTTAATGTAAAAGCTAAAGGTTATCATTGAGGTACTTATATTAGCGGCATGAATATCGGGATTATTGGTTTGGGCGATATGGGCCGCTTATATGCGAAGGCATTTGCCAATGCAGGTTACACTGTATTTGGTTGCGACCTGCCCCAGAACAGGCAAAAAGTAGAAGAAGAACTGGCTGGCCAGCAGGTAGCCGTATTGGATAAGGGAACGGAGGTTGCAGCTCAAAGTGATCTGCTGATCTATTCTGTAGAGGCCGAATACCTGGAGCAGGTAGTTGCCCAATCGTATCTTTCTATTAAGCCCAATGCTATTGTTGCCGGGCAAACTTCTGTTAAGTCTATCGAGATTGAGATTTTCGAGAAGTATCTGCCTGCCGGTGTTAATATCATCACCTTCCATGCTATGCACGGGCCGGGCTTTGAACCCAAAGGACAAAAGCTGATGCTGATCCGCCACAGGAGTGATGATGAAAGCTATCAGCGCATGTTCGATCTGTTTAACGCGATAGGGACGGATATTGTGGAACTACCCGATTACCATCAGCACGATCAGATTGTGGCCGATACCCAGGCTGTAACGCACGTGGGTTTCGAGAGTATGGGAACCGCATGGAAATCTGCCGGTTTTTTCCCCTGGGATAATGCTTCTTATAACGGAGGTATCGATAATGTGAAGATCCTTACTACGCTGCGTATCTTTAGTTATAAGGCACACGTGTACGCCGGTTTAGCTATTCTGAACCCTTATGCCCGCCAGCAGGTGAAGCGTTACGCTATATCTGAATCAGAATTATTTAAGCTGATGATCATGGAAGAAGAGAAAGCTTTCCGCGAGCGTATTTACAAGGCCCGCGATTTTGTTTTCCACGAAAGCCGCAAGCTCATTATGTTTAACGACCAGGTGATGAAAGATTTCTCCCTGGGCGATGGCGGCATCCACCCAAAACCAAACTCGCACTTGAGTATATTAAGTATGGTTGATGCCTGGTACCATTTAGGTGTAAACCCGTATGATAACCTGATTGCCCAAACCCCGCCATTCCGCCTGCGTTTGGGTATTGCCGAATATCTGTTTAAGAACGAAGCTTTACTGGAAGAATCGATAGAAACAGCCCTATACGATAAAACTATCCGTGGTGATGATCTGGAATTTCACTCGGCCGTGCGCGAGTGGTCGTCTATTATAGGATACGGCGATATGGAAGGTTATAAGAAACACTTCAACGATGTGCAAACCTTTTTCGCCGACAGGTTAGATGAGGGCAAAAAGCAGAGTGCCGAGCTAATTCGAAGGCTGATGATGGATTAGAGCCATTAATATAATTCAAACAAAAAAGACGATCTCAAAAGGGTCGTCTTTTTTGTTTTATTACCCTGATAGCCTGTCTGTTATTGCCTTATTAAAAAGGGTAAACTACCTGTCGCAATACAATAATTATACCCTGCCGCCGGCCTGGCCAATCATCTACCTTGGCTGTATGGAAATCGTATCCATAACCAATTATTAAAACACAAGGCGGATACCGAAAAGCCTTAACAGAGTAGGTAAAAAACTAAATCTTATTAAATTATGTCAGAATTATTATTAGCCAAAGATGGCCAGGTTTACACAGGTTATGATAGCCTTGCAGGGCCACAATTTTGTACCCCAACCTTTATTGGTTGTAGTGCCTGTATTGGAGCCAACGTAGTAGGTGGTTCAGTTGTACTTACCGTAAGTGTTAATACCCCATTTGGTGGTGTTACAAAAAGCTTCCAGATTGGTAGCGGCGGCAGCTTTACATGGCAACCGTTCAGCAAATTTAAGGTGGTTATTTCTATCAACAATTTTAGCGAGCAAGGTGGTAGCTTTAGCTTTGATGCCGGTATCCAGGTTTGTATAGATGTACCTTTCTTAGGTTGGAAATGCGCAGGTTACTCTTACCATTTCAGCATCCCTGGCAGTCATTTACTTAAAGCAGCTGCCGAGCCAAGCGATGCTGATTTGACCAATCAGCTTATCCTGCAGTTATTACTGGCAAAAGAAACCAATACTTGTAATTGCCACTAAGCAAATTGCATTAATAAAAAAGCGACCCGGTAAACAGGTCGCTTTTTCTTTTATAATGAATGAGTCTTGTTTCTTGTCTCTGGATTCTTGATTCTATTTTTTCCAGCTATTATTGCTTTCGTCGGCATCCATAAAAATGCCGTTATCCAGTTTAATACCGGTAATCTCTTTAGTGCCGGTTAAGGTAATTACTACGGCTTTTTGGTTGTTCTGCCAAACTATTGGTGTTTGGTGGAAAGCTTTGGTGGTACCATCAGCATAAGTGGCAACTACATCAAACGGGATGGCAAAACCGCCAACGTTTTTAATATCAACCTGCACGCCTTTAGCGGTGTTAGTCACTTTATCAATAGCCAGGTCATCATAATAATTGGTGAAGAACCAGTTATTAAAGAACCAATCGAGGTTTTTGCCAGAACCGGTACTCATCGAGTTAAAGTAATCCCATGGGATAGGGTGCTTGCCGTTCCAGTTATCCATATAGGTATGCAGTGCTTTTTTAAACAGCTCATCGCCCAGCATATCTTTTAAAGCCAGGTAGCTTAATGATGGTTTGCCGTATTCGTTATTACCTATGCCAACATTTAATTCGCTGGTTGGGGTAATAACAGGCAGGTCTTCGGCAGAAGCACGATTGTGGATCCAGCCGTTTACGCGGAAGCCTTTATACAGTTTCTCTGCAGCTTCTTTGCCAACTTCGGCAGTACCTATTAACAGTTCGTAAGTAGTGGCCCAACCTTCGTCCATATAACCATAACGGGTTTCATTGATCCCCATATAGAATGGGAAGTAGGTATGCGCAATTTCATGATCCTGCACAAACTGTGCAAAGCGGATGTCTTTAGTATGGCTATCGTTCACCATCATCGGGTACTCCATATCAGCAAATCCCTGAAAAGCAGTCATTTTAGGGAAAGGGTAGGGTACGCCCGGCCAGTTATGCGAAAACCAGCTTAAGCTGTTACGGCCAAACTGTACCGAGTGATGAAAATCTTCTGAGCTATTTAAAAACGCAGCCTGCATACTGGCGCGGCGGTGGGTAGCATCATCAACCACGGTACTTGCTGCATCCCATACGTAATGGTCACTTATACCTACGGCCACGTCTGTAATGTTATTGGCTGTCCAGACCCAGGTATTCATGGCGTTTTGAGCTGTGATGTTTTTCTTAGCCAGATCTTCGGCTGTAGCCACGTGTATGGTAGAATCACTGGTGAATGATGCCTGCAGGCGTTTTGCATACTCGGGTTGCAGTACCTGGTTGGCATTTTGTAATGTACCGGTTGCCCAAACAATAAAGTTTTTAGGTACGGTTACGCTCAGCTTATAGTCGTTAAAATCGTTGTAAAACTCTAACGCATCGTTAAACGGCAGGCGGTCCCAGCCATTATAGTCGTCATAGACAGATACGCGGGGATAGAAATAAGCAAGGTAATAAGTGGTAGAATCTATCATCCCTTCGCGCTCGCTTTTTAAAGAAATCTGGTAGTGCCATGTTATATTAAGCTTAACAGAATCGTGCGGGGCTAAAGGTTGAGTTAACCTTACGCCCTGGTTAGTGGCGGCATTGGTTACATTATTCCATTTAGTAGCGGTGCCATTTATGTTAAAAGTATCAATCTGGATGCCGCTTGTGAGGTAATCTGCCTCAACCGGGCTTAACCTTACAGCACCGGGGCGGTGGATGTTAATGATCAGCTTCATGTTTAGGCTTTTCAGCGTATCGGGGCTGTTGTTGATGTAGGTAATTTCCTCGTTTCCTTTAATGTTGCGGTCGGGCACATTGGCGGTTACATGGATGTTGTAGCGGCCATGGTTTTGCCAGTAGTTTTTTCCGGGACGCCCATCTAATGAGCGGGTTGCGTTTGTATATGCACGTTTTATATCGCGCGGCATATATAAAGTTTGTGCCGATGCTGCGCTTATAATAAAGAACAGAAAGGCATTTAAAAGCAATTTTTTGTACATAGCTGGGGGATAATAGTTTTACGCAATTTTAATAAAATACTGTATTAAATTAGCGTAACAATTATAGTTTTGTGCCCCTGGTTGTTAAAATAGCAAACATGCGCTACTTGGTGTAACTTATTACACATGGTAATATGAACGATAGCACCCCCAATGCTATTTGACTTACAAAACGTTAGGTGTAAAATTATTGAAAAAATAATTTCCTAAGTGTTTGAGAGTTAATTAATAATTCCTATCTTTGCCGTCCCTTTAGGGGGAACTATGCCTTGAACGAAGCCCTACTGCTTCGATGGGCAAAACAAAAAATAAAAAACAAAATGTCAGGAATTATTGGTAAAAAAGTAGGGATGACCAGTATTTTCGATGAGGCCGGAAAAAACATTCCGTGTACCGTAATCGAAGCTGGTCCTTGTGTAGTAACACAAGTACGATCTGTAGAAACAGACGGGTACGCTGCAATCCAGTTAGCGTATGATGAGAAAAAGGAGAAGAATACTTCTGCTCCTTTGAAAGGTCACTTCCAAAAAGCCGGTACTACACCAAAGCGCAAGCTTGTAGAATTCAAAACATTTGAGGACGAAAAGAATTTAGGCGACACCGTTACTGTCGAGATCTTCAACTCAGGTGATTTTGTGGATGTAGTAGGTACCTCAAAAGGTAAAGGCTTTCAGGGCGTTGTAAAACGTCACGGATTTGGCGGTGTGGGTATGCAAACTCACGGACAGCACAACCGTTTAAGAGCGCCAGGTTCACTGGGTGCATCTTCATGGCCTTCACGCGTATTTAAAGGTATGCGTATGGCTGGTCAAACTGGTAACGTTCGTGTTAAGGTTCAAAACCTTGAAGTGGTTAAAGTTTATCCAGAGCAAAATTTATTGGTGGTTAAGGGATCTATTCCCGGAGCTAAGGGTTCATTCGTAATCGTTGATAAATAAGATGGAAGTTAATGTATTAAATGTATCAGGTAAGCAAACAGGTGCCAAGGTGCAACTTCCTGATTCGGTATTCGGTATCGAGCCCAACGATCACGCTATTTACCTGGATGTAAAACAATATCTGGCTAATCAGCGTCAGGGTACGCACAAATCAAAACAACGTAATGAAATTGCCGGTTCAACCCGCAAATTACATAAACAAAAAGGTACAGGTGGTGCACGTGCCGGTAGCATCAAATCTCCATTATTTAATGGTGGTGGTCGTGTTTTCGGTCCTCAGCCTCGTGATTACAGCTTTAAATTAAACAAAAAGCTTAAATCACTGGCTCGTAAATCAGCCTTATCATACAAAGCACAGGATAGCAATGTGGTTGTATTAGAAGACTTTAGCTTTGACGCTGTTAAAACTAAAAACTATGTACAATTACTTGCTGATTTACAGTTAACTAACGAAAAAACTTTGTTAGTACTGCCTGCAGCAAATAACAATGTTTATTTATCAAGCAGAAATCTGAAAAAAACCAAAGTGATCACAGCTGATCAGTTAAACACTTATGATGTGTTAAACGCTGGTAAATTGATTTTGACTTCAGGTTCTGTTAAAACTTTGGAGGAAGCTTTCGCTAAGTAATATGGAAGTATTAAAGAAACCCTTACTTACAGAAAAAGTAGCTCAGTTAACTGAGAAACTTAATCGTTATGTTTTCAAGGTTGATCACAGAGCTAACAAGATCCAGATCAAATCTGCAATCGAGAACATGTATGGTGTTAACGTTACAGCGGTAAACACCATGAAATATGTCGGAAAACTTAAAACCCGCAACACTAAAGCAGGTGCCGTATCTGGCCGCGCTGCTACTTATAAGAAAGCGGTTATTTCGTTGAAAGACGGTGAAACAATAGATTTTTATAGCACAATATAAAAAGAGAAATGGCAGTTAAAAGATTTAAACCGGTTACGCCGGGTACCCGCTTCAGAGTTGGTGCCGATTATTCGGACGTAACAACCAATGTGCCTGAAAAGTCACTGGTTGTATCGCACAAGAAATCAGGTGGTCGTAACAATACCGGTAAAATGACCATGCGTTATATCGGTGGGGGACATAAGAAATCATACCGATTGATCGACTTCAAGCGTAACAAATTCGACATTCCCGCGAAAGTTACCACTATTGAGTACGATCCAAACCGTTCAGCACGTATCGCCCTGTTAACTTATGTTGATGGTGAGAAACGTTACATGATCGCTCCTGAAGGATTACAAGTTGGACAAACTGTATTATCAGGCGAAGCTGTTGCACCAGAAGTTGGTAACACGTTACCACTAAAGGCTATCCCGCTTGGTTCGATCATCCACAACATTGAACTTAATCCTGGTCAGGGTGGCACCATTGCACGCTCTGCAGGTACTTACGCACAACTGTCTGCACGTGATGGCAAATATGCTATCATCAAATTGCCTTCTGGCGAAACCCGTATGATCCTGGCTACCTGCCTTGCAACCATCGGTACTGTTTCGAATGCCGAGAAAGCAAACGAAGTGTTAGGTAAAGCCGGCCGTAAACGCTGGTTGGGCCGCAGACCAAGAGTACGTGGTGTTGCTATGAACCCTGTCGATCACCCTATGGGTGGTGGTGAAGGCCGTTCATCAGGAGGTCACCCTCGTTCACGTAAAGGTTTATTAGCTAAAGGCTACAAAACTCGTGACAAAAAGAAAACATCGGATCGTTATATCATTGAAAGAAGGAAAAAATAATGGCTCGTTCAATTAAAAAAGGACCTTATATTGATTTCAACCTGGAAAGAAAAGTTCTTGTCCTGAATGAATCAAATAAAAAATCAGTTGTAAAAACATGGTCAAGACGTTCCATGATATCTCCTGACTTCGTTGGTCATACATTCGCAGTACACAACGGTAACAAGTTTATCCCTGTGTACGTAACAGAAAACATGGTTGGTCACAAGCTGGGAGAGTTTGCACCAACCCGTACATTCCGTGGTCACGCAGAAAAGAAAAAATAAGGCATGGAAGCAACAACTAAAATCAAAAAGTCTGTATTGATCAGACAACAGAAAGAAGCTGCAAAAGCTGTTGTAGGCGGCGCTTCTATCGCAAAACTGCAAAACTGCCCAACTTCTCCGCGCAAAATGCGCTTAGTAGTTGATCTGATTCGCGGTATGAATGTAGAGAAAGCTTTATATACATTAAAGTTTACAAATAAAGAAGCGGCTATCCGTGTTGAGAAACTGTTATTATCAGCTATCAAAAACTGGGAAGCTAAAAACGAAGGCAAACGTGTTGAGGATAGCAATTTATTTGTGAAAGAAGTTTCTGTAGGCGGTGGCCGTCAGTTAAAAAGACTTCGCCCGGCCCCACAAGGCCGTGGATACCGTATCCGTAAGCGCTCAAATCACGTAACACTTATTGTGGACAGTAAAACAGAAATCAATTAATTAAAATGGGACAAAAAGCACATCCAATAGGTAACAGATTAGGGATCATCAGAGGATGGGATTCTAATTGGTTCGGCGGTGACAACTACTCTGATAAATTAGTTGAAGATGAAAAAATCCGCAAATACCTTTCTGTACGTATCGCTAAAGGCGGCGTATCTAAAGTAGTTATTGAGCGTACATTAAAACGTATTACCGTTACTATACATACTGCCCGTCCGGGTATTGTTATTGGCAAAGGCGGCCAGGAAGTTGACAAGATCAAGGAAGAGTTAAAGAAACTGACTAAAAAGGATGTTCAAATTAACATTTTCGAGATCAAACGTCCTGAGCTTGACGCGCAACTGGTTGCAGAGGGTATCGCTAAGCAATTAGAAGCAAGGATCTCTTTCCGTCGTGCCATGAAAACTTCGATAGCTTCAACCATGAGAATGGGTGCTGAAGGTATCAAGATAATGACATCAGGCCGTTTAGGCGGTGCAGAGATGGCCCGTACCGAGCAATATAAAGAGGGAAGGATTCCGTTACATACCTTCCGCGCTGATATTGACTATGCATTGGCAGAAGCATTAACTACCTATGGTAAAATAGGTATCAAAGTGTGGATTTGCAAAGGCGAGGTATATGGCAAACGTGATCTTTCTCCAAACATTGGTGCAGCAAGCAGCAGCAGCGGTAAGGGCGGTCGTCCTGAAGGTGCAGCAAACTTTGGCGCACGTGGTGAAAGAGATAACCGCGGTGGTGGTGAGCGCAGAGGCGGCGGCGACCGTAGAGGTGGCCAAGGCGGCGGCGATCGCAGAAACAGCGGAGGTCCGGGTAATAATAACCAACGTGGAGGCGGTAATCGCCCAGGTGGCCAAAACCGTCAAGGTGGTGGTAGCCGTCCAGCTGGTAACAGATAATCAGTCAATAAGACATCGTTTTAACGACATAAAAAGCTTAAGATAATGCTACAGCCAAAAAGAACGAAGTTCAGAAAGATGCAAAAAGGCAAAATGAAAGGCAACGCCAGTCGCGGCGCTGAGCTTTCATTTGGATCTTTCGGTATAAAATCACTCGAGCCGGCCTGGATTACCAGCCGCCAGATCGAGGCTGCACGTATTGCTGTAACACGTTTCATGAAACGTGAAGGCCAGGTGTGGATCAGGATTTTCCCTGACAAGCCTGTTACTAAAAAACCTGCAGAGGTACGTATGGGTAAAGGTAAAGGTGCCCCAGAATATTGGGTAGCAGTTGTACGCCCGGGACGTATCATTTTTGAGGCCGAAGGTGTGCCTTTAGAAGTTGCCAAAGAAGCTCTGCGCCTGGCAGCACAGAAATTGCCGATACAAACTCGTTTTGTAGTGCGCAGAGATTACGCAGAGGCATAATTATTGAGTTTTAAGTTTTTAAGTTGTATGGTATAAGTACGCTTACAACCTACAACTTAATACTTTACAACTTACAATTAAATTAAAGAAATGAAAAACTCAGAAATTTTAAGCCTGTCAACTGAAGAGTTGACCGCAAGAATTGGCGAGGAAAGGAACAATCTCACTAAGTTGAAATTTGCTCACGCTGTTTCGGCTATTGAAAATCCAACCCGTATTACAAAAGTACGCAAGGATGTTGCTCGTTTAAATACAGAATTAACCAAGCGTAAAGCCGCAGCCAATTCTGGAAAAGAATAATAATCAGCGTCGACAACAATGGAAAGAAATTTAAGAAAAACACGTACCGGGCTGGTAGTAAGCAATAAGATGGAAAAATCTATTGTGGTGGCTGTGGAACGTAAGGTGAAACACCCTATCTACGGTAAGTTCCTGAAAAAAACTACCAAATTTATGGCTCACGATGAGACTAATACCTGTGGTATTGGTGATACCGTATTGATTATGGAAACACGCCCGTTGAGCAAAAGCAAAAACTGGAGATTAGTTCAAATTTTAGAAAGGGCTAAATAAGATGGTACAACAGGAATCAAGATTAAATGTAGCCGATAACAGTGGCGCTAAAGAAGTTTTAGTGATCCGTGTGTTAGGTGGTACCGGCAAAAGATATGCTTCTATTGGCGATAAGATCGTAGTTACCGTTAAAAGTGCGATACCTTCTGGTAACGTAAAAAAAGGTACCGTATCTAAAGCCGTAGTGGTTAGAACCAAAAAGGAAATCCGCCGCAAAGATGGTTCATATATCCGTTTCGACGATAACGCAGCTGTGTTATTAAACAACCAGGATGAGCCAAGAGGTACACGTATCTTCGGCCCAGTTGCAAGAGAGCTGCGTGAAAAACAATTTATGAAGATTGTATCATTAGCACCGGAGGTATTGTAACAATGGAAAGAAAGAAAAACTCACAACCGAAACTGAAAATCCGCAAAGGCGATACAGTTAAGGTAATAGCTGGTGATTCAAAAGGATCACAAGGTAAAATCACTGAAATTAACTTAGCTACAAGCCGTGCTAAAGTTGAAGGTGTTAACTTAGTATCTAAACATACTAAACCAAATGCTGCCAACCCTAACGGTGGTATCGTTAAACAAGAAGCTGCTATCCACATTTCTAACCTGGCTTTGGTTGATCCAAAAACAGGCGAAACTACACGTGTAGGCCGCAAAAAGAACGATGCTGGTAAATTAGTTAGAGTTTCAAAAAAATCAGGGGAGGAAATTAAGTAATGACCTACACACCAAGATTAAAATCGAAATACAAGGAAGAGATCCGCACCGCACTGAAAGATAAATTTCAGTACAAAAGCGTAATGCAGGTTCCTAAACTTCAGAAAATTGCAATCAACCAGGGTGTTGGTGCTGCCACTACTGATAAGAAACTTATTGATGTTGCCATCAACGAGTTAACTACCATCACTGGCCAGCAAGCGGTTTCTTCTAAGTCAAAGAAAGATATCTCTAACTTTAAATTACGTAAAAACATGCCGGTAGGCGTACGTGTAACTTTACGTGATAATACCATGTACGAATTTTTAGACCGTTTAATTGCTGTTGCTTTGCCACGTATCCGTGACTTCAAAGGTATCAACGATAAAGGTTTTGACGGACGCGGTAACTATACATTAGGTATCACTGAGCAAATCATTTTCCCGGAAATTAACATTGACAAGATCAATAAAATTATGGGTATGGATATTACCTTTGTAACCTCAGCTACAAATGATGTTGAAGCATTAGAGTTGCTGAAACAATTTGGTTTACCATTTAAAAATCAAACTCCAGTTAACAATGGCTAAAGAAGGTGTAAAAGCACGCGAAGTAAAACGTGCTAAGTTAGTAGCAAAATTTGCTGAAAAAAGAGCAGCGCTTAAAGCAGCTGGTGATTATATCGCTTTAGATAAATTACCGAAAGCAGCTTCACCGGTAAAATTGCACAACCGTTGCAAATTAACCGGCCGCCCACGTGGTTATATGCGCCAGTTTGGTATTTCACGTGTAACATTCCGTGAAATGGCTTTAGCTGGTAAAATCCCGGGTGTTAAAAAAGCAAGCTGGTAAAAATATAGTTGTGAGTTTTGAATGGTAAGTTTTGAGTTAGTCAGAACTCGCTACTCAAAACTCACTACTCATAATTAAAGAACTTAACCGATGGAAGGTCGTCCCGGATAGGCCGGGAAGGAAACCACCATCATACTTTTATAAAAAATGAATACAGATCCAATCGCAGATTATCTTACAAGAGTAAGGAATGCTATTAAAGCCAACCATAGGGTTGTTGAAATTCCTGCATCTAATCTGAAGAAGGAAATCACTAAAGTGCTTTTCGACAAAGGTTACATTGCAAATTACAAATTTGAGGAAAACGGCCCTCAAGGTATTATCAAAGTTGCTTTGAAATATCACCCGGTAACCAAAATCCCTGCTATCCGCACTATTTCGCGTATCAGCAAACCAGGTTTAAGAAAGTATGCAGGCACAGCTAATATGCCACGTGTATTAAATGGTTTGGGTATTGCCATCCTATCAACTTCAAAAGGCGTTATGACCGACAAAGAGGCCCGCGCACAGAATGTAGGTGGTGAAGTTTTATGCTTTGTTTATTAATAACAGGAGGAATTAAGCAATGTCAAGAGTAGGAAAAGCACCTATAACAATCCCTGCAGGCGTTACTGTAGCAGTATCAGGCGATAACCTGGTAACTGTTAAAGGCCCTAAAGGTGAATTACAACAGGCGATTGATGCCGATATCAAAATCGAGCAGCAAGACGGAAGCATCGTGGTAACACGCCCTTCTGATCAAAAACGCCATAAAGCATTACACGGGTTATACCGCGCTTTATTAAACAATATGGTAATCGGTGTAACAACAGGTTACAAGCTTGAGCAAGAGCTTGTAGGTGTGGGTTACCGTGCAACCAATACCGGTAACACACTTGATTTAGTGTTGGGATACTCTCACCACTACGTGTTTGAATTACCGAAAGAAATTAAAGTATCAACAACTGCTGAGAAGGGTAAAAACCCAACTATTATTCTCGAATCAATTGATAAACAATTGATCGGTCAGGTAGCCGCTAAAATACGTTCACTACGTGCACCAGAGCCATACAAAGGTAAAGGTATCAAGTTTGTAGGTGAAGTATTAAGAAGAAAAGCAGGTAAATCAGCATCTAAAAAATAATCGTCATGGCAGCTAAATTATCAAGAAGAGACAGAATTAAAAAAGGGATCAGAAAGCATCTTTCAGGTTCAGCAGAGCGTCCGCGCTTGTCTGTATTCAGAAGCAACAAGGGTATTTATGCCCAGGTTATTGACGATGTTAACGGAAAAACTATAGTATCAGCATCATCTTTGTCAAAAGATTTTTCTGCATCAGGTACTAAAGGCGAGCAATCAGCCGCTGTAGGTAAACTGGTAGCCCAGAAAGCAATCGCTGCAGGTATCACTGCCGTAGTGTTTGACAGAAATGGTTACCTGTATCATGGCCGTGTTAAACAACTGGCTGAAGGTGCACGTGAAGGCGGTTTAAATTTTTAATTGAAGCAAAGAGATGTCAACAATAAATGTTAAAAGAGTAAAAACCAGCGAGATCGAATTAAAAGATCGCCTGGTTAGCATACAACGTGTTGCCAAAGTAACCAAAGGTGGCCGTACTTTCAGCTTCTCAGCCATTGTGGTTGTAGGTGATGAAAATGGTGTAGTTGGTTACGGTTTAGGTAAAGCAAAAGAGGTAACTGAAGCAATTGCTAAAGGTATCGATGATGCTAAGAAAAACCTGGTAAAAGTGCCTATTATTAATAACACTATACCACACGAGCAAATTGGTAAATATTCTGGCGGTTTTGTATTCTTAAAACCAGCTGCAAACGGTACCGGTGTAATTGCTGGTGGTGCAATGCGTGCTGTATTAGAATCTGCAGGTGTACACAACGTACTTGCAAAATCAAAAGGTTCATCAAATCCACACAACGTGGTTAAAGCAACTGTATACGCATTAGCGCAACTGCGCGACGCTTATACCGTAGCTCAACACCGCGGTGTTAACTTAGGTAAAGTATTTAACGGATAATTATCATGGCCAAGATCAAAATAACACAAATAAAAAGCGTTATCGACAGAAGCGAACGTCAGAAAAAAACCGTAGCCGCTTTAGGTTTGAGAAAAATCAACCACAGTGTAGAGGTTGAAGCTAATGATGCTATCATCGGCATGATTAGAAAAGTTAATCATTTGGTAGCAGTCGAAAATATTTAATCATGAATTTAAGTAATCTGAAACCTGCAAAAGGTTCCGTAAAAGATAGTAAGAGAATCGGTCGTGGTACCGGTTCTGGTAAAGGCGGTACTTCAACACGTGGTCACAAAGGTGCTGGTTCACGTTCAGGTACATCAACTAAGGTTGGTTTTGAAGGTGGTCAAATGCCTTTACAACGTCGTGTACCAAAGGTGGGCTTTAAAAACCCTAACCGTGTAGAGTATGTAAGCGTAAATTTAGATGCCTTACAACAATTAGCTGAGAAACATGCTGTAAATGTTATTAATTTCGATACTTTTAGAGAGCATGGTTTAGCTTCGAAAAACGACCTGATCAAAATATTAGGCCGTGGCGAACTTAAAGCTAAGTTGGATGTAACAGCTCACGCGTTTTCAGCTACAGCACAAAAAGCTATTGAAGCAGCCGGTGGTTCCATCGTTAAGTTATAATTTTCAATGAAAAGATTTTTCACCACATTATCAAACATCTGGAAAATCGAAGATTTAAGAGTGCGTATTATTAACACACTCTTATTTCTTTTAATATACCGGGTAGGATCATTTATTGTACTGCCTGGCGTTGATCCGGCTTCTTTAAACTCTCAAAAGGCTAAAGAAGGCTTGTTAGGCTTATTAAATATGTTTTCAGGCGGTTCATTCGCGCATGCATCCATATTTGCATTAGGTGTAATGCCTTATATTTCGGCATCTATTGTGGTGCAGTTATTGGGTATCGCCGTGCCTTACTTTACCAAGTTACAAAAGGAAGGCGAAAGCGGACGCAACAAACTAAACCAGTGGACCCGCTACCTAACCATTGCTATTACTGCTGCGCAGGCTATTGGCTACATCCGTACCCAAATAGCGCCAGAAGCTATCAGCCCTGTTTTAGGTGCTACTATGTTTAATATCACTTCGGTATTCGTATTAACTGCAGGTACATTATTTGTAATGTGGTTAGGTGAAAAAATCACTGATAAAGGTATTGGTAATGGTATCTCTTTAATCATCATGGTGGGTATTATCGCACAGCTTCCTTCGGCTATCGTAACCGAGTTTGGCTCACGTGTAACTGATACCAACAGTGGTGGTTTATTGATTTTCATTGTTGAAATTGTAGCGCTTATTGCTGTAGTAATGTTTACCATCCTTGTTGTACAAGGTACCCGTAAAATTGCTGTACAGTATGCAAAACGCATTGTGGGTAACAAACAATATGGTGGTGTGCGCCAGTACATCCCGTTAAAGGTTAATGCTGCCGGTGTAATGCCGATCATTTTTGCACAAGCCTTAATGTTTATCCCTACTACTATTGCTTCGTTTTTCCCTAAAATGGCATCGAGCACAGTTTTAATCCTGTTATCAAACTATACCTCATGGTTGCACAACCTGGTATTTGCGATACTGATTATCCTGTTTACTTACTTCTATACAGCTATCACTGTAAATCCGAAACAAATGTCGGATGATATGAAGAAGAACGGTGGCTTTATACCGGGTGTTAAACCAGGCGATGCTACAGTTAGCTTTATCGATGATGTGATCTCTAAGATCACTTTACCGGGATCAATCTTTTTAGCAATGATCGCAATTATGCCTGCATTGGCAAACTTAGGCCATGTTAACAGCCAGTTTGCAAGATTTTTCGGTGGTACTTCACTAATCATCTTAGTAGGTGTTGTGTTAGATACATTGCAACAAATAGAAAGTCACTTGCTGATGCGCCACTATGACGGTTTGATGAAAACCGGCAGAATTAAAGGCCGTACAGCTATCCCTACTGCCGCTGGCACAACGCCTCCGGCTATTTAGTACTGAATAAATTAACATGGCAAAGATCCATTATAAGTCTGTCGAAGAGATAGAGCTCATAAGAGAAAGTTCTTTACTTGTTTCAAAAACACTTGGAGAGGTAGCTAAGGTTATCGCTCCAGGTGTTAAAACTATAGCTTTAAACAAGCTTGCCGAAGAATTTATCCGCGATAATGGCGGGGTTCCGGCTTTCCTTAATTATCATGGCTTCCCTTACTCGTTATGCATTTCGCCTAACGACCAGGTTGTGCATGGTTTTCCGGGACAGCAGGAGTTAAAGGAAGGCGACCTGATCTCTGTAGATTGCGGCGTGATCCTGAATAAATATTACGGCGACTCGGCTTATACCTTTGCCATTGGCGAGGTTAGCGAAGAGGCTAAGAAACTGATGCGTGTTACGCAGGAGTGCTTAGAGCTTGGTGTACAAAAAGCCGTTGTTGGCATGCGTATAGGAGATATAGGTTATGCCGTACAAGAGCATGCTGAGAAGCATGGTTTTGGTGTAGTTAAAGAATTGGTAGGCCACGGTGTTGGCCTGGCATTGCATGAAAAGCCCGAAGTACCTAATTATGGTAAACGCGGTGCAGGTACCAAATTGGAAGAAGGTATGGTAATTGCAATTGAACCAATGATTAACGCCGGTAAAGCCAATGTGAAGTTTTGGAATGATGGCTGGACAGTATCAACCAGTGATGGGAAGCCTTCGGCACATTATGAGCACACGGTGGCCGTTAAAAAGGGCCAGCCGGATATTCTTTCTACGTTTTCATATATAAATGAAATTTTAGAAAGAAAAAAATAATATATCAAATATTTTTTTTAATTTTGCATCCCGCTTTAGGGGTGGATAAATAAGTAATTATCAATAAAATATGGCTAAACAATCTTCGATTGAGCAAGACGGAACAATAAAGGAGGCATTGTCAAACGCAATGTTTAGAGTTGAACTGGAAAACGGCCACGAGATAATTGCACATATATCAGGAAAAATGCGTATGCACTACATTAAGATTTTACCTGGAGACAGAGTGAAGTTGGAAATGAGCCCATACGATTTGAGTAAAGGCAGAATAACCTACAGATATAAATAATCAAAGAGATGAAAGTTAGAGCATCCATTAAAAAACGTAGTGCTGATTGCAAGATCATCCGTCGTAACGGGAAACTTTATGTGATCAACAAAAAGAATCCTAAGTACAAACAACGTCAGGGATAATTAAAAAAAAAATTGTGAATAGTCGTACAACGGTTGCCCGCCGTTCGGTATTCATTTAAAACAACTTACAAATATGGCAAGGATATCAGGTATTGATTTACCAAGAAATAAGAGAGGCGAGATCGGACTAACGTACATTTACGGTATTGGTCGTACAACCGCACAAAACATTTTGGACGAAGCTGGCATCAGTTATGATGTTAAAGTTCAGGATTGGACCGATGAGCAATTAGCTGCCATTCGTGGTATCATCAATGATCAGATTAAAGTAGAGGGTGCATTGCGCTCTGAAGTACAACTGAACATCAAACGTTTAATGGATATCGGTTGTTACCGTGGTACCCGTCACCGTAAAGGTTTGCCTCTGCGTGGTCAGCGTACAAAAAACAACTCACGTACCCGTAAAGGAAAACGTAAAACAGTTGCTAACAAGAAAAAAGCTACTAAATAATAATAGATAGATATGAGATGCGGGATCTTAGATATGAGAAATATCTTTCGAGCATCTTAAATCTGGAATAACAAAAGATAAAAATCAGTTATGAGTGCCGGGCTGGAGTAATTGTCTCACATCTCAAGTCTCATATCTAAAATCTAAAAGTAATGGCTAAAGCTAAAAAAGTAACCAAAAAACGTATCGTAATTGTAGAACCTGTAGGTCAGGCACACATTAACGCTACTTTCAACAACATCATTATCACCCTTACTAACAGTACTGGTCAGGCAATCTCTTGGTCTTCTGCAGGTAAAATGGGTTTTAAAGGTTCAAAAAAGAACACTCCTTATGCTGCTGGTCAGGCTGCTGGCGATTGCGGTAAGGTAGCTTATGATTTGGGCTTACGTAAAGTAGAAGTTTTTGTTAAAGGCCCGGGTGCTGGTCGTGAGTCGGCTATCCGTACTTTACAAACTACTGGTATCGAGGTTACAACCATCAAAGATATTACCCCGCTTCCACACAACGGATGTCGCCCTGCAAAACGCAGAAGAGTTTAATTAACACAATTTTAAAGCTAAGATTCGGCAGTTTTAAGGCTGCTTGATACTTTAAAAAACACAACAATGGCAAGATATACAGGCCCAAAAAGCAAAATCGCACGTAAATTCCGTGAACCGATCTTCGGTCCGGATAAAGTGTTAGAAAGAAAAAACTATCCTCCCGGCATGCACGGTGTCTCTAAAAGAAGAGGCAAGCAATCAGAGTATGCAGTGCAGCTGATGGAAAAACAAAAAGTTAAATACACTTACGGTGTATTAGAGCGTCAGTTCGAAAACTTATTCCATACCGCAGTAGCTAAAGAAGGTATCACCGGTACAAACTTGCTTCAATTATTAGAAGCACGTTTAGATAACGTTGTTTACCGTTTAGGTATCGCTCCAACCCGTTCTGGTGCACGCCAGTTGGTTGGTCACAAACACATTACTGTTAACGGTGAAGTTGTAAACATTGCTTCTTACAATGTAAGAGTAGGTGATGTGATCGCAGTTCGTGAGAAATCAAAATCTCTTGAAGCTATCAGCAACTCTGTAGCCGGCAGAAAAATAAACAAATACAGCTGGTTTGAGTGGGATGCAGCAGCCCTTACAGGTAAACTGTTAAACTTACCAAACCGCGATGAGATTCCTGAAAACATCAAGGAAAACCTGATCGTCGAGTTGTACTCTAAGTAAGAATTAGATTTGAGATATTAAATTTGAGATATGAGATAATTTGTTTATTCTCATATCTCAATTTTTGGTATCTCAATATCTGTTATATATAAATTAAGTAAACAATAATCAAAAGGATATAAATGGCAATTTTAGCATTTCAAAAACCAGATAAGGTAATCATGCAGAAGTCAACTGACTTTGATGGTACATTTGAATTTCGTCCGTTAGAGCCAGGTTTCGGTATTACTATTGGTAATGCTTTACGTCGTATCTTACTTTCTTCATTGGAAGGTTATGCAATTACTTCAGTACGTTTCTCTGGAGTATCGCATGAGTTTTCAACCATCAAAGGCGTTGTTGAAGATGTTACCGAAATTATCCTGAACCTTAAACAAGTTCGTTTTAAGAAAACCGGTACTTCTGGTGATTCAGAAAAAATCTTCGTTATCATCAACGGTCAGGATAGTTTTAAAGCTGGTGACATCACCAAGTTTTCAAACAACTTTACCGTATTAAACCCTGAGCTGGTTATCTGTAACATGGACTCATCAGTAACGCTTGAAGTTGAGCTTACTGTAAACAAAGGCCGTGGTTACGTTGCAAGTGAAGAAAATAAAAATCCGGATGCTTTAGTAGGCGTTATCGCTATCGATTCTATATACACACCTATCAAGAATGTGAAATATACAATCGAAAACTATCGTGTTGAACAAAAAACCGACTACGAGAAATTGGTGTTGGATATTGTTACCGATGGTTCTGTACACCCGGAGCATGCATTAAAAGAAGCTGCGAAGATTTTGATCCAGCACTTCATGTTGTTCTCTGATGAGAACATGATGCTTGAAGCCCAGGCTAAAGAAGAAACTAAAGAAGTTGATGAAGAAATCCTGCACATGCGCAAGATCCTGAAAACCGAACTGGTTGACTTAGATCTTTCTGTACGTGCACTGAACTGCCTGAAAGCTGCCGACATCCGCAGCCTGGCTGATCTGGTTTCTTACGACGTAGCTGATATGTTAAAATTCAGAAACTTCGGTAAAAAATCATTAACCGAGATTCAGGACCTGGTTAAATCAAAAGGTTTATCTTTTGGTATGAACCTGGCAAAATACAAACTGGACGAAGAGTAATCTTTGTTTAGATATTAGATTTGAGATGTGAGTATTGAGATATTCACATCTCGAATTTTTTAAAAGCAATTAACAAACGAGTAAAAGGATCTGCGCTGAGGGAGTTAATCTCAAATCTCAAATCTAATATCTCAAATCTAACAATAAGCGAGGGCATAATTCCGCGGGCTTGACTAATAGCCGCCCAACGGTATGCACGTGCACAAGTAAATAACAAAATGAGACACGGTAAAAAACACAACCACTTAGGCCGTACAGATAGCCACAGAAAGGCTATGCTGGCAAATATGGCTTCATCGCTTATCCAGCACAAGCGTATCACTACTACTTTAGCAAAAGCAAAAGCTTTACGCGTTTATGTAGAGCCTATCTTAACTAAAGCTAAAAGTGATAACACACACTCACGCCGTACAGTATTTAGCTACCTGCAAAGCAAAGATGCAGTTACTGAACTGTTCCGCGACATCGCTGTTAAAATTGCTGACAGACCAGGTGGCTACACTCGTATCATCAAAATGGAAAACCGTTTAGGTGACAACGCAGAAATGGCACTGATTGAATTAGTAGATTACAACACCGTTTACGGTGCAGAAACTGCTGCTCCTGCTAAGAAAGCTACCCGCCGTCGTGGTGGTGCTGGTACTGGCAAAGCAAAAGCTGCTACTGCTGAAGTAACCCCGGCTGACGAGGCTGTTGTTGCTGAAACTGTTGCACCAGCTGTAGAAGAAGCTCCGGCTACTCCTGCTGCTGAAGAAGCTTCTGCAAAAGAAGACGAAGCAGAAAAAGGCGAGTAATTTTAATTACTAACGATATTGAAAAGCCTTACTCATTTGAGTAAGGCTTTTTTGCGTTTAAAATGTCGTAATCACCCCTTTTTATTGTCCTTTATCGCCCTTTGGTAAGCCCAAGCCAATAGCTATTTTTAGGCATGATAAACTTTGCCGAAAAACAAGAGAGAGAAGACTTCATCAAACGCATCCAAAAACTCGACGAACATAGTACTCCGTCATGGGGCAAAATGTCGGTATACCAAATGTTAAGGCATTGTGCCATGTGGGAAGAAATGGCTCTAGGTAGGCAGATCTATAAACAAGCGTTTATGGGTAAGCTCTTCGGTAAAATTGCACTAAAATCGATGCTGAAAGATGAGCCTGTAAAACGAAATTTACCATCGGTACCATCGTTCATCATAACCAGCGACGGGAGCGTGTCATTGGAGAAAGAAAACCTGATTACATTGATGGAAGAACATGCCCAATCACCCGTTAATTTCATTCATCCCTTCTTCGGTAAGATGACTGCGGAACAAGGTCTATTGTTAGCTTCTAAGCATTTAGATCATCATTTAAAACAGTTTGGGGTATAAACCATTTCTCTTTCTTGTTTAGGTGGTTTTTATTAGCTTTATAAAAAGCCTGTAACTAAATGACTGCCGAACAACTGCTTAATACCATTATCTGCGTTAGCTTCTTTTTATTCGCGTTCATAGCCATTGTTAACCCTAATAAGGTAAACATAATGGCTAATAGATGGTTGGGCATATTCTTTTTAAATGTGGGATTGAAAATTGCAGCAGCGGTAGTCGATGGAGATCATGCTGCACATCAGTTTGATTGGTTGCTGCGTTTTGTTGATCTTTCTCATTGCGCCACTCCTGCCTTATTTTATTTGAGCGTGGTACAATTTGCAACGCCCGGCAAGTTTAATAGGAAGTACTATCTGAGTTTTGTGCCGGGCGCTATTGTGTTTCTCCTTATCCTGCCGTTTAATTTGTTGCCTGCATTTAAGGGCTATCCTTTTCCGAAGCTTGTACTCAACACCATCATATATACCATATTTCTTACCTCTAACCTGCAAATGTGGGTACTTTGGGCGCTTGCCTGGTATAAGCTTTACAAGCACCAAAAGAATATTCAGTTGGTGGCTTCTAATACTACGCCGGTTGATTTACGCTGGCTAAACTACCTGCTGTATATTATCGGCATTATGATGCTCATCTTCGTTGCTAACAATCTTTTGATGATACATTCGCAATCATTATACCGGCAAATTATTTACCTGTTTTGTAGTTTAGTTATCTGTTACTATTTGATTGCACAGAAAGAGATATTCCCTTATCAGCCAGCAGCAATTGCAGAGGTTAGCCAGGTGATTGAAGAGTTTCAACATCAGCCTAAACAAATAAAACCGCGCATGGATGATAAGCTATCCCATCGGCTTAAATTACGTCTCGAGCACTTGATGGTACATGACAAGCTATACCTCGACAGTGAATTAAATCTGCCGCAATTGGCACAAAGTATGGAAGTCTCGGTTCACGATTTGTCGTATTTACTCAATGACAGCGTCGGTATGAATTTCTTCCAGTTTATTAATGCCTATAGGGTAAAAGAGGCCAAGCTGTTGATGCTGTCTGATCAGCATAAGCATCTCAATATTTTAGGTATTGCCTATAGTGCAGGTTTCAGCTCTAAAACTACTTTTAACACCGCCTTTAAAAAGCAAACCGGTTTATCGCCAAGCCAATTTATGAAACAAGGAGAAATAGCCGCCAATGTTTCTTATCAGGCTTGGTAAATAGATGGCTAATGTGTTCGGTTGGATAAAGCCGAACGATAAGGACAGTATACCTCCCTAATATTGTGTTAAAAAAATAACACAATTATGAAACGTACACCTTTCTCTCAACTCGCCTGGGCTTGTGCTATAGCAGCTGTAATAGGCGTTTTTGTGCTCCTGCGCATTACTAATGTTATGATGCAATTTGGCCGTGCCCCCAAACTGGAATGGGTTATCGGATTAGCCATCTGGTTAATAATGCTGATATGCTGTATAATTTGGCAACGTAAAGCATCGCGCGGCGAACTTGATGTTACTTTATATACCGGTTTCTGGCAAAATGCAGTGAGGTATTTTATCGCGCTGGATTTAATTATGTTCGGGATAGAGAAACTTTGCCATTTGCAATTTAACATACCACTGGGCGAGTTGGATAACCCCTTTAGCAGTATCCCCAGGCAGGATTTAATGTGGGCCTTTTATGGCCATTTTCGTTTACTGGTTGATATTGTTGCAGTTATGCAGATTGCCGGCTCTGTATTACTTCTTTTTCGTAGAACCAGACTGCTTGGAGCCATTACATTACTGCCTCTGCTCTTGAATATCCTTTTACTCGATTACTTTTACCTCGATATTATTATTCAGATCTATATCACCTGCGAAACCCTGGCTGTGGTATATTTAATATTGTTGAAATATGATCGCTTATCAGAGTTTTTCTTCCATACCCAAAGCCCACTGCCCGGGTTTTATTTTCGCAATAGCTGGGTAAAGAATACTGTTCGTTTTTCTACAGTTATTATTCCGATAGTATTATTGGCTAATTTCAAATTTCCCAAAAACTACAAGGAGATAACCGGAAAGTATTTGGTTAAAAATTGGAGTTTAAATAATGCGGTTAAAAGTAATAATGCTTGCGCCGATAGTGTGCTTACTAAAGTCTTTATTGACAGGGGCGATTTTGTATTAGAATATAATAGCTACTTACGCCGCTACATCGGTGGATATAAATACAACCCGCAAACAAGGGAAATTACGGCTATATGGCGCTATCCTTTTAATAATCACGATACCTTGTTTGCAAAGATGCTACCCGGCAACGCTCCTGATAAAAGAGTGCTAATTGGCCGAATGGGGAAAGAGAACTTTAGGATTGATTTATTGAAAGTGTCGCCGGTGAATTGATCTTAATGCTATTTAATTCATCCAGATTGTTCAAAACTTAATATTGTATTCCATCATGATACAAATATGGCGCACCATTTTTGTGTAAGATAGGGTGTAACTGGAGTAAAGATCCTGCTATACAGACAGGATCTTTACCGGTTCATACCTCTCAATAATTAACTTTTTACAACAATGGTAGGATCCCAATAGTAGTAGCCAAATAACACCGGGTTTGCAGTGCCTCTTTGGCGGGTGTAAAGTGCAAACTGGATATTATAGTTTTCAGTTCCTTTATTCACAACGTTAGCCTGGTTAAACCAATAGGTTTGTTCGCTGAAGTTAATTGGAAACACGCTGCCATCGGTAGGCAAAACACCTTGTCTTTTATAAACACTAAAGGTAAGGTTGTTAAAAACGGTGTCTCCGGCAAATCTCTCCATTTTGTATAATACAACCGACGAATCAAAGTTGCCATATTCTGACGTACCGTACCAGCGGATAATGTCGCCAACATCAGCTTTAATTGATAGGTCGCCGGTACCAGAACCCACTATAACATTTGCCCTGGTGGCTACCATGTACATGTAGTTATGTGGTAAACCGGTAGGGTGGGCCGGATCCTTACTTGGATTGGGATAGTCGTTGGTAATTGCGTCTGTGTCAATTACCACCTGGATGTTAATGATCTCCTGAGAGGTAAAAAATTCGCTGTAAAGTGCCATGATAAAATGATTTTAGGATTTTGGTTAATTCTCTACTCTTTAAAAAGGATTTTCGAGATACTCCTGATCAGGATTTATAGAAGTGTATTAAAGCTCCCATATCCATCACAACACAAAAGTGGCACAACATTTTTGTGTAGGATAGGGTGTAAGCAGGGTATATGAAAGGGTGTATGTATTGTATATTGAAGGGTGGGAAGTGTTTCTTCAAGAGCTAATGCTACTCTCATGATCACTCGGAAGAGCCAAGCGACAGCATAGGTGTATATATAAACTTAATTCATCCAGTTTGTCCAAAATTTGATGTCGTATCTTTTCCATTTGCCGTCTGTTTTTTTATAAATCTCTATACCGCCATGCCCACAAAGTGCACCACAATGAAACGCCCTGTTAATAAAAGCTATAGTTCTGTCTTCTGAAAATACAGGTAACGAAATGTAAGTTACAGGCAGGTTAGCCACATCTCCGGCTTTCCAGTCAATATCAGAAAACTGTTCTTTATCAAGCAATACTTTACCTGTGTAATTAAGCTGTTTTATAATATAAAGGCTGTCTTGCTGGGATATTTTAAGCTGTTTGTCGTAACTATTTATTTCAAAGAAATCCTTAAGGTCAACGTGGTAATTGAAATGTTTTAAAGTATCAGATAGTGCCTGCACAGAATTTTTAACCAGATACCATTTTAAAAAATCATACTGCTCTTTTTTAGTTGGTAATGATTGGCTGTACAAGCAATTTGTACATAATATTAACAAAAGTAGCGTGGTAAGGGCTTTGATCTTCATACCCTAAATCTACTACATTTCTGCCAAGCTGTCATCGCAATCTCATCCGGGGCTGACTAAAAGTATTATTTCTGCCAGCATTTAATTTAATTTACTGCCAATTAAAGCTTGGCACAACCATTGATAAATAGGTGTAGGAATTGACTAATTAATAAAAGAAAAAATCAATCATATGTCTAAAATCATTGGAATCGACTTAGGAACAACAAATTCCTGCGTGGCCGTAATGGAAGGTAACGAACCCGTAGTTATTGCCAACAGCGAAGGTAAACGCACTACACCATCTGTAGTTGCTTTTGTTGATAATGGCGAGCGTAAAGTGGGTGACCCAGCCAAACGCCAGTCTATTACCAACCCAACCAAAACTATTTACTCTATAAAACGCTTTATGGGTAACTCTTTCAACGAGGTAACTACCGAAGTTGGCCGTGTACCATATAAAGTTGTTAAAGGCGACAACAACACACCACGTGTTGAAATTGGCGACCGTAAATATACCCCGCAAGAGATCTCAGCTATGATTCTTCAAAAAATGAAGAAAACTGCTGAAGACTTTTTAGGACAAGAAGTTACTGAAGCGGTTATTACCGTACCGGCTTACTTTAATGATGCACAACGCCAGGCTACTAAAGAAGCCGGTGAAATTGCAGGCTTAACTGTAAAACGTATCATTAACGAACCTACTGCTGCTGCCCTTGCTTACGGCCTGGATAAAGCACACAAAGACATGAAAATTGTTGTGTTTGACTGCGGTGGTGGTACTCATGACGTTTCTGTTTTAGAGTTAGGTGATGGCGTTTTCGAAGTGAAATCAACCGATGGTGATACTCACCTGGGTGGTGATGACTTTGACCAGGTTATTATTGACTGGTTGGCAGACGAATTTAAAAGCGACGAAGGTATTGACCTGCGTAAAGACCCTATGGCTTTACAACGCTTAAAAGAAGCTGCTGAGAAAGCTAAAATCGAATTATCAAGCACTGCACAAAGCGAAATCAACCTGCCATACATTACTGCAGTTGATGGTATGCCTAAGCACTTGGTTAAATCTTTAAGCAAAGCTAAATTTGAGCAACTGGCTGATAGCTTAATTAAACGTACTATTGAGCCTTGCCGTACTGCATTGAAAAATGCTGGTTACAGCACTTCAGATATCGATGAGATTATCCTGGTTGGTGGTTCAACCCGTATCCCTGCTATTCAAGAGGCTGTTCAAAAATTCTTCGGTAAAGCGCCTTCAAAAGGTGTTAACCCTGATGAGGTTGTGGCCATCGGTGCTGCAATTCAAGGTGGTGTATTAACCGGCGAAGTTAAAGACGTGTTATTGTTAGACGTTACCCCACTTTCATTAGGTATCGAAACTATGGGTGGTGTAATGACCCGCTTAATCGAATCTAACACTACTATCCCAAGCAAAAAATCTGAGACTTTCTCAACCGCGTCTGATAACCAGCCATCGGTAGAGATCCACATTTTGCAAGGTGAGCGCCCTATGGCAGCACAAAACCGTACGCTTGGTCGCTTCCACCTGGATAGCATTCCGCCAGCGCCACGTGGTGTACCACAGGTAGAAGTTACCTTTGATATTGATGCTAACGGTATCCTGCACGTATCTGCTAAAGATAAAGCAACCGGTAAAGAGCAAAAAATCCGTATCGAAGCTTCATCTGGTTTAACTGATGCTGAGATCAAAAAGATGAAAGACGAAGCTGAAGCTAATGCTGATGCTGACAGAAAGGCAAAAGAAGAAGTTGAAAAACTGAACGGTGCCGATGCTTTGATCTTCTCGACTGAGAAACAATTGAAAGAATATGGTGACAAAATACCTGCTGACAAAAAAGCACCTATCGAGTCATCTCTGGAAAAACTGAAATCAGCTTTCTCTGCCAAAGATTTGGACGCTATCGAAGCTGCACAAACCGAGCTTAACGCTGCCTGGGCTACTGCATCTGAAGATATGTACAAAGCAACAGGTGATGCCGGTCAGGGTCAGCCTAACGCAGGCGGTCCGGAAGCAGGTGGCGCACAAGGCGGCGACACTGTAACCGATGTTGACTTTGAAGAAGTGAAATAATTATAATAGTTTTTTTTGAAAAGGGCTCCCCGGTTTATCCGGGGAGCCCTTTTTGTTTGTATATGCTTGTCCACCCGTCATGCTGAACTTGTTTCAGCACCCCACAGGACAGGTCGCAGACTTTGCTGACGGTGGCTTAGCATGTGGGATCCCGAAACAAGTTCGGGACGACGGATGGATATTACGACGGATTCCCCGATTCCTCTCCCTCCTCAACCACAACCTCTTCTTGCTTAACCTCCCGTAAATACTTCCGCTTATAAAACAAGCGCAGCAAAGCAAATACCGGCCATATTAAAATAGGGCTCATTTGAGCGTACATTCTGGATAACGGCCATATTAAAATGCCGAACAAAAATATGATCGGTATGGCAATGGTACGGGCCATAAATAGCTTCTTGAATATGATGGTAGGCTGATGTTCGACAATGCCGTTTTTAGGGTTGAAAACATATTTAATCAAGGCATAATTAGTGATGCCGGTTAATATGATGTTGATGTTATAGAAGTAGTAAGGAACGTTGTAGCGCGTATTCTCGCTGTAATAGGCAGATGAAAAAGGCATCAACACTAATGTGAACAGGAAAAAGAAATTGAGCAAAATAAGCCTGTTGGTATAATGGTTAACAAAGCCAAAAGTACGATGATGACTACGCCAGTTTAATGCAATAACAAGGAAGCTGAGGAAGAAACCCCAAAACTTGGGTACTAACTCATAAAGCTGCTCGAGGATCTGATCTGGTGTAAAGCCCTTTAATATTTCGGGGGCTTTAATTTCTATTACCAGTAGCGTAATGGCGATAGCAAAAACAGCATCACTAAAAAGGATAATGCGGTCTATCTGGAAATCTTTGCGTTCGGGGTCGTGTTGTTCTAAAAAGTGTTCTTTGCTCATAAATTGTGAATAGGCTTAAAATAGGAAATCTGCTACAAATAAAAAAGCATCCGTTTTGGGCGGATGCTTTTTGAGTGTATTACTTCTGGTTTAGTATGGACAAACATACACGTCATTGCGAGGAACGAAGCAATCCCCGATTTACAGAGCAGCTCTGTATAGTTGAACTGCAAAGTCGGGGATTGCCACGCTATCGCTCGCAATGACGTGTTGGTTGTGTACCTTACATGAATTTAATAAGCAATAGTAATCACCTTACCACTATTCTCAAATTCAACAGCATCAGTACCGCTAACAGCATGACCATTTACTTTGAAGTTTTTCATACGACCATTAAAGCCATGCAATACTAACTTGATGCGGCTGTATTTCGAAGTCATAGAACCTTCTGCTGCGCCAAACGTAATATGCGCATGATTTGGATCGAAACTGATTTCGCGTTTATGGTAAGTACCATGCTGATAATCATAAGATGAACCATCATCTTCGTAATAAACAAAATGGCTGGCCTCTTTTCCGTACCAAACGTTAATTTCTAAAATACCATCACCTTTTTCGTTGGTGTTTTGTATCACGTTTTGCATCGGGATAATGGCACCGCCTTTGGCAAATACAGGCAGATCATTTAATGGTGCATCAACAGTATAAGTATGACCGCCATCATAATGCTGGCTGCTGCTTACGCGATACCATTCGCCTTGCGGCAGGTAAACAGATACGGTATGCTCGGTACTGATAACCGGTGCAACCAGCAAGCCATCGCCAAACAGAAACTGGTTCTGATAGCTTGGATTATAAATCATGGTATCCTGTGTATAGTTAATAGCCAGTGTACGGCTCACAGGAAGCCCTGTTTGATGCGATTGGTAGAAACTGGAGTATAGGTATGGAAGCAATTTATAACGCTGCTCAATGTCTTTTTTAATGATCTTTTCGTTAACCTCTCCCCAACGCCATGGCTCGCGCATTTTGGTGCCCTGCATGGCGTGGTTACGGAACATTGGGGTATACACACCCAGCGAGTTCCAGCGTACCATCAGCTCTGGTGTAGGATCGCCGCTAAAGCCACCAATATCTACACCTACCAGGCTCATCCCGGTAATACCCAGGCTGTTTACCATGCGCTGACCTAACAGCATGTGAGCATCGTAAGCAGAGTTATCACCTGTCCACACGGCAGAGTAACGTTGTGTGCCCGAATAAGCCGCACGGGTTAATACGAACGGACGTTTATTGCCCAGAATCTTTTTAGTGCCCTCATAAGTAGCGCGGGCCATTTCCATGCCATAAACATTGCGCACTTCGGGGATATAATAATTGCCGAATTTAACCATCCAGGGGATGTTTTGTCCCCAGGCGGCAGGTTCGTTCATGTCGTTCCAGAAACCTTCAACACCGGGCTCGGTAAGAGCAGTGAAAGATGCTCCCCACCATTGGCGTACATCATCCCTGAAAAAGTCTGGGAAATGGCAGCGACCGGGCCAAACTTCGCCTACAAATTTTTCGCCGTTGGGGTATGTGGCAAAATAGTTTTTGGCTACGCCTTCATCGTATTGTTTATAACCGGGTTCAACTTTAATACCAGGGTCAACAATGGTAACCAACCTAAAGCCCATTGATTTCAGTTTATCAATAAATGATTTCGGGTCGGGGAAGGTCTGGTGGTTCCAGGTGAAGATCTTGTAATGATCCATGTAATCAATATCACAATACATTACATCAGCCGGGATGTTATGGTCGCGGAAGGTTTTAGCAATATCCAGAATTTCCTGTGCGCTCATATAACTCCAGCGACATTGCTGGTAACCTAAAGTCCACAGTGGTGGCATTTCCATACGACCGGTAAGCCAGGTATAATCTTTAATAATATCGGCTACGTTTTGCGCACCGAAGAAATAATAGTTCATATCACCGGCATCGGCACCAAACCAACTCATTTGATGGTCTGTAGTGGCACCAAAATCGAAGTAGCTTTTGTGCGTATTGTCGAAGAACAAGCCGTAAGTAAGGCCGCTATGCATGCCCACAAAAAATGGGAAGGTTTCATATAGAGGGTCGCTTTTAGGGCCATGATCGGGTACGTCACTGTTCCAGTTAGTATAAGAACTACCGCGACGGTCTAAATCGCCGGTTTTTTCGCCCAGACCAATGAAGCGCTCGTCTTTATAAAGTTTGCGGTAGTTAACCACACGTGTGCCCTGCCAGTTAACGCCAAAACGGTTATCGTCCTGGCTTAACTCCTTGCCATCAGCAGTATAGAAATTAAAACGTAACGGCGATTTCTGAATACTCAGTTTTAAAGCTGAAGTGGTAACCTCAATATGGTCGCCGGTTTCTTTATAATCAATAGCATCGGCTGGTTTTTGAATCACCGCAAATGAGGTATCGGCCACGTCGGTGTTTTTGCTGATGTTAACACGGATAACGGTAGGGCTGTAAACCCAAACACGGGCAACGGCTTCTTTGGTTGTTATCACTAAAGCATTGGCTTGTTTGGCAGCGCTTTGGGTATTGCCTAAAATTTCGACCTGCATATGTTGTGCAAATAAGTTTGTATACGTAGTTAACAAAACAACGACTAAGAGCAAATATCGTTTCATCAGAAATTTAATAATTGGTTACAGAGCCAAATGTAAATAATTATCGGGAACGTTCCCGGAAAATGTTTGAGATGGATATAAAATAAAAATCCCCGCCTTTGGGGCAGGGATTTTTATTTTATAATGTGAAACCATCATCCCGTCCCGACTACCGTTGGGATCGGGATCCCAAGAACAGGTCTAAAACAATTAATGTTGTACACCTTGCATGTGGGGTGCTGAAACAATCCCGATAGCTATCGGGACAGCATGACGTATCGGATAAAGCGAATCTGTCTTTTATCTTTTGTCCTTCAATCCTTAGTCCAATATTAACTCCAAAGATTAGCCGGGTAAGTGCCGTTAGCCACTAAATCGGCAATGCTTTTTTGAACGATTGGTTTATCTTCTTTATAAGTTACACCAAACCATTTTGATGCAGTTGGGATAACTTTGAAAGAGGCCGTGCCGGTTTTAATCAGTTCATCGGCAACCAATGGGATAAAGAACTCCGCCTTAGGGTTTTCTTTGTTTTTCTCAACAAAACGTTGGAACATGGGTAAGCTTTGCTCAAAAACAGCAGGGGTAAAGCCCCAGAAGTTCATAGATACGCGGGTATCTGTAGGCAATTCGGTTTCAACGCCGCCTTCTTCAAACACAACACCGTCGCCTTTAAAGTATACTTGTGTACGCTCGTTAATTTCAACCATGTTACCTTCGTCGTTCACTTTGCAAACACCGCGGGATACTGAACCGTACTCAGATAAAGTTTTATCAATCTGGTAACCTACTAATGAATATTTATCGTCGGCAACTTCGCTGGTTAAGAACTGAGCCATTTTTTCAAATGCTTCGTAACCGTAATAGTCATCAGCATTAATAACGCAGAAAGGCTCTTTAACCTGGTTACGTGCAGATAATACAGCGTGGGCAGTTCCCCATGGTTTAGCACGTTCAACCTCGATATCAATACCAAAAGGTTTTAGATCATAGTTTTGGAAAACGTAATCTGTTTCAACCCTGCCTGCCAGTTTAGGCTCGAAAATAGCTTTAAAACTATCCAGAAATTCTTCGCGGATAATGAAGCTGATCTTACCAAAACCTGCTTTAATAGCGTCATGGATAGAGTAATCAATAATGGTTTCGCCATTTGGGCCGAAGCCGTCAACTTGTTTCATGCTGCCATAACGGCTGGCCATCCCTGCGGCCAATATTAATAAAGTAGGTTTCATATTTTTCTAAAGCTGTTATTAGATGATTGTATATACGGAAATTGAGAGTGTCTTGTTTTATTTAAAGTATTTAAAATCCTGACCGTTTTCGATGGTTAACAGGGTTTCATAAATGAGGCGGATCACATTGTCCACGTCTTCTTTATGGATCATCTCAACCGTGGTGTGCATGTAGCGCAACGGTAAAGAGATTAATGCTGATGGCACGCCATCATTAGAGTATGCAAAAGCATCGGTATCTGTACCTGTAGAACGTGATGATGCCTGGCGTTGGAACGGAATTTCTGCTTTCTGCGCAGTCTCAACCAATAACTTATTCAAATTATTTTGAACTGCGGGAGCATAAGATACTACCGGACCGCGGCCACACGCCAAATCGCCCTGAACAATTTTGTTGATCATCGGGGTTTGGGTATCATGCGTTACATCGGTAATAATAGCTACGTTTGGTTTAATGTGGTGGGCTATCATTTCGGCACCACGAAGGCCAATTTCTTCCTGCACAGCATTTACAATGTAAAGGCCGAATGGCAGGGTTATGTTATTTTCTTTCAGTAAACGGGCAACTTCGGCAATCATAAAACCGCCGGCGCGGTTATCCAGGGCACGGCCAACATAGTAGCGGTCGTTTAAAACCATAAACTCATCCTCGTAAGTAATTACACAACCTACGTGGATGCCCAGTTTTTCAACTTCCTCTTTCGAGGTAGCGCCGCAATCTAAAAAGATGTTTTTCAGGGTCGGGGCCTCTTCCTTCTCGCCGCCCAGACGGGTATGGATGGCTGGCCAGCCGAAAACAGCTTTAACCACATCGCCATTATCGGTATGGATGTTTACACGTTTCGATGGTGCAATCTGATGATCTGAACCGCCATTGCGGATCACGTAGATCAATCCATCACTGGTAATGTAATTTACAAACCACGAAATTTCATCGGCATGGGCTTCAATAACTACTTTGTAAGGAGCATCGGGGTTGATGATACCAACCGTAGTGCCATAGTTATCTACATAATGGGTATCGATATAAGGCTTAATATATTCGAGCCACATTTGCTGGCCTTTCCACTCAAAACCGGTAGGTGAGGGGTTATTGATATATTTCGCTAAAAAGGATAAGGATTCTTCGGTAACAACAGCTACATGCTGTTTTTTATCATTTTGTTGTTCAGACATAAGTATTTCGTAAAACGCGTTACTGCAAAAGCAGTTAACAAATATAATAAAGCAGTTTAAAGATAAGTAACGAAAGAAGCCTTAAAATGGTTGGAATCTCGTACTAATTAAATTTCTTTTTCGAGTATTTCGAAATTGTAACCTTGGCGTTCGAAAAGCTCGCCGGTATGTTGGAACCCGGCTTTGATATAAAATTGAATAGCGGTATCGCGGGCATTACACCAAATGCGCTTGCCACCTTCTGATTTGGCAAACGCTATCACATACTCCAATAACTCACGCCCGATTCCCTTGCCCTGGTAATCTTTCTGTACCGCAAACTTGCGAAACTGAAAGTCTGTCCCTTTCTGAAACAGGGATACTACAGCAATCAGCTTATTATCAATAAACCCACCGAAATGCCAGCCGTGATTATCCTCTTCCATTTCCATGTTAAACATGTACTCGCCGGGATAAAGCTCATCGCGGCGTAAACGCCAGGTAAGTTGTGGGGTTATTTGTTCGATGTCCATGGTATAAAAAAAGCGTCATTGCGAGGTACGAAGCAATCCCCGACCTACAAAGGCAGTGCTATAATTATCGCCAGTCCGCTCATAGCCGCGGGGGCTTAGTCACTTTTGGCTTGATCCAAAAGTAACCAAAAAATCAAGACAGAAAAACGCTTCCACCCGCAGGCCAGCGCATGGCCCGCGTTTCTGTCGGGCCTCCGCTTCCTTTCACCTCTTTGATATGTAGTCTCGTTTCTTGTCTCTCGTTTCCTGCTTCTAAACCTTACAACGGTATATTCCCATGCTTTTTCCTCGGCATGTTCACTACTTTATTCTCCAGCATTTTAAACGCATGGATCAATTTCAGGCGGGTTTCAGATGGCTCAATTACCTCATCAATAAAGCCACGTTCGGCAGCGCGGTAAGGGTTGGCAAACTTGTCGGAGTAAAGTTGTTCCATTTCTTTCCACTTGGCTTCGGGGTCTGCGGCGGCGGTGATCTCTCTTTTAAAGATGATTTCGGCAGCGCCTTTGGCACCCATTACGGCAATCTCGGCAGATGGCCAGGCGTAATTGATATCGGCACCGATGTGTTTGGAGTTCATCACATCATAAGCACCACCATAAGCCTTGCGGGTAATTACCGTAACGCGCGGAACGGTAGCTTCACAAAAGGCATATAACAATTTAGCGCCATTGGTAATAATGGCATTCCACTCCTGATCTGTACCCGGCAAAAATCCCGGTACATCTTCGAATACCAGCAGCGGAATATTAAAACTATCGCAAAAACGTACAAAACGTGCAGCTTTGGTTGATGAATGGCGATCGAGCACACCGGCCAGGTAAGCTGGCTGATTGGCCACAATGCCGATACTTCTACCAGCCAAACGGGCAAAGCCCACTACAATATTGGCGGCAAAATCTTTATGCACTTCCAGGAAAGTACCTTCATCAATCACCTCTTCAATTACCTCGCGGATGTCGTAAGGCTGCAATGAATTTTCGGGGATGATAGAATTAAGGGCCGGGCGTTTTTCATCGCGGCTTTCATAAGCTAAGGTGGGTGCTTTTTCTTCACAATTCTGCGGCATATAGCTCAACAGCTTTTTGATATGCTGAATAGCTTCGATCTCATTGGCACAAGCAAAATGTGTAACGCCCGATTTGGTGGCATGGGTATTGGCACCACCCAGTTCTTCGGAAGTTACCACTTCATGCGTAACCGTTTTAACCACATTTGGCCCGGTTACAAACATGTACGAAGTATGCTCAACCATCAAAATAAAATCGGTAATGGCAGGGGAGTATACCGCACCACCCGCGCATGGGCCCATAATGGCCGAAAGCTGCGGGATAACACCGGATGCTTTGGTATTGCGGTAAAATATATCGGCATAGCCACCTAATGATACTACACCTTCCTGTATCCGTGCACCGCCAGAATCATTTAAGCCGATAAACGGCACACCGTTTTGCATGGCCAGATCCATGATCTTGCAGATCTTTTCGGCATGCGTTTCGGATAGGGAGCCGCCGAAAATGGTAAAGTCTTGCGAGAAAACGTAAACCGGTCGGCCATTGATGGTGCCATAGCCCGTAACTACACCGTCGCCGGGATAGTTTTCTTTCTCCATCCCGAAATCGGTTGAGCGGTGAACCACCAGCATGCCAATTTCCTGGAACGAACCTTCGTCCATCAGAAAATGCAGGCGTTCGCGCGCAGTAAGTTTTCCTTTTTTATGCTGACTGGCTATACGCGCCTCGCCGCCGCCGGCCAGGGCTTGTTCGCGTTTCTTATTCAGGGTTTCTATCTTCTTATCCACAATACAGGTAGTAAATTGGGTGAGTGGTTAAATGTAGTGATTGTTGATTGAAAAATGCAAGACTACGCTACCGCAAGTTTAGCGAAGCGCAACTTGTGGTGGTTCTGTTGTAAGCTTTCAGCTTACTAATTAAGCTGAAAGCTTAATCAAGTACAGTCACAAGTTGCGCTGCGCTAAACTTGCGGTAGCTCATACTAATAAACTAATATTGATCAATCCTTGTTCACCGGCATAACTACGTGCGCTGCTGTATAAATAATGCTCTGGCAAATCAAGCCAACCGGCGGTAACCGGGTTATCGTGGATATAATTTAATTTTTGATCCATAACATCGTTAGTCCACAATTCTATCGGATGATTATCCTGTTGCCAAAATTGGTAATACTCGTTATTCGGATTGTATTCTCCGGCACGATTAAAGAGATATAGTAACCAATCCTTTCTGCTTTCCTGAGTGTTTTCTTCGATGGCTTTAAGAAGCTGTTTAGATGTATGTCGCTTAATATCACGGATGATAGTTGAAAGAGGTTTGTCGTTAGTCCGGGCAATCAGATGTACGTGGTTACTCATAATTACCCATGCAAATAATTCTAATCCCTTATTGGCAATGCAGTAGTTAAGGCTGTCTACAATAATGTCTTTATAAATTCTTCGCGTAAAAACATCGATCCATCTAACGGTAGAAAACGTAATAAAGTAAAGGCCTTCCTGATTATGGAATTTATAATTGGTACTCATTTATCGGATAATAATTTAGGTTTCGTTTATTTAATTTAAACTACGGACGCTACCGCAAGTTTAGCGCAGCGTAACTTGTGGTAATACTAAAGTAAGCTTTCAGCTTACTAATATAACGTTAAGCTGAAAGCTTAACATAGTACAGTCACAAGTTACGCTATCGCTAAACTTGCGACAGCATTCATGTATTTCATTTGTTATACCCTATTTTTTGTATATTTGCCCTAACAGCTATGAAACTGCGGGATTTTAAATTAGGCTTATGCATTATGTTTATGGGTATCTTCATGACGAAGATGTTCATCTCTGTTGCGCCTGTATTTATGAGCCTCAACAACAAAACTGTTAACGCTGTAATTACCCAGTTAGAGCTCGAATCAAAAAACGATAAAGAAGATCCTGATAAAGGGACTTTGAAAGAAAAGAAATTTTTTGATGAAGATTTTGTGTTTACCATCCACGATTATAAGCCGCTTGTAGTAGAAATTAATATACTGCACCGCTTAGAGAAATCGCTTTACACCCAGGTATATCACCCTGTGGTGCCAACCCCGCCTCCCAACGCTTAATTAAATTTTAATCCCTTTACCGGGATCAGTTTGGCGTACCTGTTCTTTTTAAGATCAGGCTAATTCCTTTTGGAAATTTATGGCCTTGCTGCATCCCGCCTAAATCAATCTTATTCAATTAAAATTTAATATTTCATTACCATGCAAATTAAGCAAGGTGGGTTTGCTGCGGGCGATCTCAACCTCAAAAAATATTTTCTGCCTAAAAATTTAAAGAAGGACTTACCGGCCAGTATCGTTGTATTCTTGGTGGCGCTACCCCTGTGTTTGGGTATAGCCCTGGCCAGTGGTGCACCATTGTTTGCCGGTGTACTTACCGGTATTATTGGCGGTATAGTGGTAGGCACGTTCAGTGGCTCGCAGCTGAGTGTGGCCGGACCGGCGGCAGGTTTAACCGTTATTGTTTTAAATGCCATAACCGGTTTGGGCTCGTACGAAAGTTTTTTACTAGCAGTTGTTATGGCCGGTGTATTCCAGATCATACTGGGTTTGGTTAAGGCCGGTACTATTGCCAACTACTTTCCTTCGGCAGTAATTGAGGGCATGCTGGCCGCGATAGGTATTATTCTCATCATGAAACAGTTTTCGCACGCGGTTGGCTATGATGCCGATTTTGAGGGCGACGAAGGTTTTTTACAGGTTGATTCTAATAATACCTTTTCGGGCATGGCAAGGGCTATCAACAAGGTAAACTTTGGTGCGGTAATTATTGCAAGCGTATCCTTACTGTTGATGATCTACTGGCCGCGCTTTAAAAAGCTGGCTACCGTGCCTGCACCTTTAATGGTAGTATTGGCCGGTGTAGGTTTGAGTTTATTATTCGCCCACAGCGGGCTGGCCTTGCGCGATAAGCAATTTGTACACATCCCACTGGTAAACAGTGCGAGCGAGTTTTTCGGGTTGTTTAAATCGCCAAACTTTAGCGCCATTGGTAATAAGGCCGTGTGGGTCTCGGCATTTACTATTGCCGTGGTTGCCAGTCTGGAAACGTTGTTGAGTTTGGAGGCGGTTGACAAGATTGACCCTATCAAACGCATCTCTCCAACCAACCGCGAACTGATGGCGCAAGGTTTAGGTAACATCATCAGCGGCCTGTTGGGCGGCTTACCCATGACGGCGGTTATCGTACGTTCATCGGCCAATGTTAATGCCGGTGCGCGTACCAAAATGAGCGCTATAACGCATGGTGTAATGCTGCTGCTGGCGTTGTTGTTGATCCCATCGCTTATTAATTATATCCCGCTTTCGTGCCTGGCAGCTATCCTGTTAACTACGGGTTATAAACTGGCTAAACCTGCATTGTTTAAACATATATGGCACCAGGGGCTAAACCAGTTTATCCCGTTTGCGGTAACTATACTGGCGGTTGTGTTAACCGATTTGCTGATTGGCGTGGGTATTGGTATGCTTATCGGGATCTTCTACATCCTGCGTACCAACTTGCGGAACCCGTACTTCTACCATATTGTGAAGGATGGCGATAAAAAAGTGATCCGCATTCAACTGGCAGAAGAAGTGTCGTTTTTAAACAAGGCCGCCATACAGGTAACGCTTACCAGTTTGCCTAAGGAAAGTGAAGTAATTATTGATGGATCGAATTCCCGCTATATCGATCCTGATGTGCTGGAGATTATCCATAACTATAAGCATAATGCTTATACCAAGGGCATCATCGTGTCATTGGTCGATATTAAAGACCGTTATGATGTGCCCAAATTACAAGAATTAAAATTTCAGTCTAACTAAAAAATATAGAAATCATGTTAGTAAAAGAGAATCAAACCAAAGAAAATAAAGTGGCTATCGACACCAACAACATAAAATTAGTTCAAAAAAGCAGCTACGATTCACTGCTTAAAGGTAATGCCGAATGGGTGGAACGCCGTTTAAAAGACGATCCTGAATATTTCAAAACATTGGCTAAAGGACAAAGCCCTGAAGTGCTGTGGATTGGTTGCTCCGACAGCCGCGTACCTGCTAACGAAGTTACCGGCACCAAACCGGGCGAAGTGTTTGTTCACCGCAACATTGCCAACGTGTGTGTGCACTCGGACATGAACATGCTGAGTGTGTTGGATTATGCCGTTAACGTGCTGAAGGTAAAGCATGTGATTGTAGCCGGTCATTATGGTTGCGGTGGTGTTGCTGCTGCGATGAGCCACAAACAATTCGGGCTGATTGATAACTGGTTGCGTAACATTAAAGATGTTTACCGCCTGCACAGCCACGAGCTTGACCGTATAACCGACGAGCCTGCCAAACTGAACCGCCTGGTTGAACTGAATGTGATTGAGCAGGTGTACAACCTATGCAAAACCACCATTGTGCAAAATGCATGGGGAAACGGCCAAAACCTGGAGGTACACGGCTGGGTGATTGACCTGGGCACAGGCTTGGTTAAAGATTTGAAGGTAAGCAGCACAGGTGCGCAAAATTTAGGCTATATGTATGAGCTTAACGATGCACCTGTTGCTGCCCATTAAAGATAATGGTTGATTACCAGTGTTTTAATTAGTTTTTTTTAGTTGTACTCCCGGTTTCACAATAGTGGCCGGGAGTTGTTTTTTTATACTAATTTGCATTATAATCAATATTATGCTAAGGCGATCAAAAGACGACAGGACACTTCGCGAAAATTTAATGCTGGCCTCATCTACGGCATTTGTATCGGGCGTTATTAATGTGGCAGGTATGGTTGCCTTTTTAGCATTTACATCAAACATAACGGGGCACGTAGCTAACCTGGCTAACCATTTTGTACAGCAGAATTTTAGGGAGATAGTTGTTTTTATGCTTTGGCTGCTCATGTTTTTTATGGGCGCTTTTACGGCGAATTTTATCATTCGTTCGCTTGAACACAAGAGCCTTTACAGGGCGCATGCTACGCCTATTGTTATCGAGATAGTTATTCTGCTATTAGTTGCCTTTTATGGAGATCATTTTTATAATGGGGACCGTACAGAACGCGAACTGGTTATCGCAGCATTGTTATTCGCCATTGGTTTGCAGAATAGCCTGGTGTCTATTATGTCGGGAGGGTTAATAAAAACTTCGCACCTTACCGGCTTATTTACAGATCTGGGTGGTGAAGTTTCCGAATGGCTGCACCCACGCACCGGTAAAAGCGAGATCATCAAAAATAAGATCTACATACGTGTTACCATACTGGCGTTTTACTTTATAGGTGGCATGGCAGGCGGTTACTTTTTCGACGAATACAACTTTGCTGTGTTTTATTTTGTACCCCTTATATTGATCACTATTTTGTATTATGATCTTTCGCCTATAGCTTTGCATAAAGTGGCCCGTATATTTGGGCGGCAAGGAAAGTAAATATCTATCAACCATCTTAACCGATTAACATTATGTGCGCAAAAACTACAAAATACCACGCCCACGATACCAGCCATATCAGCTACGAATCATTACTGGAAGGCAATAAACAATTTGTTGCTGATGCTTTGCAGGAAGACCCTGACTTTTTTAACAAACTAGCCAGCGGACAAAAACCACCCATACTTTGGATTGGTTGTGCCGATAGCCGCGTACCTGCCAACCAGATTACCAACACCAACCCGGGCGAAATATTTGTACACCGTAACATTGCCAACGTGGTTGTGCATACTGATATGAATATGCTTTCGGTACTGGATTATGCGGTGAACGTATTGCAGGTAAAACACGTAATTGTAACCGGGCACTACGGTTGCGGTGGTGTAATTGCTGCCATGAGCCATAAACAATTCGGCCTTATTGATAACTGGTTGCGTCATATTAAAGACGTTTACCGTATCCACGCCGATGAATTGGATGCCATACAAGATGAAGCCGAACGCGCCAATCGCTTAGTTGAATTTAACGTGATTGAAGGCGTTTACAACCTTTGCAAAACTTCCATCATCCAAAATGCCTGGAAAAATGACCACGAATTGAGTGTGCATGGCTGGGTATATAGCTTAAGCACAGGTTTTATTACAGACCTTGGCGTAAGTGCTTCAAATGATGAGCATTTGGGTGGAGTATTTAAGTTTGAATAGATTTTCCTACTGCGCGTCATTGCTGTAAGGTACGAAGCAATCCCCAATCTACAGAGCCGCTCTGTATAGTTCGCGATTGCTTCGTACCTCGCAATGACGTGTTGGGTGAACCTATAAAAGCACAAAAGGCGTCAATAATTATTGACGCCTTTTGTGCTTTTATAAAGTCTCGATTCTTGACTCTCTTACAGTTCTTTATTCAAAAACGGGTACCTGTAATCTTTCGGTGGATCGAAGGTTTCTTTGATGGTACGTGGAGATACCCAACGCAGCAAGTTTTGCATTGAACCTGCTTTATCATTAGTACCAGAACCGCGGGCACCGCCAAATGGCTGCTGGCCAACTACGGCACCTGTAGGTTTATCATTTACGTAGAAGTTACCGGCTGCGTTGCGTAAGCGATGGGTTGCTTCGGCAATGGCGTAACGATCTTGCGAAATGATTGAACCTGTAAGGGCGTATTTAGACGTATTGTCGATGATGTCCATTACATTGCTAAACTCAGCATCCTCATAAACAAACAGGGTTAGTACCGGGCCGAATAATTCATCGCACATGGTCACGTAGTAAGGGTCTTCGACCTTTAAAACGGTAGGGGTGATGAACCAGCCTTGCGATTTATCGTAAGTACCGCCAGATACTACCTCAACCTTAGGGTCGGCAACGGCAGCATCAATATATTTAGCCAGTTTATCGAACGAACGCTCGTCGATCACGGCATTGATAAAGTTTTCGAAATCTTCAACCGGGCCAATTTTAAAGGTGGCCATTTCGGCTCGCAGTTTTTCTTTCAATGCAGGCCAAAGCGATTTAGGGATATAAGCGCGTGAAGCGGCAGAACATTTTTGTCCCTGGTATTCAAAGGCGCCGCGTAACAAGGCAACGTTTAATACATCAACATCAGCACTTGGATGAGCGAGCACAAAATCTTTACCACCAGTTTCGCCCACAATACGCGGGTAAGTTTTGTACAGGTGGATGTTGGTACCAATAGTTTTCCAAAGGTTCTGGAATACACCGGTCGATCCTGTAAAATGTAAACCTGCAAAATCAGGGTGACTGAAGATGATATCACCTGCAACAGGTCCGTCAGTATAAATCAGGTTAATTACACCTGCAGGTAAACCCGCTTCGATGAAAACTTCCATAATTACGTTAGCAGCATAGATCTGCGTAGGGGCAGGTTTCCAAACCACAACGTTACCCATCATAGCGGCCGAAGCACACAGGTTACCGGCAATTGCGGTAAAGTTAAATGGGGTAATGGCAAATATAAAGCCTTCTAACGGGCGAAACTCTACACGGTTCCAGATGCCTTTGCCGCTTTGTGGTTGCTGGGCGTAAATCTCGGTCATGTAGTGAACGTTAAAACGCAGGAAATCTATAAACTCGCAAGCCGCATCAATTTCGGCCTGGTATGCATTTTTAGATTGGCCCAGCATAGTAGCTGCGTTAATTTTAGCACGATATGGGCCTGCTAATAAATCAGCAGCCTTCAGGAATATCGCAGCGCGGTCTTCCCAAGGCATATTTTCCCAGGCAGCTTTAGCATCAAGGGCAGCTTTAATGGCTGCATGTACATGCTCGGCATCACCCTCGTGGTACGTAGCCAATATGTGTTTATGATCATGCGGCGGGCGAATTTCCAGCGTTTTGCCGGTACGCACCTGCTCACTGCCGATGTACATCGGTATATCTATTTGTTTGGCACGGCCTTCCTGTAAAGCTTTGGTTAAAGCAGCACGCTCAACACTGCGCGGGCCGTAGTTTAAAACAGGCTCGTTAGCAGGCGTGGGTACATTAAAAAATCCTTTTAACATATATGATTGTTTGTTGCCTGCAAAGATAATGCTTGTGTTTGGGTATTTTGTTTTGCAAGCGTAAATTTGAGTAAACGGGTGATTGCCTATTATGTTATTGCGATATTTGATAAGTTTGATTACATGAATGATTTAGTTTTAGAACCCATAAAACCATCAGGATTCAGATTCTCGGGCATAATATTGGCCTTGTTTATGTTTTCTATATGGCCATTGATAAGTTATTTTAAGCATGAAAGCACGCCCCCAATAATTGAAGCAGTTTGGTTTTTACTCTGGTGTTTATTTGTATTCATTTTACAAACGCCACTCCGGATTGTATTTTCGCCTTTAATGGGTACGCTTACCTACGATTATATAAACGGTTATGGCGTTCATCAAACTAAAACAGTAGATTTTAACAAGCCCTTACATTACGAATATAAATACACTGCCGAAGGAAGAAGAGCGGCCCGTTGGCGGTTGCAGATTTTTAATAGCTATCTGAAAAATCGTATTGAGGTTGATGCTGTTCAAAGTGAAAAATTTTTCACAAAGGAACAGCTCGACGAATTAGATGCCGCTATTATGAAATATAAATATTCATAAAGAAACATACCCTTATGTCAACAATCATCCCCATTCTCCGCATTTATGATTATGATAAAACCATTGAGTTTTACGTAAACTGGCTCGGCTTTAAAGTCGATTGGGAACACCGCTTCGAACCCAATACCCCGGTTTTTATGCAGGTATCAAAAGGTGATATTGTGCTCAACCTTTCAGAACATCATGGCGATGGTTCGCCCAATGGCAGGGTGCGGATATTAAACTTTAAAGGCCTGCGTGATTACCATAAAAGCCTGATTGCCGCCCGCTATAAATATAACCGCCCCGGATTGGAAGTCCCAGAATGGGATCCATCAGCCATCAACATGACGGTGATTGACCCGGTAGGGAATAGATTGACTTTTGAAGAGAAAGAGTAAGGAAATAACTATATTTGTATATGGACGCTCTAATTGTTTATCCAGAAAATAAAGAACAATTAACTGCTTTAAAGGCGGTTATGAAAGCCATGAAAATATCTTTCGAACAGAAGAGTGAAGTTTATCCGGCTCATGTAGTAGAAGGAGTGAAGGAATCTTTAAAAGAAACGGATCAAGGTCAACTTACGCCTTATACAGGAATTGCGGATATGTTGAACCTGTAATGAGTTTATCAATTTATTACACTCCTCGTTCAAAGGAAACACTTTTATCGGTTTATAATTTTATTCTTGATAATTCGGAGAATCATCAGCACGGAAATTTTCGATTAAGGCAGAAAAAACCATTTCGCTTATAGCTGAACAGCCTTTTATGTTTAAAGCTTCTGATATTGATATCAGTGTTAGAGTTGGCTATATCACTAAACAAACTTCATTATTTTATCGGGTTACAGATTCCTCTGTTCACTTATTATTCTTCTGGGATAACAAGCAAGAACCAATATCTTGATAAATTAAGTAGAAATAACTCTTAATACTTTCCCTTATCTTTACAGGTTCTAAAACAAATGAAGAAACTTCGCTGGCTTTTATTACCGTTCTCGTTGGTGTATGCCTTGATTGTGGTTATCCGCAACTGGTGTTACGATGTGGGGTGGTTTAAAAGTACAAAGTTTGATTTGCCGGTAATATCTGTCGGTAACCTGGCGGTTGGCGGGGCTGGTAAATCGCCCATGACGGAGTACCTGGTTCGATTGCTGAAAAACGATTATAAGCTATCTACGCTAAGTCGCGGTTATGGCCGGAGCACCAAAGGTTTCTTATTGGCAGATAATAAAAGTACTGCTGCCGATATTGGCGACGAGCCTGCTCAGTTTAAACATAAGTTCCCCGATGTTGCCGTTGCAGTTTGTGAGGACAGGGTTAACGGGATTAATCAGCTTAAAAACGATTATGATGTAATTGTTTTAGATGATGCCTACCAGCATCGGGCGGTTAAACCGGGCTTGAGCATTTTATTGTTCGATTATAAAAAGCTAAACGAGCCCAACTTTTTACTCCCGGCGGGCGATCTGCGCGAACCGTTTAATGGTAAGATGCGGGCTGATATTATAGTGGTGAGCAAATGCCCGGAGGGTTTGTCGGCAGAAGGGCAGGAGCAGATAATCGGAAAAATAGGGGTATATCCGTATCAGCAATTGTTTTTTACCTCGATCAATTACCTCGGATTGAAAACATTAGATGGCATTGAAGTAAAAGATCAACTCAATACTGATACCCGGATCTTTCTGCTTACGGGTATTGCAGGCGCAGCGCCATTGAAACAATATTTACAAGGAATTACACCACATATAATTCATCATAATTATGCTGATCACCACCGGTTCAGCTTAAAAAATATTACTAAACTTGCTGATGAATTTTCGGCAGAACCATCAATAAATAAGGTGGTGGTTACAACAGAAAAAGATGCAGAACGTTTAAAACAACCTGAGCTGTTGCCGCTGTTAAGCAAGCTACCCATACTGGTGTTACCCATCAGTATCAGTTTTCTTAATAACGGACAACAAGAATTTGATAAACAGATAACAAATTATGTTAGAAAATATAGAACGCACAGCAGCGTACATTAAAAACCGCATCGGCGATTTTGAGCCGGAAATAGGCATTATTTTAGGCACCGGTTTAGGTGGCCTGGTTAACGAGATTGAGGTAGAAAAGCAATTGCTTTATGCCAATATCCCCGATTTTCCGATCTCTACCTTAGAATTCCATTCGGGTAAATTGATATTCGGTACGCTATCTGGTAAAAAGGTAGTGGCTATGCAGGGCCGTTTACACTATTACGAAGGTTATAATATGCAGCAAATTATTTTCCCGGTTAGGGTGATGAAATGGCTGGGTATTAAAACCCTGTTTGTATCAAATGCCAGCGGTGCGCTTAATCCCGATTATAGAAAAGGCGATCTGATGATCATTAACGATCACATTAACCTGCAGCCGCATAACCCGCTGATTGGTGCTAATGAAGAGGAAATTGGTTCGCGTTTCCCTGACATGAGCGAGCCTTACAAATTAAACCTGATAGAAAAGGCGCTTGATATTGCAAAAGCCAATAATATAACCTGCCATAAAGGCGTTTATGTAGCCGTAACCGGCCCGAGTTTGGAAACCCGCGCCGAGTACAGATACTTACGTATTATAGGTGGTGATGCTGTTGGGATGAGTACCGTGCCCGAAGTTATTGCTGCAAACCACATGGGTTTACCTGTTTTTGCCGTGTCTGTACTAACTGATGAGGGTTTCCCTGATACATTAAAGCCGGTTTCTATTGATGATATACTGGCCGTTGCACACGAGGCCGAACCCAAAATGACACAAATACTTAAAGAACTGATTGCCGGCCTTGATGCTTAAAAAGCTGAAATATTTTTTATTGCTGCTCATCTGTATGCAGGCGGTATCGGTAATGGCGCAGGTTAGCACTTACCCTACTTATCCCGGCCAGCAGCAACAGGGCTATATACGCGATACCAGTACCAGGGCCCCTGCCAAGAAATTGACAGACGAGCAGATGATGGATACCTTGCGTAAAAAGGAAGATCATAAAAAGGATACTGTAATTTTTAGCTCGAAGTATGTTAAGGTAACTAATGAGCATTTGTTATCAGACAGTACCCAGGTTTTTGCATTAGATACCGGCCTGGTAAACTTCGAAAACTCTAACCCGCTATACCAGCCGCGCAGCCCGCGTATTGGGTTGGGCATTACAGGTTTGGCGCAACGCCCTTTACTTTACGAACCCGTTAAAAGCATAGGTTTCGATGTAGGGCAGCACTCGCTCGATCCTTATTTGCTTAACCCGGCCGATATACAATATTACCGGGCACGTGTGGCTTATACCAACCTGAGTTTGTACACAGGTGGCGGGGCAGGGCAAATGTTTAAACTGGTTCACACCCAAAACATTAAACCCAACTGGAACCTGGGCTTAATGTTTAATACAATTGGATCTAAGGGATATTACCTGCGGCAGGGGGTAAGTGATATAAATGCCGGCCTTTTTAGCTGGTACGAATCGAAAAGCAAGCGGTATAATATGCTTGCCAATTTGCTGTTTAATACCCTTAAAGCACAGGAAAATGGCGGGCTGCAGAATGATAACATATTTATAACCGGCCCTTCCGGCTTAGACGGTAGTGACGACCCTGTGAAGTTAAACGGTACTTCAACCGCCTGGGTAACCAAAGGTTTATACATTAAGCAGTTTTATTATCTCGGCCGTATTGATAGTATGCGCAAGGGTTCTGATACTTCTAAAGTATTGCCTACCAATCGGGTATCGCATACTTTTTATTATGGTACGCAGCAATATAAGTTTTTGCAGAACGACCCGGATACTTATCGCGTGTTTCCCGATTATTATTTTAGTTCACATAACTCGCGCGATTCATTATACATCCAGCACCTGCAAAACGTATTTACCTACTCTTTTTATCTGAGAGGTAAATCAAACAGCTTTGTGAAAAATGAGCTTAAGGTAGATCTGGGCCTGGCTTATGATTATTATCATTACAGCCAAAGCGTGCTCGATTCGGTAGTTAACAACTTCGGTGCTAAAATTACGCAGGGGGTAACCAAGTCAGAAGGTAACTTCCAGAATGCTACATTGAAAGCCAAGCTGGGTTACCGCTTTAGCGATAAAATGGGTCTGGATGCCGATTTTCAACAAGTGGCCGAAGGTTATAACTTTGGCGATTTTCTGTACGATGTTAAGCTAAATCTGTCTGGGGGTAAAAAGGCGGGGCGTATTGTGCTCGAAGCTTATTCGCAAAGTAATAAAGCACCATTTGTTTATACCAACTGGATCTCTAACCATTATATATTTACGGGCAATAGTTTCAGCAACCAAAAAACTACCAGTGTATCATTTAATTACATTAATAACCTGCTGCGCCTTGATTTTAAGGCCGAATATTTCCTGATTAATGATTACCTGTATTTTGCTGCCCAACCCGGCGGCATTGATGCCACCCCAATGCAGGCCGGCACACCTATCAGCTTATTGAAATTAAGTATCGGCAAAAATTTAACCTGGCGCAGGTGGCATTTTGATAACTATGTGGTGTACCAGAAAACTGATAACGCCACTATAATGCGCACGCCCGATCTGTATACCTACAGCAGCATATATTATGCCCGTTTATTGTTTAACGTTCTTAATTCAAATATTGGTTTTAATGTACGATACAACACACCATACACCGCGCCATCGTACGCGGTTGGCTTAGGCCAGTTTTATAACGGCCCCGATGTAACATTTACTTCATACCCGGTTGTATCGGTGTTTGCCAAAGGCACACTGTTCCGTACCAACCTGTATGTACAATATGATTATGCCGATCAGGGCTTATTCAGCAAAGGCTTTTATACTGTAAACCGCTACCCGATGTTTAATCACCAATTGAAGTTTGGTGTGAGTTGGACGTTCTATAATTAATTAGAAGCAAGAGACAAGAACCAAGAAACAAGACAAAAAGCAAAGGCGACAATAAAAATTGGCGCCTTTTTACTATTTGTCATTGCGAGGAGTGTAACGACGTGGCAATCTCGTAGCTATACAGAGCGAATAGAATTGCACGATTGATAAGCATACGACGAGATTGCCACGCTGTCGCTCGCAATGACAAATTGGTGAGTTTCCCGATTCTCTTCCCCCTATGTTTTCTGTTTCTTCTTCTTCGCCGCAGGGAACAATACATTATTTAATATCAAACGGTATCCCGGCGAGTTGGGGTGCAGTTTAAGATCTGTTGGCGGGTCGCCTACGGCGTGCTGGTAATCTTCGGGGTCGTGGCCGCCGTAGAAAGTCCATTGGCCTTTGCCGTATTCGCCGTGGATGTAACGTGCTTCGTTGGCGGTTTTCATTTCGCCCATTACGGTAACGCCGGGTTTTAGCATGTTTTTATTGAAGGCAGTAGTTAAGCCCATAAAGCCTTTAATCACCTTGTCATGATCCTGGGTGAGCATACTAGGTACCACATCCCATTTGGCAGAGAAATCAAACAGCGTAAAAAAATCGTTGGTGCGGTCTATCTGCCGGGTAGGGGTTACATCGATATTACTGAAAGAGTGAGAAATAGGGTTCTGATCCAGCGTAAAGTTTTTGAAGGCAAAAGTTTGCGTAAAATCCAGTTTGCTTTGCGCCTGCGGATCGGCAGGGTCACCGTCAAACATGGATTCGCAGATGTCGGTATTAGCCGCAGCCAGAGCAATATCAAAAGTATCGGTGCCCGAGCACATGGCGAACAGAAAGCCACCGCCAGAACAGAAATCGCGGATATGCTGTGCAACGGCCAGTTTCATTTGTGATACCTTTTTAAAACCCAGTTTATGCGCCAGTGCTTCCTGTCCTTTCACGTCATCTACATACCAGGGGGCATATCTAAAGGCACCGTAGAATTTGCTGTACTGACCAGTAAAATCTTCGTGATGCAGGTGCAGCCAGTCGTATTTAGGTAAATCGCCGCGAATTACTTCTTCATCATATACCACATCGTAGGGGATCTCAGCATATTTTAAAACAAGGGTAACGGCATCATCCCAGGGGAGTTTATTTTTAGGCGAATACACGGCCATTTTAGGTGCTTTTTCTAGTTTCACCATGTCCATGTTAACAGATGGGTCGCTGATCTCGTTCAGTATAGCGTTCACCTTTGCATCGGCCAGCACTTCGAAGCTTACGCCGCGAACCTTGCATTCATCCTCAATAGCCTTACTATAAACCATCATAAAACTGCCGCCGCGATAGTTAAGCAGCCAGTCCACCTCCTGGTTGTTCTTCAATACCCAGAAAGCGATACCGTACGATTTCAAGTGATCTTTCTGTACCTCATCCATCGGGATCAAGATAGATGCAGCCTTGCCCGCGGCGGATAAAAGAACAAGGATGAAAGATAGAAGGACGCTTATTCGTTTCAGATGCATATTCTCAAATGTAATAATTTGAATTCGACAATTTGACGATGTGCTAATTTGGCAATAAGATTGATTAGAGAATTTGAGGATGTGCTAATTTGAAAATTAATCCAAGCGCAGATTATTTTCAATCTTCAAATTATCAAATCGCTAAGGCATTGCCGAATCGACAAATTGCCAAATTTAAAAATCGATGAGTCATTGCCGAATTGACAAATTTTCAAATCAACAAATTGAAGTGTCATTTTCAAATCGACAAATTAACACTCAAATTGTTACCTTTGCACTCCTCTATAAAATATAAAAAATGAGCAAAGCAATAATCAAAACCGAAAAAGGTGATATGACCGTTCAGTTTTACGATCAGGACGCACCAAATACAGTAGCTAACTTTTTAGGTTTAGCAAAATCAGGATTTTACGATGGTGTAACTTTTCACCGTGTGATCCCTAACTTCGTTATCCAGGGTGGCGACCCAACCGGTACAGGTGCAGGTGGTTCTGGTAAAAGAATTGATTGCGAGTTAACAGGCGGTAACCAATACCACGATCGTGGCGTTTTATCAATGGCACATGCTGGCCGTAACACCGGCAGCTCTCAGTTTTTTATCTGCCACAGCCGCGATAATACTGCACACTTAGACCGTAACCACACCGTTTTTGGTAAAGTAATTGAAAACGTTGAAGTGGTTGACGCTATCCGCCAGGGCGATAAAATCACCGGCATTGAAATAATTGAAGAATAAAATTTAGTGGAGAATTAGTAAGTTGTGAGTTAGTGAGTAGTTGCTAACCATTCACAACTCACTAACTCACCATTCACAACTAAAGAGAGATATGAATTTACACGGAATAGTAGCCGTATCGGGCAAACCAGGATTGTGGAAAGCTTTGGCTCAAAACAAAACCGGCTTTGTTTTAGAAAGCCTTGATGCGCAGAAAACCAAATTAGTGGTTAACGTTTCTACAGCTAAACTGGCTGCATTAGACGAGATCACCATTTTTGGTACAGACGAAGATATTAAGCTTACAGATGTTTTGAATACCATGAAAGCATCTGCAACAGAAGCACCTGACGCTAAAGCCGACGGTAAAAAATTGCGCGAATACTTTTATGAAATAGCGCCAGACCACGACGAACAACGTGTTTATAGTTCTGACATTAAGAAAGTACTAACCTGGTTCCACTTACTAAAAGAAAGACCAGAGTTTAACGAAGAGCCGGCTGCACCTGCAACGGAAGAAACTGCCGAGTAATTATTATTTCGGATTTCGGATGTTCGATTTTGGATTTATCTAAAAAGAGAAAAGGGTCAATGAAATTAGTTTCATTGACCCTTTTCTCTTTGCTGTTTATATCTAAAGTATTTAAATCCGAAATCGAACATTCGTAATTTTGTAAAGTATTTAAATCCGAAATGTCAACACCCTTCCTGCTGCTGACATTTCTCGTTAACAAACTCGGCCTCGAAGGTAGAGTGGGTAATATCTAAGTGCTCCAACCGGTGGCGCAGATCATGTTTAATTTTATCGAATAGCGAAATATCATCGGGGTTAATCACCACGTGTGCGGTAAGCGCGTTTTCGGTGGTGCTTAAGGCCCAAACGTGTATGTGGTGAATATCTGCTACACCTTTGGCTTTCATGAGCTCCTGCTTAATCTTTTTGATGTCCATTTCTGCAGGTACACCATCCATCTCTAAACGGATACTGTGTTTAAGCAAACCCCAGGTGCCGCCTAGTATAACAACGGCAATAATTAAGCTTACAATACTATCTATCACATACCAGTGGGTAAAGTAAATAATAACACCAGAGATAACTACACCCAGCGATACAATAGCATCCATAGCCATGTGCAGGTAAGCGCCTTTAACATTAATATCTTTGTCTTTATCCTGTACAAATAAGTAGGCTGTAAAACCGTTAACGCCAATACCAATTAGGGCAACCCAGGCAATGGTACCACCTTCTAAAGGGTGTGGGTGCGTAAAGCGGATTATAGCCTCGTAAACAATAAAGCCTATTGAAACCAGTAAGATAATGGCGTTAAACAACGAAACCATAATGGTAGAGCGTTTGTAACCGTAAGTATATTTCTCATTAGCGCTAACCTTGGTTAGCTTAAAAGCCAGTAAGGCTAATGCTAAACTGGCAATATCACTTACGTTATGGCCTGCATCGGTAAGCAGGGAAAGTGAGCCTTGCATAAAGCCCACAACAACTTCGATAATTACAAATGCCGAATTAAGGATAATACCCCAAATGAAAGCTTTATTTAAATGATCGAGCTTAGGAGCGTGATCGTGATGATGTCCAAACCCGTGTGAGTGGTCGTGCCCATGCGAATGTCCGTGGTCGTGTGCCATTGCGCAAAACTAGTTATAAATTTGCACAGGGCTGTATAAAAATTAGATTACATGCCTCAAAAACAGCGCGTACAATATCAATAGCATCAATGTGTATTTTACCGCGTAATACAATAGCTCGTTATAGGCTTTTAATTTTTTACCCACCAGCCTGATGGAGTAAACGTATTTAAAGATCTTGTTAAGGTTGCCTGTTTTATCCTCACCCATATTGGGCGATGTTGCTGCCGACATTACAAACCAGCCGAAAAACCTATTCCAGCCCCGGCCAAACATGGTTTTAACCGGGCGCTCAACATCGCAGAATAAAATGAGCCTGTCCATGTCAGTCTGGTTTTGGGCATGATGGATATAGGTTTCATCAAACAACACATCATCGCCATCTTTCCAGGCATAGGTTTGGCCATCAACTACGATATGGCAGGCTTCAGAATTCGGTGTAATTAACCCCAAATGATAACGCAACGATCCTGCATAAGGGTCGCGGTGCTGCATCAACTGACTGCCTGCAGGTAATACAGCAAACATGGCAGCTTTAATGCTCGGTGTATTTCTAAGCAACTCTACTGTCTTTGGACAATACTTTTCGGCAGAAGGGTGAAAGTTACCGTACCATTTCAGATAAAAGCGTTTCCATCCACGGCGGAAAAAGGAGTTGAAGCCAATATCGTTGTATTTATCTGATCCTTTAATGAGTTCTTCACGTTCGAGCAAAATGGCTTCGTCCCTTATAGTTTGCCAGTTTTCTTTAAGCAGATTCAATTCGGGGAATGGTGCCGAATTAATATAAGGTTTGTTTTCTACCGCTGATAAGGCATACATGGGCACATTGATAGGCGCCATAAAGGTAGAATGATCTGTTAATTGACGGAAGAATTTGTAACGTACCTTACCACGGTAATGAATAATAATGGTGGCGATAATGAGGCTGTACAGAATGATGAATTTCACCGAAAACAGCTCGTGTAAAATGTCGTTCATACGCAGGGTATTAGTGTGTTACCCAAATTTATTTGATTGGATTTTTTAACACAATACCAAAAACTACAGAATTTTTAATTTTGACGAAATAATTACTTAATACGGTGAGGTATTGTACGACGTTTTACCCCTTGGGAATGCTACTGCAAGTTTCTCAGACTGTGGTGTTCCCCTAAATTAGGGGAATGCAGTGACAGTGCTACCACTTCTAACTTTAAGAGGTATAATAGAAGAATACAGGATTAAACGACTTACTCGTGGTGGTAAGGTTCACCCTTTAATATCGTATAGGCACGGTACAACTGTTCAATAAAAAACAAACGAACCATTTGATGCGAGAACGTCATCCGCGAAAGGGACATTTTATCGTTAGCCCGCTGGTAAACTGATTGATCGAAACCATAAGGCCCGCCGATTATAAATACCAGGTTTTGTACCGAGCCAATCGCTTTTTTATCAAGATAAGCCGAAAATTGTGTGGAGGTAAGCTCCATGCCTTTTTCATCCAGCAATATCACATAATCAGTATTACTGAGTTTCTTTAAAATCAACTCTGCTTCTTTTGTTTTCTGCTGATCAGTGGTGAGGGCTTTGGTATTCTTCAGCTCGGGCAGATCAATAATGTCCAGCTTAATATAATGCTTCAGTCGTTTAATATATTTATCGATGCCTTCTTTGAGGTAGGCATCTTCGGTTTTTCCAACGGTGAGCAGGGTAATCTTCATAATTAATTATGGGGCAAATATACGGGTTATAATAAATTAGGGGGATGGCTTAGCCTGTTAATCATATATGCTTCCAATGTCAAGCCTAAATTATACCCCTTATTTACGCTGTTGCAAATTGCACCGACAATAGTGTCCCCCTAATTTAGGGGAAAGCAAAGGTATTGCTATATCACTGCCCTTAATAAGGGGTATAAATTAAGATGCTAAAATTGATTCCACAAAAAAAGCCATCCCGAATACCGGGATGGCCATATTACAAATTGTGAAGGATTGTTCTTTATTAATTGTTACCACCGGCAGGGATACCACCACCGCCCTGGTCACCTTGTTTGGTGTCGTCGTTGTTGATCTTTTTCTTATCGGCAGTGAAGCTTACTTTACCAAAGTTGTAGCTAAACGTTACACCGAACGAACGGAATGGAAACGCTGTGCTGCTGGTTTGTGAGAAGTTGGCATTCGAAATATTTTGTTTGAAATATTTGTCTTTGCTAAACGGTGTAACTGTGTTTAAACCGATAGAAGCTTTCTTGTTCCAAAGTTGTTTTTTAGCACCAAATGCGTACATACTAAATGTTGGGCTGGTACCTTGTATGGTACGGCGAGGCGAGTTGGTAAAGCCAAAACCTTCGGCCACATAACCTTTACCCAAATCGGCAGATACGCTTACGAAAGCAGTATATTGTACATACACGCCCGATTGGCTGAGCTGGCTGGTGTATAAAGCATAAGGAGTTGGGTTGTAAGTATAAGCATTGATACTACCACGAAGTGTGATGGCTTTAACCGGGTTTACCGAACCAAAAATGCTGGCTCCCCACGAGTTATTTACACCCACGTTTACATATTTACTACGGGTAACGTTAACCGAATCGCCATTGGTAGGGTTTACATCTATAACAGAATTAGAAAGGTTCTCGATCATGTCGCCGGTGTGTTTGTAGTAAACCGATGCGTTGATAATTGATGAACCGATAAAGGTGTTATAGTTCAACTCTACAGTTTGTGAAATCTCCGGAGATAATCTTGGGCTACCCTCGCTTTGGCTCTGGAAGTTGGCTTTGTTAATGAACGGGTTCAAGTAAGTTAAGCTCGGGCGCTGTATACGTTTGCTATAGCTCAGCTTTATGGTTGATGTTGGCGTTAAAGCTTTTTGTACCGTAAAGCTTGGTATAAAAGTGGTATAGTTTTGTGTAAACGGTACCAGGTTTAATTGGGTAGCATTGTCGGTCGGGTTACCTTTAATGTCGGTATTTTCAACACGTGCGCCACCAATTAATGAGTAGCCTTTAGGTAATGTAACCGTAAATACGCTATAACCCGCAACTACATTCTGGTTGTAGCCATAAGTGTTTGAGTTAAGATTGTCGAAAATATAGTTACCACTGTAAGTAGGGTCGTTATAAACTTCGTAATCGCTGCTTAACCTTCTTAAAATGGTTTTACCACCGGCCTCAAATTTAAAGGCTTTGGTTACAGGCAAAGTATAGTCGGCCTGGAAGGTATACTCATCGTTTGTACCATCGTTTTTGCCCTTTTGGTTTTCTTTAAGGGTGGTATTAAGGTACTGGTTACTGTAATCTGTATTGATGATACTGTGGCTCCACTGACCAGAGAAAGTTAACTCATGGCCTTCTTTTTTAAACTTGTGAGTATAGTCGGCACTCCAGTCGAAACCGCCAAAAGAGTTGTGTGAGCTTGTTGGCGATGAGTAGGCAACATTTTGTGTAGGATCGGCAAAACCAGCTTGTGTGGTTTGTGTAAGGCCGCTGTTATTAAAACCACCTTTGTTTAAACGGATGGTTGAAGTAAAGCTGTTATAGTTATTTACATCATAACTGGCAGTTACCGAACCGATAGAGGCAAAACGTTTAATAGTACTTTCTGAATTACTGTTGATGTTACCACTGTTTGTAAACGATTGGTTAAACGTAGTGGTTGATTTTTGAGGCCAGGTATAGTTACCACCAATGTTGGCGCTTAAGCTAAAACGGTTTTTGTTGTAGTTTAAGTTAAGGTTACCATTGTTTTGGCGTGTACCCACACCACCACTTACCGAACCACTAAAGCCCGACATGTTTTTTTGTTTGGTGATGATGTTGATGATACCTGCCGAACCTTCTGCATCATATTTTGCCGAAGGTGAGGTAATTACTTCTACGCTTTTAATCTGATCGGCAGGGATGGTTTTCAATACATCCGATAAGCTGGCCGACATAGCGCCTGATGGTTTACCGTTGATTAATACACGCACGTTTTGATCACCGCGTACTGATACGTTACCGTTGATATCAACAGCTACCAATGGTACTTTCTGTAATACGTCAGTAGCGTTACCACCGGTTGAGGTAATATCTTTCTCGGCATTGAAAACGATTTTATCGATACGGCTTTCAACCAATGAGGTTTTGCCGGTTACCACAACTTCTTTCAAAGCTTTGGCACCTGGAGATACCATGATAGAACCAATGTTTTTATCAGGCTTTGAACCTGTGGTTAATACAGGATCAATCACCTTGGTTGGGTAGCCAATATAGCTGATGGCCAGTTTATAGTTGCCGGGCTTAATGTCCAGTTTAAAAACTCCTTTCGAGTCGGTTAGTACCCCGTTAAGCGGCACCTTGCCACCACTACGGAAAATGCTGACAGTAGCATAGTCCAGCGGTTTGCCGGATAGGGAGTCGATCACCGTACCAGAGATCCGTCCGGTGATGGTTGCACCGCCACCCACACCCATCTGGGCCTTAGCCGATAGTACAGTACAGAATATTGCAAAAAGTAAAAGTATACGTTTCATTTATTAATGATTTTGTGGATTAGAGGCGAAATTACTTCAAATGTTACAGGCAAAAATGAAGAAAGTAGTAAATGTGGTAAGGATGACACGTTTGTTACAAATAAATGTGTCTATTTAACGCATTGAGGGTGTTTGAGTTGTAATGATTTAGGTTGTTAAATTAGTTAATAGGCTGTCGCAAGTTTAGCATAGCGTAACTTGTGACTGTACTTATGTAAGCTTCCAGCTTACGTAAGGTGAAACCTTACAACATTATTACCACAAGTTGAAAACTTGCGGCAGCGATTATTGTATGGATATAAAATTTGTCATTGCGAGGCACGAAGCAATCGCGAACTTTACAGAGCTGCTCTGTAGATCGGGGATCGCTTCGTTCCTCGCAATGACGGTAAAACTTGTTTAGCTTAAATCTTGATTCTTGTTTCTCGATTCTTGCTTCTCGCAGCTTAAACTACCATATTCACAATCCTACCCTTTACAACAATCACCTTTTTAGGGGCTTTGCCATCGAGGTAGCGTTGCACATCGGCGTTGGCTAAAACAAAAGCCTCGGTATCTTTCACATCAAGCGAAAGCGGGATGTTGAGGTTCATTTTAGTTTTGCCGTTGATAGAGATCGGATAAGCAAACTCATCTTCAACCAAATATTCAGGGTTAAATTTAGGGTAGGCGGCGTACGATAATGTACCTGCCTCGTTGCCTAATAATACCCAAAGCTCCTCACAAATGTGAGGTGCATAAGGCTCAAGGATAATCACCATCTCTTGCAGAATGGCGCGTTTGTTACATTTGAGATCAGTCAATTCGTTAACCGCGATCATGAAGCTGGAAACAGAGGTGTTGAACGAGAAACGCTCGATATCTTCTTCAACCTTACGGATGATTTTGTGTAATGATTTTAGCTCTGCTTTAGTCGGTGCGTCGTCAGATACGGTAAATTCCCATGCATCGTTATGAAACAACCTCCAGAACTTACGCAGAAATTTAAACACACCTTCGATACCATTGGTGTTCCATGGCTTGCTTTGCTCCAGCGGACCTAAGAACATTTCGTACATGCGCAGGGTATCGGCACCGTAACGCTCAATAATATCGTCAGGGTTAACCACGTTGAATTTAGATTTCGACATCTTTTCAACTTCAACACCGCAGATGTATTTGCCGTTCTCTAAAATAAACTCAGCAGTCTCATATTCGGCACGCCATTTTTTGAATTTCTCCAGGTCAAGCACTTCATTGGTTACAATGTTAACATCAACATGTAATGGCGTTGTTTTATGCTGATCTATCAAACCATGAGATACATAGGTGTTGGTCGGGCGGCCTTCTTCATCTACCAAACGATAAACAAAGTTAGATCGACCCTGGATCATCCCCTGGTTAATCAGCTTCTTGAAAGGTTCTTCTTCAACAACTTTACCTATATCTTTCAAAAATTTGTTCCAGAAACGGCTGTACAACAGGTGACCGGTTGCATGCTCAGAACCACCGATATACAAATCCACATCTTTCCAGTACTCAATTGCTTCTTTCGATGCAAATTCGGTATCGTTTTGGGCATCCATGTAGCGATACCAGTACCAGCTGCTGCCAGCCCAACCCGGCATGGTGCTTAACTCATATTCAAAGCCGTTATAGTTCCAATCTGCAGCGCGGGCCAAAGGTGGTTCGCCGCTTTCGGTTGGTAAATATTTATCAACCTCGGGCAGTAAAAGCGGCAATTCGCTTTCGCTGATTAAGTGAGGCAGGTTATCTTTAAAATAAACCGGAACAGGCTCGCCCCAATAACGTTGACGGCCAAAAATGGCATCGCGCATACGGAAGTTAACACGGGCTTTACCGGCTCCAACTTCTTCCAATTTGGCAATTACGGCAGCGGTTGCTGTTTTGTATTCTAAGCCATTGATGAAGTCAGAATTGATGTATTTACCTTCTTTAGTCGGGTCGGCTTCTACTTCAATGTTCTGAATGTCCATAATAGGCACAATCGGCAAATTGAAGTGCTTGGCAAACAAATAATCGCGCTGATCGCCCGATGGAACGGCCATTACTGCACCAGTACCATAGCCAGCTAACACGTAATCGGCAATCCATAACTGGATCTTCTCGCCGTTTAGCGGGTTTAATACATAGCTGCCGGTAAATGCACCCGATACTGTTTTGGTATCGGCCATACGGTCAAGCTCCGATTTCTTTTTGGTTTGGGCGATGTATGCTTCAACAGTAGCTTTTTGCTCTGGCGTGGTTAGTTGTGCAGCCAACTCATGCTCTGGTGCCAATACCACAAACGTTACGCCGAAAATGGTATCAACACGGGTGGTGAAAACCTCTATAAAGTTTTGAGTTGTGAGTTGCGAGTTTTCAGTCTGGCTCCCCGAAACTGATAACTGGAACCTAACACTCGCCCCAACACTTTTGCCGATCCAGTTGCGCTGCATTTCTTTTAGCGGTTCCGGCCAGTCAATGGTGTCGAGGCCTTGCAATAAACGCTCAGCGTATGCGGTGATGCGCATGCTCCACTGCATCATTTTCTTTTGCTCAACAGGGTAACCGCCGCGCTCAGAGAAGCCGTCTTTTACCTCGTCGTTTGCCAATACGGTACCTAAAGCGGCACACCAGTTTACGGTGCTTTCGCGCAGGTAGGTAAGGCGATATTTTAATAATTCCTGTTGTTGTTCTTCAGATGATAACGCTTTCCACTCATCGGCAGTAAAGGTTAATACCTCTTCGTCGCTCACGGCGTTGATGCCTTTTGATCCTTGGGTTTCGAAATGCTCAACCAATGAGGCAATAGATTCTGCTTTTTCGGCAACCTTATTATACCACGAGTTAAACAGCTCCATAAAGATCCATTGCGTCCACTTGTAATAGCCGGGCGAACTGGTGCGTACTTCGCGGCTCCAGTCGAACGAGAACCCGATCTGGTCTAACTGGCGGCGGTAAGTGGCAATATTATCTTCGGTAGTAATGGCCGGGTGCTGGCCGGTTTGTATGGCATATTGCTCGGCCGGTAAGCCAAACGAATCGTAACCCATTGGGTGCAAAACGTTAAAGCCTTTGAGGCGTTTATAGCGTGCAAAAATATCAGAAGCGATGTAACCCAGCGGGTGCCCAACGTGCAAACCTGCCCCCGATGGATAAGGGAACATATCCAGCACAAAATACTTTGGTTTTGACGATTGGTTGTCGGCTTTAAATGTTTGATTGGTAGCCCAAAACTGCTGCCACTTTTTCTCGATGTCTTTAAACTGATAATCCATTATTGCTAACGCTATAAAAAATGCGATTGCGAATTTAAGAAAAATGACGGCTTATCTAATAGAGTTTACGCATTACTACATTTTTACCAAAGTGTTAATTGTTTAATTAGCCCCTAATTAAGTATAATTGTTAACCATGAAACGTTTATTCTCCAACCTCACCTTCCAGGTTATTATCGCTATTGTGCTCGGCGTTGTAGTCGGCATTTACTTTAAAGGCTTTGCGCCAACGGCACAGACCATCAGCAAGGTATTTATCAGTATGATTACCATGCTCATTGCACCTATCATTTTCTTCGTTATTGTACTCGGTATAGCCGGTATGAACGATATGAAAAAAGTAGGCAGGGTAGGCGGTAAGGCTATTTTATACTTCGAAGTAGTAACCACATTTGCATTGGTATTGGGTGTAGTATTTGCTAATGTGTTACGCCCAGGCGACGGCATGGTGGTAAATGCAGCCCACAAGGTAGACCCCAAACTGGCGGGCTATGAAGCCCAGGCTGCCCAAATGCACTGGGGCGATTTTTTTGCCCACATTGTACCCGGAAACGTAATTGAAGCTTTTGCCAAAGGCGATATTCTGCAGATCCTGTTCTTCGCCATTTTGTTTGGTTACGGATTAAGCAAAATGGGCGACAGCGGAAAATCTGTGGTAGAAGGTATCGATAAACTCTCGAAAGTATTCTTCAACATTATGGGCGTGGTGATGAAGTTTGCCCCAATCGGTGCTTTTGGTGGTATGGCTTTTACGGTGGGTACTTATGGCATTTCGACACTGTTGCCTATGCTGAAATTATTGGGAGCAGTTTACCTGGCTATGGCAGTTTTCATTTTTGTAGTGTTGAATATCATTTGTGTGATCAACAAGATCAGCCTGTGGCAGTATTTGAAATTTATCCGCCAGGAAATTTTGATCGTGTTCGGAACCTCATCTTCAGAACCGGTATTGCCGAGTATGATGGTGAAGATGGAGCAATTCGGCTGCGCCAAATCTGTGGTAGGGTTGGTGATTCCGACGGGTTATTCCTTTAACCTCGATGGTACCACGATCTATCTTTCTATGTCGGTTATCTTTTTGGCGCAGGCATTTCATATCCCGCTTTCGCTGGGCCAACAGTTAACTATTATCGGTATACTGATGGTAACCTCTAAAGGTGCAGCAGGTGTTACAGGCAGCGGTTTTATTGTACTGGCTTCTACATTGACGGCAATTAAAGTAATCCCGGTCGAAAGCGTGGCAATACTGCTGGGTGTAGACAGGTTTATGTCGCTCGCCCGTGCCTTAACCAACGTAATTGGTAATGGTATTGCCAGTGTGGTTATTGCCAAAAGTGAGAAAGCTTTTGATGAAGAGAAGTATAGGTTGGCGATAAGCCCCCCGGCACCCTAAAGGGGGAGAATAATTTCGGATTTCGGATGTTCGATTTCGGATTTGGTAAGAAATAAAATGAAAGCACACGTGCACTAAAGGTGTAGTGAAAAGGCTATATTAGTTAGGGATATTATAAACTTAACTTTGACACGCATCAAATAGTAATGAATAACAGTAACGTTTGGACTCCAAAAGAAGTAAGAAGAACAATGTCAACTGCTACAGGAATTATCTTAATAATTGGTGGGATATTTTTGCTTTACAAAAGAATTAATGCTACCGGTACTGTTGATATTAAGTCGGCCATTTTTAACGGCAAAATAGAATCAGGCAGTGCCGGGTTAATTACTGTGTTTTTGGGTATTACTATTATGTTGTTAAGCAACGCTACACCTAATACTGATAAGCTTACTTTAATTAAAAATAATAGAATTGTAATAGTGGGTATATTAGCTTTATTATTTATAATATTAACAATTTTAGCTGCCTTGTACCCCGAGGTTAGAGTAATCTCAATATTTGTAATATCAAGTTTAATTGTTGTATTCATAAAATTAATAACCTCATTTTTTTAATAAAAATGTGATTGATGTTGTCGTTAATGTTTTCCTCCGCATTAGGGATTGCAGCGGATACCGGCCTCGCGCCCAATGCCTGCAGGCGTATGAGTGGAAAGCCCGGGCCGAAGGTAATGCCCAGATTTAGTTTTGAATGAGTGAATGGTGAATTAGTGAGTTTTGGAAATCGCAGATACTTCTTTTATCCCATTACATCAACCACAATACAATGCCACCCTGTTCTCGGTTAACAAGAATATATCAACCTTCATCTTTTTATACCTTCTCATCATCAACATCTCATTATATTTCATAATACATAGCCAACAATATATCCAACTAACCTCAATTCACCATAATTCCTATTACCATATTCGCAAAATCACCACCCAAACTTTCCCTTATTTTAACCTTTTTATAACACAAACATTACCTTGTAAATTTTATACAACAACACCGCCAACTGGCGTAAAAATAATTTGACTTTATAGTCAATAACTTTAGCTTTGCCATCGTAAAAGAAAAAAACCATGAGCGTTCTCGTAAATAAAGATTCAAAAGTTATAGTACAGGGTTTTACCGGTAACGAAGGTACCTACCATGCCTCGCAAATGATTGAGTACGGAACCCAGTTGGTTGGCGGTGTTACGCCAGGCAAAGGTGGCCAGAAACACTTAGATAAACCAGTTTTCAATACCGTTAAAGATGCGGTTGTTGAAATCGGTGCTGATGTATCTATCATATTTGTACCTCCTGCTTTTGCAGCTGATGCCATTATGGAAGCTGCTGAGGCTGGCATTAAAGTGATTGTTTGTATTACCGAAGGCATACCTACTAAGGATATGATTGCGGTTAAAGAATATTTAACTGATAAAGACACCCGTTTAATTGGCCCTAACTGCCCGGGTATTATTACTGCTGATGAGGCTAAAATTGGTATTATGCCAGGCTTTATCTTCAAAAAAGGTAATGTTGGTGTGGTTTCAAAATCAGGAACTTTAACTTACGAAGCGGTTGACCAGGTTGTTAAAGCCGGTTTAGGTATCACTACTGCTATCGGTATTGGTGGCGACCCGATTATTGGTACACCAACCAAAGAAGCGGTTGAGTTACTGATGAACGACCCAGACACTCACGGTATCATCATGATTGGTGAAATTGGTGGTGGTATGGAAGCTGATGCTGCCCGTTGGATCAAAGAAAACGGTACTAAGCCAGTAGTAGGTTTCATCGCTGGCCAAACTGCGCCTCCGGGCCGCCGTATGGGTCACGCTGGTGCTATCGTTGGTGGTGCTGATGATACTGCTGCTGCCAAAATGAAAATTATGGCCGAGTGCGGTATCCGTGTAGTACAATCTCCAGCTGAAATTGGCGCTGCTATGGCAGAAGAGCTGGCTAAATTAGCTTAATTATAGATCTGAGATATTAGATTTGAGATATGAGAAATCCCGGTCCGGTTGGATCGGGATTTTTTTGTTTAACACTGTCCATACCCATTTTGTCATTGCGAGCGATAGCGTGGCAATCTCGTCGCCAATGTTTATTCGATCTGTATAGCTACGAGATTATTAATGCTGTGTTTGTTTTCATAGGTATTAATGAGCTCCCTCCGGTCGATTGTCCACGTCGTTCCTCCTCGCAATGACATGGGGAAATACCCACCGTCAAACCCGTGTAAATAATACCATACGGTACAAACCAGGTGGCTTTTTATGCGTATATTTATATAAGGAAAAAGAGATATTCACTCATTAAATTTATGGAATATAACAAGCTAACACCCGAAGAAGAAAGGGTAATATTATACAAAGGCACAGAGCGCCCTTTTACCGGCGAGCTGTTGAACAATAAGGCAGAAGGTATATATGTTTGCCGCCGTTGTGATGCACCGCTTTACACGTCTGATACCAAATTCGAATCGTTTTGCGGATGGCCAAGTTTCGATGACGAAATACCCGGTGCCGTACGCCGCGAAACCGATGCCGATGGCAGCCGTACCGAAATACTTTGCGCCAACTGCGGCGCCCACCTGGGCCACGTATTTACCGGCGAAAGGTTTACACCTAAAAATACCCGCCACTGCGTAAACTCGGTATCGATGAAGTTTGTACCGTTAGAGAAATAATTAAAAAAGGCTAACCATTATTAAATTAGAAATAGTGGTTAGCTTTTTTTAAAAACATTGGCCTTAACCATAAACAAAGGCAAAGAGCCATGACTCAGTACCCGATCGTGAAAATCTCTGATGTTGAATTTAGCTCCTTCGCGTTTTTGTAATTCTGTTTTCCACGCTGCTATTTGTGCCGCACCATATTTGTAAGTTACCACCTGTGCAGGCCAGCGTTTAACCCGGTTAATTTCGCGCATGGCAATATCATCCTGGTTGCGGATGTTTTTCTTCCAGAAGGCTAATGCCTGCTCATCGGTCCAACCGTAGTAATTAATACCAACGTCTAAAGGCAAACGGACTGATCTTACAATGTCCCATTCCCATTTGCCTAGTTCGTCGTAAATGGTTTGGTAAAGGCCCAGTTGCTTGCCGTAATCTTCGGTATAGGCAGCCCATCCTTCAACAAAGCCCATATAATCAAATTGCTTTTGTAAAGTTGTGGTTTTTGCATTTGCCGCTATCGAGATCTGGTAATGATGCCCGGGGATAGCTTCATGGATAAACAGCCAGTCTACCTGGCGTTTGTTGTATGGCTTACCAAAAAGATTGTAGTAAAAGGTGCCGTCGGTATAATAGCCGGGCGCTGTGGCCACTGTTTCCATGGTACCTTTTTTAATGGCCAGTGGAGGAATAGGATAGGGGTTAAACAATGCACTCAAATGCTCTTTAATAACCTGTTCGTCGCGCTCAAAAGCTTGTTGTACCTGGGCCTGGTCATTGATAAAGAAAGAGGAGTCGTTCAAATGTTTGTAGAAATCATCTTCGCTCAGGCCGCTTTGGAGCTGTATATCTTTAATATGGTTTTTCACCCGTTCTACTTCTTTAAGGCCGAAGGCGTAGATCTGGTCGGGGGTAACATTGTCGCCAACCCATTTCTTTAAAAAATAGGCATACCACTGTTTGCCGGTAGGTGTGTTATAAATACCATTGGCCGAAGGCTTTTTTCGTACATCTTCCGATAACTGTTTTTCGAGCCCTAAGCGTTCTAAATTAAGTGCGGCTTCATATTTTATCTGTTCATAATCCTGCTGTTGGGCAGGTGTTAAATTAGGGTAAGCGAAATTATTGAGCCCTCGCTGAACGTTTTTGAAAAACGTTACTTCTGCCTTAATACTATCAGGTGATTTAACCAATTGCAAATTGTCTGCATAACTAAGTTGAAGAGCGGGTAGGTGGAGTGATTGATAGCCGCTTACAAATTGTCGGGTAAACCAATCGAATTTATTTTGAGCCGAACTTTTAAATGAGGTAATTACAATTAGTGAAAAGAGTAGCCAGGATGCTTTCATGTGTTTGGTTCTGTAAATCAAATATAGCTGTATTTTTTGTGCAGTTTTACAAGCGCCTGAATAAGCGGGATTTTATAAATTGTACTTTTACATCATTAAATTGATAACATGCACGCCCACACCAAACACGAAATAGTTGCCTGCGAACGTTGCCGTTCGCCGTTTGAGTGTAAGGCTAACTCTTTTACCAAATGCCAGTGCATGACGGTGCAGCTCAATATCAACGAAACCCAATACATTAGCGAACAATATGACGGTTGTTTATGTGCAGCATGTTTAACCGTTCTGCGCGATGAGTACCGTGCCGAGATGTCGTTTTCCGGAAATTCTCAATAGTATCTTTTTTGATGTTGGATTTTTTACCGACGATCATTCTCCGTTCACCCAATGAACCAGTAAACTAATGAACCAATCAACCCCTCGGCCAACTCCATTCACCGAAAAAATAGCCCTGCTCACCTAAAACAACTGTGGTTAAATTGACTTGTGAAGCACCTTTGTAGTGTAAATCAACACACAATGTCATGAAAACACTACTCATTACCTTCATAGTTTATGCCCTCGAAAGAGCCGAAATATTAATGCATGTTTTGCGCGAACTGGCTAATTAATACAGCGCAAAGTAACATTAGTCGATACAATCGCATTATTTATCTATAACCTATTGATTGTTACAAACAAATAGTGCAATTTTATCGTAGTAAAAGCAATAATCTACCAAGCCACATTGCAAATTGCTGATATGAGAAACTTTACCTACTTATTACTGCTTGTGCTGTTTTTAGCCGCCTGTAAAAAAGGCGACGTAAAACCTATTGCAATGATCCCGTGTAAAGACACCCTGCAGCACGATATTGTAAGTGTAAACGGCACCACCAAAACGCTGATAAACCAGGAAATAAGTTTCAATATCAGCTGGAAAGCCACCAACGGCTGCGACCAGTTTATTGGTTTTAAACAAGATACTACCGAAAATACCATCGATATTAAAGCTTATGCTGCCCACGATAGTTGTGTAGTTTGTGCTATTGCCACTACAAGTTATAAGCCGGCTACCTATAAATTTAAAGCCACTAAGGCTGGTACTTACTACCTTAAGTTCTATAAAACCGGCCGGAACCCCGATGACCAGCCTATTACCGATACCCTGCTGGTAGAATAATATTTCAGGCATCTTAATTGTATATACTAATTTCATAAACAATAGCTTATGAAAAAGGGAGATACTGTGCATTGGAGCTGGGGCAAAGGCCAGGCCGAAGGCAAAATTGAAAAGAAGTACGAAGAACCGGTTACCAAACACATTAAAGGCGCAACCATTAAACGTAATGCCACCAAAGATGAACCTGCTTATGAGGTGAAGACTGATAAAGGGGATAAGGTTTTGAAATCGGAGAGTGAATTGAAGAAGTAAATAATTTGTCATTGCGAGGTACGGCCTGTCCCGAATTTACTTCGGGGAAGCAATCTTGTCGCTATGCAGAGTTATTCGTTTTTCATTAGGGAGGGTAGTGTACTTTATGAAACGTCAGTGGATGTCACTTTTCTTTTCTCTCAAAGAAAAGTAACCAAAAGAAAAGTCGCAGCCGGGCCCTGTTGCTATGTGGTTGCAGTGCTTTAGCAATACCTGTGGTTACCGCAACATTGCCAATGCTGCATGAGAAGAGATTATGTCAAGGTAGTAGCTGATTCGGCCATATTAACATTAACAAACTTGGTTCTGAAATTTTCGAGCGGTGGCCCAGACGCAAAAGCGTGGCCGTGTAGTGGGCTTGTGCGGTGGAGCTTTTTTGCGTCTTGATTTTTTGGTTACTTTTGGATCAAGCCAAAAGTAACAGCCCAACCCGCGGCGATTGAGCGGGACTGACAATGATTAGAGCACAACCCCTAAATGTTTTTATTACGTCAATCTGGGCACTGGCCTTCATGGGTTAGATTTGTTGTTTTATTATCCATACTATAGTTAAATAACAAAAACCTTAAAACCTGCTACTCACCGCTTTTTCCCCTCCATTCACCGAAAAACTATGCCGTAATTGCCTGCCGAAGATTTATATTTAGGCTATGGTAAAAACCCCAATCATAACCGTTAAAAACCTGGTAAAGCAGTATGATGACTTTACCGCGGTTAAAGACATCAGCTTTGAAGTTTTTGAAGGCGAAATATTCGGACTGCTTGGCCCCAATGGTGCCGGTAAAACCACTACGCTGGAAATTATTGAAACCTTAAGAAGCAAAACATCAGGCGAGGTAATTGTTGATGGCTTTAATGTAGATACCGACCCCAGTAGTATTAAAAAACGCATTGGAGTGCAATTGCAGGCCGCGGGTTATTACCCGAACCTAAACCTTGCCGAACTGATTGATCTTTTCTCGGGCCTCTACGGCATTAAAGTAAGCCCGATGGCCATGCTGGAGAAAGTGAACCTCACTGATAAGGCCAAAGCGAAATACAAAGACCTTTCTGGCGGACAAAAACAGCGTTTCTCTATCGCCACCACACTCATCAATAACCCACGTGTAGTTTTTCTGGATGAGCCGACAACCGGCCTCGATCCGCAAGCCCGCCGTAACCTTTGGGAGTTAATCAAAGAAATCCAAAAAGCTGGCACCACCGTGGTAATTACCACTCACTATATGGACGAGGCCGAAGTGCTTTGCGACCGCGTTGCCTTTGTAGATGGCGGCCACATTATCGGCATTGATACGCCAGATCATTTTATAGACACCCTGGTAGCCTCCGGCTTCGAACGCAAGAAAACAGTTAAGCAGGCCAACCTCGAAGACGTATTTATTAATTTGACAGGTAAGGAGTGGAGGGAAGGATAGTAGTTATTGGGTTATTAAGTTAATAGTAATAACCTTTCAGCCAATAACCAGTAATCAATAACTCAATAACCAATCACACATGAAACCATACAGTAATTTTAACGCAACAATGGCTATTGCCAAGGCCAGTTTGCGCTCCATATTCCGCAGCCCTTCGGCGGTTGTGTTTAGTCTGCTTTTTCCGTTAATATTTATTACCGTGTTTGCCAATATTGGCGGCGGTGGTGTTAAGGTAGATGTTGGCGTATCTAAAAACAGCGATACACTTAACCCTATTTACCAGGCGCTTAAAAAAGTAAGCGTGGTTAACCTTATCACCAAACAACCGGCCGATGAGATGCAGAAGAATCTCGAGAAGGGCTCGATCGATGCCATGATCGAGATCCGTAAAAATATTGCTCCGCCTGTGTTTACTGTTAATGTAAAATACACCCGCGCATCTGCCGAAAAGGGAAACATCCTGAAATCGCTCTTGCAAAGCATGCTTTTCCAGGTTAATACCAATCGTAGCGATGCGCCGCCACCCGTTGCTGAGTTAAAAGAATCAACCGTAACCGGCCGCGAGTATAAATACATCGATTTTATTTTGCCGGGTCAGTTGGGCTTTTCGCTGCTAAGTACAGGCGTGTTCGGTACAGCATTCGTATTCCTGAGCCTGCGCCAAACATTGGTGATCAAACGCTTTTTTGCCACACCGGTTAAACGCTACAGTATTGTACTGGGCGAAATGATTGCCCGTGTAATATTTGCCATGGCAGGCGCTGTCTGTATCATCGCCATTGGTCATTATGCATTTGGCTTTACGTTGATACATGGCTGGGTAACCGTACTCAATATGCTGGCACTGGCCTTAGTGGGGCTCATTATATTTATGGGCTTCGGGTTTACAGTGTCGGGTATTGCTAAGAATGAGAGTTCGATACCGCCGTTGTCTAATATCATTACCTTGCCGCAGTTCCTGTTGTCGGGTACGTTTTTCTCAACTTCGGCATTTCCTAAATGGATGCAGCCTATCAGTAATGCACTGCCTTTAACTCACTTAAATAACGCCATGCGTAAAGTGGCTTTTGAAGGTGCGGGGCTGGGCGATGTAACCCATCAGCTCCTAATACTACTGGTTTGGGGAATTGCGATCTACGCTATAGCCATCAAAACCTTTAAATGGGAAGCTTAACTTAGTATTTCCTAATCGTAACGTTGTTGTTATATTTGCGCCTTTGTTAATACTGAATTAACATTGGCGCAAATGTGTTTTAAACGTTTCTTCTTTATAATAGCTCTTTCGGTAGTTACCATTAGTGGTTTTGCCCAATCGTATGACAAAGCCGGGAGCTGGGGATTAATCACCGTAGTTTTACCCGGCAGCGTTGAGCATCAATGGGGCGGTTACACTGAGCTGCAAACCCGCACCAATGAAATGCTGTACAAGCAATTTTATTACTACGAGGTAAAGGGCGGTGTAAGCTATAATTTCACCAATAATTTTTCGGCATTAATAGGCACCGGGCGCTACACAACCTATAATTATAAAGATGTTGATGCCGGGTCAACCACCAAAGAAAACCGCCTTTGGGAGCAATTTACCTATCTGGCATACCTCGATCGTATAAAATTTGAAAATAGGGTACGTATTGAGCAGCGCTGGTTGAATGGCGATTACCGGAACCGGTTTCGCTACCGCTTAAATGCGCTGGTGCCTATCAATCATCCAAAATTTGTAGCCAATACCGCATTCGTGTCTGTGTTCGACGAAATTTTTTTTAATAACGAAGCCCCTAATTTCGAACGTAACCGGATTTCGGCAACTGCCGGGTACCAATTTACCAAGGCCATCAGCCTGCAGGTAGGGTGGATAAACCAGTACAATAACCTGCCCGCATCAACCAATGACAAGAACAATATGATGGCCGTTTTTATGTACACCATACAAGGAAGAAAAGGCCCTCAGCACGAGCAATTGCCTACCACCAAAGATTAATTTAGTGTTAGCAAACGAAATTTACACACCGCTGTTTTTAACTTAACCTAATTTTAACCTTTCCTTTTTAACTTTTTGATTTATCTTAGCACGCGAATTATTGTATTGTATACACTTACCATAAAAAAGTAATAAAAAATGAGCTTGATCATTGATGTCCATGCCCGCCAGATTCTGGATTCTCGCGGTAACCCAACAATTGAAGTTGAAGTATTAACCGAAAACGGCGCCCTTGGCCGCGCTGCAGTACCTTCTGGTGCTTCAACGGGTATACATGAGGCAGTTGAGCTGCGCGATAACGATAAAAATGTTTACATGGGTAAAGGCGTTTTAAAAGCTGTTGCCAATGTAAATGATGTAATTGCTAAAGAATTACAAGGTATCGATGTGTTTGAACAAAACGCTATCGACAAAATTATGATTGCCCTTGACGGTACCGAAAACAAAGGTAAATTAGGTGCTAACGCTATATTAGGTGTTTCATTAGCTGTGGCTAAAGCTGCTGCACAAGAAAGCCGCCAGCCTTTATACCGCTATATTGGTGGTGTAAATGCTAACACTTTGCCAATCCCGATGATGAACATCGTTAATGGCGGTTCACACTCTGATGCGCCTATCGCATTCCAGGAGTTTATGATCATGCCTATCGGCGCGCCATCATTCTCTGAGGCTTTAAGATGGGGTACTGAAGTATTCCACAACCTGAAAAAGATTTTACACGACAGAGGTTTATCTACAGCAGTAGGTGACGAAGGCGGTTTTGCCCCAACTTTTGAAGGTACTGAAGATGGTGTTGAAACCATTTTAAAAGCGATTGAAAAAGCTGGTTACAAACCAGGTGAAGATATTTACTTAGCGTTTGACTGTGCTGCTTCTGAGTTTTACAAAGACGGCAAATACGATTACACTAAATTTGAAGGTGATAAAGGCGCTATCCGCACCAGTGAAGAGCAAGCTGATTACCTGGCTTCATTGGCTGCTAAATACCCAATCGTTTCTATCGAAGATGGTATGGCTGAGGATGACTGGGCTGGCTGGAAATTATTGACCGAGAAAATTGGTGATAAAGTACAGTTAGTAGGTGACGATTTGTTTGTAACCAACGTTAAACGTTTACAAAGAGGTATCGACGAAGATACTGCAAACTCTATCCTGGTTAAAGTAAACCAAATTGGTTCATTAACCGAGACTATCGACGCGGTAACTTTAGCACAAACTAATGGTTATACTTCTGTAATGAGCCACCGTTCTGGCGAAACTGAGGATGCTACTATTGCTGACTTAGCTGTTGCCTTAAACTGCGGCCAGATCAAAACCGGTTCTGCATCACGTTCAGACAGGATCGCTAAATACAACCAACTGTTACGTATCGAAGAAGAACTGGGCGAGAACGCAAAATTCATCGGTAAAAACTTCAAATTCATTAAGAAGTAATTTGAGTTGAATAGGTTTGCCGGTTGATTATGTTAATCGGTTAGCTTTCAGAATAAAACAGAAAAGCCTGCATTAAGCAGGCTTTTCTGTTTTATTCCTATGTTTAAGAATCAATTAAAGCGCATTGTATTCTTCGTCCGTAACGCGATCCAGCCAGTTTACCGGGCCTTCGGGCGAATTGTTGGTAATTACGATGTGAGTAAAGCTGCTGTCTTTAGCAGCGCCATGCCAATGCTCTACATTAACCGGGATAACTACTACATCACCTTTGCTTAGCGGTCTCGCAGCCTGTCCCCGTTCCTGGTACCAGCCTTTGCCGTCGAGTATTAATAATATTTGCCCTGTGGTATGGGTATGCCAGTTATTGCGGCAGCCCGGCTCAAAAACAACATTGCCAACAGCATAAGTGCCGGTCTGGTCTTTAGGTACTAGTATATTTACCCAGGCCGTTCCGTTAAAATAGTCTGCCGGGCCCTGGTTTCCCCTGGGGAAAATTTCATTCTGTTCTGTAGTACTCATGTTTTATAGATTTTCTGTTCAAAGCTATTATTAATTACCCACCCTTTAATTAAGTAACGGATAATGTTTTACCGGGGCTTTTTTTGTGACACGCCACTTGCAAACTAATGTGTACCTTTGCACAATAATCTGGCATCTTTAAAAGTAAATATACTCCCCATTTAGCCAGATACTTACTTTAAAAAGAATACATGCTATTTCAAGATTTAAAATTAATTGAGCCCATCCTCAAGGCTTTAAAAACTGAGGGATATACCACCCCCACGCCCATACAGCAACAATCAATCCCCATTATATTACAACGCAAGGATTTATTAGGCTGCGCGCAAACCGGTACCGGTAAAACTGCGGCCTTCTCTATCCCAATTCTTCAAATACTGCATGAAGAACGCCTGCAGCACAAGGAGCAAAAAACAATTAAGTCGCTTATCCTTACGCCAACCCGCGAGCTGGCTATCCAGATAGGCGAGAGCATTGCTGCTTATGGTAAACATACAGGCTTAAAACATTTGGTAATTTTCGGTGGTGTTACACAAAACCCACAGGTTGATTCGCTGCGCCGTGGTGTTGATATTTTAGTTGCCACACCAGGCCGTTTGTTAGACTTAGTGAACCAGCGATATGTTAACCTCGAACACATCAAGATTTTGGTATTGGACGAAGCCGACCGTATGCTGGATATGGGTTTTGTACACGATGTTAAAAAGATCATTTCTAAGATCCCGGCTAAAAGACAGACCCTGTTTTTCTCGGCTACCATGCCTAAAGAGATCCAGTCTTTGGCAGATACCATTTTAAATAAACCAGAGAAGGTTGAAGTTACCCCGGTTTCATCAACTGCTGATACCATTAACCAGTCGATTTTCTTTGTTGACAAAGGCGATAAACGCTTATTGTTATCACACATCCTGAAAGATAAAAACATTAAACGTGTGCTGGTATTTACCCGTACCAAGCATGGTGCCGATAAGGTAGTAAAAGACCTGATCCGTACCAATGTTACTGCCGAGGCCATTCACGGTAATAAATCACAAAATGCCCGTCAGCGTGCATTAACCAACTTTAAAAACAGCAGTACCCGTGTATTGGTAGCTACTGATATTGCCGCCCGCGGTATTGATGTGGATGAACTAACCCACGTTATCCAGTACGAATTGCCGGAAGTGCCCGAAACTTACGTACACCGTATTGGCCGTACAGGCCGTGCAGGTGCAAGTGGTATTGCGTTTGCTTTTTGTGATGAGGAAGAAAAAGAGCTGCTGAAAGATATTCACAAGATCATTGGTAAAACTATCCCGGTTGAAACCGAGCATCCTTACCCATTGCGCGAACTTTCTATGGCCGAAAAAGCTAAGCTTGCTTTGCAGCAAAAAGAAACCAGGAAGGCCTCAGCACAACGCGGAGCATCAAGACGCGGCTTTGGTCGCAGTCGCGACCATGGTGGCGATAAAGCCCCTGCCGGTGGTGGCAGCGGACGTAGCTCTGGCGGTAACCGCAACAGCGGCGGCAGACGCTAATTAATAAAACACTCTTTGAAGACCATTAGTAGCCGCTGTTTTGTAAATGGCTGTTAATAATGGTCTTATTAATTTAAAGCAACATAATTGGATAAAATGTGTTGCATTGGTTAAATATATTTCTGTACTTTTATAATGAAAATTCAACCGGTAAAAATGCAACGCCTGCTCGATATTTTGCGCAACAAATACTTCCTGGTTACTTTGGCTTTTGTGGTGTGGATGCTGTTTTTCGATAAAAACGACATTTACTCGCAATACCAGTATCATGAGCAGGTTAGCAAACTGAAAGCAGAAAGCGAATTTTACCAGAAAGAAACCGCCAAGGTATCCAAAGACCTTGATGAACTAACCTCCGACAAAGCCCAGCTCGAAAAGTTCGCCCGCGAAAAATACCTCATGAAAAAAGATAATGAGGATGTTTTTGTGGTAGTGAAGGAGAAGAAAGAAGATAAATAAGCATTACGCTTATTTGTGCCGAAATGAAGATCATCTATACAGCCGAACCGATATCGTTTTATAAAAGATTATGGCAATCTGTTAAGACCAGACTTTTATTGGCATTGGTGTTTTTTATATTTCTTGTTGCAGGCATGTGGCAAACGCATTTTTTCGGTATAGCAATAATTATATTCTTTTTTTGTGTTTTTCTTGTTTTTCCGTTCCTAAACTCTTTTAAATGGACTAAGCGGCAAATCATTAAGGTTGAAGCAGATGATGATATGTTCCGTATCCACTTGTTATTGAAAGATGAGCCTCAAACGGTTACCATCAGTAAAAAAGAACTTCAAATGAAGCTGAAGTGGTTAGGTGGAAGGGAGCATATCCTTAATCTTACTTTCTTTAAAAATGATCTCAAAGTGTTTGAGATATTTTCATACGGAGACGGCAAGAAGTCTGAGTATGAGGTTGAAGATATCAGGTTCCAGATTAATCAACATATCGGTTATAATGTTGGTTAAGTTGTTGTAATCCGTTTTTCATTAGAAAATCAACTAAGCACGTCATTGCGAGGTACGAAGCAATCTCAGACCGATTAGCACTTGCTTGTTTAATGTAGAAACTATTATGAATGGTTTGTGCAAGTAATGAAAGTCAGTCCCGCTCAATCGCCGCGGGTTGGGCTGTTATTTTTGGCTTGATCCAAAAGTAACCAATACGTAGCGCAGCGATTTCATGAACACCTTTAAAAAACAATTAAAGTGTGAATAACATCAAGACGCAAAAAAGTTCCACCGCACAATCTCACTTCACGGCCTCGCTTTTGCGTCTGGGCCACCGCTCTTGAATATCGTATAACCGGACTCGCCGCTATCCTGACATAACCTTTTCTAAGGCAGCATTGGTAATTGTGTCGGAAAATATATAATTTGTCATTGCGAGCGATAGCGTGGACAACCGACCGGAGGGAGCTCATTAATGCCTATAAAAACAAACAACTCATTAATAATCTCGTCGTATACATATTCGATCTGTATAGCTACGAGATTGCTTCGTCGTACCTCCTCGCAATGACAAGTTGGTTTAATCGGCAAACAGCTTCGGCCAAAAGCGGGCAGAACAATGGCGGCCTTGTGTGCTGGAAAGAGGCATTGGAGATTTTGCAGAAGGGCAGGCCTGTGGGAAGCTTTAGCGGGGCAAAAGATCCCGGCCTGTGTTGTTCTGAACGCTGTGCGGCCCTGTGCGCAAAGAAGCCTTTTTGCCGATGAGCCCTTTGGTTACTCCTATGTTTGTATTCTAATTAAGTGAAGAAGAGTGAGAGCAGGTTTGGTTACAAACAGCAATTACAAGCATGTTCACACAAAGATACTGCCTCCTCTTTTTTGCCTTTTAGCGTCTGAACAGAATGTAAGGCGTATGGTATATCTATACAGCCAGTATATCCACCAGGAGAAAAGACGAAGGAAGGTTATCACTTAAGGTTTAAACTTAGCGAACACATGATCAATCTACTCAAACAAACAGTCGGAATCGACGTGGCAAAGGATGAATTAGTTGTATCACTTGGTCAAATGGACAGGATACCAATATCGAACTGATCGCCAGCAAAACATTCAGTAACAATAAGAAAGGCTTTTCCCAACTTATACAATGGACAGAGAAGCTATTTTCAGATCAGGTAAAGATACTTTATGCGATGGAAGCCACCGGGGTTTATCATGAAGCCCTGGCTTATTATCTTTCAGATCGGGGAGACTTGGTAAGTATTATATTGCCGAACAAGATCAGTAATTATGTAAGAACACTTGATGTTAAGACGATCACGGACAAAAGCGCGTCTCAGGCGATAACCAGGTTTGGCCTGGAAAGGAAGCTGGAGATTTGGCAGCGGCCCAAAAAAGTATTCAAAGACTTAAGGCAGCTGACCCGTGAGCGGGACCAATTGATAGGCGAACGTACTATGCTTAAAAATCAGCTACACGCTGAACTGGCAGAAGCTTTTCCTAATGAAAGAAGTATTAGCAGGGTTAATGAGCGGATAACATTACTCAACAGACAGGAGAAAGACATCAAAGCAGAACTGGCAGAATTAATAAAAAATGATCCGCAATTGGTTAAGCAGGTTAAGACCATTACTTCCATACCCGGCATAGGAACCCTCACAGCAGTAACCGTACTTGCTGAAACGAATGGTTTTGAACTCATCCGAAGTAAAAAACAATTGGTCAGTTACGCCGGGCTCGATGTCCAGGAAAAGCAATCCGGAACTTCTGTAAAGGGCAAACCAAGGATATCTAAAAAAGGGAACAAACATTTGCGAAAGGCCATGCATTTGCCCGCATTGGCTGCTATAAGAAACGATGAACGCTTTAGGGCTGTATTCGCCAGGTTAATAGCTAAGCATGGGATCAAAATGAAAGCCATAGTAGCCATACAGAGAAAGCTGCTGGAGCTAACTTATATCATTGCAAAGACTGGTCAATTTTATGACATTGGATACCTGCACAAAGCAATTGATAATACCATTTTAAAGAGTTAGGGCGATACAACTAAAAAGTTGACCGCCCTAAACAAGCTGACATAAGCCGCCTTTAATAAAACAAATGTAAAATATATTTGATACTTAACACAGAATCTTTTGGATCAAGCCAAAAGTAACAAGCCAACCCGCGGCGATTGAGCGGGACTGACATTGATAAAGTACAATCCATTCATAATGGTTTCTACACTATGAATGCTACTGCTAATAGGTCTGAGATTGCCACGCTATCACTCGCAATGACGTGTAATCGAGTAGTCCCGATTCTTGACTCTCGATTCCTGATTCTCTTCAACTAACCGGTAACTTCAACCCAAACCTCACCGCTACAATCCTGATCCCGCAAACCACGGCAACAGCCATCAACTTGGCCAGGGCAGGATCAATTACATGCAACATCAGCAGGTACAAACTACCGCCGATAATACAGGCTGAAGCATAAATCTCTTTGTGAAATATGAGTGGGATAGTATTCAATAAAATATCCCTGATCACGCCGCCGAAGCATCCGGTTATAGTACCTAATGCAACGCATATTGCCGGGTGTAAGCCAGCACTCAAGCCTTTTTGAACACCAATAATGGTGAACAGGCCAAGCCCCAAGGCATCAAACAAAAAAAGCGTGACTTTAAACGTTTTGATATAATGTTTGAAGATAATGGTACAAATAGCTGTGACAAGGATAATAAGCGGGATATCGATATTACGCATCCAGCTCACTGGTGTGTTGCCAATTAGCACATCGCGAACTGTACCGCCGCCAATGGCCGTAACAAAGCCGATAATAATAACGCCCATGATATCCAGCCGTTTCTGCATGGCCGAGAACACGCCCGAAATGGTGAAGCTAATGGTGCCCAGTATTTCGATAATGGTACTTACATCCAAGGTCATGTTATATTTCTCCTTCACGTTTGCGTAGAAACCACTCGGCACTTAGTAGTGCCAGGATTAGCACAAATACCCATTTAATATCAATCAGGTCGTTGTAGCGTTTATCCTCATTCACCAGGGTTTTGATATTTTCATTCTGGCGGATTAGCTGTGTCAGTTTCCCAATCTCTGTAGGTCGTAACATTTGCCCACCCGATTGTTTCGACAGATTTCTTAACAACTGGTGATTAGCTGTACTCTGTCTCGCCTCCAAATCGATCGACTTCACACTAAACTGACCACTCGCCGACAGCTTCTGCTTGCCAATTTGTGTAGTGGCTGTATAAGTGTATTCGCCCGGTACCAGGATGCCTGCATCTAACTGGTAACTTTGACCTGCACGGCTAAATTGGTAACTGTAATTTTTGCCTTTCTGGTCTTTCAGGTCCAGTTTTACGTCAGGTGTATTAACCAGGGCCAGGGCTTCGTTATAAAGCTCGGCATTGATAAGTACATGCTCGCTTTCATCAAAAACATTCTTGGCAGTATAAACCCTAAAACGTTGCCTGTTGGCGTTGGCGGTTAGGTATTGGATGCTTTGCGATAGCAGCTCATCCAGCGCGTTATGGTTGCCGTAAAGCTGGTATTCAGCCAACTGCCAGCGCCACAGTCCTTCGCCTGTCAGCACGGCTGTACGGCGGCCACGGTCGTCTTCAAAAGCCCAAAGCGGGTATTGGGTAACTATATTGCCAATTTTCTGTTTAAATAGTACAGCAGCGGTTGATCCGGCATTATAACTTCCGAATGGTGCCAGCAACGGCGGGAATTGTTTGAGTTTATTCAATACCGAATCGCTCAGTGTAAAACTGCTGAAATCGGTTTGTGGCAGGGCAAAGGCTTCCTGCAAGTCTGGGCGGTTAGCGGTAATCTTAATCAGCTTTTGTTGCAGGTCGAAATCTAAAATATTGGTCTGCGCACCGGCCATGTACCAGACTGGGGTTGTACCACTCGAAATGTATTTCTGCAGTGTAGGGGTAGTTGATAAAGTAACCTGATGTAGAATAAGCAGGTTATAATCGCTCAGCTTTACTTTGGAGAGATCATCAACACTTACAGTTTTCAACTCATAATTACGATTGTTTTCTATCGATTGCTTAATTGTGCTGATATCCGGATGCGGGCTGCTGTACACCAGCAAAATTTTCTGCCGGGCATCCAAATCGTCGATATAAATAGTCTCCGTATTGTTTTGAAGCGATACTTCATTCTTAACCGGGGCCAGATTGAAAGTAAACTTATGCAGCCCTTTTTTATCCGCATTTAATTTCAGTGGAATGGTTTTATGCCAGTTGTTAACATCAATCGGTATGTTTTTAGTTTGAACCGATTTTCCGTCCTCGGTTACATTGAGCTGCATGGTTTCACCTGCACTTAGGTAGGCTTCGGTTTCAACCTCCAACTCAAAATCATTGCCCAGTAAAGCCGTTTTGTTGTAATTAATATTGCTGATCCGCAAGTCGCGGCGGATGGTGGTATCGCCCAGTGCCACGGTGTAAATGCTGGCTTTGAGGTTACGGGCTTCGTACTGTGGGTCGCTGCCCTGGTTATAGAGGCCGTCTGTAGCCAATATTAGGGCACCGATGTTCTGGTTTACGTATTGCTCATTCAACTGGTGCAGGGCAGATGATACATCAGTTTGCTTGCCCTTGAAACCGGAGCTTAAACCTGGCTGCAGATTTTTATCGAAATGAAATTCCCGCACATCGTATTTGTCGCCGAGTGTTTCTTTGAGTTTATCGAGGTCGGCAACTACCTGTTTGAGATTGGTACCTGCCGGGTTAAATTTTGCTATGGAAGCGGAGTTGTCCTGCGCAATAAGCACCAATGGCTTTTGTGGCTGGTAGCTCACCGTTTTTACCAGCGGAGATAGCAATAACAAGGCAATAATAGTTACGGCCAATGCCCTTACAACAGCTAAACCGTACCGGAATCTATTACTTAAATGAGTAGGTTGTTTGTACAGCAACCAGGCATATAAAATACCAACAGCGAGGCAGGGCAGCGCCCACCATCCCGAAATTGTACCCCATGTTACCGAAAACAAAAACAGCATATCTGTAAATTCAAATATGCTGTTTTTATTTTTTAAAAAGAATGTATGTTGACTTGTTGTGCTGTATAATTATACCCCCGACAACTGACAACTGATAACCGACAACAGAATTACAGCATCCCGCCATCAACTGCCAATACCTGGCCGGTGATGTAGGTAGCCATGTCTGACGCAAGGAATACGCAGGCATCTGCAACTTCTGCACTTTCGCCGCCACGTTTAAGTGGGATGCCGGCTGTCCAGCCTTCAACCACTTTAGGGTCTAAAACGTCGGTCATTTCAGTGCGGATAAAGCCCGGAGCTACCACGTTGGTACGGATATTACGTGAGCCAAGCTCTTTAGCGATAGATTTTGAGAAACCGATGATACCAGCCTTAGAAGCCGCATAATTGGCCTGACCAGCGTTACCCTGCACACCAACCACAGAGCTGATGTTGATGAACACGCCTGCACGGTTTTTCATCATAATTTTAGAAGCAGCTTTGGTTACGTTGAAGATCGATTTCAGGTTTACGTTCATCACGTCGTCCCAGTTCTCTTCGGTCATGCGCATTAACAGGCCGTCTTTGGTAATACCGGCGTTGTTTACAACAATATTAAGGGTGCCAAATTCGGCAACAATATCAGAGATCAGTTTCTCTGCTTCGTCAAATTTCGAAGCATCAGAGCGGTAACCTTTTACTTTGGTACCGTAGGCTTGTAGTTCTTTTTCTAAAGCCTCGCCTTTTTCAACAGACGATAAGTAGGTGAATGCCACATTGGCGCCATGCTCGGCAAATTTCTGAGCAATCATGCGGCCAATACCTTTTGAAGCGCCGGTAACCAATGCGGTTTTTCCTTCTAACAGTTTCATAATTTAAAAAAATGATTTCGGGCGGTGAAGATAAGAATTTAAGCGCGAAGTGCGAAAAGCTCGAAAAGTAGCAGTGGCAGGGACTCAATTAGCGGATTTGTTGATTCGGTAATTTGTCAATGAGGGAGGCAATTAGCCAATTTGTTGATTCGATAATTTGTCAATGATTTGCCTGGCATTGACAAATCGACAAATTGGCTAATTGGAGTGGAACGTTCCACATGTTTAATGAATTTATAATATAAAACAAGAACACACTCCTATGAACGTGCTTGCAAATTAGTGCTTTCCCTCCCGAGAGTAGAAGCTGTAGTAAAATGCCTTCAGCACAATCACTAATAGAGGTGTGTCAGTTAAGCAGATCGTATTTTTATCCGAACAGGGTTTCTCGAAGATGGCCATGTGTTGTTAAGTACTTGGTGTGACATTAATATCTGTTTAGCACGACAACTGGTAAAATATGTATATTTATCAATCAACTTCGAGGCAACCAACCAGTACAAAAAAATACAAATGAACCTTTTTATCTCTCACTCATCAAGAAATGCAAATTATGGTAACGCTCTTGTGGAACTTCTGATAGGTATAGGAATAAGTGCAGATGATATTATATTCAGCAGCAATGATGCCTTCGGTATTCCTATTGGTCAGAATATATTTAATTGGTTACGGACTAAAATAAGCGAAAAGCCTTATGTATTATATTTACTATCACCAGAATATTATAAGAGTGTAGCCTGTTTAAACGAAATGGGAGCTGCCTGGATTATAGAGAGTAGTCACACTATGATATTCACGCCAAATTTTGATCTTAGGAGTTATGATTTCCAAAATGGGGCCCTTGATCCAAGAGAAATAGGTTTTTATATTAATAATGAAAACAAACTTCTTGCATTTATAGAGTCGCTCAAAACATCCTTTAGCATTACAAATAACTCTGTTTTAATAAATCAAAAGGTAAAGCAATTTATCTCAGTAATTAAGCCGTTTTTTCAAATTGAAACGTCTTTGAGTAAAAATGCTTCCGAGGTAAATGAAAAGCAGGTTTCAATTGCAAATATTGAAATGCAACCTATTATAAAAAAGGAAACAATTACAAATCGGATAATTAGTGTAAGTCCAAATAGGTCGCGATTTTATTCCGACTTGATTAACGATAAATTGAAAGATGAGGAACTGCTACTTGCAAAATACATAATTGATACAGATAAATTCAAATTAGGAACAGGTTGGCAGGAATCGAACGAAATTTCGAATATTAAGGCATGGGAAGACGTGCACGAACTAAGTAATGTATTGTCTAACAGTTATAACGGTACGATAAGAAGACTTGATATGAAGAAATTAACGGAAGTTTCGGCATTTACGAGCTTCGGAAATCCAAAGGAAATCTCTTTTGTGGATGAGTTTAAACATGAATTACTCGATCCATCTGATGAACTTAATGAAAAACTCAAGGAAGTAATAGAAAAACATAAAAGAAACGAATCGTTGGACTTTTGATAGCATAGTTGATTTGCATAAAAGTCTCAGTATTACTTAGAATACCGAGACTTCTATGTGCATGAAAAGCTCTCTTAACAGAACCCTGCTGACACTGTTTTTTACTGCACTTTCTCCACATTTCCCAACTTCCACTCTTTGGTAAAGAAAGTTTTATCGGGTCCATAAAAACGGGCCATCAGCTCAAAGGTGCCACCCGGATTGGTTGGGATCCAGTTGGGTTCTTTACCTTCAGGTGCTTTGGGGCCGAAATAAATATCTACCGAACCATCTGCGTTTTTTTGAAGACCGGGGCTTTGTGATGAGCGGTTAAAGCGGGTAAAGTTGCGGATAAAGGCATGCACTGCTGCATCGTACACTGTAATAGACCAGTATTGCCTAACAGGAACATTGGCAGGTACATGGAGGCGATAATTGTCGCTGCCATTCAAAATCTGGTTATCCTTGTCCTTAATAGCCATCAGGTACCACTGGCCTTCGCCCGCATGCTTTGCGCTGAAAAAAATAAAGGTATATAGCAGCCCGCGCATATCAGTTGGGTAACTGTTCGGATCGGCGAAGTTGGATTTAACGCCACGGCCAAATTCTTCCGTAACAGGGAATGCCCAGTTAGTTCCTTCATAAAAAGGTGTATCGAACAGACTATCAAAACGCTGTTTAAACCATATTTTCGCATCCCGGATGGCGTAGGTAAGAATTTCCTTCGTACGCGCATCGGGGTTAAAAGGCTTTCCTTTTTCAATGCCGATGTATTTCAACGGGTCTATCATGGCTTGATCTTTTGTGAGCCAGATATCATCTTGTACAGCACGGTTTAATGATTTATAGAAATCGAGATCGTAGGGGATCAATGAATTATACTCTTTGCCCGATGCGTCAACCCAGATTGTTTTTGACGAAGCATTAGCTTGCGAAAGTGGATATAACTGGATACGCTTCGCATAAGCAACAGCATTATCAATACCCTTTTTATCGCCGCTTTTAAGTACCACCCTAAGCAATGAATAACTTAAATAAGTATCCGAATACATGGGGATGTATCCCGCAGGTATCGGTTCTTTATATCCGGGAGGGAGGATCAGGTATTTGCCGCCTTTGCCTTTATCCAGCCCTGCAGGGCCAACATCATCCATCGCCATTTGCCAGCGGTCCATAATACTGCCCACAACGGTACCGGTATCGGCAGGTGGTATTTCCAGAACCATTGGGCCCACTTTTTCGGTATTTACAAATGGCATCACATAAATCACATCGGGGTTTGGTGTAATGGTTTGGTTCATCCAGTCGAGCAATCCCGGCCAAATTGTAATCTGGTTATAATTGCCCCCGGCTTTCTTCGTAGCCTCAACCATGAGGTCGAAATTTACGGCCGACATACCCCAGTTAGCAGCTTCAATAGCCCGGCTGTAAATCATTTGTTCTTTCATATTAGCCGGTTTAAATGCCGTGCCAGATGAATCTGAAACGATAGTAGCTGTACTATTTGTTGCCTGCTGATTACTTTGTGTGCAGGCAACCGGTAGCATCCCCATAATGACGAGAGCCGATAATAAACTGAAGGTAAGTTTTTTCATAATTAATGAGTTTTAGGCTTGGTTTAGTTTCGGAAAACACCGTGTACAAAATTAAAACCCAACGAAGATTTGCCGGGATTAAGTCTGCCCAACTTGGTTGCATATTGAAAACTGCAACTGCAAATCCGTGCTAATGTGCACGCCTCATTTCCCGTGCGTTTAATTTTGGAATGACCAACTCTATTAACACATCATGAAAAAATTACTGATTCTTCTTATTCCGGTTTCATTGCTTGCGGCATGTGGGCAAAAACAAAGCACCGACACTAAAACAACTGATAGTACAACTACCATTACGGACAGCGTGCAGATTACCAAAACTGTAAAAAACGTATTGCCTGGCCCGGTGCCTAATACCGTAATGACAGACGAATATGTTAGGCATATAGGCGCAATTGCTTATCTGTGGGGATGGCCAATGACCAATCTGCATAACCGAAAGGCACTTTTTGAAAAACTGCCGGAGCCTGGTTATGTGGGAGGCATTGTGCCCGCAGCGCCATCAAACCAGATCTGTATGTTAACAGACTATGTTGCGCCCGAAGAACGGGCAGTGGCTTGCCCAAACCAGGATGTAGTTTATGGTTTTGGCCTTACCGATTTTACAAAGGATGCAGTTATAATACAAGTGCCCGATTTTGGGGATAGATTTTGGGTTTATCAGATGTGTGACCAACGTACTGATGGTTATGCGTCGCTTGGCAAAATGTACGGGAGTAAGCCCGGATTTTATTTATTAACCGGGCCACACTGGAAAGGTAAAGTACCGGATGGTATTGTAAAAGTATTTAAATGCAGTACAGATTTAGGGGTTGTAGCCCCGCGCGCCTTTCAGAGTGATGATCCTGCTGATAAGGCTGCGATACAACCCGTAATTAAACAGGTGTTGATGTACCCTTTAAGCCAGTTTGATGGCAAAATGAAAACAAAAGACTGGAGCAAAGCCCCTAAATTTCCGGCAGACGCAAGTGCGACTGGCGAGACAGAAACTAAATGGGTAAAGCCGGACGTGTTTTTTGATGAACTGCCCGCTATATTGAAAGAAGTGCCACTAAGGCCTGGAGAAGAGGCGTTGTATGGACAAATACAAGCTATACTGACTGCAGCAAAGAAAAACCCACACATTATGGCTGTGATGAAACAAGCTGCGGCAGAGGCGGATAAAAACATGATCGACCCGTTGTTTCAATTTGTGAATGTGGGGTACCCGGTTAAATATAACTGGACTACCCAGCGAAATGGCGCACAATTTGGTACAGATTATTTAACAAGATCAGCCTGCGCCAAAGCAAATATATTTGTAAACAAACCCGTTGAAACCAAATATTTTTACCAGGATCTTGATTCTGCAGGTACAAGATTAAGCGGAAACAGCAAATACACGGTAACCTTTGCCAAGGGCGAAACCCCACCTGTTAAAGGTTTTTGGTCGCTTACCTTATACAATCAACACCACTTTTTTTCACCTAACCAGTTAAAGCGTTATTCGCTCGGCACAAAAAATAAAAACCTGCAATACAATGCCGATGGTTCGCTCACTATTTATGTGCAGAGCACACCACCCGATGCTTCTAAACTAAGCAACTGGCTGCCTGCGCCTAAAGAAATTTTCTCATTATATGTAAGATGTTACTGGCCAGAAGAAAGCGCCCTTAATGATAGCTGGACACCACCTGCGGTTGTAAAAGTGAAATAGAAATATGTTTTCTTAATCCACGCAGTGCCTCTCACAAAGTTTCTGCGTGGATAATTAAATTTATCTTGACAAGATTATCGATATGGGGTCTGAAAAAAATAAATTCATGCATCATAGTAAGGTATTGTCTTTTGTCTCCAGGTCTTTTGTCCAAAATCCTTCGTCCAAAAATCCTTTGTTTTTCTGTCCATCTCCCCGGCAAGTGTACAATTGTCCATGCGTTGGCTACCTTTATCCATGTTGCAGCGTTGGCAGGCTTTGCACCTTTGTAATGTCAATAACGACAAACAAAAACGATAAAAAAATGCAACGCTTAACCGCCCTTAACCCAGAAACCACAACCGGAAAATCAAAAGATTTATTTAACGCCATTCAAGGCAAACTGGGTATGGTACCCAATATGATGCGCACTTTAGGTAATTCGCCTGCAGCGCTTAACGGCTATTTAGCTTTTAACGGCGCACTGGCCGAAAGTTCAATCGGCGGTAAATTGGGCGAACTGATTGCTCTTACTGTAGCCAATGCCAACAGCTGTGAATACTGTAACGCTGCACATAGCTTCATCGGCCAAAAACTGGTACATATTGATGCTGATACTATTGCCGCTGCCCGTGAAGGTAAATCGGCAGATGCTAAAATTGAAGCAGCCCTAAATTTCGCCCGTACTATTGTTGAAAAACGCGGCCGTGTTAATGATGCCGATGTAAACGCCCTGAAAGATGCCGGATACAACGAAGGCGCCATTGCCGAAATTATAGCCCACGTTGGCCTTAACCTGCTGACCAACTATTTTAACAATGCCGCAAAAATTACAGTAGATTTTCCTGAAGCCGAGCTGGTTGAATCAGCCGCTATTTAATAATGACTTTAGCCCGCAGAATGGATAAATATCTTTTGCCATATTTATCCATTCTTCTTTAAATTCGGTTTTTTTTAGCACCACATCCTTTTGACTGCCCAAACTGCACATACGCTCATTAATCCCAACAGCAAGGCCCTGGCTTTCCAGATCTATGCTTTTGATGACGACTCTTACTTTGAGGCGCTGAAGAATTATAATTACTATTCTATAATCCTGGTTACCAAAGGCAAGGGTAAGTTGTGGGTCGATTTTTCGGAATATGACTTCACTGAGAAAGGCCTGATGTGCTTTGCCATTTACCAACCTTTTATGATTAAGGCCGACGGTGAGTTTGAAGGTTTGCTCATTAATTTCCACCCCGATTTTTTCTGTATCCATAGGCATCAGCAGGAGGTATCGTGTAATGGGGTACTATTTAATAATATTTACGAATCACCTTTAGTGCAGTTGGCGGAGCCTGAAGCGCAGACCCTACTCAACATCGTGTCTGAGCTGAAAGCCGAAATGCATAACCCCGAACTGGCGCAGTATGAGTTGATGGTGTCATATCTTAAAATATTCCTCATCAATGCATCGCGTATTAAGGTAAACCAAAACCAGTTGCCCAAAGCATTTAAAACAGAAAAGGAGCCCTTTATCCTTAAAACTTTACAGGATGCTATTGAAGAGCATTACAAAACCAAACACAGCCCCGGCGAATATGCCGATCTGCTGAATATTTCGGCCCGTGCGCTTAACCGCATAAGTAAAATGCACTTTAACCGTACGCTCACCAACCTTATTGCCGAGCGTATTATTATTGAGGCCAAGCGCGAACTTTATCTTACTTCAAAACCTGTAAAAGTGATAGCCTACGAACTGGGCTTTAACGACGAATTTTATTTCAGCCGTTTCTTTAAAAGCAATGCCGATGTATCGCCCCAGATGTATCGCGATACGGTAGGCTATGCACGCGCAGAAGGCATTGGCGGGCGCGATTTTGAGAAGAATTAGTGACGTGTTTTTGTCAGTGCAGAAAGAATGCAATACTTTATGCTTCTAATAATTTCAAAACTTCTTTAGCATAAGCTTTGCCGATAGGAATAATAGCTTTGCCTATTTCAATCTCTGTTGCAGTGTAAGCGCTGATATGATTTAAAGAAACTATATAAGAGCGGTGTACTCTTAAAAATTGGCTGGCAGAAAGCTTTTCTTCAAAAGAGGTTAAAGTGCGATAGGTGATAATCGAACGATCGGGCATATATATCTTCACATAATCCTTCAAGCCTTCGATGTATAAAATATCTTTTAACGCAAGCCTTACCATTTTTTTGTCTGACTTGACATAAATAAATGCGAGCTCGTTGTCTTTATTTTGAATAGAGTTGTTTTCTGTCAATTGAGAACCCGTTTTGGATTGAACCTTCTCTACCGCTTTGATGAACCGTTCGAACGACACCGGTTTCAATAAATAATCTACCACATTTAGTTCATACCCTTGCAGTGCAAATTCACGAAATGCGGTGGTTAATATCACAGCAGGCGGATTTTTCAGCGTGCGTAGCAGATCGATGCCGGTTAGATGGGGCATGGCAATATCAAGAAAAAGCAAATCCACGGGCTGTTTTTCTAAGGCATTATAAACCTCTACACCGTTTGAGCACATACCCACCAGGTTTAAGCTATCCAGCTGTTTAACATAGCTTTCAATAATACCTCTGGCTATTTCCTCATCATCCGCTATCAGGCAATTTATTTTTTTCATAAATAAAGTTTAAGGGTTACTTCAAATACCTCAGTTTGGGGTGATACTTGAAGGTCATATTTGCCGGGATAAGTTAATTCTAATCTTCGTTTAACATTATTAAGCCCCAGGCCACCCCGGCTGATTTGCGAGTTGATGGGGCAACTGTTCTCGACATTTAAAAAGAGCCGGTTTTGTACAACGTTAATATTGATAGTAATCCACCCGCTGTTATTACTGATACCATGTTTAAATGCGTTTTCTACAAATGGTAGCAATATTAATGGCGCAATTAATTTACCGGTAATTTCGCCAGAAAATTGAAAGGAAAGTTCCAACCGGTCGGCAAACCGCATCTGCTCTACATTGATGTAATTTTCGAGGTGGCTGATCTCGTCTGTCAAAAGCACCTTCTCGGCACTGGCTTCGTAAAGCAGGTAATGCATCAGATCAGAAAGCCGGAGAGCAAATTTTGCAGCCTTTTCTGATTTTTTCAGGATCAGTCCATAGAGCGTATTCAGTGTATTAAAAAAGAAATGAGGGTTAATCTGTGTTTTTAATAAGGCCATTTCGGCTGCAAACTTTTCCTTTTGCAAATCGCGGAGATTTTTTTCACGCTCGTAAGCATTACGCATTAGCTGGATCACCATCGTTACGGCAATGAGCGGGCAGGTTTCTAACGATAACCTTAATATTCTGACCGGGATCCAGAAGTTCTTGTTTTCCAGACCGTACCGTACAGGGTTATGCAGTTTTTCCCAGGGCACTATAAAGGTGTGCGTTAAAAATCTGGCTAAAATACCGCCGATCAGTAATATCAGCACCAGTGAAATGGCATATCGCACATACTCTTGCCTGTAATAAAACAAGGGCATTAAAACGTAGAGGTTAAGGTAAGTAAGCAAAATATTAACGGGCAAAGTTGCCGTAAACAATGCCTGGCCCGGCTGAAAGGTAAGCGCATCCGTATTTTCCCAGCCGTATATAATAGCCTGGTAAAAGATATAAGCCAACCAAAACAACAGATGTGGAACAACCGCTTTATATTTTGCCTGCCATTTGATCTTCATTATTCAAAATTGAACATTCTTTTAATAATCAGGTGCTTTTTTCGACGAACGTCCGTTTTCCCGCCGTCAATTAACGATAGATGTTGTTTTTTCCAATTGTCGTACTAAACAGTCTTTCCACGGTAACCAAACGTTTGTTGATCTAAAAATCTAAAAACTGAAATAACCACCGCCTTTATTTGCACAAAAAATCAGAATTAATTATTTGAATATGAAAATCAGATCCGTTTTAAAGTTAAGCAGAGTAGCTGTTTATTTGTTGGTACTGTGCCCGGGGATAGTGCATGCAGCACAAAAAGATTCATCAAACTATGTGGCTATATTGGCAAAAAGCCAACCCTATCACCGTGGCGAATCCCAAAGTTTCCCGGCATTTACTTACCAATCTCCCGATGATCCTCATCTAACCGAGCTTCGTAAAAACTATCACCTGGATTCTATTGCCGGTAAAGGCAGCGAAGTAACTCGTGTTCTCCGTTTGTTGCAATGGTTTCATGATGAGGTACCGCATGATGATGTTAAGCCCCTGGATGTGCTGACGGCCAAAAATATCATTGAAACTTATCGCAGTACAAAATATGCTGCGGGGTGTTACCCGCTTTCTATTGCCATGAACGAGATATTTCTGTCGATGGGTATTAAATCGCGCAGCGTTATCTGCTTCTCGGCGAAGTATCCAACGCCTGAAGGCGGCCATGTTATTAATTCGGTATATATTGATTCTTTACATAAATGGATTTATGTAGACCCGCAAGACAATGCCTATGTAAAAGACGAAAAAGGCAACTTTTTAAGCATTACAGAAGTAAGGGAACGGCTTATTGATGGCCGCCCACTGGTATTAAACGCAACAGCAAATTATCATCATGTACCGGATAAAAAAGAGGTCTACCTTTACCAGTTTATGGCCCAGCATTTATACCGCATGATATGCCCTGTAAACAGTGCCTGGGATTCGCAGACCAGGGAAGAAGGCAAAACCCTTGAATACGTTGAATTGTTACCTTACGGTGCCCAGGAACCTGGAATAGATGGCTTTGAAACGCACAAACACCGCAACTATCTGGTGATAAACTATCATACTAATGATGATCTCTTGTTTTGGCAGAAACCATAATTGTGTTATGAAAGATCGGTTTTAAGTTGAAAAATGATATATTGAGGCTAATTCGAATTAATAGAATTGATCACTTTATATCTTAACTCTATGAAAGCAATTAAATTATTAGCAGTACTATTTTGTATTACAGTTTCGCTAAGCGCATTTTCACAGACTAAAACGGGGCAGGTTTATTTGATCCGCGTTACCGGATATACTGGTTCGGCAGTTAATTACAGGTTTTACCTGGATGATAAACTGATCTGTAAACTGGGAAATAAAAGCTTTTCTATACACGATATTAGCGTTGGCGACCATACCATTAGTGTGGTAAGCGGTGGTATTTCAAACGGTAAAAAATCGACCCCGTTAAAATTTACAGTGGCCGAAGGCAAGGCAAACTATATTAGTGTGGTAAGTACCGAAGCCGGTTACGTAGATAAAATTACTTGCCAGGAGATTACACAAAGTTCGGCTGAACCGTTGCTGGCAAAAGCCAAGCAAGCTAAAGATTGCCAGGTTACAGAGAAATAAAACTCAAGTTATTCGCAAAAAGTAAAAGCCATCGGGTTGCCCGGTGGCTTTTACTTTTTAAAAGCTATATGATTTTCTTAACTCCTGGAATCAACACAATCAATCTGCCTATTAAAAAGCTGCATAGCACGGCTAAAGGGGTTACCACTAATAATTTTACCGCTGGATCAACAGCCCAGCTCCGTACAATTAACGACAAGGAAATGATGGCTAAGGGATGAAATATATAAACCGCAAAAGCAGAGCGTGACAGTTTAGCAAGAAATGGCGTCGACTTATTCCACAGTCTTTTTCCGCGGGTGAGTAAGGCGGTTATGATGGAGATGCCGATGCACTGTTCCCACACGGCATATAGCAGCGTTTGCCAGTGAAAGCCGCCCGAGAACCAGGAAATAGGCATGTTGAGCTTTGCCTTAATGATATAAAAAACCGGGAAAAACAGGAATAACAATATGGCGAACAAACCCATCTGTTTACCGGTGCGGGCAGGCAGCTCATTAAACCAATTGTTTTTGTAGGCAAGTAGCCCCACAATAAACAACCCGACGTATTGCGTAAAATGCCCCGGCTGAAAGCCCAGCGGCTTAAGTACCCATCCCACAGGAAATACAATCCTTACCAGGAAACTGATTAGGCCTAGTGTTAACGCAAATAAAATAATACGGCCTGTGGTAGGTACGGGCAAGTTTGTATGCGCTGTGGCCTTTTGCGTAATGCTTCGCCATATTATATAAACAAACGTAAACAGGAGTAATGCGGCAACAAACCAAAGTACGCCAAAATCTACCCAGTCGTCAAACCCGCCCAGGTATTGCAGGTAGGGTGTATGGTGGCCTTCGGCAAAATAATAAACGAGGTAAATTAAGAACGGAGAAAAGATAAGGGAATAAAAGAGTAAAGGTACCCCAAGCCGTAACAAGCGATCTGATAAAAAGCGTGCTGCGCCTTTCCTGTCGTACGAGGATTGGGTGAAGTAAGCCGCCAGCAGAAAGAAAAAGCCCATAAAGAAAGACTGGTTAATGCTTACAACCATAGTCATGGGGATGAGCGCTCCCATGTTAGTCGTTTTTTCTAAATAATACCAGCCGCCTGGGGCACCGTAAGCGACGAAAACATGGTGCAGTACTACCAGTGCGGTTAAAATTATCCGGATATTATCAATGTAGAATAGCTTCTGAGGCTGTGCCGGTGCTGATGTTTCAGTTGGGTTTGACATGGGTTTAATTGCTATCATGTTTCAAACCTACAGCATCTTTAAACACCATTGCAGCCACTTGTTACCGGCAACTAAACTTTGTGACGAGCAACAAGCCGGGCAATATTATGCTACGCGAAGCTGCTGGTAAAGCCCGTTAAAGCTGTTGAGTTGAGCCCTCGAAACCGGGACTTTATCGGCAGTGCCATTGAAGGATAACAGGTACCCCTGCGAGTTGCCGGTCACCTTTTCTATCTGTGCCATATTAACCAGGTAGGCCCGGTGGCACCGGAAGAAGAATGGATGAGCTGCAATCTGAGATTCGAATTGTTTGAGCGAAATTCTTTTGAGCTCTGTTGTTACGCTGCTATTACTGCAAAGCGTGAGTTCCACATAATTGCCTTCTGCTTTGGCGAAAAGCAGTTGGGTAGCAATAAAACTAAAATCGTCTTGCTTAACCTGGGTCTTGATGAAGATCTCGGTGATGGCTTCGGCTGTGTTTTCGGTATCACGGGAGATTGGGAAAAGGAGAGCCTGGGCAGAATTGCTTTTCGACCGGAAATAGAAATTGGCAAATGTGAGCAGTATATAAACCAGGCACCCTACCAGATAGCAGTTCCTTATTTCTTCCCAGAAATAGCGTAACGACCAGTTGTAAGGGTTGTCGTAAATAAAATCGCGCATCAAGAAGCTGGCGATCCCTACTAATAGTAAAATAACGGCAATGTGGGCGTACTCCTGAAACATAGTCCATGATGACGTTTCGGATGCAGCATTTCTTTTCCTGGAATAATTAAGTGCGCTAAAATAGATGTAGAAAATTAATGTAGGCGATAGTGCATGCAGGCCGCAAATAATTAAGTAGTTAAACTTTTGCTCGGGCCTGTACACGCCGAATGGTTCGAATAGTAGCAGAAAAAAGAATGCAATACTAAACAGCACTACCGAGGCCTTAACGAGGTTGCCGGGTTTATACCGTAAAGGGTACTCAACCTGTTCAAATAGCTGCTGCCGGTTAATGTAAGCCATAGTTTAACACAATCCTTTATCAGCATAAAATTACTATTTAGTTTTGTTTGTTTTTGGCTTTGCTTCATCATCCGGTTCATTATTATCAACCGGGTGTATATAAACATCCTGCTGCGGAAAGGGGATTGCAATATCGTTCTGTTTAAATGCCACATCAATTGCCTTAATCAATTCACTTTTTACAGTAGAGCCTTCTTTATAATCACGTACCCAGAAAATAGCCTTCAGGTCGATAGAGCTGCTGTTGAAGTTGAGGAACAGTACCACTGGCTTAGGATGATGGTGGATCCGTTCATGAGCATCCATCAAATCGTAGAGTATTTGCTGTGGTTTTTGTAAATCGGTACCATAGGCAACGCCAATTACAATATCCATTTGCCTTTTACTGCCGGCCAAAGTCCAGTTTACTAAATGGGCATTGAGCAAATCGCCATTAGGGATCACCACATCCGGGCCATCCCATTTGGAAATAATACTACTGCGGAAACCTATTGATTTAATGGTGCCGCCCTGTCCGGCTATCTCCACAATATCGCCTACGTTTACCGGCTTTTCGAAAGCTATAATAAGCCCGCTCACCAGGTTGTTTACCAGTGTTTGCAAGCCGAAGCCCACACCCACACCCAGTGCACCTATGATAAGTGTTATCCGTTCGATAGGGAAACCCGCCGCAGCAAGCGCCAAAAACAAACCCGTGCTGATAATAAATACGCGTATTAATAACAGCCAGCTACCCACACCGGCTTTCCGCTGCCCATCGCCCGTTACCAGGCCTGTGTTTTGTTCTGATACGAAGTAGGAAACAATGCGCGAGGCCAGAATCGACACTGATAAAATAACGAAAAACACCAGCAGGTTATTGATGGTGAAGGTATAGCTGCCAACCGTGCGCTCATCAAAAAAGAGTTGCTTTAACGGATCTGATATAAATTTGAACACATAGAAATTGCGCCCGAATAAAATGAACCAGCCCAAAATAAGTGCGGCGTAAAATAGGGCGGGTACCCTTTCGCCAACCCGGTTAAAGTTGATGTAAAACAGCTTACGGTCTTGCTGGGTGTAGATGGTTGATGCAATATAGAGGCCTTCATTAATAAGCCTGATAGTCCACAAGAACAAAATGCCGATAATAACACTTAAATACCCACTGGTTAACAGGCTTTTGGCAAGATTATATCGGCCATAAATATTAGCGATAACAGACAGTATTTCGAGTACTAACACCAGTGCAATAAAATAGAGGATCAATTTTTCGCGCAATTCTTTTTTCCTGCCTGCTATTAATACAAACAGGGCAAATAGCGCACCGATTATCGCCAGGGCAAGCATACCCCATCTTTCGGTGCGGGTTGCCTGTAAAATGATATTATCGCCGCAGCTTAGTATAAAAAATGCCAGGAAGGTAAGCCAAACCACCATCCAAAACCTCAATATAAAGCGGTTGAAAATGAAGGTGAGGCATACGGATGATATAAGCCAGAACAAGCAATTAAAGGCAAACGGAGGGCTTGGGAAAATAAACTGACCAAGATTAAGCACAATAACAACAGCTGATAAAAACGGGTAATGCAGCACCAACTCACCTGCGAGCGATTTATTTTCACTGTCCTCGTGATTAATAATCTGCTTTAGCGACCGCAGAAAGAATGTAGAAATGGCGATGCAAATAAAGATCAGGAAAATACGGGCTGCGTTATCTTCGGCATAGAACAGTAAAATGAGATTGGTTTTAATTACCGAGAAGTGAATGATTTGATCGAACGGGCGGGTGTATCCCACATCGGCACCTAAATCTGGAAACTCACGCTCAAATGTTTTTGAGGCGAGGGTTTTTTGGTAATCCTCAATTTCTGCCAGGTTATTGTTAAGCCGGTTGGATACCAGGTTAAGCTTTTCCTGTAGCTTGTGTACGTTATTGGTAGCGTATTTTAAAACAGTATCAGTAGGGGCAATATCCTTAACCACCAACCTGAGTTTATGCAGATAATTGCCTATTTGTACAGAATCCTGCGGGAAATGGTATACGGCTGGGTCGGCCTGTATAGAGTCTGTTTTAAGCCTGAAATTGATCAGGTTTCTTTCGTATGCATCTATTTCCTTTTTACGGGCATCAACCTGGCTTAGTAGTTCTGTTAATATTTTTGATGAAGTTGTAAGGTTACGATAGGTTTGTGCAGTACCCTTGTGGGTAAAAATGCCATCGCCAACAAAATCGGCCACTGATTTAATATGTTCGAGTTCCTGGTCAATGGCTGCCGAATCAATACCGGTTTTAATGAAAATTTTCACCTTTTGAGTGAGCTTTTTCATGTCCTCCATCAACTGCTGCTGCTTTATTTCTTCCTTTTCGCGCCGGTAATCGGCCATGCTTTTTTTGGCTTCCTCCTCCTGGATTTTGTTGATCCGCGAAACATAATCATTCGGCACAGAATCGGTAGGCTGTAAAGCGTTTTTTTGCTGTGCAGCGGCAGTGAACCCTACAAATGTGATAAGTAGAGCAATCAGATACTTTGTGAAACTTACAGAAACCAACTTCATATCTTTTTTATGACGTAAACAGCTGGCTGGGGACGCGCCGGCTCTATATAATCGGGTTACGATAGTAAAATAGAAAAAAATATTGAAATGTGGTTTTTTGAAAGAATTGGAATTATGAAGTTTTGGTTTCTGCAATAGGCAAAAATCCTTTTTCGCCTAAAACTTTTATAATGCCTCTTAATAAATAATTGTTATCAAATCTTATCACATATTTTCTTGCATTTTCAGCACCAGCAGGTATCAGCATCTTCTTGTCAATTAATTTTTTAATCTGACGAGAGATTTCGGATTGTGATTTATCCGGAAAAATGTGTTTTATATCCGACGCTTGTATAATTTGTTCTGTAATCGCAACTTTTAATATTTTGCCCTCAATTTCAGTAATGATTCTTCGTTCAGCAGAAAAATCAATCATTGGAAAAAGAATCTCTTGTTTTAAATAATTATAATCTAATAATTTATCAATCTTTTCGATCTCAATTTTTAAACCATTTAAAACATATTCACACCACTGAAGTATGCCAGCTTCTTCGTTAGTATCAGCAGCGCTTAAATGTTCATAATACTCTTCTCTATCACTGCAAAATATAGCAGTAGGATTTAAAATTCTATTTCCAATATTAACGTTGAAGCCAAGTTTTACTAACATCGCATAAGTGAATAATCTCACAGTTCTGCCATTTCCATTTCCAAAAGGGTGTATCCATACAAATCTATGATGAGCTATTGCTACTTTTAGAAGATCATATTTAGGGCTTTGATCTGTATTGATAAAATTTATTAATTCATTCATGTAATTTTCAACAAGCATCCATGAAGGTGGTTTGTGGGTAGATTTGGTAATGCTTAAATCGTGCTTTCGATAATCTCCCGGAGTTTTGTCTCCTTCTCCATTTGGTGGTGGGGTTAAATCTTCTACAATAAGTTTATGAACTTCGCTAATAAAGGCTCTATTAATCGAATTGTCTTTTATGTTCTCATCAATAAATATCATTGCTTTTTCGATATTCTGAATTTCCCTTATTTGCTCAGATACATCATTGTTCCCTTCTATCTTAATTTCAATGTATTCAGCAATTGTTGTATTATTTCCTTCAATTCTGGCAGATCCTATGCTTTCTAAAAGATGAAAGATGTGTTTTAGTTGAAAGAAGATTTGGGGATGAGTTGTGCCGCTCAATCTGCGTTCTCTTAATTTCTCTAAATCAATTACGAGGTCAGTAACAGGGGAATCAAACGTTGGCTTTATTATATTTAGATCTGAATGGCGAAAAGTTGATGTCATTATTTTCTGTTTTAATAAAATTATTTCAACTTGTTAAAATTAACAATTCATAATTTTTTTTATAATTACTTGTTTATTAGGTATTTGTTTGTAAGTTATTTTGAATAACAATTGCAATGTTACGCAAAAATATTTGCGCATTCATCAAAAATTAATTTACAAAATTGATTTCTTCCCCCATCAAATCGTTACAAAATCTAATTCTTTAATTTCGTTGCTTTTTAGTTAATTTGCTCTTTCGAGCCCTTTGCTATGGGGCTCTGCAGCAGTGTAACTAATTATATCCCTAATAAATGAACTATAAACATCTGATTTTTACTACCGGTTTAGCCCTGGCCTCGATTGGTGTGTTTGCGCAGGATAACCTGGTTAATTCTTTAAAAAATAACCAAACTGCTACAAGTAAAGAGAAATTTAAATTTACTGAAGTTATTAATATCGAAAATACTTCGATTAAAAACCAGGGATCATCTGGTACCTGCTGGAGTTACTCAACCACTTCATTCCTGGAGTCTGAAATGATTAAGGCCGGTAAAAAGCCGGTTAACCTGTCTGAGTTATATACCGCCCGTTGTGCTTATGTAGAAAAAGGTATTAACTATGTGCGCATGCACGGCTCGCTTTCATTAGGTGATGGCGGCGAACTGCACGACGTAATTAACATGTACCGCAAATATGGCGCAGTGCCTTACGAGCAATACACCGGCTTAAATTACGGTACTAACATTAACAAACTAGGCGAAATGGGCGCTATGACAGAAGGTTTATTAAAAGCCGTAGTGCAAAACCCTAACGGTAAGCTTTCGCCAAACTGGCTTGCTGCTTATACCTCAACACTGGATAGCTATTTAGGTAAAGTGCCAGAGAGCTTTGAGTACAACGGTAAAAAATACACCCCGCAAACTTTTGCACAGCAGGTAGTAGGTTTAAACCCGGATGATTACGTTGAGTTTTCATCATTCACAGATCATCCTTATTACAAAAAGTTTACGCTGCTGGTTCCTGATAACTGGTCGTACGACCAGGTTTATAACCTGCAACTGGATGATGTTACCACCGTAATTGATAACGCACTGAAAAACGGTTACACCGTAGCCTGGGCTACAGATGTAAGTGAGAAAAGCTTTAGCTGGGTAAATGGCGTGGCTTATGTACCCGAGGTGCCTTACGAGGTAATGACCGCAGAGCAGAAAAAAGAAATGTTTGACGGCCCTAAACCGGAAATGACCATTACACCAGAAGTTCGCCAAAAAGCATTTGATGATTACAGTACCACCGATGACCACGGTATGCACATTGTAGGTTTAGCTAAAGACCAAAACGGCAAAGAGTACTACATCGTTAAAAACTCATGGGGCGTAACTAACGATTACAAAGGATACCTGTATGTCACTAAAGCATTTGTACGTTACAAAACCACCGCTTTGTTGCTAAACAAAAAAGCTTTACCTGCAGATATTATTAAGAAGACAGGGATATAACATTGACCTGATATATGAAAGCCCGGCAGAGAATCTGCCGGGCTTTTTTGTTACTTCACGTCATGTCGAACTTGTTTCGGCACCCCATAGGACAGGTCTAAAATCATGCATCCGCCTACTTAGCATGTGGGGTGCTGAAACAAGTTCAGCATGACGATGGGGGAATTACTTTTTCAGCAACACATTCACACACAACTGCTGCCTTATAGTAAAGCCCATGCTTTTATAAACCTCAATAGCACGGGTGTTATCGGTGCGCACATGTAAAAACGGGGTTTTGCCCAACGCTACAATTTGCTTAATGGTATGTAATATCAGGGCGCGGGCATAGCCCTTACCTAAGTGGTCAGGGTGGGTGCAAACGGCGCTTACTTCCATGTAATCACCAACATGCAGGCGCTGGCCGGCCATGGCAACTAATTGTCCATCATTAAAAATACCAAAGTAATCACCGAACTCAATGGTGCGCTCTTCGAACGGACCGGGGTTGGTGAGTTTAGTAAGGCTCAGCATTTGCGGTACATCGGCAACGGTTAGGGGTACAATTTCGTTATGGCTATTATCGGAGACCGCAACCTGATCGCCCATCATCTGATACACTGCCGATTGATGAACAACTTCCCACGGCGAAAGGCTGTCCGATTGTTGGGCCGTGATGAAAACTACTACGCGCCCATTTGGAAGCAGGTCATATAAAGCAGTTATTAACGTTGGATTAAAATCGCGTGTGCCGGCAAAAGGTGAAACTTCTTTAGGGAAATATTTTACATCATCTGTGCCGCTGGCAAAATGTTTATTGCCGCTTAGCAGAGCGTTATATAAAGGATTATCGAGTACGTGGTTCATCACCACAAATAAACAAATTATAAGTATGGCGATTAAGGACTGATTTAATCTTGACGGTTAAATGATGGCAGTTGCCTCGGCTGTATTTTGATACATATCAATAAATGCTTTAACTGCCCGTGATTGCGGGATGTTTTTGCGGTACACCAGCATTACATTCATAATTCCCAGTTCTTTGGTAATAGTAAAGGTGTTGAGCTTACGGCCGGCGTAGTATTCACTGATTATTTCGGCAGGTAAAATGCTGATGCCTTGCCCTGCTTCTACAAAATTGATAATACCTTCTATCGAGTTCAATATCGTGCGTTTATACTGCGTAATCCCTTTTGATCCCAGCCACGATTCGAGCCTTGCCCTGAATACACAACCCTGATCAAACACCACAATTTTTACCGGGTCGTGCTTTAGCACATCGGTCAGTTTAGGTGTTTGGGCCGAAGTTAAGATCACCAGTTGCTCTTCTTTAACATGTATCGATTCCAGTTCGGGGTTAACAACCGGTGCAGATATAAAGGCAGCATCCAGTTTATAATTCAATACATCATTAAGCAATTCGTGGCGCATGGCCGATTTAAACTCCAGTTCAATATCGGGGTAAAGCTCTCCAAATCGGTTTAAAATATGAGGCACCCTCAACGCCATGGTGGTATCAATGCAACCAATTTTAACGTGGCCCACAACCTGGTCGGCATTTTTAATTTCTTTCTTGGCTTCATCAATCAGGTGGCTTACCTGCTTGCAGTACTGCATTAAGGTTTCGCCGGCCGAGGTTAGCGTTACTTTGCGCGAGGTACGGGTAAACAGCTCGGCACCAAATTCTTCTTCCAGGTTTTTAATGCGCGCCGTTACGTTTGATTGTACGGTGAACATCGCCTCTGCCGCTTTGGTGAAACTTCCATTTGCTGCTACAGCTTCAAATATTTTAAAATCGTTGGTATTCATAAATCACTAAAAATGATTTATTGTATCTTTATTAATCATTTTTTATAATCAAATATCAACATTAATTTTGATCTGTACAAATAGAATAAATGAAAACGATAAAACAATTAAGATTAAGCATGGTGGTAGCTATTGGGTTAATTACCAGTATGTCGCATGCGCAATCACATCAATCATTACAATCAAAAACTCAAATCATGGAAACCAATCAAGTTCACTATCGTAACCTTAAGGTAAACGGGTTAAATGTGTTTTACAGGGAAGCCGGGCCTAAAGATGCGCCCACAGTTTTATTACTGCACGGCTATCCAACATCGTCGCACATGTTTAGAAATTTGATCCCTATTTTAAGTAAACAGTATCATGTAATAGCTCCCGACCTGCCGGGGTACGGTTATACCGATGCCCCCGATCATACACAATTTCAATATACATTTGATAACCTGGCGCACACTATGCAAGGCTTTATTGATGAGCTTGGCTTGAAACGTTTTGCCATCTATGTTTTCGATTATGGAGCACCTACCGGTTATCGTTTGGCTTTGGCTAATCCCGAAAAAATTACCGGCATCATCTCTCAAAATGGTAATGCTTATGAAGAAGGCCTGAGCGATGCCTGGAGTGGGATGCAGAAATATTGGAAAGATCAATCAAAAGAAAACAGGGATGCTTTGAGGGAATTTGTGTTGGAGCACATGACTAAGTTTCAATACTTCCACGGTGTGGCAGATACCTCGCTGATTGCCCCCGAAAGTTATACCATGGATCAACACTTTTTAGACCGCCCGGGTAATGTGGAAATCCAATTAGACCTAATGCTGGATTACAGAACCAATGTGGCTTTGTATCCTAAATTCCAGGCTTATTTCCGCGATCGCAAGCCGCCGATACTGGCTGTTTGGGGCAATAAAGATCCATTCTTTTTACCTGCCGGTGCCGAAGGCTACAAAAAAGATGATCCAAATGCAACCGTTAAATTTTATGATACCGGCCACTTCGCTTTAGAAACCCATGTGAATGAAATTGGGCAGGATATATTGAGTTTTTTGGCGAAACTGCCGAGATAAGGGAAAAGAGAATCAAGAATCGAGAGTCAGGAAACGGGACCACCATTGTTCTCTCGAAATATTCAACTTCGAATTTATTAAAAACGCTTGTCATTTCGACGATAGGAGAAATCTTCTGCGGCAGATAAGCAGACTGTAGAAGATCTCTCCTATCGTCGAGATGACAAAGTATAAATGTATTTCAATGACGGTTGAGGGGTAAGTAAGTTGTTTCTTGACTCTCTCTTAAACCGCTCCCTTCAACAAGCCACCCTCTGCACGGATAGCCGCGCCATTAGTTGCTGATGCTAATGGGCTCGATAAATATACTACCATATTAGCTACTTCATCAGTACTTAAAAAACGTTGGATGAGTGATGTTGGGCGCACGGTTTTAAAGAAATCATCCTCAACCTGTTTTTTGGTTTTCTGCTGATCTTTGGCAAGATTGTCTATAAAACCACCAACACCTTCGGATAGGGTAGGGCCGGGCAGTACCGAATTTACGGTTACATTGGTGCCTTTGGTCAGTTCGGCCAGGCCGCGGGCAATGGCTATCTGGGCAGTTTTGGTCATGCCGTAATGGATCATTTCTTCGGGGATCTGGACGGCCGATTCGCTCGAGATAAAAATAATTCTGCCCCAGTTTTTTTTCAGCATTTTATCGAAATAGGCACGCGATAAACGGATGCCGCTTAGCACGTTGATCTCGTAAAACCTTAGCCAGTCTTCATCAGGTATATCACTAAAAGCCTTGGGCTCAAATATGGCTACATTATTAATTAAAATATCAACCTCGGGCACCTGAGCAATCAGGCTGGCTATTTCTTTGGGTTTGCTGAAATCGGCCACTACACCGGTAACTGCTGTGTTGCCGGTTTCTTCAATAATTTGTTTAACGGCGGCATCAACACGCTGGCTGGTGCGGCCGTTAATTATTACAGTAGCGCCTTCGGCAGCAAACTGTTTGGCAGTGGCAAAGCCTATGCCTGCAGTAGAACCGCTTATAAGGACAGTTTTATTTTTCAATTGTAAATCCATAGTAATAATGTTTTGATTGATACTAAACTAAACCATCGGGCTAATTATAGTTTGGAGAATAATAAAACATGTAATTGAACTGACAATAAGCTTTACTTATTTGTCATTTTTGATCTAAGCAGGGAGATATGGAATACGTAAGTAATAATCATCCCGATAATACAACCACAAAGCACACCACCAGCCCGTTCTAAAGCCACATCCCAAAAATATTGGCCGGGCTGATGCATGGTTATAATTAACAAGGCAACACCGGCCGAGCGGGTGGCCGTTTGTAATTTTAACAGTTCGCAGGCCACTATTGCTATCGTAATGCCCAGGCAAATCATGAATAAGTTAATGGGGTGAATATAAAATAGCGTTAGCCCAATGGCTGCGCCTATTAAATTGGCTATGATGCGGTTAGTGGCCAAATTCATGGCATCTTTTTCGTCAGGCGCCAGAACCAGTATAATGGAGATTAGGCACCATGCACCCAACGTGGGAAATAGCCGGTATAAATAAAAACCAATGGCAGTGCCTATTAAGCATTTAATAATATAGCGTAGTAAGTTGTTGTATTTAAAAGCCAATGCCTGCTGTTTTAATTAATGCTACGTTATAAAGTTAATGGAAATTGTTTTGTTTGATAGTTGGCAATGGCAGAATAACAAAACAACAACTTGCGATATATTTTGACGGATACATATAGAATACCCCTTATTACCCGTTAATAAGCTTTAGTGCAACCTATTTCTCATCATGCATTCTGTTAAATGTTTTTAAGAACCCAATTAAATACAATGTTTACAGTTAATTGTAAACATTTATTGCTACTAAGCTGCTTTGCCCTATCCTGGTTAAATACGCCTGCCCAAAAGCCTGCCCATCCTGTTAAACCCACAAATAGTAATACTGCAATTGGCGATTCGGCATCATCCCAAATATTTATCCTGAAGAATGGGGTTAATGAGATTGATCATCCAAATGCAGACCATAACCCACGCAAGGCATGGGTAAGGTCGGCCATTATTCCGGGATGGGGGCAGATCTACAACAAGCAATACTGGAAAGTGCCCTTAATATACGCAGGTTTCGCATTGTTGGGCAGGGCGATAGTGGTAAACAACAACGACTATAATTTATACGTGAACGAGGCTTTTGCCCGCAGAGATGGTAAAAAGGGTAATCCTGTTTTTAAAGGTAATTCAGCCTCGGCTAACGATTTTTTTCAATACGCCAGTAACAGCAATCGTAACGTGCAGATCAGCATATTCGGTATCATCGGTGTTTGGGGGCTTAATTGTATCGATGCCTATATCAGCGCTAAGTTTATTCATTCTTATTCAGTTGATAATAACCTAAGTTTCAGGCTTGGTACCGATGTAATATCACAACCTATGTACGCAGTAAATACTACGCCTTACCCGGTGCCTGCGTTGAAGTTAAGTATGGGTTTTTGAAAGACAAATTAGAGACACAAGGTATTGTGTCTCTACAGAGGAAAACAAGAAAGGGGTGATTATTGATCACCCCTTTCTTGTTAATATTTCCGTAGCGGCACAATACTTTGTGTCGCCTTGTGTTTTAATTTATCTGCCTCGCTGCTCTTCACCATTCCGCGGATCGGGTTTGGTTTTCAGCAGGTAATCATAAGGAGGCTCAACACCCATCAGGTTTTTCACAAAATAATCCCAGCGACGGCGCATCATATACGGGCCGTAGGTGCCGTAACCATGCGGGCTGTTAGGGAATATTACCAGGTCGAAGCTTTTGTTGGCTTTTTCCAGTGCTTCGGCTACCAATAAGGTGTTTTGCGGAGGCACGTTATTATCCATTAAACCGTGGGCCAGCATCAGTTTACCTTTCAGGTTTTTAGCGTAGTTCTGGTTGGCTTGTGCTTCGTAGTTTGATACACCATCGGCATTGTTAATCAGCAGGCCATCATAACGTTCGCCCCAATCGTCCTCGTAGTTACGGTTATCGTGGTTGCCCGATTCTGAGATACCAACCTTAAAAAAATCAGGGTAGCGAAACATGGCAGTAGCGGTAGCAAAACCACCACCCGAATGGCCCCAGATACCCACACGTGTGGTATCCATATAGCCATATTTAGCGGCCAGTTGTTTAATACCGGTGATTTGGTCCGGGATCGTATTTTCGGCCATGTTACCATAGCTCATATCGTGGAATGCTTTTGAGCGCCATGGGTTGCTTGTGCCTTCTAATACCACAACCACAAAACCTAATTCGGCCAAAGCCTGGTTATCGCCGCGTGCTGATGCAAACGACCAGCTACCCACGCTACCGCCTTGCGGACCGGGATATATATAGTCGATAACCGGGTATTTCTTATTTGGATCGAGGTGTGTTGGCGTAAACATTAAGCCGTAAAGATCGGTCTTGCCGTCGTGCGCTTTAATGCTGAAAGGCATAACCGGTTTCCAGCCAGTGGCTACCAGGCGGCTAATGTCTTGCTTTTCTAAAGTGCTGATCAATTTGCCGTCAATGGTGCGCAATACGCTAACCGCAGGTACATCCGGTTTAGAGTAGCTATCAACAAAATAATTACCTGATGGTGATAAGGTAACCTGGTGATTACCTTCTTCAGGGGTTAAGGTTGTAATTTTTTTACCATCAAAGCTCGCTTTGCAAAGCTGGGTAAAATATGGGTTTACAGCCTCGCGGCCGTCTGCCAAAAAGTATACTTCGCGTTTTTTCTCATCAACTTTAAGTAGTTTGGTAATCATCCAATCGCCTTTGGTGATCTGGTTTTTAAGCTTGCCGGTTTTGGCATCGTATAAATACAGGTGCCCCCAGTTGTCGCGTTCAGAATACCAGATAATTTCATTGCTTTTGGCCAGGTAACGCCAGTTAACACCACCCTGGCCAGATTCAAACTGTGTGGACACGGTTTCTTCGAACACTTCGCGCACTGCACCGGTTGCAGCATCGGCAATGCGGACTTTCTCCTGCTTATGATCGCGTGAGGTTGATACAAAAGCCAGTTGTGTGGCATCGGTATTCCAATCCACATCGTTTAAAACACCGCCGCTCGAAATATCATCGCTCAAAGTACTTCTATGCGGATCGGCCGGAACCTGTAACTCAATTACCTTCGGCTCATCAACATTAATAATAACACGTTTAATGGTGGCAATTTCTTTATCGCCCGGTAGCGGATATTTCCATGCTTTAAGGGTTGGGTGGCCTACGTTAGTAGTCACCAAATACATGTCGCCAACGTTACGCTCATCTTGTTTAAAAGTGGCAATCTTCTTAGAATCCGGCGACCATAACAGTATCGCCGCATCGCTTGATTGCCAGCCCGCATTATCAGTAGCGTAACCGAAGTTTTTAATACCATCTGTAGTTAATTGCGTTTGTTTGTTGGTGACTATATCGCGTACCCAAAGGTTATAATCTTTAATAAAGGCTGCTTTCTTTCCATCGGGAGATAATGATTCAGGCGTTTTGCCTCTGCCGCTACGGCCACCGCCTGCGTTTGCCAGTTTTGAGCTATCTGCGGTAACTGTGCCGCTTTGTGTATCATATTTCCATTGCTTGCCATTTGCTGTAAAAACAAATGATTTCCCGTCTGCCGCGTAAGTAACGGTTTGGAATGGCAGCAGGTTAGCTGTATATTTTTTACCACTTGCTGCCGATAATGCGTCGGCCAGTTTTTGTTGATCAAATGCTGCAGTGCGGCTGCCATTTGCCGGGTTTATTAATATAAATTCGCTGCCTTGTGTGGTTAAATTGCGGTACCAGAATTTATCGCCGGGCAACCAGTTAGGGCGCACCGGGCCGTTGTTAACCAAAGGTTCGGTGTTGTAAGTAAGCATGCTTTCGGCACGCGCATAGTCTGCGGCCGTTAACGGGGCTCCCTGCTGGGCATGTGCCGTTAATACTACTGCCGATGAGAGGGCAGCCAATAAAAATTTATTCATCGTTGAAAAGTTCAATCTGTTTAAAAGCTAATGAGGCTATGCAAATTAACGTTTTTCAATTATAAATATATTATGGCGAACTGGCCGAAAGCGGGAGTGGTATTTTATAAAGTTGTTACAAGAGGTTGTACGTTATACGCGGGACGTTTTACGTTTACCGCCAGATTAAGCTACCTACCGCCAGATTAAGCGTCCACGCTTAATCTATCATTTTAACAGGAGCGTCCACGCTCCTGTTAAAATGATAAATATAATTTCTGTCTGGAGCATGGACGCTCCCTTAAAGATTTGTTTCAAGCGCGGACGCCTGAAACGGCGAATTATGCAACCGCTACTTTTTGAGTTAATAAAGTGAGCTGACCATAGTGGTATTGCTGATGATTGGTACGACCAATCAGAACGTTTAATTTATTACGCGTAGGTTCCAGTGCAAAGTCTTCTTCCGAAACCCGGGTGTGCCTGCTCATCCAGTCTTGTGTTTGCATTTTGTCGAAATGTGCGGCAAGCGTAGTGTTTAGCGTTTCCCAGCGTTGCTTTAGTTCAGCAATGGTTAAGGTATCTGGCTCTGTCTTGTCTGGTGTTCTCAGAAAGGTTGTTACCAATTCGGGATAAAGGGGTTCGCCTAAATCAAACATAGGTAGCATGCTATCATTAGATGCAATTAAATGCCCCAGTAAATAAATGGCCCTGTTGCGTCCCGGTGCTACTTCGTTCAAATAATAAGCATCTTCATACTTGCTGAAAAAGTTGCTTATAACCTTGCTGTTTGCAGCCCAGGCGGTAATAACCTGTTTTATAATTTGTGCTGTGAAATCAGTTTCCATTGCGATGTTTTTTATGGCCGCAATGTTAAAGCTAATAAATCAATATATTTAAGTTTATTGATTTATTGAATTGACTATGACAAACTCATAAAGGAGGTGATTTTTTAACGTAAATATATTGTGTTACAACCTGTATTTGTAATGCAGCGGTTTTGTTTGTTGGGGTTTATCGTTATTATTGTTATAGAATTGTTCCCCCGCGATTGATGAAGAAGTATTGGCTGATTTTTGTACTGTTTTTGTGGCAAAGTGTGTTTGTAATACAGTTAAATGCCAAAAACAAGTCTAAGTCAGGCAACTACGTTTCGCCGCAAAAAACTATCGACAGCATTAATAAGGCAGCGAGGTTAAGCTATTTGGCTAACCCCGGCAAAGCCCGTGATATGGCCCAAAACGCACTGCTGCTTTCTAAACAATACAATTACCAGGACGGTATAGCGCAAAGTTTTTTAAACATGGGTATTACTTATTGGGCACAATCCTATTACCCCATCAGCCTATTTTACCTTAATGCTGCCTTACGTACTTTTGATAAAAATAACCACGAATGGCGGTCTGATTGCTACCGCAGTATTGGCCGTGATTATGTAGACCTGAAGAAATACCAGCAGGGCCTCACCTATATTAACCTGGCTTTAAAAGAAGCTGGTAGCATGATGAAAGAACGGGAGCGGGCACTAAACGAACGTTCATTTGCCTATTTAAGGCTCGAACAGCCCGACAAAGCCCTGGCGGATATTCATACAGCAATAGCCATTAGCAGAACCCTGCACAATGTTGGCGAAATAGCCATTTTATATGGCCGTATGTACAGTGTGTACATAGATAAAAAAGAATTTGATACGGCCAGGTTGTATTGCGATACAGCCTACCAGTTAAGTATTAAAAGTAACAATAAACGCTTAAGATCTACCGTATGGGTTGGGCGCACAGCTATTGCCTATAATCAAAAAAAATACCCTGAAGCTATTAAGAATGCAAAAATTGCAGCCGCGCTGGCAGATAGCCTGGGTGTAATGGATGTTTATTCGTTTGCTACCCGTTGGTTATACCGTACTTATGGGGCCATGGGCGATAAGGATAACGCCTTACTGTACCAGCAAAAATATATCCAGTTACAGGATAGCCTTAACCGTGTCGACAAGCAAAATAGTGTGCAGCTGATTCAGGATTATTTTTCACTGAATAATAAGCTGCACGATATGGAGCTGATGGAGAATAACCGGGTGCTGATTAAATCGCAGCGCGAAACTATTATTAACCTGGGTATTACTGTTTTGGTGCTTGTGGTAGCCTTGTATATTTTATATCGTTTTTATCAACAGAAAAAACAGTTCTCTAAACAGTTGCAGGTGCAAAATATGGAGGTTGTTGCCAAGAACGATGTGATCGAAAATCAGTCGCGCAACCTGGATGAGTTAAATCAGTTGAAAGACAGGTTACTGGCCGTTATCGGCCATGACCTTAAATCGCCATTGGCCAATGTACGTAACACGATGGACCTGTTTGAGCAGGGCTATTTTACATCCGAAGAGGTGCAGGTGCTGATGAAGGATATGTCGCCCGCAATAGAAGGTGCAGAGCTAACTTTATCGAACCTGGTTGAGTGGGCAGGCAGCCAATTGCAGGGTAACCAAAAAACAACCACGATAGTAGACCTACAGGCCATTGCCGAAGAAACCGGGCAGATATTTAAACACCCTCTGGCGCAGAAGAACATTAGCCTGAACATCGAGATCCAGGAAGGACAGGCGGTGTTAGCCGATGCCAATCATGTAAAAACGATACTACGCAACCTGATTAATAATGCCATTAAATTCACTGAACCGGATGGTAAAATTACCTTATCGGCAGAGAAACGGGGTAGCCGCTTAATGATCAATGTAAAAGATAATGGACGTGGTATGACTGCCGAAGAAGCTTCCAAATTATTCTCTACCCAAACCCATTTTACCAAACCCGGTACCAAAGGCGAAAAAGGTACCGGCATAGGCTTGCTGCTTTGCCGCCAGTTAGCCGAGCTGAATGGAGGCGATATTGGTGTTCGATCTGAACCGGGCGAGGGCAGTACTTTTTACTTTACATTGCCTGTTGCAGAGGTAGGTAGTAAAGCTTTGGACGTATAAGCAAGAGGAGTAATACCGAATAATGAATTTTGAATATCCAACATCGAAGTTTTCCTTCATTATTCAATATTGGATATTCTGTGTTCGATATTAATTGTCATCAGCTGTCCCCTGCAACTCGTCTTCTTTTTTGCCGTTGCCTAATTTAATTTTAGGTTTATCCTGTGTGCCGGTAATATTCATCGGGATGCCGATAATACCCAATGGCGGTAAACCTAACCTGAATTTAAGGTTCAGCGATTTATCTAAGCCAACCTGGCCTTCAAACCTGGCGCGGAAACCTGCCATGCGCATTTTGGTGCGTTCGATAGTGATAATGTTATTGGCGATTGTAGTTTTCAGTTCAACCTTGCTTACATCAGGGTTGTTGGTGAGGCTATCTTTACCGGTAGATTTGCCCATCGCGTTAAACAACTTAAAGCCTTTCATTTTTAGCTGTTTGGCCGATAGCACGCCTCCGCCTTTAAGCGAAGGATAAACCGGCTGCATATTGTTGTTAAGCCTACCGCTTAATTTATAATCTAACGATACCAAACCTTCGGCACTACCAGCAGCAGTGGCCATATCATGGAATAGTTTGATTTGGTTATAAGCTTTCTTAATGTCGAAGTCTTGCGCGTTGATATGATAGCTGAAGTAAGCCTTTTGTGGGCTGACCGCAGCATAACTACCATCCATACTTACAGGTGCGCCAATTAAATTAAAGCCGGTTTGTTTAAAGTTAATGCTACCGTTGTTAATAGCCAACTGGCCTTTGGCATCTTTAATAACCAGACCATTATATTTTACCGTTTTTACATCGGCAGTAAAATTAAGGTTCAGGTTTTTAGGCACCATAATTACACCGCTTGGTCCGCTGGTTTTAGTTTCGCCAGGGGCAGGAGCGAAGGCCATAAAATCATCAGCAATAATGAGGTTACTGGTAAAGTTAAAGTCGCCTTTTAAAACACCATTGGGTTTAAGGGCATAATCGATAATGTTTGATACTGCACCATTCAGCACAATCTGCGATTTGCCGTATTTGGCAGTAAACTCATCAAACTGCAACTTATCCTGGTTAAAGCTGAACACACCTTTGCTAATCATAAATGGTTTAGGAAACAACTCAGACGTAAGCGCAATGTTGTTAACGCGCAAAGTTCCTTTGTTCGAGAGCTGATCGTATCGACCCGCCAGCGCATCGCTTTGCTTACCTTTTAAAGATACATTGGCTGCAACGGTACCATTTACACTGTATCCTTTTATAGCAAATACCTTATAAATATTGCCTACGTTGATAATGCCTTTTGAGTAAACGTTATACTCGAGGTTGTTAAAATTTTGCAGGCTTGCCTTCAGCATAAAAGGTTCGCCCTCAAATTCGAAAGAGATAGGTTTAATAATCACCTTGGTACCTGCCACCGTACCCGTAGTATTAATAACGTTGGTATTTACATTCACCTTTTCGATAGGGTGAGGATAGTATTTGGTTTGGATAGAGCCATTAGCCAGTTGAAAGTTAGCCACCGTTTTAGGGAACTGCTTTTTAGCCGGTACATAATTACCCTTGCTGGTAATATCGGCATCCAGGTCACCTTTCAGACTTACGCCGAGGCTATCGATCGGGTAAAACTTCTTCACATCGGCCAGGTGGAACTTGGTTTTCAGCTGCGCATCAATCGGGAAATCGGCAGCGTTGGCCATCCTGAAATAACCTTTGATATAGTTATCAAGCAACGTAGCATTGATGTTTTCCATTTTGAGTGTAGTATGCTTGTAGTTATTATCGGGGCAACTGGCATCCAGATCAAAATTGATATTGCTTAAAGCTTCGGGCTGCGATGCATATTTAAAGTATCCGTTGCGGAAGGTGGACGTAACCGTAAATTTAGGGATGCTGGTAATAACCGAATCAACCTTTGTTTTCCTGATGCCTTTGGTTATCTGTATACCTTTAGCGTATTTACCCTCAGCCAATAAATGCAATGTGTAGCGGCCTTTTACATCGATGGGTTTTACGCCGAACGCTTTGTCCCACTTCTCGAGGTCTATTTCGGTGTTTATTTTGGCGTAGATCTCGGGCTCCTTGATACCTTTTACCCGGATGATCGAACTGAAATAATCTTTATCGATGTTGAAGTAAATCGAATCAACATTTACATATAAACTATCGGGGTTTAAGCCCGGTACCTTGGTCTGGAAATTAAGGTAGAGGTTTTTAATTGGCGATGGGGCTTTGGGGTTGGCCACAGTACCATTCCGCACCTTAAAGTTCATGCTTAGGTTGGGGGCAATTTTATCTTTGGCGATGTACTTGCCATTGAGTTCTACCTGCATGTTGCCTATACCTTGTACCGAAGTTTGTGCCAGCATTTTCTGGTACTCGGCAGGCAGTGCGGTAAACATATCATTCAGGTTGGCATCGTGCGTGTCAATCTTGAAATCCATATTATAGCCATCTTTCAGGAACTCAAATTTGCCGATAAACTGTACCGGCAACTGGTTAATATGCAGATCATTTTTCTGGAAAATAAAGGCCAGTGATTTAGTGTTGATCTTGGTGAGCAGGTCGGCGTTTACCTTTTTGCCGATGATGTAAGGCTTGTTGCCATAATAAAAATCGACCGACTGGATTTCGGTATGGGTGCGCAGATCGAAAATATCTTTGCTTAAATCGCCGCTGCCTAAATAATATACACCGCTGGCGTTGATCTTCATCGGCAGTGATTGGTCGTTATAAACCAGGTGACTTTTCTCAATCAAAATCTGTTTAATGCCCAGTGATGCCGCGCTGGTATCGGCAGGTGTGTTTTGTTTTTGCTCGGTTGTTTTGTAGATATTGTAATTGGCTTTACCGCTGCTATCAACCTGAATATTGATGAAGGCATCAGCCAGATAAATTTTATCAATGTTAATCTTACTTTCAAATAATGAGGACAGATCGATACCCAGTGAAACTTCTTTAGCAGCTACCAATGTTTGATTTTGAAAAGGCGCACTGCCTTTCAGATCAACATTGTATAAAGTGAGTGTAAGTGAGGGAAAACGTTTGAAGAAAGATAGCCCGGTACTGGTAAAAGTAACGTTACCATTAATGTTGGCATTGGCCCAACCCTGTATTTTCTTAGTAACTGTTTGCGGGAAAAGTGTAGGGAGTAAGAATATAAGGATGATAAGGCTCACTAAAACTATTCCGCTTATTTTAAGCGTTTTTAGCAAAGTCTTTTTAACAGCTGCGGCCATAAATTGATATTAAGGTGGTTCGGCAAAAAACTAATTCTGCATGGCAAAATTACTAATTTCTACAGCACACTTTATCAATCTGTTATCGATATAAAGCTAATTAACCAAAGCTATAAAAAGGGGTTGTCAATTATTTTAATTGGATAGCCAATTGAGTTTCACGGAAATTGTGTTTCTGTTTCTGGTTAGCACTTATACTTAAAAGTAAACCACTATTTAGGTTTTCAATGTTTTTTGTTTATTGCGCAGCATAATCATGGCCTTATCTGCGCGTACTTTGCGGGTTTCTTCTTGCTTGGCCGAACCTACCCAATCGCAATAGCCCTGTTTGTATGATTTAGACAGGCTTTCGAAAAACTCGTTAGCCTCGGGGTCCTGATCCAGTAAAACCTGTAACTCGGCAGGTGTGCCTTCAATATGTTCGCCTTTTTTTAGCATTGGGAGTGTAAATGAATATTTGAATATATAAAATTATTCTCTGGTGCGTTGAGCTCTTTATATGGCTTGGCCTTATTAATGTAAAATGCTGCTGCATTTTCCTCTGTTGTTAATGCATTAATTATTATTAGCTTGGTAAATATTAACCAAACCTATCGCATGAAGAAGTATTTTAAATTTTGGGGCAGCCTTTTCCTGATTGCTTTCTTACAAAGTGTTTCATTTTCGCAAAGTATTCATTTTGTTAATCAGTCTAATCGTAATGTTTATATAAACAAAGTAACCATTCTCGGGGAAGGATCTTTTCCATATACTATTGAACCAAACAACAACATCCAGTCCATTCCATTACAAACTCGCGATGCGGCAGTTTATAATGTATATATGGAGAATAAGTCTGGCGGCTCGGGTACCAATGAAGGCAAGTATTACCTGCTACAGGACAATGATACCATTATACTAAATAATGTAAAAGGTGTTTTGCAGTTGAGTTGTCAAAATAATCTAAAGAGAACCAATGAACTGAGAATAGCGGATGATTTGATGGCCGGCACACCGGTTAAGCCTTTTTATACATTGAATTTGAAAAATATTTTAGCGCTTGAAGGAAAGAATATCTCACTAAAAAGACGTGACTATTTAATAGATAGTATGTCGGTACCAATTATTAGATATATAAATAAATATAGCCTTGAAAAGCATGTTGATCCTTCTGTAAGCAAGCTCTACCTATACAATTTTATGGGCATGCGTTATAGATTTAAGCTGTCTTTTGTATCGTCGACATCGCCTGCTAACAAAATAAAACTGGACGCTTTTTATAGAGATTCTGTGAAAAAGTGGTCTGAAGAGTTTGATTGTTTAAACTGTTCAAATATACCCTTGTATAACTCTGCCGCTAAAAAAGTTTTTGATCTTTTGTACCAGGATCTTTCCCCGGCAGAACATCTGAAAGCGATTGCCGGAAATACAAAAGAGAGTACTAAAGACTTTTTATTGTCGGCCTATATTTCTGATCAGCTTGATAGCAATGCAAAAAATATATCCGATTTGATGTCGCTTTATAATGAGTTATGTACAAATCCTATTTACAGAAAAAATGTGGCTGATAACTACTCATTAAAATCTGCAAAGCAATCATTGAGTAAAGGAACGGCTATGTTAATGAGTAGTGATAAAACGCAAATAGCATTTGATGATTTGATACGGAAATATAAAGGGCAAATAATCTATATCGATTTTTGGGCAAGCTGGTGCCACCCTTGTTTAGAAGAAATGCCGTTTTCGGTAAAACTTCGTAACCGTTTAAAAACTGATAGTAAAATACAAATGGTTTATATCTCTATAGATAAGGATTTTGGTAGTTGGTACAGAATGGATAACGAAAAGAACCTTGGCGGGCCTAATAGTTTTATATTAATGGATGCCGGTAAAGATGCTTTATCAAAAAAGCTTAACCTCATTAGTATACCAAGATATATCATTATTGGTAAAGATGGAGAGTTTATAAATATTGATGCCATCCGGCCATCTGATGCTAATATTTATGGATTATTAGCCCGGTTGGCCAGTAAGTAAATGCTATCCTCCAACTGCCTGCCGGCGTGGGCATCCTCAATTAAAACTAAGCGTTTTTATGCACATAGTGCAACACCTTTCTAAATAATTCATCAGGTAAAAAAGGTTTGGCTATCATGTCGGTAATGCCGGCCAGCTTTACCTGGTCTTCAATTTCATTGAGCAGGTTGGCTGTGAGGGCAATTATGGGTAGGGTAACACCATTTAAACGCATCTTGCGGGTGGCTTCGTAACCATCCATTATGGGCATGTGTAAATCCATTAAAATAAGCTGGTGTTTGGCGGTATCCAGTTTTTCTAAAGCTTCAACACCGTTTTGGGCCACATCAGCACGTGCTCCCCAGCGTTCTAAGAATTTTTGCGCAACAAGCACGTTAATGGGGTTATCTTCAACCAGTAAAATAGATACACCGGTAAATGGCTTGTCTTCCTGCTTTGGCAAATTGTCTTCGTGTTGTTGTTGTTCTACAGTTTTGATGCTTTTTTCAAAACTCTGAATGAAATAGAAGGTGGAGCCTTTGCCGGGTTTGCTGCTTACCTGTAATGATGTATGTTGTAACTGAAGGATCTTTTTACAAATAGCCAGTCCCAAGCCGGTACCCCCAAAGCCTCTCGATGTTGATGAATCGGCCTGGGTAAAACGGTCGAAAATGATCTTGATTTTTTCGGGCGATATACCGATGCCGCTATCCGTAACCCGGATAAGCAGGGTGATCATTTTATCGGTCTGTCCCTGCACTTCTACACCAATTTCTACAAAACCTTTGGGCGTAAACTTAATAGCATTATGCGCCAGGTTTGAAATTACCTGAAACAGGCGGGTTGGGTCGCCCAGTACTTTATTCTGTAGGTCACGGTCCAGGTTTAGTTTCAGGTCGATGCCTTTATCCTGAGCCGGTGTTTGCAAGCCGCTTACAATATTGCGGATAATGGCGGCAATATCCATCTCGATGTGCTCGAACACAATTTTGCCTGCCTCGATCTTATTATAATCTAAAATATCATTCACAATGGCCAGCAGGTTATTAGCCGAAAACAGCATCACATCAATCTGCTCAATCTGGTCGGGCCGGGGATTGTTTTTTAACAGCAAATGGCTCATTCCGATAACCGAGTTCAATGGCGTGCGAATCTCGTGACTCATTGTGCTCAAAAATTCGCTTTTGGCTTTAAGGCCCTGTTCGGCTTGCTCGCGTGCCTTTTTAAGTACAAATGAAACCCGGTGCGATAATACCAGCGATTGTAAAAAGAAGAAACTGATATAACACAAAAAACTAATGAACTGTAATTGTGGTATAAAACCCCAGTAGTGGAACAAGGATATGGCAAACACAATCATCAAAGCAAAAGCGCTTAATACTGCATAGGTAGCGCCCGGCCTTTTCCTTTTATAAGCCACCATGTATACACCGGGTACATACACGAGGCAGAAAAGCATCACCACTAAAAACGGGTTGATTAGCTGTGTGAAATAAATAGGGGGCAAGCATATTGCAGCCGCAGCAAACGCGAAACAAATACCGCTTAAGGTGTACAGTAGTTTAATGTTAACATCTTTAGGATATAAATACCGGGTGTAAAGGCCAAACAAACAAATGCCTATAAATAAACTCGTATACTCCAGCCGGGTTGTTATATACCAGTTAATGTTGGGCAGCAAAGTGTGCAGTACATAGTTATCAGAACCGATAATGCGGTAGGCGTATACAATCGAATATAAAGAGAAGAGCAGGATAGCTTTATCCCGGTTGCCACGTAGGTAAAGGCCCATAAAGAAGATACCGCCCATTACCAAACAGCCGGTAAGCATCAAATCTATGGCTTCGGCACGCCGCCTGTCGAGTTCTACCAGGGTTTTAGTACCTATAGTCAACGGTTTCTTAATGCCGGCCTGGCTATGTACAAAGTTGGCAATCTGCAGGTTTATTTTTAAGGTATCTGTTTCGGGTGCTATATCAACTGCCCGGTACTGCCAGTAAGCGGTAAAACCATCTGCACTGGTGCTCACCTGTCCGTTTTCTGCTACCTGCTTGCCATTAAAAAAGAGTTTGTAAGCGCAATAGGTATCGGGCATGGCAATGCGTAGAATCTCGGTACGTTTAGGGAGCAGTACCGTAAGCCGGTAAGTAGCATAACCAAAGGCAGGCAATGCTTTACCATTAAGCACCTTGCCATCCCATTTAAATGGAAAGTTTACGATGGTGCCATTTTTAACAACAGAATCCTGCGGACTAAGTAATTGGTGCCAGTAGAATTTCCATTGACCATTAAGTGGAAGCTGATTGCTAAAAGTTTGACCGCGCAGATCCAGTATACCGTTAACGGCAGAGGGGTTGGCAGAGCTAATCGGAGTAAGGCCATAGGCAAAACTGCAATACATTAATAATAATGCGGTATAGATAAGCTTAGCGATGTTCATTGGGTCTGTACAAACTTAATTATTAGGAAACTGAATTGCATAATAATAAGTGTCAACTTGTTAAATAATTTTTTTGATGAAATGGCATTCTTATTCTATATAGTTTTAAAGTTTATAAGTTGGCATAGTGCTGTTTAATGGTTCTTGACTAAAAATGCGCTTTTGGGGAAGCTATTTGCAGCCTTTTGGCAGATTTTTTCAAGTCTTTTTGTCATGAATGTTGTTTGTTGTCAGTATGGTGACAAATTGGCGTAAAATATTTTACAAAAACTTAACGCCATATTTTACACGCTTAAAAACTGATAAACGAAATAAAAAGCCGTTTAATATGCATGCATACTAATGTGTGATATATTATAATAAATGTACTGGTTTTCTAATTTTTTACTTTTGGGTGAAAAGAGCTTTATGGCAGGATGTTTTCACCCCATTGTTTCAATTTTTTCTGATAATGGACAAATTTTTCCCAATAATGAGTGCTTTTAACGCATGTTAATCTAAAATCTAACTGATTATTTGATGATTGCAGTTTTTTTGAAGTTCTTCTACGGATTTAATAATTTCAAAAAATTGGATTTTTAACTTCTGAACCCTTCCAAATCCCCCGGATGTTTTATGGCATGTTTATAGTGCCGGCATGTGCATAAGAATATGATCTTATTTGATGTGTAACCTGTTGAATTACAGTATTTATATGGAGAGTAAAGATTGTCTTCTAAAAGAGTTTAGCGTTAATAGTTTAATTTAAATCAAAATCATCATGTCAGTAGTATTAGGCGTTGCAGTATTAATAGCTGCTATCTTAGCACCAGTGTTTTTTGCTCCAAAAGCAAAAGCGTAAGCTGTTATTACCGCAGGTAATAAAATACAAGAGGGTTGCCCAATAAGGCAGCCCTCTTTTTGTTCACAACAAAATTGTTAGAATCTCCAGCTTCGGTAAGTGCTTAAAATTTTGTTACTTAAGTAAATATTTATCCCTAAGTAATATGCAAAGAAGAAGTTTTCTGAAAAAAGGCTCCTTAGCCGGTTTAGCCATCAGTTCATTAACAAGTTTATCTTATGCAGGTACGCCGAAACATCACTTCGGCGATAACAACAACATTAACGATACATTTGAACTGAGCGAAGCTACCATTGCCGACTTGCAGCATAAAATGCAAACCAAACAGCTAAGCTCCCGTGCCATTACAGAACTTTATTTAAAGCGTATTGCCGACATCGATAAAGCCGGGCCACACTTAAATGCCGTTATCGAACTTAATAAAGATGCCCTAAGCATTGCCGATGCCATGGATAAAGAACGTGCCGCCGGTAAGCTGCGCGGCCCCATGCATGGCATCCCGGTTTTAATAAAGGATAATATTAACACCGGTGATAAAATGCATACTACCGCAGGCGCTTTAGCCCTGGGCGATAACTTTGCCAAAGAAGACGCTTTTATTATTAAACAGCTGCGCGCTGCGGGTGCGGTAATATTAGGTAAAACCAATTTGAGCGAATGGGCTAATTTCCGTTCGTCGCGCTCTACCAGCGGGTGGAGCAGCAGGGGTGGGCAAACTAAGAACCCATATATTCTTGACCGTAACCCAAGCGGATCAAGTGCGGGTACAGGGGCGGCGGTTGCGGCCAGTCTGTGCGTGGTAGGCATAGGGACAGAAACTAATGGATCTGTGGTATCGCCATCTTCTGTTAATGGGTTAGTGGGTATTAAGCCAACAGTTGGTTTATTGAGCAGGAGTGGTATTATCCCCATTTCAAAAACGCAGGACACTGCCGGGCCAATGGCACGCACGGTAAAAGATGCTGCCATATTATTAGGCGCACTTGCCGGTGTTGATGAGCAGGATAGTTATACCTTACCAAGCAAAGGCAAAATAGAAAAAGATTATACCACCTTTTTAGATGCCGATGGCTTAAAGGGTAAACGGCTTGGGGTTGAAAAATCGGCCTTGCAAGGTAACCCGGCTATGGTTGCTTTGCTGAAAGAAGCTATAGTAACCTTACGTAGTAAAGGGGCTACCATTATTGAGATCGAATTATATAAAGAACTTAAAGTGATAGGCAATGCCTCGTATACCGTGTTACTATACGAGTTTAAAGACGGTGTTAACCAATACCTCAGTAAGGCAAATTCTAAAATGAAAACGCTTGAAGATGTGATTGCCTACAATAAAGAGAACGAGGCGAAAGCCATGCCTTACTTTAAACAAGACGAGCTGGAACTTGCCCAAACCAAGGGCGACCTCAATACGCCGGAATACCTTGAAGCACTGAAAAAATCAAACGGCCAATCGCGTACCATCATCGATAAGATAATCCAGGATAACCAGTTGGATGCCATTATAGGGCCAACTAATGGTTTTGCTATCTGTATCGATCTGGTAAACGGCGATTCTGGTAATGGATTTTCATTTTCATCACCGGCTGCAATGGCGGGTTATCCGCACATTACATTGCCCATGGGCAGTTACTGCGGACTGCCGATTGGAATCTCATTTTTTAGCACTGCATACAACGAAGGCCCGTTATTAAAAATGGCTTATGCCTATGAACAAGCCAGTAAAAAACGGATTGCACCGGAGTTTAAAGCGCCATTAGTGGGATAATAGAGATATTATTTGTGTAATTGATGTGGATGTTTTAAAGAGTTCTGTTTTTAAGACTTTGAATAATATATTCTTGAGTTTCTGTAGATAATAAGTTTAGATCTGATAAGTCGATCAATTTTTCAATTATCTGAATAATTATAGTGTCAAGATATATGGAACCGCTAAGTCTATCATATCTAAAGGCAATACGTTTGTCGAATTGCCTTACTTCGCCATAAAGTTCGGCGTAATGTATTTGATCTTCATCTTTTGACTCTCGCCATTTTTGCATAATGATATCAAAATGTTGCATGCCACGTTGAAATTCAGCATGCATACCTTTTGCAATAATTTCACGAGCGGCTTTTTTATCTTTTTTGCTCAAATCCATATTTAAAAATAAACAACTTCTTATTCTATGATCTTATTTATCTCAACAATATTCCCCCTGAGATGTTCATCTTTTGATACCCCGTTTATTAATCAAATTAACATGAACGCTATCAATAATCAACAGCAGAAAACACGGTTGAGATATTTACTCGTTGCTCCGTTAATGCTTGTATTTGCAGTGGTCTCCGCTCAGGTTCCGCCTCCGCCGCCACCTGCACCACCGCCACCGGGCGAGGTATTAAATAGTATCAATCCGTTTAAGAGCAGCAAACAAAAGAGTTCTTCTAAAAAGAAGTCTACTAAAAAAAGTAGCTCTAAATCATCGGTGCCGCCCCCGCCGCCCGATCCTTTGCATGTAACTAAGAAATTACCACCGCCACCACCGCCAAAACCGCCGGTGCAGTAATGGCATAAAAGAAGCCTCTCAATCTGAGGGGCTTTTAAAAAAAAAAGATATTTATTTTAATATTGTAAGTATCGCATACTAAAACATCTTTTATGAATACTAAAAACAACCTGAAGAAAAAGGCTTGGGCGAAGTATCTGTTAATTCTCCCTGTTACCGTAGCTGTTACTGTGGGCGCGCATGGGCAAACCCCGCCGCCACCTCCTCAGCCGCCACCCTCGCCTGTAGAGGTTTTTAATAAGATCAATCCTTTTAAGAAAAAGAAAAAAGCTGATACAACGGTCACGAAACCCAAGCCAGCAGATACAACAGCGAAGAAAGCTCCGGCCGGGCCGCCTCCGCCACCCGCACCGCCAAATCCTTTAGATCTGTTTAAGAAAAAGAAAACCGGTACTAAAGCTGTTGCTTAATATTAAAGGGGTAGTGTAATAACTACCCCTGTTTCTATTTGCTCGTTTTTTGATCCGGGAACATTTTTTGAAACTCTTCTTTGGGAGTGAAATAGGTTAGGTGATATAATACAGATTCCTGGTAATGGTGGTTAAAGCTTTTTATATTTAATGCATTTATTTTATCGCTTTCTTTCCATGAGTTACTGTATGGAATAACACACGTAAATACGGGTACAGGATTAAGGCTTGTGCCGTAATTACTATTTTGTAATTCTTGTTTATTTACCATGCATTTTATGGTGTCATTTTTGGCAATATCTAAAATGTCTTTAAATGAGGTAAAGTCAGTATAGTTGAACATTTTTATTGCAAAATATTTTTTGTAACCCGAATCATAAAAGGTGTAATTGTTGCAAATTTTATACGGCGCAAATGGAGCTCCCTTATACATGAAGTTTTCTTTGTAATAACTCTCGCTGTGTTGATAGCTTTTAAAAGGAAAATTTAGCTCCGACGAGTTTTCAATATATTCTTTTAATTGGGAGTTAGTTACTTTATTAATACTATGGTTCTCAATATAATTGCCCAAAACAGGCAGTAGTAGCTTACCCAAGATCATCCCCAAGGCAGCCATTATTCCTATTGTCCATTGTCTGCTCATTTTTGCTCAGGGAACATCTTTTGAAACTCTTCTTTGGGAGTGAAATAGGTTAAATTATCAAAAACAGCATTTTTGTACTCTGATTTAAACTTTTTGTAATCTCTTATAGCATTTACATCAGTGCTTTTCCAAGCATCTTTTATGTTTATATCACATCGTAAAATAGGTATTGGGTTTTGGGCCGAACCATAGTCTGGGTTACCTAATTGTTGCTCATTTATGAAGCATGTGAAGAGGGAATTTTTAAGATCATCTAAAAGTCCGTCTAAAGCATAGGTGTCAAACATTTGAATGGAATAGTATTTTTTATGTGAGGGGTCATAAAATGCATAATATGAGCGCATCAGATGCTTGGTATGCATAACGTTACTATATGTTGAATATCCGGATTTATAAGAATCGTATTTTAATTGTATAGGTTTTGACTGATTTATATATTCTTGTACTTGCGTCGTACTAACCTTATTGGCGCTCATATTTGCTGTGAGATTTCCTATTATAGGATAAAGTATTTTAGCAAGTATCATACCCGCCAATACACAGAAACCAATCCAATATTGTTTACTCATTTTTGATCTGGGAACATCTTTTGAAATTCTTCTTTGGGAGTGAAATAGGTCAAGTAGTTAAATATGGACTTTTTATAGTCATCATTATACTGGATCACTCGTTCTGCATCTCGTTTATCGTATTGATCCCATTTGCTATTAGGAGGGATAATACATTTAAAAACTAAGACGGGATTTTCTTTTGTACCATAATAGGGATCAGAGAGTTGTTTCTTGTTAACCGTGCATTGTATTAAGGCGTTTTTTGCAATATCTAAAGTTGAGCGTAGAGGCCCAAAAATGGTTGTCATTTGGATTGACATATATTTTTTGTCCTCTGGATCGTAGAATATGTAGTTATGACTTGCGATGTCGTCTGTTAAAAAGTGACTAAATCTAACCTCTCTAAAACTATAACTGGCAAATGTTAAGGTTATTTCTACAGAATCATTGATAAAGGTATTTATGTGGTTTTCAGTTACAATATTACTCGAGGCTTTTTTTACTTGGTTCCCTATAAAGGAATTAATATATGGAGCTAAAATGCGACCAATAATCATACCTGCTGCTACACCTAATGTTATCCAATATTGTTTTTTCATTTTTGCTCAGGGAACATCTTTTGAAACTCTTCTTTGGGCGTGAAGTAAGTTAGATGATAAAAGATAGATTTTTGATAATGCTCATTGTTTCTTTTTATAATATCTGCACGTGATTGCGCATAATCATTCCATGAATTATTATCGGGTACGATGCATTTGAAAATTGGAATGGGATTATCTGCTGTACCATAATTGGGGTTTCCTAATTCCCAATTGTTAACTATGCAACTAATTTTAACATGATTTGCAATTTCTAAAAGTTCGTCAAATGATGATACTCCTATGAAATTAAACATCTGAATTGCAAAAAAATTCCTGTATACTGTATCATAAAATACATAGTTACTACAAATCTTATATGGGGCAAATGTGCCACCGTCACCGCTATAGAATAAATTACCTTTATAATATGTTTGTTTATAATTGTATTTGTTAAACATAAGTTCAATAGGCTTCGAGTTGTCAGAGTATTTCTTTACGTCTGACATTTCAACCACATTAATGCTTTTTTTCTGCATATATTCCCCCAGCATAGGCCATAACATTTTGCCAAGAGCCATGCCTATGATAGCCATTATTCCGATGGTCCATTGTCTGCTCATTTTTGCTCAGAGAACATCTTTCGAAACTCTTCTTTGGGCGTGAAATAGGTTAGGTTATTTGAAACGGCACTTTGGTAATTTAAGGTGAATTTTTTATAATCTCTTATAGCATTTACATCAGTGCTTTTCCACGAATCTTTTATTTCAACGTCAAACCTTAAAATTGGTACGGGATTTTTAAGGCCGCCATAAATAGGGTTATTTAGTTGTTGTTCATTTACAAAGCATGTTAAAGGACTATTTTTCAAATCATCTAATAAGCCATCTAAGGCATAAGTATCAAACATTTGAATAGCGAAATATTTTTTATAAGTGGTGTCATAGAAAGTGTAATAGGATCGCATTACATCTTTAGTGTACATTAAGTTATCGTAAGATGAATATCCAGATTTATAAGAATCGTATTTTAATTGTATAGGTTTTGACTGGTTTATATATTCTTGTACTTGCGTCGTACTAACCTTATTGGCGCTCATATTTGCTGTGAGATTTCCTACTATAGGATAAAGTATTTTAGCAAGTATCATACCCGCCAATACACCGAAACCAATCCAAATTTGTTTTTTCATAATTTTAAGAATGATCAGCAGATACATTTATACCTGAATTGCTTTTATTGTCCTTATCTGTTGCAGAAAGTGCTTCTCTTATAACTTCATTGAATGAATGAGTTTCCTGCTTATTAGATCGGTTATCTATCCATGTACTGGCAACAGCGCCCGCAAAGCCAATGCCCAGCCCAGTAAGTGAACCTTTCCAGCCTTTGCCAAAAAACTCGTCACTTTTTTCCCATTTAAAAGAGGCTTCTTTGAAATAATTTTCTGCACCTTCTTTTCCTTCATTTTTTAATGCCATACCCATATCGGCCGCAGGGCCGGCAGGTACTTCCCGGTAGCCAAACTTTTCAGAGCGTTTTAACTCAGATTCGCCTAGGCTTTCACTTTCAAGCTCTTGCCTCTTTTCTTCGTCTTCATAGCGTTTTTCGGCATACTCTCCCTGGCCTTTTTCCATTTCGTTTTCATCGCCTGTGTAATCCCATACCGAAAATGTAAGGCCTATACATACACCAACACCGGTTAAGCTGGTTACACCGGTAATAAGGCCTTCAAAAAATTGCGAGCTCTCGTGTTCGCTCACTTCTTCGCTGTTGTTTTTTGATATGTCGGCCGCAGCTTCCTGTGCAACGGTATCATCCAGAAAAATGGAAACCATGCCGCCCTTGTTACATTTTAGCAAGGAGTTATGCAATATGGCGTTAGCTTCATCAAAATGTACCTTGGTATGAAAATGCAGCCATTCAGACTCCAGGGTGTAATCGCAATCATGGCTTTTAACAGCCAACGTAAGTGCCGAACCCACTGTTGCGGCAGATGCTGCCCCAAAACCTACCAGTGCTATAATAACCGGGGTGGCAAGGCCGCCCGAGGCAACTTCGGCAGCGGTGGCGGCTGCTACAACCAGTACGGCCAGGGCGCCAATGGCTATACCCGCGCACATGGTGGTTAAGCCACCCCAAAATTTCGAGGTGTTTTTACAAACAAAGGTGTCGCTTATTTTAAGGTCTTCTTTGGTAAGTAAAATGCCTTTAGGGTGTTCTACTGTTTTTTTACCGCGATGAGCTACCAGTGTTTGCGGACTATTATTAGTCATGTTGGTGCAAATTACCTTGGTGCCATGCGGTATATATGACTGGCTCATAAGTCTACGCGTTTAAGGGTGTAGTTGGTTAGCAACTGCACATTGTTTTTAATTTCTTCGAGAATGGAGATGGCGGCTTCGTTAATCATGTTTTGCCGGGTATCTATATTCGCAGTTACCCGGTAGGTGAAATCATACGCCGAAAACTTGTATCCAACGGTTGGTTTAATGCGCTGGTTGTACCGGGCTTCAATGGCATGCATCAGGTCGGCGCTTTTCTCTATTTTACTTAGTTTGGTAACTGCTACGCTATCTGCACTTTCGCCGGTTATCATGGGTTGCATGCTAATATGCAATGGCACATCGTTAAACAGCTGCGAATTAAAATTCAAAACATAAGGTGTGGCAAAATCGTCCTTACCTACCAGGTACTTATCAAAAAACAAGTCGAAAAACATTTTAGTGTCCAGGTCGATGATCAGCGATTGCTGGTTTTTAAACTGATGATCGAGTGCCTCCATAAATTGTTCTATCTCACTTTTCGTTTTCTTATCGCGCACGAAAGCATATTTTTCCTGTAGTTCACTTTTCAACGTCTGCCAGTTTTCTACTATTTTATCCTGGTTTAAAATGGATTTTATTTTGCCGGTATCGGCATTTGGCTGTATCAGCGCATTGCACTTAACGTTATCAATGCTGCACATCAGGTTCATCATATCCTGCATAGATGATGGATAAAATGATATGATGTTATCAACAATATTTACATCGTATATAAAACCGTTGTGTGGCTCAGAATAGATCTTGCTTACCAGAAACTCTCGTTTGGTTTCGGCATGTGTTTTTACCACGCCGGTTTGTTTAACCACTACGGTTTGCTCGCAGCGGTAGCGAAATTGTTCGGTTGGTACCGGCATATTGGTAGTAGTTACAGGCTGTGAAATGATGGCCGGTTTAGGTTCAGTAGTAATTTCCTGATCCTCAAAAAAAGTGAATCTGTTCATAGGGGTATTATGATTATGAATTGGTTGTTAGTAATTGACTAACGAACTATCTGTCAGAATGTTTATTTCTTTAAATGAAAAATCGATTAATTTTTGAGAAAGATAACGAGAGGGGGATCTACTGGGAAATTTTCGCACAAAAAAAGCGACCAGGTAATCCTGATCGCTTTTTAGTATAAAGTGTGTCTTTAATTATTTCATCATTTCGATAAAATCATCAAACAGGTACCTGCTATCGTGCGGGCCTGGAGATGATTCAGGGTGGTATTGTACCGAGAAGGCGTTTTTGCCTTTTACACGGATACCTTCTATCGATTGGTCGTTTAAGTTAACGTGGGTAATTTCTACCTTTTCTGATGCGCGAACTGCTTCTGGCACTACACCAAAACCGTGGTTTTGCGAAGTAACCTCGCAATGGTTTTTGATGATGTTTTTAACCGGGTGGTTTAATCCGCGGTGGCCGTTAAACATCTTTTTAGTCGGGATATCATTAGCCAAAGCCAGTAATTGGTGGCCTAAGCAAATGCCGAACATTGGTTTTTCTGATGCTAAAATATCTTTTACAGTGTCAACAGCGTAAGGCATTGCCGATGGATCGCCGGGGCCGTTTGAGATAAAGTAACCGTTTGGCTCAAAATCGGCTTCCATTTCTTTAAATGTAGTTTTGGCCGGGTATACCTTGGCAAAAACGTTACGTTTAGAGAAGTTACGCAGGATGTTTTTCTTCACGCCTAAATCTAAAACCGCAACACGATAAGGTGCATCAGCATCGCCAACGGTATAAGTTTCGGTAGTTGATACTTGTGACGAAAGTTCCAGTCCGTCCATTGAAGGTACGGCAGCCAGTTTTTCTTTCAGCTCATCCAGATCCAAAATCTCTGAAGAGATGATGGCATTCATAGCTCCTTTTTCGCGGATGTAGCGAACCAGCTCACGGGTATCAATATCAGAAATACTTACCAGGTTTTGCTCCTGAAAATAATCCTGGATAGATTCGTCGGCCTGTTTGCGGCTGTAAGCAATGTTGTAGTTCTTACAAACCAGACCAGCAATCTGAATTTTTTCAGACTCTACTTCTTCGTGCGTAATACCATAATTGCCGATGTGGGCATTAGTGGTAACCATAATTTGCCCGAAGTAAGAAGGGTCGGTAAAAATCTCCTGGTAACCGGTCATTCCTGTGTTAAAACAGATCTCTCCGGTGGTGGTGCCTATCTTCCCGGCAGCTTTACCATGAAAAACGGTACCGTCAGCCAGTAATAATACAGCCGGTAACTTGGTGTAGTTGGTCATTATTAAAAAAAGTTGAATGATTAATACTGAGGTGCTTAGCGTAAGAAATAGCTCCTCGAAACAGGGTAGAAAACATGAAGTGGTTGACCTCTGGATTCACGCTGCAAAAATACGATTTTTAAATCTGTATGTTAAGTAAAATTTAAATAATTTATAAAAGTAGTTTCTACCTTTGCTTCGCATCTAAAAAATAAGTGCCATGTCTGTAAATAAAGAGATCAAACGCGTTACCACTAATACCCTGCAGGAGATGAAAAACCGTGGCGAGAAAATTGCCATGCTTACCGCCTACGATTACTCGATGGCTAAGATTGTTGACGATGCAGGGATGGATGTAATACTGGTTGGCGATTCGGCATCGAATGTAATGGCCGGTCATGAAACTACTTTACCTATTACGCTGGATCAGATGATCTATCATGCCTCATCTGTAGTACGTGGCGCAAGCCGCTCATTGGTGGTGGTGGATTTGCCTTTTGGTTCGTACCAGGGCAATTCTAAAGAAGCACTGAACTCGGCCATCCGTATTATGAAAGAAGCGGGTGCGCATGCTGTTAAAATAGAAGGTGGTGTTGAGATTGCCGAATCAGTAAGCCGCATCCTTACTGCAGGTATCCCGGTAATGGGGCACCTGGGTTTAACGCCGCAGTCTATCTATAAATTTGGCACCTATACTGTAAGGGCTAAAGAAGAAGCCGAAGCCCAAAAACTTAAAGAAGACGCTTTGAAATTACAGGAGTTGGGTTGCTTTGGTGTAGTGCTGGAGAAAATCCCTGCTGCCTTAGCCAAAGAAGTAACCGAAAGCCTGCAAATACCTACTATAGGTATCGGAGCCGGTCAGCATTGTTCGGGCCAGGTATTGGTGATCCATGATATGCTGGGTTTGAACAAAGGTTTCCGCCCACGCTTTCTTCGCCAGTATGCCAGTTTATACGATGTAATGAATGAGGCGATTAAAGGCTACGTGAGCGACGTTAAGGCTGAAGATTTCCCGAACGAGAAGGAACAGTATTAGAAGAGAGTCCGGAAGTATGGAAGACCGAAAGTCCGGAAGAAGGACTGAAAGATATAAGACAAAGGACAAAAGAATAAATATAAGAACGTCATGCTGAACTTGTTTCGGCACCCCACACGCTAAGTCTGCGAACAATAAACGTTTGCTACCTGTCCCGTGGGTTCCCGATCCCAACAATAGTCGGGACGGGATGACGGGAATTTTAAAACAAAACAACACACGATAAGTGTTATACTTCCGGACCTCGGACTTCCCGTCTTCCGGACTAAAAAATTATGGCAAACGTCTCTTTCGATATAACTGATAACGACATCCTGTACGAGGATAACCACCTGATTGCCGTTAACAAACGCGCAGGCGATATTGTACAGGTTGATGATACCGGCGATGAACCGCTGGATGAAAAGGTTAAAAAGTATATCGCCAAAAAATATAATAAGCCTAATGGTGCTTTTCTGGGTGTGGTGCACAGGTTAGATAGACCGGTAAGTGGTGTGATCCTTTTCGCTAAAACCAGCAAAGCATTAGAGCGCATGAACGAGTTGTTTAAAACCCGCCAAATGCGCAAGATCTATTATGCCGTAGTGCGTAATCGCCCAAACCCGCCTTATGGTAATTTGGTACACTGGCTGGTTAAAAACCCCAAGAAAAATGTAACCACCGCACATGGACATGAAGTAAAAGGCAGCTTGCGGTCCGAACTGCATTACCGCATGGTTGGCGAGCTGAACGGTTATTACCTGATACAAGTAAACCCGATCACTGGTCGCCCGCATCAGATTAGGGTGCAACTGGCATCATTAAACAGCCCAATTGTGGGGGATAATAAATATGGTTATCCACGCGGCAGTCTGCGCAAGAGTATTTGTCTGCATGCGCGTCGCCTGCAATTTATCCACCCTGTAAAAAACGAACCTATCGATATTAAAGCCCCGTTACCTAAAGATGGTTTCTGGGAGAAGTTTGCGCATTTGGTGAATGATAGTGATGATGATTCTGTGATAAGGGGGGAAGAATAGAATCTTTTAAGAGAGTAAAGAATCGAGACTTTAAAAAAAGTACGTCATTGCGAGGTACGAAGCAATCCCCTACATACAGAGCCGCTCTGTAAAGTTTGCGATTGCTTCGTACCTCGCAATGACGTTCAGGGAGAAAATCCGAAATCAATTTACAATCCCAATACCTTGTTCCAAATCACCTCATCAACAGGGATCCCGTTTTTCATATTTCGCTCACGGGTTTTTAAAGTGCCTTCGCCAGGGAAGCGGATTGGGTTTTCAGCATCAATTAAACTGCTTGATTTGGTATAAGTTATAATTTGCTCAATCAGGTTATCGGTTAAAGTATCATCATTGGGTTTAATGCAGATAAATACCTGCGATACACCGCTTTCAGCTTTATTTTCCGAAACTTTGGCGGTTGAGTTACCTCCGCTTAAAATAGTAACCAACAGGTCGAGCATTAAAGATAATCCCGAGCCCTTCCAAAATCCTACGGGCAGTAAACGTTGCGTTTCGATAATTTCAGCTGCATTTACAGACAGATTTCCTGCTTTATCATAACCACCAGGCAGTGGTAATTCCTCGCCGGATGAACGGTATTGCTGCAATTTGCCAAATGAGTATTGCGAAACTGCCATGTCCAGTACTACATCGCCACCTTTGCGGGGCACAGCTATAATAATAGGATTGTTGCCCAGGCGCGGGTCAATACCTCCCCAGGGTGGCAGGTTGGCAATGGTATTGGTAAAGCATATACCTATGCACCCAGCCTCGGCAGCTTGCCAGCCGTAAGTGCCGCCGCGCATCCAGTGGTTGGTATCTTTAATAGCCACGCAACCTATGCCGTGTTGTTGTGCCAGTTGTATGGCCCTATCCATGCAGAAACGGGCGTTGAGCATGCCTGGTCCGTAATTGCCATTCCAGCGTTCTACTAAACCTATGCCGGTTTCGGCTGTTGGTTCAGCATCTGGTTTTACATGGCCTTCTTTCACAAATTTTACAAATACCGGGAAACGGTTTAACCCGTGCGTATAAACCCCATCGCGACTGTTTTCGGCAAAAATGGTGGCTATAGCTTCGGCTTTGGCAGGAGTAAAGTTTAACTTTAAAAGTATGCGGTTAAACTCGGCTTGCATTTGTTGGAAAGGGATGCGCATTGTTTAGTTGTGAATGAGTGAGGGAGTGAATGAGTGAGTGATACCAAAAAAGTACGTCATTGCGAGGAACGAAGCAATCACTAACTATACAGAGACGCTCTATAGGTCGGGGTTGCTGCGTACCTCGCAATGACGTGCAAGTTAAATCCGAAATCGAAAATCCGATATCCGAAATTAAATAGTCGCCATATCAATTACAAAACGGTAGCGTACGTCGCCTTTAATCATGCGTTCGTAGGCAGTGTCGATGTAATCAATCGGGATAATTTCGATGTCAGAAACAATGTTATGCTCGGCGCAGTAATCCAACATTTCCTGGGTTTCGGCAATACCGCCAATCATTGAACCGGCAATGCTTCTGCGACGGCCAATTAATGGGAACGCAGCCAGGGTAGGTGATTCTGGTGGCACACCTAATAAAATCATGGTACCATCAACCTTTAACATCTGTAAATAGAAGTTGTACTCGTGTTGTGCAGAGATAGTGTTGATGATAAAATCCAGTGAGTTTGCTGCTTCGGCAACCTGTGCTTCGTCGCTGGTTACTACAAAGTGATGGGCACCCAGTTTTTCAGCATCTGCCTTTTTGTTTGGCGAAGTACTTAATACCGTTACTTCTGCGCCTTTTGATACAGCCAGTTTAACAGCCATGTGGCCTAAACCGCCTAAACCTAAAACACCAACTTTATGGCCTTTGCCAATTTTCCAGTGCATAATAGGCGAGTAGGTAGTTATACCTGCGCATAATAAAGGAGCAACAGCCGCCAAATCCAGTTTTTCTGAAATTCTTAGCGTGTACTGCTCGTCGGTTACAATTTGGTTCGAGTAGCCACCGTAAGTTGGGGTGCCTTCTTTATCGCGGCCATTGTAAGTAGCAATCATGCCTAAGTCGCAATACTGCTCATTGCCTGCCAGGCAGTTAGGGCAATGGCGGCACGAGTCAACAAAACAACCGATACCAGCCAGGTCGCCAACTTTAAATTTGGTTACTTCGCTGCCAATTTTGGTAATGCGGCCAACAATTTCGTGCCCAGGTACCATTGGGAAAATACCGCTTCCCCATTCGTCACGTACCTGGTGAATGTCTGAGTGGCAAACGCCACAATAGGCAATTTCGATTTGTACGTCTTTAGGACCTACTTCACGGCGTTCGAAATTAAAGGGTTCTAAATGTGCATGCGCTTTTGGAGCTGCATAAGCTTTTGCTGCAATCATATTGATGAGATGTGTGTTAGTTTATCGTAAAAATAAGGCTCGTTTTTGTAAACTTTTGTAATATTAAAAACATAATTAAAAGCTGCGGTTTTAAGCGCTGTTAATGAGCTTTTAATACTTAACAAAATAACAACCCGTAGCCGCCGTTAACTAAGCGGGGATTTGTTATTTTTGCACGCTGATACTCATGAAGAAAAGTTTAATTGTTTTTGTGCTTGCCGGGTTGGTGATATTGGGCGTTAATTCGTGCAAAAAGGACGACCAAAGTTCGCTTAACCATTACCTTACAGTTTCGCCATGGACGCTGGCCTCGATACAGGTGTATACCTATATAGGCTCGTCGTTAATAGAGACTGATACATTGAATACTACCTGTACGCTTAAGCAGAAATTTACATTTAATGGGGATCAAAGCTGCTCGTATGATAATTTTATTTGCAGGGATACCACCTCAAAAGGGCAATGGCAGTTTAGTGATGATAAGTTAACCCTGCAATCAAACATGGTATGCCATGATACTACCAATGTTGGCCGGCGCGATACTATTGATATGCCTTTTAAAAATTCGCAGATCATTAACCTCGGTGGTTATTCGCTCGTATTACAAACGGGCGATATTAACGCCTATTTTACATCTACAACTAAAAGGGTGATCAAAAGGTGGAGTTTTATTCATCAGGATTAACTCATAATATTGGCTTAGGCTTTAAACTATGGTTCAAAATTTTATATTTGAGTCATTAACAAATTAAAGGGGATAATTTGAAAAAGAGAATCGCCATTTTTGCTTCAGGATCGGGCTCAAATGCACAAAAAATTTTGGAGCATTTTAAACGCAGTACAGTTGCCGAAGTGGTACTGATACTAAGTAATAACCCACAAGCTTACGTGTTACAACGGGCCGATAACTTCGAGATCCCGTCGCATGCCTTTACACGCCACGAGTTTTTTGATACCGACAGTGTAGTTAAACTCCTCAAGAATTTAGAGGTTGACCTGATTGTGCTGGCAGGCTTTTTATGGCTGGTACCGCAATCATTGCTGAAAGCTTTCCCTAATCGCATTATCAATATCCACCCATCGTTGTTGCCTAAATATGGCGGCAAGGGTATGTATGGCGATAAAGTACACCAGGCCATATTGGATAACCACGAAGAAGAATCGGGTATTACGATCCACTTTGTAAACGAGCATTTCGATGAAGGCGAGGTGATCCACCAGTTTAAATTTAAGATAGAACCCACCGATACTTTAGAGATCGTAAAGTTTAAAGGCCAGCAATTAGAGCATCATAACTACCCAAGAGTAATAGAAGGGTTGCTGACTAAGATAAAGAGCTGATATTGGACTTTGGGATAAAGGACAGAAAGACAAAGGAGTTGAACTCCACCTGTGGCTATTATCTATTGAATCCCTCTTGGAAAGGGATTTGATAAACATCTTCTATTTTATGCAAATATTCATAGAAACCGACCGTCTCATAATTCGTGAGTTGTTACCGTCTGATGATGCAGGCATTTTCGAACTCGACTCAGACCCTGAAGTTCATGAATATTTAGGCAGATCTCCCATTAAAAATATTGAAGAAGCAAGGGATGTAATCGCATTTATCCGCGAGCAATATATAACCAATGGTATTGGCCGCTGGGCTATGGTAGAGAAAACAAGCGGTAATTTTATCGGTTGGACAGGCTTGAAACTCATCCGCGATACCGTAAATAACCACACTCATTTTTATGATCTCGGCTACCGGTTAATTAAAAAATACTGGGGTAAAGGATATGCTACAGAATCGGCTATTGCCTGCCGTGATTATGGCTTTAATGAATTGAACCAACCCGTACTTTATGCCATTACAGATGTTGGGAATGTAGGTTCGCGTAAAGTACTGGAGAAAGCTGGTTTTACTTGCCTGGAGACTTTTGATTACGATGGCGTGCCACATTTTTGGCTGGAAGGGAGAAGATAGTTAGTGAGGGAGTGAGTTGTGAATGAGTGAGTAAACTACCAGAACGTCATTGCGAGATACGAAGCAATCCCCGACTTGCAAGGCGGTTTTGTAAAGTTCGCGATTGCTTCGTTCCTCGCAATGACGCGCTTTTTTGTAACGTAGTTAAATCACTCGCAACTCAAAATTCACTCCCTCACAACTAAATTTACTTTCCCGTTCTAAACCTCACTGTATAATTCACCAGCGGATAACCATCCGCCGAGCGAAAACCACCGCCGGTTACTATGAAGTTATAGTCGGTATCGGGTTGCAGGTCTACCTTAAAGGTGAACGATTTTTTATCGGGCGAGAATCCGACCTGCCCGGTAACCGGGTACGTGTCGCGACCGCCCGGGCCATAATCAACCGCGACCCCACGGCCCATCACAGCCGAAAAATCTATCTTAATTTCTTTAGTGGAGGGGCTCACGGGTTTGTTTGGCCAAACAGATACGCCGCTAACAACCGGACGTTTGAGCTCATAAGTTTGGTGTAACTGAACAAGCGATTGGGGGAAATACCTGGAGTTAACCAGGAATTTCTCTACCGCTGCGGTATCGGCATAGTTCAGCTCTATCATTTCTTTAATGGCTGTTTTTTTATTGCGCGAGTTGTTATAGTATGATCGGCAAATGGCATAACCCATATAGTAACCCAAATCGCCAACCCTGCCATTATTGGTGCCGTTATAAAGCCAGTTTTTATAGTTGTTTAAAAACATTTCGGAGGCAAACTGGGCTTTTAATTCTTGTTCGTGTGCCGGGCCGTAGCTCATGTAGGGCAGTGGCAGGGTTTTAATGGTAACAAGCTCGGTAACAAAATCGGCAGTGCCTTCATAGATGGATTGTGAAAGCAGGTTATAAGGTTCGCCGCTTTCCTGTGTGTGCACATACTCATGGATATTTAGCGGCACTATGTTTACAAACGGGTTACTATGAAAATATTGAGCTAACCCACTTTTTAAAGCAGGCGGCAGTTCTGATACATCAACGGTGGAATCGCCTGTGGCCAGTTCTGTCCCAATCAAAACCTTGCCATCGCCGGATGTGCCCGCCGAATTCAATATACCGATGGTGAAATAAATTACGGCAGGTTTAAGCTGGGGGTATATAGAATTGAATATTTTAATATCCGGATCAAATTCGGTAGTTAGGCCTTTACATTTAAAGGTGTTATCCCTAACTGAGTTCCAGAACTTTGGGTAATGGCGTATAGCCGAAACGTAGGCTTCGGCGGTGTAGTTTTTGGCTTCCATAAAAGCCTTTAAACCATCGGTGCCGCGGGCTATGTATAGCTTCTGAATATAATAGAGTTGCTTAACACTGTCTTTAGTGGTACGGATACTGTCGTACGCGTTCCAGAAATTATCAACATCATCGGTAATTACCTTGCGGATACTGTACTGGCCATAAGCTAATGAAAGAAAACAGAAGTTGAAAAGGAGTAGGGTAGACAGTTTTTTCATATTAGATTAAAGACGATGCAAAAGCAAATATGTTGCGTTGCACAAAGTTAAAAAACTACCCTGTTATTATACCCTTTTGTCTCATGCCGTTATCGCTTAATAAAACTAAATGCCGGTTTGCCTTTCATCAGTTTTATCGACATTAGTATAATGGCAATCATCCACACGGCAATGCTGGCCATATAGCCCGAGCGGTATCCCCAGTTATAGCCCATGTCAAAAGAATTATGTGTGTTAATAGCGTTGGTTGCATACACTTGGCTAATGCCTTTTAGCTTACCGATCAATGTGCCAACATATACTGCCAATAGCACTACATTAAACATTGGGGACTTAAAAAATTGCTTCATTATCCTAATGTACAAATTATTGCATCAGAATTAAAAAAGATGAATCATTTTTCATACGTATAAATGACTAACTTATAGTTAACTAATCATACAAAATAATTACTTTTGCGGCTCGAAAATTTCCCTCAATGAGTCAGCCCGTAAAAATAAAAAACGCACTAATTTCGGTTTATTATAAAGATCATCTTGAACCGGTAATTCATGAACTTAATCGCTTAGGCGTTAAAATATATTCAACAGGTGGTACCGAAACTTTTATTCGCAGTTTAGGCGCCGATGTTATTGCTGTTGAAGACCTTACTTCTTACCCGTCAATCTTAGGCGGGCGTGTTAAAACCCTGCACCCTAAAGTATTTGGTGGTATTTTAGGCCGCAGAAGCTTAGAGCAGGATCTGCAGCAACTGGAGCAATACGAGATCCCAGAAATTGATCTGGTAATTGTTGACTTATATCCGTTTGAAGAAACAGTAGAGTCTGGTGCAGGCCACGATGATGTGATCGAGAAGATCGACATCGGCGGCATCTCCCTGATCCGCGCAGCTGCCAAAAATTATAAAGATGTGGTTATCGTTTCATCAAAAGACGATTACCCTGTTTTAGAAGAGTTATTGAAAACTAAAAATGGCGAAACCGATATTGAAGACCGTAAAACTTTCGCACTGAAAGCTTTCAACGTATCATCAAATTACGATACCGCCATTTTCCAATACTTTAACCAGGACGAGCAGATGCCTGTGTTTAAACAGAGCATACAGCAAAGCCAGGTTTTACGCTATGGCGAAAACCCGCATCAACAAGGCGTTTTTTATGGTCAGTTAGATGCTATGTTTACGAAATTGCATGGCAAAGAGTTATCATATAATAATTTAGTTGATGTTGATGCTGCCGTTGCTCTGATTGATGAGTTTACCGAGCCAACTGTTGCCATTTTAAAACATACCAACGCTTGCGGTATTGCATCGCGCAGCTTTATTAAAGAAGCCTGGATCGATGCTTTGGCTTGCGACCCGGTTTCTGCTTTCGGTGGTGTAATTATCGCTAACGACGAGATTAATGAGGACACTGCTATCGAGATCAGCAAGTTGTTTTACGAAGTGTTGATCGCACCGGCCTATACCAAAGAGGCGCTTGAAGTTTTACAAAGCAAAAAGAACCGTGTGATCCTGATCCGTAACCAGGTTGAGTTGCCGGTTAAACAATTTAAAACTTTGTTAAATGGTGTTATCGAGCAGGATAAAGATGCGGTTATTGAAGGCCCAAGCCAAATGACCCCGGTTACCAACGCACAACCAACCGAACAACAGTTGAAAGATCTGTTCTTCGCTAATAAAATTGTAAAACATACTAAATCAAATACCGTAGTACTGGCTAAAAACGATCAGTTACTGGCAAGCGGTGTTGGCCAGACTTCGCGTGTTGATGCTTTGCGCCAGGCTATAGAAAAGGCAAAAAGTTTCGGTTTTGATTTGAATGGTGCAGTAATGACATCGGATGCTTTCTTCCCATTCCCTGATTGTGTTGAAATTGCTGCCGATGCCGGTATTGTGGCCGTTCTGCAGCCTGGAGGCTCTATTAAAGATCAGGATTCGATCGATATGGCTAACCAGAAAAATATAGTTATGGTAACTACCGGAGTTAGGCATTTTAAACACTAAATTTAGATCGATTACAATAATCTGCGATTTTTAACGCTTTAAAAAGCAAGCAAATGATACAGCTTATTAAGTAATTTTTTTTCAAATTTGCAGATTATTAGAAACACATATTAAATGGGTTTATTCAACTTTTTTACGCAAGAGATTGCGATTGACTTAGGTACAGCAAATACCCTGATTATACATAACGATAAAGTGGTTGTAGATGAACCATCAATCGTTGCCTTAGACAGACAAACCAATAAAGTGATTGCCATTGGGCGCCAGGCCATGCAAATGGAAGGTAAAACCCACGAGAAGATCCGCACCGTACGCCCGTTGAAAGATGGCGTAATTGCAGATTTTGACGCTGCGGAGCACATGATCCGCGGGATGATCAAAATGATCAACAAAGGCAAGAGCTGGTTTTTCCCGTCGTTAAGGATGGTAATATGTATCCCATCGGGTATTACCGAGGTTGAAAAACGTGCCGTGCGCGACTCGGCCGAAATTGCAGGTGCCAAAGAGGTTTACCTGATTTACGAACCAATGGCTGCTGCGGTAGGTATTGGTATCGACGTAGAAGAGCCAATGGGTAACATGATCATCGATATCGGTGGTGGTACTACCGAGATTGCGGTTATCGCATTATCGGGTATCGTTTGCGATCAATCGATCCGTGTTGCGGGTGATAACTTTGATGCTGATATCGTTCAGTACATCCGTCGCCAGCACAACATCATGATTGGTGACCGTACTGCTGAGAAGATCAAAATTGAAGTAGGTGCTGCTTTGCCTGAGTTGGCAGATCCGCCGGCTGATTTTGCCGTACAAGGCCGTGACCTGATGACCGGTGTACCAAAACAGATCACCGTATCATATACCGAAATTGCACATTGCCTTGATAAATCAATCTCTAAGATTGAGGAAGCGATATTGAAAGCGTTGGAGATTACTCCACCCGAGCTTTCGGCAGATATTTACCAAACCGGTATTTACTTAACCGGGGGCGGTGCATTGCTGCGTGGTTTAGATAAACGTGTGGCTGCCAAAACCAAACTACCAGTGCACGTAGCCGAAGACCCACTGCGCGCCGTAGTACGTGGTACCGGTACCGCCCTTAAAAATATTGGTAACTTTAAGTTTTTAATGCAATAATATTAGTGGTGAATGAGTGAGTTAGTGAATGAGTGAGTGCTCTCCCAAGTTCATTAACTCACTAATTCACTCCTTCAAAACTCACAACTATTCAGCGGTATGCGTAACCTATTGATCTTCGTCAGCAAGTACAACGCATTTTTCCTGTTCCTGATATTTGAGATAAGTTCGCTGATTATTTACATTAAGTACAATTCTTTTCAGAAGGCTACATTTATCAACAGCTCTAATATGGTTACCGGCAATATTTATGGCCGTGTAAACAAGCTGAACCAATATCTGGCGCTGCGGGAAAGCAACGATAGCTTAATGGCAGAGAATGCACGCTTACGCAATAACTTGCCTTCGTCATTTTATGCCGATACCGCTGCCAAGCATACAGTTACAGATACCCTTTATCATCAACAATACACTTACATTGCTGCCAAGGTAATTAACAATTCGGTTAACCGGGCTAATAATTACATCACCATAAATCGGGGCAGTAACGAAGGTATAGCTAAAGATATGGGCGTTATTTGCAGTTCAGGTTTGGTGGGTATTGTGGTAAATACAACACCGCATTTCTCAACGGTAAGGTCTTTCCTGCATAAGGATACCAAGATCAGCGCTATGGTAACAGATACTAAAGACATTGGCTCCATGATCTGGAGCGATGATCTTGGCCCACACACCGGCTTGCTGATCGATATACCCAACCACGTAAAACCGCGACTTGGTGAACCTGTAGTAACATCGGGTTTCTCTTTATTCCCTCCGGGAATCTCAATCGGTAAAATCAGTAAGCTTAATGCAAAAGGCGGTGGTTTCTTCTTAAATATGGAAGTTAATTTATCTGTCGATTTCAGTCGCCTCGAATATGTATATGTGGTAATTAATAAACTGGCCGTAGAACAAGCTACATTAGAAGCACAGCAAAAGAAAGATGATCAGGACACTAATAATTAATCTTATACGCTTTGTAGCCCTGGTGTTCTTACAGGTTTTCCTGTTGAAGAATTTAACGCTGTATAACCTTTCTACGCCGTACCCTTATATCATATTTATCCTGTTACTACCTTTCGAAACGCCAAACATTCTACTGTTTGCATTATCATTTATACTGGGCTTAACTATTGATGCATTTTATGATACACCCGGCCTGCACGCTGCGGCTTGTGTACTAATGGCTATGGTGCGGGTAATGTTTATCAGCATTACGGTGCAAAAAGATGGCTTTGATAACGAGCCCGAACCTACGCTAAGCGTAATGGGTTTCAGGTGGTTTTTTGCGTATGCATCGGTACTTACTTTGTGTCATCACTTTTTCTTATTCAACCTCGAAGTATTTCGCATCTCCGAAATACAATATACTTTATTACGTTTTATATTAAGTTCGGTTTTTACCATATTTTTAATGCTGATTTCAGGCTTCTTATTTTTCAGGAGTAGAGAACGTAAATGAACAGTTTTTTTGCGCGCCGGTATGTTGTTACCGCAATATTTGTAACCCTATGCCTTACCCTGCTGGTGAGGCTTTTCTATATGCAAATTGTTGAGGACAGGTACTTCCTGGCTTCGAACAATAACGTTATCCGTAAGCTTATCCAGTACCCGGCCCGTGGCCCTATATTAGACCGCAATGGCAAAATATTGGTGCAGAACGAACCCGTTTATGATGTTACCGTAATACCCCACGAGGTTAAGGCATTCGATACCCTTGAGTTTTGCAAAATGATAGGCATCGATAAAGATGGCTTTGATAAACGTTTTGCAAAAGCATATAAATACTCTCCTTACCGTACATCGATATTTGAAAAGCAGCTACCTGCTACCATGTATGCTTCTTTGCAAGAGAAGTTATCTGAATTTCCGGGTTTTTATGTACAGCCACGTACCATTCGTACTTATCCCGATTCAATCGCTGCCCACTTTTTGGGTTACATTGGTGAGGTAACAGATCGTGACATTGAAAAATCACACGGCTATTATCACCCCGGCGATTATATCGGCCGTACCGGTGTAGAGAAAGCTTATGAAGATCTGCTGCGCGGACAAAGAGGGGTAAGAAACGTAATGGTTGATTCGCGCAACGTAAGCAAGGGGCGTTTTGCTAATGGCGCTTATGATACGGTTGCCATCGCGGGCGAACGTTTAATGTCATCACTTGACAGCAAGATCCAAAAGCTTGGCGAGAAGCTGATGAATCATAAGGTAGGCAGTATTGTAGCCATCGAACCGTCAACCGGTGAAATACTGGCTTTTGTGAGCAGCCCTGGTTACGATCCCAACCTGATGGTAGGGCGCGAGCGTGGCAACAACATCAGCAAAATGTACGAAGATCCATATAACCCGCTGTTGATTCGTCCTATACAGGCTTATTACCCACCGGGTTCTTCTTTTAAACCATTGGCAGCTTTAATTGCATTGCAGGAAGGTTTGATAACCCCGCAAACTGGTTTTGAATGTACAGCCACTTATTGGGCCGGTAACCACCCGGTGCATTGCGATGAACGTCATGGTTATACCAACCTGTCGCACGGTATTGCCGAATCATGTAACACCTATTTCTGTAACGTATTTACCGATGTAATGAACCGCAATGGTTCTAAAAACATAAGGACTACTTATACCGATTGGCGCGAGAAGGTTAATAAATTTGGCTTTGGCGTAAAGCTTGATGTGGATTTACCTAACGAGAAAAAAGGTTTTGTACCTACCGCATTGTATTACGATAACAAGTTTCACCAAAACCGTTGGTATTCTACTTCTATCATCTCGTTGGCTATCGGCCAGGGCGAGTTAGAGGCCACACCTTTACAGCTGGCTAATATTGAATGTACCATTGCCAATCACGGCTTTTATTATAAACCACACTTAATTAAATCTATCGGTGACAGAAATGTGGTGCGGGAAGAATTTACGAAGAAAAACTACGTAGGCATCGATCCGCAGTACTTTGAACCGGTAATTGATGGTATGCAACAAGTGGTTGAAGTGGGTACTGCCCATAGTTCAAAAATACCAGGTATTGTAATGTGTGGTAAAACGGGTACAGCGCAAAATCCGCACGGTAAAAATCACTCGATATTTGTGGCCTTCGCTCCGCGCGAGAATCCGAAGATCGCGGTTGCTGTGGTTGTAGAAAACGCCGGTCAGGGCGCATGGTGGGCTGCGCCAATTGCCAGCTATGTAATTGAAGAATACCTGAAAGGCAAAATTGAGCGCCCGCAGGAAGAGTTTAACCGCATCATGAACGCCAACCTGATGCCTGAGCTTCCGGGTGCAAAGCCTGCTCTAAAAATTGTACCCAAGGCTGATAGTTTAAACAAACAAAAAGTTGATACCAGCGCTAAGCCGCAGCAATTAAAATCTGCTTCGCGAAAAAATAAAACTAAGAAAGATTCATCAATGCGTGTGTTAGCCGCCGCCCAAATAAAACGGAAGGACGATGAGCAATAGCAGTACACAACGCGGTTTCTTTTTTAATGTGGATTGGATAACGGTGCTCATCTATCTATGCCTGTGCGCTATCGGCTGGTTTAACATCCACTCGGCAGTATATGATCCCAAACATCCGGGTTTTGTTGATTTTGATACCAATTACGGTAAACAGTTCATCTTCATCATGTCGTCTATTGTGTTGTCGATAGTTATCTTACTGCTCGATAACCGCTTTTTTATCACCTTTGCCTCGGTATTTTATATCATTACAGTTATACTGCTGATAGCCGTACTCGTCGTCGGCCGAAATGTAGGTGGTAACCAGGCCTGGATCCCGTTGGGTACCTTCAGGCTTCAGCCATCCGAATTTGCCAAGGTAACCACGGTATTACTGCTGGCGAGATATCTGAGCGGTACCAATATCCGCATTACCGAATGGAGATCGTTCTTAACAGCCGGAGCCATTATTGGCTTACCCATGTTGTTGATTATGCTACAGCCTGATACTGGATCAACCCTGGTATTTTGCTCGCTGATATTTGTACTTTACCGCGAGGGATTGTCGCCCTACTTTCTGGTTATTATTGGGTTGATGATTGTACTGTTTGTACTCACATTGCTATTGAATCAACTATATTTGGCTATTGGGGTAGTGGCGGTAGGCTTATTAATCATTTGGATATTCAGGCGTTTTAGGCAGGTAATGCTCACGGTATTTATCGGGATGCTCATCTCGGTTACCTTTATCTTCAGCGTAAAATACATTTATCTGCATGTACTTAAGCAGCATCAAAAAGAACGTATCGATATTTTACTGGGTTTGACTTCTGATCTGCGCAAGAAAGGCTATAACGTCAACCAGTCTAAAATAGCCATCGGTTCAGGAAAAATGTGGGGCAAGGGGTATTTAAAAGGCACCCAAACCAAATACTCATTTGTACCCGAGCAAAGCACCGACTTTATTTTCTGCACCGTAGGCGAGGAATGGGGTTTTGCAGGTTCGGTAGCACTCATCAGCTTATACCTTTTCCTGTTACTCCGGCTCCTCATGCTCGCCGAGCGACAGCGGTCGCCTTTCTCCCGTATCTACGGATATGGTGTTGCCTCTGTTCTCTTTTTCCACGTTATCATCAATATTGGGATGACGGTGGGGATAGTGCCGGTTATCGGTATCCCGTTACCTTTCATCAGCTATGGAGGATCATCATTGTGGAGCTTTACTATCCTACTGTTTGTAATGATTAAACTGGATTCGAATAGAATGGGGACATTGGTGCCGAATTAATTTACTTCTTCATCCCATCACGTCATTGCGAGCGATAGCGAAGCAATCTCAGACCGATTTGCAGTAGCTTTCATATTGTAGAAGCTATTATTAATGGGTTGTGCGTTTAATCAACGTCAGTCCCGCTCAATCGCCGCGGGTTGGCTTTTACTTTGGAGCGCCAAAGTAACCAAATCGCTCATCGGCAAAAGGCTTCTTTACGCACGAGGCCATGCCGCACAGTGTTCAGAACAACACAGGCCGGGATCTTTTGCCCGGCGGCTCACGCTCGCTCAATCCAGCCCTTCTGCAAAATCTCCAATGCCTCTTTCCGACGCACAAGGCCATCATTGTTCTGCTCGCTTTGGCCGAAGCTGTTTGCCGTTTAAAGGAGAAGCAAGAACCGAGAGTCAGGAAACAAGATAAAATGAGGAAAAGAAAGCCGTAGGACAATCAAAAGAAGCGGTGGCCCAGACGCAAAAGCGTGGCCGTGTAGTGGACATGTGCGGTGGAGCTTTTTTGCGTCTTGATCTTTTGGTTACTTTTGGATCAAGCCAAAAGTAACAGCCAACCCGCGGCGATTGAGCGGGACTGACGTTGATTATTAGCAGAAACCATTCATAATAGTTTCTGCGTTATTTACTAACAGTGCTGATATGTCTGAGATTGCTTTCCCGAAGTAAATCCGGGACAGGCTGTACCTCGCAATGACGTGCGGGAGTATCCTTTACGCAAACCGTCTCTTTAACAAATCAAAAAACTTCTCATTGGTAGCCGGTTTATCAGCCCAATGGTTTTTTTCTACGTAGTTAGTTTTTAAGAAACGTTCGGCATCGTCGAAGTTATTGAAGCGGTTCAGTATTTCGATGGCTTCGCTGTAGGCCAGGCTGTACCCGTTAAACAGATCGCGTACAAACAGCATCTTATCATTAAGCGAAATGGCCGATTTAAGATCTTTTATTGGCGCTGCAGATGTTACGGGCGTACCGGCATTCGCGGCTGCCTGGGCAGATAATCGTTCGTTAAGTGTTAACGGGCGTTCTGGCTCAACTACAGGTGCCGGTTCGGGAGTTGGTGCCGGTGTATAATTAAGCTGGAAGGTTGGGATAGGAGCAGGTTCGGGCTGAGGTGTAAATACAGGAGGCTCAGGGCTTGGCTCTGGCGTAATGGTTGCAGCCATAGCTTCGGCAACGGTTGGTTGCCCTGGTTCTTCCTCTTTATGGTAGCTCGCGTTGATAGATCCGGCTTCATCCTCATCATTTGATGCCCATGCTTCGGCTTCATCAAGCGTTAGCTCATGGCGAATAGTTTCGGGTTCGGTAGTTCTCATAAATGAGAATGTATCGTGGCCGGTATCCGGTTTAATATCTATTTCAGGAGCAGGTCCGTCTGCTATTTCTATTGGTTGTTCAACGGGTTCAAAAGAAGGGGTGAGTGTTTCTTCCAGATGTTCTTCGGTTTCAATAACCTCTTCTGTTTCCTCATCAATAACTGGCTGGGCGGTTTCTTCTTTAGTTTCCTCCGGCTGATATTGAAACTGGTTTGAAGTATACTCGTCGGCATCTTCCTGCGGCTGTTCCGCAGTTTCAAAATCGAAATGAAAACCACCACCCGGTTCAGGTGCTGCTTCAGGTTCAGCTTCTTTTTCGGTGTGGGTTTCAGGCGTTTCTACATGGAAATATTCTTGCAACGTGGGGTCTTCTTCTTCAGGAGTTTCATCGGCATAAGAAGCAGGCAGTTCAATTACCTCTTCTTGCTCGTTTACTTCCTGCTCAGGTATTTCTTCCACAAAAGCAACGGAAGGTTCAACTATAGTTTCTGGTTCATTAAAACTAATGGTTGGTTCTTCAATAACTTTCGGTTCAAATGTTTGTGCAACTGGTATACTTGCAGGCGCTTGCTCATGTGCGGGTAAGCTTTTTACGAGGGTAGCATTCAGCTTGCGTAATACCTCGAGATGGTCTGACAAGAAATTGGCATTGGCAGCAAAAAGTTCGAGCTCAAGGTCGTCTATGCTATCACCCTGTGTTTTAAGGTATTCGTATTGCTCGTTTAATTCCTGTAAAATATTGCCTATTTTTTTAAATACGTCCTGTTGCCTCATTGGTGTTATGTTAGGAAAATGCTATCCAAAAATAGGATTTAATTCTGATATTAGCAGGCTGTAAAAAGTTATACATGCTGTTCAGTGAAGATGTTTTTAGAAGAAAAAGTGAGCTCGGCGGAAGCATAGAGGTTATCTGCGGGTCTATGTTTTCGGGTAAGACCGAGGAACTGATCAGGCGTTTAAAACGTGCGCAGATTGCAAAGCTTAAGGTAGAGATATTTAAGCCCAAAACCGATGTGCGGTATGATGAAACCAACGTGGTATCGCATAATCAGAATATGATCCCCTCTATCCCGGTAGATCATTCATCTGTTTTATTACTGATGGTTACTGATGATGTTGACGTAATTGGTGTTGACGAAGCCCAGTTTTTCGACGATGAATTACCGAACGTGTGTAACGTACTGGCCAACCGTGGTATCCGCGTTATTGTAGCCGGGTTGGATATGGATTTTAAAGGCAATCCCTTTGGCCCAATGCCCGCTATTATGGCCATGGCCGAGTCTGTTACCAAGGTGTATGCCGTGTGTGTACAATGCGGTAGCCCTGCTCTGTACTCATATCGTTTAGTGCCTGATGGAGCCCGTGTATTACTTGGCGAAAAAGAAAGCTACGAGCCGCGTTGCCGTGCCTGCTTTAATGCCGCTAAGTAAAGCCATTTCAATTTCATAAAATTTAGTAAAGCTGCTTTGTAATACCGGTTTGCGAACAAATTTGCAAGCCGTGGTGTTATATTATTACAATTTAATACCCAAATTATGAGCAGCGTGAAGGTGATAAATGTTTGGCAATGTACGCCAGATACCGAAGAGACATTTGAACAGGAATTAAAAAGGTTGGTTGATACTTCTGTAACCGAAGATGGTTGCATTTCATACGAAATCTATCAACCAAAAGACCAACCCAACGAATATGTGATGATAGAAGAGTGGCAGACTGAAGATGCGCTCGATCTGCACCAAAACTCGGCGCATTACAAACATTTTGTACGCATAGCCCCGGTTTTGCAAAATAAACCTGCCGAAATTAAGCAGCTGGTGAGGCTGGTTTAGGTTGCTATAAATAATTTTTATACAGACTAAAACAAAATAGCCATATCTGGTTGTTATCAAAATGTACTGTTACGCCGTATTAAGGCAATAAACAGTTTTATTGATGCCATAATAAGATCAGCGCCATGCCTAAAAAGATACTCGTTATTGAAGATGATAAAGATATAAGGGATACTATTACCTATGCTTTACAGGCCGAAGGGTATGAAGTTATTTCATCCGAAAATGCCAAGATCTTAAAAACTATTAACGAGATAAAGCCCGATCTGCTTTTACTGGATAACTGGCTTACCGACTGGAAAAGTGATGCCAATGGGCAACAACTGAGCAAAGAGCTGAAAACAAATGCTGCTACCAGCCATATTCCTATCCTGATTATATCGGCAGTGAGCAATATTAAAGAAATTGCCGAAGCCGGCCTGGCTGATGGTTATCTTAAAAAACCATTTGAATTGGACGATTTGAACGCGTTGGTAAAAAAGTTTATCAAGTAAACTATTCGGGCATTTGTAAGTCCATACACTAAGACTTATATTCGTTAACCAATTATTATAAAACCCAATGACGAAGAAATTTACTTTAAGCATAACCATGCTTTTATTTTTTGTGCTATCTGTAAGTGCGCAAAAAGCAGATGCTATTATTGGCAAATGGCTCAATCCATCGGGCGAAGGCCAGGTAGAGATCTACAAAAAAGGCGATAAATATTTCGGCAAGCTGGCCTGGATCAAGTTTCCTAATGATGCTAACGGTAAGCCAAAAACAGACGTTAAAAATCCAGACGAAGCACTAAGAACACGCCCCGAATTAGGTTTGGAGCTTTTAAAAGATTTCACTTTTAACGGCGAAGATGTTTACGAAGGCGGCACCATCTACGACCCTAAAAGCGGCAAAACTTACAGCTGCAAAATGACTATCAACGGTAAAAAACTGAAAATTAGAGGCTATGTAGGTATCTCGCTTTTCGGCCGTACCGAAGAGTGGACCCGGGTGGAATAACATTATGGATGTGCGGTGTGCAGATGTGCAAATGAAAAATCAAAGCACATTGTAAACATCGCATATATGTCGGTATCATTTACACATCTGCACATCTGCATATTCGCACATCCACATATTCACTTCTATGATAATTTGTTGATTTAAAGTGTCATGTAAACATTTTTAGATAAAAATGTTTTTAGAATAATTCTTAATTATATATGTTTGTATTGTAACGTATTTGTTGCGACAGGTACTACCCAATTATAAACAAACTATATGATTAAACCTTTACTTGTACAAACAGGCAAGTACTTTATTGCTTTAACTTTTCTGCTGGCTTTTGCCAAACAAGCCTCGGCCCAAACAGATGCAGACGCGATAATGATCCCCAAAAACTACTTTTGTGCCGGCGCCATGTACGGGCACAGCGACTGGGATCATTACTGGGAAGGTGACTTTAAACGTACCAACGGCAACTTAGGTCATGTAAGTACCCAAATGGGTAGCATAATGGCCAATTATGGTGTTACCGACAAATTTAACATCCTCGTTAACCTGCCTTATGTGGCTACCCATGCTTCGGCAGGTACACTGGCAGGGCAACATGGCTTGCAGGATGCCTCTCTCTTTTTAAAATACATGCCTTTTGAAATACCTGTTGGTAAAGGCGTGATCTCACTTTACGGCATCGCAGGCGTATCAATACCGGCAAGTAATTACCAGGCCGATTTTTTACCCATGTCAATAGGTGCGCACAGTAGAAATACGATGGCCCGTTTCCTGGTAGATTATCAGCGGAGTAATTTCTTTACCACGGCATCTGCAGAGTATATCTATCGAAGCAACATCACTATTGACCGTACAGCGTATTATACTACAGAAGAGCACTATACCAACCAGGTTGACCTGCCGAATGTGATGATATACAACGGCCGTATGGGCTACCGCAGTGAAAGCTGGATTGCAGAGGCCGTTGCTGAAAACTATACCAGTTTAGCCGGCTTCGATATCCGTAAAAACGATATGCCTTTCCCAAGCAATAAAATGAACTGGACCAGCCTGGGCGTAAATTTTAAATACACCTTCAGCAAACCATCTGGTCTCGAACTGACAGCAGGCGGCGATCGCGTAATTAGCGGACGCAACGTTGGCCAAAGCACTACTTTTCATGGCGGCATTTATTACCTGTTCAGCATTAAAAAACAAAAGAAAGAGAAAAAATAACCTTTGCAGGTTTTTTAGGATAGCGATATGAAGAAGAATTTTTACTACTTATTACCTGTACTGGCGGTTGCGGTTGCAACTCTATCGTCATGCAATAAAACTATAGTGGAACGTAATAGTCAGTTCCAGGCACTTTCACCATCAAAGCTCGACTTGAATGCGGATACCTGGAAACCGGTGTTGTTAACCAGTGTTACCCAATTCCCGGTTGCTGCGCCCGATGCCATCAGCTCACCTGCTTACCAGGCTGATCTGAATGAGATCAAAGCTTATCAGCGTGGTATCACTGATGACCAGAAAGCACTAATTGCCTACTGGAGTGCAGGTGCCGTATTGCGTTGGAATGAGATACTGCGCGACCTGGTTGCCAAGCACAACTTACCGCCTTACCAAAATGATGACGGTACTTACCCGGCACCAAGTTCGGCCAATCCGTTTGCTTATCCACAGTTTCCGTTCTCTAATCCACCTTATGCGGCACGTGCTTATGCTTACGTAAGCGCGGTGCAATATGATGCATTGCTTGCAGCCTGGCACTATAAAAATGTATACAACAGGCCTGCGCCGTATAAAAACGATGCTTCAATACAGGCATTAGTGCCAAAATCAGACCTGCCATCGTACCCGAGCGAGGATGCCGTGGTATCAGGCTCGGCTGTTGAAATGTTGAAATTACTTTTCCCTACCGAGATTGCTTATATCGAACAACAGGAAGCTAACCAGAAGTTATACCGTATGATTGCCGGTGCCAACACCCGTGCCGAGTGGGATGCTGGCGAGGCTTTAGGTAAACAAGTTGCAGGGGTATTTGCTGCACGTGCAAGAACGGACGGTACCGGTGCTGCCATTGGTACACCCGCATACTGGCAACAACTGGAAACCCAAACCGCTGCCACCGGCGAAACCCCTTGGATTAGTTTAGAGTATCCAAAACGCCCGCCAATGCTGCCGTTGTTTGGTAAGGTGCTGCCATTCTTATTCCCGGCGTCTACCGTGCCAACATTGCGCCCGTCTCCGCCGCCATCAACCAATTCAGAACAGTTTAAGAAAGAAACTGCCGAAGTATTATCATACAGCAAGAACCCCACCCGCGATAACGAAGCTATCGTAGCCTTCTGGGCCGATGGTGCAGGCACTTATGCGCCTCCGGGCCATTGGGATGCCATCGCTGCCGAAGAATTTGTGAAAGAAAATTATAGCGAAGTACGCTGGGCGCGTAATATGGCTTTGTTAAACATGGCCGAAATGGATGCTGCCATTGTGTGTTGGGATGCCAAATACTTTTACTTTAACCCACGTCCGTCGCAAACAGATGGTAGTATTAAAACATTAACGGGGATACCCAACTTCCCGTCATACACATCGGGCCACTCTAATTTTAGTGGCGCAGCTGCAACATTGTTAACTTATTTGCTGCCCAACAGGGGCACCAAGTTTACAGATATGGCGCAACAGGCTGCCATGTCGCGCTTGTACGGTGCCATACATTACCGTACCGATTGCGAGGTAGGCCTGGTTACCGGCAAAGCAGTTGGTAATTATGCCGTTCAGCGCGCCAAAACAGATGGGGCCGATCAATAGGTTTTACTCATCGATAGCTATCGGGCAAATTATAAATCTTAGAAGCCGCAAGCATTTGCTTGCGACTTTTTTATGCCTTAAAGTATCGCCATGAAATAAATTGATTGTAGATTAGAGAACCAACATTTAATTACCGCATGAATCCCGCTCTAAAATACGCCGCTATATTGATTACTGTGATTTTAACAGCCAATACTTCCAGCGCACAAGGCATTAAAATACTGGAACAAACACAGTCCACAAGCGTCAGAGGCTTGTCAGTAGTTAACGATAAGGTAGCCTGGGTGAGTGGGAGCAAAGGCTATATAGGTTTAACTGTTGATGGCGGCACAACCTGGCAGTGGCAACAGGTAAAGGGTTTTGAGCAAAGTGATTTTAGGGATATAGAAGCATTTTCTGATCAAAAGGCGGTAATTATGAGTTCGGGTATACCGGCATTGATTATGACTACTGCAAACGGCGGGAAAAGCTGGCAGGTAAATTATCGAAATGATGATAAGGCTTACTTTTTAGATGCCATGGCTTTTGCTGATGACAAACATGGCTACACGCTCGGCGACCCTATTAACGGAAAGTTTGTGCTACTGGAGACTAAAGATGGTGGGCATAACTGGAAGTCTATGGCCAATGCCCCGGCAGCTTTACCCAATGAAGCTTGCTTCGCTGCCAGCGGTACTTGCATTGCAGCCGATAAAAACACACTGCAAATTGTTACCGGCGGAAGTGTTAGCCGCTTATTAAGCTGGGATAATAAAGACTGGGTATATCAAGCCCTACCGATATTGCATGGCAAGGAATCGCAAGGGGCTTTTTCATTTGCAGGTGAGAGTAGCACAATGGTTTTTGTGGGAGGCGATTATCAAGATAATCACCGTGCAGATTCGGTAGCTTATGTGGCAAATTTTTGTTGCGATGTGACAAAAGCAGGCTTTCCACAGCGGTCGCCTGCTGGTTTTCAGTCGTGTGTAAACTGGTTGGGCGGTAGTAATTTCATATCAACCGGCACCTCCGGCACCAACCTTTCAACTGATGGTGGTAACACCTGGGCCCGCATAAACGATGAAAGTTTTAATGTTTGCCAACAAGCGAAGCACGGTAAATTGGTATTGTTGGCAGGCGATAAGGGTAAAATAGCATTGTACGAACCGTATTTGCCTCATAATTAGCAATTAATAAAAACTTTAAAATATTTGCAAATTTAGCTTGCAGGAAAAACTCAATAATCCTATATTTGCACCACTTTAACGGAAACGTTAAATGATTCCGTAGCTCAGCTGGTAGAGCATTACACTTTTAATGTAGTGGTCCTGGGTTCGAATCCCAGCGGGATCACAGAAAGCCTCTCAGAAATGAGGGGCTTTTGTCGTTTTAAAAATTAGCTGATGCTTAATTTTCAGTCTTTATAATAAAGGCAACTATATCATTTGGCACCCAATTTCTGAGTTCATCTATCTCAGAATCATCTTTACATTCAATTAAAAGACCGGTATTTATTCTGCCAGAATGTGGCTTTACTACACTTTCTATACTAATAATTTTTCTGTATCTAATTGTTTCAAATGCAACAATTTCAATTTGGTCACCTGTAGAAACAAGTCCATCAGTTATATATCCGGCCAATACGAGCCCTCTCCCGGTAATTTTAAAGGTATCGGCAATTATATATTTCGCTGTCGGCTGATGTGTGGTATTGATAATGTATGCTTTAGCAACAGATTCTGCTTTTTCTCTTGCCGCCTCCCCGCTAAAAAAGTTTTCTTTATACTCGTTTGAATAGTCAATTGTTATTTCATTCCGCATCATATCATAAACAGCCCACCACCACTGATCTTCATCCATCCACTCGGCTCTAAGCATTAATCCAGCCCATATTGCGGTACAATCATCCAAAAGATCGCCGGTCCATACAATGGTCTCAAGCGCTAAAGCCTTTCTTAACTCACTATTCATTTTTTTTGATTTAACTGATTGTAAAAATCATTAATGAATTAAATAGATAGGAAACATTTGTAGGTATTCTCTCACACCTCCGCCCTTGTCCTTTTATTAATCAAATTAACAGCGTCGTCCAATTCTTGCGATGATGCATACAGGTACTCGATCAAGGTGCTCAACTCATCAGATGGGTTGGGGTATTCTTTAATCATACGGGCCAGGGCCAGGATGTTGGAGAGGGGGCGCCTTACCTCGTGCGAGTTAATCCACGCAATTTCTTCCAGCTGTTCGTTGCGGCTCACCAGTTCTTGCTCGTACCGTTTCTGCTTGTCAATATCCTGCATGGCGCCAATCAAGCGAATGGGTTCACCGGCTTTGTTAAAAACCGAAAGGCCCCGGTCCCTAACATATTTTATAGTCCCGTCTGCGCACCTGAAGCGATATTCTAATATCCAGTCTTTTTGTTTATTGGCTATTACGTCAGCAAAAAAATGCTGAACCTTGTCCCTGTCTGCATAGTAAACATCGGTCATGTCATTAAAATCATACGGCCGGTTTTCTTCAGTGTAACCATAAATTTCTTCAAACCCCTCCATCCAGGTAATTTTGTTCTCCAGCAGATCATAATCCCATATCACATCGTGTGTTGCCTGGTTTACGGCTTCGTACAAATGCAATAATTCGCCAATCCGTTTCTCATTTTTAATGTTTTCATCTATGTCGGTAATCATTACCAGTACAGCATCTTCTTTTATCAGCGGGATGCTATGGAAGTTAAACCTTACATAAAATTTTTCACCATTCTTTTTTTGATGCAAAGCTATGCCTGATTCGTCGGGTTCTTTTTCTTTGACTACATACCGTTTAAACTCCTCGTGATCTTCTTCAGGCCTTATATCGAGAGCTGTCATTTTCGAGAACTCTTTTTCGGTATAGCCATAAAGTTTAACCATTGCTTTGTTTACATTCAGAATTTTTAAGCTGCCCTTTGCCATAATATAAATAGCAAGCGGGCTGCCATTAAAAAGATTCTGGTAGCTCGAGGTTGCTATATGTACACTTTTAAAGTAAAATCTAATGGATAAACCGAATAGGAAGGCGATAATGGTTAACAATAATAAAGTTCTTTCGAGTGAGGTTTGGTGGAGGGTACTGTATCCTAAAATAGTAAGCATGGCTATTGTGAATAAAACAAATAGCACAATTTGGAGCGGCGAAGGTTTATTCATAAACAATGAAATAGGCTATCCTAAAGTACATATAATATTGTTATAAAATTAATCGGTGGTTAATCTGTTTGTTTGTGTGTCTTTTTTCTGCCACTAAATCAGGGAGTTTTACAAACTATTGCAAAAAGCTTTAAAAGTTTCAATGATTTTTCTATCTTTGCACCTCTTTATCGGAAACGATAATGATTCCGTAGCTCAGCTGGTAGAGCATTACACTTTTAATGTAGTGGTCCTGGGTTCGAATCCCAGCGGGATCACAAAAAGGGAACAGTCAATTTTTGATTGTTCCCTTTTTTTATGCCCATAAGAATTGCACAGGTAAGCTATTGCCAGGTAGTAAAAAGTAGCCCAAAATTTACCGGGTCAATATTAAAACCACACAAAGTATCCAAAGCCAATTTAGAAGTGCGTAATCTGCTGTAATGCAATGTTTTTGGCAAGTAAGAAGTGGTTAGTTACAATGGAATTAGCATGGTATTTAATGCAAATTTGTAAAAGTAATAAGATCACAAGGTGCAATATGAAGGGCTATAATTTTTAATGAAACGAAGATGAAAAATGCTTGTGGTTGGGGTTAGAGCCGCAACATGATATATCTTTAATAAAAATTAGGCTCTTGCAAACATAATAACACATTATATTATATTTGCCGTACATATGGAAAATAATTTGGCCACTTTTAAAGGCAAGACGCTAATGATAACTGGCGGGACAGGCTCATTTGGCAACGCGGTATTGAATAGATTTTTGCAATCGGACTTGGCTGAAATAAGGATTTTTAGCCGCGATGAAAAAAAACAAGAGGATATGCGTATCCACTATAAAAATAACAAATTAAATTTCATTATCGGAGATATAAGAGACTTTCAAAGCATTAATTCTGCAATGGCTGGCGTGGATTTCCTTTTTCATGCTGCTGCTTTAAAGCAAGTCCCCTCTTGCGAGTTTTATCCTATGCAGGCAATTCAAACCAATATTATTGGTGCAGAAAATGTGATGGAAGCTGCAGCCATTAATAAGGTAAAACGAGTGGTCGTACTTAGTACTGATAAAGCCGTATATCCGATTAACACCATGGGAATGAGTAAAGCTCTTATGGAAAAACTTGCTGTCTCTAAAGCAAGAGATCCAAAGGTGAGAGCCAATGATTCTGTTATTTGTGCTACACGCTATGGAAACGTTATGTGCTCACGCGGATCAATCATCCCGTTGTTTATTAAACAGATCAAAGAAGGTAATCCATTGACAGTTACAGATCCAAATATGACGCGATTTATGATGTCATTGGAAGATTCTGTTGACTTAGTTCTTTTTGCTTTTGAAAATGCACAACCGGGGGATATTTTTGTACAGAAATCTCCGGCAACCACTATCTTAACATTAGCTACCGCACTTAAGGAGTTATTTAATGCCAATAATGAAATTAATATTATTGGCCCACGCCACGGTGAGAAACTTTATGAGACGCTTTGTGGTAAAGAAGAAATGGCGAAAGCGTTGGATATGGGTGATTTTTACAAAGTCCCGGCAGATTATAGAGATCTTAACTATACAAAATATGTACAGGAAGACGGTCCAACTTTAGTTGATTTTGAATATAATTCTCACAATACGAAAAGATTGGATTTAGATGCAACGAAACAATTGTTGTTATCACTTGATTATGTACAAAATGAACTTAAAGATTTATAATTATGCTTCCCTTAGTTAAGCCTTTTTTGCCACCAAAAGAGGTGTTAATGCCTCAATTGGAGCAGATATTGTACAGTGGTTATATTGCCGAAGGCGAAGCTGTGTATGAGTTTGAAAGAAACTTCGCAAATTTTGTATCCAATCCGCATACTGTTTCCCTCAATTCGGGCACAGCAGCATTGCACATTGCGTTGTTACTTGCCGGGGTTGGCTCTGGTGACGAAGTAATTAGCACTGTACTTACTGCCGAACCTACTAACGTGGCCATTAAATTGGTTGGCGCCAAAGTTATTTGGGCTGATGTAGATATAAATACAGGATTGCTTGACCCGGTTTCTGTTCGAAGTAAAATTACGGCAAAAACCAAAGCAATAATGATTGTTCACTATGCTGGTATGGTGGCCGATCTGGATGAATTTAAAAAGTTATCAGAGGAATTTAATATTCCTGTTATTGAAGATGCTGCACACGCGCTTGGATCCAAATATAATGGGCAGGTTGTAGGATCTATATCGCCTTATACCATATTCTCTTTTCAAGCCATAAAGCATCTTACCACCATTGATGGAGGAATGCTAACGCTAAAAACCGAAGAGCAACAACACAATGCGAAACTTTTACGTTGGTTTGGGCTTGATAAGATGAAACCCCGGTTAGAAAATGATATCAAGTTTCCGGGTTACAAATATCACATGAATAATGTAAATGCTACTGTTGGTTTGGTGCAGCTTAAATATATTCAGGATGTTATTGATAAGCACATAGCTAACGGATTATATTTTGACAAAGAGTTAGCAAATACAGCAGGAGTAGAGCTTTTACATTATTATCCAAAGAGTGAGGCTTCATACTGGTTGTATACCCTTAAAGTTGAAAACCGTGATGCCTTTATCAAGATGTTAGCGGCGAACGGCATTTCTGCTTCAGAACTACATTTACGTAATGACAGGCACTCAATTTTTGCAGAATCCAAAACTGATTTACCTGCTTTTGAACAGTTTTATAAAAAAATGGTACACATTCCATGTGGTTGGTGGGTAAGCAAAGAAGATCGCGAAAAAATAACAGATCTCATTAAAAAGGGTTGGTAATATGATACCTATTTTTAAACCCTATATGCCGCCGGCTTTACCAGAGTTGAATGATATTTTATATTCAGGAAATCTGTCTTACGGCAAATGGGGTAAGCAATTTGAAAGCAAGCTGAGCAGCTATATAGGTGCAGAGTACGTAATGGTAACTAACTCTTATAACTCTGCAATGCTGATTATGCTTACAACACTGGGCTTATCGCCAGGCGACGTTGTATTAGCATCGCCTATGAGCTGTTTGGCTTCTAATCAACCATTTATAACTCAAAATTTGAAAGTAAAATGGGTTGATATTGATCCGGCCACCGGATCAATGGATCCTGATAGCCTTGTAAAAGCAATTGATAGTAATTGCAAGGCTATTTTTCATAACCATTTTTGCGGTACACCTGGTTATATTGATGAGATCAACAAAATAGCTTCTGAGCATGGCTTGGTAGTGGTTGATGATTGTATTGAAGCTTTCGGGTCGAAATATAAAGGTAAAATGATGGGTAATGTAGGTACAGATGCATCTGTATTTTCATTTCAAACCGTAAGGTTACCAAATACAGTTGATGGTGGTGCTATCGCATTCAAAAGTGCTAAAATGTTTGAGCGCGCTCTGCGTATTCGTGATTATGGTATTAACCGTGCCACATTTAGAGATTGTTATAACGAAATAAGTGTCGATTCGGATATTGAAATAGGCGGATATGGAGCTCTAATGCCCGAAATCAATTCTTATATCGGCTATGAACAGATGGGAGACCTGCCGTTGCTTATTAGCAAACAACGCGAAAATGCAGTTAAATGGCAATCGTACTTAACTGCTAAATATCCAAATGACAAAATTATAGGTTTTAGTGAAGATATAGATCCTAATTTTTGGGTAATAGGTTTGTTGTGTAACAATAAGCAAGAATCACTAAAACATTTTAGAAATATTGGATATTACGCTACCGGTGTTCACATTAGTAATAACCATTACTCGGTTTTTGGCGATCAGCAATATTTAGCTGGTGTAAGTGACTTTGAAAACAAATTTTTGGCATTGCCAACGGGATGGTGGATAGAAGATTTATCGTTTGATTAATGAATATCGGAAAAAATAATACTATATCAGCAACAACATTAATTCCTAATTTTGTTGAAATGGGTGATTTTAACAGAATAGGGGCAAACGTAACTATTCAAGCTGTTAAGGGCGCTAAAAACCCCAAACTTATTATCGGCGATTGTAATATCATTAATGATAATGTAAAAATACTTGTAGGTGATGAAGGGGTATTTATTAAGGATTGGAATGTGATTCATAATAATATATTCATAATTGGTGAGCGTAAAGTAGAGATTGGTCATAACGGATGGTTTGGTCAACATACGATATTAGACGGAAGCGGAGGTTTATCAATTGGAAATGGGGTTCGCATCGGCATGTATTCTCAAATCTGGACTCATGTGGCAAGTGGAGAGCAATTAGAAGGTTGTGTGTTATATGCTCAAAGAGGCACTATCATTCATGACGATGTATGGTTAGTGGGAAGTTGTATTGTGGGTTCCGGAATTGTATTGGCAAAGCGTAGCATTTGTTTGATAAATTCTCTTTTGACGAAAGATACTATTGAAGGAAAGGTATATTCAGGATCGCCTGCAAAAGTTATGGAAAAAATCAATTTTTATAAAAAAGTTGATATAGCTGACAAATATAATATGATGTATAACTGGGCTAATGAATTTGCAAATAGCAACCAAGATATAACAGTTGAAAGAACATCTACAGAAATGATTGTAATCACGAACAAGCTATCAGAAAAGATAATTTTTACAAGTATCGATCATCTTGATACGGATTTGGACCCCTTGGTTACAGTGTTTAATATGCAAACAAAAACTTTCAAAAAGAAAAAGAGCATATTAGAAATGGAATTCTATGCCTTTATTTATAATAATAAAGCACGATTTATACCTATTAATTAAATATTACAATGATAGAAAAAAGCAATTTCTTAGATAATTTCAAAGAATTATTTGAAGAGACATCTCCTGACCAAATAACCTTTCAAAGTCATTTCAGAGATCTGGATGAGTGGAGCTCATTAATAGTATTGTCATTGATAGTTCAATTTGAAGATAATTACAACGTAAAATTAAATCTAGAAAAAATAGAATCAGCAGTTACTGTGGAAGATTTATATCAATTAACTCAGTAAAATGTCAATAGATTACAATTTTAATGAAAAGCATTTATTGATTACAGGCTGTACTTCTGGAATTGGACAGCAGTGCGCTTGGGACTTAAACAAATTTAATGCTACGTTATCAGTAACTGGCAGAAGTTCGGAAAAATTTGTAAAAACGAAAGAGAAACTTAAGTCTGGTTCATACAATGCTTTTATTGGTGATTTAACGAACAGTGAATTTATTGATGATTTAGTAAAAGATGTTAAACCTTTGGATGGGTTAGTTCTATCGGCAGGTATAGTTGATTATACTCCGGTAAAATTAATTAGTAAACAAAGAATAAGAAATGTATTTGATTTAAATTTCGAGGCCAACGTTTTATTAATTCAAAAATTATTATTGAAAAAAAAGATAAATAATTCAGCATCTATAGTTATCATTTCTTCTATATCAAACAAACTTGGGATTCCTGGAACTGCGCTTTATGCGGCTTCAAAAGCGGCAATTAGCGCCTATGCGAAAGTTTTGTCAAGCGAGTTGTCATCAAAAAAAATACGAGTTAATACAGTAGTTCCTGGTGTTATTAAAACAGAATTAATTACAAATAAGGGAGTAATTAGCGTTGAGGAGTTTAATAAGGATGAAAATGCTTATCCTTTAGGATATGGTACTGTTGAAGATGTCTCAAATCAAATAATGTATTTATTGTCAGATGCCTCGAAGTGGGTGACTGGGTCTGAATTTGTTCTTGACGGCGGCTATTTGCTTAAATAAAATGAATAAAGCGTATATAAAATATATAGAATATTATTTACCTGATGCAATATTGGATAATAATACTCTTAATGAGGAATTTCCATCTTGGTCGGCTGATAAAATTTCGGCGAAGACCGGCATTTATCAGAGACATATTGCCGCTCCAGATGAATTTGCCTCTGATATGGCGATTAAAGTTGCTGAAAAACTAATAGTAAATAATAATATTGATCGATCTGAGATTGATTTTATTCTTTTATGTACACAAAGCCCTGATTACTTTTTGCCAACTACAGCATGTATAGTACAAAACAAACTTAATATCCCATCTAGCGCAGGAGCATTAGATTTTAATCTGGGGTGTTCTGGATATGTATATGGGTTAGCTTTAGCAAAAGGATTAATAGTTTCCAATATTGCTAAAAATGTATTGTTAATTACATCTGAAGTATACTCTAAATTTATCCATGAAAAGGATAAATCAAATCGGACTATTTTTGGTGACGGCGCAAGCGCTACATTGATAAGTAACAGTGGGTTATGTGAAATAGGAGAATTTGATTTAGGTACTGATGGTTCGGGTGCTAACAATTTAATAGTAAAAGAAGGTGCTACCCGGTATCCCGAAAGGGGAAATACAGAAACCATTGATAGTTTTGGGAATGTTCATGCGCCCGCCTGCCTTTATATGAATGGCCCTGAAATTTTTACATTTACGTCAAGAGCTGTTCCTGAATTAATTAATAATACATTAAATAAAAATAACCTTTCATTAGCTAAAATTGACTTGCATATTTTTCATCAGGCTAATCAATTTATGCTTGAGCACTTAATGAAAAAAATTGGAATAGATAGAGATCGTTTTTTTATCTATTTAAAGGAATGCGGGAATACTGTATCTTCAACTATACCAATTGCTTTGAAAAATGCTATAGAGGGAAAAATTAAAAAAGGCGACAACGTTCTGCTAGCTGGCTTCGGTGTAGGGTACTCATGGGGAGCAACTATCCTCTTTTTTTGAGAAACACTTAATATGTTCAAAAACATCATTGCCAATATTGCAGGCAAGTTTTGAATCATTTATCAATTACCCTTTTTATACCAATTTACGTTGGCCTAAAAATTATTCGGTAATTAAGCTTCTCTCTGGTATTACCTGGCCTCTTGACTATAATTGACACTTGTCATACCGATACATTATCAAAATATAACTTCAAAGGTTTGGCATAAAGTTGAGAGGTTTTAATCGGCGATAGTTATAGTGAAACTATCTTAAAACAAACAATCAATAATGAGAAAAGTAATAGTAATTGGATCTGGTATTTCTGGATTAAGTATTTCTAGAATGTTGGCAGAAGACAATGAAGTCGAAATTTTAGAACGTGATGAATTGCATGGTGGGTTAATAAAATGTAAAAGAATAGACGGTAATTTATTCCATCTTGTTGGCGGTCATGTTTTTAATAGCCGAAACCAAGCTGTTTTGGATTGGTTCTGGAAACATTTTGACAGGCAGAATGAATTCATTAAAGCGAATAGGAATGCTAAAATATTAATGGGGGATGCAGTAATTGGTTATCCTATTGAAAATTATTTATATCAGCTACCTGAGCAACAGGCAATTATTGTATTAAATGAATTGCTTGATAAGTTATCCAGTGGTGTAAGAGATGTAGGTGATTACGCAAATTTCAAAGATTTCCTTATAGGAAATTTCGGTGAGGAGCTTTACAACATATACTTCGGGCCTTACAATACTAAAATATGGAATACTGATTTATCAAAGGTCCCACTTGAATGGCTTGAAGGTAAACTACCTATGCCAAAGTTACGGGAAGTAATACTTAGTAATGTGGTTAGGCAGGAAGAAACTACAATGGTTCATTCCACATTCTATTACCCCTGTAAAAACGGATCGCAATTTATTGTAGATCGATTAGCTGAAGGTTTATCAATTAATAAGTCGTATGATGTTCAGTCGATAGAATATTTAGATGAATATAAACTTTCTGTTAATAATGGCGATAAGATTGTTGATTCTATTGTTTACTGTGGAGATGTAAGGAAACTACATAATATAATTAAAATTAATGACTCGGCTTTACAAAAAGCTCTTATAGATATTTCCAATTTGGTTTCTAATGGTACTTCAAACATACTTTGTGAAACAGATGCTGATGATATTTCGTGGCTGTATTTACCAGAAGAAAGATTTAAAGCTCATCGAATTATCTACACAGGTAACTTTAGTGACTCGAACAATGGTGGCACGGCTCGTAAAACATGCGTGGTTGAGTTTTCAGGTAAACAGAATCAGGATGATATGATTAAAGAATTAGCTTTATTACCGGGCAATTTAGTGCCTCTTGCATTTAATTATGAACCAAATTCATACATTATACAAGGAGAGGAAACCAGAGAGAAGATATTATTGTTGAAAAAACTATTGAAGCCATATCGCATCTTTTTGTTAGGAAGATTTGCAGAATGGGAATATTACAACATGGATAAATGTATAGAGGCCGCAATGGATTTAAAAAGGCTTAACTTTTAATATTCTTATTCTTGAAAGATAGCTTAAATTAAGAATAATGAAATTAAAAAAAAATGCTTTCTATAATATATTGCTTACAGGCTCAAGTTTAGTTTTGCCCTTGTTTACTTTTCCTTATGTTACCAGAATTTTGGCTCCAGAAGGAATTGGCCATGTCAATTTTGCAAACTCTTTTATACAATACTTTGTGATTCTTACTTCCTTAGGTATCCCATTATATGGGATAAGAGAAGTAGCAAAAGTAAAGGATTCAATAAGGTTAAGAAGCAAAATATTATTTGAATTATTGTTAATAAAAATCATCTGTACATTTTTTGGAATCTTACTATATCTGATATTAATCTATTCCATCGGTAAATTCCATGCCAGTTTGCAATATTACTTATTTGGTATAGCAACAATAATCATTGGGGTCTTTGATCTTAATTACTTTTTTTATGCATTGGAAGACTTTAAATACATTACCACGCGGACAGTCTTCTTTCAGATTGTTTCTGTAATAATAACCTTCGTTTTAATAAAAACAAAAGAAGATACATTAATTTATTTTTGTATTCCAATAGTAATCAGCCTTCTAAATACATTAATTAATACAAAGTATATTCTCAGGTTTATCAGTTTTAAGGCTCTTTATCTTAAATTGAATATGAGAGCACATGTAAAGCCCTTGCTTTTGTTATTTTCTGTGGGGATCTTTACAAGTATCTATAATTTACTCGATGTTACTATACTTGGATTTATATCAGGGGATGCCAGTATAGGTTATTATACTGTTGCATCTAAAATAAATAAAATACCACTTTCTTTAATAATGGTCTTAGTACCTGTGATGTTGCCAAGGATTGCCGTTGAATTTAAAAATGAAAATCATGACGAAATAAATCGACTGATTACGAAGACGCTTCAGTTTGTTATTCTTTTGGGCGTTCCAATCATGGTGGGGCTATACTTATTAGCACCAGAAATTATTGCACTTTTTTCGGGTAAGGCATTTGCGTCTTCTATCACTACCCTACGTATAATGTGTCCGGTTATATTGATAATTGGTATGACAACGAATTTCAGCACACAATTATTAATACCAATGGGACAGGATAAAGAACTTTTGTATGCAGTTATTGTAGGCACTATTGTAAGCTTGGTACTTAACTTTATTCTTATCCCAATTTTTGAACAAAATGGAGCAGCCATTTCTAACCTGGTTGCAGAATTATTTGTTTTAATTTGTTGCTATTTATACGTACGAAAAAAAATCAAAATCAAAATCCCATATCAACAGTTGATCGTCTTCACATTGCTTTGCATCCCATTTTGGGGTATTGTAATAGTTTGTAGAAAAATGTCTTCAGTCCCGCTTACTATTTTGATTTCTGCCTTATGTATTTGTGTTGCTTATTTTACACTTTTACAAGTTTTTATTTTAAAAAACAAGATTGTTCTTGAGGTTTTAGGGCCAATAAAAAATAAGATTTTTAAAAAAAATATCTAACTATCCTGTTTAGCAATTTATGCAAATTAAAAATATCTATTCAACACGTAAGAGTAATAGCGAAGTTTACTCCGATCTAATATATGAATGGGAAGATTGTATTGCACAAGAATTAGGGGTTCCAATTTTTTCATCAAATAAGATTTATGAAAGAATATCTTACTTTACATATAGGATCGCATATAAGATTGGGCTATCGGGTTTTCTTCAATCCGTTAACAGGTTGATTAGCAAACCTAATTCTTACACACTCATTTATCACCTTTTCCCTGTAACAGGGTTCGGATACAAGGTTTTTTCTGATAAAGTACCTTATCTAATTGATTTTGATAAAAATATAGATATAGATAATTTCTCAAAAGTTTATAAAAATTGTAAACTTATTTTAGTCTCAAGTCTAAATGCTTACAATTTATTGAAGCAGGGTAACTGTCCGCTAAATATTGTACACTTGCCGCTTGGTTTGTCAAATAGCTATCAGCTTTGGAAAGATTATAAGGGTAAAAAATACGATGCAATTTTTGTAAGGAAAAATAGAGTTTTGCAAGAATATGCTGAGCGCTATGCTTTATCCCACCCCAATTTTAACTATGTTTTTAGGACATGGTCTGATAACAATATATATAGAAACAATGTTTATGTTTCCAATTTAGAAGGGGTTTTAGGTGAATTTTCCGATCGAAAAGAGTATATTAATTTATTAAGAAGCTCTAAAATTGCTTTTTATTCTACACCGGGCACTGATGAGGTAAATTCTAGATTTATTAATCATGTTACTCCGAGTCTTTTTGAATTTATTGTTAATGGTTGCCGAATAGTTGCGAGATATACGGATAATGAAGAGACAAGATCATTCGGTTTATCTTCAATTGCTGAATCTATAACGTCATACGAAATTTTTGAAAAAATTCTTACTGAACATATAAATGATGAAACAGATAATTATTTGATTAAAAGCGAGGAATTTTTGAAAAATATATATATGAGTAACATAATAGAAAAATTGAGACAGATTTTGAAAAAATATTAATTGAAATTATGTTACATAAGCTGCTAATACCCATAACAATTGCTCTTACAATTTTTTTACTTTTTCTAAGAGCAAAAAACACTAAGCTTTTTTTATAAAACAAAGATAGCTAACTAAAGAAACAATGGTTTACTGTTTAAGTATTATAAAAAGCTTATTATAAAATTAACTTGTTTAGAAAATCCCTATTGAATATATGAATACCAAAGAAACTTATAATGAACTACGACATGATGAAAAAGTTTCATTTAAAGATTTATATGTAAAACTAAATGAATGTTATAATTTTTTATTGTCGAAATATATCAAAATTTTGCTTTGGGGCATTATTGGCGGTGCTTTAGGGTTAGGTGTATCTATTTACACTAAACCGGTATTTAATGCCACAACAACGTTTGTTTTAGAAGACAATAAATCAGGTGGAGGCATGCTAAGTCAATATGCAGGCATTGCTTCAATGGTAGGGGTAGACCTGGGCGGCAGTGGCGGCGGAATTTTTCAGGGAGATAATATCATTGAACTATATAAATCGCGTGCAATGATACAGAAAGCTTTGTTAACTAATTCAATGCACAAAGGCAAAGAAGAATTGCTGATTGATACATATATTAGAATGAATGATTTAAGAAATAAGTGGCGGGATAATCCCAACTTACGTAATATTCATTTTAACCCAGGCACTAACCAAAGCCGTTTACAGGATAGCGTTTTAGGTGACGTTATTGATAAAATAAATAAGGAGGTTCTCTCGATTGGTAAACCAGATAAAAAACTTAATATAATAAATGTTACAGTTAGAGCCAAAGACGAATATTTTGCCTCAGCTTTTAATAGTCAGATTGTTAATACTGTCAGCAATTTTTATATTTTAACCAAAACCAAGAAAACGCTTCAAAACGTTTCCATTTTACAACATCAAACTGATTCTGTAAGATCGGTATTAAAAGGTGCTATCAACAGTGCGATTGAGGTTGCAGATGCTACACCTAATTTAAATCCGTCTCGTCAAATACTAAGAGCACCAGCACAACATTCACAATTTAATGCAGAAGCTAACAAGGCAATTTTGACTGAGCTTGTAAAAAATTTAGAATTGGCGAAAATTTCTTTAAGACAAGAAACACCATTAATTCAAATCGTAGATTCACCTATTTATCCGTTAAAAGTTGACAGGATCGGAAAACTAAAGGGGGGCGTGATTGGTTTTTTACTTGGGGGTATGTTATCTGCCATGTTTTTACTATTAGCTAAGTTTTTTAGGGGCTTGCTTAATTAGTTTTAACAGTGTATAAAATATACACTGTATATAAATAACTCTGTTCAATAATACCCTAAACCAATATGTACACAAATGAATAATCCTCCATTGTTAAGCGTAGTTATTGCTACTAAAAATCGACAAAAGTACTGTATTGAGGCTATTCAATCAATTTTAGCTATTTCTTCAGATTTAATACAGATAGCCATTGCGGATAATAGTGATACTCCGGATATTCAACAATATTTGGAAGCCAATCCAAACAGTCAGGTCATTTATACCTACGATGGTTCTCCTCTTTCTTCAATAGATAATTTTAATAAGTGTGTTTCGCTTGCAACCGGTGAATATGTGATTATGATAGGGGACGATGACACGGTGCTGCCTAACATTATCGAAACCACACAATGGATGAAGTTAAATAACATAGAATCTATTGGCTGCAAAAGTTATATAGATTTTATTTGGCCAAACAATGCTCATGTTGTAAGCAAAAACGGCAGATTGATTATCCCTGGGTATAGTAATAAAATTGAGGAGATTAATATCGAAAATAATTTAACTTCATTAATAAAAAGCGGGTTTATTAACTATCAGAGATATAATTTGCCCCGCATTTATCATGGAATAGTAAAGAGGGCTTTGTTAGAGACTGTATTTGAGAAGGTAGGGTATTTTTATGGGGGGCTTACACCGGATATGTATTCTACAGTGGCATTATCCAATGTAACAAAAGTTCATTATATCGTAGATTACCCTTTTAGCGTTGCCGGGGCATGCCAAAGCAGTACATCAGTTTCAAGTTTATCTTCTGATCATTCAGGGTATTTAAGTGACGCACCGCATTTTAAAAACAGAACGGATAACTACAATTGGGAAAAACAAGTACCCCGGTTTTATAGTGTAGAAACTATATGGGCAGAAACAGGGGTAAAGGCATTGTACGAGTTAGGCCGGGCAGACTTAGTTGAATTATTTGATATATATAAACTTAGCGCCTATGCTATATTGGCCAATTTAAAATATATTAAAACTTCAAGTTTCCGGCGTTTGATATTTCTTTTCAGACTATCAATTACAGAAGGTATAAAAATCCATAAGCCTCTTAAAATAAATTATTTTAAGCATGTAACTAAACTTGTATCAACTACTTTTAGTGTTGCCTTCGATTTGCTGAAATCAAAAAAGAATCAACCTTCCCAGCCAAGCCAGGTTTATACTGAAATATATGGTTGGAAAGATGTTTTAGGCAAATTAGATGACACTGTTTTCAGGAACACATAAAAATGATCATTTATTGTATTTTCTTTTTTATTACCTGCTTAACCGCCGTTTTAATAAAGTACGGTAGTTTAACATCGGCTAAACTAACTGAATATATTTGGTTTTTTATATTAGTTCTTTTTGTGGGGCTCAGAAAGGATGTTGGGACTGATTATCCGGCATACGAGCAGATTTATACCGAAATTTCTTCATTCGGGGATACATCATATTCTGTTGAACCAGGCTACTTCTTTATTAACCAATTAGTTGCTTTTTTTCACGGCGACTTTCTTTGGGTTACTTTAATCACTGCATTTATTTCAGCGGCTTTCTTATTCAAAGCCATTAATTTTTTTCTTAACCGTGATGAGAAAGGGATCGGTTATATTGTTTTTATTAGCATAGGCGTTTTTTTTGTCTACTATTTTAGCGGTATAAGACAAGGGGTAACTATATCTATCTTTTTATTTGCCATAAAGTATATTATAGAAAGGAGGCTCACTTATTATCTTTTCTTTCTTTTATTAGGATCATTGTTTCACACATCCATTTTATTTTTTATTCCTTTATATTGGGTTTCCAGTGTTCCATTTAGGAGAGATCTTATTTTTATCGGCTCTATTGTTAGCTTGATACTGGCGCGCGTAGGGATAACCGCATTGATTTTTGGCTATATTATCGATCTTTTCACCGGTGGCCATTACATGGGGTACAAAGATCTCTTTAGCGGTGGCGCCAATACCAAAACAGGGCTTGGTGTAATTTTAAGAATTTTAATAGGCCTATCACTTGTTGGGCTTTCCAAAACATGGATAAAAAATACCGCTCATATTATACTCTATAATATGTTTGCAATAGGGGTTATTTTATACTGTTTTTTTTTAGGAGTAGATATATTAAATCGTATATCCGAATATCTTACGGATCTAATGATTTTTATAATTCCGATCTCTTTTTCTTCTTTTAATTATAAAAGTAAGATTATTTACGGTATTATTGTCTTGTTTATTTTAATAGCCTTATACTATTCTAATCTTAATTTTGATGGGATGAATATTGTTCCTTATCACGTCCGCTAAATGAAAAATGTTGTATTTGTGATGCACCGTTTTCGAACGGGCGGCGTGGAAAAGATGTTTATAAACATAGTTGACCAATTAAGATCTGAGAAAGTTTATTTAATAGTTGTACACAAAGATTTTGATGGTATAGCCCAGCAAATTCCAGGCAATGTTGAAATAATTGATTTTGATCATTTATTTTTAGTTCATTCACTGAGGCGGGTAAATGGCAGCCTGCAATTTCTCAGCCCCTTACTTGCCCCCTTAATACTTGTTATCCAAATATTATACTGTAAGTTTTTACTTAATTTGAAACAAGATGTAACCATCAATTTTTCAGATACTTTTTCTTCTTTAATATTGACTTATGTACAGAAAGGAGAAAAATTTTCATGGATCCATTCCAATCCGCGGGTTATAAAGAATTCCAGTTTAGGCTTCTTATATAGTTTCTTGTACAAGAAATGTGATCAGATTATTTGTATCTGCAATGATCAGAAAAAACTCTTTTTAGATTTATTTAAGATTGATGAAAAGTCTACAAAAGTGGTTTATAATACAATTGACACTAATGTTATTGATAAATATAAGAATGAGGAATTAAAGACCCAGGATGAGAAATTCATTTTGATGGTTTCACGGATAGATAACAGATCAAAGGATTTTATTTCTGTGATTAAAGCGTATAATCTTCTTTGGCTGGAAGATAAAAATATTCCGTGCATGTATATTGTCGGAGCAGGGCCAGATGAGGGGTTTATAAAATCATTTATTAAAGAGTTACAACTTGAAGATCGGATAATTTTAAAAGGTAATGATACCAATCCGTATAAATGGATGAAAAACGCTTCGATATTTATTTTTAGCTCAAAGTCAGAAGGTTTTGGTTTGGTATTAATAGAAGCTATGTATTGCGAGGTGCCGGTTATAGCAACTGATTGCGAAGTTGGCCCCCGCGAGATACTGAAAAATGGTGAATTTGGCCAACTTGTACAGGTTGGTGATGTTTTACAACTAAAAAACGGGATTTCAGAAATACTCCGGGATGATAATATCGGTAAAATTAAAGCTTTAGCTAAGGAAAGGGCTGCATCATTCAGTACACAAAATAGGGATTTAATGAAGGAAATATTTTAAGATGAAGGTTTGTGCAGTAGTAGTTACTTATAACCGAAAGGAGCTTTTATTACGTTGTATAAAGGCATTAGTTGCCCAGTCAAGAAAAGTTGATGCGATTTATTTAGTAGATAATGCTTCCACTGATGGAACATTTGATTATTTGATGACTAATTTACTTACTGGCATAGAGTTAAGTAAAGAAGGTGATTTAACCTGGGGAATCATTAATAACGTTAAGCTATATCTGTTAAAATTACCAGAAAACACAGGCGGGGCCGGGGGCTTTTACAATGGTTTAAAGAATGCAAGGGAACTAAATGAATATGATCTTTTCTGGATGATGGATGATGATGGGTATCCTTCTGATCATTGTTTGGAAATGCAAATGAAATATGTTAATGGGTACGATTATATAATGCCCGTAAGTGTTGATATAGATGATCATGAAAGATTATCATGGCCTGTAAAATTAAAAAGCGGAAAAGAAACCCGTAATTATGCTGAACTTAAAGCATCCTGGGGTGAAGTTATAGATTTTGTGTTTCCTTTTAATGGCTCATTACTTACAACAAAAATAGTGGACGAAGTTGGATACCCCAAAAAAGAACTGTTTTTGTGGGGCGACGAGTATGAACATTATTGGCGGTGCAAAAAAGCTGGATTTAATCCTGTAACAATTGCAAACGCAGCATTTTATCACCCGGCTAATAAATTGGATTTTGAGTCCATCTGGTTTGGTCTCTATCGCGTTCCCGTAACAAATGTTGATTGGAGGTTTATTTGCCTTATCAGAAATAGCACGTACATTTATTGGAACTACACAAATAAATTTAATATCGTTCTTAAAGGGATCATATACACCTATTATTTACTATTGGTAAAAAGAGATATCAAAAAGCTTTCCCTTTACTTTAAAAGCGTAAAAGATGGTATTAAAGGTGACTTTACAAGGCACAAGCAATATTTTAACAAAAAATAATATTTAATAAAAAATGGAAAGAGGCTTAGTATCTATTGTTACACCCATGTATAATGGTGGGCGTTTTGTAGGGCAAACAATAGATTCAGTTATAAACCAAACATATCCAAAATGGGAGATGATCGTAATTGACGACGGTTCTAAGGATAATGGGCCTGAAATAGTTAGGGAATATATACAAAAGGATAGCAGGATAAAATTGGTAAGCCAGCCTAATGGAGGCTCGGCCAGCGCCAGGAATAATGGAATAAGATTGGCGCAGGGGCAATATATTGCGCTCCTCGATTCTGACGATACATGGAACCCTGATTTTCTGGAAAAGCAGTTAAAGCTGATGAAAGAAAAAAACGCTTTACTGGTATATTCATCGCACACTCGTATTGATGAACATTCTAAAGAAATCTTAAGGCCTTTTATTGTTCCCGAAAAGATAAATTACAGAGATCTACTAAAAACTTGTTCAATATCCTGTTTAACCGGTTTGTATGATACTGAAAAGTTTGGCAAGGTGTACCTGCGTGAAGATATGAAAAGCCTGAGAGACGATTACGTTTATTGGCTCGAAATAATAAAAAAGGTAAAAACTGCATACGGTAATAAAGAGGTGTTAGCCAATTACAGGATTTTAGGCTTTTCGGCAAGTAGGAAAAAGAAGAAAGTAATTGCACCTCACTTTAAGGTGTTGTATAAAATAGAAAAAGTGGGCCTTTTACCAAGCCTATATTATTTAACAAATTGGGCTGTTATCAGCTATTTTAAATATAAAAAATAATGCAATACGATTATTTGATAGTTGGCTCGGGGTTGTTCGGTTGTGTATTTGCTCATGAAGCAAAAAAACGGGGAAAGAGCTGTTTGATTGTTGAAAAACGAGATCATATAGGAGGCAATTTATACTGCGAAAATGTAGAAGGCATAAACGTGCATAAATATGGTGCACATATTTTCCACACAAGTGATAAAGAAATATGGGACTACGTAAATTCATTTGTTGAATTCAACCGGTATACTAACAGTCCATTGGCAAATTACAAAGGCGAGCTTTACAATTTACCTTTTAATATGAATACCTTCTATCAACTATGGAAGGTAAAAACGCCAAAAGAAGCAAAGGAAAAGATCAAATCACAAATTGATCAACTTAATATTGAAAATCCGGCAAATCTTGAAGAACAGGCGCTTTCTTTGATTGGGACGGATATATATGAAAAGCTTATAAAGGGATATACCGAAAAGCAATGGGGCCGGCCAGCTACCAATCTTCCTGCATTTATTATAAAACGGTTGCCGGTTAGGTTTACGTTCGACAATAACTATTTTAACGACAAGTATCAAGGTATCCCGATAGGGGGCTACAATAAATTGATAGAAGGTTTGGTTAAAGATATTGATGTTGAACTTGATGTTGATTTCTTTGAAAAGAAGGAACAATGGGAAGCCCGTGCTCAGCATGTTATATTTACCGGGAAGATTGATCAATATTATGATTATCAATTTGGCCGGTTAGAATATAGAAGCCTGGATTTTGAACACACCACAATTGACCAGGAAAACTATCAGGGAAATGCAGTTGTTAATTATACGGAAAGAGAGGTGCCATATACCCGTATAATTGAACATAAGCATTTTGAGTTTGGAACACAAAGCAAAACGGTTATTACAAAAGAGTATCCGGCAGATTGGGATTCAACTAAAGAGCCTTATTATCCGATAAATAATGACGCCAACAACGAAATTTATAAGAAATATAAAGCATTAGCCGATAAAGAAGACAAGATCATTTTTGGTGGGCGTTTAGCAGAATACAAATATTACGATATGCATCAAATTGTTGGGTCGGCGTTGAAAAAGGTCAAGGATCATTTTAAAGAGATATCATAAGTATGATTTCAATTTCAGGAGCTACGGGCTTTGTTGGTACAAATTTAATTAGCTACCTCAAGGGTTTTGAACTTTGTTCAATTGGGAGATCGGATTTAGCCACAATAAGCAGTTCTACATTAAAAAATGCAGAAGCAGTTATTCACCTCGCCGGTAAAGCTCACGATCTTAAAAAGGTTTCTGATCCACAAGCGTATTATCAGGTTAATTTCGAACTCACAAAAAAGCTATATGATGCTTTTTTAAAGTCGGATGCTCAAAAATTTATTTTTATAAGCTCTGTAAAGGCAGCTGCGGATTCTGTTAACGGCATTCTTACCGAAGATACTACCCCCAATCCTAAAACTGATTACGGGAAATCAAAGCTGATGGCAGAGCAATACATCCAGGGCCAGCCATTACCGGCTGGTAAGTCATATTACATTTTAAGGCCGTGTATGATTCATGGCCCGGGTAATAAAGGTAATCTGAATTTATTGTATCAATTTGTAAAAAAAGGCATCCCGTATCCTTTAGCCGGCTTTGAGAATAAAAGGTCTTTCCTTAGCGTTGAAAATTTGTGCTTTATTATTAAAGAACTGATTAAACGGGATGATGTCGCTTCAGGAGTGTATCAGATTGCTGATGATGAATCCTTGTCAACAAATGATGTGGTAGGTATTTTATCAGATTCGATAAATAAAAAGCCAAAATTATGGAAAATTCCCCCCGGTTTAATTAGAACAGGTGCCAGGTTAGGGGACGTATTGCATTTGCCGTTAACAACAGAACGTTTAGATAAATTAACAGAAAGCTACATAGCCAGCAATCAAAAAATTAAGCATGCTATAGGTAAAGATTTACCATTAACATCCCGGAAAGGATTAGCTGTTACAGCCGCATCATTTGCTGCTAAATAGCTTCAATATTTATCCGGCTAATAATATAATCTGGCTAAAGAAATAAAGATAGTCCCAATGGGATCACAAAAAAGCTTCATAGAAATATGAGGCTTTTTTGTTTGATATACTTTTACATCTTCCCGCAAAAATCTTACCTTCAAATCCCTTTTATATCTCTATGAAAACATTTAAGAAACATCTTCGGGCCATGTTGGTGGTTGCCGGTATTATCTTAACTTGCTCTGTTTCACAAGCCCAGCAACTCCGCAAAATGGAGGAGCAGCCCGAGTGGAGTAAAGATTACCAGCCCTTTCGTATTGTAGGTAACCTGTATTATGTAGGTACTTATGATTTGGCGAGCTACCTTGTAGTAACGCCGAAGGGTAATATTTTAATTAACACAGGCCTGCCCGGTTCAGATGCCATGATCCGCCGTCATGTGGAAGCATTGGGCTTCAAATTCACTGATATAAAGATACTATTGGCTGCGCACGCTCACTTTGATCATGTGGGGGCTGCTGCGGCTATAAAGAAAGAAATCGGTGCTAAGATGATGATTAATGAGTTTGATGCCCCGGTATTGGCCGATGGCGGTAACTCAGACTATGTAATGGGTGGCAAAGGCATGATGTTTCTGCCCGTAAAAGCCGACCGCCTGCTGCACGATCATGATACTATTAAACTGGGCGGCATGCAAATTATCGCTTTGCATCATCCGGGCCATACCAAAGGGGCCAGCAGCTTTATGTTGGATGTAAAGGACGAACACCGCACTTATCATGTGTTAATTGCTAATATGCCTACAATACTGTCTGAAACCAAACTATCGGGTATGCCCGGATACCCTAATGTGGGGAAAGATTATGGATACACTATAAATGCCATGAAGAACCTGCAGTTTGATATTTTCCTGGCCTCGCACGCCAGCCAGTTCGATTTGCAAAAGAAACACAAACCGGGCGACGCTTACAACCCCGAAGTTTTTATAGACCGTGCAGGCTATGATGAATCAATGGATGCCTTGCAGAAAAACTATGAGAAAAGGCTGGCCGAAAAGTAAACAGTAGATAACGGACCGGTTATATATAACAAAGCCTCCGCATTTTACAATTACGGAGGCTCTGTTTGATTTTCGATTCCTAACTATTTAACTCGTGCAGGTGATGTCTTGCACTGTTAATTTTAAAGGAGAAAAAACAATAGGTGATTCCTTCTGCAATAAAAGAGATACCAATAAAAGAAATAAGCAGCGTTGCTGCAAATGCCGGCCTGAATAAAATGCCAATACCCAACAGCAGGGTTACAATACCGCCGGCCACAACCATTCCCGAACCATTAACATGCAGATGTCTCTCGTCTATACCCACACTAATAAGCATACCGCCAGCATAAAGTATATAAAACCCAATAATAAACGGTAAGGATAACAAAGATATTTCGGGGCTGTTAATAAGCATTATACCTATCATAAACGATACAAAACCCGACACCAGGTTCCAGCCCCAGCCAGTAAGGCTTTCACGATTGCTAATTGCAAATGAGATTTTAAGGATACCTCCTATTAAAATCGCGATTCCGAAAAACATGGCGAATGTAATGTAGGTAGATATAGGGTACATAAGGGTAACAAGACCTGCTAGCACGAAAATAATGCCGGCAATCAATAATAACCACCAGTTTCTGGTACTGCGCTCAAGCGCGCTAATAAGATTTGCCATAATGAGTTGATTAAGGTTAATATTTGTTTAAAAGATGATAAATGGTTACAGCTATAAATCCTTTTATCACAAACCTAATTTACCTCGAATTTTGCCTGTAATACCGGTCATTTTGTTTCAGTTTCTAAACTGAAACCGCATAGGCCTGTTAATTTTATGCTATGCCTTATTTAGTACCTACACTTGTAACACTAAATCTATTATTCATTTAAAGCAATAATAATGATGATGTTACACAAAAAATTAAACCTGGCAGCAAGTGTTTTTATTGCCACCTCATTTGTGTTATTGAGTGCTGTTGCTATGGCACAAAGTTCTGCAACGGTTGGCAAAATTGCCCAAGCTATGACAGATAGCCTTGCCTACTTGTCGTTAACAAGTACGCAAAAAACAACAGCAGAAGGGTTAAACAAAACCGCAGCAGCTGCTTTGGTGCAAACTGGTAAAAAGGCGCAGGCTGATACCAGTTTTAGAGGCAAAGCCCTTGCGCAGCAGGTAATAGGTATTATGAAAACGCGTAATACAGGTTTATTAAAGGTGTTAACGCCCGACCAGCAAAAAGCTTTTCAGGATCATAAGATTTCACAGATTGCCGATATGCAAACCAAGATAATGACCGCCCAGTTAGACCTTACAGAAGGCCAGGTACCACAGGTGTACAAAATTAACAGAGATGCAACAGTAGAAATGATGGGCGACATGGACAAGGTAAAAGCTGCCACCAGCAAATTTGGTAAAATGAAAGCAGCCAAAGGGCTCAAAGGCGATATGAAAGATAAAAATAAAGAACTTAAAAAGGTGCTTTCGCCTGATCAATACACGATATACGAGAAACACCAGGAAGAAATGCAAGCCGCTATGAAAGAAAAAATGCAGGCTAAAAAAGGAAAATAGTCAGGTTAGTTTAATAAAAAGTAAGTAGTTTTTTTGACCGAAGCCTCTCCGAGTTATTGGAGGGGCTTTTTTAGTTGTGAGTGAGTGAATGGTGAGTTGTGAATGGAACTCATAACTATACTCCGTCCATCAATTTACCGGTACCGTGCATTGCGGGAACAAAAGTGGATACCCGCTTTTCCGCGTTAGGGATAGCAGCGGATACCGGCCAGTGGCTAATGCCTTGTGCAGTATAAGCGCATAGCCCGACCGCAGGGAACGCCCTTTAAAAGAATCAAGAATCAAGAGTCGAGACGGTATGCTAATGATGCATCTCCTCTTGAGAGGGGGAGCGGTTGACTGAGCGATGGCAGGGGTGTGTTTATACAACATGAAAGAAAGTAAAATTTTCTAAAGAACACACCCCTAACCCCTCTCAAGAGGGGAAACCACTCGTTAACCCCATCTTGTCTCTAAATAACACTATTCAATCAAAGAGTTCAACCTATGCCTTGCCTTGTTTATTTTAAAGGCTATCATACAATAGGTAAAGCCTTCGGCAATAAAAGAGAGGCCAGCTATGGTAGTTAGTATTACAACTCCTAAAGCGGGGCTAAATAAAATGTAAAGGCCGAGCAATAGGGTGATGATGCCACCAAAAACAATCCAGCCACTGCCGTTCATGTGCATGTGCTGCCCGTGTATGCCAAGGCTAATAAGCATGCCGCCTGCATAAAGCACATAGAAGCCCAGTATAAAAGGTAGCACTACCAATGATATGGCTGGGTTATTGGCCAGTATAAGGCCTATAATAACAGCTAATATGCCCGAAACAAGGTTCCATCCCCAGCTTTGGTGGTGGTGCCGGTTGCTGATGGCGAAAATGATTTTAAAAATACCGCCTATTAAAATAGCAAGGCCAAAAAATACCGCTGCTGTAATAAAGCTGGTTAACGGGTGCACCAGGATAATTACGCCTGCTACAATGAGTATGATACCGGCTAACAAAAGTAGCCACCAGTTTTTCATACCGCGTTGGATAGAGTTGAGAAGATCTGCCATAAAGTTAGCTGAATAGTGAATGGTTGATAGTTGTAGTGAATAGTGAGTAGTTGATTAAGTTAATTGTTATTGTAGTTAACGAAACCACTCACTTAATCAACAAATCGCTACGCACTATATCATTAAACTACAGGGCTTTATAATTGTTTTTGTGCCGAAAAAATGCGTTCAAATTTGCCGGATAGTAAATATTTAAACTAAATTTAGTAAAAATGTATATTGGCTATGGGCGCGTTCGACCATGTTAAAACCATACTGGGCATTATATTGGGTCTCAGTATAACCCATTTGTTAAAGGGTATTATAAAATTTGTTCAGCATCCCAAACAGGCGAAGCCTTATTGGGTGCATTTAACATGGTGTTTTTATGTGCTGCTGCTTATTATCCACTTTTGGTGGTGGGAAGCCCACCTGCGCGATATTACCCACTGGAGTTTCGAAGAGTATTTCTTCCTGTTTGTGTACATATCGGTTTACTATTTCGAGTGTTCGTTGCTGATACCCGATAATCTCGAAGAGTACAAAGACTACTTTACATACTACTATTCGCGCAAGCAATGGATTTTTGGTATCCTGGCGCTCACCTTCGTGCTCGATTTTTTCGATACCCTTATCAAAGGCAAAGCCTACTACCTCACACACTACGGCTGGGAGTACCCCGTACGTAATATAACACACATTTCCCTTTGTGTGGTAGCTATGAACAGCAACAACCGTAAGTTTCACGCGGTGCTGGCCATAGCGTTTCTGGTTTATGAGTTGAGTTATATTTACAGGTTGTTTGCTTATTTTTAGAAGAGGTATTTAATAAAGTATATTCAAACTCACTAATTCACTCCCTCACAACTAAATTTTCAGCCAACCCGTAATACTCATCCTTGCTTTATTGGCCAGTAGCACTTCGTGCTCCAGTTCGCTGCTTTTAAAGAAAATGCTTTTGCCACTGATGGGCGAGATGTTCTGCAAATGATCGTGATGATGGATGCACAGTTCGCCGCCATCGGCAATAACCCAGCCCACGTTAAGGTACATGATCATGGAGTATTGACGGCTTCCGTTGTTCTGAAACTGGTCGATGTGCTTTTTGTAGAAACTACCCTCCTCGTACAGCGCATAATGAAACTCATAGCCTGTAATACCCGTGTAGCAGGTGCTGTTAAGATGTAACACAAAGCTATCCATCAGGTCGAAAAAGTCGTTCTCGAAGGCATCGTTATGCTTGCGGTCCAGCCAGTAGATCTGGTCGCTGCGGATGAGCTTATTGTGGTCTTGCAGTACGGCGTTTCCTATCCCGGCGCTATTCATTAACTTGTTTTGGTACAGGGTAAGCAGGTTGCTTTTAAGGTTTGCGGCTAAGGCCTCGCTTAAAAAGTTTTCGGTAATACCTACTTTGTTATCAATAAAACTATCGATGAGGGTGTTGAATATTTTTTCCAATAAAATGCAAACCACGTAAATGTGGCTTTGGGCATTTCGGTAAGGTAGTGTTTAATTGTGAGGATTGGATAGTTGTGAGGGAGCGAATGTGTGAGTTTCGAGTAATAGTTGTGAGGAGTGAATGAGTGAGTTTCGAGTAATAGTTGTGAGGGAGTGAATGAGTGAGTTAGCGAGTTATAAAAAAATTGAGTTTCGAGTGTATTAATCACTAACTCACAACTCACTCCCTCACAACTAAATAAATCAAAAAGCCCTCCAGAACTTAATCTGAAAGGCTTCGGTTGTTTATTTATATAGTTCGAATTGTCGTTATGCAGAAGCAACCAGCCTGCTGGTGCTGCGGTATACGTAAGCGTTAAAGATGTGGCGGCGTGCAAAACGGCCCGGCGAATCTGAGTTGATAAACTTCACATAAGCAACCTTCGGTACGTCGAAATACTCATAAGTAGTACCATCGGTAAAGTTGATGGTTAATACCTGTTGTTTGTATTCAAAATCGGCAATGCCACAGGTTGTTGTGGTAGTAGTATAATCAGCAAGGGTTTGCTCACGGGTTTCAGGAGCAATACTTACCAAAAAGTGGTAAGCCTCAATAATGGTTTTGCTTTTTTCTTCGGCCTCAATACGGCTCTCGTCCTGAAACTTATCCGGGTGCCAGGTTTTCATCAGGTTGCGGTAAACCGATTTTAGCTCCTGTAGTTCTGCTGCTTCGGTTACACCCAATAGCTTCCTGTAATCGACAATTTTTTTCATACTTAATTCGTGTTATCTAATTGTCTTTGAAGAAGAAAGCAAACATTTGCTAAGCGCCTTTATCAAGAACAAATTTTTTGCAAAGGTACGCTTTTATAAGTTACTGGCCTACAGATGCTGTAAAATTAATAGAGGGTTAATATAGAGAGACAAGAGCCGAGAAGCAAGAGACAAGATAGGTTAGTGGTTAACATTCCCCTCTCTTCCAAAGGACTCCTTGGGAGAAAGGGGTTAGGGGGGCTTTAGAAAACATTTATTTTCTTGCATGTCGTAGAAACACACCCTGCCACTACACCATCCAACCGCGCCCCTCTCGAGAGGGGAATGAGAGAGACTGCGAAGGGATTTAGAAAAGCATCTTGTTTCTTGTCTCTAACTTCTTGCTTCTCTTCCCAAGGGCGTTCCCTTCGGGCCGGGCTATCCGCTCATACTGCACAGGCCTTAGTCACAGGGCCGGTATCCGCTGCTATCCCTAACGCATGCTAAGCTTCTTGTTTCTTGATTCTCGATTCTTACCTCTCTTTCTTGGCTCTCTTTTCGTAATTTGGCTATCCATACTATGAACACCAACATCGAAAACCTATACCGCATTGCCGGCAAGCAACAACGCACCATTATTGGCCTCATGTCGGGCACTTCGTTCGATGGGTTGGATGTGGCTTTGTGCCGTTTCGAAGGCAGCGGTGTTAATACCAAAGTAGAGGTACTGCACTTTATCACAAAAGAGTATGAAGCTGCGTTTAAAGAAGATCTCAAATCAATCTTCGCTAAACGCAATGCGGATCTGGAGCGCATCACCCTGCTCAATGCCTATATCGGCACCTATTATGCCGAACTCATTCTGCAATGTCTCGAAGAATGGAACATTCCCGTTGCCGATGTGGATGCCGTAGCCAGCCACGGGCAAACCATTTTCCATGCCCCAAAACGATTACATCAAATAGAAAAATACGGCAACGCTACCCTTCAAATTGGCGATGCCGACCATGTCGCCGTTAAAACGGGCATCATAACTTTAAGCGATTTTCGTCAGAAACATATAGCTGCCGGTGGAGAAGGTGCACCACTTGCTTTGTACGGAGATTATCTGCTTTTCGGTAGCCTATCAGAAAATCGCATTATGCTGAATGTAGGTGGTATAGCCAATTTTACTTATTTGCCTGCCGGTTATGCTCCGGGCTGTTTTTCTACTGATGTCGGGCCAGGTAATACGTTAATGGATCAGTTTATTCAACAGCAATTCCCCGGCAAGTACTACGATAAAAATGCAGAGGTTGCCAGTACCGGAAAAGTGAACGATGTATTATTAAAAGCATTGTTGGACGATCCGTTCTTCGCAGCACCTTTCCCCAAAACAACCGGGCCTGAGTTGTTTAGTTTAGTTTATCTGGAAAAAGCTATACAAGCTTCAGGGCAAACCAATGTGAGTAAGGAAGATATAATGGCAACTTTGGCAAAGTTCTCGGCACAATCTATAATTGCTGCGATAGAAAGTGCTGTTTCGGGCGTGGATAAATTCGAGATCTATATTAGTGGAGGCGGTATGTACAACCCGCTGCTGGTTAACTATATTGAAAGCCATTTCAACATCAAACTAAAATCAACCACTGATCTGGGCATTAACCCCGATGCAAAAGAAGCTGTGCTTTTTGCCCTGCTCGCCAATGAAGCCCTCGCCGGTGGCAAAACTCATTATGGGGGCGATTTGCTTTCTGTTAGTATGGGGAAGGTGAGTTTTGCAAAGTAATAAGTGAATGAGAGAGTTTTGATCTGGTAATTATTGGAAGATCGAATATTGGCTTGGCGTAAACGCCGATAAAGAAGATATAAATAGACATACTGAATGTTTATTTGGATACTTTATAAGGTGCTAACTTCTCCTTTACATCAACTGCGCTTTGTGTATAAATGCCTAAAATTTGTCCCAACGTTGTATAATTCATACGTGTATCCTCATGTAAAAGGACGATTTTGTTGGCTAATGCCGTATACGTTTTTATTTTTTTACGTAGATCATGATTTTTTAGCTGATCAGCATCATTGTTTAATGAATTAAGATCTGTTTGTATGCCGATATCAAAAATGCTATCGCGCATACTGAAATCCTTTAATATTTTATTGTCAATGTTATTGTCTATCGCATCAATCTCAGTATATATACGCTTTTTTAAATCGGCCTGTGTTTTACAGGAACAAATATTTAATATTATTATGAGTACCAATAGAGAGTTTAAAAAATGTTTCATGGCCGGTTATGGTTTTTTAGTTTTAAACTGCGACTGTTGAATGTAATTTTTTATACCACTCAAATTATTTGTGGCATTTTTGTTAAGTTTTGCTGCTGAATCAGTGAAGTTTTTCAAATTTTGGTTGAGTAAATCCTGTGCTTTATTTGTTTTATCCATAAAAGCTCCAATCTTCTCGAGTTTATCGGCTAACTCTTTATAATGATTGTCAGGGGGAGTAATGTTAATAGGATTTGGGCCTCTATTTTTTCCTAGTAATTTAACCAGTTCACTTGAATTACTATCTACCGATTGAGCAAGCGTATTGATTGATTCTACAATAGCTTTTCCTGTACTATCAGCAGCCTTTCCTCCTCCGGTACAACAGCAGCAACTTTTACCGTAAGGATCCAGTGATCCAGGATCTTGTTTTTTGGTTTTCTTGGGTTCACCGCCTTCTTCATCTTCGGGTATCGACTTTGAGAGATTCCAATTGCCTACCAGAAATATGCTGGATGGTTTTCCTGATACCACCTGATCCTCCGGAGTCATTTTAATAAGCGGGATTAACAAAATGGCTATCACAATACAAATACCCTGTATTATCTTTTTAATTGGTTGCACCTCGTCCAGGGTATCTAATTCGTATTTATCATTTTTATAAGATAGGATCAATAAAAAAGAGAGCATAACAATTAGGGTGGTAATAAAAATAATTATCCCCGCATGTTGGGTGTCTTTAACAAGTTTAATTTGGTTTTTCTTTATATCGTCATTTAAAATATTCTGTTTATTAAACCAAAGATTTCTAATGGCCCGGTTGATGTGCAGCTGTGCAACAGACGTACTTTGGTTTAGTAATATTTGCTGCTTTGTATTGATATAAGCAGGGCTTTTTTTGATTTTGTTAATGATCGAGCTTATTAACTTAGGATCAGTAGTTTTTGCAAGTGTATCGTGAATAAGCGGGCTGCTTAAAAGTTCTTTTATGCATAAATTGAGGTCTTTCTTATCCGCGCTATCTGCTATCGTATTACAATACTTAACCTTAATATTAAACGAATTAATACTATCCGATGTAACTTTACCTGATAGTAATTTTGAAAGAAACTTAAATGGTAGATTATCAATACTATCTTCAGTGCTTTGTGTTCTGATTGCTCTATACTCAACATCAAGATCTTCAATTTTCTTCTTGTAGATTCTGTTGGTATCAATTCCGTGAAATTTATTTAGATAAGTTGCAGTTTCTGTCGAATCTTGTTTGTTTCTGGATATATTATCATCCGCTTTATTCTTAGATACATAAAAAACCAACCCGGTACTTATAACTGCACTAATTAAAACCCATTTAAAGAAAGGATTAGATATTTCATTTCTACGCAACTTTCTTAAGTTGCCATTAAACATATAATATACCACTACCGCAGCATATATAATCAATATCAAGAAGATAAAGATATTATTGTCGAATATCTTATTGAATAGGGTTATAAAAATAACAACCGTTAATTGTGCTGCTATAAACAGATAAAAAAAACTGAGTTTTATAGATACGTAGGCTTCACTTAGGTTTATTTTAGCCGCTTCATTTTGTTTTTTTATCTCACCGAGTTCTATATAATATTTCTTTTTATCAATTTTAGCTTGTTCTTTTTCAGTGAAGCTTATATTAATATCAAGGATCTTATTGGAGATTTCTTTTATCTTATTATTGAGTTTCTTTATGCGCGAATCTGTACGGTGTATATTTTGTTCTTCTGTTGTTATAATCTCTAATAAATCTCCAAGTGTTTTATTGAAAAAATACCAGTAAATTATTAATAAAAGCAATGTGATTATAACTGTAATATTAAGCCACCGGCTAATAGTAGTTTCATCGGTCCATATTGGCAATAGTAATACAACAAAAACTACAAATATGAGGCCGATAATCCCTAATATCATTTTTTTTAATTTCACAAACACATCATTACTGAATTGAAAAAATGATAATACGAAGAGTATAATAAGCGGCATGGTAAAATATACCATAGAGAAGATTTTGAAAAGGCCCGGCATCTCAATCCCGTTTTGCTCAGCCAAAATAGCAAAGGTTTTAGGGACAATTACACCTATTGCAGGTAAGCTTACTATTACGCCAATAATAACTGCTAAGAAATCATCTCTGAGTTTTTCCCATATTTTATTGAAGTCCATATTGTGTAAGGTTTGTTGTATAAATTTATATAATAAATATATACAACGCATGCTTTTTTATACATAAGTATCACTTATTTAGATATTTATGTTTTGGATAAAGAATATTAAATTGGAGTTATTTAATATTCTTTATCCAAAAAATGGAAAGATATTGGAGTTAAATAAATATCAATAAAAGTAACAAGCGAGTGACGCTAACTTTTATAACACACAACGCAGCAGGTATGGTTAAGCATTGTGCGGGTAGTATAGATAAGAGGAATACCTAACAGGTGCTAAGCATTTACACTAATGCATCAAACAAAACCTCTGCAGGATGAAGCGCAATCCTTTTAGTACCATCTTTAATTTGGTGCCTGCAACTGGTACCTGCGGCAGCGATGATGTTATCAGGGGCCTTATTAACGGCGGGGAATAACACAAGGCTGCCTATCTTCATCGATACTTCGTAATGCTCTTTCTCGTAGCCAAATGAGCCTGCCATGCCGCAGCAGCCGGATGGGATTACTTCTACAGCATAATTAGAGGGGAAACCAGCAACTTCCGCAGCAACACTCATTGATGACAATGCCTTTTGATGACAATGCCCATGAAGGGAGATTTTTTTAACAGCTTGTGTAAAGCTTTCTTGTTTAATGTTACCTCGTTTTATTTCGGCGTGAAACCATTCTTCGAACAGGTAAACGTGTTTGCTAAGCTCTGTAGCGGCGGGTTTTAAACTACTATCAACCAGTGATGGATACTCATCCCGGAAAGAAAGAATAGCTGATGGTTCGATGCCGATGAGCGGGGTATCAGCAGTAATTATAGCTTGCAGGCTGCTCACGTTACTTTCGGCAAGGGCTTTAGCTTGGTCCAGCATGCCTTTAGATAGATAGGCCCTGCCGCTATCGGCGTGTGTAGGAATAACTACGTTATAACCTAATCGCTCTAACAATAAGATGGCTTTCTTGCCTATTTCGGCATCGTTATAATTAGTAAACTCATCGCAAAAAAGGTAAACCGTTTTGGCTGATGGAGTAGCAGGTTTCTTTCTTGCTTTGTACCAGGCTTGTAAGGTTTGCTTCGCCAGTTCGGGTAATGAACGGTCGGGATGAAAACCTGAGAATTTATTGATCGCCTTTTTAACCAAAGGAATGCCAATAGCGGTATTGTATACAAACGGTGCATAAGATGCCAACCCCATGCTTTTGCTAAAATTACCAATGAGTTTTGAGCGGGTGCTGATGCCATGCTCTTTCTGGTAATGGTACAGGAATTCGGCCCTCAACTTGGTCATGTCGACAGACGATGGGCATTCTATTTTGCAGCCTTTACAGGCAAGGCAAAGGTCTAACACTTCTTTTACCTCTTCGGCAGCTTTGCCTTTGCCAAGGGGTGCCGGAGCCTCATTTAAGTATTGGCGTAGTATGTTGGCACGGGCACGGGTGGTATCCTTCTCGTTGCGGGTTGCCATATAGCTGGGGCACATGGTACCACCTGTTACCTCGGTCTTGCGGCAATCGCCAGATCCGCTGCATTTTTCGGTGAGGCGCAGCATGCCTTCATCTGCCGTAAAGTCGAAAAGTGTATCGGGTTGCTTTTGCACTTTATCAGGTACAAAACGCAGGTTATCCAACATGCCGGGCGTACCGGTAATTTTGCCTTTATTGAAAATACCTTTCGGGTCGAAGATGAGCTTTACCTGTTTAAAAAGTTCATAAACCCTATCACCCATTACGTAGCTAATGTACTGCCCGCGTAACCGGCCATCACCGTGCTCGCCAGAAAGTGACCCCCGGTATTTTTTAACCAGCGTAGCCGTTTCTGCCAGTACATGCTGAAATAATTGCTGACCTTCTGCAGTCTTTAAATTAATCATCGGTTCCACATGCAGCTCGCCTGCCCCCGCGTGGGCATAAGCCGAGTAGGGGATGTTGAGGCTATGCAGCAGGTTTTCAAGATCATGGATATAATCGGGCAGGTCTTCAACCGCGACGGCACAATCTTCAATCAGGTTTACGGGTTGTACATCGCCTTTCAGGTTGCGCAGTAAGCCTAAGCCGGCTTTACGCAAGTCCCAGGCTTTCTTAGTATCATCACCGGTCAGTATGGGGTAGGCATAACCTAATTTAGCTTCTTTAAGGGCATCAATTAATGTATTGCATTGCTTAAATAATTCGTCTCTATCGTTATTAAAAAACTCCACCATCAGTATGGCTTCGGGTTTGCCTTCTAAGAAGAAACGGTTTACGGCCTGGCCAGCGTTGTTTATCGCCTGTTCCAGTATAACATGGTCAACCAGTTCAGAAGCTGCGCAATGATGGTTAACGGCTATGAGATTGGCCCTTAATGATTCTTGTAAAGTAGTGCAGTGAACGGCCACCACGGCAACTTCTTTAGGTGGCAGGTCAAGCAACTTCAATTTAGCTTCCGTAACAAAACAGAGTGTACCTTCAGAACCTGCAATAATAGTGCTCAGGTTGATACCCTGCTGTTGCAAAACCATATTAACCAAACTATCCAGGGCATAGCCACTGTTACGGCGTTTAACTTCTTTTTTTGGGAAGTTTTTAATAATATCGTTCTGGTTATTCCCGAGTTCTGCAATGGTTAAGGTGCGATCGTAGATCTTACCTTCGAGGTTGTCTTTAGTTCGTTTTTGGTCGATGGTTGGTTTATCCATCTCCTTAAAAAATACTTCGCTGGCGTCAGAAAGCAGGGCTGTAACTTCCAGTAAATTATCGCGTGTAGCGCCCCATATCATAGAGTGCAGCCCGCATGAGTTATTGCCGATCATCCCCCCGATCATAGCTCTGCTCGAGGTAGATGTCTCCGGGCCAAACATCAGCCCAAATGGTTTCAAATAAGCATTCAGATCATCACGGATTACGCCGGGTTGTACGCGCACCCATTTCTCTTCTTTATTAACCTCGATAACCGAGGTCATGTACTTAGAAATATCAACCACCAACCCATTACCCACTACCTGGCCGGCCAGCGATGTACCGGCAGCGCGTGGAATAAGCGTTAGCGAATATTTATTGGCGAAAATAATGAGGTGCTTAATATCTTCGGTATTGCGTGGCATAGCTACAGCCAGTGGCATTTCCTGGTATACAGAAGCATCGGTAGCGTATACGGCTTTTATGGTTTGGTGCGCGGTTGAATCGTCGAAATATAATTCGCCCGAAAAATATTTAGTTAGTTCCCGAAAGTCCATTTCTTTCCAGCTCATAGGTTCAAATATCATAAAAATGTGGCTAAGCAGTATCGGTTTAGTATTTCAAACTAAGGCCTGCCACTAATTTATAACCATTACTAAAAGCTCCGTTCATCTGGGTGTCGTTGGTTTGGCCGTTGGTAAGGTATAACCTGTCTGTACCGTTACCTGTTTGCCAGTTAAAGTAACCACCACCTATGTATATGCCAATGAGATGGGTAATAGAATAAGTGAGTGTTGCATTGGTATTAATACCGAATCCATCTGCGCTGTGCGTATAGCTCACCGGGTGCTGAAACTGGGTAATGAGGTTCCAGTCGGCATCGGCTTGATAACTTGCCTGGGTATATTGCACATCGGCATTTAAATTGAGTTTGGGAATGATGTGCCAAATGGCACTCAGCTTTACATACGGGCCTTTCCATTTGGTTGCGTACGAGCTGTTGAGGTTGGCAAATTGCCCGCTCAGGTCTACTAAATACAAATCTTGTCTGCTCTGTGCATATCCCAATTCAGGCCGGATCGTAACAATATTTCCTTTCAAAAAATGCCAGACTAACCCAGCATGCCACATATCGCTATAACCTTTATTATCATCAAAATTTTGGTTGTAAACAGGGTTGGTACGGTTATCAGATCCATAATCAGTATCATTTACTTTGCCCGAATGAATATTGCTGCGGGAGTATCCGCCGCTGATAAAAAGATCGCTCCAGATGTTGGCGTTAAGATGCGTTGAAAGCACAGTGCCTTTGAGATCCTTCCATTTTAGTTCAGAATATACATTTGGATTTTGCCCCTGCAGGTTGCCGGCTATCGACCAGTGAAAATTCTCTTGCTGATACCCGCTGCCGAAATCAATTTGAACTCTCTCTTTATTTTGGGCGAATGAAAATTGGGTGTATAGCAAAGCCATACAAAAAAGGCAACAGTATAAAATTGGTTTCATAAGTGGTTTATGAAAGCTAATATATAAAACAAGACCGGCGTTAATGCCGGTCTTGTTTATTTTAAATCAGATATGTTGGTATAGCCTTATTGGTTAACTGCAAAAGCTTCCCATCCCGATGCCGTAGTTCGGTTACAGGTCATGGCCTGGGTGCCATTTTCGCTGCTGATGTAAGCGCCGTTATTGCCACGCAGGGTTACCTTACCATCGGTAGTTGGTACCCAATCAAATTTCTCCCAATCGCCGTAGGTTGTACGGTTACAGGTTATAGGCTGGGTTCCGTTTTCAGATGATACGTATTTGCCCATGCTTTGTAGCGCAACTTTGCCTCCGCCTGCATCAACCACCAAAAACTGCTCCCAAGCCGATGCGGTAGGGCGGTTACAGTTCATGGCCTGTGTGCCGTTTTCGCCACTTACATACAGGTTGTTAAAACCTCTAAGGGTGATGGTTTGGCCGATAGGCGCTGTGCTGGTATTGGTTAATTTGTATACACGCACATAATCAAAAGACATAGTGGTTGGCAATGCACCATCATTAATAGTTTGGCCAGGCAGATCGCCTCCAACAGCCAAATTAAGAATAATGTAGAATGGCAGCTGGAATGCACCGGTATTATTGATGTTGTTTAGTGTGTTACCGGTTACATACAATGTATTATCCACGTACCAACGGATACCGCTGGCATCCCATTCTACAGCGTAAACGTGGTAATCGCCAGGCGTGGTGTTGGTGCTGCTGCCATATTGCACGTGGCCATTGTTGTTCCAGTGCATGGTACCCAATATGGTATTGGTGGTGTTTACATGTTCCATAATGTCAATTTCACCACATTGTGGCCAGCCTACCGAACCAATATTACTGCCCAGCATCCAGAACGCCGGCCATGTACCCTGCACCATCGGTAGTTTAATACGTGCTTCGATACGGCCATACTGCACCGAGAACTTACCGGAAGTGTTGAGCTTGGCCGAAGTATAAGGCTGGCCGCCTACACTTTGTTTCTTCGCTGTAATTACCAGGTTACCACCAGTTACCGTAGCATTGGCTGCCTGGTAGTATTCTTTCTCGTTATTAACGTTGGGGTTGCCGTTGTCGATGTTCCACTTGGTACCATCCACACCGGTTCCGTTAAACTCATCGCTCCAAACCAGTTGATAGGTAGCAGCGCGTGGAGTGGTTGGGGCTGTTGTTCCCAGATCACTTGTCTTACTGACATTGTTTGTGTCCTTTTTGCACGATGATAGCATGCAGGCACCGGCCAGTGCGGCAATGCTTAGAAAATTAAACAGATACTTTTTCATAATACAGAGATTGAGGTATTTGATTTAATTGATTTCTTGTTGATTATTGGTTCACAGCAAAAGCTTCCCATCCTGATGCTGTAGGGCGGGTGCAGGTCATGGCTTGTGTGCCGTTCTCGCTGCTGATAAAATCGCCGTTATTACCGCGGAAGGTAACTTTGCCATCGGCCGTAGGTACCCAGTCGAACTTCTCCCAGTCGCCATAAGTAGCACGGTTGCAGGTAATGGCCTGTGTGCCGTTTTCAGAAGAAACATATTTACCCATGCTTTGCAGTGCCACCTTACCGGCACCTGCATCAACCACTAAAAATTGCTCCCATGCCGATGCGGTAGCGCGGTTACAGTTCATGGCCTGTGTGCCGTTTTCGCTGCTCACATACATGTTGTTAAAGCCTTTAAGCGTGATGGTTTGCCCTATTGGTGCAGTAGTGCTGCCGCCTGTACCTGATGATTGCGTGCCTGCCCATTTAAAGGTAGCTACAGCGCCTGCTGCCAGAGTGTAGGTGAAAGATTCGGCACCCCATTTAACCTTGAAGCTTTGGCTGGCAGTACCTGTGTTAATAGCTACTAATACTTTAGTGCCATCGCTATTTTTAAAGGCTACGTTTTGGATATTACCCGATAGGTTTGATGAGATACGCACAGCGCCCGGCCTTACAAATTTAGAGGCATGGCCAATTACATAGTATCCGGCATTACGTGCCGTAACCGACGAGCCGCTGATGGTAATACCACCCAAACAAGTGCTGCAACCACCGGCAGTATGCGGGTTATTGTTAGGATCGGCAGCCAGGTTCCACTCAATTACGTTGCGGCTCCAGTTGCGGGTTGCGCCGATGATGAGGGTATTAACATGCCATGAAAGATCACCACCGAAGTTGCTTGGTGCACCTATGAACTGCTCGGTAAAGTAAATGTTTTTGGCAGGATATGCATTATGTACATCACTCAATGCGCTAATGTTACCTGCATATAAGTGAAATGCAGAACCATCTACATAACTATTGGCACTTGCATCGGCCAGTACTGCTTCCGGGTAATCGGGACGATCTGCATTGTGATCATAGCAGATAATTTTGGTAGATAAACCGGCCGAGCGTAACTGCGGGCCGAGGTTGTTTTTGATGAAGTTGGCTTCTTCGCTGGCCTGCATCACCATGCTTGGGTTATTATTGGGGTTTAACGGTTCGTTTTGCGGGGTAATGGCATCAATGGTAATGCCTTGTGCCTTCATGGCCTGTATATACTTCACAAAGTAATTGGCGTAAGCGCTGTAGTAGGCTGTGTTTAAGCTGCCAGCAGTGAACCCGCCATTGCCGTTGGTGCCTGTTTTCATCCATACGGGTGCAGTCCATGGTGTGGCTAATATTTTAATGGATGGGTTAATGGCGAGGATCTTTTTCAACACAGGCACCAGGTCGGTCATTTCTTTACTGATGCTGAAGTTGTTAAGGTTTACATCGGTTTGGCCGGATGGCATGTCGTCATAAGTAAAGTCGGACGAACTCAGATCAGACGCGCCAATACTTAGACGGATGTAACTGATACCGATTTGCCCGGTTCCGGTGGCAAAAAGCTCGTTCAATAAATTGGTTTGGGCTGTCCCCATGCCGTTAATAAGCTGGGCGCTACCACCGGTTAAGCAGAACCCGAAGCCATCGATGCCCTGGTAGGTCGTGTTTTCGTCAACGGTTACTGTTGTGGCATTGGTGCCTGCATCGGCAGCAAAATTAATGTTGGTTTGTGCCGCCAGCAGGGCGCTTTGATCGGCCTTGGTTAGCCATACGTTAACGGTTTCGTTAGCGGCGCGGGCAATGGTAGTACTTGCTTTAAGATCGGGCGTGTTGTTTTGCACCGTGTCTTTTTTACAGGAGAAATTAAGCAGGGTTGGCAGTAATACTGCAGCGAGTACCCTCAGTTTTAGCTTGTGATTTGGTTTCATAATTTATTCATTGGTTTTAGTAAGTGGCAAATTTGGCACGTACAAATCCCCTATGCTGGTTAGGCATTTAAAAATTGGGGAGTACAATAAACGGAGAGTTTATAATTGGTTTGTAACAAACATATAACCTTTTACTATGATTTGCAATAGGCGAAAATCTGTTAACGATTAATTTATTTTACAGGAAGAGAGAATGTTGCGTTTCCAATTATTTAAAGCGATTTAGCATAATTGAATTTTTTTGAAAAAAGTGTAAAATAAACACTAACTGTATTGTAAACAGTTATAAATAAGTTTAATAAAGCGTGTTTAATATAAAATATTTCAATGCTGTAACTTAGTGATACAGGTGGTTGTCATAAGGCTAAATCAACAATCACAATGTCTTTAGTTATAAAAAACCTTACCAAGCAATATAATAAACAGAAAACCGGATTAAGTGATTATTCCATCACCATAGAAAAAGGAATTCTGGGTTTACTGGGGCCAAACGGTGCCGGTAAATCAACCTTAATGAAAATTATTGCCACCATTAGCAAACCCACAAAAGGAACTTTGTTTCTGGATGGACAAGACATTGTAGATAACCCCGATTATATCCGCAGGATATTAGGCTATTTACCGCAGGATTTTGGCGTTTACCCAAACCTTAATGCTTATGAGTTTCTGGAATACATTGCTGCACTGAAAGGTGTAGGCGGTGCAGGTTTACGCCAACGAATTGATATGTTACTGGAAGGCGTGAACTTGACTGCCGATGCAAAACGCCCAATAGGCAGTTACTCGGGCGGGATGAAACAGCGCATTGGTATTGCACAGGCTTTACTGAACGACCCCAAAATCCTGATTTTTGATGAACCTACCGTTGGTCTTGACCCTGAAGAACGCGTGAGATTCCGCCAATTGATCTCTGATCTGGCTGATGACTGCATTGTTATCCTGTCATCGCACATTGTATCTGATATTGAGACCATTGCCGATGAGGTAGCTATTATGAAAAATGGTGTATTGCTCGATAAAGCGATTCAACCTGAAATTATCAGCCATGTGGATGGTAAGGTGTTTGAGACTTTAATTGATAGTAGTGAATTAAACAGTATCAAGACCAAACACATTATTATTAATACAACCCGGCAGAAGGATAAAACTAAAGTGCGGTACATTACCAAAAATCAGGAATCCGAAGCTGCATCAACCCCGGTTACTGCCACTTTAGAAGATGCTTATTTATTTCTAACCCAAAACGTTTAAGGATCGTGAAATATATTTACAGCATTATTAAGGCCGACTACCTCCAACGCACCCGTAGTTATGCTTTCCTGATCACGTTGGCGGTTACCATTTATGGTGCTTATTCTTTTGTGCCACCGCCAAGCGCCAACTATACTACGCTTACTATTCCAGGTTTTCAGGGCGTGTATAATTCGGCATGGGTAGGTTATGTATCCGCCATGATGACTACCGTTATGTTATCACTATGGGGATTTTTCCTGGTAAACAGCGGCATTAAAAAAGATATTGATACCGAAGTTGGATTGATCGTAGCAACAACTCCCATAACTAATCTGGGTTACCTGCTCAGCAAGTTCTTAAGTAATTTCCTGGTGTTACTTACTATTATGGGTTTTACGTTTGTGGTAAGTATTGGTATGTTCTTTTTGCGTGCCAGTGGTTCTCCGCGTATAGTTAGTGATTTCGTACTGCCTTATGTTCTATTTGCGCTGCCATCCTTGTTCTTGGTATCATCAATAGCTATTGCTGCCGAGGTGTTCCTGCGCGATAAACTGATCTTACAATGCATAGCCTTTATATTTTTGTTCGGGGTTATTATCAGTAGCTCAAAAGGGGCTCCTGATAATAACGGTGTTGTTTTGATGGATGTATTTGGTATAAAAACAATAACTAATAGCATTAGTAATCAAATCAACACACAATACCATGCCAATATTCATGATATTTCGATGGGCTTTATATTCAACAGCCACAGAAAGGCTTATCAAACCTTTGTATGGAATGGCGTTAGCTTTAGCGGTGTGTTTATACTGAGCCGCTTGTTGTGGATTTGTATGGGGTTTGTGGTAGTTTACGTTTCTTCCTTCTTCTTCCACCGCTTCGATTTTAAACAAGTCTCGCGCAGCAACAAAAAGAAGAAAGTAGTATTGAGCGAATCGGCTCAAGAAATTGTTTACAGAGAACCTGCAACCATCAACCTCTCGAAAATGCCGAAGCTGGTGCCCGATTACGGCATTATCCCATTCATCAAAACAGAACTACTATTGCTAACCCGTAAAGGTTCTAAATGGCTGTGGCTAATTGTTGCCGGTGTTTGGGTAGGGATGCTATTTGCACCATTGAATATTGCTTATGGTATTTTGCTCCCCGTGATCTGGTTTTTGCAGGTAACCCGCTGGTCGGAGTTGGCTACTAAGGAAAAGGCTAATCAACTGCATTATTTTACATATTCCTCATATAAACCCTTACAGCGGATGTTGCCAGCTCAGATATTGGCAGGCGTAATATTGGCTATTGCTTTGGCCTTACCTGTAATTGTACGAAATGCAATTGCTGCTGATGGTTATGCTGTTTTTAATATCATCAGTGGCGCTGTGTTTATTTTGTTACTGGCCGTAAGCCTGGGTATTGTAAGCGGAGGTAAAAAGTTGTATGAAATCCTGTTTTTTATGATCACCTATTTATTGATAGAAAAAGGATTTATTGCGGATTACATGGGCGCCGTGCCGCATGCTAACCATATCCTATACATAACCGTTATATTAGGATTGAATGTGCTTTTGGCAGCAACAGCCTTTACCGTGCGGAATTACCAGGCGAGGCACTTGTAGCCTTTGCCGGCATAATTTCCCGGAACCGGCTGAAAAAAATAATAGCCAGCAGGCAAAGTATACAGCCACAAATACCGTTAAGCCGCAAGCCATAATCATGGCCTGGATCTTTACCATAAACAGTGAGGAATGTGAATAACGCTATGCCCAGCGTTTGCCCCAGTTTTACAAAAAGGTATTTAACAGCGAAGAACATGCCTTCACGGTTTTCGCCTGTGCGCTGGGCATCGTGCTGGGCAATTTCGGCTAAAATGGCATTAGGCAATACGCCAAGCGAAGCCAGCGGAAATGCGGCGGCGATTACCAAAATATAGATTTGAGTTACCGACGATAATGGGAATTTCCCCAGGAAATAGATAGCCACAAAGATGACGCTTAATAAACCGAAAGAAAAAAGCACAATGGGCTTTTTGCCAATCCGTTTAGAGAGATAGTTTACCAACGGATAAAATATCAGCGAGATTAAAACCATAGTGCCCATCAGTACGCCGCCCATAGATTCGGGCAAATGAAGCAGTACGGTTACAAAAAATAATAACCCGCTTGAGATAATACTGAGCGCCATGTAATACGAGAAGTCGGATATGAGGTAGTACTTAAAATTGCGGTTACTAAATGTTTTTCTGATAGCAGGCAGCAAAGGTAAGTGTGATGGGGTGCTGGTTGTAAGTTTGGTTTCATCAATCGCAATAACCGGTATCAGCATTACAATGCCTCCAAATATGGCCAATCCCCAAATGGTGTATTGCAAGGCATTGTCGCGATCGGGTACGTTAAACGCCAGCTGAATCCCATCGGCAAAATTGTTAACCATAGCCGATAGGATAATACCGATGACAAAGCCCACTTGTTGAAAGGAGGAAAGGTTTATCTTTTCATCGGCTGTCTCAGCAAGTTCGGGCAGCAACGCATTGTAGGGGATAATATAGGTAGTAGCCCCCATAAAAAAGCATATAAGCGTAAAGGCAAGCCAGCATGCATTTTCTAAACTTTCGCCTTTAACAAGCGGATAAAAAGTGAGGCAGCAAAATACAACGGTGGGTATAATGGCCTTTTTCATGAACGGTGTACGGCGGCCGTGTGGGTTAGTGCTTTTATCGCTGAGTGAAGCAATAAAAGGATCGTAAATGGCATCAAAAAACCGCCCTGAAGCGGCTATGACCGACATGATGTTAAGCACACCGAAGATTAGCAATTGCGGTATAAAAGGCATTAACCCCCGGTTGGCCGGCGGAAGATAAAAAAACGGCAGCATCACGATGATAATGTTGGTCATGATGCTCCAGCCCGTCATTCCGCAGGCGTATGCAAGTTGTTTTTTTAATGATAATTTAGCAGCAGGCATCTGGTGTAATATGCAAATATTACCTTACAAACTAAATGCAGGTATTACAATAATTCTGTTCATTTTTCTATTTATATCAGATACAAATAAACACGCGCTATGATTTACAGGGAAGCCATTTTAAGTGATATACCACAAATAATGAAGGTGAGGCTGGCGGTAAAAGAGAACGTTTTATCGAATCCAGCCCTGGTTACTGATGAAGATTGCGAGAACTACTTAACCATACGTGGTAAAGGTTGGGTTTGCGAAACGGAGGGACAAATTGTTGGTTTTGCTATTGCCGATTTAGCGGTCATAATGTATGGGCATTATTTATAGACCCTGATTTTGCAGGACAGGGCATAGGTAAGCAATTGCATAACCTAATGCTCGATTGGTATTTTGAGCAAACCAATCATCCCATTTGGTTAGGCACAGGCTTTAACACCAAAGCCGAAACCTTTTACCGTATGCAGGGCTGGACCGAAGTTGGCTTGCATGGTACTAAAGAAACTAAGTTTGAAATGACGGCAGAGGATTGGTTCGCGAAAAAATAACTCATAAAAATTAACAATTGGTGTATCAAGTTTGTTACTTACTCCGTTAAGAGATTGTTTGGTGACATGATGAGTGATGTATTTGTCGATACATCTGTTTCATTCGCCGATACATAATTGGAGTAGGGGTAAAGTGTGCTGAACTTGTCTTCATCAAAAATTAATTTTTAAGTATAACATTTGCGCTATGGAAAATCTGGATAAAAAAATTTTATTGCTCGACAGGGATAACGATATCCTTGGCATGGCACATGAAATCATGTTTTACGGCTATTCGGATATGCATATTACTTCTGATCCTGACGATGTATATAAAATAGCCAAAAACTACAGGCCCGACCTGGTTATACTTGATTTTGTGCTGGGCGACGAAAATTTTGAGGCCATTTGCCAGTTGTTTAAAAGCAATGATTTACTTAAAAATGTACCGGTAGTGGTGGTTTCTAAATTATATAACCGCGTTATTAATAATGAAACACGCGAAGAAAATACTGTGTTTATAAAGCCTGTTGATAACAAAGATTTTGCTACGCAAATTAGTTACATGATGGCATCTTAAATAGCTTTTCATAATAATAACAAATACGTATGGCCGTATACATGTAAATGTATACGGCTTTTTTATGTAATAAATTTTTGTTCGTCGATACAAAAAGCATGTACAGCGATACACTTTTAAATTGAAAAGCAAATTGCACAACTTTACTACAGAATTAATTATAGTTGAATTTAAATGGGCTTTCCGGGGATTGGTAATAACGCCTTTAGCGTGCTAACCTGTTTAAATGATACTCGCTAATTAAACAAACATCATCACCATGAAAAAAGTAGTTTATTGCTGTTTCGCATTATTGGCCCTCATTATCGGTTGGCTCTGGACACTGGGGTCGGGCAAATAAAAAAGGACGTACCGCGCTTGGTACATCCTTTATACATGTGGAGTTCTGATTGATTTACAACAGATTAATATCTTCCAGATGCTGTCCGAAACGGTAAGTTAAAGTGATTTCATTGGTGGAGTTGTTAAAGCCGCCAATATTGTTTGATGCTGTACCAAATTGGTAGCTATAACCTAAACGGAAGTTGGCAAACATGAAGCTTACAATACCCGCCATCTCATTATTGGTACGATAGTCGGCCCCCAAACCGAATACATTTTTAATGTACATGGTGGTAGAGAAATTGGCTACAAATGGAATGCCCTTGGTATAAGTTGCCAGGAATGCAGGCTTTACTTTAAAGTCTTTACCACCATCAATCAGGTAAGCACCTGAGAAATTATAGTGATTACGGAAGTAAGTATTATTCTGAATAGATGCTGTACCCAGCGAGGTGAAAGTCAACTCTGGTACTGCCACACCTAAAAAGTATTCATCAGAATAAAGCATTACCCCAAAACCGATATTGGGTTTATTCTGCCTCACATCATCACGAAACAGCGGGTCGTTAGAGTCCAATGATGAATAGTTGGCCACATAATTACGGATACCTGCATTAAGCGATACGCCCAGATGTGTTTTCTCGCTCAGGTTAATGCTCTTGGCAAAAAACGCATTAATCTCAGTTAAGTGTTCTACAGCAAACTGGTCGTTCATCACAACAAGCCCTGCCGAACCATTGATAGCTTCGATCGGCAAACTCCCGTTAAAAATAAAGGTAGTTGGTGAACCCTGTATCCCGGTCCACTGTTTACGCAGCAAAGCATTTAATGAGCCATTCTGATCCAGTAATGAATAAGCCGGGTTAAGGGGCGTTTGGTTATTCATATACTGGCTATAGGTAAAATCCTGCTGTGCAAAGGCTACAGAGCCAAAGCATAAGCTCAGTAGGCAAACCATTAGTGCCTTGGCGATATATTGGGTGATATTTTTCATCATTCGTTTTTTAGATAGTGATTAGTATTTCAATACAAAGTATCCGGTTTTGTGCCTTCCTTCGCCATTAACAGTGTATTCAACCAGGTAGAAATAAGTACCGGCCTGCATTAAAGCGCCTGTTATATTAGAGTGCCCGTCGAATGCCCTCGATAAATTGTCGTAATTGTTTATTTCGTAAATCTTTACACCGTTTCGGTTAATTAGCGTAACATGGTTGGTAGGATGCTCGCTTATGCCTTCGATAAACAGCACATCGTTTATGCCATCACCATTAGGCGACATAGCCTGGTGTACAATAATTTCCTGCCCGCTTGGGTCTTGTACATTGGCGCTTTGCATTACACTGGTAGCAGCATTGTAATTGGCGTTACCGGTTTGGCTGGCTGTGATATTTGCCACACCGATACTCACAGCGGTTAATGACTGGCTGTTAATAGCGGCTATTTTAGCATCACTGCTGGTGAAATTTACCGGCAGGCCAGAGCTTGCTGTAACAATGCTTAAATCGTAAGTTACACCGCGGTTTAGAGCTGGTATAGCATTAAAGCGGATAGTTTGGTTAGCCTTATTTACAATCAATGGCTGGGTTACACTTGCTGTTGCAAAGTAATTAGCATTGTCTGGCAGCGAAGCTGTAATATTTGCATTACCTGCGCCTGTAATATGAAGTTTGCCGTTAACAACGGTTGCAACTGCGGCATTATCGCTGGTGTAAGTAATAGCATCATTACCTGGTGCAGTAGCGCCACCGTCAAAATCAGCATCGCCATAAGTTTTAACCAATGGGTTGCTAAAGGTAATGCTTCGGGTTGCCTTAGTAATGGTTAAGGTACCAGGGGCATAGGTGAATTGGTAATTAACTGCTGCTCCACCAACAGGGTTTATAGTATATGTACCAACTGCTGTGTTAACTGTAGCGGCTGTACTTGCCGTAGCCAAGGTTGAAATAGCAGTTTGCGTATCGCCATTTACAAAGCCCGAATAAGTAACCGTGAAATCTGGATTAGCTGTACCATATACCCTTGTGCTATTGCCCGCAGTTGCAGTCAACGTGGCTTTGTTGATGGTAAATGTTCCGGTAACATAGTTGAAATCATAATTAGCCGCTGATCCTCCCGCAGGTGTAATTACATAAGTACCCGCGTTTGAGGCAACAGTAGCATCGGTACTTACAGTTGGCAAGCTTGTGAGATTGCTTGTGGTTTCATTATTAACAAAGCCACTGTATTTAATAGTAAATGCAGGGTTGGCAGTTCCGTAGGTTTTAGCCTGATTATCGGCAGTAACCGTAAGTACTTTTTTGGTAATGCTAAACACAGCACCGTTATAAGTTAACGTATAGTTGCCGTTTAATGCTAATGTACCCTGGTTAATGGCATAAGTGTTTACGTTTTCGCCTGCAGCCCGGGTTAATGCGCCGGTAAAGTTATCGCCTGCGGCTAAAGTGCCGGTATAAGTATAAGTTAACTGCGGATCAACGCTTCCATAAGCTTTGCTGCTGGCCACAGCAGTAATCGCTATTGCCACAGTGTTAATGGCTAACTGTTGCTGTACATTGGTTGCAGCAGCATAAGAACCATTACCGCTTTGTGATGCTATAATGTTTGTTGTGCCTGCACGAACAATATGCACCGTATTGCCGCTAATTGTAGCCACTGCTGTATTAGAACTGCTGTAACTAACCGGTAATCCCGATGAGCTGGTGGCTGATAAATTAAAGTCAGCATTGCCGTAGGTTTTTGCAATTAAGGCATCAAAACTTATAGTTTGACTTGCCTTGCCCACATTTAAAGTTTGTAAAACCGCTGTAGCTGCACTATAACTGGCATTGCCGCTTTGTGAGGCTGTAATAGTACTTGTGCCCACGCCAATAATGTGTACTGTATTGCCGCTTATAGTCGCAACAGCTGTATTAGAGCTGACATAGCTAACTGCCAATCCCGATGATGAAGTGGCTAACAGTGCAAAGTCGGCATCGCCAAATACTTTATCGGTAAGGGTGTTAAAAGTAATGGTTTGTGCTGCTTTGTTAACCGTAAGCGTTTGTACCACATCGGCAGCTGCATTATAATTAGCGCTACCGGCTTGCGAGCCTGTAATTGTAGCTGTTCCTGCACCCACAATGTGTAGGTTGCCATCAATAATAACAGCTACTGCGGTGTTGCCACTGCTGTAAGTAACCGGGATGGTAGCATTGGTGCTTGTAGCAGTGAGGCTGAAATCGGCATCGCCCAGAGTTTTAGCCGGTAGTGTAGTAAATGTTATGGTTTGATCTTGCTTGCCGACAGTGAGCGACCGGGTTACCGGGGTAGCTGCACCGTAAGTAGCATCGCCGGGTTGTGAAGCTGTAATACTGGCAGAACCACTGCTTAAAATAGTTACCGTATTGCCCGTAATAGTAGCTACAGCTGTATTAGAACTTACATAACTAACTGCTAATCCCGATGTTGCCGAGGCATTAAGGTCGAAGCTGGCATCGCCCAAAAACTTATTCGGCAAAGTATTGAAGGTAATGGTTTGGGATACTTTATTTACGGTTAATAATTGCTGAACCGGGGTAGCAGCGCTATAATTATCGTTACCAGCCTGTGTGGCTGTAATTGTAGCAGAGCCCGCGCCAACAACAGTAATAGTGTTGCCTGTTACAGTTGCCACACTATTGTCCGAGCTGCTGTAAGTAATACCCAATCCGGATGAGGTTGTTGCGGTTAGATCAAAATTGGCATCGCCCACAAACTTCGGTGCTAAACTATTAAATGCAATGGTTTGGTTAGCCTTGCCTACATTTAAGGTTTGCTGAACATTTGTGGCTGCGTTGTAATTATCGTTGCCACCTTGTGAAGCAGTAATAGTAGCTGATCCACCACCGACAATGGTTACAGTATTTCCGCTTACAGTTGCGACATTAAGATTAGAACTGGTGTAATTCACATACAGACCCGATGATGCTGTGGCCGAAAGGTTGAAGCCAGCATCGCCAAAAGTTTTACCTGGTAAGGTGTTGAAAGTAATTGTTTGATCGGCTTCGCCCACATTTAATGTTTGCTGAACCGGAGTAGCTTCACTATAGTTATCATTACCGCTTTGGGATGCCGTAATGATAGTACTGCCTGCACCAATTATGGTTACCGTATTACCGCTAACGCTTGCTACGGCAGGGTTAGAACTTAAGTATTCGACAGATAAACCGGATGATGCGCTTGCATTAAGATCAAAATCGGCATCGCCATAAGATTTGCCTGGCAGTGTATTGAAAGTTATAGCCTGGGTAGCCTTGCCAACGTTTAATGTTTGTTGAAGCGCAGTTGCCGCATTGTAATTATCATTACCATTTTGTGTAGCCGTAATAGTTGTACTACCCACGCCAATAATGGTAACTGTATTGCCGGTTACGGCAGCAACTGCCGGGTTCGAACTTGTATATGTTACCCCCAGGCCTGATGAGGCTGTAGCTGCGAGGTCGAAACCAGCATCGCCATAAGCTCTATCGGCAAGCGTATTAAATGTAATGGTTTGGTTAGCCTTGTTTACGGTTAATGTTTGCTGAATAGGTGTGGCAGCGTTGTAATTATTGCTACCAGCCTGTGATGCTGTTATAACGGTAGTACCGGTTCCTAAAATATGTACCGTATTGCCGCTAACCGTAGCCACCGATGGTGCCGAACTGGTATAAGTAACCACACCCGATGATGCATTGGCTGTTAGGTTAAAGTCGGCATCGCCATAAGTTTTGGCATTTAAAGGTGCAAAGCTAATTGTTTGGTCTACCTTGTTTACACTAAAGCTATTGGTAACCGAAACCGGATTGTAGAAACTATTACCAACCTGTGCTGCAATAATATTGGCAGTACCTGCACCCACAATAAACAGTGTGTTATTACTGGTGCCGCCAATGGTGGCAACGGCAGTATTATCGCTGCTGTAAGTAACCGGGATAGTACTATTAGTAGTTGTGGCATTTAATACTATGCCGCTTGGGTTATCGCCATAAGTTTTAGCCGGCAAGGCAGCGAAGGTGAGAATAGGTGTAGCCTTATTTATTACTAATTGGGCCGTAAGTGTTGCGCCGTTAAAAAGTGTGTTATCTGGGGTTGTTGCCGTAATATTGGCTGTACCCGGCGCAACAATATGTACCTGCCCGCTTACTATAGTTGCTACAGCAGGGTTGTCGCTGGTAAGTGTAACAGGCGCCCCCAGGGTAGCTGTTGCCGGGGTAAAGTTTGCAGTCCCGTAATCGCGCGGACTAAAATTAGATACGAAAGTAATTACCGGCGATGATTTTATTACGTTAATAGCAGTTGTAAGTGTTTGCCCTACATAAAAAGCATTATTGGGTGTGGTTGCGGTAATATTTGCCGTGCCGAGCCCTACTAAATGTACCTGATTGCTTACAATAGTTGCTACTGCGGGGTTATCACTTGTAAAGGTTATAGGAGCAGAGAATGTGGCTGTTGCAGGTGTGAAATTAATTGAAGTATATGGTTTGGGGTTTAAGCCTGCAATAAAAGATATAACAGGTGTGGCCTGGTTTATAGTGACCGTAGCAGATGCTGTTGTGCCGACATATAGATTATTGCTTGGTGTAGTAGCTGTTATGGTTACTGTGCCCACACCAATAATTTGTGCCGCATTACTGCTGCTTATAGATATAACATTGTTATTGCTGAGTGTATAGGTAATTGGCGCACCCAACGTTGCCGATGCAGGAGTAAAGTTGCCAGATCCATAAAATCGTGGGCTTAAATTGCTGGCGAAAGTAATAACAGGAGTACCCTGGCTTATGGTAAGTGTGGCTGATGCCGTTGTGCCCGAATACTGGCTGTTGTCTGATATAGTAGCCGTAATGGTGGTGGTGCCTAATCCTACAATGTGAACTTTTCCGCTAACAATTGTGGCTACCGATAAATTACTGCTTTGATAAGTGATAGGTACAGCGGGCGCTGCTGTTGCTGGTGCAAAGTCTGCAGTGCCATAAGCTTTAGGGCTTAGACCCGGGATAAAAGTTATTACCGGAGCTGATTTTGTAACCACCAGGGCCGAACTTGATGAAGTGCTGTTATATAAAGTGGTAGAACTGCCATCAACAGTTGCAGTAATGGTTGCTGTACCAAGCCCAACTAAATGCACCTGGTTGTTAACAATAGTTGCAACCGAGGCCTGCGATGGATCTATCGAGTAGGTGATGGGTAAAGCAGGGTTTGAAGAGGCCGGTGCAAAATCTGTTATTGTAAATGCTTTGGCATTTAAACCGGCAATGAAAGAAATAATAGGAGTTGCCTTAATTACATTTAGCGGTGTAACAGCGGTTGCGCTGTTGTATAAACCATTGCTGGTACTGCCATCAATAGTAGCTGTAATGTTAGCTGTACCTAAGTTTACAATATGTACCTGATTGTTGACAATAGTAGCCACAGCAGGGTTATCACTTGTAAAGGTTATAGGTTCAGATGGATTTGAAGTGGCAGGGGTAAAATTAACAGATGTATAGGGTTTGGCATTTAAGCCTGCAATAAAAGAAATTACCGGTGTAGCCTGGATTACTATAAGTGGTGTAGTAGCCGTAACGCTATTATACAAACCATTACTGCCACTACCATCAATAGTAGCTGTAATGTTAGCTGTACCCAAACCAACCAGGTGTATCTGGTTATTTACAATAGTAGCTACAGCCGGATTATCGCTGGTGAAAATAATTGGCACCACTGGATTGGCGGTAGCTGGTGTAAAGTTAGTTGTAGAATACTGTTTGGCATTTAACCCCGCAATAAATGAAATGATAGGTGTGGCTTGTGTAACTACCAACGGTGTTGACGCTGTTGTACCATTATACAAATCTCCCGGTGCTATAGTTGCGGTGATATTGGCAGTTCCGACACCAACAAGATGCACGAGGTTATTAACAATAGTGGCTACTGCAGGGTTGTCACTGGTATAAGTGATCGGTACTGCCGGGTTTGATGAAGCCGGTGTGAAGTCGGTGCTTGTGAATTGCTTTGCATTTAACCCGGCAATAAAGGAAATAACCGGGTTAGCCTTAACTACAGTTAATGGTGTACTGGCATTAATGCCGGTATACAAAGTGCTGGCATCTGTAGTGGCTGTTATATTGGCCGTACCCAAACCTATCAGGTGTATGTAATTGTTAATAATAGTTGCTACATCCGGGTTGTCACTTGTGAAAATTATTGGTATCGCCGGGTTAGCGGTGGCTGGCACAAAATCAGTTGTGCTAAATGGCCTGGCGTTTAATCCGGCAATAAATGATATAATAGGCGTGGCCTGTGTAACAGTTAGTGGCATTGTAGCCGATGTGCCGTTATACAATGTATTACTGCTACCATCCATAGTTGCTGTGATGTTAGCCGTACCCAGGCCAACTAAATGCACATTGTTGTTAATAATGGTTGCAACGGCGGGGTTATCGCTGCTAAATATAATAGGTAGTGCAGGGTTAGATGTTGCAGCTACAAAATCATTAGCGGTAAATGGTTTAGCATTTAGCCCGGCAATAAATGAAATAATTGGGGTCGCTTTTATTACGTTTAACTGAGTAGTTGCTGTAAAGCCCGGATATGCAGACGTACCTGCAACTGTAGCTGTAATATTGGCCGTACCGGTACTAACCAGGTGTACATTATTATTAATAATGGTGGCAACAGCCGGGTTGTCACTGTTAAATATTATCGGTACTGCAGGTGAGGTTGTTGCCGGTGCAAAATCAACAGTTGTAAATGGTTTAGCATTTAATCCTGCAATAAATGAAATAATCGGTGCCGATTGTACTACAGTTAATGCAGTGGTTTGTGTAACGCCGTTATACAAGCTTGTGTTCGTTATAGTAGCTGTAATATTGGCCGTACCTAATCCAACCAGGTGCACATTGTTATTAATGATAGTTGCCACCGCAGGATTATCACTGGTATAAATAATAGGCAACGCCGGGTTTGAAGAAGCTGGTGCAAAATCAGCCGAGGTAAACGGCTTGGCATTTAACCCCGCAACAAATGAAATGATGGGTGTAGCGGTAGTTACTGTTAATGCGGTGGTTGAAGTAGCCCCTGTATATAAAGTGCTACCGGCAATAGTAGCTGTAATATTAGCAGTTCCGGTACCTACTAAATGCACGTTGTTGTTAATTATAGTAGCAACAGCTGGGTTATCGCTTGTAAATATTATTGGCAGTGCAGGCGTTGCGCTTGCCGGTGTAAAATCTGCTGTTGTAAATGATTTGGCGTTTAAACCCGCAATAAAAGAAATAACGGGTGTAGCCTGCACTACGTTGAGTGCCGTAGATTGTACAACACCGCTATATAAGCTGGTGCCGGCAATGGTTGCCGTAATATTAGCTGTACCTAAACCAATCACATGCACATTGTTGTTGATGATGGTAGCCACCGCCGGGTTATCGCTGGTAAAAATGACCGGAACAGCCGGAGAAGTGGTTGCCGGTGCAAAATCGGTTGTTGTAAATGGTTTGGCATTTAGCCCGGCAATAAAAGAAATAATTGGGATTGCCTGCACTACGTTGAGTGCTGTAGATTGCACAACCCCACTATATAAACTGGTGCCTGCAATGGTAGCTGTAATATTAGCGGTACCTAAGCCAACCAAATGTACATTGTTATTAATGATGGTAGCTACCGCCGGGTTATCACTGGTAAAAATAATTGGAACGGCGGGTGAAGCCGTTGCTGCTGTAAAATCAGTGGCTGTAAATGGCTTGTTATTTAAACCGGCAATAAAAGAGATAATCGGCGTTGCCTGCACTACGTTGATTGCTGTTGTTTGTGTAACGCCATTATATAAATCGGTTCCGGCAATAGTGGCCGTAATATTGGCGGTACCTAAACCCACCAAATGTACATTGTTGTTAATAATGGTTGCTACTGCCGGGTTGTCGCTGGTGTAAATAATAGGCAGGGCAGGGCTCGAAGAAGCGGGCGCAAAATCTGTTGTGGTAAATGATTTAGCATTTAAACCTGCAATAAAGGAAATAATAGGCGTTGCTGTAACTACGTTTAATGCAGTTGTTGCCGTTGCACCACCGTATAAAGCACTGCCGGCAATAGTTGCGGCAATGTTAGTAGTACCGGTACCCACTAAATGCACGTTGTTATTAATAATGGTAGCTACCGCCGGGTTACTGCTTGTAAATATAATAGGTAAAGCTGGTGTAGCGGAGGCAGCAGTGAAATCGGATGTGGTAAATGGCTTGGCGTTTAACCCGGCAATAAAAGAAATAACGGGTGTAGCCTGCACTACGTTGAGTGCCGTAGATTGTACAACACCGCTATATAGGCTGGTGCCGGCAATGGTTGTCGTAATATTAGCTGTACCTAAACCAATCAAATGCACATTATTGTTGATGATGGTAGCTACAGTCGGATTATCGCTCGTATAAATGACCGGAACAGCCGGCGAAGTGGTTGCCGGTGCAAAATCGGTTGTTGTAAATGGTTTAGCATTTAAGCCAGTAATAAAAGAAATAATTGGGGTTGCCTGCACGACGTTGAGTGCTGTAGATTGCACAATCCCACTATATAAACTTGTACCTGCAATGTTAGCTGTAATGTTAGTCGTACCCAGGCCTACCAGATGTACATTGTTGTTAATGATCGTAGCCACTGCCGGGTTATCACTGGTAAAAATTATTGGTATTACAGGTGAGGTTGTTGCCGGCACAAAATCAACAGTTGTAAATGGCTTAGCATTTAAGCCGGCAATAAAAGAAATAACGGGTGTAGCCTGCACCACATTCATTGCCGTTGTTTGCGTAACGCTATTGTATAAGCTGGTACCCGCTATGGTAGCTGTGATGTTGGCTGTCCCTAATCCCACTAGGTGTACATTGTTATTAATGATGGTAGCTACCGCCGGGTTATCACTGGTGTAGATAATAGGTACTGCCGGGTTTGAAGATGCTGGTGCAAAATCAACAGAGGTAAACGGCTTGGTATTTAACCCCGCAATAAATGAAATAATTGGTGTAGCGGTAGTTACGGTTAGGGCAGACGTTGACGTAGCTCCCGTATATAAAGCATTCCCGGTAATTGTAGCCGTTATTGTAGTAGTTCCGGCGCCAACAAGGTGTACATTATTGTTGATAATAGTTGCTACATCTAAATTGCTACTGGTAAAAGTAATCGGCACAACCGGGTTAGATGTTGCCGGGTTAAAATCGGTTGTCGAAAAAGCTTTGCTGTTTAACCCTGGAATAAAGGAAATAATCGGCGTAGCCTGCACTACATTTAGTGCTGTTGTTTGCGTTGCGCCATTATATAAATCTGTGCCGGTAACTACGGCTGTAATGTTTGCCACCCCGATACCAACGATGTGTACATTATTATTAATGATGGTAGCAACTGCTGGATTGTCGCTGGTATAAATAACAGGCACTGCGGGTGTAATTGTAGCCGGTGCAAAATCAGTCGTTGTAAATGGCTTGACATTTAAACCACTAATGAAAGTAATAGCTGGTGTAGCTTTAATCACATTAAGTACTACAGTTTGGTTTGCGCCGGTATAAAGGTCTGTGCCGGTAGTAGTAGCAGTAATGGTGGCTGAGCCAATAGCCACAAGATGTACTCTATTATTGATGATAGTGGCAACAGCTGGATTGTCGGAATTGTAAACAACAGGTACCGCTGGCGAGACTGTCGCTGGTATAATATCTGTTGATGTATATGGTTTTGCACTTAAATCTAAAAAGGTGATAACAGGAGTCGAGGGAACAACGGTAAGCGCGGTAGTCCGGCTTGTGCCATTGTATAGGTCGGTACCTGTTATTGTAGCTGTAATATTAGCCGTACCTGCACTAACCAAGTGTACATTATTGTTAATAATTGTAGCAACCGCAGGGTTATCACTGGTAAAAATAACGGGCACAGCAGGTGTGATTGTAGCTGGTGCGAAGTCTGTAGTAGTAAATGCTTTAGCATTTAACCCCGTGATAAAAGCAATTGCCGGCGTAGATTTTTGAACAACAAGCGCTGTGCTAACGCTTGTAGCTGCATATTGCGGGCTTGGCGCAATTGAGGCGGTAATATTAACTGTTCCGGTACTAATAAGGTGTACTTTATTGTTAATAATAGTAGCCACATTAGCATTGTCTGTGGTGTAAATAATTGATGCTCCAAGGGTAGCCGTGGCAGGTAAAAAATCTGTTGTGGTGTAGGCTTGAGGACTTAAATTGCTAATAAAGGTAATAGCAGGGCTTGCCTGAACTACGGTTAGTGTTGCGGTTGTTGTAATAGCACTAAACTGGCTGTTTGCACCCTGTGTTACAGTAATAGTAGAAGAACCGAGACCTATAATATGCACTCTGCCATTAACAATAGTAGCTACCGACGCGTCGCTGCTGTTGAAAGTTATAGGTGCTGATGAATTGGATGTGGCGGGCACAAAATCGGCACTACCATAAGGTTTGCCTGCTAATGTATTGCTAAAGCTAATAGTAGGTGTAGCCAGGTAGGGATTTTCAATGGATAGGCCAAACGTATTGCGTGTCGAAAAAATATTAGCATGTGCGCTATAAACGGACATCATTGCAACTGCAATAAAGAAGACAATACAGAAATTAGGGCGCGTAAAAGTTTTGACCATAAGACAATAGTTTAAGTTCTTATAATCCAACCCAGGAAATATGTTTACGTAGATGTAATTGATAGAATAAGCGCTATATCATTCTGCCTTTCTTAGAATTGATTTTATCTTTTTATAACTTTCTGATTGGGGGATCGTATAAATCAAAAACGATTAGTGATTTATAACCAAAAAGCTGATCGATAAAGATCATAAACAAATATTTAGCACTTATGCATAGTATAGTTCAGTAAATGAGCTATAACTTATTTGTTACAAAGTTAATACTAAAAAAAACAAAGTATCTACACTTTGCTGAGTTTGTATTGTCTGAAAAAACCTCCGTTTCTAATTTTAATCAGCTGTTTTTACTTTGTAACTAAAATGTTACAAATTGAACTTTCTTTTAGGTTAATTTTTTATTTTTTGTTAAATTCAATTTGGTGTTTGGGCAATTAATCCAAACTTCTATATTTGCACCTCGCTGAAGTTAAAATATTAACATCGGCCCATGTGGCGAAATTGGTAAACGTTGCGGTCTCAGAAGCCGTTGAGAATTGTCTCTTGAGAGTTCGAGTCTCTCCGTGGGCACAAACAAAAAACAAAAAGGTTAATAAATTTATTAACCTTTTTTGTTAATCCCTGCCCAGGTGGCGAAATTGGTAGACGCACCATCTTGAGGGGGTGGCATTCGCAAGGATGTACGAGTTCGAATCTCGTTCTGGGCACGATTATAAATTCAACTGGTATAAAATAAAAATTCATTACTCCTGAATTTTTATTTTAAGCTGATAATATCACTCGATAATATATACCCCGTCGCTCCAGTTTAAGATATTGTTTTGGGCTTTGGCAACCTCCTGAGCTATTAATACCCCAAGGTTATGTAAAAATGCGTTCTGGATATTTGTATCCATGCTCTGAATAATCTTGATAGCAGAGGCTGTAATTTCATCCGGGTTTTTTGATTCAGAAATTACCTTTACTAATCTTAAACTCGTTAATATATCCGGAAGCTTTTGATTTAACCATGTCTTTATTTTATCATCAATATTACCTGGTATCAATGTGGTTATAATGCCTGCAATGGGCGAATCTGTAAGTGTTTTAATACTTTGTGTAATGGCAACTGCAACCTGTGCAGCTAACTATAATTCGGCAGGTAGTTTATCAAAAATACTTTTTATATCGGCCCATATCCGGGACAAAAATGATGTTAAACTCATTTGATCTCAGTGTTGTTTTTTTTGTGATTGAATATATTTCAGATCATCAATCTGCTGTTGTAGCGGATTAACGTGGTCTTCCAGAATTTTTATCTAATATCGTTAACGCGATTTGGGTATCGAGCCAACAAAGCTCGTTGCACATCTTTTGCGGGATTCTGATAATGGGGTTCATATAATTTAGTTTTGAGTTTAGTAATGATAGAATGAGTGAATAGAATCAATTTTGAATGATAGAATGAGTGAGTAGGAATAATGGTAATGAGGCCTTTTATTTACTCATTCTATCATCCACTCCTTCACTCATTAAACAGGGGCTTCCAATCCGGCAGATATTTACGGATAGCCATAATTTCCTCATGGTATTTATTACATACTTGCTGATGGGCCAGTAAGCGCAAGTAAAAATCTTCATCAGGGTTTTGTGGGCTTGATTGAATTTTGCTTTGATTTTGGTTACCGGCTTCGCTAAAAACTGAGTGTACAATATGCATAATGGCTATTCTGTATTTTAATTATATAAGCGTCAATAATTTTATGCATCTTTAAATGATATTACAAAACAATACAAAGATATTTCTGTAAATAAAGAATATTAGGTAAATATATTTATTAACATTATGGAAGAGGCTAAAGCAAGCAAGATTAAGAACGTTCGCCCGGAGACGCTTGAATTTATAATAATGTATAATCAAGTGCGTGGAAAGGCATTTAATGGCAATGCCGAATTGGCCGAAATATTAGGCTTTAACTCGCCAAGCTCAATTACAGAAATAATAAAGAGCCGCCAAAATATAGATCCAGAAAAATTCAGAACTTTTAAAGAATATTTTAAAGAATATTTAGGCGGGGAGAAGCCGGCCGTAGTGGAAAAGAAAGCTGAAGCCAAAGTTTTTGAAGGTATCCCGATGTATGAGGTTACCGCAACGGCCTCGGGTGTGGAGGTTTATAACGATTTGAATGATGCTGCCCCGGTTGGTTACATGAACTTCCCCGGTATTGAGGAGTGCGATTTTGCCTTGCCGGTTTGGGGGCACTCCATGTACCCTTACCTCGAGAATGGCTGCTGGGTTGCGCTCAAAATTATCCACGATAAAAAGATTTTACCCGGTGAGGTATACTATATAGAATGGGGCGACTACCGCATGTACAAACGCCTGCTGATTGGCGACAGCGACGACGAGGTGATTGCCCACTCTGACAATACCACCGAGATGATTGGCAGCCGCCTGAAGTATGCTCCATTTGTCATTAAAAAGTCGGAGATTAAGAAGTTGTGCCTAGTAAAGGACATCCATAAAAAGCACAATCACTAAAACTTTTGGGAGTAATTATTTGACAATTCACTTGCATGGAAAATATTACTAATATTAGTAATATTACACGTACCAATTGCCTGGTTTTGAGTTTGAATTTTTACTTCCACATTGTTTAATTAATGGACTATAACATTGTACTTATTTGTGCCGTTTTTCTTGGCGCACTGGCGCTGATCATTAATTCTGTCAGAAACAAAGCAGTCCATAAAGTTATTGCGGAGAATAAGGATACACCTCCTTTGTTTCTGCAAAGAACGGTAGATAATAAGCTGCGTACCATACAGCATGCCCTGCGCCAAACAGTAACCGGCGATTTGGGCGATGATCTGCAACTTGCCAAAATCAATAATTCGCGTATTGCCCTGGGTGCAGAACTGGAGGAGCTTACCACCAATTACCGCGGCAAAAAAATTACCCTTAAGGCTTATGACCATAAGCTGGATATTATCCTCCAAAAATTAAATCAGGATGTAATTTATTAACCGATAAGGCTTTTCACCAGGTTGCTGAGCAGTTCGATATCGAAGGGTTTGGCAACGTAAGCATCGGCACCACATTTGCCTGCAATGCTCTCGATTGATTGGGCGGCCGAGATCAGGATTACCGGGATGTGTTTAAGTTCGTCGTCGTTTTTTACGCGCAGGCAAAGTTCACTGCCTTTTACGCTGGGCAATAATTCATCCATCAGGATTAAGCCCGGGTTAATATTTTTCAAATTATCAATTGATGTTCCATCGTCACATGATATTACTTCGTACCCGTCATCGGTCAAAATAATATTGAGCACTTCTAAAATATCCTTATTGTCCTCTATTACTAAAATTTTCAAAATGGGGCCTAATTAACTGATTTAGCGACCCGCAAATATAGTAATTATATTATTATGATAAAAATTATCATATTGTTAAAAAATAAAGCCCTGGCGATAGGTATTTTCTTTTCAAAATCTAATACTTGTTAAATATTACCTTGATAAGCCAAAATATCATAATATTGCCTGCAAATACGGCTGCTCAAAAAGCGCTGATAAAATAACCCATTACTGGATATGACAGACGATGCAATAGTTAAGCGAATGAAAGTGATTGTAAAAGATCACGGCGGGCAACTGGCCTTAGCCAACGCTATTGGGGTTGATCAGGGTTTTATCAGCAAAATTGTAAACCAGAAGCAGGAGATGAGCTACTACCTTATCCGTAAGCTATGCTTCCAACTTAAATATTCGCCCGAGTGGTTGATACTGGGCACAGGCGATAAAAAGATCAGCAAACCAGAATCGGCCAAACTGATTACCGAAATCCAGATGCTGCGTACCGAGGTCGATATTCTGCATGCCCGTATGCGTGCCTACGAACTGGAGCTGAAAGAACTGCGCGGGCATGGGTTCGGCGAGCAGCAAAAAGCAGGCTGATAGCCCGATACTTACACCACCTTCTTCTTCAAGGTAATCACCGTAACTTCTGGCCAAATACCAACCCTGCCCGAAAACGCCAGGAAGCCGAAACCCCGGTTTACATATAAGTAGCGGCCGTTGTTTTGCGCCAGGCCGGCCCAGTCTACATAGCGGTATTGTACGGGGCTCCATCTTATGCCTGCCACCTCAACGCCAAATTGTGCGCCGTGCGTATGACCGGCCAGGGTTAAATGTATTTTGTTGGAGTTGTAGCGTACTTTCTCTTCCCAATGAGTAGGATCATGCGAGAGTAGAATCTTAAAGGCATTAGGATCTACGCCCTGTAGAGCCTTGTCGAGGTCGCCAATCTGGATAAAACCTTTGCCCCAGTTTTGCACGCCGATGAGGGAAAGCTTTTGTCCACCTTTTTCTAGCACCACATTTTCATCCAGCAATAAACGGTAGCCTAAAGCTTTATGGTGCTGTTTCAGGGTTTCGAGGTTCTGGGCTTTTTCGGCTTCGCTGTTCCATTGTATATAGTCGCCATAATCATGGTTGCCCAAAATGGAGTACTGCCCAAAAGGTGCTTTCAGCTGATTGAACATGTTCATATAAGGTTCTATCTCCCAGGCGGCATTGTTCACCAAATCGCCGGTAAAAACAAACAGATCAGATTTTTGGGCTTTAGCCAGATCAATGCCCCGTTGCACGGCTGCTTTATTATCAAAGCTTCCCGAATGGATGTCCGATAACTGCGTAATGGTAAAACCATCGAACGCATCAGGTAAATCATCATAATAAATGGTTTCGCGATGTACCTTATAATCATACTTACCCTTAAACATGCCATACAAAAAGCCGGTGAACGGAAAGGCTGCCAGTAATAAGGCCAGTTCGCTGATGAATTTACGACGATCGGGAAAGTAAGGATGGGTATGCTGCCCCACCGGTTTACTACTGTTGGTAACAATGCCACTTATAAACCGGCCGAGATCGCCCAAAGACAGCACTATAATAAATACCAGTTTGGTGACAAAGAAAGTGAGGAACAAGCTCAGCATCCACTCGTGAAAGGGTGTCATTCCCTTGGCGGTACGCAGGCTACTTATACCTAGCAAAAACACAAACATTACACCTACAGAAATAAGCAGGTAGCCATAAGTTGCCGCAATCTGTGCAGGGCGGGGCCAGCCGATGCTCAGGGTTTTTAGTCCCGAAAATACGTACCAGTCGAACAGCAAGCTGATGCCTGCGATAATGAAAAAGAATGTTAAAAAGCCGCTGTTGTGCATTGATGTATTTAAATTTTTATTACCGTGTTATTTATATGGGCCTGAGCGTTGGGTTCCCCTCTCGAGAGGGGAACCCACCTAATTTATTAATTTCTACCCCTTATTAACGTTGCTGCAAATTGCACCGGCTTAGTATTCCCCTAATTTAGGGGAAGGCAATGACAGTGCTATCACTTCTAACATTAATAAGGGGTATTATCATTCGCATTCTATTCCGCAATGTTCATTGGGGCAGAGGGGAATTAAAATCAAATTGCCACAAGCTCCTAAATGTTTTAAGTTACAAACCACAAGATAAATAAATGGCACAACATTGATCAAGCATCGAAATATTAAATGTTATTTTTGCCGCTTCATGGATACACTTAAAAATAAATACGATAGCATCATATTTGACCTCGACGGCACACTTTGGGATTCGACCGCTAATGTGGCCGAAGCATGGCAGGCCGTTAAACAACAGGTAAATTATATTAAAGATGATGTAACTGTTGCACACGTAGCTTCTATTGTAGGGTTAACTTACGATGCCATTTTCGAAAAATTGTTCCCATATCTGACTACCGAACAACGTAATGAGTTTAAAGGCCTCGCTGCCATAAGCGAACTGGAAACCCTGAACCGTACAGGAGGCATTTGGTACCCTTATTTGCTGGAAACCTTGAAAGACCTGGCTACGCGCTACAAACTATTTATTGTGAGCAATTGCCAGAGCGGTTATATCGAAACTTTTTTAAAGATGGATGGCCTCGATGGTTTGTTCATCGGCCACCAATGTTACGGCACCAAAACCCAGCCTAAATGGCAAAACATTGTAGATGTGGTGAATGACTACGACCTGAAAGCCCCCGTTTACGTAGGCGATACCATGGGCGATTATGAAGCCAGTGTAAAAGCCGGTGTTCCTTTCATTTTTGCGGCTTATGGCTTCGGTGTGGTGAAAGAAGATCAGGTGGCTACCATCAACGAATTCGTTGAACTGAAAAATATTTTATAACATCCTCATTGTTAATCCAAAATAAGTCATAGCTTTATTAAAAGTCATTTTAGTGTCATCTGTGTGGCACTCAAATTGCTCTAATAATGTAAAGGGGGCTTATTATGGAGAAGGTGTTTACATTCAGGGGCTTTAGTATAATGCTGTTGCTGATGCTGTGCGCAGGTAATGGCATCGCCACCACAACAAACTGCGACCAGATTATTGGTATGTGGATGGCGAACGAGAAAAATATTGTAGTACAGGTGTACAAGGATGGGGACAGTTTTAAAGCCTCGATTGTATGGTTTGACGACAGTGATGATAAAACCCGCCCAATGGATGTACGCCTCGACTATAAAAACCCCGATAAAAGTTTACGCACCCGGAAAGTTTTAGGCATGCAGGTGCTTAAAAACCTGGAGTATAACCAATCATCAAACTCGTGGGAAAATGGTGTTATTTATGACGCCAAAAACGGCCACGAGTGGAACTCATGCGCCAGCATTGATAAAGACGGCATGCTTAAAGTAACAGGTTACTGGCACTTTAAGTTTATAGGCAAGAGCATGAAGTTTAGCCGCGTAACATCAACAGAAAGATTACTGACCAGCCGGTAGAACAAATACCGAATAAAATAGAAAAACCCTTCAAAATACTTGAAGGGCTTTTCTATTTTATTAAATCCGCCTACAGATTAATATCTGTGGTATGGACGATGATAAGGGTGATGATAGTAATGAGCATGATGATACGGGCGATGGTAATACCTGTGATGTACAGGATGGCCTGTTCTAATTACCAGGCTTTGTGCCTGCGTTGTGCTGGCAGCGGCAACCAGCAGGGTAAATGCTATTGAGGTTGCGGCTAATAGTTTTTTAATGTTTTTCATGGTTGTAAATACTTCAATTTGTATATTGTTAAACCTTATGTTAATGATAAGGTTTAAAATATTTACTAAGGGTTAAAGCCCAAACACCCTTAATAAGCCCTGAAAGTTTGATAGGAGTTAGCCAGCGCTGTTTTTAGCGGGATCCTTTTTTTGTAAAAAGATTATTACTTGTGCTGATGAAAAGGGAATATGGTTATTGGTTTATCATAAATCCCAATCTCGGGGTCTTTTTGTTTAGCTGCTGTAATGTAAGTTGACAGAATTGAAACAACATCATCAGGCGATGGCACGCTATCAGATGGTTTAACTGTGCATGTTTCTGAGTGTGCGATAGAAAAATAAAATAGAAGTGTTTTATAATTTTTAGCCAACCCCGGAACCTGATAACCCACTAAAAAATTAAGCGACTTATTAAATGTAAAGCCCGGTACATAGCTATTGTTATAATCGTGCACGCACTCGTATGAAGTTATTTTGTTCTGCTTGTCGAGGTTCACTTTTACAATAGCATAAATCCAATCGCACTGGTCCCTCAATTCTTCCGGCGCTTTAAAGTTTCGAAACATAAATGATGTAAAATCATTTGTGGATTGAGCCGATGTATTAGTTACTAAACTTGTAAGTAATACTAAAAAGATAAGGTGTTTTTTCATATTCCCGAGCATAAATGGCCTTGACGTTTGTTTTTATAAGTATCAGAGTGTCTCAGCGGAACCTCTCGGAGAAACCCTGCTGAGGCAGAGGTGATTTGATCTTTTTCATATTGATATTATTAAAATAAAGAAAAATACTTCATCTGTGTATGTTTTACACCAATCTTTAGTTTTCCTACATCAAATAGCTTATTATACTTGTGTGTAAATTATTTAATATAATATTTTGACCATTGCCTGCTTATTGAGTTTTGTGTAATGATTGATGTTTGCATTCAAATAACTAATTTGCCTGCATGGACTCAACCTTCTTTAAACTCTTCGCCGATATTCCCGTAAAGGAAATTGCACCCGGTTATTTCTCAAAACTAATCCACATGGCAAACAATACCATTAATTTTATTGATGTAACTACCGATAGTGTAGTGGGCAATCATCAGCACGTGCACGAGCAATTATCTTTTGTGCTGGAAGGGCAGTTTGAACTCACAATCGATGGCAATGTGCAGGTGCTGGATAAAGGAATGTATGCAGTTATTCCATCCAATATATGGCATAGTGGGAGGGCAATTACCGATTGTAAGTTGATTGATGTTTTTAGCCCGGTGCGGGAAGACTATAGAAAGTTGTAACCTGAGTTTATTTTTTTAACCTAAGCCTAAACCATGATTAAAAGATTTCTAATCTTAATGCTGCTAAGTATAGTGATGCTTAGCGCAAAGTGTAAAAAAGATGATCCCAATGGGCTACCTACCGCAACTCAAAATGGCAGTAATATTTTTGGTGCCTTTGTTAACGGGCAAATATTTGTTCCGGGCGGGCCATCATTTTCAACGTTCGAAAAGCTCTCAGCTGTTTATGCCCCGGTATTTACCTATTACCAATTAAATATAAGGGCATCAAATATAGAAAGTATCGGTGGAAGCATTATTTTTAATTGTGATAGCCTTAATTTAAAGACAGGCGATCAGTTTCCATTAGTGGCGGGTGGTAGTAAAAGAGGTATTTCTGCAAGATATGTTTATAGTACAGCTGATTATACCGTAGTTGCCCCGCTAACCGGAACAATTACTTTTACGAAGGTAGATAAGTTAGCCAAAATATTATCAGGTACTTTTAGTTTTGATGCTGTAGATAGCAAAGGTGAAAAAGTATCTGTTACTGACGGGCGTTTCGATTTGACTTATCATTGATACTAAAGATCACCGCTTCAACAGGATAACGCTCACCCTGGCGCAAGTATGCAGCGGTAGGATGCGGGGGAGCGTACTTGTGTCATATAAGATTTATTAGTCCTGATGGGTTTAACCCTATAACTGCACTATCAACTGCCGGTTATGAATACGTTTCTAAAACCATGTCAGAACTGCAGGCGCTTATTAACCAGTATATTATTACGGAGGAATACGAGAAATGTGCTGTGATCCGCGACGAGATTTCGAAGCGGTTGCAATAGCAGATTGAAGCAAATAATTGGTATTTCAAGCTTTTTCTACCCCTTATTAATGTTAGAGGTGGTAGTACTGTCATTCTCGTTTCAGCAGGGTCTCTCGGAGAGGACCCTGCGCGTAAGGACAGGTTTGCGATTATCTGAATCTACTTTACTTAAACAGGAAGTATAACGCAGGGGCCTCTCCGAGAGACCCTGCTGCGACAAAGTATTTCAAGCTTTTTCTACCCCTTATTAATGTTAGGCGTGGTAGCACTGTCATTGCATTCCCCTAATTTAGGGGAACACTACTGCTTGTGCAGTTTGCAAAAGCGTTAATAAGGGGTAGAATTTAAGTAGACCAGACTTTAAATAGGTTGGATTTTTATTTTAAACAGCCGGTTAAAATTTAACCAGTTGTTTATTTTTGTCGCATGTCTATTTCTATTGCTACAGTTACCGATACCGAAGAACTAACCGCGCTGGTAAACAGCGCTTACCGCGGCGAAAGCTCTAAACAAGGCTGGACCACCGAATCGAGCCTGCTGGATGGAAACCGAATTGACGATGAGTTTATGCTGAGTTACCTGCAGGATGAAAATGTAACCATCCTGAAACACGTTAACGATGAGGAACTGATTACCGGCTGTGTATACCTCGAAACAAAAGGCGATAAGCTATACCTCGGTATGCTCACCGTTTCGCCGGTAGAGCAGGGTAAGGGTATAGGTAAACTTCTTTTGGCCGAAGCTGATGAGTATGCCCGCGATAAAAACCTCGAAGCTATAACCATTACCGTAATAACCACTCGCCACGAACTGATTGCCTGGTATGAAAGGCACGGCTACCAACAAACCGGCGAACTTAGGCCATTCCATGTGGACCCAAGGTTTGGTATCCCGAAAGCACCAATTGAGCTTTTGGTAATGGAAAAATCAATTATGTAATTATTTTGTTAAGATTAAAAGGTTTCAAATCCGACTGTGAATTGTTTTCGTAGTAAAAAACTAATAATACAATTCTGACCCTATGAAATATTTAATCTATATGAGTTCGGCGACTCAATTAATGAGCAATGACGAATTGCTGGAACTTTTAAAAGTGAGCCGCGAAAATAATACGAAGAAAAACCTGACTGGTATGCTGCTTTACGGCGAAGGTGCATTTGTGCAAGTGCTGGAAGGTGAAGACGAAACGGTTGATTCGACCTACGATATTATCAAAGCAGACCCGCGCCATAAGAGTATCATCCAGATCATTAGCGGTAAACTGGAGAAGCGAAATTTCCCCGAATGGTCTATGGGTTTTAAGGCAGTTGACCGTAAAATTGCGGAAGAATTTACAGGGTTTATAGATATCCGTAACGATGGGTTGCTGATTGAGGATGAAAAGCACCCTGCCATTATTGTGCTCAAAACTTTTGCGGATGCTAATAACCTTGCTTAACTAAACCGAGGCGATATTTCCCGCTTCGATATAAATGCGTTTAATATCCGGAAACTGGGTACGGATATTACGCTCCAACCGGCGGATAACATGGCTTACCTCGCTGCCCGATATTTCCCTGAACTGTACATCCAACGCAAGCAGGATTTCATTGGGCGCCATTTGCATGGTTAATGGCCTGCGCACGTGCTGTACGTCAGGGTCGGCCAGCACCAGGTTGCAAATACCGTCAACCATTTCAGATCGCGCACTTTCGCCAATCAGCAGGTCGCGGCTTTCTATCACCATAATGATGGCTACAAAGGCCAATACCAAACCAATGATGAGCGAGGCCGCGCCATCAAACAACGGGTTATTAAGGTAATGGCCCAAAAACACGCCCAAAAACGCAATGATCAAGCCGAGTAAAGCAGCCGCATCTTCATAAATCACCGCAAATGATGCCGGGTCTTTACTTTTACGTAACTCCTTCCAGAAACTGCCATTTCCTTTTTCTTTGTTGAAATTGCGTACCGCCAATACAAACGATGCACCTTCGAACAAAAATGCGCCACCCAATACTACGTAGTTCCATAATGGGTTGCCCAATGGCTCGGGGTGCTGCAGGTGGGCAATGCCTTCGTAAATAGACATGCCGCCACCCAGCCCAAATATCAGTATAGATACAATAAGCGACCAGAAGTAAACCTCTTTACCATGCCCAAAGGGGTGCTCATCATCCGCAGGACGTTTACTGCGGCTAATGCCAAGTAATATCAACAGCCCGTTCCCGGCATCAACCGTACTATGGATCGCCTCCGAAAGCATAGCCGAACTACCGCTAACGGTCGCCGCCACAAATTTTAAAACTGCTATCCCCGTGTTTGCTGCCAGCGCCCCGTATACTGATGATTTAGATTCGGCCATAATAGTAGGGTAACAACAGGGGCGCAGAAAGGTTGTGGATAATTCACGTCATTGCGAGGTACGAAGCAATCTCAAACCGATTCGCACTATCTTCAATAACGCAAATCCATTTTCCATTAGGAAAGGCAGTGTGCGATATTTATCGTCAGTGGATGTACTTTTTCTTTTTCCGCAAAAGAAAAAGTACCAAAAAGAAAACTCGTGGCTGCTCAATTTTCTATTAAAGGGTGTGGTGAGGCTAATGTTGTACTATCCGAAAATTAAGATGCCACAATTGTTGGGTATTCGGGGTTCATCACAGCAGTTTTACAATTTTATACATCTTGTCATTGCGAGCGATAGCGTGGACAACCGACCATAGGGAGCTCATTAATATCGATGAAAAACAAATACATCATTAATAATCTCGTCGTTAGCATATCCGATCTGTATAGCTACGAGATTGCTTTGTTCCTCGCAATGACAGTAATGTGTGAATAAATCCGAAATCGAAATTCCGAACCCCGAAATCAATCTACTTCTCCAGATACTTAATAATCGCCATTAAATCTTCTTCACCCAAACCACTATCCATAGCCGCTTTATAAGTTTGGTAAACAGGACCTGCTAATGGCGAATCAATGCCTTGCTCTGTAGCCAGGCGCAAATCTTTAGTGATATGTTTAAGCGCAAATGCCGCCGGGAATTCGTTCTTTAATATCGGAGCGGTTTTTAATTTGGTAATACCGCTGCCAACTGCGCCTTCGTTAACAATGGTAAGCATGTTTTCTGTACTGATGCCATTGGCCTTGGCAAACAAAACGGTTTCGGCAAGGCCTTGCAGGGTTACGGCTAAAAAGTAATTGATAGCCAGTTTAGCTGCGCTGCCTGAACCTGCTGCGCCGTTGTTTACGGTGAGCTTGCCCATCACATCAAACAGGGGTTGGGCGCGTTCAATATCGTTGGGTTCGCCGCCTGCCAGGAAAATAAGGGTGCCATCCTGCGCGGGTTTTACACTGCCCGATACCGGGGCATCAACAAATTCAGCGCCTTTGGTTTTGCAGCTTTCGTAGATAAACTGAGAAGTTGCAGGGGCTATGGTACTAATGTTGATGAAGAGTTTGCCGGCAACATCGCCGTGCAGTAAGCCATTTTCGCTATTGAAAATCTCTTTAACGGCATTATCATCCGATACCATCACCAGTACAATGTCGCTTACAGATGAAAGCTCTGTTGGCGAATCTGCCGATGTTGCACCGGCTTCAATAACTTCCTGCGCTTTCTCTTTGGTGCGGTTATATACGGTTACCGGGTACCCGGCTTTCAGTAAATTTTTAACCATGGGTGTGCCCATGTTGCCTAAGCCGGCCCAGCCTAATTTAGTGTTGCTCATAGTAATGCATAATTACAGTTTAATGCTGTTTTTTGCAATTAAACATCAACAGTTTCACCTATAGGTTTTATGTTGATGAATTTGATGCCCTTTGCATCGGAATGCCTGGCGTAATTCTCATAACGCTGATTCAGGAAAAACTCTTTGGCAAAGCCATCGTGTACAGGCAATATGCGTTTAGGTTGCAGACGGTCGGCAAAATCGGCTATTTTAAGCTCGGTGCAAAAGGGTGCCATGGTAGGTAATATCACCAGTTCGATGCCTTTGTGTTCAAGCAACTTTTCTTCGAACGAATCAACCGGGTGCAAAACTTTCTCGTTGATTACAAAGGCAGTCATTTCGGGGGTTGGGTTATCCAGCAAAGGTTCGTGAATAACAGAAATAGCTTTTAGGTTAAACGGGCCGACGCTTAAGTCACCTTCGCTAATCACTTCGGCATGTAGCCCAAGCTTCTCTGTTTCGGCTGCTACCTGTTTGTTGGTATACAGTTTGGCTCCGCTGAGTTCGATGACCTTTTTCAGGTTTTCGGGGTCGAAATGATCGGGGTGGATGTGGGTGATAATTACCGCATCCACTTCTTTAAACATATCGGGAGTAACAATTCCCTCGGCAAAGGAAAAGGTGCCGGGATCGAACAAAAGCTTAAAGCCATCCTGCTCAAAAACAAGGCAGGAGTGCAGGTATTTAGATATTTTCATAGTGGTAGAATTTATGCAGGATTTAACCCGCAGTTAAAGAAAAAGTTTCCCTGTGCGATAAAAAGGCCTTTTATGCATTAATTGGGCCTGATAGAATTTTGTACTTCGGCATAAAAAATTAACTTTACAGGATATGCCTTTCACCCTAACAAATAAGCTCTTCAGCCTGTACGTAAGGCTGCGCTACCCAGGTGCACCGCCCGAGTTAAGGTACTTTTACAGGGATACCTATAACTGCGAAATGGCGCAGCTTAAATACGTATTTAAAGATTACGTTTTTAAGAAACGGTACAAGGACATCTCTTTCGATGGTGAGTTTGCACCAGAGCTGGAGTTTGTGCTGCCCTTTGCTTATTGGCATTATAAAAATGGTACGTTAAGAAGTACGCACTCAGCAAAGTTTACCAAAGAGCTTTATTTCTTTTCGCCAGAGCATCACGAAGATTTCCAGGTACGTACTAATGAGGGTAACTACAACTTCGAAACCCCACGCATTTTATACAGCCAGGATTACGACATGAAAAAATGGCTGCCTGTGCCCATGAAAGCGCATTATAAAAATGATGTGTATGTGTACGATAAGCCGATCCTCATTATAGCCAATCGCTATAACATGGAGTGGGATGGCCCGCCGGTGAGTTTCTACAGTATTGAGGCGTTAGATTATATTATCAGTAACCTGAAAAAGGATTATACCATCATCTACAATCGCCCCCGTCCGGAGAATATCACGATGGACAACAGCGATATATACGACCTGAACGAATTTGACTGGCTTGCCGAAACCCACCCGGAAGTAATACTGATGGAAAACCTCTGGAAAGAGAACAAGGGTAAGGCCAACAATTTTAATCACCTGCAATTAATGGTTTATGCCAATGCCAACCACTTTATATCAGTGCATGGCGGTACGGCTGCGCTGGCCAGTTATTTTGAAGGTGTTAACCTCGTGATCTCTAAGAAAGGGCCCGAGCATCATTTCAATTGCTTCAATACCCTGTTCCCTAAACTATCGGGGGCTAAAATATTACATGCCAAAACCGACGATGAGGTAAAGCAGTATATACAGCAACACTATATGGTTAAGCCGGTTTAAATGGAGGCGAAAAAGAAAGATCTGTACTGGCTTAAATCGGCCGTGTTAACGGTACTGCAAAGTATGTCGGGTGTGCTGCTGGGCTTTGGTAGTTTTTATATGCTGCTGCGCCTGCTTACCAAATATGAGTATGGGGCATGGACGCTGTTTCTCTCCACCACCACCATTTTAGAGTTTATACGCAACGGACTGGTGCAAAGTGCGTTGATTAAATATTTATCCGGTGCAAGCGACGAAGAACGACCCAAGATCATCTCTGCATCGTTTACCATCAGCGGGGCGTTAACCATTCTGTTTATCATTATTAATTACAGCCTGGCTGTGTATTTATCGCATTTGTGGAAACTACCCGAATTGGTAAATATGCTGATGGTGTATATATTGGTGTTTGTATTTTCGGGCTTTTTAACGCAGTTTCAGTCTGTAGAGCAATCCGGCTTTAAGTTTCAGGGCATCTTTGTGAGCACCCTCATCAGGCAGGGTGGCTTGTTTGTATACATCCTGCTGGCCTGGCTTGGTTTTGCTAAGCTAACGCTCATCAACCTCGTTTATGTGCAGGTTTTCAGTACGTTTATCAGCGCTATTATATCATACATCTTCGTGCGCGACCGTTTTAGCATTGCATGGGCCTGGCAAAAGGAGTGGATGCTTAAATTGTTCCACTACGGTAAGTATGCCTTTGGTACCACCATCAGTGCCATGCTTTCTAACACGATCGACCAGATGATGCTGGGTGGCATTATCTCCGCAGCCTCGGCCGGGGCGTATAATGTGGCTGTAAGGATCACTAATTTGGTAGAGATACCTACCAGTTCTGTAGCCACTATTGTGTTCCCTCAAAGTGCTAGCCGGATGGCCAGCGATGGTAAGGAAGCGGTAAAATATTTGTACGAAAAATCGGTAGGGGCGGTGCTGGCTATTTTATTGCCGGGCTTAGTTATCCTTTTCTTTTTTGCCGGTTACATTATCGAAATTATTGCCGGGCAAACTTATGCCGATGCTGTGCCGGTATTGCGGGTTACGGTTTTATATTGCCTGCTGATCCCATACGGCCGCCAGTTTGGTACCGTACTGGATAGTATGGGCAAACCTAAGCTTACCTTTTATATTGTGCTGATTACCGGTGCCAGCAATGCTATTTTAAACTATCTGCTCATTAAAAGATACGGTGTAATGGGTGCGGCCTGGGCTACACTGGCATCAAACGTGCTGGGTTTTATAATAGCACAAATTTTGCTGAAACGCGAACTGAATATTAACCTGAAAAATACATGGGTATATGCCTTTGGCTTTTATCCCGAGATGTATAGAAAATACCTTAAACCAATTTTTCTTAAAGCATGACGGGGGTAACTTACTGCGGTCGGCTGGGGAACCAGTTATTTCAGTTTCACTTTTACCAATATGTAAAAGCGGCCAATAAAGGTAAATGGATCTTTATACCTAATCCGCGGCATTCCTCTATCTACAAGTATTTTGATCTGGGGCCGTACAATTACATGGGCACCAAAGCTTATGCTGCGTTGGGTAAGGTGTTATATAAGTTCGGTAAGTTTAAGGAGATCTATATTCAGAACATCGAGGTACCGAAACCGCTGAAAGTGGCCGACCGTACGTTGTACCACGGTTTTCATCAAACAGATTTCTATCTCAACAATACGCCGGATCCCATTAAGATTAAGATAAAACAGAAATACGTCGATCATTTCGAGAAACAATATGGTGAGATCTTCCGCAAGGAAAAAACCATTGTGATGCACATCCGCCGTACCGATTATCTCAACTACGGTAAGCGCGATATTTCACTTCCGATAGAATATTTTAAACAACGCCTGGCTGCTATTGAAAATCAAGACGAGTACAAGATCATTTTCTGTAGTGATGATATGCCTTTCGTAAAGGAAAACTTCCCTGCAAAGCCTAACTATATCTTCTCAGATAATGATGAGATCACCGATTTCCAGGTGTTGATGAATGCCGATATCGCCATTATCTCAAACAGTACCTTTGCCTGGTGGGCCACTTATCTGTGCGAAAAACCAAACCGCGTTATTGCCCCTAAAAACTGGATGGGTTTCCGCATTGGCCGCGAACACCCCAAAGGTGTAATGACCAAGAAGTTTGAATGGTACGGGTTAGAATAATTTGCTAATTTGTTGATTCGGCAATTTGTCAATGATAATCAGAATTTACAGAATTTAAGAATTTCCAAGATGCAGTAATTTGTTTATTTAGGCATCTTTTTATTCAGGATTAAGAAATTCTGTTAATTCTTTAATTCTGTAAATTCAGATTCAGACAATTCATTGCCGAATTAACAAATTGTCAAATTGCCGAATTAGTCCAGGTGCTTACTAATTATCTCCGCAATATCGTCGCTGCGTTTTTCCCAGGTATTTAATTTGGCTATGGCTGTACGCTTAGCTATTTCTGCTTCGTTATTGTTGGCTATGGCCTCGTTTAAGGCTATAGTAAACAGGTCAGGGGTACCTGCGTAAGTAACAGTATCAGCCGTGTAGTCTTTGAGGTCGGGGTTAAAATCTGTCACTACAACCGGTTTGCCTGCACAGAGATATTCGAAAAGTTTGAGCGGGAAAATGGTAGAACTTACCTCATCCTTTTTAAAAGGGATAATAGCTACATCGAAACCCTTAACCAACTGCGGTACTTCGCTGTAGGGGATAGTGCCAATGATATGTACATTTGGCGTTTTAAAAAATTCGGCAGGTACATGGTTGTCCCAAACCGGCCCGGCCAATACAAAGGTTTTTTCGGGATTGGCTTTTACAACTTCTAACAATAAATTGTAATCCATACGCCGCTCAAGCGTGCCCAGGTAGCCAATTATAGGTTTAGGCAGATCCTTGATTTTTGGATGAACCGGCAAGCCAGCGTTTAATGCCTTGCTGCAATGCTCAATATCAGCTGCATTGGGTACAAAATAGGTGTTAGGGTTCTGGCTTTTCTTTTCGTTATAAAGGGCCTTGCTGGTACATATCACCACATCACTTTCTTTAACCAGCATGTTCTCTGATATAATGCCGTGCTTCATATCATAAGGCACAATCATCGGGTCAACACACTGGTAAACAGATAAAATGGGTTTAATGCTTTTAGCAATATTAGGGTAGTGGAAGTTAAAAGAGTTAATGAGGATAAACTTCTGTACCCCCGCTTTCTTTAAAACCTTTTTTATCCTTTTGCTGATAATTGCTTCATTAGCCTTTAAAGCTGTTCTGAAAATTACACCTTCGGGCAAAAAGTTAATGGGGACTACGGGTGGCGCTATGATCACCTTAAAGTTATCAATATCGGTATCGAGCACACCATCGGCTAAAAGTGAAAACTTGGGTTTACGCACTTTTAACTCGATAGAATTTTTATGGGTAAAGTAATCTTTAAGCGTAAAGGGGTAATCAACAAAATATACCTTGTTGTTTTTAGCCAGGTTGCGCGCCACAAATAATGATGTTGCCCTTATAGCGCTATCAAAACGTGTGTTAGCTAAAATTACAATTACCTTATTTATTAATGCCATAAAACCGTCCTCAAAATAAAGATTTTTTCGGAGAATGCATTAATCGGTGTTGAAACTTATTATTTCTATTACATATCGCACACATTCTTGTCAGTATTTGAAGTAGGATAAATACGAAATCTGTACGCGTTAAGCCTTTGCAACGGCGCTTTTATAATGGTAAATGTTACAACTAAAGGTTGTATATAGCTTATGGGCATATAAATGATAATGATTTAGGAGCCTAAAAATACCATTAAAGATAGACCAACCAACTATTTGAGAATTATTTTTATAAATATATTGCGTAACCCAAAAGTTACTTATATATTTGAGTAGCCTCAAAGTTACTTATTATGAAAAAAGTTATTAAGCATCAATTTTTCTACCCTCACGCGCCCGAACTGGTGTGGGAGTATCTCACCAATTCTGAACTGATGAGCCAGTGGCTTATGAAAAATGATTTCCAGCCTATTGTTGGGTTCGACTTTCAGTTTAGAACAGGCCCGATCCCAAACCTCAATTTCGACGGTATTTTTTATTGCAAGGTATTGGAGATCGTACCGCACAAAAGGCTTTCCTATTCGTGGAATAGCGGACCGGGTGATGGCGAGATCAATCTGGAATCGGTTGTGATATGGCAACTGGAACCTAAGGACAACGGCACCGTGGTATACCTGGAGCATAGCGGTTTCGAGAAAGAAGAAAACCTCACCATGTACAATGGCTTACTGCAAGGCTGGTTAGAGAAATTTGAAAAGATTGCCAAACTCATCAACGCTACCGAACATGGCCATACCAACGCTTGATACTTTCCAGGTGATAGGCGACCCCAGCAGGCGCAAGATGCTGATGCTGCTATCGCAGGATAGCCTCACCATCAACAGCCTGGCCGATAACTTCGACATGAGCCGCCCTGCGGTATCCAAGCATGTAAAAATATTGGAAGTGGCCGGTTTTATCTCCATCCAGGATATGGGCCGAGAGCGATACTGTACCTTAAAAAAGGATGGTTTTGAAGAACTACAGGCCTGGCTTAACTACTTCGACCAGTTCTGGGCATCGAAACTCAAGAACCTCGGGGACCTGCTGAACAGCAAATTGCCGAATTAATACGTGTAACACATCTATTAACCATAAAACTAAAAAAATGGCAGCAACAAATTTTAGCACTACCTTATTGGTAGATCAATCGCCGGAAGAGGTATTCCACGCGATTAACAACGTACCGGCCTGGTGGTCGGAGGATTTTAAAGGTGCGTCAGAAAAGCTGGATGATGAGTTTGAAGTCCGCTTTGCAGACATGCATTACTCTAAACAAAAATTAACCCAGGTAATCCCGAATGAAAAAGTGGTTTGGCTGGTTACCGATTGTTATTTGAGTTTTCTGGAAGATAAAACCGAATGGACGGACAGCCAGATTGTTTTCGAGATTTCGCAACAGGATGGCAAAACAGTCTTGCATTTTACCCACGTAGGTTTAGTGCCCGAAAGCGAGTGTTATAAGGATTGTTTCCAGGGCTGGAACTATTTTTTACAACACAGTTTGTTAAACCTGATAACCACAGGCAAAGGTCAACCTCACCTGAAAACTGATGAGATTGTAAGGACCGAAGTATAAATGAGAATAGTTTTAAACAGAAAAGGGTTGCATTTAAATACAACCCTTTTTTATTTTGATATGATTTTTGTCTATTTAATATTGAACGGCAGATAAACCCCGAACGTAATATTGCGCCCCGGATTGTAAACCCCGTAAGTAGGATCTTCCTGCGATAAGCGGCCCGGGCGTAAACGGCTCAGGGCATCGTAGTATTTCTTGTTGGTAAGGTTAGAGCCGGTTACATACAGTTTCAACGGTTGTGCACCCAATTTTAAAGTAGTGCCTATGCTCGCATTGATTAAGGTGTATGAGTTGGTTGGCGTTTCGAAAGTGGCATCAATGCGGCTTTGTTTAAAATAGTTATCCAAGCCTGCAGATACATAAAAATCTTTCAATCCTTTTACTTTAGGCTCAAAGCGCAAGGTATTGTGTATTACACCAGCCGGGATTAATGGCAACGGCCTGTCGAACGACTCATTCTGCGCATGAGTATAGCTGAAAGTATTATCCAGGTGCAGGTATGAGGTAGGGTGGATGTTCAGGTTACCCTCCACGCCATACAGATTAGCATTAACCTGGCCGTAGCGGTAAACATCAAAAGTTTGCAGTGCACCGGCATCGTTGGTAATGGTGATCTCGTCGCCTTTGGTGGTTGATGCGTAGATGTAGTTATGGATATAGTTTTCGTAGATACCAATGCTACCCGTAATTACATTTTTACCGAACTCTAAAGCCGCATCAGCCTGGTAGCTGCGCTCTGGTTTCAAGTCAGGGTTACCAACTTCGTAACGCGAAGTTCCCTCATGAACGCCGTTCGAACCCAGCTCGGCCGGGTTTGGTGCGCGGAATGCCGTACCGGCGTTAGCTTTAAAGCTTAATATGTCATTAAACACGTGGGTATAACCTGCCGCACCGCTCACATTGCTAAAGTTGTTTTTAAAGCCGGTGAACTTTTGCTCGCCGTCAACAAATAACTGCTTGCCGTTATTGTTCACATAATCGTACCGTAAACCAAAGTTAAAGGTATTGGTGCCCCAAGTTTTTTTGATGTAGCCAAATGCACCGGCGGTAGTCTGGTCATAAGCAGGGATCAAAAACTCGGTGCCTTTATTTACGCTATGCGCATCACTTGCAGCAACACCAAAAATAGGCTGCCAGCCATTGCTCTCAGGCAGATAATATTTAGCATCTAAGGAGTAAGTGTTCAGATCAAAGAATAGTGAAGGGATAGGATCGTCCAACTCACGGCGCTGATTTTTCTGATAGCCCAGATCCAGTTTCAACGAACCGGTACCAATTAAAAAGTTATTATTTAAAGCGATTTTATACTGGCGGATGTCCTGACGTGGAAAATCCAGCGTGCGGCTTTTGCCATCGTTAGTATATAATGGATCGCCTGGATCAGAATCATAGAAACCGATATTATCTTTAAAATAAGAGAAGTTTAAGTGCGAATAGCCCCAGCCTTTATTTAGCCCCAGCATACCGCTAAAGCTGGTGTTGTTGTAGCCACTGTTGATATAGTAACCCGCAGGTGTATTAAATGAGTAAGCGTTTTGGTACGAACCACGGCCGCGCCAAACAAAGCCATTCTCGTTACCGGTTAACATTACCGAGCTGTTGCTTAAACCGTTATTAGTAGAGTAGCTCGATAACACTTCGCCCTTAACAGTGCCCGATGATGGCGCCAAAGGCTCCAGTACGTTAATCACCCCGCCGATAGCGTCAGAGCCATACATCAGTGATGCAGCACCGCGTAGTACTTCTACGCGGTCGGCCTGGTTTTGGTCAATCTCTACACCGTGCTCATCACCCCATTGCTGGCCTTCCTGTTTAACACCATCCATCAGCGTAACTACACGGTTGTAGCCCAAACCACGAATGATGGGTTTAGAAATACCCGGACCGGTAGTGATTTGGCTTACGCCCGGTACAGAGCGCGATAAACCATCAATTAAGTTTGATGAAGGAGCCAGCAGGTCTTCGCGCGATACCACGGCAGCTGATGTGCTGTTGTATTTATTGTTTGAAGTAATTGGTGTACCGGTAATAATAACCTCGTGGGTTTCGATATTGCTCGATTCTAAGGCAAAGTCAAGTGATCCGGGTACAGAAAAATCTACAGTTTTAACCATCGGTTTGTAACCCAATGATTGTACCTGTACTAAATATTTACCCTTGTTGGGTAGTGATTTGATGGTGAATTGGCCCTGCCCATCTGTAATAGTAGTAATACGCAATTGCGGAATGGTTATGGTGGCACCCGGTACGCTTTCGTGGGTTTTGGCATCGGTAACCTTACCGGTAACATTGCCGTTGGCGAAAAGGTAAACAGGGATCAGAAACATCAGCATTGCGCTGAATGAGTATTTTATAGTCATCGGAGAAAAAATCTTTTATACAATTAATAAGCTTGAATATGCAGGTGGGGCGGCCTGACCGGAGTTTATTAACCTATTGGCGGACCTTTATTGCCGAATTGCTGCCGTGTAATATTTTGATAAATATCCTGCGGCGCCTGATAGCTTTTAATGTTAACCACAGCCAGGCTAAAAAGATCCTGCTGTTGCTGGTAGAATAATTGTGCGTGGCTGTTTTGTGCGCAGGTTTTACACTTATCATCCGTATCGCCTTTTTTAGACTGGCTTTGGTGACTGGCGTAAGTTTGCTTGTGACTATGCGCAATAACAATAAGCTGACCCAGTATAAAGGTCATTAGCAGCACAAAAGCCACCAATATTTTAGCCGATTGTTGTTTAATAGTCATCCCGGGCAAATATAACCGATATTAAAGCAATATTATCCATATCTGTATAGCAACTTTGTAACATTTAGCGTGTAAAAGTTACAATGCGTTCATATTTTACACGGATTTGGTTTAATTGTTTGGAATTTGGTTGTCGGTTGTCGGTTATCAGTTGTCGGTTGTCGGGAGGAAGCAAGCTTTTAAAAGAAAGGGGTTGTCATGCTGAGCTTCGTCGAAGCATGGTGGGCAGGCCTCTGCGCGCGACACTTCGACGGGGCTCAGTGTGACAGGCCAATAAAAATTGAGTTTAATAAATTTGTCATTTCGACGATAGGAGAAATCTTGTACGACAGGACTTCACGTATTACAAGATCTCTCACTATCGTTCGAGATGACAAAAAAGGAGAGATCCATCCACAAAAAAAGCCGCCTTGCGGCAGCTTTTCGGAACGGCTTTTATATAGTTATTTAGATGGGGTATTGGACGTTGTTAAAATTCGCTTTAGTTATTTTTAAACGAAGTGTTCATGACAGGCGGTGCACTTTGTTTGCTTAGTTCGCGATAACTGGTAATAGCAAGGCCGGGTTGCATGGGCAGGGTAAAGGTGTCTATGAAATCCCGGTCGTCTTGCAGTAAATCTTCTAACGACAGGATCATGTTATTGCCGATTACCTGGTGCAGCATCAACGTCCCGGTGATAAATTTGATGCTTAGGCGATGGGCATTAATCTGTGTAATGTCCGATTCTATTAGTTCAAAAACTGGTTGCTCATAGTTCAACTCATTACCAAGGGTATCCTGCAAAAAGGGAATCTTGTTATTCAACGGTATTAAAAAGTGCAGGCCTGCAACGCTCATTTTGTAGTGCATAGAGTTGGCGCGGCTGTCTCTGGCTTTCATTTCGGTGAAAGTTTTCAGTTCGCCATCCAGGTTGTAAGCCTGAGATTTCATCCTGAACTCCTGGTATGTGGCATTAAAAATATTACGCTCAAAATCTGTTTGCGCGTTAGCATCTATAACGTGTTTGTAGGTTAGCTTTATTAACGCAGTTGCCATAATCAATAGTTGTTGTTAAAAATAAAAGACCGGTTATGTATGTCTAAACAAGTGTCGGCGAACAAGCCATATCTATCGACGAATGGGGACAGGGTTTAAACCCATCCCCATTCGTTATATTATTATTCGCCACCCGGGGGAGGGCCGCCCATGCCTCCGCCAGGGAAACGGCCTCCACCCGGTCCGCCGCCCGGCGGGCCATCACCAGGGCTTGGGCGTTTACCAGCAAATTTTTGCAGTTTCAATGTAAAGCTTAACAGGTAGTACCGGCCTAAACGGTTGGCCTGGGTCTGGGTTACATAACTGCTGGAGCTGGTTGTGGTGTAACCGGTATTCTGGTTAAACAGATCGAAAGCTGATAGGCGGATCGTAGCTGCATTGTTCTTCAGAAAGCGTCTCTCCGCATACACATTTAAAATGTTGGGGTTGGTTGATCCTGTGAAACCTTCATAAATCACCTTGCTGTAATCGTAGCTCAGGGTATAATCCTTAAAGAAATAGTTTTTACCGTTTATCCCCAGGTTTATCGTCTGGAAGTTGTTGTTAACATTAGCCTGGCTGATAGAGTTAGTGGTATGGTTAACGCTGTAGCTGGCGCTTGCTTCGGCATCAATTACATCGGTAATATCCACACGGAATTTTGTACCCTGGGTTAATACCAGGTTTTTGGCAATGTTTTTCTCGGTGGTCATGGCGTAAGTATCGTCGGCCACGTTGCTGATGTACGAGATGTTGTTGTTATATGCAATGTTACCGTTAAACATCAGCGTGTACTTGCGTTTCTCCCAGGGTTTGGCAAAAACATAGTTGGCATTGCCGCCATAGTAACCATCGGCATTTAAGTAGTTGGTTAAAATAGTACCGGCCAGTTTAGGGGTCGGTGTATAAACTTTAGGGTAGCTAATGGTATTGGCTACAATTTTATTATCAGTTTGCGTGAACGATAAATTGGTGAACAAAATATTGCCTGTAGCAAAATTAAACTGGTTATACTTTACCGAGAAGTTGTTGTTAAACTCGGGCTTTAGGTTGGCATTACCTTGCACCGGGTACGATGCATTTGAGAAATCCACCACCGGCTGTAGCTCATTATAAGTTGGCTGATTGCTTGCGCCGTTATAATTTAAGCTCAAGCTTTGGCTGCGCGAAAAGTTGTAGATAAACCTTGCAGTAGGTGCAATATTAAAGGTGGTAATGTGTGTTTGTGTCCCGGTGGTTAATGAGTTACCATCCAATATAGATGGCTGTGCAGCGATACCTAAAGTGTAATTATATTTCTTTTGGATGAAGCGATAATTCAAACCAAAACGGTTGGTGATGAAAGTGAAGTTATAATCATTACTCAACAACGCGTAGTTATTACGGGTATTGAGCGTGGTTAAAGTATCGGTCTCTTTATCAGATGTGGTGTAAGCATGGTGATAGGCATAGTTCAGTTCTAAATACCCATGCTTGCTTATTGGTTCCATGTATGAGAGCGAAGTACCTACGGTATCGGTACGCACATTAGTATTGATCAATTGGTTTACAGGCGCGTTAGCTACACCAACCAGGTAACTATAAACCGGGTTCTGTGTCTGATCAAGTTTAGCCGAGCCTGCACTTACATTGATGCTGAAGTTACGTCCCTTGCGATTAAACCTGTGATTGTACAATAAATTAGCGCCATAATTAGGTGCCGATGAGTTGAGGGTAGAGAGCAGGTTATAATCAGAAACCGTTTGGTCGTTCTGCATAAATAAGCTCGATGCCGATTGATTGGTTTTTACACCCGCATAAGAAATGCTGGGCACAAATTTTAAATAGTTAACCGTATCTGGCTTGTATTCGATGTTGAAGTTAAAACGATGGTTAATCTTTTCGTCGGTTTGGTTACTCGCTACATTATTAACAATGGGGTTGGTGAGCGAAGTGTTATTCTGAATGGTTGAGCTGATGGTATTGGTAGTATTATCAGAAAAACTGTAGCTGCCATAAGCGGTAATATGTTTGCCCCAAGAGTCGCGGTAGTTTAAACCGATAGAACGCGCTGTAGTAATGCCATTAGTATTAGATGAACTGCCACCACCCGGAGGCCCTCCCGGACCGCCACCACGCGGACCACCGCCGCCAAAGCTAAACAGGTTAGTGTTGGTATTATTTAAGTTGCCCAAAAAAGCCAACTGCCTGTCGCCGTTAAAGCTGAATGCCGTAGCCGATGCCACATAACGATTATCTTTCTCCTGTGGGATAGCATCTGCACCATCACCAAGCGAGGCCTGGCCAAAGTAGCCGTAGTTTTTGCTTGGCTTAATAGTAATGTTTAGTACTTTTTCGGGCTCGCCGGTTTTAAGGCCTGTAATGTTGGCCTGGTCACCGTAATCATCAATGATCTGGATGTTCTCAACCACATCGGCAGGTAAGTTCTTGGTGGCAGTTTTTAAGTCTCCTCCAAAAAAGTCTTTACCGTTTACGCGCACTTTGGTCACGCTTTTTCCCTGTGCTGTAACATTACCGTCTTTATCCACATCAACACCGGGCAGTTTCTTCAGTACATCTTCAACCGGGGCGTTGTCGCGCACTTTGTAGGCATCGGCCTTAAACTCAATGGTATCTTCCTTCAGCTTAACCGGGTTAATATCGGTAATGGTTACGCCATTCAGCATGTGCGATTCAAACTTCATCACAATGGTACCCAGGTTAACCGTTTTTACATCGGCCGGGAGAATTATATGGCGTTTTAAAGGTTGGAAACCAATAGAGGTCAAGGTAAGGTCGAAAGTATTGCCCTGTACATTATTAAAGTTGAAAGCGCCGTTGGCATCGGTAGCCGTGCTCACGCTGTCTTTCCCGGTTTTGAGTTTGATGGTAGCACCAATAACGCTTAAACCTGTCGAGTCTTTAACAATCCCGCTTACCGGCCTTGCCGTTTGGGCTTTGGTTGTGGCAATGCCGGCAAGCAGCATAATAATGAGTAAAGCATATCGTATCTTCATTTTTAGTTTAATTAATGCTGCAAAACAATGGCTTGCATGCCATACTAAAAAAGGCGATAGACAGTGAGCTTATAAATGTAGACCGAGGCCTTGTTTTACTCTATAAGTGCCTGTTTGATAGATAATCATTGTTTGACGTAGTGTTAAACGGGTAATCTTAGCCCTTCGTCGGTGTTTGGCTCAATTTGATAGATTTTAATTGCGGTTAACAACCATTAAGGCTTATATTGATTAAGTATTCGTTAAATTTTTGTCCATGTCAGAACCATCGACCCATAAATTCAAGAAGTCTATCTCCGTACTGGTGCTCATTCATATTTTAATATGGACGGTAATAGCGGTGGTGCTGTTTGTGTATCAACCCTTGTCGTGGAATATTGCCATCCCCATTCAATTATGGATAAAGCAGGCTATTGTATTGGCATTGCTTATTATATCATACTATGTTAATGCCAACCTGTTTGTACCAAAGTTTCTGCTGCAAAACCGGACCCGCGATTTTTTTATCCTGTTAATACTGCTTGTAGGCTTTGTTTTATTTATTAATAGCTGGATGGATCCCTGGCTACATATCCCGCAGTTAATGGATAAAGCTTTCCATCAGCACGGTCCGCCTCATCCGCGTGATCATAAACGGGATTTTTCTGTACTGATGCTTACCATGACTTCATTGGTTCTGGGAATCAGTACCAGTGTTACAGCCATCCAAAAATGGCAGTCGGATCAGCAACGCAGACAGGAACTGGAGCAGGAGAAAACAACATCCGAGCTATCGTTCCTGAAAGCGCAAATCAATCCCCATTTCTTTTTTAATACCCTGAATAATATTTATGCCCTTACGGTGGTTGATGTAGAAGCATCGCGCGAGGCTATCCATAAACTGTCGCGCATGATGCGTTACCTGTTGTATGAAACGCAGCAGGATACCACTTTTTTAAGTAAAGAAATCGGGTTTATTAAAGACTACATCGAACTGATGAAACTACGTTTGACCGACAGGGTAACGCTGCAATTTATTTATCCCGAAAACTTAAAGGACGAGCAAATTGCCCCAATGCTTTTTTTACCTTTTGTTGAAAATGCTTTTAAACACGGTATAAGCTCTACCGATCCAAGCAATATTACCATTGTGATAACGCAGAACGATGGCCTGCTCAGTATGAATGTAAGCAACACTATTTTCGATGACCCGCAGGTACAGGTAGAAGGCGATAGTGGCATAGGTTTAAACAATACCCGCCGCAGGCTGGATCTGATCTACCCCAATCATCACACCCTAATCATTGAACGCACTGCTGATGATCAATATAATGTTAAACTAACGCTCAACTTATCATGATACTAAATTGCATCGCCGTTGATGATGAACCTCTGGCATTGGGCCTGGTGAGTTCGTTTATTGAGCAAACACCTTTTCTTAATCTCAAAGGCCGCCTCTCGAGCGCGGTAGAAGCTTTAAAGGTTTTGAATGATGAAGATATAGACCTGCTGTTCCTTGATATACAAATGCCTAACCTCAACGGCATTGAGCTGGCCCGTGTGCTGGATAGCCGTGTTAATAAACCCCGCATTATTTTCACCACGGCCTACAACCAGTTTGCTTTAGAAGGGTACAAGGTTGATGCCTTGGATTACCTGCTGAAACCCTTTAACTACGAGGAATTTCTCCGAGCCGCCCAAAAAGCCCTCAAATACAAAGAACTGATTAACAAACCCGCCGAAGAACCCAAGCAGGAAGATGAATACCTTTTCATCAAGGTAGAATACCAGTTAGTCCGCGTAGCGTTGAATGATATTTTATATATAGAAGGCCTTAAAGATTATGTAAAGATCTGGCTCAAAAGCGCACCAAAGCCTTTGTTATCGCTCACTAGCCTCAAGGCCCTCGAAGAGAAACTATCATCCCGTCGCTTTATGCGCGTACACCGCTCGTTCATCGTATCGCTTGATCAGATTAATTCTGTTACCCGAAATACCCTGCAAATAGGTGATATCAACATCAGTGTTGGCGAGCAGTATAAGGATGCTTTTAATGGATTTATTAGTAAATGGGGGTGAGGAGGAGAAGCAAGAGATAAGAAACAAGCGACAAGACCTTCTTTCATAAAGAACGTTCATACTACCACGTCATTGCGAGGAACAGCCTGTCCCGGATTTATTTCGGGAAAGCAATCTCTAACCGATTCGCACTGCCATCAATACCGCACAATCCGTTTTCCATTAGGAACGGGTGTATGTAATGATTGTCAGTGGATGTTCATTTCTTTTTCTCTCAAAAAGAAACGAACCAAAGAAAAAGTCGCAGCCGAGTCCTGTTGCTATCGAGTGCAGTGGTTGGGCAGGGACAGTGGTTACCGCAACATTACCAATGCTGCATTAGAAGAGGTTATGTTAAGGTAGTGGTTGGTTCGGCAACTATTAATTTTGTCATTGCGAGGAGGAACGACGTGGACAACCGACCGTAGGGAGCTTATTAATACCGATGAAAACAAACACTTCATTAATAATCTCGTAGCTGTACAGATCAGATAGACTATGTATATGACGAGATTGCCATCCCGACAGCTGTTGGGACTCGCAATGACAAAAATTAAAGATGCTTAAATCTACAGCCCTGCAAACTGAAACGCCTTAGTAACCTTAAAATCCTTACTCGTTTCGCCGGCGTAAATCTCCCCTTTAGAAACAGCAAGCCTTTTTACACTGGCAGTTGCTGCAAAATCAACCTTTTTTAAATCAACCCAAAAGGTATTGGGGCTTAGTACGTTTTCGAAGTAATAGACCAGATTTTTCTGATCAGATACGGTGCGCCAGCGGGTACTTGATATATTGGGCTGGCCGGGCGTGGTGATGCCATAAGGCACAGAACAATTCCTGATCACGCTAAACATGCTGGCTGTTGCAATATGGATATTATCTGTTTGCGGAATGGCATGAACGTAAAATGATGCACGCACAAAACGGTCGGCGGCGCGGTTGGTGCCAGGCAGCATGGTAGTGCCGCCAATTTCTTTCCAGTATTCATTTAAGGCCAGTTGTTTTTCAAATATGGGCGAATTGGTCATCACCTGGTAAGCCTTGTTGTGGTGGATGTCGAGTTTGCCGTTGACGTATTCGAAGATGGCATTATCGCCCGATGGATCTGAAATGGCGAGGTGCAGATTGGCCATGCGGTCGGTTCCTGGCACATTGGCTGTAACTACAGTGAAATGCTGTTTGGCCAGTTCGTTAACAGCCTCATTAACCGTTTGAAAGTTATCCAGCACATATTGTACCCAGGCAGATATAGCAAGCCCTGGTTTTTTGCCGTCGTATTTTTCGTACTGCGATTCGGCCAGCCAGAGCAGATTGGCAACCAGGCCTTTTTCGTTCATGCCATCGGTGCTGCAAATGTCATAACCCGATGTAATTACACTACCGTATTTTGATTTCCATTTAAGAGAATTCGGTCCGGCCTCGCCGCTGCGTGCCATACCCCGTGGGAAGATCCAAAGGTTGCTGGCTATATCATCGCTCCAGTCCATTGAACGCGCGGTAATTACCGTGCCGTTTGGGCCCTGATACATTACCCGGGTACAGGCAACGGAGTCGATAGTTTGAGAAACTATCATTAAGAACAATAATACGATGGCCGATTTTTGTAGTAATTGATGATTCATAGATAAGAGGTTTTATAATGAATAAAAATTGTACGCTAACCAAAGGGAGTAAAATATTTATACAATTCATAATTGCTTCTGTTCCAGTTTACAAAATGAAACCTGTGAATTGTAAGCTATCTTTTACTTGCCGGTAAAACATTATTAATTAGCTTTAGTTACCATTTAAATCTCTCACAAATGAAAAAACTTTTTACTCTGTTCTTCGCATTTATTTTAGCCGGTATTTTTATTGCTTTTAAGCGAAATAGTGATTCGCCTTTGCCGCCAACTGTAAAGACAGAACAAGGCCTGGTATCGGGGGTAAAAAGCTCATCGGGGGATGTGATGGCCTTTAAAGGAATCCCTTTCGCTGCGCCGCCAATTGGTAATTTGCGGTGGAAAGCACCGCAACCAGCCATACATTGGGAAGGTGTACGTAAGTGTGATGACTTTGGCCCAAGCCCAATGCAGCCTGCGCCTAAACTGTTTTTTGTGTGGACGAACGAGTTCCTGATTCCCGAAGCACCGATTAGTGAGGATTGCCTTTATTTAAATGTGTGGACCAAAACGGCCAGTACGCACAAAAAGCCTGTGCTGGTGTGGATTTACGGTGGTGGTTTTGGTACCGGTGGTGCGGGTGTACCCATTTATGATGGCGAGGCAATGGCACGTAAGGACGTGGTATTTGTATCATTCAATTACAGGGTAGGGGTATTCGGCTTTTTTGCGCACCCGGAATTGAGTAAAGAGTCGCTGATCCATAGTTCGGGTAATTATGGTTTGATGGACCAGATTGCTGCATTGAAATGGGTGAAGAAAAACATCGCAGCGTTTGGCGGCGACCCGGATAATGTGACCATTGCTGGGCAGTCGGCAGGATCAATGAGTGTGAATTGTTTGGTGGCTTCGCCGAAGGCTAAAGGATTATTTCAGCAGGCTATTGCCGAAAGCGGTTCGATGATGATCAGCAACCAGAACAAAAAAATGATAGACCTCAACACAGCCGAAGCACAAGGCGTGGTGGCGGCCAAAGGCGCAGAGGTAACTTCGCTGCAGGATCTGCGGGCCTTATCATCACAACAACTGTTAGAAAAGGTAAAAGGCCAGTTCGGGCCAATTGCCGATGTTTATAATATATTGCCCGAACCCGTTTACCAGATCTTTGCCGAAAAGAAGGAAAATAAGATCCCGGTAATTGTGGGCTGGAACGCCGATGAGGGTATTGTGCCTAACCTTAAAAATAAAGAAGATTATATTAAGCAACTGCGTGCCGATTACGGTGCCCGTGCTAATGATGTATTAAAATATTATCCTGCCGGTACAGATGAAGAGGCAGCCAACTCTCAGGTACAATTAAACCGCGATGTTACTTTTGCTTTATCGGGCTACCAATGGGCCAAGTTGCAAAGCAGCCGAAGGGATAAACCGGTGTATGTTTACAATTTTACCCGCAGGCCACCGGCTGAGGGCGAGTACATTAAATACAAATCGTTCCACACGGCAGAGGTAGCTTATGCGCTGGATGACCTGAAGTTCCTCGATCGCCCATGGCAGCCGGTTGATCATCAGTTGAGCAAAACTATGTCAGACTACTGGGTTAACTTCGCCCGTAATGGCGACCCTAACGGTAAAGGGTTACCGCAATGGCCTCAGTTTAATGAGAAAACTAACCAGGTAATTGTTTTGGGTGATAAAGTATCAGTGCAGACGATACTGGATAAGGAGCGGTTGGATTTTATGCTGAAGTTGTTGAACAGGACTTTGGAGGAGATAAAGCAATAAGAGAGAGGCAAGAGTCGAGAGCCAGGAATCGAGATAAAGCTCCACCCATCTCGTCATTGCGAGGAACGAAGCAATCCCCGACCGATTATTACTGACTTGAATACTTCAAAACATTATGAACAGGTTGTACTCTAATCAATGTCAGTCCCGCTCAATCGCCGCGGGTAGAGCTATTACTTTTTAGCCAAAAAGTAATCAAAAGGCTCATCGGCAAAAGGCTTCTTTGCGCACAAGGCCATTCCGCACAAGCGTACAGAACCACAGGCCGGGATATTTTGCCCTGCTCACGCAGCGCACAGGCCAGCCCTTCTGCAAAATCTCCAATGCCTCTTCCTGCGCGCAGGCCACCATTGTTCTGTCCGCTTTTAGCCGAAGCCGTTTGCTGACGTTAACAGGACGCTATTATAAACAAGAAAGGTTACGAAACTATCGCAACCTCTCTTGTTTTAAATTTAAATCCGAAATCGAACATTCGAAATCCGAATATCCTTGACTCTCTTCTTAGAAGCTTGCCTTAGCTTCTTTGGCTTTATCCGTTATTTGTTCGAGGGCATCTTTAGCGTAGCTTTTCAGTTTGTCTACTAAATCGGGCGCTTTGTCGGCTAGTTCGTCAATTAATGATTTGCCTTCGCTTTCGTTCTTTTTAACTACATAACTAATGCCGTACGCAACTGCTGCGCCAATGGCAATATATTTTAATAGGTTCATGATTGTTATTTTTTAATTATTTGGTATGTGTAGTACAATGTTAGTGCCAACTATTTAGTTGTGAGTTTTGAATTAGTGAGGGAGTGAGTAATTTAATGAGTGAATGATAGAAGGAGAGAATGAGCGAATAGTGAAAGATGTAGTTTTTTATTCACTCATTCTATCATTCAAAATTCACTCATTGATTTAATGAGAGAATGATAGAAGGAATGAATGGTGAATAGTGAAAATGTAGTTTAATTATTCACTCATTCTATCATTCTCTCCTTCTGTCATTGATTTACCTAAACCCGGGTGGAGCGGATACCGGCCATGTGGCTAAGGCCTGCAGGCGTATGAGCGGAAAACGGGGCTGGCTTTAATATTAGTACTGCCTTTGCTTTACAAAGGATAATGATAATGAGAGAAGGAGTGAATTTTGAAAGAGTGAATAGGAATTTATAGTTGCAGAAAGAACCCCTCCCTGCCAATACACAAGCCAATTGCGCCCCTCCCCGAGTAGGGATTTGATTTACAGAAATATTTATTAAGGTTATTTTGTCATTCTGAACGATAGTGAAGAATCTCTTCGCTAAGAATGTCTTGAACCATAATTTTCAGAATTTAGAAATTAACAGAATGACAAAGGTTTTTTAATAGAATTTAGCAGCTAAAAAACGCATCATAACTATAGTTCTATAACTGCCTGATAATTCACTCCTTCTATCATTCACTCCTTCAAAATTGCTCATAACTCACTAATTCACAATTGTCTTTGCTAAATAAAATATTATTCCTACATTTGCGTCCCCGTTAAGAGCGGGTAAAACATTAAAAATCAAAGTATAATAATGCAACAGTACGAAACCGTGATCGTTCTAACCCCGTTGTTATCAGACGAAGCTGCGAAAGAGGCAATTGCCAAATTCAGCAAGATTCTTACAGATAACGGAGCCGAAATTGTCCAAGAGGATAATTGGGGTTTGAGAAAATTAGCGTATCCAATCCAAAAGAAAACAACTGGATACTATCACTTAACTGAATACAAGGCTCCGGGTGAATTAATTAACAAACTGGAAGTTGAATTTAGACGTGATGAGCGCGTATTGCGTTTCTTAACTATCGCCCTTGATAAACACGCCATTGCTTACAATGACAAAAAACGCAGCGGCGCTTTCAACAAAAAATCAGCTAAAGCAGAGGAGGCAGCAAACTAATGGCTACAGAACAAATTAAGTATGTTACTGCTCCTAAAGTGGAGGATAACCGCAAAAAATATTGCCGTTTCAAAAAGAACGGTATTAAATACATCGATTACAAAGACGCTAACTTCCTTTTGAAGTTTGTTAACGACCAGGGTAAAGTATTACCTCGCCGTTTAACTGGTACTTCATTAAAGTTTCAGCGTAAAGTGGCTCAAGCGGTTAAACGTGCTCGCCACATCGGTTTATTACCTTACGTAACAGATTCGTTGAAATAATCACAGGAGGCTTAAGAAATGGACATTATTTTAAAACAGGATGTTAAAAACCTTGGTGAGAAAGACGAAATCGTTAAAGTAAAACCAGGTTACGGCCGTAACTTTTTGATCCCACAAGGTGTTGCTATCTTAGCTACCGAGTCGGCTCGTAAAGTATTAGCTGAAAACTTAAAACAAGCTCAGTTTAAACAAGACAAAATCCGTAAGGATGCTGATGAACTGGCTACCAAATTAGAGAACGTTAAGTTAACTATTGGCGCTAAAGCTGGTGAAACCGGTAAAATTTTCGGTGCTATCAACACAATTCAAGTTGCTGATGCATTGAAAAAACAAGGCTTTGAAGTTGACCGTCGCCGTATCACTTTTGATCAGGACCCTAAATTTGTTGGTGAATACACTGCAAACTTAAACCTGCATAAAGAAGTGAAAGTGAAAGTTCCTTTCGAGGTTGTAGCTGAGTAATTGTATTGATTTCGGATTCCGGAGTTTCGATTCCGGATTTGAACATATAAATTGAAATAAGGTGTTTAGTATATTTACTGAGCACCTTATTTTTTTAACCCCTATTCCAATCCGCTAATGCGAGGCATATTTAGACTGATACTGCGTATTCTTAAAATATTTGTGATTGCTTTTATTGGCATTACTGTTTTTTGGGTGGTGTTATACCGCTGGGTAAACCCTCCGGTTACCTGGTTGATGTTTACCCGTGGCTTCGAGCGTAAAGCCGACGGTAAGGATTGGAAAATTGATAAACACTGGGTAAGCTTCGACAGTATTGCCGACCCCATGAAACGCGCCGCCGTTGCCGCAGAAGACCAGAAGTTTTTAAACCATTTCGGGTTCGATTTTAAGGCGATGGAGCGTGCCATTGATAAAAATGCGCACAGCCATAAACTGATGGGCGGGAGCACAATCTCCCAGCAAACAGCTAAAAACGTTTTCTTATGGCCGGGCCGCTCTTACATCCGTAAAGGCTTTGAGGCTTACTTTACCCTGCTGATAGAAACCTTCTGGAGTAAACGCCGCATTATGGAGGTTTATCTCAATGTAATTGAAATGGGGGATGGTATTTATGGGGTAGAGGCTGCATCGCAAGAGTACTATCATAAACATGCATCGCAACTCAATACTTACCAGGCTGCTGCTATTGCATCGATATTCCCTAATCCGCTGCATTGGTCGCCCACCAATCCGAGCGATTATTTGAAGCATCATCAGTATCTTATTCGGAAGAATATCAGGAGGTTAGGACCTTTGGATTTTTAATCTTTTGTATAATTTGTCATTGCGAGGTACGAAGCAATCTCGTCGCATACATAGTTGATTTGCACAGCTACGAGATTGCCACGTCGTTCCTCCTCGATTTCTATGGTTTATGCAAGAGCTTTTTGATAATTAATTTCATAAGGTCTATTTTGGTTTACGCAGGCGAAGATTCGTAGAATGAGTTTGTTTCTTATAGCGTTAATCACACTCATTTTGTTCTTCTTTTCCAGATCTACCATTCTTTCGTAATATCTCTTTAGATCAGCATTATATTGGATAGCAACCAAGGCCGACATGTGTAATAGCGTCTTTACCTTTTTATTGGCCATATGTGATATTCGCGGCTTCTTCTTAAGCTTTCCTGAATCATCCGTAAATGGTACTACCCCGGAATAGCAGGCAAACTTTTTAGGATCCCTAATATCCTTGAACTCATTTGTTGTGATGATGATCTGAGTAGCTGTGACTTTACCGATACCGCTCACCGAAGTAATCAGATCGAACAAACGGTTTAGTTCCGGATCTGCTGCAATGATCTTTTCAATTGCTTTATCTGCTCTGGCAAGGTCAGCCTCGATCGCTTTTAATGCATGCGCACAAATCGTTACATTTTGTTTGGCGATCTTTTTAGAACTAAACAGACCATGCTCTTTAAGCGGTGTCTTCAGTTGTTTCTTTACTGAGATCAACCTTAACCTTGTTACCGAAAGACTGCTTAGCTCCTGTATTACTTCACGCTTAGGTGACCATAAAGACAGTTTCTTTTGTTGATCAAAAGCATATTGAGCGATACGTTTAGCATCAATCTTGTCATTCTTTCCCCGGATATTGCCTAACGAGTTTTTAATCTGGGTGGCAGCTTCCAGGCAAATATGAGCATTGCGTTTATGCAGGTAACTCAGCGAATGGTTGTTGTAAATACCTGTATGCTCCATACAGAATACTGCCCTTGTCAAATCAAAACCAGGTATTTTACACAGTTCTTTAATAAATGTGCCTATCGCCTCCGGTTGGTTGGCTATTGCCCTATGGTACAAGAACCCCCCTGTGTTGCGGACTGCAAAGTCCAGCTCATCTTTTGATACATCAATGCCGATGAAAAAATCAAATTCCATAACTTTGTACTGTTTATATGAGTAAACAGTTAACAGGTTTTAAACCACATCAATACCTTACTAATGAGCCATCTAACTCTAATTTCTATTTGATGCCACAGTTTAAAACGAACGGTAAGGGATTTAATCGAGGAATAAGCCTGCAAGCTTAGCAATGACATTAATACCCCCTTACCGTTGTTAACTTTATCCACAAAATTCATAGTTATTAACAAAGAAAAAGAAGCAAAAAGAAACCTTCAACAATAATAATAACTAATACTATTTTGTTGAAGCTAATCTAAAGGCAATGACAAATTTTATTTGACTTGCATATTACCACCTGTTGCTGTACTCCCCGTACCTTTGCACCATGCCCGTCAATCAAATCCTCACCCTCAACGACGTTAAACTCCTCGTTGATACTTTTTATACCAAAATAAAAAGCGATGCTTTGCTGGGCCCGATATTTAACGAGCGGATACAAGACCGCTGGCCGCAGCACCTCGAAAAAATGTATTCGTTCTGGCAAACCTTATTACTGGAAGAGCATACCTACAACGGTCGCCCGTTTCCGCCACACATGAACCTACCCGTAGGGCATGAGCATTTTGAGCATTGGCTAAGCTTGTTTACCCAAACTATCGACGAATTATTTACCGGTGAAAAAGCTGACGAAGCCAAATGGCGTGCCGGTAATATTGCGAAGATGTTTGAAGGTAAGATCGCTTACTTTAGGAATCATGGGAGTGGGTTTGTGCAGTAGAATAGAACCGTAAAAGTCCGGGTGTCATACTGAGCTTCGTCGAAGTATGGTGCAGAGGGCCGACGCTCGTCCTTCGACGAAGCTCAGTATGACAGCCCCTGCTCTCGTTTGTTTTCTAATCCTTCTTCTTTAAATCCTCTTTCACCTCAGCCAAATAATCTTTATAGCCATTAACGTGCGGTTTATCGAGGTTGATCATACTGTCTAAACTGGCATCGTAGATCTGGTATTTATTCTTTTTGGCAAACTCTGCGAGGGCGAAAAAGGCAGGTTCACTGTCGAGGCTTAACAAAAGATTGTTTGATGGCGTAGCGTTGTACTCGTACTCGATATTGCCATCGTTAAGTTCAATTACCCTAAAATCATCTTCTTCCTCAATATTACGGAAATGGGCTTTCAGCTTTTTGCAGAATTCTGCCGGTTTTAAGGCTTGCTTGTTCAGCGTTTCCAAATCTGCAATTTGTTCTGTCGAATTAAAAAGTACTACGTCCCAGCTCATCTTTGTTGTTTAATTAGGTATTATTATCTGATTAGATGCTTTAAATCAGGATGTGATTGTGAAGCTAAAAACTCCGTTATCGTAAATTCAGCCAACTTGTATTTATAAAAAGGATCGTCAACAATAATCTTTTCAAGTATTTCTTTCGAATTGGCTTGGGCAAGGATAATGCCACCTGTGCGCGGCACTTTACGACCCGATACAATAAACACATCGGCCTTGTAATACTTGTTAAGATATTTAACATGTTCCGCCATGTACTCATCCAATTGTTCGAGCGGGGCGGTGTATTTAAGGTCGATGATAAACATGATAATTTACACCGTAATTAAATCACGGAATAATTGCGGGTGCCAGCTGTTTTTAAAGGGTACTTCCCATTTGGTGTCCAGCTCGGCAAGGGTTTGTACCAGGTTGTTAAAAACAACAGTGTCTTGATTTATACTACCTTGTTTAATCAGATCTTCGAATTGTGCGCGTGGTGCAGATAGTACATCGGCGCCATCGCGGTATGCCAGATTAAAACGATCGAACAGGTTGATGTTATAATGCTGTTCTACCTGTTTCATAAAATTAACCGATTTATCGATAGAGCATCCGCTGGCCCCGGCCTGGCTTTCGTCAACAACAAGTACAATGAAGCGATTGTAGCGTATTTCGGCTCCGGCTTTCAATGCATTGTTGTGTGCAGTCCAACTTTGTGTAAAGCTGTTTAATTGCTGTTGCAGCTGCTGGGTTTCGGCTTCGCTAAGTTTGCGGTCGGCCTGGTAGATCCACACTCTCGAATTTTCAGAAAATTGCATACACAAAGGTATCAATTTATTAACTTAGGGTTGTCAAATAGTTGCCATGTTGAAATTTGTGCGGATGGGGTTAAAAAAGCATTTTTTGATAGTTTCTATCGCCGCACTTGGTTCTGCAAGTTTGTGCTTTACTTATGCCATGGACGAACAGCAATGGCTTACCTGGAGTAACAAATGCCTCACACAAGCCTATAATGCCGATGGTGATGCCAAATTGAAGAAGTGGGAACTTAGCGTTACCGACAATGCTTTTATCCGCCTGCGTAAAACATATACCAATGGCAAGCAGGAGTATTACTCGTTCCATCTGCACCGTTTTAACGATATGGGTTACCTGGGCACCACCACAGCAGGTACCTTACAGCTTAAAACCATTGCCGACGATATTATTGTACAAACCTATAATGACCCCAAAGGTGATATTGATAGTATGGCTACATCGCTCAATATCCAGGTTAAAAACATGGATGCCGAGCGTTTGGATAGCTTGCATGATGCTTTAATTTACTTTAAGGGGAAAAATTAAAAGATTTTTTAAGCGGAAAAGACTGCCGGTTCTGCTGTTAAACCGACCCGGTAACCCGCCTGAAAAACTTTTATAGCTGATAAACAGGATGTTTTGAGCTATTTGAAAAAAAAGTTTTATAAAATAGAAAAAGACACTACATTTGCATTCCCGAAACGGACGAAGGGTACCATAGCTCAGATGGTAGAGCAAAGGACTGAAAATCCTTGTGTCACTGGTTCGATCCCAGTTGGTACCACAACATCAAAAAGGTCATTTTCAATCGAAAATGGCCTTTTTTTGTTTAAAAAAGCTATTTTGTGCTAATACTTCTCAGGTAACCCGATCGGGTGTCTTTGCAATTCAGCAAAAAAATATGTCGAATTCGGTCCAAAAAAATTGTCCCAAAATTGTCAGCGAATTGGGTGCGTTTTTTTAGGACCTGTAAAGTCAAGAATATGGCTACAGTACATGCGGTTATCCTTCCATTAAAAAAAAGAAAAGATGGGACTTGGAATGTAAAGATCAGAGTGAACAAAGACGGCAGTTCATCTTACATTGAAACATCCCATTTCGTAAATTCAAGACAGATCTGGAAAAAGAATCAGATCAAAGATCCAGGCATTCTCGCGATGATTGAACCGGTATTGACCCAATACAGAAAAAAGATCGGGGACCTAGCTAGCAAACTCGATACCTATTCCGCGGCAAAGTTAGCCGATTACTTGATCGGTAAAAAGGAGATCAAAGCAGAAGATATTAATGTTGTTGCTTTCGGCCGGAAACGTATCGAGGAACTAACACAGGCTAACCGCTTGGGCAGTGCAAAAAATATGCAAACGGTGGTTAATAGCCTGATCGATTTTTTCGGTACGGAAGATATCCGGATCAACGATATCCGATTTAAGATGCTTCTTAAATATGAGGCATTTCTTCGGAAGCCACGTGTCCAGATACGGCTCGATCAGTTTCAGAGGCCTCAAACGCGGGCGATAGACGGTTTGACGAATAACGGGCTGCATAATCACATGCGCGATTTTCGAATACTGTTTAACAACATTAAGGAATTTTATAATGATGAAGACGAGGAAGTGATTGTTGTGAAACACTATCCTTTCAAGAAATACAAAATACCACAGGTACTGCCAAAGGAAAAACCAAAGCTGACAATAGCACAGGTGGCAGCCATAAGGGATTTTAAAGCAGAACCGGGCTCCCGTGCCGAACTTGCCCGCGACCTTTTCATGTTAAGCTTTTATCTATGTGGAATGAATGCTGTGGATATGTATAAACTCCCACCTGCCGATGATTCAAACATACGGATCGGCTACAATCGCTCAAAAACAGCTAGCAGAAGGCGTGATCAAGCATATATCAATATTTTGATTCCTGAAGAAGCAAGGCCCATTTATACCAAATATGCTGGCACCTTGCAAAAACGTTACGCCAGCCATAGCGGTTTGGATCATGCTCTTGCTTTCGGTATTAAAAAGATAGGTGCTGCGCTCGGCCATAGCGATCCTGAGTTTTATGATGCGCGGCACGCGTTTGGTGATTTTGCAAGAAACAGATGCCGCTTCAGTATGGATGACGTCGGCCTTTCGATGAACCACAAAGATCAGTCGAACCGTGTTACCGATATTTATGTCGCTAAGAACTGGGATATTATTGATGAAGTGCAATCTAAAGTTATCGGCCTTCTCTCCTGTTACGACCTAGCTACAGCACTTGGCATCACCGGAGATAGAATTGAGGTGCCTTCAGAAATTACCGTTAAACCAGAAATTTTGCGAATGCAGTTTTAGAATTTATCGGTGAAGAACATTTATTTACCTAATGATAAGGGTGGTTTGTCGGTAGTAGCTTTGTGACAATGCATGATTAGAAAGCGTCACCTATCCTTACATTATCGCCTTAGGCTCAATATGGTTTAGGGAATGAACCGGCAATCGAAATCAAAACGAGTAAAAGCTGTTTCAATGAGAGTTGTTTACCAAGCTCTTCTTGAGGCGGCATTTACTCAATGAATTTGAACAGGGTTCTGCCTATTCTTATGCTTAAATTTACTGAAATGTCATTAACTTGTCTACCCTTTAATTTTTTCAGTTAGGTACTTTTGTTACGACGATGAAAGCGGCGATTCGGGTCTATTTAATCCAGGAACCAGAATAAGACCGGGTCTCCATATTTAATTTATACGGCTATAGTTAAAGAAAACTTGCTAACAATTGCTAAAGTGAATTGTTAAAAAGCCCGGATTTTCAATTCGGGCTTTTCGTCTTTTGCTTAAAAAGTACAAAAATCCTCGTTTTGAAAGGAATGTTCGTGAAACTGCTGACTCAAAGTTATTTCGGCAGAAAAATTATAAAAGGCAAAAGTAAAAATAAGCTGCCCATATTTTCTTGATTTTTGTCAAGTGATATTTTCACATACTTTAATCACCTTTAAGATTTTAATAGCGACCATGTGCCAGATGACCGAGTTCAAAAACTATCTCCATCAATATTTTGATATCAGTACCGATGACTGCCAAACACTGGCCAGTTCCTTCAGCGCCGAAACCATTAAAAAAGGCGAATATTTTTTACGCTCGGGTTCGCCCGGTAAGAGGCTCAGCTTTATACAGGAAGGCATGCTACGGATCTATGTGAGCCGGCCCGGCAGGGAAGTCACACAATGGATCAGTACAAAAAACTCCTTTGTGACCGATTTCGACGCTTTCTTTTATCAAAATCCGTCGTTGCGAAATGTTCAGGCGCTGACGGATTCTCGTTTATTGACAATCAGCTACGAACAATACCAGTCGCTTAGTAAAAAGATTTCCGCCTGGAACGAATTTGAAAAACGATTCATCGGTAAGTGCTTCATTTTTATGGAAAGCCGTGTTTTCGATTTGATCTCTCTTTCTGCTGAAGAACGCTACAAAAGTTTATTTGAGCAGAACCGCGAACTTTTTAACCAAGTGCCCCTGCAATATCTCGCTTCTATGCTCGGTATGACACCGGAAACATTCAGTCGTATCCGGAAAAAACAAGCTTTTTAATTTCTTGATTTTTGTCAAGTGGTCCATTGCTCCCTTTTACTCACCTTTGTAAGGTCAACATTCAGACCTTACACTATGTTTATCGGACACTTCGGGCTCTCATTCGCTGCAAAAAAAGCCGCGCCAAAAGTCTCATTAGGAACTTTATTTATTGCGACACAGTTCGTAGATATCTTATGGCCTTTTTTACTGGTATTCCATATCGAAAAAATGGCTATTGTACCCGGTTACACGAAAGTGAACGCCTTTGAATTTCTCTATTTCCCATATACGCACAGTTTGCTGATGGGGGTGATCTGGGGCGTGCTGGCTGGGGGCCTTTACCGGTTGTTCAAAAAGGACACGCGGGGCGCTGTGGTGATCGGGCTTTGTGTTGTCAGTCATTGGTTTCTCGATCTGGTTGTACACACCGCTGATCTGCCGCTCACACCCTTTGGAAACTACAAATCAGGTTTTGGCCTGTGGAATCATTTAGCAGCCGCGCTGATCGTGGAAACTGCCATATTTCTGCTGGGAACTTATATCTATGCTGCCTGCACCCGGGCCAAAAACAAAACCGGAAGCTGGTTACTATGGAGCTTAGTGATCTTACTCTTGGTGATCAGCGCCGGCAATACCTTCGGGCCGACACCCGCACCGGACGGCTCATTGGTTTCGTTGTTCTTCTCTTTTATGGTTATGATCGGTCTGATCGTTGGACTTGCTTATTGGGTTGATCTTAACCGTGAGGCGGTTTAATAGAAACAAATTGATGAGAGATCAAAGCACGCCGTTAATGCCATTCACGCGCAGGATGTTTCTGAGTATACAGATCGAAGAAGCCGCTATGACTTCAATCGCCGTTTATTTCCTGACGTTCCATGGACTGGGGATATCGTTTTGGTGGTGGATTCTACTGTTTTTCAGTCCCGATATCTCTATGCTGGGTTATCTGGTGGGCAGTAAAGCGGGGGGATGGCTTTATAACCTGTTTCATCACCGCGCCCTAGCTTTGACTATGGCGTTTACCGGATTTTTAACACACCAGGAAATCGTGATGGCAGCAGGTATACTGTTATTTGCCCATTCTTCATTCGACCGGATGCTGGGTTTCGGCTTAAAATATCCTGATAGTTTTAACCATACCAATCTTGGATGGACGGGTAAAGATGAACGCGCCACGTTATGAAACAGTAATCAGGCAACGGCCTGTGTCATGAAACTATCTTTTGACAATGACTTGAATGATGTCAATTATCAGTACTGATCAACGAATGCATGCATGGGGGATTACTAAGTAGATCATAGTCCCAGTTATATTGCTACAGGAATGACAGCTTTATCGGTGCCTGTAATGATTTTCCTTTTTAAATCTTCCGGCTTAAATGGCTTTAATAGGCAGTCATCAATAAAAGGGAAACGCTCCACCTCATCCATTGCAGCGCCGATCGAGGCAGTGAGCGCAATGATCCATGGCACCGCTTCACCAGGATGAACCGCCTTCTTAATGATCTTAGCAGCTTCGAACCCATCCATGACCGGCATATTAATATCCATTAATATGATGTCATACCGTCGCTTGCTGCACATATCTACGGCGAGTCGGCCGTTCAGCGCTTCATCCGCTTTAATATTCCAGCCGGCTAATATCTTTTTGACCACCATGATATTTAATTTCTCATCGTCTACAGCCAGGACTATCAGATGGGATAGATCAATGGCTTTTTTAGGCTCACCGTCCAATGATAACGATGCAGCAGGCGCTGCTATATCATAACTGATCAAAAAACGGAACAAGGTGCCTTTTCCCTCTTCGCTCTTCACCAAAAGTTCGCTGCCGTGTAGCTTTAGCAACTGTACAGCAATAGTCAGCCCTAAAGTAGTCTGGTACTGCCGCTGGTTTCGTCGGGCCTTCTTTTTGAAGGGGTCAAAGACCTGTTTGAGTTTGGCCTTGGAGATGCCGATGCCGGAATCTTCGATACTGAAGACTATCTGGACCCGGGTTGCGCTTTCAGGCTGAACAGCAACCGAAATATTGACAAATCCTTTTTCAGTGAATTTGATGGCATTCCCGATGAGGTGAAATAATACCTGGGTCAGGCGCAGTTCATCGCCGATGAGCACCAGTGGCTGCGCAGCTTCCGCTATCCGGCAGCTAAAAGAAAGGGCTTTTTCTGCTGCCTGTGCTTTAAATGTATTGCATACGCTGTTAACTGTGCTGTATAAGGAAAAATTTGACCGCTGTAGGGCTACCTTCCCATTATCAATGTTATTAAAATCGATGATCTCGTTGATTGTTGCCATCAGGTTTGCCGCCGAGAAATGCAGCACTTGCAGATTTTCCTCCTGCTCGGGCAGTTTAGGAGCTTGCATCAACAGGTTGCTCATACCCACGACCGCGTTCAGCGGCGTACGGATCTCATGTGACATGGTATTCAAAAAATTGGTTTTAGCGGCGGCCTGCGCTTTTGCATCCAGCACGGCAGCCTCCAGGTGACGCTTGAAACTGTGCTCCCGCATTTTGAATTTGGTCAGTGACCTGAAAAAAAGATAATGGATATACAAGATTAATGAAAAATTAACGGCAATGGTAACCGCATAGGCCGGGAGGTTGATATTCGCACGACGGAACGATAGCCCAGTGGCGAGAAAATCATTCAGAACGACGTCTGTCAGCAACGGGAGCATGGCTGCGAAAGCGTATTTTAACCCATTTTTTGCCCCAAGCAGGTAATAAGCAGCGGATATCACCAGCAAACAATATTGCAGGTTGACCACATAGAGCGGCTGCCGAACCAATAATACATTAGTCCAGATCATGACGGTCAGGCAGCAAAGAAAGTAATGAGCAGTAAAGCGCCATGGTTTTTTGCTCAGAAATAAGTAAAAAGCTGTGGCATAGGCGATCATAAAAATAAGAATTCGGTGTAAGAGCAGGTTGCCGGCGGATACCAGATAAATAGCGGTCAGGATGATGGTCAGCGCCAGAAAGGTGAAGATACAGGCAAATAGGATGCGAAGCCGTGTCCTGTTGAGTATTCCCTCATCCATTCGAAGTATCCGGCGATAAAAGTGGATATAGAAGTATTTCATGGAAAGCAGCTAATCAGGTGTGCAATGCTATAAAGCATTACAACTGATCTGTTCTTTTGTTCTGAGCGCCAGGCAGAAAGCAATTACCCAAGTCGGCATGGCCATAAAAAAGACCGAGCTTTTGCCACTTCTGATTCCATCCAGATGCAACCGCGATTAGCCTTGACAAAGTCTTTTGTAGTAGCAGGCCGAAGCCACTGCCTTTTTCCTTTCGGGTAACAAATACTTACCTCAATCTTTGAGCGGTTCTAGAGGGTGGAAAGCGACCATACAATCTAAAAGGCTTGCCGCCAACTACGGTGATTACAGACGAGATCGGCCCGCTACTAAGTGAAGGAAAGCAATTGGCAGATAAATTAAAAGCCGAGGGAGTACAAACGGACAGTAATAACTACGTTGGCGTTACGCACGGATTTTCGGTATGGGCGCAATTGTTCTCCTGGCGAAGGGTGCTGAAACACACGCGGTAAGCCAGCTAAAAATGGCTTTCAGAAAACAACTCTTTGAAACACGGCAGGCCAGTTTAACCTTGCCGTATTTATTTTAACTCATAAGATTCCCGTAGGGATAATTTGTGATCCTGTTGGTAAATATTATATGCTAAATGGTGCTTAAAAAGCACTTTTTTTTCCTTTTAAATCAAACAGGTCAGGAGTTATTTGATGCTGTTTGAACAACTATAAGAACATGCGGTTATCGTCTTTCAAATTTTATAAAAATACGGGAACTTACTATAGATATGAGCATTGCACATACTAAAAATTGTAGGCGTGACACCGGGTTAATTTGCCACGTCCTGTAAATTTCAAAGGTGCAGGCAGCTTCAAATTGTCTTTAAAAGCGGGCAGGTAATGAGTAGCCGCATCACCCTGCCGGCTTAGTTCGTTCGCCTTACAGGTAACTCCACGTTTATATACGTTTCAGCAGCGAAGCCGGTATACACTTGAATTGCTAACGGACAATACCGTTTGTGTCGCTTTAAGCCAGTTAGCCAGACTAAAACGGGAGCCCCGTTACGTTTATGAACTATTGGATGAACAGAACCTGGCAAATGCACTATCAGAAGGGCCAGCCAGATTCAGCCGTGCCATTGCAGAGCGGCTGATCGCTGATCCGGCACTACAGAATCACTCTGAGACGAAACTGCCGCCTTATGAGATGCTGAGACGTATTACAGTAATAAAAGCGAATAATAATGGCGCGATCTAATACTTTGATAATGCGCTGCAGCAGGCTAAGAATCAGATGACCCGGCTGGTAGAAGTGAATACCATCGCAGCACGGTTGAAACTGGATGATATGCAAAGCAGCTACATTCTGCGCGAGGAAGGTTTTAAGTGGGAGCAGCTTTGGTTGATCTTTAGTGTTGTTACGATCGGGCTGGTACTGATTGTAGCTGCCATTTTATACCGTAGCATTCGTCAAAAGCGATATTTCGAAAAATTGTTATATGATTCCCAGCGCGACGAGTTGTCTTTTATTAACTCGCACGAGGCACGCCGGCATTTGTCAAATATTTTAGGGATCATTGATACGATCAGTCACAGTGGAGATAAGCACAAGGGTTACCTGGAAGCCGGGGCACATTTGCTGAAAACGGCCGAAGCCCTGGACAGCAGCATCCGGCATATTGCAGACAAGCTGAATGACAAGCATTAAGCCTTGAGATGAGTTACCGCCCGCTTGACCCGGATACGGAAGTAGTCATAAAAAAGAGTGATCAATAATAAACCGACCGGGACATAAAAAGCTGTAAATCGTAATTTAAGAAATGCAAACCCGCCGATGAGGCCGCCCAGCAAAAAGAAAGTTATGATGGCAAGCCGTAACCAAATACGCCTTTGGTGGGCTGCGGTTAAATTTTTATAGGAAAGTAACGCGGCCGACAGGTCAATGCCCAGGTCGGTGAACATACCTGTTAGATGCGTGGTGCGTACCACCGAGCCGGATACCATCGATACCAGCGCATTCTGCATCCCCATGGCAAATAGTAAGCTGCCCGCGAAATATTCGGTTTCCGGCAAGGTATGTTGGTAGTCATGGCCGAACCCCGCCACGCTCAATAAAATCAGGATAATTACAACGATCGGTGCCGTATAGGCAAACGACTTATCCCGGCCCACCTTGCCGATATACAGGCTGGAGGCGAATGCGCCTGCCAAAAACAGCAGCAGCCAAAGCCCGACCATCCGTGCCGCCCGCCATTGCCCGGTGGCCAGGTTGATCGCTAAGAGGGCCGCATGCCCGGTGACATTGGTGGTCAAAACGGCAAAGGCGATAAAACCTGCCGCATTGATAAAACCGGCGTTCAGGCAAAGTAATATAGCCAGGCGCAGGTTATGCGCAAAACTTCTTCTTTCTCCGGTGTGTCGAAACATAGCTAAATATCGTAAAAATCAACGAATTCGTTTGGGTTTTGCCCGATACAAGCCGGCTGCAATTTCAGCGGAATGATTTGAGCTGTGCCCTCACCCAGATACCCGATATGACAGCAGGTATCCAGCGTTCTGCCGGGCATCGGCTCCAGGTGCCGCTCATAAAGACCATATCTTTTGCCTGCTGACCCTTGTTAGCATCTTTTAATTTAAGCAGGAACAAAGTGAATCGTGAATAAGGGCAGCCGGCGACCGCGCCGGCGGCGAGGGCTTGTCGGTAGACTACGGGCGGCGCGCTCAGTGTTTGTTCCACAGCCTCCTCCGGCGTTAGCCTTTCTCCGGTCGCATAGAGCGCTCTTAGTTGACGCAGAGTAGCCACAAGGTTATGTGCAGCTACTGCCACCCCATGCATGGCCACTATATCGTCATCCAGCAGAGTACCGAGCAGCTTTTTGGCGCGGTTTGCTTTGCCAGTCAGCTGCCACCAGAATAATTTGGGTAAATTTTTAGAGGTTGCATCTTCACGCAGGGCGATGGCGGCCTGCCAGCTTTCCGCCGTAGCGCAAAAATCCGGCTTAAAGACAGATCCTATCACCTGTTGTACCAGTATGCCGGGTTCGCCATCAGTTTCCTGTCTGATCCAGGCAGCCAGCGGTTCCAGTTCCTCCGCGCCATTGGCCATCGCAGCGGCACGGGTATTAAATTCCTCCCATAACTGTGTATAGCGGGTGATCCTCGCCGCATCATTCTTTGGCGTCATATGAGGAAAGTGAGTACCTTGATAAGACAAATTGCGCAGCAAACGGCCCAGCAAAAGGCCATTCAGCGGCGGCCAGAAAACGAAGCGCCTATCTATCCGTTCGTCAGTGGCTAATGCCCGTATCGTTGCGGCATCGTCCACAACGATCTTATGCCTCAGGTTGCTGATTTCCATATCTTAAAAGTATTCTCGTAATGACCGCCGGCATCCCGGACGGTCAGGGACAGGTGTTCTTTCCGCATAGGAAAATGTTGATCGGCCACTTGGTAGATTTGCTGTAGCAGGCTCCCCAGCCGGTGTTCCACTTCGAAGTGGGAAACAGATATGTCGATCTGATTAGCGACCGCGTTAACAACGCCATCCGTAGCAAGTTCGCTTTTGATGAGCCGGGCAACGCCCGTCGTCAAAGGGTCCAGTTGAGATAGATCGGGAGGCGTCATTTTCTACGTCTTTAAGGTGAAAAATCAAACCGCTTGGAAACTCAAAGATAGGTATTTGCATCATCTTGGCAAATCATGGTCATGGTAACCGGTAATTTTTTAATTCGAATGTCAAATAAATAGACCAAATTTAAAATTTAGTCGAAACTTATTATCTTTACACCGATCATTTTTAACATGGGCTCAGACAGAAAGACACTTATCTTATCAGCCGCAAGGCAGCTCTTCCAGGAAAAGGGCCTGGGAATGTCCACTATGGAAGATGTGGCCAAAGCCGCCGGCATGGGCAAGAGTTCTCTGTATTATTATTTCAAGAGCCAAGAAGAGATCTTTGATGCGGTGCTGGAGGCAGAAGTCGGAGAGATTCTACAGGAATCGATCAGGCAGATGAGCCGAAAAAATGGCTTGTCCGCCAAATTGTCCGCTTTTGCTAATGTCAAATTTGAAATGGCCCGAAAACGGAAATTTTTATACCGGGCGACGGAAGCCGGCATAGACGCCGAAACGCTTTCCCGTTACCAATCCTTAAAAAAAATGATACATAAACGGTACCTGCAAAAGGAAACTATTTTATTGCAGCAGCTTTTTGTTACGGCTTGTGCGGAACAGGAGATCAGGGAGCTAAGCCGAGAGGCGCTTGATAACGCCGTTTTTGTTTTTCTTGCCGCACTGAGAGGCATTAACAGGGAAATTACGCTGCACTGGACAGCCGACGAAGCCCCCGGCAGGCTGGCTGCTTTATGTGAAATTTTTTATAAAGGACTTTTGTAATTTTTTTGATCTTTTTTCGACCAAATCTAAATAATAGTCTAAAAATATGAAATTATTCAATGCCTTTCGTGTTTTCGAATCCCGCAATTACAGCTTGTTCTTTACCGGGCAGCTTATTTCCCGTATTGGCATGTGGATGCAGCGAACCGCGGTGATCTGGGTTGTTTATACACTAACACATTCTGTGTTCCTGGTGGGTCTAACTACCTTTGCGGAACAGTTTCCGTCGTTCCTGCTATCGCCTGCCGGTGGTATTGCCGCCGACCGTTACGATCGCTTTAAGGTGCTGATGGTAACCCAGATTGTTTCGGCATTGCAGGCAGCGGCGCTTACGCTTGTTTATTATTATAGCGTTAACCCGTTTTGGGGATTGCTGCCTTTAAGTGCATTGCTGGGAGTAGCCAATGCTTTTGATGTACCCGCACGGCAGGCTATGGTTAATGATATGGTAAGCAAGCAGGAGGATCTGCCCGGAGCCATTGCCATGAATTCATCATTGAATAATTTGTCGCGGCTGGTAGGCCCGGCACTTTCAGGCGTGGTGATGGCGAAACTGGGAGCCACAAGTTGCTTTATAGCTAACGCGGTTAGCTTTGTAGCGGTGATTATTTGTTTGAACCTGATGAAGTTTCCTAAAAAACAAATCGTGGGTAACCGAAAAAATGCATGGACCGACTTTCGTGAAGGATTAGCTTATACCCGTTCCCAAAACGAGATCAGTAAGGTACTGTGTCTTATTGGCTTGGTTTGTCTGCTGGTAGCCACCTATAATACCTTACAGCCATTTTATGCCCGTGATGTTTTTAAGGGAAATGCGGCGATGTACGGATTTATTACCGCAGCTACCGGCCTGGGGGCGTTGGTTAGCACGCTTTTTATTGCCGCACAAAAAAACAGCAGCAGGTTAAAACAAATGCTGTTTGTTAACCTGATCGCATTAGGGTTTGGATTGATACTCATGTCTCATATGAAATATCTTTTGGTTTATCTTTTGTTATCCTTTGTTTGTGGTTTTGGTACCATGTCTGTAATACCAATTTGCAATACCATTATCCAAACCGTTTCAGAGGCGCACATGCGCGGCCGTGTGGTAGGCTTTTTTGCAATGGCAGCTTTCGGTACACTTCCAATTGGTGCCCTTGTGATTGGCTGGCTGGCCAAGGCCATTCATCCCCAAAACTGTATGCTTGGTCAGGGAATACTTTGTTTAATTATAGCGGCTGTGTTCTTCCGGTTTCTGAGCACACCGATGCCTGTTTTAGAGAAGAACCGGGAAACAACCAGTGAGAATTAGTAAAAGAATATTTTAAACATTAAAAACAAAACACAATTATGGAGTGGTATCAGTACATCGCCTGTTTTTTTGCAGGCGCTTTTTCCGCGAACGTTGTACCGCATTTTGTTGCGGGCATCCAGGGTAATAAATTTCCAACCCCTTTTGCCAAACCGCCGGGTAAAGGCCTTTCGTCCGCTACGGTAAATATGACTTGGGCTCTGTTCAATATGCTTGTTGCAACGCTATTTTTCAAATCCGGACACATGGACACTGGTCATCCGGTTACATTGGTCGTGTTTTTTGCGGGCGTCTCGGTTTTAAGTCTTGGGTTGAGTAAGCGTTTCACCGGGAAACACCACGATTAGCCGGGAACAATTATGCGCACGGGTTTATTTCTTCGCAATCCTTCAGCAGATTTTTTAACGCCAAGGTGCAACAAACACTGTCCGCATTCCGGCGGTCATCTGCTATTTTTTGAGTCCGGGGAGCTTGATTGACCGGTCGGCCGGTCTGAGCTGCCTGTTCTCAAAAACATAGGTGGTATTCCTGTCGGCCATCTAATCGATCAGCTTGACAATACTCAGGTAATTTAGCCCGATGCCTAAAGGAATACCGATGAACCAGTCGGTCATACCGGTGCGCGGGTCAGCGGTAAGAATATCATAATACCCAATAGCGATCGGTACAAATAACAGGATGGCAGTCATCATGCCAGGGTTATACCATGTTTTGTCTGATATTAAACAAAATGGTATGTGTAATGAAATTTCCCGCGGAGATCAGTACCCTACTAATAACCAGCCATCTAAATTGAGCGCCGAAAAGCGCTGCCAGCAGGTACGCAATCCAACCTATGACCACGTTGACGATTAGTAACCGCCAAATTAAGGAGCGCATCTTCATGCGCCTTTTCTGTTTAAATCAGTGGCCGTCTTCAGGCCTCTGCGATTCCGCTGGTAAACAAACAAACCGGGCCGGATATCATCCATCGAAGAAACCCGAATGTGATTTTCGGACTCGTTACCCGCAGCCACAATCTTAATCGCCGGTTTTTCCGGGTACACAACCTAGGAGCAGAACTTCAGGTCGAGTTCTTTCTTCATGGGCCGAAAGATCAGGAATCCTACGCGCCTGGTAAATACAATTCGGTGTTACACCGATAAGCGCCTTTGGCCAATCTGCCACTTCGGAAAGTATTTTATCAAAAGCTAACATCCGCTCCGGCGAACGCCTCCGGACAAACTGTTCAGGCTCACCCGCTGGCAATAATGCCAGTAATCTTTCCAGTGCAATTCGCGGTCACATTTGGGGCAGGTCCAGCTCATTAATTATTTTATTTCAAGTCAACTTATACCAGCCTTTAATTGCCGTCATAATTTTACATACCTAACTCAACGATCATTAAAGCTAAACATTGTAATTTTATGTGTTCATAACAGTTTAAATGATGATAGGTTAATTAAACAGCTTTCGCCGTCCAATCATTCTTACTTACATTTGGCCAAATAAAACTTTAATCTCTTAGGAGGATATTTTTTTGGTGGAACAAGGCCTACCTCTCGCATGAATTTTATAGATAATAGCATTTAAAAGAAATTGTAGCAAGTGCACCTGGGTGCCTTTATCTTCCAACAGTACAATGGCCTCTTTCAGCAAACTTTCCAATGCCAGGCACCCATTAACGGCGCCTTTTTTATCCTGGGGTTTAATATATTTTCCAGTTGACTAATTGGGCTCTTGGTTTAGCCCAATAGCTGTTTTAATTTGTCCACGAACAATTCTTTTAAGGGCTTTCTTGTTCCGGTATTCGCTTACATGTGCTGCGATGGCCTTTTGCAGTTTTTGCTATTTTCTCACTGCGCTAATCTCACCGCTGCGTTCTAAGTAGGCTGCCTCTATTTGATCCAGTTTATCTGTTACCGCGGTACGCCGGATCCCCTGCAACACATCGGCCTGGCTGACCAATGCGCGGTCCATATTTTTCTTCACAAATTTTCCATTTTCAAACAAGGTAATTTTATCACCTTCAATGAAATTGGCCAATTTTGGGCGCCGGGCCATTAACCAGCCAAACAATCTGTGCAAAGCAGTAATGATGGTACAAGTAATAATGGTTGCCAAAAAAGGTGAGGCACCTACGATCCCCCGGCTGAGGGTGGCACCCAGCAAGATTACAATGATATTATCCAGTGCTGTGTGGATACCAAAGCTTCGCCGGCCGGATAGACGGATTAATATAAAAGCGAGAAAAAATACCACAATGCCACGGGCGCTCATTTGCAAAGCGTTCAGCTCTTTGCCTTCGCCAAAAATTTTAAGTAATAGTTCCATCTTCAATCAGTTTTAGGGCCTGCTCAGCATTCAGCCTGGCGGTGATCTGAAATTGCTTACCGGCCTGTTCATTATAGTTTTTAAAAAAGTATTCTAATTGATTTAATATAGCCTCCGGCAATTCGTCCAGCCTATTCACTTCTGAAAACAGCTGCGAAACATCGGGCACGCCTACGAAACGGTCGTTCCGCATTTTTTTGCCGTTTCGTTCAGTTTGCTCCGCCTGGAAAGCACCGATTATCCGGCAATCGATCAGGCAACCCGGAAAGGTGCCACGTTCATCAATAACGATAATATCCAGCGGGTCACCGTCTTTGCCTCTGGTATTGGGGATCATGCCGAAATCAAAGGGGAAAGCCAGCCCAGCCGGCAATATTTTGTTCAGGCGAAAACGGCCTTCCTTATCATCATAATCAAACTTTTGGTTAACGCCCTTAGGGCTTTCAATCATAACTGTAATAGTTTCAGCTTGCATGGTCCGCGCTTAATTTAAATGTTTTAACTCCTGGTCATAACCTTGCTATAGTTTTGACGGGGGCCTAAATTCCCGAGGCCTATAATTAACTTGCTCATGCCTGAGCAATCTTATAATCCCGATGGCAGTTTTACGCTACCGTTTTTGATCTGTTTTTTCAATTTCACCGATCTTCAATAAATTTTTTGTCGCCGGTCCGGTCAATACATTGCCGTCGATATCAAAACGTGCCCCATGGCAAGGGCAGTCCCAGCTTTTCTCCTCGCCATTCCAATTCACAATACAAGCCGCATGGGTGCAAACCGGACTTAAAGCATGAATTTCCCCATCCTCGCCACGATAGGCGGCGATCTTTTGCCCGTCCACTTCTACCACCTTGCCAGTGCCGGGCGTCAGGGGTTTGAGTGAATCGCTTTCATGGATACCGAAACGGTCGGCTACAAAATGATAAGCCACGTCAGCATTCTCTTTCATGAATTCGGTAAAGCTATCTACCGGTTTGGCGCGTGAAGGACTGAACAGTTTTTCATATTTATTTTCCTTTTCCAGGATCAGGTCACTTAATATTTTCCCCGCCACACTACCCAGCATCATTCCGTTACCATTATAGCCGGTGGCGCAATAGATGCCATTAGCCGACATGGGCATTTTCCCGATATAAGGCAAGCCGTCAACCGGTACATAGTATTGTGAAGACCATTTATATTTGACGGATGATACACTATAGTATTCCCGAACGTATTTCTCCAATTCGCCAAATGCCTTTTCAGGATCCTCGTGGCCAGTCTTATGATCCAGCCCGCCGACCAGCAACAGTTCCTCATCATCAATCATATGTGTGCGCACATAATGATAAGGCTCCTGCGAATCATAGATCAGCGCTTCCGGATATTTACCGCTTTTGAGCTTTACGGCCAGCACATAACTGCGGTAAGGCGCGCATTCAAAATTGAACAGGTTAATATTGGATGGCATGTGGGTGGCATAAATGATATGCTTTGCCCGGATACCGCCTGCGATATGTAGGCCATCCTTACTTTCAATGTTTTCAACACGAGTATTTTCCTTAATGATGCCGCCGGCAGCCACAAAGGCATCTTGCAGTTGATTAAGATATTTTAAGGGATGGAACTGTGCCTGATCGGGCCAAAGCAAAGCTTTTTTAAAAGGCACCGGTGTCGGTACTTTATCAGTATAAGCGACAGCTACGCCGACTTTGACTGCCCCCTCATAGATCTCATCCAGTAATTTGACTTCCTCATCATTTTCGGCGTAAAGATAGGCTGGCCTTACTTCAAAATCACAATCCTTTTGCGAGGTCTTGATCAGGTCGTAACCCTCACGTATTGCTTCCGCAAATAATTTTGCACCATCTTCACCGAAGGCGCTTTCTGCTTCCCCAAAAGTCGTATCTGCGAAGGTATTAATGTGCGCACTCGTGCCCCCCGTTGTGCCAAAACCCACATAATATGCTTCCGCAATCAATACTTTTTTGCCCGATTGCTGCAATAGTAAGGCAGCCGTTAAGCCGGTAATACCTGCACCAATTACTAACACATCGTAAACATTGCCAGATTGCCTGTCTGAAACAGTTTCTTTAATACCAGTTTGCCAGGGACTTTCCAAGGCCCCATCACGGAAGATTTGGAGTTTCATTTTTTTCGCCATATACTAATTACAAAAAGCCGGCGGACTGTGTTTGAAATTATCAATATTATTAAACAATAATATTTACTTGGAGTTAATTATAGACATCAAAATTAATTCAAACCTATGAAAGCAGCAGTATTTCACAAAGCCGGCCAGATTACCTGCGATACCGTGGAAGATCCGCGTATTGAACTGGCGACTGATGTCATTTTAAAAGTCACCGCTACTGCGATCTGCGGATCAGACCTGCATATCCTGAGTGGCGCAGTGCCACAAAAAGAACCGATGATCATGGGCCATGAGTTTATGGGTATCGTGGAAGAAGTGGGCAAGGAAGTCAAAAGCCTGAAACGCGGCGACCGTGTAGTAGTACCTTTTCCAATCGCTTGCGGACACTGCTTTTTTTGTACCCATGGCGCATCGCCAGCCTGCGAGAATTCCAACTACAAAAACTATGGCCCCGAAGGCGATTTGATGACCGGAAAGGGCGCTGCCTTGTTTGGTTATACGGATCTCTATGGTGGCTATTCCGGCGGGCAGGCACAATATGTACGTGTCCCTTATGCGGATATCAGCCCGCGCATCGTGCCGGACAACCTGAGCGACGAACAGGTATTATTTCTGACTGACATTTTTCCTACAGGATGGTCGGCTATTGATTGGGCGCAGCTGAAAGGGGGCGAAATCGTAGCGATTTTCGGTTCTGGCCCGGTGGGATTAATGGCGCAAAAAGCAGCCTGGCTGAATGGTGCGGGACGTGTAATTGCTATTGATCCCTTAAACTACCGGCTTGAAAAAGCAAAGGCGGTAAACAATGTAGACACCCTGAATCCGCATGAAGTGGATGTGGTAGAAGCAATCCGTGCGATGACCAATGGTCGCGGGGCAGATGTTTGCGTGGATGCCGTTGGCTTCGAGCCCGAACGCAGCTTTTTTGATAAGGTTAAGGCAACCGTGAATTTCGAAAAAGGAAGCATCAAAGTGCTGGAAATGGCTTTCAAGGCCGTGCGCCGCATGGGCACCGTTTCCATAATGGGTGTTTACGGTTCCCCTTATGACAATTTCCCGCTGCACCGACTGTTTGATAAAGGTATAACCCTGAAAATGGGCCAGGCACCGGTATTAAATTATGTCGATCACCTGATAGAGCTGGTGAAAAATGACAAGGTGAAGCTGGATGACATCATCACTCATCGCCTGCCGCTCAGCCAGGTCGAGCATGCCTATAAGATATTCGACGAAAAAGAAGAGGATTGTGTCAAGATCGTTTTGGACCCTCACGCGTAATCATCGCCATGAAACATACCCTCACCAAACGGAAAAGCTGGAAAGCGATGCTGGCGGGTGCTGATCAGCCAGTACAATTACCTGTGGCACATGATGCGCTAACGGCAAGGCTTATTGAACTGGCCGGTTTCGATGCTTACCAGATCGGCGGATATGCTTTGTCTGGCGCTACACACGCCATCCCCGACGTTGATCTCGAAAAGTTCGGTGAGAAGAAGTTTTCTGCTGAATGGATCATGAATGCATCGCCACTTCCGGTATTGGTTGATATTGACGATGGGTATGGCGATGTGAAAAATGTTACCCGCACGGTCCAGGAGTACATCAGTCTGGGAGCTTCCGCCATTTTTATGGAAGACCAAAAACCGCCGAAAAAATGCGGGCACATGGACGACAAGAAAGTCATTAGAACCCGAGAAATGATCCAAAAGATCAAGGCCGCCGTAGCTGCCCGCGAACGCTATGATTTTTTCATTCTGGCCCGGACAGACGCTATTGATCCCGAGGGTTTGGAAAATGCCATTGACCGCGCAAAAGCATATCTCGATGCGGGTGCAGACGGGGCCTATCTCGAAGGCCCGCAAACCCTGGACCAACTGGAGCAGATCGGTAAAGCTTTAAACGGCGTTCCTCTGGCAACCAGCATACTGGAAGATGGCGGCAAAACGCCCTGGGTTTCTCCAAAAGACTTAAAGGATATAGGATTCAGTATGGTATTATATCCAACTACTTTGATCTTTCAGATCGTGTATACGCTCCAGCGTGCATTGGAAAACTTAAAACACGGCAAACCCACAAAAAGCGCATCCATTAATATGGACGAATTTATGAACATCGTAGATCTGCCTTACTGGAAGCAGATTGAAGAAAAATTTGAAGGGAAATCAATATGATCACCAAAGAAAAAACACCAAAAAAGCAAAATAAACAGCCGGGTATTGAAGCGGAAATGGACCCGGCACCGGAATATATCAAAGAAAGCTACAAGGCAGCCGGAAAGTTAAGCGGCAAGGTTGCCCTGATCACAGGTGGCGACAGTGGCATCGGCCGGGCTGTCAGTATCCACTTTGCTGAAGAGGGGGCAGATATCGCCATTGTCTACCTCGATGAAGACCAGGATGCGGAAACCACCAAAAACCTGGTGGAAGCTGCCGGAGGTAAATGCCTGCTCATCAAAGGTGACGTTAAAAAGGACTCATTCTGCAGGAATGCGGTAGAAAAAGCAGTAAAGGAATTTGGTAAGCTGAATATCCTGGTGAACAATGCCGGAATGCAGTTCCCGCAAAAGGACGTTAAGGCCATTGACAAGGAACAACTGGAGACCACTTTTCAGACGAATATATTCGCATACTTCTATTTTGCAGAGGCCGCATTGGAATACCTGAAGGCCGGAGACTGTATTATCAATACGACTTCGGTAACGGCTTACCGCTCATCACCATCCCTGATCGATTATTCATCGACCAAAGGTGCCATCACCACCTTTACCCGCTCATTGGCAACCAATCTTACCGACAAAGGAATCCGTGTCAACGCGGTAGCACCAGGACCGGTGTGGACACCGCTGATCGTATCTTCCTTCGACGAAGAAAAAATCAAAAGCTTTGGGAGCGAGACGGCCATGAAGCGGGCAGGACAACCATCAGAACTGGGGCCAGCCTACGTATTCCTGGCTTCTGAAGATGCCTCGTTTATCACAGGCCAGGTTATTCACGTCAACGGTGGGGAAGTAGTAAACGGTTAAAACAAACAATCTACCTATAAAAACATCAAACATGGAAAACACAGGAAAATGGGCGCTGATAACCGGCGGGACAAGCGGTATCGGCAAAGAACTGGCAAAGCTGTTTGCAAAAGATGGTTACAACCTGCTCATCGTAGCACGTGATCAGGGTGAGCTCGACAGCACCGCAGCTGAACTTGGTTCATCGGGAACACAGGTCAAAACTATTGCTAAAGATCTTTCTAAAATGGAAGAAGCGAAAGCGCTTTGCGATGAAGTGAACCTCCCGATAGATGTATTGGTAAACGATGCCGGTCAGGGAGTTTACGGATTATTTACAGATAACGAGCTGGAACGCGAACTGGGGATCATCCACCTGAATATCTGCTCGACCGTCATCCTGACTAAACACTTTCTAAAAGAAATGGTATCCCGTGGTGAAGGTAAAATCCTTAACCTGGGATCAGTAGCCGGGAAGCTTCCGGGTCCGTGGCAGGCGGTGTATCATGCCACCAAAGCATTTGTGCTTTCATTTACCACGGCGGTCCGTGAAGAGGTAAAAGACAGCGGCGTAACGCTGACTGCCCTGATGCCAGGTGCAACAGATACCGATTTCTTTAACAAGGCGGGTATGCAGGAAAGTAAAGTTGTACAGGACAAAGATGCACTTTCCAATGCAGCGGATGTAGCCAAAGATGGTTATGAAGCACTGATGGCAGGCAAAGACCGCGTCATCGCAGGTTTCAAAAATAAACTGGAGGTAAATGCTGCCAATTTGATGCCAGACAGCGCCGTAGCACACCAGATGTACGAACAACAAAAACCGGTAGAGCAAGGACAACAACACAACTAAAATCACGATGGCAAAATATTCAGAAAAAGCACAGGACAAGGTCCATAAGGCTTTACGCGAGGAAAAAGAAGGCACCTTGAAAAGCGGAAGCGGAAAAAAAGTAACCAGTAAGAAACAGGCTATCGCCATCGGTTTGTCAGAAGCCCGTAAGGCAGGCGCTAAAGCACCCAAAAAGAAAGACTGATGGAAGACGATAAAAAAATGACCCGGCGCCAGGTGGTGACCGGTTTAGGCGCGACGCTTGCGGCAGCGGCAGTATCACCCGTCTTGGCGGGACCACCGACAAACAATCATAACAACAGTATGGAAGCAAAAATCAGCGATCCAACCACCCTGCACCCTAAACCACCGTTTAGAAGCCAGCCCCAACCCTGGCCGGGATTGCAAAGCAAAATGGACCCGGTTCCGGATTGTGGTGAAACAAGTTATAAAGGCTCAGGCCGTTTACAGGGTAGAAAAGCACTCATTACAGGCGGCGACTCCGGCATGGGACGTGCAGCAGCCATTGCCTATGCCCGCGAAGGTGCCGATGTGGCGATTAATTATTATCCATCGGAGGAACAGGATGCACAGGAAGTGATCGCGCTGATCAAAAAAGAAGGCCGTAAAGCGATAGCCATTCCGGGCGACCTGCGCAGCGAAAATTTTTGCAAGTCATTGGTTCAAAAAGCGCTTGCCGGTTTAGGTGGGCTGGATATTATCGTAAACAATGCAGGCCGTCAGCAATCCATTAATTCGATAGTGGACGTTACGACGGAAGAGTTTGATTCGACCATGAAAACGAATATCTACGCTCCGTTTTGGATCATTCGCGAAGCCTTGCCGCATTTGCCGCCAGGATCAGCCATCATCGGCACAACTTCTGAACAGGCCTACGATCCTTCGCCCGATCTGTATGCCTATGCACAAACCAAAGCCGCGACGATGAACTATGTAAAATCGCTGGCCAAACAGTTAGGGCCAAAAGGCATCCGCGTAAATGGCGTAGCGCCAGGCCCGATCTGGACGGCCTTGCAGATCAGCGGCGGGGCACAGCCCGAAAAGCAGCAGATGTTCGGCAGCTGGACGATGTTGGGCAGGCCGGGACAACCCGCTGAGTTAGCATCGATTTATGTACAACTGGCTGCTGCCGATGCAAGCTTTGCCAGTGGGCAGGTTTACGGTTCATCAGGAGGCGTAGGACAACCATGAGAAAAGCGATTTTATTGATCCTGCTGGGTTTTGGCGCGGTTGCCAAAGCCCAGATCCCTCAACCCGACCCGGATACGACTGCGAAACATTTTCTGATCGTAGCCAGTATTAAAAACCTGCAGGAAGTAAGTTCGGGACAGATTGCCATACAAAAAGCGTCCCGGCCCGATGTAAAAGCTTTCGGAAGGATGATGGTTAAAGATCATGGCGATGCAGAACAACAATTGTTGCAGCTTGCCAAAAGCAGGGGTATTAGCTTACCTTCTGCAGCTACGGGTGGGTTACAGCCGGACCTGAACCTGAAAAATGCCGGGAGCAATTTTGATCAGTTGTATGTACACGGTATGGTGAGTGGCCATGAAAATGCAGTAGAGGTGTTCCAGAACTATGCCGTCAATGGCAAAGACCCGGCGGTGAGGGCCTGGGCGCAGCAAATGCTTCCTACGCTAAAGCATCATTTGGAGGAGATTAAAACAATTAGCAAACAACTTTAAAACAACGATCATGGCAGAGCGGGAAAAAGTAAATGATTTTCCAAGAAAAGGTAAGCCATCAGGCAATGGCCGCGAGAGCGAAGGTTTGAACGAGGCCTTTGCCGGTACCGATCCGGAAAGGGAAAACGAGATCAGGTCTGAATATATAGACGAAGCCACTGGTGAACCGGCTGACAACGTCGACGTAAAACATCCCAACCGGCACCTTCACAAAGGCGAGGATATTGCCTGTTTAAAGACCGTGGCGAATAAACTAAATCAACACGACGATGAAAGCAGTAAGAATTCATGAATTTGGCAGCCCCGAGGTATTGGAGCTGGAAGATATAGCCATTCCGCAACCGGCGGCCGATGAGGTCTTGATCAAAGTATACGCAAGTGCGGTTAACCCTGTCGATCAAAAAATTGTGGCAGGCGAGGCACAGGAAAAGTTCCCCACTAAATTCCCATTGACTATCGGCTGGGACGTTTCGGGCGTAATTGAGCAGGCCGGTAACCAGGTGCGCAATTTCAGTATCGGTGACGAAGTTTACGGAAGACCTTTCCCTACCATCAATGGCGCATTTGCCGAGTATTTAGTTATTAAAGCCGATCAGATTGCATTAAAACCTAAAAGCATTGATCACGTCAATGCCGCAGCGGTTCCACTGGCCGGCTTAACGGCCTGGCAGGGGCTTTTTAAATTCGGCAAACTGGAAAAAGGCCAACGCGTATTGATCCATGCGGCGTCCGGTGGCGTTGGCAGCTTTGCCGTGCAATTTGCTAAATGGAAAGGTGCCTATGTCATTGGAACAGGTTCAGGTGAAAATCTTAGCTTTATTAAGCAGTTAGGGGCCGATGAGGCCATCAACTATAAGGAAGAAAGCTTTGAAGAAAAAGTGAGCGACATCGATCTGGTATTTGATCTGATCGGAAAAGATACACAGCAGCGCTCCCTTCAGGTGATCAAACCCGGTGGTCGTTTAATTACCACGATTATGCCGCAATTCAAAGATGAAGCTAAAAAAAAGCAGATCCAACTGGCAGGTTTTACAGCGCAATCTTATCCTGAGGATCTGGAGCAAATTGCAGATCTGATCGATCAGGGCATCGTTAATCCGGTCGTATCAAGTGTGCTTAGCCTGGAAGGTGCCAGAAAAGCCGAAATGTTAAGCGCTGAAGGCAACACACGAGGTAAAATCGTTATTAAAGTCGTTTAATATGCTGACTAAAATAGAGGGCCTTCCGGCCTATGTGCTAGATATCCGCGAGCGGTGAGGTTACGTAAACAGACATGGAACAAATTGCCGGATTTGAATGAGCTCGCCGGTTGTTATAATATCTCCCCAAATATGAACGCCGCTTATTGCCAATTTTTATAGGTAATCATGTACAAAGAATTCCATAAATGGTGATGCAACTCAACAAAAGGATCAGGATTTGACGCTTTAATAAGTTATAAGTTCGGCATCCGAGATTTCTTTCACAATTTTCTGAAAAATTGAAGTTATATGCTTCTGCAGTATTCGATAAAGGTATTAAACCAATATTAAGAAATTATAAAGGATACAGAGTTTGTGTTTTTGTGGTCTATCAGAATATCACGCACGATATTTGAAAAAATATACGGTATGAGACAACATGTTTTAATTTAAGATTTTATTTAAGCGGTTCATTGATCTGAAACTTTATCCGGCTTTCCCAATCCCGGACAGGGCAAATACGTTTGGCCCTTAGATCAACGTTCAGGTACAAATATGATATGTTGATGCTGTATCATCAATGGTGTTTATAATGATGCACCCGTCGATAAATCTTGTAATTATAAAGCGACCTCTCAAGGTAATAATCTCTGATCAACATTTCATTTACGAATTTTCTTGTATCCGAACTTACAAGGCTTACGTATTGCGGGAACATAGGTATTAAAATCATTTCAGGTTTGTTTAGGGCCAGATCATTGCGTAACCGAGCTTTCGCCTGTGGCGTTTGGATTACACTAAAAAAATAGATGGTTGGTGAAATTCTTTCTGAATAGGCTTGTATCTGTGTTCCATAGCCATGGACAAAAACAAAATCGGTACTCTTAGTATTCTTCTTCACCCATTCTCCAAGTAATTTACGGTCACTTTCACTTGGGTTAACATAAGGTTTTACGTTATATGCGATTTTTTTGTCGTCATGACCCAATAGTAGCTGTAAGTTGTAAAAAGGCTCCTTTAACATCGGAAAGAAAATTACCCAAACAGACACTAAAATGAAGTTAAATGAAACACGGTGCTTGTACCTTTCGATTAACTTAGCTACGGCAATAGCGTTCATAATCGACAAAGAAGGCAATATGTCTTTTAGGTGAACAACATCGAAAAGACCGATAATCGAAATAGCAACAAATGTGGAAATACACCACAATACAAAAATATCAAGTTGTTTCATCACCAATACATACACCAGGGTAAGCGGGTAAAATAAAAACATTGGTGAGAAAATAAATTTGTCAAGCAGATTTTCCGTCTCATATTTAAGTGAGTGTGATGTGACGCCCCCCTTCCCAAAGTTGTCTGTCAAGGCATTAGTTCCTAATTGGCTTAGATCTATTCCTGCGAGAAGGCAAAAGCCTAATAAGATGAACAAGCCACTTAATGTGCCCAGCAAAAGGTAAAAGCATTCGTTTAACTGCTTGCGCCTGATAAGCACAACGAACATAGAAAGAATTCCAAATGCAGCGGTCAAACGAAAATCAATGGCAATTCCGCCTACAAGTCCGCTGATGATTAACTCTTTTATTAAACATGCAGTCAAGAATTGGTATAAAGCGATGACTAAAAACATCACTTCAAATGTTTCTGTAAACGCCACATACACACCGCCTGTCGAATGCCATAACAAAGACAATCCATAAAAAGAAATAGCCACCAGGCCAATCTCGTGACTGGACAATGTTTTTGTAATTTTATAAACATAATATATACCAATAGATTGGCATAAAGTACCCGTTATTCTCACGAACCAGTAATTCACCCCAAATAACTGGTCCGATAAACCGTAGATCACAAATATAAATGGCGACTTATTATCTGCTCCTCCCGAATATGGAACTAATCCGTTTCTAAACCAATTTCTGCCGATGTAATGCCATACCGATTCATCGAACGATAAAACAAAGCCGTTGCTGAGTAGAGTGACAACTAATTGCAGTACAAAAAAAACAATGATGATTTGTAATGGAGAAAGCTTAGATAATTCAATCGTATTTTTCATTTAATCAATTAAGGTCAAAGGCGCTTCAGTTAGCCCACGGCTACAAGTCAACAGGAGTTTAAACATTGGATTATTATAAATAGCTGCAAATGTTTTCTTTAAAACCGCATCAAAAACCAATAGGAGCAAACCGCAGTCATCAGTAAAGTACTTAATGACGATGAATTTTCATGCGTTCAAGTTCCCAATAAGTTAATGACCTCCAAACCCATTCAATCGGCCCAAATCGAAAGTACTTTAGCCAGGTTAAGCTAAACACCAGGTTAATACACCATATTCCAGCAACAATAACATACCACTGATAAAACTCTATGTCACCATATAATTTTAGCGGCCCCCATGAAAATACCCAACCACAGATTATACTGGTAAGTATATAATTGCTAAGCGCCATACGTCCTACAGCCGCCAATGGAAAGAAGAACTTTTTAAAGAACTTAATCTTTAGTATTAATAACACAAATGAAAGATTCGCCAATGTGCCTGCGGCAACCTGTAGGCAATAAGGCATCCATAACCATTGTGCGAAAGTCACAGGTGAATAACCAGTATGTTGGAGTTTCCATAAGCCGGGTCCTGTGATGGAGAATGTAATGACATATCCAATTACCATGATCACTAAATACCGCGAGGGTGGCAGCTGATTATTGAGAAATCCTGTTTTATAAAGTCCCATTCCAAAAATCATAGCTCCGAGATAAGATACAAACAGTCCGCTGCTCTTCAGCAAAAGGAAACCAAGTTCATTATTGATCCGGTCAACTCGTCCTTCCCAATAACGCGCATGCCCGGCCTTGATCTGTTGCCGTAAACCTTCGATTGCGGTTTGGTCGTCCCTAGCAGCCTTGATGATCATCGCCCTTTGCTCAGCTGTGGCATGAGAGCCAGCTTGTTGCGCGTCCTTCAGTTCTGTACCAGCACGCAGAGTTCCAGCTATTCCAAATGAGTTAAAGAGTCCCGCCGTTCCAAATGCAAGCCAAACGACTGTGCCGGTAATAAGAAGGGTGCGCGCTTTCAGACCTCGCAGGAAGAAAAGAAACAACATGGCCAAAAGGGAATAATCGACCAATATATCACCAGCAAACAAAAGAAATCCGTGACAAAGGCCGATGATAAGAAGCCATAAATTACGGCGGTAGAAAATAATTGCAGCTTGGCCTGATCGTCCCTTTTTTTCATAGCGTTCCGTGAGCAGTATCACGCCGGCACCGAAAAGAATCGAGAAAAGGCTACGCATTTTTCCTTCTGCAAAGAACCAGGTTAGCCAAAGAATAATGTTATCTACACCTGCGTGCCAACCGGTAAAGGCCGGCTTAAGCAAACCGACAGGAACGTCGAATAAAAGTGAAGGCGAAGCAAAGTCATAAATGTTCAAAAGTAAAATACCCAATACCGCACCCCCCCGAAGTATGTCAAGGGAAACTACACGATATTCAGGATCGGCGGGCCCGTCTTGTGCCGGTCGTGCTCCGGGAACATTCTCATTATTGGAAATTGATTGCTGAGTAATATCGATTACAGACAAAAGTACTTTGTTTTGATTCATTTTATGTTCACTTTAAGGTTATTTCAAGAGAAACAGGCGGGCTTCTGTTTCCTTCGCGATTCTCGAAATACAAGTTATGGTGAGCGCCTGCTGAAGGCGGCTCTTATTCAAAATAGGTTGATTCAGCCAAGAGCAGTCAATTTACTTCGGACGCCCGTTGCTCTAAAAATTGTTGCCTTGGCCGATATTCCCAGGTTAAATTTATCCCCCGGAAAATCTGCCCTGTACCAGTAGATTTTTTTTGAAAAAAACAAAGAGATGATAAACATGTTTAAACAAGTTTTACGGATCAATGATCCTTTAGCTTCTTTCTTGGCGATTGACGTAGGTAGCGTAAGAGGTTAAGAACTTTTCTTAGCCAGTTCTATCATAGCCGAAAGTATATTTACATGTGCCTCGTCTTTTTCGGCACCAAAACCAATTAGCTGAAAGCGAATCACCCCGTTACCATCAATGACTAATTTAGCCGGTATGAATTGTAGATTCAGTGCGGAAAATGCCGGGTTTGTATGGGTTAAGGGGGCTTTTATATCCATATAAAGCGGCAAATGGTAGTCATTGGCCAACAGGTAGTTTTTAGCGTCCGCCAATGGCGTTGTACTGGTTTCCCTGGTATGGATAAATAAAAACTTAACCTGCGGATCGTTTTTATATTTGTTTACTGCTAATTGCATAGCTGGAAATGAGGCCTTGCAAGGAGCACACCAGGTTGCCCAAAAATCAAGAATAACCGTTTTCCCTTTAAAATCTGACAAGGAAACTTTTTTTCCCGAGCTATCGGTTACATAAAAATCCGGTGCCTTATCATTTAACATCGTCTTTGTCAGATCCTCCTCCAGTGCATTGATTAAGGAATCCTGGATACCTGCCAGATAGACTTTACCGTCCTTGCCGGGATTTAGCTTTTCATAGGAGAGCCGGAGCCGATCATTCAACTGTTCATTTGACTCGCCGGCTATAAATAATTTTCTTAGGATCGGTAATGCTTCCCGGTATTGTCCGTTCGTACTTAGGAGGTAAGCATAGGACGCAACCCCGTCGCTTACGTCATCGCCGGAACGGTCGTCATAGGCTATCTTTGCATAGCGTAGCGCCTCTTCATTATGGCCAAGTTTGATTTGAATTTTACTGTAAAGGGAGCAGAACTGGTTATACATGGCTTTATTGCCGCTGTCTGCCGGCATCGTTTCGTTACGATCCATTGCCTGCTTAACGACCTTTGCCGCTGCCGCTGCATCGTATTTTAGCAAATCATTTGCGATAATAAGCACGCTGGGATGAATTTTGATTCGGTTTAAATGCAGCAGCGACCTGACCGTATTTCGTTCCTCTGCATATTGAATGGCGATCATATTTTCCGCGCCGTCAAGGTCGCTAACGGCTATATGCGGAAAGTTTGTTTTCATTTTTGCCAGGATCTTTTCCATAGCGTCGCCATTCTTCCCATATTTAATATGAACCAACGCGTTAAAGAGCGCATAGTTGCCGTGGGGAAACCTTTTGAATAATTCGTTTTCCAGAGATTCCTTCCGGTTGAGCTGACCGGTCGCATCATAATAATGAATGACAGTTATCCAATCTTTTTCATTTTTGCTGTGCGTTAACCTATTGATCTTTTGCTGCAGAATCTTTGGATTGGATTCGTTTTTCAGTGCGTCAAAGTCTGAAGCAAGACTGGCCTGAAAATTGGCATTGCTCTGGGCAAAAACGGGGCTCAGGCCGATTATCATTAGCAGGGTAACAAAAATTATTTTCATAAAAGGTTAATGGGTTAGCTTTTTTTGTTATAAAATAGTGGTAATGGAGTAGGTATCAAATGTTTTACGGAGAAAAACTTCCAGTTCCTTACCGAATAAATTCTTGGCGACGATGACACCCCGGGGATCAATAATGAAATTGGACGGGATCTCTTCGATATGGTAAAGATTTTCGGCTGGGCCATCAAATCTTGCCTGGTCGGAGACCTGTGTCCACACCAGGTGATCCGAATTGATTGCTCTTTGCCAGTCTTTGGCCGCAGTATCCAATGAAACACCTAATAACTGCAGTCCTTTAGGGTGATAGCGGCCGTAGAGTCTGACTATGTTAGGATTTTCATGCCGGCAGGGCGGACACCAGGAAGCCCAAAAATCTACCATGACGTATTTACTTTTAAACCCAGAAAGCTTTACCTGTTCAGAAGCTATGCTTGCTGATGTAAATTCCGGCGCTTTTTGACCGATGGACACCGGCTTGACGGCTTCCATTTCTTTGACAAAAGCACGCACCGCTGGGTTGCCGTCAAAATTATGTCTGATTGCTTCTGCATAGGTGATGAGTTGTGACTCGTATTGTTTGCGGTTCAATGATAAAACCGCATAAAAACCCGCCAAAGACGTTTTGTGGCTAAGCGCAAATTCCAAAGTTTTTTCAGCAAACTTGCTGGCTGTTTTTTGATAAACCGGCGTATAGAACTTTAATAGCGAATCTTTGTTTTTATCTGGTTGCCGCAATTCGTCTTGATAGTAAACCAGCAGTTCCTGATTTTGCCCGGCATAATGATCGTTGAGGCGGTCCCATTTCTGCAACTGCAAACTTTCGGGTGAACCCTCAATCGACGTGCGATGTCCGACATCTTTAAGATTTGTTTGAAACCGAATCTGGTCGCCATTTTTAGCGATCAGGTCAAAGAGTAAACCGCCTACCCTTATTTTATAAAGATTCGGATAGATGGTCGCCCCACGAAAAATGAACTCATTATTTTCACTAAGATTAGTGGAATCTGTGATCTGAATGCCGGTACTGTCAGCCTTCAGCAGGTAAACCTTTCTCATTTTACCACTGTTTACAATCCTGCCTTTGATCGAAAATATGTCGCTGTTACTGCATGAGATCATAATCATGAAGACCGAAATACAAAGCCTAGGTTTTAATATACGTTTCATGGGAGCTATTTGATCAGTATAATTCGTGTTTATAGAGAGGTTTTTACCAATTCAATCTGTTTGATCAACTCTTCAGCACGTTGGTCGTTATTCAGTTCCGGATCGTATCCGTCCGATCTATGTTTGATTATACCTTTACTATCCAGGATGAACTCTGTAGGAATACCTGATATGCCGAAAATTTTAGAGTACTTGTTTTGCTTTCCATCTGCGCCTTTCTCATTAAATAAAACTTGGAAATTGTATTGGAGCTTTGCCATATCCTCCTTAGCCAGGCGAACATACTCTTCCGATCGTTCCTTGGTGTCGATAAACAAAAAAACTACTTTCTTATCAGACTTATAATGGGTGACCGCTTTCTGCATGACCAGAAAGTTCTCGTGACAAGGGCCACACCAGGTGGCCCAGAAATAAAGAATGACGACCTTGCCCTTAAAGGATGATAGAAACACTGTTTTACCATTGAAGTCTTTCAAACTGAAATCCGGGGCTGCCTGATTGAACGGAATGGTGTCAGCTGGCATAACAGGCGCGTGAGCTGACCTTCTAAAAAGAATTTTGGACGCCAATACAAACCCATAAAAGAAAAGATATTTCATATTGTATTTCGATTATTTAATATCTATTTGATTGAGAGACCGATTAATACAGGAAGGTTTTAACTCGGGTTTAAAAGATGCATTTATAGATAAACCACTCTGAATGCTTTACCTGAACTGATGTGTTCATTAAGAAAATTAAAAATTTGGAAGATGAAACGAGAAGATCCTGACCCGCGAGCGGTCATTGTCTTGAAAGTGATCTAAGCAAAAGCAGGGGGCCTTGTTTGGTTGCGCACCGGCCACCTTCAATACTGATAAAATAGCAAACAGATGCTTGCCAGTTGAGATTTTCATTTTTACATCAATTAACCAACGGCAATAACCACTATCAGCAGGCCGTTATATTCAGCCAAAGCTACTGGCTGATTGATGGGAAATAAGTTAATGAAGCGTTAATGAAATGTTAATGATGATCAAGTGCGATCCGGTAACAAGTGTTTATTATAGCCGGCGGCATTTTAATACACATTTATTATAAGAACCGAACAAACCATTGAACCATCTCCCGATCGCTTTAGCGCGCAGCAGGTACCGATCTAAAACGGTAGATGACAAATTCATGAATTATAAATAAGTCATTAACGATCAATTATTTCTAATAGCTTTTTGAGATCCTGTTCAGAATTGTAAAAATGGAAAGAAACTCTTATGCCCATTCCTCTGGAAGAGAAAATGATATTTTGGCCCTGCAGTTCCCTGATAATACTTGATGGCAGCATCAGATTAAAAATATTTGAATGGTCTTTACGGTTTTTTACTGCAGCTGATAATAAATCGCGATCTATGAATGCCTGCCTTGCTTTAAAAGCAACCTGACAGATTCTGTTAGCGACATTTTCAATTCCCAGATCTTGTAAATAGGTCACCGCATTAAATAACGAGCCAAAGTTTAAGGTATCAAGGTGCCCTGGTTCAAAATACAATGATAATGTATTTCGATTATTCAAAAACCCTTCGGCAGGCAGTGAAGCTCTTTTTTCATTTATATAAAGTTTTTCGCTGGCTTGTTTTGTCAATAGTACGAAACCGTTACCGTATCCACCCAACAACCATTTATAGCCGCTGGCTATCAGTACGTCAATGCCCGAATTTTCGAAGTCAAAAGGAGCGGTACCGCAAAATTGTGTCCCGTCCGCAACAATAATCAATTCGGGATACTTCACTTTTAACAGTCTTAAAAAATCGAGATCGATCTTTATTCCATTGGAGTACTGTACTAGGCTTAACGCCAGTATATCAGGCTTAAGACGTTCGACAGTATCTAATATATTTACTTCTAATTGCGCATCGATCTCTATATAGGAATACTGATGTCCTCTACTCCTGACCGGATAGCTAATAGATGGATAATCTTCTTTTAATAACAGAAAATGTTTCGGCTGGTCAAGGCCTGCCAGTAGCACATTAAATCCATGTGAAAAATTAGGGACAAGATAAGTACGGCCGACATAGCAATTAAAAAAGTCAGCAATAGTATTTCGGCCCGTTTGCAGGAATTCATCTTTATTTGAACGAAAGAGACTTCCTGTTAATAAAAAGTCCTCGTCGTGTGCAGTTCGCCAGGCAGATAAGTCGTTCGAAAGTATTCCCGAATTAGCTGTATTTAAGTATGTGCATTTCTTGAGTACCGGAAATTGATCTGAAAAATCCATGCGTAAAATTAAATATTAAAAGGAAAGAAATTTCTTTAATTCTTTAGATGATGATTTTATACGAAGTCATTCATTTCCTTCTGTTGACGGAAAGCCATATGAAATTAAATCAATCTAGACGACAAATCTCCCTTATGCTTAGGTGAACATGCCACCATCGTACTTTCCAACCAACTCAATATCGATCTTACTTCATCGTTTAATATTGTCGGCGTTTTCGCGGGATCTTTTACTGTAAGTATTGGAATACTATAGATGCGCTATATTTCCAGACCTCATTCTTGTGCAGTAAATATTGATGCCTTTGCATTTTCTTAAGTACAGCGACAGCTCGTATCATTTCTATTTCGTCGTAAGAAAAGCTTATATTATTTTTGAGGTGGGTTATAAAAGTATCGAACATTCAGGCGAGGTCAAATTGTGTTGATGAAATAGTATTATAATGTATTGCAATAAATGACTTACAGGGATCAAAGACATGCTTAATGTCGTTTGAGATGCCTGTCTATTCGGCGATGAACTGATAGTCGATACCCACACAGACACTTTCGATCGTATTCGCGGATCTGCAGCCAGGTATTTTCGCAGGCGGGTAACAAAAACATCCATGCTTCTGCCAAAAAAAATCATTTTCTTTCCACAATTCCTGAATGATCTGTTCTCTTTGATCAATTGACCGCTGTGCTGATATAAATACAAAAGCAAGTCGGATTCGCTGTGTCAACATTTGCACCTGTGCTCCGTTCTTCAGACGTAATCCCTATTCTCTAAAATGTTCCGTAGGATGCGTTCCAAAGGCTTTCGACCTATATGGAGTGTAACTGGTGTTTCCCGCAGATTCGTCTCAAATTTCCGGCCGGCTTTGGGATAATCATTAAAAGATAGCTGCGCAGGAAATCCGGCATGATGAGTGGTTTGAAGACGTTATCATTTTTTTCCAGCATAGCACTTTCCGATACCGATTTTACACTGGTATACAGCCGATGCTGTTGTCGGTCGAGCACTGCAATGGTTTCATCCAGCAAGCGTTCATCAGAGCGGATGGCTAGCGTTCTCAGTTTCTTCAGGAAAAGCGTCTTGTCAATTTGCCGGGCAGCATAATGGGCGGAGAGCATCAGTATGCCCGATAACACTTGCTCATGAAACCGAAGATAGCGGGTTCTTTTTGGAAACGTTTCGATCCGGGGTGCGACTTCTTTAAAATAATTCTCCCTTGTCAGGTGATAAGTATTACTGACCAGATAAACTGGATCGCGCCCAGCATCATTACTACGATTACACATAAGACCCTTAAATAGCTATTTTTTTTTGCATCACGACGAATGGTATTGAACAGATCTTCCTTTTTCGGCTCCGCGATAGCCGGGTAGTCCCATCGCACGCGGTGTATTTCATAGATCCTTTTCATGCCCTTCAAATAACTAAAGTTTGATCCGGCTATGTCTTAATTGCTTTGCTGCACATCATGTAGTCGTTCCTTTAATAAAGCTGTATATTTTTTAAGTGTTTTCGCTTTGTTCTTTTTTATTTCTTTAAAAACAGCGCTCTGTTCTTGCTCCACCAAATGCTCGGTACCCCAAAGAATGATCTCTACGATGATCGGCAACATGCTAATCCCTTTCTCAGTCAGTACATATTCTTTCTTTAGTTTATTCGCAGCCAAACCTCTTTTGATTATCAGTTCATTTTTTTCCAAAAACTTTAAACGGTTAGCCAGAATATTGGTGGCTATACCCTCCACTGATTCCAGCATTTCGTTATAGGTATACTTTTTCTGAAATATAATATCACGAATGATCAATAGACTCCACTTATCACCTATGAGATCAAGTGTGGTACTTACCGGGCAACGTGTAGATCTTAATGCTTTCATAACGATCACAAAAATAAGTCATTGAATAAAACTACGGTCACGCACCTGTAAAACATCTGTTTATAGGTTCGCAAAAAGCTGAAAATCACTTAATTGCCCTTGGATCCCAGTCTTCTGCGAACCGGTTTTTCAGGTAACCGAATGTATCTTACCGAGGTGCCCGCTTTATCATTGCACGGTAAAAATAGGAAAACCATTTTAAATTTACTTGCAAAAAGCAAGTTTGTATCTAATTTTGAAACTTGCAAAAAGCAAGTTAATTTATTATTTATCTTAAAAATTTAGATCATGAGCAATACACAAAATGGGAACAGACTTCAGGGTAAAGTAGCGCTTATCACCGGAGCCAACAGCGGTATCGGCCTGGCAAGTGCCAAGCGTTTCGTGGCAGAGGGGGCGTATGTTTATATCACCGGCCGCCGCCAAGAACAATTAGATCAGGCTATGGCAGAGATCGGAGAAAATGTGACCGCGATTCGTGGCGACATCAGCAAAATCGCAGACTTGGACCATATTTATTCGGTCATTAAAGCTAAACATGAACATTTAGACATCCTATTCGCCAATGCGGGCTCGGGTAATCTGGAACCGCTGGGCAAGATCACCGAGGCAGACTTTGACCAAACCTTCGGCGTTAACGTGAAAGGCACACTGTTCACTGTTCAAAAAGGACTCCCGTTGTTGAAGTCAGGAAGTTCAATTATCCTGACGGGTTCTACCACCGGTAGCAAAGGAACAGCGGCATTCAGCGTTTACAGTGCCACCAAAGCAGCGGTACGCAACTTTGCCCGTAGCTGGGCAGTCGATCTGAAAGGATCAGGCATTCGTGTAAATGTGTTGTCACCTGGCGCGACCAGTACACCAGGTTTGCTGGACCTGCTGGATTCTACAGGCTTCCAGACCCAGGCCTTGCAAGGTTTCAGCGATACAGCTCCACTTGGCCGTGTTGGTGCCCCTGAAGAGATCGCTTCGGCAGCCTTGTTCCTGGCATCAGACGACAGCAGTTATATGACCGGTAGTGAAATATTTGTTGACGGCGGTCTGGCACAGATATAGCCGCGATAAAAACTAAGGCGCTGCGGGATAGGCTCGATAAACCTATTCTGTAGCGCCACCAACTCATATCTGATACACGAAATAAAAAATCATGAAAATCGAAATAGAACAACAAGCAGGTGCGGCCGAAGGATTGGCTTCCCTGTCATTATACGACGTGGCTTTTACCGTTTCTGACCTGAACAAAGCTACCAACTGGTATGCCAGCGTATTGAACTTCAAACTGGTCAAAACTTCTGCTTTTGATATTCCTACAGGGCAAGCTACTGCGGCGATTATGGAGGGCGCAGGTATCCGGTTGGAATTACTGCATATTCCCGGTGGGAAAAGAATTGAAGCGATGTTTGCGCCGGTTCCCCTTCACCTGATACCTATCGGCAACAAGGCCATCGTATTTCAGGTAGAAGACCTGAAAAAGGCATCCGAAGAATTAGCGGCTAAGGGGATTGGCTTTGTATGGCGCGAACACTACCTGACCGATGGCGGTATGCTTTGTTCCATGATCGAAGATGTGGACGGGAATAAGATCAATATTTTTCAAAGGAATACCACTGTTTAATCCGTGCATCCTCCCCCCCCCAAGAAAAAATGCTATAAAACTAAACAACAAGCACAGACATGATAGCTAATTGTAAACATATCATCGTGTTATTTGGCCTGATAGCCTTAACAACGGTTTCTCAGGGCGCAAAAACAGGTCAAGAAATTACCGGCTCAAATACACCGACGCAGGAGGTCGAAAAACGAAAGGGGATCGCCGTCCAATACTTCAGGTCCATTGATAAAGGAGCTGTAGACAGTACTTTTTTCAATCAGTTCACGGACGACGTGGATTTTTATTTTCCAAAATTCGGTAACGTTAAAGGCAAAAGCGGGATTAGTAAATTTTTCAGGGATGTCGGCAGCAGTATGCGAAGCATCCATCATGATATTCAAAATTTCAAGGTCATCGGCGAAGATAATTACGTGGTTGTTGAAGGCCAGGAAAGTGGCGTGATGAAAGATGGAGTGGTTTGGCCCGACAATAAAGTTTCGCACGGTAGATTTTGCTGTGTATTCGAGTTCCGGGGTGATCTTATCAGCCGTTTTTACATCTATGTAGATCCTGATTTCACTTCCTCTGACCAAGTCAGGATCGACAGATTCAAGCAAAAAGCGGAACAATAATACCATATCAATAATACGATGAAACGGGAAATTTTTTTAAAACTATTATCCACGGGTGCGGTCATGCTTAGTCCGGTTGTCAAAGCTAGCAGTGTGTTCGCCCATTCAAATATCAATCAAATGAAAAGCAACATAACAGCCAAACAATTACTCTTTGGTTACCTCGAAAACATCAATGACGCTGATAAAGTCATTGAATTATTTGCCGATGATGCCGTCATTGAACTGCCTTACCTGAAGAGCCTAGGGATGCCGTGGCAATGGAGGGGCAAGGATGTATTGCATGAATTTCTAAAGGAAATACCGGAAATGTTCCCCGGTTTTGCCTTCAAAGATATACAGATCCATATCGACACGCCGGACCAGGTTTTCGCTGAGTATAGCGTTGATTGTAAAGCCGCTTCCACAGGCCGGCCTTACCAACAAACCTATATGGGCAGACTTGTTGCGAAAGATGGCAAGATCCAACTATTGAGAGAAGCTCTGGATATGGCACAGGTGGCCAAAAGCATGGCTCCCTTTGACTTATCGGACCACCATGAGGGGGCGGTCGCGGGAATCGATCATATCGGTATTAACGTGCCTGATATTGATGCGGCAACCGTCTTTCTGCAAAAAGCCTTTGGTGCGGAAGTTGTTTATGAATCTTACAGCAAAAAACAGTCCCCATTAGAATTCGAAGGTGTTGAGGCTACTTTAAATGTCGCTCTGCACACGAAGTTGTATGCCTGCCGGATGATCAAGATCGGGCATGGACCAAATATCGAATTATTTGAGGTGCATGTTGATGGCCAAAAGCAAGCGATTCTGTCCAGCGATCTTGGATTGCAGCATTTTGCTGTTTACACGGACAACATTAAATCTGCCCTTGAAAAGTTCGCTGCCGCCGGGGGGAAGGTGCTGTCAGAACCTGCCCGGTTGTTATTCCCGCTGGAAACGGGTGCTCAAAATTATTTCTGCTACGCAAGAACTCCTTGGGGCACTTCAGTTGAGTTTATTACCTATCCCGAAGGTATGCCTTATGAGAACGGCACACACCTTCGCAGGTGGAAGGCCGGTCTACCCAACGCCAATTGATCATTAAAACCTGTAAAATTTGGATTTTACTTGGAAGTTTCATTGATAGATATTTCTTTCAGGCGCGATAATCCGTCCTGAAGGAAATATTTGCTAATAAATAAAGTAGGATACTAATGCACCACAGCAAGTGCTAAAAACAATTGATCAGGAGCCAAACGATTTTCTCATGAATCAGGTGGATGCAGTAGGGGATAACGGCAATGCGACGGATGATTTTGTTGCCAGATATATATTCAAGTCCGGTCGTTCCTGATCATCCGATAATCTAACGGCAAAACAAAGCCCGGCCACATATAAAGGCCAGCTTATGGTAGAGAAATATCTAAAATATTCTAAACGTCGATAGGCCAGACCCAAGAAAAGTCATTCTCAGCATAAGACAGCCCACTTTTTGAGTTTGATAAATAAAGCCCCCCATACGATCCGGCGATAAGAAAACACCGTTTAAATAATACATCCGCAAATTCCAGCCACGGAAATAAGTCACAAGACCCTAACCACAAAAGGGCAATTAGATAATTGTTGAGGGCATACTCTGGATATTTCAACGAAACTTAAGCAGTTCGCACTGTAAAGGGTATAGAAGAACTCCTTATGCCTACATATATCAACTATGTTGTTATCAGTAAGTGCAACTTGTACGCTGGTTCGCCGACCACTGCTAGTACGACTACGCCGGAATGAATGGTATAGACTTTTTCAGGTATAATTTAAGATTTTGCTAAACCAAATTAATCCAGCCAACGTGGTAAAATATACTAGACAAGACTTCGGCTCCTTTATTCCGTTCACCAATGTTGAGAGTCGGTCAATTATGATTTTTGCTTTGAGATAATAAAATTGCCTGGTCGCAATCTGATTACGGGCGTGCTCCCGGAGGACCAAGGATAGTGTCCCCCAAATTAATCATGATCTGCATAGCCACCTGCATATCATGTGCTTGTGCCGGACATTCATTAAACCCTGCATCAGGAATCCCAACAGACCGGATTAAATGTGCAAATCCGCTTGGCGACGCAATAGCTAACGCCTTAAAGGATTCAGATGCAGAGTTGTTCACGATTGCGTGCGGAACATTTCTGGGAATAAAGAATGATTGCCCTTGTTTTAAAATTCGCTCATTTCCCGGTGTGAAAATAATCGCTTCGCCTTCTAAAACTATAATTGTCTCAGTATAATTTGCATGAACATGCAATGGAGATTGTGTACCTGGAGGAAAAAGACCTTCAATTAAATCGTAATGTGCATTTGTATCTAGTTCGCTACTTAAAATCTGTTGTTGCGAACCAAATAACCAATAAGTTTTCGTATTCATTTTATAATTTTATGAATGCAAACATACTGGTTGTATGGCCGGATGGACTTAACATATGGTAATAAATGGAAGTAAGGCAATTTTTTCTTTTGCTACAATTATAAAGAGATTCTGTCGTTAGGATTCCCTATGTATGACCATCTACTTCAAAATATTCTTAAGCATCGAATTATACCAAAAGATGAACAAGTCTTAATTGCGAATTCATTCTCTATAAAAAGATTTAAATCAAGTGATTGGCTTATTAAGCCAGGGACGATCGCCCGGCAATTGTTTTTTATTAACAATGGCGTTTTAAAAATAACTCTTCCACATCCTCACAATAAGGATGTAGTTTATTTTTTTCTTAAAGAACATCAATTTATGACCTTCCTTTACAGTATGTATGGTAATGTGCCAGCGGTGCAAGGATTGCAAGCCGCCTGTGTGGCCGAGGTAATGATGATCAATTACGAGCAGCTAACTGACCTCTATCGGCAACTACCTTACCTACGAGCGTTGATCGACGAAATTGCGCAGCTTTCTATGGCTGAGATGGTCACTATAAAAAACGTTTATATGTTCGGAGAGGCATCCGATAAATACCAAAATTTTTTGCAACGTCAGCCAGATGTGGCTAAGCGGGTTGCATTAAATGATATTGCATCGTATTTAGGCATCACGCCGCAATCATTGAGCAGGATACGAAGAAGCATTACCAATTCGAAAGTTATATTTTAATATTTAACGCCACATTTGTTACGAAAGTCAATAATAAATGGAAAAACCTAAATCTTACAATTAGAGGATTTTGACTTGCTTGGGTATTGTTGTCGTCGAGATCGCAGGATGGATATCCGTCGTTAGCATGACTTTTTGATTCAGGATTTTGGAGTCATATCCAATGGAGATATAAGCTCTTTTATCTATAAAATCGGCTTATATCTAACATCAAAATCTAATGTAACCCTATTTATCTTAGGTGAACGTCCGGTAAACCGTTTATTGTTCGGCTCAAAAAATTTTAAGTTAAATAACGCTGCTTTTCTTCTTAATCAGACTTGAAAAGGTTTGTCTGATAAAGCCATTTGACACTGCTATCCAAGTTAATAGCTCGAAAAAAATAAAATATTTCGGTATCACGCTTAAAAATGTTAAAGCCAATGCTTCCGCCAGCCGCATGGTGCTAACTGTGCACATTCCCAGAGAAAATACCAATGACCAGTAGCTGGCATCGTAACCAACCGCGTTTATTGGTATGCTGATCTTTTTAGATACATGTTTCCAAATACCCAGCAAAATCAATAAAAGTATCCACCAAGTGCCGGCAGCCGGAAAGAGTATCGCCATCCCTTTTAGGAAGGAAAGCAACTCCTTAATTAATGGGGATTTATCTGCTGAAAAAATAAGCATGGAAGCTGCTTTTAATAACATCGCGGGAAGGTCGCTGACTATTCCCTGGCTCGAATGGTGGTTTATGCCGGTCGTACTGCTTGCTACCGCATACCGTGGGTATGCTTGCCGGTCTTTATCCGGCCTTTTATCTTTCAGGTTTCAGACCCGGACAGGTATTAAAGGGCGCCATCAGCACCGGCTGCAAAAGCCCGGTATCGCGCAATGGATTGGTGGTTTTCCAGTTCGCAGCCTCTATTATATTGATCATCAGCACGGTGGTGATCTATAACCAGATGCATTTTATCTTAAACCGTAAGGCGGGGTTTCACAAAGACCAGGTAATGGTATTACAGGGCACCAACACCCTGGACAAACAGCACATTCAGTCCTTTAAAACAGAATTGACTAAAATTGCAGCGGTCAAAAGCGCCTCCATCAGCGATTATCTGCCCATAAACGGTGCCGCGCATAATGGAATCCTTTTTTCAAAGAAAAGGCGTGAAAAGCTTGACCCGGCCGTTTTGGGGCAAATGTGGCAGGTAGGCGATACCTACCTGCAAACCCTTGGTATCAAGCTCCTTGAAGGCCGGAATTTCTCTTATGAGCTGGCTGATGATACCGCCGGAAGATCCATTATCATCAATCAAAAAATGGCCTGGGCACTGGGTTTGAAAAAACCTGTAGGCGCACATATTATAACGGTGGTATTTTTACGGTTATCAGCGTAGTACAGGATTTTAATCTTGAGTCGATGCGCGGGGGAGATCAGCCCGGTTGCATTGCATTTCAGCCTGAGCACCGCTATGATGACCGTAAAGCTCCGCGACGGCGACCTGCAACAGGCGGTTACGCGGCTATCGACCTTATGGAAAACCTATTCCCAACCAACCTATACGCTATACTTTCCTGGATGAAGAGTTTGCCCGGATGTATGCGATGTCACCCGTACAGGACAACTATGTACCTGCTTTGCCGTACTGGCTATCATTATATATAGCCTGCCTGGTTTTATTTGCCCTCTCCGCTTTTATGGCCGAGCAGCGCAGCAAGGAGATTGGCATCCGTAAAGTGTTAGGCGCCAGTGTAAAGGGTATTACCACTTTGCTGTCCGTAAAATTCATTAAGCTGGTATTCATCGCTATCCTGATCGCGTCGCCTATAGCCCGGTTTGCCATGCATCAATGGTTGCAGGACTTTGCCTACCGGGTTACCATCAGCTGGTTGGTGTTTGCCCTTGCCGGATTTGTCTCTATATTCATTGCCCTGTTAACCGCTAGCTTCCAGTCCATTAAAGCAGCACCGGCCAACCAGTGAAAAGTTTACGATCGGAATAAGACATACCAGTTTTCCATGATTATTGATTACAGGTGGCTTCTACTTTTGAAATTTTCGGACTGCCTTTTATAGTCATGCGCCATCATCAATGGCAGGTGTGCCATGAATGTACTATGGGGTTCAGAGATACTATTTTTATGCCTAGGCATTATTTTGCACGGCGTATAAACGTCTAAAAGCAGTCATGCTAACGTTCGGTTGTGTTATAGGTTGTGTGATCATTTTGATATATTCGTCTGCTTATCAATTGCCTATAATATAAGAACTTGGATTAATTTTGGCTTTAATTTGAAAGGATATAATTTGCATATCGGTCTTTATGAGCTGGCTTTGCTGGGAACAGTGTTCGTAGGCCTCGCTTTCAGCGTGTTACTATTACTTACGAAAAAAGGTAACGAGGCGGCAAACCGCATCCTCGGATTGATTTTAATTGTTATGGTCATGGAAATGATCCGGGCTTTATACATTGACGTTCAACCGAAACTACCAATATTTTCGCTGGCCCTAGGTCCGCTGATCCGTTTTTATGTCAGAAGTATAACCAGACTGAACCCTAAATTCCGTTTCAGAAGCCTGCTTCACTTCTGTCCCTTGCTATTATCAGCAATTATAGACGTTCTTTATACGCCAAGTTTTCCCGGCCTTACACCGGTGTTCCGATTAATAGTGTTTATTTCGGATTTCATCTATGGCTATGCCGCCCATAAGCAAATAGAAGACTTTTCACGAGGGCTGAAATTTAATGGGAGCGACCGTTACCGGCTTAAATTGCGGTGGCTGAAAAAACTGTTGAAAGTCTTCGCCATTTTATGGCTGTCGCTGATACCCTTTACGATCATCGGATATCCTGATCCTGTATATTTTCTTCTAACCACCCTGGCGATAGGCACGGCCGGAATGTCAATCTTAAGGCCTGAAATCAACGCGCCCGCAGATGATCCATATTTTTTGAAGTTGCCATCACCCGATGATGTGAAGTACAAAGCCGACTGGCTGAAAAGAAGGGTAAAGAATGAAGGTTATTATAGCGACCCAGAACTCAGCCTGACCTCACTGGCTGGAAAGCTCGGGCTGACGACCCACGAATTGTCCCGCATCATTAACACGGTGCTCAAAAAAAGTTTTAATGATTTTATCAATCAATATCGTGTAGCTGATGTAGCCCGCAAAATGAAAGACCCGCCTTTTGATCAGCTTACCCTGCAGGGAATTGCTTACGACGGCCGGTTTTAACTCGCCCAGTACCTTCCACCGGGCATTCAAACAAGTGACGGGGAAAACTCCTGCGGAATATAAAAAAGAACTGTCATCTTATAATTTGACATATGGAGCCAGGTCTGTCGCGGTAATTTCGGGCCAGGTAAACCGCAATCCTATGTTTAAAAATTATTTAAAGATCGCCTGGCGAAATACGACCAGGAACAAAGTTTCTTCGTTGATCAATGTTTGCGGCCTTGCCGTGGGTATGACTGTAGCTATGCTGATTGGCCTATGGATCCGGGACGAATTGTCCTACGATAAATCTAATAAGAACTATGACCGTATCGTACAGGTTTTGGCCAATGTCAATACCGGCGGCGGCTTGGTGACGCAAGCCTCACTTCCTCTACCCTTATCAGCAGATCTGCGGGACAAGTATAGCAGCGACTTCAAGCAGATGGCATCGTTAATTGCCATGGAACAGAACATAAATTACAACAGTCATGCCTTTTCTAGGTCCGGCTGTTATGCCGAACCTTCGATCACCAATATCATCACCCTGGATATGCTCCGGGGAACAAAAAACTCTTTTAAAGCACCGGGCACCGTATTGATCAATGAATCACTGGCCCGGGCGATGTTTGGTAACGCCGATCCGGTCAATAAAACGATCAAGCTCAACGATACGCACCTTGTGCAAATAACCGGTGTTTACCGGGATCTGCCGCAGAACTCCCAGTTCGCCAACATGAGCTTTATTGCCCCTGTTGCGCTACTGTTTCAAAATGGCGGGGATATGAATAACTGGTACAACAGTTCCTTCCAGATATACGGTTTGTTAAACCAAGGTAGCAACCGGCAACGGCTTTCTCATAAAATTCAGAACTTTCTGTATGAGCATTCGAAAGATGCCGCCAAACCCGCGCTCTTCCTGTTCCCGATGCACCAGTGGCACTTGTATGAATTTAAAAATGGTGTTGCCGTTGCAGGACGGCTTCAGTTTGTATGGCTCTTTGGGATCATCGGCCTGTTCGTGTTGTTACTGGCCTGCATCAACTTCATGAATTTAAGCACCGCCCGGAGCGAAAAGCGCGCAAAAGAAGTGGGCATCCGCAAAGCCATCGGCTCCCTCCGAGGACAACTTATCGCTCAGTTCCTCAGCGAATCCTTTTTGATCGTCGCTATATCCTTCCTGATCGCTGTGCTGATGGCCTGGCTGGCTTTGCCGTTTTTCAATGACGTTTCGGGCAAGGACCTTCACCTGGTCTGGACGAACCCGCTGGTCTGGGTAACCTGCTTTTGTTTTTGCCTGTTCACCGGGCTGCTCGCGGGTAGTTACCCGGCGCTTTACTTGTCGTCCTTTCAGGCGGTGAAAGTCTTAAAGGGTACTTTCAAGGCCGGTCCCGGCGCTGCCATGCCTCGGAAGATTCTCGTGGTCGTTCAGTTTTCCGTTTCCGTCACGATGATCATTGGAACCATTATTGTTTTTAAGCAGATCGAATTTGCCAAGGACAGGCCGGTGGGCTATAACCGGGATAATTTGGTGTCGCTCCCATACAATGCTATAAAGGGCTACAGCGCTTTCCGGGAAGAACTGTTGAGGACCGGCGCGGTAACGGGCGTATCAGCCTCCTCCAATCCCATGACCGGTATCTGGTCATCCGCCGATAACCTGAGCTGGAAGGGGAAAGATCCCAACCGGCAGGAGGAATTCGGTACGGTACTGACTGATCCTGATTTTGGCAGTGTCGTAGGCTGGCACATGAAAGAAGGCCGGAGCTTCTCCAAAACTTTCCTGAGCGATTCTTCTGGCTTTTTGTTCAATGAAGCGGCCATCAGGCAAATGGGGCTCAAGGAACCTGTAGGTGAGACGATCCAGTGGCACGGGAAAAACTGGAAGGTGCTGGGTGTGGTGAAAGATATGGTGATGAACTCGCCTTTTGACCCCATCACCCCGACCGTGTTTTTGATGAATGACCATGAGCGCTCCTTCAACGTGATCAATCTGAAACTCCGGGCCGGTATGCCTGCGTCTGCTGCACTCGCCAGGATCGAAGCGGTCTTTAAAAAATTTGCACCGGAAGCGCCGTTCAATTACAAATTCGCAGACAGTGAATATGCACAAAAATTTTTAGCGGAAGAACGTGTGGGGAAACTGGCCTCGGTGTTTGCGGTGCTGGCAATCTTTATTTCCTGCCTGGGATTATTCGGTGTGGCCTCGTTTGTAGCGGAACAGCGTATTAAAGAGATCGGTATCCGAAAAGTGCTGGGTGCATCGGTAATCAGTATCTGGGGATCGCTATCCAGGGACTTTGTTGTCCTGGTGGCTATCGCCTTGTTCATCGCCGTTCCTGTTTCCTGGTATTTTATGCACCAGTGGCTGCAGCATTATACTTACCGTACCGCATTGTCCTGGTGGGTGTTTGCTTTGACCGGGGCAGGTGCCGTGCTGATCACTTTGCTGACGGTTAGTTATCATAGCATTAAGGCGGCGTTAGCAAACCCCGTAAAAAGTTTGCGATCTGAATGAAAATCTACTTGATTTTCCATTATTATTTCTGGTTATAAGTGGGCAGTAATGTGATCGCCATCCGGTTTGGCGGTTAATGTGTTGTCCTTTTTGCAGGCGGCGAATGCCAGCAAGCATAAAAATAAGGCAGGTATAATTTTCTGCATGTGGATGAGATGAGGGTCGGTAGTAATTTATGAGATTAAAATCATGCAAAGCTAACTGCCTGATGATGCGATTGCAATCCCACATTCTGCGGTATTTTGTTGGTTTAAGCGGATTTAAACCCCCGGTTGTCTTATCTTAGCTGTATGACATTCGAACATGCGATATATCATTTGATGCCCGTAAATATCCGGGATGATAAAACAAACCCGCGCTATCAGGAGCTGCGTGTGTTGGTCAGCACGGCGCTGATCGCGTTGCCGCTCATGCTGTTGTTTCCTGTTTTTGTGTGTTATTTGGGCAAACCGATCGCGGGTTACGTAATCAATGATTTGCTCAACCTGGTCATCTTGATCACCATCCGGTTCTGGGGCCATTACCGGATACCTATGATGATATCGGCTTTGACCTGCTACTGGATCATGTATGGCCTGGTAGCCGATTCGGGACTGATCTATTCGCCGAATGTAGCCATTCTGCACATGTACTTGTTGATCACGATCTGGGTCAATAAAAAATGGGGTTGGCTGGCAATTCTGGGCAATTTAGGGCTGCTCGGCTTCCTGTATTACCAAACCTTACATGCCGGATTACCCGCAACGGTCAGCTCCGTGTCAGGTGGCCCGCTTTATTCTTTAGGGATGAATGGCCTGATCACGCTTTTCCTCGGCGGCTTCCTGGCTTACCTGCAAGCCGATCAGGAGAAGAACCGGCTCCAGCTTAAAGCCCTGCAGGATCAAAAGATCAGCTTGCTCGATAAGACGGTCAAACAGCGGACCGAACAATTGAACAGCATGCGGGAGACGATCGCGACGGATTTCCATGACGAGACGGGCAATATGTTATCAGCCATTACCCGGCAGGCTTCCCTGCTCAAATTGAAGCTTGAACAGAACAGTGAAGTACAGCCCATCGTTACCAGTATCATCCAGAACAGCAACGGGTTATACGCCAGCAGCAAGGATTTTTTATGGCACCTGAACCATGACAGCGATGATTCGCAGGAACTTTTCGGTTACCTGACCAGTTACGGGCAACGTTATTATAACCAGTTTGATATTGCTTTCTCTTCCAAAGCGGAAGATGATCACATGCAGCAGCTGGACCCGACCGCCGCACTGAATATATTATTCATCTTCAAGGAAGCGATGACCAACGTGGTGAAGCATGCCGGGGCTACTGAGGTGGAGCTGACGATGACCTATACGCCCGGAGCGGTTACTTATGCGCTTACGGATAACGGCAGCTGGAAAGCTGCCGACGAAAAAACCGAACATTATGGTTTGGTTAACATGGAAAGGCGCTGTAAAAAAAACGGTTTTGGCTTCACCTTGTCCAAACAAACCAGTGGTACGATGGTCGCAATCACCGTACCGGTAAATAACTTAAACGAACTATAAATGGAAAAGCGGATCATGATCATCGAAGACAACGGTAAGATCAGGGAAGGCTTTGCCTCCGTTATTGAGGGTACGCCGGGCTACCGGGTGGCGGGACAGCACGGAAGTTGCGAAAGCGCATTAAAATCTTTGGGCAATGACGCGCCTGACCTGGTGCTCATGGATATCGATCTGCCGGGTATCGATGGCATCGAAGGCACCTTGCGCATCAAAAAGCTGCGCCCGGAATGTATTGTCCTGATCATTACAGTTATCGAGGACAGTGATAAAGTGTTCCGTTCGCTATGTGCCGGGGCCGGCGGTTATATCGTTAAGAATTCGGATGCCGACCAAATCATCCAAAATATGGCCGAGGCGTTTGCAGGTGGCGCACCGATGAGCCTCAATATCGCTAAAATGGTCGTGCAATCATTTGCACGTCCGCAAAATTCACCTCTGTCCGAACGCGAAACAGCCGTACTGAAGGGTATTTCCGAGGGCAAAAGTTATACCAGGATCGCGCTCGATCTTTTTATCAGTAAAGAGACCGTCCGTAGTCACATCAAGAATATCTACCAGAAACTCGCCGTTAACAGCAAAGCCGAAGCCTTGAGGGTGGCAGGTAACAATAAATGGATTGGTTAAATATTGTCACAATTGCGTATGTTGAAAATGTTTCCTGATATTTTATTTCGTGTAATAAGCTTTATTTTAAGCGTTATTTTTTACATCAGGCTACGGGATAAAAGATATCAAAGTAATCAGGTTAATCATCTATGCGTTAGGTTTATTGACTGTTCTGTTGCGGCCTTTTGCGGTATAAAGTTTGTCAGTCATTCAGACTTTGCCGTTAAGCCTGAACGCATGTAATGGTTATTGCAAAAACTGGTTAAAAAGAAAGCTGAGCACCACAATGGTGATGTAGGGTCTGGTTACAACGGAGGGCAGCTTTTTCCTTGTTAATGCCTCAGAAAGCGTTTCAATCGCTGTTAAGATTTATTATCCGCTTAAAACGGCTTTCGTCGCAATATATTTTACCGGAACGGTTTAACGCTCATTTATACTATTCTATCACTCCTGTTTACCAGTGACGGGGGTTATCAAATTCACGATGCCCACCCGGTCGATGACGCATCATGGTTTAAAGAACATAGATACCAAGCACTATCGTAATAAATGAATACCTTACTTGTTGCAATGAAATGATTTAGCCTGAACAGTAAACGGTTGAGGACATGTCGCCACTTCATCAAGGCGATAAGGATTTGGAGACCTTGTTGTAAACACCGCGGCTGTAGCGGTTACCTTGGGTTGTCGGAAGTCTTTACGGCCTCATCGCCATTATCAGTTTGGCAGTAGCTTTTATGGCTCTTGCTTCCATACGTCACCAGGCATTCTGGCTATCTCCTCAACGTTCAGCGCATCCCGGCAGCGATCAGTTCCCGCAGATAAATGGTTCCCCGTCCGCCGGTAATCCGGGCGGGTCGGGCGGGCATCCGCCCAAATCCGCTTTCAGCGGAAAATTTGAACGAAAGGCGCTCAACTGATCTAAGAAATCCTTTCCTGTTCCTTCCTCGTCTGTATCCAGTTCTTCCGCTTCCTGCGCTGAGGCACGCATGAGCTTGTCCCAATCCTCATATTGGTGATAGCAAAGCCGCCAGTCAAAATGATGATATTCAATTTCGGCGGTACTCATGGGCCGTGTGAGGAATGGGATTGCCGTATGCAATCCCATTGGCCTGCGGTTACGTTCGCACCATGTTTCGGCATGGATAAACGCATAGAAGCGTGGCGGGTACTTGGTCTGCGGTTTGAAATAGTAGGCGACCAATCCGGTTTTTTTTCGGTGCAAGGCGTCCTGCCGTTCAAATTCCGCGCGTTCGCGTGGGGACATGACACAGCCCCCTTTAATCTTTACCATAGCTTAGCGGTTAATGGGTTAAAATAGGTTCCCTATTACCTGCGGTATCTGTTCCGTTTTTCTCCGGCCTTCCTCATTCGGCGGTCATAGCCCCAAAGGAACCATGCCCACAACCCGATGGCTATGGCATTGCCATATTCGGGATGCCTGCTGTTCGAAGCGGCGAAACAGATGCCTGTGGAGATAAAGCAGGTGGCGATGAAATAAATGAATGTTCTCATGGCTGTTCTTTCTTTAGTTTCAATAGCTTTTGGTATATATCTTCCCAATAGTTTTGCAGTTCTTCATCCAATTTGGCGAATGCGCTGTCGCAATGCCTGTAATGACGGCAGGCGTCCGCTGCTGAAAGGCTAAGTCGATGTTTTCCACCTCGATGACCTTGCCCTTTAAATCGACTATCTTCCTATCAGGCTGCTTTAGGGGTTTGGGTTTTCAGGCGTTTCGGCTTCAGGACTTTCACTAAATTGTCCTTAGCCGGGCTTACTTTGATCGGTGTCGCCCTAAAGTCTTTGAGGTTCAGGAAAAATCCCCTGTTGAACAACATGCCCTCGCTGAATAGCTGCCATAACAGCGATGCGCCTAAGTTCGCCAGTGCGGAGTTGATGAATAAATCCTGTTGCGTCAGGGCTTCGGCTAAGGAGCAGCTTGGCGTGCGGTCGCCGTTTTCGGAGTTTACCAGTAGTTCCTTAAATTCCTCGGTCACTAAGGGCAAATGGCTGACTACCTCGAATTTGCGGGATGCAGGCTGCGTTATCTCGGCGATGGTAGAAATGATACACTGCCCGATGTCCCTGCTGTTGCCAATGTCCATCCAGTATAGCGGGTGGTGATAACTATGTCGCCTGCTGGTATAGATTTTGGATAGCAGGTCTGCGATCTCAAACCTCGCCTTTACGGTATCTACACAGCTAATGGTAATTTCCGCCATCGCCAGTTCGGGACTATCCTTCAGTGTTTGCAGGTCATACTTTTCGGGTATGGCTTTCCAGTTCGTACCGAAAAAGAGGTTGATGCGGTTTACCAATGCAACGGCTTTATGCAAGCCGAGTTCAGCCGTCGAAAATAGCTGTCTGCCCAAGTTGGCTTCTTCCACTTTATCATCATCGAATACCCGCACCGCAAGGCCGGGATGGTTCAGGGCGATAAGCGCATGGTTTATCCTGCCCAAAGCCGTTAAGAACTGGCTTCCCGTGCCCCCTGCACCAATGAGGTTAACCACGATGGGGTTATAGGGGTTCAGCAAAGTTTTTTCTACGATATGGACGGCGGTCTTTACCGCTTTCAGTTTTGGCGTTTTCATACAAAGAGGGTTTTAAGGGTACGCTGATTGGGTCTCAGGCTGTCGCAGGGAAATACACGGTCGGTCGCGACCTGTTTCTGCCATAGCTGGACGATGTTTTCGGTAACGGGGTTGAACTCGCCCATCAGGTGGCTGAAGTAGCTGTTCCAAAAGTATTTCTCCCATTCCTCCATAAAATCTTCGAGGCGGATGGCTTTACCGATATTGATACGCACGTTACCCATGCACACCTTGCCATCGGTTGAAACATTAAAGAAAGGGGCATGATAGAGTGCGGTATTGCCTACAGGCTTGCGGTAACCTTTCAGGGCATACACCGAAAGACTGTCCCTGCCCGCTTTCCATACCATTGCAGGTACTTTTCCCTTGCCCGATTGGATGCCTAAAGCATTGGAAAAATAAAGCGGAACTTCCTGTGGCGGGGTGCACCAAATGGCATAGCCTTCCTGCTCGGCATTGACGTACAATACTTTGTTGGGCATAACGCCTTTACAGCGCAGGAAGCCTGTTTTAAATTCCTGTGCCGACTGGAAGATACTGCTCAGGGCAAGCATCTCCTTTACGGTCAGCGGATGGGCATTGATGGGGTTGCCGAGCCTGCCGATGTCGTAGCTTTCCACGTAAACGCTGCTCGTGTCTTTATCTTCTTCGGTCTGCTTGGTATAGATCAGCAGGGATTTTACGGGCTGATACAGGCCAGTGAAATTATGCGTTAGGTTCTTCATCGTCGAAATCGTTCAGTACGCCTGTCAGTTCATCCAACAGGAAAAATAGTCGTGTTTCAAAATCAAAATCGTGGTGGGGCTTTTCCCGTGGCGTGTCAAACCACTGGATGGCGACGGGTTCTTCCTGATAGCCCATTTCCTGAAATTCGCTGTTCACCATGTCGAACAGCATGTGCTGTAAGGTGTCGTTTCCGCTCCAATAAAAGGAGATGTAGTTCTCCCAATAGATACTGTAATCGTCCTCACTGGCTTCGTGCAATTCATAGTGCATGGTGTCCTTAATGGCACGTTCGGGATAGTCTTTAGCCAGTTTCAGCAGTTCGCTGGCGACCTCTCTCAATTCCCTGCCTTGCTTGTCCGTTAGGGAGATTTGCTGTAATTGCTGTTCCCACGTTTCCAATTCATAAGGCGATTTGATTTCGGGTAATAGCGTATCACCCGCCATGCGCATTAAGTCCAGTTCTGCGAACTGGCGTTTACGGTATTCCGCTTCTTCCTTATTGTCCCCGTAGTTTTCGTCGTCATTCTCCCGTATCCAGTTCTCCAAGCTGTCATAGGAATTGTCGATATATCCCGGCTCCCGAAAAAAAGGAATACCGATAGTTTGGTACAGGTAAGCGAACAGCGTTCGGGTCAGTTCATAGCAAGGCCGTTTGCATGGCCTGTTTTTCATCAGCCACAAAGGGCGGACAGGCACGTAATACAGGCAGAAGTTGGTGTCAAAAGTTTTGACGGTGGCCAGTCTTGCGGGGTTTCCCTTGTCCTGTAAAAGCATTACCGAAGCACCGTCAAACCGTTGTGACGACAATTTTTCGAGTACCGCCGAAATGTTCTGCGGGAACGGCAAGCCCGAAGTATCGGGGGCTTGCCATCCGTATAACTGGCAGAGGTTCTCCAATGACCGGAAAAACTCCCTTTCGCCCTGCCCGAAGCCTGAAAAGGGCAGGCTTTGGAACGGCTTAAACGAATGGGTCAGAAAACCATTATGGTGCGTTCCTTTGGTGCGCTTCTTAGCGGGTTTTGCTGTACCTCTCTTGCATCGGGCAAGCGGTCTAATGTTTGGACGAATTCCCCGAATAATTGATGTAGTTTCCATTGCTTGTTATCTTCTATGACGGTTACTTTCCTGTTGATTTTTTTAGTTTCCATGATGTCTGTGGTTAGCCTTTCGTGCCCATCGTGCTTTCAAAGCGGTATTGTATCTCATCGTTTTTGATCTCAGGTCCAACAATACGGGCGTTGGTCAGTATGGGATAAGTAGCGGTGTAAAAGTTTAGCACCGTGTCGGGGTTCATGGCTTCGTTGGGGTCGGTCAGACGGACTTCCTGCCCGTTCTCCTTATGGATAAAAATCCTTTTTAATTGTGTTGTCTGTAACATGGTGGGTGTTTTTAGGCTTCGTTAAATAAGGTGAGGGCTTGGGCGTACTGCGTTTTTTTGCGCTCCAAATCCGCCCGTCTTTTTTCCAGTTCCTCTTTTTTATCAGGATAATCTTCTGCCGATGGCAGGATGGCCAGTGCATCCTCGTATTTGCACAGGTCGTTCAGTTCTACCACTTTTCGGACGGTATCGGTGTAGGCTTTGCGCTTTTCTTCGGCTGATGCTTTTGGCTCGCCCACTTCAATTTCCTCGGAATCGCCCCCGGCTTTGGGTTTGGCGGGTTGGGGTTTACTGCCTTGTCCCAACCTCTTCTTTGCAGCATCTACGCTGGCGGTTACGGCTTTGAGGTTGCTGTACAGCCCTTTCAGGGAATCCACCTGCGTTAGTGTAGCTTCAAAAAAGCCCTCGTCCATATCAGATGCTGTTCCCCTGTGGATAAGGGGTGTTATCATCTTGGTGGCGGGTTCGTTCGATTTGAACGGGGCGTATAAAGCCGATACGGTAAAGTTGCCGTTCTCGTCGTTTTGGATGCCAATCGTCCACATACCGTGGGCTTTCAGGTTCGCTATGTTTTCAAAAAAGTTCGTTTTCATGTTCCAAATGTTTATGCGGTTAATGCTAATTTTTCTAAGTGGGTCGCCATTTTGCCGTTTGCGGTAAACCAATACTCATTGGCTGTCAGTGCCTCGGCAATGGCCTCGTCACTGGTCAGGAAGTCGTATTCGGCATCCAAAATGCGCAGGTAGGCATGGGCAAGGGATTTCAAAAACCTGTCCTCGCAGTTATCGAGGGCTTCATCCAGTTCGTCCGCCTGCTCAAATTCGCCTGTCTCGTCTTTAGGCCATGTGGTGACGATCAGGTCACGGCTTTCCTGAAAATCGGTGGCGATGCGGTAAGTGTCGGTCTGCTCACCATGCTGAAGATGTGTCTGCCTTGCGGTATATATGGCATCATTGATAAACTCTGCATTACAGTAGTGCGCCCTGTCAAGGTCGAAGCCTGTAATTTTCAGCCCAATGTTTCGGGCATCCTCGTAGGTCATCTCCCACCAATTGTAACTCACGTTATAGTCGGCGTTATTGGCAATAGCTTTTGCCTTGCCTTGCTCAGTCAATTCGTCGAATTGGAATAATCTTAACTGTATCGTTTTCATGGGTCAGCGTTTAAAGCGGGTTTTCATTAATGTCCCTGAGCAAAGCCCCTAATGCGTTATGGCTTGCGATATAGGCATCATAGCGGTGGGTGATATTGTCGCCTAAGTAAAATTTGTCCTCGCCGTCACTGTAATTTTCCTCGAAGAAGTGAACGGTCTTACTTGGCAGGCTGATGATGTAGCGGTATACCGCATTTACCCGCTGTTCATTCAGGGTACACCATTCGGTGATAAGGGCAAGTTCCTTATCAGCATCATTCAGGGCAAGCAGGGGAATAATCAGGGTTTCGACTATCCATCCCTGTTCGGGTGCGCTGCTGCTGTCGGCAACGCATTGAAGGATGTGGCCGTTGGTTAATTTGATGTGCATATTTGAACGTGTCATGGCTGTAATGTTAAGGTTAAGCGGTTTTGATGTTGATCTGGGTAGGGTCGTCAAATACGGACTGGAAGATGTCCTTAACGTGCTGCTCTTTCAGCTTGCATACGTAGTGCTGCTGACGGTACAGGTCGGTAAAGTCGATACTGCCGTCCGAACGGTAAGCCATTGCGATAGCTACTGCGCGAACGCCCGATTCTACCCACAGGCTCAGCCAAATATCATTGGTGTAGACGGCGCCGATTATCAGCGTGTCGTGTCCTGTCAGCCCCCCATCCTCATGGCTCTGGTTGATGCGTTCATCCGCAAACCACAGCCTTGCCAAGCGGTTGAATTTAAAGCCCACATTTAAGGCTACCTTTTTGGCGAACTCCATCGGGGACATTGGCCCTGAAATACTACCTTCCTTTTGCGAAAGGAGCGGTTGAATGCTGTACGTGAATCGCTTTTCCATTTCGTTGCTTTTTGTTTTTGCTTTTTTTCCTTTAATTTTTTTTCAAAGGCGTCTTTGGCAGTCCTTAGCTTTTGGCCTCTGTTAGAGGCAAATCACTTGCGCGGGGGGAGAGCGCGTCAAGGCTGCCGCCATACAAAAAATTTTGCGCAGCCCAACGCAAAAATTTTTGACGGCATTTACATGGCCTTGCGCGCTGAAGAGGGGTAAATTTGCCTCAAGCAGAGGTCAAAAGCGGAAAACCCGCGGAGGTTCCTAAACCTCAGGGGTACCGGCAACAGGAAAAAGAAAAGTACCTGGGCAGGAAGCGGCTGCGGGGCATGTCCTGCCGGTGGTTGCTCCGGCCGAAGGCTGCCCCGCCGCCGCCTGCCCAAGGAAAATATCAGAGAAGTAATCCGTTAGCGATCGGAAGCATTATCCTGCCTGTCCCCGGCAGATAGAGCGGAGAGCGCGGCCGCCCCTCCGCGGAACGGCCATGTTTTAAATTGACAGAAACGAGAAGATGAAGGACTAAGCTTGCCAACAGCTGATCAGTCATTCGATAATGAAGCAGCTGATATTTAGACAGCTTTAAAAAAGTACAATTCTGACGAAGATATTTTCGGATATGCTTCTAATGCGCCGAACCAGTATGAAATTTGAAGAAGCGGGGCCAAAAACAAAAAAGGAATTTACTTTTATGCTTTATGATTTACAATGGCATGACCTATAAAATATAATGGTCGTTATATTTGCTGCGTGAAACAATCGAAGACAGATCGCACCAGGGCGCATATTATACGAACAACCGCAGCCATTTTTAATAAAAAAGGATACGCGGGAACTTCTATAAAAGATATAACGGAGGCCACGAAACTGACCAGCGGCAGCATTTACGGTAATTTCGCGAACAAGGAAGATGTTGCCCTTGCGGCCCTGGATTATAACATCACTTGTTTCTGCGGGGTTCTGCTTAAAGAAGTTAACAAACATAAAAACACCAGGGACAAATTACTGGGTTTCATCACGCCGTTTCATAGTTCAGCAAGGTCACCATTTCCTGTTGGCGGGTGTCCGATGGTGAATGCACTTAAAGAAGCCGATGATACCCTGGAACGTTTCCGAAAAAAAGCAGGAGAAGGCATGCTGGCCTGGAAGCGGGAGCTCGTAAGTATCATTGATCAGGGGATAACCGAAGGAGGTTTTAAACCGGATACGGACGCGGTCAAAATTGCAACGCATATTGTTGCATTATGTGAGTATGGAACGTTGATGTACAGTGCTACCAAGAGTATAAAGCAAGCCGATGAGATCATTGATATGGCTATGGATGTTGCAAAAAGTATCATGCTAAATCCTTAAATTTTTTTGACTCAAAATATAACGATCATTATTTTTTTTGAACATACCATTCATTTTCCTATCCTCTATTCAAAAATATAACGACCATTATTTTTTAACATTTTAATCAATTCATTATGAAGTATCAGATTTTCGGACAATGTCCGGTTTAAGAGTTTCAACGCTGGCATTAGGTACCGGCAATTTCGGAACTGCCTGGCCGTTTGGTGCCACAAAAGAGGAATCGAAACAAGTTTTCGACCGCTATGCCGATGCTGGCGGTACGTTTATCGATACTGCAGACGGGTATCAGGGTGGTCAATCAGAGTCTTTTTTAAGCGAGTTCCTGGCTAGCGAGCGCGATAATTTCGTCCTGGCATCGAAGTACAGCATGGGTACGCGTGAAATGCAAACGACCGGCAACAGCCGCCGGACGATGATGCGCGCTGTGGAAGAAAGCCTGAAACGGCTCAAAACGGACAGGCTTGATCTTTATTGGGTGCATCTGTCGGATGAGCAAACCCCGATAGAAGAAATTGTCAGGGGACTTGATGACCTGGTAAGTGCCGGAAAGATCAATTATGCCGGTTTTTCCAACTTTCCCGCCTGGCGCATAGCCAACGCGGCTTTGCTTGCCGATTTAAGAGGCTGGGCGCCCATCGTAGGTATACAGGTAGAATATAACCTGATTGAACGTACGCCGGAAAGAGATTTGATCCCCATGGCGGAAGCGCTGGGACTTGGCGTAGCATTTTGGTCGCCGCTTGCCGGGGGGGACACTAACGGGTAAATACCGCAAAGAAACAGACCCCAATTCAAGAAAGGCGCTTGCCGGCGGGTTCCTTGCTAAAGACTCCAAAGACGAGCGCGAAACCCGTATTCTGGATTTGTTAGAGTCCTTAGCTTCAGAAACCGGAACCAAGGTAATTGATGTTGCCCTGGCCTGGATCCGTCAAAAATATGATGATTCGAGCCTGTCAACAGTGACGTTCATCGGCCCGCGTAACCTGCATCAACTGAATGATAACCTGACTTCGCTCGATCTGACGCTGAGTAAAGATCAGATCAACCAGTTAGATGAAGCCGGCAAGATCAGTTTGGGTGCTCCGCACGAGGTAATCGCCGCTTCACAAGCTATGTTGTTTGGCAGGGGGTCCGGCCAGATTGAGATCAAGCATCCGACAGCGTAGTAAAGTAGTAATAACTTAACTAAGATACTAAAACGGCTGGAATTTCAGCCGTTTTTTACGCAAAGCGTTTTATATAATTGTCGTCCGAATAATATAAAATTTGTCTGACTAAAGAAATCTATCACAATTGCCGGAGTGATAGGTATCCCTGATTACTCATTCATCATTTAACGACAAAATACCTGCTGCATTAAATGGCTTCGAAAGTTATTTATACCTTCATCTCTTATAAAATGCGGTATTCAGAACGATAATGATCTGACTTTTTTAACATTTGCCGTTTAATTTGTAACGATAAATTTATTGCCTGGAATGCTTGACATAAGTTATGGAATTAAGAAAATTTCTGATTCAATTTAAACTTTTAGCTCTTTTTAAAGCATGACCTTAACGCACAATTCCAGGATACATACCGTCGATCAGATCAGGGGTATCGTCCCGAATAGGTTTATGATATGGGTCTGGACAGCCAACCTGTGCGCCGGTTCAGTTTCTGGTGCACATCCTGATTAAGGGCCAGTTCTATACAATCTACAGCCTGGGCTTCTACCTGATGTAGCAAAAGAACGACGCCGCCGGTTTGAATGCCGACCGGATATTCAGGCGCCGTCTTTGGGCGCTATTATTATTCGGACTGATACACGGGCTTGTGTTCTGGTTTGGCGATGTACGCCATAAATACGCGCTGTTGGGTTTTAGCCTTTTGTATTTCAACAGCAAACCCTGTGCGGGTGTTAGTTCGCTGGATCGCGGGATTTCTGGTCCTCATGGTTGTTATTCAACGGTTCAAAGTATTGTTCCTGCCTGTTACACCTCAATCCATCATTAAAAACCATCGTGAATTTGATGCCGTGATTATGCAGGTGCTGAATGCATGGAAGAAGGGCTCATTTTTACAAGTAGTAGGTTTCCAAAAATTAAGAATATTGATGGCCTGGATGCAGAACATTCAGGAAGGACTGACCAGTCATCCATTTTGAGATCATGTTCCTACTGGGCTGATAGCCGGAAAAACGAAGGTGTTCCGGCGGTTGCCTGAATTAAGCAGCATGCTTTCCAAATGGGCATTACTGTTAATAACGCTCGGTCTTATCATCAAAATACTTTCCTGCCTGGATATTTTCGGCATTCCCCTGTGCCGGCCAGATCAGCCTGCCTGGGAAGCTTTTATCTGCAACCTTTGCACTGGCATCGGTACGGCCCTCGCAACAGGATTAGCAGCGCGTATTCGACAGCCATTTACATTTTGTTACCTCAGTGGGATGGGGGCAGATCCGAGCGAATCTGCCTGGTTGCCATGGGAAAAATTGACCCGCCATTTGAAAGGCCGGACAGAAAAAGATCGTAATCATTTGCAGGCTAGATATACTTATTTCTGTGTACACAGTTTCCGCCCGGGCGGTATCCTACCCGATAAGACGGCCAAATGTTGGCATTTTCTGATCGGGTTTATCATCGTCCGGGTGAATGTACTCGCTAATGCGATGATCTCAATAACAAAAAGCAAAAGCTTGTTCCGAAGAAAGGAAATGATAACCAATAGTGAGATCGAAAAACTGGCAGCTGGAATATGAGTTTAATTTTTGTTACCTAACGCGATTATTTTACTGCGCGTTTCCGGGGATTCGTTAATTTTTAAGCTTTTCGCATAATACTCCGCGGCTTTTTTCCTGTCGTGTTTAAACTTGTAATAATCGCCCATGCTATCGTAAGCGTGAAAACTTCCGGGGTAATTTTCAATGTTTAAAGCAAACAGGCGGTAAGCATTTGCCTCGTTCTTGTGATGGAGAAAATCGTTTGCCATATCATTAACCAAGTATTCAGGCGGCAAAACAGTGCAGCCTAACCGCGTTGATAACTGCTTAAATTGAACTGTTATAAGTGCGCTGACGTCAAATTTAGTTGCATTAGTAGTATAATCAGGATTTTGCTCTGGCGCAAAGGCAAGTGCATAATCCCTGAACAGAAAGTGCAGGGCATCATATTCAGCAATTAGCGGTACTGTGCCGTGGCTTTCGTTCTTATAGTAATTAAAATCATAGTTTAGCCGGTTACGCGGATTGCTTCTTAAAAGATCATATAACGCCATGATAGAGCGTGGATGCAGGGTTGTGTTGCTGCTGTCTTTACGTGCCTGTAAAGTATCCATTCCTGGCGGCATAGTGTTGGCCATCGCTAAAAACAAGTTCTTTCCTGCATAATTTTTTTGGGCAAATGCCGGATTAACCTGTTGCAACAGGTTTTGTTTATCCCACCACATACTTGGGTCAATAGCTATATAATCATTAAACAGCTGCGGATGATTGATCAGCGCATTCATTACCATTAACCCGCCTAAAGAATGTCCGATAAAAGCTTTATATGGCGTGGTGGGATAAAGAGAATCAATATGCGGCATTAGCTCTTTCTCTATATACGCCAAAAACTTTTCTCCCCCGCCAGAGGTAGCAGCCCCCGGATTAGGGCCCGGAGATAGCGAGAAAGTTGAATGCGTAGGCGTCAGGTCGCGTGTACGATCCGTATTGTCGATCCCCACGATGATCATAGGGGGGCAAGTCCTATTCACTATACCCAAATGGAATACCAGAGCGACTAACTGTTCAAAATTGGTATAGCCATCCAACAGGTAAAGCACTGGAAACCTTTGATCCGGATACATGGCTGGCGGCACATAAACTCCGATCTGTCTTTTTTCGCCGAGGATCTTAGACTGTACGCTATCCATCTGACCGATGACAACCAGGCCATTCTTTATCGCCTGCGCTTTAGCACCGATAACCAGTAGTAATAAAAGGAAAGGAATAGTAAAACTTTTCATATCTATTATTAATAAGTTAGTGAAATAACGCCATTTGTTATGACCATGTCTCCGTTGGCATTAGCGTTGGCTGGTTTTAAGGTGGCCGAAAATGTACCCCTGATGAGGTGCTGCGCCGGATCTATGGAGTTGATCACCACCGTTGCGCTTCCGCCATTAGCCATATCCCACTTTTGAGGCTTCATCGCCAGGCCTGTTGTGTAAGATATATTTGAGGTGGACGTACCCTGTAGCGTGTAGGTTCCCGGGCCGGTAACATTATCCAGGTTAATCGAAAGTATAGTTTCTGTGCTTGGCTCTTCAGGAACACCACCACCACTAACTCCAGTTATTTTAAGGCTAGGGGCATTATAAAAACAATTGGTCAACCACCCGCCCACCACCATTTTAACGTCGTTAGCGGAAAAAGGAATGAGATGAAGATAAAGAATAGGTTTAATGGTGCCTATGTCTACATTTCGTCCCGGTGGTACGGTCACAGTTTGACCCGGGGGTGATTTATGGGTCCAGTCATGGCCAAAGGTTACGTTATAAGTTCCCGGGGTTAAAGCCGGCGATATGAACTTTCCACTTACAGTGTCCGCGTATACAATTAAGCCATAACTATTATCTGCTTTTGCAATCAGCACACTGGCCAAATTATCCGGGTCAAATTTACCGCTGATCGTACCCGTTACACCGGGTGTTTTAAATACGGTAAGCGGGATGATGATGTGTTGTGATGAAGCAAGGGGTTCACTTGTATCCTTTGGCGCAGTTGATGCCGCATTAGCTGTATAACTGATCGTGTATATGCCGCCGGGCAGATTGTCAAACTTGAATTTTCCGGTAGATGCATCGGGTATAACGGTGAAGGCACCTTTAGTCGATTTATCGGTCGCCGTTATTTTTGCTGCAGCACCCAATGGGGCTATCGTGCCTTCAATGGTGCCAAATCCCGGTGAGAAGATAATCTTTCCGAGGTCGAGGGATTGGCCAGCTATGAGATTTAAAGTTTTGCTCGACTGAAAAACATAACCTAAACTTTGATAATAGTTGATGAAGTAGGTGCCTGCCGGAAGATCGGTTATCGAGAAAGCCCCGCTGGGATCAGGTTTCAAATTAAAGCTGTGGCTTTGCGCATCATAAATGACGATTGAGGTAACAGCATCGGCCGGGCTGATAGTGCCTTTAATAACCGTAAACCCTGTCGCTGAAACTGTGGTAGTTGCGCCTGCCTGGTCAATAGAAGGTGCGTCTTTTTTATTACAACTGTATAAATATATGGTGAGGAGCAGGAAAAGATATAAAGCTTTTTTCATAACCCATTAATAATTAAGCAATTTTACAGCGGGTTATCCGGCAAATCAATACTGCAAAATGCGGTATTTTGAAATTAGGGTATCGGCACATCCTGTCAAAGTATTACATTTATTTCGTGTTTAAGCTTTCCTGACGCTGTTGCAAGAAAGGCAAATCACAGGTTAGCAAATAATATCCGGTAATAAATTTTATAATATGGATTGGTTTCAACCTACGGCAGGTACACTGACAGAGTTATCAATAACGTGTACAGGGTTAGTATTTCTGATCTATTTATTAAGGCTTAAAAAGAAGACCAATGATTGTTACCTGATCATAGCTATCTATTCCACATTATTCGTAAACGAATCCCTCGCCTTTATTGTCGAATCTTCCACCAGGTCTATTTTGAGCATTGCGGTTCTCCAGTTAATATTTGATGGATTTCAATTCATCTCCATAATCTGGTGTTCTTACTGTGTTTATCAAAACATTTACCCGCGTGAGTCCCTGGTAAGTATCTTAATCTATAGTTCTCTTTTTTTTCCGGCAGCCTACTTTTGGTTGCGTGACTACGCTTTATTTGATGGTCATATATCGCTATTGCACGTTTTAAGCATACCTGCAATTAACACCATGGCCTTGTTGCTGGCAACGATCAATTACTTCAGAAAAATAAAGGCTTTCTCTGTTAACAAGTACAGTTTTTCATTAACCAAGGAACTGGTTCATCCCTCAAGCCGGGAGGTTGCCTTATTCGGCGGATTTGCTTTAAGCCTTGTTACTTATATACTGATAGAATTTTTAGTTGTATTGCTTGCCTTACAGATCATCAGGGGAGCGTTTTTTTATTTTTTAATGTACCTGCTATCAGTTACAATCCTCATAACGGTTTCATTTTCCTATTTCAATTACGCCCGTGAACAAACTTCGTTTCAGGCAAAACTTGTTGGTATTACGCTTTTTTTCATATTAGGCCTCATCAGTATTATTCCGTTAATTGTATATTGGGTAAAAGGCAACGCGGAATCTGAAATATATACCAAAGTATTTGTAGTTGTTATACCTCTTAGCACCCTGCTTATCTCCTTTTCCCTGCCGTTATTATTCAGGTTAACTATTTTAAAACCCTTGAGTAAAATAGTTTCCGGTGTGCAATCTGTAATTTCCGGTGACTTAATTGCGCATGTTGATATCGAAATAAATGATGAAATCGGGCGTTTATCTCAAAATTTTAACAAAATGACCCAGTCCCTGCGCGACGGGATGGAACAATTAAACAATATGCGTGAAACTATTGCAACTGATTTTCACGATCAAACCGGTAATATGCTGTCGGCCATTACCCGTCAGGCTTCATTGTTGAAAGCAAGATTTGCAGACCAGCCTGAAACGCAGCAGATAATTGATAGCATTATCAATAATAGCGACAGCTTATATGAAAGCAGCCAAGACTTTCTATGGCATCTAAATCACGATAGTGATAATCCTAATGAATTGTTCAACTACCTTACCGGGTATGGTCAGCTGTATTATAACCAGTTTGACATTGCTTTTTCATCAACGGGAGAAGAATGCAGATCTCTGAAGTTCGAACCTTTTGCAGCGTTGAACCTGATCTTTATTTTTAAGGAAGCGATGACCAATGTGGTCAAACATTCGGGGGCGGATGAGGTGGAATTTAAGATGCATTGTGAGGATCAAGTGGTCAGTTTTGCGTTGATGGACAACGGCAACTGGAAAGAATCTGATAAAACCCGCGAACACTACGGATTATGCAATATGGAGCGTCGCTGCCTTAAAAACACCTTCGGGTTTTCGCTTATACGGCAGGAAACCGGAACACAGATCATCATCAGGGTATCAGTTAAAAATCTTAATGAAATATTATGAAAAAGCGCATCGCCATCATTGAGGACAATATTAAAATAAGGGAAGGTTTTGCCGAGGTGATTGCGGGCAGCCCGGATTATATCATCTGCGGTCAGTATGGCAATTGTGAAGACGCGCTTAAGAATTTTATTGTGGATGCACCCGATCTTGTATTAATGGACATAGATCTGCCTGGGATGGATGGCATCGAAGGTACCTTCAAGATTAAAAAGCGTACCCCGGACTGTATTATCCTCATCATTACCGTTTTGCAGGATGGCGATAAGGTATTCCGTTCGTTATGCGCAGGTGCCGGGGGATATATCGTCAAAAATTCCAAGCCAGAAAGTATTATCGAAAATATTGCCGAAGCCTTTTCCGGTGGCGCCCCTATGAGTTTGAATATTGCCAAAATGGTGGTACAATCCTTCAACAGGCAGCCCGGTTCGCCACTTTCTGAAAGGGAAACAGAAGTATTGAAGGGCATCTCAGATGGGAAAAGCTATACCAAAATTGCTACTGATCTTTTTATCAGCAAACAGACAGTCCGCACCCATATCAAAAATATTTATCAAAAATTGGCAGTAAACAGCAAGGCAGAAGCACTTAAAATTGCCGGTAATAACAGGTGGATAAACTGAACAAAATATCATGGCAATTCCCTATAAGTTTTTCTTTAGGTAAATCCACAAGGTTTCCCCATCTAACTTAAAGGATCAGCACGAGCACTCACCACAGCTGCCTGGATCAATATCAGTTCCAAAATGCGAAAACCCCAATTTTAACAATACTTTGTGTTTGACGGTAAAATTAGGGTCGATGGCGCCGGCAATGCAGATTTTTTCCAATAAGATTTCGGCGGAGAGACGCTGCTCAGGTAAATCATCTTCAAAAAATCCATAAGTATCGTAAGCTGCCATGTCGCCAATTATAAATCAAACAGTTCTCGCATTAATTGATAAACAGATGAAAATTGTCTAAGGTATTGGATGTTATTTGAGGCTTTTGTACCTGGATTTTCGTAGAAAACAATCTTCATAAATTACGTATGAGGTATTAATGAATTTGAAATGGGCGGTTTCAACAAATGTACAACGTTAAGAAATTTCTGACAATACCGCAAGTTGCAGGATTTTTGGAGGTCAATCTTCAGGCTTATACTTAAAACCAGCAAAAGTATTTAACATCAGAATTGACGGCGTATAGTCATATTTGGGACCGCCTAAAACAAAAAGAGAATTATGAAAAAATGTTGATGGAAGACCTTCTTATCTAGTGTTTAATTAACGCACACCGCCGTTTATTCAGTACGTAGTGCATTTAATAACAGGCATATCTTAATAAGAAAATTATTTTCTATTCATGTAAATGTTGTTAAAGGGCAATTTTAAGGTTCGGAACGATATATGTAGTAAAGTTTACAATCTATATATTATGAAAACTGAAGATAAATTACGTCAAATACAATTATTCGATCTGAAAATCTTAATCGATTTAAAAGCTGACCTAAAAAAACTGAGGGCCCGTAAACACGGTAAAAATCTTATTGCGGCATAGTTATGCATATCGGTATAGTCGGGGGAGGCCCGAGTGCGATGTTTGTTTTGAAACGGTTTATCGAATCGGGACGATCAGATTTTAGCGTTGATATTTTTGAAAAAAAAAACAAATTGGGCGCCGGGATGCCTTACAGCGATGAGGGGGCACGCGCAGAGCATATTACTAACGTTTCCGGAAATGAAATTCCCGACCTTCTCACCAGTGTTGAAGATTGGGTGGGTATGAATTACAGCGTTGCCAGTCGTTTTGATATATCCGTCAAAAATTTCAATGAATATAAAGTTCTTCCACGACTGCTGTTTGGCGAATATCTTTCTCAGCAGTTTAATTTCATTTTAGCGAAAGCCGAAAGGATGGGTTTGAAGGTAAATGTGCACTATCAAACGCACATCAAAGACATCAGGGATCTAACGTCAAATAAGAAGTTGGAACTCATTACCGAAGATAACCGCGTCTTCTCCTTTGACAAGGTTGTGGTGTGCAGCGGCCATTACTGGCCTAAGCATCATGAAGGTATTGTGCCTGGCTATTTCGATTCGCCTTACCCGCCTGATAAATTAACTTATCTGGTTAATCAAACGGTCGCTATTCGCGGCGCTTCGCTTACCGCGATCGATGCCTTACGTACGTTGGCGTTAAATAACGGCTCATTCTCGCATGATGAGCATGGAAAGAAAATTTACCGATTGAATAAGGACTGCCCAAAATTCAAAATTATACTCCATTCCAGAAATGGTTTGCTACCGGCCGTGCGCTTTCACCTGGAAGATTCCCATTTAGCAAAGAATTCAGTACTTGATCCAAAAGAAGTGGCGCATGTACGGGCGAAGCATCATGGTTTTTTACCACTTGATTATGTTTATCAACGAAATTTTTTAGAAGGGCTGAAAAACAACCGGCCTGATTTTTACGAGTTGATCAAAGACCTTAGTCTGGAAGAATTTGTGGAACTGATGATGATCAGGCGTGAGGATATACCTGCCTTTGACCTATTAAAAGCAGAATATGTAGAAGCTGAACGGTCGATTGCATTAAAGCGTTCGGTATACTGGAAAGAGATGCTGGCTATTTTAAGTTTCGCCATGAATTATCCGGCGAAATATTTCTCAGCAGAAGATATGCTGCGCTTACAGAAGACCCTGATGCCGCTGATTGCTATTATTATCGCCTTCGCTCCGCAGGATTCGGTAGAAGAAATGATCGCGCTTTATGAGGCGGGACTTTTGGACTTGATCACTGTGGGTGACAAAAGCGAGATTGAGACCAGCAAAGATGATGGTATTAACTACCATTATACGGACGAGGCAGGACAAAAAGTGTCTTTGCACTATGATATATTTATCGATTGCATTGGCCAGCCCCATCTAAATTACGACGAAATACCATTCCCCAGTTTGATAGCTGACCAAACCGTATCAGCAGCCAAAATAAAATTCAGCGACTACCAAATTGCCAAAGCTTATCTTAGCGGAGGCAACAAAAATATTTATTGTGATGCCAACGGAGATTATTATTTAAAAGTTCCTGGTATTACGATAGATGATCATTTTCGGGTGGTCAATAATTCCGGGGAGATTAATGAAAAAATATACGTGATGGCGGTTCCCTTCATCGGAGGATTTAACCCGGATTATTCAGGACTGGATTTTGGTGAAGCGGCATCCGCACGGATCATCGAAAAGCTTATTTAGAAAATTGTTACAATAATTATTATCGGATTTGGCAACGTCGCCTATCTCAAGTAGTGGTGACGTTTATGATTACAATGAGTGCTATTGAAAGATCGGCTTTATTTAGCCAAATGTTAGCTACATGGAAAACGAATTTTATGATTTGACCGTCGATGACACTTCTGGTATTATAATTGAATGTCTGACAGCATGAAGCTTTATTTGTTATTGTTAGGTGCCGAAGCGCCGGGAAGAGTTGTGGAACAGCATGATTATTTCTTTGGCATTGCCGAAAATTTGGCAGCGCTTATCCCGGATGTAAAAGCATTTTGGCCGGAAGCTGGGGCAAGCCTGCATATTGATGGCTGGAGGGAAGTTACAAAAGTGGAAGACTACGCGGTACGGGTTATCAAACACGATGACTTGGTTGCATCATCGGCCCATAAACTTTTCTTCTTAAATCTTGGCGGTTATACATCCGGTAAGCTAGAAGAACAGCATTATACTTTGCTTACCGTTCAGGAGAGCCGGTTAGGAGCGGTCCAGGCAGCAAAAAATAATCTTTTCTTTAAAACGAACTCTTTAAAAGGCATTGCAACTGCGCATATTGATGAAAAGTACGGAGTTGACGTCGACAGCGTACATCGTATTGAAGATCTGATTTCCCCTCACCTTAAAGCAAGATACCGGATTGTGTTTGATAACCGAACCAGTCTGCCTGACGATAAAATCCATTTAGGATATTTCAAACTGGACAAAATCCGATGACCGGGCGGGAAAAACTCTTGGCCTGGATTGAACAACAACATGAAGGTCAGCTGATCAGAAAAACAAAGTTACCTTATAGTCATCATTTAAAAGCCGTTGCGGAAATGGCTGATGTAGCTCCTTCAGGCTATGAAACAGGCCTTTGCCATGATCTTTTAGAGGATACAACTGTTACGATAGATGCATTGCACCTTGCGCTGCTTAACTTTGGTTACAGCGAAGTTGAGGCGTTGGTCATCGTCAATGGGGTTGTTGATCTCACCAACGTTTATACTAAAAAAGCGTATCAGGGTTGGAAAAAGCCTATCCGTAAAAAGAAAGAGGCTGAACGGTTAGCAACAATCAGCCCGCTTGCTCAGACTGTTAAATATGCCGACTTGATTTATAATTTAGATTGGATGTTGACTTTTGACACTAAACACATTAAAAAATATTTAAGGAAGAAGAAGGCCTTATTAGAAATAATGACTAATGGTGACCAATATTTACACCGTAAGCTTATGCGGTCCATCGATTCAGTAACATGAACCCCGGCGATTATTCTTAAAAGGCGTCTATGATTAGATAACAAATGGCGGGTTACGGCTGCATCCTGACATCCGGATAACACTATTTTTTATTGCTGTACGTATCTTTGTACTTTAAGATCTCAACTACCTTTCTCCCGCGGGGCATCAGTTCATACTGCAATTCTATTAGAAAATCAAGGCTGCTTTCAGCGCATGCTAAGGCATCAGATCTTAAGCATTTCACTTAAAATATTTTTATAAATGAGGCAACTTAAAATTAGTGAGTCAATCACCAATCGTGAGACAGCATCGTTGAATCAATACTTATCAGATATCGCAAAGATTCCGATGGTTACTCCGCAGGAAGAAGTGACATTGACACAAAAAATCAGGGAAGGCGACCAGGCAGCATTGGAAAAATTAACAACTGCCAATTTAAGGTTCGTGGTTTCCGTAGCAAAGCAATACCAGAGTTCAGGCCTGACATTAGGTGACCTGATCAATGAGGGCAATGTAGGATTAGTTAAGGCCGCAAAGCGGTTTGATGAGACCAAGGGTTTTAAATTTATATCCTATGCAGTCTGGTGGATACGCCAGTCTATATTGGCGGCCATCAATCAGCAATCCCGAATGGTCAGACTACCGGCAAATAAGATCGGAGATATCGCCAGGATCGCTAAAGCTGCCTCACAGCTAGAACAGCAATTTGAGCGCCAGCCGACACCGGAAGAACTGGCGGATACACTGGAAATTACATCGGATAAAGTCAGCGACACCCTGGGGCACTCAGGAAGGCACATTTCTTATGACACTCCTTTTTCCACTGAGGAAGATAATACCTTACTGGATGTACTTTCAAGTACGGAACCGGGCACAGATATGGGGTTGATGAAAGAGTCCTTGTATGTGGAGATATCGAATGCTATGCAGGTACTTGGGGACAAGGAAAAAGATATATTAACCGCATTTTTTGGCCTCGGTGATCACCAGGCACAGAGCCTGGAGGAAATAGGGGAAAAGTATCACCTTACCAGGGAACGGGTTAGGCAAATCAAAGACAAGGCACTTGCCCGGCTCCGAGAAAACTCACGTGCCTGGGTTTTAAAGGGCTATCTGGATTAATAAAAACTCCCTGCTAATACAGGGGGTTTTTTATGCATATCATTTCCGAAATTGAACAAAAGCAAATCACGATGGATGATTCTAATAATATACTTGTCGAATTTGTACTTCACGAACTGTCAGTATTGGGTATTTGCCCTCGCTCATGACGAATTATAATAGTACGCTGCCTTTAAAATGTCACGTAAGTAGGATTGATGAGTAAATGAAAGACCTCCACTAAAAAGACAACAATTCCGATGCAGCCTGGATTTCTACAGCAGGATTGTTGATTAGTCCTAAATAAAAGACATGCTAAGACATGCTGCCCAAAAAATAAGTCTGTCTTTAGCATTCAATAAGCTCTTTTAAGAGTTTAAACGCCGGAAATGTAACATGGCATAATTTTAGGTATTTCTTTTATATAGCTACAGAACTATGGAAAATTTAGATTTGACCACTACCATCTTATTGAAAGCAATTGACCTGGAATTAAAAAAGCTGTTGTTAGCAGACTTACAAATTATTCATTTAAAAAGCATCGCCTAAATGATGCAACATTATAAAGCAGATTCATCGGTGATCTTTACAGACGAAGCCGGTCGCCAAATTGATACTTTTGTTATAGCTGATACCGATACGCATACCGGTCTTACGCACATCAACCACGGAAACCTGAAAGTAGCCGGAGACTGGCTGAAACTACATGTTAAAACCGCTTGCGACTATCACATGCCAATAGCTGACTCTTTTAGCTTTGAGATGATCAGAAAACTGCGGGATAAATATGCTGTTCTGGACGCTTTAAAAACGGCTACTATTAGCCAAATGCCGGAAATCTCTGTCTTGGCTAATGCTTCTTAACAAACTTGAGTTAAGACTAGCTGATTATTTATATGTGATGCCTTACTGAAAAAGTAAGCTACACGTAGGATTAGGAGCCGGAATTGTAATCTTTTTCTACCGTTATTTTAAGTGTTTCAGACCCGCATGGCCTGCTTAACAAAAAAGCAGTTCGTTCGGTACCGCTCAAATTTGGGTTCAGCCATGTTTTGATATCGCCCCGCTCTAAAATGGTCGGCATCCGGTCATGAATTTCTGCTATGGCCCGGTTAGGCGGCATGGTGATCAGCGCGCAGGTGGGTAATAAGACATTCGTATCAATATCCAACCAGATATCCCATAAACCGGCGATGTACATCGGTTTGCCGTCCGTCCGTTCTACCCGGTATAATTTTTCATGCATTTTATTATACTCGAAAAATGCCTGGAGACGGATCACACAATGCTTCTTTCCCGTCAGCTGCCTCCAGAGCCCGGTGTTATGCAGATTTTCGATCCGGGCATGTTTGTGTTTGCTGTGGATCTTGTCATCTTCAGGGGTCAGCAAGCCCCAGCGAAACTGCTGCACCTTATCCGGCATGGCATCCGTAACCACCGGCAGCATGGAGCCGGGATTCCCGGTACTGTTAGCTTTGGGTTTGAATTGCGCCCCATTCCGGCCTGTGATCACCAGGTCTTTATTTTCTCCTACTAATACTCTTCCGCACATAACCTAATATTATTATGTAAAATTACTAATAAAATTAGTAATTTATTATTTTGTGACGATAATGTCATTCCAGTTAGTTGTATACTGTCTGCTCAGGAACTCCTGTTTCATCGCCCAGCTTTTTTGATAGCCTTCTGCTGCGACCCGTAAAGCGCCACGACCATACCGCGCGTTAATCTCGTCGATGATCCCGCTTAATTTTTGCTGCTTCGTATTATCATAATCCTTAAATAAATTGTACTGCACTTCCCCGGCCGGGATGATACCCGTCGCACGGATGCCGGTCTTCAGGTAATTATATCCCGGCTGCCAGATCGCCCGGAGCGCCTGGACACAGATCTTCGTCAGTTCCTGGGTGCTATTGGCCGCAAAAGGCACTTTAACCGTGATGGAAGGGTAATGTTGGTCATGCTTCACATTATGTTTATTCGTACGCAGATAGATCGTTAATAGCATAGCCATGCTGTTTTGTTGCCGCAGTTTGACCGCAATGGTCGCTGCATGCATCGCTGTTGCTTCCTCAATCTTTTCCAGTTCAGTCTGGTAGGTATTAAAGCTCTGGCTGGATTCAATACCCTTGGACCGTTCGGCTATGTCTTTGATCACATTGCAGGGGATGCCCCATAATTCCTGGTGCAGCCGCCAACCTTGTACCGTCATGTGCTGACGGACAAAATCAGGATCCATTTGCCGGAAATCTTCAGCTGTTTGGATTTGAAATTCCTGTAGTTTTTGGTAATAAGCCTGCCCGACACCCCAGACATCTTCGATCGGAAAAGTTTTGGTTTCGTTATCGATCTTTTCTTTGGTGTCCAGCACTAAGACGGCTTTGCCATGCTTTTTCGCTGCTTTGTTCGCAAGTTTGGCCAGCGAAAGGGTAGGACCAATGCCCAGCGTAATCGACAAACCGGTATCGTGCATCACGTTACGACTGATCATGTCAGCATGCGTTTCCAGATTAATACCCGCCATATTGCCCAAAGCCATGAACGCTTCATCAATACTATAGACCATCAGCATATACGTATAACGCGCCAAATTATTCATCATACGGGCGCTCATATCGGCATATAAGGCATAATTACTGCTGAAAATGGCAGCATGGTGCTCCGCCAGGTTTTTCCGGACAATGAACTCCGCATCGGCCATTTTGATCCCGATAGCCTTGGCCTCATTGCTCCGCGCAATCACGCAGCCATCATTATTGGACAATACGACAACGACACGGCCTTTTAAATACGGCTGAAAAAGCGTTTCGCAACTGACATAGCAGTTGTTGATATCAACATGCGCAAACACGGCTGTACCTCCCGATGCGTTGATTGGGGTGAATAACTGGGTTAAGCGTTAAAGTTACGACACCCCAGCAAACCCAGTGGTGCAGATCTTCGATAACCAGGGTTTCTTTAAAAGAGTCCGCCCGGAGGAGCAGCCGGTTATTTTCCGGCCAATATTCCCGGGTATAAAAATCACCTTCATGGCAAAAAACAACAATGCTTCCCGGAACAGGTGCTAAGGAACGGTCAATGACCAGCACATGGTTTAGGCCGATATGATAACCCGTCATTGCTTCGCTTCCCATCCGCATGTAATAAGTGTTATCCGGGTCAATGACCGTTATATCGGTAATGTCGAGTGTCGGTTCCTCATGTGTTAGCATCGGCAGCCTGAAGCCCAGCACATCTCTCTTTGTCCCTTGTTTCCTGATCCGCAGCATCCTCTTCAATTTAAAACCACAAACTTAATACTAAAAATATTAGTATTATTGAAAATATTTAAACAAATTATGAGTATAAGGCAGGTGAAAGCGGATCTTGAAAGCTTTCTGGGCATGTTAACCGATAAATAATTTGCAGACAAAAATGTAAAGATTAAGCCTAAAAAGATCAGGACAAGCAACATCACCGGGACGACCATCACCAAGGCGTAGATCGCAGAAGCTTGAAGTCGATCGTGTTCATACACTTGCTGTATGAAAATGATTGCGCCATATCGCTACATTGATTTCAATGGCTTCATTGAGATGTTGAAATATTTTAACCATCGTGCGATTGTCTACGCCGACAATGGCTATCCGGTCAGCAGGCCGCCTTTCTAATCTGAATTGGATAGGGGAAATATGGAAAAAGCCCAGCAAACGGTTATGGGGTACTTCCATGACTTTGAGCAGCCACAAGGCACGGCACTCTACCTTTTTAAAAATAATTCCCCTGCTGACGATGAGCATGTCATGGGCAAAATAATACTGAACAGACGTCAGGGCGATCATTCGCCAGACTAAAACAGCCGAAAGTATAAGATAGGCCATGAACCACAAAAAATTCAATCCGTAAGCCAGATAGCCGCCGGCGATGGTAAGCGCCGCATACGGCGTTAATTGCAGGTATATGTATTTGATCGAATGTTGAAAAGAGAGCAGTGTCATAAGTTTTGATGTTTTAATTGTTCGAAAAAAGTGTTAAATCTTCTGGGTTTAACGGTGCGGATCCCGGAGCGTATCCCTAATGCTTTTTCAAAAGCATTGAGGGTCAGTTGCATTTCAGCAAAGCGGTGTCCTTCAACATCAAACCCGTCTTTGCCTTGATACCAGATCGTGGCGGACTTATTCTGCAATGCGGTCGAGACTTTGATATCTGTAAGGCATCCGAGAATATCCTGACCGAATAATAAAGTGATCTTTCCGCTGCTTACCGGAAAATTCCCCCAATGATTACCCACTGCTATGAATTGCAGCCTGCTGAGATCAGGAAAAGAATGGGCGTAGCAGCTTAAAAACGCGATAGCTTCCATTGCTGAAAAGCTGATAAAGATCAGTGGCCCCTCGCCGGTTGTCCAGGGACATACGGAAGTTGGCACGCGGTGAAAATCAAGGGCAACATGCTCCAGTTCGTCACCGAAAGCAAAACAAATACTGCCATCGGTCTGCACCTGGTAATAGGGTTCAAAAAAAAGCCGGACGTTCCGGGGAACGCCCAGCTTATTTAACAATGATGCCATTTAGCGTGAACGGCAGGTAAGGGTACGGGATTTTTTCTCACCCGTCAGATCAAGCACAGGCGCAGGTGCTGCTTCCTGTTGCTGCTGCATTTTCTGAACGGTTTCTTGGTAACCCTCACTTTGCGTTGAAGATGCCGCATTGTGTTTCTGACCAACCAGCGCCTTAATGCCATGGAATAATAGGTAGGAGATGCCACCGTCAAATACGATAGAGGCGATCAGCGATAGCCGGTTCGCGCGTATCCCGTTACGATTTGTAGCGGTATATTGCACTTTGGTGCCATCGGAGACCTCGATTTCCTTACCGCGTTTGAATTTCGCTTTCTGCTCCGGCGTCAGCGGGTGACCGTTAATCTCATCCGGTGCCTGCACTTTCTCTTCGTCGGTTTCCAGGAACTGGTTCGTTTCCCGGTCAAATTCAATCAGCACGCGCTTTTTCTGACCGTTCTCGTCAACAATGTCCTTTTCAAGGCTCAGTTCGTCGCCGGTTTCCAGTGCCCATGATTCTTCTTCAGTGAGATACTTTGGTGCTGTACTGCGCAGATACGTCGGGTGTATCATCAATTCCGGGTTACCATTAATTCCCGGAACTAACGATATTTTCGCATTTAACGAGGTGATCTTGATATCCGCATATTCCAGGTTTTTCAAGCTAAGCATTTGCGTACGGCGTCCGGAAAGCAGCGCCTTGAGGTCGGCCTCTTCCAACTTAAGCCTTCCATCAGCTACAAGGCCGATGGCCGCCAGGTCTTCCAGTGGCAGATCGGCCTCATCAAAAATCTCTGGGCTCACCTTTTCCTCCCGCTTTTTTGTTTTTCACCGGCTTCCTGGTCCAGGTTCAGTTCGGGAGCTTCTTCATATTCCTCGCTGAAATCGAGGATATTGCTCTCATCCTCCTCTGAACCGGTTCCTTCCTGCTTACTGAAACTGACCACATTGTCCGCTTCGTTTTCCAGTTCATTTTCATGCTCATATTGGATGGTGTTGTCCTGTTCCTGGTCTATGCCTTCGCCCTGTTCCGGTGCTGCTGACCTGTTCTGCTCACGCTGACTTTTCAGGGCTTCAATTTTGGCGCTCAGCAGTGAGGCGTAAATGCCGTCGCCGGGGCTTGCCTTAAAGCGGTTGCCGGTAGATTTATCCATCACCTGGAGGTCTTTCCCGCGCAACTTGCCCATCACCTCATATTGTTTATCGTTATAGTCGATCACATCGCCTACAATGAGTATCCGGTCCTGACGTGCGGCCTGGCGCTGCTCGGGAGAATTGATCAGACCATGCAGGTAATCAGTGATGTATTGCGCGTTGTTGGCGGCTTTCTCCAATTCATCTGGCATATTTAAAGCGGTCTCGTAAACATCTTCCACATTCATTTGTGGCGCCAGTTGCGAATAAACGCCGATCTCGCTGCCGATAAAAAGCGCTGCGAGCGCCGGTTTAGTCTGTTCCGCTGCGGAAACGTCCATCGGATCAAACAGTTCCTTATCCTGGCCGGCGAATTTAACGACCTCATAAAGTAAGGCAGCCTGGTATTCCTGCGGCGTTCCGAAGCTGTCAGGCTCGGGCATGTAGATGATGCGATCTGCCGCATCATAGCCCGGTTCGCCGATAGTTGTTTCTACCTTGGCATTGCTCAGTTCCACCAGTTTGCCCAATTGTTCCATGGGGTCAGGTGTTGACGCCCCTCTGCGTTCTTCGTATTCTTTTAACGAAAGAATGCCTTCGATCTGTGTGGCGTTGAATACATAAGCGTCCGTTTCTACGGGGTTGGCCAGCTTGATGAGCTCCGTTTTGGGATTTCGGCGGCTGTTAAGCTGCGGTTTGCCCTGGTCATCCAAAAGCTGAACGCGGTCAGTTGTTTTCAGGAAGCTGATCAGCGTTCCTTTGGAGCCGGTCTGTATTTTCCAGCCGTTTTTGTTGGACGCCTGTTTGAGGGTCATCCAGCGCGGGTCGCGTGGTCCCTGCATAGCCAGCCAAAGGGCATTCATGCCGCGATAGGCTTTGCCTGTGGTTGGATTCACCGGCATTGCAAAGCCGGGAAGATCGAACGGGCTCTGCCTGTCGTTCATTTTTTCGATCAGGCGGGCCGCAATCTGTTGATTTGATTGTTGACTCATAAATTTGTATGGATTGTTTGTAAATGGATTGTTCGTTCGCAAACCTTGCGCGACAATAGCTGATCAGGTTTAAAGGCTGATCTTTTAGATAAGAACTGTTTTTATTTTGTTCAAACACCCCCCTTCGGTTCTTTTGCCTAAGCAATTATTAAGGCTTTTCAGGTTCGGTTCAGGTGGATGGTCTGGTAAAGAAACTTCAGCGGATTAAGCCAATCGTTTCCATAGGTAACGGCGAAATGTAAATGCTCGCCGGTTACCGCACCGGTTGAGCCGGTAATGCCGATCGGCTCCCCGGCAGTTATGGAATCACCCGGCAAAACAAGCCATTGCGAAAGATGTCCGTATATACTGCATAGCGAGCCGCCGTGATCAACACTTACAAAAAGACCAAGTTTATCACTGTAGCAGCAGTTTTGAACAACACCGTCAAGAATGGAAAAGACGGTGTCGTGGTGAGCGGCAAGGTCGATGCCGGCATGCATTTTTATCCGGTGGTAAATCGGATGCAACCGATAACCGAAGCCGGAGGTCAGGCGGATCCGTCGTAAAGGAAGGCTGCAAAGGAGTAAAATTCCCCAGAGTTTAACGGCCATAACTGTGTGTATTTGTTCGCTCCTGTTCGGCCGCGTTTCCGATATCCAGTCCGAGCTTGCTTTGTAAAGTTTCCATCGCTTTGCCGATGATGCCCGGATTTTCAACGGCAAGTTGCATGGCTTCCCTGGCGCTTTTGCTGGTTCCGTTATCCAACAGCATACCGATCCGGTAAAGGGCCTTCAGTTCCGGGACCGGAACATCCTTCGTATTGGTCATCATCTCTTGATAGATGTCATTGGGTTTTTTAAAAACCAGCAGGGCATCGCTGCTATAGAGCGCCCGCTCATTTTTGCCGAACGTAACATAGATGTCGTCCTTTTCCGGTTCGGCGAACATGACCATGCCCATATGACCCTGTTTGTTAACCGGGTCCTCAGGCAGTTCGGGATGGACCAGTACAAGCGTACCGGTCAGCTCATCGTTTTCATTCATTTTCTGTTATTTTTTAGTTGCTCTTTCATGGTAGCCTTCGGGGTGTTCACTTTCGGCGGCTGGTGCTTCTGGATGATCTGGGCGATGTCACGGTTGATTCGTTTGAAGTTTTCGTTCAGAACGGTTTCTTTGTTGTTCCCAAAATCATAATACACGGGTAAAGGCCTGTAGCCGGCTTCTTCTTTTTTGAGTTCGTCCAGGTCCAGGTTGACGCGGCAATTGATCGATGACGTTTCATAATCGCCGGTATATTGCTCCTTCACATCGGCGGCGATCACGCCGACCAGTTCCCCAGCATTCAGGGTGGCTATTTTTCCGGCAGGCACCAGGGTTTCCAGTTTCTCGTTGAGCGAGGTGGATGTCTTGTTCCGGTCAATGGAAAGCCCTTCGCTGATCTGTTTGTTCCGGCCTAACAATTTTTCCAGCCAGTCCAGCGTATCCTTGCTGCGCACAGCGCCGGATAAGACATTGCCGGTTACCGAGGTAATGGTAGCGGCAGTTTCTTTGCCGTATTGCTGCTGAAACTGCGGCAGCTCCTGCAGGCCCATCAGTACGGCTACCTTGTTCGAACGTGCGGTTGCGATGAGATTTTCGATCTTATGGACGAAAAGCGTCGGCAACTCGTCTATGATCAGCGCGGACGGCTTATTGCCTTTACTGTTGATCAGCTTGGTAAGCCGGTTGATGATCACCGAATAACAGGCGGAGTTAATATTTTGCGTAGCCGGATCATTGGCCAGCACCAGCATAGCAGGATGGTCCTTATCCGATATTTTCAGGTCGAAGTCGTCGCCCGAAAACACCCAGTAGGTTTCCTTGGTCGCCAGGCGTGATAAAAATATCTTCAGCGTGCCGACCTGGCCCTCTAACTGGTCAAAGGCTTTGTTTTTAAAGGCAGAAACGAAGGGAGACAATAAAGATGCGAGCTCTGCCTGTTTGAACAGGGTTTGGAATATCTCTTCATAACTACGGTTCAATAGTGCCAGCACATGCGGGAAAGACGAATATTTACCGTCCTGGTACCGGCACATAAAGTAAATACAGGCGGAAAGAAAGTTGATGGCGGATTGGGTAAAGAACTGGTCCGAGCCGCCGGATTTGTCCCCTTTTTTCATGGCCTCCACTAATGCTTCCGCTGTTTCACCCGCATCAGCCAGCGTCCGGATATATTCCTTTTTCCAGGGGTTGATCCGCCGGCTTTTTTCGACCTCATTGAGGTTGACGACATGAAAATTGAAGCCTTTCAGTTTGCCTTGCTGTTTGGCGAGCAGATAATGGTAATAAGCGATCTGCCCGAGGTCGGGAAATTTGAAATCATATAACGCCAGGCAAAAACCCTTGGCAGTCAGTTGCCGGATAAAAGGATTCACGATGGAAAAGCTCTTACCGGAACCTGGGGTACCGATCAGAAGCGTGGCCCGGAAAGGGTTCGTCAGGTTGATCCAGCCCCGCCGGACTTTGCGTTTGTAATAGAACAGCATCGGGATGTTCACCGAATAATCCGTCTCTATTAATTTTTCGGGTTGCTGAAAGCTCTCACCTTCCACGTTCCAGACATCTTTGCCCAATCCTGAGCGGATCAGCTTGGAGATATTGTCCATGGCGATACTGGTCAGTAATGCGCCCGCCGCCGACAACAATACATAGAGCAGGTCCCACCAGCGCGTATAGGCAAATACCAAGGGCCCGCCACGCCCGTAACAAAAAAGGCTGCCGAAAAATAACAGCAGCCCTAAACATAAGGGGTAAACGATATGCCGCTTCGGCTCCAGATCCACCTCCTTTTTGGCTACCGTACCGATACTGACCAGGCAAATGAGCCCCAAGGTGGCCAGTTTACTATAGACCAGGTTTTGGTAGAAAGGAAGCAGGCTAATCCGGTACAGCGCATGGTGAAAAATTCCCCAGATAGGCGCCCGGATATAAATAAAAATGGCGGCTTCCAGGGCAACCATCACATAGATCAGGCATTGCAGGAAGCCGTGCAGCTTCTGCTGTTCCCGTGTTTCTTCCATAAACAATTCATATCTCAGGAATTGGAGTCGCAGTTTGCCTGCTCATTAATGGGCCACGCCGCTTTGATAGCTATTTGATCAGCCGCTCGACACTGGCGATCGTATCATGAATGGCGCCGCCATGGCTGAATAAGGCCACTTTTTCGAGCCGGAAAAAGCGGCTGCGGCCCATAACGACGGAATGGTACCCAAATGTGATGACCAAACCGCCGGGCTTAAGACAGCCTGGTATCGCATCCTTTATCCTACGGAAGGGACTGCAAATGATACCCTTATACAGTTCCATGCTCTTTCTCAGCGCATAAGGGGGATCAAGCAGGATAGTCCCGAAAGGCTCTCCATTCCAGGATTCCAAAAAAGCCGCTGCATCGAGATGATAGTCCGCTGGCATATCGACATCGAGATCGTTGCGTACTTCATCCACCTGCAGCAGCGTGGGCCCGGCGAAAAGATTCAGTACGCGCCCTTCGCATTGCGCTTCTAGCCATTGTCGTATCGGGCGTACGGAAAAAGTGTACCGGTGCAAGGGGCACCTGTAATGTTCCAGTACCATAGCTACCTCCCGAGTGCCCGCCGGGGCTCATGCTCCTGTTCCGTATTCAGTGACAGGATATTATCCTCGTCCTCAATTTCCGCGATCTCCTCGCTTTCTTCGGATTCCACGATTTTCATCTGGTTTTCGCGAAGTGTTCCGGCGATCTTTTCCTGTAGCCTCGATGCTTCCGCCTTCAGGTCGGCCAATTCTTGTTCCTTATCAAAAACGCGCCCCATAATGCCTTTTAAAACAGGCACTTCCTTATCCAGCGCGGCGACTTCTTTCTCGTACTTTTCTTTGAGTGCGACTACACGGTCGATAGCGCTGATATAATAGCGGGCAGCCAGTTTGGGATTGTCTACGTTCGGCAAGCCGCCGTTATAAAGATATTTAATGCCGGATTTCGGGCCCTCGGCATAAAGCGAGTTGGAATATTTGTACTCCATCAAACCGTTGTTTTCGATGCCTTCACGTTGCTGGCGGATATACAGGTCAAAGCCATATAAGGTTCCCAGCTGTTTATCTTCGGACTCGCCCTTAGAAGGTTGCCAGTTTCGGTACTGGTCGATGATGTATTTGCCAATGACTTCAGGGTCGGCTGATTCCAAACCGTTGATCCGGATCGGGTTCCGTTTGGTCCATTCTTCATCAAAGGTCAGCAAAGCTTTATAGTCAGCCTCATCCAGGGCGAGTTTTTCCAGCGTCACCACTGTTTTGCTGCGCTCGGTTTCCACAGTCTCCAGCCGCATGCGGGCGCGCGACACTTCCTTGTAATGTGCCGAGCGCGAACCTTCCAAAACGGCTATCTTTTTATCGACGCGGGTTTTGTCCAGCAGTGATGTATCCCCTGACAGGATCGCGATATATTCAGGAAAGCTCATGCCGCTCTGCTCATCCATGGCGCCTTCATCTATGGAACGTACGCTTAACTGGCTGTTTTTGATCTGGCTGATAAACCTTTGCTTATTCTGAAGCAGGTTGAATTTGTAATTGTCCAGCGATTTTTCGGTCGCATAAATGAACCGGGGAACTTTATTGTCAAAATGTTCCTTCGCCAGCCAGTTGCCTTTCCGGCTGAACCTTCCGCCGCGCTGGTCGAGATCTGAAGGGCGCCACGGTACGTCCAGGTCATGCATGGCTACGCCACGTTCCTGCACATTGGTGCCGGTACCCAATTTTTCGGTACTGCCGATCATGATGCGGATATAACCGGCGTTCATCATCCGGAACATTTTAGGTCTTTTCTTTTCCGGCCAGTCATGAATAAAGGAGATCTGGTTAGCCGGTATGTTAAAGTCGCGGACCAGCTTTTCTTTCAGCGCGTTATAGATATCGAATTCATCGCTTTTTGGCGTGCCGATATCGCAGAAAACCAGTTGGGTCCCCCGGTATTCATTACTTAAGTGGTAAAATTCATTCACCTTACGCGCGCAGGTATTGATCTTGTTATCCGGGTGGTCACTGTAGGCATCCGCATCAATCAGCCGCATATCGGTGGCCATCTTTTTGGCGTAGTTCGTCGCGATGAGCATCCGGGCCATATCTTCCTGTGCAGTCAGCGGTTCCCGTCCGATCAGCTCGGCGTCCCCGGTGGCGGCGAAATCCATCAGGCGCTGGATGAAATCTTCCTGCTCTGGCGTGGGTTTGATGTTAACGAGCTGCTCGTCAAGCGCCGGTTTATCCAGGTTGATCTGGTCGGCGGTCTTGTAATCGGTGATCTCATTGTAAAACAGCGCCAGTTCGGGAACCTTGACAAAGTGCCTGAACCTTTCCTTCTGGATGATCTCATTGGTTACCGAAAATTCAAAGTCTACCGTTTTACGCGCGTAAACCGCTGCCCATCCGTCAAAGTTTTCAATACGCTGGCGTTCCAGTTCCCGAGGCCGCAGGTATTTAAAGATGAGGTACATCTCCGTTAAGCTATTGGAGATCGGCGTACCGGACAGGAACGTAACGCAGAGGTCAGCATCAAACTTTTTTTGCAGCGACCTGACCGCGAACAGCATGTTCAGCGCCCGCTGGCTTCCCTGGGGATTGCCGAGCCCGGCTACACGGTTATGCCTGGTGGTGAAGGTCAGGTTCTTAAATTTATGGCTTTCATCGACAAACAGGTGATCGATCCCGGTTTCCTGGAAAGTGATACCTTTATCCTGCCTGTTCTCGATATCAAAGACCACCTGTGCCATAGCTGCCTGCAGGTTGGCCTGCCGCACCCTTAAGCCCTTCAGCATTTTCCGGGTGATCTGGGCGCCTAAAAGTTCCAGCGTTTGCAGGTCACGCGCTACATTATCCAGTTCTTCCTGCAATATTTCACGCTGTACTTCGGGGTCCTGCGGGATCTTGCCGAACTGTTCATGCGTCATGATCACGCAATCCCAATTATTGTTCTTGATCTGTAAAAAGAGTTGCTGTCTTTTACCGGGAACAAAGTCGTCTTCCGTTGGCGCCAGTATTTTGGCATTTGGATAAGCACGCCGGAAGGTATCTGCGATCTGGATCACATTGGCCTTTAGCGCCAGTATCGATGGTTTTGCAATAATGCCGAGGCGTTTCATTTCGATCGCTGCAACGATCATGGTCAGTGTTTTTCCCAAACCCACTTCATGGTCGATCAATGCACCCCGGTTCTGTATAATACGCCAGGCCGCATTGCGCTGTGAGTCATATAATGCAGGAACGCCGACAGCTTTCAGGTCAAGCCCCGGAAAAGTGAGGTGGCTGCCGTCATATTGCCTTAAGGCATAGCAATTAAAAATGGAGTTATACCGCTTTTCCAGGAATAACTTTTCTTCGGCAGGCAACTCCTTTAGCCAGCTGACAAAACGGTCGCGTATAATCTCTATTTTTTCATGCGCGGCCTGGATAGCGTTGTTGTCCGGCAAGCGCACTTCCTCACCATCGCGCATGACCTTGTAGCTGAATGTCGGATTGGTATTTTCCAGGGCATGTTCCAAAAGCGTATGCGCTTTCATTTTCTGGCCCGATCTCGGCATGACGGAAAATTCCCTGTCGGTAATGGCATTACTGCCGGAATAACCGACTTTGAAGGTATCGAGGGACGAAAAATATTCAACCTCTGTTTTGATTCCAAATAAACTGGTCGCAAACCGCTGATAATAATCTGCCGGTATCCAGCGCTCACCCAGGTTAAAATCCAGTTCCAGCAGTTCGAAGGGGATCGGTTCGGGTTGTGCCCGCTGCATAGCTGCAAGACTACGGGCGATCTGCAAATGTTCAGGATTATCCTTAAAGGCTGCTTCGGCTTCGGTCAGCTTTTGAACCACATTACCGGATAAATAACGGTCACTGGTTTCCCAGGCCTGGACCGCCGGGTTAAAAAGGATCTGTTTTTCCAGTCCGGCGATCACTTCCTGTTCCGACAGGCCGGTCACTCCGGAAATATAACCGAGGTCAACGAAGCCTTTATCATTCAGGCAGCGGGCCAAAGCTTCTGCGGGATCGTCCGTTTTCAGCGTTTCCCGGCGCGGGAATACCGGGCCGTTCAGGATATCGGCCTTTACAAAACGATCGTCTTCCTTTTTTTCCAGTGAATAGAGCGTGCTAAAGCCAAAAGCCGGGTCATTTAGTATCCTGGAACGGTTGTAGGTCCGGTTCAGGTCGCCGTAGGTTTCCGTGAATGAACGGTAATGTTCATTTAGCGCCGCGCGTAGTCCCGGTTGTTCGCTCAGGGTCTGTGATTCGGTATTGAAAAGTTCTATGTACGCATCGCGTACGAGAACATAGGCTTTGTAAAAAGCACGCTGCTCCTGTTCCTCAAAGGGAAAGAATTCGGCTTCTGTTTCGCCTGGCGTACCGATCAGCCCCGCTTTATCGCCATGTACGACCAGGGTGTCCTTGACATAAAACGGTTTAAGGTTGCGAAAGCCTTTTGGCCGTTCAGGTACGAGCCCGAAAGCAGGTTCCAGGCTGCGGTCGCCTTCGTAGCTGTAGTCGTAGCCAAACCCTTTCAGTTTGGCGGCCAGCACCTTGAGCTCATCGGATAGCATATTGCCCGTCAGCCATTTGGCGGATACTTTCAGCTCAGCGACATTGGCATATTGCTTATACAGGTATCGCCCGGTGGATTTTGACCGGGCTGTAAGCAAAACCACGGTATCATGTTCAGGACGTTCAGTTGTCCGGATGGTGCTGATGATGCGTGCTGAGGAAGGAACAATGCTGGCTTCATCCATGTCGGATAAATACGACTGTGCCTTGCCGGCTGGCTGCGGTGCGGTATCGAATAGTCCAAGCTGTGCGATCACATTTGTTGCCTTTGGCACCGGGACGTCCAGGAAAGTAAACTTTTTGGTGTCCGTTTTAACCGTCTCGTTCTTTTGTTCCCGTTCGCCCTTTTCAAAAGCAAATTGTTGCTGCAAAGTTTCAAAGCGTGACTTATCAAAGCGGGCGTCCAGGTCATTAGCCATCTGTTCCACCATCGCGGGAAAAAGGTCTTCCATATGTCCGTTATGCCAGATGACCCTTGCGGGTTTACCATACTGGTTGGTGCCTTCGGCCACTTCGTCTGCCATAATGAGCTCATGGTGCCGGTGCACATAAGCGTTCAGCGGATAGGTGCCGTTCTCACCGCTCTGTTCAACGATCGTCAGCAGCAATTCTTCCACTTCCGAAAAGGTTTCTTTGTGGTCATTCTTTTGTACGAGCAACAGGTGTGTCGGCGCTTCCACATTGGCATGATCCTTCATCAGGTTATCCGGCAGGATCAGCAGGCTGACAAAATCAGCGGATGTAAAAAGGTGCTTGCGCGCCAGATCGTTACCGGGGGTATTCAGAAAGGCGTCTGTCGTCAGGTACGCCAGTAAGCCGCCGTGGCCGATCTTGTCCAGTCCTTTTGCGAAAAAATAGTTATGGATGCGATCGGTGATACTGTTATTACGGTAAGCAGGGTCAAAAACCGAGATGTTTCCAAATGGGATATTGGAAGCGATGAGGTCGAATTGCCCCTTTTCGGTAGCAGCGGTTTCCTCAAAACCTTTGACCTGCACGTCGGTGGGCAAGGACATCGCCGAACATATAGCAGAAAGCACTTTGCCGGTCAGCGAATCCTTTTCTACTGCGGTCACGTTTTGCAGGTCCGGTAACAGGCGTACCGCTTCCGAAATAAATATTCCAGCCCCGGCGCTCGGCTCATAAAGACGTTTTGGCAACAGGCCGCGGTCGCCTAAAGCTGTATAGATCGCCCTTGGTACCAGGTCCGGCGTATAATAGGCGGTAAGGGAACTGTCCTGGAGGTCATCAAAGGCGCGTTTATAGCCATAACTGCTCAGTTTTTCCTTTAACAGGCTATGCAGCTCCATCACCTGCGGATAAAGGCGCAAATCGGCTTCCGAGGCGTTCATTTTTATCCATTCTTCGCGCTCGCCCGGCGGGTACAGCACGGCCTTAAGACCGCCAAACCCGGAATAGGCCTTAAGCGCTGAAACTTCAGCCTCATTAAAACTCCGGTTTCCATCCCAATCCAGGACGATGCGCAGGGCGGCAATATTAGCTGCCAGCTTTTCACGCGGGTTATAGGCCATCGCTGCCTCCTTCCTGTAAATAGTCGTCTATGGCGGTGATCACTGCATAGCGCAGTAGGCGGCTGTCATCGGCCTCGGGCCAGCCGAACTCCTGTAAAGTGGCCTCGCAGACTGCGCAGATATTCAGCAATTCATACCTGATGATACCCGCCTCATGAAAGCGAAGCCAATGCCCGCGAAAATCCTGTTCCAACACATCTTCCAAAAAATCAAACGGAGAAACCGGCATAGCTTCGGCGAGGCTATCGATCTCGTCAAATTCTTCCAGGTAAGCTGCTACGGCATTTTCTTCCTGCAGACGGATATACAAGGCAGGGTCAAGACGCACCAGCGCATTCGCGAGGCGATAGGTAGTTTCTGCCATAATAGATATGCATTAAGGCTGTCTTACCTGGGGAAGACATCGGCATGAAGGAGATCCTTATAATCCGCTTTCAGGGTCAGGGTGCGTCCGGACAGTTGCTTTTCGCTGAGGCCGATACAAAATACCTTATTGCCCGGAAACGTCAGCTTTTTGAACACGAATATGTTCCGGTAATATTGATCAAAAGCCGGAATGTCCTGTAAAACAAAAAGCGGTGTAACCACGACCGATTGTACGGTACTGGCCTTGGTCACTTTTTTATCCTCAATGCTGAAATGTAGCTGGTCGATGGTATAGGGCAGCCTGGTTTGGTTGCGAAAGCCGATGTCTAAAAAAATATAATCTCCAAGGGTATAAATATGATACAGCAAGCCTTGTAAACCGAAGGCTTTTACCTGTTCGTCCGGATGACCGGGTTTCATCGCCAGTAAGCGCAGGGCGTTGGCTTTCAGTTCCAGTTGGGAAAGACCGACTTCCGGATTTTCCAGCGGCCTGCAAGCAGATGGTTCGACTGCAATTTCGGTCTGTACGGTCCCGTCACGATCATCGGGACAAGGAACCACGCGATACTGGGCGATAAACTTTTCACCGGTTATGGTCACCACGGCATCATTAAAGCGGGCCAAGGAGTCGCGGGTGTGGATGCGCAGTATATTGGGTATGGGAAGGTCACCGGAGATGCCTTTAACGGATATATCTACGAAACGGATCGGTTCCGGTGAAACGAAGTGTACAGATACGTTTTCAGGAAGATATACGACCGGAAGGTCGCGTTTATTGAGCTGGGCAAAGGCTTGCCCTGCTGCCACGATAAAGGCGGCAAGCAATAACAAATATTTTTTCATGTTAATGGTTGTTTTGAATGGTTTGCGGATCGACCAGGTATACATAGGTGCCATACTTGATCTTTGCCTTGTTCTTGCGGATAGCGCCCGCGATCGCGGAGGAAGTGGACTGAAATATTTTATCCACGGAGCTCATGAGCAATTGGTTGCCGGCGCTGCCGGATTCTATGCTCACGCCCTGCATGGTATTACCACTCAGGTCTTTGGTGAAATCACGGAAGGCGGAAGCAGGAACGTATAAGCCTAAAATTCCATCCTGGTCGTATACCGATAATTTTACCGGCAGGATCTGACCGCCGGATAGTACCGAGTTGATCACGAAGGTTACCCGCTGCTGCGTAAAGCCATTGACCAGTCCGTACAGCGTGGTTCCTTTGCTGATCAGGTTTTTACCGGCCCAGATATCTTCCAGCAGCCGTAAGCGGATACGCGAACCGGCATAGGCGGTCACATCCTCATCTATGATCGCCGAGATCAGCTGACTGCAGGCATCCGGACGAATGGTGTTGAATTCCGTACCGCTGTCAGGCGCCTTATGGACTTCGAGCGCTACAGGCTGTCCGGCAAGCACTTTGGCCTTCGCCTGTTGTTTTTCCCGCTCGGCTTTGAGTGCAGGGTCATTGGCTTTCTGCATGCTGTCCACATAGGCCATTTGCTGTTTAAAAACCGCCATCGGGTCTTTCTCCTTCTCGGCAGCACTGTTGCCCGTGTAGTTTGGAGAAGCGGTTCTTGCTTTTCTCTGCGTAGCAAGCGCATTCAGTGCGGCAGTCACCTGCCGGTCCTGTGCGGACGTACTTTGTTTGCCGGCGGACGTTGTCATGCCCGAGCTGAAGCGGGCTTTCATCGCGCGGTCAATGGAGTCCAGCTCCATGCGCTGTTTATCAGAATATCCCGCTGATAGCTTCCCTGCGGTTACCTGGTCATTGGTGACCGGCGTTACTGCCGTCAGTCCGTCACTCTCTTTATAAGTGTTCCGGAAAGCATCCAGCTTATCGGATAGTGCGCTCTTTTTAACATGGCTGGAAACGTTACCCACATTGCTTTGTATATCCGCAGCCTGTGTTGCCGGCCCTTTTTCCTTGTTCTTTCCATGGAATACATAAAAGAACAGGCATAAAAAAGGCAGCAATATCAGGGGCACGATGTAGCGCGGCTGTTTAAAATTGATTTGCATAATTAATGTTGAATTTGGTGTTGAAGGACAGCGAGGGAATCCAGTACCTGTTCAAGCCTCAGGCTGTCCGCATTGGATAATTTCCCCTTCGCTAAAATGCTTTCCACTTCCTGTTTCAGCCCGAAGGTCTGTTTTAAGGCGGCTCCTGTTTCCAGTATCCGGGAAAAGCCGTCATCCAGCGGATGTGGGCTTTTTACGCTTGCCGGGTTGGGGTGAGGCGCAGCCGAACCGGAAGCCGGCTTTTTCGCGGGATAGTAAAATCCCGTGAAGGAAAGGGCTGCCGATAGCAGCAATAAGGCGACCATGCCGCCAAAAATTGCCTTGGGATAGTTTAAGCATAACTGCCCGAATTGTGTACCTGCGCGCCGGAAATAGGTGCCGAACTCCTGGTTGAGCGCTTTCCAGAGCGTTTCGTCGGGATCTCTGTTAGAATGAATTCTTTTGAACATCGGAGAGGTCTTTATTTTCCAGGGTCTTCCAGCCGGTGATCAGGACACCATGCGGATTGTTGTCGCTGCGCGGAATATCTTTCAGGTAGCCTTCGGTGACCAGGGAACGGGTCAGCGTGGAACTGCGCCGGTCGATCTTCAGTTTGCCATAGTAACGGAAGTAATGCCTGGGCATATCCAGCAAAATGGAGTCCGTTTGCAGCGTCAGCACCGAACTGGAGGATAAAATTGAAGTGAAAAAACCTTTTTCTTTAAGGTCGTCATATTCCCGCGCACCGGATTCGTCGATCAGGTACATCGCTCTTTTTAACTGGTATTCGATGTACTTGTCATCGGGTGTCAGCGAAAAGAAAAGGGAATGAAACAGGTCAACATGCGCCCGGTATTCGGCCGGCCTGTTGACCTGCATATCGGTTTGCTTGGCCAATATGGGCACATTGTTATCCAAAATGTAAACGCTCCTGCGGGCGTTCGCCACCTGCTTAAAGGCGAAAACGGAAACAATTCCGCAGATAGCCACCGAACAGATCAGGCTGCCCAAGGCAACCACTGTCGCAAGCCGGATCTTGGCCTCGATATTTTTAATAAGCATGAGATAGGAATGATTTTTACAGCATGGCGCCGCCGGCCTTGCGGGCGGCCATGACCACCATCGAAGCGTTGCGGCCAAATGCTGAAGAAGCTGAACTGATCCCTGACGTAGAAATGATCCAGGTTGAGATCGACGGCACCGTGAACATACAGACGGCACCGATAAAGAAAACGACGATCACTTCGCCGAATGACAGCACCCCGTTTCCGGCGAATACCGCAAACTTGGTCATCAGGCCGCTGGCGCCGGGGCGCAGCAGTTCCTGATATTTACTGATCTCGGAGGAAAGTGCGTATTTCTGCATCAAGGCGCAGAGGTACATGATCAGGTAAGCAATGCCGGTATAGAGATTGACGGACACAAACCGGGCCACCCAGGTGGAAAAACTATCCCTGAATGCCGGCAGGATACTGACCGCGACGGCAAAAGGCCCAAGGATGATCAGGATGCTGGAATAGATGATCTGGATCATGAATATAATATAGGTCGCGATCCGCAGTATCCAGATGCCCGCCAGTTCCAGTATCTGCGTCATGAGCAACTGAATGCTGATCTGCAGGCGGGCCTTTAGTTCCATTAATGGAGCTACCACGGTCGAGATACCTTCTTTTACCGTCGAGGTTACGGCATCCCAGGCCTTACCGTACCAGGTATCCGATTCCTTGGCTGCTACCTCGGTCTGGGCCTGAAAGGTATAAAGCGAATCAGCCACCTGTTTCATGAGGTCGGCCCGCTGGAATCGAAGCTGGTTGACGTTATCCTGTTCCGAAGCAAACATTTGCTGGGTTTCATTAGCCACCAGGTCCGTAGGAAAGGCGACCATTTTTGCAAAGCCGCCCCACCACAGGATGACCATCGCCAGGCCGAACGGCCTGAGCAGGGGCATGATCTCCAGCTTCTTATCACCGGCCATCATCTCATAGCTCTTGATTGCAAAAAAGATGATCATAAAAATGGCGGCCAGCGCCTTGGCATCGGTGATAAACAGGTCAAAGTTTGACCAGATGGAGTCTTTCAGTCCGGTCAGGAAGGTCATCATTCCTGACTCGTAAACGCCGTCACCCTGTAAGAATTCCAGGGACTTTCCATAGTCGCTATCCTGCGCAAAACAGCAAACGCTTATTGCACATAAGATAACGAGCAGCAATAATTTCTTTTTCATCAATACTGCCTTTCTGCTAAAACTTTTTTAGCCAGTTGCACATCGGTGTCCGGCGTCCAGTCCGTTGTTATGACGGGCGCGCTTTTGGCTTTCGCCTGCTGGCTGACCATGCGGATATTTTTCTGTGCGGTGGCGACGCGTGTTGCCCAGGTCGCTGCCAGTGTCCGGTATTCCTTCAGGTAACGGTAATAGGCCATAATGCGTGAACCCCGGTCCATATCTGTTGTCCGGGCGGCATTAATGCGTTCTTTCAGCATGGCCAGTTCATTTTCGTACCAGGGCAGCAGTCCCTCGGCAACAACGGCCGTCCTAACCTGTGCCGGCAAGGGGGCCAGGATCGAGGCGTCTGTATAGTTGAGAACGGGAGCCAGTTCCTGGCTGTAGTATAACAGCCAAAGCGGATCGGCATCGGAGAGCAGACCGGATTGCTCGGCAATGGAGGTCAGGGCCGTATTCCTGATCGTATCGGAATTTAGTTTATAGCTGTTATCAGTAGAATTCATCGTGCCCACCAGCGCCAGGCGCTGCGTCTGCGGGCCTGTGGCCGACAAGGGCCGAAAGTCGGTCTTATGATAGTTGGGCTCGAACAGCCCCCAGGTCAGCCAGTAATAAGGGTTCAGGCTGAGGAAGCCTGCTTTGGGCGTAAACTTGTTCTGGTCCCATTGCAGGTATACCATACGTTCCTCCTGGTAGCGCACGCTTTCATCATTTACGGCCCGCTGTGCACAGGCGCGCAGGGCGATCAACGGGAACAGGATCATTAATAGGATAAATCTCATTTGTTTAAAATTTTGAATGAGTTAATTGTTTTTTATCGGCATTCAAGGATTTTGCATTGTTGAATTATTGCCGCAAAAACTTTGCGTTTTGAATGATCTGCGCGGCAAAGGCGCGATCTTTATTAATATATCCGGCAAAAGGATTAAGCGTTTTTAAAACGCCGCGTTCCTTTGCCCAATACATGGCTTTCCAGGTGCCGTAGGCCATGCCGTCCAGTATCTGTAATTGCTGAACGACCTTACGCAGTAACTGGTCACGGCCGTTGTAATCGGCCAATACATTGCCGTCCGATTTGAGAATGAACCCGGAGATGTCACTCACCATTGCTGTTACCTTTGGCCCGAACTCATTTTGAATTTTAACGGTGACGAGTAACAGTAAAGGGTCATCTTTAGCCAGCATCATGCTTTCATTCAGGTAATAAATGATGTCGCTTGTCGTTCGGGAGATCTGTTTCACCATCAGGCCGTCTTTTAATGCGGAATTCATATTGGCCAGCGAATTGTAGATCAGCGTCTGTGCGGCAACCACGGATGACTCGTTGGCATTGATGGTATTCACATTGTCGTTGATCTTTTTAAGATAATCCTGGTGTGTGCCTTCGGCAGCCATGCGGACTGCCTGGTTTTCCTGGACCGCCAATAAATGCTGCGGATCAACGACCATCTCCTGCGCCAGCGCGACCGTGGACAAAAAGCTTAAAATTATCAGGAGCAAGCCTTTCATTGCTTTAAGTACTTCGCATTGGCCAGGATGTTGCTGATCATATGCTGATCTTCATAGACGAAATCATCGTAGGGGTTAACGTGGTGCAAAAGCGAAGCCAGCGTGCCGAACTGTACATTGCGCACCAGGCGGTTGCTCATATCTTCTATGTTGCTGAGTTCCGTGATGACATAATCAAAGAGCAGCTTGCGGTCGGAAGACTTCATTTGGTTTACATCCCCGATAGAGATGATCAAACCGGCCAGATAGCGTATCAGCATTTGGGAATGGTCGGCAAAATCGATCTCTGTTTGGTACGCGAGGGCGATGATCGCCGGGTTCTTTTGGGCAAGCTGAATCAATTGCGACTGTGAAGTAATAATGCTGTTGACCATCGGTTCGGCTTCAATGCCGACGTTGGCAGCGGTGATCGCCGTACCCAAAGTAGCGTACCGGTTTTGCAGTGTGCGGTACATATCCTTGATCTTGCCAAGCAGGGTCTTGTTGGCCGTTTCCGTGGTCGTGACGGTAGCCTGCTTATCGCGGGCGTTGGTTTGTAGGCTGTGTTCCGATTTGGAATAGGAAACCAGTTGTAACAGTTCCGGAATGTCCAGTACTTTACCCTGCCCGTAGGACAAAACCGAAAGCAAACAGCCTAAAGCGGTTAGCAGCAAATATCTTTTGATCATAAAATCTAAGCGTTAAATAAATCGGGCTGGTCACCATACTGGTCCCAGCCTTGCCGCGACTGGCGGCTGAAGACGTCAAAGCGGCGGGCATCGGGGTATAGCTGCTCGATCAGGCGGTAAGCGATTTCAGGTTTTCGGCTGTGTTCCCTTGACGTCTCATGAAAAACCGACAGGAACTTGCCGCGAATAGCGGGAGCCACCGGCATAAACCCGCCCTTGTAATACCAGAGCAGGTATTCGTGCGCAAAACGGATGGTAAAGCACGGTGCCACGCCGTTTCCTTTATCCCATATCATCCGGCAATGACGCTGATAGCCGCGAACGCTCAGCATCGTTTCACAGGGCGCTAAAAAGCTTTCGATGGTCCACATGAACAGGGAATGTTGTTGTGCTGCGAGACTAAAGATCTCTTTATCCAGCAACTCGAAAATGGCTTCTACCGGTAACGTCCTGTAATCCAGTTCGCGGGCCTGATTAGGACGTACCTTTCGTAAGCCGCCCTTTCGCTTGGGCCAGGGCGGATCGATCAGCAATATCCCGTAAGGCTCAGCGGTGCAGGTATTTAGCTTCACTGATCACGGAGTTGGCAATGCGTACGTCCTCGCTCTGCCAGGTTGACCACGGGTTGAGGGACGCCCAGATGCCGCGCAGCTGCGCCCAGTACATCGCCCGCTGCATGCCATAGGCCAGTCCGCGCAAGGCGTGCATTTCGGTAACGATATGGTTAAGCAATTTCCCGCGTTCGGAGCTGTCCATTAAGTTATCGCTGCCACCGCGCAGCACATAGGCGGAAACATCCGCTGCCAGCGCCACTGCCCGTTTTTCGAAATCCTGGGCGCCCTGCTGCGCGAACAAAAGCAGCACCGGGTTACCGCGCGCGGTCTGAACAGCCTTATCGACATCACTAACGATATCGGAACCCGTTTCGGCGATATCCCTGATCGAGTAAAGGTTATTGATCACAGAGGCCACTTCGGAAAGTCCCTTATAAATTTTGTTTTGCAAATTATTGACAATGACCAGCTGCCCGCTGACGGCAAGCTGCGCGGTCTGTATCGCCGTTAATTTATTGTTGGTATTGTTTAACTGGTTATTAATAATGGCGCTGTTGGCCAGCATAGCCCCCGAGGTGACCGGGTCAACGACCAGTTCCTGGGCATGCGATGCCGTGCAAAGCAACAGCCCGGCTATAAAGAGCAGCCATGTTTTCATGTTAAAAGGGTTAAAGGTTTGTTCTGCCGGTTGACCTGCTGAACGAAGTCACCTGCTGGTATTCCGGCCTTATCGATGTCCGATAGGAATGCGTCCAGTGCGGCCGGATAGGAACCATAATGCTGCACATAGATCTGAACCGCATTTTTTTCCGGCTTTTCCGTGGTATAGACATAATATTGGTGGCGGCTCACTTCTACACCGTAAACCTCGCCGGTAGAACCGCGTCGTATATATACCTCGTTAAACCGGGCCCGGTCGTCGCGGTTATCCAGTTGATTGATGGTAAATATTTTACGCTGCTCCGTTGGAGAAATGGACAGCACTTTGGCGATCTCAGCGTAATTATCCCGGAATTTGCGCTGGTCGAGGAGGATAACCGTATCCGAGTTGTTGATGATACTGTCTTTAACAACGGGATTGCTTATAATATCGGAAAGTTCCTGCGTTACTTCGATGACCTCCCCCCAGAACTTGCGGACGGTTTTGTTGAGATACAATAAAAATGAACTCATGATCGGTGACATCAGCGCCCGCCAGGCTTCTTCGAGGATCAGCACTTTTCGCTGATTCTTACGGTTACGCATCTTCTGGATAAATACATCCATGATGATCAGGGTAACTATTGGCAGCAACACCGCATTATCTTGTAAAGCGTCAATTTCATAGACCACAAACGGCTCGCTCAGCAGCGACTGGTCACCAGCTTCATTAAGGATACTTTCATATTCACCGCCCCGGTAGAACTTCTTCAGTACATAACGAAACTCATCGAGATCGAAAGGAATACGTTCTTCGCTTTTGATCTCGGGTATTTTCTTCAGGGCAAATTCATAAAAACTGTTAAAGGACAGATCAATGCCCGAACCTTCGGAAAAAGCGATGGCATAGTAACCGCTTACCGTGGCTGTCAGGACGTCCCTTTCGATCGTGGACACCGAACCGCCGGCACCCTTCCAAAGCAGGGCGATCAGGGTGACGAGGTTGTCTTTCTTTTCCAGGTTGTATTCATCTTCGGTGATCAGGAATGGGTTCATGGTGATCGGCCTGTCATCCGACCAGGTGATGTATTTTCCGCCGTAATACGCGCACAGACCGGAGTAGGAATGGCCGACATCGACGATGACCACATCGACGTTAAAAAGCAGGTATTGTTCGACTAAGGAGTTCATAAAGAACGACTTACCAGAGCCGCTTGGGCCTAACACGAACTTGTTCCTGTTGTTGATGCGTCCGGTGCGCATGGGCAGGTCAGCAGGATCTATCGCTACGGGGATACCTTTATGGTCGGTCAGCCGGATGCGGAAGGACGACGCTTCATCTTCCATGGGCCGTTCCTTGAAAAAAAGGGAAAGCGCGGCGTCGCTGGTCGTCAGGAACCAGTCGTAATTGCGTAGTTCCACACCGTTGCCCGGCAGTGCCGCCCGGAACAATTCCAGTTGGTTATAGGCGTTCTGATTTGGGATGATGCCCAGCTGAAACAAGGCGCTTTCAATAAAATTCACGGAGCGCTGTATGTCAGCGGCAGGTGCGGACAGGACAATGCTGTAGTGGACGTTGACGAGCAACTGCCCGTTGCGTGCCACATCCTTCAACAATTGGTCGATATCCTCCACGCACAATAAATTCGCCGGATCGGGAATACCGGAATGGCGCTTGCGCTTTACTTCCAGTTTGTTTAAAAGTGACTGTTGTGCGGGGATCTCGATCACCTGGTTATACAGGATGGATTCAAAAGCAGGTACCTTATACAAAAATGAAAGCATGTCTACCGGAAATCCGCGCACCGCTTCATTTTCATTGAGTTCGGTAAATGTCCCGATCTCTGCTGGCATATCTACATTTTCGCTGTTCACCAGCGGAATGCAGCGTATGGAGCGGTCACCCATTTGGATCTCGGTGTCCGTAGGTTTAAAATTATTGAGGGAAAATGGCGCCTCGCCAAACCGCATGGCCAGTACCCGGCGGATAAGGCCGCTGATCTTGGTTTCGTTTAGTATGACGGGTTCGCATCTGGCGGCTTTTAATACATCGGTAACCTTGACAACCGATGTGCGGAAGTCCCTTAATTGTTTCGGGTCATACACATAGAAACGCCCTTTTTTTACTTGCCTGGTGATGGTCAGGTAAGTGTCTATGCGCAGGGCCGCACGACCGGCAAAATGGGCATTGAATTTTTGTTGCAGGTATTCGGACGCCGGCGGCGGGTCGAAAGGCGCTTTATGCAGGATATCCTGTTTTTGCAGCAGATAACCGTCACCCAATATTTTGATAATGCCGGTGAGCAGATTTTGAAACTCGTCATAATCGCCTGCTGCCGCCGAATACTGGATGACCGGATTTTTCATGGCGATCACGACAGAAAACTCACCGCTTGCACTATACAGGATATCAAAGTCCTTACCGGCATCCACGCCGATATAGGGCGTTTCAAAATTCCGGGCGTTCATAGATCAAAGGAGTGACGATGAAAATACCTTTGTGCCGGGTCTTGTTATACAGGCCCTTTTTCTGGCGTGAGGCGATGTAGACCAGGCCGCCGACGATGCAGCCGATCAATACGATGGTTCCGAGCCACATGTTGATCACCGCCATCGTGACGGAGCCAAGGACAAGGCCGGTGAGTACGGCGCCTATTCCCCAGTAAATGAATTTGCCCCGGAAACCTTTGTAAATAAGGGGCCGCGAAAGCCCCTTATAAACTGTAAATTTTCGCTGCGTCATAAACCGAAGAAGGCTTTGATTATCAGCGAGGATAGCACCAGAAAGAGACAGGAACCTCCCCATCCCATCAGCTCTTTGTTGATGTCCTGGTCACCGCTGTTCCATTTCGAATACACGCGGATACCGCCGACAATGCCGACGATCCCGCCGATAACCAAAGTAATGTCGGTAACCGGGTCTACATAGGTCTTCAGGTTAGAAGTAGCGGCGTTAAGGCCGTTGACGCCGCTTTGGGCAAATACGAAGATTGGGCTGACGATAAGCGCCAGTACCCAGGCCAGCTTGCGCCGGATGTTTTTAAGCATGAAAAAAGCATAAAAGAGAATTTTTTGAAGCCGGCTTAAGGAATTCGTGCGGCTAACATGGAAATACTGGTTTTAGATACCGAAAACGGCCTGACAGAACGCGCCGAGTAAAACCATAAACAAGGCGGAAAAGAACCAGGCAGCTACTTCAGCTGTGAATCGCTCGCGGCCCATCTGTAAGTTGTGGTAAATGCGCACAGCACCGATGATGCCTAATATGGCGGCCAGGACGAGCGACAGGTCACGCGCTGAAAAGAACGACTGCGTCAGGTCTGAGCGGGCTTCCTGCATTTCGGTTATACCGGGCTGACAGATGGCAGCGAACGGAATAAACAGGAGCATTACCAGCAGCTTCTTCATTTTAAAAGGTAACCGACTGGTTGTAGGCGATCAGCTCTAATTTGGCGTGCTGGAAAAGCTCCTTTACTCTTAACCCGCCAAGGCCGGAGGTTGCGACCTCAACGGGCGCTTTTGGGGAAGCCGGCTGATTTTTTTCTTCCGTAACTTCCGGGCTTACCTGCTGCGGGGCTGCGGTTTCGTCAAAATGCAGCTCAGGGGCCGCCTCTTTATCGCCAGCCCCTTTCCCGCGAAGGAGGTCCCAGGCAATGTTCAGCAGGTAATAAAAGCCATACAATGCTGCTAACCAGGAGATGAATTTGATCCAGGTCATAAGGTCATGTTTTGAATGAATTGTTTAATGATCGCTTTGAGTTCGGGGTTGCCCTCGAATAGCTGTTTAACGGCGAAGGCTACCAGGCGTGTAACATCGACGCCCGTTGCCATTTTAAAATGATTAAGCGTCTTTACCGTTTTTTCGTCGAACCTGACGTGTACCAGGCTTTTGTGGTTCGAATTGTCATAGGCCCTGATGAGCGCCAGGATCCCGGCTTCTTCAGACAGGGCTTTTTTTTCCCTGGTTACCTTCGGTGGTTTCCCGTTTTCAGGTGGCGGCTGCGCGATACGGTTGCGTATCTCGTCGGCCAATGAGGTGATCTTGGTCATCGCTTCAGCCGTTTGGGGGCGCTGCCAGTTTTTCTGCTATGACCGTATAGATCTGGTCGAAGACCGGAATGATCACCGGGATCACGGGCAGCGGTGTCATGAAGGTGGTCACCCGCTGAAAATCGATCCTGTCCGGTATCAGCGGTGCCATGACCCCCAATTTTGAAAGCTGCTTGTTGACTTCCTGCATCGTTTCATAACGCACATTTGCTTTGACCCGGTTGGGAATAAAAATGATGGGTATGGCCGGGTTGATCTTACGCAGCACGATGGCGAATAAAATGGTCGAGTCGAAGCTGAATTCATCATAGGAAAACGGGCAGATCAGCAGGTCTGCCGAATCAAAGACCGGCAGGAGGCCGTCGTCATCCAGCTTTCCCGGCAGATCAATGATGACTGCTTCGGTCGGGGTTTGCATAATAGCGCTCTGTAATACAGGGTAATGGGCTAATTGCGCGGCGACGACATCATATGGCGGTTTGTTTTCCAGCACTTTGCCTTTTTCAAATTTTTGCGCAATAGACTGCTGGTAGTCCATGTCGATGAGCGTCACCTTTTGTTGTTTAACCAGGGTCAGGTAGTTGGCCAGTAAAAGAGCGATCGTGCTCTTTCCGCACCCGCCTTTCTGGTTGCCGATAAGAATGTTCATGAAGTTGAGATTAAAATTAACGGGTGTTTGTGCGCGCCTTTTTCTGCCTGCGCCTGCGTGGGCCATGGATCTGCTGATCGTCCACATCGTTGCTCAGATAAGGGCGGAAATACGTCAGATAGTTGCTTTTTAACTGTTTTTCCGCCGCCTCGGTGCTATTTTCCGGCAGAGAAGAACTTTGTGAAGGGCCGGCTTCGGTACCGGTAAGTACCGCCAGCTTCATGATCTCGCTGCCCTTGAACACCCGCTGCTGCACATGGTCGATGACCGTATAGCCATAGGGCGGTTTATCCCCGGACGCATGAAAGATCATTTCGATGCCGAATTCTTTTCTGAGAAAATCCCCAAGCTCGGAACGGTAAGGACCGGTCTGCGAGGTTCTCCCGCCGGGTAAATTGAGGGTGGCACGTTCGGGAACCGCATTAAATTGTTCCCGGTATTTGCTGAAGATCGCTTTCCAACGGATGGCCTGGGCCTTATCAGGCACATAGGCAGAAAGCCGTTCTTCCACGCGTTGCTCACTGACCGCAAAAAGCTGGCGTCCAAATTTGTAAAGCAACAGCTCGTTGTCCTTTTCACGGACCTGGTAGCCCATTCCTTCCAGCAACAGCAGCACCTGCGCCTTCGTGGAACACTGGTATTGCAATGCCTTGGCTGCATCCAGCTGCGCCTGGTGCGCCTCATCCTTTTGCAGCAATTGATTAAGCTGGTTTACGGCACGCCGGTGTTCGAAGGCGCTGTCGATCTTTTTGCCCTGCCGGTCAACCCGCGTACTGACCATGTGCACATGCGACTGATCGGTATCGCGGTGATGCACCAGAAGGTAAGGCTGATCCTTGTAGCCCATCCGGTCCAGCCACTGCCCGGCAAGTTGTGCCAATTTATCCTTGTCAAAGGAATGATCCGGCGCGGAGATCATGGCATGGAACTGAGGAAGCCTTACGTTTCGATTGAGGCCCGACAACGCTTCCAGGTAGTTACGGTAGTCTTCCGGCCTTACTTCGCGCAGTTGCCGCAGTGCTCCAAACCCTGAAACTTTCATTAAGGTAGCCTGTCCTTTTGCGATCTTATCAAAATTGTAAGTGATCGCCTTGAACGAAGCGCTGGCCCGGAAAATTTTAACGATCATAATAAATGAGCGAAGTAACAAAAGAACACGTTAACGGCCTATTACTGCAGCCGTGTAACTTCATAGCCGAATAACGATGCAGCAAACGACCGGTGCAACAATAGCACTATAGATCATGATAACAGATCAACATCCTAACTGCCGATCAGTATAGCGGCAGACCAGCAGAACGAAAGTGCAAGGTAACCGGCTAACGACGGAGCTAAGGAGCCCTGTAATTAGGGATCAGACTAACCGGCCAACTATAAAACTGTGGAACAATATAGCGGCAGCACAACAGAATGATATATTAATGTAGCGATAATACCTGGTAGCTGCGGAGCAGCAGAGCCTGATAGCAGCCGATCACGGTATCAAAGACCTGATCAGTTTTCGGAATAACACAGCGAGTTCCATTTGTTCATCCTCATGACGGCGAAGCAGCCGGAGATATTCGTCAACGACGGGAGGTGATAAAAGCCCTCGTTTTTGCAAGCGGTTCGCATAACGTGCCAGTTGATTGATATTATTTCCGCTTCTCGATAATTCCAGGCTGATTGCGTCCAGACGGCCCATCAGCTCAGCGGCATTCACGGCAAGCCCCTTTCCCTCAAACAATAACTTCTGCCTGACCAGTTCGGTCTTCTTTAAACCCAGTTCCCTTTCCAGTTGCTCCACCTGCCGGTATTCGGCTTCCGTAAACCGGACGTCGATCTTAAAAGATCGCCTGTCATTACCCGCTGGCGGCCTGCCGCCCTTGTTCCTGGTCATAAGCAAAGAAATTGAGTTGCGAAATTTCTTCCCCCCGGCATCAGCCGGGCAAGATTCTTTTTGGCAGACCGGAAATCCCGAAGGGTTTCCGTCGGACAAAAAGACATCTTGCAGGGTAAAAAACAAGAGGGCCCCCTGCATTAATAAAACGGCACTTTTTGTGAAAAGAAGCCTCAACGTATAAAAGGTATTTCGATGTTCTTAAAGAGGTCTTTCGGCTTTTGAGCCTCAAAGGCGGCGCGCGCTTCGGTGCGGCGCTTTTCACTATAATCGTGATGCCCGCTGAATGCCGGCGTACCGTCGGCCGCATAGGGTAATTCGGTCATAAACTGGTGAAGCGACTGGTGGCCTCCCGGGGAATGGTCAAAATACACCGAAATGGAAGGGTACCGCATGGCAGTCTTAATAGCGGCAGGCAGCAGGCTATAGCTGTTGATGATCAATGCAGTGTCCGGCAGTTCCGGATGATCATGTTTCCAGCTCAGGTAATCGAAGATATCCTTGAACACGCATATACGCCGACTGTCGCCCGACAGCAGGGTAAGCCCTTTGTTGCCCAGGCATCCTTTGAAGTATTTGTTCCGCACCTGCCAGCTGCCGGAATCATTACGGTGACCGGCAGCAAAAAATTGCCGGGGCTCTAGCTTGGCATGGACGCTATGGTAATGAACTTCCTGCAGGATGCCCTGCGCTACTTCCCAAAGTCCGCGTTTTTCCAGATATATGTGGATCGATGGGGTTTTTCCAAGGTCACAAACCTTATCCACATGATAATAAGGTTGGATCAAAGCTTTATGCCGCTTACGTCGTGTTGATTTAATCAGCGATACTGCGGCAGGTATGGCCTGTTCCATAATTTCATGCAGTTTGCTGCATACCTCCCTGATCTCCAATCCGGGCCAGAAGGCTAAACCAAAATCGATCACGTTGCCGCCTTTGCCGGTGTCATGGTCATACCACATGCCGAGGGTATCGTTTACGCAAAGGGAGGGTTTTTTGCCATCCTCGTGCAGCACATTTCGGTACATGATCTCGCGCCCGGAGTTGTAGGCGGGCTGATATCCCAGCCTGGCCAGCAGGCCGGTGATAGATACCTGTTCCCGGATGGCGGCAGGGTTCATTGTCGTTTCCATAAAAATTCAATTATAATTGGCGCCAGATTTCCAGGCCTCTGACGATAGCCTCTATCTCTATGCGGTCGATACGCCAGGCAGCTGAATTGTTGCCATCGCCACGGATGCTCAGTTGCCCCAGGTCCAGCAACTGCTCGATATAGCGCCTGCCGTAGCGGCGGTAAGCCTCACGTTTTTTTAGGTATGGCGGCAATTTCCCGGTGTGGATCAGCGCGACGATCGCGCCTAGCTCGGCAGCCTCGTGGACAATGGTGCGCAGTTGTTGGTTATTCAGGGCGATTTCCATAATGTGATAGCATAAAAAAAGGGGTTCCAACCGGAACCCCCTTCAAGACAAATTCGGGACATACTCGCGTCGTATTCTACAATACGGGCCTCTCAGCCTGCCCGGGCGCTTTCAGCATGTTGCGGCTTTACGCTCACCTTCGCCCGATTTCCGCTTTTCAGGCGGATAATGTTTCGTCCCCAGATGTCAAATAACGTCCGTTACCTTTCTGCCACGGGCAGGTAGGTCAGCCGGTTGCTGGAGGCGCTAACTGTCTCCAGGTTATTGCGGCTGATCGTCTTACCCTGAGGCGAGATAAGCCCTTCGGCGATCCAACGGTCCACACAGGTGCGGCCGTAGCGCCGGTAAGCTTCCGATTTGCTGATCGTTTCAGGGAGCAGGTGTTCCATCGCCAGGACCTCATGGGCCCCGGCGACCGCAGCCGCTGTAAATAATCCGATCAGTTCGTTTGATTTCATATCCTCAGGATGACAGGACAAAGGTTGCCGGACGCGGAATTTTTCTTTCAAGAGGCACCACAGGGGGCACCAATGATTTTAAATTAAATAATTGGGTAGCAGGTTAATTGTAATATGCAGTGATGGGGTAGACAACTGCAAGTGGGAAAATCAAAAGAAGATCGTAATGCTTTGCAGTGAAGGTGTCGAAATTTAGGACGACTACATGAACGCTGGATCTCCGCGACGAGCTATATGATGATGTCCTGTGTTATTTTAAGTCTTACCTGTTCAGCCCGATTCCTGTGCCTAAAAATTCGTTGCGGACATCAGGCCTGCTATGAGCGAATCGCTGCTCGAGGAAGTGATGATCGTGTGCAGACAGATCGGGATCAAATAAGAGTTAACAGATTTGTTAAACCAAGGGAATCCTGCTTGCACAGACTCTTTGAATTCCCTGCCGTTATTATAAGCAATTCTATATTGCTGTGCTTAAAGAATCCTCAGGACTCCGCGAATTACGGACAGAATTCTTTGGTAACGGCCTGTACCCCTAACTCACCGACATCTAAGTTTTTCTACCTCTTTTGTTTCGCCAGTTGCTTCCTGCAGCGTTCGTTCTCACTAAAGGTATGTCCTTTCGGTCTGGGTGGCTCAAATGCTATTTTCCCGGTCGTTATATTTAACTTTAAGGACCGCTAAATATTTTAATGGTTTTCCTTAACTGGCATCTCCGGTTCGAACCTTCTTTCGCCGATCTGCTGACGCCACAGCGCATAATACAAACCTTTGTACGAGAGCAATTCGTCGTGGTTGCCCGACTCCGCAATACGTCCCTTCTCCAGGACATAAATAATGTCCGCATGCATAACAGTGGATAATCGGTGCGCGATCAGGATGGTCATCTGCTCTTGGCCGGCGGATATTTCACGAATGGTCTGGGTGATTTCTTCCTCGGTCAGAGAGTCCAGAGCCGAGGTAGCTTCGTCAAAGATCAGCAGCCGGGGTTTGCGAAGCAATGCACGGGCGATGGATATCCTTTGTTTCTCCCCGCCGGAGAGCTTCATGCCGTTCTCTCCCAGCACTGTATCCAGTCCATTCCCGGATTTTGCAATCAGTTTTGTTGCCGATGCCTTGCGCAACGCTTCAGTAATTTGTTTGTCCGTAGCGGTCGGATTCACCAGCAGTAAATTATCGCGGATCGTACCGGCATACAATTGCGTATCCTGTGTAACAAAACCGATCTGCCGTCGTAAAGGGTTATACCGGATGGCGGTGGAGCTTACGCCGTTAAAACAGATTTTCCCGGCAACCGGAATGTACAAGCCAACCAGCAGTTTGACCAGCGTGGATTTACCCGATCCCGAGGGACCGACGAAAGCGATCGTTTTTCCAAGGCGAATATCAAAGGAGATGCCGTCAATGGCGTTGTAATTCGCCGTACGATGCCGGAAGACCACATCTTCAAAGCGCAATTCTTCGAGTTCGCCGATCTCGATGGGTTCATCGGGGCGGCGCTCGATAGATTTGTGCATCAGCACATCAAAGCTTTTGAATGACGCATCCGCTTCGCGGTAAAGAAGAATGAGATTACCCAAGTCCTGTAATGGCGTAAAGATAGCGGTCGAAATAAATTGCATTGCGATCAATTCGCCGGTGCTCAGCACCTTGCGGAAGATCAGCCAAAGCAATATAAACAGAATGGATTGTTTAAGCAGGTTAAGCATATTGCCCTGCAAAAAGGATAAGAAGGCGACTTTACGCGCTTTGTACATTTCCAGATCGAAGATGGTTTTGGTCTGGGCATTCAGCCGCCGGATCTCGGAAAAGGTCAGGCCAAGGCTTTTCACCAGCTCGATGTTCCGCAGGCTTTCGGTGATGATACCCGCCTGTGCATCGGTCTGACGGTTAATGGACCGCTGCACGGTCTTGATACGCTTGGATAACAGTCCCGTCAGCGACCCAAGCACAATAATGCCGACAAAAAATACCGGCACCAGCAGCCAGTTCTTGCTCAGGCTGTAATACAAAAGAAAGGCTACGCCCACCAACGAGGAGAACAGCACGGTGACAAAAGCATTGATAAAACGCTCGGCATCGGTCTTGACCTTTTGCAATACGGATAATGTCGTTCCGCTGCGGCTTTCCTCATATTCCTGAAAAGACAGGCGCAGGGTCTGCTTCAGGCCATCGTTAAACACCTGCATGCCAAAGCGGGCGACGGTCTTACGGGTCACAAAGTCCTGCAGTGATTTGAATAGCTTCGAGAATATTGCTAATCCTAAAGCGATGGCCAGCCAGTACAGGATGCCGCGGATCAATCCATTTTCGGATAGGTGATTTCTATTGGTGGCATACTGATCGATGATATGCCCGAAGATCACCGGGTCGATCAGCGCCAACAGCTGCGCAGCCGCGGCCAGTACCAAGGCCAGAGCGATCAATCCACGGTACGGTTTCAGGTATTGCCAGAAGATTCCCATACCTTTTATAAGTTAAAAAACGCGGAATTGTTTATAGCAGCAATTCGTTGAGTAAATATTATACAGTACTAATACAGCTAAAAATAGTGTATTAGTGATTTATATTGTCAAGTTATATCAACAAGAATCAATCTAAATTCTATTTCACCTGTGCGACCGCCGGCGGTGTCGATTGACCGTTTACCAAGTTCTCTTCTGACCCGTAATCGCATAAGTATAACGAAAAGTTTGGTTCGGGATGTCGACCAGTTGCAAATTTTGACATAATCGCCTTTATATAGTGAACATATTTAAAATGTCTCAAGTAAATTTGCCCATTAAAATAAAGGTTGGACGTACTTCGGAGCGGACTTTGCGGTTTCCAGAACCAGTAATTTGCGTTACAGTTCATCGGTCAGTTGTGCAGTGTTTCCGGCATATCCATAAGATTAAAAAGCGAAAATACCTTATCGTCTGACACCAGGAATGACTGCCTGGGATCGGACAGCGGAACTTCATGGTCGTCTACACCCATGCTCCAGTCAGGGAAACGCCGATGATGTACAGGCCCTTCTTTAAGCAATACAACGCGGTAGTGGCGGTTGTCCTGTTCAATATTCCGATAAAGTCTTAATATTTCAGCTTTCGGCCCTTCGATCATTTGGATAAACAAGTCAGGCAGATAGATCAGCATACCCGTTATTCCAAATTTTTCATTGTTTCCACGCGCCGCAGCCAGTAAGGTTTTTACATCTGCTTTGCAGAAAGCCTTTCCAGGTATGCTGCAATAAATGATATAATATAAGTCCATGCTATTCGGTAGTCGCTAACGGTAAACTGAAGCAGAAGCTTGATCCTTTACCCAGCTCGCTTTCCGCCCAGATTTGACCCTGGTGGCGCTCGATGATTTCGTAAGCTAAGAAGAGACCGATGCCCAGACCGGAAATATACGGGTTGGTATTGTCGATCCGGTAGAACCTGGAAAAAACATCCTTTAGTTTGTCGGCAGGAATGCCGATACCCTGATCCCGCACAGCCAGAGTTACGTTTTGGAGATTAGCTTTAATTGTAACTTCTACCTGGTCTTGTCCCGGCGAATAACGGATGGCATTAGTCAAAAGGTTTGTGATGACTTGCTCAATGCGATGTGCGTCACCGCGAACTAACATCAGGGATGCGGGTGTATCTAATTTGATATGATAATCCCTGTTGGTCAATGCAACCAATTCAATCGTTTCTTCAGCTATTTTTTTGAGGTCAACGAGCTCCGACTTAAATTGCAGTTTCCCGGCTTCAATTTTGGAAACGTCCAGTAGATCGGCCACCAAAGCGCTCAGTTTTTTTACCTGTCCTCTTGCTTTCCCCAGGAATTTCCTGGCTTTTTCTTCAGTAACCATCGTATTCAGAATCTGCAGATAACCGCTGATACTAGCTAACGGCGTTTTAAGTTCGTGGCTTGCCAGACCGATGAATTCGTCCTTCTTTTCATTTAAGGCTTTCACTTCTTCAAAAAGCCGTTTGTTTTCTTCCTTTATTGCCAGGTCCGTGCTGATATCCCGTGCAATTTTCGATGCCCCGATCACGGTCCCTTTGTCATCTACGATCGGAGAAACGGAGAGCGAAATTGGAATTTGTCGCCCATCCTTGGCCAGACGAATAGTCTCAAAATGATCCACCTTATTGCCTTTCCGGACTTCACTGATGATATATTGTTCTTCAGCAAGCCTGTCGGCAGGGATAATCAATGTGATATGCTTTCCGATAGCTTCGGCTTCGGTATAACCAAACATGCGCTCCGCTGACTTATTCCAACTGGTAATAATGCCGTCCAGGGTTTTGCTCAGGATACAATCATCAGAAGTATCAACGATAGCTGCGAGAATAGCTTGTCTTTCACGGGCGATCGTATGGTCGGAAATATCGCGTGCGATTTTGGAAGCACCAATAACACCCCCTTCATTATCCAGGATAGGGGAAACAGATACGGATATTGGAATCAGTTTACCATACTTGGTACATCTAAACGTTTCAAAATGATGGATACGGTGGCCTTTAGAAATTTGCCCTATGATATAGGTTTCCTCCGCTAACCGTTCAAAAGGGATAATTAAAGAAATATGTTTGCCTATTGCTTCCTGTGCCGTATAACCAAATATTCGCTCTGCGGACTGGTTCCAGCTGGTTATAACGCCTTCCAAAGTCTTGCTAATAATGGCATCGTCCGAGGTGGCGACAATAGCAGCCAGCATAGCCTGCTTTTGTTCAGCCAGTAAGATTGTATCAATCATGAAAATGTCGACAGGTAATAGTGTATTACTGATATAACCAGCATTATTCCAAATTGTTGTGATGGGTTCAATGAATGTACGCTCCCTTCGTCTCAGTAGGCGTGTTATCGGCAGAATTCTATATCAATTCACCATTGAAACATAACAATAGCGGAAAATATAATGGTAATAAATTACCGTTCATCCTTAAAAATACCGATCGTTTTTTACTTTTGTTTGCCATTCATAAACCGTCGAGAAGTTCTTAAGTTTACCTATTATTCAATTCTCGAATGACAGACAAACTAAAACCTTGTCCTTGTGGAAAAGGGGATATATCAGGACTGGAAAGAATACAGAGAAACGCGCTGATGCGTGTTTTTCTATTTTGGCTACCTTTCAAACGATATCGTTGTGTTGCCTTAGAAATAAATGGATCATAAATAGAACTAAATGGCTACCTGGACTGAAAAGCTTATTTTAGACTTTATATTGGCGTTTGAATTTTGCAATTATAGCGGGATATTGTCACTAATTTATTGTGTCATCACCATGGCAGGCAGTCGTGAAGCCTAAGATCTTAGTGTCATCGGTTTGTGAAGACACAAAAGTATGAAATCATATAGAGAAGATAATTATGATGAAGATGTCATAGGTCCGGAAATGCTTAACCTAACGGAATAAATGCTGCGTCCTAAATTTAATAATATCAGTTTTCAGTGTTGAAATACGGTAGACAGACTGTTCGCCATCTGCTAATTTATTTTCATAGATCATAAGCAGAAATTCTTCGCAACTCATTTGTCCTGTTTTAAGTGATCAGATTAAAGTTGTTTATGTTAGAAACAGGGAAGGTTCCCAAAGTATAAATAATCGTGAGTGGCAATTGGTAAGCAAAATAAACCGGACTGATGATGACAATTATCTAGCTCGAATAGTTATGCAACTTTTCCTGATGATACTGCTGAGTTAACGGACTAGGGAGTTTATCTGACGAATTTGGAGGGTTGGTTTTTCGCAGCGTTAACTGTACTAATAGAGTGTAAGGTTCCTGAAAACGAGCATTGACCCGTTCATATTTCAAATGTAAAATAACAGCTCGATTTACTTGGGGGTAATTTGTTGGTTGCAAGGAGTAGGGTATTCGGTTTTAGTGACTGAAAGCTCCGGTGTACGCTCTCTATTATTGGATGCCCGGGCAGGGCTATCAGTTTGCCAAAGATTTTTACGGTGTTTTTTTTCGGATAAAGAAAATGTTCAGGGCATTGTCGATGAGCTCAGAAATTAACTGATCGTTTGTTGGTCATGAGGTCGGGGCGATATTTGGCTTGGAATCCTATCTCTGACTCCTACGAGGATCTGCTGCCCCTAATGTTTCTGACAATAATCCCAGGATGTGGAAGCAAACGGGATGTAGAGGCTTTTCGTTCATATTTAAGTACTAACAAGATTTTGGACATTTACCTTACGCTCGTTTAGACACGTCCGCAAAATCCAAACTGATTAATGAAAATTACTTGTCAATTTAGACACTAAAAGATGACGCTAAAGACTACGTTCGTTACAGAAAGGAAATGTTTAAGAAAAGAGATATAAAAACCAATCCTTGAATATTACAGGCATCTTGATGATACCCTATGCTGTTGATCGTGATATAGATTGATGTGATTGGTAATACCTGTTGCCGTACCTTAAATATTTATGGTACGTGAAGCCCGCAGAACCTGAAATCTTAATTAAAAATTGTAGCTATGAGCCTGTTAATTGAATATTAATGTTTTGTTTGCGTGTTCGGTTATTTTGGGCCCTTATGGAGCAGCAAAATAATTTAAATAGCGTAATGATAACCTGGAAAAGCTATATCAAGAACCGAGTAAGCATGGAATGTCCTGTCTTTTGTACGACCCTCAGTATTAAAAAAATAATTGGAACGGTGATGATCATGGCCCTGTTGATGGCAAATATGGTTCATGCTCAGGTGGGAAAAAACAATCCGCACATAAACCGGCAAGCCATCAAAACGGTCTATCCCACCAAAGACTGGGTGATATCAGACTTTATAGTGACCGATCCAAAGTTTGGAGCCAAAGCCAGGCCGGGCTTCGATAACAGAGCGGCTTTTCAGGCCGCTATTGATGCAGCTTATAAAAACGGTGGAGGCGTGGTGTACGTACCGGCGGGGCATTATGAATTTCGCAGCACGCAAACTGCCACTAAAAGTGTAAGAGTGCGCCAGGGCACTGACCAAATCATGAAAGACTTTAAGTATCAATATGTGCTAAACATCCCAACCGGTGTGCAGCTACGCGGTGACTGGGCCGATCCCGAATTATATAATGGGAAAGTGCTCGGGACTATTCTTGAAGTACGCACCGGCAAAAATGCACCCAATTACAATGGGACGGTTGAAAGCTGGTGGAACGACGCTCAGGCAGGCAATGCACTTCGCACAACCTATACCAGTATAGCAGACCGGTTTATAGATATGAATTCGGGGACGGGCATAACGAACATGTCCATCTGGTACCCAGAACAGGACATTAACGATGTTAAACCTTATCCGTGGACATTATTTCAGCCAGGCGGTGACTGTGTGACCATTGAGCATGTAACCCTCGTAAATGCCTATAACGGTTTCTATTCAGCCCCAAGTGAACTGCACTATGTTTTGAACAGCTATATGACCGCCCTCAGTACTGGAATAGAGGTGCATGTATGCACGGACATCGGACGGATTGAGCATGTGAAAATAGATCCTGGATACTGGGCTAATTCAGGGCTCCCTGGCTCCCCTGCACTGGCAAAAGTTGCCGGATATACCAGAGCGAACGGCACAGGGTTCAACATGCACCGCTCGGATTGGGAGTATGTTTCCGCGCTGTCTGTATCCGGTTATAAAACGGGTATGTGGGTAGGTCGGGAACCGGGTTTCTCCGATAGCCCTAATGCGCAGTTATACGAAAACCATATCAAGGATTGCGGAACCGGTTTATATATTCAGGCGGTTAATCCCTATGGCTTATTGATTTCCAACTCTACATTCGGGGCTGGAAAAGATGGTAAGGCTGTATATTTTTATAACGACTTTAAAACTTCCGTTCAATTTAACGGTGTAGATTTTACCGGCCCTGTTGTAAGCGATGGCAGCGATGGGGTTATCGCTTTCGAAAGCTGTGCGTTTAGCGGTTACAGCGATTACGCGCTTAAAGTAAACAACGGGAATGTGCTGCTCACCCAAACCGAGTTTAAAAAACCTGACGGGCATGTATTTCTGGGAGCAGATGTCAACACACTTAAATCGGTGAACTCCGGTTATAACGGCAAGCTGGAAATCAAAAATGACAGCAAGGCCGCCAGGGTTGAGATTAAAAACAACAAGGAGTATTTGTTTGATCCGATCCCTAAAAACCTTATAACAGACATTCAAGTACATCCGAAGCCTGCATCAGGTAAAGTGTTTAGAGCCGATTTGCCGAGAGCAACAGGCTTTAACGACGACCGGCCGACGGTAGATATATCTGCCCGGTTGCAAATGGCACTCAGCGAAGCTAAGGCTGCCGGCGGCGGCACGGTGTATTTGCCTGCGGGAAGATATTTAGTAAATAATCCTATCCAAATTCCTTCAGGGGTTGAACTAAGGGGCACATGGGATGTACAGCACCATACGCAAAGCGGTGGTGTTGGGATATTTACTACTTATGATGGCGGTGCTGCCGGAGAAAAGGGCGCTTCGCTGATACAACTCGGGGCTCGCGCCGGTATCAGCGGCTTAACCATCGCACAGTTGAATATAGCAACTGACGGTTTTAGCGCTGATCATCCCAGGGTAACCCCGTTCCTGATACAGGGACAAGGCCCAGGCGTATATATTGTAAACATAACGGTGGTTGGCGATAAAGGAATAGATCTTGCTTCCTACAATACCAGCGGGCATTATGTTGATTATTTTGCCGGCGTATTGGCCAGAGCAGGCATTTGGGTGGGTGGAGGTGCTATAGGTGGATTTATCCGGAATATGCAGCTCAACCCGCATTATGGAGCGCGGCTCCCCCAGGGTGGTCAGGGATATCCGGGAGTAGCTTTGACACGTTTCATACAATCCAACTGTAGTGCGCTAAAATTTGCTGATATCAAAGACCAGACAATATTCAACAATTTCGTTTTCGGGTCATTCTATGGGATACACTTCCTGAAAGATGCCATAACCGGTAAATACCCCGGAAAAATGACCGTTATCGGTCACGGATCAGATGGATGCTCTTATTCTTTATTTGTAGAAGATGCCGATAAAAACACCAAAATAATCGCTGTCAATTCCGAACTGGTTACCACAAAAACAGCAGAGCCGGTAAGGTCATATGTTTTGATGGGAGGTGAAACGAACAACGGTAAAATTGACCCCAATGCTCAACTTGTTCTGTATAACAGCGCATTTTGGGGAAGCCCCACCACAGGAGCCATTATCAACGGCGGTACGGTGCGTTTCCAGCAGGCCAACTTCACACAGTCCGGCATGCCCGGCATAGACAATAGAGGTGGAAGTGTACACGTTTATACTTCTTACTTCTCGCGCCCGATGACAGGTGAAGCTGCTGGTGATAATGTGTACGCGAAGCTGCGCACGAGTCGTGTTTCAACCGAACTTACCAACAATTATTATATCTCCGGGTTCAGGGCAGATAATGCGAAATCGGGTAAGATCTATGGTTCTGATATTATTTTCGGTAAGCAGTAGTACATTTATTGCACTGAACCATTATTACCCAAACAGACTGACAATTGCTAGTCTAATGCAACGTATTATTATGAGAACATGCCTGGCATCAGCAATAGCTACATTGGCCATATTAACGGCTCAAAATACCGTTTGTACGAAAGCATGAAGAAATGACGGGCTTTATTAATGCCTTATATAGTAACTATGATAGATTCGCCAAATGTCCGGCCTCAAACACCGCAGCGTGGAAGATTCTGTAATTAACCCGCTAAAAAAACCTATCAGGCGCTCTACGCCAATAAAGGGGTCAGGAAAAGACCGCCGAGGATTATATAATCAGCAATCGAAATTGTAAATATAGGATCGGCTGAAGGCAACGAACCGAACTTGAAAAATACTGAGGCAAAAGCTACAGCAAGATCGCCCTCGACTTGTTCATTAGCGAACAGGCGCTGCGAAGTCATGTTAAAAATTTTACAACAGATATTGGCGGTCAACAGCATGGCGAAATTATAGAATGACCGATGCGAACCATAGATCAAGTAAAATCCCCTCGTTTGCGGTATTGACAAGCCTGGCCATTGCCCGTAAATTGCCTTGTATTTCCCGATCATGAAAAAAACTATATCTGCCGTACTAAATGCGTCAGGTAGTTCCGGATGCAAAAAGAATAGTAATCTTCTGGTGCGGGATTATGATCCGGCAAATTTGCCGCCCCCTGTATTAATCGCTTCCCGTTCAGAACCAGTAATATAGACAGGATACTTGTTCGCTTGGTGAGGTATCAGGAGGGCGGCTGTTGTAATTGTAAGCGTAATTTGTCTAATCTTTAGATTCGGTGTGAACTATATGGATATCAGGAATATTAATTCAGTCGGCATATCCGACTTACATGAACAGACGGTGGGTTGGTATATTGGAAACTATATTTTAAACCCAAATTCAGGCAATTCACCGATGCCATACGTCGGCGGGGCGGGCAGTATATTTGTTTATTTCTACCGCGGTGGGGACAGGCAAATGTACAGCGTCCTTTACCAAAAGAGCATCTTGCCAAAACAACCTAATTTGCTGGAAAAGCACGGACCTTATCAGACTGGGGACTTGACTTTACGTCCTGTAGGGTGGGCCACCGTTAATGGAGATTCACATTGCGAGTTCTTTTTGCCGGAGGCAGATATCTTACCGGGGGCATATATTCGTTCCAAACCCGGTAAATTGGCTGATATCTATTACCTGGCCAATCAAAAAACGTTATATTACTATCACACCAGCTGGTGTGTTGAATATGTGAATAAAGTTACAAGCGATATACTTTCGTCTGCCGAGATAAAACTGTTAAAACAATACATCAGCAGTAAGACTACGCAGGTTAGATTATGCTGAGGGCAGCATCCCTGTCCCGTTTTACGGAAGCCAAGCGCCCGGCGACCTCAGTTGAATGATTATTTCATTCCTTCATCATAAAAAGCCTGAATATCACACGGTACCTCCATTCCGGTCTGGTCATGAATATAAACCAACTCTCATTCAATATTTAAAGCCGCTCGCCATTTAATACGAATAGCCCGGTTTTGTCCAGGCTATTCCATTAATTAAGGGGCAGGGATCAAACGATTTTATCCAGCACATATTTATACAATGTTCTGGGATTCGTTTAAGCATCAATATTGACACAAGATACATCTATAATCGAAGATTCCAATATCAAACTGACCACTTTATCATTTTTCAAAAAGATATTATCAGACCCGGCTGTCACCGCGCAATGATCTACATGTTGCCTGTCTATCGACCGTCGTGCCTGTATAATTCTCTGGCAAAGGGGGTATAGATATATCATAAAAGCAAAAAGCTCAAAGTACTGGTTACTGAAACACCGGTCTAACGTAATGCTCCTACCTGCCGGGGCGTGATTTGATCAGCCATCCCGGCACCGTTGGTGTGGCGTGAAGCACTGGCAGGCGGTGCAGATGTATAATCAAAAAACAGCAAACGACTATTGACACAAATCCGGAGCGCAGACAATGACCCGGCTCATGACCGCACCCAACAAAATGGTGATATATTATTCAGTGGCGTCCGTACGCGGAAGGCATAACGTTCCAAAATACGAATTAGTATACCCTTTTTGCAGGATATCGGGCCAATCTTGATAATTCGTGTCCGGCTTCGGCAGGTTTAAATAAACCGCCGCAGTCAGGTCCAGGTACTGCCGTACCATCGTCGCCTCATCGGCCCGAACCTCTTCACTGAAAACGATGAGAGCCTCACTCAGCACATATTTTTTGCCCCCTTCTAACGGCTTATTATTTAAAGTAGGCGGCAGGGAAAAACCGCTCTCGGGCCAGATTCCGCCCACAGTTCGGATGTTTCCGTATCCTGATTATAATCTGCCAGCGCTGTTAGGTTCTGCAGATACAGCACCGATCCAGCCTTTGGCCTTGTCAAAGTAAAATATAAATGCCCGGACCAGGTGCCGAGTTGGTTAACTTTGATTTCGCCTTCCACCAAAAGATCACTGCCTTTCGTACCAAGTACTACAATGTCCCGCGGCCAGAAAGGAAATAATAGCGGCGCGTCTGGTGTTAGCGATGTGGTCAAACGCAGAACTGGGTTATCTACCGAAGGAAGGGTCACGTATGCTTCATAGGCATCTCATAGGCCCCAATCAGGGAACTGATCATGAAATTGATCTGGCCGGGTTTCTCTGTTATTTTTGGGCTTGCAGATGGTCATTTGGTGAATAAGCCAACCGGAAAGCGATCCGATGGCCTTTCGCCATATAGCTACCAGCCAGCAACTGTCCCCGGTTATGTGAACTTTAAAAGATTAGCTAGCGGTTTGTTGCTCAATGATAGCGGTCAGGTTGGGGGCATTCAAATTGGAATTGGCTGTCAATAGCCATGCTGAGGTTGCATTCATTGTAATAAAAAATTAATGTCCAACAAAAACTTATTACACCGAGAACGTCGGCTAGCGCCATAAAAATCGTAGCAACATCACCTATAGTTGTAAGATTTGTTTTTTTGTTTTTTGATAACAATTACTTAATCACTACTATAATACCAATCATTATTACCTGACCCTGAGTTTACGGCATTTATCAAATGATCAGCGATTTAGGAAATATGTGAGATTAGGATCAAACGCAATACTGGAATTCTATTGAGCATTAGTATTAAAACCCCAAGGTGCCAAATAATCCCATCTTTCAGCAAACCGTACAACAGGACCATGCAGCACCAATTGGAATTTCAGTTGATGCTGCATGGTAAATTGCGGCGAATTGCGTAATTTCGGCCTTTTAAGCATGGCAAAAAGAGTGTTGATATTGGGCGCAACGGGCAGGACGGGACAACATGCTATAGCGATGGCGCTAGCGAAAAATTACCAGGTTGTTGCCCTGGTGAGGAACCCGGGCAAGCTTGGCGCCAAAGAGGGGCTTACCATCATCGAAGGCAGTCCTACGAACATTAGTGATGTCCGTAAGGCCATAAAAGGGTGCGACGCAGTGCTGAGTTTATTAAGCCCATTAAACCGTAGCGAAGCTATTTCCCTTCGGAAAATCGATCGTCCGCAGGTGTTGAAAAGCAGCATCCGAAATGTGTTACAGGTCATGCCCAATTTCGGTGTAAAACGGATCATAGTTCTGTCCACGGTAGGTGCCGGCGATTCTTGGCAATATGCACCCTGGTATGTCAAACTCTTAGTAAGGCTCACTAATTTCAAAGTGATCTTTAACGATCATAATGCGCAGGAAGAACTTATCCGCCTATCCGGAACCAACTGGACGATTGTCCGGCCGGTCGGGTTAAATGAGAATAGGGCGGCTGGCGACGTGGTGGTCAGCTACAATCGTACGCCTAAGCCATTTCAGATGAGCCGTCAGGTGCTGGCCAAATTCGTCATCGAAGAATTATACAGTGACACCTACGTGCATAAAGCACCAATGCTGGCTGAAAAATAGCATCGTAAAACCCGGAACCTTTCCGATTCCGACGACGTGCGTCTGCATCTATTTTCAGGATTAAGTTCAGGCCGACAATCAGCTTAAATTGTATTATGGCCATGATATTGAGTTTAGGGACACCACATTATACCTGTCGCGGAGGTTAGGGTAGTCTATGCTGAGACAGGAATGCTTACCGATATCCCGGCAATAACAGCAACCAGTAGAAACAACCCGACTTAATGCCTACTGATTTCCACCGGTGACAGATTCAATGCTTGGATATCCCGGACTACTTTGCCAGTCGCACTTCCAGGTTTGCTTAACACCCAGTCCGAGTTCTTATGCTTGTTAGTTTACAGGTGGTCAATGACTTTTCGCTGAATTTGATTGATCGCCAAAAATAACGCAGGTATTTTTCCGGCTGTGTTCCTTGTTCCATAAATGAGTAAGACTGGAAAGGTTGCTGTGAATGCTGGGGGAAAGCGAAACCACTGAATTGACTTTCTTTTAATGAGCACGAGGAATAGTTATAACATGAATTTAAAATCAAAAGAGCGTTAACTGAAAATGTTAGTTATATAAAAGTGAACCATTGCAATTTATACGGCAGAAGGTTTAGGAGGCATTTTGGAACGTTTGATAATCGGACATTACTCTGGGTACTAACCACTACGGTCAAGGGCATGTCAAAAAAAGCATCATTCTTTTTTAGGCCTAAGTTCCTATTAATCAAGTCGTTGTGTAAATATAACTGACTGCAAAGGTGAGATTACGGGAAGAACCATAGGCGGGCGTTCTTTCGTCCGTCGGTGGTGTAGGTTGATTGGGTGGGGAATTAAAATCTGCTGTAATTTGACCTGGTAACTTAATTCAAATACTTGGATATTTAGTTTCATTTACTGTAATTTTGCGTATCACAGGGCTACTATGGTGCGGTTCTCCCGAAATCCTTAAAAAAATTAAACGGCTGTTGTATGACGGATCATGTTACACCTAAAAATGAACGAACTCAAAACGCAGGCTCAATGCTGATGAATTTGCCTGAAAACGAATTGCCCGTATTTAAGAAAAAAGTATGGTGTAGGCCGGAAATAGTGCTGATCAGCGGGGGAAACATTCTTAGTTCGCCATCTACGTTTTTTACTGAAACAACTTTCTTTTTTCATACAGGCCGTATGGGGCATAGTTAAAAGCGACCTGTCCATTTGCCTAAATAGGACTCGCCTGATATTTATTTTAGTGATAGATCACGGGAACGTTCATGGAAATTACAAATTTGATGAGAGTTGTTATTATTATAAATGGTCAAGTTTAAACCGTCTGCTAGGCTAACGAAGGGCGAGGATTGACCCAATCACGCCCGTAAACAGGTCTTTTTGAAAATTAAAGATTGTACCGATACAGTTCTCAGCAAAATCCGCTCAGAAGTTATAGTAAATCAAGACAATCATTTAGTTATCAGCTTTTCTAAAGCAACATTCACCCGCATGGAACGTCATTTTTTAGAAACGTTTAGCTTTTGGCAACCTTTCGGTAAGAAGTGTCTTTTCCGGCTCATTTAAACAATCCGCCCCATTTTCCGTGAAATGCCTGGAATTATCTTTCAATATTAGCATAGAAGGTTTCCCAAAAGTCTGTCAAAAATCGATAAATTTATATCCGCCCCGATCCGGCTTCCTCAATACAATTGCATGAACTCACCTCATGGGAGTAAGATATCTGAGCAAATGCGATCTATTCGGGTTATGTAGCTGAACGATCCTGAAGCTGTTGATATAGCTCGAGCGCACTTCGCTCTACCCAGTTGTGTGCGAGTTTCCCGTCCCTAATTTCCCATATTGCCGTGCCGGTAAAACTGATTGGCTGGCCGGCAGCGGGCAGATTGAATATGCCATAATTCAGTCCGCTGAAAATCCATCTGGACACGACCCTCGTCCCGTCTTGGCTTTCGAATATCTCAAGATTTTCCAGATTGCTCTCCCGGACAACGCTAAGTAATGAGGCCACCCACAGTTTGAAATTTTCACGGCCTTGGATTTCAGATCCGGCATTGGTGATGATAAAGTCATCGGTCATCAATTCGTCTATTAAATCGATGTGATAAGGCGCACTCCATACATGGTCCCAGAAATATAAGACTTTGTCTATGGAAGACATGGCGGCCAATTCCCCTTGTCGTAGAAGACTAGTTTTCATGGTTAAATATGTTTGTTTAAACAGGTTAAAAATTCGGCTATTAAGTCATCGTTCCGCTTATAGTACACCCATTGACCCTTCTTTTCGGAGCTCAGTATCCCGGCTTTTTGAAGTACCATTAAATGTTCTGATATGGTAGATACCGGCAGGTTCCCAACCTTTTGCATCTGACCCACGCAAACACCCGTGCTGAGTGGTTCCTGCTGATCGGGGAAATAATCCTCGGGTGCTTGTAACCACTTCAATATTTGCAGGCGCGTTGGATTACCCAGCGCCTTTATAATGTTTAAAATTTCCATGCGGCAAATATATTCCGGGAAAATCCGAAATAATAAAATTTGGACCTGTCCGGAATATTTTGATATTGAAATGACCATGCCGGGCCCATGAGGTAAGATGCCCGGTTTAATTATCGCCGGTTCCAATCAATTGGTAGCGCCACCATTAACCAGTAAATGCTGACCGTTAACGAAAGAAGAGAGGTCGCTGGCAAAGAACTCCGCCACATTGGCTACATCTTCTACTTCAGCCAGACGGCCCATGGGACAGCTGTCCAGCAGTTGCTGTCGCAGGCGTGGATAAGAACCTTCTTCAGCGAAGATTCCCGAGTGATCAACGGCAAACGGAATGATCGAATTCACGGTTACGCCGCGATGGCCGATCTCTTTGGAAAGAATGTCCACCAGGTAACGAGGCGTAGTTTTGCTGCCGCCGTAAACCGCCATGCCGGGTACCGGGAATGAAGTAGTGGAAGACGCAATGTAAATAATACGTCCATTATCTTCGATCTGTTTGGCTGCTTGCTGCAGTGTAAAGTAGGTGCCCTTGGTATTGATGGCGAACAGGCGGTCGAACTGTTCTTCAGTAAAGTCAGTTACCGGGGTTTCCACCATCTCTATACCGGCATTGGCCACCACGATGTCGATCTTGCCAAAAGCTTCCTTAGCGGCCGCAAACAGCTTTTCGATCTCGGCTACTTTGCTGACATCGGCCTGTACGGCGATCACGCGGGCGCCCATCGCTTTTATATTGCTGACCACTTCATCGGCCGACGCTTTATCACGGGAGTAATTGATCACCACGGCTGCCCCTAAAGCGGCATAACGTTCTGCGATAGCTTTACCTAATCCTCTTGCTGAGCCGGTTATAACGGCTACTTTGTTATTTAATGTGTTCATAATTGAAAAATTTAAAGTGTTTTCGGTTTTGTTGATTGATAATGATTTGATGAATTGCTGATTAGGCCATAGCGCCGTTCAGTCCTATAGTTTGCCCGCTGATCCACTTGGCATCGTCGCTTGCCAGGAAGGCCACCACTTTGGCGATATCTTCCGGCTGGCCGATACGGTTAAACGCATTCAGTCCAGCCAGCCGGTCGATCACTTCCTGTGGTTTGCCTTTGGTGAACAGTTCAGTATTGGTGGGACCTGGCAGTACAGCATTGACATTGATACCTCTGGCACCTACCTCCTTGGCGAACACCCTGGTCAATTGTTCCACCGCGCCCTTGGTAGCGACATAGGTGCTGTAAGTCGGCATCATCACGCGGGTGGTTGTTGAAGAAAAGTTGATAATGCTGCCGCCATCGGCCAGTTTGGTTGCGGCCTCGCGCAGGGTATTGAAGGTGCCGCGGACATTGATGTCGAACTGGCGGGTGAAATCATCGTCGGTCGTATCTTTTAAAAGTTTGGTGATCATTACGCCAGCGTTGTTGACCAGTACATCGATCCTGCCGTAGTGAGTAATAGCAGTATCGAACAATGCAGCTACCTCATGAGCTTTGCTAACATCGGCCTGCAGGGCGATAGCTTCGCCACCATTAGCTTTGATCGCATTTACCGTTGCTTCGGCTGCTTCCCAACCACCGGCATAATTAACGATTACTTTGGCGCCGGCTTCAGCTAACTGTTGAGCGACTGCGGCACCGATGCCTCTTGAGGCGCCGGTTACTAAGATTACTTTTTCATTTAATGTTTTCATGACTGTGGTTTTTATCGTCCTTATTGACAATACAAAGGTCATGTTTACGTCCGCCCGGGAATTGCAAGAGTTAAAGCAGGTGTTGCAAAATCCTAAGATTTGGTAAGGTACTATGTTAATCAGCACGGTTACGAACATCCCGGTTTGATTTTCGCAATTTTTGGTTTGATTCTCACCTGTTTTGGCATTGCTCTGCGGCCGAATTTTGTCCTGTATCATTTAACCAATAAATAACATGACAATGCAAATAATGAAAGCCTGGCGATTACACCGGTTCGGTATTGAAAACCTGCAGCTGGACGATATAGAGATCCCTGAGCCGGGAGTAAATGAGCTGCTTATTCAGATCAAAGCCGTATCGATCAACTATCGGGATAAAGCCATTATTGACGGCTCTTATAAATCAGACATCTTGAAAGAGGGGCCGGTTACCCTGGCTTCTGATGCCGTAGGAATAGTGGTTAGGATCGGCGCAGCAGTGACCCGGTTTAAGGAAGGTGATGAGGTGGTTACGCACGTCTATACCAAATGGCTTGATGGCCAGCGGATGCCTGAAGACGCAAATTACCTGCTGGGCTGGCCGTTAAGCGGTGTATTATCAGAATACATTGTCCTCAACGAAGAATCTGCTGTTGCCAAGCCCGCCTACCTAAGTGATGAAGAAGCATCAACGCTGCCGATCGCAGCGCTGACCGCCTGGAATGCACTAAAAGCAGTGGGGAACATTCAGGCAGGGCAAACGGTTTTTATCCAGGGTACAGGCGGGGTTGCGCTTTTTGCCGCACAGATCGCTTTTGCGCTTGGTGCCAAAGTGATCATTTCTACCAGTAAAGACGAAAAAGGCGAGCAGGCCAAAGCTTTAGGTGCGGGATATTTCATTAATTACACCCATACGCCCGATTGGGAAAAGGAAGTGTTGCGATTGACCGAGGGTCAAGGCGTAGATGAGGTCATTGAACTGGTAGCCGGGGATATTACCAGATCTGTCCAAGCTATTAAGTATGGTGGCACTATTGCTGTCGTCGGCTTTCTAAACAATCCGCTACTCAGGGTAAATGTATTCTCTTTATTTGCCAAAGATGCGAAGATCGAGGCGCTATCCATTGGCCACCGCAGGTCATTTGAAGCAATGAACATCTTCCTGGAAAAGCACCTGATTAAACCGGTGATCGACCGCGTTTACAGTTTTGACGAGGCTAAGGAGGCTTTCGGGCAGCTGGCGAAAGGCCCGTTTGGTAAGATTGTGATAAAGGTTTCGTAATCGAATAATTCACCATAACAATAGAAAAAAGATGGATCATCAATTAAAGGATAAAGTTGCCCTCATTACAGGTGGTACGACAGGTATGGGTTATGCAGCTGCCGCCTTATTTCTGAAACACGGCACCAAAGTGATCATAGCCGGCAGAAGGGAGGAAGAAGGTAGCCGGGCGGCCGCCGAATTAAAAAAGATCAGTCCCGATGTCCGGTTTATTAAAGCCGACGTATCCAAAAGCACCGAAGTCGAGCGACTGGTCAGCGAAACGGTCAACACATTTGGCAGGCTTGATATCGCATTCAATAATGCAGGTATTGAAGGCGCATTTGCAAAAGTGGAGGAAACTACGGAAGAAGAATTTGATCAGCTCATGGAGATCAATCTGAAAGGAGTGTGGCTCTCCTGCAAATACGAGATAGCGCAATTTAAACGGCAAAATACCGGAGGCGCTATTGTAAATACCTCCTCGTGGCTTGCCCGGGGCGCTTTTAGCGGCTCCGGCATCTATTCGGCCAGCAAAGCCGCATTGGAAAGTTTGGTACGCGTAATGGCCGTCGAACTCGGCGGATTAGGTATCCGGGTGAACAACGTTAATCCGGGCTATATTGACACCCCCATGTCTGACCGGTTCTTTCCCGATCCGGCATCAAAGGTGCCTTTTGAAGCCCAGGTTCCGCTTAAACGCTTTGGAAACGCAAGCGAAGTTGCCGAACTGGTTGTCTGGCTCTCGGGCCCTGCATCATCCTATATCACGGGTGAAAGCATTCTGGTCGACGGCGGCCTGACGATCAGCGGCCAGCGCAGCTAAACAATCCTGTTCATTTAAACAAATAATAACAAGATTCATATGGAAAATCAAATAATGAAAGCCTGGCGGCTGCATGATTTCGGGTTAGAATACCTGACCGCGGATGCCCTGCCGGTTCCGGTTCCCGGCAATAATGAAATACTTATCCGCGTGAGCGCAGCCTCCTTAAACTTCAGGGACAACGCACTTTTACAAGGCTATTATGATCCTAACATACTGAACAAGGGGCCGCTCATCCTGGCCTCGGATGCGGTGGGCAAGGTCGTGAGGGCAGGCAGCGGTGTAACCCGGTTTAAAGCAGGCGACCGGGTCATCTCGCATTACCTTTCCCAATGGCTGGACGGCGTGCCAAGACCGAACGAAAATGAGTTTACGTATGGCGGGCCATTCCCCGGGGGCCTGGCGGAATACATGATCCTGAATGAGAACAGCGCAGTAGCCTGTCCTGAAAGCCTTTCAGACGAAGAAGCGGCGACCCTGCCCATCGCCGGGCTGACGGCCTGGTCTGCGATTGTCAACGCCGGTCAGATAGGCCAGGGCGATAGTGTGGTCATACAGGGGACAGGCGGCGTCGCCTTATTTGCCATCCAGTTCGCCAGAGCACTCGGAGCCACAGTGATCGTAACTACCGGCACTGATGTCAATGGCGAAAAAGCGATCGGCCTGGGCGCGAGCCATTTTATTAACTATCATCAAGAACCCAACTGGTCAGAGGCCGTTTTGGAATTAACGGGAGGTGTCGGCGTAGATGAAGTCCTGGAGATGGCTGGCGGCGACCTGAACCAATCCGTCGCTGTATTAAAAGCTACGGGAATAATTGCCATGATCGGCTTTCTGGACAACCCTGAACTGAAGGTCAATATCTTCCCTATACTTTATAAACAGATCCGCACGCAAGGGATTGCCGTAGGACACCGTCGTTCCTTTGAGGCAATGGTTGCTTTTATTCAGCAGCACCAGATTAGGCCGGTCATCGACAAGGTATATGACTTTAATGATGTGCCCGCTGCTTTCCGTCAGCTGGCGGCAGGTGCTTTCGGAAAGATCGTCATCAAAATTAATCCTTAACTGTGACCCTAAGGCCGGGTGATCCCTCTGCCTTTTTAATTCCCCTGATTTAAACGTAAATTTATCTTATGGAAAAATCACAGCATGCCGAATTGCAGCAGACCAGACTGAACTGGCTGCCGGAGAACCTGAAAAGGGATATCGGGCAGTTCAATGTTTTTCCGCTGAAAGACCCCGACGGGCCGGTCATCAACTGCCAGCCCTATGACAGGAAGGGGTATTATAAGATCAGCATTCTTAACGGCCATACCCGGCTCTATTATGCCGATAAATCCCTGGAGGTTAAAGAAAGCGCGCTGCTCTTCACCAATCCCAACGTTCCGTACGCCTGGGAGCACGTCGGCGAAAACCAGTCCGGTTATTTCTGCGTGTTTACCGAAACGTTTTTTGACCACTTCGGCCATATCAAGGATTATCCCGTTTTCAAGCCGGGCAGTTCCCCTTTGTTTGAATTGTCGCCGGTGCAGGCAGAACACGTTACAACTATTTTCGGGGAAATGCTCCGGGAGATCGCCTCAGATTATACTTACAAATATGATGTATTGCGTGGGCAGGTTATGGACCTGATCCATAGCGCGCTGAAAATGCAGCCGGCTGTCGGGCAACAATACAATGCGTCCAATGGTACCTTAAGGGTCGCCTCCATGTTTACCGAGCTGCTCGAAAGACAATTTCCGATCGAGTCTCCGATGCAAAGGATGCACTTCCGCTACCCGGCCGAATTTGCAGAGCAGCTTTCGGTACATGTGAACAGTTTGAACCGGGCGCTCAAAGAGATCACCGGCAAAACTACTTCCCAGTTGATCGCGGAACGTATTACCCAGGAGGCGCGGGGCTTACTGAAAAATACCGACTGGAACATCTCTGAAATAGCCTGGTCCCTGGGTTTCGAAGAATTGCCGCATTTTATCAACTTTTTCAAAAAGAACGAGCACCTGACGCCCAAATCCTTCCGGCGGACGAATGAGGTTTGATTTTTGCAGTTATTCGATTCATTGACGCAACTTTTCCTGCTTTTGCCTGGCTTAACTTTGTTTTGTAAATCAATCGATTCAACTGTAATATGGAATACAAAACATTAGGAAATACCGGGCTGCTCGTATCCCGACTGTGTCTTGGTACGATGACCATGGGCTCGGGAACAGGCGTTTACGCGCACATCGGCAGCGTTGGTCAGGCTGATGCAGATCAGCTCATCAGGAAGTCTTTTGATGCCGGGATTAACTTTTTCGACACCGCAGATGTCTATTCCGGTGGGGAAAGTGAGCGGATCCTCGGCCAGGCTTTTAAAAATTTGAAGATTCCCAGAAAGGATTTTGTACTGGCTACGAAAGTATACTCCCGTATGGGGCCTGGCAGGAATGATGTAGGCGCATCCCGCAAGCACATCATGGATGGTATCGAAGGCAGCCTGAAAAACCTGCAAACCGATTATATTGATCTCTATCAGATCCATGCCAACGACGTCCTGACGCCAACCGATGAAACTCTTCGCTCACTGGACGACCTGGTTACGCAGGGCAAAGTGCGTTATATCGGATGCTCCAACTGGCAGGCCTGGAAACTGGCGAAGGCATTAGGCATATCGTCATCAAAAAACCTGGTCCGTTTTGATTCCCTGCAAGCCTACTATTCTATTGCCGGACGGGATCTGGAACGGGAGATCGTCCCCTTGCTGGAGGAAGAAAAGATAGGTTTAATGGTATGGAGTCCGCTGGCTGGTGGCTTGTTATCCGGAAAATTCAGCAGGGAGAACAAAAGTCCCGAAGGCTCACGCAGATCGGGATTTGACTTTCCTATCGTTGACAAGGAACGTGCATGGAATATCTTGGACGTGATCGCTCCTATAGCAAAGGAGCACAATTGCAGCGCTGCCCGTGTCGCTTTGGCCTGGCTGTTGTCCAAACCAGTAGTGACCTCGGTCGTCATCGGTGCCAAACGGCCGGAACAATTGACCGATAACTTAGCTGCGATAGCACTCCGCCTTTCACCGGAAGACATCCGTCGATTGGATGAGGTCAGTACCTTACCACCGGAATATCCGGGCTGGATGCTCGCCACGCAGGGCGCTGACCGCCTCGGACAGGTAGATCTGTGGGAAGGACATTCTGCTTAATTCAGCTTAATAAGCATTGACAACTATATTGTCAATGCTTATTAAAAATTATGGACATAGTAAACAGATGACCAGGGGCTGCGCCGGAATAAATTCACGTCAGGGCGTATTCATGTAATGCGCTTTACGGTAGGCTAACGGCGTGCTATCCGTATATTTTTTAAAATAATTGCTGAAGTGGGCGGATTCGGCAAACCCGAGCCGGTAGGCAATCTCTTTGATGGAGACTGACGAATTCTGCAAAAGGGATTTGGCTTCGGCTATCGTTTTCTCCATGATCCAGGTGCCTATGGCTTTACCTGTTTTCGCTTTGATAACGTTGCTTAGGTAATTGGGATGCAGGCTTTGTGCTTCGGCGTATTCCTGAACCCGAAAGACGCGCTCAACCTTGCCCTCGTTTAGTTCGCGGTAATGTTTTTCCAGCATTCGCTTGAAATTCTTAACGATGGCTGAACTGCGGTTGCCTTCATAAATGGGATTATAATCCAGCCAGAAATTTTCTTTGATTTTGATCAACAACACCACGAAAAGGTTGCTTATGATTCGCTTACGAAATGGGGAGGGGCTTAAATATTCCTGGTGAATGAGCAGGTAAAGACGCTCAAATTCAAGAAATACTTCCTGCGGCAGCACCCGCCCCGGAAATGTCTCGGTCAGTAAGAAAGGAAACTCTTCAAAGATATCAGCATGGACGTTCTCTTTTAAAAACGATTCACTTAACGTAATCAGGTAAACCTCGTCGGCCGTTTGCCATTCGTAAGACCGGTAATGGCCTGGGTTAGTGAAATAAACTGTACCCGGATAAAGCTCGAATGTCTGTTCGTCAATAGTATAATGACCACTGCCTCTTTTAATAAAGTTAAAAACGAAAAAATTCAGGCGATGTACAGGGGATTTGAATGGGAGCAAACCTCCAATGATATGGTTCAAATTAAAAATGGTAAAATCTGCCTGTGCGTCAATCAGGTCGGTAGGCAACCCCATGTGCCTGTATTGCTCATGCAATGTATTAAAAACCCTTGCGTCTCCGTTTTTCATAAATGTTGTGGTAGCATTCAATATCGTAATAATCTAAAAGAATATTACGTTTTCAGCGATAATGAAGGAATTATGAGTGGAGTTTTACGATAGAAACCCCATTTTTTCTTTATATGAAAATGGGGTTTAGCCGTATTGCCGGTTTTTTTTAAAAATGTAATTATGTAAATCTACAGCACGCATTTAAAAATACGGGCTGTTTGAATTTGCGGGTCAGCCGTATTGAAATTAAATTATAGCGCTGATTATTAAATATTTATATTTTTTAATTATAATTGAACTGACCAATCCGCTTTTTTTAGCGAGCTTATTTGTAGACCTTAAGACCGCATTTCCTCTATAGCAGGTGCCTTTGCACAGAATTATTTTGCGGCAGTTCTGACAAGTTGAGTTGCTTAAAGATAGTGGTGTTATTAACTTAAAATTAATTCTGTTTTTATGAGAACAAACAAATTGATCTACCTGTCTCTATCCGGGGCACTGGTGTTAGCCGGGCTTTTGATGGCTAAATGTACCAAGAACGAAAACCCCTCAAACCCCGCAGTGAAAGCTGGAGGAACTGCAAATTTGGCGACAAACAGCACACAGGTTGTTTCCGCCGCCGGATTTACACATCCCGGGATCTTAAATACCCAAAACTCGCTCGCCTATGCGTGTCAGCAGGCCAACAGTGGTGATGCCAACCGCCTGGCCGCTTATCAATATGTTTTGAACATGTGTAATACCTGGACAAGCCGAAATGCGTACGTCGCTAATGTTGCTACAGAACCCGGTGCCGTAAATCAGCAGGAAGTTGACTTTAAAGGGGATGCGTTACTGGCCTACGCTACTGCGTTGCGATGGGCTAAGACCGGTGATGCGCAATATGCTACCCGCTGTAAGCAAATCCTGGACGGCTGGGCGGGTACTTTTCGCACGCTGAGTGTCACCAGTGGCCAGGCCAACCAGGTGGATCTGGAAGCTTCCTGGGCCGCGCCGACTTTTGCGGCTGCTGCAGAGATCATCAAATATTACCAGCCGGCAACCGGTGCCGCAGGCGGTTGGACAACTGCTGAAAATACACAGTTCGTTGCTTTTTTAAATCGCTTAAAGGGTTACATCAGCAACACGACAAGTACCGGCTATAATAATAACTGGTACACTTCTGCCGGATACGCACTCATGGCCATAGGCGTGTTTGAAGATGACAGGACCACGTATAATAACGGCGTGACGATCATCAATAATGTAATTCCGCTGGAAATGAACAGCACCGGCTATATGTCTGGTGAAGTCTGTGTGAACCATCAGGACTACGTTCATTATCAGTACGCCCTGACCGGTATGGCATACGCCGCTAATATCGCAGGGATTCAGGGGGATCTTTCCATTTATTCTGCGACCTCAAGCCGTTTGCTTGCGGGCTTTACCTGGCAATCCGGACTCATGCAGGGTACACTGACTGCCGCCTGTACGCCTAACGGAAATAAAACCAGCCCGATTTGGCCTGGCATATTTCCGGCCGACCGGCATTACAATACAGCCGCGACTAATTATATCGCCAGTCACTATGCCACGAATTCCAATGGCCTGCCTGGCGGGGACCTGGGGTTCCTGAGCTGGACGCAGTTCACCCATTATAATGTACCAACCAGCGTCAATTAATAATTTAATGGTTAGGAGAGAGGCCCCGCCCGGAATGCGGGGCCTCTATTGCGCCCGATAAATATGGCCCGTATAAACCGGGATGCTCGAATATACTATCAAAGGGGTCGCTCTTCGATTTTTTGCTGTCACTATGATGATTGAACTGATTTTCGTTGCAGGCATGTGGATGATTTATGGTAGCAGGCACAAAGCTTTTATTCCCGTCAAGTTCAGCTCATTGTACCTGCAGGCCGCGCACCACAAGTTGCTCAATAGGAAAGAGTGCAACAGATATCGTCTGTTAGGGGGATACTCACAACTCCGGCGCGACCGCATTATGCCGGGTATCTTCGGACCGGTTCAATATCAGGCTAATCATAACAGCCGATAAACCAACTTAATCTATGTTCCTGAAAAACTGGGAATAGTTATCTAATGCTTCCGGCCATAAATGCAATAGCCTGATATTTTCATTTTGTTGGGTACTTGAAGTTGACAGGCAATAATGAGTGGCGCAGGGCTTTTAGCAATGGCTTTTAAAGTTAACCGAATAAGGCTGGCGGACTTTTTCCGACTTCGCAACTTTCCGTCTGCTTGAAGATTTAAGTCTGACCAAGCAGCTGGTCAGCACTACGACCCTTTCATTCCTATTGATGATAGGATGTAAAAAGTCAGGTAAGATTAATCCGGACCCTGTAATTACAACGGTGAATTTTAAGTAGACTTGATGACACTTCTATAACGATTACCAAGCACAATTTTGACCACGCCTCAGTATGGAAATAGATTGGGTTAACAGTGCTCTAGCTACTCCTGAAAAAGCACTCACCGTGACTAAATATTTGCGAGTTATAAACCATTCATTATTTAAAGGGTAGTAAGAGCCTTAATACTGACAAGAAGCCTTTTAAGCGCTTCTCCTTTTGCACCGGGGTTTTGCACCCTGTCTCTTGTATATTTCTTTCGCGATTCGTCACGTCCAACTGAATGCCGATGAAGTGGGTGATGGCACCGGAGGAGTTCCTCACTGGTGATATATGCAACTCATTATAAAATGCGGTGCCGTCCTTTTTGAAGTTCCTGATGACAACCTCCACGTCCGTGCCTTCCCTCAAGCCGCGCCTAATTGCTATAACGTTTTCTAAGTCCCGCTGCTGGCCCTGTAAGAAGCGGCAGTTCAGCCCGATAACTTCTTCGCGGTTGTAGCCCGTTACATTTTCAAATGCCTTGTTGCAATAAATGATCGGATTATCGTAAAGCCTGTTATCCGTGACAAGGACGCTTACAACGCTGGAATTAAGCGCAAGCGTCAGCAGTTCGGGATTAAACCCGTCTGAATTGTTTAAGATATACGAAAGATCATTACTCGGTTTCATTTCTACCTTCCATCTATGTGTTGATTACCAAGTTACCGCATTTAGATGAATTGCACGGATGCCTTCCAATATTAAAGCACAACAGAATTCGAACAAATGTGAAAATAAAAAAGCCTCTTTTTACGGAGGCTTCTGTAATAGTTATTTTCGAGTTATCGTAGAATTCGTTCAAATATAAGCACAAATTAATAAATCGGGGCAACATTACCGAATAACATGCGAGGGCGCGATTTCAGAATGGTGCAGCGCAGATAACTCTTACTTTTGCGAAAATACTGACACTAGTATCGCAAGTTTTCACATTCATTTTGAATGACCGTGATTAGGGTATATTTGTGAACTGAAAAATTGAAGCAAATATCTGCTCGGTAGGCGGTCATATTATGGTTTTATTCAGTTCACTTTAAATTTTAACGAATTTGGCAATAGCCACCAAAGAATGGTGCTGGCACCATAAAATACATGAGGAATACATCCGTTTCCATATAGACACGGTTGTTAGCTAAATGGCACCGTCTTACCAAGCATTTTGGAGATTTGAGCTATTGAACTTGTTATGTCAAATGACGGCACAGTAACCCTTCAAACCAGTCTATGGCATTCTATTAAAGTATAACAAAACATAAATTCTTCTTGCTTATTAAGCAAAAAACGCCTTTATTAGCGTTGTAGGAATTCGTTAACTTCGCTTAAACTGACATTGAGTTATCTAAGAAAATAAAAAACTTTATGAGAAATTACTGCGAAGCGAACTCGAAAAGGTGGAACTGCTTAAAAACAAAGGCAGATGAATCAATTTAAAACTGAACTACAGTACAAGGCAAGGCTTTTTAGGTTCTTTAATGATCCCAAACATGATCTATTGGACAAGAAGTATGCAGCTTTCCTTGAACTTCACGATATTGAGGCAGTTTCTGATCTGTACGAAATAGTCGAGTCGGCGCCCAATGATGCCCTTTGCGGTCGGCTAATCTGGACAACAGAATGGGATTTATCAATTGAACTTAAAACGGATATTCTGAATGTTTATAGCAACCACTTCGTTGAGCAAATGTTATTCAGTGCTAATACCGCTTTAAGAATAGTGCATTAGTGTTTTACATTGTCAAGGTATAGCAATACAGAGAATGAACTACTACTAATGCTTTTATATAACTTTACGACCAATAAAACAACTCTATATCGTTATATCATATCTCCGCTATTATTTGGGCAGATAAGGGATCATATCTATCAAAATTTAGGTAGCAGTAGTTTAGAGATTAATGACGCATCGTTATGTGCCGCTCTTTGACCACGGCCGTCATTTCGCTTAAAGACAATTCCACCAGTTTTTCAACTAAGGACGCCGACCTTCAGTTTATAATCAGCGAAGTTGTTTTGCGCAAGCGTTCGCCATTCTTCCGAATCGGGAACTTTGCCGTTGGGCCGGAAATAGGGCGATACCTCTTTATCCTTGTAGTAAATTTTGGCTTGAATTTACTGATCGACAAACGCCACCGGGTGCAGTTGAAAGCGGCTTAAGCGCTTTGTAAGATCCGCGAACTTTTTCCAGGAAAGCCAATCCGTGAAAAATGCAAAAGCGATCACCAACGATGCTATTTCTGCTTGAGTGATTGATTTCTTTAGGTAATAATCCTGTTATACTTACTCCTGAAACAATTGTTTAATAATTAAGAAACATAAGTTTGGTTATTTGCGCTGTAAAAAACACCTATAAAAAATGAATAAAATCAAACTTACAATGTTCGGCTGCATTGTTTTTTTAGCAGCCTGTTCCAAAAAAAATGACACCGCACCAACCTACCCCAATTCCCCTGCTACGCCGCCAAAGACCCAGGATACGGTTTACAAAATCACGGAAGATTTCGAAAAAGGTACTAAAGGCGGTTATGCCATCGCCAATGTCAATTTAAAGACCGGCGCATGGTCGCTTGATGATGCGCTCATAGCGAACACAGGCTCCGACAGCCGAATAGATAACTGGTCGGTTCGTCTGCGCACCGGAAATATTACCAGCAATTTCAAAGTGAGCGGTTTAAAAATGGTTTACGTTTCCTCCGCCACTTACGGTAATGATGCGGCATCTACCTGGCAATTCCAAACCAGCACAGACGGTACAACGTTCACGCAAGTAGGTAGCCTGGTAACGGATAATTCCAAGACTTTCCGATTGGATTCCTTTGCGGTAAGTTCCACGGCGCCCGTTGCCATACGTATTGTGAAAACCGGTACTACCCGTGTAAATATTGATAATATAATTTTCAGGGGTACAGGTAAATCAGGTATCGTGATCGACACGACCAGTACAACACCACCTCCGACGGGCGGTGGCACAGGCACCGTGCCGCCGGCCGGTGCGGGCCGTCTGGTGACAGCAGGTGTTGATGCGCCGCCGGTATCAGGAGATAATTCAAACCTGTTGCTGGGAAATCCTTCCAATGCAGATTCGACCCTTGCCAGTAAGGACAATTACCTGATCGATCAGCATTATTATATCGAATCTTATTCTGCCACGCGTGGTACGCCGAACTGGACTGCATGGCACCTAGACAAAACAAATCTTGGTAATACAGACCGCCTGGATAATTTCGCGGCATGGGCAGGCATCCCTTCTAATTGGTTCCAGGTAGGTTCTGACGCTTATAGCGGCACGGAATATAACCGCGGGCACAATTGCCCGAGCGGAGATCGCACCAGCAGTACCAATGCCAACAGCGCCACCTTCCTGATGACCAATATGATCCCCCAAACATCAGCGAATAATGGAGGAACATGGGGAGGGTTTGAAGCCTATGTACGCGGCTTCGTGCAAAACAACAACATGGAAGCCTATATCATAATGGGTAGTTATGGTACAAAAGAGACAATCGACGGTGGCCATGTTACGGTACCTACCAATGTATGGAAAGTGGTGGTATTATTGCCGGTTGGTAACGGAGATATTAGCCGGATCGACGCGAATACCCGTATAATCGCCATCGATACACCGAACACGGATGATGTGCTTCCGGACTGGACGAAATACATCACCACCGTAAAAAGCATTGAAAATGCTACAGGCTATAATCTTTTGTCTACGATCAATGCCCAGTTGCGGGCTACATTGGAAACTAAAATGGATAGCGGCAGCTGATTATTAGTATTAGTCTGAAATATTAACGATGCGTATCGTGCGGCGACACGCATCGTTTTAAAACAGGGGCTGATGTGACCGAAGGCCGACTGACGTAATTGGATCTTATCTCCTGATCACAACTGCGTATCCCTGTGAGGTTACTAATTAATAGCTGGCTGCTGTAATTGTTTTTATTGCTGTCAAGTTGTATCTGATGAACGGAAGGTCAAACGCTATGCGATAAACCGCTGGATTGGAAAGATCACAATAAATGTCGCACCGTTTCCCGGGCTACTCCTCACTCCGATAGTTCCGCCCATCGATTCCACCTGGTTCTTTACGAGAAACAAACCAATGCCATGGGCATCTTCGTTGCCGTGAAAAGTGTTATACATGCCAAATAATTTATCACCATAAACCGACAAGTCTATGCCAATGCCATTGTCGGTTATTTCCAATACAGCTTTGTTTTTTTCTGCATTCGCTGAAATCCTGATTGATAACGGAATGTCTGTTTTACGGTATTTAATACAGTTGGTCAGTAAGTTGAGCAGTATGCTTTCCAAATAAGCCTGATCGACGCTAATTTCTATTTCCGGATCTACATCAATGATCAGTTCGGCATTAATCTGGTGAAGTGAAACAGTAAGAACGTTTCTTATCTTTTTAATTTCCCTGAGCAGATTTAATGTTTTCAACTCATGATTCTTTCCGCTTCTGATGTCCACCGCATCATTCAGATGTTCCAGGGTTTCCATTAAATTTACAGAGTTAATTCCTAGCAAACTAATCAGGTTTTCTCTTTCTGCGTGGTCATTTTCCTCTGCGATCATATCTGTCAGCATTTTAATATTACCGGCATGGGAACGCAGGTTGTGCGAAATAATATGTGCAAAGTTTAAAAGACGGCTGTTTTGTGCATTGATGATCTTTAGGGCATTGTCCCTTTCAATCTCCATCTTTTTTCGCTCCGTAATATCCTTGATCTGCGAAACAAAGTAAAGCGGGGCATTTTCCTTATCCCTGACCAGCGTTACGCTTAGAAGCGCCCATATAATACTGCCGTTGGCATGATAATATCTTTTTTCCATACTATAGGAGGGGGTCTTACCATCAAGAAGGGCATGCATTTGGTGCAGGTCGAGGTCAAGATCATCGGGGTGGGTAATATCCTGGAAGGTTTTTTGCATAAAGTGTTCCTTTTTATAACCCAGCATTTCGCAAAGATTTTTATTTACTCTGATCCATTTACCATCCGTTGCAACCAGAGCCATTCCTATGGGAGCATATTCAAAAGCATGGTGGAATTGCTCTTCTCTTTCTGCAAGGGTGTCCAGGATGTTTCTTTGATTAGAAATGTCTTTAATAGTACCATACACAATACGCTCCCCATCCCGGTGACCGGCCTGCAGGCGCAGCTTGATCCATTTTAAATTTCCTTTAGCTGTACACAGCCTAAATTCCCCGCGTTCAGGTTCTTCGCTGGCAATCGCCTTGTCAAATAATGACTTAAGGGCATCCTGGTCGGTGTAAAAAGAAAAGGTCTGATCCAGGGTTGGATGGAAATCATCTCCTGTTTCATAAATTTCCCGGGCGACCTGGTTCCAGTAAATTTCTCCCGTAACCAGGTTTCTTTCCCAAATTCCCAGATGTGCGAGCGGTATTACTTTCTCGTAAAGTATTAAATTTCTGTCCATGCTCATTTCGTGTCGTCCTAATACGATAATTGGTTAACCTTTTAACGATAAATGCCTGTCAAGGTTTGGTTAAAAGGGCTCCGGAGCATAGATTAAAAGAAAGTGCAGAGTAGTGGGTAATGCAATAAGTAGCGATTCAGTTTTTAATGCAAAGATTTATACAATCATTGCGAATGCTGGAATGGTGACTAATAAGCGTTCAGACAGTTCACAACTTAAAAGCCAGGTAGATTATAGGAACTGAAGAAAAGGATTTCTCGCATGATGCGTAGTTAAAGCCCTTTTAGCGTGACGGGTGAGTTTAATTGAAATGAAGTAACTTGGTTATTAAAGGAAATTAAATATTCGCATGGCTCGGCATATTCGCATGCCATTTAGTAAGACCCAGTTTTGGTGGAGATCGGTAAATGACGGTTAAAGACAGAAATGGGGTGATGAAATCTCCACTCGAGACGACGAGACGCTAAAATGCTGGTAAGCCGCAAAAGTCATAACGAAAGCGGTTTTTCAGCCCGTTGGCTATTCAAAAGCCTGAGGCTAATCAACCATATTGTGTCCATATTTGGACATAATATGGTTGATTAGCCATATTTAGTTATTTAAATTGTTATTTAAATTTGATAAATTGTTGATTGTTAGATAAATCGACCTTGGTATTATAATTGAATACTGTGTCTAAACAACTTAATAAATATGAAAACATTAACAATTTCTTTCATTATGCTTTTTTCCATTTTAACTACAAGTCTTTGCAATGCTCAAAACAATAGTGCCGAAAAACCAACGATTATTTTCGTTCATGGCATCTGGGCGGACGGATCATGCTGGACCGCTCAGATTGCTGCACTACAGGCTGAAGGATATCATGTCCTTTCCGTGCAGAATCCTTTGACATCCTTAACAGATGATGTTGCGGCAACCAGGACGGTTATTGACAAGGTCAAGGGTAAAGTCATTCTTGTAGGTCATTCATGGGGAGGCTTTGTCATTACCCAGGCGGGTAATGACCCTAAAGTTATTGGATTGGTTTATGTCGCTGCATTTGCACCAGATAAAGGCGAAACCTTACCCTCGTTGTCGAAAAATGCGCCGCAAACCGAATTAGGTAAGTATTTCACGCCATCCGGTGATTATTTCTTTTTATCACGGGAGGGTATACAAACGGTATTTGCTGCTGATATCAGCCATAAAGACCAAGGATTGTTATATGCTACGCAGATCCCGGCCAATAAAGCTTTATTCGGCGGAGAAAGCGGCGAACCTGCTTGGAAGCAAAAACCAAGCTGGTATATCGTGTCTAAAAGTGATAAAGCCATTCATCCGGACCTCGAACGTTTCATGGCAAAAAGAATGAATGCCAAAACTACGGAGATAGAGGCGAGTCATGTGGTCATGTTATCTCATCCTAAGGAAGTTTTGCAGATCATAAAAGAAGCAGCGAACGCGGCTAAATAGAAGAAGTATGTTTTTCGATGATAGCCCGTATCTTTAAAAGAAGAACTTTATCCGGCTGATCATGCCAATGTACAGAACGAGGCTGACTTATCAATAAGATGCAGCCTCGTTTTTATTTAAGATTAAGTATATTATGTTTATTAAATTTATACACTACTAGGGACGAACGTAAAATGTGGAATTGCCGCTGGCGATCGAGAAATGGAAAAAAAAATAACTGAAGAAGGCTTCTGTAGGAATTTAAAGAACATCTATGAACAATTGTTTAGCGTCCGTGACAGATACGATCTCATATACCTGATCAACAAAAGTTTAGGTGGAATAGATCCGTTCAGTCACAGCATGGTGAGTTTAGTTAACAAAGATGGCCGTTCATATTCGGTCTTTTTGCTGAAACCGGGCTCGCCTGTCCAATCTACACCGGAAACCGGTATAATTTCAGATAAGAGCTATTCGGTTAATGATGGTTTTTATGACCAAATTTTATCTTTTGACACACCAGTAATTTGTCATTTTCAAGAGCTTTCATTAAAAGGAAAACTACCAACCTATCTCAAATCCGGGTATGTTACAGGTGTGGACAAGATGGTGGCTGTAAGCCTGAACAGCGATAATCAAAAGGTTGGTAACCTGGTTTTTTTTATGAAAGATAAAGGTGAAGTCAGTGCGAAGCTTCTGCATATTGTTCAGGAAACGGTCAGGCTGGCATCACTTGTCGTTGATAATATTATTATCAATGAAGACATGAAGGCGCGGGAACTTGAAAAATCATTATTGCTTTCCCTGAGTAAGGATTTGTCTGCTGTACGGGACAAAGCCGGTTTATCTGCGCTAATCAATATCAAAGTAAACGGGCTGTTCCATTCCAAAGGCTTCGCCATTGACTTGATAGATGACCGTCGAAAGACGTTCCGGACCTATATGGTAGATGGAGACCGAGCATTAATGGAACACTCAGGATCTTACAGCTTTATGAACGAGCGGGAAATGCCGCTGATATCAGGCTTGCATGACCGTATATTAGGGATCGATGACCCGGTTTGCCTGCTCAGGGAGGATATGATGGCATTGCCGGAAGAAGCAGATTATCTGCGTGGCGGCACGGAAATGGGCCGTCTTCATTTAATGGGTACCAGATTACGTACGGCCGGACAAACAACCGGTATATTGTGGGTCTATGTCGGCCGCTATGTACCGTTCAGCCTGACAATGGCATTTGCCAGTCAGATTGCAGTAGCTGTGGCTAACATCAAAGCTAACGAAGAAATCGGCAGGCGCGAAACAGAAAAAGCTTTGCTGCTGTCGTTCGCCAATGAACTGGCCGCTGCCAAAGACAAAAAGCAGCTTGGCGCTGTCATTAACAAATGCCTTCAGAGTTTTTTTCTTGTTAAAGAGTATATGATCTCAGTGCGGAATGCTGACGGTATATCACACAGCTTCTATCTCTATGATGAATCCGCACATTTTATCAATGCCCCTGGATTTCAAAATGTGATGGCAGCTAAGATGGCGATAGCGGGAGGACCCGTGGAGCGCATATACCAGGAAGGGGAGCCTTTACTGTTTGATGTGAGATCTATTTTGGAGTCTAAAACGATCAAATTTGAGAGCGGCCCATTTTGGCTTTCTGTAGGCATTCCACAAATACTGGGCGCAATGCTAAGTGTCGGCAACGAAAATATTGGTGTCCTTTGGATGGAGCCCGATCAGATTAACAGGGAACTGCTGAAGGCCGTTTCTAACCAGATCGCGATCGCGATCTCCAATATTGTCGCCAATGAAAGGATCAGCCAGCACATAGCTGAGATTAATACCTATAAAAAACAGCTGGAGGAAGAGAAACTCTATTTACAGGAAGAAATCGTAAACGCTTATAACCATACGGAATTCGTCGGGGATTCACAGGAAATGCAAAAAATTTATCATCTTCTTTCCCATGTTGCTTTTACCAACAGTACCGTCCTGATACTTGGAGAAACGGGAACAGGTAAGGAGCTTGCAGCCAGGGCAATACATGATGGCTCACCTCGTAAAGATAAACTAATGATTAAGGTCAACTGCGCTACTATGCCCGCCAGCCTCATTGATAGCGAGTTGTTTGGACATGAGCGCGGCAGTTTTACAGGCGCTTTTGAACGCAGGCTAGGAAAATTCGAGCTGGCCAACAAAGGGACACTGTTCCTGGATGAGATCGGCGAAATGCCATTGGAATTACAGGCCAAACTTTTAAGGGCGCTACAGGAAAAAGAGATTGAACGGGTCGGTGGAAAAACAACGATTAAAGTTGATGTCAGGATCATTGCGGCAACTAATCGTGACCTGGCGCAAGAGGTTAAAGAAGGGCGATTCCGAAGAGACCTCTTTTATCGTTTGAACGTTTTCCCGGTAACACTTCCGCCACTTCGTGAACGTGTGGAGGATATTCCTGTACTGGTTACTCATTTCATAAATAAGTATGCCAGGAATACAGGAAAGAAAGTGCATCATATTAGTGATAAGGCGTTGAACGAGCTGACGAGTTATCATTGGCCCGGAAACGTCAGGGAACTGGAGCATTTGATGGAACGGTGTGTTCTGCTCTCACGCAGTAAGACCATTAGCGAGATCCCTTTTCCGATCACGGAAAAGCTTATTGCTTCCTCACCCGCTGATGACCTACCTTATATTAAAACCATCCGGGAGAATGAACGCGATCATATTATCCACGTGTTGAATTATTGCAAAGGAAAGGTAGCCGGACTTCAAGGGGCAGCCGCCTGGCTTGGTGTTCCCGTGTCCACGCTTAACGCGCGCATTAAGAAACTGGGTATACAAAAAGAGATGACCTTTACGAAAAAGTGAACGTCGGACGGATGATGTACTTCTGGATAATATTTCGGAAGTAAGTAGATAATGCGGTAAAATGTTCGGTGTTCCCGTTGCTGTTAATGATCTTATGGCCCGAAAGAGAAAGAAGGGAAGAGCTGGCCACTATGTCGTGTGTGCTTACCGGCGAATTCATGATTAGCAATACTTAGTTAAAGACTTTTCTAATTGTTTCAGGCCTATCAGTGTTCATGCCTGAATTAACTGCATAAGGAAGCAAAACCAAATTGATCTTAACGTGAATACTTTAAACTGAAGGCGGGACGCTAAAAAATAAATGTCGGGAGAAACCGGCGTTGATAGCAGAAATAGTAAAAATAAAGAGATATTGGAAGTCATGGAGGCGATGACCTCGAAACTCAGCCGTAATGTTTGTTAATAACAGTTGACATGATTAAATATCGTCCCACGTAAGTGACCCATCATACAGTCTGAATTTTTTAATGACTGCTATACACTGAGAACACATCAAGTTATCATATATTGCTTTTTCGGTCAAGTCTTTAGGCTTTAGTTGATCAAATAGGTATTAGCAGGTGCGTTATAAATGTGGTGGCTGCAATATGTGGTCTAACGAGCTAAATCATAGGTAAACACAATTTGTCGCTAGACCTGATTAAAACAATCGTTTAAATGATCGAAGTAATGCCGCCGGTTCGCGACATTACTTTGATTTGTTCTTAGTTCAATGTCCACTGACTGCTGTCAAATGTATTTGGTACGGCTGTGCACTGGGCAAATCCGCTCTGGTTTTCCAGATTAAGATAAGTGCCTTTCCATTCATTTTTCAGTCTTTTGAAGCCATTATAATCCTCCAGCACCCAATAGCTGCTATAATAGCTGTCTGGTATAACCGAACTTTCTGCATAGCTGTACAAGTGTTCGATGTTAAGGTAATGACCTGTACTTACATTTTTGATCCGGGTATGTCCGTTGACCTGTTCCAAAGCCCACTTGGATCTGGCATCAGTATTGGAACTGCCGTATTTCACCTGACCGTTGTCCTCGTATAAGAAGGTGTTGAGCCATTTATTCTTAATGTTGATGGTGCCTGTTGCAGGTGGTTGTGTTGGAGGGGTAGTTGTACCGCCACCGATGGTATTTAATAACGTTTCAGCATTACTCACTTGTTGATTGGCGAAATAAGTAAATACCTGATTTAACTGCGATTGTTTACTGTTATCTGTTTTGTATTGTTTACGATACTGATATAAACGATAAATAAGTTCCAGTTCGTGCTGTGTGTAACCAACACCCAATTTTTGCTGCATGGTGGTTAGGAAGCTGTAACCAAACTCTGCCGTGGGCTCAATCATGGTTCCCTCGCCGTAATCGTTCCATGTAGCGAATTGTATAATACCGACACTAGAGGCAAGCGCTTTATCTAACATACCGGAGAACGTAGACGTTCCGTTATAAGCAATTTGCCAGGTTGGGCCGGAAGCACCGCCGGCCTGATAAAACGGATTAAAGCCGGGGTATACTACGCCAACAGATATGGGGAAACTGGCAGCCTGTGCATAATAATTATTTACGACGTTTGGATGGTCTTGATAGATCCATGGGAATTCGCCACCAGCGTTGTTGGTACCAACCTGACTGGTATAGCCATATAGGGGGATGATCTTTGGCTTCGGTGTAATGCCGTTCAAAATTTGGTCCCATTCGGATGGCTGGTGAAAAGTGATAGGACCAAAATTTAACACTACAGGTGTATTGTTTACTTTCAGGTAATTACTCTGATTGAAGTAGTTACTCTGCATGTAGGTGAAATCTGCATGGGCGTTGGCAGCCATTCCCGCATCCCAGTTCCGGTCTTCCTCTACAATACCAAATTGAAGCCCTAAAGCGTTCAGTTTACTTATTAAGGCATTGGAATTAGCCAGATTATCCGGATAATCATATAAGACCCTGGTGCCCGGCCAGTCGATCATTACACCATCGACACCTGAGTACTTCATTAAGAGTAATTGATACTCTATGATATCGGGATCAGATGAGGCATAAGGACCGGTTTGGGGGTAGGCGTAGGCAGCAATCTGACGCTTCCCATTAACGATAATGTCAGGATTCTGCGTATTCATCTTCCAGTGATAACCCCAGGCACCTTTAGAATCCGGTGTTTCAAACCAAGGCATCCAGTGCATGAAAATCTTTTTGGAGGTTGATTTGGTTACTTTGGTCATTGCACGCACAGACGTCTTGTTCGCGATTAAATCGTGTCCATTTTGTTCCACAGCATTTTTCTTACAGCCAAGGAATGCCAGGGCGACAAGCAAGCAAATAGTAAGCTTTCTCATAAATGAATTTTAGGTTTTTAATTGGTTTATAAATTGAGCGCTTAGCGATAGATCGTTAGTTGCAAAGGAGGAAAGGATTTTCTTTTAAACCAGTATGATTGATGACTACAACTAAAAAATATAAATGGCTATGGTGTTGTCTTTTTTGTATAGTTCTGTTAAGTAGGTATTTAGCTTGTAATTAAACCTTTCTTCGATGGTTAAAATATAAATTAAATGAGTTTTTAACTTATACAATTTTGTGTTCAGGTGGATTCAATATGTATCACCAATGAATATCGTAGGTGCTGAATGTAGTGCAATTAAACAACTGTCGAGCTTGACGGTAACCAAAAACGTATGTCATTTGCCAGCCTTCATCCTCCGCACCAAATACTATCAAAAACAGACAGAATTTGTCTTAATACAAAGGCATTACTATTATTGAGAACGCCAATAAGGCAATTTAGTGTTTAAACCAGTGGCATAAAATGTAAAGGTCATCAGGTTGTTGCAAGCGGCAATATTTCACCTCGCGCTTCGCGCCGGGTACCATGTCGCTTTCGCGCCTGCAGAAAGTGTTGTACCTCACAACCTGATTTCCTTCCGCACGTTTTTAAAAATCAAGGCACTGTTGCACCACATGTGCAAAGTTAACACCAGCAGGAAGCGTACGCATCCATGTAAAAGCTTTGTTTAATCTAAACTTTAAACTTATGCAAATACATTTATTTATCAGCATTGACCTTTTTAAATTGAGTTGGTCCATCAGTATCCGTATTGATCTATTCGAGCACAAGATATTTGGCATACCAGTTCACCCTGATAAGCTAATTATATATTGTCAACCAGCATTTCAATAGCTATCCGGTCCAATGGTGCTATGAAGCATCCTTTTGCAGATTCGTAGCCTACCGAAGATAAAGCTAAGCCTTCGGTTGGCAGATGAAAGTTCTTAATACTTCAGATATATCGCAAAGTGCAAAGAATAAAGATCAAAAGACGGGTAAGATTGATTGCAGAAATTTAGTTGCGGGTTACACTCGGGTAGTTAACCGGTAACTATAATCCTATGTGTTACTGTCCTCAATTGCCATTTCGTTTTTCCTTACAAGTTTCGTATTAAGTGTTGCGGGGGGGATGTGGGTATAACAACTAAACTTTGACATTATAAAATGAACTTACCAATTTCTTTTTCGTATTTAGCAGTAAAAATAATGCCAAATAAATGCCTACCAAACTTGACCTTTACCAGCGCGTCGTGCCCTTAGCCGGCCTGGGGATTTGGGAACGAAATTTCGAAACCGGAGAGTTTTATTGGAATAAAGTGATTCGCGAGATCCTCGAAATAGCGGACGATTTTACTACGACCCTTGAGCACTCACTACAATTTTACAGAAAGCCGGAATTAATCAGACAACTAATTGATCAGGCAATTTTATCCGGATCTTACGAAGTTGCGGAGTTGGAATTGATTACTGCAAGAAGCAATTTGAAATGGGTCAGGGTTAGAGTACAAGCAGAATGTCAATATGGGAGGTGTCTAAAAATTTATGGCACACTTGAAGACATCACAGAAAACGTCAGATTGATGAATACGCTGGTCGAACGGGAGGTTAGATTTTCTAACGCGTTTGATTATGCACCTATTGGGATGGCGCTGGTATCATTGAACGGCGGGTGGATTAAGGTTAATCAAAGCCTATGTAAGTTACTGGGTTATCAGGAGGATGAGTTCTTACAACATACATTTCAAGACTTTACGCATCCTGATGACCTGGAAAGCGACCTTTCCCAACTTAATCAGTTATTGGCCGGAGATATAGAATCTTATAGTATGGAAAAGAGATACTTTCATGCTGAAGGCCGTACTATTTATGCGTTATTAAATGTTTCCTTGGTCAGGGATGAAGCAGAAAACCCATTATACTTTGTTTCCCAAATCAAGGATATTTCCGACCGCAGAAGAAGCATGGAAATCATAAAGGAACAAAACAACAGGCTATTAAACTTTGCGCACATCGTATCGCATAATCTCCGGTCCCATACCGGAAACATCCGCATGCTTACAGATATGATTCTATCTGAAAACGACGAGGAGGAGCGCGCTAATTTAACGCAGATGCTGCATGTTAACGCCGATAACCTATTGGAAACGCTTGAGCATCTTAACGAAGTCGTTAAAGTACAAGATAATGGGCAGTCCGGCCGGGTTTTCCTTAACCTGAATAATGAAATTCATCGGGTTATTAACATTTTGTCCGGCTCCATTAGACAGAGTGGGGCTGTGGTGAACTTGGAAATTAAAACTGATATAACAGTTGAATTCAGTCCCGCATATTTGGAAAGCATACTGATGAACTTGATTACCAATAGCCTCAAATACAAGCACCCCGATCGTGCTCCGGAAATTAATATTTCCGCCACGAAAAAAAATGGTAGCGTTAGCCTGCAGGTAAAAGACAACGGTCTTGGAATCGATATGGCATTATACGGGAGTAAGTTATTCGGAATGTACAAGACTTTTCATAAACATCCCGACGCCAGGGGGATGGGGCTTTTTCTGGTAAAGAACCAGGTGGAGGCTATGGGCGGATCGATCACTGCTGAAAGTCAGCCAGGGGTGGGGACGACTTTTTTAATTGAATTTGATTAAGTGTACATAACAGTTAGTGTATTAAAGATAATCAATATCACCACCAAGATTAGTGCATGTGCCGGTTGACTATACCCATGTTTGCTCGCTATGACGAATATCCGGTACTAATCACGACAACCGTACACTAATCAGCATTGGGTTCGCTGTCTTTCGTTCACTGGCTATTTCATCTATATTTATACCGCTTCCTAATCTTAGATTAAGACAAGCAGGCCGAAAGGTTTATAGGCATTACTAAATAAACTATGAAAAAATCTGTCACACTGAGCCTTCGAATCGGGTTCGGATTGTCCTTATTATTACTCATCATTAGTTCCGTTTTATCTTATACCAGTATCCAGAAACTCCTGTTTAACTCATTTTGGGTCGATCATACAGGGCAGGTACTGCAGTCGTTGGAAAAGACGATCTCAACGATGAAAGATGCAGAAACTGGACAACGTGGTTATTTACTGACCGGCAGGCAGGAATTTCTGGAGCCTTATAACGGATCTTATTATAAAGCCCTGAACGAAATTAACAAGGTTCAAAACCTTACTGTCGACAACCCGCGCCAGCAACGTAATGTCAAAGTTGTGAAATCTATTTTATTGAACCGGATGACCATACTGAAGTCACTGATCGATAAAAAGAATGGAGGTAAAACGGTAACTGTCGATGACCTGCGGCAAGGAAAAGCCAATATGGATGCGCTCCGACAGGCTATTCGTATCATGGAAAATGAAGAAAACCGTTTAATGGTACTTCGTTCGGCACGCCTTCGGAATTCTGCCAGCCTGACGCCTGCGCTGATAATCGCAGCTGCGATTTTATCATTCCTGATAACTGGTTTCTTCTATATTAGAATAACCGCCGATCTTTCCCGGCGCAACCACTTATTGCAGGACTTGAAAGCGCAAGATGATATGACCCAAAAGCGTATCGCGCTGCTATCCAATGTTGCAGATCAGATCGCTTCGGGAAATTATGCTATTCAATTTACAGAACAGGAACGCGGGATGCTTGGTGCATTTGCATTCCCGCTTAATAAAATGGCGGCTGACCTCAAAATGGTATTTGACCGTTTATCTGCCAGTGCCTGGATGCAGAGCGGGATTGCCGGACTAAACGACAAAATGGTTGGTACAAAAAATTTATCGGATCTTTCCGGCGAAGTATTACGTTATTGTCTCGCTTACACCGATAGTCAGGCCGGAGCCATTTACAGTTTACAAGGCGGTAAGCTACATTTGCAAAACAGTTACGCCTTAAGCAATAGTGCTCAACAACAATTCGATCTGGGAGAAGGCCTGATTGGGCAAAGCGCAATGGATGGTAAAACCCGCCTGTTAGAAAATATTGATCCTGAATTAGTAACGACCAGCTATATTTTGGAGGGGCTCAATGTTAGTAGTATGGTTGTAGTTCCGCTTTTTGAAAACAGACAGGTGAGGGGTGTAATGGAACTTTTAACAATTAATGGTTTCAAGGAAAAACAGCTGGAATTCCTCCAACTAATTTCCCATAATGTTGGCATCGGCCTGGTTGGTGCGCAAAACAGGCAACAGTTAAAAGAGCTTCTGGAAGAGCTGCAGGTGCAGACCGAAGAGCTGCAATTACAGCGCACTGAAATGGAGGGTATTAATGCAGAATTAGTGGGCCATGGTCAGCAATTACAAGCATCTGAAGAGGAGCTTCGCGTTCAGCAAGAAGAGTTGCAACAAAGCAACGAGGAGCTTGAAGAACGTAATCGTATGATTAATCTGCGAAATGCGGAAATTCAACAGAAATCTGATGAGATTGAACAGAGCACAAAATACAAATCGGAATTTATGGCCAATATGTCACATGAATTGCGTACACCCTTAAATTCCATATTGCTATTGTCGCGTTACCTGTCAGAGAACATGCAACAAAATATGAATGCGGAACAATTGGAGTCGGCAGGGATCATTAATCAGGCTGGAAATGGCTTGTTAGTTCTAATTGATGATTTATTAGACCTTTCTAAGATTGAAGCGGGTAAGATGGAGCTGGAATATGAACAGGTACGTATTGAAGATATCCTGGATCACATGGGAGCACTGTTCCTTCCCATATCCCGGGAGAAAAAATTGGAGTTTAAAGTGGAAACCCATGTTAAAAATCGTACAGATTTAGAAACTGATCAGGTTCGCCTTGAGCAAATCCTAAAGAACCTGATCAGTAATGCTATTAAATTTACCAATCAGGGTACCGTAAGTTTAATTGTGCGTGATGCTGCTAACGAAAGTGCAATTGAATTTGTCGTTACTGACACTGGTATTGGCATACCAAGCGATAAGCACGGGCTTATATTTGAGGCATTTAAACAGGCCGACGGCGCTACCAATCGTCATTATGGCGGAACCGGGTTAGGTTTGTCTATCAGCCGGGAATTGGCCAAATTGTTAGGTGGACAGATTTTACTGGAAAGTACGGTTAATAAAGGCAGCATCTTTACGCTGAGCGTTCCTGTTTAAAGTGATCTCAAACATTCGTGGATTTTAAGATGTTCCATTTAAATCTATAATTATTTGCATGGATAAAAAACTTACCTGGCACACCATCCAAACTATACGGGCAGTTATAGCGGGTTTGGATGAACTTAATATCATACCATTAAATACTAATACCGATGATCAAATACATTTATGGGAACTCTCTGTTTGTAAACAGGAACTCGTAAACGAACTTGTGAAAATGGTTGAAGTCTACTTATCAGATGAGCCTTGCCTGCTGGAAAAGTTTCAGGAACAAATCTTTAAGGTAAATATGGAAACCATGCTTGCAGACCTCCAGATTCAGGCAGCGCCCAATTAAACTAACCAAAACTTTTATTAAAATATAAGAATGCATTAACGAACTTATAATTCCAGACGTAAACTAACTTAACGTTCTATTTTTCGCCGATTGCCCATTTTGGAAGAACATCTCTAGCCGATAGGGCTTACCGTGGTCTGTTAAGGTTCGCATCTGTTTTAATAATACCTGCTCTGAAATTAATTCATAAATATAATGACCCAATATGCTTTTTTGTTGCAAGCACCTTTTTATAGAACTGCCTAAAAATGTATCGGGTAACGATCCAATAAAGTACTAAGATGGTGCTAATGAAAATTTTCTGAAGCTTCCCGCTTGTTAAGCTGACAAACTGGTCCGGGGGGCAAATGACTACTTATGCATAATTTGGATATAGCTGTATCAGATAAAGAACTTACTTCGGATTTAATAACATAACTGCACAGCCATTGCATGACCAGCGTAAGGTAGAATAATATAAGCCTAATTATATTTTACAGCGTTCCATTTGAACTTTTGCTATAGCTTTTTGGCTTGAAGAAATTTAATCATATCCGACACATCGAATTCAAGTATGTCAGATAAAGCAAACAACTTTCCCACTGTTAAATTTGATTTGCCCAACTCAGTTTTGCTGTAGGCATTCTGAGATAAGTTAAGCTTATGGGCGACGTAGTCCTGTTTATATCCCTTTGCCTCTCTGACACCACGTATATATTCGCCTGCGGCCTTATCACTGTACATATATTGAAAAAAATTATTTACAGATCTTAACTACGCAAGTTTGCTTTCGGTAGTTTCGAGTTGTTTACTTTTAAAGTCGTTGCTTCAATTATTAAAAATCGGCCTGTTTGGAGGTAGTTAAAAATTATTTTAATTTCTAATAAATATTTACTAGTCTACCAATTGCCGGGGGTAAAGCAAAAGCTAAATAATTGAAATAATAGTTATTTACTATATTTTGTTCATTTACAGCCTTTTGCGACGGATGTTACTTGAACGACCTATGAACCGGTATGGCACTCAACGGCTGGCTAGTTATCCGGCACCACGAAGACGGAAGGGGCGTTAAAGTTGTCAAAAAAAAACGGTTTAAAACGAAGCCTCCTTGCAGTGATTGCTTAGAGGCTTCTCCCGAAACATTAATAGCGCGGGCATCTTGCCCACTCGTCAAAGTTACATGGATAAATTTGTATTGCAATGGAGGTCACGTCGCTGGAAATAACTAAACGAATAAGCTGTCAATTAACACTTACTATGGAGAAGCGTAAATATATTAACCGTCCAAACAAGTAATGACCTATTTGATATGCGGATAACTAAAGTGCTTTAATGGGATAAGCGAAGATTCGATCAGAATATTATATATATTGATTTAGAAGTAATCCGCTCAAATCCTACAGTATTTATGGGATATCCGGATAATACTGTTACACAGCATTTGCTATAAAGATAGTTTGACATCATTTTATGGCTCTGTTATTCTTGCTGACTTAGCCAGGAATTAGGGTTCTGCTGTAAATGTTTGCAAATCTTTATTTAGTCCGGATACTTAGGCAATGTAATGTCTTCTGCAATCCGGACGGCTGCCTATTCGGATTGGTTGAGCGAGCCAATCTGCAAATAAAAGGCCTTTATATTCTGCGCCTGAAATAAAGCTGCTTCAAGGAGCCAGCTTATTAGCGAAAACTTATGGGCAGTTGCGTTCAGACACTTTACACTGAACTTGATCCGATAACAGGCCTGAAGGGATGATATACTGTTTTTGGATATCGCTGGGATCGAATTACCGCTAAATTTGTTTAGAAATTTGTCGCGTAATAGGGAACGTCGGGGTAGCTCGTACTAATGCGGAACAGTTGCTTTTATGGGAGAAATCAAACTTGTCATTGGAGAGGATTATGGACAAAATGTTATGCCGATATTAAACAGGTTGGATTTTGATCACACGGATCCGCGGTCATTGTATTACTTTGGGGTACACGATCAGGTGTATATGCTGATAACCGAACCTACCTCATTAATGAGTTAGAAGAAAGTTGTTTATTTGCTAAAACAGTTGTTGTAACATAAAGGGATACAGGATAGCCGATGTCTTTTCCTAAAGAGTTTGCATAACTAAATAATAACTAGGGAGTTGATTGCCATCGACCAGACAAATATCCGGGCACAAGGTTATAAAGTAATTGCGGTAAAAGTAGTAAATGTGTACTCTGCTAACACGATTATTATGAATTATATGTCAGGAATCAGCAGAGCTTTTTTGCGGAGGCATTTGGGTAAAGACCGGACCTAAGGCTGCTAAGTGATAGGGTAGTAGTTGCATATTTCCGCTGGTTACTACAGATCCTGTTATGCCATAAGTCGGGGAACAGATTATGGACTTTTCATATGAGCGGACTGCTCATCCCAGTTGTCCGTTCTGAATGGCGAGGCCGGCAGGCCTTCTTTGTTATAAAGATTACCGGTCGGATTGTCCGCCCAATTATATCTGACCGCTACTGGATTGGGGACTTCATCGGCCGATACGACGATAGAATTTCCATCTATTATTGCCCTGGCCCAAATAAATTTGCCATTATTACCAGCAATTCCAAAACCGGTTAATACTTTTTGTCCGGGATGCCTGACGGAATCGGCTATTAACCCGCCGCCGGTAGACTTGAAAATTAACCTTAGGGTATGGCCTTCTGCTTTCATGCTCTCATAAATAGGCCCTGAGGCTACAATGTGTTCACCATAGGCGACTTGGCGGGCGGTTAAGGCTAAGCGTAATCCAACATCTTTTTTATTAAGCGGGTGAATATTGTCAGCGTTGCCGATGTCAGTGGTTACAGCCATGCCCGTCAGCGGCAAAGCCAATGTTTTCAGCTGTGCTTCCCGTACCCAGGGCCAGTTGCCTTCTGCGGGAGTTTTAGCCGGTGCCCTGTAATTAGCAAGTTGTACATACAGGAAAGGTAATTTGTTTTGCTGCCATTTGTCGCGCCAGTCTTCAATAAGTCTTGGGAAAAGATCTTTATACTCCAGCGCGTCACTAAGCCGGTCGCCATTACCCTCGCCCTGATACCAAATAACCCCTTTGATGCCATAGGGCACTACGGGAGCTACCATGGCATTATATAAATTAGCGGGGGCGCCGAAGCCACCTTCGGGGGGCGTCGGTGCTATTGGCCGGGGGTGTATAGGTACCGGCATGGCTGGTGCGGGCTTCCCCAAGATCTTAGCCTGTGCCGCAATGGAGTCCCATTGTTTTATTTGTTGATTAAAGTTATCGCCGAAATCGGTATTCCACTGTTTCACCGCTAATTGATATGCTGCTACTTGATTCGGATAAGTTTTTTTAGCCTGGTCGAGGTTATCAATAAGCTTTTGGTGCGCCTCTACATATCGGTTAAACGAAGGCTTGCGGCTAAGGCCGTTCTCGCTGATCCATGCCTGAGCGGGTGTGCCGCCCTTGTAAACCCCGATCATACCAACCGGACAATGTAGTTTAATCCTGATCTGCTGCGCAAAATAGTATCCTGCAGCTGAAAATCCGTGCCAGGCCCATCCGGAACTCGCAAGTAGTTTTGGCGAACAAACTACCCATTTACCATTAAGCGATTCGCTGCCAGGGTTCAAAATGTCATCTTGGGGAATAAGCGAATAGGCCATTGGCACATAGAAAAAATGAATGAGGGAGTCGGTTGCCCGTGCAATTGTTTCTTGACCATTTTGTTCGGTCTGTATGCCAAACTCCATGTTAGATTGCCCTGATGCCACCCATACGTCCCCGATCCAGATATTTTTGAATACGGTTTCACCTGTTTGGTCTCTGATATGCATTTCATAGGGGCCGCCGGCTTGGTAGGATCCGAGCTTAAGCGTCCATTTGCCATTAGTATCAGCGTCCGCTTGGTAGCTGTGTTGCCGAAAATTGATAATAACATGTTCACCAGGCAACGCACGTCCCCAGACGGGAATATTCATATTACGCTGCAGTATCATGTTATCGCCGAAAATTGCGGGGAGATGTGCCGAAGCGCGGACATGCAAGCCGACCACGGCGAAAAATAAACCTATAAAGAATGAAATCTTGATATTCATCTAATTGGAGATATGGATTGTTAATTATTTGCGTTGATCGAACAGCCAGTCCCAAACTTTCTGATCATTATAAGTTACTGTCCAAGCATCATGCCTGACACCAGGGAATTCTGTATAAACAGGTTTACCGCCATGTTCTGTGATCGCCTTTACCATATCCCTGGAGCGGCTTACCGGCACAATTTTATCTGAGTCGCCATGAAATACCCAAATTGGTATTCGGCTTAGTTTCTTTGCAAACCTGATATCGGCTCCCCCGCAGACCGGCATTGCCGCTGCAAATTTATTATTTTCGCGCTGTAGAATTTCCCACGTCGCGTAGCCACCCATCGATAAGCCGGTTACATAAATACGCCGCGGGTCGATATTGCTGTTCTCCGATATGACTTTATTTAATAGTTCCATGGCCAAATGAAGCGGCCATGAAGGGACCTCACGCATTCTATGCGATGTCGCACCAAAATTTGTTTGCACCCATACTGATTCGCCATCGGGGCCGTTTTCAGGCTTTGCCGGGCATTGTGGAGCTAGTATATAACATTCGTGCTTTTGCCAGAATGGCAATGTTGTAAAGCGCAAAAGTTGCTTTCGGTTATCATTACCGCGCTCCCCGGCGCCATGAAAAAATAGCACTAGCGGGTATTTTTTTCCGGGCTGCGTCAAAGCTGGTTTATGAAGGCGGTAAGGCAGCATATGATGTTGTTTTTGAAAGGTAAAAAAAGCGAAATCACTAAATTCACTTTCCCATTCCCTGAGCGGGTATTTTTGATAGTCGGGATGAAGCGGATTTACCTGAGAGATTGTATCACCCTTGATTTTACTTTTTATTTTTGATCTAAAGTGATTGCCCGCCAGTAATGGAAAAATTAAAATTACGAGCGCCAAGTGGTTATAAACTTTGTTCGTCATAAGCGGGTCGATTTAGTTTCATGATGTATATTATTTTAATAATGTTCCAAGTTGTCGATTCGCTATTCACGTTTACGACAGCTGAGAATTTGACTACTTCTGCGCCGAATCGAGTGACGAACAACAATTGCAAAAGTAGGAGGGAAGATTAATTAAAGCTTAACTGCATATTAACCGACAATAATAATATGATAACAAGTACAACATTCTTCATAAGTTCGTTTAACTTCTGCCGCTTGATTGTTATCGATGCCTGGGAGAGTTAGGATCACGGAATCTGCGTGTATAAAAAATCGAAAGTGACTTTTACAGATCATTAACGGACGAATTATCGAATAAAATGAGCAGGATTATCACTACACGCTATCACAAAGTGACACGAACAGCCCTGAGTTTATGAGAGTCTGTTAACAATCATTCATTTCAATTTTCTGCTTTTATAATAAATTTCCAAGGGTTATGTATGCAATCACAAAATACCTCGCAGGCATGGGGGTTAGTTTTACCAGAATATTGTTTCTCAAAACCGTTCCAGGTATTACGCGACATAATGTAGTAGATATTTGTTAGGGCTGCGCCATCAGCAAAAAAGTGACTGCATCCACGGAAATTTGTCACTTTTCACCGGCTGTACAGAACTGAAACTTTGCAGGGTAGATGGCTTAAAGGGACGGAATATCTCAATTTATCGTAATCGCAGCACAACAAGTTAAAGAGTGACAGTACCATTAACGGGGATGATCATAACGAGCCGTCAAAACGGGTTGCAATTGAAAGAATAAAGATATTTACAATGATAGTGAAATAAAGCAGTGCGCCAAGCGTGCAGTTCGTGGGATAAGCAACATCAGGGAGACAGTGATTGTATCACGCCAATTAAGGACAATAACAAACGGTAAGCCTTAAAACTTCAAGGTTGTGACCCATTGGATGAGTGTTGAACTAGCAGCTGGCAAAGCGCTCCCCAGCTATTTTAACAAATCCGGCGGGCAGAAACCCTACAGCCAATGCCACACGGTTAAAGACCGTAAAATGATGCAATCAGTGATCCCTTTGGCATATAGATGCCACAAGTTTACTGATGACCATATTACTCTATTAATATAGCAATATGGTCAAATATAACAGCATGTGTTTATGACCGTTTAAATCGGTTTGCCTGCCTTAAAAAGTTCGATTGTCAATTGCTTTACCTCATATTAGAATATTCGCCATTCAATATTAAAACAAGTAAGGAACTGTAATTACAGTCCCTTACTTGTTTTAATATGGTGTTTATTTAACTTCTGCAGCAGCAGCCTCATTAACATAGTTCTCCGCAACTCGCGTGAGTAGTGAGTCGGCATTTTTTTCTTCCGCCAATGTTTCGTCAAGCAAACTTTGCGCTTCGCTGTAACCTAATGTTCCGGCGAGCGTGCGTAATATACCGTAAGACGCGATTTCATAATGTTCCACTTTTTGAGCAGCTGATATGATCGCTACATCGCGTACTTCAGTACCTTTATCCGTATCTTCCAATAGCTCGGTAGCCTCCTTTAATAGGCCTTCCATGGCCAGGCATTTTTTTGCAGCAGGTTTTTCCCCGATCGAGTCAAACACGCTTTCAAGACGAAGAATTTGATTTTTAGTTTCCTCCAGGTGGGTTGTAATAGTTTGTTTCAAATCTTCGGATGTCGCTCCTTTGATAAGTTTCGGCAAAGCTAATGCCAAATGTTTTTCGGCCCAATAGATGTCTTTGATCTCGTCAATAAATAATTCCTTTAAAGCGCTCTCTGCTTCCGCTGAACGACTTGCAGCTGCTGCCGCCGTTTTGTTGTTTGTTTTTTTAGCCTTAATGGTAGATTTAATTACTATATAAAGTCTAACGCAATTCGCGTTCCAAGAATCAGGATTTTTAAAATCAGAAGCCGCTGTGATGGATGGCTTAATATAGTATCAAGCGATATAGTGATAATGTTGGCAGCAGTAGGCCCGACGCAGAAGACTTTAGAACTGACATTCTGATCAGAACCAATGCTTTGATAAAAATAACTGAATTCAAGCCGGGCTTTCGCAGTGTATTCAATTGTTCTCCTTCTCCAAATATTTTAGTTAACTTTCTATAACCTATTTTTTTTGAAACCATTGTTAGCGTTAACAGGTGAACTTAACAATTAGTAGTCAAAGAGTATATTCCAGATGTCGGTCCTTACTACGTCTCCTTTAATATGTTCAATCTGGTCATCGGTAGTAAGTACTTATTGGTAGGAGTTTATGTTATAATGTTACTATAGTAGAAGAACATAATTCCATTTCAATGAGTTTAACAGGGCTATGGTTGGTGTTCTAGCAATACGCTTTCAGATATATCCTATCGAAGTTATAACCTTAGCCATAAACATCGAAAGTTGGGAAAAAGCGATTTCGCAAAGCTGTTATAGCTGCCAGTCTTAATGCGTTACGGCTAATCAATTCATATCTGATGTTACCCAAACTTTTGTCCCTAACCGACTTCGAGATAACTGACGTGTCTGCTGTTTTCAACTTGGTCTTTTAAATGTAGTTTCTTTGACATGAGCTTATGAATAAACCATTTCCGAAATATCGTTACGTTGTCTGACCCGATTTCATTTTTTACAGTTAAATACTGTCATGTAAGAAATTATGGAGTAACAAAAAGGCCGCTCGGAGAGCGGCCCACTAAAACTATAGACAAACACACCATTATTTTAAGCCGGCCTGAATCTTGATGATTTCATCTAAATGGTGTTGAACTATCGGCGCTGTTTTACTGGCAAAGGCTTTTAAATCGGCATCTTTTCCGCCGGATGCTTCATTCTGCATCAGGGCTAAAGTTTTTTTATGCCCTTCGACCATCGCCGCAACGTAAGCTTTATCAAAAGCTTTACCGCTCAGTTTACTCAGACTGTCACTCTTAGTCTGGTGCTCGGCATCCAGCCCGGCCGGCAGCATAAGTTTTTCTTTTTGGGCAATGGCTTTGAGTTCTTCATTAGCTTTACCGTGGTCCATGACCATCATAGTGCCGAAATCTTTAACCTCCTTGCTTGCACTTTTCGCCGCTGCCATTTTGCCTAGTGCGACTTCAGCCATACCGCCAACTGCGGCTTTGCTTGCAAAAGTCGTATCAGGCAACGCCGCCACGGATGAGTCTGCCTTAACCGTTGTAGTACTGTCTGTTTTCACAGTGGTGCTGTCTGTTGTCGAAACGGTTTTGTTTCCGGAACAGGCCTGGAAAGTCACTGCTGTTACGCAGGCTGCAAATAGTAAATTTATATTTTTCATAATTAGTTGATTTATAAGATAACAAGTAATTGATGCCATAGTTTAGCTATTCGTCGGTTTTATTAGAAATACCCTTGGTGACCTGTTCCAGCACGGTTGTACTGGCCTTCAGTATATTGCATAAATTTGTCAGACCCTTTTCTCAGATTCCTGACGGATCAAATTACTTGATCCGATAACTTAGCTAAAGGCTTACGCACCAAATCAGACTAATAAAAACCGATTTCATGCTATTGATGTTCCGCAGAATCCAGCCGGCTTCGCGTATCAATGACATAGTAACCAATACAATATATTCCATCGGGCTGGTCCTGTTCATCAAAATAAGCCTACGCTTCGCAGTGTGTAACTACAAACCCGCCATGTCCGTCGCGTTTGCGTCAAGTGGCAGCAAATAACCGACCAGGCATTGAACACTGACAGCCGGTTTCTGCGCAAATGGACACATCTTTCGGATACAGGGCTACACTAAAACTCCTGCTGAGCAAGGGTGCCGTTGGTGAGTTCAAATTTCGGTCGTAATTTGTTGATATAGGCATAGCAGCTATCTATCCGATGGCTATCGTAGAAGTAAAAAGAGTAAACAAATTGAATGATGAACACACCCAGATTAAGCCGGATCCTGATTATAATTCTGTTAATATTCACACTGCCTGGGATGTCTGATATTCGTATGCGGTAGACGAACCCACTTACCAAATCTCTATAGACGGCTTTTATTGACCTGAAGGTATAAATAAGTTTAACCAAAACATTAAACAAAAGATCGATTGCGCCTATTTTCTATGATAGTTGCAAATCGATACCTACACCTAAAACCCAGTGAATAATTTCCTGTTTCTTTTAACTGGTATAAACAATTCGCAAATTCCGAAATGGGGAAACTTGATTTTATTTCATCGTAGCTGGCATTGACAAAGTTGGGCCTAATTCGGTTGAGGCGAGTATAACCCGGAAATAGTTTCATAGAACAGTACTATCTGTACATCTGAGTATTATGGTTAAATAGGATTGTAATAAATGTCAATGATTGTAATATTTGTCAACTTGTTAGATAGAAATATAAAAGGCATTTTTATGGCCTATGTTGGTTGCAAATGCTGCCAATTGTGATAAGGTTTAGGTGAAATCCCCGTGCAGCGATTGTTAGGGGATTTCTTTTATCGCAAATAATCATTATTTACTTTATGAATCAGCATGATAACACTGATCAGGGCCGGCGTGTCTTGGACCTTGTTCAGAAATGGCGAATGCAAACTCTCAATGACTCAGAAAATAAAGAGTTAAGCACTTGGTTCTATGCTTTAGAAGGGAGAGAGTTAGGCGGTCCCATTGAAACCACGGTAAATCTCGTCGAAAGGCGTTTGCATGAGCAACTGTATAATAAGTTGAGTACTAGTGAAAACAATGAACAACTCAACCGTCATCCCTGGCATTATAAAAATTCTAATACCGAAAAATAAGATTTATTTGACAGTAGCAATGATATAATTATCTTAGGGCTGTTATGGGGCAGCTGTTAAGAATCACTTTCAATCAAAAAGATTATATCTTCCAAATTCTAAATCCAAAGCCGTTAAGTAAAACAGATCAGGAAATTCAAGTATTGATTAATGATGTAACCACTACATTGATAAGAGATACGAACGGTTGGAGTTCAAAAGAAGAAGCAGATACAGAAAACAAAGAATTATTTAAAGCAATTGGCATGGCAATATCTCTACGATATCGCATTTAAGTGCATGCATTTTTAAATTGATCTACCTCAATCCCTCTGTCATGAAATTGTAAATACCTTCTGAGTTATAATTTTTTAATTTTATCACGTCTGCTAAAATTGTAATTTAATGATATAAATTACCCTTATCTAAATAGCAAACGTATGAAAAGTAACATCAACTTTGAAAAAGCAAGCTTTAAGGACTTTGAAAACATTCCTGAACTGAATATATTCCAGCGGGCCCTGGTGTTTCAGCAATTCACCAGCTATATGGAGGAAAGCGGGCAAATGAATTTCCGCTTTATGACCGGCCAAAACGGTTGCGGCCCTGAAATGTGGGTGACATCTCCTTTTAATAAGACTCCTAAAAAATGTGTCAGCCTGGTATCAAATGACTATTTAAATTTTACACAACACCCTGCCGTCAAATTAGCAGCCATTAAAGGCATCCAAAAATATGGCACAGGTGCCGGAGCTTCGCCCCTTATCGGTGGCCACCACGAATATCATGAAATGCTTCAAACCAAAATAGCAGCATTTTTTGGTCGAACGCCTGACTCGGCACTAGTATTTACAACTGGTTACACTTCAAATAGTGCAACGTTGCTTGCGCTCCTTAAAAAAGAGGATGTTGCCATACTAGATATGGCAGTACATGCAAGTGTATATGAGGGAGTAAAAGAAACTAATTTTAAATTGTTTTTACATAATGACCTGGACTCGCTGGAAAGAATTTTAAGGGATGCTCAGGAGAAATTCCGCACCAAGTTAGTCATCATCGACGGCGTAAATTCTCAGGACGGAGATTTGGCAAAAATGAAAGAAATATATGATCTTACCAAAGAGTACGGCGGGTTTCTGATGGTTGATGACGCCCATGGCATCGGGGTAATCGGAGAACATGGACGTGGCGCAATAGAAAAGTTTAATTTAATGGACAAGATAGATATTATATCGGGTACGCTAAGCAAAACATTTGGCCATATTGGCGGATTCATTGTTGCCAGTCCGGAAATCATAAATTTTTTAAAGTTTCAATCCAGGCAGCAGGTTTTCTCGTCCACCTCGACACCGGCAGCAGCAGGGTTAATTAAGGCAATAGAACTGATTGATGAAGAACCCCAGTGGCGTAAGATGCTGGCTGATAACGTTGGCTATTTTAAGAAAGGCTTAATTGATCTGGGATTAAATATTGGTAATACAGAGTCAGCAATAATACCTGTTAAAATTGGCGACCCTCATAAAACAGGCGACGCAGGTAGGTTATTGCTCGATGCCGGAATTTATGCAAATACAATTGTATATCCGGGAGTTGCGAGAAAAAATGCCAGGATTAGGACGAGTCTGATGGCAACACATACACGTGAACACCTTGACAAGGCATTAAACGCATTTGAATATATAAATCAAAAATTGCATATTTCCAGTAGATAATACTGGATTATGGCTAAAGCAACTTATAATGGTGAAAAAAACAGTAAAGAGCGATCTATGCAAAAGCTGTTAGATGCCGTTGGTACAATTATAAAGACTAAAGGATATACCGGGCTTAGTTCTGTCAATGTTGGGAAAGCTGCCGGATTAAACAGGATGCTAATTAACATGTATTTCGGCAGCCTTGATAACCTGGTTGAAACTTATGTGCGTGGGAAAGATTATTGGGTAGCAGCAGCCGGAAACGCTAGGGAATTAATGGAAGAAAAGAAAAATAAAGACACGAGGGAAATTCTCGAAGCGCTTTTGATTAACCAGCTAAGTTATTTCCACAAGGAGGAGGAAATGCAGAAGATTGTACTTTGGCAGCTGAGTGAGCGCAGTGAAATTATGTTTGAAATTGCTGAAGAAAGGGAAAAATTGGGAGAAACTTTCTTTAACTCGGCCGATCCCTATTTTGCGAATACCGACGTTGACCTGAGAGCAGTGGCCGGACTACTGGTTGGCGGCATTTATTACATGGTATTGCATGCAAAATCTAATGATAGTCTTTTTTGCCAGATAGATGTTAATTCGCCGGAAGGCCTGGAACGGATTAAGAACGCCATCAAACAAATCTTAAAGGATACATATGCAAAGGCTGAAAAATATAAGCGATGACATCATCAGAATTAATTTGACGTAGCATGAGGGTTAGGGAATTATTTGAAAAACTTGGTTTAAGTGCAAATCATATTTCAGCAAAGGCAATGCATATTAAGGAGCACAATTTAACGGCTAACATAGTTGTACCAACTATTGAACTTAATGCCAGTATTGATACATTAACGATGTCACAAACACCGTTTATCGGTTGGGCACTTGGACAGGAACGGGGAATAGAATTTTTGGATGAAGAACATTTACAGCCTTTATCTATTGCGGTAAATGCGATGCGATATGCGGCACTAGAGATGGATCAATATTTTGGTAATGAAATGGCAGATTAATTCTTTTAATTATATTGCCTCCATATAAGGGTCAGTGGGGTATCTCATATTCTTTAAAAACTGGCGCCTGAATGTGATTTATGGAATACATAACAAACGCTGAACAGGAATTAAGAAGCTATACTTCCCGGTATCAGGAAGTAATTAAGGAACGATCTGTTCAAGGCGGCTTCCTGTGAATCATTCGCGTAAAATAGCTCGGTTAAGAGCTTTATCCGTTATCGTGGTAATGTTGCTGGGTGCCATCCAGTTTTATCTGGTCAGTAACACCTATCATTTGACAAGAGAAAATTACTTTAAAGAAGTAGCCTCCAAGATTGATACTTTTCAAAAAGATCCCGCGATCAAAAAAGTTCATGAAAAGGCATTGTCGGGTGTATTGACACTCTCCGCAAATTATGCTGCCGGTCAGATCGACCAGGCTATTTTTCTTAAAAAATTTAAACAGATCATCGGGAAGGAAAAACTTTCAGCAGACAGTGCATGGACGCATTTCGCCATCCGTAATCCCCAGCTAAGTGATATACTGTACCTGGAGACTTACGACAGGGTCGTTATTGGAAAGAGCGGGCAACTCGATAGCCTGCTTTACAGTAAATCGGCACCCTTAGCGCTACTGGGATCGTTATCAAAAACTGGAACCGAAACCTGGCAAGACTTTGACGATCCCAAAGAAGCGATCATTTCCCAGGATAGTTCAGAAAGCGGTGCTGCCGGTAATTATAAAGTGAATTTCATGACCTCCCGGCATATCGGTTACCGGTCTGACCAAGCGGTTTTCATGCGGATGCTGTTGGTTTTTCTACTTTCCCTGACGTTATTTGTTGCGATGATCGTCACCCTTTTCCTGAATTTCAAAGCGATCTATCAGCAAAAGAAGATAGCCGATATCCGGTCGGATTTTGCCAATAACATCACGCATGAACTGCAAACGCCGATCAGCACTATTGCGCTTATCGTTAAAACACTGAAAACCGGGACTGTCCGCTCGGACGAACGTTTACTCGACGAAACCATAGCCGCTCTCGGCCGTCAGCAGCAGCGGCTCCATAGCAGCGTAGCGTCGGTATTGGAAAGCGCCATGCTGGAAAAGAATGATATCCCGTTTGAACCCATTATCATGCCGGATTTTCTACAAAGCTATCTGGACGATTATCAGAAAACGGGCCGGGCATTTGAGATCGGTCTGTTGGGAACGCCGGTAACGATCCAAACCGGAAAGCAGGCGCTGGAGCGTATATTGAGGAATATTTTAGAGAATGCAATCAAATATAGTCCTGACGGCACGACTATCCGGGTCACTACCGGCCTTACGGCAAAACATTATACGATCGCTATCCAAAATGAAGGGCCGGGCATTGCCAAAGCCTACCACCGGCATATTTTTGAAAAGTTCTACCGGGTGCCGCAACAAAACCTACATACTGTAAAAGGATTAGGACTTGGGTTATTTTTATGCACCGAACTGATCGCCCGTTTGAACGGATCTATAAGCGTGGAAAGCGCCGAAGGTAAAGGAGCCACATTCACCATTCATCTTCCTGTCACATGAAAATAAAGATCTTACTTGCAGAGGATGATAACGACCTGGGCCAGCTGCTTCGTCAATACCTGGCACTGAACGGGTTTGACGCGACACGCGTGTTTAACGGCAGGGAAGCCAGGGAAAGATTGGCTGTTGAAGCATTTGACATAGTTGTACTGGACGTGATGATGCCGGAAGAAGATGGCTTGACCGCGGCGGAAGCGTTAAAGCAGGCTCATCCCAACTTGCCGTTTTTGTTCGTGACTGCCAGGAAAAGCCGGGAAGACGTATTGGCCGGGCTGAAACTGGGCGCGGACGATTATATTACTAAACCTTTTGATGCGGACGAACTGATCCTGCGGATCAATAATATCCTGAAACGTACGAACCGGGCAGCCTTGAGTTCTAAGCCAGTTGAGCAATTGCAGATCGGCCGTTTTTCATTTGAACCGGAGGGATTGCAACTGAAAAATGGCGAACAGGTGCAGCTAATGACGCAACGCGAATCCGACCTGCTCCTTTATTTGTACCAACGCGACGGTCAACTGGTCAAACGGGAACAGATCCTTCAGGAATTGTGGAAAGAGAACGATTTTTTTAAAGGCCGGAGCATGGACGTTTTTGTTACCCGCCTGCGAAAGTACTTAGCTGCGGATCCCGGCATTACCATCGAAAGTGTCCGTGGTATCGGCTACCGGTTCCTATTCCCGAATAAATTCTAACCATCATTAACATTTCATTAACGCTTTATTAACTGAATGTCTGGCAATCAGGCGGTAGTTTTGCCCTGAAAATAACGGTCAGTTAATAGTTTGTGTTTGCCGTTAGTTAATTAGTTAATTGAATTGTAAAATGAAGGTAGCAACTGGCAAGCATCTATCTATGTGTTATCGGACGCTTGCCAGCTACGATCCCATCGTAATTTTATGGGGCAACCATTCCATTTTGCCAGATCTGAAAAACAATCAAAACACGATATGAAATATTTTCTCTTTACCGCGCTTGTATTAGCGTTTAGCATTCCGCTTAAAAGTTCAGGCCAAGCAACAATCGCCATGCCGACCGATACGATCTCGTTAGGTCAGGCAGCGCCTGACTTCACCTTGAAAGACATCAACGGCAAAAACGTATCCTTAGCGACCTTTAAAGGGAAAGTGGTCATACTTGATTTTTGGGCTACCTGGTGTGTGCCTTGTCACGAAAATTTTCCGGCTATGAAAAAAGCAGTCGATCATTACAAGTCAGATAAAGACGTGGTCTTCCTGTTCATTGATACCAGGGAAAGATCGACGGACTATGTTCGCCTAGCCAAAGAAGATATGGCCAAAAACAAATATGACTTCCAGGTGCTGTTCGACGAAGCGGGTAAAGAAGGCAAGCAGGATAAGTATTATAAAATTTTTGGCATGTGGGGCATCCCTACTGAATTTATCCTGGATCGCAATGGTATTATTAGATATAAACTGGTAGGCTATGACTCTGATCTGACTAATGACCAGCGCGCGGATGGGGTGATCAAACAAGTTGAACTAGTGAAGACTTTGTCATAGACGTGCAGACTTTTAAAGATTTTCTGATGAAACAGGTTCTAAAACTTGCGCTGTCCGTTTCAGTCGTCATGTTAGGATTCTCGTGCAGGAACAGCGATTCCTTTACAATTAATGGCAAGATCTTAAACGCAGGTAAGGCCAGAAAAGTTTACCTGCTGGCTGCTGACAGTGCGGGAATGCAGCCCAGCGATTCTACAAATCTTAGCGTGAATGGAGAATTTCAATTCCGGGGAATGACAGCATGCCCCAACCTTTACAAATTAAGAATAGGAGATAGGATCTTTGATCTGATCGTTGAAAATGGTGACATAATCAAAATCCAGACGGATTTTCAGGATACAACACATGTTGTTGACATCACCGGCTCACAAGCCACCATGCAGTTAAGAGATTGGGACAACCTCAATCGTCAATATACACGAAAAAACCAGGAGCTGGTGAATCGCTACCGAGCTGAATTGCAACAGGTGGATAAGAATAAGGATTCATTGTTAAATGTCTTTTCATTGGTTTACCAAAGGTTATCAGGCGAGTTTGCTGAAAAGACTTTGCATTTTGCTCTTAGTCATGAAAACTCCTTATCCGGTTTTTACGCGGTTAACTCACTTGATAGAAGAAAATACGAGCCGCAATTGATCGCCTACGCGGAAGCGATCCGGGATCGCTTTAAAGAAAATTCAGCAGTCCGTGGGTTTATCGCCGCAATGGAAAATGCCAAGCCTGCCTCCGTCGGCCAGCCGGCACCTTTGTTTACCGCCGCAAGCCTCGATGGAAAAATAGTGAAGCTTTCCGATTTCAGAGGGAAATATGTTTTGGTAGATTTCTGGGCGTCGTGGTGTCCCCCCTGTCGTCAGGAAAACCCCAATATCGTGAAACTTTACCGGCGCTACCACGAGCACGGTTTGCAGTTGTTAGGAGTATCGTTGGATACGGATCACGACGCTTGGCAAAAGGCTGTTATTACAGATCGGCTGACATGGACACAGGTTTCCGACCAGCAACGTTTCGATGGGCCAGCCGAAAAGCGGTACCAGATCGAAGAAATCCCATCTAATTTTATCATCGATCCTAAAGGTGTTATCGTAGGTAAAAACCTGTTTGGTAAGGAACTGATTACGTTTCTTAAAAGAATATTCTTAATAAATGCAGAATCTTCGCATGCTTGATTAATTATGAAAGATGGCCGCATCGATTGGTTGGACAGTTTCAGAGCGATGGCGGTGATTGCTGTCATGCTGCTTCACCTCACCAACCCGTTAACCGCGCGGGTATCCTCATAAGGATTTTTTCCTGCATATTTCCAGGTACGGCTACCTCGGCGTACAATTTTTTTTTATGATCTCGGGATTCGTCATCAGCTATACGCTGGCGCGTACACCCTCTTTTCGGAATTTTTGTCTCAATCGGTTTTCGCGGTTGTTTCCCGCAATGTTGTTCTGTTCCTTGCTGACCTATGGTGGTATTTGCTTGTTAGACCGTCCGACCACATTTCCTTATGGACATGAATTATGCAATCTACTGCCGGGATTCACGTTTGTTAACCCGCAGCTTTGGTGGATGCTCGGCGGCCATCAGTTTCACTGGATCAACGGCAGTTATTGGACACTATGGACTGAGGTACAATTCTACCTTTTCGCTTCGGTAATCTACTACCTGAATAAGCGGCAATTTTTCAGAAACTTGCTGTTGGGGGGGATAACCATGGCTTGGCTAAAGTATCTGCCGGGTTACTTCCTGAACAACTATCCGGATGCGGCAGCACGTACCGGTCTAGATGGATTTCTGCGCAACTGGCGTTACGCTGACGAGTTGTTTAATCTTTGCTTTTTTATTGGCTGGTTTCTGTTGGGTACTTTATTCTGGTCCTTACATGAAATAGGAATGACGAAGCTTTGGCGGTTTTTCTTTGCTTTGGTGTTGGCGGGGGTGACAAAGGATAGCTTCAATTATTTCCCAACAATCGCATGGCCTTTATGTGCCGGGCTGGCATTGTTTTGCGGTGTGTTTTCTTGGATGATATTTCGCGCGCCAGTAAGCGTTCCGGGCAGCTTCTTTTTTCGCCGCATTGGCATTATTTCATATAGTATGTATCTTATACATGAAGAAATCGGACTGTTGTTGATCAACCATTTTCACCATCTGTTGGGCGGACTGAGCTGTCTGGCTCCCTTTTTAATTATCGGGCTGGCTGCCGGTTTTGCAGAACTAAGTTATCGGTGGTATGAGCGTTATTTAACTAAAGCTCTGCGTCGATGGCTCTCCGCAACTTTGTGAACTACTTCGACTTATGGAACAGTTCGAGGGAAGGATAATAATAGATAATTTTGACTGGCATAAGGTATAAATTATTGGTTAAATACAGAATAGGACTAAAGTTGAAATGAAGTTTGTTATTCGCAAATCTTAATTGGCTAAAGATTTAATGTCTTGAAGGTATACTCACGATATCCTTAGTGGACTCCTGCGTTAACATATTAATTACAAACGCTATAGGCGTACAATATATTGAGTCTATACACGAATGTTGAAAGGAGGCTGCTACCCATGGGGTCAAATGATAGTTGTAGGTAGAATTTCTTACAGTAATGGAGGCTATTGGTCCGGTATACGTAAGGCTGTAGCTGCCCCTCATTAGAAGAGAGCATATCTCGCAGTTACTGAGGAAATAAAATTTTTTCAAAGCTGAGCGTTGACCTGTTTGTCACAAGGGTATAAAAAATTATTGGTGTGACTGTCTGTTTATACTCTCAGTGAAACTATTGGGCAATCGTTAACGCTTCGTTAACGCTTTATTAACAGTTACAGATGTTGCTGTTCGTTAGCTTGCGCGATTATTTAACATGCCGCGTAAATGCCGCAGCAAAAGGTATAAAAAAACATGAAATTTTTAAAAAGTGTACTGTCATTAACCATGATGGTTATTGTAATAGATGTTAACGCGCAAACAACGGCTGTAACTCAAGTCAGTAATCTGCCAAAAAAAGAAACTGAGTCGCTTGTTAATGAGGTTTGCCATAAAATTGAAGATGTGTATTTTGATATCGGAAAAGGGAAACAGCTCAGTCAGTTACTATTGGAAAACCTGAAATCCGGTAAATTCTATAATCTTCCCGCCGATTCTGTAACATGGAGGATAACCAACTTGCTTCGTCGGGAGACACATGACCTGCATTTCTTTGTTGGCACACAAGCTTTTATGAGGCGGCGCGAAATGAAAGAAGGCACACCCGAAAACTATAACGGCGGCTTCGTCGATGTTAAAATACTGCAGCATAATATCGGATACATCAAATACGTGCGCTGCATTGCAGATTCGGCTGCTTTCGAAAAGATTGCGAACGCGATGAACTTTTTAAAAGGTTGTTCATCCATTCTTTTTGATATCACAGACAACCCCGGAGGAAATGGGTCAAGTTGCGGATTTATCAATAACTTTTTATTTAAAGGCGATGCACATAAGCATCTGTTGGTAAAAACATGCAGGGATTCCAGCCATAATGGAGAAACTGAGATTACTTACCATCGGCCAATAACGGATTATTTTCAGGATATTCCGGTTTACATCATGACATCTAAAAATACGGGGTCTGCGGCGGAATATTTTGCCTTTGTTGCTCAGCAGTTAAAAAGGGCGACGATTCTCGGGCAAAAAACTGCCGGAGCGGCCAACCCGGTTGCCGGCATAGAATTTGACAAATATGTTGCTTATATTCCTGTCTGCCAGATTGCTACGTTCAACGGCAAATCTTTTGAGGGAACCGGTATTATTCCGGACGTACAGCTGACCTCCGGCGATTGGATAAAAGAAGCGGCAGCTTACATCATTTCAAAAAAACAGGGGGCAGCGAACCTGAGTAGCGACACTAAGTAAGATTAAGAAAGATAAATAAATTAATAATAGGTAGGCAAGGAAAGGGCGTCGTTCGCGAAGCGTTAAATCAATGATAAACACTGCCTAAAAGTACATCTGTTATGAAATCTAAGTTAATATTTCCATTTATTATTCTTGTTATCTTTACTAAAACAGTATTAGCGCAAGGTAAACTTTCTCAGGGTGAGCATTTTGCGGAGGTGAACGGTTTGAAAATGCATTACTATGTAGAAGGGACCGGACCGGTATGTCTGTTCCCTTCTCCGGGCTGGGGGCTTTCGGTAGATTATGCCAGATCAATAAGTGTCCTTAAAAAGCATTTCACAGTAGTGTTTTATGACACGCGGCATTCCGGGAAAACTAATGGCCCGGATGATTACCGCCACTATACCGGTAAATATTTCACTGATGATATGGATGCACTGCGTATTTATCTTGGCCAGCCGAAAGTCTGGGTCGCCGGGCACTCTGCCGGCGGTTTCCAAGTCCTGCGGTATGGAATCCATTATAGCGTCAACTTAAATGGGATCATTGCCATTGATGCCTTGGCTGTCGCCGACAGTATGTATTTAGCGGAAGCACATAAGCAAATGCTAAAACGGGTCAACAAACCATATTTTACTTGGAAACGGGCGGACATGGTGCTGGGGCTTGACACTACAAAAAGAACATTACAGGAAGATCTGTCGCAGACTTTTGAGTTTTATTTTCACGACCCCGCAAAGATGAAGCTTTTCCCGGCTAATTATACCTTGAATGACATGGCCTGGGATTATACCAACAAGGCAGAGACTTTTAGCGAAAATCTTTTGCCAGATCTTAAGCGGATAAGCGTACCTGTATTGGTGCTGGCAGGCGATGATGACGTGGTATGCGACGCTATTTCACAAGCTATACGGATTTATCAGAATGTGCCGCATGCCAACATGGCAATTTTCAATGATTCCGGACACTGTCCCTGGATCGAACAGCCGGCTGCATTCGATACAGCTGTTGAGGCTTGGCTAAGCGAAATTTTAGCATCCCAGATGGATCAAAAATAGTTTGCCTCTAAAATTACCTTAAGCGTCAATTTAACAGCGTAGCATAGTGCTTTTTCACAATGTTCATCCCTGTTGTTTAAAATTGATATGCGACCGATTTGTCATATAGAGTTACTACCTCAATCCGGGGAACCTGAAATTTGCTCAGTTCTATAAAGCAGCACTTTGTAGAGCTGAGCAGATATGCTTTCACTATTTTAAACGAACATCCAGCGCGGAACAAATAGCACAGCAAGCTTTTTTAAATATTGGAGCGAAAGGTACGTTAGTCACTTATACGTCTGTAACTACCTGATTATACTGATCAATAACAACGAGTGTTTGAATTACGTCAAACATCTCAAAGTCGGGGAGAGATTTGAGATTAATACAAATAGTATAATAAAAAAACGACAAAAATCACCTCTTATAAACACAGCCTGAGCCTTCATGTTCTTATACAAGAATAGTGGATAAGGCAGTCTTTTTGTCGCTTGATATCCTGGATTTAACTTGCTCTCAACCTTACTAAGTGCGCCAATATTACTTGAACGAGATAAAGGAGTTCTATAAACATTCATATTGCTTGCTATGAATTCTATCAATTACGCAGGTAATCTTATTTTAATATGAAAAGGGATACCATATTGTTAAATTGCTGGCAACGGTATCAATTACAATCTTAGGGATGAAGCGATAACCTTTTTAAGTATTCCAGCAATTGTTTGGGCCTGTCGGTCTGGATAATGCGGGCGTGTTGATTTATTAGCCATTCCCAACTATTTTTAATGTCTTCACGCTCAACTGCTAAATCATCATCATGGCCTGCATTTAAACTCGCCCACAAAGAGTTAATCCAAATTTTAGAGCCATGTTGAGGGATAAAAGCATTGTTGGATATAATGCCTGACGTATCTTTTGCAAAGATCAATTCAAAAGCAACGGGTTTAATCTCTTTCTGATATTCAGTGATAATTTGCTTGGCTGTAGGCTTATCAAGGTAAACAACAGGCATAAACGTTATGCTATCCAGTATCGTGGGGTATTTAGCGCGTACATCTATATAGGGCGCATCTGTTTTAAAGATAGCTTGTTGTAACGTTCCGGTTTTCTTGAGCACTCGGTAAGCTTCATTATAATAAGGATAACTTTTATCAAGGTTAATCAGTATTTTGCCTTTGGCGAGTAACATCACTTCTTCAAGCGTTGGAATGCTATGATTGCTAACTACACCTAAACCATTCCTGAGATGGAATTTTTTTAATTGTTCCAAAGTATAATCAGATGGTTTACCTTTTCCGTTCGTTGTTCTGTCAATGGTTTCATCGTGCATAATTATCAATACACCATCACTGGTTCTGTTAAGGTCTACTTCAATAATATCTACCCCCATATCAATAGCCAGTTTGTAAGCCTGCAATGAGTTTTCGGGAGCATTGCGCCAGTCGCCGCGATGGGCTGCAACCAATACATTTTTATCGTTAGGGTTGTGTAGCTGCTTGATAAGCTTGTCAACTTGTGCATTGGCATTAAAGCCGACAAGTAATAGCGTACCTGAAAATATTTGTTTAAAAAGGTGTTTCATAATGATGTTTAAATATGGTGAAGGGCTTTTTAAAGCCCTTCACCGAGTATTTGAAATTAATAACCTGGATTTTGTGTAAAGCCCGATTTATTTGTCGAGATATCAATTTCTGATTGTGGAATAGGGTACAGGTATTGGTAAGCCTGAATAGTAATAGGTGTTAACCCAGAGTTCTTTAACGCAGCAATAGCCGTATTGGTACGGATTAAATCGAACCAACGGTGTAGCTCCAATGGTAACTCTAACCTGCGTTCATTTAATACAGCTGTTCCAAATGTTGTTTGATCTGGTAACGTGGCTGTAGTATAAACGGCTGCACCGGCCCTTGCACGTACAGCATTTAAATAAGTTAATGCATCTGTATTATAGCCTGTTTCGTTTAATGCTTCGGCGTACATTAATAATACATCGGCATATCTTAATACAATGAAATCGTTGCCCAGTGTTTTGTTATTCGGGTCGAAGGTGTCATAATATTTTTTAACGGGCTTATCATTGGCATCCAAAGTAACGGTGTTTAAAAGATCGGATCGTTGATCGCCTGAACCATAACTGCTAATCAATTTAGGGTCTAACCCCGGTTGATTAAAGTAAGCAGCCAAACCATGGCCCTGGCCTGCTATGGTTTTATTATAACGAACGGCAAAGATGATCTCTGCATTCATTTTGTTGTTCACATCAAATACGGATGCCACGGTAGGAAGCAACTTATAACCATACACATTGCTTGCCGAAACCAGATCCTTTAATATGTTAACAGCGGAGGTGTATTTTGCTTCTGTCAAATAAACTTTTCCTAAAAGTGCTTTGGCTGCTCCCTGTGTTGCCCTTCCCAAATCTGTTGCGTTGGTATAAGTAACAGGCAAAAGGTTTATAGCCGCTGTAAGATCGGTTTCAATAGCATTGTAAACATCCTGAACAGAACTTCTGCCTTGCGCTTTGGCATCGTCTGCAGTAACAGGGGCTAATTCCAACGGTGCGGCTCCCCATAAACGTACGATGTTGAAATAATGAAGTGCACGCAGAAACCTGAGTTCCCCTTCATATTGCGCTTTTAGTTTAGGGTCGGTTACTACATCTAAATGTACTATGGTATTATTGCAGCGCGATATGCCGTTGTAGATGTTAGTCCAGGCCCCTTTGATATCCGTATTATCAGCCTTAGCTAAAAACTGGTCGATGTTGTATTCTGTACCTGCATTTGCGCCGGGATTCAGGTTTTCAACATTGTCGCCACGGGCTTCCATCATATCTACAAACGTTCCGTAATACATATTCTGTAGCGATGCATAAGCTGCTGTTACGGCATTACCAATATCGGCAGTAGTTTTATAATAAGCTACATCTGTAGCCTGAGATTGCGGAACCAGCGTTAAAAAGCTCTTTTTACACGATAAAAGGCTAACGCAACAAATGAGTATGGTTGATATATATTTTTTCATTGCTGATCTCTTAGAGAGTTAAAATTTAAGGTTTAGGCCAAGCAAAAAGTTCTTTGCTACAGGATAACTTCCGTAGTCAACGCCCTGTTGCAGTGGGTTGGAGTCTACACTTACTTCCGGGTTGTAACCGTTGTACTTGGTAATAGTAAATGGATTTTCGGCTGTGAAGTAAATTCGAACACCGGCAAGGCCTATGGCTTTAGCAGTTGGTTGTGGTAAAGAAACACCGAATGTTAAATCCCTGATTCTTAAATAAGATCCAGGAGACAAGTGATAGGTTGAGATTTGCGCATTTAAACCGGTTTCACTTCTGTTGGCACGGGCCACAATACCGTTGCCCGGATCTGATGGCGACACCCACCTGTTTAAGGCGTCGGTAGTATTATTCGCGTAGCTTTCGGTAGAGTTGTAGTGACGCTGGGCGATATTGGCAATGGTATTACCATAAACACCCTGGGCGGCCACATTTAAGTCGAAAATCCCGTATTGAACTTGGCCTGAATAACCATAAGTAAATTTAGGCTGATAATTACCTGTAATGGTTTTATCATTACCATCAATAACGCCATCGCCGTTAATATCGGCAAACTTAAAATCGCCGGGTTTAGCGCCTGGTACTTTGGCCTTGGTATTATCAATATCGGCCTGATCTTTAAATACACCTGTTTTAACCAGCGTATAATAGTTACCAATTGGTTTGCCTACTTCGGTAATAAAATAAATTACGTTTTGGGCCTGGGTGATAATGGAGTTTACGCCACCCAGATCCAACACTTTGTTACGGTTTGCAGAGTAGTTAATACTATTGGTAAACCTGAATTTACCTGCTGTGCTGGTGTTGGATAAGGTAACCTCAATACCCTTATTGTTTACCTTGCCAATATTAACCAAACTGGTTGTATAGCCTGTAGCCAACGGAACAGGTATGTTTAGTAATAAATGGCTGGTGTTATTGGTATATACATCAACCGTAGCATTTAAAATACCTTTAAATAAACTGATATCGGTACCCAGGTTAATGGCTGATGTTTTCTCCCAGCCTAAATTGGGGTTTGACGCGGTTGATTGATACAAGCCCGGATTGAGCGTGCCGCTTCCTGATCCAAATACGTAATTAGATTGGGATAGGGTAGACAGGTAGGCATAATTAGGGATCTGGAAGTTACCCGTTACACCATAACTTGCCCTTAATTTTAAAGAGCTGATGGCTGTGATGTTTTTCATGAAATCCTCATCGCTCACAATCCAGCCAGCCGAAGCTGATGGGAAATAGCCATATTTGGTATTAGGGCCAAAACGCGATGAACCATCGGCACGCACAGCAGCCGACAATAGATACCTGTCTTTATAACTATATTGTAACCTGGCTAAGCCCGATAACAAAGACCATTCGTTAATGGCAGAAGTGAAGCTGGTTATCGTAGTTGCGCCATTCAGTGTTTTTACCAGGTCATTAGGGAAACCTGTTGCGCCGATGGCTGAGCTGTTGCTTCGCTCTCTTTGTAGGGTATAGCCCGCCAGTGCCTGTAGGGAATGATCGCCCCATCGTTTTTTGTAGCTTACCGTGTTCTCCAATACCCAGTTAGTGATCTGGTTGGCATCATAAGTGGCTGTCGGCACAGATGGTGTGGTGAGCGTGAGCGGGCTTGGCAAGGTAGAAGGGCTAAAAATGCTTCTGTTAAAATCACTGATATCGGTTCCGAATGATACCTTGTATTTTAGATCTTTTACAATTTCATATTCAGCATATAGGTTGCTCAGCAATTTCTTTTCATAAGTTACGTCGGTCTTCAGCATAGCCAGCGCAACAGGGTTTATACCGTTTGATTGCGAATACTGCCATTTAAACTGATCGAAATTGTAAGTACCATCGGGGTTGGTAACCGGGAAAAACGGAGATGCTACCAGCGCGCCTTCTATAATGTTTTGGTTACCATTATTAAATGCACCCTCGGTTTGCTGATAGTTATAAATACCATAATCATAATTGATACTGGCACCCAGTTTTAAGTGATTATAATGTGCATCGAGGTTAACGCGTCCGGCATATCTTTTATAACCAGAGTTAATAACTATACCGTCCTGATCGAGGTAGTTACCCGAAATATAATACTGCACATTATCAGAGCCACCGGCTACAGATAAGGTATGGCTTTGCATAGCTGCCTGTTGAAAAATAGCGTCCTGCCAGTTGGTATCGGTTAAACCAGGTTTGCCTTGCAGATAAGGGAAAATCTCCGGGGGCAAGAGGTAAGCTAAGCTGGTATTGGTTGATGCCGCGCCTAACTTGCTTAAACGGGTCGCATTATCGTCTGTTGCGCTACCGGTTAAACCTTTGGCTTGCAACTGATCGAAATAAGTGTTGTTGTGCGCATCATAAATCAACTGTGCATATTGCGTGGCATTCAGCATCGGGATTTCTTTGGTAGTTGACTGGATACCATAATAGCTATTTAAATTAATAGCCATTTTATCCTTTTTGCCACGTTTGGTTGTAATGATCACTACACCGTTTGACCCCCTTGAACCATATATAGCAGCGGCCGATGCATCTTTTAAAACGTCAACGCTTTCTATATCGTTTACATTAATTGCATTAAGCGGGTTCACTTTAAAGCCTGAGTTGGGGAAGCCTGCGCCGCTAATGTCATTATCAGATAATGGTACACCATCCACAACGTATAACGGATCGCTGCCTGCGGTGATGGTACCTGTGCCACGTACGTGTATAGATATCCCGGCACCGGGGGCGCCGTTAGGCTGTAATACCTGCACACCGGCCAGTTTACCCGTCATGGCTTTATCTACACCGGTAGCAGGAAAATTATTAATATCGGCCGAACCCAGTGATGAAACGGCTGTAGTAACATCTTTACGATTTTGTGTGCCGTAACCGATAACCACCACTTCTTTCATTTGGCTTGATGTGGGCTTTAGCGCAATATTGATTGTTTTCCTGGCATTTACGGCTTGTTCCAAAGGTTCGTAACCAATAAAGGTAAAAACCAGCACATCGTTTTCATCTGCCTTGATGCTGTAATTTCCCTGGTTATCGGTAGAAGTGGATGCTTGCCCACCTTTTACCTTTACGGTTACACCCGGCAGGGGTTGACCTTGCTCGTCATTTACCTTGCCGCTAACTTTAATAATGGCCGACATTACCTGATCTGATGCCTTAGTTCTCATGGCATCAATTAAAATGTTGTCGCCAATTACTTTGTAAGTTAGGTGCTTGGGTAATAGTAGTTTATCAAGTGCAATATCAAGACTTAGGTTATTGGCAGAAAAACTACTTACCTCGAGGCTGCTAATTTTTGCACTTGGGTATACGAAATGCAGGTTAGATAACCTTTCAATTTTGCGTAATACACTTGCCAAAGACTCGTTCTTTACAACAAGATTTATTTTTGTTGTAGCAAGTTCTTGCGCTTTTCCGGCGTCAGCCATTAATGTGAGCGTACTAATGCCGATCAGGAAAATTATGGTTGCCGAAATTCTCATGATTTGTTTAATGTGTTGTTTTACCCCGATGGAAGACATTTTACTGCCAACGGGGCAAAGCGGTGCCGTTTTCTTTTTTTTCAAAAGAAATTTCATAGATTCGTTTGATTTTAAATTGTTAATTGCTAATGGTTAAAGTCACTTTTAAAACCGTTTTGTCTCGACCACAAAGCGGTTTTTGTGTTTCGTAGGTGGTTATGTAAGGGTTCTTTTCATGGTTGAATTAATTAAAGGAGTGATTATTGATTACAGCCGGTACCTAAAAGGGTTACCGTTTTTTGGGTAGTGTCTATCCTGTATTTAACAAGGCTGATCTCTTTCATTACCTTAAGCAGGTTTTTAAGCGGGATCCTGTTATTGAAGCTTGCTGTATAGCGGCAATTTTTGATCTGGTTATTCTCAAATTTAAAGGTGTAGCCATACCACCGGCCTAAGCGGGCAGATATATCCTGCATATCCTGGTCTTCAAATTGCAGTTTCCCTTCTTTCCATGATATTAATGATGCTGCATCTACATTCATTAACCGGCTTTTACCGGTGTTGATATCGTATTCAATCCGCTTATCCGGGGTTAAAAAGCCTAGTACTTCTTTGCCATGAGCTACCTGTACCTTTCCACGCATAAGGGTAACGGCCTCAACAGGCATGTTTTTATAGGCTGTAACAGAGAATGCCGTACCTAACACGTTAGTGGTTAAACGATCGGTGTGGACTACGAAGGGTTTTTCAACATTGTGCTTTACATCGAAGTAAGCCTCGCCATCAAGATATACTTCCCTGCGCGAAGCATCGAAATGTTTGGGATAACTTAACTTACTGCCTGCGTTTAACCAGATCTGGCTCCCATCATCCAATGTGATCTGCCTTAACTGCCCTTGCGTGGTTTGAAAGGATAGTAGTTTTTCGTGGTTACCGGCTGTGTTAAATTTCCAAAAGCTCACAGCGCCAATTACCATTAAAAGTACCGCGGCAACTGACGACCATTGCCAGATATTTAGGAACCTTACACGCTTTCTATCATTTGGCTCTGCCAGAATTTCGGATTGGAGTATCCGGTTTAAAAGCCTCTGTTTAATTTCATTTTCATGTTCCGTATCATTGAACACGGTTAAATCTTTTTGCGTAGTATCAAATGCCTCATACCATTCGTCGAGCCTTTGCTGCTCATCGGGTGTAAGGGTATTTTGCGCTTGCTTATGCAGTAATTGCTTTAATTCTGATTTGTTTAATGCGACCATCTACAACATAACCAATCGAAGAAAGGCGATGTACTATGCGCTTTTTAAATTTAATATATATGGTATTTTCTGTTAATGATTAATTAACAAAAGTGCGCCTATTGTAATGGCAATGTGAAGTGAGGTGGGCGAAACGTCAGCCTGCTTATAATCATTAACCGCAGTCCTGATTCTTTTAATGGCCGAGCTAATCTGGTTTCTGACTGTTTGATTGGAGAGTTGAAGTTGGTTGGCTATTTCTTCGGTAGTTTTTAAATCGTTGCGACTGAGCAGAAATATTTCTTTCATTTTCTCGGGCATGCGGTTAATTTCTTGCTGTACTATGGCCTCCAGTTCACGGCTTAGCAATTGGGTGTCGCTGTGGGTATCAGCTATTTCGCTTTTCACCGATTCTTTTTCTTCGTATGCCCGCTGGATGAGCTGTTTGCGATAAAAGTTAATGATCCTGCTTTTGAGGCGCTGATGAAGAAAAGCACGTATGGAGTCGTCATTATCAAGGTTCACATTTCCGGTAAGTAAGGAAAGAAAAAGGTCTTGCAGTATATCTTCCACGTCTTCTTCGGAGCGTAAACGGCGAAAAGCAACGATGTAAAGCTCCTTCCAGAACTTGCCATAAATGTTTTCAATTAATTGTCGTTTTTGCTCCTGCATTTTCTAATCCGGATTTGAGGCAAGTGCAAAACTCAACTTTTATTGTTACGATAATGTTAAGTAATAAAAATATCACGTCTGGCTAACCATGGTTGGCTAGGGCATTTTAATAGAATGTATGAATAATAAGAAAGTTACGGACATTCTATATGTCGGCTGCAAGTCAAGCGGTAAATATCACCCTAAATTGGATGAGTATACTTCCTGACTTTACAGCGATCAAGCATGACGAAACTATTTTATCCGGCGATACCTGTTTTGTTGCGCAGGCCTGAGCAGTGTAGAAATGTGTGAAGAAACTTACTACCAGGTTACGGGTACAACTACTTTAGTTTTGCAAAAGTCCTGCTTGTGTTAAACCCAGACATGGTCTTTAATTTTGTCTCAGGAGACATACGGACAGTTCAGAGCTAGGAAAAACAATGTGGGCTCGTGTTAAAGGCAAAACTGAAAATGCACTCGGCCTGTCAGGGTTCAAGGACCAATATATTTTTCGGCCAAGCCTTATGATGCCAGATAAAAAACAGGTACATATTAAAGGCGATAACAAATATATTAAATTTTTATATCTATTTTTCACTGGCTGTCGTGTTAGAGAAATCGGTAAGCGATGATTTTGACTGTCAAAATAGAGTACTCAGTAAAAACAATTGAGGCAAAGTATTAAAGTATTATCCACTATAGAAACCTAAGGTTGATATGGTGAATTAATTCAGCCTGCCTGGCAATTCAATTTAATTAATAGGTGGAATAGTAAATTGAACCCCCATTCTCTTAAATAACTGTGAACTTTATAGGGCATGCCTTAACATTAAGGCACGGTCATCTAGGAAGCCTGATTTAAGAATTTAAAAGTTCAATTAGTTCACGAGGTTATCTGCCGGACATCATTTTTGCGCCTACCTTACCCATTTGCATCAACAAGAACTTAGGCGCTATACGGCTCATAACCCTGAGTATACCGGCGAGACCGGGGTAAATCTCGTAATAATCTTTTTCTATCCCCCTGATTGCTTGCTCGATAAGTTTTTCCGGGCTCATCAGAATTTTAGGATCAAAACCATCTACTTCCAGAAATTTATCATTCAGGGGAGTGCTAGCACCAGGGGCGACTAACTCAAAAACTTTAACTTTAGTGTCTTTAAGCTGAATGCGTAAAGATTGAGTATAGGATCGCAGCCCTGCTTTTGATGCTCCGTATACAGGAGACAATGGTAGTGGCGCCAAAGCGATTCCGGATGTGACGTTAAGGATGGCAGCCTGACCACTGCTTTTTAAATGAGGCAAAAATTGCTGTACCATCCGAATCGGTCCCATCAGATTGATCTCAATCTCCCGTGTAATGTCATCAAGGGTGCGTTGCTCATGCAGATTAATTTTACGCATCTCCCCTGCATTGTTTATGAGTATATTCAGAGCAGGAAATTGTGCAACCACCTTTTTAAAGAGCAATTCAATATTTTTCGGATCGCTCACATCACTCTGGAAAATATTTATTAGTGGCAAATGATTTTTAGTCTGCTCTAATTTTTCCAAATTTCGTCCGGTAATGATGACGGTATTGCCAAGTTCAATCAATCGGGATGCAAACTGAAATCCAAAGCCGCTTGTACCTCCGGTTATCAGAATCGTATTGCCTTTTAGTTCCATTTTATGTCTATTAATGAAACAAAGGTCGCTGTTCAATTGGTTCGTCGTTTGTAAACATCAAACTAGTGTTTGCAAATTTCAAACCTGCATTTTTGAACGAAAGCCATTTGGAGAAAGCGATGTATGTTTTTTAAAAAATTTGAGAAATGCGCTACCTGTTCGAATCCGAGGCAATAAGCAATTTCAGAAATATTACGTTCTTTTTCTTTTAATAAAACCTTGGCTTCTTTAATTATTCGTGCCGCGATGAGCTGTGTTGTCGTCTTTCCAGTATGTTCCTTGATCGTCCTGTTCAGATAATTGACGTGCACAGCAAGCCTCTTGGCATAATCATTGGCTGTTCTCAAAGTAAACTGCTGATGTGTGAGTTCAAGTGGAAATTGTCTTTCGAGTAGTTCGATAAATAGTGACGAAACGCGTGCCGACGAACTATGGTTGGAATATGTTTGAGTTATTGGTTGAAGTTTTTGGCCATAATGAACCAATTCCATTATGTAATTACGTAATAAATCATACTTGTAAACGTAGGTGGAAGAGATTTCTTCATGCATTTTCCTGAAGATGGCTTTTATTTCGGTTACCTGATTCTTATCAATTTGAAAGACGGGGTAACCACCGGCTTTGAATAGGGCAATATTGTCCAATACAATGCCACTTTTTGTGTGTAACAGAAATTCTTCGGTGAAAAGACAGAAATAACCGGATTGATTCATATCCTGCGGAATCCAATGATATGGAATTTTAGGAGTTGCAAATACAAGGGCGAAATCTTCTACATCGATCACTTTATCAGCATATTCAGCCTTGTTTTTTCCGCAAATTAAACTAATCTTATAATAGGTTCTCCTATTATACGGCATAACTGGTTCCGCTTTCATCTGTCTAAGAAGATCTTCTATGTTGAACACATTAAAATGTCCAATATCTTTATTAATATTTCCCGGTAATAAATTTTTGATATCGCTACGTATAAAGGAGGATGCCTCTTTGTAAAAATCTTCAACCGTTATGGGCTTCATAGGAATTTTTAATCAAATTTAAATAAAATCTGATAAGTGTTTTAAAGCCCAGTAATCAAAGAATGAGATGTCGAACATGATACAGGGTTCTATGGAAGCGGTCCGGTGGCTGAAATTAATTACGCTTGGCTCAATGAAAGATTGTATGAAATCAGTTAGAGGCAGACTTATTTTGTTCTTACATTATTGCGGAACGATTGAGATATTTAAACGCAAGTTGATTTCCTGTTCAGTAAACTTTTAGCAGTAATATTCTTATTTAGCGATTAATTAAAAATTAGCTGTTTATTAATCATGCAAGCTTAAAATTGTCACATACGAAAGAATATCAAATGAAAATAAATTTTATTTGCAGCCTCTTGATTTTAATTGGACAGTGGCTTTATGGACAAACGGTACATGTGAAATGGACTGAAACAACGCAAAGCAAAAAATTCGTGACCACAGCTGTTATCGAGAATTTTGATTATGGCAGTCAAGCAGATGTGGAAATAAAGACAGAAACTCCCTTACAGACGATAGCTGGGTTTGGAGGCTGTTTCAACGAATTAGGCTGGAGCTCATTAAAGACTCTCAAACCTACTGACCGTGCAAGTGTAATGCACGAACTTTTTTCTTCAGAAGGAGCCAATTTTACTATTTGCAGAATGCCAATTGGTGCAAATGACTTTTCTTTGCAATGGTACTCTTATGATGAGACCGACCATGATTTCGCTCTTAACCATTTCAGTATTAATAACGATTTAATTACGCTGATACCTTTTATTCATGCAGCTCAGCAATACCAGCCGGAGTTAAAGTTATGGGCTTCGCCGTGGAGCCCTCCGCAGTGGATGAAATACAATAAACATTATGCAGAAGCTATGTTTGAAAATAAGTCTAAATATCAAAACGGCATCAGACCTGATCAGATTGGGCGTCCAGGTATGGATATGTTTATACAGGAGGATCGCTATTTCAAGACTTATGCCTGTTATTTTGCACGTTTCATAAAAGAATATCGTAAACAACGTATCAATATTGGCATGGTAATGCCGCAAAATGAATTTTACTCCAATCAGGTTTTTCCAAGCTGCACGTGGACCGTCACAGGTCTGACAAAATTCATCTCATATCTCGGCCCTGAAATGGATAAGCTTGGTGTAAAAATATTCTTCGGTACGGATAACGGATCGAATCCCAATATACTTGATACAGTAAAAGCAAGTCAATCAGGTGCATTTGTTAACGGCGCGGGATTTCAATGGGACGGTAAAAAGGCAGTTCAACAGGTTCATGAGAAATATCCTGATCTGACGTTATATCAGACAGAACAGGAGTGTGGAGACGGTCGTAATACCTGGGAATATTGCAATTACGCCTGGGATTTGATGAAGCATTATCTAAATAACGGTGTGTGTGCCTATGATTACTGGAATATCTCCCTATTTAGAGACGGCGTAAGTCATTGGGGATGGCGACAGAACTCCCTTGTTTCGATTGACAGCGCCAAAAAGTCCTACTCTTACAATTACGAATATTACCTTTTAAAGCATGTAAGTCACTTCGTAAAACCAGGAGCCACCTTACTAAAGATCCAGGGATCTTATGACGATTTGTTAGCGTTTAGAAACCCAGATGGCAACATCATTATTGTGATTAGAAATTCCGGCCGGGAACCTCGGACTGTTCGTTTGAAAATAAGTGGTAGAATAATTAATCAAACACTTGCCGCTGATTCATTTAACACCCTGGTGTATTCCATAAATTGAATGTTTAAGAACTTTCAGGATTTTGACGCCGTCAATGCTGGTAGTGGCTGCATTAGATAACTTAGAAAAAAACTGGGATTTCAATAAAGTATCATCATGATGCGGATATGCGAATGAATGAGGTATCACGTGAATAATAATTTGTTTTCAAAATCAGAGGTCCGTGAAATGTATAAGTAAATCAGTAAAATATATTTATGAGCAGCCATTTGCGCCCACGTGTCTTCCGTCCGGTCTGTACGTTAAATTATTATTGCAGAGTTTTTCAATTAGCTATCGGGAAAATACATTTTCCTTTAATTTCGTTATATTCGGATTCTGGATGATGCTTATATATGATGATATGACCGATTTTGAACTGGTCAGCCTCCTGAGAGAGGATGATCACGGTGCTTATCGGGAAATTTATTATCGTTACACAGGGCTTCTTTATGCTCATGCTTTCTCGAAGCTGCAAGACCGTGACGAAGCGATGGATGTTGTTCAAGAGGTTTTTAGTACATTATGGTTAAAGAGATCGGTAATTCAATTCCAATTAAATATTTCCGGTTATCTGTATATCACATTGCGAAATAGAATTCTTAATATTATAGCGCGTAAGAAGATTCAAAGTGAATATTTGACATCATTACAAAGCTATTTGAATAAAGCAAGTGCCGACACTGACTTTTTAACCAGAACCAATCAGCTTAGGTCTATTATAGAAGATGAAATTATAAAAATGCCGGTTCGGATGCGTGAGGTTTTTGAATTATCGCGAAAAAACCATTTATCTCACAGGGAAATTGCTGAAAAACTTGGAATTTCTGAGAAAACTGTAAAGGATCACGTCAATAATGCGCTGAAAATTCTGCGCCTAAAGCTAGGTTTCTTCAATTACGTCATTTTCTTAATCTTTTTAAAAAATTTTTTTTAAAAAGCTCCCACCCATAGGCCATATTATTTGTCTTGTGTATTAATTTAAGGTAAATCTTATATTATGCAAAAGTCAAATGCAGGTGATCTGCTAAAAAAGTATCGCGAGGGAAAATGTTTAGACGAAGAAATAGCATTATTAGAGGGATGGTATAATCAACATTTTCCAGCCGCTCCTAAATCTTTAACGGATATGGAACTGGCAGAAGATATTTTCAGCATTATCAAAGCATTGGATAATGTTGGCCAAAAGAGGACGGGTTATACTGTTTTGACAAAGATTGCTGTTGCCGCCTGTTCTCTGATTGCTTTATCAATTACCGGAATTTTGCTGATTGATCGCCCTGAGAACAATAATACTGCAAAATTGCAAAGTCAGATTATTTTACCTGGAAGCAATAAAGCCTTACTGACATTGGCCAACGGTCAAATAATTACATTAACCGATCATCCAAGCGGTAAACTAGCCACCCAAGGAAACGCACAAGCCACCCAGATGCAAAATGGCGTCCTTGCCTATCAATCTCATGGAATGGCAGCAAAACCTGCGGTCCTGAATAAAATTACCACGCCTGCCGGAGGCCAGTATCATTTGATCTTGGATGATGGTACGCATGCCTTTTTAAATGCATCTTCATCTGTTACCTTTCCAACTTCATTTTCTAAAGGGAAACGTGTGGTTGAAATCACGGGAGAGGTATATTTCGAAGTGGCCCATGATCTGAGAAAACCTTTTGAAGTAAAAAGTATGGGTCAAACTATTAGGGTTTTAGGAACTCACTTTGACGTCAATGCCTACAATAATGAACCATCAATTAAGACTACTTTGTTGGAAGGCAGTGTTTTGATTACTTCCAATGGAAGGTCGAATACACTTAAGCCCGGACAACAGGCAAGTGTGTCGGGAAATAGCATCTTGGTCGTAGCTGCGGATATAGATCAAGCAGTGGGATGGAAAAACGGTGATTTTATTTTCAATAATGAAGATTTGCCGACGATCATGCGGCAAATAGCCAGATGGTATAATGTAGATATAGCGTATAAAGGAATAACGAATAACAGCAAATTTTTCGGTACAATTTCCCGCTCCAAAAAGCTTATTGATATTTTGGAGGCCCTTGAAATGAATCAGAATGTTCACTTTAAAATAGAAGGGAGGACCATTGAAGTAATGCCATGACATATTTAATGGTTAATCAAAATAATCGGAGGCGTTACGACCGCCCCCGATCGAATTTCGGATAACCTGTAGCAAACCCTATTCATTGATTTCCAACTATTAACCCGAACGTGCAAATGTATAAATTTTACTATACAAATGGGGATGGTATAACCTGCCGTCCGCTGAAAGCCCAGCAACAAACTATTCATACTTGGAATTTATCTCCTAAAAAATGGCTCATGAGGATAAACCTTACTTGTCTAATTATATTGACCACTTTTTTGCAGATCAGCTTTGCGGCATCTGCACAAAAAATTTCGTTAACCAAAAAGAATGCCGCGCTGGCTGATGTATTCAAAGATATCAGGAAACAATGTGGCTTCGATTTTCTGATTAACGATGAGCAAATAAAACAAAGCAAAGCGATTACAATAGATGTAAAGAATATGGAGCTTTTGGATGTGTTGAACCGCTGTTTTAAAGGTCAACCATTTGGCTATTCAATATCCGAAAAACTGATTATTGTCGTACCCAAAAAGTCAGAAATCAGTCAGGTCGAACCTGCAGTAAATCTTTCCTCCGTTGCTGACATTGAAGTGCATGGAAAAGTCACTGACCCGGCTGGAAATCCATTGACAGGGGTAACCGTTGTCGTTAAGGGGACACAACGCAGTGTTGCAACAAACCAAAGCGGCGAATTCAATCTTAAAGTAAGCTCGTCATCCGATGTCCTTATATTTTCTTTTATTGGAATGCAGACAACCGAGGTTGCCATAGGAAGCCAGCGCGAACTGTTAGTTAAACTACAGGTCAGCAGCACTACCCTAAGCGAGGTTAAAATCAATACAGGCTACCAAACCTTTAAAAAGGAACAGATGACCGGATCTGCGGTTACTGTGGGTAGCGCTGAACTAGAGCAACGTTATCAGCCTAATATCATCAATAACCTGGAAGGCCGGGTGCCCGGATTGGTAAATTATAACGGCAATACAACGATACGCGGGGTAAGTACGATCAACGCCAGCAGGACGCCACTGTATGTTGTCGATGGTCTTCCAATTGACGGATCGGTCGCCAACGTTAATCCTTATGATGTGGAAAGCGTAACGGTGCTGAAAGACGCGGCGGCAGCGGCTATCTATGGTGCAAGAGCTGCTAATGGCGTTATCGTTATTACCACTAAAAAGGCGAAAAATCATCGTACTACCGTTGAGGTGAACAGTAATGTTACCGTTACAGAAAAGCCTAATATCAGTTTTAATTTGCTAACACCTTCACAGCAGGTAGATCTCGAAAGCAGCTATTATAATTACTATTACAAAAACGTATCTGGCGCGAGCACATTAACAGCCACTAATATTACTAACGGCAATCCGATAACTCCCGTACAATATGCTTATTATCAACTTGCTCAGGGACAAATAACGCAGGCGCAGTTAGACGCCCAACTTGCAGCCTTTAAACAGAATGATTTCCGCAAACAGTATAAGGACAACGCACTGTTAAAGACAATCTTGCAGCAATATGACCTGGCGGTGAGAACAGACGGTAATAAATATAATTCCAGCCTTGTAATTGATTACAAAAACAGCAACTCCGGAATCATTAATGCTTACGACCGTCAGTTGAATATTTTTTACAAAGGCACATATAATATGGCCAAATGGCTTGATGTAAATTATGGTGTAAATACAGTATTGGGTCAGACGAAATCCAGCAACAGCGCCTTTGCGACCAGCGCCACCAATGTGTCTCCATACCTTCAATTGCTCGATAAAAACGGGAACCGTGTTTATTATACGACCAATGACTACAACATGTACAATACGACCGCAGCAAGTCAGCCGCAATACAGCATGCTGATCAACCATCTTGATGAACTCGGCCTTGACGCAAGTAAAGTTGATCAAATCAACGGTCGGTATTTTGTTAACATGAATGCCAGGATCATACCCGGCCTGATTTTTACTCCGCAGTTCCAATACGAAAACACGACTGCAAATACGTCCGCCTACTCTGAACAACAAAGTTATATCATGAGGTATCTGGATAATATTTATTACAAAGTTCCACAGGCCACAAGCCCTGTTACATATGCGAACCTGCTTCCTTTAAATGGCGGAAAACTTGCTACAGTTAACAGCACCAGCAATTCCTGGACTGCCAGGGGGCAACTGGACTATAAAAAGCAGTTGGGGAAAAGTAATATCGATGTCATTGCGGGTACCGAATACCGGCAGATCAATACAAAGGGCACCAATGGTTTATTGCTAGGTTATGATGACCAACTGCAAAACCAATCGACTACAGCGGTTAACTTTCCAGCGCTTTTTGCTTATTCAACAACTACAACTTTTAAACCAGGGTTCAATACCACAAATTTATACAACACCTATTTTAATAATCAGATAGGCCTGATCCCGGAAACAACCCATCGTTATAACTCCGGATATGCGAATGCTACTTATGTTTATGATAACAGGTATGCCGCTTTTGGTTCCTATCGTGTGGATTACGCCGATGTTTTCGGACTAGATAAAAAATTTAGAGGAAAGCCGCTTTGGTCATCGGGTCTTGCCTGGAATATATCTAATGAATCATTTATGCATGATGTGAGTTGGGTGAACTTTTTGAAGCTGCGGGTGAGCTATGGTATTACCGGAAATATCGCCACGGGTGTAAACAGTTTCCTGACAGCCAATTCAACCTTGCCGGCTAATCAGCTTACTAATGCGCCTGTTTCTGTAGTGACCAGTGCTGCCAATCCGGAATTGAGATGGGAAAAAACCACCACGCCAAACGTCGGTGTTGACTTTGCTTTCTTTAATAACAGATTGAACGGTAGCTTAGACTATTACAGAAAGAAAAGTACCGATCTATTATTTACTACCCGCATCGACCCATCTGAAGGCTTTACCAGCCAGATCATCAATAATGGTGGATTAGTTAACAACGGTATTGAATTGACGCTGAATTACAGCTGGCTAAAACCTGCAACTAAAAACGGTCTTTCGTGGACGTCGATGGTAAGTTTGAGCCATAATAAAAACAAAATCACTTATGTTGATGCCGTTGCTGTGCTGCCGACTCAGTTGGTAGGCGGCGGCTATAAAGTGGGGTATCCGGTCAACTCACTGTTTTCTTACCAGTATAAAGGACTTAATAACGTTGGTCAGCCGCAGTGGTTAAAAGCAGATGGAAGCCTGACATCCGTTGCGCTAACCGGAAGTGACCTGAGTGCGGTGGCCTATTCAGGTGGGACTGATCCGGTCAATGTGATTGGTTTAACAAATACCGTTTACTATAAAGGGTTTAGCCTTAATGTGCTTGCCGTTTATTACGGAGGGAATTACATGCGGACTGCGGCTCCTGATGTTTACGGTAGTGGAGCAGCCTACGGCAGCATGCCATCGTATCTCTCCAGCAGCTGGACACCGGCCAATACCAATACGAAAATTCCTGGTTTTGGACAATATGCACCCGGTACTTATGCAGGCACTACAACTGTGCCTTCGAGTTACCTGATCAATTCAGACACTTATGTAAAGCCGGCAGATTTTATAAAAATCAGAAGCGTGGTTCTTGGTTATCAGCTACCGGAGCAATGGATCGGCAAATTAGGTGCTAAAAATGTCAGACTTACTTTCCAGCTTAACAACCCCAAAGCGTTATGGGTGAAAAATGATGTGGGTGTCGATCCTGAAACGATCAATCCGTTGACTGGTGTCGGAGGCGCAAGGGTACCTACATCTTATGTACTTGGTCTTAATTTTAACTTATAAAAGAAGTAAACATGAAGAAGATATTACATAGCTGTTTTATAATCTGTGGCTTAATGTTATCCTTAACAGGGTGTTCAAAGTTCACCGAAATTACGCCGAAGGGCAGCAATATACTGAACAGGGTATCTGACCTTGATTTGATATTAAATTATAATTTCAGTTATAACTCCAATGCTACGCCCACCAGTTTGGCGGGTACTACCAGCGCTGGTGAAGGTTTTAACCCGATGGATGCTGAAGAACTTGTTGACGATTTGTATCCGGTAGCACTTAACGTTACCACTTTATTAAGTGGGGGTACTAAAGATCTCAACTATGCTTTGATTACCTACGATGAAACTATTGACAGGAAAAATCTGGCGACCTCCGATGCCAAGTACGAAAAACTGTATTTCATAATCAATAATGTTGCCAATGTGGTCATTAAGAACGCCGATGTGGCGAGTGGTGACCGGACAAAAGCAAATCAATTGAAAGCAGAAGCGTACATCATCAGGGCATATATGCATTATCTGCTCGTTAATTTTTACTCCAAAGCCTATAATCCAGCGACAGCAGCAACTGATGGCGGTATTCCCTATGTAAAAGAGGACAATGTGATTAGTGATCCCAATAAAAAAAGCACAGTGGCTGACGTATATAATAATATCGTAGGCGATATTGACGCAGCCTTTGCTTTAAACAGCCTTCCTGCTACTCCTGTAAACAACATGCGTGTAGGACAAGGTTTTGCCTATGCGGTGAGAGCCCAGGTATTACTTTCAATGCGCAATTATACCGGCGCATTGGCAGCTGCAAATGCCAGTTTAGCGATCAATAGCACCGTTATTGATAATAATACGTTCGCGCCAGTTGGCACAGCGACCTTCGCCCGGCCAATCCTAACATCACCTGATAATTTGTTTTATGCATCTTATAAAGGCACCCCAACGCTTAATACCATCAGTCCGGACGTGCTGGCAAATTACTTTGAGAAAGGAAATATCATCAATGATTATGTCAAACCATATTATCCCTCGGTTTCCGGGTCCTTCGGTATTTCCGGTGTGACCGGTGCCCCGTTATGGTATACGGCGCCTTATGCTAATAACAGCGCAGGTCTTACCACGCTTGATACTTATTTTATCAAGGCGGAGTGCCTGGCGCGGACACAAAATGTCAGTGGAGCTATAGATATTATTAATATGATCCGGAAAAAGCGCATCATTGCCAGTGCCTATACGCCGTTTACAGCTGCTACAGAGGCGCAGGCTATAGGATATCTGAAAAAAACCACCCACTCCGAATTTCTTTTCACATTCAAGAATTATTTGAACATGAAAAGGTGGAATACGGAAGATGCTTATAAGGAAACGGTTACGAGGACAGTGAATGGTAAGACCTATCAGCTTAAGCCTGAATCATCGTTGTGGATATTTCCGTTTCCGCAAAGTGGTACCGCATATAATCCAAATCTAACCCAAAACTATTAAAGTTAATCTCCTTTTCCGGCACTATGATAGGCTATACCTGATTGTTTATCAGGTATAGTTTATAACCCATAGAATTTCTGGGATAAAGAGTCTATCAGCGGAAAGGTATAAAGACTTACAATGGGCCTATAGATCACCATTTAACGTTAATATTCATGAATAGATTAACGAGTGTTTTGCTATTAGTTATTTTTCGCGTTAGCGGTTTCGCACAGGCTGTTACAGCTAATGTGGACAACGTAGCACTAGCGACACAATCAAAATTGTTGACTCAGGTCAGCACGATGCTCGCAATAAGGCATTATAGCCCGCGCACCATTAACGATGATTTTTCAAAGGCGGTATGGGAGCGGTATATCAACAGGCTCGATGCAAAAAGGGAATTTTTTCTACAAAAAGATATTGACTCTTTAAAGAAATATGAGTTAACAATAGATGATGAAATCCATGGTGTATTGCCAGTCTCTTTCCTCCCGTGTATCAACCGGATATATAATCGGGAAATTGACCTGTGCATTCAGGAATACGCCGGATTGTTAATGGCTGCTTTTGATTTTAATAAAGAGGAAAAGCCTCTTTCGGCCATTCCTGACCGGACATTTCCAGCCAGCGACAAAGCAAGAATTGAGAAAAGCCGTGAGCGCCTGAAATACCAGACTTTACAGGCGTTTGTTTCATTGCAAGAACAACAATCTTCTGCAAAAAAGGGCGATACACTTTACGGGCGTTCAAATGCGGAATTGGAGGATATTGCCAGGAAAGCCACGGCAAAAAATGCAATGCTCAGGTTAACCAGGCTCAAAGCCATGGCGGGTGAGGAAAAACAGTTTGCCGTGTTCGTGAGCACATTAGTCAACTATATGGACCCGCATTCGGAATACTTACCACCAGCCGATACCAGGGGTTATCAGGAATCGGTGAGTAATAAGTTTTTTGGCACAGGTGCCCGGATGCTGGAAAAGGATGGCTTTGTTTACATTAACGATATGGAACCGGGAAGTCCGGCCTTAAAGAGCGGCCAGATACAAATCGGTGATATTATCGTCGCGGTAGGTCAAAGTGCCAATGGCGAAATGGTGGATGTAGGCGCTATGCCTCCGGCTGAAATCGCAAAATTGGTTCGCGGAGAGAAGGGTACAGCTGTCAGACTACTGCTTAGAAAAGCGGACGGTAGTTTAAAAACAGTGCTCATTACACGCGGTGAAATCATACCGGAAGACGGACGCGTACGGATCGCTTTAATAGAGGACGGCACAAAAAAAATAGGCTATATCCTGTTGCCCGGCTTTTACGACGATCCTAAAGACGCAAACGGGCCGCATTGCGCTCGCGATGTAGCGGCCGCGCTGAAAACTTTAGTTGCTAACGATATTGCCGGGGTGGTTATGGATCTCCGTAACAATGGCGGGGGTTCTTTCAGAGAAGCTGTCAGCATGATTAAGCTTTTTGTCAGCTCCGGTCCGGTGGTGCAAACCAAAGATCGAAATGAAAATGCCGTTCCGGTTGATGATCCAAGAACATCACAGCTTTACAGAGGTCCCCTGGTTGTTATGGTTAATGAGCTCAGCGCCTCAGCCTCAGAAATTTTTGCGGCCGCCATACAAGATGACCACCGCGGCGTCATTATTGGAAGCGCTTCTACTTTTGGTAAAGGCTCGTCACAAGGCGCTTTTCCCATTGGCGCTAACACACAGAATGGTATATTAAAGATCACAATGCAAAAATTTTATCGCTTGAGTGGAGGTGCAACGCAGCTTAAAGGCGTTAAAGCCGACATCGTTTTGCCTGATATCTATGGGTACCAGAAGCTCCGTGAAGAGGATAATACCGATGCCTTACCCTGGGATACGGTAGCGGCAGCAAAGTATGTACCGGAAAAATTTTTTGAATTGAAAAAAATACAAGCGATGGCCGATGACCGAATCAAAGAAGACGCTGTATTCAAGGCACTTGAAAGGAACATCAATTGGCTGACAAAAAACCGGGATGTTGACCTTCCACTGGATATAGCCAGTTTTAAATTGTTAAACAATAAGCGTCAGCAAGTCGCAAAAATGAATGAGGCCTTGCTGAAGCTGCAGGTTAGTAAACAATTAGAAGTAATAATCCCGGGTATTGCCAGCACCGGGTTAAACGTACGCAACCAGCAAATGCTTAGCAAAATCAGTGCTGATATTTATGTGGATCAGGCGGTCAAAGTAATAGCAGATTTAATCAAAACACCAATACTTCATTAATAAATAAAACATGAAAATAAGAAATCTATTAATAACCTTTTTTTCTGCCCTCTCCACGATTTGTTTTGGCCAGGCCGGAAAGTCATTTTCAGTTCATGGACAAATTACTAATCCCAAATTGGATTCAGTTTCCATGCTGTATATAAATGATCAGGGAAAAATAATCAGACAAATTATTCCTGCAGAGAACGGGAAATTTGATATCGCAGGGACTATTAATCAGCCGACTATGGCTTATTTGTTGTTTATGCATAAAGGTGAAAAGTTGAACAAAAGAGAGGCGGAGATCAAAACCAACAAGGTCTATATCGAGCCGGGAGAAATGACCATTAACGCAGAGGAAGATCGACAAGGCTATGTTACCGTAAAGGGTTCCAAATCTCAAATAGAATGGAATGATTTAAAAAGTAAAACAAGGCCGATTCAATCGGCCCTCGATTCTTTATCGAATGGTGATGCAAGGAAGGCACCAGCTCTCCTAAGAGAACAATTAGCGAAAATCAATTACGCATATTTTATTGGCCATCCCGGCTCATACGTGGCGGCTAACCAGGTTACGTATTTTATGTCTAGTTATAGCCTGGATTCCTTAAAACGCCTTTACGACAATTATTTACCGGAAATAAAAGAAAGTATTGATGGAAAAAGGCTCGCCGCTACTATTAAAGGTCGCACGGCGGGCTTGCCCGGTACTATGGCCTTTCAGTTTACAGTAAAAGATAAAGATGGCAAAGACTTGGCTTTAGCTGATTTTAAAGGTAAATACGTATTGCTGGATTTTTGGGCGACCTGGTGTGTTCCCTGTCGTAAAAGCATGCCCCATATGATAGGTTTATACCAAAAATATAAAGCGAAAAATTTTGATGTTATCGGTATAGGCGATGATGATAACCGGGTTAAAGAGTGGATGGATGCTATCGAACATGATGGCATCGGTATGTTTCACCATACGCTCCGCGGCGTAAATATGGAAATGTTCAGGAAGGGTATCCCGAATCCAAGGGATTTGGACGAAGGATATGGTATCCGGGCCCTGCCAACCTTGATATTAATTGATCCGGCTGGTAAAATTATCGGCCGTTTCAGCGGAAATGAAGAAGAACTCGACACAATGCTGGCCTCTGTAATCAAATAAACATCAGCTATGAAAACAGATAGCCAACACCTTGACAAAAATAGGGCCTGCTTGATGAATTATTTAAAATGTCATGTTAAAAAGATGCTTGTCAGCATTGTGTTTTTTTTGTCTTTCCTGACAGGATATACCCAGACCTACAATGTAACTATTCAGGGCAAAATAGAAAAGATGAAGCCGGGCACCCGCATTTTTTATCATTGGTACGATAAGGATCATTTAACCGCAGATTTCGCAGGTGAGAATTTTGTGCAGAGTGATGGCGACAATTTACCATAGGGCTCAATGTCGATAAAGGGAGTGGTAATGAGCTGGTGTTGATGATGGGCAGTAAAGTCATGTCTGGCAAACTGATGTTCCTGTATGTGGACGAAGGAAGAATCACAATACATTCCAAAGATTCTTTACTGACCCATATCAGACTTGGTGGTAGTCTTTATGCGCGAGAATTAGACCAATACCATCAACTCATTAACAGTACACCTGCGCTCGCTGCTTATGATAGTGTCAAAAACGATAGGTATAAGGCCCGCTCAAAAAATGATGCGTTAACACTTAAGACGAAGTCGGCGGAATTAAGCGGACTGGACTCGATCAGAAGAGCAATGTCAATTGGCTGGATAAACGAGCACCCGAATAGCCCGATCTCCGTTTATATTATGCACAATGTTTTTGAACCGTTAACGGGCAAGCTAAGTAATGAGGAAAAAAAGGGCTTATTAGCCAAAATAACGCCTGAAGCTAGAAACAATAAAATAGCTGCTGCGATGGAATACACCTTTAATATGAATAAAATTGCCAGCATAGGGAAGACAGCACCAGATTTTACCCAAAACGATACGCTTGGAAAACCGGTATCCCTGACAGATTTTCGTGGCAAATACGTGCTACTCGATTTTTGGGCAAGTTGGTGTGGTCCATGCCGAAAGGAAAACCTCAATGTGGTAAAAGCATTCAATAAATATAAAGATAGGGACTTTACTGTCTTAAGTGTATCACTTGACCAGCCTGGGAAACGGTACGCGTGGCTTAAAACGATCCATGAAGATCAGCTGACTTGGACACATGTCAGTGATCTTAAATACGGGGTAATGATGTCGTCAAATTATACGACATCAATGCCGTGCCTGCTAACTATCTGATTGGCCCGGATGGGATCATCTTGGCGAGGAATATTCGCGGTGAAGACCTTGAACACACCCTTGAAAAAGTAATTCATTAACCATTAATCATTATGAAAGCAAAAAACTTAATATTAGCATCAGTTGCTACACTATTCGCGGGATCAGTCTTCGCTCAAACAAGCAGTAGTATCGTATTTAGCGGTAAAACAGATACTGCTTACAATGGTAAGATGGTGATTTTATACAATAAAATTACAGGCGATCATGATTCAACCCTGGTAGCCAATGGCCGGTTTGAAATGACCGTTCCTTACAAAGAACCAAGCCGGTATATGTTTTATAGCAAATATGAAGTGAGAAAAAAAGGCGGATATGCCCCTTTCGGCATTATTGTAACAAAACCGGGTACCGTGCAGCTGAACGCAGACATGGAAACATTTACCAACTCCACAGTGCCGGGGAACAAGGAAAACGACCTTTATCTTTCTTTTATTAAAGAGAGTGCACCTGCAAGGGAACAGATTATTGACAAATTGTCTGCAAAATACGGTGCTGACTTTTCAAAGCACCTTAATCAGAAAGATCCGCTATATGGGGAGGTCAACCAGTACTATAATGATCTGAATGCTGAATTTAACAAAGGCCAGGTAGAAAGATTAGGTTTATTTATCCAGTTGCATCCGGAATCGTTCACTGCACTATACCTGTTGAATAGTATGATTACGGTTGTGCCGGCAGATAAGGCGCAACTCTATTATAATGAACTCGTAATAGCTTACAAAACAACGAGTTATGCGCTTAATATACAAAAATCTATCGATGCGAAGAACATTACCGCCATCGGCAAACTAGCGCCGGATTTTGAACAGCCGGATACTTCAGGAAAAATGGTTAAACTTTCCGATTTCAGGGGACAGTACGTGTTGGTCGACTTTTGGGCCAGCTGGTGCATACCGTGTCGTGAGGAAAATCCCAATGTAGTGAAAGCGTATAGTCGCTTTCATAAAAAAGGTTTTACGGTACTGAGCGTGTCACTTGATCAGCCCGGAAAAAAAGAGTCCTGGCTAAATGCTATACATCATGATCAGTTGACTTGGACACAAGTCTCAGACCTGAAGTTCTGGAATAACGCAGTCGCAAAGTTGTATGGGATCCAAGCTATACCGCAGAACTTTTTACTGGATAAAGAAGGAAAAATCATAGCGGTGAATATTAAAGGGAATGATCTTCAGAATAAGTTGCTGGAGCTTTTCCCACAATAATCATTTTTATTAAATCGGATAGGCAGTATCATGCCCGGTTTCAGACAGAACAAAAAAACTTTGCACTGTAGTGATGTTGGGAAGCGTAGCCAGCTTATTGCGATACAAAGATGATAAGCTTCCATGTCGCTGGTTGCTATGCGCAGAATAAAATCGAAAGTACCCGTCATTTGGTAACGTTCCATGACTTGTGGAATTTAACGACTTCTTGTTCAAATGTGTCAAGCGTATCGGCGGCATGGTCATTTAATAAAACATGGCTGTAAGCGATCGAGCTTTTGTTGATTTTCCTCAGGTCGAGGATAGTCACTGTTTTCACAATATATCCTTGTTCTTTTAATCGTCTTACACGTTCATGTATGGTCGCGACGGATTTGTAAATTTTAACCGCGATCTCTTTGTTTGTTAATTCGCCATTCCGTTGTAAGGGCATTAAAATCGCGATGTCAACGGAATCTAATGAGTTAGTTTCCATGTCAATTGAGAACAAAGGAGTAAAAAAACAATAATAATCTACATTTCAAAACCCTACTTCTGAATTGTTACAGCTTTTGTTAAAATAACCGAATAATAAACGGATTAATAAATAGCTTGATACATATAATGATAAAACTCAATTTTATCTGGAATATGGACGTGTTACACCAAAAAATAGTAGATGTAAAAAGTCCATTAATCGCAAAATTTGAAGAATTGATATTTCCAATATTGGGCACATCATTCAAGTTTATTTCGACCTGTACGGGGGAATATCTACGATAACCATTTTGATACCAATGTCGATATATAATATCGGACCGAATGATTATTTGAAATCGGTTTGTGCTCGGGTAATCGGGAGAAAGCTCAGGGCTTTACTATCGGGATCGGATCCATTGAGAGAGCAGGTAGAGGCCATTTTGAAAAGTGGCCCGCACTTGCTGGCTGGCGATGCCTGACGTATCAAGATGAAATCAAATGTCCGAAAAAGGAATAAAAAGGTTTTGCAACGCCAGGTCTTGACTTTCTAATACTTGTCCAACGCTTTCGTCGCAAACAGTAGTGTTTGCATCAATGAAGAAGGGATTACACATACTCATCTAAAAAGTCCATCCTTCCAATTAAGGCAGTGCAGATCAGTTTTTGTATTTTCTGAACCGGCGTCCAATCAAGTCATAGATATAGATGCAAATAATGCTAAGACAGCCCTTTTGATGATTTACATATCACTTAATGCCACTTGCTCCGCTTAATTTTTCTCATTATCCTGCTGACGAAATTTCAGCTCGTTGCTCAAGCTTTCATGGAAGGCATGCACAAAAGCATTTTTCAGGATGCCGACAAAAGTAGCCCAAACGCTGGTCTTCGGATCTTTGATATTCCCTTTGATGGGTATGACTGTGGCGATCTTCTTGGTTTTTGGATTGGTTACAGCTTTAGCGAACAAGCCAACCACGGCTTTTTTCACAACCCGCAGCAGGCCGCCTTTTTTCTTAATATCTTTTTTGACGTTCAATATCTTCAGGTCACTGATGAAGGGCTTGACATAACCGTTCATTTCGCCATCCATTAGCGTGAACTTACTAAAGATATCGATGCGGCCGCGTTCCACGTCCATTTTAGCATTTGCCTCAAAGAACTGGTTTAGGCTGAGCAGGTTCGTGCCAGTCAGCGAGAGGCCAAGGTCAAGGTCGGGAATGTCCTTTAAAGCGTTCACATCCATATCCGCCTTTAAATGGCCGCCGCCGATGGAGGTGCCGGTCAGCGATACGTGCGAGGGCAGGCGTTTACCTTCTTTCTGCACATTGGCCAGGTTAAGCGCGGTTAATTGCATATGATCGATATGTAGATCGGCGACCGGCTTCTTGCTCAGATCAACATAGGCCAGTTTCCCGTTGTTCACCTGTAGGCGGTTGATCATCATGGGCATCAGCGCTTTGACGGTTTGGGTCCAGCTTTCCTTCGACGGCTCTTTGCTGATATCTTCCGTAGCCAGGATATGAACAGCCGGACGGTCGAGGATGACCTCACCAACAAGGCGCCCCTTGAATAACGCGCGCCATTCCACGGAAAGGTCTGCCCGCTCTACAGCGAGAAAAGGAAACTTTGCTGGATCGGTTGTCTTTTTTAACAGCAGGCCTTTGATCACATAAGCGCCGCGATAAAGGCTGATATCAATATCAACGACATGACCGGTGTACCCGGGTAGCGCATTAAGCTTTGTATTGACATAATGTTTGACGATGCCCGGCAGGAGCAATCGGAAAATGATCAACGCTATGATAACACCCAGCAAAACCTTATATCCGACCGCCAGACTGCGCAGCCAGCTCCAGGTACTTTTATGCTTTATCATGTTCCAGCTGATGTTGTACGATATCTTCTAATTCGTTCAGGCCCGTTTTATGCTTTTTCTTTTTCTTCTGTTTCTTTTTCAGGTAATCCTGCGTATGTTCCAGGCGGTAGGCATCTCCTTTGGCCGCGCTCTTGCCGCGCAAATAGAACCAGATGCCGGTGCCGGCCGCCAGAACTCCTGCAACGATAGCGCCGATAACCAAGCCGGAATGATCTTCTTTGTTAAATGGGTTTTTCATAGCTGATGTTTTGTAGTACAACACGTATCAGCGCTTTTAGTTGTGAAAATATTCAATAAAGACAATTCTTTAGTTAGGAGTTAAAACTATCTCCTGAAAAGCATGTTAATCAGATACATCTAAATATCATCAAACCTATGGCAAAGAAAGGCGTAAAAGTGGAACGTAATTCCGTATCAGAACAACCACACGAGCTTAAATACGAAGCAAAGAAAGAGGACACTAGCCCCCAAAAGGTAGAGGCCACCAAGAAAGCGACCGGAAGCAACAAACGTGCTGCGGTGGAAAAGAAACTGGAAGGCAAGAAATAATGTTCAATGAATTGTCAATTGAAGCCCTGAAAGGGGCTTTATTGTCTCAAAAAAATATACTTACGGAAGATAATATAAAGCCAAAGTGGCCTAAATGGTTCATCAACCTTTCTGTTGATGAACTAAAGACCGCTATCAGCGAGGTGGGTAATTCAACTAGGGAACTGGAAAATTATTTTAAAATTTCATTGCCCGTTTGAACGAGATAGGTGATCTGTTTAAAGGGTTTTGGCGAAGGTATTGACCTGCCGGCCACGATTAAAAAAGCTCAGACAATATTCCAATAAGCATGAAGAAACACGGATTACGGCGCTGGCAGATATCAAAAGTGGCAAGAATCGAGGTCATTGGATGTGGTATATCTTTCCGTATATCGCCGGGCTAGGCTTGACCGATATTTCGAAACATAATGCCATCAAAGATCTACAGAAGGCGACCGACCGTTTTGATGGATCAAACGCTTGGCCTGCTGTTAACGGATATTTGTAATGCGCTTTTACAGCTGGAGACCAAGGATTCTTTCGAAGTATTCGGCAGTCCTGACAACCTGAGGATAAGGCCTTCCATGACCTTGTTTGATGCCGTACCGGCTACTTTCCCGGTATTCGGGCAGGTGCTTGATGAATCTTATAGGGGAGAGCGTGACCAGCGGACACTGGACTTCCTCGTTATTAACGGATGAAGCTTTGGTGATGCAATATTGAACTGCTTAACCAGACCTATGCGGCGGATACCATGATTGAGCGCTAGGTGGGCCGTTATCACCTGAACTTTAAAACCGATGCGTTCGGCAGGCCGTTATTATTATTCCTCTACAAGCATAGCCACAACTGCAAGATCAAAGGCGGATGTTTTGCCCGGCACCTTGTTATCGATGCGACGGGCCAAGTTATCAAAGATCACTGGGATAACAAAGGAAAAACTTAGATTTTCCGTGTTCCCTACAGATAACGATTCTTTTAAATACCTTTACAGCTAATTCCTGATCTCGATGTCTCCATCAAAAGATGCCTTAAGGGTTTTAGAATGCGCTCCCAACAAGTATCTGGTGTTGTCGGTCGACCTTTTTATTCTCACCGCCAGTGAACTGTACCTGGAAGCTACTGAAACCACCCGCGAGACCATCGTTGGTCGGCATATTTTCGATGCTTTTCCTGATAATCCCAATATAGCCGATATCGAGGGCGTGAATAATGTTAACTTTTCGTTGCAGGAAGTATTGCGCACCAAAAAGATACACCAGCTCCCGGTGATTCGCTACGATGTTCCTGACCAGAACAGGCCCGGTGCCTTTATCGAGAAATACTGGCATGCCAGCCATACGCCGGTATTAAACGAAGACGGCGAGATCGAGTTTATTATTCAGCTGGCCAATAATGTTACCGAACAGGTGCTGACGGCAAGGGCTTTGAAAGTGGTTGAACAGCAGAATAGCGACACGAAAGCTTTGCTGACGCGCGTTACGAAGGAAATGACCGAACAGGTAAATGCGCGGCAGGAAACCGAACGGATGTCTAACCAGTTAAGGCTCGCCGTCGAGGCGGCTAAGATCGGCACTTGGTTTATTCAGCCGGAATCCAAAGCACTTACCTATAACGAAAACCTGGCGGTGATCTTCGGTTATAAAGGAAACGCACCGATGACTTATGAGCAAGCGATCGGCCAGGTAACCGACGAATACCGGTCCGCCATCTTAAATGCGATCGAAGAAGCTATCGCCAGTGGTGGTGATTATGACTTCACCTACCAGCAGCTGCGGTTCAATGACAATGAGCTAGTTTGGTTAAGATCACTGGGCCGTATCAGCGAGGACGAACAAGGTAACCATTCGATATTTTCCGGCGTGGTGATCGATATCACCGAACAAAAAAAAGACGAACAGCGCAAGAACGACTTTATCGGCATGGTCAGCCACGAACTGAAAACGCCGCTGACCTCACTGACCGGTATCATCCAGATCGCTGGCCTTAAGTTGAAAGGCCACGAGGACATTTTCTTAGGTACTGCTATAAACAGAGCTGGGGTCCTCGTCAAGCGCATGAGCACCATGATCAACGGTTTCTTGAATATATCAAGGTTGGAGTCTGGGAAAATCCTAATCTATAAACAACGGTTCGCTATCGATGAACTAATCCGCGGAGTAATTGATGAAACGAATTTAAGCAGTTCATCTGATGTCATCGAGTTTGATGAATGTGACCGACTGGAAGTGCGGGCTGACCGTGATAAGATCGCGTCGGTACTTAGCAACTTATTAAGCAACGCTATAAAATATTCTTCGAAAAGCCCCACAATACAGGTGACCTGCCAAGCCACAGCAACCGAGGTGCAGGTCAGCGTAAAGGATGACGGGATGGGCATCGACGAGGAAGATGCGAAGCACATTTTTGAACGCTACTACCGTGTTCAGAGCCAAGATATGAAGCACATTTCCGGCTTCGGTATAGGCTTATACCTAAGCGCGGAGATCATTGAAAGACATGGTGGCAGGATTTGGGTGGAAAGCGAGTCAGGCAAAGGATCTATCTTTGCTTTTACACTTCCGTTAGAGCAGAAAGCTTAATCATGTTCGCCTTTATTCGAAATTTCTTTGATGACCTGGTCAAGCTCATTAGCGCTGGTATCCAGCATGTTCATTAACTTCTCCCTTTCTGCATCGTCGTCCGCTACGCGCAGTAGCTTACTAATACCCATAATATTAGCTAGCGGTTTACGTACCCCGTGCGATTGTATGAAACTGATCTCATCCAGGGAGGTCTCGGCTTGGTCAAGTTTCTCACGCGTATCGATGAATTCGGTGATATTATAACCTATGCAAAAAATTCCCAGCGGCTGGCCCTGTTCATCCAGCATGGCCTGCATTTCCCATTGCGTGACCACGAATCCGCCTTTACCATCGTGTTTACGCAAAGTCGCTGGGAATAAACGGTTGGGATGCCCGAAGCACATCGGACCAACCTCCTCACAAATCCTGATATCCTGCGGATGCAGTGTAACGGAGAAATCCTGCCCTTTCAACGTACCTTTGCCAAAACTGAAATTGCGGTCATAATTCGGGCTCACGTAAATATAGACGCCATCCATGCCTATGGCTATGGTATAGAAGAAATCCGAAGTCTCTAAAAAATTATTGATCTGGTTATACCTGTGCATGAATACTGCATCATTAAATGCTTTTATCATTACGCCTGGAACCACAAATTGTTTGATTTGCGCTATTAACTGCTGTTTTCCTAAATTCTTTAATATCGCTTAAATTTCATTTCAGGTAATTTTCCAGCTCCTTCGGCGACCCATAATGAATCTCCGCCAGCGCCATATCAACTTTGATCACGCGACGCCAAACTTTTTCATAACCAGGCTGCCATCGCCCGCACCCGGGTGCTTTTCCTCTTCATACCAATTCGGCACCGGCAGGCTCACTTAGTTTAATCAGAACTTAACCCATAGGAGGCGGGTATTCGTCTGCATGATCTGCGGGTCTTCCTGCGGCACTTCCGGTTCTTTCGGATCGCTTGGCTGCGCTATTTCAGGTGTTTCTTTCGGCTGTTCGAATTCCGGTTTTTCACCCGGCAAGGTTTTGTGTTGCTTTCCCATAGTTTTTATTTATTAAAAGGGGACAGGATCAGGTTGTTTGGCCTGCTTATTGCCTGATAGCCAACGGAGAAGGATATGAAGCAGAAAATACTGGTGCTGGATGATGACGAAGACATATTGGATGTGATCTCGTATATTTTAACGGATAAGGGTTATGATGTGGCAACGCTGTCGGGAGGAGAAGAAATCTTTCAGACCATACAGCAGTTTCACCCGGACTTGGTGCTGATGGATGTCATGCTGGGCAACATGGATGGCCGCGTGATCTGCAACCAGCTGAAACAACATACCGCGACACATGCGCTGCCGGTGATACTCATATCCGCTTCGCACGACCTGGCGCAGTCGCTCCGGCAGGAAGGCGCACCAAATGATTTTATCGCCAAACCCTTCGATATCGATTACCTGGTCAAAAAGGTGCAGCAGCAGCTGGCTGCCTGACGGACTATATTTTTAAATTTTTTAAACCGAGCTTATCACTTACTGTTATTCTCAAAAAATGAACACGCTAAGTTATGCAACCGATCTATTTAACTATTGGGCTGCATCCCTTGATGATCATCCCTGATATCCAAGCCCATCTCAACGGGCATGCGGCCATTACCCATACTTATCATATATACCGGCAAAGCGGCCTGGCGCCGAAACATGAAATTTTTGAAAACGAGGAAATGCACGGGCTAGATGAGAATGACCATCCCGATTACATTGGGCATCTGGTATTTGAGATTCCGGAAAAATTATTCAATTATTTTCCCAAGGGAATCCATCCGCCGGACGGCGGTGAGGTGACGGAACTCGTGGAGCAACTGAGCCATTACCGGGATAATCCCGGGCTCTGGCAAAATAGCTAAACGAAGCGACGTACGATAGCGACCAGATCTTCCAGGTCAAATGGTTTCTTGAGATAAGCATCGGCACCGCTTTCTTCGGCGAGATGAGCCAGCTGATGAACAGCGGAGACGATAACAACAGGGAATTGGACAGTAGCGGGATCTTTTTTCAGTTTCAGGCAAAGGTCACGGCCAAAGCCGTCCGCCAGTCGGTTGTCCAGCAGAATAAGCGACGGGGCAATTTCCTGCACAGAGCTAACGGGCACAGTTTCCGTAGAACTGACCACGTTAAGCCCTTCGTCCTGAAGGATATAAGTCATCATATCCAGAATGTCTTTATCGTCTTCTATGATGAGGATCGTTTTCGCCATTAATGTTACAGATAGGGGGCAGTAATCACGGATAGGCTGGATGGAAGGTAGCGGCAAGACTGCACTGCAAATATACAAAAATGCGTTGATTTAGCATTGCCCTGCCCAATCGTCATCGCGGGTTTGATTTACGAGCAAGGTAACGAACCATAACAAGAATCCGGTAAGCAACAAGTCACGGTGGGTCAACGGCGGTACTTGTTGAGTTAACCATAGCAGACCATCCCAAACTAATAGTACTAACGTCCCAGCGACTATCAAAGTCCTGAATAAATCCAGCTTCGCCATCACTCTATCTCCTCCAGGTTCTTTAAACGAAAGATTTCCCGCGCGATCAATTGACAATTTAGCCCCAGTTCCTCTAGCGTACAGCATTTGGTTTTGATCTGTACCGGCAGCTTGTTCACGGTTTCCATCAGGTCGATATGCAACAGGCAGGATGGCTTTAGTTCCTTACTGCCTTGAAGCTGCTCAAATAATTGATACGCCCCCTCGTTGTAGTCACCTAAAAAATATTGTCCGTAATTCGTAAAGCCCTGCGGCGTTTTCAGGCTCAGTAAAATGTAAAATTGCGTTTCCATAAAGTGTTGAAATTCAAAAAGCCCCTGCCAGCAGGAGCTTTTGGTATTAAACAAACTATTAACACTTATTTAATTTCGATTTGCCTGCGCACGGTCTTCGCTTCTTCGCGTTTAGCGATATCAATACATAAAACACCGTCGGTGTAAATGGCGTCGATCTTACTGTCGTCCGCGCTATCCGGCAAGGTAAAGGAACGTACGAAAGAACTGTAGCTGTATTCACGTTTACTATAGTTCTTTTTGCTATCCTGGTGATCGGTGCTTTGTTCTACCGAGACAGTCAGTTGGTTACGTTCCAAGGTCATTTTGAAATCTTCTTTTTTCAGACCTGGCGCTGCCAACTCGACATGGTAGTTGTTTTCGGTCTCGCTGATGTTCACGGCGGGAACGCGGGTCACCATGCGGTCATTAAAAAAAGTATCGTTGAAAATAGAATCGAAAACGTCACTAAAGCCTGGCAGTAATGAGCCGTTTCTTTTTTCAGGATTGAATTTAACTAAGGTCATGTCCTTTTCTCCTTTAAGTTTTACTTTAAAAAATAAATGATCAATAATTAATTAAACTGCAATAGAGCTAACAAGCTCTGTGCCAGTATATCAATCCTGAAAAATTTTCATTTTCGGACTGAAAAAGTTTCAGCACCCGTGCCAATTTTTCAGCTATGTGAATTAAGTCCAAACCATCAAGACTAAAGTTACACACACACACAGGTTGTATAAGCGAGATTTTTATTTCATCCGCATAATATTAGAGCCCTAAGCTTTAAGGGGTTTTATTTAAATTAAGACACATAATTAACATAAGCTCCTTCCACTGGAAGATATCTATTATGTGGTGGGTTTTGGCTTCTTATGGTACCGCCAACCCCTTCATAAAATGAAGGAGCCGGACCGCCGCCACAAATATTTTGAGAAATAATTTCTACCTCCGGCTTCTGCCATGCTTTGTTTGCGCGGATTTTGTCGCTTACTTTCATTCGATTTATTTTACATCACAACTTAAAAACTTTCCAGCTACTTTGCGCAAAGGTTGTGAAAATTTGAGCACTATTACAAAGTCTCGTTTTTCGTAATCAAACCCATAACACCAACCGACTTTCATTTCCACCTGATTGGCAATTTACAGGACTGATATTTATTGAATTGGCTGAGCGAGGATTATAACAAGCTCACTATTTTAAAGCAGTATTTCGAGAGCTTTCGGTATGTATTTCTAAGGCGACTTGGCGAATGCTATCAAAGCTTTATCTCACATACAAAGGAAAAAAACTGCGACTAAACAATTCGGAAAATCTTAAACGGTATAACTCGAACTGCCGTCATTGTCCAGCCTTCTTATTAATTCGGTGTTGTCAAGCGTAGCTTTATAGGTAGTTATTGTCGATCTACCGAATATTAGATCCGCTATTTTATGATACAAGTTTGTGCAAAAAACAATGCCTTTGGATATCTGTAAACTTTCCGGTAAATGCGTTGTTTCTGCCTCTGACGCTGCGGATTTCAACTCAATCGCGTTTATTTTAATAATAATCTTTTTATGAAGAACACTTTTAACATTGAAAAATTTTATGACCACACCTATGCCTGGGTAATCAACTATGGTCCCCGTTTTTTAATTGGGATGCTTGTGCTTATTGCAGGATTAAGATTCATACGCTGGATCCAGAACCGATCCCATAAGAAGATGGACAACAAGGAAGTCGACCCCTCTGTAACACCGTTTTTAAAAAGCTTGATCGGGGTAGCCTTACGGGTGCTGCTGATTATCGGTGTAATGCAGATCATAGGTATCCAGCTTACGCTTTTTACCGCGGTCATTGCTTCATTTGGCGTGGCGGTCGGACTTGCTCTATCCGGTACCCTGCAGAACTTTGCCAGCGGCATCTTGATCCTGCTTTTAAAACCCTTTGCGGTAGGCGACAACATTATCACGCAAGGCGAAGAAGGGACGGTCACTTCTATCGAGATATTTTATACGATCGTTACGACTTTTGATAACCGTGTAGTCATTGTACCGAATAGTAAGTTGTCCAATGAAGTTATCATCAATATCAGCCGCGATGGCAGCAGGCGATTGGATATCAACCTTAAGTTTCCCAATAATATTGATATTAAACAGGCAAAAGAGATTATTAATGCAGCCATAGACAAGTCTGAAAATATCCTGAAGAATCCTGAACGCAGGATCGGCATAGGGGAGATCCAGCCTGACGGTTATGTGATCAGCGTCAGCGTATGGGTGAATGCCCATGGTTTCCAGGATACCAAACTGGCTTTGCAGGAAACGATCTTACAGGATATTAAAGATTCCGGTTTAAAAATTCCCGGGATGTAACAGCTTCAAAGCTGACCGAGAAGGGAGACATTTTCAATCTGGTCTTTCACTTGTATAGTTGAGTTATTTATATTGACTGAAGTGCAGTGCAATTAATTATTAGTAAAATATCTTAAATAGAACTTCGTTTATGGATTAGGATGTTAAACTTTAAAATGTATGATTTGAGGATCTGATTCCGGTCGATTTGCGAAGATGTCCATTATAACGTTCTTCCGCGCGACTTTATCGCTTTCAGCTATTTAAAGCTAACCACCATACGAAAGCGGTCTCATGAAAAAAATTTTATTGCTGGACGATAACCTATGGCATTCTATAAATATTAGTCATATACTATCATGTATTTGTTCCTAACTAATAACCTTTTATTATTTAATAATTAGAATCAGTGCATTCAGTTTGTGCAGGCCCATTGATAGAATATTTTTATTCCCCAAATTCTTTCCTAAGGACATCAATTACTGATTAATTCAAAGTATTTTGGTTGTTCCTTTGTGATGATATTGATGCAATTAGTTATATTCGTATATCAAGTAGCCATTACTTGTGTAGTCGGTTAATAAATTTTAGCCTCTCGACAATAGGTGTTGAGAGGCTTATTCGTTTAATTAGCTCCTGTTAAGCAGCTCTCTGTTGTATTAGCAACTTATCCATTGTAACTTTGACGGGTAAGCAGTGAAGCCTCCAAGCTGTCATTGCAAGCAGGTTTCATTTTAAGCAGTTTTTCTATACTGTAAAACTTAATTATTGATCGAAAATTACACCGGGACTGCTACTGGACCTTGGCAAATTTCAATGCGGTTTTGAGAGATTAAGGCAGTTAACTGTAAAGCTGACCGGCCCCAAATAGGCTTTGTAAAAGCGAAATATGTAATATTTTGCAGCAACTTTGCAGCGTCAACTAACAAGGAAAAACAGCATAACTAATGGAAGTTAATGACAGCACAGGGTTATATGAAACGTTACAGGAGGCACTGGCTGAAGCTGAGCAACGGGAGAACTGGCTGGAGAGCCATGTGAAATCTTTAAGGTATGTCAATATGATGAATGAACAGCTGCAACAGGCAGTTCTCCTAACAGACAGAGATCTTCCCGCTTCGATGGACAGGCTCATTAGTACACTTGACCTGCAATCTTCTTTCAATCCCTGGACAGGTATGTCAGAAGCTTGGAGATGCCGCCTTTGTGATTAGGGCTAAAGCCTTTGCTAATAGCAAAAGGAGCTGTTAATGGGGGTACCCTTAGATGCAGTTATTGTGTGTTGCAAGCAATATTCAAAAATAGTCACTTCCTTGCGAACACGAGATTGATAATGGCTGATCCAAGTGTACAGTTGTTTATGAGTTGGCAAAAAGAAAAGGCATACGAACCGGAAGATACCGAAACGGCAATTCGATCTGGTCTTATAATTTCAATTGATTAATAGAAAAAGGTGAATCTTACCTCTATGATCTCTTAAAAAGGTTTTAAATCTCCCAAAGCTTTTTGTACTATCTATGTACTAACAGTCTACCGTGTAAATAATTTTGATGAACTCTAATGCTGATGTACGGCTTTACCTTGTAAAGTCACACTCTTTTGCTAAGGGTGTCACCCTGACAAGAAAATGTCCAATCAACTTATCAATTCAGCATTGTAAGAAAATAATCTTTATACAGCCTGTTCAAATGTGAATTGAGAACGTGCGATAATTCACAAAATTGAAGAAATTTCATTTATAGACCTTGTATAAATGTTGAATTAGAAAGGGTGTATGATTAAAAATAATCCGCTAACTGCCCAAATCAATAGTCGCGGCCTACAAAAGTATTTGCTTCATCTTTAATAAAGATAAACATAGACCCGCTTTTTGTTCCGATTTTCCACGCCTTAATAATTTTGGGTGAGGTATAGGTGTGGTTTAGATCGTAATTTAAATCATAATAACCAAAGGTTGCTACCAAAATTGAATCCTCAAGATGTTTGCCCGCATATGGACGTACAGGGTTCCTGTAAGGATATTGAAGTGTATCAGTTATTGTTGCAAAAGCTGCTTTTAGTGCATTTACTGAAGACTTCGCGACATTATCCAGATTTACGGTTGTGTACGCTGGTTTCGAGGTATAGATGAGTTGATGCGTTGCTACATCAAACTCAAAAGTACTCCAATTGAGCAATGGAAGCTTGTTATAGAAAGTGTAGCCATTGACCACATAGGTAGGTACAAAAATGTTGTGAGGAGGAGTAACAGGTAGCATTCTGTTAAAAACACTTAATTGTTGCGGAACAAAGTTTGGAACCGTCATCGTATAAGCGTTCATTAACAGGTTTACAGTGTCTAGTTGTGATTTAGACAATACCGAAAATGTTCCATCCAAAACAGATATATTGTTCGGTTTAGGATCAGATTCGTGTTTGCTACAAGCAGCAAAAATGGTAGCCAGGACTAAGAGGGTGAGGTTAAAATATTTCATGATAATGGCTTGTGTTAATATGAGACTACTTACTACCTGTTAACTTCTTTCTACTGGGTAAGGGTATATAAACTATTCTAATAAAGTCTCACAACACTTGCTGTCAAGAGACTTGTCTTATACACTGATCTTATCACAATTAGTAAGTATAATCTTACTATTCCAAATATAAGTAAATCATCTTTACTTTGTAACTATGAACAGCCCTTTAGAATATTTTGAGATTTTCGATGGTGGTGATATGGTTCGTGTCGGAGTGATAGAGGTAACAAATAACCCTTCAATTGATCATCGTGATAAAATATGGTTGGAAACTTTAGTAACAGCAAAGGCTGCACTTTCAGTGGTCGATACAGTGCGCAGTTTATGCCTGTCGACTTTTATCAGTTCTATAATAGTATCCCACAATTGAGGTGGAAACAAAGAAGTCAAGCTGTCAAGTATAGATGCTGATGTTTAGTTGTTAGGTGATTAACTGTAGTCATCTCAAAATAAGACCCTCTTTTAATAAAAATTATAATACAAGGAATTAGCTAACGCCAAAGTGTACAAGCTCTTGGAAGCCATCGTTAATGCGAAAATAATCGCAAGCGATCGTTCTATATTGCAAGCGGTTTTTTTTATCCCCTTAATGGGCCCGGACCTATTTAAGTAATGGCAGATAAATGTTTGATACTATCCAACAATCGGTTCGAGTTTAGTCCTGCTCCCGCTACCTAGGAAAGAAAAGCCTTAGATGAAAATCTGAGGTTTTTTTGCGTTTTTAACTTCTTGGGTTCGAATCCTACTCCCACTGCAATCGAATTCAAAAAGTAAGTTGATTAGAAATGCCTCAAAAACGTGCATATCAACGTCCGGTTTTGTTACACTGTACATAATCTAAACATCCTTATGTTGCTACATATCAATATGATATATCTTTGGAACAGCAATTGAACTAAGAAATTAACGTGAAGCTTTCTCTATCCTATACCGGCCTATATGACATTGCATTATTTGCCTTGATATGCGTCGGGTTGATATTTTGCACGCGGTTATGGTTTAAAAGGTCTGCCGGGTATACTAATCGTTTGCTTAGCCTTATCTTAATAACGATGGTATTGTGGCTGATTAAAACTGCTTGTATCCATATCCGGTTGGAAAACTATTTTCCACTATGGAGATGGGTGCCTTTACAGTTTCTGCTGGCGCTCGGCCCGTTAATGTTTTTTTATGTACACAGTATCATACGGCCGGAACAAAAATTTATCCGGAAGGATTTACTGAATTTCGTCCCGGTTTTACTGGAACTGTCTGTGCACGTAATAACAGTAATTCAGAGCACACGTATGGGTGTCGCCACTTACAATACCCCAGCCTATCAACAATGGCAGCCGATATTGCAACTACTCACCCTGGCTTCCATTGCTATTTATTTATATCGGTGTGCACGGCTGGTTCAGAAACCGGCAGTAGCAAATTCTAATAACATGCCGGATAAGTATTTTATGCGGGTGAGTCCCTCTTCGAAAGACAGGCTTATACAAAGAGGGTACTGGCTACGGCATCAAATGAAGGCGAACCAGTTTTACCTTGATTCGGAATTGAGTGCAAATGCGCTTGCCAAAAAGCTCAATATTTCTATTCACGAATTGTCGAAGATCATCAATACCGGCCTGCGCAAAAACTTTAACGATTTTGTTAACGAATTTCGGATCCAGGATGTGACCCGTAAAATGAAGGACCCTGCGTATGACCACCTAACGCTTTTAGGGATTGCCTACGAGTGCGGGTTTAACTCCAAAACAACTTTTAACCGTGCCTTCAAACAACTGATTGGGAAAAGCCCCATAGAATATAAACGCCAGCAGAAAAAAGAGCGACCAAATCATGATTTGGCACTTGTAACAACATATACAGCGATAACTTCGGGCCACAATACCACTTCGGTATGGTCTTATAAAAAATTAAATCGCACTCGTATGTTTCGTAATTATTTGAAGATGGCGTGGCGCAATACGCTGCATAACAAAATTTATAGTGTGCTTAACATTACCGGCCTGGCAACCGGTATGGCTGTGGCTCTCCTTATTGGTTTGTGGGTGGTTAACCAATATTCTTATGATCGTTTCCTGCCCGGTTATCAGCAATCATACCAGGTTGAAATGAACCTCAGCAGCCAGCACGATGGTACGCATACGCAAACATCGATAGCGTTACCACTAACAGATGTTTTGAAGAAAGAGATTCCCGGTATTAAGTATGTGGCTGAAGCCGACAATATCAGCGGCAGAAACCACGGTCTGTTGGTTGGCGACAAAAAGCTATACCTGCAAGGCGGTGCTGCCGGAGGCGATTTCTTTAAAATATTTCAGTATCCGTTTATAAAAGGTAATGGTAATTCGGCCTTAAGCAATCTCTATTCAATTGTTTTGACTGAATCGACCGCCAAAGCCTTATTTGGCGATGCTGAACCAATAGGGAAAAGTGTGCGGTTTGATAACGCGCAGAACATGACGGTTACTGGTGTTATCCGCGATATCCCGAAGAATGCGACACTGCAGTTTAATTATATAGTGCCTTTTGCTTACCAGGAAGCCACTCAGGACTGGATTAAAGAAGGGCGAACACATTGGACCTACAATTCGTTCTTCGCATACGTGGCGTTGGAGCCGGGTGTAAGTTATGCGCAAATAGCCCCCAAGATCAGGGATATTGTTTACAAAAAGAGCCCCGAGATGCGGCCCTCTAAGCCCGAGGTATTTTTACACCCGTTAAAAGACTGGCATTTATACAACGACTTTAAGAATGGTAAAGTAGCAGGAGGTTTTGTGGATTATGTTCGCCTGTTTAGTATCATTGGTATATTGGTACTGGCCATAGCCTGCATCAATTTCATGAATCTCTCTACCGCCCGATCAGAAAAACGGGCAAGGGAAGTTGGGGTGCGCAAAGCTATCGGCTCTGCACGTGCTGATTTAGTTTATCAGTTTTTGCTTGAATCTGTACTGGTTACGTTTTTATCCTTTCTGTTGGGTCTGGTTTTTGTACTGCTGGCCATCCCGGCGTTTAATGCGTTAACAGGTTCGTATATCAGCATTCCATTTGGTAGTATCGGATTTTGGGGTATCATGATCCTTTTTGTGCTGTTTACCGGTTTACTGGCCGGAAGCAGGCCGGCATTTTACCTCTCCTCATTTAATCCGGTTAGGGTATTAAAAGGGCCTGTGCAGGCGGGCAAGTGGGCCTCGTTACCAAGAAAAGTATTGGTTGTGGTGCAGTTTACCTGTTCCATCGCTTTGATCATCAGTACCGTAATTATTTACCAGCAAATACAATATGTTAAAGATCGGCCGACAGGTTACAGCGCCGACAGGCTAGTGATGACTGATATGAACGGCGATCTTTCTAAACACAATGAGGCGCTTAAAAACGATCTGTTAGCTTCGGGATTGGTGGAAAGTGTTGCTTCATCAAGCTCCCCGGCAACAGGGGTGTACAGCCATTTTACATTGGAGCAATGGCCTGGAAAAAATGCAGGCGAAGAAAATGTAAACATCGGCGCGATATGGGTATCTGACGAATATTTTAAGACCATGGGGATGAACTTTGCCGCGGGGCATAATTTTACGGGCGACTGGAAAAGCGACACTCTGAATGTGATTGTGAACGAAGCGATGGTTAGGCGTATCGGCTTAAAAGATCCGGTTAACCAGACCGTAATAATTAATTTCAACAAAAAGCCGGTAAGGATCATCGGTGTGGTAAAAGATGCATTGATGGATTCGCCTTATAGCCCGGTAGAGCCTGCTGTTTTCGGGCATAACCCATTCGGATTTGTGATCACTTACCGGTTGGCGAAAAACGCGGAGACGCATAACGCAATAGATAAGATTGGTAAAATATTTAATAAATATAACCCGGCTTACCCTTACCAATACAAATTTGTGAACGATGAATATGAGCACAAGTTTAACCTGGAGGTATTGGTGGGTAAACTGGCTGGTGTGTTTGCAGGGTTGGCCATATTTATCTCCTGCCTTGGCTTGTTCGGTCTTGCGGCTTATGTTGCCGAGCAACGCACCAAAGAGATAGGCATACGTAAAGTAATGGGCGCATCTATTGCCCAGATCTGGCTGTTGCTCTCTCGCGACTTTATTGTACTGGTAGTCATCAGCTGTGTTATTGCCTCACCGGTGGCCTTTTATTACTTACATAACTGGCTCCAAAAATATACCTACCGCGTTAGCATCGGTATAGAAGTCTTTATTGCATCGGGTATAGTTGCCCTTATGATTACCCTATTAACCATCAGTTTCCAGGCGATAAAAGTGGCGCTGGCAAACCCTGTGCGCAGCTTACGGAGTGAATGATGTAACTAATGGGAATATTCGATAAAATCAAGTTTTCTGCCCGAAGAGTTATTTAAGTTGTGGGGAAAGTTGTTCAAGTACCCAAGAAAAAGCCTTAGATAAAAATCTGGGGCTTTTTTTGCGTTTGGAGGAATTCGTCGGGCTCGTATTAACCGCAATGGTCATAGGATCGAGTCCTCCCGCTTCCTGAATAATACTGATGGCAACTTTTTTATGTTTCAAATTGGTCGCAAGGAATGGCGAGCCACATAGGAGGTTACGTGACGGTCTATTTTTTTAGCTTCTTTTATGATTTTCAAATCTTCATTTAGATCTTTTAATCCGCTGTCGACTCTGGCGTCGATCTTTGCGGCAGTATCATGTTCCGCCTTTAAGATTACGCTCTACTGGGGTCCATACAGCTGTTAATTTGAGTCCAACGCGAAGGATATGCGCGACCAGATATCCGTAACACAGGCCGAAACTGTCGATCAAAGAATTCTTTTTTATTAATTTCCGTATCCACAAGATCGACTAGATCGAGGTGCTGATTTAAATCGTTTAACACAAGGCAATCTGTTCAGAAGCGGAGTTATTGAATAAATGGTGAATACCCTCTGCCACTGGTGTACACGCAACCGGCCATAGGCCAACCTTTATATCCTTCAAAACTTTTATCGTTACTCCATTGTTTTTTACCCGTTAGTAAGTTGATGGCCAAAAACTGGTTGGCCGTTGTCGGAGCAAATGGGTTGATACCCGTGGCCGGCAAAAAAACTTTAAAATAGTACATAATGTTACCGGCGATAAAGTAATTGGAGCTTCGACCTGAATATTCCGATTCAAAAAAAAACGGTTCAGCCGACAAATCAGCCGGAATGCTGCCATAGCGGTCGCTGATATAGCTTCCATCAAATTTGGCCGGTTGCATATGGTATTGACTGACAATTAGCTTATCGTTCCAGCGTTGCGTTATAGTGTTGGTATTGGGCACGAGAATATAGCCATCGCTGAATTTGCTGCGTTGTTTTTCTGTACCGGACGCAATGTCTACTTCACTCAAAAAATCCTGGTTAAAATCATAACCCGCATACACTTCCGGCCGGTAATGGCTGGTCTTGATATAACAAACTGTAGGGGTTGCATATAACAATTGCGACTTTACGATGGTGCCGGGCCCGTAAAATAGCGGGATATCTACAGTACCTGCCGTACCCGTCTGCTTGCCTGTCGACGCGTTGTATATAACGTTTCCCGCTATAAATACGCCGTCATTAATAGCATTGAACGAAATGGGCGAGGCTGTAGCAATACTCCATTTAACGGAGCCTGTTTTGGCATCCAGCATGGTGAGATGAGTAGCGTCAGTAGCAATATACACCCCATCATTATAATAATTTATTTGTACCGGCGCGCCAGGCAGTCCATACTTCCATGAAAAATCACTGGTTTGCTTCGTAGCGTCCAGAGCATACACCTCATATACTGCTGCGTTATCTTTCTTGACCCCAAAAAATGTTTGCTGATGCAAAATTGGCGTCAGTACATTATTAACGGCATCGGTCCATACCACTTTTCCGGTATTAATATCAATGGCGTTAATTTTAGTGTTTTGAAGGGTGTATAACAGGTTATTACCCGCAACCGGATAGCTCCAGGTCGTACCAGCATCAGCGGGATAGGCATATTTGTTAACATACGCACCGGTTGCAGCATTGATGACATAGATCACAGTAGTACCGGCGGTTGGGTCTAGCGTGTTGACAAACAAAGAGGAATCCGGCAGCGAAACCGCGCTTACCGGGTCTGGATCTGGTTTCTTCCCATCCTTTTTACAACTAAACGTCGACAGTGTTATGCTGATTAGTAAAAAATATACAATTTTCATGCAAGCCCCTTTTCTGTAAAAATACCGGGTTTAAAAATTACTTGCAATCCCCCAATCTGGGGGATTAATGCTGATGATCAGTTGATCCAGTTGTTCGTTCCTGCGATTTTCGGGGCATAGGCCTTGCCGCTGACGACCAGTTTTTGATAAATATTTTTGATGTGACTGCGTACGGTTTCTTTGCTGATGAACAGATTGAGTGCGATTGGGTATAGCTTTTATCCGCTGCAATACCCTTCAAAACTTCGGTTTTGCCGCTCGAAATGTGGCGAATCTACGGAGCGGAAAAAAATGACCGAACGACCGTTTTGGTGATCTACGGGTTAGTCCAGCCTGTGAATTTTATGCCTGTTGTAGGAATAATGAAACTGGTAATTAATTCCATAGGCCTTCCATTCATCTATAGGCTCTTTCCAGGATTTATTTACTTTCTTAACATCATCTGGTTATAGCCAGTAGGCACACGGTAATTAAAATATATCCTTTCATATATAATATTAATAAGCGATGTCGATTGTTTTTTTAAAAGTGCTGTCGTCCGATAAGTGAGCTAACATATACGCAGCTAAGTCTGCACGCGAAATTTTAGGGATACCCCTTAAAGCCTGCCCTGTAATGTCTTTGTATGTTCCGGTCTTCTTGCCATCGGTTAGTTTTGGCGCCCGTAAAATTGTCCAATTCAGTCGCGAATCCTTCAGGTTTTGTTCCATCTGGCGCATGTCAGCGTAAATTGGCCGGTAAATTTTTTGTAAAATATTTTTTAACAGAAAGTTCATAATAAAAGAACTTTTTTGGGGAATGTCTAAAGCACCTGAGGAGATACAAATCAGGCGCTGCAAACCTGATTTTTCCATGACATTGATAATATTAGCCATTCCGGATGAATACAAAGTGGTAGGCTGAATTTTGGGAATACCCAGGCAGGAAATCACTATTTCACTCTCTTCAAATGCTTTAATTAGCCCGGTCGGCTCCAATATATCTCCTTTAATGATTCTTAAATTTTGATGACGCATAGCGAAGGTATCAGGATTTCGAATAATGGCAGTTACTGAATGTCCGGCTTTTAAAGCTTGTTCAGCAAATTGTTTTCCGGTTCCCCCGGAGGCTCCGAACAGTAATATTTTTTTCATTTAGACCGTATTTTTTTTAACAAAAGTAAATTTGAACTTACCTTTGTGCAAGTACGTACCGAAAAGTAAGTGTCAAATGAATGAAGTAAAAGAAACCTCTACGATACAGTTTAATAAGCAGACTGTTTTTAAACTATGTCCCGTAACTTATGTAATGGAAAAGATAGGGAGCTATTGGAAGCCGATCATTTTGTTCCATTTGCTATCCGGAAAGAAGCGTTATGGAGAGCTGAAAAAAGCAATGCCCCACATCACTGAAAAGATGTTGGCACAGCATCTGAAACAACTTGAAGCGGACGAGTTGGTGTTAAGAAAAGCCCTTCCTGTAGTACCGCCACATGTGACTTACAGCCTTACACCAGCAGGACTGGCGCTGCGGCCGGTATTATATGCCATGGCGAACTGGGCTATAAATGACGGAAGAAAAAAGGACGAGCCATTATTCAAAACATTGGAAAATTTTCCAATGTTTGATTCATAGACATTATTTTAGCGTTAGCGCTTTTTTCCTGACTGGATTATGCTGTTGTCAAACTGATTACAGAGTTAAAAGCATAAATCTTTTAATTTTCCTCTTTTTTACATTGCTCATTTTAATTAAGTCCTAACAAAAACGGGCGTGCCGGATTTAAGTCTGGGTTTGGATCGTTTGCAGATTTGAAGGGTCGACTTGCAGAGTGTCGAATTTTATCACGGATATACAGGCTGTAAAAGGTAATTGTCGTAATTCATCACCAGATTGATCCTCGGTAAAAATCGACATTAAGCACGCGGAGTAAAATCTGGCAAATGTTATTTATTTTAAGCTCTTATAGGTTCAACCTTATAATCCGCTATAAACTATTACCATATTTACCCAACCAGTTGATCGCATACTTGTAATCAGGATAATATGCGTTGAGCATTGTCAAAGATTTATGGTATGGTTCATTACAATGGTATGCAACAGCCCATGGATTATCAGGTAGTAAACAGCAACAAAGAGGCTTTTATCAGGCGCTAGTTAAGAAGATATCATTTCCTTGGAGCAATCGCCCCATTCTGTTCGTTGATTGCGAATACATAATGTATTTTAATTGAAGTTCAGCTTACCAGCTAATCCTTCAGTTTTATTTGTAAGAAATTTCTTTGCTATACCGGATAACCGTCGGTTTTGAATTGTTTATCCAAAAGATTTCTTAGCCCTGATCGATCTCATGATCAATTGTTACCTTATGTTCAAATATTGAATCATAAAATAGTTGTACCTATTGCCATACAATAATATTTGATTGCGTTGAAGATTGATACTAACTGTTGAACTATTCGGAATGACTTTTTTTCAGCTTAACACACGCTGAAAAAACAGATTCGCATTATGACCATCCTTGCATAGTTATCAATTCAACGACATCAATTGGTATCGTTATGATTTCGTGTTGCGGCTGTACTAAAGCGTGTACATTAATTATTTTGTGCATAAAATTAAAGGGTTAAAACTTACAAGGGCTATCTTATTCAGGACGGTTCCGAAACGCCGGCAGAAATGCGGCGATTCTAAAGATTATGCTTTTTCTGTAACTGATAAAATAATTGGCGCGGCAATTGTTACTGAATGATAGGGCTTACAATATACATACCTACGTCGACTCGCGCCAGCGCATTTGCCTTAGATTGCGCGCTGTATTTGCAAACTTAACTTTGTTCAATTTTAACCATGGTTTTAAAAAATTACCTGACCAAGCAAGCCGTTAAAAATGGATTTACGATCATAAAAGCTGCCTTTAACGGCTTTTTAAATGACCTGGCACTGAAATACAGCGCTTCACTGGCTTATTATACTATTTTTTCACTTGCCCCTTTACTGCTGTTGGTCATCTCTATCGCGGGATTAGTCTTTGGCAAGGATGCCTCTCAGGGGAAGGTTTTTTACGAGATCAATGGATTGGTAGGCAATGATGCCGCCAAGCAAATTCAGGATATGATCAAGAACTTGGAAATGTCAGGTAAGTCCACCATCTCAGTCATCATTGGCGTGGTGACGCTGATCATAGGAGCCACTACTGTATTCGGCGAAATCCAAGAATCGATCAATATCATCTGGCAGGTCAAACCTAAGCCCAAAGTTGGGTGGATTAAGCTTGTGAAGAACCGCTTACTGTCTGGCTCTATGATTGTTACCATCGGCTTTTTATTGTTGGTATCGCTAATTTTGAACGGAGCCTTATTGGCCTTGAGCGATCACCTAAAACATTTCCTGCCGGCAGTAACCGTAATGTTTTTCAACACACTAAATGCGCTGGTCAGCTTTATCGTTATCGCTGTTTTATTCGGCGTAATATTTAAGGTACTGCCGGATGCCAAGATCGGCTGGCGTGATGTACGTTCGGGCGCGATCTTTACAGCCGTATTTTTCATGATCGGCCGCCTCGTGATCGGGATCTATATTGAAAAGTCAGGAGCCAGTTCTACTTACGGAGCCGCCGGTTCACTGATTATCATTTTACTTTGGATTTATTACACTGCAGCCATTCTTTACTTCGGCGCGGAATTTACGCGTGCTTACGCAGACTTTTATGGCGTTAAGATCGAGCCGGCTGATTATGCAGTACATGTGGAGCAAACCGAGGATGAAGAAAATGTAGCGATATTACCGGAGAAAAAAAATAATAAAACGGGAGGCGCTCTTCAAAAATAGTGTACAGAAGCTAATATGGTAATCCGCTTCATATTCCATGGGGCGATATTTCACTAAAGTGCCAAGCGCAAAGAGACTGAGCAATACACACGCCATCTTGATTTAGCAAGGTAAATCAAATCGGCAAATGTTTTTAAATCCATATATAATTATTGAATAAGATTAGCAAATTTAATTTCAAGCAGTGTACACGACCAAGTGTCAGGTGCTGAACCCAACTATACAGCCCGGAGCCGGGTTCGCTTTCCGGATTGATCCTGCACTCTATATTTCAATTTGTTGCGTTTTGATAAGGTATTTCACTTGCTTCTAATTCAAATTGCGTATTAACCATTATTAGGAGTGGGTCGGCATGTGATTAAATGCGCTCTACTCCGGATGGATTCCAAGAATAACCGCCACCTGCAAGTGGTGTTTTCTCAAAGTTTACCCAAGCATGCTTTGTTTGCTTATCATCCTTATATGTTACGGGAATTTTTAAACTTTGCAGTGCTGATAAAACTCTGTCGTTCATTTTAACAACTTTATTGGCAGCAAACAAGATAATTTGTTCTTCGGTTATCATATTATATAATTAATAAGTATTTATTAATATTTAATCGGGCTTTAAATTATGATGTAAATGTAAAACTCCACGTCTTACTTTCTTCATAAACAAAACCAAGTTAAAAGGAATAAATATTGCTAAGCCAGTTCAAGTGCGCATTGATCTTCTAACGAATATATAATAAATGTAATCACACGATCTGAAAATTTACCGGGATACCGGTTCGATCTTATCCGAACATAATCACCCAACTTAAAACCATCCGATTTTTTAGCCAACACAACCAGCTCATAGGCCGGATTTCCTTTAATATAAATCTCCCGCACGCTATTGTAATTTAGGTGCTTTAATTTACGCAAATACCAGGCCGGAGATTTTTTTAAATTTAAAACTTTTAAGAATTTCGAAGATGTGGTTGACCTGATATTGAGAAGCTCGACATTTTTTTCGTGGGGACTGAAGAACATTGGTCGCATATTTGGAAGGTATGAGCTGTAGACTAATTTGAAATTCATTTCACCGCTTAGAAATGCAAATAAAATAACAATCCCCGACTAAAGCCGGGGATGAAACCATTGTATACACACTGAAACTTTTCAGCTACAAACGCTCCAAGAAATAGCTGTAAAGATTATACGTATTAACTGCATTAATGTTTTATCTGCTTTCAACTTAAGAGGAATTAAGGCTGTTCTTTCGGTTTTAAAAATGATTATATATATTCGGTAACTCATCAAATGGATAAGCATTTGCAAGCAATTCATTCATCGTTGTTTATCCATCACTTTTGTAATGGCATTCTGTAACTCCCAGGAAAACGAGTGACCAGAAACCTGAGCTCATTTTTCGACGCTGATTTTCAGTCAGCATGAAGCCGCCGGTTGTAAGCTCAATCAGGAAATATAATTTTTGTTCTTCATCATCCCTGAAAGTTAGAACATCAAAACGATAAAGCTTCCCATTGCCCGACCGCCTTATAATCCCCAAACCTTGACCGTGCTTATAAAGATAAAAATATCGCTGAGGTGTTAGGCTTGACCGTAGAAGATGCGCTGATTTCTTCAATGACGAACCGCACTCAGCCGCGTGCTGGAAGTGGTCTGCGAAGTAAGCTTGTGTTATCTGCACTTAGGGTAGCCAGCGGCGAGCTTTCAGGAGGCAAAGCGCAGCAGGTAAAGCTTACCACCGAACTGCAGCGTGCGCAGCACGGATAAACACTCTATATCCTGGATGACCCACCACCATTCTACTTCCCTCGGATGTAGAATGGCTGATGCTGCGGCTCAATCTGCTGGTGGGTGCGGGCAATACGGTCATTATGGTAGAACATAACACGAGCGTTATTGCGGCCAGCGATTGAGTCATTGATATTTGGACCCGGTGTAGGTGAGAAAGGTGGCAGCATAGTAGCCGCGGGGATGCCGCTCGAGGTCACAGATGTTAAACTCAGCCGGACCGAGCCCTTCCTTACCCAATAATTTGGGAAATAGCTACTGCTAACTCAAGCCGCGCGGCAACACACACACACACACACAGGTAAAGTTCGCTGAATATCAATAGGCTCGCTAAAAGAGCACTTCTTTTAGAAAGCAAATGAACTTATAAGAAAAATTTGTATTAAACACATATTTTTGACATCGGAAGCTGCTTATTATATGATGACGAAATTCAACCGAGATCTCCGCCTGGGCTATGGTATTTCCATCCTGATCGTATTGGTGGTTATGCTGGTGTCCTATCTCATGCTGCAGAACTTATTGCAAACCGACCGCGCGGTGGAGCAAGGTGCCCTGTCCATGCAAAGACTTGAAAAAGTGCTTTCAGTGATGAAAGACGCCGAAACCGGGCAACGGGGGTATCTCCTCAGCGGCCGCAGCAATTTTCTGGAGCCTTACAATGGAGCTTACACGCAGGCTATGTCGCTTACCGGCGATTTAATAAAGCAAACCGCAGGTAATAAAGTCGAGCAGGATCAGATTCGCGCGGTACTTGCCCTATTGCAGAACCGGCTGCCAATCTTTGCCCAACTGGTTGCGAAGAAACAACGTGGAGAAGCGATCACGCCGGCCGATATGGATGCCGGGAAATCAGCGATGGATGCATTGCGCCAAAGCGTTGCAAGAGCCGAAAATTACGAACAAGATATCCTGGCCCAGCGCAGGCGTTCGTTAAACCACTACGTTACCCTTGCGCCGCTGTTTCTTTTATTGGCTGCACTGACGGCCATTGTTGTTACCTGCTATTCTTACCGGAATGTGGTCAGCAACTATCGTGACCGGGAGCGGTTGACCGGGGAAATACAGATCAGAGAAAGGCTGGCGCAGGACCTAAATGAAGAACTGAGCGCAGCGAATGAAGAGATAACTGCGGCCAATGAGGAGCTCATCGCCATCAATGAGGAACTGCTCGAAGCGCGGGAAGATCTTTCAAACACGAACGATTCGCTTGAGCGCAAAGTCACTGAACGCACCCGGGCGCTGCAGGACAGCAAGCAGGAAGCCCAGGCGCTAAATGAAGAACTGACCGCTATGAACGAAGAAATGGCGGCAACGAATGAGGAACTGACGGCCAGCAATGAGGAGTTGGCCGAAAGCAGAGAGCAGTTGCAGGTCATGCTGGACGAGCTGAATGTAGCCCATGAATATAGCGTTAAGCTGGCTTCCATTGTCGAATCTTCGGATGATGCCATCATCGGCAAGAACCTGAAAGGCATCGTCACCAGCTGGAACCGGGGAGCCGAGCAGATCTTTGGGTACACCGAGCATGAGATTGTCGGCAAGTCTATACTAACCTTGATTCCGGAAGATCGGCAGCATGAGGAGCCGATGATCCTGGGCAAGCTGCGGAATGGCGAAAAGATCGATCATTACGAGACCGTACGCCGCAGGCAGGATGGCCGGCTGATCCACGTAGCCCTCACGATATCGCCGATACACGATAAAGAAGGCCGGGTTATCGGCGTATCCAAGATCGCGCGGGATATCACTGAGCAGAAGCAGGACGAACAGCGCAAAAATGATTTCATCGGTATGGCCAGCCATGAGCTGAAAACACCGCTGACTTCACTGAATGCGCTCATACAAGTGTTACAACGCAGGCTGGCAGCGAGCACAGACCCCTTTGTGCCGCAGGCCCTGGACAAAGCTACCCGGCAGACCCGGAAGATGACCAGTCTTATCAACGGTTTCCTGAATGTATCGCGGTTGGAATCGGGCAAGCTGGAGATCGCTAAAAGTCAGTTTGACTTGGTGGCGCTCATTAGGGAGGATCTGGACGAAATGCGCCTGACGGTGAGCAGCCATACTTTTACGCTGGATGCGCCCGGACAGGTGATGGTTACTGCCGACCGGGAAAAGATAGGATCGGTGATCACTAACCTGTTATCCAATGCGGTGAAATATTCACCGAAGGCCAACCAGGTAGAAATCGGATGCCAGGTAACCGATGGCGAAGTGATCGTTAGTGTTCACGATGAGGGCATGGGCATCCGGCCGCAAGACCTTTCGCGTATATTCGACCGCTATTACCGCTCGGGCAGTGAACAAATCAAGCATATATCGGGTTTCGGCGTAGGTTTATACCTCAGTGCAGAAATTATTGGACGTCATGGCGGAACTATCCGCGCCGCAAGCAAAAAGGGTGCCGGATCGACGTTCTCTTTCACGCTGCCATTAGCATGAAACTTAGTAGCAAAATGTAAGGTTGAGCATTTATGCTCCTTACTTTCAAACCAGATCTTGTCTGAAATAGTATATCATCAAGCTCGAGGATGAGTGTTTTGATTAATGTATGACTTAATGAAACATACAAACCATAGCTGCTTAAGGCTGTTTGACTAAAATGAAATATGCTGACTAGGATAGAAAATTTGCTGGCATGTATTGTCTGTTAAAGCAACAAGCGAAGTCACTCATGAGCGGGTCATAAAGATCATCATCCCGGGCAGCTTAAGGCTTCCGCTTCTGATGGTCGGACGTTTACCTTTTGCTTTCTGCCCGACGATATTCCTCAGCCCGGCATGGTGTTCATCCTATACTTCGACAAGTGATCCAGCTGCTCCGAATATTGTTCGATCAACGCGAGGGCATTTAGCTTCTTCCTGATCGTGAATCTGCTCCTGGAATCGGATCAGGACTATATCCTTGTCCACCGGATGCACGGTGCAAGGTTTTTGGTACTCCGCACGAGGCAAAGCGGCAAGACCTGCTCTGCCGGATTTCTTCAAAGCTTCCAGCAATAATGCATAAGCTTTGTTTTTTCTTGGTCGCGGGTTGGGTATAGTAGGAAGTTCTGTAATAAATCGGTTCACCGAAACTACATCGACGAAACTTTGGATTCCGATAATTTTTCGTTTCTCCTGTGTGGCCGCCTCAAAGTCGGTATCTTCAATGATCACACAGGCATCATCGCATTTATAACCCTTGACGATCTTATCGTAGGTATTTTCAATCATCGGCTGGATCCTAAGACGCGCATGGTCACATCTGTCCAGCATCAGGACTAGCCGGGTTTCTCGTACTGCGGAAATAATTTAATAGGGATTCTTACTATGCCGAAGCGGATCGAACCTGTCCAGATACTTCTCATAGTTTCAGTCTTATATTGTTATTCTTAATGCGTACAGATGGGGCTCCCGATCTTATCGGTCAGGATAAGCAATACTTCCTCATCCATCTTTCCGGGATTCTGGCAACTTACAGGAAGTCATAACTATCCGACGTATAGTGGCGACAGAGCACAGTTCTCATAAATATGGTACTTACATTTTATCCTCTTCGTGAGGGGAATATTCGCCCACCTCGAAGCGGTGTACCACTTTAGCCTTACGCATCGTAACCGCATAATTTTCTTTTAAAAAGGCATCCGTTTTACCTGCGCATTCTTGAGTGAATTGATTGGTATTCAGGTGGTTTTTTAGCCCCTTTCCTGTTTCCAGTCTTTTTTCAGCTGGCTGTATAATTCATTTGCCTCGGCAGTTTTCCAGCGGGCATAAAATATGCGCGCAGATTCCGCTTTTTCCGGATCGCCGGTATAGCGTTCCATCTGCTGATAGCCTTTATCCTTATCGTACTTTTTGCCGCCCTTGTAGTTGGCGTAACGCCTAGCGCGGGTATAGCCCATCTGCAGGTATTTGCGCGCCATATCTGCGCCCACAAAGTCGTTTACTTTTAGATAACACCTAAAGAGCTCAAGTATCTTTTTGCTGCTGGCCTCAGCGATTGCCGGTGTTTTAAACCGCCAATGCTGGCTTATCTCGCTTTTATAAGGCTCGCAGATCAGCACGCCTTGCTCGCCTTTACCTACGCGGTATAATTCCGGATGCTCGCGGTAATCGATATCTGGCTTCCAGGAATAGCTGGCTATATCAAAATCGATATAACTTGGTTTGAAGAGTTTCATGCTTTTAATACCTTAAAACACAGTTGCCTTGCATTTGTTGTCCTGTTCAACTATCAGGAACTCAAAGCGAATCAATATGCATCATGACTAATCAGGAGAGTATTTGTAAAACTATACTTCAAATAACACGGGAACGCGGGGTGTTAAAAACTACTTGCCCTTCCGAGATAGCCCGCGAAATGTTCCCAAAGGATTGGCGTAATCATATGGGTGAAATCCGGGAGGCCGCCATTGCGCTGCATAAAACCGGAAAAGTGTTGCTGATGCAAAAAGGGAAGATGATCGACCCCGATGAAATCAAAGGGCCTATTAGGATCAGGATTGGCGATCACTGAGCCGGCGTTTATAAAAGTGGCCGATCATCTTTTCGGAAAGTATTTGTAGCAAAAAAAAGCCGCTTCTAAAGAAGCGGCCCGTTATTCCTGAAATTTCAACTTTATAATTTTGCTGTATCCCGTAACGCTTTGATCTGATCGTGGGCCGCATGAATTTCACTGGCCTGGTTGCCTACGATCGAAACAGCATCACCCGTCAACTGGCCGCTGCTCAGTTCATCCTGGTACGCTTTTTTGATCGCATCCTCACCGCGTTCGGCTTCTGACAAGATGCTGGCGCGGTCACTGCCGCCGAACACCGATTTTATATCGATCCAGGCACGGTGCAAAGTACCGCCAATACTGTTACCGGTTTCCACCTCCTCAGCGGAACCTACCAATGCGGTCAGCTCCTGGCCATTTTTGCGGCTCTGTTCCGCGTAGCCCTGAAATAATTCCTTGAGGTCCATGTTTTCGTCTTTAATGTCCGCGATCGCTTTTTCAAAGCCGGCTACGCGGTCATTGTTGATCTCGATCAGGTCGTTTAATACGCCTGCCTGATTTCCTGTAGTTGCCATAATATTTTCTTTTTAATAGATAGATTAAAAACTTTACCAACATCATGCCATACTGCAAATCCTACCACCACAGGTTGACAATGAACAGCTACTTCTTTTCCGAAACGTTGCTGTTCGATATATCGCGAAACAATTTCCATTTGGCGTTCTCCTTTTTCCAGAGCACAATGTACTTTTCATCGGCCACTTGTTGTTCTTTAACATACAGTTTTAGTTCTCCTTCTTCGGCTAGCAAGTTCGCGTCACCGAAAAGACCGGTCGTTTTTAGGTCCACTCTGGTCAGGCCGGATTTCATGAACCCGGCCATTATAGATCGGATCGCCGGCTTGCCAACCACCGCGGGCGCACCCGCATCCATGAACTTGGCATCCGTGGTATAAAGATTGGCGACGCCAACGGAATCGCCTTTGATGAAAAGGTTAGCAAACTCCTTATTCGTGGCTTCGATCTCCTTTCGAGCAACGGCTAGGTCAAAGTCTGATGGGTGTACTGATTTGGATTCACAGCTGTCAAACAAGGCTCCCGCCATGCCAAGGCAAACAAATAGTAATGTAAGTTTTTTCATTGTGATCTTTTAAAATTGAACAGGGAAGATACAGTATTGCAGGCAATTAACCATAGGTGTTTTAGTTGCGGGAATTGTTCGATCAGCGTTCTGTGGTTTTCCAGATCTTGAACACGTGTTCAAAGCGGCTGCCCCGGTCCCTGACAAGGACGGAAACATCAAGGGTACGCACGGGAAACTGTTCATCGATGGCGTGCTGAATGCGGCGCAAAATCTCACCGAAACGGTGCTGGAAAACCTCGCTGGAGATTACAACCTTGATCATGGAATCCTGATAGCCTACCGTTGCTTCCTGCAGTAAGATCCGCTCCAGCAAGACGGCAATATCCTGGTGCAATTTTTTTGATAGAGTATTTTTTAGTGCCATAGGAAGTAATTAAGGCCAATAGGGTTAGGCAAGGTCAACCAACAAATATAGCGCTATGCATTGTCAAACCCAAGTCCTGCCGGAGTGGAACCGGAAGATCGGATCGATTTAAAATATTTTCGCCGCTGATTCGTCTACCTGGGTAAATGCAAATGATATGGATATCTTATTACAACATCACGAATAGCGATCGTGTGCGACGCACCGCATGCCACCTTTTTCAAGCGGTGGCGTTAACCAGGCCATGTGGGACGTCGCCAATATATGAAGTGCTTTGCCTGGGAGATTTCTATAGCCTAACCGAAGCTTTAATCTCATTCGGAAAAGGATGTAGGTGTCCGGGCATCGCACTACGGAACATGCGTTGGCACCCACCGATGCATTGCACGCGGAAAATACCTGGACTACCTGATATAATGTTTAACCAGTTCTCCGGTTGACTTGCCAACAGTTGACTAAAACGGTACGGTTTCTTACATTTGCCCCGTGCTTGAGCCGCTCTACCTTGAAACCCGTCAGCTGCGGCTGAACCCCATCGGCGCTGCCGAATTGTTGCGCTACCCGGACTTAGTGACCGAGGTGTTCGAGCTATTCTCCGATGCAGAGACTTTGCATTTTATTCCCGAGAAGAAGCTAAATCATTTAGCCGACGCTGATCAATGGTTAAAGGCCGCTATTCTGGGATCACATTCCGGCCGCAATGTGATCCATCTGATCATCGATAAAAGCTCGGGCCGCTTGATCGGGATCGTGGACATTATCCCGCCTGGGGTCGCCCGCGAGCATTACCGCCTTGGCCATTACCCGTTCTTTATCGAGTTTTATCTCAAAGCTGAATACAAAGGCAAAACGCTGATGAGCACGCTGCTCCCAAAGATCCTGCAGACGCTGGAACAGCAGGGGATTCCCAATGTTGCGGCGGTGGTCAACCGGCACAATTACGCCGCCAGCAAGTTATTAGCCAAATGCGGCTTTCAGTATCGTCAGCCGTTCGATGTGGTTCAGGACTTTTACGAGTTTACGCAGGTGGCGTAAGAGGATAATCTGTATATTAGAGCATGGCCAAATTATTCATCGTCGGTTTTCCTAAAGATTTGTCCACGATTGGCTTGCTGGAACTGTTCAGCTTCACGGCACGGTGAAGACGGTGACCATTATCACCGACCAGCAGACCGGAGAAAGCAAGTGTTACGGTTTCGTCACCATGACTGATAGTGCCGGCGCCAGCCGTGCCATTGCCGCGCTGAATGGCTACCAGTTGGCCGGACGGCAGATCAGCGTCCGGCTGGCGGAAGATAAAAATAAAAAGCAGCAACCTGGCCAGCATAAGCGCCGTAGAAGGCGGCAATCGGACTAAGTCAACCATTCGGTCGCAAACCATATCATCCTGCCGGCGTTTATTAAGGGAAAGACTTCAGGCTATGGTACAAGAAATTCTGGTCAAAGACGATGGAACGTTTCCTGGCAACAGCCTACCGGCACTGCATTACAAAGGCGCGTTGGACGTTCCCTTGCTTTTGCCGGCCACATATGTCAGCAAGTTGTTCAAGAAGTACGGCTGGTCGAACAGCTGGGATGCCGGCATTTTTACTCACCACCATTACCACAGCATCACGCACGAAGTATTGGGGATCTATTCCGGTCGGGCGAACATCCAGTTGGGCGGCGATAACGGCCCTAAACTTTTACTCGAAAAAGGTGATGTGCTGGTTATTCCTGCGGGTGTGGCCCATAAGAATCTCGACGATGAAAACGCCCTTAGCGTGATCGGGGCTTATCCAGACGGCCGTGACTATGATATGAAGTATGGCAAGCCAGGCGAGCGACCAGAAGCCGACGACAATATTATTGCGATTCCCCTGCCCGAAAGCGATCCATTAAGTGGAGCGGCTGGTGAACTTACCAAAAGATGGACAAACGAATAAGTACATGTCAAGGATACAAATACTCAACAAGGAAACTCTATCCAACCGAAAATATCTGCTGGAAGAGGTAACCTACCAGAAACCTAACCTAAAAGATGAACTGCATAAGCAAAAGAATGAGATCTACTACCGGCCGGATGCGGTCGCCGTATTGCTGGTCGATCGAGCAGAAAAAAAGTTTATCCTGACCCGGCAGTTCCGGCTGCCGACCTTTTTAAATGGCAATGACAACGGCTATCTGGTCGAAACCTGCGCAGGCTTGATCGATGAAGGCGAAACCCCCGAACAGTCAGCGAGAAGGTAAGTTCAGGAAGAGACGGGGTATCCGATCAGCAGCCTCACCCGGATCGGCTCTGCCTATTCCTCGGCTGGCGGTATCACGGAATACCTGTACCTGTTCGCCGCTGACTGCGATTGCAGGGTGCAGTACGGCAAAGGCGGTGGCCTGGAATCCGAGGGCGAGGACATCGAGCTGGTCGAAATGAGTTTCAGCGAAGCGAAAGAAAAGCTATTGGCCGGCAGCTTCCATGATGCCAAGACCATCATGTTATTGCAGCATTTTTTCCTGACTACTTAAATACGGCGCGGACCAGATCGCTTTTAGGTTGTTAACCTAACAAGAAAGGAACGATGCCTGGCTCAAAGGTGGTTGGGTACGGCAGGTTCAATTGCAAAGACAGGTGGCTGAAGATAAAACCTGTCACAAGGAAGCCATTGTAAAGGACTTTGAACAACCTTATGACTTAACAGCATGAATAAAGTTACATGCTGTTTGAAATGTAAAGCTTTAATCACGGCTTAAGTCTTTAACTGAGCGTATTTTTGATAGGATATTATTTCAAGTTGCTTCCGGTCTTAATATGATAATCAACGCCCAAATGGCGTTACGCGTTAGGTGTTCTCTGTTCATTTTTCTTTTTCAAATAATAGCGTTTTGTTTTCTGACTGTTACCGCAAGATTCCATGGAGCACCATTTCTTGCGGTGGCTCTTTGTTTGGTCTAAAAAAAGCCAGGCGCAGCGTCCGCACTGTTTAATGAGGTGCAAACTGCCGGAGTTCAACAGGTCATAGGCGGATAGAACAAGCTTCCACACCGGAGCATATAAGCCCGCGTTTTCCAGGCGCAGCACAAATTTAATTCCACCATTGTCACGCCTTAATACCCTGAATTGCAATGCCTGTATAAAAAGATGGTTGGCCTGGTCTAAAATTTCCAGATCTGATTTGCTTGATATATTCCGGCCATGACCTATAAGAAGCTGATAAAGCATTTCTCGGATTTCTTTGGCGGATTGAAGGGCCTTTTCCGCAGTGTCCGGTTCGTTCTTAGCCGCAGCTTTGAGACGAGCCACAGTCCTTCCATCAAAAAGTTCGAGCCTTGCTGACAAAATTAACAGATCGTCGTAGGTATGAAGCCTTTCAGCAACGACGTCCTTTTCCCGGTCATAACCTGAATTTACAAAATCGAGGCAACTTACTCCGCCATCCAGTGTCATCGTTGTGACCGTGCTGATTTGGTTCATGGAATAAAGTTAAATAATTCACACTGCTAAAACAATTTTTACAAGTGTTAATTATATATTTAACACCAGTAATATGTATTTTAACAGTAATAAAAATGAAAAACCGTAATAATCCATCGCCTATAGTATTGGTATTCGCTTTTATAGCTATTTATTTCATATGGGGAACAAGTTATCTGGCTATCATTTATGCCCTGAAAGGGCTTAAACCCTTTACGATTTCAGCTTTTAGATACTTGGCTGCTGGGCTTTTGCTGATCATTTGGATATGGATTCAAAAAGCCAGTTGGCCTAGTGGAAACGACAGAAAGGTTTTGGTCATCAGCGGCATTTTGATGCTAAGCGGGGGCTCAGGCCTGGTCGTCGTAGGAGAACAATATATTAGTTCCGGGGCGGCTGCGATTATAGTGGCTACAGAACCGCTTTTCTTTGTTTTGTTCGACCGTTATCGCTGGAATCTGTATTTTTCCAGCAAACGAATTATTGCGGGTTTATTTTTGGGGTTTGCCGGGATCGTATTGTTCACGTATTTTACACCAGACCGCACCGCGGGACTCCACGCACGGCCTGTTTTAGGAACGATAATCACTTTATTAAGCGCAGTGTCTTGGGTAGCAGGTGCTTTATATGCCAACCATAGATTAACATCGGGTGCACGGAACTTAAGTAACAGCGCTATTCAACTCATTGCTGCGGGATTGTTTTCAGGTATAATTGCTGGCGTTAAAGGTGAATTTTCCACTCTTTTTGAAGTTGCAATTCCGATAAGCGCGTGGCTGGGGCTAACATACCTTATTATTATGGGATCGCTAATTGCCTACCTGTCTTTCAACTGGCTGATCACCGTACAACCGCCCGCCGTCGTAAGTACTCATACCTATGTAAATCCTATTATTGCGATATTTATGGGTTGGTTGCTTGCGGCGGAGTCTCTATCCCGGATACAACTGATTGCTTTAGGGTTCGTAATGGCCGGCGTGGTCCTCACGCAATTAAATAAGCAGAAAATAGCTAGCTAATCTTAACCCAGAAATTATCCGACGGCACAATGGTGACATCTAAGCCGAATAGAACTAGGCAAGGTTTCCCCGTTCCTTTCAGTTCATCCATAGATGTTAGCTAGATATAGCTAACGTGGTGCGGTCAGGCGTCCATTTTAATTTGCGGTTAGCCTTGGTGCCCGTTTTTATTTCGTTCAACTCGTTATGGTAAGCGGTTGATCTCATCTTGTCTTGGCCACCTCCTTAGCCACGGCCTTTTTGGTTGCCGGTTTTGCCGGCACATCCTTTTCACTGGGCTGGCCAGAACGTCCGGCGGCATAACTTTTCCTTCCCCGGTAATGGCCTACTTTGATCTGGTGATTTTCTTCCGCTGCGTCTATAGAGTGGGTACAGGTAATGTCATCTTCGCTGGTCGCCAGGCGGGATAAGGTCATGTAGAATTTCCGAAGCTGGTCCAGTTCAGCTTCGCTCAGATCTTCCAGGCTGACCATTCTGTTGCTGCTGCCTTCGTGCGAGGCTATCAGCTCATTCAGCTTCAGGTGGATCGCTTTGGAGTCCTTGTTCTGTGATTTCTGGATCAGGAACACCATCAGGAAAGTAACGATGGTGGTGCCCGTATTAATAATTAGTTGCCAAGTCTCGGAATAATGGGCGACCGGGCCGGCCGCAGCCCAGACGATGATGGTCAAAGCGGCAATGATAAAAGCGGCGGAACTTCCTGTGGCATTGGTCGCCCAGTTTGAAAAGCGTTCAAATAAATTTTTTTTCTTGGTCATGTTAACAGGGATTTAATGATAAAGTGTTTTATTCTTAAAATGTTTGAAACATCTGATATCCAGTAATGTTATTCCCCGAAATTTCAAGATGAGAGCAATTTTACTTTTTTTTATAGGATTAATACTTTGCGGTAGTACAACAATGATAAGGGCGCAAACCATCCCCGCCGCAGCAAAACCGGTGCTGGTCGGCCGTGTTCAGCGCGATACAGTAACGGAAAAGATACGACCAAAGAGAATCAGGAGCCGCAGTATTTTTATTTGTCCTTCAACGCCAATATTTTCGTGAATTCCAAAGGTGGTGTTGAACAGCGTTTTTCCCCTGCCGTGGAATTCGGCCGGACTTTTGGTATTTTTGACATCGGCCTGGCGACCGGCCGACTGAGTTCCATGGATCATGGCCCGGATACTTCGCGTTTTGTCGAGTTCCGTCCAACGATCAATGTATTTTCCAAGGGGCGCTTCGCCGAAGCGCTGTGCCTGGGAGGAGGTTATGTATTTAAAGCCAAACAGGGTTTGATGACTGAGATCTGTAACAGCATCAATTTCAACGTAACGGAAGTTTCGCCGTGGCCGTGCAGCAGGGTTACCTATTCTTTGATGGCACCAATGATCACCGTAATGAGCAGTATATGGGATTTACCTTTACCTATAATTTCCTGCGGAAGCATAGCGTGAATATGCGCCGGAAGCGTAAAGTGATCGTCAGCGATAATTAGCGGGTCAACACAATTCATCGCCCGAGGAACAAGAAGATCTCATCCACTGCTTTAGGATAACCTCCGGCCTCTCTAAAAGACACATTGATCTGCCGGATAGCCGTCAGGTAGGCGGGGTCATTCATGACGACCTCTATCGCATTCTTTAACAGTTCCGGGTTCAGCTGCCGCACATCTAATTTGATGGTCGCCCCGAGCTCCTCGGCACGTGCTGCCAGCAAGGGTTGATCGGCGCCCATCGGCAAGCTTACAAAAGGCACTTTGTTACTGATCAGGTCGCTCATGCTGTTCATGCCTGCATGGGTAATTGCTACGTCGGCATATTTCAGGAGCGCATTCTGCGGCACATAGTCGCGCACTACAAAATGTTCCGGGAACTGGCTGTCATTCAGCTTAACGCCATGCGCTGCCATGACCACAATGCCGTCCCAATCCTTAAAAGCAGTAACAAACATCTCGTATAGTTTCGGATCAAAGACTCCGAAGACCGTTCCGAGGGAAATATATAACACGCGTTTGCCTGCCAGCCGTTCAAAAGGAAAGTCCAGGTCTTCATGACGATCATAGATTGGCGGTCCGACAAAGCGGCAGCTATCGTCGAGGTAATCAGAGGGCGGCGCAAAATAACGCGAGGTATAAACCAGTTTCAGCGGGCTGTTATATAGCATTAGTTCCAACGGATGGCCGGGCATGGTGACGCCATAGGCAGCCGTTAACTGCGCGGCAGTTTCCTGATACTGCTGCATGATATCGTCCGGTAATTTAAAACTGCCGATATTTTTAAAGCTGTCGAGGCCGGCAAACACCGCCAGTGAAGAAATCGAAGGAATTTTAAACAACTGCTCCAAAGCGCCGGTAAACGGAAACGCAGCCGAATGGATCAGGTAGTCAAATTTCAGCGGGGCTGTTTGTGCTAAAATATCCGCTATTACCGAAGGTGCCTTGCTGGCGACACTCATTAGTCCGCCGCCCTGCCCGGGTTTGCCGGCTGCCTTAAAAATATCCAAATCTTCATTATAGGCCAAAAATATGGCGCCCGCCGCTTCGATCTTCGTGCGAAAATAGTCGGATGCAAAATAGTAGACCTTTTCACCATGAAGGCTTAGTTCGGCCACCAGCCCTAAAGTGGGATTCACATGCCCGTGGGAGGGCATTCCTAAAAATAAAACGTTCGCCATAAAGATGTTGACGAAGGAGACCGCAAAATACTTTAAAAAATAAAAATTTTGATCAGTGACCGGTATGATGATCTTTGTAAATAGTAATCACGAGGTTTTCGGCCGGGCAGGGATGTTGGCGTAACCAGCCACACGCGGCTCAACACCGTAACTGCCGTTAGTCCAGGTCTTCACATCCCCGCGTTCTAAAATGGCGGGTATTTGGTAGCGGATCGTAGACATCACGCTGTTTGCCGGCATGGTCAGCATCACGAAAATCAGCAGCAGGACTTTGGTTTTGATGCCCATCCAGATATCCCATAGCGAGGAAATCGTCCGCACAATCGATCGTGTAAATCCGTTCCTGCTCGCGGTTATATTCGAAAGTCTATATCGTCACCGCGCAATGCGTCCGGCCAGCTCTCCAAAGCGGGCACCAAGAATCACGATTCAATGCGTTCTGTTCTTGCTATATGTTATCGTCAGTAGTCAACAGTCCAGCGAAATTGCCGTATCTTAATCCGGCATAGCACCGATAACCATCGGCAACAGGGAGCCGAAATTACCGGCAGAACCCGGGTCATACATATTATGATCAAATTAAGGTTGATTAAACTATAAGTTTATATGTTCCTAAAGAGATGGCCAGTCGATGTCAGGACTGGTCTACTCGAGCATAAAACGTTCAACACTCCTTTAGAGAGTGATAAACTTATTGGTTACTTTAATTAGCATTTCAAGATTATTTCTGTTGATTATCGTAACGAAACATTCTGTGGTAGTTTTATTCTTTATCGGCAGTTGGCCCAGACTGGATGGCAGTCCAAGGTTATAAATCCATCTGAAATATCACAAATGCAAACAGTAGAGTCGAAAGAATGAAAGGTGGGGTAAGAGAGAGTGAGATTATGTAATTTAAGCGGGGACTGCTATTACCAACAACGAGTTCATCAATGCTGGTATTCCTGTTTTTTTTACAGCCTTTTATGCAAGCTAAAACGTCGCTCACAATTATGATACCGTAATATACATGTTTTGCAAATGTTTTAAGATTTTATGTCTCGAATAGATAGCTGTAAACAATGATTAGCTTGTGGAAGCTTCTACTATCTAAATGTGATGTACAAAAAAATAATTATTCCTTCTGGGCATTCAACAAAATTTCAACTTTTTCACGTTCGGTTTTGAGCAGATTTTCGTATAGCTCAATAATCTTTTCAACTGGATTATTTACGTTTTCTACGAACGTGTAAATAGAGTTAGTTGTAACGTTACACCCTTCATTGAAATTAGTACTTATATTAAATACCTTGTCTTCATTGAAATTGGCCAAACCTTCTTTAGTAACGCCTAGCACAGTTGCAATTTGTTCCAATCGATGATCGTCAATTGACTCGCTTTGTTCTAATTTAGAAACGGCTTGTTTAGAAATATTTAAGCCAGAGCCCAAATCATCTTGAGTCATGCCTCTAAGTTTTCGAACTCGCTCTATTTTTTTTCCTATATGTAATGGTTTATTAAATGTAGATGATTCCATAATTTCAATTATGATTCGTTTGTTTTACCGTTAAGCAGTTCCAACTTCTCTCGCTCACTAGTTAGAAGTCTTTCATACAACTCAGTTATTTTCTCAAGTGGATTGAATTGTTGGGCTACAAAATTACTTGAAGCATTATCTTTTATTTCAATATCATGTATATCGTAGTAATTATTAATGTTGTAAGTGATTTTTTCATCATCAAAGTTTTTGATGGCTTCTGGAGTAACTCCCAAAATTTCTGCAATTTGCTTTAGCAGTTCATCTCCAATTTCCTCTTCCTGTTCGATTTTTGATACCTGAGATTGAGATATTCCAAGCCTGTTAGCCATGTATTCCTGTTTAATGCCCCTAAAGTTTCTAATACGTTCAACCTTTTGCCCCATCGACAACCGCTGCTTCGAGAATTGCTGTTCTTCCATCAGATATAATTATGTTTTAAAGTTATAAAAATCAACTGAGATATGATAATAATCAACTATACAATTTTCTCACTTATGATAAAATTGAGTTATTTCGGTTATTAAATATGTGCAAGATAATCAATAGGAGACATCATCATCAAAAAGTTTTTGAGCGCCTTTTTGCGGAAGATTATTTCAGGCATAATTACCAATTTAATATATCAGGAATCATTTTTTTAGCTGTCAGGAAAGTTTTGGGTGTGGCCTATGTCATTCGCCAGATCATTCGTTATCCATTACAAGATCCAATCAAGAATATAATATGCCATCCTGAATGAAAAAGGTGGACGGCAGTTGATGTCAGTTAATAGTTAATTTGCCAGTAAAGTTTTGTCGGCTGCCGTCACCTTTTTTGATTAACCTAATAAACGTTTCAGTATTCCCCTAATCAATGAAAAAATTAACGACTAAAATCGTCATGGGCTTGCTATGCCCAACAAAAAAGAAAATGCTTACAGCAATTATGCTTGGATTAATTGCTAATGTGTCAATGCTTTTTGCGCAGCAGAAAACGTTAATAAGCATTCACGGGACAGTGGTATCAGGTTTAACATCAGAAGCTCTTGTGAAAGCTACAGTAAAAAATAACAACAATAACATACAAACGGTCACTAATTCGTACGGCCAGTTTCAACTCAATTCTACAGACACAACAGGAAGTATTACAATTACTTATGTTGGATATCGTTCTGTAACAGTTACTTATAGTACTTCGCATCCTGGCCCATTCAAAATTGCTTTAATTCCTGAAGAAAATACTTTGAAAGAAGTGGTTGTATCCACTGGTTATCAAATACTTCCTAAAGAAAGGGTTACAGGATCTTTTGCACAAGTAAATAACGAACTGTTTGATCGCAGAGTTAGTACAGATATATTAAGTCGTTTGGAAGGGGTAACTTCCGGCTTACTATTTAATCGAAATACCGGCAGCGGAGCAAATGGACAGCCTGATATTAGTATCCGGGGAACTAATACCTTGTTTACTAATAGTCAACCATTAATTGTCATCGACAATTTTCCGTATGATGGGGATATCAATAATATCAATCCTAACGATATCGAAAATATAACTGTTCTAAAGGATGCATCTGCCGCGAGTATCTGGGGCGTTCGGTCGGGTAACGGAGTGATCGTAATCAATACTAAAAAGGGGAAAAAGAACCAACAGTTATCAGCGGAATTAAACGCAAATATTACAGTAGGCAACAAACCTGACTTATATTACGGTCCGTTTAATATTCGTTCTACAGATTTTATAAATATCGAGCAAACTCTATTTAATCAAGGGTATTATGACGGAAATTTAAGCACAGGTTATACTGCAGTTACTCCCGTTGTACAGATTTTAGCGGATCAACGCGCAGGGAAGATCTCAGCTGGCGCAGCCTTGTCACAAATTGGTGCTCTAAGAAATATTGACGTCCGCGATCAGGAGTTTAAATATTTTTATAGAAAATCTGTCAATCAGCAATATTCCCTCAATCTCCACGGGGGAAATACCAATAGCGACTATTTGTTTTCACTGGGCGATGATCAGGAAGTAAGTTATTATCAGGGGAATAGCAGCGGACGAATTACTCTTAATTCTTTATATAATTTCTACCCCGTTAAAAATCTTCAAATTTCAGCCGGTGTTAATTATGCTAAGTCTCGTATCCAAAATAATAATCCAATTTCTATCAACGGCGGTATTTCCGCGGCTGGTCATCCAATTTATCCATATGCCCAATTGGTTGATGCAGCTGGTAACGCACTTGCTATTGAAAAGGATTATAGTTCAAATTATACACATTTTGTAAATAGTAACTTTTTGAATTGGGATTATAAACCCTTGGACGAGTTAAATAGTGCCGATAATGTCAATAATTCAATTGATGACCGGATCAATTTGGGGATTCAATATAACTTTTTGAAACATTTTACGGGCAGCCTTAAATATCAATATGAACACGCCAGTTCGGAAACGAAAAATTATTATAGTGAGGCCACATATTATACCAGAAATTTAATTAACCAATTTACTCAAATTAATGCTGATGGTACCGTAACCACCCCAATACCTAATGGTGGCATTCTTCAGCAAATTAATGGGTATTTACTATCGCAACGTGGCAGAGCCCAGCTTAATTACAGTAATAATTGGCACCAAAATCAAGAACTAAATATTATAGCAGGTGCTGAAATCAGTAATGTCAGAAACGAAAGTAATGCGAATACTATTTACGGTTACGATAAAGAAACTCAAACAAGTTATCCAGCTGTTGATTATTCGAGCAGCTTTTCACTTAATCCTACAGGCTCCGGCATCATTCCAACGATTCTTGGTTTTAGTGGCACAACAGACAGGTATATATCATATTTCAGTAATGGTGCCTATACATACTTAAACAAATACACTGTTTCTGCGAGCGGCAGGATCGATAAATCAAATTTGTTTGGCGTTAATACCAATCAGAAGTCAGTACCGCTTTATTCCACTGGCATTGCCTGGAATTTGAGTAAGGAAAATTTTTATCACCTGTCCTGGTTGCCAGATCTCAAGTTCCGTGCAACTTATGGTTATAACGGAAATATTAATAAAAGTGCAACTGCTGTTACAACAATCCGAAAGCAAAGTGCAACAGGATCTAATTATACGCCACTTGTAGAAAGCTATATTGATAACCCTGGAAATCCTGATCTCAGATGGGAAAAAGTGAGGATCATCAATTTAGGACTGGATTTTGCTTCTAAAAACAATATTATTTCGGGTAGTTTAGAATATTATACTAAAAAGGGAACCGACCTTTTTGGCTATTTGCCAATTGCGTCGTCAACGGGATTTACATCTTTTTTTGGAAATACGGCAGACATCAATGGGAATGGTCTTGATATAACCTTAAACTCTAAGAATATAGTTACGGACGGTTTTAAATGGACAAGCAATTTCCTTTTGACCTATGTGCTTGATAAAGTTACGAAATATGATACTAAAACGACTTCAGCTTCCTACATTATTTCGAGTACGGCAACTACTATCGCTCCTCTGACTAATCGGCCGCTATATGCAATATATAGCTATCGTTGGGCTGGGTTAGATGGACAGACTGGTGATCCTCAAGGGTATCTAAATAATAAAGTAAGTCGTGATTATGCCAGTATCCTGGCTAATACATCTAGTGATGATATGGTTTATAGCGGGCCGTCCAGGCCGACAACCTATGGTTCCTTCCGAAATAATCTGAGTTATAAAAATTTTACACTATCCATAAATGTTATTTATAAACTGAATTATTATTTCAGAAAGGCTTCAATGACTTCTTCCAATCTGCCGTATTCAGCCACAACTGATTATTATAACAGATGGCAGAAGCCAGGAGACGAGTTGACCACCCATGTCCCCTCAATACAATTTCCACCTTATGATACGAGCAGGGATAAGTTTTATCAATATTCCTCGGTATTAGTTGACAAGGGTGATCACATCAGGTTACAGGATATTTCTTTAAGCTATGATGTGGATAAACATAAGTGGAGAAGAATGCCCTTCAAAAACATTCAGTTTTACAGTTATATCAACAATGTGGGAATTTTATGGCGCGCTAATAAAGATCATTTAGACCCTGATCTTAATACCAGTTCGACACTATCTTATCCACTACCTCGAACCATATCTCTGGGTATCAAGACCCAGTTTTAATCTTTAAATTATGAAAAATTACCTCGAAAAGTGCTTTATAGCAATCAGCATATTGGTGATCATTGTTTTTCAGACAGCCTGTAAAAAGCAGGACGATTTTTTAAATGCTAAACCGAATGATGCATTAGCTGTAATCTCGACACTTGAAGACTGCCTGACCTTATTATCAGCGGATGCTTTAATTAATTTAAACGATCCGACTCTTGGAGAGATATCAACAGATGACCTTTACCTAACTCCGGCAAGGTGGGCTGGTTTAACTACTTTTAATGTCCCGCAGGAACAGAATGCTTATATATGGGCCAAAAATATTGCCGAGCCCGGAGCAGTTATCCGATCGTGGAGTCTACCGTATAGTCAGGTTTATTCGGCTAATGTAGTACTGGACGCGTTGCCGAATATTAAGTATCCCAGTTCCCAACAAAAATTATATAATCAAATTAAAGGTTCTGCATTGTTTTATCGTTCTATTGCTTTTTATAACCTTTTACAAAATTTCAGCTTGCCTTATAACCCAATTAATGCATCAAGCACTCCCGGAATTGTCTTGCGATTAACATCAGATATCAATGTGAAAGTGACCAGGTCGACCGAACAGGTTTGTTACGAAGAGGTCATCGAGGATTTAAAAGAGTCTCTAAAACTTTTACCTATGAAAGCAACCTATTTGACTCAGCCATCCCAAACGGCTGTGAACGGATTATTGTCGCGAATATATCTCTCAATGGGCGATTATGCGAACGCGCTCGTATATGCTGATGCTTGTTTAAAGTTGAATAATGCACTTACTGATTTCAATACTCTTCAGCCGACTACCTATAACTTAAGCAGCACATACTTAAATGAAGACATTTATCACACCTGTTTCGATGGCGCGATTTCTTTGGCCATTAATTTTCGGGGTAACGCGGATACTACTTTATATAAATTATATACGTCAAATGATCTCAGAAAAACCGTATTCTTTATTATCAAGAGTGCCTTACCTGTATTTAGGGGAACTTACGATTTTAACGGCTACACGTACAGTGGCATAGCAACTGATGAAATTTATTTGAACCGGGCAGAGTGTTATGCCAGGACAGGAAATACTTCCGCAGCGATGACTGATCTTAACATACTCCTTATTAAAAGATGGAAAGCAGGTACGTTCATTCCATTTTCAGCCTCTTCTTCAACAGATGCGTTAAGCCAAATATTGCTGGAACGCAGAAAGGAGCTGATTTTTAGAGGGCTTCGGTGGTCGGATTTGAGAAGGCTAAATCAGGAACAGAATCTTGCCGTTACGCTGACAAGAACGATGAATGGGGTCACCTATTTATTGCCTCCGAATGACGCCCGATATGCAATGCCTCTTCCGGAAGATGAAATTCAATTAGATGGTTTACAACAAAATCAACGTTAATTTTATGAAACGATATATCATAATATGCTTGATTTGTCTGATCCGAATTAAAGCAATGGCTACACCCGGTCAAATCAGAATAACTGGCAGTCTTCCAATTTTAAATGATGCTGATTCCGTAGTTCTGCAGCTCTGTAAGTATGGAGTGAGAAGTTTCAATACGACACCGCTGAATCAAATTTACACTGCACCAGTTAAACACAATACTTTTAAATTCATGCTCAAATCGGGCAATGCACCGCAATATTTTAGCATCACATTTCTTGTTGGTAAAGAAAGCAGGTTTCTTTACGGTAATTACTTTCTCGAAGATGGAGATGATGTAAAAGTAGATGAAATTAATAGTTTTAATTATGCTCATTTCTCCGGCCATGGGGCAGAAAAATTAAATGTTATATATCAATTATCACAGATTGATCATTACTACTCCAGACTTTACGGCTCCAGTGACACCTCAATAAATATTAACCAATATTTGAAAAGCCGGGACGCTTCAACCATTGATCAACTTAAATACCTTGATGAAAATAAGTATAGAATTAGTCAGACTGCGTACATTATTATCCGGTCGAATCTATTGAGTAATAACATGGCAAAATATGGTTTTATTACAACATACCTTCGTAGTAAAGAAAGATCTAATTGGCAAAGTGATTACAGGCATTATAAGGATTTAATGGTAGGAAAATTCAGTTTGTTAAAGTCAGGGGGGAACCCATATTTGCCATACTCTCAATCTTATATGCTGGCTGTACTTGAGAAGTTTGAATTTGATTCGTGTCTGGTTTTAAACAGACCCTACGAGATTACTAAAGTTTATCAATATATTAAAACTAACTTCTCCGGTTTTCTCCGCGACCGTATTTTAACTAATCTAATATACAATAGCCGGGCTGGAAGTGGCATCTCTGTAATAGTAAAAGATGCCATAGCAATAGTTTCAAATAATGATTTTAAGCCTGTTCTTATTAAACTCGCTAATCAAAGAATCAAAGGTGTAAAAGCATACAATTTTTCACTTGCTGATACTTCCGGTAAAATTTATACGCTCTCGCAATTCAACAATAAGGTTGTCGTACTCGATCTTTGGTTTTCAGGCTGCGGGGAATGCATTGCAGCGTATCCTTTTTTTAAGCTGGTGGAAGAAAAGTTCAGAAACGATACATGTGTTGTTTTTATTAGTATTTGTGAGGACGTAGAAAAAAGGAATTGGATAAAAAGCATGAGGACTGGCAGATATACGTCTAATTTGGCAGTTAATCTTTATACGATGGGACAGGGTGATAAACATGACATCATTCGGCACTACGATATTGATGGATATCCTACTTTTATAGTTATAGACAAAAATGGTCGCTTAATGGAGAATCCAAATAATCCAAGAATAGATAATGGCGGCACGCTCATCAGTGCAATAATTGAAGGTGAAAACCAGTGATATAAGTACCCAATTCAAAAGATTGGGTACTTATATTTAGGCATTTACATGCCTGGATGTGATTTTCCGTTTTGATTAAGTACGGAATGCTGCGGCGGGAATTCGTTAATGTAATCGCTCGTCACGTTGGCACTGGTTGATGTAATAGTGCAAGCTAAATTACTTGCGACACAATTTGCATTTGCACCAGTTGGCCGTGTGGTAGACCATTTAACATCGTCACCATCATAGTAGGAGTAATAGGTTGCACCTCCAGCCAATTTTGGTGCTCTGTTAAAGGCGAAGGCGCTGCCGATGCCAGTCAATGCTGCGAAGGCCATAAGCCCGATTTTGATCTTTTTCATAAAATGTATTTTGAGTAATAAAGGCCAGTTTTACCTCAGGACTGGCATTAACCTGATTTCGCGCGTGAAATATTTTTAGGCTAATTGTGAACGACTTTAATCAGCTCAGATCATTCCATAATTTTATATCAAAAAAAGCCATAGCTATAAAAATTAAGTTAAAGACCAAATGCTGTCCCCAGCTCAGTGATTGAATAATACCCCCGCAACTGCACGGCACAGTATTAAATAAACCCAATAGAATTGCCAATATATAGCCAGTAAAAAAAATCATGAGAACTAAGAAAGCCGATAATCCTGCTAATCGTGTGCTTTTAAGTAGTAATAAAACAACAACAATCAGTTCTAACGATGGAATTAACCATGTTAACAAACTGGCCAGCCATGTGGGGAAAGGCTGGCTATGCATCGCTCTTTGGAATGCAGCAAAATCCAAAAGCTTACTAAAGCTGGAATAAACAAATAGTAGAATCAAGAATGAAGTAATAATTTCAGAAAGAAGTGCTTTTTTCATTTTAAACTAGTTAAGGTTAAAGGGGAAACTGATTTCTTGTGGGTTTAAATAATGCAGCAGAAAGTGAATAATTCCTGAATTTCCCTCCATGAAGCCGCCTTCGGGGGATGTGGCGTGTCCATTTAGCCAATAAATGCTTTGATCTTCATCTTGCCGGTAAGAATGGGCAAACAGGTCAGCAATATGGTCGGCCCGTTTAAGCCATTTATTATTTTTAAATATTCGGTAGGCTTCGAGATAAATTTCTCCCAAACCAGCTAATCCGTTGCCAATAGTCAGATAATTTGATGAAATAAATTCAGGGTGACAATATAATGCTGATTCTGCTGCCTCTTTATAACTGTCATCACCGATCACCTGATAGGCCTTAATAAATGTTAATGCGATACCGGAAAACCCATATTCAAACCACGGATCAAAATTATCATTAATAGAACTAACTGTCCAGCAAAGTTTACCGTTATTAGGCTTTCTCCCCCTCAAGAGAAATGCCAGGCCTTTTTGTATGGCGGCTGTTATTCGCACGTCCTCATATCTTGCTATATATTCTATTAAAAAATAAACTATACCTGCAATGCCGTAAAGGAAGCCATATAGCTTAATGCCTTTTGAGCGTGATTTATCTTTTTTTATTAGCCATGAGCCATCATTATTTTGTGCTTCTAAAAGCTGATAAGCAATATTTGAAAGTTCATCATAGCAGGAAGGCAACCGATTATTTGATTCGCATTGCAAAAAGGCAATGCCCCGGCCGGCAATGCCGTCGGCAACATTGAATTCAAATGCCAGATTGTTCAGACATCTATAAATCAGATCATGTTTTAACAGGCTGCTTTCAACTAAATTGGATAAAATGAGCTGATTTATTGCTACCCCAAGTCCCATGCTGCCTTTTAATAATCCAGGGTATTGACTATTTTCATCAAACGCTTTTTCAATAGCTTCAGAACTTTTTTGAATGTGTCCCTGGAGTAAAACTGTATTGAAATGGAATTTTTCACAGAGGGCAATAACATACAAAACTCCTGCTAAGCCGTTAGCGAATCCCGATATATTTTGAAACCCCCTGAATTCATTTGCCAATAAACTTCCGTTTGATACACCCCTAAAAAGCCATAAACCAGCCGGAGTCTGTGGCATGATATTGAGGAAGGCATTCAGACAATTTTGTATTGTAGATTTTAAAAAATTATTATCTCTATCAGGCGCCTCATCAAGTTTTATGATATTATCGGTTAATAGCAGGATATCATAAACTTTTAGGGTATGACAGATGGATTGCAAAGAAGGTCGGACTTTTGGGTCGTTATTAAGACATGCTGTAATCATTGAGCTAATGGAATTGTTTTTAATGAACCACTCAAGCTGATAATTAAGGGAAAGCTTATTTTCGAATTTTCCCGGAGAGAGGCCTGTCATAATTTTGATAATTAAAGCACCAATGCTATAGATGTCGTCAGAAAAATCTGGCGTTTCAAAGCGCTGCTGTTGAGGCGAAATATATCCGGGCGTCCCGAAGCTAAATGGTGGATTGGGGTACTTACGATCAGAATCATACGCTAATTCGATATCAATGGCGACAATACCACGGTCATCGGTCATAATAAAATTTCCTGGATTAATATCCCGGTGAACAACACCCTTAACATGAAACAGGTTGACAAGCTTTATAAGTTGGAGTATAAATTTTAATAGTTTCCTTTTGTCGTCTTTTTCCAACGAAAACCATATTTTCCCTTGTTGGATTTCAGCTATAAGCTCATAGAGAATCTTGCCTCTTACAAATTCTGTAGCGAGATAAGAATTGCCGCCTATTTCAAAGAATCCAAGTGGTTTGGAAACAGGGATTTGGGAAAATAACCGAGCCAATAATTCGAATTGCCATTTTAAACGGTCTTTAATTGTTCTTCCATAGTCATCCGAACATTGAAATAATTTTCCCTCCTTAACAACACACCAGCTGATCGCCAGCCAGTTATTAAGATCCAATGCTTTATATACATTACCCTTGGCATCTGACTTTAACAAATCAACTAGGAGGAACTTTTTTAATTTCTTTAATTTCTTTTCTGGTTTCGGTTTTTTAAAATTCGACAGTGGCCAGCTATCTAAATTCTCGTTTTTACCTGAATACTGAATGTATACACATCCTCCTATATAATATGCAGACGGAATAGCCGGCCCATGTAATTGCGCAGTGATGTCAATCAGGTGTTGTACGAACGGGTCAAGATTAATATCGGAGGCACAAAATATTGTTACTACTTTTCCAATGAAATCCTTTCCATAGGAGCCATCCAAAAAATAAGTGTGTATTCCACTATTTTCTGGTATGGCAAAAGAAATATTTTGTTTTGGCAGAAATTGTAATAATTTATCAATTAATTTATTGAAATCCTGTGTTGTGACTGATACATGAATGATCCAGTTTATAGTAACCTCAGAAGTGCCGACGACTAAGTGAGGTGGAGCAACTTTAAAACTTATTTCATGGTTCTGTAAATATTGGCGGTAATCGACCGCTATCCTTCTATCTCCTTTTGAGTCCGATCTGGTAATTGTTCGGATATTTTCTAATGGAGAGACAATATTTCTAAGTGTTTCCATAGCCTACAAAATGTATGTTAAAGCTACAGGCACTTAATACTATCTTTAATTGACGTACCTTATAAAAAAATCAGAATACGATATAAAATTTTGTTGGTTAATTCAATCTGTCTAGGTAAAGAGATTAATTACTTTTTGACTTGAATTTGCTAGGAGAAGAAATGTACTCTTTATATCCGGGGCTCCAGAGCTAAAATGCTTTAGATGTGTAGAAAAAACAAATGTGTTAAAATTAGGCAAGATGCCCTTGTTTATAGTTGATGTAAAATAAGAAATTACCGTAATTCCATATAAAATTTTTTGAAGCATATTAAGCTCAATGTTATTCGAAATCAATAATCAAGACCCTTATGGAGCCTGCTGAAAGTTTCTTTAGTCACATTTAAATAAGATGCAATGAGGTAGTGAGGAACGCGCTTCAAAACAAAATCCTGATTTTGAGATATAAAATTATAACGATCTTTAGCGGATGGTAAACGTAGGAGTTTCTCCCGGGAATGTGCTTCGTTGTTATTCTCTGATAATAACAGTACAAATAGTTCCATTAGTTCTGCGTTGGCAGTTATAATATTTTGTATGTGCTTGAACGGTAATGCCAATAGCGTTGTTTTAGCCACTGCGGCAATATATTCTTCACTTGGAAGCTGAGTAAAGATACCTGATGGGAGAATAATGTCGCCTTCTTGTTTAAACCAAGTCGTGATTTTTTCTGAACTTCCTTCAATTGCGCCTCTTACCAAACCGGATTGTATAAAGTAAATGGAGCCCGCATAGTTTCCCGGAGATAGAAATGTCTCGTGGGCTTCAAACCTGTTAACCCGTAGGCTTTCCATCATCAAATTGGTCATTCTTACAGGCAATAATTTCGTTTTATTTAATCGCTGCATAAACGTGGCTGTGTCTGTCATTTTAGTTTGTTTTGATAACAAATTACCAAAAACCTCTGCTTAGGTCAAGTGACTATAGATTACTAAAAAAATGTAATCCATTAATAAAATGCAGATTTTTGTCAAAATCCATGCAATTTTATCACAATTGATAAAATTGCATGGATTTTGACAAACCTTAAGTTGCTTGATAAATAAGGCTATTCTAAGTTTTTTGTAGAGTTTTTAGGAATAAAATTGAAAGAATATGGGAGCGGCGCTTACTAAACTTAAAGGATTAGTTCAGACTTATGAAGGTTACAATTTTGATCAGATGCCTGAAATTGAATTGGATGAATTATTGAGCTATGCGACAGTAGCGATTCAGGCAGTCAAATGGGAAATTGAAAATGATTTTGACTTAGCAAGAGATGAAAATTCGAAGCTCATTTACATCGGAGATATTCAATCAAAGTTAACCTATTTGGCAGATCGAATTAAAGGCTTTGCAATAATCGACGAGACAAATAATGCTTTATCAAACCCTTTTAATTGGATACTAAAGGAACTTTACAAGTTAATTGACCATTTACAAAACCATTTCGGGAATTACTTTGATTATCAATTAAAATTACCGGATGGATACCTTGGATGGTATAAAATGAATAACGTCAGTATTTATCACCATACAATTCTTAAAATTAAAGAGCATATTCCCCAAGATGATCTGATCAACTTAATCACAGATATCATAAGTGCTGACCAGGATTCGGAAAAATATACAGTTAAAACCTGGAAGCAGTGGATTTACTTAAGATTTGCTATAATTACAATAACAAGTCAGATGGACAATTTAAATGTTACAGATGTCGAACTTGAAATGATCAAGGTTTTTATAAACCTTAATTTTAACAGTATATACGTTTATCGGTATTTTATAAGATATATAGAGAAGTTTACTATGGGGGAAAAGAGTTTTCAAGAAAAACAGCAAGAGTTACTTTATCTGCTGAAAGTCTTTAAGCAGGTTAGGGTTGATTCCCCAAGTTCTTTTGATACGCAAATCCAGCCATTAAAATTATCGGTGATTGAAAGTGTTGAAGCTGAGCTAACCTATTTGGAGCAACAAGAAAAAGTATATATGCAAAATCTTAAGGCTACAAATCCAGAGTATCCATCAAAGTTTTATTTCAGCGTCGTAATCACTTTGGCTGAGCTTATGTTTTTCTTTAGAGTAATGCTGGAGGTAAAAGTCATCTATACAAAGTTTAATTCGTATTTATATGAGTTTATATCAAATCATATCAGGACCGCAAAAGCTGAGAATATTTCTAAGAAAAGCATGCGCAATCATTTTAATAATAAGCCTTTTCCTGATCGGGTAGTTCAAAATGTAAGGGGGTGGTTGATTAAGATGATAGCTCATATAGATCTTTATTATTCAATTTGAAAGAGCTTCAGGTTTTGGCTTAAGCTGAATACCTCAAATTTGTAAGTATTTATGTTAAGCTTATTGAAATCTTACAATAAGTCATGACCCTTCATGATTAACCTAAATTTCAATAGTTTAGACTGCTATAGATGTCATTCAAATGACTACCGCAGTGTTTTTTTATATCAGTAAAAAAAACGACTATTTTATGATTGCTACGAATTTCCTGCTTTTATTCTAAATGAACGCATATTACTAATCTGGTTACAACAACGACAGCCATGTTTGCCACTTTACAATCTTTCAATTTAATCAGAAATTCAATTGAGTTAAAATGAGGTTTAAATTAAGCTGATTAGTTATGGTTGAAATATTAAATCAATTATTCCTTTTCTGGAAGATAATAGGGTCAACTGCCAATGATATGGTTTTAAAAAGGTATATGGATGACTGGAGAAATCTCCTTTGGCAGGTTGAGTTGAATGGGCTTCTATCACCTGCCGATAGAATATCATCGCTCAATACTCTTGCGGTACTGAGCGACCGGATATATGAAAGATATAGAAAAATGCCTAAACCAGCCTATTATATATTATTGAATTCTATAGAACAATTGCTCGCTGAACGAGATGTGCCTACCAATTTTGCCAGTATGCAGATTAAGGTTAATATTGCGGGGCTTCGAAGGCAAATTGAAGGATTATTACTGGGTTTGTCTCTACCTAAAGAACTGTCACTTGCGCTGAACGAAGCGCTCAAAGACATCGTCCAGAAAATAAACTATACTAATCAGACACAGGATATCCTATCAGGCTTGGTTCGCTGGCTTCAGAAAAATGAAGTAGGATTGCAATCTGAAATTGTACTAGACCAGCTCATTTCTTTTAACTTTAATCATCCTTTTGTAACAGATTATATAATAGGTACTTATAGAACATCAATGCCGGATGGGGAGGGGATGAAAGAGATTGTTAAAAAGCAATGCTATTTGATGGATAAAGAGCGCTACGTCAAGTACCTCGGTCTTTACAAAAAAGTTGGGCTTTGTGCTGATTTTCCTCCACTATTTGTTCAATTGATAAGTTATTTCAAATTAGAATTAAAGTGGTTGAATCAACGAATGAAGCAAAATCGTTATACAGGTCATTTCCTCTATGAAGGAAGTTCACCGGAAATGAGTAACCCTAAAGCAAAATCGACGAAGAAGTTTCAAACCAGATGGCCCGCTGATAAATCGGACTTAGTAGAATTAGCTTACGCGTTATATATTTACATGCGTAAGCGGGGAAGTAAGGTGACAATAGCAGAATTAGCTAATTGGCTTGAGAATACTTTTCGGGTGAGTTTATCTCGTTACTCGCACCGATTTGCCGAAATTAAAATGCGCAAATTGACAAGACCATCAAAGTTTCTTGATGTACTTGTTACAGAGTTTCTAATTTATGTTGAGGAAGGAGATGCATATCAGGCAGAAATGATTTAGTCTTGTTGTTAAACCATACCAATCGCCCCTGTACTAAGTCTCGGTGTGCGCTTACACCTATTTAGAGATAATGTTCAGTAATCCTTTATTGATTAGATTCTAAGTGCCACTTTAGAAAGTGGTCCTGTCATGAAGTACCCATCAAAGGTTTCAAGTTTCTCAGATATATATATATATTTAGCATGTTGCATAAATAAAATTGTCAAAACGAAAGTAGACTGGCAAAGCCAAGGCTTTCGGCGACTCGGTGATGATTTCGAAGTTCAATACTCAGTTTTTTAATGAATGTCCTTTTAGATAAGTTCTCAGCTAAGTATTGATAGTCAGACTGCACCGCTTTGTTTCCTTGTTGTTGATGATAACGGTGGAAATGGTACTGGACGCAGCAGAACGGCTCTAACAGCTTATCTAGATTTGGCAACTTGTTACCTTTAATGGAGTTAATGCTTTTTGTGGTTGGGACCAGATTCCATAACAGATCATGGGCAGTAAAACTCCAGGGCAAAAAATGATCCAGGCTGTAATTTTCAAGTGTAATTATTTTACCTGAATATATGCAATGAAAAGGATTATCTCCCAGGTACAACTCCCATGCTCTTTTAGCAAAGGCTAAATCCCTCCTATCTGGCTTTTCGAGTTTTTCTACTAGTCCGATTACATTCGGATTGTTTCTCTGCAGGAACCTGAGCAGTTGCCATTTCATAAAGCCCAGCAGCATAAATTGGTGCCGGCGAAAATAAGGCATCCAGTCTTCCGATAAACGGATGCCCTCAGCTTCGATTTTATAGGGAACTATCGTCGATTTTGCAGTAAGCCGTTCAATTATCTTGTTTTTAGCGGCATCCTTTTGCCCGCGCAGCTCAGCGGGAAAGAATGGGCTTAGGAACCGATAGATGACGTATCTTTTTAATGTTTCGGTAATCTCGGCGTCCATAACTTGCAGATCGTTTAGCGGTAACCGTTTTTGCATTTGTTGGAACAGTGGTGCAGCGCCGGGACGGTTATCAACAGTCATCAGTGCGGATATGCGTTTGACAAGCCTTATAAAGCTATCTTGCGGACCGAAAGACAATTTATAATAGTCCAGGGGATACCAGGCAAGTGCGAGCATGCGTCTTGACAATTCCGAGTAAGAAATAAAGAGCTCCGTTGACAGGGTGACATGATCGAGTATAGCCCAGAACCAATAGTATTTATAGGCGTTGGTCACCGAATTGAAGCACTGGGCAAAAGTGCTAACAGGAAGCGTTTCGTCAACAGGAATATTCATCTGATTGTTAACATTAGAGTATTTTTCCACTTGTCTGAACTATTGGTTAAAGAAAGTTATATTAGTGATTATTTTTGTAAAATAATTTATTTTTTTATGTCTTTGGATATCAAATTTTTAGAGTCGGAAATTACCGATCAATACCTGAATGATGACAATCCAAGACCTTGGATTATCGGTTTTAGCGGGGGTAAGGATTCTACCATGTTGTTACAACTGGTTTGGTCGGCCCTACGCAAGCTTCCGCCGGAACTCAGGCGACGACACATTCATGTGGTGTGTAACGACACGCTGGTGGAAAATCCCAAAATCGCGCAATTCATTCGTGTAACGCTTCAAAATATACAAACGGCTGCCGCTCAGCAAAGTATGCCGCTAACCGTACATGAAACCTCACCAAGGTTGGAGGAAACCTTTTGGGTCAACTTACTAGGTAAAGGTTATCCGGCGCCCAATAATATGTTCCGCTGGTGTACAGAGCGGTTAAAGATCAATCCGACCACTGATTTTATCAAAAATAAGATCGACGAAGCCGGTGAAGTAGTAATCCTGCTAGGTACCCGCAGTGCAGAAAGTACAAACCGTGCCCGCAGTATCAAGAAATACGAAGTGAAAGGCGAACGCCTGCGCAAGCACGTGCTGCCGAATGCCTATGTTTTTGCGCTGATCAAGGATGTGGAGACCGAAGAGGTCTGGCAATACCTGTTACAGGTGGAACCACCATGGGGCGGTTCTAACCGGCCGCTGGTGACCCTGTACCGGAACGCTAATGGCGGGGATTGCCCCTTGGTAATCGATACGACGACTCCTTCCTGCGGTAACAGCCGTTTTGGCTGCTGGGTCTGTACGGTGGTCAACCGGGACAAATCGATGGAAGCACTGATCGATAACGGGGAGGACTGGATGGAGCCGCTTTCCGAGTTCCGCGACCTGTTGCAGGAAACGCGTAACGAGCGGGAATGGCGGCAGATGCAACGCCGTAATAGCGATGTGGTGGGTGAGGATGTCTGGGGGCCTTATTACCCGGAGAAACGAGCTGTATTACTGCGTTCGCTGCTGAAAGTGCAAAAGGAGGTCCAGTTGTATGACCCCGAACTGATCTTGGTTAATTACCAGGAACTGGTCGCCATACAGGTAATCTGGCACCGCGATTCGATCTTTAACCAAAGCGTAGCGGAAATTTATAACGAAGTATATGGCACACAAATGCGTAATGAGGACTTCAACGACCAGGATATCTTTGAGAACGAAATACTTAAAGACGTTTGCCAGGATGAGGATGATTTTCAACTGATCAATGAATTGCTGGAGATCCAGAAATCTAAATATATCCTCGTGAATAATTACGGTCTGCAAAATGACCTCGATGTACACCTGGAACGCTTCATCAAAAACCGCAACTGATGTTTATCAACGATATAACTATAAGAAATTTCCGCGTTTATTACGGTGCTAACCAAGTACGCTTGGCTGCTGATAATGACCGGAATATCACCATCATTTCCGGTAACAATGGTTTTGGTAAAACCTCTTTTCTGACTGCGCTAGTTTGGTGCCTATACGGCAAGCTGATGTCAGATGTGGATACGAAATACAGGCAGGAAATCCATGAATCAGGCGGCTATAAAGCGTACTGTAAAAAACTGATGAACCGTCTTGCTGCGTCCGAAGACCCGGCGGGCAACGGTGATTTATTTGTGGAAGGCACCGACCATAATTCATTCAGTGTCACCATTACTTTCTCGGATATACTGATTCCCTCGGTACCCTGTAACCTGGTACAGGTAAAAAGGACCTATTTGCTCAAACAGCAACTAGAAGAGGTCGAGCTATTAATCGATGGTAAACCCAATGAGCTGACCAAACAGGTGGGTTCCGAAATCTTTATTAACGACTTTATCTTGCCGAAGGAAATTGCAAAATTCTTCTTTTTTGATGCGGAAAAGATCGTTTCGCTAGCGGAGATCAAAAACTCCGATGAGAAGATTTACTTGAGCCAGGCTTACGCTGAAGTGTTGGGGATCAAAAAATACGCAGACCTGCGGGCGAACCTCGTTAATACGCGTTTACGCCTGCGGGAGAAATCCGCTGAAAAAAGTGACCGGAGCAAACTCGAACGTTTGCAGAAACAATTGCAGCAAAACGAAAGACAATTGGAACAGGCCCGTACCGATATACAGATTGGGCAGGACGAATTACTGAGCCGTAAAAGTCAGTCCGATAACTTGCAGATCCAGCTGATCCGTGAGGGCAGCAATCTATCAGTGGAAGAAGTGAAATCACTGAAAGAACGCCAGGCAAGCCTCGGTAGCGACCTTAACAAATTGCGTCACCAGTTCAACGAGTTGCTGGAGTTGGCGCCTTTTGCCATCGCAGGCAGTAAAATGATTGCGGTGAAAAACCAGTTGGAGCAGGAATTTAACAATAGCTCAGTATCGGCCTCCTTGCTAGAGAACAAATTCAACGAGGTCAAGCTGTCGATCGAAAGCGGTCGTGACTTGCTGGGGCTGGCAGGCAGCCAAGAGGACGCCCTGATTAGCCTGCTCAAAAATGTTTTGCTGCCCGGCCTACAGATGGAACATAAGATACTACTTGATTTTACGACCGAACAGCATAACCGCTTTAACGCCATTGTCGATAACCTACAGGATGCATATTCCAAAGCCTTCAAACGCCTGACCATGGAGCAAAAGCGGGTGCAGTTCCTGCTGACCACCATACAGCGTAAACTGGCGGACGCCGAATCCAAGGAAAAGGATGTGGTGATCCAAGGCTATCGGGCAGATAAAGCCCGGGTAGATGCGGGCATTACTCAACTCGAAGAAGATCTCAATAATCTGGAAGCACGGATTTATTCCATACAGCAGGAGAATCAGGTGTTGGCCCGGCAATTATCGGAACTTACCAAACGGGTACAGATGGAGCAGATTGACCAGCAGAAGGATGCGGTTGCTGAACGCCTGATCGCTAAGCTGGATAAGTTTATTCACCAGTTAAAAACGAAGAAAAAAGAATCGCTCGAGCGCAGCCTGACCGACGAATTGAACCGCTTAATGCATAAGGATTTCGTCAAAGAAGCACGCGTGCTGGTCGATGGCGACCTGATCGATATTGAACTGTATGATGTGCATGAACGTCAGATCAACAAGGAATTGCTATCTAAGGGAGAGCAGCAGCTGTATGCGACCGCCCTGCTGAAAGCCCTGGTAGAAGAATCACATATTCGCTTCCCGATTTTTATTGACAGCCCGCTGCAGAAATTCGATAAGACGCATGCTAAGAATATTATTCAACAGTTTTATCCGGCCATCCAGACCCAACTAATCCTGTTCCCATTACTGGAGAACGAACTGAATGAAGAGGAATACCGCATGCTATTACCGACGGTCGGCAAGTCTTACCTCATTCAGCAAGTGGAAAAATATCATTCAAAATTTACTAAAACCAATCCGGAAGAGCTGTTTAATCATTATCACGAAGCGTATGTTCAGTAATATCAAGACCTCTAAAAGTAATAAGGAGCTGGTGTCCCGGTTGACCAGCAAACTCAACCTCGGCACGGAGAATCTGATTGCCCGTATCTCGATGGCGCATTCGCTTGGCCTTGACCGTCGTTTAGAATTGGCTAATATAGCTGATGCAGGTGGTAAAGAGTACAGCTTTAAAGTATTGTTCGGAGATAATTACGACTACTATATCGCGCTGATCTGTGTGCATTATAATCTGTATAAAACCGATAAAGATATACCCCGCTATGTTAAAATGCATATCGACGATGGACTGGAATTGCTAGATAAAGAGTTCAGTACGACCCTCGGCATTGACTCACTGGTCAGTATTATTGATAAAGGCTTAAGCGTTTACGCATAAAGAAAAAGGGGCGGTAATCGCCCCTTTTTCTTTCATTATCTTACATCAACCTCTGCCATCTTTTTAAGATAGCTCGAAGCAAACTTACCCCAGTCTTCTCGCAGCATACCGAAATCTTCATCGGGATCCATACTTTGGTTTTCTGCCTTGGCGTATGCAAAGAACAGCAAATCAATGCCGTCTGCTGCGTTGGATAAAGCCGTCCGCATAGATGCGGGCAGTTCACTATTCGCTGCGGCATTTTTTAAAGGCAGATAAACCTTTTTAATAAAAGGGTGATTGCTGTTCAGGTATACCACTACAGTGTTGGTCAGGTGTTTAATGTCAATTAAGCCCTTACCCGGCCAGCTCCTTTCCACCGCAATGATTGGAGACTTACGTGCATCCTCTGCGAAGATTGCTTGTTCTTTTGGATCGGTAATCCCTTTTTCCTCAGCGATTTTTTTAAGTTCATTCAATTCTTCAGCCGGAGATACTGTTGAGCCAGCGGAACCTTTTGGTAAGGTTTTATCGGCATCTCTGGCCTCATCAATCGCTGCTTTGCGACCACCACTGAAGTCGCCTCCAGCACTCGGGGCCGTCTGATCTTTCTCACTAGTTTTTAACCAAAGCTCTTGAATTTCTTTCCGTGCCGCGGCAATAGGTTTTTGAATACTTTCTCTGATCTTATTGCGCAACTTATCCACAGGTTCAGCACCCCGCTTAATATGTTTTACTTGAAAATATTCATCCAGTTCTGCGGGGAATGAAACCGTCACAGCGATATAGCGATCAATATCCAGTGTTCCACTTGGAAATAATTTAGGTACCCCTGTATAACTTATCTCCCGGTTCTGTCTTAAAAAGCCAACCTTACCTTCATTGTCAGGAATCTTTAATTTACCTATAAAATATTTATCACCTTTTTCGTAAAAATGTTCACCAGCCATATACTTTTTCAATCGCGTAATTTCAGGAGTTAAAATAACGCTCCATTCGACTTTGTGACCGTCAATATTAAATTCTCCGACCTCGCCTAATTTACCTTTAAAAGAAGTATCAACACCTAAGCGTGCGCATATGTCTGCTGCCTTTTTCCTTTCTTCTTCATTTCGGCCGCCAAAAATCCAGTCCCAGTAATTGTTTTCTAAACGAAAAGAAGGGTCATAAGCTCTAAGTGATATGTCTTGACGTTCTCCGACATATATTTTGAGCCCGCTATCAATATAATAACGGAAGGCGCGGGCCAGGAAATAATTTAGTTCATTAAATTTGGTTTCAACATCCTCTGCAAAGCTCTTCTTTTCATTGAACCTGTCGAGCTTTTCGATAATAAAAAGAGTGCCACTTTCATAGACATTACCTTGTTGATCCCTCATCAAATTACGATACTCTTCTGGGAACTCTTCAACCGTTTCTGATTCGTAGCTCTCCTGTGTCCCGGCCATAATCTCCTCCAGGTCGAGATATGTCTTAAATATCTCCCCCGCCGTATTCGGGTCGGCATATGTCCAGGTCACTTTACCCGTATCCTCATCGGTATGTGATGTGGCCGATAAAAAACGTGGTTTGGTATAGACTGTTAGTCGCTTACCTTGATTCAGCGTGGCCAATTTAAAGCCCACGCCATATTTTCCTATCCCGCTACGGTCTCCCAATCTCGTACCAAAACCCAACGTCAAAGTGCTCGGCAGCAAGGTTTCGGGTATACCGCTGCCATTATCGGCTATGGCGATGTACTCAGCCCGTTTGGTCGAGTTCTTTTTTCCCAGCTGGTCCGTTTTCATAATTACCCGGAACTCGGTAGCCGAGGCTTGGATAGAGTTATCACAATATTCGCCTACAGCGTCTTCTATGGAAAAGCCGCTGTCGCGGAAACTATTTAGCGCGGTATCTACTTTAATCAGTTCTGCGCTGTTACTTTTGGTATTCATATGCTTAATTTTTTTTAAATAATGGTAATAAAATAGTCGTGTCCTGTTGGCCGTAGCCACCCGGGTAAGCCGGGTAATTAAAATTGAGTGCTGGTAAGTGCCGCTGATATAGGCGTTTCTCCAATAGGTAGCTTAGTATAGGTGTCCGGCACGGGTAAAACGTAAAATGTGTTGCCGCTGGGCGGTAGTTATGGTACCTTAAGCGGCGGCGCAGATCAGTATCGCTTCGCCCGCAATAAATCACCTTACCCTCATTAAATAAGAGGTAAGCGCCGATCATGCGCGCCGGGATCAGATTCAGGAACACCTCTTTATAGGGGAAAACCTTCGTTTTCCCCTGGATAAATAATTGACGGACAGCGTTCATAGGCTACCTCCCGGTATAAGTGCCATAAAATCAGCCTTGCTGAACATAAAATGCTCGATGGCCAGCTGAAAAGCCGTCTTTAGGCGCTCATCCTTCATGATGCGGTTATGGATGCTTTTCTTTATATTATAGAACTGGCGGAGGCTGACCCCAAGGCTCAGGCTGATGATGTTCTCATTAAAGCCTTCTTCATCGAGCCATAGCTGGAGCGTGGTCAGCTGTTTCCTGGTAAGCGAGCTGAAAAAACTTTGGATGATAACCAAGACCTCGCCGAGCCGCATTGTCGGAACCTCTTCAGTCACTCGCAAATTCCTCACCTCATCCGGCAAGACCTCACGGTGCACGGAAATGTGTGTGCGGAATTTTTTCAGACGTTTGCGTCCTTCAGAAACCAAGTCTTTAGCTAATTGCTCAGCAGTTGCCTTACGCTGCGGACGGTTCAATAACCTGTCCAGCGCGTATTCCATCGTTTCGCCAGTAAAGTTGTCTGTAGTTGCGCTGCACTTCTTTTGCAGCATCGCATAGGTTTCCCAATCATACAGATGGGAAGCCTCTTGGACGTAAATGTCCGGGACTTTTTCTTTTTCCATAAATTTTCAATTTTTGCTGTGGTCCGAAGAACACAACCGATTTTTACTTACGTTCCGAAGCATGTTGCTAATGAGCCTGAAGCCGATCAGCCTGCTTTCAAAATAATACGGGCATGAAAACCCGCATTTGGAAATGAGAAAGAGAAAAAAATTATAAATTAAAGTCCAGCAGCTCTTTTGGATCAACCTCAAGTGCATCGGCAAGCTCCAGAAGCGTGGTCAATACAAAGTCCTCACTAGCCGTTTCGATCGAGCTTATCTTGGCCCGGTCCACTTCGCAGCGGTTCGCCAGCTCCTGCTGACTCAACCTTTGTTGTTTTCTGATCTGCTGTAAGTGCAGTCCTAAAGCCTTAAAATAAGCCTGATGTTTTTCCCTGATCATAGCCACTGCAATTTGTTATTGAAGCGATAAAAAAATCGTGGCAGTACTGCCACAAATAACTATCTGTTAGCCTACGGGAAATGATTAAGCAATTTTGAAATAAAAGGAAAAGTTAATGATGCTATTGGCGTAACTAGTTATGCAAAACTCCAATAAATGTCATACCTTCAAATTCAATTTATCTAACCTAAACTGATATGACAGATACACTACTTCAAGTCCTTGATGAGGCTACTTCGGCCCGTGAACAGCAACGCTCAGAAAGCGAAGCGAGAGATATTATCCACGATGTACAAAAGATTTACACAGTGCCCAAAGAAAAGCGGACGCGCTGGATATGGGAGCTCTTACAAAATGCAAGAGATGTTGCTGGTCCTGAAGGCATTGATATCCATATCATCTTGACCCCTGATAAGCTGGTGTTTAAGCATAACGGTACCTCTTTTAAAACGAAGCATTTGCTGGCGATACTTTACAAGACCTCGACAAAATCCCTCGGTGGCGAAGATGGAACCACGGGAAAGTATGGGACCGGTTTTGTAACGACACATGTATTGAACAAGAAATTAACCGTTTCAGGCGTGCATGAAAACCCGGCAGGCGAACGGTATTTTACGATTGCAATCGACCGGACGGCGGCCCGGCTCGAGGAAAGCCAGGCGCTTGGAGCTATGCAACAAGCGTTACAGGATTCCTTTTTGGATATATCGGCCGTTGCCAATAGTCCAGCTGTCGCAATCTCTGACCGGTGGCATTCCTTTACGTATCAACTCAAACCTGAAACCTACATTTACGCCGAAAATGGCGTTTTACATTTGCAACGAAATCTTGCCTTTTTACTGTTGATCAATCCAAAAATCAGCAGTGTTACGATCGGCGCACCTTCCGGTGAACGGAAGTATAAAGTGTCTGATGAAGCAACGGAGATTGATCATGTGCGGTTTGTTTCAGTGGAGGGGGATCATGGCTTGCTATATACCAAAGACGATCATGTGATCTTCGGTGTTCCGGCCGTAAAGAAAGTTGAAGGATTTAGGTTGTTACCGATAGAGGGCGAGGCGATCCTGTTTAAAGAATTCCCATTGATAGGTACTGAGGGCTTTAACCTACCTGTCTTTATTCAGCATTTGAATTTCCAGCCGACCGAATTAAGAGATGCCATTCGTACAAGGCTGGCGGCCAAAGATGAACCCGATCCCATCGCTGAAAAAAACAGAACCGCGCTGACTGATTTTTTGAATAAATACCTGGCTTTCATGGAGGCTATCATCAATGCGGAGATGGACGGTACCTATTTATTTGCAAAAAGTGGTTTGCCGCAGTTTTTGGAAATCTTCCATGATCCGCAATGGTATGCAGACGAAATCCAAACAAAGATCCGCACTGCGATTCTGGAAAAGCCGGTGGTTGTCACTTGCGCTGGAGTACCTAAAAAAATCGCTGAGGCCAAGTTTATTTTAAATGATGTTAATTTTCATGAAGAATTTTATGACCTGGCGTCAGCCTTAATTCCAGAATTTATTCCAATTAAAAGTAGTAGCATGCACTGGGGAAAGATCATCGAGCAGAGTACTGAACAGTGGCCTGCCGGTATTATATTTACCGTGGAGGAGTTACTAAAACTTGTACCAGCAACACTTGATCTGAAAAATGATACTTCCTTTGAGTGGTTAAAAAAACTGTATACTTTTCTTGATAACAGTGGCCTGAGCTATATGGGCGAAACGTTTGCGATTTATCCGAACGAGGCCAGTGACTTCTGTACACGCGAAGCTGTTGTCATTCATCCAGTAATCGATAAGGAATTCAAAAAAGTGGCGGCTGGTTTGGGCCGGCCATTGGAAAAGGAGTTTCTAGACGAAAGAGTTGGTATTGTAACCGGAATAAAGACTTTTGACTTGGACGGCTTTTTTAAAGATTTAAACAGTACCATGATCAGCGAGCTGGTGATAGATACGGCATCTGACAATCAGGTTAAATCTATCTTTCACGTCTGCTGCCTTTTTAGAAGCGACCGGGCCTTTCGTAGGGATACCTGGTTTGATATCGCTCAGCAGTTATTACCAGATTTGATGCCGGAAAAAAAAACGGTTAGCGTTAATTATGAGAATTATTGGCGGTCTGCGGAAGTGTGGGCGGTGAAATATATTTGCGCTTTAATCGAAATGGAAGCGAAACCAAGTGCATTTATTACCAAGTACTTTGATGGTGATTTTAAAGTTGGGTTTGCATGGCTTACAAAATTTATCGACTTTGTATTTGGTCTTGGAGAGGATGTGAAAGAGCCAATATTAAAGAGAAAAATCATCGCTGTTCAGTCAGACGCGTTTAAGCCTTACCAAGAATCGATATTTAGGGAATTGGACGCCCGATTCTTTACCGATACGATCAAAGATATTTATAAAGAAAATACAGGGCACGGTGATCCGCGAGAGTTTTTGGTAGACTCCAGGTTGCGCTCAGAAGATATTAAGGAAAAAGATGTGGAAGAGCTGGCCAAGGAAATCGACCGCATATTTACAGATAGTAATATTGAGAGCAAAGTCAAAAAAGATGGTGAGCTAAACGAAATGTTTTTAAAGCTCGATGAGTGGTTTGAACAATTCGACCGTTCCGGGACCTATCTACGCTCCTTTGCTGCCAAGCGACCATCCTTATACATTTTAGCGCTTGGCGACGGATTTAGTAAACAGATCATGGATATACGCGCTTCGGGTAAAAGCATGGATGATATTGCGGAAATCGCCAAAATTAATCTGACCGTTGACGAGCTAAAACTATTAGAGGCCGCAGCAACGGAAGTCGGTGCCCAAAAACTATTGGCAAAAGCAAAAGAGCTGATTGCAGCCAGTCAACAGATTGTTCGCTGGAAGACGATTGGCAGAGCTGCGGAAAAAGCATTTACACAAGCCTTGGATGTGAGTGACGTGACTTTTGAAATCCTCAATCCTGATATTGGTAAGGACTTTGTGATCCTGGCGAATGGAAGGGAATATGCGATCGAGATTAAGAGTGTGGATGCGGGCAAAGAGAATGTCAATATGTCGATTCTCCAGGGAAGCACTGCTGTGAAGGAAAAGGATTGTTATGCACTTTGTGTCCTTTCCCGCCCAGAAGATGACAGCCCAGTTACCACCGAGTATTTTATGCAGCATGCCCGCTTTGTAGCAACAATTGGTTATGACATAGGTGACTCGATCGACAAATGGAATTCAGGTATCTTAAGCTTGGATTCAGGGGCGGATGTAAAAGTAATCTTTGAAGAAAAATCGGAATCAGTTTATGTCAGCCGGCGTATTTGGAGAGATAATATTTCTTTTGAAGATTTTCTTATTCAATTAAATGCGTATTTTCAAGCTTAATCAATTCAACCTAATATAGATGTTAAGATGGAAACAAAAGGTAAGCGATCGTTCATCGCTGTGCAGGCTCTTGAGATAAAAGAGCTTTTGCATAAAATAAGGTTATCAAAGCGCGATGAGCAAAAAATGTATCGTAATAAACTTCGGAAAGACTACAAGTTTTATATTTGTGAATTTACGACATCGAACAACGGTTTTACACCTGACGATTTTGATAATCTGGTAAACGCTGGAATAATTTACCTAACCTAAATAATGAAAAAGCCAGCCACCATTAACGAGGCTATCAAAGAAGCTTTTAAGCGGGAAGGAAGACCTCTGCGCGTTAAGGAAGTTTACTTGCGGATAAAAGAGGACAAACTGTACCTATTCAATACAGCCACGCCGGAACAGGTTGTAAGAACGGCGCTTCGGCGGCACAGCAAATCCCTCGACTTTCCGACCTCAAGTCCCAAGAAATTGTATGTTACCCTCGATGACGGTCGATACTGGCTAATTGGCAAAATTGAAATCGGCACTGAAGGGCGGGCAACGGTTGAATCGGAGGTAAATAGCTTTGAACATCTCAAGGGAATACATAACCAATACCTAACGGATTTTAAACAACATTTACTGATCTCGCTTAAATCCATTGAGTCTCATTCCTTTGAAAGCTTTTGCAGGCATCTCCTGGTCGCTTATGGGTTCAGCGATGTTGTGGTAACTAAGAAGAGCCGGGATGGTGGCATCGACGGCTATGGCAATTTTAAGATAGGTTTGTCCTATGTGAAGGTGGCATTCCAATGTAAACGCTACGCCGAAACGCCGATCCGCAGAGGGCAAGTCGCGGAGTTCCGGGGCAATATGCCCTGGGATTATCAGCAAGGGATTTTATTTACGACCTCTACATTTACAAAGGACGCGAAAGAGGCAGCTTTCCTCGTTGGGAAAGTCCCGATCGTCCTGATCGACGGCATGGAGATCGTCAATTTTATGATCGAGAAAAAGATTGGTGTAGAAGTGGAAGAGTTACCGATTTACACTAACGCAATAGATTTAATTCTTCAAGGAGAAGAATAATAATTTTGAAAGAAATAATGAAGGGAGAATGAGAAAAATTATAATAATGTTGTTGTACTTTCTTATAACAATTGTCGGGTTAAGTTCCATTGGTATTTGGCTTCCATTTGCAATTGATAGGCACGATTTAGGGGCTGCATCTGCTGCTACTTGGCACACACTTCCAGGTAACATTTTAACATACTCTTTGAGTATTTTTATGATAGCTGTTATCGACCGTATACTACATTTCTTAAATAGCTCGTCATATTCAAACCATTCAATTGAATTTCTGCTGATAATTATAGTCATAGCCGGTTGTGGTTATATTGTTTATCAAAGCATTTATTTCTTAAAATTTAATCAATTGTGCGACGCGATTTACTATGCGAAGATTGTTGCTGTTATCGCTTGGATAGCTTGGTTATACGTTAAACTACGATCACCGCATGAAGATCAATTTGCCGCTATGGGAGGACAAATCAAATGAGTTTTTTAAAAATAAATGCAATAAAAATTACTCAACCGCTGGGTGATTTTTTTATAACAGGGTTAAATGCCGCCTCGCTAAGGATAATTGCTTTTTCAGAAGAACTTCAATACTATGATGAAAGTGGAAAGCTTCAGGGTAGTCAACGAAAGATCGATGATCGACGTTTAAAAGAAATCGGTAGGTACATCGATTCAGTAGAATTATCCTTTCCTAACTCCATAATTTTAGCCGTTAATTATAATGAAGAGGGGGAGTTAATCGAAAATAGTAATGACAGATGGTATTACAATCAAATCGAAGGTAATCATTATGAAATAATTGTTCCGACCGACAAAAAGTTGGCGGCAATAATTGATGGTCAGCACCGGCTTAAAGGTTTTGACTATATAACCGACAATACACGTTTGCAAGTTGAGTTACCCTGTTCAATCTTTTTCGATTTACCCAATTCTTATCAAGCGTATTTATTTGCGACGATAAACGGTAACCAAAAAAAGGTAGACAAGAGTTTAGCCTTAGAGCAATTTGGCTTTAATGTAGAAGATGAACCACAGCATTCATGGACACCCGAAAAATTAGCGGTGTATTTTGTAAGACAGTTAAATTTCAAAGATAGTCCGTTAAAAGGGCATATCCGAATCGCGCCCAAGATGTCTCAAGACTTACAGAAAGAGATATTTACCGAACAATCCCAGTGGATGGTTTCTACAGCGACAGTTGTAGATGGCATCTTAAATTTAATAAGCTCAAAACCGAAAAGAGATCGAGTTGAAATGGCACAGGAGAATATCTGGGGTAAAAGGTCGAGGTCTATGGTTGAAAAATTCAAAAGCGATAAGTCACCTCTTAGGCAACTATATCTCGACAAAAGCGATGATGAAATTTTTAAAAAAGTTTTTGATTTTCTGGTTGTCGCAAAAAAAACTGTATGGAACAAATTCGATTCCAAATCATATATATTTAAAACCGTGGGAGTTCAAGCACTCTTCGATTTTCTAAAGCGGATTTTGGAAGTCAATCCCAATGCTGACGAATCAACATTCAGACGATATTTCACAAATATCGACCAATACGATTTTAGTAAAAACACCATCCAAGCTTCCGGAATAGGCAGGAAAAATATCAGAGACGCCCTGTTGTATTCTGCCGGATTACTCGAGGTGACTAAACTCTCGGTTGACACTTTGGATAAAATAAAAAGTCTTAAAAGTTAGTCACTTTAATTGGTTCTTTGAACTTTCAAATATCCTGATTAGTACATAAAACCTGAGCGTGATGTTGCTGTGGACTCGGTTATAATCAATTAACGCGATGGTCTTAAAGTTTGCATCATAATTATAATTCACAATGTGACGAATATGGTGTGAATGCTGTTTTATTAAAGTCAGATATATAACATCCAAGCGGCAACCAAGCAATAATCTTGCAGTGCCGCGGTAATGTTAATATTAAACGAACAACAGATAACTATTTATTATCTGTTTTTTTTAAGATTTTTTATTCTTAAGCGATCTGTTGAACGTCAGCCTTGCAATTTTTACGTTTTTTGCCGACATTTGAATAAGCTTCAATTAGAAATAAGTCGTTGTCCGTTCTTAAAAATTGTCGCTCGCAAATATTTAAAAAAAATTGACCAATAATTGTCAATCAAAAATAATTTGCTGCAAAGTAGCTGATTTACTGTTACTTGTGATTGGTTAGCATCCGACTGAAAATCCTTGTGTCACTGGTTCGATCCCAGTTGGTACCACAAAATTAAAAAGGCTTTTTCTTAACTGAAAAGGCCTTTTTAGATTAAATTAGGCCGTTTTAGACTTTAGTCATCTGGTAGGTACAACTCTGTTCTGTCAGCTTTTCCATAATAATTTGTTGAACTTGACGTAAAGTGTGGTACAAATGTGGTACAGAACTTTTCGTCGTAACGTAGAATTTATGGCAACTGTTGATGTTAAAATTTTAAAGCACCACAAAAAAGCAGATGGTACTTACAATGTGAAAATCAGAGTTACACACAAACGGGAAAAGAAATATTTTGATACCCCGCATTTTGTAACTGAAAGACAATTGACAACTAAGCTTACAATCAAAGATCCCTTTGTAAGAAAGATTGTGAATAAATTGTTGGATGACTACCGGCTTAGAATTAGCCATTTAGGAGAAAAGCTTGATTTGTTTACTGCTGATTCGCTTAGAGATTACCTGCGGGACAAAAATCAAATCATTGATTTTATTAAATTTTCGAAGGGTTATATTCAAGATCTAATTAAGGATAATCGGAACGGGTCTGCGAAGACCATGCAAACTGTCGTCTTGAGTTTAATTGATTACTTCCAGCGAGATGCTTTATCGCCAATGGAAATTGACGAACAAATGCTGACAAGGTATGAGAAATATTTAAGAGGCGTCAGGGAAATTACCCGATTAAATCAATTTAATAAGCCGGTTACAAGAAAGGTTAAGGGAATGAGCGATGCTGGAATTCATAATCATCTCCGTGATTTGAGGGTATTGTTTAAAGCTGCAATGAAATTTTATAATAAACCTCGAATTGGCGATAATCCTATCCCGTACTGTCCATTTGATAATTACAGAATTGTCGATGCTCCCGAAACGAGAAAGAGAAACTTGTCTGTTGAACAGATAATTCGAATTCGTGACTTTAAAGCAGTGCCCGGTAGCAGATCGGAGCTGGCAAGAGATCTGTTCATGTTATCTTTTTATATGTGTGGTATGAATGCGGTCGATTTATTTAGTTTAAAGAAAGGGAATATTGTAAATGGGCGCGTTGAATATAATCGTGCTAAAACAAAAGGCAGAAGAAAGGACCGGGCTTTTATCAGTATTAAACTTATTAAACCTGCTGAGTTATTAATGAGTAAATATCTTGGTGTTTTAAAGTTGCGATACTCAAATTTTGAAAATTTGGACAGAGCAGTTAATGAGGGTATGAAAATCGTTTGTAAGAGCTTAAAAATGTCACCCATTACCTTTTATTGGGCAAGGCATAGTTTTGCAAGTTTAGCCCGTAATAAATGCAGGATGACCAAGGATGATGTTGCCATGGCGTTAAACCATATAGACAGTTCAAATAAGGTTACGGATATTTATATTGAAAAGGATTGGAGTATAGTTGACGATGTACAGAAAGCGGTGCTAACATTATTGACTTCTATTGCTAAGACAAATGCTGAAGAAGCAAAAATGTGTAACCAAAGCTCAGCTACTCCGATTTTAAATTTTGTTGTCGTTAAAAGCGTAATTGCTAATAATGGCAATCCACATTAAACGGTAGAGTCCTACGCCGAAAATTAGTTCGATCCTGTTTCAGGCTGAATATGTAAGTAGTCCACAATGAACAAATTACGAACTATTTCTTGGAGGATATGCGAAGAATGGCTTTTTAACTCATTGGTTAGAACCCTGTCTCAGGAGCCGAAGTGGACCGCATAACGCCAGCGGTAACGTTTTGGCAATCAAAAAATATAGATAAAAAAAAGGAAACAAACTATATAGTTTGTTTCCTTAAGTAGCAAATAACTATATAACCACATTCTCTGTAGAGATCAGGAAACTACAGCCATGGATATCGATGAATTTCTCTTCATCCGGGCGAATGATCTCCATGTACTTTTCATCAGTGAAAACTTTTCCAAGCGCATCCATATCGTCCAGCCAGATCTCTGTGATGCCGTCATATACCGGGGCTGGCAGACCGGGAGGGTTTTCCGGCAGCGAGTGACATTGTACATATTTTTTTACGTTTTCCTTTACGACAGGAATGGATGCAAACAGTTGCGCATGGTTTGTTTTGTGATAATTAACAAACTCCTCGTGGCTTAATTCTTTTTTCCTGGCTAGCAGGATACTTAATTTGATCATGATTTTATGTGTTTTAATAAGCCAAAGGTCACGGCAATGCCTATCGCAATTCGTTGACTTTGGTTAAGAAATGTCATTGACCTAATAAATTCAATTTTATTAAATTTACCGGACAGATGGACAGCATAAAAGCCGCTATACGATCGATCACACCAATGTCTGACGCGGACCTGAGTCTGCTGGAGCCGGTGCTTAATACCATACAGGTTAAAAAACGGACCCATCTGTTAGAGGAAGGTCAGGTTTGCAGGCACGTTTTTTTCCTCAATAAGGGCTTCTTCCGGATGTATTATGTAGACCTGGAAGGCAACGTGATCAATAGCCGGTTCGTAGAGGCACCTCAATTTTTTGTTGATTTCAATAGTTTCCTTAGCCAGCAGCCATCTCGTTACTATTGGGAAGCCATGCAGGATTCTGAGGTATTCACTATTAAATACGATGATGTACAAGCTATCTACGCGAAGTCGGCGGTCTGGGACCGCTTCGGACGATTGATGGCTGAGCACGTATATAAGCAGGTCAACGAACGCATCGAAATGCTCCTCTTCCTTTCACCGGAGGACCGTTACCAATTCCTCTTAAATAAATCTCCGCAACTATTTAACCAGGTTTCCCAATTCCATCTTGCTTCTTATCTCGGCGTGAAGCCCGAATCCCTAAGCCGCCTGCGCAAGCGCCTGCTGCGCAAATAATTTCTTAACCAAAGTCAACGTTCCGGTTTCCGACCCCGCCGCACATTTGTGTCATCAAAGCACAACGGCATGATCAAGTTAACCATTTTACTCAAACGCAATCCGCAACAAAGCCACGAGGATTTCCTGTGGTTCTATAAGAACGAACATGCCCGGCTGTTCAGTTCATTGCCGGTTGTTCAGAATGAAGTTTTACAATACGACCAGTTTCACGCTTTACCTGTTGCCATGCCGGGTCTCCCTGAACCGTCTTTTGACGGAACGGCAGAACTATGGTTCAGGGATGCACAAGCGATGTTCAGAGTATTTACATCGGATGAATACATAAAAATGATCCGGCCATCCGAAAAGCAATTTCTGCAGCTCAGCGAATGCAGTGTACTGATCTCTGTTCACCACCGTATCATTTAATCTTATTAACTCACTCAACACATAAAATACATCATGAAAACAACCTTGTCAAATCAGCAAACCGTCAACAGGAAAAATAGCGTAAGATATACCGCCAGCTTTCCCATTGAGCTACCGGCAAACCGCATCGACCTGTATCAATGGGTCACCGAAATGACTGAACAGGACTATGCATCTTACTCCAATGCGCACCAGGCGATGGGCAGTCATTTTAAAGACGGCGTATTTTACACCGTGAACGTCGAGAATATTGGTAACGAAACGATCATACAGCATTACGAGCTTAAATATCATACCCCTTCCCACGTTCAGTTTTACTCAGCAAGATCCAAGGCCTACATCTGGCGCTGGTTGCCGGCCGTGGTCGGGGTTCCATGGGAAATGCAGATCAGGCCAATATCTGCCAGCACCTCAGAGATGGTATGCCTCATCGGCGTAGATTTCCCTAATGCATTGCTGCGGATCGGCTCATGGTTCGTTGGCCTTAACGGCTATTTTTTAAGAAAACATCTTCGGAAAGAGGGATATGCTTTTGCCAAGGATATCACCAGTAAATTTTCTAACTAAGCCATTTCACACCAACAATAATTTAAAAATAAAGCAATGAAAAACGATAAAATACTATTTCCGGCCGGTTTTGAGCCGTCGAACAGCCCGGTATTCGTACACAACGAGATCCAGATCAACGCTACCCCCAAGGAAGTATGGGACTGGCTTACCAATGCCCCTACATGGCCAGACTGGTACTTTAATGCTGCAAATGTAGAAATGGTCGGACATAAGGGTGACCGTCTGGTCAAAGATTCCGTATTCAAATGGAAAACATTCGGCAACACACTCCAGTCGGAAGTAAAAGAATACATTCCGAATGAACGCATCGCCTGGCTGGCACTGGGTACCGGGATCAAAGCATATCATGCCTGGCTGATCATTCCTAATGAAGAGGGCTGTAAGGTCATTACGGAAGAGACACAGCACGGCTGGCTTTGCCGGCTTGGCAAGGTCCTGTTCCCCAAACGTATGTTTAACTACCACCAGATCTGGCTGGAAGGCCTTAAGGCAAAAGCAGAAGCAGAAATCAATTAATAATCAAATATCATTATGAAAACTAAAAAAGTGGCTGCTATAGTGACCGGTGGCGCATCCGGGATTGGATTTTATGCAGCCCAAAAATTGGTAGGCAGTGGGTACCATGTTGTTCTTGGTGTCAGAGATGTAATAAAGGGCGCAAAGGCTGCCTTACAATTAAAATCGGCGAGTACCGATGCCGAAGTAGATGTTTTACCATTAGATCTTTCGGATGCGCGTTCGATCCGGGAATTTGCTGAGGCCGTTGCCGGGCGTTTCGAAAAAGTAGAGATACTGGTGCACAATGCCGGTATAATGGCGGCAGCTGAGTCGCGAACCAGTGATGGTTGGGATTTTGAATTGGCAACGAATTTCATTGGCCCTTTTCTCCTTACTAATCTACTTTTACCATTCGTGGATAATGAATCAGGCAGGATAATTACCATTACTTCTGACGAATATGAAAAAGTAAAAGCTCTGGATATAAACATGCACAACCCTTTGGAACGGAAAGAAAAGACCGACCCCATGCGATGGTACGGGATCACCAAATTATACGTACTCATGTTCGCAATTGAATTACAGAAAAAGCTGGAACGTTCCGGTTCGAATATTAAATCCCTCACAGCCCATCCAGGTCTGGCGGGAACTGATCTGGCCGCTAATATACCATCTCCAACAACCCGTTTTTTAATGAAGTTCGGGATGAAGTTGATGGGGCAATCTCCTAAAAACGGTGCCAGGTCTTTTGTTCACGCAGCTCTATCAGCAGATGTTAAAGGCGGACAATTGTGGGCACCGGGCGGCTTCGGCGGTTTGCGCGGCGCGCCGGTCAGTAAAACAATCTTTCCGTTGGCACTTGACAGCGATATTACCGCTGAAATATGGTCCGCCGCTGAAAAAGTAACGAATACGCCCTTTACCATAAATTAGAAAGTTCAACACCCCAGCAATGAAAATCATTCAAACCCCTAAAAATCAATTCGTCTCTTGGATGCTCCACCAGTTGAATTGCTCTTTCGTAAAGAATCAATTTACTAAACTTACAAGATAAATGTTGGTTCATATAGAACCAAAATAAAGTAATCAGATTTGTTAATAATCATCTATGAAAACAAAACATCAATTTCTAATAGCATTAGTTGCCTTTGTTATCAGTACAGCAGCAATGCCTAAATTACAGGCACAGACAAAAAAAGTCAACAATATTGTTTTAGTCCATGGTGCCTTCGTCGACGGATCAGGATGGAAACCGGTTTACGACATACTGGTTAAAAAAGGCTATCATGTGTCGGTAGTACAGCAAACGCTTACCTCATTCGATGGTGATGTTGCTGCTACGATCAGAATTTTGGACCAGCAGGATGGCCCTTGTATCCTTGTCGGCCACAGCTATGGTGGGGCGATTATCACTGAAGCGGGAAATAATCCTCATGTTGCAGGTCTGGTGTATATTGCCGCTCATGCCCCTGATAATGGTGAGAATGAAGCTGACCTGGGCAAAAAAATACCATCAGCATATAAGTCTTTACAAAAGGGCTCTGACGGATTCGACTACATTTTACCAGCAAGTTTCCCTGCGGACTTTGCAGCAGATCTAAATCCCGCTTGGGCACGATTCATGGCTGTTTCTCAACCACCGACCAGCGACAAGGTATTTCATGGTGTCATCCAGAATGCCGCATGGCGCAAAAAGCCAAGCTGGTATATGGTTGCCGATGCAGACCGGATCATCAATCCAGACCTGGAACGGTTTTATGCAAAAAGGGCGAACAGTCACAAAGTTGAAGTAAAGGGTGCCAGCCATTCTGTTTTTGCTTCAAGACCGACTGAAGTTGCCGCATTGATTATAGAAGCCGCCAATGGAGCCTTGGCACAAAAAAAATAATTATACATCAATATAGCTTTGTATAAAAGTAATGAAGATTGATTAATAATAAAAAGGCCTGACAGATCAGGCCTTTTTATTTTATAAAATATAGCTATCATCCTTTCGGGCTGGGCCTTATAAAATCAGATAAAGAAATTGCCAGGTCATCCAAAAAGAAACCTGTTAAGTAAAAGGGAAATGACCAAGGAGAATGGAACATAACTTCTTTTTGACCGAAAGGCGCATCTTCATGTGCTTTATAGTATCACCGCATTTGACGGAGATCAACATCGAACTCTTTTTTTGAGTGAATGTTTTCCAATTATACATCTGATAAACAGCAATTTATGAACAAAAAGAGGGAAAAGATTGTGAAAAGACAACCTTTTCCCTCAAGTAGCCCATACTCGTCATTTTTCGAACTATTTCATTGAAGATTTGCGTAAAATGGCCTTTTGAATAATTGGTTCGAGCCCAGCCTCAGGACGGTAATCAAACAGCTTCCATATATTTTCATGTCCCCAGACTGGACAAAATTCGAACCTCTTGATACAGCAATTGCATCTATTAAACGGATTGCAAGTAGTTTGATTTGCGGGGGGGGGGGGGGGTGATTCCCCTTTGGACTCGCTCACAGCGGGAGCCCAAAAAGATATAGATCCGAATCAATTTTCTAAAAACTTGAGCAATTTAGCAGCTATTTTGTGAATCTTATTTTTTCGATTTTATATCTATTACGTTTGACAATTGCGTAGAATTTATATGAGTTTGAGGAACAAAAAAATTATAAAGTACAAGACGATCTCTAAAGGAAATATCCCCAGCCAGTGTAGTTTACAAAATAGATTATCGATCAATTTTGATATTCCGCGAGATCTTACTAGGCTATTCGGTGCGTTTTGGAGCGCCAGGGTTTTTAAGCAATTAAAAAAGTCGCAATTAATAATCAATAAATAATATCTTCAAAGTGTTACGAAATTAACTATTTGCTATTTAGGAACGGGGTGATCAATGGCTCCGGAATGTCCAGAAATGCGGGGCGTTTTAATATAGCACGTTTATTTTCACACCTTAACGTCAACAGTAATTTGTACAATTGCATAAAATTGACAGATTTTAACTGAGAATGGTATTATTAACTTTTCTATTAAATGAAATCAAAACGCTTGCGGTAAAAACATCCTATTCCTATCATTGCAAATGGAAATACAAAAATTTGAGATCATCAAACTTTATGGCGCCAAGAATTGGGATCTTGTAATCAAAAATAACAGGTTAGTGATTGTTGCGGAAAATGGCGCTGGTAAAACAACAGTTTTAAGACTTTTGTATCTCTTTCTATCGAAGCAATGGGGCAAGCTCATCGAATATGATTTTGAGGCTATAACAGCCACCATTGACAATGTTTCCTATTCTTTTACCAAGGACGAATATGATGTCAAAAAGATACCTCAATCATTTATAAACTTAGCAGTAAGAAAGTACCCTATTTACAAGGATTTTCTTGAGACCAAGTTAGTATCATACACCCCGCAACAATTATTTACCGATGATTTAGTCGCGAAAGAAATCGAAAGTAAGTATGATGTTCCGCTAAGTCTTGTTTACTCTCTAATTGCTGAGTTGTCACGGCACGAGTTTGATAACGACAGATATAAATGGCAGAGCAACTTATTATATCTTCCGACTTACAGAAGGATCGAAAGAGATTTTAATTCTTTATACGGAGACATTAGTAAACGGCTTGAACAAATGTTGAGGCAAACTATTCCATCAATAAATATAAGTATCAAAAAGCAGAAGGAAGAAAGCGAGAGCGGAACCAGTGAGCTTGAAAATGAGTTATTAAAGATCTTCGATACTCTATGGCAAAATAGAGATTTTGAAAGGTGGCAAGGTAAAACTGAACGAAGTTTTTATATGGAGCTGATTGAGTTCGGTATGGATGATGTTCAATTCAGAATATCTCAAATAGTAGAAAAACAACCAGCCAGAGTTCAATTATTCCTAGAAAAATGCAACAAATATTTATCAAGGAATAAGTTCCTAGAACTTTCAAAAAGCGGAAAACAACTAATCTTGAGGTATAAGGAATTCGATTCCCGAGATCTGAATATCCTATCTTCTGGTGAGAAGCAAATCATCAGTTTATTCAGTTACTTATTGGATGAACCCGAGAAACTTCTAGTATTTATCGATGAACCAGAACTTTCTCTATCGATGAGTTGGCAAGAAATGATTTTGACAGATATAGAAGATTTTAAAATTGGTGGATTGGTCGTAGCCACTCACTCGCCATTTGTAATATCGGAAAATTTCAAAAATATTACCTATGGCCTCGATGAATTTGCAAGGTAATATTTCATTTAAAAATAATTTTTTCCAAAAGGAAAAATCTAAAATTGTTGTTTCAAACTATTTGAAGCTATTACAATGTTATTGGGTCCTTCCTAATACTGTGCACCTATTTGTTGAAAATCTGGATGATTTCACTTTCTACAGCATGCCCGTGAAAATTGTTTATCAGGGTCATAATCCTAAATTTTATAGGTTGGAAGGAAAAACTAATGTAACTGATTCTTATAGAGAGTTTGATTGGAAAAGATTTAAGAGATCGAAGATTTTATTTCTTGCGGATAAGGACTATGATGATTTTTTGGGTAAAGAACAGGTTACCGCACGTAATTTTTTTTACACTAAATTTTATTCCATAGAAAACTATTTTGTGAATGAATTTACTTTCAGGGCGATACTTGAGTATCTTTTCACTAGAATGGACGATGATATCGTAGAGAAGCTGGTTACTAAATTTAATATTGCACATAATTTGTTCCAACAAAAACTTAAAGTACTTACGAGAATTATTTTGATCCATAGGGAAAAAGACGGTCATCTCGAACTTGATTCATTCAAAATGTCAGAGTTTATGTTGATTGATAATTTAGAATACTTTGAAAAAGAATTAATTTCTGAATACAAGTACAATAAACTTATAAGAGACCCTGCAGTAAACAGTTCTGTAAAAGCACTCTTACGAAAAGATACTATAAGTGAAATAATGGTAAAGAATTGTGGTGGTCAAGAGGGCTTAGTTACATTTTCAAAAATCATGAGAAAAGACGCACAGTTAAACAACTGTGATGATCCGCATTGTTACATTAGAGGAAAATATGCAATGTGGTTTTTAATGGGAATGATAAATTCTATTGAAAAAGCTATTGAGAGAATTTACGAAATAGAAGAGCGGGTTAGCGATCAAATGAATCCCATGCCAAGGAAGAGAGCACAAATCATAGAAACATATATCTTTGACCTATTATCTCCTAAAATTAACGTTCCTGCTGATGTTTATCAGTTTTTAATGATAAATTACAAGTCTATACATGAAAACGATTAAAGATATATTCAATAGTGTAATTTTTCGTATTCCGGATTACCAACGTGGTTATTCATGGGAAAAGTCACATTTGAATGACTTTTGGCAGGATCTCAGCAACCTTCAAAACGATAAAGTTCATTACACGGGTATGATCAGTGTAGAGGCCGTTGAGAAGAGTGAATATGAAACATGGACTGAAGACATTTGGTTAATTACGGGGAAAAAGGATACTCCGTATTTTATAGTTGACGGGCAACAACGTCTTACAACTATCATTATTCTTATTTGGGTAATTGCCGATAGAATGGCGCCGGGCACCCAACTTAGTTATACAACTAAGGAGAACCTGATCGAAAAGTATATCTTCACAGAAAATAAAATGGCTAGTAAAAAGTCATACATTTTCGGATATCATAAAGACAATCCAAGTTATGACTTTTTAAAAAAGGAAATTTTTGAGCAAAGGAGCCCCGAAGACACCGAACCACTGGAAGAGACAGTATACACAAATAACCTGCTAAATGCGAAAATTTTTTTCCTGGAAAAAACTAAAAAGATGAGCCAGGCTGAATTGGGTGTTTTGCTCGATAAAGTTACAAAACAACTGAAGTTCGATTTTAAGGAGTTGGAAAAAGAGCTTGATATATTCATTGTTTTTGAAACAATGAATAATCGGGGAAAACCCCTTTCTAATCTCGAAAAATTAAAAAACAGGCTTATTTACATTTCTACGCTATTACCTGACGAATCTATAGAAAGAAAGTTGGAACTGAGAGATCAGATTAACTATCACTGGAAAATAATCTATAAATACCTCGGTTTAAATAAAGAACGCAGGTTAGAAGACGATCTGTTTTTACAAACCCACTGGATAATGTTTAAACGCTATGATAGACGGGAACCGGAATTTTATGCAAACGATATATTTGATCGGTATTTTACATCCAAAAACGTTATAGAAGGAAAAGAAACCTTCGAGACAATTGAAGCTTATATTGCCAGTTTATCAGTGAGCGCAACACAATGGTTTGTGATGAACAATCCATCCCATACTCACGCTATGGAACTTGCTCAATCCTTTTCAACAAGAAATTGGTTACGGAAAATAAACCGACTTGGGTATAAGTCGTTCGCTCCACTTGTCATGGGGGCGCTGGTAATCGAGCGCAACGATGATAAAATATCGAAGTTATTGCAAGCCGTAGAGGCTTACATTTTTTTGATATTCGATGTTTCATTTAGAAGATCTAATACAGGTACGTATCATTTCAACGCAAAAGCGAGCGAACTTTATAATAATGAGATTTCCATAGAAGATATAATCACCGATATCAAATATTGGATTTACGGTAACAATGATTATACTGGTTATTTTGATGCCAATAGTTTCCTATTGCAACTTAAGGATCTTTTTGCGAGAGACAATACCAATGGCTACTTTGACTGGAAGTTTTTACGTTATTTCCTGTATGAATACGATTTATCATTAAGGAATAAATATCCTATAAAAAAATCCTGGGGCGAACTATCAACAGTCCAACATATTTATCCAAATCAGCCACAAATGAGCTGTTGGAAAATTCCATTTAGGGACTTTTCACAACAACAACGAAAATATTTATCTGGAAGCTTGGGGAATTTTGTTTTGGTTGGTAAAGGACATAACGAACACAACTGTTTAGAGGAAAAACAAGATTTCTATTCAAGCTACGCTAATGCTGTTGATGTCTCTCATAAAAAAGATTGGACAAGAGAAGATATTATCCAGCGAGGTTTAGATATGTTACATTTTATGGAAAAGAGATGGAACGTGAGTTTAGGTTCAGATGACAAGAAGTTAAAATTACTTTTTATCGATTTTGAGATTACGACCTAGAAAACTCATATTAATATCCGTATTTGCGACTCAAATTACAATTAAATGAATTTTTGTTAGAAATTGCTGATCTACAAACTTAGGTTTTACTAACTGCATAGATTTATAATCAGACCTAAAGTTAAGATATAATTTTGTCAATTATTTCGAATCAATTTTACTTAACCTACAAGTGTTGATACCAAACGCGCTGTTAATAATCAGACCCAAGTACTATCAGATTAAAGCTATTTAATTAATTAATAAATTTCGATCCAATTTCAGGATAATCGTTCTAATAAGCTCTTACTGATCATTTCTCGAACTACTTATCGAAGATTTAAAAAGAATTGCCTTTTAAATGGTATCATCCGTAATCTTTGCTATGGTGTATCTTCATGTAAATGCTCTATGAACAATTAGTATCGTGTGATAGAATGCTTTTTATAGTTTTCCGCTTGGTCAAATATTTCCTTATATACTTCGTCTCGGTCAACTGGTGGATAATCATTTTCGGCCAATAGCATAATTAGATCAGCTTTCAATTCTGCTTTAATATCTTCTCGTCTACTCCAGTCCGTGTATTTAGTTTTATCATCAACTACTGTTTTAACTTCTTGAGCCAAATGTAAAAGTTTCTCTTCTGGATAGTTAAAATCATACTTTATCATCAAGGCTTTTAGAATGTCGTAAAAGGCTTTTTCCTCAAGGTCGATGCCCATTTCTTTAAAAGAATCTTTCTCTGCTCTGAGGGCATTATATAGCCCGATAATTTCATTTGTAAAATCCTCAAGTACCTCGCTTCGTAATACATCTGCTTCTTTACGTTCATTGTACTTCTCAACAAGCGTTTGCATCTTTTTAGAAAAATCTATACCGGTTACCTTATTAACTTTTTTAAACTCTTCAATAGCTTTTGCTAATAGTTGTTGGAGCAGTTTAATTTTGGTATTAGGTAACTTAATTTTATCAATTTTAGCTAGGTAATCTTCATCAAAAATATCAACCTGAGTAGTAGATTCATCGCCCAATTTAAAAATCTCTTCAACTCCGGTACTTTCTATCGCATCTTTAATCATCTCCCTTACCCGAGAGTTCATCTGAGCAGTATCCGGTGCCGAACCTTTCGTTAGCTTAAATACAATTGACCTTACCGCCAGATAAAAATGAATTTGATCGCGTTGATCCTGTGCAAAGGCATCGCTACCTGCGCATATATCATAGGCGGTTTTAAGGCGTTTTACCAAGTACATAAACCGTTGTTCCAATTCGTGGGTTATCTGTACAAATTCAGCCGCCATATTCAACGTATGGAGCTGCTCCAGTGGTAATCCATTATAATATTTCTCTGAATCGAACTTGTGAAATATTTTTCCAAGCAGATCCAGATGATCTTTAGTAACTATTATTGACTGCTGTATATCTTCAAAGTTTTGAGTATCGACCTGATTATACTGCTTCAGAGCCAAATTCATTTGTTTCTTTATACCAATATAATCAACCACAAGGCCTTTATCCTTGCCCTCATATTTGCGGTTTACCCTTGATATAGTTTGAATAAGGTTGTGGCGCTGGATAGGCTTATCAATATAAATGGTATCCAAAAAAGGCACGTCGAAACCTGTAAGCCACATATCAACTACCATGGCTATTTTAAAGTTCGACTTTTCATTTTTAAATTGCCTGTCAAGCTCTTTCCTGTATTCCTTAGTACCTAAAAGTTTATATAATTCTGCTGGGTCGTCCTTGCCGCGCGTCATCACCATTTTGATGCGGGCCATAGGCTTAATTTCCTTTTTTTCTTTATCAGTTAACAGTGCCCCATCTTCGCTGGCTTTTACATTTGACCAATCGGGACGTAACGCTATCACATTTTTATACAGCTCGTAGGCTATGAAACGGTTGCTGCATACGAAAATAGCTTTGCCCTTTATGGTAGCGCCTTCTGTTAAACGCTTTTCATAATGGTTAACAAAATCTTCTGCCAGGGCTTTCAGTCTATCAGGATCGCCGATAATGGCGTTCATCTGGGCAACTGCTTTTTTACTTTCTTCTATCTGGTATTCATTGGTACCCTCTTCGGCACAGCGGTTATAATAGTCCTCTATTTCTTGTAGCTTACGATTGTTCAGTAGTACTTTGGCAGCACGACCCTCATAGACAATGCGTACGGTAATTTCATCTTCTACCGATTCTGTCATCGTGTAAGTATCTATTACCTCGCCAAACACATCTAAAGTAGAATCTACCGGTGTGCCGGTGAAGCCAACATACGTAGCGTTGGGTAAACTATCGTGCAGGTATTTTGCAAAGCCGTATGTCTTTGTAACTCCTTTTTCAGTGATCCTAAGTTTCTGGTCTAAATTGGTTTGACTGCGATGTGCCTCATCGGATATACAGATCACATTCGCTCTGTCCGTTAGCAGTTTGGTATCTTCAGTAAACTTATGGATGGTTGTTAAAAACACCCCCCCACTGTTTCGGCCTTGGAGCAATTCGCGTAATTGGTTACGGCTTTGTACACTTATTACGGTATTGTCGCCAATAAAACCCTTGGCATTGGTGAATTGTCCCGATAGCTGATCGTCCAGGTCTGTCCTGTCGGTAATTAGCACAATAGTCGGGCTGGCAAAGTATTCGCTCTTCATCAGCAACCGTGCTAAAAAAAGCATAGTATAGCTTTTACCGCAGCCAGTTGCTCCGAAGTATGTACCGCCCTTACCATCGCCATTAGGGCGTTGGTGGAGTTTAATGTTATCGTATAGTTTGGTTGCTGCGTAGTACTGCGGATAACGGCAGACCAGCTTTTCGTCCTTTTTAGAACTATCCGGGAAGTAAATAAAATTTTGAATGATATCGCGCAGCCTGTAACGGTTGAACATACCGTGTATGAGCGTGTACAAAGAATCAATTCCGTCAACCTCTTTAATAAACCCTTCTATCTTTCGCCAGGCATAGTAAAACTCGTATGGCGCGAAAAACGAACCTGCTTTGTTATTAACGCCATCGCTGATGACACAAAAGGCATTGTATTTGAATAACTCCGGGATGTCCCGTTTATAACGAACGGTTAACTGAACATAAGCATCGTGTATGGTAGTTTCCTCCTGGATGGCTGTTTTAAATTCTAATACTACCAGCGGCAGGCCGTTGATGTAAAGGATGCCATCGGGGATACGTTTTTCGTAGCCTGTAATTTCGAGTTGGGTAACTACCTTGTAAGTGTTTTGATCAAGTTCCGTGTAATCTATGAGCTGAACATAAAAGTCTTTCTTACTGCTATCCTCACGCTTCAACAAAAAGCCATCGCTTATGCGTTTCATAATGGCCTTGTTACTATCGTACAGATCAGTCGATGGATATTTTTCCAAATCGCGAATAATGCCTTCGATCTCGCTCAAGGTAATTTCTTGTTCGCGGTATTGGTTTAACAAAAAAGCGATTAAGTCTTCTTTAATGAGCACTTCATCAGGCTGGCGCAATATAGTCGCGCCAAACAGATGCGGTATATCCTCCTGACCTAACAGCTCAATTATAGCTTTTTCTAATCGCGATTCAGTAAACTTCATGCTGGTTGTTCGGTTTCGAGTAATTCAGGTTTAGACATTTTGGAATATAATACATCCTTAAGTGAATGTAAACCTATAATTATCTCTTTAGATATTTGAAGATTAAGATGCAATATATAACTTAAGCTTTTATACTCTTTTATGATATTGAAAGGAGGACGAATGATTTTTTGTTGTCCGAATGTCGTTATGGTTATAGCACTTTGTGTAGAACCTATAGTTATTTCGTTTATAAGTGAAACAAAATGTCCGCTTTGCATAAAGTCATACAAAAAGTAATTACATCCATCGGTTGAAAAATTTTTAAACCAAATTACATTACCATCTTTGAAGTAAAACTTTGCATCCTCAACCAAATAGCTTACACCAATTGTTCCTACCGCGGTCATCAATATATCACCTGGTTTTGGAATGTCATATCTTGATGCGAGTTCAATGTAGCGGTGTTCGGAAATATATATTGGGTCATTAATTGGTGTTCCCGATTTTTTTAAGCTTATTTCCTTGCCACGATAAAAAGGCACTCCAGAGTCAACATATTCATCTTCGAAAATTCTTTTGCTGGATGTGATATCACAAAATGAAGAAATTGGAGAAGCAGTCCATCCATTGGGTACGTATTGCTTCAACTCCTCACACCAAATCATTTCTCCACCATTGGATTTGTAAGGCTTTCCATTTTCATTATGGAATTCAAAATCAACAAACCATTGTTTGTATAAAGCCTGCGCTGTTTCTTCCAGTTTTTTATTTATTTTTTCGCTCAGTTCTATGCGGTTAACTATGGTATGGTATTCTTTAACAATTTCCCACTGTTTTTCGATAGATGGGATTGGTAATTCAATGTCACACATATCATTCCAGTCGAAAATTTCCCGTGCACTACCATGCGATTTAAAACGTGCATACCGGTCAAACTCAGGGCGACGAAACCACATCATCAAATATTCAGGCTCCAACTCTTTATGATCGGTAATCTCAAATACAGTATAGGCTTGAGAAACCATCGCTTCATCTTGCGAGGTCAATAATGCGATAGCAATTTTATCTCCTCGTCTTGATGTATCTGCTATATAAGTAAATTGGTTCCTTTTAATTATTTTATATGTAGTAAAATCAGTGCCTATAGTATTTGATCTTGATTTAATAAAAATTTTTTGAGTCGATACACCAAGAAGATTTTCTTCGCTCGCTTCACAGTTTCGAATATTAACCTCTTGGATATATGGTCCCAGCTTTTTATAATGCGATCTCATACCCCAGTTCTTTAAACACATTCATTAAATCTTTTTTCGATTGCTCTTCGGCTTTCAATAAGGTTGAAAATTCAACTTGTAGCGAAGCCATCTTTTCATCAAAATCAATATTTTCATCCCTATTGATAAACTCAATGTACTTACTTGGCACTAGAGAAAAGTCTTTAGCGGCAACTTCTTCAATTGTTGCGGAATAACAGTATTCGGCAACGTTTTGGTATGTCTTTCCAAAATTTGTTTGTTGCCAGTTATGATATGTTTTGGCAACTGTGTTAATATCGCCTTCGGAAAATTGTGTGAATTTCTTTTCAAAAGGTTCTCCAACTTGCCGCAAGTCCATAAACAGTATTTCGTTATGTCTGTCGCGATAGTTTTTCACTACATCATTTAGCACAATGGTACGTTCAGTTTTGTTGTTATTCAAAATCCAAAGTGTTACACTAATATCAGTGGTATAAAACAAGTTTCTTGGTAAGATTACTATTGCCTCAACTAAACCATTCTCAATCAACTTCCGGCGTATCTTATATTCTTCTCCGCCACCAGATAATGCGCCGTTTGCTAGTATAAAACCAGCCACACCATTGAATGATAATTTTGAAACGATATTAAGTATCCAAGCATAGTTGGCATTACTTGTTGGAGGAACATCATAACCACGCCAGCGCGGATCGTCCACTAATTCATTATTACCACGCCAGTCTTTTTGATTAAAAGGTGGATTGGCCATAATAAAATCAGCTTTTAGATCAGGATGTTGATCTTTACCAAAAGTATCTGCAGCCACTGCACCCAAGTTAGAAGAAACTCCGCGGACGGCCAAATTCATTTTAGCCAGCTTGTAGGTAGTTGTTATTGATTCCTGTCCGTAAATAGATACTTCTTTTTTGTTACCATGATGATTTTCGATGAATTTTACCGATTGAACAAACATACCGCCAGATCCGCAAGCAGGATCATAAATTATTCCACGATAAGGTTCAATCATTTCAGCTATTAAGTTGACAATGCTTTTAGGGGTATAAAACTCCCCCTTACCCTTTCCCTCAGCTAGAGCAAATTTACTGAGGAAATACTCGTAAACTCGGCCCACAATATCCTGCTTTTTATCTTTAAGCGTATCAATATTATTTATTGTATCCAGCAGTGTAGCCAATTTAGTCACGTCCATGTTTAGACGTGAAAAGTAATTGTCCGGCAAGGCTCCCTTAAGCGAAGGATTACTTTTCTCAACGGTATTTAAGGCAGTATCAATTTTAACCGATATGTCGTTCTGCTTAGAGTTTTGTATGATATAAGTCCAACGTGATTCTTCTGGTAGATAAAAAACGTTCTTTTGATTATAGAACTCTTTCATTTCCATAAACTTCTCTTTGTGCTCGGCTATTAGTTCCTGGCGGCGCTCAACAAATTTATCACTGGCAAATTTTAAAAAGATGAGGCTAAGTACAACGTGTTTGTACTCTGACGGCTCTACCGTTCCGCGCAATTTGTTGGCTGATTCCCAAAGGGTTTCCTCCATGGATTTTTGCTTAATAGCTTTTTTTACTTTTCCAGGCTTCAATCCTCGCTCGTTTGTCTCGCTGATCATTTGTTTCAGTTATCAAGCAAAAATAAAGTAATGTAGCCCCAAGGCCAATGATTGCTGTAATTTATTTCAAAATAAAGAAATTTAAGTAAAGCCAATATCTTAAGCAAGTCCAAAAAGTTTCTACGAAGAGGAATCCGTATAGTCCATTTCTTTACATATATCGTCATAACGTTGCTTAAGCAAGCCATGTTTTGGTCATACCAAAACGCTTGCCGGGACACCCGGACCCTATGCCGCACTACGTTATGGCATATATAAATAGCTGTATATACCGATAGCGGCATATACGGTTTGTCTCATTTGCTATCCGCAATTACCTCATAATTTTCCCGGCTTAAATAAATCGTTGGTGTGTGGCACCGGAGTTTGGGAAACTTGCTTTTTTCTCTTTCCACCTTTAACAAGTCAAGTTAACTAAATGTGGAATTAAAGATGAGTTTATGAGCAGGCCACGACTGGAAGAAGATAAAAAATTATCAGAGCGGTTTATCTTTCGTTTAAGCAAAGATGAATTGAACCGCATTAACAAAGCGGCTGAAAATTGTGGAAAACAGCCAGGGCCGTTAGTTCGCGAAAAACTATTTAAAGGTAAATTCCCCGAAGCGAAAGCCGCCAAGCTTGACCTTTTTACCTATACAGAACTCAAACGCATAGGCAATAATCTCAATCAACTCACCAAACTGGCTCATTCCCGGATCGTCCCAATCGGTTTGCAGCAGCTTCTTTTAAAGCTGTTACAGCAGCAGGAAATCATCTTAAAGCTTTTGCTTCATGATCGCAGACCAGAAAATAGGTAAAAGCTTTATGAGCGCTTTAGGTTATAACCTAAAAAAGAATGACCATCCTAATCCGAAAAAACGGGCGGAACTCTTGGACAGTAATTTTATTTCCTTGGATGCGAAGCAAATCGAAGCGGAAGTGGAACTGATCCGGCAGCTTCGTCCCAACCTGAACCGATATGTGTACCATACGAGCCTGAACTTTACAAAAGAAGAGGAAGCGTCGCTGACAAATGAAAAGCTTTTAGCCATAGCACATGAGTATTTAAACGGCATGGGTTTTACCGATAATCAATACCTGATCTTCCGGCATTATGATGCAGACCATCCCCATATTCATTTACTGGCAAACCGGATCACCTTTGACGGTGATGTGATCTCAGACAGTAATAACTACAAACGCAGCGAAGCCATTTTAAGAAAATTGGAAAAGCAGTATTACCTAACCGCAGTTATTTCCAGTAATCAGGCGGCTCAAAAGGCGGCCAGTAAGGACGAACTGGAAATGGTGGTCAGGACAGGCAAGCCATCACAAAAGATGGTTTTACAGGAATTATTAAAAAACATATGCAGACAGTCAAACCTTACCGTCCCTGCATTGATCAAAGCAGGTGAACACGCAGGCATACATTTCCTGTTTAATCAGGCAGTTAACGGCAGGGTATCGGGTGTTACTTATTTCCATGATGATTTTAAGATTAAAGGCCAGGCATTGGGCAGGCAGTTCAAATGGACGGAACTGGCAAAAGAAATAAATTATGAGCAAGTTAGAGACAGCAAGGCAATTAGCGAAGCAAACAGCCGTACAAGAGCCATTTACGGCCACCTTGGAGCAGCAGCCGGGACAGCAGAACCAAGCGGAAGGTCGGCTGGAGAAGGAAGCGCAGGACTTACTGAAAGCCATATCGGAGATCCATTCCATGACCGGGAGCAACCTGCAGGCATTGACCGAAATGCAACAGCAGCAGGAGCTGATGATGCGGGAGATTACCAAAATAGCGACAGAACATGGACGACAGATCAGAATGCTGATCTTTTGGATATTGGTACCGGCAGCCATCAGCATCATAACTATTTTGATTTTGGAGGTTTCGAGATAAGTGATGATGTAGACGATGAGGCTATTCACGGGAGAAACAGGCACCGGAAAAAGCAGGCAAGAACGAACCGACGGTAGCCGGTATATGCAATTATGGGTATAAGAGAATAATTGGGTAACGCTCTATTCCGATAGATATATGCAGAACTATTCCTCTATGCACATTAATCAATAAGCAGATCAATATATAGTGAAACCAATAGCTTTTTACCTATTTATTTATGCAGCTATGCAAATAGCTACATAAAGGATATTTTTAAAAAGTGTATACACCCCTATCATTCCACCTGCAGCAATTTTTGGTGATCTTGAAATGATTGCATCACGGCGTAAAAAAACTGCTGAGCCGATTAATCTTAAAGCCGGTTAAAAATAATTTTTATTTGACTCCAGGTGTTTGAGCTCTTCAGGATAACCGCTGCGCTCTTTTACAACCCGGTGAACAAGCAGTTGATCGACCTGGTAATCAGTTAATCCAAAAATCTCCAGCTGATTGATCAGTCTCAAAAACAGTCCTTTTTCGAGTAATTGTTCACTGTAAGCATTATAATACCCTGCTTTTAGATCAATGGTTGTCACATGTTTACCCTGAAGGAAATCGTTATAAATATGGTCGACATAGAAGTGATTTTCGCCCATTTTCGCCTGAATAAAATACCATCGGAAAGTTTCGCCTTTGAGTAAAACTCTTTCAAGCGGCATCGAAAAATATACAGTATTCCTATACCCAGGCTTTGAAAAACGCAGTTTAAAATTTGAGCAGCCAGCTCCGAATTTATCCGGTTGGGTTTCATTTAACTCCCATAAATCATCATATAAAAGCCGGAGCCATTTGGCAATGAGAGCGGGCTTTTGATTGACTCGCTCAGCGACTAGCTTAATTGTCGGGGATGGCGCATAATCCTCAGGGTCTTGCAGACCGTTCTCCTGGATCATTTCGATAAGCTGCTCATAATTCTTTCCGTTGTCTTTTAATAAAACAAGCCATTGATATTCGGTTTTCAAAGCAATCCATAATTCTTTTGTTTTAGGCATGTAGGGATCCGGCGATGCGTATTTTCTGGCTTTCATATCTAAATATGATTGATGTAACTGGGTTATTTTATTGGATCAAACTTGCTGCTTCCCGAGGCTTTGATTACATTTTTAAACAGCCTCTCTTTAATGTAAAGCGTTGTTACCTGTAAATTACTATGCCTGTTCCGCTGTCTGATTTCCTCAAAGCTCGCGCCATCCTGCAGATCATAATAGTTACTGGAATGTTTCAGGGCATAAAATTTTAAATGGGATGGTATATCGTGCTTTTTTCTGAATGCGCGCCACCGCTGGTCTAAGTAGCCGTCGCAAGCCTGATAATCAGACACCTTTGTTCTTCTTCCAAAAATGTAATGAGTATGATCGTGATCTTTCAGGAAGGTTTCAAGCATAAATAAGGATTCTTCGTCAAGCAAGAACCTGGCCTCATTGCCATTCTTGGTTTTATCCGGTGGAAGGGTTAATAATCGCTTTCTAAAATTAATGTCTTTTACCTGAAGACGTATTAACTCAATTGGCCGGATATTGAATTTGTAAACCAATTTCGCAGCGATATATAAATCGTGAAATGACTCGTCTTCAATCAGGGCATTTACGACCTTTCGCAATTCACCTTCTTCATATATTTTAAAGCGTGACGAATCATTTTTAAGGTTAAGTTTCCGGGTATGCTTCGCCGGATTGTCTGTAATCACCTTTAAGGCAATCAGGTAATTGAAAAAAGTAATCAGGTGTCCTCTGTAGGTATTAACGCTGACTTTATTCCAGCCTCTTTTCTTTGCCCAGGTGCGCAGGAATAGATCTATATCCAAATGATTAAATGAGCCAGCGGCCCTTCGCTCAAACCCTTTATCTTTTAACCATTCCATGAAATAGGAACATATATTTTGACTGCTCAAATATCCCTTCATTTTCAATGCCCCGATTTCAAAGCATTCTTTCCTGTAGGCAAGCCAGTGGTCGAACCAAAAAATAATCGTCGATTGACCAATCAGCTCGGCATCTTTATCGGAACCTGAAAAAGAAAGAGGATGTCGTTCAGCTTTAATGTTCTCAATGATTTCATCTACCAGTATCCTGGCTTTTTTCTTTAACGTTCCTGCATCATGATTATAACTTAAATTCTTATAGGTCCTGAGCCGCACCGGTTTTCCTTTTACGGGATCAGGATGATAGAAGTAGAGCACAGGCTTATTGTTTTTATTGGCAGATCCAGGAAGGTACAGTTTGAATTTGTAATCATTCCATTTCCTGATGATGATCGTTTTTTTAACCTTATTTCTCATGATGTTTTCGGCTAAAATCACAAAAAAACAAGTGATTGAAAGTTTCGGTATCCTTTGATTTACGACCGAATGAGTAAAATACTCTAGCCGTTAAAATGGAATATTAATGGTAAAGCGGGATAAGGATTGGGTTTTTGCGATGTGTAACGCCGCGTTTTTTATCATAAAATTCAATTATGAGTAATTTACAAGCCCTGCGATTGTGTGCCTGCAAATCCTACGCGCTTACTTTGCGCCTGCATTACAATTGCCCTGATTCGAACCCGATTAGGCGATTACTTATTTCAGTTTTGCAGAATGAACCATACGAAGAATAAAAAATCCATCGGTTTGCTTTTCCAGCAAGCCCTTGACAAAAAACTTACCTCCGATATAAGCAGGCAACACAAAAATAATCTCCGGCACACGTATAACCATTTCATGGAATTTCTGGGACCTGAAGGCCGCGCGGTTACGCTTAAGAAATTAAAGACTTCGCAAATTGAGGAATTTCTCAATCGCTACAACTCCTCTGCCACTAATTACATGAATAAGAGACGGGATCTGAACGTCCTGTTTAATATGGCCTGCAAGGCTACGGATGAAACATTGCTGACGCTGAAAAAGACCGATGTTCGGAGGATTAAGGCCACATTACATTTAGCCTATGAAAAGGAACAGCTGCAATCTGTATTTGAATTTCTTAAGGCGAACCATACCAATCTTTATCGCTGCTGCCTGATGACTTACGGTTGCCTGCTACGTCCCCATGAGGAAATACGGTTACTAACTAAAAAGCACTTTAAATTGAATAACACGGAAATTCATTTAGGTGGTAAAGAGAACAAGGGCGGCCGGGTGAGGGTTGTTTATGTGCCTGATTATGTAAGACACGAGCTTGACCCGGTACTTGCTGAGTTAAAAAGAGATGATAACATCTTCAGCATGATTCCCGAGCCTTTTAACAACACCTATTTTGCAAAACAATGGGGGCGCGAAAAAGTCAAGTTACTAAGCCATGGCCTTATATATCCCAAACAAACCATGTATTCTTTCCGGCACACGGCAGCGATTGATGTATTCCGAAGGACAAAGGACGTTTACATGGTTCAGAAGATGATGGGGCATTCTTCGGTAGTAATCACCCTCAAATATTTGCGAAGCCTGGGCGAATTCAATACGGATGAACTAAGAGAAGCAGCACCAACCTTATGATCAAACTAAGCCGTGAGGAAATCTATCAAATGGTTTGGGAACAGCCTATGATTGATATTGCCAAGAAATATGTGGTATCCGATGTTGGCTTCCGAAAGATTTGCCTCCGAATGAATATCCCGATACCCAGAGTTGGGCATTGGGCTAAGATGCGGGCCGGGTATAAAGAGAGACGTCCCGGTCTGCCATTAAAAACGAAAGGAGAAACGTTTATTTATTTGGAGGAGCGACCACCAGATCAGGCAGTAAAAAAAGCCTCTAAATATCTTAAGCTCACAAAAGAACTGTCGGTTGAAAAGCTTCCATTCAAAGTGCCTGACCGACTGACAAATCCAGATCCCCTTATACTTGCTGCAAAAGAAAGCCTCGGCAAGAAGAAAGATATTAATTATCCTGGCATGGCAGTAACTGGAAAAAGGCAGTTAGATATCCGGGTTTCTCCTGTTTTTGTAGGCAGGGCACTTCGGTTTATGGATACCTTAATTAAATGCGTTCGTGCACGGGGGTACCGGTATGAAACACTTGATGACGGAAACTACGTGGTTATAAGAGATGTGAAATTAAGAGTGTGCTTTAGGGAATTAACTACAAAGTATGAGGTAAATAATCAGCCCTATCAAAACTTTGAGTGGCGTCCAAATGGCGTTATCGCTTTTCGTCTTGACGGCCGGCCAAGGTCGGAATGGAAAGATCTGAAAAATCAGTTACTGGAAGACCAGCTGCCCAAAGTACTGGCAAAACTTGAATTAGCTGCCAGGCAAAAAGAAGAGGAGGAAGAAAAGACACGTTTATGGCAACAAAACTGGGAGCTGCGTAGAAAAGAAGAGGCTGAGCGGCAAATGCGCAAAGCGAAGGAATTAAAAGATTTTAAAAAGCTTGTGAAAGATGCTCGAAGATGGCAGACCGCCCAGCTTATCCGAAATTATATAGCTGTCAATACTGAAGCTGATGGTGAATGGATTGATTGGGCAAATAGAAAAGCCGACTGGATAGATCCCAAAATGATTTTTAAAGATGAATGGTTGTCCGAGATAGACAAAGATTCAATTTAATAATGGCCTGAGTAACAAGACCCGTTAATTAAATTTAGCGGGTTTTGTTATTTTAGATTGAATTTTAGAGCGATTTGGATACTTACAGTTACAGCCAGCGCCTACTCGACCTGACACAAAAATGGATGATGGGGCTACAATCAGATGGGGAGTTTCAGGAACTTAATAACTGGTTTTCGTTCTTTGGAAGATACCGATCTTAGTTTCCCTAATGAAATGACAATTGATAGAATAGAGAAAAGGTTGCATGAACAATTTTATAAGCCTGTTAAGCTTAATTCAGATCAGCAATTGCCCTCTCTAAAGGATTTGCTGTAAGGTTTATTATTTCTTATTTGAGTTTTGAATAAGCTCGTTTTTTTCCTTTTCAGCTTGAAGCAAACGTTCTAACAATGCTACCTTCTCGTCATATAATTCAACAATTTTTTCAATTGGGTTGAAATTAAATTGATGACCAACATTTGCACCGTGATTGTTTGAACCCTCATAATTATTTTGAATGTTATAAATCACAGCTTCCTCGCTGAAGTTTTTAATTGCCTCGGATGTAACTCCCAATATGCCAGCAATTTTTTCTAACACAGCATCCTCAATTGTCTCGCTCTGTTCCATACGCGAAACAGTCTGCTGACTAACACCTAATTCAGAAGCAAGCGTTTCCTGTTTGATGCCTCGCAGTTCGCGAATACGGCTGATCTTTCTTCCGATGTGGGAATTTGAAGGTTTGGCTGATGTTTCCATATCTCAAAAATACAAATTTTATTGCTTGTAAAAATAACGTATTCATGTGTAAAATACCCATCCTATGAGTTTAGTACCGCACTTACCTGTCCGAAATTTGTATAAGCAGCTAATGTATAAACGTCTATAGAGATAGTTAACTAACGGTATAGCTGTATAAACATTTATACGCTAATTATGAATAAGATACTTTATGTAGCGCGTAAAGCCAAAGGCTTTACAGAGGCGCAGGTTGCAAAAGCCCTGCAATTAGAAGAAAGCGAATATCGGGAACTGGAAGCATCTTTAACTGACGTTACAGCAGGAATAGCTTTGCGCGCTGCAAAGCTATTCAATATTGACGCAGAACTATTTATATACACTGAAGGGCGGGAACATCGTTTGGTGAAATTTGCGATGGATGAGATAACCAGTTTTAAACAAAGTGGCTTATTGAATGATATGCCACCGCAACATCTTTTCCATATTGTTAATCTTGGAAATACAGCACTTTCCTTACAGGTAGAATTGAATCATTCTGTTTTCCGAATATATGAACTGGAAAAAGATAATGAGGCATTAAGAAAGTTGAACGCAGAGTTGAAATCCCGGTTAAGTTGACAAAGGTGGACCTTAGTTTTCGAAGATTTATAATTCTTGATTTTTGTTTATTGAATTTGAGTGTTTACTATAAGTAAACAACATCAAAAGATAAACATGCACTTAACTGTAGTCATAAAAAAGGATTTCAATTGTTACCCTCCTGTTTTTAGAGAGACTTAATAATTGCTAAAATGTCACAGACATTGAATTTAGTTATGGCCTCTATATTTAGAGTAAAGTAGGTATAGCGCTTTTTTTGCGGTGTTATTTAACGTTTGTCTTGTTAATCCGAGTGTTCATGTAAAATTATTGATTTTAACGGTGCTCGCAACGTATTTTAAACCCATAGTTGGTCTGTGACCATTAAAGTTAACTTGCAAAATATAATCGACTTAATATTTATAATAAATCAAACCTATGCTTACAAGAATCAGAATTATTGCGAATAAGTGGTACATTACTGTTCCACTTTGTATTATGACATTACTATACACAAGTTGTAGTAAAGAACGTCAGACAACAAGCGTCCTTAAATCGAAAAATTTTACATCAGACGAGCTTTTCAGAGGTTTAATCTTCGGAGAGGGAAAGGTGGCTGCGCTCATTCCGGAAATTACTGTTCACGCCTCAGACGTGGCAACGGACGCCTTAGAGCAGAAGGCTATTTCGGATTTAGAAGATCAAATTATTGCAACAATAAAAGTGAACAAACCTGACTTTTTAACAACATTTAAATCACAGATAGAAAGTGGTAACAGGACATTGATAAGTCAGGCATTCAGTAATTCTCATGACGTATTGATCCAAGCTTTAACAAGTGCTAATATCGTTCCGCCAGCACTCGTAAGTGACTCATTTTTAAAGGGCCTCCGCGATCAATTGCCGGATAAAATAGATGGAAAGACAATTAGATCCGTAATTGACAGTAAAAGAGAAAACTTCAAAACACAAATCCTTAACGCTCTGGGAAATAAGGCAGTTAACTCTGTAGATAAGCAAGTAAATGCTATCAATATAAATCTTAATTGGGCGTATGCTGGAGTCGCTGTAGTGGCGTTTGCCGTGGCAGTAATAGTGATTGTAATTGCTGCACCTGCCACTGAAGCAACAACAACTAGTTCAGACACCTTACAAAAAGAAGAAATCGTTAACTCAGTGGCTAACAACTTGGCTGCTTAACAGTTTCCCTCTCCAAATTGAAGAATATCAACCAGACAAGCAATATCAAGGTGGCATCGTTTTTTGCGTTTCTCTCGATGGGAACGCTAATATTTTGCATTCTTGTCTTGACGCTTGCGTTGCCTTTTAGTCCTATAAAAAACTTCATCCCGCGGCAGAAGAACCTTAAAATGGTTATACCCCAGGGATGGGGTTTTTTTACCAGGGATCCTCGTGAGGACTCTTTTAAATTGTATCGAGCTGATAGAGCTCCATTGGTCGATTTTAGACCTCAAACTAACTCAAGCAGCGAAAATTTATGGGGCTTACGGAGGAATGCGCGTGCGTTAGGTATTTTATGTGGTTCTATTTACAAGCAAATTGAAGAAAAGGATTGGGTCGAAGTAACTGATTTTGATCCACAAAGATTTAAGAGCCAGGAAATTAAAAGCCTTCAAATCACCACGGCTAGTGAAAATCATACGCTATGTGGTCAAACTTTTATATTAGTTCGGTACAAACCAATCCCCTGGGCATGGGCAGCCAGCGTAAGGGGGACAACAGGAATGCAGTCTTATGTCGCAAAAATCCATGTTAACTGCAGTAAACAAGGTAAGTAATCTGGCTTATCGGCTTGCTGATAGTGGAATTATTAGCAATACTTATGGTGTTGGGCGATCTGTACTGGCCATAGGTACTTTAATTACATTAATTTTTAATAGTGATGTGACTCTTTTTGGAGACATACATAGTCAAGGATTCCTTAACTACAAAGTAATAGGACTGGCTAATTTCAGTCTATTTTATGTACTAAAAGCCCACATCTTTTACGCAAAAATAGTTTCGATAGCAATCTTAACGCTAACCTTATCGGGTTGGCGGCCAAGGTATACATGCATCCTTCATTGGTATGTTGCATTTAGCTTTAACCTTTTTACGCAAGTTGCGGACGGTGGCGACCAGATAACTTCTGTGCTTACATTTCTTTTAATTCCTATTTGTCTCCTTGACAACAGAAAAAATCATTGGACGGCGGGATCGTTATTGACAAAAAACGTTTATCTGGGCTTAATAAGGTACTTTGTTTATATTTTAATCAGACTTCAGGTTGCGATTTTATACTTTGATGCAGCAATTGAAAAATTCAAAATAACTGAATGGGTAAATGGAACTGCATTATGGTATTGGTTTAACGATCCAATAGTAGGTTTAAATTCATTTTGGAAACCGCTGCTTTTACCGGCATTAAAAAATCCGGTTTTTGTAACTCTTTTGACGTGGACTCCTGTAGGATTTGAATTGTTATTGTTTCTTGGCTTAACGATCAAAAAAGGTTATCGCCCATATTTACTTATATTAGGAATTGGCTTTCACTTTGTAATTCTCGTGATTCATGGGCTGGTTAGCTTCTTTTTCGCAATGTCAGGTGCTTTAATTTTATACCTAAGACCTTGGAATGATGAATTTAAAACAAAATTGGCATTCCCTGCAAAGCCTTTGAAACAAAACTCCTCTGCACCTAAAAAAGATGAAATTGGCACTCTTTCGGAACAATATTAAAAAATCTTAAAAAAAATTGATATCAAGATCAAGACAACGAAAAGGGTAACAAAAATATAAGTTCGCCAATTAGCAAAATTAAGAGTGTAACCAAAAAATCTGTTTCTTTTTGGAACAATCGACCGGATATCATTCTGATTAAAATAGAAGACTCCTTTAATGTAAAAGTTTGGATTATCAACTGGATCCATAATTATAACAAGTGTACGAAAGTTAATTTTTATAGTTTCAAAATCCGCCAATAATTTTACAAAGGCATAAGTGCTTCGGTATAATAATTCAAAATAGATCAACAAAAATAACAATGATTACTAATGTGCGGCCTAAGTGCCTTAAAGGGAAAGTTACCAAACTGGTATATTTCCCCGTTTTTGCTGTATTATTTTTTCAAAGCGCTTTTGGTCAGAGCGACTTTACTAAAAGAGATAAAAATTTCCTGGAAGCTTTGAAAAAAAAAGATTTCGTGACAGCGCAAACACTTACTTCTGCTAATTTAAACAAACAATTAGGAATAAACGGATTAAAGGACGCAGCTACTCAAATCAATAAGCAAATTGGCGAATTAAACTCCTACGATACAACTGCAATTTCTGACAGTAAAAATATTCTTCGCTTCGTTGTACATTTTGAAAAAGCAGACCTCATCATGCAATTCGCAAATTCTGAATCTGGCATTGAAGGTTTTTTTCTGTTACCGCTTGACCAAGCCTATCATTACCCCACCTATGAAATAAAAAGCAAAGAAAAGATCGAAGAGATAAAGTTAGTCCTTGACACTGTAAATTTACCAGCAATCTTAACTCTTCCAAATGATAGTAATGTCAAACATCCTGCAGTTGTGTTTATCGGCGGCTCGGGACCAACTGATTATGATGAGACAATAGGCATTATCAAACCTTTTAAAGATATCTCAATCGCTTTGGCTAATTGTGGAATTGTATCGCTTAGATACGATAAACAATCAAAAGTTTATCCGGAAAGATTCAAAAGGAATTACACTGTCCAAGATGAATATGAGCCAGACCTTAAATCGGCACTGGCATATTTAGAAACAAGACCAGAAGTCGATAAACGGCGAATATTTCTCATTGGTCACAGTCTTGGGGCAACGTTAGTGCCAATGCTTATAGCAACAAATCCAAATGTCAAGGGGGGAATCATGCTTGAAGCAAATGCTGAACCATTACATCATATCTATTTAAAACAATTAAGGCATTTGCAATCCTTAAACGGTACGCCAAGTGACTCAACAATTAAAGCAGTAGCTAAAGATGTTGACTTACTTAATCATATTAGTGCTAGTGACAGTTCCTTAACATTACTTGGTGCAAAAGGTTCATATTGGTTATCCCTGAAAATGTACAACCCTTTTAAAGTTATTAATAGTTTGAGGGCTGAACGATTTCTTATTATACAAGGAGGATTGGACTACCAGGTGGACAGCGACAATCTCCGGATTTGGCAAAGTAAATTAAAAAAAGGGAACACGAATTTTCTCTTTTTTAGCAATTTGAATCATGCTTTAGTCGAAGGCACGAAGGCTATGAGTCCCCAAGAATATTATATCCCCGCCAATGTCCCAATCGACCTCATTCAGTCAATATGTAATTGGGTTTTACAATGATTATTGGAAGACATTTCAGGCCATAATCTAGCAATCATGTAAGAATACTAGCTGCCTGAGCAAACTAACATTTTAATATTATATTCAAATCATGGGTAACGTGACAATGAATTAGAAAATAGACAGTGCGCTTACCTGTAGTCATTCAGAACACTAAACATTATTGCTGCTTTAGTTCGGAAGCTAATTCTGTAGAAACAGATTTACGATGGCCGATAATGACAGAGGTAGCCGACGCTTTGTATTTCTGCCTTATGTAGTAAAAAGCGTGGTACAAATGTGGTACAATGAATTTTGTAGTTTCAGAATTATAATGTAAATTGTCCTTAGAAACGCTTACAGAGCGGTTTTTTACCATCTGAAAATTGCTTAGAGAAAGCCTGAAAATCCTTGTGTCACTGGTTCGATCCCAGTTGGTACCACGAAAGCCTCTCAGAGAAATCTGAGAGGCTTTTTTATTAGGCTACAAGTAATCAGGTGGTATAAAAATATTCTCTTATTTGTACCAACAGTTTTTCTGCTATTTGAATATCCGGTCTGTCGGGTAGCGTCGATTGTTTAAATTATAAATGAAAGAGCAATAGTCAGCGTATGTCTTTCAGGATTCGAACCTGCCCGCTTACGCGGTTTCACCGGCGAAGTATCACACACTTACGGCATCTTTCATTATGTTTTAAAAAAGGGCAAAAAGCAACCGGTGAGGTTTTTTATAATTAGACTACTGCAATTGCCTGCAGGCAGAATTCGAATCTGCACCTTTCCCCGAAGGGAACATCCTACCGAAGTATCACCAGTTTACGGCACCTTTTAAGGTTTAGGTATTAATACTAACCCCCTAAGAGGGATAATCTGTTTTTTTATTCTTCCTTTAGGGGATTGGGGGGGGAAAGAAGAGCAACATTTAACCAGCGTTCGGTTTTGCGTGACAGGCGAAGTAACGCTGAGCCTACGGCATCTTCTTAGTAAAAGGGTAACAGGTGATAAATGCGTGTTTTCTTCTGCGTTCTATCCATATTAAACTACCTCTTTGCGGGAGGGCCGGATCCGAGCCGGCGTCTCAGACTTGGAATCGAAGTAGCATTTATCTACGACACCTTTTATTTTTAATCTCTTTTAAAAGAAGGGCAACGAGCAATAAGCCATTCTGCACTGTGCTCTATCCATTTGAGCTACCCTTTCGGGGACGGACTCGAACCGCCAACCCCAGCGTCCCAAACGAAGTAAGGCTTATTTACGACACCTTCTTTTTATTTTTATAAGGAGCAACAGGCGAACGCGGGATGGGGGACCGCTTAGGGACTCGAACCCTCAGTATCACGTTAATGGCACTGACCTCCCCCTCCAATGGTGCGAAGTATCCCGTTTCTACGGCATCCTTAAGCCCCCCCCCAGCCCCCTAAAGGGGGAGTGGGCATTTCCCTTGTTTCCCCTTTTAGGGGGTTAGGGGGATATTATTAATAGCATCCAACGCCGAGCCTCCGTTTTCTAAGGCAGCTAACACCTCGAAAACTTTATCGCTCCAGCCTGCTATCAGGTACACATTGTTGTGCAATAGCTGCAAAGGCGCTTGTCCGTAACCTTTCAGATCGAACAGGTAGAGCTTTGCATTTGGCGCAACCTGGGTTTTGTATTGTACCCACAAGGCATGGATATGTTCGCCACTGGTGTCCGTACTGTTCCATAACTGGCAGTCGGTAAACAGCATCACTTTATCCATTTTTACACGGCGCTGTAACAGGTCTTTGATAACCAGGTAGCCATTGGTGCTGTAACCCACCTCGCCCTCGCGGCGATAAAACTCCTGCACGTTACCCAATATATTGTTACGTGGCACCGTGATGGTTTTCCATCTATCGCCAAACATACCCACCTCCACGTTTTTACAGCGGCTTTGCAGCAGCATAGCCAGCATCAGGCCCACATCGTACAATAGTACCTTGCTTTTGGCAGATACCGGTGTCTGCATCGAACCCGAAACATCGCAGGCCAACAATACACGGGTATTGTAGTCGAAACCTTTAATGTTGGCAGCACTTGCCTGTACGGCTTGTTCTAAAGCATCCAGCAATGCGCCGGTGTAGCCTTTGTTGCCCGACAGCAATGCGCTCAATTTTTGAGTTAAACCTTTTAGCGGCGAATCTGTACCCGCAACTATCAGCTCGCGGTAAGCTGCCAGGTAACGGAACGGAAACTGTTTTGCCTTAGCAACCTCATTAGCATCAGCCAAACGCCCGCATACTTTCTGGAAGTGCGCGTAGCTTACGCCTGCTTCCTGTATATTGCGCAGGTTACGCAGCAGGGCCATGTAACCCAGTTTGCCGCCATCAATCAGCTCTTCCCATTTAGCACGGAACGCTAAGGCCTTAGCCTCATTGCTATCGAAATTAAGCTGCCCTAATGCCGATAGCTCGGTTTCCCAGGTATAAGGCGTTTGCAGGTCGCCGTTTACTATTTTGTTGAACAACACCTGCTGCAATTCGTCCTTTGCTTTTGGGTGAACCAGGAACAAGGCATCGCGCAGTTTTATAGCGCCATCACGGTTGTATTTGGCAAACTGGTACTCGTCGAAACGGTTAAATGCCGTGCTCAAACCTTTTTGTAATTGCTTGCTCAGGCGGTTCAGCTTTTTAGTGCCGGTGCGTTGGTTTAGCATCTGGTAGCAGGCTAACAATTCGGTAATCTCATCAGCACGGCCTATTACGCCGTCGGTAACCCGGGCAACCAGATCGTCGCCCGAGTGCAGCTTAGCCAATTCGGTAACCAATACCAACGGTGCCGAACGCAAATACATTTTGGTGCGTGCATATACTGCCAGCTTACCCACAAATATGGGGCTGCATTTGGCTATCAATGTGCGCAGGCGTTCCATACGCTTTTCGTCTTTTTCGTAAAAGGAATCGTTTAAGCTCCAGGTAACCACCGCGGTGTATAGTTCCATTTCGGCGCTTAGGGTAAAAGCCTTTTCGCCGGCATGGTTTACCGTGGTTGTTTTGTTGAATTTGCTTAACAGGTTGAATTTCATTTTGAACCTCCTTTTTTGTTTTGTTGATACAAAGATTGATGGCTACTGCGCAGTGTATTTGCGCAGATGAAAATAATTGAAAAAAAATGAAAAATATTTTTTTGGAAATCATTTAATCTAATGGTTCTGTCCTACTGTCCGTCTGTTTCCCCTCCCGTACATGCTGTTACAAAGCGGACAGTATTCCTCCAAAAAAATAATTAAATAATATTACAGAATATTCTTTATTTTAAATAATATTCTGTATACTTGCAGTGAATATAATCCTCCGGCTTATTTACCGCTGTAACAAACCGTCCGCTCTGTCTGTAGCATAGGCTCCCCGGGACGCGGACAGCACAAAATCAGTTATGAGTTTTGAATCGCGAGTTTTGAGTTAATACGCACTCATTCGCAATTCACTCATTCGCAACTAAAACATATCCTATAGCTCTGTTTTCAGATGAAAGCCTATAAATAGGCTAATGGAGGGGTATTTCTTAAAAATCCGTTCGGATTTTAAATCAATGATAGAATGAGTGAAGGAGAGAATGAGTGAATGGAAAGCACTATTCTATCATTCAAAATTCACTCATTCACTCATTCAAAATTCTATCATTCAAAATTCACTCATTCTATCATTCACTCATTATTTAAAAACCCGCATGAAAATTAATGCCGAAGAACTGCAACGCCAAAGCCTTGAGCTGTTAGCAGAACAACAACAACCCGAAAACAACGACGACGTATTACTGGTACGGCGTGTTAACCACTGGATGGAACAAGCCAGCCTTAGATCAATCCCCCTGATGCTGTTTGGCAAATTTTGGCACCAGGGCGAAGTATGCATCCTGTATGCCGATAGCAACCTGGGCAAAAGTATTGTTGCCGTACAAATTGCCGATGCCATTAGCCGGGGCACAGGCGTTTATCCCTTTGATGTAGAAGCACCCGCACAACCCGTTTTATATTGCGATTTTGAATTGACCGATAAGCAGTTTGAAGCCCGCTACTCGGTAAACTTTACCAACCACTACGAGTTTAGCCCCAACTTTTATCGTGCCGAGTTAAACCCCGAGCTGGAGATACCCGAGGGCTTTGCCGATTTTGATGAGTACCTTAACTATGCGCTTGAACGTGCTGTACTGCAAACCAACGCCAGGGTTTTAATTATTGATAACCTAACCTATCTGCGCAGCGAAACCGAGCAGGCTAAAGATGCTTTACCATTGATGAAACAGTTGAAAGCCCTTAAAAACAAGCACGACCTGAGCATATTGGTATTAGCTCACACCCCAAAGCGCGACTTAACCCAAGCCATTACCCGCAACGATTTACAAGGCAGCAAAATGCTGATGAACTTTTGCGATAGCGCATTTACCATAGGCGAAAGCAATGCCGATAGCAGCCTGCGTTACCTTAAACAAATTAAGCAACGCAACACCGAGCAGGTTTATGGCGAAAGCAACGTATGCCTTTGCCAGATAGATAAGCCTTTCAATTTTTTACAATATGAGTTTGTAAGCTTTGGCGAAGAATGGCAACAACTATTACGCAAAAAAGGCGAAGCCGACGAAAGCCTGATTGCCGATGTGATGGCGCTTAAACAAAAAAACTACAGCCTGCGCGAAATTGGCAGGGCCCTGGGCATATCGCACCAAAAAGCTGATAGGATAATTAAAGCGCATACACAACAGTTATGAGTAGTGAATGAGTGATTGGTGAGTTGTGAATAAATGATAAAGGACTTTTCTACTCACTCATTCGTAACTCAAAACTCGCAACTATCTTTTCGTCCGTCGCTTTCCCCTCCCGTACAGCCCGTTACAAAGCGGACAGCTTAGCGCTTTTATTCCCCTCTCGAGAGGGGTTAGGGGTGTGTTCTTTCTGCAAGCGATAGCGCGTGCGCATAAACACACCCCTGCCATCGCACAAGCAACCGCGCCCCCTCTCAAGAGGGGAGTTTGAGCTTCCCGACAACCGACAACCAACCATCAACAACAAAATGAACTATCACCTGCAACCCTACCGTGGCATGCAAACCCGCCACCATTGCCCGCAATGCAAGCATCATAGCAAAAGTTTTGTGCGCTACGTAAACATCGAAACCGGTGCCGAACTGGCAACGCATGTAGGCCGGTGCAATCGCTTCGATAAATGTGGTTACCATTATAACCCACGCAAATATTACCTCGACAGCGGCTATAAACCCTGGACAGCCGATGGCGTAACTTTTAACCGAAACTTCGATGCCATAAGCCACCCTAATGATAGGCAGCACCGCCAATGGCTTAGAGATAACCGACTCGAGTACACACCGCCCAGCCCCAAACCTGTAAAAACCATACAACAATATATAGATGGGCACGATGTGGACAGCAGCTACAACAATTACGATAACAATAATTTTGTGCAGTACCTCATTAAACGCTTCGGCTACGATAAAGCCAACGAGTTGGTGGGCAAATACCGCATAGGCACCAGTAACCACTGGCCCGGTGCAACTATATTTTGGCAGATAGATACCGAAAATTATGCCCGCACAGGCAAAATAATGTTGTATGATAAAGAAACAGGCAAGCGGGTAAAAGCACCCTTTAACCATATTACATGGGCACACAGCCTGTTAATGAAGCATAAAACAGATATAGATTTTCAGCTTAACCAATGTTTGTTTGGCGAACACCTGCTGGCAGATTTACCAGAACCAACACCACGCAAAAAAGGCACTCCGATAGCGTTGGTAGAAAGCGAGAAAACCGCCATTATAGCCAGCGCCACCATGCCCCAGTTTATATGGCTGGCCTGCGGAAGCCTTAACGGGCTAAACCCCATTAAATGCCGCATACTTAGAGGCAGGCAGATAATGCTTTTCCCAGATGTAAACGCCTATGCCCTGTGGCAAAAGCAAGCCCGCCTGATGCAGCAAATGCTACCGGGATCAACCATAACAGTATCGCCCGTGCTAGAAGAATTAGCCACAGACCAGGACCGCCAAAATGGTGTAGACCTGGCAGATGTGCTTGGATGATGGAGGTGTGTCGCAAAGCGTCCGGGTTGTAACAAAGTGTACGGGAGGGAAAGGGACGGACGGATTCCTTGAGTTGGCAGCCAGAGTGGGGGTTATCTGAAAACACCAATCCTCTCGTCATTTTATAACAGTAAAAATTATGTTAACAATAACGCGTTATATTATCAACAAATCTTGTTTTTTTAAATAAAACTTTTTTTGAATTTAAAGAAATAAGCAGAAAAATGAGATTGAATAATTACCTTCGCGCTGATAAACACCAACAAAACAGTTGTAAATAATTGACAATGAGTAATTTAAGCCATTTTCGTTATCTATAAATTTTTTAAGAAAACAGTTGTTATTTAGAATAACAAATACATATATTTGTAGTGTTGTTAACGGATGTAGATGCTTTACAGTTAAAGCTTTTAGTCTTGGAGCAACATGACTTTAGTTAATCAAACAGATCAAAAAGTTTAATAAATAAAAAAGACCCCTGGATTGCGACTCCAGAGGCCTTAAACAAAACTTTTAGATTTCTTCTTTAATCCCGGGGGATTCAAACCCCGCCGATGAACTCAGTGCCTCAATCGGTGTTCCGCGCTATCGGGACTTCTATTATTTTGTATCAGACAGAACTGATTTAACAAAAATATAGAAAAATTGAGCTAAATTTTGTTTTTATTTTCATTTTTATTTCAAGTACTTGATTATCAGTACAATAATCTTTGATTATACACATTAAATGCCTTAGCTTGCGCAATTATGCAGCGCAGGCCAGTGCAATGAGGTGCTTGTGCCTTTGAGGTAAGGGTGTCTTACTGAGCTCCGTCGAAGTATGGTGCAGAAGGCCGACGCTTATGCTTCGAGTACCTCAGCATGACAACGCTTCTTCTGTTGACCTTATGCCTAACCCAACTTACCTCCTCTTCCCCCTCAACATATACTCTTTCCCTATAAATAAACCACATATAAGAATGGTTCCAACAATAGAGCCCCAATTAATCTCGGTGATGGGTGTGAAGTAGGCACATAATATTATGGCACTAATAACGGCAATGAGGATACTGATATTTAAGTGTCTTTTTAGCCGTTGTTTGCGGATTGCTTTTTTGAAGGCTTGTTGCTTAGCTTGCATCAAGCTTTCACGTTTAACCCGCCATTCTTCTGCCATTGCAGCAATTCTTATTTCCTGCTCGGCTTCTATCTTATTTAAAACTGTTATTACCAAGTCATTAATTACAGGCCAGTTAGTATAATTGTTAAACGTAAATGGGGCATAAGCAGATAAAAACCTGATCACATCTTCTTGTAATTCTCTAAAATCAACAAACCCGTAGTCGTCAAACGAGTAGATAAAACTCAGTTCAAAATCTGTAAGCGTATTGCGCCATTCTATGTTCCAAAGTATTCTGATTGCATCATCAATAGTAAAGGCGTTGTTTTCATCAACCAGTTTTTTATATAATAGCCCCATCAATACTCTCGTACAGATAAGGCTATCATTTCCCTTAACATACGCACCAATTACCTCAATTAAATGGTTTGTGGTAGAGCATAACGATAGCTCGATAAAAAAGTAATCCGGCTCATCTGTATTCAGTATGATCTCATCAGCCCATGATGTTACATCGCTTTTAGACACCAAATCAAGTATCAGCCCCCTGCGAAATACTTCGAGCAGTAACAGAAAGTCGGTTGGTTTAGGCGCTTGCATATTGTTGTTAAGGTAATCGTTAATTTATAATTCTCAATCCTCCGGCTTCTCCCTCGCATCAGCCATACGTACTATCCTCGGTTCAAACTTAGCCAGTACTTCTACCAGGTCATTTTGCGCAGCCATTACGGTGTGGATGTCTTTGTAAGCCATTGGGGCTTCGTCCATGTCGCTACCCATCAGGGTGATGCGTTTTTCTACCAAATTGGCGGCAATGGCAGCTTTATCCAGTCTTTTAAAAGCGGCACTACGGCTCATAGCCCTACCCGCACCGTGACTGGCGGAATTAATGCTTGCCGCATCACCTTTCCCGCGGACTAAAAAGCCGGGCGTACTCATACTGCCGGGGATAATACCCAGCACGCCTTCACCGGCAGGTGTTGCGCCTTTACGGTGCACCATTACTTCGGTACCATCAGCCAGCTGCTCTTTCCAGGCAAAGTTGTGGTGGTTCTCTATCATGCTAATGGGTTTAACACCCAAAGCATGGGCAATTTTGTTATGGATCTCGTGGTGGTTGGCGCTGGCATATTCGCCGGCAAGGTTCATGGCAATCCAGTACTCCTGGCCCTCGTCTTTATCCAGATCTAACCAGGCCAAATGTTTGGCTTCGGCAGGCAGTTTGGTTTTGGTCATGGCAATACGGCTGTAGTAGTCGGCTACGGCACCACCAAAACCACGCGAACCCGAGTGCGAAAGTAAAGCCAGGTATTTACCGGCAGGGATACCGGTTAAAGCACCTTCGGCAATATCCAGTTCGCCCCATTCTACAAAGTGGTTGCCGGTACCGCTGGTACCCAGCTGCGCATAAGCCTTATCCTTTAACGAGCGGATCAACTTAGTTTCGCCCCAGCTTTTGCTGTCGAACAAAGAACTATCAAAGTACGATTTGGTAGTACACCCCATCCCGAAGTAAGTGTTATCCACCAATATATTCTTCAGCTTATCGGTTTCGGTATCAATAGCTTCGGCGGGTAAATCAAAAATGCTTAAACACATACGGCAGGCAATATCCACACCCACAGCAAAGGGGATAATGGTATTGGCGGTAGTAGCCAGCACCCCGCCAATAGGCAGGCCGTAACCCTGGTGCGCATCGGGCATTAAAGCGCCGGCAACAGCAATGGGTAACTGTACTGCGGTACGCATCTGTGCCAAAGCACCCACCTCAATATGCTCCAACCCCCATACCGGGAATTCGGCTATCTCTTCTTTCAGCTTAAAATTGCTGCGTTGCTGCTTTACAAATTTGCCTTCTTTACGCAGGGCAATAACATCTTCAGCCAGGTTTTTAAACTTACCGCCTTTTTTTAAGGCGTATGGGATGGGGTCGTCAATCAAGGCTTCCAGATTAGCCAGTATCTCGGGCTTAGCCATTACGTTGTGTTTCAGCAATCCATTAGCTACGCGGCTAAAGTTTACCAGTATATCTACGTCGTTAATACCGAGCGCTTTTAACTCGTTGTTACCTATCTTTTCTTTTTGCGCCCCTGCGCTTTCAAGAGCGGATGTTTCGGTGCTATTTTGCTTTCTCATATACCTGAGCTTGTAATTTAACAATTTTAATTCTCCGGGCTAAAACCCCTCTCCCCAAATTGAGAGAGGGGGGCGTTTGTAAACAGGTTTAGCCTTTCTACAGTACAAAGAGAAACATCAAGTGCGCAGCGTATTTGCGCAGCAAAAAATAATTTTATAAATTTCGGATGTCGGAGGGTGGATTTCGGATTTGTGTTTCTGAAATAAATCAAAAATCCGAAATCCGACATCCGAAATCACACTATGCCTGTTAACCGCAACGCCCTGATCCGCTACCGCACCATTGACCAATGCCTGCAAAACCGCTTTAAGAAATGGACACTGGATGACCTGATAGATGCCTGCAGCGATGCCATTTACGAGTACCAGGGAATTGATTCAGGTGTAAGCCGCCGTACCGTACAGGCTGATATGGAAATGATGCGCAGCAACAAGCTGGGCTACGAAGCGCCGATTGTGGTGGTTGATAAAAAATATTATACCTACAGCGATAAAAATTACAGCATTACCAATAGCCCGCTAAACCAGCAGGATATGCAGGTGCTGAGCGAAGTATCGGGCTTGTTAAAGCAGTTTAAAGGCTTTAACCATTTCACCGATCTGAATGAGATGGTGAGTAAACTGGAAGATAAGATCTACTCGCAAAAAACACAAAGCACCCCGGTAATTGATTTCGAAAAGAACGATAATCTGAAAGGCTTGGAGTGGATAGAAGTGATCCGCAAAGCTATTGTGGCTAAGAAAACGATATGTATTACCTATCAATCTTTTAAAGCCAGGGAAGCCAACACCTTTTGTTTTAGCGGGTATCTGTTGAAAGAATATCGCAACCGCTGGTTTGTTTTGGGGATGCAGCACAAGCGCAACGCCCATATCATGAACCTGGCTTTAGACAGGATACAAGCCGTGGCAGAGCATGAAGAACCTTACCGCGAGAACCGGACATTAGACCTGGCAACGTATTATAATGATTGTATAGGGGTAACCAAATCTCCCGGTCAGCGCGATTGCGAGGTGATATTTTGGATAGATGCTGCCAATGCGCCTTATGTGGTTACCAAGCCTTTGCACCACACGCAAAAACTGCTAAGCGAAGATGAAAACGGGAAGATATTTAGTATCAGGGTAATCTTAAACTTTGAACTGGAACGCGAGTTACTGGGTTTTGGCGCCAAAATGAGAGTATTGGGGCCAAGGGTACTGGTAAAGCAGATAAAAGCGCAGTTGGCTAAAACCATAGAGAATTATGGCAAAAATAATATCATGACACCTGCAAATACCCTAACTTCAAACCACATTATGAAAGAAAAAGATACAACGGATATCAGCAAATTTTTAAGCCTGGTACTAAGGCACCAGCCCCAGGTAATTGGTATTGAACTGGATGAACAGGGCTGGGTAAGTGTTGATGAGCTGTTAAAGCAAGCCAACGCACATGGTTATACTTTAGATTGGGACCTGTTGAATGATGTGGTTGAAACCAACAGTAAAAAACGTTTTGCTTTTGACGACAGCAGGCAGAAGATCCGTGCCAGCCAGGGGCATTCGGTTGAGGTTGATTTAGGTTACCAGGCGCAAATACCACCCGAAATACTTTATCACGGGACCGGGGAAAAATCGGTTGCTGCCATTCAGGAAAGCGGCCTTGAAAAACGAAGCCGCCAGCATGTACATTTAAGCAAAAATATAGAAACCGCTGTACAGGTTGGCAGCAGGCACGGTAAACCGGTAGTTTTTAACGTGCTTGCAGGCGAAATGCATAAAAATGGATATGTGTTTTATCTGTCAGAAAATAAGGTTTGGTTAACCGATCATGTACCTGCTGAATTTTTAAGATTAGACGAATAAATGCCGGGAATGAAAATCGACTTAAATACCTGTAAGGCCATTCTGTTTGGTGTAGCTGTTGGCGATGCTTTGGGTGTACCAGTGGAGTTTAAGAGCAGACAAGAAATAAGCAGGCAGCCGGTGACGGATATGATTGGTTACGGTACCTACAATAAGCCACCCGGAACATTTTCTGATGATAGCTCCTTAACGTTTTGCCTTGCCGAATCAATTGCTTCGGGCTTTAGCCTGGAGGGGACTGCCCGTAATTTTGTTAACTGGCGATACGGTAATTACTGGACTGCAGATAACGAAGTATTTGATGTAGGTATGACCACACAGCATGCCATTGACACATTAGTTAAAGGTACAAGACCGGATTTAGCAGGAGATTTTGATGCCCATAGTAATGGTAATGGCTCATTAATGCGGATATTGCCATTGCTCGTATACATCAGCGATAAACCCATAGCCGAACGTTACCAGCTGGTTAAAACTGTTTCGTCTATTACTCACGGGCACGTTCGTTCTGCTATCGCCTGCTTTTATTACCTCGAATTTGCTTTGGCGATTCTAAACGGGGGCGAAAAGTTCAGCATCTACAACAACCTGCAAAAGGAAGTAGCCGACTACCTGGTATCAATTGAAATGAGCCAGTATGAAAGAGATATATTTGAGCGCTTATTAGTTGATAGGGTAGACCTGATTCCGGAAGCTAAGATCCAAAGCAGCGGTTATGTATTGCACACCCTCGAGGCCAGTATCTGGTGTTTGCTCAATACAGATAATTACAGGGATGCCGTTTTAAAAGCGGTTAATTTAGGCAGCGATACAGATACCACTGCAGCAGTAACAGGCGGCCTTGCCGCGCTCCTGTACGGTTATGAAAATATCCCCGAAGACTGGCGAACCCAACTGGCCCGGAAAAATGATATTGAAGACCTGGCAGAGCGGATGTTTAGCAGCCTTAAATAAATAAAGCGAAAATGGGATTATTTGATTTCCTCAAACCTAAACCGGCAAACAATAGTCAGCACCAAAAGAAAGCTGAAGCAATACCTGCTGATAAAAATTTGTATTTACTAGGGGCTTTAAAATCCATATTGATTGAGATGGGGTACCGGGTCGAAAAACATCCGCAGTATTTGACGCTTATTATTAATACTGAACTGGAAGTATCAACCGCGATTGTAGAAAACCCGGGTGTGCATCCCTCGGTATTACATCTCATGGTAGCTACAGCTCATCCTCAATATTTCCCGGACGGGATAATAGAGAGTGTAGCAGGTGTAGGCATTTCGTTCGAAGAGCAGGTAAATGTTGCATTAAGCAACTACATCAATTCCACATTCCTTACACTAATTGATAGTTTATCAGATACCCATAACCCGGATTTGGACTTTACCAAATCGATCAATGGTAAAGAAGTGCTATGGCACCCAAAACCGGGGGAAATGCATTTCCAGGGATTATGGCAGGAATACCCACAATACGATTATCTTTTCGAATTATTAAAAGATAAGATCCCTGCTCAGTTAACCAACAACAAAATAAACTGGTTAAAGATCTATGTTTCTAAACGTGCAGATGGCGAAATTATAGGTGAATGCCTTTTCAATAATGTACAATGGGAAGCCGGATACCACGAAATTTACAAATATGCTAAGAGTTGGAATTTGATTGACGAATTCAGAGGCATTAAACAATTTATGGTGTTTAGGCGATGCGACCTATATGATGATATTGCGGATTAAGTACTTACATGCTTTCGCAAATCAGCTTATCCAGGCTTCTTACCTCCACAAATTCATCGTTGATATATTGCGTATTTACGTGCGAATCTGTACAGATCAGTTTCTTAATTAATCCGCTGTTTTTTAATTTGTTGATGCCATCATTTACAAATAAGCCGTGTGTAGTGATTACGTAGATATCACCTGCGCCGGCATTTTTATAAGTTTTAGCCGCGTTAATAATGCTGCCTCCCGAGCGGATCATGTCATCATAAATAATAACCGTTTTGCCATCTACATCAGCATTAATGGCGCTTACCTCGGTATGGTCGCCTTTCAGGCGGCGTTTCAGGATAAAGGCTGCGTTTACGCCTAAATCATTCGCCAACGATTCTACCCATTTGGCACGGCCTGCATCAGTACTGGCCATTACAAAATTATCGCCACCATATTCAAGCGCAGCCTTAATCACAATATCCTTGCAGTATACATGTACCGGATATAAATCGTGCTCAAAATAATACTGGATCCCTTCTGAGTGCAGGTCGAACAACAGAACCTTGTTCCCCTGGTTTGATTTTGGAATAGCCGACAGTAACCTGGCGCGGGTTTTGGCTGTTACAATTTCACCGCTCAATACCGCACGCTCCATGGTAGAGTAACCAAAGTATGGAATAACCAGCGTTAGCGAATTAACCCCGTAACTTACCAGTGAAGATGCCAAATCATATAACTCTAAAGTAGCGCTGTCATTTACAGTGCCGCCTATCAATACAATATTTCTGTTCTCTATCTGGGAGATGATGCGCTGATAGCGTTCGCCGTCGGTAAAATGGCTTACTTCCAATTCCCCTTTTTCAAAATCGCCGCAGGCCATTACCTTTTCGGCCAGGTATTCGTAGCCTTTTATGGCGAATAATATCTTTTTCATGCTGTTGTTAGTTAAGGTTGGCATTAGCTTTCACCTGTTCAAATGTAATGGGATTAACCAGTCTGCCATTTTCAAATACGGTGCGCAGTTCATCGGCTAATTCTAAATGCTCCTGCTCGTTTACGGTTTTAAAGATGCTATTTATTTTTACCAGTTTTAAACGGCCGCCTTTACTCTTTTTAAAACTTGGGGTAATATTACCCTGTGCATCCATTTCGGTAGGGCTTTTCTCTACTGTTACTTCGGTGCCATTAATAACCGCGCTGCTGCATTTCAGGGCAAACTTTTGGGTGTCGCGGTCAACCTTTTGCAACAAAGCGCCGCCCATGCCCAATACTAAGTTTTCTGCGCTAATGCCGTTTGTTTTTAATGCGTTGTATATGTTGATGATCTCGCCGTAGTTTACACCATCCCCCTGGATCACTCTTACTTGCGGTGGTAATACTTTGTATCCTTTGTTGTTAGTGGTAAAACCAAATGTTTCGAACAATATTTTGAATATCTCCAACAAGGTCATGATCGGATCGCCGCTATCGGGGCGGATCACCAGGGTACCTTTCCGGTTTAAGATCTCTTCTTTTAGCTCGCCACCCCAGTACTCTCTACAAGCTTTAAAAATGTTAAAGCTATCAGATACACAGGCAATAGTACCGGTTGGGAAACTGCGCAGCACGTGTTTAAAAATCTCCAGTTCGCCATCGCGGCCTAATAGGGTACAAATACTATGCTCAGTTGCCGGGATGCTTAATCCATATACCTTTTGGGCATCATAGTAGTTAATGGCCATGCCGCTGCCTGCCAGGTTATCGCTGCCGCTGAAATTGATTAAATGGGCAGTACCGCCAATTTTAGCGCTCTCTACACTGCTTACCCCACGGAAACCGAAATCGTTCAGTACAAAATCAATCCCGGCTTCGGCACCTTCGGTTGCTGTTTCGGTGTAAAACTGGGTAATCACTTTTTTTATCTGGTTGCTTAAGGTTGCCACTGTGCATGGGTACCATACCTGCATCAACAGCGTTTCCAAGAAATTGGTAAGCCAGTAACATTCGGGGTCGGTATTTTCTATGGTCATCAGCACATGGTGGGTAGGTACAGCAGTACCTTCGGCAACGGCTTTTATTTTCACAGGCAGGTTACCGTTGTATTTATCAAGGATGTATTGAAATTTAGATTTATCGAATACATCATCACGGCCAAATACTTGTTGCAGAAAGCCATCGGCTTCGTCCAGGTCTTGCTGGGTAAAAGCAGGCCCTTGCAGGTATTCTTTCAAAAAATATTGCAGACCGAAGAATATCGTTTCATCAAACATTCCGCCGCGACTTTCCAGGTAACTATAAATTTGTGTGGTACCGGGATAGTAAAATTTATGGTGAGCGTATTTATAGGCATCAGCCAGCAGGATCAAATTTTCGCGTTTCATGGATTTAGTTTTTAAGGTACCTAGTAATAATTAGTTCGAACATCTCCACATGTTCGTCGCTGATGGTTCCATTCTCAATCATCTTTGGTAGATCAGCAACCGGGAACCAATCCAGGTCAATAATATCATCCTTTGCAGCAGGTGAACCACTGATATAATCACAGCTGAATAAAAGGGTGATAATTTTATCGGCCTCGTTACGATAACGCCAGTCGTTTATTTTGCGCGATGTTTCGTAGGTCATTTCGCTTATTTCCATCTCACCGCACTCTTCTGTTAATTCGCGTTTGGCAGCAGCTTCATAACTATCGTCTTCCGGGTCGGCAAAGCCGCCTATAAAGCGCCATTTGTTGTTGGTTGCTTTTTTACCCAGCAGTATTTCTGTTTTGTTATTTCTAAAACAAGCAATATCAACAGTAGGATAAACTTTAGTGTATTGGTTATAATAAGCATACAGGATACCTGCCCTAAAATCATTAGAATCGAATACCTTATCAGCATATTGCTTGCGCAACTCGGTAGCGTTATAATCACCATGTTCCGGCAACTCTACGGTTTCGAACCGGCCAGAGTAGTAGGGGATGAAACTGTCCCGGCTACCATACAAACAGAAATCTTCTGATTGAAAAACGCTTTTCAGCAGGCTATCAATACTCTCAGACCATGTTTTATCACTCGGATGGTCGCTAATTGGTAAAACCACTACTTCCGGATAATCCTTCTTGATCATCTTTTCGCGGGTATAATAATCATAAGGGTTTTTGCGGCTGCCCATTATTGGGCTTACACCTAACAAAATAATTAGCTTGGCATGTTTCTCTTGTACCATGCTGATTAATTGCTTATGCCCCTCGTGCAGGTAAGGGGTTTGGAAGCGGGCTATAATTACGGCTGTTTTCATGATTAATTTGCGTTAATTATACGCAAATATAAATATGCGTTTTAAATACGCAAATTATTTTTGCTTTTATTTTTCAGGAAACAATTAAATCTCGAAGTTGATTCCTTCTTTTTGTAACTGGTAGTATTTCTGCGGATTAAACTTAAAAAGATTGCCAGGTCTGCCTGCGCCATCAAGCGCTTGTTTTTCGGTAGTTTCTTCGAGGAAGCCAAATTTAATGACCTTCTTTTTAAAATTGCGGCGGTCGATAGGGCGGTCCAGTACGGCCATGTATAATTTTTCGAGTTCAGAGAATGGGAATTTCTCTTCCAGTAGTTCGAAACCTACCGGCTGGTAAAGCATTTTGTTTTTCAATCGCTCATGCGCTGCGGTTAAAATCTCGTGGTGGTCAAACGCCAGTTGAGGGAGTTTTTTAATATTAAACCAGGCCACATCTGCAGCGTCGGTATCGGCCTGTAATTCAAAAGCATCGGGCTTAACCAAGCCATAATAGGTGATAGAGATTACCCGGTTACGCGGATCGCGGCCTGGTTTACCAAAGCTATACAGTTGCTCTAAATAATTAATATTAACGCCGGTCTCTTCTTTCAATTCACGCTGAATAGCTTCTTCCAAAGACTCATCATCACGAACCAAACCACCGGGCAGGGCCCAGCTATCTTTAAAAGGTTTGATGTTACGTTTAATCAATAGCACAGACAAGCCCTCTTTGGAAGTATATCCAAATACCACAGCATCAACAGCTACTTTAATATTTTGAATGGCCGGCATGTTACAAAGTTATTAATCTGCCCCAAGCAGGCAAGTTGAGGTAATTCTATATTTTATGTTGAATTCAATTAAAATTCTATCTTTGCATCCAATTCCTGATTTGTTAACCTTTTAAATATCAAGGAATCATGACAGAGCTACGCTACATATCGCCCCTTTCGCTCATTGCCCATTAGGCAGGCAAACACCATGCTTTTTTATTAAGAATAAGTTAAAGCCACTTTTGGCCTTGATGATTTTTTGCCTGCCGAATTAATTTATTGGGCTCTTGTTGTGCGCTCTTAAAAGGGTATATCCTTACTCGAGGACGAAATAGAGATCCAATAACATTTCGAGACAAGAATAAATAAACGTGTGATGGACACACATGAATGGCCGCGCTGTATTAAATCGGCGCGCCGGAAAAAACGGCTCGTAAAAACAGACCGGGATAAGCAGTTGATACAGCTGGACAAGCGGCGGGATAAGCTTTGGATACAAAAAGAGCTTTTACCGAAAGTGCCTTTAGAACATCCTTATCAGCGTGGATGGAAACGGTTTTTTGTGCTTCGCGATGATATTAAACGCGGACCACAGGCTGATTTTTATGAGGCCTTGCTGACTAAAATTAATACGGTTGAGTATCATCACGATAAATCATTCAAGCGCAAAAAGCGGCGTAAAGGGCGTAATGTTTACGTGATCAAGCAACAATTACTGCGCGAATTTGGTGAGTACAGCTGGCAGGTTAACCGGATGCAATTGACCGAAGATGAAAAAGCTTGCTTTACACGTGTTGAATTTATTAACCCGTACCGCAGGCTGGATGTGAAATATGTAATTACCGAACCCTGGCGCTATTTGCTAAAAGTAGCCCCATACATGGTAACGCATATTAAACTAATGGATGTGGATATTGAAAGGGAGCTATCGTACATCAATGACCATATCGATAACCATCACCTGGCACCACGTATCAACTGCTTAACCCGTGGCCGGAGCTATCGCTGGAAAGATCGTTTTAACGAGCCGGCCAAATACATTAACAAATTAAAAAACATACCCAGGTATAGTTCAATAACAACTTACCTGGAATTAGAATAATAACCCACATGGGCAATTTAAGAACAAAAGATTTAAGTAAAATAGGTTATCATAATGATCAGCTGCGAAGCCTGGTTATTGGTATAGCCTCTAAAAATTTTAAGCACCACAGTAAGCAGCAATTGCTTGATCTGCTGGTGGATATTAAAAACAACCCGGAAGCATTTCTGGATGATGAACTAACAGCCAAAATAGCAGAAAAGGTAATTGGCAAGGTAGAAGGCCCATCTTTTAAAACGTATGATTTGAGGGACGAGCCGATATTCTGCAAAACCTATGGCGGCAAGGGTATCGAGTCATCTGCCAAAAAACAAATGGAACTGGCTAACCTGTTACCTGTAAGTGTACAAGGCGCTTTAATGCCCGATGCTCACATGGGCTTTGGTTTGCCTATTGGCGGTGTGCTGGCTACCGGTAATGCGGTGATCCCTTATGCAGTAGGTATGGATATTGGCTGCCGCATGGCCTTATCTATTATTGATGAGAACGATGGCTTTCTGAAACGGTTTGAATACCAGGTTAAGCAAGCACTTAAAAACCATACCCATTTCGGTATGGAAGGCGGGCTGGATACCAGGCAGGAACATGAGATACTGGATAGCCCGGTATTTAATGAAATCCCATTTTTAAAACCGTTGCGCGGGAAGGCGGTGAGGCAGCTGGGCACTTCAGGCAACGGCAACCACTTTGTTGAGTTTGGCGAAATTGAACTTTTAGCCGATAATACCTTAGGCTTACCCGCTAAAAAGTACACGGCATTGCTAACGCATTCGGGCAGCAGGGGTTTAGGTTCGGCCATTGCAAGGCATTATACGCAGATAGCCATGAACACTTGCAAGCTACCACGCCATGCCCAGCAACTGGCCTGGCTGGATCTGAACAGCGAAGCAGGGCAGGAGTACTGGCTTACCATGACCCTCGCCGGCGATTATGCCAAAGCCTGCCATGAGCGTATCCATGCCAACTTACTAAAGGCTTTAGGTTTAAAAGCTTTGCACGTGGTAGAGAACCACCACAACTTTGCCTGGAAAGATAAACTGGCTGATAGCCGCGAAGTGATCATCCATCGCAAGGGTGCCACGCCGGCGCACAAAGGTGAGCTGGGCATTATCCCCGGCAGCATGACCACTCCCGCTTACCTGGTATCGGGCAAGGGAACGGGCGATGCCTTATATTCTGCTTCGCACGGAGCTGGCAGGGCGATGAGCAGGCAAAAGGCAAAGGATAGCATGACGGTTTCGGCCATGAAAAAGATGCTGACCAATGCTGGTGTTACCCTGATTGGCGGCACGGTTGAAGAGAACCCTATGGCCTACAAGGATATTGAGTCTGTTATTGCTGCGCAAAGCGATCTGGTTGATATCCAGGGGAAGTTTTATCCACGTATTGTTAGAATGAACAAGGATTAGGTGATGAAAAAGATGATCATACAAATTACATCAGGTAAAGGCCCGGCAGAATGCTGCCGGGTTGTAGCCTGTGTGCAAAACCTGATGACGAAACAGGCCAAACAACAAGGTATTGAGCTGGAGGTATTGGAAAATATCCCGGGTGAAATTAAAGATACTTTACTTTCTGCAACCATGATGGCCACAGGTAGTAACCTGGATGCATTTATAAAAGAATGGGCCGGAACCGTACAATGGATAGCGCAAAGCCCTTATCGTAAATTTCACAAACGTAAAAACTGGTTTGTTGGCATTGCTGCTTTTGATGTGAAGGATTTGATGCAGTGGAACCCGAAAGATGTAAAACTGGAAACCTGCCGTTCAGCCGGTCCGGGTGGGCAGAATGTAAACAAGGTTGAAACCGCCGTGAGGGGAACACATTTGCCATCCGGGTTACAGGTAATGGCTATGGATACCCGCTCGCAGCTGGAAAACAAGAAACTCTGTTTAGCCCGGCTCGAAGCTAAAATACTGGTTTGGCAAACCGAGCAACTGATGGCCCAACAGCAAAGCCAATGGCGTGAGCACAATGCATTGGAGCGTGGCAACCCGGTTAAAACGATAAAAGCGGAATTACTTTAAGCAAGACTGATAATTCCCGGTTGCAGACGCAACCGGGTAATTATTTTCATTAACAGATTATAAATTAGTTTCTTACATTTGCGTCAACAAAAACGCTATAAGTCTTTGAGCCATGTAATCGCCAGCGCATAAAATTATTTATGGTCTTTCCCATCCCAGGGGAGGAAGCGATTTCTATTTTCTAATTTAATTCTTGAAAACATGGCTATATCACAAAAATATGGTCGTACCTATCATTATCCGTTTTCGCCGGGCACAACCAGCGACGACCGTATAGCGCACGACTATTGGGAGCATCTGCAACACATCCCAAACTTAATACATACCGAAAAACTGGACGGCGAAAATAATTGCCTGTCCAAACTGGGCGTTTTTGCCCGTTCGCATGCTGCACCAACAACCTCTGCGTGGACAGAAAGTTTACGGCGTTTCTGGCAACTGGTAAAACATGACCTGGGCGATCTGGAAATCTTCGGTGAGAACCTTTATGCCATCCATTCCATTGAATATCGTAAGCTGGAACATCATTATTATGTATTCGGGATCCGGGAGCATGATCGTTGGCTAAGCTGGGAAGAAACCCGGTTTTATGCCGATATGCTCGATCTGCCTACAGTTCCGATAGTAAAAAAGGAAGAAACACCAAAGGAGCAGCAGCAATTTGAAACAGAAATGCTTGCGCTGGTAAACGGCGCCGGGGCGTTTGAGCCGTATGATGTACATGATAAAACAGCGACCACGATGGAAGGCATCGTGAGCAGAAATGCGGATCGTTACAGCGTTGATACATTCGCACAAAATGTATTTAAATATGTACGAAAAGGGCACGTTAAAACCGATGAGCACTGGACCCGTAACTGGAAACGTGCAGCATTAATAAACGAAGGAGGCAAGTATGTGGGTATTTAGCGAAAATAAAGATTGGCAATACCTGGAAGAACGCTTCGACTGGGTAAAGCGCATGAATGAGGTGCCGCAGGATACACGTTATCATGCCGAAGGTAACGTGGCCATCCACACGCAAATGGTATTAAATGCGCTGGGGAATGAAACGGCTTTTCAGGATTTATCCCCACAGGATCAGGAGATTTTGTGGGCTGCGGCTTTATTGCACGATGTTGAAAAATACAGCACCACAGTTTTGGAGGCTAATGGCAGCATTACATCTAACGGGCATGCCCGCAAAGGCGCTCAGTTTACAAGGCAATTGTTGTATGTAAATGAACCCGCACCCTTTGCCATCCGCGAACAAATTGTGGGTTTGGTGCGGTACCATGGTTTGCCAATATGGTTGTTTGAAAAACCAGACCCGTTAAAAGCACTAGTTAAAGCCGGTATGGAAGTAAACACCCAATGGCTGGCCTTGCTTGCCAGAGCCGACATGCTCGGCCGGATTTGTGACGACCAGGAGGAAATGCTGTACCGTATTGACTGCTTCGAGGCTTTTTGCCAGGAAAATAATTGCTGGGGAGAACCTCGTGGATTTATATCAGGCAATGCAAAAATGTACTACATGCAGCACGACGATGCCTACCTGGATTATGTACCATTTGAAGAGCCTGAAGCGGAGATTGTTTTAATGAGCGGTTTGCCCGGTGCCGGTAAAGACACGTTTATTAAAAGGCATTATGCCGGATGTCCCGTTATTTCATTAGATGCCATACGGGTAAAGCGCGGTATTTCGCCAACGGATAAAACGGGTAATGGGCAAGTGATCCAGGAAGCGAAAGAGCAGGCACGGGTTTACCTGCGCAAGCAACAATCATTTGTGTGGAACGCAACCAACACCACCAGCCAGATGCGTACGCAGTTGATCGATCTGTTCACTACGTATAAGGTAAAGGTAAATATCGTTTATATCGAAGTACCTTATCAACATTTGCACAGTCAAAATAAAAGTCGGGATGCCATTGTACCGGCGGCTGTTTTGGATAAATTGATTTATAAGCTGGAAGTGCCTGCTATATGGGAAGCGCATGAGGTTAACTTCTATATAAGTTAAAAGCAAGCACGCTCATTAAGCCAAAAGCTTAATTGAGCGTGCTTTTGTATTGCGATAACAACCTTTATGCATTTACCGGAACTGGTAGTGCTTTGGTATCAGGAACTTCATCGGCTGTGTGCTGCATAATAGTTGCGATAAATAAACCTGATAAAAACCAGTTCATATATGAAATATAAGATGAACCTTCAAACTCGGAAGTAAAAGACGGAATTAAGAAACCGATCTTTAACATCAGTACAGCAATACAGATTTTACGTTCTTTACCTTTTAACAGTTTAACCCATTTAAGCCCCTGTTTAATAAACATAATGTAAATAGACAGATATAAAATCAATGCGATGAGGCCGGCCTGTACACCAATAATAAGGTACTGGTTTTCGCCGCCTACAACTTCATCATTTAAGCTGGCACCTACCCGACCGGTTGCACCCATGCCCATACCAAAAGGGTGGTTCACAATGGCGGTAATCCCCTCCAGCCAGGCAACCACGTGCCCTACGCTTGATGGGTTGCTGAAATTAAGCGTACTGATTACTACCGCAATTATTCCATCAGTTTTATTATCAAACAATATGATTTGATAAATGAGATAACAAGCCACTAACCCAAAACCATAATGAATGAGTTTGACGAGGGATTTTTTATGCGTAACCAGCGCATAAATATAGATCATCAAAAAATAGCTGACAAAAGGCGCTCTTGAAAAAGCAAAAATAATAGACAATAATGTTGCACCGAAAGCCAACACAGCCATGGGTTTAAATTCAATTTTATTGTCGTCGCGGGTGTATAGGGCCATAATAGCCGCCAGAGCAATTAGTGTTGCAGCAGCATGTTCTAAAGGATTAGTATAAAAGCTCCCAAAGCGTTTATATCCACCTTCTGATTCAAATGTGGTACTTAGGCCAAAGCTCCCATCGGGCTCAATGTTAAAGTAGTAATAAACGTAATCGGCATAACCGGTATGAGATTGCAGGTGCTCATAGGTAGCAGCCTCAAATGAAACTACTACGCCGGCAGCAATGGCCAGTATGGCTATATAAGTGAAGTATTTATTGATATAAAGACTTTTAATATCAAATAACCGGCCCGTAAAATATACTAATAGAAAAAACGAAGTGCTTTTTAACGCGGTAAGCCTGGCTACAAAGCTTAGCCCGCCTACAGGCAGTAAGGTGTAAAGCGTGGTATAACCTAAAAATGCCAGGATAAGATAATCAATAACATGCCATCGGGGCCGGGTTTTTAAAGCAGCAATATTGATGAGCAGCATAATAAATACCAGTAATTCTTTAAACCCCTGAAAAAACGGAATAAACTGCTTTAACCCGAGCATGAAGGCAACGGACATTGCCGTTGTATAAATAGAAAGGCCAAAAATGAGGAACAGCATAAATCCCTGCCTGTTATCTAATAAGATATTGTACAGGGCCATTATAAAAGAAAGAAGATATATCAGGACAAAAATAGCGATCATGTATGCGGTGGCGCTTTCTAATTTTGGTAAAATTAGGCTTTGTGGTGTAAAAAAAACATCATTTATGATTTAAAATGCGATATGTCCTTTTTGGGTGTTATTAATTCATTAAATGCTTACCCTGTATATAGTTAAGGCATTTTTGCGTCCAGATATCTGCGCCTTTTGGATTAAGGTGGCTATCATCATGAAAAAGATCGTTCCTGTTCCGGAACGCTGCGTCATCTCCATCGTTGAAATAAGCAACTTGCATTTGGTTAAGAAGCGCTGTCAACTTATCCTTATATAAGTTCTTGCTATCGTTATATCGGTAAAGTGGGGCAGTTGTAACCATAAGCTGTACGTGTTTTGCCTGGATGTAGTTGATCAGGTTAATAAGGTACTTGATCTTATTTTTATCAAAAACGTATTGCTCAGGCAGCGATTTTTTTTCACTCTCATTAATTGCCGAGGGGGATATAACGCCTTCATTGGGGTCATAACCCAGGCTTGCCATGCTTTTATTAAAGGTTGGTTTGTAGATGTTTAACAGCATATAACCCAACAAGGAATTATAACGGTACATGGCAGAACACGCCTTCACTTGTTCATACTTTCCACTCATGGCTATAGCAGAATCTATTATTGGGTTTAAGTGGTAGTAGGGTAAAAAAACAAACAGCCGCTGATATTCGGCTTCATCATACCTAAGTTCTTCGTAATCTAAATTAATGATGATCAGTTTAGGTGTATGATAGGCCAGCATCGATTTTAGAGTAGGGTAAATATAAAATAATCCCTGTCCCTGGTTTCCGAAATTGAATACTGTTTTACCGCTTTTAGCTTGCATGAGCGGCGCATTAAAGTGTTGGGCCGCATGTGAATTGCCGAATATCACAATGTCTTCGCCGGCATTTTTCAAAGCATGCGAAGTGGTGAAATACTTACCGCTTTTTTGTTTATAAAAAAGGTTTTTGAACAGCAGACCGATGCTTATATCAACAACTACAACAAGGCAAATCAAGGCCAGCAGTTTTAAAAGGAAAGTTTTTAGTGAATCCATTTTCTATACTGGTCTGATCTTAAAACTGAAAGTAAATAAATTGACCGCCACCGAATACACCGAATAGCATAATAATCGCCACAATAAATGTGTAGTATCCTAAACGGGTTATATAATTATTGGGGATGTATTGATAGAGGCGGGGCTTATACTCGGCCACCCATTCAAAAAATATTAGGAAGAAAATGGCAGCTGCGGCATAGTAAAAATGATCTTTAGGGTTCCCCGGATAAAGCGGGCCATCAAACTTTATAATTTTTCTTAAAATGATAAATGCCTGTGAAACGTTTTCGGCCCTGAAAAATACCCATGTAGTGCAAACCGCAAAAAAGGTAATAAGCGTTTTAAGAGTAGTTAACAGCCAGTTTTTAGCTATATGCACAGTTGGCAGGGCTGATTCGACAATTAAAAAGAGCCCGTTTAAGCCACCCCATACTAAGTAAGTCCAGTTAGCGCCATGCCATAGGCCGCTAATGGTAAACACAATAAGCAGGTTAAGATATTGCCTATATTTATGTTTTACACGGCTGCCACCCAGCGGGATATACAGATAATCTTTAAACCAGGTGGAGAGTGAAATATGCCACCTGCGCCAAAATTGTGAGATGGAAGTAGCTAAATAAGGCCGGTTGAAATTTTTCATCAGGTCAAAGCCCATCGTTTTTGCTGCTCCGATTGCAATATCAGAGTATGCAGAAAAATCGCAATAGATCTGGAATGCAAAAAATATAGTAGCACATGCCAGCGACCTCCCATTCTGGCTGGCAGAATTATTATAAACCGTGTCTACATAAATAGAAATCCTATCTGCTATTACCAGCTTTTTTAGAAAGCCAATAAGCATTTGTTTAAGCCCGCTGCTAACATTGTAGCTGTTAAAATCGTGTTTTTCCCTGAATTGGTGTAGCAAGTTTTGCGGTCGCTCAATAGGGCCTGCCACCAGCTGCGGATAAAACATCACATATAAGGCGTATATGCCAAAGCTTTTTTCGGCAGGCTGGTTACCACGATATACTTCGATGGTGTAACTCATAGCCTGGAAGGTGTGGAAAGATAATCCTATCGGCAAAAGGATGCTTAAAAAAGGAAAGGGGTCTTTGTGCCCACCGGCAGCCAGCAGGAAACTTAGGTTGGCGTTTAAGAAATTATAATATTTAAAAACACAGAGTACGCCAATATTGGCAACCAGGCTTACTATCAATAATAGTTTTCGTTTTCTGCCAGTATTTTTTTCTATGTATAAGCCGGCAAAATAATCGACAATAATGGTGAAGCCTAAAATGAGAATATACACAGGCACAAATGCCATGTAGAAATAACAACTGGCCAGTAACAATAAAACCCACCTGTATTTATAAGGTAAAAGGTAATATAAGGTGGTAACAACCAGGAAAAATAAGAGGAATTCTATCGAATTAAAAAGCATTTACTAACCGCAATAAGCACGGCAAAATACTTCATTTATTTTAACTAACTGACATAACATTTATGTTTTAGTGATGCTGATACCACGAAAGCCTCCTGGTGAGACTAAGAGACTTTTTTGTTTTAAGATTTATTGTAATTTGCTGAGTTAATCGCAAATTCCTGTATACACTTATAACGATAAAGATCCATGACAACCAACACAAAAACTTCTCTCGACAACATGACCGGTGGCTTGTTTCTAATGAGCATTTTTACTGCCGGGTGGATTGGTTTGGCCGAGTATAACCTTAAGGGAAGAGACTATGGAGTGATAGGCGTAGTGTTTCTGGCAATAATTTTAGTGTTTATAAGCCACTATTTTAAGTTTAATAGCGCAGCCAAAACCTTGCAGGGTAATTATCCTGCAACCAAATCTGTTGAAGAGAAACAACAAGACAAATGGTTTATGATCATTGGTAGTTTAGAAGGGCTGGCTATATTTCTAACCGCCAATGTGCTTATTAACACCGGGTATTTTAACTACTTTGTACCGGCAATGGCGCTTATTGTAGGCTTGCATTTCTTTCCATTGGCTTACATATACAAAAGATCATTCGATTACTTTATGGGCGCCTGGACGTGCCTTGTTGCTTTTGCAGGTATGCTGTTAACCCAACACCAGCTTCCGGTTTTTATAGTTATTGCCATTGTTGGTGTTGGCTGTGCCATCGCAACTACCTTACAAGGTACAAGGATGGTTGTGCAGGGCAAAAAAGCCATTCGGGAAACTCTGATAGTTTCTTGATTAAAAACAATTGCCTTTTAGTAGTATAGCTTGGCTTGCTACATCATTGGGGCCTTAACCTATAAAGCAGCCAGTTCCACTTTCTGGTTAAACTCTTCTTTGGTTAATTTCCCTTTTCTTAACTGGCTGATATACTTTAAGGCGCTAAGTCTATCCAGTTCTTCCTGGTATAATTGGCGTTCTTCGTTAGTCTGGGAGCCGTTACTTAGTTTAAGCCTGATGTTTGTACGTGATATCTCTTCCTCCAGTATATCCGGCAGACAATTTTTGAAGTGATTAAAAGAGTTGATCGGAAAGGAAATTCGGGCCATTGGATTTTATAGTGTAATGATAACGAAAGCGTGATAAAATGATTTAAAGCCTGTGTTACCTTTCTGTTAGGCGCAATCCAACCGCTTTAAATCCCTCGCCCCACTTAACACATTTCTCATGTGCAAAAATCAAATAATGGATGATTGAAGAAACGTGGATTAATTGAGTTGCAAATTTAAATATGCAACACCTGCTACAACCTGATAAAATATTTACAGGTTTATTGTTGCGTAATTTTAGGTTTTCAATCGCATATCGAGATATACCTTATAAAACATTTAAAAAATGAATAAGTATACCCCCGCCGGCTTAAAAAGTGCAGCACTTGCAAGCCTGTTGTTTTTATTGTTAACCTCAGTTTGCAGCGCACAAGGCAACCTGTATGCTCAAAACAATACGGTAAGCTCCCGGCAGCCAAAGGCCTTTGCAGATGCGGCAGCAAATACGGATACCACAATTACTACCTATAAAAAAGTTAAACCAGTACGCACGGTGCCCTGGTTTGTAGATAAGTTTAAATTAACCGCCGGTTTTTTTGCCCCGGTTAATAATACCAACATCAGGGTTAATGGCACCAATGGTAAAATTGGTACCGATATTGATTTTGAAGACGACCTGGGTTTCAACAAAAATACCTCCACCTTTCTGGGCGATTTTCAATGGCGTTCATCAAGCCGCTCACGGTTCGATTTTAGTTACTATCGCTTAGACAGGAGCTCGAGCTACCAAATCCAAAAAGATATTAATTTTAATGGCAATACCTATAACATAGGTGCACAGATTGATGCTTACTTTAATTCTAACATCTACCGCTTATCTTATGGCTACGCCATTTTAAGCAAGCCAGATTATGAAGCCGGGCTTTTAATAGGTGCACACGTGGTTAGGTTTGGGATAGGTATTGCTGCTACCGGCAATAACATAAGCGGCAGTGCCTCAACCAATGTTGGCTTAACAGCACCACTGCCAGATTTTGGCCTCTGGGGCGGCTGGACTATGGGTAAACGCTGGGCCTTTAATGCCGAAGCCGATTATTTAGACGTTACGATAGATAACATTAGCGGCCGTATTATAGCCTACAATGCTGCTGTAACCTTTAGGGCAATTAAAAACTTAACTTTTGCCGCAGGGTACACCGGTTTAAATTTCAAGGTTGATGTTGACAGGGAAAAACTGGACGGCGAATTGAAATGGGGATATAACGGCCCATCTGTAACGGCCACCTTCACATTCGGCCGAAAGGGTTGGAATGTAAATCATGAAATGCAGTAGGGGAGATGTGAGATATTAGATATGAGATAAAACTCATCGTTGTCTCATACCTCACATCTCATATCTAAAGCGATGTGAGATTAGCGCATCCTCGTCTCACATCTCACATCTTATATCTCAATAGCCTCTCGGCGTATTTTGTAACCAGGTTGCCATGCCGTTTATCTGGTCTGTGTTTTGTTTGCCCCAGTTGGCGTTGTCGGCTTTAGGGTCGGTTAGGGCAATGGTGTGGGTAAGGGCAGGCATGTAGTTAGTTTGCGATAGCTTGTAGAAATAATCAACAAAGAACTTATCGAAAAACGATTTGTCGGCTTTCTTTGCAGATAGTTCGCCAACTATGCCAAATGTGGTTTTAAGCTGATACTCCAACAAAGCTAAACCGGCAAGCCCTTTGGTTTGTGCCGATAACATAGCCATGCTGATAGCCATATTGAACGTGCTGATTTCTTGCTGATCGCTTAGCGAAACCTGAAGTGTGGTTTTGCCATTGGCATCTTTCAATACACCTCCCTGCAAAATATGCTGGATATTACCGTAAGCCTCGGCCGCCCGCGCACCGGTTGGCTCCAGCAAAATAAAGCTGCAAAGCCCCATCAAAGCGTTAGCCCTTTTGTTTTGGTGAAAGCACACCAGGGCATATAAACGCTGGCTGCTGGCACTTTTGGGGTTATGCTTAATAGCTTCAATGGCAGCATTCTCGGCTTCAGGATATCGCTGCGCGCGCGAGTAGGCAATGCCCAGGTTATAATAAATCTGGGGGTAGTCGGGGTTTATTTTAATGGCTTCGTTATAAATATCAAACGCCTTGGCTGATTGATTATCCTGATCATAAATGCTGGCCAGCAAAGAGTAAGAGGCTACAACAAGATCTTTATTGGCTGATTTGGCTGCGATCTCTAAATGCGGAATAGCATCAGTAGGTTTCTTTAATTCATATAACGAAAACGCCAGCTCATAATGGGCATATTCGTTTTGCGGATCAACTTTTAAGGCCTCGTTAAATTTGGTAACAGCATCGGTATAATTGCCCTGGTTGTGGAAGGCAATACCTTGTTTTATTAAATCGTTAGCTGCATTATTTTGTGCCGATGCTGATAAATGGATGCAACAGGCCACAATTAGGGGTAATAATAATTTGTGAAGGTTTTTCATGCTTAAAACTAAAAAATGGTTTTGCTAAAGCCAAATGATTTATTTGTTAAGGCTGTATCAATTTACAGCAGGGCGGTAGGTTTGAATAAAAGCCTTAACGGCATCGCCGGATGGGGCAAAGAATGGCGGACCTGTTAGTAGTGTAATTTTGGTGATGGGTTTAGTATTGCTCAGGTTCTTACTTTTAAGGTACAGTTCAGTCTCATAAGCCTCTAAAGCACCCTTTATTACGTTACTGGCTACAATACCCGTTGGCGAATCAATACCTGCATCCTTTAAATCGCTGGCGTGCGAGTAACTGCTTACACCAAGGCGTAGGGCTTCGCGCATACCCACGCGGCCAACGTTTATCATCAGGTCGGGCGTAAAATTGTTGCGGTTGCCCAGGCCAATTAATAGTAATTTCTGTGCAGCTATGGTGCCTTTAGGTGGGGTAAGCAATAATGTTTCGAGCGCGTGGCCCGCAAACTTGCCACTTTTGCGCAGGTCGGTAAGCAGGCCGTTAAGGGCTTTGTCTACATGCAATAATCCGTTTGCGGCGGCGGGTAATGCCTGGGTGCTGGTGATATCGCCCTCGGTATATTCGAACACACAGATAATTTGCAGTGGTGTATCCTGGTTAGATGGGCTTTGCACCGTTGTGGTAATATCGATATGGTCAACTGTGCCCACAACTGCCGACGTGCCCACTGCCGGAAGTTTGGTTTGTGCCGATGCCGTATTTAGGTTTAATAATGCTACAGCAATTAATGTTATGGCCGATTTTAAGGTACTTCGGTGACTTTTCGGGGTGATGTTTTTAGTCATAGGGGTGATGTTTTGAATACAGTTGAAGGTAAGCAAAATTGAAATAGCAGAAAGTTGAAAATAGAGGTTTTATAGTTGCCTTATAAAACTACCTGTATTCTTTAGATTATACCCCTTATTAAAGTTAGAAGTGGTGGCACTGTCATTGCCTTCCCCTAAATTAGGGGAACACGAAGTTGGTGCAATTTGCAGCAACGTTAATAAGGGGTAGAACTTAGGTAGATTGAATTTGTAGGTAATCTGCTCCTCCAAATTGTATCAAATGCCAATCTGCAACAGCAATAATTTGGCTTTCAAACACATTTGGGTTATTTGGTTGTATATTGTATATAATTATTACCTCAATTTATTTATGGCAAGTTGGTTAAAATGGGTGCTCGGTATATTAGGCGGACTAATATTACTGGTTGTTTTGCTTTTAGTTGGAGCAACTCTTTACATCAATAGCCATAAAGCCAAGGTTATTGCACTCATTAATACCGAGCTTAATAAGAATATCGATGGTTCACTGTCGATAGGTGACATGAGCCCTTCGTTTTTCAGAAGCTTTCCTGGTGTATCGCTTTCTTTAAAAAATGTTATTGTACGCGACAGGAAATGGACCGAACACCGCCATACACTTTTAGACTCGAAAGATTTTGATGTTTCTGTAAATGCCGCTGCGCTTTTGCATGGTACAATAGATATTAACCATGTGGATATTAATGACGCCGCAATTGATATTTACACCGATACCTCGGGCTATAGCAATACTTCTGTTTTTAAGAAAAATAAAAGCAAACCGAAAAATCCCAAAGATAAAGGCAGCACATCGGCACAACTGAGCCGGTTTAATCTGCACAATGTTAGCCTCACCATAGATAACCAGCACGGCGGCAAGCTGTTTAAATTTGATGTAAACGAGTTGAACGGCAAGATGGATTTCCCGGATTCGGGTTGGACAGCACAGGTACACATGAAGGTAATGTCGCGCAGCCTGGCATTTAATTTATCGCACGGCAGCTTTATTAAAGATAAACTGATTGAAACTGATATGGTGGCCGGGTATAACGAAACCAGTAAAAAGATCAACATAAAGTCAGACAATTTTAACATAGCCGGCGATAACTTTACATTGAATGCCTTATTTGCACCCGCTGCCAAATCGATGAACTTTGCCTTCCATCTAAAAGTTAATCAAATACTTTGGCGCAATGCCGCATCGCTGGTATCGGCTAATATTACTAAAACACTTAACAAGTTTAATTTAGATAAACCAATTGATGTTACCGCCAATATAGATGGCAACTTTGGCGGTGGCGAACCATTGCTTTACATCACCGCAACAGTAAAAAACAACAGGCTTACCGTACCGGGTGCTGTAATTGACAACTGTAATTTTAACGGGATATTTACCAATAACTACGTAAAAGGCAAGGGACTGGGCGACGAAAACTCCATTATTCATTTCACCAAACTTTCCGGCAGTTTCAAGGGCATACCTTTTAAAGTTGATACTGCCAGTGTCATTAACCTCACAACGCCAATTGCTACCGGCGTATTACAGGCAAATTTTCCGCTTACGGATATGAACGAGCTGTTCGCCAAAGTTCTTCGCTTTAACATGGGAACCGCCGATTTGCTATTACATTTTAGAGCAGACATCATTAACTTGCAACTAAACAAGCCTTATGTTGCCGGTAACATCAACATCAATAATGCCGAATTTACTTATTTGCCCAACAGCCTCAATTTAAAGAAAACTTCCCTCTCTATGCAATTCACAAATGGGAATCTGATGCTCAACAACATTAGGGTACAGGTTGGCCAAAGCATTGTAACCATGAACGGCAGGGCCGATAACCTGATGAACTTGTACTACAATGCACCTGAGAAGATTGTGGTTGATTGGAATGTTAACAGTCCGCAGATCCATTTAGCCGAGTTTCTGGGTATTATAAACAGGCGCAAAAAAGCTGCGGTTAAAAGTTCGGCAAAGGGTAACAGCAGCAATATGGTAGATCAGTTTACCAACGTGATCAACAAATCGCAGGTGAATTTGAATATGCAGGTTGCCAATGTACATTACAACAAGTTTCTGGCTACCGATGCCAAAGCGAAGCTGAAATTATCTGAAGATGGGATCGAAATTAAAGACATCGCCCTGAAAACTTCCGGCGGCACGTTGGCTATTAGGGGGCGCATAGTGCAGGATGATGTGGCCAACCGTTTCGATGTAAGCACGGTGATAAGCCACGTTAACATTCATGATTTCTTTTATGCCTTCAACAATTTCGGCATCACAGCCCCAACTTATGAAAATTTGAAAGGTCTGTTATCAGCCAAAGCACAGCTTGCAGGGACTTTCAACGGGCATGGAGGTATCCTGTCGCAATCTTTAAAAGGTATGGTACTGCTCAATTTAACAGATGGTGCCTTAATTAATTTTAACCCGCTAAAAACGGCCGGTAAAATTGCATTTCCGTTCCGTAACCTCAATAACATCCAGATCCCCAACCTCGATGCCGAGTTTGATATTAACGGCAGGATGATCACCATTAAACCTATGAAACTAACCTCGAGCGTAATTAATGCCGATGTTGCCGGGGTATACGGCTTGGATAGGGGTACAGATATAACTATGGATGTACCGCTCCGTAATCCCAAAAACGATACCACCATTACCGATAAGGAAGAGTTGAAAAAGAAACGCTATAAGGGCATCGTGCTACACCTCGCCGCCAAAGATGACGGCACCGGTAAAGTGAAAATCGGGTTTAATAAGGATAGGAAGAAGGATAAAGAGGAAGAGTAGCCGAGTGGTTACACCTTAAATAAACCACGTCATTGCGAGCGATAGCGTGGCAATCCCCGACCGATTAACACTGACTTCAATAACGCAGAAACTATTATAAATGGTTTGTGCGAATAATTAATGTCAGTCCCGCTCAATCGCCGCGGGTAGGCTGTTACTTTTGGCTTGATCCAAAAGTAACCAAAAAATCAAGACAGAAAAAAGCTCCACCGCACAAGGCTCACCCTCGGCCCCGCTTTTCTGTCTGGGCCACCGCTTCTTTTGATTGTCCTGATACCGCTTTGTTGTTATTCATTGTCTTGATTCTTGGCTCTCGATTCTTGATTCTTTCTTCTGGCAAACAGCTTCGGCCAAAAGCGGGCAGAACAATGTTGGCCTCGTGCGCCGGAAAGAGGCATTGGAGATTTTGCAGAAGGGTTGAATTGTGCGAACGCAAGTAGGGCAAAAGATCCCGTCCCGATAGCTATCGGGATGTGTTGTTCTGAACGCTGTGCAGCATGGCCTTGTGCGCAAAGAAGCCTTTTGCCGATGGGCGCTTTGGTTACTTTGGCGCTCCAAAGTAACAGCCTACCCGAGGTGATTGAGCGGGACTACCGACAATAAGCATACAACCCCTTAATAATACAGCTACCTCCTCATCGCTTGAGGCCTTACATGGCGATTAGCCTTTCGGTCAACCCAGCATCTCAAAAAATAAATTCCCCTTAACCATTTGCACCACCCAATTGATACGCTATATTTAAGAAATATTGCCTCTCACAATGCAAACTTTACCTAAGCGCCTGTTATCGATAGATGTACTGCGGGCGCTTACCATGTTTTTAATGATTTTTGTGAACGATGCCAGCGGGGTAAAACACATCCCCGAATGGATAGATCACGCCGCCGGTGATACCGACGCGATGGGTTTTGCCGATACCATTTTCCCGGCTTTCCTTTTCATATTGGGCTTGTCGCTGCCCTTTGCCATCAACAACCGCATTAAAAAGGGCGAATCATCCAAAAACATCCTCATTTACATTTTAACCCGTAGTGCAGCGCTGCTCATTATGGGGTTTTATCATGTTAATCTCGAAAGTTATAATTCGAAGGCCGCACTGATACCCAAAGCCGCCTGGGCATTGATAATTACGGTTGCGTTTTTCCTCATCTGGCTGGATTATCCCGAAACCATGAAGAAGGCCCGCAAGTATGCCTTGATGGGGTTAGGCATTATATTGCTTATTGCCATGGCTGTAATTTACAAAGGTGGCAAAGGCGATCATATAACCTGGATGCGCACTTCGTGGTGGGGGATACTGGGTATCATTGGCTGGTCGTATTTGGTTTGTGCCTGTATCTATTGGCTATGTAAAGGCCGGTTAAGTGTGTTGATTATTGCAGTGCTTGTTTTTGTAGGCATCAACATAGCAGAGCATACCGGAATTTTAACCGAAAAGCTATGGATAATAGGGGATGCATCGGCAGTAAGCTTAACTATGGGTGGCATTATTATCTCGGGATTGTATGCCAAATGGGTAGAGCAGGGCAAAGCCCGGTTGATCCCTGTAACATTTATTGTAATTGGAGTATTACTCATCGCCGCTGGATTGCTGATCCGCCCTTATGCTGATGGTATTTCTAAAATACGCTCAACCCCCGCCTGGATATTTATCTGTGCCGGTATTACCATACTCATGTTTCAGTTGTTTATTTACATTGTGGATATGCGGGGGCAAAAAAACTTTTTGAAAGCTATCCGCCCGGCAGGTACCAGTACATTAACATGTTATTTAATGCCTTACTTCCAGGTGTTTTTGATGGAGCTTTTCGGTATCAAATTTCCGTATCTGTTAAGAAATGGAATGGTTGGCTTGCTACGTTCGTTCGCTGTGTCGTTTATATTAATATGGCTCGTAGGGTTGATGGAAAAGAAACGCTTACGACTAAAAATTTAACAATTATCACAATTAAAATGATGCTTAAAAAGATTTTGCCGCTGCTACTTGTTGCCTTGTTTGTTACCGCAATAGTGTTTACATCAAAAGCCCAATCTGCTAAAAATAAGTACGTAGTAATTGGCTACGTTGGAGGCTATAAAGGTTTGTATGATACCACCATGGTTGATGCCCGTAAACTAACGCATATCAACTACGCCTTTGTAGACCTGCAGGATAACCGGGCCTACTTAAGGCACCGCCGTACAGATACCACCAATTTACAAAACCTGGTTAAGCTGAAAAAGATAAACCCCGATCTGAAAGTGCTTATCTCTATCGGTGGATGGGCGTGGAGCAATAATTTTTCGGACATGGCGCTTAGCGATACTTCCAGGTTAGCCTTTGCGAAGAGCGCGGTCGGCATCATCAGGCAATATAAACTGGATGGGATTGATATTGACTGGGAGTACCCCGATAACAAAGGAGCCGGCAATATATTCCGTGCCGAAGATAAGCAGAACTACACGCTGATGTTTAAAGCCCTGCGCCAACAACTGGATACATTGGAAAAAGAAACAGGTAAAAAGCTTTTGCTCACTGCCGCGGTTGGAGGTTTCAAGCGCTTTCTACAGCATACAGAAATGGATAAGGTAGCCAATTACCTTAACTATATAAACTTGATGACCTACGATTACCTGCAGGATAGCCTGGGGATCACTGTACACCATACCAACCTGTATGCATCAAAAAAATATTATACCCGTGACGATGCCAATGATGCTGTAAAAGATTTTGTGGCCGCCGGGGTACCGCGCAACAAACTGGTAATGGGCATTGCTTTTTACGGTCGATCGTACCGGGTGGCAACAGATAGTACTAACCACGGCTTAGGCGTAAAAACGGTAGAACGTATGAGAGGCAGTGGCTATACTTTTATTAAAGACAGTCTCTTAAACCAAAACGGATTTAAATATTACCGCGATAATGGCGCTAAAGCAGCGTACCTGTATAATGCAGAAACCAAACAATTTATCAGTATGGACGATGAATGGTCGGTGCAAAAGAAATGCGATTATGTGAAGAAGAGCGATATGGCCGGTGTGATGTTCTGGGAGTATGTAGAAGATAAAAAAGAATATTTGTTGAACGAGATTAACAAGGATTTTAAAAAATCGCGTTAATTAGTGCTACATCCCTCACTTATGAAAAACATTGTCTTATTATTATTTACAGTACTGTTTGGTATCGGTAATTTATTTGCACAGACCAAAGCACCACGGTTTAAAGTGATAGCGCTCTATGAAAACGGCGGTCACCATGTAGAATACTCTAAAGCTGCCAGGCATTGGCTCGATTCGCTAGCTGCGGCCCGCAATTTCAGCATTGATTATATCCAGAATACCGATAAAATTGATGATGCTTTTCTGGCTAATTACCAACTGTTCATCCAGCTCGATTACCCGCCTTACGCCTGGAAAGAAAAGGCTGTAACGGCTTTCGAAAACTATATTAATGAAGGTAAAGGCGGCTGGATAGGCTTCCATCACGCTACCTTATTGGGTGAGTTTGATGGTTACCCGATGTGGCAATGGTTTCACGGGTTTATGGGTGGCATTAGGTTTAAAAACTACATCGCCACCTTTGCCAAAGCCAAAGTAAATATTGAAGATAAAAAGCACCCGGTTATGAAAGGTGTTTCGCCATCATTCATCGTGCAGCAGGAAGAATGGTACACCTACGATAAAGACCCGCGCCCCAATGTGCATGTACTGGCATCGGTTGATGAATCGACCTACGAACCTAACTCAGACATTAAAATGGGTGACCACCCCGTGGTGTGGACCAACACCAAATACAAAGCCCGTAACATATATATTTTTATGGGCCATTCGCCCGTATTGTTTAGTAGTAAAGATTATACAACGCTGTTTACAAACGCAATTTTTTGGGCTGCCCAAAAGTAGTACGTCATCCCGTCCCGACTATTGTTGGGATCGGATATTGTATGTTTGATTAGTCTAAGTTTACCCCTTATTAACGTTGCTGCAAATTGCACCGGCTTAGTGTTCCCCTAATTTAGGGGAATGCAATGACAGGGCTGCCACTTCTAATACTAATAAGGGGTAGAAAATGGAGTATAGGTTGGATAAGCGCATTTATAAAGTTCATCACTTATATTTTAGACGGAAATAAAACTTTATCTTCACTATAGCTATTCTATGTGATAGCATAGTACATCAATCCAATACCCCTTCAAAACCTATGAAAAAACATTCTCCAAAATGGATGGCAACGGTATTGTTGTCGGCCACATTTATTATGATTCTTGATCCCATTGTACCTGCCTTTGCACAAAGGCACGGAGGTGGTGGGCATCCTGGCGGAGGTCAACATTCAGGTGACGGCGGTCGTCCCCCAGGAGGAGGAGGGCATCCAGGCGGTGGTCAACGTCCGCCTGGCGGTGGCGGTCATCCGGGCGGCGGTCAGCGTCCTCCGGGTGGAGGAGGGCATCCTGGTGGTGGTCAACGTCCGCCATCAAATAATCACAGGCCACCAGGAGGTAGTCATCCGGGTAATAATCATCGTCCGCCATCTAACAACCACAGGCCGCCAAGCAATAACCACCGTCCTCCGATAAATAACCACCGTCCGCCAGGTAATAACCACAGGCCTCCTGCTAATAATCATCGCCCACCTGTAAACAACCACAGGCCGCCGGTTAATCACAGGCCTATTACCAACAGGCCAGGTTATGGATATCGTCCGCCGGTAGCAAGGCCGCCTGTGTTCAGGCCTGCGCGCCCTGTGTATGTATACCGCAGGCCATATCATAGCTATTATTATCATCCTTACCGTCCATATTACTGGGGCCCGTCATGGCATCCGCTTGGCTTTGTTGTAGCGGCACTGGCAACTACGGCTATTGCTATTGCGGTTAATAACCAGCATTACCACTACGTTAATGGTGTGTACTACGAACCTTATAACAGCAGTTACCGCGTAATACCCGCACCTGTTGGCGCTTCAATTACCGTACTGCCCGATGGTTATACCGTAGTGCCGGTTTCGGGAGTAAGCTATTACTATTATGGCGGTGCATATTATACGCGGTATAGCGGTGGCTATCGTGTAGTTGGCCCTCCTGTTGGCGCAGTTGTAGTTAACCTGCCCGATGGTGCTGCCGAAGCTACAATCAGCGGCAACCGTTACCTGGTTTATAACAATACCTATTATCAGCCGGTAGTAGTTAATGGGGCAAATAGTTATGAGGTGGTGGATATTAGAGCACGATAGATTGATTTCGGATTTCGGATGTTCGATTTCGGATTTATGTCAAGTTTAGACATTTTCGAAATTGAACATCCGATATTATATCAGATGATAAAGCAAATCCGAAATAGAACATTCGAAATCCGAAATATATTTGAATTATACAAATAACCGATTGATTGTTACAAACAGCCTGATGGTTAATCTTGCCACCTTTGTATTACAAAAACAAACAAGATGGAAAGTAAAAGTAAAATTGCATTAGTAACCGGCGGAAGCCGGGGTTTGGGCAAAGATATGGCGTTGCGCCTTGCCAAAAAGGGACTTGATGTGATACTAACCTATCATAGCAAAGCAGATGATGCTCAGAACGTTGTTGCCCAGGTTGAACAGGCCGGACAAAAAGCCGCAGCCCTGCAACTCAATACCGGCGACCTGAAAAGTTTTGATGCATTTATCGGTCAACTGAAAGAGGTGCTGACTAATAAATTCAATACCGATCATTTCGATTTCTTAATCAACAATGCAGGGGTTGGTGCAATTGCACCGATTAAAGATGTAACCGAGGAACTGTTTGATGAACTATTGAACGTGCACTTTAAAGGTGTTTATTTCTTTACTCAGAAATTGATCCCGGTGCTGAACGATGGTGGTGGTATCATCAATATATCATCAGGATTAACCCGCGTAAGTTTTCCTGGTTCATCGCCCTATGCTTGCATGAAGGGCGCTATAGAAGTGTTTACCCGTTACCTGGCCAAAGAGCTTGGACCGCGCGGCATCAGGGCTAATACGATTGCGCCGGGTGCTATAGCTACCGATTTTAACGGTGCCCATGTACGTAACAGCGAAGATACTCAAAAAGCAATAAGCAGCATTACCGCATTAGGCCGTGTAGGTGTTGCTGAAGATATTGGCGGCGTAGCTGCTTTCCTGTGTACCGAAGATGCCCGCTGGGTTAACGCACAAAGGATTGAAGCATCGGGTGGTATGTTTGTGTAAATAAAATTTACAGGGATTGGCCTGTGTGTTAGATTCCCCTCTTGAGAGGGGCAAGGGGTGTGTCCTTTAATAAAGAAGAACACACCCCTGCCATCGCGCCATCCAGCCCGCCCCCTCTCAAGAGGGGAATGTAAAGTTGGATAGATATATCGTGTAATATAGGCTTGTGCGTTAGGATTCCCCTCTTGAGAGGGGCAAGGGGTGTGTCCTTTAATAAAGAAGAACACACCCCTGCCATCGCGCCATCCAGCCCGCCCCCTCTCGAGAGGGGAATTAGCAAGAACGAATACCTATATTTGAATTATACAAAACCCAATGATCGGCCAAACCACACTTGATGACTTTTACCAACGGAACAGCGCCCCGCTGCCCGAAGGTGTAGCGCGTGAGATTGGCCATTTCAATGTATTTGAAGCCGAGAAGTTGTTCGATAAAAAAACGGGCTCGCGCATAATGCCTTACAGCAGGCGGGCGTACTACAAAATCAGTTGGTTGCAGGGCAAAAGCAAGGCCGAATACGCCGATAAGGTAATAGATATTAAACAAAGTGCCTTGCTGTTTGCCACGCCGAAAATACCCTACCACTGGTTGCCTGCGGATAGCAATCAGTACGGTATGTTCTGCATTTTTACGCCCGACTTTTTAACCCAGGGTAAAAGTGGGGTGCTGTTGGATGAACTACCGATATTTCAGCCGGGACAATTGCCCGTGTTCCAGCTTTCGGGTGAAGAGGTTAAGGAAGTCGAGTACATCTTCCGTAAAATGATCCGCGAGATTGGGGCCGATTATCAGTATAAATATGATCTGCTGCGCAACCTTGTTCTGGAACTTATTCATTACGGGCAAAAGTTGCAGCCTATGTCGGCCATGAGTGCTACGCAGAATGCTTCTGAAAGGATTTCGTCCCTGTTTGTCGAATTGCTGGAAAGGCAGTTTCCACTCGAATCTCCTCATCAAAAGCTAACCCTGCGTACCGCCAAAGATTATGCCGACCGCCTGGCTGTGCATGTAAACCACCTGAACAAAGTTTTAAAAGAAGCTACCGGGCATACCACAACCGAGATTATTAGTAACAGGGTGATCCAGGAAGCTAAGATCCTGCTCAAACAAACCCATTGGAGCGTGAGTGAAATTGCCTATGCTTTGGGTTATGATGATCTGGCGCATTTCTCTAAATACTTTAAAAAGCAAACCAACTTTACTCCAATAGCTTTCCGCGCCTGATGCCCGATTGGTTGCGTTTGGAAACTAAAATGATACATTCCCTGTAAGATACTTCTCGGCCTGATTTTCTAAATTAGGTTCATGAAAATTTCTCATCACCCTTTAAATCTTAATAACTGGCGCAAAACCATGCCCGTTGTATTAGGACTAATGCTTTGCAGTAGTTTAGGCTTTGCCCAAACGCCTGACAAAAGCGTTATTGATGCCATTGTAAAAGAAGAAACCGATAACTCGCAGGTGCACAAACTGGCGCACGAACTGTTTGATGAAATTGGGCCGCGCCTGGTAGGCACGCCGCAAATGAAACAGGCGAACGACTGGGCTGTAGACAAATATAAAAGCTGGGATATACAAGCACATAACGAAAAATGGGGCGAGTGGCGTGGCTGGGAACGCGGCATTTCGCACATTGATATGATTTACCCTCGCGTAAAATCGCTGGAGGGTACGCAGCTGGCCTGGAGCCCGGGTATGGGTAAAAAGACGGTTACTGCCGAAGTGATTATTTTACCCGATCTGGCCGATTCTGCTGCTTATGCCGCCTGGATGCCGAGTGTAAAAGGTAAACTGGTAATGATTTCCATGAACCAGCCAACCGGCAGGCCCGATTATAACTGGCAGGAATTTGCCTTGAAGGAATCATTCGACAAGATGAAGGCTGAGCGTACTGCCATGACTGATGCCTGGAAAAAACGCATCACCAAAACAGGGTATAACACCAAAACATTACCACTTGCTTTAGAGAAAGCAGGTGCGGCTGGTATTTTAACTAATACCTGGTCTGCAGGGTTTGGGGTTGATAAAATCTTTAGCGCTTATACCAAAACTATACCTACGGTTGATATTGGGCTGGAAGATTACACCCTGCTTTTTCGTTTGACAGAAGGTGGCATGATCCCGAAACTGAGCATCCATACAGAATCGAAAGAATTAGGCGTGGTGCCAACGTTTAACACCATTGCCGAAATTAAGGGAACCGAAAAACCTGATGAGTATGTAATGCTTTCTGCTCACTTCGACTCGTGGGATGGTGGTACTGGTGCAACTGATAATGGTACAGGTACTTTGACCATGATGGAGGCGATGCGCTTGTTAAAGAAATTCTACCCACACCCTAAACGTACCATACTGGTTGGCCATTGGGGTAGTGAGGAAGAAGGCCTGAACGGTTCTCGCGCTTTTGTGGAAGATCACCCCGAAATTGTAAAGAATCTGCAAGCTTTGTTTAACCAGGATAACGGTACAGGTCGTGTGGTTAACCTATCTGGACAAGGTTTTGCTGACGCGAAAGATTACCTGGGCCGTTGGTTGGCTTCTGTTCCTGATACCTTGAAAAATCGCATCAAAACAACCTTCCCAGGCACGCCGGGTGGTGGCGGGTCTGACTTTGCTTCATTTGTAGCTGCTGGCGCTCCGGGCTTTTCACTGGGTTCGTTGAACTGGTCGTACGGTTCATATACCTGGCATACTAACCGCGATACTTATGATAAGGTGATCTTCGACGATCTGAAAAATAACGCCATGCTGGCCGCTATTATGGCTTACTTAGCCAGCGAAGATCCGGCTAAAACAACAACTACTAAAGCCGAAGGCGTTAAGTGGCCTGTGCCGGTTAAAGCAATCAGAAGAGGTGGGTTGGACCCGGTAAAATAAAACTGATTCTATATAAGAAATAAAAGGTTTGTCATTTCCTTTAGATTAGCTTCAACACAGTAAACAGGTTGTTATTATTGTTAAAGGTTTCTTTTTGCTTCTTTTTCTTTGTTAATAACCTCGAATTTTGTGGATAAAGTTAACAGCGGTAAAGGCGCATTATTGTCATTTCCAGGTATTGAGGCCTATCGTTCGATTTACTCCTTTACCGCTTGTTTTAAACTAAGGCATCAAATAGAAATTAGAGTTCACGAGGCTCATTAGTAAGGAATTGATGGTGTTTAAAACATGTTAACTGTTTACTTACATAAACAGTGTAAAGTTATGGAATTTGAGTTTTTCATCGGTATCGATGTGTCAAAAAATGAACTGGATTTTGCAATTCAGCAAGGGGATCGATTCTTACTTCACAGAGAGATCGCTAATGAGCCATCGGCAATAGGCTCTTTTATCAAAGAGTTGAATAAGCTTCCGGGTTTCAAGCTGGACAAGGCCTTGTTTTGCATGGAGCACACCGGCATCTACAACAATCATTCGCTGGCTTGCCTACAAAAAAAGAAAGCCCATATCTGTCTGGAAGCAGCTACCCAGATCAAGAACTCATTAGGAAATATTCGGGGCAAGAACGATAAGATAGATGCAAAACGGATCGCTGGCTACGCTTATGATAAACGAAATAAGCTAAGCCTATGGGTTCCAAAACGCGAAGTTGTACAACAGCTGGCCCATCTTTCGGCCACACGTTTGCGATTAATAACGATCAAAAAACAACTCAAGGTCCCGCTAAACGAGCATGCCGTGTTTAACTCCGGTAAGATAGCAAGGCAAAGCCTGCAGATCTGTAGTCATTCATTAAAAGCGATCGATGAGGATATTAAAAGGGCAGACAAAGCCATTGAGCAAATAATCCAGGGAGATACAGAACTTAGTCGCTTATTCAGTCTTGTCACCTCGGTAGTGGGTATCGGTAAAGTGACTGCGCTTCAGACCATTATTACGACCAATGAATTCAAGGACATTAATAACCCTAAAAGCTTTGCGTGTTACTGTGGTGTAGCTCCATTCAAAGAGGATTCCGGTAAGGTTGTCAAAAAAGCCAGGGTATCGCACATGGCAAATAAAAAGGTGAAAACTTTATTGCACCTATCGGCCATCGTTGCTATACAATATAACGCAGATCTAAAACGGTTTTATGAACGTAAGGTATTAGAGGAAAAGAAGAATAAGATGAGTGTGATTAATGCGGTCAGAAACAAACTCATCTTGCGTATTTTCGCTTGCGTAAACCAAAACAGGCCGTACGAAAAAAATTATCATAAATTAATTGCATAGATCATAGAAATCGAACGAGCGGGTAAGGAAATTGTGCGCAGGCGCGAGGAGAAATCTTCTGCTTCCTGCTTAAAGCTATATATCGTATAAGATTTCTCACCCTTGCCTAACACATCCCTACGCTTCAAGGGTTCGAAATGACAAAGCTTTTATTTGAGGAGATCGATATTAAATAAAGAAGCCTTTCGAAAACCAATTCGAAGGGCTTCTTTTATGTTGAAATAGTTTAATCCCTGATCATTTCCACATGGTCAATCCCGTCTTCGTCATAATGCTCGCCATCGGTTTTAAAGCCGAAGATCTCGTAAAATTTAATGGCGTAAGCCTGCGCCCCAATACGGATAGGTTGCGGGCCGAAAAATAAGTCGCAATCATCAATAGCTGCCTGCACTAAAACTTTACCCATGCCTTTTCCGCGTACAGAATCACCGGTAACAATACGACCGATCGAAATTTCATTGTATGATAAACCTGCAGGTACCAGGCGCGCATAGGCCACCAGTTCGTCGCCGGTGTACAACATGGTGTGGTAGCATTTTTGGTCTTTGTTATCTGCGTCTAAAAACACGCAGTTTTGTTCAACCACAAATATTTCGCTCCGTAAGCGCAGTATGTCGTAAAGCTCTGTTGGGGTCAATTCCGCAAATGCCTTGGTTACTTTCGTGTACTTCATAATCTAACAAAACGCAAAATAACGTTTTATTGCAGATGTATCAATTACATCAACCCAAATGCACGAGCATATTGTACCAGTTCCATGCTGGTATCTACACTTAATTTCTTACGGATGTTGCGCCGGTGGGTTTCTGCAGTGGTGTATGAAATGTGCAGCATGCCGGCAATTTCGCTGGTATTATAGCCCAGGGCCACATGTTTAAGCACCTCTTTTTCACGTTTACCCAGTTTGCTAAATTCCTGATATTTTTCGCGGATAAAGTTATTGTCCTGCCTTATCTTTTCGGCCTGGATAATTAGATCGGGTACCTGGTCAATGCGGGTACCAATTACAATGGTGAGTATGGGTTTACCTGCTTCGTCCCAGGCAAAGATCCTGAAATCAACCATGTTCCAAACCCAGTTGCCGCCTTTCTCTATATAGTGCACTTGTTGAAAGTATGAGAATTTTTCGTCAGGGTCATTACGCTCTATTAGTTCTTTCAACCGGGGTAGATACTCTTCAATGTCTTCTGGAGGATAATAAATATCAATGTATTTTGAACCGAGCTGCTGCAATGCCTCCAGAGTAATGCCTATGTCCTGCAAACCATTGGGCGACAGGTATACCACATTAAAATCAATATCATGTATTACAATTACACCGGGAATGTAGGGCGATATATCATGGATGGATTGGATGCGGGCTTGTATTTCTGGTGAGTATTTTGCAATTCCTGGTATAGGCATTCGTATATAAATAAGCTATTAGTAATATAAGGTATTTTTGACAATTAAAATACCTGTTTCCAAGTATTGCCAGCATTTTTCGGATACTGTACTTTCGATGGTGTTGGGATAGGGGGGCTCCGTTTCCAACAAGTTAGCAATAATTAGATAATTAGGGATAAAAAAGAAAGCCCCTTGCACTCGCTGCTGGGGGCTTTCAACCTAAACCTTATCACAATAGGTAAGCAAAGAGTGCTTACTTATAATCCAAAACGGTAAACTATATCGAATAGTATTTGCTTGTAACGAAATAATGCTTCCGGTTGACCTACGGAGGCTTTATTTTTTTATTGGTATCGTAGTTAACTTATTTATTTTCAGTAGTTTTTGTGGTTGATATTATTGAAAAAAATGTTATTATTTTTTTCAATAAGAACTCGTTCAAGAAAAATTTTTCTCAAAAGATATATTTGAACATGTAGAATAAAGTCATGATAAATCTTTGCGGGATGTCATCCTGAGCTACGTCGAAGGACAAGCGCAGGCCCTTTGCACCATGCTTCGACTGGGCTCAGCATGGCATCCTCTGTTTATGAAATGAGTTTTAATCTATTAATTTCCAGTGTTTTCACGGGGGGCTTGTATTCATAAAAAATGTACTTTTGTTTTAAATGAACCGCGTCCGAAAAAATAGTACTCAAAAAGCAAGTTCGAAATGGCTGTACTTGGCCGTTTTGCTGCTTACGTTATTGAGTGTTTCGGGTTTGGCTATTCCAGGGCAGGCGCAGCTTTTTGCACAGCAAACCACCAAAGCTGCAAGCAAGCCAAAGGCTATTAAAAAATGTATCACTTACAAAAGAGCCGTAGCCCAGGTAGAGGTTAGGAAGGTATCAGACTGGCTTTTGCTGTTGTTTGATATTGATTTAAGTGCCCTGCATACCCAGCAATGTAAGGCAAAGAACTGCTGCGCTTTTACTCCTGCAAGCGGCTGGCATTTTAACTTCTTTTACCAGGCCAAAACTATTCCGCAAAGTAACAGCGACGAGCCTGCCATCCGTTTAGGATAATCCCCATTTTATTTTAATCGCAAAGCGATTCTTTATTAATTGTGCTGGTGCCTTTCGCGTGTCAGCTACCTCATTTATTTTTCAAATTCTGATCATGAAAAATCTTAAAAGAGTAATCCGCCTTTGTGGGTTACTTATCTATATGACACTGGCTGTTGCCGGTATTGCGCTTGCAGGTGTGCCGCCCAATTTTACCGAAAAACGCAGGTTATTTATTGACACCGAAGCCAAAATAGAACTGGTTGAACAAAAAGCTGAAGAAGATGCGGGAGGAGAGGAGTTGAAGTTTTAGTTTATAGAGGCAAGAGGCAAGAAACAAGAGACAAGTCAGAAGCCACCCCGAACGTCATTGCGAGGTACAAAGCAATCGCGAACTATACAGAGCGACTCTGCAAATCGGGGATTGCTTCGTCGTACCTCCTCGCAATGACGTGTTGTAAGAATCTTGTCTCTTGGTTCTTATTTCTTGCCTCTTAAATTAGCACCGCGCCGCCATCAACGGTAATAACCTGCCCGGTTGCGAAGTGTTGTTTCATCATGTAGATGAAAGTTTGGGCAATATCTTCGGCCTCGCCAATGCGTTTTACGGGCAGGGCATTACCTACATTGGTGTAAAGCTGCTCGCGGTCTGTTTCGCTCATGCTGTTCCATAGGTTGGTTCTGGTAACGCCAGGGGCAACCTGGTTTACACGAATGGGGGCCAGTTCAACCGCCATAGCGCGGGTAAAGCCTTCCATTGCGCCGCAAATACTGGCTGCAACGCCCCAGCCTGCACCCGGACGTGCGCCCGCGATACCACCTGTTAGGTTAATAGAGCCACCTGCGTTAATATATGGTGAAGCATATTTTACAGCGGCTAATGCCCCCCAATAACGTAATCCCCAAAACTTACGGGCATCATCAATCTGTAAATCGTTTAAATTAGTGAGCGTTAAATTTTCGCCTGCGGTATAAATCAGGTGATCGAACTGGCCTGTTTTGTCGAAGAAATCTTTAATGTTTTGCTCGTGGCTCAGGTCAATGGCGTAACCCTCGCTGCCTTGAGGCAGGGTTTTTAATGCATCATTAATACGTTGCTGGCTGCTTGATACAATAATCACATTTGCACCTTCGCCAGCTGCTGCCTGTGCTGTGGCCAGGCCAATACCTGTACTGCCACCCAATATAATTACCTTTTTACCTGTTAATGTTGAATTCTGATTTTGTGTTTTCATTTGTATTCTTTTTGTTAGATCAAAGGTCGGGGCGATAGGGGCTGATCTACTTAACAAATGGTAAAAAGAGAATAGGGGGTAGTAATTAAACAGAGAGCGTTGTCATGCTGAGGTACTCGAAGCATAAGCGAGGGCCATCTGTACCATGCTAATTAAAGGTAATGCAGTATATTCAATTCGGTTAAAATGTAGAGGCCACCACACCATACTTCGAGTACCTCAGCATGACGGCCTTTTTGTTAGCGCGAGAATCTACGCCCTTGGCTTCAAATTAATATGCTCCTCCGGTAACGGAATAAATTCAGTTTCACCCGGTACTTGCGGAAACCTTTGATCCTTCCAGTTTTGCTTGGCCTGATCAATGAGGGCTTGATCTGAAGCTACGAAATTCCAGTAAATAAAGCGTGGTTCGGGCAGGGCATCACCGCCGAAGAAGTAGATGCTGGTGTTTTCGTTCATGGTAAATTCGCACAACTGGCTGTCTTTAGCTACCAATAATTCTTTGGGGCCGAATGTAGTGCCTTCATTTTCGATGCTGCCTTCCAGAATGTATAATCCGGCTTCTCCATACAGGTCTTTACCAATTTTTACGGTTTGCTTAGTTGTATTCTTCAACTCCAAAAAATACAGCGGACTAAATACCGGTACCGGCGATTTATGATCCATGAAGCTCCCTGCAATCAGCCTGTAGCTTACACCATCCTGTTCCCATTGCGGCAGGTCTTCCACATCAGCATGGTAAAATGAAGGTTCCATTTGCTCCAGCTCTTTGGGTAATGCCACCCAGATCTGTAAACCGTGCAGCATCTTGTTGGTGTGGCGCAGGTATTCGGGTGCACGTTCCGAGTGGGTGATGCCTTTACCGGCAGTCATCCAGTTCACTTGTCCGGGTTTAATTTCCATTTCGGTACCCAGGCTGTCCTTATGCATAATATTGCCCTCGAACAAATAAGTAAGGGTTGAAAGGCCGATATGCGGATGCGGTGCGATGTCTAAATTCTCTTCAGCTTTTAAAGCGGCGGGGCCCATGTGATCGATAAATATAAAGGGGCCAACCATGCGCTTATCCTTAAAAGGCAGCAGGCGGCCAACCATAAAATTACCAATATCGCGCGGGCGTTCTTCGATGATGAGATTAATGTTAGACATGTGAGCGGCAGATTAATTTAAGCTAAGATAATCAAAATAGATATTCTGAATGTTATGAGGGTGATAGGTTGATAATTGGCTGATAAAACTTGAGTATAATCTGCCATGTTTGAGAAGTATGTTTATAAGTATCCAAACTATCCCCCAATATTAAATATTTTAGCACCATGAACATGTATCAGCAAGCCATACAACTCCGTGCCCGGCCAAGGGGCTTTCATTTAATTACCGATGAGGTTTTGCAAGCCTTGCCACAACTGCGCGAATTAAAAACGGGGATGTGCCAGGTGTTTATTCAGCATACTTCGGCTTCGCTTACCATTAATGAGAATGCCGACCCAACCGTTCGTGCTGATTTTGAAATGTATTTTAATAAGGCTGTACCCGAGAATGATCCCGATTATCTGCACGATTATGAAGGATCAGACGATATGCCTGCGCATTTAAAAGCTGCTATGCTGGGTAGTTCGGTAATGATCCCCGTACGTAATGGCCGACTGGCTTTGGGCACCTGGCAGGGAATTTATTTATGCGAACACCGTAACCATGGCGGCAATCGCAGTGTGGTAGTAACCGCCTGGGGAACGGTTTGATAAATATATAAATGAAGGGCCCCGTCACTACTCGGGACCCTTCTAACTGAACTCAAACAATTAAACACGCTCTAAACAATCAGACTTGTTTAAAGCTCTTCGCCGTGCTGGGTAATATCCAGTCCGGTAATTTCTTCTTCTGCACTAACACGCAACGGGCTTATCAGGTCGGTTACCTTAAGTAATAATAACGAACCGAAAAAGGCAAAGGCCGAAACCGCGATCAAGGCCACTGTATGAGTGAAAAACAAATGCGTTTCGCCAAAAAATAAGCCGTTGCCTGTTGTGTTACCGCTGTTTACATTTTGGTGCGCAAATACGCCGGTTAACAGCATACCCACCATGCCGCCAACACCGTGGCAAGGGAAAACATCCAGCGTATCATCGATAGAAGTTTTGCTGCGCCACATTACCATTAAACTGCTGATGATAGATGCTACAATACCAATAACCAGTGAGTGCGGGATACTTACAAAACCTGCTGCCGGGGTTATAGCCACTAAACCCACTACTGCGCCAATACATGCTCCCATTACGGTTGGCTTGTGCCCGCGCATCATTTCAAAAAATATCCAGGCCATGGCTGCCGCTGCCGATGCTGTTGTGGTGGTAGCCAGGGCTGTTGCAGCCAACGGCCCCGAGCCCAGTGCCGAACCTGCGTTAAACCCAAACCAGCCAAACCATAGTAAACCAGTTCCTAATAAGATGTAGCTGATACGCGCCGGGTTGTGTGCTTTATCATTACGTTGTTTTAAATATAATGCCGATGCCAGTGCTGCCCAGCCTGCCGACATGTGTACTACCGTTCCGCCTGCAAAATCAAGCACCCCGGCCTTAAACATCAGGCCATCCGGGTGCCAGGCCGAGTGTGCTAATGGAGCGTAAATAATAACAATAAACAGGCAAATGAAAATAAGGTACGAGGTAAAGCGGATGCGCTCGGCAAATGCACCGGTAATTAGTGCCGGTGTAATTACGGCAAACTTGAGCTGAAACATAGCGAACAATACCAATGGGATGGTTGGTGCCAGTTTCCAGGTGGCGTTGCCCAGCATGCCCTTCATCATAAAAAAGGTAGCAGGGTTGCCTATAATGCCATGAAATGAATCGCCGAAGGCTAAACTAAAACCGAATATTACCCAGATAACAGTAATAACGCCCATACACACAAAGCTTTGCATCATGGTTGATAATACGTTCTTTTTGCTCACCATACCGCCGTAAAAAAAAGCAAGGCCGGGAGTCATCAATAAAACAAGCGCAGTGGCTGTTAACAACCAGGCGGTATCGCCCGAATCTATTTTGCTGTCGGCAACGGTAACGGTATCAATAGAGGGGAAAACGAGTGCCAGCACCACAATAAGTGCCAGTATGATAAAAGGTAAAATCTTTTTCATTCAATTTTTTTTGAAAATGGTGGTCCCTATGCAGATCCATGCTTGATGGACTGCATAAGCAGAGTGGTTGATTGTTTAGAGGGACTAGGTTGCTGAAATACCGGTGCAGGTTGATGCCAATGTTAGTGTTTAAACATAATAAGGCAAAGCTATATCCAACCTTATGGGCAAGATGAATTAAACTACATGTTCCGGTAAATCAAAGCGGTGGTCGACTACCAAAAATCGTGGAAAGGAAAAAGAATGAGCTTACGCGAGCTGATATGCCCTGCGCCCGTGCGTAAAAATGATACGCTTAATGATTTAAAACCGGTACAGAACCAAAATGTACCAAGCAACAGCGACTTGATAAAGTTACCGCCGCGTTGTGTTTGCGCGCGATAAATTTGAAAGGTGCCATTTAAACCTAAAAAATAGATGTAGGGACTGCGATTGCCTTTAGCTGTGCCTAAATATGTACTATGTGAATGTTTTGTAAATACAAAATTGCATAACCTGTCATCATCGCTCTTGATTTGAGTGCTGAGGATGATAGAGAAAAGAAAAAGAAGCTTTAAAAACTTATATTTCATTATTATATGCAGATTGTGCTTGCATTTTTTACTAAAATAATGAAATATATGATTAAAATTTTTTTTTATATAGATATTTTATAGATTATTGGTGTTATTTTTATTATAGTTATTAAAAAATTGTATAAAATTTATCATTAATTAAAAAGTTAGTGGTTTTTTAAGCTTGTAAAATATTCACAAGTGTATCATACCAGCGTTTGTTGTGTGTAAATAAACCATTATGATCAATAATGAGGTAGATTTGCTGTAGCGAATGGCCGGTATGGAATTTTATTCTTAACGGTTGCCAAAATGCACCGAGGTTTTTTACAGATGTAGCGGTGAAAATATCATCAAAGCCCAAGTATATTTCTTCGATAGCATTTAGCGGAATGGTTAAGTCAAGATCGCTTTCCAAACCTTCTATAATCAGTTGATTTTCTGTTACCGCAATATAGCCGCTATGGTTATGTAGCGGGCTGCCAAGAGACACAAGCGATGCTGTGAATTTTATACCATCGTCAATTTGAGCATATTCATCAGCATAGCTCCATAATACTTTGCCCTGTAAAATAAAATCGTTTTCCATGGTGGTATATATGGTACTAAAGTTATAAATAATAGCTAAGAGCAGGTTTTAAAGATAAATTTAGAACGTTTACATCAGCTGGTATTGCCTGTGTTTTTATTGTAGTTACCATCCAAAACTTCGTTTTTGCTCTTTACCCTTTCCTGTTTTCTTGCTAACTTAGGGGCTGTGGATAATTTTATAGTTTCGGCCCGTAAATACCGCCCGGCTACTTTCGAAACCGTTGTTGGTCAGCAACATGTGACAAACACCCTGAAAAACGCGATTAAAAGTAATCAGCTGGCGCAGGCATTTTTATTCTGCGGGCCACGTGGGGTAGGTAAAACCACATGTGCGCGTATCTTGGCAAAAACCATCAATTGTACCAACCTGCAGCCTAATGGCGAGGCTTGTGGTACATGCGATTCGTGCCGCGCATTTCAAAACGGAAATTCTTTTAACGTACATGAGCTGGATGCGGCATCAAACAACTCGGTTGATGATATCCGTAACCTGATAGATCAGGTGCGTATACCGCCACAAGCCGGCCGCTATAAAGTGTATATTATAGATGAGGTGCACATGCTTTCGCAGGCAGCGTTCAACGCTTTCCTGAAAACGCTGGAAGAACCACCCAACTATGCTATTTTTATCTTAGCTACTACCGAGAAGCATAAAATCCTGCCTACCATTTTATCGCGATGCCAGATCTTTGATTTTAACCGCATCAGGGTAGAAGATATGGCTTCGCATCTGGCATCAATCGCTCAAAAAGAAAGTATTTCTTATGAGGATGATGGCCTGCACATTATAGCCCAAAAGGCTGATGGTGGTTTGCGCGATGCCTTATCGATGTTTGATCAAATCGTAAGCTTCTCGGGAGGTAACGTAACTTACAAAACGGTAATCGATAACCTTAACATCCTTGATTATGATTACTATTTCAGTTTGACGGATGGCCTGATGAATGAAGAAACCTCGAAGACGCTTTTGATCTTTGATGAAATCTTGTCTAAAGGATTCGACGGCAGCCATTTCATCAATGGCCTATCCAACCACTTCCGTAACTTGCTGGTGGGTAAAGATCCGGCCACATTGAAATTGCTGGAGGTGAGTGATGGTGTTCGGCAGCGTTACTTGCAGCAATCGCAGCAGGCAACAGGTTCGTTCCTGTTATCGGCTTTAAATATTGCCAACCAGTGCGAGATTAACTACCGGTTGAGTAAAAACCAACGCTTGCAGGTTGAGCTGGCGCTACTCAAAATGTGCCACCTGCCTTCGGCCTTTAACCTGGCAACTTCACCATTACAAAACGGGCAGGCTAATGATAGCCAGCTAAAAAAAAAACCAGTAACTGAAGCAGTTCAGCCGCCAATAACTAACGAACCGCAGGCGGGTTATCAAGCTGCGCAACCGCAAGTTGCTCAACAACAGCAGGTTGTGTCAGCCCCGCAGGTAACGCCTCCGGTTAGTACAAGTATCCCTAAAATAACACCTCCGGCTGCTGCGCCAACTGCAAGTACGCCTTCTATACCGGCAACACCATCTATCAACGGTGAAAAACCTAAGATCCAGATGCCCATGCGGTCGACAATGACTCCATCACTCAATGCCATAGGTACGGCTACTGCCGAAGCGGTGGTTGATGATGACGACCCTTACATTAAAGGTACCGACCAGATGCCTTTTACCATGGATGCCTTTTTGCAGAAATGGAACGAGTATTCGGTTAAGCTACGGAATGAAAAAAAGATGGGCTTATTTACCATTTTTACCGCTGCTGCGCCTGCCATGGTTGGCTTAAATGAGTTTGAAGTTGTAGTAAGTAATAAAGCGCAGGACAATGATTTCAGGGATGAGAAACCTGCCCTGATGAACTTTTTGCGTACCGAGCTAAAGAATTTCAGCATTGAGGTAAAGGCCCGGATTGAAGAAATAACAACTGCGCGGCGGCCATACACAGATGTTGAAAAGTTTCAGCACATGAACGCTAAAAACCCACAATTAGCAGAGCTGTATAAGCGTTTTAATCTCGATCTTAGTTAATACATCTATCTAAAATACTATGAATAACAGTTATGTAACTTTAAATGTGGCTGATGGCACAGCCATGCAAGCCTACACCGTTTTACCGAAAAACGTAAATGAAAGCACACCTGCCATCCTGGTTTTTCAGGAAGCTTTTGGCGTAAACGGACACATGCGCCGTGTAACCGAACGCTTTGCCAGCGAAGGCTATATTGCCATCTGTCCCGAATTATTTCACCGTACCGCACCTGTGGGTTTTGAGGGTGATTACAGCAATTTTGCCGGTGTAATGCCGCATTACAGCGCCTTAACAAACGAAGGTTTGCAAGCCGATATCACCGCTGCATACAATTGGCTAAACAAGCAAGAGGGTGATAAATCAAGAATTTTTAGCGTAGGTTATTGTTTGGGTGGCCGTGTTTCGTTTTTAGCAAATGCTACAGTGCCTTTGGCTGCCGCGGTTTCTTATTATGGCGGTGGCACGGATGGTTTGCTTCACCTGGCCGATCAGTTGAGCGGCAAGCACTTGTTTTTCTGGGGAGGGCTGGATACGCACATCCCTAAAGAAACCGTTGATAAAATTACCGAAGCTTTAACATACGCCGGTAAGCAGTACGCTAACGTTGTTTTCTCTGATGCCCATCACGCTTTTGATTGTGAAGACCGCCCAAGTTTTAACCCATCGGCCTCGAAAGAATCATGGGCTTTAACGCTGGAGTTTTTGAGAAACAATTAATTTGAAAGAGAGTCAAGAATCGAGAACCAGGAATCAAGACGCTTTGTGATTTCAGATTTATATAATTAAGAAAGGCTTTCCAAAATGGAAAGCCTTTCTTGTTTTAACCCAGCCCGTCATTGCGAGGAACGAAGCAATCCCCGATCTACAGAGCCGCTCTGTATAGTTCGCGATTGCTTCGTTCCTCGCAATGACGGGCTGGGTGGAGCTTATCTTGATTCCTGACTCTCGATTCTTGACTCTCTTCCTAAGGTGTTGTAACCGCTACCGGCAATATCTTTCCATTGAAAAACTTGCTTCCTGTAATCGCAAAATCGGCAATATACTTACCCATTTCAAACGCCATAACCGGCGACTCATAGCCCGGGAAAGCCTGCTCCAGCATTTCTGTTTGTGCCGAGCCTAAAGCCAGGCAGTTTACGCTGATTTTTCTATCCACAAGTTCCTGTGCCAGTGTTTCGGTAAAGTTATGCAGTGCAGCTTTACTGGCTGAATAAGCAGATAAGCCTTTAAATTTAGCGCTGCCTTGTACGCCGCCCATGCTGCCAATATTTACAATGTGCGAACCAGCGCTCATCATCGGCAATAATGCTTGTGTGATACGCACGTGAGCGAGGAAGTTGGTTTGCATCATATCAACAAAATCCATCTCATCCAACTGGTCAAATGGTTTGTTAATAAGCGCACCGGCATTGTTGATCAGGATATCAACATGGCCATCAAATCGGGCATTGATAAATGATTTCAGATCGTTGTAATCATCGTGCACCAGATCAAAGGCCACCGGGTAAATGGTACAGCCGGGATTAAGGCTGTTGGCAATTTCCTGTAAGCGGCTTAGTTTATTTTGTGATCGCGCAAGCACAATCACTTTATAATGGTCTTTTAATATGAGTTCGAGAGCGGCCTCAAAGCCTACGCCACTGCTGGCTCCGGTAATAATGATATTCATGTATTTTTTTAGAATAGTTCGATAGTATAATTCCCCTCTTGATAGGGGTTAGGGGTGTGTCAATCATAAAAGAACCCACCCCTGCTATCTAACACGCCCCCTCCCAAGAGGGGAATTAAATAGTTGATTACTTATATGTTGTTTATTATCAGCGATCAAAATCTCGCTCCCATTCACTCCTGATTTGGCGTTGCCATTCGGATGGGTCTTCAATATCTTTAAATAATTCCTTATTACCTAAGCGGGCTTGAATTTGTTTAATGCGTTCTAATGTACTGTCTGTTTGGGATTCTGATTCCTTCTCAATGGCTTTAATATATGGTAATTGATTTAGCACATTTCTTAGTGCTTCCTCATGTTCGTCATCCACAGAAACTCGTAAAATAGCCATACTCCTAATTTACAAACAAAATTTTATACAACCAGTTTTTGCTCAACCGGATGTTTGATTAAATATAGACCATCGTTAATGAGTTTTTTAAGTTCGGGCTCATTTATAGCTTTTGCCTCTAAGAAAGTTCGGATCTCGTCGGCAAGGTGGGTTTCTATCTCTTCATGATCCAGGATTTCTAAAAGTTCTAAAGCACAAAGCCAGTCATCAGCATGATTATGCTGTAAGGTTTGCCAGATACCGGACAGATTGCTGTAACCTGTGTGCGATTGTCTGCAATTCCTTATCTGCTGATATAGTTTGTGCAGCTCTAAGGTATTAGCATCATGCTCTGCATGCACCGTATTGGTGTTCGATTTATAGACGATTTCCTCAAAAGCTTCCTTATCGGCTGCACCGCAGAAAACAGAAGTTATCCGGTCACCTACTGCCATATCATAAACACCCCAGCTTGGGTCGAACAAGATATTGCCTTCTGCATCTTTAACCGTGCAATTGGTAAAGCAAATCACCTGGATTTTATGACTGTTGATTACCATGCCTTTAACCCGGCCTTGTACGGTAATGCCACTTTCGAATGTGAGGTTGGTATTTTCTCCGACCTCAATTCCGGCTTTGTCTAAATCGGCAAGCCTATAGTCTTCCAGTGCTTTCTCAGATCCTTTTAATTTACCTACAGGTGAGCTAAAGCCATCTTTATGATAATCTTTTCCGTGACCTTTCAGCTCTTTATTATCAACCGATAAACTGCTTGGCCCGGTAGTTTTAATAAACGTAGGCACATTGTTTTGCTGTGCAAAACCGGTAAATATACCGCTCACCTGCAAGCCCGAACTGTAAACCGCTGTGCAGGTATTTTTACTGTCGACAGCCTTTTGCAAACCATAAACCCCGCCCCGGCGGAACGACATGGTGTTGGCAAACTCTTCCAGCACATCAATCAGGTTTTGGAAAGTTGGTGTTACAAACAGCTGCGGCTGCGTTTTGGTAATATCGTAAGTATAGTTAATGGCATCGATGGTATAAGGCAACTTGGCCACATCAGCCTGCATGCAACTTGCGCTTTCGCCGATTGATGAAAGCAAGCCTGCACCATAGATCTTTGGATTGTTAAGCGGGCCAATCAAACCATATTCAACCGTCCACCAATGCAGGCGGCTTAATAAAGCCATTTCAGAAGGCTCGCCGATGTTTTCCTGGCGATAAGTAACGAGTTCTTCTGCTTTAGCTATCTCATCAGGATTTGCATCCGGCATTTCTTTTAAGATTGATAAGGCACGGATGGCTTCATACAATTCAAAATCCTGCGCCGAGAACATAGCTTTTGCACCTATTGATCCAAAATAGCTCAGATATTCATGATAATCCTTATCAGCAATAATAGGTGCGTGGCCGGCAGATTCGTGGATAATATCCGGCGCAGGCGTATACTCAATATGTTTTAGCTGACGGATATCGGCTGCGATAACTAAAACCCGGTAAGCCTGGTACTCCATAAAGGCAGCGGGAGGGATAAAACCATCAACTGTAACCGCTCCCCAGCCAATTTGGGCAAGGGCGTTGTTCATCTCCTGCAGGTCGGGAATTTTCTCGATGGTTAACCCTGCTTTTTGTAATCCGGGAATATATGGGTAGTAGGCAACGTCTTTTAAGTAGGCATAATTCTGGCGCATTACATAACGCCATACAGCATGGTCAACCGGGGTATAATGCTCATAATGCTGATCTACAATAAACTGCTTTAAGTGCCGCGGCAGTTTAGCTACCTGCGGATTGTTAAAATCATTAAAATCGCTCATTGCGTATAATTGGGTTTACAATTAAACGCAAAAATAGGCAAATAGTGATTTAATATTTCGGAATTCGGATGTTCGATTTCGAAATTATTAATGGCAATATTGATTATATCCCTTATTAGCGCTGTAGCAAATTGCGCAGACAATAGTGTGCCCCTAAATTAGGAGAATGCAATGACAGTGCTACCACTTCTAACATTGATAAGGGGTAGAATTCGGGAATATGTTCGAGTTGTCCTCCGATAAAATCTATAAAGGGCTAAAAGGGTTTTCTTCTTCTATCGGAGCCGTTTCATGATCCATCGGTGGTAAACCTTCTTCTAAACGGCTTGGGCGTAATACATAGTAAATGCCAAATAATGCCACAATTAAAGAGATCAGATAAAAAGAAATGCTCAGATAAACAGCCAAGCCAACCTGCATGTTAAATACGCCGGCAAGGCGGGTAAATATAGCTTCGCGGGCACCTGCTCCTCCTAAAGTTGGCAGTACTGCCGCCAATGCAGATAACAGGAACGATAAAAGGTAGGGAGCAAATTTACCGTTGAAATTCTGACCCATCATAACCAATAGGATGGTTAATACCTGTAAAGACTGTACAAGCACAGCTTTTAAGTGTGCAGTGAAAAAGTAACGGCCGTAATCTTTAAAAAAGAAATGGACAACGCCGTAATAAATAATACTGCCTACAATAAATATGCTGCCTGGTATGGCAAAGTGTAAATCAATTTGTGGGATGAAAATGATGAGCGCACAAACAATCAACCCGATTGCCCATAGGCCACTTAATCTATCAAACAATAGCGCCCAGAATACTTTTTTAGCAGGTAGCTTATAACGTTTGTTCAATAGCCAAATCTTGTAACCATCGCCACCGATACCACCCGGGAGCAGGAAGTTGTAGAACATGCCTAATAGGTACAAGCGCAGGTTAAAACGCCAGTCGAGCTTTAGGCCGATAGATTTAATAAAGCTTAACAAGCGCCATGAGGAAACAAATGTGGAAATAATGAATGTACATAAAGCAGCGGCCATCCACCAGTAATTGGCATGTACCAGCCTGTCTTTAACCTCCCAAAGGGGCACCTTGCTGAACACGTACCACAGCAAAGCTGCGGTTACAACTATTTTCAGAATTAGTTTAGCGGCATCCCATAACTTCTGCTTGGTAGTTTTGGGTGTTTTAGGGGCAACAAAATCTTCCGTTTCACTCATTTGGGCGCAAAGATAGTGTTTTTGGTTAATTGGTTAGAATAGGTTAATTTGTTGATTATGTTAAATTTAGTTAAAGATGGTTGATTAGTTAATTGGGTGAGCAGTTGATTAAGTTAAATAGTTTGTAAAAAACTTAACCAACCGAACCTAATCAACCACTCACTTAATAAACAAACGTTTACAAATGGGAGACAACAACTCACCATTCACCCATTCAACTTAATCAACTAATCCGTATTTTTGCGCAAAATTTAAGCAGATGAGTAAAGTACAAGTGGGCCTGGTGCAAATGAGTTGTACTGCCGATAAGCAGCAGAACTTGCAGAAGGCTATTGAAAAGGTGCGTGAAGCCGCCCAAAAGGGTGCGCAGATCGTTTGTTTGCAGGAGCTTTTTACCTCCCTTTATTTTTGTGACGTAGAAGATTACGACAATTTTAAACTGGCCGAGCCAATCCCTGGCCCGTCGACAGACGAGTTGTCTAAGCTTGCTGCCGAACTGGGTGTGGTAATTATTGCCTCGTTATTTGAGAAACGTGCGCAAGGCCTTTACCATAACACTACTGCTGTTTTAGATGCCGACGGCCAGTATTTGGGCAAGTATCGCAAGATGCACATCCCTGATGATCCGGGCTTTTACGAAAAATTCTACTTCACCCCGGGCGACCTGGGCTATAAAGTTTTCAAAACCAAATTTGCCACCATCGGCGTGCTGATCTGCTGGGATCAATGGTACCCCGAAGCAGCACGTATCACCGCCTTAATGGGTGCTGAGATCTTGTTTTACCCAACTGCTATTGGCTGGGCAACCACACAAGATGCTGATACTAACACCGAGCAATACAATGCTTGGCAAACCATTCAGCGCTCACACTCTATTGCCAATGCTGTACACGTAGTAAGTGTAAACCGCGTTGGCGAAGAAGCAGGTGTTGAATTCTGGGGCGGTTCATTTGTGTCGAATCCATTCGGCAAAGTAATGTATCAGGCTTCGCACAGCGAAGAAGAGGTTACCATCGTTGAACTGGATTTGAATAAAACAGATCATTACAGAACGCATTGGCCGTTTTTACGCGACAGAAGAATTGACTCTTATCAGCCGATAACAAAACGTTTAATCGACGAGGATTAAATTTAGTCTTAATATCTTTACACGTCATTGCGAGGTACGAAGCAATCCCAAATTATACAGAGCCGCTCTGTTGATCGGGGATTGCTTCGTACCTCGCAATGACGTTTGAACTATAAACATCATGGATCAATCAACTCCAAACCTTCCCGGCCAAGCCGGATTTGCATTTCCTGCCGAATGGGCGCCACACACCGCTACCTGGTTAAGCTGGCCTCACAAGGAAGAATCATGGCCAGGTAAAATCGGGCTTATCTACAGCAAATACTGCGAGTTTATCAAAGTAGTTGCCGAAGGTGAGCTGGTACGCATCAACGTAAAAGATGAGCTGATGATGGCTTTTGCCAAAGAACAACTACAAGCAGTTGGTGCTGATTTGAGTAAGATTGAATTCTACGAATTCCCTACCAATGATGCCTGGTGCCGCGACCACGGTCCGGCGTTTTTGATTAATGCAGAGACGAAGGAGAAAGTGATTGTTGACTGGGGCTACAACGCTTGGGGCGGCAAATATCCACCGTTTGATCTGGATGATGTGATCCCAACACGTATTGCTTACCAGTTTGGCTTGCCTGTTTACCACCCCGGTATTGTGATGGAAGGTGGTTCGGTTGATTTTAACGGTGCCGGTACGGTGTTAACTACTACCGCCTGTTTGCTGAATGAGAACCGCAACCCGCATTTAACCAAAGAACAGATTGAAGAATATCTGCAAAATTACTACGGTGTTAAACAGGTGCTTTGGCTGGGCGATGGTATTATAGGTGATGATACCGACGGCCACATAGATGATATTACCCGCTTTATTAACGAGGATACCGTAGTTACCGTAGTAGAAGATAAGCCGGAAGATGAGAACTATCACATCCTGCAGGAAAACCTGGAAACTTTAAAAACCATGCGTTTGCTGGATGGCAGACCATTAAACATAGTTGAGCTGCCGATGCCCGATGCGGTGATCTATGACGATCAGCGTTTACCGGCATCTTACGCCAACTTCTATATTGCCAATAGCGCCGTAGTGGTACCAACTTACCGTTGCGATAAAGATGCGCTGGCATTAGAGATTCTGCAAAATTGTTTTCCTGACCGTAAGGTGGTAGGTATCGATTCTACAGATATTATCTGGGGATTAGGTAGTTTCCATTGCTTGAGCCAGCAGGAACCGGCTTTGTAAGAGAGTCCATCTATAGAATCAAGAAATAAGAGCCAAGAAACAAGACGGGCTCCATCAAAAATACACGTCATTGCGAGGAACGAAGCAATCGCGAACTATACAGAGCCGCTCTGTATGTTGGGGATTGCCACGCTATCGCTCGCAATGACGCTCTTTTTTATAGAACCCACCATGCCCGAGATCATCCTACAAACCTTTATTTCAGCACCCGCAAAGGTTTGTTTTGATCTTTCCCTGAGTATCGATCTGCATAAAATTTCCACTGCCCATACCAACGAAGAAGCCATTGAAGGCACTACCATCGGCCTCATTAAACTTGGCGAATATGTAACCTGGCGAGCCCGCCACTTTGGTATCTGGTTTAAGATGACTTCTGAAATCACCAGTCTTATACCTAACGAATCTTTTATAGATGAGATGCTGAAAGGGCCGTTCAAATCAATCAAACACACGCATACTTTCGAAGCCCAGAGTTGCGGTACATTGATGACGGATGTATTCTGTTTTCAATCTCCGTTTGGGGTATTAGGGTTTATTGCTGATAAACTAATTCTGACTGCTTATCTCAAAAAATTACTGATCGATCGAAATGCTGTAATTAAAAAGTATGCGGAGAATGGGGATAAAAGTTTAATAGTCTGATACAAAGAACCACGGTATGCGTAAAAGGCCGGGTTTAACATATACGTTTATCCGCTGGCCTTTGGCAACTCTGTCATATAAAGCGTGAGATACCCTTGTTTCTTGAATGCCGGTTTGGGAGCCCCATTGCGATAGGTACAAATCATACTCCGTACTTTTGCCTGAAAACGTTCGTTTATCCATAACCTTTGCATACAGTATTTGAAGGGAATTATTATCAAAATTACAGTTGATTTCAATGCAACTACCATAGCTATATATTAAAACAAAAAATATAGCAATAGCGCCAAAGCGGAATGTGTTTTTTGATTTGCAGATTAAGAAAAATATCAAGCTTAAAATAACTACAAACCCAGTCACCGGCAACAAACAATCCACATAGCTCATAAGCTTAAAATCAAATAATGATCTTATCAAAAGGCCTCCACCGGATGTATAGAAGGCGGTGTCTAAAGTAGGATAGGCGTTGGTTTTATCATCATCCTTTAGCGTAATAATATCGATGTTAACATATAAGATTATAATACAGAGCAAGGGAAACCCAATAGCAATTGGTATAGTAAGCTTGTATAGAATTGGATAAATGGGGCAAATTAGCAGAGCTATAAGTAACACCGCTCCAGCTATATTAAGCAATTTGCATGTTTTTCGGGCTTGTGTTAATTTTGCTTTTCTATCCTTTGTAGAAGTTCCTAAATCAGGGCTGTTAAGAATCTTAGCAACTTGATTATTATATTCCTGCTTATCCAGATCCTTAAAGTGGGTATGTATCCACATAAGCAATAATTCGTAGTCTTTATAATGAGTAACCCCTGAAACAGCGAGTGTAGGCAAACCTTTTGCTGCTGGTTTTATGAAGATCTGATTTTTATCTGTTTTATAGCCTGCTATATCTTTTATCAGAAGTTCTTTAGTTTTAAAAAAGCCTGTAACGATGATTTTTTCGTTAGATATGATAATTTTTGACCTGGCGCAATCTATATATAGCGATACAGCAAGAATTAACAATCCAACCCCCAACCAGATATACCAGCTGTCTGTATGCTTTTGAGATGCAAGATAAAAGCATGCAATAGCTCCAACGCCCAAACCAACAGAGAATACATAAGCCAATATTTTGGAACCTCTACTAACATTATATTCTTTTTCGGTATATAATAAGGTTGTAGAGGTATTCATGACCCGAATATAACAGATGCTAACTATTTCACATAATCAACTCCATCAACAATTCACTAACTTCGTTATATGGAAACCCTTGCAGCCAAAATCCCGAAAAAGATCTTCGCCCGCCAACACGAAATTACTGCCGATTACCTGAAGGCGATTGATAAGCATCTCGACGATATTTTGAGCGGTGCTGCAGTTGATATGTACGAGATCAGGGATTTTGCAGAATTGCTGCATATCCATCCCACGCATTTAAGTAATACTATAAAACTCACTACTGGTAAAGCGCCCTGTTATTTTATCGAACATCGAATACTGGATATTGTACGAGATCAGCTGGTGAATACCAACATGCCCATTGCCGAAATTGCCCGCAATCTCACCTACGACCCTTCCAACTTCACCAAGTTCTTCAAGCATTTTGAGGGGATGACACCAAATAAGTATCGCCAGGCGCATCAAAAAACTGAAACAGTCACCATTTAATCTGAAACAGTCACCATAATTTCTGCACCAACTATTTGGAACTTTGTATTGTTCAATTAAACAATCAAAGAGATCAAATGGAAGCAACAAACAAAATAGCCCTGGTAACCGGCAGCAGCCGTGGACTAGGTAAAAACGAAGCCATTACCCTGGCTAAAAAGGGTAACGATGTAATTATCACCTACAACAGCCGCAAAGACGAGGCCGACAAAGTAGTGGCCGAAATTGAGGCTTTAGGCCGCAAAGCCGCCGCTATACAACTTAACACCGGCGATGTTAAAACTTTCGCAGCTTTTAAAACCGAACTAATAGCAACCCTGCAAAAGGTTTGGAATACCGATAAGTTCAACTTCCTGATCAATAATGCCGGCATTGATGCCCGTGCACCATTTGCCGAAGCTACTGAAGAGGATTTCGACAACCTGTTCAATATTCACTTTAAAGGCGTTTTCTTTTTAACCCAAATTCTGCTGCCGGTAATTGCCGATGGAGGCCGCATCATTAACACATCAACCGGCTTAACCCGTTTTGCTACGCCGGGATATTCGGCTTACGCATCAATGAAAGGCGCTATCGAAGTATTAACCAAATATCTGGCTAAAGAGTTAGGCAGTCGTGGTATTGCCGTTAACCTGGTGGCTCCCGGCATTATCGAAACCGATTTTACCGCTGCCGCCCGCGAGCATCCTGGTGTGGTAGAATTCCTGTCGTCACAAACCGCACTGGGCCGTATCGGTCAGCCGGATGATATTGGCGGCGTGGTAGCTTTCTTGTGTTCAGATGACGCCCGCTGGATCACTGCACAAAGGATTGAGGCATCGGGTGGGATGTTCTTGTAGTTTAGTTATTAAGTTATTGGTTATTGAGTTATTAGGTGCCTGGGCAAGGCACTTAATAACTTTTTCTGCTTATATATTAATGACCCAATAACCGATAACTAATTCCCATTAACCTAATAACTCAATAACCAATAACTAACTCACCAACTTTCACCGCTCCATAATACCCGTTTACCGAGTTTTTTTTACTAACAGCCAGTTATTAATTGGCATATCTGCTTTGTTATTATAGTTTTGAATCAGATTTTAATTCAGAACAATGAACAACGACACAATATATCCTAAAAAGCCCGGCAACGGAAAAGCCATCGCCGGACTTGTACTGTTGATTTTTGGAGCAATATTGCTTTTTCAACAGTTAAACTTTTTAGTTGCACCATGGTGGTTATTCAGATGGCCGGTAATCCTTATCATCGTAGGTGTATACAGCGGTGCTAAACACAACTTCAGAAATACAGGTTCAATTATCATGATTGTAATCGGTACACTGTTTTTGGCCGATGATATCTTCCCCGGTTTCGATCTTTCACATTTTATCTGGCCGCTGATATTGATTACGCTCGGCCTTTGGGTTATCCTCGGTAAAGATAAATTCAAAAAAAGTTTCGCACGTAAATGGGGCCATCAGGGCGATGCAGCCAACACTTATGATTACAACTATAATTATAAATACGCTGCACCTGAGTGGGATGCTAAAGTAAACTTAGATGAAAACGGTAACCCGATTGAAGGAGAACCACAACCACAATCTAATTTTAATTATGGTTCAAAGTTTGCCGCTGGTGACGATCATTTAGATACCACATCGGTATTTGGCAGCGTGCACAAATCAATCCTATCTAAAGATTTTAAAGGTGGCGAGGTAGTAAACATCTTCGGCGGAACTGAACTGAACTTTACCCAGGCCGATATTAATGGACGGGTTTATATAGACGTAACCCAGTTGTTTGGCGGTATCAAAATTATTGTGCCACCGCACTGGCAGGTAACATCAGACATGGCTGCAGTATTTGCCGGTATTGATGATAAACGCCGCCCGGGTGGTATCCCGCTTAGCCCCGATAAAATATTGATCCTGAAAGGCACATCAATATTCGCTGGGGTTGAGATTAAAAGCTACTAATCACAATCACACTAAAACAATCCCATCAGGCGCGGCTTAATAACCGCGCCTGATTTAATGCCGAAACCCTAACATACGCAAGGCAAAAATTGCCAACCATCTATACCAGGGATAATTTCCCTGGTAGAAACTGAATATTAAACCAAACCGTTTTGAGCGCACCTGTATCAACCTTTGTAAACCTTCGCTGGGGCTTTGTAGCCTGTGGCGCTATATGGACTGCATTGCAGCTGTATTTGATACATAGCTACGGCTTTGATTGGTATATTGCTATTACCGATAGCTGTGTTAGTACAGTTGCCCTGGCTGGTGCCTGCTGGTTAATTGATAATACGCTGCGTTTCTATCAGCCCTCAAAAAGCAGTTATTTAAACTTACTCATCTGGTGTGCATTACTGGCCGGTATTTGTTTAGCCATTTCACGCTTTGCCTTACCAGCCATGATAAAAGATGGCGAGTATTTTGTATTCGTCATCAAATCGCTTGTTATACGCTACTTTACCAATTTTATGGCCATAGGCTGGATGGCCATGATCAGTTTGGTATGGTACGCCCAGCAAGACAATAAAGAAAACGAAAAACGCAAAGCCGAAGCCGAAAAACTTGCAAAAGAGGCCGAGCTTTATACCCTGCGCCAACAATTACAACCACACTTTTTATTCAATAGTTTAAACTCTATCAATGCACTGATAGGTTTTAAACCCGAAGAGGCGAGAAAAATGATCCACCAGTTATCGGATTTTTTAAGAGGGACATTGAAAAAAGACGATCAACAGCAGGTTACTTTGAACGAAGAACTGGCGCACCTGCAATTATATCTCGATATTGAGAAAGTACGTTTTGGGCACCGTTTACAAACCGAGATTAGTTGTGATGACCAATGCCGTAGTGCTTTAATGCCGCCTTTGCTCTTACAACCCGTGGTAGAAAACGCCATTAAGTTTGGTTTATACGATACCACCGGCGAAGTAATAGTAAGTTTAAGGGGTGAAGTTGATGAGGGTTACCTGGTAATCATCGTACAAAATCCTTATGACCCACAGACTGCTAAACCACGCCAGGGCACAGGCTTTGGCCTTAGCGGAATGCAGCGCCGTTTATATTTAATATATACCCGCAATGATTTGGTTGAAACCTATGTAAATGATAATATATTTACAACTATTATAAAAATACCTCAGCCCTAAATGAAACGAGCATTACTCATTGATGATGAACCACTGGCACGCATGGTGGTTCTGGAATATTTGCAGGATTATAAAGACCAGATAGAGGTGCTGCAGGAATGTGGCGACGGCTTTGAAGGCATGAAAGCCATTATGCAATCTCAGCCCGACCTGATTTTTCTGGATGTGCAAATGCCCAAGATCAATGGTTTTGAAATGCTCGAATTGTTAGAGCAGCCACCCGCTGTAATTTTTACCACCGCTTTTGATGAGTTTGCCATTAAAGCCTTTGAGGCCCACGCGATAGATTATTTATTGAAACCTTTCAGTAAAGAACGTTTCCATAAAGCAGTTGAGAAATATTTGGCACAAAGCGGTACACCGGTTCAACAGCAAAAACAAACAGAGAGTTTGTTGGAAGAAGTTGCAACCCAGTCGCCTGTGCAGCACGATCGTATTGTGGTGAAGACCGGTACCAAAGTTAAAATTATCCCGGTACACGATGTACTCTATCTCGAAGCCGATGATGACTACGTAAGTGTGCACACTGCCGAAGGCTCATTCCTGAAAAACAAAACCATGAGTTTCTTCGAGAAGGTGCTCGATGTTCGCCAGTTTGTGCGCGTACACCGCTCATATATTGTAGCTATAGACCAGATTACCCGCATAGATCCTTACGAGAAAGATTCGCATATAGCCATCCTTAAATCGGGCGCTAAAATCCCGGTTAGTAAATCGGGCTATGTGAAGTTGAAGCAGGTACTGGGGATATAAAGCCCCTAACTCCCTAAAGGGGGAATAGAAGTAGCTAAAACGGGCGTCATACTGAGCTCCGTCGAAGTATGGTAGAGGGCCTACCCGCCATGTTTCGAGTGCCTCAACATGACAGGCCTTGGTAGGTTTTATAAACCCGTCATGCTGAACTTGTTTCAGCACCCCACATGCTAAGCGGATATGCATGTCGACTACCTCGCAAACGTATACCTGTCCTGTGGGATCCCGAAACAAGTTCGGGATGACGGCAAAGAGCCTAACATTCTGTTAATTCTCTAATTCAGTAAATTCTGGTTCAAGACAAAACCCACTTCTTCTCCACAACCTTCGCCTCCAAAAACGCTTTCTTAAACTCCTCAACGCTCTTAAACTGCAATTGCGTAATAACTCTCGTTTCTACATGCACTTCAAAGCTCCTATCCTCAAAAGGCCAGGGCGAAACATGGAGTGAACCATCGGCGGATCGGTTCAACGTATACTGTTTATCGTCAAATCCACGACTTATTTCTATAACCCTATGCTCCGGCTGAACTTCATGCTGGCAAAGTAAAAGTGAGAATGCATCGCACCATTCCATCAAACCATAAATACGGTCGGCTTCTGCTTTGGTAATTTTTAGTTCCTTGCACCATTTGGTTTGTTGCTGATGATGATTTTTCAAAAAGTGTTTCACCAGTGGGTTAGTATCAATCTCTTTTTTATACAAAAAGCACATGTGCATAGAAGCGAGAAGCGCGGTATACCTACTCCTTGATAAAGAAAAATCCAATAGCCGCTGGCAACGCTCCGGCTCAAATAATTTCATGGCGAAGTTAACCGGTCCGCCTTGCGGGGTGAGGAGGTCGTTTTCTTCCAGCTCGGTTTGGGCATCATCATGGCCGGCTATAGCAATTAAGGTTTCGGTCCAGCGCTGCGGTCTGGTTTTTATTTGCCAGTGCATAGCCAACTGGGCTGCCAGCAAGCCGTGTGCTCTTTGGGTAATAATTTCCCAGCCTTGTTGGGTGTAGTTAACGATCATGATAGATATACTAATGATAGAGGCTGGTTGTTTTATTGAACTATGCTTCCTTAATATAGAAACTAAAAAACTTGTCATTGCGAGGTACGAAGACAACCGACCGAAGGGAGCTCATTAATACCGATGAGAACAAACACATCATTAATAATCTCGTAGCTATACAGATCGAATATGTATGCGACGAGATTGCCACGCTATCGCTCGCAATGACAAATTTTAAAAGTATAAACCCGTCATGCTGAACTTGTTTCAGCACCCCACATGCTAAGCGGATATGTAGGTCGGCAACTTATCAAAAGTCTACCTGTCCTGTGGGACCCCGATCCCAACAGTAGTCGGGACGGGATGACGTTTGGCGGTTACTTCTTCAACCCCAAAATACTCCAATCACTATCCACCTTCGTAATCACATTGCCCAGCATTCCCAAACCAGTAACATCCATCTCAATTAAATCACCAGGTTGCAGCCATTGTACGGGATAGTTAGGATCGTTTAATAAACCCGTGCCGTTTAATTCTAAAAAACAGCCTGTGCCTACTGTGCCAGAACCTATTACATCGCCGGGCAATAAATCGCAGCCGTACGAGCAGCGTTCTATGATCTCGGCAAAGGTCCAGTCCATATCTGCGAGGTTGCCTGCGGATACTTGTTTGCCATTTACACGGCAATTCATTTGCAGGTTGTAAGTGGTGCCGGTGTGGCCGCGTTTAGTAGCTGTTTTATAAGGTTCCAATTCATCGGGGGTAACCAACCAGGGGCCAATTACGGTAGAGAAATCCTTGCCTTTAGCGGGGCCGAGGTTGAGCAGCATTTCTTCCATCTGCAGGGTGCGGGCGCTCATATCGTTCATAATCATGTAACCCGCTATATACGTGTCGGCCTCAAAGGCTTTAATGTTGCAGCCTTTTTTGTTGATTACGATGGCTACTTCCAGTTCAAAATCAAGCTTATCGAAATGATCGGGCATGCAGGCAATTTCGCCCGGGCCTTGTATGGCATTATGGTTGGTAAAGTAAAATACAGGGTATTGGTCAAATTCAGGTATCATTGGCACCTTACGGTTACGACGCGAGGTTTCTACGTGTTGCCTGAAAGCGTAAGCATCGCGGCACGAAGTTGGGTGCGGAACGGGAGCTATCAACTCAAAGAAAAGTTCTTCGCGAGCCTCAAGCTTGCCGCTGCTAATGGCCTGATGTACACGCTGGGCATGTTCCATCAGTTCGTCGCCTTCCGCTAAAAAGGCATTCATATTATCGGGGATCAGCTTATCGCAGGAGTGGAGGTTGTAAATATGTCCGTTAACAAAAATACCCAAATGCTCCCGGTCTTCGGTTTTGTACGATACTAACTTCATAAGGTTGATAATATTGGTGGTTAATCAAAACTAAAACAAATTTTGCTGCGTTAATATTATGCTTGCATATTAATTTTTATGCGCTAACTTAGCCCTACCAAAAACACCCATGAACCTGTTTAAACAGACATACCGCGTACAAAGGCTGATCTCGATGCGAATTGTTGCTGCCATCCGTTACGCTATGCTGTCGAAAATAGTGTTCGCTCAATACTCGGTTACCCTTTAACCGTTTTTTGCAGGCCATACCATCGTGGTATCAGGCTGCAATCTGTTTACATACAACCATTTACTTGCTGTAACGTTTTACTATTAACCAATTAGTAATCATTATGCCTTTTTACCATACGCTGGGAGAGATCCCTCATAAGCGTCATACCATTTTCCGTAAGCCGGATGGTTCGCTGTATGCCGAAGAACTGGTTTCGACCGAAGGTTTCTCGAGCATGTATTCGCTGGTATATCACTGCTATCCACCCACTATTGTTAAAGAGTTGGGCGAGCCTTACAGTGTTGAACCTAAAATTGCGCGTGAAAAACATCTGAAACATACCAGTTTAATCGGCTTCAATATTGAGCCCGAAGACGATTACTTGAAAAGCCGTAAACCTGTACTGGTGAACAGCGATTTGCATATATCCCTCGCGGCACCACGCCAAAGCATGACGGACTATTTCTACAAAAATAGCCAGGCCGATGAAGTGGTGTTTGTCCACAAAGGATCTGGTACATTAAAAACCGGTTTCGGCAATATCAAGTTCGGGTACGGAGATTATCTGGTTATTCCGCGCGGAACTATTTACCAGCTGCATTTTAACGATACCGATAACCGCCTGTTTATTGTAGAAAGCTTTAGCCCCATCCGCACACCGAAACGCTATCGTAACGCTTTCGGTCAGTTGATGGAGCATTCGCCTTATTGCGAGCGTGATATTAAACGCCCGCAAAACCTGGAAACACACGATGAGAAAGGCGACTTTAAAGTGCTCATCAAAAAGCAGGGGCTTATCTATCCATACATCTACGGCACCCATCCTTTCGATTTCATTGGTTGGGATGGCTTGCATTATCCCTGGGCGTTCTCTATTCATGATTTTGAACCAATAACCGGCCGGTTGCATCAACCGCCACCGGTACACCAGACTTTCGAGGGCAACAATTTCGTGATCTGCTCATTTGTGCCGCGTAAGTTCGATTATCACCCACAATCAATACCTGCACCCTACAACCACAGTAATGTGGATAGCGACGAGTTGCTTTACTATGTAGATGGCGATTTTATGAGCCGAAAAAATGTAGTAAAAGGCCAAATTACCCTGCATCCTGGAGGTATTCCGCATGGCCCGCACCCGGGTTCGGTAGAGAAATCGATAGGGAAGGAGAGTACAGAGGAATTGGCGGTGATGATTGATCCGTTCCACCCGCTGATGCTTACGGAGGATGCGATTAAGATTGAGGACCCGAATTATTATAAGAGTTGGGCGGAGTAAAGGTCTGAACCAGAATTTACAGAATTAAAGAATGATCAGAATTTTTGATCAGGAGTAAAAGATATTAAACAATATACACACATCAAATCAAAAGCCCCTCTCCCCCGGAGAGGGGTTAGGGAGAGGTTATGGAAACACTAACAATAGAACAACCAGCAAAAACACAAGATTTCCTGCCGTTGAACGGTACGGATTACATCGAATTTTATGTGGGTAATGCCAAACAGGCGGCTCATTTTTATAAAACGGCCTTCGGGTTTCAGAGCCTGGCGTATGCGGGGCCGGAGACTGGGGTGCGTGACCGGGTTTCGTACGTTTTGCAGCAGGATAAGATCAGAATTATGCTCACCACACCGCTGCATTCGGATCACCCGATCTCGGAACATATCAAGAAGCATGGCGATGGTGTAAAAACTTTAGCCCTTTGGGTTGATGATGCTTACGATGCCTTTGAGCAAACCACCAAGCGTGGTGCGGTAGCTTGCCAACAGCCTCAAACATTAACCGACGAGCATGGCGAAGTACGTACCAGCGGTATTGCTTTGTATGGCGAAACAGTGCACCTGTTCATCGAACGTAAAAATTATCATGGGGCATTTTTACCGGGTTATAAGGAATGGAAATCGGACTACAACCCGGAGCCTACCGGTTTATTGTATGTAGATCATTGCGTTGGCAATGTAGGCTGGCATAAAATGAACGACTGGGTTAATTTTTATGAAGACACTATGGGTTTCCGTAACATCCTGACGTTTGACGATAAGATGATTTCGACCGAGTACTCGGCCCTGATGAGCAAGGTAATGAGCAATGGAAATGGTTATGTAAAATTTCCAATCAATGAGCCTGCTGAAGGTAAACGAAAATCTCAGATTGAAGAATACCTGGAGTTTTACGAGGGCGAAGGTGTGCAGCACATGGCGCTTGCTACACACAATATTGTGGAAACGGTAACCGCGTTAAAGAACCGTGGGGTTGAATTTTTAACCGTACCTACTACTTATTATGATGACCTGCTGGATAGGGTAGGCCATATTGACGAAGATCTGGAGCCGCTGAAAAAATTGGGTATCCTCGTAGACCGGGACGACGAAGGATACCTGCTTCAGATTTTTACCAAACCGGTAGAAGACAGGCCAACCGTATTTTTTGAAATTATACAGCGAAAAGGCGCCCGCTCATTTGGCGCCGGTAACTTTAAGGCTTTGTTCGAAGCGATTGAACGCGAGCAAGAACTGAGAGGAAATTTGTGATTGATAGCGCCCTGAAAAGGGCAGGAGCCGGGGCGCAAGCCCCGGCTTTTTTATAGCTATTTAGATTAAAATAGGGTGTTTTCACCCAGTAGATTGAGTGATTATACGGATTGCGCATTTTGTTCATTTTGTGTCTCTTTATATCATATTTGTTTAATAGCCTAAACCTTATCAGAAACCCATTAGAAGAGCCCTCTTCTACATCATCGCAGAATGTAAAAGCCCGCGTATCGCGGGTTTTTGAATTTATAAGGTTTTTGCTAACTTGAGTTTGATTATAAACTAACCGGTTAAAACAACAAATTATGGGAACTACAGATCCACGGGTTGATGCTTATATTGATAAGGCGGCAGATTTTGCAAAACCGATACTACAGCACATCCGCAAGCTAATTCATGAGGCCGAACCCGAAATTAAAGAAACCATGAAATGGGGCCATGTGCATTTCGATCTCAAAAGCCCGGTATGTTATATGGCTGCTTTTAAAAAACATTGCCGCTTTGGTTTCTGGCATAGCGGCTTATTGCCAGATCCCGAAGGTTTGTTGAGAGGGCACGGCGACGATAGTGGCCCGCTAACCCAACTAAGCACCCTTACCGATCTGCCTGCCGATGAAATATTATTGTGGTATATGCGCCATGCTGTTGAAAACAATAAAGCTGGTATTAAACCATCTAAAGCGCCTAAAGCAGCGGCAGTTAAAACAGCATTATCTGTCCCCGAAGATTTTGAAGATTTGCTGGATACCAATGCAACAGCTAAAGATATTTTCGATGCCTTCAGCTATTCGAAACGAAAGGAATATCTTGAGTGGTTTGCAGACGCCAAAACAGAAGCAACCCGTTTAAAACGGATGAATCAGGCTGTTGAATGGATTAGTGAGGGGAAATCGAGGAATTGGAAGTATCAGTGATATTATATAAAAACGTCATGCCGAACTTGTTTCGGCACCTCACTTGCTAAGCGAACTATGCAGGTTGTACACCTGTCCTGTGGGGTGCTGAAACAAGTTCAGCATGACGTATGGGGTAGAGAAAATGTGAGCGTTGTCATGCTGAGGCACTCGAAGCATAAGCGTCGGCCCTCAGCACCATACTTCGACGTAGCTCAGTATGACACCCGTTTTGTTATTCTATATAACTCTCCAAAATCTTAAACCCATTCTCGGTAATTAACTCAACCTTATCAATGGTTTTTGGCAGCAAAATGCAATCTCCCATTTTTACATGGTAGCTTTGATTTGCATAAGTTAACTCGTAAGCGCCTTCAACACACACGTGGATCACGAACGAATCCAGGTTGCTGTAATCTTTGGCAGTGCTTTCGGTAAAGTCCATTACATTGGTGGTAAAGTAAGGGCAGGTTACCAAATGTACATCCTGATTTTTCTCTGCGTGGTACTTGGTTTTGTACTCGTCGTAAAATTTATAGTCTATAGCTGCTAAAGCCTCTTCGGTATGCAGTTCGCGTTTGTTGCCATTAGCATCCACACGATCGAAATCATAGATACGATAGGTAATGTCTGATGTTTGCTGAATTTCTGCAATCAGTAAACCTTTACCAATGGTATGCACACGGCCTGCCGGTAAAAAGAAAACATCGCCTGCTGTAACCTGCTCACGGTTCAGAATATCCATGATATGGCCGCTGTTCAGTTTATCTAAATAGATCTGCTCGTTAACTTCCTGGTTAAAACCGGTAATTAATGACGAACCCGGATCGGCTTCAATCACATACCACATTTCAGTTTTACCGAACGAGTTGTGGCGTTTTTTTGCCAGTTCATCATTAGGGTGTACCTGGATAGAAAGGTCATCATTGGCATCGATAAACTTAACCAGTAAAGGGAAGATATTGCCGAAATGATCATATACTTTTTTACCTACAAGTTCGTCTTTGTACTGCTCTAATAGGTCGGCTAATGATTGGCCGTCCAGTGCGCCGCCGTCAACAACGGAAACATCGCTTTTAACGCCCGATATTTCCCAGGTTTCGCCGCAGTTAGGCAGGTCGCCAAAATCTTTGTGCAGGTAAGTTTCAATTTTGTGCCCGCCCCAGATTTTGTCTTTGTAAATGGTCTTAAATTTTAATGGATATAATGATGACATGGTAAAATGTTTTTAAAAAAAATGATTAGTCCAACACGTCATTGCGAGGTACGAAGCAATCCCCGATAAGCAGAATTGCTCTGTAAAGTTCGCGATTGCTTCGTGCCTCGCACTGACGTGAATTACGTTGAGCAAATATATATAATAACAATAAAGCCTGCTTAATGTTAAGCAGGCTTTATAAATATTAAAATTTAGTTTAACTAGTCTAATGCGTGGTTAAGCACTAAGTTAAAATTAACCCTACCGGGCTTTACAGCTACGCTGGATAATCCTCCATTTCCGTCAAATGTGGGTGCATAAAGTTTCCCATCTTCAACAACAACTATGGTATATTTTCCTTCCGGTAAATCAGCCTGATAAAAACCGCGCTCGTCTGCCATTACGGTCTTAATTAATTGGGTTTTAAAACTTTTGGCTAAAGCGGGGTTATCATCGGCGGGTACAATATCTTGTATGGTTGTATAGTTATATATCCTTACCTCGCGTTCTACAGGGCATTGCGAACAAGTTGAATTTTTATCAGTTGTAGGCATACAATTGCCTTGCAGTAATGACACCGTACCCCAAACACCATTGGTTATAGTAATACGGCTGCTGTTCTGTTGTTGTATGCTTACTATATCGCACTTGTTATTAACCATTTTGTCGCCTGCTTTCATACAGGCAATAAATAAGCATATCAATATGATTATAAATAAGGTAGCAGGCCGAAATAGTTTATTCATTCAACTATTATTACGACACAAGTTTGTATAATGATACAGCAGATCAAAAAAAAGCCCCGCACAAGGCAGGGCATTTTTTATAAAGTATTTTGCGAATTGATTACTTAGCTAATTTAGCTTTTAAGTTTTCGTTAATAGCTTCTAAAAACTCTTCGGTGTACAGATAATCGGTACCGTGTTCAACTTTAGGTTTAATGGTGATAGCCAAATCTTTGGTCATTTTACCACTTTCTACAGTCTCGATACAAACTTCCTCTAATGCTTTACAGAAGTCGATCAATTCTTGATTGTTATCCAGGATACCACGGAACTCTAAACCACGGGTCCATGCAAAAATAGATGCAATTGGGTTGGTAGAAGTTTGGCGGCCGGCCTGATACTCGCGGTAGTGGCGGGTAACTGTACCATGTGCAGCTTCAGCTTCCATAACAGTACCATCTGGGGTAACCAGGGTAGATGTCATTAAACCTAATGAACCAAAACCTTGAGCTACGGTGTCAGACTGTACGTCGCCATCATAGTTTTTACAAGCCCAAACAAAGTTACCATTCCATTTAAGGGCCGATGCAACCATGTCATCGATCAAACGGTGCTCGTAAGTGATACCAGCATCAGCGAATTTTTGTTTGTAATCGTTTTGGTAGATCTCTTCGAAGATATCTTTGAAACGGCCATCATATTTTTTAAGGATGGTGTTTTTGGTTGATAAGTATAAAGGCCAGCCTTTCATTAATGCCTGGTTAAAGCAAGCATGAGCGAAACCCTTGATAGACTCGTCAGTATTGTACATTGCCAAAGCAACGCCATCACCTTTAAAGTTAAATACCTCGAATGATTGCTCTTCGCCGCCATCCTCTGGTGTAAATTTAATAGTTAGTTTACCTTTTCCTTTGGTTACAAAGTCAGTAGCGCGGTACTGATCGCCAAAAGCGTGACGGCCAATGCAGATAGGGGCAGTCCAGTTAGGCACTAAACGAGGTACGTTGTTCATTACAATCGGCTCGCGGAATACGGTACCATCCAGAATGTTACGGATAGTTCCGTTTGGCGATTTCCACATTTGTTTCAAACCAAACTCTTCTACACGGGCTTCATCCGGTGTAATGGTAGCACATTTAATACCAACACCGTATTGTTTAATAGCGTTAGCTGCGTCGATAGTTACCTGATCGTTAGTTTCGTCACGGTACTCAATGCCCAGATCATAGTATTTAATATCCAGGTCAAGATAAGGCAGGATCAGTTTATCTTTAATAAACTTCCATATAATGCGGGTCATTTCATCGCCGTCCAGTTCAACAACCGGATTTTCTACTTTAATTTTTGACATTTTTGATAACTTTTTCGGTTAGTGGTGTCAAATATATAAAATTGAGTTTATCAATATTAATTAAAACCGAAATGTATGACTTTGTAAATACATTTATACATAGCGGAATCAGTTTTGAATGAGTGAGGGAGTGAATGATAGAAGGAGAGAATGTAAAACAGCTCGTCATTGCGAGGTACGAAGCAATCGCTAACTATACAGAGGCGCTCTGTACGGTTCGCGATCGGAGCTTATCTTGTCTCTCGATTCTTGTTTCTCTGTAAAAAGGACGTTCCCGCTATCGGCGGGCCGGGCTATCCGCTCATACTGCACAGGCATTATCCGCCGATAGGCGGACGGTATCCGCTACTATCCCTAACGCAAAACAGTCTTGATTCCTGGCTCTTGTTTCTTGCTTCTCTTTTTTCGTAACTTGCTAACACAAACATCAACCCATTGCGTTTTATATCCACAGGTTTAAGTTAAATTTTAAAAATTACTATCATGAGCAAAACCCAATTCGACCCAGAGTTTAACGATGAAAACCTGGACAGAGATAAAACATTAAAAGATGATCTTGGCGAAGAATCGGCAGCACAGGATTTGAAATATGATCCCGAAACCGATAGTTACGAAATAGAAGTTGATGGTGACGACCCGGACTACGACCCACCTGCGTTGTTTGATACTGCAGCTCCGGGTGGCAGCGATGCCAATTCGGACTATGATGAATCTAACCCGTATGATACCCGCGGCGAGTACGACAGGAACCGCTCGATAGAAACTGATGTTGATTCGTTAGGTATGCATATTGACGATGGCAAGATTGCCGAGCTAAGCCCGCTTGATGAAGAGCTGGCCCGCACACCCGAAGATGACCGCGACGACCTTGATGAAGAAGGTTACCCAAAGAACGACGGCGAATACCTTAAATAAGTAATAAGAAATTGAAAGGCAGGCAAATTTTGCCTGCCTTTTCTGTTAAATTCAATTTGCTTAAAACGGCATTTTTCTGCTCAGAAAGTTCACATTAATTTCATTTAATTATTACAAATGTGAGGTATGAAAAAGACTTTCATTCCTTTACATTTGATGGCACTATGGCAAACTTATTCTCTCCAATTACAATAAAAAATATAGAACTTAAAAACCGGATCGTGGTATCACCTATGTGCGAATATTCGAGCGTAGACGGTTTTGCCAACAACTGGCACCTGGTGCATTTAGGTGCAAGGGCAGTAGGCGGCGCAGCATTATTAATTACCGAAGCCAACGCCGTATCGCCCGAAGCCCGTATCACCTACGCCGACCTGGGCATCTGGAAAGATGAGCATATCGAAAAGTTAAAAGAGATCACCGATTTTGTACACGAGCAGGGCGCTTACATTGGCACACAGCTGGCACATGCCGGTCGCAAAGCCAGTCATGAGAAGCCATGGCTGGGTGGTGCGCAGATTGCATCAGGTCATGAAAATGGTTGGGTATCTGTATCGGCAAGTGCATTGCCTTTTACTGATGGTGAAGAAGCTCCCGCAGCTTTGGATAAAGCTGGCATCGAAAAAGTAGTAGCCGATTTTAAAGCCGCAGCCATCCGTGCAGATAAAGCAGGTTTCGATTTAATTGAATTGCATGGTGCGCATGGGTACTTGATCAACCAATTCTTATCACCCCTCAGCAATAAACGTACTGATGAATATGGTGGCTCATTTGATAACCGCATCCGATTGTTGTTAGAGCTTGTAGATGCAGTGCACGAAGTTTGGCCGGCAGAAAAACTGTTTTTCGTTCGGATCTCGGCCACAGAATGGGTTGACGGCGGCTGGACTGTGGATGATTCTGTAGCTTTGGCTAAGATCCTCAAAACAAAAGGTGTGGATTTGATCGACTGCTCTTCTGGTGGTAACTCTCCATTGCAACAAATACCCCTTAAACTGGGTTACCAGGTTGAGTTTGCCGAAAAGGTAAAACGGGAAGCAGAGATATTAACCGGAGCGGTAGGCCTCATTGTAGAAAGCAAACAAGCTGACGAGATCATCAGCAGCGGCCAGGCTGATCTGGTTTTCTTAGCCCGCGAAGAACTACGCGACCCTAACTTCCCGCTCCGTGCTGCCTTTGAACTGGAAGCAGAAGTTAAATGGCCGGTACAATACGAACGGGCAAAATTTCATAAATAAGTAGGAGGCCAGAAGTCGGTAAGACCGTAAGTCCGAAAGCAGGACATTGACAAATTGCCGAATCGACAAATTAACAAATTGAAACAAGGCATTGACAAATTGCCGAATTAACAAATCGACAAATTAAATTAAAATCACATAAATAAATTACTATGAAACGTACAGCAAATGCACATTGGAATGGCACATTAAAAGATGGTAAAGGTGAAATAACCACCCAAAGCACCACCTTAAACAAAACACAATATTCTTTCAAAACCCGTTTTGAAGATGGTGTTGGTACCAACCCTGAAGAACTGATTGCAGCTGCACACGCAGGTTGCTTCACCATGGCAGTAGGCGCAGCACTTACCCAGCAAGGCATCACTCCGGGCGATTTAACCACCGATGCTATCTTAGACCTGGATATGGTTGCTTTAGAAATTAAAGGCATTCACCTGGAGCTTAAAGCATCAGCTATCGACGGTGTATCTGAAGATCAATTTAAACAAGTTGCCGAAGGCGCTAAAGCGGGTTGTATTGTATCAAAAGCACTGAACGTGCCAATTACACTGAGTGTGACTTACGGCGCATAAAACTTTTACCACGTCATTGCGAGGAACGAAGCAATCGCGAACTATACAGAGCCACTCTGTAAATAGGGGATTGCTTCGTTCCTCGCAATGACGTGCAACGATATACAAAAATAGCCGATAAACTTATCGGCTATTTTTTTGTCTAATTACTATATTTAAACATTATGGCCTTTACCTCACGTTCGCGCGTATCTTATAGCCTCATTGTATCCCTGGTAATTGTTGGCTTCCTTGTATTCTTGTTCTTCTATCTCAAACATCAGTTTACCACGGTGCGTACCGAAGTGAATGAAGATGTAATGGTGCAAAAAATAACCAGCATGGGCAAGCTCGAACTTGTGAAATATTCGATGAAAGATGTGATCGAAAAGAAAGAAATCCATACCTTTTGGCCCGATGAGCGCGTACTGTTTCTGGCAGTAGGAGAGGTGACTGCCTGTATCGATCTCACCAAAATTAAAAAGACTGATATTACCCAAACCGTCAACCATGATACCGTAACCGTACTATTGCCCAAAGCAGAGATCTGCTACGTAAAGCTCGACCACCAAAAATCAAAGGTGTATGATATAACCGGCGCCATCTTCCCCGGCAATGCCAAAAATATGGTAGAAGATATTTATAAAGTTGCCGAAAAGCGCCTGCTGGATAACGCCAACGATATGAACATTGTAAGCAAGGCACAAGAGAATGCGCAGTTAATTTTTAAGCCGATGTTGGAGAATGTGTCGGGTAAGGTGGTGGTGATTAGGTTTAAGTAGAAAGAAAGTACGTACGTGAGTGATGATTTCTATGATCTGGTAGTAATCTATTACCACTGCCATTTGCAGAAAATGTAGCTATTATAATTAGTTATGAGAACATGAGTGGTGCGCTCGCGCCAGTGAGATGCGGAATAGTACTGTGTCTATCTGCTCAAAGCTAAAAATATCCAACAACGTAGGCTTGCGCTGCATAGTTGTGCCAGTTAGGAGGGTCTTTTTAATATCCAAATAAAACAAAAGCTCAGATTTTTTTTCGAAATCTGAGCTTTTGTTCATATAAATAGAATTTTTTTTTTGAGCGATCTTAGTAAGATGGTTTCGATCTATCTCGTATAAATTGAATTATTTAAAAGTGCCGAAATTTCCACTCTTTTTACCTCCTTGTGTTCCTGTAGAAACCGAATAGGATCCGCCAGCGTAATTAAGAACTGCGTAAAAAACAAAATTTCCATCATCTTGCAATACCCAACTACCCGCAGTGGTGGCATCATGCTGAGGTGGAGAGTATGACCAAAGTACGCTACCACCGTTTCTATGTATTACTATATTGAAGTAGGCAAAATCACAACTACTAAGATTGCCATTTTGTAATGGCCCAGATGCCCAAAGTCCAACGTTAGCTGAATTATATAAAACAAGATTGCCGTCGCCTTGATAAACTAGCCTATAAAGGCCATTATTAGACTTAGCACATACTTGATTTGGATAAAAAGCTGTTCCATTCACAATTTGTTTGCTTTGAGCCAAAGCATTTCGAGCCACAAATGTGGTAAATGTCAGGACTAAGACAAACAATGTTTTTTTCATGATAATAAATGATAAAGTTTAAGTGATTAATAATATTCAAATCACGTTTGCAACGAGATATATTGCAGGCTGGCGTAAGATGTTTATAAGATTAAAAGCGATGAATTATTAAGTCATCACTTTTAATCTTATATTACTATGTTACTTGATTTTAGTATTATGATTACTAACCCTGTTGCCTCCTGTATCGGTATCTACACTTTTAGGGGCATAATTAGGGATATTAAAATAGCCTACAAAGTTGCCATCATCTTGCAGAACCCATTGAAAACATGAATGATCGGGGCCGTTTACACTACCCGGATCTGTTGGATTACAAGGTAATCCATTCCAATTATAACTGGTTTTCCAATAAACTTGCCCTGTTGATGTACGGCAAGTAATTTCGCCCATTATATCGAAAGTAACGCTTCCTGGGTTACTAACTATAGTCCCGGAATTCCATAATCCCACATGAGCAGAATTATATAAAACAAGATTGCCATCGCCTTGATACCAAAATGTGTATTGTCCATTATTTGACTTGCAAATTAGTGCGCCGGCATTGTAAACACCAAAAGCATGGTCGGGAAGATTTTGTGCTTTAACTTCTGAAACGAAAAGAATCATCCAAAAGATTCCGAGAATTGAAAATACTTTTTTCATGTGTAATAAAGTTTTAGGTAAAAAAATACTTTTTAAATATAGGCCTTTTAATTTGATTGACATTTTTTAAAACAAAAAAATATCAATTAACTTAAAAGATACTTGATTTTCAATATGATATATTTTAGTAATTCGTTCTTTTGCGCGCGTTTACAACGCATACTTAATATTTTCCGGAGCGAAAAATCGGCTGTAACATTTTATAAAGTGTCGTATCTAACCCGGCATAAATGAAAAATCTCTTTAAATCAGCCTGGTCGAGATGACAATGTTTGAGGAAATTTATAACCGCTATGCACCGCAAATATTTAGGGTGTGCTTGGGCTATACCAATGATGCTGATCAGGCCAGGGATTTAGTACAGGAAACTTTTATATCCGTATGGAAAGGGCTGCCCGGCTTTAAGGGTAAATCGCAAATCAGCACCTGGATATTCCGGATCGCAACAAACCATTGTCTGCGTGCTTTAGAGGTTTCCAAACGTATGCCAGGTGCAGAATTACCAGTCAATTTAGCCGAAACATTCGAGGAACCGCAGGAAGATAAACTGAACTTTTTATACCGCTGCATTGCCGAACTGGAAGAAACAGACCGTATTATCATTTCATTGGAGCTGGAGGGCCTGCCACAGGCAGAAATAGCCGAAGTTGTTGGTTTGAGCAATGGAAATGTACGGGTGAAAATCCATCGGATAAAAGAAAAGCTGGCTCAAAAATTTAAAAGCGTATGGACAGATTAGATGATTTGAAAGCCATTTGGCATACTGCAAAGACAGACAGTCTGCCTACTTCAGATGAGATGGTGTTATTGATCAGTAAGTTCCGCAATGAAAAGCTGCGAAATAAATGGCTGGTCATTGTGGCATCCAGTCTGTTATCGTCTCTAATAATTTCTATATTATTTATTGTAGATTTTAAAATGGTGATAACTTATATAGGCGGAGGATTGATAGCAACTTCCGGTTTGTTACTTGCTGCCACCAACATCAGGTCGCTCAAACGTTTTTATCAGCTCGACTACTACAGTAACCAGGAATTCCTGCTTTTTATAGAGCAAACACTGCAAAACCAGATTAAATACTATAAAAAAACGATGGTTATTATCATGGCATTTTGCACTCTGGGTGTGATGTTATACCCTTATGAGGCTGTTCGCCAGTATCCGGTTTTGCTTGTTTGTACTTATGCCGCGCTCTTTATTTATCTGTCATTCATGTGGTTTTATGTACGCCCCCGCAAATTTAAAAAAGGTGTGGCAAAGCTAAATGCCACCCGGCAACGATTAGAAAATATTTTAAATCAACTTAAATAATATGAAAAGAAACAATATCCCTAAAGCCGCTTTAATCATCTTTATTAGTGGTTTGTTAATTTCAACTGTTATGCCCGTTGCCGGCCGTTATTTCTTTTTGCCGGATTTTGTTAAAGGAGTTATAATGGGTTTAGGCCTTGCACTTGAGGTTATTGCACTTGTTATATTTCAGCGTAGTAAAAAAGATGCAAGCTGCACAGTCTGGAATAATTAATAAAAAACTCAATCAACAAAAAAGCCCTCTCCTTCAGGAGAGGGCAGCAATGTCTTCATCTCGCACCCAATTCAGGGATGAGACTTTTTTAGAATCTCGTATACAACGCAAGCTGCGCTACGTGATTCATCGTATTGGCCTGTGTTTCAATCTGGTTAATGTATTGGTTTAAGTAACCGGCTTCCATATCAAAAAATTTACTGAAACGGTACCCGAAGGCCACGTAAGCACGGTTCTGGTCGAACACGCTGCCGTTGGTGGCATCCTTGTTTTGTACGTTGGCAAATACCTCGTTTTGCAGGGCTACAAAAGTACCCTGGGTAAACTCATTCACTTTGGTGGTAGGTATTACACCACGGATAAAGTAACGCATCCGCTGGGCGAAAAATTCTTCCTTAGCGCCCTGGCTGTCTACAAAGCGTTGCTCTAACCTAAAGCGGTGCATTACACTGGTGCGCTGTATTTTGTGCGTGTAAATGTACTGCTCCCAAATGCGTTGTTCGCGGCGAAAGCTATTTTCGATATCGGTAACTTTGTGGGTGCCGGTATACAGATAGCCAACGGTGGCAATTTTGTTTTTCTTAAAATAGTAGCTAACGCCCGGGCGGATCAACGGATTTTTGAGGTACGACCAATTATCAGAAGAACGAAATTGCGCGTCGAACATCATGCCCCAGTGTTCAGAAAATTTTTGCGTGTGGAACCAGGCTCCCCAGCCCGAAAACTCCTGGGTTTGAGCCCGCACCTGCATAGCAAAGCTAACCGCTGCCAGAGCGAGTAATAGTTTTAGTTTCATAGTTTATCCTAATTTGTAAAGTTTGGAATTTGAAGCAAAAATAGAAAAATTGGCTTTGCAGCCGCATGTAAAGTATTTCTATCAGTAACGTCGAGAAATATAACTCTGTAATTGGGAAAATATTTTATTTGGTGCAAAGTGGGATGGTGTTCGATTTTGGATTTTTGTTTAGATAAAGGCGTTGCAAACGCCGGGAAGTGTTAAGCACGCGTTGCAAACGCGCGCAAGAGTGTACCAACATCGTTTAATAATCGAATTTGTCATTTCGAACGAGCCAGGTGGGATTGTGCGCAAGAGGCGAGGAGAAATCTTCTGCGCCTTGATTAAGCTTTGTAACTAATGCGTATTGTAGAAGATTTCTCACCTTTCCTCTACCAATGCCCTCCCTCCAAGGATTCGAAATGACAAACGGAAGGGTAAGTATGAGATACTATGACGATGCTCATATCCTTACCAATATTAAATATCGAATCATATTCCTAAAAAGTTAGTTTTCAGAAAATATTAGGTATCAATATAGTTACAATTATATTCGGAAGTATTATCTTAGGGCATTAACTTATAATGCTGTGAAAAATATGATCCAAAACCTTATCAAACGCCTGAGCTTATCTGCTGCGGGTGTATTGTGCCTTGTTATGGTGCAGGCCCAACCCCGGCTGCCACAGGGCTATTTCTGGAAAAAGCTGCCCAACGGGCTGCAGGTAGCTGTTATTGAGAATAACAAAGTACCGCTAACCACTATCGAAATTGCTGTTAAAAACGGTGCTTATACCGAAGGCCCCGAGTATAGCGGACTTTCGCACCTTTTCGAACACATGTTTTTTAAAGCCAACAAAGATTACCCTGACCAGGCTTCGTTTTTAAAACGTACACAGGAGTTGGGTGCTATCTGGAATGGCACCACTGATGTAGAACGCGTAAACTACTTCTTCACTTTCGATAAAGACAGTCTGAATGCAGGTTTGCGTTTTATGAATGCGGCTATCCGTTTCCCAATTTATCGCGAAGAGGATATGAAGAAAGAACGCCCTGTTGTTGATGGTGAGTTTCAGCGTGCCGAAAGTGATCCGGGTTTCCAGATCTGGTACGAAACACAGAAACATCTTTGGGGCGATCTGATCACCCGTAAAAACGCAATCGGTATCCACGAGATCATTAATACGGCCACGCCCGAAAAAATGATGATCATCAAAGGCAAATATTATGTACCTAATAACAGCCTGCTTACCATTTGCGGTGATGTAAAACACGATGATGCCTTTGCCATGGCCGAAAAGATTTTTGGCAGCTGGGAAAGCAGCGGCGAAGACCCACAGGTAAAATATCCTATCCCGCCGTTTAAGCCGTTGGATAAAACGGAGTATTATATTAAAGAATCATCAATAGCGCAAACGCCTTATATGCTGTTCTCGTGGCAGGGGCCGGGTTTTAAGGCAGATTCTGCCGGCACTATAGTAGCAGATGTATTTAATACCATCCTGGGGCTTAACTCGTCAAAAATACAACAGGCTTTGGTTGATAAGGGATTAGCATCAGCTGTACAGGCAAGCTATCAAACCACGCGCTATACCGGCGAGATTGATTTGTACGTAATGCCTAACCCCGCCAAACTAAAAGAATGTTATGCCGAGGTGCAAAATCAATTAGCCCTGTTGGTAAAATCCGATTATTATACCGATGAACAGCTGAAAGATGCTAAGGCTATTTTATTGCGAAATGCAGTGCGTAGTAAAGAAAAGCCATCGTCATTGGCAAGCCAGTTAAGCTACCAGTGGTGCAGTACTTCGCTCGAGTATTTTACCGATAACGATAGCAATTACCAGAAAATAACCCGCGATGATATTGCCCGTTATGTGCAAAAATATATTGCAGGTAAACCTATGGTAGCCGGTATGATTATTAAACCCGAACTGAGTAAAGAAACTAACGCAGCAGCCTTTTTTGCAGCTAAATAATTTTGATCGTTATGAAAAAAAGAATTTTTGTGCTGCTTATAGCGGCAACCCTATATAATATAAAGCCGGTTTACGCGCAAAGCGGGGCTTATGAAACCACTATTGATGGTGTTAAAGTAATTGTGCAGCCCAGCGGCAATGATATTGTAGAAATACAAACTGCCATAAAAGGCGGTGTACAAAACTACCCTGCAAACAAACAAGGCATCGAGGCAATAGCCATGAATGCCTTAACCGAATGTGGTACTTTAAAGCACGACAAAAACAGTTTTAAAAACCAGCTGGATAAAGTGAGCGCCAATGTATACGGTTCTGCTTTTAAAGATTATTCGGTAGTGCGGATGAACTGTATTAAAACTGATTTTGAAACCGTTTGGCCGTTGTATGTAGAAGCTTTGAAAGAACCCGCATTTGATGCCAAAGAGTTTGCACGGGTTAAACAAGACCAGATTAACTTTCTGAAAGATGCAGATTCGCACCCGGATGTGGCTATTAACAATTATGCCAACCAGGTAGCTTTCGCCAATCGCGATTACGCCAAGAACCCGGCCGGGACCGCAGATATTATGCAAACCTTTACACCTGATGAGATTAAGGCTTATTACAAATCGATATTTGTAAAATCGCACTTAACTATTGTAATTGTGGCCGATTTGAGCAAGGAAGAAATTGAAACCAAAGTAAAAGGTTTGCTGGCCGGTGTAAAAGCAGGTGCGCCTTTTGAGTTAAAGAAATCATTCTTCAGGGTATATAAAAACACCTTCTCGTCGCAACCGCGCGAACTGGCTACCAATTATGTGGTGGGCATTACCAGCGGGCCGCTACCAGGCACACCAGATTATAATGCTTTCCAGGTGGCTATGCGTATTTTTTACGACCGTCACTTTTTAGATGTACGTACCAATAACGGCCTGTCTTATGCCCCGGGTGCAACGTTTAGCAATGGCAGTACCTCGTTCGCTAAATTCTCGGTATCAACCACCCAGCCCGATAAATACATTGCTGTGTTTGATAAACTGGTAGATAAAATTAAACAGGAAGGTTTTACCGGTGATGAAGTGAAAAACATGAAAACCACCTACCTCACCAGTTTTTATTACAAGCAGGAAACCAATAGTGCACAGGCAAGTTCAATCGTATCAAACGAAGTGATCCATGATAACTGGAAACGCTCTTTAACCCTGGCCGATGATGTTAAGAAATTAACGCCAGGCGAGGTGAATGATGCCTTCCGCAAATACATTGGCAATATTGTTTGGGTTTACCAGGGCGATACCAAAAAGGTTAATCCGCTGCTGTATACCAATGGACTTGCTGGTCCTGATAATCCGGTTAGCCATTAATATTAAAAAAGCATACCAAATAATAAAGGCGCCGTAAAGGCGCCTTTATTATTTCTTTTTCGGTTCAACAATTTCTTCGGAGAGCGTTTTTCTATTTTGACGCCGATGCCAGATTTCGCCGATGTGGCGGGTCGGTACATTATCGCCCAGTAATTTACCCCAGGGTTTCAATCCGTCTATCCGGTCGAAGATGATCTTAAGCACTGCCACAAACGGTACTGATAAAAACATACCCGAAATACCCCAGAGTGCATTACCCAGCAATACAATTACGATAGAAATTAACGCATTGATCTGCACCTTAACTGATACCACACGTGGGAACACTACATTATTGTCTATAAACTGGATAATAAGGTAGGCTATAATTACACCCAATTGGGTAGAGTAGCCGTCTTTAGTTATAGTGGCCATCAGGATAGGCAAGGCTATGGCTATTATACCGCCAATGTAAGGCAGCATATTTAAAATAGCGCCGATAACACCCAGTAATATGGCGTACTTAACGCCGAGTATCAGCAAGGCAACAGAGTTCATGACGGCTACAATAACCATCTCTAACAATAGCCCCACAATATAGCTTTGCACGGCAGATTTGGTTTCTTTCAAAACTTCGGCTACACGGGCTGAGTTTTCTTCAGAAAAAACCTCATATAAAAAATTGAGGATTAATTGTTTATAGAAGAGCAACATAAAGGTGTAAACCGGTATCAGGAAAACAACACTTAATGTACCTAATACGGTATCGAGGGTTCGGCCAACTAATGCTTTGCTGCCATCTAATGTGCTTTTAATGAAGGCTACCTGTTTCTGGGTGTTTACACCGAAATGCGTATATACCCAGGCTTCCAGATCAGTGATAATATGTCCGAATTTCTCCTTCAAGGCGGGCAATGAATCGCCGAAGGCCATAATCTGTGATGACAGGAAGTACATCATGGCACTCGTTAACAACAGCGTGCTAAATAACGAAATGAGTATGGAAGGTACCTTCGGTACTTTATGGCGTTGCAACCAACTGGCTAAAGGGTTAAGCAATATAGCCAGCAACATGGCAAAGGCCAGCGGCACCAAAATATCGCCCAATGCTGCCAGTATATAAACCAGTAATATAATCCCGAATAGGATTACAGTTGTTTTTAAATAAAACGGGTACTCTTTGATGGCCATATAGTAATTGGTGTAGTACTATAGGGAATAAAAAAATAGGGAATATGTTTTTCTAATCGTAATTAAAGGTGAGTGAGGTGTCATGCTGAGCTCCGTCGAAGTATGGTGCAGGGGGGCTCCTTATGCTTCGAGTGCCTCAGCATGACAACGCTCCTTTGAGTATTACGAAAACAAAAAAAGGTTCTGCATCAAATGCAGAACCTTTCGCTTTTATCTTTCAGCTTTCGCCTTATTTCTTCAATAAATTTTTCCAGCTTACAAAATCACCGATGATCTTATCTAGTTGGTCAACGGCTACGCGTTCCTGCTGCATGCTGTCGCGGTGGCGCAGGGTTACGGTATTGTCTTCCAGCGTCTGGTGATCTACCGTGATACAGAAAGGCGTACCGATAGCATCCTGGCGACGGTAGCGTTTACCAATGGCATCTTTCTCCTCGTATTGCAGGTTGAAATCAAGCTCAAGCGTTTCCATAATTTCGCGTGCTTTCTCTGGCAGGCCATCTTTTTTGGTCAGTGGGAAAATTGCAGCTTTAACCGGTGCCAGGCAAGGGTGTAAGCGTAATACGGTACGGCTGTCTTGTCTATCTTCGGTGCTCAGGTCTTCTTCCTCGTAAGCATTGATCATCGTCAGCAGGAACATACGGTCCAAACCAATTGAAGTTTCAATTACGTAAGGGATGTAGTTACCATAAGGCTTGCCATCTTCGCCCAGTTCAGGATCAAAATACTGCATCTTTTTACCAGAAAATTCCTGATGCTGGCTTAAATCGAAATTACCACGGCTATGGATACCTTCCACCTCTTTAAAGCCAAACGGGAATTCGAACTCGATATCAAAAGCTGCATCGGCATAGTGAGCCAGTTTGGCATGTTCGTGGTAGCGGTATTTTGCAGCATCGGTACCTAAAGCCAGGTGCCATTTTAAACGCGCTGTTTTCCATTGTTCAAACCATTCTTTTTGTGTGCCTGGGCGAACAAAGAATTGCATCTCCATTTGCTCAAACTCGCGCATGCGGATGATGAACTGGCGGGCAATAACCTCGTTACGGAAAGCCTTACCAATTTGCGCAATACCAAACGGGATTTTCATCCGGCCCGATTTCTGCACGTTCAAATAGTTAACAAAGATCCCTTGTGCCGTTTCGGGGCGCAGGTAAACTTTATCGGCATCATCTGCAATGGCACCCATTTGGGTACTGAACATTAGGTTAAACTGGCGCACATCTGTCCAGTTGCGTGTGCCGCTGATTGGATCTGCAATCTCATGCTCAATGATCAGATCGCGCAAGCGGGTCAAATCCTCGGCATTCAAGGCATCGTCCAGGTCTTTTTGCAGCAGCTCTGCTTTATCTGTTTTGCCGTCTTTACCGTAACGGGCAATTTTATCTTCTAATAACTGGTCGGCACGGTAGCGTTTTTTCGAATCCTTGTTGTCAATCATCGGGTCGCTAAAGCCGCCTACGTGGCCGCTGGCTTCCCAAATTTTAGGATGCATAAAAATAGCCGAATCAATACCAACGATGTTCTGGTTCATTTGCACCATAGCTTTCCACCAGTAGGTTTTAATGTTGTTTTTCAATTCAGCCCCATTCTGACCGTAGTCATAAACGGCGCTTAAACCATCATATATCTCACTTGAAGGGAATACAAAGCCATACTCTTTGGCATGTGCAATTACATTTTTAAATAGTTCGTCGGTGTTTTTGCTCATAACGGGCGTAAAGATATGATTTAGTCCGGAAGTCGGAAAGTCCGTGAGTCCGGAAGTCCGAAAGACAAGAAAAATATTATAAAATGAGACCTAATCTTACGGACCTACCGACTTTCGGACTTCCGTACTAATTGCTACTTTTACGGCATGAGTATCCGGGTTGAAGCATTAACCAAAATTTATGGTACGCAAAAGGCGGTAGATGGTATCAGCTTTAGTGCAGGCAAAGGTGTAATAGGTTTTCTGGGTCCGAATGGGGCAGGGAAATCAACCACGATGAAAATCCTGACGGGCTTTATTCCGCAAACGTCGGGCAAAGCTACCGTGGCTGGCTTTGATGTCAGCACACAATCATTAGATGTCCGTAAAAACATTGGATACCTGCCCGAGAGTAACCCGCTTTACCTGGATATGTATGTGAAAGAATCGCTGGCATTTATTGCAGGTATCCACAACATCGCCTCGCCCGAAGCCCGTATTGCCGAAGTAATTGAGCAAACCGGATTAGGCCCCGAACAACATAAAAAAGTTGGTCAGCTTTCAAAAGGTTACCGCCAAAGGGTAGGCCTGGCACAGGCTATTATCCATAACCCCGAAGTTTTGGTTTTGGATGAACCTACATCAGGTCTCGATCCAAATCAATTGGTGGGTATCCGTCAGCTGATTACCGAGCTGGGTAAAACCAAAACCATTATCCTTTCTACCCACATTATGCAGGAAGTAGAGGCGGTTTGTAACCAGGTAATCATTATCAACAAAGGGAATATTGTAGCCGATAATACGTTGGAGCATTTGCGTGCTGATAATGGGGGGAAATCGTTAGAGAGTATTTTTATTAAGTTGACGAATTAATAAGGGGATGTATTGCTGTAAAGTAGTGGATAAGCAATACGTTGATAACCCACGTCATTGCGAGGTACGAAGCAATCTCAGACTTACAGAGCCGCTAAGCAAGTTCAATCTGCACAGTCGGGGATTGCCACGCTATCGCTCGCAATGACGGGATAGGTTTGAACTAAGTTTTACTATTTTAGCGCAATGGAACGAGGCGGAAGCGTTTACATATTAACCAACAAAACACACAGCGTTTTATACACAGGTGTGACATCCGATTTACCTGGCAGGATTTGGCAACATAAAAATAAAACATATCCTAAAAGCTTTACCGCTAAATATGGATGTGATAAATTGGTCTATCATTATATGTACTTCCATATTGAAGAGGCAATAAATGCAGAGAAGACGATAAAAGGAAGTAACAGAGATAAAAAGATTCAGTTAATAAATGGTATGAATCCTGAATGGAAGGATTTGTATGATGAGTTGATGAGTCAATAAATATAAATAAGACCGTCATTGCGAGGAGGTACGACGAAGCAATCCCCGACTTACAGAGCGGCTCTGTATAGTTGAACTGCATAGTTAGGGATTGCCACGCTATCGCTCGCAATGACGCGCTTGGTGTAACGACGACAAACGAACACGCACGTCATTGCGAGGAACGAAGCAATCCCCGACTTACAGAGCGGCTCTGTATAGTTAGGGATTGCCACGCTGTCGCTCGCAATAACGCGCTGGATGGGAATTAGAAGAAGATAATAGTTATACAAAACATATAAATGTTCACAATACTAAAAAAAGAAATAGTACTATACCTCAGCTCAATGGTGGCATACATCACCATTGGCGTGTTTTTAATCGTCCTCGGATTGTTTTTATGGGTGTTCCCTGATACCAGTATACTGGATTATGGGTATGCCAGTTTGGAGAGCCTTTTTAATACGGTGCCATACCTGTTTATGTTCCTGATACCGGCTATAACCATGCGTTCGCTGGCTGAGGAGCGGAGGGAGGGAACATTTGAGTTACTGGCAACCCGGCCGGTTACCTTCGGGCAAATTATTATGGGCAAGTACTTTGCCTGTGTGCTGCTGGTGCTGTTTGCACTGTTGCCAACTTATGTTTATTACTACTCGGTTACGGTGCTGGGTAACCCGCAAAATAATATTGATAGCGGGGCTGTAATTGGCTCGTATATCGGGTTGTTTTTGCTGGGTGCTTCGTTTGTGGCTATTGGGATGTTTGCTTCGGCCATTACCAAAAACCAGATCATTGCATTTACTATCGCGGTGTTCCTGTCGTTTTTTGTGTATAGCGGGTTCGATTCAATGAGTCAGTTGCTGAGCCTGCAAAACGTTGGGATTGAGCAGTTGGGTATCAGCTCGCATTATAGTTCGGTAAGCCGGGGTGTGCTGGATACGCGCGATCTGTTTTATTTCATCGCCCTTACAGCTTTATTTATATTACTGGCACTCGGTGCATTGAAGCTACAGATGCAGCGCAAATTATGGCAAACCGATATTTACGTTTATGCCGGTGTATTTGTGGTAGCCATCGTGATTGCTCAATTTGGATTTACCCGTATCGATTTCACTAAAGAGAAGCGTTTTACCCTTTCGCCGGTGAGCCAGAACATGATGGATAGCCTTACAACACCGGTTAAGGTTACCGTGTATTTACAGGGCGATAATTTACCGGGTGGCTTTAAACGTTTGCAACGCGCCACGCGCGATATGCTGAGCGATATGCAGGCTTACAGTCACCGCAAACTACAATTCGAATTTGTTGACCCGCTGAAAGGACAGAGCCAAAGCGAGCAGGATAGCACCATTAAAAATATGATGGGCGGCGGTATTGAACCAACTAATCTTTCGGTTAAAACAGATGATGGTTTGATCCAGAAACTGATTGTTCCTGCTGCGGTAATTACAGCCGGCGATAAGCAGGTGCCGGTTAACTTACTGCAAAGACGCATCGGTTTGGGCGAGGATGAGGTACTTAACAATTCGATCCAAAACCTGGAGTATGCTTTTGCATCAGGAATAAAAAAAGCTATTACAGGTGGTAATCAGCAAGTAGGTATTATTGAAGGCCATCATGAATTGGATGATGTGCAATTGCATGATGCCATCAACACACTTTCGAGTAGCTTTATGGTGGGCAGGGTTGATCTGAAAAAGATCTCATTGGCCGATTTGCTAAAAGTTAAACTGGTAGTAATAGCCAAGCCCGAAACCCCTTTTACCGAAATAGAGAAATTTAAGGTAGACCAATACCTGATGCACGGCGGCCGCGTACTGTGGACCATTGACCAGGTAAGTGCCGAGCTGGACAGTCTGCGTGGGCACGGCGGCGAAGAGCTGGCTTTCAACAAGCAACTGAACCTCGACGACCAATTATTTACCTACGGTGTACGTATCAATTATGATCTGATTGCCGACCTGAATAGTTCTCAAATCCCCGTTGCCACAGGTAGTGTGGGCGGTCAGCCGCAGATCCAAATGGTGCCATGGTTGTTTAACCCGATACTGGTACCGGTATCGCGCAACCCGATTGTGAAAAATGTAGATGGTATCACCACGCAATTTATCAGTACGATAGATACTCTGGGCGTAAAAGGGGTGAAGAAAACCATCCTGTTAACCACTTCGCCATATAATAATAAAATTACAGCTCCGCACATGTTGTCGCTGGCGGCTATTGAGCAGCAGCCTGATCCGAAGGCTTTTCAAAGCGCGCCTAAAACGGTTGGGGTTTTGCTGGAAGGTAATTTCAAGTCTGACTTTATGAACCGCCCGTTGCCTGAAGGTTTTACAGAGCAGGTAAATGTGCTGCAAAAAAGTGAGCCTGCCAAAATGATCGTTATCAGCGATGGCGACGTATTCAGGAACCAATTGGCGGCTGATGGTTCGCCTTATCCTTTGGGTTACGATCATTATACCCAACAAACATCAGGCAATAAAACATTGTTATTAAATATTGTTGATTATCTTACCGGCGATACCAGATTAATAGCCCTTAGGGCCAAAGAAATCCAGATCAGATTGCTGAATAAAGCACGCGTACGGAACGAGAAATTATATTGGCAGCTGGTCAATAATATAATCCCGCCGGCGTTAGTGTTAATATTCGCTATTTTTCAACATTATGTCCGCAAACGAAAGTATGCGCATTAATTTTTTTACTTTTGATTGATTAACCCATCAGGAATGAGATTTATTGTTTCTACATCAACTTTACTAAAGCAACTACAGTCGGTAAGCGGCGCGTTAAGTAACAGCACCGTATTGCCTATTCTGGAAAACTTTTTATTTGAGATAAAAGACGGCAACCTTACCATATCTGCAACCGACCTGCAAACCAGCATGACCACATCGCTGACTGTAGAGGCCAAAGAGAACGGACGTATCGCTATCCCGTCGCGCATATTATTGGATACCCTTAAATCATTGCCAGAGCAGCCGGTGGCTTTTTCTGTGGATGATAAGACCTTCGCTATCGAGATTAACGCAGGCGATGGTAAATATAAACTGAGCGGCGAGAACGGTGAGGATTTTCCTAAAATCCCGGTTGTTGAAAATGCAACTTCGGTAAACCTGCCTGCATCTGTATTGGCCGAGGCAATTAACAAAACCATTTTTGCGGTTAGTAATGATGAGCTTCGCCCGGCTATGACTGGTGTTTACGCACAGTTATCAACCCAGTACTTTACCTTCGTAGCTACCGATGCCCACAAACTGGTACGTTACCGCCGTAAAGATGCCAAGGCCGAAAGCACAACATCATTCATCCTGCCTAAAAAAGCTTTAAACCTGTTAAAATCATCGCTACCTGCTGATGATGTTAACGTGGCTATTGAATACAACAATACCAGCGCTTTCTTCAAATTCGGTAATATCAATTTGGTTTGCCGTTTAATTGACGAGCGTTACCCGGATTACGAAGCTGTTATTCCGCAGAATAATACCAATAAACTGACTATCGATCGTTTATCGTTCTTAGGTTCATTAAGCCGTGTAGCTATTTACGCTAATAAAACCACCCACCAGGTAAGGTTGAAGATCAGCGGCAGCGAACTAAATATTTCATCAGAAGATATTGATTTTGCTAACGAAGCTCACGAGCGTTTAACCTGCCAGTACGAAGGTGATGATCTGGAAATTGGTTTCAATGCCCGTTTCCTGATCGAGATGCTGAAAAACCTGGCTTGCGAAGAAATTAACCTCGAAATGTCGACCCCTAACCGTGCAGGTTTATTGTTGCCTGTTGGTGGTGATGAAAACGAAGACGTTTTAATGCTGGTTATGCCGGTAATGCTGAACAGCTACGCATAAGCTATATTGAAAATATTTAACAAGTCCGGACGTCAAAAGCCGGACTTTTTTGTTGAGTGATACTAAAACCTGTTTGCAACTGTTATAATGCAGGCAGAAACTACATGAAATTTAAATCGATCATCATATTATTAACTGTTGCCGGTATTTACGGCTGCGGTAAAGCCAGCGATGCACCAATTGCCACCGCGCCTGCCACGGTTCTTAATATAATTAATACTACCGCAGATACGCTTAATTACTATCTTAATGGTACAAGGTTAAATAGTCAATCGGCCATTTATAGTGGTGGGTCCAGCGGGTATTTATCTGTTCAGTCAACCCTGCAAAACTATCAGTTCAGGAAAAACGGGCATAATGAGGTACTGTTTAATTTGCCGTTAAACCTTGATACTATCCATACGAAGTATGCTGATACTGTAAGTATAAAAAATGCTAACGGATCAACAACATTGATAACTTCGAGAATAAGGGGATACTCCCTTTTTGTAAATGGCGAAGGTGCCGATAAAAGTTTTTTAAAGCTCGATACCATAAAAGTTAATACTGATAGCTCAATGGTTCGGTTTGTACACTCGGCTGTTAACGCACCGGCACTCGATTTATCCATTGGCGACATCAACTTTAAAAATCAAACCTATGGCAGTATGAGTAAGTTTAAATCTCAGGTTGCGGGCGCTAATAAGATAATAAATGTTTACCTGGCAGGTGGTACAGATGTAAAAGCTACGCAAAAAGTTACCCTGATAAGCAATACAACTTATACCCTATATGTAAAAGGTGTGCCGGATGGGGTTGGCAAATCGGCGCTTACAGTTGGCGTGTTTGTAAATAATCAATAAAATGGCAGAAAAGAGAGATCAGTATATATTTAATTTCCTGATGCTGTTGTTACTGGCAGTAGTGGTTGTTCCTTTTATGGCATCGTGCGGTAAAACTTCAGATGGTACGGTTAACAGTTACAATTCGCAGTTAGTGATGGCCAATTTAAGCCAGGATGCAGGCCCGGTTGATTTGTACATCAATAATAATATCCAGAACGGAACCACGCCTTATCGCTATCCAATAGCAAGTTCTTATTTTTATCTGAATACGATTGGTTCTCCCATACAAATAAGATCAAACGGCGGCACTAAACCTACCTTGCTTACCACAGACAGCGTGCCCCGCGCAAATGCTAAATACACCTTGTTTATTACCGGTATAAAAAATGATGGTAACCTTAGGTACGTTTTTGTTGTAGATACATCGGTTTTACCGGTTGTTGGCCGGGGAAGAATACGTTTTATTAATACCTCACCGAGATCGAGCCCGTTGGATGTTTATGCTAACGGTACAATCGCATTTAAAAACATAAAGCTCGATAGCTGCACAAAGTTTATAGATATACCTGTGGGCGACTATAATTTTACGGTATATGCCAATGGTGATATGAGTACCATATTAAATACATTCAGGCAAACGGTTGGTGATGGTAAGCTGTACACCATTTACACTTACGGCATAGTAGGGCGTACCGATAGTGCGGCCTTTAACTCGGGAGTTATTACTAATAAATAATAAGTAAGCTGATATTGAGCTATATTTTTATTTTTGTGCCAAATACCACACGTTTTGGAAGTAATAAAAAGCCTCATAGATTTTGTTCTGCATATTGATAAGCACCTGAGCCCGGTTATAAGCCAGTACCAGGGATGGACTTACTTAATTCTTTTCGTTATCATATTTGCCGAAACCGGCTTTGTGGTTACCCCATTTCTTCCCGGCGACTCACTGCTTTTTGCAGCAGGTGCACTAATTGCAGCAGGTGGTACAGGACTTAATATTTCTTTGCTGGCCTTAATACTGGTTATTGCTGCCTTTACAGGCAATACCGTAAATTATTTCCTGGGTAATTACCTTGGCGAAAAGGTATTTAAACCCGAAAATAAGGTACTCAAACTCGAATATTACATCAAAACCCAGGCTTTCTTCGATAAGCACGGGCCTATAGCGGTAATACTAAGCCGTTTTATCCCCATCATCCGTACCATTGCGCCGTTTGTGGCGGGGGTAGGGCGCATGTCGTTCCTGCGTTATAGTATCTACAATATCATTGGCGGTACAGCATGGATCCTGCTATTCCTGTTTGCCGGATATATGTTTGGTAACCTGCCTTTCTTTAAAACACATTTCTCTGTAGTTACTATTGCTATTGTACTGATTTCTGTAGTGCCGATTATCTGGGGCATTATTAAGAGTAGAAGAGAAAGAGCTTAGAAGCAAGAAACAAGAGCAAGGAAACAAGATTGCCTTTAAATTGGCCCGTCATTGCTGTAAAGGTTAAGTAATTCGGTAACAGAATTAGCAGAAATTTCAATACCGCATAATCCGTTTTTCATTAGGAATGGTAGTGTGGGTAATATGATCGTCAGTGGATATCACTTTTCTTTGATCGCCAAAGAAAAGTAACCAAAAGAAAGCTCGCAGCCGGGCCCTGTTGCTATGAACTTGCAGTAGGTGGGCAGTACCTGTGGTTGCCGCAACATTGCCAATGCTGCATGAAAAGAGGTTATGTTAAGGTAGTGATTGTTTCGGCATATCAACTTCCTTTAAATTAAATCTTGATTCCTGATCCTGATTCTCGTTTCTTGATTCTCTTCCGTCGGCAAACAGCTTCGGCCAAAGCGGGCAGAACAATGCTGGCCTTGTGCGCAGGAAAGAGGCATTGGAGATTTTGCAGAAGGGCTGGGTTGTGCGATGCGACAGCCGGGCAAAATATCCCGTCCCGATAGCTATCGGGATGTGTTGTTCTGACCGCTTGTGCGGTATGGCCCTTGTGCGCAAAGAAGCCTTTTGCCGATGAGCGCTTTGGTTACTTTGGCGCCCCAAAGTAACAGCCCACCCGCGGCGATTGAGCGGGACTGACATTAATAGTAGCCCAACCTATTCATAGTAGCTTCTGCGGTATTGAAGTTTCTGCATATCGGTCTGATACTTCGACGGAGCTCAGTATGACAAAAGCTTCGTGCCTCGCAATGACGCGTTGTTAAAGGACGTCTTATTTCTTCTTCCTCTTACTACCCACAACCGCTTTAAACGCAACCTCCTCCTTATCCAACTTAACCTTCTCCTCCTCACTCATTTTAACCGCTATCAGCTTATTTAAATCTGGCTGACCGGCATCAACCCAGGCCGAGTACCAGTAACTGCCAACGGCGAGTATGGCAGTGCGCATGCGGCGTTCTACCATGCCGTGCATCAGTTTGTGGTAGGCTGCGCAATACTCGGGCGAGTAGTCGGTAACCTTGCGGGTACCACGTTGTTGCTTGCTATATTTTTTATCGGCAGGGAAGGTTTTGTTCAATATTTGTTCGAAACGAACTACAGAATCTACACCCTTAAATGAGCTTCGGCACAAAATAAATGCTTCTGATAATGGGTTTTCAATATAGCGGGCTTTACCGATGTATAAGTGATACTTGTCAGCAAATTGCTCGGGCAGGCGGCTCTCCCACAGTGCATGCAAGCCTTTTTGGTTGGTGAGCTGGCCATCATAGTTCATGGTAGTGTGCAACGGTACACACGCGTCAGATACATAATGACCTAAATCGGCAGAGGTGTGCAGTATGTCTGTAGTATCATGTGCTTTAAAGGCACGCACCAGGCGGTAATATTCGTATTGGATGCTCCAAGGGACTGTGCCGTATTTAATGATGGTATCTTTGCTGTAACAATCCACTGCATCGTTCCATTTATGGGGGATGGTTTTAAAGGGCGTTTTGCCGTAATAATCGGCATCCAGGAAATGGCGAGGTGCTTCGGTGCTGTCGGTATACCGGCGTTTGTCGGCCGTGACGGCGTGTTCGGTAATATAATCGATGTTGCTTTTATAAAAAGTAGCCATCGCTTTGGGTAAAGTAAATACGGCGAGGTGGTGGATACGGTAATGTGCAAAAAATCCCCACGAGGAGCAGGAGAACAGGATGATAAGGGCTACGAGTAACCGTAAGGCAGGTTTCATTGCTCAAATATAGCAACCTTGCCCATGCTTGCCCGAAAGTGCGGGGCTTTAAATAAATTTATTTATCTTTGTGATGTTAAAGAAACAGAAGCACTTAGTGTGGAAAAATATTTAAAAACATCTTTGAAGTTTAAAATATTCACCATATATTTGCAGTCCGAAAAATAAAAAGAATACTTAGCTAAAATGGCAAATCATAAATCATCAATTAAAAGGATCAGAGCTAACGCTACTAAGCGTTTACGCAACAGATATCAGGCTAAAACTACAAGAACCGCTATTAAAAAATTAAGAGGTTCTACTACTAAAGCAGATGCAACTCCGCTTTTAAGCAAGGTTATCTCTATGCTTGATCGTTTAGCTAAGAAAAACGTGATCCACAAAAACAAAGCTTCGAACAATAAATCAAAGCTTACTAAATTTGTTAACGGCTTAGCATAAGCTTAAGCAAATAAAATATACAAAAGGGATAGTGCCACAAGCATTGTCCCTTTTTTTATTGCCGCGATTTTTAATAACTTACCATCGTGGAACCTTATGAAACAAAGATCAGTATTAAAGCCTGGGCCGAAGAAGACCGCCCCCGCGAAAAGCTGAATGCCCAGGGCCGCCGCGCCCTAAGCGATGCCGAACTCATTGCCATCCTCATTGGCTCGGGCAATCGGGATGAATCAGCTGTCGAGTTGAGTAAACGAATTTTACACCATTACGGTAACGATCTTAATAAACTGGGTAAAGTTTCTGTCAGCGAACTTTCGCGCTTTAAAGGTATCGGCGAAGCCAAAGCAATCTCCATTATAGCTGCCCTCGAACTCGGCCGTCGACGCAGCGATACAGAAACCAAAGTGGCTGATGTAATAACCGGCAGCAATAGCGCCTGGCAAATTCTTCGCCGCCACCTGGTAGATCTCAATCACGAAGAATTCTGGATATTGTTACTCAGTCGCAACAATAAAGTGATCGGTAAAGAGCTTATCAGCAAGGGTGGTTTATCAGGTACTGTCGCCGATCCAAAGATCATCTTCAACATCGCGCTGCTTCACCAGGCATCATCTATTATTCTGGCGCATAACCATCCTTCAGGTAATTTAAAACCCAGTCAACAGGATATTGATCTGACCCGTAAACTCCATCAGGCCGGAAAGATTCTCGACATTAATGTCTTCGATCATTTAATTATTACCGATGATGGGTTTTTGAGTTTTGCGGATGAAGGGCTTCTTTGATTTCGGAAGTCGGATGTTAGATTTCGGATTTATTGGGGTTGTTCGCTTTTCTTCCCCTCTTGAGAGGGGTTAGGGGTGTGTCTTTGCAGTTAGTATATCGTAGAAACACACCCCCGCCAGCGCACAGCCCTCCGCGCCCCCTCTCAAGAGGGGAATGGAGATTTCAGATTCAACAAAGCACAGAACCTTTAATAACCTAATTATTGTGGCCTCTTAATTTTCGGGCAGCACAGCACCGGCCTAATCACTGCCTTTTAAAGAAAATTGAGCAGCCACGACTTTTTTCTTTGGTTCGTTTCTTTTTTGAGAGAAAAAAGAAATGAACTTCCACTGACGATTCATATTCAACACTGCCATTCCTAATGAAAAACGGATTGTGCATTATGTAAGTATAATCTCTGTAGGTCGGGGATTGCCACGCTATCGCTCGCAATGACGCGCGGGGTGAACGTTTATTGTTAAATCCGAAATCGAAAATCCGCAATCCGAAACAAAAAATTCTATCTTTGCCGATTATCATCACATCGAATGAAGATATCTTATAATTGGCTTAAAGAATTTATACAGACAGATAAAACCCCGGCTGAAATTTCACAGATCCTGACCAGCACTGGTTTAGAGGTGGAGAGCCTGGAAAAAGTACAGGCAATTCCGGGTGGACTGGAAGGTTTGGTAATTGGTTACGTTAAAGATTGTGCCCAGCACCCCAATGCCGACCGCCTGCGTGTTACCCACGTTGACGTTGGCAGCGGCGAAGACCTGCAGATTGTTTGCGGTGCGCCCAATGTGGCTGCCGGACAAAAAGTGGTTGTTGCTGTAGTTGGTACAACCGTTTACCCAACACATGGCGAACCGTTTAAAATTGCAAAATCGAAGATCAGGGGCGAAGTATCCGAAGGGATGATCTGCGCTGATGACGAGATTGGATTGGGCGAATCGCATGCCGGGATTATGGAATTACCTGCGGATGCTATAGTTGGCACCCTGGCTAAAGACTATTTTAACCTGCCCGACGATTACATGTACGAAATCGGTTTAACGCCAAACCGTGCCGATGCTACTTCGCACCTGGGTACTGCGCGCGATATTGCGGCTTACCTGCGTACACATATTACCAAACCCGATGTTTCTGCCTTTGCGGTAGATAATAACAGTTTGGTGATCCCTGTTGAAGTGGAAAGCAAGGCGGCTATCCGTTACAGCAGCTTAACTATTTCTGGCATTACAGTAGGCGAATCGCCAAAATGGTTGAAAGAGCGTTTGGCTGTTATCGGCGTACGTTCTATCAATAATGTGGTTGATATTACCAATTTTGTGCTGCACGATTTGGGTCAGCCGATGCATGCTTTTGATGCCGATAAAATTACCGGTAACAAGGTGATTGTGAAAACTGTGGCTGAAGGAACTCCTTTTGTTACTTTAGATGGCGTTGAACGCAAACTGCACCAGGATGATCTGATGATTTGCAACACTAACGAACCGATGTGTATTGCCGGTGTATTTGGTGGTGCAACCTCGGGCGTAAGTGATGCTACTACTAACATATTTTTAGAGAGCGCTTACTTTAATCCGGTTTCTGTACGTAAAACATCAAAACGTTTTGGGTTGAAAACCGATTCTTCTTTCCGTTTCGAAAGAGGTACCGATCCGGATATGACTGTGTTCGCATTGAAGCGTGCAGCCCTGTTAATTAAAGAAATTGCAGGCGGAAGTATTTCATCCGACACATCAGACATATATCCGGCTAAAGCCGAAGCCTTCCAGGTTGAGTTTAGCTATAAAAATGCGATTCGTCTGATTGGTAAAGATATCCCTGCTGCCGAGATTAAAGCCATTATCGAGGCTTTAGACATTAAGGTAGAACAAGAGAGCGCAGAAGGCTTGTTATTGGCCGTGCCTGCCTATCGTGTGGATGTTACCCGCGAGGTTGACGTGATTGAAGAGGTATTGCGTATTTACGGATACAACAACATCGAAATCCCAACGCAGATCCGTGCGTCGTTAAATACTTCGGCTAAACCAGAGCGTGATACTATTCAGCGTATAATCTCTGAATTGCTGACTGCGAATGGCTTTAACGAAATGCTGGCTAACTCGTTAACCAGTTCAAGTTACGCTACAGATCTGGAGCATGCCGTTAAGATCCTGAACCCGCTGAGCAATGATCTGGACATTATGCGCCAAACTTTGCTGTATTCGGGCCTGGAGGCTATTGCATATAATCAAAATCGTAAAAATGCGAATGTTAAGCTTTACGAGTTTGGCAAGGTGTATGGTGTTAAGGAAGATAAATATACTGAGAACCGTCAGCTTTCATTATTCATCAGCGGTGCAAACCAGGGCGAGCAATGGGGGCATAAATCAGAAACGGTTTCGTTCTACCACTTAAAAGGTGCGGTTGACGAGTTAATCGATCGCCTGAACCTGAATGATTACAGTGTAGAAGATGTGGCTGACGATGAATTATCTTACGGCTTGCAGTACAACTACCGTGGCGGTAAAACGCTGGTTAAGTTTGGTTCGGTACAAGGATCGGCATTAAAGAAAACAGATGTGGAGAAAGAAGTATTCTTCGCCCTGTTTAATTTCGACCTGATATTGCAGCTGGTGCAAAAAAACAAGATCACGTTTAAGGATGTATCTAAATTTCCGGCTGTAAGGCGCGATTTATCGATGCTGGTTGACCAATCGGTTACCTTTAACCAACTGAAATTAATTGCTCAGAAGACCGAGCGTAAGTTGCTAACCGAAGTTAACGTGTTCGACGTTTACCAGGGCGATAAACTGCCTGCAGGTAAAAAATCGTATGCCTTAAGCTTTATTTTACAGGATGAAGAGAAAACCCTGACAGACAAGGCTATTGACAGCATAATGCAGAAATTAATTCATAACTTAGGAAAAGAAGCAGGAGCGGAGATAAGAAAATAATTTTGAGTTAGTGAGTTGCGAGTTAGTGAGTAATCTCACAAAGTCTGTTACTCACTAATTCACTCACTCGCGACTCAAAACTAATTTACCATGCCTTCAATAACCGAGCAGTTATCAGCAGTTACAGAGAAAACGGAGCGCTTAATTGAGCTTTGTACTGTATTGCAGCAGGAAAATGATTTGTTGAAGCGTGAACGGGAAACGCTTACAAGCACCATCAAAGAGAGCAAAAATAAGCACGTTGAGTTGGAAGAGAAGCTTCGTGTATTGAAGTTGGCTAAATCATTTTCGGAAACGAGTGAAAAAAGCCTTGACATCAAGCAAAAAATTAACGAATTTGTGCAGGAAATTGATAAGTGTATTGTGTTACTAAAGAAGTAACGCAAAAAAGTGAACAAGCTCAATGGGAGAAATCTCCATAAAAATAAATATTGCTGACAGAGTTTACCCTTTAAAGGTAAGCATGGAAGAGGAAGAAATAATACGCAGGGCAGCAAAGCTCATCGGCGACAGACTGAAGGAATATCAGGAAAATTATGCCGTTAGAGACAAGCAGGACCTGCTTTCGATGGCAGTATTGCATTATGCAACAGCATCATTAAAGGCAGAGCGTAAGGTTACGGTTGAGGATACGGAAGTAGCCGACGGCGTATACAAATTAGACCAATTATTGACTGATTTTTTCTCGAAGTAATAACGTTCTTACATACAAAGGGCAAAGTTTAACCGCGGTTAAATTTTAAGTTTCACTACTGAAAACAGGAAATACTGTGATCGGGCGGACTAATAGCAGGCGCTTAATGCTGTGATGTCCCTCTGTGAATTTGTTTCCAAAGCGATGACACTTGAAATTTACTTGCGGTTTTTTTATACATATATAACCATTATGAACACACTCTATGTAATTATCGGGCTTCTGATTGGTGCCATTATCGGTATCGTCATCGGTCGATTTCTTCTACGGAAGCTATTTAAGGAACAAGAAACATCGGCTCAAAATAAAGTTAAGAAGATCTTAAAAGAGGCAGAGAACAATGCCGAGATTTTGAAAAAGAACAAGCTGCTGGAAGCTAAAGAGAAATTTTTACAGCTAAAAGCAGAGCATGAGCAGGAAGTTAATTCAAAAAATAATAACCTCAATCAGCGCGAAAACTCGCTGAAACAAAAGGAGCAATCATTAAACTCTAAGCTCGAAAACGCTAACCGCCGCGATGCGGAAGTTGACAACGTACGTAAAAACCTGGAGCGCCAAACAGAACTTGCCGTTAAAAAGCAGGAAGAAGTTGAGCATTTAAAGCAACAGCACTTACAGCAACTGGAAACCATAGCAGGCATAAGCGCCGAAGAAGCTAAAAACCAGCTGGTAGATAACCTGCGCGAAGAAGCCCGTACCAAAGCCATGATGCAGATCAAGGATATTGTTGATGAGGCTAAATTGACTGCTACTAAAGAAGCTAAAAAGGTGGTTATCCAAACCATCCAACGTACCGCTACAGAGAGTGCTATCGAAAATACTGTATCTATCTTCAATATCGAGAACGACGAGATTAAAGGCCGTATCATCGGTCGCGAAGGTCGTAACATCCGTGCGCTGGAAGCAGCAACCGGTATCGAGATTATTGTTGATGACACCCCCGAGGCTATTATCCTTTCTGGTTTCGACCCGGTTCGCCGCGAGATTGCCCGTTTGGCTATGCACCGTTTGGTAACGGATGGCCGTATCCACCCGGCACGTATCGAAGAGGTGGTTGCCAAAACCAAAAAGCAAATTGAAGAAGAAATAGTAGAGATCGGTGAGCGTACCGTGATCGATTTAGGTATCCACGGCTTACACCCGGAACTGATCCGTATGGTTGGCCGTATGCGTTACCGTTCATCTTACGGTCAAAACTTGCTGCAACACTCGCGCGAGGTAGCTAACTTCTGTGCTACTATGGCGGCAGAGCTGGGCTTAAACGTAAAACTGGCTAAACGCGCCGGCTTATTACACGATATTGGTAAAGTACCAGATGATAACCCTGAGTTGCCACACGCAATTTTAGGTATGCAACTGGCCGAGAAATATAAAGAACACCCGGAAGTGTGCAACGCTATCGGTGCCCACCACGACGAGATCGAGATGACATCAATGATTTCGCCGATTATCCAGGCTTGTGATGCTATTTCTGGCGCACGCCCTGGTGCACGCCGCGAGGTGGTTGAAAGCTATATTAAACGTTTGAAAGAACTGGAAGAGTTAGCCCTGTCATACCCTGGCGTTGAAAAAACCTTCGCTATACAAGCCGGCCGCGAACTGCGTGTTGTGGTAGAGAGCGAAAAGATTAGTGATGCACAGTCTGAAATACTGGCGGCGGATATTTCAAACCGTATCCAAACAGAGATGACCTATCCGGGCCAGATCAAAGTTACCGTAATCAGGGAAACCCGTTCGGTAGCGTTTGCTAAATAAAAGCCCCTCCCAAACCCTTCCGCCTAACGGCGGAGAGGGCTACAATATTTGATACAAGAGATTCAATCGTATTGAAACCAAATACAAAAAAAACTTCTAAAAACATCAGTGGGGCCCAGCGCCCCATTGATGTTTATTTTGCGCTGTATAATGAGCGTTACCCGTCTGTTGGCGATAAACTGATACTGAGTATATTTTTGCTTGGTTTTTATTTCTCTATTTTAGGATTGGTGTGGATTGTCCCGTTTCCACAGTTGAGCTGGCTGAGTAGTTTTAAAGGTTACTTTACCTGGGCTTCGTTTTATGTGGCTGGTTTGGGCTTTTACTGGTACAAGCAGTCGCCGGTATTATCTTATTTTTTATTCATCCTATTATTTGCATTATCGTACTGTGCATCGCAATTGGCCGAGATTGGCGCGTTGGTTGGCCCGCCGGTATGGGTTATTTGTACACCTGTTTTAATTGCATCATTGATTAGTTTATTTGTCATTTCCCGTAAACGTCAAACAGCTTTTGTAAGCACCATTTTGCAATTGCCTGTGTGGTTGGTAAGTTTCCTCGCCAAAAAACTCGGTGCGCGATTTTAATTTGACAATTTGCTAATTCGATAATTTGTTAATGCCTGAAAAACCTTAATCAGCAATTAGAAAAATATTTTCCTTAGCTATAACACATTCGGTCTTTAACATTATCAAATTGACAAATTGCCGAATTGGCAAATTATTGTTAAATATTAGTTCTGTTTTGGTTTCAAACATAATCCTTTGTTAACATTGGCTTAATATTATTGCTGAACCTTTGTGCTCAAATTGAACACACATGAAGAAGCTCTACTTAATTCTCTTATCCGTTCTCACAATCTCCTTTGCCATTCCTGCCAGTGCGCAGATCACTACTACGGTGTTAAGTGGTAAAGTTGTAGATTCGAAAGGCGTTACCATGCCGGGTGTAACTATCCAGGCGGTAAACACTAGCACAGGTACACGTTACGGTGCGCAAACTAACGCAGATGGCCGGTATACCATCGCCAACGTTAACCCAGGTGGCCCTTACACCATCACAGTTACTTTTATCGGTTACAAAAAAGAAGAACGCCCGGACCTTACCTTCAATTTAGGTGGTATGACGTTCAATTTTATGTTATCTGAAGAAGCTACTGCTTTGAAAGAGGTTACTGTACGTTCTACAGCAGGCCCAACTAAAACTGGTGCAGGTACACGTATCGGTCAAAACGCAATTAAAACGTTACCATCTATCAACCGTAACTTTGCCGATTTAACCCGTACTACCCCGCAAAGCAACAACAACTCTTTCCAGGGTACTAACTACCGTTATAATAACGTAACGTTAGATGGTGCCATCAACAACGATGCGATTGGTTTCAGCCCTTCATTAGGTGGCCAAAACAATAGCTCTGGTCAGGTTGGTAGCAGTACACGTACCAACCCGGTACCGATGGATGCCGTACAGGATATACAAGTTTATGTAGCTCCCTTCGATATTAAAATTGGTAACGTATTAGGTGGTAGTATCAACGCGGTAACCCGTAGCGGTACAAATGATGTTACCGGTTCACTTTACACTTATGGCCGTAACGCTAGCTTAACAGGTCATAACAACGCTTCTGCAGCAGCAGGTGGCGATGGTGCTAAAGAACCAAGTGATTTTCATGATTACCAGGTTGGTGGCCGTTTAGGTTTCCCTATCATCAAAAACAAATTATTCTTCTTTACCAACGAAGAGATCAACCGCCGTCAGGATCCGGTTATTTCTGCTGCCGGTACTGCAGGTTCTGCCAAAATTTTGAGCTTACAAGATGCACAAAACCTGGCTGCCGCATTTAAATCATACAGCGGTTTAGATCCGGGTACTTATGGTAACACTACCATTTTCTCTAACTCTAACAAGTTCTTCAACCGTTTAGACTGGAATATCAACGATAAAAACCAGTTAACTATCCGTAACAATACCATTTCTTCTCAGGCTACTAACTTAGAGCGTGACCAGACTAACTTCCGTTTCAGTGGTATTGATTATACTTCACATAACAACTCATCTTCAACAGTTGCTGAGTTAAAATCAAGAATCTCAAATAACGCAAGTAACAGCTTATTGGTGGGTTACTCAAACGTACACGATTACCGTGACCCTAATTCGAACCCTGCTTTACCTCAGATCGAAATTAACGGTAATACGCCTGGTACAACTATTTTTATGGGTACCGACCGCGAGGCTGCTATTTTTGATATGCACCAAAAAACCACTGAGTTAACTGATAACTTTACCTGGACTAAAGGTAAACACACATTTACTTTCGGTACACACAACGAATTTTATAACATCACTTATAACTTTGTTAACGCATGGAACGGCCGTATTGCTTACAGCAGCATTGCTAACTTCCTGGCTAACATTCCTTCTCGTACACGTGCTAACTTTAACTATACTGATAACACCCGCGATTATATCCTGGCTAACCCATCAGCTCAGTTTAAAGTTGACCTGTTAAGCTTTTACGGGCAGGATGAGATGCAGTTAACTGATAACTTTAAGTTAACCGCTGGTATCCGTTTTGACTATGCTGGTGTACCAGATAAACAACCTTTAAGCTCTAAAACTACAGGTGCACCGGTTGACCCTAACTACGGTAACACCTTTACTTACACTTTGCCAAAAAACATCCAAAACAAATACCTGAACAATGTTGAGATTAACCCACGTGTATCATTTAACTATGATGTAAATGGCGATCAAAGCGTTATTCTGCGTGGTGGTAGCGGTATGTTTACCGGTCGTGTTCCATTTGCATGGTTTGGTTATGCATTCTACAACAACGGTGTAACTTATGGCGCTTATGATGTTAAACCAACTACTGCTGCTCCAATTAAACCAGGTACAAACCCTGTACAGGCACCTGCAAACGGTGGTTTAGGTTTTGTTAACCAACAAGGTTTCAACACTACTCCAAATGGCGCAACCCAGGTGGATATGATTGATAACAACTTCAAAATGCCACAGGTTTGGAGAAGCAGTTTAGCTATGGATGTTACTACCCCAGATCAGTGGAAATTCACTGTTGAAGGTATCTACACCAAAACTATCCATGACTTGAAATTCCAACAGGTTAATACTACCGATCAGGTAACTTATTATCCTTACGATACTCAGCACCAACAACCAATCTTTGTTAACACTAAAATCAACCCGTTATATACTAACGCTTATTTATTGTCAAACACAAGCTTAGGTTACCGTTACAGTGCTACAGCACAAATTGCTAAACTGTTTACATTAAGCCCATTAAGCAATATTAATGCTACAGTAGCTTATACCTACGGTCACTCTAAAGATGTTACCAATGGTATCCGTAACTCAATGGAGTCTAACTGGCAGTTAAACCAGGCCTTAAATCCAAACAACCCGGGCTTGGCTAACTCAAACTTTGATATCCGCAACCGTATTGTATCAACATTCAACTTCATGACTAACTGGGATGCTGATAAAAAATACACTGCAAACTTTACCTTGTTCTTTAGCGCACAATCTGGTAACCCATACACTTATGGTTTCTACCCTAACGCTATCGACGGTACTGGTCAGCAAGTTAGTTTAGCTTACATCCCTAAAGTTGGCGAAACTGCTAAATTCTTCCAGGATATCGCTGGTGGCCAAACTGCTGCACAACAAGCTGCTGCATTTGATGCCTTTATCGATGCTAATAAATACCTGAAATCTCGTCGTGGTCAATTCACAGAGCGTAACGCTGCGTTTACTCCATGGAACAATAACTTAGATTTCCGTTTTGCACAAGACTTCAAATTCGGTGCTAAACACAAACAAGTTATCACTTTCACTTACGATATTGTTAACTTAACCAACCTGTTGAACAAGAAATGGGGTCAATACTACTTCTCTCCAAACACTTACAACTCAACATCAAGCATTGGTTTAACACCAAAAACAACCCCATCTTTTGCTAATGCAGCAACAACTAACCCAACTTATACATTTACCAACCCTGGTTTACCGTATTCAGTTGATTACTTTGCTTCACGCTGGCAAATGCAGTTTGGTGCTCGTTACAGCTTCTAAACGAATTTTTCAAAACAGTAATTATAATACGAAGGCCTCCGATTTATCGGAGGCCTTTTTTTTTCTGAAAGTAAATAGCAAATCATATAATCCACCATGGTTAAAAGAATTTTTTCTACGTGCTCTTAGGCAACAACCGTTGGTTCCTGATGGATTAAATCAGTTTTGTTTCCGACCTCTAAGGGATCAATAAAAGCTCGATTTCAGGATGTTATTCTAAGTACAGGTTCTTTGAAGGGTGAATGGGTTGAAAGAACATGATACACAGCTAACAGTATTTTGTGCGCGACGGCCATTAAAGCCCGTTTCTTACCCCGCCTGACAGACAGCGCGTAATATTTATTTCGGAGCCATCCCTTTTTCATTTTTACAGCAGACCATGCTGCCTCAACGAGCGCTGTTTTGAGCGATCTGTTACCCTGCGTGACCCGGCTGCTCATCTTCTTGCCTGCGCTTTCATTATTACCAGGGCATACACCAGCCCATGAGGCTAAGTGATTAGCAGTAGGAAAAACGCTCATATCGAAACCAATCTCTGCTACAATACCTTTAACTGTTTCGTGACTGATACCCGGAATGGTTTCCAACAATTCCACCTCGGTGGTATGATGGCTGAGGTATTCGTTCAGCCTGCGATCTATGCGATCAATCTGTTGTTGGATATTTTCCAGTGCCAGTCTGCTGGTCTGTAGCATAAAGCGATGGTGCTCTGTTATTCTGCCGTTTAAGGCACAGATAAGTTGAGGTATCTTCTTCCGTAAACTTCCTTTTGCAAGTGATGATAGCGAAACAGCATCTGTCTGCCCATCAATCAGTGCACAGATAACCGCCCAGCCGGTCTTTCCGAAAACATCACTAACTACGTTTCCCAGTTTAAGATTGGCATCTTCCAACACCTTCTGCAAACGGTTTCGCTCGGCCACCCGTTGACTGATCAGTTTCTTCTTATATCGATAAAGTTCACGCATTTCCCTGATCTGCTGCGGCGGAATGAAACTTCCTTTCAACAAACCGCTCATTAACAATTTGCCGATCCATGCGCTGTCCTTGCAATCGGTTTTGTGACCCGGAACATATTTGATATGGCGGGCATTAACCAGCATGATCTCAAAATCTTCTTCCAGAATATTAAACACAGGCTTCCAGTAAACACCGGTGCTTTCCATCGCAATATGACCCACCTTAAGCATTAACAACCAGTCTTTAAGGTCGATAAGGTCTTCCGTGAATGTACCGAATGTGCGCGTTTCATCCGAAGATTTATTAACTTTAACTGTTACTACGACGCTTTCCTTGTGCACATCTATTCCTGCGCAACGATCAAATAATAAAGGGAATTCTACCTGGGTTGACATGTTAATTGAAGTTTGGTACCTACAATTTAACACTTTCATGCCCGTTGGTGAATTCCCCTTTCATGAATGTTTTGTTACCTCTTTTCAATAGAAGGTGCTTTTAAAATCAACTTGCAGAACCCTTCATGATAAACCCGATCGTAGTGGAAAACCCGCAGCGTGCGAGGGCAATAGGGGTGGCAGGCGAGGATTTGCAACGAAGAGCGGGAACAAACATTAATAGCAGCACTACAATTGCTTTCCTTAATATTCTCAAATAAACTTAATCACTCCTTCAATACAAAACATCGTTTATCTATCTGTCCAAAAAAATCTTAAAATAAACATTTGTAAAATTATCTGATCAAAAAAACAAATACGACAAATATTCCTTATATTTGGTAAAAATGTCGTATATGGCTGTTTTGCATCAAAAAGAATATCGCACCATTAATCTGGTTGGTTTACTGGGCGGCGTGGATCTGATTACCGAAAAAATCGGGTCAGCTTTTGACCTTATTACGCTCAGTAATAAAGGGATTAAAAAAGCATCGTTAGATGCCTTGGCAGGGCACATGGGTGTTACCAAGAAAAACTTTGCCGAAGATATTCTGAACCTTTCTGTAAAAACACTCGAACGCAAAAAGAGTGATGACCTGCTCGACAGGCAAACCTCTTCGCACGTGATAGAAGTAGCCAAGGTGGTTGAGCATGCTTTTGATGTTTTTGAAAGCGAAGAAAAAGTGCAAAAATGGTTGAGCACCCCTAACCGTGCACTTAACCAAATGAAACCCCTCGATTTATTTTATATGCCTACCGGCCTCGGCATGGTTGATAATGTTTTAGGCCGCATAGAAGAAGGCGTTTACTCCTGATGCTGGTTTACCGTATTGTAAAAACTAAAAAGCGTACAACCGATCTGTCTGGCATGGGCGCTTTTAAAGAAGGTGGCCGGTGGAATAATCCCGGTACTTATATGCTATACGCTGCCGAAAACAGTTCGCTGGCGTACCTCGAAAGCCTGGTACATTTCGAGCCCGAAAACGCACCACCTAACCTGTACATTATTACTATTGATATTAAGGCTGATGATAGCCTGATTTATACACTTCCGCCCAACGCCTACCCGCAAAACTGGCAGCAGATTGGCAACCTTTCTAACAAAAATTTAGGTGATAAATTAATGGATGAACAGGAGTTTATTGCTATCAAAATAAAATCGGCTGTTAATACTTTAGAATATAATTATCTGCTGAACCCGCTATTTCCCCGTTTTCATGATCTGGTGAAGATTATAGCTGTTGAAGAGTTGCCTGTAGATGCGAGGTTGGTGAGGTGATGGAAATATTTAATTAAGCTCGTCATTGCGAGGAACGAAGCAATCGCGAACTTTACAGAGCCGCTCTGTAGGTCGGGGATTGCTTCGTTCCTCGCAATGACGTGTTTATCGGAACGATTCTTGGTTCTTGACTCTCGTTTCCTGATTCTATTTTAAACCTGAAAGCCCCTTAGCTTTCACTAAAGGGCTTTCTATAAGGCTGGCGTATTAAGCTCTTAATTACCATCTTCTGTAACCGCGGTGGTACCTGGCATACACTACACGGCGTGGTCCATAATAACGGTGTACATAATATGGCCTGTGGTAGTAACGGTATCGCGGTCCATAATAAACTGCCGGGGCAGATTCATATACTACTGGTGCAGGTTGATAAACAGGTGGAGCTGGTTCATAATATACAGGTGCGCCAACATTTAAACCTACGTGTACGCGAACTTGTGCTTTTGCTGCGTTGATAGTAAACAAGGCAACTATTACTGCTAAAAAGGTTATACGTTTCATATCAGATGTTATTACTCAATAATTGATGCTTTTCAGCATCGTTGTTATAGTAATATGACAAGTATCGTGCCGAAGGGTTTAAGTGTTTAACTATTGGATAATGGGAGAGAGGGGTAAGTTGTTGTTTTTGAGGAGGAAAAAGTGCGACTTTTAATCGTAGAACGTCATTGCGAGGAACGAAGCAATCCCCGATCTACAGAGCGGCTCTGTATAGTTCGCGATTGCTTCGTTCCTCGCAATGACGTACGGGGTGGACACAAAAAAAGCCCATCTCCAAAGGAGATGAGCTTTTTTATACTTAATCGACAAATCAACAAATTGCCGAATTAGCAAATTGTCTACAGATTCTTCGCCAGCTTCAATAATATCTCTTGCGGCACCTTTTGCAGGTCGAGTACCAGGAAACCATCCAGGCAATCCGCAAACTTAGGGTCGATGTTGAAGCAGATAATTTTGGCATTTAATGAGATGTACTGACGGAGCAGTACAGGCACTTTCATGTTTCGTACTTCCAATTCAGAGATCAGGTTGTCAAGGTTCTTGAGGCTGTCTTCACCGGTTAAAAGCAAGTCTGCATCGATGCTTGAGAAATCAACCTTAAACTGTTTACGCGGCTTTACATACTCGGCCATTTCATGGTCGAAATGGTTGCGGGTGATGTAATCAACAATAAGTGATTTAGAGAATTTCGAAAAACTGTTACTGATACTTACCGGTCCAATCAGGTAACGGTAACGCGGGTTATCGATCAAAAATTTCAGGATCCCTTTCCATAATAAAAACAGGGGTAATGGTTTTTGCTGGTATTCCTTACGGATCCATGAGCGGCCCAGTTCGAGGCTGCGTTTGAGCACCGGGGTAAACTGGGTTTTTATTTTAAACAGGGTAGCGGTATAGAAGCCTTTTTTACCCATGCTGTAAAAAATCTCATCGCCCAAACCAATGCGGTATGCACCCACCACCATTTTAGCTTCGGTGTCCCAAATAAACAGGTGATTGTAGTAAATATCGTACTCATCCAGGTCGATACTCTTGTTGCTGCCTTCGCCAACTTCCCGGAAGGTGATCTCACGCAGGCGGCCAATTTCGCGGATGATATTAGGGATAACCGAGGTAGGGACTACAAATACTTCGTAGGCCTTTTCTTTGGTTACAAGATAATCCTCTCGTAACTGATCAACTTCCTTGCTTAATATATCGGCGCTAATTGCCGTTTCTATTTCCTCTGGCCTTTTTTTGATTTTAAACAGGTTACGCGGGTTGAAAAGTTTTTTCTCTTCTTCCAGGCCGGTACCCAAAGCATAGGTTTTGGCGCGCAAAAAATTAAGCAGTTTAACAGGGTCTTTATTATCGGGTACTTCCTGTACGTTAATTGGCTTGCCAATACGCAGCTTAATGGTTTGGCCTTGTTTATTAAACAGTTCTGATGGCAGCTTGGCGGTACGCAGCGCCGGGTGGATCATGCTTAGCAGGTTAAACAATAAACCATTATTGCCATGGAAATAAATAGGAACAACCGGCACTTTCGATTTCTGGATGATTTTACCCACAACCGGGTGCCAGAGACGATCTGTAACCTGCTGCTGTTCTATCTTAAATGTTGATACCTCTCCGGCCGGGAAAATACCGATAGGTGTACCGTTATTAAGCAACTCCAGTGTTGATTTTATACCACTGATGCTCGATGAGTGCTCTATATTTTCGAAAGGATTTACAGCAACAAAATAATCGCTCAGGTTGGGGATTTTTTTTAATAAAAAGTTGGCCATTACTTTGGCATCCGGCCTGGCCATGCATAATATTTTAAGCAAAACCATGCCTTCTATACCACCATAAGGGTGGTTGGCTATAGCTATAAACCCACCATCCGCGGGTATATTTTTTAGTTCTCTTTCGTCAAACTCTATTTTAACGCCGCATCCTTCCAGAATGGCGTCAACAAAATCGGGGCCTACTTTGGGTTGTGCCTGGGCAAACAAATCGTTCACCTGGTTTATTTTCATAATTTCCATCAGCAGGGCCGCCAGTCCGGGCATTTTCAGCTTATCTAACTTAGTGGCTTTTGCAAATTCCTCTGTGGTAATTACCTTCATATATTGTTTATACAGATATTGATGTTTGTAACTTCAAATTTATTTAATTTAACGGCTAATAAAGCCATCACATGAAATCTTCTCTCAAAAATTACCTCTCCATCACAAAAAAAGAGTGGAATGGCCTGGTTGTATTGGTTACGTTGGTTGTATTGGTTTTGCTAACGCCGTATGCATACCGGCTATTTCACAAAGATAAGATAATAAATTTTAACAACTTTAATGCAGATGCAACACAATTGCCTGCCGAAGATAGCAGTAATGCCGCAAATACGAAGGTTTTGCATCCCACACTATTTGCTTTTAACCCCAACCACCTGCCTGCCGAACAATGGCTTAAACTTGGCTTGAGCCAGAAACAGATTGATGTATTGAAACATTATGAAGATAAAGGCGGCCGTTTCTACAAAAAGAGCGATGTACAAAAGATCTACTCCATCACTCTGGATGATTATAAACGCCTCGAACCTTATATTCAACTACCTGCTGATGGCCCGGCAAGCATCATTGATATTAACCATGCTGATTCTGCCTCGTTGGTAACCCTTAAAGGTATTGGCCCCGCTTATGCGATGCGGATAATCCGCTACCGCGATAAACTGGGTGGCTTCTATAGTAAAGAGCAATTGAAAGAAGTGTTCGGTATAGATGAAGAACATTACCTGCTGATTAAAGACGCTATTAAATTGAATCCATCTGCCATTCATAAAGTCAATATCAACAAAGCCACATTTGATGATCTGCGCCGCTATCCATATCTCAGTTACAAACAAGCTAATGCTATTATTCAATACCGAAGTGAGCATGGTGATTATGATAATTTAGATGATATGAAGGATATAGCTATTTTGGATGAGGCTACGTTGAATAAGGTGAAGCCTTATTGGTTATTTAAATAGTCAATTGTTTAACCGTTATTGCGAGGTACGAAGCAATCTCGGACCGATTAGCACTTCCTTAGTTAGCGCAGAATCCGTTTTTCATTAGGAAGGGCAAGGTAATTTATTAATCGTCAGTGGATGTCACTTTTTTTTTCTCTCAAAAGAAAAGTAACCAAAAGAAAAGTCGCAGCCGGGCCCTGTTGCTACTGAGTGTAGTGGTTAGGCAAGGACAGTGGTTGCCGCAACATTGCCAATGCTGCATGAGAAGAGATTATGTTAAGGTAGTGGTGGGTTCGCGCGGGGTGGAGGATTATTCTCCTTGTGAGCGGTGGCCTGAAAGAAAAGCGGGCCATGCGTAGGCCTTGAGCGGGGAAGCTTTTTTCTTTCTTGATTTTTGGTTACTTTTTATCAAGAAAAAGTAACAGCCCAACCCGCGGCGATTGAGCGGGACTGACTTTAATAGTAGCACCAATCTTTAATCCGGTTACTGACATGACAAAGCATTACCTTCTGTGAGCAAGAGGTTGTCTTCGTACCTCACGATGACGCCAGAATTTACCTAAATGATTAAACTGCCTCACTACTAATCTCAAATCTCTCATCTCAAATCTCATCTCAAAATATTATCTTTGCCCATGCAAGAAAAAATCCTCATTCTTGACTTTGGTTCGCAGTTTACACAACTCATCGCGCGCCGGGTTAGGGAGCTCAATATCTATTGCGAGATCCATCCATTCAATAATTTTCCGGAAGTAGACAGTTCAGTAAAAGGTATTATCCTTTCGGGTAGCCCGTATTCTGTACGCCAGGAAGATGCACCGCATTTCGAATTTGCCAAACACCACACCAAACTGCCTATCCTGGGCGTTTGTTATGGCGCACAATACGTTGCCCATTTTAATGGCGGCGAAGTAATGGCTTCAAACACACGCGAATACGGCCGTGCTAATTTGCACTACATTAATCAGCAAAACCCACTGTTTAAAGATATACCGGGCAATTCACAGGTTTGGATGTCACACGCGGATACCATTAAACGTATTGCCGATAACTTCGAGATCATTGCCAGTACAGATAATGTAGAGGTTGCTGCTTACCAGATTAAAGGTACGCAGACTTACGGTATCCAATTTCACCCAGAGGTAACCCATAGTATTGACGGCAAGCAATTGCTGCAAAACTTTTTGGTTGATATTTGCGGTTGCGCACAAGACTGGACCCCGGATTCATTCGTTGAAACTACCATCGCTGCCCTGAAAGAAAAACTGGGTGATGATAAAGTAGTATTAGGATTATCAGGCGGGGTGGATTCATCGGTTGCTGCGGTATTGCTGCACCACGCTATCGGTAAAAACCTGCATTGTATTTTTGTTGATAATGGCCTGTTGCGTAAAGACGAATTTGAGTCGGTACTCGAATCGTACAAACACATGGGCTTAAATATAAAAGGTGTTGATGCCAAACAACGTTTCTATGATGCGTTGAGCGGCTTATCAGACCCTGAGAAAAAACGTAAAGCCATTGGCCGCGTATTTATCGAAGTGTTTGATGATGAAGCACACCAGGTACAGGATGTAAAATGGTTAGGCCAGGGTACAATTTATCCTGATGTGATCGAATCTGTATCGGTTAAAGGCCCATCTGCCACTATTAAATCTCACCATAACGTGGGCGGTTTGCCCGACTTTATGAAGCTTAAAGTGGTTGAGCCATTAAACACTTTGTTTAAAGACGAAGTACGTAAAGTGGGTAAAGCGTTAGGTATTGATGATAATATTTTAGGCCGCCACCCTTTCCCGGGTCCGGGTCTGGCTATCAGGATCTTGGGTGAAATTACACCGGAGAAGGTTGACATACTGCAACAAGCCGATGCAATTTACATCAACAATTTACGCTCGGCCGGTGTTTATGATAAAGTTTGGCAGGCAGGCGCAATTTATTTGCCTGTACAGTCGGTAGGGGTAATGGGCGATGAGCGTACTTACGAAAATGTAGTATGTTTACGTGCCGTTGAATCATTAGACGGTATGACAGCCGACTGGTGCCATTTGCCATACGACCTGCTGGCTAAAATTTCAAATGAAATCATTAACAACGTAAAAGGTATCAACCGGGTAGTATATGACATTAGTTCGAAACCACCGGCTACCATTGAGTGGGAATAAATATAAGCTGCTGATACTATCGGTTGTGTTTTTGGCGGCAGCGTGTTCGCCTAAAACACATCCGGTAGCCACCAGCCCGAAACCCCAGCCGGTAGTTCCGCCTGCAAAGGCTATTGAAAAGCCGGTTAATAAACCGACAGCAAAACTACCGCCGCCGGTACTGCAATCGCAAAAAGTTTCGAGTATTAGTATGCTGCTGCCTTTAAACCTGGATAATTTAAATCCCGGTGGTAAGTACAGCAAAGCCGATATGCAAAAGGCTAATATGGGAGTTGAGTATTACCAGGGCTTTAAACTGGCACTCGATTCATTAACGGCTAATGGCTATAACTACCGTTTGCAATTATTCGATTCGAAAGACATCCCTGCCGAGGCGCATAACCTGTCGCTTAACCCTAAAATTCGCAATAGCGATTTAATAGTTGGGCCGATATTTCCAGACGGGATCAAAGCTTTTGGTGTGGGAGGGAAGCCTTTATTATCGCCGCTGTCACCGTCATCGCCCGCGGGCTTTCATAACCCCGACTTAATTACTGTTATTCCGCCGCTGGCTTACCATGCCCGTAGGAGTGCGCAGTATGTTTTTGAAAGATTGAAGGCTAAAAAGGTATTTATCCTGAAATCGGGCTTTTCTGAAGAGAATAAATACATTACGCCATTTAAGCAACAAATGGATAGTTTAAGCAAGCTGAAAACCAAGGTTGTGCCTTTTGTGGTGGTGCGGGGTAGCTTAACAGCTTTGTTGCCGCAACTTTCTAAAACAGAACCTAACGTGTTTGTGATGCCATCTACTAACCAGGCATTTTTGCAGGTAACACTTCGTTCGCTTGATACTTTGGCGAAGAATTATCCGATAGTTTTGATAGGTCATCCGAGCTGGGAAAAGCTTTCTTTTCTGAAAGAAGACCTGTTGCAACGGTTGAAAACAGTGATTACTTCAAGTGATCATGTTAATTACAAATCAGGCAGCATGGTTGCCTTTATTAAGGCCTATCGCAAAGCCTATCACCTGGAGCCAAGCGAATTTGCGATTAAAGGTTTTGATGAAGGCTTATATTTCGGCCGTGTATTGGCTGAAGACGAAACCGGTGCGATAAAACCAGAGCAGCACGATTTTGAAGGTTTGCATAACGATTTCCATTTCGTAAAAAAACCTGGAACAGGTTGGGTAAACACCCATGTTTATATTTTGAAATACGTTAACTTTGAGTTAAAAGCGATAGAATGAAGGCTCTGAACCAGCTTAAAACCTTTCAACGAATTTTGGCTGAATACCCGGCTGACGTGCCTCTCGGCAAGTTTCTACCCGGTTTTTTCAGGCAAAACAAGCAAATGGGTTCTACCGACCGTAAGGTAGCCAGCAGGCTCATCTATAACTATTTTCGTTTAGGCAGGGCTTTGGCCAATCACCCTGATGAAGACCGTTTAATGGTTGCCGAGTTTTTATGCAATAACCAGCTTAACTCCTTTATTCAGCATTTTAAACCCGATTGGGCTGCTTGTATTGGCTTTACTTTGGATGAAAAGCTTGCCATTGTTAAAGCTACTTATCCTGATTTTAAACTAACCGATGTTTACCCCTGGAGCGATAAGCTTTCGGCAGGGATAGATCGCGAAGCATTCCTCAAATCATTCTTTATCCAGCCCGATTTATTTATCCGGGTACGTAAAGGCTTTGAGCATCAGGTTAAAAGCGAACTCACCAAAGCCGAGGTTACTTTTAAGGATGAAGGCAATAACTGCCTCTCTTTACCTAACGGAACCCGCCTCGAAAACATATTCCAGAAACAACATTTGTTCGAGGTGCAAGACCGTTCATCGCAGCAAACAGCCCAATTCTTTCAACCGCAGAAATGGGAGCACTGGTGGGATGCCTGCGCAGCATCGGGCGGTAAATCGCTTTTATTGTACGAACAGGAGCCTACAGTTAAACTGGTGGTATCAGACATTCGTGAAAGTATTTTGGCTAACCTCGACGAGCGTTTCGAACAGGCCGGTATCCGCAAATATCAAAAGAAACTGGTTGACCTAACCGGCAATGTTGACCCCGAACTGGCCAACTATGAATTCGATGGTATTATCCTTGATGCCCCTTGTAGTGGTTCGGGCACCTGGGGCCGAACGCCGGAGATGATCAGTCACTTTGAAGATCATCGGATGGAGTTTTTCCAGCGTTTACAGAAAACTATTACGCCAAACGTTACCAAATACCTTAAAGAAGGTAAACCCTTAATCTACATCACCTGCTCAGCCTTTAAAGCAGAGAACGAAGAGGTGGTTGATTACCTCGTTAAAAATCTCAACCTAAGACTCGAAGACCAGCAAGTATTGCAAGGCTATACGCACAAAGCAGACACCATGTTCGCTGCCCGCTTAATCCAGAACCCGCGCCCGGTTCCTGAGCCCGAAGTTATCCCGTTTGATATGAATATGACATTACAATAAGAAGATGCTGTCGCAAGTTTAGCGCAGCGTAACTTGTGACCCGTACTATAGTAAGCTTTCAGCTTACTTATATTATTTCTGTTTAAAAAGTAGTACTTAATGATACCCCATAAGTACGCGGGTTAGCCAAATGTGATGCTCCAAAATCGTAAGCATAATCAATTACTTTTTTGTTGGCTATGTTACGCTCCCATAAAAACAGGCCAAACCTTTTAGTTTCCAAACCTAAACGCGCGTTAAATTTGCTGTAAGCTTTTTGCTCAATCTGGTTAGCGAGATCAAAGTATTGATCGCCAAGGTAACGCCATTCTCCGCGAGCAGTAAGCCGTGCCGATTGCGTACCTTCCAGTTCATAATTATATTGAACGGCCAGCATAGAGGTAACATCAGGTGTAAAGATCTGGTGATTACCTTTTAAATCAACAGCCACACCATTATTGCCAACTACCAAATCAGTATAACGGGCATGGGTATAGCCAAAGCTATAATCAACGCTAAGCCATTTTATGGGCAGGGCATTAAGCTGTAGTTCTGCGCCCTTGCTGTTCATCCTGCCTGCGCTTTTAGTAACGGTTATGGCATCAGGCAAAATAAGCGTGGGCACCTGTGCATTATTTACGTGGATATAAAACACATCGGCATTTAAGCGCAGTTTGTTATTGAAGAAATTATTTTTCGAACCAATTTCAAAGTTATTGCTATACTCCGGGTTAAATGTATAAAGCGGTGGCTGTGATGGATCTGACGATAACTCTGTTATGCCACCAGCCCTGAAACCACGGCTGTAACCCCCATATAAATTATTATTGGCCGAAAGGTGATAATCGATATTAAGCTTTGGTGAGAAAGCCTTAAAATTAGCCTTGGCCGATGTATCTGCCTGGGTTACGATGGCGGGTTGCCCATCGGGCTGGTATTCTCCAATTACGTTTTCTTTCTTATGTTCGTAATCATACCTTAAACCTGCTGTAATATCCAGATGATGAGTGATGGTATAAGTAGCCTGTCCGTAAGCTGCCAGGCCAAGGTCACGGTCGGTATTGGTGTTGATGCTGGTAAAATCTGACACCGGCGAACCCAAGGCTGCGGCATCCGCACCGTAATGTGTGCCTTGTTTATTTGGTGCATAATGGTAAAAGCCATACAAGCCGCCAGTCCATTTTAATTTAGAGGCTGAGGCCGGGGAGGTGAAACGAAATTCCTGGATGCCGGTTTTTACCTTATTCCAGCCGTCGCCATAATTATTTACGATAGACACGGCATCAAGCGGCGAAAAATCGCCGTCGATTGGTGTGGTATAATAGCGGTTGTTTACCTGGTACGACGATAGGGATGTGAAATTGAAACTTCGGCCCGTATAGTTAACAGCTAAAGATGAATAGAAGGTATTATCAATCATTTTGGTTGTCGCATCTTGATCCACATGGTATGGCTTACTCAACGCATCTGCTGATGAGCCCGCCAGCGGGAAAGCGCCATTGTTGCGGTTGTTATAATTCTTAACGTTCAGGTTAAAATTAAGCTTTGAATTAGCCAGAAACTTAAGCGAGTAATTACCGAGAAAGAAATGCTGCTTATCGAAATGGCTATTATTATAAGTATTGGTGTAAAAACCGTTGAAGCCCGAATAAACTCCGGCAATGCCGAGGTATAGTTTATCTTTTATTAAAGGCGCTTTAATGCCAAGTGTATAACGCTGCTGGCCGTAGTTGCCAAAATCAATCCCCGCAAAGCCGCTTAATGTATTAGAGGGTTGTTTGGTAATGATGTTAATTACACCGCCCGTTGCATTGCGGCCATAAAGTGTAGATTGCGGCCCGCTTAGAATTTCAATTCGTTCCACATCCAATAATTGCGGGATGTAAGTATCCAGGTTGTATTGATTTACGCCATCAACATAAGTAGCAACCGCCGGATCGTAAGAGGTGGTTACAATGCCTCTAATTCCGGTAACTGTACGGTTATCGCCCGGCCCGGCCGAGTATAGGTTAGGTGCAATGGCAGTTAGATCCTTTAAATCCCATAACCTGTAATTGGCAATTTGTCTGGCGTTGAGTGTAGTAATGGCGGTCGGTACAGTTTGCTGATCTTGTTCAGTTTTTTGTGCTGTTACTGTTACTTCATCCAATTGCTTGTTGGATGGATTAAGTTGGATATTGATTTGCTGATTTTGCCCGGTAATATTGATCTGCTGATTTTTATCGGCATAACCGATAGCGCTGATATTGAGTGTATACTTACCGGCAGTAATTTGTTTAAAATTGAATTGACCGTTTTTATCTGTGGCAGTATTGTAGTTGGTATTTAAGATTCGGACAGTGGCTCCGGTTATTGGATGATGTTGCGTATTGTAAACCGACCCCGATAGATTAACCGGTGTTTGGCTTTTAACAGAAAAAGATATGAAAAGGAACAGTAGAAAGGTAGAAATAATTTTCATGCTGCAATTATACAACAATACTATGTTGCGCAAAATGCAGGATTGGGTTTATCACGCTGTCGCAAGTTTAGCGTAGCGTAACTTGTGACTTATACTATTGTAAGCTTCCAGCTTACGCAAGGTGAAACCTTGCCATAGTTTGACCATTCCGATGATAATCGGGACGGTAGCTAAGGTTACTCCCCCCTTTAGGGGGCTGGGGCTACAAATGCGTATTGCTCCTAAACAACTTAATAGCAATAGCCAATAAAATTACCCCGAATGCTTTACGCAAAATATTTACCCCGGTTGGGCCGAGCAGTTTCTCCAGCCATTGCACGTTTTTTAGCACCAGGTAAACCACAATGGTGTTTACTACAATACCCACAACAATATTCTGGGTTTGGTATTGCGATTTAAGGGATAGCAGGGTTGTCATGGTGCCGGCACCTGCAATAAGCGGGAAGGCGATGGGTACGATAGAAACAGTGGTAGGCATTTCCTCTTTAAACAGGTTAATACCCATAATCATTTCCATGGCAATGATGAAGATCACCAACGAACCTGCAATGGCGAATGATGCAATATCGAGGCCAATTACCTTTAAGATAGCTTCGCCTGCGAACAGAAAACCAACCATTAATACCAATGCTGCAATACTTGCCCTTTCTGACTGGATATGCCCAACGCGGCTTCGCAGTTCGATGATAACGGGTATGGTCCCCAGCACATCAATGATGGCAAAAAGGATCATGGTTACAGATAGTATTTGGTTAAAGTCGAAATAGGTCACTCGATGCAGTTTTGTTGTTCTTTAGATTTCAACCTGAAAGTAAGCAAAAACCCGATTAAAATATAAAATGAAGCCAGAAAAAATACCGAATGTATAGAGATAGCACTGATCAGCCCTGCGCCAACAGGCCCAAGCGTTTGGCCAATAGAGGCGTACGATTGGTTAACGCCGAGTATTTCGCCCTGCTTACGCGGATCGTTATGGTCGGCAATAATGGCGTTGAGCATAGGGTTACGTAAACCATTAAACAAGCCATAAACAAACAGGCATACCGCAAAAAAGAAAAAAGTTTTGGTAAAGCCCGCCGCAAACATAGCCGCCATACACAACATGGTAGAGAGTAACAAGATCACCGATTTAGACGGGAATATTTTAGTAAATAGCGATACACACATCTGCATAATAATACCCGTTACCGCAAAGCCTGCATAAAATAAGCCGATGTTAGTAGGGCTTATCTTCAGCACATCAACACTAAAGGTTTGGAAACCGATGATCATGGTAAACTGCGCCATCGTTAAAAAGAAACCGGTTAATACCGCAGTGCCGATAACAGGCTTTTTCATGACGGTGGCTAAAGAGGCAAATGTAAATTTGCTTTTTGCACCCTTTACACGCTTATCTTTAGTATAGGTCTCCTTTAACAGAAATACGGTTGCCAATGTACCCAGCAAAGCAATCCCCGCGGCAAAATAAAACGGAAACTGCATGCCAAACCTGCTGAGCAAACCACCAAGCGCAGGCCCGCATATAAAGCCAAAACCAAATGCCGAGCTAAGGTAGCCGAACTTCTTCGCCCTGTCTTTAGGCGTAGCCGTATCAGATATCATGGCTTGAGCTACCGAGATATTGCCGCCTGTAATACCATCCAGTATGCGCGCGGCAAAAAGCATCACTATGCTATGAGCTGTGGCAAATAGGAGGAAGGAGAGGCAAGTGCCGGCCAGACTGATAGCCAATACCGGCTTTCGTCCCCATTTATCTGAGATTGCACCTAAAAGCGGCGTAGCAAAAAACTGTGCAATAGAAAAAGATGCCGTGAGGTAACCCACCGTTTGCTGATTAATGCCAAAGGTTTTACCATACGAATAAATTAACGGAACAATGATGCCGAAGCCCAGCGAGTTAATTACGCAAACACAGATCAGTACCCACAGATTTTTATCGGCCTTCATTTAAAATTATTGGGATTATTGTTGATAAAGCTCTGGTTTTAATCTGTTGGCTAAGTAGCCGGTTGCAAGGTCGGGGTTTATTTCGGCTACCAGTACACCCGCTTCGCCGTAAGGTTGGTGGGCTATGTATTTACCATCAGGCGCAATTAATGAGGTAGCCGATTCCGGGAACTCTGTCGCGTTGTTTACGCTGGCAAAATAAATAGTGTTCTCTATCGAACGCATCATCATGGCTTTTTCATAGTAAGGGTTATCAGGATGTCCCCATACAACGGGTTTAGTGCCCTGCTTATTGCTGCCTGCAAAATGCGGGTGGAAAACTATTTTGGCACCACGCCTTGCCAGTTGCCTCACAGATTCGGGGTAACGAAAACCTTCGTGGCAAATTACAATGCCAAATTTTACGCCTTGTACCTCAAATATATGTCGTTCCGTACCCGGTGTCCAATGATTATCTTCTGATGGATCAAGCTGATTTTTGGTTTGATAACCCATTACTGAGCCCTTATCAGAAATTACGAAAGCAACATTGAGGAAGCCCATATCGTACCAATCCATCGGTAGTATAAGCGTTATACGATGCTGCTTTGCAATTTTACAAGCCTGCTTCAGAGCCATTGTAAGTTCTTCTTGAGAAGGCTGCTCTACCTCAAATTCAGCGAGAGGGTAACCTGGGATGTACGATTCCGGGAAGCAGATAATGGCTGCTCCTTTTTCGGCTGCTTCTTTGGCCAGTTTATCTACCCAGAATAAACCATCGTTAATTGATTTTGGAAATGGGGGCGAGGTTAAAGCTATTTTCATTTGGAATGATAACAGGTGATAATTCTTAGGCAATATCAACAAAAAAAGGTTCTGCTTGCACAGAACCTTCTTCAATAATGTCACAAAAATGTGTTATTCTACATATTTTGGATTTGGCGGATCATTAGGGATCTCGTCAATACCATGGCGAACTTTAGAGTTTTTAATACTGTAAGTAAAGTAAACAATAAAGCCGATAATTAACCATACAATTAAACGTGCCCAGTTTTCCCAGCCTTCACTCGCAATCATAAACAAACAAACTATTGCACCCAGAGGGCATACAATGTAATATAAAGGCGTTTTGAAAGGGCGGTTAATGTTAGGGTCTGTTTTACGCAAAATAAAGATACCCACGCAAACCAATACGAAAGCAAACAGGGTACCGATACTTACCATATCGCCCACAATGCTATCTGGTACAAAGCCCGCAAAAATAGATACGAAACCAAAGAACAACCATTGTGATTTGTATGGGGTACGGAATTTTGGGTGCAGCTTAGAAAATACGCCCGGTACTAAACCATCAGTACTCATGGTGTAAAATACACGGGTTTGGCCCATTAACATCACCAGGATCACAGATGAGAAACCTGCCAGAATTGCCACGGTAACCAGTTTAGCCAGCCACTCGAAACCCGGCATGTGATGGCGGATTGCATAAGAAACCGAAGCCTCGCTGCCTTGTGTTAAAAACTCTTTGTATGAAGCAATACCGGTTAATACGTGCGAGAACAGGATGTATAAAGCAGTACAGATAACCAACGAAATTAAGATACCCATTGGCATATCTTTTTGTGGGTTTTTAGCTTCCTGCGCAGCTGTTGATACGGCATCGAAACCAATAAAGGCAAAGAATACGATACTTGCACCGCGTAAAACCCCAAACCAGCCGTGGTTGCCCGAATCGGCGTAGTTGTGCATTACACCGGTGTTTAATTTAATGCTTCCGGCATCAGCAGGGATCATGTAAGGTGTGTGATTTAACGGGTTAATAAACTGCCAGCCGAAACCGATGATCAGTAATACAATAGCTACTTTTACCAATACGATAATGTTATTTACCGCTGCAGATTCTGCAGTACCGCGGATCAGCAATAAGGTAAGTAAAAAGATGATCAAGATAGCCGGTAAGTTAACCAGGCCGTGAACTCCCGCATCAGATACCTGGAAAGGCGAGTGGCTCCACTCGTAAGGTATGGAGAGCCCAAAGAAGGTCTGGAGTAAATCATTGAGGTATTGCGACCAGCCAATGGCCACGGTAGCCGCGCCCAGGGCGTATTCGAGTACTAAATCCCAGCCAATTATCCAGGCAATAAATTCGCCCATAGTGGCATAAGAGTAGGTGTAAGCACTACCGGCAATAGGTATCATACTGGCAAATTCGGCATAGCATAAACCGGCCAGGGCGCACCCTACGGCAGCAATTATAAAAGATATAGTAACCGCAGGGCCTGCGTTACCACCAGCAGCAGCAGCTGTACGTACAAATAAGCCTGCACCAATAATAGCACCTATACCCAATGCAATTAATGCAGTTGGCCCAAGGGTGCGTTTTAAGGTCTTCTCCGATTCGGCTGACGCAGCCAACAACGACTGAATGGACTTCTTAATAAATAAACTCATTGTTTTTGTTCAGTTGTAAGGATTTAATCATGTTTAGCAGTCCCAAACGTACTTAATTTTCTCCAAAAACGGAAAGGGGTGCTTGTAACAATCAAGAATAAGAAAACAATTAACCTAAATAGATGTATTTGCGGCTTTTTGAAGGTGTAAATAAGGTTCAAAGTGTGCTTTTGACACAAATTTATCATTGAAAATCACCAAAATGTAAGTGTTAAGGTGTTTGGCCGGGTAATGTAGTTTTAGATAAACTTGATAAATGCTAAATGACTATAAATTCTATAGGATAATTTAGATATTCTATAGAATTATGCATGAGCTTTTTGAAAGCAGGTACAATAGCATTGATGTTCCAGTAGTCCCGCTTTGCGCTTATACTGCACGAGGCATTAAGCGCGAGGCCGGTATCCGCTGCAATCGGGTTTAGGAATGTGCGGGTAACCACCGTAAGCACGTCATTGCGAGGTACGAAGCAATCGCGAACTTTATAGAGCCGCTCTGTATATCGGGGATTGCTTCGTACCTCGCAATGACGAGTTGGTAATAAACAAAGAAGGGAGGCTTGATTCCTCCCTTCTTTGTTTATGCTTTTTTCTCCGCCTTCCCTACATGTACAATCATCGATTGTATCTTAATCTCTTTCTGAATATGCTTATTCGTATTCACCTCTTTATGTAAATGCGGTGCAATTACCAAAGACACGATCGACATCAGCTTAATCAAAATATTCATCGATGGACCGGAGGTGTCCTTGAATGGATCGCCCACGGTATCACCGGTAACTGAAGCTTTGTGTGGTTCCGATTTTTTGTAGTAGATCTCACCGTTGATCTCTACGCCTTTCTCGAATGATTTTTTGGCGTTATCCCATGCACCACCGGCATTGCTCTGGAACATACCCATCAGCACGCCCGATACGGTTACACCGGCCAGCAAACCACCCAATACTTCGGGGCCGAATGCAAAACCGATAATGATGGGAGTGATCAATGCAATAGCTCCGGGCGCAATCATTTCGCGGATTGATGCCTGGGTTGAGATTGCCACGCATTTCTCATACTCGGGTTTGGCTTTGTATTCCATAATACCCGGTATCTCGCGGAACTGACGGCGAACCTCTTCTACCATCGACATCGCTGCACGACCTACCGCCGCAATACATAATGCCGAGAAAATGAAAGGAATCATCCCACCTACAAACAGTCCGGCCAGTACATCAGCCTTGTAAATATCGATATGATCGATGCCCGCTACACCTACAAAAGCCGCAAATAAAGCCAGTGAAGTTAAAGCTGCAGATGCAATGGCAAATCCCTTACCTGTGGCAGCAGTAGTGTTACCTACAGCATCCAGGTTGTCTGTACGGTGGCGTACTTCTTCGGGTAACTGGTTCATTTCGGCAATACCACCTGCGTTGTCGGCAATTGGCCCGAAAGCATCGATGGCCAGTTGCATAGCAGTGGTTGCCATCATACCTGCGGCAGCAATAGCCACACCGTATAAACCGGCAAAGTGATATGATCCATAGATACCCGATGCTAATACCAAAATAGGTAACACGGTTGATTCCATCCCAACAGCCAAACCTGCAATAATATTGGTAGCATGTCCGGTTGATGATTGACGAATAATAGTCATCACCGGGCGTTTACCCATAGCGGTATAATATTCGGTAATGATCGACATCAGTGTACCCACAATCAATCCCACAACAATCGACAGAAACACACCTGTCTTGGTAAATACCAGTGATCCTGCTTTGATGTTACCGCTAATATCCAAATCGCGGGTGAGGTATAAATTACCTTCGGGCAGTAACCATCTCACGGCAAAGAACGTGGCAATGGCAGTTAATACAATTGCCATCCAGTTGCCAATATTTAGTGCGCTTTGTACGCTATCAGTCTCTTTGGTAATCCGGACAAATGAGGCGCTGATGATCGAAAATATCAAACCGATACCGGCAATCAGCATCGGTAATAAAACAGGTGCAATACCGCCAAAGTTATCATGCGATACAATCTCACGTCCCAAAACCATGGTTGCCAACATGGTAGCCACGTATGATCCGAATAAATCGGCACCCATACCGGCTACGTCGCCCACGTTATCACCTACGTTATCGGCAATGGTAGCGGGGTTACGCACGTCATCTTCGGGGATACCGGCTTCAACCTTGCCCACAAGGTCGGCGCCAACATCGGCAGCTTTGGTGTAGATCCCGCCACCAACACGGGCAAACAAGGCGATAGACTCAGCCCCTAAAGAGAAGCCTGCCAGAACCTCGAGGGCTTTCTGCATTTCTTCGCCGTTTACATTGCCATGTACGTTTTTAACATAAATGGTGTAAAACACAATGAATAACGAACCAATACCTAAAACAGCTAAACCGGCAACGCCAAGGCCCATCACGGTGCCGCCGGTAAAAGATACTTTAAGTGCTTTGGCCAGGCTGGTTTTGGCAGCCTGTGTGGTGCGTACGTTGGCCTTAGTGGCAATACGCATACCGAGGAAACCGGCGAAAGCCGATAAAAATGCCCCGATAATAAATGAAACGGCAATAACCGGGCTCGAGGTGGCAACAGTGGTGCCCGACCAAGCCAACAAAATAACGGCAATAACGGCGAAGTAACTCATTACCTTCCATTCTGCACGTAAAAATGCCATAGCGCCATCGGCAATGTAACCGGCAAGGGTTTGCATGCCCTCATCACCGGCATCCTGTTTGGTTACCCAGGCAGACTTGCCGATCATGACGGCAATACTGATGAGCCCGAAAACAGGGATCAGATAAATTAAGTAAGTGTTCAAAAAATCCATAAAGTCAGGTATATAATTGGTATAAAACGAATGTTCGTAAAATTTTTGGGACTTGCAAGTATTTGACACTGAATTTGTAGTGCCTGTATGGGCATGTTAAATTTTTTAAATAGCTTAGGGCTCCAATTCACAAACTATTGATGGAACATACCCCCGAAAAGAAAGAAATGAAACACGAGCTGGGCTTGCTCGATGGCACTATGCTGGTAGCAGGCTCCATGATTGGCTCAGGTATTTTTATTGTAAGTGCCGACATTATCAGGCACGTAGGCTCGGCCGGCTGGTTAATAGCTATCTGGCTGCTCACCGGTTTTATGACACTTACTGCTGCCGTAAGTTATGGCGAACTGAGCGCCATGTTCCCCAAAGCAGGCGGGCAATATGTGTACCTGAAAGAAGCTTACAATAAACTCATTGCTTTTTTATACGGCTGGAGCTTTTTTGCCGTAATACAAACTGGCACTATTGCCGCAGTAGGGGTGGCTTTTTCGAAATTTACGGCCTACCTGATCCCTGCGGTTAGTGAGGATAATATTCTGTTTCAGGCAGGTAACTTTCATATTAGTGCAGCGCAGATTGTATCTATCGTGTTGATTATCCTGCTTACCTATATCAATACAAGAGGTGTTAAAACGGGCAAGATCATCCAAACAACATTCACTCTAACCAAGCTGGCGAGTTTATTCGGCTTAATCATTTTCGGCTTTATTATGTTTAAAGGCGATGTATGGCATGCCAACTGGACTAACGCATGGGATATCCACTCGCTAAGCACAACGGGCACAGTTGCCGGTTTAGGTATTACGGCGGCGCTGGGGGCTATTGCAGCATCAATGGTGGGTTCTATTTTCAGTAGTGATGCCTGGAACAGCGTAACCTTTATTGCCGGCGAAATGAAAAACCCGCAACGCAACGTAGGTTTAAGCTTATTTTTAGGTACTCTGATTGTAACGTTGATCTACGTTTCGGCCAACGTAATGTATACCGCCGTATTACCACTACATGATATTGCCAATGCCGAGAAAGACCGTGTTGCCGTTGCAGCCTCGCATGTAATATTCGGTAATGTGGGTACAGTGGTTATTGCATTGATGATTATGGTATCCACCTTCGGCTGTAATAACGGGTTGATCCTCGCCGGTGCACGTGTATACTATACGATGGCTAAAGATGGCCTGTTTTTTAAACGGACAGGTACGCTGAACGAGAACGCAGTACCAGAATTTGGTCTGTGGATTCAGTGTTTAGTGGCCTCGTTACTTTGCCTCAGCGGCAGGTATGGCGATCTGCTGGATATGATCTCATTTGTAGTGGTAATTTTCTATGTGCTGACAATTCTCGGTATCTATATCCTCCGCATAAAACGTCCCGATGCGCCACGGCCATATAAAGCATTTGGCTATCCGATTTTGCCTGCCATTTATGTGATAATGGGTTTAACGTTTTGTGTGTTATTGATCATCTACAAACCTGAGTTTACCTGGCCTGGTTTTATTATTGTATTGATTGGTATCCCGATTTATTATATTTCGCAAAGGAATGTAAAGGAAGAGGTTTATGAAAGCCCGGTTTAGATTGGAGTGATTCTCCCACCGCGTCATTGCGAGGTACGAAGCAATCTCAGACCGATTAGCACAGACCTGAATGTTGCACAATCCGTTTTCCATTAGGGAGGGTAGAGTGAGTAATATGATCGTCAGTGGATGTTCTTTTTCTTTTCTCTCAAAAGAAAAAGAACTAAAAAGAAAAGTCGTGGCTGCTCGATTTTCTTTTGAAGGTAGTGCTAAGGCCAGTGTTGTGCTATCCGAAAATCAAGAGGCCACATTGTTTAAGTTATTAATGGTTCTTCGGTGTAGTTTGGAAATTTGTTATGAATAGAAGAGGTAGAAGAAAATATATTATTTTTAGTTTAAATAACACACCCCAATCAACGTTTACTGTTAATTGCAGTGACAATACTTTCCCCTCTCGAGAGGGGAATTGCAGGGCAGAGGTACTATCACTGCCATTAATTAAGGGGTGTGTCCTCGCAACCTTGCTTTTATTGTTAGTTGGTTTTTCACAGGCTCAAACCCTCAACCAAAAACTCCAAACAGCAGTAAGTCATCTTCAGCAGGATGCACAAAGCACTTATGCCTCTATATCGCTAACCGTACTTGATGCCAAAACAGGGGAAGTAGTTTTCTCTGCCAATCCAAATATGGGATTAGCCCCAGCGTCAACCCTTAAAACGGTTACCACCATTACAGCCATGAATTTGCTGGGGGCAGATTACCGGTTTAAAACCACGCTGGCAGGTAGTACAGGTGGATCACTAAGCGCCGATGGTACTTGGAATGGCAATATCATCATCAATGGTGGCGATGATCCAACATTAGGATCTTTCCGTTGGGAAGAAACGAAGGAGAGTTTTGTATTGCATCAGTTTGTGGAAGGATTAAAGAAGGCTGGTATTAGAAAGATCAACGGCTCTATCATAGCCACCGGCGTAAACCACCCGCCGCAGGGCTGGATCTGGCAGGATATGGGTAATTACTACGGCGCTTTCCCCAATAATTTATGCTGGCGCGAAAACTCTTATGATATTTTATTGAGAACAACCCAGGTTGATAAGCCTGTTGCTATGGCAGGCACAATCCCATCCATGCCTTATCTGCAGTTTATTAATGAACTGATTACCGGCTCGACCGGTACCGGCGACAATGCTTATGCTACTTTACCGGTTAACAGTAACAAGGTTTTTCTGCAAGGTACTTATGCGATTGACCAGGTTAAAGGGAAAATTGCCGCAGCCCTGCCTGATCCTGCTTATGAAGCTGCCCGCCGCCTAAAGGATACTTTAGAAAGTGCAGGTATCACTGTAAGCGGTAATGCAGCCTCTGAAACTATGCTGAATACAGCTAAGAGCAAAGTTGATATTGCCCTGGGTAAAATCTTCGCAACGCACTACTCGCCGCCATTAAAAAAAGTGATTTACTGGCTTAATCAAAAAAGCATTAACCTCTACGCCGAGCAAATTCTGCTGGCTATGGCCGATTCATTGAAGACTACCGACTATCCATCTGTAACCCGCAACTATTGGAAGGCACATGGCATTGATGTTAATTCGCTGAATATTGTCGATGGCAGCGGCCTGTCGCCCGGCAACCGCGTTACCACTATGACGATGGCCAAGATTCTGCAAACCGCGAAAAAGGAAACTTGGTTCCCCGATTTTTATGAGAGCCTGCCTGTGTATAACAACATGCACATGAAGAGTGGTACCATTAACAATACGTTGGCCTATGCAGGTTATCAAACTTATAATGGGCGAGAATTATGCTTTTCCATCATCGTAAATAACTACAATGGTTCTACTTCGGGCATTAAGCGAAAGATGTTTAGTGTTTTGGATGAACTGAAAACCCCCTCGCCCCCTTTAGGGGGAATAGGAGAGAGGTAAGAATCGAGAGACAAGAATCAAGACTTCTTTTCCATTATTGAACTGTTACCGTCATTGCGAGGTACGAAGCAATCCCCGACTTGAAGAACAGCTCTGTAAAGTTCGCGATTGCTTCGTACCTCGCAATGACGTGCAGGGTGTAGCTGTCTTGATTCTTGTCTCTCGATTCTTGATTCTCTTCTGCTCCCCCTTTAGGGGGCTGGGGGGCTTTTGCTACACCCTCTGCACATTAAATTATACAGCGTTTTCTTACTTATCTAAGTAATCTCCAAAATTTTAAACTTATAGTTATTTAAAATCGCGCTATGGTTAACTGTAGGGTTTGGTATGCTATTGGCTTATAGCTAAATACAAAAACAACATTTATATGAGTCAGCCTTTACGTTTAACTTACAGAAATTCGGATGTGGTATTTTACATCCTCAATAAGAAGCCATCTTTCAATAACCAGAAAATAGATATTATGCTGGAAGGTGAAACCTATCAATTACAAAAAATGGCAGGCAAATGGGGCGTTGATAATGCCGATGAACCTAAGCAGGGTTTAATAAGCGCCATTGGTAATATGATCTCTTTGCGGTACCGGATCTAAGACCGACCGCTTTCTTCGCTACGTTATTATGCTGTGAAAACCTGTTTCACAGAAAATACTTTGTAGCATTACACCTAAAAGGTGTGCACGTCTCTTGTATTTCTGCAAAAAAAGCTACATTCAGCTATTGTGAAATGTATCATAAAGCTTTAATTAATAATGCAGATATGAGGTTCGGGCAATTCAAATATTTTTTATTGGTTATTACGCTGATCAGTTGTTTTTCGTTAACAAGCTGTAGTCAGAATCAGCCACCAAAAAAAGTGGCTAAAAAAGACTCTTTGTCTAAAGAGTGGGATAAAACCATTCCCGGAAACTTCAGCGAGCAGGTGAATTCTGTTTTCGACAGCGCCCAGATCGATAACTTTATTAAGCTTTACCCAGATCTTAAAAGCTATACCGGTGATGTAACCGAGTTCTACAAAAAGCGAAAATACGCCTATGCCTGGTTTGATAAAGGTAAGCTGATTGAACAGGCATCGAACCTGGCTAACCGCGTGGGTAACTTAAAACGAAACGGGGTTTATAAAGAATTGCCTTATCAGCCTAAACTCGATTCGCTGTTAAACAGCATCGGTACAAAGAAAAACCAGACAGATATTAAACTGGAGCTGATGCTTACCTACCAGTACTTTGCCTTTTCGCAACTGGTGTGGCAGGGTATGGATGAGTCGGCCAGTAAGTCGGCCAAATGGTATTTGCCACGTAAAAAAGTGGCGTACGATCAATACCTCGACAGCCTTCTAAGCGCACCAGCCGGTCAGGCTAAAATTGATGAGCCGGTTTACCGTCAGTACGAATTGCTGAGGAGTTACCTTCGTAAATACCGTGCGCTGCAAACAAAGGAAACCTGGGCACCTATTGTTCCGGCTAAAATTTATAAGGTTGGCGATTCGTCAACAGTTATATCGGGTATAAAAAGGCGATTGTTTTTGCTGGAATATTTTAAGGGAGATACCACAAACCAGACATTTAACACTGAACTACAGGATGCAGTAAAAAGCTTCCAGTCAACACGCGGGCTTACAGTTACTGGGTTGTTAAATAAACCCACTATTGCTGAGCTTAATGTACCGTTAAGCAACCGCATTACCACCATACTGGTAAACATGGAGCGTAGCCGCTGGCTGCCGGTAAGCATGGATTCGTACTACCTTGCGGTTAACATCCCCGAGTTTAAATTGCACGTTTACAATGCCGACAGCCTGTTATGGAGCTGCAATGTAGTGGTAGGCCAAACAGTGCATCAAACAACTGTGTTTTATGGTGAAGTTAAATACGTGGTATTTAGCCCTTACTGGAACGTGCCGCCCGGTATATTAAAGAATGAGATTATTCCCGGTATGAAACGTAATAAGAATTATCTGGCGCAGCATAATATGGAGCTAACCGGCTACGAAGGCGGCCTGCCTGTTGTACGGCAAAAGCCCGGCCCGGCAAATTCATTGGGGCTGGTTAAGTTTCTGTTCCCTAATAGTTACAATATCTACCTACACGATACACCTTCTAAATCATTATTTGGTGAAACCACACGGGCATTTAGTCATGGCTGTATCCGGGTAGGGGAGCCTACCAAACTGGCTAATTTCCTGCTACAGGATTATAAGCAGTGGACCCCCGATAAAATAAACAAAGCCATGCACCAGGGCCGCGAGCAGTATGTAACGCTCACTAAAAAAGTGCCTGTTTATATTGCCTACCTAACCTCGTTTGTTGACCGGGATGGGAAGATAAATTTCCGCAAGGATATTTATAACCTGGATGATCGTTTGGCATCCATGATTGTATCTGGAAAGGGGAAATATTAAGCTTTAAATAATTTTTGCTTTTGTATTTTCTTTTGTAGTAACTTAGTATTCAGACCAATAAACTAAATTATCGCAATGGAATCTCAACCTCAAGAATTATTGAAGGGCTTTATCCGTTTAGGCGGTTCGCCCGAAGAAGTAGCCAACAAATTAGGACCACTTGCCGACCTGGAAGGTACCTGGAAAGGTAACTCGGGATGGAACCTCATCGCTGTGCCATCACGCCGGGATGGCGATCCGTCATTTACGCTATTGATGCAGCAGTATGATGAAACTATAATATTTACACCTATAACTGCCCCGGTGCCTAATCGTGGCGGTGCCGTGCAGCAATTTGTTACCGGGTTAATGTATGAGCTTACCATAACCGATATGAAATACCCTAACGGGATATTACACGTTGAAAACGGCATGTGGTTAAACCTTACAGATATTGAAGCCCAGCCCGATGGCCCTGTTGTGGAGTCGACATTGGTTAAGCCGTTTGGTATAGCCCGTATGTCGAGCATCCCGCATGGCGATGTGGTAATTGCCTTGGGTAATGCAAGTGTTTCAAGCGGTATGCCCCAGTTTCCGGTTATTTCTGCCATTCCGCAACCTCCGGGGTTACCTCCGGTGTTTGGCTATACCGATCCTTATACCCTAAACCAGTTTTCAGGACAGTTTGATACAGCTGACGTAAACAGCACACTAAAGGCTACAGCTGCCGCGCAAACTGTTGGTAAAGTAACTACCATTACTGTTGATACCCATAACAAGGGCGGTAGTATATCAAATATCCCGTTTGTTGATGCGCATGTAAACCCAAGCCGTTTCCAATCTACCTTTTGGATAGAAGAGGTAAGTGTTGATGGTGTTAGCTGTATGCAACTGCAATATTCGCAACAAGCAGACTTGAACTTCATTAAAAAACATAACCTGCCGGGCGATATTTTATGGCCGCACGTAAATGTGAACACGCTGAGGAAGATCTAAACAGAAATAAACAGGGTTGCCGTTTTTAAGCGACAACCCTGTTTATGAAGATTCCATAATTAATATCTATAATGAAAGCCAGAGGGCTGTGCCTCCCAAATTATCGTTTTGTGTTACATCAGGGTCTATCTCAAATCCATTAACGGCTTTTTGGGTTTTCTGCAGTATCTGGTATCCACGTGTTGCCACCTGTGGCCCATTGTATGCCCGCCAGTAATGCTGGAAAGAAAGCTTGCTGTACAATTGCTCTTCTGTAAGTATTGCGCCATAGCCCACATAAACACCGGGCACATAACCGGCATTGTGTACTGCAGTATACCAGGCCTGGCAATAAGCTATTACATCGGCGGCTGGGGTACTTGCAGCAGGTTCTTCCAGGTCGAGCCAAATGTTTACACCAGCAGGGAGGCCTACGGTTTGTTGGGCATAAGTGGCTGCAAAAGTGCCGTACTCGGTTCCTAATGCCGCGGTTGGTGCCCATCCAGGTAGTGCAACGTGTTGTACGGCCATTAATGCAAGGTCGGCCTGCACAATACCTAGAGCTTCCTGGTTGGTAAGGTTACCGGCAACAAGGGCAGCTGTACGTGGTAAATAACGAACGCAAAAAGCATAACCTGCATTTTTGAAACTTGCGGCCTGGGCATGAGATAAAGGCCCGTTAACATCAAAACCGGTGAGTCCTGCTGGAGCCGGCTTTACAGTGCCGGGAAGTGGAGTGATTGCCATAATGTTAAAATTTAGGTTTATTACCGAACTATTTTTAATTCAGGTTGATAAAATAAAACTAAGAATTAAATAATTAATATCAAAATTAATATTCTGAACTACAGATAGTTGCATGGCTTTAGGTCTGCCTTGCTGTAATTAATAGCATCTAACCTTAACTAAATTTTTTTAGAAAAAATGAACAGCTATTTTCTTTATACAAGATGTTCAAACTTGTATATTTATAAAATCGATAAATAATTGCCCGATTATTAAAATCTATCTACTTGCCCAATGCTGAATGAAAGAACAATTATCAATTTTTAATTTTTCCCTTAAAAAGGTACTTGATTTAGAGCCCGACTCTTTTAAAAAAGCCAGGTACCAGATTGTGTTTACCATTCTTACTTTTTCGTTGCTTAAGGCGTTTATTGTACTGCCTTATGTTATTAAATATGAGCAGCACCTGCAACTGGCACGTTTAATTTTCATCATTGTTTCGCTTCTTGTTCTTACTAAAATAATCTTATACAAACCGGCAAGTTTGTTGGCTATCTCACACATTATGCTCGTAATGTCGTTGGCAACAATTTGGTCAAACCTGTTTGCTTACGTGCAGGCTATCAATATCTTCACTATCCAGTTAATTTTTCTGACAACGTTGGTGAGCTATTACCTTATTGGTGGTGTGCAGGCGGCATGTTATTCGGCGATGGCTATACTGCCTGCTGTATATTACCTCATCGCACGGCATGCCGGATTTGTTCATATCAACATGCCTTCAGAAGAAGTAGATTCAGAAGTGTCTGATGCTGTGGTGATCCTCAATTTTGCGTCGTTCTTGCTTATCCATTATTTGTATTACCGGGCATTCCGTAAAAACCTGATGGAAAAAGAAGCGCTGAACCTGCAGCTTCAAAACAACGTGGTAGAGCTAAACGCCCTTGCCGAATCAAGATCGTTATTCTTATCAACCATGTCGCACGAGTTGCGAACGCCTTTAAACGGGGTTATCGGTATGGCTTATCTGCTGAAAGACTCGGCCCTGGAAGAACAAAAGGATAAGTTGAATATACTTGAGTTTTCGGCCAATAACCTATTGTCGGTAATTAATGATGTACTGGATTATAATAAAAGTGAACTCGGGAAGATTGAACTGGAAGCTGTTCCGGTAAGTTTGCCCGAATTGTTAAAGAAGATCCATTCGGGCCTTGAATTAAAGGCTTCTGAAAAACACCTGGATTTGGTGCTGGAGACAGACGAAAGCCTGGAAAACATTTGGGTAATTACAGACCCTACCCGGTTAACTCAAATTATTTATAACCTGGCCGGCAACGCTATAAAGTTTACCGATGAGGGGATGGTGAAAATTAAGGTTACACTACGTGAGTTGCTTGGTGATAGGGCTACTTTCCATTTCTGCATTAGTGATACGGGTATTGGAATTGCAGAAGAGCGCCAGCAAGCTATTTTCGATCCGTTTACGCAGGCATCATCAGATACCACCCGCAAATATGGAGGTACAGGCCTTGGGCTGGCCATTGTAAAAAGATTGCTCAGCCTGTTTGACAGTGCCATTGAGTTAGAAAGCCATAGCGGTAAAGGATCGGTATTTAAATTCCATTTAACGCTCCCGCTGTGCCAGACACAAATGAAAGCCGTGGCCGAACAAAAGGCGGATACTACCTATTTAAAAGGCCTGAAATTATTGATAGTTGAAGATAACCGGATCAATGTATTGCTCCTGCAAAAACTGTTAAGTAAATGGGAAGTTGAAACCGTTATAGCATGGAATGGCCAGGAAGCTATAGATCAGTTACAACTTCAATATTTTGATTGTATTTTAATGGATATCCACATGCCGGTTATGGACGGGTATACTGCCACCTCATCTATAAGGAACCTGGCAGATCAGATGAAAGCAAATGTGCCTATTATTGCGATAACAGCCTCTGTATCTGATCAGCTATACGCAAAAATAAAGATGGTTGGCATGCAGGATTACGTACACAAGCCTTTTCAACCCAAACAATTATTTGATAAACTGAAGCTGATCCATGAGGTGATGTAAACCTTATGAGATAGAAGAAGTTCTCAAATTATTAGATGTGTGTAAGTAAAAGCTGGTTAATAGTACCTGATCCTAATATTTATCGCTTGTTTTGCGCAAACCAATCATCAGAACATAGTCCCTCCGACCCGGCAAGGCCAAATATAATTTTCACCTGGTTGTAGTAATCCGTTTTTACAACTGCGCAAAAGTAAAGTTGGCCTTTATAGTAAAAACGAGTTTGCTTATCGGCCATATATGTACTTATATTTAGTTTTTCGAGTAGTGCGGCATATTGTTGATCACTTAGATAAGCGCGTGTTTCTATTCGGAATAATTTGTCAGCCCGGAAAAAAAAGATAAAATAGTTACCCGCATTTTGGTTTAAATTCAAAAACGCTAATTCCTCATTTACGTATCCCGAATACTTAGATCTGTTCATATATTCCCACCAGTATTTAACCCGGGCAGTATCTCTTGTAATGCACTCAGGCGCAACCACAGCTTGGTCATACGGTATCGTCCTGTATGTTTTAATACTGTCTTCGTGTTCACTTAGTTGCACATCTTTGAAAGAAGAACCCATTAACGGGAATGGCTTAAACAGTATGGCAATACGATTTAATGCTATTTCATTATCAGTATTTGCGTTTGTATTGGTTGTGTCTGTTGGTGTATTAGTATTTGTGTAGCCTTTTCCGTTAACCGGTAATGGGTTAGTGTTAGCATTATTGGGATTAGAATTATATTGGGGCGGGTAATAAGGGCTGTGATAACCATCCCTGAACAATAAAATAGACGATGCTTTTAACTTTAAGAGGTCTATGATGTGAGATGTATCAGAATTATCGCCATTCCAGGTAAACCGCCGGAAGTTATTATTATTTGGATCATAAACATTTATAGTGAATAGATTAATTGCATTTCTTGCCCTCGCCAAGGCTGCCAGGAAAATTGGATCGTCGTAGCCCTTATTATATAAAAGTACTTTGCGAAAGTAATTGGCAGAAACAGAATCCTGATCCCTATAATGGCTGATGACGTATTCCCAGATAAGTTGAGATGTGCCTTTATTACTGTATAATAATTTTAGATAGTTTGTTAGCACATCCTTTACCGGCAGAAAAGTAGTGTCGCCGGAAGTAATTATAGACAGGGGTTTTATAATTAATAAAAACTGTTTCTTAGTTTCAGTATCTAACACGGGGTTGGCAGCGCCCGTTTTATTCTGATCTCTATACAAATGGCTGCCATAATTATAATTATTAACGCCCAGGTTATAATAAGAATAGAAACTGTTTCTGTAATGAATGGCTTTATTAAGGTTTAACAACACATTTTGATAAGTGTGGGGCCGGTTAAAACCATAATCAGCCGCGCCTTCTTTTTGTGCGTTATTGTTATAAAATGCAGCGCTATCCTGGGACAGAGTATATTTTTTAGGCCCTATATGGCCTAAAAAGTTTATAGATAAACCACCCAACATCAATAAGCAGGCAGCAAGTGCTATTACAGAATAACTAATTTTACGATTTCTATTTATTAATAAGCTTTTAAGTGATACGTCTTTAATCAGGCCTGTGCCTATATAAGGCATTAATGTTTTTATAGCATCTTTCTTCTTTTGGCTGTCCTTACTTAAAGCATTTAATTCTGCTATAGAAACTGATAATTGTTCTGAGGCAACACTCTCTGTGTTAAGTTTTTCTAAAATATTTTTTTGCAGAAAATCACCAAGCGTTTCCAGGCAAACTTCTTTATAATCGGGAAGCATTGTGTGCAATAAACTATAACGCAGGTTATCCGGAACAAGCTTCATTTTTAGCCAGGGGAGGCGTGTAATAAGTGCGAGGTTACGTACGGTTAAAAGTTTTTCAGTTTCCGGGAACCTGTCCTCAATAGCTTTTCCCAAAATAAGTGTAACCTCCCATGATGGTACAGGATAAAGTACTGTAGAAAGGCACCATTGTAACAACCCCTTACTGGGGTTAATATGATTAGATATGAAATATTGTTTTATCTGTTCAATATCAAGCGTTGTGAGGTTCCAACGTGAAGGATCTATGTTTTTTAAATTAGATTTGTACCTCTTCACATTGCGGTCGTTTTCTGCATTTGAACATAAGTGCTCTGCAGCCTGCAAAAGCCCCTGCTCGGTGAAAGGGAAAACCATAAGGTATTCAGACAGGATTTTTTCAACACTTCCCCATGAAACCTGATCATGAGGGGTAATTAGTATTTTATATTTCCATTCAGAAAAAAGGTCAATAACCCAATTGCCAACCTGGCCGGTATCATAATTAATAAGCCTGTTGCCGGGAGTGAAGATGATCAGTTTAAAATCCTGATAAACCTGTGATAAATATTTTATGCCCGTGTCGGAGTATTTGCTATTCCAGGATGTCCGGGGGTCAGATCTGAAATAAAAAATCTCTACAGGAATATCATCACGTGAAAGAAATTTAGCTACAAACTTAAATAGGTTTATTTGCTGATTGTTGTTTTCGGCTACATCAATCAAAATCAGATAGCCTGCATTAACCGTATTAGTTTTATACGATAACCATGGAATGCCCAAACGATCGATCGTTTCCTTAACAGATCTCTTAACATCCAATAGGTGCCGCTCACCCTCAAACCTTAGAAATAATTTTTGCGACCAGGAATACAGAAAATTATCCCGGTTAATGAGATGGTCCTGATTGGGATATAAATAAAATAATGGGGGCAAATTTTTTAGCTGCAGTTTTGGAAAAAATCTTTTCCAGAGCCAAAGAATAATACAAAGGGCAAAAAACAGAATAATAACGCTATAAAAATAATTTAGCCCGCTATTTGAATCGGGTGTAAGTGTTCCGTCTTCAATCAAGGGGATCTCAACAGGATTATAAGGCCCCGGGGTAACTATAACACCAGCGTTAACAATTACCGGGATCGAATCCCGGTAAACCCGGGTTTGTGTGCGGCAAAGCTGGTCCCAGATATTTTGGTTGTAGATAGTACCTTCAACATAGATTTTGGAAATACCATCCTTCGAAAAGCTTATTTTGGGGGAATCGATACCTGCGGCTATAATGGGCTTTAGCCCATCAGAAAAAGTCCAGGTAACTGTTTTAGGGTTGTTAGGAGATGGCAGCAGTTTTATTGAAAACGTATTTTTATTTAGCGGATGGGTATTTATCCTAATACCTTCTTTTATATATACTTGTGTATACCAGATCATTATCCCCACATAAATAAGCAGGATAAGAGGCCACATAAAATAATTTAGCTTAAACAGGCGTGTTAATTTAACAGGTTCATGCCTGTAAGAAATTTTGCTATCTATCTTAAGCCTATAGTTATCCAGTATTTCTTTGACTTTCTGATTTACTGTTTTTTGTGGGAGAACCCATTCATCAAACCGGGTTAATGTGGTTTTCATCCGGTCTGAATCGGCCTGATTCTTAGCCAGCACCAGACAAATCACATTGATTAATTCTGCCTTTGTTTGCCCCGAAATAATCCTTTCTCCGTCAACGCTTTCATTAAGTGGCAAACCTAACGGATAGTAAATATTTAATAAATTAAAAATTTGGATATAGGCATCCGAGCTGACCGGAAAATTATCCATCTGCAGACACCTGATGAGTTCGCCAACAGGTATAGCAACGTATAACAACAGCTCTTCGTCCATTTTGAACTACGAAATCTGATTCAACTTAAAATCTTCCTGGTTTTTAATAAGGATACTTAGGCTCGCGTTTCTGATTGAGGTGTCAAGATTTTCGAATAGTACACCTTGCAGAATATAGGGTTTTAGATAGTACACCCAGCTAATTAACTCGGCAGTTGACGGGGGCTTTGATAAATTGGTGGATTTAGTTAACGTATTATAAAAACTGAGGTAGCTGTCTATAGTTGTTTTAAAACCCGTATCATCTTTATCATCCGAGTCGCTGAAAAGACGGCTTAAAACAATATCTTTCAGGATACTTTCGTCGGGTAAATCGATGTGGTAAAAAACGCAGCGCCGTAAAAATGCATCGGGCAGATTTTTCTCCGAGTTACTTGTCATGATAACAAATATGTTGGCAGAACCCTTACAGTAAGTTGCATTTTTATCTTCTTTAATAGTAAACTCCATTTTATCAAGCTCGTTTAACAAGTCATTGGTAAAATCGCGCGGAGCTTTGTCAACCTCATCAATTAATACAACAGAACCTATTGCAGCACCCGGAGTAATTGTGGGTAAATTCGGCATCGACTTATAACGTTGATCATAGTTGTCGATAGATAATAAAATTGCCTGCCCTAAAGCGGCGAGTTGAAGGTAGCCGGTAACATCCAGGTTGCCATTGTGGTTAGCCGCGTGAAAGTGGCCTAAGGCATCGTAATTATAAAAAAGATCTGTATAAGCAGATGTGGTTTTAGTGTTAAATACCAATGGCCGGGATAAAAATTTACCCGGAAAATTCAGCGCAAAATCACGTGCTAATTTTTTAGCCAGTGTAGTTTTACCGGCTCCGGGTTTGCCTGTAAGCAATAGCGGCTGCTTAAGGATCATAGCCACCTTAATGGCCTGATAAAGGCCGGGTTCGATAATGTATGATTCATCATCCAGGAGCTCTTTGCCAATGATAAGATCTTCTTGTAAAAAGTGATACAGGTTTTTAACAGGTTCCATTGTAATTACTTAGGTTTAATTTGCAGTAAAACTTAATTAGTATTAAGGGTGCTGTTCAACAATGTTTTTATAATCGATCAGGATGTTTACAAATATTCTTTCAATTTCGGTGGCCCTTTTTTCATCAAGTACGGTTTGTTTATAATTAGCATCAATTGTGAAAGGTACTTTGTAATGCTTGCAGTCTGTTTCCAGTCTGTTCATCCATGTTGACCGGTCCTCTATCGGAGGTACTTTAAGCACAAGCTCTTTATTAACCGGGAATATATTACCCGAGTTTTCAGTGCCGATAGTGGTTAGTATTTTTTTTAACTTATATTTTGATACAAACGGAATAAAATAAGCGAGCGAATTGATCACAGAGATTTTATTACTTGTGCTGTTGAATACTTTTAGAAATTGATGGATGATAAATGCCTCTTTTTTAAACATTGAAGGGGGATATGATACACACCAGAAAAATAAGACCTTATTAGTGCCTGTATTCTGTGTATTTACCAGATCTGTAAATTCTTTAAATACAGATAAGATTTTGTCAATTCTGCCATTGCCATAAGCAATTTCAAAGAATAGTAAGCTTGGTTTTCCTTTTTTTAATTCGGCTATAATATTATCAAGGTGTTGATATGTGTTGTAATCCTTTGTATTCTCATTCTCAAGGCCTAATACCTCAACTATTTTAGTAACAAACCTTGTAAATGTGGTATTCTCTCGTATTTGTATGATACCTTCGTTATCTGAATGTTTAATGTTTAAATTCAGATCAAGCGGGTACTTATATTGCGATTCATGTTTTTCTTTGATAAAATTCTCATAGATGAGTTTTCTTGCCAGGCCGACAGTAGAATTTGGCTGCTCGCCAACAATTAAATAATTTTGAATAGTATGTTTATTGCTATCATAGTACTCTCTGAAGTTATCGGAAAACTCGACGCGGTCGCACATAAATGCCTCATTATAATTCTTTAGTATGGAAAATTGCCTGATAGGCTGAGGCCACTTTAGTTTGATATATTGAGGCCACTTTTGTCCGATGGTTTCAGCTAAAGTAAAATAAGCAAGTCTGGTTTCCTCATTTGCATCAGACTCCGTAAATATCCCATAAAAAACATTTGCACCTTTATCATAAACACCCCCGCCGCTAAACCCCGGCCTTACAAAATATCCATATTGGGTATCACCCTGGATTTGCCCCAAGCCCCTGCCTGTTTTTCCAAATACAATGCCTTTTGCATTTATACCTTCTATACTTCTTTCTCTGGGATACCCATAAGCCCAAACTGCACTACCCTGGGGTACATCTGTGGATAGGATAGCAGGTTTTATTTCATTATTAAGTTTACTATCAATTTCTTTTAGTCTGAATATAATAATATCAGTTCCGGAAACTTCCGTATGATCAATATATTCTCCTTTAACCTCAATAGTTTTAAAATTCCCGCCTAATAAGGGAAAAACGACAGTAACATTTTTTATTACGCCCCCGTTTTGTGATGTAACCACATGTGTACAAGTTAGTATTATATCATTAGCAACCAGTAAGCCTACCCCTAAGCAAGCTTCTTTTGCAAAATCAATCCTGTCCCTGCTTTCATCAAATTCCCAAATAGCAACAACTGAGCCGTCCATTTTAACTTATTTTGTCCATTTTAAAGAAACTTTAAAATTACCTTCTACAGATCCTTTGGTTATAATCATTCCGGCTTCTGCAGTGATTTTGACAGACATTTCGATCTCAATTTCGTCGGGCCTGTTAATGATTCCATCAAACACAGAAAAAAGACTTTCTGTTGTTGATCTTAATGGTTCAAATGCTTGTGAGATAGTTTTAGATGCGTTTTCGATTTGGTCACCTGCCCTCGATGCCTTTACAACACCACCTACCGGAGCAAGCCTGGCATCGGTTTCAATGAATATTTTTTTACCTTCTCCTAAATCAAACTCAACATAATTTTCCATAATTATTAGTTCAGTTAATATTTAATTTAATTAAAATCCTCGTTGGTTTCCCGGCTTATCATTCACACATTGCAATAAAAATGATAGTTCGTGTAAGTATTAGATATGGTGCTTTCTTATCAATAACCCTTATTGAATTTGATTTTAATGATTAGCAGCATTTAATCAGCGGAATCATCAAATCCATCGGGAAATTCAAAATCACCGGGTTGTGTGTAGTTGATGAAAATGAAATTGTAAGCTATTAACTGCGATATGATTTAAGCTCTGCTAATTTATTAGCTAAATTTAGTATTAAATCATTTTAAATCAATACGTTAAAACACCTATTTTTTACTTTAACAGGGAGTTGAAACCAGGTAGTGAAGAACGTTTAAGTAGGATTGAGTTTTTATAGGAGTCGGGCAAACGTAATAAGGCATAAAACAATAAAAGCCCATCATTACCTGATGAGCTTTTTGCGGAATGGACGGGACTCGAACCATGGCGCTATGTGTTTAATTATCAGTTGTTTACAATTGCGAAAATCATATAGCTATCTAAACAGACACCGTATAATTTTAATAATTATGAGTTGCTTTAAAGAACTTTATATATGGTAAATATAAGCAACCAAATTTTAGAATGCAAGTATTGCTAATTAGGCTTTAAGTCTCGAAAGCAGGTTAAGCTTATTCTTTTTGCTTAATACGAATAAGCTCATTGAGAGCAGAACTATAATTTAAGTATTTTCTAAATAATTTTTTTTCGGTTCGGATAATTACTTCTTCGACATGCCTAAAATCTTCATACTTTGTAAAACTATTAATAAAGTGGGTATTCAATATAGGTCGCTTTAACATCCGACTTGGCTAAGCGTACCTCGAAACTGAGTAGGGCATGTATATTATAGCTGGATTAGCCATTCGACCAGTTAACTTGCAAATGCGCCAAGGCATGGATGATATTGAGGCGAATATGAACAGCAACAACTTGGACGTCAACGGATTTTAATTTACCCTTGATCGGCAATTTTTAGGACGAACATCCATTAAACTGGTTAAGCGGGGACTATAACAAGCTGACTGTTTTAAAGCAGGGTTTCGAAAATTCCACGAGTTTTTTTAAGACAACTTAGCGAATGCTATCAAATCTTTTATCTCCCCTATAAAGCGAAAACCTGCGGGCATATAGTTTAAAAAGGTATTGAAAAGGAATAAATCTATCAAGTCAATATATTTAATAATATTATCTTCCGGTTAAATTTTCAGAGGTTCTATTAAGTGTTATCTCCTCAACCTATATTAGCATCGTTAAATACTTAACCGTATCACAATTTCATGAAAAAACTTCTTCTGGCAATTTTGCTAATATTAACGGCAAGTTATTCTTATGCGCAGTTAATTAGCTATCAGTCTGCTCCACTACCGTCAGCGCAACAAGGCACTACTCTTTTAAGTACGATAGGGGGTAGTTCAGGTTCGGGGAATTCAGTCTACCATAATACCTGGCTGGTTAGAAATGTAACTGGCAATAATTGGTATAGTACACGTGTACATGATGGTATTTCCGTAGATAACTCATTCTTAAATCCTCAAATAAATACGTTAACGTGGTGGGAAAGGGATCCAAATGCAAACATTCAGTCTTGGGGAACTAATAGCGCAACATATTTAACAATTAATAATGGAAACGTCGGTATTGGGATTACAAATCCTCAATCAAATCTATCTGTTAAAGGGTACACTTTACCAACCAATGGTCTGGTTATGCGTCGTCGTCTTTACAGGTGGGGGAGCTTATGATTCAAGATTATGAAGTTACTCCCCAAGTTGCAATTGAGCAAAATACATATTTTGATGGGGCAACTAAATATATTCTAAATGGATACGCATCATCTCTGGGTATGGGCTCAAACGGAAATATTACTTTTTCTGTTTATAACAATGGGGTTAGTGGAAATACAGTTTCAGGAACAGGTCTCGCAATGACTATAGCTAATAACGGCAATGTAGGTATTGGAATAAGTCACCCCGATGCCAAATTAGCGGTTCAAGGTACAATCCACGGCAACGAAGTTCTAATAGATCAAACAGTCCCTACTCCAGACTATGTATTTGATAAAGACTATGGTCTTGCTTCTTTAAAAGATATAAAAACCTATATCGATCAAAACCACCACTTGCCTGAAATTCCTTCTGCTGCACAAGTCGCTAAAGACGGGGTTAACTTGGGTGAGATGAATGCGAAACTTTTAAAGAAGATTGAAGAACTGACTTTGTATTTGATTGATCTTAAAAATGAAAACGACGCATTAAATCAAAGGGTACAAAAATTAGAAAACAAAAAATAATATGAGAAAATTTTACTATGTTTTTTTATTAGTATTCGCTGCAAATAAGCTATTTGCACAGGATTATACTACGAGTGTTACTTTTCCGGCCGGATACCAAATTGGAGATTCCAATGAATTTGTATTGGTTGCACCTCAAGATGCCGGAGCTTCCGGGTATTATGAAATATCAATTTCTTACACACGGGGAAATATAGCTGCTGCGGCTACCCATCTGGCAAGTATCAGTCATTCTAATCCCAGTCTATGGAGAGAGGTTGGAAGAGTAAACGGCAATCCTTATACAGGAAGTGGGATATATAATTTTACGATCGATTGCAATACGCAATATGGATATGCCCGATTCAGGGTAAGAGCTATTAATACATACGGCGTAGGCACTGACCCCATAGCGGTAAATATTAAGGTGCACTCTATAAATTTCAATAGTTCGTGGACTCCGTTGAATATTTCCGAAAATGATTTAAGCGTCACTAAGTTCTTGCCAATGACAAATGAATGGAATTTATATGTCGGCAATGACTTTACAAGCAATGGTGCAAACTTGGCCATTAAAGCAATAGAGAACGGTAATGTTAGTATCGGGACAAACAATACCGATTCCAAATTAACTGTCGGTGGAACTGTTCATGCCACCGAAGTCTTGGTTGATGCCAATGTCGCGCCTGCCGACTATGTTTTTGACAAAGAATACAACCTTGTAACACTTAAAGATGTCAAAACGTATATCGACCAAAACCATCACCTTCCTGAAATCCCTTCAGCTAACCAGCAAGTTAAAGACGGCATTAACCTGGGTGAAATGAATAACAAATTGCTTAAGAAGATAGAAGAGTTGACCTTGTATTTGATTGAGAAAGACAAACAGGTAAATGATCTTCAAAAACAGGTCGGCCAAATAATGCAGCAGTTACCGACAGGTACAGGGTTGGTACCACAGAAGAAATAACATCTCATCAAATCACGCTTTAGTTTATTATAATTTATGAAAAAGGTCTTATTGCTTATGCTATCGATTTTGACAGCAAGCTATTGTTATGCACAGAATTCTAATCCCTGGCCATTAAGCGGAAATGTAGGAATTGGGATATCAAACCCAGGTTTTGCGCCTCTCGATGTAAGGGATAACAATTCGGTCATACAACTCAGGAGTACGATGTCGGCAATTGTTCCCGGAAATAATAACGGCGGGGCGATTTATTTTGGTGTTGACAATCAAAATAATTCAAGTATACCAACAGGTGCGATCGAGACTTCCTGGGGAGGTGTGCTTGTTCCACAAATTGGCATAGGAGTTATCCGGGATGGTTTACGGGCTAATATGATCTTAGATTATAACAATAATACCCTGTTTCGAAATGGAAGTGTTAGCAATATGATAATCAATAGTAGCGGGAACGTCGGTATCGGTACAACAAATCCTTCTGAAAAACTTACGATCAGTGATCCTGGAATTGCATATAACGCTACAACAGGGGTGATCAAATTGCTTTTCGATTCTGGTGGAGGAAGAGGGGGGATGGGTTTCGAAAAGGAAACTTTTAATACTGCAGGCTTAAGGTTCTATACACAGTATGGATTTGGATCTTCAATTGAGAAAATGCGAATCACGGCTAACGGATACGTAGGGATTGGCACAACGCAGCCTGATAAAGAATTAACTGTAAATGGAACTATTCATGCCAATGAAGTATTAGTGGATACCAATGTTCCTCATCCCGATTATGTTTTTGACAGAGACTACGATTTGACTTCTTTAAAAGATGTAAAAACCTACATCGACAAAAACCATCATTTACCTGAAATTCCATCCGCTGCACAAGTTGCCAAAGATGGTATTAACCTGGGCGAGATGAATGCGAAGCTATTAAAGAAAATCGAAGAGCTTACCCTGTATTTAATTGAAAAGGATGCCCAGATTGATAAGCAAGAGTCACAAAATATTTCGCAACAACAGCAAATTGATCAAATGAAAATACAAATCAAAGAATTGCTAACAAAAGCATCAGAAAAATAACTATACACACAAATATCGTTTGCCCGTAATTACTCAAACCACTTACACATTATAATCGTGAAAAATATAATACTTGTCCTCGCCATTGTTCTTTTTGGTTATTGTTCATTTGCTCAGACGCTTACTACTCAGAACACAGGAAACCAGTTGTGGATAAAGCTTGGAGACTTAGCATTACCACAAGGAGGGAATGATTGCTTCCTGAGAATTGTTGGCGGAAGTGGGTACAACGCCTTAAAATCTCAACAGGGATATGTTGAATTACACATGAGAACCAGTAATGGGGCATCTGTGGATGAAAACGGTTATGGCTTTTCTGCAACAGCAGTATCCTACGAAAGAAATCGTTTTATTGCTGATATAAGAATTGTCCCTAATGCCAGTGGCACTAATGCAACCTCTTACGGTATATTTATATATTGTGGGCCGTACCCAGGCAGTACCTTTTTCTCTGTGGAAGACCCTACAGGCATTTGGACTTCCAATTTAAGCAGCTCAACAACCGCTCCCGGAGGTTACAGTGTCCCCTTTGAGCACGTCATAAATAATAATACTTTTCTAAATGGCAATCTTGGAATTGGCACTACACAAACAGATGCGCCTTTAACCGTAAACGGCACTATTCACGCCACGGAAGTATTGGTAGATCAAAGTGTCCCTCATCCCGATTATGTTTTCGATAAAGATTACGATCTCATCCCGCTCAAAGATGTTAAGTACTATATCGATCAAAATCATCACTTACCCGAAATTCCATCCACTGCACAGGTTGCTAAAGAAGGTATTAACCTTGGTGAAATGAATGCTAAATTATTAAAGAAGATCGAGGAGCTGACTTTGTATCTGATTGAAAAGGACAAAAAGGATCGGGACTTACAATCTCAGGTTGATGAATTAAAGAAGCAAATTCTATCAATTAAAAAAAAATAAAACGACCCCACTTATCATAGTTTCATGAAAAAAATTCTACTCACAATTATGCCGCTACTTGCTGCATTTAGTTCTTTTGCGCAATTTCAGTCTCCGGTCAGCGGTATCACATGGACGCCTGATAGAGTTGGGATAGGTACAAATACACCTTGGACAACGTTTTCCGTCTTTCAGGCAAATAATAACAATACCTATATTTCAGCTGGTAACAACACGATAAGCACATTCATGGGAGCTGGTGGTGCCTTGTGGGGAATTGTTGGTACTGCTTCTAATCATGATTTTGCACTGTACACTGGTAACACAGAGAAAATGCGCATCGCTAATAACGGAAACGTGGGTATTGGTACAAGCAATCCGCTTACCACGCTATATCTTCAGAATGCAAATACCAGCTATTCTGCGACATTAACGCTTAAAAATACGGCTAATAACTTTGCGGCCAGAGCTGGCCTCACCCTCGAAAATGATGCAGGTAATCAAACTCAATTCTATAAACAAGCATCTGGAAGTTTCGATGCAAATGATGCCATACTCTATTCAGCACAAGGAGATACCAGAATATATACAGGAGGGGGTGAAAGATTTCGAATTACATCTTCTGGCAAGGTTGGCATAGGAACGACAGTGCCAGACCAGAAGTTAACTGTAAATGGCACCATCCATGCTACCGAAGTATTAGTAGATCAAACAGTCCAAACCCCTGACTATGTTTTCGACAAAGATTACGACCTGGCTACACTTAAAGATGTAAAAACCTATATCGATCAAAACCATCACTTACCCGAAATACCATCGGCCGCCGAAATTACCAAAGAGGGCATCAACCTCGGTGAAATGAATGCCAAACTGCTGAAGAAGATTGAAGAGCTGACCTTGTACCTGATTGAGAAAGATAAAAAGCAAGAAGGTTTAGAGACAATGGTTTTAAAGCAGAATAAAGTCATAAGAAGCCAACAAAAGTACGATGTTCTTATCACGAAAAAACTCCACCAAATACAATCACAAATCAAATGCGTAAACTAATTTTAACCCTCACAATTTTACTATCATCAACAGTTTTTTTTAAAGTTTCAGCGCAATATTATGGCAGCTTTGTAGTTCAGGGGGACGCTGATAAATTTTATCCGGTCGTATTCAGTGATGTTGATTTCGATAACAATAAGGCTACGGTACTTGATATCGGCCGATCCAACGTCCACACTGATGGAACATGGCGTGGATCTGAAATTGCAAGGTTCAGATTTCATACATACAACTGGGGAAACAGCTCCAATTTTATAGATGCTGATATCCGACAATTTAATCCGGTCACCAATACCGCGTTTATTGCTGCGTGGTCAGACGGAAGTATGTCAAATAGCGACAAAACGATCATTATATGGTTAAAAGGCGGCGGTAACACTTATTTTGTTAATGCCCCGGCTGATATCAATGCAACCGTTTATGATGGTGTTCAACACCCGTTACCCTATCAGGAAACTAACGGACCAGCCAGAAACTACATAACCACTATTCAGCCCTATGTTAATTCGAACGGATTTAGCAGTGGTGGCACCGCATTCTTTAATGGTACCGGCAATAGCTATTTCGGTTCTAACGTGGGTATTGGTACTTATAACCCTGATGCCAAATTAACTGTCCAGGGTACCGTCCATGCCACAGAGGTTTTAGTAGATCAAACAGTCCCCACTCCCGATTATGTTTTTGACAAAGACTACGATCTCGCTTCACTAAAAGATGTAAAAACCTACATAGATCAAAATCATCACCTACCCGAAATTCCATCCGCTGCACAGGTTGCCAAAGAGGGCATTAACCTGGGCGAAATGAATGCCAAGCTGTTGAAAAAGATTGAAGAACTCACTTTGTATTTGATTCAACAAAAGGAAGAATCACAAAGGCAAAACAGGATACAACAACGTCAGATCAATCAATTAAAACATCAGATAAAAGCTTTGGCGAAAGCGTCACAAATATAGTTTTTTAAATACAATTACCTCACTTCCTCACTAAACCATTATAACCATGTTTTTCAAAAAAGCATTTATAGCTCTATGCGCGATAGGTGTGCCATTTATCACTTTAGCGCAGACATCAGCGCCAAAATTTGATGTTAAGAATTTGCTTGCGACATCACCGGAAGCCGCGATGTTAGGCAGGTTCGGGGATATCCCGATCGGCTATTATACAGGAACGGCCGACGTTTCGATCCCTATTTATACCATTAAGGCATCCGGAATTGAAATCCCCATTGTCCTAAGTTATCACGGATCTGGAATTAAAGTAGAAGACGAAGCCACTAATGTTGGTCTTGGATGGAGCCTTGATCCCGGCGGCGCGATCGTTCATATTGTAAATGGTAGCGTTGATAACCTCGACAACTTAACGACAACAAATGGATATGGGTTTTTAAAAGCACATTGCCCGCAAGGGGTTTACACAGAACGCTATGAGTTTGGCGATGCTTATTTCACAGGTGCTGGTGGCTGTAGTTTTACCGACACAGAGGGTGCCGATGATTATCAGGCTTTGGACGCTGTAAACCGGGGGATGGGGCAACCCGACATCTATCAATTTAATTTTCCAGGCTACTCAGGGAAATTTTATATCAACCCGGAAATTGGGAATGTGGTTTTAATAAACCCGCGGCAACAGGATATTAGTTTTTCGAAAGATGGTAATAGCTGGACTGCAAAAACCATGGATGGGAACATTTTCCATTTTTCAGCGGTAGAAACCGTAGGGGTTTATCCTAATATATCAGGTGAAACATTTAAGCTATCACAAATCCAGCTGCATGATGGAAAGACGGTAAACTTTACTTATCAGGATGGCTATTACTCCTCATTTCAATATAGCGAATCTTTTCACTCAGATTATCCCTTGAGCATTAATGATGGAAGTACTAACACTGTTGTGCCCAATATGAGCGTAACAGATCATACTGTAAAAATGCTGACCAATATCAGTACAGATCTTGTCAGTGTTGATTTTAATCTCGAAAGCAGGGATGATATGCCCGTTGAATCTTTTAACGGATCGACTTTGCCTGTTAAAAGAATAAAATCGGTTGATGTTAAAGCGCTCAATACAGGCACTAAAGTCAAATCTTTTTTATTTAATTACGACTACTTTGTTAGTTTAAGTGCGCCCGTAGGTGGAAGTTTTCTGACCGGGCATGTAGGTACAATTGATCCGTCGGTTTATTCAGCAGACGCCAGGCGCCTAAAACTATTGTCTGTTCAAGAGGCTGGGTATAATACTAATGGGCAACAATTGCTGAATCAGCCTTATAGTTTTGCTTATAACGAGTCTATATCGATGCCATTAAAAACTTCTTATGCTAAAGATTTTTGGGGGTACTATAATAACATAGGTAATACCAAACTGATCCCTGACTTATCCTTTTTCGTCATGTCGGACGATCCTGACTACAATATAATGCCTGCTAACCTGACCACTTTATTTGCAGGGGCTAACCGTTCACCAAATGTAGCCTATATGCAGGTGGGGATGCTGAAACGTATCACCTACCCAACAGGCGGCTATTCTGATTTTACTTATGAACCCCATGATTTCGCTAATCACGCTTATCCTGACATGAACAAAATAACCCAAAGTCAGAAAAGTGGTTACATTGCAGATTATAATTTACCATCAGATACCAAATCAACCACTTTTACTTTATCCAAAGACCAGGTTATCCCTTTTAATGTCATCATTACTGAAGGTCCAAATACTTCACATGGTTTTTATGCACTTCAGCCCAGTACCGTTACCCTTACACAAGCTGTTTCGGGTGTAAATACAACGTTATATACCTGGCAAATGGACAACAGTGATCTGGATAATTTCAATGCCACCGGTACCCGGCAATGGACTACTCCTGTATCTATCACTTATACACCGGGGGCAGTTTACACAATTACAGCAAATTTGCCGGATAACCTGGGCCCGCAGGGAACTTCAACCGATGCGGCTTCAGTTAGTGTTAACTTTTCTTATTTCGATAGTCCGGCGGCATCTAAGATCAGCTATGGCGGAGGCTTACGTGTTTCTTCTATCACTAATTACACCCAATCGGGGGCAATAGCCAATAAAAAAGTCATCAAATACCAGAATGCAGACAATACATCTTCCGGTTTGTTGATGTCTCCGGTAAAACCGCTTTACAGGCGGACAATGTATGGCATGATAAATAGTTCAAATTCGACTGGTAATCCCAATTATTCAGCAGCCAAAGCAGATGTTTGGTTTATATCTTCTGAAAGCGCTGTGCCATTCTCAGATGCAGCCCAGGGTAATATGATCGGTTATACACGTGTGGAAGAAGACGATGTTGCACAGGATGGGTCTTTGAACGGCAGGCACGTATTTAATTATAACAATGCTGAAAGCGAATGGCATGTAAATACGCCTGCTAATCCAAATCCCTTAAATGGCCTGATTTTTAGAGACCAAATTTATAGTAATGGATCAGTTGTGCCACTACAGGAAACCACCTACAGTTATGATTATATCAATGCCTGGTTGTATACAGGCTATAAAGAAGCTTTAACATTTGTAGGCACTCCAGGCTGCGGCAATGCTTATGATTATTCACTTAGCGCCTTCCAGCCTTCCCGCAATTACGAACATGAGTTCCTGATCTGTTCTTATCCTTTCAATTCTTTTTGGTACCTGCCATCCGGAAAAACTACTGTGAAAACTGATAACGGGCAATCTGTAATTACCACCGAAGCCTATGCTTACAATACGAAAGGGCAAATGGTGAAAATGGACACCTACGACAGCAGGTTACGTAAAAAGTCTGTATCCAACCTTTATCCCCTTGATAATCCCGGTGACCCGATGTCGGCAACATTAATAAGTAACGGCTTATATAATAACCTACAACAGCAAACTACGTTATTGAATGATAATACAGAATTAGCAAAAGACAAAGTGAGTTATCGCGTAGAGAGTGGGCTGGTTGTACAAAATGATATTACAAGGTCTTATAATGGTGCGACCATGTTTACCGACGTAACATTTGACAGGTATGGACCGGATAAAACGCTTCGTCAATACACACAAAGAAGTACTCCTATAGTGCTGCTGTGGTCATTTAATAACACTTATCCAGTGGCTGAAATCAAAAATACAAGTTATGATGCAGTAGAAGCCGCGCTAGGCGGAAAATCAGTTGTCGATAATTTCGGACTGGAGATACCTGCAAAGGGGCGAATAGACAGTTTCCTCGCTACTATTAAATCAGCTTTGCCCAATGCACAGGTAACAATCTACACCTACGCACCTTTAATCGGTATGACCTCGACGACCGATGCCAAAGGGATACCAACCTATTACGAATATGACAGTTTTATGCGCCTGATGAATATTAAGGATAAAGATGGCAACATCGTGAAACACGTCGATTACCATTATCAGAACCAATAAACCTAAGCGATCACCTATCAAATCAGTCAATTGAAAACACAACATATTTTAAACAGGATAAAGCGGCGATATTTTGCTTTATCACTGTTATTATTCGCAGGACTTGCCGTGCATGCCCAAACCAATGTAAACGGTTCAATGACCGGTACCATATCATCGGGCGAATACTATAGCAGCGGGTCCATCCATATCACCAATGCCCATATTAATCCGGGAGCCGGTCAGCGGGTGCATATTTATACCGTAGGCGACTGCCTGCCTTTAAACAATCTGGCATTAAGCACAACGCAGAACTATGTTAGTACAGTAGTTCCGCGTATACCTGGCTACGTTCCTGGCAATACGGGTTATAGTACCTGCGATGTAATGCAGACGGTACAATATATCGACGGCCTGGGCAGGCCCCTACAAACGGTACAGGTGAAAGGCAACCCCAATGCCACACGCGATGTGGTACAGCCGGTAGCATACGATCAGTTTGGACGTGAGGCTACCAAATACCTGCCCTATACCACAGCCAGTAATGATGGCAGTTATAAAGCAGATGCATTGACCACCGGTCAGAATAGTTTTTATAATGCCCCGCCGTCAGGGGTGCCCACGATTACCATCCCTTCGGCCACAACTGTTTTCGAAGCATCGCCACTCAACAGGACTTTGGAACAAGGCGCACCGGGTAACGACTGGCAACCGGCTGGTACACCCAATACCACAGCAAGTGCAGGCCATACGGTAAAGGTTAGCTATGGGAGTAATGCTACCGGTGAAGTAGTACTATGGGTTGTTAACAGTAACGGTAATGGGGCAACAGGCACTGGTCCATACGACCCTAGTCAGTTGTATAAAACAACTACCACCGATGAAAACGGTAACCAAAGCATCGAGTTCAAAGACAAGGAAAACCACGTAGTTTGCAAAAAGGTACAATCAGGAACCAATACTTTCCAGTCGACCTGTTATGTGTATGACGACCTGAACAACCTGCGGTATGTGATTCCGCAGATGCCTGGTGCCTACCCAACCAGTTTTGCCGAAACCGATGGCGTGTTCCAAAACTACATCTACGGTTACCACTATGATGAACGGAACCGGTTAGTGCAAAAGAAGATCCCGGGCAAGGACTGGGAATACATGGTGTATAACCAGCTTGATCAATTGGTGCTTACCCAAGACGGTACCCACCGGGCTAATAAGCAATGGATACTGACGAAGTACGACGCTTTAGGCCGTGTGATCTTAACCGGTTTGTTTAAAGACACGGCAACACCTGCATTAACCCAGGCACAACTGCAAACCAACATTTACGCCGCAGCGCAATATGAAACATATACCGGTACAGGCTTAGGGTATACCTTAAACAGTTACCCGGCATTAAGCTGGGTATTTACACTCAACTTTTATGATAACTATAATTATCCTAATAACCCATATAATACTACGGTAAGCAATACTTTAACACAGCCAACCGGTTTACTAACGGCAAGTAAAACAGCTGTCTTATTGCCCGACGGCACCTTTGGGCCCATGTTATGGACGGTTCACTTTTACGATAGCAAAGGCAGGCAGGCACAAACCTACCAGCAGCATTACCTTAATGGTGGCACAAGTAACAGTGATTATGATGAAACGGCCTTCAGTTATAACTTTAACGACCAGGTAACCCAAACGACCAGGCACCATTACACCCAGGCCAATACCAGCAGCCCGGCATTAACCGTAGGTACAGCTTACACTTACGACCACATGGGCCGTAAAACCCAGACGAATGAACAACTGAACGGCGGAGCCAATGTGTTACTGAGCCAGGAAGATTATAACGAGGTTGGGCAACTGATGACCAAGCACCTGGGTAATAATGCACAACAGGTAGCTTATACGTACAACGAACGGGGCTGGTTAACAGGTAGCAGTGCTCCACTGTTTGCTATGCAGCTCAACTATAATACAGGAACTGCACCGCAATGGAATGGTAATATTAGCAGCCAGTATTGGGGTACACCTAACAATCTGGGTAAACATTATGACTATACGTATGACCCGTTAAACCGCTTAACAGCAGGAACATCCAGTGAAGGTTATACTGAAAATAACATCGGCTATGACCCTTTGGGTAATATCACCAGCCTGAACAGAAGCGGGCAGGGTAATTATGTACTTGGCTATAATTACAATGGTAATCAGTTAACATCCGTAACCAATAATGGCAGTAGCTTCAGGACTTATGGTTATGATGCCAATGGCAATGCCACTAGTGACGGGCAGGGTAATACCATTACCTACAACATGCTGAACTTACCGGCAAACATTGCAACCAAGAACTTAAGCTATACCTATGACGTTACAGGCAGAAAGCTGAGAAAGGTAAGCGGGACTAATACCACCAATTATATTGATGGCATACAGTATGATAACAATACCATCACGTTTGTACAAACGGAAGAAGGGCGTGCGATTAACAGTGGTGGCACTTATGCTTACGAATACACTCTTTCAGACCATTTGGGCAATACCCGTTTAAACTTTGACCAGAATGGTACCAACAAACAAGTGGAAGATTACTATCCATTCGGGTTAGAAATATCGAGAGGCATAGTAAGCAGCCCTAAAAATGAATATCTTTACAATAAGAAGGAACTACAGGAAGAACTCACCCAGTACGATTACGGTGCACGTTTCTACGACCCTGTAATTGGTAGATGGACGAGCGTAGATCCATTGGCGGAGATGGGGAGACGGATTAGTCCTTATGTATACGGAAAAAATAATTCTATTCGCTTTATTGATCCAGATGGTATGCTTGATGTTGATATTCAAGGGCCTGCTCAGCAAAAGGCTGTACAAGAATTGCAAAAATCAGTACAAGGTCAACTCACGTTGTCGACTGATGCTAAAGGTAATGTTAGTTATACAAAGTCTGCTCCAGATTTGTTAATTGGGGCCGATGCTAAGCAATTAATGGCGGCTATAGATGACCATTCAGTTACAGTTAATGTAGATGCGACTAATAATAAAACTACATCCAGTAATAGTTTATTTATTGGTGGCGCATTTTCTGGCAATACAGTTACGGCCGCCTCATCGCCGGGAGGAACTGCGACGGTGAGTACAAAGCAGGAAATTAATCCAACAGTGCTTGGTGCTGCAGATGCACCTTATGGAAAAGCTGGCGCGAATACTTTACATGAGGTTACTGAATCATATCAAGGTGCAAAGTTATCACAAGCAACTGGTGTTTCTTCTGGGGATTCGAAATCACCGGGGACAGTTTATCCAGCGGCGCACGCAGCTGCAACACCTCAAGCAGGGCCGATATATGAGAAAGCCTACGATAAACAAGGAAACATCGTTGGACCACCTACTTATCCAGGTGCTGTTCGAGCAGAGTATTCCGTTCAGCCAGCGAATAAACCACCAGTTGTAATCATGACAATACCATAATATGAAATACACTCTAATTTTAATATCTATAGCGCTCGTTGCTTGTGCTTCATCCAAGAGAGAAGGCGTAAAACATCCAGCCAAGAATGTTGCTACATCTTATAAAGTCTATAAGATTGATTCGATAAATACTTATTATTTGATTTATGCCAGAGGTCATGATACACTTTTTAAGATAGTTTCAAAAAAAAATAGCGTTAAATCTCATTATAAAATTAAAGTAAACACGAGTTATGAGTTTAAACTCCATTCAAGTTTGTTAAACAGACATATTGGAGCTAAAATATTATTGCCTCAAAATTCGCTCTTGGTTAACTGTTTTTCTTATGATGATAAAACACAAATTTGTCTGGAGGGGGACTCTATAAGGGACTTGTATTATGCTGAGAATATAAAAGGCCTATACTTTATTAAAACTAAGCGTTGATACCCACTACTAGTTTGAGCGTGTCGCTCGTGCCATTTAACAAATAGTATTTAAAGTCAAGCCCAGCCATCGTGCTGGGCTTGACTATTTCCTATCTCTTTGCTTTAAAATCTCTAACGAGAGCATCTACTACTTTAAATATTATAATCTTAGGTCAAAAGAGGCCGTGTTCCGTTACATTGGGGATAATTAGAGCATCCGTAAAATTCATTATGGTGGCCTTTTCTTTTTACCAGAATTCCTTGACATTCTGGGCATTTCTGAAAACCGGGGTTGCCGATGGTTGGGGCTTGCATTAACTCCGTTAGGAATTTACTAGGGTTAAGGGTGTCGTACAAAAGATAATTTTTATGCCTCGCGCGGGTAATAGCTACGTAGAACACACGACGTTCTTCAGCGTTCTCAAACTTGTCCCCCTCGTTAAGATACTCTTAGAAAACAATGATTTGTTACTGAATAAGGCCATCCTCAATAAACACTATCCCGCCTATAAAAAGCCTCCAAAAGAAAAAAATGGAATGCACTTCATCTTCACCGATTACCGCGACGGGATATTTACGCTCGTCATGCAGCAGAATGATATCCGTTTTGAGCAAATCTACTTAGGCATTGAAAAGGATACTTTATATGTGGCCTGCTATTGCGGTATGCCGGGAGCTATTCTATGTGGGCATGCTTATAAAGGAATTAGTAATATAACCTATGGGCAAAACTGCAAGCTTGAACGTTATTATTGGCCGGTGTTTGAATCCGACAGCAATGGCGTGGGCAAATATTTGGACATGGATATCACAAGGCTTGAGGCCTATATATCGCCCCGAACTGATTTCGGTAACCTTTATAGACGCGACCTGGGCTTAAAAAAACAAAGTGTGATTGTCTTCGACCACAAACTCCCTCAATCAGCAAAAAGAAAAGAAGGCGCTCACCAGGTATTAGGTTATCAGCTATTATATAACCGGTATTCGTTTTATAAGAATCACCTACCTTGTCTACTCCCTTTTGTAGGAACTACAACTAAAAGCGGGGACGATATTGGTTATTACGATTATTACCTCGTTAAAGAGAAGCAGTTCAATCATGGTTTAAAGCTGTCCAATGACCAGATCATATTGAATGAAATATCTAACGGTATGTTTGAAAATTGCAACTTCAGTCGAACATAATAAAGTCAAAGGAGAATACTCAGCAGAAACGAAAGATACATGCCGTTGATGCTCGAACTTTGGAGAAAGGCCATCCCTAAATTGCGGTTTGAGCAGCATTTAAAAAGTATCTATTCCCATAGTAGTTCCTGCTACCGTGACCGTCCGAGAAAGGCGGATGCGAAACCTACCAGGGTCACCATGGACGATTTGGAGATCAGCTTTATATTAAGCGACCAGGGAGACTACTATCAGCTTAAGCCGGTTATCAAAACCAATGGAAAAGATATCAGTGAGCACTATTACAAAGTGTCTCTATTCGTCATTGAACCCATAACGCCGACAAATTTCCATTTCCACCTGATTGACAACCTTCAGGATGAATATCTATTGAACTGGCTGAGCGAGGACTACAACAAGCTTACTGTTTTAAAACAGGATTTCGATAGTTTCCAGGATGGTTTTTTATGGCAACTTGGTGAATGCTATCAAATCTTTTATCTGCCTTATAAAGGGAAAAATCTGCGACCATACAATTCCAAAAATCTTAAAACGGTATAATTCTACCATTACAATATATTAATAATATTATCTTCTGGTTAAATTTTCAGCGATTGTATTAAGTATTATCTCCTCAACTTATATTAGCTCAGTTTTACTTAAACCTATCACAATTCATGAAAAAAATATTCCTTTTTTTTGTCGCTATTGTCTTTGCTCAGATCACTTTTGGCCAAAACACTTCTCCCTGGCCGTCAACCGGAAACGTCGGCATTGGAACTACTAATCCCACAGTAGCACTGGACGTTTTAGGCTCCCAAAGAATAATTTCATCTTCCGCCACGGGATTTGTGGTTGGAAATGCACAGGGAAATTATTCTATTATTTACAACGGCCAAACTGGTTATACATCTATTTATGCACTTTCAAGTCAGAATTTTAGCACACGCACTGACGGGAATACAGGCTTCAATAGCGGTAACGCATTATTTTATAATAACGCCCAGATAATGGCCTATCAACAACCACTAACTATAATGAGGTCCTGGCCGGGCAACAGTATTGCTGGTGGTCTTATTATAGATAATGATAATCGGAGTACAGTTCCAGCCATCTATAAAATAGCGTCCTTTAGACTAACAGGGATCGAAAAATCATACATCGATCAAACCGGAGGCGCATACTTCGCTGGAAATGTGGGAATTGGTACCATCCAGCCTGATGCCAAGTTAGCGGTGAAGGGAACTATTCATGCAACAGAGGTGTTGGTTGACACCAATGTACCTCAGCCTGATTATGTCTTCGACAAAGACTATGATCTCACCTCTCTTAAAGATGTAAAAAACTATATCGATCAAAATCATCACTTACCAGAATTACCATCCGCTGCACAGGTAGCTAAAGATGGCATTAATATAGGTGAGATGAATGCTAAGCTTTTGAAAAAGATTGAAGAGTTGACTTTGTATTTGATTGAAAAGGATGATCAGCTGCGTACGGAGCAATCAAAAAACACTACTCAGCAGCAACAAATTGATCAATTGAAAATGCAAATGAAGGATTTGTTGATCACTTAAAAAAAAAAAATAACTTGTATCACAATTTTATGAAGAAACTTCTCTCGGTAATTGTGCCTTTATTGGCATGTTCATTATCTTATGCACAAAATACTTTTCCTTGGCCTCAGACCGGTAGTGTGGGCATCGGCACTACGACTTTTCCGACGAATGGAAGGCTTTTGGTTAACGGCCCTATAGATAATATATCCGTCAACGAATACGGCGCGTTCCGCGTATATGACGGCCAAAATTTTGCAGGTGGTGTAGGGAGTTATGCTTGGGCCAAGAGAGGCGGTGCTGCTACCGATTTTACCTTATTTACGCCAAATAACCTGTATTTATTTTCAGGCGGCAACGAACAGATAGCCGTGTTGGCATCAGGAAAGGTTGGCATCGGTACTAATATACCGGACCAGAAGTTAACTGTAAATGGGACCATCCATGCTACCGAGGTGTTAGTAGATCAGACAGTCCCAACACCTGATTATGTTTTCGACCAAGACTACGAATTATCTTCACTGAAGGATGTAAAAAGCTACATAGATAAAAATCATCACTTACCTGAAATACCGTCTGCTGCGCAAGTTGCCAAAGATGGTATTAACCTCGGTGAGATGAATGCCAGGTTGCTTAAGAAAATCGAAGAGTTGACTTTGTATTTAATTGAAAAAGACAAGAAAGATGACAGGCAGCAGCAACAAATTAACAGACTGGAAAATCAGGTAAAGAAACTGTTAGCTACAGCAAACAAAAATCAATAATCTACAAGTATTTTAATGAAAAGCTTCTTTTTAGGTTTATTTATAAGCCTCTCTATTGTGTGCAAAGCACAAACATCGCCTGACGGTAAACCTTTAGTACAACTTGCCTCCATTTATAATTGGGATTTCAGCCAACGCCCGGCTGGGTGGTACCGCATTGCTTCCATACCTGGCTCTGGATTAACCGCTGCGCTAATACGTGGTAATGCGACCTTCGAATTGCGGGAAGATGCCGACCACTCAACATTGCGTTTCGAATTGGGCGTTAGCTATGGTGGCGGTAATTCGGGTTCATCTTTTACCATAACAAGTCACAGCTATTGGGCAGCACCAACCTTTACCAGGATTAGAATTTTAACTCAGGGTACTTATAATGATCAGTTTGTAGAAGTTTATGTTAACCCGCATAATAATAACAATTCATCTTTCAATGCCTATCTGATTCATCCGTTTGCGAATGGCGACTGGAATTTGGAGAGCTGGACACCCGGATTTATCCCCGCTGGCTATACGTCTACAGAGTTTGATACCAGTCAGCTTTTTACTGTTGGTAATCTGGATAATAAAAATATTTTGACAGTGAGCAGAAATGGTCGCGTAGGTATCGGATCTCCGAGCCCTGATGCGACACTCACCGTCAATGGTACTATACACGCCACCGAAGTCTTGGTAGATCAAGCGGTTCCTCATCCTGATTATGTTTTTGACAAAGATTACAATCTCGCTTCACTAAAAGATGTAAAAACATATATCGACAAAAATCACCACTTACCCGAAATACCATCCGCTGCACAAGTCGCTAAAGACGGTATCAGTCTGGGGGAGATGAATGCGAAACTGTTGAAAAAAATTGAAGAGCTGACTTTGTATTTGATTGAAAAGGATCAAGGCGATAAAGTGAAAGATAAGTTACTTATCTCTCAGCAAAATCAAATTAACGATGGACAAAGGCAAATTGCTCAATTGAAGACACAAATAGAAGACTTGTTAAGCTCTTCAAATAAAAAATAATTCTATACAGTTTCATGAAAAAACTTCTGATTTTAATTTTGCCTGTTTTGGCAATAAATTACTCCTATGCACAAATTACGACAGATCCTAATACCGGAAATGTTGGTATTGGAACCACATCTCCTGCGAGTAAATTAACTGTCGATGCCGGAGGCGCTACCGGAGGAGGGGTTCTTATAAAAGGGACCAGTGGCCCCGGCTTACTTTTAGATGCGGGTTCTTTCTCATTCCAGGCAGGTTTGGCAACATCGCCATACTACTATTCGGATATTGCACAACAAGGCGATGCGGTTCTCCGTATTGGCCAATCATCCAATACAGGTAGTCTGATCTTTGGTATAAGAAATTCAACTGGTGATTTCAAATTTACCACCTTCAATGGCAGCACTACCGATAATGTCCAGATGATTATAAAGCAGAATGGCAACATAGGAGTTGGTACATCAATACCAAATTACAAATTGGATGTAGCCGGAACTGGTAATATCAATGGCCAGGCATGGTTTAGTTACGGAAACAACAATATGAGTGGCTACTCCTGGACGAATGCAGCCCTTACTACTAATAGTATAGAAATTGTCAATAACAATGCAACCGTAAGCAACCTGTCTCCTACACTCGTTTTTCACAGATATGGGTCCGGTGGACCGCAGTTTAGATTAGCAGCAGATGGTTCAAATGTGCTTTATTTAGAAAGTGCAGGTGCTAATTCCTCCCGAAGCCCGTTGGCATACGGAGGAGGGCCTAATAGCTATTTCTCTCGCTTACATGTTGATGCAAATCTAACAACTTCCGGAAATATTGGGGTCGGAGTTGCTGTCCCAATGGCAAAGCTTCATATTTCCGATTCTGGAACGTCTTCAAATTCAACCGGGGTATACAATGGAAATATGGTTATACAAGGAAATTCTGGAGGCCGAAATTCTACAAGTGGTGCAACTTTAGAATTTGTAATTCCTGCTAACACCGATGGAAGTAATCCTTGGGGGCAGGGAAGAATTATTACAGTAGCGGGAAATGCTGATAATGGGAATGCAACAGGTAAAATGATTATAGGAACAAGGAGGGCGTTCGACAAAAAGACCGGGACAGGCTATACCTGGAATTATGGAGACGACTTGGTAATTGATGGTACTGGCCAGATTGGCGTTGGAACACTTAATCCTGATGCTAAATTGGCGGTGCAAGGTACTATACATGCTACTGAAGTCCTAGTTGACCCCAACGTCCCAACACCTGACTATGTATTCGATAAAGAATATAATCTCGCTTCACTAAAAGACGTAAAAAACTACATCGATCAAAACCATCACCTGCCCGAAATTCCATCCGCTGCACAGGTGGCTAAAGAAGGAATTAACCTCGGGGAGATGAACGCTAAGCTTTTGAAAAAGATTGAAGAGCTGACGTTGTATCTAATTGAAAATGAAAAACAATTAAAAGAACAAAAAAGGCTTATTCAAGCTAATGCTGAGAAAGCCAGCATGAAATTTAAAGAGCAACAAAAGTTAATTAATCAATTAAAAGGCCAATTAACGAACTCCTCTCACAATTAAACGAATCAATTTATCTAAACCTAAATTATGAATATACTAAAAAGCCTTATCAAGGGTGCATTGTTTCCTGTTTTGATATTAGGGGGCTATGGCCTGCATGCCCAGGAAAAATATCAGCCTGGGAAATTTATTCCTCCTTCTCCTACCGCAGCATCGTTAGGTGTCTACGGAGATTTTCCGGTAGGATACTATAGCGGAACGCCGAATATTAATATTCCGATCTATAACATCAAAACAGCAAATCATAATCTCAATATCGCCTTAAATTATAATGCGTCGGGTACAAAGCCAGCTACTGAAGCCAGTTGGGTAGGATTGGGCTGGTCTCTTTCTTGTGGTGGTGTAATTACACGTACGGTGAGAGGAAAGGACGACTTTGCAATTAATAACATGGGTTATTACAACAATGGACCTCTGCCCCCATCCGCAGAAGATAATAGTTACGATTTATCCCATGCTACGAATCCTTCAGTTGATTACACTTTCTTTCACACGTTGTATGGTGGTTCCGCAGATGGAGAGCCGGATATTTTTAATTATAATTTCGGGGAGTTTGCCGGTAAGTTTGTTCTTGGTAAGAGTACTGATGGCAGCCCAATCTATATGGATGCCAAAAATAACCTAAAATTTATTTATTCAAATGGTGAATGGATCGTTACAGACGCAAAGGGATATCAATATCATTTTGCTACACAGGAGATTTCTGAGGATTGGTTCGCACCTGGCACTTCAATTGAATTCACCGCTCAGGCAGGTTTAGGAGGCTTAGCTAATGACTTTTCAACTTATAGGTCAGCGAACGCATGGTACTTAGATTATATTGTTTCACCAACTTCAGAAAAGGTTCAGTTCGAATATAGCACCTCAGAAAGCTTTGGCTTGCTGAACAAATCCGAGCAGCAATATTTTTTAACAGCCTTTGCAGGCGGGGGGTGTACGGTTTCTTCACAATTGCCCGGAAATTACAAGACTTATGGAGCATCTAAACAGCTTATTCACGATATTTTTTTGAAAAAAATCTCGTTTGCAAACGGAAGTCTCGAATTTGGCACGACTATCCGTGACGATATTGAATTTCCCGATGCTAACCAACAACCGGTAAAACTAAGCACAATTACACTTAAGAATACAGCAGGCCAGCCGTTAAAAGTCTTTCATTTTAATTACAACTATTTCTCAGATCTGGATAATACAAAGCGGCTTAAGCTGGAGTCTATGGTCGAATCAGACCCCAATGGAAACGTTAATAAGCCTTATGTATTCAGTTATTTTGATTATAATGGCGGGTGGCTGCCTCCTAAGCTTACGAAAGATATAGATCATTGGGGGTTTTATAACAATGCCGGTAACCAAAGTCTCTTACCTTTAGAAACATTGCCGATTTCATTGAATTCTTTAGTTCTTGACGGTGGTAGCCGAGAGCCGGAGCTTTCCGGCAATTATATAAAATCGGGGGTGTTGTCTTCTATTAAATACCCTACCGGCGGCCATACTGACTTCGACTACGAGTTGCATGATTATTCAAACTTAATAGGTGACGAAGCATTCATGCCATCGGCTCAATTTGCTTCGGTAAGTAATAATGACCCGAATACGCTTTATAAATCAGTTGAATTTGACATCACTAAGAAACAAATAGCCACAATCGCGTATGTATATGATGAGTATAATTGTGCACCCTGCAATCCAAATGGTGTCACAGACATTTTTGCAGCACTATACAAGGACGGGCAAGCTGTACCAGGGTTATATAATGCGAATAGTGATGGTACATTGCAAAATGTAGGGGTAAAGACGCTCGGGCTCGATGTAGGACACTATACGTTGACGGTTAAAAACATACCAGGCTATACGACAAGCGCAACACTAAATTATAACACTTATACGCCGGTGACACAAAAAATTGGTGGAGGTATTCGTGTTAAATCTATTATTAGTTATGACAATGCAGGAAACAGCATTATTAAGCGGCTTCAATATACTAAAGGAATTAATGGAAACGTTTCTTCGGGGCGGTTGCTATCACATCCATTGTATGACTATCAACAAGACGCTTCAGATGGACAATCAAATGGCGACTGCACTTATCTTGGTCACTATGTGGTACGTTCTTCAAGTTCTATTGACCAACCCGGGTTGTCCGCTTCAGGTACAGTAATCGGCTATGATAAAGTTACCGAATTAATAGGTAATAATGGAGAAGGTGGAAAAACTGAATATTACTATTATAATATTGAAGAGTCAAAAGATGCCTATCCCAATATTCCGACCATCGGAGATATACGTAATGGCAAATTAATCAGAAGTATAGCGTATGATAATTTGGGTAATCCGGTTAACAAAAAGGAATATGATTATGAAATTAAAGAAACAAATTCAATTAAGGGTGTGAAAGCATTTGGTTTACCTTTTGTTACCTCTGAGTACCCCATTTTTTGGTTCCGGTTCTACGATAATTTATCAACATGGTTCGTTAACTCAGTCGAGCGGGATGTAACCTATACGAGAAATGATTCGACCGTTACAGTGACCAATATGACGTATGATAATAATGTACATAGGCAACTAACCACCTCTACACTTATTAATAGTATCGGCAATTCGATAAAACATGTGTACAATTATCCTTCAGAAATGGTAGCTAACGGCAATGACCCTACAGGGATTTATACACTTATGGTAAATGCCAACATGCTTAGTCCTGTTATTGAAGATATTGCTTATAAAAACACCTCATTTACGGAAAAGACTAAAACAAACTATTCAAATCAGTGGACGAATCAGAACATCAAGCCGCAATCGATAGAATCGCAGGTACTCGGTAATAGCTCTGAGCCACGCTTAAGTTATACAGGATATGACAAAATTGGAAATGTGCTTAGTTTGTCACAGGTGTCGGGGCCTCCAATTACTTATCTGTGGGGATATAACAACCAATACCCCGTCGCAGAAATCAAAAATGCCACTTATCAAGCCGTAGTTAATGCACTGGGGCAAAGTATAATTGATGGACTAAATAGTTCACCCGGTACAGATGCAGCCATCAGAAATCAGCTGGCGGTTTTGCGGACAGCTTTGCCCAATGCACAGGTAACAATCTACACCTACGCACCTTTAATCGGTATGACCTCGACGACCGATGCCAAAGGGATACCAACCTATTACGAATATGACAGTTTCCTGCGCCTGATGAATATTAAGGATAAAGATGGCAACATCGTGAAACACGTCGATTACCATTATCAGAACCAATAAACCTAAGCGATCACCTATCAAATCAGTCAATTGAAAACACAACATATTTTAAACAGGATAAAGCGGCGATATTTTGCTTTATCACTGTTATTATTCGCAGGACTTGCCGTGCATGCCCAAACCAATGTAAACGGTTCAATGACCGGTACCATATCATCGGGCGAATACTATAGCAGCGGGTCCATCCATATCACCAATGCCCATATTAATCCGGGAGCCGGTCAGCGGGTGCATATTTATACCGTAGGCGACTGCCTGCCTTTAAACAATCTGGCATTAAGCACAACGCAGAACTATGTTAGTACAGTAGTTCCGCGTATACCTGGCTACGTTCCTGGCAATACGGGTTATAGTACCTGCGATGTAATGCAGACGGTACAATATATCGACGGCCTGGGCAGGCCCCTACAAACGGTACAGGTGAAAGGCAACCCCAATGCCACACGCGATGTGGTACAGCCGGTAGCATACGATCAGTTTGGACGTGAGGCTACCAAATACCTGCCCTATACCACAGCCAGTAATGATGGCAGTTATAAAGCAGATGCATTGACCACCGGTCAGAATAGTTTTTATAATGCCCCGCCGTCAGGGGTGCCCACGATTACCATCCCTTCGGCCACAACTGTTTTCGAAGCATCGCCACTCAACAGGACTTTGGAACAAGGCGCACCGGGTAACGACTGGCAACCGGCTGGTACACCCAATACCACAGCAAGTGCAGGCCATACGGTAAAGGTTAGCTATGGGAGTAATGCTACCGGTGAAGTAGTACTATGGGTTGTTAACAGTAACGGTAATGGGGCAACAGGCACTGGTCCATACGACCCTAGTCAGTTGTATAAAACAACTACCACCGATGAAAACGGTAACCAAAGCATCGAGTTCAAAGACAAGGAAAACCACGTAGTTTGCAAAAAGGTACAATCAGGAACCAATACTTTCCAGTCGACCTGTTATGTGTATGACGACCTGAACAACCTGCGGTATGTGATTCCGCAGATGCCTGGTGCCTACCCAACCAGTTTTGCCGAAACCGATGGCGTGTTCCAAAACTACATCTACGGTTACCACTATGATGAACGGAACCGGTTAGTGCAAAAGAAGATCCCGGGCAAGGACTGGGAATACATGGTGTATAACCAGCTTGATCAATTGGTGCTTACCCAAGACGGTACCCACCGGGCTAATAAGCAATGGATACTGACGAAGTACGACGCTTTAGGCCGTGTGATCTTAACCGGTTTGTTTAAAGACACGGCAACACCTGCATTAACCCAGGCACAACTGCAAACCAACATTTACGCCGCAGCGCAATATGAAACATATACCGGTACAGGCTTAGGGTATACCTTAAACAGTTACCCGGCATTAAGCTGGGTATTTACACTCAACTTTTATGATAACTATAATTATCCTAATAACCCATATAATACTACGGTAAGCAATACTTTAACACAGCCAACCGGTTTACTAACGGCAAGTAAAACAGCTGTCTTATTGCCCGACGGCACCTTTGGGCCCATGTTATGGACGGTTCACTTTTACGATAGCAAAGGCAGGCAGGCACAAACCTACCAGCAGCATTACCTTAATGGTGGCACAAGTAACAGTGATTATGATGAAACGGCCTTCAGTTATAACTTTAACGACCAGGTAACCCAAACGACCAGGCACCATTACACCCAGGCCAATACCAGCAGCCCGGCATTAACCGTAGGTACAGCTTACACTTACGACCACATGGGCCGTAAAACCCAGACGAATGAACAACTGAACGGCGGAGCCAATGTGTTACTGAGCCAGGAAGATTATAACGAGGTTGGGCAACTGATGACCAAGCACCTGGGTAATAATGCACAACAGGTAGCTTATACGTACAACGAACGGGGCTGGTTAACAGGTAGCAGTGCTCCACTGTTTGCTATGCAGCTCAACTACAATACAGGAGCTGCACCGCAATGGAACGGCAACATCAGCCAGATGACCTACTTAACGACAAAGACAGCCCAACCTGGCAATCGTACATTTAATTATACTTACGATAACCTGAACAGGTTGAAAGTTGCCGCTTTCTCGGGTGGACTGGCAACCGATGCACTCGATGAAAACATCAGTTATGATGAACTGGGCAACATTACCCAGTTAAGCAGGGCTAATGCAGGCACACTCAACTATACCAGCTATACAGGTAGCCAGCTTAACACCGTAACCGGGTATAGTCCGCGCAGCTATGTTTATGACGCCAATGGTAACGCTACCTCTGACGGACAAGGCCAGCAGATTGATTACAATATGCTTAACTTACCGCAGGATACCAAACGCAATAATGCCATTGTGGCCCGTTACACTTATGATGCCTCAGGACAAAAGCTTCGTAATACGGGCAGCGATGGTACCTGGGACTATATTAATGGTGTAGTTTACAAAAATGGAACCGTAGCGTTTATCCAAACCGACGAAGGACGCATTGCCAATAATAACGGTACTTATAATTACGAATACAATCTGCAAGACCACTTAGGCAATAACCGGGTGAGCTTTGATATTTACAATGGGGCTGCTCGTGTGGTGCAGGAAGATGAATACTATAGTTTCGGCCTGCGCAAACCTGGAGGTTATGATTACTCAAACAATAACCGTTATCTTTATAATGGAAAGGAGATACAAACAGATTTAACTAACCAATATGATTACGGTGCACGTTTCTACGACCCTGTAATTGCTCGCTGGACAACCATCGATCCATTAATTGAAAGCAATCATCATTCTTGGACACCGTATGCTTATGTTTATAACAATCCTATATTATTGATGGACCCTGATGGAAGAGATTCTACTCAAAGAGCACAAGCTCAGGCAAAAGCAAGGGAATTTGTAAAACAGAATGATAACGGAAAGGGTAATTCTTATAAAATGGGTGCAAAGGGTAACCCAGGAGAACCATGCGATTGTTCAAATTTGGTGTCAAAATCTGTTGTAGCAGGGGGAGAAAAAGATCCAAATAAAGGAACCAGTAATGGGGTAACTAACATAGCTGATAACACCACTCCAGTCGATCCTAAAGACGTAGTACCAGGAAATATTGTTATTCTGCACGGTTCAACACATACGGGTATCATTACTTTGGTTCAAAGGGATAAAGATGGTAATATTGTAAATGAACAGATGATAGACTCTGGAGGACAACCATCGAGTGGCACATCAGGCCCAAGAGTAAGTAATCTTGTAACAAATGGAAAAGAGAACTACTGGGGGCAAAGAGTTGATGGTTATCGAAAATGGGATACAAAACCTGATGCGCCATCAACGCCTACTAACAGTAAAGCTGCTCAACCTCAACAAAGTCAAGGGTTATGGAATTCTATTAAAACCAGCGTTACAAACACCTTTAACTACATAATGGACAACATGTAATAATCTAAACATAAAAAGATGAATAAATCATTTTCAATATTACTCCTAATTGCATTCGGTATCTTGACAAGCTGTAATAGCCAATCAAGTGTAAAATCTACTGATTCATCAAACGTTAGCGATACATCAAAAAAGGCTGCTGATGCTAAACAAAAAGCGATTGATGCGCAAATGGCTGAAGGAGCAAGACCAGAGAGTGAGGAAGAATCCCCATCGCCAACCGAAGAAAGAGAACTGTTGTCAAAATCGTATAACGAAGTCAAAAAAATTGATACTGTGTTGAAGGTAGGAAGTGACAGTTTACACTTAAAATTGAAATACTATTGTATAAAAGATAGCAGTTTAGTAATACCTAAAAAGTATGTTTTTGGCGAAAAATCACCTCGTGATTTCATCACACACGACTTTGCATCCGACATTGTAATAACTCAAAATGGGAATATAATCTTCAATAAAACCATTAAGAAAGGTAATTTCAGCTCTGTTATAACTGATCAACTTAAAAGCTATGGAATCTTAATGAAACCTTACTTATCATCAACAAAAGGAGATAAAAATCAAGTAGCCCTTGATTACTCTATCTCTATTCCAGGGTCAGAAATTGGTTCGGGTGTCACCTTGATTATTGATAAAAATGGTGATTATAAAGTAGCTAAAAATTGATCATGAAAATCTTGAGTTTGTTCATATTATTAAGTCTAAGTTATACAGTAGGCGCTCAAACTACGCAACAAGATAGCGCTCACCGAGCGTATCACATGATGCGAAAAAAAGACCCGAAGCAGAATAATCCCTACGCATTCGCTGATAGCTCGAAAGCAAAAAAAACAGCTGAGAAGCTGAAGAAAAAAACAAAATAATCCTAAATGACAAAGCCCCGATTGGGGCTTTGTTCGTTATATAGCTTTTACTTAGCCAATTCTTGAATATGCCTTTTAGTGATAAAGGCATCAATAAAAATCTTTACAACCTGCTTATCCTCAGCACTGAACTGTTCTACTTCTTTAAACTGTTTAAGCAGTTCCCGGTCGGTCAATTGCGCTGTTACGAAAGCATCGTTCATATCATCATTCACCAGGTAATCAGTAGTGGTATCTAATGCTTTTGCCAGCTTGGAAAGCATGTCTGCTGCTGGCTTGGCCTTGCCTGTTTCATAGCGGCCAATCTGCACATAAGAGTTCAGGCCGACGATCTCAGCCAGCTCTGCCTGCTTCAGTCTTTTTTGGATGCGTAAGTCCTTGATCCGGGTTCCTAAACTCATTATTCTTTAATCCTATTCCATCAAAAATACTAAGAATGATACATAAAGTTCGTGGTAAAATACAAATGAGTATCACTTGCGTTTGTGCGAACGCCATAGTTATTATTGCAGGATAAAAAAGTAGTATATAATAAAAATATCGATGAATATAGTACCTAAGCTTATTGTAGAAAATCCTAAACTGCTTTTGTATATTGATGGTTAACTGCATACTACTGTATTAGGCGGTATCAAATTGATCGGCTTTGACCGCTTAAAAAGTCACATTGAAGATAGTCTGCGGTAGCAACACTAACAGAGCCTTTCGCCACAACCTCGACCTGTATAACAGCATTCATACCGAGCAGCTCATAGAGAAAGCCGGTGATGCGCTGGATGTGGCTGCCGCTGAACTGGCCGGAGTGATCAGCCGCCTGACCACCGCCCTGGAAGATTACCGGACTGAGCGGCTGGAAGCCATGAAGCCTAAACAGGCCGAAAAGAAACAGCTCACCGAGGCCGAGCGCAAGATCGCCTTGCAATACCTCAAAGCGCCAGGCCTGCTCGGTAAAACCAGGCAGGCCATCTCGGCCAGCGGCATTGTCGGCGAAGAAGTGAACAGCCTGATCGCTTTCCTGGTCTACACCTCGCGCAAGCGCAATACGCCTTTGCACCTGATGTGCCTGGGGCCGTCGGGCACCGGCAAGACCTGGCTTCAGGAACGTGTCAGCGAACTGATCCCGGAAGAAGATAAGCTGGAGATCACCATGCTTTCCATGAATGCGTTTTACTACTTCGGCAAAGATGAGCTTAAAAACAAACTGTTGCTGATCGAGGATATGGATGGTGCCGATAACGTGCTGTACCCGCTCCGGGAACTGCAAAGCAAGCGCCGGATCAGCAAGACCGTCACCCTGAAAGACAGCAAGGGTAACCTGAAAACGGTAACGCTTAATGTTGAAGGGCCTGTATGTGTCAGCGGGTGTACCACCCGCGAACAACTGTATGAGGATAACGCCAACCGCTGCATCCTGCTGTACACGGACGACAGCCCTGAGCAGGATAAAAAGATCATGGACTACCAGCGCAAGCAAAGTGCGGGGCTGGTTGATCACCAGGCCGAGCGCAACGTGCGTGAGCAATTGAAGAACGTGCAGCGCCTGCTGCAGCCGGTCAGCGTTAAAAACCCGTTCGCCACTTACCTGCAACTGCCGGAGGCTATCTTTAAACCCAGGCGCACCATGCTACTGCTATTGTTGTTTACCGAAACAATAACGTTCTATCATCAATATCAGCGGGAGCTGCAAACCGATATCACGACCGGTGAGCAGTACGTAGAAACCACGATTGAAGATATTGAGGTGGCCTTTTCACTGTTGGAAACAACCCTGCTTAAAAAGAGCGATGAGCTGAACGATGCCTGCCGTTCATTCTTTGAAAAGCTGAAAGCCTGGCTAAGGCAAAACGACAGCGAAACCTTCTACAGCAAGGAAGTGCGCCCCGTCTTTCGCCTTAGCCCGAGCAGTGTAAGCCGTTATCTGTATGAACTGGAACGCATGGGTTATATCAAAATAGCTCGCGGCAGCCGGTATAAGGGCTTTGAATACAAAGTGCAAAGCTGGGATGATCTGGAAACCCTGACCAATGATGCCCATGAAATGATGGAAAATATCCTTGCAGAGATAGGTAAGGTAAATCATGGTAGCCCAGGTGTAGCCCAAAGCCCTGATGGGTTACATAACGTGCAGAAAACCAGCAAGAAAACCGCAGTAGCCCAACAACAATAGAAAATGCAAGGCACCTTAATAAATCCATTATATATCCGGCTGCATGCAGGCTTTACTCAATGGCTCCGGATACTCAACTTTGAACCTACCAGTCCCCGCGATATGCCTAAAATGCTGGCCGAGTTCCTGCTTTACCTTGAGGCGCAGGGCTGCGACCATCCGCATGATATACAGCCTGAGCATCTTAAACAATACCTGGAACACCTGCATGAAAGACCCAGCCAGACCGCTGCCGGTGCGATCAGCCTGAACTATATCCGCAAACACTTACAGGTGATCCGCAAGTTCAGCCGCTACCTGATGGAGAGCGGCCAACCCAGTTTTACGGTAAAACTCCGCATCAAAGGCAAAAGCACCAATATCAAAAGCATACTCACCCTGGCCGAGATCAGCAAGCTATATGAGGTGGTAAAAGATGATATCTACGGGCTTCGGGATCGGGCGATGCTTGCCCTGTATTACGGGTGTGGCCTGCGGAAAAATGAGGCGGTTAATATCAATGTCCGCGACATCCTGCCGGATAAAGAACTGGTTTACGTCCGCAAAGGCAAAGGTTATAAAGAGCGTTATGTGCCGTTGGCTGGTACCGCTAAAACCGACCTGGAGAACTACATCCTGTATGCCCGGCCACACTTTGCAGGTGACAAAAAAGAAGACGCGTTACTGCTTAATGTCAGTGGTAAACGGCTCACCGGCCAAACCTGTTATGACCGCTTACAAACGCTGAAAACAGCGGCGGCTATCCCTAAACCCGTGGGCCTGCATACCCTGCGGCACAGCATTGCCAGCCATCTGCTACATTCCGGAATGCAACTTGAACAAATACAACGCTTTTTAGGGCATGGCAGCATGGAAAGTACCCAGATCTACGCCCACCTACAGCATGAACAAAAAATATGAGTTCGCTCCGGCTACCTTAGCCGCTTTAGAACCTTTCCGGGCTTACCTGAAACAAGAGCAGTTCAGCCACAGCTACATACACCAAACCATCAACTATACCGCTACATTCCAGGAATGGCTCACCGGCCAAAGCCTGGTGTTGGCGCAGCTCACCCATGCCGACGTAATGGAGTTTGCCGACCAGTTAAGGCAGAAAGGCTTTAGTATCAAGCTGATCAACCAGATCATGCGTACTTTGCGGTATTACTTCTCGCACCCGCAACAGGAACAGGAGATCGGCATCAATCCGGCAGCTGATATCATACTGAAAGGCACGGTCAGAAACCTCCCGCACGACCTGCTGACTATGCCTGAAATGGAGGCGCTTTATGAAAGTTATCAGGTTACAGACAATCGGACTTACCGAAATAAAATCATCATTGGTTTGCTTGTTTATCAGGGCGTTACACGAGATGAACTGAGCCATCTACGCCCAGAACACCTCAAACTAAGGGAGGGGAAAATCCACATCCCCGCCACCGGCAGGCAATTGGGCCGGTTACTTCCATTACAGCCTCATCAAATCCTCGAACTGCATGAATACCTGCTGGTTATCCGTCCAAAAATACTGGCCGAGCGCTTGGCCGAAAGACCGGGGCGAAAGCCGGATCACTATAAAGATGCACAGGAAATTGAACGCTTGTTTATCAGTATAAACTCACTGGAAGACATCAAAAACAGCCTTTTACACCTCAACTACGCGCTTCGGAAACTAAACCCAAAATACAAGCATGCCAAGCAGATCAGGCAAAGTCTGATCACGGAATGGCTCAAAGAAAAGAACCTGCGCACTGTTCAATATATGGCCGGGCACCGATACGTAAGCTCAACTGAAAGGTATAAAACCACCAATCTGGAAGACCTGAAAGAAGCCTTAAATAAGCATCATCCACTAACTTTATCATAAAAAAATTGCGTTGTTGTGCTGGAAAAATCCTCGAAAAATAACCAACCCGGCGGCCCACTGTGGTAAAAATCAACTAACCACCGGGGGGTGTATGGAAAAAAATATCTCTTAACTTTACGTGCCTAAACGTTCTTTATAGCACCGAAAACGTGCAAGTTGAAAAACCAGGGAAAATCATAAAACTTACAAGGGGCAATACGATTATGGCGCGCGGTTTTATGATGCTGTGATTGGGAGGTGGACATCAATCGATAGGTTTGCGGAGAAATATCATGCCCATTCATCGTATGTATATGTTTTAAATAATCCAATTAAAAGTATAGACATAAATGGTGATACATCAGTGGTTTTGAATGCCCCTCATGGAGCTGCTGGCGAGGGTCATATGGCTCAATTGATTCAGGGTGAAGACGGTATTTACAGATTATATTCAAAAAATGGAACGAATGAAAGCTCAGGCATGAAAGGGCCAAATGATCAGGCCCCAGGTGAGCAAGTTGGCGTAGGTAGTTTTAAAACTCCAAAAGATTTTATGAATAGTGATTTAAATCCTGTAATTAATAAGAAAACGGGAGAAAGAGAATATTCAGAAGGCTATATTATACCTGCAACCAAGGAACAGGATAAGAAGAATATTGAGGGGGAAAAAGAAGTACTAAAACAACCTTATGATGTTATATCATCAAGTTGTGCTACTGCCTGCCAAACAGGATTGAAAAAAGCGGGATTCAATGATGGTTCTGCTGGTTTAACTACAGGTATGCCACACGCTCTCGGCTTAGTGGCTATAGCACAAGCACTTAGCCCTAATCACAAATATAAGCGGATAAAGGAGAATAATAAAGGAACAATAATAAAGCCAGGGAAATAGAGATGAATGGAAAATTCTGGATGTGTGGGTTTTTAATGGCAGGAGTACTTTTTATGTGCTCTTGCGACTTTAATATTAATAATCGCCCGGGCCGCAAATGAGTATGTCTGTAGAGGAATCTCAAGGACACGAAACGTTTATATGTGAGTATAAAGTTAGAGGTAACTCTATTAATTCTGTAGGCATAAAGACGGTTTTTGCAGAAAGGAAATTTTGGAGAGAGGATAACATATGGCTAAAGAAAGAAATAAATTGTTGCCAGTCACAATTAGTTATAGTCTCAACTCAACCTTTTTCTACCGAATATACCGGGTATGGCATTAGCTGGAAGATACAAGGATTCAAAGCGCCAGGTACCTATCTTGTTTATAAAGAATATAACGGAATAGTCTTCCCAGACTCAATTCCGATATTTGTAGTTAAAATAAAAAACAAAGACACTTCCCAAGTTATTGAAACATTAACCTTGGATAGGGTGAAAAAGTGAATACAAAGTAAAGCCCTATTGAAGGGCTTTATTCGTTTATAATATCTTTACTTAGCTAACTCCTGAATATGTCTTTTAGTAAGAAAGGCATCAATAAAAGTCTTAACCAGGTGTTTATCTTCGGGACTTAACATCTCTACTTCTTTGAATTGTTTGAGGAGTTCCCGGTCAGTTAATTGCGCCGCTACAGCCTCATCGTGATCGCCATTCATTAAATAATCGGTTGTCGTATCCAACGCCTGCGCCAGTTTTTGTACGCCATCAGAAGATGGTACAGACTTGCCCATTTCGTAACGGCCAATCTGAATATAGGTCTGTTTTGCGGAACTTCTGCAAAAACAAAAAAGAGCAAATGGCAGGATGGCCATTTGCTCTTTAATCAACCCAGAGTTGTGCAACAGGCACCATCGTGCTGGGCTTTTCTATTTCCTATCTCTTTGCTTTATAGTCTTGTAGCAAAGCATCTATCACAGCGTATAGTTGCCTTTTATCTTCATCAGATAGTGTTGTAATCTCTCTTACACGAATGAGTGGGTCATGATATCGATCTTTAGTGATTAGATAAAATGGCGAGCTTTCAAATCATTTAGGCAGTACTCGTTTAAATTTTGTTCTGAACTTATAGCCTGTATTTATTGCAAAATATTACTCATTTGAAATAGCGGCAAATACATAGACAGCAGAATAATACCCACCACAAAGCCTAAAAACAGGATAATCAGCGGCTCCATTGCGCTGCTCAGTGTTGATGTCTTATACTCTACCTCTTCAATATACTGCTCTGATATCCGGGCAAAGAAATAATCAAGCTGATTGGTTTCTTCACCCACCTTAATCAGTTGTATCATTTTAGGTGGGAAAATAGTAAAGCGCTGAAGGCTTTGATGTAAGGGCATTCCTTTCATGATGTCATCTTCAACGATTTGCAGCGCCGATTCGATCGGGTAATAGTTGATCATTTGCCGGATAAGCGCGATCGCCTTTAACAAAGGGAGTTTAGCATTAATCAACAGGCGCATGGAGTTACAAAAACGTGCCAGGTATGTTTTTTGTACCAGGTTGCCGACAACCGGTAATTTCAATACAACTGAAGAAACTATTTTTCTAAACTGTGGACGGTCCCGTATTTTGAACACCACGCCTATAATGATCAGAATACAAACCAATCCCTGGTAAAAGTTATTTTCCAACGCATTCGACAAGCCGACTATTTTTTGGGTAATCCACGGCAACTGACCTCCGAAGCGATGAAAAATCTCACTGAACATCGGCACAATGAATTTCAACATAAAGGTTACAGCCCCCACTGAGGTGGCCAGGACAATGCAGGGGTAAGTTAATGCGGAAATAATCTTCCGGCGCTGCTTAATTTTTGTTTGATAATATTTAGCCAGATCATTCAATACTTCAATGATCTTCCCTGTTTCCTCACCGATCTGTAAACTAAATGTTTCATATAATGAAAAGCGGGTGCTGGCCTTTAATGCTACAGACAATGCGTCTCCATTTAAAACGGCTTTCTGTATATTCGTTAATAGCTGTTTATCTTGCTGCTTGGTCTGGTCGGCGGTAATCAGCTCCAGGCTACTTTTTAAATTTATACCGGCCTGTAGCAGTGAGCCCAATTCAAGATAAAAACTTTCTTTTTTTTTATCGCTTAACTCATTCTTACCAAAAGTGATGTCACGGTTTAATAACTCTATAATACCACTCCCCCCAGATTCTTTTGCCTTCTGTTTTGGTATTTCTTTGCGCTCGTATCTGCGCAGGTCAATTGATGGCATATTGTGTGATTCTAATAAGGTCTTTTGAGCTATAATTTTTATTGTAGTGATAAGATATTGTATCGGAACGAAACAGAATGTCCAATGCTAACTCATCAATGGGTTGGGCCTCAGCGATTGCCGCCCCTTCTTCAGGTACAAAGTGATGCGCAAAAGCTGTATTGAATATGGTGGTTTTAATTTTAAACGTATCTGAAATCAACGCGCTCCTGATTATAAATTCGGGGCCGATTTCATACCTTACGGTTTGCGTAGAATCCTCAAATAACAGGTTCTGTTTATCCCTCATTATCCTTTGGCTATGATTAAAATCCCTTTTTAATAATTGGTCCAATCTCAATAATACCTGCATATCATCATTTTTATTGGTAAAATTTAAATAAGCATGGTTCATCATCAAATAAGCGGTGTAAGCCATGGTGATCACCAGTGTTGCAACTAAAGCAGCTATCACAACCTCCATGATCGTGAAAGCTTTTACCCAACTATCTAATTTCATGAACTATAATACTTTCCAAATGAGCAATTTTTATATTATTCTGATCGTAAATTATAAAATCGGCTTCGAGTAAAGATTCGCCATAGATATTCGGCTTAAATGTTTTATCAATGCGCCAGCCGTTTTTTATCAGGCTTTCGTTGGTCACCTGTCCTGAATTTGTTGTTTTAATTAACTCCTCCTGAAGCAACGCATTAGCTTTAATCTGCTTGCCAGATAATGATAATCTCATCACATTTGAAAGTATCATCAGGCCTAAACCAATAACTAATATAATGACCGTCATCGCCACGATCATTTCTATCATGGTAGAAGCCTGCACTTTTTTATTAATTAGGAAACGGACTACTTTAACCATTCTAATACTCTTCTTTTAGTTGATGCAAAAGGCAACAACTCACTGGTTAAATAATATTTAGAAAGCGGGACACTGTTTACCCTGAAATTGATAAGGTAATTCTCATACATCGTGTAACCACTTTGATAAATAAACCGATTAGTCATAACACTGCCATTGACAGCAACGTTTTTTTTGTAACTTAAAATCCCCTGCGAATAAATTTGGCCATTAACGGTTGTCTGACTTCCTAAAATAATTACCGGCCTTATAGCCGAAGCATTTGGATCATAACTAAAGACCGTGCCATCAATGGTTGTTGCGGAATCTATAATAATTTTACCAGGCTCTTTGTTTTTTGACTGATTTTGAGATAACAAACCGATAACCGAGGGGTAATTAAAATGGCAGTTTGATTGGATATGAATGGAATCCGAAGCGAACAATTGACAATTACCCTTGAAACCTGATTCAACATTAACTGACCTGGCAAAAATAATTACGTGATCCAATATTGATGTGTTGTCTATCGTAATGGTCGTGTCAGACCTGATTAAAATATAGCCATCCATTTTTTTACGCAAATGTATTGCCTGTTTACCTAAACCAATCAGTTTTAAAGGCGCATCGAAAGATCTAAACATTGAATCAGCAATTGCCAGGCTACTATCTGCATCCGCCTGAACTGATAAGAGCTTTTTTAAATTTGCATAGCTGCTTTCCGTTAACACAGGTAGCTTTTTATCACTCGTTTTTTTTAAACCGTCCACCAGTTTTTTATCTCCCTGATAGGCCATGTTATCGACGTATGCTTCTTTTATTCCGGCTTTAGGAATGAAGACCTCGCCTTTAATCAGGGTTTTTCCGCTGACAGATATAGGCCTGTCTTCATCAATGAGATACAACGCCGCCCATTTAGCCGAATCGGCCAGATAACCGGTTGAAAATATTTTTGTCAAGGTATCATTATGAATAAAAGCCTGTGCGACAGCTACATCGTACAATCCCCAGTTGATTCTTTTAAGGATAACCGAATCCTGATCACCACCAAATAAGCTTACTTTTCTGGAAGAATAGCTATGCTCATCTTCTGCCAATAAAATATTGGTTCCTGAGCACACATTACTGTACAGCAAATCACCTCTGAATTTTCGCTGGTACTGAATTTTATAGAAATATCCCGCGACAATAAGCGATGAACAAAGCACTGCTATAACCAATGCTATAATAATAACAATATATAAAGCAGAGGCTTTGATCACGATTTATTAATGCTTGTTTTATCGCCCGGATTTGGTTTGGGATGTTTCTTTTCAACAGGTTTAATTGCTGTACTATCAGTCTTCCTTTTAACCAGGTAAAGTCTCTGCCATATAGATAAATCCCTGGCGTTATCAATTTGCCCATGATGGTATTTAATTACCCTGGTCGAATCGTTTCCAAGATATAACTTAGAACGTCCTTCAAGCAGGTTGTCCTTATAATTACCCTCCTGTATCAGTTTGCCTTGTTCATTATAAGATCTGAAGTCACCATTAATCAATCCTTTTTTCCAGGTCAGCTCCCTGCTTAAAGTACCCGATTCATTCCATGTTTTCCAAACACCTTCCTTTAATCCATTTTTAAACGCACCCTGTTCTTTTAATCCTTTATTGCTGTAATAGACGGTGTAAAGGCCATTAAGCAGATCTCCACTGTAACCACCCTGTGTCGCATGCACGTTATTGCTACTGTACCAGTAATAAAGCTTGTCATTTTGTACATCGATATGATGTGATACAGGGCCCAGCTCCGCTACAATGGTCTCTTCCATCTTGACAATTCTTACCTTAGTTATCCCTAAATCCGGCATTTTTTGCGCCAACGAATAGAAAGGAAATATGATTAACAGTATGATTTTTTTCATATTATTTCACAGCCATGGTAATAAATTTAGTCCTGCCCTCAAAGATAATCTTAACCGAGTCCTTCAAGTTTTTAAGCAATTTCACTTGCCCATCAGTCTCCCCTTCGTCCATCATATATTGATGACCATTGATGCTGACAATAGCTAGTAATTTTTTTGTTTTCGAATTCCTGATATAACCGGAATATTGAATAAAATTCCAGTTGATGGCAGCAGGCGCAGGTTTAACTGGAGTATTACGGACGACAGGCATTTTACCGATCAAATCTGATACAGGTACTTCCTGGTCAACCTTTTTTGGTTCACTGATAAATGGATTCCGGTATTTTAAAATCAGTGTCGTGGTATCTTTTAAATTACCATAGTCCTCCGGTAGTTTGTCAATCACCTGAACGCTTGGTCCGTTAATGGGCGGATCATCCTGATTGCTGTACGCATTCACAATACGATAGATGATCAAACCCCATATTGCGGCAACAGCCAGGATCAAAAAATAGTTTAACATCTTATTCTTCATGACCGGATTATTGGATCATAAAACTTCTGGTAGTACTGGCTGCACTTTCATTCCCTGCTGCATCGATGGCTGTTACTTTCCAATAAACTGTATCGCCTGAAACACCTGTCGTAAAACTATAACTGTTCGTTGTAAGCGAAATGGGAAAATTACCGGCATAGGAAGTAACACCATCTGATTTGTAGAGATACAAACGATATTTAATAGCAGTACTTGCACTGTTCCATTGCAGGCTTACGGGTGATCCAACTGACTGTTTGTCGGCAGGGGCACCTAAAGTTACTACAGCAGGTGGCGTGTGATCGAATGTGAACGAATAAACAGGTGACCATTTAGATTGTGCCGTGTCATTCTCCGCCCTAACCCGCCATTGATAAACCTGGTCCCTGGTCAGGCTCACGCTGATTTGCTGACCAGGAATCGATTTATCATAATAAATATGGCTTTCATCCACGAAGTTCGCGGTATCTATTTCAAGATGATACTGAGTGGCACCATACAAACTTCCCCAGCTAAAAGCGATACTGCTTTGATTGGTTAAAAAATTATTGGCAGGGGTATATAACTGTACGGTCTGGGGTTTGATAGAAGATTGTAAAATGGTAAAAGATTTGGCTTGGGAATAATTTGTTTTAGTACTGCCATTCTCAGCCCTTACACGCCATTGGTAATTACCTGGATTCAAGTTGATCGAAAATTTGGTAGCCTTAACAACCGTATCCAATACTAAACCCGGCACCGAATCAAATTTGGAAGTCACCACCTGTAGTCTATATTGCAAGGCATCGTCCACATCATCCCACCAAAAGTTGATGTTATAGCTTGTGGTTTGAAATTTATCCCCTGGTGCTTCCGCAGTAATTGTTCTATCCGTTATCGAGGGTTCAATAATATCTTTACACGAGCTTATCAACGTTGCCGCAATAGCACCAAACAATAAAAAATAAGGGAACAAAGATTTCCTGTTCATCAGAATGCTGTTAATGTATTATTATTTAATTATTGCAGTGTAAATTTCCAAATTCAAGTCATTGCTTGTCTTTGATCTATCCAATTGTCTAAGTTTTTTCAACGATACAGAACGTATATACCCAATTCTGTTCAGTTGATGTAAATGGTTAAGTGTTTTTAACAGGTCGAAAAAGTCGCCCTTCAATACAATCTTTTGCACCAGATAATGGTTATCCGAAATACCAGATTTCATCGGTACTTCAACAATACGGACATGCTCTTTGTCTCCGACCTCTGCTACTTCCATAGCCATACTGTTTTTATAATTAACAGTATCAATTTGATAGGTATGGATTACCGATCTCAATATGCGGTCTTGTCTTTCCAGATAAGCCGGTTGGCTATTCAAAGTCATGCCTGTAACCTGGGTTTTGAATTTCCGGTTAAGTTGCCAGGCTTCAATTGTTTTTTTGAACGACAACTGATAACTGATCACCAGCAATAATATCGATGCTACAATAAGCAGACTATTATGATATGGACGAAGCTTTTCTTTCATAATCAATAGGTAATTACTACGACATATTCACCGGTATCCAGTTCATTATTGTAGTTATAACTTTGCAATTGTACATCCTTGATCCATGGTTTAGTTTTCAGCCGGGCAATCCATTCATTGACCGGTATTAAACGCACTGAAGTACCGGTAACCCTGATTTGTCTTGCTGCAAAAGTATTTTGGGTGACACCATGGTCCTGGTTTACTTCCGATGGATCTACGCTCACCTGTTGCCAATACAACTCCTCAGGCAATAATTGAGCAATCTGATCTATTAAAGCACTTTTATTAATCTTATGCTCCCAGCCGATCATCTCCAGAAGTTTTTTCTTCATCCTGACACTATCAGCTACAGACGCCGCATTATTGGCTAATATCGTACTTTGCCCCACTTGGGTTGCCAATTTCATGTTGGATGAAGTGAAATAAGAAAACAGCAAAAAATTAATTAAAAGCAGAGTAAAAAGCCCGATCAGTATGGCCATACCCTTGACCTTTAATTTGTTGTGATCTATTCTGTTAAGTAGTTCCTTATTTAAGATCTCTGCATTTGTTTGGGTCAGCGTAATGTTTGGATATAAAGCGAGTTGAAATGCGCAGGCATAAGGCAACAGTAATGATTCGTCAATCTGCTCGTTTTCCAACTTAAAAGGAAATACTGCGGTTGCTGTGGCTACGTATTTATAACTGAGCCAGGCATTCTGTTCGTCGCGAAGGATAACATGCCTGTCAAAAATCAACTCCTGGCCATATACGTTGAGTTGAGGGATAATTTGATTGACTACAAATGGCCCCAAGCTTAAGGCAACTGGCACCAATCCTAACTCTTGTAACTGAATAACCCATCTATCTGCCTCCGCCTTTCTAATTAAAGAAACAAATGATCCCTTCCCTGAATCAAATATCTGTGTGTAAAAGTCTTCTGTTTTTGCATTAGGGATTATAGTGCTGAGGTCCGTTTCATTCTGAAATGGGGTAACACTTTGTTTAATTAAAATCCCCTTACCTGTTAAGTTGATAGCAACGATCGTTTTTTCTGGAAGTAGCTTTTTGATCTCATTTATATCTGTCAACTTCACCATTTTTTTCTCAATAGTCAGCTGATTACCACTAATGGCTAACAGACAAATGTGCGCAAGAGCATTTCCATTCATTTGGATTTCGATTGAAACTCCCGCCACCTTACTAAAACGACAATATTTATCAAGCATAATTAACGGATAATGGTTGGCTTAATGAATACAGCTGTGACTACTTTAGCCTTGGTTTTTGACCGCGAGCTAAAAATATATTTTAAAATTGGTATCCGGGAAAGGATTGGTATACCTGATCCGGATTCGTCGTTTTCTGTACGCTCAATCCCGCCAAGAACAATGGTGTCTTCATTACGTGCTCGTATAATAGATTCGAAATTGCTGTTTGATTTAGGCGGTGGTGAACCGTCGGTAGGAATTGAGGTAAAATCGGAGATATTGACTTTGATATGCAGTGTCACCTGATCATCACCGGAAACAATTGGTTTAATGTCAATTACCATATCTGCCTTCGTTTCCGTATAGGTAGAATTGAGTACTGTCTGGGTTGTTGCAGAAGAGGGGATAAAATTTGAAGTCGTATTCTTATAATACCTGGTATTACCGATGTTAAGCACCGCAGAATGGCCATTTAATGTAGACAATTTAGGCACAGACCGGATATCTACATTATCCTTATTTTCAGAAGCTTGTAATGACACATAAAAGCTCGGGACGACATGTCCGAGGTTGACATGTGCGACGCCACTTATTTTATTTAGAAAACTATTGACGGAATTTGCACTCATCGTAAAATTCAGCCCGGGTAACACACTCCCGCCTGTTTTGACGCTATCTGAAACTCCTGCTGCAATACCCGTTGTAACTGTCCTGGTATTGTGAAAATCAATTAGCGTAACTTCGACCAGTATCATCGGTATAAGCAAATCGATCTGCTTGATAAATGATTCTATTTCCGCAATCTGTGGCTTGGACCCGGATAGCAAAATCATATTTTGTTCCCTGAATTCCTTAATTTCAACACCTTTTTTCCAATCTGCCGGGATCATAGCCATTACTGTATCAATAGCCCGGTTTTGCAGCTGCACAACTTTATTGTCCCTTAAATTCTCCAGGCTCCGCTCACCAAACATGTATACGCCTTTCTGCTGGCTGTAAGTATAAGCTGTACTTTTAAGGATCATATCCACAAAATCATCGTACGAAAGATCGTTGGCGTGCATGGATATGGTTCCTTTAATATCTGAATAAATGAAGTAATTTTTGTTACACTCCCTTGAAGCTGCTTTTATGAGGTCCAGAATGGATGCATTTGTCGCTTCTGCGGACAAAAGCTTTTGGCCATTAATGGTACGGCTGAATAACCCTGTACTTCCATTGGCACCGGTAGCGGTAAGCGCTTTGAAGGTTTTACGCACGTCTGTGCGATTATCACCATTTACATATAGCTGTTCTCCCTCTTCCAGCGGTTGAAACAGATAAAAACCATCGCTCGTTTTAACGAGTTTCACCTCATTAGCATAAGCGAGTTTCTCAACTGCCACATCAAAAGGTGCTGCCGTAATAAAAGCATTGACTAATTTACCCTGAAGACTAGCAGGAACGATCATGTTTTTGCCGGAAAGCTGGGTAATCCTATGCGTTACCGCAGTTAAACTATCATTAGTTAACTCAAGTGATAATAAATTTTCCGGGGCACGATATTTTATGCCTAACACCTTTGCGGGAGGTTTAATATTTTCCTTGGGATACGGCCTGACCACAATTATTGAACCCACAGAGGCAATATCAAGGCTATACTGCTGTGCGATCAGCGTCAATATATTTGCGGCAGTAACGTTGCTGAAAGTATTATTGACTTTGAAATCCAGCGCAGGATCAATGTGAAAACTTAAATTATTTGCCCGGGCGATCGCGTTCAAATAATCCTTTACGGGTACTCCGCTAACTGAAATCTGGACTTTTTCATTTAATCCAGGCATAGTAGCTGACAGGCTATCAAGCCTTTGCTTGATTTGGTCAACGCGATTTGCCTGCTGTGCCATTAATTGCATTGGCATCATTAAAGTAAGAAAGAGAACCAACCATAAATAGGTAAAGGTTTTATGCATAAAGTGTAATAATCAATAGTTAAATAATAGGGGATAGATTTCTTCTAACGAAGTCGTACCATCGTAAAAGAGGTTAAATGCATTTTCCGCAAGAGTCTGTATACCACGATCTGTCAATAACCCACTTACGTTTGTATCAGCATTTTTGATGGCCAATGAAAATGACTGATCTATCGGTATAACTTCATATACGGCCTTGCGTCCTTTATAACCGGTATAATGACAAGCTTCGCAACCAGTAGGAAGGTAGTGGTGGAGCACCTCACGATAGGGTTTGAACTGTCTGGGGTATAAATTACTATCAAATTGCGCCTGTTTTTTACAAACAGGGCACAACAGCCGGAGCAACCTTTGCGCTACCGTTGTATTTAGGGTGTTAGCTAACAAAAATGAAGGAACTCCCATATCTATCAGGCGGGATACCGTTCCCCAGGCGGAATTCGTATGGATGGTGGAAAGTACGAGGTGTCCTGTTAAGGCGGCGCGGATAGCCATATTGGCCGTTTCACTATCCCTGATCTCGCCCACCATGATAACATCCGGATCCTGCCTCAAAAACGTTTTCAAAGCAACCGAAAAACTCAACCCGATATTTTCCTTTAACTGTACCTGGTTCACACCGCTCATGGTATATTCAATCGGATCTTCAATCGTCAGGATATTACGGGTTTCCTTGTTCAGCAATTTTAGTGTGGCGTAAAGGGTGGTCGTCTTGCCCGAACCTGTCGGACCGCTGATTAACAATATTCCATTCGGCCGTTTGACCCCTTGCAGGTAATTATCGAGATCTTCTTCCGAAAAGCCAAGTTTATAAAGATCAATATCCGTCGCATCATTATTCAATAAACGTAGAACCACTTTTTCGCCATGCAACGTAGGAAGTATAGACACACGAATATCAAAATTGTGCTCTTCTGTTTTAAAGTTAATACGCCCATCTTGAGGAAGGCGTTTTTCTGCGATATCCAGATTGGCCAGTATTTTGATTTTATTGATCAAAGCCGGATAGTCCTTGTGTTCCAGCAGGTACCTTTCCACCATCAGGCCATCAATACGAATCCTTACGCGACATTTTTGCTCATAGTTTTCAATGTGAATATCGCTGCTTTTTAAATTTTTGGCCTCGCCAATCAGACGTGTCAAAAAATCATCGGAATCGTTCAAACTGAGCTGGCTGCTTTTGTGACCAGAATCTTCCGTTAGATAATATTTCGACAATAACTTGTTGATCAGATGCGTAGATCTTGGAAACAGATTAACTTGCCTGCCCGTCACGATCTCCAATTCAAAAGCCAGGTTCTCCAGGTTAGCACTGTCTTCACAGTATAAGCTCAGATATGTGTCTTTTTTTTCAAGTGGTAAGATCTTATAATGCCAGGCTTGCTCCTTCGTAATAAGATGGATCTGCTCCGATCCTAAAATGATCTCCTCTATCCCCATTTCCATCATCAGATAAATTGATCAATGAACCATTCCTCATTTCCCAATTTTAAGTTAGGATTGATCCACTCAACCACAAGTATGATCGCAAAAACCAACGCCTGATAACCGGCTAACGGCAAATATTTTTGCTTTGCTACGGATTGTAACTGGTAAATAAACCAAAATAAAGAGACGATAAACAAGCTGGAAAACAAAAATACAAAGTAATTTAACGGTGGAAAATAAGTGGATACGGAGATCCATAAAAGCAAATCACCTGTATGAAAATAACCCTTATTCAGATCGATCAACTTCTTTCGTGTGATACTGAGAAAGATGGTCATTAAAGCATACAGCATGAAAATAAAAAGTAAATTGACCCCGGAATCAATACATAGATTAATCCAGTTGCCACCCGACTTTAATTCAATAAAAATTAATAATAGGCATACGGCCGGAAATAACGGAAAATAAACACGATGCTTTTTATGATCCTGTATAAAAATTATAAACAAGAAAATTAATGCAAGTACCTTGGCAAATATCATTTTAGTCAGGGGTCACCTCTTTTAACGTTTTGTCTTGATCAATTTGCCATACACTAAATTTACCGTCCCCATTAAAATCTACTACTGCTGTAGCAGTAGCGGTAAAAGTAGTAGTAGTGAAATTTGAGATTTCAATCTTGTAATTTGCCCTACCGTCCTTGCCTTCTGTGGATAGTTTCTCCTGGATAAAACCGAGTTCAGTAAGATCGTTCGTATATTTGGAGTGTTCGTAGAAGTAACTTTTTTCTAAAGTCTGAATGTGTTCCAATTGGATCTTGGCCTCCATTTCTTTCGCTTTAGTAAGTACCGGCATAAAATTAGGCAAAGCCCATAAGATCATAATGCCAATGATGATCAAAACAACTAGCGCTTCTGTAAGCGTAAATGCTTTTACGTAGTGATGCTTTTTTATTTTTAGGGGAAGACACTTCATATTTGATAAGGCTACGCTAAGGTATTATTTTATTAGGAAAAATCCTAACGCATCTAAGTCTAAAGACTGCAATACGTTATTTTCAGTTTTACAATCTTTATGGGAAGAGACTAAATCAGCTTTAATTTAAAGGTGAGATTGACGAAGAAATGTCTGATATCACTGAGCAACAGCATTACGAACCTATCAAATGGATTAATGCAGCAATTGAATATCTAATGAATACGTCAGAAAGGCTGACGGTTGATGATATTAAAGAAAGGCTCGATGTAATATAGGATGCCAAAAAACGGCTAAGTAAAGAATGACTTACAAGAGAAGAAGTTATGGATCTTTTTAGTATTAGCAAGGCTGCACTAAATCGTAGGATATCGGACGGGATGCCAAGGCACAAAAATGGTAAAACAGTTTACTTCTATCTTGAAGAAAAAACGAATGGATGAAGAAAGATGCGGCCTGAACTTAATAAGTTCAGGCTTTTTCATGACATTTTATTGCCGGAGCGCAGCGATCAATCCTTATGGTGGGCAAATAGGCAGCTCGCTCCTTTTCGTTTATCTCCGGCAATATTTTATCACTTAGAATCGATTATACAGAATTATGAGCAAAAACTTTAAAACAAATGATGCCCAGGAACATATTAAACAACAACATTGCCCTACCTGCAAACAATATGTGAAATATTCTAGCCGTTATCTGGACTATGTTTGTAGCCGATGCGAAAAATTGGCTGTTAATAAACAAGGATACTTAATAGATTTTTTCAACATTACGCTTGATGGACATGGCTGCCAAGGAAAATATATTGACAGTGGTAAGTTATATCGTTCGGCAAAATGTTTTATCAAAGGAGTAACAAGTAAAGCAGAGGAAGCATATTTAGGTGGAATCGTTATCAGACCGCTTAAAATAAAAACACTATCCAAACGTGTTCTTACAAAAGAAGAATAAAGTAAAGGTGTTAATCCGGTGAGCTGAAACAAGCTTTAAATTTTCCGGATAGGTTAGGTAAATGTTGGCATCAATATATTAATAATATTAGCCGTCAGTTAAATTTTACGCAGCTTTATTAAGTGTACTTTCCTAAACTTATATTCGCATCGTTAAGTATTTAATCGTATCACAATTTCATGAAAAAACTTCTTTTGGCAATTCTGCCACTATTCTCGATGAGCTATTGCTATGCTCAGGTCACAACCGATCCCAACACAGGTAATGTAGGTATTAAGGTAAATAACCCGACAACTGCACTTCAAATAGGTCCATTTCAAACCAGCAATTCAAATCAAATAATTATTCCCGGGACCTATAATTTCGAACAGGTAAGGTTTGGCCAAATTAGTAACGGTAACAGCGCATTGGAATTTGTTAACCATACAAGTTACACAAACTCTTATGGTATTAGATTTTCAATAGACATCGATCATGGGGCACCAGGGTTAAATTTGCAATATGCACCTTCCACAAGTGACTATGCAAGCTTGAATTATAAGACCGGTTTACATTTAGACCTTAGTGGTAATATAGCTATTGGAACAACATTGCATCCTGCAGGCTATAAATTTGCAGTCGCCGGAAGTGCGATTGCTGAATCTGTCACCGTACAGCTTCAAAGCGAATGGCCGGACTTTGTTTTTGATAAACATTACACTTTAAGGTCTTTAACAGAGCTTAAAAGTTTCATTGACCAAAACCATCACCTTCCTGAAATGCCAGCTGCTAAACAAGTAGCTAGTGAGGGAATTAATCTTGGCGAACTCGGCAAGGTACAAACTAAGAAAATTGAAGAACTCACCCTTTATTTAATCGAAAAGGATGAAGAAGTTAAAAAACAACAAACTCAAATTGATAGCCAGCAACAACAAATTAACGACCTAAAAGCTCAGGTTACTGCTTTATTAAAGCTGTCCAATACAAAATAAATTTTACTTATCTCAATTCTGTGAAGAAGCTTTTCTTGATAATTCTGTCAATTTTAGCGGCAAGCTATTCTTATGCCCAAACGTGGCAACCGCTTAATGGCAATCTTTTTTTGAACACCGGTAATGTGGGAATTGGGGTAACAAATCCTGAATATAAACTTGATGTTTATAAAGGAACAACTGGAAGTGCATTAAATATTACTGGTGTAGCAGTAGGATCGGGAAATGACACTGGGATGGATTTTTCAGCAGCTAATGGAGTAATAGCAACGTATGTGCGCATAGGTCTACAAATTAGTAACGGAGGAACAGGAAATGAAACAGGTGGGCTTATTCTCTACCGTTAATGAAGGCTCACTGACTGAGAAAATGTTCATTGATGCATACGGCAATATGGGTAGTGGGACAACGCTCCAATTGCTAAGCTGGAGGTACGGGGAAACACACTGGTGTATAATCCTGCCGGACAGTCAACTATTTGGGCCGGCTCAACAGATGAGGGGAAGACTTATATAAGAATGAACACTTCGACTGATGCAAATGGTTATGGTATCATTCAAAGTATATCTGCCTCTGGTAGTGCTTGGGGAAATAGCATAATTAACCCAAACGGAGGCAACGTAGGTATAGGTACTACACAACCAGATAAAACCCTGACCGCAAATGGCGTTATTCACACCACCGAAGTTTTAGTTGACCAATTTGTTCCCGCACCTGATTATGTTTTCGACAAGGACTATGATCTCACGTCACTTAAAGATGTAAAAAGCTACATCGATCAAAATCACCACTTACCTGAAATACTTTCAGCTGCCCAAGTTGCTAAAGAGGGTATTAACCTCGGTGAGATGAATGCTAAACTATTAAAGAAGATTGAGGAACTGACGTTGTACTTAATTCAACAGAAAGAGGATTCCGAAATTAAATTTACAAATCAACAAATACAGATTGATGAGTAAAAAAAACAAATTAAAACTCTTTTAAAAACGAATAACTAATTCCATTTATGAAAATACTTCTTCCGTTAATTCTATCATTATTGACAATTCAATACACTTTGGCGCAAAACACATTTGGCTCATCCGGTGATGCCGCTATAAATACCGTGGTCCCTTCGGGCCATTATTATTATAACGCACTATGGATGCCTAACGGAAATGCACTGATGCCTGAGAATTCAGCGAGTTACTCTTCCATCAACCTTACCTCTAATATATTAAGAAATTCATCTAACATATGGGGATTTGTAAACCCCAATTTGCCTGCTTGGAGAGTGTGTATTGGTAGTGGAAGTGCTACAGATTACTTTAATGTAAGCCGTTCAGCCTCCACAACTTATTTAGAAAAAACGCTTTTTAAAATTGATAACTCAGGTAAAGTTGGTATCGGCACGGATAGCCCGGGTGCAACACTAGATGTCTCAGTGGAGAGTTCAACTTACACTAATGTTATCAAGTTCGGCGATATCACACCTGGCTACCTGACATCTGGGGCATCGGGCATTTATTTTAGCAACAGTTCTGGTAATCCAGTTCTCGTGATACAGCACGCTGGAAATGTAGGTATAGGTACTTCGAATCCTGATCCTAATTCCAAATTAACTGTAAGCGGTTTAATTCATGCTACCGAGATTTTAGTAGACGCTAACGTAAAAATACCGGACTATGTATTCGACAAAGGCTATGAGCTCGCGACTTTAAAAGATGTAAAAACCTACATCGATCAGAACCATCATTTACCCGATATTCCTTCAGCTGCACAGGTTGCTAAAGGTGGGATTAACCTGGGTGAAATGAATACGAAGCTTTTGAAGAAGATAGAAGAACTGACGCTTTATTTAATAGAAAAGGACAAGCAAATTGAAGCGCTTAAAACGCAGCAAACAGAAGACTCTCAAAGTCAGCAACTACAGATTGATGAATTGAAGAACCAGATTAAGAACATATCAAAAGCAAAATAAGCATGAAGAAACTATTTATCACCATTTTATTTGTCTCAACTTTAAGCTATGCCCGAGCGCAGACAAATACTTTCCCGCCAGACGGAAACGTAGGTATAGGAACGGGGACAGCGAGACCAGCAAGTTTACTTTCCTTAACCAGTACATATGCCACTGACATTTTACTGAATCGTATGACTGGGCAGTATGCAAGAACGCTATATTCCACCAACGGGAAAATTCAATGGTATTTAGGTTTGGACAATGATCCTACCCCAGGTAAGCAAACATTTGTTATTGAACGCCCAACAGCTACCGTATTTGCTATTGATACTTTAGGGAATGTTGGTGTTGGAACAGTGTCCCCCGTCGCTAGGCTACAAGCGAGTAATCCCGGTGATTCCCCACAACTTGTTGTGAGCCAGGGAAACTGGGCGCATTCCGGTGCTAACTGGTACTTGCAATCATTAAATGGAAAATTCTATATCGGAAATTCTCCCAATCCGGATGGATCTTATTGGGGAAATCTAACGGACAGATTGATGATTGACAATAACGGCAGTGTCGGTATTGGGACATCAGCCCCTGACCCTAATTCCAAACTAACTGTTGGCGGGACCATTCATGCTACGGAGGTTTTAGTAGACCCTAATGTAACAATACCGGATTATGTTTTTGACAAAAATTACGATCTCGCCAGTTTAAAAGATGTAAAAACCTACATCGATCAAAATCACCATTTACCTGGAATTCCCTCCGCAGCCCAGGTTGCCAAAGAGGGTATGAATTTGGGAGAGATGAATACCAAATTGCTGAAAAAAATAGAAGAGCTAACCTTATACCTGATAGAAAAAGACAAAGACCTAAGCAAGGAAAAGTTAAGAAATGATGCCCAGCAAAAGGAGCTTGACGCGATCAGGAAAATGCTGAAATTGAAATAACCCCTAAATCTCTGCACTTAAAACAACAAAAATTACTAATTCTTATCATGCTGAGCAATTATAAAAAGGTGTGCTGCTGTCTTGCACTGGCCCTGACTGTGAATACACTTAAAGCCCAAACCATTCTGGAAACAACGCCGCCTAAACTAGCGCCCAACTCGATATCCCCGGAGGCAACTGCATTCGGTAAATTTGGAGATATCCCGGTGGGCTTATACACGGGTGTCCCTAATATTACTGTTCCAATTTACACCATCAAAGCTAAGGGTATAGAAATCCCCATTAGTTTGAATTACCATTCTTCAGGAAATAAAGTAAACGATATTGCAACCACTGTAGGGCTAGGATGGAGTTTGCAGGCCGGAGGCGGTATTACCTGTGCTGTAAATGGCTTGCCCGATATATTTGGATGGCTGGGGCCGCAGGACCGCACACCGCAAACGGGCACATTACCAGCTTCCTTCGACGCGTTTACCTGGAATCGCGATCCCCAATACATGTTTATGTATGGAGCAGCGACTGACTCAATAGATACCAAACCGGATTTATTTTACCTGAACATGCCCGGTAAAAACATTAAGTTTTTCTTTGATCAGGATAGAAATATTTACACGATACCTTACCAACGTATCAAAATGACCTATGCCACCGGGGGGAATGCTTTTACCGTGACTGATGAGCATGACAATTATTTCGAGTTTAACAAAGAAGAAGATGCAATAACGGAGTCCGTTGGTACTGGAGGCTCGCTTTTCAGGCCATTTTATCCTACGCCATCCTGGTATTTGACAAGGATAATTACCGCTCACCATGATACAATCAGCTTCTTATATGATTCTTTAAAATACAACTTTGATAACCAACCTACAGAAATACGTTATGGGAAAGCCGTAGCTGATAATGCCTGTGATCCTGGTTTTAGCCGGCTTCAAACCAGTACCACTACGATAACTGCATGGCGGATCCGGGAGATTATCGCATCGACTGGAGACCATGTGGTTTTTAACTATAACCTCAACCGAACTGATTTACCTAATACGCAGGCTTTGACACAAATTGCCTTATATTATAAAAATCAGGACTCGCCATTAAAAACATTCGACTTAAATTATGATTATTTTTCATCCGGTACCCGGTTAAAGTTGACAGGGGTAAAGGAAAGTGGAGCCGCTCCTTATAGTTTCGAATATGGTGGCCCGACCCTGCCTGCGCGTTTCAGCCCATCACAAGATCACTGGGGCTATTTCAATAACAAGACAAATAGTACATTATTACCAATGGACGATACCCATGGTTTTTTCACAGGAGCTAACAGGGAACCCGATACGGCTGCTATGAAGGCGGGGATTTTAAAAAAGATCATTTATCCAACCGGAGGATACTCTTCATTTGACTATGATGCGAATGATTACGTAACAACCGAACGTACCGGAACAACCCAAGGATTCGCACAATTAACTGGCCTTGCCAATCAAACAGTCAACCAATCATTTATGGTGACCGCTAATTCCAGCTATTTCACCTTATCCTATGATTCTGGCAATCCTGTCAAAACCCCCGGGGGAGGTATACCACCAACAGGTGACAGTGAGGCGCAAATTACTTTAACCGGGCCCAGTAATTTCAGCGCTATTTATCACGGCAAAAGCGTCAACGGAGGATTAACCATACCCGATCTGGCCCCCGGCAATTACAATATCGAAATCGTCTGTAACGGCGACTTCGGCAGCCCATTCTTAACGGTGCAATGGACGCACCCCGCGGATCCCTCGACAACGGCAACATTCAACAAATTTGCAGGTGGTTTAAGGATCAAATCTATTACGAACTATTCGGGCCCGGCTTCGAATACTTTAGTGACCAAATATTTCGAGTATAAGAATACCAACGGTTTATCATCAGGCGTACTGGGGTACAAACCTCAGTATATGAACTATATGGTACATAAGGATGTAAATAAAGGAAATTATTTCCAGGAATGTTATTACACGTCGCAATCATCCAATTCGCTTGCACCATTGAGCACGATACAGGGTGGAAACGTAGCTTATACCCGCGTTAAAGTTTATACCCGGGATTCTATAGGGATGGGATATACCGTGAACGTATTATCGCAAGGTGATGTATCTGGTGTACTTGGGTATCCCTATTCCCCAATAGTATCTTACGATTGGCTTGAAGGGCTTCCGCTTGAAACAACAGACTATATCTACAACAATGTAACCGGGAAATACAACCCGGTTAGAAAGGTAGTTAACAAATATCAATACGGTTTCGGCGATCCTTTGATTTACCCCAACGGGCATAATGTACGTGGACTTGCGATCGGGTTATTTATACCGGGGGTAATCAACCAATTAGGCGCCTGCACAATATATCCGTGCCCTCGGTCACCCCAATTTGTGGTAACGGAATATCATCTCGACTCGCCCTGGTTTTATCCGGTATCAAAAATTCAGACTGATTATGACCCTGCTGATTCGACCAAACAACTGATAACTACAGAAAATTATCATTACGATAATGCTGCCCATATTGAGCTGACCCGGGAAGAAGTAAGCAAAAGCAACGGCGATAATTACAATGTTTTGCTGCGATACCCGAAAGATATTAACCCGGCTTTTGCCTTCAATTCAAGCCCCGTTATCGAGAAACGGCTAATGGTTAATAATGGCAGTAGTGTCATTAATGGTTCGATTACTACTTACAAAAACCAGCCAGGCGAATTTCCTGACGCCTACTACACGCTCAAGACCCCGCAACCTGTCGACCCCGCTGGTTTGGCTTTCTATGATGGTACCGGCGTTGACCCTGTAAAATATGAGAGCAGATTCAATTATAGTTATGATGATGCTACCAATATTGCTACGGTTTTGAAAGAAGGCTTAATCGCGGATACCTATCTGTGGGGATATCATCATCAGTATCCCGTTGCATCAGTGAAAAATGCGTCGTATCAGGATTTAGTAAACGTATTAGGCCAGGGTGTTATAAATCAATTGAATAATACACCCGGAACAGATGCACAAATCAGAAGTCAGTTGGCTGTGTTACGTACCGCCTTACCGAATGCACAGGTGACGACATACACTTATAGTCCGCTTGTTGGTATGACATCGATGACCGATGCCAAAGGGATAACGACTTATTATGAGTACGACGGCTTTATGCGCTTGATGAATATTAAAGATAAGGACGGCAATATCATTAAGCACATTGATTATCATTACCAAAACCAGTAATCATATCACAGATGAAACTCAACCTAAAACAGCACATCGGGACAATTACGTTATTGCTCGTCGCTATAAGCGGGTACGGCCAGACGACGGTGCGTACTTTTAAGGATACGACAGTTTCCTGCGGCTGATGAACGTCAAGGATAAAGATGGCAACATCGTGAAACACGTCGATTACCATTATCAGAACCAATAAACCTAAGCGATCACCTATCAAATCAGTCAATTGAAAACACAACATATTTTAAACAGGATAAAGCGGCGATATTTTGCTTTATCACTGTTATTATTCGCAGGACTTGCCGTGCATGCCCAAACCAATGTAAACGGTTCAATGACCGGTACCATATCATCGGGCGAATACTATAGCAGCGGGTCCATCCATATCACCAATGCCCATATTAATCCGGGAGCCGGTCAGCGGGTGCATATTTATACCGTAGGCGACTGCCTGCCTTTAAACAATCTGGCATTAAGCACAACGCAGAACTATGTTAGTACAGTAGTTCCGCGTATACCTGGCTACGTTCCTGGCAATACGGGTTATAGTACCTGCGATGTAATGCAGACGGTACAATATATCGACGGCCTGGGCAGGCCCCTACAAACGGTACAGGTGAAAGGCAACCCCAATGCCACACGCGATGTGGTACAGCCGGTAGCATACGATCAGTTTGGACGTGAGGCTACCAAATACCTGCCCTATACCACAGCCAGTAATGATGGCAGTTATAAAGCAGATGCATTGACCACCGGTCAGAATAGTTTTTATAATGCCCCGCCGTCAGGGGTGCCCACGATTACCATCCCTTCGGCCACAACTGTTTTCGAAGCATCGCCACTCAACAGGACTTTGGAACAAGGCGCACCGGGTAACGACTGGCAACCGGCTGGTACACCCAATACCACAGCAAGTGCAGGCCATACGGTAAAGGTTAGCTATGGGAGTAATGCTACCGGTGAAGTAGTACTATGGGTTGTTAACAGTAACGGTAATGGGGCAACAGGCACTGGTCCATACGACCCTAGTCAGTTGTATAAAACAACTACCACCGATGAAAACGGTAACCAAAGCATCGAGTTCAAAGACAAGGAAAACCACGTAGTTTGCAAAAAGGTACAATCAGGAACCAATACTTTCCAGTCGACCTGTTATGTGTATGACGACCTGAACAACCTGCGGTATGTGATTCCGCAGATGCCTGGTGCCTACCCAACCAGTTTTGCCGAAACCGATGGCGTGTTCCAAAACTACATCTACGGTTACCACTATGATGAACGGAACCGGTTAGTGCAAAAGAAGATCCCGGGCAAGGACTGGGAATACATGGTGTATAACCAGCTTGATCAATTGGTGCTTACCCAAGACGGTACCCACCGGGCTAATAAGCAATGGATACTGACGAAGTACGACGCTTTAGGCCGTGTGATCTTAACCGGTTTGTTTAAAGACACGGCAACACCTGCATTAACCCAGGCACAACTGCAAACCAACATTTACGCCGCAGCGCAATATGAAACATATACCGGTACAGGCTTAGGGTATACCTTAAACAGTTACCCGGCATTAAGCTGGGTATTTACACTCAACTTTTATGATAACTATAATTATCCTAATAACCCATATAATACTACGGTAAGCAATACTTTAACACAGCCAACCGGTTTACTAACGGCAAGTAAAACAGCTGTCTTATTGCCCGACGGCACCTTTGGGCCCATGTTATGGACGGTTCACTTTTACGATAGCAAAGGCAGGCAGGCACAAACCTACCAGCAGCATTACCTTAATGGTGGCACAAGTAACAGTGATTATGATGAAACGGCCTTCAGTTATAACTTTAACGACCAGGTAACCCAAACGACCAGGCACCATTACACCCAGGCCAATACCAGCAGCCCGGCATTAACCGTAGGTACAGCTTACACTTACGACCACATGGGCCGTAAAACCCAGACGAATGAACAACTGAACGGCGGAGCCAATGTGTTACTGAGCCAGGAAGATTATAACGAGGTTGGGCAACTGATGACCAAGCACCTGGGTAATAATGCACAACAGGTAGCTTATACGTACAACGAACGGGGCTGGTTAACAGGTAGCAGTGCTCCACTGTTTGCTATGCAGCTCAACTACAATACAGGAGCTGCACCGCAATGGAACGGCAACATCAGCCAGATGACCTACTTAACGACAAAGACAGCCCAACCTGGCAATCGTACATTTAATTATACTTACGATAACCTGAACAGGTTGAAAGTTGCCGCTTTCTCGGGTGGACTGGCAACCGATGCACTCGATGAAAACATCAGTTATGATGAACTGGGCAACATTACCCAGTTAAGCAGGGCTAATGCAGGCACACTCAACTATACCAGCTATACAGGTAGCCAGCTTAACACCGTAACCGGGTATAGTCCGCGCAGCTATGTTTATGACGCCAATGGTAACGCTACCTCTGACGGACAAGGCCAGCAGATTGATTACAATATGCTTAACTTACCGCAGGATACCAAACGCAATAATGCCATTGTGGCCCGTTACACTTATGATGCCTCAGGACAAAAGCTTCGTAATACGGGCAGCGATGGTACCTGGGACTATATTAATGGTGTAGTTTACAAAAATGGAACCGTAGCGTTTATCCAAACCGACGAAGGACGCATTGCCAATAATAACGGTACTTATAATTACGAATACAATCTGCAAGACCACTTAGGCAATAACCGGGTGAGCTTTGATATTTACAATGGGGCTGCTCGTGTGGTGCAGGAAGATGAATACTATAGTTTCGGCCTGCGCAAACCTGGAGGTTATGATTACTCAAACAATAACCGTTATCTTTATAATGGAAAGGAGATACAAACAGATTTAACTAACCAATATGATTATGGCGCGCGGTTTTATGATCCTGTAATAGGCCGTTGGACAACACCTGATCCGCTTGCGGAGAAGATGAGACGGTACTCTCCTTACAATTATGCTTTCGATAATCCAATGCGGTTTGTCGATCCAGATGGAATGGAGCCTACACCTGCGGAGGCAGCTCGAATGGCTCGACATGTTTATGGTGATCAAAAGGATAACATATTGAAAGGAGGCTGGCGAGTGTCTCATAGAGATTTTGGAATATCACTTACTAGTGAAAATGGCTTAAAATCTCAAGTTTATGAACGGGTGGTTAAAGGCAAAGTAACTGAGTACTCGTATGCCACAGCCGGAACAGAACCTAACTGGAAAGATGTTGGAGCCGATGTAAAACAGCCATTGGGTTTATCGAAACAATATGAAGATGCAGCAAACAACGCAAAAACAATCTCTGGTATTCTAGGAAAGACAGAGTTGACGTTTACTGGGCACTCACTAGGAGGTGGGGAAGCGGCGTTAAATGCTTTAGTTACAGATAGAAAGGCCATTACTTTTAATGCGGCGGGTGTGGGTGATATAACTAAGATTGCTGAAGGTAACTGGAAAACTCCATTTAAATCTGAAAGTGGGATAGACGCTTTTATATTACGGACAGACCCTCTGAACACACTTCAGAACAACAGCCCTATAATGCCTGATGTAAACGGGAATCGCCATTACTTATGGCCAAAAGATATCCCTTCCGTGTACAATGGCCATAGCATGGATAATATATTAAAGAACTTTCCAATAAAGTAACGACTAACATGAAAACAATATTAATACCGATAATAATGTCTTTGTTGCTGATTTCTTGTACAGGCACTAATCACGATAACAACGTGGATAAATCAAATTTGACGGGCGAGGATTATCGACTTTTTCAAGGAACCCCAGCATCCGAATTAGCTATGTTTGTAAAGGATGAGAATGTAAAGGGTATAGAGCAAATAGTAAAAAAAGATCCAAGGCTTATCAATTACCAGGAACCTAAATATGGAAATACCCTGTTGAAAATGACCATAATGAATCAGCAATGGAAACCATTTAAAGCATTAATTGACAATAAAGCAGATGTTAGCATACATAATACATTCAGCGGTGCGTCCGCTTTGATAGAAGCTTGTTCTTCCAAACACTATGATATCAAATACGCAGAACTACTTTTAAAAAGTGGGGCAAATGTTAATGATGTAGAAACCGGAAAAAGAAAAGCAGGCAATTCAACTCGCCTTACTCCATTAATGGCCGCTGTAAAAACGGGTAGCGTAGAATTGGTAGAACTACTTGTTAAAAATGGGGCTAATATCAATTACGTAAACGAGTTTAAACAATCTGCTTTGAGTACTGCGATACTAACAGCCAAATATAATGTTGCCCTAAGCTTACTTGAAGGAGGAGCTGATTATAAAGCGCCCATCTTTTACAGAGAAGAAGAAAGTAAGGATATGTATTTGGTTGATGTGTTGCGGGAAGCTTTCGTTGATTTAGACACAGAAGACCATAAAAATAAGATGAAGATTATATCCTTTCTTGAAAGTAAGGGTGTTAGTTATAAAAATGCGCCTATACCGGATTATATAAAAAAGAAAGCTCAAGAGAACTACCCAAATGATTGGAAAAATTACTTAGAAAAGTATTAGTCACACTTAACGAGTCCATTAATAAGAAGCCCCAAAAGGGGCTTTTTGTTTAATGAGCGTAAGCTTTCCGCGCTTTAGCATCGCGCAGCAAACCATCAAGAGCATATAAAATACCTTCGCGATCTGTTTCAGAAAGCTCATTCAGTTCATTTGGGCGTTTTAACATAGCCGAGTTCAATGCGGAAGAATTGGAAGCAGCAGCACCGAAATTATGGTAAAGCTTACACGCGAAGAGATTTACAAGCTGGGCTGGGAACAGCCGATGACCGAGATTGCCAGGATGTATAAAATATCTGATGTAGGTTTCAGAAAAGCTTGTGTACGAATGAATATTCCGATACCGGCTGTTGCTCATTGGATGAAAGTGCGTTCAGGAAGGAAAGTGCCTAAGCCCAAACTGCCTTTGCCCTGGAAAGGCAAAGCGTTTATTGAGTTGGAAGAGCGTGCAGCCGACGAACCGGTTAAAAGCCCGTCTGCTAAGCATAAATTGGCCAAGAAAATTGCTATTGAGAAATTACCATTTAAAGTTCCTGACCGGTTGACCAGTCCTGATCCACTCATCATTGCAGCCAGGGAGAACTTAAATACGATGAAAGATATTAGTTATCCCGGCATGGCGGTAACCGGTAAGAAGCAATTAGATATCCGTGTTGCGCCTGCCAGCATTGGCCGAGCGCTTCGTTTTATGGATACGCTGATTAAATGTCTTCGGGCGCGTGGACACCAATATGAAACAGACATCAAAGGCAATTATGTTGTTATCCGCGGTATCAAACTAAAGGTCAAGTTTAGAGAACTGACAACGAAGTCCAAAATTAATAAGCCCTACAGGGATTACGACTGGCGGCCTAACGGCAAACTGGTCTTCCGACTCGACGGCAATTATCGGAGAGATTGGAAGGATCTTAAATTACAGTTAATGGAAGATCAACTGCCCAGGATATTAGCAAAACTGGAAGTTTCGCAAAGCAGGAAGAGGATGACAATTTAAAAGCTCAAATAAGACGCGAAAGCTGGGAACGGGAACGCAAGGCTATAGCAGAACGGGAAGCGAAACAAAGGGAAGATGTTAAAAAGTTTAAAGCGCTTATGAACGCTGCAAAACGTTGGAAACAGGCTGAACTTTTAAGGGAATATTTAAACGCAATTCAGACCTCAGATAATGAATGGCTTGCTTGGGCAAATCACAAAGCAGTCTGGCTTGATCCTAATTTAAACTGCGAAGATGAGTGGATGGCTGGAGTTGACAAAAACACCGTTTAACAATCAGAATTAAGATCATAAATAAAATGAGCCGATCAAGTCCCCTAATTAACATAAGCCCACGCTACCCTTTACTCTCTTGTTGCTTAGGATTGCAAAGGGTAGCTATGCTTATGCCCTCAACCCATCGCTCATGCCCTACGCACAGGAAATAAGGAGTTACGTTTGCCTTATGCTTACCAACATCGCGCCAAGTTACGCTCATGCCAATAAGGGTTTCACCCACATTGTCACTCACCGGCTATAGCCGACTTGTCATGTTGTTGGTCTGTAGCAAGCAGCAAACTCCACATTCGCTCTCGCTTACCTTTTATAAGTTTCACTAATGCTGCGCAGCACTTGGTCTATCGACCAGGTGAAGCTTGCAAGGTTCATCCTTTAAAAGGTCAGATGCGAATATCTATTTTGCTCACCTACGTCTCGGGTTAGGCATCAGCATCGTTCACAGCATTTGACATTACAACGCTACTCGCATTGTTCAAATGCAGCGCCAATGCCTTGTGATGCATTCCTTATAGTCGTCTTGCGCTACCTCTATAAGGACCTAACCCTCTATTCGCGTAGGACGGTTCGCTATTTTAGTGTTGCTGTTTGATTAGCCAACCATTAACTTAGAGGCAAACTTAGATCATATCAAAATGAAGCGATTTCTCTTAACATTGACTATAGCTGTTGTCGGCTATTGCTCTTATGCGCAAACTAATACCTTTCCTTCAAGTGGTAATGTAGGAATTGGGACAACGAGCCCTGTCTCAGATTTGCAGGTATCTGGTTTAACAGTTTTATCCAATCCAGGAGGAACTAATTATAACGAAAATTTAAGATTGCCTCCGTCTAATGCTGGCTTCTCAAGTATCGCCTTAGGAGCAATAGCAGGAACCTCCGGTTCAGGTGTCGGTCAATGGTCATTTGTCAGGTATCCAGTAACATCGAATTACTTATTCGGCATACGCTATGGAGATAGCGATTATTTTAATATTGTGAGTAATGGCAGCATAGGTATAAACACAAAGACACCTCAAAGCTTATTGCATATCTATCAAAACACACCAAATTCCACAGGGTTGATCCTGCAAGGTAATACCATCAACAGTGATAATGCCCAGCATTATATCGCTATGACCTTCGACGGTGATTACGGCAATGCAACCGGTAATTATTCACAGATCAGAAGCTACAGTAATTTATATTCCAATTGGGGCAGTCAACTCGCTTTTTTTACTACCCAGGTAGGAGTAGCAAATACGGTGGCCGAAAGAATGAGGATAGATTGGTATGGCAACGTAGGTATTGGAACCAGCGCGCCTGACGCTAAACTATCGGTTAATGGTACCATTCACACGAAAGAAGTAAAGGTGGATTTGACAGGATGGCCTGATTATGTGTTCAAACCAATTTATAAACTTCCTTCTCTGTCAGAAATAAAAACCTACATCAATCAGTACCAACATCTGCCTGACATGCCCTCTGAACAGGAAGTGGCAAAGAATGGTATCAACTTAGGTGAGATAGTAAAAGTTCAAACCAAGAAGATAGAGGAGTTGACGCTGTACCTTATAGATAAGGAAAACCAGGTGAATGATCAAACTATACAGTTGTCGGAGCAAAAGAAAGAAATTGAACTACTAAAGAAGGGACAAGATGAGTTGAAGGCAGCTTTAGCTAAGCTGACAGACAGTAAGTAATACTTTATCTATCTTAGCAGATAGGTACAAACGTTCTTTGAATGCACCATGCCACCGGCACGGCGGACGGCACCTGGGACTATATCAACGGCATTACCTATCATAATGGAACAATCGCTTTTATCACGACGGAAGAGGGCAGAGCGAAGAATAACAGCGGAACATATAAATACACCTATGACCTGAAAGATCATTTAGGTAACGTTAGGGTAACCTTCGATAAAAATACCAGTACCGGCGCAGCCGAAGTAATACAGGAAGATGAATATTACGCCTTTGGCTTACGGCACGGGTTATATGATAACTCAAACGGTAACCGTTATCTTTATAACAAGAAAGAGTTACAGGATGAGCTGACGCAATACGATTATGGTGCAAGGTTCTATGATCCGGTAATTGGTAGGGGGACGAGTGTTGATCCATTGTCGGAGAAGAATAGGCGCTTTAGTCCATATAACTATGTTGAAAATAATCCAATCAGGTATATTGATCCCGATGGAATGGATAAGGATGATCCGGTTACCGCGGCGATGAAGAAGTTTACTTCGGAAATGAAACAAGTATTGTCAGGCTCAGCTTCCTTAGAATGGAGGGTTGAAGGATTAGGAGGAAGTGTTAAGGCCGGTCCTCTGAAAGCTGGTATTGACGTCGGGGTGTGGAACGCCAAGGCTAAAGTGGAAAATAGCACATTGAAATTTGAGGGATCTGTAGTCACATCCAAAGTGGATTTGGGATTAGGTGGGGCAAAAGCGTCTGCGGGTGTCGATTTTATAAAGGGTACAGCAGAAGTCCCATTAGGCAAGGGGCCAATGAAAGGTGAAATAAAAGTAATAGATTCAAGTGCTACGGTCTCTAAGGGATCGATAACAGTAAATAATTCATCTGAATTAGGCGGATCTCTGAAAGTTGGTCCTGCTACCGTTGAAGGAACCGTACATTTAGATCATGCGGCGGCAGCAGCAGGTAGCCTGTATACCGCTGGATACGAATATCTTAAACAGAAAACGAGTGAGATAATGCATCCCCAAGTAAAAGTATTACCAGAAAATCAATAACAAACTATGGAAAGAAACAAATATTCATTCAGAAATCTATTTTGGTCTTAATTAATCTTGCTAATCGGCTCATGATATCTGTGTTTTTTGAGCCGCTTAAGTCCCCTAATCGGCTCAAAGCAATTTTTATTGTAAATCGGATTCCGGTTTGTACCCAATTCGCTTTCTTGGACCATTGGTTTCGGGTTGATCTATCTTTTTTGACAGCTCATCCAAATACGCGAAGACGATTTCTACATTTCGCCCCTGGTTATTTAGTTCTTGCTTGATCTTTTCTATTTCAAGTCTTAGCTCTGTTTGGCTATTAAACATTTGTCTTAGGCGGGTGAAAATACGGACGAGCTGAATGTTAATCTGTATAGCCCGTTCGCGATCCGGTTGACCAGAATATGCAGATGGGGATGATCTGCATCGAAATGCCGGAAGATGATATACTGGTGCTGGGTAAATCCCATATTGTTCAAATATTCATTTGCAATTTTGTTCATTTGTTCATCGCCCAGGTTCTCATGAAGCGGGAAGTTCAGAGAAGTGTGGTAAAAGTATTTTTTAAGGTTTGGCCTTAACATTTTGACCAAAGCGACTTCTCTCAGGGTAGAAAGCTCATTGCTAGATGTAAAAGTCGAGTCCAAAATTTTGGCAACCCCTTTATCGACCTTTTTAAGGTTATAATCCAGTGCCCCTTTAAAACTTTTTCCCTTTACCTGATCTGCTGTCATTTCAATAAACAGTTTAAGATCTCTCCCTGCGTCTTCATCAGCGCGGTCAGGATGTTAAGATAAGCGGGGGATAACTTACCGGTATGTAACTGCTTTACCGCCTGGTTCAGATTAATACCGATCTTATGCAGTTCCTGATAAAGCGAGGCATCAACTGGCGATAATTTAATAGCCGGGAACCTGCCTGTAAATGCCCTGATCCGAATCCAGTTCGCGGAACTTAAGCCGGACGCTTCGGCATACTTACATGCTATCTTATTTTCGTCTATTGTTAACCGGATGTTGACCTGAATGACCCTTTTCTCCTCCTCGTTCAATGTTGGTCTTCCCATGATTTTTGATTTTAAACGCAGTGCAAAATGGTGCTGAACTCCGTAGGAGCAAGCCGTTTAAGCGTAGCGAAAACATGGCTTGCTCCATATCGAAAAGACAGTTTTCATTTCGCGATACGAATACGTTTGCTTTGCACTTCTCCCCGTAATACTTTCTGTATATCTTCGAAGCTGTAGTATAATATGCCGCCGATCTTGGTAAAGGGAATGGTGCCATTGTCCCGTAATGTTTGGAGGGTGTTGTTAGAGATCTTGAGCAGGTTCTTGACCTGGTAACTCTTGAGATATTTGGGCGGTTGTCCTTCGGCCGATTCACCGGATAATAATGCCTTGATCTGGTTAACGAGTTTCTCACCGAACTCTGTCAGGTCTTCTCTGGTGATAATTTCTGTTGCCATAAACTTCAATTTTGTTAAACCATTTTTTGATAGCAGTTAAGCACATACCCAATCACATGGGCTTAACCTGATGCATCACGTATAATGAATGCAATGCTTTGGTACAAAATTGACTCAAGCAAATGGAAAATTACTCCGAGTTTATCCGAGTCGGAGATGCGATATATTAAATTATCTTGTATCGGTTGAAAGATTAACGGAATTATAAGTACGCCAGTTGAATGCCAAAGACTGTGATATTTTTATGTAATAATTAATGTCTTGAAGGAAAACTTATTACGATTCTTGCGACTCTGATGATCAATGAGTACTAAGTCATTGCTCAAAAAATACTTTTAAAGTGAGAATTTTTAAAATGTTGAAGTTTGATAGATGAAACTGATTTATTATTAGGAATATTTCATTTAAAAGGTGGAATATAATCACTTCAACCTAATTATATTAGAGGCGAGTTTTAGATTTAACCGTATCACAATTTCATGAAAAAATCGCTAATGGCGTTTCTGCCTTTCTTAGTTTCAATACAGTCTTACGCACAAAACACATTTACCAATAGTGGCTCTAATGTTGGTATTGGAACAACTAGTCCAACTACGGCATTGCAAATAGTAAGGGGCGGAACAAATGCTACTAGTGACTACCCGAGTGTGCAGATCAACACTAATGCAAGTGGAAATATCTATGGGCCAATACTATATTTGAACGGCTTATCTGGAAACAATGGCAGAATGTGGGGGCTGGTAAGTTCGGGAGCTCTTGATGCCGCAGGAACCGGCGCAGCAGGTAATTTTGCTATTTATGATACACAGGCAGGGAGCAGATTGGTAATTAATTCAACCGGGTACGTCGGCATCGGAACAATTAGCCCAAGTTCCTACTTTCATGGTGGGAACAATAGGGTTTTAGAAATTTTCAACCCCAATACATCTATAAACAGTCAATCTCATCTAATTTTAAGTACAGCATCTCTGGCGTCAAATAGCTCCGCTGGAACCATATCGTGGATGTCGAAGAGTTCAACAGGTACGCAGGGATTGGCTTATATAGCAGCCTTATCTAAAGGCGATGTTACGAATAACGCTTCCGGAGAAATGGTGTTTGCGACTGCAGATAATAGTCTTCCGGTCGAAAGAATGCGGATAAGTAGTACTGGTAGTTTGCTAATCGGACAATCAACCCAACCCAATCCAGGTTATAAATTGGATGTCGCCGGAAGTGTAAGGGCCAACGAAGTTGTAGTGAACAGCACCGGTGCAGATTTTGTATTTGACAAGAATTATCATTTAAGCTCTCTTGCCAAAGTGGATAAGTTCATAACTGAAAATCATCACTTACCAGGAATAAAATCCGCAGAAAAGATGACATCGGAAGGGATGAACATTGGTGAATTGAATAAAGAACTACTGCAAAAGGTAGAAGAGCTCACTCTTTATTTAATTAAAAAAGAAAAAAAGGATGAAGTCCAGCAGAGAGAACTGATCCGACTCAAAAAACGACTTAAGAACCTGGAATCTCAAATGCATAAAGCTGTTATTGAGTAATCGTGTGTCGTGGTTACTCATCTTAAAGTGCAATTAAGTTTCTACTGTCTCATAAAATAAATTACTTATTAAACCTAATGAAAAAACTTCTACTGCAAATTCTATCCCTGTTGGCCGTGCAGCAATGCGCCGGGCAGACGCTTAATCCCACACAAGCCATCAGTACTCCAAATGCGATTGACTCTTTCACCGGAGGGTATACATTTTCGTATGCTACGGCAGGCAGTCCGTGGAATGGCGCATTAATAAGTTTCGGTGGTTTTACTAATAACTATGACTGCCAGTTAAGCACAGATTATTTAAACGGGGGCAATCATTTATCATTTAGAACTCGTAATGGCGACGCTTCGATTTGGAACCAATGGCACGAAGTATGGCACAATGGTAATTTAAATAATACAAACAGTGACTTTACGGCAAGAAATATCTTTGTTAACAACGCTGTTGGTATTGGAACTTCGGAAACGTATTTTTCACCATTGACAGTACAATCAAATAGCAGCAAGACTGTGGTTACTCAAACCAAGGTTGCCGAATTTAAGACAGATGAAGCATTTTCCATTAATCCATTTAAGTTGACATTTTTAGTTACCGGAGCGCCAGTACTTGCGAATCGAAGTTATTCTTTACAAACAGGCGATCATAACGTTGTAAATGGAGGAAACCTTTTATTACAGCCTATTGCTGGTAATGTGGGAATTGGTACAACAACGCCAGACCAGATGCTTACTGTTAAGGGTATCGTGCATTCCAACGAAGTAATTGTTGATACCAACATTTTTCCTGACTATGTTTTTGATAAGGATTATGATCTCACATCTCTTAAAGATGTAAAAACCTATATCGATCAAAACCACCATTTACCGGAAATTCCTTCGGCGGCACAAGTTGCTAAAGAAGGCATTAATCTCGGTGAAATGAATACTAAACTGCTTAAGAAGATTGAAGAACTGACTTTGTACTTGCTTGAAAAAGATAGGCAAGTGAACGGGCAATCAAAACAAATTGAGGGTCTAAAAGGAGAAGTTGATGAGTTAAAAACACAGGTAAAGCAATTGCTCAACCTTTACAAAAAACAATAATACTATAAACCGTGAAACGAATATTACTATTAATTTTATCATCATTTGCAACTATATGTGCATACGCACAGTTTTCAACCCCCTCAACTGGCATGACGGTAACAACGGACAAAGTTGGTATTGGCACGACAACTCCAGGAGCTAAACTTGAAATAGCCGGGACCGGGCCAAGTATCTTTCTTGACAACGCTCAACTTGCTGCTAATAGAAATCCTCTGACCGGAGCAGTTGTTGACGGCACAAAAGGTTCCACAGCAATTGTAATGTCAGCATCGTCCAATGGCGGTAATTTTCAATTCTATACCAGCCCTGCTATTGGCGGAAGTGTTTACGAAAGAATGAGGATAACCGAGGCGGGTAATATAGGCATTGGAATGATTAATCCCACGGCAAAATTAAGTATCCAAGGCACCGGAACAGTGTCAAATACCGGAGCTCCTGCCATTGCGGATCTATTTGGAACTTTTGACCGAACCCGCTTAACGATAGGAAATAGTACTACCACACCTGGAGGGACAAGAAGCAGCGCGATCCTTTTTTATGGTATGAACGCAAATGGTAACGCGTACAAAAGTAACTGGGAAATCGGTAATGATATCGGCGCACACGGCATTAATGATTTTTATATTTTTAGTGTGGATCTAAACAACGCCCCTTTTTATATCAGTGCAACAGGCAATGTTGGCATAGGTACGGCTGTCCCAGGAGGATATAAACTTGCTGTAGCGGGTACAATTCATACGCAAGCCGTAAATGTTGATATGGCTGGCTGGGGAGATTACGTATTTGCTCCGAAGTATAAACTTGCCTCATTAAAACAAGTGGAGAATTATATCAACCAAAATCATCGCCTATCCGATATGCCATCTGAAGGCGAGGTTATTAAAAATGGAATAGATGTCGGCAAAATCGCTGAAATACAAACCAAAAAAATTGAGGAATTGACATTGTATCTAATTGCCCTCAAAAAAGAAAATGATGCTTTGAAAAAAGAACAGGCGGAGATCAATAAAAAGTTAAATCGTCACCATCTAAATTAAAAGAGTGGTTTGCGAACAGTCGATAAATAATTAATCTATACTATAATGCGATATCTAATTTAACAATATTGTAATTATTGTTAAATAAAGGTCGATTATTTAGTAAAATTTAAAAAAAATAACGCTGCCAAATCTGTCTTTAACAATTATCTTAGGGCTAAGTTTTAAAGCTTAACCGTATCACAATTTCATGAAAAAAATTCTTTCGGCAATTCTGCCGTTGCTCGTTATTGTCAATTTTACTTTTGCTCAAACCGTTTCCGGCCCCCAAGGCTATCGGGTTGTGGATCTCGGCACCAATAATAATGGTGATTACACACAATCCCTTATCTTATTGCATGAGGCTTATAATGGAACTTTATTAGCATTCAACAATGCTGTAGGCACGCTTACAGCTTTCAGAGGGCACCAGGGAGCTTTTAACAGAACAAACGTTGCCCTTATAAACACATCATCTGCCTATAATGCAACGTACGGTACCGTTGAATCCATTACCAGCGACGCGATTTGGAAGTTGAAAACCTGTATGTATAATGGCAAGTTATACCTCGCCGTTGATATACCTTATTCTCCCGCCTACCAAAATTGGGGCTTTCAATTTGCGGGTTGGGCCAATTCAAGTGGTGAATGTTTAAAAGTGGTCAATTATATGGTTAACAGCCAACCCGTTAACCAGAGTCTGATCAGTAACATTCAGGACTTTGTCCCGAATATGCCGCAAACTATTGATGTTTCACAGCTTAATATTAATGGCAAAGTGAATATAACAGGGCTTAATAGCCCGGGAAACTATCAACTTGCTGTAGCGGGTGGTATTCATTCGCAATCCGTTCAGGTGGATATGATAGGGTGGTCTGACTATGTTTTCAAACCGTCTTATAGCCTGGCATCACTTGCTGAAGTTAAATCTTATATCGATCAGAATCATCACCTGCCCGAAATTCCATCTGCCGCCCAAGTTGCGAAAGAAGGAATTAACCTTGGTGAGATGAATGCCAAACTGCTGAAAAAGATTGAAGAATTGACCCTGTATCTAATCGAAAAGGATAAACAAATGGATGCTCAAAATACCGTTATCGCAAAACTATTAAAAGATAGCCGCGAACAACAGATAGAGCTCGATAAATTAAAGAATCAGTCGACTAACAGTCAAAACAAGATTAAATAAATGAATACAAGATTAGTATACGTTATTTTACTATGTTTTTTTATGTCCGCAAAGACTTTCGCGCAATACAGTGGAAGTTTTATTGTACAAGGAGACGCCAACAAATATTACCCGGTAATTTTCACAGATGCTAATTGGTATAGTAATAAAACAACTGATTTTGAGATTGGCCGTTCCAGTGTGCATGAAGATGCTACCGGAAGAGGATCATTAATTGCCAAATTTCGAACCCATACCAATGATTGGGGAAATGGTTCCATGTTGATAGATGGAGATGTCAGAGAATATAATAATTCATTTATTGCAGATTGGACCGATGGCAGTTCTAGTAACGTCAGTTTTGCCATAATTATATGGTTTAAGGGAGGTAGCAATAGTTATTACTTTAATTCATCAGCGAATATCAATCCTGTAGTGTACGATGGGGTTCAGAACGCGCTACCATTTCAGGAGTTAAATGGTCCAATCCGCACTTATTTGACCAGTATAAACCCCCATGTAAATACAAATGGATTCACAGGTTCGGGAAGCGCCTTTTATGATGGCGTGTCAAATAATCATTTCGCGGGATATGTTGGCATAGGCACAACGCAACCGGATAAAGAACTAACCGTAAAAGGTACCATTCACGCTTCTGAGGTTTTAATCGATCAAAATGTCCCTCAACCAGACTACGTTTTCGACAAGGATTACGACCTCGCGCCCTTAAAGAAGGTAAGCACCTACATCGACCAAAACCATCATTTACCTGAAATTCCATCTGCAGCACAGGTCGCTAAAGAGGGGATCAATCTTGCAGAAATGGATGTAAAGCTTTTAAAAAAATAGAAGAATTAACACTATACCTCATTGAAAAAGACAAAGAAATTAAGGCACAAAATAAGATTAACAGCCAACTTAAGAACGATGTTCATCGGTTAAAGCGGCAAATGACAACCTTAAACCAAAACCTAAAAAGCATCAATGATAATTAAATGAAAAAATACCTAATCCTTTTGTCACTTTTTTTATTCATAACAACATTAAAATCCCTTGCACAGTACTCCGGGGTGTTTTATGTGGCAGGAGATCTGGACAAATTCTATCCTGTCATTTTCCAGGATCTTTCGTGGGGTAATAATAAAGCCACAGAATTTGAAGTTGGACGGTCCAATGTCCACACGGACGCTTCCTGGCGCGGCTCCCTTATTGCAAAGTTTCGCGTCCACACAACCAATTATGGCCACGGATCAAATTTTATCGATGCTGACATCCGCCAGTTTAGCCCATACTCGGGACCGATGATTGGCGGATGGACGGATGGGACAAGTTCCAATGGAGATCAGGTAGTTATTATCTGGTTTAAAGGTGGTACGAACCATTATTATTTTAATTCCCCGGTAAATATTACGCCGGTGGTATATGACGGTGTCCAGAACGCCCTACCTTATCAGGAAACAAACGGGCCTGCGAGAAGCTACAAAACAGGAGTGGATCTATATGTAAATCCTAATGGGTTGAGCGGTGGAGGAACTGCATTTTTCAATGGAGGAGGGATCAGTTATTTCGGTTCCAATGTTGGAATTGGCACTTATAACCCAGGAAATTATCAACTTGCGGTGGCTGGAAATGTACATGCGCAGGCAGTTAATGTGGATATGACCGGATGGTCTGATTTTGTGTTTGAGCCATCTTATAAACTCACTTCACTTGCCGATGTGAAAAATTATATCGATCAAAATCATCACTTGCCCGATGTTCCTTCAGAAGAACAGGTTAAAAAAGACGGTATTGATTTCGGACAGATGAATTCCAAACTCCTTAAAAAGATCGAAGAGCTCACACTGTATTTGATTGATCAGAACAAATATATGCTTAAACAAAATAAGCAAATACTGCGACTGCAAAAGGAAGTTAAGCAATTGAAAACCGAACATCACAATTCAAAATGAAAAAAAAATATTTATTAATCTTGATGGGTCTGCTGTTTAGTTCATTGTCTTACGCACAAATTGACATACCGAATGCATCTGGCGGGCCGGTTGCACCAGGATCGTGGATCAGATTTTTGAGTGCTGGTGATGCAACCTCTATACAGGAAAACTGGGGTATCAATATTACTGGGTCAAGCTATCAACCTGTCAAAATAATTAATTCAAGCCTTTTAGTTGGATACACCTCTGGAAATGGCGGAAGTTTTGGTTCCGGTAACGCCTTTATAAGCGGTAATGTCGGTATCGGTACTACTACGCCAGGTGCTAAACTCGATATAAATGGTGATGCGTCCGTACAATATTACGGTAGATTGTCATCTGCGAGAGATTATCGGAACAGCTATACCAATCTTTTTTTAGGAGGTGCGATCAGTTACAACGGCGATGGTAATTATACCGTATTAGGAGACGGCGGAAGCAATTATTTTGGCGCCATCCGAATGGATAATAGTGGTGGTAACGCAGGGGCAATTAATTTTTATAGCGGTACCAGTATTGGCGGATCTAACTATACAATTAGTAACGCCAACTTGAATAGTTATCTCCGAATGACAATAATAAATAATAAAGTAGGAATTGGAACGGCGAATCCCGATGCATCCCTCGCTGTAGCTGGTGTAATACATTCTCAAGCCGTTAAAGTCGATATGGTTGGTTGGTCAGATTATGTTTTCAACCGATCTTATAAACTCGTTCCACTTAGGGCAGTAAAAGCCTATATCGATCAAAATCATCACCTGCCCGATGTGCCTTCTGAAGAACAGGTTAAAAAAGATGGAATTGATTTGGGGGAGATGAATTCGAAGCTTCTTAAAAAAATTGAAGAGCTGACACTCTATTTAATACAAGAAAAACAACCGACTGATCAGCAAATTAAGACCCTAAAAAATGAGATCAATAAAATCAAACATACTAAGAGGAAATAAATTCATAGGCTTAATAAGATATAACAAGAATGAGAAACTCTGCTCACTATGATCTCATAAATTGGGAAATTACGGTAACCAACATTCAGCAACAATCTTTATAAAACATAAATAAACTACTCTGAAATGAGGCAAATCATAAAAAGCTTATGCATAGTCTATCTAATAGCCGCAACAAGCATATTAAAAGCGCAAACCATAAATAATTTAAGCAACTATACTCCGCCATCTCCCAATGCAACAAGTACCGTTTCAGCGTTGGGTAGCTATAATGTAAGCCTGTATTCAGGTAAGCTAAACTATTATGCCAAGTTGAAAGATTTTACAATCGGTAAGATCAATATGTCATTGGGACTAACTTATTCTACTTCCGGTATTCGTGTTCAGGATATATCCGGGCCCGAGGGCTTGGGATGGAGTTTGTCAATGGGGGGAGCAATCACAAGATTTGTTGCTGGATTGCCGGATGAAGCACCATATGGTTATTGCGGAATCAATAATATTGGCGCAAAAAATTATTCAGCACAAAATCTGGATTATTATACAAATGTGTTGAGTGGTGCCTACGATTCACGCCCCGATCGCTTTTATTTTTCTTTTCTGGGTTATTCCGGGATGTTTGAATTAGATACAAATGGTAATCCCGTTTTGCAATCTTCTTACGGGTTAAAAATGTTATATAGCCCTTTCAATCATACGAATGGTCGTCTGTATGGCGGTGCTGAAGATTGGATTATACAGGATCAATCCGGAAATAAATATTATTTCGGAGACGAATATGTAGAGGACAATTATACGCGAACAAACGGACAAAATAATATTAGAAATATTGAAAGTATCAATGCCTGGTACATCAAAAAAATTATCACATCAGATAATCTCGTAATATCTTTTGATTATTTAAAAAGTGGCAGTGTTAGTTATACTAACTATGTAAATGTTGAGAAGAAAGATAACTCACATAACAATATAGACCCTATAATTACGACCTACGACGAAAACTCTACTGATTACGTTGAGCCGCTATACCTAGCGAAAATAGCTAGTGGAAATTTTGAAATAGATTTTAAATATAATTTGAGCCGTACAGATCTGCCCAATGCGTTGGCATTAACAGAAGTTGATGCTCGTGAAAGCAACCAGGTTAAAGCTATTTATGGTTTTCATTATTCTTATTTTCCCTCATCGGGGGGAAGTGATTTAAGGTTAAGATTAGATGGAATCAGCCAGGTATCCAACAAAAATTATGCAATCAATTATCTCTATTCTTTTAATTATAATAGCCTTAATCTACCGCCGAGAAATTCTATACAAACGGACTATCTGGGGCTATATAATTCAAATCCGGGAACATCTAATATTCAAGGATATCAGGGATGCGATAAATCCCCTGACTTAGCTAGGTCACAGGCAAACATACTTACATCTGTTATCAATAATTTAGGCGGTGCAACTAATTTTTTCTATGAACAAAATGAAATTAGCGGAGGTGTTAAAGAAAGTGGGTTGCGTGTAAAAAAGATCAGCCAAATGAACGGCAGTACGGAAATTAATTCGGAAACATATGATTATACTGACCCGAGCACAAATCAATCAAGTGGTATCGTACTACAGAGTTATAATAACGTTACTGATAATTACTACATTAACTACGTCTCTTCAGAGCCGGTATCGGCATTATTTGATTTAACAGGTGTACAAATTGGCTATAGCTATGTCACCATAAATAAACCGGACGGAAGTGCTATTCGCTATAAGTTTACTGACGCCAATACTTATAAAGATTATAATACGATTACATATTATTATAACACTGCAGGTAATACAGATAGCCCTTCATCTAGTTCCGCTTTGACGATTGGTGATGTCGTTAATACGTCTTATGCATTTGCAAGAGGAAAAGTGCTATCTGAAGAATATCTTAATAGTAATAAACAAGTCGTAAAATCTGTTACGAATAATTATGTTCTTTCAGGAAAAACAGGTGATGTTGTTGGAGTAGTCATACTGCCTCAATATATTTTGAATGTAAATTCGGGATTTTATCGCAGTAAGTACGATTTTTTTACTCAAGACCTCCAGCTAAACTCTAAGACAACTGTAACTAATATTTACTCCGGAGCAACACTTGTCAACTCCGTAACCGAGAATGAAAGCTACACTTATAATCTTTTAGCCCCCAATTTAACTAATACAGTTGACAAAACTTTGAGTAATGGAGATGTGGCGAGGACAAGATATAGGCATCCTAATGATATATTGGTAAATTATGTCAGTACGGCAAATACCAATATGCCAATTTCATATATGGTATCAAACAATATGGTGTCCGATCCAGTGCAGGTTGTTAACTCTATTGTAAGTAATGGTGTAGAAAAAATAACCAACGCTACATTGACCAGTTATAAGGCTATTAATAGTAATGTTGTTAAGCCGTACAGCGTTTATCGCTTGAATGCAGATGCCAGTTTCAACCCTCAATCATTTACATTCTCCACTGTTTCAAATAACGGCTCAACTGAAACTATGTCGAATGATAGTCACATGGAGGCTACAAAAATTTTGTCTTATGATAACTACGGTAACCTGATTACATCGGCAAGTGCATTTACAGCCGAAGGACCAAGCGGGTTTTTGTGGTCACATAATGGTATGCTTCCTCTAGCTGAAATAAAAAACGCGACAGGAAATGAGGTCTTTGTCGAAGATTTTGAAGGAAACTTCAATTCGGGAGTAACCACCGGAGCAGCCCATACCGGCACGCGTTATTATTCGGGCAGCTCTTATGTATTAAACTGGACAATCCCGGATAGCCGAAGTTATGTTATATCTTTCTGGTACCACCAAAGTGGAAGCTGGAAATATTCGCCGCCACAAACATTTTCATCCAATTCATTTACACTGACAGGCGGGGATGCGTATGACGATATCCGTATCTGCCCTTCTGACGCTCTTCTCTCAACAAGTACGTTCGACCCGTTTATAGGCATGTTAAGCTTAATAGATGCCAAAGGTCAAACCTCGTCTTATGAGTACGATGGTTTTACGCGGCTGGTAAATGTGAGAGACCGGTATGGAAATATTCTTAAAAATTATGTTTATCATAACGTATCACCTAATCCTCTTTATTCAAATACGGCACAATCAGTCTCGCTACCGTCGGATAATTGCGGTCCGGGGTATGCAGGTATTCAAACTATCTATAATATAGCCGCTGGGACGGTCTCATCCCCTTATTCACAGGCAGATGCTGATCTGCAAGCCACCATTTATGCACAAAATTTGGCAAACAGTTCGGGTGGATGTGTCTTACAACCGATTATATATGCCCGAGTAGAATATAACAATTACAACTATACAAGTTACACGCAGGATCAATACGACTATGGGAATCAAACTACAGCGGACATATATGTGAGATTTTACGCAGATGCGAACTGTACAATTCCTTTGTCACTAAACTTACCTATTAACGCGGTGATCGCACAAACCACCGATGAGCAACTGGCTTATGGAAGTCCTGCTATTCCAGTTTCAAATTTCACAGTTAATGTTCCGGCCGGTTCAAATTCTTACTTCGTGGGCAATCAGGTTTTATATAGCACAAGCAGTTATACCGATCCTCAAAGCGGATATGGCAGCGTAACAGATACTTATTCATATAGTTATGCTTTGTCTACAGATTATACAACAATTTATACCCCATTACCTACTAAACAATAATCGCAATGAATACCAAAGTTTTTCTAATTATGATATTTACGATTTTATCATTTAATTCTACTAATGCAGTGTGTCAGGTTAGTTTTCCAGATACAATTAGGGTTATCAAGCTTCAGAAGGCCTTGTCGATAAGCAGAAGAAAGGCAATGTTGCTTTCGGTAGAAATGGAGAAAAGCCAACAACAAATAAAATCACTTATTAAAGATCAGGCAATGGATCCTCATGACAGGCAGAATCGCATTAAGGGAATAGTCAAAGAAAGAGAAGCCTTTGCTGACAGCTTACTGGATAGACGCGAAAGAATAAGGTTGGACTCAGTAATTAATCAATCAATTTCTGACAAACGCGCAAAAGACAGGATAGCAATACAAAAGAAAAATAACATCGTTTTAACGAGTAAACAATAAGCTGATGAAAAGAAAGATATTCCAATGTTCCGTAATATATATTTTTGCTTTTATTAGCGGACTTTCTTTTTTACCTGCACAGGTAAATGCGCAAAAGAATGTTGTATTGAGTAAGCCCAATACAACAGGAAATATTGTTGCAACACAAAGTATCAGGCTAGTGACTGGTTTTAGCTCCCATGGTCCGATGACCTTAGGTATTTCGCCTGTAATTCCCCTTAACAGCACGCCCAATAACGATCACAATTATGTTGTAACTAATGTTCCTAGAATCGCAACAACCGATGCAAGTCAGATACCGGGTAAAAATATTAATGAGGTCAGTCAACAGATTCAATATCTCGATGGGTTCGGGCGGCTACAACAAACAGTTAATACGAAGGCAAGTCCAAATTTAAATGATGTTATTTCGCCAGTTGAGTATGATGCAATGGGTAGGCAGGCTAAACAATATCAGGCTTACACAGACGGCAACAATATTTCCGGTAGTTACCGAAATACTGCGCTTACCGGCCCAACCAGTTATTTTGATAGCGATCAATACCAGTTTTTTCAGCAACCGGATTTAAAAGTTGCGAATACGACAAACCCATACAGCGAGAGCATCTATGAGCAAAATTCTTTTGGCAGGCCTATGGAACAGGGTTACCCAGGAACGACCTGGAAAACTGGTGCGGGTCATGATCTGCAATCATCTTATGGAACGAATGGTAGTCAGGATGTTAAGCTATGGCGGGTAAATACCTCAAATAGTGGAGCATCTTACACTTACTATCCGGCTGGTACGCTTTTTTCTACAACTGCAACTGATGAGAACAACCATAGTGTTATTCAATATCAGGATTTAAATGGTCATACCATATGCAGAAAAATGCAGGGAGACAATGGGGCGATGCTGACAACAGATTATATTTATGACGATGCCGGAAATCTGCGCTACGTTGTACCACCGTTGCCGACAATTCCCGTTGCCGTAAATCTGCCAACCAGTTTTATAGAATCCGATGCTGTAGCAATAAATTTTTTCTACGCCTATCATTACGATGGCAGGAACAGGTTAATTGAAAAAAGAATACCTGGCAAAGGATGGGAGTATTCAGTTTATAACAAGTTAGATCAACTGGTACTGTCTCAAAATCCCGCACAGGCAGAACTTGGAATATGGTCTTATGTGAAATATGACGCACGGAGCAGAGCTGTGGTAACCGGAGATTATTATACTACATCTTCACGTGCTGCACTCCAAACCGCTATTGATGGTTTTACAGGTCCATTTACGGAAACCTTTACTAACAATTCAACCAATTTTGGATATTCAGACAATAGCTACCCGGCTATCGCACTGGGAAACAATAAAAAAGTACTTACTGTCAGCTATTATGACAATTATGATTTTTTAAATAACAGTAATATCAATCCTAATTCCTCCGTGTTTGTACCACCTAATTCAGCGATAGATACATTAGAGCATTCGCCAATAGGGCTTCTAACAGGCCAAAAAACGGAGGTCATCGGCTTGACAACGCCTACCTATTTATTAAGCATTAATCATTTTGATAATTATGGAAATACGGTTAAAACTATTGCGCAATCTGTAAAAAATTCGGTAACCTCTTCCGGACAATATGACCAGTACGAATTTCAATTTAGCTACAATGGCTTACCAACAAGGACTATTCGCACCCATTATCTGTCTTCCTCGTTACAACTTACTACAAACAGTTTTATCAGTTATGATGAAGGCGGCAGGAAAATTTTACTTAAGGAGCAGTATATAACACCTGCTGTTACCGGGCCCGTTATCAATCTCGCTAAATATGAGTATAACGAAATGGGACAGCTTGTTACTAAGCATCTGCACAGTTTAAGTGCAAGTAATAATCCCGAATCCTCAGAGTTTTATCAGCACATAGATTACCGTTACAACACCAGGGGATGGTTGACCCGCATAAATAATCCCACTTCGGGAAATTTGGCAGACGAAACCTATCCCGCACAGACAGACTTGTTTGCTGAACAGATTGATTTTGATCAGCCCAATGGAAATTACGCCGGTACTAAAGCGCAATACAACGGAAATATCAGTACGGTGAGTTGGCAGACCCTGAACAAGCCGGGGGCTTCATCTCCAATTGGCACGCAAGGCTACGTATTGGGTTACGATAACTTGAACCGCCTGACTAATTCATTTTATAAATCATCCGCAAACAACGATAATTTTAATGAGGCCGCCACCTATGATGAGCTTGGAAATATCCTTTCATTAAGTCGTAATTCTTCGCCAACTTCATACCTTAACAAACTTGTTTATGATTATGGAACAGGTAGCCAAAGGGGAAATGTTCTATTGGATGTTCAGGATAACGGCGGATCTGAAAATTATCATCCTACATATACCTATACTTCCAATGGAAGCCAAAAGACCGATACGCAACAAGGCATATCATTGATTACCTACAACGAACTAAGCCTACCCGATCAAGTCAATTTTAGTAGTGGCAAAACGATCAAATTTCTCTATAGCACCTCTGGACAAAAGCTGGAAAGAATCATTCAGGTAGCAGGTGCCGGAGAAGACCGAAGCTATATTAACGGTATCGAATATGCGGGTAATACGATTGATTTTATACATGCAGATGAGGGGCGCGCAAGACCAGGAAGCCCCGGTTCTTATGTGCAGGAATATCAGATTGCAGACCATCTCGGCAACATCAGGGTCATGTTTGACGGCTCAGGTAGCTCCTTATCAACCAATAACATTGTACAGACAAGTGATTACTATGGCTTTGGCCGGGACATTAATTATATCAATAATAATTACCAATACAAGTACAATGGTAAAGAACTTTCTACAGACTTAGGGGCGTATGATTATGGTGCAAGGTATTACAACCCGGTAACTGCAAGATGGAATGGTGTAGATAATGCTGCCGAGCAAAGCCGTAGATGGAGTCCATACTCCTATGCCTACAATAATCCAATTAGAAATATCGATCCGGATGGGAATTTCAGTTATGATTATTCGTCCGAGATTGCAAATGCAACATCCTATTCATTGGGCAAAATCGAATACAATGGATATAATAATGCAATGAATGACGCTGCCGACTATGGGGCATATATGGAATATTTATCTGGACAAACTGAGCACCCACCTCTTAGATATGATGCATCGTGGAACGCAATGATTAATCAGATGAGTAGTCATACCATGGATATGTTTAGTGTGTATTGGAGAGGCAAGGGATCGAGCGCGAGCGACGACGGAGGACTTTGGGGGGCACTGAATAGTGGCCCCAGCTCACAGGGTTGGTATGGAGGGATTGGAGGGTTTTTAGTAAGTATAACACCATTTGGAGGCGTTGTTGATTTTGTTAATGCGGCGAAAAATAATGATGTTGGCGGTGCCATTGCAGGATTAGCTTCAACAGCTCTATTTTTTACGGGTGAATCGGAAATATCATCATCAGTGAAAGCACTACAGGTAGAATCTGCAGAAATATCTAACACTTCTACCGATGTTGCCAATTTTTGGCCTCCAAATGGAGGTGCACTGGGAAATTGGACCAATGAGATAGCAATGCCTGGACAAGTAATGGATAGATATGGATCTATTTATGGTTCTTACGCATCTCCGGTAGGCACACCATTCAACATGAGAGCACTCTCTCCATCAACTGATATTAATGACTATTTGAAATTTGAAGTGGTAAAGCCATTCCCCATACAAAAATCTTTGATCGCGCCCACCGCTTGGGATATTGGACTAGGAACTCAATTTAAATTGCCTATTGGACTAAATTATCTTGATGATTTTGGCTATACAAAATTTATACCTTAATTTATATATGGACTTAGATGAGTTAAAAAATAAGATTAAAGTTAATAATATTCCTGATCGCTGGTATTCAATAGACGATGGGCTAAAACCTGATGCATGCATCATTTATAGAAATCATAGTATATGGGAATATTTTTTCTTAGATGAAAAGGGCGAGAGACATGATTTAATGTTTTTTAACAATGAATTAGACGCTTATGATCACATATGGAAAAAATTAGAATATCAACAACGAATTTTTAAAAGATTTAAAAAGTAGTCGTTCTTTTATTTAGAAAGCTTTAGCATAAGATATCAAATATTAATTGCTTTAATGAATACAATCTTTATAAGTTTCGGAAACGTATGAAGTTTTCAAATTTTTAGTCTTTTCGCATATTTGTTAATGGTATAATTACCTAGCTGCTGGGCATTATTTTTAAGTAAATAAATAGTCTGCAATAAAATTCAAATGAACGATTTGACTATTTGCGGCAGCCAATGAGGTAAGAGTTAATTATAATATTATTAAGGAAGATCGGGAGAATGTTACAAATTGGCCCTAACCCAAAATTGGTTTTACTTCCTTGGTACGCCTTTCCTCAGATTGATAAACATGACAAATTTTGGCGTATGGGGTTTGGAGAGAATTATATAAATATTTGGGCATGTTATTATTTAATCTATCGGACACGAAAGTATATAAACTAAGCTTTCCGGAATCGGAAAACTGGGGTGGTTTTTACGAATAATAAATATGTCAAATAAAAAATATAGTTAAGTATCGTAATCGTTAATTTGAATTTGTCGAGATATTGGTTATAAATCATATAGATTTATTGTTCGTCTTTACTTGAAATTGATTGTTATGTCTTATAATATGTTTGAAATCACGATCAGTGATTTCAAACATCGTTGGATATTATAAATTAGCAAGTTTTTGCCTTAACAAGCTCGTATCCTCACTTATTTTATGATCCATGACTATTGCATAGATCTGCTCAGTCTTGATGCTGGTATCTCCCATCGTCTGAGCTACGCTTTCTATCAGCACACCGTTATTGAGGGTGATCGTCGTTGCGAAGGTGTGACGAGCAATGTGTGGAGAATATGGGGCCATTGACCACCCTGTTCTGTGCCTTATAGGGGAAATGTTTGTGGAAAATTCAATGAGCTTCTTACAATCAATCAATCAATCAATCAATTGAGATGGTCAAAGTGTTACGGAGCCGTTGATTACTGATTCCGCAAATCAGTGATCAACGGCTCCGAATTCTCCACTTTAGAAGCCTCTTTTTTCCTCACTATCAATACTCCATAATGATCTATAATGCGTCCAACTCAATTGTGAACGCATTGCGTTCACAATTGGAAAACATCTGTAAAAGTGCCGGAAGTAGTTAAGATTTCTCGGGGAAAAGGAACTACCAAACTTGGGGGCCAATTCTTCCGATATGTAGCTTATTAGCCTGTCTCCGTATATAGCTCTTTCTCTACCGCCTTGCTCTTCCTCAAAAATTCGCTTACCAATCTGCCAGTACATTAACACCCTTTTCATTGTCAACGACAAGGACGGCTTTACCCCTTGCGGTCTTTATAATCGATTGGATGTCGGCTATAATTGATTCATTTAAGCTCATGCTAATTCTCCTCCTGCTAATGATTTCTGTTCTTTCAAACGTTTCTTTAACGCGGTCATGTCACGGTTAACTTTCCTGTCCTTTGTCTTCGCATAGATTTGTGTAGTGGTCAGCTTAGTGTGCCCGAGCATTTTGCTGACCGACTCTAATGGCACATCATTATTAAGGGTTACAGTAGTGGCAAAAGTATGCCTGGCTATATGGGTTGTTAAGTTTTTAGTGATTCCAGCGAGATCTGCTATTTCTTTGAGATAAGCATTCATCTTCTGATTGCTTTTAACAGGCAATAATTTATCCTCAACTTCCCGGCAAGTATGATCTTTATACTTATCCAATATGGCAATAGCCTGCGGGATCAATGGTACATTGGAATCTATTTCTGTTTTGGTACGCGTGGTTTTGATCCAAAGCACTTTATCCCGGCCTGCAACAATATGTTGTGGCGTTAGCTTCTCTACATCTACAAAAGCATATCCGGTAAAGCAACAAAACAGAAAGGTGTCCCTTACTTCTTCCAATCGTTTGATCTTAAACTCATGCGCTGCCAATGTTGTAATTTCTTCCCATTCCAGTTCCACCCGGTTCACTTTACGGTAAGTGCATTTAAATGCATTAAAAGGATTATGGATAAGCCATTTATTATTTACAGCCAGGTTAATGATCTTTTTAAGGTTTTTGATGTACCTCATCGCTGTATTGTGTTCAATGTTATCTACGGTCTTTAAATACATCTCAAACCCGGATACAAATGCATAATCTATAGACTCCAGTTGTATATCCTGTTTGTTATATTTATGCTGAATGTACTTAGCAGTCTTTGACCGGACTGTTTTGTACTTGGTCAACGTTGCTTTAACAAAATCTTTATCAATCAGCTTTTCGAGGTCTGCATTATGCTGGTCGAAAACCTCCAACAGCATTTTCCGGCTGCGATCATCACCTGAATAGAATAGTTTGATCTTCTCAGCCGTGATAAATTCTTCAGAGCGCTTTAAGGTTTTGAAGGCTTCATCAATTCCGTCCAAGGTTTCGTTAATCACAGCGTTGATCCTTTTTGATTCGGGACTACTGCCTTTTACAAAGCCGGTCTTGGCATCCCATTTGGCGGGGTCTACTTTTTTCTTTAGGGAAATTTCTGCGCGCTGCCCTAAATAGGTGATCCGCGCATAAAGAGGGGCGAGGCCGCTGGTATCTGTTTTTCTTTTGTCAGTCCAGATTAAGACTGAGAACCTTTGGGTTGTTTTCATAACACACTAATTTTTAAGTTACTTGATGACATTAATTTTGAGTTTAAATGAGCTGTTTTAAGCTCGATAAAATCAATACAAGCACTTTAAAATCAACCTATTATAAGTTAATTCGGTGTCTAAATTAGCCAATTCAAACAGGTCACCGAATAGGTCACCGGCTGAATCATAAAAGGCAGATTAAGATGAGCGGTTATGACATAAAAAAACCGCTTAAATCATTGATTTAAGCGGTTATAAACAGATTTGATATTGTTTTTGCGGAATGGACGGGACTCGAACCCGCGACCCCATGCGTGACAGGCATGTATTCTAACCAGCTGAACTACCACTCCTCCCGTTTGGGACTGCAAAGATAGAAATAGGTTTTAATTTACAAAGCCCATTTTGGCCTTATTTGAGGCATTTATTAAAAAATAAAAAAGCCCGGCTTACCATAGCAAGCCGGGCTTTTGATTATCTGTTTAGAAATAAGGCTTATACACCTAAATCCTGGATGATGGTGTCAATTTTTGCTTCCAGTTGTTTGTCGGTTTCTTCGTAAGCTTCTTTGCTGGCCAGTTTGCCGTTTACACTGCAATAGAATTTAATTTTAGGTTCTGTACCAGATGGGCGGGCCGAAATAACAGCGCCATCTTCGGTGATAAACTGCAATACGTCCGATTTAGGGAAGTTAAGCTTGGTGATGGTATTGCTGTTCAGGTCTGTTTCTGTACCCATTTCGTAATCTTTCAGCGTAATTACTTTCGATCCGCCTAAGGTAGCAGGAGGGTTGGTGCGGAATTTTTCCATCATGGCTTTGATGTCTTCGGCACCGCTCTTACCTTTTTTGGTGATTGAGATCAGTTTTTCTTTGTAGAAACCATATTGGATGTAAGTGTCAATTAAAGCCTGGAACAAGCTACTGCCTTTGTCTTTATAATAAGCAGTCATTTCAGAAATAAACGCACTCGATACAACGGCATCCTTATCACGTACCAGTTCGCCAACCAGATAGCCATAGCTTTCTTCGCCGCCGCCGATGAAGGTTTCTTTGCCTTCCAGTTGGGTCATCAGTTCGCCGATGTATTTAAAGCCGGTTAAGGTGTTAAAAAATTTAACGCCTTTAGCATTAGCAATAGCCTCAATCAGGTTCGAGGTCACAATGGTTTTAACAATGTATTCTTTACCTGTTAACTTGCCTGCATCTTCCCATGCAGAAAGCAGGTAGTTGATCAGCATGCTACCGGTTTGGTTACCGTTTAGCAGGATAAATTCGTTATCGTTATTTTTAATGGCGATACCCACACGGTCCGCATCAGGGTCAGTTGCGAGTACTAAGTCTGCATCAACTTCCTTAGCCTTTTTAAGAGCGAGGGTTAAAGCTTCTTTTTCTTCGGGGTTTGGATAAATAACGGTTGGGAAGTTACCATCTGGCGTGGTTTGTTCATCAACTAAGATCACATTCTCGAACCCGAACATTTTTAATGCTTTAGGCACCAGGGTTATACCGGTTCCGTGGATAGGAGAGTAAACGATTTTCAGATCTTTCTGGCGTTTAATAGCATCTTTAGATACCGATAGTTCGGTGATCTTATCCAGGTAAAGCTGATCAATCTCTTCGCCAATCAGTTCAATATTTTCATCAACACGGTCGAATTTGATATCGTCGACGCTTTTTACAGCAGCAACTTCGTCCATTACAGCCTGGTCTTCGGGGAATACAAACTGACCGCCATCTGCGCCGTAAGCTTTGTAACCGTTATATTCTTTTGGGTTGTGCGATGCGGTAAGCATTACACCGCTTTTGCAACCTAAGTGGCGAACCGCGAACGAAAGCTCAGGAGTAGGGCGCAAGGCTTCGAAGAAGTAAACATGGATGCCATTGGCCGAAAAAACTTCGGCAGTGATATTAGAAAACAAATCGGCATTGTTACGGCTATCGTGGGCAATGGCAACTTTAACTTTCTCGTTAGGATATTTCTTTTTCAGGTAATTGGCCAGGCCCTGTGTGGCAGCACCAATCGTGTATTTATTGATTCGGTTTGAGCCTGGGCCCATGGTGCCACGCAGACCGCCGGTACCAAACTCCAGATCGCGGTAAAATGAATCGGTTAACTCGGTAACGGCATTTTCATCAAGTAATTTTTGAATTTGTTGTTTAACATCAGCATCATAGTTTCCTTGAAGCCATGAGTTTACTTTCTGAAGAATGGTTGGATCTAAAGCCTGCATTTATGTGATTGTTTTATGTTTTACAGCGTGATTATTTCTGTTAGCTCAAATATGATAATAAAAAGTATTTTATATAATAGATGGGAGCCGATAATGTTTAAAATATTCTCGGAAATTGTGCGAAATGCCGTAGCCTGGCCGTTTGCAGACCGATGCGAAGGCAATCATTTTATCATTAATTAAACTACCTCTGCTACCACGAAAGTACTGCCGCCAACAAAAACCAGATCGCCATTTTGTGCCGCTGATTGTGCGGCAGCTAATGCTTCTTTTACCGATGGATATACTTTCCCTTTTAAACCTGCTTCAACAGCTTGGGCTTGTAAAGAAGCCGCATCCAATCCTCGCGGAATATCCGGCCGGCAGAAATAATAGGTAGCATCCTGCGGCAGCATTTTTAAAATCTTGCTCACGTCCTTATCATTCACCACACCCATTACAAAATGCAGGTGGTTATATTTTACTGAGGCAATATTCTTCAAAACTTCCTGTATGCCTTCGGGGTTATGGCCTGTATCGCAAATGGTAAGCGGGTTAGTGCTTAAGGTTTGCCAGCGGCCTTGCAGGCCGGTAATGCCCTGCACGTTTTTAAGTGCGGCGCGAATATGAATGTCAGTAATTTCGAAACCCTGTTTGCGCAGCTCGGCCACGGCGGTTAGCACTGTTTTTACATTTTTAAGCTGATAGCTTCCGGTTAAATCCAGTCGGTATTCGGTTGTCTGTTGCCGGCTGTCAGTTGTCAGTTTTGGGGTGGCGTCTAAGGTTAGATACTTGCTATCCTTATCTTTTACTTCGATATCCCATCGTTCTGATGCAAAGGTGATAGGGGCGTGTTCTTTTTCTGCTTTCTGCTCAAAAACCGGGGCAACTATTTTTTGATATTCGCCAATGATAACCGGGATGTTGGGTTTGATTATGCCAGCCTTTTCGCCTGCAATGAGGGGTAGGGTATCGCCCAGCAAATTCATGTGGTCCCAGCCGATATTGGTAATTACGGATACCAGTGGCGTAATTATATTGGTCGAATCCAATCTTCCGCCTAAACCTACCTCAATGATGGCAATATCAACCTCATTCTTCGCAAAATGATCAAAAGCCAAAGCCACCGTCATCTCGAAAAAAGAAGGCTGGATACTTTCAAAATCTGCTTTGTGATAGGCCACAAAATCAATAATATCCTGTTGGGGGATCATCTCGCCATTAATGCGGATGCGTTCTCGAAAATCACGCAGGTGGGGTGAGGTATATAACCCGGTTTTATAACCCGCAGTCTGCAACACCGCAGCCAGCATGTGCGAGGTTGAACCCTTGCCGTTAGTGCCACCTACGTGCACACTTTTAAATTTATTTTGAGGATTATCTACAAGTGCACATAAAGCTAAAGTGTTAGTCAAATCAGCTTTAAAGGCAGAAGAGCCCACGCGTGTAAACATAGGGAGTTGGGCGTATAGATAATCGAGTGTTTCCTGGTAATTCATGGTAAAAAGTAGCAGTGTCGAGTGGCAGTAGCAGTCAGTTCTCAGCAATGCAATTAGTAATGGTAAAGTTAGTGAGTAGTTGGTTTAGGAAGAAACTTTTCGGGATTATTAGCCATCGAATTTAACATTCGGCCTATGTCTTCATATTTCTTTTGAAGTGCAGTGTAATCTTCAGTATTGATGTAGCCAAACTCTAAAGCAAAGTCGAGCCATATACTTGTCTCAGTAGCTTCGCCATCAGCATCTGTCATTTTTGAAGTGAAGTGCTTTGGGTACAAACGTTTCCTGTAGCCTTCACCAATATTGGCACATACAGATCGCGAGGATCTCCTGATTTGATCTGTTAATGAATAAGTTTCTTCTTTCGGGAATGATTTGCTAATTATAAATATGGCTTTGGCAGCATCGAAAGCCAGTTGGTAAACTTTAAGTTCTTTAAAACTACCTGTCATGGTATAGTATATTGTGTGGGTTAGGTTTAACTACTCATACCGTTCGTCACTGTTACTTAATTTAAAATAAGATTAATACAGTACTACTGTCACTCGCCACTGCTACTTATTTTTAAAGTAAGATTAGCATACTGCTACTGCCACCCGCCACTGCTACTCAAAACCTATTGCGCTTTAAATATAAAAGTCACCTTACCTTGTTGCAGATCGGGCGCTGAGTCGGGGGCATTTAATTTGGCATTTTTAACCGCATCTTCACATTTTTGCAGCAAATCAGAATCGGTTATTGTTGTACCACGGCCGCCAGCTTTGGCATATACTACGTTGCCGTTTTTGTCAACGCGGTAATCAACCACAATTTTGCCTACCTGCCGTTTACCGTCTGGTTTTACAGGCGTGTTGGTCCAACTGCGCTGCGCTATTCCTGTTCCGCCGTTTCCGGATCCTGTGCCATCGTAATTATCTGCCATGGTACTGCCAGTAGGTTTACCCTGGTTGCCCGGCGTGCTACCATTACCATCACCTTCGCCGGTACCCTTATTGGTTGGGCCTTTGTATAGTGCATTTTGGTTTACTACTGCAGGCTTAGGTGGCGTTTTTGTTACTTCTTGCTGGGCCTTTACGGTTTCGCTTGGTTTTTTATCGTTGCTTACCTCTGGCGCATCTTCGTTGTTTTGGGTTACAACTTGTTTGCTGCTGTTATCAACCGGCGTAGGCTGGTCTGTTGGTGGGGCAGGGGTTACCTTATCAGGTTTGGTATGGTTGGCATGCTCGGCAGTCGATGGTTCTTCTGTACTCATGTAGTCGTTGCCCATACCTTCGTCGGTAGTGCCGTAATTAACCAGTATGCCTCCTGTACCGTCTTCCTGCTTTACGGGCATTTTAAATACCATAAAATAACACATAGCAATAATTAGCCCCAGGATAATGCCTGTTGCCAAAAATGCTTTGGGGTAGTTATTTTCTTCGCTGCGGTAATCCATCACACTCCACTATTTAGGCTCGGTAGCCAAAACAAGTTTTATATTTAATTTTTGCGCGGTATCCATCACACTTACCACGTTTTGTATGGCAACAGTTTTGTCGACATATAATACAATGGTTAACTCGGTAGCCATGGTTTTGTAGGATGCCAGCGTGGTAGAAAGATCAGCTTCGAGCACCTCTTTCTTATCTACATAATAACGCAGATCTTTAGTTACCGATACAGTAATTGTTTTTTTAGATACCGATTGGCCTGATGATGATTTGGGCAGCATCAGCTTAATTACGTTCGGGTTGGTTACTGTTGATGCAATTAAGAAAAACAGCAGCAGGAAGAACATAATATCGTTCATGGCCGAGGTGTGTACCTCGGCAGATGCCCGTTTACCTCTTGTCCTTAAATTCATTATTTGCTTGGTTCTTCTAACAGGTCAATAAATTCAATGGCATCGGTTTCCAGTTTCAGGATTACCTTATCAACCATCATTGTTAATGTATGATAACAAACGTAAGCCACGATACCCACAAACAGACCCGCTGCCGAGGTTACCATCTTTACATATAAACCGCCTGAGATTACACCCATGCTGATGTTATCTGTTTTAGAAATATCGTAAAAGATCTTAATTACACCCGCAATGGTACCGAGGAAACCAAACATGGGTGCAATACCAGCCACAATGCCAATGATACCAATGTTTTTCTCCAGTTTAGATACTTCAATCTTACCTACGTTCTCGATAGCGCCTTCAATATCTTTTATCGGGCGACCGATACGTAACAAACCTTTTTGCAGCATACGGCCAAGCGGTGTATTGCTGTTTTTGCAGATGGCAATGGCTGATTCCAGCCGGCCGTTATGGATATTATCACGAACCTGTGCCATCAGGCTCGATTCGTCCCTCGATGCTTTACGGATAGTAAAAAAGCGTTCGAAAAATATAACTAAGCCCAATACTGCCAGTATAGCGATAGGGATCATCACCCAGCCACCTTTTACCAGCAGGTCGCCAAAGCGCAGGTCTTCCTGCGGGATGGTGGTTGGTGCAGCAGTAGCGTGACTAATTGAATCAACAATATGTGAAGCAGTATCAGTTATCAGCAGTAATAGCGTCATTTTGTATTTTTACTTATAGGGTTCTACGAATATAAATTTGGCTTTGATGGTTCTTGGTTTCAGTATCTCCATTTTAACAGAGTCTGCCTGTTTTTTAGTAGGCTGATACCCGAACACAATCTTATAAACAAAAAATTCTTTATGCTGAACAGAATCCAGCAGGCGGGCTTCGGGGTGGCCCAGCGCCCGGTAATTAGCCACCGCGCGGGTAGCATTTGCATAATTATTAAAGCTGCCTCCCAAAATAAGCCAGGTATCTTTCGGGATTTCGCCAAGTATCGGGGTTGTACTTGCCGCAGGTTGCGCCGCAGTTTTAACCGTCGAATCTGCTTTAACCGTTGCAGTAGCCGAAGTATCTTTCTTAGTAGAATCACTATCAGCTTTTGGCTGTACAACAGGTTTAGTTTTAACAGCAACCGGGGCAGTACCAAAGTTTATCAATTTGTATTGATAAACCAGGAAGCCTGCTATCGCTGCAACTACTATCACCACTAATACAACCCAGTAGATGGTTTTGCTTTTTGGTTGTTCTTCCTCAATCTCTGGCTCAACCTCTGCTTCTTCTACCGGAGGAGGAGGTGTATTATAAATTGGTACAGGTGGTACAAAAGTTTCCTTAACAGGAGTAGAGGCAACAGGTATCGCCGGTTCTGGAACAAAGTCAGGAACAACAGCAACAGGCGCTTCTGCTTCAGTCTGAATTGGCTGACCAACATCTGCCAGTTTTTTAATTTTTACCGGAGGCAAACCATACAATGGCGAGTTAAAATTAGTGCCCGATTGGTTAGGTTTGAACACCAGTTTCGATTGCTCATCGATAAAGAATGTACCCAGGCCTTCAAAATCAAATTCGCCAGCTTCGGCTTTAGCCTTTACCATCGCTGGATATTTCTCCAGAAAATATTGGGCTGATACTGCCGAAATATTCCGTTCCGAAGAAATAAAGTTTAACAGGTTGTGATCTTCCGACTCGATATGGTCGGCATCAAACGTGGTTTCGTAATAGGGTGGATACAGCGTTTCTGTGGCTTTATCATAGTAACTACTTTTACGCAAATGCACAAAATAGCCTAAACCGGGCACATATAAATGGCCGTGCTGCTGTAATAATTTGCTTACGTAATTCGATAAATCCATCCCCATATCAGGCAGTAAACTGGTAGTCTGCGTATCAGAAACCAAACCCAACGCCTCCAAATATATTAAATCCGTAATTACGATAGTACAACCAAGTTTTATTATTGCCATTTAACAGGTTGTTGGCCTGTATAAATACCGATATTTTACGGTTGATTTTGTAATTAGCGCCAGCGCTTACGTCGGCGAATGATTTTATAGTATATGGTGTTGTTTTCTCCTGATCGGCCAGCGAAAGCGTGCTGCTGCTTACGTAAGGCAAGTCTTTAGTTTCGCCTCGAACTACTAAAGTTCCTGTAATATTCAACTGGTTGGTAATATGTAAAACAGTACCTGCGCTGATGTTAAACTTAGGCATATTCCAGGCGTAAAGCTGGCTGTTCATGCTGTAGCTTTTAAATTCGCCTTTACCGAAAATGTCCACATCGTCTGATGCTTTATAATCCAGCTCACCTTTAAATCCGCTTACTTTCGATTTACCATTATCATAAACCACCTGGAACTGGTTGTTACCTGTTACCGGCAACAAGTTGCTCACAAATAAAGCCATGTCTTTAATCTGGTAACGGAAAACTTCGGCTTTGAAACCTAAGCCTGGCGCTAAGGTTCCTTTTACACCGGCGGTAAGGTCAAGCTGATCTACACTGTTCTTGATATTGATATCCTGACCGATGAAAGGGTTTTCGTCTGCAAAGTTTTTCAATGAAGCTTTGTTTACATCGCCTTTGGCCTCCACATATAAACGCACATAATCCGGGATTACCTGTAACTCTGCCTTAGCAGCCGGGAATACCGATACACGCGATGATGCACCAAATTCTGTTACGATATTAACGCCTGCATCAATCTTATAGTTATCGCCCTGAAATTTTAAGTAAGGGTTTAAACGCAGCAGGTTATTACCCATGCTATAAGCGTTATCTTTTTGCGACGTCAGATCTAACGTTCCACCCAAACCGGCATAAAACTGTTTAATGGTTTGGTTTAAGAAACCGGTTAACACCAAATTATTTTCGCGAGCCTGGAATGCATTGCTCCAAATATACCCTTTAGCTTTTAAAGCATAATCGAGTACGCGGTCGGTATCTTTATAATTCTTTACCAGTTCACCTTCAGCGCCAATAGTACTAAAGTGTTGATGGGCAGGATCGACAGTTACCGGCGGGGTTTGCGGTACAAAACCATAAAAATAGTTGCTGCCATAGTTGTAGGTAAGCTTACCACTTAAAGTATTTTGATCGCCGATTGATTTACCGAAAACGCCAACTTCTTCGCGGCTCTGGTTCTGCTTCTCGGCATCAGAACCTTGCTGACCGAAGTGTTTGGCCCAGGCACCAAACTGTAAAGCCTGGTCTTTACCGTTATCAACATAAGCTTCGGCAAAAGTGGTTTTTAAATTACCAACACCTACTTTAACATAGTTATTGTAGTTGATAGAATCGCGCTCGGCAGCAAGCTTGGCAGCTTCTAATTGTTTAATAGCTGTGTTTTGCTCCAGGCGTTTATCAATGCTGGTGTAAGTGAGAGGCGCCTTGAAAGGGATCTTCTCTTCCAGATCGGGGTTACGGCGAATTTTTACCGCATCGGCCAGTACCGGTTTGTAGGTTGTGGTAATCACAATTTCTTCCGATAAGCTGTTGTTCTTATTCGGGTCGGTATTGGGGTTATTGGCGCCACCTTTTTTAGAAGTATCGCGGGCGGCTGATTTTGCAGCCACATCGCCCAGTTTTTTAGCGTTGGTATTTTTAGCAGGCACAGTAGCAGCAGGTTTCTTTGCAGCCGGTTTAGCTGTAGTTTTGGCCTTAGGCTTCTGTGTGGTTGTTTGTGCGTTAGCAGCGGAAAAGCAAGCAACTGATCCTAAAACAAGCAAGCTGAATATATATCTTGAGTTCTTCATTAGTCGTTCTCTTCTCCTTAGTTATTTTTGTTTTTCTTAGTTGTTGCCGCAGGATTGGTAGCTGTGGTATCTGAATTACCCTCCGGTATAGCAGGCGAAAGTTTTTGCAATTTTTCTGTAGCTGTAGGGATAATGTCATCGTCGGCTTTGTAGTTATCGAGCACACTTTGTAGTGTAGCCTTTGCCTGGAAGTTATCTTTTAGCTTCACATAGTTATCTGCCAGTAATATGAATGATTTGGCTAACCAGTAATCGTAGTTAGGCATCTTGTTTACGAGGTCGAAGCAGGTTTTTTGCGACTCTTTGTATTTGCCTTTATTATACTCTACCAAAGCAATATTGTACTTGGCCTCGGCAGCACTTATGGTTTTGGTGTTGGCTACGGTGTAGTTCAGTTCTTTTAGGGCAGCGCTGGTATCCGCTTTATCAAGGTAAGCTTTACCGGCGAACAAACCTGTTTTAAATTTATCCTCATCTGACGATTTTTCGTTCTCGCGGATCAGCTTCACATACTTAAGCACATCGTCCGACATTTCCATTTGCGAGTAGCAAATTACCAGGTTGTTGATCGCGAAGTTGTAATCGGCCTTGTATTCTGAATTAGTTTCCAGACGTTTCAGGAACACTACAGCTTCGTTATACTTTTTCTGTTTCAGGTAGTAGTTAGCCATACTGATGAGCGACTTCTCGGTATAAGGACTGGTCCAGTCGTTCAAAATCACGTTGTAGTCCATCAACGCCTCGTCGCCACGGTTTAAGTTAACCAATGCCTGGGCGCGGATAAATCGCATCTGCTTTTCGTAGATCGGCTTAGGGAACTTATCGTAATAAGCGTTAACTGCTGATACTGTACCTTGCCAGTCGCCCTTTAAATAAAGGTTATTGGCCGCAGTCGACATAATGTCTTCCTGCTGCGAAGTAGTATAGTTACCGATAGGCGTGGTGGTGGCATAGCTGATAAAGGTTTGCGCATCGCCCTTATCGGTATAGATCTTCTCAATCTGTTTTAATGCCTGCTTACCTTCATCTGTTTGCGGGTATTGCTGTACCACTTGCTTAAATGAGGTAACAGCCTCATCATCGCGGTTAGCATTGTAATCGATCAGACCGATAGATACCAGCGCACGCGGCACATAGCTGCTTTGCGGGTATTTCTGGATCATGGCCTGCATTTGCGTTTTGGCCAAATCTCCTTTGTTTTGGATGAAATTGGTATAAGCAATCTCGAAATCGGCATCATCCGCAAAATCCGAATTTGGGAAACGGGTTAGTACATCATTCAGCGTAGCAATCTTGGCATCCGGTGCGCCTGTTAAACCCTGGATCATACCACGCTGAAATAAGGCGTAATCCTGCCCCTTGCTTTGTTGCTCAATAATGCGGTTATAATATTCCAGCGCTCGGCTGTAGCTTTTCAATACAAAATAGCTGTCACCTAAGCGGGCAATGGCATCATTCTCTGTGTTTTTATCTTTCTCGGTTCCGTTTAAGAATTTCTCGAAATAGTTAGCCGCTTTGCTATAAGCTTCGGCGTTGAAGGCAGAATAAGCTAGCGCATAGTTAGCGAAATTGGCTACATCAGTTTCGCGCGCAGCAGGCATATCCAAAAATGCCTCAAATTTAGCTACCGATTCGGGGTACTTACGCACCTCATACATGGCTTCTGCTTCCCAATAGGTAGTTAACGCGGTGATCTTATCATCCTCGGGGTAACGCAGTGAACGAATGAAAATACCAATAGCATTCTCAAATGCACGTTCGTTAATAAACTCCAGTCCACGGTAATAGGTAACCTTTTGGTAAGCCATTTTAGCAGATTCTGAGTTGTTGGCAATAGGTTCCAGGATCTCGACAGCTTCGCGATAATTGCGGGAGTTGAGTAATTCTTCACCCAGTAAGATCTTTACATCATCGGTACGGGTACTGCGCGGATAGTTCTTCAGATACAATCGTGTAGCATCCAAAGCTTGAGTATTAAAATCGAGTTCGTATGAAAGTTTGGCGTATTGGAAAAGCGCATCTTCCTGTAATTGCTTATCGAAGGTTAATTTCGAGGCTACAAAGTAGGCGTTACGCGCACTTTGCTTGTTATTTAGTTTTAAGAAAACATCACCCAGCGTATAATTACCATTCTGGCTGTATATGTCGCCACCATCAACCAGTTTTTCCAGCTCAACAGAAGCTTTGGGGTAATCTTTAACCTCGTAATAAGCATAACCCATTTGGTAGCTATCCTGTGTGTTCTGGGTTTTGCCTTGGTCTTGGCTTTTAAAACGGCTGTAGTATTTAACTGAGTTAGGGTAATCGGCCTTGGCGAAATAAGATGCGGCAATTATACGCAGCATTTCAGTTTCGTGCTGCTGATGGGTATTGTTGATGATCGGGATGGCGTAACTTAAAACATCATCGTAACGTTTATCTAAAAAGTAAACGGCAGTAATGTAATAAGGATAGCTGCTCTCGTATTTTTTAGAGTTCTTTAGTTTTTCGAAGTTAACCAGCGCAACATGATAGTCCTTATTTAAGTAAGCGATGTAGGCGAAGTAATAGGTAGCATCTTCGGTATATGGCGAGTGGGTATTGCGTACATCGCCAAACAGCGGTTGCGCATTTTTTAAATCGCCGGTGGCAAAGTAGGCATAAGCCTTACGGAACTTATATTCGGTGTTTTCCTTGCCGCTTAGGTCGCTGGCTTTTACTTTATCAAACCAGCGCAAGGCATCGGCATAGCTGGCACGTTTAAAGTATGAGCGGCCCATCTGGAAGTAAGCCAGTTTAGTAAACGGGTTTTCGGGATGCTCTTTAATAAAGCGCAGAAACATGCTTTCTGCATCATCGTTACCTAGCTCGAGGGCGCAAAGGGCTTCGTAGTATTGTGCGTTTTCCTGAACGAGCGTTAGTTCCGATTCGAATTTAGATTGATTGGTGGTTTTGTAACCCAGTTTCTCTACCTGTCTAAATTGCTCTGCGGCAGCTACATATTCGCCTTTGTCAAGCAATTCGGTAGCGGTATGGTATGTGCGGTAAACCTGGAACGATGGATTTTGCTGGGCCTGCGTTGCAGTGAGTGTTAAACATAACGGAGCCAGTAAAGCAATGTATTTGGGTTTAATCATAATTGATAATAACGGCGCTGTAAACAGCTATAAAATGCGTTTCATGGTAAATTTCCACAAAGGTGGTAAAATACTTTTCTATAACGAAGGTAAAAAAATGATGGTATAGCTTCTCAGAAAAAAAGCGATAAATATGAAAATATAGGATATTGAAATATGTAAAAACAGCATACGTTTATAAGATGTGTTAAGGGGAACAAAGTTGAGATTGAGAAAGTTTACAATATTAGTTAATTTATTAACTGTTGCTGTGTTTTGGTTGATTTTCAGTGCGTTTCAATTGCCTCAAAATCAAGATGAAGGTGTTTTAGTATGGCGCGATGTGCCCCTGAAAATAAAGGCAGCTAACTTTTATATTACTAATGTTATTGATGAGCGGACGGATAAAAAAATAATTGCCCGTTTAATCCCGGTTACTGCTTCAAACAATAAAAATATAGCCGAACCGGTAGCATTGCAGGGCGGTGGTTTGCTTACAATTGAACGGTTTTTGAAAGAGAACCTGCCTTATCGGGATAACTATAAACCGGTTATTATCAAGGTGAAAAAGCTATTGATCAATGAAACAGCTTTGTCCGATGGAAGGGTTGATGGTAAAATTGAATTGTCCCTGTCATTCGATCTGAAAACGGGTGAGGACATGGAAGCCCACCTTGTAAACTATACAGGAGGCGCGCATTACATCCGCGCAAATAACCAGGCAGATGTTGCCAGTTCTGCTTTGCGGACCACCATTGAAAATGCAGTGATATATTTTAATACCTGGATGGAAAAGCAGGCTGATGTAAACCCGCTATTGGCAAAAAATGTAAAGCTGATATTCACTGATTATCATGATGAGCAGCCCGAGGGGGATACCATTTATTACTCGCTCAAACGGCCAATTACATGGGATGATTTTAAAGATAAGCGAAACATTAGCAGTAGTTATTCGGCAGCGGTTATGCCGGGCTTGGGTTTTACCGAACAAACGTCAATCAATAAGGGCATTATAACTATTCATATAGCCATGAAGGTTTATCTGCCTAAAAGTGCAAGCTGGGTAAAGAGTGGTGCCGAAAATGCCTATAACCTTAACCACGAGCAGCGGCATTTTGATATTGTAAAATTGGTAAGTGAGAAATTTAAGCGGCAAATGCTTGCAGAGACTATACCTGTATTAAACTACGATGGCAGTATTAATACAGCTTATTTTGATGCATTGCGCGAAATGGACCGCATGCAAAAGCAATACGATAACGAAACCGACCATGGTGTAAATGCATCGGCCCAACAAAGGTGGAATGAGTTTATTGATAAAGAACTGGCTGCTTTTAAAAATTAAGCCGCAGCGTTTGGCAACTGCCTTTGTATTTTTTGCAGTAATACGTTAATATCAAAAGGCTTAGCTAAGAAATCATCGGGGGCACAATCTTGTTTCAATACATCGGCAATATTGTGGCTGGCCGAGATCATGATTACCGGTATGGTGCGTGTTTTATCTTGCGATTTAATGGTGCGGCATAGGTCGCGGCCATCGGCAGTACCAAGCATAATGTCCATTAATATCAAATCGGGTTCGTTTTGGTTTATCCTGTCAAAAAGCAAACGGCCATCAGCCAGCGTATCTACTTCGTAGCCCGAATCCTCTAAAATAAATTGTAGTATATCTAAGATATCTTTATCGTCGTCAACCGCTAAAATCCTTGTCATGTGTCGTTTCAATTTGCGTTCAGATTTGCTTTTTTAGTTCAGATCTGGTCAGTCTGTATCAGCTTTCGTCTACTCTTATAGACATATATTACAAAGCGTAAGTTATACACAAATGTGCAATTACTGTACCATATTTTTAAATAGTTGTAAAAAGCACCTATCAATTAATTCACAGCTATATTAAGTTGTTATTTTTGTAAATACAATACCATCACGTTACATTATTTATGAAAAAATTTACCGCATTTGTATGCCTTATGGGGCTTATTTACACATCGGCTATCAGTCAGCCGAAAAAATTCATCAGTGTAAAAGGCAAAGAAATTGTTGATATTAATAATAAGCCTTTTTTAATCAAAGGCACAAATTTGGGTAACTGGCTTATCCCAGAGGGCTATATGTTTAAATTTAAAGACATTAGTTCGCCAAAACTGATCAATGAGGCTTTTAATGAACTCATTGGCCCTGAAGAGACTAAAGCCTTCTGGACTAAGTATCTCGATAACTATATTACTGAAGGAGATATCCATTATTTAAAGAGCATTGGCTGTAACTCTATCCGGGTACCGTTTAACTATCGTTTGTTTACTAACGAAACTTATTTGGGTACTACCGATGCCAATCGTGGGTTCAGGATCTTAGACCGCTTAATTGGCTGGTGTAAAAAAGAAAACCTGTATGTGATACTGGATATGCACGCTGCACCCGGCGGCCAAACCGGCGATAATATTGATGATGGCGATGGGTACCCTTTCCTTTTCACCAGTGCGGCATCGCGTAAGCTTACTGTGGATATCTGGACTAAGATTGCTGCCCGTTACTATAACGAGCCCATTGTTTTAGGATATGATTTACTGAACGAACCTATTGCGCATTATTTTAACACAGCAGAAATTAACCCATACCTGGAGCCTGTGTACAAAGAAATTGTAGCTGGCATTCGTACGGTTGATAAAAATCACCTCGTGTTTTTGGGTGGAGCGCAATGGGATAGTAACTTTAAAGTGTTTGGTAAACCATTTGATAGCAAAGCAGTGTATACGTTTCACAAATACTGGACGGCCAGCACGCAGGACGTAATACAGGATTATCTTGATTTTAGAGATAAATATAATGTGCCGGTTTATTGCGGCGAAACCGGCGAGAATAAGAACGACTGGGATGAAGCCTTCCGCAAAATGCTGGAGAAAAATAATGTGGGCTGGCACTTCTGGCCATACAAAAAAATGGATGCCGAAAGCAGTTTCATGACCTTTAATAAACCTGATGGTTATGATACCATAGTTGAATATACCGAAAAGAAACGCGAAAGCTTTGAAGATATCCGTAAAGCTGCCCCTGCAGACCGGGCTGCCATTAAAAAGGCATTATATGATATGATTGAGAATAGCAAGTTTGCCAATGCACGCCCTAATAAGGCTTATAGTGATGCGTTAGGGTTGAAATAAGGATCAGAATTTTCAGAATTTAAGAATGATCAGAATGCCTTAATGGAATAGCAAGTTTGCCAATGCACGCCCTAATAAGGCTTATAGTGATGCGTTAGGGTTGAAATAAGGATCAGGATTTTCAGAATTTAAGAATGATCAGAATGCCTTAATGGATTTAAACTGGTCATTCTTAAATTATCTTAATAAAGGCAAGGGATAATGAAATAATTCTGCCAATTCTCTAATTCTGTTAATTCAGATTCAAGACAAGATTAATCTCATTCAACATCCACCAGGTTATTTACCTTCTCAATCAGTTCAACCAGATCGAAGGGCTTGTCGATAATGGCATCACAACCGTAAGCAAACAAATCGTTGCTATGGTTAACGTATGCCGAAAAAATAATGATAGGTATTGCGTTAAGAGCAGGGATAGCTTTAATCTGCCGGCATATTTCGCCGCCGTTAATATTTCCCAGCCGGTAATCTAGGATAATAAGATCGGGTTTAAACTCATTAACTACGGCAATATAATCGCTGGAATCGGATTTGGCCATTACCTCGAAATTTTCGTAGGCCAGGGTTTCCTGCACAATGTCAAGAATATCCTGATTGTCATCAATTATTAAAATTCTTTTTGCCATATTAAAAATTAATTGAGGATGCTTGTGATACGATACAATAAGGATACGGGGTAATGAGCAGAATAGCTACACTTAATGAAACGTTCGGGCTAATAAAATCGTATCAGTTAATCAATTAATAAGTAAAGATATATATTAAAGGCTAATATTATATACAGCTATATTGTTTTAAATTTGTAAAATACTAATTACACCTGTGTTAACTAATACGCTGTCAGACAATCTGTTTCTAAGCATCTTTGAAAAATCAACAAATGCACTGCTGGTTAAAGCCGATGCTGCTTTTACAGTTGTTGCGGTAAGTGATGCTTATTTGCAAATGGCGAGTATCAGCAGGGAAGAAATAGTAGGGCATGGCTTTTTTGAAATACTTACCAAACTCACCGAACATTTTTATGTTGCCGATGCACTAAGCAATTCTTTTCAGCAGGTTATAAAAACCCGCGAAATTGCTTATTTGCAATACCCTGATCATTTAAATGTATTTGTACACCAGAGCGGCCAGCATTACTGGTCGGTAACCAATAAGCCTGTATTAGATGAGGATGGTAAGGTGGCCTATATCATCCACACCCCCGTTAATATTACCGAACAAATAACCCAGGAGGTTGCCAAACAAGCACAATTACATGGCGATGCCTTGTTCCGTAAACTGGTTATGCAGGCGCCGTTTGCCATTAGTGTTTGCAGTGGCTACGAGTTAGTTATTGAGACAGCCAATAAACAGATATTGGAACTTTGGGGCAAATCTGAAGCTGTTTTAGGGAAGCCCCTGGCTGTAGCTGTGCCCGAACTGGAAGGCCAGCCCTTTGTACAACTGTTAAGAAATGTATTGGCCAGCGGTGAGCCGCATTATGGGACAGAAACCCCTGCTGTTTTAATGCGTAATGGCGTTAAAGATACCTTCTACTTTAACTTTGTTTATTACCCTTTAGAAGAAAATAACGAATATACCGGCGTAATTATCATCGCCACAGATGTTACCGAGCAGGTGCAGGCCAGGCATGTAATAGAAGAGAGCGAAAAGCAGTTCCGTAACCTCATTTCACAGTCGTCTGTTGCGATGGGGATTATGCGCGGCCCCGATATGGTGATTGATCTGTATAACGATGCGCTGTTAAAAATATGGGATAAAACCGGGCAGCAGGTTACAGGTAAAAAGCTGATTGATGTATTCCCCGAACTAAAAGATCAGCAGTATCCAGCCTTGCTTAAGCAGGTATATGAAACAGGTGAGCCTTTTGAGGGCAATGAAGTGCCTGCCTATATTGAAACCAATAGTGGGCTTGTACTATTATATATCACTTTTTCATACAGGCCGCTTTTTGATGTTGGGCACCGGGTATGGGGCATTATGGTTACCGCCTATGATGTTACCGGGCAGGTAGAGGCACGCCATAAACTGGAGCTGGCCGAAGAAAGCTTACGACTGGCTACTGAGGCTACAGGTTTCGGTACGTTTGATGTTGACCTTATTAAAGGCAGTATCGTTTATTCGCCACGGTTGGCTGAGATTTTCGGGTACGATAATACAAAGCAATTCACACATAAAGATCTGCAATCGCATGTACATCCCGAGGATATGGGTACCGTGCAAAAGGCTTTTCAAAAAGCATTAACCAACGGGGGATTGTACTTCTATGAAGTGCGCAATATATGGCCTGATAGATCGATCCACTGGTTCCGCACACAGGGCAGCTTGTTGTTTGATGACGATGGTAAACCTATCCGCATGGTAGGGGCCGTGGTGGATGTTACCTCGCAACGGCATATCATTAACGAACTAAAACGAAGTGAAGAAAACCTGCGCATGGCAACCCAGGCTGCAGAGTTGGGCACCTTTGACTGGAATGTAGCCGAAGATAAACTGGAGTGGGACAAACGCCACAGACAGTTGTTTGGGTACTCGTTAACCGATACCATTACCTTAGATAGGTTTTTAAAAGGCCTCCACCCTGATGACCATGAGCGGGTGATTGAAGCGCTTGATTATGCCTGCAATAAACAACTAAGCGAAGGTGATTATGATGTTGATTACCGAATTATTAGTTTCAACGAGAAAAAACTGCGCTGGATAAGGGCCAAGGGTAAGGCTGTGTTTGACGAGCAGGGTAACCCCTTGCGTTTGGTAGGTACAGTGGTTGATATTACCGACCGCAAGCAGGATGAGATCCGTAAGAATGATTTTATAGCCATGGCCAGTCATGAGCTTAAAACACCACTTACTTCGCTCAAAGCATATATCCAGATGCTGCTCTCGAGTGCGCGAAAATCTGATAACCAGTTTTTCAGTGCTTCGCTCGAAAAGGCAGATAACCAGATTGAGAAAATGACGAAGCTGATCTATGGTTTTCTCGATCTGTCGAAAATAGAATCGGGAAAGTTACAGCTTGAGCTCAGTAATTTTAATATCAACGATGCTATTAATGAAGCCGTTGTTGATGTAAGGCCTATTACACAAAGCCACCAGATTGTGCTTGAACCTACAGAAGATCTGATTGTACATGCCGATCGTGAAAAGATTATGCAGGTGGCTGTTAACCTCATCAATAATGCGGTTAAATATTCGCCCAAAGGTACTACGATAACTTTATCGACACTCGATACTGGGAATTGGGTTGAAGTGGCTGTGAAAGATCAGGGTATCGGAATTAATACCTACGATCTGCAAAAAATATTTCAACGCTTTTACCGTGTACAGGATGAGAAGACCCGTGGCTTCTCGGGCTTTGGTATCGGGCTGTACCTCTCTGCCGAAATTATGGCTCTGCATCATGGCGAAATTGATGTAAAAAGCGAAGCGGGGCAAGGTTCAACCTTTTATTTCCGTTTACCGAAAGCCTTATAAAAAATAGCGCCACACTTTCTAAAAAGTGTGGCGCGTCTGCACTCACTTACATCCCCTCAATACTGGTATTATAACAAAGTACGTGCCTGTATTTTCCCTTTGGTTAATTTTTATAAAGTTTTATTTAAAATGCCTCGCCCAAAGCCAGCACAAAACCCGAGTAGCCTTTGCTGAAACCATAATCTAAAGCAATATTGGTATTAGATCCTTTATTGAATTTTATCCGCAAACCACCACCACCAGCAGGGTGAATGTATTTAAACTGGTGGGTATTAGGTTCGGAAACCGAAGTACTGTTGGCAAATAATACGAAGCCCAGTAACCCGCTTGGTAAAATATCCCGTCGGTACTCAGCTTCCATATAAGCAAGGCTTTGCCCACGGTAACGATTTTGCTGAATTCCCCGGCCAGATCGGTTATAAAAATCCCACCCGATACTTGGCAGATCAAGATATGGTACACCTTTGTCGAGAGTTGTCCAGTAATAAGTCCACAAGGCCAGCATATTTTGCTGGCGGGTTTGGGTAAAGTGAATGTACTTACGCACATCAACATACAGCGATTGCCAGGCGGCATTACTACCCAGCATCGGTGTGTTATAACGATAAACCAGGTTTGAGTAGCAGCCTGGTAGGGGATTTAGCGAGTTATTGCGGGTATCGTACAGTAAATTAAATGTTACGCCCGATGAAAACGAATTGGCATTACTGGTGCCGTATTGATAGCCGGTAAATTGTTGCAGGTTTTGTACGTTTTCGTGCTGGGCATCAACATCAACATGGTAATCCATCGCATAACCAATACCTGCAAAAAAGTACGATGTAATACGTTTAAGGGCACTTTGGTAAAACCTGATGTACTTATAGTCGACACTTATTTTGTTGTTTTGCCGGGTTGCGCCACCAAGGCCCCAGGTATCTTGCGGGTATATCAGGAACCGTGTATCGCCCTGTATAAACCAGTTGTTATTATTAAGCCAGATGTTAGAACGCAACGGTAAGCCAAAGCGGCCTGTAAAGTTAAAATAGGGCGTAAACGTTACGTTCGATATATTGGTGGTTTCTCTATCGCCAACATAAAAACCTGCTGTAGTAGAGGTAATTAATGCACGGCCGCCACCCGGTACTGCCGATGATATAGGAAGAATAGAAAAATAGATAGATTTTCTTGGCGCATCCTCCATGCTGGTACTTGGGGCAGTATTTATCTTGAAGACATTTTTAAAGAGACCGATAAGATCCTTTTGCCCAACCGTATCAACTTCTTTTTGCGCCGAGCCAAACGAGTTGCTGCTTTGTGCAAACAGCAAGCCCGGAAGCAGCACAAGTAAAAGCCACGATACGAGTATCTTCATTTAAGCGTTAATTGGAATTGTAATTTAGCAACTTATTGCAAAAAGTCAGCCAAATGTCAAAAAATATTACACTGAATTTTAACGCCAATTTGGAGTAGAAAGTTGTAAGGAAACGGTGTTTTTTGTTTGAGTGTGAAATTTATTAGTTTCTTTCTGCGGGAGTTTGAACACGGCATCAGAGATACATCTTAGTCGACTCAGAAGAACTTAAAAAAACAAAGCCCCGGCCATTGGCCGGGGCTTATAAATACTGCAAAATAAATTAGTTATGATAACGGTATTTAGCCCTGCGTACAAGGGTGTGATGGGCTCTCCAGTTAGCACGGTGTTTTCTTTCTACATTTTTACGGTGCTCATTACCAATAATATAACCGCCGCCTGCGCCTATAGCACCGCCAACAAGGGCGCCACCTACGCCGTGGCCAATTAAGCCACCTGCAACTGCGCCACCGGCACCGCCTATAATAGCCCCGCGACCCTGGTCGCTTAGTTTATGATGCTGTGCCTGGCTGGGATTACTAAATGCCAGTACACTAAATATTAAGCTAAAGCAAAAAAATATTTTTTTCATAGTTGTTGTTTCTTATTACAAGTTGACACATGCAAGTATTAGGCCATAATTAATTTAATGAAGATTTAGTGAAGCAAGGTGTATACAAAAGGCTGAATAACAGTTTTAAGGCTTATCAGATTAGCATCTCAAAAAAGTGTTAAAATTTTTCTTTTCAATTAAACCTGCTCAAACCTTCGCAGTCATAGCAAAATATAACCCCTATTATCATGAAAAATATAAGACTTTTATCAGGAGTAATTCTACTCGCGGCGGTGAGCGCCTGCAACAAGTACGACCACGATTACAGACGACCAGATGTTGACCCGATGCAATCGACGGGCGGCAATGCAGCAACTATCATGGGGTCGTCGCTTGCTAAAGATGCCAATGGTATTGTAAACCTGGTGGCCGATGTTACCCTCGATGCCCAATCGATGGTGAGCGCACACTCGGCCTGCGGCACCATTAAATCAGACAGTACGAGCAAGCAAAGTGCCGCCGGGGCAAGCACAACCTACAACTACGTTACTAAAAGTAATTTAACTGTACTGTGTAATAGCAGCAACCAGGCTGATAGCGCTTTAAACGTTGCTACCTACACCGGTACTTTCAGCAATGCCAGTTTAACTTCGTCAAATTCGGGTAGTTCTACTTTTAATATTGGCGGTATACTGGCGGCTGCCACCAATTATACTGTTGATGGTGAGTACAAGCGTACGGGTAATTACCAATACAATACGGGTGCTAAAAACACTACAACCAGCAGTACAGATATTGTACTTAATAAACTCTTAGTAAGTAAACCCTATCGGGGCATTGTAGGAGGGACAGCCACCTTTACCATTACAGGTACAAACAGCACCAGCACTACAGCCAGTGGTAACTATAGCTATACCGGTACACTTACATTCAATAATACCAACTATGCCCAGTTAACGCTTAATGGTACTAATTATAAAGTTAATTTGATTACCGGGGCGGTGACAGCAGCGTAGGGAAGGGATAAAGGATTAAGGAAGAAAGACAAAAGACAGAACCATCATACCGTAATTGCGGGGAACGAAGCGTTTGTCATGCTGAGCTCCGTCGAAGCATCCGACTTACAGAGTGGCTCTGTATTGTTCGCGATTGCTTCGTACCTCGCAATGACGTTTGTAGTTGCTACTTTTAGAGTGGAACGTTCCATTTTAAGTCCTTAAAACGTATCGGTAATTTACCGGAGTAATGTAATATACCCTGCTTGTTTAATGGTATTATTATCCAATCCTATAGCATCAATAACGTAGTAATAGATGCCAACAGGAACTTGCTGTGTGCCGTAATTGCCATCCCAGGGTTGCATTGGGTCGCGCGAGTCAAATACCACGTTGCCGTTGCGGTTAAAGATCTGGATATGGTAAACTTTAATGTTGGTGATGCTGGGCGCAAACTTATCGTTAACCCCATCATTATTTGGCGTAAAGGCATTGGGGATAAAAATAACGTTGCCATACTTAATCACATAATCGCCTTCGGTAACAGAGATGGCGCAACCGTTTGTGCTGTTAGTTGCTGTAAGTTTTACATGGTAAGTGCCGCCAACGGTATAAATGTGCTGCGGGCTAAAACCTGTGGAGGTGCTGCCGTCGCCAAACTCCCAAAGATAGGTATCGGCATTGGTTGACAGGTTGGTGAAAGTTGCTGTGGCCGGTACTAGTAATTCGGCAGGGAAAACCGGGGTAGCCGTAAAGGCTGCAACCGGGTTGGTACTTATAACCGGTAAATAGGTGCCGGGCGCACTTAAACAGGTGCCATCAACCGCGTTTACAATGTAAGCGCCGTTTGTATAGGTTGAAGTAATGGGTACCTGTATACTTGGCCCGGTTGCCATAAAACCGCCGGGGCCGGTCCACTGGTAAGTTAGGCCGGCTACAGGGGTGGTTGATAATATTATAACATCGCCCGGGCAATAAATGGTTTTATTAGCATTAATAACCGGTTGGGCAGGTGTAAGCACATCGGGCACATTTATCGATATGGTATTTGATGAGGGTGCGCCTATGCTGTTATAAACGGTAAGTGCAATATTATGGTTGCCGGGCGTGGTAAATTGTACAGTAAAATTAAAGTCGGCATCTACATTAATAATATTGGCATTAGGCCCAAAATCCCAGGTAAAGGCGTGGTCTTTGGTCTGAAAGTTGTTGAAAACATAAGTTTTATTTGATGCGCATGTTGGCGGCACTACATTAATAGTAACAGTGGGTGCGCCAAATGTACCCGTGCCAGCCACGTTATTTTGATCGGTAAACTTAAGTGTCATGCCACCGCTGCTCGTAAAATTGTTGATCAGCAAGGCATAATTATTACCCGCAATCATATTAACATATTTAAGCTTACCATCCTGTGTGCCGTCGCAGCCAGTGGCTTCATATAAATCTATCGAATGGAAATCGAGACCTGTTTGTGAGTAATTGGGGCCAATAGCACATATACCATGCCCGGCTGCGCATCTAATTGCACTGTCGGCCATAACGTTAGCGCAATCACCGGTTGTGCCCAGGTCATACAGTACAAAGTCAACATCATCGCTTGTCTTATCGGGTGTTATTGTAAAAACCAGTGTGCCGTTATTGGCCGCTTTCCATTTATACCAGGTAGAGTTTGATTCGCCGCCCAGGCAGGTGCCCGCACTTTCCGTATTTTTTAAGCCTGCACCATAAAATTGCGATATCCCAATGTTATTGGTATTATATAAAAAATTGGCGGTTTCACAGTCTTTACCATCTGTAGAAGGGGCGAGGTAGTTATTAATGCAAAGTTTAAAAGTGCCGTTGTTTTGCCCGGTAACGGCAATATAATAGGTGCCACCGCTTGTTAAATTTTCGGCATGCAAGGTGGCAACACCACCTGTTGTGCTGTTGGTTGAAGCAAGCGCTGCCGAAGTACAGTCGGTATAAATTTTAGCGTTGGGCGATGTTAAAGTACCACCTCCTGTATTGGCGCCGCTGATAACAACGTTAACCAAACCATAAAACGCAGTAAACTGAAACCAGGTAATGCCGGCCTGTTGAGGGTCGCTATTATTGTATTGTGCATTGGCAGAGCAATAGTCTGACAGGGTTGTGAGGCTTATAGGGTGCTGGCAATCTAACCCTGTTTGCGCAATGGCAAAAAGCGGAAAAACAAGCAAACAGTATATTAAAATTAGTTTCTTCACCGCTACTAATGTAATAGTTTAGCACGCAGTAAATCAAATATTTAAACTACTTCCGGTTTCTTTTTTTCGCTCAGGCGATTTATTTCTATCGCTGCGCTTATGAGTGCCAAATGGGTAAAAGCCTGTGGGAAATTACCTGTTTGTTCACCGCTTTTGCTTAACTGTTCTGAAAATAACCTCAGCGGGTTGGCATAGCCCAGTATCTTCGCAAATACTTCGTTAGCCTTATCCATTTCGCCGCTTTTGGCCAGGCATTCGGCATACCAGAAAGAGCACATGGTAAAGGTGCCTTCTTCGCTGCCCAGGCCATCTACATTGAGTTCGGTGTTGCGGTAGCGGTATATCAGCACGTCGAGTTTCAGGTCGCGTTCTACAGCGGCAAGGGTTTTCAACCAACGGGGTTCGTGCGGACTAATAAACCGCAGCATCGGCATCAACAGAACAGAAGCATCCAACTCGTCCGATCCTTTGTATTGTACAAAAGCCTCTTTTTCCTCGTTCCAGAAGTTGTTATAGATGTCTTCGAAGATCTCGTCCCTTATAGCAATCCACCGCTCATGCGGAAATGGGAACGAGCGGCTGTTACCTATCTTAATAGCCCTGTCGATAGCTACCCAGCACATTAGTCTCGAGTGCAGAAACTCGCGCTTCACACCGCGAATTTCCCACATACCATGGTCTGGTTCGTGCCAATGGGTGCATACAAATTCTACCTGGGTAACCAGCATCTGCCAAAATTCGTAGGTAATTTCGCCGCCGTATTTGTTGTACAGGTAAATGGTATCCATCAATTCGCCATAAATATCCAGTTGTGTTTGATTGATGGCATCATTGCCGATGAGTACCGGTTTAGAGTTGCGGTAGCCCGACAGGTGCTTCAGCTCCGTTTCATTGGGTGACCGTTTGCCCTCCATGGTGTACATCACAAACATGTCTTTCGGGATGCAGTTTTCCAGTACCCAGTGCATAAAGGCGGCAGCATCGTCCATAAAACCTAAGCGCAAAAAGGCAAACATGGTAAAGGCCGTATCACGGATCCAGGTGTAGCGGTAATCCCAGTTGCGTTTGCCGCCAATGGTTTCGGGCAGGCCAAAAGTTGCTGCAGCCATTACCGAACCATGCCTTAAAGAAGTAAGTAATTTTAGGGTGATGCAAGAGCGCCGCACAATCTCAATCCAACGGCCGGTAAAATTGCACTGGTTAATCCAGGCTTTCCAGTAATCATAAGTCTGCCCGTAACAGGTAATACAGTAGGGGTGCAGCTCGTGCAGAAAACTGCTGTTCTCAATATTATCCTGCATCACAAAACATAACATCTCGTCCTGATTCAGCTCGAAGTCATGGTCGATGTCGTTATCCTTAATCGTTAGTGGAATTTCAGAAAAGAGGTGGAGCTTTTGTCCGTCGTCACTTGTAAAATCAACGCGGTTATTTTCGGCTTGTTCAGCCTTGTGTTCAATCCTTGCATAATCAAAACGCGGGTGGCATTGTATGGTATATTTAATTTTTCCGCGAATGGTTTTGAGTTTACGCACCAGGGTAATGCGCTTATGCTCTTTATCAATCGCCATAAAATCGGTGAGCTCGGCAATGCCATCCTCAGAGAAAAAACGGGTTACCAGAATGGCCGAATCGGTAAGATAGAGTTGTTTGCTGCGCGGATTGCTTAATTGTGGGCGGATACAGAAATAGCCGCCTTTATCAGCATCCAACAATGCACCGAAAACGGTGGGCGAATCATACTGGGGCAGGCACATATAATCGATAGAACCCCGGTTTGATACCAGCGCAACGGTGTTGAGGTTGCCTATTACCCCGTAATTTTCTATCGGTTCATAATTATTCTCCATGTGCCTTATCTCGTTATCTTATCCGAGAGAGACAGCCGCACACGCTTTTTGTTTTATAAGCTATCGGCAAACACAAACACATAAGTTTTGGTTCTATCAATAAGTTAACAGACCAAACTGTTAATACTGATAAACCGAAATATGACCATTAACGACGATAAGCAAGCGCATGCCTTTTATGCAGAAGCCCTTACAACGCTTACAGAAAGCGGCATAGATTATATGCTGGGCGGCGCTTTTGCTGTGTTTCATTACACCGGCCTGTTTCGGGATACCAAAGACCTGGATGTGTACTGCCGCTATGCCGACTGTACCAAAATTTTGAAGTTTTTTGCCGATAAAGGGTATACAGTTGAATACACAGATGTGCGTTGGCTGGCCAAAATTTTTAAAGGCGATTATTTTATCGATGTGATATTTGATACCGTTAATAATATCTGCAAGGTTGATGACAGTTGGTTTGACCATGCCACTAATGCCCATTTTTTTGACTGTGATGTAAAGATCATCCCGGGCGAAGAACTATTCTGGTGCAAAATTTATGTGCAGAACCGCGAGCGGTATGATGGTGCAGATATGAACCACATACTGTTGAAAGCCGGGAAAGATTTCGACTGGCAACGCCTGTTTAACCGGGTTGAGCAGCACTGGCATTTGTTGCTGGCGCAGATCCTGCAGTTTCAGTTTGTATACCCGTCTGAATACCGGGAAATTATCCCTAAGTGGATTTTTGACGAACTGATGCGAAAAGCGAATGAACAATATGATTTACCCGAACCCGTGGTGCGCGTTTGCCGTGGACCGATGATTGACCAAACCCAATACGCGGTTGATATTAAGGAGTGGGATTATAAATCGTACACAATAATTACTGTTTAATTTTTTATGGAAGATACCAAAGTAACCCGCATAGCTGCTGTTGCCGATATTCACGTACGCGAAATCGATAAAGGCAAATGGACTGATTATTTTAAAGAAGTATCAACAAAAGCAGATGTATTACTGATTTGCGGCGATTTAACCGATACCGGCGATGAAGATGAAGCCACCATATTAGCCGAAGAGCTGCGTGCTTGCACCATACCCGTTGTTTGCGTACTGGGCAATCACGATTACGAAAAGGGCAGGCAAAAATTGATTCGCCAAACTATCCAAAGCCAAAATGTACATGTGCTGGATGGAGAAGCTATTACCATTGGTAATGTTGGCTTTGCCGGTATAAAAGGTTTTGGAGGAGGTTTTGATAACCACATGCTTACCATGTTTGGCGAAAATGCCATGAAAGCCTTTGTACAGGAAGCTGTTGACGAAGCCCTGCACCTGGAACGTGCCCTTAGTAAACTGGAGGCAGATCCATTTGTAGAGCATAAAATTGCAGTTTTGCATTACGCGCCAATTAAGGCAACGGTGGTAGGAGAGCCTGAAGCTATTTATCCGTTCCTGGGGTCCTCGCGTTTGGTAGAGCCTCTGATCCGTAAGGGGGTAACTGCCTGTTTCCACGGCCATGCGCACGCAGGTACTTTAGAAGGGGATATTAACGGAAGTATTAAGGTATATAATGTGGCCAAACCGATACTGGTAAAGGCAGGCTACCAATGCCCGTATTATTTATATGAGCTACCGGTTTAATTAACTGGTAGCACGCCTGTGCATATTAAGGCTTTGTTCGGTTTTGCGTTCTTCTTCCTGTAATATGGCCAGGGTGCGCATTATTTTGTTTTTGCCGACTTGCAGATTGTTTTTTTGATCTAATAAATACTCAACAGCTTTTTTAATACTGTCCAGTTTCGCTTTATCCTTCTTTAACTGTGTCATTTCTTATTCAATTAAACTATGATCTGTTTTTCAATGCGTCTACTAACTTTTTCAATTCGGCGTTTAGTATACGTTCAATCTCCAATTGCTTTGCGGCCAAATCCATTTGCAGCTGCTTGATATTATCCAGAACAGCGGCAGTTTCATGGTACTCCCTTTTCTTGCGCAGAGAAGCCTCCTGGTTTCTGATCTTCGAAATCAGTTGTTCTTCCTGCATTCTATGGTGGAGCAACGATTGCATATAGGTAGATGAACGGCTGTAAACAATGATTAATACGTTATCGCGTTTGTTTATGTTTTGCTTTATACGAAATAATTATTAACAAATTTATTAACACATTAACGTTCAGGAATATTTATTGCAACTCGGATAGGAATTTAAGTTTGATGCAACCAATGTGGCAGATTAAGCATCTTGCCTGTATTATATTAAACTTTAGCCTTGTTATGATCAACAAATTATCAACCTTAAAAATAAAGATGATGCTTACTGCTCTCATCTTACTTACCGTTTTTTCTGTGCATGCACAACATACTACAACTATTGGCAATACACCTCGTACGGGTTCAAGCAATAGCACATTTGCGGTAATAAAAGGGCAGCAGGTAGGCATTAAAATGAATGCCGGCAAGAAAATGGTTAAGCTGTTGAAATTAAACTTCGGGGTAGAAAACCACAGTAACGATACCCTGAAGTTTAAAGTAAATGTATATGGCTTTAACGGAACACTGCCCGATGATAACCTGGTTAAACAAATTATTACAGGCGGTATACCTAAAGGAAATAGCCGTGTTATTGTAGATCTGTCGCCCTATGATATTGAGGTAAATGGCAACATCCTAGTATCAATCGAATGGTTAAATACCCAGCAGGTTACAGAGCCATCTTTTCACATCGGTTTGTTTAACGGAGGTACCTGGAATTATGAAAATAATGCATGGAAGCATACGCCAGTAGCCGGGGTTGATTTTAGTGTATTGGTTGAGAAACTAAAGTAACAATATGCACCTTTACTAAAACCGGATGCTTGCGATGAGTAATCCGGTTTTTTAGGATTAAACTATATTTTCCTATTTTCACAACCATGAAAAAGGCACTGCTTACTATTACTGCTACAATTATTTTATTCGCCACCGCATGTACAGGCGGCTTGAATACACAACAATTATACGGTAAATGGAAGTATGTTAAAGTAGGCGTACCCAACAGCAGCCCGCCCGATACCGTAACCACTGCCGACCTGGAAGAGAACAAGCCCTATATCGAAATTAAACCTGATGGTAACCTCAATATCTTTTGGGGAGGTAAGCTTTTATCGCACGGCACTTATAAAATCTCGGGCAAAAACCTCAATGTGCATGAGTTACTGCCCAATGGTAAAAGCAGGGATTTTCCATTCTATGTTTCTTCGCTTAGCGATAAACAGATCACTTTCGAAACGCTGGATAAAGATGGTTCGCGCGTAACGGCGGTGAAGCAATAAATTGCTTTTTTTCTGCCAAACTGTAAGCAGATAAATGTGTTGTGGATTTATTATAACACCTTATGATAATCAACAAACTGCTTATCCGCTTATCATTTATTGTGCTCTTATGTTTATTTGCTTATGACGGAGGGGCACAAACCGTCTATAAAACAGTAAATGACATCCCCAATCCTAAAGTTGACAGAACGGGCTCAGTAAGTAACCCAGATGGTATACTTAGTGAACCCGAGACCGATTCGCTTAACCGGTTGCTTACGCAGCTGGAACAAAAGCAGGGTGTTGAAACTGCCGTTGTGGTTATACATAATTTTAACACCGATCAGGACGATTTTAACTTCGCTGTAAACCTGTTTAAATTATGGGGAATAGGTAGAAAGAAAGCCAATAACGGTTTACTATTATTGGTTGCTACCGACCGCAAGGCCTACCGTTTTATAACAGGCTACGGCCTGGAAGGGCTTTTGCCTGATGCCGATTTGAAATTGATTGGCGAACACCAAATGGTACCTGCCTTTAAGCAAGGCAATTACGGCGAAGGTGTTGTTAATGCCATAACCACTATTTCAAACTACCTTAATCAGCCGGCCAATCATAAAGAACTGGCAGATTTACTGGCAAAAAGTAAGCAAAAGATAGCATGGCAATTACCTGCGGCCATATCCGGCCTGTTAATCATCATACTAATTTGGGTGCTGCGTGTCATCAATAAGCGCAAAGCCATTACTCATAAAATAAAGCAGGCTAAAAAATTATCAGCATACGATATTATAGCGACGGTTATAGGTGTAATTCTTTTTTTAGGGATAATTGCGATTGTCATCATTTCGGGGCTTAATAAATTTGCCTGGTTTAAGGCACTTCCTGTACAGAATGTGCCTTGGCTGGTATATGATGTTAGCGCTTTAATTATACTAACAAAGTATCTCGGTAATTTAGGCATTATCCGCAGGCAACACCAGGACGATTTTAATTTTAATGAAGCCGAAAAAAGTTACCTGAAGGCAACCTGGTGGTGTATTGTATTTTCTCCCCCTGTAATTATAGTATTGCTGATTGAGTATATCAGGCTTCGTAATAGTGCAAAACGCTTTACTGCGATTGCTGATGCAGCTGGTAAATCAATGATAAGGGTTGATCGCGACGTTAATAGGGAAGGTAAGCCATACCTTAGCCCGGGACAAAGAACCGAAGAAAAACTGGACGTGTATTGTTATGATATATGGGTATCTGCCAGCAACGATAAAGAGTTTAAGGTAATACAGAATCAAGGTTCTTCATTTGGCAGTCACGATGTTTGCCCGCAATGCGGCTTTAAAACATTAAAAAAGGCCGAAACAGAAGTGCTGGTACACCCAACCCACACTAAAGAGGGCGAGGGCAAAAAAGTACGTCATTGCGAGCAATGCGATTATGAAGAGCTAATTAAAATGGTAGTAATTGCAACCCTGTCCCAATCGAACAGTAGTTCATCATCTGATAGCGGGAGTAGTTCATCGTCAGATTCGGGAAGTTATGGCGGTGGTGATACCGGTGGTGGCGGGGCGGGTGGCACCTGGTAATTTTACAAGTAATTTGCTACCTTGATTATCGTAAGGTGTCTGCCTGTAACAACCTATTTATGAAACTGTCCGAAGTGCAATAATGCACCGGCCGGGTCGATCACGAAACACTCATCACCCCAATCGTTTCTTTTTATTGGGTGTAATTTTGCGCCCGGATATTTTTGAGGGAGCTGCAATTGTGTGAGCCATTCAAAGCAAGCCTCTACATTTTTAACCTCGATGAAAAGCATGGTGTTGTTGAGCCAATCTTCCACATAAGCATCCTGCAAGTAGAAACCCAATTCATTGAACCGGAGCAGCGACAAGTTATCAGAAAGCGGGAACTCCTGAAAACCTAATTCGGCATAAAATGCTTTAGAAACGGCGAAGTCCTTAGAGCCGATAAATGTGCGTAAAGAAACAATTTCAGGTTGCATATTGGCTTGCATTGATTTCGCCAATAATACAAAATCATCATTGAAACTAAGGTGTTACAACAACACTAATTACAAGGATTTTGCTACTTTAGCTAATGCGCAGATGAGAAACGCTGCCTATGATACCATTTTAACCTTTTATTATCCTCAATGGCCTTACTGACCATCCTGATCTGCATTGTACTGCTTGTGCTTTTAGTGAGCTGGGCTAAAGTTAACCCTTTCCTGGCCTTATTGCTGGTATCCGTAATTGCCGGTCTGGCCCTGGGTATCCCGCTGGATAAGGTGAGCGCATCGGTACAAAAAGGAATGGGCGATACTATGGGTTCGCTGCTTATTATCATTTGCCTCGGTGCTATGCTGGGCAAGCTGATTGCAACCAGCGGAGCCGCCCAAAAAATTGCCGATGTACTGGTTAAAACCGGCGGCGAAAAAAACATTCAATGGGCATTGGTACTTGCTGGTTTTATAGTGGGTATCCCATTGTTTTATGGGATAGGCTTTGTGCTGGTTGTTCCCCTGATATTTTCTATTTCCTATAAATATAAGATCAATGCAGTGTATATCGGCTTGCCTATGCTGGCAGCCTTGTCGGTTACGCATGGCTTTTTGCCGCCGCATCCGTCGCCAACTGCGTTGGTAAAACTGTTCCATGCCGATATGGGGATGACGCTGGTTTATGGTATCATCATCGCTATACCGACTATCATACTGGCTGGTCCGCTTTATGCACGGACTTTGAAGAACATCAAATCAGAACCATTAGCCACCTTCCGTGCCGCCGAGTTATCTACCGCCGAAATGCCCAACGCTTTCAATAGCTTTTTTACGGCATTACTGCCCGTAATATTACTGATGCTGGCGGCTGCTTATCCGCATTTAAACATAAAAGATGAATTCACCAATAAACTGGTAGCTTTCGTTGGCGATCCCGCCATTGTAATGCTGATTGCTTTGATCTTCGGCACGTTTTCGCTGGGTATCGCCAGGGGCAAAAAAATGAGTGCCCTGAGCGATGTGTATGTTGATGCACTAAAAGATATTGCAGTTATCCTGCTTATCATCGCAGCCTCGGGAGCCTTTAAACAGGTCTTGATCGACAGCGGCGTAAGCAGTATTATTGCCGACCAGATCCAAACCCTTAATATCCCACCATTGATTATGGGCTGGTTGATTGCGGCCATTATCCGCATCAGCTTAGGCTCGAGTACGGTAGCCGGGTTAACTGCTGCGGCTATTGTTGCGCCGATGATCTCCAAGTACCATATCAACCCTAACTTAATGGTATTATCTATCGGTGCAGGCAGCCTGGTACTCTCGCACGTAAACGACTCAGGATTCTGGCTCTACAAAGAATACTTCAACCTCAGCATTAAAGACACCCTCCGTTCATGGACCATGATGGAAACTTTGGTTGCTGTGATAGGATTGGTTGGGGTGTTGGTTTTGAATGTGTTTGTGGGGTGATTGATTTCGGAATTCGGATGTTCGATTTCGGATTTGATAATAATAACATTCACATTGCTGCCGCAAGTTTAGTGCAGCGTAACTTGTGGTAAATCTTTGATAAGGTTCACCTTATAGGAAGATGAAAGCTTCCCAATGTACAGTCACAAGTTACGCAGCGCTAAACTTGCGACAGCGGACAATTAAGCCCATCTCGAACACAAAGCCCATTTCTGCGTTTAGATGATGTAACACTCATTTAAAAAGTAAGAATGACGATCTACCTGCAAATTATATGGCTTTTTCTCCTGGCGCTGCCAATTGCCTGCGTGGCCTGGACAGTTACGCACGAGGAGGTATTCAGGGAGCCGAGAGAATATTGCGTGCGAAGATGCAAAACAGGGAAGAGTTTGCCGGAAAGGAAGTTCTTCTACCTCTTTACCTGCGAATATTGTTTCAGCCATTATGTTACCGTTCTGTTTCTGATACTTACGGGTTATAAGCTATTGATGGTTGACTGGCGCGGCTACGTTATTGCCGGGTTTGCGCTGGTTTGGATAGCCAACGTTTATATGAGTTTGTTTGGGCTTATCCGTCAGGATATTTCAAAAGAAAAGACGGAGATTAAGTTGATGCAGGAAAACTTGCCTGATGATAAAGCTAAGTAGGTTTGCGATAGCGAAAATCGTGTACTTGCGCTTATATAGCCGAAAACTTATATTCGCTTATGATTAAGTGGCAAGACACTAAGTATTATGATTGGGCAACCATTCTCAAAACTTCTATTTTTCTGATCGGTGTCTTCCTGCTTTTTTTCTTTCTGTTTAACAGGGGGCATTATGCCTTATTGTTGCAGCAGCGGGGTAAAAATGTTATAACAACAGCCTTGGTTACCAATAGAAGCTCCAGTACAGATTTTGTACAAACGAAATCGCAGGGGAATGTATATAAAACCAACGGTGTCACTGTTTATTATACCTATACCGTGAAAGATGTGGTTTACAACCAAAAGCAAGTATTGTATTATTCATTGATAGACGGGCCGGTCTTGAATTTAATTTACCGGTCAAAACTGCCTTTTAAAGTAAGGGTCGTTTATGATTATAATAATCCTTACAAATCGTCATTGGTTTTTAATTAAATAATTAACTCGCTTGGCTACCGTCCCGATTATCATCGGGATGGTAAAACAGTGATAAGGTTTCACCTTATCGGAAGCTGAAAGCTTCCACAAGATTCGTCACAAGTTACGCTGCGCTAAACTTGCGCCAGCATATAAGGTCAATATTCAACTCGCCCTCTTCCCCTGCAACAGCATATCCATCGCATCATTTAAGGATCCTGCCCTAATTACCTCGCCCGAGTTCACAAAGTAAATTTCATCCGCATTTTCAATGGTGTTCAAGCGGTGGGCTATGATTACGCGGGTTGTTGTGGCGGGCAGGTTATTCAGGATGTCGCTCAATAGCTTTTCTGTAATGGTATCTATGTTAGCCGTTGCTTCATCCAAAATCAATATCTGCGGGTTGCGCAATACGGCACGCATAAAGGCAATCAATTGTTTCTGACCCAGGCTGATGCTATCACCACCAGAAATGATCGGGGTTTCGAGACCGCTTTCAAATATAGCCAGCAGGTTGCCGAGGTTGGCATCTTTAATTACCGTTTCCAGTTGTTCGTTGGTATAGTCTTTATACAAGTCGTTGCCATACAAAATATTGTCTTTTACGGTACCGGTGAACAAGAAAGGCTCCTGCAAAATAAAGCCGATCTTTTGGCTGCGTTCTTCAGAAGTATAAGTGCGAATGTCTTTGCCATCCAGCAATACCAAGCCTTTTGACGGATCGTACAAACGGGCAATTAACGATGCCGTGGTTGTTTTACCACCACCTGTAGGGCCAACCAATGCGTAAGTTTTACCCTGCTCCAGCTTAAAGCTGATATTGTGCAAGATCTCCCGGCTTTCGTCATAACCAAAGTGTACATTCCTAAATTCCAATAATGTGGCAGATGGTTCTGTGATGCCCTCAGCAATTAAAGGCAAATCAGTTTCGAGGGATAAGATCTGCGAAATCCTGTCCCAACCTGCCATCGCTACCTGGAAGTTAGTCCACAGGGCTGCTAACTGGCGCAGTGGGTTATAAAAGTTGGTGGCGTACGATAAATAACTCACCAGTAAACCGATAGAAAACTCGCCGATCGAGATCAGGTAAATACCAAACGACAGCACAATTAATTGCGCAATACTGGCAAACAAGCCATATACAGGCACAAACACGTTATTGGCTAACCCTGCGCCAATGGCGGTTCTGTAATTTTCGCGGTTAGCTATATCAAAACGCTTGCGGAAATAATCGCGGCGATTAAAGGCAATGATCACCTTAAAGTTATTGAGGCTTTCCTGTATCTCGGCACTCATGCCACCCACGCTTTTTAAGTTGAGGGCATTGGTGCGTTTAATCCATGGTGATAGGATCAGCGTTAGGAAAAGGATCACCAGGGCAGGGCATAGGGCTGCTGCACCCAATTTAATATTGATCAACAGCAAAAATATTCCCGCACCAATCATGGTAGAGATATTGCCGATAAACTGCATCAGTGATTGCGAGAAAAACTGGTTGAGTTTATCGGTATCGTTGTTTACACGTGAAATCAGGTCGCCTGCCTTGTTCTGGTTAAAGAAACCTACCGGCAATTGCTGTAGCTTATTGAAGATAGAATTGCGGAGTGTAAACAGCATACGCTGGCCCACGCCACCCATCAATGTGGTTTGCTTATAACTGGTAAACAAGGCTACAACGTACATACAAAGCAGGATGGCGGCATTGTGCAATACCCCGGTATAATCTTTATGTTGTACATATTTATCAATGGTATGCCCAATAATAAGTGGGCCCAGTAGGTTGAGCGTAGAGTTGGTTAATATGGCTCCAAGTGCAATCAGTAAGGTGCGCTTCTCGTGCGCTATAAGTTGAAACAGCTTTTTAAGCCCGGCAAACGTTGATGTTTTTTGCTGCTCTTTGCTGAGTTTGTTTAAATCGTAATTCATTTTGTGTTGAGCAGTAAATTAGTGGGTAACGCCGGTTTCGTAATTGCTGGTACTTTGTTGCGAGTTAAAGATCTGCACGTAATCTGTACTGGTTTTCATCAGCTCATCATGCAGGCCGCTGGCTACAATTTCGCCCTGCATCAGCAGGATGATCTGGTCGTAATGTTCAACCGAGGCTATCTTCTGGGTAACAGAGATCAGCGTTAGACCCGGGTAGTTTTTCTGGATATTGGTGAGGATCTTTTTCTCGGTATTGTTATCAACCCGGGCAGTAAAATCGTCCAGTAATAAAACTTTAGGATTAACGGCTAAGGCACGTGCCAGCATAATGCGCTGCTTTTGCCCGCCTGAAAGGCTCGAGCCCCGTTCAGATACGATGGTGCTCAACCCATCCGGCAGGTTATTGATAAAATCGCGCAGTTCGGCCGTATCAATGGCTTTTTCCAGCGATTCATCCGTCACCTTATCATTAAAAGCAATATTTTCCCGAATACTCATGTTGAAAATGATACTATCCTGAAATACAAAGCCAACCTGGCTGTGGAAGTTCTCACTATCGTAAGAATTGATCGGTTGCCCATCAAATAATATCGAACCGGAACCTGGATTAATTAACCCGGTTAATAAATAAAGTAACTGTGTTTTACCTGCAGCGGTTGGACCTATAATGGCAATTTTTGATCCTGCCGATACTTTTAGTGATATATCTTTTAGTGCCGGTTTTTGTCCGTAACTAACCGATACATTTTGTAGTTCCACATCGCCACGCAGGGTTTCTTTTAATGTTCCACCCTCTGCTACATCTGGTGCGTTTAACACCACATTAATACGTTGGAAGGATGCGGTAGCCTGGGCAATAATATTGCTCATAAACCCAATCACAAAAATTGGGAAGATAATGAGCGATAAATAACTGTTAAAGGCGGCAAAGCTACCCAGCGTCATGCTGCCGGTAATTACAAAGTGCCCACCCATTACCAAAATGGTTAAAGCCGCCATGTTAGCAGTAAAGGTTACAATAGGGATCAGCCCGGCGAAAAAGCCCAAAATACGCAGCCCGTAACTTTTAGCTTCGGTATTGGCCTCTAAAAACTTATGATATTCTAGTTGTTGGGAGTTGATTACGCGGATGAGTGCCGCACCTAAAATACTTTCGTTAATTACCTTGTTTAGCTGGTCGATAACGCCGCGGCTCTTGATAAACAGGGCGCGCACATTCTTCAAAACATAAAAAAATGTACCACCTATGATAGGGATAATGGCAATTACCGCCAGCCCTAACTTCCAGTTGATAGTAAGCAGCAGGATGCTACCGCCTATAATAATAAAGAAAGACGATACCAAAGATACCAGTGCCTGCGATACGAAGAGCTTGATCGAATCTACATCCGCAGTTAAGTTAGTTAGCAGTTTTGATGGGTTAACCTGCTCAATAAAAGCGTGGCTTTGGCGTGATATTTTGTCGGATAAGCGCTGTCTTAAATCTCGTGCCACTCGTTCAGAGGCATAGGTTTGGATCACCGTTTGCAGATAGCCGAAAATGAAGATGAGCAATACGGCCAGCGAAAACTTTTTGATCAGCGTGTCGAATACAAATACTTTCTTCGTATAATCATCAATACCTCCGGCAATAATTTTAGGCAGCCAAAGGTTAATGCCATTACTTAGCAAGGCAAAAAGCAGGAGCAGCACAACCAGGCCCATATAAGGTTTCAGGATACTAAAAACACCGGGTGGTTTGGCGGCTGGCTTAGGGGTACTTGTTTGCATGTGGTATTACTTTATTGGTAATGACGATTGAGGCCGTGAAAGATTTTAAACCCCTAAAATAAAAATCAGAACCCAGTCCCCGAAACTAATTATTTTATTGAAGGCGGTTGGCCGGTTTTTAAAGCTTTACGTATCAATGAAATTACCACAAGTTGAGGTTTTTCATTGGTTATTTTGACAGCCATTCAACACACCTCAAAATGAAAATTGCTAAAAATATTAACAAAACCGCTATCTTTAAACCTGTAAAATATCAGTATCCAAAAGCTTATTTTAAATCATGGCAACAGAAGTAAAGTGTCCGAGTTGTGGTCATCCATTTCCGATTGAGGAAGTGATGACCGAGGAGTATAGAAAGCAGCTTCGTGTTAAAATGCAGGAATATACCCGGCAAAAAGAAGACGAATACCGTAAAAAGGAGGAAGACTTTAATGCCCGCCAGCACGAGCAGCAATTGAAATTCGACCAGCGTTTACTGGACGAGAAAAAGCAATTGCAATTAACCCTCGAAGAAAACCTGCGCCGTACCATTGCCGCCGATTTTGAAAACCAGATGCTGATGCTGCAAAGCAACGCCAAGGATACTGAAGAGAAACTAAAAGCCAGCCGTTTAAAAGAACTCGAGTTTTTGCAGAAGGAACAAGCCCTGAAGCAAAAAGAAGAAGATATGCAGCTGGAAATGCAGCGCAAGTTGCAGGAGCAGCGTAATGATTTGGTAGAGCAGATCCGCAAGCAAGAGGCGGATAAGCATACTATAAAAGATACCGAAACCCAGTTGCGTATGAAAGAACTGGAAATGCAGCTGGAGCAACAAAAAAAGCTGGCCGAAGAAATGAAGCGTAAAGCCGAACAAGGCTCTATGCAATTACAGGGCGAAGCGCAGGAACTGGTATTGGAAGAATTATTGCGTACCCATTTTCCGTTTGATATGATAGGAGAGGTGGGCAAGGGCGTACGTGGTGCCGATTGTATCCAAACCGTGCGTAACCAATTTGGACAAGAGTGCGGTCGTATTATTTACGAGAGCAAGCGTACCAAAGATTTTGGCGGCGACTGGATAGAAAAACTGAAAAAAGATAAGCGTAGCACAGGTGCAGAAGTGGCTGTAATTGTGACCCAATGCTACCCTAAAGGTATGGATTGCTTTGGTGAAAAGGACGGCGTTTGGATTTGCTCTTTCGACGAGGTTAAAGCTGTGGCTTATATTCTGCGCGATTTTGTGATCAAGCTTTCGGATGAGGTGCGCAAGCATGATAACAAAGGTGATAAAATGCATTTGTTGTATGATTTCCTGACCAGCAATGAGTTCTCTGAACAATGGAAAGCCATTCGCGAAGGTTTTATGAGCATGCGTATGTCGATCCTCAAAGAACGCGAAGCGATGGAAAAACTCTGGAAAAGCCGTGAAAAACAACTGGAGAAAGTGTTGTTAAGCGCAGCTCATATCAAAGGCTCGATAGAAGGTATTGCCGGTAGCGATAATATCCAGTTAAGCTTAACGGACGATGAGGATGAAGCAATAATGATTGATTAGGTAAACTAAATCTGTTTTGTAAAATGCAATAAAAGTTTGCCATACTGAAATTTAGTTAATGTCCTAATTTGATTGTTGAAAATTTCGCAATAGTTAAAATTTGCTTTTAATGATAGTTTAAGGTGCTTAACTTAGTTGATATAAACCTATTATCAACATGAAAAAAATCCTTATTCTCTCTGGCATTGCTGCGCTTTGCCTGGTTGGCGAAACCAATGTTTCTTCTGCTTCTAATTCAGTAAAAAGTATTAATGCAAAACATCTGAAGACTAAAAAATCTAAGCTTGTTTTCGACCAAGTTAATGGCAGTTACTTTAACAGTAACTCTTTCCCCATTACTGTTTTATTTATGCAATTCGGGCACCCGCAAACTGTACTTAACATACCTCCGGGTTACAGTTCTGGTACTTATTCAGTTCCGGCCGGTACTTATGATGTTCAGTTTTCATCAAGCGGGCCTGTTTATTACGAAGTAACAGGGTATGCAAACCAGCAAGGCTCAAATGTTACATTCCCGGGTGTAACATTCTCAAGCAGTAGCCCGGTTACATTTACCTGCGATTTACCTCAGTAATTTCTACAAAATCCTTAAGCCTGTAGCCGGCATCAAAAAATGACTGGCTACAGGCTTAATGTATTTTATGCCGATTTCAAACTCGCATTCGTAGGCTCGTCATGGTGGCTCATTCTTGCTGCTTCAATATGGTAGTATTTGTGCAGGCGACAGATCTTAAATATGGCGGTAAGTACAATTACGCCCGTTAGCGGGCCAGCCCAAAAAATCCAATACCCGGTATAATTATTGCTGATAACCGCCGGGCCAAAGCTTCGTGCTGGGTTGGTACTACAGCCAGAGTAGGCGGTCTCTGCCCAAACCATAAAGCTGTATAAAAAAGGCATAGTAAAAGGTGTGTAATTACGTAGTTTAGGGCTGCCTACAAATACAAATATCACCAATATCAAGGCTGCTGTCGTAATCACTTCACCCAAGAAAGCACCCATATTGCCGCCTATGCCGGGGAGGGTATTTCCGTAACCAACGCTTTTGCCTTGTTGCCCCCATAATAAAAGAGGGATGCAACCTACCACCGCTCCCAGCATCTGGCTAACGATATAACCAACCAATGCATGTGGTTTCATTTTATGCCGAAGCCAGAAAGCTATGCTTACCGCAGGGTTAATATGTGCGCCGCTAATTTTGCCCACCGGCGATATAGTAACCGCACAGCCCGTACAGCCAAATAGCAATCCGGTAAGCAAACGCCTGGCCTGCACGGATGGAATATAATGCGCTACGATTGATCCCTGACCCCAATCCAGGATCACAGAACTTAACCCAATGCCTAATAATAAGGCTGTGCCAATAAACTCTGCTATAAAATTAACGTACAGGGGTTTGGGGTGCATATCGGGACTTAAAAGACTTATGGATTAAGGACAAAGGACGAAAGATGTTTGGCTTAATGTAAAATATAACAGAATCTTAATATCCTTTTTCTTTTGTCCTTTATCTATTATTTGTCCAATTAATATCCGGTCTGTGGTATAGGTTCAGCTACCATTTCATTTCCGGCCAGGTCATAATAGGTACACATCATTTTTTGAGTATCGATGGTCCATTTTTCTACACCTGCTGCCGCAGCCTGCCTGCAAAAAGTCATAAAATCTGTTTGGCCTTGCTGGTGTATTTTTATGGTATGCTCAAGATCTGCAGGGGATGATTTTTGAGAGATGGGAAGCAGGTCATACCTGGCGCCCGAGTCTATTTTAAAATCATTTGCGCCATAATACACGGTACGGCCATCTTCTACAATGTACTCATACCTTAATAAATCTAATTCTTTAATTTCCTGTACATACTTTGGGAAATCGGCCCCGGTTTTAACCTTTGCGTGGGCTGCCTTTAGTTGTGCTTCTGTAAACATATTTTTCTGCTTTGAATGTACATCAAAAATGGGTCATTTCACCCTGCGGTAACTTGTTCTTATTGAGATATTTGTTTGTAAATTTATTAAGAGTTTAACCAATTAAATAGACCTTACAGTTATGGCAACAAAAACACTGACCCCAGCACAGAAAACTGCCTATAAAAACCTGAACATCGACCCTAAAAATCGAATCATCGTTAGCTTAGATGGTGGTGGCATCAGGGGGATCCTGACCTTGCAATTGCTTAAAAAAATAGAGGAAATTGCAGGAATACCTTTAAACCAATTTTGCGATCTTTTTGCCGGTACCTCAACCGGGGGCATTATTGCGGGTTTATTGGCCAGCGGCCATACGGCGGTAGAAATTGAGAAGCTTTATATTCAGCTGGTATCTAAAGTGTTTCTGAAGCGTGGCTTTTTAGGAAACCGGTTTTTAAACCCGCCCGCTTATGATAAAAAGAATTACCGCGAAGCCTTAAAGCTGGTTTTGGGAGATGATACCCTAAAGGATGTGTGTATTAAAAATGATGTCGACGTTTTTATAACTTCTAAGGATCTGACAGATAATGAAGAAACCTATTTTACCTGTTTTAATACAACAGAGGTAAAAGGTACTTACCAGGATGCCCTACTGAGAACTGTTTTGGAAGCCACTATGAGTGCGCCAACCTACTTTAGCCCCTTGGAAAGGTTTGTAGATGGCGGTACTACAACTTATAACAACCCATCGCTGGCTGCCATTATGGAAGCCGTTAATTATGACGGTACAGGTAAATACAGCCTGCCCAATATTACCATGTTTAGTTTGGGGACGGGCAAGCTGGTTAAATCTGTACAGCCACAGCAAGCAGCCCATCCAGATGGGCCGGATGTTTACTTCTGGCTGAACTATGTGATGGACGAATCGAGCCAGGATGCCAGTACCATGCAGGTAGACTTATTCAGGGCAGGGATTATTAAACTGGATTACCGGAGGTTTCAGATCTCATTTGATACAGCAGCCATACAAAAACTGCCCAACCTGGATATATCGGCCCTGCATTTTACCAATGCCGATAGCCTGCACAGTTTAACAGACGATGATTTAAACGTGCAAATGGATGATGTAAGCAAATTTGATTTGATGAAGGCCATAGGTGAGGCAATGACCGAATATATTATGGATGACTGTAAATTTCAGCGCGATTTGAATAAGACCCCAAGTTTAAGAGATGAACTGGTTACGGCGTTTAACAGCGTAGGCACCATTAAAGCAAATGTTACCAATGCCGGATGGATTGATGGCCAACCTTCGAGTTAAAGCATAGGAGGTGGCGGAAAGAGGTAGATTGAATGTGTATATGCACAGAATTGTTACTGATGGATACTTTATTGCAGATAAACCATTGCTGCATTTAAGTATCAAACTATCATTAACTTAAAATCTACCTTATGAAAAATTTAAAAATGCAATTCGCAGCGGGGCTGTTTGCGGTTGTCCTGTTGGCCTCATGCGCCACTACTTCTTACATCGGCGATACACTAACACCATCAGAAAAGATCGATGTTTACTATGCTGCCCGCGACGTTAAACGTGAGTATAAAGTAATAGGGCATATTTCGGCAGCAACCGGCACAAGTGAAAATGATGCAAAAGCAAAAATTGTTGAGAAAGCGAAAGCCGTTGGCGCAGACGGAGTGATAATCCTGGGGCTCGATTTTACAGGTGGCAAGGATTCTACACCTTTTGAAAAAGCGGATGCCATAAAGTATAATAACTAATGTATTTGTAAAAGAAAAGGGCCGTTAATAGACGGCCCTTTTTTGGGAATCCTATTTAAGAAAATGTAGCACCAACTGCGCCCACTCATCATCCAATGATAGTTCGGGGCGGGTTTTATGCGCTTTGTTATACCAGTAATCGGCATTCCATATATCGCCTTCTTTGCGGTGCAAATAGGCGTGTACCCATGCCGATGACAGATCGCTCAACTGATCAACTTGCGCATGTGCCTTATGCCAGTCTCCTTTAGCATCATACCAAAGGCTTTTTAACTGCACAGAAAGCTCCTTGGCCGGCTGGTCGAGTTTTAATGATGCTTTAAAATCTGCCAGCGTTTTCATGATTATATTGATTTTGTTATAAAAACAATGCAATATAAAAGGCTTTTACCAAACTTTCTAAACCAAGGGCTCCCGGCTTATTTAGAAGCCGGGTTTTTCCCCACAAAGTCTACCACATAAGTGCGGTTATCCCTATGCGTGTTATAGGTGCTTTTTTGAATGTCGTTTATAACAAAACCAATGCCTCTGTTTGGCGGGCTTGATAAGCTATTATTGCAGATATTATGAAGCCTGATACCTTGTTTATCCGGCACCTCGACCGAACTATTTATCCTGATCTCGTTATGCAATACATCATAAATACCAAATGCCCATGCCTCGTGGTTATTCACGGTATTTGCAACCTTGTAAGCTGCATAACCATCGCGCGTGCCGGCTTCGCTCATATATGCTGCCTGGTTAGGGGCATCGTAAGGGGTTTCGCACTGCAGGAAATAAGTTTTGCCATATTCACCTGTCCAGTAAACCTGGTATTGCTGGAAATGCTCCACAAACATCCCGTACATGGTTACATAATCGCCATTAACAACCAGTCCGTTTGTTGCTGTGTTAACATCCCAGCCTACGCTGCCCTTTACGCCATGATCGGCTCTCCAGATCCAGAAATGATCACCGATAACATCATTACTGTTAACAACAGCCGACTGGTCTACATGCACATTGCCCGGTCGGAAGCCGCCGATCCTGAAAAACAGATCGGCCAGCAGGGTAGGGTTCTCATTATGCCTTATTTTATTTTTTTCCTGCCCAACCTGGATCAGACTATGTGAACTGTAATGCGCGTCGAAAAGTAATGATGCAATAGTCACACCATCGACATCATCAACCACAATAGCCGAGGTTGAATTTTCCTGATCGGGTATTAGTGTAGCGAAACCCAGCCCGAGGATAATGGTATTAGGTTGGGTTACATGAAGCGGCTCCGAAAGCTTGTACATGCCGGGAGTGATCAGCAAGTGCTTACCTGCTTTAAGCTGCTTGTTCATTTCTTGTGCAGTAGCGCCCGGTTTAGCCACAAAGAAGCTCTTCAGTACATCTATGGCTTCTCCTTCACCCATTTCATCCTTGGTGTATGATAGGCCTTTATGATCATGTTTTAGCGCCGGGCGGAATACCTTGTAGCGCTGATCCTTGTCTATAAATAAAAAGGGTTTCTCGCGGATAACCGGTGTGTTAGGTATAATGGTTACGTTACCGCCTTTGTCCCAGTTGTTCTGGTAGGTGCTCATATCTGCACCGGGCCCAAAATTAACCCCCTGGAAACAATAATTGTATTTAATTTCCTGAAACTGGCCACGTCCTTTATTCAGAAAAGAATTGCGGGTATACCATTGCTGTTGATGATCTGACCCTGCTGCACTTTGGAAATCACAGTCGGCTGCATAGCCGCCGCTTACCCATCCATTTCCCCATTGATAGCGTACCACACGGGTAGAATAGATTCTGCGTAATGGAGCGGCCTGAGAAACTGCCCATTTGAAAGTTTCATCCTCATTGTAGGTTTCCGGGCCAATAACCGAAAGGTTCTCTGCCGACCGCCAGAAAGTGACGGTGCCGTTTCCATCTTTGCCGCGTGGTGGCGTATGGAGGTTAGAGACCTGCACTTCATAAGGTGTTCTTCCCAAACCTGCTATATGCATGTAGAAAGGGATTTTAAACAATCCTGCGTTTTTATAATCGCCCGGTTTAAAGAACATGGCATACCGGTTAGGGCTAAATTCCTTGCCGAACATCTGATCATGAATAGCGTTCATCTCGCGACTAATGGCCTGCATGCTATCGGTAGGGTTATAGATGTATGTGTTTTCGCCGAAGAGTTCGGTTTCCAAGCTTGTTTGGGCAACAGGGCGGTTGTTATCTGATACCTGGTAATAATAATCATATAGATTTCCCTTTGCTGTTTTATCAGTAAAAGAAGGGGTAGCGGTAGTGCCTATTGTTTCGTAGTTGCCAAAACGGCCTTTTGCCCTTTTGATAAGATATGGGCCTTTTGAGTTTTTATCAGCGGCGTTTTTACTGAAATTTAGAACGATTCGGCCATTTTTTACATCGCATTCTTTTGTCTGCGCCTGGCTGGCAGAAGTAAAAATGAATAGCAGTATTAAAGAAATAAAAGGCAATCTTGTTATCATAAAACCAATTTTAAAGCCCGGCATCTACCGGATGTTTTGTAAATAATAAAATCTAAGCCAGACAAGCTCTGCGTGGATACGTGTTGTAAATGTATCCCGGTGTTTTTACGCGTTGGCGTTGAAAATAACTATGTCCTTCTTAGGTTTGATGAAGCAAATCTATAGAAATGTAAACCAATTAAACAAGGTTCTTTTTGTGCAAGTGTTTGATTTTCAATTGATAAATATCTTTTTAATACGCATTAAGAGCCCAGTAGTCATAAAATTCAGGTCTGGAAATCAATTGCTTAGCAGAAGCAAAGGAAAAACGACAATTGCAGGCAATGCGCTTAAATACAAGTAAACTTTTTTAAATGAAGGAATAAGAGATGTGTTTTCATGCTAATTTAGCAACACACTAATAAAATTATAGTTGTATTTCGTCGATCGGTAGTTCCTTGATTCGCTATTGATTAATCGTTTAATTTTTACGGACCAAGCTTTTCCATTTTGCGGCAATGGACAACGCCTTAACTAGTAGAGCCACCCTGAGGTTGATAAACTGTTTGGGAGCTATCGCTGTTTGGCCGTCCTGATAGGCATGTCGTTACCCTGACGAAAACTATGCTGACGGAGCAATAAGGATTTTAGTCTACAAATAAATCAATTAATATTATATGATATCCTTCACGCGTGCTTCCCTTTGCTTGGCGTATGAGCTCATGAATGGACGCTCGCAGATGATATGGAATATATATCCAACGCCAATTCCGATAATTACCTGAACGATAAGCGTGATCCAGTATTTATCACCTATGAAGCCCATTTTAATCATTAATTGTCGTGGAATTGCTATTACAGTAGGATGTGATAAATATATACTGTAAGACATGGTTCCCAAAAAAGATAAGATTTTAATGAAACGATTCTTGATCAGGATGCTATCAAACCGGTACAAAAGTAATAGAACAAGTGAAAAGACGAATCCAAATATAGCTTGTGTTCTGCTCGCCGGGTGACCAAGTGTGTAATGTCCCGCGTGTAAGCTTGCGAAAAGAAGTACAAGCACAGATGTTATGTCAAAGAAGAGTTTGGATTGGAAATTGTCAGGATTTTTAATCCTTATATAAACAAATGCCCCCATGCCAAACAGATACCACAGATCAAGTGGAAATGGACAAGTATCAGGTGCAAGTATTAACCATATCAATGATAGCTGAGTAAGTATAAATAGTATACCGTGCAGGCTGTAATTGAGTTTTTTTTGTAAAAATATGCATGCCGCAATAATAATATAAAATGCTATTTCATAACAAAGAGACCAATATATGGCTTGAATCGGTTTTATATTGAATGGGACTTGCGTGAGAGTCAAGTTTGAAAAGTAATAAAGAAACGAATTATTTATAAATTCTGGCCCATGGCTTGGTTTTGGAATAAACTTTAAATGAGCGGCTAATATAAAAACTAACGTTAGCGCAATGGCAAGTACTATTGACGCATAATAAGGCGGAAAAATGCGTCGAAAACGAGCCTTTAGAAAATTCATAGCCGACTTTTGTTTCGCTATAGCATTATCGGCGGCCAGTACGATACAGTATCCGGATATAACGAAAAACATTGCTACTCCCAACTGTCCGGACATGCTAAACATGTAGAGGTAATTTCCGGATAGTAGTGCCATGCCATTTGGAAGAACACGAATGTCTGTTATAACCGTAGAACAGGCATGGGCCATCACAACCCAAATGGCGGCAAGGGCTCGCCATGCATCCAATTGCTGATATACAGAAGATTTATTAGCAATTACATGGGGGATAGTTTTTTTTTCGCTAAATATTTGCATTGGATATTGCAGGTAAATTAGTAGGCGTAAGTTTAGAGCGTTAAAGAATTAAATTTTCAAATTCTCCTATCTGCTTATAATCGAACAAATTGGCTGTTTTTAGCTGCTTTGTTTCTTTTGTAAAGATTTAGAATCAGATTTTTAACAGGTAATTCAATTGAATAATAAGTTATTATCGATACAGAAATTAATACCACCACAAAAATACTTAGCGATAATGAGTCTGTTATTGGGCGAATGAAACTTGTAAAATAGATGTATACCGGATATTGAAGAATGTAAATGCCGTAACTAATCTCACCAGACATGATAATGAATTTATTGTTAAAGAAAGGAGTTTTAGTCTTGTCAAAACTGGTAATTGCAAGTACTAACAAAAAGTAAGCAATAGCTAATATTCCTCCGTTAAGCAGATAATGATCTATTGGTAGTAGCTGTTTGGTGAAAAAGATAATCAGAAAGCAAAAACACACGCATAATACGCTGTTGAGTGGCTTTTGAAAAAAACTTATCTTATTATCAATAAATACTTTTCCGCAAATAGTTCCTAGTAAAAATATTGAAATTTTAAAAATTGGGTGCAAATATAGAATGGAGGTGATCTTTTTTATAGCAGGAGACAACCCCTCATGATGTTCGATTTTGAATAATATTCCCGTGATGATTAGTGCCAAGACAAAATAGGCAATTACCAGTTTTTTATAATAACGATAGTCTTTCTTCATTAATACAAAGGTGAATGGGAAAAACGCGTAGAAGAAAAATTCGGAAGAAAGTGTCCAGCCGGGATAATTAAAGGAGCCTGCATATAACCACCGTTGAATTCCTAAGGTTTCAAAAATCAACCTATATTTTACAGTATTGGTATCAATCGGCCTGATTAGATAGTGAAAAATAGCCAAAGCAATTATCGCGAATAAATATAATGGATAAATCCTGGCCAGACGTTTTACATAGAAATCCCATTTTGAAAAAGTTGCTGATCCGTCTTTCAAGAAATTACCATTGGCCAATACCATTACAAAACCGGAGATGAAAAAGAAAAAGTTTACTGCTTCGTTGCCATTCTTTATTATAAAATTTATGTCGTGCTGTATTGATTTTGGAGTATAGTGATATAAAACGACGGTTAATGCGGCTAAGAATCTTAAGGGATACAATGAATTTGTGTTTCTATGCATAATAGAAGCTGTTAAAATTGTGGCGGTATTTTAAGGCTGAAAGATAGGATATAAAATAAAAATGTGTTCCAAAAATCATAAATAAAAAAGTCTCCCCTTTTGGGAGAGACTTTCAGGAACTCGAGTCAATAGTTTAGTTTAATTAGGGATAAATAGCTTAATAAGCGTTCGAGTTGCTGTTAGTTTAGTTAGTTAATGCGTTAATAGAACACAATTATAATGTTTATTGTAATTAAATCAAAATTTTATAAGAAAAAGCTTAATATTTTGTCTTTTTTTATACAATTAGTGTGTTTTGTTCGCTTTTTCTATCGAATCCTGCTGTTGTTTCTGTAGTTCCTTTTGCTGTTTGTCTTTTTTCTTGAAATATCCCTTTAAAAAGAAGTTGTGTTGGGCTGCTTCGAGGTCATCATTTAATTTTACTGAGCTTTGTTGTAGCTGTTCTATGGTATTTTGAACTTTAACCGCCGCTTTTGGGTCATTTAATAAAACACCAATGGCATTATCAGTGGTATTTAGCTTATTGCTTGCTTTATTTAGGTTATCTGCAAAATCACTGGCTGTTTTGGTGGTTTGCTGTAATTCTGCAACCGCACGTTGAAATTGTTTGAACGTAGCTGTATCTGTAGCAAATTTATTGGCTAAGCCATCTTTGCTATTCAATTTGATGCCATATAAATTTAGCTGATCGGCCATTTTTGCTGTGTTGGCGGTGGTGCGGTTCAGGTTATCAACCATAGTTCTGAAACGGGTAGAAAGTACAGAATCGCTAATTAATTGCCCAACCAAACCTTTACCGGTTACTATATTATGGCTTAGCGCCTTAAAATCTGTAGTAATAGCCAACAGGTTGGTGTTGTTTTGCTGCAGGGTTTTCATAATGTCATCGGTGCTCATCAGGGCTTCCGCCTTTAACCTGTCGCCATCCTCAATAACTGGCGCGTTGGGGCTTCCGCCATCAATCACCAAAATCTTGTTACCGATAAAACCTTCTGAGCTTACCCTTACACCTGCATTGCGGTGAATATATTGCTGAGCATTTTTATCGATGTTCATGGTTACATAAACCTGCGAAATGCCGGTAAATCTGATATTGCTAATAGTGCCTACCCGTACACCTGAAAACCAGATGTTGTTGCCCTTCATCAACCCGTTCACGTCGTTAAATACAGCGCTGATGTGCACACCATTGCTAAAGCTTTTGCGCGAATTGCCGAAGGTGAAAACGGCAACAATAAATATCACCAATCCTACGGCTATAAATATGCCTACCCAAACGGCTTTTTTGTTGTCTGCGTTATCCATTAATGTGTAAAGTTATAATCGTAAAATGCTTTTACTCGTTCATCATTTGTGTCAAATACCTCTTCGAAACTTCCCTGACGTTCAAATTTACCATCCAGCAGCATCACAATGCGGTCGCCGGTCATTTTGGCGCAGGTTAAATCGTGGGTTATTATAATTGCCGAAGTATGGTATAGTTGCTGTACTTCGTTTATCAGTTCGTTAATCTCTATACAGGTAATAGGGTCCAGGCCTGCAGTTGGCTCATCATACAGTACAATTTCGGGTTTTAAAATTAAAGTGCGTGCAATACCTATCCGTTTTCTTTGTCCGCCCGAAAGTTCTGACGGCATCTGGTTGATGGTTTGCAGCAGGCCCACATTATCCAATACCTCTGCTACCTGCATGTCAATTTCCTTGCGGGTTAATTTAGGGCTGTTACGTACCAGCGGAAACTCGATGTTTTTACGCACCGTCATACTATCATACAAAGCACTGTTCTGAAAAGAGAAACCTACTTTGATACGCAAGGCGCGTAACTCTTTTTCCGACAGGTTGTTCATGTCCTTACCCAGAACCAGTACTTCGCCGGCATCGGCTTTCAGCAAGCCAGATATAATTTTAATCAGCACTGATTTACCTGTACCTGAACGACCCAGTACTACCAGGTTTTCGCCCTGGTAAAGGTCGAGGTCAACACCGCGCAAAACGTGGTTGGTTTCAAAGGATTTCTTCAATCCCCTGATGTTAATCACCGTTTGGTTATAATCTATATTTGTATTTGGTTTCGCCATAAATTATCTAAACCAGCCCACTATTTGTACAATCACAATTTCTTCAATAAATACCAAAAACATAGCTGTTACTACCGCCGAGTTAGCTGCTTTACCTACACCCTCTGTTCCGCGCGATGAGTTATAGCCTTTATAGCTGCCCACTAAACCTATGGTAAATCCAAAAACGATAGATTTAATCAGTGATGATTCAAAATCAAGAAAGCTTAAAGGTTCAAAAACCTGCGCAATAAAAGTGCTATAGCTGGTGCCCTCGTTTTGGTGAACGTTTAAATAGCCACCTAAAATGGCCACAAAAGCAGCATAAGTTGACAGGATAGGCACTGTAATAGTAGTTGCCAATACGCGGATACATACCAAATATTTAAAAGGGTTGGTGCCCGAAACTTCCATGGCATCAATTTGCTCGGTTACCCGCATCGAGCCCAACTCTGCGCCTATACTCGAGCCCACGCGTCCGGCAGTGATGAGCGCCGTTACTAAGGGTGCCAACGCGCGCATAATGGCAATAGATACCAGTGATGGCAGCCATGATGTTGCCCCAAACTCGGATAGGGAAGGGCGTGATTGTTTGGTGAAAATTAACCCGACAATAAACCCGGTTAAGGTAATTAAGGCTAATGAGCGCACACCCACTTCATAGCATTGCCTTAAAAGTTCTTTGGCTTCATAAGGAGGCGTAAAAGCTTCCTTAAAAAATCGAAGGATGAAGCGGGTTACATTATATAGGTCAGTAAAAGCACCGGACAGGCTTTGTAGTAATTTATGCTTGCGTTTAACCGGTACTTGTTCTGCTGTGCTATCTGGTATATCCATTAATCATTTTATGGTTGATGGTTGTTTAAACTAACCATGTTTACTTACAAATGCTAACCGATGTTGTTTTAACGGCCGGTGTAAATTAAGCAGTTTTTACGTTATACAGGCAAACGTACTCCTAATAATACTAAGTATAAATAACGTTTTTGTAAAAAGATAGTAAATATTGTGTGCTAATGGTTAAATTCGTACCACCAATTTTAACTATTTATTATGACAGGGAATGTGATGCGCGAGATCACTCCGCTTACTCCAAGTGATTGTTTTACCATTTTTTCGAGAACGAAGCAAAAGTTCGACTTTCCGCTCCATTACCACGAGGAGTACGAACTTAACCTGATATTAAATGCTAAAGGTGCCAAACGTGTAGTAGGCGGCCATATTGATGTTATTGAGGAAGTAGAACTAGTGCTCATTGGCCCTAATTTATACCATGCCTGGTTTACCCATCAGTGCGAGAGCGAAGCCATTACCGAGGTTACCATCCAGTTTCATAAAGACCTTTTCGATGACCGTTTCCTGAAACGGAACCAACTGAATTTTGTCCGAAACATGCTCGATCATTCGCAGCGCGGTGTGCTTTTTTCGCCGGAAACCATCGCTTTGTTGAAAGATAGGATCCTTTCATTGGATAAAAAAAGTGGCTTTGATTCTGTGTTAGAGCTACTTTCTATTTTACATGATCTTTCTGTTTCGCGCAACTTTAAAACCCTGTCTGATCTTAGTTTTTCTAACGATCGTTTCCAGTACAATAGCCGTAGGATTGAGCGCGTGTTTGAATACATGAACAATAATTACAACCGCCAGGTAACCCTGGCCGAGGTATCTAAGCTGGCTAATATGCCCGAAGCATCGTTTAGCCGCTTCATTAAAAAGCGTACTGGTAAAACGTTTATTGATACCCTGAATGAGATCCGTTTGGGTCACGCAGCGCGTATGCTCATTGATACAACTAACACCATTGCCGAAATTGCGTACAAGTGCGGCTTCAATAATATCTCTAATTTTAACCGCATATTTAAGCGTAAAAAATTCTGTATCCCTAAAGAGTTCAGGGAAACCTATGCAGGTAACCGGGTATTTATTTAGTGCTTTTACACTGAGTTAAGCAATCGATTAAAAATTGTGTACTTAGTTTGGTTAAAAAAGTATTAGTTACCGGTACGTTTAATACATAGTTTTACCCCAGCCAATAATTAGGGTTGAGTTGATAATTTATTTACATTATCGACCCATTATAAGCCTGAATAACCAATGAAACTATCGTTACTGGACGCTTTTATTATTATCATTTACCTTATATCAACCATTTTTATTGGTTTATGGTACCGTAAAAAGGCGACCCAGAATAAGGATAGCTACATGTTGGGCGGCCGTACATTGCCCTGGTATAAGCTGGGCTTAAGTGATGCCTCGGATATGTTCGATATCAGCGGTACCATGTGGATGGTGAGCCTCTGCTTTGCTTACGGCATGAAAAGCATCTGGATACCCTGGCTTTGGCCGGTGTTTAACCAGATCTTTTTAATGATGTACCTTTCGCGCTGGCTACGCCGCTCTAACGCCGGTACCGGTGCCGAATGGCTGGAAACACGTTTTGGCAAAACTGGACCCAGCGTTGGCAATTCGCACAAAGTAGTTATCGCTTTTGCGCTGTTAAGCTGCCTGGGTTATCTCGCTTACGGCTTTATCGGTCTGGGTAAATTCATCGAAATTTTTGTGCCCTGGGATGCTGTGAAAGCTTACGTTCCCTTTAATGTTCCTCCTCAATATGTTGCCCATTTCTACGGTATTATATTCACCCTGTTTGCCATGTTCTACTCTATTTTGGGTGGGATGCATAGTATTGTACTGGGCGATGTGATCAAATATTGCATCATGACGGTGGCCTGTATCTGGGTGGCCATTATTGCTATTATCCGTTTACAAGGTCATCATCTGAATGTACCCGATGGCTGGTATAGTCCATTTTTCGGCTGGAAACTAGGCATGAACTGGACTGGTATCATTAGTGATGTAAACCAGAAGATAAAGAGCGATGGCTACTCGCTGTTCGGCATCTTTTTTATGATGATCACTTTCAAAGGTATCTTCGCTGCCTTGGCCGGGCCTGCACCTAACTATGATATGCAGAAGATCCTCTCCACCCGCTCTCCCGAAGAAGCCAGTAAGATGAGTGGTTTTGTAAATGTGATTTTGCTACCCATTCGTTATTCGCTTATCATTGGTTTAACCGTTTTGGCGTTGCTGTACTATAACCAGATGAACCTGAAAGATGCTAACGGCACTATCGATTTTGAACGGATTTTGCCTGCGGTAATCAATAACTTTTTACCGGTTGGCTTGGTAGGTTTGCTGCTTACCGGGTTGCTGGGGGCATTTATGGGTACTTTTAGCGGTACGTTAAATGCAGCGCAGGCTTATATCGTAAACGACATATACCTTAAATATATCGATCCAACGGCATCAACCAAAAAGATCATTTCCATGAACTATCTGGTAGGTATTGTGGTGGTGATCATCGGCGTGTTCCTCGGCTTTTTTGCCAAGGATGTAAATGCTGTTTTGTTGTGGATCGTGTCTGCCCTATACGGCGGTTACGTAGCATCTAACGTGCTGAAATGGCATTGGTGGCGCTTTAATGCAAGCGGTTTCTTTTGGGGGATGCTTACCGGGATATTAACCGCCCTGGTTTTCTCAAAACTTATTGATGATGCACAATTACTTTACTGGTTCCCGGTGTTGTTTGCCTTATCGCTGGCGGGTTCAATTATCGGTACTTATATCGCGCCGCCTACAGATATGGAGGTGCTTAAATCTTTCTACTCCAATGTGCGCCCATGGGGTTTCTGGGGGCCGGTGCATGATGCTGTAATGGCCGAAGATCCCAATTTTCAACGGAATAAAAACTTCAAGCTTAATATGTTTAACGTGGTTTTGGGCACTATAGCGCAACTCTGCTTTACCATTTTACCTATGTACCTGGTGCTGATGCAAAAAATGGCATTAGCTATTACGGTGGGTATTTTGGCGGTAATTGCGGCTATCCTCAAAAAAACATGGTGGAACAAACTGAGCGATTATTAATAATATGATGACAGAACAATTCAACCTGCGCTTATCACAATTAACACAAGCCTGGCAGCAACTGGTAGAGAAACCTAATCACAAAGTTGAGCTCGGTAATGGTATTTACGACCGTTATGCAAACCCGGTTATCACAGCGGCGCATGCACCTGTTTTCTGGCGTTATGATCTCGATCCCGAAACTAATCCGTACCTGATGGAGCGTTTCGGTATCAATGCTGCTTTTAATGCCGGTGCTATGAAGTGGAACGGTAAATATGTGATGGCTGTGCGTACCGAAGGGCTCGACCGTAAATCATTTTTTGCGATTGCCGAAAGCCCTAACGGGATAGATAATTTCCAATTCTGGGATTATCCTGTCAATCTGCCCGAAACAGAAGACCCGGATACCAACGTTTATGATATGCGCTTAACCCAGCACGAGGATGGTTGGATTTATGGCTTGTTCTGTACCGAGCGCCGCGACCCGGCTGCTCCGCTTCACGATCAATCAATGGCTGTTGCTGCCTGTGGCATTGCGCGAACTAAAGATTTGATTAATTGGGAGCGTTTGCCTGACTTGAAAACATCATCGGCACAGCAACGTAATGTGGTATTACACCCTGAGTTTGTAGAAGGTAAGTATGCCATGTACACCCGACCGCAGGATAGTTTTATTGAAGCCGGTACCGGTGGCGGTATAGGTTTCGGTTTGGCCGAGAGTATGGAAAATGCCGAAATAGGCGAGGAGAAGATCATCGATACCAAACAATATCATACCGTTTACGAAGCCAAAAACGGACAAGGTCCTGCACCGATAAAAACCCCGGAAGGTTGGTTACACCTGGCGCATGGTGTGCGTAATACTGCGGCCGGTTTACGTTATGTGTTATATATGTTTATGACGGATCTGCACGATCTCACCAAAGTAATTTACAAACCGGCAGGTTATTTTATTGCTCCTGAAGGCGAAGAACGCGTGGGTGATGTATCGAACGTAACCTTCAGTAATGGTTGGATTTTGGATGATGATGGCAAGGTGTTTATCTACTATGCATCGTCAGATACCCGCATGCACGTGGCTACCAGTACGGTTGATAAGCTGGTTGACTATGTGAAAAACACACCTGCAGATGGCCTGCGTTCGGCTGCATCTGTGCAGACTTTGTATAGCATCATCGATAAAAATAAAAAATTAAATAAGTAGTTTCGGGTCAACCTTTTACTAAACCTATGACAACTGATTTATCCGCAGCGCTGCAGACTTATAAAGATGAACTGAATACTGAACTGATCCGCATAATGGATTACTGGTCGAGATATACGGTTGATGATACTAATGGCGGTTTCTTTGGCAAGATAGATCAGCATAATAACATCGCACCGAATGCGCCTAAAGGCTCTGTGTTGAATGCACGTATTTTATGGTCGTTCTCTGCTGCTTACAATCAGGACCAAACACCTTATTATTTAGACCTGGCGCAACGGGCTTATGAATATATTGTAGATCATTTTATCGATCACGAACACGGTGGTGTTTACTGGACGGTTGATTACCAGGGTAAGCCTTTAGATACCAAAAAGCAGGTTTATGCCATCGCTTTCACTATTTATGGTTTAAGCGAATATTATATCGCATCGAAAGATGAGCATGTAAAGAATTTGGCAATCAGGCTCTACCATCTATTAGTTGAGAAAAGTTTTGATGCCGAACATACCGGCTATTTTGAAGCTTTCGACCGTGAATGGAAGCCCATTGCAGATTTGAGATTGAGCGCTAAAGATGCCAATGAGAAAAAGACCATGAACACGCATTTACATGTACTGGAAGGTTATGCCAACCTGTACCGCATTTGGCCCGATAGTGGTTTACGTAAACAGATCCTCACTTTACTTTACGATTTTATAGATCATTTCATCGACACTCGAAAACACACGCTCAATTTGTTTTTTGATGAAAACTGGAAATTACGGTCAGACCTGGTTTCTTACGGTCATGATATAGAAGCTGCATGGCTCGTTCTGCGCGCAGCAGAAATTATTGGGGATGAAGAACTGGTTTCTAAACTGCAAGCCATTGCTGTTGATATTGCAAAAACCACCGAAAAAGGCCTGGATAAAGATGGTGGTATGTGGTATGAGTATGAACCGGCAAAAGATCACCTCATTAAAGAAAAGCACTGGTGGGTGCAGGCAGAGGCCATGATAGGCTATCTCAATGCTTACCAGATCAGCAATGATGAAAAGTTTGCACAATTATCCCTAAATAATTGGAACTTCGTTAAAGACAAGATTTTGGACGAGAAGAATGGCGAATGGCACTGGGGCGTAAACCAACACGGCCAGGTAATGCCTGATGAAGATAAAGCAGGTTTGTGGAAATGCCCGTACCATAATACCCGCGCCTGTATTGAAATTATAAACCGAATTAATAGTATTGCTTAATAAATTATCATGAAGTTTAACCACCTAAAAAGCCTGGTTCTTTTTTTTGCGGCCAGTTTTATAACTGTTAATATTACAGTTGCGCAAGACGCCGCCGCGCCTGTAAAAGTTATAAGGCAGGCAGAGGCCGATAACAGCCAGCTGGCATTAACCCCGCCAATGGGCTTTAATACCTGGAATACTTTCCAAACCAATATTAATGAGCAGATGCTGAAGGAAATGGTGGATACCTACGTATCATCGGGCATGCGCGATGCGGGTTACCGTTACTTTGTACTGGATGATGGTTGGATGACCATGGACCGTGATGCCAACGGTGATTTGGTGGCCGACCCCAAAAAGTTCCCTCATGGCATGAAGGCTTTTGCCGATTATGTGCATTCAAAAGGCTTAAAGTTTGGGATTTACAACTGTGCAGGCGACCGTACCTGCGCCGGTTACCCGGGTACACGTGGTCATGAGTATCAGGATGCACACTTATATGCCTCATGGGATGTTGATTACCTGAAATACGACTGGTGTAATACCGATAGCCTGAATGCCCGCGAAGCTTATATTACCATGAGTAAAGCTTTAAAGGCAACCGGCAGACCAATTGTGTTTAGCCTTTGTGAGTGGGGCAACCACCAACCCTGGTTATGGGGTAAAGGTGTTGGCCAGCTTTGGCGCAGTACCGGTGATATTTGCAACCAGTTTGATAAAGATAAAAACATTGGCGCCTGGACGGCTTTAAGTGTGATGACGATTTTGGATAAACAGGATAAAATTCGCCAGTATGCAGGCCCCGGTCACTGGAATGATCCCGATATGCTGGAGGTTGGTAATGGCATGAGCGTAAGCGAAGACCGTGCGCATTTCTCGTTATGGTGTATGTTGGCTGCCCCGTTAATGGCAGGTAATGATCTGCGTAAAATGTCGCCGCAAACGCATGAAATCTTGACTAACAAAGAAGCTATTGCTGTAGATCAGGACTCGTTAGGCATCCAGGGATTTAGGTTTTATGCCTTTGATGGTTTAGAAATGTGGGTGAAGCCATTAAGTAAACAAGATGTAGCTATATGCTTTTTGAATCGCAGCACGCACCCACAAAATATAGATTATACCTGGGAGGCACATGTGTTGCAGGATGCTGTTTCGCACTTAAACATCAATTTTACTGAAGGGGAATATAAGGTTCGTGACCTATGGGCTAAGAAAGATTTAGGCACCACTAAAAAAGCATTTAAACAAACCATAGCATCGCATGATGTGGTGATGCTACGTTTGCATAAAGGAAACTAAGTATTCATAAAAATAAAAAGCCCTCTTGATAAAATCGGGAGGGCTTTCTCGTTTGTGATGGTTATTATTAAGCAGTATTACATGCTTAAAATATTGTTGCTCTCTACAGCGGCTGTAAATGAAGGGCGGGCTTCGTACAAATGTTGTACTATAAAAGCATTTCTTATTACGTTAGTTTGATTGTCATAATGCAGGTTTAAATCTTGTGTAGATCCGCTCATGCTTACCTTAGCATTATCCTTTACAGTTAAAGTAGCTGCATAGGTATCTAAGTTCAGGTTAGCTTCTGCCTGATTATGCAGATCAACATTGAATTCGATTTTTGAAAGATGACCAAATGACTTTACAACCGAATTATCATAAGCAGAAACCGAACGCAGATCTGAAGAACTTACCCATACAATTAGTTTTTCGTTAGTGTATGAGGCAATACGTAATACACCATTTTGGCTTTGTACCAATGCGCTTTCAGAATAATATTTGTTGTAAACTTTAATCTGGTCTGACGGTGCATCTGAGATATAAAGTTCCACATTACCGCGAACTTCAATTTTACTGATGGCAGCTTTTTCTTTTAATAGCGTAGCGTTATTGTTTGCAAAGGTTTTTGAGGTTGATCCTAACACAATAAGCATTGTGATTAAGGATAAAATTTTGATTTTCATTTTGATTAATTTTATTGTGATGTTAAAACTTGCATCTGGTTGTTTTTCAGATACAAGCTCAAACAGGCAGGTTTCTTAGGGGCTTTCGGACAGATAAGCGGATAAAATCCTTTCCCGTTTTGCTGCACAAAGATAAAGTGTATTTAGAGTTAATTTTTCATCTTAGTGTAAATATTACACTAAGATATTTGAAAAAAATGTATTGTCTTTTAGAAACTACTGTTTCTTAGTTTAATTATTTGCAATAGAAGCGGGCAATAATAAAATTAGCGATAATGCAGTTTTTTTCGACTTGATTGATAACGCTTTACTCAACGGCCTCTAATGTTTTTTCTAATGGAAATGCTAATTTATAATTTTCTATCGCCTCGCTAAAGGGAGCGAAAAAAGTAATCCCGGTATATATGCCCTGAAGAATGTGTAGCCTTTTATAACTTATTGTTCTTAACGGATGTCACAATGTAAATGTGCAGTGTCAATATTCAATTGCCATACCTGAGTTGTTCGTAAAAAGACGTGAATCCTCCTCTTGGTTTCTCTTTTTTGAAATGGCGTGTACTGCCGGTTCCCAAAAGGGTTTTACATGAAAATTTTTCTGCAGCAATTGAAAACGTTCGCTGTCCGCTATTAATATACAGCAGACCCTTATGGTAGGAAAATTGCCAGTACTTCCGTTTCAGCCACAGAGGGACCTGACAATCCATGACCTGTCCGGTTAAGTCGTTTCCAAATCCTAAATGGAGCTTCGCATTTGGAAACGTTGCGCACAGGCGAACGATCTGGCTGGGTTCTGGGGATAAGCCAACAGCAGATACACCAATACTGTCAGAACAACTCATCCACTCGGTATGCAGACTGAAATAACAAAGCGATTCCAATGCGGAATAAAAAAGGAAATGCTGACGTACAGCGGGCGAAGATATTGGATATGCTGTCCATATCGCCTGACAGTTTGGGATACTGTATTTTCCCTTCTGAAAGATTTCGTGGTCCTGAACGTCGTCGCCAGTGTAATACGGAAAAACCGCTGAATTCTCGGTGAGTATTCCCAGATAGGGTAGAAAGTAATTCAGCACGATGGGCCTGATACCTAAATTCAGCAGTATATTGCTCATTAATAATCTATAAGTTTCAAAAAACTGATGATGTTTAATTCCGAAATACAGGTGCCTGAAGCTGATATCAGTTTTTATCGTTATCTGACAGCTGAATTTCGGGCCGGGAGAATTTCAGATGATTTGTCCGGGGTAATAATTGCATGGACGGGGGCTGATTTTGCGGCAACTAACGATTGGTATAGACCATCACTTTTTGAAAGGACGAAGGACGTGCCCGTGTTTTCATTTTCTAGGAGATAGCGGGCCCTTTTTAAATGGCTTAATACCCGGTATACAACGTTATTATAAAGGATCTTTTCTCCGTTTGAAAAGTGAGTACTCTTTTGCTTTCCAGGGTTGGGACCTAATGTACCGGTCTGATCCTGCGTTAAATTTAAGTCCATTTTTCTTTCCATGCCAACCAGATAATTTAGAATTTTTTCCGCATCGGCTGCCGCAGCGTGGATTTCAAAAGGGGAATTTTCCAGTAAGCTGATCCAGCTGTTGATATAGGAAGCGTGCTGGCCAGGATCATGCCCGATATGCAGTTCCCTTCCGATGAGCAAGGAGGCGATTTCTGCGCGAAGCTCTTCACGTGCGTACCCGGGCGTGCCATACTGGTTAAAAAGGCTTCTGTCCAGCCGGGTTGGATGACCGGTCCAGTGACCGAGTTCATGTAAGAGCGTGGCATAATACTGGTCCGCAGTATCAAACTGATGCCGCATAGGCATGGTAATATGATCCCGGACCGGGTTATAAACGGCACGATCCCCAGCTGTGTGCTCAATTTGTGCACCTGATTGTTGGATCAGAGACTCAGCGCGATGATGAGGATCCCATTCCGGTGATTTAGGCAGAACCTGCAAAAGAGGAGGGATCCCGGATATTTGAGCAGCATTGAATACCCAGGCGTTAGTAATGATCGGCCGCGGAAGTGCGGCAAGCATTTGTACTGGTTCCGAGGCTTCGTTTAAAACAGGCCTTCCGGTTTCATCGCGTTTTGTTATAAAATCCTTAAACTTCACGAATTGAATCTGTGTACCCTGAGCTCCCTTTTTTACCTGCCATCCCACAGCAGCAGCTTGCTTAAAAGTAACCCACCTCGGATCAGTATAGTCGGACGTCAGCAGCGACAGGGTATTGATACCTTTATAGCGGTTGCCGGTCACTGCATTATAAGGAAGCTGGAAGGAATCCGGATCTCCGGCCCGCCAGGGCTTAAGCCAAGGTGCCGTGCCGTTTTTTAACTGCGCAATAAGTTTTTCGGCAACCAGTGTATGCAATGCTTTGGCAGGCGCTCTGCCATGTTCATTAATGGGCATTTGTTAAAAGTTTGTGGTGAATGGATCGGAGATTTCTAATTCATCCGGAAAGTCATCGTCCCATGTCTGTGTTAAGGCTTGATCGTAGATATCTGCATCTTCTACGCCGTAAATGGCGGCCTCTTCCGGAGTTAGTCCGATGACCTGTCCCTGCGCCAGTAGCTGTAGTTTATTTTCCAGCGCCGCCAGATGTTTGTTGGTTTGGTTATTCATAATAATTACATGAGTTAATAAATGAAGTGTCAGTCGAATGGGGAAGACGGATATCAAAATACCGGCGGCAGCCCGTATTTAATAGGCTGTACTGATGGTCAGTCTATACACAATAGAAATGGCCAAATCGCTGGTAAAGACGCAGAGACCCACAAAATACAGCGTAAGATGGTTAGGCTTTCGATCAGGATTTGGGCAGTAATGACAATCGCTGTGATTGGTTAGGTAGTTAAAAGGTTTGGTTTTCAGCGTGTCCTGTTAGGGTGCTCTATATCTCTTTTATTTTCAATGCCGAGATCAATCCAATCCTTTAGACTGACGATTGTGGCAAAAAATAGGGAGGCATTACTAAAGGCGATCTGCATGGCCTCGCGTTGATACTTCAGTTGACCGGTGGACTGCAGCAGATAAATTTCCAGAATAGCCAGGAGATCTGCAGGCTGTAGTCGCTGATGTTCGGTTCGCAATTTATCTACGATAAATGGTGCAGGTATTAGCATCAATAATGCATCGGAACTATATAAGCCAAGCTGACCATTTGGAAAAAGCACATAAATTTCATCCAGCTCCGGAATGATATGACAAATAGTGCCTAATTCACCTTGTTTGCTGATAGGATCATGATCTAACGTAGGATGTACCATCACCATCTTTTCTTTTAATTCTTCCATAAATCAAATGCTGATGTCGGAATTACCGGCCGAAAGAAAACCTTAGTTGCTGTTGCTGCTCGGCGATGATGCCTAACTTTTCATTCAATGGCAAAGTGCTGTAAGCCAATGTCGCAGGAGAGCTCAATGACAGTTCGAACGCTTCCCGAAGCTGCTTGGGGCCCGGCACATCCTGAATCAACATGCTTATTTTTAACAGGTTTTTAAAGTCCGCGATATCCATTTCCTTAACATGCGTGAGAATATCCTGATACAATTGGTGATGCGGCTTTAGGGACAATAAGGCGTTGGGGGCATAAACGCTGATTGGGCCATTGCCGAATCCGACTTGTATTTCATCGATGCTTAAGTCTGTAGTGGCGATCACACCGAGCTGACCTTGCCTCCGGGCGGGGTCATAGGGCAGCGCCGGGTTGACCAGCACAACCGTTCCTGTTAATTCTTCCATATTTGATTGGTGTTAAGTAATTGATGACCTTTTTTGGCCGTTAATTTTTAAAACCTGCGCGCATTGAACCTTTATTCATTGGTATAGCAGGTACGTCGACTGTTTTCTTAAAACTTTTAACCAATTGCTGGACTTCCCAGTTAATTTTAAGAAAGTTATCCTGTAAGATTTCGGCCTTCCTGTGGTTGAAGTCATAGTATATTGGCAGGTCCGGGTAGACTGCTTCCTCTTTCCGGATATTTTCCAGATCAAGGTTAACTTTGCAATTCACCGCGGTCGTTTCAAATTGTCCGTTAAAATTCGTCACGGCGTCTGTCGCCAATACGCCAATGAGTTCCCCCGCTTTCAGCGAAGCGATTTTACCAGCAGGGATCAGGGGTTCTATTTTCTCGCTCAGGGAAGCTGAAGTCTTATTCCGGTCAATCGACAAACTCTCACTGGGTTGTTTAATCTTGCCGCATAGCCGTTCCAGCCAGTCGAGTGTCTCCTTATTCCGGACGGATCCTGAGAGGATATTCCCAACCACCGCTGCGATTGTACTGGCGGTATCCTTTCCATATTGCTGCTGGAACTGCGGCAATTCCTGAAGTCCCATCAGCACGGCAACCTGATTACTTCTTGCCGTAGCGACCAGGTTCTCCACGCGGTGAACATAGAGCGTAGGTACTTCGTCGATAATTAGGCCTGTAGGTGAATTCCCCTTGGTATTTACCAGACGTGTGAGGCGGTTTAAAACTACAGAATAGCAGGCAGCATTAATGTTTTGGGTGTTTGGATCATTAGCCAGTATAAGGATAGAAGGTTGTTCAGGGTCGCTGATCTTCAAGTTAAAATCGTCACCGGAGAAAACCCAGAACGATAAAGAGCAGTCAGCCTGGTTGATTTGCCCGGCGCTGCTAGCGGAGCAAGAGGAGCCGCAGGTTTCTGGAGTCCGCTTGTACCATACGCGGCATTATTTAATCGTTTTAAGCACGATTAAATCTTTGCCTGGCCAACGATACAAAGGTTGGAAGCTGCCGTTGCACCAATTGGGTCGGACCCTTAAATAGATTTTGGTTTTTATTTAGTGCTCTTTAAGTCAGTGTTTTAGTTCGTTGTCGTCCTCCGCCAAATAGGCAGGATTAGTATTAGCAAGAAAATGTAAGGACCCTAAAAAGTATGAAAAACAATCCGTCAGGATTAAAATATGCAGCCTGGCGTTGGCAGGGATTATATCATTTGAAATCAATTGCCAAACCTGATTGCTAATTTAATTAGTATATTGCTATGTTTGAATTTAAAATCATATGGCAGATAACTCAACATTAATTGCAATAAGTGCATTTTCAGGACTGGCAGGTGCGCTGTTAACCCAAATGATCTCAGGGCTATTCGCTTATTTCAGTGAGAGGCGAAAGTATAATAACGGTGTCCGCGACTTACACCGGGCGAAAAAGATAGAGATTGGAGAGAACTTTTATTACATAACTGGAGAAAAGATGACTATTGTTAAAAAGAACATTGGCTATTGGAAGAACTGGAACAATTCGAGAAGTGAAGCCAGTTTGGATTATCTTAAAAAGGAGATGATCACATTCAAAGCCTATATTGATAAGTTGAACGAAGAAAACTGGAAATATAATCTCATAAGCTTGTACTATAATGTCTCTTTCACAAGCAGCGAGGTGTTGGAGGCTAACGAACAATCTCATCTTTACTATCTCAGTGTATTAGACCTGATGGATAAAATAAAAAAAGCAAATGGGGATGAAACGGAGGTGTTATATCAGCAATATGCTATAGCTATTTTTGACATGTGTGCTCACTACGAAAATGTATATGAGAAAATGAAGGAAGACATGAACATTGTTAAAAATCAGCTTTTAACAGATTTTGGCCTAACTGTTTAATAGTCAACTTTGATAGCTGGGCTTACATTGATTAGCCTTATCAAATACCGGAGCAACCAATTCTTTTCCCCATATTTTCTTGCCTGCCTTTTTGGGGTTCATTTGGTAATAGGTGTTCCTGCTTTGAAAATAAAGGTCGATAGCTTGTCTGCAGGCTTTTACAGATGGATAATCGCTATTATGTATGACCGCGCGGGCAAGGCCACTAAATACCGATTCAATCACATTTAAAAATTGTGCACGACAGGGTAATGTTGCCAGTACGATCTTTGGCAAACGTTGTAATTTTTGAAATGCTTCGCTGTTGAGTATATCAATATACTCAACAAGTTGCTTCGACGTATGCCAACTAGCAGCATCCCAGGACAGATAAATAGTATCTTGATCCATATACTGAATTAATAGCTTATCGATGAGCTTAATCATTTCATCCGTATTCTTGTTGGGTGAATAAAAGTGCGTCACCTGGTTAGTGGAAAGTTCTATTGCGGCTGTGCAAATGATATAGCCCTTACTTTTCTGAGTTTGAGGGATGATTTTACGTGTCCCTTGTTTCATTAATTTTCGGCCTCCTTTCATTTTTATAGCAAAAGGCCCGTATTCATCGATGGAGAAGAACTTTTCTTTTGTTCCAAGATTTGCAAGAATGTCCTGAATGACTTGGAACTTTTCCTTGTACAAAGGGTCGGGACTGGTGAGTTTTGTCTTGGAACTGATATAACGGTATCCTCGTTGCCTCAGATACCTGCTGATCATATGCGTTCCCATCGAAACATGGTATACCTGTTTGTAAATAGTAGCTAAATCTTCAAGTCGCCAGGAAGTGCGGTTAATATGGTAAATGTGTGGTGATTGATGAAGCAGATCGACCAGGTTATCAGTTTTAGTTTTAATGGCTGATTTCTTTGCCTCACCTACGCAACATTTTCTTTTAAATCCGTCTAAACCGTACTTTTTATAAGTCTTATACCAGCGTAGCAAGGTCTCCCTGCACACTTCGATCTTGGCCTGGGTCTTATCAATAGGAATGTATTCTGCTGCATCTTGTAGCGCTACGGCTATTTGCCATCTTCTATGGTCATTTCCATTACGCCATTCTGTTAATATGATTTGTTCTTCCTCCGGAAAATAAACGCGCTCTTGTCGGTTGATATGATGATCCAGGCAATATTGTATTAAAAGATCTTTAAAGACGGTTTGTGTGTATCCTTCAGGATAAATGAGCTTGTATTCCTTCCAGATTTCTGTAGCAATAATCTGGTGGTCCTCATACTCCCTTAGTATATAGGGGAGTACTTTTTCAAATTCTAAATAACGATCTGTCGGTCTGTGAACCGGGGTTTGTACCGGCATAAAGAAACCAAAGTCCATCAATTTGTCAGGATAAAACTTTTCTATCTTTCTGAACTCAGTGACATATAATGTAACCGTCTTACGGCCAATGCCCCATTTTAAGTATAAGAAGAACAAAACGAATAGTTTTGAACAGTCCGGCATGCCCTGCATAGACAACAGAGGTGGAAGTGTGCACGTTTATACTTCTTACTTCTGGCGTCCGATGAAAGGCGAAGCTGCTGGTGATAATGTGTACGCGAAGCTGCGCATTAGTCGTGTTGCAACCGAACTTTACCAACAATTATTATATCTCTGGGTTCAGGACAGATAATGCGAAATCGGGTAAGATCTATAAAGACACACTCTACACAGATGATTTATTTGTTAGTGACGGGTTTCACAACATCTATGTTCGCGCTAATCAGGACTAATATAAAAAGACGTTTTTTAATTCTGTTTAAAGGACTATGTTGTATTGAAATCAATAAAAAAGCCCTTTAAGATCCAACGGTTTATAAATCCATTCACAAACTAGTGCTATACCTGAAAAGAGATGGCATAAACATCCATCGTGACAGTTCGGAACCAAAGAACACACGCGTTAGGTAAATAGTCAGTATGGTAAAAAGAAAGGGTTGTCTTCAGACAACCCTTTCTTTTTACCATAGGCAGTTATTAACTTGAATTATTTTGATTCGCTCTTTTTGTCAGTTACTTCCGTCCTGATTTCCTGCGCAAGTGTTTTCAATTGTTGCATCGCGTTACGTACTCTTGTTCCCGCTGCTTTGTTGCCTTTCACGAAGAATGCTACAAAGTCAGCTTTCGTAGCGGCGACGACCGCTTTTACCTGATTGAATTTTTACATTGTTGATGTAATTTAAATAAAAAAACAGCCGCGAGTATAGGTAAAAACTTGAAGACCAGTTAATTTTACAAGGTAAGTCATTTATACCTGATCTCTATCCGTTTACACGGAAAACGTAAGTTCTCCGTTAAATTAAATTTTTACCCGATTCAGTTTGCCTGTAAGTTGCTGACACATATTTGATGCCTTGCTCAGGAACTTAACCCGGCTAATTTTTCAGCAACTGCGTTAAGCAGGGCTGCAAAAGGCGGATCTGCCGAGATTGCTGATTTAGGGTGTACTAATGCCCGGTAACCGCCTTCTTCGTCGGGATCGAAGGTGAAGGTGATTTCATCAATCAGCACAGCGATGCGGTGGGTATAACCCCAGCGCTCAAACCGTGCCTTAAATTCGTATTCTTTGCGCTGGTAAATGACGGGTATTAGAAATGATTCATTCATACATAAAAACCTCAGCCCGATTGAGTTAGCGATCCGGTGCTCCCCGCTTTTCTGCAATCGGCTTTCATCAGCAAGAAAGGCATGTCCCTTGCTAAAATTTCTAACTTCTATATCGTAACCGGCACTAATAGGTAAGGTTGAGGTCGACGTATTTCACTAAGATCTCCCTCACTTAAGCAATTCCTTTTTCCTCGTCTTTAAAATTGGCTTTCTTTTTAGGAACACATGCCGGATTATTAACAATCTTACCAATCGGCGGAAGAACGTTATGAGTCACTTACAGAACGTTATGCACAATTAGCCAGTCGCTTTTAATCGGCTTGTCCCAGAACATAGTGGTCAAGTTCAACAGAATCTCCAGATTAGAAGAAGGAAACGCCTTTTTTAGAAAAGCGCTTGAACTTGATAACAGATACCACAAAACTATTATAGAGGCAGGTTGGTTTTCGATCAAGGGTTATATGAATTATGTCGATCACACTTACCATCGTTTAACCAGATATTGATTTGAGCCAACGCATTAGGGAAACGCGGTGTAAAATTGCCGATCAGAAAGCCGTTTATAATTAATTAACTTCACCTAACGCTGCTTTCCGTTTGGCCCTCATGGCTTCTTGTATGCCGGTTATAGTACTTTCCCGATTTGTTCTCAATTGCTGGATAAATGACGAGTTGCCTTCCGGATTCATATATTTCCCGCCAAAAGCGAACATATCTAAAATAATAGGAATGGTTTCGATACCTTTTTCGGTCAAATAATACAGGAACTTAGAGGCATTTTGAGGTGAAGCTTTTTTTACAAGAAAACCTTCACGAACCAATAATGCAAGCTTTGCCGTCAAAACGGATGGCGCGATCTTTTCGTCAGAAGCCTTCCATTCCAGGAAAGATGATTTTCCATGCGTAATCATATCCCTTAATATCAGGAATGACCATTTATCTCCAAATACGTCCAATGTGTAACTGATTGGACAGTCTGATCTATGTTCCATATACCTACGTTCAGGTTCACACCACTTTAATCCCGCAAAATTACAAAAGTCATTTTAAATATTTGTTCGCTGATTGTCAATACTTAAGCTGCCGCTTAATCTTATTGACTTTGTAACTGCTGTGTCAAGAAAGCGTTAAAAATCGTTAAAATATCGAAAAGTAGTATCGATTTAATACTACTTTTTCTACGTTTGTACCGTCGACAACAAAAAGATTTAAAAAATTAAAAAAATGAAAATGAAATATCTATTCCTTGGGCTCTTAATGACAGGCTCAACGATTAATTTAACAAAGGCAAATCCATTAACCGTATCACGCAAAACAAACGTAGACAGTTCAGAAATAGTTAAAACCAAACCTGCTGCCGGATTAGAAGAAGTTTACACAGACGCCGATTATCAGTTGGCAGGTGTAGCCATTTCTCCAAAAGGAAGAATGTTTGTTAGTTATCCTTACTGGCTTGAAAAGCATAGTTATTCTGTAGTCGAAATTGGTGCAGACAAAAAACCGCATCCATTTCCTAATGCAGCCTGGAATAGTTTCAAAAAAGGCGATGACGGCAGTCAAAAATTCGTGAGTGTACAGGCTATTTACGCCGATGACAAAAACAACCTTTGGATTTTAGACCCTGCAAATATCAGCTTTGGCGATGTTTATCAGCAAAGCAACAAATTGGTACAAGTTGATTTAAGCACAAACAAGGTTAAACGGGTTATCCGTTTTTCTGCGGACGTTGCCGGAAGCAAAAGCTTTTTGAACGATGTACGCGTTGACAATGCTCATGGCTTTGCTTATTTATCAAATACCACCCTGGGTGGTTTGGTGATCATCGACCTGAACACCGGCAAATCAAGGGCGGTTTTAAGCGGCCACGCTTCTGCATTTACAGATCCGGCTTATCACTTTACCTTAAATGGCAAAGAATTGGCTACCCCACAAGGTGCTTTTAAAGCTAATACAGATGGTATTGCTTTATCTCCTGACAATGCCTGGGTTTATTACAAGTCTTTAACTGATAACCACCTACATCGCGTGAGCACAAAAGTACTACGTAACTTTAACAGCACTGAAAGTGATGTAGAGGGCCAGGTAGAAAAGGTTGGCGATTTTGTAACCTCTGACGGCATGGTTTTCGATAAGGCCGGTAACCTCTATCTGGGTGACATCGAGAACTCCCGCATTGTACGTATCTCCCCGGATAAAACAATGACTACCCTTGTAGTAGATAAAGATAACCTGATCTGGCCGGATAGCTATGCGATCAGCAAAGACGGTTACCTGTACATCACCTGTTCACAGATCCATGAAATGTTATTCTTCAATAACGGAGAAAACAAAACCCAATATCCATATAAAGTTTTCAGGCTGAAATTGAATAATTAAGCCTTCAATAAACTGAATAGGTAGCCGGTTTCATCCCGCTACTTCATCCTTACCATAAATCAAACGATAATGAAAGCATTAAGCATTACCGGGCAAATTGCACCGGCAGCCTATGTATTGTCCTGTGTTCCGGTGCCAACGATAAATCCAGACCAGGTTTTGGTAAAAATCAGGGCAGCCGGGATCAATCCTATCGACTGGCAGACCATAGAATATGGCTTTTTCGATATGCTCGGTCTAAGCGTTCCCTATACCATGGGGTATGATATCGCCGGCGTTGTTGAAAAGGTAGGCGAAAACGTATCCGGATTTAAAGCCGGTGACGAAGTGATGGGATCACTCGCTATCTCTCATCCTGGAAGTTTTGCAGAATATGCAGCAGCAGATGCGCAAATTCTTATCCACAAACCGGAAGCGCTTTCATTTGCGGAGGCCGCAGCTGTTACGCTGGCCGGAGAAACAGCCTATCAGGCATTATTTGACCATCTGCAAATTCAGCCTGGCCAAAAAGTATTGATCCAGGCGGCTGCGGGAGGCGTAGGTATTTTCGCCGTGCAACTTGCTTTACAGACCTGCGCCTATGTTGTGGCCGTAGGATCAAACCGAAATACGGATTTTTTAAAAGCACTGGGCGCTGATGAAGTGGTGGATTATCATGCAGGTTTCGGTTCACTCAGTACTGATTTTGATGCCATACTCGACAGCATGAATAGTGCAGAACAAACATTGCCGCTACTTAAAAAGGGAGGCAAATACGTATCCATCACACAACCTGCTTCTGCTGACCTCGCTGAAAAACATCAGGTAACTGCTACTCACTTTCTATACACGCCAAATGCGGCTCACTTACAGGAATTGGTTAGCAGGATCGGAAAAAGCCAGCTCCAGATTTACATTGACAAAACTTTTGCCTTAAATGATATCAACGAAGGTATCAACTATCAAAAAAACGGACACACCCGTGGAAAGAACGTCATCATCGTGGAATAACCGGTTTTGGCTTTATCAATCATAAAAATTAATTCATCATATAATTCAAAAGAAAAATGAACAGCACAAATAAAACCGTCCTGATAACAGGTGGCGGATCAAGAATTGGATTCCAAACAGCAAAATTATTTAGTGGAAAAGGCAGCAAGGTTATTATCGTTGGCCGTAACGAAGCAAAATTACAGGCAGCCGCCAAAGAACTGAACAACGTCGACTACTTTGTAGCGGACGTTACCAATGAGGCAGACGTAGACCGTATAGTTGAGCACATCCAAAGCAATTACCCTTCATTGGATGTGTTAATCAATAACGCCGCTGCTAAATTTGTAAATCGTGTAGGAAGTGGTGCAGCTATCCGCCTGGAAGCGGCCGAAGAAATGAACACCAACTACATTTCTGTCATTAACCTGACTGAGCGCCTATTGCCCATTCTGAAACAACAGCAGGAATCGGCAGTGATCAACATCACCACCGCGGTAGCGTTGGTTCCCAGCACAATTATCCCGACCTATTCCGCCAGTAAAGCGGCCCTCCGGTCTTATACACAGGCCCTGCGGTTTACCCTGGAATTAGATGGCGTTAAAAACGTGAAAGTTTTTGAAGTACTACCTCCACTGGTTAATACGGAGCTTTCCAAAGACAACGGCGGTGAACGGGGTATTGCACCTGAAGAAGTTGCCAATGATCTGCTGGCAGGCCTTGAAAACGACAATCTGGAAGTGCGTGTATCCGTAACGGAAGGCTTTTACCAGGCATTTTTTGGCAATTCGGCAAATGCTATAGTTGCGCTTTACAAAGCGGAAAGAGGCGAATCGTTCAATTAGCACATCGAACTTAAAGTTTTTAACAATAAAATATAATGAAAAATTCATTTTGGGGCCTCATTCTAATCGGTTCAGTAATTATCTCCCTGCAAGCCTGCAAAAAGGATAACACTGCAAATAAACCCAACACTGCTACGCTGGAACAAGTTTATGCGGACAGCACCTATGAACTTGCGGGCATCTCCGTTACGCCTTCAGGCAGGTTCTTTGTCAGCTATCCTTACTGGCTAGATAAACACGGCAATTCAGTTGTCGAAATTGGTGGTGATAAAAAGCCTCACCCGTTTCCCGATGCAACATGGAATAGTTTTCAGCAAGGCCAGGACGGCAATCAGAAATTCGTTAGTGTTCAGGCCCTTTATGCAGACGATCAAAACAATCTCTGGATTTTAGACCCAGCCAATATCGGTTTTGGCAACGTGTACCTGACCGCTAATAAATTAGTTCAGGTTGACCTTGGCACCAATACCGTGAAACGCATTATCCGTTTCCCTGCAAATGTTGCCGGGAGCACCAGTTTCCTGAACGATGTTCGGGTGGATAATACAAATCAGGTTGCTTACATCAGTAATACTACAGGAGGCGGCATCGTAGTCGTTGATCTCAATACCGGTAACTCCAGGTGGGTAATGGGCGGCATAACGTCAACAACATCTGACCCTGCCTACCACTTTAATATGAACGGTAAGGAACTGGCTACCTCACAGGGCGTGTTCAAAGGAAATACAGATGGTATCGAATTATCGCCTGATAAAGCTTGGGTATACTATAAATGCCTGACCGATAATCACCTTTACCGTGTGAGCACAGCGGCTTTGCGAAACTTCTCTAATAGCGAAAGTGACGTAGAAGCAACGATCCAAAAAGTGGGCGATTTTGTAGCGACAGACGGTATGATCTTCGACAAAGCCGGTAACCTTTATTTAGGCGATATCGAAAACGCGCGGATCGTAAAGATCAGCCCTGATAAAACGGTAACCACGCTCGTGCAGGATAAAGATAAATTAAGCTGGCCAGATAGCTACAGCATCAGCCCGGATGGTTATTTATACATTTCATGTTCACAAATTCAACAACTGCCCTTTTTTAATAACAACCAAAATATAACACAGTACCCGTATCGTGTTTTCAGGCTGAAATTGAATAATTAATACCCTTATAAATTAAGATCACCAGGACCTTTTATGGTTCCGGTGATCAATATTAATCAATCAATCAAATAAATTACTAAGCTCATGAATGACCTATTAGAATTAGCATTGGATGCGCATGGTGGACTTGATCGCTGGAACAAATTCAACACGGTCTCGGTAGACATGTCTCTCGGAGGACTGGCTTGGACAGCCTTTGGCCATCCCGATAACCCAATAGCGAAAACAACTTATGAAGCCCAACTCAGGTCGCAAAGGGTATCCTTCAATCCATTCCGTGTGGAAAGTCAAACGGCGCTTATGACACCCGGCGCCGTATCAATCAGTGAAGGCAGCAAAGTATTGGAACTGTTGACCGACCCCAGGGCTTCGTACGAGAAGCTTGAGCGCGGGCAAGCATGGACGGTGCCGCAATTGCTATATTTTATTTCCTATGCAGTTTCTACCTATTTAACCATTCCTTTCATCTTCACTTTACCAGGATTTGTTACCGAGGAAATCGAGCCTTGGGAAGAAGCCGGCGAAGTATGGAGGCGTCTGAAGGTTACTTTTCCGGAAAATTGGGCTTACCATACGCGCGAACAACTTTATTATTTCGACCGTAACGGCCTGTTAAAACGCAATGATTACCAGGTGGACATTATTCGTGGAAACGGCACAGCACATTACGTTTTCGATTACGCGGATTTTCAGGGAATAAAGCTGCCAACCCGCAGGCATGTATATGGCCGGGACGAGAATCGCCAATACGTTAAAAATCCGATGCGGATCGACGTCAGAATGAACCAGGTGAAATTTGCTTAACCTAACGGTCGCTCAATGTGCGGCCTTTTGCCCGAGTAAAAAGATTTAAGAAATCCATCAATAACATATCGAATGAAAAATATAATCACTTTTTTGGCAATGATGGCTATATCCGTATCCGTTTTTAGCCAATCAAAAAACTATGAGCGGGATGAAACCGCTGTTGCCGCAAAGTTCAAAGAGTTGATCACAATAGAAAACCAGGGTGATTCACTCGCGGTGAGAAAGATGGTTTGGCAAGGCCCGGATCTATTATTTATTGCCACCGGTAAAGCGGATGTTAATGGCTACGTTGGACTCGGCACGAATGATGCGATGAAGCATTTTGAACTGCTGTATGGGGCGCACATCAATATCAGCCCTGATTGGAATCAACAAAAGATATCCTTTCTCAGTAAGGATGTGGCCAGGATCTTTGTTCCGGTAGCGCTGTCGTTCCCAAATCGCCCGACTTCAACACCGTTCTATTTGGTAACAGACTGGATAAGGCAAGGGAAAGAATGGAAACTGGCTTCGCATATTGGGTTCCCCGTGCCTCCTAAAATTAATTAATTTCTTCGCTTATAAAGGCGAACGTTGGAATATGAATAACCGTTAGTTATTCGTTTTGCAAAATACTTTTTCTCATCGTTAGTAAACAGATGAGAAAAAGATTTTGTCCTATAACTAATCTTGGCATTTGGTTAATCTAACTACTATTGTCAAAAATCAAAGACCGGTAGCGATAAAGAATACTACAACTTTTGATCTCTTGCTAATACTGCCTTGATTTTAACATCCAAAGTAATCGGGAAAAAAGCACAGGAGAGGTAACGCTGCTGTACAATGATCTGAATATTGCGTTGCTTAATTCCGGCGTCAACAAGAAGTATAGCGTGAGCCCTGTCAAATCATTTGTGGCCAATAACCTGTTGGTTAAAAATAATAACCCTGACAGCAACGATCAGCCACCACGAAATGCACGGGTGCTTTTTATACGTCCGGCAAGCTATTCTTTTTTCAAAGCCTTATGGCAAACGCTGCTCAGCGGTTTAAAACCATGTGTTGGGGTAGGTGATACCCAAAAGCAGGCTGTGCCGCGTCCACTTTCCCAAAAAGAACATAAAGCCTTAGATAAAGCAAATAAAAAAGCGTTAAAGCAAAAGAAAAAGGCAGATAAAGAACACCAAAAGCAGTTAAGGAAACAAGATCATACCTAAAGGAAACATCTTGATTCGTTCTGATGATTGTAGATATATGGCAGCGCTTAAGCGCTGCCGCTTTTGTCTACTATACCTTTATTGCCTTTTTAAGAGTCTCTATTTCTTTCAATGCAGTTTCAATTCCTTCGCGCTGGCTTTTTAATAGTTCGAGGTGATCGGCATGATCTGCATAATCGGAAATATATTCGTCATATTTGGCAATTGCCGCTTTTTCACCCGTTTGGATCGCTTCAATCAAGGCTTTATCATCATTCCCGGTAATAGCTTCTTTAATGGTAATCCATCCGCGGTGCAGGCTTCCTAATATTCCGCCGTCTTCATTTTCAGCTTCACCGCCATGAGTGGCAATATGAGCTTTTAATTCGGCTGCATAAACGATGCGTTCCCCACTCAATTTCAGGAAGACTGCTTTCAATTCCGGCGATTCAGTTTTATCGGCCGCATGCTGATAACCTTCTTTACCATCATTTACTAATTGCACCAATGTTTTCAGGTCGCTCACGACCTCTTCTCTTGTTTTCAAAGACGATTTCATAATGTAGTTTTCCATGACCAGCCTAAAACAAAAAGAGAGCCATGAAAAAATGTTGATGGAAGACCTTCTTATGTAGTTTTTAACTAACGCACACCGCCGTTTATTCAGTACGTAATGCATTTAATAACAGGCATATCTTAATAAGAAAATTATTTTCTATTCATGTAAATGTAGTTAAAGGGCAATTTTCAGGTTCGGAACGATATATGTAATAAAGTTTACAATCTATATATTATGAAAACTGAAGATAAACTACGTCAAATACAATTATTCGATCTGAAAATCTTAATCGATTTAAAAGCTGACCTGAAAAAATTGAGGGCCCGTAAACACGGCAAAAATCTTATCGCGGCATAGTCATGCATATGGGTATAGTCGGGGGAGGCCCGAGTGCGATGTTTGTTTTGAAACGGCTTATCGAATCGGGACGATCAGATTTTAGCGTTGATATTTTTGAAAAAAAGAACAAATTGGGAGCCGGCATGCCTTACAGCGATGAAGGCGCACGCGCAGAACATATTACTAACGTTTCCAGTAATGAAATTCCCGATCTTCTCACCAGTGTTGAAGATTGGGTGGGTATGAATTACGGCGTTGCCAGTCGTTTTGATATATCCGTCAAAAAATTCAATGAATATAAAGTTCTTCCACGACTGCTGTTTGGCGAATACCTTTCTCAGCAGTTTAATTTCATTTTAGCGAAAGCGGAAAGGATGGGTCTGAAGGTGAATGTGCATTATCAAACCCACATCGAAGATATCAGGGACCTGAGGGCAAGTAACAAGGTGGAACTTAGCACTGGGGATAACCGCGTCTTCTCCTTTGACAAGGTTGTCATTTGCAGCGGTCATTACTGGCCTAAGCATCATGAAGGTATTGTGCCCGGCTATTTCGATTCGCCTTACCCGCCTGATAAATTAACTTATCTGGTTAACCAAACGGTCGCTATTCGTGGCGCTTCGCTTACCGCGATCGATGCCTTACGTACGTTGGCGTTAAATAACGGCTCATTCTCGTATGATGAGCATGGAAAGAAAATTTACCGATTGAATAAGGACAGCCCCAAATTCAAAATTATACTCCATTCCAGAAATGGTTTGCTGCCGGCCGTACGCTTTCACCTGGAAGATTCTCATTTAGCAAAAAATTCAGTACTTGACCCAAAAGAAGTGGAGCATGTACGGGCGAAGCATCAGGGTTTTTTACCACTTGATTATGTTTATCAACGAAATTTTTTAGAAGGGCTGAAAAACAACAGACCTGATTTTTACGAGTTGATCAAAGACCTAAGCCTCGAAGACTTCGTGGAACTGATGATGATCAGGCGCGAGGATACACCGCCTTTTGGCCTATTGAAAGCAGAATATGCGGAAGCTGAACGTTCGATCGCATTAAAGCGCTCTGTATATTGGAAAGAGATGCTAGCTATTTTAAGTTTTACCATGAATTATCCGGCGAAGTATTTTTCGGCAGAAGATATGCTGCGCTTACAAAAGACCCTGATGCCGCTGATCGCTATTGTTATCGCATTCGCCCCGCAGGACTCGGTAGAAGAAATGATCGCGCTTTATGATGCTGGACTTTTGGATTTGATCACTGTAGGTGACAAAAGCGAGATTGAGACCGGAAAAGATGGTGGTATTAACTACCATTATATAGACGAGGCAGGACAAAAAGTGTCTGCGTACTATGAGACATTTATTGATTGCATTGGCCAGCCCCATTTAAATTATGACGAAATACCATTCCCCAGTTTGATCGCTGACCAAACCGTATCAGCGGCCAAAATAAAATTCAGCGACTATCAAACTGCCAAAGCCTATCTGAGCGAAGGCCATAAAAATATTTATCGTGATGCCAGCGGAGATTACTACTTAAAAGTTCCTGGCATTACGATAGATGATCATTTTCGGGTAGTCAATAATTCCGGGGAGATTAATGAAAAAATATACGTGATGGCTGTTTCATTTATTGGGGGATTTAACCCGGATTATTCAGGACTGGATTTTGGTGAAGCGGCATCCGCCCGGATCATCGAAAAGCTTATTTAGAAAATTGTTGCCACAATTATTATCGGATTTGAACATGTTGCCTATCCCAAGGTGCAATGAAGTTTTTGGCTATGATAAGAGCTGTTGAAAGGCCCGGATTACCCAGCCATATATAGATACATGGAATACGAATTTTCTGGTTTGACCTTCTATGACACTTCTGGTATTATAATTGAATGTTTAACAGCATGAAGCTTTACTTATTGTTATTAGGTGCCGAAGCGCCGGGAAGAGTTGTGGAACAACATGATTATTTCTTTGGCATTGCCGAAAATCTGGCAGCACTCATTCCTGATGTAAAAGCATTTTGGCCCGAGGCCGGGGCAAGTCTTCATATCGATGGCTGGAGGGAAGTTACAAAAGTAGACGACTATGCGGTGAGGGTTATTAAACATGATGACTTAGTTGCAACTTCAACCCATAAACTTTTCTTCTTAAACCTTGGCGGTTATACATCCGGTAAGCTTGAAGAGCAGCATTATACCTTACTTACCGTTCAGGAAAGCAGGTTGAAGGCAGTCCAGGCAGCAAAAAACAATCTGTTTTTCAAAACGAACTCTTTAAAAGGCATTGCAACTGCGCACATCGATGAAAAGTATGGAGTTGACGTGGACAGTGTACATCATATTGAAGATCTGATTTCCCCCCATCTCAAAGCGAAATACCGGATTGTGTTTGATGACAGAACCGATCTGCCTGACGATAAAATCCATTTGGGATATTTCAAACTGGACAAAATACGATGACAGGGCGGAAAAAACTCATAACCTGGGTTGAACAACAACATAAGGGTCAGTTGATTAGAAAAACAACATTACCTTACGTTCATCATTTAAAAGCTGTTGCGGAAATGGCTGATGTAGCTCCCTTAGGCTATGAAATAGGCCTTTGTCATGATCTTTTAGAAGATACAACTGTTACGACAGATGCACTGCGCCAGGCGCTGCTTAAATGTGGTTACAGCGAAGCAGAGACATTGGTCATCGTAAATGGAGTTGTTGATCTCACCAATGTTTTTACTAAAAAAGCGTATCCGGAATGGAAAAAGCCCGTCCGTAAAAACAAAGAAGCTGAACGGTTAGCAACAATCAGCCCGCTTGCACAGACTGTTAAATATGCCGACCTGATGTATAATATAGATTGGATGTTGACTTTTGATACTAAACATGTTAAAAAGTATTTACGGGAAAAGAAATCCCTATTAAAAGTCATGAGTAAAGGTGATCATTCTTTACATCTTAAGCTTATGCGGTCCATCGATTCAGTAACATGAACTCCGGCGATTATTCTTAAAAGGCGTCTATGATTAGATAACAAATGGCGGGTTACGGCTGCATCCTGACATCCGGATAACACTATTTTTTATTGCTGTACGTACCTTTGTACTTTAAGATCTCAACTACCTTTCTCCCGCGGGGCATCAGTTCATACTGCAATTCTATTAGAAAATCAAGGCTGCTTTCAGCGCATGTTAAGGCATCAGATCTTAAGCATTTCACTTAAAATATTTTTATAAATGAGGCAACTTAAAATTAGTGAGTCAATCACCAATCGTGAGACAGCATCGTTGAATCAATACTTATCAGATATCGCAAAGATTCCGATGGTTACTCCGCAGGAAGAAGTGACATTGACACAAAAAATCAGGGAAGGTGACCAGGCAGCATTGGAAAGATTAACAACTGCCAATTTAAGGTTCGTGGTTTCCGTAGCAAAGCAATACCAGAGTTCAGGCCTGACATTAGGTGACCTGATCAATGAGGGCAATGTAGGATTAGTTAAGGCCGCGAAGCGGTTTGATGAGACCAAGGGTTTTAAATTTATATCCTATGCGGTTTGGTGGATACGCCAGTCCATATTGGCCGCCATCAATGATCAATCGAGAATGGTCAGACTACCGGCAAATAAGGTCGGGGATATCGCCAGGATCGCTAAAGCTGCATCACAGCTGGAACAACAATTTGAGCGCCAGCCAACACCGGAAGAACTGGCGGATACGCTGGAGATTACAGCGGATAAGGTGAGCGATACCCTGGGGCACTCAGGAAGGCACATTTCTTATGACAGTCCTTTTTCGACTGAAGAAGATAATACCTTACTGGATGTACTTTCAAGTACCGAACCGGGCACAGATACGGGATTGATGAAAGAGTCCTTGTCTGTTGAGCTATCGAATTCTATGCAGGTACTGGGGGACAAGGAGAAAGATATATTAACCGCATTTTTTGGCCTCGGTGATCATCAGGCGCAGAGCCTGGAGGAAATAGGGGACAGGTATCACCTGACCAGGGAACGGGTAAGGCAAATCAAAGACAAGGCACTTGCCCGGCTCCGCGAAAACTCACGTGCCTGGGTTTTAAAGGGCTATTTGGATTAACAAAAAGCTCCCTGCATTTAGCAGGGAGCTTTTTTTATGGATACCGTTTCCGAAATGGGGTAAAAGCGAATGACGGTGGATGGTTCCAGTAATGTACTTGTCGAAATTGTCTGTCAGGAGCTGTCAGTATTTGGTTACTTACTTACTCTCGCTCGTAGCGAACTACAATGGTGCGCTGCCTTTAAAATGTCAGGTAAGTAGGATTGGTGAGTAAATGAAAGCCTCTTACTAAAAAGAAAATTATTCCGGCGCAGCCTGGATTTCCACTGCGGGATTGCTGATTAATCCTAAATAAAAGACATGCTGCCCAAAAAATAAGTCTGTCTTTAGCATTCAATAAGCTCTTTTAAGAGTTTAAACGCCGGAAATGTAACATGGCATAATTTTAGGTATTTCTTTTATATAGCTACAGAACTATGGAAAATTTAGATTTGACCACTACTATCTTATTGAAAGCAATTGACCTGGAATTAAAAAAGCTGTTGTTAGCAGACTTACAAATTATTCATTAAAAAAGCATCGCCTAAATTATGCAACATTATAAAGCAGATTCATCGGTGATCTTTACAGACGAAGCCGGTCGACAAATTGATACTTTTGTTATAGCTGATACCGATACGCATACCGGTCTTACGCACATCAAACACGGGAACCTGAAGGTAGCCGGGGACCGGTTGAAACTACATGTTAAAACCGCTTGCGACTATCACATGCCAATAGCTGACTCTTTTAGCTTTGAGATGATCAGAAAACTGCGGGATAAATATGCTGTTCAGGACGCTTTAAAAATGGCTACTATTAGCCAAATGCCGGAAATCTCTGTCTTGGCTAATGCTTCTTAACAAACTTGAGTTAAGACTAGCTGATACCTTACTGAAAAAAGTAAGCTACACGTAGGATTAGGAGCCGGAATTGTAATCTTTTTCTACCGTTATTTTAAGTGTTTCAGACAGGCATGGCCTGCTTAAAAGAAAAGCAGTTCGTTCGGTACCGCTCAAATTTGGGTTCAGCCATGTTTTGATATCGCCCCGCTCTAAAATGGCAGGCATCCGGTCATGAATTTCCGATATGGCCCGGTTAGGCGGCATAGTGATCAACGCGCAGGTCGGTAATAAGACATTCGTATCAATATCCAACCAGATATCCCATAAACCGGCGATGTACATCGGTTTGCCGTCCGCCCGTTCCACACGATATAATTTCTCCTGCATTTTATTATACTCGAAAAAGGCCTGGAGCCGGATCACACAATGCTTCTTTCCAGTCAGCTGCCTCCAAAGGCCGATGTTATGCAAGTTTTCGATCCGGGCATGTTTGTGTTTGATGTGGATCTTGTCATCCTCCGGGGTCAGTAAGCCCCAGCGGAATTGCTGCACCTTATCCGGCATCGCATCGGTTACTACCGGCAGCATGGAGCCGGGATTCCCGGTACTGTTAGCTTTGGGTTTGAATTGCGCCCCATTCCGGCCTGTGATCACCAGGTCTTTATTTTCTCCCAATAATACTCTTCCGCACATAACCTTATATTATTACGCAAATTTACTAATAAAATTAGTAAATTATTATTTTGTGACGATAATGTCATTCCAGTTAGTTGTATATTGCTTGCTCAGGAATTCCTGTTTCATCGCCCAACTTTTTTCATAGCCTTCTGCAGCAATCCGTAAAGCGCCACGTCCGTAACGGGCGTTAATGTCGTCGATGATCCCGCTTAATTTTTGCTGCTTCGTATTATCATAGTCCTTGAATAAATTAAACTGCACTTCCCCGGCCGGGATAATGCCCGTCGCACGGATACCGGTCTTCAGGTAATTATAGCCAGGCTGCCAGATCGCCCGGAGCGCCTGGATACAGATCTTGGTCAGCTCCTGTGTACTGTTGGTCGCAAAAGGCACTTTAACGGTGATGGAAGGGTAATGCTGGTCATGTTTCACATTATGTTTATTCGTACGCAGGTAGATCGTTAACAGCATAGCCATGCTGTTTTGCTGCCGCAGTTTGACCGCAATGGTTGCTGCATGCATCGCTGTCGCCTCCTCGATCTTTTCGAGTTCGGTCTGGTAGGTATTAAAGCTTTGGCTGGATTCAATACCCTTGGACCGTTCGGCTACATCTTTGATCACATTGCAGGGGATGCCCCATAACTCCTGGTGCAGCCGCCAGCCCTGTACCGTCATGTGCTGACGGACGAAGTCTGGTGCCAGCTGACGAAAATCTTCAGCCGTTTGGATCTGAAACTCTTGTAGTTTTTGGTAATAGGCCTGCCCGACGCCCCAGACATCTTCAATCGGAAATGTCCGGGTTTCTGTATCGATCTTTTCTTTGGTATCTAGTACCAGAACGGCCCTGCCATGCTTTTTCGCTGCTTTGTTGGCCAGCTTGGCCAGCGAAAGGGTAGGGCCGATGCCCAACGTAATCGATAAGCCGGTATCACGCATGACGTTACGGCTGACCATGGACGCGTACGTTTCCAGATCGATTCCCGCCATATTACCTAAAGCCATGAAAGCTTCGTCAATACTGTAAACCATGAGCATATAAGTATAACGCGCCAGGTTATTCATCATACGGGCGCTCATATCGGCATATAATGCATAATTACTGCTAAAAATGGCGGCCTGGTGTTCGGCAAGGTTTTTCCGGACGATAAATTCCGCATCGGCCATCTTGATCCCGATGGCTTTCGCTTCATTGCTCCGCGCAATCACACAACCGTCGTTATTGGACAATACGACAACAACACGACCTTTTAAATGCGGCTGAAAAAGCGTTTCGCAACTGACATAGCAGTTGTTGATGTCAACATGCGCAAACACGGCTGTACCTCCCGATTCTTTGACTGGGGTGAATAACGGGGTTAAGCGTCAGGGTGACGACACCCCAGCAAACCCAGTGCTGCAGATCTTCTATAATCAGGGTTTCCTTAAAGGAGTCGGCCCGCAGGAGCAGGCGGTTATTTTCCGGCCAGTATTCCCGGGTATAAAAATCAGCTTCATGGTAGAAAACAACAATGCTTCCCGGAACCGGTGCTAAGGAGCGGTCAATGACCAGAACATGGTTTAGACCAATATGATAGCCGGTCATCGCTTCACTGCCCATCCGCATGTAGTAGGTATTATCCGGGTCAATGACCGTGATATCGCTAATGTCGAGTGTTGGTTCTTCATGCGTTAACATCGACAACCTAAAGCCCAGCACATCCCTTTTTGTCGCTTGTTTCCTGATCCGCAGCATGCTTTTGTATTTAAATCACAAACTTAATGCTAAAAATATTAGTATTTGATATTGACTTAAACAAAATAAGAATGAAGCATAAAGCCATAATTTGAGACAATGACATATCCTCTCAATTCGGACTGGAGAGTTTTGTGGAAGAGTGAAAGCCGGGAACTTTCGTGGAAGCAGTGAATTATATGATTAAAACGATATCGCTACATCACTCTTTTAAATAATTCATGCTTTTGGCACGCTAATCAATTGGGTACATAACTGAAATTGGCGCGTAATTAGTACCCGATTGTCACCAGTCTGCACTAACTGTTTTAGAGCCATTAATTAAAAACGTCATTCAAAGAGGTCAAGATGAAACATGAAGTACAATAAAATACAAATTCCCGATTGGTTAATTTAACGTTCCATAAAAGGCACATTTAAGTAATTCAATTGGAGACACAAAAAATATTGAGAATTGGGCGGGACCCAAGTCACCAGGTTATGTATTTAAATATCAGTTATTTATAATCTAAAATCTCAAATAGGTATCTGAACAGACATCGTATGATTTTTAATAATTATGAGTGATTTTAAAGAACATGTGTCAATTAAATTTAAGAAATCCCCGCGAGAAGTGCAATTTTGAATAATTAGAACTTTGTTTTAGGTTACTAAATTTTTGTTTTCATTTGTCAAATATTTTTTACATTTCTTATTGATTAATGTTTTGATAAATAAAAGATAATCCAATATATTTACCGGAGGTGGCAATGTCGCCACACGAAAAACCTTTATCTAAATGAAAAAAATCACTAAAATTTTAGCATTAGGCGCCTGCCTTTTTGCTATTACTTCAGCGCTGGGTTCCCAGAAAGCCGTTGCTGTTGATGCTTGTAGCACTTACTGCCAAAGCGATCCAACCAGCAATTGTATTGTTACTTACATTGCTACAGGCACAAATGTAACATGCTATTATTGCCATTCTAAGCCGCCGTACACAGAGTAATTTTTTCATTGTCCGCCAACTTTGAGCGGACAATGCTTCTAAATATTAACCATTACTCTACCTAGATATATCACATCACTTATGTTTTTTCGAATTTTTAAAAAACGATTACTATATTCTTTTTTTTTCTTTTTAAGCTTGGCTTTTATTTCTTGTAAAAAGAAAGCTAGCGGCCCCGGTCAGTTTAACGTCGACGATTTTAAAAAAGTTCAAGAGTTGAATGGTCGTCCGATAAGCTTAGCAAAGCTCCATCGTGGTATGGATCTGACGATCATACCTGAAAAAAAACTATTGCTTATAATTGATGTAGACGATTCTGATTATGTTAAGGCTTATGATTTAACTACATTCAAATTTATCAGAAGCTTTATTAAAAAAGGTTCTGGGCCTAATGAGCAAATTGACTGTCATAAACTTCAATACGACAATAAGGGACAATATCTCTTCGCTGTAGACAGGGGAAAAAATAAAATATTTATTTATTCTATTGACGATATTTTAGACTCTGCTAAAGCAGTATCGCCAAAATCAGACATCATGCTTAATAACAATGCTCTGTTTAAACCCCTTTTGCTTCCGTCCGGAAAGTTTGTTGATTTCACCGTTCCTAAAACGAAACAGAAATCGCCGATCTTTAACTTCTATAATGCGGAAGGCGATTCGCTATATCAAAAGGGACGTTTTCCAGGTTTAGAACAAGATTATAATCCAATGGAGCTCAGAACTGCCTTTGAGGGCCAGTTTTTCAGCTCTGCAGATGGAGGTCATATCGTACTTTCCTATTACAATTCCGACTATATTGATGTTTACGATTCTCTTGGTAACCTTCAGTACAGAGTTCATGGTCCGGATATATTCGACCCCGCTGTGAGAACTATGTCAAAATTCGGCGGAAAGATGATCATTAATGACCAGGGATCTCATTTTGCGTATACGTCTCCTAGGATGAAAGACGATTCCCTTTTAGTGTTATATCAGGGCTTAGATGGTCCCGTTGGACCATACCACGAAAATAAGTTATTCTTATTTAATCAAAAATTAGAGCCTAAGTTATTCTATAAATTAAGCCAGCCTATTTTCTTATTCGATATAGACTGGAAGATGAAAACGCTATATGCGCTAAGCCATCAAGTCCAGGGCAGTAATTTAATTGTGATAAAGTTGCCATGAGAAAATTTCCTTCACAATTAATTCTGTTGATATTCTGGTCATTGGCATGTGCCTGTAGAAATGGCAGTGGACAACAGAATAAAACGGAAAATATTTCCGGCGACATTTACCGGAAAATTCTAAAAATTTGTCCGTCTGAAAATCAGGAAGAACTCTTAGTCTATTATTTTGACGGAGACTGTTCCATGTGTTTGGCAAAAGCTAGCTATGTTGAAAAATATGCGCAAACCCATCATTTAAGGCCGATACTTATCGCTAAAACACTTAATCCTACAGGATTCCGTTTAAATTTGAGTAAGCTGAACGTCCGGGCCTGTGTTCGTGTTGAGGAGAACCGGGAATTTGAAAATAAGGTAGACTTTATGAAGGTAACAAAAATAAGCACCGACTTGCATGTCGAAAATTTTGACAAGGAAATCGAGGGCGATAAGTGAGAAAAATTTCAGCTATGAAAAATACATATCAGTTCATTATACTTTTCTACATATCGTTTTGCTTTGCAGTTGCTGCATCTGCGCAAAACTTGCCTAAAGTACAGACTCAAAGTGTCTTATTACCTAAATCGTTCAGAATTGATGGTATTGTTTCAGAATGGGATAATAAATTTCAATGTTATAACAAAAATGTAGCCCTGTACTGTACAGTTGCGAACGACCAGGAACACCTTTATTTAGCGGTCCGGGCAATAGATCCAATCATTATAAAAAAGATGATTGCAGGAGGGATACAATTTACCGTATGCAAATCTGGTGAACGGAGCGAAGAAAATCCGTTTACAGTTACCTATCCGTCAATTGCATTTCAGCCCCAGTCTAATCTTTACCGCGGTATAAATGATTTCAAAAAAAGCAATAGGAAAGATTCGCTTATTAGGGACCTCAATAAGACGTTAATAAGTGCTAATAAAGTAATTAGGCTAAAAGGAGGGGAAGCAACCGCCGACTCTGTTTCAATTTATAATAAATTGGGTATTAAAACAGCTGCGCACTTCGATGACAACCTTTCTTTTACATGCGAAATACTTCTTCCCCTAAAATTGGTTGGTATAAAAGCTTTGAAGTCACCGATAGCTTATAATATCATGCTCAGGGGAAGCTCCGTCATTAAATCTTTTACAGTCGGTAAAGTAACTGTTACCGATGTACCTATCGGTATGAGTGATGATGCTACATTTAGTGTACTAAATTTTCCTACAGACTTTTGGAGCAGGTGCACTTTGACCGATTATTAAAAGTATAATAGTGATCAGTCCGTATTATTTAATCATCTCACTCGTCTTGATATTTTGGACACTTAGTGCCTCAGCGCAGGAGAATGGCAAAAAACACCCCGAACAGCCGCACGAAGTTTCAGGTGTAATTCTTGACAGTGTCGGTGCCCCTTTGGCGGGAGCAAATGTTTGGTTGAAATCTTCAAGCGATTCAGTAAAGATGAAAACAAACGATGACGGCATATTTGTATTTGAAAAAATACAGCATAGTATTTTTACGGTCCAGGCCTCTTATACGGGTTATAAAACAGGAATCTCGAAGTACTTTTTCAGCCCTGATACCCATATCATTGTATTAAATCCAATAATACTTTCGCAGCAAGCGTTCGAATTGAAAGATGTGACTATTAATGGTACACCCAGCATAAAATATAAAAAAGATACCGTTGAATACCGGGCAAGTGACTATAAAGTAAAAGCTTTTGATAACGTTTCTGAGCTATTAAAGCAAATGGAAGGCATGGAGGTAGGTGCTAATGGGAAACTATTTTATCATGGGGAGGCCGTTAAAACAGCGAAACTCAATGGTAAGGAATTCGCAGGGGGGGATGTGAGAAATGTCCTTGAAAATCTTCCGGCTGAAATTGTAGACAAAATCCAGATTGTTGACGACTTTGGAGAGCTGGCGGCTAAAACAGGTATTAAGGAAAAGGCCTCAAATAAGATATTAAATGTTACCACTCAGGCGGATAAATCGATTGCCAACATTGGCCTTTTAAAGACACAAACAGGGACGCAAGGAAGACTTAACGATGAAGCTTCTTTCGAAAATATCAACGGCAACCGCGTGTTAGCTGTCAGTGGAAATTTTAAGAAAACTGTAGCCGGCATTAGTGCGAGCAATGCCTTGCCGACTGAACCGGCGACCCCCGATTATGTAGATATCTCCAGGCCCGGGAAAACGACTATTGCGTCGCCGGCAGTCAGTTATACTAATGACTCAGGGAAAGGCATTTCATTTGTCTCCAGTTATAATTTCGGATACGAGAGAAATTTGCTCGATGAAGAAACTACAAGCCAGATGTACTCTACTTCCGGGTCTACCTTGTCAACTGCAGGTAGTGTTTCTGACGAAAATAACAAATTTCATCAAGCACATGCTAAACTCAATTATGAGATTTCCAAATATAACTTCGTGCAGGTATTAGCTGATTTTTTGCATTCTGATCATAGTCAAAATTTAAAAACTCAGGGCGAATATTTAAACGACTTTGTATCGGGTCGGCAACACTTCAGCAACATGATCCAGGATCTTACCCAAGATGGAAAAAGCGATTTTAAAATTAGTGGCCTCTATATCCGTTCGTTCCCTAAGCCGCGAAGATTTTTTTCAATACAACTTAATATTAATCCTACAGCGCAACATCTTAGAGATAATAAACTCGCAAATTATCGTTATTTTGCAGATTCTTTATTGGCGCATGGCTTTGTAGATTCCGCATCACATCTAATATCGAAAAAGTCTGTTAATGCCAAAACTGCCCAGTTAACGTTAATGTATGCGGAGCCTGTTTCAACCAATGCCCTTGTAGAGGTTTATTCCTATTTCAGAAGAACGGCCTATTCAACATCCGCTAAAACCGATACCATCTATCAGGACGGCAGAACCGAGGAACTATTGCGTTTAAGAAATAATTTTGACTATGATTTTACGGAAAGCAAATTATCGGTAGATTATCACTATATGAGTGCTAAAACTGAGTTAGTCCTCGGAGCCGCACCGTACATAGCGAATATTAAAACGCAAGGTGGTATTTCTGGCTATTCAGGAAATACCAATTCTACATTTTCTCTGCTACCTGTTTTTAGTCTTTCGGTCAATTGGTCTAAGATGGAGAGATTGGACTTGAGGTATAATGAAAGTACTAGAGAACCTACCGCCACTCAAATTCAGCCGTATCGGGATATTACAGATCCTAACAATATTATCGTCGGTAACCCGTCGATCAAAACAACCCTTATCCATACGTTGTCTGGGACTTATAATAGGTACTTCCCCAACGATCTGGTGAATTTTTCGGTAAATACACTGTTTCGGACCTTCCAACATGATATTACAACGAATCTAATCCAGGACAATGTTTTCGTTGCAGACGGGATTTCTAAGACGACGAACGAAATCACCTACTTAAATACAGAAGGAAATCAAAACGTGGAGACGCGATTGTCTGTATCAAAACAGTTGCGCGGCAGAGAGATTAAGCTGGAAATTGATGGTGATGTATCCTATTTTTACAGGCACGCTTATAGTAACTCAATCGAATATAATTCGACCCAGTGGCATTTTAGTAACAAATTCGGCCCGCGCTTTAGTTTTGGAGAAACAGCCGGCGTCAATCCCTATATTGAATATACCATGGACCGATCGTTCACGAACACCGCAAATGCCCTGGTGTCGACGACACACAACTTTATGGCTGCTGTAAGCGGGTATTGTGGACTTCCATTGGGCTTGCAATTACATAGCAGCGCTGTGAAGAATTACCTGCGTGGTTTTGGGCAGTATAATACAAATCCTTTTGTGGTAAATGCGGGATTACAGCAGCGTGTATTAAAAAGACGGAACTTGATGCTGACATTTGATGTTTTTGATCTTTTCAACCAGAATAATTTTATTCAGCAAACGCTGACTCCGCAGAGTACAGTGTACACAAAGTCTAATACATCAAATCGATATTTACTTTTCGGGTTACAGTATAATTTTGAAAAGTGGGGCGGAACACCCACTCGTAACGGTGAAAAATTGAACAGGCGCGGGGATGGAAGTTTTATCAAATAAAATCAGTTGCTTAAACGCTTTCGAAATTATTTTTAATCGCTTTTGAGGTGACAGCAAACCAAAGTTCCGAAAGAATCGGCATCAGCTATTTCGCCTTTGTGGGGATAACAATCGGCATTATTAGCTTGTTAGCTACCCCGTTCGTAACGCCACGGATATTCCTGGACGAATTTTTTACGGGGCCGAGGCTTTGGTTTATTGCAGTCATTGGGTTTTCGTTATTTATCCTGTCCTTAAATCTGCTGACCGGCCGTAAGAGGAATTGGCTTATCTTTAATCCCGCAGACACGGCGCTGATCATTACAACCATTTATATTTTTTTATACAGAGTTTGTGTGTCATCAGAGGTCTTCAGCGTAAAAACAGTCACCTTCATTTGCCTCGTTTTAGAATATTTCATCGTAAAAGAATTGGCTAGGCGTTTCAATGCCAGGGAAACTAAGATTTTTGCAATTATAGTTTTTGCAGCTTTTTTGATAACGGCACTATTAAATTGTTTACATGCTTTGCTTCAGTTTGATGGCTTTTTGCCTTCCCATAACTCTTATTTTCCGGTAACAGGAAATTTTCCTAATCCTGCCCGTTTAGCTAATACAATTGTCGCCTTGTGCCCTGTGATTCTCAGTGGTGTTTTTTTGCCAGTTAAAAGTAATCTAAGCAGAATTGGATTTAGATTACTGATTTTTTTGTCCATTCTATTTTTGATTTTCATTCTTTTTCTAACCTATACAAGAGCAGCATGGTTGGCGTTTCTGGTAAGTCTTTTGTTCGTGCTAATACAAGGGAGTTTTCTGAAAGAGAGATTGAAACACCAAAGTTTCTTAATCACCATCGCCTTAGTGTTTCTTCTGATAGGTGTTTGTTTAATAAATCTAAAGCCGGAGTCATCGCTGGGTAGACTAACCATTTGGAAAATTGCATTAAATATTATTAAAGAGAGACCTTTAACGGGTATTGGTTACGGGGAATTCGAGAATAGGTATGACCTTTTTCAAGCCAGGTACTTTTTAAAAAATACCTCCGGTGCCGCAGAGGTAAAAAGGGCCGACATTATTAAATATCCATATAATATATTTCTACAGATTTGGTGTGAACAGGGTTTGATAGGCTTACTGCTTTTTTTATATTTTTGTTTTTATCTTGTGTTAGCCGCTTGGACTACGCGGCATAAAAACCAATATCAAAGATTTTTAAGCCGTGCCTCTGTTATCGGAGTCATTACAATTGTGGTATGCGGAATCTCTTCTTATCCATTTGATATATTACCGGTGATGGTTCTCTTCGCCTTATATGCGGGCATGGCAAGCGGGACGCTCAAATTGGAAAAGCCCGTATTCGGGTTCCCGGAAAAGAAAATTTTGATTGGTGCAGGCCTGTTCCTCTTTGGCTTTTATCTACTGCGATATGACTATATCGAATTCCGAAATGGTCGAAATTTAAAAGATACTATCGATAATAATTATCATTCACAATCACTGGAACAATTCTATCCCGCGTTCAAAAACGATCCTGAGTATCTGAATGCTTACGCGGAAGAGTTACTGTCTAAACGAAAATACGCGCAGTTAATTGCTAACGTAAAGATCATGGAGTTGCCACTTATATATCCTGAAACATGGCTCTGTCTTGCAAAGGGGTACGACGGCCTTCTACAACCGGATAATGCGGAATACTGTTTTAAGATCGCATCCGCTATCATTCCCGGCAGATTTTCGTTTAAATATGAGCTGGTTAACTTCTATTATGCTCACAGTATGTATCTTAAGGCCTATCGGTCATCCCAGGAATTATTAACGATGCCTGTTAAAATTGAATCAACAGACGTCACTGATATCAAGAACAAAACCAGAGCGATCATGATCCATTGCTATGAAAAACTAAGGATAAATAAGTAGGGGACGGCCCCCTGCCATCATCACGCTTAATCGGACCATACGCAGGTCACTACTGCTCCAGAACTCAGCTCAAATTGTTTTTTCTTATGGTCAACATCAAGATTAAACCGACGGGTTTCCGGGGTATCATTTAATATTATGATAACTTTTTGCCCAAGTGTATTTATAAAGGCAACGTTCGGCATTCCTTCGATTTCATCAGATTCAATTCTTACGGAATTCGGCGCTAAAAATTTAGAAGCATGTGCTACAATATAATATGACGGATTTCTTTGAATTTCATCGCCATTGATAGTTACCCCACCCAGGCAAATGTCGCAACCCGGGGCCGGGGTATGCGGACCATTGTTAATATCGGCTGCTAAGTTCCATTCCAGTACATTTTTACTCCAATTTCGCATAGCACCAATAATCAGATTTCTGATATGCCAACGCAGATTTCCGTCGAGCCCCGGATCATTACTGTTAATCCATTGTTCAGTAAAATATAAACTCTTACCCGGATATTTTTGATGAACGTAATCCATGGCATCGATGCTACCCGCATAGAGATGGAACGCCGTTCCGTCAACGTATTGACTACACGCCGGGTTGTCAAGGATCGATAAGGGGTAGTCCAACCTGTCAAGATTGTGATCATAAATAATAATCTTTGTCTTGATGGCATTCTTCTTAAATAATGGCCCCAGATATTGGCTGACAAAAAGCGCCTGCTGTTTAGCGCTCATGTACATACTCGGGTTATTGCCCGGATGCAACGGCTCATTTTGGATTGTAATCGCGTCAACGTTGATCCCATTTGATGACATTGCAGAAATATATTTTAAGAAATAATTTGCATATACCTGATAGTCTTCTTCTTTCAGCATTCCGCCCTTAAAACTTTTGTTTGTCTTCATCCATAATGGAGCGGACCAGGGGGAAGCCATGATTTTAAGCGATGGATTAATATGGATAATTTCTTTTAGAAGGGGTATAAGATCTTTTTGGTCTTCGGCTATGGAAAAATGTTGCAGCTTAAGATCGGTCGCATTGTCCGGAAGATCGTCGTAAGTAAACAGGTGATCGCTGAGATCTGACGAACCAATACTCACTCTTAAGTAACTGATTCCAATTCCGTTCTGTATATTCCCGAACAGTTCATTAATCAGTTCTCTTCTCGGGTTATCCCTCATTCTGTTAATGACAATCGCACTCCCGCCTGTGAGGGAAAACCCAAAGCCGTCAATGGTTTGAAAGCGATGCGATGAATTGACATGAATGGTCGGTAAATCTGCAACTGACGTAATGATTTGACTTATATCTTTTTGCTGAAAAACAATTGAATGGGCAGGATCGGTTAGCCAGGTGTCTGTTTGTTGTGCCAATATTGACGGCATATTAATCAGGATGCAAACTGCAACTAAAATCAATACTTTAAAAGGTGATTGCCGGATTAGGTGATGGTTCATATTATTAATTGGTTTATATTACCGCTACTTCCAATATTTGTTGAAACGCCCGTGGGATATTAATGACGGGGTGTTTGAGCAATCCCATATTTCATAATCATACCAACCTTTTAAGGCGATGTCTTTGACCTGATCCGGGAGTACGTAACCTGAATTTGAATTAATTGATAGTAGGTAATTGGCGGGGGCCAACGGGTTGGGAAAGATAAAGGAATAGTTAAGTTGTCTGCCTGCAAACTCGCGATCGTTTAAGGTCAGTGTGTTTGGGCCTGTTTTGAAAGGTAGCATTTGCTGCATACGGAAGGCAAGAGTGCCCGGCGAACAGTCGCCGATAATTACCAGATTGAAGCTTTTTATATCCTGCCAGGTTAAATCTTTGTCAGATTTGATCCGGCATTTCCCAAAAAAATTATACATCCAGTCATCAACAAACAATTTGGACATAGGCCCTGCAAAGCGTTGATTTCTAATATTGGGTTCTGTACCAACAACAATTAAAAAACTGGAAGAGAAAACGTCATTTACCGGTCCTTCCAATTGATGTGTTTTGGTCAACACTTCTCTTATTGTTGGCTTTTTTAATTGAATAGTAAAGAGGTTATCCGCACCCGGTATCTTTTTTTTCAGGCTATCATTAACAATTATATTGGCGACCGTATCTTTGAGCTGCGCCTTAATCATTCCCAAATCGATAGTGAAAGAATTAACATTGGTCGTTGTTACCTGAAGCGTATGTGGAGAAGAAATTTTTGCCAAAATCTGCCCCTTTTGTCCCTCTGCCAGTTCATTAATTTTTAACCATTGCCGGGTGTTATATTTCAGCTGGTAGGTGGAAAGATCTAACGTTTTTAAGCATCTTCCTTTTTTGTCGGAGAAAAAGGAAAAGATCTTTTCCGTTATATAATTGTCTGGTGTATTTTTAACATAGAAGTCTCGTGTAGCCCCATTTAGGTCGGAGAAGGTCACTTGTCCGCCCTCATGGCGTATTTTATTAATCAAGAGACGCAAATGTTTGGGTTCGAGTGCGTGCCAGTCATTACGCGAGCTGGCAATATATAGGGGAGTGCAGGAAAAATTGGAAGCTGTTCCCAATAGGCTATTTTGTGTTGTCCATGTTGATGGAAACTTTTCTTCGCTTTTGTCAAACATATAATTCAATTCCGGACCTTCTACCCCTATAGCCGCAAAAACGGATGGAAATCGGTTCGCCATTAACATCGCTTGAAGCCCCCCCGAACACTGGCCGTACAAATAAATTCTGTTTGTATCGATCTGATAATTAGTTTTTATTGCATCCAATGTCTCAAATACAGAAGCTGGGACGATTGGGTTGAGATTGTATTTCTCGTAAACTCTGGCACTTGGCCAGGCAATGGCAAAATGGTATTTATCAGCCAGATTTCTCAAATATTCAATTCTATCAATGAAAGCCAAGTGCCAGCTTTCCAAAAACGGGTTTTGTTTTGCTACCCAAGGCACAATGATGACTAGCGGCAGACTTCCGGAAGACTTGACATCGCCGGGCACATACACCATATAGTTATTGACTACATTATCAATTTTTGATGGATAAGCCCTAATATGAAGTCCACGATTACCGGCCAAAAAATCCCGGCCGGTTCTGAGTTTACTTATGGAATTGGCGAGATCAAACGCCGTATAGCTTATTTTTCTTTCAAGCACTTCGTCAAATCCGTTTTTTCTTCCGAAAGTATCCAGGTAGTTAAACCGATGGACCATTGCTTCTAAATTTATTTGTTGTAGAGAAAGAAGCTTGTAAAGATGTGCATGCTTGATAAGGCTATCTACCTTTTTTCGATAATTTCCGATCGCATAGGCCTGGGTAAAAGTGTCTTTTTCCGTAACCAGTTTTATCTTGTAAAAGCCTTCCGGAAAATTTTTAGTTAACAGATTTACCGGCAGCTCGACAATTTTTCTTTGGAAAATCACACTGTCTTCGCTATTAAAAATCGCTATCTCAGCAGGATGTTGTTTATCTACTTTATTCGGATATCTAATATTCAACGATAATAGGGTGTCTTTCTTTAAAAGATACTTATGGCTCATACTAAAATAGTTTTTGCCCAACTTATATTTTGACGCAAAAACAGTTGAGCTCAGATCAAGTTGAAATCCAGCTTCATTTCCTTCGCTTGCTATTTGTACAAGTATTTCATTTGCTCCTTTTTTGAGAGAAATTGGCACTAAGAATTCATCCTTGGTAATGTTGCCGGCTCTTTCAGCTAACACGAGCTTCTTATTCAGCCAAATTTTAGCAACGTTGTCAATTCCGACCATTAAAGCTACGGTCTGATCTGCCGGACTTGTTACATCAGTAAGCGCATAGCAATAATATTTACCTTTACTCCCCAAAGCTTCGTCTATATCGACATAATCTTTTCTGCTTTGATAGGAGATTGTCTTAAAATCGTTCTCGTGAAATAACGAACCGATACCCCGTGACAGACTGATAAACTTCTCCCATTTTGGATAATTGTCTAATTTATTGCCGACCGATTGATATTTAATCGAATCAGCAACTTTGGTAAAAGGTCCGATTATCATCCAATTTTTAATGGGAACTATATCACTATCGGAGTTTAATTTTGAAACAACGTTTGAAGATCCCAGGTGTGTACATCCGCTCAAAAAGATCCAATAGAAAAGGAGAATGAAAATTAAATATTCGTTTATATAGGAAGAAAGTTTTCGGGTTCGCCTAGACGATAATAATTTTTTCCCCAAACAAACTATGACAATTGCAACCAAATATTTAGCTGAGGATAAAAAAATATCGGTATTTCTTTGGTCAGCATGTCGGCGTAAATACATAGGCGTTGGTTAGGTGACCCAAAATAATAATAAATTGTTAAAATGAATAGTTGGGAGGGGACAAACTCGTAATTTCTATTGTAATGATGCGAATTTTCTAACCAACCATGAGCGACGGCGATTTACGTTTTTTTAACCCATTCAATTCTTTTGCTGATGGTGTTCTGACTTTGTTCCTCGTGTACCTTCAAAAAGTGATCGAAACCCTGAAGAAAGCCCAATCAAATGGAAAAATAATACTCTTTAATGAAGTTTTCGACATGTTTTTACAGTACAAGAACTTGACATAAGTGGCTTTAGAGTATTCTATATGATTAACTCGTTGATCTGACCGATATGCTAATCGAAAACTCCGAGTTAGGTTTTATATGATTCGCGTAAGAGGAATAGTTGGATAAAATTTAAATATAGACAAAATGCTAATATTTTTAGTATTAGCTTTGCGTCCTGAATTAAACAAATATGCCCGAAGCCCGTCAAGATATTATCAGCCGGCTGCAAAAAGATATTTTGCAATGGGAGGGGTATAGGGCTCCGGATGCCGGTACTAACCAAAAGTTAGGCCTTGGCCCGGTAGAATCGGCTTTTCCCAACGGGGTTTTCCCGGTGGCTGCCGTACACGAACTGGTTTGCCACAATACTGAACAGGCCGCTGCCTGCGGCGGCTTTATTACGGGCGTTTTATCAGGCCTGATACAAAAGGGCGGCGTATGTGTCTGGATTGGACGCGCTGGTCAATTATTTGCCCCAGCATTAAGGGCTTTTGGCCTCGAGCCGGATAGGGTAATCTTTGTCAGTCTTACTAAAGACAAAGACGCCCTATGGGTGATGGAAGAAGCCTTGAAATGTACCGGGCTGATTGCCGTGGTCTGCGAACTGCAGGAAATGGATTTCAAACAATCGAGGCGCTTGCAATTGGCTGTAGAGCAAAGCCGCGTGACCGGTTTTGTGCTGCGTAACGCAGCCGCCAAATTAGGTTCGACTGCCTGTACTGCCCGCTGGCGGATCAAACCCTTACCCAGCGCAGATCTGAACGGCTTGCCGGGTTTAGGTTATCTCCGCTGGCAGGTGGAGCTATTGAAAGTACGTAACGGGCAAACCGGGAAGTGGATCATGGAATGGAACGAAGCCGGCTTTAAACCGGTGGAGACAGAACTCATCAAACAAGAAAGGCAGGTAGGGTGAGGTATGACCAAACGTTATATGGCGATATGGTTCCGGCATTTGCTGACGGACGGCCTGGCGATCCGCCGGCCTGAACTTAAGGAAATGCCTTTTGTACTGGCTGCACCCGTGAAAAACCGGGTTGTGATCACCGCGGCCAGCCTGGCGGCGGAAAAAGAAGGGGCCTTTACAGGTATGGCCGTGGCGGATGCCCGGGCGGCATGTAGTGAGCTGGTCGTGATTGATGAAGTCCCCGGCAAAGCAACTCAGTTATTGCGGTTATTAGGTTTAGGCTGCATTCGTTATACACCCGTGGTCGCAGTTAACCTGCCCGACGGCTTGTTACTGGATATATCGGGTTGTACCCATCTCTGGGGCGGCGAACGGGATTATCTTAAAACCATTGTTTTCAAATTACGTGACGCGGGTTTCGACGCGCGTGCCGCCATCGCTGATACGCCGGGCGCTGCCTGGGGTATCGTACGCTTTGCTAAATCGGGGCCGATCGTAGCACCGGGCAAACAGGCGCAGGCGATAGCCCTGTTGAAACCCGCTGCCTTGCGCCTGGAAGCACCGGTATTGGAACGTTTGCAGAAACTGGGTTTCAGCACCATCGGCAGTTTTATACAGATGCCATCCTCTGTGTTGCGGCGCAGGTTTGGCAAAGAATTGCTGTTACGCATTGATCAAGCGTTGGGAAGGGTGGCTGAACCTTTGGTTTCATTAACCCCGCCTGTGCCTTATGCACAAAGATTGCCCTGCCTGGAGCCCATCCGAACAGCTACAGGTATTGAAATTGCTATCGAAAAGCTGCTGGAGGTTTTGTGCCTGCGTTTGCAGGCCGAAGGCAAAGGTATCCGTAAAGCAACCCTCAAATGCCATCGCATCGATGGCCGGACGGTGCAAGCCTCCATTACCACGACCCGAGGCTCGCATAGTGTTTCCCATTTATCAAAACTCTTCGGGCAGCAAATCAGTAAGATCGAACCCGCACTCGGTATCGAACTTTTTGTGCTGGAAGCCCCGCGAGTGGAGGATATGGAAGTCCGGCAGGAACAGTTATGGGCGCTTAATCCGGGCCTTGGTGATACTGCACTGGCTGAATTGCTTGACCGTGTGGCCGGTAAAGTAGGTGCAAATGCGATCCGCCGGTTTTTACCCGCCGAACATTACTGGCCTGAACAATCCATTAAGCTGGCGGCTTCATTATCGGAAAAGCCGGAAACAAACTGGCCAGAGGGACAGTTGAGGCCCATGCGTTTATTATCACCACCTGCACCGATCGAGGTGATGGCATTGGTGCCTGATAACCCGCCCCGGATCTTTACTTATAAAGGGAAACGGCACACCATCATCAAGGCAGACGGCCCTGAACGCATCGGTCGGGAGTGGTGGCGTGACAAAGGGGAGCACCGGGATTACTTTGTGGTAGAGGACACAGAAGGGCAACGCTATTGGGTTTTTCGGTCCGGGCACTATGACGGGGGCGATGCCCGCTGGTATTTACATGGTTATTTTGCTTAGTTATGCGGTATGCGGAATTACAGGTTACTTCCAACTTCAGCTTCCTGCGCGGGGGCTCGCATCCCTATGAACTAATTCAGCAGGCGGCGGCTTTAGGTTATGAAGCAATTGCTTTAACGGATAGGAATACTCTGGCCGGTGTGGTGCGTGCCCACATGGCCGCCAAACAAGCGGGCATTCGTTTTATCCCAGCCTGTAGATTAGACCTCGTGAATGGCACGAGCTTATTGGCTTATCCGACCGGGCGGGATGCTTACGGACGCTTATCTGCCCTGCTGACCCGCGGTAACCTGCGGACGGAAAAAGGTCAATGCGAACTCTATAAGGCAGATGTTTATGAATACAAGGACGGGATCATCTTTATTGCGATTCCGCCTGAAGCAAAGCTCAACCCCAAATTTGAATTTGCAGATACCTTTAAGCAAGATTTGCTGGAATATCGCCAGGTATTCGGATTATCGTTCTACCTCGCTGCTTCCTTTAATTACCAGGGCCAGGATGCTAAACGATTATTTCGTCTGGCCGAAACCGGGATACCCCTGGCGGCTGTCGGCGATGTACATTACCACCACCCGGTCCGACGTGAACTGCAGGACGTACTAACCTGCATCCGGGAGAAATGCACGATCAATGCTGCCGGATTTAAATTGCATCCGAATGCGGAGCGGCATTTGAAGCCGCTCGATGAAATACAGCGCTTGTTCCGGGCCTACCCGAAGGCGCTGGAAAATGCGACCTATATTGCCAATTCCTGTGCTTTTTCTTTAGATACGCTCAAATATATCGAGCCGGAAGAAACCATTGCGGATGGTCTGACACCGCAGGAGCGGCTCAATAAACTGAGCTGGGCGGGTGCCCGAGAACGTTTTGGAGAAGATATCCCGGAGAAACACCGCAAACAGATCGAGTTCGAACTGGCTTTTATCGAAAAGCGAAAGCTCGCGCCTTATTTCCTGCGGGTTTACCGCTATACCCAGAAAGCGGAAGACCTGGGTATCCTGCACCAGGGCAGGGGGTCGGCAGCCAATTCTACGGTTTGTTATTGCCTCGGCATTACGGCAGTCAACCCGGCCGAATCCCGCCTATTGTTTTCCCGCTTTATGTCCGATGCCCGGAACGAATGGCCCGATATCGATGTGGATTTTGAACATGAAAGAAGGGAAGAGATCATCCAGTATATCTATAACACTTACGGCAGGGACAAAGCGGCAATCGTCGCCACCGTTACACAGGAGCGGCATAAAGGCGCGATCCGGGATGTGGGCAAGGCCATGGGCTTATCTGAAGATACCATCAAACGGGCAGGGGCGACGATCTGGGATTTTTCGGAAGAAGGCTTTGATGAAAAGCGCCTGCGGGAGCAGGGCCTGAATCCGCAGGACCCACTGATCCGGAAAGTATTGGAATTAACCACGCAGCTGATCGGCTTCCCCAGGCAGTTGGGCCAGCACACCGGAGGGTTTGTCATGACCGACGGTTTGCTCTCTGACCTTTGCCCGGTACTGAATGCCCGGATGGAGGAGCGTACACAGCTGGAATGGAACAAGGATGACCTCGAAGATTTGCAGATCCTGAAGGTGGATGTGCTGGGCTTGGGGATGCTGACCACCATCCGTAAGGCATTTGACCTTGTGCTTAAACACTATGGCAGGAAACTGACTCTGGCTAATATTCCCCAGGGTGATACTTTGGTTTACGATATGATCTGCCGGGGGGATACCATCGGTGATTTCCAGATCGAAAGCCGGGCACAAATGTCGATGCTGCCCCGGCTAAAACCCAGGAAGTTCTATGACTTGGTGATCCAGGTTGCAATCGTCAGGCCGGGACCGATACAGGGTGATATGGTGCATCCTTACCTGCGCAGACGTAATGGGGAAGAACCGGTAACCTACCCATCCAAAGAGCTGGAAGACATCCTGGGCCGGACATTAGGCGTGCCGCTGTTCCAGGAACAGGCCATGGAAATTGCGATCACCGCTGCGGGCTTTACGCCGGCAGAAGCAGACCAGTTGCGGCGCAGTATGGCCTCTTTCAAAGCCAATGGCCAGCTAAAACATTATGAACAGAAAATGGTCTCTGGCATGATGGCGCGCGGTTACGAAGAGGCTTATGCGAAACAGGTATTCAAGCAATTGCAGGGCTTTGAAGGCTACGGCTTCCCGGAAAGCCATGCAGCCTCTTTTGCATTACTGGTTTACGTATCCGCTTGGTTGAAATGCCATTACCCGGACGTGTTCTGTGCAGCGCTCCTCAACAGCCAGCCGATGGGCTTTTACCAGCCTGCACAGCTCGTACGGGATGCGCAGGACCATGGGGTCAACGTATTACCGGTTGATGTGAATTATTCGGAATGGGATAATACGCTGGAGAAAACAGATGGCAAATTCTTTGCCTTACGGCTCGGGTTCCGGGAAGTAGATGGCCTGAAAGAAGCCGATATGGCTGTACTCGTAGCCATGCGGGACGATGGGTATTTGCATATCGATCAATTACGAAGCGGAGGAGTGCCGGAAGCTGCCCTGGCAAAACTGGCGGATGCGGACGCTTTCCGCTCTTTAGGCGCTGACCGGCGGATGGCCCTTTGGGAAATATCGGCTTTGGCTGACCGGCCATTCGGCTTATTTGCTGACCACCTGTCTGAAACTTTGCTGGAACTGCAGGTTGAGCTGCCGAAGATGACCGAAGGGCAGCATGTGGTCCAGGATTATATCTCTACCGGTTTATCGCTTAAAAATCACCCGGTAGGCCTGGTGCGGAAGAAGTTATCGGAAATGCATAATATCCGTGTCGGTGATCTGAAAAAATGCCAGGATAAAGATTATGTGAAATTGGCGGGCCTCATTACGGTCAGGCAACGCCCTGGTACGGCAAAAGGCGTTTTGTTTATGACATTGGAAGACGAATCCGGATCGGCGAACCTGGTGGTTTGGTCGGACCAGTTTGATAAATACCGCAAAGAGATCATCCAGTCAAGACTGCTGATGGTAGCCGGGAAATTACAGATTGCCAATGGCGTAACACATTTGGTGGTGCACCGCTGTTTTAACCTGACCGCTTTATTGCGTAGTTTAACAGAAAGCAGTTCGGACGATCTGCCGCTTACCTTAGTAAGAGGTGATGAAACGACAAAGCCGTATAATTATGACCGGCGCGCGGCGGAGCAGTTCATGCCGGCTGAGTATGCCTTTCATGAGGGCAGAAATTTTAAATAAAGGTTAACAGATATGTGTTTGCCGCTACAGGATATTTTTATTGGCGTTCTGCATTTCTAAAGGCAAAACGCCTGATTTTACCGGCATGATGCCCAACATGACCGTATTGAATCCCGGAAGCAGAAGATATTATGCTAAAAGCTATAAAAGAAAAATATACACAAGACCTTGAAAACAGGTTAAGTAGCCGTAAAAACTATAATTTAAATAAACAGCAATTGCTTACTACATAAAAGTGCTGCCGGAAGCAGCCATTTTTGCTTAAAGTTAATAAGTACCGTCTCGTTTCACCGGAGATGCAAGTTTAAATCACAGGATTTGAAATTCCCGCTTAGATTCTGATATTGTGTTTGGTGCTTTGTTTTGAGCTTGTATACGATTTTTCCAAAAGTTTGATTGCGGCCAGCGTTGCTCTTGTTGATAAAGATGATTGCGTTCATTAACATAAGTATGATAATTGGCATCTATATATTCCTGGTACATTTTTGCAGAATTTATATCAGTAAAATTGCTTGTTAACATCTCCACAGCAGTTTTTCCTGCCCTGATGCCCGTTGAAAGGCTTTTGTAAATACCCTGTGCAGCAATGGGGTCAAAGCATAAGGCAGCATCGCCGGCAGCCAGCCAGCGCTCTTCGTAAACTTTTTCCAGGAACGATGAGTAAACAGGGAACTTATAATAATGATGGTCACTAAGCATTAATGGGGCCAGACGGGGAGCAAGCAGTTGGGTTTGCCTGATACCATTAGAAAAATTTTCAGCCATATCATTTTTCATTTGCCGAAGTGTATAGGCTTCTGTTACATACATGCTTACCAGTTTATTGTCCGGTAATTTGGCGGCATACCACCACCCGTTTTTATCTGCCTCTAACAGTGTTTGGGCGGTCATTTTTCCGGAGTCAATCGTACTGAACCTAACCAATCCTAAAAGCTGATCCTCAATATGCGTTTTAACTCCTAAAGACCGGGCAAAATGTGCTCCTGCACCTGATGCGTCAATAACCATTTGTGTACGGACGGAATACTTTTGTCGCTTAATCCGTTCATACAAGGTCAATTCATAGCCATTTGCTATAGGTTGCTGTTCAATATACTGTGTTTCCCAGTTTATAGCTACTCCGCGTTCATCTGTTGCAATTACCAGTATTTGATCAAACACCAGGCGGTTAAGCCGCCATGGAGGCCCCAGCGGATCAAGTACGGCGTCGTTAAACCCAACCATATCACGTCCCCAAACAGATGCATTACCCGGGTAGGCAAAATGGCCTGCGCAATCAAATTGTTCGCGCAGGCCTAAAAAGTTAATGCAGGATAAGGCTGCAGGGGGGATACTTTCGCCCGGTCTTATCTTATCTGCTTTCCCGGAGTCGATCACCAGTACCTGCACGTCAGCATATTTCCTTAACGTTATTGCTGCTGCAAGCCCCGCAGGCCCTGCTCCGATAATTACCACATCATACGCCGTATTACGCATTAAATTGGCGTATTGGCGGGAGGAGTGGTATTAAATGGCCATTCCAGTGCCGGGTTATCTGGTATAACGGTTTCATCAAATTGATTTTGGACCTCGAGATAATAATCCGGGTCATAATCCGGGCCAATGATAGTGCCTTGTACAATAACACCCAGCTTATCCCAATCTTTAACAGACTGATTGGCTTTCTGAAAGGTACTGGCACTTTTGGGGTCTAATGAGTAAGTACCCTTACCCCTGATGGCCCATTGCTGTTTAGGAAGTACATTGCTAATCACCTGTTCGGCCACAAAAACCGCATCGGGCCGTTGTGCAGGCCATGACCAGTAAAGGGTTGTGCCATTACCGTTTGTTTTATTCACCCCATTGGTATTAATGCTTGGCTGGTGTATAGAGCAGGAGTTGTAATCTGTTTGCCATGGTATGGCCATAAATTTTGTCATGTCCCCTGGTTCCAGACCATTCAGATCTTCTTGTAAGGGAAACCATCCGGCAGTTAAGAAAGGAGCCTGATTGGCTTTCGCATAATTGAGCGGGATTGCCTTCAACCTGAAAGGCCCGGCGCCGCTTGTTTGCCAGTCTTGCTGGTAGATATCGGTTGATCTGATCACATAACTCATTTCAATACCCGGTACATACCTGCCGCCAAGGCAATTGCTTAATGATGCCATATCCAGGTATTCGCCTTTGCCCAGTTGCTGGCCTTCACCATCAGTAAAGTTATGCTTGCTCCATTGTTCTAAAAAGAAATACTGCGTTTTGGTCACGGTCAGGAAAGATGTGCCCGCATCACCAACAGATAGGGGCATTAATGGTACGCCGGTGTTTACTTCAGATTGCGCGGTGCCCGTAAGATTAGGGTTCCTGATAAAATTAAGCCCGGCCATAATTGTTTTATCAGGGTTATCAGCAGCCGTAATAGCATCCACCGCTTCGTGTGCTTTAATCGCCATACGAGGCAGGTTTACCGTCCATCGTTGTAACAATGCTGCCCTAAATACCGGCCTTACCATGCTTTCAAATGCAGGAAGAAAAGCCGGATTAAAATTGCCTTCCGCAAATAGTTGCGGCTGCAGGTTAAGCCCTCTTACCCAGGCATCATAAACATCATCCCATATCGATACCACATTGCGTATTTGTGGTGCGTAAGACGGGTCACAGCAAACTACCCAGGCATTAAACGCTTCCTGAAAGGTGCCGTCTTCAAACACAATAGTTGCCGATACCGGGCCGTCGGCAGCATCATCGTACCAGCTGGCATTATTCAGGTCACCCGTGCAAGGTACCGGGTCGCCGTATTCATCAATTCCGGCGGCTGTGTTGCCGTGAGCGGCTAATACCAACAATCTGCCTTCTTTATCTGTCAATATTTCACCCAATGAATCCAGCTTGCCCGAAGGATAGTGCAATTCGCCGGAAGGAAAGGTAGCCGGATAGGTAGTTATTTCTTCGATCTGCCCGTTTGAACTATAACTCGCCGGCGTTTTTGCATTAAACTTGAGTTTATTATTCGCAACGGCAGAAACAGCCCTTGGCCCCGGGTCGATCACCAAGTTTTTTAAACGGATTGGATCATTAACGGTACCGGTTGTGCCGTATACCTGCGGGTTGCGTAGTTGTGGCAGCCCGTCTTTATAGGCATCTACACCAACCAGCGGTACAACATTGTAAGAGGCCGCCTTTTTATTAGCGAGATGTACTGTCCAAATGATATCTTTTACTTTACGACCGTCTGCAAGTACAGTTCCTTTGATTACTTCTGTAGGCTTGGCAGGGCAGGGATAAGCATCTGGGCCATCTAATTCATAATAATATAAACGGAAGCGGGCGGCTTGCCTTTTAAGATAGCCATCTTCGTCGCGCAGGTCTGTAGCATCTATTACCGTATTTTCTGTGCCTGGTTTAATGGGCAGGCCTCCTGTTGTGGCCGAGCCGTCTATCGGTAGTCCGGCACTGGTTTCTGGCGAAAGGTAATACTCCTTACTGGTACCTATGCGGGCAAAGTTAATGGTGGGATGTATGCGGAATACTTTATTTACTGACATGGTTTGAAGCTTTTAATGGTTTAACTGAATTGTGGGGTAACGCCGTTTTTCCAACAGTTCTGAATGGCTGCGCCTACGCTTACCATGGTTGGTATAAAGTCGTCGGGGTTCTCGCCAACAAAAAGTGCGTCGAGCCGGTTACGCAGTTTGTTAAAATGTTCTTTCAGTATCTCAACCAGTTGCCTGTCGTAATCAGTGTAGTCACTTACCGGCTTAAATGCATAGGTTTCCTGTAGTTGCATATTGTTCTTGATCATCTCAAATTTCTCAAAGTGATCAATGGTTTGTAGTAAATCGTCTGCCGTGTTCTGGAAATTTGCAATCAGCGGATCATTGTTCTGGCCGGCGTTTGAACCTTCTCCCTGGTCGGTGATCAGATCAATCAGCATGCCCACCTGGTTAAAACCGGCGCTGCCGTTTTCGGTAATGGTCATACCTGGCATTAACCTGTAATAGGCCGAAAAATAATTGACCTGGTTTATACCACCTTTAATGCGGTCTTTAAAAAGACCTGCACCATAGCGCAGGGCACGGTAAAAATCGCCGATATTAGCATATTCCTTTACATTTTGCTTAAGCGAAACCGGTGCCGAAGAATCCCATTCGGGGTATTCAATGAGGCACATGGCGTTGATATGGGCAATATCCAATGGACCAATCTCTGCCGTATATGGTTGGAAACTTTGCGTAGGGTTAGGTACATCTAGGTTAAAATCGAGGTGCGGAATGGTTTGGCCTGCATAAACAGGTACGCTGATTTTAGGGCTGTAGCCATAGGCATTGCCAATATTGGCCACACTTTGTAAATGCAGCATCTCTTGGTTAATTACAGATTGGATAAGCTGAAATTGCTGCGAAGTGCGGTTAATCACAGAATACATGGCCGACATGTAAAAAGGGATGGTCCATAGCTCGAGGTCTGCAGCGTACTGGATATGCTCATGAAGATGCTTCAGATTCCAGTGCGGATCGGATTGTGGGGTTGGTTCGGTGGACATTGGTAAAGGTTTTGGTGCTTATGATTTTTATTGAAAACGCGCGATCGTGATGGCTGCAACAATCAATTCGTCGGCTTGCTCACTTGTTCCGGTAACGTAGTGGATCGGATCCCCCGGGCCAAAAATAAACCCAACAGGCTGATCCTGATCGTTGGCCAGTAGCAATAATTCGCCGTACCCGATGCCGCAACTATCTGGGTTGCCATTTCTTCTCGAATCATTAAAATGGAGGGAGCTACCTGAATCGGTACTGTCGTAAACAGAAATGCGGTAAACCTTGGCAACAAAATCTTCCGGGTTACTTACTTCTGTGAGCGGTACCAATTGTGGAGGAGCGGTAAGTACCATAAAATGTCCGTTTGAATGGCCTGCGGTGTAACCAAAGGATACGATATCGCCTGCAATTGCCGTGGAAAGTCCGCTTTTAGATACTCCTGTATAGGTTTTATCGGGTTGGTGTAGCTTTTGTGATTCCTGGTTATCGTAGCCCTGAATGGCCGGTATAGCTATAAAACCTGCGACATAACTCCACCTTCCGGGTAAAAGCACCGGGAATGCAATTGCGATTTCTAAGGCACTGGGTACAATACCCAGGGAGGCGAAATGAATTGCGTTAAAATCTATCTGGGCATGTAACAGGCTGTAGGCATTGTTTTGCGGATCATTGCTGCCTGTTGCAATAAGTACGCGGCAGCCAAAGCCCACACAATCGAGCGTGCCATTAAATGTATTACCTGCAGAAGTGGCAGCGGGACTAAATACCGAGTTTGGAAATAAATGATTAGGCCACACCGGTTGAAAAGCTGCCGGCGTCGATGTAAAATAGGTGTTGATGTCCGGCTGGGCATAACTGGGGTTAATGTAATGAGTGTAGACATTGAACAGTGTGTTGTTGAAACTAACTGTTCCGCCGCTTACTGTTGCACCTGCAATGCTGATATTACCCTGAAGAACAAGATATGGGGTTGATACGGCAAGGGATGCATCGGCTGTGTTATCGAAAAAATCTGAGTTATAGGCCTCCGGCCCGGCAAAGTAATTGATGGGTGACATTGTATATAAGGGTTTGGTTGATCTAATCTATCAACAAATTGAGACAAAACCAAATTTTATCGTCTGTTTATCCTGGTGCTGGAAGCTGATTACCGTTGGTCGGTTGACAACGGTGCAACGATCTATGAATAGGCGGTGTTTCTAAAACCTTGTGTATGTCTCTGATAAAAGGGGTACGTGTCCGTTGCCTGCGGCCCAGGCTATTCATTACAATCTTTTACAAAAGGATTTTCATTGCTATTCTTAAGGGGCAATTTACCAAGCGGATGGTTTACTGGTTATCTCTTTGATTGCTGTCGAATGATAAACCTGCTGATAAAGCCGGGAAGATCACACTGGTCATACTGTTGAAAGGCACGGCGGCGCAACTGGACGAAGGGGGCTTTGAATCCATAATCACATTGCTCATATGTTAAAATGATTGTATTTGATCAATTTCGTCGACAACCGTTTGATTTTAATTATATGTATTTTGTTAATTGTTGGTTGTGTTTTTACTTTGCCTTCCGTATTCACCGTTGGTATTCAGTAACTTAACATTCGCGTATGCTTTCAACTTTCGAGGCTTGCTTCTATAAGCTTTCTTTCATTAATAAGACAGCCTTTTAGCTGGATGAAATGGCGATCATAAAATTTCTGATAATTTTGTTTTAGCGGCACGGTATATCGTTATATCTGAATCTAACCTCTGGGACTTATAGTTAGTGTTTGCAGCTTTTTACATCAAAGAATGATCGTTAACCCTTTAACAAATAATGGATTAGGAAATACATACAGCAAATGCCATTTAAATAGATGGTTAAGAAAAATATTAAGAGCCAACGCCTTTCAAATTTAATTTTATCCAGTTTTACACTTACAGTGAAAAATATAACGGATACGTATATTAGTGAATTACCAAAAGTTCTGTTTGGGACTTCAGAGCGCCTCCGGCGTCTGAAAGGGGTAAAATGATCCACTTTGTAAACATGCTCTTGAAGTTTATCATAGTGTTTATAAGCAATTAACGCCCAGATAAAGGGCAGCAAAATCATCCACAAAATAACTTGCCAGCCGCTGTAGCCATAATCCCACCATAGCCAAATAAATTTATCAAAGAGCCAGCCTGATCCTAAAAAGCCAAAATGTAGATATTGGTAGGTTTGGTATTCCTTATCGGCCAGTTCATAACTTTCAGTTTGAAAATGTTTGCTAAAATTCTCCAACAACCTCATATAAGTAGCTTTGCAGGATGAATAGTCTGCCCGGGTAGCTGAATCAAGCGTGAAGTTTCGCCAATCAATTTGCAGATTCTCAACCGGAACGTTCCGCAAAAACAAGTTAATTTTCCTTATGCCTTTACGACAATTTCTAAGATCTAATGTGGTGTTATTATCGAAAGTCAGATTTTCCAGTAATAAATTTCTTTTTATCACGCCGGAAATGTAACTGTCTTTCTGTAAGTTGCAATCCTTTAGGTGCATATCATCGTAAACAATTACTTCTCTGAAGTTGAGTTCATGAATAATGGAGTTGTTCACGGATACCTTGTTAAGGGTGCAATGGTCAAAACTGAACTTTTCTGAAATATTAGTAAAAGCAACCTGAAGTGATGAGATCTGATTGTAGCTGGAAAAGAATTTTTTAATGAGAGAACCAGTCAAATTGAAGTTGCTGATTTTCATTTCATGCATATCATACACGTCGATGGTATCATTTGTGAAAGCATAACTGTAGCTTTTACTGTCGTACAAATTAATACTATGAACTTTTGTAAGAGTCAAAATTAATTTAGGTGTTTCAAAACTATTTAAGCGGATTCCCTGGATGTTACTTCCTCCGATCTCAATCGCATGAGACACAGCCGAATAGTGGTTGCCGGTAACGACGAATTTACGCAATGTTAAAACCGGGTCGAAAACGAAGGAGCTATCCTTAATACCTAAGAACGCATAATTTGTATCTGTACCACGGTTGATTAACTTTATCGGAAAATTCTCTTTAATGTGCCCCCGTTTATTTAGGGTTTCCCCCAGCGCGTTTTCCAAAATGCCGCATACTGCCAGGAGCCCCGTAAAAACATATTTTATCAAAAGCTTATTCGGTAACTGAAACATATTGCATGTCATTAATAATAAAATAGTTATGAAATATAATTAAATCTAAATAATTTTAGGTCCCTATTACCTTATAAAATAATATGAATAAGATTTCGTCGGTAACCTTATTGATGATAGCGACATTACTTATTAGTTGCGGACCAACCAAGCAAGACAGAATTAACGCATATAAAGAACGTTGTGTCCTACAAGCCAATAAGCGAATCGATGAGGATTTTGCGAGAGTGGGTTTTTTGTCTCCATTAGACAGTTTTAAAGTGCTGTTTGAATGCAATTGTCAGTGTAAAGCTGAAAAGTTGGTAGAACATTTCAGTGAGAGTGAAATGAAACGAATAGATCGCCTCCCGGAAAATCAGGTGAGAATGATTTTCGATCCAGTGGTTAATTCATGTGCTATTGACTTTGAAAAAAATATCCGCCAATTCCTCAACAGAGAAAAAGAACGGGAAGAGATTTATATGGATGCACTTAATCAAAAAGCCCGTTCTAAATCAAAGCCGCAGGCTTCAGTTCAACATAAATAGACATCTGTGTTAATTCGATATGTGTAGCTCCATTGCGAACAAGTCGTATTCCTTATGAAACAAACAGGAAATTTGGGAGAATAACCTGTTTGTTTTTCAAATAACTTTTTTCGGGCGCCGATTGCCTCTCGGTTGCGATAAGCTGCTTATCTTCGTATCTTAAGACAACGATTCCCGGCGCGGGTATAATAAATAGGTCATCAATTCACCATGGTCGGCTATTTCTTCATCCGTCCAGTTTGGGTACGAGAAAATAATTGCTTGTTTAAGGCTCTCCACACCAGAACGATTAGGGCTTTTGAAGTGGTCCTTTTTGCCATTAAACCCCAGGTTGTTTAACCTGGAGTTGGTGCTCCGGCTAATGAGGCAAAGGTTCCCAAAATTGTTCAGGCCTTCTACTCGTGGTTCGTTGTTCATGGGCTGTTGTGGTGCTACGTGCTCTACAGAGTTATTCTGCGTAAATCTGAAGTTCTTAAAAGCTTCCTCATTACTTTTGATCTGCGTTAAAACTTCAGGGCGGCAGTCCACCGTGTTTTTTTTGATCTCTGACAAATAATAAATCTCCCAAAGTCGGTAATCCAGGCAATTAAAAAGATAGATAGGGGTGTTAGTCCCCTGGTCTAACTGTGTTTGCAATCCGTTAAGACGTCTTTCGCTAAGTTCTCTTAGGAATGCTAACAAGTTGGTTTCGTTAATCACAGCTTCAGACCTGAAAAACTTGAGTAACGTTTGCAACCATGTTTTGTAACCAGGGCCTGGTTGGGACACATGAAACATGGATTGAATTTTAATGAGCTGATCCTGTTGACTAAAAGTATTCAAATAGCCATTTTCTGTGCTATTGAGCCTTAACAATTTCCAATTCCAATCTTCACTGCCTTCTTCTCTTTTGATGACATAGCGGTCAAAACAGGTCCTGTAATAGAAAAGCAGATTCAAGAAGTCAATGGCATCCGGCATTTTTCTTGGACTGTTAATAGTACATCCGAATTCCAGGAGGAGGTTTTTATCATCCAAAGAGACCTTCTCATCTGGAAAATAGAGCTGTAGTACCTGAAGTAAAAAGTTAGGGAAGTCGATGATTGATCTGAATTTGGATTCATACGCTACCATTGGGGCCTGACCCGCTGCTTTCCCGGGACTACTCAAAATGTTCAAAAGTCTGTTGTCAGAATTTTGAGAACTGTCAATGACGTTTCCGGAAGTCAGATTTCTTGCGATGACATGAGCGGGAATAGTTTGAAAATCAGTACCAAATATTGTTGCCCTTTTATCCGCCCTTACACCCATTTGAATAAATTTGTCCATTTGGGAACAGGCATCCCAAAGGCCCGCGTAGGCACTGCGTACGTCATGTGACTGATCTGTTAACTGCTCCAGGAAATTGGCTTTTAAGACTTCGTGGGGTTCCAGCTGTTCTCCCCGGTTATTCATAGTCTCAAAATAGTGATTGATGTCGGTTCCAGGCGGTACCGAAACCCGAACAATTTGAACGTGGTGGTAGAAATATTGAAAATACTCTTCCAGTCTGTTAAACGGGATTAATCCTGAACTCAAAAATGAGCTGATATCTTTAACTGCCTGCGAGAGGTTGCGGATTCCTTTCTGATCGTGATTCACGTGTAAGGCTGACTCATAATCGCTGAACAGAGCTGTTAAGAAACGTTGAGAAGCCTGTCTTGCCTCGAAATAAATATTGGGGGCTCTTTTCGTTTCACCTGTTTGATATTTGCCATGGATGACCGCATTGATCAGCGTAAGCGTGGTGTGCCGTTGCTGCCCATCAATCACTTCAAACCTTTCTTTTACCTCGTGAACAACCAGCGTTCCAATATAATAGTTACTTTTTTCATCGACTTGAAATTTATTCCAAATGTCCGTGAGAAGTTGTTCGATCTCGATTTTTGACCATGCATAGTTTCTTTGGTATAGCGGGATCAGGTACTGATCTTTTCCAAGTAAATTGCAGATGCTGAGGGTCTTTGGGGCGTTGGATTGCAGGGGCATATTAGTTCAGCTGATATGTTTTAAAAACCTCTATAATTTCTGCGATAGGCCTTTCCGGCGTATTGCCAGTTAGGCTGAGTTTCGTCCGGATGTTAAGCACTGCTCTGTGGTCGTATGTAGAGTTGAGCATCTTAAACAGGTTGTTTCCATCGGCCTGAATGTGCGCATCAATAGAGGAATACCGTACACTAAATTTGTCTAGTCTAAGTTTGTAGGCCCACATATACAAGTATGGATAAGTCTGCTCAAAACCTTCCGATCCGAATCTGTCATAATAAAACATGGTTATGGCTTTAAATAAATTTCTTACATAAAGATCACCGCTACGGTTAGAATGCGGGTAACAAGTGTGCTTTTTGTAAAAATTACTAAAAGCCGTTGAGGTTTTTTTGTCGAAAAGTTCCTGATGTATTTTTACATAATGTTCGATCATTTCGAAAAAACGTTTGCCATTAATGATCATTTGAGTCATTTGAAAGGGAAAGCCCATATGATTTCCCAATTTATTCCACACTAAATCTTTCTCAAATTGTGCAGTAACGGCGTCGTTCATCAAGTAGGCCCTGAGGTAAGGGTACTTAGGAAAACGATCAAAATTGACGCCCTTAAATTCTTCGATATCATTCTTGGTGAAGGTATAGGCATTGTCTCCCTGTGCCCATTTTCGTATGCGAAACAAGTAAGTGCCAATCACATAATTTAAATTTCCTTGGTCGATTGCGTCTTCCCAGGTTTTAACACAAGCGATCTTTTCGGATTCGGTATTATCGCTCATTTCTCTTAAATGAAAAGCCTTCAGCAAGTCAGCCGGTTCAAGGGATTTGCCCCTGGAATTTTGAGAATCAAAAAATTGAAAAGCTTCAGAGAGATCGTCGAGCTGAATCGTGACAAACTCGCAGTGATATAACAAATAGGCTTTCAGAGCCTGCTGTGCATTGTCGTCCATGCTATAAAGCCACTGCACGATTGCAGTATAGTTAGCAATCAGATTAGCCTTCGAGTCATCGTGACTGTATTCACCCATTAGTAGAGTCGGGGTCAAATCTTTCAATGCATAAAAGATAAGGCTCATCGTTGTCAGCCTTTGTTGGCCATCGACAATGTTTAAATTTTCGTTCGTGTCCTTGTGGAAAATAATCGTACCGATACGGTAATTATCCAAGCTTTTTGTCGAGGCAGTCCTGACGTCATCCAGTAATTGCAGGGCATTTTTGATTTTCCAGGTATAAGGACGTTGATAAGAGGGAATAGTTAAGTTTGGTAAGGCGATGATATCCTTAGTTAATCCAATTGAAATAAGCAGAGAAGGCATTTAAACAGACAGGGATTAGATTGGCGAATATAGCAAAGTCTTATGTGTTTTAAAGATGCGGATTGTACTAACTGAATGGATCAGGAGGGTCTTTTTTAAGTTGCAGATTTTCTTTCAAAATAACGTTTGACTAAAGATGCGGGAGACAAAGACCTGAACAGGTTTTGTGAGGCGTCATTGGTTTCGTAATCCAAAAAGACTATATTTCTGACGCGGTTTACATATCAGTTAAACAACAAAGTTATTTAACTTCTGCTCCGGCATCCAAGCATATATTTTTAAGTGATTTTTCTTAAGAGTGGAAACATAACCGAGCAATTCTTTTCGTAAATAAATCAAACAGTTACAATGAGATTTTCTTTGGAAACACAGGCAATCAAATTTGCCGCGATTTTGTTAGATGTTTATGGCTGATGTGCATTCCAAAGAAATCAGAAGTTATAACATGTCCCGTATACGTAGTACCGGGACCAAAATTGAGCTTTTACTGGGTAAAGAACTTTGGTCGAGAGGCGTACGTTACCGTAAAAATGATAAGACAATAAAAGGCAAACCTGATTTTGCTTTCAAAGCACTTAAGCTCGCCATTTTTTGTGACAGTGAATTTTGGCACGGAAAAGACTTAGACGGATTAAAAAGCCGGATCGGAACCAATAATGAATTTTGGGTTAATAAGATTAGCGCCAATATTGAAAGAGATCAGAAAGTCAACATTGCATTAACCGGAGCCGGGTGGACTGTTTTACGTTATTGGGAAAAAGACATCAAAAAAAACGCCAGCCTGGCGGCCGACGATATAATTGAAAATATTAAACGTATTAAACAAATGCAGACTGAACAAAAATTGCTCAGGCAGCAACAACAGGTTCCATAAAAGAATCCAGAAACTCCTGGTTTATACCTCTGATATTTCTGCGTCTGCATAAAGAATACAGCTCGTTTACGGCTGAATAGGGCATAAATTTAGTTTTTAATTCTTTAAATTGTAGTAAGTTAGCTTCCTGCACTACTTTGTTCCGGTCTTCATCAGGTGCGACGATCACATAATTCGTCGGAAAAGGGGGAAACAAGTCGTGAAAGGCTTTCATCCGTGTCAGACCTGAACGGACCCCTGTAGAATGCTCCACTTCAATGACTGCCGGCATAAGACGGCCGTTCTTAAACCAGATGCAGTCTATCAGTAAGGCAGCCTTAATGGCGTCAGCATGAGCTTTTAACAAAGGCTCATTGCTCAGCGACTGGATTATGCCTTCATATTCAATAATTCTTTTGCCGTTATAAATTATACCTTTATCGTTCTGCGCTACCCAGGTGCGGTAATCAAATTGTTTGCCGATATTATATAAAGCGATCTGCATCAGCGCATGCGTTCGTTTAATATCCGCATCAATGCCTGTTATTTCACCAATACCTGAAGGGTCAGTAATACTTAGCGCGTCAAAAGTTTCAACCGAACCTTCACTGATCACAATGTCCGTATCAATACGGCTGCTTACGCCGGATTTGTGAACATTGTCCGGCGTGTAAATAATATGTTTATGACCTTGTTTGATGACAGGCTCGCCGCCTGTCATCTGTATTCGTCCCGGATAACAATAATGGAACATCGGTGTATGGACTAACAAGGTTTCCAGCACACTCCGGGTATTGTAACTGCCGGCGAATAACCGGTCAACATTAATCGGTTGGTCCGGAACCAGCGCATTAGCCAAACGCCAGATCTGTTCTTTTGAAATCGAGGCATGGCTGGCAGTTGCTTCTGTAGCGCCGTCAGCAGGTTTCCAGCGCTTGATAATTACCGGACCTTCGGGTAATTGTACGCGTTCAATTTTAATCAGCCCTGTATTGGACGGATCCAGATAATTATACGCGACGTTCTTATTAAGCCGGTCTATTTCCCGTACCAGATTACTCGCTGTCAGCTGTGGCATATGATTTTATATTTTTTTCAGCCATGATTTTACCCAGGAAATCACTGATATTAAGCGCAAGTCCTTTGGCGGCCAGGTACGGAACCCCGTTCCCGATGGTCTTAAACATATCTGTTAATGATATATGCTGCGGAATCACAAATTCTTTCGGCAGGGACTGGATGGCGAGCGCTTCTGCCACAGAAATTCTTCTGGGTTTATACGGATGAAGATGTACTTCATTATTTCCATATGCCGCAGTAGGGGAGTAGCGCCAACGGTGTAATCTTTTATAGGATTTTTTCAGGTCATCACCTTCGCTGATGGACAGGAATTTCGTAAGGCCGTTTCTCGGCGTAAAATGATGTTTGCCATTGGGGTGGTTCGTTACGTCGTTACGGTCAAACCAGTGCTGGACAGTAAGCTCACGGATTATTTTTTCAGGTGCTTCCCTTTCTCCTTCTTCTCTGAACGGCTCTGTTGCCGGCCAGGCGGCCGCAGCTATGTTTTCCGTACTGTAAGTCTTATTAGCTTCCCAGTCAAAACCAGTCAGCAGATGGTCTTTGCTTTTATCGGTACCGGTCCCTCTGAGGATGTTTTTATGAAAACCGATCAGGATAATGCGCTGCCTGTCCTGGGGAGCACCGAATTCTACGGAATTGATCAGTTGTTCGGTGAGGTAATAACCGGCATCTTTTAGTTTGTTTTTCATGGATTCGAAAAACTCCCGGTGCTTCACAGTGCGGTATAATCCCTTGACATTCTCAAAAAGAAAAAAATCGGGCTTCGCTGTACAAATGAGTTCAACATAGGTTCCTGAAAGTTTTCCGTTTTCGCCCTCGTGGCCTCTGTTTTTGCCACCTACCGAAAAATCAGGACACGGGGGACCGCCGATAAACCCGATAAGCTTTTCCTGCTTACGCTCTTGTGTTATACGGTCCTTAAAAACCTTCAGCTCTTCCGGTTTCAGGTATTCTGTTATATCTTTCACCTCATGGCCGTATTTCGGTCCGGTGATGTCAAGATTGGCACGTGCCCCCTTGTAGATGTCCATAAAAGCTTTGTGATACTCGTTTACAAAAAGCACATCGTATTTTCCGGTTGTTTCAAAACCCAAATCCAAAAAACCCGCCCCTGCGAAAAAAGAAAATATACCAATCTTACTGTCTGTCATAATCCTATAAAACTTATGCAAATTAACATATATCTGCACATTTTTCTAACCATTGACAGCGATATGGACACTCTTCTTTTCAACAATACAGACCGGAAAATCTATAGCGGCTTTAAATGCCTATTGCTGAACGTTATATATAATTGAAAATTTCGTAAAACTGTACCCGTCCGGATGACTCGCGGACTGTTTCACATTGTTAATAAACAACGGTTTGCCTTTTAACTTTAACACACTATCCATATCTGCACAGGGCTGCGGCATAAAAATTTTTTGCCCGCTGTTAAGTGTAATCGTAAAATTTCCGAAAGTATGCGCGTTGATATCAACAGCAGTTCCTGCAATATCACCATACGGCCCGGGTTCAGTGATTATACGGAAGGGACAATCAGGCTTATAATTACAATATCTGCAATTCAGAGCAGACGGAGATGCCAATTCTCCTTCGCGCAGCTTTGTCAGATTCTGTTGCATGACCCGGATTCGGCTGACGAGCCCCGTAACCTCATCCGGTATACACGGGCCGCTGATTTCAGTCCCGTCAGGTGTGACAACCGTCAGCTTAGTGGGGAAAAAACCATAATTTTCCCGCACGAGATATGCATATAACAAAAGTTGGTTGCGGTATTCGTCTTTTATAAAATCATAAAAGTCCGCACCGGAATCTGCACTCATTTCAGGTATATCTTCCCGGAACACTTGTCCGGTTTTATAATCTTTGATCTCATAAGGCAACCCGTTTTTCAGAACGAGCGTATCGGGACGGCCCCTTAAAAAACCGTCAGATGATGCAAGCCACCGTTCAGACAAAAATTGCCACAAAAAATTTGACCGTTCATGAAAAACACCATCAGGTTCTTTTAAAATTAAGCGTTTTCCGGCATATTTATAACGGGCGTAATTTTTAACGAGATATTTCAATCCGCCGTTTTGTTCTTCCTGTTCCGTCAGCTGCCATATAATATTGAATTCTTCTTCAGTATTAATTCTGTTGCTACTATTTATATCAAGAATTTTATGAATCACATTGCCGAGAGCAGCTGCATAATTATTCTTCAAATCGTACCCTTTGTTATTGGTATTCTTGAATAATCCGCGGAGATGACATTTAAGTATCCAATTAGCGCCTGAAGGAGAAAACCGTTCCGGCACCTGTTTCGTTAAGGGACTTACAGTAATTATCCTCATTTTACCATGACTTGCATTTGGCGGGTCTTCTCAGTCCGTTAAAAGTATCTATGTAAATAATATCTTTCCGGCCGCTGTTGGAACGTAATATTTCCGTAAGTCCCGCTGCTTCAGAAGCGAGCCAGTCTTCCTGTATATCAGACATATCCCATAACGGATGTACGATAATGACCGGAAACCCCTGGTTTACGAAACCAAATAATTTATTACCGGGTCCTGCAAATACTTTCCGGCTGCCGAAAGCTTCGCAAAGGTTACGGGCCGTTTCTTCAGCAATAACCGGCCATAATCTCAGTTCTGGTGATTCAAAGTCCCCGTCGGTCCCGCATTTATAATCTGAGTCTTTTAAAAGCCGGATCCATGCCATACCAAGTCTCCAGTCCAGCAGGCCATGAAAGTTCATATTTCTGTAGACTTTCAGGCATTTGTAACAGGCACTTTTGCAAGACTGGTGTTCTTCGCTTCTGAGATGTTCGAAGTAGGCATTATTACTGAGTGCAACGGGTCCCAGTATGCGGTCGTTCATTAATGCCGCCAGGTTTTCGAAGCCGTATCTCACAAATCCGGATCCGTTTGGCAACTCGTCAGTCAGTGTAATAACAGGAAGTCCGTTGGCATCCCGGACAACCTCTGCGATTTCAATTTCTAACGGATCAATATCAAGCGCTACCGCAACCGCACGCTGGATCAGAAATGCTGCAGAGTAGACAGCCGATTTGACTCCGGCGGCGCTTATGTCAGGATTAAACATATCAGCATAAATGCCGCGCAGAATGTTTTCCGGGCTGATCCGCAGTACTTCTGTGGTTTTGTTGGCCGCGAGCGCAGTACGGATTTCCAAACCTGTGTCCTGTACGACAGCCCCGCGGATACGTAAACTTGTATTATTGATAAACCACTGTTCGGGAATCTGATGATTTGATCCCTCGTGTACCAGAATTGTTTTTTTCAGGTTAAAGAAATCCTCTCCGTTTTTATTTATACGCCATGTTGTGTCAGCTTCCGACAGTCTGTTTAATGTGTTATCCGCGTCACCCTTAAACGGTATACCTGCGGGTTCAGCATATACTGATGGTCTTGCTGTTACCAGTTCCACATTTTCCCCTGAATCTTTTCCGTCAAAAAAATCAGAACGGTATGCTGCCGGGATAATTACAGGGAAACGCACTGCCTCCGGATTGCCACAAACAGGGCACAATACAGATCCGGGAGAACCAAGATTTCCGTCACCTGCAGTATATCTCACTGTTTTTGTCAGAAAACAATTACCGCATTTAATCATATGACCTGCAAAACGGAATGCTTTGTCATCAGATCTGAGGAGGTCCGGATAATTATTCAGCGGGCTGACATCCAGCTCAGGCGTAATACCAATTGATTTGTAGATTCTTTTGTCTTTTGTTTTTTCGGAACCCGGCGCAAATTCGCTGATCGCCATTGCCTGGTCCCGGTCAATAATTTTCATCTCACCGGGCTCTGTTGTATAACCATGGTAAAAATTTCTGACACTGGTAGGCATTCCGAACATCGGCAGTAAACCTCCCTCGGCTAAGCGGTCTGCTACTTCGTTTCCGGGCAGTTCTTCATTTTCCGCAGCTTTATTCAGAGCAGCCATAAAATGGCCATGAGTGTAATACCCGTCCTGATTAATCTTTTTCCAGGTGTTATCTGTGCCCGCTGCAAATTTAAGAAAGTAAGCTTCCAAATGCCTGCTGTGGCTTTTGAGCCAGTTCTCCAACACGAGTTTATTAGTTTCCCAGGCACCGAAAAAGCCCATTTCCGCGTGGGTACTCTTCGTTTCACCGTTTCGCGCAAGATAACTGTTCCGGAATGCTGAGGCCACAATAAATTTATTGAAAACCCGTCTGAATATTCTGGTCTGGTCCATGCTGAGTACCGGAGTAGGAGGCGGATCACTCGTGATCTCTTTAGGGTTACTGAAATAATGTTCGTCGTGACTCCGGCCCCGGCAAAAAGTAAGAATGGCTGAGTATGCTTGTCCCCGGCGGCCGGCGCGGCCCACGCGCTGCTGGTAATTAAATCTTTGGGGAGGCATATTTCCAAGCATGACAGCCTGGAGGGAGCCGATATCAACGCCTACCTCGAGCGTTGTGGTCACGGATAACAAATCTATTGTTCTGATATTTGCAGGTCCCTCATCCGGCAGGATCATGTTGCGGAAATGACGCTGCCTGCCGAACTGGTCATCTGTCTGACCAGTCATTTCTTCGCAATGTAACCGGAGTGCCTTACGTTGCCTGACCAGTGCATGCCAGGCCAAATGGTTGTTTTCACGTAAGCTGCTGACTTTTTTCCCTGACGCGGTCAGATTATTTCCGCAAAATGTACATCTCCATGCGGAATCGTGCAAATGCGGCCTGAAACAGTTTCCGCATTCAAAGTAAGTACTTTGAGGGTCTGTAGCTGGATAAAGCGCCAATGATTCGAATTTTAGTAGTCCTTCTTCTGTGATTGCAGACACTCCCCGTAAACGGTCGAAAACGTCTTCAGGCTTTTCGCCATGTGCAAGAATCAGTGACTTTACCCGGCTGTTCCAACCACCATCAGCGGTCTTCCTGGCATATTCAGCTCCTTCATAAAAATAGTTATCCCCCAGTTTTCTGATATAGGCGTGAAGACGGTTGCGTTCCTGAACCGGGATGCCGGACAGCTTATCTGCCCGGATGCCGATATAAGCCAACCCGCCCGCTTCAAGTCCGAAATAAAGCTTGCCAAATAGTGCTTTTGCCGCTTGGTCAAGGGTATCTGTCTCTGTTTCTTTATTCTCGGGCCCCGAACCGTCATAACTGACTTGCTCATTGCTTTCTGTAAATATTTTATACCACGGCTTGTAATAGTCAGCGCTAAACCGCTGCGATTTTCTGTCCAACCCGCGCGGATTAACGCCGAGTTTATATAAACGTTGGAGAACGCTGGGGAACGCCTCTAAAACCAGGTCATTAAAAGCAACAGACGGTGGCGCAGATAACATATCTGCCCACTGGCGTTCTGCTGCGGATCGTTGTGTTGGAAACGGGCTGGTGTTCTTACTTTGCCATATTGTATAGATTTCTGTCAGAATATCTTCTCCGTACGATGTAATCAACATTTCAATTACCTCCGGCGGAACAGTATCCGTGTACTTGTCTAATTCCCCGGCGATAATTTTATTATTCAGTTCCGGCCTGGCATAAAGTACCGAAATCAATGCTTCCCGGACCAAATCAGTGAAATGTTCGCGTTCGATTCCGTTTGCCATTTTCGCCGCATCTTCCCGGCTGTCTGTAAATAATACCAGTTTACGTTTTTCTTCGTCATCAGGCAGCTGGTAAAAAAGTTCTTTGGCTAATATCTGCGCCGTCTTGCTGAAGCCGGAGCGGAATCCTCTTACCGGGCTGGCCCGCGTAGTACCTTTTTCATAATTGCAGGCGCAGGCCGGGCAGGTACAAGGCAGGCACCGTTCTGCAATAGTATCTCCGCTTGTGTCATTTTGGAGAATAAATAATTTCCCCCGTACCTGATTGCTGCCGTCTGCCTCGTCATCGTAAGGCTCCAGCATACCCGAAACCTTGTTCAGATAATAATCAACCCAGTCACCATTGAGTGTGTTTCTCCTGTAAGACACATCCGGGGCGGCATCCTGCCCTCCTTGCGGCCAGAAAACGGCGTAATCACGGTATTTTCTTTTCTCTATAAGACTCTGGGGGCTGTTTTCCGGTATGCCTTCGATATCCGGACTTACCGAGATCATTTCGAGTTTTCCTGTAGCGCTGAGTCTGCTTCCGCCCAGAAAAGTGGTTCCGCAGTTCTCACAGTATAAGACATCAAACAACCGGTTGCCTTTTTTATCGGTTATATCTGCTTTTGCCTCCAAATTACCTACCGTTCTGCGTAACTGGTCTGGCAAGTCATCACGGTCAGCGAATTGGGGCTTTATCTTTTGCGTATCGGCGGTAGCCCATAGACCTTCAATGTTTCTTATAAAATAATGAAATCTTAACCTTTGCAGTCTTACTGCCGCAACTTCAGCATCGGTTTTGTCGAGCCCGTCTTTAAGTCCCCTGAGAATAATATACCCCCGTAATGCAAATTTTAAGTTGTCTTTATCCTTAAGTCCGGGAAAAAGCAGGCCGGCGAATGTTCCGGTATTATCGGTGTTACTTACCGACTCCAGCGCTGTTCCCGCCGCACTAAAGATACTACCGATCCGTTTGCGGAAACCAGCCCGGTGCAATTTCATTACCGCGCCTTTAATGCCTCCGTCCGGTAAACCGCAAAAATTATCGCAGGCTAATGTAAATAACGGTGACGTCGTGTTTTCATCTGTCTCATCGTAAGCCTTAGCTATGGCAGCAAGTAAATTTACGTCTGCTGTATCCGTCTCTGTTTCAGTGACTGGCTCCTGCTCACCGGTGATAATCTGGTCCGCCCGGAAGTCTGTACCAAAAAAGTCCTTCAGAAATTTTAAACTTTTCGGGTCACCGGGGTCTAATGAGGCGCTGGATGCGAGTATGCGGAGTTGTTTGTTTTCTGGCGTCAGCCCCAGCCTGTCAAGTAAAAGTCTTACAAGCCATGCAACTTCTGTACCCTGTGTCCCTCTGTACAAATGCAGTTCGTCTACAATCAGGTGAAAAATATTGTCACTGCTTTCAGCAAGCCATTTTTTTGTGGTTTCAAAAATACCCGCGTCCGCGTCTCTCATCAGCATGATACTCATCATAGAGAAATTTGTGATCAGAATATCAGGCGGGCTGACCTGCATGTCGAAACGGCTGCGCATTTCAGAACCATCGAGCTGTTGGAAAAAGTATTTCTTTGAATAGTCCGGAATTTCCCCGTTTTCTTCCTGTTTTCTGAAATAAGCTTCGATTTTGCCAAAGTTTTCGGTTGTAGCCCGCAGTTTCTGTTTCAGCCGTGAGAGTTGCCGGCTGGCCCTGGTTTTACGTCCCTTTATAATTTCATCGCCCTCTGTGCCGTCGAAGGACGGAAGTATGCCAGGTATCGGGGTCGCGCCGTTATATCTTCCGAAATAAATCCGGTTACGCAACCACCGTCCGGGGTTTCCGGCTGCCGCAGACCCGTCAAAGAAATTACGCGCTTCGTCAGAATCAAGTGCGGTGCGGAGTCTTGTCATTTGGTCTTCTACCAGTGCATTCATCGGATAAAGAATGAGTGCCCTCACCGCCGGACTTCTCTTTTCGTGTCCTCTTTGTAAGGCCTCGTCCGACAGTTTGCCTGTTGCGAAATCGATGACATGGTTGATAGATTTTCCTGACCCGCTTTCCCACCAGTTACCAAATTTTCTGGCGGCAGCAGCCGGGTCAGGCGCAGCTTCTTCATTCCAGGAATGTGCTTCGGTAGCCAATTGGGCAAACAGCGGCAGAAGAAATGATTCGGTTTTTCCGGAGCCCGTACCGGATGTTATGATGCAATTTTCCTTTTCTTTAAAAGCTTTGACCAGCATCTTGTACTGATGGCTGTACATATCGGTGTCAGCCGGAAACAGTCCGCAGGTGACGAGCTCTTTGAAGTAAGTCAGTTCTTTCGTATCCAGACCAGTTTCCTGCTCCGTAAGTTCTGCGATCTTTTTGCCGGAGGACTTATACTCGGGAAGCGGCTCTACCCAGGGTTGCCTGTATAAAACACCATCGGTATCAAGCAATGCTTCCCGCTCTTTCTCGAAAGACGGGAAGCGTGTTGAGAATGCTGTTTTGATGTACCGTTTATAATTCCCGGTTATAACTTCAAAAGATTTTAACGGATCTATCATATATTTATCTCTGTGTGGTTAAGGTTCTGTCCCAGTTTTATGGCCAATTTCTCAGCTGAGTTTTTTAAAATTCCCTTGTAAATTAAATAATGCCTGTATTGGCCTGTCCCGCCTGCGGAAGATAAACCTCCCTGAACCAGGTACAAATTTAACTGGACCGGGATCCGGCCCGTGATATAGTAAAGGTCCGCCTCGATACCTGCAGGTGGTCTCAGACGCGACGGAACCGCCAGAATATTACGACGGGCATCAAAATAAAAATTAGCTGTATTTCCTGTGATATATAATATCATCAGCCGGCCATAACGGGGATCGGTTCTGGCCTGGTACTTTATTCCGTTATCTTCAAAACGGATTGTATAAATATGATCCCATGGGGACATCTCGTACAAAGCTAAAGACGGATATTGTCTTTCCCGGAGAGCAGGCCTGCTGTAAAACCGCAATGAGGCCGTACTGAATAATTTACAGCGGTCTTCAAAGTGCCCCTCACTTTGCCTTTGTATCATGCTTTCCGTAATTTTATCCGCGACTGAGACAGACTCCCTTGTGAGCTGGTAATAGGGAACTGCTTTGTCCTGATGAAGATACCGGAGGACCTGGTCGATGCTTGTCCGGCCTGGTGTATAAAAAAACACTGAAGGAGGGAGCAGCAGGCCGTCATTACCTGATTCAGTGTACATTTTCAGGGAAATATCATGCACACCACAAACCGCAACCAACTGTTTGAGCAGACTTAAGGAGCAAGCACCTCCGAGAACATAGAGCCCGCCGGTAAAAGGAGTATTTGCGGTATTAGTGCTGTAGTTGTGGAAATTTCCTAGACGGAACAAGAAGGGCTTTACAGGGCTCATATATCTGAGATTCCCGTCTTCGCCATATTCTGCCAAGAATCTGCATGAGGCAATCAGCGCTGAGACTGTGTAGATGGATGCTTTGGAACTCCCTTCCGTGTCCGGGCCGTGCGCAGGAGCGAATAAACGGAACGCTTCATCAAACTGCGCTTTTGAAGCGGTCTCTTTATATGCCAGGTATTCAGTAAACAGAAGCGCTTTTGTATCCTTAACAGAAAGATTATCAACGGAGGTCTGGTCATTTTCCCATAAAGCAAACTGGGGCGGGACTTTTTCCGTCAGCCGCATATTGCTGACGACATTGTAAGCGTTTTCGTAGTTTTGTTTTTCCTGCAAATCACATTCCGCCGTAGTTGCGGCAGTCTTAAAAATCTTACTGGTAATTTCCGGATATAAAATATCTGTAAAAACAAGCCGGCCATAATGAGGTATAAAAATCTCATCACCGGTATTTGTTAAAGTAACTTCATATACCCCGCAAGGAACATCCGGTCCGGTAACAAACACGCCGTATTCATCCGGTTCAAAAACGAGCTTGTGTTGTTCATTACTGAAAACCAGCCGCTCCCTTCCCGACGCACCCGACAATACAGCTTCGAGGCCTGATGAGGCAATATATTCGCCCCGGTTATTTCCTTTAAGGCCTTCGCGGTACTCCAGAGTCACCCGTTCCGGAAGCGTTAATTTTTCAATTCCGCCGAAATTGCAATGAAAGCCGTCAGGGAAACAGTACGCATACCACCCTCTGAAGCAAATTAAATCACTGGTCACGTCTTCCCCGCCATTTTCTGAAAGCCAGGCCGTGAGCAAAAGCAGCATTTCCCCGTTCAGTAAAATATACTGGACCCCTGTCCGCTGTATCTGCGGGGCTTCAATAAAAATACCTGAATTCAGTCCCTCCGGTCTGCCATTGGCAAATACAAACAGGCGGTTTTCAGCAGGTTTAAAAACTGCGCGTAAGCCTAAGGCTGCGTCACTCAGGACTGTGTTAGCCGGTATATGATTAACACTTAAGGGCTTGGACCAGTTGTTAGGAAGAATTTCTGTTTTGACAGTGCCGAAGTCAATTTGTCCGTTTTTAAACAGTTCTTCCCGGAATCTGAATGAAAAAGAGGCGTAACCGGATTCGCCATCCCGTGAAAAGCAAAGACGGAGTTTTCTGATCTGGAAGGCCGCCTTGCCATTTTGTGTTTCGACCAAAGCCTGCCCGTCCCAGATCCGGTACAAGCTGTTCAGAATCGATACTGCAACAGACCGTTCAGCAGACAGCGGACCTTGCAGAACATCGGTGAGGCTGTGGTCCGCGTGTATGGAACGCATGGCTCTCAATAATTCCGGCAGGGAGACAGCAGTGCCCGGCTCTGTTTCCGTTTCGTACAAATATCGGTGAAACGCCGTAAGTTGCGTCTTTGACAGTAAAATAAATGTATATGGTTTTCCCATATACTCATAACTGAGCGAAGACAAAGTTTTCTGAGGTAAATACCCGAGAGAACCTTTCTTGAATTTATTAGCCCACCAGATGAAATTATCATACGCCTTATTCCAGTTCATATCGGGCCCCATGTTAGGAAACTGCTCCGCTGTGACGTTAAAATATTCTCTGATGCGGTTATATCGGCTGCCGGAATTACCGTTTGTCAGTGCAAGACTTACTCCGGTAAAATGACAAAGGGCAGGAGGAAAGCTGATTAATGTTTGTTTGTGCAGGAAGCTTTCTTCCCCGCGCTGGAATGCGTAGAGCCCTGTCTGTGAAGCTTCATTGATGCGCTGTATAATATTTCCGTGCGTACCCGGAAAGCCCGAGGTCCAGGCATTCTTAAAATTCTGAATAATATCTGTATCCGTTACGCCGTGAAATTCATTGGATTCCCGCGCGATTTCCGTTAAGTCGGTTTCTGAGATAATAAGTGAGACCGTACGGCCCTCATTTTCCGGCCGGAAAAAGAAATTGCCTAACAGATTATTCCAATCGCAATAAAGCATAAATTAATACAGAGGGTTTAGATTTAATAGTGCGGTAATATAAGTACAAATAATTAGCGAAAAAACTATCTGTGCGAAATACACAGGGTAGTTTTAAAATTCCGGATCAGCACGTATTTGTGTTTTGTTTTTTGAAGGACTGCGCAGCACGTATGCGCTTTGATGACAACCGGGCTTCAAAAAAGCAGCATCAGGCCTTTTTTAAAATCTGATTTTGCAACGCTGTCTTTAATTCGCAAATTTGGATGAGTGGCGGCATTAACGCTGTCCCTGTTAAATGACTACACCTGACCTGCATTATCACCAGAGAGAAGCAATCGCAAAAATCATGGAACAGATTGAACATGGCAATAAGCGCGTTGCTATTGCAATGGTTCCTGGTTCCGGAGTAAGTGCCGTAATAATTGGTCTTGTCTCAGAATATTTAAAATTAAAAAAAGATAAGGAGCTCTCAAATGTGCTGGTATTAACGCAAAGTACAGCAGAGCAGCAAATGATGGCCAATACCCTGCAGAAAACGCCCTTTCCGTGGGAAATTCGTTTAACGTACAATAGCGGCAGGCAGGAAAATGATGAAGTAACAATCTTGCCGCTTAAATCAATTACAAATATAAGCGATCCACGGGCCGCCGCTTACTTGGGGGGAAACCTTCCGGAGCTTATACTGATTACAGGTATCAGACCGGCCAATCCGTCACTTGATAAATTTTTGATGCGTTTTGAAGATGCTGTCCAAATCGCGGTCACCAGCATGCCTGAATCCGGGGAACGGTTTGGCGACCCTGTATTTACTTATTCGTTAAAGACTGCTTTGAAAGATGGTTTTTCACTAAAACCATATGCGGTTAAGCGGATGGAACTGTCGTTAAATGACGGGAGCAGATTATTGCCGGATTTTGAATTGTGGGGGGCCGATATGGCAGCTAACCGGGATTACCTTAGCGCTGCAGTCAAAATATTTCTTGAAGAAAATAGAGAACAAAAGGCCATTATTTATTGCCCGACAGTTTCTTTTTCGAAACTGATAGCTGAAATCATAAATAGCCGGGCCGGGGGACGCCAATATGCACTGACAGCAGATTCTTCCCTTTTTCCAAGGCAACGGCAAGAAGCATTAAATATATTTAAATCAAATCCTGAAAGACCTTTGGTATTATGTCTTGTAAATCCCGTGCCTGACTTTGGAAGCCTTTCGCTGGTCCGTACAGTTGCAATTTTCCGGAAAATTAAAAGCGTCGGTTTGCTGCAGGATATGCTGGTTCCGGGGCTCAGGCCATATCAGGGAAAAGAACAGTTACAGGTATTAGACTTTGCAGGCCTGGAGGATTTATTCCGTGTGCTGGATGAAAATGACGTTCCGGCTACGCCCGAACCGGAAAAAATAATACCGTCAGATGATTATTTCCGTAAGGCAGATATCCGGTTCAGGGATAAAAAAAATATAGAAGGCGTAATGGGCGTCGGTGAACTGGCAGAGGAACTGGCCGAAATTATAAAAATCATGCCTCCGGAACAGGGCAGTATGATCGGCATTTTCGGAAAGTGGGGAAGAGGTAAGACTTTTTTACTGGAACAGACGTGGGAAAAGCTTAAGGCCGACGAAACCTTTATAAAAGTTGACTTTCACGCATGGAAATACCAGGATACGCCGGCAACGTGGGCATATCTATACGAATGTATTTCCGGGGTGTATTTCAATCCTGAGGAAAACTGTAAATTATTGAATTGGATAATCCGCGCACGGCGGATCTTTTTTCTAAACATTAAGCGTAAAGGAATCTGGCCGATTTTTAAATTTCTGGCAATTCTTTCAGCAGGTTTATTTGCCGCAGTGTTAAGCAAAGAATTATCTGGGTTAGGCCGTGTTCAGCTGCAGCCCTACTTTAGTGCATTTGGTTTATCGGTTTCAGTTTTTACAACGTTATATGCGTTATTTACGACTGCAAAAAAGGACTATAGTGCCAAAGCTAAAGATCTTTTTCTCAAATATTCTGCAAAACACTCGTTTAAGGAACATCTCGGGGTTCAGGCCGAAATACAAAAGGAAACACTTACTTTACTGAAATGCTGGATTCCAAAAAAACTATCAGGAAAGCGTAAAATTATTTTGTTTGTAGAGGATATTGACCGTTGCAGTGAGTCAAAAGTTATACAAATTATTGATTCATTGCGGGTATTACTTGAAGATACCGAAATCGCCAAAAGGGTCATTGTGGTGGCAGCTGTCGACGAACGGATGTTAAAGCTGGCCATCCGGATGAAATATCATTCTTTAATTTCAGTAGACAAAAAGGAAGCGGACCATGCGGCAATGCTGACGAAGATGACAAATGAATATATTGATAAATTGTTCATCTCGGGCTTGAAACTTGGTGAACTGTCCATGGCCGATTCGGATGAATTTCTGATCGCTCTGACGAAGCCGGACAGGGTAGACGGTGCGCTGCCTGCACTGTCAGAATTATTTATAAGGGAGCGGGAGCGAGAGTATTCCAGACTGTCGCAACGTGCTCTTCATGCCAATATGGAATGGGATATCATTGATGCTGAAACGAATTATGAAGACTATGACATATATGAAGAGCCGGACTACGCTACCGAATATCTTGAAAATTCGGAAGACGAAGAGAGCATATCAAAGAGCATTACAGAGAGAGAGCTGTCCTCGGCGAATCCGGATTTGAATTCCCTGACGAATGAAGAAGCCGATATTTTACGGGTTTGCATTACGAGATATAAAGGCGCGACACCAAGGCAAATCCGGATATTTTATTACCGCTATCTCATCGCTAAAAATTTATTGATCCGGCATTACAAAAAACTTGGCCGGACGAGCGTATGGCAAAAGAAATCGCACAGTAGAATTCTGGCGACACTAATTGTGAGTTATACAATTCATGAAGATGAGGATATCATAGTAAAACATTTGGCGGAATCTGTAGACAGTGTGCTCGAACAGCAATCAGTCCAGTTAATGAAAGACACTGTAATCAGCCGGTTGGATTATCAGCAATTGTTACGGGTACTTGCTATCGTTATTGCATACTAATCCACTCATATAAAAGTGCACCTGTGTTATCGACTGGGTTAACTATTCAATAGACTGGCTATAACTAAATTTTAGTTCTATCCTGAATGTCTTCCAATGTAATTCCAGAGGCGTTAGAAATAGACCAAAGCTTCTCACGAATAATTTTTAAAGACGTTTTATCTATATACTGTTCAGGCATTAGACAAAAATGGTTTATGGAAATATTTCCGGTTTTGATAAACACTACTTGCGCCGTTCCTGATCTTTTTTCACCAGTAGTTCTACTTCTTTGGGATTTACGGTGGAAAAATCGAACATTTCTTCAACGTCTACTTTTAACGCCGTCGCTAATTCCACTATCTGATATGCACTCGGATTGGCGCCTTGCGTTTCATAACGATTTATGGTCTGCTTATCTTTCCCTTCTCCAAGTTTGGCAGCGAGCTCATTTTGCGCAAGTTTCTCACGCTCTCTAAGCTGTTTAATTCTTAAACCAAACTTAATTCTAAACTCAACCTGCTTTCGGGTCATGTAGCCAAGCTCAAGAATCTGCGAAAAATACTGGTCAACAAATTTGTTTACTTTTAAATAAAAAGTTATATTTGGTAAATATTTAGGTATAAAAGAGTCTTGCAACTCCAATTTCTCACGCCGTTGATGCAGGACAGCAGATATGCCCATTTCTTGTTATTGATTTGTATCTTGCAGGTCTTAATAAGAGTGGGTTTCTGCTGTAAATCCGTATCAACATAAGGCGTGAGAAACTAAATGGAGTTACGGTGTGCAGAAGCCCACTTTTATTAAGCTTTCTTCATAAGACTCGTCATTATAAATACGAGTATGCAATCCAGTTACAGATTTTCATTAATTAGTATAGCGAGTTCTCCAATTCTCATTGAAGCGATCTGCTGGCAACGCAAATCTTGGTATTTCTCTGTTAAGCATTTCCTTAGAAACCTCATCAAGGCGCCAGTTTAAATAAAATATTCATGTGATTACAATATTCAGTTTGTAATCTGAACTGCATCTTTCTTTTAACCCTTTTTTAACCTAACCATGTAATGAAGCTAAAATTATGCTTCCTGTTATTCCTATGCCCAATTCTCCGGGTTTTAGCGCAGGAACAAAATCATAAACTACCGGCAGTTGCATCGCAAAATACTGCGCTTTCCATCGGGCAATTGGTGCCTGACGTATTACTTTCACAGATACTAAATAATGATGGCAAGGTTATCCTTTTGTCGGACTTTCATGGTCAGTTGCTGATCATTGAATTAACAGATTTAGGTATCATTTAATACGTTGTTGTATTCCTAAAAGTTTTAATGTGTTGCTTAATAATTTTGTTGCCGGTAAGTGAAGGAGATATGGATAAATCTATTAAAGTAACGTATTCGCATCAGGCGGATACAGAATATAAAGTGGTTAATGCTTTTGTTGAAGAATTTTTAAATGGATTTAATAAGGTTTCGGGTAAAGAGATTAATTCCGCGAGATTCAGAAATACGTTACCTTTCGTGCGAAAGGCTATCTTGGAGCTGAGGACACTTTTCGAAAATTCACAATTTGATAAAAATTTAGATGAGGCTTATTTTTTTAAACATGTAAAACCGTTAATTTATTCTTATCTGATTTCAGAGATTGAGCTTAGCCGGATTTTTTTAAATAACCCCGAAATCCTGGAAAATTCAGATGCTACCTACTATTCGTCTTTTACAGAGAAGTACCGTAAGTTCTTTGTGATCAATAATTTCCAATACCGATATTATAAATCGCAATCAACAGAATTTGACGATTTACTATTTGTCCGGCGCAAAGACATTTCACTGACTACGATTGATTACTCGGTTTTATCTGATCCCGGTTTCTCAACTATGCTTGATCCTTTTTTTGCAAAATTTATGGCATTTGAGCGTGTTCAGGATGTCTTAAAGGATTTGACAAGGTGCCGGTCGAGCATTCGGAAGGAGGCACCAGGCGATACCGACATAACGCATAATTCTCTGACTTGGACAGGCGAGGCCATTAATTTGGTCGAAGTAGCTTATGGCATTTGGCTTACGGGGCAGATCAACAATGGTGAAGCCTCCATTTCTGAAATTATCCATTGGCTAGAAACAGGTTTTAAATTAAAAATTGGACGTGCTTATCGTAGATGGACTGAAATTTCACGAAGAAAGCTGATTAGTTCTACCAGATATTTGGATCAAATGAAAGATTCTATCAATAAAAGGATAGAAGATGAAAATGATTTAAAAGCTAACCGGCGACGTTCTACAAGAAACAGGGGCGGCTGATGATCTTTGGTCGATTTTATTACAACCTTGATGGAATAGTAATTGTAGTTAAAATACATGAAGATAGTGTGGCCGATCGTTGTAATTGGCAGATATATGATTTTAATACAATTTTCCGAAGTGGCATAGGATTTTATAGATAAAACTTGCCAATTTTACAGCACCATATTATCTATATAAGTATTAATGAAAAACATTCTGATTAGCTACATCGCTGCTATCCTTTCTTTTTATGGAATGAATACACAGGCTCAGTTTAAGCTGCCCAGCGACCCAAAGGCGACCAAAGGATCACAAAACCTCTACAATAGCATGCAGCGACTGATGGGTTCGAACATTATGTTCGGTCACCATGATGATACCGGCTACGGTGTTAACTGGCGCTTGCAGGATGATAGCTCTGATGTAAAGGCCGTAACAGGATCGTACCCGGCGGTTTATGGCTGGGACTTAGCCAAGCTGGAGCACGACAGCACGGCCGATATCAATGGCATTCCATTTAAAACGCAGCGTACACTGGTTAAAGAAGCTTATCAGCGTGGAGGAATAAATACTTTTTGCTGGCACATGGATAACCCGTTTAACGATCAGACAGCCTGGGATACTACTGCTAATAGCGTAAAGGAAATTTTAGCGGATGGCCCTACACATGATAAATATGTAGAGTACCTGGATAAAGCAGCCAAATACCTGAAGAATTTGAAAGACGATGATGGAGAGGCTATCCCTATCTTATTCCGCCCATTTCATGAATTAACCGGCGGCTGGTTCTGGTGGGGAAGTAAAACTACCGATCCACAGGATCTGGTAGCAATATGGCGCTTTACTGTAGATTATTTAAGAAAGAAAAAGAAAATACATAACCTGTTAATCGTGTATTCGACTGCTGATTTTAATTCGACAGAAGATTTTCTGGCCCGTTATCCCGGCGATGACTATGTTGATTTTGTAGGCTTTGATCTGTATTGCCTCGATAATAAGCAGAAGTTTGTGCAACGCTTAGATAAACAATTGAGCATTTTACAACAAGTGGCAAATGATCACCATAAAATAGCTTGTATACCAGAAATTGGTTACGAGGGCATACCTGATGCCAACTGGTGGACGGTTACTTTACTACCCGAAATATCGAAGTACAAATTATCGTACCTGCTTACCTGGCGTAATGGTAATCCTAATCATTATTACGCGCCCTATCCGGGTCAGCAAAGTGCAGCAGATTTTGTTAAGTTTTATAACAGCCCGAATATATTGTTCCAGAACAGGCTTTCGCCACTGGGGATTTATGGAAAATAGTAGAAAATATGATGACTGGTTTGATGAGCTAAGTGAAGAGCAACAAAAAGAAGTCTTAGAAGGGTTAGCTCAAGCAGATAATGGTGAAATAATTTCGCATGAAGAGGCTATTGGTCTATTTGGAAAATGGGGTTTGGTATAATGAATATCGTACTTTGTTTATATTTGCCCAATGAAAAATTTTAAGGTAGAAGCGGAGGGTGCAGAGTTTGATTTTTTTACCATGAACATAAAGCGGTTACAGGCCTTCCAGGTTTACGTCGCGCACAAGGGCGAACAAGTTCGATTCCACATGCAGCTGAATGACCAAACCGGCGATTTCTATATTACCGACAAAGCGAAGTGCCCTGCCGAATTTCACCAGGCAGAAGATCTGCTGAATAAAGCCATTAAAATTTACGGGAAAGAAGATTAAGCAGCTGCTTAAAAAGCATTCAGATTATCGATCACAAATTGCGCATCTTTTTCGGTGTGGCAATACGAGCAAGGAAGGCTTAACGTGGTTTGATGAATTGCTTCAGAAATTGGGAAATGCTGTCCCGCTAATAAATGCGATAAAGCTTTTTGTTGATGCGGCGGTACAGGATAATGAATTTCGGTACCAATACCTTGTTCTAGCAAATAAGCCTTCAACTCATCGCGGCGTGGGTGTCTTATATTGAAAATGTGGTAAACATCGGTATAATCGGCATCAACAACCGGCAATATAAAATCAGATTTAAGCTGATCAAGGTACATACCTGCCAGCTTTTGTTTGTGCGCATTGATGCTATCTAAAGCTTCGAGCTTAATTTGCAGAAATGCAGCCTGCAGTTCATCCAAACGGGAGTTTACACCCATGTACTCGTTATAATATTTCTTTTCAGAACCGTAGTTGCGGAGCTTACGCATTTTATCGGCATATTCAATATTATCGGTAGTAATAGCTCCGGCATCGCCTAAAGCACCTAAATTTTTGGTGGGGTAAAAACTGAAAGCACCAAATTCGCCAAAGGTGCCGGCCTTTTTGCCTTTGTGCATAGCGCCGTGTGCTTGTGCGCAATCTTCAATCAGCACCAGGTTATACTTTTCTTTAATGGCCATTATCGCATCCATATTGCAACATTTGCCATACAGGTGCACAATCATAATAGCCTTGGTTCTGGGTGTGATGGCTTTCTCTACCTCTGCCGGCTCAATATTATAGGTATGAATATCGGGTTCAACCAATACAGGTACCAGGTTATTATTGGTGATAGATAGTATGGTAGCTATATAGGTATTTGATGGTACAATAACTTCACTGCCCGGTTCAAAGTCGAAAGTTTTAAGAGAGAGCGTTAGCGCATCCAAACCATTAGCCACTCCTATGCAATAGGCCGATTGGTTCCATTGCGCAAATTGCTGTTCAAAATCATCGGTATATTTACCTAAGATATACCAGCCACTGTTTAAAAAATCGCTGAAACGTTGCTTAAACGCTTCGTTGAATGGCTTGTTTAGCTCGAACAGGTTTTCGTATGGGATCATTCTTTATGCTCGTATGGATCAAAAATATAATCTGTCGCATCAAAAGATGTAGATGCCAACACTAATAATATAGCATCGGGGGTAAAGTTTTTCATCACATGCCAGTCTTTTGTTTCCAGTATCAGGCATTTGTGCGGGCTGTCCATTTTAAAGATTTCTGTTTTTTCACCATCATCATTTACAATGGTGCAACGGCCCTGGATGCAGATTGCAGCCTGCACGGTTTTATGGTGCCGGTGCCCGCCGCGCGCCGAACTGTCAACCCCATATATATAAAAGAGGCGTTTAATATCAAAAGGTATCGCTTCATCCAACACGGTTAAGTTACCGCGGGTGTCGCTAAAGGTGGGGATGTTTATCAGGTAGGCCATTTATAGGGTATTTACAATTGATCCAGCATATCCAGCAATTTGCTGTCGGCATTTGCATTAAATTTTCGTGCAAACAGATCATCTGTATTCTTCAACGCTTCAAAGTCTTGTATGTTTAATGTTTTAGGATGTGAACCCCCTGCCGACCAGTCGATATACCTGAAATCGTTATTCACCAATTTATCTTTATGCTCAGAATTCATCAACACGGTTTGAAAAATAAATTCGTCGCTTCCCCAGGTAAACAGAAAAAACCGCTCAAGATGGGGTCTGCTTTCCACATACTCCACAACATATTTTGCACAATCTGTACTCAACATCCAAAACATCGACTTGCCGTAAGGCTTTAAATCTCCGGGCAATTTTCGTTTAGGTGTAAAAAAGTTAACAAATCTTTCCAGGCTGTATTTGCCCCTGAAAGTGAAATTAACAAAGTGATATTTTGTTATGCGTGGCAATGCTTCCAGCCATTGTTCTTCAATATTTTCAAACTCAATAAATTCTTTTCCTTTGTTGCGCTCAAAAAAGTTGACCATATAGTCAGCCGATTTTATGGGATAATCCTGGCCGCTAATAAAGTTAATATAGTCGTAACTTATTCCTGTAGAGGCAATTTCCTTAATACATTTAAAAGTAGCCTTAATGGTATTGTATCCAGCCCAACGTACATCTTCGCGGTTATGAACCAGAAAAACATTAGGGTACTGTTGTAAATACAGGTAGGGTTTTATACTGAATTTCTTATCAACGTGTATATAGAAATCAAACTCCGGATGTGATAAACGTTTAATTAAGCGCTCAGTCAGTTTGGGGTTAGTGTAAGTAAGTATCAGATGGGCGACTTTCATTATAGTTAATAGTACGACAAATTTTATACGGCGGTTTTCGCAATAGTCTCTCTATGGATAACAATATCGTGCCAAATATCATTAAAGTTGTAACACGTGATATTGGGATGATAAATTGAACAAAGTGAACAAAATTTGTTGTCGAAGTAATGAAATCAATGTTAAATTATTGGGATGTAACAGATATATTATATCTTTAAGATAATTATAAACCATGCTTTGCTAAACCAATACAGCGGGGCTGCCTAATTATTGAAAGAAAATGCCTTACATTCCATTAGATGATAAGCTACCCGGAATTACCGGATTATTAAACTATAGGCTGGATAGTGCATTGCCTATACGAGAACTTACCCAGATTTTATTGCGCGGTGAATCAACCTTAACCGAAGGCGAGCGCGAGTTAATTGCCACCGTTGTTTCACATGGCAATGAATGTCGCTTTTGCACAGCTGCGCATACCGCAGCGGCTGATGCGTTTTTAGGTGAAACCGAAACATCAGAAAAAGTAAAGAACGACCCTGATTATGCGCCCGTAAGCGTTAAAATGAAATTTTTACTGGAGATTGCCCGCAAAGTGCAGGTTAACGGTAAAAACGTAACATCCGAGCTGGTTGATTTAGCCAAAGAGGCTGGTGCCACAGACAGGGAGATACACGATACTGTACTGATTGCCGCTTTGTTTAGCTTATACAACCGTTATGTTGATGGTTTAAACTCAGTAACACCGTCTGTTGAATCAGGATTTTACGATCGCCTGGGCGGTATATTAAAAACAAGCGGTTATCTGCCTTTCGAAAACCGCTACGCGGCTTTACAGGCAGAACCTGTGGCCCAATAATGTAAGTGATGACGATTAAGAACAAGAGCCGCCTCTTCTGGATAGGGATTTTAATGCTGCTGATACCAGGTCTAGTGCATGCTTATTTACTGATGCCTTTTCCGGGCAGCCAGGATCTGGAGGCGATCACCGTATCGTATTATCTCGAAAAAATTGTACTGCCTTTACGGATATTCGGCGGCGGGTTAGTGCTGTGGTATCTTATTGTGTTTTTTAGCAAAGATACCCGCTGGCAAATGATGAGGAAAGTGGTGGCGCTGCTAGTATGTGTTGTTATTTATTGCATAACCGATGTGCAGTATAAAGCCGAAAAAATGTTCGAAGAGCCGCATGCTGTAGTTTTTGCCAACGCCCTGCAAAATAAGGTGCCTCAGGGCTATGTAATATTGGGCGTGGTGCATAACGGTGTGGCCAAGGCTTACCCATTAGTTTATCTGGGCTATCACCATAAAGTGCAGGATAACGTAGGGAATGAACCAGTATTGGTAACCTACTGTACCATGTGCCGCACCGGTAGGGTTTATAGTCCGCTTATTAACGGTAAACGTGAAAACTTTAGATTGGTAGGGGCGCGGCACTATAATGCCGTTATTGAAGACGAAAGCACAGGTAGCTGGTGGTATCAGGCCACGGGCAAAGCTGCTGTGGGCAAACTAAAAGGTTCATCGCTGCAGGAACTTAATTACGAGCAAACCACGCTGGAGGCATGGCTGCAAAGGCATCCCGAATCGCTGATTATGCAGCCGGATAATTTTTTTGCTAAAGATTATGCTGACCTTAAAAACTACGACCGCCGGCAGCCTGTGGATAAAGACAGCCTGTTGAAAAACAAGGATTCGTTGGTGCGGAAGAGCTGGGTAATTGGCGTAATTACAAACGGCAAGGAAAAAGCTTACGATTGGAGGGCCTTACATAAACAAGGCATACTGAATGATAGTTTAGGTAAGGCCAGTTTATTGATCAGTGTAGAAAGAGACAGCCTGAATTTCCATGTGCTGAATAGGGTGGTAGATAATAAGCCGCTGCATTTCAGTCTGAGTTCGGCAGATGTACTTACTGATACTGAAACGGGATCTGTTTGGAACTGGGATGGTCTTTGTACCGGTGGTAAACTAAAAGGCAAACAATTAACGGTTGTGCAGGCATACCAGGAGTATTGGCATTCATGGCATCACTTTCATCCGGCAACTACGTTATGGCATGGTAACAATGTGGCCTTGCATTTGGCTAAATTATAATCATTAAAGGGCATAATATTATTAGCTTCTATAATTAACAAGGCTCATTTTAGTAATACCAATTTAATGACCCATGATGAAGCTGAATTTGCTTTTTGCAATGCTGGTATGTTTTACCCATTCTGTTTTTGCGCAAACATTTAATATTAAAGATTACGGCGCCATTGCCGATGGCAAAACGGTTAATACCATTGCTATTCAAAAAACTATTGATGCGGCAAGTGCAAATGGAGGAGGGACTGTTGATGTACCTGCCGGAATTTTTGTAACAGGCACTATCCATCTTAAAAGTAATATCAACCTAAATTTCGAAAGCGGTGCGGTATTAAAAGGCAGCCCTAATCTGCAGGATTATGTAAGTTATACCATGCCGGTTTATGGCCTAAACTATTACGGTATGCTTTATACTACCGATGCCGAAAACGTTTCGATAACCGGTTTAGGCACTATCGATGGCAATAATCCGGCTTTTCATGATTTTACCAAGGCAAAAAAGATTGATGCCGAAAGCAGCAAACTAACCCGCCAGAAAGAAAATTATCGCCATGTAGAAAGCGGCATAGGTGATGGCCCGGTTGTACCGAATAAAGACCGCCCACACCAGATGGTGATCTTCTCTAATTGCAAAAATGTACACATCCGCGATGTATCTTTAATTAACTCGCCATTCTGGACTTTGCACATTGCTGATTGCGATGCTGTGAATATTTCTGACATCCGTTTATGGAGCGGTATCCTGGTGCCTAATGCCGATGGCATTGATGTAACCAGTTCGAGCAATGTAGTGATTAAAGGCTGCGATATTCGTGCCGGCGATGATGCCATTATTGTGGCAGGCTATGATCATCATTTCGAGATCCCTGGTTTTAAGCGCATTAAACATGTGTCTGAAAACGTTGTTATTTCGGATTGTAACCTGCAATCGTATTCGAGCGGTCTCCGTATCGGTTTTCTTGATCAAAATACCGTGCGCAATGTGCATGTAAGCCATGTTAACATCACCAACTCAACCCGTGGTATTGGCATATTTCTGCGTGATGAAGGCTCGCTGGAAAATATCACCTTCTCGGATATGCACATCGAAACCCATCTGCACACCGGCGACTGGTGGGGCAATGGCGAACCCATCCATATTTCGGCAGTACGTGGTAAAGAGCATGTGAAGATGGGAGTGATCAAAAATATCGAATTCAACAACATCAGCTGTACCGGCGAAAATGGTATGCTGATCTACGGCTGTATTGAAAGCGTGATACAGGATGTACGCCTTAATAATGTGTCCTTCCAGATACAAAACAGCAAACTGAACGATGTAGCAGGCGGCAATATCGATATGCGTGGGGCACTGTATTCTAAAGATCAGTTATTTTCCAGCGATATTTCCGGTTTGCTGGCTCATTATGTAGATGGCCTGTCAATCAATAACTTTAGATTGACCTGGGATAGCACGATTACGCAACCCTATTTTACCAACGGAATTTCAGCCGATCATTTTAAAAACTTATCCATACTCAACTTTAAAGGTTCGACGGCACCTCATAATACAAAAGTAGCTGTATTGGCGCTTAGCAATGGTAATGGGGTAGAAACGGACGTTAAAAATGTTTCGCAGTTTAATGTTACAGGGTTTAAAGTGTCAAAGTAAACTCTGTTTATAAAACCTTTTTGCTACTTAAGGGCTTTAATTATTTTAATTAATTAAAGTTTATATGAGCGCCTACCAGCAAAAATGGATAGAAGTATTACAACACGCCAATGTACCCAATTGGAAAATTAGTGATCAGGACAATGATATATTGATCCACGTACCTGATAATCATAGCATTAAAGAACTTGCAGATAACCTGGAGTTGGTGTTGGCTGAAGTATCGCTAGATATTACTTTGCCAAAAGAACGGTTGAAGTTTATTATCAGAAACTCCGGTGAAATGGTTGATTACGTTTTAAACCCCGGGGAAAGCGATTTAACGAGCAACGAAAATTAATTGAATTAATACCATTCCGTTTTTTTGCCTAATATTGATGAATATTAAGGTAAGTAAATAATGATCGATCAACAAATAAAAGCAGTTATACGGGATATTCGAGATTTTCCGAAACCTGGAATAATATTTAAGGATATCACACCGATACTTAAAGAACCTCCGCTTTGTAATGATATTGTTGATGCTTTTATCGAGCAATTAGGCGATACCCGCGTTGATGTAGTGGCAGGGGTAGAGAGCAGGGGCTTTTTATTTGGCTTAACCCTGGCCAACAAACTTAGCGTCCCTTTTGTGCCGGTACGTAAGGCTGGTAAACTACCTTATACTATTAAGCAAAAGGTTTATGAGCTGGAATATGGCACAGCTACCATCGAAGTGCACACCGATGCATTTGAGCCCGGCCAACGTATCTTAATCCATGATGATCTGTTAGCCACAGGCGGCACCGTTTGTGCAGCCAGCGACCTGATACAGGAAATGGGCGGAATAATAGCGGGTTTCTCGTTTGTGGTAGGTTTAAACTTCCTGAACGGTAAAGAGCGCATTACGCCAATAAGTGATAACATTATTGTACTGGCCGAGTATTAATTACGAGAATCTTCACCGAATGAGTCATTGCGAGGAATGAAGCAATCGTAAACGATACAGAGCTGCTCTGAAAATCTGGAATTGCTTCGTACCGCAATGACGGTAATAGCTTGGGCTCTTAGCTTTGAATGACAAATAGGCGCACCCCTTCATCTTTTACAAATACTATTTTGAAAATCAAATATTTCACTTATCTTTGCCGTCCCTGAAAGGAGGTATGAGGGTATATGATTATAGTAAATATTAAAGACGGCGAATCGTTAGACAAAGCGTTAAAACGTTTCAAAAAGAAATTCGAGAAAACTGGTGTATTGCGCGAACTACGCAGTCGTCAAGCATTCGAGAAAAAATCTGTTTCCCGCAGACACGAGATCAAACATGCGATCTACAAACAAAATATGAATTTAGACCAAGCGTAACTTTTGAAAAAAAGTTAAACTTTGTTATCATTATATTAAAACTATTTGTACATTGAATTCTACAATGTATAAATAGTTTTTATGTTTTTAGAGCGGTTCATTCAATACATACAGCACGAGAAGCGCTACTCTGCGCACACTGTAATCGCTTACAAAAACGACCTGGAGCAGTTTATTGCTTTCTTAAACCAGGATACCGATCAAATACCCGAACTTCATGAAATAACGCATCACCACATCCGCCAATGGGTTGTGAGCCTGATGGATGACGAGCGCAGCGCGCGTAGTGTTAACCGCAAGATTGCCACGCTACGTAAATACTTTAAATTCCTGGTTCAGGAAAAACTCATCGAGGCCAACCCGGCTTCGCGGGTACAAGCACCTAAAATTGCCAAACAACTGCCGGTAGTGGTAGAAGACGAGAAACTCTCCAAAATGCTGGATGGCGAAGACATCTTTACGCCCGATTTTAAAGGCATGCGCGATAAATTGGTTATCGAGCTGTTGTTCGGCACAGGCATACGTTTGGCCGAGCTGCTGGGCATTACAGAAACCGACTATAATGCTTACGAAGGCACGGTTAAGGTTTTAGGCAAACGCAATAAAGAGCGTATAGTACCTGTAAACACCCAATTGAAGCTATTGATAGCCGATTACCTGGTGTTAAAAAAAAGTGAAAATTTTAATAACAAATCGTTAACGCTAATCGTTACAAATAAGGGAGCCGATGCTTATCCGAAACTAATATATTTAATAGTGCATAAATATTTGTCAGGCATATCAACACAGGATAAAAGAAGCCCCCACGTGCTAAGGCATACCTTTGCAACCACATTGCTTAATAAGGGGGCCGATTTAAACGCTATTAAAGAATTATTAGGGCATGCAAGCCTCAGTGCAACCCAAGTTTACACCCACAACTCAGTGGAACGTTTAAAATCTATTTATAAACTGGCCCATCCAAAGGCCTAAAACAGGAGGAATCATGAAAATTTCAGTTCAATCAATTCATTTCAATGCCGACAAAAAATTGTTAGACTTCATACAGAAGAAAGTAAATAAACTGGATCAGTTTTATGATAAAATAATTAGTGGGGAAGTGTACCTGAAACTAGAGAACGTAGAAGACGAATCGAACAAAATAACGGAGATCAAATGCCTGATACCTGGTAGCCAGTTGTTTGTAAAAGAAAAGTGCAAAAGTTTTGAGGAAGCTACTGATTTGGCAGTTGAAAGTTTACGCAAGCAGATTGAACGCCATAAGCAGAAAAAAGCCGCTGCAGCAGAGACAGCCGCGAAAGTGGTACTTAGCGAAGCCGAGTTAGAAGACGAATTTTAGCAATAAAAGGCCTTTAAAATGGCCAAAATCCGCAGGTTTTAAGCCTGCGGATTTTTTTTGCAAAAAAATTTTGTTCTGGTACAAAAATGTGTAGATTTGCATTCCCTTTTGAGAAGGTCATCAACGTAGAAGACAAGCATCAAAAGAGTTCTTTAAATTTATTGATAAAAGCCTCCTTAGCTCAGCTGGTAGAGCAACTGACTTGTAATCAGTAGGTCATTGGTTCGATCCCGATAGGAGGCTCAGAAAATTTTGATTTTCGGTTTGTAATGTGAAATTAAAAGTTCATATTTGCGACCCGAAACACACAAAATGTTTCGATGGGGGGATTCCAGAGCGGCCAAATGGATCAGACTGTAAATCTGCTGTCTTACGACTTCGGAGGTTCGAATCCTCCTCCCCCCACAGGCTAATGAGTGAATGATAGAATGAGTGAATTAGTGATTGAACAGGTTTAAAATAAAAAAGTTTTGAGCTCAATCATTCACTAACTCACTCATTCACTCATTAAAAAATGCGGAAGTAGCTCAGTTGGTAGAGCGATAGCCTTCCAAGCTATAGGTCGCGAGTTCGAACCTCGTCTTCCGCTCATAAAATGTCGGATTTCGAATTTTCGATTTCGGACTTAGATTAAGGGCTTTAAATCGGTGGTTTCGGAATACTAAATTCGAAATTGAACATTCGAAATCCGAAATCAAAATATAAGCCGACGTAGCTCAGGGGTAGAGCACTTCCTTGGTAAGGAAGAGGCCAAGGGTTCAAATCCCTTCGTTGGCTCGGAGTTTTATAGTAATATATAAACGACAATTTAAATAGAAAATTAACCTACAAACATTTTATAAATCATGGCAAAAGAAAAGTTTGACCGCAGCAAGCCGCACTTAAACATCGGTACAATCGGTCACGTTGACCACGGTAAAACAACCCTTACCGCAGCTATCACTAAAGTTTTGGCTGACAAAGGTTTTTCAGAAGCTCGTTCATTCGATTCAATCGACTCTGCTCCTGAAGAAAAAGAGCGTGGTATTACTATCAATACTGCTCACGTTGAGTACTCTACTGCTAACCGTCACTACGCACACGTTGACTGTCCAGGTCACGCGGATTACGTGAAAAACATGGTTACTGGTGCTGCTCAAATGGACGGTGCAATTATCGTTGTTGCAGCTACTGATGGTCCAATGCCTCAAACTCGTGAACACATCCTGTTGTCTCGCCAAGTTGGTGTGCCTTCATTAGTTGTGTTTATGAACAAAGTTGACATGGTTGATGATCCAGAACTATTAGAATTAGTAGAAATGGAAATCCGTGAGTTATTATCATTCTACGATTTCCCTGGTGATGATATTCCTGTTATTCAAGGTTCAGCTCTTGGTGGCTTAAACGCAGAACCAAAATGGGTTGAAAAAATTATGGAGTTAATGGATGCTGTAGATAGCTACATCCCAATCCCTCCACGTTTAACTGACCTTCCTTTCTTGATGCCAGTTGAGGACGTATTCTCAATCACTGGTCGTGGTACTGTAGCAACAGGCCGTATCGAGCGTGGTGTTATCAACTCTGGTGACGCTGTGGATATCTTAGGTATGGGTGCAGAAAACTTAAAATCAACTGTAACCGGTGTTGAAATGTTCCGCAAGATCCTTGACAGAGGTGAAGCAGGTGACAACGTAGGTTTATTGTTACGTGGTATTGATAAAGAAACTATCCGTCGTGGTATGGTTATTTGCAAACCAGGTTCAGTAACTCCTCACACAGATTTCAAAGCCGAAGTTTACGTATTATCAAAAGCTGAAGGTGGCCGTCACACTCCATTCTTCAACAGATACCGCCCACAATTCTATTTCCGTACTACAGACGTTACAGGTGAAATCACCTTAGCTGAAGGTGTAGAAATGGTTATGCCAGGTGATAACGTTACGATCACTGTTTCTTTGATCAACGCAATCGCAATGGAAAAAGGTCTACGTTTCGCTATCCGTGAGGGTGGTCGTACAGTAGGTGCTGGTCAGGTAACTGAAATTTTGAAATAAGAAATTTCAAAAGGTTAATTAGAAGCATAAGTCTGCAGTGCGAATTGCAGACTTATGTTTTCTTATAATACACGGGAATAGTTCAACGGTAGAATAGAGGTCTCCAAAACCTTTGATCAGGGTTCGAATCCTTGTTCCCGTGCTTAACATTGATTAATTAACAAGATGGCTAACAACGTAGCTGAGTATATTAAAGGATCTTACATTGAGTTAACTGAAAAGGTAACCTGGCCAACTTTCCGCGAATTGCAGAACAGCGCAGTTTTAGTATTGGTTGCGGCTATTATTATCGCTCTTGTAGTTTTTGGTATGGACCAGATAATCGGTTATTTAATCAAACAATTTTATAGTTCACTTACTTAATTTTTGATATATAGGGATGAGTGAAAATTTAAAATGGTACGTGGTTAGGGCCATTAGCGGGAAAGAAAAGAAAGTTAAACAATATTTAGATGCCGAAATTAATCGTTTGGGCCTTTCGCATTTAGTACCACAGGTATTAATACCTACCGAAAAGTACTACCAGATGCGTGATGGTAAAAAGATTGCAAAAGAGCGCAACTTTTTTCCTGGCTATGTATTAATGGAAGCTGCGTTAGATGGTGAGCTTGAGCACATCATTAAAAATATAAACAGCGTTATTGGTTTCCTGGGTGATAAAGCCGGAAATGCAATACCACTTCGCCAGGCCGAAGTTAACCGTATTTTAGGTAAGGTTGACGAGATGACCTCACAAGGCGAAACCATGAATGTACCATATTACGTTGGCGAAAACGTTAAGGTAATGGATGGTCCATTCAATGGCTTTAGCGGTGTGATTGAAGAGGTGAACGAAGAGAAAAAGAAATTGAAAGTAATGGTAAAGATATTCGGCCGCCGTACGCCGCTCGAATTGAATTACATGCAGGTAGAGAAAGAGTAGTTTTATTTCGGATGTCGGATTTTCGATATCGGATTTAGAAACATCAAAATATAGATTTCTTATTAAGAATGATAAATCCGAAATGGAACATTCGAAATCCGAAATCAAGAAGAGTGTTAAATGTTACAAAAGCTTCCACTTACTAACATTAAGTAACAAATAAATCAAAGTAAAATGGCAAAAGAAGTCGGTGCACTGGTAAAGCTACAAGTAAAGGGCGGCGCGGCAAATCCATCTCCTCCAATCGGCCCTGCATTGGGTGCGAAAGGTGTGAACATCATGGAGTTTTGCAAGCAGTTCAACGCACGCACCCAGGATAAACCTGGTAAAGTGCTTCCTGTAGTTATTACTGTTTATGTTGACAAGTCTTTTGATTTTATCATTAAAACCCCACCGGTTGCAATCCAATTATTGGAGGTAACAGGTTTAAAAAGTGGGTCGGCAGAGCCAAACCGTAAAAAGGTAGCCAGTGTAAACTGGAGCCAGGTTGAAACTATCGCCAAAGATAAAATGACTGACTTAAATGCATTCACAGTAGAGTCTGCCATGAAAATGGTGGCTGGTACTGCACGCAGTATGGGAATTACCGTATCTGGTACAGCACCCTGGAATAATTAATTAACACAAATCAGTTAAAGAAAGTGGCTAGATTAACAAAAAATCAAAAAGCAGTACTCTCCAAAATTGAGGCTAACAAATCGTATACGTTACAAGAAGCAACCGCTTTGGTAAAGGAAATAACCACTACCAAATTTGATGCTTCAGTTGATATAGATGTGCGTTTAGGCGTTGACCCACGTAAAGCCAATCAAATGGTGCGTGGTATCGCTACATTACCTCATGGAACTGGCAAAACTGTACGTGTTTTAGTACTTTGTACTCCTGACAAGGAACAAGAGGCTAAAGACGCAGGTGCAGATTTTGTAGGTTTGGATGACTATATTGCTAAAATAGAAGGCGGATGGACTGATGTTGATATTATCATCACTATGCCAAGCGTTATGGCTAAAGTAGGTAGACTGGGACGTATCCTGGGTCCACGTAACTTAATGCCTAACCCTAAATCAGGAACTGTAACTCCAAACGTTGGACAAGCGGTAACTGACGTAAAAGGTGGTAAAATTGACTTCAAGGTTGACAAAACCGGTATCATCCACGCCTCAATAGGTAAAGTATCTTTCGCGCCTGAGAAGATTTATGAGAATGCTTTAGAAGTCCTACAAGTAATCTCTAAATTAAAACCTTCTTCAGCAAAAGGAACATACTTCAAGAGCATTCACGTCTCTTCTACTATGTCGCAAGGTATTACAGTTGAAACTAAATCAGTAGCAGGAATTTAATCATGAACAGAGAAGAAAAAAACGACTTAGTTGTTGCTCTTGCTGATCAGATGAGAGAGTTCGGTAATTTTTATATCACCGATACTTCAGACCTGTCAGTTGAAAAGATCAACAAAATCCGTCGCAAATGTTTCGAAAGTGACATTACCATTAAAGTAGCAAAAAATAGCCTTATCCGTAAAGCTATGGAAGCTGTTGGTGGCGACTTTGACGATGTGTATGGCGTTTTAAAAGGTGCATCATCTATCATGTTCTCAAAATCAGCTACTGCCCCGGCAAAGTTGATTAAAGAGCTTAGAAGACAAGGTGACAAACCAGTTTTAAAAGCAGCTTACATTGATTCATCAACCTTCATCGGCGACGATCAATTGAACGCTTTAGTTGCATTGAAATCTAAAGAACAATTGGTTGGTGAGATCATCGGCTTATTACAATCTCCTGCTAAAAACGTTATTTCTGCATTACAATCAGGCGGAAATACAATTGCAGGGCTTGTTAAAACATTACAAGAAAGAGAAGGTTAACGAACACCTATAAAGTTCGAATTAAACAAATTACGTAATTAAGAAAAATTTAAAATAAAATGGCAGATTTAAAATCGTTTGCTGAACAGTTGGTAAACTTAACAGTAAAAGAAGTTAACGAATTAGCTCAAATCCTTAAAGATGAGTACGGTATCGAACCAGCTGCTGCTGCAGTAGCTGTTGCAGCTCCTGCTGCTGGTGGCGATGCTCCAGCTGCTGCTGCTGAGCAAACCGCTTTTGACGTTATCTTAAAAGAAGCTGGTGGTCAGAAATTAGCTGTTGTTAAATTAGTAAAAGATTTAACTGGCTTAGGTCTGAAAGAAGCTAAAGATTTAGTTGATGGTGCACCAAAAGAATTAAAAGCTGGTGTTTCTAAAGAAGAAGCTGAGTCACTTAAAAAGCAATTAGAAGAAGCTGGCGCGGTTGTTGAAGTTAAATAACTTTAACCCAGGCGATAGCCCAAAGCATAAGACTCCGACCTTTTTTGGTCGGGGTCTATTGCTATTTATATGGTTCTCATTTTTTGCTTGAATGTTTAAGAACCAGTTTTGCACAGAGCAAAAGAAATTTATATAACTTAAATTATAATCCCTTGGCAAACAACAATAATCAAAGAGTAAACTTTGCAACCAGCAGGCACGTAATTGATTACCCTGATTTTCTGGATGTTCAGTTGCAATCTTTCAGGGAGTTCTTTCAGTTAGAGACTACTTCAGATAACCGCCATACCGAAGGCTTATTTAAAGTATTTGCTGAGAACTTTCCTATTTCAGATTCAAGAAACATCTTTGTTTTAGAGTTTCTTGATTATTTTATTGACCCGCCACGTTATGATATACAAGAGTGTATCGAACGCGGATTAACTTACAGTGTTCCGTTAAAAGCCAAGCTGCGTTTATCATGCAATGATGAAGAGCACGAAGACTTTGAAACAATTGTACAGGACGTGTACCTGGGTACTATCCCATACATGACCCCTAAAGGTACATTTGTGATCAACGGTGCTGAGCGTGTAATTGTATCTCAGTTACACCGTTCACCAGGTGTGTTCTTTGGTCAGAGCCGCCACACCAACGGTACCAAACTATACTCGGCCCGTGTTATCCCTTTCAAAGGATCATGGATTGAGTTTGCTACAGACGTTAACAACGTGATGTATGCTTATATCGATCGTAAAAAGAAATTCCCGGTTACTACCTTATTGCGTGCTATCGGTTACGATTCAGACAAGGACATCCTGGAATTGTTTGAACTGGCCGACGAGGTTAAAGTAAGCAAATCTGGCCTGAAGAAATTCATCGGTCGTAAGCTTGCTGCAAGGGTGCTTAAAAAATGGGTGGAAGACTTCGTGGATGAGGATACAGGTGAAGTTGTATCTATCGACCGTAACGAGATCATCCTTGAGCGTGAAACCGTACTGGAAGACGACCATATAGATATGATCATCGATGCAGGTGTTAAGACTATCATCCTGAACAAGGAAGATGCTTCTACCAGCGGTGATTACACCATTATATATAATACGTTACAGAAAGATACTTCGAACTCGGAGAAAGAAGCGGTTGAGCACATCTACCGTCAATTACGTAACGCCGAACCACCTGATGAGGAAACTGCTCGTGGTATCATCGATCGTTTGTTCTTCTCTGATAAAAGATATGATTTGGGCGATGTTGGTCGTTACCGCATCAACCGTAAGTTGAAGTTAGAGACATCTAACGAAACTAAGGTTTTAACCAAGCAAGATATTATTGCAATCGTTAAATACCTGATCAAATTGATCAACTCTAAAGCTGAGGTGGATGATATCGATCACTTGTCAAATCGTCGTGTTCGTACGGTAGGCGAGCAGCTTTATGCACAATTTGGTGTTGGTTTAGCACGTATGGCCCGTACCATCCGTGAGCGTATGAACATTCGTGATAACGAGGTGTTCACACCAACCGACCTGATCAACGCACGTACACTATCTTCTGTGATCAACTCGTTCTTCGGAACCAACCAGTTGTCACAGTTTATGGACCAAACCAATCCACTGGCAGAGATTACGCACAAGCGTCGTCTGTCAGCCTTAGGCCCCGGCGGTCTGTCGCGCGAGCGTGCAGGTTTCGAGGTTCGTGACGTTCACTACACCCACTACGGTAGGTTGTGTACCATCGAAACTCCGGAAGGCCCGAACATTGGTTTGATCTCGTCACTTTGTGTACACGCTAAGATCAACAACTTAGGTTTTATCGAAACACCTTACAAACGTGTTACCGATGGTAAAGTTGAGGTTAACGAACCAGTAATTTATTTATCGGCAGAGGATGAAGATGGTAAAACCATCGGCCAGGCTAATGCCCATTATGATGATAACGGTGTTTTCGCCAACCCACGTGTTAAAGCACGTTTCGAGGGTGACTTCCCGGTTATTGAGCCAGAGCGTCTGGACTTAATGGATATTGCGCCAAACCAGATCACCTCTATCGCGGCTTCGCTGATTCCGTTCTTAGAGCATGATGATGCTAACCGTGCCTTGATGGGATCGAACATGCAACGCCAGGCAGTGCCTTTGTTGCGTCCGGAAGCTCCTATCGTTGGTACAGGTTTGGAAGGCCGTGTAGCAAAAGACTCTCGTACCCTGATCAACGCCGAAGGCGATGGTGTGGTTGAGTATGTTGATGCTAACGAGATCCGTATTAAATATGATCGTAACGAGGATGACCGTTTGGTATCTTTCGATGGCGATAGCAAAAGCTACCGCTTAACCAAGTTCAAGAAAACCAACCAGAGCACAACCATTAACTTAAAGCCAATTGTTAAAAAAGGCGAGAGAGTACAAAAAGGACAAGTATTGTCTGAAGGTTATGCTACCCAAAATGGTGAGCTTGCACTGGGCCGTAACTTAAAAGTGGCGTTCATGCCTTGGCAGGGATATAACTTTGAGGATGCGATCGTAATTTCTGAGCGTGTTGTATCACAGGATATCTTTACTTCTATCCATGTTGAAGAGTTCGAGCTTGAAGTTCGTGACACTAAACGCGGTGAAGAAGAGTTAACTGCTGATATCCCTAACGTATCTGAAGAAGCTACTAAAGACCTTGACGAAGACGGTATTATCCGTGTAGGTGCCGAGGTTAAAGAAGGCGATATCCTGATTGGTAAGATCACCCCTAAAGGTGAATCAGACCCTTCACCAGAGGAAAAACTTTTACGTGCCATATTTGGTGATAAAGCCGGTGATGTTAAAGATGCATCATTAAAAACCCCGCCGTCTATCGCGGGTGTGGTAATTGATACCAAATTGTTCTCTCGTGCTAAAAAGACTTCAAAATCTGAAGAAAAAATGCAGCTTGAGAAATTGGATACCAAGCACGAAAGAGCTATCAAAGAATTAAAAAATACACTGATCGAGAAATTGTTCGAGATCGTAAACGGTAAAACATCACAAGGTGTATTTAACGTTTACAAAGAACTTCTTGTACCAAAAGGCGTTAAATTCACCCAGAAAATTTTGGTTGAACTGGCGTACGAAAACATCAACCCAACTAAATGGACCACTGATGACGACAAGAACGATCAGATCAAATTATTACTGCATAACTACGGTATCAAAGTAAACGAAGAGCTTGGTGCTTACCGTCGCGATAAATTTGCGATCAGCGTGGGTGACGAGTTGCCATCAGGCATCGTTCAAATGGCGAAAGTGTACATTGCTAAAAAACGTAAGTTAAAAGTAGGTGATAAAATGGCGGGCCGCCACGGTAACAAAGGTATCGTTGCACGTATTGTACGTGATGAGGATATGCCGTTCCTGGAAGATGGTACGCCGGTTGATATCGTGTTGAACCCACTGGGTGTACCTTCACGTATGAACTTGGGCCAGATCTACGAAACCGTATTAGGCTGGGCAGGTAAAGAGTTAGGTATGAAATTCGCTACCCCGATCTTTGATGGTGCAACCTATCAGGAAGTGGAAGACTGGATTGCTAAAGCTGGTTTACCGGCAACAGGCCGTACTTACCTGCACAATGGCTTAACAGGTGAGCGTTTCGATCAGCCAACTACTGTAGGTATTATCTACATGCTGAAACTGGGCCACATGGTTGATGATAAGATGCACGCCCGTTCAATCGGTCCGTACTCTCTTATTACACAACAACCATTGGGTGGTAAAGCACAGTTTGGTGGTCAGCGTTTTGGTGAGATGGAGGTTTGGGCACTGGAAGCATTCGGTGCGGCTAACATCCTTCAGGAAATCCTGACTGTGAAGTCGGATGACGTAATTGGACGTGCCAAAACTTACGAAGCCATTGTTAAAGGCGAAAATCTGCCTACACCATCAGTTCCTGAATCATTCAACGTATTGGTTCACGAATTAAGAGGTTTAGGTTTGGATATCACATTAGAATAATGAATGAATTAGTGAAGGATTGGATAAGTAATTATCCAATCCTTTGTTAACTTCTACGTGCAAGTAGTGATCAGGTCACTCATTCACTAAATCAGTCATTTAAAAAATTAAAACAAAGGGAGACTATGTCTTACAAAAAGGATAATAAAATCAAAAGTAACTTTACCAGCATAACCATCAGTTTAGCCTCTCCCGAGTCTATCCTTGAGCGTTCAAGCGGTGAAGTTTTGAAACCAGAAACCATCAACTACAGGACTTATAAACCTGAGCGTGATGGTTTGTTCTGTGAGCGTATTTTTGGTCCGGTTAAAGATTACGAGTGCCATTGCGGTAAATACAAACGTATCCGTTACAAAGGTATCGTGTGCGACCGTTGCGGTGTTGAAGTAACCGAGAAAAAAGTACGTCGTGAGCGTATGGGCCACATTAACTTAGTGGTTCCTGTTGCGCACATCTGGTATTTCCGTTCTTTACCAAACAAGATCGGTTATTTACTGGGCTTGCCAACTAAAAAGCTCGACCTTATTATTTATTATGAGCGTTATGTAGTTATTCAGCCGGGTATTAAAGAAGTTGACGGAATCTCTAAAATGGATTTCCTGACTGAAGAAGAGTACCTGGATGTTTTAGATACATTACCAAAAGAAAATCAATACCTTGACGACAAGGACCCACAAAAGTTTGTAGCTAAAATGGGTGCTGAAGCGTTAGAAGAATTATTAAAACGCCTTGATCTTGACCAACAGTCTTATGACTTACGTCACCAGGCTGCTAATGAAACTTCTCAGCAACGTAAAAACGAAGCCTTAAAACGCTTACAAGTTGTTGAAGCTTTCCGTGATGCACGTACACGTATAGATAACAATCCGGAGTGGATGATCGTAAAGATCGTTCCGGTTATCCCGCCAGAGTTACGTCCATTAGTACCTCTTGAGGGTGGCCGTTTCGCTACCTCGGATTTGAATGACCTTTACCGTCGTGTAATTATCCGTAACAACCGTTTAAAACGTTTGATCGAGATCAAAGCACCGGAAGTAATTTTACGTAACGAAAAACGTATGCTTCAGGAAGCGGTTGACTCTTTATTTGATAACTCACGTAAAGTAAACGCCGTTAAAACTGAAGGTAACCGTGCCTTGAAATCACTTTCAGATATCCTGAAAGGTAAACAAGGTCGTTTCCGTCAAAACTTACTGGGTAAACGTGTCGATTACTCTGCACGTTCGGTAATTGTTGTAGGTCCTAACCTGAAACTGCACGAATGCGGTTTACCAAAAGATATGGCTGCCGAGCTGTTTAAACCATTTATCATTCGTAAGATGATCGAAAGAGGTGTGGTTAAAACGGTAAAATCAGCTAAAAAGATCGTTGACCGTAAAGACCCATTAGTTTGGGATATTTTGGAAAACGTATTAAAGGGTCACCCTGTGTTATTAAACCGTGCGCCTACGCTGCACAGGTTAGGTATCCAGGCTTTCCAACCTAAATTGGTTGAAGGTAAAGCGATCCAATTACACCCGTTAACCTGTACCGCATTCAACGCGGATTTTGACGGTGACCAGATGGCAGTTCACGTACCACTAGGTAACGCTGCAATTTTGGAAGCCCAAATCCTGATGCTTGCTTCACACAACATCTTAAACCCTGCCAACGGTACCCCAATTACAGTACCATCACAGGATATGGTTTTAGGTCTTTACTACATTACTAAAGGCCGCAAAACTGATGAGCAACGTGTTGTAAAAGGACAAGGTTTATCTTTCTACTCTGCTGAAGAGGTGATTATCGCTTACAATGAGAAAGAAATTGACCTGCATGCCTTTATTAAAGTAAAAGCAAACGTAAAAGAACGCGATGGCAGCATCGTTAATAAATTGATTGATACTACTGTAGGCCGCGTATTGTTTAACCAACACGTACCAGAAGAAGTAGGTTACATCAATGAGTTGCTGACCAAAAAATCGCTTCGTGATATTATTGGTGAAGTTGTTAAAAACACCGGTATGGCACGCGCAGCCCAGTTCCTTGATGATATTAAGGAGTTAGGTTTCCAAATGGCATTCCGTGGTGGTTTATCATTTAACCTGCAGGATGTTAACATCCCTGCTCAAAAAGTTACTTTAATCGAATCAGCAACTAAAGAAGTTGAAGAGGTTATGGGTAACTATAACATGGGTTTCATTACCAACAACGAGCGTTACAACCAGATCATCGATATCTGGACCCGTATCAACAACCGCTTAACTGCGAATGTAATGGAGATCTTGTCGACAGATAACCAAGGCTTCAACTCTGTTTATATGATGCTTGACTCTGGAGCGCGTGGTTCGAAAGAGCAGATCCGTCAGCTTGCAGGTATGCGTGGTTTGATGGCGAAACCTCAGAAATCAGGTTCTGGTGGCGAGATCATCGAAAACCCGATCTTATCAAACTTTAAAGAAGGTCTGTCGGTATTAGAGTACTTTATCTCTACCCACGGTGCCCGTAAAGGTTTGGCGGATACGGCGTTGAAAACTGCGGATGCTGGTTACTTAACCCGTCGTTTACATGACGTTGCGCAAGACATGATTGTTGGCGAAACTGATTGCGGAACTTTACGTGGTATATTTACAACTGCATTAAAAGATAACGAGGATATCGTTGAGCCATTATACGATCGTATTCTGGGCCGTACCTCTCTGCACGATGTGCATGACCCTATCACCGGCGATTTATTAGTTGGTGCCGGTCAGGACATTACTGAAGAGATTGGTAAAGCGATTGAAAACTCTCCTTTAGAAGGTATCGAAATCCGTTCTGTATTAGCTTGCGAAAGCAAACGCGGTGTTTGTGCCCTTTGTTACGGACGTAACCTGGCATCAGGTAAACGTGTACAAAGCGGTGAAGCTGTGGGTGTAATTGCAGCACAGTCAATCGGTGAGCCGGGTACACAGTTAACACTTCGTACATTCCACGTGGGTGGTACCGCATCTAACATCGCGGCAGAGTCTCAGATCAATGCTCGTTACGAGGGTATCATTGAATTTGAAAACGTACGTACTGTGGAGTACCAAACAGCTGAAGACGGACCTGTACAGGTTGTTTTAGGCCGTTCTGGTGAGTTCCGTATCCTGGAAGAAGGCAGCAACAAGGTAATTGTTACCAATAACATCCCTTATGGTTCATACCTGTATGTGAAAGATGGCAGCAAAGTTACCAAAGGCGACCGTATCTGTTCATGGGATCCGTACAACGCGGTTATCATCTCAGAATTTGCGGGTAAATCAACCTTTGATGCAGTATTAGAGGGTATCACTTTCCGTGAAGAATCTGATGAGCAAACCGGTCACCGTGAGAAAGTAATTATCGATACTAGGGATAAAACTAAAAACCCTGTGATACAGATTACTGATACCATGGGTAACGTAATTAAAGGATACAACATTCCGGTAGGCGCACACATTGCGGTTGACGAGAATGAGAAAATACAAACCGGACAGGTAATTGCTAAAATTCCTCGTTCAACCGGTAAAACACGAGATATTACGGGTGGTTTACCACGCGTAACTGAATTGTTTGAGGCTCGTAACCCATCTAACCCGGCAGTTGTGACCGAGATTGATGGTGTTGTAACCTTAGGCGGTGTAAAACGTGGTAACCGTGAAATCACTATCGAATCAAAAGACGGACAGGTTAAAAAATACCTGGTACCACTTTCTAAGCACATCCTGGTACAGGATAATGACTTTATCAAAGCAGGTATGCCACTGTCAGACGGTTCGATCTCACCTGCCGATATCTTAGCGATTAAAGGCCCTGCTGCTGTACAAGAGTACCTTGTTAACGGTATCCAGGAAGTTTACCGCTTACAAGGTGTGAAAATCAACGATAAACACTTTGAGGTTATCGTTCACCAGATGATGCAGAAAGTACAGATTGAAGATCCGGGAGATACTCGTTTCTTAGAAAAAGAAGCAGTTGACGGTTGGGACTTCATGATGGAAAACGACGATATTTTTGACAAGAAAGTTGTTGTTGAGCCAGGTGATTCATCTACCCTGAAAGCCGGTCAGATCGTATCATTACGTAAGCTGAGAGACGAAAACTCTGTACTGAAACGTAAAGATTTGAAACTGGTTGAAGTACGCGACGCAATTGCAGCAACATCAAGTCCGTTGTTACAAGGTATCACCCGTGCATCGTTAGGTACCAAATCGTTCATCTCGGCAGCATCGTTCCAGGAAACTACTAAAGTACTGAACGAAGCAGCTATCGCAGGTAAACGTGATAAAATGCTTGGTCTGAAAGAGAATGTGATCGTAGGTCACTTGATCCCTTCAGGTACAGGTATGCGTATCTACGATAACGTACGTGTAGGTTCACAAGAAGAATTTGATCGCCTGATGGCTTCTAAAACAGAAGACGTCGAGGCATAATCAAAACTGATTATATTGAAAAGGCTCCCCGAATTTTGGGGAGCCTTTTTTGTTTTAAAAGCATAAATAATAATTGGGGATTTTATCTGTTTGATTACGGTTAATATGTATAAAATAGCCCCGTTAGCTCTTATAGTAATAAAACTGATTAAGCGACTTGATAGTATTAGCATAGTTTTGGTTGTATTAGTTATGCTTGGCTCATGCCCAATTTTTTGACAGTGGCAGTTCTATAAATCGTTTGACAATTAGAAGTGCACATCAGCTCTTCTCCGGGCCGACACCGTAATTATCCCAATTACTAATTTTCTATGCCAATAACAAATAAACCACGGCATCTGATAGTATCTTAAATATTTTTTTTCCTGGATCGTTTGTAGGAATATGAAGGCTCTTGTAGTGTTCATCATGTTTTTTCGCGGGAATAACTTATACTCCCATAAAAGGTTTCAATGCCGTACTATTAATAAGTTCATCTGTGCCTGCTGCTCGATTATAAGTACAATTTGGTTAGTTAGCCAGAAGTGAGAACCATAATGGCTCATAAAAAAGGCCTATAAGCAACAGCGAGGGCACTGAAAAAGTCTTTTAAGCAAACGGGGTAGAAAGCAAGGTTTTCTACCCCGTTTTTTGTATCTTAAGGTGTCGAAAGAAAGACGCTATAGATGCTTAATCAACAGCAGAAGATACAGTTCAGTACGTTTTCGGGTTTATATGACCTGATCGTTCCCAAAGATAACCTCCTTCGTAAAATCAACGAGTTGATAGATTTCAGTTTCATTTATGATGAACTGGCGAACAAGTATTGCCCTAACAATGGCAGGACGGCGGAGAGCGCCATACGGATGTTCAAATATCTGCTGTTAAAAACGATCTATACCGTATCGGACGTTGATGTTGTCGAGCGTTCGCGTTATGATATGTCTTTCAAATATTTCTCGGGTATGTCGCCGGCAGAAGACGTTATCGATCCAAGTTCATTGACAAAGTTCAGAAAGTTGCGGCTGAAGGATAGCGATCTTTTAAACTTGCTCATTAATAAAACGGTCAGTATAGCGATTGAGAAAGGGATCATCCGCTCTAAATCCATCATCGTTGACGCCACACATTCGCTGTCAAGATCAAATCCTTATTCAGCATTAGAAGTATTACGGGAGCGCTCAAAACTGCTCCGTAAAGCGGTATATACTATAGATGAGGATATGAAAGGCGCTATGCCTGAAAAGAATAGTATAGACGAATTGGAACAGGAACTGGCTTATTGCAGCGCCTTGGAAAAGTATATCGACGCTGACCAAACGTTAAGCGAGATACCTGCGGTAAAAGAAAAACTCAACTTACTGAAAGAGACGGTAGCAGATACACAGGAGCACTATATATTATCCAAAGATAAGGATGCCAAAATCGGTCATAAATCAGCCGATAGTTCATTCTTTGGTTACAAGACCCATTTGGCGATGACCGAGGAACGCATTATTACCGCTGCCGTGGTCACTTCGGGCGAAAAAGGCGATGGCCCGGAACTTCCCAAACTATTGGAGATCAGCCAAAGCAATGGCATTGAAGTTGAAACGATCATTGGTGACACGGCCTATTGCGGGAAAACCAATCTTAAGATAGCAGCTGAACAAGACATTAGGATCGTGGCCAAACTTACGCCAGCGATCTCCCAGGGAACCCGAAAAGAAGAAGACAAGTTTGATTATAACAAGGATGCAGGTATGTTTGTATGCCCGGCAGGGCATCTGGCTATACGAAAAGCCAAAGAAGGAAAAAAAGACGTTGGGAGAAACCAATCATACATTTACTTTTTTGACATTGAAAAATGCAAGGTATGCCCATTAAAAGATGGTTGTTACAAGCCGGGAGCTAAAACCAGAACCTATGCAGTAGCTATAAAATCAACCATGCACCAGGAACAACAAGCTTTTCAAGAAACACACTACTTCAAAGACAAAGCTAAACATCGATATAAGATCGAAGCTAAAAATAACGAGTTGAAAAATGTTCATGGCTATGATCGGGCAATAGCTTACGGGATCGAAAATATGCAGATGCAGGGAGCATTGGCCATCTTCACTGTCAACCTCAAAAGGATTATCAAACTGATCCCTTAAGAGTAACATCAGATCAAACCTTGCATTTCCATTCCCTTCGAGCTAAGTCAACTCGGAATAATCCACAGAAAAATATCTATTACAATAAAAAAAGCGGTCAAGTAAAAATCGCTTTTACTTGACCGCTTTAAAGTCCTGTTGTTAAAACTGGTGCTTTTTCAGTGCCCTCGCAACAGCTTACAGGCCTTTTAAAAGTATTGTTAACAGCTTTTAATAGCTCGGAGATAGATCGAATGAATAAGCAATATGTAAACCAATCATACTTAAATACTGATTCGAACCATGCATAACCTCGTAACGCAAGCTAATATCCAAGCCATTATCATTATTGTTATAGCCAAGGGCTGGGGACACAAGTTTTGTCATACGTGATCCCTTATAACTAATGCTTGAATAGCCTAAACCGGCTTCTGCACCTAAATACATTGTTTGAGAAAAAAAAGCTTTTGCACCAATCGTAATTGGCACTAAAACTAAACTTTTAGCATTTTTTGTTCCAGGTATAAAATCTGCTCCCACCCCTATAGTAAGTCCAACAAAAGGATTTGGGTAATATTCTGCATGTACACTTCCCCCAGCACTTAAACGACTATACGTTACATAATTAGGGGCTACCTTGCCCGTAGTAGGGTTTGTAAAATCAACTTGCTGAGTGGGATTTATTACACCCATAATATCTGGTCCGATGGTTACGTGCCAACTGTCCTCCCTATAGGTATTGTTATAATATTGCGCTTGAGCTTTATTAAGGAAAACGCTTAACGCGATAGTGATAACTAAAGGTAAATACTTTTTCACAGGCATTAATTTATTGTTAAGTTTTTAATAATGTAGATGACGGAATGCAAATAAAATGTAATAATAAATAAAAATTTTTTAAGATGTAAGCTTTAATGTTGGAAATATTGCTTTTTATACCTTTGGGCGCACTTTTTAAAATCTTGAATGCGATTTTGTGATCTTCATTGCTAAAAAGCTATTTTTAAATGAAATTATAAAATATATTCACTTAAATTAATAAATTTGTCAAAACATGCTTATTGCAATACAGTTTATCTATTTATGGAAGAACTAAACGATTCACAATTAAATATTGAACTTTCAGAAGAAATAGCTGAGGGGATATACTCTAATTTAGCTATTATTACACATTCGAATGCAGAATTCGTTCTTGATTTCATCCGGGTTGTACCAGGTGTGCCAAAGGCAAAAGTAAAGTCCAGAATTATTCTTACTCCTGAACATGCCAAGCGTTTTTTGGCAGCTTTGCAAGAAAATATCGAAAAATTTGAAGCGGTAAACGGTCGTATTAAAACGCAAGAAGAAAACAAAGGTTTTTCAATGAATTTCGGAGGCACAATCGGCCAGGCATAAACACGCTTTTTTTTATGGTAATATTCTACCAAGTTTATACCGTAGAATAGAAATACATTTTTACCTTCATTTATAATTTTAATAGCCATAAGTTAATAGAAATTTTCGCGAATGCATATATTAAAAAGCTCTAAGATTGCTGGATATTTAATTCTGGTCGCAATAACGATCTCATCTTGTTTTAATGAGAAAAAGATAACATATTTTCAAAAGGGTGCTCAAGGAGGGAAGGACACAATCTCTGTGGCTCAAATGTATGTACCTAAAATTGCTGAAGGTGACATACTATCCATTTATATAAACTCATTAAGCATAGAAGCGAGTAGCTTTTTTAATCCCTATTCCGCGAGTACAACATCGTCAGAGAGCTCGAGTTCAGGGACCGGATCACCCGGTTTAAGTCAGACTGCCTCTCCAGGATTTCTGGTAGATGTTAATGGTAATATTACCTTACCTATATTGGGTGAGGTGCCTGTAAGAGGTCTCACAATTGTTGATGCTCAGAATGTTATCAAAAAACGCGTAGCCGTTTATTTGAAAGATCCTACTGTTAGTGTACGATTTTTAAATTATAGGGTATCGGTACTTGGAGAAGTGAACAAGCCCGGAGTATATGTGATACCAAATGAGAGCACTACGTTACCAGAGGCGATAACAATGGCAGGCGACCTGACCACATTTGCCAAACGTAATGACATCCAAATTATAAGAGATGTAGATGGAAAAAAAGAATTTGGAGAAATTGATTTTACCACCAGAGATGTTTTTTCTTCAAAGTATTATTACTTACACGCAAACGATATCATATATGTTAAAGCTGGTAAGAGTAAAGTAGCTCAATCGGATATTACATTGCGGATACTTCCTCTTGTTATAGCTGCATTATCAGTAATCATTGTTCTAATCAAATAATTAATAATTAAATGAATACATCCTCAGAAATTTCTGAAGAGTTTTTTAACGATAAAATTGATTCAAGGGTCAACTTTAAGGACGTTGTGCACAGATATCTGAAATATTGGCGGTGGTTTACCTTATCTATTATTGTAGCTATAGCGGTTGGTTTCCTTTTTGCAAAATTACAGGTGCCTGAATATAAAATCGATATTGCAATCTTAATAAAAGATAAACAAAGTAACGGTGATAAGGATCTCTTAGATCAACTGAACCTAAATTCGAGCGATAAAATTATTGACAATGAAATACAAATCCTGAAGACAAATATGCTGATGGAGAAAGTCATCAGCGCATTAGACCTTGGCAATACTTATGTAATTGAAAATAATTTTACAAAGTATACTTTATACAATAAGTATTGCCCATTTAAAATAAAACTTCTTAGCCCGTCGTCTCAAATCAGTACAAAAAAATGGATTGTTCGATACATTAATCCTAAAGAGATAGAATTTGATGGGAAAGTAATACCGTTTAATCATCCTGTGCAAACAGCTGCAGGATTAATAATTGCAACCCCCAACAATGTTGCGGTAAAGATTTACCAGCCAATACATGTAATATTTGGGACAGTGGAAGGAACCGCCCAAAATTATATTAGTAAACTAGTCATCACCCCAGCGAGTAAGTTAGCTACCGTTTTGTTTATTTCGATGGAAGATGAGATACCTGAAAGAGGAAAAGATATTCTTACAAGATTGGTTGATGAGTATAATCAGATGTCAATCGATGATAAAAACAAGACCACATCCAACACACTTAATTTCATAGAGAGCCGATTGTCGGTTGTTGCTTCGGAGCTTAATAGTGTAGAGAAAAATGTTGCCAATTATAAATCAAGTAATAATATTGTTGATATAAGTTCTCAATCTTCGATATTTCTAGCTAATGTGCAAACCAATGATGCTCAAATTACAAAAATAGACCTCGAGATTGGCGCCTTAAAAAATTTGGAGTCGTATTTAAAAAGTGGAACTAATGATTTGTCTAAACTTCCTTCAATGCTCGGTGTTGACGACCCAACCCTGTTAGGGTTGGTAACACAATTAGCCCAGGCATTAACAGAAAAAGAAGGCAGATTAAGAACAATCCCTGAAACGAATCCGATTGTAAACTCTATCAATGATCAGATTCAATCCCTTAAAAGCACAATCTTAAAGACTGTTGTCAATGTTAACTCAGGGTTAATCGATAGTAAAAGACAGTTGCAGAATAAGAATGCAAGTTACAATAGCTTAATTAAAGGCGTACCTTCGAAGGAAAAGGGGCTTATTGATGTAATGCGGGATAGGGATATAAAAAACAACCTTTTTACATTTTTACTTCAGAAGCGGGAGGAAACTCAAATATCTTTAGCCTCCACGGTGTCAGATAGCAAAACTATCGACAAAGCTAAAAGTTCGGGTATGTTTTTTAAGCCGGCAAAGAATATTATCTATATAACATTCTTCTTTATAGGCTTATTAATTCCATTTTTTATAATTTATCTTAAAGACTCCCTAAACTCTACAGTTAGAAGAAGACAAGATATTGAAGGTGTAACGCGCATCCCTATTATCGCCCAGCTAGGGTATTCCAAAGAGCCCAATACCATGGTTGTGATCAACCAACCGCGGTCAATGATATCAGAACAGATACGGGCACTTAGAACAAATCTGGATTTTATACTTCCTGGAGTCAAACGTAGAAATTTACTTTTCACCTCAAGCATAAGTGGAGAGGGTAAGTCTTTTGTGTGTCTAAACCTGGGCGCTAGTTTAGCGAGTACAGGTAAGAAAGTTGTTGTTTTAGAATTAGATTTAAGAAAACCTAGATTCCATGTCTCGTTGGGACTTGAAAATGATAAAGGCCTGTCCGGATACCTTATTGGTAGGGATGAGCTAAAAGATATTATAAAGATATACCCGGAACAACCGAACTTGTCTATCATAAGTAGTGGCGCAATACCTCCGAATCCGGCAGAATTATTACTCAATGGGCGAATCGAAAGCTTATTAGACAAACTTAACGAAGAGTTTGATTATGTTTTGATGGATGCACCTCCGATAGGCCTTCTCACAGATGCTCAAATACTAAGTAAGCATGCAGATGCTACGTTATTTGTTATCAGGCATAGTTATACTCATAAAGACAGCGTTAATTTATTAGAAGAATTCCGTAAGAAAGGATTCTTTAAAAATCTAAATATCGTTTTTAATTCCATAAATACTGATAAGAACGGCTATGGCTATGGTTACGGCTACGGCTACGGCGACAGCTACGGTTACGGCTATTACGTAGAAAATAATGATTTAAAGAAAAATTGGTTCAGCTGGTTGAAAAATAGGAACTAGCGCATATGGTAAAGTCTATAGAAAGCAGCAAGCACTCTAAGCTACTTAGTTGGGTTAAACTTATTACGCTTACCGGATCTACCCAAATTATAGTTCAGGGAATAGGCCTGGTGAGTGGGATCTTAATTATAAGGATGCTTCCGACAAGCGAATATGCGCTATACACATTAGTTAATACAATGTTAGGCACCATGACGGTTCTGGCTGACGGTGGAATTAGCGCCGGAGTTATGTCGCAGGGGGGAGAAGTATGGCAAGATAAAGACAGACTTGGGGCAGTAATGGTTACCGGTTTAGATCTGAGACGGAAATTTGCCATAGGGAGTTTACTTGTTGCCTTGCCGATACTTTTCTATTTGTTGCTGCATCATGGAGCGGGTGTATTGAAGGCAATAATCATCGTGGCCTGCCTCATACCGGCTTTTTTAGCGGCATTATCTGATTCATTGTTAGAAATCAGTCTTAAACTGCATCAAGACATATTACCCCTGCAGAAAAATCAGGTGTCGGTTAATTTATTGAGGTTATTATTAATCCTGTCAATATTTTTATTTCCATGGACAGCTATCGCAATTCTGGCAGCGAGCATTCCCAGAACTTGGGGCAATTATAAATTAAGAAAGATTTCAACAAAGCATGTCAATTGGAATCAAAAAGTTGATTTAAAAGTCCGCAAAAGGATTTTGTCTGGCGTAAAAAGGTTACTACCTGAATCCATATACTATTGCGCATCTGGCCAGATCACCATTTGGCTTATTTCTATTTTTGGGACTACAAGCTCCATAGCTGACGTAGGAGCTTTGAGCCGCTTAACAACCGTTTTGAGTTTATTAAGCATATTATTTTCTACTTTAATTTATCCCCGATTTGCCCGCTTGGCCAACGGTAAAAATCTTTTGATCAGATATTTACAGGTGCAATTCGGCTTAATATTAATATGTATCTTCGTGGTGGCTGTAGTTTATCTATTTTCCCCGCAGCTGTTATGGATTATCGGGCCAAAGTATTCGAACTTGCATACGGCATTAGTGTTATCTACGATAGCTGCCTGTCTCGGTATTATGTATGGGGTCTCATTCTCTCTATGTACAGTAAGAGGGTGGGCAATTAATCCAATAATATATATAGCCATGAGCGTGGTTGTAACTGCTGCTTGTGCTTTTTTACTGGATGTGTCTTCATTAAATGGTATACTTCTTTTGAATATTATAACTACGGCCTTTCAGGTTTTGGCAATAGTAACTTATACATTTGTGAAAATATTTAAGAAATAGTCTTAACTATATGAATTTAAGTGTTGTAATTCCTACTTATGGTAGGGCGAAAGATCTGGAACGACTACTTGAGTCATTATCGAAACAGGAATTAAAGCCGGATGAGATAATTATAGTAATAGGGCCTAACGATTTGCCTACAAAACAAATTGTTGATGACTGTCAGATTAAAGTGCCTTCGATAGTAGCCCTGTCTGCAACAAAACCCAGCTTGGTCCATTCGTTAAATTTAGGAATAGCTCAAGCTAAAGGTGATGTTATCTGCTTATTAGATGACGACGTTTGGTTACCGGCAGATTGGGCTAAAAAAATCAATATTGCATACAAAAATGATGAATTACTTGGTGCCTATGGAGGCAGGGACAGGATACAATTGGATGTCGATGGCTTAATGGATCCAGCTCCGGCGGCTATCGTCGGCACCTTTCGATGGAATGGAAAACTTGTTGGGAACCACCATTGCGGTTGCCTTACCTCACCTGTTGAAGTAGACGTTTTGAAAGGGGTAAACTTATCTTTTCGAAAAAAGGCTTTGGGTTACCAAGGAATTGATAGTAGGCTTGAATCAAAAGGGGCAGAGATTTGCACCGAAATTGAAATTTGTCAAAGGGTCAAATTAGCAGGATATAAAGTTGTATATGACAATGAGAACTATTTGTTGCATTTTGTGGCTCAAAGAGTTGGGGCTGACGACCGGAATGATATATTCACAGAAACTACTAAGAACCGGACTTTTAACCAGGCTCTCGTTATGGCTAAATTCAGGCCTGCTTATCAGTTAATTTTTCACCTGTTTCGAACGCTGTTGATTGGCACACGCAAGGAACCTGGAATCATTAGAGCGTTTCTTCTAATCAATAAAGCCGGGCCACGTGTGTTACTTCTACCATTCCAAAATTTTAAGTACTCGATGCGGGGCGCATTTTTAGGCTTAAATAAGCACGATTTAAATCATAAATAGAACTTGAGCAAGTTGCGGTAACATCGCTTTGATTTATCATAAATTTTAAAAATAAAAATTCATCTTATATTAATTTATAATGGTTTTTTTTTAATTATATTTGGTTTTTGTGATGATTAATTATATAAAATGTTAATTTATTTGAAATATTAATAATCGTATTGAGATATTTTCAACCTTAATAAAAGTAATAATGAAGAAACCCATATTATTGGTCACTGGATCATCGGGCTTGATAGGCTCTGAAGTTTGTATGTTTTTTTCCAAAACTCTGGGATACGATGTTCACGGAGTTGATAATAACCAGAGAGCGGTGTTTTTTGGGCCTAATGGTGATACAAGATGGAATCAAAAACGTTTGCAACAAGAAATTACAAATTATACACATCATGAAATAGATATCAGGGATCGTAAGGCGGTTCTTGAATTATTAAAAACTGTAAAACCTTCCGTAATAGTTCATGCTGCTGCCCAGCCATCGCATGACCGTGCGGCGGCAATTCCGTTTGACGATTTTGACACGAACGCTGTCGGTACACTTAATATGCTGGAAGCCGCGCGTCAGGCATGTCCTGAATCGCCGTTTATTCACATGTCAACCAATAAAGTGTACGGTGATGCTCCTAACAGGATCGAATTAAAAGAGTTGGAAACCCGGTGGGATTATGCTGATAGCAATTATGATAATGGCATTAGTGAAAGTTTTTCTATTGACCAGTCAAAGCACTCTTTATTTGGTGCATCAAAGGTCGCGGCTGATGTCATGGTGCAAGAATACGGTCGGTACTTTAATATGCCAACCTGCTGTTTACGTGGCGGATGTTTAACCGGCCCTAAACACTCCGGTGTAGAGTTGCATGGTTTCCTTTCTTACTTGGTTAAATGTAATTTAGAAGGAATAGAGTATAAGGTTTTCGGTTATAAAGGAAAACAGGTGAGAGATAATATCCATTCTCTTGATGTGGCACTGTTTATGGCTGCTTTTGTTGATAGTCCACGTGTTGGTGAGGTTTACAATATTGGCGGTGGTAAAAATAACAGCGTATCTATACTTGAAGCTTTTAAAATAACTGAAGGATTCACTGGAAAGGCTCAAATTTTCTCTTATGTTGAAGAGAACAGGATCGGTGATCACATTTGTTATTATTCAGATCTTCGTAAAATGAAAGACCATTATCCTCAATGGGATATTACTCAGTCTTTAGAATCTACGATCAGTCAGATTGTAGAAGCCTGGAAAGATAGATAGTAACAAGCTTATATTATATATACAGTGAAATTAAATAAGGTTTGCCTTTTTACTGCTCATGCCCCGTCAATCGGCGGTGGTTCAACAATCCTAAGGAGTTTAATTGAAAACCTCCCTGATATTTCAATAACTTGGAAATATACAAACAGATCGGTAGATAAAAATTACGAGGAAGGATATATTGGCCCTGGTGTTATGGGGGGGAAGATATTAAATGATGTGTGGGAGACTTGGCGTATGCTATCTGATGCACCTGTTGACAAAATTAATAAGATCGTAGATATTTTATTAGAGGTTGATTGCGATAGTTATTGGGTTGTTTCTCATAATGAAGGATTGAGAGTGGCCCTCGAGTTAAAAAGACGACAATCCACGCGCCCGGTGCACATGACAGTTCATGATGATTGGGCCGGTGCTTTGTGCGCTAGGTCATATCGATACAGATTGTTTAGTAATTTGGCAAATAGTCTTACGACAAAAGCACTACAAAATGTCAATTCACTCGATGTAATCAGCATAGGAATGAGAGATTACTACAAAAGATTGTCGGGTGTTGAAGGAAAGGTTTGCCACAGATACATATCGATGGACCTTTTGCTTGACGCAGCAAAAGATGAAAATCCAGGGAATGAGATTAAAATTGGACATATAGGATCATTGTATAGCAATAGAGACTTCTTCAGTTTTTTGAAATTGGTGTCAACCTTCTTCTCGTTAAATGGTAAGACAGTTAAAGTGCAAATGTGGGGATGCTCATTGAAAAACGAGGACCTGCCGGCTGAGGTACGGAATAATGTGGTTTTTCATAAGACACTTCCTGAAGAGCAGGTGATACCCAAATTAGCTGAATGCGAATTTGTATACTCAATGTATCCTTTCCAGAGTTCATTGAAACTGTTTGGCGAAACAAGCTTGCCTACCAAGTTAACCAGCTATGTTCAGTCTGGAAGGCCTATATTAGGGCATGGCCCAGGTAATTGTACTTTGGACAAATTTTTGTCTGTAACCCAAACAGGGCTATTTTGGAATTCTAAAGACCAACAAGATGGTTTTAAAGTGTTAGAAGACCTTTTAAAATTATCAGTAACTCGTGAACAATGGGCGGTCGCCAGGAATCAATATTTCGGAGAAAATAATTTGAACGTAATGCGTGAAAGTTTGAAAATAGATGGCATTGATACTGTTAAGTAAGAGCGCATGACCATTGCACAACCATAATGGATAAAAGTAATTTAAAAACTATTTCAGGGGGATCCAGCATATTTTTAGACTGCCTTCGATTATCAGCGGCACTAATAGTTTTATACATACATGCAAAGGATCAATGGTTCCCAGCCCAGAAGCAAGCCCCAAATTTGCCGGGAGAACCGTCGCATGCGGCGGTAATTGCATTTTTTGTTCTGTCGGGGTATGTTATTGCATACACAACTAATACTAATAATAGAGGGCCGATTCAATACGCTAAAGCAAGGCTTAGTCGCCTTTGTTCCATGCTAATTCCTGCATTAATTATTACTGCTATTATCTCATTAATACTGAGGCAAGTAGATTATAGCTTATTAATGTCATATTCAAGAGGTAATTCTGTTGTTAGATATCTTTTGTCTGCAATTTTCTGTAACGAAATATGGTTCTTTTCTTCTGCACCTCCTATAAACATACCGATTTGGTCTCTTAGTTTTGAATTTTGGTATTATGCAATTTTTGGCTTTTGGTTTTTTAAAGCAAAAGGCATTAAGGCGTACGTGTTACCTATAATTGTTTGTCTGATTGCAGGTGCTAAAATACTTCTGATGATGCCAATATGGTTAATGGGTTATTTCGCTTTTACTATTAAAGGCTTACAGATAGACAAAAGAGTTAATTGGATTTTGGTTTTTATTTTGGCCGGACTTACAATTGGAATCATCATGATTTTACCGCCTTATCCTGGCATGAATCGATTGCACTTCTTGTTTTATGCTAGTCAGTTTTTGACAGACTGGGTAATTGGCCTTTTTATCGCTTTAACGCTTTGGTTATTGCCAAGCGGTAGCAAAATTCAATCTAATAATATTACCGCTAAGGTTTTCAGACAATTAGCAGATCTTACTTTTCCCATTTATATTTTACATTACCCACTTCTAGTGTTTTGGCGAGGGATATTCGGTTTTAAAATAAATAACCCTGAGCAAATGACTCATGCAATAATTACCGTTTTTTTTGTGGCTGTTATAATTGGTATTGGATTGGAAAAACAAAGAAAATACTGGGGATTCTTCTTTGATCGCGTCTTTGCTTTAGATATGTTCAAAAGCAACAGCTAATTATTCGATTGTTTTAATTAGTAAGTTTAATGAAATTAGTGCTATCACACCTTACAGGTAATGCTAACGTAAAAAATGCAGCTTATGGCTTTGCTAAACGTGGCATATTATCTGAATACCATGTAAGCCTGGCTGCTTTCCCTGATAGTTTATTATACTCTATGGGCTCTGTACGTATGTTGTCAGAAATCCGTAGGCGTTTACACGACCCTATATTAGAAAGCTGTACGAAAATGTGGCCCTGGTTTGAATTAGGACGAATAATCTCTTTAAAAGCGGGTATTAAGTCACTTACTCAACCTCCAAAATCACTTTTTAATATACATAGCGTTGTCAAGAATTTTGATGCTCATGTTGCCTCACAATTAACCCGGTCCGTTAAGAATGGAGCAAATGCTGTATACGGATATGAAGACACGGTCTTGTTTACGTTTAGAAGAGCCGAACAATTGGGAATGAGAAAACTGTATGATTTGCCAATAGGGTATTGGCGAAGCTCAATCAGGTTACTTGAAGGAGAAAAGGACCGGTGGCCTGACTGGGTATCAACATTAGGAGGATTGAATGAGTCGGAAGAAAAGTTGGAGCGTAAAGAAGAGGAAATAGCTTTAGCCGATAAAATATTTGTCGCAAGTACCTTTACTGCAAAAACACTTAAAGATTATCCTGGGAAACTGCCTTCGTATGAGGTTATTCCTTATGGTTTTCCACAAGTAAGCCGGGAACGTGAATACAGTAATTCTATTAACGGCCCATTGAAAATACTTTTTGTAGGTAGCCTTTCCCAGCGAAAGGGTATAGCCGATTTATTTGCAGCTGTTGATAATATTGGAAAAGCGGTTGAATTAACAATTGTAGGGAGTAAAAAACATGAAGATTGTGCCCCGTTAAATTTAGCGTTAAGTAAACACAGATGGATTTCAAGTATGTCACATGAGGGGGTATTGGAATTAATGAGAAAACACGATGTACTCGTATTCCCTTCTTTATTTGAAGGTTTTGGCTTAGTAATTACTGAAGCTATGTCACAAGGTACTCCTGTAATTACAACAGACCGGACTATAGGGTTAGATTTCATCAAAGACGGGAACAACGGATGGTTAATTCAAGCAGGGTCAACCAGGGCTCTTCAAGATGGGATTGAAAAGCTATTGGACGACCGGAAATCTATTGCAGAAGTGGGTTTCAAAGCCATGGAAACCGCCCGTCAAAGACCTTGGAGTGTATACTCTGAAAGTATTGCAGAAGCGGTTAGTTTAATATAATTATAATCCCTGATGTGTATTATACTTGGATATGAAAGACGTAATATTTATTAACTCACACCCGATTCAGTATTTTGCCCCTTTATACAAATACCTGAATCAGCATGGTGTTAAAACTGCTGCTTGGTATGGTTCTGATGAATCGATAAAAGGTGGGTTAGACAAACAATTCGGTGTTGAAATTAAATGGGATGTTCCTTTGTTAGAAGGGTATGAATATCGATTTTTTAAAAATAACTCATGGAAGCCGTCTCATTTTAATGGTTTTTTTGGATTGCTAAGCTTCGAAATGGTTAAAGCTATTTTTAAAGCGCCTAAGTCTGTAGTTATTGTTCATGGATACCACTATGCAACACATCTTTTGATATTATTGCTTGCCGGATTAAGGGGGCATACAGTTTGTTTACGTAATGAAACTCCATACAGTCATGAACGAGGTAAAGCAAATTGGAAGCAAAAACTAAAATATTTTTTTCTTAAAAATATTCTGTTCCCGAGAGCTGACGTTTTCCTGTATATAGGTGAGCAAAACAGGCTTTTCTATAAAAGTTATAATATTGATGATTCCAAATTGATTTATTGCCCGTACGCTGTAGACAATGATCGTTTTGCGAGCGAGTTTACACGTTTAAGGGGCTCGGTAGTGGACATCAGGAAAAAAATGGGTATAGGTGCTGATGATAAGGTTATTTTATATTCGGGAAAATATATCGATAAAAAAAGACCGATGGATCTTTTAAAGGCATTTAAAAATATTGCTAAAAAGGATTGTTGGCTGATAATGGTTGGCGAAGGCCAGTTACGTGGAAAGTTAGAGCAGTTCGTAACGGATTACGACTTAAAGAATGTAATTTTAACCGGATTTGTAAATCAATCACAAATTTCAGAATATTATGCCATTGCGGACGTATTTGTAATGTGCTCGGGAGTGGGTGAAACATGGGGCCTTTCTGTTAATGAAGCAATGAATTTTAATATGCCTATTATTTTATCTGATTTGACTGGTAGTTCGAGCGATTTGGTTAAAGACAGTATAAATGGCTATAAATTTAAAACCGGGGATGAGGAAGAATTAGCGAGACGACTTGATGACGTATTGTATGAAAACAAACTTACTCGGACGTTAAGCTCCAAGGATGTCATTAATAAGTACAGTTATGCAATCATTGCCGAAAATCTTAGTTTATTGACTAAATAATTATAGGTACAGTAAATATAGTTTTGTTTACTTTGCTCAGTGTATCAGTCGAAAATATACTGTCCATAGGTATTGTCTGAACAAATTGTGAAATGGTTATAGCTATAAGAAAACAGCGAATAATTCAATTAATTCGGTATTAACAAATCAATTGGGCTTCAAATTTAAGGCATGCAACTTAATATTCGTCAAAATAAAATTTCTACAGATACAGGGACCGTAAAAAAGGTAAAGCAATTTATTTGGGTGTATTTTTACTTATTAATATTCGAGGGGGCTTTGCGTAAATGGGTCTTACCAGGTTTGGCTACACCTTTGTTGTTAGTAAGGGAACCTATCGTTCTTTGGTTAATTATTACCGCATGGCGCAATAAACTTGTTCCATTTAGTCCATTCCTATTTATATCGGTTTCTGTTGGAACAATTGGGATTTTTACGGCTATACTTTTTGGACATGGGAATGCCTGGGTAGCGTTATACGGTGCCCGAATTTGGTTGATGCATTATCCTTTAATATTTGTTATTGGATCCGTATTTACCAGAGACGATATTTTAAAAATGGCCAGAGTTGTGATGTTTATTTCTATACCTATGGCTATATTAATTGCGGCTCAGTTTTACAGCCCACAAACAGCTTGGATTAATCGCGGTGTTGGTGGAGATGAATCGGGCGGAGGATTTTCAGGTGCTTTAGGTTTTTTTAGGCCCCCCGCCACTTTTTCCTTTACAAATGGAACAAGCTCATTTTTTGGTTTTCTTGCGCCTTTCGTTTTTTGGTTTTGGATATATCCTAAAACAATTAATAGGGTGGTATTAATTGGGGCTACAATAGCGTTGATGATTTCAATACCACTTTCAATTAGTCGGACATTGCTGTTCGAGGTTGTTGTAACATTTGCGTTTACTGTTCTTGCGTTATCCAGTAAACCACAATTTATCGGAAAAATTGTAGGGTCGGTAGCTGTAGTTTTAATCTCTCTGGTAATTCTTAATAATTTTGATTTCTTTCAAACTGCTACAGAGGCGTTTACGGCTCGCTTCGAAGGTGCTAATGAGGTTGAAGGTGGTTTAAATGGAGTTGTTGGAAATCGGTATTTTGGGCACATGATTGAAGCATTTACCGGGGCCGGGGCGCTGCCTTTTTGGGGATATGGGTTTGGTTCAGGTACGCAGGTCGGATTTAAGATATTAGGAGTAACTAAGGCATTATTTGACATCGAAGATGAATTTACCAGGATAATGGGTGAGCTCGGATTCGGATTAGGACTTATCGCCATTTTTACAAGACTTGGCCTTTGTGTACAATATTTCTTTCAAGGTTTTTCACGATTGAAGACCGGAGATTTATTACCATGGCTATTGTTAAGCTTTGCCTTGTTAGTTGTTCCACAAGGCCAATGGGCGCAACCAACCGCATTGGGATTCGGGGTGTTAATCGCAGGACTTACCATGGCATCGCTTAATACAAAAAAGCAGGTGGAACAAACAAGTTAGGCTAACCATGATACCGAGTTACATTAAAAACCAGGACAGCGTGATAGGAAACGATATGGATACTGATAGGGTTGTTTGTTTCGTATAGCATCTTTTTCTGATGTACTTGTTAAGTCATTTGAAGCTGACCTGCTGTGTTTTTAAGAAAATTCTAAGGTTAAATATGGTTCATAAAGAATCAATAAGTAGAATATAGGTATGCACATCGTTTTCCTTACACACCCAACTTTTCTCGGCTCGCAAAGTATGCCTCGGTTTGCCAAAATGTTAGTAGATGGGATGACGCAGGCTGGCCATAAGGTAGAGGTCTGGGCACCCCAACCCAAGGTTTATGATTTGCCCTTACCTAGTTCTCTAAAAAAATGGGCGGGTTATATCGATCAATATATCATCTTTCCGGCTTGGATGAAAAAGACCATTAAAAATTATGACGCTGATACTTTGTTCGTTTTTACTGATCATGCTTTAGGCCCATGGGTGCCATTGGCTGCAAACAGGCCTCACGTAATTCATTGTCACGACTTTTTGGCGCAGCGGTCTGCACAGGGTGAGATAGCGGAAAATCCGACAAGTTACACAGGTAAAAAGTACCAGTCTTACATTAAACAAGGTTATAAAGCGGGTAAGAACTTTATTTCAGTTTCCAGGAAAACACAGGAGGATTTACATCGTTTCTTAGGGTTTGTGCCCGCGGTTTCAGAGGTTGTTTATAATGGTTTAAATACTTTTTTTAAACCCGCAAATATATCTGAGGCGCGCGCAGTAATTGGAAATGAAATAGGAGTAACCCTCACCAATGGCTATTTGCTGCACGTTGGAGGTAACCAATGGTATAAAAATCGGATCGGTGTTATAGAAATATACGATGCCTGGCGTAAAAATAGCAATAACAATTTACCACTCGTTATGATAGGCGCACCCGCTAATGGTAAATTAAAAGAGTGTTATAATGCATCTCCTTATTCTGAAGATATCTATTTGTTAACAGGCAAAGATGACAGTTTTGTAAAGCAGGCTTATATTGGAGCATCGGTGTTTTTATTTCCCTCATTGGCAGAGGGTTTCGGCTGGCCCATTGCAGAAGCCATGGCATCGGGTATACCCACTATTACAACCAGCGAGGGGCCAATGAATGAGGTGGGTGGCGACGCTGCATTTTATATTTCAAGGCGACCTTTGACTAATTCGGGTGCATGGGCCGAGGATGCTTCTTCTATATTAAGCGATGTAATATCACTTAATGAAGCAGGCCGAGAAAATGCGATAGATGCGGGGTTGGAACATGTAAAGCAATTTGATATGAAAATCGCTATTCGCCAAATCGAAGGTATTTATCAAGATGTTCTTGGCAGAGGCTAAAAATAAGCTATTATCAATATTATCAATCTCCGTTAATCATGAAAATTCTTTTTATAGTTCCTTCTTACAAGCCCGCTTATGTTTACGGCGGACCAATTGAATCTGTAGCAAAACTTTGCGAAGGGATTGTTAAAGCGGGACACGAGGTTGAAGTATACACTACCGCAGCAAACGGAAAAACCGAATTGGATGTAACCTTAGGCAAAAAAATAGGTGTCGATGGCGTTAAGGTGACTTACTTTAAACGTATTACCAAAGATCATACGCATATTTCACCAGCACTATGGCAGCATTTAGCCCGTACAGTTAAACAATATGATATTGTTCATATTCAATCATGGTGGAGTCCTTTGGTTATAGTAGCGGCTTATATTTGTTATCACAAGAACGTAAAGCTTATAGTTTCACCTCGGGGTATGTTAAGCAATTACATCATTAATTCTGGAAAAAGTAAAGCAAAAAAAATTATTCATAAAGTCGCTGGAAAGTTTATTTTGAGCAAGGCGATCTTTCACGCCACATCTGATGCCGAATATAAGGAATGCATAGACTTGATACCCGGTTGGAAAGGATTTATGCTTCCTAACATACTTTCTCTACCACCCGTACCGGTAAATGAATATAAAAATGATGTATTCACATTGATTTTTATGTCCCGTATCCATCCTAAAAAAGGATTGGAAATTTTGTTTGACGCTATCAGTCAGCTAAAGGATCCGGTAAAACTTAAAATCGCAGGCTCGGGTGAAGAAAGTTATATTGATGAACTGAAAAGTTTAGCTAAAAGACTTAATATATCTTCCAAGGTTGAATGGCTGGGGTGGAAAAGCAGGGAAGAAAAATTTATTGAATTGATACATGCTGATTTATTTACGCTGATCTCATTTAACGAAAATTTTGCGAACGTAGTTATAGAATCTCTTCATGTGGGCACACCGGTACTAGTATCTGAAAATGTGGCACTGTCTGATTTTGTGAAAGCCAAAGATATGGGGTGGGTAACAACGTTAGATGTTAATAATGTAGTTGCACAATTGAGTAATGCCATAAACAATAAAGCAAAACGATTGCAAATACGGCAAACCGGCAATTTGATTATAGAAAACAATTTTGCAGCTGAAAAGCTAATTGCCGACTATATCAACGAATATGCTATTTGCTTATCAAAAAATTAATATCTTGTAAATATTATAACGCAGTAATCATAGCTGTTTAGTATTTATAACTAATGGCTTTTTTAATTGAAATATTTATAATTAATGAAACGTAATAATTATCTTTGGTGGGAATGGAAACCGTAAAGCAGCAAGTTTTACAGGCGCTCATACTAACCAAAAATGAAGAGCCCAATATTAAGAGAGTTTTGGATAAGCTCACTTGGATTGATCATATTTTGGTGATAGACAGTTACAGTGACGATCAAACCATTTCCATATTAAAATCTTATCCAAACGTGCAGATTGAATATCGCAAGTTTGATACGTTTGCTCAGCAATGTAATTTCGGTCTTGGTTTAATTAATAGCGAATGGGTTTTAAGCCTTGATGCCGATTACGTGTTAACGGATGAATTTATTGAAGAAACTAAGCAGTTTGTGGCTACAGATACCAATAAGGTTGCTTATAATACCCGGTTCGAATTTTTGATCTATGGTAAAAAATTATTAAGTAACAATACTACCCCACGGCCGGTACTTTTTAAAAAGCAACATGGCAGTTATTTCGATGATGGGCATGCACACCGGCTGGAGATACAAGGTGAAATTGGAGATTATAAAGGCAAAATACTGCATGATGATAGAAAGTCATTAAGCAGGTGGCTTAGCAACCAGGATGGTTATTCGATTAGGGAATGTGATAAATTGCTGAATCTGGATACTAACGGCGGCAATTCGTTGATCAACAGGTTTAGGAGGACTAAAGTGCTGGCACCATTTTTTGTATTCTTTTATTGCCTTTTTGTTAAAGGGCTTATTTTTAATGGTTGGGCAGGCTGGTATTATACCCTGCAGCGTACCATGGTAGAAATGCTTTTTGCCTTGCGACTAATGGAAGCAGAAGACCTCAAAAATACATAAATTTCCGTGTAGTAAAACGAATGAGCTCAATAGAATTAACATCACGCGTACAACTCGGTAACTTTACAGGTAAAGGCTTCAACCGTGGAGCGAGCAAGGCTAAAGAAACGGTTTGGTATTTATTAAAGATGCTGTTTTTTTTAAGTGCTTTCCCTTACCCCAGTTCTTTTAAAGTAAAATTGTTACGATTATTTGGGGCAAAGGTGGGTAAAGGGTTGGTAATTAAACCACGCGTAAATATTCACTTTCCGTGGAAACTTAATATTGGGAATGATGTTTGGATTGGTGAAGAAGCGATGTTGCTTAATTTCGAATTATTAACTATCGGCAATGACGTATGCGTTTCGCAAAGGGCATTTCTTTGCGGGGGGAATCATAATTACAAAGATCCAACTATGCCTTACCGTAATGGTACAATAACGTTAAAAGACGGTTCATGGGTTGGTGCAAGTTGTTTTATTGCACCTGGAGTTACTATTGGAGTAGATACAGTAGTTTCAGCAGGGTCTGTTATTACATCCGATTTGAATTCTAATAGTATTTATAAGGGTAATCCGGCAGTATTTATTAAAGAACGATGGGCATAAAAAAAGTTCTGTTAATAGGTCATAATTTTTCACCTGAACCTACTGGTATTGGTAAGTATAACGGTGAGATGATAGCCTGGCTGGCATCTCATGGCTATGATTGTACAGTAGTAACCACATTTCCGTACTACCCGCAGTGGAAAGTGCAGGCCCCGTACCATAATAAATGGTGGTGGTATAAAAAGGAGATTTTAAAAGAACCGGGTAAGACCGATGTTACCATTTATCGTTGCCCGTCTTACACACCTGCTGATCCGACAGGCAAAAAAAGAATGATTCAGGATATGTCATTTTGGAGTTCCAAAATATGGCAGATTTTGAAACTGGTTGCATTGAGAAAGAAATTCGATCTGATTATTACCGTTGCCCCGCCATTTCATCTTGCTTTTTTAGGTCTAATGGTTCGTAAGCTTACCGGTGGTAAGTTGATTTACCACGTTCAGGATCTGCAAATTGAGGCGGCACAGGATTTAAATATTCTGTCTAACCAAACGATGTTTAGTCGTTTGTACAAGATGGAGAAAAATATTTTGGACGGTGCTGATTATGTAAGCAGTATATCTGACGGCATGATCAAAAAGATTGAAGAAAAGGTTGATAAGAAAGTGATATTTTTCCCTAACTGGGCCGATACCTCTTATTTTTATCCGCTTGACGACAGGCAAACATTGAAAACTAAGTGGGGGTTTTCAGCAGATGATGTTGTATATTTATACTCGGGTGCTATAGGTGAAAAGCAGGGGCTCGAAAATATTATTTTTGCTGCCGAACAAGTTCAGCATGATAATCATATCAAATTCGTAATCTGCGGTTCGGGGCCATATAAAGAAAAACTGATTGAACTTGCCGAAGCAAGGGCATTAAAAAACGTCAGTTTTTTACCTGTTCAGGAAAAAGATGTGTTCAATAAATTTCTGAACATGGCCGATTTTCATCTTGTACTACAAAAGTCAAATGCCGGTGATCTGGTAATGCCCTCAAAGCTTACAACAATACTGGCGGTTGGCGGCGTAAGCATTGTTACTGCAGCACAAGACACATCACTGCACAACGTTGTAGAGAAATATAATGTAGGTTATATTATACCACCCGAGGATCATGTCGCTCTTGCCAATAAAATAACGGAAGTGAAAGCAGATTTAAATGTTGAACTTAAAAGGGCGAATTCGCGTCAGTATGCAATTCAGTATTTAAATATCGATCGTATTATGCAAAGTTTTATCGATAATGTATCTGTTACAGAAAAAGAAATTGCATAAATAGAATAAATTTGAACACAGAACATTTTACATGTTGCTGTTATAAAATATAGTCACCTTATAAATGAAAAAAATAGCATTAATAACAGGAGTAACCGGCCAGGATGGTGCGTACCTGGCTGATTTATTATTATCAAAAGGATACGAAGTGCATGGTATCAAACGCAGAAGTTCACTGTTTAACACAGACAGGATTGATCATTTGTACCAGGATCCGCATGAGTCGAATAAAAACTTCTTCCTTCATTATGGTGACTTGTCAGATTCTACTAACATTATCCGTATAGTACAGCAAGTACAGCCTGATGAGATTTATAACCTCGGGGCAATGTCACACGTGCAGGTAAGTTTCGAAACTCCTGAATATACTGCTAATGCCGATGGTATTGGTACATTAAGAGTATTAGAAGCTGTACGTTTGTTAGGATTAACAAAAAAGACCAAAATATACCAGGCTTCAACTTCCGAACTTTATGGTTTGGTACAAGCTGTTCCACAGTCAGAAACCACACCTTTTTATCCGCGCTCGCCTTATGCAGTAGCTAAATTATACGGTTACTGGATCACGGTTAACTACCGCGAAGCTTATGATATGTATGCTTGCAATGGTATATTGTTTAACCACGAAAGCCCGTTAAGAGGTGAAACCTTTGTAACACGCAAAATAACACGTGCCGTAGCTAAAATAGCTTTGAGCCTGCAAGATAAACTGTATTTGGGTAACCTTGACGCACAACGCGACTGGGGCCATGCTAAAGATTATGTTGAGGCAATGTACCTGATACTGCAACAAGAGAAACCAGAAGATTTTGTAATTGCTACCGGTATTACCACTCACGTTCGCGACTTTGTACGTATGGCATTTGGTGAAGTAGGCATCGTAGTTGAATTTAAAGGCGAAGGTGTTGATGAAAAAGGTTATGTAGTAAGCTGCAGTAACCCAGACTATCAGGTTGAGATCGGTAAAGAAGTGGTAGCTGTTGATCCTAAGTATTTCAGACCTACTGAAGTTGATCTGTTAATTGGCGACCCAACAAAATGTAACGAAAAACTGGGTTGGAAACCTAAATACGATCTTAAAGCTTTAGTGAGCGAAATGGTAGTATCTGATGTTGAGCTATTCCAGCGCGAAAAATTATTAAAAGCCTCAGGCTACAGCATTAAAAACCAGTACGAATAAGCATTTATGGAAAAAAATGCCAAAATATATATTGCCGGTCACCGTGGTATGGTTGGTTCTGCCATATATCGCAAACTCGAAAAAGAAGGTTATCACAATATTTTAACACGTGTATCGTCAGAGCTGGATCTCCGCGACCAGAAAGCAGTAGCTGATTTTTTTGAACAGGAAAAACCTGACTACGTTTTCTTAGCAGCTGCTAAAGTAGGGGGTATTGTAGCAAATAATACCTATCGTGCCGAATTTTTGTATGATAACCTGCAGATCCAAAATAACATTATCAATTCGGCCTATGTAAATGGGGTTAAAAAACTAATGTTCTTAGGTTCAAGTTGTATATATCCTAAAATGGCGCCACAGCCATTAAAGGAAGACTATTTACTAACAGGCACGCTCGAAGAAACTAACGAACCTTATGCAATAGCCAAAATTGCTGGTATCAAAATGTGCGATGCTTACCGCGATCAGTTCGGTTGTAATTACATCTCAGTAATGCCTACTAATTTATATGGCTATAATGATAATTACCACCCGCAAAACTCACATGTTTTGCCTGCATTAATCCGCCGCTTTCATGAGGCTAAAGAAAATAGTGCGGCTGATGTAACCATCTGGGGAACAGGATCTCCAAAACGCGAATTTTTGTTTGCAGATGACCTTGCTGAGGCCTGTTTTTATCTGATGCAGAACTATGACGAGAAAGGTCTCGTAAATATCGGTACAGGCGAAGATATTAGTATTAAGGATCTTGCCCTGCTGGTTAAAAAAATTGTGGGTTACGAAGGCGAAATTAAGTTTGATACCTCTAAGCCCGATGGCACGCCACGTAAGTTAATGGATGTTACCAAATTGCATAGCAAAGGCTGGAAACATACCATTGAACTGGAACAAGGAATTGTTTTAGCTTACCAGGATTTTTTAACAAAATGGCAAACAGCATCGGCAAATTAAAACAACATTCAATTTAAATATTAAAAATATCCTTTTTTAAAACGAACAATCATGAAGATAGCAGTAGTAGGCACAGGTTATGTAGGCCTTGTAACGGGTACTTGTTTAGCAGAAACAGGTAACGATGTAGTCTGTGTAGATATTAATGTACAAAAAGTAGAAAAAATGAAGGCAGGTGAACTGCCTATCTATGAGCCAGGCCTTGAGCAATTATTTCATCGCAACATAAGCCAGGACAGGTTACATTTTACAACTAACCTTGCAGAAGCTATTGCCGAAGCAAAAATCATTTTCCTGGCGCTTCCTACGCCTCCGGGTGGTGATGGCGCTGCCGACCTGAGCTACGTCTTAGGTGCCGCTAAAGACATTGCCAAAATAATTACTGACTATAAAGTTATCGTTACCAAATCAACAGTACCAGTTGGTACAGCCGATAAAGTAAGAGCTGTTATGTCTCCTGAAACAAGTATAGAATTTGCCGTAGTTTCAAACCCTGAATTTTTAAGAGAAGGTGTTGCGGTTGAAGATTTCATGAAACCAGACAGAGTTGTTGTTGGTACTACAGACGAAAGAGCACGCAAATTAATGGGTGAACTTTATGCACCTTATGTTCGTCAGGGTAACCCGGTTATCTTCATGGACGAGCGTTCTTCAGAATTAACCAAATATGCTGCTAACTCATTCCTGGCAACCAAAATATCTTTCATGAACGAGATCGCTAATATGTGCGAGCTTGTTGGTGCTGATGTTGATATGGTACGCCGTGGTATTGGTGCCGATGAGCGTATAGGTAAACGTTTCTTATTTGCCGGTATCGGTTATGGCGGTAGCTGTTTCCCTAAAGATGTACAGGCCCTTGCCAAATCGGCCGAAGAACATAACTATGACTTTAAGATCTTAAACTCTGTAATGAGTGTTAACGAGATCCAGAAAAAAGTACTGGTTGAAAAAGTTAAGAAATATTACAACGGCGATATCAAAGGCAAGCATTTTGCCCTTTGGGGTTTAGCGTTTAAACCAGAAACTGATGATATCCGCGAGGCACCGGCATTGTACATCATTGATGAGCTGATTGATGCAGGCGCTACTGTTACTGCATTTGACCCTGAGGCTATGCCTAATATCAAAGCTACAGTAGGTGATAAAATTGCTTATGGCACCAATGCTTATGATACACTTGAAAACGCGGATGCATTATTGATCTTAACAGAGTGGTCATTATTCAGAACCCCTGATTTTGATAAATTAAGCACAACCCTTAACAGTAAAGTTATTTTTGATGGCCGTAACCTTTATGATACTGAGAAAATGGTTGATTTAGGTTTTTACTACAACAGTATCGGTAGAAAAGTAGTAGGTAAATAGTGTAGTGTATAGATCATAGTTCATAGCAGATTAGCCGAAGGCTTTTTTACTATAAACCATGATCTGTTAGCTATAAACTAATTAATAAATTAACAAATTACCAATCATAAAAAAGGTAACTATGTCAAGAAAACGAATACTAATTACCGGAGCTGCCGGCTTCTTAGGCTCGCACCTGTGCGATAGATTTATCAAAGAAGATTATCATGTAATCGCGATGGATAACCTGATTACAGGCGACCTACGTAACATTGAGCATCTGTTCAAATTAGAAAACTTCGAGTTTTACAATCACGATGTTTCTAAGTTTGTACACGTTCCTGGTGACTTGCATTACATATTGCACTTTGCATCACCGGCCAGCCCTATTGATTATTTAAAGATCCCGATCCAAACTTTAAAGGTAGGTTCGTTAGGCACACATAACCTATTAGGTTTAGCAAAAGCCAAAGGTGCCCGTATGCTTATCGCCTCAACTTCAGAAGTATATGGCGACCCTAACGTTAACCCACAACCCGAAGAATATTGGGGTAATGTAAACCCGGTAGGCCCACGCGGTGTGTATGATGAAGCTAAACGTTTCCAGGAAGCTATTACTATGGCTTACCATACTTTCCACGGGGTTGAAACCCGCATTATACGTATCTTCAATACGTACGGACCACGTATGCGCCTGAATGACGGACGCGTATTACCTGCATTTATCGGTCAGGCTTTACGCGGCGAACCATTAACTGTATTTGGTGATGGCTCACAAACCCGTTCATTCTGTTATGTGGATGATCTGGTAGAAGGCATTTACCGTTTACTGCATAGTGATTACGCACAGCCAATGAATATTGGTAACCCTGATGAGATCACTATCCGTCAGTTTGGTGAAGAGATCATCAAGCTCACTGGTACCGATCAGGAACTGATCAGTTTACCATTGCCAACAGATGATCCAAAACAACGTCGTCCAGATATTACTAAGGCAAAAGCAATTCTGGGTTGGGAGCCGAAGGTGGGCCGTGCGGAAGGTTTAAAAATTACATATGAGTACTTTAAATCACTGCCTGAACACGAAATAAAGCACAAGGACTTTACGTATTACAACAAGTAAAATTTCTTTATAATAAAAAAGCCCCGTAGTAATACAGGGCTTTTTTATTATAAAGAAATTTTAATATTTTGTTCTTTAATACTATCAAGATTTATAATTTTCCAGCGATGAATGCCACTGTGATAGCTTTCGTCGTTGTGATATAAATACACTTCATTGGTATTAGTTTTAATAATTGCAGCCGAAAACGCATTACCTGCCATCATTGGAGGCGCCTCGATATTTTTATTATCAAGCCCTGTTACGCCGAACTGGCCTACAAACAAACCATTATCATAAATATGGTTCCATTTATTTACTTGGGTTCCCTGCCAACCCTCACCATAATATCCCCAAAATATATTTTTCGTCATTAAGAGGGTTACGCTGCCGGAATAGTGCGTGTTTCTATTGTCAAATGCTCCATCCAAAGGGTATATCCCTTTATAGTTTGCGGGAGTTCCAATGGCTGTTTTCCAAAACCATTTGTTTTGCCCCAATTTAATACCTCCTAAATGCCAGTTAGGTAGGTTGGTGTCGGCGCGGGTATTATCATATACAACTAAAATATTTGATTGAGTAATATCGGCAGCATGGTAAATATTCAAATTGGTTCGCTTAATAGGATCCCCATTACGTATGGTTAACGACAGGAGAATTTGATCATCTCCCCATAGCGGATTGTTATCGCTGTCAAATCCTTTAAGTTCTCTTTTCTTCCAAGCAGCCTGTTGATTTGATGTTAGCACTTCAGTTCGTACTGAACCGTCTGGATAAAGTTGACTGTTAATGTTACCTAATACGGTGTTACTAATTCTTAAATTTCCTTTTTTAGGAAGTTCGGCTATAAGCCAATCTTTGTTTTTATTATCAAATATTGTAAAATAAGTATGACCATTATTTAGCGTGACAACCGAATGCATACGTTTGTATTTATCGTCGAGGCTCGCTGGAATATTAGCTCCCCAGTTTTTTACTAAGGTCCAAGAGTTATTGCGTGGCTTTAATGGTTTTGTGTAATCTATTTTAAATTCAAGATAATCAGAAAATATTCTTGTAGGATTATTGAAGTCCACAGCCATACTATATGATCTGCTTAAAAACATTAGGTTATTAATAAATGTTAAATTGTTGCTATAATGTTGTAATCTGCAGTTACCAGCATCCTCGACCCAGAAGGAACCATTAGCTTCAAATGCGATAGTTGAGCTGAACTCCCCCCGTTTATCACTAAAATAGAATTTATCATTGCTTACATCCGGCGTTTCATAGTATCCCCCTTTTTTTCCATACGTCCATTTGAGTGCCGCATTACTAATATCAAAGGCTTTTAATTGTTGACTATTTCCAGCATCAGCAACTAAGAGTATTCGATTGTCCGGCGAGACAGCCATTGCCACCGGGTTTTCTATGTTTTGTATTACGATATTTGTGTTAATTAAATCGCCATCTTTGCCAACTTTGAACTTGCCGATTACCCGCCGCCCTTTGGCGTTATAACGTAGCCATAGGTTATTATCGTTATCTATAGTGATTAAGCCGGGCGAATCAATATGTACAGATTTAACGATAAATCCGTTTGTTTTATTCAGTACGTCAATCGTATTTAATTTCTGATGTGTCACAAATAAAAAAGAACTTCTTGTTTGTACAGCTAGGCCGGTAATAGTCGAACCATTCTTCTTGATAACATCGATTGCACTTTGGAAGGTTCTCGCATATTTTGTTTTCACAATCTGACCAAATTCAAAGTTAGCTTCAGCATCATTACTACAATAAGTACCATAAACAAAGCTGTTGCTATCAATATTGGCATCGTTGCCTGCCCAGTAAACTGTTTTGCCATCTGTGGCAACAAAAAGTGCAGTAATACCTTTATTTAATATGGCTTGTTTACTGTATGGATTATCCACATTAAACTTAAATGTTGCCGTATTTTGCTCATTATAATGGGTTGTATAATAGGCTACGCCATTTGCAATAGCGATTGAATTTAGTGCATCCATTGAATGCATTACACTTGGCCCGGATAAAGAGTCAGACGTGTTACCAATTACACCTTCCCACTTGTATTTAACATTATTTGACAAAACTTTAACTATATATGTACCAGGTTTTGCGGGTAGCCCTTCGTCATCTTTTCCATCCCAATCAGCGCTATGGTGGCCCGCGTCAAAATAAGTTCCGCTCCAAAGAGTTCTGATCAGTGTGCTATCTTTTGCAAAAACACCAGCACTAGTTTTAGCTCCTTGTGCTAACGAAAACGAAAAAGTTCTGTTGGCTCCGTTAGTTTGAGCAACGCAGACATTGAAATTCAGGAATACAAATGATATGATGAGAGTGGAAATATGGAATGCACTCCTGGAGAGAGTTATAAAAAATGATTTGTAATTCAGCATAAATGTGTTTAAACGATCTTATTCTTTTCTATTTAGAACTTAATTTTCTAACCGAAATTATTTCATACTTTCGAAAATAATTTGATAAAGTTTATAAATATCGGAGTCAACGTATTTTCATGTTATCTTTAATAAAATCACAAATTAGTAAATCCATCGATACGAAAAAGGCCTTGTTAGATAGTGAAGATTTACTAGGACAAATCAATGAGGCTGTAGAACTAATTATTCGCGCTTATCAAAGTAAGCATAAAACTTTAGTTGCCGGAAATGGCGGGAGCGCGGCGGATGCTCAGCATATCGCAGGTGAGTTAGTAGCGCGTTTTTATTTTGACCGCCCTGGACTATCTTCCATGGCCTTATCTACCGACACGTCTGTCCTTACAGCCATTGGTAACGATTATGGTTTTGAACATTTGTTTTCGCGCCAGATTGAAGCGCACGGAAATGAAGGTGACGTGTTTATCGGCTTATCCACTTCAGGCAATTCGCCTAACATTATAAAAGCTTTAGAAATATGTAAACAAAAGAGCATTAAAACAATTGGCCTATCAGGTGCGGACGGAGGCAAAATGGCTAGCATTTGTGATATCTGTATTAAAGTACCTTCGTCAGAAACGCCAAGAATACAGGAATCTCATATTTTAATAGGGCACATAATTTGCTATCTTGTCGAAGAAACACTTTTTGGGCACCTTAATCCCAAATCTAAGGGATAATCAAACTACGTAAATTAATAATGAATACAACTCTAGTATTTGGAGGCTCGGGGCAATTAGGCCATTGTTTGCAGGCTGTAGCAAATAGAATTAGCTTTGAAGGAATCATATTTCCACCGGAAGGCGAAGCCAATATTCTTGATGTCGAAGCCTTAACCATCTTGTTCGAAAAACATAAACCCGCATACAGCATTAATTGTGCTGCTTACACTGCGGTTGATAAAGCAGAAGATGAACTTGACGCAGCCCGTAAGGTAAACCGTGACGGCGCCGAAAACCTGGCCAAACTTTGTACAAAGTTTAACTGCACGCTAATACAGATTTCAACTGATTTTGTATTTGAAGGCAACATCCCCAAATTACTTAATGAAGATGATGCGGCTTCGCCCATAAGTGTGTATGGTTTAACTAAATTGGAGGGAGAGCAGGCAGTTACTGCTAATGCCAGTAAACACTATACCATACGTACCAGTTGGTTATACTCAGAATACGGCAATAATTTTGTTAAAACCATGCTTAAACTGGGTGCAGACAGAAGCGAATTGAATATTATTGCCGATCAGGTGGGCACGCCAACTTATGCAATTGATTTGGCTGGGGCCATATTGCACATTGTCAATAATGACAATCATCAATATGGTATTTATCATTACAGCAATGAAGGGGTTACCTCATGGTACGATTTTGCGGTAGGTATATTTGATATAGCAAACGTTAAAATCAAGGTAAACCCAATTAAAACTTCGCAATATCCTACCAAAGCAACCAGGCCGAAATTTTCGGCAATGGATAAATCGAAAATAAAGTCAACTTTTAATCTCTCAATTCCGTATTGGAGAGATAGTTTAATAGCATGTATTAAAGAACTGAGATAATGAAAGGAATTATACTTGCCGGTGGATCTGGTACCCGTTTATACCCTATAACCAAGGCCATAAGTAAGCAACTGATGCCTATTTATGACAAGCCAATGATTTACTATCCATTATCGGTTTTAATGTTGGCCGATATTAAGGAAATATTGATTATTACCACACCAGAAGATAATGCCGGGTTTAAGCGCCTTTTAGGCGACGGTAAAGAACTGGGATGCCGTTTTGAGTACGCGGTGCAGGAAAACCCGAACGGGCTTGCACAGGCCTTTGTGATAGGCGAAGAATTTATTGGTGATGATAAAGTAGCGCTGATATTGGGCGATAACATTTTCCACGGTACCGGTTTTGGCGAGCTGATCCGCAGTTTTAATGATGTTGATGGTGCGGCGATATTTGCGTATGCTGTATCTGATCCTGAAAGATATGGTGTGGTAGAGTTTGATAAGGACTATAAGGCTGTATCTATTGAGGAGAAACCTATAGAGCCAAAATCCAACTATGCTGTACCCGGATTGTATTTTTACGACAATAGTGTAGTAGAGATAGCTAAAAATATTAAACCATCTCCGCGTGGCGAATACGAAATTACTGATGTAAATAAATATTATTTAGAGCAAGATAACCTGCACATTGGTGTAATGGATCGTGGAACTGCCTGGTTAGATACAGGTACATTTGATTCATTGAGCGATGCCACGGAGTTTGTGCGTGTAATTGAAAAGCGTCAGGCTACTAAAATTGGTTGTATTGAAGAAATAGCCTATCGCCGTGGCTTTATAAACCGCGATGAGTTAAATGCTGTTGCTGCTAAATATATAAAAAGCGGTTACGGACAATATCTATTGAAGCTTCAGGATTAACATCCGCTAATTTTCGAAAAAAGGCCGGCTCTTGTAGCTGGCCTTTTTATCTCAGTATAGTTTACATCATCAATTGCATTGAACAAAAACAATAAGCTTTATTATGCATTGATATAAGCGTATTACTGCGTTGTAATTGTAGAATGAAAAAACTTATCGTATTTGATCTCGACGGAACATTAGCCGAAAGTAAGGCTGCCATAGATGCTGACATGGCTAAACTGTTTAGCCAATTGTTGGATATCGCGCAGGTCGCCATTATTTCAGGAGGCGATTGGCCTCAGTTTGATAAACAGGTAATTGCCCATTTACCAGCCGGCGCTAAACTAAATAAACTCTCTATTCTGCCTACCTGTGGTACCAAGTTTTATCAATATGATGACTCGGAATGGAATAAATTATACTCAGAAAACTTTACCGATGCTGAGAAAAAAAAGATCGTTGACTCATTAAATAAAGCGGTGGAAGAATCGGGCTTTAAAGCAGGTAAAGTGTGGGGAGAGCAAATTGAAGACAGGGAAAGTCAGATCACGTTCTCTGCACTTGGCCAACAGGCGCCACTTGAACCCAAAAAGGCCTGGGACCCGGATTTCGCGAAGCGTAAAAAAATAAAAGCATTACTTGATAAACTGATTCCTGAATTTGCAGTTCAATTGGGCGGGGCAACCTCGATCGATATTACCAAACCAGGTATTGATAAGGCTTATGGGATACGGAAACTAAGAGATGTACTTCATATTGGTGTTGATGAAATGTTGTTTATTGGCGATGCTTTATTTAAAGGAGGGAATGATTATCCTGCATCAACCACTGGTGCTAAGTGTATTCAAACCAAAGATCCTGAAGAAACAAAGCATCTAATTGATACAATTATCGCATGCCTTTAATGTGAAAAGTTAGTTACGTGAATTGTCAACAGGCACAACATTAAGATTGGATATACTATTTTTGACATTACTGCTCACATAAAAAACTAGGTCGTTAAAATCATTGTCCGAAGAACCAGTTTGTCTGTTTCGGTCTTCAAAACCAATTAAAAAGAGCTGATCAATATCGTCATATAGCATGACCGAATGTCTTTTTAAACTAGTAGTTGTTTCAGGATTTAGTTTGTCTTGACTGTAAAATTTTTCATTGGTAATATTTACGTCATTTCCAGTCCATCCATTTGATATGAGCACGAAAGAAACTGAAGTACCTGGGCTAAATATTCCTAATTTAATCTTATTTCCAGGGGTTAAACTAGCGTTAGGGAAAATATACGTGATCTTATCCATCGCTCCGTTATCGCTACCGCCTGATGTTGAAACAGGAGGTTTTCCGGTTTGGTATGTATAATACGCTAATGTGTTTTTATTACTTGCGCCCTGAGACACGAAGGTTACATACAACTCTGATTTTACCGCGATGTTAATCGTATTAACATTTTCCGGTGACAGATATTGCGGATGTGAATCAAGTATTGAATTTGTGCTTGCAAAATTGAGATTTATTACAAAACGCAAAAAGCTGCTAAACAGATCATTTTTAGCTTCAAGATATACCGGCACACCTAAGGTTATAGGTGCCATAAATGCGTTTGTGGCCGTGTATCCATCTGGATATACATAATAAGTTGAATCATGAACAACAGTACTTATACTTGTTTGATCAGTTAATTTTATTGGGTTAAGGACCTCGCCCTTTTGGCAGGATGTTGAAACTGCCATCCATACAATTAAACCCAAAGTTGAAAGATTTTTCATAGAAATGGTGATCGATTTCTATGATTTACGGGTGGATTTAACGGGCTGGTTTTTTGAATAAATTAACCAAAGATTAAAGTACTGAGCGTTAAAAAAGATGTTTTATCTTTATAAAATACTGATAATTAAATTTTTATAAATTTAACATTGCTAATTTTTGATTGATTTTAACTTTTATTCACAATGTTCATTCGTTTATTGCTTTTGTATGCATAAAATGAACGAAATTGAAGATAGTGACCTTAAATTGCATAAACAATACCTAGGAAATGGGGTATAGAGTCCTATTGGATAGAGTATGATTAGAGTGTTACTATTGTGATAATAGCCGATCTGATAATTCAACCAAATTATCTGTACACGGGTTAGCCCAAACAATCTCTTTATCCTTATTAAACCATGTGAGCTGGCGTTTGGCAAATTGCCGGGTATGCTGTTTAATAAGTTCGATAGCGGTGTGCATATCAGTTTTATCATCAAAGTAATCAAAAAGCTCGTTGTAGCCTACCGTCTTCAATGCATTTACTTCGCGATAGGGGATAAGGTTTTCTGCTTCTTTAACAAGGCCCTCGGCTATCATCACATCTACTCGTTCATTGATCCTGTTATAGAGTTGCTCACGGGGCAGGTTTAAGCCTATCTTAACGATATTAAAAGGCCGCTGGCGGGTGCTTGCTGTACGGTATGAGGAAAAAGGCTTACCGGTACCCTCAAATACCTCTAAAGCTCTTATCAGGCGTTGTGGATTGTAGATGTCAACTTCAGAGTAGTACTCCGGGTCGGCAACTGCTAATTTTTGCTGGAGATGAGCAACCCCTTTTTCGGTAAGCTCAATATTCAGGCGTTCCCTAATTTCCGGTTCAACTGTGGGCAGGTTATCAAAACCTTCGCAAATGGCTTTAATGTATAAGCCCGATCCTCCCGCCAGAATAACCACATCATGCACTTTAAAAAGCTCATCAAGTAATTTTAAGCCTTCAGTCTCAAAATCACCAACATTAAAGTTTTCGGTGATGGAATGAGAATCTATGAAGTAATGTTTGGCTGCTGCCAGCTCATCGGGCGATGGCTTGGCGGTACCGATAGACATTTCTTTAAAGAACTGTCTTGAATCGGCAGATAGAATAACCGTATTGTAGTGTTTGGCTAATTTAATTGCAGCAGCCGTTTTACCAACAGCGGTAGGGCCGGCTACTACAATTAAAGTTTTATTGCTATTCATTTATAGGTTGATAAATGAACATCAGGTTCATTTACCGTATAATTAATAATCGTCGTGGCCGCCTTTGCGTCCGCCTCCAAATTCGTCGTCTTCAAAGCCGTCGTTGTCAGAAAATTCATTGCCGAATTCGTCTTCCTCTTCTTCATGGGTTTCTTCTTCCTCATCTACAGAACCACCCAAGCCTAAAGCAGGGTCTTTAACTTCAGAAAAGTCTTCGGCATCCTCAGGGTTAAATTCCATTTCGTTCAGGAAATCAAATTCTTCGCTGGTTGGCGGTATTACGGTTGTACCCAATACATTACCAAATTGTTTAGGCGCTTCACCAACGCTTTTAAACACACTTGGGTAAGTTAAACCCGGAGTTTCGTTAAGAATCTTCATTAATTCCACATGGAAATCAAATGGCCTGTCGAAATTAAAAGTGTAATAGAATTTTTGATGTGGATCGTCAATAAAGTTGCTCAGTTTCGAGTTTTCCATCAATGCTACACCACGATTAGTTTTACGCTCATTGGGCTTATAAGCAATTTCTTCACCTTTAGTCCATTGATCGTTACTTATATAAAATGAAGATGAATAATCGGGATTATAACCTGTTGCCTGGTGTATAGCCAGGTGCAATTCTTCAAAGGTTTGATTTGACTTTACATCTATCTCCCTTGAAATATCATCATAATCTTCAAATGTAACCTTGAATCTATATATAGCCATTTTGTGTCTTGTGGATTTTTGCCAAAAATAATACTTTAATTTAAAATTGTGTTTGCCACAACTTTTAAGCCAATTTGTTCGCCTTTTGAAATGGTGAACGCAATTGCGGCCTCACGGGTGTTAGGTATTTCGCCTTCCAGGATGGCTTCGCGGATCTGATTTTTGATGATGCCAACTTCCCGACCTTCCTTAATACCAAATAGTTGCATAATATCAACCCCCGTTACGGGTGGTTGCCAGTTGCGTAACTGATCGCGCTCCTCAACATCTTTTAATTTCTGCTGAACCAGCTCAAAATTGTTACGATACTTCTTAACCTTATACTCGTTTTTGGTAGTAACGTCTGCTTTACAAAGCATCATCAGGCTTTCAATGTCTTCGCCTGCCTCAAAAAGTAAACGCCTCACGGCCGAATCTGTAATCACATCCTGGGCCAATACAATAGGGCGCAGGTGTAATTGCACCAACTTTTGCACCAGTTTCATGTGTTCGTTAAGCGGCAGTTTCAGTTGGGCAAATATTTTGGGTACCATGCGCGCACCACGGTCTTCATGCCCGTGGAAAGTCCAGCCGTGGCCGGGCTCGAAACGTTTGGTAGCAGGCTTGGCAATATCATGTAATATAGCAGCCCAGCGCAGCCAAAGGTCGTGGGTATCAATTGTTATGTTATCCAATACCTGTAAGGTATGGTAAAAATTATCTTTATGGCCTTTGCCGTTAATGTACTCCACGCCGAACAGATTGGTCATCTGCGGAAAGATGATATGCAGCAAGCCTGTATCGAACAGGTAATTAAAACCGATAGACGGTTTGGGTGAAAGGATGATCTTATTCAGTTCGTCGGTAATACGTTCCTGTGATACGATCTTGATACGGTCTTTATTCAACTTAATAGCCTCAATCGCATTCTCCGCAATATCAAAATGCAACTGCGAAGCAAAACGTATGGCCCGCATCATGCGTAAAGGATCGTCAGAGAACGTCTCAGCCGGATCAAGCGGTGTGCGGATCAGTTTGTTCTCCAAATCAACAATACCCTCAAAAGGATCAATCAGCTGACCGAATGTATCCGGGTGAAGTGAAATAGCCAGCGCATTAATGGTAAAATCGCGTCGTTTCTGGTCATCATCCAAGGTGCCGTTCTCTACAATTGGCTTGCGCGAATCTGAGCGGTATGATTCTTTGCGTGCACCTACAAATTCTACCTCAACATCCTGGTAACGCAGCATGGCAGTACCAAAGTTCTTAAAAACCGAAAGCTTAACTTTTAGTGCAGTTGCTACCTGTTCGGCAAAATCTATCCCGTTACCTAAAATAACAATGTCGATATCTTTAGATGGACGGCCGAGGAAAATATCACGTACAAAACCACCAATGGCATATACCTGTAAGTTGCTTTTACCCGCAAGTTTAGAAATAATGGAAAATACAGGATGTTTAAGATGGTTCTTCATTCAAATACGTTGGCGCATGCCGCCGGGTACAAATTTAGTGATTATAGATTGGCTATAACAACACAAATTAGCGGCGCAGAAATTCAAAGCGGCCGGTTGGCTCTAAACGCATAATGGTTGATGGTTTGTTTTCAGACATATTGTGCTGATCAACATCCACAACATAATCCACCCCATTAATAATATCCTCACTTACAAAACCGAAATTCTTAGGCGAAGGTTCACCGCTGATATTGGCCGAGGTTGATACCAATGGCCTGCGCATACGTTGTATTAATTGCTGGCAAAATGGATGTTTACTCACCCGCAGGCCAACGCTTCCATCAGCAGCGATCAGAGCAGGAGATATGCCTTTAGCGCCCGGCATAACCAGTGTTAAGGGGTTTTCGGCAAACTCAATCAGGTCATAAGCCAGGGCAGGTACTTCGGCCACGTAGCGTTCCAGTTGATGGTCGGCATCGAGCAGTATAATCATGCTTTTCGCCTCATCGCGTTGTTTAAGGGCAAAGATCTTTTGTACAGCTTCGGTATTGGTAGCATCGCAGCCTATGCCCCAAATGGTGTCGGTAGGGTAAAGGATGATCCCACCTTCCTGAATTACTTTATAAGCTTTGGCTACTTCGTCTCTAAGCATGGTTTAATACGTTTTTATATAGTTCGGCATGCTGGGCAGCCAGTTTATCATCGGCAAAGTTACGCGAATATGCCAAACCTTTGGTAATCATATTTTGGCGAAGGTTTTCATCACTCAACACCTGCATAATTAAGCCTGCTAATTGAAACTCATTATCAGGGTCAGTATAAAGACTATCAGGGCCGCCTGCTTCTTCCAGGCATGATCCTGTTGCGCCAATTGCAGCTGCCCCAGAACATAGTGCTTCTAATATTGGTATGCCAAAACCTTCATACCTTGATGGATAAATAAAGCAGCCCGCTTGCTGATAAATGGCGGGTAATTCATCAAACTTTACTCCGTGTAGAAATATAACCCTATCGGTCAATTCGTGTTGATTGATATAGGCTTTTACTTCATCCAGGTAAGCAGTAGGTTTACCGACAACAACCAGTTTAATATTGGCAACCTGCCCTAAAGCTTTTACCAGTAACAATAAATTTTTACGTGGTTCAATGGTGCCTACATTAAGCAAGTATTTATCGGGCAGATTATATTTAGCTTTTACCGTTTGTTTTTGCTCCGCAGTTTGTTCTGTTTTGAAGGAGGCATCGCAGCTTTGATAAATGATCACAATTTTTGAAGGATCGACATTTAGCAGCTCCACCAAATCATCTTTAGTTTTCTGACTTATGGCAATAATCTTATCTGCAGCGCGGCAAGCCACCACAAGCTTTGCCTTGTAGATGTACCGGTTTATCCAGCTGAAATATTGGGGGAAACGCATGAAAATAAGATCGTGCACCGTAACTACAGAACGGATCCCCCAGCGTTCAATACCAATAGGCAACTCATGACTAAGGCCGTGATAGAGCTCAATACCATCGCGCCTTAAATCGTACAAAATACCACTGGTGCGCCAACGAGAAGTAAAGAATTTTAATTTGGGACTTTTAGTCTGCGTAGACTGAGGTGGAGTATAAATACCCGGCTTAACCTTGGGTGTATAAAGGAGGTATTCATTTTCGGGGTAATACTTAACCAGCGCATTAATAAGCCACCTGCTGTAGTTGCCCAAGCCGGTACGGTTTAAAAAAGCGCGTTTAGCATCGAAGCCGATCTTCATTATTTAATGATAGAAGGAGTGAATGATAGAATGAGTGTTTATATTCACTCATTCTGTCATTCATACCAATTGATTTTAAATTCTAATAAAAGAAAAACGTCATTGCTTCGTTTCTTGCAATGACGTTCTTTTTGTTTTTGAGTTAGTTAATGATAGCGAGTTAAATATTCACTCATTCTATCATTCACTCATTCAAAATTAATTTACACCGCCACATTATTCTCTCTCAATGCATCATTAAGGGAGGTTTTTTTGTCGGTTGATTCTTTACGTTTACCGATGATCAGGGCGCAAGGCACCTGGTAGTCACCGGCAGGGAATTTTTTGGTATATGAACCAGGTATAACTACCGAACGTGACGGTACATAACCTTTATATTCAACGGGCTCTTCGCCGGTTACGTCAATAATTTTGGTAGATGCGGTTAATACTACGTTTGCACCCAGTACTACTTCGTTCTCTAAACGTACACCTTCTACCACGATAGCGCGTGAACCCAGGAAACAGTTGTCGCCGATAATAACCGGGGCAGCCTGAACCGGCTCTAACACACCACCGATACCAACACCACCGCTTAGGTGTACATGCTTACCTATTTGTGCGCATGAACCCACAGTAGCCCAGGTATCAACCATGGTACCTTCGCCTACATAAGCGCCAATGTTTACATAAGATGGCATCATGATTACGCCCGGAGCTAAATAAGCACCATAACGTGCAATACCATGAGGCACCACACGAACACCGGTTTTTTTGTAGTCGGTTTTCAATTTCATTTTATCATGGAAGACGAACGGACCAACTTTAATTTCCTCCATTTTCATGATCGGGAAATACATCAATACCGCTTTCTTAATCCATTCGTTTACATGCCAGCGGCCTGCAATGCACTCGGCAACACGGGCTTCACCCTTATCAAGGCGGGCAATGATGGTTTCAATAGCGTTGATATAGTCGTTTTCACTTAGCAGGGCACGGTCTTCCCAGGCTTGTTCAATAAGTTCTTTTAAATCTAAATACATGATAAAAATTTTCGCAAAGTAAAGGTTTTTTAAGCAAAATTATGGCCTAAAAAGCTATTTAACAGGCAATATTCCTTTTGGGGCGTAAGCATATACAAAATACACAATTATAAGGCAAATTGCTAAAGATATAGCCAAAGGCTTCATAATGCTTTTAGGGTAATAATCGCTCTCCGGGAAATATTTGTTGAAAAAATATTCGGTTAATATAGCAGCGCCAATGCCGTTAAATACAATGGCAGCTATACTGGCTTGCATACCAATATAAGCCGTCAGCAGGCTGCCTATAAAAGTATATAACAGAGAGAACAGCAAAACCAGGTTCGCTTCTTTTCTGTAACCTGCCGATCTTAAATTACTCATCAGGAGCACGCCACCAAAAATGGTAGAGAAGAATATAGAAAATCCCCAGATAGCCCGTTTAGAGTAAATCTCAATATCGTAATTATCCTCGCTTTGCGAGTCTTCTGTATAGTCGTCGTTTTCTTTTAATTCCATTAGTGCAAATATAATTTAAAACAAACACTTGCTGCTGTGCAAATTATTTAGCCATTTTGTATTTCTGTTTATACAGAGTTAATATTTATGGCAGAGAAAGAGAAATTACGAATAGATAAATACTTGTGGGCTATCCGCATTTTTAAAACACGTACCCTGGCATCCGATGCTTGTAAGGCAGGACGTGTGAAATTGGCGGGACAAAACATCAAACCTTCGCACGAAGTAAAGCTGAACGAGGTATACAATATATCTAAAGGCCCCGAACGCAAAGTGATAATGGTAACCGGTTTACTGGAGATGCGTGTTGATGCCAAAACAGCTGTGAACTACTACGAAGACCAAACCCCGGTTGAAGACCGTGCAGGTTTCCAATCGATGTTCCAGGCACCACAGTTAAGGCGCGACCGTGGCGCAGGCCGCCCCACCAAACGCGATCGCCGTGAAATTGATGATCTGCAGCAGGACTTTTTCGAGAAAAATACGAACAGCGAGCATAGCGACGAATAACATTAAGCTGACCAGAAACAATAACCCAATTTAAACCTTTGATATTTTAATGGATTCATTGACCCACCTTACGCTTGGCGCTTGCACAGGTGAATTACTCCTGGGCAAAAAACTGGGTAAGAAAGCCATGCTCTGGGGAGCCTTTGCCGCCAACCTGCCGGATATTGATACCGTAGCAGGTTTTTTTGTGCATGGCGACAGGGCGCTGATGATCCACCGGGGAATAACCCACTCGTTGCTTTTCGCTGTAATTATAGGGCTGCTTCTCGCTTTTCTGGCGAAACGCATTTACCCTAAAATTGAAATGCGAAGCCTGGTCTTCTTTTTTTTGTTCCAACTTATCCTGCATGATTTGCTGGATACCTGTACCAATTATGGTACCGGTTTGCTCGAGCCCTTTAGTCATGCCCGTTTCTCGATAGAGGTGCTGTATGTGGCTGACCCATTGTTTACCATTAGTTTGCTTATTGCTTCGGCTTATTTAATATGGGGCCGTCGTAAACGCAGCCAGTGGGCGGCTATAGCTATAATTATTTCGGGTATTTATTTAGGCATTGCAAGTGTTGGTAAGCTTTATATCGATAGCAAAACCAAAGCAACTCTGAGTACACCTGCGCCATTTACTTCCTTATTATGGTATTGCATCATTAAAACGGATAAAGGCTATTATACAGGGTATCAATCTGTATTTGATCATACGCCTATCAGTTATGGTTTTTATCCACAAAATGATTCACTACTTAAAGAACCACAGCCAGATTTAAAAGCCTTTGCCGATGAATATTACACCATCAGTCAATCGCATAACCAGTTATATTTTAATGTGCTTCGCTTCGGCCAAATACAAGGTTGGCAAAACAATATGGCGCCATTTGCATTAAGTTACCCGGTGAACAGCACGGGCGACGAAAATATGATTATCCAAAAAGGCCGCTTAAGCGGGTGGAATAAAACTTCTATCAAACAATATTTAGAAAGGATAGCAGGTAAATGAACTGGTATTTATTAGGCAGTATAGCTTACGTGTTACTAACTATTTTTGTTTGCCTCCGCGTACTTTATGATATCCGTTCAACCACCAAAACGTTTGCTTACCTGTTGGTTGTTATTTTGTTGCCGGCAGTAGGTATTGTTATTTATTTTGCAGTGGGTGCAAATTACCGCAAGAATAAGATCTACAATAAAAAGATAATTAACGATAGTAAGCTTTGGGCCGATATCCGGAAACGCATTGTCCACGAGTCTGAAAAAACATTGGATACGGGTGAGCAGGAAGTTAAACTGCACAAAAAATTGGCGCACCTGCTGCTGAATGATAACAGCCCCCTAACCGGCGACAACGAAGTTAAGTTGTTGTTGAATGGTGAGAATAAATTCCCCGAACTGATTGATGCCCTAAAGACAGCAAAGCATCACATTCATATCGAATATTACATTTTTGAGAATGATAATATCGGTAACCAGATTAAGAATATCCTGATCCAAAAGGCAGCCGAGGGCGTAAAAGTGCGCTTTATTTATGATGACTTTGGCAGCCGGTCTATACACAGGCAATTTGTAAAGGATATGATTGAAGCGGGAGTGGAGGCGTATCCGTTTTATAAGATCTGGTTTATTGCTTTATCAAACCGTACCAATTACCGTAATCACCGTAAGATTGTAGTTATTGATGCTAATACCGGGTTTGTTGGCGGCATAAATGTAAGCGACCGTTACATTAACGATAACCCTAAACAATTATTCTGGCGCGATACGCACGTAATGATTAAAGGCCCGGGCGTGTACTATTTGCAATACCTGTTTATTGGCGACTGGAATTTCTGCGCCGATCAGCGGTTGCCTATAACAGAAGAGTATTTTACTTATACACAAAGCAAAAAAGGCAAAGCCATTGTACAGATTGCAGCCAGCGGCCCCGATTCTGATACGCCTACCATCATGTTTACCTTGTTGGAAACGATTGCCATGGCACAGGAAGAGTTGCTGATTACCTCGCCTTACTTTATACCCGGTGATAGCGTGCTCGATGCACTATGTATTGCCGCTATGAGCGGTGTAAAGATTAAACTGCTGGTGCCACACCATTCAGATTCTAAATTGGTAAATGCTGCTGCGCGTTCTTACTATCGCGAAATAGTGAATGCCGGCGTAGAGGTATATCTGTATAAAAAAGGCTTTGTGCATGCCAAAACCATAGTAGCCGATGGCCAGTTGGCCATTGTGGGTACAGCTAATATGGATCACCGCAGTTTCGAACTTAATTTCGAAGTCAACAGCATGATTTATGATAAAGCTATTGCTACAGAATTAAAGGAAGCTTTCTTAAATGACATTAAAGATGCGATGCTGATCGACCCACAAAAATGGGAGAACCGGAGTTTGGTAAAGCAACTGCCCGAGAAATTGTGCCGGTTGTTGTCCCCGCTGTTATAAGCATGGTTTTCCAGCTATCAGTTAATGTACTCTTTCGAAATCAGTTCGTAAAGCTCTTTACTGTCTTTAGCCATATCCAGGTTTTGCTTAAGTAAAAGCCGCATATCATCTTGCGGTAGCGATTCAGCAATGTCGCAAAGAACCTTATAACACGAAATTTCCAGGCTTTCAACCGCATTTAAATAGCAAAGCATCGATAGGTCGGCTTCCAGTTTAGTCATGCCATCGGCTTTAATGGCTACATAAGCTTCGATAGTTAAAAAACGTACACCAAGGCATTGCTGCGGCGAATAATCTTCTTCAATAATTTTATAGATTTCCTGCATACGTAACAACTGCAGTTTAATATCATCTACCTGCTCCAGTATGGCATGTTTAAGATCGTTAAATGATGCGCTTTCGGCCATGATGGGCAGGTTATCAACCAGGTATTGGCGTACGCAATAAATGTTGCTGAGCTGCATGATAAAAACTTTCTTTAACGATGCTTCATCCATTTTAAGATGGCCGTTAAATAGCCGCATGTTCGATTTGTTCGAAGACATAATTGAGGGGTTGATAAAGTGTAATGTGAAGCGCGTAATAAAGATAGTCTAATTTATCGACAATGGGTTTGGGTTTTCTTGTTGAATGTCAGGTAAGCGCACCCATGATGTTTTTTACATAAGCATCATTGTTTGATTTGTTGATGACGACATCGCGGCACTGATTAAATTGAACAAAATTCTTAAGCGCATCAACCAGCTTGTCGATTTGTTCGCTACTTAACTCCACCGGCTCAAAATGGAGGTTGTGGACGATCAATGTTTTCTGTTTCCGGTCGGCTTTCGAATCCATCCGGGCTACAAAAGTATCACCAATCAATATCGGCAATGAGAAATAGCCATACTTGCGTTTGGGTTGGGGCACAAAGCATTCTATCTGGTAATCGAAATCAAAAAAATCGCGTAAGCGGTGCCTGAACACATTTAGCACATCGAATGGAGAAAGAATAAAAGCATCGCCAGAAAGTTTTATCTCTTGATCCTTATTAGCAGCCAGGATATAAAGGGGAGGTGTTTTAAGCCCGTCGATGGCAATGGTGCAAATTTCGCCCTCTGTTACCATTTTCCCTAACTCCTGTTTTATCAGGTTATTCTTCATGTAACGGGAGCGCCAGTTCATCTCTTTAACCTGGGCTATGCCCAATGCCTGCAAAGTGCGCCTGATGATATGCCTGGCAAACTCCTCGGGGGCCGGCGTGGCGGTATTAAGATCCTCCGGGATTAAATTTTCGGGCAAGTCATATAATTTCTTAAAGTCTTTTTTTCGGGTGGTCATCAATCTGCCATCGAAGTATAAACGCTCGAGTGCCATTTTAGCCGGCCGCCAATCCCACCAACCCGAGCTTGCTTCCTGCCGGTCGTTCTCAAAATCAGTTATCATAAGTGGGCCTTCGCGTGCAATCCTGTCCAGCACATTATCCATCAAATTAACCTCGGCCTTTGTAATAGGTTTCCTGTTAATGCTGAAGCTTTCTTTCACCGGCAGCGAAAAGCGAAAATCGTGCATGGGCATAAAACCCGAATCGGCCATAAAAAATTCGAAGATCCTTCCCTCTGCCTGCAAGTCATAAAGCCAATTGGGCTCATAATCAGGTATCCGTGATGCAAGTGTATGGTGGTGGGCACGCTCAACCACATAATTGGTATCAATCTGGATAAAACCAAGATGGTCAATCACCCGGTAAACGGCCTCGGGCCTGTACCAAATTGTGCACTTTGAGCCAGGCCGGCCGCATGGATAATAATTTTTCGGGCTTCTGATTTGCTGAGTAAAAGCGGATTCATGTTGTGAGTTAAAATAATAAATATCCTGTTATTGTTCTTTGTTTAAACAATAAGTTGTTTTATTTCTTTATCCCTACATTAGCTTATATCCTCAATCCTATGTTAAGAAAAATCTGTTTAAGCACACTGTTTATTGCTTTTTTAAGCATTCCTTTTATCGGTTTCAGTAAAGGTGGTGCCGATCGTACTGCTTTGCGTATTATACTGATAAGACATGGCGAAAAGCCCGCCGATGGCGATAATTTATCATGCGCCGGTTTTAACCGTTCTGTTAAATTGCCTGCTGTGTTGAAGGCCAAGTTTGGCATCCCGGATTACATTTATGTACCCGCACCATCAACAGGTAAGCATACCTCAAACTGCCGTATGCTGCAAACCATTTTGCCTTTTGCAATTAAAAATAATTTATCCATCAACACTGCCTATACAGTTGACGCCACCGACCTGCTGGCAAAAAAAATACGGAAACAGACAGGCACCATCTTCGTGGTATGGGAGCACAAACAACTGGGCGACATCATAGAGTTGCTTGGCCTTAAAAGCCTCCCAGCCAAATGGAGCGCAGATGATTATGACAGCATTTACATTATCACTTATCCAAAAAACAAAGCAGTGCTAACGGTTGACAAGGAAGGTATTACACCTGAGGCTGACTGCGGTTTTTAGAGTTTGCCTACTTTTTAGTCATTTTGTAATTAAATTCTTACATATTAAAATTATCTTAAAAAAATGTTTATTCATCCATTTTGGCATTTTTGTATACTTTAATGGCAATTTTATTAACTGGTTATAGCTGAATTTTGCTTCCGACAAACGGTATTGTAAACTATAGTAAACTAATCCAGATTATTAATCGTTAATAAATTACCTGTGATATAGTTCATGTGTTTTTGATACCCCGTCAATTTACATCGCCATTAGGCGTATTTTAAAATGCATCTTAATGAAGTTTTTAGCTCATCTACCTATTTACACTTACGTATCATTTATCATTATCACACTTTTAGCCTACCACTCTGTACAAGCCAAAAAGCTATCTAAAAAACTCAAAGGCAGCGGCCGCTCTACCGAAATAATGAAATGGGAAAACAGAAAAGAGTATTGCTATATGGGCATATCTTTTTTATTCCTGGTTACCGTTTTTATGGTGCTTATAAAATAATTAAGGGTATAGCGTACTCATCATTATTTTGAAAAATGAGTTATGCAGACTACCTGAATTAATAAGTATAAATCAATAAGAGGAGTAATGCTTACGGGCAATAGTTGATCTCATAAATCAATTATCGACATACTGCAACCTATATATTAACTTAACGTATAACAAGAGATAGTTAAATTTCTGTTAAGTTAAATATTGTATATGAAGAAAACTTTACTCTTGTTTCTTCTGGTAAGTTATTGTTGTGCCATGCAGGTTATGGCGCAGGTGCAAACAATAACAGGTACAGTTACCGCCAGCGACGATGGGGCTGCCTTGCCGGGCGCCACCGTGAAAATTAAAGGCACCAACACAGCTGTAAGTACCGATGTTGGTGGTAAATACAGCATCAAAGCTTCGGCCGGGCAAACACTGGTTTTTAGCTTTATAGGTACCATAAGTACCGAGCGTGTAATTGGGTCACAAATGCTGATCAATGTACAGTTACAATCCGACGTACAATCGCTAAAAGAGGTTACCATTGTTAATACCGCTTTCGGCGTGAAGCAGGAAAAACGCGATCTAACTTCATCGGTACAGGTGGTAAAAGGTGCAGATATTCAGCAAACACAACGCGAAAACTTCTTAAACTCCTTACAGGGCCGTGTAGCTGGCGCAACAGTTACCAGTACAAGCGGCCAGCCGGGTGCTTCTTCATCTATTATTTTACGTGGTATCACCTCAATCGGTGGCAACAACCAGCCTTTGTTTGTGATTGATGGTATCCGCGTAAATAATAATGCGATGAGCCAGAGTTCGCTCACCTCAAATGGCGACAACCGCCGGTCTGACTATACCAACCGTATAGCAGATATTAACCCCGATGATATTGAAAACGTGACTGTATTAAAAGGGGCGGATGCTGCTGCCGTTTATGGTTCTGATGCTGCTGCCGGTGCCATTGTAATTACCACCAAAAAAGGTAAAAACGGCGCCAGCGCTATCACTTACGATAATTCTTTCGCTTTTTCGAACGAATACCGTTTTCCTAAAATACAGGATGTTTATGGCCCGGGTACCGATGGCCATGCAGATCCCTTAAAGCGTACTGCATTTGGTCCTGCTTATGCACCCGGTACGCAAACCTATAATAACCTGCAGGATATTTTCCAGACTGGTTTTTCTCAGCAACATAATTTAGGGATAGAGGGAGGAAGTGATATTGCAACCTATCGTGTATCTGCCGATTATCGCCACACTGGTGGGGTTTTACCTGTTGAGTATAACAACAAGCTGTCTTTACGTTTTGCAGGTACGGCAAAACTATCGCCAAAACTGAATAGTAGTGCAACTTTCAACTACTTTAATATTGATAACCGCAAGCTTAATAAGGGTAACTCGGGAACCTATATAGATGCATTGGCCTGGCCAACTAATGATGATGTAAGAAACTATACTAATCCCGATGGCACCCGCCGAACTTTACTACCCGCAACAACTAGTTTAGCCGATAACAGCATTGACTTTGATAACCCGTTATGGGATGCGCACAACAACATTAGCCGCGATAAAACCAACCGCATGATTGCCAATGTTGATTTAAGTTACGACCCGTTTAGCTGGTTAAATTTAAGAGGTCTGGTAGGGGTAGATTTCTACACCACTAATGGTAATAACCTGTTGAGCCAGTACAGTTCATCGTATCAAAACTCGGCATTAAACAGTTTTGCTTCTACAAGCGGTATCTCGTCGGGTGGTATTATTGATAATTATAATGATAATAACCTGTTGACCAACGAATCGTTCTTCGCCACTTTTAATAAGAACTTTGGCGATTTCAGGACAACGCTTGCAGCAGGTGCCGAGGTTTATGATGGCCGCGACCAGATCAATGGTTTCTATGGAGAAAAGTTCCTTCAGCCCGATTTCAATACCATTAACAATACCACGCCTACCACCCAGCGCAGTTCGAGCAATATGTACGAAACCCGCCGTGTGGGTGAAATTGCCAGGTTAAATGTGGTTTGGAAAGACATGGTGATCTTGAATGCCACCGGCAGAAATGATTATTCGTCGCGCCTGGTAGGTTCACCAAAATCTAACTTCTTTTACCCTTCGGTAGGGGCGGGTTTCATCTTTACCGAGCTGCCTTCGTTAAAAGATAACAAGGTTTTAACCTATGGTAAGTTAAGGTTCTCTTATGCATCGGTGGGTAAAGACCCTGGTATGCCTTATGTTATTAAATCGAGCTTATTGCAGCAAACCACAACCGGTGGCGGCTACGCTTACGATGTAACCGGTAACAATCCGAATTTAAGGCCGGAGATTGATCACCAGATGGATTTTGGTGCCGAGTTCCAGTTCTTTGGCGGAAGATTGGGTGCCGATTTCAGCGTTTATGAGTACAAGGCTACCGACCAGATCTTTAACCCGAGGATCAGCTACGGATCGGGTTATGTAATTGAGTATGTAAACGGTGGCGAGATCCGTAACCGTGGTTTCGAGGCACAATTAACAGGTATCCCGGTTAAAACCACAAATTTTAACTGGAACACCTATGTAAACTTTACGCTGAACCGTGGTAAGGTTATTAACCTGGGCGATTTGCCGGAGTATTATAACTCGGATACTTGGGTATATGCCAATGCAAGGGCAAGTATTTTCCCCGGCAGCAGTTTAAGTAACATTGCTGCTTACAGTTATGCACGCAACAATAAAGGTCAGATACTGATTGACCCAAGCAGTGGTCTGCCTATCTCCAACAACACCTTTGTAACCGTGGGCGACAGGCAGCCTAAATTCACCATCGGTTTTGGTAACAACTTTAATTATAAAGCCTTTAACCTGTCGTTCCTTTTCGATATCCGAAAAGGCGGCGATGTGTTTAACGGCAACGAACTGTTCCTGACCCGTTACGGGTTGAGCGAACGTACCGTGAACAGGCAAACCCCTATTATTGTACCCGGTGTATTGAAAGATGGCAACGAAAACTCGGCCAACCCAACTGCTAATACTATCCAGATTACACCTTACAACCAAAGTACCTATTATAGTACTGCAATTGAATCTGACTTTGTGGAGCACGATATTAATTGGGTGAAGTTGAAGGATATTACCCTAAGTTACACCTTCCCGGCTAAGATGCTCGAGCACCAAAAAGTGTTTAAAGCAGCCAGCATATTTGTTACGGCTACCGATGTATTTATGATCACCAATTACTCTGGTGCCGACCCAGATGTGAATGCCAATAACTCATCAACCACAGGTTCGGGCTCAGGTGGTTTTGATTATGGCACGGTGGCTACCCCACGTACAATTTCTTTCGGTGTAAGAGTAAAACTATAAGCAGATCAATGATGAAAAAGATAATATTATCCATAACTACACTGCTTACTTTATGCATGGCAAGCAGTTGTAAAAAATATATAGATATTAATACCAACCCTAACGCGCCAACTATAGTTGATGCCAGTAGCATACTGCCGCCAATGCTGGCCGGTATGGCAAGGGGTAACTGGTACGATAGCCGTTATGTTGGGCAGTATGCGCAAATCTGGGCATCGCCAACGGCTAACAATGTTTGGGATCAGGAAGGTTACGTACCGGCATCAGATTCGGGCGGCGAAATGTGGCGTACCGTTTATTTCAGCCTTGGCCAAAACATAAACGTAATGTGGCAGGATGCCATCCCTAATAAAAAATACGATTATATAGCCGTTGGTTACGCATTACGTGCCTGGGGCTGGCAAACAGGGGGCGACCTATACAACAACATGATTGTTAAGGAAGCCTTTGATCCAACCCGCCTGACCTTTGATTACGATACCCCCGACTATGTATATGCCGAAGCTGTAAAAGATTGTCGTTTAGCGCTGCAATATTTCAGGCAGGCTATTGCTGCAGACGGATTAAACGTATCAACCACTTTAGCCAAAGGCGATTACATGTATGCCGGTGACCGCTCTAAATGGATCAAATTTATTTATTCGATCCTGGCGCAAAATGCTTTGCATCAGAGTAATAAATCAACCTTTAATCCCGATCTTGTAAAAACTTATGTTGACAGTTCATTTGTAAGCAATGCTGATAATGCAAGTGTACAATGTACCGGTTCACAATCGGGTGATTCTAATTTCTGGGGAACAGCGAGAAACAATTTAAGCTCTTTCCGCCAGTCAGATTACATGGTCCGTTTATTAGATGGCCGCATATTTACTGGCTCGAGTACCCCTAATAATACGATAGATCCGCGCCTGCCTTTATTGCTTACCGCAAGCAAGGATGGCGTTTATCGCGGTGTAGTTGCACCATTGGGTGATCCTAACTCGGCCGATGCCAATACATCTATACCTTATTTATGGGGAACCGCTTCTGTACCAATTGCAGGAACGCTTACCAAATACATTTTTAATGATAATTCGCGCGGTGTACTAATGACTTACCCCGAACTGCAGTTTATGGCGGCAGAAGCTTTGTATAAAAAAGGAGATTTGCAAAACGCTTATAACTATTATAAAAAAGGCATTTTAGGTAGCCTCGATTTTGTGAGTAACCCGCCAATTGCAAGTTCATTAACCGGTACCCAGGGTTATATCCCTACCGCTGCTATTAACAATTATATGGCAAGCGCCTGTGTAAGGCAATCGGCTGCTACGTTGCAGCTCAGCGATATTTTACAGCAGAAATTTATCTCGCTGTTTGTATGGGGCGCATTTGAAGCATGGGCAGATGAACGCAGGTATGGTTATGATCCAACCATTTTTCAGGGCTTTACCATACCGAGTACTTTATATCCTGATAATGCAGGCAAGCAGGTGTACCTGTTAAGGCCACGTTACAATTCGGAGTACATCTGGAACATACCGGCTTTACAGGCTATCGGCGCAACAGCACCAGATTATCATACCAAAAAACCATGGTTTATTTTACCATAAAACAGCACAGCAATGAGAAAAATATATAAAACGCTCGGCCTGCTTATGTTAACCCTGGCAGGTTGTACCAAAAACGAGATCACTCAGATCAATAACCCGGCAACGGGTGCACAGATTAGGCTTATCCATGCGGCGCCGGGGGTGCCTGCGTTGGATGGCTTCATCAACAATACTAAAGTAACACCCCTAACTGTTTATTCGGTTACAGATAATGCTATCCCCACATCCATTACAACAGGGTATAGCTATCTGTATATATTCCCGGCCAGTAATTATTCGGTTGTGCCTTCGGGGGCAACCAATATTAAAATTGTGGCTGCTACACCTGTACCAGCTTTAAAAAGCACGCAAACCGTAACCCCGGGTACGACAGTAGGCACTATAACCCAGGCCACAACTGATGGGTCAGCCTATTCTGTATTTACTATGGGCCTACCCGGTGCAACAACAAATGGATTAACTACGCAAATTGTGCAGGATAAATTCCCTGCCGGGGATGCTACCAAAGCGTATGTACGCCTGGCCTACATGATACCCAATGGCACCCCTGTAGATCTGGCCGGTACTTATACACCAACCGGTGGTGCTGCTACTACCAAAACGCTTACAACAAATACAGCGTATAGTACAGTAACCGATTTTGTGCCTGTTGATCTGGCAACTAGTAGTACTACCAATTATACATTTCAGATGTATTTAGCCGGTACTACTACTAAGTTGGGCGCAGTATCTGCTGCTATTGCACTGGCACCCGGCCGTTACTATACCATTATTGGCCGCGGACTTGCTGCCGATTATGCCGTACCGGGAACTACCATCACACTTAAAGCCAGCGCCCGGCCAACCTTGCCGGTGACTGACCCTACAACCAAGTATCCGGAGATATATTTTAACCCACCGGGCATTACTTATTATGTGAATAAGTAGTAGAGCACTAACTGAGATCTCAACAAAAAAGAGGCAGTCATTTGGCTGCCTCTTTTGCTTTATAGGTTGCTGGTCATCTCTATCGGGATGAAAGTTTTCTTGTCTCCTTAGTAATAGAAAACATTGTTCTGAATATGCGCACTCAACTTGGTTTGGTCTGTAGCGCCACTGATGCCTTGCAACCAGACGGTGTATAAACCGTTGATGATTTTAATATTACTCAAAGTAGCAAGCACAGTGTTAGTACCTGTTTGGCGGATCTCGAAATTGTAAGCTGAATTGACCGGTACTGTAACAAATCCTGAATAACCTTTATAGCTTTTGTTAGATACCAGTACATTGCCGCCTGTAATGGCAAGGTCTGTAGCTGGCGCATTTGGGCTAAGGTTAATAAAACGAATAGCCGCCATGCCTGCTGCTGGTTGTTTGATGGTATCGGTTAATAAAACTAAATCTGGCTTGCTCACCAGGTTGGCTAAGAAAACCGAATACAAGGTTTTGTCTTTTAGCGTTGCGGTGTCTGATACGATCTTATTGCCGCTTGAATAAAAGATAAGGTTACGTTTACCGGTATAGGCCCGGATATAATCCTGGCTGTTTCCGCTGGTAATTGAATAAGGAGCGGTGCGGTTCTGGTCTAAAAAGAAGTCTACACCTTGCGCATCTGGTGATGCATTGATAGCCGATATTAAGGCAACCGGCTGCTGGGGTACATAATCATCATTGTGGTTTTTTAAACAGGATGAAAACGACACTGCCGCAATAACGGCTACCCCGGTCACACAAGCCCATCCTTTTAAATTTTGTAATAGCTTTTTCATAAAATTGATAATTGTATATATAAGCCTTTACGTACGGCGCATGGCAGATGCTACTCCGTATTGATACTTTTTAAGCAACAACAATTTTAACCCGGAATGGATTGATGGGAAAGTGTTAAATATCAGCAGATTATTTCTTCTCGCCGTTTTCTTCTTTACGCTCGCTATCCTCTAATTCGCCCCTGCGGTTTACCACATAGCGCGACCGCATATAGGTTTGTTGTATGTGCCTAGATTGATTACCTCCTGATCTGCGCCCACCTGTTAATGGTATAATAAGAAAAGCGAGAATAACAGAGATTTTAAGAAAGGTCATCATACGCAGCCCTGATTTATGTGGATAATAAATAATAGGGGTACTTTATAAAAATAGGCTTTTTAGTATCAAATGCGCTTTTCGTAGCAGAAAAATCTTAGTCCAGGGCGTTTAGCCAAACCAATTTCTCCGCTGTAGGTATAGCCCAGTTTTGGGAAAAGTGCCTGTGTTGCCTGGTTTTCGCTATTGGTATCAACACGTAAAATGGTAATGCCACGTTGCAGGGCAACAGTTTCGGCTTGTTGCATTAAGGCTTTGGCAACGCCTTTGCCCTGGTAATCGGGGTTAACGGCAATGCGGTGGGTAACAATGGCAGGTTCGGTAATATCCCACCCGGCATCGGTATACTCAGGGTCCTGATCGGTGGTTATAGCGCTTACACCTGCAACAGCGCCGTCGATATCGGCTACCCACAACTGGCTTAGCTCAATATCCTTATTAAATACTTGCGGGTTAGGATAATCATCGCCCCACTGGTAATTACCTGCTGCACGCATCAGGGGTACAACTTTGGCAATCATTTGCATTATGGCAGGTACATCGGCAGTGGTGGCAAGTCTTATAAGCATGGCGGCAAATATCGGTTTTGTGGGTAAAAAATCTAAAGCGCATTTGTCAATACACTGCAATAGCTTGTGCACCAGTGTAATATTGTTAATTTTACCTGTAACGTTAGCATACATAAAACTGTGCGGTTGCGATACAGTGGTGATGGTTTTAATTTAATTAACTTATTGATTATTAGTTGATTAATTGAATGGCACGGTTTCTATATTTATAGTGTTATCATCCTTACAATAAACCGTTAAAGCTATGATAAAGAGCTATTTCAAAATCGCCTGGCGAAACCTGAGCAAGCACAAGGTTTTCTCAATGATCAATATATTCGGCTTAGCTATTGGTATAGCATCGTTTTGGGTAATTGCCCTTTATGTAACTGACGAGCTTAGTTACGACCACTTCAATACCAAAGCCGACCGTATATTTCGTGTAACCCAACATGGTACCTGGAATGGCGGTAAGTTTGATCTGGCGATAACATCAGCCCCTTATGCAGCAGCGCTGAAGAATGATTTCCCCGAAGTTGAAAATACTGTACGCATCAATGAAGATGCCAGTGGGCGGATCTCTTATGGGGATAAACAACTCAATACAGAAGGAGTTGTGTTTGCCGATAACTCGATCTTCGATGTTTTTACTTACCATTTCTTATCCGGCGATCCTAAAACAGCTTTACTAAAACCGCAGTCTATCGTACTTACCAAAAGCCTGGCCATCCGCATATTTGGTAATGTAGAGGATGCCCTGAACAAAACCATTTATTTCGAAAATAATTATCCTAACCTGGTATCGGGTGTTATTGATGATGTACCTGCTAATTCGCATTTAACATTTACAGCTTTGCGGTCATTTACTGCAGGATATACAGAGTCATGGGGAAGTGCTGATCTGTACACCTATGTGCTGCTAAAAAATCACGACGATTACCGTAAAATAGAAGCCCGCACCCCCGAGTTTTACAACAAATATTTGAAAAAGGATATGGCAAACGTCCATTTTAAAATGGAGCTGCAGCCGCTTACAGATATTCACCTGCACTCTAAATTAGATTATGATACTACTAATGGCAGCATCACCTACGTTTATATATTTACCGTTATTGGCTTACTGATATTGGCCATTGCTATTATCAACTACGTAAACCTGGCTACGGCACGCTCATCTATCAGGGTAAAAGAAATTGGGGTACGTAAAGTGATAGGCTCAGGCAGGGGGCAGCTGATGTTGCTATTCTTTGCAGAATCTATTCTACTGGCCGCACTGGCTACCGGTATGGCGGTTGTATTGGTTCAATTGGTATTGCCGTTCTTCAACCAGCTATCGGGCAAATCATTGGTGCTGATGCAGTTTGGTACCTGGCAAACCGTGAGTTTATTCACCGCATTTGCCATCATTACGGGGGCTTTAAGCGGTATCTATCCGGCTCTGTTTTTATCGGGTTTTAAAACTATCCCGGCTATGAAGGGGCAGATGGGCAACCAGGCTTCAACTGTACTGTTCCGTAAATCGCTGGTGGTGTTTCAGTTTGTTATCACGATGGTAATGATTACCGGCTCGTGTGTTATTTACAGTCAGCTGCATTATGTGTTGAACAAAGACCTTGGCTTTAATAAAGACCAGGTGCTTACCTTCCATATCCACAATAAAGCTACCCGGGCTAAGGTTGATGCTATAAAGCAACAACTGGTTCAAAATCCCTTGATTCAGAGTGCCGGTGTAGCGGGTAACCCTATTGGTAATAACGACTTAGGTACGCGCGACTTTAATGTGGATGTAAACGGAAATTCTGGCCCGGATACTAAATTGGTGCAGAACCTGCAGGTTGACGAGGATTTTATCCCTACCATGCAGATCAAAGTTGCACAGGGCCGCAATTTCGACCCCAATATTGCGACCGATAAAACAGATGCCATTATTATTAACGAAACCCTGGCTAAAGAAATGGGTTGGAAAAACCCGGTAGGGAAACGCGTGCGTACGGATGTGAATAATGGCGTAGTGATCTCTAAAACCATTGTGGGTGTGATCAAAGATTTTAATACGTATTCACTACAGCATAAAATCTCGCCAATGGTATTAACCCAACCTGTTGAAACCAAGGATGCCGATAACCTGTACGTGCGCATCAACAAAAATAATGTGAAAGGTGCGCTACAAGCTATTACTGAGGTTTACAATACGTTTGACTCCGATAAACCGGAATTCCATTTCCTGGATCAAAACTTTGCACGTAATTACCAGTCAGAACAAAAGCAGGGGAGTTTGCTGCTCATCTTTACGGTGCTGGCTATCAGCATTGCTTGTTTGGGTTTATTTGGCCTGGTTACGTTTACTGCCCAGCAGCGCAATAAGGAAATAGGTATCCGTAAAATACTGGGCGCCAGTGTAACCAATATTGTTAACATGTTGTCGAAGGATTTAATCAAGCTGGTAATTATTGCCGCAGTTATCGCTTCGCCATTGGCGTGGTGGGCTATGCAAACCTGGTTACAGGGCTTTGCGTATCGTATCCATATTCAATTATGGATGTTTGCAATGGCCAGTGGAGTTGCCATTCTGATCGCTTTTGCTACCATTAGCTTTCAGTCGGTCAGGTCGGCATTGGCAAATCCGGTCAAAAGTTTGCGGAACGAGTAAACCGGGCAAATTGCAAGCTTGAGGTTAATATCTGCAACTAAATTAAAGACGATATGATACTCAACCTTAAACGGGCAATCGGCTACTTTTTTGCTGCTTACATTATTGTAACCATACTGGCCAGCGCAACATCTGTTACTTACGGCATTGTTTTTCATACACCGCCCCCTGCACCCGGGCAAAGTGTTTTACAGGCCGAAGAGTTTACGGCAACCGTACCTTACCATGTTTTAATTATGCTGATCATCTGGCCGTTGTTTGCCGGGTTGTATTTTAAACGGCCGAAAGCCGCAGCACAGGTAAAACAGGAAACCCGCAGCCTCGCTTTCTTTTGGCTCGTCGCAGCTATGATTACTGACCTGGTTTGTTTTGTGCTGATCAAAAATCCATACTCATTAACATTCCACGAGTTTTATGTATTGTACCAACCCTGGATCAGCCTTATTTATCTCGCTATTTTTCTGAGCCCCTGGATTAGGCTGGGGTATATTAAAGCGTTAAATTGAATTATAACACAAAGATTTTCAACTTGTAACATTATGGGGATGCTTTTATCCAACTATTAAACTTAAACCTATGAACGCAAGATTGATCCCAATACCCAAAATTGCCATGCAGTCCATTGCAGGCGGATTACTGCTCATGGCCTTTTTTACCGTGATGTGGTCGGGTATAGCGTCGGCAAGTCTGCAAAATACTGAACGGATTATTGATCTGTTGTTATTTTGGGGAGGCGCAATCATATTTGTTGCTTATGCCATTTACTTCTTCAGGTCGGCTAAACAATTTCAAACCGCGATCACTGAAGCAGAAAAGCAAGAAGGGAAAAAAATGGGTACTGCTTACGGTATCATCTTTGGTTTGGAGGGTACCCTTATACCAATTGCGGCCTTCATTTGTGTTAAATCAGGCTACCCGCAGTTGGTGCTGCCTGCTATTGCTTTGGTGGTAGGCTTGCATTTCTACCCCATGGCCAGAATTTTTCGCCGGACGTTAGACTACTATCTTGCCAGTTGGGCCACATTGATTGCCATTGGTGCTATTGTTTTGACATTAAAGCATGTTCAATTAATTGTACCGGTGCAAGCCATATTAGGTGTGGGTATGGCAATTGCAACCAGCATATACGGTATAAATATGATTAAAATAGGCAGGGAGTATCTCGCAACCTAAATCAAAAATTTAATCTTTTAGAGCAATTTGTTAACGATATGATGTTCTGAAGATAAGATAGCTGCAGGTACATTAGTTTTCAAAAACAGCCCCTATGAAAACCCGCCTGTTAGTATCCTTATTGATGTTTATTGCCTGTTATGCAAACGCCCAGCAAAAAGTTATCCAACTTTATAATGGCGCAGCGCCGGGTTCAGAAAGCTGGAACTGGGAAGAAGGGGTAAGCGAACATAATGCGGCGAACACCCGTAAAGTTTATAACGTGGTACACCCAACGCTCAGCATTTTTTTGCCCGATGCAGCAATAGCTACAGGCACGGCAGTAGTTATTTGTCCGGGTGGAAGTTTTCAAACATTATCTATCGATAATGAGGGGTTTGAAGAAGCTAAATGGTTTAATGCGCATGGCGTTGCTGCTTTTGTACTTAAATATAGGGTAATTCACAGTTTAACTAACGATCCTGTGCAGGAAGTGCTGGCCAACAGGGGTACGAAAAGCAATGCTGAAGCAGTTGCACAGGTATTGCCACTCGCCATTGCCGATGCCCGGCTGGCCATAAGCTATGTGCGCAAACATGCTGCCGAGTACAAGTTGTCGCCATCGCGCATTGGTATAATGGGCTTTTCGGCAGGTGGTACACTTGCTGCTGCCTCGGCCTACAAATATACCGCTGCCAACAGGCCCAATTTTGTGGCTTTATTATATCCATTCTTTCCGCCGGCATTACAATCAGAAATATTAGCCGATGCTCCGCCCATGTTTATCGCTGCGGCTACCGATGATGATCTGGGGCTTGCCCCGCATAGTGTAGACATTTATCAGAAATGGGTGGCCTCAAAACATACTGCCGAGTTACATATTTATGCAAAGGGGAAACATGGTTTCGGTATGCGCAAACAAAACCTGCCGACTGATAACTGGATTGAGCGTTTTGGCGAATGGCTGGGCCTCGAAGGGTTCTTGAAACTTTAGGTTTAGTATACTATAGAACCCGTAAATACAAAAAAGGCTTCCAGACGGAAGCCTTTTTCATTAAACATTATATATAGGGGGGGCAGGGGCAAAGGGATTAATCAGGAAATACTTAGCAAATTGAGATCGCCACTGCTCAAACAAACACTTCAATTAATAAAACTCATAGCAGCGCCTTGCGCCTTCAAATCGTGGTGTTCCGGCATCCATGCGGTTGGGCAGGGTTGTTTCATAGCCTAAACTACCTTCGGTGCTGCCCGCAGTATTGCTGTAGGTAAGGCCTTTCATAGCTGCATCATGGCTTACACCGAAACGCACTTTTTCGCCGCCATCCCTGTTGGTAAATACATCAAATATTAAGGATAATACCAATGCGCTTGGCTGGGTCGAATCGCCGCTGCGGTACGATAAACCTACGTTAACACCGCGGCGTTTATATTGCATGCCCACACTGTAAGAGTAAAACTTATCTTGCTTATAATAAACAACAGATGGTATTACGTATGATTTATCATCATCATCCATATTGTTTTCATAACTGTCGAGGTCTAAACGGTAGCTAATGTGTGTATTAATGCGCATCGGTAGTTTAGCCGTTAAACCGGTGAAAGATTCGTTTGGGCGGTTAAGGTGCTGTATGGCCAAACCGATATTGAAATCGGCAACAGCCAGATTGGTACCCGCACCAGAGTCGAAATAAAATTTATTGTTAAACGGTAAAAGGCTGGCTGCCGAAGTTGCCCCCGAAATGATACCAAGCGTAGGGTCTATCTGATCATCGAAAAGCAACTTGCTATAATCAATCACCCGGTTGGTAACACCTGCCTGCAAGCCGAACGACAATACAAAATCATCTGATCCCACACTATAAGAATAGAGCCCTGCGATATTAGTATGTGTTAAAAATGCTGTTCCTTCACTACTGCGGTTAAATAATAAGCCAATACCACCACCAAATTGGGGTACATTATAATCTATTGATGCCGATAAATAAGATAAGTTTCCCGGTACGGCTGTCCATTGGTTGCGGTAAATCAGGTTCATACGCAGGTCGGCTTTAAACTGCCCGGTAAGGGCAGGGTTTAAATATAAAGGCGAGTTAAAGAATTCTGAATATAGGTGATCTTGCGCCACACCTGTTAAACCTTTAAACAATAACATTAAAAGCAAAAGCCATCTAAGAGCCAAAGTATTCATTGATTATCTTATTAAATGTATTGGACCTGTTTTACTTGGTGTCGACCCGTTGTACGACATCCCTTTCCACTCTTCGCCGTTGAGCAACGTGGCTGATATTTGCCAGATGTAAACCCCTTGCTCTACAATCTGACCTTTGTAAGTACCGTCCCAGCCTTCTGTAGGCGAGCCGTTGGCATCGAGCTTGGTGCTTTCCCATATTAACTGGCCAAAGTTGTTGAAGATCTGCATGTGCCATGTTCTCATCCCCGTACCCTTAACCCTGTAGGTATTAAGCTCCTTGTTCTGGCTGGCCGGGATAAAGGCATTCGGCACATATAAATCGCCATGGAATTTAATATCGATGGTTTTTGTGGCTACGTTAAAGCATTCGGTACCAGGCGTGGTAGCGGTTAACGTAACGGTGAAAGGCGACCGGCTGGCATCGAAATGATGCGCTTTAGGTGTATAAGCGCCTTCTTTTTCCGATCCATCCCCAAAGTTCCAGACGTAGTTTAATGAAGGCGCAGGTATGCCGGTAATATCAGGTGTGTTATTAAAGAACGACACATTATAATTATTATCGACAGTGTAATTAAAGGCCGGATCAGGCGCCGGGTAAACATTAAATGGTGTTAGTGCCGATGCCGGTGCATCACCGCAACCGGTGTTACCTGCTGTTATAGATACATAATAAGTACCTATTGCCGTAGGCGTGTAGTTCTGCTCGCCTGTGCCCGATGGCATTCTTAATATTGCCTTTTGCGCATTATCATAAACAGTGATGGTGAAGCGGTCGCCACCTGTCGAGATGTTCTGGAAAGTGATTGGGCTTCCTAAACAAATGTTTTCGAGCCCGCCTTTAATTTGTATGCCCGAAACAAGCGACGATGGCGCAACAGCTACATTGATAACGCTTGATGTACCCTGGTTTCCGCAAAAATCTGTGGCTACTACATAAACAGAGTAATACGTTGATGCCGTAGGTGTAATAGGCTGGAATACCGCTGTGCTGGTATCATTCATGCGTACATGTTGTACAATACCGCCTTTGGCATCTTTCATATAAAAATCGTATTGCGCATTATTGCCCGGCGACATGTTTTTGGCTGTTAAGCTAAACGTACCGCAATAAGAGATCTGGCCAGGTAATAAACTTGCAATTGGCTTTGCCGGGCTAACTTTAACAGTACCCACATAAGGTGTTTGTACACCGCAATTACTTACAGGTGTTAACCTAACGGTATAAGTTATCTCGTTGCCGTTTGACGATGCCGCAAAGCTATGGGTAGGCGGGTTAACACCGGTATAAATAGGTGTGCCGTCGCCAAAATCCCACTCGAATGTACCTACAGGCGATGGGGTAGAGGTGTTGGTGAACGTTACATTAACCGGCCCGCAGCTTTGGCTTTGCGATTGGGTAAAGCTTGGGGTAACATCTTCGTAAGCCCCAATGGTTACTGTAGATCTGCTATCGCCACATGGAGGCAAACCTATAATTTTCCATTCAAATGTGTAAACATTGCCTTTAGCTAAACCGCTTACTACGGTCTGGTAGCTGGCAGGGTTATCTATATGTACTACTGGCCCTGCGGTTTGTGTCCAGATACCGTTAAACGGAGCCAGGTTGTTGCCATTTAGCTTGGCTATGTTGGTATTACAGATATTAAAGTTCTGCCCGGCATTGGCAATTACCGTTTGCGGGTTCACCGTAATGGTGGTTGCAGTTGAATAGTCATCGCCACATATCCCATCCTCATGTAGGAGCGCTTTGAATTGGGTAGGTACCATTAAACCACTATAATGATAGCTGGTTGCGCCGGCTGTATTTGGAAGATCAGTCCAGCTTGCGCCATTATTGGTTGATGACACCCATTTAATGATGCTGCCAAATGAATCTTTTAGGTAGATGAAACCATCATTTGCACCGGCGCATACAGTTGCTGCTCCATTGGTTGTTCCGCCGAGGGCTTGCAGGTCAACCTTAATATTTACGGCATTAACGCTTGGCGGGCAAGGTGCAGTACCGGTAATGGTCCAGGTAAACTGATAGGTGTTGCCGGCTACTAATCCTCTTGCGGTGGTTTTAGGGTCGGTAGGGTCATCTAGCGTAGCGCCGGCAGGGCCACCTGTAATAGTCCAGAACCCTGTATTAGGCAGTGGGCTGTTACCTTTTAAGGGGTATGTTTTTACATTACAAACCTCATCATCCTTGCCCGGGTTCGAAACTACAGTTGTTGGATTTACTGTTACGATAGCAGAAGCCGATGGTACTTCACCACATATTCCCTGGCCAATTGATATAGCGCGGAACTGGGTTGGAACCGTTAGGTTACTAAATGTTTGTTGCTGTCCTGTAACATAGATGGGTTGCCAGTTGGTGCCGTCTGTTGATGATTCCCAGCGAAGGATGTGACCGCTCTGGCCACCAAGGGTAACAACCGTACTGCTTCCGGCACAGATAACAGCCGGCACAGGTGTTGCTACGCCGCCATCTGCAGGTAAATCATCTTTAATGGTAACCGTACCCGGTATTGGCGCACAAGGTGAGGTACCCGAAACAGTCCAGGTGAACTTGTAAGTATTGCCTGGTATTAAATTCCGCACAGTGGTAGTCGGGTTGGTTAGGTCATCAAACCGGGCACCCGCTCCCGATTCAATTGTCCACATACCGGTGGCACCCGCAGGCAGAACGGCTTTTAACGGATAGGTGGTAAGGCTGCAAACCTCATCATCCTTGCCTGGATCAGAAGGTATTGGTGCGGGGCCTACGTTAATAGTAGTAACCGTTGAGTTTGCAATACCACAACTACCATTGCTCAAGATAGCCATGTACTGAGTAGGAACTGTTAAATTTGAGTAATACTGTATGGTACTGCCCGGATTGTTGGTTGAAACCCATGTAACCCCATTATCGGTCGATTTTACCCATTGGATGGTTCCGTACCAATCTTTAAGGGTAACACTTCCGCTGTTAATTCCGGCACAAACAGTTTGCGCCCCAACGGTAGTACCGCCAACAGGAAGCTTATCGTTAGTAATTTTAACCGTACTCGGATTGGGGTTACAAATGGATACCGTACCATCCGGGTTAGCACCGTATGTAGTCCAGGTAAATGAGTAGATACCACCGGCGACCAAACCGCTTACAGTTGTATGCGGGTCGCCTGGCATATCGATATGAGCTGGGTCAGATCCCGGAGCAAGCGTCCATATACCTGTACCTGTCCCCGGATCACTTCCTTGTAAAGTATAGGTAGTAACATTACAAACAGATTGGTCTGTACCTGCGCTTGAAGGGGCTGCAGGTTGGCCAACTGTTATTTTAGTAATTGTTGAATAGGCAGGGTCACAAAATGAGCTACCGGTAAGTTTAGCACGGTACCAGGTTTCTGTTGTTAAGTTGGTATAGGTTTGTATTGTGCTACCGGGGTTATTGGTTGATGACCAGCTAAGTCCCTGGTTTGTCGACATTTCCCAATTTATGCTGCCAGACCAGCCTGTAAGTAGTTGTACACTGCCCGAATTTATACCGTTACATACAGTAGCATCGCCCACGGTGGTGCTGCCAACAGGTTTAAGATCATTAATGATCTTAACAATATCCGAGCTCGGTCCGCAAGCAGAACCTGTTGCGGTTATCGACCATTTAAATTCGTAGGTCTGCCCCGGAGTTAAAGGGCCAACTGTTGCATGCGGGTTGTCGTCATGATCAAACTGGGCATCCGTAGGGCCGGATACAAGTGTCCATTTACCTGTATTCCCGGCGCCCGGGTCGTTACCCTCCAATGTATAGCTGGTGTAGCCACATACTTCGCGGCTTGTACCCGCAATGGCTGCCGTTGGTTTTGGTGTTACTATAATTTTGGTAACGGTCGAAAAGGCCGGGTCGCATATCAGCCCGTTGGTAAGTTTGGCGTGGTACCAGTACTCGCCGGTTGTTAAATTGTTATAAGTTTGCGTAGTACTATTGGGGTTACCTGTTGACGACCAGTGAGCGCCCTGATCTGTCGACACTTCCCAATCAATACTGCCAGACCAACCCGGAAGCAGCTGTATGCTGCCCGAATTAACATCGGTACACACCGTATTATCACCAGCAGTGGTACCGCCAACAGGTTTCAGATCGTCAGTAATCTTAACAATATCTGAGCTCGGCCCGCAGGCAGAACCTGTTGCGGTAATACTCCATTGAAATTCGTAAGTATGGCCGGGTATTAATCCTGTTGCTACTCCATGCGGGTCGGTATCAGGGATAATGGTAATTCCTGTTCCTGGTGTTACCACCGTCCATTTACCGGTATTGCCTGCGCCCGGGTCATTTCCTTCTAAGTTATAGGTGGTATATCCACATACCTCGCGGCTTACACCTGCAATGGCTGTTGTTGGCTTTGGTGTTACTATTATTTTGGTAACAGTTGAAAAAGCCGGGTCGCATATCAGCCCGTTGGTAAGTTTGGCGTGATACCAGTATTCGCCCGTTTGTAAATTGCTATAAGTTTGCGTAGTACTATTAGGGTTACCGGTTGACGACCAGTGTCCGCCCTGATCTGTAGATACTTCCCATTCAATATTACCAGACCAATCTTTAAGTTTTATACTACCTGTGTTACTATCACCGGTACAAATAGTGGCATCACCTTCGGTAATCCCGCCAACCGGTGGCAGATCGTCAGTAATTTTAACGGTACCCGGCAGCGATGTACAAGCAGAACCCGGTGAAGTGATGGTCCATTTAAATTCATAGGTATTGCCAGGTATTAGTGGGCCAACTTTTGTATGTGGATCATCGTCATGATCAAACTGGGCAGTTGTTGGGCCCGATACAAGCGTCCATTTACCGGTATTGCCGGTTCCAGGGTCGTTTCCTTCTAAAGTATAAGTTGTAGAGCCACATACTTCGCGGCTTTGACCTGCATCTGCATTTGGCGGTGGCGGCACAACAGTTATAGTGGTTACCGAAGATGGGGTAAGCCCACACTTGGGTCCATTAACTACTATGGCGCGGAATTTAGTGGTTTCAATTAAATTACGGTAAGGAATTGAGTTACCTATATAACCCCGAACTACCTGCCATGTAGGGTTACTTTCGGTATATTGTTCCCAATGGTCAACCGCTGCAAACTGGCCAACAACTTTGATATCATCAGAGTTAGATCCGCTGCAAACTGTTGCGTCGCTCGATGTTGTGGCAACAGGCAGTACCTCATCAATAACGGTTATAAAGTTTGATGAGTAACCGCAAGGTTCTTCGCCGTTAGGGCCTTTATTATTAATGGTCCATGTAAATTTATAAGTAGTGCCGGCAACTAAGCCGGTTGCTCTTGTCCCCGGATCGTGTATGTCATCAAAATTAACATTAGGTACTGCCGACCAGGTGCCGATACCTACAGCCGGTGTATTTCCCTGTAAAGTATAAACATCCTGAGCACAAAGACGGTCATCGTGGCCTGGTAGTGATTCTGATGGCTTTTGTAAAACATCAATAAATATTGGGTCTGTTATTACTACAGAACAGGCATCCCCATTTTTAACGATGGCATGGAACCAGGTAGGTGTTGTTAAATGGCTAAATGTTTGTGTAAGGCTTGTATTTGTGGGTATTACAGCGGCATAATCCACGCCATTGGTAGAGTATTCCCAGTTAACTACCTGCCCTACATTATCTTTTAAGGTAATAGTTTGCGTTGCTGCATCGTCGGTACAAACCGTAGTTGCGGTCGACGAAAGCGTACCGGCAACCGCGGGCGGATCGGCAGTAATGGTTACCTGGTCAGATGAAGGCTCGCAAGTTGATGTCGTGCTGATCTGCCATGTAAAAGTATAGTCGGTACCGTTAGGGCCTGCTACTAATCCATGAGCAGTGGTAGTTGGGTCGGTAGGGTCATCAAAACTAATACCTGCTACAGGTAGCCATGTACCGGTACCCACTGCAGGTGTATTACCATGCAATTGATAAGAGCCGGTGCAGGTATGATCGGGGTTACCTGCAACAGCAACTGATGGTGGGTCTACCACTGTTATCAGTATAGGATCTGTTACTGCCACATCACAGGCATCCCCGTTTTTAACAATGGCACGGTATAAGGTGCTGGTTGTTAAATTGCTAAATGGTTGCGTAACACCTGTATTTGGTGTTGACAGTGGTGTATAATCAGTTCCATTGATTGAATATTCCCAGTTAACCACATTGCCCTGATTGCCGGTAAGGGTAATGGTTCGCTGCGTTGCATCGCCGGCGCAAACCGTGGTAATAGGTGAGGCAAGCGTGCCAGCAACCGCCGGTAGATCATCATGAATAGTTACCTGGCTTGGTGGTACAGAGCAAGGTGCAGCTGTTTGGATACTCCATGTAAACACAATAGGTGTATTGCTGGCTACCAGGTGATGGGCTGTGGTTTGCGGGTCATTGGGGTTATCAAAGGTAATACCTGGTAATGACGCTGTCCATGTACCGATACCCGATATTGGGGTATTACCATGTAAGTTATAATCTGTTTTATTACAAATACGTTCCTCGGGACCCGCATCAGGAATGGTTGGCTGCGGTATAGCCGTAATTTGCGTAGCTCCCGATTTTAAAACATCGCAATGCAAACCATTTTTAACGATTGCACGATACCACCAGGTACCTGCTGTTAACGGGCCAAAAGTTTGAAATTTGGTAGTATTTGCCGGGAGCGGATAATAGTTATTACCATCAGTTGAGTATTCCCAGCCAAGTATAGCGCCTGTATGTGGCCCAAGTGTTATTGTACCCGTACCTGTAGCCGAACCCGCACAAACGGTGGTAGGATCGCCGGTACTTGTATTTCCCGGGTCGGTTAGCGCATCCACCTGGATGGTTACATCACTAAAATTAGAACATACTCCAGATGGAGCAGTAACGGTCCATTCGAATTTATAAGTCTGATCAAACCTTAAATTGCTGACTAATGTGGTGGGGTTATCAGGAGTTTCAATAAATGCATCGGTAGGGCCCTGTATGATCTGCCAATGACCGGTACCTACTACAGGGGTGTTGCCATGCAATGTATACGATGTTACACCGCAAATTTCATCGTCACTTCCTGCGTCTGCTATAATGGCGGGGCCTACAACTACGTGTACGTCTATAGTTGCCCCGTCACAACTTCCGTTGCGCGGTGTAACATGGTAGGTAACGGTTTGTGTAGTAAGCGTGCTATTTACCAAAACATCCTGTATGCCATTTGTGCCGGATATAAAGGTGGGTTGGTCTACGTTACCTGTAACACCGGTTACGGGGTCTGTTCTCCAGCTGTAAGTAGTATTAGCAATGTTTGATTGAAATGTAATATTAGCAGGCTTACCGGTACAAATTGGGCTGGTGGCAGGTGCTGCCGACATGGTAGGTAAGGGGTGTACTGTAACAGCCACATCAGCTATAGGGCCGGGGCAACCATTATTGTTATAAGTAGGGGTAATATGATAGGTTACCGTTTCATCAACAGGATTTGCGCTGCCGGTGGTTGAGTTGATAAGCACATCATTAATACTGTTGCCACTACCCGCTGACGTAAAGCCTGTTGGGTTACCCGAGCTTACAGAAGCCGACCAGGTGAAAGTAGCAGGGTTGTGATCGGCAGTAATGGTGTAGCCGATATTTGTGCCCGAACAGATGCCCACCGCTAACGGACTGTTTACACGAACAACAGGGTTAATAGTAATAGTAGTATTAACCAGTACTGAATTACAGGGTGCCGGTAATGATGAAGTTGCTTGTAATCCTATAGTGGCCGTTCCCGCACTTATTTCTGCAGCGGTGGGTGTATATGTGGAAGTAAAAGAGTTTTTGTCTGAAAACGTACCCGCACCTACCCATGTATAACCCGTATAGATACCGTTTACCGAACCTGCTAATGTTACCTTGCCATCTGAACAAATAGGCGGGTAGCTGCCCGGCACTGGTACAGGCGCTTCCTGGATGGTTATTTGCTGCGAATCTGTAGCAGGGGGCGAACACGAATTTGTATGTGTAACCTTTACCGTATAGGTTTTATCCTCTGTAAATTTGATTTGCGGATACTGGCTATTGGCGTTAGTGCCACCAACAAATTGATAAGCCCCACCTGTTACTTCCCAGAGGTAAGTAGTTGGGGTTGTTGTTGTAGAGCCTGATAGTATGGTGTATGTTTTTGAAGTTGTTGTTGCGTTGAACTTCAGGCTTTGTGGCGCACCGCAAAATACAGCATCTGCCGAAAGTTTGGCAACCGGTAAAGCGTCGACAATTACAGTTTGGATTGGTCCTGGAATTTCGCCGCAACCACTTGTGTTAATGTTCAGCTGCACCGTGTATGTACCTGCTGTACTGAATAAGAATTGAGGAACCTGGCTGTTAGCATCAGTGCCACCTGTATAACCAACTGCTGCCGGGCCGTTTACTTTCCAGATATATTGATGTGTTGAGTAGGCACTGCAGGTTGGGTCAATAATTGATGTATTGGCGGGTATTACAGCTGATGTTGCAGATGCGCACACCCTTGGGGTAATTGAAAAAGCCGGCTGAGGCGGGTTTTCAAAACAGATATCCATCGGGAAGTCTGTTGCAGGGCAGGCTCCGCTGATGGGCTGTGTGTGCAGCACAATATGGTGAGGGCCGGGAGTTGTATAAACGGGTAGCTTAAATGGCTGATTAAGTGTATAATTTGGCCCAACCAACACGTTATCTACATACCAATCGTACAACTGGCCCGGGTTATTGTCGCAAGTGGTTTTGGTACTGTTAGGGTCGGGACCGGGCTGTGAAGTATTGAAAAGTGTAACTGTGCTGCCCACGCAAGCAACACTTGGGCCGGTAAAGCTGGTTGTAGGTACAATTAATACTTTGGATGATACACCAGAAGGTGCAGTTTTTGCACCGCAATACTGGCCCATGGTTTGGCTTTGTACATAAAACGAGTTGGCAACCCCATTGCCCGTTGCCGTACATGATGGCAACTTAAATTCGTGTTGTATAAAACCATCGCTTGCTTTTAACTCACAAAAGGTAAATGTTGTACTTGAGCCATCGCCCCAGTTAACTACATAAACATCGCCGGGATAGTTAAGCTCGATACCTGCGGAGGTTGCGGGGATATTAATGTGATATTTTAAAATACCAGTTCCGCCAAGAAGGCAAACAGAACTGCTGCCGGCAGCCCCGAAGTTTGTAACGCTTTGGTTATTCACGATCTGGTAATCGTATGTTCCAATAATACCATTACTAACTGTTCTTACAGTGGCTGTAAAGTTGGAGAAAGTGGTGGGTTTAAATGTGTCTTTATCCCCCGGATTAGTAATAGAAATATTTGCATTTGTGGCAGTCCGGTTTAATTCATCGTAAATACTAATAGTAGTGGTTGTACCTGCTGCTGAATTATTAGTAAGTGGGTAAACAGTGTTGAAAGTAGGATTTGCCGGATCATAAATTGGGTCACACGTACCAAATACTTCTGGGTTAGCTCCAATGAGTTGTGTTGACGAAACGGAAGGTTTTACCCCGGGAGCTGCGTTAATGGTAAAGGGAGCAGATGCTACGCTAACGCTTGCAGAAGGTGAACTGGCCGTAACTTTTACTTTATACCCGGTGCCGGCCGGTGCATTGGCGGGAATTAAGCCGTTGATAAAGGGGGTGTAAATGCCTGAATAAGTTCCGATTACGGCGCCGGGTGAAAAATTACCAGAGGCATCTGACAAATACAGGGTGTAGGTATTGCCGAGGGCAATACAACCTGACGCATCGTTTACACTGATCGGAACGGCGATGGTAGAGCCTTGCCCGTAAGGGCCGGGGTCAATGGTTCCGGTAGAGATAGTTTGAGAAAAAGAACGAGTGGAGGCGAGTAGTATAAACAGTAAAAAGAATAGGATTTTTGTAAAATTTTTATCCATTTAATTGCTGTTATAAGGTTTTTCAAAGGCTGCACGGGTTGAAGCATGCAACTTTTTTTAGTACCAGGAAAATATATTTGTTTAATATTTGATTTTTCTTCAAAAATCTACGGCGTTATACGGGGGCAATTGAGTTTGGTTGCAGAAAAACTTTTAACAAACTGTTATTCCGCGTTCTGTATTACTCCCTGTAGTTGTTTAAAATATTGGTTATCTTGCTGTTATCTTGTTAAATAAACTTTATACTTATTTAGAAAATAGTTCAAAAATGCATTAACCCTAAGGCAAAAAATGGGTGTTTGGGGTACACTTAGCCCGTTGTCAGCAAATTATCTGACTCAAAATTCTTTTTAAATTTTTTTACAAAGTGGTATAAACATTTTAAAAATTGTACATTAGTTTCAATTTTTAAAGAAAAACCAATTACCCGATGCGTTACTTTTTGACAGCTATTTTTTCAATCGCTTTTTTTGCTGCGCAGGCACAAACGGCCAAACCAGAATTTAATGCCCGCGATCTGTCGATCAGTTGGGAAACTCTGCAGAACGATTATCAAAATAATAAGCAGTTATCACTGCAGGCATTGGTTATTACCAATAATGGGCATACTGCATTGCCGGCTTCGGGCTGGAAATTTTACTTTAACTCGGCCCGCGAAATTGGGGTAGATGCAGTAAGCGGCAATGCTAAAATTGAAATTGTAAACGGCGATTTATTCACCCTTACACTCAACGGAAATTTTAAAGGAATTAAGCCCGGCGATAGCACCCGCATTGAATTTATAGGCAGGGAACCTGTGGTTAATTTGTCAGATTCGCCCGAAGGTTTTTACCTCGTTTGGGATGCACAACCGGCTAAAGGTTATGCCACCGGCAAGTTTACCATTAAACCGTTTAAGCCAACTTATGCAGGTTTGTATACGCCGGAAGTAATTTATCAACAAAACAAAACGATACAGGATGTGCCCGAAAGCCAGCTTACCAAAGTTTTCCCAACCCCGGTTGAGTATACTGCAGGAGCGGGTTCGTTCATCATAGATGATAAGACCGGCATTGTTGCCGATGCGGCATTTAAAAACGAAGCTACCTATCTTTCATCCGAATTGTTGGGTTTAGGTGTCAAAACAAGTAATGCTTCATCAGTCAAAAATATCAGCTTAAAATTGGTTGCCGGGTTTAAAGATGAAGCTTACACACTGAGTATTAAACCACAGGGAATTGTAATCAGCGCCACCAAACCGGCGGGGATTTTTTACGGTATCCAATCTTTAAAAACACTGATTGCGCCATCGGCATGGGTCGTTAAATCAAAATCAATTGCGGTAAATTGTGTTGAAGTTAAAGATGAGCCGCGCTTCGGCTACCGCTCGTTTTTACTGGATGTAGGTCGTAATTTCCAAACCAAAGCACAGGTGTTAAAACTGCTTGATGCCATGGCGCTTTATAAATTAAATACCTTCCATTTTCACTTAACGGATGATGAAGGCTGGCGTTTAGCTTTGCCATCATTACCCGAATTGACCGAGGTTGGCTCACAACGCGGCCATACTTTAGATAGCAAAAATCACCTGCCACCATCACATGGCTCGGGCCCCGATACCGGTAAGCTGGCAGGCAGCGGCTTTTACACCCGTGCCGATTATATCGAAATTTTAAAATACGCCAACGAACGCCATATTGCCGTGATCCCCGAGATTGAAACCCCCGGTCATGCACGTTCTGCTGTGAAGGCTATGGACGCTCGTTACTATCGTTTAATGGGCGAAGGCAAAAAGGCCGAGGCCGAGCAATATTTGCTACGCGATTTGAACGATCAATCGGTTTACCAATCGGTACAGTACTGGAAAGACAATGTGATCGATGTTTCGCTGCCATCAACCTATAACTTTTTCGAAACCGTTATTAATGACATCATCGGCCTGTATAAAGAAGCCGGTGCGCCGTTAAAAACCATCAATTTTGGTGGCGATGAAGTGCCTGCACACGTGTGGGAAAAATCTCCGGCTTATTCAATCCTGCAAACCCGCCACCCTGAGATTAAAAATACAGGCGACCTGTGGTATTATTTTTACGGAAACCTAAACACGATGCTTAAGGGTAAAGGTTTGTATCTATCGGGTTGGGAAGAGATGGGGTTGCGTAAAACCAATATCGATGGCGTACCAACTTATGTACCTAACCCTGATTTTGAACCAGAACACCTGCAAACAGAAGTTTGGAATAACTCGATAGGCGGCGGACAGGAAGACTTGGCTTATAAGCTGGCCAACGGTGGTTACAAAGTGATTTTAACCTCGGTAACACACCTTTATTTTGATATGGCGCATTACAAATCATTTGATGAGCCGGGTTATTACTGGGGCGCTTTTGTGGATATTGATAAACCTTTCTCTTTTATCCCTTACGACTATTTTAAGAACACTACGGTAGATAAAAACGGGTTGCCGATCAACAAAGCTATCTTCATCGGTAAGCAACGTTTAACCGATTATGGTAAAACCAATATTGCCGGTTTGCAAGGTGCACTTTGGGGCGAAAATATCCACGATGCACAGCGTATGGAGTACATGATTTTCCCATCGTTATTAGGTTTGGCTGAACGAGCCTGGGCTAAAGACCCAGAGTGGGCAACTGTACGCGATACTACGCAAAGCAGGGAGTTGTATCAGCAAGCATGGTCAAACTTCCTGAGTGTAGTAGGAAAAAGGGAGTTGGTACGTTTGGATAACTACCACGGCGGCTACGATTACCGCCTGCCAAAACCGGGTGTGATTTTACAGGATGGAAAGTATGTGGCTAACGTGCAGTTTCCGGGCCTTACCATCAGGTACACTACGGATGGCAAAGAGCCTAATGCCAAAAGTAAACTTTACAAAGAGCCTGTTGCAGGCGATGGTAAGTTGCTCAGGTTCCGTGCGTTTAACACCACCGGTAGAGGAGGCAATGTTGCCGAGCCGGTACAATAAGCTATTTTGATTTGGATAATAAAAAAGCCCCGGTATACCGGGGCTTTTTTATTAAATATTATTTGCCGAATGGAGGCCGTCCGGTTAACTGCCTGTAAACAGGGAATTCATCGTGAGGGGCTTTACTCACATGGAAGTTTTTACAGTAATAAACCTGCAGGTGCATTTCTTCAATACCATGTCTCCTGATAATAATATCGGGCAGTTGGGTTACACTATCAAAAAACGGTTTAATATTGGGATCGATACTGGCCTGGTGATCCTGCCCTATGATGATGGCATCTTCACCAATTAAAGTCTTGGGGTCAACCAAAAAAGCCAGGTTTCGTGGATCTTCATCAAACACAACAATTGGTTTCTGGCCGCGTAATGCCCAGTCTATTTTACCGGTAAGCCACCAGCGGGTACTACCGGTAAAAATCTTTTTATTATTGAGCCAGCCTTCTTTCTGGTAGCGGTCGCGCAGGTCGTTATAATCAACACCCTGCATAGTTGGGTCCCATTTACCTCCGCCTAACTGTACCACCCATTTGGGGCCGTAAGATTGCCAGAAACCGGTAGCCATGTGCAAATTGGCCACGCCCACCACAATGATGGTAAAGTAAATGGAGAAGTTGATCCACCGTTTGGTAAGCCGGTACGACTTGCTGTTTACGTTACTAATGCTCTGATCAACCGCATAGCCCAATGGGATAAACAGCATCATATAACCCGGCGCCTGCCAGTGGAAATGATATTGCAAATCGCTCCAGAGCGTTACTATGGTGAAAAATATAAGAGGCAATACCGATGTCCAGAATATGAAGCTGTAGGCTTGTGAAGTAATTCTTAGTTTGTAGCTTTTTACCAATTGGATAACCAACGGCAACCAGATCCAGGGTAATAACCACACAGCCTGCCCGGCTATACTGCGGAAAAACCAATCGAAATGCAGCTTAAATTTACCCGCCGAACCTGCACGTGCCCCCTGGAAAACAAAGGATACCCAGTGATTCTGATAGTTCCACCAGATAACAGGGAAGGCAATAACAAGCGATAATATTACCGCAAGGTACGGCCCCGGGTGCCTTAGCCAATGGCGCTGATTTTTATTGGTTGCGATAAACAGAAACACGCCCGCAAATAAAAACAACACATGGTACTTGCTTAAAATATCGAGCCCCATGCTTAGGCCTGTAAGTAGCCATAAGCTATATATTTTACTGCTGTGGCGGCTAAAATCAGCTCCGTTGTTATATGTAAATAACAGTTTTACGATGATATAGGTGCTAAGTAACCAAAAGAACATCAGCGCAGCATCGGGTTGAAACCAGCAGGCTACCGGCATAGTAAAAACGGCGCTTAAATTAAGTAGTAAAGCCGCATAAAATGCAGATTTGGCATTGAACAATAAACGCGTGATCAGGAAGGTTAACCAGGTCATCCCTGCAAACATCAATACAGATGGAAGGCGTAAGCCCAGTGCGTTTAAACCAAATATTTTGGTACTTAAAGCACCCAGCCAGAAAAACAAAGGCGGCTGATCAAAGTAACTGAGGTTAAGGTTTAGGGCTCCTCTGAAGTAATAGGATTCGCCCACGCCTAAACCGGTATAAGCAGCAATTAATACACGGCAGATGAAGGTAATTACAATTAAATAAACAGTGTATTTAGCTGCATTATTTTCGGAGAGTTTATTCATTCGGGGTTTAATGAAAATTAATTAAGAGTGCAAATCGATTAAAAAAAAACTAATTTTCAATGAGTTTGCAAGTAAATTACAATGGCCTTACAATAAGTAGTGCTGCTTAACCGTTGGCACAGGCTTGCAAATTAAAGGGTCAATCCTGAAGATTTTCTGAATAACAGGCTGGTTATAAAACAAACATTTATTATATAAGTAACTGTTTTGTAGTTTTTTAAACTAAAATGTTGCTATGCGGACAAACAAAAAGTGAAAATTAAAGTACTTATGACGAGCGGTTTATATTAAATTAATGTTGCGGGAATTTAAACAGGTTGCGGCCTGTAAAAAGGATGGAATATTTTTTATAAAGGCTATATCAAAATAAACTTTACAACTATAATGTTAAAACGATTACTGTTTATACTTTGCTTATTCCCGGCCTCGTTGTTTGCACAGGACGCATCGGGTGTTTTACCTCAAAAAACGGCACCTAAAGATACTGCCGATCAGGTGGATTTGATAGATATTGGCAAAAAGGTATTTCATATTCACCCAAGTACTGTAAAGCAGGAAGAAGGTAAAAAATTATACTTTTCTATTTTACCCACCAGTAGCAATGTTCCCGGTGGTGGTGGTAAGGCTTTGGTAACCAGCACTACTGCAGGTTTTTACCTGGGCCCCCGTAAAACAACTTACCTATCCAGTGTTAACTTTGCACCTTACTGGAATTTGGGCAGCCGGTTTGGCTTACCGCTGCGGTCAAATATTTGGTTGGCAGATAACAAATGGCTGATACAGGGCGATATGCGTTTCCTGGTATACCCGCAATATACCTGGGGGCTGGGAAGCACCAACAATAATGATCAGAAAGTATTGCTCGATTATAATTATATCCGCTTTTACCAGGCTGCGCTTAAACAGATTAAACCTTACTTATTTGCCGGTATTGGGTACGATCTCGATTATTACTTTAATATAAAAGCCGATGACCCGGCCACTACCACACAGCAATTTACCGGGTATAAATATGGCACAAGTAACAGTTCATTCTCGTCTGGTTTGTCGTTTAATTTACTTTACGATACCCGCAACAACTCACTTAACCCATTGCCGGGTGCTTACGCTAATATAGTTTATCGTGTTAACCCAACCTTTATGGGCAGCAATGAGAACTGGCATTCGATATACATTGATTTCAGAAAGTACTTATCCATGAACCCAACAAGGCCAACCCAGCAAAATACTTTGGCGTTCTGGAGTTATTTCTGGAGTGTTTTGGGCAGCCATGCGCCCTATCTCAACCTGCCAAGCATTGGCTGGGATCCATATAACCGTTCGGGCGAAGGCATAGAGCAGAACCGTTACCGTGGCCGGTCGTTATTTTATTTAGAAAGTGAGTACAGGCGCGATATTACCCGCAATGGTTTGTTAGGTTTTGTAGTGTTTGCCAATGCAACTACAGTAAGCGGATCTGATAATTTGTTCACCTCGTGGCACCCTGCGGCCGGTACCGGTTTACGTGTTAAATTTAACAAGGGGTCTAATACCAATATCGGCATGGATTATGGCTTTAGCAAGGGTTACAGTGCAATTATATTTAACATTGGTGAGTCGTTTTAATCCACCCGCATAAAACTCATTTAAGTATATTAGGCAGCAAATTTGCTGCCTTTTTATGTTGCTGATTATCCTGAATATAGTTTTCTGTCTGGCTTTCCTTGCCTTTGCTTACGTTAACCTCAATGATAACGATGCATGGCTTTGGGTAAGCATTTATATGGCCGTGGCTATTTGCTGTGGCTTGGTGGTGTTTAAGCTCTATTATCCCCTGGTTTATTTGAGCCTTTGTACTTTTTACCTCATCTACGCCGTTATTTTGTTTTTTACGAAGGATGGCGTGCGCGACTGGATTGTAGTGTACAAGCGGCCCGGTATTGTTGAAACTATGCAGGCAGAGAAACCATATATTGAAAAAACACGCGAATTTTTTGGATTATTGATCATCACCGGCGCATTACTCATCGATTATTTTGCCGTTTAATTTTTTTTGAAATGGATTACAGATTAGAAGCAGCAAAGGCTTGCCTGCAATTTTTAAAACCGCAACAAACCATAGGATTGGGGGCTGGTACTACGGTTACCTATTTGGTTAATATGATTGCAGAACCTCATGAGTTAACGCATTCGTTAACGTTTGTCTCTTCCTCATTTCAAACAAGGCAGTACCTGCATCAAAAGGGGTTAAATGTTAAAATGGCCTGGCAAACATCCAGCCTCGATGTTTATTTTGATGGCTGCGACCAGTTGGACGCCGAATTAAATGCCCTGAAAAGCGGAGGCGGTATCCATACCAGCGAAAAGATACTGGCCTCCATCGCACACCATTTTATATTGATAGGGGATGAGAGCAAGGTTGTGCCCGAGCTTGATTATACGTACCCGGTTGTGATCGAGATCTTGCCAGAGGCACAGTCTGCCGTGTTAACGCGCTTACAGGCAGATTTTCCATCGGCCAAAATTGAACTGCGAATGGGCAAAGGTAAAGACGGTGTGGTAATGTCTGATAACGGAAACCTGCTTGCCGATATGAAGTTTATGGAACTACCAGAACTGGCAGAGCTAAACAGCTATATCAAAATGATGCCGGGTATTGTCGATCATTCATTGTTCTACAAAATGGCGCACAAAGCGGTAATAGCAGGGGAACATGGCGTAAGAATAATTACACCTCAGGAATGAAATTTAACGGATCTCAAAAGGCTCAATGTGGATCAGCACATCCTTAATGCTTAACCCGCTGCCAATGAGTTTATCTTTAACTACGTGGGCAATGCGATGGCCTTCGGCAACAGTAAGATCAGGATCAAGTTCGATGTGGAGATCAACAAAATAGTCGAATCCCATTTTGCGTACGTAGCACTTTTCAATCAGCTTAACTTCGCTTACTTCGGCTGCTAAAGTGCGGATCTGTTCTACAATTTCGGCAGATGGCGCTGCGTCCATAATTTCGTCCAGACCCGGGCGTAACAGTTGAATGGCATTATAGAAAATCAGTCCTGATGCAAGTAGTGCTGCCCAATCATCAGCACCTTCGTAACCTTTACCCATGTATAACGCAATGGCAATACCGATAAAAGCTGCTACAGAGGTAATGGCGTCACTGCGGTGGTGATAAGCATCAGCTTTAACAGCGCTGCTGTCAATTTGCTTACCTACCTTCAGCACATATCTAAACATTGATTCTTTGATGATCATCACCACCAAAAGCACATATAATGTGAACTTTTTGGGCATCTCATGGGGTACCATAGCCAACTCTAATGCATGCCAGCCTATCCATACAGAGGCACCCATTAAAAAGAAAGAGATAATGATCGAAGCAATAGGCTCTGCCTTACCATGTCCGTATGGGTGTTCAGAATCTGCCGGTTTGGTGGCAATTCTTAAGCCAATCCAAAGCAGGGTAGAGCTAAAAACGTCGGCACCTGTCTCTGTAGCATCGGCAATTAAGGCATAAGAATGGCCGAGGTGGCCCGAGATGGCTTTCAGGAAAACCAGTATGATACTAATGGCTATACCAATTTGTGTGGTACGTATTGCTTTTACCGAAGGATGAACGTCAACTACAGCCATAGAGGGTTTAAAGCTGCAAAGGTAAAATCATATTGTTGAATATTAGATTTTACTTCAAATAAAAAGCCGCCTTTTAAATCAAAAAAATAATAATGCTGTATTAGAATTAACGGTTTACCGGCCTGGTTTCTGATTCCGACATGAGGTATCTGGATGCAGCTGACCTGGGTATAGAATGGAGTAGCAATATTAGATATGAGCAGATGATAACCGATAACAAAAACGCGCAGATGATGATGTGCAGAATGGGTATAACATAAGCCGGAGTGATTAAAATAAAAGTTAAGTCTGTAATGCATATACCGCAAAGTGGAAATGCTGTAAATAGCAGCGTTAACATAATTTGCCGCCTAAGGCAATTAATAGGGGCAAAATGCTTTGGCGATAATTTTAATAATAGCTTCTTAGTTATACGGCCGGGTTTAATACATTCCAGGTCGAGTTCATCGCAACGGGTGCATACTGCTTTGTTTATGGAAGGGTTATTAACAGATTGATGTTGGGTTATTGCAGTGTCCATTTAACTGTGCTGATAAAGTAAGTATGGTATTAAATAAGTGCAACTGTTACCAATTACAAGGATACCGAACGCCTGGTTGAGGGAAGGTTTACGCAGGCTGGAGCGTTTATCAAGAGCCCTGCAACCAGACACAAAATCGGTAGTGTGATTTATTATTGGTATAGGAGAGTGTTTTGCTTGATTTTGATGCGCTGTTTAAGCGGTAGCATAATATATTTACGTATCATTTCATTGCTGATGGCAAGTTCCATCGCAGCCCGTTTGTCCTTGCATTCGTCCGACTCTACAAGCAAGCTTATTCTTAAAAGTTGTTTGAAATCAGCCGAAGGCAGGAGGGTAGCATTCTTTAATATCTCGGCATAAATAGTAGCAGGCTTTTTTAATGTAAGCAATACATCGTGTGTGTAATAACCCTGCTCGCCTGTTCTAAAGCTTACACATACATAATCGTTCTCGATGCTTTCGGTTACAATGGTGCCAACATTACCTTGTTTGCAAATGGGGTCTCCCTTTAAATCGGGATGCACCATTACTAAAGTGCCGGTTAGTTCCTGGTTCATGATAGGATGTTCAATTAGATGTAGTTTGGTTGAGTAAGAAAGCAGTACTGCATAATTGCTGCGCTAATTTCTGCAAACAAAAGTCCGTCATTTGCCCATAACAAAACTGACATTGATATTGATAAAGCTGCCAAATAGGGCTTAAATGGCGATTTTAGTCATAAAAAAACCGCTCGATGACGGTTCTCTGTATGTTTTTCTAAGCTTTTTATAGTAGTTCGCCAACCTCGCGGCCGTAATGTTCTTTAAATAATTTACTGAAGTATGCCGGTGTATCAAAGCCTGCCGCATACGAGATCTCTGCAAGGGTACGGTACCTGCCGCTTTCGATAGCTTCGCGGGCAATTTGCAACCTGATGGTGCGGATATATTTATTTGGCGTAAGCCCGGTAATTGCTTTTATCCGCCGGAACAACTGACGCTCGCTAATGGCAACAGCATCGCTGAGCATGTACAGGTTAAGGTCTGTTTTGCCGATGTGTTTTCTAACTTCGGTTTCCAATTCAGAAAGCCAACGGAGATCGGTTGGTGAAACATGCAGCGTTCCGGTTTCATCTGCAATTATCTCGGTTCCTCCTGGTAACAATTCATCTGTATTTGGGCCGGTGGCTTCGAACCGGGCAGCTGCGTTTTGGATAAGGTTTGTTGCACGGGCCATTAACTCGTCTTTAAAAAATGGTTTGGTTAAATAATCGTCCACACCGATGTGCAGTGCTTTAAGTTTATGCTGATGGTCTGTTAATGCCGTAAGCATAATTACCGGGATGGTACAATATGTATCATTTTGCTTTAAGTTCTCTAAAAGCGTAAAGCCATCCATTTCGGGCATCATTACGTCTGAAATAATAAGCTTGGGCAACTGTTGCATGCCATTAAGCATATCAAGCGCCTGTAACCCATTATTGGCAATTATCAGGGTATGTGCAGAGGATAAAATGCCGGCAATGTAAGCGGCCATTTCATGATTATCTTCCACAACCATCACCAATGTTTTATCGCCGGTGGTTACAGGATGGGTATAAACTGCATCGCCCGCAATCACAACGGGAGGGGTTGCAACTATTTGTATCCCCGGCTTAACAAGCGGAATGGTGACTTTAAATGTCACACCTTCTTTCCAATGATTATCAATGGTAATACTGCCATTCATTAACTCTGTAAACTCGCGCACTATTGCCAGGCCTATGCCGGTGCCGCCCTGTATTTGTTGTTCTTCACTATGCCCCTGGTAGTATCGGTCGAATATGTTTGCCATATCGTCGGGATGGATGCCATCACCTGTGTTAGCTACGCTGAAAATAAATGCATTGTTATTGGTTGTTACCGTCACTTTAATTGAGCCGCCTGACGGCGTAAATTTCACAGCATTGCCAATAAGGTTGTTGCTTATCTTTTCAAATTTCTCCTGGTCCAGATTTGTAAATAAACTTTCGTCAATGTCACTAATCAGTTCATAATTGAGTTGTTTGTAAATTGCTGCAGAGGCAAAACCCTCATGTTGTATTTTAATAAAAGAGGCTAAGGCAACGGGTTTTAATTTTAGCTGTAGTTTGCCGGCTTCGAGTTTGCCTAAATCAAGCAGTTCATTCAACAGGTTTAAAAGTTTATTGCCGTTACGGAGGATGGTTTGCAGGTAACGTTTCTCTTCAACTTTATCATTAACATCTTGCTCCAAAAGCTGGCTGGCTGGCCCCATAATTAAAGTTAAGGGCGTACGCAGCTCGTGGCTTATATTGGCAAAGAACCGGGTTTTAAGTTCGTCCAGTTTTTCGAGTTGTTCGCGTTCTTTAATCATAAAGGCAGCTTCACGTTTTCGTTTCGAAACCAGCCAGTAATAAGTAGCAACCAAAGCCACGGCAATAAACAGGGCAAGCAGTATAAGATAGTTACGTTGTTGCTGAAATAATTTGGTTTGGGCACCGGCTATTAGTAAACGTTTATCAGCATTGTATTTTCTATCAAGCTCGGCAGCGTTTTTTGTTTTTTCGATAGAGGTTATACTGTCGTTTAAAATAGTCGCTTTTCGGTAATACTGATAGGCCAGTTTGTAATTGTTTAGGCCTTCATAAGCTTCGCTTAAATGATTGTAAATGTTATTGAGCTGATTGATACCACTCTCTGCCGAATCTACCACCAAAGCCTTTTCGCCGTAAGCTATAGCCTCTTTGTAGCGCTTCTGATGTACGTACAACGTTTGCAGTTCAATGAGTGCAGGTTTTTCTAACAAGGGAAAGTTTTCTTTTTGGGAAATTGCAAGTGATTGGCGCAATACATCTTCGTCACGTTTATCATCCACCGTAACGTATAGGCGGCCCAGGTTACTCAGGTAACGCGCCTTATCAAATGAAGTAAGCAGGTGCTCAAGCGGTGGGTTTAAAATAATCTCCATGTATTTTATAGCCTTAACCATATTGGCCGGTGTACGTATGGTTTTGTCTGAATACAGGTTAGACAAAGTACTTAGGCTGAATAGATACAATGACGAATCTTTTACCGCAATTGCACCATCGGCTGCTTTAGTTGCATAAGGCAATGCCTGTTTAATATCGTGCATGTTGCGGTATATATCGGCAATACAAGCCTGGCTTAATACTGTTAATCTTTTCCATCCGTGCTGTTCTGTCTCGTTCAAAATTTTGAAGGCCACTTTTAGGGCTTCTATATCTTTGCCTTGCTTGCTCAGCATATAGGCAATCATGGTTGATGAATTAGCGTAGGTGTTGGAGTCTGTAGGGTTGGTGAGCTTTAAGGCGTGCTGTGCGTAAGTTAATGCATTTGCTATTTTGCCTTGTTTATAAGCAATTTTAGATTGTAAGTAAATGATGCGGGCTTGCTGTAACTGATCATGGTTCTTTTGGGCTTTGGCTATTAGCTGATCAGCATAAAACATGGCCGAATCCAGGTTCTTGATCTTCTTGAGGCTGTCTAAATCTTTGTTTTTGGCTTCGGAAGAAAATGTAAAAAAAAGGCTTAAAAAAAGGATCGTAAACCCTTTAAAACGGTAGGAGCGGAACATAAATATCAGGATGGTTTATAATGTGCCTAAAATTAAGCATCCTGTATTGCTATGTGTGTAAAACTTGAGTAACAAAACCGGCAAATATTTGCCTTAAATTACTTATTAATAAATATTTATACTTCGAAAGGGTGGCTTTTCTTTTGGGTTAACAGGATGGTGCTGCCGTTTTAAGAAAAGGTAAAAAAATAGCGCTTATCATTTGTGGTGATAAGCGCTATTTTTAATAGGATATAGAAATGATTACGCGAGTACTGGTGCTACATGAGTTAACGCCATGATCTCTTCTAACAGATCATCGCTCGGGTTTACTTTGATTGATTTGGATGGCATCTGGATATTATATCCTTCGTCATCCCTCACTAAAAATTTGAGTGTGCAATTTTTAGACGGATACTTTTCGGTATTGGTATCAACCGCTTGTTGCAGGCCTTGCAGTAATTGCTGGTTAAGGTTATGCAGATCGATGTGTACGGTAAGCGATTTGGTAAACTTATCGCGCATTTCCGAAAGCAGGGAAATGGTTGCGATTCGCAAATCCCAGTTATCTTTCTGGCGGAATTTTTCTTCAATGTTACCCTTAATATGTACAAAGTAACCCTCCGACATCAGGTTGCGGAACTTGATATAATCATCGCCAAACAAAGCAAACTCGTACGACTCGTTATAATCTTCCAGCACAAAGGTGCCGAATGGTTTGCCGGTCTTGGTCATACGGTGCTGTACGTTACCCATCAGCCCGCCAATGCTTAGTTCGCCTTTTTTGCGGAGGTCGGCAAAGGCTTGTTGAATATCGTCGCCACCCTCACCAGAGCGGGCCTTTACCATCAGTTTCAAATCCTGAACATTACTGTTGCAGAAACGCTGTAATTCCAGTTTATAGTTATCCAGCGGGTGACCAGTCAGATAGATACCGATCACATCTTTCTCGTATTTCAGCTTTTCAATCAACGGCCATTCTTCGCACTCCGGCATAGGAGGTTCAGGAATGTAAGAGGCTACAGAGCCGCCAAATAATGATGATTGCGAACTGTTTTGGGTGTTCTGATAATCGTTGGAGAATTTGATCATCCGCTCGATGCCGGTTAACAGGCCGTTCTCTGTTTTAGCGAAAAACTGAGCGCGTTTCAAGTTAAAGCCATCGAATGCCCCGCTGTAAACCAGGTTTTCGTACGATTTTTTATTGACGTTTCGGCCATTTGATCGTTTGGCGAAGTCGTAAATGGATACATACGGCCCTTTTTCATTGCGCTCTTCAATAATACTTTCAATGGCTTTATCACCTACGCCTTTAATGCCTGAGAAACCAAAGCGGATTTCACCCTTTTTGTTCGGCGTAAATGCCATGTCCGACTCGTTGATATCCGGCCCTAACACCATGATACCCATGCGGCGGCACTCGTCCATAAAGAAGGTGATCTTCTCAATGTTATTCTGGTTATTCAATACCGCCGACATATACTCGGCAGGGTAGTGGGCTTTTAAATAGGCTGTCTGGTACGCAACAAATGCATAACATGTAGAGTGCGATTTGTTGAACGCGTACTGGGCAAATGCTTTCCAGTCGGTCCAAACTTTGGTCAGTTTATCTTTGGCGTGGCCTTTGGCAACAGCGCCATCCATAAACTGGGCTTCCATTTTGTTTAGAACCTCAATTTGTTTTTTACCCATCGCCTTACGCAAAACGTCGGCATCACCTTTACTAAAGCCTGCCAGCTTTTGCGATAAAAGCATCACCTGCTCCTGGTACACGGTAATACCATAAGTTTCGCCCAGGTACTCTTCCATGTCGGCCAAATCGAAGGTAATGGGTTCCTGGCCGTGCTTACGCTTAATAAAGTTGGGGATGTACTCAATAGGGCCCGGTCGGTACAGGGCATTCATGGCAATTAAATCCTCAAACTTATCGGGTTTCAAATCGCGCAGGTACATTTGCATACCCTCACTTTCAAACTGGAAAGTACCGTTGGTATCGCCACGCTGGTAAAGCTCAAAAGTGCGCTGATCGTCCAGCGGAATATAATCTATATCAATATCAACACCGTGGTTCAGCTTAATCATCCGTAACGCACCTTTAATAATGGTCAGCGTTTTCAGACCCAAAAAGTCCATCTTGATTACACCTGCATCCTCAATTACACGGCCATCATATTGTGTAACCAACAGGTCAGAATCCTTTGCTGTAGCAACCGGAACAATGTTAGTTAAGTCGTCAGGCGCAATAATGATACCCGCCGCGTGTACGCCTGTGTTACGTACCGAACCTTCCAGCTTTTCGGCCTCGCGAAGTACAATACCGCGCAAATCAGGGCTTTTGTAAATTTCCTGTAACTCGGGTACCTGTTCAATAGCGGCTTTCAGCGTGATGCCCAATGTGTCGGGTACCAGCTTTTTCATTAAGTTAACCTCAGAGAGCGGCATATCCAACACCCTGCCCACGTCCTGGATACTAGTACGGGCAGCCATGGAGCCGTAGGTGATAATTTGCGCTACCTGGTTTTTACCATATTTATCAACCACGTAGTCAATAACCTTTTGGCGGCCCTCGTCATCAAAATCCGTATCAATATCGGGCATCGACTTTCTGTCCGGGTTTAAGAAACGCTCGAACAGGAGGTTGTACTTCATTGGGTCGATGTTGGTGATCCCGGTACAATAGGCTACCACTGAACCGGCAGCAGAACCACGACCAGGGCCGATGAACACGCCAATGTCGCGCCCTGCTTTAATAAAGTCGGCCACGATGAGGAAGTAACCCGCAAAACCCATGGTGCGGATAGTGAAGAGTTCGAAGTTGATCCGCTCTTCAACATCGGGTGTAATATCTTTGTAGCGCTCTTTTGCGCCGCGGAAGGTCATATCTTTCAGAAACTCCCACTGGTTCATCACATCCGCTTCGGGGCCGGTGTGTATGGCAAACTCCGGGGGGATAGGGAAGTTGGGCAGCATGATGTCGCGTTTCAGCTTCAGCACATCAACCTTATCCACAATCTCGTTGGTGTTATCTAACGATTCGGGAATGTCATGAAACAGCTTGCCCATCTCGGCCTGCGTTTTAAAATAAAACTGGTCGTTAGGGAAACCGAAACGATAGCCTTTGCCTCCTTCCTCGTCAGTCGCAATAGGGGTGCTCTGCATATCGCCGGTGTTTACGCACAGCAAAATATCGTGTGCATTGGCATCCTGCTGATCCACATAGTGCGAATCGTTAGAGCAAATTACTTTTACATTATGCTTTTTGGCGTATTTAAGCAGGGTATCGTTAATAATCTGCTGCTCGTGGATCTCGTGCCTTTGCAGCTCGATGTAGTAATCCTCGCCAAACAGATCCAGCCACCATTTAAACTCGTTTTCTGCCTCTTCTTCAGTTTTCTTTAAAATAGCCTGGGGGACAGATGCACCAATACAGCAGCTGGTAGCAATTAAGCCTTTGTGGTGTTTTAAAATCAGCTCCTTATCAATACGCGGCCACTTGCTGTACAAGCCTTCCATGTAACCGTAAGAGCAAAGTTTAATTAGGTTTCTATATCCTTCGGCGTTTTTGGCCAGGAAGAGCTGGTGGTGGCGTACGTCTTTTTTCTCTTTGGTAAATTGCTTTTTGTGGCGGTCTTCAACCACGTAAAACTCGCAGCCTACAATGGGTTTAACGTTATGCTTGCCTGCTTCGGCCACAAATTTAAACACACCAAACATGTTACCGTGGTCGGTAATGGCCAGAGCCTTCATACCATCAGCGGCAGCTTTTTTATAAAGCTTGCTAATGTCGGCCGCGCCGTCTAACAATGAAAACTGAGTATGTACGTGTAAGTGCGAAAAATCTGGCATAACTAATCCCTGTCGTTCAAAAAAAGAAGAGAACAAATTTACCAATTTTGTTAGCTATGAGGCCGACTAAATCGTGAGTTTTTTTTAACATTTTTTTAATCTCATTACAAGGTCAATATTGCGAATAGGTTAGCTGTACGGATTTATAAACTCTACTTTTGCCCGCATTACCAACCCTGTGGAAAACATGACTAACAAGCCAGCATTATCTTTCGGCTTTATAGTAGGTACTACCAGCCTTGCCTTTGTGGTATCGCAGCTCGATGTATCGATTGTAAACATTGCCCTGCCCCAAATCTCTAAATCATTTACTGCCGATGTAAGCGAATTACAGTGGATTGTTGATGCCTATACCATTGCATTTGCTGTATTGATGCTTTCTGCTGGTGGTATGGCCGATCTGTTGGGCGCCAAGCGATTGTTTCAACTGGGTATACTGATATTCGGTATTGCCTCTGTGGGTTGCGGTTTTGCCTGGAATGCACCAAGCCTCATTGGCTTCCGCGTGTTACAGGGGATAGGTGCTGCCATCATGATCCCGAGTTCCTTATCCATCCTCAATCAAAATTTCGAACATGATAAAGCCCAGCGTGGCCGCGCCGTTGCCATGTGGACTGCAGCCGGTGGAGTATCCATTGCCGCCGGGCCAATTTTAGGGGGCCTGCTCATGCATGTGAGTAACTGGCGCATGATATTTTTTGTAAACATCCCGCTTTGCCTGCTGGGTTTATTGCTGAGCATTAAACTAAACGAAAGCGAAAAGCATCCAGACAAAGGTTTCGATATCCCCGGCCAGTTTACCTGGATGCTGACTATTACTGCGCTGATTGCTTCTATAATTGAATGGCACCACCTGGGTTTTAATAACCCATGGATATTTGGCGGACTGATCTTCAGCGGTGTTATGTTGCTGCTATTTCTTTGGATTGAGAAGCGTGCCGTAGCACCGATATTACCGCTCGATTTGTTCTCCAACTCCAATTTTAATGTACTGGTGTTACTGGGCATGATGCTGAACTGTGCCTATTACGGTACTGTGTTTGTGCTGAGTTTGTATTTACAGGATGTGTTGCATTACTCGTCGTTGGCGGCGGGCATGGCATTTTTACCATTAACGGCGGGCTTTATTATCTCGAATTTGATTAGTGGTAAAATAATGACCTCGCACGGTACACGTTTACCGGTTTTAATTGGCCTGGTGGTTGTTACTTTAGGCTTCGCCGGATTGTTAATTGCACATGCTGATACCCCTTACTGGCAGCTGTTTTTTCCTTTTATAACCATTCCGCTGGGTATGGGTATGGCGGTACCAGCTATGACTACCGGGATACTGGCCAGCGTAGCCAAAACACGTTCGGGCACGGCATCGGCTGTGTTGAATACCACCCGGCAGGCAGCCGGAGCAACCGGTGTTGCGGTATTTGGCGCTATGGCCAATGGCGGTGCGGCTGCAATTGTGCATGCCATTACCATGAGTTCATTACTTTCGGTAGCCGGATTTATTATTGTGGGGACGCTGATAGTTAAATACCTGGTTTCTGCTAAGCATGATGTTGCGAATTCGCACCCGAGTGAGTAAAAATAATTTACATTGATAAGCAATGGGAGTAGAAATAGAACGTAAGTTTTTGGTAGACCAGAAAGCCTGGGAAAAACTCGAAAAGCCAGAAGGGCTACATTATCAGCAAGGGTATATCCCAAGTGATGATAATTGTACAGTACGGGTTAGAATTGCAGGTGTACATGGTTATATCACCCTGAAGGGTAGAACCAAAGGCATTAGCAGAAGTGAGTTTGAATATGAAATTCCTTTAGCTGATGCTAAAGCGATGCTTGATCAGTTTACCCAAAACGGTACAGAAAAGATCCGCTATAAATTCCCTGCCGGAAACCGGGTTTGGGAGGTAGACGAATTTTTAGGCCCTAACAAAGGGTTGGTTGTTGCCGAGATAGAGTTAGAAGATGAACACGAAGTATTTGAGAAACCTACGTGGATAACCGATGAGGTGACAGATGAAATGCGTTATGCTAACTCTAATCTGGCTGTTAGGCCGTTTTTGGAGTGGTGATAGCATCGACTTCATTTTCTACGCCATTGTTGGTGTTGTTACCAACAATCATAAGATATTCAATTCAGTCAGGTTGTTGGTGACAATACCAACAGTGGCGCAGTAGTTCATAAAAACTTTGTCATTTCGAACGAGCCAGCGAGGAATTGTGAGTTGGGGGTGAGGAGAAATCTTCTGCGCCCTGAAGTTCTGCAATAATGTATGTAGTATAAGATTTCTCACCCTTGCCCTACACAATCCCCACCCTTCAAGAGTTCGAAATGACAAATTCGTTTATTAAAAAGCTCGGGTACAAAATGTAATTATTCTAATATCTTCTGCTTCCTTAAAACAATCCTCCACTACGCAATATTTTACAAGACAGTAATATCCAAACCACTTAATCTTGTATAAAAATATTCGCTATGCCATTTGTAAATATATACCTGCCTGCTGCTTTTACCCGCGATGTAAAACAGCAGATCTCGTTTTCAGTTCATGAAAGTTTAATAGATATTTTCTCGGTTCCCGAAAAGGATTATTTCCAGGTAATCCATCCCGTTGAACCGGACAATCTCATTTTTCCTGATGAATACTTCGATATTCCGCATACGGCTAATTTGGTTTATGTGTATATCACTTGTAAGGAAGGGCGTACAGTTGAGATGAAGAAAGCGCTCTACGCGGCTATCGCGAAAAAGATAAGCGAACGCACATTGGTGAATGCCGATGATGTACTCATATTTTTAAATGAAACTTCGCTCGAAGATTGGTCTTTCGGTCGGGGAATTGCCCAAATGATAAAGTAATTGACAGTATGGAACAATCAAATAACATTATACGCAAACCGCTGCTTACTGCCAACCTGGGTGAGCGTACAGTAACATCAGTAGAAATTAAAGAGATTACTTTAGCCCCTGGTCAGAAAGCCGGGCTGCATCTGCATCCATGCCCGGTAACCGGGTATATTGCCAAAGGTACAGCCATTATGCAGGTTGAAGGCGAGGAAGAGCTGATCCTGAATACAGGTGATGCTTTCTACGAACCTGCCGATGTGCATATTGCGCAATTCAGCAATTACTCCGATTCTGAACCGATGACATTTATTGCCTTTTACCTTTTAAATGGCAACCAGGAGTTGATTAAAATGCTATAGTAATTTTGGTTATTTTTGAATTGAAAGATGATTAGCAGCTGGAAAAATACCCGTTTCGATAACATCGCTTTTACCAGCGGCGAAAACTTTACGCACAGTTTCCCCGATCATTTCCATGAAGAATATACGATAGGGGTATCGGTTAACGGGATCCAGCAATTTAACCTGCTTAATAAAGAGTTTATCGTAGCGCCGCATTCCATCTTTTTAATTAAGCCGGGGCAAATGCATGCACATCACCCGATTGCCGATCTGGGCTGGAGTTTTAAGAGTATGTACCTTAGTCCTGATTTTGTAGATCACCTGTTAAAAGGTAGTGAAATAAAAGCGGATAGTGCGTTTGTACCCGTTGTACAAGATGAAGAACTTTTTAACCACTACATTAATATCCATGAAAATAAGGAGAGTGATGTAGAAGATAGAATTACATCTTTTCTATACAGTGTATATCAAAGATCAACCGATAATAGCTTACAGGCTTCGGTCATCTCATCATCAGAAAAGCTCGATGAGATCAAAGCCTATCTTGCAGATCACATAACTCAAAAATTGAATCTTGATACCATAGCAGGTAAATTTCACATAGATAAGTTTCAGCTCATCAGGCAGTTTAAAAAGCATACGGGAGTTACGCCCAATGTTTATCTTACCATTTTAAGGGTTGAATGTGCACGGCGACTGATGAACCAAAACCATTCGCTTGTTGAAACGGCTTTCGAAGCCGGTTTTTACGATCAAAGTCACTTTCATCACAATTTTTTGTACTATACCGGTGTTACGCCGGGTAGTTTTGTGGGTTAGGTGAAGTGAGTAGCTGTTGTTTTTGATTCTTCAGTAAGTAAAGTTATTTCTGTTTGTAACTTTTATATGTAAATAGCTAAAAATCTGTATTGTATTGTAAATAAAGTATTGCTTTTGTTGAAAAATAGATAGATTTAAGGAACAAATCTTACCATTTTGAAAAGAAAAGACTTCCTTTATCTCTCGGTCATGAGCTTTACCGCTGCAATGCTTGCCAAAATGCCTGTTTTTGGTACCCCAATCCCCAATGATGTTGTTTTACCGGGTTTAGATGTTGCCATTAAAAAGCGAATGGCCGATGTTGCACTCAATGCGGCTAAATCTGCCGGAGCAACTTATGCCGATATCCGTATACAGCGCACGCTTAACCAAAATATAGCCACGCGTGAGGATAAGGTGCAAAACGTGGGTAACACAGAAACATCGGGTGTGGGTATCCGGGTAATTGCCAATGGGTGCTGGGGCTTTGCCGCTTCGAGCGATATTAGTAATGAGAGTATCGCTGCCGCTGCCAAGCAAGCTGTACAAATTGCCAAGGTAAACTCAAAGATTCTGAAGCAGCCCGTGCAACTGGCCCCGCAAAAAGGATACGGCGATGTAAGCTGGAAAACACCAATTGAAATTGATGCTTTCAGCGTGCCGATAAAGGATAAGATTGATCTGCTTTTGAAAGTTAACGATACGGCACTGCAAAACGGTGCCAGCTTTGTTAACTCGGCCATGTTTGTGATTAAGGAAGAAAAGTATTTTGCATCTACCGATGGTTCATACATCGATCAGGATATTCACCGCCTGTGGCCGATTTTCCAGGTTACCAAAATAGATAAGGCGAGTGGTAAGTTTCAAACCCGAAATTCGCTGGGTGCTCCGGTAGGTATGGGGTATGAATATCTTACACCCAAAGAATCAGAAAAAGTACATAGCCAAACAACCTTGTACCGCAACCGCTATGATATGATTGAGGATGCTAAACTTGCCGCTCAGCAATCAACTGCAAAACATAGCGCTAAATCAATAGAGCCGGGTAAGTATGATTTGGTACTCGATCCAACCAATCTTTACCTGACTATTCACGAATCAGCCGGTCACCCTTCGGAGCTTGACCGCGTGTTGGGTTATGAGGCTAACTTTGCCGGTACCAGTTTCCTTACTTTAGATAAATGGAAATCGGGCAAATTCAACTACGGGAGTAACCTGGTAAATATTGTGGGCGATAAAGTTCAGCCGGGATCGCTGGGTGCCGTAGGATATGACGATGAAGGTGTAGGCGCTAAAAAATGGGATATTATTAAAGACGGTGTGCTGGTAAATTACCAGGCCATCCGCGATCAGGCGCATATCATTGGTTTACAGGAATCGCAGGGTTGCTGCTATGCCCAAAGCTGGGATAATGTGCAGTTTCAGCGCATGCCAAATATTTCGCTGCAACCGGGCAAAAAGCCAATGTCGCCTGCCGATATGATAAAGAATGTAGAGAAAGGTATCTATATCATTGGCGATGGTTCTTACTCTATCGATCAGCAGCGTTATAATTTCCAGTTTAGCGGTCAGCTGTTTTATGAAATTAAGAATGGCGAGATCACCGGTATGGTTAAGGATATGGCTTACCAATCAAACACCCAGGAGTTCTGGAATTCGTGTACTGCGATATGCGATGAAAAAGATTACCGTTTAGGCGGAACATTCTTTGATGGTAAGGGGCAGCCGGCGCAAATAAGTTCGGTATCGCATGGTGCATCAACTGCCCGTTTTAACGGGGTTAACGTAATTAACACTTCAAGAAAAATCTGATATGGCTATAATGACTAAAGAGCAGGTTCAAGTTTTATTAAAAAAGGTACTGAGTTTCTCAAAAGCTGATGAATGCGAGGTAAACATTACGGGTACCGATAGTGGTAATATTCGCTATGCGCTCAGCTCGGTTTCTACGAGTGGTGGTATCAGCAAAACGACACTCGAGATTGAGTCTGTGTTCGGTAAAAAGGTAGGCTCAGCTACCATTAATGAGCTGAGTGATGCGGCCATAGAACGAGGTGTACGCAGGGCAGAAGAGCTGGCTCAACTGGCTCCCGAAAACTCGGAACACATGCCGATGCTTGGCCCGCAGCAGTACCAGGAGTCTAAGATGTTTATACCGGCCACAGCAGCTATCGATCCCGAAATACGGATGCAAGCCGTTGCCAAAAGTTTGGCTATTGCCGATGCTGGTAAGTTAAGTGCCGCAGGTTTCTACAATAACGTGACTGGGTTTTCGGCCATGATGAACTCAAAAGGGTTGTTCGCTTATAATACGTTTACTAATGTAAGCTTTAATATCACTTTGCGCACGCCCGATGGTAAAGGATCTGGTTATGCTGCCAGGGCTTATAATGATGTGGCTAAGCTTAATGTAGAAGCGGCTACAAGCACCGCGGCAAAAAAAGCGACAGATTCTATAACGGCCAAAGCTATTGAGCCCGGTAAATACACCGTAATACTGGAGCCCGAAGCTGCCGTAACATTAATTCAAAATATGATGCGTGGCTTTGATGCCCGCAGCGCCGATGAAGGCCGTAGCTTTTTAAGCAAACCGGGTGGTGGTACACGCATTGGCGAGAAACTGGTGGATGATAAAGTAACCATTTACTCAGACCCGATGTATGCCGAAATGCCAACCAGTACCTGGGCGGGCGATGGCCGCCCGTTGGAGAAAACAGTTTGGATTGATAAAGGGGAGGTAAAAAACTTGTCGTACTCTCGTTATTGGGCCGATAAGAAAGGTGTAAAAGCAATACCACCTGCCGATGGATTGATTATGGAAGGCGGTAAAGCCACGCTGGAAGAATTAATAAAAGGAACAGAGCGCGGTATTCTAGTCACCCGTTTATGGTACATCCGCGCAGTTGACCCACAAACACAGCTTTATACCGGCTTAACCCGTGATGGTACTTTTTATATCGAAAATGGCCAGATCAAGTTCCCGGTTAAAAACTTCCGTTTTAATGAAAGCCCGGTAATTATGCTGAATAACCTGGATGAGCTGGGTATACCACAACGTACAGACAGCAACATGATGGTTCCGCCAATGCGCATCAGGGACTTTACGTTTACGTCATTGTCAGACGCGGTTTAGGCTTTTTAGATATTTTTATCAAGGTCTGTTTCAATCAGTTTTATCTGATCGGGATAGACCTTTTTTATTTATACTCGCTTACAACCCACATTAATAACTTAAATATTTACTTTATAATAAAAAACAAACCTTTAGTGTATTGTAATCCAAACAACTTTTGCAGGCTGTTTGTAATATAGGCGGTAACATCATCTTCACCCTTTGAAAACAGAAAAAATTGGAACGATTTGGACGAATTGCTATAAAAACTATTCTTTGGATTATTGCGAGTGTTATTTTTTTGGTGCTGCTTGTATTTGTATTAATACAGGTACCTGCCGTCCAAAACTTCGCGAAAGACAAGGCTGTTAACTATTTACAGGGTAAAATACATACCAAAGTTGCTATCGGCCATATCACCCTCGGCCTGCCTAAATTGCTTGTTTTACAGGATGTTTACTTTGAGGATCAGCATAAGGACACGCTCATAGCCGGAAAAACGCTGAAGGTTGATATCAGCATGCTGAAACTGCTGGACCATAAACTGGAGGTGAACGAAATTAACCTCGATGGTATTACCGCCAACATAAGCAAAAACAAAGACAGCGTTTTTAACTTCGATTATATTATCAAAGCCTTTGCAGGCGAGCAAAAGAAAGAAGTAAAGCCAACGGATACCACTTCTACCATGAAGTTTTCGCTGGATAAGATCATCCTCGATAAAATCAATATCAAGTATAAAGACCTTACTACCGGCAATGATATTAAGTTGTTGCTGGGCCACTTCGATACCCGTATCAAAACTTTTGATATGGACAAAATGAAGTTCAGCATCCCGAAAATTAATCTGTCGGATGTTAATGCACGGATTATCCAGACACCCGCGGGTTCGTCTATTGCTCAAACTGCAGCGGTTGATACAGCCATCAAACCATTGAATATGCAACTTGATCTGGGCACCATAGATGTAAACCGGGTTAAGGTGTATTATATGACCAAGGAAATGAAAACCAGTGTTGATCTGGGTAAATTCCTGGTAGAGTTTAATAAGCTGGATCTGATTAAGCAGAAGATCGATATCAAATCTGTTGAGTTAAGTAATACAGATGCAGCGTTGAGGTTATCTAAACCAGAAAGTGTGCAGAAGGCTGTAGTGAAAGCTGCCAAAAAAGTAGATACACTGATGAGGCCGCCTACATCTACCAAGCCCTGGAGTGCCTTGGTTGGTAAAATTACTTTCACCAACGATAATATAAAGTTTGATAACGATGCACAGAAACCGGTAGCCAAAGGGCTGGATTATGCACACATGGATATCCGCAACCTTAACACAGATATTGAAAATATTAATTACAGCGCCGATAGCACCTCGGGCCGAATCAACGAATTTACTTTCAGCGATAAAAGCGGGTTGGCGCTTCAAAAGTTCCATACCTCGTTTTTCTATGGGCCGAAAAATTCGTACCTGAAAGATCTGTTGATTCAAACACCTAACTCGGTATTGCAAAAAGATGTACAGGTAGGTTACCCATCTATCGATGCCATTACCAAAGATCTCGGTAAACTAAGCATCAACGCTAATTTAGATGGTACGCACATCGGCCTTAAAGATATTTTATTGGTAATGCCAACCATGAAGTCGATGGAGCCATTTAAGAGTTCGCCTAATGCAGTGTTCCGTATCGATGGTAAAATTGCAGGCACTGCCAACAATTTGCACATTAACAATATGGAAGTCCGCGGACTGTCTGATACCCACATCAAAGCGTCGGCAATAGTAAAGGGCATGATCGTAAATGGCAAAACAGATCCAGCCAAAGCGGCTTTCGATGTTACCATTGCCGATATAACCACCAGTCGCCGCGATATATATAAGCTGGTTGATAAAAAGATGATCCCGGCCAGCGTAAGTATTCCCGAAAGGTTAAACTTAAAAGGTAATCTAAAGGGTAGTATGAAGGATTTAAATACTAAACTTATACTTCGCACAAGCCTCGGCGCTATTGATGCCACAGCCCATATAAAAAATGCTGACGACATGAAGCGTTTGGCCTATAATGCCAATGTTAAAGTAAACAACCTTAATGCAGGTGCTTTAACCAAGCAGCCACAAATGGTGGGCAACTTAACCCTAAGCGCAAATGTAAAGGGTAATGGTATAGATCCTAAACATCTTAACCTGCAATTTGATGCCAACGTGGCGAGCGCGCAGGTAAAAGGTTATACCTATAAAAACTTGGTAGCGAAAGGCAGTGCCGTAAACGGTAAATACGCAGCAACAGCCAGAATGAAAGATCCCAATATCAATTTTAGCCTCGATGCTAAGGCGGATATGAATAAGAAATATCCATCTGTTATTGCCAATTTAATGATCGATAGCATTAACCTGCAAAAGCTGCATTTTGTGAAAGATGAAATGCGTTTCCATGGTAAGCTGGTGGCTAACTTCCCAACCGCCGATCCGGATTATCTGAATGGTAAAGCATTAATTACCGATATGGTATTGGTAAACAAAGGTCAGCGCATTAAGATGGATACCATCAGTTTGGTATCAACCGCCAATGCCGATAGCAGCAGTTTGCGCTTGAAGATCCCGATGCTGACTGCACATCTCGGCGGTAAATATAAATTGACCGAGATTGCCACCGCCTTGCAGGATAATATCGATAAGTATTATAACACCAGCATGGTGAAGCAGAAAGCCAAACCAAAGTATTCGCCACAGCAATTTACGTTTGATATCCACGCGGTAAAAACACCAATGGTAGGCCAACTGGTGCCCGATTTAAAACGATTAGATCCGATATTAATTAACGGCCATTTCAATAGCACCACCGGCGACCTGTTGGTTAATGGCACTATACCAAAAGTGATTTACGGTACTAACGATGTAAGCAACGGGAAGCTCAACATCAACACAAGCAATAATGCTTTGAACTATAGCCTAACGTTTGATGATATTAAGGTGGGAACCTCACTCGATCTGTTGTATCCAAGCGTTACCGGTAATGCCCAAAACAATAAACTGAATATCAGCGTGCAAATGCGCGATGCTACTAAAAAAGAACGTTTCAGAATGGCGGGTGTGTTTAGTGCTTTGGATGGCGGTTACCAGTTTAGTTTCCTGCAAAACGGCTTAATGCTTAACTATATGCAATGGGCGGTTAATCCCGATAATTCACTGCAATTTGGCGCAAAGGGTATTTTAGCCCACGAATTTACCATATCAAACAACGGCCAAATATTAAGTGTGAACAGCAACCCGCAAACGCTTAATGCGCCGATCAATGTTAAATTTACCAATTTCCATATTGAAGATCTAGCTAAGATTGCACGCCAGGATTCTACGCTGGTAGGCGGTACTTTGAATGGCGATGCTACGGTAAGCGATTTTCAAAAATCGCCCAAGTTTACAGCTAATCTGAATCTGACTGAATTTAGTTTCAGGCAGGATACCGTGGGTAATATTGCCATTAAAGTAAACAACCAGACAGAGAACGCTTACGCAGCTAATGTAGCCATTACAGGCGATGGTAATGAAGTAAACCTGGATGGCGTTTATTATACTGCACCACAAGCCAGGTTTGATATGAACCTCAATATCGTGACACTGAATATGAAGAGTATCCAGGGCTTTACATTTGGTGCGATAAGAGGGTCGAAGGGTAATATCTCCGGTCAGCTTAAAATAACGGGAACTACAACGGCGCCATCCATTATAGGCGATGTTAAGTTTAACCAGGTTGGGTTTAACGTATCTATGCTCAACTCATACTTCCAGATGCCGAATGAGAGTATCTCATTTACCAATGACGGGATCCATTTTAACGACTTTACGATGGTGGATTCTACCGGGGCTAAAGCTGTAGTAACCGGTGCTGTTTACACCACTACTTATACCGATTTTAAATTTGGACTGGATATCAACGCCAAAAATTTCAGGGTGATGAACTCAACCCATGCCGACAATAAATTATACTACGGTAAGCTGTTTATTGATACGCGTATTAAGGTGCGTGGCGATATGGCCAAGCCTATTGTTGATGGTACGCTGGACGTGAACGACAAAACCGATATGACCATTGTGCTGCCTACTGATGACCCAAGTGTGGAAGACCGGAAAGGGGTAGTAGAGTTTTTTGACCAGGACGAACCGCAGATAGATTCTGTGCTGCTGGCCAAACAGTTGGATTCGCTCAAAAAATCGGAAGTTACCGGCATGGATATTAATATGGTGGTAAACATCAGCAAGCAGGCCAACTTTAATATTGTGATTGATGAGCGTAATGGAGATGTGGTGCATATTAAAGGTGAGGCAGCGTTGCAAGGTGGTATTGATCCAAGTGGTAAGGTTAACCTTACAGGTACCTATACCGTTGCTTCGGGTTCATATACACTTGCTTATGCCAGTGTTGTACGAAAGTTTAACTTTAAACCGGGCAGTACCATTGTATGGACCGGCGACCCAACCACAGCAAACATTGACCTGACCGCAACCTATATAGCCAAAGTGCCGCCTATTGACTTGGTTGCAGACCAGAGCGATGACGTACAGAACACCATGCTTAAACAAAAGCTGCCGTTTAATGTGAACCTGAACCTTAAAAATCAGCTCATGTCGCCGGCTATTAGTTTTGATATTGTGTTGCCGGATAGTAACTATACCGTATCTCCAAACATTATCACGATAGTGAATACCCGTTTAGATCAGGTGAGATCAGATCCGAACGAGATGAACAAACAGGTGCTTGGTGTATTAGTACTGGGGCATTTTATTGGCGATAATCCACTGGAGAGCAAGGGCGGAAGCACCACGGCCGAAGGTTTGGTACGTAATACGGTAAGCAGCCTGCTATCTGATCAATTAAACCGCTTAGCAGGTAACCTGATAGCGGGAGTGGACCTGAATTTCGATTTGCAATCGGGCGAAGATTATTCGTCGGGGCAGGCAACTAACAGAACGGATTTGAACATCGGGCTATCCAAACGCTTCCTTAATGACAGGCTAACGGTAACCGTGGGTAATAGCTTTAACCTGGAGGGTGCACAACAGGGTGAACAAACAAGCAATATCGCAGGCAATTTATCGGCCAATTACAAACTGAGTAAAGATGGCAGGTATACACTGAGGGCTTATCGCCGCGATGAGTACATTGTACTACAAGGCCAGGTTATTGAAACCGGCGTAGGCTTTACGCTTACGATGGATTATAACCGGTTTAGCCAGCTGTTTAAAAAGAGTAAACAGGATAAGGCTTTGCAAAAGAAATACAACAAAGACCAGAAAGAGGAAAAGAAAGAACAAAAGGCGGCAGATGATGCGAAACAACAACCCGCTGATGATAAAAAAGCGGTTACGCCAACAGGAAGTGGGCAATCGCAAGAGCAACAGGATCCCGAGCTGGACGAAGAGGAACTTTTATACTAAACCATGACTAAAAATCTATCATATTTATTGCTATTGGCTATTGTACTAAATGCGTGCAGTAATACTAAATATTTGCCCAAGGGCGAAAAATTGTATACCGGCGGGCAGGTTAAAATTGTTAATAAGGATATTAAGAAAGCAGATTCAAAGGCATTAACTGCCGATTTAGAAGCTCTGCTTCGGCCAAAACCAAATGGTTCGTTTTTGGGCTTACGCCCCAAATTGTATTTATGGAACATCACTCAAACTAAAAAAACAAAAGGCTTTAGGGCATGGCTGCACAGAAAAGGGGAGCCGCCTGTATTTGCAAGCGATGTAGACCTGGATAAAAACAGCCAGATACTAACCAATCGCCTGCAAAATGTAAGTTATTTCCAGGCGCAGGTAATTGGCGATACAGTGAGCAAAGGCCGCACAGCCAAAGCTGTTTACACCGCAACTACCGGACCGGCCTATAAAATCAGGAAAGTTGTTTTCCCTACAAGCCCCGAGGGTATTGATACTGCAGTGGCCGGTACAGCTAAAGCAAGCTTGCTTAAGGTTGGCGATAATTATAACCTCGATGTAATTAAGAATGAGCGTATCCGGATTGATACCCGCTTAAAAGAAGAGGGTTTCTTTTATTTCGCGCCGGATGATATTAAGCTAAGGGTTGACAGCACCATTGAAGGCCACCAGGTTGATATGTTTGTGAAGGTAAAGGAAGAAACCTCACAATTAGCCCGGACTATTTACAGTATTCGGAATATTTATGTTTACCCTAACTATACGTTGCGTGATACGGCTTTAAAGCTCGATTCGGCCCAAAAATATCGTTGGTATTATATTGTGCGGGGTAAACGTGAAACAGTTAAGCCCTGGGTATTTAAAAACACCGTATTGTTGCACCCCGGCGAAGTTTATAACCGTACCGACCATACCAAATCATTAAACCGGTTTATTGAACTGGGGCCGTTTAAGTTTGTTAAAAACCGTTTTGAGGATGTAACGCCCGATTCGCCCTTGTTGGATGTATATTACCAGTTAACGCAGTATCCTAAAAAATCTATCCAGTTTGATTTACTTGGGCGTACTACCTCGGCCAGTTATAATGGTGTGCAGGCTAGTGTAAGCTGGAAAAACCGTAATGCCTTTAAGGGCGGCGAACTATTAACCGTTAGCCTTATAGGTAGCAATGACGGGCAGGTAGGGCAGTCAAATGGTGGCTATGCTGTATCGCAGGTAGGGGTACAAACCTCGTTAAGCTGGCCGCGCTTTGTGAGCCCGTTTAATTTTAAGGCAGATAACGCTTATATACCGCACACCACGTTAACGCTGGGAGGGTCGCTGGTTATCCGTAGCCAACTATACACTTTAGATTCGTATAACGGAGCTTTCGGTTATCAGTGGAAACAAAATCAATATAAACAACATGCGTTGAACCTATTGGAGGTAACCTATACGCATCCACGCAGTGTAACAGAATTGTACAGGGATAGTATTAAAAAAACGGGTAACCCAACTTTACAACACGTTATAAATCCGCAGTTTACCTGGGGCCCAAGTTATAGTTTTACTTACGACAATACGATTGATGCTTATCGCACCAACACCTTCCTGTATTCGGGAAAGGTGAGTTTATCAAATAATATTTATGGCCTGATATCCGGAGCCAACATTAAAAATGGCGGCGATACTACCAAGCTGTTCGGCCTGCCGTTCGATCAGTATGTAAAACTGGAAAACGAGATCAGGTATTTCCACAAACTTGGGCCAAACAGTAAGATAGCTACACGTCTTTCTACTGGTTTTGGTTTGGCTTATGGTAATTCGCGGAACCTGCCTTACAGCCAACAGTTTTACTCGGGTGGCGCTAACAGTTTAAGGGGTTTCAGGGCGCGGTCTGTAGGTCCGGGTACGGTTAATCCTTATTATTTTGTGGGGAACAATGGCTTTTTACCAGATGAATCTGGCGATATTAAGATCGAGGCCAATGTGGAGTATCGCACAAAGCTTTTTAGCATAGTTAATGGGGCTTTGTTTGTAGATGCCGGTAACGTGTGGAACCTCAACCACCAGAAATTGACAGATACAAATGGTAACCCCGTACCGGGAGAAGATACGTTCGGCAAAAACTTTTACAAACAATTGGCTGCAGATGTTGGCTTTGGTTTCCGGTTCGATCTTACAATACTTATTCTGCGTACAGATTATGGTATCCCTGTGCTCAGGCCATGGCAGCCGGGCAGCAACTGGGTTACACCAAAATTGGGTAATGGTATATTTAACCTAGCTATAGGTTATCCGTTTTAAGCGGATAGCCTGTAAGGCTGTAATTCTCCCCGGCATAAATAAATACTGCTGATGCTGTATACAAGCGTTAAAGACATTACTAATGCGGAAATTTCGGGATGCGTAAGTATAAAATGATGTGCGGTATTGCTATCGTTAATAGCATCAAGACAATTGGGTAACTGCAGGTACATATTGAGCAACATAAAAGATGTATAGCCAATAGAGATTAAACCGGCGCGCACGAATGAGCTTTTGCCTTCATTTACCTTGATGATACGGGTTTGTGTGTAGGCATAAACAAGCGGACTACAAACTATGATGAAAATCGGTATCAGCAATAATTTTGCAGCCAAAACTTTAACAGGGAGATAATGTGCCATCACCACTATGATGGCAATAAATGAAATAGCTTTCCAGTCTAAAACAGATCGAAAATTACGCCACAAGATGCGGTATACCTTTTCTCTATATAGCTTATTCTGAACTTTTGCAAGTTCTTCAACCCCTTCATGCCCCTTGAAATGCTCATCGACTACATTTTGAAAAAGGGTTTCTATCGGTTCGTTATTACCTGCATCACGTGCCTGTTCAATGGCGCTTAAAATATGATCCAGCACTTCGTCATAAACTTCCTGGTAAGGGATTTTGTAGATGTTTACACACTTGGTCACCCAGTTTAGCTCGTCGGTGGTTAAAGGCATACAGGTATTAATTGTTGATGGCTTTGAAACGATATTCTTTATGGAAGCACTGATAGTAAGATACTAAAAAGGTTAATAAGGCCGTATACACAATTAGGATCATACCAAACTGTAAACCGGGTGATATAAGGCTTAGTAACTGCCCGGCATACTTTGTGTTTAATAATATAATGGCCAATATAAACCGCATGGGGATGGCTGTTACATTTAAAAGGATGCGGTCTTTAACAGATTTTTTCTGACTCCCGTATAATCGTCCTGAACGGAACCTGCGCAAAGCATCGAGCGACAATTGCAGAGCTGAGGCGAGGAGCATTACAAGCATAACCAGGTCTTTATTGTTGAAGCCAACCTGGTATTTAAAACCCAATAAGAAAAATATTAAACCAAATGCAACACCCCACGATTTAATGTTGCTTCGGAATGTTCCCCATATTTGCGATTTGATTTCGTCAGACGTTGTGGCTTTGAACCGTTTCTCTAGCTCGTAAAACTTCTCTTTCCCGCCAAAATCGGTTCTGATAATGGTATTTACAGCATCATCAAAAGTTAAGGAGCCATCATAAATTTCGAGCGCGCTAAGCAGGTGATCGTAAACTTCGGTCAGTGTTTCGCGATAGCTAAATATACCGCTCAGGTACTGATACAGGTTTTGACTTTGCGATTGGGTAATGATCATTGCAGGTTGGGTTTTAGGTTTAACAATAATTGTAGCTGATCCATAAAAGCTTGCGCTTCTTCTATTTTGCTGGTTACTTCTTTGCCGCCTTTTTCGGTTAAGGCATAGTACTTACGTACGCGGTTATCAACCACCTGGGTATGGGTTTCCAGCAGGCCATCGGCTTCCAGTTTGTGCAGGGCAGGGTACAGGGCACCTTCGGTCAGTAAAATTTCGCCCGACGTAGTTTCCTTTACCTTTTGGGTTATTTCATAACCATACATCTGCTTATTGTCTTCCAATAGCTTTAAAATAATGGTTTGCAAAGTGCCTTTTATCAGTTGGTTACTACTCATATATCAAATATATATAATTTATTTATATGCATAAGAAAATTATGTATGAAAAATTAAATTATTTTTTTTTCTGTTATTAAGCGGGTATTTATTTCAATATCATTGCTTTATGGATACTCATACTTCTGTATACTGGATTAAGCACCTCGATTTTCAGCCTCATCCCGAAGGTGGTTTTTACAAAGAAGTTTTCCGCTCGGGGATAACAGTTAATAGAGGCCCGTTGTTAAAACAAGCCTGTACGTCTATCTATTATTTGCTGGAAGGGAAGGATTATTCAGGATTTCATCGCCTGGCTTCTGATGAGATCTGGTATTTCCATAAAGGTACACCGCTATGTATCCATGTAATTAATGAAGCCGGAGATTATTATAGTTATGAACTTTCTGATACCAATACAGGTAATTTATCAGTAGTGATAGAAGCCGGTTTATGGTTTGCTGCCGAAATACCTTTAGGCGAAAGTTTTACACTAGTAAGTTGCGCTGTAGCTCCGGGCTTTGAGTTTGCTGAATTTGAAATGGCGGAGGTGGATACAATGAGAATGCTGTATCCGCAGCATAGTGGATTGCTTGAAAGATTGTGCAGAAAATAAGGAATATTGAGGAGGGGAGAGACAATAACGAATATTGTCATTCGACCATCGGGAGAAATCTTATACTACTGGTAATTACGCTGCACAAGATTTCTCCTCGTACCTCGTTCGAAATGACAAATTTTTAAAATCATTTTACAAAAAATCCCACCTCTTATATTGAGGTGGGACCTTTATATACTTACGCAATCCGCTGTGTTTTATGCAGCGTTGGGGTTTCTTCTAACAATGGCCCAGCCTGTTGACTGAACTGTTTGTAATGCGCTTGCTGGGTATGTTGTTCTAATCCGGCCGCATCCTTCCATGTTTCGTGGAAAATGAACAGGTTCTCATTTTCGCTGTCCTGATAAAGTTCGTATTGCAGGCAGGCTTCTTCTTTAAGCGAATTTGCTACTAATTCAAGCAATAGCGGTTTTACGGTATCGGCTTCGCCGGTTTTAAATTTCAATAGCGCTGTGAGGTAGATGCTCATGATTTTCTTTATTAATAAATAATTTATTTAGATGATTACGATAACGGCCCATCAGGGTATCAATGTCGGGATTTTTCATAACATCATGAAAGTGAATACTCTCTAATTGTTCCATACCTGTAAATGCATTCATACGGTGGAACCCGAATAACACACCTTCATCCACGCTGTGCTGATTAAAGAATTCGCCCGGTAGGGTAAAGGCTTCTTCGGGTGCATTCCATGATGAAGTTACCAGGTAATGTTTGCCATGCATTAACCCACCTGTGCCATAATTAATAGCCGGGTTGGCTGATGAGCGGCCGTCGCTTTTGTAGATACCATTCTGATACCCTGCACTAAATACGGTATCGATATACTTCTTAAAATCGTGCGGTACCTGGAACCACCAGATCGGAGTGTGGTAGATAATAACATCGGCCCATTTATAGTTTTCAGCTTCCTGGTTAGGATCGTAAGGGTTGTTAACGTCTGTGGAGCGTACAGCAAAACCAGGTTGATTCTCAAAAAAATCAACCGTGGTATCCAGTAAAGTTTTATTGAACTTACCACCCGAATGGCCGAATACCTGGCCGCCGTTAATTACAAATATATTTTTCATTTCTTATTTCTATTTGATTATGATTCAAAATTACCGGCTAATTATTGACTATTAAAATAGTATAAATGATACATTTGTATCATAATTATAATAGATAGGTTATGGTAAACTTAGAATGGTTCCGCACCTTTAAAGCTATATATGAAACAGGTTCGCTTACCGGCGCTGCCGAATCGTTGTTTATATCGCAACCAGGCGTTAGCTTGCACTTAAGTTCGCTGGAGAGCTATGTGGGGTACAAATTGTTCGACCGTACTTCACGCAAAATGGTATCGACCGAACGGGGGAAAATCTTATATAATTACGTTCAGGAAGCTATTTGCAAGCTGGAAGATGCCGAACGTCATTTCCATAAAAGCACTGAGAAAGATATACCTACTATTAGCATTGGGATGTGTTTTGAAACTTTTCAGTTCACCTTAGAATCTTATTTGCCAACCCTGCCATTTAACGTATTTATTAAGTTTGGCGAATATCCCGAAATGCTGAGCGACCTGGATGCCGGGGTTTTGGATATGATCATCACTCCGCAAAAAGGCGATTATAAAGGATTAAACTATCAACCCTTCTTTAAAGAAAAAATTGTTGTTGTGGCGGGTTCAAATACTGATACAAGCGAATTTGACCAGCTTGTAAAGCGTGGCGATACCGACGGGATTTATGCATGGCTTAAAACACAGACCTGGTATGGTACAGCCGGCGACATGGAACACTTGCGCAAGTTTTGGCATAGTAATTTTGGCAAACGCCCCGATTTTAAACCCAATTTCATTGTCCCCAATATGTGTTCTATTCTACGTTGCCTGAGCGATGGGAAAGGAGTGGCTGTTATCCCTGACTTTTTATCAAAACGCGAAATGGATGCGGGCCACGTAAAGCTGCTTTGGCAGGGGAATAATATAATTGAAAACACGCTATACTTCGGTACCCGTAAAAAAACGATTTATGCAGAGCAGATTGCGGTGTTACAGGAAATATTTGAAAAAGAAATGGTTGCCCTGCCAGTTAGCAATTAACCGGGATGCTGAAGGTAAACACAGTGCCTACGTCCGGTTCACTCGTGGCCCATATTTCGCCGTTGCATTTTTCGATCAGGTCTTTACAAAAGAGCAGCCCCATGCCCGTACCCGACTCGTTGTTAGTGCCGTTTTTGCTGTCTACTTTGCTTTTAAAAAGTTTACTCAACTGATCGGGCGACATGCCCACACCGGTATCGGCAACCTTAACAATAATTTTCTGAGCTTCCTGGTATGCAGAAACATGAATAGTGTCATTCCTGTCAGAAAACTTAATGGCATTGGTTATAAGGTTGCGCACTACAATGCGAATAGAATTGGGATCAGCTGTGGCAGTTAAGCCGTCGGGTATATCAATCAAAAAGTTAATTTCCTTTGATTCGGCTTCTTCTTTGTTACCTTCTGCTTCATTTTGTACCAGTTCAGAAACAGAGAATTTTTTTACTGATGTATCAAAGTTTTCCATCTGGCTGTTAATCCAAAACAGCAGTGTATCTAAAAAGTCGGATGTGTATTCAAGCTTCTTCAAAACGCTTGGTATCATTTCAACCAGTTCCTGGTGTGTAATGCTGTCATCCTGTAACAGGCCAAACAGCCCACGCAGTGTACTTAATGGTGCACGGAGGTCATGGGCAAGGATGGAGATTAGCCTGTCTTTTAAAGTGTTAAGGTCGTTAAGCTTTTTGGCCTGTTCGTCCAGGTCAGCTTTTTGGTTTAATACCTCGTGGTTTTTATGTTCCAGCATAACGTTAATGTTTTGCTGTTTCTTTTTCTCGCGGTAATAAACCCCTGATATTAAAATCATGGCCAGGATAATTACCACAAATATCACATTGGTTAAACGCTGGCTATGTGCCTTTTGTTGATAGATGAGATCCTTTTCGTACTGCTGTTGTTTAAGCTGATGTTCTTTTAAAGCAAAAGTGAGCTCAAAATTGTAAGAGGTTGATTTCTCTATGCTTTCGTTGCTTTTTAACTGATTTTTAAGATCAATGTATTGATTTAAAAAGTCATAAGCTTGCGCAGCTTTGCCCAGGCCGGCCAGTGATTTACTTAGCTGCAAAGCAGCATTGGCCTTTACCGATAAATTGCCCAGTTTAACAGATAATTGCTGACCTGCTGTGGCATATTTATAAGCGTTCTGATAATCCTTCTGCTGATTATATACATTGGCCAATCCAATTAAGGCATAAGCCTGGTTGTATATCATCTTGTATTTTTGGGCAATCTGCAAAGAGGTATCGATATAGCTAATAGCTTTGCCGAAATCATTTTTAGCTGCATAACATAAGCCCAGATCAGCGTAAACAGAACTTAAGCCATCCTTGTCATTTTGTTTCTTTACTATGTAGTTGGCCTTGTTTAAATACCGGATTGCACCATCCAGATCATTTTGGGCCAGCAATATTTCGCCAATGTTTTGGTTGATGGTGCCAAGCGCCTGGGCGTTATTTGTTTTGCCTAAAATTTCGAGCGCTTTCTTAAAATGGTCAAACGCATTGGGGTAAACCTCCATGTTTTGCAGCACAACCCCAATATTGTTGTACAAATTACCCGCAGGTATGGTATAATGATTTTTGATAGCTATAAAAAGCCCTTTATAATAATAATCGAGTGATTTGGATAGTTCGCCCTTACTAAAGTAAACGTTACCCATACTTTTATACAGGCTGGTTTGCATCAATTCATTGTTTCCCAGCTGGCTGTTAATTTCAATTGCCAGGTTAAGGTTCTTTATGGCTGATGGATAGTCGGCCAACAGGGTATACATCGCCCCGAATGCCTGGTAGCAGGCAACAAGGCCTTTTTTATCATTTAGCTTTTTGAAAATACGGATAGCCTCGTTAAGCTCCTGCTGTGCTTCGGTTGATTTTCCTTTAAAATAATCTACATGCCCGGTTTGTAGTAAACCATTAGCCAACCCGGAGTTATAATGTATTTTGCGCGATAAGTCTACCGCCTTTTGCCCGTAATAATAGGTGCTATCGGGGTTTGACTGAAAATAGGTATCGGCCAGTTTATTTAACTGGTTAACTGTTAATGTATCTGCAGGTGTTTTGTTATTTTGAGTTAGTATTTTTTTGAGGCTATCAACACTACTATTACCTACACGGGCGTTGCCGGTAAGATATAAGCATATAAGAAGTAATGTTAAAATATATTTCAAGGGGCTAATATTTTTAATAGGGACAGGCCAAACACTGCTATCTTTTCTTAAAGTTAATATTACAAAAAAATAAGCAATAGAATTTTATTACGGCTAAATATTATCAATGGTATTTGCCTTTAAATGGTGCCTGTTTTTAATCATAAATTAAAATGATATACGTAAAAAAGTTGCGCAGGTTTTATAAATGGGTATAAACAGAAAAAGCCTTCAATTACGAAGGCTTTTTCTGTTTTACCGGCTATATAAAGCCGGCAATATGTTGATGCTTTATTATACGTCGATACGGGCGTATTTGGCATTTTTCTCAATAAACTCGCGGCGAGGGGCAACTTCATCACCCATCAGCATAGAGAAGGTATGATCACACTCTGCAGCGTTTTCAATACTTACCTGGCGCAGGGTACGGCGCGCAGGGTCCATAGTAGTTTCCCAAAGCTGCTCGGCGTTCATCTCACCTAAACCTTTATAACGCTGGGTATGTACGCTATCTTCTTTACCTGCACCTTTAAGGCGTTGTATAGCAGCATCGCGTTGCTCGTCTGTCCAGCAGTATTCAAACTCTTTACCTTTTTTAACCTGGTAAAGCGGTGGGGTTGCAATGTATACATAACCAAACTCAACCAGCTCTTTCATATAACGGAAGAAGAAGGTTAAGATCAGCGTAGTAATGTGCGAACCGTCAACGTCGGCATCCGTCATGATCACAATTTTGTGGTAGCGTAACTTAGCTAAGTTAAGCGCTTTGTCATCCTCTGGCGTACCGATGCTTACACCTAAACCGGTAAACATGTTCTTGATCTCTTCGTTCTCATAGATCTTATGCTCCATCGCTTTCTCCACGTTCAGGATTTTACCACGCAGTGGCAAAATGGCCTGATACTCGCGGTTACGGCCTTGTTTTGCAGTACCACCTGCCGAGTCACCCTCAACTAAAAACAACTCGCATAATGCCGGATCGCTATTGGCGCAATCTGATAGTTTACCAGGCAAGCCAGAACCGCTCATTACGCTTTTACGTTGTACCATTTCGCGGGCTTTACGGGCTGCTGCACGTGCAGTAGCGGCCAATATTACCTTGTTTACGATCAGGCGTGCTTCTTTCGGGTTTTCCTCTAAATAGATAGATAAAATTTCGCCCACAGCAACGTTTACTGCACCGCTCACCTCGTTATTACCCAGCTTGGTTTTGGTTTGGCCTTCAAACTGAGGCTCGGCTACTTTTACTGAGATAACAGCGGTTAACCCCTCACGGAAGTCATCACCGGTAATATCTACCTTTAAGTTTTTCAATAAGCCCGACTTGTCGGCATAAGCTTTCAAAGTACGGGTTAAGCCCATACGGAAACCAGCTACGTGTGTACCGCCTTCGATGGTGTTAATATTGTTTACGTATGAGTGTACGTTTTCAGAGTAGGTGTCATTGTACTGCAAAGCCAACTCAACCGGGATGCCTTGCTTGTTACCTTCTACATAAATTGGCTCGGGGATGATAGGGGTACGGGTACCATCTAAAAATTTAACGAATTCTTTTAGCCCGCCTTCAGAGAAGAACTCTTCGGTGCGGAAAGAGCCATCTTCCAAAGCTTCGCGCTCATCTGTTAACGTTAAACGTATTCCTTTATTAAGGAATGAAAGTTCGCGTAAACGTGAAGCAAGGGTATCGTATTTATACTCAAGGGTGGTGGTGAAAATTTCGCCATCAGGTTGAAACCATTGTGTTGTTCCGGTACGGTCGGTTTCGCCAACTACCTTCACATCGTACATTGGTTTACCCTTTTCGTACTCTTGTTGAAATATCTTGCCTTCGCGGTAAACGTTAGTTTTTAGGTGGATTGAAAGTGCGTTAACGCAACTTACCCCCACACCGTGTAAACCGCCCGATACTTTGTAAGTGTCTTTATCAAATTTACCACCGGCGTGTAAGATGGTCATTACAACCTCTAATGCCGATTTCTTTTCTTTAGTGTGCATGGCGGTAGGGATACCACGGCCATTATCTTTTACAGATATAGAATTTCCCGGATGGATGGTTACGTTGATTGTATCGCAATAGCCGGCCATAGCCTCATCTATCGAGTTATCAACAACCTCATAAACTAAGTGGTGTAAACCTTTAACGCCGGTATCGCCAATGTACATCGACGGTCTTTTACGAACCGCCTCTAAACCTTCTAAAACCTGTATATTGTCTGCTGAATAATTGGATCTGTCCTGATTTTCTTCGCTCATTGGTTAATAATAAAATAACTAACAAAAATACGAAATTTTGAGCATATTAAGGCAGGCGTGTGGATAAAAAAGCACACGCGAATAAGCAAATTGAATGATTAGGATAATTAGATTGAAATTTTATCTTTGTCGGTAAAATTTATAAACGTAGAATGAAAAAAATGGGTTCGGTTTTTACAAAACTTACTTTAGGTGTTACGCTGGCAACTGCGGTTGTTGCCTGTAACCAAAACAAAACTGCCGATAAGGCTACCGCTACACCTGCTGCTGCATCAACAAGCGCTACAGGTACAGCAAAATCTGAGATTGTTTACATTAATCAGGATACGCTCCTTACTAAATATAACTATGTAAAAGATATGACCGCCCGCTTAGAAGCTAAAGGCAAAGCTGCCCAGGCCGATCTGCAATCAAAAGGTCAGGCTTTTCAGCGTGAGGTTGCCGAGTATCAAAAAGATCAGGCTACTATGGCTGCTGATGCACGCCAGGCTAAAGAGCAACAATTAGGTCGTAAACAACAGGAGTTACAAGCTTATCAGCAAAACACTGGTGCACAGGTTCAAAATGATCAAGGTGCTGAGCAAGCTAAATTGTACGAAAAGATCTCTGAATTTGTAAAACAATACGCTAAAGATAAAGGCTACAAAATGGTATTAACTTACCAAAAAGGTAACGCTAATATGCTTTACGGTGATGCAAGCCTTGATGTTACTGCCGAAGTTGTGAAAGGCCTTAACGATGCTTATGCGAAAGACAAAAAATAATTTTTAATCAAAATATATGCCGGAGCCTCAATCTTTTGATTGGGGCTTTTGTATTTATAGAAGATATGGAAATTACACAACACGAAAAATTTATGCAGATGGCTATAGACCTGTCTGTAAAAAATGTGCAGGAAGGATTAGGCGGCCCATTTGGTGCCGTAATAGTTAAAAATGGAGAAATTGTAGCCGCAAGTGCCAACAAAGTAGTACCCACAAACGACCCAACGGCACATGCCGAAGTGTCTGCTATCCGGTTAGCTTGTCAGCAATTAAACACCTTTAGTTTAGAGGGTTGCGAGATCTATACCAGTTGCGAGCCATGCCCGATGTGCCTGGGAGCTATTTACTGGGCCCGTTTGGATAAGATGTACTACGCCAACACCAAGGCCGATGCTGCCGCAATAGGTTTCGATGATCACTTTATTTACGACGAACTCGAGCTGCCAATGGCACAACGCAAGCTGCCTATAGTACAAATGCTGCGTGATGAGGCTTTAAAGGCCTTTAAGCAATGGGAAGAGAATACAGATAAGACCGAATACTAAAACTTTGTCATTGCGAGGTACGAAGCAATCTCGTCGTAAGCATATTCGATCTGTATAGCTACGAGATTGCTTCGTACCTCGCAATGACAAATGTGATATATTGTCAAAAGAAAACATTCTGATAATATAATTGTCACATTGTCATACTTGGTGTTGTGGCAAGTATTTTGAATAGTATATATTTGTTGAAATTAAATTAAAAAATATCATGGCTTTAGAAATTACAGACGCAAACTTCGAACAGCTTGTGTTAAAATCAGATAAACCCGTATTAATTGACTTTTGGGCAGAGTGGTGTGGTCCTTGTCGTATGGTTGGTCCGGTAGTTGAAGATATCGCAAAAGAATACGATGGCAAAGCCGTTGTTGGTAAAGTTAACGTAGATAATAACCCAGGCATCTCAATGAAATACGGTATCCGTAACATTCCTGCGTTATTGTTCTTCAAAAACGGAGAAATTGTTGACAAGCAAATCGGTGCAGTGCCAAAATCGGTATTGTCTGGTAAGTTAGAAAAACAACTGGCTTAATTGCCCCAAAACAATATTATATAGAGAACGCCGTAACTTAGTTACGGCGTTTTTTGTATTTTAGAACATGGCACAACTCAACAGCGATCAGCAGGTAAGGCACCTGGCAAACCTCGAACTTTTGGCCCGGCAGGTGGTTGAAGGCTTTATTACCGGTTTGCACCAAAGCCCCTTTCATGGTTTTTCTGTGGAGTTTGCCGAGCATAGACTCTATAATACTGGCGAGTCAGTAAAAAACATCGATTGGAAGCTCTTTGCCCGCACGGATAAATTATTTGTAAAGCAATACGAAGAAGAAACCAACCTACGCAGTTATTTATTGCTGGATACTTCATCATCCATGAACTTCCCGGCAAAAGGAATGAGTAAGCTGCAGTTTAGTGTTTACGCTATTGCATCGCTCATGTATCTGTTTAAAAAGCAGCGTGATGCATTCGGACTGGGTTTGTTTGCTGATGAACTGGAGGTGTTGAGTGCGGCCAGATCAACCACTACACATCTGTTTCACCTATACGCACAGTTAGAACAAGCCTATAATCAACCTAAAATTAATACCAGTACCAATATCAGCCAAGTACTGCACCGCGTGGCTGAGGAAATTCACCAAAGATCGATGGTTATTATCTTCAGCGATATGCTGGAGAACAGTATGAATGCAGAGAAAACAAACGAACTGTTTGCCGCCATCCAGCATTTAAAATACAACAAGCACGAAGTAATTATTTTTAATGTAAACGATCGTACGCACGAGGTCGACTTTAACTTTGATAACCGCCCGCACCATTTCATCGATATGGAAAATGGAGAGGAGATCAGGGTGCATCCTAATAAAATCCGTGATAGCTATACAGCTGCACTAAGAACTTATCGCGAAGAGCTGGAACTGAAATGTGCCCAATATCACATCGATCTGATTGATGCCGGAATACACAATGGGTATTACGATCTGTTGAAGGCTTATCTCATCAAGCGGAACAAGATGATATAAAAAAAGGCTGCCCGGAACTTTAAACCGAACAGCCTCCAAATAGGGGTAACTCGAAACTAAAACTTTACATCACAAAGATGCGGATGCTATATGAAGATTTAGTGAAGTTACCGGCGTTCGTTAAATTTAAGTTTTATTAAAGTGCCCTTGTTTTTTTCGGACACCACATCAATGTCTATTTTGTGGAAAGCTGCAATACTCTTTACAATAGCCAGGCCTAAGCCATAGCTCTCGCGCTCGTCTGTATCCAGTTTCTCGAAACGGGTAAAGGCTTTTTCAATTTGTGCATTGTCCATTCCAACGCCTGTATCCTTAATTTCGAGCTGGTACAGGCCATTATCTACCTTGTCATCAATGGTAATGCTACCCCCATTATGATTGTACTTAATAGCATTATTAATGAGGTTAAACAACAATGTATGCATTAAACTGCGGTTGCCAATAATTGCCTGCTCATATTTAATGTTGTTGATGAAGGTAATTTCTTTATCCTCTAAGCGGTCTTCCAGTTCTTCATTTATCTCAGTAATAATTTCGGGTATCTTAACAATATCGTTTTTGTTGAACTGGTTGTTTTCTACCTGCGAGATCAGTAACAGGCTATTGATAATGGATTTTAAACGGATCAGCGTTTTCAGCGAGGCAAAGATCTTATTCTCGGCTTCTTCACTCAATGTTTCATGTAGCAGCAGGTTTTCTAACCGTGAGCTCATGATAGATATCGGCGTTAACAACTCGTGCGAAACATTGGCTATAAACTGTTTCTCGAGTATAAACATATCCGTTATTTTCTTCATCAACGAGTTGATGCTATCATCCAGCAGGTTAAAATCCTGGGTCGATGTTTCTACTTTCTGATAATCGAAATTAAGCGGATCGTTTACCCTGATGAGTTTATGCTCTATAATATTGTAAAACGGTTTGAGCAAATATTTGGTAAAAATAAGATCGCTTAACAACGTAAGTGATAGAGCGAAGATCAGTATCACCAAAGTGAACCCTTTAATTGTGTTTTTAAGCTCCTCTACAGCATCAATAGTATTACCCACCTCTAGCAGATAGGTTCGTTTGTTATAATTGAATTTGCAGGTTAAAATACGGTAGGTGTCAATGCTTTTATCAATGGTACGCTGGGCTGTGCTGAAGGTATCAATTACCGTGGTAATCGGTTCATACTTTACCTGCTTTAACATAATGTAGTCATCCTTTAAAATGTTGTAGTCGGTAAAGCTTTCGTTTTGCTCCAGTATCTGCGAGATCCTTTTTGACGATAAGCTTCTTAGAAACTCATTTTTCTTGGCTTCTAACCTTAACGAAATATGGTGATACGAAATTTTTTCGAGCGATATTAAAATAACACCGCCCGTAAAAAATATAATGGCCACCTTGGTAAGCGTATTATATAAAGCCAGTTTAAACTGCAGTTTCATGATCCGGTTTTATCAGATATTGATACGATAACCAATGCTGCGTACAGTCTCGAACCAATCGGTAGAGGCGTGCTGAGATAACTTTTTACGCAGGTTTTTAACGTGTACATCCACAAAGTTCGAGTCTGAATTTATTTCAAGCACATCGCCCCAAACGTGCTCGGTTAAGTTGGTACGCGATATTACACGGTTTTTATTTAAAACCAGGTAGTTCAAAATTTCAAACTCCTTGCGGGTAAGGTTAATGCGTTCGGTGCCAAAATTAACCGTGCGGTTCTGGATGTTTATTTTAAAGCCTTTAACCGTAATTTCATTGCTTTCTAGTTTGTGTTTACGGCGGGTAATGGCGTGCATGCGGGCCAGCAGCTCATTCAGTGAGAATGGTTTGGGCAGATAATCGTCGGCGCCTTCTTCCAATCCGCGTACGCGGTCATCAACAGCGGCACGGGCAGTTAAAATAATCACGGCATCGTCGCGGTCTTTTAATTGCTTAAACATTTTCAGCAGTTCAAAGCCATCGCCATCTGGCAAACCCAAATCAAGCAAAATAAAATCGTAGTTATTAACAAAGATCTTTTCCTCTGCCGATTTGCGTGTACGGGCATGTTCTACAGTAAAACCTTCGTGGCTAAGGTATTCATCAACCTCAAGGGCTAAACTTTTTTCGTCTTCAACAATTAAAACATTCATAATTATGGGCAAATTACAAAAAAGTAAAACTTATCCTCAAAATAAACGTGTTTGAATAAATAGAACTTTAAATGTGGATATATAGTTTAAAGGTTTATAAAATTGCTGCAATCAATTTCGCTGTGCCGCTGTTAATGTGTTAACTGTTTTTATATGAGACTTTCTATTGAGCGTAAGCCCGTCAAAGTAAATCCCGATCCGAAACGTGTTATTGCACGATTTTTTTTCAATGGTAATGACCGTGCTAAAGAAGTAATACAACGGGTTATGGAGTTAACCGAACAAGAAGCATTCGGTATTATTTCGCCCCTGCTGCAAGAATATTCTAAACGGCACCGTAATATTACCCGTGTTTTAAACCGTCATTGCAGTAAGCTGAAGAATCTTTTCGAAGAATTGAATATCGATTACGATAGCCTTACGGTATATTTGAAACTGCTGATCGGTTCGTATTTTACCCACGAATATTCTATCGAATCTGCTGCATTCTTTAACCCATCAATTGTTGAAGACCCTGACCAAAGCGACCTTGAAGATGGTGAACGCCGGGTAATTATCAGTTTCAGGGCAGTGGGTGAGGGGCACATTTCGTCAATCACTTTCCGTCGTGCACTGATCGATCGTTATAACAATATCACCGTTATACCTGCCGGTAGTTATATTGATGAAGCCGAAATAGTGCGGAATGCGGTTTATAACAAAAAACTATTTTTTGATAAGGCAATAGTTACGCAAATCAATATCGATGTATTAAATGAGATTGAAGGTAAACTCGATCATCATTTCGAGTACGCTAACCTGCGCCGGATCCTTATCGATTCGCAAAAGCTGCAGGAAGATGATCTGAAAAAGCTGGAGTATGATAAGATCTTGTGGCTGGCCGATTCGTACTACGAAATCGTATTCTCGATGGATACCGATATATCCGACCGGGTAATATTCCCGATCTCTGAATATGAGCGCAAAGGTATCGAAGATGCCCGTTTTGTGAAGTTCATTAACGATGACGGCAGCCCGGTTTATTACGCTACCTACACAGCTTACGACGGTGCGCTGATTATGCCGAAACTGTTGCAGACTAACGATTTTTACAATTTCCGCATTATGCCTTTGTATGGCGATGGTGCACAGAATAAAAACCTGGCCTTGTTTCCACGCAAAATCAATGGTAAATACGTGATGATTTCCCGTATTGATGGTTGCAACAACTACATCATGTATTCGGACAAGATCAATATCTGGGAAAAACCGATCCAACTACAGAAACCCAAATTTAGCTGGGAGTTTGTGCAGATTGGTAACTGTGGTTCGCCCATCGAAACCGAGCACGGCTGGTTAATGATAACTCATGGTGTTGGCCCTATGCGTAAATACGTATTAAGTGTAAGCTTACTGAAACTGGATGATCCTGCCGTAGAAATTGGCCGCTTGAAAGAGCCATTACTGGTGCCCAACAGCGAAGAGCGTGAAGGTTATGTTCCTAACGTAATTTACTCTTGCGGTTCTATCATCCATAATAACAAACTGATTATCCCTTACGGTTTATCAGATTACTCTACCTCCTTTGCTGAGGTTGAAGTTGATGCTTTGATCGACAGGTTGCTGAGTGATGGAGCGTAGAGTTTTGGACGTTTAGATAAAGGACCAAGGAGAAAGGATAAACAGCAAAGCTGACGCGAGTCGGTTTTGCTCTTTTTACATAAGCACATCATTACGAGGAACAAAGCAATGATGGGAATAGTTTAGATGCCTTTATGCTGTTTTTATGCGCATATCAAACACAAACTTATCCGTATTAATTAGCTTAATCTTCCTAAAATCAGGATGCTGCGGGTTGATGAGATAATTAACTTCTTCTTCAATAATGGAAGATGGCACTTGTAATATGACAGTTTGAGCTTTGTTTAACCAATTTTCGCCGATGCTTTGGGTTAATGGCATTTGCGCAAACTCTCGCCAGTCCTGTGGTAAGTCGCTAAGCTTTACAATTTCTTTTTTAACCGAATCAGGTACTTCAATGGTCAGCACACTAAAAAGCTGGTTAAGTCCTAATTGGCTTCGGTGTACTACGTTTTCTAAACAGGCTAATGAGCGTGATGATGCTGTGTAAATAACTTCTGTTTCATTCGGGTTCCAGCGCGCGGCCCTGCCCGATGCCACAAGCTTATCGGCAAACTTGGTAAGCGTAATTCTGTAGATCAGCATAGCTTAGGCTAAATCACCGTACTCAAGGCGGATAAGTTCTTCTTCGATGAGGCTAACACCGGTAAAAGTATCCAGAATATCAAAAGGGACCTGGTTGCCCAAACCATAAGCCGGTTGGTGAAGCCATTTATAAAAAACATCGGCAGAGCCAAACAACGCTATACCTTTCTCAAATAGCGCAAAAGCTTTTAGAATTTTTTCACTGAGTGAGGCATCAAGCTTTTGGGCTTGATTGGTATAATTTTGTATGGTTTTAACCGTGGTTTTAAAAGTATCCTGAAACTGTTGGTGACTAAAGCCCGACAGGTTTAAAAAATCAAGAGCTGCTTTGGCCTCTAAACCTTTTTTAGAGCTGGTAAGCAATGCCACCTGGTTGGCATAAAATGGATGATAAGCAGCAGCATCAACGCCCGGGTCAGTAGTTACATAAGCCACAGCATAATCATTTACCATGTTTTTGCTGATGTGGGTTTCTGTTTTATAAACAGCTTTTTTTGCTGTTGTTTTTTTACTTCCTTTTTCCATAATTCAAATTTAGAAAATTTTCTAAGATTATAAGAATTTTTTCCAAATTTTGTTTCAAATAAAAGGCCGGATATTTATTCCGGCCTTTGTCTGTATTTATCTAAGATCAGCTCGCCAATATTTGCTGATAGAGTTGGTAATAATCATCTACCATTTTATCGCACGAAAAACTGGCTGAAGCCCAATTATAGCAGTCTTTTCTATTAATAGATGATAGTTGATTAACGGCTTCAACAGCTTCATCAACGGTGTTAACTAAAAAGCCTGTTTGCTTATCCTTTATCAACTCAGGCATTGAGCCCCGGTTGAAGGCAATTACAGGCGTGCCGCAAAGCATAGCCTCGGCCACACTCATGCCGAAGGGCTCGTTAAAGCTGATAGGGTGTAATAAAGCCACAGCCTTACCCAAGAGCTCTTTTCTTTTATCTGGGCCTGCGTGGCCAACATAAATAACATGTTCATTATCTATAAAAGGTTCTACCTTATTTTTGTAGTAACCTTCATCCTGGATGATACCGGCGATCAGTAATTTACGTCTGCTTTTTTTGGCTATTTCGATAGCCTCAGCCGTACCTTTGTCAGGATGGATGCGGCCGAAATAAAGCAGATAATCTTCCGGCTGTTCGATAAATGTAAAATCCCGGATATCTAAGCCATTGTAAACCGTGCTCAGGTATTCTAATTCCGGGCTACGATCTGAATTACTGATCGACACGTAATAACCCTTGTCATTATACTTTTTATAAACCGGGATTATTTTAGGCGACGAAAACCCGTGAATCGTAGTAATCAACGGTGTTTTAATCAGCCCGGAATAAGTAAGCGGTAAAAAATCGAAGTTGTTATGGATCAGATCGAATTGGTCGGCCTTTTCCATTAGGTTGCTAATGTGCAGGCATTCCAGCACTTTAGCATCCTGTGTACGATCTTCTTCATAACCCTTTTCGCATACAGCATCCAGTTTACCGTCGGTAATGGAATCTCCTGTTGCGAAGAGAGTTACTTCAATACCTTTCTTAATCAGTCCTTCGGCTATATTTGAGGCTACTTGTTCCCACGGGCCATAGTGCCTGGGCGGTGTACGCCAGGCAACAGGGGCTAAAACGGCAACTTTCATTTAACAAACTTTGATAGCCTGATCAAATTTCTTGTATTCGTACTCAAGCTCAAACGCTTTTAATACCGTCAGGTGCGAAATCAAATACGCTAAGGTACTTTCGGCGCCCTGGTTACGGTTTATACCATTTGGCATCAAACCATCACAGCAGCCTTTAGTTTCGTAATCATATAACGGTGCTCGTAAAGTATTCTCACCCAGGAACCATTTGTAGCTTAAAAACATTTTCTCGATATACTCCGGCTGGCGGAAGGTTTCATACGCCTGGAAGTGCATCATCACCATCGCCATCGTTTCAATGGCCTGCTGATCAAACGTAGGGAATACACCACCGCGATAATACCAACCATCATTACCAACAGGGCTTAAGTAGCCATTAGATAGCGTTAGTTTATCTAAGAAAGCCATGGTATTCATTGCAATGCGTTTGGCATTTTCGTCACCGGTAATCTCGCAAGAGTGTAGTAAGGCTAAAGGTAGGATGGCGTTATCATAAGTCATACCTTCCTCAAACCATTGCCAGTCTGGTGATTGTGTTTTTTCGTAAGCCTCAATCAATGGTTGGGTTAATCTTACCATTTCGGCCTGCATGCCTTCGTCGGTAGGGTAAACCTTGAGGTATAAACAAATCCCTATAATGGTGTTAGCCATACCGCGGATGTGCTGCAGGTTTTTAAAGTGTGGATACGATTTATGAAAAATTTCCATTGCAAACTCACGGTACGAATTATTGGCAGCGCAGCTGATTAAATGCCCCAATGCCCAAATAGTACGGCCGAATGAATCTTCTGACCCAACCTCGTCTAAATAACGACGATCAAAGCTCAGGAAGTTGCGGAAGTTACCATCGTCGCATTGCATATAGTGAATATAGCTCAGGTAGATAGGCAACAGCTCTAAAGCTTCCTGGCTTTTGTTGCGCTGATAAGCCATCAATGCCATAATTAAAGCACGGGCGTTATCATCCAAGCAATATCCTTCTTTTAAGTTGGGGATACCATATTTAGCGTGCTGAACAATGCCTGTATCGTCTGTAAGGCGATGTACGTGCGCCAGGCTGAACTTTGGCAGTATTTCCGGGTCAACAATGCTGTTTTTTAAGATCTTGTCGCTAAAGTCATGATTTAAGCATGATTCCTGTGCTACGCGGATAAACTCGGCGCCGGTTTTTGGCCAGCGCAGGTGTAAGCCGTATTCGTAAGCGTTTTGTTTAAGCGTGTTTAATGTGTCTTCATTATCTAACAGGTCATTTACGCTATCAGCTAACGCATCGGCATCCTTAAAATCAAATAAGCGACCGCGGTTATGTGCTAACAGTTCTGTTGCGTGCCAGTAAGGAGTAGATACTACAGCCGCGCCAGAGCCTACAGCATAAGACAATGTACCGCTGGTAATTTGTGCCTCATTTAAGTAAGGCGTTACATATACTGTAGCCGCAGTTAAATAATTAATCAGTTCTTCTTCTGATACAAACTTGTTAATGAAGGCGAGATGATTCGATACCTTCAGTTGCGCTGCTAATGATTTCAGGCTGTCGCGATATTCTTCGCCCGAATGCTTTACAACGCCGGGGTGGGTATTACCTAAAACTACATACATTACATCCGGGTGTTTTTCAACTATTTTAGGCAATGCCCGCACTACAGTTTCTAAACCTTTATTACGGCTTATTAAACCGAAGGTAAGTAGTACGCGTTTGTTTTTAAATGCAGATAGCTCGCGAACAGGGTTTAATTCTGGTTCTTCCAGATCAGGAACACCATGCTCAATGATCTGAATTTTTTCAGGAGCGATGTCATATATCGTAGTCAGAAACTCAACTGCACGCTGGCTCATTACAATTACTTTCGACGATTGCTCGGCAATTTCGCGGATAATAATGCGCTGTACGTAGCTTGGTTCTTTTAGTATAGTATGTAAGATAGAAATAAGCGGTTTCTCCAAACGATTCAATAAAGGCAAAATATAAATGCCGCTCTCGCCGCCATAGATACCAAACTCATGCTCCAGGATACAAGCATCGGCATTGCTGGTATTGATGTAGTTGGCTGCACGGATATAATCCTTTTGATGGTTCTGGCGGATCACATATTTTACCTCTTCAGGATATTCATATTCCTGCAGGTTTTCAGAATCGTTAACAGCTACCACAAAACCACTTTGCGACAAACTTCTTCTTTCGGGGAAGTTTGCACTGATGGCGCGCATCAGGTTTTGGTTAAAGGTAGCAATACCGCATTCGCGGGGTGGATAGGTTGAGATGTACGCTATTTTCATGTTTTTAGTAAGATGTCTTATATTGAAATTTGGCAAGTGGAAGCAAATTCTCCTTTTTCTGACACTGAATGACTTAAAAAAAGGGCAACGTGAAGTTGATAATGTGCTTTTACGTTGCTTTTTAAAGCAAATGCACACTTGCATGTAATATAAGGCATAAACTATACCAATACACTATGATAGCTAGGTAATAAGGCTAATTATAGGAAGATGACCCGCTACTGTTTAACTGAAATAGCTAATAGCTTCGAGAATTATAGCACAGGCTTGTTTAATCTCGTCGTGGGTGATGATGAGGGGAGGGGCAATTCGCATAGAGTTATCGCAATGCAGAAACCAATCTACAATGAGGCCATTTTCGATACAACGGTCAATTACTTTTTTGTTAAAGTCGAAACTCTCCAGTTCAACAGCAAGCATCAAACCTTTACCGCGGATTTGTTTAATAGCAGGGTGAACTAAAAGCTGGTGGAAGAGCTGACCTTTTTCTTGAACTCCATCAATCAATTTTTGATTGAGCAAAACATTTAAAGCAGCAAGCCCCGCAGCACAACAAACCGGGTGACCTCCAAATGTGGTAATATGCCCAAGTATCGGGTTATTCTTTAATGCGGACATGATTTCTGTCGAAGCAATAAAAGCCCCAACAGGCATGCCACCACCAAGAGCTTTAGCAAGCAGTAAAATGTCGGGTACAATATCAAAGTGCTCGAACGCAAACAGCTTACCCGAGCGGCCAAAGGCAGCTTGGATTTCATCGAGGATCAATAATGTTCCTGTTTCATCGCAACGTTTCCTGAGCGCCTGCATATAAGCTAAATCGGACACCCGGATTCCCGCTTCGCCCTGTATGGTTTCTATGATTACACAAGCGGTTTGTTCTGTGATGTTAACAAGATCATCTGTGTTGTTAAAATTGATGAAACTTACATCGGGCAACAGTGGGCGATAAGCTGTTTTAAAATGCTCGTTACCCATCACGCTTAATGCACCATGCGTACTCCCGTGGTAAGAATTATGGCATGAAATAATCTCTTTTCGTCCTGTATAACGTTTAGCCAGTTTTAAAGCGCCCTCAACAGCTTCGGCACCAGAGTTTACAAAGTATACAGAATTAAGGGTTGATGGCAGCAGGCTTACCAGTTTCTCTGCAAAACGTACTTGTGGCGTTTGCACATATTCGCCATAAACCATCAGGTGCATGTATTTATCAACCTGGTCTTTTATGGCTGCTATAACCTCATCATTACTATGGCCGATGTTACTCACGCCAATGCCCGAAATAAGGTCCATATAAGCTTTGCCTTCGGCATTGTACATGTACACACCTTTAGCGCGTTCAAACTCCAGCAATAGAGGGAAATCGGTGGTTTGGGCGTTATTGGCTAAGAAAAGCTGGCGAAGAGTAAGCATCTGGAATTTGTCAATTAGATAATTTGTCGATTTGTCAATGAAGTTCCAATTTGTCGATTTGTTAATTCGGCAATTTGTAAATGGCTTTGCAACATCGCAAAATTGACAAATTATTCAGTGGGATTAATCAACAAATTGACAAATTATCTAATCAGCAAGTTGAATTGACAAATTAACAAATTGCCGAATTGTCAAATTATTTCTGCGGTTCTTGTTGTTTGCGTTCACCGAGCTGTTTAATCAACTCGTCTTTAAACTCGCGTTCGCTTTTGTAGAGCAGGCTTACCTTTTCGGGGGGGAGTATTTTCAGGAACTCGTCTTTATAACGCTTTCTGATAGATAATATCTGTTGTTCGTAATTAATATCACGATCAACCTGGTCAATACCATTAGCTTGCGGGCTCGAATTATTAATGCGGCGCTGGCGCAGTACGTTACCCAGCTCAGCCTGGTATTGGTTGTAAACAGGCCAGAAACGATCGGCTTCTTCCGGGGTAAGGTTCAGTCTTTTATTAATATAATCGTTCCTTACTGCATTTAACTTACGCATACCATCGGGCCTGTTATGGCCGTTAAAATTTGGACGGTAGTTCGGCACAGTTGTGCTGCGATACGGAGAAGCGCCTGGCTGTGCACACGTTTCATGCCGTATGCAAAAAAGCAACAGCGCAAAAAACAGGTATTTTATCAGGTTGTTCATTCCGTATTATAAATTATTATAAACTGCTCAGATAATCGGTGAGATCATCATTAGAGTCATTAGTTTTACCTTGATCAGCCTGATTGATCACACTTTTAGTATCCCCGGCATCCATGTGCAACTGCAGATAGCTTTCTATATCATTAGCCGGAATGTCTGATAAAGCTTTGTGCAGGTATGAGCTGTTATGCTTAGCAGACGGGCTGTTAATTTCGCCAATAAAAATAGCTGTACCCACTACCAGTGTAAAACAAGCAGCTGTAGCATACTTAAATGCAGCGGTTGATACAAGCCTTCTGATCACGCCACGGCGGTTAGCTGCCTCTAAACCGGCAACCTGGTTTGAAATATTACGATTTAATTTTTCAAAGTAATTATCCGGAACCGTAAATGGTGTTTGAGTATTCAGGGCTTCTTCAACAGCAATACGGCTGGTTATCTGTGTTGCCATATCCTCAAAGTAATTCTGAGGCACTGTAAAATTTTGCTCATCAGCCTTTAAGGATTCTTCAATAGCAATGCGGCTTTTAATTTGTTCAGCCATGTCCTCAAAATAATTTTGCGGAACGCTGAACGTTTGCTCATCGGCTTTTAAAGCATTCTCAACAGCAATACGGCTTTTGATTTGCAGCTCCATGTTCTCAAAATAATTTTGAGGGACAGTGAAGTTTTGCTCATCGGTTTTTATTTTTTCTTCAATATTGATTCGGCTTACAATATTGCTGCTTAATTCTTCGAAGTAGTTTTCTGGTACAGCAAAAGGCTGCGACGATGGAAGCTCACTTAAATTAATGACAGACATAATCCTCCCTTCCAGCTCATTAAAATAGCCGCCAGGCACGGTAAACGGGTTATTTGGGTTAACCTGTTTTAGTGACGGATATTCATCTGGCCATTCTTTATTGTCTATATCGCTTGTCATATCGTATTATAGATATAAATAGGGAGCAAAGGTTTAAAGCAAAAATTAAAATTAATCATGAGATAACAGAAAACTTTCGATTTTTTTTACTGCCAGGTGAAAAGATGCTTTTAAAGCACCTACGCTTGTCCCCAGCACTTCCGACATTTCTTCGTACTTCATGTCGTCGTAGTATTTCATGTTAAAAACAAGCCTTTGCTTATCCGGCAGGGTAAGCAAGGCTTGTTGTAATTTCATTTGTGCCTTATCGCCATCAAAATAAGATGACGATGCCAGTGTATCTGCCAGCTCATAAGAAACCTCATCTAACGAAATGTTATTTTTTTGCTTCTTTTTGTTTAAGAAGGTAATGCATTCGTTAGTGGCAATGCGGTACATCCAGGTATAAAGCTGGGCATCGCTGCGGAAGCCTTCGAGATTTTTCCAAACCTTAATAAAAACGTCCTGTACCAGGTCGTCGGCATCGTCATGGTCTATAACCATACGCCTAACGTGCCAGTAAATTTTCTGCTGATATTTCTTCAGCAAAAGATTAAAGGCTTCGTTCCGGGTTTTTACATCCTGGAACTTGCTTAGTATTTCAGCATCTTCAACCTGTACAGACATTTATTTTATTTAATAGTTTATTCTATAAAGCATTTATCAGCCTACTTTGTTTTTCTGGCAATAGCACGTTTAGCAGCAGCAACAATGTGATCGGCATCTAAACCGTATTTGGTCATCAATTGTTCTGGTGTACCGCTTTCGCCAAAGCTGTCGTTTACAGCTACATACTCTTGTGGGGTAGGCAACTGGGTAGCCAATACTTGTGCAACGCTATCACCTAAGCCACCTAAACGGTTATGCTCCTCAGCAGTTACCACACAACCTGTTTTGCGTACCGATGCTAAAATAGCTTCAGCATCCAACGGTTTAATGGTGTGTATGTTGATGATCTCGGCGTCGATGCCTTCTTCAGCCAGTTTCTCACCTGCTTGTATCGCTTCCCAAACCAAATGTCCTGTTGCGAATATACTCACATCGGCACCTTCATTTACCATCCATGCTTTACCGATCTCAAATTTTTGATCAGGATCTGTAAAGATAGGCACAACCGGGCGACCGAAACGTAAGTAAACCGGGCCTTCATGTTCTGCAATAGCAATAGTAGCAGCTTTAGTCTGGTTATAATCGCAAGGGTTAATAACGGTCATGCCAGGTAGCATTTTCATCAAACCTAAGTCTTCCAGGATCTGGTGGGTTGCACCATCTTCGCCCAAAGTTAAACCTGCGTGTGAAGCGCAAATTTTTACGTTTTTGTTTGAATAGGCGATAGACTGGCGGATCTGATCGTAAACACGACCGGTTGAAAAGTTAGCGAAAGTACCTGTAAAAGGTATTTTACCGCCAATGGTTAAACCTGCAGCCATGCCCATCATGTTGGCTTCGGCAATACCGGTTTGGAAAAAACGCTCAGGGAAAGCAGCAATAAAATCCTGCATTTTCAATGAGCCAATTAAGTCGGCACATAAGGCAACCACCTGGTCGTTACGTTTACCGGCTTCTAATAGTCCGGCACCAAAGCCCGAACGTGTATCTTTTTTATCTGTGTAAGTGTATTTTTTCATTGTGTGTTTTGGTTGTCAGTTGTCGGTTGTCAGTTGTCTGCCTCTTGTTATTCGATAGTTAATACCGACAACCGACAACTGATAACCGACAACCAAATTAATAGTCTCCCAAAGTTTCTTCTAACTGTCCTAAAGCTTGTGCCAGTTGTGCATCGTTAGGTGCAGTACCATGCCATTTGTGGGTACCCATCATAAAATCAACACCATAACCCATTTCGGTATGCAATAAAATTACAATTGGTTTGCCCTGACCTGTGCGAGATTTAGCTTCGGCTAAAACGGTAAGCAAAGCCTCCATATCATTACCTTTGGCTTCCAAAACATCCCAACCGAAGGCAACCCATTTAGCATGCAGATCGCCTAATGATAATACATTTTTGGTAGAACCATCAATTTGCTGGCCGTTAACATCAATGGCAGCAATAAGGTTATCAACTTTATTGTGAGGGGCGTACATTGCTGCCTCCCAGATCTGGCCTTCCTGTAGCTCACCATCGCCGTGCAGGGTGAAAACAAGGCTGCTGTCTTTATTTAATTTTTTTGCTTGCGCAGCACCGATAGCTACCGATAAACCCTGGCCCAGTGAACCAGAGGCGATACGTACACCCGGTAAATGCTCGTGCGTGGTAGGGTGGCCCTGTAAACGTGTACCCAGTTTACGGAAAGTAGCCAGTTCGGCTTTATCAAAATAACCGGCATGTGCCAGTACGCTATAAAATACCGGAGAAATGTGGCCATTTGACAGGAAGAACAAGTCTTCGCCAATGCCATCCATGTTAAACTTCGGGTCGTGTTTCATTGCCGAGAAATACAGGGCAACCAGGTAATCGGTACAGCCTAAAGAGCCGCCGGGGTGGCCACTCTGGCAACCATGAACCATTCTTACAATATCGCGTCTTACTTGCGACGCGACATTTTTTAATTCAGAAATATCAGTAGTCATTAATTAAGGAAGGTTGGTAATATAATATTTTAGTTCTTCAGCAGGTCCAACACCTGCTGAGATGAATTCTTGGTATCCACTTTTTCGATGATTTTGCTAATTACGCCTTCAGCATCGATAATAAAAGTAGTGCGGGCAACACCCATGTATTTTTTGCCGTACATGTTTTTTTCTACCCAAACGCCGTAAGCTTCTACAATGGTGTGGTCGGTATCGGCAATCAGGGTAAAGGGCAGGCTGTATTTGGTCTCAAATTTTTTGTGCGATTTTTCGTCGTCAACACTTACACCAATTACCTCGTAACCTTGGCTGCTCAAAAATTGGTAGTTGTCTCTAAAATCACAGGCTTCGGCTGTGCAGCCGGGGGTATCATCCTTCGGGTAAAAATAAAGGATGGTAGTTTTACCTTTAAAGTCTGCCAGAGAAACTGTTTTTCCGTTTTGGTCATTGGCGGTAAAGTCGGGTGCTTTGGTGCCTGCTGTTAAAGTTGCCATTATCTGTAAAAATCGGCGATGTATGTAGCCGCGTTATCTTTATTATCTGTAACTGTTAATTCGAGTTTATGCTTACCAGGGGTAATGCTGGTGTCAAAGGTATAGTTTAAGATCTTTGTTTTAAAATCCCACTCCATTAACACCCATTGACCATCAATTTTACCGATGTAAGATTTGATGCCCGATAAATTGTCGCCAATTTTAAAGGAAATTTTTGGTTTTCGAGCCATACTTCCGCCATTAATAATATTTAACGGGTGGATAAATGGCGCTTCGGTATCAACCCTAACGTACACATCGCCAAATCCTTTGGCATGGGCTTTCACATAGCCATCCTCATAAATGGCATCTTCGGCACCTACAATAACGGCTTTATCCACCAATTTGCCGATGGTGCTGTCGGGTTTAATCCAAACATCAAACTGATCGTGAATTGGAGTTAGCCGGTTATGTAAACGATAGGTTGCTGAGTACGCCCCTATATGTTTAGGCAGTTTGGCAAAGGTAAAATCCAGATCATCATACAAGTTTCCGGGTGCGATGCTGATTTTCAGGTTATCGTTGGTAAATACATTGATTTGATCGTAATGAAAACGAGTGGTACCCGGAGTAGGTTGGGCAACGACTGATTTACTCTCTGGCCCTGCTTTTACTTTAACAGCCAAGGTTGATGTATTGCCTGCTACATCTTTCACCACGTACTCCACATCATGAACGGCATCATCAGTTAATTTGATAATACCACGATTGATTGATTGTGGATAGATAGTGATCTTGCTGCCCGGCAATATGAAACACTTCTGTATCATACGACCTGTGGTTTGGGCCGTTGGGTAATCTATATAAGCATTAATGGCATGCGTTTGATCGAATGCGAAACGTTCCATGGCCATGGTGTAAATGGTTGTACCGTCCAGCTTTACTTCGATAGAATAAGCGCCGTTGCGGTTAGCCGAAGCACTGTTTTGATCCACACATGCAATACCTAAACCGGCATCATTGCCAATCTCCAATATCTGCGGATTAACCAGATGATAATGGCCGTTTGCGCCCGCCACTGGGTAAAAGCTGTGACCAGTTTTCTCGCTGAATGGATTGCCGTTTAATTTATAAACAGCTACTGCCGAGATGGTAGGTGGCACACGATCTGGAATTGTTAAACCGAACAATTGCGCATTGATGGTTTGTTCATTCTCACTATCACGCAATTCAAAATGTAAATGCGGGCCAGCCGAACCTCCTGTATTGCCCGACCAGGCTACTATCTGCCCTTTGTAAACCGGCAATTGCATAGGGTCGAGACTAACATCAACCAGGTCTTTTTGCTGAATACGTTGCTGGTCGCGTAATACCTGTAATATCTCGGGGCTGAACCTTTGCAAGTGTCCATAAACCGAGGTATATCCGTTGGGATGCGTTATGTAAAGCGCATTACCAAAGCCACCGAACTGTACCCTTAAACGCGAGATATAACCATCGTACACTGCATGCACCGGGTAACCTTCGCGCTGGTTAGTACGGAAGTCTAAGCCGGAGTGGAAGTGGTTACCCCGCAGTTCGCCAAAGCCGCCGGCAGTGCTCGGCGGTAGATCAAGCGGGTAACGGAAAATATTTTGCGGGTAGGTTTTACTTTGTATGGTTGTTGTTTGCGCTTTTGTATTTACGGTAGATAATGATGCAAGAGCAAATAATAAAGCGACAACAGGTTTTTTCAGCATGCGTTATTTGATGTAGAAGTCTAAAAGTTTTTCATTTTCGAGGTAACCTTCCAGGTGGTCGCCTACGTTTACTTTGGCTACGCCTTCGGGTGTGCCGGTATAAATCAGGTCGCCTTTTTTAAGGGTGATGTATTTAGATACAAAAGCAATGATTTTCTCGAACGAGAACAACAAATCCTTTGTATTACCAACCTGGCGTGCTTCGCCGTTAATATCTAACTTAAAGTTCATATTGTACAGATCGGCAAATTTATCCTTAGGAATAAAATTGCTGATTGGGGCCGAGTTATCGAAAGCCTTAGCAAGCTCCCATGGTAAGCCTTTTTCTTTATGTTTCTGCTGAATATCGCGTGCGGTAAAATCAATACCGATGGCTATCTCATCAAAGTAATTGGCGGCAAATTTTTCGTCGATGTGTTTACCTTCCTTGCTCACTTTTAATACTACTTCAATTTCGTGATGCACATCATCAGAAAAATCGGGCAGGTAAAAAGGTTTATTATCTTTTAATAAAGCGGTATCGGGCTTCATAAAAATAACAGGTACTGTTGGTACAGGGTTGTTCAGCTCTTTGGCGTGTTCGGCATAATTACGGCCGATGGCAATTATTTTCATAACGGATAAACAGGTGTAAACGCCAAAGCTAAACATTAAAACGCCGAGGATGTTGGCTGTAATTAAAATTTTGCTTTGAGGATACCTAAAGATGCTTGTCATTTCGACGATAGGAGAAATCTTGTACAACTTGCAGTTCTGACGCATAAGATTTCTCCTATCGTCGAAATGACATAACTAAAAAATCAGGAGGGAATTTCCTGTCTTGATTCTTGTCTCTTGATTCTGGCTTCTCTTTCTGGGCTTACAATATCGAGATCCGCTTAATTACAGACTCTGTACCAACAACCACGCGAACAAAGTAAAAGCCGCTGGTGAGTTGTTTGTTAAGGTTGTAGGAGAATTTTCGCTCGCCCGGTTCCATGCGCTGCGACAGGAGGGTAAGCACGTTATTACCCAGCACGTCCATGATTTTTATGGTTACGTTGGTATTGCGGGTAATGGTATATTTTAAATTGATCTGGTCGGTAACCGGGTTTGGGAAAATGCTTACGTTACTTAACAACTTACTATCATCCGCAGGTTTATCATCTGCAGGTTTGGCCATGCCGGCTTTTGATGATGATGATAATGAAGGAAAGTTTAAATGGAACCCACCTTTTAAATAAGATGTACGTGTATTGGGCTTTGCGTTTTTAATATGCAGGTAAGCAGTATCAGTTTTTAGCTTATCACCCAAAGCAAAGGCAAAATTTATGGATATTGCAGATGCAATTAAAAATATCCATAAAAAATTAAAAGTAAATTTTTGCCTCATAATTCAAGTTCACATTGCAAAACTATAAATTAACAAGCTTAATGTACCAAGTACAATATGTTTTTATTAATAATTTTAACAATTTTTAACAAAAGTCAATCTTTTGCGTTGCTTCAACTGTCTATGTGTTAAGTATACGATAAATAAGAGGGTTATGTTATAAGCAAACATTTAATACTTTTGCAGAATCTTTTAACAATATAGTGACACAACACAAAGATCTAAACAAGCTCACCGCCGCTGGTATCCTTATCAGTTTGGGTATCATTTACGGTGACATCGGAACATCCCCATTATATGTTTTTAAAGCTATAGTAGGTGGCCAGCACATTTCAGAGGTACTGGTACTGGGAGGCGTATCCTGTATTTTCTGGACGTTAACATTACAAACCACGCTTAAGTATGTTGTTATTACCCTAAGGGCAGATAACAAAGGTGAGGGGGGCATTTTCTCACTTTTTTCATTGGTACGCCGGAGGGCCAAATGGCTCATTGTACCAGCGGTATTAGGTGGTTGCGCCCTATTGGCCGATGGTATCATTACGCCGCCTATTACCATTTCTGCGGCTATTGAAGGTTTAAAAAGCTATTATCCCAACCTGCCAACCGTACAAATTGTTATTGTGATTATCGCATTCCTGTTCTTTATCCAGCAATTCGGTACATCACTGGTAGGTAAAGCGTTTGGGCCAATAATGTTTTTGTGGTTTACCATGATGGGTGTTTTAGGCGTTGTTTTAATTGCCCAGGCCCCTTATGTAATGAAGGCGCTTAATCCATATTACGCTTTCGAACTGTTAACTACCAGCCCTAAAGCTTTAACTATTTTAGGTGCGGTTTTCCTGTGTACTACGGGAGCTGAGGCTTTATATTCTGATTTAGGTCACTGCGGTCGTGATAATATCCGCGTAAGCTGGGTATATGTTAAAAGCTGTTTGGTATTAAATTATTTAGGCCAGGCAGTTTGGTTGCTGAAATTTCAGGGGCAGACTAAAGACTTAAATATTCATAACCCATTTTATGAGATAATGCCAACCTGGTTTCTAATTTACGGTATCAGTATTGCAACTATCGCGGCAATTATTGCTAGTCAGGCCTTAATCTCGGGTTCGTTTACGCTTATTGCTGAGGCCGTACGTTTAAACCTTTGGCCAAAAGTAAAGATCAATTATCCTTCTGAACAAAAGGGGCAATTATATGTACCGAGTGTTAACTGGCTGCTTTGTGCCGGTTGTATTGGCGTGGTTTTATTATTCCGCGCTTCTGACAGGATGGAGGCTGCCTACGGTTTAAGTATCACGGTAGCCATGTTGATGACCACGATATTGGTTTCCAAGTTCCTGAAACGCCGTAAGGTTCCGCAATATATAATCAACTTGTTCCTTACTGTTTACCTGGTTATTGAAGGTACTTTCTTATTCGGTAACCTTGTTAAGTTTGTACATGGTGGTTGGTTTACGCTGTCAATAGGTGCAGTATTGTTCTGGATTATGTGGACCTGGCACACAGCCCGCAAAATCCGTAACCGCTACGTTAAGTTTGTTGAGATTGAAGATTACTACACCATTATTAAAGAACTAAGCGACGATAATAGTGTAAGCAAATATGCATCGCAACTGGTTTATTTAACCAGTGCCAACTTTAACTCGGAGATTGAATCGAAGATTATTTATTCTATACTGCAAAAGCAACCTAAACGAGCTGATGTATATTGGCTGGTACACGTGGATGTAATGGACGAGCCTTACACCCGCGAGTACGAGGTAGACTTTTTAGTGCCGAACAAACTGATCCGTATCGACTTCAAACTAGGTTTCCGCGTTGAGCAGCAGATTAACCTGTTGTTTAGAAAAGTGGTTGAAGACCTGGTTAAGAAAGGCGAGGTTGATATTACCAGTAAGTACGAATCATTGAATAAACACAAAATTGTAGGCGACTTCCGCTTTGTAGTTATTGAGAAAGTGGTATCACGCTCTCACTATTTATCATTGTACGAAAAAGGTGTGATGGCATTATACACGCAACTGAAAAAGATCAGCTTATCAGAAGAACGCAACTTTGGCCTCGACCTGAGTTTCGTAACGGTAGAAAAGGTACCGCTGATGTTGGCAGATCCAGAAACAGTGCAGATACATCGCATTAAATAATAAAATAAGAAAGGCCTCAAACGAGGCCTTTCTTGTTAATTATTGTAGAGGCACAATATTTTGTGTCTCTTTTTTTATGTTTTTATCTCGTAGAGACACGATACTTCGTGTCTCTTTACAGGTTTATATAATTTGTGTACGAGACACAAGGTATTGTGTCTCTACGGATAGATGAATTATTTCTCTTCCAACGTCGCCATTAATCCTTCAATATCCAATCGTTTGGTAAACATGGTTAAATTACCCTGTTCGTCAGTTGGCCATTGGTCGCGCGGGCGATCCCAGTATAATTCAACACCGTTTTCATCCGGGTCATTCAGATAAATAGCCTCAGACACACCATGATCTGATGCACCTGTAATTTGATATTTAGCATCGATTAAACGTTTCAATATAGCGGCCAGATCTTTTCTTTCCGGATATAAAATAGCAGTATGGTATAAACCAGGTGCGTGCTCTGGTGCAGGAGGCGAGTTTTTGCTATGCCAGGTATTTAAGCCAATATGATGATGGTAGCCACCTGCCGATATAAAAGCAGCACTATCTCCATAACTAACCATTTGCTCAAAGCCGAGTAGTCCGCAATAGAAATCTAACGATCGTTGCAGGTTACTCACCTTTAAATGTACGTGCCCTATACGGGTTTGAGCCGGAATTTGATAAGCAGACATAAAATATATGTTTAAACATTCAAATTTAATATTAACATTTTATTTAAGTGTTTGGGTACTGTAAAAATGGCAACATTAAACCGACTAATAAAATAGTTAATTTTATAGTTTCAATAAACTCTTTTCAACATATTTGGGTTAAGGCTAAGCCTTCTCACAATTAATGAATAAATTTTTACTGATTGCAGTTTTATTAATGGCTGCATTGCGGGCAAATGGTCAAAACACTGCTGCTATTAAGGGAACGCTTATCGATTCGCTGGATAAAAAGCCGGTTGAATTTGCCACTGTTGCCGTTATTGATATGCGCGACACGCTATCAACACTCATAGCTTACACGCTCAGCAACAAAGAAGGCGCGTTTGCCCTGCACAATATACCGGGAGGGATACCTGTTAAACTCTTAATTTCTTACGTTGCCTATCAGCCATACCGCAAATTATTTACCCTTAAAACCGGCGAACAATTTGATTTGGGCACTATTGGCCTTAACTCAAAACAATTACAAGAGGTTACTATTAAAGACGAACGTATGCCTGTTGTGGTACGGAAAGATACTATTATTTTCGATGCCGAAGCCTTTAAAACACGCCCTAATGCCGTAGTTGAAGATCTGTTAAAGAAACTGCCCGGTGTTGAAGTTGATAACGATGGCAATATTACCGTGATGGCCAAAAAGGTATCGAAGGTATTAGTTGATGGCCGCGAATTTTTCCCGACTGATATCCGTATCGCTACCAAAAACCTGGATGCTGATCTGATAGACAAAGTACAAGTTTACGACGACCGTGAGAATGACCCAAACCATTTGATACCCGAATCGCAGGTGGGCAAGATCATTAACCTCAAATTTAAGAAAGCGATAAAGAAAAGCATCTTCGGTAAGGTTTATGCCGGAGCTGGTACTAATGATCATTACCAGGTTGGCGGGCTGGCAAATATGTTTAGAGATACCTAGCAGGTAAGTTTACTGGGGACGACCAATAACCTTAACAGTACGGGTTTTGATTTAAGTGACCTGTATAATATGGGCGGCCTGGACCGCGGAGGCGCGGCTTTCTCTCGTGCTACTTTAGGCGTTGGGGCTACAGGTAAGCAAACCAAAACACTTGGCGGCATAAACATTAATACCGACTATGGTAAAAAGCTGAAGGTTAACTTATCTTACGTATTTAGCCGTGCTAAAACTGAATATAACATGCTTATAAATAGGCAGCAAGTTTTAAATGATACCACCACCACAACCAACAATAACAATAATAGCCTCAATACTTCTTATACCCACAATATTACAGCCAGTGTGCGATGGCACCCCAATGATACTACGCAACTAACATATAACCCTTCGGTTTATATCAGACAAAACGAAACTATGGGTAATATTCTCAGTAATAGTTTTAGCAATTTTATTAACCCTATTAATAACAGGACGAGCGATAATAATTCATCGGGTAACAGCTTTCAGTTTCAGCACTCATTTAACTATAACCATCAGTTCAATAAAAAAGGAGAGTCTGTCTCTGTCGATCATAATTTGTCAATTAGTCCGGGTAGCGGGTTTAATTATAGCGACGATAATCTGGCATCTTATATCCCCACTTTCCCTTCGTATTCGTTAAAGCGAAAAGGCGATAACGATAATCAAAATACCGATGTTAATTTATCGGCAACATACCGGAAACCCATTGTGAAAAAGTTAATTGCCGATCTGAAAGCATCTACCGGCTATAACCATCAGTTAGATAAGGTTTCTACATACGACTATAACCCAATTACCGGGCAATATGATAGCTTTTTACTAGAGCTGAGCAGCGACCTTACACGTAATAAGTGGACAGAAGCCCTAACGCCAGGTATTACTTATAATATCTCACAAAAAGTGATGCTAATGGCACACCTAAACGCCCAGTGGCAACAAGTTGATAATAGTTTTAAAAGAAACACGGCCGATATTGATCAGCATTTCTTTTATTTACTGCCATCTGTTAATCTCAATATCAGCAGGCTTTCTATAAGTTATAACCGGAGTGTACAACTACCTAATATCGGCGACATGATCCCTTATACGGTAGTATTTAGTCCCCTATACTCGGTAACTGGTAACCCCAACCTGAAGCCAACTACCCAAGATAATTTCAGCATAAATTTTAACAAGTATAATTACCAGTCGGGTTCAAGTTTTAGTGTATCAGCCAGCGCTTCGTTTGAACAAAATAATGTGTTCAGGCAGCGAACTATTAATGCTGATTTGGTTGAAACCAGTATGCCTGTTAACCGTAATGGCAGGTACACATACAATGTCGGCGGGTTCTTTAATAAGCAAATTAAGAAGAATAAGGATTTTAGGTTGAGCAGCAGAAGCAACATTAACCTATCTACCGGTCGCACCTTTTTTATAGTGAACCAGCAGAGCGGTTATCAATACAATTACAATATCAACTTTACAGAAGGCTTGTCGTTAAACTGGAAAGATAAGATTGAGATTGATCCTCAATATACCCTGAGCAAAGCGTTTATAACTTATAGTGGTGGTGCGTTTAGTAATCAAAATACCCTGGTGCATACGGCAAATGCACACTTTAACATTTTTCTGCCCCAGAAATTTAATATCGAAGGCTATTATACCTATATGTACAACCCGCTGGTGGCACCAGGTTTTCAAAAGAGTAGTAATTTGCTTAGCCTAAGCCTTGCGCACCAATTGTTAAAAAAGGATAGAGGAGAGATTAAATTATCATCGTACGACATTTTGAACCAGAATATTAGCTCTTACCGTTATGTAAGCGAGAATATTATTACCGATACGCAATCGGAAGTGGTTAAGCGATATTTTATGCTAACGCTGCAATTTAAGTTTAACAAATCAACAACGAAAGAAGAGGAGAAGAAACCTGTTTTGATGATGCGATAAGCAGTAAGAACAGATAGTATACCACTCCGTTATCGATAAGTGATGCACTAAGCAAAAAACCTTACCTTTGCTGTATGATTGTAAAATCGGCAGAATTTATTTGCAGTAACACGCAGGTATCAAAACTACCCCCACCAGAAAAACCCGAATACGCTTTTATAGGGCGTTCAAATGTGGGCAAGTCTTCGCTTATTAATATGCTTACGGCTAAAAAGGGGCTGGCTAAAACTTCGCAAACACCTGGTAAAACCCAGTTGATTAACCATTTTTTAATTAATGACGAATGGTTCCTGGTTGATTTACCCGGCTACGGTTATGCCAGGATCTCGAAAAGTAAAAAGGAAGACTGGAACAAGTTTATCCGCTTTTATCTCGATAAACGTGAAAGCCTGCAATGCGTAATGGTATTGATAGACAGCCGCCTAGAGCCGCAAAAAATCGACCTGGAGTTCTGCAACTGGCTTGGCGAGCACGGCTTACCATTCGTAATTATATTTACCAAAGCCGACAAGCAATCGAGCATTAAAACCGATCAGAATGTGGCGCAGTTTAAACGCAAGTTGACTGAGACATTCGACCCGATGCCCGATTATTTTGTAACCTCGTCTGAAAGCAAATTAGGACGCGAAGAGGTGCTGGGTTTTATTGATAGTATTAATGCCAGGTTTACCGGCATTGATAATATGGATTATAAATAGAGAAAAAAAACAGCATAACGCAGAGAACACACCCTACCCCCTCTCAAGAGGGGAATAAGCTCCCAAAGCGTTACGCTATGCTTCCCCTCTTGAGAGGGGTCAGGGGTGTGTCACTACAACATACAAGTCATAAACTAAGTGAAGCGAAAAATCATTCCATATAACATCAAGTTAAAGGAGTTGGCTAAAAAGCTTCGAAATGATAGCACGCCTGGCGAAATAAAGCTTTGGCGACATTTAAACAGTAAGCAATTTTACGGTTATGATTTTCACCGTCAGAAACCGTTATTAAATTATATAGTCGATTTTTATTGCTATGAACTAAATTTGGTGATTGAATTAGATGGCCGTTATCATAGTAATGAAGAAAAATATAATCAGGATTTAATTAGAGATACGGAGTTAAACCAATATGATTTAGCAGTAATCAGGTTTGATGAATCAGACGTGATACATGATCTGGATAATGTGCTTAGAACCATAGAAACATATATACTGGATTTTACATCCGAAGATAATAAAGAAGAACACACCCCTAACCCCTCTCAAGAGGGGAAGCAAAATTTACAATAACACACATGAAAAAATACTTCTCCTTAGTAACCTTTTCACACACCATATTTGCTATGCCATTTGCCTTTATCGGCTTCTTTTTGGCAGTAACCACTACAGATCACAAATTTGAATGGCAGAAACTTTTGCTCATGGTGCTGTGCATGATATTTGCACGTAACTCGGCAATGGCTTTTAACCGCTATCTGGATAGGGATATTGATGTTAAAAACCCACGTACTAAGGTGCGCGATATTCCTGCGGGGAGAATTAGTCCGGCTGCGGCGTTGACTTTTACTCTGGTAAACTGTGCACTATTTTTAGCTGCTACCTGGTTTATTAATCCTTTATGTTTTTATCTGGCACCAGTGGCTTTGTTTGTAGTATTGGGTTATAGTGCTACCAAGCGTTTTACCGCACTTTGCCACATGGTATTAGGTTTAGGCTTATCATTAGCTCCAATAGGCGCTTATTTAGTAGTAACTGGCGAGTTTAACATTTTGCCAATCCTATTCTCATTATCTGTTTTATGTTGGGTGAGTGGCTTCGATATTATTTATGCTTTACAGGATGAAGATTTTGACCGTAGTGAAAAATTGCACTCTATACCAGCTTATTTGGGTAAAGTAAAGGCCTTAAACCTGTCGAGCTTCTTGCATGTGTTATCGGCAACATTTATTATCATGCCGGTGTTTTTTACGCATGTAGGCTTACCTTATTATTTGGGTATTGGCGTATTTTGCAGCATGCTGTTTTACCAGCACAGCCTGGTTAAGCCAAACGACCTGAGCCGTGTAAATTTCGCATTTATGACTACCAACGGTATTGCAAGTGTGGTATTTGCCGCCTTATTTTTGGTTGATAGATTATGGATACGCTAAAAGCTAAATATAACTTTAGGGAGTATATGCAGCCTTTCGCCGTTTTTACTAACGACGAGTGGGATTTGTTTTGCAGCTACCTGGAGTTTGTTAGCTTAAAAAAGAAAGCCTATTTCTCTGAAGCCGGAAAGGTGTGTAACCATTTCGGCTTTATTAACAAAGGTTCGGTACGCTATTTTCACATGACTAATGACGGTACTGATATTACCGGCTACTTTAGTTTCGAAAATGAGTTTATGAGCTCGTATAAGAGTTTTTTAACCCGCCAACCATCACTCAATTATATCCAGACGCTGGAAGATACGGAGCTCATCCTGATGAGCCATAAAAGCTTGCAGGAAATGCTTGCAAGTAAGGAACTGGGCCACAAGATGGAACGCTTTGGCCGTTTAATAGCCGAATATTATTTGTGCTGCTATGAGGATAGAGTTACGGCCTTCATCACCCAATCGCCCGAAGAGCGTTACCTTAAACTACTGGAAACAGGCAGGGATATTCTGCGCCGCATGCCTCAGCATTATATTGCCAACTTTTTGGGTATAACACCAGTTTCACTTTCGCGTATCCGCAGGCGCATTTTAGTCTAATTTCATCTCTTCGATTTTATTATCTTAAGATAACGTTTTCTGTTTCAGGGTGCTTGTATGTTTGTATCATACAAAAACAGAAAAAAATGATACATACCATATTTGGAGCAGGTGGCCCGGTGGCCAATGTTTTAACCCGTCAGTTAATCAATCAAAATGAAACAGTTCGCTTAGTTAGCAGGCGCCCTTTAGAAACTGCAGGCAATAACGTAAGCTGGCATAAAGCCGACTTGCTAAACTATGCCGAAGTATTGCAAGCCGCAAAAGGATCAGACGTAATTTACCTCTGTGCAGGCATAGTGTACAGCGTAACAGTTTGGCAACAACAATGGCCGGTAATTATGCAAAACATGATTAACGTAGCCAAAGAAACTGGTGCCCGCTTTATATTTTTCGATAACGTATACATGTACGGTTTGGTTAACGGCCCGATGTTAGAAACTACACCATACAACCCGGTGAGTGGAAAAGGAGAAGTTCGTGCTAAAATCGCCACTCAATTAATGGACGAAGCTCAAAGCGGAAACATTAAAGCCAGCATTCTCCGCGGTGCCGATTTTTACGGTGCTGAAAGCATGAATAGTTTCTTCGATAGTATGGTTTTGGCCAAGTATGCCAAAGGTGATAAAGCCCAATGGATAGGCAAACCGAAAATGCTGCACTCTTTCTCTTACATCCCTGATTGCGGTAACGCTATGTACCTGCTTGGTCAAAAACCTGAGAGCGATAATCAAATCTGGCATGTGCCAACTGCTACGCCTTTAACCGGTGTACAATTTATGGAACTGGCAGCTGATGTATTCACTACTAAACCCCGTTATAGTACCATTAACAAGCTAATGCTTCAGTTGGTAGGTTTATTTAACCCGCTGGTTAAAGGTTCTGTTGAGATGTATTATCAGTATGATCATGACTATATTTTTAATTCAGACAAGTTTGAGAAATACTTCAATGTAAAACCAACTACTTACAGGGATGGGATAGTTGAGCTTTCGCAAACACTGTTCAAGAAATAATTTGAACCAGAATTTATAGAATTTAAAAATTAGCAGAATGCTTGATGTAAATTCTCATAATTCCTGAATTCTATAAATTTGGTTCAGATAATGGAATGCCATAATTCTGTTAATTCTTGAATTCTGTAAATTCTGATTCTCACAATAATCTGCATATTTGCACATCTGCACATTTGCATATCAAACACCATGATCCATAAAAAAGCAAAACATTATATACCCGAAAATCTGGAAATGAAGTGGGAAAATTTAGAACCACTTTTGATTGAATTGCGTGATCGCCAGATTGACTCGGTTGAGGAATTAGAGCAATGGCTACGCGACCGCAGCGAATTTGAAGCTGCTATTGAAGAAGATTTTGCATGGCGCTACATCCGCATGACCTGCGATACTGTGAGCGAGGAGTTGCTACAGAACTTCCAATATTTCGCTACTGAAATCGAACCGAAAATTGCGCCTTACAGCAACGCACTGAATAAGAAACTGGTTGAAAGCGAATACTTCGATCAACTGGATAACGAGAAATATTTTGTTTATCTGCGAAGCATCAAAAAATCGTTGGAACTATTCCGCGAGGAAAATATTCCTATTCAGACTGAGATACAGGTTGAGCAGCAGAAATACCAGTCGATCACTGGCGCTATGTCGGTTCACATCGGCGATAAAGAATTTACTTTAGAACAAGCCGCCGCGATACTGAAAAGCCCTGATCGTGAAAAACGCCAGGAAGCTTGGGAGAAGATCACTGGCCGCCGTTTGGAGAACAAAGAAGAGCTTGATAAATTGTTCGATTTGTTGCGTGTGCTTCGCCATAAAGTGGCTTTGAATGCCGGTTTCGAAAACTTCCGCGATTATATGTTCCAAGCATTGGGCCGTTTTGATTATACGCCTCAGGATTGCTATAGTTTCCATGAAGCTATCGAATTGGAAGTTGTGCCTGTGTTGAGAGAACAAGCTGAAAAACGTAAAGAAGCTTTAGGTCTGGAAGCTTTGAAGCCTTGGGATACTGATGTTGACATCACAGGTCAAGCCCCGCTGAAACCTTTCCAGAACGGAGAAGAGTTGATCGAAAAATCAATCCAATGCTTCAGCAATATCAGCCGTTACCTGGGCGAGCGTTTGGAGATCATGAAAGAGAATAACCTTTTTGATGTGGAAAGCCGTAAAGGTAAAGCCCCGGGTGGTTACAACTATCCGCTGGCTGAAACCGGTGCGCCTTTTATATTCATGAACTCTGCCAATACTTTCCGCGATTTAACTACGATGGTACACGAAGGTGGCCATGCGGTTCATACTTTCCTGACTGCAGATTTGGAACTGAACGACTTTAAACATTGTCCGTCAGAAGTTGCCGAACTGGCTTCTATGTCGATGGAATTGATTTCGATGGATAACTGGGATGTATTCTTCAGCAACCCGGAAGAACTGAAACGTGCTAAACGTGATCAGTTGATCGATGTAATTAAAACCCTGCCATGGGTAGCCGTGGTAGATCAGTTTCAGCATTGGATTTATACCAACCCCGACCATACCGACGAGCAACGCCGCGAAGCATGGATGCAGATTTACGAGCGTTTTGGTGCCAGTTTTGTAGATTGGAGCGACTATAAAGAAGCAGAATCCAATCTATGGCAAAAACAACTGCATATTTTCGAAGTGCCGTTTTACTATATCGAATATGGTATGGCTCAATTAGGCGCTATTGCAGTATGGAAAAACTATAAAGAAAATCCAGAAAAAGGGCTTCAGCAATATTTGGATGCCTTAAAACTGGGCTATACCAAAACCATTAAAGAGATTTACGAAACGGCAGGAATTAAATTCGATTTCAGTGCCGAATACGTGAAAGAGCTGGTTGCTTTTGTAAAAAGCGAACTGGCCAAATTGTAATCTTTAAGGTTAATCCCCAACCTTCTTTAAAACCTATCGGTGTTTTTTTAGTTATAACAAATAACTATGAAAAAGATACTGATAGGTTTTTACATAACCATACTTGCAATAGCAACAGCCCATGCACAGGTACTAAAACCTGTGAAAATAGATAGCCTGGTAACAGTTTCCTTACCGGCAGAATTTCAAAAACGCGACACCCTCGGTCAAACTATATTTTCTGGTACAGGTACATTGGGGTACATGGTGGTTATAAAAGCACCAAACCCTACTGATAAGCCGCTAAAAAAAGAGAAGGACCTTAATAAGGTTTTTAAGGAGTACATTACCAAACTTCAGAAATCATCAGGCAATGGTACTATCCTAAATAGCCACGATACCATTGTTAATAACGTAGAGGTGCGTGATTTTGCCTTAAGCACCAGCGATGATACCCAAGGCGAACAGATCCGTAGGTTTAGGATCCTGTATACCAAGGATGCAACCTATACCTTCCAGTTCATGTATCCGCAACAGCGCGAAGACATTGCTAAAAAAGAGGCCGATCAGTTTTTTGCTTCTATAAAAACTGCCCCAGGCTTTGACGGTACAGATCAGTTTAGTACTTATGGCAAATTTACCGGTATGCACAAAGCATTAAAAATAGCTTTAGTTGCAGGCGGTATTATACTCATCATTATTATTGTAATGGTGGTACGCAGCCGTAAGCGTAAACAGGCAGTAGCTTAATTATCTTTCTTACTTAAAAGTCCCCGGGTCCAGGCTTGGGTATGTATAAATGGCTTGCTATCTATGATAGTGAGCCATATTATTGTTGCCACAGTGCCAATAATAGAACCGGCCATCACATCCTCAAAAAAATGCTCGCTCAGGTACATGCGCGAATAACCAACCAGGATAGCTGCTATCAACAGGATAAACCCCCAACTTTTTTGCTTTGCCAGATAAGCCAGTACAACTGCCATAGTAAATGCCTGCACTGTATGCCCGGATGGAAAACTGTTTGACGTGAAAAGTTTTACGCCGTTTACGTAGTAAATGTGGGCATGGTCTGTAAAGTAAACAGAAGGGCGGGGGGCATGTACCAGTCGCTTTGCTATTTGCACTAATACTGTAGTTATAAGAAAACTGCTTGCCATTAAAAAGGCTTTGCGATAACTAAATAAAGTTAAAATCAAAACTACAAACAGCATAAATAAACCGTCGCCAACATCGGTTGCACCGATAAAAAGGTAGTCGGCAAAGGTGTTGTGGTAGCTATTTACTGTAAAATAGATGGCTTCGCGGGTATAGATGAGCTTTATGATCAAACATGCGCTCAGAATAATCAAATAAGGAATAAAAAATAACCGTAATCGATATAATACGTCGGTAATACGTAGCTTCATGGCGCAAATTACGATAATGCGCCCAATTAGACCGAAAAAATAGTTATGTTTGACTTCCGTAAATTGATTAAAATTTAATGTCGAAAAATATCTTCCGTAAAAAGTCGATCGATACCATACTTGCTGATGTTGCCAGTGGTTACAGCGATAGCGAACATTCTGGCACAGAATCGCACCTCCGTAAAGTATTAAATGTAAAAGACCTTACCCTGATGGGTATTGCCGCCGTTGTTGGCGCAGGTATTTTCTCTACTATTGGCGTAGCCTCCTTTAATGGTGGCCCTGGTGTAACCATCTTATTTGTAATAACTGCTATAACCTGCGGCTTTTCGGCCATGTGTTATGCCGAGTTTGCTTCACGCATCCCGGTTGCGGGTAGCGCTTATACTTATGCTTATGCATCTTTTGGTGAATTGATCGCCTGGATTATCGGCTGGGATTTATTGATGGAATACGCCATTGGTAACATCGCGGTAGCTATCTCATGGAGCGAATATTTTGTTAACCTGCTCGAAGGTTTCCACATCCACATGCCCGAATATTTGACGATGGATTACCTGAGTGCTTATCGCGCCGAAGGTACAATTAGCCAGTTAACCGCAAATGGGCACGCGGCAGATATTACCGATAAACTACGTAGTGAAGCCATTGCATGGTCGACAGCCCCGGGTATAGGCAACTTTAAGTTAATTGCCAATATGCCGGCTTTGCTTATTGTAATCATTATTACCTATCTGGTATACGTGGGCATCCGCGAAACTAAGAAGGTAACTAATGCGATGGTGCTTTTAAAGATCGCCGTGGTAATTGCTGTTATAGTTTTAGGCTTTTTCTATGTAACACCTGCCAACTGGCATCCTTTTTTACCTAACGGTTTCGGTGGTGTGATGAAAGGTGTTTCTGGTGTGTTTTTCGCTTATATTGGTTTCGATGCGATATCAACAACAGCCGAAGAGTGCGAAAACCCGCAACGCGATTTGCCGCGTGGTATGATTTATTCCCTTGTAATTTGTACCGTATTATATGTGTTAATAGCCCTTGTACTTACGGGTATGGTGAGTTATAAAAGTTTAGATGTGGGAGACCCGCTGGCATTTGTATTCTCACACGTTGGCTTGAAAAAGATTAGCTATGTGATATCTATCAGCGCAGTCATTGCGACAGCGAGTGTACTATTGATATTCCAACTGGGCCAGCCACGTATCTGGATGAGTATGAGCCGAGATGGTTTATTGCCTAAAGCTTTCTCACGCATTCACCCAGTCCATCAAACACCATCATTTGCAACCATTGTAACCGGTTTTGTGGTGGCAGTACCGGCCTTGTTCATGAACCTTACCGAGGTAACCGACCTTACAAGTATCGGTACCCTGTTTGCCTTCGTACTGGTTTGTGGTGGTGTGCTTTTGTTGCCTAAAGAAGCATCTGTAAAGGGGAAGTTCCAGATCCCATATATTAATTCGCAACTGATAGTTCCGGCACTATTTATACTTGGCATATATTTCTTTTGGAAACCGATCATGGGTTTGTTCTCAGGCACTAACAGTCATGAGAATTTTCCATACTTCCTGTTCATTGTTCTTTCAGCAGGTTTAAGTGTATTGGCCTTTGTTAAAAAACTTTCGTTGATACCTGTATTAGGTCTCTTAAGCTGTTTTTACCTCATGACAGAACTGGGTTATACCAACTGGCTGCGTTTCTTAATCTGGCTGGTTATAGGTTTGGTGATTTACTTTACCTACAGCTATAAGCATAGCAGGATTGGGAAAATGGAGGGGTTGGATAAGTAATTCTCGTCTCGCGTCATTGCTGAGGTACGAAGCAATCTCAGACCGATTAGTACCGGCTTGTTTAATGCAGAAACTATTATGAGTGAGCTGTGCTTTAATTAATGTCTGTCCCGCTCAATCGCCGCGGGTAGGCTGTTACTTTTGGCTTGATCCAAAAGTAACCAAAAGATCAAGACGCAAAAAAGCTCCACCGCACAAGTCCACTTCACGGCCACGCTTTTGCGTCCGGGCCACCGCTTCCTTTGATTGTCCTGATGCTGCCTTATTCTTTCATTTGTCTTGATTCCTGACTCTCGGTTCTTGCATCTCTTCTAACGTCGGCAAACAGCTTCGGCCCAAAGCGGGCAGAACAATGATGGCTCGTGCGCCGGTAAGAGGCATTGGAGATTTTGCAGAAGGGTTGGCCTGAGCGAACGTGAGTGGGGCAAAATATCCCGGCCTGTGTTGTTCTGAACGCTGTGCGGTAGGGCCTGTGCGCAAAGAAGCCTTTTGCCGAAAAGCGCTTTGGTTACTTTGGCGCCCCAAAGTAACAGCCTTCCCGCGGCGATTGAGCGGGACAGACATTGATAATAGCACTGACTATAGATAATTGTGTTGTTCTGTAATTAAAGCGCAGTCTCGAATATTAGAAATTCGTTTCTCACAATGACGATTTGGCTATTCTACAGCAGCAAATAACAAATATCTCCTTATCTTTAGCGCTCAATATATGAGCAAAACTGTAACTCCTTATAATAGTCAGCAGGCTACCAAAAAAGAGCAGGTAGCCGATATGTTTAACAATATATCTGGTACTTACGATTTCCTGAACCACTTTATGTCGTTAGGGATCGATATCATCTGGCGCAAAAAAGCAATCAACGAATTAAAAAAAGATAAACCCCAGCATATTTTGGATGTGGCTACCGGCACAGGCGATTTTGCGTTTGAAGCCCTGGGTATGCTTCACCCTAAAAAAATAACCGGGGTTGATATTTCTGAAGGGATGCTGGAGGTGGCTAAACAAAAGATCACCAAACGCAACCTTAATGATAAGTTTGAGGTTTACACCGGCGACTCTGAAAACCTGCCATTTGGCGCAGATAAATTTGATGCAGTAACCGTTGCCTATGGTGTGCGTAACTTTGAGCACCTGGAGGCTGGACTGGCTGATATGCTGCGCGTGTTGAAACCAGGTGGCAAGGCTGTGATATTAGAGTTTTCTAAACCGAAAGCGTTTCCGATAAAGCAGTTGTATAATTTTTATTTTAATTATATCACTCCCTCAATTGGTAAGCTTTTTTCTAAAGATTCAAGAGCTTATTCTTATCTTCCCGAATCTGTTGCCGCCTTCCCGGATGGCAAAAGTTTTGTAACATTAATGGACAAGGTAGGGTATAAGCAAACAAAGCACAGATCGTTAACGTTTGGCATCTGTTCTATTTACACGGGTATTAAATGAGAAGAAAAGCCGGGTATCTGATCGTTTTTTTATTGATCTTTTGCGCTTCTAAATCATGGGCGCAATATACTATCGTTCCATCATGGGGCGGTGGTGCCGATCAGAACGACCTGAGCTTCGGTTTTACCTTTCAATATGTAAACAGTGATTTTAAAATTGTTAAGAAAGCGAACTGGCAACAGCAATATTTAGATCCCACCAATAATAACGCGCCTTACAAAACACCGCTTACATCTATCAGCTCAAATAGTTTACCGGGCTTTGGTATCGGCTTTGTAACGCGATACAGTATTACCGATCACCTCGAAATACGTACAACACCACAACTGGTATTTGCCGATAAAGAACTTCGGTATACCTACCAGGATTCGAGCGGTAATATTACCAAGCAAATACAAACCACATCGGTAGATATACCGCTTTCACTCAAGCTAAAATCAGACCGTATGGGCGATTTTCGCTTTTACGTATTAGGAGGTGTAAAAACATCGTTCGCCATCAATAAGAAACCGGACGACACCGAAGCCGGCCTGGATGATAAAAAGGTAAAGTTAACACGTAACTACAATGCCTGGGAAGCAGCAATCGGTTGCGATATTTATTTCGAATATTTTAAGTTATCGCCCGAACTAAAGGTGAGCAACTCGTTTAACAACGTGTTAATGCCAGAGAGCCACCCATATTCATCTCCTATAAGTAAATTATTCCTCCATACTATAAGTTTTAGCTTATACTTCGAATAAGTAAATTAAAAAAACATAATTTCGCTGCCGTAGTTACACACCTATGGCTAAAATTGCTTTAATAACAGGTGCCACCGCAGGGATCGGTGAGGCTTGTGCTCATTTATTTGCTGCTCAACAATATAATCTGGTGCTTACTGGCCGCAGGCATGATCGCCTGGAGAAGCTGGCTAAAGATATTAATGAGAAATATAATGTTGAGGTTGCAGTTTCGGCCTTTGATGTGCGTAACCGCGAAAGTGTGATCAGCAACCTGGAGAGTTTACCGCAACATTGGAAACACATAGATGTGCTGATTAACAATGCAGGCCTGAGCCAGGGTTTAGACCCCATACAGGATGGTAAGTATGACGATTGGGATACCATGATTGATACCAACATAAAAGGTTTGCTTTACGTAAGCAAAGTGGTATCTAACTGGATGATTGAAAACGGGCTCGGCCAAATTATTAACTTAGGCTCTATTGCCGGCAAACAGGTTTATGCCAACGGTAACGTATATTGTGCTACCAAGGCGGCCGTAAGCTCATTAAGTGAAGGGATGAGGATTGATTTATTGAACCATGGCATCAGGGTAACAGCGGTGCATCCTGGTGCTGTAGAAACCGAGTTTTCGGAAGTGCGCTTTAAAGGTGATAAAACCCGTGCTAAAAAGGTGTACGAAGGTTTTGACCCTTTGGTGGCAAAAGATATAGCAGAAACTATTTGGTTTGCAGTATCGCGCCCGGCGCATGTAAACATAAACGAAATAATAGTAATGCCAACTGCGCAAGCAACGGCAACAAATATATTTAGGAAATAGTTACTATGGTTATTAGGTTATTAAGTTATTTGGGTATTTTATCCGTAATTCAAGAGCTAATAACTTAATAACTCAGTACACTTAATAACCAAAAACATGTCATTAATAGAAACCATAAACCAGGATATTAAAACAGCCATGCTGGCTAAGGATGCAGATAAATTGCGTGGCTTGCGTGCTATAAAATCAGCATTGTTATTGGCGCTTACTGAAAAAGGTGCTTCAGAAGAAATTAGCGGTGAGACAGAAATTAAAGTGTTGCAGAAACTGGTTAAGCAACGTAAAGAATCTGCAGACATTTATAAAGCGCAGAACCGTGACGATCTGTATCAGATAGAAGCGCAGGAGCAAGCCGTTATAGAGGCCTATTTGCCTAAGCAAATGAGCAAAGAAGAGGTTGAAGTTTACTTGAAAGACCTGATTAGCAGGGTAGGTGCTACCTCTGTTAAAGATATGGGCAAGGTTATGGGCGCAGCCAATAAAGAGCTTGCAGGCAAAGCCGATGGCAAAACAATATCAGAAGTGGTTAAACAATTACTGGCATAATTTAGTTGCTTTAATTGTTGCAACTCAATTTCTTAAAAGTATCTTTATAGCGTATAAATAATGCTTTTATACTGAATTAAAGATCGGTACAATACTAAATAGATAGAGTTTTTTATGAGTTACGCGCTTCGGGAAGAAAACGGTTTCACATATATAGAAGAGGGAAAAGGCGAAACGCTGTTGCTTCTACACGGCTTAATGGGTGCTTTAAGTAATTGGCAAGATGTTGTTGATGCATTTAAAGACGAATACCGCGTGGTGTTACCAATACTGCCAATTTACGACTTGCCACTGCTAACAACAGGTGTTAAGTCGTTGTCAAAATTTGTGCATAAGTTTATAAAGTATAAAAAATTAACTAACATTACATTATTAGGGAATTCCCTGGGGGGGCATGTTGGTTTAATTTACTGCCTGGCACATCCGGACATGATCCAAACGCTGGTATTAACCGGCAGTTCTGGTTTGTATGAAAATGCATTCGGAGGATCATTCCCACGTCGCGAGAACCGCGATTTTGTGAAAGAGAAAGTAGAATATACTTTTTACGACCCGGCAATTGCGACTGATGACCTGGTTGATGAGGTTTACGCCACCATTAACGACCGTAACCGTGTAATACGGATATTGGCCATGGCAAAATCGGCAATCAGGCATAATATGGGTAAGGATTTGCCAAAGATAAAAATCCCCGTAGGTTTAATATGGGGACGAAATGATCATATAACGCCGCCGGAAGTAGCCGTTGAATTTAACAAACTACTGCCCGACAGCACACTTTACTGGATTGACAAATGTGGCCATGCGCCCATGATGGAACGCCCGGAAGAGTTTAATATGTACTTGAAAGAGTTTTTGCAGAAGGTAAAAAATAAAAAATAATATGCTTGCAATAGAGCTGATTGTTGATGCGATACCACCGTTAAGCACCTCTGATACCATTCAGCAGGCGCTTGATCGTATGGCCGAGTTTAAGGTGAGGCACCTGCCCATTGTAAACGACGATCAGTACCTGGGTTTGCTTGCAGAAGAAGAGCTGACAGACCCTAATCACGAAACGCTTTTAAGTTCGTTGCCATTAACGCTTACTGTGCCTTATGTATTAGAAGCACAGCATATCTATGAAGTTATTAGCGCACTATATCAAAGGCAAATAAGTGTAATACCTGTATTAAGTGTAAATAAAACTTACATGGGGGTTATTACGGTTAATGCAATGGTAAACGGCATTGCGCAACTCACTTCAGCTACCGAACCGGGTGTAATTATTGTGCTGGAAATCACCAATAAAAATAATTCGCTGGCACACATGGCCCAGATTGTAGAGTCTGATAATGCACAGATCCTAAGCTCTTACGCGCGCACATTTCCAGATTCGACCCGTATGGAGGTTACCCTCAAAATTAATAAACAAGATACATCAGGTATTTCGGCTACCTTTTTACGTTATGGATATGATGTAAAAGCAGTGTTTGGCCACACTGATGATAATGACGATACCAGGGATCGTTATGATTCGCTGATGAACTACCTCAATTTTTAAGAACACCGTATGAGAATAGTAGTTTACGGCCGACAGTTTAACGACTCCGTTTTACCCTTTGCACAAAAAGTATTTGAACACCTGGCAGAAAGCGATGCCGAGGTTCTGGTTCACCCATTACTTAATGAGTTTCTGAACGGTAAAATAGCTGATTTTAATTACCCCGTTTTAGATTTATCGATACCATTAAAAGGGTACATCGATTTATTTTTAACCCTGGGTGGCGATGGTACATTGCTTGATACTGTTACGATGGTTCGTGATAGCGGCATCCCGGTAATGGGTATCAATTTTGGCCGCTTAGGTTATCTGGCCAGTGTAAATAAAGGTGATATTGAAGAGGCTATACAGGCCGTGCTTAATGGCGATTATACGCTGGATAACCGCGAGCTGATCTGCATAAAATCAGACGCGGAAGTATTTGGCGACTGCAATTTTGCGCTAAATGATATTACCATCCACAAGCGCGATGATGCAGCCATGATAACCATGCATGCCTATTTAAACGATGAGTTTTTAAACACTTATTGGGGCGATGGCATTATTATCTCAACTGCTACAGGTTCTACAGCTTATTCATTAAGCTGTGGCGGGCCAATTATATTCCCGCAAGCAAATACCATTGTGGTTACGCCGGTATCGCCGCATAATTTAAATGTACGGCCGATTGTATTCCCGGATAGCAGCGAGCTTTCTTTTGATGTAGAAACCCGCGGTGCAAACTATCTCATCTCATGCGATTCGCGCACAGCGGTGTTGGGAGAAAATATGAAATTCAGCATTTCAAAGGCAGGGTTTGGGCTTAACTTAGTGCGGTTGAACAATGAAAGTTACCTGAAAACGTTAAGGAACAAGTTACTTTGGGGTTTAGATGCCCGTAACTATTAAATTTATTGGATGCGGAGAATATTTACGCTTTTTCTTTTACTAACAGCAACCCTTGCGGCCAATGCGCAAACCTGGGAACTGGGCGGCCTTATTGGCGGCTCGGGATATATGGGCGATTTAAACTCCCGTAACCCATTGCAGGTAAGCGGGGGCGCAATCGGTATCTTCGCCCGTAAAAATTATAGCCCTTATGTATCGGCTAGGCTTTCTTATACCTTCGGCTGGATCCAGGCTGCCGATAGTACTTCATCATACCCAGATATCCGTAACCGTAACCTTAGCTTTTTAACCACCCTACACGAGGTGAGCGCAAGGGCCGAGGTTAACTTTTTAGAGTATCGCCCCGGCATATTTAAAAATAGTTTTACACCTTATATCTTTTTGGGCTTAGGCGGGGTTTATTATACGCCTACTGCTAAAGCTGCTGATGGTTTAAGGTACGATCTGCGTTCGGGCCGTACAGAAGGGGAGACCAAGCCTTATTCAAAGATTGCCTTGAGTATCCCTTATGGTATTGGTTTTAAATATAATTTTCTGGGCAAGCTTAGTTTAACGGCTGATGCTACCTATCATTATACCAACACAGATTACCTGGATGATGTAAGTGGCACTTATGCCAACCCAGCCAGTTTTACCAATGCCACTGCCGCATCGCTTGCCGACCGGAGAATAGTCAAAGACCCCTTAGACCCTACAGGTACACAACGCGGCGATCTGCGCCCGCATGATAGCTATATGTTTTTCAGTATTTCTATCTCCTATACCTGGATCTCAGACCGTTGTTATTTTGTAAATAATAGCAGGCGATAGTTCTATTCGATTTATACAATATAAATTTGATTTATTTGCAACAAAGATGCATTAACTTGCGTTATAATTGTATATTGCATTAGTAATATAAACCAGTTTTTACCTTAAACTTTACGATTATGGCCGAGTTAAATTCTGCGCCTGCTAAGGCAGGTGGCAAATCCAAACGCACAAGGATCCCGGTACGGGTTGACCTTACCGCAATGGTTGATCTTGCATTTTTACTCATTACCTTCTTTATGCTTACAACCACGTTGCAAAAGCAGGAAGCTATGGCAATAGCAATGCCCGACAAGACTAACGATGTTATTAATGATTCTTTCACCCCTGCCAACCGTACAATGACTATTTGCCTTGGCAAAAACAACCAGGTGTTATGGTACATGGGTATGGCAGATGCACCATTATCTAACCCCGAAATTGTTAATTACGGTAAAAACAGCTTACGCGAAGCAATTCTTAATAAGCGTAATCAGATTAAAGCCCAAACCGGCAAAGATCTAATTGTATTGGTAAAGCCAAGCACCCACAGTATTTATGATAACCTGGTAAGTACGCTTGATGAACTTAATATATCCAAAGTAGACAGGTATGCCATAGTTGATATCTCGCCTAAAGATGTAGACCTGCTTAAAAAATACAAAGCCTACTAATAGCTGATAATTAATAAATTACAAAACAGCCCTGTATTTATGCAGGGCTGTTTTGTTTTGTACACGTCATATAGCCCTGTTTGGCGCATAAAATATTTGATTTTTTTCTTTAAACACTTATAATAAAAAAATCCAAAGTAAGTTTTACCTTTGTACCCTGAAAAATTGTGGTTTATTGGGTATTAAATGTATCCGGACACCTGATTAATTTAAAAACAGTTAAGCAAAAAACGAATAACAAACCGCGTAATATTACGCGCTATTATGAGCCGGTTTCTGGCTTTTGATCAGGTAGCAAATGAATTATATAGAGCAGATAGATACATCAAAATTGCCGGAGCACATCGCTATTATTATGGATGGTAACGGCAGATGGGCAAAAGGTAAGGGGAAGCTACGCATTTTTGGTCATACCAATGGTGTTCGTTCTGTTCGTGAAGCTATTGAAGGCTCGGATGATCTGGGCATTAAGTATCTTACTTTGTATACCTTTTCATCAGAAAACTGGAACCGCCCAAAGTTTGAAGTTTCGGCTATTATGGAGTTGCTCATCAGCACCATCCACAGAGAGATTGCAAACCTGATGGAGAAGAACGTTCGCCTCAATACAATAGGCGATATAGAGATGCTTCCTAAAAAGGCGCTTCGTGAGTTAAGAGACGCGATTGAGAAAACTTCAAACAACACAGGTTTAACTTTAACGCTTGCCCTGAGCTACAGCTCGAGAAGGGAAATTACACAGGCGGCAAAAAATCTGGCATTAAAAGCACAACAGGGGTTAATAAAGGCAGAAGATATCGATGAGAAAATGTTTGCCGATAATTTGTACACAGGTGATATGCCCGATCCTGAATTATTGATCAGGACCAGCGGCGAGTATCGCATCAGTAATTACCTGCTTTGGCAGATCGCTTACGCCGAACTCTATTTTACACCCAAACTATGGCCGGATTTTCGCAAGGATGACCTTTTTGAAGCCATACTGGATTTTCAAAAGAGAGAACGCCGGTTTGGAATGATCAGCGAACAGGTTAATTAATTTTACTTTTAACAATTTTTAACAACTGTTTAAACTATTTTTAGCCCACTTAAATATTCGAATGAATAAATTTCTTTTTACAATTCTTTTTGTTGTTTTTGGTACTGCGGCTATGGCGCAGGTGGCTCCACAGCCCCAGGCAGCCCTCTCCAGATCTTCTATACCTGCTGATAGTTTAAGTTACCTCAATCCTAAGGATTATATTATAGGTGGGATTACAGTTAGTGGCGCTCAATATCTGGATAAAGACGTATTGATACAGATATCAAAATTAAACAAGGGTGATAAGATTAACCTGCCGGGCGATGCATCGGCAAGCGTAATCCGTAACCTTTGGCAGCAAGGCCTTTTTGATGACGTAAAATTAAACGTGACCAAAATAAATGCCGATACCATTTACTTTGATATTGCAGTATTAGAACGCCCGCACTTATCTCGTTTACACTTACTTGGTATCCGCAAGGGTGAGGTAGAGGATATACAGAAAAAGCTAAGTGATAAAACAGGTAAAATTGTTAACGAAAACTTACTGAATACCACCACTGCTATTATTAAAAAGCACTATTATGAAAAGGGCTATTTAAATACTACTGTTGATATTAAACAACGTAAAGATCCGGGAGATGCCAATAGCGTGATCTTGGATGTTACGATTGATAAGCATCAAAAGGTAAAAATCAACGAGGTGATATTTGAAGGTAACAAAGCTTTTAAATCGGCCCAGTTAAAAAAATATTTACCTAAAACCCGCCAGCGCAGGTTCTATAACATTTTCGGCTCTAAGAAATTTAAGCAGGAACAATACGAGGAAGATAAGCAAAGCCTTGTTGAGAAAATGCAGGGTAAGGGTTACCGCGATGCTGAAATTGTAAGCGACTCGGTTTGGAAACATGATGATGAAAGCGTAAACGTTAAAATTAAAGTTTACGAAGGCCCTAAATATTACTTCGGTAAAATCAACTGGTCGGGTAATGCTAAATATCCAACTACTTTATTAAGCAAGATCCTTCGTATTAAAAAAGGAGATGTATTTAGCGAAGAAGAATTAAACAAACGCTTAAGCGGCCCTACACCAAATAGCGATGACGTTTCATCACTATATCTTAATGATGGTTATTTAACCTACCAGGCAGATGCGGTACAAACCAAAATCTATAACGATACCGTTGATCTGGATATCAGGATCTATGAAGGCCCTCAGTACACCATTAACCGTGTATTGTTAAAAGGTAACGATGTAACCAATGATAAAGTGGTAATGCGCGAGATCAGGACTAAACCTGGTCAGAAATTCTCTAAGGATCTGGTAATGCGCAGTACCCGCGAAATTTCTCAGTTAGGAAACTTCGACGAGCAAAAAACTGAGCCAAAACCAACCAACATTAATCCGCAGGATGGTACAGTAGATATTTTGTACAACGTGGTAGAAAAGCCATCCGATCAGATCGAGCTTTCGGGTGGTTTCGGTGGCGGGCAGCTGGTGGGTACGTTGGGCTTAACGTTCAATAACTTCTCGTTGCGTAACATCTTCCACTTAAAATCATACAAACCACTGCCAAAAGGTGATGGACAAAAATTGAGCTTACGTGGCCAGGCTAACGGTAAAAACTATCAGAACTATTCGTTCACGTTCTCAGATCCTTGGTTTGGTGGTAAAAAGCCAATCTACTTTGGTTTAACTGCATATACCCAGTTAAGCTCAACAGGGCAGTACTATCCAAAATCTGATCCTAACTATAATTACCTGCGTATTGTGGGTGCGGGTATTACCTTGGGTAAACGTTTACAATGGCCGGATAACTATTTCCAGTTAAACTATTCATTAAACGTCGATCACTACTCATTGGATAACTATACCGGTTATATCTTCAGCAACGGTACATCATACAACATTAAGCTTACCCAGGAGTTAAGCCGTAACTCGTTAGATGCGCCAATTTTCCCTACATCGGGTTCAAACATTAAATTAACAATACAGGGCACACCTCCATATTCGTTATTTAACAACATAAACTATAAAATAGCTACGCAGGAAGAGCGTTACCATTTTGTTGAGTACTACAAATGGAAGTTTGATGCGCAATGGTTCTCGCGTATAGTTGGTAAACTGGTGTTAATGTCGCAGGTACGTTTCGGTTTCCTTGGCGAGTATAACCAGGAAGTAGGCCCGTCTCCGTTCGAGCGCTTTAAGCTGGGTGGTGATGGTATGCAAACTTACCAGTTCTTACAGGGTAGTGATATCATCGGTTTAAGGGGTTACAAAAACTTCTCTATTATACCGGTGGGTACCAACTACACTGCCGATACTAACCCAGGTAGCCCAATCTATAACAAATACACTATTGAGCTTAGACACCCGGTTATTGCAAGCCAGTCGGCAACTATATTTGTACTGGCCTTTGCCGAGGGTGGTAACGTATGGAATGATTTCTCTCATTTCGATCCATTTAACGTTAGGCGTTCTGCAGGTGTGGGTGCACGTATATTTTTACCTATATTTGGCTTACTTGGGCTTGATTATGGTTATGGCTTTGATGCAATACCGGGTATACCGGATGCCAACAAAGGCCAGTTCCACTTCTCAATTGCTCAAAGTTTAAGCGGTGGCTTTAATTAATTTTATGAAGAAGATAATTTTAACAGTAGTTTTAACGTTTGTAGCATTTGCAGGTGCGTTTGCACAACGTTTTGCCTTTGTAGATTCGGAGTATATTTTACGCCATGTGCCAGAATATACAGCAGCACAAACACAGCTTAAAACGCTGTCGGACCAATGGCAAAAAGAGGTTGATGCCCGTTTTCAGGAAATTGACCGTTTATACAAAGCATATCAGGCCGATCAGGTTTTAATGACTGCCGATATGAAAAAAAGACGCGAAGCAGAAATTGTAGACAAAGAGAAAGCAGCGAAGGATTTTCAACGCTCGAAATTTGGCCCCGATGGTGAGCTTGCTACACGCAGTACGCAATTGATTAAACCCGTTCAGGACCGTGTGGCAAAAGCAGTACAAGCTACTGCCGAAGCCGAAAACCTGGATATGATATTTGATAAAAATAGCGAAGTAATGATGCTATATGCTAACCCCCGTTACGATAAAAGCGCTGATGTAATTACCCGTATGGGATTAAAGCCTGGGGTGTTTGCAAAGTGAAAAATTTTATATAAAATCGCATAATTAAAAAGAACAAAAAAAGAACAATGAAAAAACTATTGAAGGTTGTTTTAGTTGCAGGTTGCATGTTGCTGGTAGGTGGGTTTGCAAAAGCACAAACTAAAATTGGTTATATCAACTTTAACCAATTGATTGACCAAATGCCGCAAATGAAAACAGTACAAACATCAGCGCAGGCTTATCAAAAGCAATTTGTTGATGTATTGCAAGGTATGCAAACAGAGTTGACCACTAAAGGCCAGGCTTATGATGCAGCTCGTGCAACCATGACAGATGCTATACGTGCCCAAAAAGAGACTGAATTACAGGATCTGAACAAACGTATGCAAGATTATAACACAACTGCACAACAAAAAGTGCAAGAGAAATATAACGAACTTGCAAAACCAGTTGTTGATCAGGCTAAAGCTGCAATTAATGCAGTAGCTAAAGAAAAAGGTTATACTTATGTATTAGATACAACCCAAGGCGAGCCAATCGTTGCTCCACCAACTGATGATCTGATGGCAGCTGTAAAACTTAAATTAGGTTTAAAATAATTTAACCCTTAAATGATTTTAAAAGCGCTCCAATTTGGGGCGCTTTTTTTATTTTTACAAAAGTGACTACTAAACATCCCATCGGAATTTTCGACTCTGGCTTTGGCGGCTTAACTGTTTTTCGTTCCATAGTTGAACAGTTACCCCAGTATGATTATATGTATTTTGGCGATACCGGCCGTGCGCCTTACGGTAACCGCTCGTTCAAAACTATACATGAGTATACTTGGGAAAGCGTACAATGGCTTTTTGCACAAGGTTGCCCATTGGTTATACTGGCCTGCAATACGGCATCAGCAAAGGCCCTGCGTACCATCCAGCAACAGGATCTTAAAAATGGCTACCCTACACAGCGTGTGCTTGGCGTAATACGCCCCACTGCCGAGGTGATAGGAGATTACTCAACGACCAAAGAGATTGGCGTACTGGGCACCAAAGGTACGGTACAGTCTGAATCGTACTTACTGGAGATTGCCAAGTTTTTTCCTGATGTTAAAGTTGAGCAGCAAGCCTGTCCGCTTTGGGTTCCGCTGATTGAGAACGGCGAACACGACAAACCCGGATCGGACTACTTTGTAAAAGAATATCTCAATGCCATCATGGCTAAATCAGCCAATATCGATACTATCTTATTAGCTTGTACCCATTACCCTTTATTACAAGATAAGATCAAAGCTTATTTACCTGCAAATATTAATGTAGTTCCGCAAGGAGATATCGTTGCCAAAAGTCTGGTTGATTACCTTAATCGCCACACCGAGATCGAACAAAATATTACCAAGAATGCTACGCGTGAGTTTTTTACTACAACGGATGATACTGCAGATTTTGATAAATATGCTACTTCATTTTTTGGTGGGGAAGTGCAATCGCAGTATGTAGCGTTGAAATAGTTTTAAGAGAATCAGGAACCGGGAGTCAAGAATCGGGATTGTATCAAATAGGACAATAAAAAGCGGTGGCCCAGACGCAAAAGCGTGGCCGTGTAGTGGGCATGTGCGGTGGAGCTTTTTTGCGTCTTGATTTTTTGGTTACTTTTGGATCAAGCCAAAAGTAACAGCCTACCCGCGGCGATTGAGCGGGACTAGCATTAATAAAACACAAATCATTCATAGAGCGTCTGCGATATCTAAGTCAGTGGTAATTGGTCTGAGATTGCTTCGTACCTCGCAATGACGTGAAGGGGACTAATTACGAATCAATCTAAATTATTCCTAGTAATTAAGTAGATTTGCAGTTACTTGAATACGTTATTGCATTGGTTAGCTATTTAATCTACATCGGCGTCGCCATCGGTTTATTTGCATTTGCGGCCACGTTTGCCTTGTTTGCTGTTTATTATGAGCGAAAACTGTCTGCCTTTATTCAGGATAGGATAGGCCCTAACGAAACCGGCAAGTACGGTAGTCTGCAAACCCTTGCAGATATTCTTAAGCTTATTCAAAAAGAAATTATTAATCCAACTGCTACCGATAAATGGTTATATGCTTTAGCGCCGGCCATTATTTTCATCGCTGTTTATATGGGTTTTGCAGCCTTACCCTGGGCTCCGGGATTGGTTCCGTCTAAAATCAATATAGGGCTGTACTATATCTTCGCTATTATTTCTGTCGAAACCCTGGGCATCCTGATGGCCGGTTGGGGCTCGAACAATAAATATTCTATTTTGGGGGCGATGCGTTCAGCAGCACAGATTATTTCTTACGAGATACCGGCTGGTTTTGCGCTGATCTCTGTGGTAGTGATCTGCGGTTCGTTGGATTTGCAGGAGATTTCCATACAGCAAGGCATCCTGTTTAAAGAACAAACCAAATTTTTAGGCATCTGGGATGTAAGCGGAATGGGAGGGATTATGTCATGGAACATCTTCCGGGCACCGCATCTCATTATCGCTTTTGTGATTTATTTTATAGCATCACTTGCTGAGAGTAATCGTGCGCCGTTTGATATTCCAGAGGCCGAATCTGAACTGGTAGCTGGTTTTCATACCGAATATACAGGGATGCGTTTCGGATTAATATTTTTAGCCGAATATTCGATGATGTTCCTGGTATCGATGGCGGGTGTTGTACTATTTTTAGGTGCATGGAATACACCATTGCCCAATATTGGCAATATCCGTTTAGCCGATTGGACAACCAACGTGCCTTGGGGAATATTTTGGATATTTGTAAAAACGTTATTATTGGTAACTGTACAAATCTGGATCCGCTGGACATTGCCCCGTTTGCGGGTTGATCAATTAATGGATCTGTGTTGGAAGGTATTAACCCCATTGGCATTTATCTGCATGATTATATCAGCAGTATGGCGCGTTTGGGTAATGAATTAAGAGGGAATTAATGTTGTTAAAAAGTACGATAAATAGTTTTACTACGGCATGGAAGGGCTTAACCCTTACCTTTAAGCATGCTTTTGCCTTTAAAAAGCGCGAGGTAGAATCTATTAAATCGCCCAATTACTTCGAGGAGCAAAATGCGACTGCTACAATAGAATACCCTAAACAAAAACTGCCGATACCAGAAGTCGGCCGCTACCAATTGGATGTGGAAATGGACGATTGTATTGTATGCGATCTTTGCGCTAAAATTTGTCCGGTTGATTGTATCGATATCGAATCGATAAAGGCTACAGAGGCTATCGGTCAAACATCAGATGGTACAACCAAGCGACTTTATGCGGCTAAGTTTGATATCGACATGGCCAAGTGCATGTACTGTGGGTTGTGTACCGTAGTATGCCCGACAGAGTGCATTGTAATGACTAACCAATATGATAAAACCGTTTTCGAGCTTAATCAGCTTGTTTACGAATTTTCGGATATGACACCCGAGGATGCTGCTGAAAAACGTGCATTATTGGAGAAACAGAATGCCGAAAAACAAGCCGCCAAGCTGGCAGCTATGCAAAAGAAGAACGACTAAATGAACGCAGCGAATATATTATTCTACATCATGAGCTTTATCGTGCTCGCTTCCGCATTATATGTGGCGGTAAGCAGGCATTTGGTGCGTTCGGTATTTATGTTTTTTGTTACGCTGTTTGGGTTGGCTGGCTTATACGTTTTATCACTGGCCGATTTTGTGGCTGTAACACAAATTGTAGTTTATGTGGGTGGGATTTTAGTGCTGATTCTCTTTGCTTTTATGCTTTCGGGCCGCGAAACATTGGATGTATTACAAACTGAAAATCGTTCGATCTGGAAGATCAAGAATCTTCCTGCTATGCTGATTGCAGGTTTGTTTTTCATCATATTGATTAATGTAATTCTGCAAACCAATGCCGATCATTTGGGTTGGATTACAGACTCTATCAAATCAAAAAATAGCATTACTAATTCGGGCGAGATGACGGCTAACATCGGTATTAACCTGATGACCCGTTACTTGTTGCCGTTTGAGATTGTTTCGATACTGTTGATGATGGCATTGGTAGGTGCTGCGCACCTGTCGAGAAAGGAGCAGCAGGTATGATCTCTTTAACCAATTACCTTGTAGTAAGCGGTATGCTGTTTTGCATCGGCCTGTATGTAGTGTTGGTGAAACGCAATGCTATCCAAATTTTAATAGGTATTGAAATGATGCTGAACGCCGCGATTTTAAACCTCGTAGCCTTCGGTAAATACGATAAAGTAAACAACGGCGGACAAATGTTTGCCCTGTTTGCCATTATACTGGCAGCCGCCACAACCGCTGTGGCCCTTGCCATTATACTTAATGTTTACAGACGTTACAAAACCATCGACCCGGATAAGGTTGACCAGCTGAAGGATTAATTTTGAATAAAACATTAACATACGAGGAAACCCAAATGGCTTACCATGCTTTAGCAGCGGTATTATTGCCATTGCTGGCCTTTGTAATTAATTGCTTTATCAAAGGCAAAGCGACGGGTTGGGTTTCTACCATAGCCATATTGTTAAGTGCGGGTGTAAGTGTGGTTGTATTTAGTCACACCTTTAATACAGATATAATTCACTTAAACAGAGTTTGGTTTACCATTGGCGATACGCAGTTATATGCCGGGCTATTGCTCAATAACTTGTCGACCATCATGCTGTTACTGGTAAACCTGATTGCCTTACCAGTACATATTTTCTCGATGGCCTATATGGGGCACGATAAGCGTTATGGCCGTTATTTTACCTGCCTCAGCCTGTTCTGTTTCAGCATGCTGGCTTTGGTGGTGGTTGATAGCATGGTGCTGTTCTATGCTTTTTGGGAAATGGTAGGTTTCTCATCATACCTGCTCATCGGGTTCTGGTATAAAAAGGAAGTAGCTATCCAGGCCAATAAGAAAGCTTTTATTATGAACAGGATAGGGGATGTGGGCTTGCTGATTGCCATCCTGGTATTCTATTCGCAATACCATACTTTCGATCTCATTAAACTTTTTGGCCAGGGAGGTTTGGTTTCACAATCTTACATTAAAGAGGGATTGTGGATAGCTCCTGCTTCAAGCATTCCTGCTGTTTGGCAGTATATTGCTTGCAGTGGCGTGTTTCTGGCGGTTTGCGCTAAGTCGGCACAGTTTCCATTGCATACCTGGTTACCCGATGCAATGGAAGGACCAACTTCGGTATCTGCCCTGATACATGCTGCCACTATGGTTGCTGCAGGTATTTTTCTTTTAGGTCGTGTTTACCCAATGTTTAATACTGCCGAACTGGATACACTGGCAATTATCGGTTGCTTCACCGCTTTTATGGCGGCAACCATCGCGCTTACACAAAACGATTTAAAACGGGTACTGGCTTTCTCTACCATATCGCAACTGGGTTTTATGGTGATGGCGATGGGCATTAATGCCTATGCATCTTCACTGTTCCATTTGGTTACGCATGCTTTCTTTAAGTGCTTGTTGTTTTTAGTTGCCGGTGTGGTAATTCATGAAATGCACCATGTGAAGGATGAAAACCATCTGGATATTGATCCGCAGAATATTTTGTATATGGGTGGTCTGCGAAAAAGAATGCCATTGACATTTATTGCTGCTTTGATAGGTGGCGCTGCATTGATTGGCTTGCCCTTAACTTCGGGTTATTTGTCTAAAGATGGTATCCTTATTCAAGCCTTCGAATGGTCGGACACAAAGAGCATTGGTTACAAAATTGTACCCATCATGATGCTGGTTACCAGTTGGCTTACGGCTTTCTATGTAGCACGATTGATCTTTAAAGTATTCTTTGGTAAGTTGAGAGTATTGGATGTTAAGCCAGTGGTGATCTGCCACATTAGCGATGGTGGCTGGCAATATCGTTTGCCCTTGATTTTGTTATCGCTATGCTGCTTGTTTCCGGTATTTTCGTTGAACCCTTTGTTGTACGAGCAATCGTGGTTATTCAAAGCATTTACTACTGCTGATCATCTGGAACGGATGAACATCTACCATACCATTATCCCCGCAGGGCTGAATATTTTGAGCGTTGTGGTCATTTATTTTGCTTATGCCATTTATGTTCAGGAACGCAAAATGCTTCCGTTTGCACAGAACAATTGGGCATTTCATTTCTCGTACAACCAATGGTATTTCAATAAAGCATACAATAATATTTTTGTTAAACCTGTGCTGGCTTTGGGCAGCGGTTTGTTTTGGTTTGATCGTAAGGTGATTGATGGCTTTATTCACTTGCTGCAAAGCATATTGTTATGGCTATCGAAAATGGCCGATGTATTTGATCGTTATGTGATTGATGGCTTCCTGCATTTATTAACTGCAATAGTGCAGTATATTGGTAATTTTGTCCGGAGTTTTCAAACCGGACGGGTGCAATACTACCTGCTGAGTATGCTGGCTGTTATTGTTGCCTGGTTTATTTTAAAAACTTTGATCTGAGCCCGATGAACCTGCTAACCCTTTTAATTTTTATACCGCTTTTATTCGGCTTACTCATTGTGGTGCTGCCTTCGTCGCTGCGCAACAGCTATAAATATATTACTTTGCTGGCTGCCTTGGTGCAGTTGGGTATCAGCCTGCAATTGTACTTTCAGTTTAAAACAGGTGCTGCCTTTGCTGGTATTAACCACGAAAGTCAGTTCCAGTTTATTCAAAAATTGCCTTGGATCAATTTGAACCTCGGTGGCATGGGCAAAATGCAGATCGACTATTTTGTTGGGGTAGATGGGATTTCTATTACGCTGCTGGTGATGTCGGCACTGGTGATGGTGGTTGCGGCTATTGCCTCGTGGGAGATCAATAAGAATCTGAAAGGTTTCTTTGTGCTGTTCCTCATTTTGGATATGGCGGTGTTTGGCGTGTTCTGCTCGCTCGATTTCTTCCTGTTCTATATATTTTATGAATTGATGCTGTTGCCGCTATACTTCCTCATTGGCATGTGGGGGGGGGCAAGGCGCGAGTATGCAGCCATCAAGTTTTTCCTGTACACATTATTCGGTTCAGTGTTTATGCTGCTGGTGATGGTGGGCTTGTATCTGTCGGTTAAAGATCCTGCTACGGGCAGCCATACCTTCAACATGATCCAAATGATGAACCCGGCTAATTACGATGCGCATTCGATCTTCTCAACCATCAATCATCAAACTATATTTGGGTTCCCTGCACGTACGGTTGGCTTTATCGTATTGTTTGTGGCATTTGCCATTAAGGTGCCGGTTGTGCCTTTCCATACCTGGCTACCCGATGCACACGTGGAAGCACCAACCCCTGTTTCTATTATCCTTGCAGGTGTACTATTGAAAATAGGAGGCTACGGAATTATCCGCATCTGCGCAGGTATTTTCCCTGATGTTGCCGTATCCGGTAGTTTCGTATTGGGGCTGTTAGGTGTGATCTCCATTTTATACGGTGCATTGAATGCTTTAGCTCAACGCGATTTAAAACGGATGATCGCTTACTCTTCAGTATCGCACATGGGTTTTGTGCTGTTGGGTATTGCTTCCTTAACAACCGAAGGTATCAGCGGGGCTGTAATGCAAATGGTGAGCCACGGCTTTTTATCGTCGATGTTGTTCTTTTTGGTAGGGGTGATCTATACCCGGGTACACGACCGTGATATTTATAACTTCCGCGGGCTGGGTACTTTAATGCCGCAGTTTACGGTGTTTGTAATGATCGGCTTTTTCGCCTCTTTAGGTTTGCCGGGCTTTTCGGCTTTTATCGCCGAAGCTTTTACTCTGGCAGGTGCATTTAAATCAGGATCAACAAATGGCTTGATACCGCATTGGATGGCCGCTTGCGGAGCTCTGGGTATCCTGTTAAGCGCATGTTATTTCTTGTGGACATTACAACGCATGTTTTTCGGTACAGAACGTTTAAAAGGTGGTGATGCCTGGAAACATGCACTGAAAGATATTAACTGGCGTGAAAAGTCCGCATTGGTTCCACTTGGTTTAATGGCTTTACTGTTAGGTGTTATGCCATCATTGGTGTTTGGAAAGATCAATGATTCGGTAATTGCATTGGTTGAATTTACTAAACAATACATCAGGTAAACTAATGAACAATCTGTTAGCGTCACTTCCCGATCAGCTTAGTAAAACTATAGGCAGCCTTCCATATTTTAACCCGGAATTGTACCTGGCTGGACTTTTTTTACTGGTGCTGATAACAGATCTCATTTATGGGCGCTATTCTGACTGGGTATGCCGTGTTATAGCAGCCGCAGGTCTGTTGGTAATTTTATTTAAAGATCTGCAACAAATTAGGTTATTGCAATTGCATGGAGATACCGTTTTTCTGTTCAATAATATGTTGCTGCTGCATAAAACGGGGATTTCATTTAAGCTCATTATCGATTTTTTTGCTTTTATTCTCATTATATATTTCGGGCTTGATAAACGCTTGAAAGCACATCCCAAAGGTTTATCTGATCTGTATACTATTGTTATCGCTTCTGTATTGGGGTTGCACATCATGATAATGTCGGTTAACCTGTTGGCTGTTTATCTGGCAGTCGAGATGGTTTCGCTCGCATCATACTTATTGGCAGCCTACCGTTCTGAGAATGGCTTTAGTGCTGAGGCGGGTTTAAAATATGTACTGTTTGGTGCTGTATCTTCGGCAATTATGCTGTATGGCATTTCATTGCTATATAGCCTCACCGGCTCGCTCGATTATTTTGGCGGAAACCTGGTGCCTGGATTAATGGCAACTAACCCGGCAATCGTTTCAGTTGCTATAATAATGGTGTTGGTGGGTATCGGTTTTAAACTTTCATTTATACCTATGCACTTCTGGGTTCCCGACGTTTACCAGGGGGCTCCTACACCTGTAACCGCATATTTGTCAACCTTGCCTAAAGTTGCAGCCTTTGCACTGCTTATTAATTTTTTAATCCCATTTGCGTTTAATGTAAAATGGGTTTCTTTTGATTTCAGATTGTTTTTATCGGTTATCGGTACCATTACCATGATAGCGGGAAACTTTGCCGCAGTATGGCAGAAGAATATCAAACGTATTCTGGCTTATTCGAGTATTGGGCATACAGGTTTTGCACTGATGGCGGTCGCTACGTTTACAACTCAGGGTATATCTGCCTTACTATTTTACCTGGCAGCTTATATATTTGCCAATATAGCTGCCCTAATGCTGGTTACCTATTTTGCTGATGTAACCGGTGCCGAAGACCTGGATGGTTACAAAGGCTTAGGTTTAAAGCATCCTGTAGCTGCCATAAGCTTTGTTGTGATCCTGATTTCTTTAGCAGGATTGCCGGTAAGCGCCGGATTTAACGGAAAGTTGCTGGTGTTTTCGTCAGTTTACTCTGTTTATGAGCAAAATCACAATATTTGGTTGCTTATTTTGATGGTAACAGGGGCATTAACCACGGTAGTTTCCCTGTTTTACTATATCAAGATCCCTTTATACTTGTTTTTGAAAAAGCAGGAAGTAGATAATATTGCATCATCTTCAATAGGCGTTAAATGGCTGATTGTGGTTTCTGTTATTTTAACATTTATAGTGCTTTTATTGGGCGTATTCCCTACTTATTTAGTAGGCATATTGTAAATCGGGAATTAAATTCTTGATTATTTTATATTTTTTCTAAAATAATTACATAAAACGTTAATTATTTGTATTTTCAGCCATCTTAATTGGCTAAAACACTAATGAAACGTTATCTCCCTTTCTCTCTCATTATCGTAATTCTAGTACTTACATTTATCCATCCTTCGGTTGATATTAAGGTTGCAGCACCTGGTGATGCAACTCATTTTGATACCGGCGACATTGCCTGGATGCTGGTTTCGACAGCCCTGGTATTGATTATGACACCCGGACTTGCCTTTTTCTATGGCGGTATGGTGAATAAGAAAAATGTGATCTCTACCATGTTGCAGAGTTTGATCTGTATGGTGATAGTTACCGTAATGTGGGTAATATTTGGATTTAGTTTAGCTTTTGGCGATGATGTGCACGGTATAATCGGTAACCCCGCCACTTATTTTATGATGCATGGTATGCTTGGCAATGCGGTGTGGCCTGCTGCCAAAACTTTCCCGCTAATACTGTTTGCCATGTACCAGCTAAAGTTTGCCATTATAACTCCAGCGCTAATTACCGGTGCGTTTGCAGAGCGTATCCGTTTTAACTCGTATCTTATATTTGTGGTATTGTTTGCTATTTTTGTTTATTCGCCTTTAGCGCATAGTACATGGCACCCGGATGGTTTCCTGAATAAATTAGGCGTGTTGGATTTTGCCGGTGGAACGGTAGTACACATGTCGGCAGGCTGGGCAGCTTTGGCATCAGCTTTGTTTTTAAAGCGTAGGGCAGATGTTTCGCATACACCCGCACGTATTACTTATGTAATTATTGGTACAGGTTTATTATGGTTCGGTTGGTTTGGCTTTAATGCAGGTTCGGCGCTGGGTGCTTCGGCATTGGCAGCAACTGCGTTGGCTACTACTACGTCTGCGGCTTCGGCAGCCGGGTTAACCTGGGTTTTCTTCGATATGTTCCGCGGGCGCAGACCTTCGGCTATGGGGACTTGTATTGGCGCGGTGGTAGGCCTTGTGGCTATTACGCCGGCTGCAGGTTATGTATCTGTACCGCACTCACTGGCCATTGGTATTATTGCTGCTATTGTGAGTAATATGGTGGTTGAGTGGCGCACCCGCACTTCAATAGATGATACACTGGATGTATTTCCTTGCCACGGTGTTGGCGGTTTAGTTGGTATGCTGTTAACCGGTGTTTTTGCGCATCATAACGTAAATCCTGCTGTTACATCAAATGGTTTGTTTTTTGGCGAAACGCATTTATTTTTAGTACAATCTTTGGCTTTAGTAGGCGTTTCAATTTTTGCATTTTTTGGTTCGTTATTATTGCTAAAAATTACCGATATTATATCGCCGTTACGCGTGTCTGTTGATGAGGAAGCCGTAGGGCTTGATATTAGCCAGCATGGCGAAAAATTATAGTGCCTTTCCTTTAATTATCTAATACATGTTTCCGAAACCGGGCTTTGTGAAGGGCCCGGTTTTTTTATCCCCTAACCCCCTGAAGGGGGAATAAGAGAAGCAAGAGACGAGAGCCAGGAAACAAGAATCGGGACTTTTGTCATTTCGACGGTAGGAGAAATCTTGTACAGTTTGCTTTTCCATAGCATAAGATTTCTCCTACCGTCGAAATGACAAAGCACAAAACTTGCCAATGTAAACCCGATTGTAGTGGAAAACCCGCAGCGTGTGTTGGATGGAGTAGGGGAGGCGAGGATTTGGAACGGAAAGCGGGGAGAAGCTTTTGATAGTAGTAGTGGCATTGCTTTCAAATCATCCGGGCGACATAAAATATTGTGCCGCTACGCTATGAAAATTTAGCTATCTCTTATATGAAGTTAATCGAATACTTAGAAGGTGAAGAAAATCCTTCGCTATCGCTCTGGATGACAAACTTATCTACTTTATTAATAACCTCGCTCGTATAATCCCAGCCCACCATACTTCGACGGGGCTCAGTATGACAGCCATTTGCTTATTAAAAACCCTGTTAAAATCCCATTAACTCATCGTTAATTTAAAATGCTTTTAAATGACAAATTAGAGGTGGCAACATCATTTTAAAATGATACCTTTGCAGTCTCATTCCCAACCATGAGCGATCAGATAAAACACGAATGTGGCGTTGCTTTTATTCGCCTATTAAAGCCTCTCTCTTACTACCAGAAGAAATACGGAACCGCGCTTTTTGGTTTAAACAAGCTGTATCTTTTGATGGAAAAACAACACAACCGTGGCCAGGATGGCGCAGGTGTTGCAACCATTAAATTAGATATTGAGCCTGGTAAACGCTATATAAGCCGTCACCGTTCTATGGCACAAAATGCCGTGGCAGACATTTTTGAGTACATCATGAAAAAGTTTGCCGAGGTAGAGAAAGAATACCCCGAAAAGATGAAGGATGCCGAGTGGCTGAAAGAGAATATGAGCTTTACCGGCGAAGTATTACTCGGACACCTGCGTTACGGTACTCACGGTAAAAACAGTATCGAAAACTGTCACCCCTTCCTTCGTCAGAACAACTGGATGACCCGTAACCTGGTAATTGCCGGTAACTTTAACATGACCAATGTTGATGAGTTACTACAGCAATTATACGACCTGGGCCAGCACCCGAAAGAAAAAGCCGATACGGTTACTGTATTGGAAAAAATCGGGCACTTTATGGATACCGAAGTACAGGGTTTGTTCGATCAGTTTAAGCGTGAAGGTAACGACGATAATATCGCTATCACCAAAATGATTGCTGATAATATGGATGTGGCCAAGATATTGAAAAAATCGGCCAAAAACTGGGATGGTGGTTACACCATTGCCGGTATACTGGGCCACGGTGATGCATTTGTAATGCGCGATCCGGCAGGTATCCGCCCGGCGTTCTATTATGCTAATGATGAGTTTGTGGTAGCTACTTCAGAGCGCCCTGCTATCCAGACAGCCTTTAATATTCCGTTTGAGGAGGTTAAAGAAATTCAACCTGGTCATGCGCTGATTGTTAAAAAGAACGGTCAGGTAAGCGAAGAGCAGTTTAGCGAACCTACTGTGAAAAAAGCATGTTCTTTTGAACGCATCTATTTTTCACGTGGTAGTGATGCCGCCATTTACCGCGAGCGTAAGCAATTGGGCAGGTTACTTTGTCCACAGATATTGGATGCTGTTGACAATGATATTAAGAACACCGTTTTCTCTTACATCCCCAACACTGCCGAGATTGCTTTTTATGGCATGGTAGAGGGTGTTAATAAATATGTAAAGAACTACCAACGCGAGCGCCTTTTAAACCGCGAGGATAAAATAAGCGACGACGAATTAAGCGAAGTATTGGCGCTTGCCCCACGCGTTGAGAAGATTGCGATTAAGGACGTTAAGCTGCGCACCTTTATTACCCAGGACGCCGACCGTACTGAGATGGTGGCACATGTTTATGATACTACTTACGGATTGATTAAAAATTCGACCGATAACTTGGTGGTATTGGATGACTCTATCGTTCGTGGTACTACATTGAAACAAAGTATCCTGAAAATTCTGGACAGGTTAGGCCCTAAGAAAATTGTTGTGGTATCATCGGCACCGCAAATCCGTTACCCGGATTGTTACGGTATTGATATGTCGCGCATGGGTGAGTTTGTTGCTTTTGAGGCAGCCGTGAGTTTATTGAAAGAAAGTGGCCGTGAAGATATGATTCTGGATGTTTACCAGAAATGTGTAGCCAGCAAAGGTACACCGGCAGAGAAAGAACAGAACTTTGTAAAAGCTATTTATGAGCCTTTTACAGATCAGGAAATATCAGATAGAATTGCTAAGATCATTACCCCTAAAGGTACTAAGGCAGAAATTAAAGTGATTTACCAAACACTTGATAACCTGCATACCGCTTGCCCTGATCATTTGGGCGACTGGTATTTCTCTGGCGATTACCCAACCCCGGGTGGTAACAAAGTTGTTAACCGCGCCTTTGTTAACTGGATGGAAGGTAAGAACCAAAGAGCTTATATGTAATTCTGATAAGTCAAAAGTTTAAAGTAAAAAGTCAAAAGTTGGGATTCCGGCTTTTGACTTTTTTTGTTTTAGGATAATTTTAACAATAACGCACCTTAATAACAGCGTTTCAGCTTTAGAGTTTGTGTAGAAAGGTTTTTGACTTTTGACTTCTAACTTTTGACTTTGAAATCAATCATTAGTCGGTATTGGGGAAAATACAAAGTGGGTAACCAGCTTGTCTAAAATTACAAATGAGGCTATAATAAGGGCTATGCCGGCAACGTAGTTAAGTTTGTGGACGAAGGTGACTGAGATACGGTCGCGGAGTTTGTTGGCGTAGAAGGCTTTTACGGTATCCATACCGAATTGAACCGCAAGGATGGTGGCAAACATAATGGCAATTTTTAACTGCCTGTTGTGTACGCCAACGTGGTACATGGTACTGGCTGTACCGATAACCGTTATCCAATGGAAGAGCAGGCTGGGGTTGAAGATGCACATCAAAAAACCTTTGAAAAAATAGCCTGCCCGGTTAACGCTGGCTGGTGTATGCGAATTATAGCTCACCTCGGCTTTCTTAAACATGTAGTAAATGCCTATGGTAAAGAGTATTACGCAACCGACGACCCCAAGCCAGACCTTGACCTTTGGCGGCACATCAAAAAACTGGGAACCGAATATTATAGCGCCAACAAATACCACATCGCTCGATACCACACCGAGTGCCAGGGCAACTCCGGCATGAAAACCTTTATCGATACTGGTTTTAATAAGCGCAAAAAATACCGGGCCGGTTAAGAAGGTTAATACAATCCCAATGCCGATGCCCGAAAATATAGCTTCTATCATTAATACAGTTTAATGCGTTACCCAAGGGTAAAGCAATGCAATTTTAGGCATTTAACAAAGAAAGTCGCTAATTGTATTTATTTATTTTTTCAAAGTGGCTCTGTATTAAAAAAAAACTTTATGTTAGTGCCGCAAAACCCAATTATCTTTTTATTAATGGAAAAAAACAACGCTAACAGTAATCGATCGGCGCTCTATTCTTTAATCACCGTTTGGTTCTTCTGGGGCTTTTCGGCCGCCTCAAACGGAGTATTCATTCCCTTTTGTAAAGCTCACTTTCACTTAACACAATTCGAATCACAATTAATTGACTTTACCTTTTATGGTGGTTATTTCATTGGTTCATTAGTATTGTATTTTGCATCGCAAGCTACAAAGGTTGATATCCTGAATAAGATCGGTTATAAAAACGCCATTGTTTTAGGTTTAGTAATTTCAACTGTAGGGGCATTATTAATGGTTCCTTCTATCAACGCAGGGGTGTTTGGCTTAATCCTGGGTTCGTTTTTTATCATTGCCATTGGCTTTGCTTTACAGCAAACGGCGGTTAACCCTTTCATTGTGGCTTTAGGTTCGCCAGAAACAGGTTCAACCCGTTTAAACCTGGCAGGTGGTGTTAACAACTTCGGGAGTATATTAGGCCCGGTGGTTGTAAGCTTCCTGTTATTTGGCTCAGCAGCAAGCAATAGCAATGCTGTTGTATCTATATCATCAGTAAATAACTTATACTACATATTAGCAGCATTATTCCTGGCGCTGGCTGTATTCTTCTGGGTAACTAAACTGCCTAAAGTAACCAGCGATGAGAAAATTGAAGCAAGTAATAAAGCTAATTTCCCATTGTTTATCATCTTTATTGCATTCTGTCTAATCCTGGCTGCTACGCCATTAAGTAAAGCAACTGGCTTATCTGCTGCATATTTTGTATATGGGGCATTGGTTGCTATTTTAGCATCGCTGATTATTGCTTCATCTACAGCTACCAAACAAAAAGAAGGTTGGGGAGCTATGAGATATCCTCAATTAATTTTAGGTATGCTGGCCATCTTTACTTATGTAGGCGTTGAGGTAACTATCCAAAGTAATTTTGGTGCGTTATTAGAAACCAAAGCATTTGGTGGTTACGCTCCTAAAGATATTGCACCTTTTATCTCACTTTATTGGGGTAGCTTGATGATAGGCCGCTGGACGGGTGCTATCGGTGTATTTAACATATCAAAAACTACGCGTACAGTTTTAACTGTATTAGTTCCTTTTATCGCATTTGGTGTGGTACTACTTGCTAACTACATCAGCCATGCACCTATCGGGTTATTAGCACCTTACGCTATTTGTGTTGTGTTTTTAGTTGTAGGCTTCTTAATAGGTAAAGAAAAACCTATCCGTACATTAAGCATATTTGGTTTAATGGGGGCTGCATTTATGGCTATTGGTATGCTTACTACAGGTATTGTTGCTACTTACGCTTTCATCAGTGGTGGTTTATGCTGCTCTATCATGTGGCCATCTATTTTTGCGCTTTCGTTAGCAGGTTTAGGTAAATACACCAGTCAGGGTTCTTCTTTCTTAATCATGATGATTTTGGGTGGTTCAATCATTCCACCGGTACAAGGTATCCTTGCCGATGGCAGTGGTAAACTAATCCCGGGCATGAGTGGTATCCACTTCTCATATATTATCCCATTAATTGGTTTTGCTTACCTGGCATTCTTTGCCTGGAAAGCAGGAGCAGAGCTTCGCAAACAAGGTATCGATATCGATCATATTGAAGCAGGAGCAGGGCATTAATTTGGGGTTCATTGGTTCGCCAGCTCATTAGTTGATTGCTCTTGAAAAAGCGATACCAATGAACAAATAAACCAGTGAACAAATGAACAAAATGTCCCTTGTTCTCGAACATATTTTATAACTTGGCAGTCGGCCTATAATTGAACGTAAAGTACGTTTAATTATAGGCCGATGTCGTTTTAAGCTAACACAACTGTTAATAATACAATTTTATGAGTCCTGATTTGAAAGGCAAAAACTACACCTTGCCGTTAATTACGCTTACATCACTTTTCTTTATGTGGGGTTTTATCACCTGTATGAATGATGTACTGATCCCTCACCTGAAAAACCTTTTCCAATTAAGCTATTTGCAGGCTATGCTGGTACAGTTTTGCTTTTTTGGAGCTTACTTTATTGGGTCTGTTATTTACTTCACTATCTCTTATTACAAAGGCGATCCAATCAATAAAATTGGTTACAAAAGCGGGATTTTGTTAGGGCTTGTAGTATCAGCTATTGGTTGCGCCTTGTTTTACCCGGCAGCATCTTTTGCAGCTTATGGCTTATTCCTTGCTGCATTATTTGTATTGGGTTTAGGCTTTACCTTATTACAGATCTCGGCCAATGCTTATGTGTCATTATTAGGCCCGGAAGATAGTGCCTCTGCCCGTTTAAACCTTACACAGGCATTTAACGCATTGGGTACTACTATTGCGCCGGTTTTGGGTGGTTATTTGATCTTAGAATTCTTCGCTAAGAATGGTGTTATCTCTGCCGAATCAACCCAAATTCCATATTTGATTTTCGCAGGATTATTCATACTGTTAGGCATCATCATCTTTTTTGTAAAACTTCCGGAGTTTACTTCAGAAGCTATTGAAAGCAAAGGTTTAGGCGCTTTAAAGTTTACCAATTTAAAACTGGGCGTACTTGGTATTTTCTTTTATGTAGGTGGCGAGGTTGCTATCGGTAGCTTTATTGTAAGCTTTTTAAAGCAACATGATATTGCAGGTTTTACCGAGGCCATCAGCAAAAACTATTTAGCCTTATATTGGGGCGGTGCTATGATTGGCCGTTTCCTGGGTGCTATCTCATTGAACAGAAATATCGGTGCTGGTAAAAAGGCCATTTATATGATATTAACTGCCGCGGCGGTGTTTGGTGTGATCCTTTCAATTGTTGATCTGTCATTTTCTCAGATCAGCTACTTCCTGATCTTTATTGTACTGAACCTGCTGGCCTTTATGGTAGGCAAATCTTCACCGGGCAAAACACTAGCTTTATTTGCGGCTGTAAACGTAGGTCTATTGCTGGTTACCATTTTTACAGGTGGCCACATCGCTATGTGGACTATCCTGGCTGTTGGTTTATTTAACTCTATTATGTACTCTAACATTTACACGCTGGCCATTGCCGGTTTGGGTAAATACACCAGTCAGGGTTCATCGTTATTGGTAATGGCTATATTGGGTGGTGCAGTTGTGCCGGTTATCCAGGGTGCTGTTGCTGATGCTGTAGGGATACAGAAAGCATTATTCCTGCCGGTGCTTTGTTATTTATACATTGTATACTTTGGGTACTATTGCTGGAAACATTTAGGCCACATTGAGTTAGATACACCTGCTAAAGGCGGGCATTAATATTTAGTTCATTTGTTCAGTGGTTCATTAGTTGATTGGTATCAACCTATTTAAGACTAATGAACCGCTGAACTAAAAGAATAAACCAAGCTTGCTTCACTGATTTATTAGTTGATTAGTCTCCACTTATCCAATACTAATGAACCAATGAGCTAATGAACCCATGAACTTTAAACCATGAAACCAAGTTTCGACCTTATATTCATGAACCTGGCGACCGATCTGGCCAAGCGCAGCCACTGCGTTAAGGCGCATGTTGGTGCCGTGCTGACTAAGGATTCACGGATTATATCGATAGGCTATAACGGCCCTCCGGCAGGTACCCATAACTGTGATGAGGAATGGCCTGATACAGGCTGTCCGCGCGACTCCAAGGGCAGTTGCTCATTAGCATTGCATGCCGAAGAGAATGCCATTTTATATGCCATGAAAAACGGTGCTGGGCTGGAAGGCACTACCATGTATACCACGCTATCGCCATGTTTGCCATGTGCTAGGTTGATATTTTCGGCAGGGATAAAGGAAGTATACTTTCGCCACTCGTATGCCGAATATAAAGGCCTGCCGAGCGACGAAGGTGTTGACTTTTTAAACCGGTTTGGTGTTAAAGCGACTAAATTTCAAGAGCCGCTTGTTGACCTCGATCTCCCTATTTAGTTTTCTTAAGCAAAGGCTCAATCCTGTTTAAAGCGAATTGTAGCTGCTCTTCGGGCGTAAGATTGGTATTATCCAAAATAATAGCATCATCGGCGCGAACCAAGGGGCTTTCTTTACGGGTAGTATCCGAGTAATCGCGGTGGGCGATGTTTTCAAATACCTCTTCTAATGTAATATCAGGATTGGTTGGCTGCAGTTCTTTAAAACGGCGTTCTGCACGTACTTTTGGGTCGGCAGTCATAAACAATTTCAATGGTGCATCCGGGAATACGGCAGTGCCAATATCACGGCCATCCATTACAATATTTTTAGACTTGCCCATACGTTGCTGCTGTTTTACCATCTCTAACCTTACAGATCTGATGGCTGATACTGCACTCACATTGTTCGATACCGGCATCAAACGGATCTCATCTGATACTTCCTCGTCGTTCAACAAAATATGCGTCTGGTAATCGCGTGAGTGGAAATTGAGGTGGATATCAGGTAGTACGGCTTTAACCGCTTCCTCGTTGGTTAAATCGATATTGTTGCGTAATAAATAAAGGGTAACTGCGCGGTACATAGCCCCGCTGTCAACATATATAAAGTGAAGTTTTTTGGCTAAGGCCTTGGCTAAAGTGCTTTTTCCGCATGATGAATAGCCATCAATAGCCACTACAATGTTAGTGCTCATTCGAGGGGCTAAATTACGATTTTAACTTATGATTCCACCGATTATAAGGAAGATGATTTCACCGATTAGGTTGGTAGCAATTTGATTATGATTAATTTAGTTTCCGAAATGTTTTATAAGTAAATCGGTGAAATCATATCAGTGTAATCAAAACAATAATATGAATATTAGTAAGGCCGATATACAGCGCGAAACCACATTTAAGGCATCACGCAGCGGCGGTAAGGGCGGACAGAACGTCAATAAAGTATCAAGTAAAGTTGAGCTTAATTTCGATATCGATAATTCAGTTTTGTTTAGCGACGAAGAAAAAGAGATACTGCGCATCAAATTAGGTGCACGTTTAAATAAGGATGGTTTGGTACAGGTGATATGCGATGAAGAACGCAGCCAATATCTGAACAGGGAAAAAGCGCTTGAGAAACTCTACATTATCATTGCCAAAGCCTTTGAAAAACCAAAACCGCGTAAGGCAACTAAAGTAAGCAGGGCGGCCAAAGCAGCGCGCCTGGATCAAAAGAAAATAATCTCGGGCAAAAAAGAAAACCGTAAAAAGAATTTCGACTATTAGTTGAAGTGATACATTACCGCCAATGACCCCCATTGGTGCGATCTCAGCATTTCTTTGGTGTCTTTAGTATGAAATACAGCCGATAAATCAAAAGTCCACCTGTCGCCGCTATTATAGGCTGCGCCGATCTGGTTGCTGATCACCAATGTTTCGGGCGTGCCTGTTATTTCGGCAGTGCTTAAACTTGGGTCATTAGGGTTTGCAGTAAGGTAATATTGCGGTAAGTGGCCCGATTTACTTTGCACCGTGCCGTCATGGGCTACTATATTGATCATTGGCTTATAATAGAAGAAGAACTCCTCATCGTTAGCCTTAACCCCGTCGCGGTTAGTTATGGTACTTTGGGTACTGATGGAGTTAAACAACTTATTTGTACGTCCCAAGCGCAGTAAAGGGCCAAATCCAAACCCGGTAAAGGCATTACCTATGTTGGCGTAAGCGCTTAGGTTAGCATCAAATATGGGGGTTCTTAACAGCATCTTATTGTACTCGCCGGTTAAGGTAAATTTGATGCCGCCTTGTATTTGGTGGTCCCAGCCAAAAGGAGGGTAGAAGCCGAATGTGCTATGTATAAAATTCTGTATCTGCTCTCCCTGCGCCTTAGGGCCTATTAAACCAATTTGTGCGCCCACCTTAATGTTGCTTTGGTTTTTATACAGTAGGTTATAAGTTGCACCGAAATAGGTATAGGCAGCAAAAGGCCTGTCGATGTTTAAGATGTCCTGGCGTGGATCATCGGGTATGTTGCTTTGTATGTTGCCCGATTGCGGGTTGTACATCTTTTGACCGAACTCGAAGCCCAGCACTTTATTGGCTAATTTACCTTCAATGTCAAATGGCAAGGCTTCGCGATAGAAAAAGAAAATCCCATTGGTATAATAGCGATCTGAACCCTGGCCTAAATAACCATCATTATCAGTCTGGAAACCGGCTTCCTGTGTACGGTATTGTGCTTTAGTATATAATGAACAAAGTATCAGTATAATAGCAATAGGTAATAATTTTCTCATCAAATCAGGGGGTAATTGCAAAACTTAGCTAAAATAGAAAAAGCCCCGAAATATCGGGGCTTCAATCATTTTATTTAATAAAATTTTAACAACCAGAAGTTTAGTTGAGTACAGGCTTTGGCTCTTCTTTAATAGTCAGGTCAATGGCGTCCTCAACCTTTTCGTTTAATAAAGCTAAATCAATTACTTCACGCATCTCGGTTACGTAATTAAACTTCATGTCTTTAATGTAATCTTCCTTAATGTCCAGGATATCTTTCTGGTTTGATTTACACAGGATGATCTCTTTAATATTGGCACGTTTGGCAGCCAGGATCTTTTCCTTTATACCACCAACAGGCAATACACGGCCACGTAAGGTAATTTCGCCGGTCATAGCCAGATTAGGTTTTACCTTGCGTTGTGTAAATGCAGAAGTTAATGCAGTAAGCATGGTAACACCAGCCGATGGCCCATCTTTAGGCGTAGCACCTGCAGGTACGTGGATATGGATATCCCATTGCTCAAACAGACGCTGATCAATATTGAAACGACTGGCGTGTGAGCGCAGGTAAGCCAATGCAATAGTAGCCGACTCTTTCATTACATCGCCCAAACTACCTGTTAAAGTTAAACGGCCTTTACCGGGGCTCAGGCTGGCTTCGATAAACAGGATGTCGCCACCTACAGAAGTCCAGGCCAGGCCGGTTACTACACCAGCTACCTTATTACCTTCGTACAAGTCTTTGTCGAAGATAGGCGCACCTAATATGCGTTCAACATCAGCTTTGCTAACTGAAGGGTTGTATTCTTCTTCCAACGCGATACTTTTAGCAACGCCACGAATTACAGAGCCAATTTTTTTATCCAGGTTACGTACGCCTGATTCGCGGGTATATTCTTCAACAACTTTTTCCAGTACATCATTTTTCAGCGTTACCTGTTTCGGTTTTACACCGTGGGCTTCGCGCTGTTTAGGTACTAAGTGTTGTTTAGCGATCTCGATTTTTTCTTCGATTGTATAACCGTTAACCTCGATAATCTCCATCCTGTCTAACAAAGCAGGCTGAATAGTGCTTAAAGAGTTAGCTGTAGCAATGAACATGACATTCGACAAGTCGAAATCCAGTTCAACGTAGTTATCATAAAATGTGCTATTCTGTTCCGGATCTAAAACCTCTAACAGGGCAGAAGATGGATCGCCGCGAAAATCGTTACCTACCTTATCAATCTCATCTAAAATAAACACTGGGTTAGCTGCACCTGCTTTTTTGATAGATTGAATTACACGGCCAGGCATAGCACCGATATAAGTTTTACGGTGACCGCGAATTTCAGCTTCGTCACGTACGCCCCCCAAAGCCATACGCACATAACGACGGCCCAGTGCCTTAGCAATTGATTTACCCAATGAAGTTTTACCAACTCCCGGAGGGCCAACCAAACAAAGGATAGGGGCTTTCATATTGTGCTTCAGCTTTAGCACCGCCAGGTATTCTATGATACGCTGTTTTACTTTATCTAAACCAAAGTGGTCTTTATCCAATACCTTTTGGGCACGTTTCAGGTCGAAGTTATCTTTGGTGAATTCGTTCCATGGTAAATCGAGCAATAACTCGAGATAGTTCATCTGTACCGAATAATCTGCCGCGGCCGGATTAATGCGGGCAAGCTTATCCATTTCTTTGTTAAAGTGGTCGCTTACCTCTTTGGCCCATTTCTTTTTAGTAGCACGGTCGCGCAGGTTATCCAACTCCAGATCTGGGGTATTGCCGCCCAGTTCTTCCTGGATGGTTTTTAACTGCTGGTTCAGGAAATAATCGCGCTGCTGCTTATCCAGATCAACACGAACTTTAGATTGGATCTGATTTTTCAGTTCCAGCATCTGCAACTCCGTGGTTAAATGCTCCAATACCTGGTTGGCACGCTCGCGCAGGTTAACGGTTTCGAGCATACGCTGCTTAACAGACATATCGGCATTCATGTTAGACGATATGAAGTTGATTAGGAACGAAATGCTTTCGATATTTTTTATTGCAATGCCGGCCTCGGTAGGTATGTTGGGCGACATTTGTACAATGCTCATGGCCATGTCTTTAATAGACGATACCATGGCTTTAAATTCTTTATCCTGTTTTGGCCTTATCTCTTCAAAAGGTTCAATCGTAGCTTTAATATAAGGTTCGCTCTGGATTTCTTCTTTCAGGTGGAACCTCTTTTTGCCCTGTAGTATCACCGTGGTATTACCATCGGGCATTTGCAGCATTTTAACAATTAATGCAGTGGTGCCCACTGTATTAAGCTGGCTGAAAGTGGGGTCTTCAATGCTCACATCCTGCTGCGAAACCACACCTATAATGCGCTCGCCTTTATTAGCTTCACGAATTAGCTTGATAGATTTATCGCGGCCAACGGTGATTGGAATAACCACACCAGGGAAAAGTACAGTATTACGAAGTGGAAGTATAGCTAAAGCTTCGGGAACCTGCTCATTGTTCATTTCTTCCTCATCTTCGGAAGACATTAGGGGGAAAAACTCAGAATCTTCGTTTATTACCGGTAATGTATTTTTAAAATCAAACGGATCATAGCTCATCAAGCACCCTTTCTAAATAATTATTAACGTCAAGTTGTCAGCTTTTATATTATAAAAGCTGAATAAAAACAGTTATTACAATAATTTGCTGTTGTGTAGTATATGTTTCAAGAGATGTGCCAAGATACGATTATCGGCTGTGATAAACATTTAACATTAATAATATATTGATTTTGACAACGTTAAAGAGTAAGTTATTTGTTAAGACCGTTTGCGGCAAAAAATTATAAATATGAAAATTAGTCAGTATGTCCGACGGGCTTTCTGACTAAATTATTGCTAAAAAATCACAATAATTTGCTCATATTGCATAATAAAGTTTAACATTGGCAGTTATTGATATATTCATTTTGTTCACTCTTAATCCCTGATGAGGTTACCGGTCATACTATTTGTATTAGCTATCACGTCAGTTAAAGTTTCTTCGGCACAAAATGCTTATGTGAAATTAGGGCAGCAGGCATTGATGGAGGGGGATTTTAAGGTCGCGATACAACGGCTCGAAAAAGCCTGTGTTATTGATTCTACCAATGCTGATGCTTTGTGGATGCTTGGCTATTCCTATTACCATAGCGCCAACTACAAAAAGTCTATATCAACTTATACCCGCGTAGTTACCATTAAGCCTACCGATGCTACATCATACTACTACCGTGCACGTGCCAAGAGCTATATGGCTAAAGATAACACGCTATCGGCTCCCGAGCGCGATAAGTATTTATACGGTGCTATAGTTGATTTTACCAAGGCTGTTACACTAGAACCTACTGATACCAAATATTACCAAAACCGTGGTATTGCTTACCGCGAATATGGTGTTTTTAAACTTGACCCCACATGCAAATCTACCTACGATAAAGTACGTGGTATTAATGCCCTTAAAGCATCTATCGGCGACCTGGAAAAGGTGTTGAATGATAACCCAAGCCGGGCTGATATAGCCTCACTACTGGATATTTCTAAAGAAAAGCTGGCCACTGTGGTGGGGCATAGATAAGTTTTCTTAACTCCTTTTTATTATAGCGTAAATTTTACTCCTTGTTAAGGCAAGTGTATAACAATGCCTTTGTCCTCCCGATTGAGTTACTGTATGCTTACAAATTTGATCTGCCCTAATTTCTGCCCCTTATTAACGTTTTTGCAAGTTGTGCAGGCAGTAGTGTTCCCCTAATTTAGGGGAAAGCAATGACAGTGCTAATGCTTCTAACATTAATAAGGGGTATAATTGGGGATAATCCGATTTTGGATAAAGAAGCAAAAGTGTAGCTGAGAAATGTTATCTCTTAAACTTCCCTTTAATAATATACCTGTTATCGCCCAGTAATATCACATGCTGAAATTTATCAATAGTATAAACCGAATCCGGCAGGTAGGTTAATGCCTCACTGGTTTCGTAAAGCAGGTTTTTTGTGTGATTGATGACGTGAATAGAAGTAACCTTACCCGCAATTTTGGTAACGGTAAGTTCTCTAGTTTTTAGGTCGGGCGTAAGGGCTTTGTAGGTGATACTATCGCCTTTGGCAGTTACAAAATAGCTTTGGCGCCATGATGGTTTATTAATATCGGATGAAGCAAATAAACCCAACTCATGCCCCCAGTTGGCAATTTTTAAATCTTTCGATTCACTTGCACCGTTATGGTTAACCGTTTTGCTGATGGTAGGATTACTACGGTTTAAGCGTGCAGAATCAGCCTGTATAAAACCTTTCAGGTCGAAATATTTATACTGGCTTTTATTTTCTTTTACATTGGGGCGGCAAGCTACCAATGCGCTGCAAATAAAAAAAGAATAGCAGATGGCGAACCATCTGCTATGTAATTTATACAAGTACATTACCTGTCATTTCCTCAGGGATATCAACTCCCAGTATAGTAAGTACAGTAGGGGCAATGTCGCCCAGTTTACCGTCTTTTACTTGTTTAACATCTTTATCAATTATAATACAAGGCACCAAATTAGTGGTGTGCGCTGTATTTGGCGATCCGTCTTCGTTGATCATAAAATCGGCATTACCGTGATCGGCAATGATGATGAATGAGTAACCGTTTTTTAAACCGGTTTCTACAACTGCTTTGGTAGTGGCATCAACAGTTTCGGCAGCTTTAACTACAGCTTCGAAAACGCCTGTATGGCCAACCATATCTGTATTGGCAAAGTTAAGGCAAATAAAATCGGCCCAACCGCTTTCCAGTTCTGGTAAAATAGCATCACGGATACCTTCGGCGCTCATCTCAGGCTGCAGATCGTACGTAGCAACTTTTGGTGATGGTACTAATAAACGCTTCTCATCAGTAAATTCTTTTTCGCGGCCACCCGAGAAGAAGAAAGTTACGTGTGGATATTTCTCAGTCTCAGCAATACGGATCTGGTGTTTACCTGCATCCTGTAAAACTTCGCCCAGGGTTTTAACTAAATCATCTTTGGTGAAGATTACGTCAACGCCTTTAAACGTCTCGTCATAAGTGGTCATCGTAATATAACGCAGTTTCAACGGAACCATGTTTTGCTCATGGAACTCTTTCTGCGTTAATGCCAAAGTAATTTCGCGGCCACGGTCGGTACGGAAGTTGAAGCATAATACCACATCGCCATCTTTAATAACAGCTAATGGGTTACCATCAGCATCAGTATTCACAATCGGCTGAACGAACTCATCGGTTACGCCCTCGGCATAAGATTGTTTAACAGCGCCCAGTAAATCGGTAGTTGCTTTACCGGTACCGTGCACCATTAGGTCGTAAGCCAGTTTAACGCGCTCCCAGCGGTTATCGCGGTCCATGGCATAATAGCGGCCAATAGCTGATACAATTTTAACCGAAGTACCTTTAATATGATCTTCCAGATCGGCGATGTAACCGGCACCTGCATTAGGGTCGGTATCGCGGCCATCTAAAAAGGCATGGATAAATACTTTCTTCAAACCAAATTCGCCGGCTGCATCGCAAAGGCCTTTTACGTGTTTAATATGTGAGTGTACGCCACCGTCTGATACCAGGCCGATGAAGTGTACATCTTTGTTATTTGCTTTAGCATAATCAAAAGCCGATTTAATTACGGCGTTTGTTGGCAGTTCGTGATCGTCAACCGCTTTGTGTATACGGCCAAGCTCCTGGTAAACTACACGGCCTGCACCCAGGTTCATGTGCCCTACTTCAGAGTTACCCATTTGCCCGTCTGGTAAACCAACAGCCATACCCGAAGCTTCGAGCTTTGAGTTAGGGTAGGTTTTAATCAATTCGTCGAAAAACGGAGTTTCGGCATTAAATATAGCGTCTGATTTGTCGCGACGGCCGTATCCCCAGCCATCAAGAATCAATAAAGCGAGTTTTTTTTGTTGTTCCACGGTGCAAATATAATTTTTATGTTGGTTTAGTTGATTAAGTTGAGTGGTTGATTGGGTTAAGTGGTTGTTAAAATAACAAAACTGTTACGGCAATCAGGCTGAAACTTAATTAACTAAACCTAACTTAATCAACAAATCAACCTTAAGAAACTTATTCAACTAAAAATCAAACTAAATTATTGTCAATTGTTTTTACTTTTGATCTTTTAATACCACTATTTTGGATAAGGAACTCGTAGACCCATTTATAAAAAACGCCCTTGCAGAAGATGTAGGCGATGGCGACCACACATCATTAGCAACCATTTTACCCGGCACACAGGGTAAAGCCCGCTTAATTGTAAAAGATACCGGCATTTTAGCAGGGGTTGAACTGGCTGTAGAAATATGCCATATTGTTGACCCTGAGCTAAAGGTTGAAATATTTTTACAAGATGGCGCATCTGTAAAACCGGGCGATATAGCCTTTAATTTGGAAGGCAGTGTACACAGTATATTAAAGGCAGAGCGTTTGATACTAAATTGTATGCAGCGTATGTCGGGCATTGCAACACGTACCAATCAGATTGTAAAAATGCTGGCGGGCACAGGTACTAAAGTTTTGGATACCCGTAAAACCACACCTGGGGTACGTTACCTCGAGAAATGGGCCGTTAAAATCGGCGGTGGCGTTAACCATCGTTTTGGTTTGTATGATATGATATTGATTAAGGATAATCATGTGGATTATTCGGGCGGTATCAGTAATGCTATTAACAACACCCACCAATATTTAAAAGAGCAGAATAAAGACTTACAGATAGAAATTGAGGTACGGAATCTTGAAGAACTGGAAGAAGTTTTACGTGTAGGCGGTGTTGACCGTATTTTGCTCGATAATTTTAAGCCACAGGTTTTACAACAAGCCCTTGCCATGAACGAAGGCCGTTATATTACCGAAGCATCGGGTGGTATAACTATTGATAATATTATGGATTATGCATCGGCCGGTGTTGATTATATTTCGATAGGTGCGCTAACCCATTCTGTTAACAGTTTAGACCTGAGCTTAAAAGCTATTAAAGAATGAACAACTTAATTACTAACATATCTTTTAGTAATATTGTGGTGAAATGATATCTGTTTATTCTATTTCAGTGCTTATTCTGGCTTATTTGTTTGGCTCTATACCAACTGCAGTATGGATAGGCCAGGCATTTTATGGCATCGATATCAGGGAGTATGGCAGTGGTAATGCAGGCGCTACCAACACCTTTAGGGTATTGGGTAAAAAAGCCGGTATCCCTGTTATGCTTATTGATATATTAAAGGGATGGACTGCTACTAATCTGGCCTATTTTATACCCATGTATATGGTGGGTAACCATAACTCTATTGTATTTACCAATTACGAGCTTGCCTTTGGTATAGCGGCTGTAATGGGCCATTTGTTCCCGATTTTTGCCGGGTTTAGGGGCGGTAAAGGTATTGCTACTTTGTTTGGTATGGTTTTGGCTGTTCACTTACAGGCTGCCTTGCTGTGCGTAGGGGTGTTTATAGTAGTATTACTAATAACACGCTATGTATCTTTAGGTTCTATTATGGCTGGTTTTACATATCCTATTGCTGTAGCATTTGTTTTCCCGGTATCTATAAGGGCTGTGGTAATATATGGCATGTGTATGTGTGTGCTTATACTGGTAACACACCAAAAAAATATAGAACGTTTATTGAAAGGCAAGGAGTCGAAAGTTAACCTGTTTAAGAAAAAAGCAACTGCCTGACCTAAATGAAGAAACTAAACTTTTGGGGTGCAATGGCAATAGCTGTTGCACTTTTTTCATGTTCAACCGTGCCGATTACGGGGCGCAAACAATTTAATGTAGTAAGCGATGCCGAGATTAACCAGTCGGCCGCTGCCAGTTATCGCCAGTTATTGAGCGATCCTAAAACTAAGGTTGTAGCCAGCACTGCAGATGCACAACGTGTACAAAGAGTGGGCAACCAACTGGCTACTGCCATTCAGCGTTATTTACAGCAAAATGGTTATGCCAACCAGTATAATTTCGATTGGCAGTTTACACTGATACAAAGCAGCGAAGTAAACGCCTGGTGTATGCCCGGTGGTAAAGTTGCCGTTTATAGCGGCATTTTACCTTATACCAAAGACGATGCCGGGCTGGCAACTGTACTGGGCCACGAAATTGGCCATGCCATAGCGCATCACTCGGCCGAGCGGGTTTCGCAGCAATATGTAGCGCAGGGAGTAGGTACCGCCATTGGGGTAGGTGCAGCAAACTCTTCATCGGCTACATTGGGTATTATTAACCAGCTTTATGGTGTGGGCGGTTCATTGGTTTTGTTGAAATATTCGCGTAATCAGGAATCCGAAGCTGACAGGTTAGGTTTGACCTTTATGGCTATGGCCGGCTACGATCCGCATAATGCAGTTGATTTCTGGAAACGGATGGCTGCTTCAAATACCAGCAGTAATACACCTGAATTTTTGAGCACGCACCCGGCAGATGCTACCCGTATTGCAGCCATACAGAATGCAATACCGGAGGCTATGAAATATTATCATCAATAATAAGTATTGGGGGAGTCTAATTAATTCTGTCCCAGTACTTCCATAATTGCTTTTACTTTCAGCAGGCATTCTTCATACTCGAAAGCTGCATCTGCATGGTAGGTGATGGCGCTGCCCGCTTGAAAAGATAAGTACTTTTCTATCTCATTATAAAGGATACTGCGGATCACTACATTGAAATCAAAATCACCATCGGGACTAAAATAGCCTACTGCACCTGAATATACACCACGTTTGGTTCGTTCATAATGTTCCATCAGTTGCATGGCGCTTACTTTGGGTGCACCAGTCATGCTGCCCATTGGGAAAGTGTTTCTGAGGGCTTTTACAGTGCTGATATGCTGATCCAGTTCGCAAACCACAGTAGAAATCATTTGGTGAACTTGTTTGAAGCTATAGATGCCGAAGAGCTCTTCAACTTTAACAGTTCCCGCAACAGCCGATCGCGTCAGATCATTACGAACCAGATCTACAATCATTACGTTTTCCTGCTGCTCTTTAGGGTTGCTGCGTAATTGTTGGATAATAACGTTGTCGCTTGCTTCATCCAAGCCACGTTTTGCGGTACCCTTAATAGGCTGGGAGATGAGTTTGTTATCACGTTTAGCTAAAAAACGCTCGGGCGAAGCACAGATAATGTATTGTTGATGATATTTGAAAAAACAAGCAAACGGGTTAGGGGAAGCTTCGTTTAATTTTTGAAATATATGAACCGGATTGATTGAAGCATCTTCCGCATAAAACTCCTGACAAAAATTGGTAACGTAAATATCGCCGCGGTTAATGTGGGCTTTAATTTCGTTTACAGTGTCAATATATTCTGTTCTGTTAAAACGGGTTTGGATGTTTACAGATGTTGATACTTCTTCTTTAGGTTGAAACGCATTGATTGTCTGAAAGATTATTTCTGCATCGTCAGACTGGATATCCACCTCATCCCCATTAATAATAATTAGATGTTGCGGTACGAAGAAATACAGATCAGGAAATTGTAAATGATCCGGATTAGCAGAATTTACAGCTTCAATCTCATTCTTTAAATCATAACCTAAAAAGCCGGTCATCCATTCGTTATGCTGAGCTTTGAAATTGGCTAAGGCTTCGAATGCATTCCCACTTTGTGCCGTAACTTCTGACCTTGTACCGATAGCTATTAATGTATCAAACTTGGAATAAGAATCTTTGAAATTATTAGAATCGAGATAACAGCATACATCAAAAGTTGAGCCCCAGTGCAGGGCGTTTTGTTTAAATTGATGGATGTTATTGGGATGGAAGATCACGGTGCAAAAATAGTAAAGGCCGGGCAAAGCCGGCCTTGTTACATTATAATATTATTTGTGTCATTGCGAGGTACGAAGTAATCCCCGACTATGCAGTTCAAACTCTACAGTGCGGCTCTGTAAGTAGGGGATTGCTTCGCTATCGCTCGCAATGACGGTGTTGTTATTTCTTAGTGCAATACTAAAGTCTGCTTTCTATCCGGGCCTACTGATAAATACTTAACAGGAACGCCTAACTCGGCCTCTAAAAACTCGATATATGCATTTAATTTGGCAGGGATTTCAGAAAGCTCAGTGATACTTGTCAGGTCTTCGTTCCAACCATCAATTTCTTTGTAAACCGGGATTGGCATAATTGAGCAAATGTCGTAAGGCATGTAGTCAATCACTTCGCCATTATAGTTGTAGTGGGTACAAGCATAGATATTGTCGAAACCGCTTAATACATCAGCCTTGGTCATTACCAGTTCGGTAACGCCGTTAAGCATAATGGCGTATTTTAAAGCTGGAAGATCAATCCAACCGGTACGGCGTGGGCGACCAGTAGTAGCACCAAACTCATGGCCGATTTTGCGCAGTTCTTCACCAACTTCGTTATCCAACTCGGTAGGGAAAGGGCCACCGCCAACACGGGTACAATATGCTTTGAAGATACCAATCACTTCGCCAATCTGGCGAGGAGCAATACCTAAACCGGTACAAGCACCTGCAGCAGTTGTATTTGATGAAGTAACAAAAGGATATGAGCCAAAATCAATATCCAGCATGGCGCCTTGTGCACCTTCTGCCAATACCTTTTTGCCTTCTTTAATATAGTTGTTAACCAAATGCTCAGAATCAACCAGTGGGAATTGTTTAATCAATTCAATGGCTTCAAAAAATAAAGCTTCACGCTCGCTAAAATCAGGGACCTCACCATATAAAGCTTGTAGCATAGAAGTATGCTTGTCGGCCAGTTTCTGGTAACGCTCTTTAAAATCAGGCAAAGTAATATCGCCAATACGCAAACCATTACGGCCGGTTTTATCCATATAAGTTGGGCCGATACCTTTTAAAGTTGAACCAATTTTGCCTTCGCCCATTTTCTTTTCAGAAGCGGCGTCTAACAACTGGTGGGTCGGGATAATCAAATGTGCTTTTTTAGCAATCTGCAGGTTCTTTTTAGCCAGCAAATCGTGGCCTGCATCTTTCAGCTTGTCCAGCTCTTTTTTCAGAGTGATTGGATCGATCACCACACCATTACCAATCAAGTTCATGGTATTCTCGAAGAAAATACCTGAAGGGATGGTGTTCAGTACAAACTTTTTACCATCAAACTCAAGGGTATGCCCTGCATTCGGTCCACCCTGAAAACGGGCAATCAGGTCGTAACCAGCACTTAATACGTCAACAATTTTTCCCTTGCCTTCGTCGCCCCATTGGAGGCCTAATAAAACATCAACAGCCATTATTTTTAAATAATTCTTTACTAAAAAAAGCGCACGTCATGCCGAACTTGTTTCGGCATCCCACACGCTGGGTTATCCCGTTTGCCTATCAATAGCCGACTCGTACTAAGTCTACCTTTCTGATGGGATGCCGATCCCAACAGAAGTCGGGACGGCATGACGGGTGGATTACTGGATATTATCAAATTAAAAATACCCTGGCTTAAAGCCACGCAAAGGTATCATCATCAATGTATTTATTGGTATAAAATTTAAAAAGCTTAGTGAACCTAAGCTTTATTCAAATTAAGTTTATCCTTTAAGATACCTTTCTGTCGCAGAAACCTTCTCTTAATTTGGTACAGTTTCCGTATAAATTTAAAGAGTGGTGTTTGATCTCAAATTTAAGCAGATCGCCCATCATGCTTTGGATTTGCTGAATTCGGGGGTCGCAAAACTCAACCACTTTACCGCAATCAATACAGATAATATGATCGTGTTGCTTGTAACCGTACGATTTTTCGAACTGGGCCATGTTTTTACCAAACTGGTGCTTGGTAACCAAATCGCACGATACCAATAGCTCTAATGTATTGTATACCGTGGCACGGCTTACGCGATACTTCTTGTTTTTCATGTGGATATATAATGATTCCACATCAAAATGATCGCTTCTGGAATAAATTTCTTCAAGTATGGCAAAGCGCTCGGGGGTTTTCCTGAGGCTTTTATTTTCGAGATACGCCTCGAAAATTTTTTTCACCATATCAATGGTTTCCTGCTGAGGCATAGTTAATATTTAGCAGTTCAAAGGTATTAATTATTTTGTTAATGCGTGTGGTTATTGAGTTATTAGGTTACTAAGTTATTGGGTTTCTGCTATTACATAACAACCAATAACCTAATAACTCAATAACTAATTTACGAGGCTTTCTCCACCGCCGGGGCCGAATCGAAACGGGTTACCGAGGTTATTCCTTTTACGGTTTTTAGGCGTTTAATGAGGTTGTCCAAATGCTCACGGTCATTTACGTAAACCATAATGGTACCTTCAAAAATACCGTTATCGCTATCAACTGTAATAGAACGCATGTTTACTTTAAAGTCGTGCGAAATCACGGTGGTTAACTTGTTGATTAAGCCAACATCATCGATACCGGTAATGCGCAAGCCTGTTAAAAATGCCAGTTCGTGCTGGTTAGTCCAACGGGCTTTAACTACGCGGTAACCATAGTTACTCATTAACTTGGTGGCATTAGGGCAGTTGGTGCGGTGGATTTTAATACCATCATTAATGGTAATAAAGCCAAACACGTCATCGCCGGGGATAGGGTTACAGCAGTTAGCCAGCTTGTAGTCTATCTTCTGCATATCTTCACCAATCAGCAGTATGTCACTGTCTTTGGTTTTGATATTGCGAAGTAAGCTTTGTACCTGATCGTTCTCAATTTTGTCCTGTGGTTTGTTCTCAACGCTCTTTTCAGAGATTTGATACTCCTTCAGGTCTTTCATATCGATCAACCCTTTGGCCACGTTGTAAAACAAATCCTGGGTTGAACCGAGTTTGAAATAATAGCTCAGTTTATGAATATTCTCGGAGTTGTAAGTGATCTTTAATGATTTCAGTTTACGCTCCAATATCTCTTTACCGTCTTCGGCAATTTTACGTTTCTCTTCTTTTAAGGCTGATTTAATTTTGGCTTTGGCCTTGGCAGTAACTACAAAGTTTAGCCAGTCCTCCTTCGGTGTTTGCTTGCTCGAAGTGATGATCTCTACCTGATCACCATTTTGCAGTTTATAGCTTAGCGGTACCAGTTTATGGTTTACCTTTGCACCAATACAGCTTGCACCCACATCAGAGTGGATCTCAAAAGCAAAATCCAGCGCGGTGGCATTCAGTGGTAATTGCAGCAATGCTCCCTTAGGCGTAAAAATGAAGATCTCGTCAGAGAAGAGGTTCATTTTAAAATCATCCAAAAAGTCTAAAGCATTACTATCCGGGTTGCGCAACATTTCGCGCACTTTGTGGATCCATTGATCGAGGCCGTTGTCAGATGACGATTCTTTATATTTCCAGTGTGCCGCGAAACCTTTCTCGGCTATCTCATTCATCCGTTTGGTACGGATCTGCACTTCTACCCATTGCCCGCGAGGACCCATCACGGTAGTATGAAGTGATTCGTAGCCGTTTACTTTAGGTGATGAGATCCAATCGCGCAAACGATCAGGATTTGGGCGGTACTCGTCGGTAACAATAGAATAAGCTTTCCAGCACTCCGATTTTTCATTTTCGGGCTGGCTGTCCAACACAATACGGATGGCAAACAAATCGTAAACCTCTTCAAAAGGGATCGACTTATTTTTCATCTTATTCCAGATGGAGTGGATGGATTTCGGCCTGCCGAAAACTTCTGCATCCAATCCCTGCACCTGTAAGGTCTTTTTTATCGGCTCAATAAAATCACGAATAAAGCGCTCGCGCTCTGCCTTTTTCTCATTGAGCTTATTTTTAATGAACTGGTAGGTTTCGCTTTCCATGTATTTCATAGAAAGGTCTTCCAGTTCAGATTTTATGGCGTATAAACCCAGGCGGTGGGCAAGGGGTGCGTAAAGATAAACCGTTTCAGACGAAAGCTTCAGTTGCTTATCGCGCGGCATAAACTCCATCGTCCGCATGTTGTGCAGGCGGTCGGCAAGTTTGATTAGAATTACCCGCACATCATCTGCCAGGGTAAGCAACATCTTGCGGAAATTCTCTGCCTGTAGCGAACTGTTCGTATCAAACACACCCGATATTTTAGTCAAGCCATCGATGATCTTGGCTACTTTTTTACCAAACTCACGTTCAATATCATCAAGCGAAACATCGGTATCTTCAACCACATCATGCAGTAAAGCGCATACGATAGAAGTTGTACCTAAGCCAATTTCTTCGGCAGCTATCTGGGCAACGGCAATGGGGTGGTATATGTAAGGCTCGCCGGATTTACGGCGCATATCCTTATGGCTTTCGAGGGCCATATCAAAAGCAAGACGGATGAGGCGTTTATCGCCTTTTTGCATGGTAGGCTTACAGGCACGCAGCAGGGCACGGTATCTTTTCAGAATCTCATTTTTCTCCGCTTCCAGGTCAATCACTAATTCTTTCATAATACTGCGCAGCTCCTAATATATAACAGGTAACACAAAAAATAATTATAGGTTATGTTGAAAATCACAAAAAAATTGCATTAATTTTGTTAATAGTAAATATATGAAATATTTTGCGTTTTTACTTCTAATGTGTGGTTTTGCGGTTGTTTGTAATGCACAAACTGACCTGCCTCACCCTAAATTAGGAAAAAATGATACAATAAAAACATATATGACCGTGCTCGACGGTGAACTGGTACCCTGGGTGGTTACGCCTGAGGTAAAAATTGTTGATACCCGCATCTTCGCCAGTGAAGCTGATCGCCAGGCTTATTACCGTTTAAGATATAACGTAATGAAAGTACTGCCTTATGCTAAATACGCAGGCGAACGTTATGCTCAGTTACAACGCGATCTGGCTTCGACAGCTGACAAGAGCAAGCAGAAAGAGATGATCAAATTGTGTGAAGACCAGATCAAAAATTTGTTCAATACACAAATTAAAAACCTGACTATTACGCAGGGCGAAGTTTTAATTAAACTGGTAAGCCGCGAAACACATAGTACCAGCTTTGCTATGGCGAAGGATTTGAAAGGCGGTTTTCATGCCTTTATGTACCAGAGTGTGGCCCGTATTTTTGGCCATAATTTGAAAGAAGAATACGATCCATCTACCGAACGCGATATAGAAACCATTTTGCACGAAGCAGGTTATACCTCATCTTTGTACTAATGGACAACAGCAATATCTACCAGTTTAGCGTTAAACAGCTAAATGGTGAAGAAGTAAGCCTCGATCGATACCAAAATAAAGTTTTATTGATTGTAAATACAGCCTCGCAATGTGGTTTTACACCACAATTGGCCGACCTGGTTGAGCTGAAAAAGTCTTTATTAGGTAAAGATTTCGAAATTTTGGCCTTCCCGTCAAATGATTTTGGCGGTCAGGAACCTTTAGAAGGTGAAGCCATAGCTACCTTTTGCGAACGCTTTGATACCAATTTTCCGCTGTTTGATAAAATACGCGTAAGGGGTACTTATGCTGACCCGCTTTACCAGTTTTTGTCTACCAAAAAACAAAATGGCAGGGTGAATGCTGCCCCAAGATGGAACTTCCATAAATACCTGGTTGATAAAAATGGCAAGGTGGTTGATTTCTTTTACCCCTTTACCAAGCCAGGCGCTTCTAAAATAAAAAAGAAGATAGCTCATTTACTGGCGCAATAATTTTTGAATTTCTTTTTATGACTAAGTTAGATATACTTGTTTTAGCCGTACACCCGGATGATGCCGAATTAGGTTGTGCTGGCACTATATTAAAACACATTGCCCAGGGCTATAAAGTTGGTGTAGTTGACTTAACCCGCGGTGAACTGGGCACACGTGGCTCGGCAGAGATAAGGGATAAAGAGGCTGCTGCTGCAAGTGAAATATTGGGTTTAACCATACGCGAGAATTTGGGTATGCCCGATGGATTTTTTGCCAATACCAGAGAATACCAGTTGCAGATTATTGAAGTGATCCGTAAGTATCAACCCGAGATAGTAATTGGCAATGCTTATCACGACCGTCACCCCGATCATGGCCGTGCAAACCAGCTTATTGAGGATGCTTCGTTTTTGGCAGGCTTACGTAAAATTGAAACTACCCTTGATGGTGAAATACAGCAGGAGTGGAGACCTAAACAGGTAATGCATTTTATACAAGACCGCTACATTAAACCCGACATTATCATTGATGTTACCGAGTACTGGGACCAGAAAATTGCCAGTCTTTATGCCTACGGTTCGCAGTTCCATAACCCCGAGTGGGAGAATGAGCCACAAACCTACATTTCGTCGCCCGAGTTTATACAGGTTACAGAAGCCCGCGCCCGTGAATTTGGTAAAAGCATAGGTGCCCGCTTTGCCGAAGGTTTTACAAGCCGCAAATTATTGGGGGTTGAGAGTCTTTTTGATCTTGTTTGAGGTTGATTAAGTTAAGTAGTTGATTAAGTTAAGTAGTTGATTAAGTGAGTTGTTCTAACTGGAACACTATGCAGCCGCGTAAAACTTAATCAACTACTTAACCTAATCAACCAATCAACCCTTATTTAGTATCCCTTTCTCCACACTTTCATTAATCAACTTTTCGGCGAATTTCCAAAGCGTTTCAGATCCATTCTTGATCACGCTTTTTTTGCCGATAACTTGTTCGTAACTCACATTAAATTCTTTCCAGGTACCGCCGTTATTGGATATGTTTTGCAATAACGGTTCCAGCCTGTCCATAGCGCGGGCAAATTTGGCCTCGGGGGTTTCAGATGCTTCAAACTCTTCCCATATAGCTATATATTCTTTAGCTTGCTCATCTGGCAGTAGCCCGAAGATCCTTTCTGCAGCCTTTTGCTCGGCAAGGGTATTGGTATGGTTTAAAACAGCATCGTAGAGGAAGATATCCCCGGCATCAATCTCAACCACGTCATGGATCAGCAGCATCTTTACTACTTTCAAAATGTCTACAGGCTCATTAGCATGCTCTGCAAGTATAAGTGCCATAATAGCCAGGTGCCAGCTATGCTCAGCGTCATTTTCATTTCGGTCGCTGTTAAATAGCTTGGTTTTTCGGAGAATATATTTGACCTTGTCAATCTCGTGGATGAATGACACCTGCTTTAAGAGATGTTCGTATTCTGTCATATTATGTTTATTAATAGTGAGCGGTGAGTAGTTGATTAAGTGAGTGGTTGAAAAATGCAAAGAACTAATAAACCACTTAACTCAATCAACTATTAACTCTGTAAGTTTGCTAAGAACCACTCACTGCTTAACTCATCCGATAGCTATCGGATCAACTACTCACCCATAAAAATGAAAGGCCCGATTATATCGGGCCTTTCATTTTTATGACTTGATATATTCAAATCTGTTATTGTCCTGGCTTCGCTGGCGGATAAGTTTGTTCTCGTTCGATAGCTTCAGTAGTATGCCTGATAACTCAGATGTTTTAAAGTCGGTATTAAAGTGTTCGCGGCAATATTCTGCAATAGATGAAATAGAGCGTGCTTCTGCAAAAAAATCGCTGCTTAACAGTTGGTATAAAATTTTAGTAGCGCCCGGTTTTTTTTTGGCGGGTGCGTAGCTTATTTCTTCACCGTTTTCTGTTCTATGTACCCTTCTGTTTTGGGTGTCGTAACCCTCGTTTTCGTTCCTGTCGTTCTCTATCATCGAGTCTAACAGCTTCTCAACAATGCGTAATTGTACAGCTTCAGATTGAAATGAATTTACAACTTCTGATATTTCCAGGAGCTGTCGTTTTAGTTTGTCAGTGTGTTTGCTCATATACGTTTTAGAACCCTATTTAAAAATAGTAATATTTGAGCACTTTTTAACCAGTAGCCCAATATTACCCCCTATCAAAAAATATTATTGTTTATAGTAATAAACGATAAACGGCAATAATAGTATCTGCGTGTTAAAAAGATTCTCAGGAACGTGTTAAAAAGACACGTGTAGCAACATTATTACAAATTACAAACGTTTAAGTATGTGAAACATGGTTTTTATACCTTCATCAATATGGCTTTCCTGCATAATAAGTGCCGGTCTGAAACGGATACTTTTTTCGCCACAGCCCAAAAACATAGTATTATTTTCTAATCCCATATTTATGAAACTGTTTCTAATATCACTATCCGGAAAGTCAAACGCGGTGAGTAAACCTTTACCGCGGATGTTAGAAATGAGGCTGGTAGTTTGGCTTAAGGCCACTAACTGATCTTGCAAATATTGCCCGGTTTGCGATGCCTGATCGCAAAGATTATCCTCAGCAATAATTTCTAATATTTTGGCAGAGCGAACCATATCTGTTAAGTTACCACCCCAGGTAGAGTTTATACGTGAAGATACGGTGAACACATTATCCGGGTTCTCTTCAACCCGGCGGCTAGCCAATATACCGCATACCTGCATTTTTTTGCCGAAAGCAATAATATCCGGCCTTGCGTTTTCTCCAAAATGCTCGTGGCACCAGAATTTGCCGGTTAAGCCAACGCCGGTTTGTACCTCGTCATAAATTAACATCGCCTCATACTCGTCGGCCAGTTTACGCAGTTGTTCCAGAAACTCTTTACGAATGTGGTTATCGCCACCTTCCGACTGGATGGGCTCGATAATAATAGCGCAAATATCATCCTTATTATCCTGAAACGCTTTTTCTATCTGGGCGATAGACGCAGCCTCACGTTTGTACAGTTCTTCAGGATTCGATTTAAAATCGTCGAAATTAATGTATGGCGTACTGATACGCGGCCAATCGAACTTGGCAAACCAGCGTGTTTTCACCGGTTGGGTATTGGTAAGGCTCATGGTATACCCGGTACGGCCATGAAAAGCGTGCTCAAAATGGATCACCTTAAAACCTTTTTCAACCTGGTAGCCCTTGGCGAAGTTCTTTTGCACTTTCCAGTCCATGGCAGTTTTAAGGGCGTTCTCAATGGCTAAACCTCCGCCAGAGATAAAGAAAGCATGCGGCAGGTATTCTGGGATCCCGACACGGTCAAACACCTCCAGAAAATGGGCGTATTGCTCAGTATAGATATCCGAGTTTGAAGGGTTGGTTAGTGCTGCCAGGAGCAGGTCTTTTTTAAAGGCCTCATCGTTTACCATCTTTGGGTGATTATAACCTAGTGGTACGGATGCAAAGCAGGTAAAAAAGTCGAGCAGCGTACGGTCGTATTTCGAATCGTAGATGTAAACGCCCTGGCTTTTCTCCATATCAAAAGTAAGGTCGAACCCATCGGCCAGGATATGTTTGCTTAAAGTTGCTTGAACGTTTTGTGGTGTTATTGACATAGTTTCCATAGGTAATGGCTTATACAAATCTAACAAAAACCCTCAAAATAAAGTATTTAGGCCTTTTTTGAACCGCTGAACTGAAAAGTATGTTTAAAATGTTTAAAGTTGGTTTTTATACTGATGAGAGAAATGGTTCAGTTTAATTTGTTGAACTGTTAAGTCTAAACACGTCATGCCGAACTTATTTCGGCACCCCAAAGGACAGGTGTATAACTCGCAAGGTCGCTTTACATGTGGGGTGCTGAAACAAGTTCAGCATGACGGTAGGCGTAGAACTCTTACAAAAACTTCTCCTTCATCCCCAACAACCCAAACAAGCCACCAGTATGCACCGCCAAAATATTGCTACCCGGTTTAAAATGATCTTTACGCGCCAAATCAAACAACGCATACATCATTTTACCAGTATAAACGGGTTCAATCAATATGCCTGTTGAAGCGATAAAATCTTTAATAAAATCAATCAGTTCAGGCGTACTTTTAGCATAACCGCCGAAATGATATTGGGTATGCAGCTCATACATAGGATTGTGTGTGGTGTACTGTTTAATTTCGTCAGCAATAAATTCACCGCCTTTTAGTACAGGTACGGCGTGGAATAGGGTGGGCAAGTGTTGTAAGCCGTTCAATATTCCTGCTGCGGTTGTGCCTGTTCCGCAGGCGCAGAAGATGTGATCGTAGGTTTGCGGGAGTTCGGCCACCAGTTCGCTGCAACCTTGTGCTGCAGCTGCCGAAGCGCCGCCTTCATCAATAAAAAACGCAGAGGTATCGTTGCTGAAATACTGATCGAACAAAGTTTGTTTATCACGATAGCTTTCCCTATCCACAAATATCAGTTGCATGCCATGCAGGTGGCATAGAAACAGGGTGTCGTTAGTAACCTCTTCACCCCGAACAAAACCTGTAGACTTAAAACCAAATTTTGCAGCGGCGGCAGCTGTTGCCAATAAATGATTGGAATATGCACCGCCAAAAGTTACGAGGTGGGTTTTCCCTGCATTGTGAGCATTAGCCAATGTGTACTTTAATTTGCGCCATTTGTTACCCGATATAACCGGGTGTATCATATCATCGCGCTTGATAAAAACCTGCAAGCCCTTTTCATCAAATAAAGGGTGTTTAATTTGCTGAACCGGGCTGCAGATCTCTAAATCAAATATCATATTTATCCTAAATTCCGAATCCGATGCCTGCATTTACCATGCTGTAGCTTGCCGCTACACCGTACGAGGCATAAAACCTAAAGATAGGCAGTTTAAGCTGGAAACCAATTTCGGCACTCATCCCATTTACACTTCGCTCGTTAATGGTTACCGGATTGTTATAAGTGGTATAAAATTTCTGGTTTACAATAGGTACTGTGTTTGAGGTTATGGGGTAATTGCCTATCAAACTCACATCTGTTTTGGCGGTGTTATAACCCGCCGCGATGTAAGGTGTAAAAAATAAGATTTGCTTAGAGAAAATAGCTTCGAACAAAAAGCTGTTCACATGGCCGTCTATCGCCTGGCCGCTAAAATCGTTTGATTGTTGCGCATCGGCAGGCACTGCACCATTCTCTGGTTGTACGTTGAGTGATTTATTGTAATTAAGCTTGTTGTAGCTAAATGCCAAAGCGAGATCGAAGGGGACAATTTGACCTGCTGAGCCAAAAAAATCCTTCATCACATTGTGTTTAATGCCAAAGCCAAGCATCGATATAGAACCAATATCATCGCTCACTTTTACTTTGGGTATTGCCCTAACTGTAACATCGGTATTTTGAATGAGGCCGACTGTAAGTTGTAGCTGTGGTGCGGGAACAACTGATGATAGCTGGCCGCTTGGCAGGTTAAATGAGGTTACTTTGTTACCGTTATTATCGTAAACATTCATCAGCGGGCCATCTGTTTTGGTATTGCCGCTAAAGGTTGGTGCAATGGTGTTTGATGCATTATCCGGCCTTACACTGTTAGAAAGGCCAATCTTTGTAACATCAAAGGTTCGGTCTGATTGGGGGACGAAGACTGCGGTAGCGGTAATCCGCAGGTCGAAGTGTAGTAGTCCGTTGGTTTGCGCGGTGTTGGTCCAACCGCTGTTCATGCCTAAGCCAAGTCCTTTAAATAATGGCCTGCCGTAGGCATCAACCAGTTTGGTGGCATCCGCCGGGCCTGACTTTAATAATTCATCGAATCCGTTTTGTGCTTTTGTAATACTTGCAGCTAATAAAAAGAAAGCAGTAAGGGCTAAGAATTTGTTTTTCATGGTTTTAGGGGTTTTGTAATGACAACGTTTGTGTGTAACTATGGTTTAAAATATTTAACGTTCGATTAAAAAGGCGCAAAGATAATTTTATTATGAAAAACCTGATAATAGGTACTTATTAAAAAACGAGTATTTTTGCTGCAATGACAGAGGAAATAGACTCGTACGAACAGGACGAACAGGATTTGTATGAGCACTTTCGGATTATAGTTGACAAGGGCCAGTCGCTTTTGCGTGTAGATAAGTTTTTAATGTCGCGCATTGAAAACGCTACCCGTAATCGCGTGCAAAATGCTATAGAGCAGGGTAACGTACTGGTTAATCAGAAAGAAATTAAATCGAGCTACAGGGTTAAACCTAATGATATAATATCGGTAGTATTGCCACACCCGCCGCGCGATACCGAAGTTTATCCCGAAAATATCCCGCTTAATATAGTTTATGAGGACGATGATCTGCTGGTAATTAACAAACCTGCAGGTATGGTTGTGCATCCGGGTTATAATAATTATACCGGCACGTTGGTAAATGGTTTAGTTTACCATTTTCAACAATTACCGCAGCTGCCGGGCAACGATGGCAGACCGGGATTGGTGCATCGGATTGATAAAGATACTTCGGGCTTATTGCTGATCAGCAAGAACGAGCGTTCTATGACCTACCTGGCGCGCCAGTTTTACGATCATACTATTACCCGCAAGTATATAGCCTTAGTTTGGGGTGATCTGGAAGCAGATGGTACCGTAACAGGCTATATAGGCCGCAGTGTGAACGATAGGAGGGTGATGTCGATATATGACGACCCTGAGAAGGGAAAATGGTCTGTAACGCATTATAAGGTTCTGGAGCGCTTTACCTATGTTACCCTAATTGAGTGTCAGCTCGAGACCGGCCGTACCCATCAGATCCGTGCGCACATGAAACACATTGGGCACTCGTTATTTAGTGATGCCATGTACGGCGGCGACAAAATATTAAAGGGTACCATGTTTGGTAAGTACAAGCAGTTTGTTGAAAATTGTTTTGAACTGATGCCACGCCAGGCCTTGCATGCACAGACTTTAGGTTTTAAACATCCATCTAAAAAAGAATATATGCATTTCGAATCTGCTTTGCCAGAGGATTTTGAGTCGGTTTTAAACAAGTGGAGAAAATATATTGGTACTCCGGCAGATCAAAACGCTTAAATTATTGTTCTGCATTTATCAATGAAACCTCTTTTCATCAATTTCAACGGAGAACTTATCCCTGCGGATAGCAAGGTACTTACCGTAACCAACAGATCCTTTAGGTATGGGGATGGTGTTTTTGAGAGTATGCGCCTGCTTAAAGGGCAGCTGCAATTTCCGCAATTACATGCCGACCGTCTGCAGGCCGGTATGAAAGCCCTTAAGATGGATGGCTATTCGCAAATGGACGATTGGTTTCTGAAAGAGAAAGCGGCCGATCTGGCTATCCGTAATAAAATCAAAAATGGCCGCATCCGCCTAACTGTTTACCGTGATGCGGAAGGTTTATATACACCAGCAGATAACAAAGCAAGTTACTGCATGGAGCTGGAGCCGATTGAGCATGATTATTATGAGATGAATAACCGTGGCCTAATTATGGATGTGTTTACAGAATTAGCCAAGCCGCTTAATTACCTATCTAACTATAAAACCTGCAACTCACTGGTATATGTAATGGCGGGCATCTATAAAAGCCAAAACAAACTGGATGATGCTTTTTTATTGAACCAGAATGGATTTTTGTGCGAGGCCATTAGCTCTAATATATTTGTTTGGTATAACAGCCATTTATATACCCCTGCTTTAAGCGAAGGCTGTGTAGGCGGCATAATGCGCCAGGTGGTAATTGATCTGGCCCTTAAGCTGGAAATACCCGTTACCGAAGCCCAGATAAACCCCAATATACTTTATGAAGCCGATGAAGTGTTTTTAACCAACGCCACCTGTGGTATACAATGGGTAATGGGTTTTGGTGTAAAACGCTATTTTAATACGTTGAGTAAAAGTTTGGTTGATGAGTTGAATAAACTCTAAAGGAATCAGGAATCGAGAGTCAAGAATCAAGACAGAAACTTAACTAAAGTTACTTTATGATCGTCATTGCGAGGAACGAAGCAATCCCCGATCTGAAGAGCCGCTCTGTAATGTTCGCGATTGCTTCGTTCCTCGCAATGACGTGCTTTTTATAAATCGAAAATCAATTATACAAACTCCCCTTTACTAACCGTGGCATAAATACTATCCCAAAGGTTAATACGTTCTTGCAGCGCTTCTGTAACTGCCACTTCGGCTTCGGCCCATTTGGTTTCGTCGTTGCCGCAAAGTTCGGCAGTCATTTGGTAGGCAAGGTGCGAATGATGGTCGCCATCAACTTCAATATGGCGCTCTAAGTAATATAAGAAAGTATCTACTTTACCCGGAAATTGCTTGTTAATTTCTTTTACCAGGCTGATGAACATACCCGGAATCAAATCCTCGCGACCGAATGTAAACACGGCTGCCTGTAAGTGTGGCTTATTGGTGTTGATAACCTCGAAGGTATGCTGCACAAAATTACGGGCAGAAACCGGAATGTCGGCAATGATCAGTGCCTCGTCTATAAACTTACCGCTTGATAATTCGAATAATAAGCTGTCGATAGCATCACTTGCGGCACCGGCTTGTTTCATTGCTTTTAAATAAAGCTCAAAGTGGCTGCCGCGGTTGCCATGTTGGTCTACATCACTTTCTTCGCCGGTTACAATCTCATTAATGAGGTAGCGGGTATTGGCATTGCCAACCGGGATCCAAGGCAACTGTACACAGGTAAGGCCTATTTGCAACGATTTAAGCAATGACATAAAATCCCATACGGCAAAGACGTGGTGCTGCATAAAAACATGTAAATCATCAAGCGAAGTAATTTGCTGATACAATGGGTGGTTGGTCAGTTTTTCGCGAAATGGGGTTATTGCTGTTTTAAGCTGCTCAATTCTCTGCTCGGGTGTCATCATCTGCTTATAGTTTGCCGCAAAAATAGAAAGGCAATTGATTAGGTAATAGTTTATTATGTTTTATGACGGTCTATTGATGTTCACTGGTTCATTGGTTCAGTTGTTCAGTGGTGCTTATATCCCAATAAACTAATGAACCAGTGAACAAATGAACTTTTCGGGTCTGGGGGCTATAATCTCACTCCCCTTAAAAATTCCTCAACACCCATCCGTTTCTTACCCTCCAGCTGAATATCGGTTACATGGATATAGCCATCTGTGCAGGCAAATTTTAAATAGGTTTTGTTGTCGGTGCTATAAGTGCCCGGTATTGCATCAACAGTCGCAACCTCTTTTGTCGAGGTGTAAATTTTCAGGATCTTACCATTCAGTTCCGTAAACGCAGTAGGATAAGGGCTTAGGCCGCGAATGAGGTTATACACCTGTTCAACGGGCTTATTCCAGTCAACCTTGCAATCTTCTTTGAAAATTTTAGGGGCATGTTTGGGTTCTGCACCTTCCAGTAAGTGTTCCTGTGGCTGCTCGGTGTACTTATCGCTCTCTACAGCTTTAACGGTTTTCACCAGTAGACCGGCGCCTTTGTTCATCAGTTTATCGTGTAAGTCTCCGGCTGTAAAATCTTCAGGGATGGATACCTTTTCGGTAAACAGGATGTTGCCGGTATCAATTTGTTGTTGCAGAAAGAAGGTGGTTACACCACTCTCTTTTTCACCGTTAATAACTACCCAGTTAATCGGCGCTGCACCACGGTATTGTGGCAACAACGATGCGTGCAGATTAATAGTTCCTTTAGGCGGCATACTCCAAACAACCTCCGGCAACATACGGAAGGCAACTACTACTTGTAAATCCGCTTTCAGCGCCTGAAGTTCCTGTAAAAAATCAGGGTCGCGCAGCTTCTCAGGTTGTAATACTTTGATATTATTTACAACAGCATATTTTTTTACTGCCGACTCATTCAGCTTTTGCCCGCGTCCGGCCGGTTTATCAGGTGCAGTAATTACCGCTACCACTTCGCAGCCCGCTTGTATCAGTGCATCAAGAGATGCTACTGCAAATTCGGGCGTGCCCATAAATATTATTCTCATATCGTTTGATGATTAGTCATTGGTCAATAGTCATTAAACCGTGCGCTCAACCCAGCCCGTCATTGCGAGGTACGAAGCAATCCCCGACTGGCAGAGCGGCTCTGTAGTGTTCGCGATTGCTTCGTACCTCGCAATGACGGCGCGGAGGCTAACAACAGTTTACTGGTATAAGAGATACTTCTCTCTTGTTTGTTTAAATACGCTTAAAGCTGGTTCCCAACTCTGTCTGATTTCACGCTCACTCAATCCCGATTCAATCTGTTTTCTCAACGTTTCATTCCCAACCAGTTTGGTAAAGTAGGCGTTGAAGTAATGTGTTTGATCGGGGTAGTTTTTGTACAATGTTATTAACCAGTTTAAGTTTAATTTGCCCGATCTTCTCAGTAAATCGGTATCATAGCTTTGCAGATCAATGCCATAACATAACCTGTCTTTCAAAGGAGGGTTATCACTTTTGCCGGGCATGCTCACAGGTGTAAAGGTAAACTTATAAGTGCCCTTAAAACCCGGGTGACCAACTACTGTGAACGGAAAATCAGTACCTCTACCTAAACTCATGACTGTACCTTCAAACAAACAAACGCTTGGATATAGTGCAATAGACTGCTGCGAATTTAAGTTGGGCGATGGGTACACCGGTAACTCGTAACCCATTTTGTGGTTATAGTTGGCCACTTTGATAATTTTAAGTTTGCACTGTACGTGATTGTTGAGCCATCCTTCGCCGTTAATCATTTGGGCATATTCGCCAATAGTCATGCCGTGTGCAATAGGAACAGGGTGCATGCCTACGAATGAGCGGTAGGCTGTATCTAAAACAGGTCCGTCAACCAGGTAGCCATTAGGGTTAGGGCGGTCGAGGATCATCAGTTCGATGTTGTTTTCGGCACAGGCCTCCATTACGTAATGCAGGGTAGAAATATAGGTATAGAAACGTGCGCCCACATCCTGAATATCAAAGATCATGAGGTCGATGCCTTTCAGGTCGCCAGCAGTAGGTTTATTGTGCTTGCCATAGAGTGAGATAATAGGTAGCCCGGTTTTGCTGTCTACATCATTATTCACGGTAGCGCCGTCGCTGTTGTTACCACGGAAACCGTGCTCGGGGCCGAAGATCTTTTTGATAGATACACCCAGTTTCAACAAACTATCGGGGCTTGGCGTAAGGTTTTTACCGATAACCGAAGTTTGATTAACCACCATGCCGATATTTTTACCTTGCAGATAGCCCAGGTATTGATCAGTTTGATCTGCACCCGGAATAGGGTTGCCACCTAAGCCGTAATGATGCAAATGGGTTACCCTGTGTGTAGGCAAGTAAGTGGTGTGGCTAACATTAGTGTGTACAGTTGTTTTGTGCTTTGCCGATTTGTGGCTAACAGACTTGTGACTAACTGATTTATGGCTACTCGTTTTATGACTGCTTGTAGTATGTGTGCTGGTATATTTAGTCGTCTTTTTATGTTGCGCCGCAGAAGCATTGCTAAGCAGGCCAAGTGCAATTATAAAGCTGAAAATTTTATTCATAGGTTGGTATTAAAAACAATGGCGCAATTGCTGCATTTAATAGCAAAAGCGCATATTTGCGAAAGTACAAAAAAAACGAACTGACTTGAGTTTTTCATCATTCATAGCCGGCAGGATCTCTTTCAAATCAAAACGCACATTTTCTAAATTGATTGTGCGCATCGCCATCATCGGTATTATGCTGGGGTTGGGGGTGATGATCCTTTCTGTAGCTATCGTAAAAGGCTTTAAGCAGGAGATCAGGGAACGGGTTAGGGGCTTTTCTGGCGATATCCAGGTGATTAAGTTCGATAACAATAACTCGTACGAGAACTCGCCTTTCAGTAACGATCAGCAGTTTATCAGCCACGCCAAAAAGAGTTTCAATATTGCCAATGTAATGCCCTTTGCCAGCAAACCGGGTATTATTAAAGCAAATGATGAAATTGAGGGGGTAGTACTAAAAGGCGTTGATAAAACTTACGACTGGACCTTTCTGAAAAAAGCCTTAGAAACCGGTAGCGTAATGGACTTCAGCGATTCTGCTGATGCTACCAAACAGATTATGATTTCGCGTTATACGGCGGATAGGTTAAAACTGAAAGCAGGTGATGATATGGTGATGTATTTTGTACAGGAGCCCTTACGCAAGCGAAAATTCACTATTAAAGGGATATTTAATACAGGTGTTGATGAGGTTGATAAAACATACGTTATTGCCGACCTGTCGCTTATCAGGCGTTTAAATAACTGGAAGCCAGATGATGTGGGCGGCTTTGAAGTACGTGTAAAAGACTTCGAATACTTACAGGAAGCATCTAACCACCTGAATGATATTTTACCTGCTAAACTGCGCTCATACACTGTAAGCGAAACTTATCCTACCATATTTGAGTGGCTGCAATTGCTTGATGTAAACGCCCAGGTAATGCTGGTATTAATGCTGGCTGTGGCGGTAATTAACATGATTTCGGCCTTACTGATAATGATACTCGAGCGCACCTCCATGATTGGCATGCTCAAAGCACTCGGTGCCACCAACTGGACTATACAACGCATCTTCTTATACAACGCCAGCTATCTCATAGGTGTTGGTTTGGTGTTGGGTAATTTGTTTGGATTGGGTTTGGGCTGGTTTCAGTCTAAAACACATTTTTTCAAGCTCGACCAAGCATCGTATTACATGAAATTTGTACCTGTAGAAATTTCGGCGCAGGACGTATTGTTGCTTAATGCAGGTACTTTAACTATCTGCCTGCTGGTGCTTATTATCCCGTCGCTGCTGGTAACCCGTATATCGCCGGTTAAGGCTATCAGGTTTAAATAAGAAGAGTAAACTGAATAGCGATGCACTGATGTAATTATTACATAGAGTGAATCACATTCTGTTTTGCGTTAAGAATAGGAGCGGATACCGTCCGCCTATCGGCGGATAATGCCTGTCCAAAGGACTCCTACGGAGTGCAGTATGAGCGTATAGCCTGGCCTGTAAGGCAACGCCCTCATAAATGTTGCTCTTATGAGCTTTCATTCCCGAGCAATAAAAACGTAATGTTATATTACTTTTTGGAGGTTGAAAAGCTAAGTTTAAGATTTATACCGCTTGCACCAAACTTAATATCCTGCGAACCCAAACCACTAAGCGGGTATTTTAAGAAAGGCTCAATTACCAAATGGTTTTTACCCAGTGGATAACCCATACCGAACGAGAAGTTAAGTGTGCGGGCAAAATCAAACGAACCAAAATGTTGGCTTGAAGTATTTTCCTGCGTTTGTTGCGCCACATTGTTAACCGCATTAAGGCTTAACGAATTGTTGACCGATGGATAAACATTATTGCCATTGGTATAAGCAGAGTGATATGTTTCATTAATATAAGTACCCGAGCTTATACCTGCCGAGATGTAAGTATCATTCTTTTTGGGATTAAACTGGTATTTAATATTGATGGGTATATCCAGGCCCACTAAGCTGGCATTGTAACTTTGAACCTCGGGCGCAGCGCTTTTGAGCGACGTTATCAGGCTGTACGAGGCCATTACTGATGCTGATCTGCTAACCATTGCCAATGCCTGGTTGCTGATTTGCTGAGGGATATTATTATCGCTGCTATAGCTTAACCTGTTTTGCCCGATAGAGATGCCAGTGCTGATCTTGAAATTATCACTTACCCTAAAATCGGACGAGAAACCACCGCCTACGCCCAGCTGGCTTTGGCTGCCTTTGGCATAGTTAAAATAAGTTGCTGCGTATAAACTCATAATAACAGCTTTATCACTTTTTGCTGTTTCGCTCTTTTTATTGGTTGTAGCGTTTTTTGCCAATGCTTGTCGGCGGGCATCGTCAGCAGCTATCATTTTTAAAACCGGGTCTGTTTTTTGTACCACAACTGATACCTGTGTGGCCTTTTCTGGTTGTTTTGCAACGGCCACTTTGGCTGCCTGCATTTCAACGCTGTCTGTAACATCTGTATTTTGAGAAGCTGCAACAGGTTGTGGTTTTACTTTGGTAAAGCTTTGGGCTGTTTTATCAGTTTTTGCACCTTCAAATAAATCATTGTCCGCAACCTTTTCGGGTATTATAATTTCGGCTTGAGATGAGGCTATTTTATGTTTGCCCTGCGCAGTTTGTTTAGATGGGTTTAAAGAGGCACTATATAAAGAGCTGTTTATAGGCTGAGATGAATTTTTATCAATATGTTTTTTATTCCGGGTTGTGGCAACCTGATTCAATTTACCATTTAAAGCAACCCGATCTTGCTGCTGATTAGCCGCATCAGATGTTAATGTGTTGGTTGTAGCAGATGTTGATTGTGCTGCTGTGTTTTTATTAACGGCGACAGCCTCGCCTGTATTTGCAGGTACAGTTTCTGTAATATTATTGCCGGTTATTTTATGATTGCTAGCGGTTTGTTGTATTGTATTTTGCGGATAAAAGAACCATGTACCCAGGCACAGTAATGCCACTGCAGCGGCCGAATACCACCACCAGGCTATAGCCCTGCGTCTCTTTTCTTCCGGAAATCTTTGGCGCAGCAATTCCCACCCCGCATTGGCAGTATCATCCTCATAGTGGTCAAACACCTCCCGGATGCGGTTTTTTAAGTCGTTATCCAGTTTATCGCTCATGTTGCTGCGCTTCTGCGTTAATAATATTTCTCAGTTTCTCTTTAGCTCTGCTCAGGTAAACCCTTGATGAGCTTGATGGTATTTCTAAGGTCTCGGCAATTTCATCGTGCGAGTACCCGTCAATTTCGTACATGTTAAAAATGGTACGTTGTATAGGAGGCAATACCTCCATCATCTTTAAAATATCAGCGGCATCTAACCGCCCGGCCGGGTTGGTTGTGGTGTAAACCTGGATGCTGTCATTAATTTCCAGGTTTAGCTGGTGTTTCATATCCTTACGTCGCCTGTCAATACTTGTATTTACTACAATTGCACGCAGCCAGGCTTTAAATGCCTTACCCTGATCATAACTGCCGATGTTATTAAACACTTTTATAAAAGCGTCATTTACAGCCTCTAAAGCATCGTCTCGGTTAAAGCTGTAACGCAAACTGATACCCATAGCATAGCCATAGTACTGCTTATACAGCAATTCCTGGTATTTAAGGCTGCCTTTTTTGCATTGTCTGATCAGTTCATCTTCAGCAATGCCACGGGTGTTTTGCATTAATTAAAATTCGGCCCTGCTGATGATTTATGCACTTGTTATTAAGGGCATTACGCATCAAGAGCTTATAGTGATACAACAGATTACTTAAATGTCACAAAAATAATATATCAGCTTTCTAATATATAGCAACGGCATCTGTCAACAAACAGTTTAAGGGGTATTATAGACAAAGCCTCCCGATTTTTCGGAAGGCTTTTATAAAATTAAAGGAGTAGTTAAAACGCAGTTTAATTAGACTTTTTAAGAATGTACTGATACGCTAAAGTATCAGACGCAGCCTGGAACTGAAAATTTGTACCATCATAAATATATTGGTATGTGCCTGCCAGGTGTATTTTAGGCAGTGTACCTGTTGCGTTAGCCGGTACGGTTTTATCAATAAATTGTATGTAAGTACCATTTAAAGCAAAATCGCCGTAGCTGCCTGCATGGTAAAGTACGGTATCGCCGGTAACTTTATAACCTGTAGACTGGCTAATGGTTAAAGTGAGGTTGCTTCTTTTGGTGGTATCAAGTTTTTGGGTAAGCGGGTTAAGGTGCACAACTCTAAATTCGCCGCTAAATGTACCTGTTGGTACCGGGGTAGGAGTCGTGTCGTTGTTTTTCATACAGCTGCTTAGGGCCATAATAACAAAAGGTAGTAAGTATATTAATTTACGCATAAAAAATTTATTCTTTACTTGGGGTACGTTGCTTTTGATACAAACGTTACAGCAGTTAAAAATATTTTATAACTTTTTTGCTTCGTTCCAGTACACGTCCATTTCGGCCAGTGTCATATCGTGTAATTGGCGGTTATTTTCTTTGGCCTTGCTTTCGAGGTACTGAAAACGCTTAATAAACTTACGGTTTGTTTTTTCGAGCGCATTCTCGGGGTTAATATCCACAAAGCGGGCATAATTAATTAACGAGAACAGCAGATCGCCAAATTCGCCCTCTGCTTTTTCAGCATCAATAGTTTCACCTTCGGGCACATTAAACTCATCCTTAAACTCCTGGATCTCTTCTTCAACCTTTTCCCAAACCTGGTCTTTATTTTCCCAGTCGAAACCAATACCACGTGCCTTTTCCTGTATCCGGGCAGCCTTTACCAATGCCGGTAAAGAGGCTGGTACTCCCCCTAAAACAGATTTATTACCTTTTTCTTTCAGCTTAATTTGCTCCCAGTTGCGTTTTACATCGTCCTCGTTATTAACGGTGGTATCGCTATAAATATGGGGGTGGCGGTTAATCAGCTTATCGCAGATGCCATTCAGTACATCAGTAATATTAAAATCGTTGGTTTCTGATCCTATTTTGGCATAAAACACAAGGTGCAGCATAATATCACCTAACTCCTTACGGATCTCTTCCATATCATTGCTCAATATCGCATCAGAGAGTTCGTAAGTTTCCTCAATGGTGAGGTGGCGCAGGCTTTCTATGGTTTGTTTCATATCCCAGGGGCAGTTGGCCCGAAGATCATTCATAATGGTAACCAAACGTTCGAAAGAACCGCCAGCGGTATCAGCAGTAACAGGTGGGGTAAGCGCCATAATTTTTTCTTGTAAAAATAGAGAATAAAGAGCAATGATAGAATGAGTGAAGGAGAGAATGATAGAATGCGGACCTTTAAATATAATAACCTCGTCTATGCCTTTATAGAATGTTAGCGTAAATTAAATGATGTGCTTTTGATTACTCACTCATTCTATCATTCACTCATTCAAAATTGCTCTTAGCATCTCCCTTTTCCCCGGTGCGCCTGGTGCTTTTTCAACTTTTAAGCCGAGTGCTTTGAGCATGCGTTTCAGGTTGCCGGTTATGGCATAGGTAACAAATACACCGCCGGGTTTTAAGAATTTGATGGTATGGCCAATGGCTTCCTCATTCCACATTTCGGGTTGGTGGATGGCGGCAAAGGCATCAAAATAAATTACATCGAATAACTGGTCGCTGGTGAAGGTTGTCAGTTGCCGGTTGTCGGTTGTCAGTTGTGTGTACGGGTTGATTTCGACCTGATGACCTATTGATGCCGGGTATCGCTTTAAGAAACTTTCCCAAAGTGATGAAGACACATATTCTTCATACCCGGTCTGGCTTATCATTTCTTCGGTAAGGGGATAGGCTTCGATGCCGGTGTAATTGAGCTTGATTTCTTTAGTTGTACAATAATCGGCAGTGATTAAAAAATTAAGGCCGGTACCCAGGCCAACTTCTAAAACGCTAACCTTATTAACATCTGTACCTGCCAGAAAATGCTGTAATCCTGCACTGAGAAATACATGACGGCTCTCCTGCAAAGCACCATGACGCGAATGATAGTGCTCGCCTACCTGTTCGTTATAAATGGTTTTGGAGCCGTCGGCTGTGGTTACGATGCTTAAGTTCATGTTTTAATGAGTGAATGATAGAGGGAGCGAATGAGTGAATATTCTTCTCCTGTTCGTCATTGCGAGCAATAGTGTGGCAATCTCGTCGCCAGTATTATTCGATCCGTATAGCTACGAGATTGCTTCGTCGTACCTCCTCGCAATGACAAATTTGGTTTTATCTTGTTTCCTGACTCTCGGTTCTTGTTTCTATCCCGCGTATTCTACAATCGAATCACTCAAATCATAAACCGGTACATTGGTAACCTGTGCGGCAATAATGCTACTGGCTGCTGCCGAACGGTAACCTGCAGCGCAATGCACTACAATTGGTTTATCTGTTGGGATCTTTAATAACTCCTCACGGATTTCGGGCAGTGGGATGGTTAACGCATTGTCGAAAATCTTATGTTCGTTAATCTCGTTCCAGTTGCGTACATCAACAATGGTGTATTTTTCGGGATTGATTTTAAAATCTTCCTCATTAAATACAGCCGAATGGTAAGTAGCATGATCGGGGCGGAGTAACGCACCTTTAATATTTTTTTCGTAGCCGATCTTTGCTGCCTTGTTGATAACAGAATCAAGGCTTTCCTCATCGGCTGCGATCAGATAAAATTGTTCACCAGGGTTAAGTAATGAGCCCAGCCAGGTTTCAAATTTGCCACCTTGCTGTATGTTGATCGACCCTTTTAGATGGCCTTTCTTAAAGTCAGCCTCGGGGCGGGTATCTATTATCAATACACCAGGCTCTAAGGTGGCGTTGTTCCCTAATTTGGGTACAGATGCAATGCTTGTACCAAATGATGGCGCTCCTTGTTTATTCAGCTCTACATCATAACCAAAATAGCGTGGCATAAAAGGCTGGTCGGCGGTAAGGAGTTCTACAAACTGTAGTTCTTCCATCAGTTGCAGGGCGTAATTTTCACGCAGTTCTTTACCGATGGTGCTTTGCAGATCAGGGCTCATACTTTTACCGCATAACGAGCCTGGGCCGTGTGCCGGATATACGATTACCTCTTTTGGCAGGGTCATCAATTTTTCGCGGGTTGAGTGGAAGAGCTGGCGGGCCAATTCTTCTTTCTTAGCGGTGATATTGCCTGCATTTTCGCGCAGATCGGGTCGGCCAACATCGCCTGCAAACAAGGTATCGCCCGTAAATATGGCTTGCGATTTGCCATTCTCGTCCTCTACCAAAATACAGATAGAATCGGGCGAGTGGCCGGGAGTATTCAGTGCATTTAGTTTGATGTCGGCCAGGTTAATTACATCGCCGTCATCAAATGTTTGATGCGGATAGCCTGCACCCACCAGTTTGCTCACATAGATAGTAGCGCCGGTTTGCTCGTGAATTTCGAGGTGCGAACTTACAAAATCGGCATGAGGGTGGGTTTCAATTACACCCACAATGTCGGCTTCGTGTTGAGATGCCAGGTCATAGTAAGGTTGAGGATCACGTGCAGGATCAACAACAATCATTTTGCCGGCCCTTATTACCGCATACGAGGCATGCGCCAGGCCTTTATCGTAAAACTGATGGATAAACATTGCCGCAAAGATAGCGGATTAATGATATTTTTTGAATGAAGAAGCTTAGGCGCAATGTCATAATAAACGGGCTTTCTGCAAAGGAAAAATTTAAGCCTATAGTTTAATTTATAACAGAAACTAAATTATAGTATTATTTAATATTTGTGCGTTGTAAATAGCTAATTTTCAATCGTATGTTAAATTATTTTATAAATAACCTTTGTGGAAAAATAGTTTAGGGTTTTAACACGGTATTTACTCCTGTAAATTGTAGGCGAGTTTTTAAAATGCTATATTTCAGCAACTTAAACGCTCCAACGTCATGAAGTTAATTTTCTTAACCCTTGCTATGGGTTTGCTGTGCACTATCCGCAGTAAAGCCCAGCACTTTAGTGGCTGCGCCAACCAGGAGACGGCGCCCATCAGTAAACAGGTACGCCTTACCAAAGGCACCGGCAACCCTCAAATGGACCACTGGCTGGACCGGGAGAGTAACGTATTGCGTAGCTTCTTCGGTATTAACCCCGGCCTGGTGATGTATGATGATTCGTTGATAGACAAACCAAATGCTTGTGTATCAACAGTGCCCGAATCGCTCGATACGCCCGATGGTACGGTAGCTCTTGGATATAACTACCTGCAAAATATGTACAACTACTCGGGCAACTTTAGCATGATACCTATTGTTGCTGCACACCAATTTGCCCATATTATTGATTTTACCCTAAAGGTAACTCCATCCACACCTATATATAAGGAATTATATGCCGATTATATGGCCGGTTGTTTTATAGCCTACAGCTCGAACCAGACCTGGACAGATATTAGCCACAACGTACGTTGGATAGTGCGTATAGGTGATTACGCTGCCATTAACGACCCTGCCTGCCACGGCACCCCAATGCAGCGTATGGCGGCCTTTAAAGCCGGCTACGATTGGTATAAGAGCCAAACACTGGCAGGTACCAAAGTAGTAGTTAAAGATGCCAGCAATGCAGCCCGCGGATATTTGAATTTACCCGAAGAAAAGATGGTGGCAAATAAGTAGGAATATTCATTATATTAGGTATGATTTTGCTTCATTTAATTATGATGAAGTATAGTTATATTCAACCTAAGCTATGAAATACCTGTTACCAGCCATCTTATGCCTTCTTTTTTCAAAAGTCTTATTTGCCAATACGATTGACAGTTTAAAAACGGATAAAGAAGTCGAGATATTTATTAATAAGGCTTACAAAGATTCCGGTCAAAAGAGTTATCAATCGATGACTGTGATGCCGACGGATAGCTTGATAAAAAAGTTAGATTGCAACGGTATTGCCAAAAAGTGGAATATCAAAAATTGGGAAAAAGCCGACTTTAATAAAGATGGCCTAACTGATATTATAGTTACCGTGCGTTGGTATCACAATTTTGATGTATATGCTGTAATAGACAAGGGAAATAATGCTTTTTCATTGTTCAGGCTATCTAAAGATCCATCTGAGGATTGCGAGTTGGCTAAACCTGCATTTATAAATAAGCAACCTGTATTATTATTTTATTCTGTTAAGCAAGATCCGGGAAAAAGGGCTTATGATTATATCAATCGGCCACAGATGGATACGCTGGTATTTAAATACGGTAATTTTATAGAGCGAAATTTAAAACTTGCAAATTATAAAGTTAAAAGTATACGTGTTAAAGCGTCCGGCTGTGATGGTACATGCCCGGTATTTGAATTGCGTATTTACGAAACAGCAGGTGCATCGTATTTTGCTGATGATTACTCTACTCAAAAGGGCGATTTTGAGACTAAAATTGCCGCCGATAAATTTGCTGAAATTATGGGGCTGGCCAATTATTTAAGCGCTAAAAAACTTAAAAATAAATATGCAGTTAACTGGACAGATGCCCCAACCGTAGAATTTACTTTTGAGTTTACCGATGGAAGCGTTAAGGAAATAACCGATTATGGTATGCAGGGAACATTTGGCCTAAGCCAGCTATACAACTTAGTATCACAATTACGGTTAAGCGAAAACTGGAAGAAAAAGCGATTATAAAAGCAGAAAGCCCCGGCATGCCGGGGCTTTCTGCTTTTATATGGAAACTCTTATTACCAGATCTTAATCCGGTCTTCAGGTTTTTTGTACATTTTATCGCCTGGTTGTACGTTGAAGGCTTTGTACCACGCATCCACATTGGTTACAGGGCCGTTGGTACGGAACCTGCCTGGTGAGTGCGGGTCTGTTTGTACCTGCTGAGCAGTAGCCTCTGGGCGTTGCAAGCCTCTCCAAACCTGTGCAAACGACAGGAAGAAACGCTGATCTGGCGTAAAGCCGTCGATCTTAGTGTTTGATTGCCCTTCTTTTGTTTTCTTAAATGCTTCGTAAGCAACGTTGATACCGCCTAAATCGGCAAGGTTTTCGCCAAGGGTTAAACGGCCGTTTACGTGCATCGTGTCAACAGCAACAAAACCATTGTATTGGTTTACTACCATATCGGCACGGGTTTTAAACTTGTCGGCATCGTCTTTTTGCCACCAGTCGCGCAGTGTACCATCAGCATCGTACTGGCGGCCCTGGTCATCAAAACCGTGGGTCATTTCGTGGCCTATAACGGCACCGATACCACCGTAGTTAACAGCGTCGTCAGCTTTAAAGTCAAAGAATGGGAACTGTAAAATACCTGCCGGGAAAACGATCTCGTTATTTACCGGGTTGTAATAAGCATTTACGGTAGGTGGGGTCATTCCCCATTCGGTTTTATCAACCGGCTTACCTAAACGGTTTACCATATCATTATAACCCCATGCACCTACGCGGCGTATGTTACCAAAATAGTCGTTACGATTGATAACCAGGCCGGTGTAAGTTTCCCATTTATCGGTATAACCAATTTTTACAGTAAAGGCATTCAGCTTTTTAAGCGCACGGGCTTTGGTTTCAGGCGTCATCCAGTCTAAACGTTGGATGCGCTCGCCTAAACTAACTTTAAGGTTGTTAACCAGGCCTACCATGTAAGCTTTGGCGGCAGGGGTAAAGTATTGCTCTACATAAAGCTGGCCCAATAATTCGCCCAATGAACCATCAACTAACGAAGTCATACGTTCGTTGCGTGGCGTTTGTACTTTTTGGCCGCTTAATACGCTGCTATACTTAAATTGTGCGTTAACAAACGGAGAGCTCAGTGAACCTGCAGAACCTTTCAGTATATTCCACTTTAAATAAGTTTTCCAATCCTGAACAGATGTAGCTGCCAATAACTGATCGGCAGATACTAAGAATGATGGTGAAGAAACCAATACTGTATCCTGACCGTTGATTTTTAATTTAGGCAATAATGCAGCCCAGTTTAAATGCGGGGTGGTTTTACTTAAATCGGCAACGGTAAGTTTATTGTAGGTTTTAATAGGATCGCGCATGGCTACACGGCTCATTTGCGCTTCGGCCAGTTTGCTTTCTATCCCAAAAATGGTTGCTGCATTGGCGGCGGCAGCATCAGCAGAAGTACCCGATAAGGCAAAAAGATCTGTGATATACTGCTTGTAAGCTTCCTGGATGTGCTTGGTACGCGGGTCTGATTTTAAATAATAATCGCGGTCTGGCATACTTGTGCCACCCTGGCCCAGGCTAACCACATATTTGGATACGTTTTTAGAATCCTGGCGAACACCGAAACTAAATAACGGGCTACCTAAAGCATTGGCACGCTGAAAAACAATTTCATTAACAACACCATCCAGGTCTGTTATAGCATCAATACGTTGCAAGTCTGGTTTGATAGGGTCATAGCCGCGTTTTTCGATGGCTACAGTATCCATAGCGCTGGCGTATAAATCGCCCACACGTTGCTTGATACTGCCTTTAGGCTGGCCGGATGCTTTGCTGGCTTCCTCAACAATACCAACCAGTTTTTTGCGGTTATCATCGCGCAGCATTAAAAAGCTGCCCCAGCTGGTTTCTTTTGCAGGGATAGTGTTGTTTTTTAACCAGCCACCGTTGGCGTATTCAAAAAAATCATCGCCTGGTTTAACGGTTGGATCCATATTAGCAGGATCGATGAATTTTTTAGGAGCAGGTGCACCTTTGGCGGCTTGCTTGCCGGTGCCTGCAAATGCATTAGCAGTAAAGCATAGCGCCCCTGCAAGCATTAAATGGGTAAATTTTGATTTCATAAATTAATTGAGATTCGAAATTTAGTTATTTATAAACTAAGTATGCAAATTACGTAGACCCCTAAATGGCGACTGTGTTACTATTAGTTAAAATATTTTTTAATAAACAGGTGCGCTAAATCGATGTTATGCGCCTTAATGTACTGATTGAGAGATCGGTCTGTGCTTTTGTAATATTTTTGTGCCAAAAAAGAAGCCCCCGACATGTCGGGGGCTCTGGGATTTAAAAAATTAAGACTTGTTACCAGATCTTAATGCGGTCTTCAGGCTTCTTGTACATTTTGTCGCCTGGTTGTACGTTAAATGCTTTGTACCATGCATCAATATTTGAAATTGGTGCGTTGGTTCTATATTGTTCAGGCGAGTGTGGATCTGTCAAAATACGTGACGATGCCGACTCTGGCCTTTGGTTGCTTCTCCAAACTTGTGCCCAAGATAGGAAAAAACGCTGATCTGGCGTAAAACCATCGATTTTTGTTTCAGATTGGCCTTGTTTTGTTTTCTTGAAAGCCTCGTAAGCAACGTTCAAGCCACCTAAGTCTGCTAAGTTTTCGCCCAAGGTTAAACGGCCGTTTACGTGGATGGTATCCAGCACAGTGAAGCCATTGTATTGGTCAACCACCATGTCGGCACGGGTTTTAAATTTGTCGGCGTCATCTTTTTTCCACCAGTCGCGCAGGGTACCATCAGCATCATACTGGCGGCCCTGGTCGTCAAAACCGTGGGTCATTTCGTGGCCGATAACCGCACCTATACCACCATAATTAATGGCATCATCAGCACCAAAATCAAAGAATGGGAACTGCAGGATGCCCGCAGGGAAGGTAATTTCGTTGTTAGTTGGGCTATATGAAGCGTTTACAGTTGGAGGTGTCATTCCCCAACGGGTTTTATCAACAGGTTTGCCCAAATGGCCAACAGACTCGGCGTAGCGCCATGCAGAAATACGACGTAAGTTACCGGCATAATCCCCGCGCTCAATCACTAAGCCCGGGTAAGTTTGCCATTTATCAGGATACCCGATTTTAACACCAAAAGCATTCAGTTTTTTAAGGGCGCGCTCTTTGGTTTCTGGGGTCATCCACTCCAAACGTTTAATACGGTCACCCAAAACAGATTTTAGGTTGTTTACCAAGCCAACCATGTATTCCTTAGCGGCAGGGGTAAAGTATTTCTCAACAAACAATTGACCTAACAAGTCGCCAAGGCTGCCGTTAACCAGGCCAGAAATTCTTTCGTCGCGCGGGGTTTGTACCTGCTGGCCGCTTAATGCGCTGCTGTAAGCAAAGCTTGCTTTAACAAAAGGTGAGCTTAATGAATTGGCCGAACCGCGTAAAATTTCCCATTGCAGGTAAACTTTCCAGTCTTCAACTGGTGTGCTTGCTAAAATTTCATCAACAGATTTAAAGAAATCGGGCTGGCGAACCAATACGGTATCCTGGCCGGTAACTTTCATTTTCGGCATTAACTCGGCCCAATTTAAGTGCGGCGTAGTTTTGCTGAAATCGGCAACCGAAAACTTGTTGTAAGTTTTGTTCGGGTCGCGCATGGCGGTACGGCTCATCTGGATGGTAGCCAGCTTGGTCTCTAACGCAAAAATAGTCGCTGCATTTTTCTGGGCTACCTCTTCGCTGCTGCCAGTTAGGGTAAACAGGGTAGTGATGTATTGCTTATAAGCTGCTTGTACCTTTAAAGTACGTGCGTCGCTTTTTAAATAGTAATCGCGATCTGGCAAACTGGTACCGCCCTGGCCTAAACTTACCACGTACTGGGTAGGGTGTTTAGAATCCTGACCAACACCGAAGCTAAACAGCGGGCTGCCTTCGCCTGTGCTGCGTTCGTAAGCCATTTCGTTGATAACGCCATTCAGGTCGCCTATTTTGGCAACGCGGGCAAGTGATGGTTTAATTGGGTCGTAACCACGTTTTTCGATGGTAACGCTGTCCATACCGCTCACGTATAAATCACCTACACGTTGTTTAATGCTGCCTTTTGGAGCTTTGGCAGCGCCGGCATCATTCAATAAAGAGATTAGTTTTTTGGTATTTTCATCGGCCAAAATGGTGAAGTTACCCCAACGGGTTTGCTTGGCTGGAATCACATTCTTTTTAAGCCATGCACCGTTTGCATACTCGTAAAAGTTATCGCCCGGTTTAACGGTTGGATCCATATTGGCAGGATCGATATACTTTTTAGGCGGCGTTGGTGCCTTGGCATCATTGCCGTTTGGGCCTGCAGCCCAGGCATTTGCTGTAAAGCACAGCGCCCCTGCAAGCATTAGGTTAGTTAGTTTTGAGTTCATAGTTCAGTTTAATTAAAGTTTGAAATTAACAATAAGGAGAGGATAGGTGCAAGTAACAATTTAGTGGTGTGTGGTTATTAAGTTATTGGGTTATTAAGTTATTAGGTTGTAGCGGAAGATGTTAGTTGGCTAATGGGTTAATAAGTTATTAGCAGCTCTATACTTTATACTGAAATGGAAGGTGCTAATCCCTCAGTAACTTAATAACCCAATAACTTAATAACCAAATGGACATTTAAACCAAAAACCTTATTTTTGCAAACTATGAGTATTTCTAAGACCTATCAGCCCCAGGAGGCGGAGACTAAGTGGTATAATTACTGGTTAACTAATGGATTTTTTAAGTCGGTGCCCGATGAGCGCGAGCCTTATACCATTGTGATACCGCCACCAAACGTCACCGGGGTGCTGCACATGGGCCACATGCTTAATAATACCATACAGGATGTGCTGATCCGCCGTGCCCGTATGCAGGGTAAAAATGCCTGCTGGGTGCCGGGAACAGACCATGCCAGTATTGCTACCGAAGCTAAAGTTGTTGCTTTATTAAAGGAGCAAGGCATCAATAAAAAAGACCTTACCCGCGATGAATTTTTGAAACACGCCTGGGTTTGGAAAGAGAAATACGGAGGTATCATCCTCGAACAATTAAAGAAATTAGGTGCATCATGCGACTGGGACCGTACCCGTTTTACGATGGAAGACGACCTGAGCGATGCCGTTATAGATACTTTTATCCACCTGTACAAAAAAGGCTGGATCTACCGCGGTGTGCGCATGGTTAACTGGGACCCGCAAGGTAAAACTGCGGTTTCTGACGAGGAAGTAATCCGTAAAGAGGTTAATCAGAAATTATATTACATCAACTACCCGGTTGTTGGTGAAGATGCACACGTTACTATTGCGACTACTCGTCCTGAAACCATTATGGCTGATGCTGCGGTATTCGTAAATCCCAATGATGAACGTTACACGCACCTGCATGGTAAGAGCGTATACATTCCATTGGTTAACCGTGTAATCCCAATTAAGACGGATGGGTATGTTACCATGGATTTTGGTACCGGTTGCTTAAAGGTAACCCCGGCTCACGATTTAAATGACTATGAGCTTGGCCAGAAACATAACCTGCAGGTGATCGACATTTTAAATGACGATGGCAGCCTGAATGATCTTGCACAAATACTGGTAGGTGAAGATCGCTTTGCCGCCCGTAAAAAAATTGCGGTATTGCTGCAAGAAGCAGGTGTACTGGAGAAGGTTGAGGAATATAAATCGCAGGTTGGTTTCTCTGAACGTACTGATGCAGTTATTGAACCTAAATTGTCTATGCAATGGTTCTGCAAAATGGACCAGATGGCTAAGCCTGCATTAGAAGATGTATTGAATGGCGATATTAAACTGATCCCCGAGAAGTTTGTAAACACCTACCGCCACTGGATGGAAAACGTTCAGGACTGGTGTATTAGTCGCCAATTGTGGTGGGGGCAGCGCATCCCGGCCTGGTATTTACCTAACGGGAAATTTGTAGTTGCCAAAACTGCAGAGGAAGCTTTAGTAGAAGCCAAAGCACTGGCACCTGAAAACTCACACCTGACGACTGCTGACCTTCGCCAGGAAGAGGATGTAGTTGATACCTGGTTCTCATCATGGTTATGGCCAATCTCTATTTTTGATGGGTTTAAAAACCCGGATGGGGCAGATATTAACTATTATTACCCAACCAATGATTTGGTTACCGCGCCCGAGATCTTATTTTTCTGGGTGGCACGTATGATTATGGCCGGTCACGAGTTTCGCGGGCAAAAGCCGTTTACCAATGTTTACCTAACCGGTATAGTTAGGGATAAACTGGGCCGTAAGATGTCGAAGTCGCTGGGTAATTCGCCAGATCCGCTTGGGTTGATCGAGAACTTTAGTGCCGATGGCGTACGCGTAGGTATTTTAATGTCATCACCTGCCGGTAACGACCTGATGTTCGATGAAAGCTATTGCGAGCAGGGTAGCAAATTTGCCAACAAAGTGTGGAACGCTTTCCGCCTGGTTAAGGGTTGGGAAGTAGATGAAAGCCTGGAAAATAACAACCAGGTTGCTATTGATTGGTTTGCCAGCCGCTTTAATGAGGCATTGAAAGAAATTGAAGAAAACTTTGACCAATACCGCCTTTCTGAGGCCTTAATGGCTACTTATAAATTGGTATGGGACGATTTTTGCGCCTGGTATCTCGAAATGATTAAGCCTGCCTATCAGCAACCTATTGATAGCGCGACTTATAAAGCCACCGTAAGCTTCTTCGAAGACGTTTTGAAGCTGTTACATCCGTTTATGCCTTTCATTACCGAAGAGTTGTGGCATGATGAGATTTTCGGTACACGCAAACCTGAAGATTGCTGCATTGTGGCAAAAATGCCCGTATCTGGGCAAATTAATCCCCAGTTAAATACTGAACTCGAAGCGGTTAAGCAAATTATTTCCGGGATCAGAAATATTCGTCAAAACAAGCAAATCTCACCAAAAGATGCCCTGTCGTTATCGTTAAAGGCAAATTCGGCTATCAATTATCAGTCGTATCTCCCAATAGTTGTGAAGTTAGGTAATATTGATAAAATTGATTTTGTAAATGAGCAGGTAAGCGGCGCTGCAAGCTTCATGGTTTTAACTGATGAATTCTATATCCCGCTGGCAGAAAGTATTGACCCTGTTGCAGAAACCGAACGTTTACAAAAAGAGAAGGAGTACCTTAACGGCTTCCTGAAGTCGGTAAATGCCAAATTAGGTAACGAACGCTTTATGCAAAATGCCAAGCCTGATGTAATAGAAAACGAGCAGAAAAAGAAGGCTGATGCAGAGGCCAAGCTGAAGCTGATACAGGATAGCCTGGACGGTTTGGCAGGTTAATTGCTATATAATAGGGTGTGAGGGTATGTTAACATCACGATATCGCAATGTTAACATACTTTTAATAATTTGATATTCCTCACATATCAGATTACGACCAATTATGCCCGAAGAAGTTAGTTTTTTAAATTTTTCATTAAGCAAGATTATACGTAAAGATCAGTCAATACTTGATCAGGCGCGTATCCGCTTGCTGTACTTTGGCTTGTGTTTCGGCTTTGTTGCTTATGGGTTGCTCATGGTAATGATGTACGCACAGAAGAGCCCACTTTATTTCTATATAACGGTAGGTATTAACGCTACCATTGTGCTGCTGTTCAAATATTTAACCTGGCGGCCCGACTGGCGACGGATATCGCACGTACTGCTTATCCTCATTACGGTTATTAACCTTAGCAACGTTTGCGTTATTATACAAAGCGTAACCCTGGCTACTGTACAGCTCATGATTATTGTGGTATTGCTGAGCTTTTATATGCTGGGTCAAAGTTTCGGCATGTTTTATTCTATGGTGAATTTAATACCCATAATTGCCTTTATGGTATTGGAGTACCACAGTTCATACATCATTAATTTTAAACCCGAAAAATTGGATGGTTCAGTGGGTATTATTACAGTACTCACCAACTTTATACTCATCATATTTATACATAGCCACTTTTATACAGCCTTCTTAAAAAATATCAGGGAGCTTAAACAAACCGGTGCTGCGCAAGGCAAGTTGAATGATGAGCTGGAGGTTGCCAAATCGAAGGCAGAAAAATCATCAATTGCTAAGTCTGAGTTTTTATCAACCATGTCGCACGAGATCCGTACGCCGTTAAATGCGGTTATAGGAATGACGAACTTGCTGATGATGGGCAATCCGCGCCACGATCAAAAGGAAAACCTAGATATTCTGAAATTTTCGGCCAATAACCTGCTGGCTATTGTAAACGATGTGCTCGATTTTAACAAGATCGAATCGGGCAAAATTGTGTTCGAAAACCTGCGTTTTAACCTCGATGAGTTGATGCATAACATCTGCGGTGCCCAGCATATTAAAGCCACAGAAAAAGGCCTTGATTTTGAACTGAATGTAGATAACGAGCTAAAACATCGTACCATAATAGGCGACCCAACCCGCATTACCCAGGTTATTTATAACCTGATTAGCAATGCTATTAAATTTACAGAGCATGGCACTATTTGGGTTAACGTTACTTGTATAGAGGACCGCCATAATCGGGTAACTATTAGTTTCTCAGTAAAAGACACCGGTATTGGCATCCAGAAAGAAAACCTACAAAGCATTTTTGAGGCCTTCGCACAGGAATCTGTTACCACAACCCGCCAATATGGTGGCACAGGTTTAGGTTTGGCCATTGTGAAACGCTTACTGGAGCTGCAAGGCGTTAATATGTATGTGGAAAGCAAACCTGACGTAGGCTCTGAATTTTCGTTCAACATGGAGTTCCCTGTACCTACGGATGAGATTGAAACTAAGCGTACCAAAGTTAACGAGCCACAGGTGCCAACATTACCAGCCGATCAACATGCGGTTACCAGCTTTGCCGATACCCGAGTATTAATAGCCGAGGATAACCCGGTGAATGTGATGCTGATGAAAAAGCTGCTCTCTAAATGGGATCTTGTACCAACCTTTGCCGAGAACGGTGCCCGTGCGGTTGAGCTGGTTCAATACGGCAACTTCGATATTATATTGATGGATTTACAGATGCCTGTACTCAACGGTTTTGAAGCCGCAGTAGAGATCCGTAAAATGCCGGATACCAAGAAATCATCCATTCCAATTATTGCATTAACCGCTTCGGCCTTGTTTGATATCCGTGAGCAGGTATTTAATTCGGGTATGAATGACTATGTATCCAAACCGTTTAAACCGGACGAGCTGAAAGGTAAAATGCAGGGCCTACTGGCTATTGTTTAAACTGCCGAGCTGCTTATAATCGGGTAATTCTTTCAGGAAAGCGTAGCTGTTTTGCTCAAAATCTATTTTGCAGCAATGATGTACCAATCCGTTACTCACAGCCAGCAAAGGTACGCGATGCACCATGTTGTAGCGCGCAGCTTGGTCAAACACTTTCTGGTCTACTGCAACATAGGGCGCTTTGCATTCAATCAACAATATTTTTTCTCCTGCCGAATTGTGCACCACAATATCAGAGCGACGGGGCATGCCATTTAATTTCAAGCCACCTTCGAGTTTAATTAATGAGCGCGGGTAGTTTTTCTGCTTAATGAGGTATTGCACAAAATGTTGCCTCACCCATTCTTCGGGTGTCAACATAATTTGTTTCTTACGGATCTCGTCGAACACAAACAGTTGCCCCTTATCATCAGTAATGCGGAAAGGGTAGGGCGGCAAATTAAGCGGCTGTAATAAACTCACGCTGCTAAATTACCAAAAATTTTTACCCCTTATTAAAGTAGGTGCTATAGCAATGCCTTTGTTTTCCCCTAATTTAGGGGAAGACCACTGCCTTTGCAACTTGCAGGCTTGTTGATAAGGGTTATTCTTCGGCAATCAAATTACCAAATCCTGCTACATTATTTGTAATTTGCACCTGTATTGGTATGACTGCTCCCGACATTTTAAAAGACCTTAAGGCCCGTAAATTTAAACCCGTATACCTGCTACACGGCGATGAACCTTATTTTATCGACGTGGTGAGCAATTATATTGAGCACCAGGTATTACCCGATGCCGAAAAGGGTTTTAACCAAACTGTTTTATACGGTAAGGATACCGATATTATGGCCGTGCTTAACGCCGCCAAACGCTACCCCATGATGGCCGATTACCAGGTTGTAATGGTTAAAGAAGCGCAGGATTTAAAGTGGGGTAAGGATGACGATGACAAGAAAAGCATCAACCCCTTACTAAATTATCTCGATAATCCTTTACCAAGCACAATTCTCGTATTCTGCTACAAATACGGTAAGTTTGATAAACGTAAAAAGACTTATAAAGCGATTGAGAAGAACGGGCTGATCTTTGAATCAGCTGCATTATATGACAACAAAATCCCCGGTTGGATTGAAGGTTACGTAACTGCCAAAAACTACCGCATCAATGCCCAGGCCTCGGCTATGTTGGCGGAATACCTTGGTAATGATCTTTCTAAAATAGCCAACGAACTCGATAAACTGATGCTGAACATAGCCCAGGGTCAAGAGATCAGCATGAAAGAGATTCATGATAATATCGGCATTAGTAAAGAGTATAATGTGTTTGAGCTGCAAACTGCCCTGGCTAAACGCGATGTGGTAAAAGCCAATCAAATCATTAATTATTTCGAGGCTAACCCTAAGGCTAACCCTATTGTGGTGTTAATGGCTAACCTGTACAGCTATTTCAGCAAGATATTGCAGATCCATTATTTGAAGGATAAATCACAGCAAAGCATTGCCAAAGAGATAGGGGTGAACCCTTACTTCGTAAAAGATTACGAACAAGCCGTACGCAGCTATAATTACAGCAAAACGATGGACATCATCAGCCTGCTGCGCGAATATGATCTGAAAAGTAAAGGCGTTGATTCAGGCGCATCGCATGGTGAGTTGATGAAAGAAATGCTGTTTAAGATATTACATTAGCGAGTAGTTGAATAGTTGAGGAGACTGAAATATCGAATAATGAATTCTGAATCTCCAACATCGAAGTTTTCCTTAATTATTCGATATTCGGCGTTCGATATTCGATATTAATTTTTTTTATTCAGTATCGGTACTACTCACCATTCACTCCCTCACTCATTATTCTCCCGTGTCTGGCTGATAATCCAGGTCAAATTCTAAATCGTCGGCATCGTACTGGGTAATGAGGCCTGAGTCGAGTTTTACTTCGACCAGATCGTCTTCATTCATTTGCTGGATGTTCACTATTCCTTTTTCGTCGGTTGCGGCAATAATTACTGCATCGCCGTACTCAAATAATCCGTCTTTCATAACAAGTATTTGACAGATTAACTGTTGGTAGGGGTAAAATGTTTAATTAAAAGGAAATGTTTATTATGGGGATACCCGCTTTTTCCGTGAAGCCGGGCCGGTATTTACCTGTTCTACACGGTTGTTAATGGTCATCAGGTTTTTATCCAGTTCTTCGGCGCTGGCTTTGAGCATGTTTAAGGCTTTCTCAAAATACTCGTAGCCTGTCAAGTCGCCTTCGAGTGTATTTACAATCCCTATAATGTTTGCAATTGGCTTGCGGATGATGTGTGAGTTGATAAAAGCAATCTCATCTAGATGTTTGTTTTTGAGGTGGATCTGCTCTTCATCCCGTTTTTGCCCGGTAATATCCTGAAAGTAAATAGTTAAGCCGCTTGCGCCGGGATAAACAGTTATGCAAAGCCATTTGTCGTAATGTTCGAGATAAATTTCAAAGGTCGATCGCTCGCCGGTATCCATGGCGTGGCTTAAGCGTTTAAAAAGGTCATGAGTTTTACCATGCGGGCAAACCTTCCAGAACAGTTTATTGATTGCCTTCTGTTTAGAGATGTTAAATGTGCTTTCGGCTTCTTTATTCCAGTAGGTTATGCGCCAATCCCTGTTAACGGTTATAAAGCCGTCTGTGATGCTTTCTAAGGTTTGATAAACCTGCGTCCATGCTTCGGTTATTTTTTGATCCTTGAGGCTTTGTTCGGTCACGTCGTTAATCAATACCATGCGGCATTCCCTGTTATGAAACATGATGCGGTACGAGGTGATCTGCACGTGCATTAGTGTACCATCTTTTTTAACGTGGGTAATGTTTTTAGCAACTGTTTCGCTATGCCTGATGCGTTTAATCAGGTCCTTCATACTTTCATGCTCTTCAAGTGGCCTGATATCTGCCAGTGTGATCTGCATAAATTCCTGGTAACTATAGCCGTAATGATTTATGGCTGCTTCATTGACCTGTAGAAAACGCAGCGTTTCAACCTCCACAATCCACATGGGCTGGGGGTTTTGATGAAACAGAATTTCGAAGCTGATATCGCCTTCGTTTATGGCTAATTCCTCACTCATTGGGCTATTAAGATAATGCAGTTTGTAAACTGTGGTTTCGGCTAAAAATTGTATGAATAAGCTTTAAAATGAGAGGCTGGTTTTAAGGCTTAGTATAAAGTTAATTTCATTTATTTAGATAACAAAGTAAATATAAATATGTGTTTAAACGTTTGAAAAATAGTTGAATACAAAAATGCCCGTACATACTATGCACGGGCGTTTCTATTATTAAGAAATACTTATAATTTTATACCGAAGCCTATGTTAAATGTACGTCCGTCGGCCGGTAAAATACCGGGGCCAGGGTACATATTAATACGGCGGGTAAAATATTTGGCGTTAAGGATGTTGTTCATACTTGCGGTGATGTGATAATGCTGCAAAAAGCTGTAGTTAAATGAAGCATCAAACACGTGATAAGCAGGTACCAAACCACTTGCCCCGGTAGGGTTAAATTTGGTGTTGTTGGCATCGCTGTAGTTTTTGCCTACATAACTGTATTGCAATGTGCCGGTAACATGCTTATTTAAATAAGTTAGGCCTGCACGATCAATCCACTCGGGGGTACCTTCGGCATAGTTGCCCACCAACGAAATATTAGTTGTGCCTTGTGTTATAGAACCACTGGTATAGCGGGCATGATCGTAACTTAAAGAGTTAAACAATCGCAAATCGCTTGGTGATGAGTGGTTAAACGAACGCAGTAAAGAAACTTCGCCAAAAGCCTCAATCCCTTTAGCTACTGCATTACCAATGTTGGTAGTATACAGGTAGGTTTGGTTACTGGTGTTGGTTTCGGTTAGGTTACCTACGCGATTGCCGTAGTACACATAAAAGAAATCCACATCATAGTTAAAGATGTAACCTGCATGGCCGCGGTAACCCAGGTCTGCGCTATAACCTTTACTGTCTTTCAGGTTAGGGTTTATCACCCCTAATTGATCTGCGGGGGTAACGTTGGCATAAATATAAGGGCGGTAAGCCTGCGAAATATTACCATAAAACTGGCTCAATTTTGTAAGTTGATATTGTAAACCTGTACCAAACAGCGGAAAGTTACGGTTTGATTGGTAGTTTACCGGGAAAGTAGCATTCAGGATCACACCGCTCATATCCGTCTTAATACTTTCGTACCTAAAACCCGGTGTAACCGAGAACTTAGAGGTGATGTTGAACACGTTTTCGGCAAATACGGCATAGTTGTCGGTGTGCAAATCCAGATCAATACCGTAGGGTTTTACCAGACTCAGATCGAAATCTGATGCCGTAGTACCGGTGCCTTTTTGGTCGCGGGTAGTGGTTTCTGTAAAGTAACGTACGCCTGCGGTGAAGGTACTTTTAAGGTTACCCAGTTGATAGCTATGCAGTAAGCGCGCTTCTGTGGTGAAGCCTTTATAATAATCACGGTCAACCTGGCGTGGGTTGTAGTTGTCTGTTTTGGTGTTGATGGTATCAGGCACATTGGCATTAGCGATAAACTGTACGCTGTTACGCTGTCCCCAAAGCAGGTGCGAAGTAACCTCGAGTTTAGTATTCGGGCTGAAATTGTAGTTGAATATCAGCGCAGGGATATTGATCTCGGGATTAAAGAAGTTACGTGCCCGGGTAGATTGCCTGTTATCTGCATCAAACTGCGCATCGGTTAAACCACCTGCAATTTGCTGGCGGTAATTCATCCGCGAAAATTCGAATGTTAAGCTTCCCTGCGGGTTAAACTGGTATTTTAAGTGCGCATAAAAAGCCTGATAGTTAAATGCAGCATTAGGCCGCCAGCCATCCCCGGTACGGCTGGAGTAATAAGCATAATAGCTCACCTTGCCGCTTGTGCCGCTAATGGCATTGTAAGAGTTGAAGAACTTGTTCGATCCCGCAGTTTGCTCGCTTTCTACACCGAACTTTTTGGTGCTATCCGGTTCTTTCATCTTTAAATTCACCATCCCGCCAAACTGACTGCCAAATTGCAAAGCTGCTGAGCCGCGCACGATCTGGATTTCTTGTACACCCTGCATAGGAGGCGTGTAATGATCTTCGGGGTAGCCAAACATGTCTGAGTTGGTGTTATATCCGTTCTGCCTCATATTGGTCTCTATAGAACGATGGGTGTCTGTGCCCCGAGTGCCAATGTTGAGTTGGAGACCGGCTCCGTCCATTTCCCAAATGTTTACGCCGGGCACCTGGGCAAATATCATCCGGGCATTATTGGTAGCCAGGTTGGCTTTGCCATCGGTGGGAGTAATGCTAAAAGTTCTTTTCCCTGCAAAAATATTAGTACCGCTTACATCGGCCAGGTGTTTAATGCGGCTTTCGCGTATCTGTACGCTATCGAGCGTGATGGTGTCTTTTAACGAATGTTTTTGCGCGCTGGCTGCATGTGCCGTACCGGCCATAAGCAATGCCAAACACGCTTTTTTGTATAAGTGTTGCATGTAATGTTGTCTTTAAAAAAATGAAAATATACACAGGCACTATAGCGATGCTACAGCAGGTATTTAACCGATTTGCCTGTTTAGAAAAAAATGGGATGTTTTAGGAAAGCAACATTTCCGGAGGCGGGCTTAATATATCTATGTGAGATATAACCGGCTTTACGTTTAACCTGGCGGGTACAGGCTTAATAATAGCTACAGAAGGCAATAATTTAACCGTTGCGGTTAAGGGTATGTATTTAAACATAGCTATATTTTTTAATGGTATAGCTTGTTTTTTTGCGTTTAAAGGGGCTTCGCTTACTTCGCGGGCATAAATAATATTGGCGTTTATTAAGCGGGTGGTTTTATAATTTGGTACGCACATTACAAAAAGTGTATCGCGCGTCATTCTCAGTTTTACGTAATTGTACCAATTTTCCTGTAGTTGAATGGTGCCGCTAATGCGTTCGTAACTATTCCAGTTGGTAATTTTGGGTAGGTTTACCGGGATCTTAATCTCCACCAAATCTGATGCCTTGTAAAGGTTTTTGCTGATCTGCTCTTCGTTAAATTTATTGGATTGGTAAATGAAATACTGAAACAATACCATATACCCACCCAAATTATACAGGTGTATACTTAATAAAGTTATGGCAATAAGTTTCTTCAATGGGTTTATGAAGCAATATTATCGAAAATATGTCAGCAAGACAAGTGTAATTTATACGGATTCTAAATAAAAACAAAAGGCCCCGAATTACCGGGGCCTTTGCATGTACACAATTAAAATTAATTACTATTGATTATCTACTTTGGTTTCAACTGCATCCTGAACCGATTGAGGTAATGCCGATAACAGATTGTAGCCTGTTGCTGCCTCAATGCTGCGTACGGTGCATTTGTACTGGGTCCAGTCAGAGCTAATGGTATTAATGTTTGGTGTATTAACCGCAATTACACGGGTAGTGCTGGTAATACGGGCTAAATCGCCATTGCCGTTAGGGATAACTACAGCCACTTTCCAGATGTTTGATGGCACATTAACATTGCCGCTGTTGATGGTAGTAGCTGTACCGCTTGAGCCTGTACCGCCGCTGCCATAGCTGCCCATTACAATATAAACCTCGTTACCGGCAGTAACCAGTCCGCGCAGGTAATTTTCAAGGTTAGCCCAGGTTTGCTCATTGTTGTTTGGTGCCTGCGGGATCATATTATCCATCAGGAATGTAGCCTGGTTAGCCGCCAGGGTAGAAGTACGATCGGCAGATGGACAGTTATGGCCACGATCGAAACCTGAACCCGAGTAGCTTGTTGCGCCAACTTCGTACCAACCAGATGGAAGGTTAGTATCAGCCCTGAAATCATCAGAACGATCTGTTGAACCTAATGAAGTGCTGCCAACGTACCAGCTTACCCAGTTAGGCTCGCCTTTAGTGCGGTTGTAGCTCTCGATGTAATAAGTTTGGTCGTACAAATAGTTGTTAGGATTAGATACACTTGCTGTGGCACCGCTTGGATTACCTAAAAGCATGTTGGTGTTATCTCCTGTTGTACCGCCCGAACCGCCTGTACCGCCACCGCCGGTAGAACCGCTATCGTAGCTGTTAACCGTGAATTCATCAATATTGATACGGTTAGTGCCACCCGTAGTTTTACGGATCTGGAAACGAAGCGTACCCGCTGTGTTAACTGTAAATGTAGCCGTAGCCAGCGTAGTGCTTGATGCCGTGATGCTGGTAGTACCTACTTGTGTATAAGTGCTGCCGCTGTTTGATGAAACCCATAACTGGAAGGCCGATGAGCCATCGGTACCATAAGTTGCATATTTAACTGTAACGGTTGATGCACCTGTGATAACGTTGAAGTTCATACCCAGGATACCTGTGTTGCGGATCCGTACTGATTGTGAACCAACTTTGGCATCTGAAGTGCTGTTGCCGATCAAAGCATCGTTCATATCCCATGAGCCACTGCTTAATGTTACATTGGCATCTGCGTAGCCTGTTTTGCTGCCCGACTCAAAACCCTCATCAAAAGTTTGGGTAATGGTGTTGGTTGTTTTAACCGAAGCGCCGTTAATTGCCAGATCTTGCGGAACCGATGCTTTCTCATCCTTACGACAAGATGCCAGGAACACTGTAATGGCAAGTGCGGGGTAGATTAAATGTCTGAATTTTTTCATGTGTTTTATTTGAGTGAGCACATGTTTACGCAGACCTAACAGCTTGGTTGTTAAGATAATGTTAAGTTGTTAAAATGTTTAGGGAGGGGGATAAAGTGAAAGGTTATTTAGATAGTTTGATTATCGAATACACATTGAAGCTTGCCTTTTATATTTTAAATTGTCGCCACATTTTGTCACCTTTACGGTGTTTTTTAGAAGCAAAAACGGCTTCAATATTCTTTAAATACAGATTATATATGCAATACTGGCTCGTAAAATCAGAACCATTTAAATACAGTTGGGAAAAATTTAATCAGGATGGCCGTACCTTTTGGGATGGTGTACGCAATTACCAGGCGCGTAACAACCTGCGTGAGATGAAAGAGGGGGATTTGGTGCTGTTTTACCACAGTAATGAGGGTAAAGAGATTGTGGGTATTGCCAAAGTAGTTAAAGAAGCCTACCAGGATCCAACCACTGATGATAAGAACTGGGTAGTGGTTGATCTTTCTCCGGTAGAAACCCTTAAAGTACCCGTTACCTTAGAAACCATCAAAGCCGATGAACAACTCCAGAATGTTGGCTTAGTGCGTCAGGGACGCCTCTCTGTAATGGGTATGAAACAGGAAGAGTTTGACAGAATTGTGGAGCTGGGCTCGGGAGAATAATATTGGACAGAAGGACAATAGACCCTCTCTCTTGGAAAAAGGATGAAAGACTTTATTCAAATAATATGGTTGTCATTGCGAGGTACGAAGCAATCTCGTCGTAGGCTTCTACGATCTGTATAGCTACGAGATTGCTTCGTACCTCGCAATGACAAAATATATTACATCCGAAATCTAAAATCCGATATCTGAAATGCCTCTACGCTTCTTTCTGACTCTCCATAAACAATGCTTTAAGCTCTGTCGCATCATCAGGCTGCATTTTACCACCTAAAATTAAACGTAACTGTCTGCGACGAAGTGCGCCATCATACAACTTCTGCTCGTGTTCAGTTTCCGGAGCGAGTTCGGGAACGTTTATGGTGTTGCCGGCTTTGTCGATAGCTACAAAAGTATAATAGGCCTCGTTGCTTTTAATTTTAGTGCCCGATGGCAGGTCTTGTGCCCAAACATCAAGCCTTACTTCAACAGAGGTATTAAAGCCACGGGTAACCTTGCCTTCAATTTTTACGGCATCACCCAGTTTAATGGGGTGTTTAAAAGATACGTTATCAACAGAGGCTGTTACCACCACGTGTCCGCAGTGTTTCTGAGCAGCCATGGCGGCGCAAATATCCATCCAGTACAGTAAACGGCCACCCATCAGGTTGCCAAAGGTGTTGGTATCATTGGGTAACACCAGTTCATTCATGATGGTATAGCTCTCTGCGGATGTCTTTTTTAGCATGCCGCAAATATAGGGAGAGTTAATGATAGAATGAGTGGATTAGAGAATGATAGAATTGATCTAAGTAAATGAGAAAACTTAATCAACTATTAAATCTAATCAACCTTCTCACTTCTTAGCCATTGCTTCGCGGGTAGTTTTGCCGTCTTTAATTCCCATTTTAACGATGTCTTTACCGAAGTGGTAAATGAAAGGCATCGATACTAAAATAAGTGTCGCAAGTTTAGTTTTGTAAGTCTGTGGCTTTTGCATATCGTGAAATTATAGTGTTAAATATATTAACTATCATTCACAATTAAAAATTATCGCTTCGTAGTGTTCAACAATCTGTAGCCAACCAGCTCTTCCCAGCGGGCACCGGGTGGGCGGTAATATACCAATATCTGGTAGTCGTTTTCTGTCTCGAAATGGTTGCCTTCGAGTGTGGTATAATCGGCTTTACCTGTGCGATCAACCATCACATATTGGTAATCGTATATACCTTGTTTAAGTAATGTGTTAAAGAAGTATCTGCCTTTCACCGCATCAAAATCCATCTTACTGCGCCGGTCTAAAACATAGTCGTTAAACTTGCCAACTACGTAAACTGAGTTATCGGCAGTAGCTCCGGGGATACCGAGGTTGAAGTAAATCTGTGCATAATCGGCATCAATTTTAGGGTCGCTGCCTTCCTGGTTACGCACGTAAAAGTTACCGTTATTGTCGTAGGTAAACAGGTAATTCTCCTGGTCGCGGCTACGGTCGGCTAGGAGTAGCACTGTATTGGCTGTGTCGCGGAAAATGCGCGCAATACGTTCCGAATTTAACCTTAACGAGCGCGTATCCACGTGGCGGTACTCATTACCTCCCGGGAAATCATTGATAGAGATATCACTATATTCTAAAGAAGTTCCCCTGATGAAAGTCGGGCGACTATTTAACTGTGCAGTTTCACTACGGGCATTTTGCATCAGTAGTACACGAATATCGCTGTAAGGATTTTGAACCACCATGCCGCTAAAATTAACCTGGAAGTTAATCTTCTGGTTGGTTTGGCGCAGGGAAACATCGTTCGATGGCACAATCTGCGCCAGCACATTAGCACGGGTGTTTACCACGTAAAAGCGGCGGGTTAGTATTGGATTATTGAAATCGCCATTCTCATAAACCTTTAGCAGATAGTTGCCGGATATTTTGGGCGCTATATTACGGTTAGGAAATGTAAGCTCGTAATGCACATACTTTTGAATAGTGCTAACCGAATAACGATAATCCAGGATCCGGTCTTCTGTAAACGACTGCAGGTACTCGGTAGGGGATATGCGCGATGGGTTCCACTGGGCATCGCAATGCTCTATGGTGTAATTATAGGTGCGGGTGTTACTGCCTAATTCATCAAAAGTGAGCAGCAGCTGATCATTAGAGTTAAGGTTAATGACCGGGAACGCACCTTCTTTAGTAGCATTGTAAAACTGGACAGTTTTAATGCTCGGTTTGTAAACGCGATTGTCGTAGACAAATTGACCAAAGGACTTTTGGACGAAGGATGAAAGACAAAAGACTATCGAAATACTAAATAGCAAACTCTTCATCCTTTGTCTTTTATCCATCATCTATATTCTATTATGCTTCCAGTTCTAAAATTTGTTCAGCCAGGGTTTCCCATTGCTGCTGTACTTGTTTTAGCTGGTTTTGCTTTTGTTTGTACTGTGTGTTGGTATCGTTCAGCCTGCTTTTATCATTGTACACCTGCGGATCGGCCAGTTTAGTTTCCAGTTGATTCACTTCTTTTTCAAGCGTGGTGATTTGCTCTTCCATTTTCTGAAGATCGCTGTTCAGTTTTTTGATCTGCTTAGCTTTATCATCAGATGGAGCTTGTTGCTTAGCCGGAGCGGCTTCTTTTTTCTCTTCCTTTTTAGGTTGAGGAGCAGCGGCGGCTTTAGGTTCTAACTTGCGTTTAGAGTTCCATTCTTCGTATTCGGCATAAGTACCCGGGTATTCTTTGATCTTTTGATCCTCGATGTACCAGATCTTATTGGCAATATTATCAAGGAAGTAACGATCGTGAGATACGGCTATGAAAGTACCTTCGTATTGCTGTAAGGCCTGGATCAGGATGTTTACCGAAGCCATGTCCAGGTGGTTGGTAGGCTCATCCAGTATTAGGAAGTTAGCATCGGCAGTAAGGGCTTTAGCAAGCGCCACACGCGATTTTTCACCTCCCGAAAGTACTTTGATCTTCTTAAACACATCGTCGCCTGTAAACAGGAAGCTACCTAAAATAGAGCGAAGCTCAGTATCTGTATGTTTAGGGGCGAAGGTTTGCAGCTCGGTCAGGATCTCGTTATCTAAGTGTAACGACTCCAACTGGTGCTGCGCAAAGAAAGTTTTGGTTACATTATAACCTGTTTCGGCCTTACCTGTAAAATCGAAATCGGCACCCGCTACTATACGTAACAGAGTAGATTTACCTTTACCGTTGGCACCAATCAGGGCAATTTTATCGCCTTTCTCAATAACCGCTTCGGTATCATTTAAGATCGAAAGATTAGGATAGCTTTTGCTTAAGTGCTCGATGTTAAACACTGCACGGCCAGATTGCTTCGAAAACCTGAATTTGAAGTTTACCGATGGGTTATCATCATCCACATCATCAATACGCTCCATTTTATCGAGCATTTTGATACGCGATTGTGCCATTTTAGCCTTTGATGCCTTGGCACGGAAACGCTCAATCAGTTTTTCTTCCTGCTTTATTTTCGATTGCTGGTTTTTAAACTCGCCACGCTGAATCTCTTCGCGCAGGGCTTTCTCTTCCAGGTAGAAGGTATAGTTACCTGCGTAAACTGTCAGTTTGCCTTTGCGCGATTCAACAGTACGGTTGATAACTTTATCAAGGAACCATCTATCGTGCGATACAATAACAACCGCGCCTTCAAAAGCTTTCAGGTAATCTTCCAGCCATTGGATAGATGGTAAGTCCAGGTGATTGGTAGGCTCATCCAGTAAAAGGATGTCTGGTGCCTGTAAAAGTATCTTGGCCAGCATTACACGCATCCGCCATCCTCCCGAAAACTCGGCAAGCTTGCGGTGGGTTTGTTCTTCAGTAAAGCCCAAACCGGCTAATATTTCGTGTGCTTTATATTCAATGTTGTAGCCATCAAGCGTTTCAAACTCGTGTTGTTTGTCGCTCAATTTGTTCAGTAATTCTTCGCTGTAATCTGTTTCCAGCTTTTTAAGCAGGTTCTCTATTTCGGTATGCAGCTCATTTTGGCGGGCAAAAGCCTCCATGGCTACGTGCAGGATAGATTTGTCAGAAGCGTAAGAAAGCAAATCTTGGTTTAAATAACCTATGGTAAGTTCTTTGGATTTGGATACGGTGCCTGATGTAGGGGAGTAGTCGCCCACTATAATTTTGAGAAGCGTGGTTTTACCGGTTCCATTAGCACCAATAAGGCCAATTTTCTCTCCCGGTTTTATATGCCAGTTAGCTTCATCATATAAGGCTCTTGCACCAATCTCGAACGTAAGGTTATTTATAGCAATCATTTAGGCGCAAAGATACCGTTTTAAGACGAAAGGATGAAGGACAAAGGAGAAAGGATAACACTCAGCTGACTAAGCTTTTATCATCTTTCATGTCTTTAATCGTTGTAATTTCCTTTCTCCTTTGTCCTTTCGTCCTTTCTCCTTCTTATTTCACTGTTTCCAGCCAGGCGTGTGCCATCAACTGCGCACCGGCTACGCTTGGGTGTACGCCATCTATTGTCCAATAATTGCCAGGGGCAAGTTCTATGGCTTTATCAAAGATGGATTGATAGGGAATCCACACGGCATCGTATTGATTGGCTATATCTTTTGCTGATGCCCGGTAGGCATCAAAAGCCGGATACCATTTATCATCAACCGCCTTTACGCCTTTAACGGCAAAGGGTTCGCCGATAATGAGTTTTACATCTGGCAGGGCTTGTTTGGTACGATCTAACAGTTTTTTATAATCGTTAGTGTAATTTTCCACAGTTCCTTTATAGCCACCGGTTAGGGTATGCCAAAAATCGTTTACGCCAATGAGTATGCTTAATATGTTGGGTTTGATATTAAGGCAATCGGCATCCCAGCGATCGGCCAGCTGATACACTTTATTGCCGCTAATACCTTTGTTGTAAACCTGTAAGTTTTTATCGGCGTATTTAAATAATATACCGGCTGCAGCCTGCATAGCATAGCCACCACCTAAAGCAGCGTTGGTATTAGGCTCATTTTTGCTTTTATCGCGGCCCCAGTCGGTTATCGAATCGCCCTGAAATAAAATTGTATTTCCGGCTTCTATACTTACTCTCTTTTTGCCTGATGATGCAGCAAGTGCTGATGTAACAATGCTGGGTATGGTAAGGGCAGCAACTGTAGCAGTTGTTGCTTTAGTAATAAAATCACGACGGTTATTCATGTTTTTTGGGGTAGGTGTTTATGTAGTTCATAGGTCATAGTTGATAGATCATAGTAAGCCCAGGTTCGGCTATGAACCATCAACTATGATCTATGAACTAAAGGTAAATATTGTTTTTAAAGTTCAAAGGCCGAAAGTAAAAATGGATACCTTTGCAGTATGTATTCGTTAATTAAACCCATACTCTTTAAGTTCGATCCCGAGCAGGTACATCATTTTGTAACCAAAAACCTGAAACGTTTTAATCATGCACCCGGTGGTTCGGCCTTAAGCCGGTCGTTATGGCGGGTTGAGGATGCACGGTTGGAGAGAGAAGTTTTAGGGCTGAAGTTTAAGAACCCGGTTGGCCTGGCTGCCGGTTTTGATAAAAATGGCGAATACATTAGCGAAATGGCTAACCTTGGTTTTGGCTTTATTGAAGTTGGTACGGTAACCCCTTTGCCTCAGCCTGGTAATGATAAGCCACGTATGTTTAGGTTGCCTGCAGACGAAGCGCTGATTAACCGCATGGGCTTTAACAACAAAGGCGTTGACATGGCGGCCGAGCGAATTGCTGCTTATCGCAAAAATCAGCCCGAAGCGCAAAAGGGTTTGATGATAGGTGGTAACATCGGCAAAAACAAAAATACACCTAATGAAGAGGCTGTAAGCGATTATATCAAGTGCTTCGACCGCCTTTTTGATGTGGTTGACTATTTTGTGGTGAATGTGAGTTCGCCCAATACGCCAGGTTTGCGTGCTTTGCAGGATAAAAAACCATTGACGGAAATTCTGAGCACATTACAGCAACGCAATAATAAAAACGGTGTACGTAAACCTATTCTGCTAAAAATAGCTCCGGATTTAACCAACGAACAGTTGGACGATATAATTGATATTGTTGCCGAAACTAAAATAGACGGACTGATTGCCACCAATACTACCATTAGCCGCGAGGGCCTTACTTCATCAGAAAAAATTGTTAAAGAAGCAGGTGGTTTAAGCGGCAGGCCGTTAACGCACCGGTCAACAGAGGTGATCCGTTACCTGGCTGAGAAATCGAACCATGCTTTCCCGATTATCGGGGCAGGAGGGATCCACTCTGCCGAAGATGCCATTGATAAATTGAATGCAGGTGCATCGCTTATCCAACTTTATACCGGCTTTATTTACGAGGGCCCGGCCTTGATAGGACGAATTAATAGGGCTCTGCTGAGTAAGTAACAGAGCAAAGATTTATAAATAATAAAAGCGGCCATGAGTCGCTTTTATTATTTATAGGGCATAAAAAAATCCTGCTGATAAGTCAGCAGGATTTTAAATACTTTTTAGCGGTAAATTATTTACCAGCAACAAGTTTAGCTAAAACAGCATTGTTTTTAGCAATTTGGCTGCTTTTTTTCTCTTTAGAACGGCTACCTAATTCTAGGTTAGTAGCTAATTTAAGAAATTGAACCTCTAAACGAGATACAGTTTTATTTCTTCTGTCTTTTCTTTTTAAACGTGTAACACTCATCGTCTTAATTTTTTAAATTTTCCTTTGTGAGGTCGGAAGCGGATTCGAACCGCTGTAAAAGGTTTTGCAGACCTCTGCCTAGCCACTCGGCCATCCGACCATTTTTCGGGATTGCAAAAATAGTAATTTATTTTTGCAGAACAATTTTTATTTTAATGTATTTCGTTTAATCTCCGAACAGAAGATCGCTGTAGCCATCGCAACGTTCAATGACTCAGCCTTTCCGGCCTGTGGAATGGTTACCGCAGTGTTGATAACTTCTTGTACCTGGGGCCTTATTCCGTTGCCTTCGTTACCCATTATCAGTATGCCTTCGGCACCAAAGGTAGTATTATAAATGTTTGTTCCGTTAAGTAAAGCACCAAAAATATTTAATTTCGATTGGGGCAGGGTTTCCAGCAAATCGGTATAATGTACTTTTACCCTTGCCAGTGAGCCCATTGTAGCCTGTACCACTTTAGGGTTATAGGCATCAACGGTATCATCAGAACAAATTAAATGTTCGATGCCAAACCAGTCGGCCGTACGGATAATGGTACCCATATTGCCGGGGTCCTGCACACCATCTAAGGCTAATGAAAACTTTTCTTTTAGTAAGCTGTAATCTAATACCGGGGAAACAGGTATCTTAACCAACGCCAACACATCGGTTGGTGTTTTTAGGCAAGTGATACGGGCCATATCGGCAGCAGAAATTTCCTGAAAGTTTATTTTATTGGATAATTTCAGCAATTTTACGGCAAATTCGGGTGTATGATATATCGCCTCCAACTGGTAGCTTGATTGTGCAAACTCTGATACAGATTTATGCCCTTCAACAATAAACAGGTTGTGTTGATGGCGGAATTTTTTATGTTGTAAGGATGTTATTAAACTGATTTGAGATTTTGAAAGCATATATAAAGCCGGCCAATTACCGCCTTACAATATTAACTATTTTACTTTTGTTTTTGCTTTCGGGATGTAGCCTTACCCGTAAACTTAAAGATAATCAGGCGCTTGTACGCCATGTAGAGGTAAAAGGTATTGATAAGGAGTTTTCTGAAGCAGCTTTAACTTATATCGACAAAGGCGAGCAGCCTAATAACTGGCTAAACCTGCAATTCTATTTAACATTTAGTAAAAACGGAAAGAAAAACATCGGTGACCCGCCATCGCTGCTGGATAGTAATTTGGTTGAATTTTCGCGGTTACAAATCGAGAAATTTCTGCATAATAAAGGCTATTTAAAAGCGCAGGTAACTGATTCTATTACCATTAAAAAGAAACGCGCTTCTTTGTATTTTACTGCGAAAGAAGGCCCGCTTTTTAAAATACGCAAATTTCAGGATAGTATTGAAGACGTTAAGGTTAGGGCATTATATCGCGCCAACCGCATCAGGTTTTCGCACATACAACCAGGCGGGCGTTTTGATACCGATAGTTTAGCCTACGACAGGGATGAGTTTTACCTGGTGATGAAGCGTAACGGATACTTCGATTTCTTTCGCCAGTATATCACCTTCGAGTATGATTCTACCTTTAACAGCAATGTAGTTGATCTGAAAGTGCTTATCGGCAACCCCGCCGGTAAAAAAGAGCACCCCGTTTATAAGATCAATAATACGCTGATCACCATTGCTAACAGTAATGGCCGTACACCCGGCCATGCCGATACCCTGCAGCTCGATTCGCAATTTCGTTTTGTTGATTTCTCCAAACGGTTTAAACCTAAAACGGTTACCACCTACATTTTCCAGAAAAAGGGAGAGCTTTATAATATTGATCAGCAAACGCTTACCACATCGCGGCTCTCGGAGCTCAATGTATTTAAAAACGTGCCCAACCCCACGTACACCAAATTGCCCGATAGTGTAAACCGGCGGCTGGATACCAAGATCGATATTATCCCGCTCAAACAAATGTCTGACAGGGTAGAAGGCGAGTTCTTATTCAGCGGCGGCCGTTATGGTTATAACTTCGGCAATACCTTTACAGACCGTAATGCCTTTAAAACCACAGCTGCCTTGCAGGTAAAAATAAACTGGAGTATATTATTTGATAACGGCCGTAACTCGGTTAACTCAAACGGGATCGAAAATCAGGATTTTAAGGTAGGTGCCAGTTTAACTTATCCGCGGATTATATCGCCCTTTAATTTACCAATTTTAGGTAAGTATGGGGTGCCACATACTACTTTCTCCAGCAGTTACCAGTTGTTTTATCAGAAAGACCTGGTAACCCGTGAGAGCCTTGTTAACTCGCTTACTTATGACTGGGCCGAAACCAGCCGCAAACTGCATAGCTTAACGCCAATTAATATCGAGTTTTCGAGAGGCTCAATCGTGCCCTCAGCTTATGATCTATTAAAAGCCAACGGAAGGTATTCTTATATCTATTTGATCGGGCGTACCGTGTTTACTATAGGTAGCCAGTATACCTATCAGCAAAATGCCAATAAGCTTAACACGCTCGATAATTTTACTTACTTCCGCGGCTTTATAGATGTTGGTGGTAACACGCTTGCTTTACTTACCAAATTGCTTAACACACCTAAAGATGACCTGGGGCAGCGTGAAATTTTTGGTTACGCGTTTTCGCAATACACTAAATTGGAGGCTGATATAAGGGTGTATCGTCACCTTGGCGGAGAGAAGCAGATTGTTTTCAGGCTTAACCCGGGCATAGGTATACCGTATGGTAACAGTAACCAACTGGTATTTGAGAAAAATTTTTATGCCGGTGGCGCTAATGACATCCGTGCCTGGCTGCCACGTACTTTAGGGCCGGGTAATTTTAACAGGGGCACATATTATGGTACTGATACCGCCAGCCGAAATAATTTAAAATACCTCGATCAGTTTGGGGAAATTAAGATTATCGGTAATATGGAATACCGTTATAACGTGAGCAACAACTTCTTCGGCTCGAAGCTTAAGGGGGCCACGTTTATAGATTTTGGTAACGTTTGGCGTTTGCCTGGTGTTGCAGGCGCAAGCGAAAATCCGGGCGGGCAGTTTAAACTGGATAACCTCTTTCAGTCGACAGCAATGGGTATTGGTACGGGCTTCAGACTCGATCTAACCTTCTTTATCCTGCGTTTTGATGCGGCCTTTAAATTTAAAGACCCGCAGTTTAGCGGCAGCGACCAGTGGGTGCTTATCAATCACTTTAATGAGCTGTTTAAGGCCGGTGACTTTAAGAACAATTACCGCGCCCTCAACGGCGAATCATATAACTTTATGCAGTTAAACTTCGGTATTGGTTTGCCTTTCTAAAATCTGATTCTTCCTTAAAAGAGATTCTTCAATCCAGTCAACACACTCTCGAAGAACGTAGGCATACTTAAGCCGTTTGAATGGTTAAAGTACAGGAATATCACAAAAAGAATAATGGCAATAATAATAAACCGCTTAAACAGGTAACCGATAATAATTAAAGCGGCAGGTATAGCCAGTAACCACACCCAGCTGATGTGTACAGGGGTAATATCATCGGCGTGTTTATACAGGTAGTATAATGTGCCGTAAGTGCCGGTATCGTTATGGTGCTTTACATATATAAAGCTGGAGCGCATTATTTTATGGTGATAAAAGGCAGTGCCCTTATCAAACTTTAAAGTATCCTCGAAACCATTTACGGTGAAAACGAAATTGCCGCTTACTTTCTCGTTAATCTCATTGGTAGTGTCTTCAGCAGCTAAAATGGCCACTTCATCTTTAGCAAAGGGGTTGGATTTAACGATGAAGTGTTTAATAACAATTGCGTCCGCATAGCTAAAGCTAATTGTTAACAGCAACAGCGCAGTAAGTAAGAATTTTATTTTCATGGTTGATACGGGTAGCAGGTTGGGGTTTTATCCGCTGTTAAAAATAGTAATTTATAATTGCCATTCTTAAAATGGTGAATATTCTTATTTGAGGTTTTAGGATACTGTTCATTTGTCATTCTGAGTGCTAACGAAGAATCTTCTTCAATATGCAAATCCGCAACACAGGGCAAAGAGGATTTTTCACTACGTTCAGAATGACAAAAATAGAACACCAGAAGGATCGTAAAGTTTAAACTACCTGCAAATCAAAAGCTTCATCTGTAGTAAACTCATTTCTATCCGCAGGTAAACTTAAAATGCCTTGAGCCAGGGCTAAATTCACCATATCGCCCGAAGTTGACGTTTCAATAGGAGTAGCAATCAATTTACCTTCATTGTAAGTTATTGTTACCAGTGCGTGCAAGGTTAAGTTAGGCTTAAAGCTAAAAGGCCTGCTTAAAAATGCTTTCATAACCGGCAACGAAATGCCTAATGATTGATACAACCAAGCTTTAAAATAAAGCTGATAACACACAAATGTTGATGCAGGGTTACCCGGGAAACCGAAGATTAAAACTTCATTAGGCAGTTTACCAAACAAAAAAGGTTTACCCGGTCGTTGTGCAATACCGTGGAAAATAGCTTCCATTTTTAAGCGGTTTAGTACGTTTGGCAGATGATCAAACTTGCCTTTTGATACTGCGCCTGATAACAGCACCACATCATAGTAATTGGTAATGGTAGTTAACTCTTCGAGCATTACCTGCGGATCATCGCGCAGATGGTAACGTTGTGCATGGATGCCTTCGGCATGTAAGGCCGCAATCAGCATATAGCTATTGGATTGCCTGATTTGATGGGGGAGCGGCTGTTCATCTACCTCCACCAGCTCGTCACCAGTAGCACATACTGCAACTTTAGGCAGGCGTTTAACCAATATTTTGCTTAATCCTGATGCTGCAATTAAGCCAACAATAGCCGGTGTAATTTTGTGGCCTGATTGTACAAGTATATCACCTTGTTTGCTGTCTGTACCTTCTAAATGTACGTTTTGCAGTGTGCTGACTTCTTCGATATTAACTGTGGCAACACCATCAACAATCTCACATTGTTCATACGGAATAACTACATCCGTGCCTAAAGGTAGCATAGCGCCGGTCATTACTTCGAGGCAATTATCTGTATCAACTAAAGTTTGCTGCGGTTGACCGGCTGCCTGTACGCCCTCAATTTTAAATGATCGCCTCCCTGCCGAAAAGGCTTTGCTGTTAATAGCAATTCCATCCATGGTTACGCGGTTGAAAGGGGGGTAAGCCCTGTCGGCCACAATATCCTGTGCCAATATGTGACCGGTTGATTGGAGCAGTTCAACTTCTTCCGTCCCATAATCGCGAATCTGTGCGCGTACCAATTGTAATGCTTCTTCTACAGAAATCATCAGGCGTTTTGTTTTGGATAGATCACAAATTGTTCGCCCACCTCATCAAACCAGGTTTCCAGGCCACCAACTACATTATAGACTGTGCTGTTGGGCAAGGCATCGGTAATGATAGTGGCTGCTTTGGCACTTCGGCCACCAATCTGGCAGATAGTCACTAAGGGGATGTTTTGGGGGAGTTCATCCAAATGTTCAGCTAAAGTTGATAAGGGGAAATGGTGTGAGCCCTCCAGATGCTCTTCATTAAACTCTTTTAGTTCACGAACATCAACCAGGTAAAACGGCTTGGCATCGGTATACCATTGGTAAAGCTCTTCTATTTCTAATTTGCCGCCTGCCGGGGCAGATGGTGTATCATAATCTTTTTGCAATTGCTTAATATTTTGATATTCGGGGTTGGCTTTAAGTTTGATCTTATACTGATCGTTTCGCTCAAAGTCGAAGATCTGCAGGTAACCCGATAAAATTTCGCCCACACCTGTAATTATTTTAACAGCCTGTAAAGCCTGCTGGCAACCCACAATGCCCGGCGTTATGCCTAATACCCCGGCCGTATTACAATCTGGTATTTCATTAGCCGAAGGCGGTGTAGGGTACAGGCAACGGTAAGTTGGGCCGCCCTGGTAATTAAATACGCTTACATGCCCTTCCATTTGCTGTACGGCACCGTAGATGTAAGGTTTATTCAAGATCACACAGGCATCATTAACCAAATATCGTGTGCCGAAGTTGTCGCTGGCATCAATCACCAGATCATACTCCTTAATGATCTGTAAGGCGTTTGTTGTATTTAAAAAATGAGTGTAGGATTTAAATTGAACTTCGGAGTTTAACCTGCTCAGTTTGGTTACAGCTACCTCGGCTTTCAATCTGCCAATTTCCTGTTCGGCATATAAAACCTGGCGATGCAGATTATTGAGGCTGATTATATCGCCATCCATTACACCGATGGTGCCCACACCCATTCCTGTAAGATATTGCAGTACAGGTACGCCAAGCCCTCCGGCACCAATCACCAAAACCTTGGCTTGTTTCAGCTTATCCTGCGCCTGCTGACCAAAGTTAGCCAACTGTGTTTGCCGGTTGTATCTGTTTTCAGTACTCATTAGTTGATGATTTTTTATCCCCCCAAAACCGACATGGAGGTGTGTATAGATCCGTTGCTTAATGCTTCTGCCGCAAAGCCATCTTTCTCGCGTTTAGCAACTGCATTTAATAGTATTTGCTGTAAACCTTCGCCTGTGGCGCCACTACGCAATGTATCGCGCAAGTTGGCTACGGGTGGCCCATAAAGACAAGTCCTCAATTCGCCGGTAGCTGATAAGCGAACACGGTTACAAGTGCCGCAGAATGTACGGCTGAATGATGGGATAATACCAAAGCCACCTGCATATCCCGGTATCTTATAGTTAACCGAGGTAGAATTATCATCGCTGATTATCCTATTAATATCAGTGTAATGTTGGCTGATGTGTTGGTAAATCCGTTGATAATCCCAACCCGAATAGCCGGAAATAGCACTTCCGTTAAAAGGCATTTCTTCCAGGAAGCGTACGGATAGGGGATGATTTTTAGTCAACTCAATAAAAGGGATAATATCTTCGATGTTCTTATTGTCAGCTATAACGCAGTTGAGTTTAATTTCGAAGCCATCATCCAATAATCCTAAAATGCCATTATAAACGGTATCGAAACTATCCCGGCGGGTAATGCGATGAAAACGTTCTGCATCCAGCGAATCAAGGCTGATATTGATCTTCCGGATACCCATTTCTTTTAATGCAGATTGGTGTTTGGCTGAAAGTGTACCGTTAGAGGTAACTACAATTTCCTTTAAGCCATCGAGCTCGCTCAGTTTATATAAAAAAGGGATAATACCGTTACGCACAAAGGGCTCACCGCCGGTAATGCGGATCTTGTCGATGCCCAAACCAACAAAAACGTTGGATAGCTGGTACATCTCCTCGAAAGAAAGCAGCTCCTTACGCGGGGCAAAGTTAATCCCTTCTTCGGGCATGCAGTAATAGCACCTGAAGTTACACCGGTCTGTAACCGAAAGCCGCAGGTAATTTAAACGGCGGCCATGCTGATCAACTAATAAGCTTTCTTTCATTTATTATGGATGGGCATTAACCCAAACGCTATTGTCTTCGTAAAATTCTTTTTTCCAGATGGGCACAGTACGTTTCAGCTCATCAATCAGCCAATGGCATGCCTCGAAAGAAGCATCGCGATGGGCAGATGATACACCAATAATCACCACTGGTTGTCCCGGCAATTTATGACCAACAGCATGAATAATTGCCACCTCGTAAAGCGGCCATTGCTCTTTCGCCTGTAAGCCCAGCTTTTCCATCTCCTTTAAAGCCATCGGTTCATAAGCCTCAAAATCGAGATGAAGTACCTTTTTACCCTTGCTGTGGTTTCGTACCATGCCTACAAACAGGTTGATAGCACCGGTTTCCTCACTGCCTAAATAAGCAGGGGCTTCGCTTAAATCAATATGTTCAACTATACGGATCAGCATATTAATTAACCTCCGCTAACTGGTGGAATAAGGGCTATTTCGCTAACGCTGTTGATAAACGTATTATCATCGGCATACTCGCTATCAACTGCCACAGCCAATGAATTTAAAGCAGCCATAGCCGGATATTGTTGCCCCAGCCAAATCCTTAAATCGCCTACCGTTTGCAAATCTTCGCCCGTGGGTATGGTGAGTTTCGCTTTACCGGCAATGTCGCGCGTAATTCCAAACAGCAGTATTTCCATTATATGTATATAAGCTTGCCAACAAATATACCCATTTATGGTTTTCGGGTGTGTTATTCATGTCATTGATAGCCCATAAATTAAATCGATGACGTTTAATCAGTTAGTCCTTTAACTTTGCTTATCATCAAAACCGAAAAATACTATGGATATCTTTGAAGCAGCCCGTACCAATAATATTAAAGAATTAAAAACTGCCCTCCAAACTAGCGATGCTAATGTGAAGGACGGCCGTGGCTCAACCCCTTTGATTGTTGCAACCTACTATAATAACCTCGATGCCGTAAAAGCCTTGCTCGAAGCCGGTGCTGATACCGAACTAAAAGATGGCATGGGCAATACCGCGCTAATGGGTGTATGCTTTAAAGGTTATACCGAAACCGCCAAATTACTTTTAGAACATGGTGCTAACGTTGCTGCCACAAACGGCAATGGTAATACTGCATTAACTTTTGCAGCAATGTTTGGCCATAATGAGCTGATAAAGCTTTTATTAACCCACGGTGCAGACCCGCAACTCAAAGACGCGACAGGCAAAAGCCCGATAGATTATGCCCTGGAGAAGAAGAATTATGAAGGGTTTGATTTAATGGCGGTAGAAGTTAATAAGTAAAAACCCCACCCAACTCTTACCTAAAGAATATAGTTCGCTCAGCCTAAATTTCTACCCCTTATTAACGTTTTGGGAAGTTGCGATGACTGTGGTGTTCCTCTAATTTAGGGGAATGCAATGACAGTGCTACCACTTCTAGCAGTAATAAGGGGTATAAATTGTACCAGGTTAAAAGATGTGGGTACATGCTATCCCCCTGAAGGGGAGGGCTAATAATTTGTCATTATTTGTCATCGCTCAGATGACAAATAACTGAGAAAAGTTCTTTGCTCCCCTTTAGGGGGCTGGGGGTATCCCGTTTAAAAAGCGTGGCTATACCGTTAAAACACGGTATGCTTTTAGTGGCTGCATTCTTAAATTTGCGGTATCAATCTATCACTAAATGCAATTCCGAACGTCTAAGCCTCAGCAAAGAATTATGCGATCATTCTCCATCGAACAAAAGGCCAACGGTAAATTTACAGTCGATCATATTTATTTAATGTTAGCCATACTGGCTTTTATAATCGTTGGCTTTATAGCTATTAATCAGTACGTTGTTTTAGCGTAAGAGCGAAATTCAGGAAACAAAATAAGCATTAATTAACTTTATCGTCATTGCGAGGAACGAAGCAATCTCAGATCGATCAGCACTTCCTTTAATATCGCAGAAGCTATTATGAATGTGTTGTGCTTTATCAACGTCAGTCCCGCTCAATCGCCGCGGGTAGGCTGTTACTTTTGGCTTGATCCAAAAGTAACCGAAAGATCAAGACGCAAAAAAGCTCCACCGCACAAGTCCACTTCACGGCCACGCTTTTGCGTCAGAGCCACCACACGAAAAGTTTTAGATTGCCCCGACCCAACTACAATCCTAACATAACCTTTTACTCATGCAGCATTGGCAATGTTGCGGCAACCACAGGTATTGCTAAAGCACAGGTAGTTCATAGCAACAAGGCCCGGCTGCGACTTTTCTTTTTGGTTCATTTTTCTTTTGAGAGAAAAGAAAAAGAACATCCACTGACGATTCATATATAACCCCACCCTCCCTAATGAAAAACGGATTGCCGGAATGATTGTTAACAGCATAAAAAAATATTACTTTGCAATAAATGCCAAGAATCAAAATATTACTTTTAATTACCTGCTTGTTCGTTAGTCTTTCAACTTACGCGCAGCCACACAAATTACGTATTGCCGTAGCTGCCAACGCGCAATATGTAGCCAAAAAACTGGCCGAAGAATTTAAAAAAGAGACCAATGTTGATGCCGACTTAATTGTAGGTGCATCGGGTAAATTAACTACACAGATAGAGCAAGGCGCACCTTTTGATGTGTTTCTTTCTGCCGACATGAAATACCCGCAAGAACTGGCCGATAAGACCCTGACACTCGATCAGCCGCGCATTTATGCTTATGGACAATTGATTATGTGGACGCTCAATAAGGATGCTAAACTGAGCCAGCCATCAGATTTAACCCAGCCTGTTTTTCATAAAATAGCAGTAGCCAACCCATCACTGGCACCTTATGGCGAAGCCACTATGCAAGCCCTCGGCAAACTGAAACTAGCCGAGCAGCTTAAAGATAAAATAGTTTATGGCGAGAGCATTGCCCAGGTGAACCAATACCTGCTAAGTGGGGCTACAGAAGTGGCTTTTACGGCAAAATCTATTGTGCTCGATCCTGAGCAGAAGGATAAAGGCAAGTGGGTAGCAGTAAACGAAAAGCTTTATCAACCCATTGCGCAAGGGGTAGTAATATTGAAGGCATCATCAGGTGAAAATCTGAAAGAAGCACAAAAATTCTATACTTTTTTATTCGGTTCAAAAGCTAAGAAGATCTTAAAAGCCTACGGTTATAAATAATGGAGATTGATCTGCAACCGCTTTGGCTTACCTTTAAACTGGCATCAATAACTACGGTTTGCCTGCTAATTATTGGTTTGCCTTTGGCTGCCTTACTGGCACAAAGCAGGTGGAAACTCAAATCAATTGCCGAAGCATTGATCAGCCTGCCTTTGGTGTTGCCGCCATCCGTATTGGGTTTTTATTTGTTATTGGCCTTAAGTCCGGCACATGGCTTTGGTGCCTTGCTACAATCGTGGTTCAATGTGCGGTTGGTATTTACTTTCCCTGGGTTGGTGATCGGGTCGATAATTTACAGTTTACCATTTATGGTTCACCCGATACAGGGTGGTTTAGAAGCCTTGCCCGAAAGCCTGCAGCAAGCCTCCTGGACTTTGGGCCGATCAAAAACGGATACCTTTTTTAAAGTTTTACTGCCTAATATCCGCCCGGCATTGCTTACCGGTATTGTACTCACATTTGCACATACCCTGGGCGAGTTTGGTTTAGTGCTGATGATTGGCGGCAGCCTCCCCGGCGTTACAAAAGTGGCTTCAATCGCTATTTATAATGAGGCCGAAGCATTGAATTTCCATGCAGCACATGTTTACTCGGCCGTGTTGCTGGTTATTTCCTTTTGCATTTTGCTGTTGGTTTACATCATCAATAAACGTTTAATCAAAAACCGTTTGGCGCTATGATCAGGATCCGCATCCGCAAAAAACTGAACATGGCCGACGGTGCATCCAACCTGATATTTGATGCCGAATTACCGCTACAAAATATAACTGCGCTATACGGGCCATCAGGGGCAGGGAAAACCACTTTGCTGAAAATTATTGCCGGGCTTATTCATCCCGAAGATGGTTTCATCGAGGTGAATGGTGAGGTGTGGTTGGATACTTCAAAAAAGATCAGTATGCCTCCACAGCAACGCAATATTGGCTTCGTTTTTCAGGATTACGCTTTGTTCCCCAATATGACTGTAAGGCAAAACCTGCGGTACGCTGCCGGTAAAAATGCGGATGAAGCATTAATCAGCCACTTGCTTAATTTAACCGGGCTAAGCACTTTCGCTAATCATAAACCCGAAACATTATCCGGCGGGCAAAAGCAACGCACTGCGTTAGCACGTGCATTGATTAGAAAGCCTTCATTATTATTGTTAGACGAACCATTATCTGCCCTGGATAATGAAAACCGGGTACAACTGCAACAAGAACTTCTGCAATTGCATGATGAATATAAGTTCAGCGCGTTATTGGTAAGCCATGATATTGCCGAGGTTTATCATTTAACCAGCAGGATATTATCTATCGATAAGGGAAGAATTCTAAAAGCAGGTACGCCAGCCCATGTTTTTGGGTTGACAGAGAATGAATCAATAAAACTTTTTGGACAAGTTATCAGTACCGACGGCGATTGGATGACGGTTTTGCTCGACCAACGATTACACCGCGTAAAGAGAGTGGAAGCCTTGAAGGTAGGAGATAGGGTTAGTGTGGAATTGGGAGATGTAGAGAAGATGATTTAAGCATATCATTACAAGGTATCATCCTAATCGCCTATCTTTATCACCCTCCTAAAGCATTTAAATTTAGCATGGCAGAAGCAGACAAAAAGAAATTAGGCCTATGGTCCAGCACCTCGCTGGTGGTGGGCAATATGATAGGCGCTGGGGTGTTTTTAATGCCTGCGGCGATGGCATCATTCGGCAGCGTGAGCTTGCTGGGTTGGGTGTTTTCTGCTATCGGATCATTCTTTTTGGCGAGGGTATTTAGTAACCTCAGCAAGTTACTTCCGCAAGGCACTGGTGGCCCTTATGCTTATACACGCCATGGTCTGGGCGATTTTGCCGCCTTTTTAGTAGCCTGGGGATATTACCTCGCTACATCATGTGCCAATGCGGCTATCACAATCTCATTTGTAAGTGCGCTAAGTACGTTTTTTCCGGCATTGGCAACCAATACACTGGCAGCAGTGCTTACCGGTTTATGTGCTATATGGTTACTTACCTGGGTAAATACGCGCGGTGTGGCAACATCGGGCAAAGTACAGCTGGCTACTACCATTTTAAAATTGTTGCCTTTGCTGGTTATCGCCATTGGCGGCTTGTTTTTTATCAGAGCCGAAAACTTTCATCCCTTTAACAATACAAACACATCTGTTTGGGGAGCTATAACAGCAACTGCTACTATGACGATGTTCTCGTACATCGGTATCGAATCTGCAACTATACCATCCGGCAGTGTGGCCGATCCGGGTAAAACTATCTCGCGGGCTACCATGCTGGGCTTATTGATTGCTACACTGGTTTATGTTTTGGGCAGCATAAGTGTGATGGGTATTATCCCCAATAAAGCACTTCAACACTCGGTTACCCCATTTGCTGATGCAGCGGTTATTATGTTTGGGCCAAGTGCACGCTACTGGGTAAGCGCAGGTGTTGCCATAGCCGCCTTTGGTGCACTTAATGGCTGGACACTGGTACAAGGCCAGGTGCCTTTCGCTATTGCTAAGGATAAGCTTTTCCCGGCCATCTTTACACGACTGAATAGTAAAGGTGTGCCTTATGTAGGTATGATCATCAGCGGGATCATTATCTCCCTATTTATGAGTATGAACTATACTAAGGCACTGGTAGAACAATTCAGGTTTCTGTTGCTCCTGTCAGTGTTTACCATGCTGGTACCTTACCTGTTTTCGGTAACGTCATACATCCTCATCCGGCTCGAAAAAAAATCCCTGCAAAGCAGGGGATGGGTACCGGCTATTGTTTTAGGTATGCTTGCTTTTGTTTACACCCTATGGGAAATTGCAGGTGCCGGGCAAAGTTCTGTTTTCTACGGCTTTATACTGCTGATGGCTGGTGTGCCTTTTTATGTTTGGGGGATTTATAAGAAAAAGGTTTCGGAAGATTAAAAATCTGAATTGCTTTTTTCAATACCTCTCAGTGCAAATTCATTTATGTTTGCAGTCCGATAAACATAAATGGAGACTAAAAAACGAATTGAGATCCCACCGGTACCTGCGGTGCTGTTATCTATCATCAGTGTACAGGGTGGTGCGGCTATTGCCAAAGGGATATTTCCGCTACTGGGTGCTATATCTACGTCTTCGTTACGGATTGGTTTATCGGCAGTAATCTTGCTACTGGTTAACCGGCCAAACCTACGAAGCATTACCAAAGCACAGTGGAAAGCCGCTGCCCTGTATGGTATAGCTTTGGGTTCGATGAATATTATTTTTTACATGGCTATTTCGCGCATTCCGCTTGCATTGGGCGTTGCGCTCGAGTTTGTTGGCCCTTTGGTATTGGCACTAACCAAATCTAAACAAAAGATAGATTTTTTATGGGTGATACTTGCTGCTGCGGGCATCGCGCTTATTGCGCCCTGGAGTAACAATGGTTTAAACATCGTCGGCATGTTGCTGGCCCTGCTTGCAGGTGGCTTTTGGGCGGCATACATCGTATTGGGCGGTCGGATCTCTAAAATGATGGATGGCCGCACTGCAGTTACCATCGGTATGATCTTCGCTTCGGCAATTGTGGTACCAGCAGCCATTGGCGATGGGATCATAACTCACCTAAAACCCTGGATGTTACTATCTGGCGTGGCACTGGCCTTGCTTTCGAGCGCTATCCCTTTTACGTTAGAAATAAATGCACTGAGGAAAATCCCTGCAAAGACTTTCAGTATCCTAATGAGCCTCGAACCTGCCGTGGCTGCACTTTCGGGTCTGATTTTTCTGCACGAGTATCTGTCGTTTTACGAATGGCTGGCCATTGCATTAATTATTATTGCCAGTGCCGGTACAACGCTAAGCGCGAAGAAAGCGCCCCAGGTTGCGCCAGAGTCGTGATGATTTGCAATATGAATTTCCCTATAGCTTCCTTATCCTGCTAATGAACGGGTTCTGCATTATTTAGGCAACGACTCTGTAGGTCGGGGATTGCTTCGTTCCTCGCAATGACGATCGTATTGTATAAATAAGAAAGGCCTCAATCGAGGCCTTCTTTATTACTTATTATACATTTTATCCAAAAACAAATATCGCTCCCGCGTATTATCCGGTTCCAGTTTGGTGGTTACGTTAATGTTGATGTATTGTACTTTGCTGCCAACTGTGTTAGGTGCCCATTTCGGCAAACCCGAGCCATTGGGATTGGCTTTTTTGATGAAATTGGCAAAGTAGTTCTCCATGGTTTCAGATACTTTATAGTCTTCCGGTGTCCAGGCGTAAACGGTGTTTGTTGCCAGGTTACCGAGTGCATATTCAATTTCTGAGGCATGTGCAGCACCATCGTAAGCTACCGGTTTGGGTTTAGGGGCAGCGTCATTTCCCTTAATTACGCCTCCGGCTAAACCGGCTGTTGCGTTACCCATTTTGGCTGTCATGGCCGGGCGGTTGCGTGAAAACAAATATCTGTAAACCGGACTACCACCAGTTTTAACCTGCAGATCTGACCATTTCCAGGTGCTGTAGGCAATGAAGCGATCACTGGCCAATTCTGTGGCCGATTTAATAACCTGCGCTTCAGTATCTCCCGGATAAAGTTTCAATATTTCATCGGCATGGTCACTTGCAATATTTTTTACTGCATTTTTATAATTTTCGGGCGTAGGTGCTTGTCCGCCTAATAAAGCCTGGTAAGGTACTTCTGCCGAGTTCCATCCCACCAATAACGGTACATGGGCTTGTTCGCCGGCATTAAATATATCTATAGGCCTTTTAGGTAAAAAATAACCATCTACCACAGTCGAGTTTGGCGGCATACCAGGTTTATAGGCATCATCCAGTAATTGCGCAGCAGGGATGGCACGCAGATCGGCTAATGAGCTGGCATTAACAGCAGCCATAAATTTAGAACCATTACCTTCGCCATCAGCCAAAGGGATCGGGAATAATGTTGGGTTAATTGGTGCGCCGCTTTCGCCTATAGCACCTGCAATCAGGTCTTTTGATAGTGGCGAAGCCATTTGTGCACATACAGAAATTGAGCCTGCAGATTCGCCTGCTATGGTTACCCGTTTAGGGTCGCCGCCAAAGGCCGCAATGTTTTGCTGAACCCAAACCAATGCCGCATGCTGATCAAGATAACCATAGTTGCCCGACGATTGGTGAGGTGATTCTTTAGTAAGTTCTGGGTGCGAAAAGAAACCGAAAATACCTAAGCGATAGTTTACGGTAACAGTTACTATGCCTTTTTTGGCTAAGCTTTCGCCATCATAACGGGGCTCAGAGCCATCGCCGGCCACAAGGCCACCGCCATAAAAATATACCAGAACAGGCAGGCTTGCATTGGCAGATTTAGCAGGCGTCCATACGTTGAGATAAAGGCAATCTTCGCTCATGCCATTAGAACGAAAACCCATATCGCCAAAAACTGGTTTTTGCATAGCCCGGGGGCCAAAATATTTAGCCGGGCGAACGCCGGCCCAGTTTTTTACAGGCTGCGGTTCTTTCCAGCGCAAATCGCCAACGGGTGGCTGTGCAAATGGGATCCCTTTAAATGAACGGATATCGGTGGATGGCACAACTATGCCTTCTAAGGTGCCATTGGCAATTTTAACTTGTGTGGTTTGCTGGGCCGTTGCCGCAAAACCTATAAGCAGGGTAAGCAGTAATAAATAACTTCGTAAAGACTTCATGGTTAGATTGGTTTATAATCGAAGTTAAATATAGGTTGATTAGTTTATGGTTGATTGAGTTGATTAAGTTTTTTTCTACAGTAAATTATTCCCGAAAGAAACAACTACTTAACTCAATCAACCACTCACAATTCAACTAAAGCTAAACAGCTCTCCTCGCCACACACATCAGTGTTAAAGCACTTGTAGAGGCTGATGGGTTACGGCCCGAAAGCAGGTTGCCCATACGGTATTTTAAGCCGGCTTTGCCTTGTTTACCTTCAAATATTTCGGCTCCCAGATCGTGATTATGCGGGTACACATTTACTTCGAACCCCATCGGTTTCAGTATACTATCAAATAAGTATTTGGTTACGCCATCACCTGCTTTATGGTGTGTTTCACATGCCAGTCCCCATTTTTGTTGTTCGCTCGTTTTATGAAAACTATGCCCAATAAGGCGATAATACCATGTACGCGCATTCCATAATAATTTAGCTATTCCTTTATAATCCCAGGCGCTTTGTTGTGGGTCGTGGTCGGTTATCAGTAGTCCTCCCGGTTTTACCAGTCTTGCAGCTTCTTTTAGTACAGATCCCATATTATCGGTATGGTGCAGTGCAGCGTTAAGGGTTACAATATCCGCAACGCCCGATTCAAATGGCAAGTGGTTGGCATCTGCCAAAACAGCAGTATACCCTTGATTCGCAGCATTCTTTAATGATTCAGGGGCTACATCTATACCTATTAATACTTTTGGCTTTTTTTCGAAGTTGGCAAATATGTTGCCGGGGCCGCAACCAATATCAATTACTGTTTTATCACTCCAGTCGCCTGCGGCTTTTTGCCATCTGTCGACAAGTGTGGGTTCGCGATGGCAATATTTTAGATATTCATCGCTCCACTCTTTATTACCGAAATAATAAGCGTTGGCGTGTAAGGATTCAGAAACATTCAGGATGGGGAATTCATAGTAGGCACCACGATCAGCAAAAGTATGGCCCGGTTTCAGCAAAGAAGATAAATCGTTTTTCATAGAACGTATTAAAATTTAGTTTAGGTACTATTTTCATAGCTTTTACGAATATAAGCAATCAAATGTTTAACTTAAATGATATTTTATTAAAATATTTATACTTTAACGATTTGTGGTTTCTTAATTAACATAATTTTAACTTCAGACAAAAGCGCAAACATTTCAGCCATATTATGCTTTATGTGGTATGAAAAAGATAATAGGTTTTGTATTAATTATTCTTGGCGCTGTAATGCTGATCTGGACCGGCTTCACTTATACCAAAAAAGAGAAAATAATTGATGCAGGCCCGCTCCAGGTTTCGGCCGATAAACAGAAAACAGTAGTGTGGCCTCCTTATGTTGGTGGGATACTGCTTATTGGGGGTATTATTATCGTTGCAACGTCAAAAAAAGGAGAGTAGACTTATCCTTCGTCTCAGATTTGTTACTTTGTAATATAATACCCCGATCTGAGCTATTGATTAATGAATAAGTTATTGTTAACCCTAACCTGCATTATATTTTTTGCAGGCACTACATACGCACAAGAAAACTGGAAATTAAAAACCGAAGACGAAGGTATCAAAGTATATACCCGTGCGGTAAGTAATTCTAATTTTAAGGCAGTTAAGGTAAACTGCCAGGTTTCGGCAAACGCATCGCAGTTCGTTGCTGTGATAATGGATATTAAAAACAGTGTAACCTGGGCTTACCATACCAAATCGGCTACGGTTTTAAAACAGGTTTCACCATCAGAACTTTATTATTATTCTGAGGTACAAGTGCCCTGGCCAGTGCATAACCGCGATTTTATATGCCATATAATGGTGAAGCAAAACCCGCAAACCAAAGTTGTAACCATAGATGCGCCCTGCCTGGGCGATTACATACCCGAGAAAGATGGTATTGTGCGTGTAAAACAGTCTGTCGGTAAGTGGATTATTACACCTATAGGTAAAGATAAGCTTGATATAGAATATACCCTGGCGCTCGACCCCGGTGGCGACGTACCGGCCTGGCTAATTAATTTATTTGCTGCCGAGGGGCCAATGCAAACTTTTAAAAAATTAAAAACACAATTGCAAAATCCGGCTTATCAGCGTATAGAGCTTCCTTATATTGTCAATTAATCGCTTTTTTTGCCAATTCTGCAAAACCTTACGTATATTGTAAATGTTGGTAAACAAGGCCCCATTATAAACCAATACAATAACCTATAGGAAAACCCCTGTTACGTAACAGATATTTTATTAAAATATCGGCTTAAACGGCATACTACGGCATAAATAGTATACGTTAAATTAACATAACCTTTTAATTATTTACTGAGCTGAAACTTATGGAATTACGGCATAAAACGATATTAGTAGCAGACGATGACGTAGCCATTGTTGAATCAATTTCGAGCATACTTAATTATGCAGGCTATGAGGTGATGCATGTATATGATGGTACTTCGGTTATGGAATCGGTAAAAGCACAACCCGACCTGGTAATACTGGATATTGCCATGGCTGGCCATAATGGCTTAGTGGTATGCAAACAGTTAAAAAGGCAGGCTTCAACCCAAAATATTCCGGTTATCATTATTTCGGCAGGGCATAACGTACGCCAGTCTGCCTTTGATGCCGGTGCTAATGATTTTTTGGCTAAGCCTTTTGATATGGAAGTTTTGCAGAATAGGATTTCGGCACTGCTGGTGTAAGCTCGTACGGTTACCCCGATAATAAACAGACATTACAGGTCATCTTTACTCACAATACTAATAACCACAACATTATTCCTTAACTTGTGCTTTTTATTGATATACACAACAAGTGACTTTTAAGGACTTTAATTTTAACGAGCAGTTGGCAGAAGGTATCCAAAGTATGGGATACAATACGCCTACGGCCATACAAGCACAGGCAATACCTGTTATTCTATCAGGTAAAGACATTATAGCCTGTGCGCAAACAGGTACCGGTAAAACGGCATCATACCTGTTACCGGTTTTAAATGACATCAGCAATTCGGGATCTGGCCATCAGATCAGTACTTTAATATTAGGGCCAACGCGCGAGTTGGTACAGCAGATAGATCAGCAGGTTGAAGGTTTGGCTTACTTTACAGAAGTAAGCTCGCTGGCCGTATTTGGCGGTGGTGATGGCATTGCTTATGAACAGCAAAAACGCGGCATCCAGAATAAAGTTGATATTGTAATTGCTACTCCGGGCAGGCTTATTGCTTTCCTTACTTCGGGTGCTTTAAAACTTGACCAGCTTAAACATTTTGTACTGGACGAAGCCGACCGCATGCTCGACATGGGTTTCTTTCAGGACATTATGCGCATTATCACCTACCTGCCAACAGATCGCCAAACGCTCTTGTTTTCGGCCACCATGCCGGGTAAGATTCGCACACTGGCGCGCTCTATACTGAAAAATCCCGAGCAGATCAATATTGCACTTTCACAGCCTGCAGTAGGGATTAGTCAGCAGATTTACCGTGTACACGATGCACAAAAAACCAAGCTGATTGAGGTTTTACTAAGAAGCGGTTTATATACCAGCACCATCATATTTGCATCAACCAAAGAGAAAGTTAAAGCTTTGGCTAAAGATTTAAAGCATGCACAAATTAATGCCGAACCTTTCCACTCTGACATGAACCAGGGCGAACGGGAAGAGGTGTTATTAAGCTTTAAAAACCGACAGTTGCCGGTTGTTATTGGCACAGATGCTTTATCGCGAGGTATTGATGTAGAGGGAATTGACCTGGTAATTAACTATGATGTGCCGGGCGACCCTGAAGATTATATCCACCGCATTGGCCGTACAGCACGTGCTGCAACTACGGGTACAGCTGTTACATTGGTTAACAAGCATGATGAGCGCCGTTTAACTAACATTCAATCGCTGATTGATAAAAAGATAGAAGAGATTACCTTGCCAGCCGATATTGGCGCTATACCCGAGCAAAAGCCGCAGTTTGATAATAACAAACGCAGAGGCGGCCGCAATAACAGGAAGCCGCAAGGCAACCGGAGTGGTGGCGTTAAGGGCCAGAGCCAGGGAAAGAAATCGTAATCGTAATTTATTTGTTCGGGCAAAACCACTTATTTTCGTGCGGTGATTTCAAAATCATTTAAGAAATAATCCTGTGAGCGATTTTCAACCTCAGATACGTACTGTTAACGTTATCCGTTATGTAACGCCCCTGCGCGAAGGCGGCTCGCTGCCTGCTATTGCCGAGGCTGACGATGAGTTTCTATACGTACTGAAATTTCGTGGTGCAGGGCAGGGCGTAAAAGCGCTTATCGCCGAACTGATAGGCGGTGAAATTGCCCGCTTGCTGGGTTTCAAGATCCCCGAAATTGTGTTTGCCAACCTGGATACTGCCTTTGGCCGTACCGAACCCGATGAAGAAATTCAGGACTTACTAAAAGCCAGTGTAGGTTTAAACCTGGCGATCCATTACCTGTCTGGAGCTATTACGTTCGATCCGGTGGTTACGGCGCTCGATTCCAAATTATCATCACAAATTGTTTGGCTGGATTGCCTGCTGACTAATGTTGACCGTACCCCACGCAATACCAATATGCTGATATGGCATAAAGAGTTGTGGCTGATAGATCATGGTGCCTCGTTATATTTCCACCACTCCTGGCATAACTGGCAGGAGCAGGCCAAACGGCCTTTCGTAAATGTGAAAGACCATGTATTACTGCCCCGTGCAAGCGAACTGGAGGCAGTTGATGCTGAATATAAAGCGATATTAACGCCAGATCATATCCGTAAAATAGTTGATCTGATCCCTGATGAATGGCTGAGTGCCGGTTTTGAAGATGAAACCCCGGATGCCATCCGTAATGTATACTACGAGTTTTTAACTACGAGAATTGCCTCGTCTGACATTTTTGTAAAAGAAGCCCAAAATGCCCGAGAATCACTTATTTGAGTACGCCGTTATACGCGTTGTACCCAGGGTGGAGCGCGAGGAGTTTTTAAACGTTGGTGTTATTTTATATTGCAAACGACAACAGTTTTTGGGGATCAAATTTATTGTGAACGAAGATCGCCTGCTTGCTTTTTGTGCCGACCTTGATCTCGAAACTCTGAGCGCTAATCTGAACGCCTTAACACAGATCTGCCTCGGTAGCAAAGCTGGCGGGCCGATTGCAACACTGGATATACCCTCACGTTTCCGGTGGATTACCGCTACCCGCAGTACGGTTGTGCAGGCATCGAAAGTACACCCCGGTTTGTGTATCGATGCAGCCGCCACATTGGAAAAATTATACCTGCAATTGGTAGCATAATATCACCTTTGGTTATAGCTTTGAGTTGTGATTTTCTGATTTTATTTGGATATTGACATACCATTTAACCAATTATAGAATCATTATGCCACACATTAATTTACCGGCGGGTTCGCCGGGGATAAGAAGCTTATTTATGTTCAGGCCTGAGACGGCTGGTCCGCTTAACCTGTTAGCCCAAACCCTGCTGCATAACCCACATCCAACTCTAAGCGCCGGCGAACGCGAGCTGATTGCCACTTACGTATCCAGCTTAAACAACTGCAAATATTGCTCAACCATACATGGCGCTATAGCCAAACACCAGTTAGGTAACGATGGCCAAACCGTTAAACAGGTGGTTGCAGATATGGAAACTGCACCCGTTAGTGATAAACTGAAAGCCCTTTTACGTATAGCTGCCAAAGTACAAAGCGGTGGTAAAAATGTAACTGAAGCTGATGTAGCCCAGGCGCGTGAGCAAGGCGCAACAGATATTGAGATCCATGATACCGTGCTGATTGCTGCTGCCTTTTGTATGTATAATCGCTACGTTGATGGCCTGGCCACCTTCCAGCCTGATGATGAAGAACTTTATGACCAAATGGGAGCACAGCGAGCACGTGAGGGTTACCATAGCGGCCCTCTGAAGTTAAAGAAAGACGGGGAAGTGGCAGAAGCTTCTTAATATATAAAACTTACACCCGGGTTTACAAACTCCGGGTGTAATAAAAGCGTAAGTCAGTCAGAACAAAATCTCTTGTAATATTCTTATAGAGATATGTTTTTTAACTTAAAGTTATAATCTAAATACTGACTTATGAAAAAATTATTCTACCTCGTAATTTTAGGGACTGCCTTGTTTGGGGCAAGTACATCTAAAGCACAAACCAACACAGATAACAAAAGCTGGTTTAGCAATAATATTGCAGGTGCGGCTCAAATACAAATCACTTATCGTAATACCAACCTCGACCAGGTTAACCGTATTTTAAACAACAGCAATATCCCTTCTGTTGGAGGCAATGATATTTGGATTAATCTATCCATGAGCCATATCCATAAGCAATGGATTTTTGAGGATGGTTTAGGTATTACACCACTTTCGAGTTCAGAAAGTGTTAACAATGTAAAAGCTAAATACGGCCAGGGACAACTGTATTTCCGTGCGGGGTACAATATCGCCAAAACAGCCGATTATCGTTTCTTTCCCTTTGTGGGCTTAAATTTCTCGGCTGCCATGTTAAAAATACAGGATAAAGGCCGTGAGGAAAGCACTTCAGATTTTTCGCAGGAGTTGCTGACCAGCACTTACAGTAAAACGCTATATCAGGGCAATTTTGGAATTGAGTTAGGTGCAGGCTACGATTACCTCATCAAAATGAAAACCAAGAAGATTGATAACTGTGTGGAGATTCAGCGTAACATCCCTATAGGGATCCGTGCCGGTTATTATATCAATGCCGCCCGCAGCGATTGGAAAGTTGATAGCCATTCTTTAGATAACGGCCCGGATAAAGGCCAGAGCGCTGTTTTTATATCATTAAATATTGGCTTGGGATATAATGTGAGGAAGCTGTAGCTTTTAATGAGTGAAGGAGTGAATGATAGAAGGAGTGAATAGGAAAGTCTCTCAACCGTCATACCGAATTTATTTCGGCATCCCACAGGACAGGTTGCAAACGCTGCATATTCGCTTGTCCTGTGGGGTGCTGAAACAAGTTCAGCATGACGTTTTTGATTTAAAATGCCACGGCATTCTTTTTGCTCTATCCAACCTATGGATCAGCTCAGTATTTTCGGTGACACCGAAGTCAATAAACCCTTACTTCCCGGTTTAATTGATTACCAACCCGGTATGTTTACCAAAGCCGAAAGTGATGATCTGCTGCAAAAACTGATCAAAGAAACTCCCTGGACGCAGCGTTCTGTAATGATGTACGGCAAAGAAATACTTACGCCCAGGCTTACCGCCTGGTACGGAGACCCTGATGCAGACTACTCCATCTCAGGCATGGGGGCAATACCATTGCCCTGGACGGTGGATTTGCTCATGATTCGCCAAAGAGTAGAAGCAGCTGCCGGCATCTCATTCAATACCGTACTACTTAATTACTATCGTGATGGGAACGACTCTGTAAGCTGGCACGATGATATGGACAATATCCCCGGTCGCAATATGTTTGTAGGCTCGGTTAGTTTTGGACAGGTGCGTACATTTGATATCAGGAAGAAGGCAGACCATACCGTTAAGTATTCTATCCCTTTAGAGAATGGTTCTTATTTGCTAATGAAAGGTGATTTTCAGCTAAACTGGCAGCATCGAATTGCGAAATCATCTAAGCCAATGAAGGAAAGGGTTAATTTGACGTTTAGGGTGAGTGATAAGATCGGATAAACATTTATAAAATTTGTCATTGCGAGCGATAGCGTGGCAATCTCGTCGCATGTATGTCCGATCTGAACAGCTACGAGATTGCTTCGTATCTCGCAATGACAAAGTTAATTAATTATACAAAACAAAAAGGCCTTCCATCCGGAAGGCCTTCTTGCATAGCATCGCTATTTAATATTATTGTTTTGGAGCTGTATCCTGTTTTTCAGGCGCTTTACCAATCAGGTCCATAAACTGATCCAGTTTAGGGGTGATGATAATTTGGGTACGTCTGTTTTTAGCTTTACCATCTGGGGTGCTGTTATCGGCAATTGGGTTATACTCGCCACGGCCACCGGCTGTTAAGCGTTTAGGGTCAACATTGTAGGTAGTTTGTAAGGCCATAACTACAGATGATGCTCTTAGCGTACTTAAATCCCAGTTGTTGCGGATGTTTTTCTGAGAGATTGGAATGTTATCAGTGTTACCTTCAATCAGCACATCATAGCCGTTATAGTCGGTAATGATTTTAGCAATTTTGGCTAAAGTTGCACCTGCTTTATCAGAGATTTCATAGCTGCCAGATTTGTACAGCATGTTATCAGCAAGCGAAATATAAACTACGCCTTTTAATACCTGTACATCAACGTCTTTAACTTCCTGCTGACTTAATGAACGGGTTAAGTTGTTAGTTAACACCATGTTAAGTGAGTCGCTTTTGTTTTTGGTATTAACCAGTTGCTGGATGTATTTGTTAGAACTGTTAATCTCATCAACCAGTTTAGAAATGTTTACGTTACCCTGGCTGCTCGAGTTTAAACACTTGTTAAGGGCATCCTGTAAAGCAATTGTGTTTGCTTTTTCTGAAGCAATTTGCTCTTCCAGACTTTTAATACGGTTATTGGCAACGGCAAGGCCCTGCTCGCTGGTTTGGTACTTCACGCTTAAGTCGCGGGTACTGTTTTGCAATTGGGTGTAATTGTCGTTAAGTTCTTTGTATTTTTTGTTGCTTACGCAGCTTGTGGCTAAACCTGCTACTACTAACAGTGCCGGTATAATGATTGGAAACTTCATAAATACTTGTATTTGTTTTTTTAAAGGTATAACATAAATATGTTAATGAATAATAACCAAACTACACATTTAAAGTTTTATTATTTATAAAAGGTTGATTTTCAACAAGCTGAAAATTATTAAACTTAGGCGAAAAGAAATATTGCGTGAGAGTGATAAAAGAAGGAGAGATATTGATGTATTGAAGGTATCGTCACCTTGACCGTCATTGCGAGGAACGAAGCAATCCCCGATATGCAGAGCCGTTCTGTATAGTCCGCGATTGCTTCGTTCCTCGCAATGACGTGATAGTTTATAATCTGGATGGCTCCAACTTTCCATCAACCCCAACCACAGCCTCGCTCTTCGCCACATAACAACTGCTATCCGGGGTAATCAATTCGCCATTGCTGTTGGTTAAGAACTGCGCACCCCAAACTTCGAGCGATTGGAAGATGGGTGTTAACCCCTGGCCCAGATCAGTGAATGAGTATTCTACTTTGGGGGGTACTACGGGATATACTTTGCGTTTTACAATGCCGTCCTCTTCCAGCTCGCGAAGCTGCTGGGTGAGCATCTTTTCGGTAATGTCGGGGATGTTGTGTTTAATGTCAGAATAGCGGATGGGGCCGGCCAAAATTTTCTGTAAAATGGTCATTTTCCACTTGCCGCTTATTACGCTTAATGACGCTTCCATAGCGCAGCGATAGTTTTGATGTCTTTTTTCTGTCATAATAAAAATGGCTGAATCCCTTTAAATAAAAGCGGCCCATAACCTACCAAAAAGTACGTTTCGCACTAAAAAGTGCCTTCTTGTGGGGGTGTTAAATTATGCGTCACTTTGATGTATCAAACATAAAGATATGAAAAAGTTAACTGGTAAAACAGCAATTATAACAGGCGGAAACAGCGGCATTGGCTTCGCTACCGCTCAGGAATTTATAGCAGAAGGCGCTAAAGTGATCATCACCGGCCGCAACCAAAAATCAATTAACGAGGCCGTTGCGCAACTGGGTGATAATGCCTACGGTGTAGTGTCTGACGCAGGCGATATGGCACAGGTAAAACAAATACAAGAGCAGGTAAAAGCAATTGCCCCTAACATCGATATTATATTTATCAATGCTGGTTTAGGCAAGTTTAACTCTGTTGACGACATGAGCGAAGAGATGTTCGACGAAATTATGAACGTAAACTTTAAAGGTGCTTACTTTACTCTGCAACAGTTGTTGCCACTGGTAAATGATGGTGGTTCTATCATCTTTAACACCTCTATCAACGCCCACATAGGCATGGCAGGTGCAAGTGTTTATGCAGCAAGTAAAGCAGCTTTATTATCACTGATCCGTAACCTTTCTGCCGAGTTATTGCCACGTCGCATCAGGGTTAATGCTATCAGCCCCGGCCCGGTTGTTACACCATTGCATACTGCCGAAAAATTGGATATCAGCAACGAGCAACTGGAACAAATGGGTCAAGGTATACTGAGCCAATTGCCAATCGGCAGGTTTGGCCGTGCAGATGAGATCGCTAAAATAGCGCTGTTCTTCGCATCAGATGATTCGACCTTTGTATTGGGTGCCGAGTTGGTGGCCGACGGTGGTATGTATACGCTGTAAGTAGTTGTCAGTTGTCGGCATCGTCGAATGTCTCTGACTTCGAACAGCAGTAGCATGTAAGCCAGATTTGCCGGGCGAAGAAGATTCTTCACTATCGTTCAGAATGACAACAGTATTATAGCAGAAAAGGCCTTCAATAAAATATTGAAGGCCCTTTCTGTTATTTATGGTTATTATTATTGAATAACTTTTATTTCAACACGGCGGTTTAGCGCGCGGCCTTCTTCGGTTGTGTTATCGGCAATCGGTTTACTTTCGCCGTAACCTTTGGTGGTTAGGTTGGCGCCATTTACGCCTGCGTTTACCAGGTATGCTTTCACAGCGTTAGCACGATCTACAGATAGCGACATGTTATGCTCTGCAGAACCTTCGGCAGATGAGTTACCATTTAAAATTAATTTAGTGGTTGGTGCTGCTTTTAATGAGCCGGCAACCAGATCAAGCGTTTGGTATGAGTCTGTTTTTAACACAGCCGAGTTAAGCTCAAACTGCACGTTAGGGAAGTGAAAATCCTGTTGTGGAGGTGCCGGGGCTGGTTCTTGCTTCTCTGGCGCGGGTGCTGGTGCCGGAGCTGGTGTAACAGGTGCTGGGGCTGGTTTTACAGTATCGGTAGCAGGTTCTTGTTTTACTACTGCTTTCTTTGCTTTGCAGGCTGCGAGGCTAAATATTAATGATGCGGCTAATACAATTGATAGGTTGCTTTTTAAAAATTTCATTGGTTTAAATTACTTTAAGGTGTACCGTTGTACGAATAAAAACAATTTTTTGATTTGAAAAGTATTCCGTTTGTTAAAAAAAGATGCGCTTAAATGGAATTGGACGGGTCTTTAAACTAAAAAATCCCCCGGGCTAATAGCCTCAGAGGATTCAAAATATCTAGTTTACAGTAGCTTACTTAGTCAGTTCGGTTTGGTAAATAACCGCACCTTCTTTGTTGATTGCTCTCACATTAAAGCGGTTGGCATCAACAGCAAAATACATAAAGCCATGCTGTGAGGCCTCGAATTTGCTATACGAAATACCTGCGGTAACATCAGTCAGCTCAGAACCTGCGCCCGAGATAAACTGGTGGGTATAACCTTCGGGTTTCAAATGTTGCAGTGAATGGTCGTGGCCAGACAGGTAAACATCTACCTTGTATTGTTCAAACACATCGGCCAATACCTTGCGTACTGTTAGGGTATCATAGTTTTTAATACGCGGGCCAACGGTGTAGTAGGGGTGGTGGCCAACTATTATTTTCCATTTTACATCGGCAGGGGTGTTTTTCAAAGTATCCTTTAACCAGGCCATCTGGATATCAACCTGTGGTTTCAGAGCTTCGTGCAGCATAGGGTCGGTATCAATCATAATAAACATGGCCTTGCCTTTATCCTTACCCAATGATACCTGTTTGGTATAATAGCGCGCAGGCATGTTCCAGCGACGGCTTATTTTACTGTAGCGGATCTGTGCATCGGGATCGGTCAAATAGTCGTGGTTGCCGAGTATCGAAAACCAATCGCATTGCAGCGAATGGGCAGTATAAATATTCTCGAACGAGTAATGCCAAAGCGGATCTTGTTCGCTCACCACGCCTTTAGGGTAAAAGTTATCGCCCACAGAAATCACAAAATCGTTAGGGTGTGCTGCACCCCAGAGGCCCATTTGTTTGGCAACTTCGGCCTGGTCATACTCGCCGTTGCGGCCCCAGTCGCCTATGGCCATAAAGTGCAGGGCATAATCGTCGTTTATTTTATCCTGATGGGTTAAGTCTTCGCTCTCTAAATGGGTTACGCCACCTTCGGCCAAACTGGCCAGCGGACTGATAATTGTTGCGCCTAAAGCGGTTAGGGTAGTGTTTCTTACAAAATCTCTGCGTTTCATATATTCAATAGCGGCATGGTTAGGGGTTAATGATATATGCCGTTAAAACCGATGTAATATACACAAAGTTGCATTTGTGTTGCAATATCAAATGTTTAAGTTATTGTAAATGAGAAATGTTGATAATGCCGACTAATGTTAATTGCGATGATAGTTGTTAACATAATGATAATATTGTATTAACTTTATGATAACCTATTTTTGCACAAATCTCAAAATATACTCATGAAAAAATCTAAGCTGAAATCTCTCGTTAAAACTGCCCGTAAAAACGCTCAAAAAGATATCCAGATTGTTGTAGCTGCCGAATTAAAAGTTGCAGCCGGTAAATTAGGCCAGGATGTTGAAAGTCTGAGCAAAGCTATCGCAAAAGAATCTAAAAAAGTGGCTAAAAGAATAGCTCAAAAAATTAAGATAGATAAAGCTACATTAGTACAAGCTAATGATACCGCCAAAGCTGCAGCAGCAGTTGAGAGTGTTTAATAAACAATAAGTTTATAAATTGCCGCGTTTGCGTTCAAGCGTATCCCGCTTGAACGTTGGCTGCGTGTATATTAAAGCCAACAATAGTTGAAAAATAATTCTGCTGTTTATTTGGATTAATTATAAATAATGTTGATTTTCGCATTGCAATAGATCATTAATGCAAGCGACAGAGACTATTACTACCCGTACAAGTATAAGCGAAGTATTTAAAACTGCTTCGGGTGCTGTTTACCAGTGCGATAAAGATAATTGCTGGTATATTGACTTTGCCGGTAAGCTTAACCGCTTCGATTACCGCTGCCTGCACAAACTCCGCAAGGCTGTATATCATATTGATGTTGAGGCGCTTTTGCTTAACCCCCAACGCAGCGCCGACATGGAAATCGTTTTTATCTGTGCCTGCGACCATACTTATATACTTACTCACCTCGAAATTATTGCGCTGAAAGAGCTGCTGCAAGGTACCTTTACCATGCTGGAGCTTAACCACATTTTGCACGAAAGGCTGTACCGCTGGGCTGCTTAAGCGTATTAAGACTCATTTCATATTAATATTTATATATACACATATCATTTTATAGCACTATAATTGCTATAGATACCCTGATTTAACCTTAAATCGAAATTGATATGAAAGATATAATGCGCATAAAATGTCTTATTTCTAACGAAATGGAGACTATTTTAAACCAACAGATACGTAAAGAAGCACAGTCGTCATCTATATACCTGGCTATGGCTTCATGGTGTGATAGAAATGGCTTTGATGGCTCATCTACCTACTTTTTTAAACAAGCCGAAGAAGAAAGACAGCATCAGCTTAAATTCTTTAAATATGTACTTGATATGGGTGCCACGGCCATTTCTCCGGATGTAAGCGGTATCAAAATTGAGTACAACTCGTTCCGAGAGGTATTTGAAGATGCTTTAGACCAGGAGATCAGTGTAACCAATGCCATCAAAAATATTGCAGCCCTTTGCCACAAAGAGCAGGATTACGTTACCATGGAATTTTTAAACTGGTTCCTGAAAGAACAACGTGAAGAAGAATACAAAGCACGCCGAGCACTCGAATTGTTTGAAGTTATTGGCGAAGAAGGTACCGGCCGCTGGCAGATTGATAAGCACATTGGCGATATCAGATACGATAGTGAAGCTTAATTAAATAGCATCAGGAGATTTATCGAGCGATTTTAATAGCTTGAGAACCTCTTTCTCCGAATATTCTTTTAGCCAGATATTACCTGGTTGTATAGTACAGACCGGTGCATAATCGCACCGGTCTGTGCATTCTATCCTTAATACTTCAATCTCCTCTTTTCCTTCATGATATTTGGCAAATGATGTTGCCAGCTTATAAAGGCTTTTGCCACCCCGTTTAGCGCATTTACTGCCTGTGCATACGTAAAGCACTCTATCGGGTATAGTAAACTTGCTCATGCTGTTTATGTTAGCTATATATTAACGCAAAATTACGTTTTATTATATAGTTGTGTACCAGTGGCAAGATTAATTACAGAAATCTGTTTAACTGCGGTCCCAAAATGCAGGTGGCTCAATACCCAGCGAACGCAGGTAAACATAACCCTGACCGCGGTGGTGGATTTCGTTATCAATCCAATACAAAATCATGTTATAGATGGGTGCTTCGTACATGCCAAAGGCCAATACCTTTTCGTGAAATTGCTCCGGGGTTATTTGTGGCCAGTAAGCCAGTATATCTTCGGTAACTTCGTCCCATACACGCAGTAATTCTGCTTTGGTTTTAATAGGAGAGCGGCCCTGGCGATAATCCAGTTCGGGTGTAAACTGCCAGTCGCCGGTGATAAGCGCTTTAATACCGATACCTGCAATGCCTAACACTTCTTTAGCCATGTCTGCAAAAGGACGCATGCCGCCGATGGTATGGTTAAAAAGCTGGTCTTCCGGGAAGATTTCGATCAACCGTTTGGTAAGCCAGCGATGGCCGAGCCATTGCTCCAGAAATTCTTCGGGAGTGATGATTTGAACTGTGGTTTCAATTGCTTGTTGGTTTTCCATTGTGTTTGTGTGTTGATGATTTATAAGCAAAGAAACCGGGGGCGAGTGACAGCCCTATGTCAGCAGGAAATTGAGAAATGAAATTTTTTTGTAGTTTTTATGAACGTTATTATACCCCTTATTAAAGGAAGTGGTATCGCTGTCATTGCCTCAATTTTACCCCTTATTAACACTTTTGCAAATTGCAAAGCCTGTGGTGTTCCCCTAATTTAGGGGAATGCAGTGTCTGTGCTAAACTTCTTGCTTTAATAAGAGGTAAAATTGAGGTTGATTAATTAGCTGTATTCGTTCAATTATAATAATTAACTTTTATCATTTATTTTGCACACCATGTATCCGCAACTTTTAGCCCATATTAAAAGATATGTTCAGTTAACTGAACAAGAAGAGCAATTGCTGTGTGATAACCTCGAACTGATTAACCTTAAAAAGAAACAATTTTTACTCGAACCGGGTAAGCACTGTAAAGGCAATTATTTTGTACTGAAAGGGTGTTTGCGGTTATACATCGTGAATAATAAACTGAATGAGCAAATACTTCAGTTCGGGCTCGAGAATTGGTGGATAGCCGATCAGGATAGTTTGCTCAATAAACAGCCATCCAGTTGCTACATCCAGGCCATTGCAGAATCGGAACTGGTTTTGCTGACAGAGCATAACAGGCAATTGCTGTTTGAAAAGGTGCCCAAGCTTGAAACGTACTTTCTAATTATGATGCAGAAATCGTTTGTGGCATCACAGCGCCGAATTGGCTTTATCTTTAATATGAATGACGAAGAGCGATATCGCCATTTCGCCAAACTATTCCCCGATTTTTTGCAGCGTGTACCTCAATATATGCTGGCCAGTTACCTCGGCTTCACCCCACAGTTTATGAGCAGGCTGCGGGCAAAGAAAATCTGATTTTCTTAAACTCAGTTCATTTTTCGGGAGGGTGTTTGTGGCGAACTTTGTTTTATCAAAACAATAAAACAATGAGCACACGCATTAAAGTAAACCAGGGAGACCCAGCCGCATACAAAGCTATGATGGCTTTTGAAGAATATGTAGCAAGCACACCGCTTACTACAAAACATAAAGACCTGATCAAAATCCGCGCATCGCAAATTAACCAATGTGCATTTTGTATTGATATGCACACCCGCGATGCGCGTAAAGCAGGCGAAACCGAACAACGTATTTATGCGCTTAATGCATGGAGGGATGTGCCGTTTTTCGATGAGCAGGAAAAAGCGATACTTGCCCTTACAGAAGAAGTAACGCTGATTACCGGTAAAGTATCAGACGAAACTTATAACAAAGCAGCAGCGCTGTTTGAGCCTGCTTATTTAACCTATATTCTGATGGCTATTATTGCTATCAATTCATGGAACAGGATAGGGGTAACTACCCACATGGAAGATTTTCTGAAAGCAGAATAATAGTATTAGTATTTCAAAATTGTAGAAAGGCGGACAGGGATGCTCGCCTTTTTTGTTGAGGATATATTATACTTATTAATAATAACTATAATGTGATTTGGCTTTAATGCTGGTAGTTACATTATAAGTTTTAATTGCAGAGTTGATTTCAGTGCTCATTTCTGTTTTACCATTATACACAAAGCTATCCGGCTTGCCATCAGGTCCAACTAATCCGGTTAAATCAGTCGTGGGAATTTCAGTAGAATGCAGTATAAATCCAAATTCATCAACAAACTCAATTGTTATTCGGCCTGTCTGATAATTTTCCCTTAAGTCGTTTAACCCGTTTAAAGTAAGAGAGTAATATAAAAAATTTCCTCTATAAAGCGCTTTTAAAGAGGTAGAGGCGCCTGGCTTAACAAAGCTTAGATTCGAAGTACCCAGATTTCGTTGGTTTGGTTTTGAAACCTCTAATTTCTTAATTTCCTTCGCATCAAGATCACCTATTTCGCGAAGTTCGTTATCTATAATTTTGTAGATTTTGTTTCCGTGAATAAAAGTATTCTCTGCAATTTGGGTATTGTTATTAGAACAAGAGAATAATAATAGCGCGATCGCTGATGCGCAGATTAGGTTTAGTTTCATAATTTAATAAGGTTGGTTAATTAAAGATATAGTAATGCTATTAAAATAGCAACTTGTTGTTTTTGGTAATCGACTTTTAACAATATAGAATAGTGGCTATTTATAATTGATGAAGTGCAACATAACAGATGGTTATGAGTTTAATAATATATCCCTTCAACATTTGTTAATTGATTCCTACCCCGAATTAGCTCAATAAAAGTTTATCGGTAATAAATAAATGCGGTTTAAGTGTACCTTCGCCGCTAATACTACGGGCAGAATATAATACACACCGGTTCTGCTTTTTCTTTGCAACAGGCTATGCAAATATCATCATGCCTGCCCTTCCGCTACATTCAAATTAAATTATGCCCATACTCATTTTTTTTATTGCCCATTGGTTCCTGTCGTTATTTTTTCAAACTTTCTTTCAGCACCGTTACGCTTCGCATCGTATGTTTACTACCAGCAAAGCCTGGGAGCGTGTTTTTTACCTGATGGCTTATGTGTTTGAAGGCTCATCTTTTTTAAACCCGCGCGCTTATGCCATGATGCACCGCGAGCATCATGCTTATAGCGATACCGCGAAAGACCCACACTCGCCGCACTTCTTTACAGATGTTTTTCAGATGATGAAGGCTACTATCATTACCTTTCGCGATCATTTAAAACGTACAAAAGACCCTGAAGCCCGTTTCGCTGGCGATTGCCCCGAATGGCCGCTGATAGATAGGATTGGTTCTTCTATCGTTTCGAGATTGGCATTCGGCGCATTATATACCTGGTTTTACATTGCATTTGCTACGCATTGGTGGATGTTTTTGCTTTTGCCTATTCATTTTTTAATGGGGCCGTTGCAAGGTGCTATTGTTAATTGGTGCGGCCACAAGTACGGCTACAGCAATTTCGATAATAACGATCAGTCTAAAAATACAACACCGTTCGATTTTCTGATGCTGGGAGAGCTGTTTCAGAATAACCATCACAGGTACCCTAACAGCGCCAATTTCGGCAATAAATGGTTCGAGATCGATCCGGTGTACCCGGTAATGCGATTGTTGCACCGGCTTAAAATAATTAAGCTGAGGAAAGCTTATTAAGCTTAAAAGAAGAAAGCCCGTCAGGTTTACCTAACGGGCTTTTTTGTATGGATATAATAGCTTATTTATAAATAGACAAGTGCGCTGTTTTTATGCTCAGCATAAAAGTTTTACCTACACTTATTTTTACGCTTTTGTCTTGCAGTAAAGCTTTAATGGCTTCGTCGGCCTTAAGCGCCTCGTAGAGGTCGCGGGCTACTGCAGAGCCACTGATGTTATTGGTTACTTTACCGTTTTCCATCTGTATGTTAAACGTGTAACCAGATTTTCCACGGTCGCCGGCCGACTCAAAGTCTGTGATATTCAATTTAAAACTTTGATCTTCTGTTAAGCTCTTCTTAAGATGCAAACGGATTACCGGGATGTATTTTTTCCAGGTGGCTAAATATGTTCTTTGTTCCATGTATGGGCAGTAAAGGTATCATTAAATGATGATGAATTTACAAATAGGTCATATTCATTTTTAGATCATTTCAAAAATGACGAATATGTAAGACAGTAATCAAGGTTTATATCGTTGATAAGGTGTTTTACGCAATTGTTGCCGAAATGTTAGCTCTATAAATTTTGACAATAAATAAACCGAACCATCGGCCAATAAAACTGTTTATTAAAGCAAATCACTTAAACCATGGCATATATCGATTATTACCAGGTGCTTGGGCTTAAAAAAGACGCTACAGAAAAAGATATTAAAAGCGCCTATCGTAAACTAGCCCGTAAATACCATCCGGATGTTAACCCTAATGACAATGAAGCTAATAAAAAGTTTCAGGAAGTTAATGAAGCCAATGAAGTATTAAGCGACCCCGATAAACGTAAAAAATACGACCAGTATGGCGAAAACTGGCAGCATGCCGATGCTTATGAGGCGCACCAACAGCAGGCTGGCAACAGATCATATAGCGGCTACAGCGGCGGCGGCACCGATGGTGGCTTCAATTATGAAAGCTTTGGTGATGGTGGTGATTTTTCTGACTACTTCCAATCAATGTTTGGCAATATGGGGGGCAGCGGGCGAGGCCGCCAGGCTAAATATCGTGGACAGGATTATAGCTCGGAACTGCATTTAAACTTGCGCGATGTGCTTGAGTCACAAAAACAAACGCTTACCGTTAATGGCAAAAATATCAGAATAACTATACCGGCAGGTGTAGAGAATGGGCAGACTATAAAAATTACCGGTCACGGCGGTGCAGGCAGTAATGGTGGGCCAGCCGGAGACTTGCTGATCACTTTTGTAATTAAAGATGACGCCAGGTTTAAAAGAGATGGCAACAACCTGCATGCCAGTGTTGATATCGATTTGTACACCGCCGTATTGGGCGGCGAAGTAATAGCCGAAACATTAACCGGCAAGGTTAAAGTGCCTGTTAAAGCCGGTACACAAAATGGTGCCAAGGTTAAGTTAAAAGGCAAAGGAATGCCTGTATATAAAAAAGACGGTGAGTTTGGCGATCTGTATCTCAGTTATCAGGTGGCTATACCTACAGAGCTTACTGATAAACAAAAAGAGTTATTTAAGGAACTACAACAATCTATTTAACATCACCAAAATGGCAACAGAAAATTTAATAGAAGCAAGCGTGTTTTGCACCTATCATGAAATTGAATATTCTTTTATCAGTGAGCTCGAGGAGCATGGTTTAATACATTTAAGCCTTGTAAATGAGCAGCGGTTTATTGCGGGCGATCAATTGCAACAACTCGAAAAGATGGTACGTTTGCATCATGATCTTGATATTAATATAGCTGGTATAGAAGTGGTTGTAAATATGCTGCAACGTATGGAAGAATTACAAAGGCAAAACACTAATCTTAAAAACAAGCTAAGTTTGTACAGGCAGTATTAATTAATAATACCGTAAATGTTAAATATCCTTTATTTTATAAAACCTCACCAGTGTTTATTTCGTAGATGTATTAAAAAATACACCTCTTAACTAATTGATTAGTAGGTATATATTGCATTTGTTGTAATTCTATAAATTGGCGGATTTGTTATACGAGCAATTTTCCGGCAATCATTTTATTCATTCATTTTAAGGCAGGGCAAATACTTGCATTTTCAGCATATAAATTACAGTTTTATTGCCAATTTAAAATACTGACTTAAAAGGCATTATTTTTGAATAAAATTTAAAGGGTTCTTTTATGTTAAATTTTTATTAATTAAACTTGTGTTATTACCCCCTCACACACCTAATTTCTCAAAATGAAATACTGGCTATTGTTTGTATCAGCCATTTTATTTATCCCGAATTTGTCGTCGAGGCACTTGATGATTCTGCCTGAAAAGCCGTTAAAAAATGAACGTTTTGATGCAAAACTCACCAGTAAAATTCAAAATACTGATCAACTTGTAACCTATATAGATTCTGTTGCTGCTGTAAAGGGGATTCGGCAAAACACTAATTTATACGCGTATTTAATATTAGAAACGGTTGAAGATCGCTTTTTTCATAGTTATAGCCATTATAGCCTTAATGAAAACTGGATTGCCGCATTGGGTGGGCGATATGTTTGGTACGACGTTTCGGCAATTGTTGATGCCAATGATATTTTGAAATATCCAATGGCTGCCTGCAGCCAGCAAAGTATTGTACTAATGAATGTTTTTAAAGCTAAAAACATCCCATATCGTAAGGTAGGCTTTGATGGTCATTATGCCGTTGAAGCAGAAATTAATAAACAATGGATATTTTTTGATGCCAATCTCGAGCCTCAAACAAATCAGAACATGCAACGTTTTGATTACTTGGTGCAAGGCGATCACATGGCTGTCTATTATAAAAACGTACTTACCCCGGCTCAAATATCATCGCTGTTTAAACACATCGTAACTGGTGAAGTAAATGCAGACCCTGCTCCCCGGATTAGCTGGTTCCATATCATTACACGATTTTTATCTCATTGGTTGTGGGTATTGCCCATGTGTTTGTTTTTAATATCAATGGTAAAAAGCCACAAAAAAAGATTTTTAAAAGTTTTGGAAGGAAATTCATTTTCAAGCCCGGCTGAGATAAATTTAGAATACAACTTTCACCACATCGCTGAAACTCCTCGTCAATCTATTAAAAAAGAATAATAAGCCAGAATGGGTTATTTATTCTTTTCTGCTGCAAAAGGTAACTTTTTTAAGTTCACCTGGCTCATTACATCTTTTTGATATAGGCCAATGCAATAGTTGTTAAATCTGCTGTCGAAATTAATATTGCCAATAGTTAATTGTTTGGGATACGGGTTTCTGTTTAGAAAGAAATAAACTTTGGTGTTACCATATTTATTATAAGGCATAAAGTTCCCATAATCAATCATTTCTTTCCAAAGTGTATCAGATACGGTAACTGCATAAACCCGTATTACAGGGCCGGTATTTTGTTCATTCCGTGTAAAAGCAACTTCTTTAAAATTGCCTTTTAAATCTGCCGGGCCGGGTTGGGTAAAAACGTTCCATAATACCAATAACAGGGCAATTATTATTACTACCCATAAAATAGCCCTCTTGTTTTTCATTGGGTAAAGCTACAATGCTTAATTTAAAAATGATGCCATTGTAATATCAAAAGCAAGTAATTATTGTAAATAACATCATCATATTTTACGTTGGCTGATTAATAACAAAAAAATGAAATTATGATTTAAACCTATTGTGAAATAGTATTTTATATCATACATTCATGCTTGATAACCAAGCCTTTAAATCATGCCTACATTTATTAGAATTCTGTTTTTGCGCACTGCCATTTGGGTAGCTGCCGTTTTTTTAGTGCCGGTAAATGCATTTTCGCAAGCTGTAAACGTGCTGCCTAATACAGAAGCAGCCGATACTTCAAAGGCACACACTACTCCAATTATTAAAGATTATCCTTCATCTAATTTTTCGATAGATTCTATAAAGCTCGAAGGGGACACTTCAAAAAACGGCCAAATTAAACCCTTGCGGACAGATTTTACCAAGCGTATAGTTATATACGTATCCGGTTCGCACACCCCGTTTGAAAATCAGACGCAAGATGCCATCTATATTAACAATATCAGGATGCCTTATGCTGTAAATTATAATTGCCCCTGTGTAAACGCTAAAGACACGTCTATAAAATATTTTACCCTAACCTGCAACCTCTCTAAGCAAGATAGCGTTTGGAACAAATGGTATGGTTTTAACGACGATTACCTGGGTGTTAAAGTTGATATTGGCACCAGGCTAAAACAGTATACCTGCAGTACAGAAAATAATTTATTTATAAAAATGTACAGCCGAGCAGGTTTATTATGGGCCTGGGCAGCTGTAGCTATATTAATAATTGTATCGGTACTTCTGGCGTTTGTTTTTAAAACCAATCTTATCAAAGATAAATCATCGCAACCAACCCATAAGCCTTATAGCCTGTCTCGTTTTCAACTCCTGTGGTGGACTGTTATTATTATTAGCTGCTATATGCTGTTGTTTGCCATCCGTGATGATTTTGCGTTGCTGAGCCAGTCGACACTGATTCTATTGGGTATTAGTGTGGCCGGAACCAGTTTTGCTGCCGTGGTTGATTACAGCCAGAGTGATAAAGACCGCCATCAGGACCAGCCGGGTGTTAACTTTGTCCAGGATGTATTATCAGACGATGATGGTATTAGTGTACACCGCTACCAAAATCTTATATTCACTCTTATTTTCGGGGTTATATTTTTCTATAAAGTACTTGCCACGGGTAATATGCCTAATTTTGGGCCTTTGGAGCTTTCATTAATGGGGTTAAGTACCGCGGCATACGTTGGCCTTAAAACCGGCGAAAATAAAACGGCACCTCCGGCTGGCACTACCCCTCCGGCAACCGGCGATAGCTCGGCAACTACCAGCCCTACTGAGAATATTGTAGGTTAAACTTAAATACTAAACTGATGCAATACTTTGTAACAGCCTCGTTTTTAAATTTAAGAAGTGCGCCGATCATAAACGCCGGCAACATCATAACGGTGCTGAAAGACCAGGAAGTGGTTGAAGTAACAGATGGCTCTAACGATTCTTTTTATAAGGTGTCCTGCATTAACCGCAAGCCGGTTGTTGATGGGTATGCCGCAAAAAAGTATCTGGCGCCGGTGCCGGCAGCCCCTGTTACGCCCGATACCGGCTATTTAAAGCCGGTTAACCTGAAGGGTAACTATGCCTCGCGAAGAGATAACCATGCGGCATGGCAATACCCGCTTACCGAATCTAATATGCCCAGGGTTGACCCTGCTGCCGGTGATGCCGATAAAATAAGTACCATGCATAATATCATAGCTTATTTACAGGTTGATAAAAGCGCACGCTACCAAAGGGATACACATACCTATTGTAATATTTACGCCTACGACTATTGCTACCTGGCAGGTGTATTTTTACCCCGTGTATGGTGGCGTGGCAAAGCATTACTCGATTTAAAAGCCGGGCAAACTGTAAGCCCCCTATATGGTATTACAGTTGATGAGGTTAGTGCAAATGGCCTGTTTGCCTGGCTGGAAGACTGGGCCGATGACTATGGCTGGACCCGCACTTACGACCTGGACGAACTGCAAAACAAAGTAAATGAAGGCCGGGTAGGGGTAATATGCGCAGCAAATATTAACCCTGCAAAAAGCGGGCATATTTGCTGTGTGATACCAGAAAAAGCCGACCGGGCTGCAACCCGGTCAGCAGGTGTTGTGGTTTGCCCTTTACTATCACAAGCAGGCGCAAAAAACCTGCCTTATTATAACAATAACAAATGGTGGGTTAACCTGGCCGGGCAGTTTAAAGGTTATGGATATTGGTACTGTTAAGATGCTTAACACTCCCAATTGTACATTTTACTAAGAATAACCATTAGTTGTTTGACCTGGATTGCTGGGGAGTTTATATCCCGAGTGATTTTCGGTCGCACCATGATGTTTTCCTCCTTCAATAGCGTCCTTGCTAATTATTTCAATTAGTGGTGTAATCCATTCCTTTTTATTTGTGCTTTTATTTTCTTCTTTATTTTTCATTGATTTAAATTGTTGATTTATAGCTTAATGTGGTATTTTATATTGTATTTTATATTTTTAAATAAATAACAATAAGCTTTTACCAAAAAATCTTATTGTTATTTATTTAAATTGACATTTCGTTACGCGAAATTAGTTTGATGATGGAAAAACCCCATACAGCGATATAATATAGCTTATTGTTAAATAAGGCATCCTGTTTTCGTGCGGCTGCGAGCCTCCCGACGGCGTTAATTCGCCTGCCGCAAGCGTATGCACAGTAAAGCCAGGGGCGTTAGCTGGCATATAAAATGATACAGTTTGCGGATTGGTAGCAGTTGGATCTGTTGGTGCTGCAAAAAAATTATTTGCTGGACTGGTTGTAGTGCCGGCCTGGGTACTCACGTTAACGGCATGGCTGTGACCTGGCATGGTAGTGGTTGTAAGCGTAACAGTTTCTGCTCCGCCAGGCATACCTAAAGGATAATTTGTACCTGATCTTGCTCTTCCCTGGTTCACTATAATACGGCCCCTTAAATCGGGCAATCCAAAAGTTTGTACCCCATCACCACCATAAGTGGTACCCAATAAAGTGAATAATACTTCGTTACTTGCAATTGACATTAAACTGCCATCGCATATATGCCAGTTGGCCGGAGCAAAATTTCCTGCGAAGGCTCTTATTTCTCCTACATAAGGTGTCATATCTTATTTTTTTAATGGTTTAGGTTTCTGTTAATTTCTTGATGGGAAAACTCCACTTAAGGAAATGCAAATATTGAGTGTTAAAAAAGGCATCCTGTTCTCATGCGGTGCATTTCCGCCTGTTGGGGCAATAGAGTTTGGATGAAGTATAGTGCCCGGACCTATTTGATTAATATACCCATTTGAAGCAAAAGCAGTATGTGGGGTACTTATTGTTTGTATACCTATTTGTGCCGGATAGTTAACGCCTGCACCAATATTAGATGTTCCAAGCGCATTTACTGCTTCTAAAATATGGTTGTGCATTGGCAATTGACTATTAATAAGTGTTACATTTTCTGTACCGGCTGTTTCACCAAGTACAGTTGATGTGCCACGGCCGTTTCCATAACCTAAAGGTGCGGTTCCCTGTAGGTTAGGTAGTGCAAAAGTTGTAACTCCATTACCGCCATAGGTGGTGCCAAGTAAAGAGAACAGTGCCTGGTTTTGCGAGATACTTAAAATTTGTCCACTACATGAAAGCCAGTTTTTGGGTATTACTCCAAATCCGAAGGTTCGTATTTCGCCAAGATAATAATCCATTTTAGTTTGTTTTAATTATTGTAAATAGTTTATTTGATATGTTATATGGCAGCTTAATTACGGGTTGGAAATACACCCGAAATGCATATACAGTAACTAATAGCCAGATACGGTGCCATATTATTGTGTGCCAAATTGCCTCCCGAAATGCCAATTGTGGTTGGGTTTAAATTTGTTAAGCCGGTAGGAGGTGGCGTGCCAGGTATATAACTTTTACCGCTTAATCCGGTTGTGGCACCCGGGGTAGCTTTTGAAAAAGAGTTTGTTATATAGCTGGAATTTGTAGGTACGGTAACCGCAGATATCGCACTGGTTGCGGTGCCCCCATCTACGGTATGTGTATGCGCAGGCATTTCGGTAGAAAGTAAGGTAACATTGCTTACGCCGGCCATTTCACCAACGGTATACGTATCGCCACCAAGCAAGGTGCCCGAGCCGTTAAGCACCGAACTTTGTATGTTAGGTAAGGCAAAGGTTGTTGAGCCATTGCCACCATATTGTGTACCGAGAATACTAAATAACGGAGCGTATGATGCAATAGGTAGTATTTGTCCATTGCATGGCATCCATCCTCGCGGGGCAAAACCGAAGGCATAAGGTCTGATTTCTCCAACAAAAGCGTCCATAGATTTTTTGTTTTTTGTGATTTATTTTAGTAAGGTTAATTTTAGAATATCTAATTGGAAGATGTATAGGGCATTTAACCTATAGTTATAGAAAAGAAACTTATTCATGATATTTGAGGTATTGGTTACCACAAATAAGGTAAATATTTACATAAAAACAATAGGTGAAAACAACTTATTTTAATATGAATAAAATGTATAGATATAGTTTATGTTTATAACTAATTTATTGTTTTTCAAGAGTTAATAATTAAAGTAAATATTATATTATTTGTTAATGAGGTAATTAAAATAAGTACTGTATAAATAAAAAAGCGGCTAACCATTGGTTAGCCGCTTTTTGAGATGCTGGAAAAATATTTACTTATCTAAATGATATTTGGTTTTTCAAACGGATTAAATTCACATACCCATTTCTGCATGTATGGAAATGGTAGGGTATTCAATTGTGTTGCCATATTATAATCATAACACAAACCGTATATTTGCAGCATTGGTATACCCATTATGTTGCCGTTTTGGTAGCCCTCCACTATACCTTTTGCCCCTCCCTTATAGCCGTGTTCGTGAAACACAATATATGGGTCGATGCCGAGGTGTAAAGCAGCTGCGTACGACCACGCCAACGCCATCATTTCTACAGCAGCATTTGCATCATTATTTTCAATGGTATCGCTTAAGCTTTCGCGCACCTCGGGCGGTACGCAGGCCAGGTGGCCGGCTTCATGCAGCACATCGCCTGGGTAAAGTAGCTTTTCGGTATCAATAACTAAAGTACCGCTTCTTAGTTTCAGGCCAGGTAAAAAGGTGTCTTCGTTAATGGTTTCAAGGCTGTAATCGATGCCGATAGCCTCCAGAAAAGGTAGAAATGTGGTAAAAAGATAATCCATTGTATTTAGGTTTAAACTAAGTTAAGCACAAATAGAATTAGTTGAAAATGGTTTTTGTAAATCGTTAATATGAAATAACAGTTTGTTATTGTGATATATTGTTTTTAACTTGTTGTAAATGAGAATAATATTAGTATTATGGAAAACCAATTAACTCCAAAATCAAAGACCGGCGAAAGAAAATCATGGATAAACCCGGAAGTAGAAGTTATTGCTATCGAAACGGGCCTCTCAAATGTAAACACCGAAGCAAATGCTTTACCTGGTGATACAGCGCTTTATGTATCATAATTGTTGGAATTACTATTGTAGTATATAACGTTTGGCGCCGTTGTGTTTTTTCATCAACTGCGATGATACAGGTATGCTTTATAAATTTATAAAAAAGGGTTTTCAAATATTTATTGAAAACCCTTTTTTGTGCTCCGGCGATAAAATCGAATTAGACTTATATTATTTAGCAGCCCATTTTTGCTCCAGCATTTTAATATAGTAGCCGCCAACCACACTGCGTGCCTGGAAACCAACTTGCTTGCCATCGGTAGTTTCGTACCAATCGCTCATCGGTACACGCGTTGGGGTTTCTTCCATGTATTTATAAACCGGGGCAATCAGCGCTTTAAAATCAGCCTGGTTTTTGGCTAAGGTTGCAGTCCAGGTAATCCAGTCGCTTTTGGTATAGGTTTTACGGCTGTCTAACGGTAAGCCAAACTCTTTTTGCTTGGTCAGATAGAACTTAACCTCGCGGTCATAAACCGATTGCGGGAATAAGTTTAAGCCCAGGATCTTATCCCAAACAATATTATACTTCTGGCTCCAGGTTTCCGGCTTGTCAAACACCAACGAGTAGTGGTCGCCGGCATCAGCCATTTTCATCCATTTGCCTACCATTTCTTTGGCCATGGTGTGGTATTTGGTAGCAGTTGCTTTGTCGCCCAGCATATCAGCCAGGTGTGCGTAGCAGCCTATAGCCACAATAGCTTTGGCCGATAAATTGGCATTGCGTGCCAGGTGACCTGCAAAGTCATCGGTACAAAGTTGGTTGGCCGGGTCTAAGCCTTCTTTACTTAGGTATTCAACCCACTCGGTTAAAACTTTCCAGTGCTTTTTGGCATAAGTAGCGTTGCCTTCTGCCTTTGCAATGGCAGCGGTAACGATCAGCATGTTGCCCGACTCTTCAACCGGCATGCCTTCGCCATAAGTTTGTCCATTGGCAATGGGGTAAGTACCCAGATCGTGCGCAGCAAAATTATGATCAAATTTTCCGCTTTCGCTGAAGTAGAAAATACCATTTTGCATACCTTTCATCAACTGGGGGTTATAGATGAGGTATAGAGGGGCAGATGGATAAGTTATATCAACTGTATTGATTGAACCATTACTGAAGTTCTCTTTCGACAGAAATAAAATTTCACCCTGCGGGCTTTTTACCAATACATGTGCAGAAATACTTTGACGGTAAGCCAATACGCATAGCTTGGCATATTTATCGCCACCGGCTTTAACCGCATCATTATACAGGGAAATATTTAAGGCTTCGCATTTCTTTAAAACAGGAGCATAATCGGCTGTAGCTTTAGCCAGTAACTGATCCATGGTTTTAAGGTGTGCAGTTTGCCACCATGGTTTTAAATCGGTATGGAAATACTGTACAGGAGTAATATCGTCATAACCCAGTTCAACAAATTTGCTTACTGGCGTTGCACCAACCGAACCAAATGGAATTACGGTATTCAAAACTACATCGGTACCTTCGGTAGTAGTCGACTTAGTTTCGTTTTTAAAGAATGAATTTACACCAGCCTCGTTACTGCTGATGTATTGCGTGCTACCGGTTGTTTTAGGGGCAGCTACATATAAATAGCCCCAGTCGATGCGTACATCATCACCCTTCTTTTGCAGTATAGGTTGCTCAACAGTACCCACTTTTAAAACAGATAATGCACCGCTGGTATATTGTTTAGCGGTTACTGCCTGGTTAGGCTTATTACGCGCCAGATCGGCAGATGCGCTAAAATAAACCTGCACCTTATGCTGTTTACCATTGTTTGATTTTACGCTGTAAGTAATGTACGATACCGGGCGAGACAGCAAAGCCAGATCATTCATCAGCAGGGGAGAAGTGAATGTTAGTTGCAGATTAACCTCGCCGCATTTAAAGTTGTAAACGGTTTGGGTAGCTTTAATATCAACACTTGTTTGTTTAGCAACTTGTAGTTCTGCATGCTCAGTTGGTTTTAATTCATCGGCAAGTCCGGCATCAATCCAGGCGGCACCGCCTGTGTTGGTGCAATGCAGGGCCAGCACGTTTTCGCCAACTTTTAATTTGCTGATTATGTCGCTGTTCAACTCAAACATTTGCAGATCTCCGTTGGCGCCGCTGCTGGCGTTTATTTTTTCACCGTTTAAAAATACCTCTGCATCATCATCGTGGTGCAGTTTCAGGTATAGCTTATTGATATTGGTTTTGCTATAGGTAAACGTACGGCGAACCCAGATGTCGTGGCTTGTCCATAGCTCTTTCGACACTGCTTTATCATCTGTAAAAGGGGCTGTGCCTGTTTTCCAGTTGCTATCATCAAAGCTATTATCAGCCCAGTTTTTACCTGGATCTGTTTCGGTGTATTTGGCAGTATAGGGTTTCTCGTCAGCCCCAGGTAATATCGTTCTGTAGCTTACGGGCTCTTTGCCCATAAAGCGGTAAACCTGGCCATCAACCTTAATTAAGCCAAGCATAGATTGGTCTTTGCCAGTCCAGTGATGCGTGGTTGATGCATTCAGGTCATCAGTATTAGACCATACACTGAAATAAGTATTATGGGTAATTAAGGGATATGCAGGTGCTTTGGTTACCTGTGCGAAACCCGTATTCGCCACGGCCATCAATACAAAGGCCCCGAAACGTTTAATGGTTTTATACATGATTTTTATAGGTTTTATGATTTGGTAATTGTCTAAACTACATTTTTTGCAACAAAAACTACAATACCACTGTGCCATTGGTATTGTAGTTTTATACTGATTTTTTATTTATCGGTTGATAAAGAGTACGGCACATCTTCGGCTTTTGTTCCGCGTTGTTTATTTGGTGTTGCCGACATATCGAAATTAAGTACAGCACCTTGTTGTAACGCACTATGGCTTAACCAGGTGTTATCGTAAACCTTGCCGTTATAGTTAAGGCTGTTAAGGTATTTGTTGCTTGCGCTATTTTTTGGTGCGTTAATCACAATCTTCTTACCATTCTCAAGGCTAATAGTCATCTTGCTGAACAACGGTGCACCCAACACATACTGACCGCTGGCCGGACAAACGGGGTAAAAACCCATTGCCGAGAACACATACCAGGCCGATGTTTGACCGTTATCCTCATCGCCGCAATAACCGTCCGGTGTTGCTTTGTACAATTTGTTCATGGTTTCGCGTGCCCAGTATTGGGTTTTCCAGGGTTCGCCGGCGTAGTTATACAGGTATATCATGTGTTGTATCGGCTGGTTACCATGTGCATACTGACCCATGCCTGCAATCTGCATTTCGCGGATCTCGTGGATCACAAAATGGTAATAGCTGTCATCGAAAGTAGGGGGCAGGCTGAATACAGAATCCAGCTTGGTTACAAACTGTTTTTTGCCACCCATTAAATTAATTAAGCCCTGCACATCATGAAACACGCTCCAGGTATAGTGCCAGCTGTTGCCCTCCGTAAAAGCGTCGCCCCATTTAAATGGATTGAATGGCGACTGGAATGTACCATCCTCGTTTTTACCGCGCATTAACCCGGTTGAAGGATCAAAGAGGTTGCGGTAGTTCATGCTACGTTTTTTGTAAACATCAGTTTCACTTGCCGGGCGGTGTAAGGCCTTGCCTAATTGGTAAATAGCAAAATCGTCATAAGCATACTCTAAAGTACGGGCAGCATTTTCGTTGATCTTTACATTGTAAGGCACATAACCCAACTTATTATAATACTCCACACCACGACGGCCTGCTGCACGCGGGCCTTCGTTATTGGCATCGTGCAGTAATGCCTGGTACAAAGTACTAATATCATAACCACGCAGGCCTTTTAAATAAGCTTCGGCCACTACAGATGCCGAGTTATTGCCCACCATTACGTCCGAATAACCGGGGCTGCTCCACTCGGGCAACCAGCCGCCTTCTTTGTAATCGTTAATCAGGCCTTCCTGCATCTCTTTGTTGATGGATGGATAAACAAGGTTCAAGAAAGGATATAACGCCCTGAAGGTATCCCAGAACCCTGTACCGGCAAACATATAGCCCGGCTCGGTTTTGCCGTTGTAAGGGCTCCAGTGTACAATTTTGTTGTTCTTATCAATCTCGTAAAGCTTGTTCGGGAAAAACAGCATGCGGTACATGCAGGAGTAGAAGGTGCGGATCTGGTCAATATTTCCGCCCTCTACTGTAACCCTGCTTAATGTTTTGTTCCAGGTATCGCGGCCTTTTTGTTTGGTAACATCAAAGCTGTCCTGTCCCTGTTCGCGCTGTAAACTCAATTCGGCTTGTTCAAGGCTGATAAATGAGGATGATACCCGCATGCCAACCTTTTCGCCTTTGGTGGTTTTAAAACCAATGGCTGCAAGGGCATGGTCGGTAGTAACGCTGAGGGAATCACCGGCTAACACGGTATCCTTATAAACACGGGTAAGGTTGAATGGCTTATCTACATAAATAACAAAGTAGTTCCTGAAGTTTTTAAGCGGGCCCGATGCAAATTTGGTAGAGTAGCCCACAATCTTATTTTCCTTCGGGATGATCTTAATGTGCGAACCTTTATCAAACGCATCGATCACAATAAATGAGCTGTCGCTTTTAGGGAACGTAAACCTGAACTGTGCCGTACGTTCGGTAGTGGTAATCTCAGTGGTTACATCGTGATCCGCCAGGTAAACACTGTAATAGTAGGGTTTAACAATCTCGGTTTTATGCGAGAACCAGCTTTGGCGACCGTCCTGTGATACATTAAGATGGCCAGTCATCGGCATAATGGCAAACTGCCCGTAATCATTCATCCAGGGCGATGGCTGATGGGTTTGCTTAAAGCCACGAATTTTATCGGCATCGTAAGTATACTGCCAGCCACTACCCATTTTGCCGGTCTGTGGTGTCCAGAAATTCATGCCCCAGGGTAGGGCTATGGCCGGATAGGTATTACCGTTAGATAGGTCGGGCTTTGATTGCGTACCCATGAGCGGGTTGATGTAATCGACAGGCGACAAATTACCGGCCGGCTTTTGCGCAAATACAGATGTGCTTAAAGCTGCCAGTAAGGTTAAATTTATTAAGGTTTTTTTCACTAAGAAATTATTTATGTATTAAGGATCTGATCAACACCTGTATAGAGCTACCATTTGATATTTATGCCTACACCATCAGGACTATTTTCGAAACCGATTAACAAAGTTTTCGAAGATCCATCCCACGAGGTTTTAGCATCGTTGATTACTTCGCCTTTGGCATTCTTTACAACGGTTTCTTTTGGCTTGGCCGGTAGTAAAACACGCATCACGTTTTCGGTATTAGCCGGGCTTTTAGCGGTGAATGAATAGCTGTTGGTTGTTGCCTTTTCGTCATACACCCTCGCTGCTGCGGCCAATACCTGCGGCTGCGATTTATTAATTACACGATTTACTGCGTACAAGAGCGATTGCTCGCCCGGTTGTACTTCTTTTTCAGACAATACAGGTAGTGTAGGGTCAAAAAGATCAATTACAGGGCCTTTTATTTTATATGGTGCTGTGCTGGTGTTTTCGTCCATCACCGAGATAATATCGTAAGGGCCTCTTTCCAGGTAGAAGTTGTTTTTGAAGGTAAGCTCACCTGCGTGTGCATCTTTTTCGTAAGCCTTTTTCAGTATATCGATATAGGCATTATCATTACCGGGCTGCATGATAAAGTCTTTCGGGTTTTGTCGCATCACATAAACGGTGCCTTTGCCTACTTTAAAAGAGCCATCAGCGGCTTTAGTATCAATACCCAGTAATTTGAACAAATGCTGAGAAGGTGCCGTAAAGTTATTGCCCTTGGTATCCCACCATTCCATTACGTTTTGGTATGGATCGTCATCTTTACCGATGTATACCAGTACGCCGCCATTTTTAACCCATTTGGCCAGGTTGGTGTGCACATCCGGCGTCATTGGTTTCATGTTCGAATAGCTCATCACCAAAACCTTAATATCCTTAAGTGTTGCCGGGTAACCCAGGTTTTCCATGTGGACGGTCTGTACAGGTATGCCGCGTTTTACCAAAGGCATGGTTTGCCCATAAAAAATAGAGAAACGCGGATCTTCAAACCCATTATGAGTTGGGAAACGCTGGAACATGAGCGAATTACTCATCAATACACCAATACCATTTACGCCCGATACGCGATTTGCTGATAGAGGCATGCTGTTAAGCGCGTTAACCATAATCTGCATCTGGGTTGAATAAAAATGTGGGATCAGCGTTTTCTCGTTACTGTTTGGTACAGGGTAGGGGTGGGTATAAATACGCTCCGGCCATGGCATTACCTCGTAGTTATCAACCATAGGGTAAAGTACCTTCGCTGTAAATGTGGCCTGGTAATTACGTTTGTAATCGCTCCAGTCATGTACACGATCTTCGATAGGGTCGGTCAGTAAAAATACTTTACGTTTGGTTGGCGCGGTCATAGATACAGCCGAACCGTATTCAAGAAAAGCGTTCTCGAATACACGCTCTTTTGCTTTACCGTCGAAAAATGTTTGTTCGCGCGCGGTACCTGTCCACACCTGGGCAATGTAGCCATCAATACTTGGCAGTGATGCCAAGCTGGCTTCAGGGCTCACAATTTCCCACGATGAATAATTTACAAGCGAGTGCGTCGCGATAAACACTTTGATATTCATCCCTTTGCTCTTGCCATAAGATTTGGCATATTCTGATACCTGCTTAATAGCGTCATAGTACAAATGATATTTTAGCTTATTGGCCAGGTAAGTATTTTCAGCCGATTCATCCTGTGGTTTCCACGGGAAGCCGTAGTACTTTTGCCATTCTTCTTTAAAGGGCGCGCTATAACCCGCACGTGCCCAAAACTCAGGCTCTTCTAAAAATATGGTGCTGATGTTGGCATCGATAACCCGTTTAACAACTCTTTCTTTCATGTAATCGATAAACGATTGCACGGGTACCACATAAGGCATGTTATGGCCGTGCATAATGGTATCGCCCCGTTTGGTTACCTGCCCAACGCCCAGGTGGTTTTTGCCATCCCACTGGCCCAGAAAGTAGTCGTAGTACTCGCCCCAGGCAATGCCGGTCATGAAGTTGACTTCGTAGCCGTGATCGCGCCATGATTTTACGCGCTGCTCGAAAGTGAGGTTGCCATGGTCATTTGCCCCGTATACGATAGCAATATCAGAGCGTACATCAATTTCAGGGATCCAGGGGCTGCTGGTTTGAAACGCAGTTTTCTGTTTAGAGACAATAGGGTCTGTGTTTTGCGCCATTGCCGAAACAGAAAGCGCTAATAAACCGCCAAAAAGAATAGGTATTTTCATTTAAAATATATTGGTAGATATATGTAAAATAAGAGGGCTCAAAACCTGAGCCCTCTGGTAATTATAAATAAGTTATTGGTGCGATGCCAGAACCGGTGTGCTGTAATTGTATTGGTTAAGGCCGGCATTAATGCGGGCACCAACCCTGAAATACACATCCTGTGCCGGAAGCGAGCCGCCGGTAGTAGTGATAGTAATTACCTGCCCAAGCAAACCGGTACCCGTTGCACCGCTGTATTGGGTAAGGGTTGAGTATCTTGGGTCGTAATTGTTGCTGCCATCGTACTGTGTGTTGCTTACATACAGGTTAATGTCGGTAACATCAAGCAAATAGCTTGGATTTGCCGTACCCCGCGTAACCTTAACCTTAACAGTTACTGTGTTATCAGGGTTTACTACAGGTGTGCCTACCCAATCAACCCGTAAAAACGGCTGAACTTTGAAATTAACATTAGCTTGTTTTTTCAATACGATGGTTTGGCTCGAATCTGATAATAAAGCCCCGTTGCTGCTTGTTTGTACCACAGGTACAAACGGACCTTCAACCGAAACTTTGTAGGTGGCATCAAAAACTTTGGTGTTCTCAAATGTACCATCCTGCTTCGACTGGAAATAAATAGGCACCGGATTGGCACTGTAACTAGTTTCGAGCAGCTTAACACGTGTACCGCCGCCACCGATTTCAGTTTGTACGGTTTTGCCGGTTCCTTCATCAATTGTACTGCCTGTGATGGTAGATGATGGGGCCGCTTCATTATCTATTTTACTGCATGAACTGCCGGCGGCAATAGCCAGGCATAGCGCAGAATAATAAAATATCTTTTTCATGTTTATATATTAATAGCCTGGGTTCTGTATTATTTTATTGCTTTTTGAAATGGCTCCGCCCGGTATCTGTTCGTAATACCAGCGTGTATCATAAGTGTAAACGTCATTTCTTTCGTCAGTACGCTGATCGAAGAAGTACTTACCTGCCTGTGAAGAATAGAACGGCATTAATACCCTGTAAATAGTTCCGTTTTGCTCTTTGTTAAAGATCCTCCAGCGTTTTAAATCCCAGTAGGTTTTGTTTTCAAAAGCAAGTTCTTTTCTTCTTTCAGCACGTACGGTATCAATAGTAGCTATACCGGTTAATGGGTTAGCGCCTGCACGTGAGCGGATCTGGTTTATAATAGTAGGCGCATCAGATGCTGATACACCGCTTGATTGACCAAGGCTTTGCAGTTCAACCGCTGCTTCTGCTTTATTCAATAGAACCTCGGCATAACGCATCTCGATCCAGGTTTGGGTTTCATTGTTTTCGAGCACTTGTGAAGTAGCCAGGTTAGGGTTTAACCATTTCCTTATCGAGAAACCTGAAATTGCACAGGTTTGGTCTCCGGTGAAGATACCGCTAAGGCCAGCTGGGTTCATCAGCGTACCATCAGGCAGTTTATAAGCGGTTTGGCCCGATGTTGATGATACCACCAAATTAGTTGTAGGATATTGAGATTTTGACCCCGCAGGCAGCAGCGGACTAATACCTGATGAGGCTGGACCAGTGTAAATACCACGGCGGATCTCAATGTTCTGTCCTTTAAATACGTCGCCCGGTAAAATTACGGTAGCCCTTAATCGTGGCTCTGCATTGGCAAATATGTCCATGGTGTTGTTATACAACAGGTAATTACCATTTGCATCCAGTGTTTTGAGGGTGCCATTGGCGTTTTTAGGTAAGCCGTCAAATTTCTCTACGAAATCCAGTGTAGGGTTTACTTCTGATGAATAACCATTTGGCCCCATTAACTGACGAGGAACATAGTATGCATCGTAACCGTGTACCGAGTTTGGATATTGGTATTCACGTACAAAAACGTTCTCCTTACTTGCTGCATCAGAGAACAGGTTCACGAAGTTCTGGTACTGAGCATTCTTATCAGTAGCCGACCAGCCAGAAAGATAAAGGCTGTAAGCCCCATCCAGCAATTTGGCTGCATCATAAGCTTTCTGGAAATAACCTGCTGCTGTACTTGCCGGTAAGCCGCAAATTTGGTTGTTGCCATCAAATAAAGTGATAGTATTGTATTTTGCGATTGAACCGGCATAAAGCATTGCACGCGATTTAAATGCTGCTGCAACATATTTATTAGCCCGGCTACCATCAGCATTATCTGCATTGGTTGTCGGTAGGTTGGTGATAGCAAAATCAAAGTCGCTGGCTACCTGATCCCACACGGCCTGCTCTGTTGAGCGTGGAACGTTAAGATCGGTAACATCTGAACCCGGTGTATAATTTAAAACTGTATTAACAATCGGCACCCCGCCAAAACGTTTTACGAGGGCAAAATAAGTCATACCACGAATAAAGTAGGCCTCGCCCAACCAGGCATTTATTTGTGCAGCGCTAAATGTGCTGGCATACTTTGGTAGGGTCTGGATAAAATAATCGCAATCGTGAATAGTGGTATAATTACCGCCCCATACGTCCCAATGCCAGTCACCAAAGTTTTCAGATGACGATCCTGTCTGGTCACGGCTTAAAGCTTCCCCGGTTGTGGCCGATGTTGGTTTAATGATCCAGAAAAAGTTTAAACCCATATCAGGCGTATACCTGAAATCTTCGATAGGTAATTCGCTGTAAAGGCGTGCCATGTAGGCTGTGATACCACCCGGAGAACCAAACACATCAGGATCCTGAATAATGTTTTTAGGCGGAATATCGAGCTTCCGGCAGGCCGAAACTCCTGTTAAGAGGGCAATTACTAATAGTAATATTTTATATTTTCTCATGATGATGTTCTCAATTAAAATTTAACGTCTAAACCAATGTTATACAACTTGTCGAGCGGGTACAGGTAGCCATAAGTACCTGTCGGATGCTCAGGGTCAACATACTTCACGCTGGTAATGGTGAACAGGTTATAACCGCTGCCGAAGATCCTGACAGCCTTAACACCTATTGCTTTCAAAACCGGTGTTGGCAAGGTGTAGCCAAGCTCAAGGCTTTTTAACCTTAAATAAGCAGCGTTTTGATAGTTAAAGGTAGAGTTGGTGTTAGCTGTTGTACCGGTATAAGCAAATTTGCCTGGTACCCAAACTGTATTCGGGTTGTATGGGTCGGCATTAGGATCGGCCGGGTGCCAGTCGTTGTTAAACTGGGTTAACGCACTACCACCACCCCATAGCGGGATATTTAACTGTTCAACATAAGATACGCTGTAGATGCCGGTTCCCTGTAACAGGATGTTAAAGTCGAAATTCTCGTAAGAACCACCGAGCGTTAAACCGTAAGTAATTTTAGGATTGATAGTTTGGCCTGCGTTTGCACCATTACCATAGGCAATAGGGTGGATGTCGTTTCCATCGATCTGGCCATCACCGTTCCAATCCTGGTAAATGTAGTCACCCACTACGGTACCACGGTTTACATATACCGGGCTGTTAACAATCTGCTGGTAGTTTTGGTATTGGCCAGCACCGGAGTTACCCATTTGGATACCCTGGTTCCTGCCGGCGCTGTTGTTTAACCAGTCGAGGTAAGAGTTTCCTTGTGGTGATTCTGCCCGTGTAGTGTTGCGGGTATTGGTGTAAAGGAAGGTACCTTTAACATTGTAGCGGAACTTACCTATGCTGCCATGGTGCCCAACTTCAAAATCGATACCTTGTGTTCTGTCGCCATTTAAGTTGGCTTGTGGGAGCGGGGCACCCAAAACATCAGGCACCTGCAAGGTGGCATAGGCCAGTAAGCCTTTACGGTCGCGGATAAAGTAATCAACTGTAACGTTTAATAATCCTTTCCATAGATCAAGATCAGCACCGGCATCAAATGTATGCGAGGTTGACCATGTTATGCCCGGGTTTGGAATCCCTTTATTTTGAACAGAGTTATAAAAATTACCGCCAAATACAGCGCCGCTTGGCAGCTGATTGGGTGATGGTGCTGTTTGGCCTATTCCGTATGCCGGGTAGTTATATCCGGTAAGGAATTGGTAGTATAAGCTACCGTCATCGCCCAGTACACCATAAGATGCACGCAGTTTAAAGTTATCTATGAAAGATAAAGCGGCGGTATTTTTCCAGAAACCTTCATCAGATACACGCCATCCCAATGAGGCCGATGGGAAAAATCCCCAGCCCTGGCTTGGTGCAAAACGAGATGATTTATCATTACGGAAACTAAATTCTGCGAGGTATTTGCCTTTATAATCATAAGTAAGGCGGCCCACAATTGAATTGGTGGTATATTCATACAATGCGCTGTTGCTGTTATCCTGAGAGGCATTCTGATTGGCAGCATTACCAGCCGAAATCTGATCTACAGGGATAGCCAGTTGGCGGTAGGCGGCAAAGTTATCGCCGCTTTGCTGGTTACCTTCGTAAAGTATCAGGGCACTCAGATTGTGTACACCGCCAAAAGTATGGGTATAATTGATAGAAAACTGGTCGGTGTTTTTTGGATAATCGTAATACTGACGCTGAACGTAAGCCGGCGAATTATTAAGGGTTGGTGTATACGTTTTAGTGGCGTCGTTGTATTCGTACAAATTGTATGAGCTCTGGTATAATTTGTTATCCTGTATCTGCTCATCGTAACTGTACAAGCCTTTTAATGACAGGCCGGGTACAAACGGAACCTTATACTCCAGGCTTATTGACCCATCAAAAAACTTGTTAACCTGTTTGCTGTAACCGTTAATGTCGGCATCGCCATACGCAATCGGGTTTCCACCGTCAACCTGCCCTTTTAAATAATATGGGGCTGTGTTATTAGCGTAAATGGTTTGAGTTGGCAGCTCGCGCCATGCCTCCCTTGTAGTATACCAGAAAGGTTCGGCGGGCGAGTTTTTAACGTCTGAAATTGCACTAAGGTTTAGGTTTACAGTAAGGTTTTTGCCAACCTTACTGGTGATATTTGAACGTACATTATAACGTTTGTAGTTTAAATCGTTGCTTTGTAGTAAGCCGTCCTGATCGGTGAAACTTCCGCTTAACAGATATTGTGTAGTTTCATTACCACCAGTAGCCGTTAGGTTATGCTGCTGTTGCGGCGCCGATTTTTTGAAGGTAGCATCGTACCAATCTGTGCTTTGCTTGGTACCATTGGCATAAGCTGCAAAATCTGCAGGGGTAAAAACAATTTTACCGCCATTGGCCTGGTGTAGTGCCTGCTGGTTATAGAGCGTCATATAATCAGTTGCATTAACCGGTTTAGGCAATCCAGATGGTACCTGCCAGCCATAAGTGCCATTGTAGCTTAATTGCAGGGTGCCTGCTTTACCTTTTTTGGTGGTGATGAGGATAACCCCATTTGCGGCCTTAACGCCGTAAACGGCGGCAGAAGCATCCTTTAGTACCGAAACGCTTTCAATATCATTGGGGTTTAACCGGGATAAAATATTGCTCGATCCTACACTATTGTCGCCGTTACCACCTGTTACTGTAAAATCGGGTTGCTGCACACCATCAATTACCACAAGCGGGTTACCCATGCCACGGATGTTAATGTTGTTAGCAAAGTCGCCCGGTTCTGCCGTGTTTTGTATTACCTGCAAACCTGCAATTTTACCGGTAAGCATGTTTTCAACGTTTTCGTTTTTGGTAGTTACAATTTCCTGGCTCGAAATAGAGGTTACTGCACTGGTTAACGATACCTTTTTCTGTGTACCGTAACCTACTACCACAACCTCGCTAAGGTTTGACTGGGCAGGAGCAAGGTTTACGTTAATTGTTTTGTCATCACCAACGGTAATCTCTTTGCTGGTGTAACCCACAAAGCTGAAAACAAGGATAGCGCCTTTATCAGCATTCATAGAAAATTTACCATTTACATCGGTAACTGTACCTACGCTTGTACCTTTTATTTTAACTGTAACGCCAGGCAGTGTGGCGCCTTTTTCATCTAACACGGTTCCCTGTACTTTGCCCGATGATTGTGCGAAGCCTGTATGGTAACAGAGCATCAGGAGGGAAACCAGAAATGTGAGGCTTAGGGATTTTTTGAGATAAAACACACAAAGCCTACCATGACTTGTAAAAGTTTTTTTCATAAATAATGGTTTAATTGGTTTAATAAACTGCAGGCTACGGTTGCGCCCTGCAATTAATTGGTTGAGCAATTTTAAAGGATAGTGTATTAAAAAAGGGGTTAAAATATGGGTTAATACAATATAAATCTTCTTAACCTCGGCGTTTTAACCCTATTATTAAACATAGCTGGGGTATAAAAAATCGATTTAGCAAAAATTATGGAACATAGCATGGGCATAGATCAAAAAATAAGGATCGTGTTTAACAGGTAGGTGCAGGCAGAAATAACTATTGGAGCGCTTTCTCGAAACTGATGGGGTAATCTTCTCCTAAAGATTTACTGTACTCCTGGGCAAAGTGGTCGTAAATTTTTTTTGAGTGCTCAATACCCTTAGTGGTTTTATAACTTTTAAGTTCGTATTTAAAAGCATTGTCGTTAAACGGGTCGATGTGAAGTATCAACTTGGAGAGTTCTAAAACAAGCTTAAAATTTTTTTCTTTATACAGCTTATCCAATTGTGGCGATAGGGCATCCATCAATTGCTCGTCATAGGTCTGCTTAAAATCATCAACCCACTGGTCGGCCATTTCTGATAATAAGCCTCCTCGGGAAATAAGATCATAATGCTCATCAATCAATTGATCGCGCTCTGCCGATGCATTATTTAACTGATCATAGATCACAAAATAATCGCAGAAAAAGGTATCGTCTGTTTCAAATACGTAAGTATCGTTTACAAAAAGTAACTGCAGGCCTTTAATATCGGCTATGCTGTTGCGCAAATGGTTAAAAGTAACCCCCTTAATGTTTTTGGTCTTGGCAACATCCTTGTCCGGCCATAGGGTGAGCGAGATTTTTTTAGAGCCGATACCTTTGCCGTTTTTACTATTTAAAAGTATCAGCAAAAACAGCTGTTTTATTTTAGGGCTGAAGAGGTAGCTGATATCCCGGCTATTTTTATCAAATACGGTAAACTCGCCTAAAAGGTAAACCGCATTTGTTTTAACCCGATACTCAGATGGGATCAGCACCTTGTCGCTTTCCTCTTCAATATCAGGCTTAAGGATCGGTTGCTGTTTTTTGCGCCACAAGTATAAAAGCACCAATAAAGCAACTATTACAATACATACTATTGCTATATAAAGCAATGAAGCCGACATTTTCTTTTTGGGTGTTATGGCTGCCAGGTAATCGGCCGTGCTTACGGGAGGTGCAGCTAATGAATAAACCTTAATTGTAGAATTTAATGGGTTGGTAAACTCTTGTATGGCGCAATAAAATTCGTCGCCTTTATTGTTGTAAAACAGGTTAATATCTGTTTCTATTTTTTCTGATGTAACCGGTATCGGGGCGCTAACCACTTCGTATGAACCATCTTTGATGGAGAATTTATACAGGCGGATGCTGGTTTTAGCCACCTCGTGCGGGTAGCACAATACATAAAAATACTTTTTATCGGCAGATACAATCAGGTTGTTGGCAGGTACAAACACTTCTTTCTCGGGCTGGATATTCCAGCATTTTTTTACGGTATGCGTTTTTAAGTTAATGCGGTACAGATCGTAAAATTGCTTGCCGCCAATAATCTGGTTGCCGGATTGGTTACCATAGCCACCAAACAGAAATACTTCGTCTTTATTTTCTGCACCACCACTGGCCGAGAAGAAGCGCGGATTTATACGGTCGCCTTTAAATTGCACGTTTTCCCACTCATCTTTACTTTGGTTGTACCTGAAGAACGTATTGTAATATTTAAACGAACCATAACCGCCAAACAGGTAAATGCTATCCTGGCTGCCATTGAAAAAACTGTTATGGTGATGGCGCTGCTCGGGGAAAGTAGCCTTGCCTATGTTTTGCCATAATAGGGTATTAAGGTCTAAAGCGGCAATACTTGTTTTGCCGTAAGGCTTATCGTAAAAGGCTTCGTAGATATAGCATTTGTTTTCACGTGCGTTAAACAGGCTTTTGCCCAGCACCATTTTTACGGGCAGGGTGTTTTTGTAAGTAATGGATGATGACAATCCCGTCTGTGGATCGTAAGTAAGGAGTGAATCTGTTTTGTATACAAAAAGCCTTTGTTTCAGCGTATCATAATTAAGCCCGGCAACCTCGTTAAATTGATGCTTGTAAACAGGTTTCCAGAAGTACGAATCATTAATAAGCCAGATGGGGTTTTCAACAAAGCCAATAGCATCCCCATCTGCATCATGTACAGCATTACCTTTCCACTCATTAAGCGGGAAAAAATATTTGGAAGAGTTATCGCTAACCGATAAATTCCTGATGGCCATGTTGGGCACTTCGGTATAATATTGGTTTTTGCCAAACATCAGCTTGCCGGGCAGTTCGCCGCCGAAATCAAGATCTGTAGCCTGGTAGCGTTTATTATCAATGTAAAGGGTTACTGTATTATTAAGCAGGTTAAAATCAACCTTAACCTTTATCCATTTATGTTTTTTTAGCTGTGAATCCTGTAGGGGAATCTTTAACTTATTGCTTACCCTATCGATGTTAAAATTGAGATAGCTGGTATTATCGGTATTAATGTAGCTTAAACTATAGGAGTTGTTTTTGTCTGATACGTTAAAAATATAACCCAAATGGTTTTTATCCCAAAGTACAAGGTCGAAATCAATGAGCAGGTGTTCTTTAAAAACCGGGGTAGTTGCTTTAAAAACATCATAAGAAGTCCTTTTGGCAACCAGGCTATCATTTGATGAAAACATCAGGCCTTCGGCTTTGCTTAAAACCGGGGCGCATAACATTAAAATAAAAAATAGCCCGGCTGCTACAAACAGAAATTTATTTGCCTTTGGCATCCACGTAAAATTAGAATTGATATGTTTTTTTTATAATTAGATGGTGCTAAAATAGCGGTTTTTCCGGGTAACACAATATGCCGGCAACTATACCGGTGCTTCTGAAAGTCTGGAAATACCAATTAAGCACCGAAAAATTGTTAATCATTTGGGGAAATATTACGCTGTAAGCAATTCACCAATTTGGGGAATTTATACCACAATGATATTCTCAAAAAGGCTAAAAACAGTAATGAAAATGTTAAATAGTGCCTAAAACCTTATCAATGGTATATTAAATTAATTGGGCACAACAATTGTATCTATATTTATACAACGTATTTAAAGTGCTCATAGCACAATAGGTTAAAACCTGTATTGATCAAATAAAAAGACATATAAATTAGAAATTTCAACACTTATAACAATGAAAAAATACACTTTACTTTCTTTATTCCTGAGCATTGCAAGCAGCGTAATGGCTATAAATCCACCAGCATGCCCAAGTGGAAACTGTTCAACTCCAGGTACTGCACTGCCTATTAATTCAGGTGTTGTATATTTATTGGCAGCCGGCCTTATAGTAGGTATTACAGCTATAATAAAATACAAGAAATTAGCTAAAGCATAAATTTCCCCGAAAGGCCTAAATTTATTATAAGATAAAAGGAGTTCATCAGGAACTCCTTTTTAATTTCATATTTTTATATTATTAATTATAAGAGCCAACGTTGTCTAAAAATCTATACCTAAATAAGTGGGGCAAGATACCTGTTCCAGTAAAGCGCTTTATTTTACATGCGCTGTTGATACTTGTTGTATGGAAACTGTTATATCTTTTATTGCTTCCGGCACGTGTATTAGACAAACCTCTCAGCTACGCAGTGGGCATTGGCACCACCTGGACACTCAATACCTTCAGCCATTCCACTGATTTTAGTGAAAAAAGCCAAATGGGTATTATTCCTTCAGATAGCGGCCCGTCAGCTGCGCCGCTCGAAAATATCTATATTCATGATTGGAATGTGGTATCGATAGAAGATGGTTGTAACGGGCTGGAACTGATGGTATTGTACATCGGCTTTATAGTATGTATGCCTGCTACACTCAAAAGAAAGGTAATATTCGGTATTATTGGCCCTTTGCTTATTTATGTAGTTAATGTGCTGCGCTGCGCTGGCGTGGCTTACATCATTATTTATTACCCAAAGTTTGCCGATTTTGCACATCACTACGTATTCACTTTTGTAGTTTATGGCTTTATAATTGGTATGTGGCTAATTTTCTCAAAAAAGCTTAATCTTGAGCATGCGCAAACTGAGTAACCGCCAAATTTATTGGATAGGGTTTATCATTATTGTTATCATCTATTCATTGTATAACCTTTACCTGGTTGATGTGGGGTATTATCAGTCCATCCCACGTAAAGCAAGGCATATTGGCAAATTTTTATCTATTCTCATCATATATGGCACAGGTACGCTTGCGCTGCGCCGTACCACTACAGAGTGGATGATGTATATCTGGCACCTCATCCATGTCATTATTATCGTTTTATTACTATTGCTTGGCCTTTACGACTGGAGTTTTGGCAAACTATCCATACAGATGCATAATATAGCCAATACATTATTTGAATTTCTGATTTCGCCGGTGATTTACATTGCCGTAGGTATACTCAATAATAAATTTGGCTCGAAGGAAACGTCGACCCTTAATTAACATAAGGAACCAAGCAAAATGTAAAGTAGCCATCAAGGAGACGGCTCTTTATATATAAATCTGATTCCCGGTTAATCAATTGAATGTATGGCCGCTGACGCAAACTTGTTGGCAATCTCTTGGTTTTCAATACCCTTATATTGGTTCATGTTTTCTTTAAAAAGCTCGAACAACTGGCGGGCCTTTGCTTCATAACTTGCAACGCTTGGCCATGTTTTTATAGGGTTTAGAAGAGCATCGGGGACACCGGGGCATGTTTGGGGCATCATCAGTTCAAACAGGGGCAATTTGTCGTACTTTACCCCGGAGAGGCTTCCATTGATTGCTGCGCTGATGATCGACCGTGTAAAATGAAGCTTAATTCTTTCGCCGATCCCATAAGGGCCACCTGTCCAGCCGGTATTAATCAACCATACCTGTACGTTGTTTTCTTTGATCCGTTCCTCCAGTAATCCGGCGTATTGAAAAGGATGTAAAGGAAGAAAAGCTTTGCCGAAACAAGCAGAAAACGTAGCTGTGGGTTCGTTTATACCGTGCTCTGTGCCGGCAACCTTGGCGGTGTAACCGGCTATAAAATAGTGCATCGCCTGTTCTGTGGTTAATTTCGAAATGGGTGGTAATACACCAAAAGCATCAGCCGTTAGAAAAAATATGTGACGGGGTATAGGGCCAACAGCTGGTTTTGCCACACCCGGGATAAAATTGAGCGGGTAGGAAACCCGCGTATTTTCTGTCTTCGAAATATTATTAAAATCAACTGTTTGTGTTCCCGGATAAAAAGAAACATTTTCGAGTAGTGCCCCACGTTTGAGCGCTGCATAGATCTGCGGCTCTTTATCCTTGTTTAAGTTAACTGTTTTTGCATAACATCCACCTTCGAAGTTGAATAGCGCGTTATTACTCCAGCCATGTTCATCGTCGCCGATTAGCCTGCGTTCAGGGTCGGCGGATAAAGTGGTTTTGCCTGTTCCTGAAAGCCCGAAAAAGATCGCACTTTCACCATCTGTTCCCGTATTTGCGGCACAGTGCATCGGTAAAACACCTTTTTGTGGTAACAAAAAGTTAAGCACAGAAAAGATGCCTTTTTTGATCTCTCCTGTATACCCCGTTCCACCTATCAGGATCACTTTTCTGGTGAAATTAATGATCGAAAAATTATGTTGCCGGGTTTGGTCTTCTTTCGGGTCTGCACAGAAACCGGGTGCTGCAATTACCGTCCAATCTGGTTGCAAACCCACATTTCCTTCTGTGCTGATAAACAGATTGTATGCAAACAGGCTTTGATAGGCGGTTTCTGTAATTACCCGGAGAGAAATCTGATGATCGGGGTCTGCACAGGCAGCTGCGTCACGGACAAAGAAAGGCCTGGCATTAAGATAGGTGATCATTTGGTACTGGAGTCGCTCGAATGCTTCCGGCGAAAAAGGGATGTTGATGTCATTCCACCATACCGTTTCTGCTGTAACGTCGTCTTTGACGATAAAACGGTCTTTGGGCGAACGGCCTGTAAATTCCCCTGTGTCTACCGCCAGTATATTTTGATCTGTAAGCAATCCTTCCCTGTTTTCAACAGCATAACGGGTGAGGAGTTCCGGAGAAAACTGATAAAAGCAAGTAGTGTTAAGGGGAAATCCCAGGTAAGTTAGGTCAAACTTGGTTAGGGTATATGCGTTTGTCATCATGTTTGTCTATAGTTAAAAAACAAATTCTGCCGCTGTAGTCATCAACTCGGCAGTTAAAACCAGTTCTGTAGAGCCAATGAAAATTGCTGTTCGCTGATGTAAGGTCTCTGGCTCGAGCTCCAGTATCCGCCGGCAACCATTAGTTGCGCGCCCACCGGCTTGTTCTACAATTAGCGACATCGGGTTGCATTCATAAAGCAGTCGTAACTTTCCCTTTGGGTATGCTGCCGTAACCGGATAGATAAAGATCCCGCCCTTAATTAGAGTACGGTGAATGTCTGCAACCATAGAACCGGTGTAGCGTGAAATGTAAGGCCTGTTACTTGTCGGGTCTTCTGTCTGGCAGTATTTGATGAATTTCTTCACGCCATCAGGGAAATGCACATAATTACCTTCATTAATGGCATAAATATTCCCGTTTTCGGGAATTTGCATATTGGGATGTGACAGGCAAAATTCGCCGATTGAGGGATCGAGCGTAAAGCCGTTCACACCTTTGCCTGTTGTGTAAACAAGCATGGTAGATGAACCGTAAATGATATAACCGGCGGCAACCTGCATGGTACCTTTCTGTAAAACATCGTCCAGCGTTGCCCTGGCAGACGACCGTTTCCGGCAAATCGAAAAGATGGTACCAACGGCTATATTAACGTCGATATTGGAAGAGCCATCCAGCGGATCTATCGCCACGATATAACTGGCGTTCTTTGATACGCCTGTATCCAGGTATAGGATGTCTTCATTTTCTTCCGAAGCTACGATACAGCATTCGCCCCCGTGTTTTAGCGCAGAAATAAACTGTTCGTTGGCATACACATCCAGTTTTTGCTGTTGTTCGCCCTGGGTATTCCCATTTCCTGTGCCCCCTAAAATATCAACAAGCCCGGCTTTATTAACCTCCCGGTTTACGATCTTGGCTGCAATGCCAATGTCTCGCAACAATCGGGAAAGTTCACCCTTTGCATAGGGGAAGTCTGCCTGCTTCTCAATAATAAACTGTCCCAATGTTTTAACTTCTTTCATGTTGCTTAGTGTATTTATTAGGTGTTTCTTTATTTGTCGCCCTATGATATAAACGAAACTAAATGATCTTAATAGTGAAACGAAAGGCCTATGTGTAATTTATTTTTTTTGAGAATAGGAAAAATTAAAAGTGGCTTAGTGTAACAGATTGTATGAAATACACTTTCGTGGCCGCGTAGCAGGTAATTCTCCGGCCGAACCTGCATTTTGTCTTTAATATCCGTTGAAATGAGGGTGAAAAGCCTGAAAAATCGGATAATCCCCCGATAATCACTATACCCATAGCATTTGCTTTTCTGAAAACAGACATTTGATGTAACCAATTAAGGGCCGCCGGGCCGCTATACTTTTGCACTGCTTTTGCCATAAACGCAGCCAGTGCAAACAAAGTTCAGCGTACTGCAGGTCCTTACCATAATCTTTAAACCTATATAATTATGCCAACTATCAAAGCTTTTTGTGCATACACCGCATTTTGGGATGCGGATGAAGAATTAATAGAAGCCGGCCAGTCGCTGTATTCCCGTAACTTATCCATAGACCGCCAGGGCAAGCATTTCCAGAGTCAGCAGCTTGAAGCAATCGGGAAGGCAGCTTTCTATATTTATGAATTGCGGGCACAGGGCGAATCGTACACAGGTGTTTGGGCCTTAACCTCATTTGCGGATATCAACAATGGACGAATTAAAGGGTGTGAACAGAAATGTGTTGATGATTGTGGGGGTAGGACTGTACACCGGGGTGAGGATAATCCTGATGCCAGCCCCGTATTGATCGCTTATCCGGCGGATCCCCAAATTGAGGAATTGATCGCCCGGGCAAAACTGACTACTACTCCGAAAATGATCAGTTTGGGAGAACAGGAAAACTGGCTTTGGACAGTTAGCGAGCCTACATTGATGGAAGAGTTAGTGAAGGCTTTTGGGGAATTGGGTACAGTGTTTCTTGCCGATGGGCATAATCGTATACCAGGGATGGCAAGCGTGCCTGGTCCGCAACCCAATCATGATGAATTGCACTTGGTCGGTCAGTCCGTTTATTTATCAACTTTGTATATGGCCGAAAACCAACTCAGGTCTCTGCCTTGCCACAAGTTATTGAAACCGGGGCATCCCATCAATCCGGAAAGTATTCTTCAGGTTATTGAGAAAAATTTTGAAATTATGGCTTCACCAGGTAACATGCCGATTGAGCCGGACCGGGCGCACCGGTTCGGCCTATACCTGGATGGCAGATGGTACCAGTTGATATTAAGGCAGCATGCACTCAATGGCGCCTCGTTTACCGGCCGGCTCGACGGGAATATTTTATACAGCCATATTCTTTTACCCACGCACCTGCTTCCGGGTTCGGCGCAGGGAGTTTCCCATATTGGAGGGGCGCAAGCCCTGCAGGAATTAACCGGATTGCTGGTTAAAGACTGTAGCCTGATTGCTTTTACGCTTTATCCCGCCTCCTTAAATCTAATCATGTCAGTAGGCTACACTGATGGGACGCTCGAGCCGGGGACAAACTGGATTGAACCCAAAATCCCTGAGAACGTGCTGATTTGCAATATTAATGCAACGATGCCCTTATGAGAAATTTGCAAATCACCCATAGCATTACGGATACAGAATCATCTGTAGTGAGCACCTATTTGCTGGAAGTGGCCAGGACTAACCTGATTGGCCCCGAAGAAGAAGCCGCATTAGCACGTAGAATTAAGACCGGAGATGCAGCCGCTCTCGAAAAACTGATTAAGGCTAATTTAAGGTTTGTAATATCTGTCGCCAAAAAGTACCAGGGGCAAGGTCTTCCTTTAGCTGACCTGATTAGCGAAGGTAATGCCGGCCTGATTAAAGCGGCACGCCTTTTTGATGAAACAAGGGGTTTTCGCTTTATCTCTTTTGCAGTATGGTGGATCCGGCAATCTATTATGCTTGCGATTGCAGAACAGACCCGGATGGTTCGTTTACCCATGAACAGGATTAATTTGCTGACAAAGATGAAATCTTGTGCCGCAGAGCTGGAGCAAAGGCTCAGCCGCACGCCGGAAATCGGGGAGCTGGCAGAATTTATGGAAGCCAGGGAAGGGCAGCTTTATGAGCTGTTAGGCAGTAGCGGGCGCACCATTAGCTTTGATGTGCAGATTGGATCAAATGAAGATTATACCCTAATTGATCAGTTATGGAATGAAGAACACCTTGCCGACCGGCTATTGGAACAGGAATCTTCTCATTTAGCGATAGCCCAATTGCTCGGACGGCTTACCCCAAGGGAAAGGGAGGTAGTAGAACTATGTTACGGGCTTAACGGACAGATGCAGTTAACGCCGGAAGATATTGCCGGGCAATTGGGTATCACAACCGAGCGGGTGAGGCAATTGAAACGGAGCAGCGTGCAAAAAATGGCCGCGATGATTGCCGCACACCCTGGTTGGTTTGATAATTGATTCTCTAAATTGTGCAGTGCCGGTAAGCAAGGTTAAAATTTGTTAATATGCGTACTATTTTGAGTAATATTGTGAACCAATTATTCTATTGCAGTACCGCTGCAAAACCATTTTATTTTTATGCCAAACACGTTTGACGAAATAGATACCGGCATTTTAACGCTATTGCAGCAAAATGGCCACCTGACTCATAAAGATATAGGTGAAAAACTAAATAAAAGCCCTTCCACAATACAGGAAAGGGTAAGACGCCTGCAAAAAGAGGGATATATTAAGGGCTATGTTGCCATAATCGATCATCATAAGGTTGGTCTGGGACTGATTTGTTTTACCCATATCAAGATCAAAGATCACCTGCATGAAAATTTAAGCCGCTTCGCAGAGGAAATCGTAAAGTTTGGCGAAGTACAGGAATGTTTTAAAGTATCCGGGGAGTTTGATTTTATTCTCAGGATAGCGGCCCCGGACCTGGCTAGTTATGATGATTTTCTGGCTAATGTGATCTCTAAAATTGTGCCCTTGGGTAATATGTACTCTACATTTGTGCTACAAGAGGTAAAAACAGGGGGGACCCTGCCTATAGGTATGCCTAAAAAGCAGATGGTATAGCAAGTAGAAATTTATTGATTTGTAAAAGTATGATACGAAAAATGGCGGTCCACTGAAGCGGAGCCGCCATTTTATTAACTTAACTAAACTCACTTTTACGAAATGAAAAACGATAAAGAACGAATATGACCTACTGTCTGGACTTGCTAAATGGCTAAAGAAGTAAGTTAATAATTAATCAAAGAAGAGGCCGGGAGAAAAGTCTCTTCTTTGATTAATTATTAGGCTGCCTAAACTGAAAAATATGTTAATCTTTATCGCTCAAAATTTTAGCGATACGGCTATTAATATCTATCAGGTGATATCGGGTAGCCTGATCGTGAATAGCAGGTAATGCCCCCTCAATTCTTTTCTTCAGTGCAGCAATATCAGCCCTACAGTCGGATGATACATCGCTATCAGTCGTAGGGGATGGGCCTTGCACATTTGCACCAGGCTTTACAATTAAACCCAGTTGACTGATATACATTTTTTGAAGGTTACGACGGTATATATCAATGGGACTGTGCGTGTTTAACTCTTCCCAAATTCCGCGCTCTAAATCCTTCAAATATTCCGGCAGCGTATACGGGTCTTTTGCAGTTTGCGAGATAGAAACTATGTTGAGCATTACTTTTGGACTTACACAAGTGGCAAGGGCAAGGCCCTGAAGTCCTTTAATTTCTTCTACAGGTTTTATGCCGATCCTTTGAACCATAATTGGCTCAATAAGCCATTTTGGTGTTTGGAAAACTTCGCTGGCATAATAAGTTACGGCTTCTTTTTGCCGGATACGGGGCACAGGGATAAATACAGGGCCGCTTTGCAGATCTGTTTTGGAGTTAATATATCTTTTCCCCAGAAAACTGCCTACGTGATTCATAAATGTAATATATTCACCTTCTACTGCTTTATACATCCCCAATAAATTATCCTGAAAGTCATCTTCCTCTTTTGTCCATTCGGGCAGGCCTTTCATCACTCTTTTCAGGTTTTTAATGCCGTAATGATTTGCTTTTTCAGGTTAAGCCTTAATGAATGCCTGTCTTTTCAGGTGTGTTAAAGGTGATCGTTAAAATTTATTTGCGAGGCCGGCTTCAGCCGTGCCTCGCTTTTTTTCATGTAACAAATATTATTATTATGGGCAGCAAAGAGCGGATGCAACGTTGTAAGGACAAAGTCTACAACGGCATTCTTAATGCAGCGATGGACATTCTCAAAACCGAAGGATGCGAGTCTTTAAGCGTTAGGAAAATTGCAGAAAAGATAGAATACAGTGTGCCGGTGATCTATTCTTATTTTTTGAATAAGGAGGCAGTTCTCATCGAATTATCGAGAAGGGGATTTGCGACATTGGTTAATTGCGTAGAAAAGGCGCTTATCGGATTAACTGACCCAGAAGCGAGAATGGAATCTATGCTGACAGCGCATATCAGATTTGCACAAAAAGAAAGCGAATTGTATCAATTAATGTATACTGTAGGTATCCATGTCACCGATGTTGAGGAGACTTTCCCTATTTTAAAAGATATCAGCAATCTTTTCCGAAAAGAACTAAATGGGTTAAGAAAGGACATTTCAGTTACTGAAAGTTCCTTCCGTAGTAATTACCTAACGTTTCTATCCATTGCCCATGGCCTTGCTACACTAAATCTCTACTTTAGAAACTTAGACCCGGTTGCAAATTGCACGGTGTTGAAAAGAGCAGTTCGCGGTATAATCAGTTCTATAGATTTTGAATAGCCGCAGAAATTATCCACATCAATCACTTACATAGTTTCAACAAGTACTCAATGGTTGAGCTTCTCAACAACATAGATTGAGCTGCTAAAGAAACCTGCCAATTGCCCTATATCACCATCTTTGTTATTTAAGCAAATTGCATGGACTTTTATCAAAAGATGGTAAACTATTACCAAAACGAATCGGGGCATGATAGTTTAAAAGTTATTGGCCTCGCAGTATTACTGCTCTTTTTGGGTGCTTTTTTGAGCTGGAAACTGGCCGGTCCGTTGTCTGTTTTAAAAGGATTAACGATACCGCTAATCATTGGCGGCCTGTTTTTCGGCATCGCCGGGGCAGCAAGTGGTGTTTATACAAAACGTTCATTTGTTGAAAAACTGAAGTTGTATGAACATGATAAGCCGGCATTTTTTAAAGCCGAAGTTCCCAGGGTGGAAAAGATTCACAAATCCTGGTTTGGCGTAAGGCTAGTTTGGACTGTGGTTGCTTTAAGTGGATTAAGCTTACTGATTTTTGCCAAAAAAAATTACCTGATGGGAGTTGGGTTGGGTATCCTTCTTTTTGGACTCATGGGGCACGTAGTCGAAGCCTTTTCTTATGCCAGGAATGAAAAATATAAGAACGATGTGCTTAAAGAGGCCGGTGCAGAACATCTTAGTGTATCCTATCAGCAACCTATCTCCGTCGATGATGTCAGCCATCTCATAGAATCACCTGTTGAAACTGAGCAAAAGAAAGCAAGGTTAAAATCCCCTTTAGAGCAGCCCGATTCTGTTAGAAATGAATCCCGCCTTCGGGATACTATCCTGCTGAAAGAAGTGAACGGTTTAAAGACAATATCAACGCCTATTACAGATTCGGATTTAAAGATTGTGGCCGATCAAATTAATGAAGTGCAAAAAGCTGATAGTACAGGTGATTTTAGCCAGGTTAAACTTTCAATAAATTCTAAAATTAAAGGGAAAAAACTGATCGATTATTATAATTCTGATCTGATTCAAAAAGACGGAATAAATGTTAAACACTGTTGGGTTAAAAAGAAATATATCAACTGAATAATTTATTGTGTAGTAGGCATTGTAAAAGGGGGAAGTAATAGGATTGTTTCCCTCTCTTTCTGTACCGCTCCAAGTTTTTAAAACTTGATAAAGCCAAATTGAACAAACATTTGAAGGAGATCCTCTGAAAACCAGGCCTCGGCAATTTTTTCGTTTTCGATACGGTAAAAACTCATCCCATTCCATTTTCCATCTTTATTAGATGGCTCGTTTCCCAGAAAGGGCCCAGAATTGCGCCCGCTATTGGTAAAAAACATGGCTACTTTGTCATCCTGCCCAATTGTATAAATAATTTCCAGTTTCATATTGGTGAAAGCGCCATTTATGGCAGATGTTAACATGTTGCGGTAATTTTCAATTCCATCGATATCACCCATAAAACCCCCATGCCATTTCATGTCGGCCGCCCAAAACTCATCGATCAATTCAAATTTATGCTGATTGATCACTTCCTCTGTAAATCGCTTTACGATTTCAATGTTTTTTTCTATGCTCATTTATATTGATTAATCTTCTGTTTAACAACTGCATTATACCTGCTCATTTGCACACTCTTGAAATTAACTGTACAAAGATCAGCCGAAGCAGTTATACGTTGTTTTTTTGAAAGGCTCAAAGTGCTTTTCCGAAAGGCTCATGGATCAATTTATCCATTTAAATAGCCTCGGTATAGATTCTGATGACCAGGCTACATCTAAATGCATTTTTTAGGATGTTAAGTAACAGTGTTATTATCCATCCTTTCTTTATAAGAATCAACAGGCAGAAGTTTCATGTTATTTTGAACCTGGCCATTCAAAACGACATCCAATAAGCGTTTGTTTTCAGATTATTTTCCATAGATCTGCTATTTGCTTGATAGCAAGTAATAAAATGAAAAAGCGAGACAAGTGACTTTGAATTGTCATTGTCTCGCTTTAGTGCTCCCGACGAGATTCGAACTCATATCGATGGTACCGGAAACCATAATTCTATCCATTGAACTACGGGAGCAGTGTGGCCGCAAATATAGAATATTTCCGTGTTATTTCAGGATGTATAAGTGATCAAAGACCTGTAGTGATACAAATTTGCGCCATTGTTAGATAAATCAATGGTCGTTATTATTATACTAAATCAGGTAATTGAACGGTCCAGGTGTACGTAACCACCGTCTACATAAATAATCTGGCCGGTGGTATGGCTGGAAAGCGGGGACAACAAAAAAGCAGCCATGTTCGCAATTTCTTCAACAGTAGTCATCCGTTTGCCCAATGGAATTTTATCGGTAATGGTTTTTAGTTTTTCCTGTGGATTTTCTACCGTGTTGATCCACCGTTCATACAGCGGCGTCCAGCATTCGGCCACAGAAACCGCATTAACCCTGATGTTGTGCGGCAATAATTCTACCGCCCACTCCCTGGTTAGTGCATTACGCCCCCCGTTTGCAGCGGCGTAAGCAGATGTGCCACCCTGGCCTGTGTCGGCCGTTTTAGAGGTAATATTTAATATACTTCCCTGTGATCTAATTAATTGGGGCAAGGCATAATGTGCCATAAGGTAATAATGGACCAGGTTTTTATGAAGCGATTGCATAAACTTTTCGTAATTGCCACTTTGTAGCCCTACGCCGTCATTTTCACCTGCATTGTTAACAAGCCCATCAATACGCCCAAAGCGATCAATCACGGCTTTCATAGCTTGTTCACAAGCTTCCGGTTCCGACAGGTTGGCTTCAAACTGGAACGCCTTACCGCCTGCAAGCTCAATTTCATTTACAGTTTTAATGTTTTCTGCAGCCGTGCGGCTTATAATAACAACCTGCGCCCCCTCACGGCCCAGTACAACTGATATGCCCTTACCAATGCCCCTGGCACCGCCGGTAACAATAATTACTTTATCCCGAAGTTGTAAATCCATTTTGATGAAAATTATTAGTCCGATATCCTGTAAAAAGTGGCCGCATTATTATTCCAAAAGTTTTCCTGTGCAGAGTGGGGGAAATCTGTCAGATAATCCTCGAGTACCTCAATTGTTTTTGCATAACCACCGGCGAGTAAACACACCGGCCAGTCTGACCCGAACATCACACGATTGGGGCCGAAACTGGTAAATACAACATCTAAATAAGGGGTGATATCTTCCCTGCGCCAATTTAGCCAGTTGGCCTCGGTACAAAATCCCGAAACCTTGCAATATACGTTCGGGTACCGGGCAATGTGCTTTATATCTTTTTCCCAGTCTGCCATTTTTTGTGACCGGATCTCGGGTTTAGCTAAATGATCAATAACAAAAGCCTGATCAGGAAATTCTTTTACGAGCCGAATGGCAGCGGGCAAATGTATTGGCCGTAGCAGCAGATCATAACTGAATTGATATTTAGCAAGTTTAGCTATACCGTTTTTGAACTTTTCGTTTAATAAAAAGTCAGGGTCAGGCTCTGCTTCAATAATATGCCTGAATCCCTTTATCTGCGAATACTTGCTGAAGAAAGTTAAGCGTTCCTCAATATCGTCGGCCTGTAAATCAACCCAGCCTACAACCGCTTTAATAAAAGGGTTGTGGGCTGCCAGATCCAGTAAAAACAGCGTTTCCTGTTCAGATTGGTCTGCCTGAACAGCTATACAGCCCGAGACTTGGTGCTGCTCCAGGAGTGGTTTTAAGTCGCCCGGCATAAAATCGTGCTTAATCACCTCCATTTCCGGGGTAATCCAACTGTCTTTTACCGGATCATAAATCCAGAAATGCTGGTGCGAATCAATTTTTTGCATACGCTATTACGGCTTGCCTTGACGATCCTAAGCCATCTATCCCCAATTCAACAACATCGCCTGCTTTCAGATAAACCGGTGGGTTGAAACCCAAACCAACGCCCGCAGGTGTACCTGTCGAGATCACATCCCCCGGCAACAACGTCATAAACTGGCTTACGTAGGCAATTAAAAAAGGTACTTTGAATATAAAATTGGATGTTGTGCCTTGCTGCATTCTTTTACCATTAACGGTTAGCCACAGGTTCAGATTATCAACATCACCAATTTCATCAGCTGTGGCCAGAAAGGGGCCAAGCGGTGCAAATGTATCACAGCCTTTCCCTTTATCCCAGGTACCGTTACGTTCCAGTTGAAACTCGCGTTCGGATACATCATTGTGCAGTACATAACCTGCTATGTAATTTGTTGCGTCGGCCTCTTCTATATACGATGCTTTTTTGCCAATAACCACAGCCAGTTCAACCTCCCAGTCTGTTTTTACAGAGTTCTTGGGGATCATGATCTCGTCATTCGGTCCAACCAATGAGGTGGTGCTTTTCATGAAAATGATCGGTTCGGATGGTATAGCTGCATTGGTCTCTTTCGCATGGTCGGCGTAATTTAGGCCGATACATACAATTTTTGATGGCCTGGCAATTGGGCTGCCTAAACGGGTTCCTTCGGCAAGTTTGTCAAGTTTATTATGTTTAACAAATTCTGCTAAGCGGGACAGTCCGTCATTTTCAAAAAAAGTCTCCGTATAATCTTCGCCAAAGGCAGATGCATCATATTTAATATCGTCAATAATCACTCCCGGCTTTTCTTTTCCGGCCTCACCAAATCTTATTAATTTCATATTGTTTAGTAGTTTATCGTCAGCTTTTTATTTGATTAAATTAAGCACCTGGATTGTTATAGATTAATTTTAAGCAGATGCAGGGCTATATATGAATAGAAATTTAATTATTAAGTTTAATAAAACCGCCATCAATCGGATAATCGGCGCCGGTTATAAAACCAGATTCGTCCGAACAAAGGTAAAGCGCCAGCGAAGCTACCTCTTCAGGCTCAGCCATGCGGCCAATAGGTTGACTTTTTGAGAGCTTTGCGAATATCTCATCTTCCTGTCCGGGATAATTTTTAGTAATAAAGCCATCCACAAAAGGGGTGTGCACCCGTGCCGGCGAAATACTGTTACACCTGATGTTACTGTGCAAATAATCGCGCGCTACAGACATCGACATGGCATAAATGGCACCCTTACTCATGCTATACGCAAAACGATCTGTAATACCCACGTGCGAGGCAATTGATGCCATATTGAGGATAACACCACCGTTGCCCTGTTTCATAACCGGTATAGCGGCATATAAACAATTATAAGCGCCTTTTACATTTACATTGTAAACGCGGTCAAAATCGGCTGCTGCAGTGTTTTCAACATTACCCACATGGGCTATCCCGGCATTGTTCACCAAAATATCAATCCTGCCAATCTGCTTAAAAGCATTAACTACAGCTTGCTGGTCACTTACGTCTGCTGCAACAGCATGGGCATTACCGCCCGTTTGTTTAATCTCGGTAGCTACTTGCTGTGCGGCCTCCAAATTTAACTCAACAATATATACTGTAGCTCCCTGGCGGGCAAACAACAAAGCAATCGCCTTGCCTATACCGCTGCCGCCGCCTGTAATAACCGCTATTTTATTTTCTAAACTAAACATAGTTAATGATTATAATGAAACGCCTCTTTTCCATGGTATAAAATCATCCTGACCCAGTTTTTCTGCTTTTGTTCTGTGCTTAACGCTGGCCAGTTCAATTACATAATCCAGCATACGGTATGCAGCCTCTGCAATAGTTTCCTCACCCTCAATAATGGTTCCGCAGTTAATATCAATAATATCCGGCATTTTTTGGTAAAGCTTAGTATTGGTCGAGATTTTTACCACCGGGGTTATCGGGTTACCTGTGGGTGTGCCAAGCCCGGTTGTAAACAAAACAATGTTGGCACCGGCAGCTACTTCGGCAGTGGTACTTTCAATATCGCTGCCGGGGGTACACAGTAAATTGAGCCCCGGTTTGGTTACCTTTTCGGGGTAATCCAGCACATCGGTAACAGGGGAGGTGCCGCCTTTTTTGGCTGCACCGGCAGATTTAATAGCATCGGTAATTAACCCGTCCTTAATATTGCCGGGCGATGGGTTGGCGTAAAAACCAGAACCATCGGCCACTGCACGGGCGTTATAGGTGGTCATAAGCTCCATAAAGCGGGAAGCGGTAGCCTCATCTACACAACGGTCGCTCAACTCTTGTTCAACGCCGCATAGTTCCGGAAACTCGGCTAAAACCACACTGCCGCCCATCGTAACTAACATGTCTGACAAGTAGCCCAACGCAGGGTTGGCAGAGATTCCCGAAAAGCCATCAGAGCCGCCGCACTCCAGCCCAATGCATAGTTTGGATAGTGGGGCAGGTATTCTTTCGTGTTGATCAGCTTCAATAAGCCCCACAAAGGTGCGCTTTAAGGCTTCGTGCAGCATGGCAGTTTCGGTGCCTGATTGTTGTTGCTCTAACACGACCAGTGGTTTGCTGAATGCCGGGTCACGTTTCATGATTTCGGCTTGCAAAATGCTGGCCTGTGCATGCTGGCAACCCAAACTTAGCACCGTTGCGCCTGCCACGTTAGGATGGGTAATATAACCGGCAAGCAAGCCGCACAAGGCATCAGAATCTGTCCTGGTGCCACCACAGCCCATATCGTGGTTGATGAATTTTATACCATCGATGTTCTTGAATAAGCGGTGTGCCGTATCGTTTTCGGGAGAGAGCTCAAGATCCGCCCGGAGTATTTCTTCAACGCTTTTACCGGCCTGGTACATATCGATCAGGCTATCTACTTCGCTTTCGTATCCCCGGGGTTTAGTGAAACCAAGTTTGGCCGAAAGCGCCTCCTTCATTACATTAATATTTCTGTTCTCACAAAACACCAATGGGATTACCAGCCAGTAATTGGCCGTACCTACCGAGCCATCTGCCCGGTGATAGCCCATAAATTTGCGGTTTTCAAAAGCGCTTACATCCGGCTTATGCCAGGCTGTTTTACGGCTGCCCATTTTAAAATCACTTGCAGCGTGCACAATATTATTTACCGTAACAGCGCCGCCTTGTACAATGGGGGCAGAGGCTTTGCCCACCAATACGCCATACATGTGGATAGGAGCACCCGGCTGTAATTCGGTTACAGTAAACTTGTGCTTGGCGGCCACATTTTCTGCCAATGCAAACTGCTGCCCATCGAAGTTAATTAAGGTACCCGCAGGCAGGTCTTGCAGTGCAACCAGTACATTGTCGGTTGGGTGAATTTGTATATAGGTATGTCTCGTATTTGCTGACATATTTTTGGGTATTAAAGCTTAAAAATCTGCTCCATCAACATCCACTTTTCGCCCGGATTGGCGTTGGGTAATGCTTGCTGATATTGCCACATTAGTTTCTCCCATTCTTGCACCTTGCTGTTAACCTCGTCGGCAGCGGCCTTTTTTTCAAAGCTGAAATCATCATTTACGTCCATGATCATAAATAGACGGTTTGTAATGCGGTATATTTCCATACTTTCTATCCCCGCATCTTTAATGCTTTTGATGATCTCGGGCCAAACTGCTTTGTGTCGTTCTTCATACACAGCAATTAAGCGGGGATCGTCTTTTAAATCCAGGGCTAAGCAATATCTTTTCATAGGGTTTGGCTAAGCTGGGTAACATTTACTCTTTGATGTCCTTTAAGGCCATAGTATAGCACCACACAAAAGCAAATTAATGGTACGATATAAGCGTTTTGGATACTGCCTGTTCGATCAGAAATTACGCCCATCAGCAAAGGTGCTGCCGCCCCGCCAATGATAGACATCACCAGGAATGATGCACCTATCTTAGCCTCATTCCCCAGTCCGTTTATACCCAAAGCAAAAATGGTGGGATACATGATCGACATAAAAAACGGTACAGCAATTACGGCATATAAGGCCGTTTGATTGGAAGCATTAAGAGCGATTAATAGTAATGTGATATTAATAGCTGCATAAATGCTGAGCAGTACCGACGGTTTTACATAACGCATTAAAAAGGTGCCGATAAAGCGCCCTGCCATAAAACCAACCATGGCAATGCCACCCCATAAAAAGGCTGCTTGTTTCTCATTTACCCCCGCCACATATTTGGCATAGCGTATAAAAAAACTGCCAACCCCCACCTGCGCACCCACATAAAAAAACTGTGCGATTACCGACCACCTGAAATGGGAATGACGCAGCACCTTAACGGAGAAATCTGTTGCGGGCGAGTGCAGGTCATCTGGATCAGCGTTTACCTCGGGAATCTTAGTGATCACAAACAGGATGATGAGTAAAGTAACGGCCACGCCAATAATTAAATAGGGCATTTTAACAGTATCGGCTTCTGATTGCAGGTAGCTGGTGAATTGATGCTGACTCATTAGTTTTAATTGGGCCGGTGTATGCTCGATACCTGTTAATATAAATTTGCCGCCAATAATGGGTGCGATAAAAGAGCCTAAACCATTAAAAGATTGTGCCATATTAAGCCTTTGTGCCGATGTGGCTTTATCTCCCAAAAAAGTGATATATGGGTTCGCTACAGCCTCTAAAAAGGTAGCCCCGCTGGCAATAACAAATAACCCGAATAAAAAGAAAGGATAGCTGCGTGTTGAAGCCGCGGGGATAAATAAAAATGCCCCGGTAGCATATAATATCAGGCCGATGATAATGCCCTTTTTGTAGCCGTAACGGTGCATAAACAACCCTGCCGGCACCGCTATGATAAAATATGCCAGGTAAACTGATAGATCTATAAACGAGGATTGGGTATCATTAAGCTGGCAGGCCTTTTTTAAATGCGGGATTAGTATTGGATTAATATTGTGAAGAAACGCCCATAAAAAAAACAGGGACGTAACCAATATTAATGGGAAAAGGTATTTGCTTTTCAGCATGGCTTTTTAGGATAATTGGTAAACAAATTAATTGAATATAATCTGTTAAAAAATTGCTAATATGCGCCAATGATTAAGCGATATTGTCCTTTTAGTAAGATGATTTTCAAACTCATGGCATTATCGTTGAACTTTAAGTGCCAGCAACGATCTATCCAATAAATGAAACCACAGTTATTAAAAGTTGCCAAAGATTTAACCCATTCTTTCAGTGCCAGAAGGGATTGCCAGCCTGATGTTAATAACAGGTGGCATTATCATTCGGAACTCGAACTGATCTATTTCAAAAAAGGGCATGGCATCCAATACATTGGCGACAGGATAAGCCCTTTCTCTGAGGGAGACGTGATACTGGTGGGCTCTAATTTACCGCATTACTGGCAGTTTGATGCCAGTTATTTTAAGAAGGAAACAGGGGCAGTGGTTGATGTAGGTGTTGTGCACTTTGAGAAGGAGTTTTGGGGGACGAAGTTTTTAGATCTGCCGGAAAACAAAACGATAAAAAGCACGATAGATCACGCCAAACGTGGGATCCAGATCACAGGATCTGGGGGACATATCATTGGCGAAAAAATTCAGAGGATTATCAGCACAGAAGGCGAACGGAAGCTAATGTTGTTGATGGATGTGCTGCTGGATATTGCCGAATCGACAGATCGTTCATTCATCGCTTCTGTGGGGTTTCATCATAATTTCCCGGATGGTGAAAAAGACCGGATCAACGCGATTTACAATTATGCGCTAACTAATTATAAACGGCAAATTACCCTGTGCGAAATTGCTGCCGTTGCTAATATCAGCCCTGGCGCTTTCTGTAAATATTTTAAAGCAAAGAGCAGGAAAACATTTTCGAACTTCATTAATGAAATCAGGATCAGTAACGCCTGTAAACTATTAATGGAAAATGAACTACCGGTAAAAGAGATCTGTTATGAAAGTGGCTTCAGCAATTTTACAAGCTTTCATAAATATTTTAAATACTTCACCGGCACAAGCCCGATGCAATACCATAAGTCTGGCAGCAAGTGCTAATACTTTTATTTCATAGCCAATAATCCCATGCTGCACCAGTACCTATTCTATAGCGGGTAGGCAGTATCACTTTTAGTTTCTGAAAGCACGAAAAAGCTTTGTACCGTAGTAATATTAGGCAGTGTTGCCAGTTTGTTCCGGTAAAAATCGTGGTATGCATCCATGTCGCTGGTTGCAATTCTTAAAATAAAGTCGAAGGTGCCGGTCATCTGGAAACATTCCATCACTTCCGGAAATTTGGAGACTTCGCGCTCAAAGGCGGCCAGGGTATCTGCTGCGTGATCATTTAAAAGAACCTGGCTAAAGGCAATCAGGCTTTTATTGATCTTTTTGCGATTGAGGATGCTTACGGTACGTAAAATGTAACCCTGCTCTTTTAAGCGTTTAATGCGTTCATGAATAGTCGCTATAGATTTATGCAGCTTAAAGGAAATTTCCTTATTTGTTAAAGTCGCGTCTTGCTGAAGCAGTTTAAGAATCTCTATATCTGTGGGGTCGAGCTCGTTGGTCATAAGTGAAAAAAGATATGGTTACACACTGGTTCTGTAAGCTAATCCATAAATACTGATATAAAAATACAATTATTCCGTAATATTTATGGAATATAACGTAATGATTGTATTAAATATCGGTTATGCGCAGCTTTGTTTCATAAATTTATTAACGTGGAGACAATGGAATTAGCTTGTATAAGCACAGAATTGAAAAGCAAATTCGATAACCTGTGGCACATGGTTGGCAATACACCCATGCTGCAATTAAATTATACATACAAAGGCAAACCCGGCAGCATTTATGTTAAATGCGAACATTATAACCTTACCGGTAGCGTTAAAGACCGTATGGCGCTTTACATCATGTATCAAGCGTATAAAAACAACCGCATTAAACCCAATGATATCATTGTTGAAGCCACAAGTGGTAATACAGGCATCGCGTTTTCGGCCATAGGCAAGGCATTGGGCCACGAAGTAATTATTATGATGCCCGATTGGCTGAGTAAAGAGCGCAAGGATATTATTACAAGCCTGGGTGCTAAAATCCATTTGGTGAGTAAGCAGGAGGGTGGCTTTTTAGGTAGTATTGCCCTGGCCGAGCGTATGGTTGATACATCGGACCAGTACTTTTTGCCGCGCCAGTTTGAGAACCAATATAATGCCGAAGCGCATGAGTTGACTACCGGCCCCGAAATATGGCAACAACTAAAAAGTAAAGGCCTTAAGCCGGATGCTTTTGTTGCCGGTGTTGGCACAGGAGGTACCGTAATGGGTGTGGGTAGATACTTAAAATCTCAGGACCCATCCATTAAAATCCATCCTTTAGAGCCTGCTGAATCACCAACATTAACCACCGGGCACAAGGTTGGCAGCCATCGCATACAAGGTATCTCTGATGAGTTTATCCCTGTTATTATGAAACTGAATGATGTGGACGAAGTAATACAGGCTAATGATGGCGACGCTATTATTATGGCGCAAATGCTGGCCCGCGAGTTAGGTTTGGCTGTTGGCATATCATCCGGCGCAAATGTGATTGGCGCTATTAAGATGAAAGAACAACTGGGTGATGATGCGGTAGTAGTAACCATACTATCAGACAGTAATAAAAAGTACCTGAGCACAGACCTGGTGAAGGAAGAACCGGTTAAGCCCGGTTATATATCAACCGATGTTGTACTGACAGATTATTTCCCTATTTCGCGTTTAACACAACCTATTATTATTGATTAACCATATCCAAAACCATATACATGAAAAAGCTATTAATTGCAGCCATCGTTCTTCTATTTGCAATCAACACACAAGCACAAATTTTAACCCCTGTAAAATGGAGCTATGCCGCTAAAAAGGTAAGCGCTACAGAGGCTGTAGTATTTTTTAAGGCTACAATTGATGAAGGCTGGCACGTTTACTCACAAACCGTAAAAGATGGCGGCCCGGTAAAAACAACTATTACATTTACCCCATCAAAAGAGTACACACTTGATGGCGCTACTGCTGAGCCAACCCCGGTAACCCGTTTCGAGAAAGCCTTTAGCATGAATGTGAGCTTTTTTGAGCACTCGGTTATCTTTCAACAAAAAATTAAGCTGAAAGCCGGACAAACCGTTGTGAAAGGTCAGTTAGAATATATGACCTGTAACGACCACCAGTGCCTGCCACCGGATGATGTTGATTTTAGCATCCCTGTTAAATAATTCGTAAGCCTCCATATCATCGTGCAACATATTAAAAAGATAAGCCTCGTGGTTATGTTAATCATAGGCTTTCTGTTACCCCTTACCCCGGCAACAGCACAGGATACCGTGTCGACCGCGGGTGTTGAATTTAGCCCTGCGCCTGAAACTACACCGACAGCTACCGCTACTGTAAAAACAGAAAAATCGAAAGATGCCGTTGTAAAACCCGTTGCTCAGCCTGCACAAAAGCACGCGCAGCAAACGCTTTTAGCTATCTTTCTGGCCGGTTTTTTAGGCGGGTTGGCGGCTTTGCTAATGCCATGTATATTCCCAATGCTGCCGCTTACTGTAAGTTATTTTACCAAAAAGGCGCATAATAAAGCACAGGCCATTAAAGCGGCTTCGTTATATGGTATTAGCATTATGGTTATTTACGTAGTGCTGGGGCTAATTATCACGATAATTTTTGGTGCCGATGCCTTAAACAGCCTGTCGACCAATGGCGTTTTTAACTTTTTCTTCTTCCTGTTACTGGTATTGTTTGCCGCGTCATTTTTGGGTGCATTCGAAATTACTTTACCAAGCTCATGGGTAAATAAGATGGATGAGAAGTCGGACAAAGGCGGTTTAGCGGGCATCTTTTTTATGGCGGCTACATTGTCGCTGGTTTCATTCTCCTGTACAGGGCCAATTATTGGTACCTTATTAGTGCAAGCCGCTACCACAGGTGCCTTGCTTGGTCCGGCCATCGGCATGTTGGGTTTCTCATTTGCGTTAGCTATTCCGTTTGCCTTGTTTGCTATGTTTCCAAGCTGGTTAAATGCTTTGCCTAAATCGGGCGGTTGGCTTAATAGTGTAAAAGTGGTACTGGGCTTCCTGGAGCTTGCTTTTTCATTGAAGTTTTTAAGCAATGTAGATCTGGCTTATCACTGGCATTGGTTCGATCGCGAATTGTTCCTGTCGCTATGGATCGTCATTTTTACCTTGATGGGTTTATACCTGCTGGGCAAACTTACGTTTAATCATGATAGTCCGGTTGCTCATATCTCTGTAGTGCGCTTGTTTATGGCCATTATTATATTGTCATTCTCTATGTATATGATACCGGGTTTGTGGGGAGCGCCGCTTAAATCAATCAGTGCTTTTCTGCCGCCGCAATCAACCCAGGATTTTGATCTGTCTACATTGGGTAGCGGTAGTGTTGCTGTTAGTAATAATACAGATACTACGCCCCATAAATATGCAGACCTGTTTGATAAGCCCAAAGGCTTTAACCCATATTTTGATTATGACGAAGGCCTGGCTTACGCAAAAAAAATGCACAAGCCCGTAGTGGTTGATTTTACCGGCCATGCCTGCGTAAACTGCCGTAAAATGGAAGCCAGCGTGTGGACAGATAAACAGGTTTATCAAAGAATCAATCAGGATTATGTATTGATTCAATTATATGTTGATGATAAAACAGAGCTGCCTGCTGCAGAGCAAGCAGTAACCAAAGAAGGCCGCACCATTAAAACGATTGGCAATAAGTGGAGCTACCTGCAAACATCCAGGTTTCAGGCCAATTCGCAGCCTTTTTATGTGCTGTTAGATCCCAATAAGGAAACACCATTGGTTAGCCCGCAAGGGGCCGATTTTGATCCTGTTAGCTATTTGAGCTACCTGGATAGCGGATTAAAGGCCTATGGCGCTTTATAATCAGTTAATTATTAAAATAATTACTTTGGTGATGATGCTGGTTGGCATCATCGCCATATATGTAATAGTGCGGATGCTCGTTAACCGTTGTAATGGTAGAGATGATCTTGACGGGCTATTATAAAAATCTTCAATCGTTCTTCAGTCAGTTTGTTTAGTTAAGTTTTATAGAAATAGCGCCTTTGAAGTGGGCGCTTTTTTTGTGGCAATGTATAGTGGCTTAAGGTTTAGCCCATCTCTAATATTTAATAGGTTTAAATACCTGTATTGCCATAAGAAATGCACCGCCGCTAATGGCAATATTTAGCATACAGGCTGTCCATACGCCACCGGCTTGCAGCGTAAAATTGAGCAGCGGTAAATAATACAGCAGGGTAAGCAGCAATAAAAAACAACCCAAAAATGTGCTTGAAATCAAAACGTTCCATCGGGCTATAATGCAGGCGCAGGTTAGTATAATAATAGCGCCAACTATATCATCAATGATATTAAAGGCAGGCAGGTTGGGTGATATTCTGGCCGTAACAAAGTCTATATGCACAAAATGCTGACAGCCCAGGGCAAATACAGCAATGGCGAAAATTATACGCCCGATATTGGCTGCCTTTAGGTTGCCGGTTAGCATCAGGGCCGCCGCCATTAACGAAACATCTTGTATGGCGCGTGTCCAGCTGGTATCTACATGCGGTTTCATGATCAGCGAGGGGATATGGATCATCAGTATAAAAATGCCTAGCATTGCTGCTAATAACCAGGCCCCCCAATGGGTTTTAATATTGATGATAAAGCTAACACCGGCAGCCATCATTGATAGTGCAGTAAGGTATACCCAGAAAATGTGTACAGGCATATAAGGAGGTACAAGCGTGGCTACAAAGCCAGCGTAGATAAAATGCTCGATCCCAAATACAATCCAGGAGATGGCAAAAAGGTATTGGCCCAGTTTAATTGTTGCATCCGGCCATTTGGCCGAAGAGCTTGTACTGCTAATCATGAATTTGAAGGTTACGGGTTAAGTATTCCAAATTTATGTGTACACTATTATGCTGCTTATAAATACCGTATTATGCAGGTTGTTTACCCACATAATACGGTATTTTAATAATAAACCCATTTGGTATATGGCAACGCTACATTAATGGGTAGTAAACGGTTGTTAGTATTAATCACCCGAAAATATAGTACTGTATTTAATGCACCTTAATGGTTTGGCCGGTTTGCCCGCCTAAAACGCTTTTTAAATAAGCCTGTTTTACGCTTTCCATAGTAACAGGTGTGTGGCCGGGGAAGTAGGGGAAGAAATCGGGCGAGTCTTCTACCACATTGGGACTTACCACGTTAATGCGCACACCATTTTTAAGTTCGATAGCAGCAGCTTTAACAAACGAATTAAGGGCACCGTTAACGGCGCTTAAATTAGCCGTTAGCAATACGGGGTCATCTGATACAATGCCTGATGTTAATGTAAACGAACCCCCTGCACTAATAAAATGCTGCCCGATAAGCACGAGGTTGACTTGCCCCATTAACTTATTGTCGATACCCTTCCTAAAATCAGTATCTGTCATCGTATTTAGAGGCCCAAAATGCCCGTGTCCAGTGGTGCTGATAAGTGCATCGAAAGATTTTACCTTTTCAAAAAAGCCTTGTATCGAAGCCGGAGATGTAATGTTCAGTTGCAAATCGCCGCTTTTTGAGCCTGCGGTAATAACTTCATGGTCTTGCTGTAAAGCCCTGGTTACAGGCCTGCCCAAAGTGCCTGATGCGCCAATAATAATTATTTTCATGGTAACGATTAATTATGTTGTTGAAATACTTCTTTAGCATGGCTCAGCGCATTGCTTACTGCTGCCCCGCCTGCATAAAAGGTCATCTGTAAAATAACTTCTACTATTTGTTGTTTGCTTGCACCCAATTTTAATGCGGCATCTATATGCGCTTTTAATTGTGGCACCGTGTGGCCAAGTGTGGTGCATGAGGCTATCAGCAAATACTCGCGGGTAAGCAAATCAAGACCCGGGCGCGCCATAATTCCCTGCATGGCCCATTCAATGGTCATGTCAACAAAATCGGGGCAAATATCTTTGAGGTTATTTACCAATTGCTCGCCGGCCTGCCCGCCGTGTAACTGGTTTAATAGGGCTAATCCTTTTTCGTAGGTTTCTGATTTATTGTTTTCCATAGCGTTTTTTTTACCAAAGCTATGGGCTAACTTTGCCTTTGTCAAGTAGTTACCCTTTTGTCAAGTATTGACAAATTTGTCACTATTGTTAATCTACAGTATGTTAGCAACAGAAAAAATAGAAAAAAAATATGATGCCGCTGCCGATTGCCCCATTGCGGCTACCATAGATGTAATAGGCGGTAAATGGAAACCGATTATAATTTGGCTACTCATCCAGGACACCAAACGGTTTGGCGAACTGCACAAATTTATCCCCGGTATAGCACTAAAGGTTTTATCGAGGCACCTTAAAGAGATGGAAGCCGACGGCATTATCATCCGGCAGGCATTTGCAGAAGTGCCGCCACGGGTAGAGTATTCCCTTACTGAAAAAGGACGGTCGCTAACGGCCATTATGCAGGCCCTGGCTGTATGGAGTAATGATAATATACTGGGAAAGGAATAGAGATATAGAGACAAGAGGCGAGAAACAAGAGACAAGACTGCTGGGTTATTTCGAATATCGAATGTTCAAATTCGAATTTATAAACACCTTTTGTCATTTCGACGATAGGAGAAATCTTCTGCGATTAACAAGCTCATAATATAGGGCGAAGAAGATCCTTCGCTAACGCTCTGGATGACAAAAATCTATTAAACATTCAACAAAAAATCCCGGTACACAGCTTAGTTCTGCATACCGGGATTCTTAGTTCTTGTCTCTCGTTTCTTGCTTCTAAAAGCTATACGTTAAAACGGAAGTGCATAATGTCGCCATCCTGCACAATGTAGGTTTTACCCTCAACACCCATTTTGCCGGCTTCCTTACAAGCAGCTTCAGAGCCATAAGTCACGAAGTCGTTGTATTTAATAACCTCAGCGCGGATAAACCCTTTCTCAAAATCCGTGTGGATTACGCCTGCTGCCTGTGGTGCTGTAAAGCCCTGAGTAATAGTCCAGGCGCGTACTTCCTGTACACCTGCGGTAAAGTAAGTACTCAGGTTTAACAGTTGGTAAGCAGCCTTAATCAGCTTGTTTACACCCGATTCTTCCAGGCCTAAATCATCTAAAAACATCTGGCGCTCTTCGTAAGTTTCCAGTTGGGCAATTTCAGATTCGATCTGGGCCGAGATGATCAGCACGCGTGCGTTTTCGTCCTTAACTGCTTCTTTAACCTTCTCCACGTAAGCGTTACCGGTATTAACCGATTTTTCTTCTACGTTACAAACGTACATTACCGGCTTAGCGGTAAGCAACCAAAGATCTTCGATCACATCCTGATCTTCTAAAGCAACCGGCGCAGTACGGGCAGATTTACCGGCCAGTAAATGGTTCTTGTAGATGTTTAAAAGATCCTGCGCACGTTTAGCATCCTTGTCGCCAACCTTAGCAGCTTTATCTACCTTTTGCAGTTTCTTCTCTACCGAATCCAGATCTTTCAATTGCAGTTCGGTATCAATAATTTCTTTATCGCGGATAGGGTCAACAGAACCATCTACGTGTATTACGTTATCATCATCAAAGCAACGCAGAACGTGTATAATGGCGTTAGTGGCACGGATGTTACCCAAAAACTGGTTACCCAAACCTTCGCCTTTGCTGGCACCTTTAACAAGGCCTGCAATGTCAACAATTTCGATAACGTTAGGCACTATACGCTGCGGATTTACCAGTTCGGCCAGCTTGGTAAGGCGCTCATCTGGTACGGTAATTACGCCCACGTTTGGCTCAATGGTACAAAACGGAAAGTTAGCCGCCTGTGCCTTTGCATTTGATAAACAGTTAAAAAGTGTCGATTTGCCCACGTTTGGTAAACCGACTATACCACATTGTAAACCCATTTTATTTCTTAGTTATTAGTGTATTGAGTTAATGGTGTATTGGTTATCTGTTATTTATCAACTGGTTTTATAAAGCGATTTAATAACTTAATAACCCAGTAACTCAATAACCACCACTCCGCCCAAAAATCCCGCAAAGATAACATAAAATTCATCGTGATAATTTGAAAAAATAAACGACTTTTGCCACCGTTAGCAGTTTAGTAAATACACCAATGTAAAAAGGAGTTACCGGTATGGAAGAAATGGTTGAGCAAGTAGAAGCGTTGCTGGAGCAAGGTGATGTAAACCAGTTACAGGATTATTTGAATAACCTCAACATATCGGATGTTGAACAGTTGATAGATGAGCTGCCCGAACACGCAGCCATGTTTCTGGAAACCCTTTCGTTAAACCGTGCGGTTAATGTATTCCGCATCCTGGATTTCCCTACGCAGGAACGCATCATCAAAAAACTTTCGGGTAAAAAGATCGCCGAGCTGATCAACGAGCTGCCACCCGATGACCGTACCGCATTTTTTGGGGAACTGCATGGCGATACGGTAAAAAGTTTGATCCTTCACCTGCCGCCTAACGACCGTAAAGAAGCGCTTTCGCTCTTGGGTTATAAAGAAGATAGCGTTGGCCGCTTAATGACGCCCGATTATATTGCCGTTAGAAAAACCTGGGACGTGCAACGGGTGCTGAACCACATCCGCAGGTTTGGTAAGAATTCGGAGACCATTGATGTTATTTATGTAATTGATGATAACGGTGTTTTGCTGGATGATATCAGGATCCGCGAGATCTTATTAGTAGTGCCCGAAACCAAGATCATCGACCTGATGGATAGCCGCCTGATTGCGCTGAATGTGAATGACCCACAGGAGGAAGCGATCAATATATTCAGGATGAATAACCGGGTGGCATTGCCGGTAACCGATAATGATAATATTTTGCTGGGTATTGTTACCGTTGATGATATCCTTTGGATTGCTAACGAAGAATATACCGAAGACATTCAAAAAATAGGTGGTACTGAAGCCCTCGACGAACCTTACCTCGATATACCCTTACTTAGATTGGTTAAGAAACGCGTAGGATGGCTCATTATCTTATTCTTAAGCGAAATGCTTACCGCTACTGCCATGGGCTTTTTCGAAGGCGCTATTGAAAAGGCAGTTGTGCTGGCATTGTTTATTCCGTTGATTATATCGAGCGGTGGTAATAGCGGTTCACAGGCTTCTACGCTGATTATACAGGCCATGGCCCTGGGTGAAGTTACCGTACGCGACTGGTGGCGCGTAATGCGCCGCGAACTGGTATCTGGCTTAATGCTAGGGGCCACGCTGGGTACCATAGGTTTCTTCCGTATCTATATCTGGACGATGTTTAGTAACGTTTACGGTCCGCATTGGATACTGGTTGGATTGACCGTAGGCATTGCGTTAGTGGGTATCGTACTTTGGGGCTCATTGGCCGGTTCTATGTTGCCGCTGGCTTTAAAGCGTTTAGGCTTAGACCCTGCAACCTCATCTGCGCCATTTGTAGCCACGTTGGTGGATGTTACCGGGCTAATCATTTACTTCTCGATAGCAGTTGTAATAATGCGGATATAATCTTGCCCGTTTCCTGCTGTTTTATATCTTTAAGCTTAAACTCTTAAACACAATTAAACATGGAAGAAACGGTTATTCACGAAGAAAACCCACACAAGTCAGATCCCCGCGATTTAGTACTAACACCCGAAGCTCAATACTATCTTAATGACGGTGCCGGCTGGGCTAAATTTTTAGGTATTATGGGATTTATAGGCTGTGGGTTCATCCTTATTATTGCGCTCTCAATGGGAGCCATTCTTGGCATGACTGCAAGATTATCACCCAACCCTGCAGGCATCCCATCCGGATTAGGAGGTGTGTTCGGCTTTATTTATGCGCTTTTAGCTTTGCTTTATTTCTTTCCGTCCTTATACATTTATAAGTTTGGTACAGGTGCAAAAAAAGGGATTCTAATGCGCGAATCTGCCGATATTACTGTCGCAATATCTAAACTTAAATCATTCTTAAAGTTTTGGGGGGTGCTTATGATCATCGGTCTGGCATTTAGTGTACTGGGGTTCCTTAGTATGCTAACAGCGTTAAGCCATCTTTCGCATTAAACTAAATACTAACAACAAAAAAGCCCTGCTCGTTTACCGGGCAGGGCTTTTATATGAGTAGTGATTGTTTTTATATTTCGAAAGAGAAATCTTCATCGGCAGTTTTAGCAACTTCAACATCGCCAAACTCATAACGTTTTTCAACAACTTCCTGGTGAGATTTAATATAGTCGACAGTGGTTTTAAGGCCTTCCGCAAATTTTTCAAAATCTTCTTTGTATAAAAAAATCTTGTGTTTAACAAAAACGCCATCTTCGAGGCGCTTTTTACTTTCAGTTACGGTAATATAGTAATCGTTAGATCGTGTTGCCTTAACATCAAAAAAATAAGTTCGTTTACCCGCCCTTACCTTTTTTGAGAAAACCTCTTCCCGCTCTCTATTGTCAAAATCTCCCATGTTTTAAAGTGTTGTTATTAGTTTGATTGGCATAAATATAAATAAATTTTCAAACTGCAAGTAATATTTAAAATATTGTTGAAGATTTTTAAAACAATTTCAAAAAACTAAATTCACGAATTGCTTCTTGGGCATCCGTAAAGGTTTATTTAATTAATATTTAAGTAAAGCGCTTAAGTTATATTGCAAGTATTATTTGATATTATTTGAATGTGTAACAGTAAAAACGACAGTTAATAATAAATAGATTTTTAATCAAAACTAAATATGGCAACAGGTAAAGTAAAATGGTTTAACAATGCTAAAGGCTTTGGCTTTATTACCCCGCACGATGGCAGCGAAGATGTTTATGCACATCATTCACAAATCAGGATTCCGGGAGTTAAGGTATTGAAAGAAAGGCAGGAGGTATCTTACGATCTTATTACTACAGCCAAAGGCAAAGAGGCTGCCAATATTACGGTTGTTATCCTGGCGTAATTATTGGGTTGACGAACTATCAACTTTTATGGTTTCGGGCTGCTTGTTTACGCTGTAATTAAATACATCGGGGCGGGCATAGTGGCCAACGCAATCAAAGTCGAGCTTGCTTTTGGCTAATACTTCGAAATCCAGTTCGGCAGTTAATAAGCCTTCCTCATTCCACAATGGCCCGGCTAAAACTTCGCCCATGGGAGAAATAATTACACTGCCACCTGCGCTCATCATCTCGGGCTCGTTGGCTAATTCGGCCTGGTAGCGTTCGGGATAGTCGGATTTTTTAACAATCTGGTTGCAAGCCAATACAAAACAGCGGCCTTCCAGAGCGATGTGTTGCATGGTAGCCTGCCAGGCCGGGCGGGCATCGGCAGTAGGTGCAAGGTAAATCTCCACACCTTTACTGTACATGCTCATTCGGGCCAACGGCATATAGTTTTCCCAGCAGATGAGGCCACCAATGATACCCAGGTCAGTATCCAATGTGGTGAGTGTTGTGCCATCGCTTTCGCCCCATATAAAGCGTTCTAAACCGGTTGGTTTTAATTTGCGGTGTTTGCCTAATAAGGCACCGTTTTTACCGAAATACAACAGGCTGCAATGTAATGAGCCGCCAATTTTCTCTTTCTCGGTAACACCAAGTGCCACCATCAGGTCAGCTTTTTTTACGGCTTCGCTAATGGTCTTTAAATGATCTGAAGTTACATCGAGGCTATTGTTCCAGTAATCCAGCCATACTTCGCGGCCATGGTCGGTACGTTTGCCAATTACGGCGTCGAAGCTTAGTCCGCGTGGGTAGCAGGGGATAAATGATTCGGGGAAAAGTAAAAGTTCGCAGCCAGCCTGTGCGCCTTTTTCAATCCAATCGCAAACAATGTCAATCGTTTTGTCGATATCAAACAGGGCAGGGGTGGCTTGTACTACGCCAACTTTTACTTTTTTCAGTTCCATTTAAGCGTTCTCCTGTTCTTCTAAAAGTTGTTTTTCGTACAGGTCGAAGTAAGCTCCACGTTGCTCCATCAAAAAGTCGTGGGTACCACGCTCAATAATTTCACCCTGGTCCATCACTAATATCTGGTCAGCATTTTTAATGGTCGATATTCGGTGGGCTATAATAATGCTGGTTTTGCCATTCATAATCTGCCCCATGTTGTTCAATATTTCTTCTTCGGTACGGGTGTCAACGGCAGAGAGGCAATCGTCAAAAATCAAAATCTGCGGCTGCTTAAAAATAGCACGGGCGATAGATACACGCTGCTTTTGTCCGCCAGATAGGGTAATGCCCCGTTCGCCAATCATGGTATCGAAGCCTTCCTCAAACTCAATAATATTATTGTAAACCGCTGCATCTTTTGCCGCCTGCTCAACACGCGGCTGGTCCATCACATCGGCACTAAAAGCAATGTTACGGCCAATGGTGTCTGAGAAGAGGAAAACTTCCTGCGGCACAAATCCAACCTGCGAACGGTAATTCTCCAGGTCGATCTGATTAACTGCTTTATCGTCGATAATAATATGGCCTTTATCAACATCATACATCCGCATAATTAAATTGGCAATGGTTGATTTACCTGAACCGGTACGGCCAATAATCGCCACCATTTCGCCCGGGTTGGCGGTGAATGAAATTGACTTTAACGCTTGTATGCCAGTCTCCGGGTAAGTGAAGGATACATTATCAAACACAATTTGCCCGCTTATATGGTGTGGTGGACCGGTAGAAATAATGTCTGATTTTTCATGCAGAAACTCATTGATGCGCTTTTGCGAAGCTGCCGCACGCTGTATTAACGAAGTAACCCAACCCAGTGCAATAACCGGGAAGGTAAGCTGATTGAGGTACACAATAAACTCGGCGATGTTGCCGGGGGTAACTGTACCCTTCATTACCTCAACACCGCCCACATAAATAATAATGATATTACTGATACCGATAAGCAACAACATGAGCGGGTAAAACAAAGCCTGAACCTTTACCAAGGCCATAGAATGTGTTTTATAACTGTTACTCTCGGCGGTAAAGCTATCGCGGATAAAATCCTCCCGAACGTATGATTTAATTACCCTGATGCCCGAAAATGTGACCTGCACAAAGCTGGATAGCGCTGATAAGCGCTCCTGGATCTTCTCGCTCCGGAAGTTAATGATGTTGTTTACATAGTAAATTACGAATATCAATATAGGCAGCGGCAATACAGAAAATAACGTTAGTCGCAAATTAACGGTAAGCATCATGCCCACGGTTAATACAAAAACCGCTAGTGTATTGGCGGTATACATAATGCCCGGACCAAGGTACATCCGCACCCGGCTTACATCTTCAGTGGCGCGGTTCATTAAATCGCCGGTGCTGTGGCGGCGGTAAAAAGCTAAAGAAAGCGCCTGGTAATGTTGGTAGATCAGGTTTTTAAGATCATACTCAATATGCCTCGACATCAGGATCAATGTCTGCCGCATAAAAAACAGAAACATACCCCGCAATAAGGCCAGTACCAATACCAGTACACCAAACAAGAGCAGGCTGGAGCCGAAGATGTCGTAAATCACATCCTGCTTACCAAAGCCAGAGTACAGACGGTATATGGCAATATTTTCGGTAACCAAATCAAAGGCCACACGGATAACCTGCGCAGGCAGCACACCAAAAACGTTGGATATAATTACAAACAAAATACCCGGCACAAAGTACCAGCGGTATTTGATAAAGAATTTATTGAGGTAGAAGAGATCTTTCATTTATTAGTCCGTAAGTCGGGGAAGTCCGTAAGTCCGAAAGCAGGAGATCACCCGAAAGCCAAAGGTACATGATTAGTAAGAAGTCCGAAAGTCTGTGAGTCGGAAAGTCCGAAAAATGGATTTACTTAGCTATAAAATACGGTGGCCATAGTTCATTAGGCTACTTCATGGATATTTCTTCCCGACTTCCGGACTTTCCGACTTCCGGACTAATAAGTTTGCTGCAATGAAAAAAACCGCTACTTTTGCAAAGAACTTATTCACCACCGAACGCAATGTTATCTACGGATGCTACTCCTAATACCCTGTTTGACCTTCTGAATGAGTTCGGTCATCAAAAGGTTGTTTTTTGCAATGATCCCGATACCGGCCTAAAAGCCATTATCGCCATACACAATACCACGCTTGGCCCTGCTTTGGGCGGCACGCGTATGTGGGCATACAAAACAGAAAACGATGCTTTGAAGGATGTTTTGCGCCTTTCTAAAGCACATACCTACAAGGCAGCTATTTCTGGTTTAAACATTGGGGGCGGCTGTGCAGTAATTATCGGCGACCCACGTAAAGATAAATCAGAAGCTTTAATGCGCAGGTTTGGGCGCTTTATTACCAACCTTAACGGTGAGTTTATCACTGCCGAAGATATGGGCACCAACCCTAAGGATATGGAATATATCCGTATGGAAACCAAGCATGTTACCGGTTTGCCGGAAAGTATGGGCGGTAGCGGCGATCCAACTCCTATAGCAGCTAAAGGTGTGTTTATGGGGATTAAAGCTTCGGTTAAAGAGCTTTATGGTAACGATTCGCTGGCAGGCCGTTCTGTAATAGTGCAGGGGATAGGCCACGTGGGCGAAAACCTGGTAAAACTGCTTCGCGAGGAGAATACAAAGGTTTACATCAGCGATATTAACGAGGAGCGCGTAATACAGATAGCTAAAAAATACGGTGCACAGGCAGTAGCCAACCACAGTATTTTTGATTTAAGCGCTGATATTTATGCACCATGCGCACTGGGTGGTACGGTTAATACCAGTACCATTGCCAAGTTGAAGTGTGCTATCATAGCAGGTTCGGCAAATAATCAGCTCGAGGATGAAACCATTCACGGCAATATGTTGTTGGAGAAGGGCATTTTGTACGCGCCGGATTATGTGATTAACGCAGGTGGCTTAATGAACTGCTATTCGGAACTGATGGGTTTCAGCAAACAACGCACGCTGCAGCTTACCGAAAACATTTACGAGGCTACGCGCAACATATTAAAACTATCGAAAGCCGAAAGCATAAGCACTATTGAAGCTGCCAACAAAATAGCCGAAAAGCGCATAACTGATATTAGAAAAATCAAATCGTCATATTAAATACAAAACCGGGCTTTGCCCAAAATCGTTCTTATTAAATGTTAAACAGAAGGCACCTTAGGGTAAAAGTATTACAGGCATTATATGCCTACTACCAAACAGACAAAGCAGACCTCAAGCTTCACGAAAAGGGTTTGTTACAGAGTATTGATAAAGTTTACGAGATGTACATCTGGATGCTATCGCTTATTGCCGAAGTGGCAAACCATGCGATAACAGATGCAGAAGAACGCGCTAATAAATACCTGCCCACGGCAGAAGATCTGAAACCAAATCTTAAAATTACCGAAAACCGTTTCCTTACTTCGCTGGCGCAAAACGGCGATTATATGGCCGGTGTAAAACGCTATAAAGTATCATGGGATTTTGATCCCGAGCTTTCTAAAGCTTTATTTACCATCCTTAAAAACTCGCCTGAGTATGCCGAGTATTTAGAATTTAAGGACGATACCATCCAGACAGATAAAGACATTATCAAGTTCATCTTCAAAAAGGTGATCCTGAAATCATCTCTGGCCGAGCAGGTATTTGAAGATAAATTTATTGTTTGGCCGGTTGACAGGGACGTATTGCAGGCCCTTATCGCCAAAACCTTCAAAAACTTCTCGTACGATGAGCCTTCTAAAAACCGTTTGGCAGAAGTTACCGGTAACTGGGAAGAAGACCGCGATTTTATTGTGAACCTGTTTGAGCAAACCATCCGTCACAACGATCAGTACCAGGAGCTGATTGGCGCTAAAACCCAAAATTGGGAGCCGGAGCGTATTGCTATGATGGATACGCTTTTAATGAAGATGGCCATTGCCGAATTTATTAACTTTGCTTCTGTACCGGTTAAGGTAACCATAAACGAGTACCTGGAGATAGCCAAGGAGTTTAGCACGCCAAAAAGTAATTCGTTTATAAACGGTATATTGGACAAGATTTTATTTGAACTTAAAGCCGAAAACAAGATCCGTAAAACCGGAAGAGGATTAATTGAATAATAAGAAAATGAAAAAAGTTTTTTTAGGCCTGATAGCAATTGCCGTATTGGCATCATGCAATTCAGCTAATTCAAACAATAAGTCTGCTGACAGCACAGCAGCTAAAACTGCAAACGTACCTGCGGGGGATTTACCAGTTATGAAGTTTGAGCGTGATACCCACGACTTTGGCAAAATTAAAGGGGGCGACCTGGTACATTACGACTTTAAATTTACCAACACCGGTAAATCGCCGTTAATTATTACCAATGCAACTGCAACATGCGGTTGTACCAAACCAGAGTTCCCTAAAACACCTGTTGCACCCGGTGCATCGGATGTAATTAAGGTAACCTTTAACAGCACCGGTAAAATGGGTTTACAGGATAAACAAATTACTGTTACAGCCAACACTAATCCAACCGAAACCAGGGTACACCTGGTAGGTGAAGTTACCAATCCATCAAGTAATTAATTTATAAAATGATAGCAACAATTCTATTACAAGCTGCAGGCGGTGGTTTAGGTAGCATGGGTTCACTGATCCCAATGGTACTGATCATCGTGGTATTCTATTTCTTTATGATCCGCCCGCAGATGAAAAAGCAAAAAGATCAAAAAAAATATGTTGACGAGCTGAAAAAAGGCGACAAGGTAATTACTACAGCCGGTATACACGGTAAAATTGCCGAAATTGGCGATACAACCTTTACAATTGAAGTTGACAACGGTGTTAAAATACGTTTCGATAAATCATCTATATCATTAGATGCATCAAAAGCGTTAAATACAACATCGGTAGTAAAAGCATAATTAAAAGCTTTTTTATATAAGATGCCGTTCAGTTGTAAATAATTGAGCGGCATTTTAATTTAGATAATCATCATCCAATGGCAATTGTAAAACTATCAGCATCAGAGCGCAGGCGCCTTACGGCGTTTATAACCTGCCTGGTGCTTGCTGCTGCCGCCTGGATGTTAACCACCTTAAACCGTAATTATAGTTACAAGGTTAAACGCTTGCTGGTTTATAACAATATGCCGCAGCGCAGGGCTTTCAGGGCATTACAATCAGATACGGTTGATGCCATTGTAGAGGGCAGCGGCTGGGAGATGGTTTTCTCGAAATTTAAGCCGGTTGATAAGCGCGTTAATATCGATCTGCATTCGCTGGAAAGTAAGAGTTTCATAGCCTTAAACGACCAGTTAGAGCACATTAACGAACGAAAAGAGCCTGAGCAAAAGATCATCAGCTTTGATCCCGACACGCTGTATTTTGATTTTACAAACCGCAGTACTAAAAAGGTACCGGTTAAGCTGTTATCCAATATTGTTTATCAGCCGCAGTTTGCCAATTCGGGCAATATTGTTATTTCGCCTGCCTACGTAACCCTTAGCGGCCCCAGTAATGTAATTGACAAGATAACCAGTTGGAATACAGATTCGCTGAACCTGCAAGATGTTGATGAAACGGTAAGTACCCGGGTTGATTTAAAATCTGTACATGAAGCCAACCTCACCGTTTATCCCAAAACGGTACAGGTACGTATCCCGGTTGATGAGTACACCGAGAAAACGCTCGATATTCCAGTAAAGCTTATCGGTAATGTGCATTACTATGATGTAAAGGTGTTTCCGCAAAAGGTGAAGGTTACCTTTACCACATCGTTAACCAAATACCATGAGTTGGATGAGGATTTCTTTGACGCCACAGCCGATCTTAGCCTCTGGAGCGATCGCAACTACAGTATTTTGCCTGTTGCGCTTAAACGCATCCCGCCGTATTGTAAAATAGTGAAGATAGAGCCGCAGAACGTTGATTTTATTGTGAAAAAGTAATGTTAAAAATAGGCATCACCGGCAATATAGGTAGTGGCAAAACTACGGTAAGCAAAGTGTTTGAACTGCTTGGTGTGCCCGTATTTTATGCTGATGCTGCGGCGAGAGAGGTGATGACCAATGATGAGGAGCTAATCAGCGGTGTAAAGCAAGCCTTCGGCATAGAAGCTTATTTTGAGGATGGCAGCCTCAACCGTAAATACATTGCCGGCAAGGTGTTTAATGATCCTGCAGAATTGGCTAAGCTGAATACGCTGGTGCACCCCGCCACATTCAGGGCTTTTGATAATTGGGCAAAATCATTTCCTGATGCGCCTTATTTGATGAAAGAAGCTGCCATATTATTCGAAAGCGGCTCATACAAACTCTGCGACTACAGCATTATTGTAACCGCGCCAAAAGAAGTTAGGATGCAGCGTGTAATAGCCCGCGACAACATCAGTATAGCCGAAGTAGAAAGTCGCGATGCCCGCCAGATGCCCGAAGAAGAGAAGGTTAAACTGGCTAACTTTCGCATTAAAAATGATGATACCCAATTAGTAATACCGCAAGTGCTTGCCCTTCATCAGCAGTTTTTAGCGCTTGCCCAAACCAAATGATACTCGACGATTTTATTTACCTCGATGATAAAGGCATTTACTGCCCTTACGGCGATTTTTATATCGACCCTAAAGAGCCGGTCCCGCTTGCCGTAATATCACACGCACACGCCGATCATGCCGTTAGCGGTAACCAGGAGGTGTATTGTACCGAAGCTACGTCTGCTTTTATGCAGTTGCGTTACGGTAAAATGGCTGCCAAAGTTTTTAATTTAGTAGGCTGGCATCAACCTTTTAAGATTAAGGACGTACAGATCACCTTTATTTCGGCAGGCCACATGCTGGGATCAGCCATGATATTGATGGAATATCAAGGCAGTAGCTACCTGTATACCGGAGATTTTAAATTACAGCCCGATAATACCTGTGAGCCAATTGAGTGGCATAAAGCCGATGTACTGATCACAGAAAGCACCTTTGCCGATCCTGCCGTATTGCACCCAGATCCTGTGGAGGAAATTAAAAAGCTGAATGATATTAAGATCAATATCATGCTGGGTTCTTATGCGTTGGGTAAAAGCCAGCGGTTGATTAATTTGATCAATGAGCATGCGCCGCAGAAAAAGATCCTGGTTCACCATAAAATAATGCCTTTAAATCTCATTTACGAGCGGATGGGCTATAAGTTAGGCAACTATCAAATGTATGGCCGTAAGCTGATGAAAAACCAGGAAGAGTTTGTTTACATTGTGCCGCCGTTTACTTTCGATAGTTATGTACGTGCAACGGGTGTTAAAAGGCTGTTTGCTTCGGGCTGGAAGAATTTGCAGGTAAACCAACAGGATACTTTGTTTATCTCAGACCATGCCGATTGGAACGACATCCTCGAAGCCGTAAAGCAAGTTGAGCCGCAGCAACTATGGACTTTACATGGTGACGGAAAACATCTTAAAAATTACTTTAAGAATGGTATTTTTGTAAAAATTTTAAACTGATGTTGCAGGAAGGCATAGATTACTATATCAACGAGGATGGTAATTTTGTGTTTACCAAAGAATATCATTTAAAAAGGGGATATTGTTGTAAAAACAAATGCCTGCACTGCCCCTGGAACTATGGCCGTGAAAAGCCCGATCAACAAGCGGAAAAATAAGCAAACATATTTAGCCGTTTTTTATTTTAAAGAACAGTATGCAAATAGATGAAGAGATACAAGGTAAGTTTGAGGATGATTACCACCGCGCGGTAGTTAACCTAAACTATACCTACGGGTGGCTTAATAATCTTTTACGCTACCATTTCGAACAGTATAATTTAACCAGTCAGCAATTTAACATCCTGCGCATTTTGCGGGGGCAATACCCTAATCCGGCTACGGTTAATTTGTTGAAGGACAGGATGATCGATAAAATGTCGGATGCCTCACGTATTGTAGATCGTTTGGTGCAAAAGGGTTTGGTATCGCGCTGCACCAATAATAAAGACCGCCGTGCTGTTGATATCCGCATTAGCGAAGAAGGCCTGGCCACGCTTTGCAAAATGGATAAAGAGGTTAAAACAAGCGACCTGATCAAACAGAACCTTACGGAAGAAGATGCAGCCCAGCTTAGCAGTTTGCTGGATAAAATGCGCGGTTAATATATTAAGCTACATCGCTTAAAAAACCGGCCAATGCTATACCTGCGCCTGTTAGTATAGCTACCAGTTTACGCTCGTTAAACTTATGATCGGGCCCTGATTCGAAAAGGATAGTGGTTGAAATATGCAGGAATATCCCGATAACCACACCCATTATCCGGTTAAAATAATGTTGCAGATTGCCGATACCTCCACGGCTTAAAGCATCGCTGAAAAAGTATCCGGCCGGGGCCATAATGGCAAATAAAGCCACATAAAATATTACAGAACCTTTACCCCGTTTACTGTGCAATAGTACCGTGGCCAGCGCAAAGGCTGCTGGTATATGGTGCAGGGCAATACCGTAAATTAATTGGTTATGCTGCCCTTCGGCTAAAGGCATACCTTCCAGAAAGCCATGCAGGCAAAGGCTGATCATAATTCCATACGGAAAAGCACCGCCTTCATTTACGTGGATGTGTCCATGTTCAATCCCATCCGAAAACTGCTCAAGGCCTATCTGGAATAAAAAACCAATCAGTATAAATACACCCACATAATTATCATTACCATGATAAGCATCGGGTATTAAGTGTAAAACCGTAATAGCAAACAAATAAGCGCCGCTGAAAGATAATATCAGCCTTAACTGTTTATGGTTATCGCCCTTGAAGAAAAATACCGACATGCCCCCTAAAAAGGCACAGAAAAATAAGAGCAGCGATTTCCAGATCATGTTGTATAAAATGCAGGTTGAATCCTTTTGTGTAGCAGCGCGAACAATATACCTATTAATGAACCATACAGCGCACCGGCTGTAACATCAATAGGGTAGTGTACGCCCACATAAACCTGAGCAAAGCTAACAAGTGCAGCCCACAATATCGCCCAAAACCAAATCCATCGCCATTTTTTACAATAAACCAAGATTAGGAACAGCGCCATCGAAAAATGATCGGTGGCGTGTGTAGATGGAAAGCTATATCCCGTACCGCAGCCAACCTCTGTAGGGTTAATTAAAGTTGCTGCCATGGCAGAGTCGCGGCAGGGGCGAACGCGTTGTACAACGTTCTTAATCAGCGTAGCGCTGGTAAAATCGGCTGTGCCAACTGTGGCGATAAATAATAAAATGATAATTACGCCCTGCTTTTTATACTTCCAGATAGTGAAGATCAATATAAAGGCATACAGCGGAATCCAGAATTTGGGGTTGCGCAGCCAGGGCATCACCACGTCGAAAAACGGATTGTTAAGATCGTGATTTACAAAATGAAACAAATACCGGTCGAGCTGTAACAAATGTTCGGACATGGATTTTTAGCAGGTGTGCAAATATAGCCATTATCGGCGTGGTGTAAAACAGTTGTTATCGCTACTTACTATCACCCAATTATTGTATTTTTGCCGATAACTAAAAATAGCGTTTTGACACTAATAAAATCGATTTCAGGAATACGCGGAACTATTGGCGGCAGCGTGGGAGAGGGTTTAACTCCGTTAGATATTGTAAAGTTTACGTCGGCATTTGGCTCGTGGGCGGTAAAAAGATCGGGCTTAAAGAAAATTGTTGTAGGCCGCGATGCCCGTATATCAGGCAGCATGGTAAACAACCTGGTTATAGGTACACTGCAAGGTTTGGGTATCGATGTGATCGACCTGGGCTTATCTACAACCCCTACAGTTGAAGTTGCCGTACCGGCAGAACAAGCTGCGGGCGGTATCATCATCACAGCCAGCCACAATCCAAAACAATGGAATGCGCTTAAACTGTTAAATGCCGATGGCGAATTTATTAACGATGCCGACGGTAAAGAGGTACTGGATATTGCCGAAAACAGCGATTTTAACTATGCAGATGTTAATGACTTAGGTACAGTTACTGTGGATAATAGCTATCTGCAAAAACATATCGACATGATATTGGCATTGCCTTTGGTTGATAAAGAAGCCATCGCTAAAGCCAACTTTAAAATAGTTATTGATTGCGTTAACTCAACAGGCGGCATATTTGTACCTGCTTTGTTGAAAGCTCTGGGTGTAAAAACCATCCACGAATTATATTGCGAACCAGATGGCATATTCCCACACAACCCGGAACCATTGCCTGAGAACCTGCGTGCATTATCGCAGGAAGTGGTAAGCAAAAAAGCTGATCTGGGTATCGCTGTCGATCCTGATGTTGACCGCTTATGCTTCGTTTCAGAAGATGGCAACATGTTTGGCGAAGAATATACGCTGGTTACCGTTGCCGATTATGTGCTGAAACACAATGTAGGTAACACGGTATCAAACCTGTCATCGACTCGTGCCCTGCGCGATGTGACAGAGAAAGCAGGCGGTGTTTATGAAGCTGCAGCGGTAGGCGAGGTTAACGTGGTTAACAAAATGAAAGAAACCAATGCGGTTATTGGTGGTGAAGGTAATGGCGGAATTATTTATCCTGAATTACATTACGGCCGTGATGCACTGGTGGGTATCGCTTTGTTTTTAACACACCTGGCTAAGTTTGGTAAATCGGTATCGGTTTTACGCAGTACTTACCCAAGCTACTTTATCTCTAAAAACAAGATCACCCTTACACCAGAAATGGATATTGATGCCCTGTTGTTAAAGGTAGAAGAGAAATACAAAAAACAGCCCCACAGCACAATAGACGGGCTTAAAATCGAGTTTGATAAAGAGTGGGTACACCTGCGCAAGTCAAACACCGAGCCTATTATCCGCATCTACTCAGAAGGTAATTCAGAGCAGATCGCCAATAGCCTCGCCAACAAGATAATTGCAGATATTAAGGATATATTACAGTTGAAAGATTAAGGAGTCCGGAAGTCCGTGAGTCAGAAAGTCCGGAAGTAACTCCAATTACTAATGACGATTGACCAATGACAACTCAATCAACAAATCAACTCATTAACAAATCAACAAATTAAGATGCGTGTTTATTTAGACAATGCCGCTACTACTCCGATGGATCCGGAGGTATTGAAAGAAATGTATAAAGTTATGGAGAGCCATTTCGGTAATCCATCATCAATACACGCTCATGGGCGTGAAGCGCGTTCATTGCTGGAGAAAGCGCGCCGTACCGTAGCTAATTTGCTGCACGCATCGCCTGCCGAGATCTTTTTTACCTCTGGTGGTACCGAGGCCGATAATATGGCCATCCGTTGTGCTATTATGGATTATGGCATTAAACATGCCATAACCAGCCGTATAGAGCACCATGCCGTATTGCATACCCTGGAAGCTATGGAGAAGGCGGGTTTAATTAAACTAAGCTTTGTTGATATAGCCCCAGCCGGCGAGGTTGATTACAAACATCTTGAGAAGTTACTGCAGGAAAATGAGCGCAGCCTGGTTTCTATTATGCATGCTAACAACGAGTTAGGCACGTTAAATAATATTGAGCTGATAGGTGACCTTTGCGAGCAGCATAACGCCATTTTTCATAGCGACACGGTACAGACGTTCGGCCACTATGCGCATGATGTGAGCAAGCTTAAAGTGCATTTTATGGTATGCTCTGCCCACAAGCTGCATGGGCCTAAAGGCGTAGGCTTTATCTATGTGAGCCATAAGGTTAAAATTAATCCGTTGTTGTACGGAGGTGCGCAGGAACGCAACATGCGCGGAGGTACCGAAAATATTTATGGTATTGCAGGCTTAGCCAAAGCGGTTGAGATGGCTTATGCCGATATGGAAGAGCACAAAAACCACATCCAGGGTTTGAAAACCTATATGATGGAAAGCTTAAAGGCACAAATACCGGGCATCCATTTTAATGGTGAAACAGATCCGGCTAAGAGTTTATATACCGTATTGAACGTATCATTCCCTGAGATGGAAATGTCGGATATGCTATTGTTTAACCTGGATATTGCCGGTATTTCGGCTTCGGGCGGTAGTGCTTGCAGCTCGGGGAGCAATATTGGTTCGCATGTGTTAACTGCTATCGGTGCCAGTCCGGATAGGCCTGCGGTACGCTTTTCTTTCTCTAAATTAACTACCAAAGAAGAGATTGATTACACTGTAAATAAAGTACGCGAAATTTGCCTGGTAAATGCATAATTAAACAGGACAATAGAAATATTACAAAAAGCACAGGCCCTAAAAGGTTTGTGCTTTTTTTGTACATTTTAAAAAACAATAGCGCTATCGCGGGAGTTTAATAAATAAACCAAAACAACAAAGATTATGGCAGCTTTTAATGACACATTCCTTAACGAAAGGGATAATCAGTATAGAACTGACGAGATAAATTACGGACGTTTTCAAAGCGTGGCAACACCTGATCCTGAAGATGAGGATGAAGACGCTGATCTGGATGACGATGTAGATCTGGATGAAGATGATACCGAATTTGACGACGAGGATCTGGACGATGTAGATCTGGATGATGATGAGTTGATTGACGACCGCGCAGCCGCAATAACCAGCAGCGACGAGGACGACATTGATGAACCGGAACCCGATTTCCATCCAAACGAAACACCGGAAGAAGAAGGCGCAAGCAAAGAAGATGCACGCTACCCTGATGAAACACCAACCCGCCCCGATGAGGCTGAGAGTGATGCATCATACAGCGAGCAAAACGATGTAACACCGCCTACTCCGCACGAATTTCCATCGGTAGGCCATGCCAAAACCGATTTCGAGAGCCGCTCACATGGCCGCACTACCGGCCGTATGGTTGGCCACGAACCAGGTACCGAAGGTATATAAGAAATAGCCAAAGTCGTGAGATTTAGGCTTAATAAAAAAGGCTGCTATCATTTGATAGCAGCCTTTTTTATTAAAAGTTATGAGTTGTGATTGAGTGAGTTAATGAGTTAAAGAATCCCCGCCCGTCATGCCGAATTTATTTCGGCATCCCACAGGACAGGTCGACGACTTACATATTGTACTTAGCGAGTGAGGTGCTGAAACAAGTTCAGCATGACGGAGCTTGTATTATCACCACTCAAAATTCACTCACTCACAACTAAATTTAATTTTTCATCATCTTCAAAAACGAAGCTAATTTCTCTTTCATCTCGCGGCGGTCAACAATAAAGTCAAGGAAACCGTGCTCTTGTACAAATTCTGCAGTTTGGAAACCTTTAGGCAAATCCTTTTTAATGGTTTCTTTAATAACGCGCGGGCCTGCAAAGCCGATCAGTGAACCTGGTTCAGCAATATTGATATCGCCCAGCATTGCGTAAGATGCGGTTACACCACCTGTAGTAGGGTCGGTTAATAAAGAGATGTACGGAACTTTGGCCTGCGATAATAAAGCCAGCTTGGCTGATGTTTTCGCCATCTGCATTAATGAAAAAGCAGCCTCCATCATACGTGCACCACCCGATTTCGAGATCATCAAAAACGGTACTTTGTTTGCAATACTGTAATCGATAGAACGGGCAATTTTTTCGCCCACAACCGAGCCCATAGAACCGCCGATGAAGTTAAAATCCATACAGGCAATCATAATATCCTGGCCGCCAATTTTACCATGCGCTGCGCGGATGGCATCATTTAATCCGGTTTTAGCTATCGTATCTTTTAATCGGTCTGTATATTTTTTAGTGTCTACAAAGTGCAAAGGGTCGCCCGAACGGAGGTCGGCAAATAGCTCGGTAAACTCATTATCATCAAACAAAACAGAGAAATATTCTGCTGATCCGATACGTAAATGATAGCCGCAATAGTGGCATACGTACTGGTTTTCAACCTGTTCTGAGTAGTGTAATGGTTTTTTGCAATTCGGGCATTTGTTCCAGATACCATCCGGAGCTTCCTTCTTTTCTTCGGTAGTAGTTATTATTCCTTTTGATTCACGTTTAAACCACGCCATTATCTTCCTTAATTAGTAGTAGGTGCAAAGAAACAAAAAAATTAACTAACGTAAATGTTTGATCTGCTGCCTAATTTTTAATTTAGTATAGCAAAAAGGTATACTTTGTGTTTTGGGGTGTATTTTGTACAGTATAATATCAAGACAACTAATCGCTTAATAAATAATTTTTATAACTTCGGCACCAACAAATAAAATTGTAATGGACTTAAAGAATTATAAAGGAGTACTGCACGGCGATCAGGTGCAGGAGCTTTTCGAAGCGGCCAAAAAGCACCAGTTTGCATTGCCAGCTGTTAACGTTATCAGCACAAATTCTGTTAACGCTGTATTGGAAACAGCTAAAGTGGTTAACTCGCCGGTTATTATTCAATTGTCAAATGGTGGCGCTCAGTTTTACGCCGGTAAATCATTAGATAATTCAAAACTTCAGGCTTGTATTTTAGGTGCGGTTTCTGCTGCAAAGCACGTACACTTACTGGCAGAGCATTATGGTGTTGCCGTGATTTTACACACAGACCACGCTGCTATGAAGTTTTTACCATGGATTGATGGTTTGTTAACTTACGGAGAGCAACATTTTGCTGAAACCGGTAAGCCTTTATTCTCATCACACATGCTGGATCTTTCTGAAGAGCCTATTGAAGAGAACATTGAAATTTCTGCTAAATATTTAGAGCGCATGGCCAAAATGGGCATGACTATCGAGATTGAATTAGGTGTTACAGGTGGCGAAGAAGACGGTGTTGATAACAGCGATGTTGACAGCTCACGTTTATACACCCAGCCAGAAGAGGTTGCTTATGCTTATGAGCACTTATCGAAAGTAAGCCCACGCTTTACTATTGCTGCTGCATTTGGTAACGTACACGGTGTTTACAAACCAGGTAACGTAAAATTACAACCGGTAATTCTGCACAACTCACAAGAGTTTTTGAAAACTAAACATAGCCTTGCTGCCGATAAACCAATCAACTTCGTATTCCACGGTGGTTCTGGTTCATCTCAGGAAGAGATCCGCGAAGCTATTTCTTATGGCGCTATCAAAATGAACATTGATACCGATATGCAATGGGCTTTCTGGGAAGGTATTAAAGATTACTACAAAGCAAAAGAAGGATACTTACAAAGCCAGATCGGTAGCCCGGATGGTGATGATTCTCCAAACAAAAAATACTACGACCCACGCGTTTGGTTACGCAAAGGCGAAGAAACTTTTGTTAAACGCTTAACACAAGCATTTGCAGATTTAAATTGCTTAGACGTTAACAGCAAATTGTAATTTCTGTAAAGAAACCCATACACAGCGGCTATGCAATTGCATAGCCGCTTTTTTTATAATTAATTTGTAGCCATGAGCAAGGAAATAATAGCCAAAAAGGTAACCAATCAGGACGATCTCGAAAAGGCCTTTGCCGTACGTAAACAGGTATTTGTAACCGGGCAAGGTGTGCCCATTGAGCTGGAAATGGAGAACAATGATGTATCAACCCATTTCCTGGCCACTGTGGATGGCGAACCCGCTGGTGCAGCCCGCTGGCGCCAGACAGAAAACGGCTACAAGCTGGAACGTTTTGCCGTACTGGACGAATACCGTGGTTTAGGTGTAGCACAAGCCATGGTAAGGGCTGTACTGAACGATCTGCCTGCCGACGCGCCAATGGTATACCTCAACTCACAAATACAAGCTGTGGGCTTATATAAGAAATTCGGGTTTGAGAAATCAGGCCCTGAGTTTGAAGAGGCGGGGATTAAGCATTATAAAATGGTGCTGAAGAAATAGTTTTGAGTGAGTGAGTGAGTGAGTGAGTGAGTGAGTGAGTGAGTGAGTGAGTGAGTGCCAAAAAAGCCCGTCATTGCGAGGTACGAAGCAATCCCCGACCTACAGAGCCGCTCTGTACAGTTCGCGATTGCTTCGTTCCTTGCAATGACAATGACGGGTTTATACTTTTTTATTCACTCCCTCACTAAATCAAAACTCACAACTAAACTTACGCGTCGCTTTTCGGCAAATCAGCCGTTTCACCAGTTGGCTGGGACACTGCTTCACGCTCATACCTGCGGATAATAAGGCGTGTACCGCCGTTGTAGTTCATATAGTTGATTAGCCAGTTTACAAATACAATTACCTTGTTTCTGAAGCCTAATAATGATATTAAGTGAATAAACATCCAGATGAGCCATGCAAAGAAGCCCTGAAATTTGATTTTACCTAAATCTGCCACCGCTTTATTACGGCCAATGGTAGCCATTGAACCTTTGTCGTTATATTTAAACGGCTTGGTTGGCTTGCCGTTAACAATGTTACCGATGTTTTCGCCTACATTCTGACCCATTTGGATGGCAACCTGAGCTACGCCGGGGTGCCCTTTAGGGGTTTCATCGGTTATCATGGCAGATACGTCGCCTATGGCAAATACATTGTCTGTGCCGAATACTACGCAAATATTATTGGTGCGGATGCGGTTACCTTTCTCTAAAGTATCTATTGAGATGCCTTCAGGCACAACCCCCATTACACCTGCCGACCAGATTACGTTTTTAGTGCGTATTTCGCGCCCGTCAGCGAACTTAATGATCTTGCCATCATAACTCTCCACCTTAACGTTTAATTCCACCTTAACGCCCATTTTAACCAGGAAATCTTTGGCTGCGTTTGATGCTTCGTCAGAGAATGGGCCTAATACTTTTGGTAAAAAATCTACCAGGTAAACCTGCATCTGGTCTTTGGTTAGTTCGGGATAATCTTTGTTGAGTACGTGGTTACGTAACTCGGCTAATGCGCCGGCCAATTCTACACCGGTAGGGCCTGCACCAACAAGTACGAAGTTTAAATATTCTTCACGCTCTTCGTGCGTTTTAGCTAATACAGCTTCTTCCAGGTTTTGTAAGATCAGGTAACGCAGGTTAAGGGCTTCCGGGATACTTTTCATCGGCATGGCAAAATGCTCAATGTCTTTATTGCCGAAGAAATTGGTGGTTGATCCTGTGGCTATTACCAGGTAATCGTAATCAATATCACCAATGGTGGTAGCCAGTGTATTAGTATTGGTATTTACGCCGCTAACTTCAGCAATACGGAAGGTGAAATTCTTTTGCCCTTCAAAGTTTTTACGGATAGCAAAGGCAATAGATTCGGACTCTAAACTTCCGGTAGCTACCTGGTAGAGCAGGGGTTGAAACACGTGATAATTATGTTTATCGAGCATGAGTACCTCTACGGGTTGGTCTGCCAATTTCCGGGCAACTTCTATACCGCCGAAACCGCCGCCTACTATTACTACTTTTGGGAATTTTGATTGATCTGATGTAGCCATAACTTAATATTAAGTATAAGGTTGTTTGTGTAGTGATATAACAAAAAAGGCTCCAAATGTTCTTTGGAGCCTTTTTAATTTACGTTGAAATTATCTTATTTCAGGTGTTTCTTTCCAAAGTCTACGATAACTGGTGTTGCCACGCAGATCGAGGAGTAAGTACCGAAGCACACACCGATTAATAATGCGAATGAGAAGCCGCGGATAACATCGCCACCGAAGATGAACAATACCACCAATACAAACACTACCGTTAATGCAGTAATAATGGTACGGCTTAATGTACTGTTGATAGCGCGGTTGATAACCACTTGCTGATCTTCGTTTTTGCCTTTGTTTTGGTCTAAGAACTCACGGATACGGTCAAATACTACCACGGTATCGTTGATCGAGTAACCAATTACGGTCAGGATGGCAGCGATAAAGTTTTGATCGATATCTAACGAGAATGGTAACAGACCGTAGAACAATGAGAAGAAAGATAATACCAGCAAGGCATCGTGCGCGGTTGCAATCATCGCACCCAAGCTGAACTGCCATCTGCGGAAACGGATCAGGATGTAAACCGAGATTACCAGGATAGCGAAAATAACCGTCCAGATAGCCGAAGTTTTGATACTGTTGGCAATAGTTGGTCCAACTTTTTGCTGGCTCACAATCTGGAAGTGTGGGTTAACCTTAGTTAATGAGCTGCGTAAAACAGTCTCTACTTTACCATCACCAGATGTGCTGTTATCATCAATCATGTAATCGGTAGTGATACCAACCTGATTTTTGTTATCTACATAAGTTTTAAGGATGGTTTTACCTTCGCCGAAAGTAGTAGTTAAGGCACTACGTACACTTTCAACATCGGTTTCCTTATCAAAACGTACTACATAAGTACGGCCACCGCGGAAATCAACACCGTAGCTAAAGCCACGTGTAAACATCGAGATGATACCCGCAAGGATGAAAATACCAGAGAAAGCGTAGAAACGGAAACGGTTTTTAACAAACGCGTAGTTGGCGCCTTTAAAGGTATGTGAGCTCCATGGGTTAGAGAATTTAATATCCCAGCCTTTACCGAGCATCCATTCGAAGATCAAACGAGAGATCAGTAATGAACAGAATAATGAAGTAACGATACCGATCATCAATGTGGTAGCGAAACCTTGTACAGGGCCGGTACCGAAGATGAACAGGATTAAACCTGTGATAAATGTACTGATGTTAGAGTCTAAGATTGAAGATAAAGCGTGTTTGAAACCATCTTCGATAGATAAACGCAATGATTTACCCAGGGCCATCTCTTCACGCACACGCTCGTAAATCAATACGTTCGCATCCACCGAAACACCCAATATCAACACGATACCTGCAACACCCGGTAAGGTTAATACAGCACCGATGTTGGTTAACACACCCATCAGGAAGAATACGTTGATAAATACTGCAACTACAGCTACAGTACCTGCACGGTTGTAGTAAGCAACCATGAACACCAATACAACGATTAAACCGATGATACATGACATTAAACCGTCATGAATAGCTTCAACACCTAATGATGCACCTACCACGTCTTCTGCCACGATACGGGCAGGAGCAGGTAAACGACCAGCTTTCAGGATGTTGGCTAAATCTTTAGTTTCTTCTTGTGTAAAGTTACCAGAGATAGATGAACGGCCACCTGCAATCTCGCCGTTTACACGCGGAGCAGAAACAACGTTATCATCTAATACGATAGCGATAGAACGGTTATCGTTCTGGTCGTTAGGGTTACCGGCAGCAGCAGCGGTGATTTCTCTCCATTTTGTTGCACCTTCAGAACTCATGTCCATCGTAACCTCAAAACCGCCTTGTGCCTGGTTTACGTCAGCATTAGCATCAGTAATAACATCACCTGTTAATACCGGGCCGTTAGCAGCGCCAGAAAGTTTGATAGCATATAATTCAAATACCTTTGATTTTTCGATAGGCTTAACGCTCCATAAAAATTTAAGGTTTTGAGGGATCAATGCTTTTACTTCTGGTAAGTTAAAGTAAGCATCAATTTTAGCAGTATCTTTTTGTGCAGCGCGACCAACTACGGGGCCCGGACCGTATTGAGCTTGTCCGTTTTGACCTTGGTAGATAGAAGGCGCTAATACCGCAAATAATGGATTTTGTGCAATGGCCTGTGTTTTGCCTAATGCAGTAGTATCTTTAGTTTTGCTTTTTTCTACCTTGCTTAATAACGAGCTACCTTTGGCAGCAGTGTCTTTCTTAGCAGTAGCAGAATCGGCAGTAGCTGCTGTGTCTTTACCATGTGCTTTAGTTTTAGCAGCCAGTAAGCTGTTAATGTTGGTAAGCAATGGCGCAACCTCAGCGTTTTCGCCAGTTTCGTAAAACTCTAATTTAGCAGAACCTTGTAGTAACTTGCGCACACGGTCTTTTTCAGTTACACCTGGCAACTCAACCAAAATACGGTTAGTACCTTCCTGTAATTGAATGTTTGGAGCAGTTACACCAAATTTATCGATACGGGTAGTAAGGATATTGTAGGTTTGAGTAATAGCTGTGTTGGCCTGATCTTTCAGGTACGATTCAACTTCGCTGTTGCTTGAGTTGAATTTAATGTGTTCCTGATTTTCTTTAGTAGCGAAAATTGGAGCCAGTTTACCATCCGGAGCAATTTTCTTATACTCATTCATGAAAAGCGTAATGTAGTTTTCAGGACTGGTATGAGAATCAATCTCGGCTTGTGATAATGCCTGTTTAAAGGCAGGATCCTGGTTGTTGTCTGACAGTGATTTGATCAGGTCACCTAACGAAATCTGCATGGTAACGTTCATACCACCTTTAAGGTCGAGACCCAAAGCTAACTCACGCTCTTTGCAATATTGAAAAGTGTGTTTCAGCAACGGGTAAACCGGTTGTGATGAAATCGAATCTAAATACGCCTTTTCTTTTTCTGTGTCGCCTTTCGCATACTCTTTGGCGTCGCTTTCCACCTTACGGGTTACCCACGTAAATGATAGCTGGTACAAGCATACTATTGCCAGCAATATGGCGAAAAACTTAATAACCCCTTTACCTTGCATTGTGTTAAATATGTATAATTAATTAGTTTATAAGCATTTTATAACAAGACGGCAAATCTAATAATATTTTTTTACCGTAAAATTTTAATTGAAACAAAAAAAACGATGTGCTGTTACATGCGTTCGAGTGTGATAAATGAGAAAGGAAGGGGATTTTTCTCATCGGGTTCAAAGTCCTCCTGGGCTATTGTTTTCCACTCTTTCTCGTCAATAGGCGGGAAAAAGCTGTCAGCCTCGAAGTCTTTTTTAACAATAGTTAAATAGATGCGGTTAACCAAATGCATCGCCTGGCGATAGATCTCGGCACCGCCAACAACAAAAACTTCTTCCTCATCGGCGCATAAAGCCAGCGCATCTTCGATAGAACTTACCACTTCGCAACCCTCAATGGTAGTGTTTTGCCTGGTGATGATAATATTGCGGCGTTTAGGCAGGGGCTTACCCACAGAGTCGTAAGTTTTACGGCCCATAATAACGGTATGGCCGGTGGTGATATCTTTAAAGTGTTTAAGATCGCGGGGGAGGTTCCACAAAAGTTGATTATCTTTCCCGATAGCGTGATTTTGTGCTATAGCAACAACTATCGTAACGTACTGGCTCATTAAATATTAATTATGCGGTCTTTCAACCATTGTAAAATACCGTCGAATTTTAACTCACCCGTACTTGCAGAGATAACCATTTCATATTTTTCATCCTGACTGGCATTTATCCCGAAATTATCTTCTGCTAGTATTAATTCGAACATTAAATAGGCAATTCTTTTATTGCCATCAAGAAAGGGGTGGTTAATTATCAGGCTTTCGAATATCGCTACTGATTTTTCTAAAGCTGTTGGATAAAGATCTTGTTGGTCGAAAGTAGCATAAGGCCTATTGATAGCAGCTTCTAAGCCACTTTGATCACGTATACCCTTGCTGCCGCCAAATCGTTCTATTAAAATATGATGAGCCTGCTCAACCGTTTCTAAATCTATCATTGAGCTAACTTCTGGAACAAATCGAGATTTTCGTTTATGATTCTTGTAATGTGATCTGTAGTCTTTTTCGGTTGCAACTTCTTCACGTAATCCAAAACTTCGGACAGCGCTTCCTCCGGGAGCTTATCAAGCTCCTTTTCAATTTCCACCTTTAATTGTACCGTCGTCATATCTCAAAAATACGAAAAACAAATTAAACCGCTACAACTCCCTTAATATGCGGCCACGGATTATAATTTTCCAGTTCAAAATCTTCGAATTTAAATCCAAAGATGTCTTTAACCTCAGGATTGATCTTCATGGTAGGCAGTGGGCGTGGCTCGCGGCTTAGTTGCAGTTTAACCTGGTCGAGGTGATTGTTGTAGATGTGGGCATCGCCAAAGGTGTGGATAAAGTCGCCGGGTTGCAGGTCGCATACCTGGGCTACCATCATGGTAAGCAGGGCATACGATGCTATATTAAAAGGTACACCTAAAAATATATCGGCACTGCGTTGATAGAGCTGACAAGATAATTTACCATCCAGCACATAAAACTGGAACAGTGTATGACAAGGCGGCAAAGCCATTTGGTTAACATCGGCCACGTTCCAGGCGGATACGATGAGGCGGCGCGAGTCCGGGTTTTTCTTGATCATGTCGATCAGTTGTTTAATCTGATCGATATGCCCGCCATCGGGCGTAGGCCACGAGCGCCACTGGTAACCGTAAACCGGACCGAGGTTGCCATCAGCATCGGCCCATTCGTCCCAAATCCGAACGCCGTTATCTTTAAGATATTTAATATTGGTATCACCGGTTAAAAACCAGATCAGCTCGTGAATAATCGATTTGAGGTGAAGCTTCTTGGTAGTCACCAGCGGAAAGCCATCCTGCAAATTAAATCGCATCTGGTAGCCAAACACGCTAATCGTCCCCGTTCCTGTCCTGTCGTGTTTCTGTGTGCCGTTATCGAGCACATGCTGCATCAGATCGAGATATTGTTTCATCGTTTGTAGTTATTGAGTTATTGGGTTACTGAGTTATTAGGTGGTCGGCTATTCACATAACCAATAACTTAGTAACTTAATAACCAATAACCAACTACAAATAAAAATAATCTAAATTTGACATCCTATACTTGTGCATAATATAACGTGCAGCTGTTAATAAGTTTATGATCGTTTTCCCTAACGCCAAGATCAATATTGGTTTAAATATTACCGAAAAGCGTGCCGATGGTTACCACAATCTGGAGACTGTTTTTTATCCTGTAAAGATCAACGATGCGCTGGAGGCAATTACAGCCCCTCAGTTAAATTTTTCTTCTTCGGGGATAAATATACCGGGCGATGGCGCGAACAATCTCTGTATCAAAGCTTATGAGCTCGTTAAATTGGATCATAACCTTCCGGCGCTTGATATTCACCTTCATAAGCACATCCCGATAGGTGCAGGGCTTGGTGGTGGCTCGGCTGATGCTGCGTTTTTTATTAAATTATTGAATCAGCAATTTGGTTTGAACCTTTCTGTAGAGGCTATGCAAAACTACGCCCGTCAGCTTGGTGCCGACTGTGCTTTCTTCATCGAAAACAAACCGGTATATGCTTTTGAAAAAGGCGACCAGTTTGAACAGGTAGAATTAGACCTGAGCAAATATGTAATTGTATTGGTGATGCCGCCTGTACATGTATCAACCGCGGATGCTTATAGTGGTGTAAAACCAGAGCAGGCTGCCGAATCTTTAAAAGACCTGATCAAGCTCCCGGTAACTGAATGGAAAGATCGCATCAAAAATGATTTCGAAAAATCAGTGACCGGTAAATATCCTTTGATTGGTGAGGTGAAGCAATCCCTTTACGAAGCCGGTGCTTTGTATGCCAGCATGAGCGGGAGCGGGGCTTCTGTGTTTGGTGTTTTTGAAACACTGCCCTCGCTCAAACACCTCGAGGCGGAGAGCAGTGTTTTCTATAACGTTTAAATCCCGGCGTCGTCTGATACACCTCGACCGAAAGCTTCTGCCCAGTCGCTATCCGTGCGTCCTTTGGCCATTGCCGTAAGCATGCGGTTATGGATCACGCCGGCAAAGGGCATCGGCGTTTTGCTTTGCTGCGAAAGTTTAAACACCAGGCTGGCATCTTTGTAGCCGAGTTCGGTGGTAAAGCCAACCGGTTGGTATTTGTGTTCGGCAATTACTTTTCCATAATTTTTAAATATCGGTGCATTAAATAATGTGTTGCCAAAAAACTCGGCAACCTTGGTGCGGTCCACACCAAACTTCTCGGCCATGGTATAAGCCTCGGCCATCATCTCCATCGAAGCCTGGATCATAAAGTTTCCGCTTAGCTTAACTACGTTTGAATTACTTATGCCTTCGCCAAAATCAACCACACCCTGGCTGATACTTTCGAGTATAGGCTTAGCTGCTTCCTTAATTTCGGGGTTGCCGGATACACATACCCATAACATTTTTGCCGCCGCAGCTTCCGGTCTACCGAAAACGGGAGAGGCCAGGTAACGGCTGCCCGACTGTTGATGAAGTTCGGCAAGTGCATCGGCCGTATCCGGGGCAACGGTGCTCATCGAAATATGGATCGCATTTTTAGGGAAGGTTTTTAAAATGCCTTCTTCGCCCGATACCGTGTCTGTCAGTACTGCATCGTTAGATAAAACGCTCAATAAAAAATCAACACCATCGGCAGCCTCGGCGGGCGACTGGCATTTGGTGATCGATGCCTGATCGAGCTCGTCGGCTTTGGAGAGTGTGCGGTTATAAACCTGCAGGTGGTAACCTGCAGCTATCAGGTTTTTGGCAATGGGGGTACCCAGGTTGCCGAGACCAATAAATCCAATCTTAGTTTTCATAGTGTATAAATGTTGGGGTAGATAAATGTTAGCTGATGTAGTCGCGGTCCTCATCGCTCAGGGTACCTGCCGGTGGGCGGATGTCTGAACCTTCATCGTTCGAGTAGTCGTAATCCGAGATACGTTTCACCTTGCCCGGTCTTGCAACCAGGATGCCTAAAATAAATGACACCACCGAGAAGGCTGTTAGCATAACCAGTTTGGACATGTAGATACTTGTAAACAGTATGGTGAATTTTACCTGCTCGGTGTTTTGCATCATGATAACGGTTAGCAAAACGATTACGATGATGAGCGCTATGGTTGATAATCTCATGATGATGTTTTATTGTCTTACTAATATCAGTTTTTTTTCTAACCTGCAAAAAGGGCATTTTGTTAGCACATCGGTATTTTAATGATACGTGGGGGAGTGCGATATAGTGTAGCAAATTCTGGCATAGTTATCGTATTGTTTCTTTGTAGTTAAAACTGTTCTTTCGCTACAGTACTCATAAATCATTGTTTTGCGCGAAATTTTTGAGTTTTTGATCCGTTTTAATTCACTCCTGATTGATCGTTCAATACACCATCTGTTTGGGTTTCTTTAAAATTTACGATTCGTAAATTTACTTGATATAAACATATTTATATATCTGATAATAAGTTTATTAAATGTAATATATGTTTGATAAATAATACAATGCTAAAATATTTAGTTTTGATATTCTTTGTTAAGTATTTTAACTTCAATCGTAGCTTTTTTTAATTAAAATAAACATTTGATTTATAATTATTTATGTTAAAATATTAACTTCTGATTTTATACCAAATAATTGAAATTTGCTGTGTTTATAAATAGAATTTAGCCTCTTTTGGTAGGATAGACATACGCTTTAATAATACACTAAGCTATTTTTGGATAATGGCTTATTGGTGAACGAATGCTTAAAAGTGCCGATAAATGAAAAAGCCTCAATTGTTATAATTGAGGCTTTTTAACAACAAGTTAAATGGAAAGTGTATTGATTGAAGGGCTTATTTAGCGCGAACGGTACTTGCCGATTTGCGTTTGTGCAAACGGAAACAGGAAAACGGTAGAGAGGATAATCATCGCCCCGATCCAGAAACCGGTGGTCATGAGCTTCATTTCACCAAAGAAAAGGAAGCTCATAATGATACCATAAACAGGCTCGAGGTTGGTGATGAGGGCAACCTTGAAAGCCGAAAACTCGCGCATTACAGATACCCCGGCAACGTAAGCAAGCGAGGTACAAACGGTACCCAGGATAAGCAAGTAGCCAAGATCTGAGTTGCCGGGCAGTGTGAAATTGTTGAACCCGCCGGTAGCCAGCATGAAAATACTGATCCAGCAGAAGGCGCCAACCAGTTCGTAAAAGGCAATGATAGGGGCTTCAAGTTTCTTAACATGTTTGCTGTTGATGATAGAAAACAGGCTTGCACATACCGCACTAAGCAGGCCCATAATGATACCCTTAGTGTAGTGTGTTTCGAATTTGAAAACCAGAACAATGCCGGTGATGATCAATAAGCCGGCTGCAATTTCCAGTTTTGAGGTTTTCTTTTTGTAAAAGATAGGCTCGAAAATGGCCGTAAATAAGGTGATGGACGATAGGCAAACCAGGGATACAGATACTGTTGAGGCCTTGATAGAACCAAAGAAAAGGATCCAATGCCCACCCACCAAAGCGCCGGTAAGCGCCAGTTGTACCAGCGTTTTACGATCGACCTTAAAGACTGTTTTGTTGAATTTGAAGTAGAGAAAGAGGGTGCTGAAGGCGATTAAAACCCGGTACCAGACCAGGTCGATAGCGCTGATGTGGATGAGTTTACCGAGTATGCCGGTAAAGCCCCAGATAAAAACTGTGAAATGCAGGATAAGCAAATTCTTGTTTATACCTGCATTTTGTTGTACGGTTGGTTGCATTATTTTGGTGCTTTGCGCAGCAAATAGTACCCCAGGGCACCAAAGCTTACGTTAGGGATAAACACAGCAATTAGCGGTGGAAATCCTCCTTTGGTAGAAAACACGGTAGCAAATCGGTCTACAATGATATAGGCAAAACATAAAAATATACCTATACCTAATGGCAGGCCAATGCCCCCGCGCACCTTGCGTGAGGATATAGAAACACCGATAAGGGTGAGTACATACGATGATAGGGGGTACACAAAACGGCGGTATTTCTCAAACAGCATGTCTGTTAAAACACCCGTTCCGCGGATTTTTTCGCGGTCTATGTTCTTGTTAAGCTCGGTCATTGACATGGCCCGGTACACGTTATCGTGAATTTGAAAGTCTTCGGGGCGCATATCAAGGATAGTATCTTTCTTAAAGCCACTTAACAGCTTCTCATGCAGTCCGTTAACGCGGCGCACGCTGTAATCCTGTAAAGTCCAGAAATGTTTAAGCGAATCGTAGCTAATACGGTTTGCCATCAGCTTTTCTTTCATCTCGTCGCCGTTAAACTTCTCTAAAACAAAGTTATAGCCAACATGCTCGGTGGGGTTAAACTCCTGCAGGTATACATAAGTTCCTTTGTTAAGCTGCATGTGTACCTCGCTTTTGCTTGGGTCAACCTCGTTAAAGTATACGTTTTCGAAGGTTACATCCAGCTTATTAGTAAAGGGGATCAGGAAAATATTAGCGAAAAAGAATACGATGAATATTAAAGACGCTGATACAAAGTAAGGCCTTAAAAAGCGGTTAAAACTGGCCTTGCCGCTTAGTATGGGCACAATCTCGGTTTGGTTAGCCATTTTTGCGGTAAAGAAAATTACCGCCAGGAAGTTAATGAGTGGCAGCAGCAGGTTGGTGTAAAATGGCAAATAGCCCGCATAGTACTGAAATACGATAGCGTGAAGCGGAGCATTGTGCTTCAAAAAGTTATCCAGGTGCTCAGAAACGTCAAAAACAACGATGATCACCATAAAAAGCACAATTGTAAATACAAAAGTGCCCAGGTATTTACGGATAATATACCAGTCGATAACCTTCAGATAACGGTCTAATAACCACTTCATATAATTATAATCTTTGTGCTAAGCGCTTAACCATGATGTTTTTCCAATCATAAAACTCGCCCGAAATAATTTTTTCGCGGGCGGTTGTAACCAGCCATAAATAAAAATGCAAGTTATGCAAAGTGGCTATCTGTGCGCCAAGTATTTCCTTTGCAGCCATTAAATGGCGTAAGTAAGCCTTGCTGTACTCTCTGTCAGACCATAGATCGCTATCTGCTTCAATTGGCGAAAAATCATTTTTCCACTTCTCATTGCGCATATTCAGGATCCCGTCTTTAGTAAACAGCATGCCGTTACGTGCATTGCGGGTAGGCATTACACAATCAAACATATCTACACCTAAAGCAATGTTTTCCAAAATATTAACCGGGGTACCTACGCCCATTAAATAACGTGGTTTTTCCTTCGGTAATATATCGCACACTAATTCGGTCATGGCGTACATTTCTTCAGCCGGTTCGCCTACAGAAAGGCCGCCAATAGCATTCCCTTCGCGCTCGAAAGAAGCAATAACTTCTGCTGATTTTACCCTAAGATCTTTATAAACAGATCCTTGCACAATAGGGAAGAAGCTTTGGCTGTAGCCATATTTAGGTTCGGTGGTATCAAAACGGTCGCAGCAGCGTTTAAGCCAGCGGTGCGTCATGTCGATAGAGCGGCGTGCGTAATTGTATTCACAAGGGTAGGGCGTGCATTCATCAAAGGCCATAATAATATCACCGCCAATGGTACGCTGGATGTCGATGGCATTCTCAGGAGTAAACAAATGTTTCGATCCGTCGATATGCGAGCGAAAGGTTACGCCTTCCTCCTTAATTTTGCGAACTTCCGACAGGGAATACACCTGGTAACCGCCGCTATCAGTCAATATTGGGCGGTCCCAGCCGATTAATTTATGCAGTCCGCCTGCCTTTTCAAGCGTATCCAGGCCGGGGCGCAGGTACAAATGATAGGTGTTGCCTAAAATGATCTGTGCTTTTATGTCATCCCTTAATTCGTGCTGATGAACTGCCTTTACTGTGCCCGCAGTGCCTACAGGCATAAATATGGGCGTTTTTATGGTTCCGTGATCGGTGGTTATCTCGCCTGCACGGGCTTTTGATAACGGATCTTGAGCTGTTAAATTAAATTTCATTATAAGGTTACAAAAATAACATTTTCAGCCTTTTAATCGGGTATCATTAATTTTCACTTCCGCGGGATTATATTCGCGCTTTTTTAACATTTTTGCGCATATTTTTCTTTTCTCATTTTGGACTTACAAATACAAGAGGTTTTATTAGGGTTGCTGGGCATCTGTTTTATCATTCAGATGGTCTACCTGTTGGCCTATCAAAATAAATTAAATGCTTATAACCCGCTCACAGAGTTGCCAGAGGCTGTTATTCCGGTTTCGGTTGTTATAAGCGCACGCAATGAGATCGAAAATTTAACCCAAAATCTGCCTGCCATTTTAAACCAGAACTATCCGGATTTTGAGGTTATTGTGGTGAACGACTGCTCGTTTGATGGTTCGGCCCAGTTGCTCGAAGAGCTTGAGGCCCAATATCCGCGCCTTAAAGTGGTTACCGTTACCGAGACCCGTAAATTTAAAACCGGCAAAAAGTTTGCATTAACCATGGGCATAAAAGCTGCAAAAAACGATTGCTTGCTGTTTACAGATGCTGATTGTGTACCTGCTTCTGATAACTGGATCGCTTTTATGGCCGCCAACTTCGCCAATCCTGAAACGCAAATTGTATTGGGATATTCGCCATATTATAGAAAAAGAGGGCTTTTAAACTCATTGATCAGGTTCGAAACCATTAAAACCGCGATTAATTACCTTTCTGCAGCTATGCGCGGCAATGCTTATATGGGGGTGGGGCGCAACCTTGCTTACCGTAAGGAGCTATTTTTCAGTGTAAAAGGCTTTGCGTCGCACATGCACATCATGTCGGGCGATGACGATCTGTTTGTTAATCAAAACGCTACACCAGCCAATACTGTAATAGAATTACACCAGGATTCATTCATTTTTAGCGAACCTAAAACAAGTTTTGGTGCCTGGGGCAGGCAAAAACGCCGCCATGCGGGTGCCGGTAAGCTGTACAAAGCCAAACATAAACGCATGTTGGCCACCGATGCTGTAAGCGGATTGTTATTTTACCTGTTGTTTTTCAGTTGCTTAGCTGCCGAGCCGGCCATGTATATTGCAGTCAGTTTATTCATTGTGCGTTGGTTGGCACAGATATTGGTTTATAAAAAACAATTTACTACTTTACAAGGTAAAGATTTTATATGGTACATACCCATAGCCGACACCCTGTACTATTTGTATCTGAATATTTTTGGTTTGGTTGGCACATTAAAAAAAACTAACCAGTGGAAGTAAATAACAGTCATTTCACCGAAAACGCAAAGAACGATTTTCAGCTCGTAGTTAAAGCACGGGAGGGGGACCAGAAGGCTTATGCCAGTTTAATGCAGCGCTATAAGGATTCGATCTACTTTATGGCGCTTAAAATGGTTAATAATAAGGAAGATGCGATGGATCTCACCGTTGAAACCTTTGCCAAAGCGTTTGATAAACTGGACAAGTACCAGCCCGATTTTGCCTTCAGTACTTGGCTTTTCAGGGTGGCCACTAATAATTGCATCGATTTTATCCGTAAGAAAAAACTCAATACCATGTCGTTACACGGGATGGTGGACGATGACGGTGATGAGCGCCCGATGCAGATTAAAACCGACGACCTGAATCCCGAAGAGTTTTCGATCAAAAAACAACAAACCCAGGAGCTTAAAGCACTGGTAGAGAGCTTGCCGCAACGTTACCGCAACCTCATTACCCTACGCTATTTTGATGAACTGAGTTACGAAGAAATATCAACCCAGCTAAGCTTACCGCTTGGCACCGTTAAAGCACAGCTTTTCAGGGCTAAATACCTGTTAGGCAATATTATAAACCGCAGAAACAGAAATGACATCTGATTTAATTTTCCAGTATTTTCCTGATTTAACCCCGGTACAAAAGGAGCAATTTTCGCAATTGCAAGGTTTGTATGAGCACTGGAACAGCCAGATCAATGTGATTTCGCGTAAAGATATCGATCAACTGTACGAGCGCCATGTATTACACTCTTTAGGCATCGCCAAGGTAGTCAGGTTTTTACCTGGCGAATCTGTGCTCGATGTGGGTACAGGAGGGGGCTTCCCGGGTATCCCGTTAGCTATCCTTTTTCCGGAGACTCAATTCTATCTTGTCGATTCAATCGGTAAAAAGATAAAAGTAGTGCAGGAAGTATCCAACGCACTTGGCCTCAATAATTTACGTGCTGCACACATGCGTGCCGAGCAGTTTGAGGATCAGTTTAATTTTGTGGTTTCGCGCGCTGTAACGCGGTTAAAGGACTTTTATCCCTGGGTGAAGGATAAGTTTAAAAAGGAATCTAAAAATACCATACCAAACGGGATCCTGTACCTCAAAGGGGGAGACCTGGTTGAAGAGATAGCAGAATCGCGCCTGGCGGTTAAACGCTACGATTTAAAGAACTACTTTCCCGGCGAGTTCTTCGAAACTAAGCAGGTGATCTACGTTAAAGGTTAATACCTTACATTGCATTTATAGATACAGTACCTGCGTATTTTTTATAATCCAGGTTTTTATCAGCAGAGTTATCGTCGTATCTAAAACGGAACAATACCTGGAAGGCATAACTACCAGGGGCGGCTTTAACTGTGTTTTTAAACTTTTTGAAGTTATTTAATACCTCATCAGCAAATTCGCTGTTGAAGCTCTTATCTTCTTTAACCTTAGCATTTACTACTTCCTGCTTGTCATTTACTTCGAAACTGATAATTACCGTGCCGGTTAAATGTTGTCGCCTTGGATTCATCGGGTACCTGCAGTTCATCGCCAAAAATTTAGACAGGGCGAAAAATCATTTTTCACAACAACACTGTCCGTATTTTGACTCGATAACCGATCTGTACTGTAGGCGTATAAATCGATTATATGAAGTTTTTGTTTAATTGTTTTGCTACAGCTCACTGGTGAGCCCTGTAGCTGTTTCCCGATAAAAGTGCTGCAAAGCAGTATCCCAATACAGGCAAAATAAGTAGATGAAGTACGCATAATGATAAATTAGGTTTTAAGCTGCCAATATATCAATATCTGATATTCTACCTATTGCTTCGCTGTCGCAAGTTTAGCGCAACGTAACTTGTGACAGGTCTGTTGTAAGCTTTCAGCTTACGTAAGGTAAAAGCTTACCAGCAGTGTTGCCGGTGCTTTCAATAACAAATTTGTCATTTCCTTGAAGGGTAGGGAATAGCGTGGCGAGGGGGAGAAATCTTATACGACTAGCAAGTTTACGCATGTCGCAGAAGATTTCTCCTCACCCCAAACGCACAATTTCCCCGCTGGTTCGTCGAAATGACAACCTTTCATTTAATATAGCTTCATTATTTCTTCCCACGCTCCGAAAGCAGTATCAACTCTGCCAGATCCGTGATATTCAGCTTCTTTTCCTTAGCGAGGTAGGAGATAAGCTCCTTTACCGAATCATTAAAGAAAGTCTTCAATAGCTTATCAAAAGCCAGCTTCTTGTATTCATCCTCATTTATCGTTGGATAATACACGTGCGACGTGCCGTAGGCCTTGTGGGCCACAAATCCCTTAGTCTCCATTACCCTAACCACGGTTGAAACCGTTGTATAGGCCGGTTTGGGTTCCGGCATCTTAGCCAAGATGTCTTTAACAATACCTTCTTTTAGTTGCCATAAGATTTGCATTACCTGCTCTTCGGCTCTGGTTAATTCCTTCATTTGGCCCAAAAATAGTAACTATTATTATAGTTTAATCAAACTATAATAATAGTTTCGTTACTATTTTTATAGTTTCAAATAGTGATTTTCCTACTATTGTTATAGTTTAAGAACTATTGATATAGTTTCAATGCTGTTTTATGTTTGTAAATCAATGTTTTAGCAAAATAATTGACTTTTAAACACCGATTACTTACATTGGATTTACTATGTCCCTTATCCACCAACTCGCTTTAACCTTTATTAAAAACATTGGTCCCGTACTGGCAAAATCAATGGTTGCCTACGCTGGCAATGCAGAAAATGTCTTCCTAATAGACCCATCGAAGCTCCAAAAAGTACCTGGAATAGCAGCTAAAACGATTCAGCAATTAGACTTTGAATCGGCCCTGGAGCGCGCCCATGAAGAAGCTGCCTTTATAGCCAAAAACAACATCGATGTGATCTTCTATACCGACCCACGCTATCCAAAGCGCCTGAGGGCCTGTAATGATGCACCAGTGCTATTATATGCCCAGGGGAAGATGGACTTAAACGCCCAGCGTGTTATCAGCGTGGTAGGCACCCGTAAGGCTACAGCTTATGGCAAGGATCTCTGTAAGGAGCTTATTGAAGAACTGGAGAGCTATGGCGCCTTAGTGGTAAGCGGGCTGGCTTACGGCATTGATGTAATGGCCCATAAAGAGAGTGTTAAGCTTAATGTGCCTACGGTTGGTGTACTTGGGCATGGGTTAGACAGGCTTTACCCGGCTGCACACCGCTCTATTGCCGATAAAATGTTGTTGAATGGCGGCTTATTAACCGAGTTTCCATCGGGAACCACACCGGATAGGGAGAATTTCCCAGCACGTAACCGCATTGTGGCAGGCATGGCCGATGCTACCATTGTTGTAGAGGCCGGAATTAAAGGCGGTGCGCTCATTACTGCCGAAATAGCTAACTCATACAATCGCGATGTATTTGCGTTCCCTGGGCGCGTTAATGACGAGTTTTCTGAAGGATGCAATTACCTCATCAGGCACCATAAGGCGGGTTTGCTTACCAGTGCTGCAGATTTGGCCTATACGCTGGGATGGGAGAAGGATACTAAAAAGTCTAAGAAGCCTAATCAACTGATGCTGGCGATGGATTTAACAGCCGATGAGCGACTGATTATGGATGTGCTGAGGCAAAATGCTTCAATTGCGATAGATGAACTTACGCTGAAGATAGGCATGCCGGTAAGCCTGCTTAGCATGAACCTGCTGAACCTCGAAATGCAGGGATTTATCCGCTCCCTGCCGGGGAAAGCTTACTGTATCAGCTAAAATCAATCGGGCTCGCTTACCCAGCTTATATCGCCTGTGCCAGACGAGGCTTCTTTCCAGCTATCGATCTCGAAATTGATCAACACAGCACCGCAGGTAGGCATGTTACAGTATTTGCCGGTGAGGTAGGTAGTGATGCTGCTAAAGCCAGGATTGTGACCTGCAAGAGCTATAAAATCGAACTCATCGGGTAGGGCGTTGATGATCTTGAGCAGCGTGGGGTCATAGGCCTCATAGATGGCTTCGTTATAAGTTGCTTCGGGTAGACCGAGGTATGCGGTAACGATGCCTGCCGTGGTTTTTGCCCTCAAAGCCGGGCTGCTAGATACATGTTGAGGGATCAGGTCAGCTGCTTTTAAGCGTTTAGCGAGTTCCAGCGCGTCTTTTTCGCCCGAATGCTTTAACGGCCTCGCAAAGTCGCCTGTATCGGTTTCGTGGGATGCTTTGGCATGCCTGATGAGCAATAGTTTTTTCATAGCAGGTAACTATTTAAAGATATAACCTAAACTTACAGTTAATAAGCGATTATGAATATACGAGGTGCCGGTATCTTTTTGCGGCTGGGTCGAAATATCATTTAAGCCCAATTCGTACCGGATATCAAACAATAAATGGTTGTTTAGCTCCAGTCCGGTGGTAAAATTAAGGCCGTAATCTTCTCTTTTTACGTCGGCACCGTTACCAAATTCCAGTTTTTCTGATGATACGCTGTTGGGCGTTTCAAACTTGTACTTGCCGCTTAATGCCCGTGCAGCATAGCCACCCGCACCAAAGTAATACATCCCCAAACCCGGAAAGTTGAACTTTTTAGCAATGTTTAAAGGCACATCGAGGTAGGTGATCTTTGGGGTGGTGGTAATGCCATCTTCCACAATTTCGGCCCCTTTGTTGCTTATGCCCAGTCCCGATTGCAGCGCCCATTGGCCGGGCAGGTTGTAATTAACAAAACCGCCAACATTTAAAGTAATTGTTGAGTTGGTAGCTATAATGTCATTATTTTTAACACTTTGATTGGCTATACCGCCGCCAAATTTTAGCCCCCAGTTAATCTTTTGGCCAAAGGCACTGATGCTTAGCGTGGCAAATACTATCGTTAACAGGTATTTAATTCGTATCATATTAATCAGCAATTGTTGATTGATTAGCAAAGTCAATAAGCGGTTGCTCGGGCATTTCGTTCATACATTTAAAATGGCCAAGCGGGCATTTCTCGAGGCCGAATTTAGAGCATGGCCTACAAGGTAAATCTATGCCGGCCACCAAAGCATCTTTAACCTGGTAAGGTTGTACACCCAGTAACTCGGGTACAGTGCCGCCCCATACAGAAGCTATTGGACGACTGAACGCTTCGGCGATGTGGGTTAAGCCGGTATCGAACCCTATAATGTTTTGGGCTTTTGATACCAGGAAAACAGATTCATCCAAAGTGGTGATCCCGCAGGCATTATAAACTTTATCGCCCAGGGCAGCGGCAATTTCTTCTCCGTTTTGTTTTACATCCATGCCGCCCAGTAATAAAACGGGTTGGTTAATGCCCCGGCAAATGTTGATGATCTTTTTATTCGGCATCCGTTTGGTAAAGTGGGTAGCGCCGATAACAAAGGCTACATAACCTGCCTGGTGACTTTCTGGCAACAGATCGGCCAGGCGGTAATTCTTTTTGATGTAGTAATCGATAGGCAGGCCATCGTTGCTTACACCCAGAAAGCTCACGGTCTTCAGATAGCGGTCTACCAGATGAATGGGCTCAACCAGTTTTAAATTAAACTTCAAACTAAGCCATTTGCGGATGCGCTGCTTATCGTAAGTAGACGATTTAATACCCGTACGCAGTTTAATAAGCGAGGTGCGCAGGTTATTATGCAGGTCGATAATGTAATCGTATTTTTCCTGCTTAATCTCCTTAATGGTATCGCTTAGCTTTTCCTGAAGCAGTAAAAGTTTATCCAGATGCGGGTTGGCATCGTAAATGTATTTGAAGGCGGGCTTGGTTAAAAAATGAATTTCGGCATCGGGCAGTTGCTGTTTGAGGCAACGTACCACCGGTGTGGTATAAATAATGTCGCCCATCGAGCTAAACCGGATCACCAGTATCTTCATATTTTATATTCGCTCAGGAACTGTGGCTCCTGATTTTGTTGATAATAGAGGTAGACGAGTACCCCTCCACAAAATTAATAGTTTTTACCTCACCACCATTAGCCATCACCTCGTTTGCGCCCACAATATTTTCGATGGTGTAATCGCCTCCTTTAACCAGCACATCGGGCATTACCGCGTTGATGAGGTTGGCGGGGGTGTCTTCTTCAAAAACAACGATGGCATCTATATAAAAGAAAGCGCTTAACAATAGCGCCCGGCTATCCTGGTTGTTAACCGGCCTGCTTTCGCCCTTTAACCTTTTTACCGAAGCGTCTGAATTTAGGCCGATGATGAGCTTATGTCCCAGCTCTGCAGCCTGTGCCAAATAGGTGATATGGCCGGTATGGATGAGATCGAAAACGCCATTGGTAAACACTAGTTTTTGCCCTTCGGCTTTCCATTGCGCTACTTTTTGCAGCAGCTCTGGTAGGCTGTTTATCTTATTGACTAATGTGCTTTCGATATGCTGCATGTTAAACTGATTGTTTAATATGTTGATATTATAAATCTGATTATTAAATTGTTGAATTTTGAATGTCTGTGATAATACTATCTACCGAAGCCGTTGCATTACCCACATGGCGGATCACAATTGCGGCGGCATGGTTAGCCAGTTCGCAGGCTTCTTCCACTTCGAGACCCTGGGCTATAAAGTACGCTATAGTTGCCAGTACGGTATCACCTGCACCGGTTACATCGAACACTTCGGTAGCTTTTACAGGGAGTAGTTTATAGGCAAGTTCATCTAAAATAACCATCCCTTCTTCGGACAGGGTTACGATAAGGTACTCAACCCCGGTTTCGGCAAAGATAGCTTTACCTGCTTTTTGCAGATCGGCAAGGTTATGGATCTTTTCAGATTTTGCCGCCTCGGCCAGTTCTTTACGGTTGGGTTTGATAATGAATGCACCTTTATATTTAGAATAATCCAATCCTTTGGGATCAACAATTACTTTTTTACCCTGCTCGTTCGCTGCCTTAATTAGGCGTTGGGTTAAGGCTGGCGCGAAGAAACCTTTATTATAGTCTGAAAAAAGTACAATGTCGGCTTCGCTGATCTGTGCTTGCAAAACGCCGAAAGCTTGTTCTTCCAGGTCAGGATTGATAGGATTAGTCACCTCTCGGTCGATGCGCACCAGTTGGTGGTTGCCTGCAAGTACACGTGTTTTAAGTGTGGTTGGGCGGGTATCATCTTTGAAGATAGCTCCTGTATCAACACCTTGCTTTTCTAAGATGATCAGTAATTCTTCGCCTGCTACATCATTACCTATTACGCCGCTCAAGGTAACTTTGGCACCGAGAGCCAATAAGTTTTGGGCTACGTTGGCAGCACCGCCAAGTGTGGTAGTTTCGCGTTTTACATTAACCACAGGCACGGGCGCCTCGGGCGAAAGGCGTGTGGCCTCGCCCCAGATATACTGATCAATCATCAGGTCGCCTATAACCAGCACTTTGGGTTGCTGTTGGGTTTGCTTAATGTGGTTAACTTTCTCTAAAAGCATTTAATGTGTTTGGGGTAAATAATGTTAACGCTAATAACTAAGCTTTCGGCTTTTTATTATTAAATACTTCGGTGATCTGGGCTAAGTCCATCGCATTGAGGCAATGTTCTTTTGTTAGTCCGCCTTTACGGCCAACCAGTACACCGTATTTCATATCATGAAAACCTTCGTTACGGTGGGCATCCGGGTTGATGGAAAGCATTACACCTTTATTAAGTGCATAACTTTGCCAGCGCCAATCAAGATCAAGTCGCAGCGGATTTGAGTTAATCTCGATCACTACATTATTGGCTGCACAGGCATCGATCACTTTTTTATAATCAATATCGTATCCCTTGCGGGTAAGCAACAGCCTGCCGGTTGGGTGGCCCAGTATGGTAGTATACGGGTTTTCGATGGCTTTGATTAAACGCTCGGTAGCCTTTGCCTCATCCATTTTTAGGTTAGAGTGCACAGAAGCCACAATGAAATCAAAGGTTTTCAGGATCTCATCCGGGTAATCCAGCGAGCCATCATATAAGATGTCAGCCTCTATACCTTTAAATATATGGAAGTTCTCCAGCTTTTTGTTGAGCTGATCTATCTCCTTATGTTGTTCCAGAACGCGCTCAATGCTGAGGCCTTTGGCGTAAAAGGCACTCTTGCTGTGGTCACTGATACCCAGGTATTGCAGTTTTAGCTGGTCGCGGCAGTACAGGGCCATTTCTTCCAGTGTATTTACACCATCGCTCCAGGTACTGTGGTTGTGGAGCGAACCTTTCAGATCGCCCAAGGTAATCAGCTTAACTTCGGTGGTGATATTTAATATATCAGCGCCTTCGCGCTGCTCGGGATGGATCCAGGGCAGGCCGGCTTTCTCATAAATGATCTCTTCGCTTGTAGGTTGATCTATGTCATCCGTAATCCGGGCGAAAACTGCTTCCACATGTTCTTCTGTACCGGTTTGGATAAATAACTCTCTGAAATATTTGTTTTTCGGCACGCAGATTAGCTCAACCAGCAGGCCGTTTTCCAGTTCACCGTTCAGGCGACAATCGTCAACTTTTAAATTTTGCAGTAAACCTGCACCTTTTAAAGCATCGATACCAATTTCCGCATCGCGGGTACCGATAACAATGGATAATTCATTAATTATATCATTGCGGCGGCGGTATTGTCCCGAAAACTCAATCAGCGCACCTGGCATAAAGGCTTTGATCTGGTTCATCAGCTCCTCGGCCTCTGGCTCAACCTGCGCATACAGGAAACTGCCATTGCTGGCCATACGAAATTCCAACACCTTGCGGATCTCTTCCTGGGTTTTTAAACCAAAGCCTTTGGCCTCTATCAGGCGGTTCTCGTTACAGGCGTATAATAGCTCACCAATATTTTCGATTCCCAGATCGTGCCATATCACACCGATCTTTTTTGGGCCGATGCCTTTAATGCCCAGCATTTCTACAATACCTTCGGGCGTAGCAGCCAGCAGGTCGGTTAAATCAGTGATCGAACCTTTCTCCAGTAATTCGGCAATTTTAGCAGCGGTGCTTTTGCCCAGGCCATCAATCTTTTCCATTTCGGCCAGGCTTTTGCCGGCTATAGGGAAGGGTAGCTTATCAACTTTAAAAGCGGCGTTGGCAATAGACTTAATCTTAAACGGATTTTCGTCATGCAATTCCATCAGCTGCGAAAGCAACCTTAGTGTACGTGCTATTGGTTTATTTTCCATATTGGTGGCGGTAAAAATACGAAAGCCACCCAAATTGAGCGGCTATAGTTAATAATTAATTACTGGCTGTAATTGTTTCTGTTAGCTGATAAAAGCCTCAAAAAAATAGTCAATTGTTACAGCATTGCGCTTAAAACAACAAAGCCACCCTTAATAAAGGTGGCTTTGTTGTAACAAACTATTTATGTATTACTTAATAACAATGTTGTAAGGCATACGTGCTTGCGGGTTACGCATCATACTTTGTAAGCCTTTTACCTGCTCGTAATATTTAAAGTTTTCGCCCAGTTCTGATTGGATGGCGCGGGTTTTCATCTCGGTGCTTAAACCGCTGCCAAATTTGCTGAATATGCTTTTCTGCTCTGGGTAGGCTACCAGCTTGTAATCTTTTACGTTGGCTTTTTTAGCAGCGCAGGTAATAGCGTCATTGATGTTACCCAGGCGGTCAACCAAACCCAATTTTAAGGCTTGGGTACCAGTCCACACGCGGCCCTGGCCAATGCTGTTGATGTAGGCTTGTGTTTTGTGGCGACCATCAGCTACGGCTTTGGTAAACTCATCGTAACCACGGTTCACCTGGTTTTGCAGGATCAAATGCTCTTCGGGACTAAGCGGACGGCTGATATCGCCCAGATCTGAGAACTTACCGGTTTTTACACCATCAAACGTAACACCCAATTTATCGTTAAAGAATTTCTGCATGTTAGGCAGGATAGAGAAGATGCCTATTGAACCTGTAATGGTATTCGGCTCGGCAATAATGCTATCGGCAGCGCATGAGATGTAATAACCGCCAGAAGCTGCGTAATCGCCCATAGAAACGATAACCGGTTTAACTTTCTTGGTCAGCATAACTTCGCGCCAGATCACAGCCGATGCAATTGAGCTGCCACCCGGTGAGTTAACACGCAATACAACGGCTTTAACTTTATTATCCAGACGTACTTTGCGGATAGCGGCAGAAATTTTATCAGAACCGATGCTGTTATCATCGCCATCGCCGCCACCTATTTCGCCCGAGGCGTAAATGATAGCCACACGGCGGTCTGAAGAGCCTTCATCGTCCTTCTTGTCGCCTTCGCTCTTGGTGTAATCATCAATGCTTACACTTTTAACATCTTTTTTATGGCTGATGCCGGTACGGTCTTTCAGGTCGTCCAGTATTTCGTCTTTATATTTAAGGCCGTCAACCAGTTTATATTTCAAGGCATCCTCGGGATACTGAATTTTCATGTTGTTGGCAATATCTTTCAGCGTATCCACATTTAAGTGGCGGCTGTTGGCAATGCCTGTTAAAAAGTAATCGTACAACGAACCCATGTACGAGGTAACCTGCTCGCGGTTGGCATCACTCATTTTGGTGAGGATAAAAGGTTCAACAGCACTTTTGTAAGTACCTACTTTAATAACCTGTGCTTCGATGCCCAGTTTATCCAGCGTACCTTTCAGGAAGGTGATCTGTGAGCTGAAGCCGCTAAAATCAAACATCCCTTTAGGGTTGATATATACTTTATCGGCTACTGAAGCCAGGTAGTAAAAGCTTTGTGTATAGATTTCGCCGTAGGCTACAATGAACTTGCCCGATTTTTTAAAGTCGATCAATGCCTTGCGGATCTCTTCGGTAGTGGCCTGACCAGATAGCATATAGCTTTCGCTCAGATAAATACCTTTAATGTTATCGTCGGTTTTGGCTTTTTTAATGTTGGCCAGGATGTCGTTTAACCCTATTGATTTATCGGTATCGAAACCCAGGAAGCTTAAACCTGCCAACGGGTTATTGGGGGTGCGTTCGGTAATAGGATGGTCGATAGAGATATTGAGTACAGAGTTGCTCTCAACGGTAACATTTTTATCGCCACTGGCTGATGCCACGATACCAATTAGTATTAAAACTAAAATGATGCCTGCAAAAATAAGCCCGACTATTGTGGCTAATACAAATTTGAAAAATTGTTTCATTAAGTGGTATAAATCTTTTTATCTATGCAAACTTAGCAATTCGCTATGTTAATGTTTAGAATGCTGTCCATAATATTTGTTACAACATGATTAATGTTTTTTTGTTATTGGGAAGTAACCTGGGCGACAGGCAACTTTTTCTGAAACAGGCCATTAAGGGCATAGAAAATATGGCCGAAGTTGTACAGGTATCATCTGTATACGAAACCGAAGCATGGGGAGTAGAAGGGCAGCCAAATTATCTTAACCAGGTTGTTTTAGTGAAAACTGATATGCTGCCACGTGCTATGCTGAAGAAACTATTGGACCTGGAGAAAGCACTGGGGCGCAAGCGGACTGAAAAATGGGGATCGCGCACTATTGATATTGACATCCTTTTCTTCGGCGAGATGATTATAAATGATGACCCGGAGCTGATAATTCCACACCCAAGATTGCACGAAAGAAGGTTTACTTTAGAGCCTTTAGGAGAATTGGACAACCAATTTGTCCATCCTGTGTTAAAAAAGACTATTTTACAGCTTAAAAATGAGCTTACAGATAGCTTGATTGTGAAAAAATTATAACTTTGGGTAACTAACTAATATTTCTATCTTATGGCTGATAACCAAGACCTTGACTTGACCTTTTTATACGAAATAGCCGACGGCAGCAACGAGTTTATTGTAGAATCGATAGATATGTTTATGCAGCAGTCGCCAGAGCTATTACACCTGATAGATACCGCCATTACAGCAGGCGATTGGCCAGCGGCTGCCTCATCTGCACATAAGTTAAAACCGAACCTTGGTTTCTTTGGTATGATCGACAGCCAGTCGGCCATGCAGGAGATTGAGCACCTGGCCAAAACCGGCGCACCGGATGTACACGATATTACTACCCGTTTTAATGAAGTAAGAAGTGTAATTACAGGAAACCTGCGTAAACTACAGCAAATAAAAACAGAGGCTGCGTCGCAGCTTTAGTGTTTTCCCGGAAAAAAATAGAAATTTATAACCTTAGCAGTGTTAGAAGTCAGAGATTTTGAATACTGCTAAGGTTATTTTTTGATGCCCCATCGGGGCTACCTATTTATAGAAATAAATATAAAGCTCAGCCTAAATTTCTACCCCTTATTAACGTTTTGGCAAATTGCACTGACAGTAGTGTTCCCCTAATTTAGGGGAATGCAATGATTGTGCTACTACTTCTAACATTAATAAGGGGTATAAATTGTAGCAGGTTAAAAGATGTGGGTACCCCATATAGGCGCAAGTAATGTAGCTGTAGAATGTGGGCTGGGTACTTGTGCCTATACAAGCTTAGCATGCGAGTGACCCCTCCCTGCCACGGCACAGGCAACCGCACCCCTCCCGAGGAGGGACGTTTGCAGCACTGTTTATTCTTTCGCCATTGTTGGTGTTGTCACCAACAATATCACGATTCTAAGAAAAATTAAATAGCTTTTATTTCGAAGGTATAGCTTTCCATAATCAGGTTAGCTAATAAGCTTTTGCAAGCTTGTTCTACTTTAGCGTGGGCTACCTCTGCATTTTCTGCATCGATCTCTAAAGTAATGTGTTTGCCGATACGGATATTATCGATCTCAGACAAGCCAAGGTTTTTCATACTTCCTGAAACTGCTTTTCCTTGTGGGTCAAGAATTTCTTTTTTTGGCATTACGTCGATTTCGGCCTGGAACTTTGTCATTTGGGTATAAATCTGAATTGAATTACTGATAGGGTGATATACATCAAGATAACCACCGGAATTGCAGCAAATTTAAAAAATAGAATCAGAATAGCCGAAAATAACAGCAGTAAATACCTGAATATATTTTTATTGAAATCGCGGTTCTTAAATTTAAGCGACATCAGCGGCATCTCTGCAACCAGTAAAGCGCACATTATCAGCACAAAGCATGATAAGAAGTAAGGGTTGAGGATATAATCTGTAAAGATTAAATTATGCTCACGCAGTATTAATGGGAATGATGCTATTAATATAGCATTAGCCGGCGTTGGTAAACCGATAAAGTTTTCGGCCTGGCGGGTATCAATATTAAACTTAGCCAGCCTTAAAGCCGAGAATACGGGTAATAAGAAGGCAATAAAGTTTAAGAAGTTGCTGATATGCTCAATCTGCGGAGCCTGTAAAAACAGTTCGTACAGGATAACTGAAGGTAAAACACCGAAGCTTACCATATCGGCAAGTGAATCAAGATCTTTACCTATACCAGAAAATGATTGGAGTACACGTGAAGCCAGTCCGTCGAAAAAATCGAATATGGCCGACAGGAAAATGCAATAGGCAGCCACCACCAGGTTGTCCTGAAAGGCAAATACAATACCTACGCATCCACTGAATAAATTAAAACAGGTAATGGCGTTGGGTAAGTGTTTTCTAACTCGTTGTTTCATTCGCGGCTGTAAATATAGCAACCCAATATTAAGGTTTTATGAAGTTAAGGGTTTTAATCTTATCCTCATAAAACCTTTGATATTTTTATGAATTCATCGAAATCAGGAATTCTTCGTTGGTTTTTGTACCACGGATCTGTGCCTGTAAAAACTCCATTGATTCTTGAGAGTTCATATCGGCCAGGTGGTTACGTAAAATCCAGATGCGTTGCAGCGTATCGCGATCGAGTAACAGATCATCGCGGCGGGTGCTTGATGCAGTAAGATCAATAGCCGGGAATATACGTTTGTTAGATAATTTTCTATCCAGTTGAAGCTCCATGTTACCGGTACCTTTAAATTCTTCAAAGATAACCTCGTCCATTTTAGAGCCTGTTTCGGTTAATGCAGTAGCAATAATGGTTAATGAACCGCCATCTTCGATGTTACGGGCCGCACCAAAAAAGCGCTTAGGTTTGTGCAATGCATTGGCATCAACACCACCCGATAATATTTTACCGGATGCCGGGGCAACGGTATTGTAAGCACGTGCCAAACGGGTGATTGAATCCAATAGGATAACCACATCGTGACCGCACTCTACCATACGTTTTGCTTTTTCCAGAACGATGTTGGCAATTTTTACGTGGCGTTCGGCAGGCTCATCAAAAGTTGATGAAATTACTTCGGCGCGTACGCTGCGGGCCATATCGGTAACCTCTTCAGGGCGCTCATCAATTAACAGGATGATCAGGTATACCTCCGGGTGGTTCTTTGCAATCGCGTTAGCCACATCCTTTAATAACATGGTTTTACCAGTTTTAGGTTGCGCCACGATCAATCCACGCTGGCCTTTACCAATAGGAGAGAACAGGTCCATAATACGGGTTGAATAGTTGCCCGGATCTGTGAACAGGTTTAATCTTTCCTGCGGGAAAAGCGGTGTTAAGTGGTCGAATGGTACACGGTCACGCACTTCAGCAGGGATCCGGCCGTTAATGGCTTCCACACGTACCAAAGGGAAATATTTTTCGCCTTCTTTCGGAGGGCGAATGCTTCCGCGAACGGTATCACCAGTTTTTAAGCCGAAAAGTTTGATTTGCGACTGTGAAACATAGATATCATCCGGAGAAGTTAAGTAGTTATAGTCAGACGAACGCAGGAAACCGTAACCATCCGGCATAATTTCTAAAACGCCTTCGTTAACAATAACGTTATCAAAATCAAGATTTATAGCAGGTTCCTGCTGCTTGTTGTTGCTGTTACCGTTTCCGTTGCCATTATTACCGTTACCATTGTTCTGGAAACGTTGTTGTTTCTCAAAACGTGGCTGGCGGCCTTCCTGTGCAGGGGCTTCGGGTCTTGGTGCAACTGGTTCGCGTTCGGCAACAGGTGCTTCGCTTACAGGTGCATCATAGCTTTTTTTAGGTTCAGAGTTACCATCACCATCAAACAAAGTAGACTCAACAGGCGAATCCTGCGGAGCGTCCTTTTTTGCTTTTACGCTGCGGGCCCTTTTACCACGGGGTTTATCGTCATCGCCTTCTGCACTGTCGTCCGTTGCGGTTGCAGTATCAGCAGAGGTGTTTGTGTTAATTTCAGAGTAATTAGTAGAAAGAGCACTTTGCTGGGCGCGTGCTTGCTCTATAAGCTGATGCTGCTCGTTAATACGGATAATTAACTGTGGCTTACGCAATTCGTCAGCCTCGCTAATACCCATACTTTTTGCCATCAGGCGTAACTCAGACACGAGTTTGTCATTCAATTCAATTGTATCCGACATGAGAGGAATTATAGTTCAAAAAGGAAATTTTTTTAATTAAGAAGTCCGCCTGCAATTTGCTTAGCAAAAAACCAAGTATTCGTATTTTGTAAATCTGTATAAACCGGGATATTTTTATCGTCTCTCAGATACAAGAAAACTTTTTCAGGAAAACGATACAATGGTACTATAAATATTAGTTAATTCAAAATATTTGAAAAATATATACATTCAGATAACATTCCGGGTTATTTTTAGTTTTTTTGTGCTTTGAAAAAACACAAATTTCTTTCAAATGCTTTCCAGACACCAGCTTATCGATCAGATCAAACGTAAAAAAACATTTTTATGTATAGGTCTCGATCCCGATATCGAAAAAATTCCCGCTTTTTTACACCAATACGCCGATCCCGTCCTCGAATTCAACAAAAGGATAATTGATGCTACTAAAGATTTGTGTGTGGCTTATAAACCTAATGCAGCTTTCTACGAAAGTAAAGGCATAAAAGGTTTGCAAAGTTTAATAGATACCTACAAATATTTGCCCAAAGAGTGTCTCAGCATTATTGATGCCAAGCGCGGCGACATTGGAAACACCTCTGATCAGTACGCACAGGCCTTTTTTAATGAGGAAGTAACTGGCATGGGCTTCGATGCCATCACTATTACACCTTACATGGGTAACGATAGTGTTACACCATATTTAAAGTATGAGGGCAAATGGGTGATTATCCTGGCGCTAACTTCATCTGTTGGCAGTAAGGATTTTCAATACCTTAACACAGAGCATGGCCATTTATACGAAGCTGTAATTCAAAAAGCCAATACCTGGGCCGGTGCCGATAGGATTATGTACGTTGTAGGCGCAACCAAAAGCGAAGAATTTACCAACATCCGCAAATACGCACCCGATAACTTTTTACTGGTACCCGGCGTAGGCGCGCAAGGCGGCAGCCTGGAAGATGTGTGCAAATACGGCATCACCAAAGATTGCGGTCTGCTGGTTAACTCATCCCGCGGTATCATCTACGCCTCTAACGGTGAAGATTTTGCCGATGCTGCAAGGGCAGAAGCATTGAAATTGCAGGTGCAGATGGAGGAGGAGTTAGAGAAAGCTTCTGTTATTTAGTTGCAGTTTTTAGTAGCAGCGGCAGTCGCGAAGAGCGAATTAACCCCACGCACGTCATGCTGTCCCGACTATCGTTGGGATCAGCACCCCACGGGACAAGTCGGCGATTGGTATATCTTATACTTGGGTTTTAGCTTAACACGTCATTGCGAGGTACGAAGCAATCCCCGACTTACAGAGCCGCTCTGTACAGTTCGCGATTGCTTCGTACCTCGCAATGACGGGAATAGCTTTATAACTCAGCCGGTTCTATAAACAACTGCTTATAATGCGGATATTTTTCTTGTATATCACTTCTTAATTGCTCAATCGCCTTAGTCACATTCTGGCTACTAATATCCCGCTTAAAATTCACCTTAATGGCAATTATCACCTCCTCGGGTGCCAGGTAATTAGACAGGTGCTTAACAACCTTATTAACCGCCGGGTTACTTTCTACAATTTTAACAACCTCATTCAACTCTGCAGCATCGGGTGTTTCGCCCATTAGCAAACTGCGGCTTTCGCGGACAAGTACTATGGCTACTGCGGTAAGCAATAAGCCGATGAGTACAGATGCAATACCATCCAGATAAGGATTGTGTAATAACTGGCCGATTAGGATACCTGTAAAAGCTATCAGAATCCCGATTACGTCGGCTGCATCTTCAAACAGTACTACAAAGGTTGTTGGGTCTTTACTTTCGCGTACGGCTTGCCAGAATGGGGTAGTGCCGCGTTGGCGGTTAAACTCTTTCATGGCGGTGATGAACGATAAGCCATCGAATATAAATGCAATAGCAAGTACCGCGTAGTTCCAAATTGGGTTTTTAACCTGTTCGGGGTTTCTTAAGTGTTCGATACCTTCATAAATAGAAAAGCCGCCACCCATCGCAAAAAACAACAGAGACACTACAAACGACCAGAAATAAAGCTCCCTGCCATAACCAAAAGGGCGTTTCTCATCCGCGGGTTTCTGGCTTCGGCTGATGCCCAGTAGCAGCAGCACTTCATTACTGGTATCAACCAGGGAGTGGATGCCTTCTGATACCATTGCCGAGCTACCCGTAAAAAGCGCAGCAGCCAATTTAGTAATGGCAATACCCAGATTGGCCGCCAGGGCGGTATAAATAGGAGTTTTAGATGAGGACATGAATTAAATTTTGTCGGCTCAACGATAGGGGGATGGTTAAGCGGTGATGTTGGTACAAATATAGTTTTTACGTGGGACGTTATACGTTTAACGTTGTACGTAAAACAAAAAAGGTGCCGTGCAATTCGCACAACACCTTTTTCTATCGGATTTAAAAAACGTCCCACGTATAACGTCCCACGTAAAACGTACTATACAACCAGCTTGCCTTCAACAGAATCATCAAGCGTTTTGCCCAGGGCAGCGCCGATGGCTTGTTTGGCGAAGGCGATCATGGCACCGTGTTTATTATCCCAGTAATAACCTTCAGATGGTTCTACCTTTACTACGCTGATGCGCGGATCATCCTCGCCCTCAGTAAACCAGGTTTTGAGGATGGGTTCCCAGAGTTCTTTGATCTTTTCTTTATCCTGGCTGATCTCGGCAATACCATAGATGTTCAGAAACCCCGCGTATTTAGATCCCTGGAACAGCAGGTGTACAAAAGGATCCGTACCGATCTCTGCATTCTTGTGGCTATCATTAGCGCTCAGGAACCAGAAATTACCTTCATCGTCAATCTTTTGGATCGACATCGGTCTTACCGACAAAGGGATCCCCGTTTTAATATTGGTGATAAAGAAACACGACTCAGCACTTTCGGCCAGTTCTTTGATCTTTTTATTAGCGTCTTCGCCTTCCAGGTTTTTAAAATTATCCTCGGGCTGGTTTTGATTAATGCTGTCCATAATATATGTTTTTGTCTTGGTAAATGATATAACATAAACCAATCCAAATCCATATTGTGTGGAAATAAATTTAATTAATTTGAAATAAATAGTGTGGTTGTAGAAATTATACCGCAATTACCTCTGCACCAAAGCTTACCTTTTTGTGCGGGTAGCGTTCGGCATAATTGATCACCAGGTTGCGGATATAATCATTACCGGGGTAGGGTGTCAGCGTGTTTTTAAGCTGATGAATGTTATCGGCATCAAAATAATGCGAAACATAGCCCATACCGTAGAAACGGCCTTCCTCAATTAAAATACAGCTATGCTCATCATCGGTACGGCCCACATCACGAATGGCGAAGGTTGGTAGGGCCTGTTTCAACTCGGCGATAGCAGCATACACTTTGGCATTATAAGCATCAGCATCCTCATGGCCTTCGCAAGCACATTGGGCACCATTAGCTCCTGTACAGGGCTGATCATTTTTTTGGATAAAGCACAGCTTAGGGCAAAGGCCGAACTGCTCGATCAGATCCAACAACAAATTGCGGCCTTCCACCATCGACCCACAGGTATGCACCGGTGTGCTGTATTTACGGCGTTTATCAACCGCTATGCGGATGTAGCCGCGCTGGTCTTCATAAGTGTATAAACCAAAAGCAAAGTCGAGGTTCTTTTGCGACCGGTTGTAGGCAGGCCACAACCGCTTAATCTCAATGGTTTCGTGGATAAAGGCCATCAGCTCATTACCGCATTCCTGGTAAGTAATCCGGTGGATGTTCCGCATAAACTCCTGCCGTTGGTGACCGGGGTTATTGCCGGTAAAGTGGCTGCAAACCCGCTTCTTAATATTTACAGCCTTGCCCACATAAATTACCTTGCCTTTATCATTATGAAAATAATATACACCTGCGGTAAGCGGTAACCTATCGATATCGCTTTTGGGCAGGTTGGCAGGCAATACCTGTTCTTTCGATTTCTGTTTAAGTGCCAGTGTAATATGCTTATCCTTATCGCTCTGCAACAATATGCCGAACAGGGTAGCAGTTGCCTCCGCATCGCCCATGGCACGGTGCCGCGCTTCATTAGGGATGCTCAGGTGCATGCAAACTTTACCAAGACTGTATGAAGGCAAACCGGGGATTATTTTGCGGCTCAACCTCACGGTACACAGTTTATTACACTGCAAATCGTACCCCGCCGAAGCCAGATGATGTTTCAGGAAAGAGTAATCGAAATTTACGTTATGGGCAACAAAGATCTTGTCGTGTATTAATTCATAGATCTCGTGGGCTACCTTTTTAAAGTAAGGTGCGGTTTCCACCATATCATTAGTAATCCCAGTTAAGGCACTAATGTAAATCGGGATCTCCCTGCCCGGGTTAACCAGCGTCTGGAAGCGTTTAACCACCTTTTCGCCATCATGTATGCAAATGGCAACTTCGGTAATACCGTTTGCGCTGGCATGCCCCCCCGTGGTCTCTATATCAACTATTGCATACATGTCGTAAATCCCTTGTATACAAATGTAAGTTATTTGCTAATAATTTTAGTGAAAAAGTAAACAATTTGTCAATTTGTTAATTCGGCAATTTGTCAATGTCGTTGGGCGTTAATTTGCTTTTTCAGAAAAGCAGGGATAGTGCTGCTATCAACGTTTGTTCCCGTGTTTCGCTTATACTGCGCGGGCATTAGGCGCGTGGCCGGTATCCGCTTCACCCGGGTTTAGGGTAGCGAAGTTTTAATTTGCTAAATTGTTAATTAGGCGATTTGTCAATTAGCTTACAGCTTATAATTGGTGTTAGCCAAACATTACACCTGTGGCATTGTCTATAAATGTAACAAAGGCAAGGCCCCTGTCTTAAATTAAACAACCTATATCATAAATTCGGTATATTGCTAAATGGTGATCATAAATTAAAGGTCGCTTTACTTTTCTAAACCGATCTGTAATATCCTGGCAGATCTATTTTAACGGATACAAAAATTTATCAATAGTAACCAGGGCGGGCTGTTAATTAATGTTTGCTGCTTTAGTACCTCCATTTAAACCTATTAGCCGAATCGCAAGAGCATGGAAAAACGAACAAAATCTGGTCATAATGTCCTTACTAATAAAGAGGCAGCGCAGCAAAAAACAGAACACGTTTTGCAGGCTAAAGCCTTAATTACTGCGAATAAGGAAGTTGCGTTTGAAAAAGTAGAAAAAAAGAAGCGTGCCGCCGAACTGCTGATAGCCAATAAAGAGCTCATCTTCCAGAATATCGAAAAGGAAAAGCGTGCTGCAGAATTGCTTATTGCCAATGAAGAGCTCAGGTTTCAGAACCTGGAAAAAGAGAAACGCGCCGCCGAGTTGGTTATTGCCAACAAAGAACTCGCTTTTCAGAACGAAGAAAAAGGGAAACGCGCTGCCGAACTGATTGTAGCCAACAGGGAATTAGCTTACCAAAATAAAGAAAAAAGTAACCGTGCGGCTGAATTGATCATTGCAAACAAGGAGCTTACTTTTCAGAATACAGAAAAAGAAAAACGCGCTGCCGAATTGATCATTGCCAATCAGGAGCTCATGTTCCAGAACAGTGAAAAAGAAAAGCGTGCTGCCGAACTCATTGTTGCCAACCACGAACTTGCTTTTCAGAATACCGAAAAAGGCAAACGTGCTGCCGAGCTCATTATCGCCAATAAAGAACTGAGGTTTCAGAATGCAGAGAAGGAGAAACGCGCAGCAGAGCTAATTATAGCCAACCACGAACTGGCTTATCAAAACAGTGAAAAAGAAAAGCGTGCTGCCGAGCTTTTTGTGGCCAACCACGAACTGGCCTTCCAGAATACAGAAAAAGAGAACCGCGCAGCAGAGCTGGCCATTGCCAATAAAGAATTAATGTATCAGGGCCAGGAAAAAGAAAAACGTACAGAAGAGCTGAATTTGGCTTACCAGGAGCTTAAAAAAGCCGAGGAATATTTGAAAGAATATATAGCAGGTTTGGAAGAAATGATGTTTATTACCTCGCACAAAGTAAGGCTGCCGGTGGCCAATATTTTAGGCCTTTCCAGCATGCTCGACCAGTTTCTGAATTCGCCGGAGAGCTTGAAAAAAATGGTGGATTACCTGCAAACTTCAGCAGTTTCGCTCGATGTATTTGTTAAAGAATTAACCGTTTTTATAGGTAACCTCGAGCAAAAGGGCAGAAGCATTACTTCGTTCGATGACACTGCAAATGATTTTGGATTAAAGATCTACAGCTCGCAGCAATAGTTTCTCTCGCCGTCGTTGTTGCCACCATCAATGGCGGCGACTTAAGCTCCTTATCAATTTTACCGTCATTGCGAGGTACGAAGCAATCCCCGTCCTACAGAGCGGCTCTGTAAAGTTCGCGATTGCTTCGTACCTCGCAATGACGGTATGAAGAGATCTGTATAGCTACGAGATTATTAATGATGTGTTTTTTTCATTGGTATTAATGAGCTCCCTCCGATCGGTTGTCTTCGTACCTCGATCCAAATTCCGACATTCCCATGATCTCTTTCGCCAATTTTAGCCTTACCTTTAAATATTAAATGGCTAAAAACAGAATAAACACCAACGATCTTTCTTTTAAACAACGCCTTTCGGCATTAAGCAATTTGCCCCAGTTTTTTAAGCTGGTTTGGCAAAGCAGCCCCTGGAAAACGACGCTCAGTTTCATTTTAAGGCTCATCCGTTCGGCTATGCCGGTGGCTTTGTTATATGTAGGTAAGCTGATTGTGGATGAAGTAGTACTGCTGAACCGCAACAGCGCGGTAACAGATCATCACCATATCTGGGTACTGGTAGCGCTTGAATTTGGCCTCGCCATATTTACCGACGGCTTAAACCGCATGATTAACCTGCTGGATAGTTTACTGGGCGACCAGTTCTCTAACTATACCTCCATCCGCATCATGAAACATGCCACCACGCTGGACCTCGACCAGTTTGAGGACTCGATATTTTACGACAAACTGGAACGTGCCCGGCAGCAAACCATTGGCCGTACCATGCTGCTCTCGCAGGTAATGAGCCAGGTGCAGGATATTATTTCGATGGCTTTTCTGATCACCGGCTTACTGGCTTTTAATCCCTGGCTGATCCTGTTATTGGTTATTGCCATCCTCCCCGCATTTCTGGGCGAATCGCACTTTAATAATCAAAGCTACGCCCTTACCCGCGGCCAAACACCCGAGCGCCGCGAACTGGATTACCTGCGCTACCTTGGTGCCAGCGACGAAACGGCAAAAGAAATTAAAACCTTCGGATTGGCTGATTTTGTGATCGACCGTTTTACCAAACTCTCCAACAAGTTTTATATCGATAATACCAAACTGGCCATTAGTCGCTCGGTTTGGGGTACATTTTTTTCGGTGCTGGGTACATTAGGTTACTATGGCGCCTATGTATTTATTATAGTGCGCACGGTAAATGGCAGCATGTCCGTAGGCGACCTTACATTTCTTGCAGGCTCATTCAGGCAGTTACGTACGCTGATGGAGGGCATCCTGAGCCGATTTACCACGGTATCACAGGGCGCTATCTACCTCAATGATTTCCTCGAGTTTTTCGACATTAAACCACGTATCGTTATTGCTAAAGATCCATTACCATTTCCAAACCCTATTAGACAGGGCTTTACATTTGAAGATGTTGGTTTCCGTTACCATAACTCAGATAAATGGGCTAACCGGCATTTAAACTTCACCCTGCATCCCGGCGAAAAACTGGCTTTGGTGGGCGAGAACGGTGCAGGTAAAACCACATTGGTAAAACTACTCGCCCGGTTATATGACCCAACCGAAGGCCGGATTTTACTGGATGGTGTTGATATTCGTGATTATGCCATCGAAGACCTGCGCTATCACACGGGCGTTATCTTCCAGGATTACCTGCGTTACCAGATGAGCCTGTCGCAAAACATAGCCGTAGGTAATATTGCTGAGATCGATAATAAAGAACTGATTAAAAAGGCCGCCCACGAAAGCCTGGCCGATGCCCTGGCCGAAAAGTTGCCCAACCAGTACGACCAATGGCTCGGCCGACGTTTTAACGATGGTGTTGAACTATCGGGCGGCGAATGGCAAAAGGTGGCCCTGGCACGCGCCTATATGAAAGATGCCCAATTGCTGATATTGGACGAACCCACAGCCGCCCTCGATGCCCGTGCCGAATACGAAGTTTTTCAGCGCTTCGCCGAGCTCACCAAAGGTAAATCGGCCGTACTGATCTCGCACCGTTTCTCCACCGCGCGGTTGGCTGATAGAATTTTAGTATTAGAGAAAGGAACTATCTTAGAAATTGGCACTCACGAACAATTACTGGCAAACGATGGACGTTATGCTGAGTTGTTTAAGTTGCAGGCGGCAGGGTATCAATAATTTGTCGATTTGTTGATTCGGTAATTTGTCAATTATTTCTAATCATCACTGTCGCAAGTTTAGCGCAGCGTAACTTGTGACTGGTCTGGTGTAAGCTTTCAGCTTACGTAAGGTGAAACCTTACCTTAGTATTACCATCCCGATGGTAATCGGGACGGTAGCGAGAGAGGGTGTCATGCTGAGGCACTCGAAGCATGTGCGTTGGGCATCGCCGATTATGCATTGACGGAAAACATGAAGTAAAGGCCTTTGCCCGCATGCTTCGAGTGCCTCAGCATGACACCCTCGCTTTGTATTACGTCAGTTTTAATTTTTCCTGCTCATCTAATGCATTTAACAAATACTTTCCGATAAAATAATCTAAATCTTTATTTTGGCTGAAGCATAAAATTGGCCCCTGAAATACATCTACCATCATTATGATTTTACGAAAAATATTCACCTTTTCTTTTTGCCTGCTGCTATTAAATAGCTTAATATCAAATGCGCAAAACGTTCAGCAAAAGCCCTTGGCGCAGCTACAACAGCAGTTTGTTGATCTGCGTTTCGGGATGTTTATCCACTTTAATATCCCCACCTACATGAACCAGGATTGGCCTGATCCCGATGCGCCGGCTTCGATCTTCGACCCAAAGAAGTTGGATTGCGACCAGTGGGCTAAGGCAGCAAAATCGGCTAACATGACTTACGGTTGCTTAACCACCAAGCACCACAGCGGTTTTTGTATCTGGGATACCAAAACCACCGATTACAACGTGATGAACAGTCCGCTTAAAAAGGACGTGGTACGCGAGTATGTAAACGCTTTCCGCAAAAATGGGCTGAAAGTGATGTTGTATTACTCGATACTGGATACACACCACAAGCTTCGCCCAAACCAGATTCAACCGAAACATTTCGAGATGGTAAAGGCGCAGATCACCGAATTGCTGAGTAATTACGGACCGATAGAGGCACTGATCATCGATGGCTGGGATGCGCCCTGGTCGCGGATTAGCTATGATGACATTCCTTTCGAGGACATTTACCTGCTGGTTAAAAAACTACAGCCCAATTGCCTGCTGATGGATTTAAACGGCGCTAAATACCCGGGCGAGGGCTTATATTATAGCGATATTAAGACTTACGAAATGGGAGCCGGTCAGCGAATTTCGAAAGAAAGCAATCACATGCCAGCATTGGCTTGTTTGCCTATCAACAGTGCCTGGTTCTGGAAAACCGATTTCCCAACCACACCGGTAAAAGATATCCCGAAACTGGTTAATGAAATCCTGGTGCCACTTAATAATGCCCGTTGTAACTTCATCCTCAATGTGGCCCCAAACCGCGATGGCCTGATTGATGATAACGCGATTGCAGCCCTGAAACAAATAGGCAGTATGTGGAAAAACGAAGGCCCCGTAGCTGCATTGCCAGCTTTGGATGCGCCGATCATTTCTTCTAATCTCGCTAAAAATCAGCCAACTACATCCAGCTGGAGCGATGATATGAATATTATGGATTTTGCGAACGACGATGATTTTACCACCTCGTGGATTTCGAACCCTACCGTTAAAAATCCATTCTATGAAGTAGATTTCAAGCGTGAGCAAGCCATCAACACCATAGTTATTGCCGAGGCTAAAGCCAATATTAAAAATTACCGCTTAGAGTACTATGCCGAAGGCGAATGGAAACCTTTATTAACCGGTGATAACGCCACACGCATTAAAGTGCACCGTTTTAACCGCGTATGGGCCGGTAAAGTAAGGATTTGGATTGATGGGTATAACAGCCAGCCATCAATAGCCGAGTTTGAAGTTTATAACGAAAGGCGGTAATTACACAGCAAATAGCTGCCCCATATCCTTAAAAGCCTTAAATTCCAGTGCGTTACCAGATGGGTCGAGGAAAAACATGGTGGCTTGTTCGCCGGGTTTGCCTGCGAAGCGGATGCCGGGCTCGATCACAAACTGTATGCCGTGGCTTTTCAGGCGGTCAACCAGCTCATGCCACGCATCCCATTCTAAAACTACACCGTAGTGGGGGATGGGTACATCGTGCCCATCGACCGGGTTATGGTGGTGCGAAATTTCGTCAGCAGGTTTGGGTTTCAGGTGGATCACAAACTGGTGACCGAACAAATTAAAGTCGACCCACTGTTCGCTGCTCCTGCCTTCGGCACAACCCAAAAATTCGCGGTAAAAAGTGCGCGCTTTTTGCAAATCGTAAACCGGTACGGCAACATGAAAAGGTGTCAATTTTGTCATTCGGATTGGGTTCTAAAAAGTCGGGATTAGCCTAAAAAATTTCTTCGACCGAAACTACAGATTATTTGCAGAAAATTACCCCGGTTTAAAGGTTTATAGTCTGCTTTTAACATTTTATGGCCTTATTTTTATACCTTATTTAAGTAAGTTTTAATTGCAATTTTGCTGCATTTAAATTACGTAGTAAATTTGTAATGCTACCCGGTTGGGGCTTCGTATATAATTTTTTTAAAAAGGCAATGTTAAAATATTATGGCTGTTTTTAGCTAAAGCTGCCAATTAACATATATTTGTTGCAACAAGTATAATCCTAAACCATGGTCGCAATGCAGTATAAAAAGCAGGCAGCCTTATAAATTTATGAAGAAGAAAATATCAATGAATGATATAGCCCGTGAGCTCAATATATCGTTAACCACGGTATCATTCATTTTAAACGGCAAGGCCAAAGAAATGCGTATCAGCGATAAGTTGGCCGATCGCGTGCTGGACTTTGTGAAGGAGCGTAACTACAACCCCAACTCTATGGCGCAGGGCCTGCGCACCGGTAAATCGAAGATTATTGGTTTAATAGTTGAAGATATCGCAGATGCCTTTTTCTCGGGCGTGGCGCGGCATATCGAGGAGCATGCCTATAAAAACGGCTACAAAATTATTTACTGTAGTACAGAAGATAAACCCGCAAAAACGGTAGACCTGATCCAGATGTTTAAAAGCCGTAACGTGGATGGGTATATTATTACACCACCAAAGGGTATTGAGAACGAAGTGAAGGCTTTATTGAACGAAAAACTCCCTGTTGTGCTGTTCGACCGCTATTTGCCTGATGTGGCGGCCGATTATGTGGTGCTGAATAACCAAAAGGGGGTTAAGATGGCCGTAGACCACCTGGTAGAGCAGGGCTATCAGAATATAGGCTTTATAACGCTCGATTCGACCCAAACTCAAATGGCTGCCCGTTTGGTTGGCTACTCGGAATCAGTTAAAGAGGCCGGTTTAAAAGAACACATCCTGAAAGTAAATTTTACTACCGATACCGAATCTATTGTTGACTCGATCAGTAATTTTCTGCAATACAGCAAGAATATTGATGCGCTGATGTTTGCCACCAACTATTTAACATTGCAGGGTTTTGAAGCCTTAAACAGGCAAAACTTAAAAATAGCCGAAGATATTGGTGTGGTAAGTTTTGATGACCATACGTTTTTTAAAGTGTTTAATCCGCCCATCACTGCCGTTTCGCAACCCTTAAAACAGCTGTCTGAAACCGTAATTGATACCCTTTTTAAAAGCATTAATGAAGAAAATGTAACCGGTATACATCACCAAATTGTGCTGGAACCTGAGCTGATTGTGCGGAAATCGTCGTTACGACTTAAATCTGCAGAGCGGATATTGACAGAATAAACGCAATTAATCGTAAAAAAACACACTAAAAATTTGACTTGCTTAATTTGGTAGCGCGTTGATTTATAGTGAATAGCGGGGGAGCTAAGGGGGTTAAATCACGGTAAATAGGGTCATTTATAAAATATTTGCTGCAAACATTATCAATTTATTTATGTTTGAAACTCAAATCACTTATATAGATGGACAAATTTAATGAACTTAAAGAACTGGTCGCTTCGATAGAAGCAGATGCAGAAAGCTTTTATAGCAAAGGAAACAAAGCAGCTGGTACTCGTGTTAGAACCGGTTTCCAAAAAGTAAAAAACCTGGCGCAAGAAATCCGTCAAGGTGTTACTGAATTGAAAAATAAAGAGAAGTAAGAATTTGTTTTTCTATAGAAAAGCCTCCCGGTGTACCAGGAGGCTTTTTTTATGCCCGGTGGTGTGAATTACCGGTGAGCTTGAATAATATCGAATAATGAATTTTGAATATCCAACATCGAAATTTCCTTCATTATTTAATATTGGGCATTCGGTGTTCGATATTAAAGTCCTTATCTGTTACCGATGTTTTACTTTTAGTTTCGTGCGAACAGGCAGGGCTTAGCATGGATAATGTAATAATGGCCACCCACCTTTTAAGGCTGTTAATGTTCTTCATGTGCGTGCATGCTTAGTTTCGAATTATAAAAGTGTGCAGAGGCTATCAGCAGGCCGCCTGTTGTGAGAAAAAGCCATTCATAATGTGGCGATACGAGGATCTTCCCGATAAAGATCACCAAAAAACCTTCTGTAATAATAATGAGCGGCCCCATGTTATAATGCTTGCGGTACGATCCTCTCAATGACGTATAGCCGATAAACAGGGAAGTGGCAATAATACCCATCTCGAAATAGTTGTTCGCCAGGAAACCAAAACCTATTAATGGCAGCAAGGTAATAACCAGCGGAAGCAAGGCGCAGTGTATTGCGCATAGTATGGATACGCAGATCCCTATTTTATCCAGTTTGTTATTTTTTGTGTTTAGCATGTCACAAAGATAATTTTAATTGCAACTGTGTTGCAATTAAAATTATAATATTTAGTTTTGTCACCATAAAACTGATACATGCCTGACAAAAAATTACCGGTTACCGTATTAAGCGGTTTCCTTGGCAGCGGGAAAACTACGCTGCTCAACCATATTTTACATAACAAAACCAACCTCAAAGTAGCCGTAATTGTGAACGATATGAGCGAGGTAAATATTGATGCCCAGCTGGTAGCCAATGAGCACACCTTATCGCGTACGGACGAAAAACTGGTAGAAATGAGCAACGGCTGTATCTGCTGTACCCTGCGCGAAGACCTGATGATTGAGGTAGAACGCCTGGCCAAAGAGAATCGTTTCGACTACCTGCTGATTGAAAGTACAGGCATTTCTGAACCCATCCCTGTAGCACAAACTTTTACCTATGCTGATGATAATCAGGATATTGACCTGAGTCGTTTCAGTACGTTGGATACGATGGTTACCGTGGTGGATTGCTTTAATTTTTTCAGGGATTATGTAAGTAATGAAAAATTAATCGACAGAAACCTGACCGACGATGTACGCGACCAGCGCGCCATAGTTAACCTGTTGACCGATCAGATTGAGTTTGCCAACGTGATCATCCTCAATAAAACAGACCTGATACTGCCCAACGACCTTGGTTTGCTCAAAGAATACATCCACAAACTAAACCCGGAAGCGGATCTGATAGAGAGTGAGTTCAGCAAAGTGCCGCTCGACAGGATCTTAAATACGGGCAAGTTTGATTTTGATAAAGCCTCACAATCAGCTGGTTGGATTAAGGAATTGGACGGTCATCATTCGCCTGAAACTGAGGAGTATGGTATCAGTTCGGTGGTATTCCGCTCGCAAAAACCATTTCACCCCGGGCGTTTGTGGGAATACCTGAATGATGATTACCCCAACAATATTATCCGTGCCAAAGGCATGTTCTGGTTGGCTTCACGGCGCAATGAGGCGCTCAGCTTTTCGCAGGCTGGCGGCTCATTAAAAGTTGATTATGCCGGTGTTTGGTGGGCTTCCATGCCTTATAAAGAGCGAATTGTGAATGGTGATTTTGTATTAAGCCAGCAGCAAATAGAGTCGAGATGGTCGGCCACGTATGGCGACAGGATGAATGAGCTGGTATTTATCGGCCAGGACCTGGATAAGGCCCAAATCATAGCCGATTTGCAAAGCTGCCTCATCACCGACCTCGAAAAATTGATGTACGACCAGCAATTGGTATTTGATGACCCTTTTAACGCCGTATTGTAAATGGATACTAATTATGATGTAATAATTATTGGCGGCAGTTACGCCGGCTTGCAGGCTGCCACTACACTTGGCCGTTCGTTAAGGAAAGTATTGGTTATTGATAGCGCTGAGCCCTGCAACAAGCAAACCCCGCATTCGCACAACTTTTTAACCCGCGATGGGGAGCCACCGGCTGCGATCGCCGCCAAAGCAAAAGAACAACTGGCGGAATATGCCACTGTTGGCTTTTTTGAAGACAGGGCAGCTTATGGAATCCCTTATAACGATGGATTTGAGGTTGGTGTCCTGTCGGGAAAGTCATTTACGGCGCGCAAGCTATTGTTTGCATCGGGTGTTAAAGATACCATGCCCGATATCAGGGGTTTTGCGCAATGCTGGGGTATTTCGGCCTTACACTGCCCTTATTGCCATGGTTATGAGGTTCGTAATCAACCTACCGGTATACTGGCTAATGGTGATGGTGCATTTGAATTCGCCAAACTCATTAATAACTGGACAGGTCAGCTTACCGTGTTTACGAATGGTAAATCGACCTTAACTGATGATCAGTTGATAAAGCTTAAAGCTAAACAAATTGATGTGGTTGAGGCTGAAGTAAAAGAGATCATCCACCAAAATGGGCAAATGAGTAAGATAATATTTGCAGACGATACCACTATAAATATCAATGCCTTATATACCAGACTGCCCTTGGTGCAGCATTGCCATATTCCGCAGCAATTAGGCTGTCAGTTTACAGAAAATGGCTTAATAAAGGTTAACGAATTTGGCCGCACAACAATCCCGGGTGTGTATGCCGCAGGAGATGCTGTTACCCCTATGCGTTCTGTGACCTCTGCCGTATCTACAGGTATGTTTTCGGCAGCTGTGATCAATAAAGAGTTAATTGACGCCGATTTTTAAGGCGCAATAGAAGATGCTTCTGGTGAGATAGAAGTTTAGTTTAGTTTTAATCCATGCGGTCCCTTGGTAACAGGGGGCCGTTTTTTTGTTGGTGGGTGATTTCTTTATGTCATTATTTTAGCTAAACGAATTTGTCATTTCGAACCTTTGAAGCGTGGGCAAATTGTGTGGGAAAGGTGAAAAATCTTATGCGACATGCATCATTTGCAAAGCTTTAAGAAAAGGCGCAGAAGATTTCTCCTCACCCCGGCGCTCAGCCCCTCAACCGTTCGCTCGAAATGACAAATCTTTTAATTCTGAGTCATTGTTGGTAAGAACAATGGCGAGTGGATAAGGTAGTCTATGTTAGACATTACACAACAAAAAAGGCAGCCATAACAGCTGCCTTTAACCAATACCCCAGAAGGGCAAGGGGATTGATTTTTATTGATGTTGTATTATAATGTAAAGGTTAAACCGAGTGTAGTTTGAAACTCTGAGATCGGTTGTTTGGTTACCAGTCGGCCGGCTGCATTGTTGCGGTTATCGTTATCAATTTTGATACCCGGCGAGTTGATGTAGTTCTCTTTCAGGGCCAGGCCAATGCATTTGGTGAAGCTGTAACGCAAGCCAACATTACCACCGTAGGCAAAAGCTGTAGCGGTTGAACTGTGCTGGGTAAACGGATAGTCCTTATCATCATCAGTCAGCACCACATCAATTTCTGGTGTCGAGAAGCTTTTGATGATACCGGCATTGGCACGCAGATCTATATACAACTTGTTAAACACAAACGTATACTGCGGACCAACCAACACGTTGAGATTTTTGTAACGTTTGCTTGATGTAACCGAAGATTGATCGACCCCGAAACCATCTGTATAACCTGCAGAAAGGTTTTGCACATCGTTGCTGTTCAGCTGGCCCTGGTCCTGGTAAGAAATGGTACCGGCAACAGCCCAGTTTTTGTGGAAATAGTAAGCGCCATCCAAACCAATGGTGAAGCCATTTTTGGCGTAACCCGCTTTGTTATTTTCGTGATAAATTTCGCCGTAATCAGCTTTCTTGAATTCGCCGGTAGGGGTTGAGATCCCTCCAAATACGCCCAAATAGCTTTTAAGCTGCGCGCTCGCACTTAAAGAAATTAAGCTGATAAAAGCCGTTGATATGATAATTAAAGTTTTTTTCATGTTGGTGTAATTGTAGGGTCTTATTGAATAGTTACTTTAAAGTTTACGTCTAAGTCGGTTGAGCCAGGGGCGTAAGTGCCGTTTTTGGCGTTAGGTTGGTGGCGTAACACAAACCTTAAGTTACCTGTGCTTGCTGCGCCGGTGGTAAACAGGTCTGTTAAACCAATTTGTAACGGCGGCGTGTTGCTATCCAGATCTGTACGGGCAATAGCTAAATTCAGGTAGGGGCCCGAAGCACTTGTTGGCGTACCCGGAATGTAAGGCGAACCTGTACCGATAACCAGATTAGCTGAGCTGATTGGCGTAGGCTGGAAGAAGAACAGGTGATAATTCTGGCGTTGTTTAATCTCGTCTGATACCACAAAGGTTGGGCTTTGGGTAGTATCCAGCATCAGCACTTTTACATCATACTTAGAGTTGGCTTTCAATACCAATGCAGTTGAGTCGGTTGATTTAACGTTGCCGTTATTATCTAAGTGGAACCTGTATCTGCAAGATGTTGTATCTGATGGATTGGCTTCGTTAGTTAGTTTCAGGTAGGCAGAGGTTAACTGTTCGTTGGCGATGGTAGGTGCTACCGCTTGTTCTGATTTCGAACTGCAACTTGCATAAAATAAGGCTGTTGCTAACAGCGCATACGTTGCGTGTTTTAGTTTTAGCATGGGGTTTTTGATTAAATTGTTTAACTTTTATTTACTTATTATTTTGCAGGATGCTGAAAGGCACCCGTAATCTGAATATGATGTTACGCCCCGGTTCGTCGGCGAAATAGCGGAAACGGTCCAGGTAGTCTTTGTAAGCTACGTTGGTCAGGTTATTACCCGATATATCGATGTCGGCAAACGTATGGTTGATAATCAGCCTGAAACCGATGTGCGCATTGTATAAGCTGTACGCGCCCGGAGGCGGTGCATAATCCTGGTTGGCGGGCACTTTGGTTTGCTTGGCTACAAATACATTCTCGGCACCTACGGCGATATTCTTCAATGCACCCCAACTACCAAAATGATAGGTTAGCCCGTTTTGCAAACGCATGGGAGGGGTGTAGATCAAATAATCGTGGATCGTTTTGTTATAAGCGTAGATGAGCGAGGTTTTAGAATTGATCTCCAGCGAGTCGATTGGTTTCACAATCACACCCAGATCAACGCCCCTGAAATATACATTGGCTTGGGTATAATTAAACTCGAGCAATGAGCCGCTCTGTACCCGGATGTATTGCCCCGTTGGTTGCAGGAAAATGAAATCATTGATGTTATTATAATAACCTTGCACATCGATAGCCACCCGGTGCGACTGGTAATTTAAATTCAGACTGAAATTGCTGGCCCGCTCGGTTTTAAGATTCGGGTCGCCAACTTCATACGAGATAAGGGTTTGATGCACACCATTTGAATAAAGTTCATTAACCGTAGGTGCCCTGAATGCCGAACCGAAATTGCCGCTCAGTGTAAGATCATTCGTAATATTATAGGTAGCGCCGAGGGTTGAACTGCTGCTTTGGTAATGTGTGGTTGTGGCTTCTATTTTGGCAATGGTATCGTTAAAACGGTATGCCTTTAACCAGCGGTAATCGTAACGGATACCCGCTTCAAAAAGCAATTTTTTATATCGATAACGCTCAATGATATATGCCCCTCCGTCATAATCAACAAAGTTTGGGATCAGGTATTCGTACATACGCACGTTGCCCTGGTTCATGCCGCTAATGCCGATAGAGCCGGTTAGTCCGCCAATGGGTTTTTGATCAAAATTAACATCGGCAGTAGAGGTATTGATCTTTAGATACAAAGCAGGAGCCAGGCTTGGCGAAAACGAAAGCAGGTCGTACTCAGATCGTTTATTGGTTTGATAAGCGTATTGTACCTGTAGTTTACTGCCATCATCAAAATTGTAAAAGCCGCGCACTTTGGCTGTTGAATGGTTTACAGTTTGGTAAGGCCTGTCGATGGTATAAGTAAAATCAGAAGGAGTAATCGGAGTAGTTTCCTGGATGCGCGCCTGCAAATCGGCAATAGAACCAACTTCGGTACCTGATAAAATGCCCAGCTTGGTATTGAAATCGCTGTAATAGGTTTCAATGCCATAATTTTTATGATAATACTGTAAGGCGGCCGAGAAATCGTTTTCGCTTAATCCGGTATTGCCTAAAATATAATTAGGCGTACTGGTATTACCGGCACGTTTGTAGCTGCCTTGTATGCGGTAACTTAAACCTTCCAGTTTTTTACCGAGTGAACCTTCGAGCATGGCAGAGAATGCACCGAGGCGACTGTTAGTCATCCCCACAGCATTAACTTCGCCATCCATCGTACCGGGAGCAGTTGGTAAGGCTTTGGGCTCGGCCAGAATTACCCCAGCTATAGCATCCGATCCATAACGGATCCCCGCTGCACCTTTAATCACTTCTATTTTATTGGCGATGAAGGGATCAATCTCCGGCGCATGTTCAGATCCCCATTGCTGGGCTTCCAGGCGTACACCATTGTTTAAAATCAGGATGCGGTTGCTGTACAAACCATGAATAATAGGTTTGGCGATGGATGGCCCGGTTTGAAATGTGGTTACGCCGGTTATTGATTTTAATGATTCGCCCAGGCTTAAACCGCGGGTACGTTCCAGCTCGGTTCCCTGCAATACGGTGAGGCTTTGGGTTTCAATTACTTTATGTGATGATGTTGCATTTATACTTACCTCTTTCAAAAAGTCATCTGAAGGTTTCAGATTGATGTTAAGTTTGGTATTGCTGCTGATGTTCAATAGCGTATCCACATTCGCGTATCCTACAAACTCGAATCTAAACTTGTGCAATCCTGCCGGAACTGCCAGTTGATAAACACCCGTACTATCGCTATGTGTACCTGTTGATGTGCCTATAATAGAAATTGTAGCCTCATTAAGAGGTGTTTTGGTTGATGCATCTTTTACCTTTCCGCTTAATGTAAAGCCTGTAGTTTTAGTGCGTTGCTGGGCATAGCTTAATGTCGTGAAAAAAGATAGAAGAAATAAAAGTAAACCTATGCGCATCTTTTTAATTTAAAATTAACGCAACAAAGATGCATTTTAAATGCAATAATATTGCAATTGAATTTGTAAAAAAGCGGATAGGTTAAATTTTGATGAACTTATTCATCAAAACTTCATTTTGTAAAGGCGTTTTGTTAAAAGTCAATCGTTCTTAGTAACTTTGTGTACTTTACTACGTTATACCATTCTAATGGCACAAACCAGGAATAAATTCGACTTCGAAGATCTTTTAGATAAACACCATTTAAAGAAAACCAGTCCGCGTTTACGTGTGCTGTCTATGATGGCGTCTAAGAGTACGGCTACGTCACAGCCCGACCTCGAAAGTGTGATGAACGATATAGACCGTGTTACTTTATACCGCATTTTAAATGCGTTTGAAGAGAAAGGCATCATCCATAAAGTATTTGATTTAAATGGCACGGCAAATTATGCCATGTGCTCGTCTGACTGCGGAGAGCATCATCACCACGATGAGCATTTGCATTTTAACTGCACCATGTGCAAAAATGTATACTGCCTTGATGATCTGCACCTGCCGCCGGTAACTCTGCCCGAAGGTTTTACTACACAAGGATTTACCTTATACGCTAACGGCACCTGCCCTAAATGCACTAAGAAAGCTGCGGCAACTGCTAAAGCCTAAAATACTTCACTTGTCATTCTGAACGTAGTGAAGAATCTTCTTCGCCCTGTCTTGAACCAGAATTTTCAGAATTAGAGAATTAACAGAATGCAAAGTGCAGAAGATTCTTCGTTAGCACTCAGAATGACAAGATCCATTTTATAAAGCGGCATTAACTAAGTTAATGCCGCTTTTTTTGTGTGCTATTGTCACGCAATCTTCATCAATAATATCGAATACGCTTTAAAAAAGCCGCTTTCCTCGCAAAAAAGGAAAAATTGGTTCTATCACCCGAAATATTGGAATTGATGCGCCCCGATACCCGCCATACCTTTGACCTGTCGAATGAAAACAAAAACAATGAAGACACAAGATCATCACAAAGCATTACTAAAAGGCAGGCTGCTGCACTGGTGCCAACAGGCTTATGAACTGTACCACCAGATTTACAGATAACATCTAAAAATGAAAAACATTTCTACACTAATAAATAATAACAAAATGAAAACTTCAATTAAACTAAGTGTATTAACACTTGCATTATCAAGCATATTTACTTTATCTACTAAAGCACAAACTACCACAACAACTGCACCTGCAGCATCTGCAACACGTAGTGGTGTTATATTAAGCGTAGGCCCCGATGGCGGCGTACCGGTAGGTAGCCTCCACAATGCTTACAACTGGAATTTAGGCGGATCTGTACAAGCAGATTTCCCGATCTACAAAAACCAATTGTATGTAACCGTTAACGCAGGTTTCGATAATTTCTTCGCTAAAACCAATGATGTAACCAACATTAAAGGCAGCGATTTACAATTAATCCCGGTTAAAGCCGGTTTAAAATACTATCCGGTAGGTAACTTCTACATTCAGGGCGAAGCAGGTGCTTCATTTGTAACTGATAAAGACAAAGTTGGTGCAGATAAATCAACCGCCTTTGTTTACGCTCCTCAAATTGGTTACCAATTCCCATTGGGTGGTAAAAACTACCTGGATGCCGGTGTACGTTTCGAAAGCAACACCAAATTTGTTGACAACGGCAGCACCAATAACTTCTTCGGTCTGCGTGTTGCTTACGCATTCGGTTTATAATATAAAGCGACTTAATGCTTAGTGATGATGGATTAGCGGCCTGCTTCGTAATGGAGCGGGCCGCTTTGTTTTATGTGAGTGTGATATCCAAAAGTTCAGCGCCGTTGTTGGTGTTGTCACCAACAACTTGCAGTTAGCAAATAGATAATTGTTGGTGACAACACCAACAATGGCGCAGATAGTAACCACAAGTTTGTCATTTCGAAGGAGGTACGACTGAGAAATCTTATGCTATTTATAAGTATGTGATAGAACTTTGCAGTTAAGCATGGCGCATAAGATTTCTCCTATCGTCGAAATGACAAGTTTGATACAGGCTCTTTCAATGTTAAATTAATGTTATGACTTTCCCCTGATACACTAAGTGTACCCTGTACACTGCCGTGACAGTTTTTGCTCAGAGTATTCCTTCTTTTGCAGCAGTCAACCCCAACTAAAAAATGGAACAATTTGCAAAAACACTCGACATTTCTACTACTATCCGTCATTTTACATCTGCAGATCGCGATCCACAGAACTACCCTCAATTAAAAGATGAATTGGTGAGTGAAGAAAACTTCGCCATCATCCGTCACACCGGCAACATGGTAGCCCAGCTGCCCTTTAAAGCCGATCATTATGCCTTAGTATTATGCCTTGCCGGCAACTCAGTACGCACCATTAACCAGTTTAGGTTCGAAGTTTCGGCCAATAGCATGCATATTGCCACGCCGCATTCGTTAAACGCCTGGCATGAGGCATCAGAAGATTTGGATCTTTACATCATCCTCTTTAAAAAAGAATTTCTGGCCGATGGTATGATCCAGGAAGCCGTAGTAAATAGCCTGTTAGATATCAATCCTGAGAAGCCACCCGTTTGCCTGTTGCCAGAAGATAGTGCCGATACCATTGGCACACTGTTTCAAAAACTGGATCATGAATTTCACAGCCAGCAACCGTTTCACAGGCAAATGCTTCGGCTATTATTCTTCGAGTTATTGTTCGAAGCCAATAGAAGAGTGACTGGTCAGAGTGTACCTCCGATACAAATTGCGCATCCAAGCCGTACCCAACAACTGGTTAATCACTATAAAAAACTGGTAGAAGTGCACTTTCTACAATTGCGCACCGTGCAGGAATACGCCGATCTACTGTTTGTTACCGCCAAGCATTTAAGCGAAGTAGTTAAGCAAGAAACAGGTTCAACGCCGCTGCAATTGATCCATAACCGTATTTACCAGGAGGCAAAATATTGGCTATGCTCGTCGGAATTAAGCGTAAAAGAAGTTGCCGATAAGCTCAACTTCGATACCAGCTCGCATTTCAGCCGCTTTTTTAAACATTTTGCGGGTTGTAACCCTACAGAATTTCAGCGCATTAAATGTGCGGTACTTTAATCGAAAATAGGTTATTGTAAGTATTACACCATCGCTTATATTTAGCGCATGAAATATTTTAGTTTAGTAACTATGCTAATACTTGGTGGGCAAGTATTGGCAGCCAAGCCGCCTGTGCCGGTTTATAAAGATAAAAACGCACCGGTTGAAAGCAGGGTAGAGGATTTGCTGAAACGTATGACGCTTGAAGAGAAGATTGAGCAGTTAAACCAGCAAACCGTAGGGGATAATAACAACCCTAACAACAACGGTTATAAAAAGCCTACTTTCCCGGCAGGTATTGGTTCACTAATTTATTTCAGCGCCGATCCTGCATTCCGTAATACGGTGCAGAAACGCGCTATGGAAGAAACCCGTTTGGGTATTCCTATTTTATTCGGTTATGATGTAATTCACGGTTTCCGTACTATATATCCAATTTCACTAGCACAAGGTTGTTCATGGAACCCCGAACTGGTGGAAGAAGCCTGCGCGGTTGCTGCCAAAGAAACCAAATTATCTGGTATCGACTGGACATTTTCGCCAATGATCGACGTTGCCCGCGACCCGCGCTGGGGCCGTGTATCAGAAGGTTATGGAGAAGATCCTTACACCAACGCCATGTTCGGTGTAGCATCGGTTAAAGGTTACCAGGGTAAAAAACTGAACGAGCAATATTCAATTGCTGCTTGTCTGAAACACTATATCGGTTACGGTATGTCAGAAGGTGGCCGCGATTATCATTATGCCGATATTTCTGCCCAATCACTTTGGGAAACCTATATGGTGCCTTACGAGGCTGGTGTAAAAGCTGGTGCAGCTACTTTAATGAGTGGATTTAACGATATCAGCGGCATCCCGGCTTCGGCTAACCCTTATACCTTAACCGAGGTTTTAAAAGGTCGCTGGAAACATGACGGTTTCGTGGTGTCTGACTGGGGTTCGGTAGAGCAACTGATGGCACAGGGCGTAGCTAAAGACCGCAAAGAGGCCGGACTTAAAGCATTTATGGCCGGTGTTGAAATGGATATGGTTGATGACATTTACGGCCAAAACCTGAAACAACTCATCGACGAAAAAAAGGTGCCGATGACTAAAATTGATGATGCGGTTAAACGTATCCTGCGCATTAAGTTCCGTCTGGGTTTGTTCGATAATCCATATACCCCAATTGTTGCTGAACGTTATTTGCAACCAGAAAGCAAGGCTGTTGCCGCGAAACTGGCTACAGAATCAATGGTGTTATTGAAAAACAAGTCTAAAGTATTGCCTTTAGGCTCAAACATCAAGTCAATTGCGTTGGTTGGTCCGCTGGCTAAAGATCAGGCTGATCTGATCGGTAACTGGTCGGCACAGGGTGATCCTAAAGATGCAGAGACTATCATTGATGGTTTCAATAAAGAGTTCGCTCAAAAAGCGCAGATCAACTACGCTAAAGGAACCGAGATTGACGGTACAGACGAAAGCGGCATTGCAGAAGCTGTTGCCGCAGCCCAAAAATCAGACGTTGTGGTAGTTTGCCTCGGCGAAAAGAAAACATGGAGCGGTGAAAATACCTCACGTTCAAATATCTCCTTACCTGCTATCCAGGAAAAATTGGTTGCCGAGTTAAAGAAAACCGGTAAACCTATTGTATTGGTACTGGCAAACGGCCGCCCGTTGGAGCTGGTTCGTCTGGAGCCTATGGCCGATGCTATTGTAGAGATGTGGCAACCGGGTGTTGCAGGTGGTACTGCATTGGCTTCCATCATTTCGGGCCGTGTAAACCCATCTGGTAAACTGGATATTACTTTCCCTTTGACTACAGGCCAGATCCCTACTTATTATGATATGCGCCAGAGCGCGCGCCCAAATTCTGGCAAGTACCAGGATATCCCGACTGATCCATTGTACTGGTTCGGTCACGGTTTAAGCTATACCGATTTTACGTATGCGCCAATCAGTTTATCGGCTGCACAGATCCACAAAAATCAAAAATTGGTGGCTACTGTTGAGGTGAGCAATACAGGTGGTGTTACCGGTAAAGAAACTGCGTTGTGGTATATCGCATCGCACGCAAGCTCTATCTCTCGCCCGATGAAAGAGCTGAAACACTTTGAGAAAAAAGAGATTGCCGCAGGTGGAAAATACGTGTACAAATTTGAGATTGACCCCATGCGCGACCTGAGTTTCCCGGATGCAGATGGTAAAAAACATCTTGAATCTGGCGATTTTGTGATTATGGCAGGTAACCAAAAAATAAAATTCGAATTGGTAGATTAAGGCATTTCTTAAATACTAAGTAGATCAAAAACAGCTCATTCCCAAAAAGAATGAGCTGTTTTTATTTAACGTTTCAGTTAAATCTCTAAATATATTAGCAAAGATTTTTCAACAAACGTTGTAATACCAATGGGTTTGCGTAATTTCAGCCTGATTTATGGGACAGGCGCTACGCATCACTTTTGAACAACAGGATTACACAATCAAGTTATTATCACCAACCCCTCCTGATCTGGGAGCTACCGAATTAGAGGTTGAAGTTTTGGAAGAAAACAGGACTTTGGTTTTAAATGATAAGGTTTGGAAATTTAAAGAAAACGAAGACGCAGGTCTTAACCGTTTGGCCGATGCTATTGGTAAAAGCATCCGTTTACGTTACCGTATCTGATCACCTAACAGCGATTAATGAAAGTAATTATTGCCGAAAAGCCATCGGTAGCACGCGAAATTGCCAAGGTATTTGGCGCTAACCAAAAACGCGAAGGCTATATCGAAGGCAAGGGCTATACCTTTACCTGGGCCTTTGGCCACCTGTTGCAATTAGCCCCGCCGCAAGAGTACGGCTTTTATGGCTGGAGCGTACAAAACCTGCCCATGCTGCCCGCCAAATTCAAGCTTTCTATCCGCAAGGTAAAAAGTAAGGATGGCATGATCGAAGATCCATCAGTCCGCAAACAGCTCGACATTATCCAAAAACTTTTTGACGAAGCCACCGAAATTATTGTGGCAACGGATGCCGGGCGCGAGGGTGAACTCATCTTTCGCTATATTTATTACTATTTAAAATGCAAAAAGCCGTTTAAAAGGCTTTGGATCTCATCGCAAACCGATGAGGCCATTAAAGAAGGTTTCCGCAATTTAAAACCGGGGACTGATTACGATGCATTATTTAACTCTGCTCACTGCCGCTCACAATCAGACTGGCTGGTGGGGATGAATGCCACGCAGGCGCTGAGTCTTTCTGCCGGTACACGTTCAGTACTTTCACTGGGCCGTGTGCAAACGCCAACGCTGGCCATGATCTGCTCACGGTATCTGGAGAACAAGAACTTCGTTCCGCAGACTTATTACCAGGTTGCTATACAGGTTGATAAAGACGGGCAAATGTTCCGCGCTATATCACCAGAAAATTATAAAACTAAAGAAGACGCCCAGGTTATACTGGATCAGGTACAGGATGTTGCTGCCGGTTTTCCTGCCGGAGGTCATATCCTCAACGTGGAGGCCAAGCCCCGCAAAGAGCCGCCACCGCTATTGCACGATCTGAGTAGTTTACAGCAAGAGGCTAATAAGCGAAAAGGTTTTACGGCAGATCAAACCTTGTCGCTGCTTCAAAATCTCTATGAAAGCAAACTGGTAACCTACCCGCGTACAGGCAGCCGCTACATTGGTGATGATGTTTTTGCGACCGTACCAAGCTTGATCGATAAATATAAAGATCACCCGCAATTCGGCAAACAGGCAACTTTTCTCTCCGAAAATAAACTGAGTAAACGCAGCGTTAACGCTAAAAAGGTGACGGATCACCACGCTATTTTACCTACGGGTGAGGTGCCGTATCAACTCTCGGACGATAAACAGGCCATTTACGATATGGTAGTTGGCCGCATGCTCGAAGCCTTTCACCAGGATTGTATTAAGGAGATCACCAAAATTACGATACAATCGGGCAGTAAATTTATGGCCAGCGGTACAGTGATCGGCATTCCGGGATGGCGTGCTGTATTTAACGAGCCTGATGAAGAGAAGAAAGACGAAGAAAATGCTTCGCTACCCAAAGTAGTACAGGGCGAAAATTTGCCCGTGCCTAATAAAGCCATCCTCGAAAAGCAAACCAAACCCAAGCCGCTTTACAACGAGGCTAGTTTATTGAAAGCGCTCGAAACTGCAGGCAAGGAAATTGACGACGAGGAACTGCGTTACGCTATGAAAGATAGCGGATTGGGTACGCCTGCAACCCGCGCATCCATCATCGAAACATTAATAAAACGTGATTACGTGCAGCGCGAAAAGAAGAACCTGCTGCCTACCAAAATGGGTCTTGCAGTATACACTGTAGTCAAAGATCAAAAAATAGCCCAGGCGGAACTGACAGGCACCTGGGAAAAACGACTGGAAGAAATCCGTTCGGGGGCATCGGTGGTTGATTTTCAGGAAGAGATTAAAACCTATACCCGTACCATTACTAACGAATTGCTGATATCGGGCAGAGGGCTCGCCGTTGCCAAAGAAGCAGTTGCATCTAAATAAAACAGAACAAAAACATCTTCGTAGCAGTTAAGCTTATTTGCTTAATAATATCATAAATATTTTGATATGAATTTGTTACTTACGTATAAGTCTTTTTAAACGTAAGTATATTAATAATACTTATTTTATCCTTATAATAGTTCTCGATATCTGTAGCTGATACATTAGAAACTGCGATGCATAAGAAACTGGAACTTTACGAAAAGGTAACACCTTTAGCGCAGCTTGGTATTTGGCAAAGAAACCTTGTTACGGGCGAAATTTACTGGAACCAGTATGTAAGGGATATTTATGAAGTTGGTCCCGATGTATTATATCTTACATTAGAAGAGGCCGCCGAATTTTACCTGGACCAGGATATTGTACGCTCGGTAATAGAATATGGTATTAGTTCGGGTGAGCCACAGGTTGGCGAGTTTAGGCTTAGAAGCGCCAGAGGGGTACTTAAGTGGGTAAAAATGCGGATTCATGCCAACTATGAAGACGGCGAATGCACCATTATTTATGGTACGCTTGAAGATATAACCAGCCAGGTTAATATGATCCGCGCGTTGGAAGAGCGGGAAGAAAAATTTCACCAGGCTTTTGATTACGCACCTATCGGGATGGCGCTCGTAGCCCCGGATGGCCATTGGATTAAGGTAAATAATAGCTTGTGCAGCCTGTTGGGCTATGATGAAGAAGAGTTTTTAAAACACACATTTCAGGATTTTACCCACCCCGATGATCTCGACCTTGATCTGAGCCACATGTACCGCCTGCTCAATAACGAGATCACTACTTATAATATCGAGAAAAGGTATTTCCATAAATTGGGTCACCAGATCTGGATCTACCTCAGCGTAACGCTGGTACGTGATGCCGACAGTGTGCCCCTGTATTTTGTTTCCCAGATAAAGGATATAACTGATCGCAAGCGATCGATGGAGATACTGTTGCGCGAACGGCAGCGCCTCGATAATATTTTAAAAAGTACCCAGGTTGGTACCTGGGAGTGGCACATACCCACTGATGAGACTGTTTATAATAAAAGATCGGCCGCTATATTAGGTTATTTACCTAACGAGCTTGGGGCTGATACAATGGCTGCCTGGCATGATCTGATCCACCCGGATGACCGGGACATTAATGCTTTAGAGCTGGAAAAATGCTTTAAAAAGGAAGAGAAATTTTATGCCTGCGAATGCCGCATGATGCATAAAAACGGTGATTGGATTTGGGTAGAGGTAAGGGGCAAAGTAGTAAAATGGAGTGATGACGATAAGCCATTGCTGATGCTGGGTACCTACGCCGATATCCATGATAGAAAAGCCATGGAGCAGGAGCGCAAACAGGCTATGGAAGTTATTAGTGGGCAAAACGGCCGTTTGCTAAACTTTGCACATATTGTATCGCACAACCTGCGTTCGCACACCGGTAACATACAAATGCTGCTGGATATGATAACCCACGAAACCGACGATGAGGAAAAGCAAAAGATGATGCAAATGCTGGTGATTAATACAGCCAATTTGCAGCAAACGCTTGCCCATTTAAATGATGTGGTTGATGTACACAGCAACAAGGAGTACAGCAAAAAAATATTAAACCTACACCAGGAAATTCACCGCATGCTCGAGGTTTTGTCGTTATCTTTAAGACAGGTAAACGCAAAACTATCTGTTGATGTTGATCCCGGCATCAGCATACAATATGACCCGGCTTATTTGGAGAGCATTTTATTAAATTTGTTAACCAACAGTATTAAGTACCGCCATCCCGACAGGGCTTTACATATTGATATTAAAGTTTACGAGCTGAACAATATAGTAACGCTCGAAATAACAGATAATGGGATAGGGATTGATCTTGGTTTGCACGGGCACAAGCTTTTTGGCATGTACAAAACTTTCCATGATAATAATGATGCGCGGGGAATAGGCCTGTTTTTGGTTAAGAACCAGGTTGATGCCATGGGTGGTAAAATTGAAGCCCGGAGCACAGTAAATGAAGGAACTACTTTTAAAATAGAATTTAGCTGATACGTATGAGAAAATTAGACATTGCCTGTATTATTGATGACGATAAAATATTTACCTATGTTTTATCGAAACAAATGAAAGTGGTTGACTTTTGTGAAAACCTGCTGGTGTTTCATAACGGCCTCGAAGCCATAAAATATCTTAAACCCATCCTCGAATCGCCCGAAATATTGCCCGATGTGATACTGCTCGATTTAAACATGCCCGTGATGGATGGCTGGCAGTTTTTAGATGAGTTTATTAAATTTAAGGTGAGCAAAAAAATTACGGTTTACATTGTAAGCTCATCTATAGATGTAGCCGACCATGCCAAAGCAGCAACTTATAAAGCCATATCAAATTTCTATATCAAACCCATCTCGCGCGATGATCTGGCCCAGATAATGGCTGAGATTAGTGCTGCGTAAAGCTCGCAAATACAGGATGCGGAATGGCTATTAATACATATTTAAACTCATTTCGCATCCTGTAATTTTTCTTTTAAGTTTGCATTGCTTTTGGTTCCCGGTGAAAACCGGGATTAAAAGGGAAGCCGGTGTAAATCCGGGACTGTCCCGCAGCTGTAAGCTCCATATACCAAAGCCCATTCTTTTAGTCACTGTGCCGATTTTGATCGGTGTGGGAAGACCGGGCCGAGGGGAGTAAGTCAGAAGACCTGCCATCGCACATATTGATTCATAGCTTTCGGGGATTGAAGCTGGAATGATGATACCTTTCGTGTATTTCATTTTTTAGTGCTGTCATACTGTTTGCTGTGGGGTTTTAACTCACACAAAACACATGAAATTATTTTTACTAAGTGCGGTAAAATGCATTTGTAGTAATACAGGTTTGCTTTTTCGGCAGTCCACTTTAGTGGGCTGTACGCTGCTTTTGTGCACCCCGCCAATAGCACAAAAAGAGCACGCTATTCATTTCAAACCAGGTTCAACCCAAAACCTTTGTCTCAATAATCCCATTACCAGGGCATTCCACACGCATCTATTAATCCCGAATAAAAACTTATGGTAAAGCAAAAAAATGTAAAGGCGCTCATCGCATTATGCGCACTTGTAAGCCTCTTATGGGCATCCTGTAAAAAGGATAAAGACGATACAGCAACACCGGTAACCGACCATACCAGGCCGGTAACCGCTACCAGCAATGCTTATGTAAGCAATCTGTTTGAGTTTAACCCGGCTCCCGGTCAGTTTACCAATACCAGTTTGGGCGATACCGTTGCAGCCAAAGGTACGCTGAAAACTAACCAGGGTTTGGTGAGTTTGGGGGCCTGGGGTGGTTACATAATTGTAGGCTTTGATCATACGGTGCTGGATGTTAGCGGCAAAACCGATTTTATCGTTTACGGCAACGCCTTCGCCAGTTTTGCCGAACCCGGTGTGATATGGGTAATGCAGGATACCAACGGCAATGGCAAACCCGACGATACCTGGTACGAAATTAAAGGCAGCGCTTATGGTAAACCAGGTTATAACGCCAATTACTCGGTAACCTATACCCGCCCCAAATGCGATACCTGTAGTGTGCCCTGGAAAGATAACCTGGGTAAAACAGGGATGGTGCAAACCAATGTATTCCATACACAAGCCTACTTCCCTAAGGGCATTAAGGGCGATACCTATACTTTAACCGGCTCTTTGCTGCCGTCAACTAATATTAACGACAGCAACCCGTCTTTCATCACCAGTGCTTCTTTTGATTATGGCTACGCCGATAACTCTGCCGGCGGCGATAAAATCGACATTGCTACGGCTGTAGATACCAAAGGGAACCCGGTAAACCTCAAGGGTATCGACTTTATAAAAGTGCAAACAGGCATACTTTACAACATGGGCTGGCTGGGCGAGCAATCGACCGAGTTTACTGGCGCAGCCGATCTGAGCCTGCTTAAAAACTAAACAAATTAAATACACGCATATAATACATTAAGAATGAAAAGAACAATTACTTTAAAATTAGGGATTGGCGCATTGGGCATTTTGCTGATGGCCGCGGCATCTTGTAAAAAGGATAACGTTGGTGACGGCAACTTTGCGGCAAGGCCGGAGATCTCATCTATCGGCGGTAAGCTTGCTGATACGGTTACCGTTGGCAAATCGCTAACCATACACCCTAAACTGAACACGAAAAACGTAGTATATACCTGGACGGTAAATGGCACCAACAAAGGCACCGATTCTACATTTACGTTTACACCAGATACCCGCGGCGATTATACCATTAATTTTAAAGCCAGCACAGCAGGCGGTTACTCATCTGCCGATTACAAGATCCACGTTTTAGGCAAGTATGAGAACGGTTTCTTTATTATTAACGAGGGATGGTTTGGCCATGGTACGGGTAGCGTGAGTTTCTATAGGTATGATACCAAGACTAAGGAGGACAGTATCTTCACCAAAGAAAACCCGGGCAAAACGCTTGATCCGGCAACTTCAACTTTAGAGAACGCTACCATCTTTAACAACAACCTGTTCCTGGTAGCCAAAGTAGGCGGCCCGATGGTGGTTACCGATGCTTATTCGTTAAAAGAAATTGCCCGTATCCCGGCAGTGGGCGGCAGCAACTGGCAGGGTTTTGTTGGGGTTGATAACACCAAAGGTTTATTAACTTCAGGCAGTGGGATATATCCGTTCGATTTAACAACTTACACGGCAGGCGCTAAACTAACAAGCGTTACCGGTTCTGTAGGCGATGTTATTAAAGCCGGCAATTACATCTTTGTACTATCGCAAACACAAGGTGTGGTGATCTTAAATGCGAGCGATTATTCGGTAGCTAAAAAAATCCCGTCTATGCTGGTAGCATTTGCCAAAACACCTGATGGCTCGGTTTGGGCAGCGGGAGGCACCTCATTGGTTAAAATTAACCCAACCACTTTGGATGTTACCACCACTACTGTACCGTTTACGGTTTTCGGTTCATGGGGCGCATGGCACCCGGGATCAATTACTGCATCAACAAAAGAAAATACTATATATTTGGCAAAGAATGCATCGTTTAGCGGTGGCACAACCATTTATAAATATGTAGATGGTAATGCAGCATCATTACAAACGCCGTTTATTACCCTGCCAACAGGCAAAGTATTATATGGTGCAGGTATTGGTTATAATGTGCAGACAGATCAGTTGGTGGTTAGCACCGTACAATCGGGTTTCGGCACTGCCTACAGTGTTAATGATCTTGATTTTTATGACACTACCACCGGTGCTTTAAAAACTGATTTTGCATACAGCGGATATTATTTCCCTGCTACATTTGTATTTCATCAGTAAATCAATTTCGGGTCTGCAATTGCGCAGATCTGCTTTAAAAATAAACATGAACTGCGGTGAGAGGCAGAACATGCTGTGTGTTCAAAGGCTGCTTTATGCAGCCTTTGCCATTTGCTATTGCTTTATAAGATAATTTGCTTTAAGTTTAAAAAACCTAATTACAAATCTTAAATTCTTATCTCTATGGCACAATTTAGTCAGGCGTTCCAAATTACCATGGGTAATGAGGGAGGCTATGCAAACAATCCAAATGATAGTGGTGGCGAAACCTACAAGGGTATAGCCAAAAATTACTGGCCTAACTGGTCGGGCTGGCCAACAGTTGATAGTGCAGTTGCCTCTAATCCACCCAGCATTAACCAGGTTTTAAACAATAATGCACAGCTGCAAACACTGGTGCAATCATTCTACAAGGCTAATTTCTGGGATACTGAGTCGTTAGACAGTATTAATGATCAGCAAATTGGCAACCAGCTTTTTGATACCGCAGTTAATATGGGCACAGGGATAGCTGCTATGTTTTTGCAACAAGGCGTAAATACCTTATCGCCGGGTAAATTAACTGTAGACAGGCAAGTTGGCCCGCTTACGATAGCAGCAGCCAATGCCGAAAACGCAGAAGATTTATACAACGCTATATGCCAGTTACGCAGGGCAAGGTACCAGAATATTATTGATGCTAACCCATCACAAGCGCAATTTGCTACCTCGTGGTTTAGCCGTATTACGCCTTATCAGCAAGCGTAGGTTGTTTTTTGTTCAAGAGGCGTACTAGCCATGGCAGGCTTAAGCCCTGACCAATTAAGGTAAATAGCACAACCACAACCGATATAAAGATGATGGCGCTCCGTTGAGGAAACGGATCGCCATTATTTAGTTTATGTGGTAAGCCAATGGCAATAGCCAGCGAAACAATCCCCCGCATACCCGACCAGCTTATGATCAGGCTGTTCTTAAAATCGAGCAGGGCGCGTTCGGTTATTTTACCTTTACCTTGTTTAAAATGCTGTTGTAAATTAGCCTGCTGCATAAACACGCGGCCCATTCTTAGTAACAGCGCTACAATAGTGATTATTAACCCATAACCCACATAAGGTAATATTTGCGCGGGTGTAACGGTTTTTACCACGTGCGGCAATTGCAGGCCGATAAGGATAAAGATCAATCCGTTGAGCAGGAATATAATAATATCCCATATCGCTTTCGATTGCTGTTTGAAATTTTCAGGGAAAACCACTTTGCCAAAACGTGCAATCCCAAGGCCCAGTATCACCACGGCAATAACGCCTGATACGTGCAGATCTTCGGCCACCAAATAAGCTACGAAGGGTGCGAGCAGCATAAAACTAATGGTAACCAGGCGATTTTTGTGAGTCCGTTTAATGATTTGGGCCAGCAGTCTCCCTATCAGGAAACCAACTACATAACCACCACCCATTAAAACAGCAAACTGCAATGCCGCTTTCCAGAATATAAAGGCGCTGCCTGCAACAGCAGCCACAGCAAAGCGGTAACTCACCAGGGCCGATGCATCGTTAATTAAACTTTCGCCCTCCAGTATAGTGTTTGTTTTGTGCGACAGGCCCAGGCCTTTGGTAATGCTCATGGCAGCCACAGCATCCGTTGCTGAAAGTATAGCGCCCAGTACAAAAGAAATTGGCCAGCCCATATCCGGGATTAAATAATGCGCAACAACAGCTATACCAAGGGTGGTTATAAAAACCAGTGTAATAGCCAGTGTGCTGATGGTATTGATGTTCACCCTAAATTCTTCGTACGAGATATTGAAGGCTGCATCATAGAGCAGTGGGGGTAGAAATATCAGGAAAACAATCTCGGGATTCAGGTCTATTTTAGGCAAATCGGGGATAAAGCCTACCGCTATCCCGGCCACAATCAGCAAAATAGGGTAGGGCAGTTTGATATAATCGGCAATTGCCGAAAGGCCGATCATAATGGCCATGATAAATATAACAATGCTGTAGTTTTCCATTAACCGGTAATTGTTTGTATTGGCTAAATTTAAGTTTACAATGTTTACTTACGAAATTGTTTTTCGTGCTCATATTTAAATAAGCGCTTTTTGTTAAATGATTGTTATTTTAGTGCCTTTGTAAACCATTCTATAAACTATTTTCCTGATTAATAATGAAACTTTCGGTTTTGATTGTTTTCTGTTTATGCCTTACACTCGAAACCCGTGCTGCTACAGATAGCTTATTAAACGAACTTAATAACGCGCTTGCCAATAAAGAACAATACGTTGTTAAAAAGCAACAAGGTATTGATAAGCTCAAAAATCAATTAGGCCGAACCGCTAAGCCTGAAGATAAATATAATTTATACCAGGCTTTGTACGATGAGTATAAAACCTTCCAATACGATTCGGCCTACAACTACGCCAAGCAGGCTGATATAGCAGCGGTGCAGTTAAAAAATCCGGCATTAATTGCTTCGGCTAAAATGAAGCTGGGTTTTTCATTGATCTCAGCGGGTATGTTTAAAGAGACGCTGGAAACGCTGAACGGCATTTCGCTCAACAATTTATCAGACAGTACCAAGGCCGAATATTATTTTCTGAAAGCCCGTAGTTATTTTGATCTTTCCGATTTCGACCATAATAATGATTATACCTGGCGATATGTACAGGCAGGCACGCAATGCATTGATTCGGGGCTGGCAGTGGCTAATCCAGGCACTTACCGCTTTTTAGCATTGCATGGCCTAAAAGATTTGCGTACCGGGAACTTCCCCGCTGCGGTGAAAGACTATACCGCGATTCTGAGCTTACCCAACTTAACAGCCAATCAGTTTGCCATTAGTGCGTGCAGTTTAAGCTATGTTTACGAAACCCAGGGCAAAAAAGATGAATCTGTGGCCTTATTGATCAAAGCTGCCATTGCCGATCTGCAATCGGCCACTAAAGAAACCGTGGCTATTTACAAACTGGCCGATTTCCTGTATAAACAAGGCGATCTTAACAATGCCTTCGTTTACATCAAACAGGCGATGGATGATGCTACTTACTACGGTGCCCGCCACAGGCAGGTAACCATCAGCAGCATTATGCCCATTATTGAGGCTAAACGGATAAAAACGATAGAAGAGCAAAGGCGTTCGCTGTTCATCTACTCGTCTATTATTACAGTATTGGTGTTTTTTGTGATTGCGTTTGCCATCATCATCTTCCGCCAGTTGAAGAAGTTGCGGATTGCGGACAACATCATCAAAGCCACCAACATTACATTACAGGAAAATAACAAATCGCTTGAAGAGCTGAACAAGAACCTGAGTGTAGCCAACAAGATCAAGAACGAGTACATCGGTTACTACTTCAACGTAAACTCTATTTATATCGAGAAGCTGGAGAACTTCCAGAAATCGCTGGATAAGAAGCTCACCAGCAAGCGTTATGAGGATGCTTTGGTTACCGTAAAAAGCCTCAACCTCGAGAGTGAACGCCAGCATTTGTTCGATACCTTCGATAAAGTTTTCCTGCGGCTGTTCCCCAACTTCATTACCAAGTTTAACGAGCTGTTTAAACCCGAAGAAGAAATCGCTGTACCAACCGGGCAATTATTGAGTACCGAGCACCGCATCTTTGCACTCATCCGTATGGGTATCCATGATAACGACCGGATTGCCAAATTACTGGGCTATTCTGTTAACACCATTTACGCCTATAAAAACCGGATCAAGAACAAATCATTTGTCTCCAACGATGAATTCGAGTCCCGCATAATGGAAATCGAAGCTGTTTGAGCGTTAAAATCGTCTATTTTTAATCTATATTTCGCCTCTCTTTTATTGTTATTAAGTATTTGATATTCAATAAATTAAGTCGATAAATAGTCTTATATTTTCTATATTCCGCCTTTACAGTATTGTAATTCGCATGTTACAAGCTTTTCTTTGATTCGGATTTGGCGCCAATTCCAGATCCGAAAAACCAATTTTAAACAACACCAATTAATGAAACAGATTTACTTATTAAGGTACGGATTTCTGGTGCTTTTTATTTGCTTATCCAACTGGGTTATGGCCCAAACAGGAGCAATATCAGGCCGGGTAATCGACGAATCAAATTTGCCCCTTCCGGGCGCTACGGTAACTTTAAAAGGCACCACTAATAGTGCTGCTGCCGATGCAAATGGTTATTTTAAATTAGTTAAGGTGCCAATGGGCGCACAGGTACTTGTTGTACATTTCATAGGTTACCAGCAGATGGAGCAGCCGGTTACCGTAACAGCAACAACAAATGTTAACCTGCAACTTAAATCGGCATCAGTATTACTGGAGCAGGTGGCCGTTATCGGTTACGGCACGGTGCGTAAGAGCGACGCAACAGGTTCGCTCGATGTAGTTACTGCCAAAGACCTTAACAAAGGTGCCGTAAACTCTATCCAGGATGCGCTTGTAGGTAAATTGCCGGGTGTAACCATTACCTCAAACAGCGGTGCGCCGGGTAATACATCTACCATCAAAATACGTGGTACTACGTCTATCGGTGCCAGCAATAACCCGCTTATTGTGATTGATGGTGTGCCAATGAGCAACGTAAACATTGGTGGTACATCTAATATGCTTGCAACCGTTAACCCCGATGATGTAGAGAACGTAACTGTGTTAAAAGACGCTTCGGCAACGGCCATTTATGGTTCAAGAGGTTCAAGCGGTGTTATTTTAATCACCACTAAACGTGGCGGCAAAAAATTCACAATAGGTTATAATGTAACCACTTCATTATCTGTTTTGCCTAAAGAAGTTTCTATTTACAACGGCGATGAGTTTCGCGCTTTGGTAAATAACGTTTATGCAGGGCAAACTGCCGTTACTTCGTTGCTGGGTAAAGCCAATACCAACTGGCAGGATCAGATCTATAAAAAAGCTTTCGGGCAAGATCAAAACCTGAGCTTCTCTGGTTCGGCTAAAAATATGCCTTACCGCGTATCTATCGGGTACAACAATTCAGATGGTATCTTAAAAACCTACAATTTTCAGCGTACTACAGCGGCTATTGGTTTAGACCCAAGCTTGTTTAAAAATACACTGAACATCCACATCAACATTAAAGGCCTTTACAATACCAACAACTTTGCCGATCAGGCTGCTGTGGGCAGCGCGGTTAATTACGACCCCACCCAAACTGTTTATAATGGCAATACCCGCTGGAGGGGTTATACCACCTGGACTACCAACGGCAACACCAACATTAACGGCGACCCGGTTACACTGGCTACTGCCAACCCGGTAGCCCGTTTGGATTTAACCGATAACAAATCAACTTCGCGCAGAAGTATTGGTAACGCACAATTTGATTATAAAATTCCGGGTGTATCTGGCCTGCATGCCAATGTAAACTTAGGTTATGATTATGCCGAAACTTTTGGCCATAATAATGTTAGGGATAGTACGCAATGGGTTTATATCCCGGTTGCTTCAGGCGGTCAGCGATCTACCTACAACACTACTAACCGCAACCAGCTGTTTGATGCTTATCTGAATTATAAAAGAGATTTTAAATCGATCGAAAGCTCTTTGGATGCTACGGGAGGTTACTCATGGTCGCATTTCTATACAGAGGGTAATTCACAGTCGTCAGACTACAATGGCACTGTTTTTAATCCGGCTGCGCCGTACAAAACCGAGTATTACCTGGCTTCATTCTTCGGCAGGGTAAACTATACTTATAAAAACCGTTACATCTTAACCGCAACGTTAAGGGATGATGGTACCTCTAAATTTTCGCCCGATAACCGTTGGGGATTATTCCCGGCTGGTGCATTTGCATGGCGTGTAATTGATGAGGATTTTATGAAAGGCAGTAACACTTTCTCTGATTTGAAATTCCGTGTTGGTTATGGTAAAACCGGTCAGCAGGATCTGGGCGATAACAACAACTATCCTTACCAGGCACGTTTCACCAAAAGTGATAACGGTTCGAGATACCAGTTCGGCCAAACGTTTTATAATACATTACGACCAGAAGGTTATGATGCGGGCATTAAATGGGAATCGACCACTACAGCTAACATCGGTATCGATTTTGGTTTCTTCCACAACCGTTTAACCGGTAGTATCGATGCTTATAACAAAAATACCTCTAACCTGCTTATTGTTACCAACGTTGCGGCATTAAGTAACTTTTCTGCCACGCTGTTACAGAACCTTGCTGATATGAACAATAAAGGTGTGGAGTTAAACCTGAATGCAACAGTTGTTAATACCAAAGACTGGAACTGGCAATTAGGCTACAACGTTAGCTACAATAAAAACAAGGTAACCAAACTGGTTGGCTCAGGTGATAGTGATTTTATATACACTAATCAATTTTCAAACATAGCAGGTACTACATCGGGGCTTATACAGGCAGATAAGGTAGGCTTACCAATCAATTCGTTTTATGTATTCCAGCAGATCTACAATGCAAACGGAACACCGCTTGAAGACGGTTATGTAGATCGTAACAAAGACGGCCAAATTAATAGCGCCGACCAATACCTTTATAAAAAGCCCGATCCTACGGTGCTAATGGGTATCAACTCGCGTGTATCCTACAAAAGGTTTGATTTCTCTTTCTCTGGCAGATTAAGCCTGGGTAACTACAACTATAACAACGTTGCAGCGGGTAGTACCTATCGCGGTCTGTACTCTTCGTTAGGTTACTTGTCTAACCAGACAAAAGCTGCAGACGATACCAAATTTACCAACGCGCTGCAAACCGTTTACTCAGACTATTACATCCAGAACGCGTCATTCTTCCGGATGGATAACATGAACCTGGGTTACACTTTCCCTAACTACGTAAAGAATAAACTGAAACTGCGTGTTACGGCCGGTGTACAAAACGTATTTGTAATCACAGGCTACAAGGGCTTAGATCCGGAAATAGCAGGTGGTATAGATAACAATTTCTTCCCACGTGCCCGTATTTTCCAGTTGGGTTTAAATGCTAACTTTTAATTAAAGAGAAATGAAACGCTATAAAATATTAATTATACAAGCGGTAGTAATGGTTTTGGTTACCACATCGTGTACCAAAGACCTTAATACCAAACCAATAGATCCGCTGGTAAGTACGTCTACAACAGTGTTTGATGATCCGGCATCTTATAAACAATTCCTGGCCAAATTATACGGTTCACTGGCGCTTACCGGCCAGAAAGGACAGGCAGGTTTGCCAGAGATCCAGGCATCAGACGAAGGTACAACTGCATTTTTGCGCGAGTACTGGGCAGCACAGGAAGTAACTACAGATGAATGTATTAACGCCTGGGGCGATGGTGGTTTAGTAGAGTACCACGGTGGTATCTGGTCTGATAACAACCTGTACGTAAAATTGATGTACGAGCGATTGTTTATCAATATTGCTTATTGCAACGAGTACATCCGCGATGTGCAGGCTAAATTAGGCTCGTTACAAAGTCCGTTAAAAGATGATGTAACCCATTATTTGGCCGAAGCCCGCTTTTTAAGAGCATACTACTACTACATCGCTATGGATTTGTTTGGTAACCCGCCGTTTGCTACAGAAGCAGACCTGCCGGGTACGTTTACACCAAAACAAATTGCACGTGCCGATCTGTTTAAATATGTAGAATCTGAGTTGGTTGCCATCCAGGGCGATCTATATGACCCGGGAGCAAACGAATATGCCCGTGCCGATAAAGCCGCAGACTGGGCTTTACTAAGCAGGTTATATCTGAACGCACAGGTTTACACAGGAACACAGCGTAACAGCGATTGTATTACGTATTGCAACAAAATCATCAGTGCAAATAAATACGCTTTACATAGCAGCTATCCTAATCTTTTCCTGGCTGATAACAATGGTTATCGTGATGAAATTATTATGCCGATTGCCGAAGATGGCGTAAATACCCAAAGCTATGGCGACATGACCTTCGTGATCCACGCAGCGGTTGGTGGTTCTGAAGATGCTACCAACATGTTCGGTATTGCATCAGGCGGCTGGGCGGGTAACCGTATGACCACCACTTTTGTAAACAAATTTGCTGATCCGAGTGGCAATACAGATAAACGGGCTATTTTCTATACTGCCGGCCAAACCTTAAATATTACCAACCCAACCATTTTTACACAAGGTTATTTATGTGCCAAGTTTAAAAACGTGACTTCGGCTGGTGTACCGGGTAGTAACGGCACTTTTGTTGATACGGACTTTCCGCTGTTCAGGTTTTCTGAGATTTACCTGAACTATGCGGAGGCCGTATTGCGTGGCGGCAGCGGCGGTGATGCAGGTACAGCGTTGAGTTATATCAACAAGATCAGGGAACGTGCTTATGGCAACACCACAGGCGATATCAATGCATCACAGTTAACATTAAACTTCTTGATTGATGAGCGTGGCCGTGAGCTGTACTGGGAAGCTTTAAGACGTACAGATTTGATCCGTTTTGGTTTGTTTACCGGCGGTAGCTATCTGTGGGATTTTAAAGGGAATACACAAAACGGTACAGCAACAGATGCGCACCTTAATATATTCCCAATCCCGGCATCAGACCGTCAGATCAATACTAATTTGAAACAAAACCCAGGCTATTAATCATCAAATTAAAATGAAAAAGCTATTCATACTTACAACAGCTATGGTTGTTGTATTACTGGCTGCCTGTAAAAAAGAAGAACGGGCTACGGTATCATCAAATATAAAAGCGCCGGTTATGTCGGCCCCAACAGTGGGTACGTCCATTGTGGTTACACCGGCCGACTCCACCCAACAACTCAAAGTTAAATGGAGCAGCGCCGATTACGGTGTGCAAGCAGTAGTAACCTACTTTGTACAAATAGGTACATCGGGTTCTAATTTTGCTAAAAGGGCAACTCTGGGCAGTACAAACAATGTTGATACCCTTTCTTTCACATACGGGGCATTAAATAACTCCGTGTTAAACACTTTGGGCTTGCCTGCCAACGCAGCTTCGCCTATCGAAATGAGGGTAGGGTCGACCATTTATGGTAAGGATACCGTTTACTCGGCAACTACCAAGTTAAATGTAACCACCTATAAAGAACTGGCTCCGCCTCAGCTATATGTGCCCGGCGATTACCAGGGATGGAATCCGGCTGCTGCAGCGATGATATACCCGGTTACTACGTTTGCTTACGAAGGTTATGTTTACATCACAAATACCAATCAGTTTAAGTTTACCACTGCGCCCGACTTTAACCACATTAACTATGGCGATGCAGGTGGCGGCAAACTGACCACCAATGGTAACGCCGATGGTGTTAAGGTTGCGCAGGCAGGCTATTATAAACTGAATGTGGATATATCAGCCCTTACTTACTCGGCAGTTTTAATTAACTCGTTCGGTGTTATTGGTACGGCTACCCCGCATGCCTGGGATTCATCAACCCCAATGACTTATAACCAGGGCACTAAAACCTGGAGTGTAACGGTTGCATTGGTACCGGGCGCGTTAAAATTCCGCGCTAATGATGCCTGGGATATTAACTACGGCCCGGCCGATAGCAATGCCCTAAGCGGTAACCTCATTCAAACCGATGGCGCAATTACCATCAATACCGCCGGTAATTATACCGTGACTATTGATATGAGCCAAAACACACCTAAAAAATACCTGTACACGGTAGTTAAAAATTAATAACCCATCAAAACCCGCGATTAGCAGCCCAAAAGCTGCTAATCGTTTTTTAAACAATGAATATACATTACTTTGCTACTACGCTGTTTGCTGCTTTATTAAGTGTACAACAGGGATTTTCCCAGCAAAACGGCATAACACCTACGGGGCCTGTTGTTTCGGTACAAACAGAGGGACAAAAGATTAATATTAAAACCAGTAATGCTTATGCCGAAGTAACCGTTTATACGCCTTCTATCATCAGGGTGCGGATGGATAATAAACCGTTCGATAAAGATTTCTCTTATGCCGTTGTGGGCAAGGTTGTACCTTCAAAAGTTAACATTACACAAAACGATAAAGAGATTGATGTAGTTACCGATTCATTAAAAGCTGTTATCCAGAAACAACCATTCTCTATCGCTTTTTATACGCCTGATGGCAAGGTGATTAATGAAGATGAGCACGGCCTCAACACATCTTGGGTGGGCACTTCGGTTACCACCTACAAAAAGATGCAGGATGATGAGCACTTTGTTGGCCTTGGCGAAAAAACAGGTAACCTCGATCGTAAAGGCAACGGCTATACCCATTGGAACTCTGACGTTTACGGCTACAGCGTAGCGCAGGATCCGCTTTATTCAACCATCCCGTTTTATATCGGTATTCACCATGGCTTAAACTATGGTGTGTTTCTGGATAATACCTACCAGAGCGATTTTAACTTTGGCGCCAGCAACAACCGTTTCTCATCATTCGGTGCGCGGGGAGGGGAGATGAATTATTATTTCATTTACCATAAACGCGCTGCTGATATTATTGCCTCATATACCTATTTAACAGGCCGTATGCCCATGCCGCCTATGTGGTCGTTGGGTTACCAGCAAAACAGGTACAGCTATTATCCGGAGGCCGAGGTAATGCACATTGCCCATACCCTGCGCGAAAAACGTATCCCTGCCGATGGCATCACGCTGGATATTCATTACATGGACCGCTACCAGCTGTTCACCTGGAATAAGGATCGTTTCCCTAACCCGACAGGCATGAATACCGAACTGAATAAACTCGGTTTTAAAACCACCGTAATTGTTGACCCCGGCATTAAGGTAGAAAAAGGTGCACCCGCTTACGAAAGCGGCTTAAGGGACAGTGTGTATGTTACCTATCCTGATGGTCAGCCCTACACTGCACAAGTGTGGCCGGGCTGGTGCAATTTTACCGATTTTACCAGCGAAAAAGGCCGTACCTGGTGGCGTAAACAAGTTGATTTCTTTGCCAAATCTGGCGTAAGCGGGATCTGGAATGATATGAACGAGTTCTCGACCTGGGGGCAAAAGATCCCCGATAACGTGATGTTTGATTATGATGGTAAGAAAACCAATCACCTACAGGCACACAACGTTTTCGGTATGCAGATGGTGCGTGCCAGTTATGAAGGTGCGAAAGAGCATTTTCCGGAGCGTCCGTTTATTCTGAGTAGATCAGGTTATGCGGGTATGCAGCGCTATTCGGCTATCTGGACGGGCGATAACCGCGCCGAAGAAGATCACATGCTGCAAGGCGTGCGTTTATTAACCAGTTTGGGTATGAGCGGCGTATCATTTGCGGCGATGGATATTGGCGGTTTTACCGGTAACCCAACTATCCCGTTGTTTACCCGCTGGATGGAACTTGGCGCATTTATTCCGTACTATCGTAATCATACGGCCAACCAGGCAAAATCTGCCGAGCCATGGACGATGGGCGAGGATGCGCTGGATATATCACGCAATTACATTAGCTTACGTTACCAGTTGCTGCCTTATCTATATTCTGCGTTTTATGAATCAACCCAAACAGGCATGCCGGTAATGCGGTCGCTGGCTATTGATTATACCTTCGATCCTAAGGTGCTGGATGCCACTTATCAGAATGAGTATGAATTTGGCCATGCATTTTTGGTAGCGCCTTTCGAAAGCACTAAAGAGTATGGCAAAGTTTACCTGCCGCAAGGCACCTGGTACGATCTGTACAATGGTTCGGTAGAAAAAGGCGGTCAGGAAAAAATTGTTCCTTTAACACTCAGCAAATTACCGGTGTATGTAAAAGGCGGTAGCATTATCCCAATGCAGTCATTAATACAAACTACTGCCGAGCAACCAACCGATACGCTTGCTATCCATATATACAATGGCAGCACAACCAATAGCATTGTTTATTATGAAGATGATGGTAAAAGCTTTAATTACCAGAAAGGTGATTTCTACAAACGCGCTATCAGCTTCGATCCGCAGAAACGTACTATTGAATTTAAGGCTGCCGAAGGTAGTTACAAATCGCACTTTAAATACATTAAACTGATAATGCATGGCTTTGAAGGCGTAAATGCATTAGGCTCAAATAAACTGAAAAGCGGTACTTATGCTTTCCTGAATGCGGCCAGTACAGATGTGCACGAGCATTTTTATAACGATAGCTGCCCGGTTAAGTATGCAACCATCGGCAATGTATCTGGTAACATCCAGCTGAAATATTAGAAGAGGAGGATTTAGAAGATGAAGATCAACACAAACACAAAACTTAAAATGCCCAATATTATATTGGCTGCAATGCTGGCAGGCTCATTAATGGCTTGCAGCAAAAGCAGCAAAGATAGCGTTGCCCCGGTAACGCCGGTTGTGCCCCCGCCAACCGATACTTATAAAGACCCTGCGGCTTACGGCACACCTTTTACCGGTGTTGCCGACCCCAAGGCTATTGTGATGTACGAGGTAAACATCCGCGCCTTTAGTCAGGGAGCTAACCTGCAGGGCGTAATTGCCCGTATGGATTCTATTAAAGCGCTTGGCGTAAATACAATATGGTTAATGCCTGTCTATCCCGTTGGCGTGGTTAATGCGGTAGCGCCACAAGGCTCGCCGTATGCAGTTAAGGATTATAATGCCGTAAACCCGGCTTTTGGTACAATTGACGATCTGCGTTCGGTAGTATCAGAAGCGCATAAACGCAACATGTCGGTTATCCTGGACTGGGTGGCCGATCATACCTCGCCCGATAATGCCTGGACTGCCAATAAATCCTGGTATCAGCAAAATTCATCAGGTGCATTGATTCCGCCTCCGGGAACTAATTATGCTGATGTTGTTGCCTTGAATTACAACAGCACCGCTATGCGTACCGCCATGATCAGGGCTATGAAATACTGGGTTTTAACCGCCAACGTAGATGGCTACCGCTGCGATTATGCCGACCCGATCCCTGCCGATTTCTGGAAACAGACTTTAGATACATTGAAGAAAATACCTAACCGTAAATACATTTTCCTGGCTGAAGGCAGCAAGGCAGAGCAATTTACTGCAGGCTTTCAGTTAAACTACGGTTTCGATTTTTACAATACCTTGAAAGGCATATTTGCAGGCACACAAGCGCCAAGCAGTATATTCACCACCAATACCAATGAGAATAATACACTGGCTGCTGGTGGTATGAAACTGCACTACACAACCAACCACGATGTAACCCTGTCTGACGGCGCTACGGTTACCATTTATAACGGCAAACAAGGTGCTTTGGCTGCATTTGTTTTGGCGGCATACTTAAATGGCGTACCCATGATCTATGATGGACAGGAGGTAGGATCGGCCAAAAAGACCACCTATTTTGGCCCCGACCCTATTGACTGGACAACCAACCCTGATATGACGGCCGAATACAAAAAGATCATCGCTTTCCGCAGCGGGAGCGAGGCTGTTAAAACCGGGGCATTAACCGTTTACAACAATACTGATGTTATTGCTTTCGAGAAAAAATCGGGTACCGATGATGTTTTGGTTTTAGTAAATGCACGTAATAGTGTGGTTAATTATGCCATACCAACAGCCCTGCAAAACACCAATTGGACCAATGGTTTAACCAATGCTGATGTTTCGTTATCCAGCCAATACACCTTTCAACCCTATACTTATTTAGTGTTGCGGAAAAAATAGTTCGTGTAACGGAATGCATGTTGCAACGGGTTATTTTACATGTAGCCCGGGTTTATAATTTATGTATAAACCCGGGCTATCTTTTTTATGAGTTTACGGCAACTTCATATAAATATGTTTTAAATTTAAACTGTCATTTATTTGTAATCTCAAACACTGTTACTTATATTGCCTGTATCTAATTATTGATTAAGTTTTTAAAACCCATAGACAATAAGCCCCTCTATTGTTTTAAAGAATATCAAAAGTTATGATTGTTGAATTTTTACCTTATTATTTTTTTGCTGCCGGAATAATTGGACTGATAGTGTCCTTAATCTTATTACTGACTAAAAATTATTTTAGTCAAAAATTGTTTTTAAGCATTAGCTTAATTAGTATCACCATTTGTGCATTTAACGATCTGTGTTATCTTACCGGCTTTATAGCCCGTATACCCTATTTGTATATTTTGTCGCGTGCGGTTATGTTTTTAGTAGCGCCGTGTTCCTATTTATATATCCGTAATTCGTTTGGCGCCATACATAAGGTAAAGCGGTACGATTTGCTTCATTTTATACCCTTTTTACTTTTTATCATCATTGCCACTAATATTTGCCTTACAGATCCTAACGGGTGTATGAAGGTTATAATGAACCGCGATAATAACGGTGTTGCCTCCTTCAATTATATCGAGAATTTATATTCGTTAAATATGCTGTTATGGCTGTTCTATATCGGGATGCAGATAGTTTGTATCCTTAAGTTTGAGCAGCAGAAAAACAAACCGGATAGTTATTATGATTATAAGGTGGTAGATTGGTTGAAATTTCTTAACCTGCTGCTGGTTATTGTGTTCTTTTTATCGATGATTAATAAAATGCATATCGACAGTAACCGTAATTCTGATCTGATACAAGGCTTTACCTTATCGTTTATGTTGCTGGTTGCTGCTTTTTATTTGTTGTCAAACCCGGTTATTCTTTATAATATCAACCAATCAAGCGGTACTACTCAGTCAATTGAAAAGGCCCATATTCAATACAAAGACGAAGAAGTACCCTGTGTAACTCAATTGTTTGGCGACAAGCAAAAAGAAAAGTATTTGCAAGTATTAAATGAGTTGTTTACCCAGCAGAAACCATTTCTAAAAAAAGGCTTTACCATCAAAGATCTTTCGCAGTTAACATCCATCCCAACGCATCACCTTTCTTACCTCATTAACCACGAGTTTAACCTGCCATTTCAGGATTTTATTAATCTGAAACGTATTGAGTACATGAAAACCAATATTACCAGTGCCGAATGGGAGAAATTATCGTTAGAAGGTATCGCCTGGGAAGTTGGCTTTAACTCCAGAACAACATTCTTCAGGTCGTTTGTGAAGTTAACGGGTATCTCACCATCAGAGTACATGCAGTCTCTTGAAAGCCAGAATAAAAACGTAAGTGCCTAAAACATCATCTGCCATGAAAATAGCGCTATTCAGTGCCTGCCAATATGATCAGGATTATTTTAATGAGTTTAATACAGGCCATCAACTCACCTATTTTGTTGATGCATTAAATGAACAAACCGCCATACTGGCCAAAGGCTATGATGTTATTTGCCTGTTTGTGAATGATGTGGTTAATAAAACAGTTTTAGAAACCCTGAAAGCTAATGGTGTAAAGCTGATTGTACTGCGTTGCGCCGGGTTTAATAATGTGGATATAAAGGCAGCTGATGCTTTAGATATACCTGTGCTGCGTGTGCCCGCCTACTCGCCCGAAGCCGTTGCCGAACACGCTATGGCGCTTATTCTAACACTGAACCGTAAAACACATAAAGCTTACAACAGGGTACGCGAAGGCAATTTTTCGCTCGAAAAACTAATGGGCTTTAATCTGCATAACCGTAAGGTAGCCGTTATCGGTACCGGTAATATTGGCAAGGCGCTGTGCAATATATTAAAGGGCTTTGGCTGCCAGATTAGTGCGTACGATATTTACCCTGATGAGCAACTGAAAGCTTTAGGCGTAGTTTACGGTACGCTGGAAGAAACATTGGCCGGTGCCGATATTGTTTCATTACACTGCCCGCTAATGGATAGTACCAAGCACATGATCAATAAAGAAACCTTAAAGTTGTTTAAGCACGGTGCCATGCTGATTAATACCAGTCGCGGCGGCCTTATTAACACTAAGGATGTAGTAGAAGCCTTAAAAAATTGCCAGTTGGGCTATTTAGGTTTAGACGTTTATGAGCAGGAGGGTGGCTTGTTTTTCAAAGATAACTCTGAAGGTATTATTCAGGATGATCTGATCACCCGGTTAATCTCATTCCCTAATGTATTGATAACCTCGCACCAGGGATTTTTTACTAAAGAAGCTATGGAGCAGATAGCTACTACCACCTACAATAACATCGAGGCCTTTATCAATAAGGCAGAGTTGGTGAATAGAGTGGTGGTGTAATTATTCTTCATTGAATCCATTAACCTGAGGTGCTAATCCGAGATATTTGCCGAACCGCCTGGCTTCTGACATTAATTTCTGCTGAGCGCGTTTATCGATGGGCTTAAACAGTTCGGGATCAATTATTACCTTATTTTTAGTAAGGCTGCGTTTCCAGATCCCGGCTACCTGGCCATCGATGATAATAAGCGGTTTAAATATGCCATTACCTGTGGCTTTATTATAATCGGTTGATAACACGCTCGAGCGATCTTTATAAGCAACGGTGTACTCGTCAAAAGCGGGTAGTAACTGTGCAGATTTACTTTTGTTAGATTGCTTTTCTGCCTCACCGTAAAACCAATAAGTTTGTCCGTTTACAATTTCAGAAGCTAAAGCCTCCTTATTCATTGCTAAGCCGTGCTTGCTGTCGCCTAAATTTAACCCGCTCCACCAGGCAAAATCCTGAAGGGTGGCTGGCCCATGGCTGTAAAAATATCGTTTGGCCAGTTCGGCAATAGCGGCTTCGCGATCTAATGTCGATGTGGATTTAACTCTTTCATGCAATAAAGCATGGGTAAACTGTTTACCTTGCTTAGCGCCGCTGCAAATCAGTCCGTCCAGTTCGGCATCCATCAAAATAATGCCGAGCCTGATGTCATCTGTATTAATCCCTTTTTCAGCATAATAGGGTAACAATTGCTGCCGGGTTAAGTGCTTGTTGCCTGTTAGGGCTTCAATCAGGATGTCTTTACTTTTATTAAGCGTATCCTGGTTAATGTCCAGCTGTTTGTGCATGCTTTTACTCATGGCCTTGATATGTGGAGCGGTAAGTTGCAGCATCCAGCCAATATCTTCGGGGCATACAAAGTGCCAGGTAGGCCTTAGTATGTGGGTACGTAATATTTTACCGGCGTTAAAATCTGCCTCAATTTGCAGGTCGGTTAAACCTTGCACCCGGTTTGCAATTGCCCATTTAGCGCCTGCAAAATCCTGTGACTGGATACAGCCCATCCAGCTAACGAGATCTGCTGCTTTAGTTAATTGTGGTTGCGTTAGTTGCTGGTTTATGAGGCGGAGATGTGCTATCTGTTTACTATCCATCCGTACTAAATTAATTATAAATTGTGCAAATGATGAACGGGTTATGTTTGCTGCGCATCATTTATTGAAACAATAACGTATACCGCTTTCATCGCAGGTTTCAATGTTTTATCTTAATGTCGATTTTTGGCGGATAAAAGCGATATTTAGTTTAACTAACGATATATCGCAAATAAATTTCAGTCGCTAAATAGGTAAAATACTATTAATCAGCGCTTTGGTTGATGGTATGTTACTTGTGTATTAATTACAGCTTTCTTTAAATAATTGAATATTTTTAGGGGCGCTTAATATTCTCTCTGCTTAAGGCTTTGCATTGTTAACTCCTTACAATAAAAGGGGCATAATTTAAGACTCTACTTAATTAATAATATGTTTAAAAAGTTACTCTTCGTTTTATTCTTAATCTTCCTGACGTACGGTAGCCGGGCCCAAAAAATTGAGTCTGCTGCATGGCAAATATTTCCGGATAGTGTTGTTGTAAAAGTGCATGCTTCGTATGATAACGTGAGCGGCATACACCGCTGGCTTTTTGGCGAAAACTACCGTAAGGACTGGGCTATGCCGGTTAAGTTGCCCATCATTAAGCTCTCGCAACTGAATGGCGGATTAACGCCGCTGCGCGAGGGGGGCGGTATGGAATCAAAATCATTAAGGCTGCGCGATAAAAGCGGCAGGGAATGGGTGATCCGAAGTGTGGAGAAATCACCGGATAAATTATTGCCCGATAATTTAAAAGGAACATTTACGGTTGATTGGGTGGGCGATGAGTTTAGCGGACAGCACCCATACTCGGCCTTAATAGTACCCCCGCTGGCCGATGCTGCAAATGTACCCCATGCCAATCCGGTTATCGGCGTAATGGCTGCCGATAGCGCTTTGGGTAAGTACAATAAGATTTTTACCGGCATGGTAGTTTTAGTTGAAGAACGTGAGCCAACCGGAAAATCGGACAATACCATTAACATGGAGCATGAGCTGATTAAAAGTTACGATAATCGCTATGATGCCCGTGAGTTTTTACGTGCCCGTTTATTAGACCTTTTAGTTGGCGACTGGGACCGCCACGAAGACCAATGGCGCTGGGCATATACTAAAGACGGTAAAAATAAAATGTATGTAGCTGTTCCCCGCGACCGCGACCAGGTTTTCCACGTTAATGAGGGCGTGTTTCCAAGCCTGGCATCTTTGCCCTGGATAGACCCTGTGCTGGGAGATTTTACCAGTGATATTCCGCGTATCAGGTATTCGATCTATAAAACCCGTTTCATGAAAGGTTTTCCTGATAATCAGTTTAGCTATGATGAATGGATGAAAGTGGTTAACGACTTCGTAAAAGCCGAAACTGATGAGGTGTTGGAAGCCGGATTAAAACGCCTGCCTGCAGAAAGCTATAAATTCCGCCATGATGAGTTGCTGAATATTTTGAAGAAACGCAGGGACAATATCCCGGCTGCCATGTCCGAATATTATCACTTCATTAACCGTATTGTTGATATTCACACTACCGATAAAGATGAGCTGATCACCGTTACAGATGCGCCGAATGATGCCTTAAAGATCTCTGTAGATAAACTGGATAAGCACGGCGAGGTAAAAGGCAATTTTATGACCGCAACTTATCACCCCGATATTACCAAAGAGATCAGGATGTATGTATCGGGTGGAGATGACCATATTGTTGTTGATACCAAATCTTCTATCAAATTAAGGTTTATAGATAGTACCGGGCAAAAGACCTACGAGGTTAAAAATTCGAGACGCGTTATCCCGGTTTATGGATCACAGGATAGTCTTACGTTTACAGGTAAGGTTGGCAAATTGAATAACCATATTTCTGCTGATACCAATGCCACCCGTTTTAAGCCTACCAACCCTTATAATGTTTGGGCGCCACTGGCCACCGCTGCATTAAATAAGGATGATGGCTTTTTGCTGGGCTTAGGTTTTAAATATACCGGTTATGATGGTTTCCGTAAGCTGCCGTATTCTACCCAGCAAACCTTAATGCTTACGCACTCTTTTGCAACCAAAGCCTATCGTTTAAAATACGAAGGTGAGTGGATGCAGGCTGTAGGTAAAGCAGACTTCACCATGAATGCCTATATCCTGGCACCGGGCAACACCGTAAACTTCTTTGGCCAGGGTAATGAAACACCTTTGGTTAAGATGGATGATTACCGCCACTATTACCGCACCCGCTATAATGTTTACCAGTTCGATCCTGCTTTGCGCTGGCATACCGGTAAGGGTAGTACTTTTAGTGTTGGGCCATCATTGCAATTCTATCATTTAGACCCTGAGGATAATACAGGCCGTTACATTGTAAGCATGCCGCATATTACCTCGTACGATAGCCTTACCACAGATAAAACCCGTGCACATTTAGGCTTTCGGGCTATATACACCGCCAATAAACGAAACAACAATATATTGCCTTATTCGGGCTATTACTTCCAGGTTATTTTGCAGGGATATGAAGGTTTGAACAGCAATTCAAAAGCATTTGGCCAGATTAAGCCTGAGTTTACCTATTATCAGCCACTTGATAGTAAGGGTACGTTTGTACTTTCAGACCGTGTTGGTGGTGGTATCAGCGTGGGGAACCCTGCTTTTTATCAATCGATGTTTTTGGGTGGGCAGGGCAACTTGTTAGGTTATCTGCAATACCGCTTCGCCGGTAATGATATGGTGTACAACAACTTCCAGGCAAGGTTAAAGCTGGCTGATATTGCCAGTTACATTATCCCGGGTCAGTTGGGTGTAACAGGGTTCTTCGATACCGGCCGTGTTTGGGTCGATGGCGAACACTCTAACCTATGGCATACCGGTACAGGCGGAGGTTTATATTTTGCTCCGGCCAGTTTAACGGTAATACAAATAATAGCAGCGCACTCTAATGAAGGCTGGTATCCTTATATTTCTATGAATTTTAGATTGTGATATGCTTAATAAACAGTAACTTAATGATAAAATAGTTATATACGTTTCACTAAAACCTCACAGTTATGCCAAATCATTTATCAGTACTCGGAATCATCCACACTGCAATCAGTATCCTGGCCATATTTGCAGGTATCATTGCCTTAATTAAAAGTGGAGTTATTGAACCCAAAAGCACATTTGGGAAATGGTATATTATACTGACCGTATTAACCTGCGTAACCGGTTTTCCTATTATGCGTACAGGGCATTGGGGGCCTGCGCATACACTTACTATTATGGTGCTTGTGTTATTACCTCTCGGTATTTATGCAAAATCATTAAAAGTATTTGGGAAGAAATGGCAGTACGCGCAAGTTATTATCATGTCGGCCACTTTGTTTTTATCATTTGTACCGGCGGTTAACGAATCATTTACCAGGTTGCCAATCTCACATCCGCTGGCAGCCGGCCCGGATGACCCATTGGTTAAAATGGGTTTACTGGTGATCTTTGTACTTTTCCTTGCCGGGGTAATATACCAGGTATTGGTACTAAGGGCACGCCGTAAAATGCTTGCCAACATGGAACCGTTTAATTCGTAAGTTTTATAAATCATTAAAAAGGCCGTTTCTTTAATAGAAACGGCCTTTTTTGTTTTTTCGAAATAATTGATAGTAGAAACAATTTGTATAATTAACTTGTTTTCAATAGCTTATAGAGGAATACGACATCTATAACTTATAATAAAAACAAACAGTGTACCGGGTAACCATTTTGCGCCGAAATTAACTGTATCATGTTAAATACTTGTGAAGCGACTTAATGATGTATTAATTGTATGATAATACATACTTTTAAGTCAGTAAAAGTAACGATGTGTTACTGATTTGGGCAATTTAACAATATTGTTACCGGGTATAACGGATGTTTTTATCATTTTTGGACAACCCCTATTAATTAACCGGAGACACGCTTGTGTTTTTTGTATCAAGGCTATCTGCTTAAATTTTTAGGAATAAATTATAGAAGTTTTATTTGAACATGCGCCGTCCCGGTAGGGGACGTTGATATTTATTTATATGGGTAAAATCCGGTTAGTATTTCTTATTTCAATTTTAAGTGCATCAACAGTATATGCACAAAAGGTGCCGCCGCGTAAGCAGGCAATAGTAGATCCTGATATGCCGATGCCCGATGCCAGCAGTGTTGTGGTAAAGGCCGACAGCAGCCATAATGTGGCGGGCGCATTTATGTCGCTTCAGCAATGTATCGATTATGCCATGATCCATCAACCTGGCTTAAACAAAGCATTAATCAATGTAAACATCGCCCACGAAACAAATGCAGTTAATTTAGCGCCTTGGTTACCGCAGGTTAGCGCAAGTGGAAACTTAACGCACTATATCCAGTTTCCGGCAAACGGGGTTATTACTACCCAGGGCGGTACCACAACAACCACAGGCGGTACTACCACCGGAGGAACAGGTACAGGTACAGGCGGAACGACAGGTACCGGTACAACTGGCGGAACCACAACCTCAACTTCTACTTCGGGAGTTGCAACTCGTACAGCAAATACGTTTATCCCGCAGTTAGCCGTATCGCAGGCTATATTTAGCCCGAGCCTTTTGTATGCGGCTAAATCGGCACCGTTATATGTAAAGCAGGCACAGCAGGTAACAGACAGTACTAAAATATTCCTGGTATCGGCCGTAAGTAAAGCATACTATAATGTATTGCTTACGCTGGAGCAGATCCATGTTTTAAAGGAAGATACCGCGCGTTTAGGTAAAAATGTACGCGATACTTATCACCAATATATTGGCGGTATAGTTGATGAAACTGATTACGAAGAGGCTACCATCACCCTAAACAATTCAAAAGCCCAGTTAAAACAGGCTAATGAAAACGTAGTTCCGCAATTTGCGACATTGAAACAGGTGATGGGTTTCCCTGCCGAACAAGAGTTTAACGTAAGCTTTAATACCGACCAGATGATGCAGGGTATCTACATTGATACCACCCAGCAACTGAATTACGAGAAACGAATTGAGTTTCAACAATTGGGTACCGAGAAAGCTTTGCAGGCACAACAAACCGCCTATTATAGGTCGGCTTTTCTGCCAACAGTAGGGGCGTTCTACAATTATAACCGTCAGTTTGCTAATCAGCATTTCTCTAACGTTTTTGATAGCTCTTACCCAAGTTCGCTCGTAGGTTTGTCTGTTAGTATTCCAATTTTCACAGGTCTTGGCCGTGTGCACAGCATCCGCAAATCAAAACTGCAGGAGCAACTGCTTAACTGGGACGAGACGGATTTGAAACTACAGATCAATAAAGAATATACCACGGCAAACGCCAACTACAAAAGCAACCTGTACAATTTGCAGCTGCTGCAAAAAAACGTAGCAATGGCTAAAAGAGTATATTTTGTGGTAACCCTGCAATACAAACAAGGTATTGTGGCTTACCTCAACGTAATTACTGCCGAGTCTAACTTAATTACATCCGAAATAAACTATCTGAACGCGCTGTTCCAGACCCTTTCAAGCAAAATAGATCTGCAAAAGGCAATGGGCAATATCACTTATTAACACCATGAAATCAACAACCTCTATGAATAGAGTACTCTTAAATACCATTTGTATAAGCTGCCTCATTTTAGGTGCCTGTAAGAAAAAACAGCCGCCTGTTAACACCGAGGTTCCTGTAAACTTAATTAAGGTTAAAGCTCAGTCTGTTTTATATTTCGACAAGTATCCGTCAACCACGGCTGCATTAAGCCAGGTGAGTTTGTTGCCGCAGGTACAGGGCGCTATTACCGGCATATTTTTTACCGAGGGTAGCCACGTAACCAAAGGCCAGAAACTGTATGAAATTGATACCCGCATTTATCAGAACAACTATGATGCTGCGGTAGCTAACCTGCGTGTGGCACAAAGCACACTTAAACAATCGCAACAGGATGCAGATCGTTATGAGTACCTGAACAAATACAATGCAGTTGCCAAGCAATTGTACGATCACGCGATGATCACCCTCGAGAGTTCAAAAAGCCAGGTAAAGGCTGCGGATGAGGCTGTTAAAACAGCCAAAACCAATTTGAACTATGCAGTTGTAACAGCTCCGTTCTCTGGTACCATCGGCTTTAGCCAGGTAAAACTGGGTAATGTGGTAACAGTGGGTAGCACGGTGTTAAACACCATCTCTACCGATAGCCCAATGGCTGTTGACTTTGTAATTAATGAGAAACAACTGCCGAAATTTGAGAAACTGCAAATGGAGAAAAAAGCGCCGGTAGATTCGTTGTTCACCATTTTATTACCTGATGGTTCCCTTTATCCAGAACAGGGTAAGATCTCGATCATCGACCGCGCGGTTGATTCGCAAACAGGTTCTATCCGGGTTCGTCTGGTATTCCCTAATGCTCAAAACTTACTGCGTGTGGGTATGAGCTGCGTGGTGCGTGTGCACAACCAGGATACCAAACCACAATTGGTATTGCCAAACAAAGCCGTGGTTGAGCAAATGGGCGAGTACTTTGTGTACATAGCTAAAGATAGCACCATTACCAACCCTAAAGCACCTGCCGATAGTGCTAAGACCAAGAAAGCCTTGGTTGCCGCACAAAAGAAGGTTCAGATTGGCCAGACTATTGGCCCGAACGTGGTGATTAAGAGCGGTATTAATGAAGGCGATAGGGTAGTTACGGATGGTGTACAATCATTGCATGACGGATCGCAGATTACAACTGCTAATAAAGTAGGCCCAAGCACCGGCAAAGGTGGTAAGGGTTAATAGATATTTACATACGCGCTTCTGCATCTTACGATAGATGAAAATATATGATTGCTAATACCTTTATAAAAAGACCGGTAACGGCTATAGTAATATCCATTGTACTGGTAATTACCGGTACGGTGAGTATTTTACTGCTGCCGATTGACCAGTACCCTGATATTACCCCGCCTGTTGTACAGGTAAACGGCCAGTTTACTGGTGCCGATGCCCAAACTGTTGAGCAAACCGTTGCCACGCCTATTGAAGAGCAGGTAAACGGTACGCCGGGCATGGAATACATGCAGAGCAACAGCACCAACAACGGCCTGATGCAAATGAACGTAACGTTTAAGATAGGGACGGATATTGATGTGGCTGCGCTGGATGTACAAAATAGGGTGAGTATTGCCACACCTTTACTGCCTGCCGTGGTAAGCCGTTTAGGTTTAACGGTACGTGCCGTAAACCCAAGTATGCTGATGATGGTTGCTATCTATTCACCAAAGAGTACGCACAACAACACCTTCCTGGATAACTACACCAATATATTTGTGCAGGATGCCTTGCTGCGTGTGCCGGGTGTAGGCAGCATTAACCGTTTTACGGACGACTTTAGTATGCGTATCTGGATGAACCCGGATAAGATGGCATCCTACAGCTTAACGCCAACGGATGTTATTAATGCGCTGAATGCCCAAAATGTGCAGGTTGCTGCCGGTACTGCCGGTGTGCCGCCCCAATCATCAAGCCAGACTTATGAGCTGGGTATTTTGGTTAACGGCCGTTTAAGCAAGGTGCCCGAGTTTGAAAATATCATTGTTAAAACTAACCCAACCACAGGTGCTTTAATTTACCTGAAAGATGTTGCAAGGGTAGAGCTGGGTAAGTTTACCTTCTCGAGCAACTCTTTTGTGGATGGCCACCGCGCTTCATACCTGCAAATTTACCAGGCACCGGGAAGCAACGCTTTGGAAACTGCCAACGGTATTTATGCTGAATTGGCTAAGTTAAAGCAATCATTCCCTTCGGATGTTGAATACTCTGTTCCGTTTGAATCGGTTACCGTGGTAAAAGTTTCGATGCAGGATGTGGTGGGCACGCTGTTAAAAACATTGGGACTGGTTGCCGTTGTGGTATTCCTGTTCCTGCAAAACTGGCGCTCAACCTTGATCCCTGTATTGGCTATCCCGGTATCCATATTCGGTACGTTCTGTTTCTTTATCCCGCTGGGTTTTACCATCAATACCCTAACCATGTTCGGTTTCGTATTGGCTATCGGTATTGTGGTGGATGATGCCATTATCGTCGTCGAGGCCGTGCAGCATTATATCGATCATGATAAAATGTCGCCCAAGGAAGCAACCTACCAGGCCATGAAAGATATTTCGGCACCGGTTATTGCCATCGCCTTAATTCTGGCGGCGGTGTTCGTACCGGTAGGCTTTATCCCGGGTATCGTAGGTAGGTTATATCAACAGTTTGCTATCACCATCGCAATTTCGGTAATGATCTCGGCCTTTATCGCCTTATCATTAACACCGGCTTTGTGTACGCTGTTACTGAAACCTACACCTGAAGGTAAAAAGATGAACGCCTTGAACAGGTTCTTCGCCAAATTTAACGACTGGTTTGACAGGGTTACGGCCAAGTACACCAATGGTGTTAAATGGAGTATTAAGTCATCGCGATTGATCATTATATTACTGGTGGCTATTTGTGCCGGGGCTTACTTTATGTTCCAGGCTAAACCATCGGGCTTTATCCCTTCTGAGGATGATGGAAACTTATACGTTACTTACCAGTTGCCTCCGGCATCGTCAACCGCACAATCTGTTGATGTAATGCAGCGCTTAATGAAGGTGATAGCATCTACACCGGGTGTGGCGCACTATGCAGCCTTGTCAGGATTGAACGTGGTGACTAACGCAAGTAACTCTAACAACGGTACTATTTATTGCCAGCTGAAACCATGGGACGATCGTGGTAAATCGAGCGAACAGGTACCGGGCATTGTTGGCGTATTGCAAAAACGCATTAACGACGCAGGTATTAAAAATGCCAACGTTCAGGTAATCCAGCCTTCGCCTTTACCGGGTGTGGGGCAAACCGTTGGTTTCAGTATGCAGATTGAGCAGCGTAACACCAACGATAACCTGCAGGATTTTGAAAAGGTGATCGACAAGTTTTTAGCCGCTGCCAATAAAAATCCGGCTATATCTAAAGCCTTCAGTTATTACCAGGCACACACACCAAACTATAACCTGACTGTTGATCGTGAGAAATGCGAAAAACTCGGCGTAAACATTGCCGACGTATTTACCACCATACAGGCTTATATGGGTAGTTTGTATATTAATGATTTTACTACTTACAACCGTACCTTCCACGTAGTGGTGCAGGCTGATACCCTGTTCCGTACTAAAATAGAGGATATGGATAAGTATTATGTGCGCAACTCTGCGGGCAACATGGTACCATTGGGTACGCTGATCAGCTATAAGCCGATTGCTGCGCCGCCGCTGGTATCGCACTTCAACATTTTCCGTACTGCGGAGATTGATGGTACATCTGCCGAAGGCTATAGCAGTACTGATGCTTTGAAGGCTTTGCAAGAACTAGCCACCAAAACATTGCCTGAAGGATACACCTTCGAGTTTTCTGGTCTAAGTTATGAAGAGCAAAAAGCGGGTTCAACCACCATCTATATCTTCATGTTCTCTATCACCTTTGTGTTCCTGTTCCTGGCGGCATTGTACGAGAGCTGGTCGGTACCATTCTCGGTATTACTGGCCGTGCCAATCGGGGCATTCGGTGCTATCCTGGCCTTACTCTTTGTGCCTACGCTCACCAACAACGTTTACGCGCAGATCGGTTTGATAACGCTCATCGGTTTGGCGGCAAAGAACGCGATCTTGATTGTGGAGTTTGCCAAGGTGCGGGTTGATATGGGCGAAGAGCTGATCAAATCAACACTCGAGGCAGTAAGCCTGCGTTTGCGGCCAATTATCATGACCTCGCTGGCCTTTATCCTCGGTGTGCTACCGCTGGTACTGGCAACGGGTGCAGGTGCGGTGGCAAGGCAAACTATTGGTTATACGGTATTGGGCGGTATGTTTGCCGCATCAACCATAGCCATCTTCATAGTGCCGGTATTGTATGTGGTGATCACGCGTTTCTCTTACGGAAAAGAAAGACTGGAAGCATTACAGGCCAACCGCGAAGAATTAATAGCCAAAGCCAAAAAGGTAGAGGCACAAAATATCGATCCTGAACTGGAGTACGAAATACAAAAATCACGTGAATTAAGTAAACAGGGTTAAGCATGATAGCGAATACTTTTATCAAAAGACCGGTAACTGCGATCGTTATATCTGTTGTATTAATGATCTCGGGATTAATCTGTCTTTTCAACCTTGCGGTCGATCAATATCCTAATATATCCCCACCGAGTGTTTCCGTAAACGGATCGTACACCGGTGCCGATGCCGAAACGGTTGAGCAAACCGTTGCCATACCCATTGAGGAACAGGTAAATGGTACGCCCGGCATGGAGTACATGCAAAGTACCAACACCAACAGCGGTGGTGTGGGGATCCGTGTTACCTTTAAAATAGGTACTAACGTACAAGTGGCTGCGCTTAATGTGCAAAACCGGGTGGGTATTGCCTCGCCGTTATTACCGTCGGTGGTAAGTAAGCTGGGTTTAACGGTGCGTGCCAGTAACCCCGATCAGTTAATGCTGATTGCTATTTACTCGCCGAAAAAATCGCACAACATTACTTTCCTCGATAACTACACCAATACGTTTATTAAGGATGCCATACTACGTGTACCCGGCGTGGGCGACGTAAGTGCCCGTACCGACGTTTTCAGTATGCGGATCTGGATGAATCCGGATAAAATGGCCTCGTATGGTTTAACGCCGGGCGATGTTAGTGCCGCACTGAACGGCCAAAACGTATACGTGGCAGCCGGATCTGTTGGTGCACCGCCGCAGCAAAACTCGCAGACCTACGAAACCGGGATCCTGGTAAACGGGATGCTGAGCAAGGTATCAGACTACGAGAAAATTATAGTGCGTACTATACCTGCTACGGGCCAGTTAGTTTATCTGAAAGATGTAGCGCGGGTTGAGCTGGGCAAGTTTACCTTCTCCAGCAACGCGTTTGTTGATGGTAACCGTTGTTCAACCATACAGGTTTATCAATCGCCGGGCAGTAATGCCTTGCAAACAGCCGAAAACGTATACGCAGAGTTAAAGAAATTAAAAACGGCTTTCCCAGCTGATGTTGATTACTCTGTGCCTTACGAGTCTGTAACCATCATCAAGGTTTCAATGGATGAGGTAATTGGGACGCTGTTAAAAGCATTAGGGCTGGTTGCCATTGTGGTATTCCTGTTCCTGCAAAACTGGCGATCAACCCTGATCCCGATCTTTGCCATCCCGGTATCTATCCTGGCAACATTCTGCTTCTTTATACCACTTGGATTTACCATCAATACCTTAACCATGTTCGGTTTCGTACTGGCCATTGGTATTGTGGTGGATGATGCTATTATTGTGGTAGAGGCCGTGCAACATTATATCGATGAGCAGCACATGTCGCCCAAGGAGGCTACCTACCATGCCATGAAAGAGATTTCGGCGCCGGTAGTGGCTATTGCGTTGATCCTGGCATCTGTGTTTGTGCCGGTAGGCTTTATACCGGGTATTGTGGGCAGGTTGTACCAGCAGTTTGCAATTACCATTGCTATATCGGTTGTGGTATCGGCATTTATTGCGCTGTCATTAACCCCGGCCTTGTGTACCTTATTATTAAGGCCGAGCCATCATGAAACATCCAAAAACTGGTTCGATAAGTTCTTTTTCCATTTCAACAGGATCTTTGATAAAATAACCTTCAGGTATACCAACGGCGTTCGCCGGAGCATTAAGGGGGCACGTTATATTGTACTGTTGTTATTATTGATTTGTATTGGTACCTGGCTTTTATTCAGGCTTAAACCATCGGGCTTTGTGCCGTCTGAAGATGGCGGGCGTTTATATATTACGTATCAGTTACCAGAGGCATCATCAACTACACAATCGGTTAACGTGATGACCAAGATGATGAAGATTGTAACCAAGACACCGGGCATATTACATTATACGGCGATATCTGGTTTCAACATTCTGAACGGTGGTGCTAACTCTAACAACGGCTCCATGTTCTGTATGCTTACCCCATGGGATCAGCGTACCACACCGGCCACCCAGATTGAGGGTATTACCAAGGCGCTCAAAGTCCGCTTTGCTAAAGCCGGTATCAAGAATGCCAACATTGTGGTTATCCAACCGCCGCCTATCAGGGGTATTGGTTTGGCCGCAGGTTTCAGTATGCAGATTGAGCAGGGTAACTCGAGCGATGATATCCACGCCTTTGAAAAGGTAGTACAAAACTTTGTGGCCGAAGCGCATAAAGTACCTGCTATTTCAACTTCATTCAGTTATTTTTCGGCTCATACCCCAAGTTATCAATTGACGGTTGACCGTGACAAATGCGAAAAGATGGGGGTAAATATATCTGATGTATTTAGTACCATGCAATCGTACATGGGTAGCTCGTTTGTAAATAACTTTACGCTTTATAACCGTACCTACCACACCGTTATCCAGGCTGATACTACTTATCGCGCAGTTATTGGCGATATGAACAAGTATTATGTACGTAACTCGGTTGGTAATATGGTGCCGTTAAGTACGTTGATCAGTTACAAGGCAATTTCTACCGCACCGCTCATCTCGCACTTCAACATTTTCCGTTCGGCCGAAGTTGATGGCGCTATCCCGCCGGGCTATAGCAGCGGGCAAAGTTTGGAAGAATTAAGAAAACTGGCCGCACGTGTTTTACCGCGAGGCTATACCATCGAGTTTTCGGGACTTAGTTACGAAGAAATCAAGGCAGGTTCTACAACAGTATACATCTTTATGTTCAGTATCCTGTTTGTGTTCCTGTTCCTGGCTGCACTGTACGAGAGCTGGTCTGTACCATTCTCTGTAATGCTGGCGGTACCTATCAGTGCCTTCGGTGCTATCCTTGCGTTGACCTGCGTGCCTACATTAACTAACAACGTGTATGCACAGATTGGTTTGATTACTTTGATCGGTCTCTCAGCCAAAAACGCCATCCTGATTGTGGAATTTGCCAAATTACGTGTAGACAGGGGAGAAGAGCTTATCAAATCGACCCTCGAGGCTGTGAAGCTGCGTTTGCGACCGATTATCATGACATCACTTGCCTTCATATTAGGTGTATTGCCATTGGCCCTGGCTACAGGTGCGGGTGCTGCATCGCGTAATACTATTGGTGTTACCGTGTTGGGTGGGATGATTGCATCATCAACCATATCGATATTTATTGTGCCTGTGCTGTTTGTGTTGTTCACCAAGTTCTCGTATGGTAAAAAGCAGCTGGATTGGCTACAGGCACACCATGAAGAATTGCTGGAGAAAGCCAAGAAGGTAGAAGAGCAAAATATTGATGCCGAGCTGGAATATGAGATAGAGCAATCGCATCGCGAAAATAAAGCCGACCGGGAAAAGCACGGTAGGCTTAACAGAAGTGGATTTAATACCCCTTAAATATAACGTTATGAAACAAGTTCAATTAATTTCACGAAGCTTAAGGCAGATCAACAATCTTTATAAAAAGATGCTGACCAAAGAATTATCTGCCTTTGAACTCGACCATCATTTCGAGGCCTTGCTGATGCTTGCCATACAGGAACGGCCGATAACCCAAAACCAGTTGGCGGAGCTATTACAGGTTGATAAATCGCGTGTGGTAAGTATTATATCTTACCTGGAGCAAAGAAAGCTGATTTACATTGAGCGTAACCCTGCCGACAGGCGCGAACATTACATTCATTTATCGCCCGATGCGGTATCATCAATCCCGCACATTGAACGCAGCGTGGAGAAAATAAACGAAGTAGCGGAGTTTGGCATTGAGCATGAAAAGCTCGTCACTTTCTTCGAAGTATCAGAAATGATCCAGCAAAACTTACTAAAGCAGGCTATTTAGCCATGAAAGCCGGAAGATAATCTTCCGGCTTTTTTGTTGCTGCACCCTGGCTTGTCATGGAATGGGGGTGGAACTTTCCACCTGTTCTATGTTACAAACCTAAAAGTCATTAAATTCAAAAATATTATTCTTAATTATCTGAATATGAGTTAATTAAAATGATGTTTAAACATGTGTCCGTTCCACTTTTGCAGACCTAAAAGTATTTATTTTCTAACCTAAAAGTCATTGCATTAAACGCGATAAGAGGGTCTGAAAATATTTTCAAAAAAAGACTACTAATTTGGTAGATTATTTTTAATTTTGTTTCATACAAAGAAAAGATCACCATATTGGATGTCAGGCAGCCGGTAGTGATCACCAGATAAAATGATGAAATTAATTAGCACAACATACCAAAAATCATTAAGCAGCTTTACCTGTAGCTGTTGTATGTGTTGTTGTTAATTAGATAGGAGAAGAGGCCACCAGCGCCCGCAGTTCATTTACGCAATCATTTATATCACAATCCAATGTCTTCGTTTAAACAGGTATATCTATTCATTCAGTCCATTTATTATAAAGCTGTTTACGGTTTAAGTTATTGTTGTTGCTAAGAACCTACCTTATCAATTCTTAAAACATTCAATAACATTTAAATCTTAAAATTATGCTTAATAATAATCTGAAATTCCCGGCATTTGATACGCTTGAACTTATCACCGAGCTTGAATACAACATGCAAACCTATACCAAATTAAAGCCTGCAAAACCCGGCGATTTTATCAATGGCTTAAGCCAAACCAAGAATAAGCTGCACCCGTACTTTGATGAAAACGTTTATAATCAATCGGGCATTGCATTTTCTTATACCAAAAAGCCACTGGTGCTCTATTTTTATTCGAGCCAGTGGGGCGCAAGCAGCATTGCGCATTTAAAACAATTAAATACCCAATTGCAGCAAATTCAATATCATTACGGTAACCTGCTGGTGGTTACAGATAACGAGGATGATATAAAACAAGCCCTGTGGGACCACAGCTTATCGCTTCAGTATTATATCGACTCAAAATATGAACTATCTGAGCTGTTAGGTATTTATGCCGATAGCAGCCCTGCATGGAACCGTTATGCAGGGGTAGATCAAAACGTGCCGTTGCCATCGGTTTATGTTTTAGATAGTTTGCGCCAGGTGGCGTTTGCGCATGCTAACGAGGATATATTAACAGGCTTGCCGCTGAATTATATTACAGAGGCAGTTTATCAGTCGAACAAGTATTTATCTAATAAACGATCGGCATAAAATAATCTATTATTTCCGATAGCAGTTTATCTGCCAAAGCTCCATACAAAGAGCACCGGGACAGCAGCTAAAGCAGAAAATAGCTATTGAGGGGAATGCTATGCAAAAAATTATGGTATAGCATTTCATTATAGGGTAGGGTGGCCGAGTGGTTAGGCGGGGGTCTGCAAAACCTTTTACGGCGGTTCGAATCCGCCTCCATACCTCAAATTAATAGTATGGACAAGCATATACAGCGGTTTACACCTTATTAAAGCTGGTGGTGTAGTACTGTCACTGCATTCCCCTAAATTTAGGGGAAGACCACAGTTTTTGCCTTTTGCAAGAAACGATGATAAGGGGTAGAATTTATGCTAATCAAACTTGTAAGCATACTGTAGAGATTAATAAAATTCAGAAACACTAATTAATATTATACCGATGGCTACCATTTTAAAGAACAATGTAACCAATAACCATCTGAGGGTACTGGAAAATACCACCGAAGTAAACGATGTGCTGCGTACCATAAGCACCCGCTGGAAAATGATGATCCTCTATGATATTTCGCAGGGGGTAAACCAGGTTAATAAAATAAAGGCCGCATTCCCAACGGCATCAGATCACATGCTTACCCAGCGCCTGCGTGAGCTGGAGGCCGAAAAATTTATTGAAAAACAAGTAGTGGGCGATGTTGTACCTGTACAGGTTAGTTATTCTTTAACTACTAAAAGCCGTGCTTTACTGCAAATTATCAAACAATTACAACAATGGGGATTGCATTGGAAAGACTGATCTGAAAAATTTAAAGCCCCGCCGGTTTATACCGGCAGGGCTTTGGTGTAATTATATGTGGGATGTGTGTTTACATGGTTTCGCCAATGTTTAATGCGGTGGCCGAGGTGATATTTAGATTTTTAGCATTCTGGGTGTAAACAATCAGTTTCAGGGCCTTGTTCCTTAAATCGGCAGGTATCTCCATATTAATTTTGCCCGATGAGTTGCTGATAGGCGCAGTAACAAACTGCCGTACAATATCTATATGTTGTAAAGTGCGGCCCTTGTTTTCGCCCGCCTTTATCTCGCTCACTTCTTCTTTCTGCACAAGGGCCACATTAATTACATCTTTTTTGTCGAAAGAAATGGCTTTGTATGTCAATTCGGCTTCACCGTTTTTGGCGGATACGGTGTATTCGATGTTGGTTTTTCTTTTGCTGTTCTTAGTGGCTTGGTTTATAGCTGTATGTATTTTATCAGCTTCAGACCCAATCATCTCCTGTTTACCATTGATAACCATTTGCGGGGTATAGGCTTGTACCTTTAAAGCTGTATTATAGGCATACTGCCTTTTACTGAACGCCGGGCTGCTGTATTTATCTTTCCACCCTAACTTATCCCAGTAGTCTACATGAAATTCGAGCAGGTAAACATTGGTGCCCGCATATTCCTGATCAAGCTTCTTGAGCAGCGCCTCTGCTGATGGACAGCTTGAGCATCCCTCTGAAGTAAAGAGTTCGCACACAACAAAGCCGTTGTCATTGCTAATGGCGTTCTTAATAGCTTTCTGTTCCCGGGAGCTTGCGCCTGCTGTTTCGCACAGCAAAAACAGAAGGATGATTATCTTTTTCATTACAATTGGTTTTCGTATACCGTTGGCTTAGCATAGTACTTCGAAGCAATATAGGTTATTGGCAAGGCAATACAAATGATAAGGATAATGAGGTTTACAAGCGCAGGCACAGGTTGAAAAGGTCTCCAGCCTATTTTACTTAACGGCACCACGCAAAAGGTCATGATAATAAATACAAAGGTACCATATATAACTGCATTTAAGGCCACGCTTTTGTGCAGGAAACTAATGTAAGGGTAGCTGAAAAAGTAAACCAGGGTAAATGATAAGGCTATTATATAATGCATAATTAAGCCCTGTACGGCTATTGTAGTGCCGCCGGTAAAAGCATCTTTACCATACAGTGCGCTTGCTACAAATTTAAACACACCAGCCCAGTTGCCTTTACCCAGTATAAATGTGGCTGCCAGGGCATCTAATGTACCTGCAATAAGCCAGCTTACGATAACCACCAGTATAAAGCCTTTATTATTATTTATTCTTTCTGCAAATTGATAATGAGTTTGGATATCCATATTAAATTGTTGTGTTAGATTTTTTGAGGTTGATTTAATTACCCATACAGGCTCCCTCGCGAAACCTGTATGGATTATCTGACTTAATGACTCAACTAATTCATCGCTAAATGAAAAATTGTGACAGGCAAATATTAATGCTAACACAGCCATATTATAATTAAACCTATATAGGTACCGCTGTGAGCTACGTACGGCCGATAACTAAATGCGTTTAACAATCGTACACGTTAAAGCGCCATTGGTATACTTTAAAGCACCTTTGATGGCAATATTGATTTTTTGGCCAAATAATAGCGACCTTTAAATAGTGAAGAGTAAGTTTTACAGGCATTTATTGTTTTGGTTTGTCTGCTGTATGCAGGGTGCCTGGTTTGAGTACGCATGGATCCACGACATGTTTGCGGCCAATAAAATGTGGCACGTTTGGAAGTTGGCAATTATATTCAGCCTTGCCGTACTGCCGGCAAAAATGACCCTATCTTATTATGTGATGCAGTATTCGATCAACGATCTGCTTAGAAAGAGGGAGAGTACTGTTAAGGTTGCTGTCAAGGTTATTTTAGCAGTTATTATTTCCATATTTATTTATCGCCTGGGGCGCTATTATATCGTTAACCCGCTGTTGTACCCAACTACAAAGTATGTTTTTTCTGATAATTTTGGCATTACGCTTTGGTTGTCGGCTTTGATTGATATTGGCTACGTGGCTGCACTGGCAGTATCCTTAACATTGCTGAGGATGCAGATCGGTCACCTCAGAACAGAGAAGCATCTGGTGAAGGATAAGCTGGAGACTGAGCTTAAGTTTCTGAAAAATCAGATCAACCCGCACTTTTTGTTCAATACGCTGAATAACATTTATGGCCTCGCCCGTAAAAAATCAGACCAAACGCCTGATGTGGTTATGAAGCTTTCGAAACTGCTTCGCTTTATGCTGTACGAATCGGGCAAGGAGTGGATTACCATTGCCGAAGAAATACGCATACTGGAAGATTATGTTGAACTGGAAAGGATAAGATATAATAACCGCCTCAAAATTTCATTTGGCAGGGAGATTGATGATAAAGAACAGCGCATTACGCCGCTCATTCTGTTGCCGTTTGTAGAAAATGCTTTTAAACATGGCCTTAACGAAACTACAGGCAACACCTTTATAGAAATTAAGCTGGGCCTTAAAGCCGGCCGTTTAAATTTTGCCGTATACAACACGCAGGATTATAAAGGCGAAAACGAAATAACAGAGAAAATAGGGCTCAGCAACGTACGCCGCCAATTAGAATTAATGTACCATGATTTCTCGCTGAAACTGGATAACTTGTCGGATAGTTTTAATGTAAACCTGGAGGTAAACCTAAACAGCCATGCAACAATATAATTGTATCATTATTGAGGATGAACCCCTTGCAGCCGAAATACTGCAGGACTATATTGCTGATATCCCATTCCTGACACTCAAAAAAACGTATGGCGATGCCCTGAGTGCATTAGACGACCTGAGGTCGAACGATGTGGATCTGATCTTCCTCGATATTAACCTGCCCAAACTAAAAGGACTGGAGTTTATCCAAACGCTAAAAAATCCGCCGCATATTATTATCACTACCGCTTATCATGAGTATGCCTTGCAGGGCTACGATCTTAATATTGTAGATTATCTGCTTAAACCCATCGAATTTAGTCGTTTTCTGCGGGCCATTAATAAATTGAAGATGTTAACCTCGGCAAAGGCTGCGGTTTCTCCGGTTTTTATCCCGAGTGATACCAATTACATGTTTGTAAACACCGGGAAAAAGAAGGTGAAGATCTACTTCAATGATATTCTGTATATCGAAAGCCTGAAAGAATACGTGCGCATTTTTACACCCGATAAAACGGTAACCACCAAATTCCAGCTGGGCCAAATAGAAGAACAGCTCCCCAAAGCTGATTTTCTGCGTATTCATCGTTCGTTCCTGGTGGCCAAAGAGAAGATTGATGCCTTTACCAGTACCACAATGGAGATAGGGGCTAAGCAATTACCCATTGGCCGTAGTTACAAGGAATTGGTCATGAATATCCTTGATCGTACTGTGAGGTAGTATTACATCTTATTAGGGAGTCTAAGCACTTCTGTCTACCCCTTATTAAAGTTAGATGTAGTAGCACTGTCACTGCCTTCCCCTAATTTAGGGGAACACCACTGTCTGTGCAACTCGCAATGGCGTTAATAAGGGGTAGAATTTAGGTAAATCTCTGTCTCAGCAGGGTTTCTCGGAGAGGACCCTGCGTTCTGCTTTATGGTATTTATTTACTGTCGTAGACCTGTCCTCATACGCAGGGTCCTCTCCGAGAGACCCCGCTGAGGCGAAAGTCTACCCCCTTATTAAAGTTAGATGTAGTAGCACTGTCATTGCCTTCCCCTAATTTAGGGGAACACTACTGTCTGTGCAACTTGCAATGGCGTTAATAAGGGGTAGAATTTAGGTAAATCTCTGTCTCAGCAGGGGTAATCTCATAGCCACAAAATCCAGTTAAATTTAGATGGTATTTTGCATACGTAAAATATCCATTACTATTTGTGCAATCGATTGCTTTTTATTGAAATTTAATTCATATTTGTTTCAACGGGCTGGCCTTAATGTCCGCAACCAATTATTAATTATTCTTCATGAAATTTTATTTCAGGTTCTACGCAGTTGTTCTGGTGATTTTTCTGCTCAGCATGCCATTTGTTTATGCAGATGTGCGCCTGCCCAAACTGGTAAGCGATAATATGGTATTGCAGCGCGATGCCAGAATTAAGCTCTGGGGCTGGGCAAACGTGGGTGAGAAGGTCGAAATAAAATTCAATCATAAAACAGGGAAGACCGTTACGGGGAATGAGGGCAAATGGACTATCATATTTCCGGCTATGAAGGCCGGTGGTCCATATACGATGGAAATATCAGCCGCGAACCATCTCTCTATCAATAATATTTTAATTGGCGATGTTTGGTTTTGCGCAGGCCAGTCAAATATGGTGATCCCGATGGAGCGTGTTAAAGAGAAGTATCCTGATGATATTGCCAGTGCCAATTATCCTGAGATCAGGAACTTTTTTATCCCTACTGTTTCTGATGTTACGAAACTACATGACGACTTACCTCCAAGCGAATGGAAGGTAGCTACTCCGACTAATGTTCTCGACTTTGGAGCTGCTTCTTATTTCTTCGCCCGGCAGATCTATTTAAAATATCATGTACCTATTGGCATCATTAACTCAAGTGTAGGCGGTACGCCAATTGAGGCTTGGATAAGTGAAGAAGGGTTAAAGCAATTTCCCGAGTATCAGTCTAAGCTTGCCAGTTTTAAGGATACGGCTTATATAAGCAAATTGCTTGCTAAGAAACCTGCCCCGGCAAAGAAAGCAGAAACAGATAAAGGCTTAACCGGGTCTAAAACCTGGTTCGATACCACTTATGTTCCGCAGGGCTGGCATCAGTTCTGGCTGCCGGGATATTGGGCTGACCAGGGTGTTAAAGGGTTGAATGGTACAGTTTGGTTCCGTAAAGAAATTGATCTACCTGCTTCAATGGTAGGTAAATCAGCCAAATTATTCATGGGCCGTATTGTAGATGCCGATCAGACTTATGTGAATGGTGTTATGGTAGGGCAAATCACCTATCAATACCCGCCACGCCGGTACGAGGTGCCGCAAGGTTTGCTTAAAGCGGGTAAGAATATTATTGTTGTAAAGGTTGTTAATACGGTAGGTAAAGGTGGTTTTGTTCCTGATAAGCCTTATAACCTGGTAGTTGGTGATCAAAAGATCGACTTGCGTGGTGACTGGCAATACAAAGTTGGTGAAGTTTTTACACCACAGGTATGGGATGGCTCGAACAATAATTTCTCTGCGCAAAATGAACCCACAGGTTTGTATAACACCATGGTGGCGCCTGTAATTAATTATAACGTTAAAGGTTTTGTGTGGTACCAGGGCGAATCTAACGCCGGTAAGCCCGGGACATATCAATATCTGCTGCCGGCCCTAATTAATAACTGGCGCAGCAAATGGGATAATCCTAACCTGCCGTTTATTTATGCGCAGCTGCCCAATTTTATGGAAGTGCAATATTCGCCTTCAGAAAGCCAGTGGGCAGAGTTGCGTGAGAGTCAGCTCAAAGCACTTTCGGTGCCCAATACGGGGATGGCTGTGGCTATCGATGCGGGGGAGTGGAATGATATTCACCCGCTCAGCAAAAAGCCGGTCGGAGAAAGGCTGGCATTGGCTGCCGAAAAACTGGCTTATCATGATCAGAACATAGTTTCCTCAGGTCCCATTTATCAATCAGCAAAAATTGATGGTAATAAAATTTTGCTCACTTTCAATAATATCGGCAGCGGTTTAGTTGCAAAAGATGGTGATGAACTTCAATATTTTGCCATTGCCGGAAAAGATAAAAAGTACGTTTGGGCAAGAGCCCGTATCGAAGGCAATACCGTAGTGGTATGGAATGACGATGTAATTGATCCGCTATATGTAAGATATGCCTGGGCCGATAATCCCGAAGGTGCTAACTTATACAATAAAGAAGGCCTGCCTGCATCGCCGTTTACAACTGATATTCAATAAGATTTATAATTTATGAGGTATTTATTTACACTCGTTTTATCAGGATTAGCGCTGCAAACTGTGGCGCAAAACCCGTCGCCGGTTACTTTTACTGCCGAACAGGATCATCAGAATATGATGAACCAGTTGGGTATTAAATCCCTGAGGCCGGGGCCGAGCGGTGATAATACCGCCCCAAACCATGCTAATTATGATGAAGCTTTAGCAAACCCTTACCCTGAATTGCCGGAAGTATTAACATTGAAAAACGGCAAAAAAGTAACCACACCCGAAATGTGGTGGAAACAGCGACGTCCCGAAATTGTGGAAGATATGGAGCGCGAGGTTTACGGCCGCATCCCTAAAAATGTACCTAAAGTAACCTGGACGGTTAAGGTAGTTGATAAAGAATATGTTGGCTTTACCCCGGTTATCGCCAAACAGTTAATCGGTCACGTAGATAATTCAGCCTGTCCGCTTATTGATGTAGATATTAAAATGACGCTGGTACTACCTGCCAATGCTAAAGGGCCGGTTCCTGTGCTCATGATGTTTGGCCGTAATGTATTACCTACACCAGCACAACCCAGTCCCGAGGATTTAGAGAAGATCAATAATGCCATGAAGAAGCTATTGATTCAGACTGATCCCGAATTGAAGTCTATCTTCGAACAATATCCTGCTTATCAACCTATTGCTTCACAAGTACCGGTATTTGGTGCACCGAGGCCAGCCGGCGATCCGCCATCAACACAACAACTAATTGCCGATGGTTGGGGCTATGTAATGATAGACCCGGCAAGTATCCAGGCTGACAATGGAGCTGGTTTAACACGGGGAATTATTGGTTTAGTAAACAAAGGCCAGCCCCGCAAACCTGATGATTGGGGTGCATTACGTGCCTGGGCCTGGGGAGCAGCGCGTGGCCTGGATTATTTAGAAACTGACCCCAGTGTAGATAGCAAACATGTTGGTATAGAAGGTGTTTCGCGTTATGGTAAAGCCGCTTTAGTGACTTTAGCTTTTGAGTCGAGGTTTGCCATGGGCTTAATCGGTTCATCGGGCGAAGGCGGTGCCAAGCTTCACCGCCGTAATTTTGGCGAGGCTGTTGAGAGCCTTACCGGCGGCGAATACTACTGGATGGCCGGTAACTTTATGAAATATGGCGCGGCTGAAGCTACATTTGGTAGCAAAACGGCTAAAGATCTGCCGGTTGATGCACATGAGCTCATTGCTTTATGTGCGCCGCGATTAACCTTCATCAGCTACGGCGACCCGGCACAGGGTGATGCCAAATGGCTGGATCAGCAGGGGAGTTATATGGCCGCCGTTGCAGCTGGTCCGGTTTTTAAATTGCTGGGTGCAAGGGACCTGGGTGTATCAAGTGATTATTATACAGAAAAAATGCCGGCTATTAATGTTGGCCCAATAGGCGGCGAATTGGCCTGGCGGCAGCACGATGGCGGCCATACCGATGCCCCAAATATGAAATATTTTATTCAATGGTCCGATCAATTGATTAACCATAATGCTTCTTCGGCACATTAATTATCTTAGTTTTTTTAACCATCAACAAAATGAATTGTAAGTACCTGTTATCGTTATTAATTGTATTTAGTGTTATAACTGTAAAGGCGCAGAATGCCAATACCTGGAATAATAAGCAATGCGCAGTAGTACTAACGTATGATGATGCAATCGATATCGACCTTGATAATGTGGTACCAGCATTAGATTCGATGAAGTTTAAAGGTACTTTCTACTTAATCGGTTCATCACCAGTAGTAAATAACAGAATAGAGGATTGGCGATTGGCAGCCAAACACGGGCACGAGTTAGGCAACCATACCCTGTATCATCCATGCGATGGCAGTTTACCCGGTCGAGGATTTGTTACCCCGGCTACAGATTTGAGTAAATATACCGTTGCACGTGCTGTAAGTGAGGCGCGGATCAACAACACTTTATTAAAAGCTATTGATGGCAAGGATAAAAGAACTTTTGCCTACCCATGCGGTGATACAAAAATAGGGGATACACTTTTCTATAATTACTTAAAGAAAGATTTTGTGGCTGCACGGGGTGTGATGCCTGGCTTACAAAAGATAAACGAAGTAAATCTTGATAACGTGCAATGCTACGCGATCAACGGCCAAAATGCTGATTATATGATTGATCTGGTGAAAAAAGCCATGAATACACATACGCTACTGGTATTCCTTTTTCATGGCGTTGGCGGAGGGCATAACCTTAATGTTGGTTTAAGCGACCACAGCAAACTGCTGCATTTCCTCAAGCAAAATCAAAAAGACATTTGGGTTACTACCATGGTTGATGCTGCTACTTATATCCGGCAACATCAAACCCAAACGTCACCAGCTCAGTAAAATAATATTACTTTCTTAAATATTGTACGGCTATGCACCATAAGTGCATAACCGTACCTGTATTTGAGCAGTGGTTTGCCTTTGAACTGCTTGAATAATGAGAAAATATTAGTGTTTTTCTGACAATTATAACTCCCTTTCTCAGAGTTCGATAAGTGTATTTATTACGCTAAGTTAATGTAAACATGCTTGTGTAATGGAAATACCAAAACTTAGCATATACACTCCTTGTATTAGTTAAAATGACTGTTTTTATGATGGTATTTTTGTTGGTATATTTTCATTTATAATTCATTTTATTAATAATAATCAAATAAAATCTTGATATAAATAAAATTATATCGACCTAAAATGCGATTTATAAGAATTATTCATAAATCGTATTTTGTTTATGCAATCGATTGTATTTTATGATAGTTTTACATTAACCAATTACACAGAATACCAATTATTTGCCCGAAGCTATTTCGGCATCCTTATAAACCGGGTAATACCGAAACTAAATTGAAGAGCTCATGAAAAAAGTTACTTGATAGATAGTACCCCATGCCTAAAACAAGGATTGTTTGCATGGTCTGCTATTTGGCCCCCACCAAATGATGAAAAAATAACGCCTCTAAACCCAAACTATAAATTATGAAAAGACAATTACTCAAAAACTGCTTGAAAGCAATGCTTATACTGATAAGTATGAGTTTGTTTTCATTATCACTCTATGCCCAGTCCAGGAAAATAACCGGGACGGTATTGGACGAGAAAAACAACCCGCTTATTGGTTCTACTGTAAAATTGAAGTCGGGTAGGCTTACTACCAGTACAGATGCCAACGGTAAATTCTCTATCAATGTTCCTAATACAGAAACAGCCTTATTAATAACCTATATAGGTTATGTAGATCAGGAGGTGCCGGTTAATGGCCAGAGCGCCAATTTGCAGGTTAAATTATCGCAAAGCAGCCGCAGCTTAAATGATGTAGTGGTTGTTGGATATGGTACCCAACGCAAAAAAGATGTTACCGGTTCGGTAGCTTCTATCAATTCTGCAAGTTTACAGGAGGTGCCTGCGTCAAACGTAGGCGATCAGCTTAAAGGGCGTATTGCAGGTTTGGATATTACCAGTACCAGCAGCGCACCGGGTGCAGTAAGCCAGATACGTTTACGTGGCGAGCGTTCGTTTGCAACATCTAACAGCAATGCCAATAACCAAAACGGACCATTGTTTGTTGTAGATGGTATCCCGTTTATTGGCGGTACTTTAAACGATATTAATCAGGATGATATTGCCAGCATCGATGTTTTAAAAGATGCATCAGCTGCGGCCATTTATGGTTCAAGGGCATCAGGTGGTGTAATTATCATCACCACTAAACGAGGCCGTACAGGTAAAGCAGTAGTAAGCTATGACGGTTATTACGGAGTAAGCCATATTACTGATGAGTATCCTGTTATGAATGGTGCGCAATACACCGACTTTAAAAATCAATCTATTGCCGGTAACACCGGAAGCTCACCTAATAGTACAGCTTATCCGTTTACCACTGCCGAACTTGCAGGTATTGCAAACGGTACCAGTACAGACTGGCAAAAACTGATTTACAGAACCGGTTTTACTACAGATCATCAACTAAATATATCTGGTGGTAATGAGTCAACTCAATTTGCAATCAGCACAGGGTATCATAAAGAAGAGGGTATCCAATATGGTCAGGATTTCGACCGCGGGTCATTACGTGCTGCAATTGACCACACTATTAGTGATCGTATTAAAGTTGGTGTAACCACTTTCCAAACGCTAACACATACTAATGGTGCAAATTTATCTCCATTATATAATACGGTAGCTATAAGCCCGCTAACATCTCCGTATAATGCCGATGGCTCAATTAATGTGTTCCCGATGACGGGTTCGGTTGATCAGCCAAACCGTATTAACCCTTTAACTATCCGCAATCAATATATCCAGAACCTCAACAGAAAATTATACTCTTTTAACACCATATATGGTGAGGTTAAAATTATTGATGGTTTAAAATACCGTTTTAATGCGGCTTTAACGTATGGCCAAAACCAGGGCAATAACTATTTGCCGGTAAGTACTTTGTATAATACAGCAACTTCGCCAACACAAACCTCTGAGAGTGTTGCCAATTCTGAAAACTATACCTGGTTGCTTGAAAACATCCTGACTTACGATAAAACATTCGGTCAGAAACACCACATTACCTTTACCGGTTTATACAGTACAGAAAAGGATCATAGCCAGGGTTTACAGGTTTACGGAACAGGTTCGCCGGCCGATTATATCCAGAGTTATAACCTTTTCCTGGCTAACCAGGTTAACTTTTCATCTACCAACCAGCCAACTTATGCCGACAGAGGTTTAATCTCTTATATGGCACGTGTAAACTATGCATTTGAAGGTAAATACCTGCTAACAGCTACTGTGCGCAGTGATGGTTCATCAGTGTTAGACCCTAAACATCAGTATTACACCTATCCGGCGTTTGCTCTGGGATGGAACATCGACCAGGAAAAATTTATGAAGAGCTTAACCTTCGTAAACTCCTTGAAATTAAGAGCAGGTTATGGTGTAACTGCCGATCAGAACGTTGCCCCTTATCAAATTTTGGGTAACCTGAGCAGCAATGCTTACAACTTTGGCTCAACCGGCCAAAACGGCTACCTGGTAACTAACCTGGCCAGTTCATTAAAATTTGAACATACCAATAACTATAACCTGGGTGTTGATTTCGGTTTGTTTAACAGCCGATTGACCGGTTCAGTTGATGTTTACAAACAAAAAACATACGATATTTTACAGGTAGAATCATTGCCGCCAAGTAATGGTGCCGGTTCTACAACGGTTAACGCCGGTAACTCAAAAGGCCAGGGCTTAGAAATTTCGTTAAGCAGTATCAACATCAGAAACGCAGGTGGTTTTGGCTGGACAAGTGATTTCAACATTGCATTTGCCAGAAGCTCGATCGTATCATTACATGATAACTTGCAAGCCGACGTAACTAACGGTTGGTTTGTTGGGCAGCCATTTAACGTAATTTATGACTATAAGAAAATAGGTATCTGGCAAACCAATGAAGCAGCGCAAGCGGCTGTTTATGGCGAGAAACCAGGCCAGGTTAAAGTGCAGGACGTAAATGGTGATGGTAAAATTAACTCAAGTGATTTGCAAATACTGGGCAACTATGCGCCTAAGTATACTGCGGGCTTCACCAATAAATTTACCTATAAAAACTTCGACCTGTCTTTCGTAGCATTTGCACGTATGGGGCAAAAAGTGGCAGTTACCTACCTTGGTGCTGATGCAGGCTCTGCCGGTTACCCATTCTTTAACCAGGGCCGTGTAAACCAGGTTAAGGTAAACTACTGGACACCAGCTAACCCAACTAATGATTTCCCTCGCCCTGATGCTAATTTAAGCGGGCCTATGTATGCCTCTACTTTACAATACCGCGATGGTTCATTTATTAAAATGCGCAGCATCAACTTTGGTTATACCGTACCAGGCAGAATAATCAAAAAGGCAGGCTTTAGCTCATTGCATATTTATGCAACCTGCGCCAATCCGTTCATCATTTACTCGCCGTTGGTTAAAGATCACCTTGGCATCGATCCGGAAGGAAACGGTTATGGTAACCAATTGGCAGGTGCTTCAAGCTTCTCGACAGATGCTTTGGGCCGTGCAGTTACCGTGGGCTTAAGCAACCCGCCTGCCCGCACTTTCCAAATAGGTGTAAATGCAAAGTTTTAGTCATCAATAATTAAGATAGAAGAGACATGAAATCATATAAAAAAATAGCTATTCTGTTTACAGCGCTGGGCACGCTAAGTGTATCCAGCTGTAAAAAGGTATTAGATCAGCAGCCCAAATCAAATATTACGCCCGATTTGCTTGCATCTACCGGTGGTGTAATAGGTGGTATTACAGGGGTATATTCGGATTTACGTAACCTCTGGGGTACAGAAGGTTTTCTGTACTATACCAATTTAGGGGTAGACGAAACATTGGCAGGTGGTGGTGCATCAGCCAGCGGGGTTGATTTTGCCACTTATAAAAACTACACCAATAATATATCAGATGTATACAATGCATTGGGTGGTGTATTCAGCATCGCTTACCAGGATATTAACACCCTGAACGGCGTATTGCAATACGGCCCGGCCGCCTTTTCTGATGTGCCTACACGTACGGCTTATTTGGCCCAGGCCAAGTTTTTAAGGGCCTTCTACTACTTTCACCTGGTAGAAACTTTTGGGGCAGTACCATTGCACACCACGTTTATCAATTCGGCCACGCTGACTGATTCACGTGCGCCGATTGCCGATGTTTACGCACAAATTATTAAAGATTTGACTGAGGCTTCAACAGAGCTTCAAAACAAACCGGGCGATAACAGTTCGCCGTTTACCGGCCATGCTGCTACAAAGGCAAGTGCTTTATTCCTGCTTTCAAAAGCATACTTAACACGTGGCTGGTCAAGCGCTGCGCAGCCAACAGATTTTCAGAACGCGCTAACTACGGCCCAAACGCTTATTGCTAACAAGGCTACTTATGGGGTAGATCTGTATGCGAATTATGCCGATGCCTATAACCCTACTAATGATGCAACCAATAAAGAAGACCTGTTTGCCATTGAGCACAGCACCGATACCAAATATGGCGATTTTACAGCCGGAGCATCAGGAGGTAAAATTAACGGCTGGGCGTATTTCTTCAGACCAAATTATCCTACTGTAAACGCTAATTACCCAGCTACAGGCGGTGCCAGTGTGATGACGCGTGATATACCAAATGGCCGTCCGTTTTTCCGCGTACGCCCTAATGTTGATTATGTGAACAATGTGGCTTTTGCTGATAAAACTAATGATTTCCGTTACTGGAACACTTTCCAAACAACCTGGATTGCCAATACAGCAAACGTTACCACGCCGAGAGGTACACTAACAGTAGCTGCAGATACAGCGATATGGATGCCGCCTTATGATCCGGGAGCAGCTAAAAGGGCAGCATTTAAAGGTATTATTATGTTGCCGCCAAGCATTGCTGCCACCGCTACAGGAACCAATGCTGCGCCAACAACCAATACATTTTTCCCTGCGGTTAAAAAGTTCGACGATCCTAACCGCCCGAGTGTGAACGATCCTTCATCCCGCCCGGTGGTGCTGTTACGTTTTTCTGAAATTTATCTGATTGCTGCCGAAGCTGCATTTAAGATGAACGATAATAATACTGCAGCAACTATGATCAATGTGTTAAGAACCCGTGCTGCTTACAGAACTACCAACATGCCTGCCAATGCCGTTACTAACATGCAGGTTACACCGGCACAGATCAATATTGATTTTATACTGGATGAGCGTGTGCGCGAACTATATGGCGAATCGTTAAGATGGTGGGATTTAACCCGTACACAATCATTAGTGCGCCGTGTAAAACAATATAATGCAGAAGCCGGTCCAAATATTCAGGATTTTATGACATTAAGGCCAATACCGCAAACAGAGATTAACCTGGTTACGCAGGGAACCCCAATTGCACAAAATCCTGGTTTCTAACAATAATTTAAAAAGTCTTCGGATATAGTTCCCTGATGTTTTGGGGAAATTAATTGATTAGTTTTAAATGCCCGGCGTTAGCCGGGCATTTATATGGTATTAAAATTTTGTTGATGAAAACATTAAAAGGGCTTTTATTCATTATTCTGTTGCCAGTAGGATTTAATGCTGTTGCGCAACAAGCAAATCCCACCAAAGGATTAAAGGATTATTACAGTAAATATTTCCCGATAGGGGTAGCTGTATCGCCTTATAACATTAAAGACCCGAAGGAATCAGCTTTGATCCTGAAAGAATTTAACAGCATCACACCTGAGAATGCCATGAAAATGGGGCCGATCCATCCCGAAGAGAACCGCTATAACTGGAGAGATGCCGATTCGATCGTAGCTTTTGCACAGGCCCATAACATACGTGTTCGTGGCCATAATTTATGCTGGCACGAGCAAACACCGAAGTGGTTATTTTATGATCAGCAGGGAAATCTCGTTACAAAAGAAGTATTGCTGAAGAGATTAAAGGATCACATCTATACCGTAGTTAACCGCTACAAAGGCAAAATTTACGCCTGGGATGTAGTGAACGAAGCCATTGATGACGACAGCACAAAGTTTCTTCGGAACTCGCTATGGTACAAGATCTGTGGCGAGGATTTCATCTTCAAAGCTTTTCAATACGCACATGAAGCTGATCCCAAAGCGGTTTTATTTTACAATGATTACAATACCGAGCGCCCTGAGAAGCGCGAACGGGTTTATAAATTGTTAAAGAAACTGGTGGATGCCAAAGTGCCAATAAATGCAGTCGGTTTGCAGGCACACTGGTCGCTTGATGAACCTACACAGAAAGATCTGATTGCTACCATTGAACGTTTTTCCTCGCTCGGTCTGAAAGTACAAATCACAGAACTGGATATGTCCGTTTACCCCTGGGAGAAAAACAGACGTGATAAAAGAGAGGGTGAATCTGATACTTATACTCCCGAAGCAGAGGAAAAACAAGCCGATCAATATGCAATGGTGTTCAAAGTATTCCGCCAGTATAAAAGTGTCATCTCGGGCGTTACCTTCTGGAATATCTCCGATAAACATACCTGGCTGGATGAATACCCGGTAAAGGGCAGAAAGAATTATCCGCTATTGTTCGACCAAAATCTTCAACCTAAAAAAGCTTATCAAAGCGTAGTGTCGTTTTAAATTATACAAGCATGAAGCTTACTAAAATCTTTTTCCTTTTGGCCATTGCCGTCGCCGGTTCATTACAGGTTAATGCACAGGCACCGGGCCATCAATCTTACGTCGCGAATAAAAATGGTATTGGGTATTTTGCATTATCGGCCAATGATAAGGCGGCGCCGATTTATACCGGGGATGATGAATACCCCGGTGTAAAGCGGGCAATAAACAGTTTGATGGGCGATGTGCGTTCGGTTACCAGGTCAGCCCCGGCCTTGGTAACCGAAACAAAAGGATTGAAGCAGATTGTATTGATCGGTACGTTGGGTAAAAACCCTAAGATAGATCAACTGGTAAAAGAGAATAAGCTGAATGTTACTGATATCGCAGGTAAATGGGAAACCTATTTGATCCAAGTAGTACAGAAACCGTTCCCCGGTGTAGATCAGGCACTGGTTATTACCGGGAGTGATAAGCGGGGGACGATCTTCGGTATATATGATGTATCAGCCCAAATCGGTATTTCGCCATGGTACTGGTGGGCAGATGTGCCGGTTAAAGAACAAAAAAACTTATACATACTACCCGGCAGGCATACTGATGGTACACCGGCTGTAAAATATCGCGGTATTTTTATTAATGATGAAGCACCTGCTTTTTCGGGCTGGACTAAAGAGAAATTCGGTGGTGTGAATCACAAGATGTATGAGAAAATGTTTGAGCTTATTCTGCGACTTAAGGGTAATTACCTGTGGCCTGCTATGTGGGGTAACGCTTTTAACGATGATGATAAATTAAATCCCGTACTGGCCGACGAATATGGCGTAGTTATGGGAACCTCTCACCACGAACCCATGGACCGCGCCCAACAGGAATGGAAACGCTACGGCAAAGGGGAGTGGAACTACGAGAAAAACAAAGAGATATTACAAGATTTTTGGCGAAAGGGAATCGAAAACATGGGCACCAAAGAAACCATAGTAACCGTTGGTATGCGCGGCGATGGCGATATGCCCATGACTGAGGGCAGCAACATTGCCCTGCTGGAAAACATTGTAAAAGATCAGCGTAAAATTATTACTGATGTTACCGGGAAAGATGCTTCGCAAACCCCACAGATGTGGGCATTATATAAAGAAGTGCAGTCCTACTATGATAAAGGCATGCGTGTGCCCGATGATGTTACTTTGTTGTTGTGCGATGACAACTGGGGCAATATTCGCAAATTGCCAAGCCTGACAGAGAAGCCCCGCAAAGGTGGCTATGGCATTTACTACCACTTTGATTATGTAGGTGGCCCACGTAATTACAAATGGCTCAACACAAACCCTATTTCTAAAACATGGGAGCAAATGCACCTGGCTTATGAGTACAATGCCCGCCAGATTTGGGTTGTAAATGTAGGCGACCTGAAACCAATGGAATTCCCCATCAGTTTCTTTTTAGATTATGCCTGGAACCCAGATAAATGGCCTGCTGAAAAACTACAGCAGTACAGCGAAGAATGGGCAACGCAGCAATTCGGCGCAGCGCATGCCAAAGAAATTGCCAAAATATTGACTTTATATACGAAATATAATAGCCGACGAAAGCCAGAGCTATTGGATGAGAACACCTATAGCTTAACCAACTATAACGAATTTACGACAGTGGTAGGGGATTACAATAAGTTGAGAGATGAAGCCGAAAAACTGGCCACAGTTCTTGATTCGAAGTGCAAAGACTCCTTCTACGAATTAGTATTGCATCCCGTACAGGCATGTGCTAATTTAAATGAGCTTTATTTCGAGGTGGCAAAAAACAGGTATTACCTGAAGCAAAAAAATGCAGCTGCAAATGCTGCTGCCGCCCGTGTAAGGGAACTTTTTGCCAAAGACAAAGCAATTTCGCGCTATTACAATGATACCCTCGCCAACGGTAAATGGAGCCACATGATGGATCAAACGCATATTGGCTATACCTATTGGCAGCAGCCCAACGTTGATAAAATGCCCGAGGTTGCGGAGATTAACCCGGATAGTGCTAAAACTAACCAGCCCGATCCTGTACTTTCTACCTCACAATACAATGGCTTTATAGCAGTCGAAGGCGAACATTATAATAAAGCAATACCGGGGCAGGGTATTACATGGAAAATAATACCTCATTACGGTAATACCTTATCCGGCATTACGCCGTGGCCTGTAACAGCAGCAAGGGTAAAACCGACGGGAAATAGTCCACACCTCGAATACAACATCAGTTTAAAAGATACAGATACTATAGTCGTTACTGCTTATATCTCGCCCTCTTTAGATTTTAGAAATAAAGATGGCTTGTACTACGCTGTTTCTATAGATAACGAAGAACCGCAAATAGTGAATATCGCTACCAAAGTAGACAGCCCGGAGTGGGGGATGGCCGTAAGCGATAATATTAGAAAATTGACTACCAAACATCATATCAGCAAAGCTGGCGTACATACCCTTAAATATTGGATGGTTGACCCCGCAGTGGTTTTACAACGTTTGGTAATAGATACTGGAGGCCTTAAACCAAGTTACCTGGGCCCGCCGGAGAATATGAATATGTTGCTGAGGAAATAGTAATAGATAATTAGCTGTGGCTCTGCTGCCATCTAAAGTGTGTATTGGTTGTACCTGGAAATTGTACACCTTCTGGTCCAAAATTGATGTTTCCGCTTTCGATATTATATTCGTTGATGATTTCTATTGTTGGCTTTTTCCACTCCTTTTTGTGGTGATTCTGAAGTGGGGTGTTTAGTGTTGGTTGATTATCCATGAATGTATCGGCTTATAAATTAACGAGTTGAAATTAATATTTTTTTAAGGAATTAAAAAAATACTCGCTACCGCAAGTTGAAGACTTGCGATAATACTTCAGTAAGGTTTCACTTATGAGAGCATAACTTGCGACAGCAACGTCGTGCAAATCTAACCATGCGAGCGGTGGCCTAGACGCAAAAGCGTGGCCGTGTAGTGGAATGTGCGGTGGAGCTTTTTTGCGTCTTGATCTTTTGGTTACTTTTGGATCAAGCCAAAAGTAACAGCCCAACCCGCGGCGATTGAGCGGGACTGACATTCATTAAAGCACAACACTTGCATCGTAGTTTCTAAGCTATTAAGGTTACTGCTAATAGGTCGGGGATTGCTTCGTTCCTCGCAATGACGAGCATTTTTATTTCCCTTTCTTCTTCATCGTCGAAGACCTGATAATCAACTTAGGCTTAATGCTGATAATTTTCGGCACCACAACAGTATCGTTATTCTCCATCTCCTGGAAGTAAAGGTTAGCTATCGTTTTACCCATATAAAAGCTAAACTGATCTATGGTGGTAATAGATGGACTGGTAATCTCCGTAAAATCCTCATTAGAATAGCCGCAAATGCCCAGTTGTGACGGTACTTTAAAGTTCATATCTGTAGCAACTTCCAATACACCAAGTGCCGAGAAATCGGAAACTGAGGCGAATATGGCATCAGGTGGTTCTGGTAAACTTAGTAGTTGGCGGGTTCCTTTGGCACCGAGCTCTTTAGTCCAGGTGTTTTCTACAATTAACTCGTCAATTACCGGTATGTTGTGCTTGGCCAGTGCCTGCAGATACCCCTTCTTACGCTGGCGGAATATATCAACGTTCTGCGGGCCTTCCAGCAAGGCAATGCGTTTGTAACCCTGCTCAATCATGTGGTCTACTGCTTCAAAAGAGGCTTGTTCGTTATCGTTAATTACTTTAAGGGTTTCCAGTTCATCGGCCACACGGTCGAACTGGATGAGCTGAATATTTTGATCCAACACATTTTGTAAATGTTTGTGGTTATTGCTCTCGATAGAAACCGAGATCACGATACAATCCACATGCTGATTGATCAATGTATTGATTGATTGCACTTCTTTTTCATACGATTCGTTCGACTGGCAGATAATCAGGTTATAACCTTGCTTATAAGTTGCATCCTCAATGCCGGCGATAATGTTGGCAAAGTAGTTCTGATTTATACGCGGAACAACAACACCAATGGTTTTAGATTGACCCTTGCGCAGGTTAGATGCCATCGTATTGCGCTTATAATTAAGCTCTTCTGCTGTTTTTAAGATCAGCTTCTTGGTGGCTTCATTAACATAGTTGCTGTTGTTAAGCGCACGCGATACAGATGATGGGGTGACATTGAGTTTTTGGGCAATGTCATAAATTGTTGTTCTCTTTTTAGGTTTCATATATCAAAAAGTAAAAATGCAAAAAATAAATTTCAACAATCGATTGCATATTCAAAAATTAATTTAATTTCGTTGATTACTAATGCAGTTTTAAACCTGTTATAAACCAAAAATATGTTATTGTTAGGAATCGATATCGGAACTTCGTCTGTTAAGGTTTCTGTTGTTGACGCAGCTACGCAGCAAGCAGTGGCTACGGCACAATACCCCGATACAGAATCGCCGATAAAGTCGCTGCAGTCGGGCTGGGCAGAGCAATCGCCGTCGATGTGGTGGGATCAAACTCAAAAAGCCATCCAAATTGCCAATCAAAGCGGCAGCTATAATCCGCAGGATATTGGCGCTATTGGTATTGCCTACCAAATGCATGGTTTGGTACTGGTTGATAAAGATCAAAATGTTTTGCGCGACAGTATTATCTGGTGCGATAGTCGCGCGGTTGAGATAGGCAATAAAGCATTTGAAACCATAGGTGAGGAGCATTGCCTCGCACACCTGCTTAATTCGCCAGGAAACTTCACAGCATCAAAACTGGCCTGGGTTAAAGAAAATGAGCCTGAGGTTTATGCACAAATAGCCAAGTTTATGCTGCCCGGCGATTTTATCGGTATGAAATTAACCGGTAGTATCACCAGTTCGGTATCATCACTATCAGAAGGCGTTTTCTACGATTTTGTAAACGGAACGCTTTCCGAAGATATCATCAATTATTTCGGGTTCAGTAAAGATCTGTTCCCTGAGATACTACCTGTGTTTTCAGAACATGGCTATGTTACGGAAAAAGTTGCACAATTATTGGGTTTAAAAGCAGGCATTCCGCTTACTTATAAAGCAGGCGATCAGCCTAATAATGCCTTATCGTTAAATGTATTGCAACCTGGCGAGGTGGCTGCTACAGCAGGTACATCCGGTGTTATTTATGGTGTGAGTGATGAACTGACTTACGATCAGCAATCGCGTGTAAACACCTTCGCCCACGTTAATTATGCCGAAGAGCAGAAACGTTTAGGCGTACTGCTTTGCATCAACGGTACGGGCAGCTTAAACCGCTGGGCTAAAAACTTGTTTGGCTCGGCCATCAGCTACAAGGAAATGAATGATCTGGCACAAAGTATCCCGGTTGGCAGCGATGGACTGCGCATTTTGCCTTTTGGTAATGGTGCAGAGCGGATGCTCAATAACAAACTGGTAGGTGTGCATTTTCATAACATCGATCTTAATCTGCATACACAGGCACATATTTTCCGTGCGGTGCAGGAGGGGATAGCTTTTGCTTTCCGTTACGGGTTGGACATTATGCGTGAGAACGGCATGTCGCCATCTATCATCAGGGCGGGTAAAGCCAACCTATTTTTAAGCGATGTTTTCGCCCAAAGCTTTGTAAATGTTACGGGCGTACCTGTAGAACTTTATAAAAACGATGGCAGCGTTGGGGCGGCATTAGGTGCAGGCATAGGGGCCAGAACTTATAAAACAGAGGCTGAAGCTTTTGCCAATATGAAGCCAATTCAGCTGATACAACCTAACGGCGAAAACATGGAAACCATTTACCAGGAGTGGAAAACGCTGCTAGAACGACAACTCGAGATCTTATAAAAAACATATTATTTACAACGAATCCAATTTTTTTACAACATGTCAAATATTATTACAGGAGAAAAAGAATTTTTTAAAGGTATAGGCGCGATAGCTTACGAGGGGCCACAAAGTGATAACCCATTTGCCTTTAGATGGTACGATGCCAACAAGGTTATTGCAGGCAAAACCATGCAAGATCACCTGCGTTTTGCAGTGGCTTACTGGCACTCGTTTGTAGGTAACGGCGGTGATCCGTTTGGCGAGCCAACACACATCCACCCTTGGGATGCTAAAGCTGATGCGGTTGAACGCGCTAAAGATAAAATGGATGCAGCGTTTGAATTTATTACCAAACTGGGCCTTAAATACTACTGTTTCCATGATGTAGATGTGGTTGATTATACCAATGATATTAAAGAAAACGAGCGTCGTTTAAACGCGCTGGTTGAGTATGCTAAAGAAAAACAAGCCGCCAGTGGTGTTAAATTACTTTGGGGTACTGCCAACCTGTTCTCTCACCGCCGTTATATGAATGGTGCTTCAACCAATCCAGATTTTCATGTATTGGCTCATGGTGGTGCACAGGTTAAAGCTGCATTGGATGCTACAATTGCTCTGGGTGGCGAAAACTACGTATTCTGGGGTGGCCGTGAAGGTTATATGTCGTTGCTAAATACCAACATGAAACGCGAGCAGGAGCATTTTGCTAAATTTTTGCACACAGCTAAAGACTATGCCCGCAAACAAGGCTTTAAAGGTACTTTCTTTATCGAACCAAAACCTTGCGAGCCAACTAAACACCAATATGATTATGATGCGGCTACCGTACTGGGTTTCCTGCAGAAATATGATCTGTTGAACGACTTTAAACTGAACCTGGAAGTTAACCACGCTACACTGGCAGGCCATACTTTCCAGCACGAGTTACAGGTTGCTGCTGATGCCGGTTTATTGGGTTCTATCGATGCTAACCGCGGCGATAACCAGAATGGCTGGGATACAGATCAGTTCCCTAATGACATTAACGAGATCACAGAATCAATGCTGATTATTCTGGAAGCCGGTGGTTTACAAGGTGGTGGTATTAATTTCGATGCCAAGATCCGTCGTAACTCAACCGATCCTCAGGATTTATTTTATGCACACATTGGTGGTATCGACATTTTTGCACGTGCACTGACTATTGCCGATAACATCCTGCAAAAATCTGATTACAAAAAGATCCGTACCGAAAGATACGCTTCATTTGATGGTGGAAAAGGTAAAGAATTTGAAGAAGGTAAACTGACATTGGAAGACCTGCGCAACTTCGCAGCAGAAAATGGTGAACCTGCCACAATTAGTGGAAAACAAGAATACCTTGAAAATTTGATTAATCGGTTTATATAATTATAATTGTCAACCAGACAAATTTAAACCAAGTCCTAACCAGACAATTAAACCTAAGTATAAAAAATGAATAGACTATCCAACAGCGATTACGTCGTATTTTTCGTGTATTTTATTATCGTAGCCAGCTACGGTTTTTGGGTGTACAAGCGCAAACACAATGCCGATGCCACCTCTAAGGATTACTTTTTGGCCGAAGGGTCACTCACCTGGTGGGCTATCGGCGCTTCGCTTATTGCCTCCAATATTTCGGCCGAGCAAATGATCGGTATGAGTGGTTCTGGTTTTAAGATGGGCTTGGCCATAGCAACTTATGAGTGGATGGCCGCTATTACCCTCATTATCGTAGCCGTATTTTTTATTCCTGTTTACCTCAAGAATAAAATTTTTACCATGCCGCAATTCCTTTCGCAAAGGTATAATGGCACCGTTGCTATGATTATGGCTATCTTTTGGCTGCTGTTGTATATTGTTGTTAACCTTACCTCAATTTTATACTTAGGTGCTTTGGCCGTAAATTCTATATCCGGTATTAATTTCCAGGTTTGTTTATGGGGACTGGCCATTTTCGCTATCATCATTACACTGGGCGGTATGAAAGTGATCGGTTTTACCGATGTTATCCAGGTTTTCTTCCTGATACTGGGTGGTTTGGTAACTACCTATATCGCTTTGAACCAGGTAGCTACACACTTTGGCCAAACCGGTGTGCTTAACGGCTTTAGTTTGATGATGAATAAGGCGAACGATCACTTCCACATGATATTGAAGAAGGATAACCCAAGTTATATGGACTTGCCGGGCCTCACTGTACTGTTAGGCGGTATGTGGATTGTGAACCTTAACTATTGGGGTTGTAACCAGTACATTACCCAACGTGCATTGGGCGCTAACTTAAAAACTGCACGTGGAGGTATCCTCTTTGCTGCCTGTTTAAAATTACTGATGCCTGTTATTGTGGTATTGCCGGGTATTGCGGCTTATGTGCTTTACAAGCAAGATTTGTTCCACGCAGACTTGATCCAAGGCGGCGAGGTTAACCCGGATAGGGCGTATCCTGTATTATTAAACCTGTTACCTGCCGGTTTAAAAGGTTTATCATTTGCAGCTTTAACAGCAGCGGTAGTAGCTTCATTAGCGGGTAAAGCCAATAGTATTGCTACCATTTTTACGCTTGATGTTTATAAGAAAGCAATTAACCCTGCCGCTACCGATAAAAGTTTGGTAACAACAGGTAAAATTGCCGTGGTTGTTGCCATGGTACTGGGTATCATCATTTCGCCTTTTTTAGGTATCGATAAAAAAGGTGGTTTCCAGTACATACAAGAGTATACAGGTTTTGTATCGCCGGGTATATTTGCCATGTTTATCCTGGGCTTCTTCTGGAAAAAAACTACATCATCTGCTGCAGTGTTCAGCGCGGTTGGTGGTTTCATCCTGTCGGTATTCTTTAAGTTTTTACCAACGTTTGCTAATCTTGCTTTCCTGGCACCAACGGGTTTCTCTAAAAAGAGTGACGCAGGTATTTATGAAATCCCATTCCTTGACCGTATGGGTTTTGTATTCCTGATCTGCGTTGTGGGTATGTATATCATTTCGATGATAGAAAATGCCCGCGGCGTTAAAGCCAATGGCTTAGAAATAGATAGCAGCATGTTTAAAACTAACAGGGCATTTACCGCCGGAGCTTTAATTTTATGCGGAATTATTGTGGCATTATACTCTATCTTTTGGTAGAGGGTCAATTAGTTAATTTGTCGATTTGTCAATTAGCTAATGAGAAGAATCGATTTGTTGATGAGTTTATTTGTTGATTTGCCGTCAATGAAGAGAGTACTAAATTAAAAAGGCGTCCTAATGGACGCCTTTTTAATTTATAAGAAAATGGGTGTCATGCTGAGCTCCGTCGAAGCATGGTGGGCAGGCCTCTGCGCGCGACACTTCGACGGAGCTCAGTGTGACAAGCCATTTATTAACAAATTGCCGAATTAAAACCCCACCGAGTTTCCACCATCTACCGGTAACACCACACCAGTAATGTATTTGGCCGCGTCTGATGCCAGGAATAACACCGCATCGGCAATATCTTCGGGCACACCCAGTTTACCCATTGGGGTGCGTGATAATACTTTTTGTTTGCGTGCAGGATCATTATCCAATGCCTTGGCCGACATATCTGTAGCAATAAAACCGGGTGCTACACAGTTAACCCGGATGCCCTGCGGTGAAAGTTCGGTAGCCATAGCGCGTGTCATCCCCTCAATGGCCGATTTAGTGGCCGTGTAAGCAATTACATAAGGGATGCCGTATTGCGATGCCATGGAGCTGATATTGACGATAGAACCGCTGCCAACAATGGTCATTTGCTTTACAATTTCGCGGCTTAACACAAACACCGAAGTAAGATTGGTTTGTATAATGCCTTGAAAATCGTCGTTACTTACCTCAGCAAAAGGTTTTTTCATGTTGATGCCCGCGTTGTTTACCAGTATATCAGGCACGCCATGTTCGGCAATAATTTCATTAACAAGGTTCGGTATAGATTCGATCTGGCTCAGGTCGCAGACTTTATAAACACAAAGTTCGCCGAAGGCTTTGGCAGCTGCCTGTAACTTGCTTTCATCGCGGCCAACTATAATGGTTTTAATACCTGCTTCAGTGAATTTTTTGGTGGTTGCCAGGCCTAAGCCAGAGGCGCCACCGGTTATTATTGCTGTTTTAGCTTTGAGGTTCATTTAAAGTATTATTAGGGGAATTATGATTGCCGCGGAGCGATGATTCGCGCACAATCAGTTCGTATTTAAGTATTAAGCTATGGGCAGGCTCAAGCTCATCTTTGCTCATCAAGCGACTAATCATTTGTTTGGCGGCCACTTCGCCCATTTCGTAGCCCTTGTAATTAATGGTAGTCAAGTTGGGTTCTATTACACAGGTAAGCGGGTCGTTGTTAAAACCTGCGAAAGCCATATCAGCAGGTAAGCTAATGCCGTTCTTTTTTAGTGTTTGCATACAGCTTACAGCACAAATATCATTGGCAGAAAATACGCCATCGGGTAGGGGATCCATTTGTAAGATATGGTTGGCTGCCTCGTGCCCGGCCTCGCTGCTCAGGTTGTTAATGATCACCAGGTCGTCGTTAAACTCAATGCCGTTATCTTCCAGTGCCTTTCTGTAACCTGCTAAACGATCGGCATAAACCTTACGTAACTGGCTGGCCGTAATATGTACAATGCGCTTAGATCCCTGTTTAATAAGGTGCGAGGTTATTTCGTAACCTGCCTTATAATTATCAATATAGATTTGCGGACAAGCATCCTGTTCAAAAACCCGGTCGAAAAATATGATCGGGATATTGCGTTTAATAAAAGGTTCGAAGTGATCGATATTGGTGGTATCATAAGCCAGCGAAACCATCAACCCATCAACCCGGTTAACCAGCATCGCATTAGCATTTGATATTTCCTTGGTCATGGTTTCGAGCGATTGGCTGATGAAGAGATTGTAGCCGTTATTATTCAAAACCTTCTCGATACCGGCAATAACATCAGACATGAAATTACTGTTCAGTCTCGGCACAATAAGCCCGATGATATTGCTACTTTTTTTACGCAAATTACTGGCGAACGAGTTGGAGCGGTAGCCCATTTCGGCAGCCGTTTTAATGATCAACTTTTTGGTGTTTTTATTAACCCGTGGATGATCTTTCAGGGCGCGGCTCACCGTAGCTGCAGAAATATTCAGCTTGTCGGCTATGTCATAAATCGTTGTTTCTTTTTCTCCACCCATCATGATCTGTTTTTGGTGTATCAGATAAATATAAAATTAATTAAGAGCTAAATTTAAACGTTAATAATCGATTGTTGAATCCTGTTATTGTTTGTATACTGTATCATTCCCCTTATAATCGAGCCATTTAAATAATGCTTTGTTGGTTGAGATCTTACCAGATGACGTAGTGTACAAGCCAAATAAGGAGCCTGTAAAGCCACCTGCTTCCTTAGTGCTTAAAAATTTACCATCCATCTGTGTACCCAATGCTTTCCATTGATTTTGCTCGATAGCATATTCGAAAGTGTACTGATCGTTTTTGGCATTAATGCGGAACGAAACAGGTTTGTTGCTAACTAATGTGCGTTCTTCTGTAACCAATACCATATTCTTATTCTGCTGATCTCCTTTAAAGAGCTGGATAACCGGCTCATGCTTACTATTGACAGATTTGCAGATATAATAGAAGTGAAATTCATTAGCCAAAATAATTAGGCCGGCTTTCTCATTTTCGGCCGTGGCGTTAAATGCTATCTCGGTACTGGCCGAACAGATTAAATGTTGCTGCCTGCGACCGATGAAAGCAGGGTTACCGTTTTCCATGCAAGTCTCAGGTTTAAGATTGATAGTTAAACCATCCTTTCCTGTTTTGTACCAGGTAGTATCAAGCGTCCGCAGAAATAATAGCGATTGTGGGATACCTGTTTTGAAATCTATTCTTTCTGCAAAATTGCCATGTAAAAAAGGGCCATTGCCTAATGGTTTTTTGCCCGCAAATGGCACTGCGTAAGTATGCTGCACTTCGGCAAAGCCGGGATTAATAATTGGCCAGTCGTTCTGCCATTTTACAGGTGCCATAAAGGTTTCGCGGCCGGTATTGTAATAATCGCCTTCATAAGGGCGTACACCTAAAAATATAGCATAGGTATTGCCATCGGGGCCTTGTACTAAATCTGCATGCCCGGTTGATGTGACCGGATTTTTCCTGTTGGGGTCTAAATCGCGTTGGGTTAAAATGGGGTTATGCTCGTAAGGTATATAAGGCCCTGTAACCGATTTGCTTCTGAAAATAACTTCAGAATGGTTAACTGATGTGCCGCCTTCGGCAGCCATCAAATAATAATACCCATTGTGTTTATAGATATGCGGGCCTTCAATCCAAACAGGTTTCTTAGTAATATCAACCCCGCCGTTTACCAGTTGGATTTCAGCACCTAAAGTTTTAAGATTTACAGGATCAAATTCATACATCCTGATAGTACGGTGGCCCTCATATAAGGGTTTATTGTCGGGTGCATCGCTGTTGTAAACGATATAAGCTTTGTTATCATCAAAAAATAAAGATGGATCAATACCTTTTGCATCGGGCAACGCAACGGGATTACTCCAGGGTCCTGCGGGATTTTTAGCCGTAACTACAAAGTTGCCAAGATGATCAATATCGGTACAGGTAACATAATAAAGCCCGTTATGGTAATTAATGGCAGGGGCAAACAGGCCGCGTGTTAAACGCTCGTCCATAAAATCCATTTGCGATGGCTTACTGATTACGTTTCCTATTTGTTTCCAGTTGACCAGATCATCACTTTTAAAAACAGGAATGCCGGGGAAGAAAGCGAAGGTTGAATTAATGAGGTAATAACTTTTACCATCAAAGCAAATGCTGGGATCGGGATAAAAACCTGCCAGTATAGGATTCACTATTTTGCTTTGTGCATTACAAAACAAAGTACAAAATAGCAGGATAGAAGAGATGCTTACTTTCATTTAATTTGGCCTTGCTGAAAAGGGATATAATTGTGCTACTAATTTATAAAATAATACAATCGATTGCGCAAATTTATACATTTGTTTAAACCAATATTATAAATTGATGATAATCCCAGATTTAGAGCAAACTTTCCGCTGGTTCGGGCCTTCAGATCCGGTTAGTTTACAGGCTATTAGGCAAACCGGTGCAACCGGCATAGTATCAGCCTTACACCATATTCCATGCGGTGATGTGTGGACGATAGAAGAAATTAACACCCGTAAAGCCATAATTGAAAATGCAGGCTTTAGATGGAGAGTGGTTGAAAGCGTTAATATACATGAAAGTATAAAACTCGGCCGTGCAGAGCGCGAACAGTATATTGAGAACTACATTGTTACCTTACAAAACCTGGCAGAAGCTGGTATAGACACTGTTTGCTACAATTTTATGCCCGTGCTGGATTGGACGCGTACCCATCTCGATTACAGACTGCCTAATAATGCATCAGCCTTGCGATATGAAGCTGCTGCTGTAGTTGCATTCGACCTATATATATTAGAACGACCGGAAGCTTTCAACGAGTTTACCCCGCAACAACAATTAGAAGCCAAAAGTTATCTGGATGGCTTAACAGCAGAAGAAAAAGAACTGTTAACCAATACTATTTTAGCAGGCTTGCCCGGTACAGATGAGGTGTTTACCATTCCGGAATTTAAAGAATATCTGAAAAAATACAGCGAAACAGATAGCGCTGCCTTGCAACAAAATCTGTTTTATTTTTTAAGAGCCATTATTCCGCATGCCGAGAAATTGGGTATTAAGATGTGCATCCACCCAGACGACCCACCATTTCCGATTCTGGGTTTGCCGAGAGTGGCATCAACAGAGACGGATTTAAAAGCTATTGTAGAAGCCTGCCCGTCAACAAGTAATGGTATTACGCTTTGTACAGGCTCACTGGGTGCCAGGGGTGACAATGATATTCCTGGCATCATTTCCCGTTTAGGCGAGCATATCCACTTTTTACATCTCCGTAATGTGAAAAGGGAGGTTTCAGGTAGTTTCTATGAAGCTGATCACTTAAATGGAAGTACCGATATGTACGCCGTGATGAAGGCGATTGTAACTGAACAATTGAAAAGGAAAGAACAGGGTAGAAGTGATATTGCCATCCCTATGCGCCCTGATCACGGCCATAAAATATTGGACGATTATAATTATGATACTTATCCCGGTTATTCGGTAATTGGCCGTTTAAAAGGCCTGGCAGAGTTACGCGGATTGGAGATGGGGATTAAAAGATCATTGATATAAAATGCATTTGACAGGCAATAAATATTTCTATATTTACAATCGATTGCATAGCCTCAATTATTAATAAACCGATATTATTCCTAATTATGAAAAGAAGATCATCAGCAGTATTGCTCTGCGCTGTATTTGCCTTAGGTGCAGGTAAATTGCAGGCGCAAAACAAGCCGAAAGTAAAATACCTTTCGGAACCCCTAATCAAATCTATTTATACAGCCGACCCATCGGCACATGTTTTTAACGGAAAGATTTACATTTATCCATCGCATGATATTGATGCAGGTATAGCCGAAAATGATAACGGTGACCACTTCGCCATGCGTGATTACCATATTTTGTCGCTCGATAGGATAGGTGGGCCTGTTACCGATCATGGTGTAGCGTTGGATATTAAGGATATTCCCTGGGCCGGTCGTCAGCTTTGGGCGCCCGATGCTGCTTATAAAAACGGTACCTATTATCTGTACTTCCCTGTAAAGGATAAGAATGACATTTTCAGGATAGGGGTAGCTACGTCTAAGAATCCTGCTGGCCCGTTTAAAGCACAACCCAAGCCAATTCCGGGTAGCTTTAGTATTGACCCTGCTGTATTTACTGATACAGATGGCAGCACCTATATGTACTTTGGTGGGATCTGGGGCGGCCAGCTACAGAGATGGGCTACCGGTAAATATGATGCCAACGGCTCTAAAACAGATTTAATGCACGATGATGAACCTGCCCTAACCTGCAAGGTAGCCAAATTAAAAGGCAACATGCTGGAGTTTGACGGCAAGGTAAAAGATGTGGTAATTGTTGATGCCGCAGGCAAACCTCTATTAACTAAAGACCATGATCGCCGTTTCTTTGAAGGATCATGGATGCATAAGTATAAAGGCAAATATTATTTCACCTATTCAACTGGTGACACACATTTGTTGGCATACGCTATAGGCAATAACCCCTGGGGGCCGTTTGTTTATAAAGGTGTGTTTATGAAACCCGTACAAGGCTGGACAACTCACCACTCGATAGTAGAATTTAAAGGTAAATGGTATATATTTTACCATGATACCGAACTATCCGGCAAAACCCATTTACGGAATGTGAAGGTTACCGAGTTGCATCACAACGCAGACGGTTCTATACAAATGGTAGATACCTACACAGAGGCGAAATAATTGCAGAACGATATGAAAAAGCCGGTTAGATCATTGATTTAACCGGCTTTTTTATTTTAGGATTAATCTAATAACCCGTTTCGTTTAAAATAAGCCTGGATGGTATCAGGTGCAGTCATTAAAAAGGTATTGATACCTAACTGTTGTGCAGCTGCCAAATGCTGCGGACTATCATCAATAAATAGCGTTTCCTCGGGCTTCAGGTTGTTCTCTTCGAGTACTTGTTTAAATATCGCTAATTCAGGTTTGCGTTTGCCTGTTAAGTGTGAGTAATACGCTTTCTCAAATAAGTGATTGTTATTATCGAACCCGAAATCACGTTTCAGGTATTTCATGATAAAATTGTAGTGGATATCGTTAATATTACTGAGCAGGAAAGTGCGGTATTTGTCTTTCAGCTTCAATAATAAATCGTGATTACCATCGGCAACGCCAACCAAAATACTGTTCCATGCATCATCAATCTGCTGATCGGTAAGGTTAGGGTTGCCGATTTTTTCACGAACACGATCCCTGAACTCTGCTGAAGTGATCTGCCCGCGGTCGAAAAGATCAAAAATAGGGTCTTGCTGCAGGTGACCGAAAAACTCATCTACGTTATTAATACCCAATGTTTTGAATGAAGCTTGTACACGTTTAAAATCAATACTAAATATAACGTTACCGTAGTCGAAGATGATATTTTTGATGTTTTGCATATTTGATTTGGCTAATTGAGCGCAAATATGTAAAATTGCACCCGGAAAAACACAACAAAATTCCGGCGCCTATAGCTCAGTCGGTTAGAGTAGAAGACTCATAATCTTTTGGTCCCTGGTTCGAGCCCAGGTGGGCGCACAAATCCGACTCTGGCGAGGCGGTAGAACCCCTTAAATCATTGATTTAAGGGGTTTTTTCATTAATTATCCCCTTACCAACCCTTTGTAAAGCCTAAGTTCTCGTTACCTATCCGACTACCTGTTTTTTGTTTTTAACTTAGGTAACACAAACCCATTCAATAAATTGAATTACAGTTTGTTACAGCGATAAAAGTTGCTTTTCTAAATGGCTTATGTTGCATTTGTGTTACCTATTGTGTTACCTAAAAACGGGATGAAGTATGAAACATTTAAAACTTAAAAATTAAATTTTATGCAAACATCACAGTCGTTCGGCATTCATTTTACCACCCGTCCAGACAAAGCCAAAGACGGAAAAGAACCAATTTATGCCTGCGTGACGGTAAACCGTCAACGCGCTTACATCGCTTTGAAGCAAAATGTTGACCCTAAAAATTGGGATGGCGGTAAAGGTGCCGCCAAAGGGAATAAGGAGGAAGTCAAATCCATTAACAATTACCTGGAGGAAGTAAGGCTTGCCATTGGCAATAGCTACAAAGAACTTCAGATCAAAAGGAAAATGTTATCAGCAAAGGCAGTAAAAGACCTATACCTTGGGGAAGAAGCCCAGGTTTATTCTTTGAGCCGTCTTATAACGTACCATAACGAAACTTCTACTGAAGACTTAAAGTGGAGCACACTTAAACATTATTATGTCACCCAACGGTATTTGGTGAAGTTTCTGGAAGCTCAATTTAATGCTACGGATATTTACTTACATCAGTTAGACTATAAGTTTGTAAAAGATTTTGAGGTGTTTCTCCGCACCCATAAACCTAAAGACCACCAGCAGCCACTAAATAATAATGGTGTAATGAAGCATATAATCAGGCTCAAGAAAATGACTAATCTGGCATTGAACTTACAATGGATTAACAACGATCCCTTTGCCACATACAAATTGAAGATTTTAAAAGTTAACCGTGAACAATTATCTGAAAAGGAATTGGCGGACATGGAAAAGAAAAAGCTGTCAATTGCCAGGCTGGATATGGTACGGGATATGTTTGTCTTTTGTTGCTATACGGGTTTGTCCTATGTAGATATGATCAACTTAACGCCGGCTCACATCATTGCCGGTAGCGACGGCGAACGATGGATTAGGACTTGCCGTGAAAAGACACTAATACCTGTTAATGTACCGCTACTTCCACCAGCACTAAATATTTTGGATAAATACGAGGATAACATAAGATCACTTTCGGATGGCCGGGTATTTCCTACAGTATCTAATCAAAAGGTCAATAGTTATTTAAAGGAGATAGCCGACTTATGCAATATCACCAAAAAGGTGACCTTTCATATTGCCAGGCACACGTTTGCAACTACTGTTACACTTTCAAATGGTGTACCGATTGAAACCGTGAGTAAGATTTTGGGCCATACTAAAATTACAACTACTCAAATATATGCGAGAGTTGTAGAAAGGAAATTAAAAGAAGATATGCGAAACCTTCAAGAACGGTTAGGACATTAATCTACTTTGTACTGATAAAGACCGCTAAATGAAGTTAAATCATTTAGCGGTTAATATCTTTTACCTTAAAAAAATGAAAGCATTGACACTTATAGTCAACGGAATAGAACTGAAAAAATAAATAAATTTGAATATGCAAGAAGTAATCATAACTCCAACCAACGTTGGACAAATATGTAAGATAATAATGCCTTTGGACGATGAGAACGCAGAAGACGTTTACATAATTTCGGAAGATCCAAAATTGTACGATCTGGAAGACAGTATCTATGTGGTTAACCTCAAAGATTTACAACGCAACAGTAACGCTCCGCAATTTACTCCCCAAATTGCTATCGCCAAAGGGGATTTAAAAGTAGTGGCTGAAGACTTAGAGCAAATTATTCTTTCTTGGAACCACAGTTAAAAAAAATCACTTTAAACTAAACCTAATCTTTTCAATTCTTTGATCCCATACTTCTTCTTTCATAAGAACTTCAGAATGGGGATTTTGAATTATCGTGGGAATATAATCTATATCATTGATTTTTAAACGATCAACTAAATACAGGTAATAATCGTGCTTTTTAATTCGCGCAATATCAATTTCATTTCTTGACCAAAAAAAATATGGTTGACCATTGAAAGATTTAACTTCTATGAATCGATCATTACTTATTGATTCCTCTGTGTTAAAGGACGCGATATCATAACCCTCTGCTACTGAATATTCTGCTACCAATCTATTGGTTTATTACCATTTAATCGTTCATGTTCAAATTTCAAAACAAATCTTTCCGCCTCCTCACCAAATAGTTGCTGTTGCTCTAACGAAGTTTTTAATTCTTCAACGCCTATTTTCCTTTTTTTTATTTCAGGTAATATCGTCTTATCAAAGAGTTTCTTATACCTGGAATTGATAATGAACTTTTTTATTTCAAGAGTAGGATGGATTTTAATTACTTTAAAATCAATTAGTAATTGTTTGAAACATGCGTATTTCAAACCGAAAGCGCTGTAAGTAATTTGAATTGTGTGATAAATTATATCATAGGAGATGTGATCATGTGACCGATGAAGGCAAAGTGACCAAATATTTAGTAGGTACAGATGAGGCCAGCCTGCTCTGGATGAATTCATTAGGCTGCATCGAGATCAATCCCTGGTTCAGCCGGGCTGAAACACCGGATAATCCCGATTACTGCGTGATCGATCTTGACCCGGATAAACACACTTATGATCAGGTCGTCGAAGCCGCAAGGATAACCAAAGATATACTGGACGCCATTGATGTCCCCAGCTATCCCAAAACTTCCGGCTCTACGGGCATGCACATTTACATTCCGCTGGAAGCAAAATATACTTACCAGCAATCACAGCTCTTTGCCAATATCATTGTCAAGCTGGTGCACAGACAAATACCCGACTATACCAGCCTGGAGCGCAGCATTGCCGCTCGAAATGGTAAAATGTACCTGGACTTTCTACAGAACCGCCCCGGTGCCACGATTGCCGGGCCATATTCGCTGCGCCCCAAACCCGGCGCGACCGTGTCCATGCCGCTGAGTTGGGACGAAGTGAAGCCTGGTTTAACCACCCAGCATTTCAACATTCACAACGCCCTTGGCCGCCTCAAAGAGACGGGAGACTTGTTCCACGGCGTACTAGGCGAAGGCATCGATCTGGAAAAAACACTCAAAAAAGCACAAACCGTCTTTAAATAAGCACTATGAAACTCTTCAAAAAATATCATCGGCGGTTTAGCCGGGGGCGTTATCCAGATCACGCACGGTAGCATTGGCCTTCCAGCCTTTAGCCTGATATAAAAATCGTTTTCATCGTTTTATGATTATTTGTTCAGCACGAAGGTGCCCGCAAGTAACCGACCATATTTCCGTTATGAGTTTAGTTGTTTTCAAATACACACGTGAGGATAAGGGTAATCCCACAGGTACCATTGATCTTAATTGCTATTCATTAGGATAATTGATCAGTTACGCGGGGATCTTTTATACGGATCCGGCTAAATCAAAAGCAGATTTGGCTAAATCCCGCAAGCCAAAACGGGTCATCTTTGTTCATCAAAACAGAAGACTTATGAAAGTATTTGTTACCGGAGCCACTGGCTTCATCGGAACTGCCATCGTGCAGGAATTATTAAGTGCAGGGCACGAGGTGCTTGGGCTGGCGCGCTCGGAAGCATCAGCCCAAAAACTAATTGATGCAGGTGCAGAAGTGCTGCGCGGCGACCTGGAAGACCTGGAAAGTTTACGTACCGGCGCCGCACAGGCAGACGGCGTGATCCATGCCGGTTTTATCCATGATTTTAACCGTTTCGCGGAAGTCTGCGAAGTAGACAAGGTAGCCATCCAAACCATTGGCGCGGTATTGGCAGGTTCGGGCCGCCCCTTTATCGTTACTTCAGGTACGGCATTGGTCAGCCCGGGACAACTGGCGACGGAGGATATCAAACCGCCGGTCAACCCGGCCTGGCCGCGGGCTTCGGAGCAAACAGGTGATGCTGTTGGTGCAGCCTCGGTACGCTTGTCGCCTTCGGTGCATGGTGAGGGGGATCATCATGGCTTCGTGCCGATCCTGGTGAAGACCGCCCGCGAGAAAGGCTTTTCGGCTTATATCGGCGAAGGCCAAAACCGCTGGAATGCGGTGCACCGTTTAGATGCGGCCAGGCTATTTCGTTTGGCTTTAGAGAATGCGGAACCCGGCATGCGTTATCATGCTTCGGCGGAAGAGGCGATCACGGTGAAAGCTATTGCCGAAGCCATCGGTAAACAACTGGGCCTGCCGGTAAGGTCGATTAACCCGGAAGCAGCCGCCGAGCATTTTGGCTGGTTCGCGCATATGGCGGGCATCGACTGCCCTTCATCAAGTGAGTGGACCCGGCAAACCCTGAACTGGCAACCAACGCATCCGACCTTGCTGGCTGATATTGAGAACGGCATGTATACCCAATAAAAAATAAACGTAAATTTAGCGTTATGAGCAACCCGCAGCTTTTCAAGTTTAAAACGATCACGGAATACCACCGGGCTGCGGGCCTGCCCAAGCCGGCGCACCCGCTGATCAGTGTCGTTCATATGGAGGACATGAAGAAGCCGCTCATCGAAGGGCCTTATAGCATCATTTATGATTTCTATTCGATCGCGATGAAAAGAATGCCGGGCGTAAAGTTCAAATACGGCCAGCAGGCCAGCGATTTCGATGAAGGTGTTTTGTTCTTTATGGCCCCCGGCCAGGTTTTTGGCGTTGAGCTGGAAAAGGGCGCGGTTCACCGGCCCGAAGGCTGGATGATCCTGATCCACCCGGACTTCTTATGGAATACGCCACTGGCCAAAACCATCCGGCAATACGAGTTTTTTTCCTATTCGGTCCACGAAGCGCTTTTCTTAGCCGATAAGGAGGAAGGCATGCTGAACAGTATTGCGCAAAACATCGAGCAGGAATACCAGGCCAATATCGATCGGTTCAGCGGCAGCGTGATCATCGCGCAGCTGGAACTCCTGCTGACGTATTCGGAGCGTTTTTACCAGCGCCAGTTCATTACCCGGAAGATCGCCAGTCATGAACTTTTGACGCGCCTGGAGGATGTATTAACCGGCTACTTCAACAGCGGTGCTTTAGCTAAACAGGGTTTACCCAGTGTTACCTATATTGCCGAAACATTACATATCTCGCCGGGGTATTTAAGCGGCTTACTCAAATCACTGACCGGTCAAAGCACCCAGCAGCACTTGCATGATAAACTGATCGAACTGGCCAAGGAAAAACTCTCGACAACGAACCTGTCGGTCAGCGAGATCGCCTATGAGCTGGGTTTTGAGCACCTGCAATCTTTCAGTAAACTGTTCAAGACCAAGACCAGCGTCTCACCGTTGGAATTCCGCCATTCGTTTAATTAAGCCGGCCTGCCAAATCGCGTCCCTGTTGGTCAGGAAACGTACCTCACTGATCGAAAGATATACGTCATTCGTTTGGAAATACTTTTTTAAAACCTTCAACTAGTTGAACTTTTTTGTTACCCGGCGGGGCGACCTTTGTGTTATGGAAAATAGAAAGACAGTGGTAAAGATCCCGGAAACCGTGCCAGGCACAGGACCGGTACTGATGGTGAACATGCTTAAATTTGCGGACCGTCGCTTGTACCTGGAAGAATACCTCCCGGCATTTAACCAAGTGGTGAAAACGTTGGGGCTGGAAGCCAAAGTAAACCTCGCGACCAACGCATTAGCCAGCGTCGTAGCGGATGAAGGTGAGGAATGGGACGCCATTGCCATCGTAGAGTATGCCAGCGCCGAAACATTTCTGACCGTGGCGCGAAGCGAGGCTTACCATGAAATAGCCGAACCGCTGCGGTTGGCTGCTACCGCCAAGCTCAAACTGTACATGACGCGGCGGTTTGACTTGTAATTTCTTACTTTAGCCTATGCACCAGCTGATCCTGAACAATTTTGCCATGCACATAGCGCTTGCCCTTGAAGAACAGGAGCAGGCGCTTGCCTTCTTTCAACTCAAAGAAGTGAAAAAGCGCAGCTGGCTGCTGCAGGCGGGAGAAACCGACCGCTACATCTACTTTGTAAAGCGCGGCTGCCTGCGCATGTTTTATACAGATAAGAGCGGTGAAGGCCACATCATCGGTTTTACCCGGAAAACTGGTGGGTCTGCGATATTGTGAGCTTTTTTAATGCAAGACCCTCAGCAAACGCCATTCAGGCGCTGGAAGACAGCGAGGTGTACTATATCTCGCTTCCCAGCCTGGAAGAATTATTCGAAACCATCCCGAAGTTCGAGCGCTTTTTCCGTATCCTCAGCCAAAATGGCTTCGAGCTGTACGAGCGTCGCATTACCTCTCAACTCTACAAAACCGCCGAGGAACGCTACCTTGAGTTCCGTAAGCGTTACCCGGACTTGGAGCAACGCATCGCCCAAAAACAGATCGCCTGTTATTTGGGCATCACGCCGGCGTTCTTAAGCATGATGCGCAAGGAAAGCGGCGTGTGAGCTGATTCCATCAATAAAGTTTGATTTGCGTAACTTTGGCGGATGATAGATGAAATACCGGGCGTCAATATGGCCGATCTTCGGCTGCAGGGCTTCAAAGTACATACACTACCAGCTTACGTCGATGTACCGGCAGTGCATGGCCGCCGGGATTTTTATAAAATGGGCCTGATCACCGGCGAAATGACCATCGGTTATGGCGATGAAGTATTAGAACTGCGGGATACCGTATTATTTTTTGTTAACCCCCGTGTGCCCCGTTCGCTGCTGCGCCGTTCTCGGTCAACCGCAGGCTACGCCTGTATTTTCACCGATGCTTTTATGCCGGCCATCGTCAAGAAGTCGCCCTTGTTTAACGCCGGGCAGAACCCGCTTATCCGGTTAAATAGCGAACAGGCTGCTTTTATGACGGGCATTTTCCAAAAGATGCTGGCCGCGCGGGACGGCGACTATGCCTATAAGGGCGACTTGATCAAAAGCTGTATCGAACTGATCATTCATGAGGCTTTGTCGATACAGCCCCCTGTGCAGCAACCGTTCAACGGTGCTGCGCGGATGACGCATTTATTTATGGACTTGCTGGAAAGACAGTTCCCCATCGAGCATACCGCCGAACCGCTCCGGCTGCGGACGGCCCAGGACTTTGCGGCAAAGCTGGCGGTGCATATCAATTACCTCAACCGGGCTGTGAAAACGGTTACCGGCAAACCCACCTCGATACATATCGCGGAGCGCATCGTGGCCGAGGCTAAGGCGCTTTTACAGCATACCGACTGGAGCGTTGCGGATATTGCTTATGCGCTGGGTTTTGCTTACCCTACTTACTTCAACAACTTTTTCAAGCGGCTAACGGGCCTTACGCCTAAATCCCTGCGCAAGGTTTGATAATCATAATATTTGGTTTGATTATCGTTTAAACAGCGCCTGCATTAACCCGATCTTTGGGTTATGAAGATTTTAGTTACCGGGGCTACCGGCAAGGTCGGCAGTCGCTTCGTTCCGCGTTTATTAGCCAAAGGTTATGACGTGCGTATTTTGGTTCGTGACGCGTCTAAGGCAGTTGCATTAGCGGAAATTGGCGCCGAGGTCGTGACCGGAGACCTTTTTGATGCAGCCAGTTTAACGCCCGCTTTAGCAGACGTAGACGCGGTAATCCATTTGGCGGCATTGTTCCGCACGTTTACCGATAACGAAGGGATTATCAGGACCAACCATGAAGGATCCATCGCGCTGGGCGATGCGGCAGTGGCCGCGGGTGTCAAACGTTTTGTGTTTGTCAGTACCAGCAATGTGTATGGTTCCGGCTACGGGCACCCGGCAAGGGAGGACGATCCGGTGAATAGCAATGACCCGAGGCCGTACGCTTCCAGCAAGATCGCGGCCGAGCAGGAGCTGTTAAAGGCAGCAATGGATGTGCGCGTCCTGCGTTTAGGCTTTGTTTATGGGGATAAAGACCCGCATATCGAAGAGATCATTCCGCTGCTCAAAAAGATGAAACGCCACTCCGGCTCGCGCATGCACATGGTGCACCATTTGGATGTGGCCCAGGCTTTGATCATGCTGCTGGAACGCGACGGTTTGAACGGGGAGATCTTCAATATCGCAGATGATGCGCCGATCACCTTGTATGAACTGGCCGATTCCGTGGGGAAGGCTGCGGATACTTTTGAGGTCCCGGAAGCGCCGCTGGCTGACCCCTTTGAAGGTATTACTGATATTTCTAAATTACGCGGGACAGGTTTCCGGTTATTGGTGCCCAGTTATTACGTGGCGCGCGACCTGGATATTTTGTAAAGGCAAAAGAAAAGTATTCGGTATCTTCGGTTCAATGACCCACGAGGAAGCTGTTTCATTCATCAAAAATGCTGTTAAAGGCAACCAGCTGCAATACTGGGCCGACCTGGGCTGCGGCAACGGCACTTTTACGCGGGCCTTAGCGGAATTATTGCCGGAGGGGAGCCCTATCACCGCGGTTGACCGGGAAAGACAGCGCCTGGATATCGACAGAGTTAATTTTGTCCGGGCGGACTTTGTAAAGGACAATCTTCAGCTCGAGGAACTCGACGGCATTTTGATCGCCAATGCCTTGCATTATGTGGCGGATAAAGCCGCTTTGATCACCCGGCTTGAACCCCAGTTTAGCGCTCAGCCTTGTTTTATTATCATCGAATACGACACGGACCGGCGTAATCCCTGGGTACCTTATCCCATCCCTTTTGACAAACTGAAATTGCTTTTCGCGTTGCTGGGCTACCAACGTGTGAGCAGGGTCAGTGAACGCCGCTCCGCCTACGGGTCCGGTAATATGTACTGCGCGCTGATCCAAAAATAGCGCCGCCGCAATATAAAACACAAAGGCTTGCACAGCTGTTATCTTAAATATGAAACCACATCGTTTTCTCACAGGCGCGCTGTTGTTGGCAGCCGTATACGCTTCAGCGCAAAGCAAAAAACCGGCTTGTTCTTGTCCTGATGGAAACATCGCCGGCACGTTCGGTATCGGGCATCAGCATATATTCGTGGTCTGTGGCTCCAAAGACGCAACCACCTTCAAAGGCCGAACCGTTTTTTCTGAATTTTCGCTTTCGTTATGCGGCGCAGCGCAACCCCTTAACCGCTGGGGCGCCGACCAGCTTTGTCAGATCCATATCAAAGCAGATACCTTGCTGGTAGAAGAACTGGTTAGCTTACCCGCTGGCTCCGCAGCAACCGAACAGCTTGTATTATGGCGCACCGATCATATTTATTTTACACGCGGCAAAGTCACGCAACGGATGTCGATCAACCGGGACCTTCCGAGATTTACGCCAGGGCAGATCGCCGCTACGCTGGCATCCTACGGCAAAACACCCAATGTCAATAACGAGCAAACGATCCCTAAAGTCGAGATTCATTTAGTAATTCAGATAGCTTGAGTTTTGAGTTAAATATCCTGCCAATAAATTCAGTAGTTTTTAGAACATTGTTTGTGATTTAACCTGACACTTTATCGCTTATTCAGGCCTTATAAGTTGTTCTGTTAGTGTCCAATTGTCTGTTGAGCTATTTTTTTCAGGTCATACTTTTGAGAATAACAGAAATTTCAGGTTAAAATATTCCGTTTTAGTTTAAAACTGATAATTTTTTTAGTAATTTTCACTTTTTTTTAAAAAAAATAATTAAATATTTTAATTTAAATTGATTAATCCTAAATTGTGTTTAATTAAAAGTTATCACAGAAACATTTTTAGACCTAATACCCCTATGAACCCGATCACAACATTTTTTCGAACCCCGTTTAATTTTCACTCCTCAACGGGATTGCTTCCTGATTTTTTATACTAAAAAGGGAACAAAAAGCTTCTAAGTTTTAGCATATATAACTAGCCTTTGGGCTCGTATAAAACCGTTATGGCCTAATGGCCAGGTTATCCAGCAAATCACATAATTAATTATACTAAATCCTTATTCATGAAAAATTTCAAAAAACCATTTTTGAGTATTCTGACTTGCACAGCCCTTTTCACAGGATGTAAAAAAGAAGAAAAATTACAAATCGCGCCTAACATTGTTAAAGTTAAGGACAGCCCAAACTACAATTTTCCTTGGTATAGCGCGTCGACAATGCCCGTTTCTGCCAGTGCAACACCAGTTTCAATGCCATGGCAAAGTCAATCCGGATCGCCGATTGATGCCTCAATCGTTAGTGACTATCAGCAAAGTGATGGATGGCAACTGGTTTATGACACATTTAACACCACTGTGATACCGACAGCTTCCGGTCAACCTGCAGGAGGTCTTTATTTTGCGCTTTATAATGTATACAGAGGATTGCTTCGTTTTTACTTATACATTCCGCCTTCTTATATTTCCAATAATAGTGATATAGAACATGGGTTGGCCATATCTTCCAATACTAATACAACATCTAAAATGCTGAATTTCGAAGGGGGAGATATCGTCGATCCATCCGGTAATATTAGTGATTTTGTAAAAACCAACAATAATCCTGTTGCCTACGGGGGCGGCTGGTATGCTATGCAGTATGAAATTGCCTATGATCCTAATTTTGCTTCAACTTCATATCCCGGTCTCGGTTTCACCTGGCACTCCAAAACAGTAAGCATTTCTCAAATTAACTTAAATGGCACCCAGCAGGGGACTATATCTGGAAACATTACTCAAAAATCGTCTGGATTTAATTGGGCTGGCGCCATAGTAAATGGAATTATTGGAGCCGCAGAAATTTATGGTACTGCGGGGCTTAGCCTACTTGGAACAATGTCGGCAAATATGACCAGCGCCGCCACAGGGGGATTGGCTGGAAATATAACTGGGCTGTTAAGCGGTATATTTGGAGGAAACAGCGGAAATACACAAGAAGTTGACCTTAAAATGAATTCCGCGATTTCATTGAATGGAACAATAACCGGCAGTCAACCACTTACACCTAATAATCTCGTAGTACCGGGACAGACAATTGCCAATACTGTTGGCGCGCCTACACCGATATATCAATCTCCATTAGGAGTTTTCAATTTTCCAAGTAAGCCTGTAGTACATATTACAAGCACAAAAACAACAGCGCCTAGCTCATGGGATGGACCATCTAATGCTTATTACGTCAACAGGCTCACAATAGATCCGACATTTTTAAGTTCCATACAGAAAAATCCCGCAGTTATTGCAGGAAGTTCGACCGTTCCCGCAGCAACCATTACAGTGCAGAACGCTGAAATCTTGTTGGAGAATTTTGATGCAAGCAGTTCGTTTTACAATTATACTGAATCAACTGAAGCAGTATCAAACCTGACTTTGGTGAAAAATACAACCATAGACGGTGGTAAAATGGCCGCGACAGCCGCAACGGCATTGGTTAGGGTGACAGTTGCTGTTACACCGAATAATACCACAACGCCCCCCGTTACAATAGTCAAAACATTTTTAGCAACACTTTCCAATCCATAACAATTGTAGCCTGGGGCACAATATATAAGCCCCAGGCTGTTTTTCAAAAGACAATGATTTCCAAATTATGCTATAATCTATTTATCATTTTCATCTGGATAAGCGGTTTGTTCTGCATCAGCTATGCGCAAGCCCAAATTGTGATTGCGCCTATTTCAAATGATGTAGAAATAACGTTGGATTCTACCGGAAACAAAGTATTAGCAATTGGAGACTTAGCACACATTTCAGGAATAAGTGGCAGTGCAACGATCACAATGACTCCATCTTCAGTAAGTTGTGCTCAAATAGGGCTTCAACAAATTGATATTAGGGTTCAGGACGGTGTAAATTCGGCGGAAACTAGCATCATGGTAAAAGTTAAAGAGCAACTCAAAATACTTTATCCTGTTGGATTACTTAAAATTCCTACCTATGGAAATTGTGTAGGGCTTTTACCTGATTTTTCAAGATTTGCAAAAGTTAACACAAGTTGTGGCGATCAAGTAACTGTCACCCAATCATTACCCCCTGGAACTGAAGTGACCTTATATTTAAACGATACTATATTTGTGATGCTGCGAGCTCAAGATCAACATGGCAATCAGGACTCAGTATTAGTAAAGGCGTTAGGTGATAAAACGGTACCGTTACCAATCATTTCAGTAAGCAGCACGGATACCGCCATTTGTTCAGGCAACACGGCTACATTTACGAAAACAATAACGGGTTTAGATTACGCCTATGGAAACTGGCAACTGAACGGTAACGACATAAAAAATGCATATCAGCAAAATATAACACTTTCTGATTTAAAAGACGGGGATAAGATCAGTTACATTATTCCTACATCATGCTCGGGAAATGTAAGTTCTAATATTATCAATATTAAAGTATATCCAGATAAAATACCTGATGTTAAAATTTTAAGCATAGACACTGTTTCCTGTCCCGGAATTTTGCTTCGCTATAAACCGGTGTTATCTGTCAATATCCAGGGTGTAACGTATAAATGGATTTTAAACGGTAAAATTACTACGATTACAGATTCTGTTTTTCAAAGCGCGAGCCTGAAAAATGGCGATATATTAACTTGTAAAATTTTTGGTAGTTCTCCCTGCTTAGGACCATTTGCATACGATTCAAATAACTATATTGTAAAAATAAATTCTGTTATTTCTCCGTCTATCGTAATCAGTTCTGTTAACAGTCAGGTCTGTACAGGAAGTCCTATTAGTTTCGATGCAGTACTTAACAATGCGCTAAAGCCGACTTTAACCTGGAGAATTAACGGATCAGAAACGGGTAACCATGGTAAGACTTTTTCAGCCATTTTAAAAAATGGCGACAAGGTCGACTGTATTCTGGACAGTCCGCAGAGTTGCTCTCCCGCAGTTCTATCTAATCAAATTACGGCAACGGTAGCAGAATTACCCATCATAAGTCTCCCTAATTCGTTCAGCATAGCAGCAGGAAAAAATGTAATTATAAGCCCAGTAATAACCGGCAACGTTAGCACTTACCAATGGTCACCTAATAGTGGATTAGATAATGCATATGTTAAAGCTCCTTTAGCAAGTCCCGATAAAACAACAGTCTATACATTAACAGTAGTGTCTCTCGATGGCTGTGCAGCAGTAGCATCTGTGACAGTTAACGTTACCTCTCCGTTACTTGTGATACCCAATACCTTTACCCCCAATAGTGACGGTGTTAACGACACCTGGCATATACCAGGAATATTATTTTATCCGAATTGTAGAATCACGATATATAACAGATACGGCCAGTCAGTATTTTTCTCAACTGGTTATTATTCAGATTGGAACGGAACCTGTAAGGGATCATTATTGCCGGTAGGGACATACTATTATGTAATAGAATTAAACCCTTCTGACCAATCCACTACTTTAACAGGTTCCGTAACAATTATCAGGTAATTTTAGGCTATTTTATATGACTATCTATCAATTCATCCACATTAAAGGTTTTTTTAAATACCATAATAATCATGCTCAAATGATCCGGTTCGCGTGTACTAACCCAAGTCCATCCAATGGTGTTCATGTAATTAAGCACACCCGATTCGGTTTTACATTTCTTTACAGTTTCCAGTTTGGCTGTCTCCGTCGTGTCTTTAAATTGGCGAATACTTTCAATCTGTCCGTAATCGACCGTCACTTTTTTAAGCGTGGCAAAATTTGGTGTCCAATCCTCTGCATGAATAACGCAGAATCGTTCAACTTTAGTTTGACATTGTCCAGTTTTGGCCAATAACAACAGGCTAGTGGCGATCAACATAAGGTGCTTTTTCATCATGATGAGTGTTTAAGTTTGACAAACTTATTAATATAACTTTTAATATTGGTGTAATAATAATTGATAATCATGTACTTATCATGAATTTTGCGTCCCGAACTCGAAAATTAAGCCATAAAATCAGCCTGCTCATTATTAATGTATAGACTTACATATTTATTTATATTTTTTTTCAGCATAGTCAAAACCTATGCGCAAACATCTATTGGTTTTGAAGGGGGTAGTTCATTGAATAAATTCCATACTATTTTGCCGGATAATGCCCGGATAAGGCCAAATGTGGGTGTCTTACTTGGCATTCCTCTTGAAGTTAAGCTCAACCAACATTTGTATTTACTAACGGAACCCGAGTTCGCCGTTAAAAGCTATACACTTGATAAAACCGGCCAGTTTAGCGGTTTATACGAATCGTTTAACAACAATTATATACAAGTACCCATTAAACTTGGGTACAGGATTGGTTCTAAGCTTAAATGTTTAATGGAGGGTGGATTTTATGGCGGTTACTGGGTGACTGCTGATATAAAAGGGGTAATACCTGACATTTATGATTTGGGATCTGATAACTCACTAACCCGGTACGACGGGAAAATCGCGTTGAATACCCGGAATATAAATCGTTTTCAGTTCGGAATTATCAGTGCAATTGGATGCACTTATCCGATATATTCTGGGTTTAATATCTTTTTTAAGACTCTGCTTTCCAGGGATTTAACAAATCAGGTAAAATCGGACGCGGCCGGTAAAAATCTGTCCGTCAATGAAACGATATATTTCACATCTGGAATCATCAAATCATTTTCTTTTCAAAAGCAATTTCATGAAAAATAAGATGCTTATTACTTTCCTAATAATACTTTTAGCATCCTGCAAAAAAAACAAAGAGGATGCTGCAGGTCCTGCAACTGATTTTGAGCAAATTTTTGAAAGCTATTGGAGCCAGATGAATACAAAATATATGTACTGGGATATTGATACGACCAATTGGGACAATACATATGTCAAATATAAGCCGCTGTTCAAAGCATTAGATATTAGCAAAGATGCTGACATTATAAAATCACAGGAGTATTTTGCTGAAATGTCAGCCTCGCTGATAGATTCACATTTTGTTCTTCATTTTGACTCGCCATTAATTTCTCAATCGGATTTTTATCCAGCCCTTGTGCGAAAATCCAAGCGGTCAGACTTTCATAGTCCATTTCCTTACTTGAAAATTGATAGTAGTTACTTTGACGCAGGTTATCTAACAGGCACATACATTACATCCGATTCTTTACGAATGACTACGGCCTGCGCATTTATTCATAAAAATATACTTTACTTTAATTGCGACCGATTTGGGTTGGAAGAAGCCTATTTATCGAAAGGTAATCGTGCAAAATCATGTATAGATTTCTTTTTCGATCAATTGACTAACCATTCCGAGTCAGTAAGCAAGGTCATAATTGATGTCAGAAACAATCCTGGCGGTAATATTGAGGATCTGAATTTCTTGATCGGGCATTTGATATCTAAGCCATTAAAATTAGGATATACCCGATATAAGACTGGTTTGAGTAAACTTGGTTATACACCTTGGAATGAAGCAATTATTCAACCTTCGTCCAATATAAACAAATTGTCAATCCCTATAATAGTTTTAGGAGATAGTTTTACAATTTCTTTGGCTGAAGCTATTGTAATGGCTATTCATGAGCTGCCTGATGGGCATTTTATAGGAGAACAAACATGGGGAGCTACGGGACCGGTTGCGTCGGGCTATTTATATTACGGTGGGCCGTTCGCCGTATCGAATTTTATGAATGTTACTGAATCCTCGGCTGAGTTTAAATATGTTGACGGAAAAATATATGAAGGCATTGGTTTCAAACCAGACTTTGTCGTCCCATTCGACCTTACAAAACTTGAATTGCATCACGATACTATTCTCGAGCAGGCGATATTTCTATAGAGCCTGAGCTAATGGCCTTATATCAGCAAGTTAGTTTTTTATTTAAGGATGACTTGATTGCGCAGGAGAGACAGGGTTGCCGGGAATCCGGTGGTAACTGAAGCCAATGTGACTTTTTATGCATGCGTTCCACTAATCAATGAAGACGGATTGGCATTAGGTACGCTAGGTGTCCTTGACCAAAAATCGCATGAGTTTAGCGCCGAACAGGCTGATGCACTGAAAGCGCTGGCTAAGCAGGTGGTTGACAAGATAGAACTGCGCCGTAAGGTGTCAACATTGCAGCAAACAAATCAGGAACTGATCAGTGCAAATGTGCTGATCCAGAAGTTTGCTTCTATGGCAGCGCACGACATTAAAAACCCGCTCAGCAGTATCAAACTCACTTCACAGGCTTTACGCATGCGACCGGAGATCCGCGAACATGAAAGTTGTTTACGACTGGTCAATTTAAATATTACCGCCACCGATAACCTCCTGGTGCTCGTTGACGAAATGATGGCTTATTCTAAAAACCCAACTTTATTGCTCGAAAAAAAGCGGGACTTTGATCTGAATACATTAATAAATAAGGTGCTGGGGCTTTTGGTGGTTCCTGACGATGTGAAACTTATAGGTCCAGAAAGCAGGTATACGATTCATTATTGCATAATTGCCTTTGAACAGATTCTGATGAACTTAATCAGCAATGCCATCCGGTACAATTACAAAACGGAGTGCATCATAACAATAGATTTTCCGAAGACGACGGGTATTATCTGGAGATAGCGGATAATGGAAAAGGTATCCGGGAGGAGTTTCTGGAGCAAATTTTTGTAATAATTTCACCTTAAAAGCAAAAGACAGGTTCAATAACCAGGGCTCGGGAATAGGCTTTCTACTGTTAAGGACCTCCTTTACCTGTTAAAAAGTACGATTACCGTAAGGAACGGTGTTGGTGCTTATAACAGCGTAACAGGTTATTTTCAGAATGTGCGCAGTTTCAAAAGTGATGAAGCAAATTTTAAATCTATTATGGACGGTACAGCCAAACAACGGGCGCAAACCGTATTCAACCTTTGCCGTGATTTTGCATTACAGGTAAGCGATGTATTGATTTATAACTAATTCTAAAAGGGGGAGCAATCCCCCCTTATTTTCAAAATTCCCCGGATTGGATGTGCTAATTTATCGTTATCGGAATACATTGGAAAATACCGATGGGCTCGCCGGGGAAGAAAGAATGTTTAATATGTGTTCTTTCTGGTATATTGAGGCATTGGCCAAAAGCGGGGAGCTGGACCTGGCAGTGGAAAGCTTCGAAAAGATGATCGGTTATGCCAATCACCTGGGGGTATTCAGTGAAGAACTTGGAAAGAAAGGCCAGCACTTGGGTGACTTTTCGCAAGCATTCACGCATCTTGCACTTATTAGTGCAGCGTTGGAACTGGATAAACAACTAAAAAGGAGTGACGGATTCTAAATATGGCCTAAGCGCCTAGCGTTTTAATAATCTTCCGGCGAAGCCTGCCATAGAAAGTCCGTTTGGGCAACATGATTCTTATTGGTTCTTACAGATGTTCATTGCCACCGAATTTTGATGATAACATTTATTTAACTTCTATTTAAAATAAATGGTAATAACCTTAGATTTGCTCTTACGGTGATCATCAATGCGTAAATATCAGCTCCCTATTTTTACTGATAAAAAATTGCTTTCCCTTCTCAGAATTCGGGATGATTACGATGCGTTCACCGAAATTTATTCCAGATACTGGGAGGTCTTATTAAATACGGCTTACCAGCGACTGAAGTCCCGGGAAGCCGCGGAGGAAATTGTTCAGGAAGTTTTTGTGACCCTGTTTATCAAAAGGAAGGAAGTAGAAATAACCACAAGCCTCGAAGCATGGCTGAAAACGGCGTTGAAATATAAAGTTTTTAACATCTACCGTTCTCAACAGGTTCACCTCCTTCATCTCAGCAAGATCATCCGGCAAAATGAAATCTCACCCCTGATGCCGGATGAAGTAGTTAATCTTAAAGAAATTAAACTCAGGATCAAGATCGCTGTCGACAAGCTTCCGGATAAATGCAGGCAGGTGTTTTTGCTAAGCCGTTTCGAACACTTAAGTCAGCAGGAGATCGCCGAACTTATGGGCATTTCATTAAGTACGGTAAAAAAACACCTGACCAAAGCTATAGCGGCTTTAAGGTCAGAGTTCAATGAGGATCATTGGGAAACTTTTGTGCTTTTTATTATTCTGGCAGTTCCTTTTCTAAAGTAATTAAATTATTTAGCGGTTTGTATAACCATTATTCTGTATATCGTGTCGGAAATTTGCTTCGTGTGCGGATTTTTTTTCACGATCTGCTGTTATTTTTTGCCTTTTTCTGCATTTGACGATATCCACGGTCAAGATTTTGACTTTTTTCCTTTAAAAAGATAAAAAATAATTTTTTTTGAATAGCACCTCCGGTCTTTTGAAGTGACTTCCTATAAATGGCGTAGATGAATTACGAAGAAAACAGGATCCTCTATCTGCTCGACCGATATCAAAAAAATACGGCCACTCCACAGGAACTGGCGGAACTGGATACCTGGTACCAGTCGTTCGAAAATTCACGCAACTTAACAGATGGCTTATCTGAAAATGAGTCAGCACAAATCCGTCGCAAAATGTTTGCAAACATTGAGCGCGATATCTCGCAAAAGATTACCGGGATTTCCCGGGTGCAGAAATCAAATCATTATTTGTACGCACTCTGCGCTGCGATCTTACCAGTTTTTATATTTATCCTGGTTAGATCATTTCATGTTGAAAAAGTAAGCGGCATTCAAAATGATGTTCAGGCTGGTAATAACATCGCCCGTCTAGTGTTGTCCAACGGATCTGTCATAGATCTCCAAAAAGCCAGGGTAGGGGCAATATACACTCAACCCGGTCTTGTCATCAACAAAGATTCAGCGGGGCTGATCTCTTATCATACCAAAGGCAAACCGGCGCAGGCCGATTCATTCATCAATACACTCATAGTACCGGCAGGTGGACAATTTCGTGTCATGCTCGCAGACGGTACTAAAATCTGGATGAACGCTATGTCCAGGTTGACCTACCCGGTTATGTTCAAAGACAAAGTGCGCCCTGTGAACCTTAGCGGCGAGGCTTACTTTGAGGTCGCCAAAAATAAAGACAAGCCTTTTTTTGTGAATACGGCCAAGCAAAGTGTCAGGGTACTTGGAACACATTTTGACGTAAACGCCTACGCTAATGAAACCGTTCAAAAAACCACCTTACTGGAGGGATCGGTTCAGGTCACCACCATCGATGAAACCGCTAAGACGGTCATCATCAAACCCGGGCAGCAGTCCGAACTTGATGACCAGTTTCTAAAAATCAGGACTGTTAATCCGGAGGATGCAGTGGGTTGGAAGAATGGCATTTTCGTTTTCAATCATACAGAACTTCATGACTTGATGCGCCAGTTCGCCAGATGGTATAACATTGAAGCCGTCTACCAGGGAGACTTTAAACCACGAAATTTTTCTGGTGAAATCGAAAGAGGCTACACGCTGGTGGAGGCCCTGAGGGTGCTGGAATTAGGGAGTGTGCATTTCAGGATAGAAAAGCCTGAAACCGGAAAAGGTCAGAAGCGGCTTATTATTATGCAATAACCAATATATAAACAAATAACGTGATGCCTATGAGGAAATAATTATCATTCAATTGACATGGGATAAAAAAAACGCCGGGGAGTGCTTGGAACCCATCCCCGACGCCGTCTGGATTATCCCTTTAACAGCTGTAAAAACAGCCACTAAAGACAACAATGTATTTCACTATTAACCCAAACGTACAAAAGTATGAATTTAAACTTGTGTGCGGCACGCATCTTTGGAGAACGGCGTGCTGTACTTAAATTTTTGATGGTAATGAAACTTATTTTCATCCTGGTAACCATCGCTTGCCTTCAGGTTTCCGCTAAAAGTTACGGGCAACTTGTTTCCATTAGCGCCAGGAATAAGCCTTTAACAGATATGTTTAAGCAAATTCAAAAAGAAACCGGGTATCGTTTCTTTTGGGAAGACAAAGATGTGTCAGAGATAAATTTGTCAGTCAATATTAAAAATGCGACACTGGACGCGGCATTAGGGCAACTTTTTGAGGGTCTGCCTCTTACTTACATTATTTCGAAAAGAAGTATCGTGATCCAAAAAAAGGAAGTGACGCTTTTAGATCGTATCAAATCTGCCTTATCCACCGTAGACCTTCATGTTACGGTTAAAGATGAGAAGGGACAATCTGTACTTGGTGTGACAATAGGCATTAAAGGAGTTAATTATGAGAAGGGCACTATTACAGATCAAAATGGAGAAAGTAAAATTGAACGTGTGCCTGAAGGTAGTTACAACATCGTAGCTACCAGCGTTGGTTTTTCCCGTTTCGAAAAAACAATCAGCATAAATTCAGAAAATCAAAACCTTTCTATTGTGCTAAACACGCTTTCTGCAAGCCTGAGTGAAGTAGTCATTGTAGGTTATGGCACGCAACAAAAGGCAACCCTCACCAGCTCAGTGGAAACAGTTTCTTCAAAGCAAATCGAAAACAGGGCAGTTCCTTCCGTGCTAAACATATTACAGGGTGAAGCTGCAGGTCTTAATATTCAGCAGACCGACGGCAACCCAGGCTATGGATCAACCCAAGTTGATATAAGAGGTAATAGTACGTTATCCAATAATCCCGTACTGTACATCGTAGATGGTATGGCTGTTAATGGGATCGACTACCTGAACCCGAATGATATTGAATCCATAAGTGTTTTGAAGGATGCCTCGGCAACGGCTATTTATGGTGCAAGGGCATCAGGTGGGGTATTGCTGGTAACCACTAAAAAAGGTAAACTGAATAGTAAATCCATTATACAGTATAGCAGCATGTTCGGATTTCAACGTCCTGCAAGGCTGCCTAAATTTGTTGACGCACCTCAGTTTGTCGACCTCTATAACCAGGCGCAGCTAAATGATAATCCAGGCGCACAAGTTAAGTTTACTCCGGACCTTGTTCAGAAGTACAAATCTGGCGCTATACCCAGCACAAACTGGCTTCCTTATATACTGGATAACCAAGCTATGCAAAACCAACAAAACCTTAGCATAGCAGGTGGATCAAACAACACTGATTATTATGTGTCAGGCGGTTATTTGGACCAGGGTGGTTTGATCAAAAATGTGGATTACAAACGTTATAGTGCCCGCGCGAATGTAAATGTGCAGGTTAACAAGCGACTTAAACTCGGAATTAATTCGGTGCTCACAAAAGAAGATAAAGAGCAGCCTGCGTATGGGATAGGTAATGCGTTACAATGGTCTTATATTGTACCGGTAACTGAGTATCCATATACTGCAGCGGGGCATGACCGTAGCTATCGCGGCGGTTCGCAGCCCAACGATATAATGACCAAGGGAGGCGTACAAAATGAAACCCTGAATACGATTAACACTAATTTCCTGGCTGAATTTAAGATATTAAATAATTTAATACTAAATGGAACTTATGGCTATAACTACACTAACAGCTTTACTTCGGCCTTCAATAATAAATATCCGTTGTATAATGACGACGAGCAGATCGTGGTCTACAACAACGATCCGAACTCGGCCGTTAAGACCAATTATTCAGACGTACATCCAACCAGCCTGATTACCCTGAATTACAATACGACAATTCATCAGCATAAGATTAAAGCACTATTAGGATTTTCACAGGAATACGAAAGGCTCGATTATAACAGCATTATTAGGTACGGGTTTTTAAACAATGACCTCGATCAGATCAATGCGGGTTCCAGCGACCCTACGCTTACTAACGCGACGGGATTTGCCAAAGAATATGGCTTACGATCATTTTTTGGACGTATCAATTATGCTTATAATGGCAAATACCTGTTAGAAGCAAATGCCAGGTATGATGGCACGTCAATTTTTACCAATAAAAAATACGGGTTTTTCCCATCGGTCTCGTTAGGGTGGGTGGCGTCAGAAGAATCATTTTTGAAATCATCTAATGTAATCAACTTTTTAAAATTCAGGGGCTCAATAGGGCAGGTGGGTAACCAGAACGCCGGTAGCCAAAATTTTCAGGATTTCAGCGATCAGACTGCGTCAGGGCTTTATCCCGGGTCCAATACTATTGGTCAGGACAAATATGTCCTTAATAAGGCTGCTTCTACAACTACCTATTATAATAATTCGCCAAATCCAAATCTGACTTGGGAAGTAAAAACGACAGTTAACCTTGGCTTGGATATTACGCTCCTAAAACATCTGGATGTTAATGTTGACTTATTCCGAGACAGAACTACAGGCATTTTGCGTTCACCCAGTGTAGCCACTACATTTGGTATAGACGCGCCGGAACAAAACGTGGGCAAACTGCAGAACCAGGGTTTTGAGATCAATGTTGCTTATAAGAACAATATTGGTAAGCTATCTTACCATGCTGCGATTAACTTTTCTGACGCCAGAAACAAAATTCTCGATCTTGGTACAGGACCGAGCTATGGCGATAACCCGCTTATCGTAGGGCAATCCAGATGGGTTTGGTACGGTTTGCAGGCCGAAGGCTTGTTCCAGTCCCAGGCTGATATTAATAGCCATGCAACACAGGATCCCAGAAATATTCCCGGTGATATTAAATTTAAGGACGTAAACGGTGACGGCAAAATCACGCCTGATGACCGCGTCTTATTAGGACAGGCAACGCCGCATTATCGCTATGGTATTAATTTGGGAGCATCTTACCACAATTTTGATGTCTCAATTTTAATGCAAGGCGTGATGAGCAATTTACTACGGGTTTCAGGGGGAGCGCAGGTGCCATTCTTCTTTAACGGCGACGGCAATATCCTGCAGTCACAACTCGACTACTGGTCGCCTGCAAATCCGAATGCCAGATATCCGGTGCTACGAACGGATCAGTCAATTAACAATGCCCAGTTTAACAGCTGGTGGTTATTCAAAGCCGCTTATATGCGTTTCAAAAATGCGCAGCTTGGTTATACCTTTTCCAATTCTCTTGTTAAGTCACTTGGAATCAGCGCAGCGAGATTTTTTGTTGCCGGAGATAACCTTTTCCTGATCACCAGCAAGAATTTCCCTAAAAGCCTTGACCCGGAAATTGCCAACTACGGCGATGGATCCAACTACCCGCAGGTTCGTAACCTTAGTGTAGGCTTAAATGTCACTTTTTAATGACCACGATTAATGCGATAATGATGATGAAAAAACATACACATAAGATATTGGCTATTGTGGGTTTTATGGTTGCCGCGCTTACGCTTGGCAGCTGCAAGAAAGATCTGCTTGATCAGCACCCACTCAACCAGATTACTGACGAAACGTATTGGCAATCCGCCGATGACGCCACTATGTTTGCTACCCGTATGTATACTTATATGCCCCAGGATAACTTCGTTTATTATGAAGGCATGAGTGATAACGGCATCAGTAATGACCCTAACACCCGCCGGTTTGGCAATAGTACACAGGACGCGACGATCAGCGATAAGGAATGGAGCTATGCACCTATGCGACAGGCTTACAGTTTTTTTGCTAACGTGGATAAGGTGCCCAACATGGACCCTGCCCTTAAAAAACGTTTGATCGCCGAAGTCAAATTTGTACTTGCATACCGGTATTTTATCATGACAACCCTTTACGGTGACGTACCGCTGGTGAACTCTTTAATTACGGATCCCAACGCGGCCGATATCCCTAAAACAGCCAAAGCAGCTATTGTAAAGGATGAACTTCAATGGCTTGATGAAGCGGCGGCGGATTTACCCCTCAGCTACACCGGGGCCGACCTGGGTCGTGCAACCAAAGGCGCAGCACTAGCCCTGAAAACGCGGATTTATTTATATACCGGGGATTACACGAATGCTGCGGCAACCGCGAAATCTGTTATGGATCTTGGCGTTTATACGCTTTATCCGAATTACTTCGATTTCTTCCAAAAGGACGGCGATTATTCTTCCGAGGACATCTGGTCGTTTGGATATACGCTTACCGTTCATCAGAACGGTCTGCGGGATATATTGGGCTCGCAGGCATTGATGAACGGAAGAAATATACTTGATCCTACATCTGAGCTTGTAAATGATTACGAAAGTAAAAACGGGTATTATCCTTATACGAAAGATCCGGCTTATGTTGCTACTGACCCTTACAGTAACCGTGATCCGCGTTTGAGGCAAACCGTATTATGCCCCGGCGATATTTACGCCTATCCATATTTTGCCAATATCAATCAGTATGACCCGTTCAACAACCAGGGCGACCGCATAGGCGGTGACTTAGGATCAAGGTCCGGCTACTCGTGGTGCAAAAATGTTGATCGCTATGATTACGTCCGTTCAGGTACTAATAATTGGAAAGCTTTCCGGTATGGCGAGGTGCTGCTGAATTACGCGGAGGCGCAAAATGAAGTAGGAGGGCCATCGGCCGATGTTATCGCGGTACTTGACCAAATCCGCACCAGAGCAGGAATGCCCGGCATCTCGAAAACATTCCAGATCAATGGTTTGGCACTTACGCAGGACAATTTGCGTAATTTTATCAGGCATGAAAGGCGAATTGAACTGGCTGGTGAGGGTTTACGTTATTTTGATGTGTTGCGCTGGAGGATCGGTGAGCAGGTAATGCAAGGACCGATTTATACAGTGGATGCATCTGCCGGTATCTCGGATATCAGTACAGCTAACGGGCACATTAATAAATACCCGAAAACGGTTATTGAGCAGCGTTTTTTCAATAATCCTAAATTTTATCAATGGCCGATCCCTCAGTCCGCTATTGATGCATCAAAAGGTATTTTAACGCAAAATCCACTTTGGAAGTAATTTCACGAGGGCGGCTGGATTAGCTGCCCTCCTTTATCTATTACTCAGATTCCTATAAAGAAAAATGAAATACATAATTATTACATGCTCACCTAATTGTCGTGCATGGATTTAAATGAATGCTTTCAACGCGCGTATGTAAAGCCTGTCCGGTAAACTTGCAGCATTTTACGGCCGCGAAAAGTAGTTTGAGATTTTGAAAGATCAAATTTCAGGCGAATCCAATGAAAAGATCAAATATACCATGTAGTCGGAGCAGGCAGGTGAAAACTTTGTTAGGCTGCACCAATAGCTTGTGCGGCAGGGGCAATGACCGCCTATTTTGTCAATCAGCCATTTAATTTACCCGAAATTCCTAATACTGATGAAAATTTTTAAGTGTCTTATCCCGCTACTTTTTTCCTTGCCGGTTGTAGCGCAGCGGGTTGACCGGATAACCGATCCTGTTGAATGGGTTAACCCCTTAATGGGTTCAGCGTCTAGCGGTGATTTGTCAAATGGCAATACTTATCCTGCTATTGCTTTGCCGTGGGGGATGAATACCTGGACGCCCCAAACCGGGCCCATGGGCGACGGCTGGCAATATACCTATGACGCCAATAAAATACGCGGCTTTAAGCAAACGCATCAACCGTCGCCATGGATGAATGATTACGGTCAGTTTTCAATTTTCCCCGAAACAGGAAAAATTAAAATCAAAGAAGACGAACGCGCCAGCTGGTTTTCGCACAAAGCCGAAACCGCAAAGCCCTATTACTACAGTGTTTACCTGGCCGACTACGACGTTACCACCGAAATTGTACCAACCGAACGCGCTGCCAGTTTCAGGATCACGTTTCCCAAATCTGACAGCTCACATATTATTATTGATGCGTTCGACAAAGGCTCTTATCTGAAAATAGATCCTGCTAATCAAAAAATATCCGGCTACAGTACCAGGAATAGTGGTAACGTCCCCGGCAATTTTAAAAACTACTTTGTTATTTATTTTGACAAACCTTTCGTCGTAAACCGGCATACCGCCAACGATAAATCAGACGGCAGGACGATTGAAATCAGCGAAGATCATGCCATCGCTGTCGTAAATTTTAAAACAACAGCAGGGGAGCAGGTACATCTTAAAGTAGCTTCATCTTTCATCAGCTACGAACAAGCCGAGCTCAATCTGAAACGCGAATTGGGAGACGACAATTTCGAGACAACAAGGATAAAAGCTAAGTCAGTCTGGAATAAAACCTTAAACCGTGTACAGGTAGCTGGGGGCACGGTAGACCAGATGCGAACCTTTTACTCGTGTCTCTACCGGATTCTCTTTTTCCCTAATAAATTATATGAGATCGACGCGAGTGGAGCGGCGGTGCATTACAGCCCATATAATGGGAAAGTGTTGTCCGGCTATATGTTTGCCGGAACTGGCTTTTGGGACACTTTCCGTGCTTTGTATCCATTTTTAAACCTCATGTACCCTGCTATTAACAAGGAGATGCAGCGGGGGTTGCTGAATGATTATAAAGAAGGGGGCTGGCTGCCCGAATGGTCGAGTCCTGGTTACTCGGATATTATGGTAGGTAATAACTCTGCATCTGTAGTTTCTGAAGCTTATTTGAAAGGGCTTCGTGGTTATAACATTGACACCTTATATCAGGCGCTGCTGCATGGCGCTAATCATGAAGGCCCGATATCAGCAGTTGGCAGGTACGGCGTCAAATACTATAATGAGTTGGGTTATGTCCCTTATGATGTTAAAATCGACGAAAGCGCAGCGCGTACATTGGAATACGCTTATGATGATTTTGCTATTTATCAGCTTGGCAAAAAGCTTGGGCGACCAGCTGCGGAAATTAACCTGTATAAAAAACGAAGCCTGAATTATCAAAACCTTTTTGATCGTTCAACGGGCCTGATGCGTGGTAAAAACAAAGACGGTTCGTTTCAAACACCATTTAATCCGTTTAAATGGGGAGGCGCTTTCACCGAGGGTAATAGCTGGCATTATACCTGGGGCGTTTTTCATGATGTGCAAGGTCTGATTAACCTCATGGGCGGCAACAAGCAGTTTGTAAATAAACTGGATTCCGTATTTATTCTTCCACCCGTTTTTGACGACAGTTACTACGGGGGCGTGATCCATGAAATACGCGAAATGCAAATCATGAACATGGGGCAGTACGCGCACGGAAATCAGCCTATACAACACATGCTTTACTTATATAACTACGCAGGTGAACCATGGAAAACACAATATTGGGTCCGTGAAGCCATGAACCGATTATACAAAGCTACCCCTGATGGTTACTGCGGGGATGAGGATAACGGTCAGACATCTGCATGGTACGTATTTTCAGCAATCGGATTCTACCCGGTATGCCCGGCCTCAGATCAATATGTACTCGGAGCCCCGCTTTTCGGTAAGATAACGTTGAACCTCGAAAATGGCAAAACGGTAATCATCAGCTCACAAAATAATTCGGACGCTAACCGGTATATCAAATCCGTGAAATTTAATGGTAAGCCATACGAACACAACTGGCTGAGTCATCACAAGTTGTTTGACGGCGCAACCATTGACATGCAAATGCAAAACATTCCCAATAAGCAAAGGGGTATTAAACCTACTGACTATCCTTTTTCACTGTCGAACGATAAATAAGTCGGCACAGTTATAAAATTTAAAATGAAACGATCGATTATCCTCCTTTTTACTTTTTGCTGGTCGTGGGTATTGGCCCAAAACAACCAGCAAACAAAATTTGTACAATACGTGAAACCTTTGATAGGCACCGGCGCTGTAGATACCAATAGCCTCTCAGGTAGCAACTTTCCCGGGCCCACCATGCCTTTCGGGTTTATACAATTAAGCCCGGATACACGTGATGCTCCGGACGACCCGGCATCTGGTTATGACTATAACGACAAAACAATAGTGGGTTTCAGCCATACCCACCTCAGCGGTACGGGCGTAGCCGACTTATTTGACGTACTGTTAATGCCGTCTGCCGGTGAAATAAAATTGAACCCTGGAAATGCCAAAGTCAACCGGAGCGGTTATCGTTCCTCATTTTCGCACGACCAGGAAACTGCCCGGCCCGGTTATTATCAGGTACTGCTGAAGGATTACGGCATTAACGCAGAACTGACCGCTACGGGGCATACCGGTATGCACCGTTATACATTCCCGGCAAGTAAGCAATCCCATATTGTGTTGGACATGGACCACTCGCTGGATAAAAAGCGCGGTTACTGGGAATGCCGGGTTATAGGTGCCGAAATTAAGGTGATTAATAACCACACCTTAGAGGGGTATCGGATCATCACAGGATGGGCAAGTTTACGCAAAGTTTATTTCCATGCGGAATTCTCCAAACCATTCGATAGTGTCTTGATGGCTAATGGAAACAGCAAACCCCATGCTGTTAACGTAATTAACGGAACGGCTGTAAAAGCAGCGATAAACTTCAGTACGACCGATCAGGAACAGGTGCTGGTGAAGGTAGCGGTCTCACCCGTAAGCATTGAAAATGCCAGAATGAACATGGCCAGTGAGGTTGCAGGCTGGGATTTTGAACAGGTAAGCCGGCAGTGCGCTGATTCGTGGGAGAAAGAGCTGGGCAAAATAAAGGTAGAAGGGACGCTTGAGCAAAAGCAGATCTTCTATACGGGTTTGTACCATGCCTTTACGCAGCCAAATAACATGGCTGATGTCAATGGCGATTATCAGGCGACTGACATGACCATTCGCAACGCACCGGATAAGGTGCAGTATTCTACATTCTCTTTATGGGATACTTATCGTGCGGCCCATCCCTTATATACCCTGACACAGCCGGAAAAATCTGCAGCGTTTATCAATACCATGGTCAGGCAGTACGACACCTATGGCTACCTGCCCATCTGGCAATTGTGGGGTGAGGAAAACTATTGTATGATCGGCAATCATGCTATTCCAGTTATTACCGATGCCGTCCTAAAGGGTATTCCGGGTATAGACGCTGGAAAAGCTTATGAAGCAGTAAAGGCTTCATCTATGACAGATCACCCGGGATCACCGTTTACGGCCTGGGAGAAATATGGTTATATCCCTGAAGATATTGAATCGCAGTCTGTATCTATCACTTTAGAAATGGCTTATGACGATTGGTGTGTGGCACAACTCGCCAAAAAACTGGGGAAGACTGAAGACTATGACTACTTCATTAAGCGATCAGCTTTTTATCAAAACTTATACAATCCTAAAACAGGTTTTTTTCAGGGCCGGAATAAAGATGGCAAGTGGCTGTCCCCGTTTGATCCGCTTAGTTACGGGGGCAACGGTGGTAGTCCATACACCGAAGCTAATGCATGGCAATACACCTGGTATGTGCCGCAAAATGTACCCGACCTGATTAAGCTGATGGGGGGCGATAAGAATTTCACCGCCAAACTCGACAGCTTTTTTACTCTGGCCAATAAGCCCGGTAATGTAAACGGTAATGCTTCCGGTTTTATAGGGCAATACGCGCATGGTAACGAACCAAGTCATCATATTGCTTACCTGTATGACTACTCGGGACAACCCTGGAAAACCCAGTATTATGTTTCCAAAGTATTGAATGAATTATACGACACGTCATCTTCCGGTTATGCTGGAAATGAAGATTGCGGTCAAATGTCCGCCTGGTATATTTTCAGTGCTATGGGGTTTTATCCTGTAAACCCTGCCAACGGTGTTTATGCCATTGGCTCACCGATCCTGAAAAGTGCGGCTATCCGGTTACCAAACGGTAAAACTTTTAAGGTTAATGTGGAAAACGCCGGGACGCTAAACCGGTATATCCAATCGGTTAAATTAAATGGACGTACTTATAACAAGACCTATATCACGCAGAACGATATCATGAATGGCAGCACGCTGGAATTTATAATGGGCGCTAAGCCCAACAAAACATGGGGCACCCAAGCTGCGGCCAGACCGGCGGGATGGGGCTATATCAATAACTGATTTACAATATGAAAACAAATATGATCAAGCAAACAACTTCTATTTTATTATTTCTGGGAATTTTTATTCCGTCACTGTTAAAAGCGCAAAAGGATAATTCGCCGGTGAGGCCGCTATCTGAGTTACAGCAGGATTTCGTGGACCTGCGTTTTGGGATGTTTATTCACTTCAACATACCCACTTATGCCAACCAGGATTGGCCGGATCCGGAAATGCCGGCATCTGCCTTCAATCCAACCAAATTAAACTGCGATCAATGGGCAAAGGCAGCGAAATCGGCCAATATGAGTTATGGCTGTATCACTACCAAACACCACAGCGGCTTTTGTATCTGGGATACCAAAACAACGGATTATAATGTGATGCACAGCCCGCTGAAACGGGATGTTGTGAAAGAGTATACTGATGCCTTTCGCAAAAACGGTTTAAAAGTATTTCTTTACTACTCTATCCTTGATACCCACCACAAATTAAGGCCAAATTGTATAACCCCCGACCATATTAAAATGGTCAAAGCCCAACTGACAGAACTGCTGACCAAATACGGCCCTATACAGGCTTTGATTATTGACGGCTGGGATGCCCCATGGTCGAGAATATCTTATGACGATGTGCCTTTTGAAGAAATCTACCATCTGGTAAAATCTTTGCAGCCTAACTGCCTGTTGATGGATTTAAATGGAGCTAAATACCCGCAGCAGGCATTGTATTACTCAGACATCAAGACTTATGAAATGGGAGCAGGGCAGCGCATTTCTGATAAAGGAAACCGCTTGCCGTCTTTAGCTTGTTTACCGCTACAACAAAACTGGTTCTGGGAAACAAGCCATCCAACTACACCGGTGAAAGATCCGGTTAAATTGGTAAATGAAACGTTGATCCCTTTAAATAAACAAAATTGCAATTTCATCTTAAATGTGGCGCCAAACCGCGACGGTTTAATGGACGATAATGCCCTCGCCGCTTTAAAGAAGATTGGCGAGTTGTGGCATAATGACGGCACCAAGGCACAATTACCGCAAATGGAGGCGCCGATCATTTCGCATAATCTGGCCAAAAAGCAACCGGCCAACTCGAGTTGGAGCGACGATTCTGCCATTATGGATTTTGCGAACGATGATGACTTCGGATCTTCATGGGTATCTAACCCAACAATTACCAAAAATGCCTGGTATGAGGTAGATTTTAAGAAAGAGGAAGATTTTAACGCAATTGTAATTGCAGAAGAAAAATCGAATATTAAAAGTTATAGGTTGGAAGTTTATCAGAATGGCGCGTGGAAACCAGTATTTAATGGCGAAGATGGCCATACAATTAAGATCCACAGGTTTGACCGCGTCAAAGCAACGAAGGCGAGGATTACGATTTTAGATGCCGATCATCAGCCTTCTATCGCCGAGTTTGAGATTTATAACGAGCAGCGGTAGGGTTGTTATGAAAATTGATAAAATTCTAATAATCGGGGCAAACGGACAGGTTGGTTCTGCTTTATTACCTAAACTCCGGTCCATTTATGGTGAAGAACAGGTCATTGCATCGGACCTTGCTTTGCCTTCAAAACCATTATCGTATTTTGAACAGGTTGATGCAACGGATAAACAGTCACTTGCTAATCTCGTCAAAAAGCACGACATCACACAGATTTATCATTTGGCGGCTATTTTATCTGCCAAAGGGGAGGCCGACCCGATTTGGGCCTGGAATGTGAATATGCAATCCTTGTTGAACGTATTGGGGATCGGCAGAGAATTTAAGCTGCATAAAATATTTGTTCCGAGTTCCATAGCTGTGTTCGGGTCAAATGTTCCAGCTGATTTAACGCCGCAGGATGTAGTTCTAAATCCATCAACAATCTACGGGGTTAGCAAGGTGGCTACCGAAAATATGTTGAATTATTATGCTGGTCGTTATGGGCTCGATGTCCGGTCGCTTCGCTACCCGGGTATCATCAGTTATCAATCATTACCAGGTGGTGGCACTACAGATTATGCGGTGGAAATTTTTCACACGGCCATCAGCGGCCGACGTTTTAATTGTTATTTGGCTGAGCATACAACGTTGCCCATGATTTATATTGATGATGCTATCAGGGCCACCATTGAGTTGATGGAAGCGCCAATTGATCAAGTTAAAGTTCGTACATCCTATAATCTTTCCGGTCTAAGCTTTACTCCTGGGGAACTGTTTAAACAGCTGCAGCAATATTATCCTGATTTCGAGTGCGACTTTGTGCCTGACTTCAGGCAATATATAGCAGATTCGTGGCCGAATTCCATCGACGATGAGGACGCCAAAAATGATTGGGGTTGGAAAGTAGAATTTGATCTGGCTCGTATGACCTCAGAAATGATCGCCCATTTATCGGACTTGGAACTTTTGAATATAACAAATTAATTAGATTTAGTCGATACAGAAAATCTGACCCGGTTAAGAATGAAATAATTACGTGATAAGGGAAGGAGCGCTAATGGTATCCTTCCCTTTATCATTTGCTAAAATTTTAATTCTGCCCAATCAAGAATGAACATCAGCTTATCATCGTGCTGAAAAAAGTTTGATTAGTAAGATTCATCATTTAGTTCCTACGCTTTGTCGACCGGGTAAGGGGCCGTGATACCGGTTAAATAGTTCTTTGTTCCTTTAAAGGCCTGAAATTGATCATATTCACTAGCAAGTAATCGCATTTCAATCATTTCTGCTCGTGCCAAGGGTATCAGCCAGATCATGGTCTGTATTTATCCTCGAAAAGAGAACCAACATGTACTTCAGCTCCGCTTGTTTCATGATGAGCTTTAGCGGTTTAAGTGGCCGGCTTTAAAAAGATTGTTATAGTTGGCGCTTTATAAAAATACTTTTTAAGATGACCTTAAAGTAGACGTCTTAGCCGGCTAAACGTTGCAGTTTCGGGTTATTTTACTTTCAAAAATAGGACTTAATACAGCTACCGTCCTGACAACTGTTTAATTCGCACGATGATTTAAGTTCTGTTTCTACAAGGAAAGTTATTGTTATTTTTGTTTGATGACTGACCTGAACGAATATGAATGCGGGATGCTGGATGCCATGCTGGAAGCATTTGGAATTCCGGATAGCCTGACGCGCTTTCAGTTATTGGAACTTTTTGACCAGGATGAGGCCACCGCGTTTATTATGGTGCAGGTTTTGGCCAGGGAGGAATTAGTTGCAGAAGCCGGTAAGCACGGGGATTTTGAATTGCCGGAAAAATTGGTGCTGAAGCCGAAAGGAGAGAAGTTTTTGCAAGAAGGTGGTTTTACCCGGCGTTACTGGCTGGCCCAAGAGAAGCCCGTGGAAGTTGGTGGCACGCTCCATAAGCTACAGCAGCAAAATATGCGACTTCAAAACTTGAAACTTTCGAACGAAATGGAAATAGCTGAACTGGCTAAAGTGATCAATCAATTGAAGGTCCGTCAATACATCTGGTGGGGGATCGTGATCATTGCATTTTTGATAGGATACCTGATCGGCCATTTACATAAACATTAATGAGCCTGGATACAGCCACCCCGATCCGACTGTCAGAACTGGCTGGTATAATATACCAGGTCATTGACGAAGTTTTTAAGCAGCAATCCTTTTGGGTTGTGGCTGATATTGCGAATCACAGTTTTAAACCAGCCAGCAGTCATCATTATTTTGACCTCGTCGAAAAAGACCAAGGTTCGGCGGCCTTAATTTCCAGGATACCGACCAGGTCCTGGGCGGATGGCAGCAGCCGAATTGCTGCGTTCGAACAGGCGACCGGGCAGAAATTTGGTAATGATCTGCGTGTCTTAGTGCAGGTCAGCATATTTTATCATGCGGTTTACGGCCTGCAACTTACGTTAACCGACATTGACACCGGGTTTACCTTAGGGGCGCTTGAACAGCAGAAACAGGCCACTTTGTTACGGTTGGTCAAAGATAATACGGAACATATCCGGCTGAACAATGGCGTTTACAGCACGTCGAATCAGCAACTGCGATTGCCTGCAGTTATACAAAATATTGCCGTTATATCGTCCAGCACCTCTGCCGGCCTGGAAGATTTTCTACATACCCTGAATAACAATGCTTTTAATTACCGGTTCCGGACGGATACTTACAATAGTGTCGTTCAGGGTGAATTAAATGCACAAGTTGTCGTTGACCAGTTAATTGCCATTTATAATGCGCAAAACGATTATGACGCAGTTGTCCTTATCCGTGGCGGGGGCGCTCAAACCGATCTGCTATTATTCGAACAATATAGTATAGGAAGGGCGATTGCCCGCTTTCCTATCCCGGTTATTACCGGCATAGGCCATCAGAAAAATGAAACGGTGGCTGACCTGATGGCCCATACAGCTGTCAAAACACCGACGAAGGCAGCTGAAATGATCGTGGCGCATAACCGGGCTTTTAGCGATGAGTTGTTATCCTTTGAAAAGAACATGATCATCCGTTCGCAGCAAATACTCGCCAGGCAAAACAGGCTCCTCAGCCAGGTCAGTCAGCAGTTTCTGACCGGTGCAGGCCATTATTTGTCTGCCCAAAAACAGGACTTAAGTGCATTGTCATCTGTCCTGGCCCGGCGTCCCGGGCAAATGCTTTATGAAAAGCAAAAAGACCTGCAAAGTATGGTCGGCAGGATGGGCTATGCCAGCCAGTATTTTTTAAAAACGGAACAAGGGCATATTAATAATTATGCGGCATTAATTCGTTTGATGTCACCGGAAAATGTGATGAAAAAAGGATTTGCACTTATTAGGCAAAACGGAAAGATCATCAGTGACCCGGCATCGGTTTCACCTGGTAACCAAATTGATATTATCTTAGCGGGTGAGGAAATTGAAGTTATAGTAAATAACAAGAAAGCTTATGACGGAAGAGACTTTAACTTATGAAAAAGCTTACGCAGAGCTGCGTGATATTGCGGAAGCGATGGAATCAGAAACGATTTCCGTCGACGAGCTGGCAGAAAAAGTGAAACGCGGGGCATTCCTTGTTAATTTCTGCAAAGCGAAATTACAGACCACGGAAACCGATGTTAACAAGATCATCGAACAGATGGAGCAAAAAGCAAAATAATGCAGACTGTTTGCGTTGAATATTTCAGCCGCAACGCAGGTCGTCCCTGCATTTCAAGTAAGTGTCCTGGTCGAAATTTTGATTTTTCCATCAGTTTATAGTCAAAATCATTATCAGGTTCTAAAATTTGACAGCGTACGGAAGTTTTGGGGTAACAGATTCTCTATGGACATGATTCGGCCCATTCAGGTGTTATCAGCGTTTTTCCAGTGACGTCGGCAGCGGTAAAAGAGGCAGCTGATGGCAAAGGGAGACTGAAATGTTGCTTAATAAGCGGGCGCCGGGATTCGCCTTACCGGATATTAACGGTAAAACTCATTAAACCATGTTGATCAGGGAAGGAAAACGACTGATATTTATATCAAGAAAGATTGGACTATCGTTGATGAAGGTGAAGAAGCCGTTATTAAATTGATCCGCCCCAAAGAATCCCTGACATTAACAAAATACGTCCTTAGCTTAAAAGCAGGAATTGTTGACGTCGTTTATGGTTTGAATTAATTTGAAAACTTCAATTGCTAAAAAGGGACAAATCGTTATTAGGATTTGTCCCTAGCAGTAAATCTCATTTGCTGAACTACTTTCTGCCAATGTTACCCATCCCGCCGTCGACGAAATAGTTTTGGCCTGTAATCCAATTTCCCCGGTCAGATGTTAACAATGCTACAACCTCTGCAATTTCTGAGGCATTTCCCATTCGGCCAAGTGGAACCATCCCACCCATCGCACCTTCAGGAACCCCCATCGCGTCGGTAAATACTTTCCTAATCTCATCAGCGCCCGGTGTTATAACCATACCTGGAGTTACAACGTTAACCCGGATTTTAGGAGCCAGCTCTGCTGCCAAACCCAGAGAATAGGAATTGAGAGCGGCCTTAGCTGCCCCATAGTGAAGCAACGGGGCCATAAAAGCATTTGGACCGCCGGAAGAAATATTAACTATGGATCCATTTGAGGATTCTTTCAGTGCCGGAAGTAACGTAGTTGTAGTTCTTACCGCCGACAGGAAATTCAAATTTAAGGCATCCAACCACTCTTCATCAGGAATGCCGGCAGAACCAGCCAAATGCACCCTTGCAGAACCCGCATTATTGATAAGAATATCTATTCCACCTAATGTTTCCAGAACCTCCTTTGCCAGGACATTGGCTCCTTCAGCAGTACTTATATCACCTTTAATAAAGATCGCACCTGAAGGAATATCTTCGGTTTTTGAGCGCGCAGAAACTGCCACTTGAGCGCCACCATCTAATAATCTTTGAGCTATCGCAGCACCAATGCCACGTGAACCTCCGGTGATAAAAACTTTCCTACCTGAGAATTCGCTTGAATAATCTTGCATCATTATAGTATTTAATCCACGTCAATATTGACTATGCAAAATTGATAAATCGACCTAACCTCATAAAGGAACTGGATCACCAAATTCGTGTGAACTAAATCACACTGTTTTCTGATTCGAACGGGTATTTCGAATTCTTGACAAGAACTCCCTGGACATTCCCAGGTAAGATGCTATAACATATAAAGGAAATCGTGAAACGAGTTGCGGATATTTTGATATGAAGTTTTCATAACGTTCCTCTGCGGTTTCACTAATATTGGATAGTACTCTTTTTTGAAAATTAACGGCTGTTTTGTGTGCTCTTATTCTAAAATAGCGTTCAAATTTAGGCATTGTTTCCATTAACAATTGCTCGTTGTCGAAACTTAACTGGATCAAAGTACAATCTTCCATAGCTTCGACGAATAGTGTTGCAGATTCCTGCGACATATAGCTTCCGGGATCTCCGATAAACCAATCTTCAATGGCAAGTGAAATCGTGTGATCTTGGCCATCACTACCAATTACATACGCCCTAAGTGCTCCACTTACTACATAATTTCGGTACCGGGAAACATATCCAGGTTGATCTACAAATTGTCTTTTTCTGAATGTTTTAACACTAAGTAACGAAGTCAAGTATTCTTCCTCGTCTTGCGATAAATCCATTTGTTTCTTAATATGATCTACAAGCGGCTGTACATTTGGCATTTAACAAAATTATTACTTTGCACGGAAGGGTATCCTATAAAAGTAAAAATAATGCACTCTCTTTACTAGATTACGTTAAAGGGTCAACAACTTAAGTTGAATGATTGAGCATACTCTTATATAAAAGACTATGGTTTAAAGAATGAAAGTGTTTTCCTAATTTTATCAATACCTCAATTTCAATAATAAATAAAAATGCTTGATAGGTTCATAGAATACTTAAATGCAAAAATTACACTTTCTAAGGAAGATATCGAATTAGTACAATTTGCTGTAAAAATTAAAACTCTCAGAAAAAAACAATTTTTGATCCAAGAAGGGGATTTATGGCCTTACCACGTTTTTGTTTGTGAAGGACTATTGAGAAGTTATCGGGTAGATCAAAATGGTTTAGAACATATTGTTTTTTTTGCAATTGAAAATTGGTGGGCAGGCGATCCTGAAAGCACCCTATCTGGTAACCCATCCAAAAACTTCGTTGAAGCGATTGAAAAATCTGTAGTAATATTGATAAAAGACGATAATTTCAATATGTTAAAAACGAGTATTCCTGGGTTTATGGATTTTACTAATTCTTTAATTACCAGGAGTCTTGTTGCTTTTCAAAATAGAATTCATGACAACATCAGCCTTTCCGCTGAGGCAAGGTATCTGAATTATCTTAGCAAATATCCCCATTTAGCAAACCGTGTTCCCCAACATATGCTCGCTTCATTTTTGGGAATTACGCCTGCCACACTAAGCCGGGTTAGAAAAGTAACCAAAAAAAATAAAGTTTTGTAATTGATAAAAGACAAGAAATTTCTTGTCTTTTATCAATGGAAATACCTTGTCCGTCTGTACACCTTTGTCTCATCGATTTATAGAATTTAAAACTATCAAAACAGATGAGCAAAATCATTTTAATTACAGGTACAAGTACAGGATTTGGTAAACTAATGACAACCACCCTCGCCAATGCAGGACACAAAGTGTTAGCTGGAATGCGAGATACTGACGGAAAAAACAAGTCTGTTGCCCAAGATTTAGAGGCATTGACCAACGTGGAAGTTGTGGATTTAGACGTAACTGAGGATTCATCAGTGACGAAAGCCTTCGAGCTCGTGTTAAGGAAATATGGCACGATTGACATTCTAATAAATAATGCAGGGGTAAATGGTTTTGGGCTATTGGAAGCCTATTCAATAAATCAAATTAAGGCAATGTTCGAAGTTAATTTTTACGGGGTAATTCGGACCTACCAAGCTGTTTTACCGGTTATGCGAAAGCAAAAAAACGGATTGATTATAAACATAACCTCTGGAGCAAGCGGTCATACTTTACCATTTATGATACCTTATCTAGCTGCTAAATTCGGTGTGGAAAGTATAACTGAAGGCCTCCAGGAAGAATTAAGAAAATTTAACATTGAAAACGTCAGTATACAACCTGGAGCTTATCCAACGGAAATGAATAATGGAAGCAAGGCTGGTATACACGCCGACAATCCTGAAATTGCCAAAGAATACGAGCCTGAGGCTTCTGAAATGCTAAATGCTCTTGGAACGGCTTTTCATAAAAAAATGGCAGAGTATCAAGTTAATCCTCAAACCGTCGCCGACGGCGTTTTGAAATTGGTTAACATGGAAAGTGGAACCCGTCCACTTCGGTATCCTTTAGATGCCATTGCTGAAGGCACAGATCTTGAATTCATCAATTATAGAGCCGAAATCAAAGATAGGTGGTTGGCGAAATACCAAAGCTAAGCGAACTTGATATTACCATAAATCATCAGATTTAATTTAGGTTACGGCGGTTTTTTTAACCGCCGTATTATTTTCCGTGTCTCCCAAATTGATTTACTTTAATATGTTATCTATAAATAAGTCTCGGTAAGTTCTACTTGTAAAGGAGTTTTATATTATCCTCTTCAATTTTAGGATAGGATAGTCTCTTTGCGATATCCTTGTCACTTATTGATTATCGCCATTCGAAAGATGAAGCAAATATTAATTATCCCTGCTGATCGATTTTTCAGCGATCTTCTTTTTCAGGCTATTTTTAAAATCATCGTCCAGGAAAATCTCTTTGGTTGGTCCGGGGTTGACCATTTTATGAACCATAGCGCAAATCATCAGGCTCTGCTGTTCATAAACGCGGCATATATAGCAGCCGGCTAAGTGAAGCTTTAATTCCAGCTTTTCCCTATTACTTAACCGCTCATCCTGTTTTTTTTCTATTAGGAATGTCGCTTTCCTACAGTTATAAGCAATTATCTCAAGATCAGTTTTCAGTTCCTTTTTCATATTTATAACCAGTTCTGTTGGAGACAAGAGCGCAGGTTTACCTTTGCCCTGTGAATAATAACCCAATAATTTGAAGGCGTAATATTCATGTCCGTACAAATAATTTCAGTTTGTGCATCATCCATGTGCTTCATCGTAAATACAGCGAACCACAATGGAGGAAGCTTTTTCATGCATTTTTGCAGGACAGCACTCAATTCCTTATTGTGAATTGGGTCGGATGTTTCAATACCAAATGGTTTAGGCCAGTGCTCCTTTTTCCAGTTATTTAAATCCGGATCAAAATATTCTATCTGACCATTGAGCGTTTCTGTAATATCGCCCCCCATTTTTATTCGCGCCCGTTTCCTGTATACGTCGATAACTTTATATTTCAGTATGGCGATCAGCCAGGTACGAATTGTACTGTTGCCTTTAAAAGTGTGCGATTTTTCCAATGCTGCCAGAAATGTTTCCTGAACTAAATCACGTGCAATCTCTTTATCGTTTAAACGACTTAGAGCATATGCATATAAATGATCAGCATGTTCATCAACCCAACTGCCAGGATTAAGGTTATCTGACATGATATCATTGTATTTTTCAGCAGGCGTATCTTTATGCATAATATAGTTTTCTGCAGAAATTAAAATCGTTGTTATAGTTTGTTAATTATACAGCTATCAATTACAAATTGTAAAAGAAACTTGTCCTTATCTTAACTTTTAGTTTCCGCTTTTTTTGCCCAGCTGTTAAGTTCATCTGCGGTAAAAAAACCTTCCGATTTACTTACCACATTTCCATCACCGTTAATAAGCAGGAGGGTTGGATAGCTGTCTACCTCGTATTTTTCCGCAAATTTCAGACCTTCTCCTTTTTCCATATCTAACGATACGTTTACAAAATGTGAATTAAAGTAAGATGCTACCTTCGAATTCCGAAAAGTTTTGGTTTTTAAGTCCCTGCACGGGCCACACCATACAGCATATGCATCTACAAAAATAAGTCGATGCTGCTTTTTAGCGAGTTGCAAAGTTTTTTCCCACTGCTGATCCGCAAAATGTATCTGTTTGGTTACCGGAGTTTTAGCTTGTGCATGCACTGAAAATTGAGCTGAGAGGAATAAGAAAGCACCGGCAAAAATTAATTTTGCCGCCTGCCTGATATATGTTGAAAGCATTTCATTTACCATTTTCTTTTGTTGCATTTTCTTTAACTAATGCTGCTGAAACAGCCTGTAATAAATCAGGTCCGATCCGCTGTTTAAAATCCGGATTGATATATTCAAACTGGATAACTCCCTTTTTATTCAATATAAACACTGATGGTACAGGTAAAAGCTTATCAACGTTTTTTCCGTTTGATCCTGTTTCCAGGGTACTGCTATACGCCGCAGGCGCTTTAAAAGCAATGCCGAATTGTTTTGATACGTTAAGATCTGCATCAGACAACAAGGTGTAGGTTAATTGGTGTTTGCCAATGCTTTTCTTTAAGTTGTCTGGGCTGTCCGTACTGATGGCGATTATTTGGTAACCCATCTTCACCAGGTCTCCCTGAATCGCCTGCAGTCCGGCCAATTCTTTATTACAAAACGGACACCAGCCACCACGGTAGAATACCAGAATTGTCGGCCGCTCATTAATTTTTTCATTCAGATTATAAGATTTTCCGCCGGCATCAGGTACAACTACCGCGGGGATTGATTCCCCTATCAGCAGAGGGCTGACATCAGTTGGTTTCGCCGGGATCATCGCTTTAGCCATTACAGTATCAGTTGCAGGATTAGCCACTACCTCGGCTTTGCAGGGAAAAGTTAATAGTGCAACAGGAAATATTGCGCAAAAAAGAAATTTGTTGAGGTTTATTTTCATGAACTTTAGTAATTGATTATTGGAAATTGGTAAAGAAGCGGGCCACGAGGACCCGCTCTTTTAGGATTTACATTTTTGTACTATCCTTTTTCATCATCTTGTCGCCAGACATTTTGCTCATTTTCTTTTTGGACATTTTTTTATGATCCATTTTAGACATTTTCTTAGTAGTGTCTTTCATCATTTTGTCCTGTGCCTGTACATTTACAGTTAAGAATAATGCCGCTACAGCAGCAACGCACATCATTTTTAAATTTTTTGTTTTCATTTTTTTTGTGGTTTAACTGATTAGTAGGCTTGCCGCTGAAAACCTTACAGCATTTTCAGTATTTATTTTTCCTTTGTTATACCGTGGATTTCCTGGAAGATAAAAAAACTGTGTAAGGAGAAAGCCTAACACTCGACTAATAGTATAGAAATACATTTAGCGTATTTTAATAGCATAAACATTTATCAAACAAAAAAACAAATGGTAAAATTCGCATTATTAGCCCGCTTAGAGGCTAAACCAGGAAAAGAACAGGAAGTGGCTGACTTTATTAAAAGTGCATTGCCGCTTGCAGAGCAGGAAGCTGAAACAATAAGCTGGTATGCACTGCAGATCGGTCCTTCTACATTTGGTATCTTCGATACTTTTGAGACCGAAGAAGGCAGAAAAGCTCATTTAGGCGGCCAGATTGCAGCGGCGCTCATGGCTAAGGCACCCGAGTTGCTTGCTAAAGACCCTATTATTGAACAGGTAGATCTTTTAGCTGTTAAATAAAAAAAAGCTTCGGTCCTCAGACCGAAGCTTTTTTTGTTATAATTCAGGTGCTACCGGGAAATCTACCGGCAATTTTGTGATTTTATGGAGATAATTACTAATAATTTTATCCCCGATAACAATCAGGATATCAATCAGATTGGCTTCTTTATAACCGGCATTAAATAACGCCTCGACCGAGTCAGGGGATGGCTCGCCACGGCTTTCTGTCGTTTGTTTTACAAAAATGGCCAGCGCTGCTAACTTGGCGTCGAAAGTGACAGCGGCTTTTCTTATTTCCAAAACCTGATCGTCCGTAAATCCGTTCATTTTGCCCACCACTGTATGTGCTGATAAGCAATAAATGCAATTGTTAACCTGGCTAACCACCAGTTTGATCACTTCTCTTTCTTTACCGCTGAGCGTATTTTTACGCGACTGTAAAGCCAGATAGTCAGCCAGAGCCGTCTCATTTTTTCCGAAATAAGCGTAAAGATTGGGAACCATGCCCAGGTTCTTTTCAAGATTGTCAAATATGTGCTGATTAGTTTCTGAAACTTCCGACTTCGATGGTGCTTTGAATGTTTTCATTATTTTTTAAATAGAAAACCGGCCTGGAAATTCAGGCCGGTCGTTTTTGTTTGATATATTATTTAAGGGTTACTTTTATAATTCCGGTGATGTCCGGTAAAGTTGTAAACGGATTGGGGTTAGGAACTGCGGATATTGGTTGGCTCAATTTCAATGGCGTTCCTGCCAGATTGAACTGTGTAATACCCGCCCCTGGGAACTGATTTACCGCGGTGCCATCATCGTATAATTTAATCGAAGTAGAGATATCACCTTTTTGAGTTGGGTCTACGCCATTGTCGACAGAAGCAAAAAACCAATCATTGGAAAAACCGTACATAGTAGCGATAGCTAACCTGTCTCCTGTACTCACTGTCAATTGTTGGGAAACAATTCCACCAGGCTGACCGCTGATTTGCGGTAACAAAACTTTGGTGGTTGGTGCAGGTAAAACATAAACTGCTTTAATACCAGGCTTTCCTTTCAGATAAGCGGCCAAGGTATCTGCATTTCCCTGCTGTGCAATTGCCTTTAAGCCCTGGCCACGATCCAACTCACCGTTTTTATAGATAGGATTGTCTATGCCGTTATATACCACTACTAAAATTGGCGATAACGGTGTAAAAATTCCGGTGATAGATTTTACATAGGCATTAAGGGAAGTGTTATCACCAGCCTCAGCTATGCCTGTTAAACCATTCGCTGTTGGTTGCCCGTTAACAAAAAGAGGGTTGGGAGCCTGTAAAGTGCCGCCTACAATATAGGAAACTGCCCACACACCCGGACTTAAAGGGGTTTCATTTGCTGTACCACCTGAGTTATTTTGAAGCGTTAGGGTAAAGACAGAATTACCATTGTATTTTAACGTGGCCGTTACCAGTTTTGACGCGGCCAGGTAAGTGTTACCCTGTGCATCCGTACCAACTACCTCGCTGATATTTTTGGATTCGGCTGTGCCCGGATGAGTTACTGATACGCCGGGTTTTTGATTTACCCTTGTACCATTATCCCATAGTTTTACCTGCGCGGAAACATCTCCCTGAATTGGATTGCCATTTGAATCATAAACTTGTATGCCCGGATTGGCAGGCGCAAAGAATAAATCATTGGAAGCACCATACATTGTAGCGAATGTCAGTGCTTCGCCTTTTGCTGCGGAAAAAGTAATAGTTGTTGATTGTCCTGGTTGAATGAGGGCAGGAGAACCTGTTCCCTGGAAAGTTCCTGACTCAACCAAGGGCTGAGATTTCAATACGTTCTCTACAGTAATTGTCGTTTGTTGATTTGCTATGCCGGTAGCGCTGTTGTTATCTTTTTTGCAGGCTGTGAAAGCTAATGGCAAAAAAAGAATCATCCCCGTTTTTAAGAAATTGTTGTAGTTCATAAGTTATAAATTTGATGATTGGTCGACGGGTACGGCCAGTTCTTACAATAAAATTTATGAAAAAAGCCTTCGTGACTTTTCAATGACGATCCGGATGAAAAAGAAAAAAAAGTCGAAAATAATTGTAAGGGAGACTGTTTTTATGCGACTAAACTATCTATTTCTGCATTGCAGCAGATTACCCGGCAATGGATTTACCGGACTCATGAATCACAATTTACATTTATTACCTTAGTCAATATTTTACCGGATGAAGAATATCTTATTAGTCGAAGATGATCCTGAAATAACCAAACTTCTACAGCTTCATTTTAAGGAGCCTAACTATACCCTTGTTGCTACTGCCAGTGGCAGCGAAGGCTTAGAAAAAGCTTTAATTGGGAATTTTGAGCTTATAATTTTGGATCTAACCCTGCCGGATCTGGATGGCATGGAGGTTTGCAAAGGCATCAGGGACCATAAAGTTTCGAGTGCTATTTTAATGCTAACTTCAAAATCTGAAGAGATAGACAAAGTTCTTGCCCTTGAACTGGGGGCCGACGATTATGTTACCAAACCATTTGGTATCAGGGAACTGATGGCCAGGGCAAAAGCATTAATCAGAAGAGCCGAACTAATCCCGCAGCAAATAATTGCCGAAGCCGTTAAAGAAATAAAGGTCAAGGACTTGCTAATTGAATTGAATCTGAGAAAAGCCACATTAAAAGGAAACAGGCTTGATCTTACCCCAAAAGAATTCGATTTGCTGGTACTGATGGCATCTAACCCCGGGAAAGCATTCACGCGCCAGGAATTATTGGAAAATGTTTGGGGGTATACTTTTTCCGGGTATGAACATACAGTTACCGCTCATATTAACAGATTAAGAATCAAAATTGAAACAGATTTGGATAACCCGGAGTACATACTCACCAGTTGGGGTATCGGCTACAGATTTATAGAATGAAAACCAGGTCAACAGGAATTTTTTCGCGTATCGGGATATTTATATTCCTGATTATAGCCTCACTGGCGATACTGTTTGTTTATGTAACCTACAGCGCAACCAGTGATTATTACCAGGCCAGCACGCAATTGCTGAACAAAGATATTGCCAGTCGAATTGCTACCTTATCCTCGCCTTTTTCAAAAGAAGGTATTGATCATAAAAAGGCAGATTCGGTTTTTAAAAATACAATGATCATCAGCCCGAATACTGAGGTATATTTTTTGGATACGATGGGCAATGTCAAATACTATTTTGCACCCGATTCCCTAATTAAACAACGAAAAGTACCCGTTGATAAGATCGAAGCCTATCTAAACGACCATCTTCACCTGATCAAAAATATTGATCCAAGAGACCCTGACAACCCTAAAATATTTTCTGCCGCGCCGGTTATGGTAGACGACCAAAACATCGGTTATATTTATGTGATCCTTGTAAGTAAGGAATACCGCAACGTTGCCGAATTCGTTTTCAAGTCACAGGTAGGCGGATGGGCTACAAAGGGATTCTTTCTGTTAATCCTGGTAACCGTGATATTCAGCTTTTTGTATACCAGCCGTCTTCAAAAACGATATAATAACGTTATCCATATTTTAAATCAATTCAGGGACGGCAATCTGAATGTGCGGTTCGATGTCGTGAAAAAGGATGATTTTTTTCCGATTGCAGATGCCTTCAATAGAATGGTGGCCATGCTGGATAGTAATTTCTCCAGGCTTAAACTACTGGAAGATGAGCGCAAGAATTTTCTCGCGAATATCTCCCATGATTTGCGCACTCCGCTTGCTGTGGCAAGGGGATATACCGAAACGCTGCTGATAGAAAGTGATATCGACAAGGCTGCTCAGGAAAGCTATCTCGAAATGGTCCTTAACAAAATCTTACAGGTAGAAAAATTGGTATTGCAGGTTTTCGAGCTTTCGCGGATGGATGCTGTTAACTTTGAGCCAAAGAAAGAGCCATTTATATTTTCAGAGATATTACAGGAAAATATTAAGGGAGCGGAATTTCAGGCGAAGAAAAAGAATATTCAGATTGTCTGTGAGAACTGTGAAGATAATTCCTGGGTGAATGCCGACATTAATATGATGGAGCGGGTTATTCAGAATTTATTGGAAAATGCTGTTAAATACGCGCCTGACAATGGAATTATTAAAATTTCACTGGCGCGCGGTCCGGAAAAATTAATTGTTCAGCTCGAAAACAGCGGTCAGCCATTACCGAACCCTATATTAAGCTGGGTAAATGATTTATCAGCAGAGGATGCTCTTCACAGGCCGAAAGAAGCAGGCCTGGGACTTGCACTTGTCAAGCGTATTCTGCGGCTGCACAACTTCTCATTCTTTGCAAAAACAAGCGATGAAAAGTTTAACTGCTTTACAATCAGTATAGATAACTACAAATCATCATCTAAAAAAGTATGATAAACGGAGGATACGTTATACTTCTGTGATAACTTGTAAGGGGTGAATGAGCGAATTTTGAAACATCAAGTTTTCAAAAAAGCTCATGAAAAAATACTTCAAAAATCACCTTAAAAAACTGCCGGTATTCCTGGCATTGTTTTGCCTGCTTTCGGTATCCGCCTATGCGGCCCCTTCTCCACAAACCGATAGTGTTAGTACTGCCGGAGTTCAATTCACCCCAATAGCAGCGGATACGACTGTAACCACTAATGCAGCGGTAAAACCGCAGGAAGTAAAAAAACTTCCCGTAAATCATCAGCCTTCTACTCCGGCAAAGGCCCCTCTAAGTTTATGGACCATTTTTATAGCCGGTTTTATCGGTGGACTGGCTGCGTTATTGCTGCCTTGCATTTTTCCAATGTTGCCGTTAACGGTCGGTTTTTTTACCAAAAGACACTCCAATCCTAAGAAAGGAATATTGGATGCTGCAATCTATGGTCTTTCTATCATCCTGATATATGTCGGACTTGGCATGCTGATCACCATAATTTTTGGTGCCGATGCCTTGAATGCGTTATCTACTAACGGTATTTTCAACTTTGTCTTCTTCCTCTTATTAGTAGCATTTGCGGCTTCGTTCTTCGGGGCCTTCGAAATTACCTTACCCAATAAATGGGCCAACAAGGCAGAAGAGAATACAGAAAGAAAAGGTTTTGCGGGCATCTTCTTTATGGCTGCGGCACTTGCCTTGGTTTCATTTAGCTGCACAGGCCCGATAATCGGTACCTTATTGGTACAGGCGGCAACTTCCGGTGCCCGTTTAGGGCCTGCTGTTGGGATGTTAGGTTTTTCTATAGCGCTTTCGTTCCCATTTGTTTTGTTCGCACTTTTCCCGTCTTGGTTAAACAACCTACCAAAATCAGGTGGCTGGTTAAACAGTGTTAAAGTATTTTTAGGCTTTCTTGAGCTGGCCCTTTCACTGAAATTTCTGAGCAATGTAGATCTTACTTATCACTGGCATTTATTCGACAGGGAAGTGTTCCTGGTACTTTGGATAGTAATCGCCGCTTTAACAGGCTTTTACCTGTTGGGTAAATTAAAATTCGGCCATGATTCCGATGTAGCATATGTTTCAGTGCCCCGGCTATTCCTGGCTATCATCGTGCTTTCATTTTCAGTCTATATGGTACCTGGCTTATGGGGTGCTCCATTAAAATCAATTGCCGCTTTTCTTCCACCGCAATCAAGCCAGGATTTTGACTTATATACGCCGACCCTTTCCGGTGGAAATAACACCGCCGCAAGTTCTGTTTCGGCTGACCTGACCCCGCATAAGTATGCGAACTTATTTGACAAGCCTTTAAATCTGAACCCCTTTTTTGATTATAAAGAAGGGATCGCTTACGCGCAAAAAGTTCACAAGCCGGTGATTATTGATTTCACAGGCCATGCCTGTGTGAACTGCCGTAAGATGGAAGCAACTGTATGGCCGGATAAAAAAGTGCTGCCATTAATAAAAGACAGTTATGTGCTTATCCAGCTTTATGTGGATGATAAAACAGGACTACCGGCAAATGAGCAGTATGTAAGCAGTTTCAGCCATCGTAAGGTAACGAATATCGGTGCCCTGAACAGTGATATCCAGGCAACCCGCTTTAACACCAATTCGCAGCCTTATTATGTACTGCTTAATCCGGTTACTGAAAGTGTGCTGGTAACACCTGAAGGTGCAGACTATGATACCTCCAGCTTTGCCAAATACCTGCAATCAGGTCTTAATCTTTTTAAATAAATAACAATAGAAATCATGAAAAATACCGCAATAATATCAGGTGTGATAATGATGAGCAGCTTAATGTTTTCCTGTAAGGATAACACGGCTTTTACGGTCTCCGGAACTGTAAAAAATCCATCAAAAATTAAAGAAGTGTACCTGCTTCAGGCGGATAGTACAGCACAATTCCGGGTGGTAGATTCTGCCATCCTTAGCGGCAGCGGCGATTACAGGTTTAAACGAAGCGCAAAGTCTGTTAATCTTTATAAACTTAAAGCTGACACCACCCATTTTACCCTTGTTGCTCAAAACGGCGATGCAATTGAATTAGCAACTGATCTGGCCGACAGCCGGCACGACTATACTGTAAGTGGCTCAGATGCATCATCAAAAATTAAAACCTTTGATGAGTTTACAAAGGCCTATACGGAAAGAAATAACAAGGTTATTGCTGAATTTCAGCAACAGTCGCAAAAGGCCGGAGAGCAGCCTGATTCGCTGCTAAAGATTTTCATGCCGGCTTTTCAAAAGAACCTGGCTGATTATAGTAACGCCGTTTTAAAATTCATCGACGATAACAAAGGATCGCTTGCAGGTTTTTATGCATCGACAGCGTTGGACGCCGTTAAGTATGAACAGCAGCTTGTTGCTTATGCAGATCGCATAAAAAGAAACCCTGAATTAGCCAGAAATCCGGCTGTGCAAAGCTTTATCAAATTAATGGAAAAAGCTAAACCTCTTTCGGTGGGTCATCAAGCACCTGACTTTACAATCACAGGCGCAGACGGCAATCCGGTAAAACTGTCAGATTATAAAGGTAAATATGTAATGGTTGATTTTTGGGCTTCGTGGTGTGTTCCTTGCCGCCAGGAGAATCCGAACGTTTTAAAACAATATCAGAAATTTCATGCGAAAGGCTTTAATGTTTTAGGCGTATCACTTGACAAAGATAAATCAGCCTGGCAGAAGGCCGTCAGCGACGACCATCTGGAATGGACACAAGCATCAGACTTAAAAAGCTTTGAAGGTTCCACAGAACAATTGTATCAGATCCAGGCAATCCCTTCAAATTTCATTATTGACCCACAGGGGAAAATCGCTGCCAAGAATGTACGCGGCAATGACCTGGAAGCATTCCTGACAAAAGCTATTCACTAAATATTAATCCTTAAATATAATCGAAATGAAAAAGATCATTTGCTATATCCTGTTAACGGTCACAACTGCCTGCGCAGCGTTTGCCCGGTCACCAAAAGAATTGAGCCATCTGACTACCCCACCGCATTTAGACACCGCCACGCTTGCAACAGGTTGCTTCTGGTGCACAGAGGCGAAGTTTAAGGAACTGCGCGGCGTGGTTAAAGTAACCTCAGGCTTTGCCGGAGGACATACTGTAAACCCAACCTACGAACAGGTTTGTACCGGAACTACCGGACATGCAGAAGCCTGCAACATTGTTTACGACCCGAAACAGATCAGCTACGACGAACTGCTGCAGGTATTTTTTACAGATCACGACCCTACACAATTAAACAGGCAGGGTAATGATGTAGGTACGCAATACCGTTCGGCTATTTTTTATCATAATGCCACCCAAAAGCAAAAGGCAGAGTATTACATCAAAAAGATCAATGAAGAAAAGGCCTATCCAAAACCGGTGGTCACCCAGGTAGTACCGTTCACCGTTTTTTACAAGGCTGAAGGTTACCACCAGAATTATTTCAGCAAAAACGGAAGTGTTCCTTATTGCAAATATGTGATACAGCCCGAACTGGACAAATTCAGAAAAGCCTTCGCAGATAAATTAAAAACCTCAAAATAAACAAACCATGAAATCGATCATCTTTATAGCCGCCCTCATGCTGAGCATCACATCCGGCGCTTTCGCCCAACATTTAAAGTCTGCCAGCGGGCATGACAACAATCCTTATTATTCCAATACCGACACAAAAAAATTGAATGTTTCTGATGCCGAATGGAAAAAGATCCTGCCGCCGGCGCTTTATGCCACCGCTCGTGAGCAGGCTACCGAAAGACCGTTTACCGGTCAGTACTGGAACAAAAATGCCAAAGGAACTTATTACTGTGCCGTATGCGGAAACGAGCTTTTTAAATCTGACGCCAAGTTTTCCAGTACCTGCGGATGGCCGAGCTTTTTTGAACCGATAAGGAAAAACAGCGTGATCTACCGCGAAGATCATTCCGTTGGCATGGACCGTACTGAAGTGATCTGCGCGCGCTGCGGCTCACACTTAGGCCACATTTTCGACGATGGACCGGCACCGACCTACAAAAGATATTGTATGAACTCAATCTCGCTGGATTTTCAGCCCGACAAATAATTAATGTTTAAAATTTAAATCATAGAAAATGAAAAAGTTACTGTTTGTTTTAGCGGCCGTCCTGATAGGGACGAACGCTTTCAGTCAAATCGAAAAACCAGTTAAATGGTCCTTCGCGATAAAAAAAGAAAGCAAGGACGAGGCCGTTATCTTTCTTAAAGCGGATATCCAGAAAAGCTGGCACATTTATTCTCTGGATCAAAAAGACGGCGGCCCGATAAAAACCTCTTTTACTTTTTTGCCGGGAATAGCTTATTCACTGATTGGCACGCCAAGCCAGCCGCAGCCGCATACCAAATTTGAAAGCGCATTCAATATGAATGTATCATACTTTGAAAATTCGGTCATCTTTCAGCAAAGAATAAAGCTTAAAGCAGCTAAGAGCGTGCTTCACGGGAAATTGGAATACATGACCTGCAATAATCAAAAATGCCTGCCGCCGGATGATATTGACTTTTCAGTTAACCTATAATAGCCTAACAAATGTTTCTAGATACAGAACACGTAAAATGCCTGATCATAGGATCAGGCCCGGCAGGGTACACTGCTGCCATATATGCCGCACGCGCTGACTTAAAGCCCGTACTTTATACCGGTATCGTGGCCGGCGGTCAACTGACACAAACCACCGAAGTTGAAAATTATCCAGGTTATCCTGATGGTATTCAGGGCCCCGAAATGATGGAAAACTTCCGTAAACAGGCCGAGCGACTAGGGACGGATATCCGCTTTGGTTATATTACATCCGTTGATTTTTCCAGCCTGCCGCATAAAGTAGTAGTGGATGAAAGCAAAGTTATTACGGCGGATGCGGTGATTATTTCGACGGGTGCGTCAGCAAAATGGCTCGGTTTGGAATCTGAACAGAAATATAACGGCTTCGGCGTTTCGGCCTGCGCTGTTTGTGACGGATTTTTCTTTAAAGGCCAGGACGTGGCCATCGTAGGCACGGGAGATACGGCTGCAGAAGAAACTACCTATCTTGCTAAACTTTGCCGTAAAGTATACATGCTGGTAAGGCGGGACGAGTTCCGCGCTTCAAAAGCTATGGTAAACCGCATATTAAGTACGCCTAATATCGAGTTGCTGTACGACACGGAGACGAAAGAAATTTTAGGCGATGGCCTGAATGTTACCGGTGTCAAAGTCATCAATAACAAGACCTACGAAGAGCATCACCTCGATGTCACGGGATTTTTTGTTGCCATCGGACATCATCCGAATACTGATATTTTCAGAGGCTGGATTCACATGGACGAAGTTGGTTATATAAAAACGATGCCGGGATCGACTACGACAAATATTGAGGGCGTGTTTTGCTGCGGTGACGCCCAGGACCACATATACCGGCAGGCCGTTACAGCGGCCGGCAGCGGCTGCATGGCCGCCATCGATGCCGAACGCTACCTGGCTGCAAAGGAACATATCGTTACTGCCTAATCTCATTAAAACTTCGCTTTACACCTATAAAACGCTGAAATGCTGACTAACGAACAAAACCTCCATCCACATCAATGGGTTGACCTGCATGCCGATTATTTATATGCTTATGCGATTACCCGCATCGCAGACGAAGAGCAGGTACGCGATTTGGTACAGGAAACTTTTTTATCGGCGCTCGAACGGATTGATAAATTTGAAGGCAGAAGTTCTGAGAGAACCTGGCTCACGGCCATATTAAAGCATAAAATATATGACCTGTACCGAAAAAAATCAAGATCGGGTATTGCCGTAAACTTTTCGGCATCAGACGATGAAACCGAATTTTTCGATCCGAATTTGAATAACTGGAAAAAAGAGCACTGGCCTGAACCGTTTGGCGTCGAAGAAAATGACCCGTTGCACAACAAGGAGTTAAACCGCATTCTTGATTTATGCATGAAGAAACTGCCGCCTTTATGGCTGTCTGTTTTTACGATGAAACATATGGACGACGAAACCAAGGAAACGATATGCTCAGAGCTGAAAGTATCGGATGCTAATTTTTGGGTTATTATTCACCGCTCAAAAGTAAACCTGAGGGCCTGTCTTCAAAAATTCTGGAATTGAACGGACAGCGGTTGACTCATCGGTTAACCGCAGTTAAAATCTTTAAATGGAATAATCGAAAAACATTAAACCTTTTGTAAGGACATGGATGTTTAAGCGTCTAATTAAACAAACCGGATCATACGGGGTATTTTGTTATAATTAGTCTGCAATCTTAATAGAAAAAACATGAATTTTAAAGAAAAGAAAGTCCTGATCACTGGTGGTTCGAGCGGGATAGGTAAAGTAATTATCGCTGAATTAGTCTCGTTAGGCACAAAACATATTGCCGTTGTCGGTCGTGACCCGAAAAAATTTGAACAGCTAAGAATGGAGTTCACTGATATTTCCTTTCTATTTTTTGAGGGAAATGTTGCCGAGTTGGATATCATTAAGCAAATTTCTGCCGAAATTCAATCTAAGTGGGCGGGACTTGATATCCTTATCAATAATGCCGGTGTAGTAAGCGCCGGAAAACTCGAAGACATCAGCGATGAAGATATTATTGCCCAGCAGAATATCAATGTGACCGGTCTGATTCTTTTAACGAAATACTGCCTGCCATTATTAAAATTAAGCAGTGAGGCCGCTATCATCAATGTGTCTTCAGGTCTTGGGATCATTGGTCTTCCTTTTTATGCCCCTTACGCTGCCACAAAGGCTGCGGTAAGGCAGTTCTCAGAAGCGGTGCGTCGGGAATTACAGGACTACCCAATTCATGTGATGACGGTTTATCCAACTGCCACTGATACCCCAATGATGACAACAGCAAACACTTCCAATATGGACACTGCGGAAGCGGTAGCGAAAAGCACCATTGAAGGCCTTCAAAAAAAATCAATCGATGTTTTCAGGGGCGGTGAGCAGATGCTGAACAACCGTATCTTAAATTTTCAAAATCCCCTGGAGTATGATGAAAAGGTTAAAGGTATGTATGAAGCTATGTCTAAAAGAGCCTCACAACATAGGGCAATGTAAGTACAGCATTTTTTAATGAGTTGTTTTTGAGTTGAATGTTAAGCGCCTGCAGATTTCCGCAGGCGCTTTTTTAGGTTCAGCCAATTTAGCGCAAATACTTATCTACTTTGAAAGGGCACTCAATTCTTCCAAAGGCCAGGTTGCCGACATTTCTTCATTTATCTCCGATGCGAGCTTGCCGGTCATTAACTGACGAGAGCTCCTAAGGGTTATCGTAGGTTTTGCAGCAAGTGAGGTCGCGATTTTTAACGCTGAATCATACACGCCTTTTCCGTTAGCCAATTCTGTAATCACGCCATAGTCCAAAGCCTCACGGGCACTTAATTTTTTTCCTAGCAGCAGAAATTGTCTGGCACGGTTGACACCTAATAGCCGGGACCATACGGCAAAAATGCCATCACCGGGTGCAACACCGAATTGCAGGTGATTATCCTGGAACCAGGCATTTTCATCCGCAATAACAACATCGGCCAGCAAAGCCATTTCTGAACGCAATGGTGTAGGGCCATTCACCGCCGATATAACCGGAATCTGGACACCTACGGCGCTTTTCAGCATGCGTTTTGCCAGTGCAGATATTTTATACCATTGGGCAGGCTTAGACAAATCACCAAATGTTGTAAAATCCGCCTCTTTAATGAAGTAGCTGCCAGTTCCGGTTAAAAGCAGGACTTTGTTATCGAAATCTTTGTTTACTTCATCGAAAGCGTCAGCCAGTTCCTGATAGGCATCAAGGGTCAGAATAAACTCTTTTTGATTGGTGTGCAGTTTCATGATCACTACGCCCTCTGGTGTCCGGGTAAGATCAATCGTTTTATAAGTCTTGAAGTTTTTATCTGTTGAGGCCACAGCTATTCCCGGTACCAGGCTTGCAACTGCCATGCTTGCGGAAGCTTTAAGCGTTCCGGCAAGAAAGCTCCTGCGGTCAATTTCTTTGGTATTCATAGTTTTCTTATTTAGTGAATTTTTGCAGAAAATGTTCAATAATCGGGATCATCTCGCTGTGGTACTCTTCAATAGCAAAGTGCCCGCCGTCAAACTTGTAGACTGCCGCGTTTTTAAGATCTTTTTGATAGGCATCCGCGCCGGCAGGCACAAAAATCTGATCGTTTTTTCCCCAAAGTATCAGCGCAGGCGGTTGTTCTGTCTGCAGATAATTTTGCCATTCGGCATATAGCGGAAAGTTCGTGCCGTAATTGGCAAATAACGCAGCCTGAATTTCTTTAATTCCCTTACGCTCCATCAGTAATGAGTCAAACAGGAAAGAATCCGGATTAATTCTTTCAGGATGCGCCGCACCTTCCATATACATATTTTTAATTCCTTCTAAGGTCATCATACCCAGGGTCGCAGCTTCCAAACCTTTAGAATCGCCGGCACGCTCCAGTTCACCGATTGCCTGAACCATTGGACCAAGCCCTTCGAAATAGGCGTTAGCATTTTGAATAAGCAGCGTTTGAATTAACTCAGGACGGCGGGCAGCGATCCGGAATCCAACAGGACTGCCGTAATCCTGCATGAAGAGGCTGAATTTTTTTAAGTTTATCTGGTCGATAAAGCGCTCCATGGTAATGGATAACTGATCGAAAGAATAATCGTAATCAGCCAAACCCGGCGCGTCACTGTGTCCAAATCCAGGATAATCGGGCGCGATCACATGGTAAGATGCTGAAAGGGCTGTCAGCAGGTCCCTGTACATATGTGACGACGATGGAAATCCATGGAAAAATAAAATGGTAGGATTCGGTGGGTCTCCGGATTCCCTATAAAAAATATTTATCCCGTCCACGTTTTCGGAACGATATTTTACTTGATTTTTCATTTTAAAAGAGATTGAATTGTAATGCTCATTACAGTACTAATGAAATAAAGACCCGTTTCTTAACCGGTATTTGGCAGAAACGGGTCTCTTTATTAATTTAAAATTTCGAGGTCTGCAGTAATCAATTCCTTCATCACATCGTTATCGGGATACATTCTCCGCGTGATATTCAGGCCGTTCCAAAGCGTAATAAGCTGCCTGGCAAGAACCATCGACGGTGTCTTGCTTTTAAGCTGACCATTTGACCGAGCCCGCTCAATTGTTTCCGAGAATAGTTGTTCAACTTCCTTCAAAATCATGACGGCTTCTTTTTCCAGATGCTGGTCAAGCAAAGACATTTCAACAATGGTATTACCCATTAAACACCCTTTCAAATGCTCTTCGTGACTGGCAAGCGCCATATTCATAAAAAATTGCCTGATTACATTCAGAGGTTGATCGCTTCCATTTACCTTATTTTTAAATACAGTAAATGTTTTCCTGTGGAACTGTTTGACCGCTTTTTCAAAAACTTCCTTTTTGCCTTGTTTGTAACTATGGTAAAGACTGCCCTGACCAATACCCATTGCCTTTAACAAATCCTCTGCAGACGTAGCTGTCAGCCCGCGTCCCCAAAAAGCTGTTAAAGCTTTATCCAACACCTCTTCTTCATCGAATATCCTGGGTCTCATTTCAATAGGTTTTTCTTACAAAATAAGGAAATATTGCCATCATTTAGTACCCTACAGTGAACCTTGTTTTCAGATGTTTCGGTTCTTCGATCTCGTCCAACATAGCTACAGAGAAATCTTCGTAGGAAATCCAGCTTTTTCCATCAGCGCCAACTAACAGGTCATCTTTGCCCAGACGGAATTCACCTGTACGTTGTCCATCGGTAAATAACGCTGCCGGGCTCAGGAAAGTCCAGTCAAGATCGGTGACACCGCGGAGAATTTCCAGGAAACGAACGCCGCTTTTTGCCTCTTCAATAGCCCAGTCCGGAACATGACCTGAATCCAGAACAGTTACGCCGGGGCTGAACTGCAAACTTGAAGCGCCGCCTACGATCAGGTAACGTTTAACGCCTGATAAACGAACAGCCTCGATCAGTTTATTCGGTTCGGAACTCAAAAACTTAACGCTGGAAATCACTACGTCGTTTCCCTTCAGGGTTTCAGCCAGAGCCTGCGGGTCATCAACATTTCCCTGCACCTTTTTAAATTGGCTGGTTTCTTCGTCCGTTCCGATGTTTCTGGCAATCCCTGTCACCTCGTGGCCCCGGTTTACCGCTTCTGAAATAAGTCGCTGGCCGACATTGCCGGTAGCGCCGATAATTGCAATTTTCATAGTGATATAATTTAAATTTAAAACATTGTGTTCCCATTAGCCGCCTGTGCTGGGATAGGCTGCACTACATCCCAGTGTTCTACGATCTTGCCAAGATCAAGACGGAAAATATCGATAAATTCATTGCCTTTCGTCCCCGGAGTCAATATCTCATGTACATGAATAATGACGTAATTCCGTTCAGAGAACACCTGCGTGATTGTCCAGTGTGATTTTGGAAAATGGGTTTTAAGAAAGCAAGATAATTACTAAGCCCCTAAGGGCCGTCAGCAGCCTTCGGATTATGCTGGATGTAGGTTGCGCCTATATAATGCGAGGCATCTGCAAAGTCTTTTTTATTCAGCCCCGCTTCGAAAAAAGCAACGACATTTTTTTCATTGTCATTCTTAGGCACAACCTTTCTAACCTGGCTGTAAAGGCCGGTAATGGTGGCACTAAGAACGACCATCATCAATCCAATTTTTTTCATTTCAGTCTTTAAAACGGTCAAATGTATAGTTTTGTAATGAACATTACAAAACTATTTGAATTATTTATTTTTGCTTCATAATGCTTAGCAGGGCCTTAAAATTTGCTGATGTTACGTCGACAACAAATTTTCATTGCCCTATTCTTTTCCCAAAATAGTGATATCCAAATCCCTGCGTTTGTTAAAACCAAGTTTGTCATATAAGGCAATGGCCTTAGTATTTCCTTTAGCAACATGCAAAAAAGCAAAACTGCGGGCTTCACGGATTAACCGCGCCTGGTGTTTTATCAACCGGCTGGCATAACCTTTTCCAATATGTTCAGGATGACAGCATACGGCGCTGATCTCCGTATACGGATAGGGTTTTAAACGCTGCCCGGCCATCGCAATTAGGGTTTCACCTTCAAAGATGCCGTAGTAATTTCCGAAATCAATGGTCCGGCTGAGAAACGGCCCCGGCTGGGTAAGCCTGGTCAGTTCAAGCATGGCCGGTATATGTTCGTCGGTGAGCTTAATTAGATTAACGTCCTCTACCGGGGCAGGTACCGGCGCTTCGAAAAGCATTTGTACAACCCGTATCCGATTAACTTCCTTGAACGGATTTTTTGCGCTTAATGGGGATGTACTGAAAACAGCTATTGTTTCTCCAGGATTATGACTTTCATAAAGCTGATCTAAATTATTAGCCGAATTCGTCAGCATGCCAGCATACCTTGATACGGTTTTCATGAAATGTTTTGCTTTTTCAGCTCCTACAGCGAAATGCCGGTTGCCGGTGTTTAAAGCGTTCCAGGCTGGGTTATCCAGTATATATCTCATCGTAAAAAAGTTTAATTATGCTGTAATTTCCGCTCTGATCAGCTTGTTGTGGTCTGCGGATTGAACAAAAAAAGCCTTACTGTAGGTAAAGCTTTCTTTGTCAGATATTTCGGGGCATCAAAAAATTGGAAAGACTTTATTGTCCTGAGTTGGCCTCAAAATAAATTTAACCAGGCTGTGCATGACCAGCGTGAGCAGCATAGCAAGGGTACATCCGCCAACCACACCAATTGCCCTTTCGCCGGCCACTTCATAGAAGTGCTTTCCAGCGGGGGCTAATGAGATCAGGATCACACCAACAGTGGCCGACCGGCGTGCTGTTTTTAAGTTTAACAGTTCACAAAATGTTGCGGCTAGCACAACGCCCAATGCCATCATCAGTACATTCATTGGATGGATAATCGCAAGAATAAGTCCGACACCAGCTCCGACCAAATTAGCTTTAATACGGTTGAAAGCGAACTTGTTGGCCTCCTCGCGGTCCGGTGCCAATACCATAATCGTAGATATCAATACCCATGAACCCACTTCAGGACTTTGGTGAAATAAATAGAATCCAATAGCAACCCCGATAACACACTCTACCAGGTAAATTGCAAATAATAACTTTTTGCTCATCGTAATTTGAAAAAAATCAAACATCCAGGGGCTGATCAATTGGTATTAAAGGGTAACGGTAACACCAGGTTCCAAAAGTTTGAAGCGGTGTCCGATGCCTATGGCCTCGAACGATTGAACCAATTCCTTTTCGGATTCTGTATAATGCGACCAGCCTTCGAAGTGAAGCGGGATAATAACTGCATCGTTAAAAACAGAAGCGGTATCAAGGACATCATTCACACCCATAGTCAGGTTGAAAGGACCGCGGGCCTGTGCAGCTCCGGCAAATGCGAATACATAAGCCGGCTGGAACTTTTGCGCAATCTCTTTTACACCTTCATAATAAACAGTATCACCTGTCAGATAGATCTGGATATCTTTTGTCTCGATAATAAAACCGGTAACTTCGCCGGTGATGTGTTCTGTCCCGGCCGGGCCGTGACGTGCCGGTGTACCTGTAATGGTTACCTCGTCATTTAATTTAACCGCTTCAAACGGAGCAAGTCCAATCGCGTTACCGCCCAGGCGTTCTGCACCAACGTGGGTTGTCAGGGTCTTGGCAACAGTTTTTATAAACTCGCGTCCAGCATTGTCAAGATTATCTTTATGCTGGTCATGGCTTAACAAAACTGCGTCGATATGGCCGATTTCCAAAGTTGCAGGTCCGGCAGTTTTCCAGTAACCCGGTTTGTCGCCGATCATAAATGTTTCACCCTCGGGATCAAGCGTAGGGTCTGTCATCAGTCTTAATCCGCCGATCTCTATGATAACGGTTGGACCTCCCAAATAAATAACATTGAAATTTTTTTCCATGATCTTATTTCTTTAGTATTCTTTTAAGATTATTTTATAGTACCAATATATTCAAGGGCTTACGATCATGCTTATTTTCTTTGCAAAAACGCATTCGGTTTGCCCGCTACAAAATTACAGTTAAAGACAATTTCTGAAAACGATTTAAAATGATTGACTCAATCGTTAATCGTGATTGTAAATTACGTTCTTAGTATCATTAGTTCGGCAAAGGCGGACAAACGTAAATTCGTTCAAACATTGGCTACTTTTGTTCAAACTCCGGCATCATTTCCCGATCTACCTTTGATTCAAAATTAAAGGAAAATGTCAAAGACAATATTTATTACGGGAGCTTCAAGAGGATTCGGGAGAATCTGGGCAGAACAATTCTTAAAACGCGGTGATAAGGTAACGGCCACCGCCAGAAATATCAGTTCCCTAAAGGAACTCGCCGATCAGTACGGTGAAAATTTTCTGGCGCTTGAACTGGATGTAAACGACCGTGAGGCAGGTTTCGCGGCTGTGAAAACTTCGGTTGAAAAGTTTGGTACCATTGACGTTTTGATCAACAATGCAGGCTACGGCCTGTTTGGCACTGTTGAAGAGACGTCGGAAAAGGAAGCCCGAGAGCAGATTGAAACCAACTTTTTTGGTTTATTGTGGCTGAGCCAGGCCGTTCTGCCATTTATGCGCAAACAAAAAAGCGGTCATATTATCCAGGTTTCCAGTGTACTGGGCCAAGTTACATTACCGGTTATGGGATTATATAATGCCTCAAAATTTGCCGTTGAAGGCTTGAGCGAAACGCTTGCCAGCGAGGTAAAGGCATTTGGAATCAACGTAACTTTGGTTGAGCCTAACGGATTTAATACGGAATGGGCAGGTGCCTCAGCTGCGAATTCCCAGGTGATGCCGGAATATGAACAGGTAAGAGAAGGACTCGGCGCGTTGCTTGGAGACCGTCCGTTCGGCGATCCTGCTGCTACTTCTGAAGCCATCTTAAAACTGGCTGACAGCGAAAACCCGCCGTTAAGGCTGATCCTCGGCAGTGTTGCGTATCCATGGATACAAAAGGTTTACCAGGAACGTCTCGCTGAATGGGAAGAATGGAAAGAAGTTTCTTCTTCGGCACAGGGTAATTAACATTAATGAATCACAAATGACGGTCTGCGCCCCGCAAGGGCGTAGATTTGTTTTTTTTAATCCAATGAAACATTATAAATCTATTACGGAGATGCGGCGTGACAACGGCCTGGGTTCACCTGAGCACCCCTCCATTTGCCTGCACAGATGCACCAGCACCTGCCCTATGGGCGAGGGTGAGTTTACGACGGATTTCTATATTATCGGTTTTAAAAAGCTGCATAAAGGTCAGTTTTTGTATGGCCGTACCAAATACGATCACGACAACGGCTCGATGTCTTTTATAAAACCAGGTCAACTGGTGGAACTCAGGAACATTGAGGTGGAAGAAGACGGATTTTTTATCTTCATTCATGAGGATTATTTAAACGGGCACAGTCTGCGGGAAGAGATCGGCAGATATGGTTTTTTTGATTACGAAGCAAACGAGGCACTGCATCTTTCGCCACGTGAAGAAGGGTTTATCTGGAATCTTTACAACCTTATCGATGTGGAATATCAAAACAATCCTGATGAGTACAGCCGTAATATTATGCTGACCCATGTAGATTCCATTCTCAAATATGCCCAGCGTTTCTATAAAAGACAGTTTGTAAACCGGATCGATCTGTCAGGTAAAGTGATTTCAAAATTTGAACACCTGCTGAATGACTGGTTCGGGGAAGATTATTCCGGCAATAAAAAGCTGCCGACCGTGGCTGCTATGGCATCCCGGCTCAACTTGTCTTCCCGGTACCTGAGCGATCTTTTAAAACAGGAAACCGGGAAATCAGCTATAGAGCTGATTCATCTCTACCTGATCCGGGAAGCTAAGGACCGGCTGAAATCCAGAGAACAGAATATTTCTGAAATAGCTTTTGAATTGGGCTTTGACAGCCTTTCTTATTTTTCTCGCTTATTCAAAAAGGAAACCGGTTACAGTCCCAATCAGTTCAAGAAAATAGTTAATTAAATGAATGGGATGTCCTGATACAAAAACGGTGTGGACATGGTTAAACCAATGCTCCTGAGCTCTCCGAAGATGCCTTATAAAGATCAATAAATGCGTTAAATGCTCTTGACAGCGGCACCCCCGACCTGGTGACCAAAAGGGTGGTCATCGTACCCAGGTCCTTACTTAATGGGAACAGGTTAAGTTTCCGGGTGGAATAATATTCCTGAACAAGCTCCTCAGGGAGCATACTGATACCTAAGCCGGCTTCCACAAAATTGATGATCCCTTCCAGCGAATTAACGGTGATCCGCTTGTATTCGACAATTCCCTTACTGCTTAAAAACGATTCCAGCCTGGAGCGAAAGATACAGCCTAACTCAAATACAACGATTTTCAGCGGAACCGCACGTAGTGTATCTTCCAGTTTTTTATGTTTGGCCGGCGTCAGGATAGCAATCCTTTCGTTCTTCACCACGATCTGGCTCAATTCCGGGTTACTGATCGGCGCTGATACAAACGCTGCATCAAGCTTATAATTTAATACGTCATTGATCAGTTCCGTGCGCATGGCAGATTTGAATTCCAGGTCGACCTCCGGGTACTGTTCAGCAAACTGACTGATAATCCCCGGGGCTTTAAGCGCCATTGTCGTTTCTACACAGCCGATTTTAAGACTGCCTGAAATCTGCCCGCTTTTCGTCAGCTCTTTTTTGGCTTCGTCCATCAGGTGTCCGATCTGCTTTAAGTACTGGATTAGGATTTTTCCAGCCGCAGTCAGCTCCACCTTGCGCGCACTCCGGTCGAAAAGTTCAGCACCAAATTCTTCTTCCAGGCTCTTGATTCTTGCGGTGACATTGGACTGAACGGTAAATGTCGCTTCAGCGGCTCTCGTAAAGTTTCCGTGGGCCGCAACCGCTTCAAATATTTTAATATCGTTGGTATACATAATCACTAATGATGATAGTTGTAATTACTATAATCGTTTTTAATAATCAAATATGGGGATAATTTTTGTTTTGCACAAAAAATTAAAACGATGAAAAAATTATCACAAACATTCCTGGCACTGTGCATCGCACTAGGCGCGTTCGGTCAGCAGGCAATTGCGCAGACAGCGCAAGCAGTGCCGGAACAATACATTATCAAACAGTTGAGGCCAGAGGTCTCCATATCTTTTACCGCGAGGCCGGCCCCAAGGACGCTCCGATGATCCTCTTACTGCATGGTACATGCTAAGATAAGTAACGTCTCTTACTTCATCGTTTTCCATTTCCACGTTAACCTCATCCAACAAATTCTCTTCCAACTTTATCATCTCTTTGCTTACCTTGGAGTCCTGCATTTTTGCATAATGCTGGGTCTGCTTAATGTACGTATGGCCAAGCATCTTTGAGACCGTTTCAATGGGTACACCATTACTCAAGGTTACTGTGGTCGCGAAAGTATGCCTGGCAATATGAAATGTAAGGTTCTTGTTAATCCTGCAACCATCAGCAATTTCCTTCAGTAGGCTAGGCCAACAGCGCTTTGCCACCTCGCGGTGGTAAGTTCCCGTTAACCCGCCCCCGAACCGTACGTACATGTCTCCATGTATACGGCTCTCCATTGTCAACATAACTTTACTTGTCATAGCTTTGATGGATTAGTGCATCACAATCGTGACAGGCTGCAAGAGTTTTACGATGGCGTTTGATCATCATTGCATTCGATCTGGTGTCAGCTTTAAGCTGATTGATGTTGCGCACGTGATGCATCACGAGGTCTCCTATTACACCGCATAGTTCACACTTTCTCTCTTTGAGCCTTTCCACAAGTGTGGGGGCAGGAAGATACATGGTATTGGGCATGCTGTCATAACGATTGTCCTCGTAGATGTCTGTAAAACGTTTGCATCTGAAACCGCCATTATACCACACTCTTTGTTTCCCGTTGCCTTTGTTATCCCTGTAGGGGATAACCACATCCGTTCCGTCTTTATACTTCTCAAGTATTTGTCCGACGGTTCTTTTGTGCTTACGGCCGAGCGTTTTGAGCATGCTATATTTCATGAAGTAATTGAACTTCCATCCCCAATAGCCGATATTGTCTGCGATGGAATAGTAGTTGTAGAATCCCCGCAGCTCAAGATTGTACTGCGCCATGATATCTGCATCATGTCTATTCACCATATACTTGCGAGACGAGGGTTTAAGCGTTTGTTTCCTGTCTACCTGTGTGATAAACACAGCATCGTAGGATTGAAGTCGCTTAAGTACGGTTTCGTAAGTTACTTTTAAGACAATTGTTCCTGACCACGGGCGGCGCTGTAGTCCGCACCGAGTACGCGTGTGGTCCATAGACCGGCGTACATTGATTTCGTATCCAAGGAATTTTGCGGGTTCCTGTGCATTGGTAATCAAAGTTTTCTCTTCAGACATTTCCAATTCGAGTTTTTCACTCATGAAAGTCGTAATGTCCGCTTTGATTTTCTCACATTCATCCTTGCTGCCGACCATTCCGATGAGGAAGTCATCAGCATACCTTATGTACTTCAATCTTTTGAACGTGTCGTCCATGTCCCTTGTTGCTGGAATATCTAGCATTTGCTTACGCATTTCGCGAGTACAAGAACTATTGTTAAAATCTGTTAAAAAAATTCAAGAAGACTTGAACTTCAGATTAGCTTCAGATTCTGTTTGTAATATTGTTATTACGCATTTCGTTTAAGTACGAGATAATAATCCTATAAGAATGAGGTTACTAAGCATTATACTATTTACTCTGTTCGCTCCATCTGTTACCTGGCTGGGCGATTTTAACACTGCAAAAACTGAGGCAGGCAAAACACATAAATTAATACTCATCAATTTCTCAGGTTCCGACTGGTGTGGCCCATGCATCCGCTTAAGGAAAGAGATATTAGAATCGTCAAACTTCGAGGGATATGCGGCAGATCATTTGCTTCTGGTGCGCGCTGATTTCCCACGCCAAAAGAAAAATCAACCCAGTAAAGAACAAGTAAAACTTAACGAGGCACTGGCAGAAAAATATAATGCTGAAGGTAAATTTCCTTACACGTTACTGGTTGATGAAAATGGCAAGGTATTGAAAGCCTGGGACGGCTTTCCTGATGAAACACCAGATCAGTTTGTAACAGACGTTAAGAAATATGAAGCCCGCTGAAATACAAGTCGGTAACCTGGCTGCATACAAACGCGTGCTCAAACTTATGGGCAACCGTTTTGAGTTTACGGTGGTTGCAGACAATGAAAATTGGGCTAATAAACAGATTGATTCTGCCATTTCGGAGGTTCAACGAATAGAAAAACTGCTAACTACCTTTAGCGATGACAGTCAAACCAATGAGATAAACCGGAACGCAGGTATTAAGCCGGTTAAAGTTGATGAAGAAGTTTTTGGTTTAATAGCCCGCTCGATAAAAATATCTGAGTTAACACAAGGCGCTTTTGATATTACTTACGGTTCAATTGATAAAAGCCTTTGGAATTTCGACCAAGGTATGACTTCGTTGCCAAGTGCAGAAGTGGCTAAACAATCGGTGCGTTTAATCAACTATAAAAATGTAATTCTTGACGCCTCTAATAATACGGTTTTCCTGAAAGAAGCGGGGATGCGCATAGGTTTTGGTGGGATAGGCAAAGGTTATGCTGCCGATAAGGCAAAATTGCTATTACAGGCAAAAGGTGTTATAAGTGGCATTGTAAACGCAGCAGGTGATTTAGTGAGCTGGGGAACCCAGCCCAACGGCACACCCTGGACTGTTGCCATTGCTGATCCGGACCAAAGCACAGTGCCGTTTTCGAGATTAAACATCAGCGGTATGGCCATCGCAACATCGGGCAATTACGAAAAGTACGTAACCATCAATAGTAAAAAATACTCGCATACTATTGACCCAACTACAGGGTTACCCGTTAGCGACATAAAGAGTGTAAGCATCATCAGTCCAAGTGCCGAACTATCTGACGCTATGGCCACGCCTGTAATGGTAATGGGCGTAAGGGTAGGCCTTGATCTTATTAATCAGCTCAAGCACATGGCCTGCATTATTGTAGACGACAACAATAAAATTCATAGTTCACATAATATCAATATCAAAAATTAAGATGATACATAAAGCCCCTGTTCTAATCCTGTTAGTATGTTGCTGTATAATTTGCGGGTTAAGCTCCTGTAGCTCGGTTAAGGCCTATCAAAAAAACCGGATTAATGATTCGGAGATGGAATTGTCTGCGCGTAAATCTCAAAAATTTGAGCAGAGTTTTCAGCTTTACCGCGAAGGTGCTTCGGGTGCCAACGGTGGCAAAAGTGGTGGTGGTTGCGGTTGTAATTAATAAACGTCAAATACTAAATGAGAAAAATTTATTTAGGCGTTTTAATGCTATACATGGGCATATTATCATCCCATGCGCAAACGCAAACCGAAAAGCAAGCTGTTAAAGATACATCTAATTACCAGTCGCGTAAATTAAGCCTCGATGAGGTGAATTTCGTATCGGGTTATTATCACCAAAACGGTAATAACTCTGCGGTAACTGGAGGGATAGGTACAGAAAAGTTAACCGATTTCGCCAACACGCTTGATGTACAATTTTCGAAGTACGGTAAAAGCGGTAGAAAAAATACCTACCTTTTTGAATTAGGTGTAGATCATTATACCTCGGCATCGTCTGATAAGATTGATCCAAGCACTATCTCATCAGCATCAATGCAGGATACCCGTGTGTATCCATCCTTAAATTGGACAAGCTTAAACGAGAAAACCGGTAACTCATTCGGTTTTACAGGCTCATATTCTCACGAATTTGATTACCAATCGTTTGGCGCTGGTTTTAATTTGACCCGATTATCAAAAGATAAAAACACACAGTTCGATTTTAAAGCGCAGGCATTCCTGGATACCTGGAAGGTGATATTGCCGATAGAATTGCGAACGGGTTACAATCCTAACGCACAGCAAGAGCGTGAACATTGGGATTATCCGTCTGCACCGCGAAACTCGTTTAGTACATCTTTTTCATTATCTCAGGTTTTGAGCACGCGTTTGCAGGCTTTAATTGTTGTAGAACCATCGTATCAAAAAGGATTACTGGCTACCAGATACCAGCGTGATTATTTTACAGACGGATCTGAGCGCGCAGAGAACCTGCCAGGCGGTAGATATAAACTGCCAATTGGTTTACGGTTTAATTATTTCCTGGATGATCATTTTGTGATCCGTACTTTTTACCGTTACTACATGGATAACTGGGGTATAAGAGCCCATACAGCCGAGATAGAAGTGCCTGTTAAGTTCTCGTCGTTTGTATCAGTCAGCCCATATTATAGGTACAATTACCAAACAGGCACGCGGTATTTTGCACCCTATGGCCAGCACAATCCAACAGATACTTATTATACCAGCGATTATGATCTATCAACGCTGCACAGCAATTTCGTAGGTGCAAACCTTCGTTTAGCACCGCCAAAAGGCGTATTTGGCTGGCAGCGGTTCAACTCGTTGGAGTTAAGATACGGGCATTATATGCGCTCTACGGGATTAAACAGCAATATTGTAACTTTAGCAATGAAGTTTAAATAACCATGCATCACGAGCATCATGTAACCAGTTCAGAAACCATCAGGGATATTGTTATTGGTATGTCTGATGGTTTAACCGTACCATTTGCTTTGGCTGCTGGGCTAAGCGGGGCTATCAGTTCATCAACGCTGGTTGTTACGGCAGGCATTGCCGAAATAGTAGCAGGTTCCATAGCTATGGGTTTGGGCGGTTACCTTGCCGGCCGCACAGAGGCAGATCATTACCAGTCTGAATTAAAACGGGAGTATGATGAAGTAGAGCGTTTGCCCGAACAGGAAAAAGCCGAAGTAATGGAAGTGTTTGCTGAATTTGGTCTTTCTAAACCTCTGCAACAACAAATAGCCGATGAAATGGCTAAGGACAAAAAGAAATGGGTAGACTTTATGATGCGCTATGAGTTAGGGCTCGAAGAACCTAATGCCAATAGGGCAACTAAAAGTGCGATAACTATCGGTGTTTCTTATATCGTTGGCGGCATTATTCCGCTTTCTCCTTACATCATTATTAATCATGCGCAGCAGGCCTTGTATTATTCCTGTGGGGTTACCCTCATCTGCCTGTTTATCTTTGGTTATTTTAAGAGTAAAATGACGGGTCAGCCCGCGTTAAGCGGTGCTTTAAAGGTTGTTATTATTGGCGCGCTGGCAGCTGGTGCCGCCTTCCTGATGGCTAAACTGATAACAGGAAAATGATTATTATTGGCTCCCGCCATTAATCATATCAGACACAATACCTTTGCTTTCTTTTCTTTCTGCCAAAAATACACCTGCCAAATGCACGGCAATAAAAGCCAGAATCAAATACATACAAAACCCGTGTATGCTTTTAACGGTATGCCTTATTGATTTAAAAGCAGCCAGGGCATCCTCAAAAGCTAAGAATAAACCGGTTACAACCATAATAAACAATAGCAGATAAAACACACTGTAAATAGCTTTTACGGTAAGCTCATGCCTGGCAGCTTCCCGGTTTTTCTTAATGGTTTGAAATTGATGCCATGTGCTTTTTAACTTCCTGATAAACTTCTGATCTGCCAGTTGAAAAAGCTCCAGTATTAACCTAAAGAACAACAATGCTGCTAAAGCGTAGCCAAAGTAGATATGTGCATCCCAGGTTTTATCGCTTAACGCATGTGCGACAGTTTTAGCTTGCTCTGCCGTAACCGTAGCACCAGCCTTTGTAAATGCATCCTGCATAAAAGAGGATGTGTTATGGTCGTCAGTTAATGTTGAATTTATTAATACAGTTATTAGCGAACCGCTGATAACAATTGTATTAGCCCAATGCCACAAACGCAGCGGTGCTGAATATTTTTTTACTTGTGCGGGATGTTGTACATCCTTGCGAATAGGTTCTATAGTGCTCATATCATTAAGTTCCTGCTTTGCCTAAAAATATCCCCAATACAAATACAATCCCTCCGCCAACTATTACCTGCAAAATGGTTGATACTAACGGCGTTTTCATAAACCGGTAACGGATAAAAGCAATGGCCAATAATTCGAAAATTACTACGGCATAAGCCAAATGCAGCGCATGTTGAAGGTTACCTATCAAAAAAGGAAGCGTATGCAACATGCCACCAAGTGCAGTTGCAAATGCGGTAATACTACCTCTAACAACCGGGCTGCCGCGGCCGGTTACGGTACCATCGTCAGATAATGCTTCGGCAAGCCCCATGCTGATACCCGCGCCAAGTGAAGCCGCCAATCCTACATAGAAGGCTTTGATAGGTTGCCCGGTTAGCCCGGCCGTCGCAAATATGGGTGCCAGCGTAGATACTGAGCCATCCATCAGGCCAAGCAGACCTGGCTGGACTTTTTGTATTACAAATGTAGCAGCGTTTTTTTTATTCATGAAGCAGATTTGGGTTTAAAGTAACGACCGAATTTGAAGCAAATCTGTAGTAAATAAATACAAGCTTCAGACTTACTCCAATATTAAAATTTATATTCATCGAGAAGCAATTTGAGAAGGGCTATTTGTGATATATTGCTTAAATAAATGGTAACGATAATCGGATGTTAAAAATAGTATTTCTTGAATACCAAACCTTTGTAAAACGCAGATTGGATTTTGACTTGGGAACCGATGATAAAAATCTGCGTTATTGGCAAAATCAATTGTTTTTAAACTTCCTTATTTATTGCACACCCATTAGTCTGGTGGCATTAACGCCAGGAATTTTCATGGCAGCGCGTGAAGGGCTTCCCGTAATAATTGCAATCGACTTATTTTGTTTTTTTTTATTGCTTTTCTTTACATTTTCAAAAAGGATGTCTATACGAACCCGTAAGGTAGGTGTCATTAGCATTTTCTATATTTTGTCTATTTTCTTGATTAATATTTTGGGGTATTTAGGGCCGGGTGTTTTTTATTTGTTCTTTATTAGTGTTCTTGCCTCGCTTATATTCCCGATCCGCCATGCTTATTTATTAACGTTTATCAACGCGATTTTGCTTGCTTTTTTTGCTTTGGTAATAAGTCAGCGACTTTTTGGTTCTGCTTTAATCCAGGAGTATACGCCGGTTAAATGGATTGCTTTTAGCACCAATTTAATTTTTGCCAGTATTTTAATCGTTTTGCTTATCGATAAAATTTTTCAAGGCCTTCAGTCTACTATTTTGACGAAAACTCATTTAGAGGAACAATACAAAAGCATCTTTTACAAAAGTCCTTTACCTATGTGGCTTTTTGATACTGATACGCTAAGGTTTTTGGATGTAAATGAGGCAGCAGTTAGGCACTATGGCTACGCCAAAGAAGAATTTTTATCTATGACCATAAGAGATATCAGGCCCGCGAAAGAGGTGCCCGAGATTGAAGATATCGTTAAAAAAAACAAGATTTCAGGAAAATATTATGATGGTAATTCGATGCATATCAAAAAAGATAAAAGCGCTATTTATGTAAAAATAGAAAGCAACTTATTGAATTTTGAAGGCTACGAGGCCCGAATTGTGTTAGCGACAGATATTACCAAACAGGTAGAATATCAGCTTGAGGTATTTGACGCCAATAAACGGGTGGAGGAATCTGAGATGAATTTAAAAGCCATTTTTGAAAGCACGCTCGATGGTTTTGTACTGATAGATAAGGCTGGAAAGATTATAACTTTTAATCCGCGAGCCGAGTACTCTATCCGTTTCAATAAGAGGCAAAATGCTTTTAAAGCAGGCAAGAGCATTTTTGATTACATCGAAGTGTCCAGGCTTCCTTATTTTCATCAAATTATGCACAAAGTACATTCAGGTGAAACCGTAGAATATGATCGCAAATATCTAACCAGTCCTAAAAAAGTCTCCTGGATAAGATATACGGTTACACCCGTAAGAAAGGATAATATAATTATTGGTGCGTGTATTACAGGTCGGGATATTACCGAACGGAAACTATATTTAAAATCTTTGGAAGATCAGAATAAAGTGTTCAGAGAAATTTCGTGGGTGCAATCGCACATGGTAAGAGGGCCGTTGGCGCGTATTATGGGACTCATCCCGTTATTGAAATCCTCAAAAGACGAAAATGAAAGGATACAGGTTCTGGAATATCTTGACATATCTACACAAGAATTAGATAACAAAATCAAAGAAATTAACGATAAATCAAATTATATTACAGAAAAGTACCCCGAAAATTAAATGGCAATAAATAGTAACTTCAGATTTACTCCAATATCAAAATTTATATTTGATTAAAAAGCCAGTTGAAGATTCTGATTATTGAAGACGAGCAAGGTTTGCGTGATAATATTGTTTCTTATCTAAATGAAGATGGCAATATTTGCGAAAGCTGCAATGATTTAGCGGGGGCCATATCTAAACTGGCAAGCTATACTTATGACTGTGTTTTGCTTGATATCGGTTTGCCCGACGGCGAAGGGTTTGCGGTTTTAAATTTCCTGAAAAAACAGATGAAAGATGAGTTGGTGCTGATTATATCTGCCCGCAACTCTTTAGATGATAAGGTTAAAGGATTAAATACCGGGGCTGATGATTACCTGACCAAGCCATTTCATTTAGCCGAACTTAAAGCCAGGGTTGAGGCCATTTTTCGCCGTAAGGCAGCTAATAGTAACAACAGGCTAATTTTTAACGAAATTGTAATTGACCTGCTTGGCCGGGGTGTTGAGATTAATAATGAGCCCATTATATTAACCCGAAAAGAGTATGATATGCTGCTATATTTTATTGCCAATAAAGGAAAGGTAATATCGAAGAATGCAATTGCTGAGCATCTATGGGGCGATGAAATGGATATGCATGATAACTTTGATTTTATTTATACCCACATTAAAAATTTACGTAAAAAGTTGTTGGATGCATCGGCTAATGATTATCTGAAATCTGTATATGGCATTGGTTATAAATTTAGTGCGGTATGAAATTATCGGCCCATTACAATAAAGCAAGTATTATTGTATCTGTAATCGTATTATTGGTGGGGGCGGTTATCTATTTTTTTGCTATCAATTTTATTGCGCAAAATCAGCTCGACCGCGATTTGGATGAAGAAATAGAAGAGCTTTTCGAATATATAAACACAAATCATCAGTTACCGAAAGCAGATTTTAACGGAGATCAGACCACTTTTTTAAAAGTTAATCACGGGATAAATACACGGTTTTTCGATGCCCTATATCAAAACCCCAGGGAACAAAAATCAGAAAATGGACGTGCCGCAGAAGGATCAGTTGTTCTGAATGGGGTAACCTACAAATTCACCATCGTTATATCAAGGGAGAGTACAGAGTACCTGATCCAAATAATTGCCATCATCACGCTCGTATTAATGGCTTGTTTGGTGCTAATTTTGTTTTTAACCAACAGGTATGTGTTAAATGGGTTATGGCAGCCATTTTACAGGCTGTTAAATCAGCTAAAAGACTTTAATGTATCCGAAAATTCGGAACACCAATTATTGACTACCAGGGTAGATGAATTTAATGAGCTGGATCAGGCGATAGAAATAATGTCGTTAAGGGTGAAAGATGATTTTCAAAATCTGAAAGCGTTTACCGAAAATGCTTCGCATGAGATGATGACCCCATTGGCCGTGATCACATCTAAGTTAGATACCTTAATTCAGGATGAAACACTGAAGCCAGAACAATTTGAGCAAATCAATGATATTTATGGTGCTACCAGTAAGCTTTCGAGGCTTAATCATTCGCTTCTGTTATTGGTTAAAATCGAAAATAACCTGATAGACGATACAGAAGTTATAGATCTGACAAAGCTGTTAAGGGATAAGCTCAGACAATTTCAGGAGCTCACCCAAACTAAGGAATTAAATGTGATTGCAAACTTGATATCACGCAAGGTTATAGTAAGCAAGTACCTGGTCGATATTTTGTTCAATAATCTAATTAGCAATGCTATCAGGCACAATAACAATAAAGGCGTGTTAATAGTAACCTTGTTTGAAGATGTATTACTGATCCAAAATACCGGAAGCCCCAATGCACTTAACGCTGAGCGGATATTCGATAGGTTTCAAAAGGGTAAAAAATCAGAAGGCACCGGCCTTGGCTTAACAATAGTAAAAAATATTTGTAAAATGTATGGCTGGGAGGTGGCGTATTCTTATCACGAATCCATGCATACCTTTGAAATTGTCTTTGAACCGTCAACTGTTTTATAGCTTCAGATTGTCCTCAAAATCGTCCTTTATCATTGCCGCTAAACAATAGGCATTGATTAATGAAGAGATTATTTTTTCTGCTGATTCTTCTTTCAACCACAATTAAACTAAGGGCACAAGACAATTACGAAATACAGGTATATGGCTCTGAAACTGTGGAGAAAGGGCGAACAATGATTGAACTCCACAGCAATTATACCGCTAATGGGAGTATAACAGGTTCTAATGGTGAATTGCCGGATAATCATGTAGTACACGAAACCATTGAAATTACCCACGGCTGGACACCGTGGTTCGAAACCGGTTTTTATTTATTTAACTCCATAGGTAACGACGGGCGCACAGCCTATGTTGGTTCGCATATCAGGCCAAGGGTAGCAGCCCCTTTAAGTTGGAACTGGCCATTTGGAGTAAGTATCTCTACAGAATTTGGATTTCAGAAGAAACAATTCTCTGCCAATACAACTACATTAGAGATCAGGCCAATTATTGATAAGAAATGGAATAAGCTATATATATCTGTTAATCCAACACTGGAGAAAAGTTTTGTTGGGCCAGATGCTAACCGGGGAATGATTTTCTCGCCCAATGTTAAGAGTAGCTACGATATTACAAAAGCTGTTGCTCTGGGGTTAGAATATTACGGTAGCACCGGGCCATTTTTTCATTATTACCCTTATCAACAGGAAGAGCAACAATTGTTTATTGCCACAGACCTGAATGTAAGTCCTGACTGGGAATTTAACGGAGGTATTGGTTCCGGGTTTACAGATAGTACAGATAAGCTGATATTTAAGATTATTATAGGCCGACGGTTTTAACCATCAGCACATTTAGAAAACATTCTATAGTTAACAAGGTAATTTAAATTATGCTCAGCCACTCAAGGTCACATCAATCTGCTTCATTGCGCCTTACCAAAAGTCAGCAACAGTATAATGAAATTAGCGACCTGATCATTCAGTTAATGGGTGATTATCCCGATTATACAGATGCGGAAACGCTTTGGTTAGAAATGAAAGAGAAAGGCTTAGGTATAAGTATTAGTACTTTTTATAGCAGGCTGAGACTTTTTATGGAAAACGGTATCATAGAAAAGCAAATCCTTAAATACAATAGAAACGCGTATCGGATGGTTAGGAAATGATGCAGGAGATTGTACCGCTTTTATTATTAATTAATCTATAACCTCTGTATCTTTACGGGAATGCTGAAACGATCTGTCAGTGGGTTTTTAGCTTGCTTATTTTTAATAAGCGGTTTTATATTGCCATTAGGTGATTTTTCATTAATGCGTGATATTCCAGACATGTACCGAAACTACACCAGGATTACCACTGAAGACGAACTGGGTATATTAGACTTTGTGGGCGATTACCTGATGCATGGAAAGGAGTTGTTTGGGAACAACCAAAATGACAAACCACAAAACAGCAGCAATAGCGTTCAGTTTCAGCATCAGGCAAATCCCATACTGGCTGAAATCCAGTTAACTGTTTTCGGATTTTCACCTTTACCTATCAAAGAGAAAGTGAGGGCGATGCCTTATAAACATCGAGCTACTACCGATTATCAAAATGAGTGTTTCAGGCCGCCTTTAGCCTAAGCTATTTAAATCATTTACTCATTTTATTATTCATCGCATTATTTCTAATGCCTCTGGTTTTTGGTGTGCTTTATTGAGCATAGTCTAAGACACGGGCTCCACGATTATGAAAAAAACTTTCCTATTTATATTTACGCTTTTTATTGCTAATTGCCTTTACGCTCAAAATACATTTAAGGCCATCGTTCGTAATGATAGGACGAAAGAACCGCTTAAAGGGGCCTCTGCAAATATTGCCGGTTTAACGCTTAATACGGTCAGTGACTCTGCCGGACTAATTACACTTAAAAATATCCCCAACGGAAAATTTGAAGTAAAAATTAGCTACGTTGGTTTTAGCAGTCAGGAAAAAACTTTGACATTTCCGTTGTCACATCCTGATAGTCCAATAGAATTTGGCTTAGAGCCACAGACTGATGAGTTGGACGAGGTAACCATCCAAACAACCCGTACCAACCAAAACCTAAGGGATATACCTACACGTATAGAAGCTCTACCTGCGGAAGAGCTTGATGAAAAAAGTGCGATGAGTCCCGGTAATATTAAAATGTTATTAGCCGAATCGACAGGTATAAACGTACAGCAAACTTCTGCTGTAAGCGGTACAGCAAACTTTCGTGTTCAGGGACTGGATAGCCGCTTTACTCAATTACTCCAGGATGGCATGCCTATGTATCAGGGATCTTCGGGTGGGTTGAGCTTGTTACAGATTAGTCCGCTTGATCTAAAACAAGTCGAATATATAAAAGGCTCGGCTTCTACTTTATACGGTGGTGGCGCAATTGCAGGGCTAATTAATTTAATTAGCAAGACACCTGTAAAAACACCTGAGTTAACTTTCCTACTAAATGGCACCAGCGCTAAAGGAGCCGATGCAAGCATATTTTATTCGCAGAAATGGCAACATGTGGGCGCAACTATGTTGGGTTCCTACAATTACAATGGTGCTTACGACCCCGCATCGACAGGCTTTACAGCTATACCGCAAATTAATCGGATTACATTAAATCCCAAGATATTTTTATATGCCGATGAGCATAATACCGGTTGGTTTGGAGTGAACACAACTTATGAAAACCGTTATGGAGGAGATATGCAGGTTGTGGATGTTCATGCAGATCAGGTTCACCAATACTTTGAGCGAAATAAAACTTTTCGTTTTTCTACTCAGTTATCCTTTACGCATAAAATTGACAGTACCAGTCAAATCAATTTTAAAAACACGGTGGGGTATTTTGATCGGCAACTTGATGAACCCGCTTTTAGTTTTACAGGCAAACAGTTATCATCCTACGGTGAGATTAATTATGTTAAAAATGGCAAACGAGCTAATTGGGTTACCGGCTTAAATTGGGTAACCGATCATTTTACAGTCCCTGATTCACAAAACGATCTTAAATATGATCTGACCACTATTGGTGCATTTGCTCAAAATACTTACAGGTTTACTAGATGGTTTTCACTCGAGAGCGGTTTAAGGTTGGATTATAATACACCCGCGCCTGGCAATAAATCCGATGGCGTATTTATATTGCCCCGTTTAAATGCTTTGTTTAAAATCGATGAGCATTTTACCAGCCGGGTAGGTGGAGGGCTTGGATACAAAATGCCAACGCTCTTTAACGATGAAACAGAACAAGAAGGTTACCAGCACTTACAACCCTTGAACATTGGCAAAACCAGGGCTGAGCAGTCTTATGGTACCAACGGTGACATAAATTATCGTGGAGCAATAGGCGATGCCTTCATTAATATCAATCAGTTATTCTTTTACACGTACGTGGATAAACCACTCATTCTTGTCAATAATAGTTTTATCAATTCGCCTGGTCACATCAGTACGCAGGGTACAGAAACTAATTTAAAACTAACAATGGATGAACTGGGCTTTTATTTGGGCTATACTTATACCGATACAAAGCTGCAAGCTCTTAATCAGGTTGGTACACAACCATTAACGCCCAAAAACAGGTTTAGCTTCGATGCCACATACGAAATTGAAAATAGCTTGAGGATAGGTGCTGAAAGCTTTTATACCGGTAAACAATTACTAAGCGATGGTACTACAGGTAGAGCCTATATCACTTTTGGACTCTTAGTTCAAAAAATGTGGAAGCATCTTGACATTTTTATTAACGCAGAAAATCTTACAGACCGCAGGCAAACCCGTTGGGATAATATTTATTCGGGTAATGTTACTAATCCAATCTTTAAGGATATTTATACACCCATTGAAGGGGTTGTTGTCAATTGTGGCTTAAGGATTAAACTGTTGAATTGAAAATAATAATAAAATTTGGCAATTAAGAAGCAGGTAGGTCAAATTCTCCTTGAATACCGAAATCTCAATTAATTCACAATACTTTCGATTGCCATTAGGAAAGCTATGGCTCTCAAATCATTATGAAAGCGGTTCGAATTTAGTCTTATTGGGCTCGAATCAAGGTCTAAACGTTAGCAAACATTTGTAGATCTTGCACTAAGCGGTTCGAATTTAGTCCTGTTGGGGCTACCGAAAAATTATAACTTGTTTCAATGGGTAGCCCGAGCAGGACTCGAACCATTTATAGCAAAGCGAAATTTCTTTAATCATTGATAAAATAGTTCGAAAATGAAGGAATCGAGCTCCTTTACTCAACTTTTAATTCATTCAAAATCTTCGGTTGCTCAATTAATTGGTCCGAATTCTGCCCAGTCCGGAGAACTTAGATTGCGTCTACAGAGTGGGCTCGAACCAGATATTACATTACAGTCTTAAGGAAGCTAATCTCAAATCCTCCATAAAGTGGTTCAAGATACACTCATTATAGAGCATTCTATTGGGCTCAAATGACTAATTTCTGAGTTTTAATTAAACAATAATCTTAGATTTCTAGCAAGTCGGTTGAATTAGATCCAGTCTACCGAATCGGACAGCTTAGAACGTGCAATTTGTCGATTTTCTTTCGCCAATAAATTGCCTAGCAAAAAGATCAATTCTACCCTAGTCGTAGTATCAAACCAGTGTTTACCATTATAGTCGATTGCAGTCTCAAATAGCTTCCATCAATCATTGAAAAACCAAATTACAAACGACTGAGTGAGCTCGTTTGGAACGTTGGCTAATGAATTGGCCCCCAAATATAATGTCCTTATACCCATTATTTAGACAAATTCTGAATACTCCAATTTCCGTTTTAGAATAAACATTTGCCTTAAAATTAATGTTTATCTGTTACAAATCATTGTTATGGCGGATACTATAGATAACTCACCTGAAGATTATAATAAATCCAAAGGAGGCACAACCCGGCGCGGATTTTTGTCCCAGTTGGGTGTAGCGGGTGCCGGACTAACCCTTGCTCCGTTATTGGCGGGAGCAACTGAAGCAACAAGAGAAACAGAGGCTGTAGCTGCTGCACCTGCGGAGATTACGACGGTTGGTCTGACGATCAACGGAAAAAAACAAATACTGAACCTGGATTCCAGGGTTACGCTGTTAGATGCTTTACGGGAAAAGCTGGCGCTTCCGGGAACCAAAAAAGGTTGCGATCATGGTCAGTGCGGCGCTTGCACAGTATTGGTGGATGGCCGCCGTATTAATTCTTGCCTTACATTGGTTGGAATGTGCGACGGAGCCGAGGTTACAACCATTGAAGGTTTAGCAAATGGTGACCAATTGCATCCCATGCAGGAAGCATTTTTGAAACACGACGGTTTGCAGTGCGGCTATTGTACACCCGGGCAGATCTGTTCGGCGGTGGGTTTAGTTAAAGAAGGCCATGCTAAAACAGACGCAGATATCAAAGAGCTCATGAGTGGTAATATTTGCCGTTGCGGGGCCTATCAAAATATTGTAGCCGCAATAAAGGAAGTTCAAAACGCATAAGCCTAAGACTATGGAACCATTTAAACTAATCCGGGTACAAGACAACGCAGCTGCAATACAATCAGCAGGTACCGGCCGATCCAAATTCATAGCAGGCGGAACGAACATGCTTGATCTGATGAAACTGAATATTGAGACACCCAGCAAGGTTATTGATATCAATAAGCTACCGCTTTATAAAATAGAAGAATTGCCCAATGGCGGTGTCCGAATTGGCGCATTGGTCAAGAACAGCGATCTGTCTTACAATCCTTATATCAAAACACATTTCCCGCTACTGTCGGAAGCTTTACTGTCGGGTGCTTCGCCACAATTAAGAAATATGGCTTCTGTAGGCGGTAACCTGATGCAGCGTACCAGATGTCCATATTTTTATAATACAGACTTTGCCTGCAATAAACGCCTGCCTGGTTCCGGTTGCGCTGCGATCAGCGGCTATAACCGGATGAACGCTGTTTTGGGAACCAGTGATAAATGTATAGCCGCTCACCCGTCGGATATGTGCGTGGCATTGGCGGCTTTGGGCGCTGTAATTCACGTACTGGGAACTAAGGGAATAAGAACGATTCCATTTAGTGAGTTCCACTTACTCCCCGGCCAAACACCACATTTAGAGCACAACTTAAGGCAGGATGAATTAATCACACATATCGAAATTCCTGCATTGCCATTTGCTGCCAAATCACATTATTTGAAAGTACGCGACCGGGCATCTTATGAGTTCGCACTGACCTCAGCCGCCGTTGCATTAGATGTTCAAAACGGTATCATTAAAGGGGCAAGAATAGCGTTAGGAGGCGTCGGTACCAAACCCTGGCGGTCATTGGAAGCAGAAAAGGCCCTAATTGGTGCGCCGGCAAACACTGACACTTATAAAAAAGCCGCAGATTTAGCTTTGGCTTCGGCAAAACCATACAAAGACAACGCATTTAAAGTTGAACTGGCGAAACGTACATTGGTACGAGCCTTAAAAACCGTGGAGGGTTTATCATGAACGAGTCGCTTGGAAAGCCGATAGACCGCGTTGACGGCAGGTTAAAAGTAACGGGAGCAGCCACTTATGCGGCGGAGTACCAGATCAAGAACCTGGCTTATGGCGTGCCTGTTCTGAGTACAATCACCAAAGGCAGGCTAAAAAATATAGATGTACAGCAGGCACAAAAAATGCCGGGTGTTATTGGCGTAATGACCAGTGAAAACTGCATGATGCTGCACTCGCCGGCGGGTTCGGACCCGGGCAATGGCAAATTTGCGGAGAAAGATCTGTTACCCCTGCAAAATGACCGGGTGCTTTATGGTGGCCAGTACATTGCTGTAGTGGTGGCAGAAACAGCCGAACAAGCTGAACAGGCTGCGGCGCTGATTAAGGTAACTTACGATGAACAAAAACCCGCTGTCGGCTTTGAAGTTAACTTTGCTATGGCCTATCAACCAGGCTCTGGCCTGGGCGGCGCCAAAACACAGGAAAAAAGGGGCGATGCAGACGCAGCCATGAAAACTGCAGCAGTAACCACTGATGAAACTTATACCACTCCGGTATATAGCCACACAGCCATGGAACCACACGCGACCATCGCAGAATGGAACGGCGATAAATTAACCGTTTACGATGCAACCCAATCCGTTATGGGGGTACAGGGATTGCTGTCAACTATATTGGGTATCCCAAAAGAAAATACGCAAGTATATGCTCTATATATTGGTGGTGGCTTCGGCTCAAAAGGGTTTACCTGGGCCAATACATTACTGGCTCCGATGGCAGCGAAGCAATTTAACCGGCCTGTAAAGATCGAGTTAAAAAGACAGCAGGTATTTTCAGCAGCCGGCAGGCGGACACAAACACAGCAAAAAATTGGCTTAGGTGCAGGTGCCGATGGCAAATTAATCTCCATCAAGCACGATACCATTTCAGAAACATCATTCGTGGACGAATTTGTAGAAACCGCCGGAGTCGCTACACCGATGATCTACAGCAGCCCTAACGTCGAGGTTAAACACAGCCTGGTAAGGCTTAACCGTGGAACCCCGTGCCCCATGCGTGCACCCGGTGAATCAGTCGGCACTTACGCGCTGGAAGTGGCGATGGATGAAATGGCCCACAAGTTAAAAATGGACCCTGTTCAATTCAGAATTGCAAATCATTCTGACATGGACGAGCAGAAGAAAAAGCAGTTCTCCTCCAAGTATTTAAAAGAGTGTTACCAGCGGGGTGCGGATTCGATAGGTTGGAACAACCGAAAAGCAGAACCCGGCCAAACCAAACAGGGAGACTTATTAGTTGGATATGGTATGGCAACGGCAACCTATCCGGCTAACCGCAGCGCGTCATCTGCTAAGGCGACACTATTTGCGGATGGGCATGCAGAAATACTTTGCGGCACCCAGGATATCGGCACCGGGACTTATACCGTAATGACACAGGTTGCTGCCGATGCTTTTGGTTTACCTGTGGAAAAAGTTAAAGTTAAGCTGGGAAACAGTTCTTACCCTAAAGGTGCACAGTCGGGAGGATCACAGGTTTCGGCCAGTGTGGGTCCACCGATCAGGGCAGCGGCTTTGGGCGCGGTAAGCAAAGTAATTAAAATGGCCATCGCTGATCAAAGTTCGCCGTTACACGGCACAAAAGAGGAAGACATCGTCGCCAGCAATGGCCGCATTCAGTTAAAAGGTAATGCTAACACGGGCGAATCTTTCGCAGATGTATTACGCCGTAAAGGAATCGATAAAGTTGAAGCACAAGCTAAAACTAATGTGTCAACCCGTCAGCAGCAATCTGCCCCGGCACCCGATGGAAGTCCGGAAGCCAAAATAGAAGAGGAAAGCAAAAGCAATGCCGCTGTGCAGGCAGATGAAAAAACTGACCGTAAAGACTATGTATTCCATTCGTTTGGTGCGCAGTTTGTCAAAGTACTGGTTGATCCTGACCTGGGAACTATTCGCGTTGAAAAGATTGCCAGCGTAATGGATATCGGCACGGTAATGAATTTGAAAACCGCTACTAACCAGATCATGGGTGGAATTATTTTCGGTATGGGCATGGCTTTGATGGAAGAGACCAGATATGACCCGAATAACGGCCGCATCGTAACACGCGATATGGCGCAATACTTAGTTCCTGTTAATGCGGATATTCCCGAGATTGACGTGCAGTTCATTGCTAAGCCAGATCCATATATTTCACCGATCGGCGCAAGGGGCATCGGTGAGATAGGCGTTACCGGTATGGCGGCCGCCATAGCTAATGCAATTTATAACGCCACTGGTAAGAGGGTTAGAGACCTCCCGATCACACCTGATAAATTAATCGCTTAGGGTTAAAAGGTTTTCATAATCTTCCGGGGTATCGATATCGATGCCCCCTTTTTCAAATACAACCTCTGCAATTTCAGCAGCGTGATTTTTTAGGATTTTTTTTGCGCCTTCTTTACCTTTAAGTAATAGTAGCTCTCCAAATAATTTACTGTCGAATAAGACGGGTACACCAGTTGTGCCATTGTATGCACAAGCAACAATTGCCTTCTGAGTTTCTGCTTGTTTTTTAATCAGGGAATTCAACAACGCAGCATTTACAAATGGCTGGTCGCATAACATTATAATTACTTTATCGAAGGTTGCATCTTTGTCGATTTCAAGCATTGCCATTTTTATGGAAGATGCCATGCCTTCTTTCCAGTTCTTATTACATAGCGTTGCTGTTTCTGGTATTGGATTGATTTGCTTTGAATTAGCTCCAAGTACAACTATGACGGTAGCACAATCAGATTTTAATCCTGCATCAACAGCGAGTTGCAACAGCGTCTTTCCTTTGAAAATAAGGTTTTGCTTAGGCTGCCCCAACCTGCTTGATTCACCAGCCGCCAAGATTATTAAAGCTGTCATTTATGCACTGTGAATTACGTTATTTTTATACTTTAAAAAGTGTCCGTTCCTTTCGGAAAACACCGCTTTAATTTCAGCCGCAATGGATAGCGCGATCTCTTCCGATGTTTCTGAACCGATATCCAGCCCCACTGGGCCGTATATGGTATGAAGGTTTCTTTCGGTAATGGTCGTGCCGTTGCTTTCCAGCTCATCCAGCATACGTTCCAGTTTATTCTTCGGGCCTAAAACACCGATATAAGACGGATGCAAGGGTAAGATTTCCTGTAAGAATGCTATTTCATAATTGTAATTGTGCGTCATCAGTACAAATGCCGTCCATTTATTAATTTTGATGTTATCTAAAATCTTTTCAGGCTTAGCGACAACAGGCTTATTCGGTGATGGAAACCGCTCGCTGTTCGCATAATTCGGCCGTCCATCTATTACGGTGGTATTCCAGCCTAAGATGGCTGAAATCCTGGTTAAAGGAATGGCATCGTTTCCCGCTCCTAAAATAACCAGGGAAATAAGCGGCTTTACGCATTCGACGAAAGCAGTAAAACTCTCATAAGTTGTGATCGCTGAACGCTGCGTATTCAATGCATTGATTGCGTCTTCCAGCAACTCGGTACGATAAGCAAGATCATCCAGCCCGTTATGAATGCTGTTGCCATTGACCAGGCACAAGCACGATCCGGGTTGCGATGCTTTCCGGTCATGAATATTAAAAACCGTAACTAATATGGAATAACCGTTTGACGCGATCGCAGCTTTTAATAAAGTTATGGGATTGGTTTGTCTATCGTTTATTGGCTCAATTAAAATATGGATAATGCCATTACAACCGAGGCCAACACCAAGTTTTGCATCGTCGTCATCCATCGTATCATAGGTGACCAGCAGCGGTTCTTGCTGTAAAATAACCATTCTCGCTTTTCTTAAGGCGTCCCCCTCCAGGCATCCACCGCTGATCGCGCCGGTCAGTTGCCCGTCTTACGTGATCAGCATTCTGGCACCCGGCCTCCGGTAGGCAGAGCCTTCTACCAATACTACGGTGGCTAAAGCGGTTTTTTTATTCTCCTTTACCGCTTTTTCATAAGCCGTTACGATGTCTATGATTTCTTCCATATTTAATAACAAACCAAGATTGTTGCGATTTGATTTATTAAATCATATTCATATTGAATGGTAGGTTACGATCTTTTAACTGTCAGATCATAAATGGCATCTCTAAGCCTTATAGGACTTTTCCTTTAGCTAAAAATAACTATTACAGAGACTCTCATTTCATTCAGGAAATAACAATATAGTGCGACTTATCTTTTGTTAATTTTTTAAGGGTGGATGCCAATGTAATATTGCTTTCTGTTTAATTAAACTTGTTAAGGCGGCATCATCCATAGTTTAAATAATAAATCAGTGAGCAATGAAAAGTAGTTTTAATGTTATTTATTTAGGCGGCCCCACCGTAATCATCGAAACAGGCGGTCTGCGTTTGATTACCGACCCCACTTTAGATCCCTAGGAGAAAATTTTTTGATTGGGGATAATCTCTTTTAGAAAGATTAAAGCAGATAGCTATTTGCGTAACTGTTTTAACTTTACTCAAAGGGCATTACAAATTTAAAACATCGCCATAGGCAACAGTCGGTTCATACCCAATATATTCGCTTATTGATGAAGCGTATTTCTGCTTGTCTTTTTTTTGTCTTTTCTATCTTTATAAAGCAGGAAAACCACCGATGCTATCATCGAGCTTGCTGCTCCTAAAATTAAGTTTGTATCAGTTCCATTGAATTTACCGTTTATCGGTAATAACAATTAAAAACAGGCCTATTCACGAAGACAATTCCATAAGTCAATTCAGCTGGGTGCGGAATCCTGTAGGCGTTAGCCCGGTCACTTGACGAAATAACTTACTTAAAGACTGCGGTTGCTCAAATCCAAGCTGATAAGCGATTTCTGAGACCGAGGCGTTGGTAGTTAACAGCAGGGTCTTGCTTTTTTCGATCAATTTATTTTGAATATGCTGGCGGGTACTGAAGCCGGTATTTGTTCTGAGCATATCACTCAGGTAGTTTGGCGACACATGTAATTTATCGGCGAGTAACTGCACGGTTGGCAAGCCTTTCTGAGCGGCTTCGTTCTTTAAATAAATGTCCAGTTCCTCATCGATCTTAGCTAACAAACCCAGATTTAGCGTACGACGTGTGATAAATTGCCGGTTATAAAACCTTTGAGAATAATGCAGCAGCAACTCGATCTGTGCGATCATGACGTCCTGACTTAGCGCATCGATGCGGGCGCTGTACTCAGTATCAATTTCAGCAACGATGCTTTCAATTTTTATTCTTTCGTCGTCGGAAAGGTGCAGGGCTTCGGTAAGTTCATAGGAGAAGAAACCATAATTTTTGATCTTGCTGCCAAGCGGATGCCCCGAGAGGAAGTCCGGATGGAACATCAGGCAAAAACCTTCTTCCGGGGTGTTTTCACCTGCGGTTTGCGCTAATAGCTGACCGGGTCCAATGAAACACATCATTCCCTCGCTGAAATCATAATGACTATGACCGTAGCGGATCTTACCATTAAAGTTCCTTTTGATCGCAATACTGTAGAACTGCGGGCAGAAATAATCAAGTAACGCATTTTCTTTTTCAGTGATCTGCTCATAACGATAGATACTGATGAGCGGATGTTTCGGTTTAGGTAAACCGAGCAACGTATGCAGCTCTGTGATAGAATTGATGATATATGGAACCTTATTTTTCATGGAAATCTTAAACAAGATAGAGGATTATTGGAAATAACCCTCTATCATTTAACTGATAGCTATCAATTATCTTCAGCAGCCGGTGTCGTTTTTGCATCGCTTCTTGAGCCTGCCTGCTGGGTACCCAGCGGCAATATGGCCTCCAGCCTGGCTAGTTCCTGTACGCTCAGGGAAATGTCAGCGGCTGCAATGTTTTCCTCCACGTATTTCACCTTGCGTGTTCCGGGAATAGGCACATGCCCTTTAGCCGTGATCCAGGCCAGCGCCAGTTGTGAAGCGGTGGCGTTTTTTTCCAAAGCGATGTTTTGTAATACTTTTACTAATTCCAGGTTTTTATAAAAATTTTCACCCTGGAAGCGTTCAAAATGCCTGCGTACATCGTTCTCATCGAAATCATCGGGACTTTTCAGTTCACCTGATAAAAATCCCCGGCCCAGCGGTGAATACGGCACAAGCCCAATACCCAATTCTGTCAACACATCTGTGGTGCCATCTTCGTCCAATGTACGCTCAAATAGAGAGTATTCTGTTTCGATCGCTGTTAAGGGATGGATAGCATGAGCCCTACGGATCAGAGCCGCAGAAACTTCAGAGAGACCGGCGTAGCGGATCTTGCCTTCTTTCACCAGTTCAGCCATAGCTTCCATGGTCTCTTCGATCGGTGTTGAAGGATCAGGGCGGTGCAAATAATAAAGGTCGATGTAATCGGTCTTTAGATTTTTCAGTGAGCGCTCAGCCGCTTTTTTTATGTAAGCCTTGCTGCCGTTCAGCTTGCCGGTAAACTGACCTGCGTCATCAATTTCAAAACCGCATTTGGTAGCGAGGATCACCTGATTTCGTTTTCCTTCTATTACCTTCCCTATTAATATTTCGTTAGACAAGGGTCCGTAAGCATCGGCGCTATCTAAAAAGTTGCAGCCTAATTCAAGTGCCCGTTCGATCACAGCCACACCACTTTGCTCGTCTGTTTTTCCGTAGATGAATTGGATATCGCTGCCAGCCAGGCTCATGCAGCCCAGGCCGATCGCAGGAACTTCAAGGCCCTGGCTTCCTAATTTTACTGTTTTCATAGATCTCTTTGTTTTCAGGCAAAGGTCATCAACCCTGTATTTACCCGTGTGCCTCAATCAAGGATACTTGTATCTCAAACCACGCGGATTACCCGTAAGCATTTCCAGACACGACAAACCTTGATTGAGGCACATTCATTCTTATACTATGCAGCAGCTTTGTATTAATTATAAAGAATTCAGCTATGCAAAAACATCAATCAATTCTGGAAGGGAAAAAAGTCGTCATCATTGGCGGCAGTGCAGGCATCGGCTTAGCCGCTGCTATTGCTGCCGCAAACAGTGGAGCCTTGGTTATTATCGCATCAAGTGATGCGGAACGTATGGAAAAGGCTCTTAGCCAGCTGCCTGAAAATGCATCGGGTATCTGTACAGATGCCGGCGATGAAGAGCAGATCAAAAGGCTGTTTGAACAGACAGGCTTTTTCGATCACTTAATTTATACTGCCGGCGAAACCTTTTATTCGGGAATACTCAGCGAGATCGACATTAAAAGCAGCAAAAAGTTCTTTGATATCCGCTATTGGGGTGCCATGGCCGCTGTAAAATACGCTGCGCCTTATATCAATCCGGGCGGTTCTATTACTTTAACCAGCGGTATTGCCGGGCAGAGTCCGGGCAAGGGCTGGGCAATCGGCGCCAGCATGACTGCAGCAATGGAGGGCTTCACACGCGCAATGGCCATCGAGCTGGCGCCAATTCGGGTGAACGCGGTTTCACCTGGTATCGTGAACACAGAGCTATGGTCGCTGGTGCCACCGGAAGCCAGGGAACATTTATTTAGCCAGGCTGCATCACAGCTTCCCTTGGGTAAAATAGCCGGGCCACAAGACCTTGCGCTAACCTATCTTCATTTGATGGAGCAAAATTATATGACAGGGCAAACTATAACTGTGGATGGCGGCGGCGTTCTGACCAATATTTATGGCAGGCTGCAAGGCTAATGTTTGGATTATACAATGAACTGTTTCTATCTGTCAATGTAACGATGGTGCCGGAGCCTAACTTTGCCTTCAAACAAAAACTTATAACTTTTTGAAATGAACTTAAAAGAGAAAATAGCGCTGGTTACAGGAGCATCCAGCGGGATTGGAGAAGCCGTTGCAAAGGCGTTAGCAGGAAAAGGTGTTAAAGTAGGCCTGGCAGCAAGAAGAACGGATAAACTTGAGGGTGTGTTAGCAGAAATTCAAGCGGAAGGTGGTGAAGGTATAATTATTACAATGGACGTTACCGACCGGAATTCAGTAACAAAGGGCGTCGACCTGCTACTGGAAACCTATGGAAAAATAGATATCCTGATCAACAATGCCGGCGTGATGTATCTTTCCGATATTGATGCCCTGAAATTAGATGAATGGGAGAAAATGGTTGATATCAACATCAAGGGTATCTTAAATCCTACCGGTGCGGTCTTGCCCCATCTCATAGCGCAAAAATCCGGTCATATCATCAATACCTCCTCGATTGCAGGCCGTAAGCTGTTTCAGGGTTTAGGGGTTTATTGTGCTACCAAGCACGCGGTAGCCGCATTTTCTGATATCATGAGAATGGAAATCGCGCCAAAACATCATATCCGTGTAACCTCCATTCAACCCGGTGCTGTAGCAACGGAGCTTCAGCAACATACGACAGATCCAAAGTACAAGGAAGCTATGGCTAATTCAACCTATCCGCCTTTGCTGCCGGAAGATATTGCCTCCAGCATGCTCTATGCTCTGGAGGCCCCGGATCATGTAGATGTCTCGGAGATATTTATTCTTCCGTCTGAGCAGGCATGGTAATGCCTCATAACTTGTAACAGAATAGTTCAACCTGACTGAGGGTATAAAATTTTTTGAAAATGAAAAACGAAAAAATAACAAGTTCCAGGAGGAGATTTTTACAGCAAACGGCTTTGGCTGGTGCCGGTATCCTATTCATTAATCCGGCAATTGGCTTTTCCCGAAATAGTGATCCCAGCCATGACGCAGAAATAATGCCTGCCGATGGACAAAATGTTCCCGAGATCGAAAACTCAGCTCTGTATTGCACAACGGTGTATGCCTGGTTACGAACTGATATTCCGTTGGAGGTCGGACACAATTACTGGCGGGATATACATGGCACGCTTGTTTCCCGCATACCGGGTACTTGGTTATATCGTCAATTGCACTGGAAACCGGCCATCAGCGTACTTTCAAGCCGTTTTCAAGGCTTCGTAAAACCGTTGAGCGATGCAGATCAGCCTCAGGGAATCGCTCACACCTTCTATTATGATGAAGCCGGGCGCCGAAAATTCGAAAATCATCCGTTTATTAAAAAATATTTGTTGGATGACGAGCCTATGCTGGTACGGTTAAATGCTACCTTATGGTCTAAAAATGATAACTCCGGAACCCTTAAAGATACTTCGAATAATATGACGCCGCAGGGCAAACCTGAAAACGATGAATATGCGGTATCGTTTATTCTAGATCCGGCACTGAGTGCCGGAAAACGAAAACAAAGTCTGATTAACCTTGCTGGTAGTCTGGCTAAATTAGAGAAGACAACTAGGGTAAGATATCACCTGCTGGAAGATTATGACGATGATCATTTCCCCGACACCAAGGTGCCCCATCACCGGCCGGCATCGGTCAGGTATAATGCCTGGATCGAATTGGGGGTCGCCCCGCAAACTGACCTGGCAACGATTTTGGAACCTGGTCTGAGCAAAATGATGGATGAACTGGACACGATTCATATTTATCCGATCTACGACAAGTACACGATCATGGCCGGCGGTAAACCTACAATTGTAGGCCTGAAAGGCTATCCGGCGTATCAGACAATTTTGGCTGCCCGTGCGAAAAACCAGCTCCAGCAGCAGATGCTCGATGACGTATACGGAAAAGTGCCACTTGGATAGTTAGCCATTGTTAACCGGCCTGGCTGCTGGATCTAATTTAAAATTAATTAATTTTAATGCACTGGTTTCCGATTAAGGTGCAACATATGCAACGTAAAAAATTAAAACAATGATCGAAAAACAATCCATTAACGAGTATTACCGGCAGCGCATACCGGAAGAGGTGAAGCCGGCCTATGTAGAGCTGGGCGCTTTCAATGTATTCCGGAAAGACGATGTGGGTCCGGATAAAGCGCCGGTTAAATATGCGCGGAGAGAATTCTTTAAAATAGCACTCATTCATGGGAATTGTCTTTTTCATTACGCGGACAAGACGATTGAGATCAACGGCAGCACGCTGGTGTTCTCTAACCCGGATACGCCCTATACCTTTGAGCCGATAAAAGAGGAGGCTGGTGGTTACTTTTGCATTTTTCGGGAAAGCTTTTACAGTGAATACCTGCGCAACAGCCTAAAGGAACTGCCCATGTACCGGATCGCTGGAAGCCCTGTTTACGCTCTGGATAATGTCAGCACCGAACAGGTGAACGTTATCTTTGAAAAAATGATCAGGGAAGTTGCCGGTGAATACCAATTCAAATATGATTTGATACGGAATTATATCACAGAGATCATTCATACCGCACTGAAATTGGAACCGTCCGGTCAGCTATATGCACATACGGATGCCAGTAAGAGAATCACGGCGGTGTTTATGGAATTATTGGAAAGGCAGTTCCCCATTGAAAAGCCCGGCGATCAGTTTAAGATGAAAAGCCCGGCTGATTTCGCCCGGCAGCTTTCGGTTCATGTCAATCACCTCAACCGGGCAGTAAAACAGACTACCGGAAAAACCACGTCTACGGTTATTTATGAGCGGCTAACCAGTGAGGCGAAGGCGTTACTAAAGCATACCGACTGGAACGTAGCCGAGATCGGTTTTAGTCTGGGATTCGATGACCCAACACACTTTAACCACTTTTTCAGAAAGCAAACCAATAGCACGCCCATGAGTTTCCGGAATTGAACTCAATCCCCATCATGACTTTTGAGCAAAGTAAATACGCCGTTAAAACAAAGCCGCGAAAGTGGGTACAACCTACCTTTGAATAAAAAAAGTTTATGGAGAATTCATCATTGAAACCCTTGGTTTTAGTTACAGGCGGTTCCGGTTTTATAGCCAGCTATTGCATTATTGAGCTTTTGAATAACGGTTACAGGGTAAAGGCCAGTGTTCGTTCGCTTGAGCGGACCAAAGAAGTAAAAGAGATGTTAACCAGAGGGGGCATTAGAAATTTTAAGGATCTTTCTTTTGTAGAGGCCGACCTTGGCCGGGAGTCCGGTTGGGATCAGGCTGTCGCCGGCTGTACTTATGTCATTCATCCTGCATCACCTACGCCTAATCCTGCAGCAAAAACCGAAGAAGAATTTGTTCGGCCGGCAGTAAACGGGGTATTGTGGGTATTACGTGCAGCAAAAAAGGCCGGAGTAAAACGAGTGGTCCTGACATCTGCCTTCGGTGCAGTAGGTTATGGTACCAACAAACAATCGCCGTACACAGAGGAGGACTGGTCTGATCTGCGACAATCACTTCCGGCCTATCAAAAATCAAAAACCATGTCGGAAAAGGCCGCCTGGGATTACGTCAATGGCGAAGGGAAAGGGTTGGAGCTTTCCGTGGTCAACCCGGTCGCGGTCCTGGGACCTGTTCTCGGGCCTGATTATTCTCATTCCATCCGCCTCATCCAGGGAATGCTCAGCGGTACGATCAAAGGTTTGCCAAAAATCACCTTTCCGCAGGTGGATGTAAGAGATGTCGCAGACCTGCACGTAAAAGCGATGACGCATCCGGACGCCAAAGGTCAGCGCTTCCTGGCTTCGGCCGGAGAGGCTATCTCTAACCTGGATATCGCCCGCATCCTGCGAGAGGGTTTAGGTGAAAAAGCAGCAAAAGTTCCACAGCGGGAAATGCCAAGCTGGTTGATCAGAATCATCGGGCTTTTTAACCCCAAAGTGCGGCTTATCGTACCTCATTTGGGATTATACAAAGAAGTGAGCCATGACAAAGCAAGCCGGTTACTGAACTGGGAGCCGAGGCCTACCAGGGATGCGGTATTAGCCACAGGCCGGAGCCTGATCGATTTAGGATTAGTATAATTGCTTAAACTAATAAAAATGCAAAAGACGGATTTGGAAACGGCTGCTCAAACTAAAGGAAGGATATTTGTGTCGTGCAAGCGGGAAAAGCACTATAGCAGGGAACTGATCCTTGATCAGCACGCGCTTGTATACATCATTGCTGGTACAATGAAAATTATCTATAGTGACCAGGTTTACACTTTTGAACGCAATTCACTCATTCTCATACCTCGAAATCAATTAGGGCGTCTGATTAAGCTTCCTGCCGAAAGTGAACCGTTTCGCTCCGTTTCGATTCTTTTTCCTCCCGATGTACTTCGCAGTTTCTATCAGGAGAAGCCAATTAATTTAGCTGAAAAGAAATGGTCAGGACATTTACAGGTAAGGCAACATCCGCTTATTGAAAATTTCTTTCAGTCGCTTGTGCCGTACTTTGATGTGAATGATGAGCTTCCGGATGAATTGGCTTCGCTCAAGATCCGGGAGTGCCTGACCTTGTTGGATGCATATGACGGGCAGACCAAAAGAGTATTAGCAGTCTCGGGGGAACCTGGTAAGATTGATCTTGCCGACTTTATGGATCAGCACTTTATCTTTAATCTTTCATTGGAAAAATTCGGTTATCTGACGGGCCGTAGCCTCACTACATTTAAGAAAGACTTTAAACAGCTCTTTCAAATGACGCCTGGAAGATGGTTGACAGCAAAGCGTTTGGAACGAGCACGTTATCAGATAGCTGTACAGCATAGAAAACCGATTGATGTATTTGTGGAAGTTGGTTTTGAAAATTTGTCCCATTTTTCAATTGCCTTTAAGAAGCAGTTTGGCTACAGTCCGGCACACCTTCCGGACAACCTTTTTGATCGATAACAGGTAATCAATAATCGAATAATGAGAACGATAAAGATACCAGGCGATTTTGGCGATTATGTTTCTGCCCATAACAAACTGCAACTTGAAGGCACCCTGGTGGTTGAATCCTGCAACCAGCCTTACGCCGAAAAGTTAAATGTATATATTGAGGAACATTTGCTGCTGTGTGTGCTGGAAGGCGAGCATCATATACGCGTTGGCGAAACTGACCTTGTTTTTGGACGTCAGGAAATGATCCTGTTTAAAAAGGATACCTATTGCGAGTCCCACCAGGTAGTAAATGCCCCTGACGGTACAAGTTTGAACAGCGTTTTATTTTTCATAAGCGATAAATTAATTACTGATTTTCTTCGCCAAACATCGTTTGTCGTTGATCGCAATCCCACTTCTAGTGAGGCTGGAGTTACCAGACAGTCCTTTGGGAACCGGATGGTTAAATATCTGGAATCACTTCAGCCTTTCTTTGCCGAACGTGAGCCCATCTCTCCGGCTCTTTTAAAGCTCAAACTGTTTGAACTGCTACATCACTTGGCCGAAGCTCATCCTCTCACCTTACAGGCCATGGTTTATAACCGCGGAAAATATATCCACGATATCAGCCGCATTGTTAGCGATAATTATTTAAAAAAACTCCCGCTTCAGCAGCTGGCTTATATGTCCGGCCGCAGCTTATCCAGCTTCAGGCGCGACTTTCTCAAAATTTATGAACTCCAGCCAGCCAGGTGGATACAGAACCAGCGTCTTGAAAAGGCAAGGGAATTACTGCGGAACACGCCCATACCTGTAGGAGATATCTATCAGGAAGTCGGGTTCGAAAGTTTCGGTCACTTTTCAAGAGCCTATAAGCATTACTTCGGTCATACCCCGTCAGCAGAAAGAGCACAGCTTCAAACTGACACCGACAGGCAAATTCTTTGACGCTCAGAGCAAAAACTTCAATCACGTCATGATGTTTCCCTATAAGAAAACTTTTTAACCTATGACGACACGACGCGACTTTTTAAATCTGGCCGGCAAAAGCGTTATCGCTGCCGGCGTGGGTTTAGCATTACCCAAACAACTATTGGCCGTAACTGGTTCTAAAAATGAACATTTAATTGAAAAACCTATGGAAACAGCAGCAAATGACTGGATCAAATCCCTGCCGCATTTTGGTATCGGCGGGGTGCCGCTCGGCAATGAATTTGAAGAAGTAACAGATGAACAAGCACATGAAACTATCGCAGCCGCATGGGAAGCAGGCGTGCGCTATTTTGATATGGCGCCCTGGTATGGCCTCGGTTTGGCGGAAAGACGTTTCGGCGCTTTCCTGCATAATCAAAAACGGGAAGACTTTTATATTTCGACCAAAGTGGGGAAATTACTGAAGGCATCGAAAAATAACCGCGGGCATGAAATGTTTCCGCATGCCGGGTCGCCAAATTCTCCAGTTTATGACTATACAGGACCTGGTGTGCGGAGATCGGTTGAAGACAGTTTGCAGCGACTCGGTATTGAGAGCATCGACATGGTATTCGTGCATGATCTGTCTTCGGATTTTCCCTGGTTTGACCGGCCCTGGACAGACTATTATGATATCGCTAAAAAAGGTGCCTTCCCCGAGTTAAATAAGATGCGTGAGGAAGGTTTGATCAAGGCTTGGGGATTGGGAGTGAACACACCGGATCCTATCCTGATGACGATGCGTGATTCTACACCCGATGTTTTCCTGGTGGCTTCGCAATATTCACTAATTGACCATGAGAACGCTTTGCATCAGCTGTTTCCTGAGTTCCGGAAACGGAACATCAAAGTAGTGATCGGTTCGAGTCTGAACGCGGGTTTTATCTCCGGCAGTAACCGGTATAACTATAATCCAAAGAAGCCGATCCCGAAAGAGTATTTTGATAAGCGTGACCAGCTAAATAAAATCGCGGCCAGTTATCATATTGATCTACGTACCGCAGCACTGCAATTTTCTTCTTATCCGGATGTAGTGGCTTCTATGGTAGTGGGTGCGCGCACGGCCAAGCAGATCAGAGATGATGCGGCATCACTTCAGGTAAAGATCCCTGCCGATTTTTGGGCTGAATTAAAATCCAAGAAGCTCATCGATAAAGATGCCCCAACCAGCATGGGTCACGTCTGATCACTTAATATTAAACTTCTAAACTCAGTCAAACCGGGCTATGATATACCGGCCCGGTTTGCTATGTCATTTTTTTAAAGCTTTAATCTATGAAACACCTGATTTTTTTATCGCTGCTGGGCGCATTCTTATTGCTGGCCGCGTGTAAGCGAAACTCCTCTAATACAAGTAAGGATTTAAAAGATACGCTTGCCAACCGCGTCAAGCCGCTCGTTACCCTTCCTCCAGAATATATTACCTGCGATGGTATGGCTAATGTACCGAATAGTAATGACGTCATTATGTCGGTACCTAATTTCAGCAATGACACCTTATTGAAAGAAGGAAAGATAAAAAAGGCTTCCCCTGCCTTTATGGCTATATTAACGCCAGATGATAAGATCAGACACTGGTACGATTTTAAACCTGGCGACCTCAACCCGGCAACCGGCAAAGTTGGCCCTATGGACTGCGCTTTTGGCCCCGATGGGAATCTTTATATTAACGATCGCCAATACTTCTTTAATAAAAAACACAATTCACGGATCATTCGCATCAACGTTAAAAACGGTCAACCGGTTAGCATGGAGGTGGTCGTGGAAAAATTACTGAGTTGCAATGGGATGTACTGGAAAGGTAATACTTTATTCGTTACGGAATCTGTGCTGCAACTGACGGATACCGGTACTGTTAGCGGCGTTTACGCTTACCGGTTGCAGGAACTTAACGGCAAAAAACCGGTACAGATGAAAGCTTACGCCAACAACCAGGGTGATCCGCATCTGGTGGTCAAGTTCACCTCCAACAAACCGATGAAATCGGGAGCAGACGGCATTGTCTGCGACGACCAGGGGAACCTTTATACCACAGTGATCGAGGAAGGAGCTGTTTACAAAACTGTTCTCGATAGTAATAATAAGCCGGTTAAGACAACGCTTTTTGCTAAGAACAAAGCGATGGACGGCACCGACGGAATTATTTTTGATGCCAGGCGCCGCTGCTTTTACCAGGTTGATTTCACCGGGAACGCTATTCATCGCATTGATATGCAGGGCCAGGTAGTCACATTACAACGTAACGGTGATGAAGATGGCAAAAATGGATTGCTTGATCAGCCTGCGGAAGTTGTGTTGCGCGGTAACGAACTGATTATCGTTAATATGGACATGGCCTGGGCTACTCCCGGCCTTTCAGTTAACAAAACGGTAAACTTGCAGCATTATCTCTCAAAGATTGACCTTCCTTAAAGCCTCCTCAAACGGGATTGAAATACCGGATACGTATTTGGATACAATCAAACTCAATACGGATACTCCTGCCATTTAATTCCTGTTGAACTTTGCAGGATCAAATTCAACATAGAAATGAGCAAGACTATTTTTATTACCGGAGCGTCGTCCGGTTTGGGTAAGGCGACCGCGAAATTGTTTCATGATAAGGGTTGGAAGGTGATCGCTACCATGCGCAATCCGGAAAACGAAACCGAATTCGCGCAATTAGCCCATGTTACCGTATTGCCTTTGGATGTGACCAATACGGAGCAGATCAGCGAAATCACCGGAAAGGTCGTTCATGATTTTGAAGTAGATGTAGTATTCAACAACGCGGGTTATGGGTTATCGGGTCCATTGGAAGCTATTTCAGAAGATCAATTGCTACGGCAGATCAATACCAATCTTTTAGGGGTTATCCGCGTAACACAGGCGTTTATTCCCTATTTCCGTACCCGGCAAAAAGGGCTTTTTATAACCACCAGTTCCCTGGGCGGCCTGATCGGGTTCCCGTTCTCTTCGCTGTATCATGCCACCAAGTGGGGACTGGAAGGCTGGAGTGAAAGCATGGCCTATGAGCTTAAAAGCATTCAGGTAGGTATTAAACTGATCGAACCGGGTGCGATCCAAACCGATTTCATGGGGCGTTCTTATGACAAATCCTTCCATCCGGCTTACGATGAATTGTTTAACCGGTTCTTCGCCAATGTGGACGGCGTGACCTTTACACCCGCTGAGAAGATCGCTGAAGTAGTTTTTGAGGCTGCAACTGACGGGAAAGACCAGTTGAGATACCTCGCCGGGGATGATGCCAAAGCGATCTATCAGCAACGATTGCAATTGGGCGACGACGCATTTCACAATTTTATGGCACAAACATTTTTAGGACAATAACTTACATCATGAAAAATACCATATTCATTACAGGAGCATCTTCAGGTTTTGGAAAAGAAACCGCATTGTTATTTCAGCGCAAGGGCTGGAATGTGGTGGCCACCATGCGCTCGCCAGAAAAGGAAACAGAATTAGCCGCTCTGCCAAAAACCATGATCCTTCCGCTGGATGTGACGGATCAGGCCAGTATAGCCCAGGCGGTAGGCAAGGCAATGGAAAGGTTCGGACAGATCGATGTTTTGCTGAATAATGCCGGTTACGGCCTGATCGGCGTATTCGAATCGGCCACTGCTGAACAGATAAAAAAACAATATGACGTCAACGTTTTTGGCTTGATGAGTGTCACCAAAGCCGTGCTGCCGGCCATGCGTTTACAAAAGCAGGGCGTTGTTATCAATATCTCCTCTTTCGGGGGAATCACTGCCGGACAGTTCTCCAGTCTGTATAACAGCTCTAAATTTGCAGTCGAAGGTTTTTCGGAAGCTTTATCTCATGAACTGGCGCCCCTGGGCATTGCTGTAAAGATCATAGAGCCCGGCAGTGTAGCGACAAACTTCAGGGAGGGTATGAAAATGATCCGAAATGGAATTCCTGACTACGATCCGGAATTAAGCCTGCTGATGAGTCGTTATGCGAAACGTACAGCGCATTTGGCGAAAGCATCCGCCTCAGACGTTGCGGAAACTATTTACCTGGCAGCGACGGATGATACCTCCCGGCTTCGCTATATTGTGGGCGATGACGCTGCCTTTTACATCGACCTGAAACAAAAAAACAGCGAAGCAGAATTTTTAAGGCTCATGAGGGAGTAGGTCAGATTTTAATCCATAATTTTAAATCAGATGAGTTAGCCGTGAAAAAAGCAGTCACACCACCATATCGTTTTACTTCCATCATCGAATTGCATCGTACGCTGGAGCTGCCTAAACCCCTGCACCCGCTGGTTAGTGTTTTTGATAACACCCAGGTCGCAGTCAATAAAAAACAGCTGCCAACCGATTTCCTGTTTGATTTTTACAGCATATCTTTTAAAAAGAGAACAAAAGGACGCACCGGTTACGGGCAAAGCTATTATGATTTTGACGACGGGACGATGACTTTCGTCGCCCCGTCTCAGGTGGTCGCCACTTCCCGCGATACCGAATACTTTGGTATATCCCTGCTGTTCCACCCTGATTTCTTAAGAAATTACCCATTAGGTAAGCATATCAAACGTTTTGGCTTTTTCGCTTACGACAGCAACGAAGCCCTGCATCTGTCGGAAAAGGAAAAAGCCATTATACTCGGCCTGTTTGAAAATATCAAAATAGAACTGGAAAATACCATCGATGATTTTAGCCAGGATATTGTGATCTCCCACCTGGAAACGCTGTTGAATTACAGCAACCGGTTTTACAAACGGCAGTTTATTACGCGACGGACGGCAAACCATGACCTGTTAACGCAACTGGAAACGATCCTGGATGATTATTTTATCAACGAGCGGGGCTTAACTTCTGGCCTGCCGACCGTTGAGTTCCTGGCCTCCAAAATAAATTTGTCGCCGCGTTACCTGAGCGATCTGTTACGCAGTATCACCGGCCAGAGCGCCCAGCAGCATATTCATGAAAAACTGATCGAAAAAGCTAAAGAATATTTGTCTGCAACGAACCTGACCGTAGCGGAAATAGCCTTTAAGCTGGGATTCGAATATCCGCAATCCTTTAACAAGCTTTTTAAGAATAAGACCAGCCTGACCCCCGTCGCGTTCAAAGAGAAACCTTCAATGAATTAAAATGAGCTTCAAAGCTTTCCGGATTTTGGATAAGCCTTTCAGAGGTTTGGATAAGAAAGCCATCCCGTACCTGCAGAACTTTGTGTCATCCAAAAATTAAAGTTATGAACGATCAGCAAGTATGGTTCGTTACCGGCGCATCGCAAGGTATCGGGCTTGTTTTAGTAAAAAGGTTATTAGCCGAAGGTTACAAGGTCGCGGCCACGACCCGCAAGATAAATGAACTAAAGGAAAATGTCGGCGACCTGCCCGGGTTTTTGCCGCTCGAAGTGGATCTGGCCAGCGAGCAGTCCGTTACCGAAGCGATCTCAAGAACTGTTGAAAAATTCGGGCGCTTGGATGCGGTGGTCAATAATGCCGGTTTCGGCATGCTGGGCGCGCTGGAGGAATTATCTCTTAAGGAGATCAAAACCGAATTTGAGGTTAATGTATTTGCGACCATTAATGTCATCCGCCAGGCTTTGCCGCAGCTGCGTCGCCAAGGTTCGGGGCATATTATGAACGTAACTTCCATTGCCGGCTGGAAAGGCGATAGCGGTGCATCGGTTTACAACAGTTCGAAGTATGCGATCGAAGGTTTAAGCGATGCATTAGCAGGAGAATTATTACCCTTGGGTATAAAGGTTACAGCGATTGCTCCAGGACCATTTCGTACCAATTTCCTTGGAAAAGGTTCTGTCCATTATGCTGACCCAGCAATAGCTGACTATGAACACATCCACCAGCATAAACAATGGCTGGATGAAAATCAGCATGGCAAACAACTTGGCGATCCGAAGAAGGCGCCGGATATATTTATCAAAGTCTTCAATACTGACCAGCCACCAGTACACGTTTTGATGGGCAGTGACGCGGTGAGAATTGTCAACAGCCAGCTGCAACGGTTACAGGACGAAATCTCGGCCTGGGAGGCCATAAGTGTATCTACAGACTTTAAAGAAAACCGGTCATGAAAGAGCTATTCACACCTTTCGAACTGTCAGGGCTTGAGCTTCCTAACCGGATCGTGATGCCGCCGATGACCCGCGTTCGTGCCCCACAGGATATTGCCACCGAACAGATGGCGCTTTATTATACGCAGCGTGCTACGGCCGGGCTCATCATTGCCGAAGGGTCGCCCATCTCCAATGAAGGACAGGGCTACCTTTTTAATCCCGGCATATACACACCTGAGCAAGTCGCCGGCTGGCGTTTAGTGACCGACTCCGTTAAAAGCGTCGGCGGCAGGATCTTTTTGCAGCTATGGCATGTCGGACGCATATCCCATACGTCCATTCAGGAAAACGGGCGTCAGCCCGTAAGTTCCACGAACCGTGTAGCCAGGTCTTCGAACGCTTTCGGCTGGGATGACAATGGCCAGCCTGGCTTCGTTCAGTCATCCGTTCCGCGCGCATTGGCAACCGCGGAGATCAAAAGGATCACCGGCGATTTTGTACAAGCTGCAAAAAATGCGATGGAAGCGGGTTTTGACGGCATTGAATTGCACGCTGCCAACGGTTATCTCTTCGACCAGTTCCTTAATCCAATGATCAATGACCGGACAGACCAGTATTCAGCTATAACGCTGGAGAACCGCCTGCGTTTTTTACTGGAAACGGTGGATGCGGTGTCGGCTGCCATCGGGCCGGAACGGGTAGGCGTCCGCCTTTCACCTTATGGAACATTAAATGATTGTCCGCATTTTGATGATATTGAGGACACATACTTAGCGGCAGGAAAGGCCTTAGGTGACCGGAGGACCGCCTATATCCATGTCATGGATCAATCCGGTTTTTTCACCATGCCTGATGGCGCAGAACCTACGAGTGAGGCGATCAGGCGATTGCTCATCCAATGGCGAAAAGATTCACCAGCCTTAGCGCTGATCTTTGACGGTAGCCTGACGACCAGCAAGGCTGTTGAAATGATCCGCGACGGCGTGATCGATCTGGCGGGTTTCGGTCAGCCTTTTATTGCCAACCCCGACCTGGTCAGGCGCATTCGCGAAGATCAGCCGCTTAATGTAGCCAACAGGAAAACTTATTATACCGGCGGTGCGTCCGGATATATTGACTACCCGCCGGTCAGTCTTACATCCGCGCAAAAAGCCTTAACTTTATCATATGAAAGCGCATAAGGCACCCTATCTCATCAAGTCTATCGCCGAAGAACATCATTTCTGGAGTTTGCCCAAACCCCGGCATCCCCTGGTGAGCGTTTACCGGTTCGAAGACACGGTCATCAAAGAAAGTCTGCCCGAGCTTTTTATGTTCGACTTTTATTGTATTTCCATTAAGAAAAACTTTAAGGGAAAATGCGTTTATGGCCAGCATTATTATGACTTCGGGTCGGGCGTAATGACCTTTTTGTCGCCCAAGCAGATCATGTCCCATCCCAGGGGCGACGATGCCGCTAAAGAAGGCATTTGCCTGGTCTTTCACGCCGGCTATTTGCTGGGCTACCCGCTTGCTAAAACTATCGGTAATTATGGTTTCTTTTCCTATGAATTAAGTGAGGCACTGCATTTATCGGAACAGGAAGAGGCTACCATAGAAGGGATCATGGATAAGATAGCTCTTGAATACCAATCTAATATCGACCATTACAGCCAGGACGTGATCGTCGCGCAGATCGAATTACTGTTGCAGTATTGCAACCGTTTCTATAACCGGCAATTTATTACCCGGAAACCACAGAATAGCGAGATCCTGACCCGCCTAGAAAAATTGCTGAATAATTATTTTAACGACCCGGAACGCCTGAGTTCCGGGTTACCAACAGTCCAGTACATTGCGGACGAACTGCATCTTTCGCCAAACTACCTGAGCGATATGCTGCGCAGCTTTACGGGACAAACCACGCAGCAGCATATTCATGCCAAACTGATCGACAAAGCCAAAGAATTGTTATCGACGACATCCTTATCTGTAAGTGAGGTCGCTTTTCACTTAGGGTTTGATTACCCGCAGTCGTTCAATAAACTATTTAAAAATAAAACGAATTACTCACCCACAGAATTTCGTCAGTCATTTAACTGAGGATCACTGCTAATTAACAAGTTCGAGTGGTATTTAAAGTTATAACTTTTATAACAAACCTCCGGATACCGCGATTAACTCTCCTGTGATCCAGGAACTGCTCTCTGAAGCCAGGAAAACGGCCACCTTTCCGATATCTGACGGAAGTCCGCCACGGCCGAGCGGCGTAGCTGCCACTAATTGTTTGGCCCAGAGCTCTGCTGCTTCTCCCATTGCACGCGCGCCCTCGGTATCTACGTACCCGGGTAGGATTGCATTCACCCTGATGCCTTTGCTTCCAACTTCTTGAGCGGTTACTTTTGTGATTTCATTCAATGCAGCTTTGGTTGCAGCGTACAGCGATGCGCCTTGCACGGTTTTGCGCGCGGCCAGGGAACTGATATTGATAATACTTCCACCGCTTTGCTCCATATATTTTACGGCTTCCTGAGTGGTCAGCAAAGGTCCTAAGACATTAATGTCAAACATTTTTCGATACCCGTCTTCGGTAACATCGGCTATAAGGGGATAATCATAGACCCCGGCATTATTAACCAGGATATCAATACGGCCAAATGCGGCAATACCGGCCCGGAACATTTCGCTGACCTGGTCTTTTTTTGATATATCCGCTTTTACGGTCAGGCATTTGACGTCAAGCCCTCTTACCTGTTCAGCCACTTTATCAGCGTCTTTTGGACTTGTGGCATAATTGATCACCACATTTGCGCCCGCCCGGGCCAGTTCCAGTGCGATCCCGGCACCAATGCCTTTAGAGGCGCCGGTTACGAGCGCTACCTTATCTTTTAAAGTCCGATCTGTGTTCATAGGTTTTTTTTTGGCAAAGCTAAATGAGGTACCGGTGCCTGACAATCCCGGAATAATTATTCATAGGGAATAATTATTCCCTATAGGAGCAGGCCGAAAAGATCGGTAATTTTGCATTTAATCGGGATGATATGTATGAAAGGAAGATTCCGCTGACATTGGGATGCGGATTTGAACTGGTCCGGCAAGTGGTGAATGGTAAATGGAAGTTTATGCTGCTGTATTGTCTGCATGAGGGCATTACACGCCCAAGCGCGATGGAGCGGGCTTTGCCCGGTATCAGCCGGAGAGTGATCAATATTCAGTTGAATCAACTGATCGGCCACGGTTTGGTTAGCAAACAAGATTACGAAGAGAAGCCGCCACGGGTGGAATATTTTCTTACAGATCTGGGAAAAAGCCTCATTCCGTTTATTATTGACCTGGGCACCTGGGGCGAGGAGCATAAAGGAACCTTACAATTAAATATTGTTTGAATTCCATTACAGCCGCCATTACTTATAGCTATGGAACACCAAAAAACATTTCGGATAAAAAACTTGCCGGAGGCTTATTTCACCGGCGAGCATAAGCAGATGCTGCTTGAAAATGAACGACTTAAGGGCATTTCGGTGATCCGTACAGACGATCATTTCCGGAGTTGTAAAAATGCCGTAGAGCCTCATGTTTTAGAAAACTACCTGGTATGCCTTATCCGTAAAGGAGCTGGAATCTACAACTTCGGCGCTGAAGTATTTCAGTTAAAAGAAAATACACTTTGCCTGATCCCACCGCTGACGCTAACGTCATGGCATTCCCAAACTGCCTATCAAGAGGGTTTTTGCTGTACTTTCTCCGAGGACTTTTTTACCACGGGTCAGGAGAATAAAAGCTGGCTTAGCCAGACAGGCTTAGCTGGCAACTTGATCATTTCCCTGACTGCAGAGCAAATGGCTTATTTTTCCGGACTGATGGAAGAAATGTTTGCAGAAATGCAGACGCCATCCGGCGTTGACGTTGAATTGATGAGGGTTCAGCTGCACTTATTGGTTCGGAAGGCGGCGGCACTTTATCCGGACACGTCTAAACATATTCTGCCCAAAAGTAGGGCGGCTGTTGTCCTGGCTAGCGATTTCGTCAAGCATTGCAGGGGAGATTTTGAACAACTATTGAACGGGGAAATACAGCGTTTACCTTCGCTGAACACTTATGCCGAGAGGCTGAATGTAACCCCTAATCATCTGAATGACATGGTCAAGCTCATCATGGGTAAATCTGTCGGGCAGTTTCTTCACCAGGAGCTGGCTGGGCACGCGACTAACCTGCTGCAACAGACCCAATGGCGGGTGGGGGAGATCGCGGACCGGTTAGGATTTAACGACCTGTCCTATTTTACGCGCTTTTATAAAAAACAACTGCAAACGACGCCCTCCAAGGTCCGGGGACAAAATCCGTAGATTGTACCAAAAATTCCGTAGGGCGTATTAAAAGCCCCTCGCTGAACGGCATAATTTTGTGAAAAAATATATGATGTCTTTAGCGAATCAGCGAATTTTAATAACGGGAGCGACCATCCTTTCCATGGACAAGAACATCGGCAACCTTCCTTCGGGCGATGTCTTAATCGAAGGCACCAAGATCAAAGCTGTTGAAACCGAAATAAATATCGAAAATGCGCAAGTTATCCAAGCGGAGGGCATGATCCTTTCACCCGGTTTTACCGATGCCCACCGTCATGCCTGGCAGGGTAGTTTGCGCCGCCTGATGCCAGACGTCAGCGATCTGATGAGCTACGTAGAAGAAATACATTTCGGGCTTGCCCTGCATTATCGTCCGGAAGATATTCTTATCGGTAATTTACTGACCGCGTGGAGCGCCATAGACCATGGGATCACCGGGATGATCGACGCCTCCCACAACACCCGTAGTTATGAGCACGCCGAGGCTGCGCTGGATGCTTTGGAAGCAACGGGCATCCGGGCGCTCTATGCACCGGCATTTCCGCTTGGCGGAGAATGGGAACAATCATTTTGGCCGGCAGGTCTAGAACGCTTATACAAGAAAAGGTTTTCTTCAGAAGGGCTGATCAAAATGGGTGTTTTTACCCATATCAGCACGAATGGCTGGGACGTGGCGCGCCACCTGGGTGTTCCGATGATCACTGAATTCCTAGGTAAAGAACTATCTGCTTCTTTGAAAGGCCTGCAAGCGGAAGGCAAACTTGGGCCGGACAATATCTTTAATCATTGTACCGGCTTAACACCTGAAGCATGGAAGATCATGGCCGATTGCGGTGTTAAGGTCACGGTCGACCCTCGTTCGGATGCCCAATATGGGCTGGAAGAAGGAGTTTTCGCCTATCAGCATGCTATCGACCACGGGATGCGTCCCGGTATCGGTACTGACCTGGAGACCGCCTATGGCGGGGATATGTTTACGGAAATGCGTGTAGCATTTGCCTTACAAAGGGCATTTGCGCAAAATCGAAAATATAATGGCGATGCTAAGGCGCCGGCGCCGGTGACCTCCAAAGCCTTGCTGGAAGCTGCTACGCTCCACGGGGCCGAGATCGCCGGCTTTGGCCAAGTCGCAGGCAGTATCACACCAGGTAAAGCCGCTGACCTCATTCTGATCGATACGAATGCGATCAACTTGTTTCCATCCAATGACGCCATTGGTACCGTGGTGCATGCAGCCGACAGAAGCAACGTGGATACAGTCATGGTGAATGGGAAAATCCTCAAATCTGATGGAAAACTGATCGGTGCCGATTTGGATTATTTAAAGGAAAGAGCACAATCATCTGTGCAATATTTACTAGAAAAACAAAACGATTTCAATCGAATGAAGTAATTGGAAACACAGTTTTCAAATAACTTTACAGAATTTTTAGAGCTGGGTTCCAATTTTTAAATAAATCAAATAGAGAGTCAACCCAATAAATAGGCGTGTGATCGAATTGGTAAGAGGTAGGTTTCTCAAAGTTAGCTTCGATATCAACTCATTAACTAAAATTAACTTAAATTAATGACTTACAATAATTTATATTTAAAATGACTGTGCAGTGCTACAGCCTTTTCATTCATGAAATAACAATCAATCCGACTTATCTTTTGTTAATTTTTTAAGGACGCCTGCCACCGTAATATTGCTTTCTGTTTGATTAAGCTGTTAAGGCGACATCATCTGAAGGTTGAACAATAAATCAGTGAGCAATGAAAAGCGGTTTTAATGTTATTTATTTAGGCGGCCCCACCTGCGATAAACTCAAATTAGGATAGGAGAGTTAGGGATTCGAACCCTTAGTCCCTGAAATATTATTGCTATAAAAGTTCTAAAGGTAAAAAAAACACCTACCCCTTACATGAGGTGTGAAAAAAATATTTTTCCCTTCCTCACATTTGCTGTGCTAAATTTTAAGTTATGGTAAATAACAATGAAACTCAAAATGACTTCCCGAAAGTCCGTCGCGATCAACTGATAACAGTGCAGGACCTGATTGATTTCAAACAACTGCTGATCGTTGACATCAAAAAGCTATTGAAGGAACATACCGGTCATCCTGGACACCAATGGCTCAAAGCTTTTGAGATCAAAAAGATGTTACGCCTGTCTGAAAGTAAGCTCCAATATCTCCGGGATAAAGGCTTAATACCTTTCAAAAAGTTGGGAGGTATAACTTATTACAATCTCGAAGAAATCGAGGCGCTCATGAACTCTGGTAAGTTGAACGATCAAATGAAAATGGTATGAAACGAAAAGCAAAACGTATCGTTCCTCCAATCGATAAACCGCTAAGGAATCACCATAAAATAGCGATCATAAATGATGACGGATTCGGCACTTCAGTTCCACCAACTCTCGCTAGTATCGAAATTTACTTTGACCAAAAAGGCCTGCTGGACAATGCCTCCGATTTCTATAACGAGCATGAATTGCGGGATTGGAAAAGTGTCTTCGGCCAACCGATAATTAACTGGAAAGTTTGTGCTGCTGAATGGATCTATAACTACCGGCAGGAAGTAAAACACAGGTTCAGGATGTCTCCATTTTATAGTGAGTCGTTCTAAGTGACTGATGTTAAACTGATCCAAATCGAAGACTTTGAAAAAGGATGAGATTGCATTTATGAGCAATCAGCAAGATAAACGTTTGTATTACAAACGAAATCTTGCCCTCTCTTCCAAAGTCAGTCCGGGGCCATTGGAAAACCTTCCGAAGTCAGATTTTATAAGATAAGAAATATGGAAAATCAGGGTGATAACAGATCAAAAACTTTGCTGACAAGGCTCAAACCTGCCGAGTACCAGTCCATTTATTCCGCCTTCAAAAAGACCCGGTTTAATAAACTCAGTGAGTATTGCAGGAGTATTTTATTGGGCAAGCCTATAGTTGTAGTACATCGTGATAAATCAATGGATGAAATGCTGGAAGAACTTGCATTGCTCAGAAAGGAGTTGAATGCAATAGGTAATAATCTGAACCAGGCAGTTCGACAAATTAATAGTGCGCACGGAAATGCGGATAACCGATTATGGTTAAATCTGCTTTCTATTATTGGCAGCAAGGTCGATCCGGCAATCGGTCAGATTAAAGAACGTATGTTAAGTTTTTCGGATGTATGGTCGCAAAAATTAAAACCGGCAGAAGCGTCAGCGGAGCAATAAATTACAATGAACATAAAGTAAGGGTGGGCAAAGCAGAACTGATTTCAGCGCAAGGCTACCTTAAAGATCCGGCCAACTTAACGTTTACGGATAAGCTGCAAAGGCTGCAAGACCTAACAAATCGGAACGAGCGGACACTCGTAAACGCGTTGCACGTTTCGTTAAATTTTGCGGTGAGCGAAAATTTGGAGAGAAATATACTACAGCAAATTGCCGATGACTATATGGATGGTTTAGGTTTTGGTAAACAGCCTTATTTGGTTTACCAGCATCATGATGCCGGACACCCTCACCTGCATATTGTTACCACTAATATCGAACCGGACGGAAAACGTATCAGTTTTCATTTACTTGCGAACAGGGCCTCCGAAAGTGCCCGAAAACAAGTTGAAATGACTTACAATTTGGTGAAGGCAGAAGACCAGGGTAAGCAGCAAACCGTATTATCTAAGCCATTGCAACAGGTTGATTATGGTAAGTCAGAACTTAAAAGATCAATCACCAATGTAGTGAATGAAATAGTTAAAGCCTACAAATTTACCAGCATTCCTGAACTGAACGCCGTACTCAATCAATATAATATTACCGCTGATCGCGGCTCCAAAGATTCAAGAATGTATGAAAAAAACGGCTTGGTTTATTGGGCGCTTGATGCAAAAGGAAACAAACTTGGGGTGCCAATCAAGGCCAGCAGTATCTATGGCAAGCCAACTATGAAGGCGCTCGAAGATCGATTTCGATTAAATGAAGTATTGCGAAAACTCTTAAAGAGAAGGTAAAAACTAAGATTGACAAGGTACTATTAGCGCCGGTTTCCAAAAATGCGTTTCAAAAAAAATTAAAAGATGATGGCATTCAGGTCATTTTCCGGCAGAATGAAGAAAGCCGTTTATATGGGATAACGTTCGTAGATCATGGGTCAAAGGCAGTATTTAACGGCAGTGATTTAGGCAAAAATTACAGTGCTGCTACACTGATAAATTGGTTTAAACATGAGGATATTGGCCACAATCAAATCGATCCCAAACCGGTAAAGAATGTTAGCGAGGCTTCAAAATTTCCTGACAATATTTCAGGTTCAGTTACAACTTCAGCCGATGGGGATTCATTGTTAAGCATACTATTCAAAGAAGAACAACAAGACATGGCTGCCATAGGAAGGCTTCGACAGAATAAGCGCAAGAAAAAAAGAAAAGGTCATTCACTTTAACATTTAACATCATGCAAACTGGTGAAAACGAGCAAGCCCTAAGAAAGATAATTGACTTTACACGGCTACTAAGCATTGCTATTTTAATCATACATTTTTATCTAAGCTGCTATCCGGCTTTTCAAATTTTAGGCTTGACCAAGCCAGTCGTAAATCACATTTTATTGCCGCTATCGAAGATGGAAGTATTCGCTAAAGTGCTTTATGTGAAATTAGCAGCGCTAATTCTTTTGATGATTTCACTTGTTGGCAGCAAAGGAAAAAAGGATGAATCCATAAAGGCCAGCAGGATTTTTATTTATTGCACTGTAGGGTCAATAACGTACTTTATCAGTACGCTGTTTCTTACAATACATTGCCCTGCAACCACAATAGCCATATTGTATGTAGGCGTAACAATCATTGGTTATATGCTGATTCTTTCAGGGGTAAGCCTGCTTTTCAGAATGTTGAAAATCAATTTGGGTAAGGATATTTTCAATAGGGAAAATGAATCGTTCCCACAGGAAGAAAGGCTGTTAGAAAATGAATACTCGATCAATTTACCGGCAGTTTATAATCTGAAAGGCAAAAGCCGCAATAGCTGGATAAACATTATCAATCCTTTCAGGGGTACACTAATTGGCGGTAGCCCAGGTTCGGGTAAGTCATATTTCGTCATCCGTCATTTCATTACACAACATATACAAAAGGGATTCACCATGTTGGTATATGATTTTAAATATGATGATTTGTCCAAAATCGTTTACAATGCGCTTCTGAGATACGCCCATTTGTTTCCCGTAAAACCAAATCAGTACATTATTAACTTGGAAAAAATTATGCACCGCGCTAATCCTTTAGAACCCCATACGATGATTGATATTACTGATGCGATTGATTCAAGCCGTACGATCATGCTCGGCCTTAACCGCGAGTGGATAAAGAAACAAGGCGATTTCTTTGTCGAATCCCCAATTAACTTTATTACGGCGATCATGTGGTTTTTGAAGAAATATGAGAATGGGCGATACTGTACTTTGCCTCATGTGATCGAATTGGCGCAGGTAGATTATGAAGACCTTTTTGAAGTGTTATTACAGGAACCTGAAATAGAGGTGCTGATTAACCCCTTTGTTTCTGCCTGGCAAAATGAGGCGTATGAACAATTAGAAGGACAAATTGCAAGTGCCAAAATAAGCCTGGCACGTTTGTCCTCGCCGCAACTTTATTACGTATTGAGCGGCAATGATTTCTCGTTGGATATTAATAATCCGGATGAACCTAAAGTCGTTTGTCTTGCCAACAACCCGCAAAAATCGCAGGTTTATGGAGCAGTATTGTCTCTGTACATCAACAGAATAAATAAGCTGGTTAATCGTAAAAATCAGCAAAAGTGCAGTATGATCTTTGATGAGTTTCCAACCATTTATTTTAATGGTATTGATAGCCTTATAGCCACAGCGCGATCGAATAAAGTTGCCGTTACCTTAGCCGTCCAGGATTACAGCCAGCTAAAAAAGGATTATGGGCGGGAGCAGGCGGAGGTGATTTTAAATATTGTAGGTAACATTATTGTTGGACAGGTTACGGGTGATACGGCTAAACAATTATCCGAACGTTTCGGCAAAATCAATCAGGAAAAAGAAAGTATTTCAATTAATAGCCAGGATACATCCATCAGTAAATCAACTCAACTGGATTATGCTGTCCCTGCATCTAAAATTGCATCATTATCCTCTGGCGAATTTGTAGGCATGGTTGCCGACGATCCTGATAATAAAATTCCGTTAAAGACATTTCATAATGAAATTCAAAACGATCACGATGCAATAAGGAAAGAGGAATCTTCTTACTTGCCCATACCTTTGATCAGGAATATTGATCCGGCCGAGATTTTAATCAACTACCAGCAAATCAAGGACGACATAAAAGCCATCATAGCTACTGTGTTGGCTAAGACCAGGATTGGTTAGGTTATAATAAATGCGTTTCCTGTAAAAATAGAACTTATAAACCACGTAATTTCCCCGATATTCGTTTAAATTATAAACTTAGATTTAATGCTTCTTTGCGGCTATTAGTGCCAATGTTTTATCAAGTTCAACATCCTTCTTTTCGCCGGTTAAACTAAAAAATGGCTCCACGTAAACATCCGGTTTTACACCGATCCCGATAAAATCTGTGCCATCGGGGAATGCATCAAGCTTGGAGCAGATCCGTACCGTAAATCCTTTTGGTATCTTGAAAAACATTGGTTGGCCGGAACTCCCAGCTGAATTTTGGCCACACGGGTAATGTTCTTACTGCCGTTCAAATAAATCAAGAAATCCTCGGCAGCAGAGAATGTGTTTTTAGAAGTGAGCACATAAATCTGCATTTTTAACCGCCGTACGGTATCGGATATATTAATTGTATCTCCCGGATGTTTATCCCAACTATTCCTCGTTAGATATTCAGTAAGGGTATCGGTTTTCCCAAGTAGTTTATTTGAGCTGGCCCAGGCTTTATTAGCTGAATTATTGGTTCGCGCCCTCCACATTGATCCTACGATAAATGGTCTATCTGTTAGGTATTTTGCCATTTCAATGGCATAGGCATCATTCCCGCCCTGATTCCGTCGTATATCTAATATCAGGTTTTGATGTTTCCTGATTTCGGGCAAGACTTGCCTGAAATCATTGATAACTTTTGGATCGTTAAATGTGTTTAAGGTAACTATCGCCACCGTCGGTGATAAAGATTTATATTCAAAATCTTTTGTTGCCGATGACGTTTCCACCGGAACCATTTTCAGCTTATTACTCCGACCGAGAATATTAACATCTCGGTTTACTAAAATTTTCGACTCTTTTCCATTCGGTGAAAGTAACGTCAGTTCAATTGGCGTATTTTTAAAACCATTCCATTCGTTATTCAAATAAAGATCGTCCCTGGTTTTACCATCGAGCTTTACTATTTCCGCACCAATGGGCACTTGTTCTTTCAATGTTTCGTTAACCGCACTTACATAACGTTTCCCGTTATGCTCAACGTAGAAAACCGGTGGCGAATCAATATCATTCCGAAACGCCTGTGGTGTCGACACCAAAGTGTGGCCGTCTTTTAGATTGCCTATGAAGCTCTGAAGCACTTTGAAATATTCATAAACATTTTTAGTAGCTAATATTTTAGGAATATAGGCAACATAAAGATTATCCCAGTTTAAATTAGGTTGTTTATCAAAGAAAACAAAGTTATAATCAGCTTCCTTCCATATCATCGAAAGCGCATACAATTTATCCTCACGACTTACAGTGTCGCGCATAGCTTGTGCCTTTAATATATTAGGCAAACAGAATAAAATAATAATAAAAAGGTAAGGTTTTTTACAATCATGGTATAGATATGTTAAGAGAATGCGGCGTTATTCGGAATTTTGCTTAAGGTAATTATAACATTAAAATAAAAAGATTCTGCCTTATTCAAGATGGCAATTCGTTGCAATCTAATTAGAATATGTGTGTTCGGCCAAATAATTTGTTCATGTAATCCCACAGCCATAAGCCCCGATATACATATAAAAATAATTTTCCTCTGCGTTCTCATGGAACAAGCCTGGATGCTATCTACAGATTTGGCAGCTTAGGTTTCAGACTTTTACTCTATTACCTTTTCCGTGCTTTTAGTGTTCTTCGATGGTCGCTGGCCGAAGTCCATGATAGGCGTGCTTTATGATACAAATTCGCTTTGGCTTGCAAATCAACAAAGTGAGCAATCCCCTTTTCCTGGTAAACAGTTAATGTTTGCAGTGTTTTATAAACCACTTTAAGTAATCTCCTTGCAACAGCAACAATCGCTTTCTGCGCTTTCACCCGCTTACGCAACTTATCAAATAAGGCATGCCAGTAAGAATCTTTCATACGAACAGCGGCCCATGCCGCGCCAATAATAGCAACTCTTAGATAAACTGTTGCGTTTTTTAATCGCAGTGTTTTTTCTTTTACCTGCACTTTCATTGTTACCTGATGCAATACCGCACCAGGACGTAAAATGATCCGCTGTAGGAAAACGGCTCATATCTTTTCCAGCCTCACTTATAATGATTTCTGCTGATTTGACTCCAATACCGCCAATGCTGTGAAGACATGCCATGTGTAAAATAAACGATTCCTGCAATAATCTCTGATTATCAAATGTGAATTGTCAGGCGTAAAACGTGGACGTAGTAATACGTGTAGTAATAACATACAAAGCCATTTAGCATCCTTACGATCCGTTTTACGCTTCGGCATCTGCTTAATGTGAACGGGATTTGCCACCATGACTTCGATATTGAGCTCAGTGAGTATAGCATATAAGATCATCCAATAAATACCAGTGCTTTCCATCAGGCAATGCTGAATATTACATTCCTGTTGCCAATCCCTGATCTGTTTGACTTCGCAGGTGTAGAAGCCAAATTACCGAAACTCTTGATTGCTGCCATCTCTCCACGAGGTAAAACCGAAGATTTTGTCCTTGTGCATATTAAGGGTACAGGCCCTATCTAGTTGAGGCATAATGTTTACATCAATTATTTGCTGTTTCATAAATATCCTCCGTTGATTATCTATGAAATACATTTTTTTTATGAGCTCGGGTGTTTTTCTAAATCATAATACTTAAGTTAAAAATTAAATAAATATTTCCTTAATGTTAAATGTGTTGTAACATATTATTCCTGATTGGCGTAATAAATGAAAGCCTACTTATCGGAATACCCTATGAAAATATTTGCTGAGCGTATCTACAACGCATTGGAAAACGAACTGAATGAAATTTCTCTCAATGGTGATTCTTTAACCGAACATTACAAATCGTCGATTTTACGTTGCAAAAAAGCAATGGCAAAATTAAAGAAATACATTTCTACCTATTCGTTCGAAAATATCGATGACGAGATCCACTTTTTTAAAGTCATAAAACCCCAGTTTTATAGCAAGTACATTTACTTCATCAACGTGTATAATTTCATGATGCAGAAACCGACGGGAGGGGAAGAGATAGTTAAAGAATATATAACCTATGAGCTAGCCGACTTAAAGCGCTTCTTCGATCACAACCATTCTTTTTACCAGTATTACCGATCTGGCTCCACACAGATGGATGAAGTCTACTTTACCAGGGGGGGATTTGATGTCCATGTGGAACTAGAAGATTTTGAAGAAGACGAAATGTATTCAACGAGCCACGATTATAAACTCTCTAAAATCATAGCGAATGAAAAATATCAGGATTTTTTGAATTTGGAACTGCAAAAAAACATAGTGCAGGATGGAAAACCGCTCGAATTGGGATTGGAGTTACCGCTAACTTGGACTTTCAATAAAACTGACTTGGTTGAATTAATTTATGCCTTAGTAGCGGTCGGTGTATTCAATAACGGCAACGCAGATATCAAATCGGTTGTCAACTTTTTTCAAACTGTTTTTCAGGTTGATCTTGGTTCTTATTACCACAAATACACAGACATCACCCGCAGGAAAAAGGAGTACGCCGTATTTCTGGATAAACTTAAATTGGCCTTGTTAAGGAGAATCGAGGAAAAACTGGATGAAGATAGCTCGCCGCAGCAAAGAATCAAATTTGGATGAGATTAGGCTTTTGCACATAACGAATCGTACGACGGTAAATCGAAAATTGAATGGACGGGACTCGAACTGTTCCTTTATGTATTTAAATATCAGATACTTATAACTTTATAAATCAAGAAGCATCTTGAAAGACACCGAATTATTTCAGTAATTATGAGTTGTTTTAAAGAACTTCTGTTGAGTAAATTTAAGAATTTATGGAATGAGATGCAACTTTAAACGTGCCCAAGTTATGATAATAACTGATTGATTGCTAATAATGAAATGAATCAATTTGAAAGGTATTTTAGTTATGTAATTTTATGCGAATTGTTACTGTTTATAAACGTACCAATACAATTTTCCAAACTGAGATGCCAACCTTTGATTGAGAGTTCGTAAAAATTATTTATAATTAGATAAAATTGCAGATGGTTATGCTCAAGCGGAAAGCAAGTCCAAAAGTATTATTGAAGAAATGGGTAAAATATAAATACCGGGGGAAGAAGATAAGAATAACCGGAAAGCCCTATTATACCCATCTTACCGCAGTATCTAAGATGGCTGCACGATGCACTTTGTTCGGTTCTGAGATAGGTCTCTGCCATGATTTGCTGGAAGATACCACAATTACGCCAGGAGAACTGATGACTACTTTAGTGAATTTCGGTTATCAGTCAAACGATGCAATTTATATCACATCTGTGGTAAAAGAGCTTACTGACGTGTTTACGCCCTTAGCATATCCTCGACTAAAAAAACGTGAACGTAAGGCCAAAGAAAACAAACGGCTGCTTCTAATCAGTCCTGGCGCACAGACGGTCAAGTATTGCGATCTAATCTATAACATAGATTGGATGTTAATCAACAACAGAAAAAAAGCACAAAAATATCTTAAAAAAAAGAAATGGTTAATTAACCGATTAGACAAGGGCAATGATCAACTGCACTTTACAACGCTGAAAGTTATAAAGGCAGGACTTAAAAGTTTAAAGGATAATTAAATACACCATAGCCTGAACTAGCGAGAACAATTATTGTAATATTTTCGTCTCAATTCTTTATTTATTGCTAAAATGGAATCGCTTGATTATCATTGTTACATAATTGTTAATTTAATGTTAACAAAGGCGTAATAATCATGAATCAAAGACTTTCGCATAATATGCTCATCTATACCTTCGCGGTTTTGATGATCCTAATGCGTCCGTTTTTTGCTTATCATATTTCTCAAACAGGCGGTTTTGCCGGGGACCCAACGCGGGTTTATAACCTGCTTCAACGATTGGTTAAGAAAAAAGAATTTCATGCCGAAGATGCTGACGAAGCGGCAGATTTAATAAATGCTACCGAGGTAAAAGTTATTTTACCCCTTGTATTTATATTACTGCAATTGCGCCGCTATGCCGGCTGGCTTTACGCATTACTTGTCGGTTCAAATACGAGTAATAATTACAGCACCGTTTTCCAGGTGTGTCCGTGTAATTGTTATTACCAGCGTATATCCAAACTCCAGATCTGATTTTACAGGCTTATTGTATTGTATGGTTTTCCATGCTTTGCTGTTGAATGATTTTTATTTTAGGAAATCAGCGGCGGATAATGTATCTCATTAATCCTTCTTAATTATTTATTCAGCCTGTTTATCTAACAGATTCAATGAAATTTCATCGTAGTAATTACACTCTTATATTTATACTTGGGCTGCTATTGCTGTGCCATCATACTTTGTCGGCACAAACTAAAAGCACCTTTTCGCTATCAGAACTGGTAGACTCGGCCCAAAAACATTTGCCCGTTCTCCTGCAAAAGCAAGCTTTGGTCAATAGCGCTAAAGCCAACGTGACAGATACCCGTAACTCCTTCTTACCCAAGTTGAATGTGGGTGATGAGCTATCAATAGCCTCATCAAACGACGTGGAAGGCAGTTACATACCCATGGCAGGTATTCTCCGCACCACCTCGGGTTCTATCCGGGCCGATAACAATTACCATGCACAAACCGGGAATATCGTATCTGCTTATGCTGAATACGACCTGGTAAACTTTGGCCTGCGTGGTGCCAAGGTTGAAAACGCCGTAGCCTACGCAAACCTGCAACAAGCCGACTTTGACAAGGAAGTTTATATCGTGAAGCTACAGATCGGTAAACTCTATTTTAATATCCTCAAAAACCTATACCAGTTACAGATAGACCAGCAGAATATTCAGCGGTATCAATCAGTAAATACCATTATAGGGGCATTAACCGGCAGCGGTATTAAACCAGGTGTGGACTCATCTTTGGCCAAAGCAGAGTTGTCGAAAATTAAGGTAAGTTATAATCAACGCGCTGGTGCTATTAAGCAAATGCAGCAGCAGTTGAGCTTTTTAACGGGTATCAATGCTACACAAATCAACATAGATACCTTACGTAAAGACGATGACGTGGTGGCATCACACCTCTTTAGCAAATTGGCTGATAGTACCGCAAACCCACTGCTTGATTATTTTACCAGACAAAAAGCATTATATCAAAGTGCAGAAACTTTGGTAAAGAAAAGTTATTTGCCCAAAATCATATTATCAGGTGGCGGTTGGGGCCGTGGGTCGAGCATTCAATACAATGACGATTACCGTTCACTGGGCAGTGGATTAGGTTACCAGCGGTTCAATTACGCAGCGGGCATTGGCATTACGTATGATCTGGTAAACATTGTGCATCGTAAAGATAAGGTAGCTGTTAACCACTACCAGTCTCAAGCCGCCGGGTTTGATTTTGAACAACAAAAGTTAGCCTTACGCAACGCCAACAACCAGGCTCTGCAAGCCATACAAACAGCCGAGCAAAACCTCAACGAATTACCCATCCAGCTACAGGCTGCTACAGATGTATACAACCAAAAGGAGGCGCAATATAAAGCCGGTGTTATTAACCTCATTGACTTAACCACCGCTTCTTTCGTGCTCTACTCAGCTCAGTTAAACTACGTAGAGACTCTGAACGATTGGTATGTGGCTAACCTTGACAGGGCTGCGTCTACAGGCAATCTCGATTTATTTATTCAAACTATTAAACGATAAATTAATGGTAAAAGCAGCTTTAAAAAGACCCATCACTATATTGGTGTTGTTCGTTGGTCTGTTGTTGTTCTCGATACTGTCACTACGAACAGTACCCATCGATATATTCCCGAGTCTCAACTCACCCACTATGTATGTGATACAGCAGTACGGTGGCATGAGTGCCAAGCAAATGGAAGGTTTTTTTTCGACCAAAATGCAGGATCAGTTTCTGTATGTAGACGGTGTTAAAAGTGTTGAAAGTAAAAACATTCAGGGCTTAACCCTTATTAAGCTGGCCTTTTACGAAGGCACAGATATGGCCGAAGCATCTGCCGAGGTAGCCATTCAGGTTAACCGTTGTTTATCCTTTTTCCCGCCAGGGGCATTGCCTCCCGAGGTGGTGAGGTTTGATGCCTCATCCTTACCTATCGGCGAACTTGTGTTCAGCACTAAAACACGTTCATTGAATGATGTTTTTGATATGGCCAGCACCTTGATTCGCCCGTTGTTTGGTAAAGTACCGGGTTTATCTGCGCCGCCACCGTTTGGGTCTAACGCAAGGTCTGTTATATTAAAGGTTGATCCGCAAAAACTCCGGGAGATGAACATCTCGCCAGAGCAGGTGGTAGAGGCTTTAGCCCGTAATAACTCCATGACGCCATCGGGCAATGTGCGGATTGATAGCACCATGTTTATCTCTTCTGTTAATTCGCAGGAAGAAAAGGTAAAAGATTTTGCTGAAATACCTATTATCAGTAATGGTGTTAACACCATTTATGTAAAGGATGTGGCAAAGGTGGAAGATGCCTCGGACATTGTTGCTGATTACGCATTGGTAAACGGCAAACGCTCTGTATACTTTCCTATCGTAAAAACAGCCAGCGCATCAACCTGGGATGTGGTACAGAATCTGCGCAAGGTAATGCCTGAAATGCAAAGCTTGATGCCGCCAGATGTGCATATCAGTTACGAGTTTGACCAAAGTGTATTCGTAATGAATTCGGCCAAGAGTTTAATGACCGAAGGTATCCTTGGCGCGGTACTAACCGGCTTAATGGTGCTCCTCTTTCTGCGCGACTGGCGTAGCAGCCTGGTTGTGGTAATTACGATACCTGTAGCGGTGTTGAGTGCGGTATTCTTTCTAAAGCTTGCCGGGCAAACCATTAACATGATGACCCTAAGCGGGCTTTCATTGGCTATCGGAATTTTGGTCGATCAGGCAACTGTTACCATTGAAAATATTCATCAGCATTTTGAAATGGGCAAAGGCAAAAAGCAAGCCATACAGGATGCCTGTATGGAAATCTCATTTCCGCTATTGCTCATACTGCTTTGTATCCTGGCGGTATTTGCGCCATCATTTGTAATGAGTGGCGTGCCAAAGGCCATGTTCCTACCGCTATCCCTGTCTATCGCTTTCGCCATGATTGTTTCTTACATCGCAGCGCAAACATTGGTACCAATTATTGCTAATTGGTTATTAAAGGCCGAGATGTTTCAATACCACCACAATCAACCACATGCCCATGCAGGCTTAGATCTGGATCATCAGGAAACCATTGAGATAGACAAACATAACGAGCAGGATATTAAACATCCCGAGGAGAATGATTTCTTTCAGCGCATTAAAGTTGGCTTGTTAAATACGCTTAACAAATGGATGCCGAGGCGTAAACCTATTGTAGTGTTTTACTTAGTAGCAGTATTGCTGCTTACTGGCCTAGGGTTTGTAATTATTGGTAAAGATATGTTACCGCATTCCAACGCCGGACAACTGCAGCTTAGGGTACGAGAACCTGACGGTACAAGGCTGGAAATTACCGAGCGTAATGTAAAAACCATTCTTAATATCGTTGATTCGGCAGTGCATGGCAATGTGGCTATTACTTCTGCATTCGTTGGCCCGGTTTCATCTAATTACGGACATAGTAATTTGTATGTATTTAACAGCGGTACGCATGAAGCGGTTATCCAGGTCCAACTGGAAGAAAGCTTTAAAGCCAATATGGACGATCTGAAAGATGAGATTCGTGCAGCAATTCACAAACAGTTTCCGCGCGTTAATCTGTCATTCGAGCCGATTGAGTTAACTGAAAAACTGATGTCGCAAGGTGCAGCTACACCTATTGAAGTTAGGGTGGCAGCCAAAAACATCAAAAATATTGAGTCGTACTCCACCAAGCTCATTAAACGCTTAAAGGAAGTGCCTTACCTCCGCGATGTGCAGGTTGCACAGCCCTTAAAGTTTCCGACCATCAATATTAAACTCGACAGGCAGCGCTTGGCGCAATCGGGCTTGAGCATTGATAATGTATCTAAGAGTATTTCAGACGCTACAGCATCAAGCCGCTATACGCTGAAAAATCTTTGGCTTGACGATAAGAAACAATACACCTACAATACCCAGGTGCAAATACCCGAATACATGATGAACAGCATGGAGCAATTGCAGGCCATACCGATTGTACCGGGTAAAATGAGGCCAGTGCTGTCTGATATTGCTGCAATTTCCATCGATTCATTACCCGGCGAATATGACCGCTCGGGCCCGCGCCGGTTTGTAACCATTAATGCTAACATCTATAAAAAAGATTTGGGTACAGCCACTACCGCGGTACAAAAAGCAATTGAGGATATGGGTACACCGCCAACAGGTTTAGTAGCTGAGGTGAGAGGCATGTCGTCACTCTTAACAGAAACATTAGATTCACTTCAAACTGGGTTATTAGCGGCTATAGTTGTAATCTTGTTACTGCTTGCAGCTAATTATCAATCGTTCGGTATTGCGCTATCTATATTATCAACTGCACCTGCTGTATTGTTGGGTTCATTGATGATGTTGCTCATCACCGGCTCAACACTCAACCTGCAATCGTATATGGGTATCATCATGTCGGTAGGGGTATCTGTTGCTAACGCCATCCTGATCGTAACCAATGCTGAGAACCTCCGGCTGGAATATAAAGATCCATTTAAAGCTGCATCAGTGGCGGCAAGTATCCGTTTACGCCCCATTCTGATGACCAGCCTCGCCATGATAGCAGGTATGATCCCCATGGCCAGCGGCCTGGGCGAATCTGGGGACCAATCAGCCCCATTAGGTCGTGCTGTAATTGGTGGATTGATGGCCTCTACCGCAGCTGCATTATACATAGTGCCTTTGGTTTATGGCTGGATACAGCAAAATGCATCGTTTAAAGATGTATCCCTATTAGCCGAAGACGAAGAACCTGTTAAAGAACCCGAATTAGCAGCCTGATTAATTTACCATACACCATGCAATTAAAAAATATCATTATAGCAATTACAGCAACTGCATTGTACGGTTGCTCTGAACATAAACCTGCAGAAACAAAAGCCACAGCCGATGCCCCGCCACACTATCAATTGGTAACTGTACAAAAGGCCGGCATGGAACAAACAGTAAAGCTGCCTGCACAACTGGCAGCTTATGAAGAAGTAAGCATTTTTCCTAAAGTAAATGGGTATGTTAAAAGTGTACTGGTTGATATTGGTTCGCACGTAAGCAAAGGCCAGTTATTGATGACACTCGAAGCACCCGAAGTACAACAAGCTGTATTACAAGCCAAAGAAAAATATGCCCGCGCCAAGGCAGATTACACACTTAACAAAGAAAACTATTACCGCTTAAAAGTAGCAGCAAAAACAGCGGGAGCCATTGCCCCGATGGATTTAGCAACCGCCAAATCCAGAATGGAGGCCGATAGTGCATTAGCAAATTCTGAAAAAGCCAACTGGCAAATTCAGCAATCTTTAATGGACTACCTGCACGTTACTGCGCCGTTTGACGGTATTATCACAGAGCGTAACACACACCCGGGTGCATTAGTTAGTGCCGAAGCTAAAGACAAGCCGCTGTTAGAACTGAAACAGGTTAGCCACCTCCGTTTGCAGGTTGATATTCCGGAGGGCTTATCTGTAACACTAAAAGATAAGGATGCAGTGAATTTTTATCTGAGTGCTTTGCCGGGTAGAAAAATGACGGCCAATGTAAGCCGTAAGGCAGGCAATGTAAACATTCAATACCGCTCTGAACGGGTAGAACTTGATGTACCTAATAAAAATGGCTCATTATCACCAGGTATGTATGCTGATGTAATCCTGCAATCAAAAGCCAGTTCTAATGCTCTGATTGTACCGAAGTCGGCTGTAGTTACCTCTACTGAGCGTAAATATGTTATAGCTATCCGCAATGGCAAAACAGTTAAAGTTGATGTATCTACAGGCATTGAAAACGCTAACAAGATTGAAATAATCGGTGATTTAAAGAGTGGTGAGCAGGTAATTGCCATAGCAACAGAAGAAATCGAAGATGGTTTAGCGGTTAAATAACCGTATATTGATGTAAAAACAAACGCTATGAATCAGGACTTTCTTAACTACCCACCCGGACCAATTGCTTTAAAATGGCTGTTGCTGTTGGTATTGGTATGCTGATCGGTATGGAAAGAAAATGGTCGCATAAAGAAGTTGGCATCCGTACTTTTTCTATCGTGGCGTTGCTGGGAATGCTGGCTACCACCATCGGGCACGATTTCATCATGGCATGTATGATCGGCGTTTTTCTGCTGGTCATATTCACCAACCTGCGCAGCATTTTGGTTGATCGTACTTTAGAAGTAACTACAGCGGCGGCCTTAATTGCCAATTATATTTTAGGCGTGCTGGTTGGCCTCGGTCACATTTTTACACCTGTTGCCGGTGCCATAATAATGACGATGTTGTTGGCCTGGAAGACAGAGCTTAATCGCTTTGCAGGTGGGCTGCAACCTTCAGAAATTAGAAGCGCTATTTTATTAGGACTCATAGGTTTCGTTATATACCCTTTGATGCCTAACCGCTATGTCGACCCTGGGAACTCTTTAATCCTGCTGATGCCTGGTTAAGCGTAATTGCCATATCAGGTATCGGCTTTATTAACTATGTGCTGTTACGTATTTTTAGTACTAACAGCCTTTACATGGGGGCAATCTTTGGCGGATTGGTTAACAGCAGCGCAACCGTTGCTGAAATGAGCACCAGAGTTGAAACCGCAGGTTTGAGCCGTAAGATGACCACACTTTGCCTTTTAACCACCATTGCTATGTTTGCACGGAACCTTGTACTGGTGGTGTTATTCTCACCTGCATCATTAACGGCTACCTTAATGCCTTTAGTGGCTATGTCGCTCGTTTCAACGCTATGGATTTGGAATGACAACTTCAAGACAAATCAAGAAGCCCACCCCACTATTGCCATACAACTTGACTCGCCAATTGCTATCACAAAAGTGCTTTGGTTTGGGTTATTGTTTGTAATTATCCAGGTTGGCGGCACTTTGCTAACTAAAGTATTTGGTGGTTATGGGATGCTGGCAACCGGTATTTTCGGCGGATTGGTGAGTAGCGCCAGTACTACCGTCGCAGCAGCTACAATGGCTAGTCACGGTAAAGTAACAGCCTCTATAGCAGGTGATGTGGCCGTGCTGTCCTCATTGGCAAGTACGGTTATTAACTTGCCTATTGTTTGGCGCACTGTTAAAGACAAAGCAGTTGTAAAAAATCTGACTATTGAACTCATCACAGTGATGGTGACGGGCATTGCCGTAGTTATATTGGATAGGGTCTTTGAGTTTTCTGATTTCTTATTAAAGCATTAATTAGGTACTGCCTTTGATCAAACTTATTTTATCAATATCTGACGTTGAGATTTTAAGTTAAAGTATTATATAATTAAGTGTTCTTTAAATGCTTAATTAAGATTACACTCTTATACTTACATGTTCATTGTAGCAATCTATTGAACAAGTCATTATTTAAAGAAAAATGTATGTAAAAATGGACGGGACTCGAACCGTCCCTTTATGTATTTAAATATCAGATACTTATAACTTTATAAATCAAGAAGCATCTTGAAAGACACCGAATTATTTCAGTAATTATGAGTTGTTTTAAAGAACTTTGTTATCCCGAAATTAAATAAATGGATTTTAAAATGCAAATCAGCCGGCTAACTCGTGAATACTTATTGATTTGTAGATTATTATAACAAATTTCTCATAGAGTCCGTTAGGTTTCGATTTCCAACCAGCATTTCTATATTCATAGCCGGGGCAAATAATATGCTGTTTGTCACCGGGCTGGTAAGTCCGATTACTTATTATGGCACTATTTAATTCTATTAATTTCTTCACTATTTTCAGTAGTTCTTTTAGATAGGTTTTTTACTTTATTGTTTCCAAATCGCTTAGTAATTGAAATACGTATAGATCTGCTGTCACCGAAGGTATGTAAAGTAGTTTGGTAAGTATCGGAGTCGATTTGAAAGCTTTTGTTCTTAATGGTATTTAAAACATCAGCGGCATATAAAGATATAATAATGCCTTGTTTGGGATATTTTCTAACAAATCCAAGGTTCAAATCACTGTAAGGACTAACTTTAGTATTTGCATATTTCTGAGTAGTGTTAATGTTGAAGCTAACGTCGGCATCTATTTTAGATTTAAGGACATTTGGAAATGTTTGTTTCAGATTTCCATTATACATTAAGTTTTTAGTTGCGCCGACAAATGTTGCAGTTTGCACATTTTGATATTGATAGCTAAATGTATTTGTTAAGTTTAAGTTCCAAACCCCTTTAATGATAACATGATCAATAACGTTGGTAAAATGGAAATTATCCGAGTTACCATAGTTAAATCGCTCTAAAATAATCGTGTCAGGCCTATGAACGACGGGGATCTGGCCAATTAAATGATTAGAGTAGGTATAGCCTGCTTGAAATATATAAGAGTCAGTATAACTATATGTAATTTCAGCGGTAAGGGCATTGGATGGTCTTAAAAGTGGATTGCCAGAAACAAAATATTTTGTGCCTAACAGATAGGTAAATGGGTTAAGTTGACTATAGGTTGGTCTGGAAATATCGCTTTTGACGGCAAAACTTAAATCATTATTATCGTTCACCTTATAATCCAGGTATAAAGAAGGGAATACGTTTGAGTAATTTGTTTTGAACTCTGCACCTGTAAAATCGCTATTGTTATTTAAATCTGTTTGCTCAAAACGTATTCCTGCCATGGCGTCCAGTTTTTTATTAATCGCTGTCTGAAGTGTTGCGTACATTGCAAATATTTTTTCCCTGTAATGAAAATCGTCAGAATACCTAGGATTATTCATAAATACACCATTACTAAATTGATCATAGTCAAATTTATTACTGTTATGAGTGCTTGAGAACCGGAGGCCTGTTTGCAACTGCGTTTTCTTAGTAATAGTATAGCTATAGTCAACTTGAGAGCCCAAGCTATTAATGGTCTGCAAATTCGACGTTGAGACAGCGCTGTTTAGTGCGGGAGGAATATCTGTCGTATAAGAGGTAAAATCCGATACGCTATTGCTTGTGTAATGGAGAAAATCAGAACTGACAATCAATTTAGAATTTTTTGTCTGATATTGATAAAATAGATTATTATTTAGTAGGTGCCGACCCTCGTTAAAAGGACTTTCACTTAATAATGTAACTTCATTATTGTTACTCGCTGCAATGTTATCGTTTGCTACGCTGAGTCTATCTGTATTGGTATACCTATAATCTGTTAAAAGCGAAATCTTAGATTTTTTTGAAAGATCAAAATCAAGTTGAAGAGAGGTGTTTAAATTATTTTGTGGCTTAATGTCAATGTCTGTTATCAGGCTTTCCTTTTCACTTGATTGCAAATAGCCAATTTGATTATTCGTTTGCAAATGTAGATTGGTTGATGCCGCGTTTAGCGATAACAAAGCGTTGAATGTGGGTGTTCTAAATGTGATTTGAGACGAGGCAACCTGTGAATTTAAAGTTGCCTGTTGGTCGGATAACGTAGCGATAACATTTAAGCCCTGTGACTGATTTTTTTTTAAGACTATATTAATTATACCGCCTGGATTTCCAGCTGCATATTTGCTTGATGGTACAGTCAAAATCTCAATTCTGTCAATATTTTCGGACGGCATGGTTCGCAGATACTGGTAAAGATCATCGCCGCTCAAGTTTATTTTTCTGTCATTGACATATACCGTAACACCCTTAACTCCGGCAATGGACAAGCTGCCATCGTTGTCTGCATTAAGCATAGGAGTCTGTCTCAGGACATCCCATGAATTGTTTCCTACCGCCAGGCTTGAGTTTTGCATGTTAAATATAAATCGATCGATTTTTTTTTCAAATGTTGGTTTTTGATATTTAATAATGACCTCCTTGAGTTCCTTGATGGTTGGGGAACCTATATTGATTATTTGGCTCTCATTCTTGATAGGATTTAGATGGACCTTAATCGTAGTATCCCGAAAATTTGAACGGGATATTTTTAAAAAATAATCCGTGTATTCCAGCTGCAAAAATGTAAACGATCCCTGCGCATTAGTTTTTTGATACTGTACGGACAGGCCGTTGGAGGATTTAAATAACTCGACTAACGCAGAATCAACCGGATGATTTTCGGAATCAACGATTGACCCAATTATTTTTTGACCTGCGCAGGAAACTGATAAGAATAGTATAAATAGAGTTAAAACAATCTTTAATGAAAAGTTTTTACGCAATAGGAAATATTTTGCCGTAGCAATGTATGTGTTTATCATGTGATAAGATTAGGTTTATTGTGATTAATCGAAACTTAGATTCGTCATTCCACGATTATGCAAATGATCTACAGATGTTTGTCGATCATTTTAAATAGACTATAGCTTTGTATTACTGTTTTTCCTTGGCTGGTTTAGACTTAATCAGATAAAATAATAAAAGTCCTAAAGCGATTGAGAAAGATAGGATGATATATGGCGTAATTGAATTAGGATCTAATGCGAAGGATTTATTAATGATTAAACCGATTCCCAAAAAACTCAGGATCAACGCCCATTTTAGCGCATTGAGCCTAGAGTCTATTCTTATGTTATCAATCGCCTTAATTAGGCTTACATCACTAAGTCCTCTGTTGAGGAACTTGGATTTTAACCGGTAATTCAAGACCGCACCAATGATGTAACTGATAGAACCAAAAGTCGAAACAAATAATATAACGAGCGTTAAATTCTTTTCCATGATATTTTGCTTTAAATTTATCAGTGAGACATTACCCGGATAATAAATGTTGCAATTATTTTAACTAAATACATAAAGGTTTCTGCAACATTTATTCTACACGGATTGTCTCACGACTAAATGCGATCTGAGAAAGAACTTATAATAGCGGCTATTGATGGTGACCTCGATGCCTTTAAGCAAATCATTAGTGCGAACGAGAGACTGGTGGTGCATTTCGTATCAAGGATTATTACCGATGAAAATGATATAAAAGATGTGACGCAAGATGTCTTCATAAAAGTTTTCAAGAATTTGAAAAGATTTAACTTTCAAAGTAAGTTGTCTACATGGATTGCTCAAATCGCTTATACCACATCAATTAATTATCTCAAGAAGAATAAGGTCTACGTACGCGAAATAGAAAACAGCGCTAATGAAAACGGAGGTTTGGAGATGACGCCGGAAGATTTGCTTATCAAAAAAAATGAAAAAGATTTTTTGATGGAGCAAATTGGTCGATTACCAACAATGTATAGAACCGTTTTAACATTATTTCACATTAACGAACATAGTTACGACGAAATTGAAAAAATAACCCAGTTACCAGCAGGTACAGTGAAGAGTTATTTGTTCAGAGCACGTAAGCAATTAAAAGATAACCTACAACGCTATTCAAAACTAAAAGATGGGAAAATTAACTGATGAGGAAATCCAAAAAATGCTCGACGGTCATTTTTTAGTTCCCGAAAACGAGGACACCGATATGTATATAAGACTTTACCGGACACTAAATGCGCCTGCCAACATTGCCATCAATCATTTGACAGAGGAGGTACTTGATCGGATAGAGGAAAAGCAAGAGTTCAAATCAAGTGTAAAGACAACAATATTATGCGGAAGTATAATTTTTACTGGTGTTATATTTTTTATATGCGCTTGTATAAGTTTTAACTCCCTTGTGTTTAAAGTGCTAGATTCGTCTTTTTTAACCTTACGTCGTTTTTTGCTTCTGTTTGCAGTCGGTCTGGTTGTTTTTTTTATCGATAAGTTGTTTAAACGCTATTTTGCATCTATGCGGTTAAGACGGCTTTGAATAATTAAAGAGCGCGAACGGAGATAATTAATTTTAACTTCCCAACTCCAATTGATTTTTAATCAAACTGTAATAATACTTCTGATTTTTGGCGAGTGTTTCATGACTGCCGACTTCAACAATTTTACCTGCATCAAGTACTATAATTTGGTCCGCATTTTTTACAGTGCTTAAGCGATGTGCGACAACAACAACTGTTTTTCCAGCCAAAAAGGTATTTAAATTTTCCATAATATCCCGTTCGTTTTTAGCATCTAATGAGCTGGTCGCCTCATCGAAAAACAGAAACTGCGGGTTTTTGTAAACCGCTCTAGCTATTAAAATTCGTTGTTTTTGCCCGCCACTTAAGTCGCTACCCCCGCTTCCGATTTTGGTATTTAAACCTAATGGGAGCTGGCTAACAAATTGGTCGAGGCAAGCTGTTTTTAAAGAAAAATCCAAATGGTTTAAATCGGGTTCCACCTCTGCAAGGGCAATGTTATCGGCTATTGTACCGCTAAAAATATAACCATCTTGCATAACTGTTCCACAACACTCCCTCCAACTGTCTGAGTTGATATCTTTCATGTTTAGATCGTCAATGTAGATATCTCCAATTTGTGGGTCATAGAATTTTAAAAGCAGTTTTAATAAGGTTGTTTTTCCGCTACCGCTACTGCCTACTATTGCTGTAGTTTTACCAATTGGAATCGACAGGGATAAATTACTTAGTACATAGGGATTAAAACTACCTTCATATTTAAAACTTACATCATTAAAATAAATCCCTTTAGCAGGTGATATTGGAGCCCCCGAATCCGAGTACGCATTTTCGTCTGATTTTTGGTGAACTTCATCGATCCTATCAAAAGACAACTTGGCTTCCTGGCCTGTCTGTATAAAATCGACCAATGATTCCATTGGCGCTGACATCATCCCCGAGATGTAACTCACACTAAGCAATTCTCCTAATGTGAACTTACCATTAATAACCCAGATCGCACAGGAGCAAGTAATCAAAATGTTTTTGACTTGCGTAATAGTTCCCACTCCAATAGTTTGGTATAAGTTTAGATTTAAGGACCTTATCTTTAATTTGAAATATTCTCTTTGAATATCTGTCCAAAGACTGATCTTACGTGATTGGGCATTATTTATCTTTATTTCCTTCATTCCTTGTATGATCTCCGTAAGCGAATTTCTATTATCGGCAGCCAACTTAAATGTATAGTAGTCTATGTTTTTTCGCTTATTAAGAAATAGAGAAATCCATATAAAGGAAAAGCAACTCAACCCAAAAAATAAATAGAAAATACGAATGTTATAGCTTGCCAGGAGTACAGAAAAAATAACAATTAATACAAGTGAAAAAATAGCTTGCGTTATTTTCTGAGTTAAAAACGACTCTATCTTTTGCTGGTCCTCGATTCTTTGCAATATATCGGTATTTAATTTCGTGTCGAAATAAGTTAAAGGTAATTTGACTAACTTATTTAATAAATTTTTTATGATGTTTACACTAACATGCATGCTGAACTTGACACGTATTACACCTTTAAACCATTCGCCGGCAGTTTGTCCTAAGATGATGGCAATCTGGATAAAAAAGACTTGATAAACTACACTTAAGCTTTTCTGATTTACTCCGTGATCGATTAACCTTTGCATAGTTAATGGTAGCAAATAGAGCAAAAATGCCCCAAAAAGCAACAACGCGGACAATAATGATAGTTTACCGTAGTGACCTTTGAAATTGATTTTAACGAATTCAATGGTTTTTTTCAGCTCGTTTCCAGGCGTGCTATAAGGAAAGTTAGTTTCAAGAAGCGATTCGCTTGGGATAAGATTTAAGGCAACACCCATCTTATTCTTATCTTTCCATAAAGATTCAAATTCCGCTGTAGAAAGTTTTAATCTTCCAAAACCCGGATCTGAAATATAATAGTAATCTGACTTTGAAATTTTATACAATACCACAAAATGGTCACTTCGCCAGTGCAGGATGCAAGGTAAGTGCAAATTCTTTTTTAAACTATCTGTGGTTACTTTAACGGGTGTTGCGGAGAACCCTAATATTCTAGCGGCATTTAAAATGTCGCCAAGACTGATTCCCGATCGAGTAACGGGACAGATATTTTTCAAATATTCAAGACTACAATTCTTACCGTAATATTTTAATATTATTTTTAAGCAAGTAGGTCCGCAATCGGTAAAGTTTAATTGTGAAAAATTGGGGAATCTCATTTTATGCTACACTTTTTTTATTATCATATCTTTCAAGTCCCGGATCACATAGTTGGTTGAAGCATTCAAAATAAGTTGGATAGTTGCGATGATTGGATAAATCTAAATTATTCAATATTTGTAAATGATATAGCTCCATCAACACAATGCTTCTTAAAATAATATTAGCAGTTAAGAAGGCATCAAAATTATCGTAAAGCTGTGCTAAAAATCCAACTGCGTCACCAACATATAGAGTGCTTAGCATCTTAATAACGTTATTATTAAAATTAAATACTTGTGTTTTGGAAATCCTTTCCCACGAACCTTTGATAATAGCCTGGATAAAATCATTAAAATAAAAAGGGCCCTGAATAGATTGCAAGTCTTGTCCCGACAGACGTAGGATGATATTTCTTAAGACGTGATCCAACATTAGCGTCTGCATTTCTGAATTTATTTTAAAAAAGCCAGCCTCTGCCCTGGGATCCATTTCAAATCTGCCGGTAAGTGAATACACAATAAGCCCTATGGTTTCGGATTCCAATATTGATAAGTTTTTAGCTTTAAATAATACGCGCAGTTTATTTAACCATTGCTCCTGAACGCATGCGAGAAACAAAGGAAAGGTTTCACCTTGATCTATTGCCAGTTGTATAGCATCAGATAATTCGTAAAGAGCTGCTTCGTAATTTAACTCCGCGTAGGCTTGATAGGCTACCACAGCTTTAAATAGTGAATTCATCCCTGATCTAACACTTTTGTTATATTCAATTTCCAAAGCTTGCAGATGTGTTAATATGAAGTTGCCGGAGGAGGGTTGTTTTTGTTTGAATTTAGACAGCGCTTCTTCATATTTTAAAAAAGCATAAAACATCGTCGAAACCTCGTCTTCCGTTAAATTATCTTTGAAATTTTCTTCAAGATCGTGAAAAATGTGTCTCGCATTAAAGCCATTGGTTTGCGATTGTTTAATTTCGGCAAGGATAAATTTACCAAGAACAGCTTCGATTCCTTCTTGTAAACCTGCCATTACGCTTAATTTGTTGCTACAGTTATAAGACAGATTGTTCATATTGTTGAAGTTTACTTAGAAATAGACGATCATCGATGTTGAATTTAAATGATGGGCAAGCAGGGTTATTGCTATACCATTCTTTTGGGCAGGAACCCGCGCAAACAGGTAGAAATTTACAAGATTTACACCAAGTTTCATTTGTAGGTATCTCGTTATACCAATCTCGCATTAAGACTTTGGTGGTGTCAATATCTGGATCAACAAGTAGATTGCCGGATATATAAGGGGTGTTTTCGAAAGATGGAGTTAGTGGGATTTCCCAACAAGTAGATACGTTTCCGAAAGCGTCAAATACTTCTGAGGTTTCACTAACAACCATGCACGCATAAGTTTTGCGCTGCGGTACTAAATCGTTTGCATTTAGTCCGTCTTTTAGAAGCTCCATAAATACATCGATTTCAAGCTGTGCAAACTCTTCCTTGCTTATGCCGTTTATTTTTGATGCATTATTATCGCCCCAATCATGTATAGGGGATATATAAAAATTTACCTTATTTAGAACGTTATTAGTTCTTAACAAGTCAATCAATTCAAATACATTATCTTTATTCTCCGCGTCGACGTTGCACCGTATTGCTATTTTGGCTTTAGAACTCTGATAGAACTCTGAATTAACGATGGTAACGACGTTTTTGAAAATTATGTCAAATGAGGGATTACCGCTTTTTAACATTCGACGTTTGTCATGAAATTCGCCCGTTCCATCAATCGTAATTTGATAGTTCATAACCTTATAGTCGAGAACAAACTTTTTGAATAGTTCTTCCTTTAATATAAGTCCATTGGTTACGATACTTGCAGAATATTTCAAATTATAATCTTCAGCTAGAGAGATTAACCTTTTTGAGTTGTGTTCTATACTGCTCAGGCCCGTTAATGGTTCGCCACCATACCATGTGATGTCTATAGATTCTACAGCACCAGTACGATTGATCACTTTTTCTTTAATTCGGTTATACATGCGATCGGCTACTTCGTCTTTCATAACCTTTTTTGTATGTACTTGTCCGCAATAATGACAGCCTAATTGGCAATTTCCTGACGGCTGAATCGTGAAGCTGAGTGATCGTTCGTCTTTGGTTTGAGACTTGTTGTAATTTAAAACGCTAAGTAATTCGTTTTCAGCATGTGGAACTAGTACTTCAAATTGAATAAGTTTCTTTCGCATTTTTTCTGACAAGGCATCAAATTCTCCTCTTTTCATGCACTCAATATCCTTATTCGAAATTTCCAGTAAAGCCCCCGATCTCGTACTGTAAAGCAACGAGCTGCTGGGTAAAATGTCATCATCAGTACATAGATGAATATATTGTGACAGTTTAAATTTCATTATTGGTTTAGGTTATAAGCAAGGAGGCTTTCGCCTCCTTGCGGTTTGTGGAATTAGATGTTGACAGTGCAAGAGTTGGTGGTACATGTTGCAGATTTTATTCCACAATCATTAGTGCCGCATTTTGGTTCTACGCCTTCGCCGCCTTGTAAATGGCTTAGATTTTCTTCATTTAAGATAACGAGTTCGTCATTACCATTTAATTTGGCTGGATACTGCCCAGCTTGAAGCATTGCTTTCAGTCTAGAATTTTTCATTTGTTTTTGGATTAAGGTTTTACATAGCTTTACCTGTATGTACTCAGGTTGATCGTTTCTGCAGAAAACAACCGTTATATATATTCGAATAATATATTCTTGGAGAAAAGCGCAATAGATCCTATCGCATTCAATTAAACAAGGCAACTTGCAAACTAGTGTTGATATTATTAAATACTAAGTTCTAAATTTAAGTTCCTGCTTGCGAGAAAATAGTTTGGATTGTGTATAGCCAGAATAGTACTATAAGTTGAGATAGACAATTGCGAATAGACATAGGTTAGGTGTTTTATAATAACTACTAAGAAATTATATCTCAAAGTTATAAGTATAGATTAAAAATCAAAATCATTTTTAATTTTTAATGTAGATTTAAATTAAAACGTCTAATCGGTGGAGCACGAGAAAGATTATGGCGATTAAGGCGGTCTGTAGAGTAAGAATTAGAATAATTGTTGTTGGGTATATTGAAAAATTCTTTTTACGTATCCTTAGAAATTTAATACGCTAAGCCTTGAGTAGAGTACGTTATTTAGTTCATTAAAATTAAAGCTATCTAAGAATATTATAAAGCTAAGACTTAAATACTGAATGCTCCTAATTGAGTTATTATTGTCCGTACCTCTAAAAATTAGATATTATAGGTAAAATTTGACAGAATCTTCGGTTATGTTTAGCGACAAAAGTTTCGCTCTCAAATATTCAGCGTGGACGGGACTCGAACCCCATACCCTTATGCGCTTAAATATCGCGGATTTCATTACTTTATGGTTGTTGGGTAACCGATTAAGTAACCGAATATCTCGTTTATTTTTGACTGAGTTTGAATGAACATTATAAATGAAATATAACTAAAAATTTAATAGAATTCAAGTGCTTTTGTTCGTTTGTGCTAATTATGGCAACATTTATTTAGCGGGATGGATTGGTGGATCAGCAATTTTAGCAAGATGTTTAGTAACCCGCTCCAGTTGCACCTTCGCATAGAATTCTTCGATTGTAGATACTTTAGTGTGCCCGAGTAAAAAAGAGGCAACTTCAATAGGAACATCGTTATTTATAAGTACTGTTGAGGCAAAGGTTTTTCTTGCCGCATGATGGGTTAAGTGCTTGGACGTACCAATTTCAGTGCCGAGTTCTTTCAGAGAAGCGTTTAGTTTTTGATTAGAAATTACAGGTAGCAATATACCTTGATTATCGAGATAATTATAAGCTTTAAGAATGGCTAAGGCTTTTGGTAATAAAAGAGTGTAAAAGAGTTAGATGGGCATTGGACAGAACATAAATTTCCTAACGACCCAACATTCTATTACACAGGATATTTTAAAAAATAGCAGAAATATAAGTGTAATTGTTGCTTCAACAGATAATGCTATGGGAATGCCGGCCGCGTTTGTGCTTTCTATGAAGATGATCCAACGTTACAGGCCAAAGTATATTTGCATGGTTGGTATTTGTGCTGGCATAAAAGGTAAAGGCAAAATCGGCGATCCGATTATTGCAGATAGAGTATGGGATTATGGCAGCGGAAAGCACATCATCAAAAAAGTAGATGAAAAGCGTATAGAAGCATTCAAACCCTACATCAATCAAATTGCCTTAAATAAAGAATTGGCAGCGCAATTTTCAAATATTATTTTAAAAAACCTATATTTGGACCAAATACAATCATCGTGGCCTCATGATTATAATAACAAACTGATGGCTAGGATAGGGCCTTTTGCATCTGGCTCAGCTGTTATCGCGAACGAGAACAAGCTTAATGAAATTAAAGAGCAACATGGACAATTATTGGGGTTTGACATGGAATCTTACGCTATATTTTATGCGGCTGATAATTGTTCCCACCCTAAGCTGACTCCTTTTATTATAAAATCTATATCTGATTTCGGAGATTCTCATAAAAGCAATCCGAAGAAGGATGAGTACCAAGAGTTTGCTGCTTTCACTAGCGCAAACTTATTTTACCAATTCGTTGTAAGTCATTTAGAATAATACACTGATACTTATTGCCATTGCAAGGCATATAGCGTTATTGATTTTGAAAGGAATTATTTGTAAGAAGAGTCGAATGCTAGTTTACATTTAAACTTGATGATCTTTGATTTGATTAGTAGCATTCATTAAATATACTGTAGTTTCTTTTCCAGCATGGCCATATCACGATTGATTTTTTTCTCTTGAACTCTCGCGTAAATTTGTGTGGTCATGATTTTAGTATATCGCGCCATCGAATCATTTCACTAATGAGGTCGATTGATTTTTCTTTTTTATCAAAACCATCCAATATCACAATTAATCTTTTTTCGATCCTAAGCGGTAGCAAAACCCTGTCATTGATAAAATGTGGGCTGGCTGAAGTGAAGTCACGGCCAAAACGAAACTACAAAACAACCTATCACAGAGACTGATATCGGGAAATGCAGCAGCTTATCTTCTGGGAACTGGTAGCTAAGAGCGACTTTAGGCGTTGTATCCTTCATACCCGCGAGGTCAAGGGGCAGCAACTGCTTAAGATGACTAATCATTACTTGGAAAAAGGCAAAGTCAATTTCCGAGCGATCGCTGACTTACTAAACTTTAGACATAAAATACGAGGAAAGAAAAAGGGTACTATCCTGCTAATTGAAGAATTAAAGTTTCGAATGTGTTGGGGTCCATAATCGCTAATAGTTATTGTCCACTGTTCTTCTGATCGATCATTTGATGCAACTGTATTTTAACATCACTGCTCAGGACGACCGTTTTAGCGGCTTCGCTACGGATGATCTTATCCAAGGTGCAATGGATCATCATACGCTGCACTTATAGACCCGGCAAAAGGAACAAATAATCAGGTGCAAATACAATTCAGTCAGGTCACTCATATTCAACCGCTTTTCGTGCCGCTGTTCAATAAACATCGTCGCCCGGCGGCAGGTATATTTCTGGCCGTTTTGTAAAGACTGTTTTGAGTTATCAAAACAGTCTTTACATTAAGAAACAAGTCTTTGGGAACAATATTATGTCGAAAATTCTGTGTAGCAGATGATAAATATTGCTCAACAAGGGTGATGTCTTGCTTCATCATAACAGCTACGTGATTCTTTTGATCCAAGACTTAACCTTCGAGCAGTACCAGGTTTTGACCGGCAAGCGCTCTTCCTCCCTGCGATAGCTCTCCGTCTTTTAGGGTGCCTAAGTCAATGGGCGCAAAATTAAGATCGGCAACGAGGCGGCTTACCGTGGCTTTGGCGTCATCATCGTCTCCTGAAATAAATATCACCCTTTTGCCAGTCAGGATCTGCGGGCTGGCCAGCCAATCGCCGATCAGGTTATTGAATGCTTTGACCACTTTAGCGCCGGGTGCTTTAGCAGCGATGATCTCACTGGCAGCAACCCCTTTGGGCAGGACGAATAACCACTTATTCTGACTGAAAGGATTAGTCGCATCGATCAGGATTTTTCCCTGTAATTGATCTTTGAGCTGACTTAACACCTCGTCCGTGTTTTCCCATCTTACCGCCAGAATGATCACCTCGTTTCCAGCTGCTTCCTGATTATTCACTGCTCTAGCCCTCGGGCCGATTTTTGCAGTGAAAGTTTGCAGACTTTCAGGGCCGCTGCTATTTGATATCTCCACTTCATGGCCCGCTGCGACTAATTTTTCCGCTAATGTTTTACCAATGGTGCCTGCGCCTAATATTCCAATTTTCATCGTTTGAAGATTAATAAATATGTTTACTTTTGTTGTTGCAAATTGCAATAACTTTTTTAAAAAGCTGTTTTATTTTGCAATAACTTTTATCAACAACTCATGAATAACGCCAGAATAGAATCGACCTGTCCGATCAGCTTTACACTTGATCTGTTCGGAGATAAATGGACTTTGCTCATCATGCGGGATATCCTTTTCAGACAAAAACGATCTTTCAGTGAGTTTCTGAATTCATCTGAAAAGATTGCGAGCAATATCCTCGTTGATCGGTTAAACTTACTGGTCAAAGAAGACCTCATCATCAAAGGGACCTCGCCTGAAAACAAATCGAAGTTTCTATATCGTCCCACACAAAAAGGGATCGATTTGTTTCCGCTGTTATGTGAGATGGTGCTTTGGGCGGATCGTTACAGCCCGAAAGGCGCCGATAAAACGTTGACGAAACCGTTAATGGCAGATCGACCCAAAACCATTTCACAGCTCAAAAAACCTTTTGAGCAACAACTGAATCAATCGTAGGGAAGCAACCTTGCGTTTCAAACATTCGTTATCAATTAAATTAAATATGAAATTACTTACCAGTTTATCATTCTTTGCCATTAGCTTTCTGCCATTTTACGCGTCTGCCAAAACCCCAGCTGCTGTTGTCGATACGGTTGCCCTCAACCAAGCTGCGCCGGATTTTAACCTGAAAGATTTTTCGGGCAAAACCGTCAGTCTGGCTGCACTCAAAGGGAAAGTGGTGATCCTTGATTTTTGGGCCACCTGGTGCGTGCCCTGTCATGAGAACTTCCCGGCCATGAAACAAATTACGGATCATTATAAAGCTGATGCCGATGTGGTATTTCTTTTTATCGACACCCGAGAAAAAGCGCCGAACTATATCCAGCTGGCCAAAGCAGACATGAAAAAACACAATTACGATTTTCATGTGATCTTTGATGAGCCCGGTACTGATGGCAAGCAAAATAAATATTATAATACGCTGGGGATGTTAGGCATACCAACCCAATTTATCATTGATCGCCAGGGAATAATCCGGTATAAATTTGTAGGGTTTGATTCACGGCTGACCGATCAGGAAAAAATGGCCAATAGTGTTAAACTGATCGATGGGCTCAAAGCTTCATTATAGTTAAATACTACCCATAGGTGTGCCACAAAAGCCTCTTTACAGATCCCGCTTATTTTATCCAGAAATGTAAAGGGGCTTTTGAAAGTTATTACAGTGAATAAGATATATAAAGCGGAAGTTTCCGGTCCGGCGAAGCCCAACTTTGGTTGATGAGGGAGCTCCTGCTAAAGGACCCGGCCGGCATATCCTGCGCGTCGGGCACAAAGCAATTGCGATTGAATATCAAATGCTGCGACAGACGGGAGAACTAAGAAGTTTTGCGCAAAACCTGCGCCTGGCGATATTGCTTTGCCTGAACGCGGGTTTTATCAATGCAGCAAATGATCTAGGGAATCAGGTCTACTTAGCAGGATCCCCTCGCTTTGCTGACTGCACAGTTCGCTCGGTGCCAGCCCGAACTGCTTTTTAAAGGCATAAGAAAAATGCGGAAGTGTCTCAAAGCCCAGCTCCAGGTAAATCTTAGCGGGCTTTTGCTGCTGCTGACCGATCAGGACGTACGGGGGATTGGACATTTTGAACCTCACGAAATTTATATTGACGCTAATCTTTAATCTTTTTAATGGACTAAATAGCTACCCGACTTATCCATTTAGAATTACATCTATTTGGAAAAGAACTAGGCTGAATTCAGGAACTGTGGATTAGATAATTAATCCATCGGTGACCAGCCCACAAGGTACTGGAAATACTAGATGCCAAATAGGCATTTCTGTTCGCTTATGCGGATTTTGTTCGTTTTGACTAAATAGATTTCTCAACTTATATTTTGCCGTTTTTTTATTCGTAAAGACCCCACTAAAACACAGTGGAAATTCAGATGCGAGGCTTTGATAGATGCGGGGCGCGAGCCGTGAGCAAAATTAAATTATAAATAAAATTACGGGTTGTAAGGGTGGGGTGTACGTGAATTGTCTGCACTAATAAAACGTTACTTTTCAATTAGACAAACTTGGAAACAAACCAACATGATCAAAGGCAGGAGCCAGTTATGCTAAAAAGAGGCAGTCCGGAATTTGAAAGTATGTACCTTGCCCATTTCAATGCATTGCATAGATATGCTTTTACCTTTGTTGGCGATGACGTCATTGCTGAAGAAATGGTGCATCAAATGTTCTGGAGGATGCTGGAAATGCGTGGTGGCGTTAAAGTCCATACTTCGTTAAGGGCTTATCTATACAGGTCTGTTTATAATGAATGCATGAATTACTTAAAACACCAAAAAGTGAAACAAGCTTACCAGGCACGCGCTACAAATTCTGAGAATAATCAATTTGAAGACGCAGCGGCGCAATTGCAATACAAAGAGTTGGAAAAGAAAGTAAAACAGGCTATTAATACCTTGCCCGAACAGTGCAGAACGATATTCCAGCTCAGCCGCTTTGAGAACCTCAAATACCTGGAAATTGCGAAGCAACTCGGTCTGTCAGTAAAAACCGTGGAAACGCAGATGAGCAGAGCGTTAAAAAAGCTTCGCGTACAGTTAACGGATTATTTACCAATAATTTTATGGGTCCTGTTTAATTCATTTTAGAAACCTATCATACAATGAAAATTAGCGACGATATATTAATTAGTTATATACTGGGGGAGGCAACTGTGATCCAACAGGAAGCGGTCGAAAAATGGCGGGCTATTGATATTGCAAATGAGCGGCGTTTTACACAGTTTAAAGTGATCTGGGACATAAGTAGTGATTTGAATTTAAAGCCGGAAATGGATGCACAAGCTTCATTGCAGCGGTTTAATCAACAGTCGTTAAACCGCCAGGCAGAACCTGTCCGGATTGTGCGGCTTTCTAAATCGTATAACTGGTTACAAATCGCAGCCGCTGTATTGCTGCTGGCTGGCGGTGCTTTGTTTTATATTTTACAACAGCGTGTTTCTCATGTATCGGTTACAACTGCAAAGTTCGAAGTAAAAACCGATACCTTATCGGACGGGTCTATCATTACACTGAATCAAAATACAGTGCTCAACTATCCAAATCGTTTTAAAGGAAGACAGAGAAGCGTGCTGCTTAGCCAGGGGGAGGCATTTTTTAATGTGGCCCATAAAGCTGACCAGCCCTTCATTATCAATTCAGGAAAAGTACGGATTCAGGTTTTAGGCACATCCTTTAATGTCAAAAGTAAAAACGGAAGAGTTGAAATCATTGTGGAAACCGGTCTTGTGGCAGTAAGTAGGAGCAGCCAAACTATATTTATCAGGCCCGGTCAAAAGTTGGTAATAGGAGCATCGGAAGGCACATTAGTGAAAACCGTGAATCATGACCGGCTTTACCAGTATTACCGTACCCATGAATTTGTCGCAAACAATACACCTTTAACGCAGATGATAAGCATATTAAATGAAGCTTACGATAGCCATATCATTATTCAAAACCGGAAACTGGATACGCTCCAGCTTAATACCACTTTTAAAAACGAATCTTTAGAAAATGTTCTGGATGTCATTAGCCATACATTCAACATCAGCGTTATAAGAACCAATAATACGATCCTGCTCAAATAACAATTTAATGAAATTTTCTAACGCCAGATCGGAAGTCTTTGCCATTATACTTTTCACATTTGTTTTTATCTGCTTATTTAGTCATCCGTCTATAGGGCAAAGTTTATTAAAACGTACCCTTACCCTGAATCTTGAACACACACGTGTTGCAGATGTGTTAGACGAAATGGGCAAGCAGGGACATTTTTATTTTTCATATGATGGTGATTTGGTTGAACGGGACAGTTTAGTTTCGATATCTGTAAAAGATGAAACCTTATCCTCAGTTTTATTACGTCTTTTTCAAAATCGTTATTTATATACAGAACGTAGAAATTATCTGATTATAACGCCTCAGTTAAGGCGTTTTGCACTGATTAACACGGATATAACAGATGAAGGAAGCAATTATTCGATAAGCGGAATTGTTGCAGACGAGCGTACCGGCGAGCGCCTGGTGAATGCGAGCATTTATGAAAAGCAGCAACTTGCCGCAACCTTGAGTGATGAGCACGGATACTTCCGGTTAAAGCTAAAAGCTGATTACCGTACGCCGATTCGTTTAACTGTCAGCAAATTTCGGTACCAGGACACGAGTATTAATTTTTTGCAGGCTGTTTTTGTAAACAGCCATGCAGATAATAGTAGCTATAAAAATATCGTGCATAAACATAACCGGATAGAGCATACGGGTTGGGGTGACCTCTTTATTTCAACGCGCCAGAAGATACAGAGTTTAAACATTCCTGATTTTTTTGCTAAACGACCGTTTCAGGTATCGCTTACGCCCGGATTGAGTACGCATGGAATGTTCAGTCCCCAAGTGGTAAACAATTTTTCGCTCAACCTAATAGGAGGTTATACTGCTGGGGTTAAGGGACTGGAAGTTGGCGGGTTGTTCAACATTAATAAAGGGGATTCAAAATTCCTCCAGTGGGCTGGCGTATTCAATTTGGTAGGCGGTAATATGACAGGGCTGCAGTTTGCGGGGGTAAACAATGTTGCGTTAGATACACTTAAAGGAGCACAAATTTCCTTATTCATAAACAAAGCAGAGGAAGAGGTTGCCGGTTTGCAATTTTCCATATTACACAACACCACCAGGCATCTGAAGGGAATGCAGATTGGTTTGATAAACGTGGCCGATACATCGGAGGGGATTAGCTTTGGTCTGATCAACATCATGCATAACGGGTTTTATCAGCTGGCGTATTCTGTGAACAAATTCGCCGGCACAAATATCAGTTTCAAGTCAGGAACCCATCAGTTTTACACTACTTTGCTTTTTAGCGCAAATCCTACGGCTAACGTTCCGCTTTTAGCCGCAGGAATAGGAATAGGCCATGATTTTATGCTGAATTCACGGTTTTATATCTCTGCGGAAGCCAATATACGTCTTCCCGTCGACCAAACCCTTGAAGAGCGTTGGATACAGGGAAAGCTAATGCTTAATGCGCGAATTACCAAACACATATCCTTATTGGCCGGGCCAACCTTCAATAAATATTCTTATATATGGAGTAATCCAAAAGAATATACTTTTGACCATAACGGTAATAACTTTTATGAACTTCATCAAAACAGCTTCAAAAGAAATATTGGACTGGAAGCAGGCATTGCGTTCAATTCTGTCTTTAAACCGTTAGATAGGCCTGTCGATCATTCAAAAGCCTGGTCAACAAGTATCGCTATGACTGCCGGTGTCAGTGATCTGTCTACCTACGGTCAATTTATACCAGGTGCGGAAGTTACCTTGTACCGGGACCTTGGAAATGGGCTTAGCGGGCTGATAGCTACAGGCTACAATAGATTTCCGTCCAATTCAGACAAAAACTCGGTATTTAAAGAGGAAAATTACAATGCCAGTGCTTACGATATTATTCCTGTTAAAACGGGGGTGCGATACAGGTTAACACCGCGGTTTTTTATTGAGGGCGCCGTTGGGGAGCAATTTAGCAGTTCCAGGTCTTACCTTTTAACCAATTCGCTAAACCACGATATTTATGATGGCAATTATTCTGCTAAGAGTTCATTTATGTACAGTGTTTGTGCTGGGTTTATATTAGATAACGGAATAGAACTTGGAGTTAAAAAAGAGGTTTATGGGTTAGGTAACGAGCAACAATATGCATTTAGATTGGGTTACAATTTTAAATGGTAGCATATGTGTTTTTTGGCAGGTTCATCATATAATGGCATACTACTTTGGTTATATACACAAGGAATCTCATTGCAGTCGTCCATGTTAAGAATCAGGCAGGCAAGAATATACAGATTATCAAAGACCGTCACATAATTCACTTAATCATGATGAGTTTACGTGAACATGCGATATGAAGATGTCTATCGTATTTTACTTGGTATCACCGTTCTTTCTATCTTCTTCGTTGAGGGCACATTCAAATGTATTAAATTTCATTGTTAATCAATTCTGGCGGGGGGTATTGTAATCGAATAAACGATTTGTTAGTTCGCTGTGCCTTTTAAGCATATATCGTTAGTAAACCACGTTATGATTATTTTACGTTTCATGTTCAGTATGATCAAAAACTCAAATCTCGCAACCTTAATCTCTTGAGCAATATCCAATAATGGTATAAATGCGGGCAGGGGCCGGTTCAATGATTTGCTGCGAATACGCGGGTACCTGGTTGCTATTTAATCGCAGGTAGTTACGGTAATGCTCAATGGTCTCTATTTCATTCACATGCCGAATTTGCTATATCGTAATTTTGCCACAATCAATAAGAAGGAATGGATATGATGATTTACATTCCTTCCTATTGATATAGGTTCGTTTACAGCTTAAACCGGTATCCTATTTTTGCCGCAACAGTATTGGGAATTGCCTGACTCGTGTAAAAATCAAATTTAATTCCCAAATCAAGTCCGTTATGAAATCTCAAACCCATCCCGGGAGTATAATTAAATCCGCTTTTAATGATACTGTTTGTACTGATCGCTGCCCCTGCATCCCCACTCAAATAGAAGCTATTTCCCGGGTAGAAGCGCAAACCTCCTTTTAAAGGTATCAAATCTATACCTCTATTATAATAGCGCCCGGCTTTAGCGTCCCATGAAAAGCTGAGCTGTTTTTCCGTATGCGAAAATCCAGTTGTTAAAACGGCTTCCAAATACTCATTTAGTAGTTTATATGCGAAAATTTCACCGCCTAACATTAATCCCCCGCTCCAGGCTGCCCCGGTACTAAAGCCAACACCCATTTGCCATGATTGTATTTCTTGTTTGCCGTCAGATGAGCTTTTTTTGTTAAAAGGTAAGCCGTAACCAATCCTTAATCCAATAGTTTGGGCTCCCCTGATCCTTTCAATGTTTTCATAGTGAAGACTGAAATTCAGGCCATTATCCAGTGCAAATCCTACAGATGGAGACCATATAAAGGAATTTCCATAACGCTTCGAACTCAATGCGACGCCCGCGTCTGCCCCCAGATATATGCTTTTTGATACCGATAGTTTCAAGCCGGCCTTAACCGGAAAAGCATTGTAAGATTCTCCGTAGGGGGCCGAATAATCAACCAGGCCATAAATACTTTTTTCAAATAAATGCGTAAATCCAACACCCATGGTAGCAGAGATAGGACCGGCTAATTTTTTTTCCAGGCCTATATCAACTCCGAGTCTTGAACCGAATGTTTTTGAACTGGCTTCACCGCCTGTTACACCAATATTCCATCGCCATGGCTCGTTTTGGGCATGCGCAAAAGAAGTGTTCATTAAAATTAGAATTAGGGGAATGAAAAGTTTTTTTTTCATAAATAAGTTGTTTGAAAAATATTGAAATATTGGATTTGAGACAACTCGATTAAATGCCACCCTTACAGCGAATGGAAAATTTTAAACTAAAAAATTATGGATTGACAGTGCAAATGAGTTTTCGACATGACAAATCAGACCGTACTGATAAGGCTTTAACGCCACCCAACTGGGCCTGAAACACATATTGAATAAGCGGGAAAAACGAAGTCAAGAAAATGGAAACATAGTGATCAGGATAAACTAAAGGGTATATAACGGGTTACATTTTAAATATAAAAGCGATTTTTTAGATTTGAGCATGTTGTCCGACATCCTAAAACTTATTATCGAAAAAGGCGATCTATTTGGAATTACCATTGCTTGCTTTATCTTGTTTTTTACCGCTATTCTTCGCAAAATCAAACAGGATGGCGCGGATGCCAACCAGCATATCAGCTACCTGATCAAACTTTTACGTCTGGTATTCATATTTTAGGTTTGTACCATCCGGTTTAGCGACTTGTTAATTAAAAGAAATCATAGATTTAAGCATTATTGATTATTGAGAGCAGTCGTGATTCGTGCTACCACCGTCGCACATTTCGTCTACACAATTATCATTTTTTCCTGTGCACACAGAGTTATGCAAAACGCCATCTCCTCCTCTGATATACTTTGCGCGTTTTTCAGAAAGGTCAATTACGCCCATTGGGTTTATTTGTGCTAATCTTTCCAGATTATTAACAGGTTCTGAATTTTTTTCATCTTGTCATGATCTGAGTTTATTATAAGTTGTTGTAGCAAAAAATGAGGTGCTTAGCAATGACAGTTCTGAAGCAATTGGATTAATTCACTCTGATTTCAGATGTGTCATTTTTAGTCCTTTTGTTTCTGATTGAAAATTTATTTCCGGTTAGGAAATTATACCTGAGTCCAATTCGAAAATACCGGTCATTCCTGAGCGCAATTTGGCTCAAATATGTTGGGCCAAAATCTTGATAATAGCTTAATTTGTTACGCCCCAAAATGTCATTGATGTTAGCAGTTATGATAAGTTTATCGTTAAGTATAGATGTCCGATAACCTGCTGTTAAGCTGGTAACTTCATACATATCACCATAGTTTATTTGGGATTTTGGACGATAGAATATTCGTAAATCGAACTTGTTCCTTTTATCTATGGAAAAGGATTGGAACGAACTCACATTGTAATTGAAATAATTTATCGAAGTGTTATCCAATAATTTCGTTTCCGTATTTGATGCGGTTAAAGTGTTGGAACAACTCCACCATTTAAAAAAGGTTAAAGGGAAATTTATATTGATGCCAGCATCGTTTTCAAAGGAGTAACTGGTGATCTGGTTTTTTTGAACGAGCCCTTGATCACTTGATTGGGGTACTACCTCTTTCAGATTCTTTTTATAAGAGTCATAAGCGGTAATACTCAGTTTAGATATGTTGTATGACAATTCAAAGTTGTTAAGAAACTGAGGCTTTAAATCAGGTTGTCCGGTAATATCAGTAAATCGGTTTGTGGGGTTCTGATTGGGATTAAAATCAGTATATCCAGGTCTTATAATACGCCTGTTATAACTTAAAACCAGTTGCTGTTTTACCTTGCTCTTAAAGTTATGTTGAATGGTAAAGGCAGGGAAAAAATTTAAATAATTTTTACTAAGGCTCTCGTTAAGTAATGGTGCAATGCCTTCAGAGTTAGTGTTTTCTAACCGACCTCCAAATTGGTAATCGAAGCTCTTATTTGAACCAACAAAGTTTAGATAAGCCGCCGAAACGGTTTCCTTGTAATTAAAATCAGATTTGGTTAGATCGTCATTGAGGCTGTTATCCTGAATCGTGTAATCGAAATTATCCTCGTTTTTGATGAAAGACACTTTGGCACCGGCGTCCATTTCGACTTGTTTGCTGACTTTAATTGAGTAATCCGATTTAACTGAATATATCCTAACTTTATAGTCGCGTATATTGTTAAAAAGCTCATTTTTATAGTTGCCGCCGTCAACAGCATATGCACTCGCCAAAAGTGAATTATTCTCAAATCTGTAATCATTAATATCCAAGAAAAAAGCTATTTCTTCGTTTTTCTTAGCGTTTAGCACATGGCTCAAACGAAGATTCACTGTATTATTATGATTATGCAATAGTCTGTCGCTTCCTTTCGAATTGATTGTCGAATCAATAGCTGTGCTTGTTGAGCTAAACTGCTGTACATATCCTCTGTTATACTCTATATATAAAGGAATATACAAAGAAAAGGTGCCGTCAAATGTTGTGGTCTTGCTTAGGTCAGCATTAAAGCCGAATCTTGTGGATAAAGTTGAAGACTTTGCCAACGAGGTTATTAGTTGATCACGGGTCAATTCCGGATCAATATATTTCAAAGTGTTATCGTTTTGTTGATAATCCTTTTTGAATGAATAATCGATGGAAGCAAAAGTTCTAATGTTGCCTATTCTATAGTTTAAATTAGTGCCGATGCTTGCATACGGCTCATTTACACCAGATACCCCCTTGACTGGCTAAGTTGCTGTCCCATACTTTCGTGTACGTCGCTGGTCATTTTATCCTTTTTAGTGATTATATTGATGACAGCGCCTCCGTTTGAGTCATATTTGACGGATGGATTTGAAATAATTTCTATTTTATCAATTGACTCGGCGACTATATTATTCAAAAAGGACGCTTGTTGTTCTTTAGAAACATACTGACCTTTACCATCAATTAATATTAATACGCCGCCTTTACCGTTTATAACAAGTTCATTTTTTTCGTTGAGATTGACGCCGGGAAGTTTAGGTAACAGTTCAGATAAGGTGTTGCCCGCTAAAAGGCTGTTAGACTCTACCGAAATTATCAGACGGTCTAATTTTATCTGAGGCTGTGCGGTAGCGAAACTGGTTAAGCCAATTAATAAAATTAATAGTAGAAGCGTCAAATTTCTGTTATGCATATTGTGATAAAGAGTTAATAGGCCACTTTAATAGCGCTAATAACCTAGATGATTAAGGTTGTATTGAAAATATGTATAAATCTTCTAAAAAAAGTATGATAGGTATAAAATTTACATGAAATTACCCTTATAATGATGAAATATCTTTTTAACTGGTTTTATTGAGTTTAATACTATGATTTGAAGGTGAATTTTAGATTGAAATCAGATAATTGTTAAAATTTGCATGATTTCTGTTAATAATCTTCTTAATTGAGAATATAAGAAAATATTATTAGTCAATTCGGTTTTATTTCTACTAATTGAAACCAGTGTATTACTATGGTTATAATGCGGATGTTGGGAAGAAACTAAAACGCAAGAATTTCCAAGGTTAATGCTTTCTGAAACTTTTGTATGGTTAAATCATTATTTTTCTCCACATTGTAAGTAGTTCTTTCAGAGTTCCTGCACACTCCATCGAATCTTACCGGATGTTGAAATCCGCCTTATTTTTTTGGTGGGGGCGGGGGTAATGCCTATAATTTAGGATTGCTGAACCGAGAATTATGGCTGATTGTTACGATTGCGTGTCAGATTTCAGCATTGTAAAAAATAAAAACTATAATTATTCTTCGGTTCAAATTGGGTAATCATATACTGCGAAGCTTTGGCAATATTGAAATTTAAATCAAATTCATCAAACTAAAAAATGTCTTAAAAGCAAAAAGCAAGCTCTAACATATAAACGAAAAAGTAACCTAGCGGGTATTACGGGTATACTTACCTGTGCCAAATGAAAAGGTCATGATTTGCGAACCTGGTTTGTGGTTAAATGTTATCAGGAATTCAACCACTAGGTTGCTCATGCTTCTAATAGTAATGAGCGGGTGTAAAAAGGAGGACGCATTTAAGGCGGAATTAAACAAGTCGTTAGTATTGTCTTAAGTTAGGAGGAAAACCTCATTCGGCCGGCGTCACCTGGTCTTTTATATAGCCCTGATGAACATGTATCATACATGGCTAATGCAGGGGGGATTTTTAGTATTTGGTTTGCCGCCAACTCCGGTACTGTTGGTTTTTCTATTACGGATCTATTAAACCTCATACCCCTTAATCAACCTTTAGTTATCGCTGCTGAAAATTTCTGGGATCTGTATAAATGGAACCATTAGGTAAAAGGATTTTCTCGGTTAGCTTGTTAAGTCTACCGCTTGCCTTACGTTGAATATAAACTCGGGTACTATTCGTGCCATAAGACTTATTTAGATCAATAACCGTAAAAACATCGGGCTTTACTTCCAACATCTCGAATTCCCGAATTGGCTTACCGGGCTCATGGATTTGCCAAAAAAGTTTCCCTTGATGACTAACCACCAGATGAGTATCATCGTATTTACCTGCAATTTCTTGATAGCACTTTGCGATCTTATCATTTGGATTGATTTTGCTATCCTCTAACTGCCATTGAACCGAAGCTTTTAATATTGAATCTGCAGATTTATTTAAAATATCCTGCCAAATGAACCGCCGGGTTTCAGCCAAGGCATCTTTTCCTGTGGTTACAGAATCGGGCAATACGCCGGTGCCTTCCCAGCCTACTTGCGAATTAGGTCCAACTACCATTTTAAAAGGCAAGAACACAATAAGATTGTCCTTTAAAGGCACAAATGAACCAGCAATACCCGCTCCTGCTGATGCCTCACCTACAACAGTAGCGCGATGCAGCTTCTGCATTGCGTAAGCAAAGCCTTCGGCAGCTGAACCCGTACCTGGGCCAATAAGTATATAAACCTTTGCTGCAGGATTTCTTTTCCCTGGTACATAAGCGTATGTCCATTCTTGCTCATCCCTGGATCTGTCTTTATAAAAGCCGTTTAAATAAAATTGCTCATCGCCCGCATTATAAAAGTAAGAAGCTAAAAAGCGCCCCATCTGGCCACTTCCGCCTCCGTTTGCCCGTATGTCTACAATTATGTATTTGCTGTAGGCAGCCATATTCATCGCAGCCGCTGCTATATCAAACGCTTCCTGCGTTGCGTAAAACCCACCCGGGATGTTAATATAAGCTACAGACGATAAAGGGTCAAGATCCACGTTTCTAAATCCATAATTCTGCCTTTGTAATTGCTCAAGTTCTGATCCGCTGTTGTTTGCTGCATAAGCCGGTGAGGTTAGGTTTTTATATTGAGACTCGTTCTGCAAGACGTGGAGGTGTACATCTCTGTGGACTTGTTGCAAATCTGCGGTTAATTGTTCGGCTAATCTTTGTTCTGTCAGGTTAAGATATTTTCCATCGCGTTCATTTTTCAACAACGCATTTTGGTATTGTATTGAAATCTCCGGAAAGGGGTAACGCTCAATCAGCGCAGCCGTAAGTTTTTCGACAATTTCACGAGCATCTGTTTTGTTGACGCTTTGCGCATTAACATAATGCGGGGAGAAAAACAATATTATTGTAATTATAAACAGGCAGCTAACAACTGGGGTAAAGGGGTATCTGGAATTCATATATTGCTACAAATATAATTATCCGAATGATATTGTGCTATAATATGGCCAGCTATTCCTAGCATGTATTGCCCTGACCACAATTGATTCAAATAATGTATTTGATCTTAAAAAAACACCTACCTCATGTATAAGGTGTGAAATATTATTTTTTGCTTCTCCAACCTTTGCTTCCACAATCGCCGCATGGTGCGGTGAGGATTAAAGTAAAGTATTATGTTGTCCTCAATTTCCTGGCAGCACTATCTCATAGCTGTTGTAATCATTACTATTTCTTATTATCTGTATGTCGTTCTCAGGTATTTTCAAAAAGAAATAGAACATCTATTTAACCGCAAGCCACAAACCGCTGGGATATTTTCAACTGCCCAATCTCCTAATATTTCCGTTATGGGTCAGGTAAAACCTGATATTGGCGTAACTATTGGCGAAACACAAAACTTACCCTTTGCAGATGTTTTACCTGATGATCCCAAAGAAGAGATCACCGGCTTAATTCGTGAGACTAGTATACACACTGACCCCTCTTCAGAATTAGTTTCTGAAGCAGGTACCCTGATTGAAGCATTTAGGGACGTCGACGACAAGCAGGAATTGTAATACTCGTAGGAATTTTGGTAGGCTCTTATAAAAGTTTTGAGGAGCAAATAGATCTACCGGCCGTACTAAGTCGAATAGTGGAAATTTCCAAAGACAAATTAAAATTCACAATTGCCCTATCAGACTTTCAAAATACCTGGACATAGGAAGATTATCCGTTCACATCAAATTCAACATTATGAAATCTCAAAAAAAAGAAATCGGTTTAATAGCGGCAATTTTTTTAAGGCACTTCATCGCAACGATTACCTTATTGATAATTAGCCTTGGCCTATATGCGCAGGATGGTAATTCAGGTATTACCGCCGCTACCAGTCAGGTCAAAAGTTATTTTTCCACAGGTACAAGCCTAATGTATGCTATTGGTGCGATAATGGGCCTTGTAGGCGCAATCAAAGTATTCAAAAAATGGAATGACGGCGAACATGATACCGGCAAAGTAGCTTCAAGCTGGTTCGGCAGTTGTATATTTTTAGTGGTAGTAGCCACGGTATTGAAATCATTCTTCGGCGTATAAATTTATATCATGGCATTATATCAGATCAATAAGGGAATTAACAAGCCAATAGAGTTTAAAGGTTTGATAGGACAATATATCGGCTACCTGGCGGCAGGCCTTGTATTATTGCTGATTGGGTTTGCTATTATGTATATCGTGGGTGTGCCGGTAATTTCATGCATCATAATTATCTCCGTGTTAGGCAGCGCTCTTTTTTATCAGGTATTCAAATTGAGCCATAAATACGGCGAACACGGATTAATGAAGAAAGCAGCCAAAAGATACTTGCCCGGGCATTTGAAGTTCACTACACGAAATATCTTTTTACAACTAAAGAAATAATCATGGCATCACACAGCAAAGCAGAGCAGGTATTTCCTGTATATAAAGTGGAGCATAACTGCATGGTCTCCGCAAACGGCGATCTCACCATTGGCTATAAAGTGAACCTCCCTGAAATTTTTACCCTGTCAAATGACGAATATCTGGCTTTTCACGAGGTAATAATAAAAGCGTTAAGATTACTTCCTAAAAACACGGTATTCCATAAGCAGGATTGGTTTATCAACGATCAATATGAAGCTGTCTTTGCTAAAGAAGGAAGTCAGCAAGTTAAAACTTTCTTGTCTCACTCCAGTGAGCGCTATTTTCATGAACGTGAGTTTCTGCATCATCACTGCCATATCTTTTTAACCAAAAGGCCCGATAAGTTTAAACAATATTCAAGTGCAGTAAGTTCATTAATGCGTAAACGCATTGTGCCGGTACAAACTACCTGCGACGAATTATTCATGGACTTTCAGGATAGTGCCGGCCAGTTTGTTAGGCTGTTATTGGATAGTGGTTTGATAACACTTACACAGCTGAATGACGATGAGTTAGCCGGAACGTTAAACCAGTCAGGTGTTTTGGAGCAGTATTGTTTTTTGCTGAATCAAAACGAAGCGCCAGTAATTAAGGATATACATATTCAGGATGAGATCAGGATCGGTGATAACCATTGCCAGCTTTATACTTTAAGCGATGCAGAAAACTTGCCACCCTTATGTGGCCCGAGAATTACTTATGATAAATATAGTACGGATAAAACTAAGTTTAGTACCGGCTTTGCAACGCCGATAGGCGCCTTGTTAAAATGCAATCATTTATACAACCAGTATATCTTTATTGGTGACAGCCCGCAAACGATCAAAAAACTGGAAGCAAAGAAATTACGCTTGCAATCTCTCTCAGCATATTCACGGGAAAATGCCATTGGCCGGGATGCTACGCACGATTTTTTAAACGAGGCGATAAGCCAGCAGCGGTTACCGGTAAAAGCGCATTTTAATGTGCTAGCCTGGACCGATAACCTTGCGTTCTTAAAAGACCTCAAAAATAAGGTTAGTTCATCGTTGGCTCAAATGGATGCACAACCCAAACAGGAAACCGACGGGGCCGCGCAAATTTGGTGGGCTGGATTACCCGGTAATGAGGCAGCATTTCCGATGAACGATACCTTCGATACGTTTGTAGAGCAGGCTAGCTGTTTCTTAAACCTGGAAACGAATTATCAATCGAGCATAAGCCCTTTCGGCATTCGTTTAGGCGACCGCTTATCCGGTAAGCCCGTTCATGTGGATATTAGCGATGACCCGATGACTAAGGGAATTACTACTAACCGCAATAAATTTATATTAGGTCCTTCAGGCAGTGGTAAATCGTTCTTCACAAATCATTTGTTAAGAAGCTATTTCGAACAGGGGGCGCACGTGGTTTTGGTTGACGTTGGACATAGTTACCAGGGACTTTGTGATTTTGTTGACGGTTATTACTTCACTTACACCGAAGATGAGCCCATTAGCTTTAATCCATTTTACATAGCAGACGGCGACGTTTTAGATACTGAAAAAAGGGAAAGCATAAAAGCCATGATTTTAGCGCTATGGAAGAAAGAGGACGAGGGTGTACAACGGTCTGAATATGTGGCGATATCAGATGCTTTATACCATTATTACGAAAAACTAAAAAGCCATCCTGAAATTTTCCCTTGCTTTGACAGCTTTTACGATTTTTTGAAGGGGGACTTTTATGAATCTATGAAGCAATCAAAAGTGAAAGATGAACGTTTTGATATAGATAACATGTTATTCGTATTGAAGCCATACTATAAAGGTGGTGAATATGCCTGCTTGCTGAATGCAAAAGAAAATCTCGACCTTTTGCAAAAGCGTTTTATTGTCTTCGAATTAGACAATATTAAAGATCATCCAATTTTATTTCCGGTTGTTACGCTCATTATTATGGAAACATTCGTTTCTAAAATGCGCAAGCTTGCCAAGGATACCCGGAAGATGATCCTGATAGAAGAGGCATGGAAAGCAATCGCGCGGGAAGGTATGGCGGAGTACATTAAATATCTCTTTAAAACCGTCCGTAAATATTTCGGTGAAGCATTGGTGGTTACCCAGGACATCGAAGATATTATCAGTTCGCCAGTCGTTAAGCAGGCTATTATTAATAATAGTGATTGCAAGATCTTATTGGACCAGCGAAAATATCAGAATGACTTTCCTAAAATACAGCAGCTATTAGGTATTACGGATAAAGAAACGGCGCTCATTATGAGCATGAACCGCAACAATGATGAAAGCCTGAAATACAAAGAAGTTTTTATCAGCTTAAATGGCCAGTTATCAAAAGTTTATCGCACCGAAGTAAGCCGCGAAGAGTACTGGACCTATACTACAGAATCATCGGAAAAAGCAAAAGTTCATGCCTACACAAAAAAATTAGGCAGTGTTAAGCTTGCGATAGCCGCGATCGTTAGAGAAGAATTAGAACAAGCAGCATAAACTAAAACCCATAATTATGAAAGCCTTAACATTTTTAATCGTATTGCTTGCCATATTATTTACTCGATGTAAAAGTAAGAGTACAACTCAGGACTTTTCTGGTACTTACGTTTTGCAAACAAAAGGTGAATATGCAATTGATTACGATACCCTAATTGTTTCCGCAGACCACAAAAGCGCTAACACATATAACATCCAAAACAACTCTGGATTTCAAAAAATACGTAACGGTGTCATCATGCTAAAGGAATTTAAAAAGACATCTTGGGTTGCAAATTGGAATGAAGATAAGCAGCTATTATCTGAAACTGATTTGGGCAGACAAATTCAGTTTAAGGATAACAACAAAACTTTGGTGCTCAAAAATTCTACCTACCAAAAAATCAAATAACATTTCCTACATATCACTAAGTAATTCCTGTAAATAAACAGGGATATGGGAGGCTTTTATGAAAAATTTACTTGTAAAAATAGTGTCATTGATAGTATTACTTGCAATCACATTACCCTCGCAAAAGGCAAAAGCACAATTCGTGATTGGCGAAGTAATAAAACTTACAGTAACCAAAGTAATTAAGGCAATAGACCTTAAAGTACAGCGAATGCAGAATAAAACAATATGGCTGCAAAACGCACAAAAAGTCATTGAAAATCAAATGTCAAAAACCCGGCTAACTGAAATTTCGGGCTGGACAGAGCAGCAGAAGCAATTGTACAGTAGCTACTATACAGAATTAGGGAACATTAAAGCCACTATTTCTAAATATCAGCGCATAAAGGATATTACTTTAAAACAAGCGGCTTTGGTAAGCGAGTATAAACAAGCCTGGAACCTGTTTCGGCAGGACAATCATTTCAACCCGCAGGAGTTGAGTTATATGCAACAGGTTTATACCGGCATTTTAGACGCGAGTGTGAAAAACCTCGATGAGATCATGCTCGTTGTTAGTCCTGCAAAAACGCAAATGACGGATGAACAACGTTTAGAATTGATCAACAAGGCCAGTGACCATTTGGATGAGAACTATAATGACTTGCACCAATTCAATAATCAAGGCATACAATTGAGCCTGCAACGCAGTAAAGATTTAAGCGATACACAATCAATTAAAAAGCTTTATGGAATCAATTAATCGAATAAAGATACGGGCGGACGAGATTCGGCGCAAAAGCAAGAAGTTGCTGGCCTTTACTGCAATGACAGTTGCTGCCTCTGCATTGGCAACAACAGTCAGGGCGCAAACCTTTGCCAAGTGGTTTCAGCAAAAAAGTACCCAAAAGAAATATCTTTTACAGCAGGTAGCCGCTTTACAGGTTTACGCCGCTTACTACAAAGTTGGTAATAATATCGCTCATAACGGCCTGGGGTCAATTACAGGTTCGCTGAAATCAGAAAATGGGTTACACACAATATATTACAACAATCTAAATAATGTTAGCCCTGTAGTAAGGAATACTAAACAGGTAAATGATATACTGCAATGGCAGAAAGATATTCTTGTACGCATGAACACCCTTGACAAAACTGCGAATCTTAACGATGTTGAGCGAAAATATATCATACAGGTTAAAGCCGCTTTATTTAAAGATTGTGATCAACAGATTACCGAGTTACAAAATGTGGTTACCGACAGCAAACTAAAGATGAGTGACGAAGAACGGTTGAAACACATCGGAGTAATTCATTCCGCTATGCAAAATAATTACCGTTTTGCCTCTGCATTTACTGACCATGTGAAAGTTTATGAGGCGCAGCGTGTACAGGAAAATAATAATGTGATCTCCGAAAAGAAGATTTACGGGATTCAATAAGTAAAGAAATTATGAAAAGGCAAATCAAGCAGATCGTAATTATACTGGTGTTTTTCTTTTGCCTGGGTACGGCAAAGATTGCCAGCGGACAGGTTCAGGAAATGCAGCAACTAATCTTGGACATTGAAAAACTAACCCAGTTAAAAGGCATATTAAGCGACATGAAAGCGGGTTACCAGATCTATCAGGAAGGCTATGGCAGTATATCCCAACTTTCCAAAGGTAATTTTGACCTGCATAGCGTTTACCTGAATGGCTTGCTTTCCATAAACCCCACTGTAAAAAATTACGGCAGAGTAGCCGAAATAATTTCCCAGCAGGTCAGTTTGATTAGCGAGTATAAAAGCGCCTATAAGCAATTTCAGCAAAGCGGCTCATTTAGTGCAAGTGAATTGAACTACATCAGTAATGTATATACACAGCTTGTCAATCAAAGCCTTCAAAATCTGGACGATCTGACTAATGTGCTTACCGCAGGTAAACTGCGAATGTCCGACGATGAAAGAATGCGGGCGATTGACCGCATCTATGCCAGCAGTTCAGATAAACTGCAGTTTCTCCGGCACTTCAATCGGCAAGGCGTTTTGTTAAATATTCAGCGCAGCAAGGATATAGGCGATACCCGAACGGTGAAACAGTTCTATGGTATAAATAACTAATCCCAATTTTATGAAACCTCCATTTATGGAAGCTTCATCACCTCTTAAAAACAAATATTAAGATGAAAAAGAAGATTTATTTAACCGCAATTCTTGCGGTAACGGGGATAGCTTTTCCTTTATTTTCCAAAGCAGACGGACTTGCCACAGATATTCAGGGCTTGCAGGGAACTTTGAATGGCGTTTATAACGATATGCTGCCCATGTGTAGTCAACTCATTGGTGTGGGCCGGGCAGTCGCCGGATTTGGTGCACTTTTTTATATAGGAAGCCGTGTATGGCGACAAATAGCCAGCGCAGAGTCGATAGATTTTTATCCCCTAATGCGCCCCTTTGCATTGGGTTTAGCAATTCTTTTATTTCCCACAGTAATTGCTATTATCAATGGTATCATGTCGCCCACTGTAAGCGCCACCGGCGGTATGGTGCAAAATTCTGATGCCGCCATTGCAGCCTTATTAAAAGCAAAAGAAGCGGCGGTAGAAAAGACAGACACCTGGCAAATGTATGTTGGTGCTGATGGCGATGGCGATAGAGATAAATGGTACAAATATACCCATCCTGACGATCAATATGGCAGTAAAGAAGGTATACTTGCCAGCGTAGGCAATGATATGAAATTCGCCATGTCCAAGGCTTCTTACAATTTTCGCAATTCAGCTAAGCAATGGATGTCGGAAGTATTGCAGGTGTTGTACGAAGCAGCGGCCTTGTGTATCAATACAATTCGAACATTCTACTTGATCATTCTTGCCATATTGGGGCCCATCGTATTTGGCTTGGCAGTCTTCGATGGTTTTCAGCACACCTTGACGGTGTGGCTGGCCAAATACATCAATGTATTTCTTTGGCTTCCGGTAGCAAATATATTCGGTGCAATCATCGGTAAGGTGCAGGAAAACATGCTTAAACTCGACATTACCCAGGTCCAAAGTGCTGGTGACACTTTCTTTAGTTCAACCGACACTGCCTATCTCATCTTTTTAATTATAGGTATCATCGGATATTTTACCGTACCGAGTGTAACCAATTACATTGTAAATGCGGGTGGCGGCAATGGTCTGCTTCAAAAGGTAAACAGGATCGTCAGCAGTACAAGCCAGTCTGTCGTCGGTGCAGCTTCAGGAGGCAGCAGTATGGCCGCTGATACATTCGGCAATCAAAAATCCAACACCAGTATGAGCATGGCCGACAGCGCCGTATCAAAGCCATATTTTCAGGACAAAGGCAGCAACCCTAATAACGGACGGGCAAGCAAGATAGATCCACAACAAGCCTAATTATTTACCCAAAATTTAATAATCATGTTTACACATCTCAAAAACATTGAAACAGCCTTTAAGCACATCAAGCTATTCAGCTATTTTTTGATATCAGCTTGCACCATTATATCATGTTTTGCACTTTATAAAAGTTATCAGGCAGCAAGCATTGCAGGAAGCCATATTTACGTTCTGACTAACGGCAAGGCGTTAGAGGCTTTTGCAGCCGACCGGAAAGACAACATACCGGTAGAGGCCAGAGATCATATCCGAATGTTTCATCATTATTTTTTTACCCTTGACCCTGATGAAAAAGTAATAAATGCCAATATAGGCAAGGCCTTATACCTGGCTGATGAAAGTGCCAGAAATCAATACAACGATTTAAAGGAAAAAAGCTATTACAACAATCTGATTTCCGGCAATATCAGCCAACAGGTTACCGTGGACAGTATTCAAGTGGATATAAACCAATATCCTTATTACTTTAAATGCTTCGCCACGCAAAAGCTGATCCGTTCCACTTCCACGGCGAACCGCAGCCTGATCACTCAGGGATATTTGCGCAATGTAGCCAGGTCGGACAATAACCCGCATGGTTTTTTAATCCTGCATTGGGAAACATTAGCAAACAGGGACATTACTATTCAACATTAAAGCTATGATATTATCTAATAGTAAAAGGTCAGCACAATTAAGCGACAAGGTTGCGGCTTCGCTGGCAAAGCAGATTATCAATTTTCAAGTACGATTTGCGACCTGGCTTAACAGTTGGTTTAACACTTATTCTATTCGTCAAAAGAAACAGATAACAATCGCAATCGGGTTGTTAACTGCTATCATATTAATCAGCAGTTCATTCTGCAGCTTCTATACTATACCCAAATTATCACAAAATTATACCTCTGCCCATATCGGCCAGGCTTCGGAATTTCCCGATCCCCAATTTATCAAACGTCAATTAACAGATTCATTAACTAAAAAAAGTAAACCATGAATGCAGTATTAAACAGCGGTCAATTGCCGCAGCATACTCCTGAATTTTTGAAGGAGCGCAAATTTTTAGTCATTATGCCCCTGCTTATTATTCCATTTTTAACGATGGCATTTTGGGCATTGGGTGGCGGTAAACAATCCGCGTCAGCCTTTGAAAATTCTAATGCGCAGGGATTAAATGCCACATTACCGCAAGCGCAGTTTAAGGATCAAAAAGCCCAGGACAAAATGGGCGTTTATCAAACTGTTAAAACGGATTCCGCAAATTCAGCTAATAGCGGTGTTAGTGAAAGTTTCGTTAAATCCATGGGACTGGACGCAGCGAAAGCCGGGCATATTGATTCTGCTACGCAGCCTTCAACCACTAACCTCACAGGCGGACCAACTGTAGCGGATACTAATGAAGCCAAAATTCAGGCAAAGCTTGCTGCTATCAATCAGCAGATCAACCAGCCGGAACCAACGAACTATGGCAGCGGTGCAGCAGCACCTCAATCTGCTGCCGATGTAAAAAGACTGGAATTAATGATGAAAGCCATGAACGGCAACGGCGGCGGCAACGACCCTGAAATGAAACAGCTAACCCAAATGCTTCAACAAATTAATGAAATACAAAATCCCGGCAACGCCAATAATAGACTGCGTAACGAATCCCTGAAAAATCACGGGCGTGTTTATGCGATAATGGCTGCAAATGATGATGACGACGATAATTCCGCAACTGATAAAATGAAGGTTAGCTACGCTTCCTACGACGGCGGTGGCAAGTCAAAAAAACATCGAACTGCGAATACAGCTGAAACAGCAGGCAATACGATTCAGGCAGTTGTACATGAAGATCAGACATTGGTAACCGGCGCGGTTATTAAATTAAGGTTGTTGGATGGTATTTATGTAAATGGCAAAATGATACCAAAGGGGAGTTTTGTATATGGCACCTGCGCTCTCAATAATGAACGTTTGGAAATTAAAATTGAAAGTATTCGCTATCTCAATAACATTCTGCCGGTCGCCCTCGCAGTTTATGACCTTGACGGAATGGAAGGCTTGTATGTTCCTGGTTCTATTGGAAGGGATGCTGCAAAAAATGGCGTGGGCGATGCTGTTCAATCTATGCAACTTATGTCAATGGATCAGTCCGTTGGCACACAGGCCGCCAGCGCAGGGGTTGAAGCCGCTAAAGGCTTATTCAACCACAAGGTGAAGCAGATCAAAGTTAAAGTAAAGGCCGGTTACGAAGTCCTTTTAAAAGACAGTAACGACCGAGACAATTAAACGAAATACCATGAGGACATCATTCATTATTTTCATTCTTGGTGCCTGGGGAACAGTTGCCTACGCGCAGGATACGGCTTACGTGAGCCGTGATAAAACGACAGCTTTGTTCTTTAACTCCACTGTTAAAATGATCAGCAGGTCAACGCCGGATCTCGATGTTGACCAAAAGGAAAATACCTTGATTACAATTAAAGCATTTACTACAGTTTTTTCACCGGCCTGTATTGATGTGCAGGAAGTTAGCACTGCAAAAATCTATCACATTCCGGTTGAATTTTCCTGCGGCCGTGCAGGAAGACGAATTGAAGTTAACGGAGCGCCAATGCCAGTTAGAGCTATCAAAACTGCCGGTTTTAATTATAGTGCAGTTATTAACAAATTAGCCGAAGGTAAACGTAGAGATGTGATAGACCATGAAAAAACCGGAGGTGTAAAAGCCTGGGTTGATAAACTATCTCTTGCCGGTAACCGGATTTTCTTTAGGCTGGATGTTCGCAACAAATCCAATCTGCCTTATGAAATTGATTTCGTACGCTTTTATATCAGGGATTTGAAAACGGTTGCGCGGATGGCAACACACGAACAGGAGATTGTGCCGTTAATTACCACACTCCATAAAAAGACTTCAATCGCCCATAAACGGGAGATTGCAAAAATTTTTGGCTTCCACCGTTTTTCTCTTTCTGAAGACCAGGCGCTAAACGTTGAATTATATGAGCGAAACGGTAACCGCCACATTTACCTGCAAATCACACAAAAGGATCTGGAAGATTTAAAGACAATTGCCCCGGCAAAGCAGCAACCGGGAAATGCTTCAGTAGCTGCTAATAAACTTTAATTAACCATTTATTTCATTTTTAATCTTTAAGTTATGAACACTCAAAATGCTGAATTTTTGAAAAAAAGCTTGTTCAACCTCGGCTTTGGGGATACCCTGAATGCACATTTGGACAAAGCAATGAATGCGAAGGAAAAAGAATTTACTTTAGGCGTTCAGCATCAGTTTAACCAGAAAACGGTTGACTATACTTTGCATTTTAAGGCTGGCGATAACCAGGACATGTATTTTTTTAACAAATACGATGCAACCATCAACCATAAAGATGATCCGGCAAAAAATATCGACCAAACGTTTTTTATTAATAAAGGAAGCGGCATAACAGCCAAAGAAGCCTTCAACCTGATGGAGGGCCGCGCCGTTCACAAACAGCTTTACAATTTAGAGGGGCAAAAATACCAGGCCTGGTTGACGCTGGATGATAAGAACCTGACCGATAACGGCAATAAAAAAATCAAACATTACCACGAAAATTACGGCTTCGATCTCGAAAAGGTAATTGCCGGAAAGGGTATCAAAGAACTGCAGGACCCAAAAGCGAAAGAAGAATTGATGTACTCTTTGAAGAAAGGCAATACCCAACAAATCACCGTAACAGAAGACGGCAATCAATTCAAATATTTTATTGCCGCAAATCCTCAATTTAAGACCATTGACCTTTTTGATGACAAGATGAAAAAGCTTAAACGGGAGGTATTACTGCAGCCCGAAACTAAAACGAACAACCGCATTAAAGCAGGTGAGCAGCACAAGGAGGATGCTGCTGTAAAAGAGCAATCACGTAAAGCCAAGGTCCATGTTTAAACAAATCCTGAAACAGGTCAATTGCTGACCTGTTTCTTTCTAAAATTGAAACCATGGGAACTCAAACTAAAAAATATAATCCACTCAGGAGTATAAGTGAGCAGCAATGGCTGAAGTTAATTAAACTGCTTACAGAAAATGTTTTAGCATTAAATAGCAGGAGGCTTTCAAAAATAGAACTTTTGTATGCCGATGGCGGACATTATCCTGCCGCTTATTTTCGTTTAACAAGTGTTTTGGATGAACAGATTGATAAAGATTCAAAAAAAGAAGTTTCAGGATTTGTATTCGGTTTTAACAATGAATGGGATGATGACGTTTACATTCACCCCTTAACCGCACAAGGTTACCAGGAAGACTGGTTAGTAGAAAATGGAATCACATCTTTTTTTACTTACCATGAGGTGGGTGTAAGTAAACTGCATAAATTTCTCGATCAGGAATTAAGGATTTGGAACGCGAACCAAAGTGTAAATGTTTGGGAAGGGATTATTAATGAATGGCGTTTATTATGGCAAGAATAATTCAATCCTAAATCACTTTAAAAATCAGGGTATTATATATGTTCGTAAAACAGTTATTCGAAAAGTTGCTGTCCTCCGGTATAATAGGTTTTGCGTTTATCGATTTCAGCTTTTAGGATAGGCTCACCGGAAGGTGTAAGGTCATGTTTGGGCCGGTGGACCTGAAGAAAATCACGCTCCTTCTCGGTAATGGTATCAGGGAAGTTTTTAAAAATGTGATTTTCTGCGGCTGTAAGAACTTTTTCGATAGCTTTCGAAAGCACATCGATCATCTTCTCCGGAATTTTGTCAGGTTTGGGGTCTTCGCGGTAATATGACTGCTTCCCCTTTCATAAAATGAGGTTAATAGGCCCCTGCTAATATTGTCTCTGCTAATGAGGATGACCTCTGGTCTTTGCCACACTTTCTTAGGTGTAGTAGTTTTTTTTCTCCATAGATCATCAAAAATCTTATCGAATTATAGAAAATTATTTCTCAATAAATCTGTAGCTATGAAATGTAGCGATTGAAAGTGGCGCCACTGACCGGGATCGGGATATGATTGGGATCGTATTTATTTATAATATGCAAAGATCCACCCTCGGTAAAAGTGGGATTATTTCCTCCGCCATTCACAGTATCTGCGGCAATTATGATAACTTCCGGCTTGTGCCATTTCTTTTTTACAGCCATAATCCTTTATGTATATATCAATCGATGATTTAAATTTACAAGAATCTTGCTTAGTAAGGAAATATTAATCTTTTTTAAAGATGTACTAATATAATTAGCATATTTGTGCGTAGTTAAATGAGCTAACCTGCCATGTCAGTTAAACAGCAATTTAAGATCAGCTATAAGGATTTGCCGGTTGAGGTAGCGGAACACAATCTTCGCAATGGCAGGGTATTTTCCGCGGAATTTTCCGACGCATCAATTAAGCCGCTAATCATCACCATTGCACATGATTCTAATGACAAAAAATTCTGGACATCTATGCCGGAAGGACGGCAGGAACTGGCGGAGGAAATTGGCAGGCTTATTGCCGATTATATTAGAAATCACAAAGAGCCATATGTTATTATAACGGACAAAAAGTTACCCGTACTGAGTTTATTCGATTAAAAAACCTCGAAAAAGAGGTTCGCCGGTATAACTTCCTAACTACTGGCGTTCATAACGGGTTTAATTTTCGCCCTGCGCGATACTTGTTCCGTCTGCAGACGGAAATGATTTTGATATTGTGCAGGCCGAATGGGGTTATGTGCCAGGTTTTGTTAAGACGCGTGCCGACGCGATTTATTTCGACTGAAGTACACGACGCTGAACTTTAAATCCGAGAACTTGTTTATGAAAGAGGATGGTACGCGTTCGATGTGGGCCGATGCCGCGAAGAACCGTCGCTGCCTTGTTTTATCTACAGGCATTGTTGAATCCCGTCATGTGCCGAAAATTGGTAAGAAGGCATCAAAAAGAAATGGACGCGCTTTTTCAGAACATGCATGATAATCCGTTTAACAAAACCCTTTATAACGTATTAAGTAAGGTCAAAAGGATTAGCTTGATTGGCGTGGATGGAGTGGCTCGTGGGAGGTCTGATCAGGTATTGGCCCTGATCATGCGCATGATCTCTGCCAACAAATCCGGATCGTAAATATTGCGGTTACTTCCCAATCTTCAATGCATTCAATTTTTGCGATGGGTTCTCCATTGATTAACACGACGAAATGACCTTCCATTTGCTCCAAACAGATATCGCTTGTAATTCCGTTTTTGCCATATTTAAAAGTGAGCTGCCGATCTTCAGAAAATCCCTTTCTGGGAAGAATTATGCCATTTTTAATATCTTGCTTTATTCCGGCGGCATAATCCTGGATGCAGTCGACGATTTGCCATACCTCGTTTTCCTGTAACTGGTGCCCATCGTATTTCCACTCGAAAAAAGCGATGCCGCTAAAATGAAGTTCACCCAGAAAACCCGGGTTATCTTCACCCATCAATTCCATATTTTGCATGTAACGTTCACGCATAATTTCAGCTTCAGGGTCACTACGCTCAAACTCCGGAAAACCCAGATAAAGTTGGTAAGTGCCTGTAGATATTAAATCATAATCTTTTTCAATCAGCAATGGTGCTGCTTCGATGATATTCCAGGTGCCGTCTGCACGTTTGATTTGCATATTGATCGGGCTGGTCATTGTACAAATTTAAAAAAGCCACGGAAGCTTGGGTTGCCTGTTTTAAAAAAGAAATTATATTTTAACAATTTGGTGATTAATTTAGGGCACGAATTAAGGCAAGGCGTTATTGTATTTAGATTTCCATAGCAGCCTATCATCTGTAATCATAACTTTTTCTTGGTTATCGGAAATCGCTTATCCACTAACGTAATAGGCCTATATATAAAATCTACTTTTTTTATTGTTGTTCAGAATTTTGAATGTGTCCGGCAATTTGTGATTGCTCATCTTCATCTAAAAAATCTCCCAAATAAGCCCATTCATATTTGTCATCCTGCTTATGTGCGAAGATGCCTATATCTATGGTTTGATCATGATTGCCGTTCAAATAAGATGCTGCAGAATCTTGTGACAGATAGGCATGCAGTTAATAGGCACCGGTATACTGCGTTTGACCGTCTTCTTTATAGAAAAAAGGTTCAATTTTTATAGGAAGTTTTGTTCCGTTTAGTACGTGTTAATTCAACCGTGGATGTAGTAACCAGTATATAATTTAATTGTTAAGTAGGACACCGCCTGATTTATTTGTTTGCGTTCAAACGAGGACATCAATATTTTCCAGGTAAGGCAAGGCCATGGAGGTCTGGATGGAGGCGCGAAAATGCGTAATAAGATGGGTTGAATGATGGAAAAATACTTCAACATAATAGCCGTCTACATCGTATAGATTGATATAATAATCATCAGTATGCCGCTCAGCCAGGAAATTACCTTTAAGTATCTTCTCCATTTTCTGGTAATATCCTAAGTCGTTGAATTTAAGGACGCTCATTTGTGGAAAATTTCACCATTGACCTGCAAATCCCGTGCCTTATCTGTAAACAATAACAAAGGCATCGGGTTGTAACAACATGGAGAATTATGCGATTACGGTAAATATGGACGAAATGGTCCATCATTTTGAAGTCGGAGAATACCTGCACAATGAAGATGGCCAATGTAAATACCGCGTGTTCGAAAATGGCACTTACGTCGCCAGCTTTACGCCGGATGCACATGACTTCCTTCAGATTTGCCAAAATCCCGGCAGTATACAGGAAGAAGTATTACATCTGTTGGCAGATAAGATTGAAGCCCATCATCCGCATGGCCTAAATCATAACATCAGAAAACTGAAAATATGAGAAGTATCTGGACGGGTTCTATAGGCTTTGGTCTGGTAAGTATACCTATTAAATTATTTTCGGCGGTTCAGGAAACAAGGCTGGACCTGGATATGCTGGACAGCCGGGACCATGCGCATATCAAGTTTCAACGGGTCAACGAAAACACAAAAAAGGAAGTCCCTTATGATAAAATTGTTAAAGGCTACAAATGTGACGATGAATACGTAATTATTGAAGATGCGGATTTTGAAGCCGCTGCGCCGGAGAAAAGCAAGGTGATCGAGATTGAAAATTTCGTTGATATCGCCGCAGTAAATCCAATGTATTATGAAACTTCTTATTATACGGCACCAGCTACCAAAAAGAATAAAGCTTATGCTTTGCTGATTGCCGCCCTGAAGAAATCGGGAAAGGCTGGCCTTGCACGATTTGTTCTGCGCAGCACGGAAAGCTTATGTGTGATCTATCCTGTCGATCACGCACTGGTGGTTACCCGCATCCGTTTTGCGCAGCAAATAAGTGAACGGGACGAATTGGATCTGGATGAGAAAGTCGAAGTAAGTAAAAAGGAACTGGATATGGGTTTAGCGCTGATCAATCAGTATACGGAACCCATGGACCTGACCAAATATAAAGATGAATACCACGGTGAGCTGTTAAAGATTATCGAGCAAAAAGCAAAGGGGAAACGCCCGACGATTAAAAAATTAAAACCGAAAGCTGCAAAAAGCGACGACTTATATGATCAGCTGATGAACAGTTTAACAGCAAAGAAAGGAGCATGATGACTAAGCCCGTGCAAACAAGTATTCCGCAGGCAGACGGAAGCGATCGGTATGTGATTATCGAACCTGTAGTACGAAATGATGGAAACCAGAGTTCATATGCCACCGGGATTTTTAAGATTTATAGAGACACTTTCGGAGATGATATAACAATTATTTCTAATTCTGGACAATACGGGAAGCCTGAGGATAGATTACCGGATCGTTACAACCCGGACTATCTGGGAAAATTTGTTTTCAAAGATGTAGATAGTATGCATTTTGAGGGTAACGTATTAAGTCCAACGGAACAGGTGCATCTTGCTGTGTTTATCGGGAGTTATGAGGAATGTAATGCGGAACATTCTACATCTATCATTGTTGATCTATTATGAAAAATCCATTCGAAAAAGAAGATCATACCGGTTTAATTGTTGGTATAGCATTCGGAGTTGCAGCCGGCATAGGCCTGGGTTGGTTATACCTAACGGAAAGTGGTGCCACCTCCCGCAGGCAGATCCGAGATAAGTTTAAAGAAGGAATCAGCGACACAGTAGCAGACTTAATCGATAAAAAGACCTTTATTCCCAAAAAGTTCGCTAAAGTGGCGACGGATGCAGTTATCAAAAAGAAATAACAGATGAAAAAGGAAAAGTCCTTAATTGCAATAGCTGCTGCTGCTGGTATTGCGGGGATTGCTTATGCACTTTGGCCCGAATCTAAAATTCCGTCGGGCGCCATTGTTGACCCCTTTGACAAGGATCGCTATATGGGAAAATGGCATGAAGTGGCACGGCTTCCCAACCTGATCGAAAAGGATTTGCGGGATTTAACTGAAGATTATACGCCAAACGATGACGGTACGATCAAGGTAGTAACACGCGCTTTTAATTCGGCAAAGAATAAACCGGTTGAAGCCACGGGAACCATCAAATTTAAAAGGGCCAAACGCGTGGCCAGTTGGAGGTAGCTTATTTTCTTCCGATATACCTCGATTATAACATTCTGGATATAGACGATCATTATCAGTACGCCATGGTTTCAGGTAGCGGCTTGGGTTATTTGTGGTTGTTATCCCGGGAAAGCAGTATGCCGGAGGAAATGAAAAGACGTTTTTTGGATAAAGCGACTGCCTTAGGTTTCGATATCGAAATGGAATGCCTTTCTACTTTTGCTCCTTTGGTTGCCATGGTTTCCTGGGTTAAATGATTTTTAATGATAACAACAAAGGATTGCTTGGGTTTTATTTTGTTAACGCGGGTAGGGTATGACTTGCCAAAAATGCTGTTAGAAATCCATAGTTATTATTTTACACGCGGTTAAGCAGGTGAACCTCCATGGCGCGTTGCCGCGCGTATCATAAAGGCTCACCAGCTTAACGCGCAGGCGCAACAGCCCAAAGTTTGACGGCGACTGCTTCGCCCGAACAGGGATAGCCCGACTGCGTCTGGGCAAATCCTGTTCTCCGCGCCGCCAAACCACGGGTAGTTTTCCGGTTGTTTGATAAAGGGTGTGTATTCATTTAGATAGGTTTTTTTTAGGTAGCTTTTGAATTTTAGATATAGGTATTTCGACATTCCTCATTCTCCTACCTTGGTCATGACAAAAACCTGTCAATTGCGGTAACACAACTGCAGCTGAAAATTTACCGGTTCACCTTCAGCATATCTAAGCTCCTAATGGAAGAGGTAATCAGCCTTCCTTTATTCTCAATTTTTGTATTGATAAAAGCTCATAATTGCCAGAACGTCTTAGTTATAGATTTAAATTGTTATTTTAGAGAGACACTTTTTAACCATTAACAATAAACCTATGGCTGGCGAAGCTCCAATTTATAATCCCGGTACCCAAGAAATCATGTCACGCATACCAGTTACGACATGGCGAGATGGAACGGTATTAACAAGTTTAAATGATTCAAAGTATTTGGGAGCAATTTATGGACATGATTCAGTAGGCTATTTTAAGTATGGATTTTCAGGTGCGTACCCCGTTAGCAGATTATCCTCGATAAATCAGGATTGTTTTCAGAAATTAATTAATGATCTTGGTTCAACTACAGGCTATATATTAGTCGATAGTATGATTACTATTACCCAAAACATAAATGTACCTGCAAACATAATTTTATCGTTTACACCGAATAGTGGCTTTAACATATCATCCGGTATAACGCTCGTAATTCAGTCCGAACCAATTTGTGACAATCAGCAACTATTTTATGGAGCTGGTGTGGCCATTATACAGGGTGTGACCTGCATACAAGCCCTTGCATTTGGTGCAAAAGCCGACGGTATAGTGTTGAAAGATGGAGCAACAACTGCTTCGTCTAATATCTTCAGTTCTAACAGCGCTGTCTTTACGAATGATGATATTAATAAAATTATATTTATCAACGGAGCAAACACAGGAGGTGCGACCCTCATTGGATATATAATATCAATACAATCCGCCAATCAGGTTACTTTAAGTATAAATGCAGCCGTTGGTGTAGCTGGTGCCGTCTTTGTTTATGGCGTAGACAGTACATACGCGTTTATCAACATTAATAAAACAGCAAGAACACTGGGTAATGGTGCTAAAATTGTTTTTCAAAAAGGGCAAGGCTCATACCTTACAAAATTTAATAATTGGCTTGCCGGCATTCAATGTGCAACTGTTGAAGGAAATGGTGCAAGCATCATGAGCACCTATGGCGCTTATGACGCTACGGCTACAGGTGCTGCGCAGGGATTGGCAATGCCCAGTTGTTACAGTACATTTGATAACAACTATCCATTATTAAGCACCAACTTTTTTGGCTCCAAAATTAATAGCATTAATAACTTTACTGATACTGTTTCCCTGATATCTATCACTGAAATCTCAACATTTAATATTAACGACTGGATTTTAATTTACGGTTATGATAATGAACAGGTAGGTGGCTTTCCACCCGACAGCAGATATTATGAATATGCCCAAATTATTGCGACTGATGCGACGTTAGGAACCATTCAATTGGACAGGGTTATCATAAATAGTTACGATGCTGCATGGCCTGAGAACTTAGCGCAAAACGATTATGGCGTTCCGCGGATAATTAGTCTTAACCGGACTAATTTTACCACCATTGAGTCTTTAACCATGAATGACCTTAGTTTTCTGCCGTTTCCAGGATGGGTTGGAACATCGGCAACGGCAGAAAGAAATGGCCGGGCAAGCTTTTTTGGCTATATCACTGCTCAAATCAATAATGTCATCTGCCCAGCATGTTACATAGGGCAAGGAAAAGATATTGAACTAAACAACTTTAAAGTATCGGTGCAATGTGAAATCGATAAAACCATTGACAGTGTTATTATTAGAAATTCACAGATCAGAGGTCTTACTCAAGGTAGTATTAATAGTTTGAAAGTTTTCAATACAGTTCTGACTGGGCCAACAAATTCAAATGCACGTTCTGTTGAACTATCGGGGAATTATTTCAATTCATCTGCAAATGGCTCGAGCAGTTCCATGATTGCATTAGGGGGGAAAAGAATTGAACGAGTACAGATCGGCACGAATGTATGGAATTGCGTTGACCCTTCAAGAAATTCGTTAATGAATATTACCGGTAGTATTAATTTACCTGTTACATCCGTTGTTGGGACGGACACAATACTTCTGTCTTATGCCACATGGCGATCGGGAACGTCGGCCAGGGGAGTGAGTATGGGGGCAGTTGGGTTTACAGCCACAGGTAAAAAAATAATCGTTACAAGAGTATATCAATACGATGCAACAAATGTAGCGGTTATAGGTAATTTTTCCGCACCTCCAGTAGCAGGTGATTTATTTATATTTAATCTTACAAACGCGGTTAGCATAGATTTTCAACGTAAAATAGGCCCTTATTCATCCTCGGTTAAAGATGTCGAAGAAGCTTCAACTACTGTGGGTTACCGGGGGTATAGATTCAACAGCCCAGTTTTTGGATTGCGAAATATTTTCTTGGATCAGTCTAACATAATAAATGGTGCAAATTCAACAATTAGTTCCAATAACTTTTTCCCATTATTTGGTATACCTATCAAGCTGATCATTGTTGTTATTAAGGCCTATACGGGCCCTGACGTGTCAGCGCACCTCAGAATAACGAACACGACCGACGCAACAGGTGGCACTAAAAATCTGTTAGAACTGATAGATTTAAAAACAACCGGATTGCGGGTGATCGATGTTGGCCAGGTTGTCGGTTCACGGGGAACTGACAATTTAGTTTTAATGGACAGCAGTTATACGCAAATGATCAGGGTGTTGTATAGTGGAGCGTCATTAGGAACTATTACACTTAATGACCCATCTGATGTCCCGATATTTCAACTTCAATTAGAAACATTTAATTATACCTATTGACAGAATATCTGTTTTTCCTAAAATTTCACCTACCATGCACATTATTATTAATCATCAACTGTAAATGAAACGCCCGTAGTTCATGCAAATAATATTTGTCTTCATGCGGGAGATATTGAAAACGGTACGCGTGTCTTCCCTGATTTCGATTATGCCATCAAAAGACATATTTTCTGGATGATATAATTGAGGCTGCGTTGATTTAAGCGCTTTCGAAATGTTTTAATAACCCTTTTTTCGGAATGGACGGGACACGAACCATACCCTTATACGCTTATATATCTCGGTTTTCGCTACCTAATAATTGGTAGGTAACCGATAAAGTAACCGAATGAAATATGTTTTTTTGATTGATTTTGAATAAACTTCTTTATCAAAAATAAAAAAAAGTTAAATAAATTCAAAGACAAATTGACTACTTGTACAAGGACTTTTGGAGCTTGAAACCAAGAATAAATAAGTATTGAAGTTTTTAAAGTGTTAGGTTATGAACTCTAACACTTACACTCTTAATGTTTAATTATGTCAATAGAAAAGATAATATGCCTTTCTGCATAATGCCCAAAAAAATATAAGTTTGCATACCAAACTTATCATGGATCAAGATTTAATATTAAAAGTTGTAAAACAACACTATCCCTTTGTCACAGGAGCCATATTAACCGGAAGCTCAGCAAAAAATGGCGAAATAAAAGCCGGAAGTGATGTCGATGTATTGATCATAGACCCTACCTTCTCTGTGATTTCTTCATTCGTGACCCGCAGTGAAAACGTATACTTTGACTTTACTCAAGTTCCGTTATCAATATTGAAAATCTAATTATTAATGAGCTTTCGAACAGAATGGGATTCTGTTTTCAATGTTCAGTTATGGGGAGATAATATTAGATACTCCAAATGGATACATTAAAAGCGTAGTAGATTTTGTAAACAAGGTAAGGTCTGGTAGGTCGATGTTTAAGAATAATAACATGAACAAGGCCATAGGATATCTGAGGAAAATACAAAAACATTTTACCAGGGAATTGAAATCACATGAAAGATTTTTTTTGATAAACGACTTTTGTCAGTATATCACAGAAGCAAAAATTTACTCTTTAAATCAATTGCCTAATAAAGGAATTTATAAAGCAAATTTACTTAATGATCTGGAGCCAGATTTCATTAAGGACATCATCAAACTGAAGAACGAAGCTTTGACGGTGTCTGAACCCATGCATCAGATCGATGCTTATATAACAACTTATATAGACTCATTAGTTTTACAGGATACGCAGACCGCTAACTTTCTAATAATTGATATTTTTTACAAAGATATTTCTCTGGAAAGTTTGATCGGGAACTTGTTGCCCGAAATCAGAGCGCACGAGATGTTAGGCAAATATTTTAGGTATTTCTTTATTTCACCTGCGATCTATCACCAGATTTACAAATCTCCTTACTCTTTAGCATTTCATTTGAATAAGGAAATCAAGACATTTGTAATTGTCGATGAATTAAAATCGTTGATGTCAAAAAAATTCGGTCAACCACAATATCTTGCACTCACACCAACCTTTTATCACGAGTATAAATTAAAAAATAGTTCATTCGCAATTTCATTGAGTGAGATTATGCGCGAAAACAATAGAATTATTGAAAGCTTTATTCAGATTGACACGCCTTTTGAGAAAGACAGAATATTGCTGATTGCGATAATCGAAATAACTTATTTAGCAGCTTATTTGGATATAGATTTACAAATCTTATTGAAACTAAACTTCAATATTTGCGGTCAATATCTTTTTGGCAACAGGGAACAAAGTAAAATGAAGTATCCTGGTGAAATGTCTAAAATGCAAAATATCAAGTTTTTAGAGTTTACTAAATACTATCATCATGAAATAGATTGGATTGAGCAGGCTTTTAAAATCGGGCTCGACGCTGTTAATAATTTGGCTAAATATGAAGATAAGATTTATTATAACGCGTTAAAATTGTTTAAAGATCTGAGCACACAAGAGAAGTTGGACGATGCTTTTTATAATGATGAGATAACGCATGAATTGCTGACTAAAAACCTCTTAGTAGAGAATGTAGTGACAGCCAGATTTTATATAAATATGATCGAGTATATTTTAACCTCCTTACAGTTGAATATGCAAAATAGTGCATTAGCAGTATTCCTTGTAAGTACTGCCGTACATAAATTTAAAAGCAGCGCACAAGTATAATTCCTGGCGCTGCTTAAACTTATGTTATACCCTTGATCTGGATCCACTCGCAGATGGGCTTGATGCATACGGCGGTGGACTCGGAGATGGTGTAGGTGGTGGTGGTGGTGATGGCGGCGATGGTGGAGGTGGCGGAGAACTTTTAGAGCCGGACTTCGATTGAGAATAGCTGAAATAAAAACTTCCATCTTCATTACTGCCGCCCCCGCCGCCGCCGCCGCCGCCACCTGGAGGCGGGGGTACATGATAAAGGAAATGTTCAAAACAAGGGAACACTGCTCCTAAAGTGACTTTGGAAAGATCTGTAACATCACCTGGTTTGTAATGGGAAGGTCCGTCCGGGCTATAAGCTGTTTGACTTATATTGGCACCATTATAAAAATTGTCAATCAATTTATTCATATTATCGACTGAAAAATCTTTGTTATTCAGAATATCATTAAACGCATCGCGAAAGTTTGTTGAAGCTGCATCAGTACCGCTTCTCGTTATATCTCCACTGTTAAGAAAGTATGATGTGTCGGTATTTACGTTGGGATTGGCATTATCCATTGCCTGGTCCATCATTGCTGTAAAAAGAAAGGCTTCTATTTCCCGCTCATAGGTTGCGCCGGTATTATTTCCTACATACTGTTGGTACATATGAAAGATTTCGTGCACTACGTTTGTGAATAGATAACCCGCTGGGGTTGGATAATCAGGAAAAAAAACATTTAAATTCTTGCCGTCAAAAGCTGCTCCGCCAATTGGGGAATTATTAATTAGTGGCGTCTCAGGAGCATTCGAGCTTAACAAAGCCTGTAATACATCCTGCCCTAATTGATTTGACGACATTTGGCTGATTACAGTCGTAAAAGCTTCTAATTGACTTGGCGTCAGGCCACTGCCATTATTGAATAGTTTACTTAAAACATTGTTTGTTAATGTCTTAGGATCCATCATTGGAACGCAGTCGCCTCCGATGATCTTGGATTGCAGGGATTCATCGAGAACTTCTGTCAAGCCTCTCAATGTTGTTATTGGAATAGGTTTGTTTTTCATTTTTTATATTGAAAATAATTAAATAGCCTAACGGTATTATTTACTTGCGTAAAATATTCATTATATGCAGTATTTTCGCCCTGGACAGGTGAGATGTCAAAGTTCCTGAACTGATTACCCAGCTTAACCTCAACTATAGCATGGTTGTGATATTGTGCGTAGAAATCCGAATTGTAAGTACCGGCTTTTATCATTGTTTCGCTCATTTTTTTCCACGAAGCAAGAGTGAAAATTTTTGTTTTTTTTATTTGGTCTACTACGGTATCTTGCCTAGAATTAATAGGTCCCATGAATAGGTATGTATACTTAAACGCGGCAGATGTGTCTGTCTTAATCAATTTCCAAATATCCGGAGTTCCCGGTCTGTGATTCGCTTTGGTATAAACTATCTTTTGACAGGTAATTGAATCGCCTTTATTTTTAATAATTGTTACAGCTACTAAGCTACCAGCACCCGGATAGGCATACATTCTCAGTTCAAGAAAAGCTTCTGATTTTTTTATTGATGGTAAGATTTTAAGTTTTACAGCTTCCTGAGATTGAAACGATGAAATAGAGTCTTTTGAAAAAGCAACCCTACCCAGATTGTTTTTAATGATTTTCTGCCCGTAACCAATTGTGGAAAACGCCAACAGGATTGGAAGAATTGTTTTTTTCATGATAAGATACATAAAGATAAGACACAAAAAAAATATTTTCACAATTGAAACTTGGTTCGGATTTTGTCTCAAATTTATTAAAGAAATGAAGACTAATGATGACATATTTGTCACTTTTCATTATAACCTGTGCAATTTTTAACACCAAATTCTTAATGCGATTTATTTAATTAGACGGGTTTATGAGATTTCGTATAAGTTATGAAGACGTTGTCCTCCTCATCAGAGTCAAGCAGACGGGGTTGGTTGTTTACAATTTGTAGTTGTGACACATAAACAAGACATTTACAGCCGGAGGCAGCCCTGCTGTCTACTGTGATAAGGTTTAAGTTGAAATCCGGTAACGAGTGTTGAGAATTTCTTTTTTATTATCTGACGGATGCCAGCGAGTCAGTTTTAGACTAAAGCGAGGTTGGTGATAAGATGAAAAGTTTATAGATAATATTGCTATACCTTAAAATATCGCGAAGACTTTAATTTACCACAATGAAATAATATGAGTTTAAAATCTGGAACTGCCGGACGCTTTAATCAGGTTTTTAAACAGCCTTTCTTTGATATAAAGAGTTGTTACCTGTAGATTGCTATGCCTGTTTCGCTGCCTGATTTCCTCAAAACTTGCTCCATCCTGTAAATCATAATAATTACTGGAATGCTTAAGCGCATAGAATTTTAAATGCACTGGAATATTATAGAGTTTTCTGAAAGTCCGCCAGCGTTGGTCCAGATAACCATCACATGCCTGGTGAGCAGAGCCTTTAATGCCTCTTCCGAAAACATACAAAAATAACGCGCTTTTCAGGTGCATGTCAAGGGTATATAAACCCGCCATCGCGGGCCCTTGACATGCACCTGACGCGCGTTGCAGGGTAATAAAACTTAATTATTCATTATGGAAAAGTTTGCATTAACCCTTCAGTCTAAACCAGCTATCGAACAGTATATAAGTGAAAATCATTGGATGTCCTATGAAAGGCAACTGATGATGGAAATACTTTCCTATATCGATAAAGGCGATGTGGAGCAATTAGCATGGTTTGCTGGGTTCGGAAACAGTTACCGCCAGATACTCATGAATGTAAATGAATATCGCAAAGGTTTGGAGTTCGGGTTTACAACAATTGCGTTTAACCAATATGGCTGGTTTGCTTCACCGAAATTCCTCAATTACGAAGAAATTGAAATGGAAAAGAGTAATATCAGGATCGGTCGTGGTCCTAATGGCCTTTGGGCTTATGCGCTAAGTATCAATTATGGCGTAGCAGGCAGCAGCGCCCCCTTATGTGTCTTCTGCAAAAAGTTTCCGAACCGCAATACCGCAATGATCGCTGCATTCACCGAATTGAAAGTTGCCATCAATTCAAAAATTGGTAGTACTGACAGGACTAATTATCATCAGGATGTCTTGGTCAAAACTTTGAAAGCAATAACTGCCGCAGAGATTGGTTTAGTGCAGTTAACTTTGTTCTAACCGGTACCCTTTTAATTATTAAGCCGGGGGGGATATCCCCCTCCGGTTAAGGGTTTAGATATTTTACCAACAGTATTTAATAATTAACGGCTCACCGCTTTATATTCGCTTTATGAAGAAACTGTTTATGATTGGCCTTATAGGCACTTCAATTGCACTGATTTCCTGGGGATTTAAAGGTCACCGTGCGGTGGCAACCATTGCCCAAAAACACCTGAACAGCAATACGGCTTACGTAGTATCTGCTTATTTGAAGGGCGAGAGCATGTCTGATGTGGCTACCTGGGCAGATGAGAACAGGAACACCACCACGGCGCCCTGGCATTTTTTGAACCTGCCTTTAGGCTTGACACACGAACAGTTTGTGAAATTTGTCAGCGAAAGTGATAACAATGTGTACACCGCGATCCTGAAAACAGAAGCGAGCCTGAAGGATAATAATTTGACGGCCGATCAGATCAATGAGGCACTTAAATACCTGATCCACCTCGTAGGGGATGCGCACCAACCGATGCACATCAGCCGTAAAGAGGACAAGGGCGGTAATACCATTCAGGTTCGCTTCGATTCCAAGGGAACTAACCTGCACAGTCTGTGGGACAGCAAGCTGATCGACCATGAGGGTTTAAGTGAAGCAGATATTGCCAAAAATTATGATGTGGCTACCGCTGCGCAGATTAAACAATGGCAGTCCGACAGCCCGATGGAATGGATCTGGGAAAGTTACCAGATCAGCAGTGAATTATATGCGCAAGCCAAATCTGGTCAGGATATTGACGAGATATACTACCAAAAATATATTCCGGTGATCCGTAAACGGATCGATCAGGCCGGTATTCGTTTAGCCGGTGAACTGAACAAGATCTTTCTAAATGAGCGTGTTAAAACGACAACTGTTAAGCTTGTGCCGCCAGCACCCATAGGGACCACAAATGCACCGGTAGTCAGATTGGAAAATGTTAAAAATTTTATCGGATTGACCGTCAGCGTGCAAGGTAAAGTTTACACTGTTAAAGATATCGGCAGTATGGTGCTGGTAAATTTAGGGGCAGCTTATCCTAACCAGTTACTGACCGTCGCCTTAAAAGGTCCGGCCAAAGATCTGGGGAGCCAACTGGATAATAAAACCCTAACAGTGGAAGGGGAGGTGATCGATTACAAAGGTAAGCCTGAGATCATTGTATCCGACCCGGCAAAGATCAAATTTTAATGAAATGAACGAACCTTTTATTTTACCGGTTACCTATCAGGGAAAAGCTTATGAATTGAAAGCACGTTTTGAACGGTGGGGTTACACCCACCGTATCGCAGTACTGATTGATGAAACGACGTTTACATTTGAACCTGATGAAGAAGGTGGTTACCGGGCACTATCGATCCCTGGCACACTGGTTCATTCAGTTCCAATCGATGCAGGTCTCCTAAACGCCATCGCTGAAAAGTTGATCAGTTTAAATAATGCTTAAATGGGTTTTGATTGCGAAGGATCAATAAGTGCTGCTTTAAAAATTCACATCTAAATTTATTGATATAAAGATCTGTTGATGGACATTTACGATTTCATGGAATTGAGTAAAAATGATCGGGCGGAGGCTGTCTGGCAAGGCAAATTTCTTGGTGACCGTATAGATGGAAAGTACCGGGTCCAACTTTACAGCTTAGGCTCTTTTCATGTAGAGGTTTATTATAATCAGGTTTCAAATGAAATTGCTCGTTTTCATCCCTTTAAGTTCCTTCACAAGTTAGTACCATATCTTCAGCAAATCGATTTGGAGACCCCGGATCAACAATAGTTATGGAATTTTACCGGGAATAAAAAGGCTGTCTATTGACAGCCTTTTTATTCCCTAAACAGTTATTGATTAAATTATTTCGCTTCGTTTTTTTTCTCCGTCACTTCCGTTCTGATTTCTTGAGCGCACGTTTTTAATTTTTGCATGGCGTTTCTAACGCGTGTACCTGCGGCTTTATTTCCTTTTTCATAGAATGCGGTAAAATCTGCTTCTGAAGCAGCAATTAATTCTTTTACTTGCTTGAATTTGTCCATCGTCGATGTTTAATTTTTAAAATTGCCGCGAATATAATTATTATCTTGATTTACAGCGTGATAAAAATTCTTGTCTTTCCTAATAAAGGACAAGTAAAAATTTAGATAATTCTTATCGTCCCTTAATCAGTTTTTGGTCTTCGTGGTCGTTGCGAAGCAGGGTTATTACTGGATCTCTGCTTGAAATAAGTGAAGATTGATTTCTTGAAAAGTTAGCCGGCCGGTTGGTAGCTTGCTGTTTTTCAGGAGCTTTTTGATCAGCCGTCCTCACACTCATCACACGGGTGCCGAATGTCATTCCATTGAGCGCTTCAATGCACCGGGTTGCACCGGGGGCATCCATCATATCGACAAAGGCATAACCCTTGCTCTTACCGGTCTGCATGTCCCGGATAACCGTTATTTTTCTGACAAGTGCATGCATCGTAAAAAGCTGGTCCAAGTCAATCTCTGACATCTCCTTTGGAAATCCGACAACAAATAGTTTAGTCATATAACTCTTTTCTTGAATTGGTTTAGCTTGCTAAAGCTACAGCTTTATTAATGTGTGGCACCAGGTCAATAAAAACTAAGCCTGCTTTAGTTTAGCTTCCATCGTTTGGGTCGTATGCGGCACGGCACGCAGGCACTCCTTCGGGATCAGCTTTCCTGTGGAACATGTTGATATAAAGTTTGACGAGTGATTTGATTTTAGATGCTGCAATCGCAGGGGCATCAGAGACGAGAGCGATACCCATAGACTAAGGCCGGTTCACATTTAATTCGTGCTGCAAATTATGGTCGGCATTTTAAAACTGCGATGTTTTATCGATTTGATCTTTTGATAAACTTTATCAGGTCTTTTCCATCACCATTAAACACATCAAAATCGGCTTTTTCTGAATCAATTGAGTAATTATCTTTTTTTTGCCAAATAACGTAGCCATTTTTGCGCCACAATTTTGGGATCTTAGGCGATTTCTTGCTTGAATACTCTGCAAGCCATAAAGGATATCTGGCTAAAGTATCGTTGACGTAATAGGTATTGGCAAACGAAAGGTCGCTGTAAATAACGGGCGTACGATTGGTTTTTTTTTGAATGTAATCGAGAAAGACCAGCAGGTTCCGGTCAAATACTTTGAGGTTTGATACGCCCTTCACGCCGTCTTCCTCCACGTCTACAACTGGTGGAATATCAGTTTTTCGCCAGGCTTTGACGGTGTTGATAAAGTGGCCTGCTTGGACAACCGGATCTTCATCCGCATGATAAAAATGATAAGCGCCTCTAACAAGATTCCGTTTTGAGCAAAACTCCCAGTTCTTTTGAAAATCCGGATCGGTATATGAGCGACCTTCGGTGGCTTTGCAAATGGCGAAGTGAATGGTATCCATTCGGTCAAAATCTTCAATCAGATTTCCCTGGTAACGTGAAACATCAATTCCATAAACATGCGCAACGGCTTGCGTATCCTTTTTGAAGAGCATCTTGAAGTCTGCCGTATCGCTTAAAATTTCTGCTTTTATCATTTGAGCAGCTGTTTTTAAAACAGAATGCTTGGTTGCGGGCATTGCCGGTGTATTTGGTATAGGTGTTTCAAAATCAAAAAAAGCGATGATGAATAATGCGGCCGATAAAATAAGGAAGCCTGATAGCCAATACACCCAACGCCGGTTTGGTTTTGCCGCCCAGCCTGCCGGTTTAAGGCTCTTAACGGTGCTGTTACTATCCTTCGGGCGAAGCATGGTTTCCCTTTCAGGTTTTAAACGGGGTTTCCAGGCTTTAAATATTGATTTTGATGGCTGGGGAACCGGATATTGCATTAGTAAGCTTGCTATTTTAACCGCCTTTCGATGCGCCAGAGCCAGGGCTTCAATCCGGCTCCGGAAATTCTGGTTGGCATCTGCGATATTTTTAAAGGCAAAATCGCATCGCAGGGCATTTTCCGTTGTATGGATCACGAATGGGACAAAGCGATACAATTTATTCAGGCTGATAATATGCTGAACAATTTCTGTGTGGGTTACTTCAATATCGTTGTTTGCGCCTTTTTGGAACCATGCGCCAAATATTGAAAAGTAGCCCGTATACCAATCTGCCCCATTTGTTTTATCAAATGTTTTTCCATGCATCATGCCCGATAGCTCGTCGTGCATCTTACTTAAGCCGATGATGTTTTCGGAATATTCCTGCTCGTAAGCTTCGGTAACGTCGGGGTATGTTTTTAGTAATGTTACCAGGTTGTAGTGGGCAACGTATAATTCATCACGCACGCTAATGACCGACCTGACGATCTTGGGCGAAACGGAATTGATGTAAGTTGATAAGCCAGCACCCCGCAGACATTGCTGTGGCTGTAATAACAGATAGGGAAGCTCCAGCTTGTCTCTTAAACTATTGATGCGGTTATTTTTAACCTTTTGGAAGGTTTTAAGGTAGGATGATAAACATTGATACTGGGCATTGCATATTATTTTTATTTGCTTTAACTGCGCTGTGGTATCATTTGGCGAAAGCGCCAGCAAATGTTTTTTTGACCGCATATACCAGCTGTAAATTGCTCCCGCAACGAGGCATGCCGCGAGTAAACCCACAAACCAGGTCAGCCCTGAATAAGGCATGGAAAATGACAGAAACTTCATCATGTGATTGGATCATAAATCTGATTCCGGGCTAACTGATCGTGGACGGGCCTCCGGACTCAAAATGTTTATTCATTCTTTTCGGGATAATATTTATTCAGCCATAAGCGGGCTAATTGCTGCTTGGTTATATTTTTCAGGTAAAAGCTTATCGGAACGCCGGATTTGCCTTTTCTCACCTCGTTTAGGTAATCCTCAAACGCGGTCATCATCGTATTGATGTCCATTACTTTATTCACACTTTGATCGGCCTTGTTTAGGCCGGTGAGCACGTTTTGGATGATGCTGTTTTGCATGGCAAGTAATTTGGCACCTAATTTCGCCGAATCGGCCGACTGGCTTACCGTCCGTTTTTCGGAGGTTGTTGCATCTAATATGGCTGACATCCCACTGGTTATTTTGGCGGGATTAAGGTCCGTAACTGCTTTCAGGCCCGTTTGTAACTGATTAGAACGGATTGATGTGATAGTGCCCATTACCACAATTGTTACATGTGCCATTATTTTTTGGGTGTTGAGCACATTTTTAATGTCATCCATGAATGATTGGTCAATGCCATATCCGCCCGAGGCATCTTCCAGCCAGTTACCGATGGTGAGCCTTTCCTGCAGGCTGCCGGCCAAATCGGTAAGAGAAATATCGCTGCCAGGCTGCTGCTTAAGGATATGCACCATGCCCACGAAGCTCGACCCATAGGTAGCGCCGCTTAACATCGACAGATGATTTGTGCTGTCAGCAGCATCGGTTTTTACAGCGGCAGTTAGCTTATCCTCGTCTGAAGTGCTTAACAGATCATCCGGGAAAAGTTTATTCCATACCATTACCGCTTTATCGACATCAATAACACAAGGCGATAACATAACGGCGTTTTTATGCGTGCAACTGGAAGTAATAATAAGCGTACCGGATAGATCGTGGTTTTTTTGCTGTTGTCCTATCTGCGTAGATGTCGTTTTTACAACATCTGCAGATGCTTTGTTGCCCAGTCCATTTGTGGCTTCCTTGATATAGTTTTCGATAGCGCTCATGCTGCCGGATGGATTTTCGCCTTCGTATGAAAAGTATTGGGCGTCAAGTTTAAGTGAATCAGAAGCCAGGGGCATATCTTTGATTATCGACGCGCCAAAATCAAGCGGACTTTCTATTCCATCGTCAGTTTCAATATCGGCCAGTTGTTCTTTCAGTTGCTGAATCTGGGTTTCATTAGCCAGCCTGGTACCGGCGTAGGAAGTGGCGGCGGTTACAATGGCATCATCCAGTTCCGTCACCTTTTCCTGTAGTGATGAAACATTTATACCCATATCAAGCATCTCATTAATTGTCATGTTAAGGCTTCGCCGCAACGCAATCTGCGAGTTGAGTTTATCCTGGGCCGCGTCAATTTTGCTTTGTAACCCGCCTATCTGTTTAAGCGTACTTAAGATAAGCGGGTCAATGACGTTACCCAAAACAAGTGAAGGATGATCAAATGGAATGGAAGATGGCATTTTATAATTTTAAAAAGGAGGAAAGGGCATTACGGTAAAACAATTTTGTCGATGACGTTCAGATGGCCCGGTTGAAGTCCTTCAATGCCGATTACGGTTTCGGGCAGGCTTTCGTCCCAAACGCAATTGCAGTTATAATGTATACCTCTCGGGTTTGCGACAGATCCGGAAACCGTTTGTAAGTAGTTCCTGGTGCCGTTTGGCATCAGTACGCTTATAGCCCAATGATCCCAGCCATACCAGCTTTTGGTTTTCATGTGAATGGCGTAGGGGGATTTGTCGGCTTCGTATGCGCTAACGGTGTAGCCATAAACCATGGCTGTTAGATGCATCAATTGACTCCTAAAATCAGCCTGGGCACCCGTATTACCGGCATTGGCATTGCCGAAGAAGCCGTTCAACATTTTGATGGAAGATGCGACATCCTCATGGTTGATTATGTCGATAATATTGTTGGCCAAAGTATCATTGATTGCAGTGGGAGCTTGTTGACTATCGTAGAGGAAGAGATTATAATAAATATGTTGAACCGATAAGTCATCATTAACATTTTGAAAATTGCCCTGCAGGGCCCATGCCCAGCAGGCTGCATTATTTAATAAACCCTGGTCTGTACCTGGTATCATAAAGCCGTCACGACTGGAAGTTCCGGTTTGAATTTTCTGAATTTGATCGTTACTGAGTTGTTGCATTTTTTTAAGCTTTTGAATTGTTGATACGGTAAGTTATTTACTTGACTTCTAAGCGCTTTTGGAAATTTATAACCAAGTGACGTGATCACCTGGTTATGCACCGGCGTTTACACCTGCGCGAATATGTCAGTAGATTTGTAACCCGATGATAAGGCTGGAGCAGTGCTCAGCTGCCCTGTTGTAAGATTGAGTGTTAAAACGCCGGGCGTACCGAAAACAACCCCATTGGTATAGTCTTTAACATTTTTTGCCAGATTAAGGGGCACGAAACCGTTGTTTAATATTTGGGCAGCTTCATCGGCAGTGCTGCATCCCGCCAGATATACTGCCTGGGCATTTTTGAGATGGCCACCGAAATCTCTGACCAGTTCGGCGTAACCGTAATCCCCGATGCCTAATGCATCAGCGTGGCCAATAAGAAACAATTTGCCAACAGGGCTTACCTGGCCAATGTTTTGATCATTGTACATCACAACATCGGCATTTCCAGCGCAATACTGTTTGTTAATTTCCGAGGCTAAATCAATGAGTTCTTCCTCGTTTCCTAAGATGATAATTTTGTCTGACATGGTTTTAGAAATTTAATTTTAAGTAATTGATATTTAGTTATTTATATGTTAATAATTCAGCGGAATATGCATATTGATAAGATGGCGATGCTTAGGCAGGGCCGATTACTGGCCGGCATTGGCATTACCCTGCGCCTGAGCCGACTGGCCGCTTGGCGGCGTACTGTCATCACCGCCGATGGTTAAAAATTTGCCCGGGTAGTATTTAGCCACCCACATTTCTGCCAGTTGCTTTTTGGTAATGGGTTTTAAGTAGTAATTGATGGGCACACCGATGTTGCCTTTCAGCGCCTGCTGAATGTAATCGTCCATACCATCCATCATGGAGTTGATGTCGATGATCTTGTTCGCGCCATCATCGATAGTTGCAAGGCTGGCCAGCATGCCTTGTACCTGTGAGTTTTTGATGGACATCATTTGCTGACCGGTTCTGGCTTTTTCGGCAGCGCTGTTAACGGTATCGTCATCGCTTGCGGTAGCGGTTTGCAATTGCGCCAACTGATTCATCGGGCCGGCATCATCAGGTTTAAACTGTTGTACGCCCATTTTTACCGAGTTTGATTTGATTGAAGGGATAAGGCCCATGGTAACCAACGAGCAGTGGGATGAGATACTCTGCGTGCTGAGCAAATTCTTGGCATCGTTAGAAAAGCTGCTATCCAAACCAAAACCACCGGCTGCATTCGAAACAAAGGCGCTTACTTTGAACTGAAGCTGCATGCTTTCGGCCATTGAATACATTGTTTCCGACGACCGGGTGGTGGTGGTATTTAAAATATGCACCATACCTATAAAGCACGAGCCGTATGTTGCGCCAGATAGCAGCGTGAGCGATTTTTCGTCGCCCTGTTCGGGCTGTGAAATAATGGCGGCCATACTATCGGGATTGGTTGGATCCATTATCTCATCCTTGTACACCTTATTCCAAACCCTTATTGCTTTATCAACGTCAAGGATCAGCGGAGCCAGCAGCATAGCCATTTTGTGGGTACAGGTAATGCTTATCACCAGCGTTCCGGCAATATCGTGTCGTTGGTATTGGCTGTTCATCTGGCTTTGAGCAGAGGAGCTGGCCTGCGATTGAACAGATTTGCCAAATCCAGCTACCTCTTCGCTTACAAAACCCTTAACCGCCGAAGCTTGGGTGCTGGAATCCTGATCGTTTTCGTCGAATGAAAAGTATTGAACATTCATCTTGAGCGAGTCGGCCGATAGTGGCATGGTGATCGTTTTACTTTTGTTGTAATCAATCGGGCTCTCGATTTCATCGTGCACGCCTTTTATTTTGGCTTTCAGCGGCTGAATCTTTGCCAGACCCTCTACTTTAGTCTTGGCATATTCCACGGCAGCCTCTTGAATTGATTTACCAACATCGGTGCTCTGTTGTGTAAGATCGGTTACATCGATATTCATGTCAATAAGTTCCTGTATAGTCATATCGATGCTTCGCTTCATTTCTATATAGGAATTCATGGTGTCTTCAGCCGCATCAATGGGTGCCTGTATGGCGCTGATGGCGGTTAAATTGTCTAATGCTTCCTGGCTTACCAGGTTACCCAAAACAAGGGATGGGTCATAAGGAATAGTTGATGGCATAGCTTGTTTTTTTAGTTATAATTGAATAATTCTTGTTTGTAATAAATTCTTCAGTTTGCAGCGTTTGAATGCGGGGCCGGGTGATGCGTCCTTCTCCTTTTATCGCATGCTTTTATTTTAATTATGTTAGACATTTTGTTTGATAGTTGCTTGTGCTTGTCTTGTCAATTTCTTGCCTCAATTGCCGGAGCCTCAACTGGTCAAAAAACCGGAATGATGCGTTGATTGTGTAATGCAAAGCAAGGACTCTTTGGCTAAGTTTTTTAGACTGGAATTATGTGTTTATCTAATCAGGTATTTTTACCTACTTGCAAATTTTAGCCTGAGATGTGGCAATAGGGTGCCGGTGTTTGTGATAAAAAAATCTTGGATTTCAAAAATTTATATTCAAAACAGATAAAAATACCTGATCGGCAATTGAGGTGTTTTCCTGCGCCATATTTCTTACCGGAATACATTTATTTGTACGGTTTTCTATTAATCAAACACATCAATGCATTTTATGACTAGGATATTTGTTTTAAGCGCCATTATCATCATCCTATCGGGAATGACGACGATAGTTGTAATGGATATTGTCGGAAGCAATAAGTCCGTAAAGACCAAGAGCACGCCCGGGCGCAGCGTTTCGGCAAACACATTGGCACGGAAACGTCCCGAAATTCTGTACGAATTCAGAGTTCCGTTATTTAAAGGATTTAATTTGACGTTACGTTACCGTAAGGTGCATCGATTTTACCTGACCATCCTGTTCGGGATCTTTTGCTCGTTTCTGTTGCTATTTCTCACCAAAAAGATGATCAGCCCCAGGTTAGTTGAGTTTTTGATCGCCTTTTCAGTATTGCTGTTATTTGAATTTATAACCGATTTGATGGAAGAACCCATTAAGAGCTACACCCGCCGCATGCCGGTAACCGAGTTTCTGATGATTACCGGGTTGGCGGCTATAATGGAGTCAATGCATCATAAACTGGCCGCATGGTTGCAGGTATGCTGTGGCGTGGCTAATGTAAAAAACAATTGACAGGGCAAACGATATGCCAGCTAAGTAACTAAATTTATTTATTTTTAGTTATTATTTAGCTGACGTCTGGTTCAGGGATCAGGGGCCTGATGTCATTAATTTATGAGCCCGTTTTCTCGTTAACTGATTTTATTCATATGATTTTGTGATTTATACCCGGGTGTTTTGAAGGACTATGTATGTTAAATGTTAAAGACCGAACCGATAGCCTTGTCATCAACGCGATGTTGGGTGCGTTCGCCGTTACGGCGCTTTTTCTAACCATCCTTTATTTGCTGCAACGCCGGTTATGGCGACAGCATCAAAAACTTCAAAATGAGAAGCTGGCTTATCAGAAATCGTTAATGGAAGCAATAATTGATACGCAGGAGGAAGAAAGACAGCGAATTGGGCGGAATCTGCACGATGATATCGGCGCAATGCTGGCGACATTGCGTTTTAGGTTTGATCATTTTTTATCCGGCCAGCCGGCAAACGATGCATCAGAAAAAGGGCGAAACCTGATTAAAACGCTTATAGACCGGCTTGCAACCGAAATCAGAAGGATGTCGCACCAGCTTAGCCCGGATATTTTAACTCTGCTTCCCCTTAGCGAGGCCGTGCAGCAGCTTTTTACAGATATACAATCGCCCCGGATAGAGATCCGGTATCCGGAAGATGGTCTGCTTCAGCTCAACTTTTTTCAGACGAATGACGCCGTTGCATTGTACCGGATCATGGAAGAACTTATACAGAATACGCTGAAACACGCCGACGCATCGCTTATTTCGTTAGAAGTAAAAACACTGCCAGGTCAGCTTTTATTAACCTACCGGGATAATGGCAAAGGCTGTTGGATCTCTAATAAAAAGCCCAAGGGCCTAGGACTGAAAAACCTGGAAACAAGGGTGCGGGTACTTGGCGGAGATTATACCATAGAGTCGTTGCCCGCTCTGGGTTTTAAATTTGAATTTACGGTTCCAAACCCCAAATTGTAAAATGGCAGAACAGATAAACATCATTATTGCCGAAGACCAGCATTTACTACGGCAAACGTTGACCAGCATGCTAGATGAGGTTGACGATTTCCAAGTATCCTATGATGTAAGCGATGGGAAATCGCTGTTGGCCTTTTTAAAAGACGCGCCTACATTACCCTATATTTTGCTGTTGGATATCAGTCTTCCGGATATCAATGGTTTGGAGCTATGCCCGATAATCACTCGCGATTTTCCACATGTAAGGATCATCGTGGTTTCCATTCATCAACAGGAGAGCCTGATCGCCAGAATGATTACCCTGGGCGCCAGCGCCTACCTAAATAAGAATGTCGATTTTGATTTACTTGTTCAGGCCATAAGGGCTGTGTACGCGCATAAATTCTTTATGGACGACCATGTAATAAAAATACTTCAAAACAGCCAGCGACATTTAATCAACGAGAAAAAAAAGAATAATCAGATCGATATTGATCTATCGATCAGGGAAATTGAGGTGCTGACACTTATTTGCCGGGAAATGAACAGCATGGAAATAGCCGACCGACTGTTTATCAGCGCCAGAACAGTAGATGGCCACCGAAACAGAATGCTGTTAAAAACAAAGAGCAAAAACGTAGCTGGACTGGTTATGTTCGCCATAAAACATAACCTGGTTGAGCTGATATAACTTGCCTGTATCCCACTTACCTTAATCACCGCGACACCTCTGTATATCATGGATGATCAGTGCAGATTTACGCTGCATAGAGCTAGCCTATGAAGGTTCATACAGAAAGCCAGTTGCAACCAGTGCATACATAGCCAAAACAAAAGTTGCATGAATATTTTGGATCAGGTTCCAGATATCTCGCGGACTGTTTGCTGCAAGGACATTTAACAGTTCAAAGTAAACCAGCGAACTGCTGAAATATAAAAGGATGCCTGCCGTGATCCAGTCAAACGACATGATTCTCGGGTTTTCAGAAACGGCGTTGCTGTAAAATGCAATTACACTGCATATAACGATAAATACTGCGCTGATTGACCGGGCGTAGGAATTAAACTGGTAGATGGAATGCAGGAATGTAAAATCAACAAAGGTGATAACGATAAATATTGGGATAAACCAGTTAATGGCCAATTGGAATTTCGGGTTGTTGAATACTTTTCGGAAATAGCAGAATATCAAAAGCCCTTCTACAAGGGTATAAAAATGTAGAAGGGGTAAATTATTGATATGCCGCTGACCTATCAATCTTTCCGCGATATCGATGACCATCGCAAAGACCAGGTAGATCAAAATAATATTAAAGCCAGCGTTTAAATAAAGTCGCTTAAAAAAGCCTATCCCAATAGGAATAATTGCCGAAACCGGAACAATTAACCCCGCGTAGATGTGCTTCATTATATTGTTGGAATCTGAACGTTAAATAACGCGCTAGTTTTATCACATGTTTGCGGACAAGGTGTAGTGAAATCGTATATAGAAGAATCATTATCATTGCCGGATGCTAATAGGTCTACAAATACGCCATCTTTTTCAAAAACGGGTACAACGGAGCCACATAGGTCTGCAAGGCAATCAGCATCGAGTTCCTGGGTTAGGCCAAAATAGATTCGCACGCCTACTATTTTGGCATCACTAATAATGTGATGCTTCGCGATGATCTGCGTAATATCAGCCCAAGGCACAAAAATGGCACGTGGAACTTGGTCTGGTTTAACTTTGTAATTTGGATGCAATGAAAACATCTTCAACCAATTTTTGATCCTTTCAAAGGCTTTTTCTTTGGTGATCTTTGTGTGGATAACACCGTGGTTGTCATCGTTTAGAATACTCACGTGATTTTTAAGTTTAGATTGATTTATTAATTTTTGTTTAATTGTTTCAGGCGTAATTGACCAGCTTAGTCTATGAAAGAAAGATGGATGATAGTCTGAAGGTGCCTTTTGAATTAAATTCAGGCCTATCAAACATACTAAACAATGCTTGCCTTTTTAAGTATTATTTAAATTGCGAAACATCTATCCAGGCAATGCCCATTGGCTCATGTGTCGATGGTTTTGCGCAGAAAATCACACGGTTGCCGTCTGAAAAGAATTTGGGATGCTGCGCATTAGGTGTACCGTTTCCATCCGTTAAGGGTTTGGGTTTATCCCAGGATCCGTCTGCTTTAAAAAGATAAAGTGCATAGTTCTCCTTATTTTCAAAATCACGATTACTTTCAAAAACAACGTATTGACCGCAAGGCGACACGGCTGGCGCTCTGCCTTGAAAGTTTTTGTCATATTCTTTAGTAGAAACCTTGGTTCCCTCCATAGGTAAACAGGTAAATCCGTCGTTATCTATGTCGTTGATAAAAATATAGTTTTTGAATTGGTTATAGTGATAATCTTTGTGTTCAATATCCCAACCTCGTAATTTCGGCTGACCTGCAAACGCAATCTTTATGCCCTGGTTTGGGAAAACTGCCGGCATACCCGCATATATCGGCTCGCCTCCACATTTTCCACTAATATTCAGATGAATAACCCCACCACATTCATTTAAAAGCGTACTTCTTGGCGAGGCATCATCATCCCCAATTTTTCTATTATTCATAACCACAATCTGGTTGTTGCCATCGTTGTCGAACAACCATTGAGGGTAAATATAAAACTGGGCATCATCAAGTTTAGTTAAGTTGTATCCAAACTCGTTAATTGTCCAAACACTATTTGCTCCCTCGTTTTCAGCAACGTTAAAAACGATACGATGCCCGGCCCAATCTGGTCGTGTTTGATCCTGGCCCCTAAAATCCTTAAGGAAGTAATACGGATTAGCTCCTGTCAGGTTTTCTACTATGCAAAGTTTTGTTACTGCTTTGTCACCTTGATCGAGGCTCGTTCTTTCGAACAAAATTTTGTAGCCGTCGGGCTGAATGGACGGACGATAATCAGAAAAACCGGGGCTCCTGGTGACCCAGTTTATTGTTGGTAGCTCATTTATCATGATGAGTTAGTTTAGGCAATTGAAAACGACGGAGCAGTTCGATATTTTTCAATATTACCGGCCGCGTAAGAGTAATATTCTATTATCGAAAAAGATCCTTACACTTCCTTAATTGCGCTCTTAAGGTATTTCAGCCGATAAAATAACTTATATCAATACCACGAATACTGTAGTAAATATATAATGAATCTTTAAAAAATCAAATTTTTTTTGGCGATCTAATGCCGGCTGTCCGATAGCATTTCGACTCAGTTAGTGGCTTGTCCTTTCAACGAGCAGCTGTTGTCCACAGCGCTAACTTTGAAAGAACATCAAGCCTATCTAATAATGTCCAAAGAAAGACTTAGTAAACCAAAAGCTTTTCCCTTGTATAGGTTAGAATGTCTTCAACTAGATTTAGCTGATCGTTTGCATACTCAATTTTTTCTAGGATAATGCGTTCGTCCGGCAATAGCATTTCTAGTTCTGTTGGTTGAAAATAGTTATTTGTCGATATTTTCATCAGTAATATAACCAGTAATTTTAAATTGGTTAAGATTCACTGTCACCATATCACTGTATTGAGTAACATCCCAATTAATATTGTCCAATTGTTTATATCGTAACATATAGACGTTTTCCAAAGTTAAAAAGTTCGTATTCGTGCAGGTTGGAATACAGTAAGTTACGAATGATTGGTCTTTCTAATAGTAAGCCAGATTTTATGCCAATATGTTCTGATGTAGCGTCGTAAAAGTCCCTTACGCTAAAGTGAATAGATCCCATTTTTTATTTTTGTAGACAATTACTTCCATTCTTCTATGTGATTATATAGTCAGCAATTTTGTACTTATTACCTCTTATCAGACACTTTATTACATTGCTAAGATACCTATACAACTTCTTATATCTTTTGCCGTCTTGCTGTAATGTCTTTCGAGATCATCTGCAACAAATGAGAGGATGCTAAAAATCTATTTAATTATTGCGTAGAAGCTCAGAAGATTAACATCAACGCTTTTAAGATATGTTTTGTCTATCCTGAAAAAGCCAATTTAAGGCCGCTTCGGTAATGCCAGTATACCATTCTACCTCACTGTTCGTTGCAGCCGCCAACTCGTTTGAATGTTCAAAAAAACGTTGAATATGTCTAGGTTCGGGCACGTAAGCTGCATTGTGTGAATCCTCAATCATTTTTAGAAACACCCGCAATGGCAAAGGCACAATCGTTGAAGTGCCGCCATAGTATGCGATATGTAATTTGTGAAGCCCATAAAAATGCGCAATTACTGACTCATTGATATTAGGAGCGATAAAAAGGCAATATGCTGGCTTGTTATTTTCGCGCTTATATTTAGCTAAATGGCGAGTCACTGATTCACCTTCAGTTTCATACTGACGTTGTCCGCTCTGCATTGTTACTTCCACTGTCAAACCGAATTCTTCGTAATCACATTGGATATCAGCCATATTGCCCTGCGCGGTAGACATTGGCTGTCCAAAGTCGTCAAATTTTAAATTAGCTTTAATATTCCCTCCATCAAGCATCGTCATTGCCCGCCAAGTATTCCATTCAAGCATTAATGGCGTATCATAAAGGTCATTATCCAATATTTGTGAAAAAGTAGTATTGATATCATCAAACAGTCGATAATCTTTTATAGCTGATACTTGTTCGCTAATAAACTGTTCCTTACGTGATTCGCGGGCATTGGACAAAAGCTCTTTCAGTTCAGGAAGATTGACGCCTAACGGTATAGCTATTTCAGGAAACTCAGCAGCCAATCTTTCCAACAATAATTCCCGATTATCTGTTAAGAGCAGTGGCAATTGAGTATTACCTAGATAAATGGTATAGCTTGCTTCGTTATCGATAAAGACAGGATTACGGTCTGTGTTCGCTAAAAAATAATCTACCTCCGCGGTTTTTTCAGGTACAATGGATATCGATTTACCCAAATGCGATATATTGACCAAGCCTGTAGCTCTAAGATAACGAACGCAGGCATCTGCGTAATCACGCATATTACTGGCCTTGGTTTTCAGGAATTTAGATATGGAAGCGTCCTCAGTTTCTCGTGTCCTGGTATTGCCAGCAATGATATCGTTCTCATATATTAAGCGGAGTTCGGCATCTAAGTATTCGGCTTTGAAGCGGCGATAGTTACCTTCGTTCTGCGCCTTGGCAATCCTAAAGGCATCTATTTTGGAAACAATCTGATCAAACTGTCTATAATCAACCAACTGCAGACCGAACATAACCAGCTCATCAAATTTCAGCGACCCAAAATGACGAACTAAACGAAATATTTCTAAGTAGGGTTTAACCCAGAACTCAGCAGAATTAGCTGTTGGCCGATGGAAGGGAGAGGGTACTTGAAATTTTAATAACTGCCTTAAAAATATCTCTTCTTTTCTTGGAGCATCTATCAGCTCCCGGCCGGCAGGGGTTAGGGCGATTACTGGCGATAATATTACAAAACCCAAGGATTTGGGACCGCGATTTATTCTGTCACGCGCGCTGAAAGCGGGGTCGTTAGCACCCTCCCCATTGAAAAAGTTTTCTTCTTTCAGCAAATCCATGAATGCCCTTTGATTGTCAGTATTCCAGCGAAGTCCGGAGAAATGCTCGCTCAAAAGCTGTATTTCGGGAATCATTTTAGACGGTGTTCTGGGGGAAGTGGTCAGGAAGATCACTTTACTATCAATCCTAGCCATATTAAGAAGCCAATTCGATTTGAGGTTTAGGATTTAAATATCGCATTTCTCCGCTGCTTTTGTAGTTAGCCAACAGGATGTGGGAAGCTGAAGCCTTAAAGCGATTCCGAATGTTTACTGCGTAAGATTTATCATATTCATCGATGATTAAATCGCCATATAGCTTTTCAGTCAAAGGTGTACGGCCTATAACCATCAGCGCTTTGCACTTAAGCCTACGATAGGCCGAGGCTAATTCAATATGGTTCTTTTCTGTAAAGCCATCTTTATGCTCAATGTTTCCGTAATCAGAAAAAATACAATTATATGGTGGGTCTAGAAACATAAAATCATCTTTTTTAGCAAGTTGAAAAATTTCCTTGTAATCGCTATTGAAGATTTCTGTAGTTCCGAGCAATTTTTGATGAGCTTCGGTGATCAACGATGTATTTAAATTCGCATAACGTCCATATGGCACGTTAAATTCGCCTTTGGCATTATGACGAATCATTCCAGAATAAGCTGTTTTGTTAATGTAGAAATACAATGCTCCGTCAGAGTATTTTTTATCTATCAACTCATTATACATGTTCCTCAGCTCATAATAGAAAGCCTCGTTCTCATCATTTACGCGGCTATCCGGGCTGTTAGCTTTTAATTGCTCAAAACGTTTGCGATTGTTGGAGTAAATTCGCTCAATTGACTGCAACTCTGCCGACAAAGTGTTATAGTCTGATTTGACCATTGAGTAAAATGACATTAGCTTACTGTTTATGTCATTGATTATTGCGTTTTGGGGCTCGAGGTAAAAATATAATGCTCCCCCGCCGAAAAACGGCTCAATATAACGTCCGGAAAAGTCCGGTATATGTTTGACGAGGTGCGGCAATTCCTTGGACTTGCCGCCCCGATACTTGATTAGCGGTTTCATGAAAATCCTTTGTACAAACTTCGACAAATTATCGGGAAAATAATATTTTAGTTTCCCGTCTCTATTTGCCACCCTCGAGTTATTTAATCATTGTCTTATATTAATAATATGATTATACTTCCGTCAATCTTACTATACAGAGCTTTTTAAACGACTGTAAATTCTCACATTAGATTCTATCAATATATATTCTACTCATTGGTTTCTCGGAATTTAAGTACTGGTTGTTACTAAAAAATATTAATGATTTGATAACTTTGAGTATCTTAAACCTAAATATCATGAATCAAGGCGCGAAATATTATAGATGCGATTTTCAAGTGCACACCCCTAGGGATTTACAGTTCATAGGAAACGAATACGTTACAGAAGATGCACGAAAGGAGTATTCCAACAGATTTGTCAAAGCATGCCGTGAGAAACATGTAGATGCAGTAGCGATAACAGATCACCATGATTTAGCATTTTTCAACTACATAAAGAGCGCGGCTCAAAATGAAGAAGACGATAACGGTTTACCAGTTGATGCGGAAAAAAGAATTATTGTTTTTCCTGGATTAGAACTGACTCTCGACTTGCCTTGTCAAGCCTTGATCTTATTTGATGCCGATTTAGATATTAACGAAACTGTTAAAATTAAAATCTATACAGCGCTAGGAATTCAAAATCATAATCCTGACAGCCATTCTAAAGCTGCTCAGCATAGTCGGCTCCCTTTCAAAAGAATAAATGACATATACGAAAAATTAAATACCATTGAAGACCTTAAATACCGCTTTATCGTATTTCCTAATCTTAAAGAAAACGGAGGCGACTCTATTTTACGTGAAGGTTTTCACAATGAATATGCAAACGGCGTTTTTGTCGGCGGGTATTTAGATAGAGGACAATACAATACCCAAAGTTCAAGAGTAGGATGGAATAACGTTGTCAATGGAAAAGTCGAAGCATACGGTTTTCGTTCCATGGGTTTATTTCAAACATCTGACAACCGGACAGATACCTTTGAACACTTAGGGGTATCTTCAACGTGGGTAAAATGGACGGAACCAACCGCCGAAGCCTTAAGGCAAGCTTGTCTAGCAAAAAAATCCCGAATATTACAACAGGAGCCAAATTTACCAGTAACTCACATTCAGGAATTTAAAGTTAGCGGAAGTAACTTTTTAAAAGATATGCACCTCGATTTCAACCCTCAATTTAATGTTGCCATCGGGGGGCGTGGGACAGGGAAGTCTTCATTGCTGCAATACATTTCATGGGCTTTGGGAAAGGATATTGACGTACCTAAAAGGGCAGATTTAGAAAACTTTATTAAGAACACGTTAAATAATGGCCTCGTGGAGATAACCGTAAATAAAACAGGAATTCCCCATTATATACGTCGCTCTACTAGCTTATACGAAATGAAGATTGGTAATGCTGATTGGCAATCAACAAACAGCCAAAATGTAGCTACTATCATCAGATCGGATTCTTTTTCTCAAAAGGAATTAAGCAAACACGATAAAGACAAAACAAATCAACTAAATCGGATAATTGAGAATGCAGTACAAAGTGATCTCGAATCTATCAGGCGCAAAATCGAAGAAAATGGCAATAAAATTAGAGAAGTTGCAACTATTTATGAATCATACCTAGCGAATCTGAAAACTGCTAAGGATTTAAAAATCCAGATAACTTCTTTAACCATACAAATAGTCAGGTTAAACGAATTGCTTAATGAAATGCCCTCTGAGGATCAAGTCGTCATAAAAAGCAATACATTGATTAATGAAGAGAAAAATATCATCAGTATATCTGAGTACCAAATGGCGCAAATCGCAAATCAAATAGAACATATAATAAATAATTTAAATTTTAAGCGACCTGAGTACAAATCGGAGGCCATCCAAAATTATGCGGCAGTCAAAACTTTTCTAAATGCACAGGATCAAAACCTTACTAAAATTAAAAAAGGCCTGTTGTATTCGTTACAAAATATATCCTCAGAGGATTCTGTACGCTATAAAAAAGCTTTAACTGATTTACATGAAGAACACGATGAACGCTATAAGGAAGCCAAAGAAAGGCAACAAACGTTTGAATCAACCATTAAAGAAATAGAGGAGTTGCGTGCGAGATTACGCATTCTGACTGACGATAGATATAGAATAACGCAACTGATTGAAGCGGAAAAGGGAGTTCAAAAGGAATTAAATCAGTTATTTTTCGCACGAAATGAGTTGAATAAAAGCTTATATATATTATTCAAGAAAGCGGTCGATGACATTGCTTCGAAAAGTGAAAGAACGTTAGAAATTAAGTTGTCTACCCTTACAAACATTGAAGATATCTTAGGCTCGTTCATCGAAAATGTAACAGGTAGCAAAGGACAACCACAAAGAACACAAGCTTTTTTTCAAGGATTATTGAATGGTAATAATACCTACAAAAATCTATTGAAATTTTGGCTGTCGCTATACAAAAAAACAGCATCTACCGAAAGCGTCGACAATATATTAGCTGAGTACGGTTTATCCAACAATTCTCTTCTTGAAACGGATTGGGAAAGGATTTCAGAGTACTTCAGTAACTCTTCGACCATTATTGAATTTGCATTGGATCTACCGACTTATAACCTTGAACTAATATATTGTAAGGATGATAAAAGTAAAATTCCATTCCAAGATGCATCATATGGGCAACAAGCAGGCTCAATCTTAACCATTTTGTTAAATCAAGAATTTGGACCATTGATTATAGATCAGCCGGAAGATGATTTAGACAATAAGGTTATTCATCAAATCACAGAAAACATTGTTGCTGCTAAGCACAAACGACAGTTAATTTTTAGTAGTCATAACGCCAACATAGCCGTTAATGGAGATGCAGAATTAATCTTGGTTTTTGATCACAATTCCGACAAATCCGCTGGAGAAGTTAGCTCTTTTGGTTCTATTGATATGGACGGCATTAAAAACCAGGTTAAAGAAATTATGGAAGGTGGTAAGGTTGCATTTGAAATGCGAAAAACTAAGTATGGATTTTAACGAACAATCATTGAGTAAACATGTCAACAACTACAAAAAAAGTTTTTATTTCTTATAGCTGGTCAACACCTGAACATGATGACTGGGTGCTTTCTTTGGCACACCAATTATTAAATGATGGTATTGATGTCGTCTTAGACAAATGGGATCTCAAAGAAGGACAAGATAAATTTCATTTTATGGAATCTATGGTGAGTTCGTGTGATATTGACAAAGTATTGATGATATGCGATAAAAAATATGCAGATAAAGCCGACAGTAGATTAGGTGGCGTCGGTACAGAAACTCAAATTATAACATCACAGGTATATAATAAAGTAAGCCAGGAAAAATTCATTCCTGTTGTCGCCGAGGTTGACGAACATGGACAACCATTTTTACCGACTTATCTGAAATCGCTTATATATATAAATCTTTCCTCAAGTGAGAATTACCCTTTGGAGTATGAAAAGTTGTTGCGAAACATATTAAATCGTCCAAGTTTGAGCAAGCCAAAACTTGGGACACCACCATCTTATCTATACGAAGACAGTCCGGTGAATTTCAAGACAACAACCATGGTACGAGGGATGGAGGTGCAACTGGATAAGTTTCCAGGACGTGTAAATCTTTTTGTGAAAGACTTTTTGGCTGAATTTGACAGGAATCTAATCGATTTCAAAATTGAAAATCCAAGCAATCTTTATCTAGAAATTGGCAAACAAATACTTGACAAATTAACCCAGTATTTGCCATTGAGAGATGATTATTTGAGCTTTATTGACAAACTTACAAAGGATGATCGAGGTTTTGATACCGACATCCTTATAAGATTTTTCGAAAATTTGCCCCTCCATTTGAGCCCTCGGGGAGACAATTATCAATCTTGGCAAAGCGGATCTTTCGAGCATTTTAAATTCATAAACCACGAGCTTTTTATTTATACGGTAGCAATCGCGCTTAAAAATGATAATTACCGAATTTTGGAAAGTTTATTATTGTCAAAATATTTCTTTAAAAGCCGTGGGCAGGGGCAAGTCGAAGCATTGGATTATGACCGTCTAAGAAGTCATTTTGATTTACTCGACCAATATTATAATCAACTTCGAGGAAGGAGGTCCGATAATGTTTATGCAGATGTTTTAATAAGTCGCGTTCCTGACTTCCTTACTAAAGACGATCTTGTTGCTGGCGATCTCTTATGTTACCATATCGGCCAATTAAACAACGTGGATTGGTATCCTATTGTTTATGGCTATAACGGAAGACATCGCGGCGATTTTGAATTTTTTAACCGTATTATCTCTAAAAGGCATTTTGAGAAAGTAAAAAATCTTTTAGGTGTAAGTAATAGCAGTCAATTCAAGGATAAGTTGCTGCAAATAATTGCGAAGGGCGCTGAACAAGGATACGGGAGTTTTCGTAGCCGCTTGCCTTCGTTAGAATATTATATTAAACCAGATAACATAGCTTCATTATCCTAGAGTTCGCTGCCCTTTAAAAGTTGTATGAAAGTTGTTATAATGCAAGGCTAATCTATTTGGCGTATATTAAGTGGCAGATTTTAATTTGTCTTTTCTAACACGTTTCAAAATCTTTTCTAATACTTCTTTTTCCTGTTGAATTACGTTGATTACCAAATTTGGGTCAATATCGATAATAAATGAAAATCGTAAAATTTCGAATAAAGAAAATGTTTCAGGATTTGATAATTTCAGCGCATATCGGCTTTTGTTTATGCCTAATGCATCTGAAATTTTCCCGGAATTATACTCCCTGATTTCGTACATCCTTTTGACAGCATTATTTTCAAATAAGAATTTAATGTGTTTAAACAAAGTATGATCGATCTCTTTATTATTTTCCCATTCAGACATTTACGCCAATTTTGACGTAAAAGTCACTTAATGCTACTAAATAAAATAAAAAAGTTACCATTAGAATAAAAAAGTTACTATGTGTAATTTTTTTATTCTATATTTGAATATGTATTGATATAAAGCGAAACAAAATTATTAATCGCTAACGAAGTCTCACGTACAAAACCGCCAGTAGATCACGTGAAGGCAAGTGAAAGCGCCCATTCCATAAATATTATATCTTTGTGATGTATGTTATTGGATGGGCTTCACTTAAGTCTTTTGTGATCAACTCCAACCATTCGTGGTGGGAGGGGTTCCTGGCGGTTCCCTGTGCAAAAGCTGTGAAGCCCATCCAATTGCCTTCCAACTTGGAGAACTCGTTAACATATTTATTGAACGAGATGCCATACCTAAGCTTAACCAACTTTAGCTGTCTGATTGACAAATTTCATAATAACGAATTAGCGTTCTGTTATTTCATAGGCTCAATCGTTTCCTTTTCTCTTCAGAATCCTATTAAGAATATCTTTAAGTCACCGGAGTGAGTCGTATCTACAGTTGGAGATTCGACGTGTAGATCGTGCCTCTGCGGTAATCCGTTAACGTTTCTTAAACTTACCCTAATCTATTCCAAAAACCTATGTTACCTTATGAATGCCACGCTAACTGATTTAAGTAAAGAACATTTGTACCGCCCGAGCAACCTGATGAGGCATTTTCTGCACAATCCATGGATTCAGTTCAGCATGGTTTGTTCGACGTTTTTCGTGCATATGCAGTTAGCCCGAAAAGGGTCGCTTAATCTTAGTTTATCTGAAAAGCAAATAGCGGCACTTTTTGATGACATGGTTTCACTGGTCAAAGCTGTTGGTCTACTTCGGGAGATCGTAGAATAGGACAGTTTCCGGCAGGACAATAATTCTCAGGACACCGCATTTAACAGATTTTTAACGGTTTTAATTATCGAAAATGAAGCTTAAATTATGCTTCCTGCTATTCCTATGCCCAATTTTCAGGGTTTTAGCGCAGGAACAAAATCATAAACTACCGGTTGCTGCGCCGCAATATACCGGGTTAAGTATCGGGCAGGTTGTGCCTGATGTCCTGATTTCACAGGTGCTGAATAATAATGGGGGGGCTACCCGTTTGTCTGACTTTCGCGGCCGTTTACTGATCCTTGATTTTTGGGCAACGTCATGCGCCGGTTGTATACAGGCCATGCCGCGGCTGGATTCTTTGCAAAAGGTATCCGGTGGGAGGGTTGTGATACTCCCGGTGACGGCTGAAAAGCGGAAACGGGTAATGGCTTTCCAGAAAGCAAATGCCTTTTTGCAGGGCTGGAAGTTTCGCACCGTGGTCGAAGACCGCGACCTGCATGCCTTGTTCCCGCATCGTCTGGTGCCGCACGAAGTCTGGATAGACAGCACAGGTCACGTGATGGCCATTACGGATGTGGCGGCCGTTAATGTATTGGCGATAGATCGGGCTTTGTCCGGTAAACAACCGAATGCTTCCCTGAAAGCAGACGTGCTATCTTATCAGCGGAATAAACCTTTGTTAGTGGATGGGAACGGGGCGCCTGATTCGGCTTATCGTTACCGTTCCATTATTACCGCAGCTATTCCCGGTTTGCCGTCCTTTATCAGTATCCATTACGATTCGCTCAAAGCGGTGATCATTGTCCGGGCGTCTAACGTGAGCGTGAAACTCCTGTACTCACTCGCCTTTAAAAAATTAAGGGAACTGCCTAAAGACAGTTTGGATCTTGGGCCGGACCGCGGGCTGTATTGTTACGAGCTGACTTTGCCCGGCCGTTCCGCTATCCGTGCCCGCGAGAGCGTCAGGCAGGACCTCGACCGCTTTTTTAATGTCCGGTCGGAGTGGATAGGCAATGTCTTTCGCCTGGTGCCGCTTCCCGACTATTCTATTCCCGATGAACCACTGGTGCTCTGAGCACCGCATAAAAAATAATTCATGAAACAGACCTATTACCTATTATTCATTTTAGCCTCACTCGCCTTAACCCCGCTGGCGGCCACCGCCCAGCATATCTCGGGGCGGCTACAGGATACCCACAACCAACCGCTTTCCGGCGTTGAAATCGGTGTTAAGGGCCGTGGCCCTTTAACCGTGTCTGCTGCGGATGGCCACTTTAATTTGGTTGCGCGGCCTCGTGATACGCTCTATTTTAAAAAAGCGGGCTATGGTATCCAGTATATCTTCGTTCAAAGCGGCGGTACTTTTAATGTGACCCTGCGCCCTGATAACGAAGATCTGACCGAAGTGAAGATCGTATCTAACGGCTATCAAAACCTGCCGCTGCAAAAGGCTACCGGTTCCTTTGAGGCCATTGGCCAGACTTTAATCAACCGGTCTACCGGCAGCAATGTACTGGACCGCCTCGAAGGGGTCAGCAGTATTCTTTTTGATAAACGGATAGGGCAGGAGAATACTCTCATCATCCGTGGGCGGAGTACCCTGTTCGGTAATAATGCCCCGTTGGTTGTACTGGATAACTTCCCTTACAACGGGGATATCAACAATATCAACCCCAACGATGTAGAAAGCGTAACGATCCTGAAAGACGCCGCAGCTGCTGCCATTTGGGGTGTCCGCGCCAGCAACGGGGTGATCGTGATCACGACGAAGAAAGGGGAGCTCAACAAGCCGCTTTCCGTTAATTTCAGTGCGAATGTGACCGTTGCGAACAAAACGGACCTATTCTACCTGCCGCAGATGTCTTCGTCCGATTTCGTAGACCTCGAAAAGCAGCTTTTTGCCAAAGGATATTACGGTGATGACGAGAATTCCTACAGCCATACGCCGCTGTCACCCGTTGTACAGTTGTTGATCGCCCAGCGGGACGGCAAGATCAGCGCCGCTGACGCGAACACGCAAATCAATGCACTGGCTGCTCATGACGTGCGGAACGACCTGCAAAAATACTGGTACCGCAAAGCCGTGAACCAGCAATATGCCCTGAACCTGAATGGCGGTTCGGACAAAAGCAGTTACGTGTTTTCCGCAGGTTATGATCATAACCTTTCTGCACTCGATGCTACTTACCAGCGGCTCAACCTCCGCTCGGATTACAGGTTCTACTTAACCAAAGGCCTGGAGTTTGATGCAGGTGTTTACATGACGGATGCGCTCACTGTGGCCGGGCGGGATGATTACACGGCGCTACGGACCAGCGATACGAAAGGCCTGTTGCCATATACCAGGCTGGCTGATGCACAGGGAAATCCGCTGCCCATGCTCAAGAATTACAGCCAATCCTTTGTGGCCGCATCTGAAGCGGCCGGGTTCCTGAACTGGGACTATGTGCCGTTGACTGATTATAAGAATATCAGTAACCAGACCCGCCAACTGGACCTGTTGGTCAATACAGCCCTGAAATACAAAATTGTCAAAGGGCTGGGGGCTGAGCTTCGCTACCAGCTGGAGCATAGCCAGACGCAGGGTGACCTATTGTATAACCAGGACAGCTATTACGCCAGGGATGACATTAACCGATATACCCAGACGGCTGCCAATGGTTCCCTAACCCGGCCCATACCCATTGGGGGGATCTACAATGCTTCGGATACGCGTTTGAATGCGCATAGCCTGCGGGCACAGCTTAATTACCAGCTGGATTGGGGTAAGAACCAGTTGACCGCACTGGCCGGTTATGAATACCGGACCGACAAAACGGTTAGCCGTGCCAGTACGGATTATGGCTATGACAGCGACACGCAAACTTCGCAGCCGGTCGATTACAAGACCAGCTTCCTGTTGTCCAATTATTCTTATTTCGTCGATTCCACCATCCCTTACCTCGATCAGTATGGTACTGTTCAGAATAATAACCTCTCTTATTATGCCAATGCGGCCTATGCTTTTGATAACCGCTACAGCCTGTCCGGCAGCATCCGCAAAGACGAATCCAACCTGTTCGGTGTCAATGCCAACCAGAAAGGGGTGCCGCTCTATTCGCTTGGTGCGGCCTGGACATTGAACAACGAGAAATTTTACCACCTCAGCTGGCTGCCGTACCTGAAACTCCGCGCCACCTATGGTTATAGCGGCAACGTCGACAACACCTTGTCTGCATTAACTACCATCCATAACTTTGGCACCAGCGCCGTGGGGAAACAGCGTTATTCGGGCATTGCCAATCCGCCAAACCCTGACCTGGGCTGGGAGAAGACAGGTGTTTTGAACTTCGGGGCGGATTTTGCAATAGCCGGGAATGTCCTTTCCGGTTCCGTCGAATATTACCATAAGAATGGGAAAGACCTGATCGGTTACCAGCCCGTCGACCAGACCACCGGGGTTTTAAACCCTGCTACAGGCTTGTTCCAGTATAAAGGGAATGTAGCGGCCATGAAGGGACATGGGATAGATTTGACTCTGCACAGCCACAACCTGCGCGGGGCCCTGAAATGGCAGACTGATGTGATACTCAGCACTGCCTTTAACCGCGTGACGAGCTATTACCAGTACAACAGCCAGGCCACAAATTATGTGGCTAACGCTTATACGGTCGTGCCGCTCGTTGGTAAACCGCTTTATTCCATCTTAACCTATCAATGGGCCGGTTTGGACCCGGCTAACGGGAATCCCAGGGGGTACCTGAATGGGCAGGTGAGTTCAGATTATGCTTCCATACTGGCCAATACAACTGTTAGCGATCTTCATTACAGCGGTTCTGCTGTTCCGCAGGTTTACGGTTATTTTCGCAATACGTTCACTTACCGCCAATTCTCGCTCTCGGCCAATATCGCCTATAAATTGGATTATTATTTTATCAGGCCTGCGGTACAATATGATGCGCTGATCTCCGCCTGGGATGTTTCTACCGGGGATTATGCGCGCCGCTGGCAGGTGCCGGGCGATGAAAAGCATACCAACGTGCCTTCCTTTATTTTTCCGACTAATAGCCAGCGCGACCAGTTTTATGACCAGTCCGTGGTGAATGTGGAAAAGGGCGACAACATCCGGTTGCAGGATCTCCGGCTCAGTTATGACGCGGATCAGAAGCAATGGAAGAGAATGCCTTTTCGCCACCTGCAGGTTTTTTGTTATGCCACCAACCTGGGCCTGATCTGGACGGCCACCAAAACGGGCCTGGATCCCGATTATCCATCTTCACTTCGCCCGCCACTAACCATTGCGGTGGGTATTACCGGTAACTTTTAAACTGATATGATAATGAAAAAAATGAAAAGATATCAAACGGTAATCCTTTTATTAATTGGTCTTGCCGCTTTCTCCTGCAAAAAACAACTGGATGTCAAATCCTCTTCAGCGCTCGAAGTGCCCGTTACGATCGCTGATTTCCAGTCATTGATGGACAATAATAACGTCATGACCCAGATTTGGCCTTTTGCCGGAATTGCAGCCGCGGACGAGGGCTTTGTAAGTACCGCCAACTGGCAGTCTTCAACCCTGACCCCGCGCAACGCTTACATCTGGGACCGCAATGTTTTCAATGAAAATCCACGGAACGACTGGTCGCTGGCCTATACGGTCATCTTTTATACGAATGTCGTATTGGAGGGTGTGCAGCAATATGGGCAACATACGGCAGAGTGGAATAATATCCAGGGGCAGGCCTCTTTTTTCCGGGGATACGCTTATTACCAGCTGGCCCAACAGTTTTGCAAACCTTATAATGCGCAAAGCGCAGATACAGATCCGGGTCTGGTGCTGCGGAATTCTTCCGATTTGAACGTCAAACCAGTCCGGTCAACCGTAGCGCAAACCTATGCCCGGATGATCGCCGATCTGTCGGCTGCTGTTCCTTTGTTACCGACAACCGCAGTGGTTAAGACCCGGCCATGTAAATCAGCGGCTTACGCTGTGCTGGCCAGGATATACCTGTCTATGCGGGACTATCCGAATGCCGGACTTTATGCAGATTCTAGTTTAAAGTTGAATAGCCAGTTACTGGACTATAACACAGTCAAAGTGGGCACGAGCCCATCCTTTACACGCTTCAACGCGGAGGTCTTATTACATACGCTGAGCTCGCCTGTAGGGCTGGAGCTGTCACCTAAATTTGCCGTAGACACGACTTTGTACCGTCTTTATGAAGCAGGTGATCTCCGGAAGGTACTATTCTTCCAGGTACAGGCGGGTACGACCTATTATACTTTTAAGGGGAGTTACGACGGAACCGTAAATCTGTTTAACGGGCCAGCTACGGATGAGATGTATCTGATCCGCGCAGAATCGTCGGCACGGTCTGGTAAGCTGGATGCAGCCATGGCGGACCTGAATACCTTGCGGCAAAACAGGTTTACAAAAGCGGCTTACCTGCCGCTCGCTGCGACAGATGCGGTACAAGCACTCTCTTTAGTTTTAACAGAACGGCGAAAGGAACTCTTACTACGGGGATTGCGGTGGAGTGATTTGCGTCGGTTAAACCAGGAGGCGGCACTGGCAATAACGTTGAAAAAGGTAGTCAACGGGCAGACGTATACACTGCCGCCAAATGATCCGCGGTATACCTTGCCCTTGCCGCTGGCGGTCATCAGTGATACCGGCATGGCCCAAAACTAAAAAAGGGCAGGCCGGTAAGGCCTGCCCCTCAGCAGCATTATTACTGTGGAGTGTGATATTCCTGTCCGCTGGCGGTAGACAGGTTAGGCTGGTTGGGGTTCGAGCTGCTGCGGTTGGCCTGTATCGCACACAGATCGCCATCTCCGGCACAACCCGGGTCGTCCTGGCTGTAAGAGTACTTGCTCGGATCGTTAACCTGGGCTGGGGTGCCATTGAAGGTCCAGTAAACCGGGTCTGTTTTGCGGATGGTTTTGGATGCTTTCGTTGTGAAAGCGCCGGCAACGCCCAGCACCAGTGCCAGGCCGAAGATGAATGATTTTGACTTGTTCATCGTACAGGAATGCTTTTTTACTAAAAAGCAGACGAAAAACTTAGTGAATAATGATGCCTACTCTTTTCGCAGGTTTTCGGCTTACCCTGTTGGTCTTTGGTTTATCTGTTTGGACAGGTTGCGCTACGCTCTGCGTGGAAGACCGCGATAGCGGCAAGGCTGGCCAGCAGGAATGCCAGGTTGAAGATCAAATGGGTTTGCCAGGACATGTGGTTCAGGATGCCGCCGCAGGAACAAGGGATTTTACGCCAGAAATGGAGCAGGCCAAGTGCAATATATACGGAAAATACGATCAGCATCCCGGCAGAAAGAAGCAAGCCCGCCAGCCGCGTGCGGCTAAAAAGCATCAGGGATACGGCCAGTAACTCGGTCGCTGGCAGCCCATAAACTAAAATGCCAGCCAGTAAATGTGCAAAGGGTTGCCTGTAGAGCTGGGTACGGAAAGCATTAATGTCGCTGAGCTTGCTGATTGCTGCATAGGTGAACAACGCGATCAGTGCGGCGGGTACAACTAACTTGATAAATGTCTTCATGGCCTGTGATTTTGTGAAAGCAAAGTACGACCCTGGAAAAATCTGAAAATAGTATGAAGTGGGTAGTATACCCTTTTGAACAATGAAAAACATGGATAACGCTGATAAAAACCACTATTATTTTCTTCCTGAGCTTTTTTTACGTGTACCTAACTATGGTTATAACCGCTACGATCTGATGCGTTTACCTGAAGTATTGAAACAAATTAGTTTTCAAAACGCCATATGGCTCGCGAGCCCGGTATTCTTTAAAATATTAGCCCGTAAGGACTTTGAATATGGCCGGTTGAACGATAAGGAGAAATTTACAGTCCATAAGTACTATAATCGTATTTGTTTCCGGCCGACTCCCTTCGGAAGTTTTTCCTCTTTTTCTTTGCTCAAATGGGGGAATGGGGAGCCCATTGTTTTGGCGGATAATAAGGATGCAGAGATTTATGTGTTGGCGGATCAACAGATTCTGGCAAGGCTAAATCAGGTGCGTAAACCCAAGGCTGACAAGGATGACCTGATACTTAATCCTTGTCTTTACCGCATCGAAAGAGAATACAGGTTTATACATGGTGTATTCGCTGACGGAAAAAAGTATCAGTTTGAAATTAAAGCACTTGCTGCGGTAAAATTTCATATTGATTTAGTGGGATTATTCAAGGAAGGTGCTGTCAAACACAGTCATTTATTGTCCTGGATTCAGGTTGAGGGAGCGTGTACGGAAAAAGAAGCGAACGAATATCTTCATTTTTTGCTGGAAGAACAGTTCCTCATGAGTCGTACGCAGGGAGGGTTGATTTATAGAAATTTTGAGATCGTGCCCCCCTCCAAGTCGTCCCCAGATTTATTCTGGAAAAGCCGACAGGCAATTGCTGCTCCCGGAACAACTTCTTTACCTATCCTGGCAGCTAAACTTATGTCTTCTTCAGGCTTGGGATTGGATGCGGAAAAAATCAATCAGCCTTTTTATGCAGCCCTTGGAAAATCGGCACTTAGCGGAAGCCGGGGCGAAACGGAAAAACTGGAATTGGGACAGGCCGTTTCTTTGCTTCGCAAGCTTGCCTTTCCGCAGCAGAACGTAGACCTGCGCCGTTTTATTGATGATTTCCGAAAACGTTTTGACAGGCAGAAAGTGCCCTTGCTTTTGGCGCTCGACCCAGACGCCGGTATATCTTATGGCGGGTTGAGTAAGGGAATTTCAGAACCCGGGATGCTTGAAAATTTAGACTTCTCTACAAAAAGAAATGGTGATCCGACGGTTGGCTGGAGTTTTGTCCACCGTATGCTTTTCCGCCGCTGGATTGGTGACAAACTTCGTGATCCCTGGTCTCCACTAGAAATAAATGAAGAAGATCTTAATGACCTTCAAATTAATCCGCCGGACTCTCCTCATTTTCCTCAAACGCTCGCTGTACTTTATCGAAAGACAGCGGAACACCTGTTGATCGAACATGCGGCCGGCGTCTCTGCGACTTCATTGATCGGACGTTTTTCTTGCTTTAATCAAGACATTCACCGCTTATGCAGCGAACTGGCTGCCAAAGAGATCGCAGCAAATCCCGGTGTTGTTTTTGCAGATATTGGCCAGCTGTCTGATATACATGTAGATAATATTAACCGGCGACTTCGAATTTATCCTTTTGAAATTCCCTTAAACGTCTTTAGTACACTGCCCCCGGAGCAACAGTTAAACCCAGGCGATCTGTTGCTCTCGGTGCAAAAAGGGGAGTTAGTGCTGGAGTCAGGCCGACTAGGTAGACGGGTTATTCCCCGTCTGGCCACAGCCTTTAACTTCCGGCATAATAATTCCGCTGTCTTTCGTCTGCTATGCGACCTGCAATTCCAGGGACTCTCCACATCAGTGACGATAGAATTGGATGCGCTGTTCCCCGAACTGGATTTTTATCCGCGTATAACCTATCAAAATACGATACTGTCTTTGGCTAAATGGAATTTGAGAAAGGAACAATTAAATGAACTAACCGGCTTCACACCGGATGAATTGCCTGCCGGTCTTCAAAAATTCAGGAAGGAATACCGGATACCAAGACATGTAACGCTCGGTGAATACGATCAGCAGCTGGTCTTTGACCTGGCCGATGATATGGAAGCTGCTCTTTTTATACAATGTCTCAAAGGATTGGAAAAAGCGGAGGTTAAAGAATATTTGTTGCCGGACCGTTCGATCAGGAATGGCCACGAAGTATTTGCAGGTCAGATCGTGGCGTTTCTGGCACATGATAATTGTATTTATCATCCGGCAATTCAGGTCACATCGGATATGGCCGAGCCACGCGACTTTATGGTCGGTAGTCAATGGCTTTACCTTAAAATATATTGCACGCCAAGGATAGCGAATTCGATTCTTACGGATATTGCTCGCCCTTTTATTTTCGAAAACCGTGCTTTGATTGAGAAATGGTTTTTTATTCGCTATGACGAACAGGGTCATCATTTACGATTGCGTTTTTGTGCCGCTGAGGACAATATAGGGGGGCTTTTAGTTGCATTTCGAAAACGGATGAGCATAAGCGGATACGATCATTTAATCCATGATTACCATTTGGATACCTATCGCCGGGAAATTGAACGTTACAGCGCAACCCTCATGCCACTGGTAGAAGATGTTTTTCATGCAGGCAGTGAATTGGTGATTTGGTTTCTGCGACAAAAGGCACTTAGGGGCCGATGGAGTGAATTTGAGTTCGGACTGGTTACTGCAAACCTCATGATCACATGCTGTATTGCTGATCATGAAAGTCGCTTAGAATATATCCGGGAAGCCGCAGGAGCCTTTTTTGTAGAATTTGGCGGTAGTAAAACATTAAAGATTCAAATGGATCAAAAATATCGGGAGCTCAAGTCTATGGTTGAGATGGCTATGCGCAATACCATTATGTTGAGGAAATGTAGCCTTTTACGAAAACGTGTAAAGCATTTAATAAGTGCGGTAAGCGATATCCGGATAATCAATACACTGGCGGCAGATCTTGTACATATGCAATTGAACCGTACATTCCATTCAGATCAGCGACAACAGGAATATCTGGCTTATTACTGCCTGGAAAAGTATATGATATCGACTTCAGCTCAAGCATCGAAAAGAAATTAGCAGATGATCAATACAGAACCTATTAAACTCAAGAAATATACCTATTTTATTGGGATAGATATATCGCGTAATGAATTGGACTTCGCTGTAATGCAGGACAGCAAGCTCCTATTTCACAAAGAAATTCCTAACCAAGTAGCAGATATTAAGCTCATGGTGACGGAATTAAAGGGCTTACCAAAATTTACGATCAGAAAAGCAGCGTTCTGTATGGAACAAACCGGTATTTACAGTAACCATCTGAAAATTGCGCTCAAGAGCTGCAAAGCCAATATCATAATAGAAGATGCTCTACATATTCGAAGCTCATTAGGTACAGTAAGAGGAAAATACGATAAAATTGATGCGATCAGAATTGCTCAATATGGTTATAAAAACCGTGAGCACCTACGTGTCTGGCAACCGCGAAGATTGATTCTTGAACAATTAGCCCATTTGTCCACACTCAGAAACAGATTAATCAATGTAAAAACTATCATATCACAACAACTAAATGAAGACACAACTTTCGTCAATAAGAAAATACTAAATCAAAGTAGAATGCTATGTAGTAAAAGTACGGGTGCTATTTCTCTTGATGTAACCGGAGTAGACGAATTCATAACTGAATTGGTAAAATCAGACCCTTATTTAATGCGGATGCATGATATCATTACATCTGTTCCATGCGTCGGTACAGTCACGGCAATACAGATTATCATTACTTCAAACGAACTTAGAGATATAAACGACCCTAAGAAGTATGCCTGCTATGCTGGGGTTGTGCCATTCAAGCGAGAATCTGGCGTGATTCAAGGGAAGGCTAAAGTATCTAAGTTAGCTAATAAAAGAGTTAAAGCACTGTTACATACCTGTGCCCTTAATGCGATTAGGCACGACCCCGAATTAAAAGCATATTTTGAAAGGAAACATAAAGAAGAGGGCAAGCCGAAAATGGCTGTGTTAAATGCAGTAAGGAACAAACTTGTGTTAAGAATATTTGCCTGCTTAAATCAGGATAGAGAATATGAGCCAAACTACAAAAACAAATATTCGGGTGACACTAATAAGAATGAGTTAAATAACGATATAACGGCAAGTTGATTATAGAAACTTAAGATTAAAGACCTGGAAAGACGGATATCACTAATTGTTTTCTTAGCTTGATGATATCAGAAGGCAAAGAAACTTATCTGCGACTAAGGGTTTAAATCTACCTCATGATTTACCCTTTACGATTTAATGCAATAATATCAGCTAAATTTTTTGTGAATGATATACAAAAAGATGGAAAAAAAAAGTTCAGGTTAGAGACTCGGAACGACAGAATTGCTTGCTGTTTTATAATCTCAAATGGTAAAAGGTCTTATCAGAAGTCGCAGGTTTACAACCTAATCTTAGATTTAAGCTTTACCATTTGAGAATATAACAAGCTATACTAATTACTCAGAAGGATATAACAGTAAGTGGATTAAAGAACGATAAGGCTAAGACCTAGAAGGACAATAATCGCTTACTGTTTTCCAAAGGCATTCAAATGGTAAAGGACTTATTCGATGTCACAGGTTAAAGGCCTAATCTTTGTATTAAGTCTTACCATTTGAGTTAATAACGAGCTGTTGTTCCCTAGATAATGCTACAGCGGTAAGTGGATTAATGATGACCGGTTAAGGCATGGAAGAATGATAATTGCTTATTGTTCTAATTAATTATATCAAATGGTAAAGGGCCTTATCAAAAGTCGCAGGTTAAAGACCCAATCCTTGATTCAAGCTTTATCATTTGATATATTCAACAAAGCCCGGCTGCTACGTTTTACATTATTAGCCGGTGCTTTAAATTCATGAAAATGATTTGAAAGTCACTTGATATGAACAGACCAAAGAAGTATACTTATTTTATCGGTATAGATGTTTCTAGAAATAAGCTCGATTTTGCGATAATGCGGGTTGCGGAGCTGCTATTTCACAAAGAAATTAAAAACGAAGTAACCGAAATAAAGGGTTTGGTCTTAGAATTAAAAAAATTACCAAAGTTTGTCATTTCAAAGGCTGTTTTCGGGCTGGAGCATACGGGTGTATACGGCAATCATTTACTGCTGGTATTAAAGAAACTCAAAGCAAATATCGTTTATGAAAATCCTGTTCATATTCGAAATTCGTTAGGTAACATCCGTGGTAAGTACGATAAAATTGATGCGATCAGGATAGCCCAATACCTGTATAAAAACAGGGAACAATTTAAACTATGGCAGCCCAAACGACCGGTTGTCCAGGAGTTAGCCCACCTGTCGGCGCTTAGGAATAAACTCATCACTTTAGGAAAATCATTAAATACTCCGTTAAATGAAGATGCTCTGTTTGTGAATAAAAGGATTATCACCCAGAGTAAGGCATTATGCAGCGACAGTTTCTATGCATTGACTACGGATTTGGAAAAGGTTGACAATACTATCGCGGGACTGATAAAAAGCGACGATAATTTAAACAGATTGCACCGGTTGATTACATCCGTACCAAGTGTTGGCACTGTGACCGCAGTGCAAATCATCATCACAACGAATGAATTCCAAGATATTAACAATCCTAAAAAGTTTGCGTGCTATGCCGGTGTGGTGCCCTTTAAAAATGATTCCGGGAAAATCGAGGGTAGAAGCAAACTTTCCAACATAGCAAATAAACGGGTAAAGACATTACTCCATACCTGTGCACTCGGCGCGATGAGATATGTTCCGGACCTCAAAGCATACTACGTACAGAAAACTAAAACAGAAGGAAAACCAAAGATGGCCGTGCTCAATGCGATAAGAAACAAGCTTGTACATAGAATTTTTGCCTGTGTTAATGATAATAGATTATATCAATCAGACTACCAGCGGGCAAATGAAGGAACATGATGGTAGTAATTATATAATTATGTAATCAAAGGAAGCAACATTAGTATTAGGTTAATTCCGGGTTTACGACCCATACTTTGAAATAATATTTTGTTGCTCCTTTGCTTTCTATCAACATTATAGCGCCGTTGCAATTTTATTGGATTAGTAAATCTCTATTTAGTGACTTAGAACCAACCAATACTTATCATAAAAAGTTTATTTACAAAACATAAAATGTTACACATTCTTCAGACGAAGATGACTACGCAACACTTGATACCGAAATGAAAAAGGAGGGATTTGGCCTACTATAGCTCCCAAAGGGAAGAATCATTGGTCGCTATTTCATTTTTAAAACTTCAATTGCGTTAAGCAATGCTTTCTCTTTTAATTCAGTTGTTGCGGCGTTGTTGTTCATTGCACTTCGAGTTTTGCCTCACGTACAAAGATTTATAAATGGATGTTAGCTTAAAAATTAAAAGTTTAAGTATGTCTACAGTCGTTAATTTGCTGATATTTAATATTTATATTTATTCATGTAAGGGTCTCATTACCACATTACTCATTGGTATTTTCTGAAGCTTGATTTCTCCCTTTCTCATTAACTAACATTGCCTTTAAAGCATAAGAATCCGATGTTTTCTTTGGTGAATTGATTTAAAAGAACTTAGGATATGCTGCATTGGGCGTTCTAAACCAATAACTAGCCGGAGGTTTGCCGCTTGCTGAGCAAAATAACGTTATCCATTTTTAGACGGAATGCGGCACGGTACGTTCCGCCGATAGGCAAAGTAAACTGTGTGTTTAGCCTGATCTGACCCGGTTCAATAGATTTAATCGCACAGTGGTTCACGATGAATGACTGATGAATCCTGGAAAACTGATTTTTAGGCAATCTTGTCAATATTTCGCTAAGCGTCAAATAAGTGGTGATCTTTTCGTCAGTCAAATGTATGGCAATGTAATTTCCGAGGTTTTCGATGTACACGATTTTATCGATTTCCACGCGATTAAATTTACCTCTTAAATCACTTTTGACAAAAAAGTAAGCCAAGACGTCCGAAAAGCCGTTTTTGTTAGCTTCTGTTGCAAGTTTAACTTTAGTAACAGCCTTCAGGAAACGGTTGTAATTAATCGGTTTAATGAGGTAGTCTATCGCATTTTTTTCAAAAGCCTCGGGGGCGTAGTCACGAAATGCCGTGGTAAAGATGATTTCGGTAACAGGATTTACCAACTCTGCAAAATCAAGGCCGTTCAACTGCGGCATGTCGACATCGAGAAAAGTTAATCCCGGAGCTGGATTTTCGGAAAAAAATTCCAGCGCTTCCAAGGGATTTGTAGAAGTGCCGGATAATTCAAGACCGGGAGTTTGTTCAATATATCTTTTAATAATATCGATTGAGTGGCTTTCGTCGTCGATAATGTAGCATGTAAGGTTCATAGGTTGATTGTTAAGGTCAGTTCAAATATATCTTTCAGTTCTGTGATATTCAGTCGATATTTTTCCGGATATGCTCCATCCAGCCGGATGCGGACGTTTTGCAGGCCCAGTTGCTGGCGGGCAAATTTGGTATTCTTTGCTTTTTTTAGGTTTTGGCTGCGAAAAAAAAAATGGCCGTTTGCATCAATTTCCAGGTGCAAGAGAGCTGGCATATTCGCATTGGTGAGATCACCGTGTTTAAAAATATTTTCTGTTAATGTAAGTAAGATCAGCGGAATGATTCGGTGGCGTTGAAATTCCCCATTCATTGTCAGGACAATTCCTACCGGGAATCGATAGGCGTTTATCTCCAATAAATTACGAATTTGTGCCATTTCATCTACGAGGTTTATTTTACCATCGGCCTCCGTTTGCTGCAAACTGAAATGCATAATTTCAGCCAGTAGCCATACACAATGTGCAGCTTCGTCAGAATGCTCCTGGACTTTCGAGTAAACAAAATTTAGTGCGTTGAATAACAAGTGCGGGTTGATTTGCTGTTGATAAAATGCGCTTCGGCTTTTCGCAAGTTGGGTTTCAATTTCTGCCTTATCTTTCTCGACAATTAACCGTTGTCTTTCGGCCATTAGGGATTGTTTTCGGAAATGGGAAATGTGGCCAGCCGCCCAGTAAAAAATGGACAGTACTAAAAAATAAAATCCTCTGACGATATTACGGTTGTAAAACCCTTGCACGTAGACAAAAGGGTTTGCGATATTTTGGGAATTTTTATCTAAAAAATAATCCGCGATCAATTTAATCAGCATATAGAGAGCAAACGCCAGCGCCATCTTGGGTAGCCCTTTAAAATAGTCGGACTTGGGGTGGTCGAAAATCTGATTTAAGAGATAGACGTTGGCGTAAAAATAGCTAATGTTAATAGGGTAGTAAATCAAGTAAACATAGGGGCGTTCAATGCGGCCCGAAATGAAATATATGGTACTGAGCTCATAAATGATAAATAAAACCCAGCAAAAGACGTGGACTAAGACTTTTTTATCAAGAAGACGCTTAACCAAATTCATAACCATCAACACTGTTTTTATGCTCAGTCGGCTCGTTTCTGTAATAAATGCAGTTGGAAAACTTGTTTTACTTAAATTAATAAAAAAATAGAAATTATGAGAAAAATGAACAAACTTCCAAAGAAAAAAACACAAACGATCGGTCGCTCAACCGCGGCAAGTATCAGAACTGCTGGTCAAGCTTCGGATACAACGAGTGTGACCAACAGCGGGCTTACAAGCAGCCATATTATCCATCGATAAGACTTGTAATAACGCACCAGCAAGTTAGTTATGCTTCGGAATGAACTTTCTATATTTCAGGACCCAGGCTCGCTGCCAGAAGGTGGCGTTTGTGCGGCATTAATTGAACTGACGCCCGGGATTTGCGCACGTGTGCGGCGGTCTTGGGAAGATGCGGTTTTATCCGAAGCACCGGAGCATATCCTGGTGCGTTACTTTCATTATCAACTTGATTCTGTTTTTGCGATTGCCAATTCCTACTATAAATGTGGTAATAAAACCGAAGAGCCTGCATGGCAATTAATAGTAAACCTGATAGACCACTTGCATGTTTATTATTCTTGTTATTTCAATTGCAAGGCTATTTCACCCGATTTATACCGTTTGCACGTATCAAAGCAACTGAAATCCAAAGTGGACCTTGTTAAAAATGGTTTAAATACGATGAACGACGCAGCATTGGGTGATATGTTCCTAAAGTATTTGAATCATGCTGGTTGCCTTGATCAGTCTATTAAACTTAGTTTCCAAAACTTAGACTATTTTATCCGGCTAATCAACAACTTAGCCGGGATCGATTATAGCCTAGGTAATGCGGAGGAATTATTTTTAAATGAACTTTTTCAAAGTAATTTTAACCACTTATCATTTTTTGTGTACCTGCAGCAACAGCTTAGTACAAAACAGGAACAAGCCCTCAATCCTGCTGAAAAATTGACTACCATGCGTGAACAACAGGCCGCGATCTGCAGTCGACCTGTAATTGCCACTCTAATTTATGATGAAGCGTGGCCATCTTTAAAAACAATGCTCGGGTGTTGGTTAGAGGAAGCGATTCATTTTACCGAACAATCTATTGATGATGCCCTGAAAAATGGTGAGTCGATTTTCCCCAAAATTCCTGTTGAACTTCCGGTCGCACATTTCGCTTACCTGACGCATTTGTTTGTGGACGAAAATATATTTGGGAACCAAAACCTGAAAGTGCTTTTCCGTTTTTTTGCCGACCATTTTCAAACCAAGCGGCAACCTGCGATATCACCAGGGGGATTTAGTAAAGCTTATTATAGCGCCGATCAGCAAACAGCCGCACGTGTCAGGGCATTGTTGGAAAAAATGCTTACGCGTATCAAACGCGATTTCTTCCCGGTAATGGTTGCAGTAAGTATAACAGCCCATTTTTATCCAGGTATGCACTAAGTTCGCCCAGCCAGGTGTAGGTAAATCCCGCTTTTGAGATGAGTTCTTCAGGAAGAATAAATAGTATATCCTTCAGCTTTTTAAAGCCCATTTTCCTGCTCGTCTCACAAAAGGCGTCGCCAAGATCCATCTCCTCAATTGTTATTTCTAAAGCTTGTTTTTCGTCCATGTTAGTCATCTTCGAGGTTTACCGGAATTTCTTTTTGAGATAGATGTCAAATAAAACAGGCCAACACTTGCAGCGTTTTTGAATGTATCTTCAGGCTAATTTATAAATAAAGATTTATTTTACCAATACAGGTATTAGTACTAAAATTTTCTTTTAGAACTTTCTTGCACCATGTTTTCTCGTGGTGCAACTAAATCTGAAATTGACTTATATATTATCAATAAGGTAAAGGCATATCGAGCAGAGAATAATATGTCACAAGCAGTGCTTGCAATCAAGTTAGAAGTGTCGGATGCATTCATTGGCCAGATTGAAAACCCCAGACAAAGGGCTAAATACAATATCGCTCACCTCAATAAGTTGGCTCAAATATTTAATTGTAGTCCTAAGGACTTTATGCCGGAAAGGCCTTTTGTTTAATTGATGGTTTTAACACGTATTACACTTCAACCATTGCTATCTAACTGTAGCCGGACAGTATTATAGTATTCTAAATTAGATAGTTAAATAATTAATTGTATCTTATTAATTGTGTTTTTGAAATAGATTACTTTTTTTCTTACCACAATGGCAAAAGACCGTAACGGAATAGAGAGACCAGTAATAGGGCACTCTTGAAAATAATGGGTGCTTGAAAAGTATACGAGGGCTTACACTCGAAACTAATGACGAGAAACTTGCGGCCAGAATGACCTGAACCGGGTTCAAATTTGATATTATGTAAACGGACAGGACTTTTACTTTTCGTCAATTTTAAATATTGAACGCTTTTTACATCTGTTTAGCCTATTTTTTGCGGAGGACTATGATCAGCAGAATACCTAAAAAAGGACAGGGTAATTACTAATTATTGGAGTTTTTTATAAATTGCCATACCCAATTGTAGTTTGAAATTTCAATGACAACATGAAACAACGCAGCGAAAAAATTCATAACGAAAAAAATAAAAAAAAATGGTTGACCCCTACCGTGGAAGTAATTTTGACCGAAAATATTCAAAGCGGATTTTACTTAGGCACAGCGGAGAACTTTCACCCAATAAACCCGATTACAATTAAATACTATCACAGTTAATTAAATTGATGGTGTTCGTCATAAAACACTTTCAGGTTTATAATTTAACCATGTGGCTGTAATTTCGTAACCATTCAATGTAGTTGGCGCATCGCGGCTATCGCTTTCTGTTTGATGTTTCTCCATCGACCTTTCTTTGACTTAAAGGATAGGAGGGCGGATATTAATCGGTTGAAATCGTTTTACCATTCTTTTCAAATTGCCTATAGAAAAATAATTCAATCCACTCAATGGCATAGGCTCATCCAAACACGGCGTTAAATTTTTCGTTATTTGTTATTGGTACGGAATTTTTCCGTATATTGCATGATAAAATTGATTCCATGGAACGGGCACTTAAAGTCGAAAAAACAAGGTTCGATACAAAACTAACCAAAGTTCAAAAGGAACTTTTTGAATTAGCCACAAAAATAGGGGGCTATCGCACTTTAACAGATTTTATGTTGTCAACTGCTGAAGAAAAAGCGAAGACTATCATTCAGCAGCATGAAGCGATATTAGCTTCTGAACGCGACAAAAAAATATTCTTCGATGCTATTATGAACCCGCCTCAGGCTAATCAGCGTTTACAGGATGCAGCTAAAAGGTACAAAGAGTTTAATAACCAGTCTGCAGAAGTTTAATGAGTTATCCTATATTTCCGCTAAAGTCTGAGTTTAATAAAAAAGACTTTAACTGTGGCAAGGACATGCTGGATAATTATATCCAAAAGAAGGCCGGTCAGGATCTGAAAAGACGTTTGAGCGCTGTGTTTGCAATGGTGGATGATAGTCGCGTGATAGCTTATTATACCTTGTCAAGTACAAGCATCTCCCGTGACCTGGTTCCGGAAGAGACTCAAAAGAAAATGCCGCCATCTTACCACGATTTGCCCGCCACTTTATTGGGCCGTCTGGCCGTAGATCAAAATTATAAAGGTCAGCGCCTGGGTGAATATTTATTAATGGATGCGTTAAAAAAGGCTTTCGACACATCAGAAAAACACATAGGCTCAATGGCTCTGATCGTCGATCCTCTCGATGATGATGCCGAAGCGTTCTACGCCAAATACGATTTCATAAAGCTGGATTCAGGTAAGATGTTTCTAACAATGCAAAATATAGCAGCACTATTTAAATAGTAATAACTATATCAGCGAATTCTCCAGCATATAGGTTCAGATTTAATTTTTTCAATTTAGATTGCATTCATTATTTAGTTACAGTTTGTGATCAATAAAGGGCTGTCTCCCTCCAGCTCGCCCTTTGCATTAATCAAAAAGAGCGCAAATCCGATAAAGCAAAATGATAAAGCAACGAAAAAAGCAGTCGAGATCAGTGTCATCCTTCTTTCAGCATTGAAGGTGGTCATAGTTTCCGCGACAATTTTATTCGGAGGTGGTGATTTTAATAAATAATAAATAGATAGCCACTGGACAGCAGCAGGCAAGCAAATCCTAAAAATACCGCTGCATGGGCTAAGAATCCTAAAAATGGCTGTTTTTCATTGTCTGTGGTGCCCATAGTTTTAAGGTTTAAATTTTTAGTTTTTTAAGTTTTATCTACTCACATTCAGAGGTATTAGTGTTGGTTTCCAAATGGCGGGTAAACCATTTAAGATTTCTTTGACAGGAATATTCCTGACCATAAACATCTTCATAAATAACTTCGATAGTTAATTGTGATAGTTCAGTTCTGAGTTTATTCTTAAAATCAGCCAAATGCTTTCTTTTATCGTATTCCAAATCCGCAATCACGAATACTTTTTCCGGCAGAACGGCTTTGGAAACCTCTGGGTTAATTGAAATATGATTATATGCCTTTGGATCAAGCGACAGGCAGTGAACGATATCCGTGTAAATTTTGTCACCTTTCTCAAAAGTGATCTTCCTAATGATTAGCGGACCGATGCCATTATTGACAAAGTGAATATACATGGTGTGGTCAAAATCACCCAAATCAATCTGACCAATCGGGCGTACCGTTTTTTTATTATGGCTGCGCTGAATCAGGAGCTGCACGAATGACAGACCGAACGACAAAGACGAAACGATTAATGCAGCTAACGCTATGGTCTGTGGGTCTGTGAACATAACCGATAATTTTTAATTATAATGGTTTATAATTCTCAAAAGTTTCTCCTTAGCCTGTAAGCGATATACCAATGGTATTATCTCGTGATAAATCCCACAATTGGGGTCCTTCCCGTCAATTCGGTACATTGGGCACCCGCTGGTACAGATATATTTATATTTACAGGACTGGCAATCCACGGATTTCATTCCTTCAAAATGCATGCCCGTCTCAATCATGCTCAGCAGATCAATATTCTCATCAGCAATCGTTCCTGTTGCATTCTCCTTTTGACCAAATTGAACATGACAATAGTAAATGCCTCCGTCGACGTAAACGGCTCCGCCAGAAAATCCCGAACTGCAGGTTTGCGTACCTAATTCATTTGGCTTCAGGTCACAAAACTTGTGTTTACGGGAAAAATCCCATCCTTTGTTGATAGCATCCTCCATCACCTTATAGGCAGCTAATAAATTTTTCGTTAATTGTTGCCTGTTTATATCTACTCCTTTAACAATAGAAAACCGAAACGGTAAATCTCTTTCGATAAGGTACGCCGTCAATTCGGCTAAACCCGCCATATTTTCGTTAGAAACAACTGTTGAAGTTGAGACGCGAATGCCGTTTTCAATCAAACGATTGAGGTTTTTGTCTACTGTCTCGAAAGTTCCCTTGCCGCTATGCAACTTCCTGGTATTGTCATGATAACTATATAAACCATCCAGCGATACACCAAACCCGATATCTTCAGCTTTGCAGAATTCGATCATCTCATCGTTGAGGATAGTTAGATTGGTAATGAAGGAAACACCAAAAGTACAACCAATTTCACTTAGGTCATTTTTCGCGTTAAGAATAAAGCTCTTCCATTGCGCGAATTGCGTTAAGGGCTCACCTCCTGCGAGTCTAAGTTTGATATTTGTTAATCTTCTAACCCTGGCTGTGTCTACCAGTTTCTTTAAAAATTTGTCTTGGATGGCTTTGGACATACCACCGGTTTCATTCAAAGTAGAGATGTAGCAGTAATTACAGGAGAGATTACACTTATTGGTGGTATGTACCCAAAGGTTAAGGGTAGATGTCGCTAATTCTGCACTCGGTTCGGGAAACTGGTTCTGGTATCTGATCAATCCTGATGCATTAAAACCATCCAGTGCCAATTTTAGGTTATCCTGTTCAAATATTAATTTGTTTGCCAGTTCTGCAACTGTCAGCCTACCATCAATTTGGTCAAATAATTGTTTTTGTTTACTGTTAATTACGCGCAGACTATCTGGCTGGAATGTATTGACCACCCCATAAAATCCATTATCCAAATTAGAAAAAAGCAAATTTGGTGATTTATACGGTATCATTTTAACCTCCAGTTCCTACACAATCTTGAGCATCAAATACAATATTTTGTTTTTTGTCCTGAACACCACCATCGCAATCGAGGCTATTATTCTGAAATTCGTTTAGCGGCACCTTCCGGTCCTTCGCCATTTCACGAATAATCTGGTTGTCGTCAAATAGCAAGTCGGTATGAAATGAAGTAATATTCATTATTTGTAATACGGTTAAGTTCGGGCTAATATCGCAATCAGATATTAAATAAACAAGTTAATAATCAAGGCTTTTAGAGCATTTGATTTTGGCCAATAGTAAAATAAGTTTAAATACTATTCTTGGACATATAGTAAATTCATAACTTAATTTATTAAAATGATTAACAAGGTATATGACAGTTTATCCCAACAAATAAAGAAGGAGGCGCTTACTGTTTTTTGCGGGTCGGGGATATCTTTTAATTCAGGATTTCCGGTTGCAAATCAGCTTGTTAAGAAACTTTTTGACGAAGCCGGACTAAACGAAAAAAATCCATTTTTCAAGCTAAACTTTATTCCGGAATACCTGGTCATTTTCAGCAGAATACCCGCCTATAACGATACCGTTGAAGAACTGGAAAATTCCAAAGCCAAATTAATTGAATCTGTAAAAATACAGCTTACGGCAAATTATCAGAAAGAAATTGACAACCTGAATGAAAAGCTGAAGGCTAATGAAGAACTTCGTTTACAAACCGCAAAAGACCTTGAACAGGTTTATAAAGAAAAAATGGAATTGCCAAATGTTCAGTTAACCAGCGAGCGAAAATTGCAAACCGAACGTATCGGAATTATGAACGACCAGATCAATAATTATAGGTCAGCTTTCCGAATTGCGTGGTAAAGCTTCAGTCATCTGGACAATTGTTATTATTGCAGTTATTGTCAGATTAATATTGGGCTACCTTCTATAAAGTCATTGAGCTTTGGCTGTCCCTACGGCCAGGCTTTCCGCTATATCTTTTCCATGAAAAGGATGCTACTTCAATCCTTGACAGTTGACTTGTTTAATACTCACTACTTGTAAATCCGCTGCTGCATTTTTGCTGCGCTGCAAAAGCATTTGCTTTATTATAACTGCTTCCAATTCCCATTAAGAGCATCATTCAGGACTTCACTCGTTTACCCGCAATGCTGGGAAAAGCTCCGTTTGCCTGAATGCTGCACTTAATAGACTGCTAAAATATCAGATGCTTTTACGGTGCTATTTTCCAAAGAAAACGGACAAAAGCGGCGTCAAGATCGGTCAGCCCGGTCGTCCGAACGCATAATGTCCTCCGCATTGCTGCGGCCACCCTTCGGGACTTATAGTTCTCCCGCCCAAGCTTTACGACCGCCTTTTTGACTTTCTTTTTTACCGTTTTTTCTTTTGAAAAATAGCTTTTCAGGGAAAGTCTTCGGGAAAAGAGGGAAACAAAAAACAAAATTTTTAACCCTTTTAAATCATTTAAAAAATGAAAACAGCAGAAAAAAATGCAAACGGTGTACAAGGTGCAACAGCAAAAAACAACCAAACAGTTAACCGCATTGAAAACCGCCCAAGCCTGACAGGAAAGGAAGCCAAACAAGATGAAATCGCTAAAGATCAAACACCTGCCCAAACTCCGCAAGTTGAGAAAGCCAACCCTGCCGATGTTAAGACCAGTAGCCCCCCTACAGTGGATAACCAACCCGCTAACGTTGCGCCCTTTACCACAGTGCAAGGCATAGACGAGCCTAAAGCTAAACCCGCCAAAGCCGAAGAAGTCAAAGCGGAAGCCGTGCAAGCTACACCCGTAAAAACCGAGGAAGTAAAAGCCGAGCCTAAAAAGTTTGCTTTGAACTTAGAGCAAACTTTAAAATCCGTGGAGGGATTGCACCGTCTAAGCATTCAGCGTATTACCCTATTATCCCGCATTAAGTTGCTGGAAGATTTTGAGGTAAAACTGATTGAAGAAAACGACGAACTGGAAAATAACCCTTATCAGGGTTGCAAGCTGATTATTAACGATGATAAAGGCCGGGAGTTTGTCACCAATACGCCGAACCTAATCCGCATGGTTTCACAATTCATTTTCGATGCCTGCCACGAAAAACTGGCCGAAATCGAAGCAAATATCATTTTCCCAAATGCTTAAACAATTATGCTCCCATCCCGAAGCTATCGGGATGGCGAGCATTTTTTATGGTTTCACAAAAAACAGTAATTTCTATGTACGGGCAATTTTTAGAACTGACTAACCAAATATTTTGGGAGGGTTACGCCGAAACACTAGCGAAAGATAACCCCGCAAGGTTTCAGTTAGAACTAAGCGATTTTATGAACATTTACCAATTTTAAAGCAATGGAGGACACGATTTTTTTACTGATGAAAGTGAAAATTAAAACCAGTTACCAAAGCATACACGATGCTATTGCCGAACTGCAGACCGAAACGGAATACACCATCGGCAGCACCGAAAATGTACAGATTATTGAAACGCAATAATTGACTTAAAAACTAAAAATTAATAAGACAAAAACTGGTTTCTGTCCGTACTTTTTAAATAAAGTTTATGGAATGAATTCTTTAGGATTGTCCGTAAGTATTGTCGAAGTTTGCAATAGCAGGCATACCGCTTGCTATTGTGATAAGGTTTAGGTTGAAAGCCCCCGACAGCGAGTGTTAGGGGCTTTCGTTTTACAATAGAATTAGCTACTTATTCCTATTTTAGCTCAATTCATTCTCTCACCTACACGCTTTAACGATACAAATCCATATAGTCATTTTAAAACTGTTAAAATGTTAAAATAGTCAATTATAACAACACTCAAGGGACAATAGAAGGAGGGAAGTAATGCATATGTGACGCCCGCCTACTGATTATCTAATATTGATCGTCATCAAATCCAGCTTGATTGGCATCAGGTTTCTCACAAGCTTTTAGTAATTTCATTTTGGTGTCGATATAAGAAATTGCAGCATTGAGCTTTTCTAATTCCTGTTTTATTCGTTTCGTCTCCTCATTATCATGAGTTGACTCTGCTTTTGCTGCCTTTTTAATCAAATCATTTGCGGTGTTAACTACCATCGCCTTAGATGTTTGTAATTTATTAATATCGGACATAATAAGCACGGCGCAATAAGCGTGCCGTCGTAATGTAGTTACATTCTGTCCTCCGGAGCCAATGTCGCTTGTGCAACAGCACACACCATTATAATTGTATGGCTGAACTAAACAGAATATAGCATGGCCGAAACAATATACGGGATACACAGTTGCTTACTTCACACGAAACTAAGTATAGCATTGAATATGGAACAGACGCCCCGTAATCCTGAGCACGATTTGAGCTCAGCTGAACTTCGCCATTTTTTTATCAGCCATTTAAACCGTATTTACTGTGCAAAGAGCCAACTGGTTGACAGGTTGCCGCAGCTACGCGATCAGTCGCATTTTCTTGATTTGCGCCAGGCCATTGAAGAAACGATAGCAGAAGTGCAGTTACAGATCCGGCGGATGAAAGAAATATATATCCGGCTGGACGCTTTTTATCAACCCGAAAGTTGTATTGGGTTGATCGGTGTTTTGGATGAAGCCTTTCAATCCGCAGGCATATCAAATGAATCGCCGGGGCTCCGGGATTTATCAGTACTGTTTTATATGCAAAATATAGAAACCATTGAAACGGCCTCTTTTAAAACGATGATGAAAGTGGCGGATAGGATGCAAAATCCTGAAGTTCTGCAATTACTGCTGGAATGCTTTGACGAGGCCAATGAAGATACGATCTTGTACCGGCAGATAACCGAAAATTATATATAATTATCCGTTATCAGCTGATGATCGTGCACGCTTGATATTTGTAGGCCATCAGCTATACCTATTTCGTTTTTAGATCGAGTAGCATTTAAAAATGTCTTAGACCATCGGAAAAATAACCCAGGGAGCATTATCTTTTTAATTGAAAAACTTTACTTTTAGCTTTTAAAATCGCGATTTTCTAAACTATTCATGCATAACACGTTTCAAAAAGAGATTATACTTCCCAATGAGCCGGAACGTGTAAAGGCATTACGAAGATACCGCCTGCTCGGTACCTACGCCGAAAAATCATTTATCAATATCGCTAACCTGGTTGCGGAAATATTTCATGCCTCTATTGCGATGATCTCCCTCGTAGACGCAGAAGAGGTTTCATTTCAATCGAATGTAGGTATGAACAGTACGACAGGGCCGAGAGGTGAAAGTTTCTGTTCATTAACCGTGCTTAGACCGGAAGTGAATGTGGTAGAAAACGCGTTAGAAGACCCCATAGTTGCTCAAAACCCACTGGTTTGCGGAGATTTCGGTCTGCGTTTTTATGCAGGTGCCCCCCTGATCACGCATGATGGATTTTTGATCGGTACGGTTTGCCTGGTAGACACCCAGCCACGGAAATTCAGCGACCATGATCGCCGCGTTCTTGAAGGGCTCGCGAAAATTGTCATGGAACAAATCGAGCTCCGTTTGTCAAATTTAATAGATACAGAAAAATTAGCGGCTACAAATGATGAGGAGCATGCCGAAAATCACCGGTTAAGCCAGTCTCAGAATGAGCTCAATGATACGATACGGCAACTGAGCCAAAGCGAAAGCCGCTTTCAAAATCTGATCCGGGATGCGACAGTAGGCATCATCGTTCTAACCGGTTCAGAAATGAGGGTGGAGATTGTGAACGATGTATACGCCAAATTGATCGGCAGGCAAGCCCGTGAACTCATGGATCAGGAATTGTTCAAGTTGATCCCCGAAACAGAAGCTTATTTCAGGCCTTTGATCGACAAAGTCAGAATGAGTGGCGAACCACTCGACATTTACGACACGCCTTATACTGTTCATCATCAGGGAAAGCGAATAAATGGGTACCTGAGTGCTGCCTACCAGCCGTACCGCGATAACAATGGAGACATCGCCGGCGTTATGGTTTTTACCCATGATGTCACCGATCAGGTCGTGTCCCGGTTTAAATTAAAGGAAGCCGATGAGATGACCAATATGGCTATTATGGCAGCCAGATTAGGTGCATGGCATATTGAACCGGTTTCCAAAGCACTCGTTTATAACACCACTTTAGCCCGGATCTTCGGATACGATAAGGATAGCCCGATGACCTATGAGCAGGCCATAGCCCAGGTAACGGAAGAGTATAGGCCCTCAATTCTGAAAGCAATAGAGAAGGCGATCGCTGAAGGGGGCGACTATGATGTAGTTTATCAGCAACGCAGGTTTAACGATAGTGAATTGATCTGGCTCCGCTCTTTCGGTAAAGTGAGTCCGGATATTAATGGAAACTATACGGTGTTTTCTGGTTTCGTAATGGATGTCACGGAGCAGAAGAAAGACGAGCAGCGCAAAAATGATTTCATAGGCATGGTGAGCCACGAATTAAAAACACCACTGACATCCCTAAAGGCGATTATTCAGTTATGCAGCGTTAAATTAAAGAATAATGCTGATCCCTTCCTGAATGACGCGATGGGCAAGGCCAATATTCAGGTGAAGCGGATGACAGCTATGATTAATGGTTTCCTCAATATCTCAAGGCTGGAGTCCGGAAAAATTCTGATAGAAAAATCGGCTTTTGATATTTCCCGCCTTATTCAGGATATATTAGACGAGAGTATGCTCACAACCAGTTCGCAAGCGATTGAGTTTATTCCAGCTGATGAAATCTGGGTCAATGCCGACCGTGATAAAACCGGTTCGGTTATTTCCAACCTGCTTAGCAACGCAGTTAAATATTCTTTTAAAGACAAGCCGGTTTTGGTTACGTGTAAAAGAGCGGGCGAAAACGTCGTGGTAAGCATACAGGATTTTGGGATGGGCATTAAGCCTGAACATCTGGATCATATCTTTGAGCGCTATTATCGGGTAAAAGACGATTATACCAGGCATATATCGGGCTTCGGTATCGGCTTATATCTAAGTTCGGAAATTGTTCATCGTCATGGCGGTAAAATTGGGGTGGACAGCGAACGGGGGAAAGGTTCAACTTTCTGGTTTAGCCTACCGCTGATCTAGCATAGCCAACAAGGCGGATCGTGTTTAAAATAGCTGAAGCGATCTATTTATGTAAGGTGAATTCGATACAAATTATAGTGGTATCTAACGGAGATTCAAACGCCATAACTTTCATTTTAAATCCTAAACTGCACCGAAGTCAGTTAGTAAACTTATTAAACATCTTAATCACCATTCCTGTAGTTAGATGAAAATAAATTTCTTTTGAAGTAAACCAATCCGGGTATTTGAGGTTATTGCCTTACAAGATACCCACCTATGAATAACGAAAACAAAATAACGCGGCGACAAATTGTCGCCGGACTTGGCGCTACATTCGCAGCCGCAGCGGTCTCACCCGCATTGGCGATGACCGAAACCGCCGGCAAAGTCCCAGCGGGACCGGCGATCAGCGACCCGACAAAACTTTATCCCAAGCCTCCCTTTAAATTTCAGCCTCAGCCATGGCCGGGTTTACAAAGCAAAATGAACCCGGTGCCTGATTGCGGCGAAACTACCTATAAAGGCTCCGGACGTTTAGCCGGTCGAAAAGCCCTGATCACTGGTGGCGACTCCGGTATGGGAAGGGCTGCAGCTATTGCTTATGCACGGGAAGGGGCTGATGTCGTTATTAATTATTATCCATCGGAAGAACAGGATGCTCAGGAAGTAATTGCGCTGATCAAAAAGGAAGGGCGAAAAGGCGTAGCGATACCAGGCGATCTGCGTGATGAGGCTTTCTGTAAAAGACTGGTACAACAAGCGGTAAGCGCCCTGGGAGGATTGGATATCGTGGTCAGCAATGCAGGGCGACAACAAGCGGCAGAATCAATTTTGGATGTTACGTCTGAAGAGTTTGATTCGATCATGAAAACCAATATTTACGCACCTTTCTTTATTATCAGGGAAGCATTACCTCATTTACCGCCAGGCTCAGCCATTATCGGCACGACTTCAGAACAGGCTTATAATCCGGATCCCTGGCTGTATGCCTACGGGCAAACTAAAGCGGCGACGATGAATTACGTTAAATCGCTCGCTAAGCAGCTCGGCCCAAAAGGGATACGGGTAAATGGTGTAGCGCCAGGCCCTGTTTGGACCGCTTTGCAGGTTAGCGGGGGAACAACACCGGATAAACAGCAAACTTTCGGAGGCTGGACTTACCTGGGCCGTCCCGGACAACCGGCAGAGCTTGCCTCAATTTATGTACAATTAGCCGCAGCAGATGCCAGTTTCGCTACCGGGCAAATCTATGGTTCATCTGGCGGTGTAGGCCAACCTTAAACTTAAATTTTATGAAAAAGATAATCATGTTATTAACGGCAGTCATGGCTGTCCATTTTGCACATGCCCAGGCACCTGATCCGGACACAACTGCCCGGCATTTTATCATCATGGCCAGTATCGGTAATTTGCAGGAGATCAATTCCGGAAAGCTCGCCAGTCAAAAGGCATCCAGGCCAGATGTGAAATCTTTTGGCCAGATGATGGTTACTGACCATAGCGGGGCTGAACAAAAACTGTTACAGTTAGCTAAAACGCAGGGATATCAAATACCCGCCGCTGCGACAATGACGCCGCCGCCAGATCTTAACCTTTCCAAAGCATCTGGCGACGATTTTGACCGACTGTATATCCATGCCATGGTTACAGGCCACCGGAATACGGTAATGATGTTTCAGAATTATGCCATTGCTGGTAAAGATCCTAAAGTAAAAGCTTTCGCACAGCAAATGTTACCAACGCTTAAACAGCATTTGGAAGCCATTAAGGCTTTGGACGAAAAATATAAAAACCTTGTTGCCAAATAGAATGATGAAGAAATTAAGTTTAATATTCAGCTTGTTAGTTACTGTTTCAGCTATCGCTCAACAACCCAAGCTACGAAGCGTTTACCAGGATAATACTTACCAGTTCACTGGTGTAGCGATGTCTGCAAAGGGCCGGTTGTTTGTTACCTACCCGCGCTGGTCTGACACTTATAAATACGGGGTAGTGGAGGTAGTCAACGGTCAGGCGAGGCCTTTCCCGGATGAGGAGACGAATAACTGGCAACCGGGCCAGGATGGTAAAAATAAGTGGGTATGCGTGCAAACCGCTTTTGTGGATGATAATGATTACCTGTATATTGTAGACCCGGCCGCACCGAAATTGGGAAAGGTGTACGATGGCAGTGCGAAGGTTGTAAAGTACGACCTGAACACCAACCAGGCGGTTAAAACTTACCGCTTTCCCGGCACCATCGATGACCAGAGTTACCTGAACGATATCCGGGTGGACACGAAAAAACAGGTCGCCTATTTAACTAATTCTGGTACGGGTGGTATTGTTATCCTGGACCTTAATACCGGTAAATCACGGCAGGTACTGCAGGCCCATAAATCGGTACATCCCGACCCCTATGTGAAATTCATTATAGACGGGCGGGAACTTAAAAAGCAAGGTCAACCCGTGGCTTTCCAGTCTGATGGTATCGCACTAAGCCCGGACCGGAACGATTTGTATTACAAAACAATCAGTGATAAAAAACTTTTCCGAATTAAAACTGCTGCGTTGAATGACTCGACGCTTACAGGCCAGCAACTGGCTGCGGCGGTGGAAGATTTAGGCAATATTGCCAACACGGATGGTATGATATTCGATTCCAAAGGCAACCTGTATTTAGGAGACCCTACGACCTATAGCATGATTCAGGTAACAACAGATCTTAAGAGCCATACCTGGATCAGTGATCCGCGTCTGATCTGGCCTGATACCTACAGTGTAACTAAACAGGGCTACATTTACATTACGACTTCGCAAATTCAAAAACAGCCGGATTATAATGAAGGGGTAAACAAACGTACCAGCCCTTACGAGGTATATCAGGTTAAGCTGCCTTAATGTAGGCGTGAACTTATCCCGCTGCGTTTCAAATTTCAATTAAATACGCTATTCAATACTATACTATGGAAACTCAAAATAAAAACCCTCAGGATAAATATCCCAAACCGCCTTATGAGGCAAAGCGTCAACCCATACCCGGCCTGGTTTCAGCAATGAATCCGAAGCCGGACCACGGTGAAGAAAGCTATGTGGGATCGGGAAAGTTAAAGGGACGTAAGGCGGTGATCACCGGTGGCGATTCGGGCATTGGACGTGCTGTTGCTATTGCTTTTGCACGGGAGGGAGCCGATGTGCTGATTTCTTATCTGAACGAGGACAGCGATGCTAACGAAACCGCGGAGTATATCCGGGCGGCCGGACAGAAGGCTGTGCTTGTAGCAGGCGACATCAGTGATGAAATGCACTGCAAAAAAGTGATTGATACCGCAATTCTGGAATTTGGGCAAATCGATATCCTCGTGAATAATGCTGCCTTTCAGCAGGCACGGGAATCTTTACAAGAGGTATCCAGCGACGAGTGGGACCGAACTTTTAAAACAAACATTTACCCTATGTTCTACCTCTGTAAACTGGCGGAGCAACATATGAAGCCAGGCAGCACGGTAGTCAATACAACTTCGGTTAACGCTTATGTTCCTAAACCGAAACTCATTGCTTACGCGGCTACTAAAGCGGCCATCCAAAACTTTACAGCCAACCTGGCCCAGCTTTGGGCCGATAAAGGGATCAGGGTAAATTGCGTAGCGCCGGGACCTATATGGACGCCGCTTATTCCATCTACTATGCCGCTGGACGAAGTGGAAAAATTTGGAGAGAATACGCCCTTAAAGCGTGCCGGCCAGCCGGTAGAACTGGCACCGGCCTATGTTTTACTGGCATCAGACCAGTCAAGTTATATGACAGGCTCAACGATACAGGTTACAGGCGGGACACCAACTATTTAAAGTGTTTTAAACCCAGGAGATGTTCCTGCAAAAGATTATTTAAAAAAATAACCGGCCGCTCTTTTGAGCGGCCGGTTAAAAACCATATACACAGCAAACTATTATTTTAAGCCTGCCTGGATCTTGGTGATCTCGTCCAAATGATGCTGGACTACCGGCGCATTTTTGGCAGCAAAAGCTTTTAAATTGGCATCTTTTCCGCCGGATGCCTCCGTTTGCATCAGGGCTAAAGTTTTTTTATGCCCCTCGACCATGGCCGCCACATAAGCTTTATCAAAATCTTTACCGCTCAGTTTGCTCAGGCTATCACTCTTGGCCTGGTGCTCAGCATCCAAGCCGGCTGGCAGCGTCAATTTTTCTTTTTGAGCGATGGCTTTAAGTTCTTCATTAGCTTTACCATGGTCCATGACCATCATGCCGCCGAAATCTTTAACCTCTTGGCTTGCACCCTTTGCCGCTGCCATTTTACCTAATGCGACTTCAGCCATACCACCAACTGCGGCTTTGCTCGCAAAGGCCGTATCCGGCAAGGCCGCTACGGATGAGTCAGCCTTAACCGTTGTCGTGCTGTCTGTTTTCACCGTCGTGCTGTCTGTTGTCGAAACGGTTTTGTTTCCGGAACAGGCCTGGAAAGTCGCTGCAGTTACGCAGGCTGCAAATAGTAAATTTATATTTTTCATAATTTGTTGATTTATAGGCTAACAAGTATACAGTGCCTTAGTTTAACTATTCGTCGGTTTTGTTAGAAATATCCTTGATGACCTGATCCAGCTCGGTTGTACTGGCCGTGAGCATAAGGCATAAATCTGTCAGGCCCTTATCTTTCGACTCCTGACTGATCAAATTACTTAACCCGATAATGTTGGCTAACGGCTTGCGTACCAGGTGGGACTGGATAAATCCGATTTCATGTAATTGATGATGAGCAGAATCGAGCCGGCTTTGCGTATCAATAAATTCGGTAATATTGTATCCCATACAATAGATGCCTTCGGGCTGTCCCTGTTCATCAAAATAGGCTTGCATCTCCCATTGCGTGACTACAAAGCCGCCGCGTCCGTCGTGCTTACGCAGCGTAGCGGCAAATAACTGACCCGGAGCATGGAAACACTGCGCGCCAACCGCTGCGCAAATGGAAACATCTTCCGGGTGCAGGGTTACACTAAAATGCCTGCCGAGCAAGGTGCCATTGGTAAATTCAAAATTCCGGTCGTAATTTTTGCTGACATAAGCATAGCAGCTATCCATCCCGATCGCTATCGTGTAGAAGAAAGAAGAGTTGTTTAGGAAATTATTGATCGGGCTGAAATCGTTTATCATGTCGGGTTGTTACTTATTCACAACACAGGCTTACACATTAGGTTTCATTGAATAATCCGGTGTTCCAAACGATTCTGAAAAAATGACACCGCTGACTGAAAATTTTGCAGCAGCAGGTGAAAATATTTCAGTTTAGATCATTTGGCATGCTGCTTGTAATCAGTGTGTTAGTTTAATTAATTTATTGTTCATTTATTTTTTAGAGTAAAATTTAAAGGAGAAAAGGCCATGACCTTAGTTAAATTCAATGACAAACGTCCCAACTCATTAATGCCAGGCGTTAATGAGATCTTTGAATCCATTTTTGACGATACTTTCTTTAGCGACCGGATGATTGCGCGGGTTCCCGCTGTCAATATCAGCGAAACGGAAAACAGTTACCATGTGGAACTGGCAGCGCCGGGTTTAAAGAAAGAGGATTTTAAATTAAACCTGGAACAAAACAACTTAGCAATCGCGGTTGATCAGGCCGCGGAACAAAACGATAACCAGAAGAACTATACCAAACGGGAATATAGTTACAGTTCTTTTGTTCGGTCTTTTACACTTCCCGAAGGTGCCGACCACAGTAATATTGAGGCCAGCTATACCGACGGTGTACTTAAAATTGATATCGCCAAACGTGAAGAGGCTAAAGCTGTGCGCAGGCAGATCGAAATCAAATAATGATGTGTCAATTCGTTTTATAATCAGGAGCCCCTGTTGAAGGGGCTCTTTCAATGAATAGCGGAATGGAAACCCAGTTTTATATTTTGCTTAGCCTGAAAACGCTAACGGGATTTAGTTATTACGGGCAATACTTCTTCGGTGACGATCGCGAAGCAGCTTACGAGCTATTCGACCAGCTCAAAGGTAATGATGAAATTACCGAAAGCTGTGTGCTGCATATTGACCTCATGGAAACGGCGGAAGAAATACCTGTAAAGATCAAAACCATTTGCTGTACGCTTGAGGAACTTGGATACAATTCAAAATTGATCGCCAAAACTATTTTCAGGTTGAATAATTTAAACGAATTGGAATGAGAAACAAATTGCAAGCTGGCCGCGCCTTAGTGATGGCACTTTTGTTTATCCTAATGATTTGGGATATCCTCATGCTGGCATGGGGTAGGGAAAAACACTTGCCGGAACCTCATAAGAAAATGCTCTTGGCTGGCACATTAGTCTGGATAAGTACACTTTTTTTAAATCAGAACAGGGATGATGATTGGGCTGGTCAGTTATGATTGATTATGATTCTTGTGTATGCTTTAAAGTTAAAAGTTTAAATATTCCATACACAGAATAAGACTGGGCTGGCTCGCTTATAATGATATTGACGGAATCACTTCCTGACTTCATTTGTTATCTACACGTTGAGATAGGAAAAATAAATAAATCAGTACAAGCCAATAGTCCATTTTAAATAAAAACTGGTGAGATAAATCGAAATATCCTAGACCTGATAAGAGTGATTAGGGCGCAGTCAAGATAGTCTATAGCCCTGGCTACGCCTTTAATCATGTTTCCCAAAATGCAAAGGTTTATATGGGGACTATTCGATACTATTTTGGTCCGTAAATTCTAAAATGAATAGATTGATAGTATTTCGGTTTTAGACTGTGTGTTAAAAAATTAAATACGCTATTGTCGGAAAAGCTTGGATATCAAGGCAGCTCGGATCATTAATTCCTTTTCGCTATTTATTTTGTCACAAATAAATATATTTAATTTATCTCAGTGATCTTTAACAGTAGCTGTTCTAAATCATCTAAGTCAAATGGCTTGGAAAGGTAAGCCTCCGCACCCGCAGTTTTTGCGAGTGTTTCGATGGCGCTATGTGCTGAAAAATATATTACAGGTATGTTTTTGATGCAGTCCTGGGCTTTTAGCTTTCTCGTGGCAACTATACCGCCTTCGTCAGGAATCCAGTTGTCCATTAAAATAACATCCGGCATGATCGTTCTAATTTTTTCTACAGGATTAATACAATCTGAAAACGCATAAACCTCCCAGCCTGATTCTTTCAATATATATTGGCATATGGAGACTGTTTCTTCGTCATCGTCAAAAATTGCGACCTTCTTTTTGTTACTTATCATGCCTTAAAGTAGATGTGTAAAATTAAGAATTATTTCTAATGGACAGTTCTGGGTGCTGATCATCATTACAAAATGCCAGCACTGCTGATGCAGTATAGCTGTTGTTTCCGTTGAACTTTATAGTTCGTTTAAGGCAATTTGAGTTCACTTGGCGGTACGCTGACGCGCCAATATAAACTCAATAAAAGCTATTGCCGTTTTTCACTTCCATTCATAATTCTGTATGAGGATGAACAAACTATTGTGATCTGTAATATTGACAAATGTAAACTTACCATATTGGTAATTTTATTAAAAAGTATGTTATCATACCGTTGCCGTTAAAACAGTCTAAATTATAAGATATTTCAGATTCCTAACATCATCTTTCATTTCTTATTGGTGTATGAATGTAAATCTGTTCATCAAGTTTTGAGGTTTTTCAGCGTTTGCATAATCGCATCAACTAAAAGTTTTTTGCTTTGGATATCAATAATACATTGTCCAATAAGGATTGTCAACTAATTCTCGCAATTGGTCGTGCTCTGTGGAGTGGAACTTGTAAAATTTAGATTTTTCCAAAGTAACGCAACTCTGCAATGACAGCAATTAAAAGCGCGATAATTGAGCTAATAATAAATAACGGCAAATGCCTGTTACCGACACGTTTTAGCATAATTCTATTATAATGTATCAACTGATAAGATCTGCTTTACGACTAATTCTGGGCAATCTTATTTATTTCATATATTTGTTTGAAATGGGCCGCTAGCCTTTCGATCTTTCTTTGTTGAACCGATACTTTAGAAGGAAAATACAAACTTCCAACATAAGTAAGCAAACTAATCGGAGCTGCAATATGGAGTAACGTTGCGACACCGTTTTTAATGTCTGAATAGAAAAATAATCCTGATATTAGTATCAGTGGATATTCCGGAACGCTTGACCAGGCGATTCCGTAGGATTAGAGCACCGATTTGTGTAGTTGACTTATCAAATTGCAATTAAAAATCAATGAATTGCTATGTTCAAAGTGTAACGGAATTACTGTTCGCTATCCCGGAAAGAAGTGTCATTGGCTCCGGAATGTCCAGCTTTAGAAGCACAGCAGGGTAATTCAGCGTTTGTAGGAGTTCCTGACTATTTATGTCGGCTAGAAAATCTCCGGTAATCCATGATGAGTATGACAGGGTTTCCAAACTTGAACTTTTTTACTTGTGCGGCGTTTAAATACAAGCAAGTCGTCATAAGTAGGTTACTGCTATATGCCAGTCAATCGCTTAAACTAAGCCAATAGGATCATTAATCCTTTTGGCTTTCTCTTTTTAAAGAACATCCCAATTTTGTTAAAGAAAAATCTTAGCCAATTTTTCGTCACATACTTATTTATGCCACAGAAAAGCCGATAGTGACTGATCGTTTTGTCAACATGCTACAATGTTACTTCATAGTAAATATCAGTACCTTTTGTAATGTCAAAGTCATTCCGCATGACATATATAAAATCAACCATCGACGTTTGAAAAAATCACATTCCACTATTATTTTTTAACTGCCTTTACTCTGTTACAATAAACGAACAAAACAGGGTTTATTATATTACAAAATAGGTTTAAATTTGCCCTTATTTTGTTACGGTTATAATAAATCACACGTTATGGCTTTTAAAAGAAGTATAGAAAGTAATCTTAATCGCTGGAAATCTGGTACTACACGCAAACCGCTTATTATTAGGGGGGCACGTCAGGTGGGTAAGACCACCCTGATCCGTGATTTTGCCAAAACATATGCACATACTATTGTGCTAAACCTTGAAAAACCAACCGACCGTCGCTATTTCGATGACTTTGATGACGTTCAAACGATAGTTGAAGCCTTGTTTTTAGCACATAATATACCTTCATCAGCTATCACAAATACCCTTTTATTCATTGATGAAATACAGGAAAGTCCCAAGGCCATTCAGCTGTTGCGCTATTTTTATGAAGAAATACCGGGGCTACATGTAATTAGTGCTGGTTCGTTGTTAGAGTTTGCCATACAGAAAGTTCACAGTTTTCCTGTAGGGAGAGTGGAGTTTCTATATCTCCACCCGCTAAATTTCAAAGAATATTTGGAAGCCATAAGAAAAATGGCTTTGTTGGAACAATTGGCACAAGTTCCGGTAAAAGCATTTGCACATCAAACCTTAATGGATGCCTTTCATCGCTACGCGATAATTGGAGGTATGCCTGAGGTGATAAAAACAGATGTTGATAAACGTAGCCTTTCAGATTTGAGAGTTGTTTACGAAAGCATTTGGGGAACCTATAAAAACGATGTTGAGAAATATACGTCAAACGATACTGAAAGGAAAATCATAAAACATTTAATGGATACTTCGCCATTATACCTTGACGAGCGTATTAAGTATCAGGGATTCGGAAATTCAAACTATCGGTCGAGAGAGGTAGGAGAAGCCTTTAGAACCCTTGACGAAGCTAAGATCGTGCGTTTGATCTATCCAACAACAGACTTGTCGCCACCATTAAAGTCTGACTTAAAGAAAGCACCACGTTTACAATTTTTAGATACCGGCCTAGTGAATTATTCATTAGGAATACAGGCAGAAATGCTGGCTATGGACGATTTGAATAGCGCTTACAAAGGAGCGGTTATACCTCATCTGGTAACACAAGAATTAATATCGCTACAAAGTATTTCAGCACACACCCCAAATTTTTGGGTAAGGGAAAAAGCCCAATCAAATGCAGAGGTTGACTTGCTATATGTTTATAATAAATTCGTTATTCCCATAGAAATTAAATCGGGCAGTACTGGATCGCTAAAATCACTACATCAGTTTATTGAAGCCGCAGACCATCCATACGCCATCCGTATGTATGGGGGGGCTTTCAAGGTAGAGCAAGCGGTCACACCTAATAAGAAACCATATTTGTTAATGAATCTGCCCTATTACGCCGGAACAGCTTTGCCGCAGTACGTTGAATGGTTTGTCGGACAGAAGATTTAAGGCTGACAGAATATTTAGACAGGTAATTGAGGACGTATTATTTACCTGAAAATTAATAAACAAAGAGAAAATCGTATATTTGAATAGTCAGTAGGGCGTGTTACCTATGTAACTACCTTAAACAACAATAACTAAAGTAAATCATTGGAAATCAATGGTTTAAGGAAATAGGTTCGAGCCCAGGTGGGCGCACAAAATGGCAACCAAGCCAATTCAAAAACCCTCTAAATCGCTGATTTAGAGGGTTTTCTATTTTATTCCTATCCTCTTCAGTCCTTTTGAATGCATGGTTTCTGACACCAATCCGTACACCTGAATTTAGTTTTTACATTTAGGCCGCATTTGTGAATTAATGGTCTGTAATTCAATTTTTTAAGTCTTTAAATAAGTATCAAAAAAGACTCAAAAAGACTTGAAGTTTTGCAGTTCCTGGGGCTTAAATGCGACCTGAAATAGGGCGATTTCAGGGGATCATTAATCATTTATTCATTTAAAAACTGATTAGGATGAAAACATCGCAGTCATTTAGTGTCGCTTTCACCATCAAAAAAGAAAAAGCAAAGGATGGCGTGACCAATTTGATGAAATTTATGCCTGATGTTAAATATTTTTATGTCTATCCCTTACCCTTTTTCTCGAAATTAAATGCATCCTGGGCATTCTGAGATAATTAGATGCAGGCAGCAAAAGGCGTAATACTTTTAAAGTTTTTTTAACTGAAAAAATTGCTTGTGTCCAGTAATTGTCCTTTGCGTTAAGATTGACAATTTTTAAATAATCCCTTTCCTTATTTATTCTTGTTCGTTTAGCAATCCGCCATTTTCTACGTCTTGGGCCAGGTTTTTTATGATGTATCATAGCAATAACCATTACATCGTAAATAATGAACTCTAAAAGAATAGCTCGACGTTAGCCATAAATACGGTGCCGTTCGCTCCAACAACAGTAGGGTAACTCAGGTATCCAACGGGCGAGTGATGTTCAAACATTACTTCCGGGTTTATTCGTAAAACCCGGCTATGAAGTACATACCAGTTTAACCCGCAGGTAATCTCGGATGGTTTTCCGTACTGCCCGTTTATGTAAGAGCCGGTGCCGTATAGCTGTAGTGTTTTTGGAACAAACATGATTGAGGCCTGTGTTGTAAAGCCACTATCGAAAAGGTTTTTAACAGGTATTACCCCGTTGGTTTTGAAATTGGATACCCAGCGAAGAAAATATTCTCCGTCGAGGGAGAAGCCTTTAATTTTTATGCCGCCATTAAAAGAAGCCATTTGGTATAAGGCAGACAGTACCTGTGTATTTGGGGCAAAGACATTTTCGGCAAATATCCCCGTACCATCTGATAGCCTAATCTGCGAGTTTTCGGGTGCATTAGCGCCTGGTTGCGATTGGCGGGTTTCGTTACTTGTGGTAAATGAGCCTCCCAAAATGCCTGCCAATTTCTGATGATTCTCAAAATCGCCGTAAGGCCCTAAGCGTCCATAATCGTGGCTGGTCCACCATAGGGCTGTACTCCATGTGTTAACGCCATTATCTAACTGGCTTGCATCAACCCCCAATTGGCTAAGATTGTTGCCAAGCATAGTTTTATAATATAGACCATCTGTAACCTCACCCTGCAACCAGATACCTGTGGTGAAAGAGCCCCTGAAAAACTCTTCTGCCATAGGCCGTGCATCCTGGCGAAGCCATGCAGGCCATTGCCCATACAATGACCGGCTGGTTGGGAGCGGACCAACACCAGCGCCAATGTCGAAATGTTTATTAATTTGGTACTGCAAATTGCCACCCAAGACCAATTGCGCTCCCTGGCCCATGTTGGCATTAGCTGTCCATACGTACAGGAAATATCTGAAATTCGGATTCGCAAGCCAGCCCTTAAAGTACAGCGTTACCTTTTGCAATTGAATATCGTTGCGCTTGGCTATAGTATGTACATTGCCGAAAGCATCTGTATAACTATCATCCAATGCTTTCTGATTGAGGTAGCGCTCTGTCACATAGGGAGAGAACGAAAGTGTAGCATATTTGCCGTTGTATAATGAGAATCCCTGACCCGGACGATGCTCCTCTTTTTGACGTGTAGCGAGGGTATCTTCAGGCGGGTTTGCAGCAATTTGCGCTAGTGCCGGAGCACTGAGCGCAAATACACAACAACCCATTATATAAAAAGAAAGTTTAAGTTTCATAGTTAGTTGTTTATTAAGATGCCTGTACCGGCAACTATTTGGTCACATTAGCGGCTTCCCAAGCCCTTACTTTCTTGCGTGCAGCATCGAACAGTGTTATATAATTTCCCTTTCTTATCTTTTCGCTGGTTTCGGGTTTCAGGGCTTTCCAAAGCGGGGCGTACATGTTATATACCTCCATGTAAAACTTTTGATCGGGGGGCGAAACCACATCGGTACCAAACAAAAACCTGTTAGGGTATTTATCCATCAGTTCTGCGCAGGTTTTTATGGTTTGCGGGTTGGCCACAATATATTTGGCTACTTCATCCCATGAAATATCAAAATACACATGCGAAAATTGGGGATCTTCCAGTATTTGTTTTACAATGTCAATATGATTAGGAGAATGCCCTGCCGATTCTGTATTAGATGCTGAACCGTAACCAACCGGGTGCACTATACGGCCTAACCCAATATGCGCCCAAATAATAGTGGTGTGCGGATGCCGTTTTAATACAGATTTCATCTGGATAAGGTAAACCGGTTCTGTTTTAGGTTTGGCCATTGGCATATCCATATCGCTGTGCATTATAACGAGCAGCCCGGCCTTTCCGGCAAAATCTAATATTCGATCCAATGCCGGATTGGTAAGGCTGGCTACTTCGCCCGCCACTTTTGATGACACGAACTCTTTATGGATAGAGAATTCGCCAATGCCTGTAAATACGCCGGGGAAGGTGCGCAGCACACGTTCAATATGGTTTACCCCGTACATATCGGCGGGATTAAAACCAGTGATCATGGGGTCAAACCGCGCTTGTTCCTGTTTGGTGAGCGATTTATATTGCATGGCAATGTACGCATCTGTAAACGAATAGTAGTAAAGCGGTGCGTCTGATTGCAGGTAGTATGTAGGGCCGGATTGGCCACCCGAGTTTTGGTAAGACCACTGCTGTTGCAAAGGGATGCCAAACAACGTTGAACGGCCCACTTTATCATCCATTATCTGCAGGAATTTGCGAGCAGTAATACCCTCCTGAATATAATTGGTAAGGTGGAAATGACTGTCGTTAAACAGATATTTAGACGAAGCACCGTCTTGCCCAACAACATAATTTGTTTGAGAAAGCATCGTCATTAAAACCGCACAGGGGTATAAAAAGAATCTTTGAATTTTCATTGCTTGATTATTAAATGTGTGCCTGTAAGAATGAAATGCAGATGGTTACTTTTTAGGTACCACCAGGTAAGGGTTTACCTTTAGCTGTTCAACTACATATTCGATAACCCTTTGTGCTTTAACACTATTACCCGCTGCATCTAATGGAGGAGATACCACAGCTATACCAAATTTGCCCGGGCAAACTGCCAGCAAGCCGCCGCCAACACCGCTTTTTGCCGGGATACCTGCGTTATATAGCCAGATGCCCGAATCGTCATACAAACCGGCGGTACACATAACCGGTAGGGTGTGCGCAACTGTTTCGGGGCTTACTACAGTTTTTTTGGTAACCGGGTTTACACCACCGTTTGCCAGTGTAGCTGCCATTGTTGCCAGGTCTTTGGCATCAACATTAAGCGCACATTGTTTTGTATAGATGTCAGTGGCTTCCCTTGGGTCGAAATACATTCTTCCATACGATAACAGTAAAACAGCCAGTGCCTGGTTGTGCATATTATCTCCGGCTTCACTTACATATACAGGTTGGTTTATACTGAGCTGCCTGCCTGCAAAATCACTTTGTATTTGTACAATATTTTTCCATTTGGTAGCAGAATCAGTACCGGCAATCAGGCTGGTAGAGGCGATTGCACCCGGGTTTACCAATGGGTTTATTTCTTTTCCCTTTTGCACTTCAACCGCAATAACCGAGTTGAAACGCATGCCGGTGGCATCTACGCCGATTTTATCCTGTACTGCTTTTGCGCCCTGGTCTTCAATTACCTTGGCCCTAGTAAATACTTTCGACACGCTTTGGATAGATACCTTTGATGTGATATCGCCCTTGGTATAAACCTTGCCATCTGCTGTTACCAGCACAATGCCAAAAATGTTGGGGTCAACAGTGGCGAGTTCTTTTATATAATCGGCGTTTTTGCCTTCTTTCAGATCTTTAAATTTTTCATACGCCGCATCTATCACAGATTGGTAAGATGGCGTTTGAGCTTTTACCTTAACTACAGCTGTTGATAAGATAAGTCCTGATAGCATCAGGCTTTTTAAAACTGATAATGTTTTCATCTTAAATTATTTTGAGGTTAATGACTGTATTAGTGTTTGTAGAATACTTGTGAGAAGTTATACTTGAAAGAAAATTGCACTTTAGAGATGTGTGAGCTAAACCCGTCGCTGAAATTGTCGCGGCTGCCATATTGGTACTCCACCCCGGCCATTACATTCTTTACTGGTGTGTATAGCAAGTTTACAGCTGCATATTGGCCTCTCTTGAAAGCATCCGGCGTCTGGGCATCAGAGTTGCTTATTTTATCCATAGAGTAGCCGAGTGATGTAGTGAATTTTGGGCTCCAGGTATGATCGAGGAAGGCTACGATACCAACAATTGGCAACGTCACACCTTTAACAGGCTGGGTGGGGTTGGAGAGCTGATTCTTAATACCAATATCTACCGGGGCATCATTCATATAGTTCTCTATACCTTCACCATACACGGCCTGGCCCCTGAAAACATCTCCCTTGCCTAATTTAAGGTTGGTGCTGAAGTTTAAGCCCCAGCCAAATGTACCGCCGGATAAATCGTACTGATCATTATTTTGATCTTCCCAATTGATCCTGCGAACAATACCGGCTAATTCTACATAACCCCATTTGGCACCTTGCCGAAATTCGGCCGAAAAATCCGGTAATGGGAACCGTGTGTTAACACCTTTTAGTTCAATACGGTCTGAATATACACCCTGGTCAGCGCTTGCTCCTGGTCTCTCTAAAGCAAAAGTCAGTTTGGTGTCACCCTGGATAGGCATGTACCGTATTTGCAGATTGCGGAAGAAAACCATCCCCGAAGGCCCCCAATATTCTAATGTGTTTGGGAATACATCAATATCCATAAAGGGGCTCCAGTATTGCCCAACCCCAAACTTGCCGAGTTCGGCATAAGCGTGTCTTAAACGAAAGGTTGTTTGCCCTGCGTCAACACCTGTGCCGAATAGCTCGAACTCGAAAGTGGTTTTTAACTCACCCAATGGGGTGTCGAAATAGTTTTTGAATCCAAGCCTGGTTTGCCGTACAGAGAAATATGTATTACCGTTTGTACCATATTGGTTTGCATAAGATGGCAACTGTGTTGGCCTAACCACATCAAACCAATTGGGGTTAATCTGATTAAAATCGTAACCCGCGTCTGTTTGGATGAATCCGTAGATTTCCATGCTCTTTTGCTTCTCAGGCGGTGGCGGCGGAGTGGTATTCTGCGCACGCGAAACACCTGTTACCACGAGCAAAAACGCTGTGGTCATACAGGCCATTTTCGTTTCGTTAGATAAAGGAATTTTCATAGTGACTATTGATTAATGGTTATTGAATAATAGCTTTCAATACACATAACCATCCGTTACTTTCGAGAATGCCATTAACATTCCCTCAGCTCAGACGGTTAAATTTTGTTCAAAGGGGGTTTTGAAAAAAATTAATCACAGGTGTTTATCGTACTCGGAGGTTATTAGTTCTGTTAAATAAGGCTTGCGTTTTATGTAGCGTGCTTAGGTCTGTTATATTCGTTCATATATCTGGTTCGCCATCTCAGATATCTGAATAAAGAATCATTATCGTTTTGGGCATAAAGTAGGGTGTTTAGTCCGGGTACCATATCCAGTGTTAATCCCACCTTTAAAAATTTTATTTCCGATTCCATCTTGCCCTCCTTTATTAATTTCGATTAGTATTTTATGTCATTGAGGTATTGCATTTAATTCAGATCCGCTTATCAGTTAATTTATTCAAGTACCTCAAAATGTCATTTTCCAGTTCTGATGCCAGGTGTTCGTATTCTTGCTTTATCGACGAATCTTCCATCAACCGGCCTTCGTACTTTTCAATTTTTATTTTGCTGATGGCATAGTCATCACAAAGCATTCTAAAATCCTCATCCGCGAGATACCGCATTTTAATTATCTCGGCATATTTGGAGAACCGGTCATTATTAAGAAAATCTGGAAAAGACATAACAATCAATTTTTTATAATTAATGGTATTAATCTCCGTTCGGCTAACACAATTTGTTTTCGGACAATAGGGGTTTTACTATGCTTATCAGAAAATGAAAAGGCTTTCTTCGCAAGGTATTGTTAGAAAGCATGGAGCAAGTTTATAGATAAAAACTGCGTTTAAGCGCAATCAGGCGGTTATTAACCGTTAACTGAAATATTTAACTTTGTTATTTACAAGTAATAGTTATATTAGTATTAAGAATAAACCATTGTAATGCAATACAATTGGTTTAATATTTTAGCCGTACCCGCCGCTCCGTTTCTTTACCCCGTTTTACTTTATCATAATTATAAATGGTATCGATATGGAAACATCGACGGGCTTTTCTATTGGCGAGGTTAATGAACAATTGCAACGGATATTAAACTTTTACGTATTTAAAAATTCCCACACACTTTCTAAATTTTTGGAATATATTGTAGTGGAGACCTCTAATGGCCGGCAGCAGTATTTGAAAGAATATTCTGTTGCTGTGGATGTGCTTAACCGCGATGTTAGCTTTAACTCAAATGATAATGCAGTTGTACGTATCCATGCAGGGCGACTGAGACGTGCATTGAATGAATACTATTTAACTGAGGGGCTGAGCGATCTTATTTTTATTCATATTCCCAAAGGAGGATATATCCCGCAGTTTGAGCCGATGAGTAAGTCCGGTGAAATAAAAGCAGATATAGCGCACGATATTGACGTTAACCCAACTGTAGCCGTATTCCCGTTTAAATCCATACTTCCCGGAGAAGAAAGCGAAATGTTTTCTATCATGCTTGGAGAGGAGCTAAGTGCCGAGCTTTCGCGCTTTCAGGATATTTCTGTAATAGGTTATCATTCGGTAGAGATGACTGCAAAAATCAACCAAAACATTATAGAAGCAGGCAAATTAGTAGGCGCCGATTACATTATTACGGGTAGTGTCAGGTATATCGATAAAAAGGTAAGGGTGAGAATTAATCTGCTAATCACGTCCACCGGAGAGGTGGTAATGACAAAGACATTAGACAGAGATGTATGTGACGATCTGGTCGAGATACAGGATGAGATTGTAAAAAGTTTTATATGTGAGGTGGGAGGATACTATGGCTTCATTTTTCAGAAAATGGATAAAGCATCGCCGTTAAAAGTTAATAATAATATTAGCACGCGCAAGGGTATTAATGCTTATCACCAATACCAGCGCACTTTCAGTATGGAGAACTATAATTCGGCTGTTATATTGCTTGAGCAGGCTGTTAAAGTTAACCCGGATCATGCTTTATCTTGGGCGATGTTAGGAGAAATATACCTGGACAGCATACCACTTCGCGTAAAGAAAGTTGATAACCCCATTGAAAGCGGCTATCGTTGTGCAATGCAGGCTATTAAGCTCGATCCATTGTGCCATCATGGATGGCATAGCCTTACGTGGGCTTATTTAATAAAAAAAGAAAAAGAATCTTGCCTGTACTCGGGTCTACAGTGTATAGAGATAAACCCTAATGGTTCTATCATGACTGCCGGTGCAGCCTTAATGCTGATCTCTGCCGGGTATTTTGAAATTGGCTTCCCGGTAATGGAACAGGCTGTTAAAAAGAACCTTTACTATCCCTGGTGGATGAACATGGGCTTTATTTTTTACTATCTCCATACGGGAGAATATGAAATGGCTTATGCCTGGGCAGAGAAAATGAATGCCGAGACCACTTTTTGGGATCCGCTGCTTAAATCAGCTTGTTTGTCTTATATCAACGAAGATGATGAGGCGAAAAAATATCTGGCAAAACTGCCGCAACTAAACCCGGAGACGCCTTCAGAGATAAAAAATATGCTTGCAACTTTTATATTATCGGAAGAAATTATCACACAGCTTATCGGAGGACTGGAAAGGGTTGGTTTTCAGATGGTGACAGATTAAATCCTACCCGGTTCTAAGCTTTATCTATCCTAAAACTTTCCCGATTACATCAAAAAACACTTGCTTAAGTGGTATTTGTTGTGCAACAACAGGTAAAAAAGGAAAGATAATTGCAGCCAGAAATGCGAATATGATGTCTTTGTCAACCAAACTGATTTTCATTTCCTGGGTTTTTTCGAAACTACCGATCAGGTCAACATGCCATGACGAATCTGGCGTTCCTTCATTTTTTTGGTAAAAGGCATCAAGCTCGTCTTCATATTTCCTGGCTATAGGCCAGGCCTGTAAGCTATATTCCATGAAATACTTTCGTTTGGTTTTAACCAGTAAAGGTATAAGCAGTAATAGTGGTATAATGAACAGAAATATGGAGAATATAATAACGGTGCCAATAGCAATTTTATAGTCTGAAATAGAGATGCCCGAAAAGATGATTAAATTATTTGTAACCCCTGCCGTAAGCGCCGAAAAGGCAAGCGCTATTGGGAAAAAGCTGAGCTGCGTATATCTGAGAAATCCAAGGCCGCCTACACCATCAGGGTGAAATGAAGATAAGTTAAGATGTATTTTGGAAATTAATCTTAAAAAGACGATCCAAAGAAAAATGGTATATATCCAGCGATACAACAACATTTGAAAAATGGGCAGACTTAAAATCAGATACCACCATCCCGCCAGTGTTATATGATTGTTTAACAAATACCAGGGTGCATAGATACTGGCATTGTTAGTCTGGCCTTTTCCCTGAGTGAAAAATAAAAAAAAGATCAAAAGGATTATAAGACCGTCAATGATTTTTAATTTTTTCCATTTTTTAAGTTTATCCAGTATCCGTTCAAATTGGGAGCTATTGGCCTTATCAACCAATTTAGTTTCGTAAAAGAAAGTGATCGCATGATTGAAACTATGATTAACCGTGCTTCGTGCGAAGAGAAGGATAGGAAAAGCCAACAGAAAACGTACATGCGTTGCAATGTCACGAACAAATAATAAGTAAAACTGGCTTGTCCCCAGTTGGAACAAAGAAAGCAAGGCAAGCGGTAACCAGCACATCATTGCCAGTATAACCACCATAGAAATTTTGTATCGCAAAGTTTTCGCTTCGAACTTAGGACGATCAATGATCCTCCAGATTATTCCGCCGGAGGCAAATGCAAAATCTTTGTTAATGTCCATCTCGCTTTTTTATGGAATGACAGATTGGAGTTGATTAAAACCATCTGGGACTACCTGACTTGACAAACACCAAAAGTGATAAGAGATTGAAAAGTATAGAACCTTCCAATCTCTTTAATTTATAAATATTCATTTCGAGTATTCGCTTCAGGATGATTATGCCGAATAATAATCACAAAAGCTATTACGGCGCTATAAATATCACACCAATAGTTATTGGGAATTGCGACAGATGGTTGATGTGGAATGAATCATTATTGTTAGTAGAATAATTATAAGCCGCACTTACAAAAGCGCCCACCATTTCATTGAACTTCGTTGTTGCACCAATTTCCGGCCTAACCGCAAAGCCCCAATTTTTAGTGCTTATGCTATAGATATTTAAGTAGGCATTTTGCTCACTATATTCTGTACCCAACCCAAGCCCAACATAAGGTTTAATCATTTTGCCTGGAAAATAATATTGTACACTTGCTGTAATAGGAGTGGTGTAAATTTGCCTGATCATATCACTTGTTACTGCACCGGTACCATCAGGCCTTTGATAGGTTTGCTCTTTAAAATACTGGTTGAACGAGTTAAAGCTAACACCAATACCAACAGATACGTTTTGATTAATCATTCGCCTATAATCAAACCTGGCGCCGGACCAGCTGGTTTTTGTTAAATAGTTGGTGTTGGTAGGTATAGCCACCTCGTAACCTACAAAGAATAGATCCCGATCAAATTCAGGGCTTTTATTGACACTCGTTTGTCCCTGGGCATATTGGTAAAAGCCAAGGAGTAGGGCAATGATATATAGTGTTTTTTTCATGACATCAAATTTTATTGTTATAAGAGCATTTAATATTTAATTAGCCTTTAGATATGGAGACTGTGCAAATCCCTGATTGATAGAAGTGATCCCACGATTTAAATTGGCGCCTATATCTGAACCTAATGCACCGAACGAGGAAATATTCCAGATCACTTTGTACTGACCATTTGCTTTAGCATTTTTAACGTCATAGGTATCGAGGATAACCGTACCGGTGTTATAGGTATAAACGGTTGTCCAGGGATAATAATAAGGATAATACCCGCCGCCAAATGGATACCACCCGCCATAGGCACCCCACCATCCGGGATAATAAACCTCTACATTGACTGTTTTGACTACGCCCATCCTTTGAACAAGATCGGGCTTAGCGTTTCTTGCAACAAGGCTGTAACCTCTCGATGACATGTTGTTTTTCACACTCGCTACAAGCTTAACAGCATTAGCGTCAGTCAATAGCGTATCCGCTCCTGTGCCACCTAAATTCACAACCGTGTCTGCTATATAATAGGTTTTATAACTGCTAAACGAAGCTGTTTTATCGAGATTGGTTGAGACGATAAAGTCGGATGACAAATCATCGTAAGTCGGAGTTTTTCGACAGGCAGCAAATCCAATTGCCACCAGTAATATCACGTAAAAGATTTTTTTCATGTTCAGAAATAGTTATATGATAAATGAAATTCTATTAAATGCATTGACGACTTATGGTTGTTCGATCGAGAGACTATAAGCGCAGGTTGTATGATCTGCACACATCTATTATTCAGTTATTGGTGTAATTACCAATTCAATGAAAAATTGCAGTTTAAGTTAATCAGAGTAATCAGGCAGCTGCTAAATGACAATAGTAAAGCTAACACCTTATGCTCCCATTTAATAAGGTGATGGGGTTATTAACAGTTAAACCGGGTTTTTGAACGGGCTTTATGCTTATGTGCTTATATGGATTGCCTACATTTAATCATACCCCATTGCTTCATAAAATATCAATGTTTAGCGGTAAGAACCAATTAGAGCTTACAGCACCTCTAAACCAATTAAAACTGTAGTTATGTATACAAATAGCCATTTCACCAGGGCAATTTTAGCCATCTTGTTAATTTTTGTTGGGTTACAGGTTAAAGCCCAGTGGCCTAAATACATCCCTATAAAAAACGGGGGTAAAATCACCATTTATGAACCACAGTCCGAAAAATTAGAAGGGGATAAGATTACAGGACGTGCTGCGGTCTCTGTCCGGAAATCTGCAAAGGAGGAGCCGGTTTTTGGAGCTATATTTTTTGTCGCTACTATTGCTACAGATAAAAACAGCCGCCAGGCCACTCTTGAATCGGCCAATATTATTAACGCAAAATTCCCTGGGGTAGAAGATTCAACACAATTGAATAGACTGGCAACCATTATTCAGACTGAAGTTCCCAAATGGAATATGCAGCTTTCTCTGGATGCTATAATCACCTCAATTAAGCAGGAAAGTGGCGGATCAAATTTAGAAAAGTTTAAAAATGATCCACCTGTAATTTTGTACAGAACTAAGCCCACTACGCTGGTGATTCTGGATGGAGAGCCCAAGGTTCAAAAAGATAAGCAATTGGATGCTGACCGGGTGGTAAATACGCCTTCATTAATTTTTAAAGAAGCAAACCAATGGAATATGTACAATGGTGGCATCTGGTATAAATCAGCCTCGGTGTTGGATAATTGGGTACCCAACAAAAATTTATCGGCCAAAGTTAAATCGATAAATGACCAGATTAAAAAACAGGAGAAAGAGAATAACGGCGGTAAAGACATCACCGCCAAGCCCGAAGCAACTGATATCATAGTAAGCAAAGTACCTGCAGAGTTATTGCAAACCAAAGGCGAACCCAGTTATAAATCTATACAGGGTACTAATTTGCTCTACGTATCCAATACAATTAATGACATATTTAAGGAGATCAGTTCGCAAAAGATCTATGTTTTGCTGGCAGGTCGCTGGTATACAGCTTCGGGTATAAAAGGGCCATGGGCATACTTGCAGGCCGATAAGCTGCCGGGCGATTTTGCTAAAATCCCGGAAGGCTCAGAAAAAGATGATGTGCTTGCATGCGTACCCGGAACGGATGCGGCAGAAGAAGCTAAGGTTGATGCCCAGGTTCCGCAAACAGCCAAGGTAGACCGCAAGGTCGCAACAGTAAAAGTTGAGTATGACGGGCAGCCTAAATTTAAGCTTATTGAAGGCACTTCTTTACAGCTTGCAGACAATTCGAGTTTAACCGTGATGAAAGATGCCAGTGGCAAGTACTATGCTTTAGATAATGGGATATGGTTTATAAGTTCTACCGCTACCGGCCCATGGGCAGTTGCCGATTCGAGACCAAAGGATGTAGATAAAATACCTGCAAGTAGTTCGGCATATAATACCAAATATGTTTATGTATATGAATCCACGCCTGACTATGTTTATACAGGATATACACCCGGTTATATGGGCTGTTATGTTTATGGGCCAACTATTGTTTACGGTACCGGCTTTTACTATTCGCCCTGGTATGGTGCAGCATATTATCCCCGCCCTGTAACCTGGGGCTTTGGTTTCAGTTATAACCCCTGGATGGGATGGAGCATGGGGATCGGCTTCAACGTAGGTTTCTTACATGTTGGTTTTGGCTTTGGTTTCGGCGGTGGGTATGGTGGCTGGTTTGGGCCGCCTATGTATCGCCCGCCATTTTATGGTGGTGGCTATTATGGGCACGGCGGATACTATGGCCATGGCGGATACAACGGACATGGCGGTTATAATGGAAATCATAGTGGGAACAACATCCACATTGGAGATAATAATTTCAACGGTAACCACGGCCACAACAACAATATTTACAATAATCATAAAGGTGTATCTTCTAAGGTAAACTACCGGCAACCCGGCAGTATGAACCGACCAAATAGTAGCGGCATAAACAGACCTAACGCAAGACCCGCCGGTGGGGCCAATAATGTGTTTACCGATAGGAATGGGGGCGTATTTCAAAGAGATAACAAAGGTAACTGGGGGCAAAGGGATAATAATACAAGGCAATGGGGCCCTGTTAACCCCAACAGTAATAAAGGCAGGGAAATGAACCGCGATTTCCAAAACCGCGACCGCGGGAATATGCGCCAGCAAAACTTTCAAAACCGAGGTGGCGGTGGAATGCGTGGAGGAGGAGGAATGCGAGGCGGCGGTATGCGAGGTGGCGGAGGAAGACGCCGTTAATAAAATCGTATTGGTTCAATAAATTACCTAATGAAATGAGATCAAAAAGATCCGCATTCGGCATACTGTTATTTTTGACATCCCTGTTTATGTCTTGTGCTTGTTTTGCACAAACGGAAAAAGATACCCTTGTGCTCAATAATGGTGAAAGGTTGATTGGTGAACTGAAGCAAATTCTCAGGGGCATGGTGACATTTGATTCGGATGATATAGGCCTGTTAACTATCAAGACTTATAAGGTTCGTTCGGTACATACAACCATCAGTACTTTACGGGTAGAAACAATAGACCGAATGCGGATTTATGGCAAACTTCAGCCATCGGGTAGTAAAGATACACTGTATGTGGTTGATGGCAGTGAACATACAAAGCTGGCCATTAACGATATCAGCACAATTGCATCTATCAGAAATAATTTCTTCGATCAGTTGGATGGTAATGTATCCGCGGGTTTAAGTTTTGCGCGTTCCTCTTCAATCGGGCAATTTAATTTGAATGCCAGTGTAAAACATACCTCGCGGTGGTTACAGTCAGAACTTTCACTTAGTGAATTGGGGAGCATTGATTCGTCCCGTTTTTCACTGGACCAGGAGAAAGAACAGGTTAGTTCGTATCATTATATCAAAAGCTCAGCCTGGTTTGCAGAGGTGGCCTTAAGCCATCAGCGTAATGTAGAACTATCTTTGGCTCATCGTTACCAGGGTTTATTAGGTGCAGGAAATAAAATTATAAAGGCTCAAACCATCGAAGGGTTTATATTAACGGGGATAGCTGCAAGTAAGGAGATAAGTATTGAAGGCTTATCGCCCAGGGGAGGTACCCAGGTAGAAATACCTGTAATGTTGAAATTGGATTACTTTAAGTTTAGCCATCCGAATATGCAGGTATCCATGACAAATACTGCGTATGTCAGCTTGTCTCAGTCAGGGCGTTACCGATACGATGGGAATTTGAATGTTTCGTGGACGTTGATAACCGATTTCTCCCTAACCACCAACCTATACGGCAACTTTGATAGCAAACCACTGGATGCTGGTTCTGCCAAAACTGATTATGGTTTAGTGGTTGGAATAGCTTATAAGTTTTGAATTTTTGTTCTGTGTTCACTAAGTGAGTATAATTATTCAAACGAAAGGAAAGCAAGGAATGAGGGAAGCCTGAAAAAGTTATTGAGTGCGTAATGGATTTTTTCAGATAACATCAATTCTATGTTATCCGATGATTTACATAAGTCGGAATATAGGGGACGCACCTGGAATATTACGTTTTCCAAGTGTAGGCCCAGTCCTGGTTCGCTTCGAATCTAAGTTGTACAGAGTTAACCTTCAGATGATTACATTTAATCAATATTCCAGGTAGCTGTTTTGGTGTACATCACAAGGGTTAATATTATATAACTACCTATTTACAAAGAGGTGGGTAATCGTATTAGGTATTTACCCGAAAATATCTTGTTTTTAATACTTTAGCAAAGGTCGGTAGTACCGAAGTTTTTTGCTCCCCAAACTGGTCTGTTTCGAACCAATTTATTGATTAGATGCGTACTTTGAACGAACTAAAGCGCTATGTTGAAACGGAGAATTAGTAAATTTCGAAACATCTATATCATACCCAATATTTTCAGAGTTTTGTTTTCAAACGGCTCAGGGTTTCCGGAGACATGTTCAGGTAGGATGCGACTATTTTGTTGGAAAGCCGTTTGATAATTTGGGGATTTAAACGGAGCAATTCTTTATAGCGTTCAGCAGCATCTTTCATAATTTCCCGTTGATAGATTCTCAAATTACTGCGAAGTTGAGCATCAGCTCTGCCGATGCTGGCCAGTATAGAAATAGTTGCAATTTCGCGGCTTTGAAAATCGAGATTATCTCTTCCAAAAATATCAGCAAACAGGTGTTCCTTCAAGAAGGTGTCGATCACAGGAACAAACTCCTGGGTTGAGATCGCTGATCGGCCCGTCAGTTTTGCTTGAACATCTTTTCCATATTGATACTTCTGGTCGGGAAATTTAATACTTCCCGGTTTACGGCCTTCGTTATTGGTTACGCCCTTATCTTTTCTGGTGTTGACCACCATTTGAAAAGTACTGATCGCATTCAGACTTCTTGGGAAACCGGCGTAAGCATACAACTGGACTAAAATCTCTTTGATCTCATTTACCGTCAGCCCTGCGTCTAATCCTTTATTTAAGGCAAGACTCAAACCCAAGTGATCTCCTTTAGCGGCAAATGCTGCGATGGGTACCATAGCTTTCTGCCTGACAGAAAGTGATAATTCACGATTGTTATTTTGTTGGCCATAAACTGATAGTGTTAGGGCAAATAAAAAAAGGTGTATAGCTGTTTTTTGAAGGCTTTTCATTTAAGAACTTTTATTCGTTTAAACATGGCTTAGCTTCTGGTTGGATTTAGATATTAAGGTCTCATTGAAGGTTGGAATTATTTGAGATAAATCAGCTGTACTATTATCTACTTACCAATCTTCTTACTTTAAAGTTGTTAATCTCGGTCGATCCTGTACAACTTCCCCTGGTCCGTTATCGCATAAAGCGCGTTGTCTGGCCCCTGGATAACATCTCTGAACCGTTGGCCTTCGCTAATAAGCAATCGTTCCTCGCCGGTGACTTTATTATTAGCAATCACCAACCGGTCAATATGCATACCGCTTAGTGCGCATACAAAAAGATTATTTTCCCACTCCGGGATACGGTTACCCTTATAAAAGGTCATGCCACTGGGGGAAATTACAGGGTCCCAATAGTAAATGGGTTGCTCCATGCCCGTTTGCTGCTGGATTGCATTTCCTATAGGTTGCCCGCTGTAGTCAATGCCGTAAGTTATAACGGGCCAGCCGTAATTTGCACCGGGTTTAATAATATTAATTTCGTCACCACCTCTTGGCCCCAATTCTGCTTCCCACAAATCGCCGGTAACAGGGTGGATAACCAAACCATGTTCGTTCCGATGACCTAAAGAATAAACTTCGGGCCGCGTGTTAGCCTGCCCTATAAATGGATTGCCTGGAGCCGGTTGTCCATCTGTAGTGATCCTGATGATCTTACCGATGCCGGAGTTAGGATCCTGTGCCTGAATTCGTATTGCCGGATCAGAGCGGTCACCGCTGCTGACAAAGAGGTTTCCTGTCCCGTCAAAAATAACCCTGCTGCCATATTGGTTGGCTCCCGTGTAAGCTGGTGTAGCCCGATAGATAACAGTTACATTTTCAAATTCGGTTTCATCGGTAGCCAACCGTCCTTTGGCCACAGCCAGGACATTACCGTTTGATCCTCTTTCGGAAAACGACCAGAAAACCATCCGATTATTAGAAAAAGCGGGATCTATACATAAACCTAATAAACCGCCCTGACCTGCTGCATTCACAGCCGGGACGTTAGCAAGGGGGGAGCCAACATGTCCGTTACTGGTGATCAGCCTCATTGTTCCTGCCTTTTCCGTGATAAGAAAACGGCCGTCTGGGAGCGCCGCTATACCCCAGGGAGCGTTCAAGGATGATGTAACTATAGTTGCCCGAAAAGCTGTCGCGGTTTTTACTGCGGCCACCCTGGTCTGTCCCTCAAAAGCAGGTTTATAATTTGAATTCGGAGGCAGCGTTTCTACGGATGCAGGATTGCCACCTGCAGACATCCCTATAGATTCTTCCGGTTTGCTTTTTTTTGCGCAGGCGGCTGTTAATAACAAACAGCTGGCGGCAATTATCTTGATGTAGTTTTTCATAGATAATATAGGTTTGTAATTTTTTTGTTTTGGCTATCAAGTCATTGAACCATTGTATTAAAAAAGTAATGTCGGTTGATTCGATTATGTATTTTCCTAATTACCCTTCACCATCATGCCTGATTTTGTTAACCACATTTTTACTTCAGTCTGAACCTTTTTTTCTTTATCTCCTTCCATAACAAATAACATCCCATCCCTTTCTATGCCACCCTTTGTAGAATAACCTTCCAGTACTTTGCTCTTAGGGCACAATTCCTTTACTGTTTCAAAGCCGCTGCCTACGCCATAACCGGCGTTGGTGTTAAATGGTACGACTGTTTTACCGCTCAAATCATATTGCTTCAGGAAAGTCTTCATTGGCGGCGGTATTTTCATGTCCCAGGTGGGAAAGCCTACAAATACGATGTCGTATTTGCCAATGCTGTCGATCTTTGTTTTGAGCGGTGGTAAGAAATTATCCTGGTTTTCCTGAACCATCTGCGCCACATTGGCGCGATAATCCGCAGGATAAGGATTAACCAATTCAAGGGCTACCAACTTTCCTCCAATGTCTTTTTGGATCATCCGGGCTACTGCCTCTGTGTTTTTGGTTCTTGTGAGGTAAACGATCAGGATCTTTTTTGCTGTCGTTGGCTGCGCCTTTAAACATGATGTCATGGTACACAAACAGATAAGAAGACCGTAAACGATGACCTTTTTCATAAACATCAATTTATTTTTTTGCAACCGCTTCTACGCCCGATAACGCGAGTACAAATGGCGGTAACCTCTCACCTTCAATTTTAATTGCCGCCAATTCTGTATTAAACTGGGTTAGCTCCGCATTACTGAAATGAATTTGCGAGGCACCCACGTTTTCGAGCATGTGTGCCATCTGGGTTGTTCCGGGGATCGGTACGATCCATGGCTTTTGCGCCGAAAGCCATGCCAGTGATACCTGGCCGGGACTTGCATTTTTTTGCGTCGCCCATTTCTTAAGCAATTCCACAAGGGGCATATTCTTACCGATATTCTCTCTTGAAAAACGGGTTTCCATGCCCCGGATATCACCAGGTGCAAAACCAGTATTTCCATCAATAGCACCGGTCAAAAACCCGACGCCAAGCGGGCTCCAGCAAACAAAGCCAATACCCAGTTCCTGGCAAAGGGGGATGATAGTTTGTTCAGGGCCGCGCCATAGCAGCGAGTATTCATTTTGAATCGCCGTAACCGGATGGACGGCGTGTGCCCGCCTTACTGTTTCCGGACCTGGTTCTGAAAGCCCATAATGCAAAATTTTTCCTTGTTGAATAAGATCTTTAAGTGTGCCCGCTACATCTTCGATAGGCACATTAGGATCAACCCGGTGCTGATATACCAGGTCAATATGGTCAGTCCGTAACCGTTTCAGCATTCCCTCAATAGCCGTTTTAATATGTTCAGGTTTGCTGTTTAAGCCACCGCGCATCCGGCCGGTTTCCGGGTCAATATCCCAGCCAAACTTAGTTTCGATGACGATCTTGTTCCGGAACGAGGCAACAGCTTCACCTAGGATCTTTTCGCATTCAAAAGGCCCGTAAGCTTCTGCCGTATCAAATAAGGTTATGCCATTATCATAAGCTTTTCGAATGATGTCTATCATCTGAGGCCTCGATGGGATGGTGGTTTGATAGGTCCGGCTCATGTTCTGTACGCCGAGTCCTATACTTGAGACTTCCAGTTTACCACCAAGTTTGCGCTTACCGGGGCCGGGGATTGGCGCAACCGCTTCGGAAATGACGGTACCGGCAGCGGCATTTGAGGCCAGCAAAGAGCCACCGGCAATTGCCAGGCCTGATTTTAAAAGGTTACGACGGTTCATAGTTTGTTTAGTTAAATGTTAATGTTGTTGTGGTGGCGTAGCAGGTGCGCCGGCCATTTTAACGGGCCTGATCAACGTGGAGAACGTAAGTGAGCCCATTTTCCATTTGCCGTCCTCTTTGAGATAAACTTCTGTAACCATAAAAGCATGAACTACTTCATTGCCGCCAACTACTGCCAGCAAGTCGATGTCATTTAAAAGTATCGCTGTATTACCAAAAATGTTTACCGATGCCCCATAAACCTCCGCTTTTTTATACCAGATGAAACCACCTTTAATGGTATTCAATTCCTGGTCTTTGCCCCAGCTTCCTCCCATATGTACAAAAACACATTTTTCGGTAAACAGATCTTTCAGGGCATCAACCTTTTTATCGGCCATTAAGGTCCACTTGGTTTTAGAAAGGTCGAGTAATTCCTGTTCTTCTTTTGTCGGGGTTTTGGCCACGCTTGGCAGATTGGCTTGTGCCTGGCATACTTGTATGCCTGAGGTTAGCAAGATTAAAGCAAAGATTAATTTTTTCATGTGTCTCATTTTTTGGTTTGCTAATTGGTGTTAATTATTGCGTTTCGGTTCCATTTAAATAAAATATGGGTGGAGCAGGTAACTTCACCCATATTTCTATTATTTGCGTCCCAATAGTTTTTGCGCATCAGCGGAATAACGATGACCTTGAACTTCGATATCAGCCAATGCAGCTTTGATCACATTCAGGTCGCTATCTGTGAGTGTTATATCCGCGCCTCCAAGGTTTTCTTCCAAACGGTGAAGCTTAGTTGTCCCCGGAATTGGAACGATCCATGATTTCTGTGCCAACAGCCAAGCTAAGGCGATTTGAGCCGGGGTAGCATTTTTATCATTGGCAATTTGTGTGAGCTTATTAACCAGGGCTTGGTTCGCCTTTCGGTTTTCTTCCGAAAAACGAGGTACTGTATTGCGAAAATCTGTTTTATCAAAGGATGTTCTATCATTGATCGCACCTGTTAAAAAACCTTTACCCAAGGGACTGAACGGTACGAAGCCAATGCCAAGTTCTTCAAGAAGCGGCAGGATTTCTTCTTCCGGTTCCCTCCACCATAATGAATATTCACTTTGCAAAGCAGTGACAGGCTGTACCGCATGTGCCAGACGAATGGAATCAACGCTAGCCTCAGAAAGGCCGAAATACTTTACTTTACCTTCAGTGATCAAATCCTTCACGGTTCCAGCCACATCTTCCATTGGGATGTTGGGGTCAACACGATGCTGGTACAGCAGGTCAATATGATCCGTTCGCAAGCGCTTTAAAGCAGCCTCCGTTACTTCCAAACTATTTCGGTGACCTGGTAAAAAAAGAAACTGGCCACACCGCCCAGGATTATATACAAGCAAAACTGATTGATGTAGCCAAAGAAAAGATCTTTGATGGGAATAAAACGATCAATCAGATCGCCGGAGAATTAGGATTTAAATATCCGCAACATTTCGCAAGGGTTTTTAAAAAACGGGTTGGCCAAAGCCCCGTGGAATACAGATCAATGAATTGATAGCTATCAAACAATTAATTAGTTATCAACTTATTAAAGGAGTCGCTTAGTTATACGAATATAAATCTATGATCAATATTAATGTAAACGGAAAGGCCCATCAGATCGACGCCGACCCCAATATGCCGCTGCTTTGGGTCATCAGGGATATTATCGGGCTTACAGGAACGAAGTTCGGCTGTGGAGTAGCACAATGCGGAGCATGTACGGTGCATTTGAACGGTGATGCCGTTCGTTCCTGTGTAACAAAAGTAAGCCGCGCCGAAGGCCAGAAAGTGGTAACCATCGAAGGGCTCTCGCAGCATAACAACCATCCGGCGCAACTGGCCTGGAACGAAGAGAATGTACCGCAGTGTGGCTATTGTCATTCCGGTCAGATCATGTCGGCGGCTGTATTACTACGTGAAAACCCAAATCCGAGCGACACGGATATTGATTCGGCCATGGCGGGGAATATTTGCCGTTGTGGAACTTATCAGCGCATTCGTAAAGCAATTCATTTAGCTGCTGAATTGCAGAGAAAGGAAAGTGCAAGCAAATGAAAGAACAGGTAAATAGTAAACGGAATTATAAAAGTTCTGTAAGAGCATATACTGTGATCGGCGTGATTTCCATCATGATCGGTATTATGGCGTTTACGATGACCAATTCCAGTGAATCGAAGAAATTGGCTATTCCGGTTATCAAGAAAGACAGCATTGCATCGGTTAAAGCCTTTAAACAGGTATATACTGTACTGATGAGCGCACGCTGCATGAACTGCCATCCATCCGGTAACATTCCGTTGCAGGGCGATGACAGCCACCTGCATACCATGTCACCGCAAAGGGGTATAGATGGCAAGGGGATTTATGCGATGAAATGCTCCAACTGTCATCAGCCCACCAATACACCCGGACTGCATACCCCGCCTGGTAACCCTAACTGGCATTTACCACCAGCGGATATGAAAATGGTTTTTCAGGGAAGAACACCCCGTCAATTAGCACAGCAGTTGGTTGACCCCAACCGTAACGGGCATAAGGATATGAAAAAGCTGATCGCGCATGCGGATGATGGCCTTGTATTAGCCGGCTGGAACCCGGGAGAAGGCCGCACGTTACCACCGATGAGCCATGCGGCATTTAAAAAAGCATGGTTGACCTGGTTAAATACGGGTGCTTACGCGCCGAAAAAGTAATCCTAAACGCTATTAATATGTCAGTACAGGAGAAACAAAATTTATCAAGAAGAGGCTTTCTTAAAACAGCTGGTATCAGTGGTACCGCGCTATGTTTGGGATTATATATGTCTGGGGAGGCTGAGGCAAAAGTCGTTAATTCAGCACAAGTAGCCGCAGAGGGGGATGTTGAACTCGCTGCCTGGATCATCATTAATACAGATGGTAAGGTAACGCTGATCTGCCACCGGGCTGAAATGGGGCAAGGAGTCTATCATTCAATAGCCCAGATCATTGCAGAAGAATTGGAGGTGGACCTTTATGGCGTAGATATTCAATTGACGCAAGGCGACGAAAAGAAGTATGGTAGCCAGCTGACCGGTGGTAGTTCTACCATTAGAGGCAGTTATAAAAACTTATTAAAACTGAGTGCAACCGCCCGGGAAGTCTTGATCATGGCAGCTGCTGCACGATGGACTGTACCTGTTACGGAGTGTTATGCTGAATTAGGCCATGTGATCCACAAACCATCCGGCAAGAAATTCCATTATGGCGAGCTGGTAGCCGAAGCAGCTAAACTAACCGCCCCTAAGGATGTTAAACTTAAAGCCCGCGCCGACTATAAACTCATCGGTAAGCCATCGCACCGCCGGGATTCACCTTTAAAGACTAATGGCGAGGCTATTTTCGGCATTGATAAAAGAATTCCTGGCCTGCAATTCGCTGCCGTAGAACGCAACCCCCGGTTACGTGGCAAAGTTAAAAGCTTTGATGCTTCAGCTGCTTTAAAAGTACCGGGTGTAACTCGCGTTTTTAAAGTCGTGATGGGAATATGGGATACTGATCGCGAAGGCGTTGCCGTAGTGGCTAACTCTACCTGGGCGGCTATGCAGGGAAAAAAGGCCTTGAAAGTTGACTGGGATGACAGCGGCTTCGATCATGTCAGTTCACCGGAGATATTTAAGCATCAGCGTGAATTGTTGCAAACCAGCGAAGGATTGTCCGTGAAAACACAAGGTGATCCTAACGGCATCATTAGTTCGGCAAAAGATAAACTGGATGTCCTCTATGAAACGCCTTACCAGTCGCACAGCTGCATGGAACCTGTCAACTGTATTGCGCATTGGCAAGGTGATAAGGTAGAGATATGGGGGCCGGTACAAGCGCCAAACTGGATACAGGATTATATCAGCAAAAAGATGGGTTTAGCCCGAGAAAAAGTAATTGTTAACATGACCTTTTTGGGAGGCGGGTTCGGACGTAAAGCAATGCCGGATTATCCGCATGAAGCCTGTGTGATCTCTAAAGAATTGGGTGCTCCGGTTCAGGTAGTATGGTCACGGGAAGACGATGCAACGCAAGGACCCTACCGTCCGGGTATTTCTTATCGCGGTGAAGGTGTGGTTGAAAACGGCACCATTAGCGCAATCAAATTTCGCATGGCCGGACAAAACAATGATCATTGGCGCAGTGGAGACAATGGCCGGCCAAATCGCAGCACAACGGAAGGCTTTTTAGCACCATACTTCGCAAGCATCAAAAATATAAGTTTTGCCGATGTACCGTTCAAAACTCCGGTACCAACCAGCTTCTGGCGTTCGGTATATGCTTCCACCAACGGTTTCGCTTATGAAAGCTTTATGGACGAATTGGCGCATAAAGCCATGAAAGATCCGCTGGATTTCAGACGCGAATACCTGAAAGATGAGCGCAGCCAAAAGCTGATCGATAAAATGGAAGAAGTATCCGGCTGGAAAAGCAAAACAAAGAACCAGGGGTACGGCGTAGCGATCACGGAATGTTTTAGCAGCACCGTGGGCCATATCGTTAAAGTATCTAAGAAAAGCACAGGCGGCATACATATCGACAAAGTTTGGGTAGTAGTGGATTGCGGCTGGTATGTAAATCCTGATATTATTAAGGCCCAGGTGGAAGGAAGTGTAGTGATGGCTTTGGGGGCGGCCACTATTCACGAGATTACATTTAAAGATGGCATGGTAGAACAAAGGAACTTTTATGATTATAAAATGCCGCGCATCAACGATATTCCGCCAACCGAAGTACATATTATGGAGAACGACGCTAATGCCGGAGGCATGGGTGAACCGGGCTTACCGGCGTTCGCACCGGCGCTTACCAATGCCATTTTTGACCTGACGGGTAAACGCATTAGGAAACTACCATTTAGTTTGGATACGGTTTAAATAACTCAAATTGCTTCGATAGCGGTTATTAATTACGATGAAGGAAATCATAGACATTGTATCAGCCTATGAAAAGGCCACAAAGGCTAAGGTCAAAACCGCTTTGGCTACAGTGGTCCTGGTAGAAATTCGGAGTAAATCAAATTGGAGATAACGTGCTTCGATTCAATTCACTTATAGGCTTCGCATGAGATGAACGGAAATCTCTATTTCCCTTAAGTGGGCTCGAATCAACCAGTTAAGCAAAGCTTCAGATGATGTGCGCTTAGTTGGGCTCGAACCCGGGACCCGCAATAATTTTACCCTTTTTTCACCATTTTTTTAGTATTTTCAGGTCCATTTCGGTACTTTTGTCATACCGGAGAGGTAAATCCCCAAAACGGCCACCAGGCCTTTTGTGTACCTCGTAAGTGATTGATATTCAGAACGAAATAGAGATATGAGTGTAGCCCAGGTGGGCTCCAAAGTAGACAAGTTCTACACTTTGAAATCCCTTATCAACTCTTTATAAAGCCTAAATTCTCGTTACCTATCCTAATACCTGTTTTTTTGTTTTTAACTTAGGTACCCATGCCTCTTCGCGTCCTTGATCGGCTGCCAGCGATTAAAAAACGTAAAGCAGGTTACCGGGGCCATAACCAAATTTATCCAAACTCTAGATAAATGTAATCTAATAAATTGGTAAAGTTTATTGATTAATGGAGGCTATCGGCACCTGTTCTGTTTTCCCTGTTAATTACTATATTTAAATAGGAATTTGCCAATGATTAAACCAAGTCACAATAACCAAATTTGTATCGTTGCGATAGCAAAAGATGAGCATCAATTTTTGGATGAATGGCTGATATATCATCGTTTGATAGGATTTGAGAAGTTTTTGGTTTATGATAACAGTCGCGGTTATGAATTGAAGCGGTTTTCAGCAGCTCATCGGAATTATCTGACTGTGATTCCATGGCATAGCAACGCAAGTATGACGGAGACTGTAAATAATCAGATCAAAGCGTACCGGCATGCATTAGATAATTTTGTTGGGGAATTTGAATGGGTGTTGTTTCTGGACATAGATGAATTCATGGTATTAAGAAAGCACTGCAACATCCATCAGTTCCTGGAAGACTTTGGGCACGCGTCCGCAATTACACTTAACTGGCACGTATTTGGCCACAATGGCTTTTATGATGATCCGTATCGTTTGGTTACAATATCACTCACGAAAAGAATGCGGGCAGCTTCGCCTATGGGAAAGACGATTTCAAAAGTATCTCAGATAAAAAGCATTACCTCTCCGCATTATTGTAATCTGCAGTCCGGCGAGAGAATGGATGCAAATAATTTAGTTTATCAGGACGACTTATATCCCTCAAAAACAAGTATCGCGCATATCAATCACTATTCGAGCCGTTCCTTCAACAGATGGATGAGCAGGGCGGCCCGCGGCGACGTCAATTTTAACACAATCAAATGTCCTGACTCTGAAAGATGGAGGCTTACGGAATCGGACTTACTAAAGGAATTTGTCACCAGAATCGCTAAAGATCATAACGAAATCGAGGATGAATTCCTTGTCCGGTTTAAATACCAGATTCTGGCCGGGATAAATTCGGTAAAGGGTGACCCGACAGTGTTTCCTGGGTTATTAGAAACTGATCTGATAAGCAGGATTACAGATCAGCTTGATCAGATTGCGGAACTATTAACGAAAGAGGCCCATCTCCCCGGTGAAGATGACCTGGATCATTGGAAAAGCATAGCAACTTTCTTATTTCACTATGGCAGATATAGCGCAAATAAGTTACTTGAAGTTCACGCCAATAAAATTACAGAGAAAGCAAGTACTTTGATAAGCAGTAAATCCTCATCTATTTACGACAGACATATTACGGAATACGGGGTATTCATAGAATGCCTGGTACAAAACAGTTTTATTGATGCCGATACTAATGAGGTGTTACAGGATATTGATATCTGGGTTGAATATCTTTTGACAATTAATAAACCTGATAATCAAATAGCTGTATTAGAGATATGCAAATATCTCGTTTATCGGATCGTAAATAGAATTAACGATCCGTATCACCCAAGAGAAAAGTTAAACAGGGAAATTCTTTCAAAAGCAATTACAGGGATCAATATTGACCAGACCGGTTTTAACGAATTGAAATTATTAATTGAAATGATACAACGGTCGATATTTTACGGAAAAAGTTATTTGACTGTTAGCGATAAACTCGAAGAGGCCTTTAACAGGTGGATGGATCTGACAAGTAAGTTTGATGGCGATTATGAAATTCTTTGCGGATTGCTCGAAGGGGGGCTCTCGATGATAGAGGCAGGCTATTTAACAGAAGAGCCTTTGGGGCGACAGATAGCATCAGATATTCAAAATATAATCGATGGTATAATTATTAGCTGTGACAAAGATCAAGTCGATATTAATGTCAACCTGCAATTATGGCGCTATTATTATTGCAAAGTTAAACATAGCTGCGGCGATGCTAACCTTTATCTTACAGCGATCGCAGCACTTGAAAAATTACTAAATAAATTGGGACAGCTACCCGTCACAGGCGTCAGTGATGTTGAATCAAACAGCGCGATAAATATGACTATTTCGGGAATAATTGCCAGGGCAGGGCTGGGTTTATTATCGGCTGTGAGTCATCAGGTTATGCTCGTTTAAGTAAAAAAGATAGAATATCCGGATAACATATAATTGTTTTCTGTAATCAATACCAAGCAAGTTGATAATTGTATTTAATGCGATTGAAAATGCCGTTGTGTTACCGAGACTGCTATACTGAAGAAATATATGACCGGCTTTCTCCATAATATCTTTTTCATCAAGATTCAGCGATAAGCCTGACAGGTCGTTGTTAATAAAATCTGCAAGTTGTTTTTTATTGGCAGTCAAATCATCGGCGGCATGAGCATAAATCAGGTTAAGCTGATCGCGCGCTTGCTTAAACTCAGATTTCTGCTCTATGAAGCCAATAATTTCCAAAAAGAGCGAAGCTGTGACTTCTACTTTGCCGGTTTTAATAATAAGCAATATCAAACTGCAAAACTTACTTAAAATATTGTCTTTGCTAATAGTGTGGAGTAAAAACCTGCTAACAGCTAGAGCGAGCTTGCAATGTGCATTAAGTTCAAATTCTTTAAGCGAATAGTTAACAAATGAAAAGCGGCAATTAAAGTAATTAAAATCCCAGCTGTTATTGGGGTGTGCCTGCCATAAATATTCTCCCGGCAAAATGTTCCGTTTTCTACGTGATGGGTTATTTTGAATATAGGTTTCCAGATCAGCACGAAGTGCATATTTGAAGTTTGACGAAGCATGTTCATCCACGCAAATAATCAGTCGAATTGCATCTCCTTTTTGGTTGTCTAAAAATAGCAATAAGTTAAACGGCTCCTGGGCCGCATTAAAAAAAATGCTGAGCCGATCGAGTATCAATCGCCATTTCGAAGATGAATAATAAACCGATACATAGATCAGCGAAGTATTCATAAACATTTCTCAAGTTTAACAGGAAATTGAAAATTTCTGATAACCGATCCGAGACCGAACCCTCCGCTGTTAATTTCGTGTAACGGTTTGCTCAACAGCGCGGATAAGCCAAGTCGGTTTTCAACCTCGGTCTTTAACAGGATCATTTCATTTTTTAACTCGGTTGATGTAATCTCGTATAATTTGATGCCCAGTCTATTATTATAAATGTATTTTCTATTGTTTGAGAATTTCAGCTTGCTGCCTTTAGTGCCGGGTTTAAAAAGTTGAATAAACTGATCGCCATATTTCCAGAAACCAGATTGAAAAGGTCGTTCTAATGCAACCATATTATCTAATTGGGCCCGTTCTAACATAATTACAGGTAAATGTTGCTTGTCGATAAAAGTAGCGAACTCAAAGCTGCCATCTTTATATAAAAAGTACAGTTCAGATGAATCAGGATTTATATATCTGACAAAAATGTGAGCACTATTTACGCTTATAAACTCGTTCGAAACCCGTTCTTCATTCGAGTGGTAAATTGCCCTGGTAAACTGTTTATCAGAAAACTGGTGCTGGTTTTTGGCGTATTTGGTTAATCTTTTATATAACTCGATATCCTCGAAACCGTAGCCGGTTATTTCTTCGTTATAACCTCTGTATCCCCAAAAATCAGCCCGCCGTATCGCGAGCTTACCTATGATGTCTCGGATGTGGAAGCTTGGCGTAATAAATGTATCGGGCGAGTTTTGCATAATTTTATTAATGTAGTCAGCGAAGCCTGGCCCAGTGAAGTTATCGGCATCTATATTGCACAGTATGTCACCTTTGCCCAACCTGAAGGCCATGTTACGCGAATGGCTTCTGTTAAAAAGTTTGGGTTCGTCAGTTCTGAAAAATTTCAAAATACCTGACTTTATTTGAGGGTGCATTGTTTCTCTTATCCAGTCCTGCAACCCGTCATTTGAATTGTAATCAAGAATGACGAATTCCAAATTGCCATAGGAAAGGTTATCGGCTATATTTACCGGCAACGTTTGCCTGAGGTGATGAAGCCTGTTCATGGCGACTGTGCAAAATGAGATTTTGAGTCCGAGCATTGTTATTTCAGTTATGATCCGAGTTCCAGCTGATTTCTGACCAGGTTGTAATAGTCGCCTTTATAATCGACAAGACTTTTATGTGTCCCTTCTTCTATGATTTTGCCCTTATGAATTAAAATAATATTGTCTGCATTGGTTACTGTGCTTAGCCTGTGAGCAACTATAACCACCGTTCGGCCGGCAAAAAATTCCTGTAAATTATTCATAATAATACGTTCGTTATTAGAATCAAGGGAGTTGGTCGCCTCATCGAAGAACAAATATTGGGGATTTTTATAAACGGCCCTCGCAATAAGCAAACGTTGTCTTTGACCGGTACTTAAACCATTACCGGCCCTGCCAATTTGCGTATTGATCCCAAATGGCTGCTCATCTATAAAGGCCTGCAAATTTGCTACGCTGATTGAACGCTGAACCCTTTCCAGATCAGGTACCTCATCACTGATCGAAATGTTGTTCAAAATACTATCGGCAAACAAATACCCGTCCTGAAGTACAGCGCCGCATTGGCTCCTCCATTGCCGGTTAGCGATTCTACGTAATGGCGTGTCGCCAATATTTATTTCACCCTTTTCCGGCTCAAATACCCTGAGAAGTAGTTTTAATAATGTTGTTTTTCCGCTTCCACTCATACCAACAATCGCCGTGATTTTTCCTTCAGGTATAGTTAGCTGTATATTCTCCAATACTGGGTGGTTACCATGTCCCGGATAGCTAAAAGTCACATCATTAAGGTGAATGTCTTTGTTTTTGGGAAGGTCATAAATGATCTGGTCAGTTACCTGCTCTTCGTCTGCCATATCGTGAATTTCATTCAAGCGTTCAAGGCTGATCTTCGCATCCTGGTAAGCTTGAATGAAGCCAAGTAATTGTTCAATTGGGCCGTTAACTTGTCCAACAATATACTGTACTGCCATCATTCCACCTAATGTCATGTTCCCAAAAACTACCGCACGAACCGTTAAAAATGTTATGATTATATTTCTTGCCTGACTGATGAATTTTGAACCAGCCTGCTGATATTGCGTCAATGCTAACGTCTTAACCCTGATCCTGAATACACCAGCTTGTATACGCTCCCAGCCCCATCGCTTCTGCTTTTCGCAATTGTTTAGTTTAATTTCCACAATCCCATTCATCAATTCTATAATTGAATTTTGGTTTTTTGATGAAACTTCAAATTGCTTATGATTTAGTTCACGACGACGATTTAAAAAATTTACAATCCAAACTACATACACTAAATAACTGACAATAGATACCAGGAAAACCATCAGGTTATAATAGGCCAGCAGGATGATGAAAACGATAAGATTAAAGATGGAAAAGAGCGTGGACAGGCTTGTATTCGTAAGAAAACTTTCAATCTTTTGTTGATCGGACATTCGCTGAGTAATATCCCCTGTAGTTTTTGTTTCAAAGAATCCAAGTGGTAGCTTAAGGATCTTAATCAGAAAGTCAGTCAGTATAGATATATTGATGCGGGTACTGATATGCAGTAAGATCCACGACTGTATAAAATCTATGCTGGTTGCTCCGATAAATAACATTACTTGCGCAATCAGTATAATATATATAAAGTGCAAGTCATGCGTATTAATACCAATATCAACTATCGATTGCGTAAGCAGCGGTGCAATCAACGAAATAAAACTTCCCGCCGCCATTGCAATGAATAATTGAATGAACAGTTTTTTGTAGGCATAGAAATAATGAAACACCCTAGACCAACTGTTGGATACTGCAAGTTCATTTGAAGCCATATAAAAATGGGGCGTCGGAGACAATATAAGCGCTATGCCGTCTTCCTTGTCTTTGCTGCCAAACCAGCTCTCTTTAAATTCTGTCTCAGGCAAACGGAGGCGTCTCTTCCCCGGATCAGCGATGTAATATCTGGATTTTTTGATCTTGTATAATACAACGTAATGATATTGGTTCCAATGCAAAATACAGGGCAGTTGTACGTCTTTTAACTGTTCGACAGATAGCCTGGCGGCTAAAGTCTGGAATCCGATCTGTTCTGCAGCCTCACTGATATCAAATAGTGTAGCCCCGGATTTCCGGCTGTGGCTAAGGTCCCGTAGTTTTTGTATCGGATAAAACCGGCCATAGTATTCGGCAATAATACGCAAACATGTTGCGCCACAGTCCATCGTGTCCTGTTGCTTGTGGAAAGGAAATCTTTGCCGCAGATTAATCATTAAGATGGCTACTCTACTTTATAAGTAAATGATTTTCGGCACAAATATCCATTTGAGCTTATACCTTCAACTATAATTCTGTAATTACCAGGAAGGTCTGTATTATAATACTCAACTTGTGCCATGCCCTTTTTATCGGTTATAATTTCAGGATTCCAATAAACAGTACTGCGATTATCCAGCCCTGTCCGATGATCAGAGATGTTATATTTTGGAGAGTAAAATGCTTTGGTTAAATGAAACACGGGGTCCACCGTAAGCAGATTACCAATCTTACTACTATCCGTTTTTGTTTTATTGGTGCCTTTTTTTGTTGTAATTACCAATACGCCGCCTGCACCTCTAATTCCATAAATGGCTGCATTTACGCCGGAAGATTTCATAAACTCAATGCTTTCAACATCTGTCGGCGCTACAATCTTTTCCAGTGTGTATATTGTCCATCTCCGCTTACGGCCATGCCGTCAAGTAAAATAAGCATATTACCAGTATGCGTGCCAAGATTTGAAAGCACATTAGCCCGCAAAGGCAGCAGTGAGGTAAGGCAAGATAAATCGATGCAATTCTCTAAATCTTTACTGGTCAAAACAATATCCGCATTTCCCGCCCCATTTAAATTAGCGGAATGAGAGTCTTCCAATTTGTTCTTATGGGTATAATCCTTAATAATGACCTCCTTGAGTTTTGTGCTTTTGTTAAATAAGGATTTGCCCCCGGCTGCGGAGTTAGTGTTCATAGATTGGGCCGCATCCCGAATGCTATCGGCAGGCACTTTGAACGGCTCAGCAGGTAGAGGATGGAAAGTGTCGAGCTTAATAAACGAGTTCTGCTCTTTTTGTTGAGCCACCTGAAGCATAAACTTATTAAATATTTGCTGTTCAGGAATTTTGAAAGAAAAGCCGCCTCCTAAATCTGTAACGGTGTCCATTATACCCCCGCCCAATTTTTCTGTAATCAAAGATACTTTTGCATTTGCCACAGGCTGATTTTTGGCACCGAGCACCTTTCCGCTTATTGTGAAGTCTTCATCCGGCTGATACTGAATTGCAGGAAACTTCCCGGTTGTTATATCAGTCCATGCATACCTGGTCCAGCCCTGTGTCAGCATTAATATATCCAGATCTCTGTCTTTGAGGGGGGAGGGGTTAACAAAATAATAATTGGGGGTTTCTACAAAGCCTTTTAGATCAGATTTTAACAATAAATCAGAAAATATACTCATTTCTTGCTCCTCATTTTGCAATACCTGATCCTCGTTAGTTACGGACATTGAAAAGCTGCCGATAAGGGGCAGTCCGTTGTAGTCTGTTGCTATTAAAGAAAGCTGTGTTTTTTCTCTTTTGGTATATGATGGCCTGATGTCTGACGTATTTAGGCTGATTTTTTTCACGTAGTTGTTAAATACCAGGCGCTCAGCTGTGGGTGTGCCTGCAGCATTAAATAGTGTTAGCTGTAATATTCCCGGAGGAAGCTTGTTTCGGGGGGCGGTAATATTAATACGCTTGTCCGGAAACTTCGTTCTGAAAACAAAGAGAGGAACACCGTTTGATATAGGCAACAGTATTAATTCCTGCTTATTTAAAAGATCTGGAGTTGCAAATAATGTTATGGTTAAACTATCGGGATTGCTGTTATCAGATGTGATAACATACCCGCTTGGCTGCGCTTTCGGAAGCAGCACCTTTTGTTTTTGCCCGTCCGGAAGCTCCACAAGCGCGGTGTAGCTTTTTCCGCTTACCGGCATGAATGTGAATGATCCCATACCGGCGTGCCGGCTTTTAAAATTCAGGATCTCATTGTTATCCTGATCAACAAGCGTTCCTTTAACACTGACGCCGTACCCTAAATCTGAAACCACTTTGAATGCGACAGCGGATTGTATTCCGTTTACCAGATTTCCGCTTTCCGGAAAAAGTTGGATGTCATATTGAATACCGGCAGGCCTTGCTTGCGTACGATGGGAGCCGGATTTCAGTGCCACTCCCTTGCTGCTAACAGCGCTGATAATGCTTATATCCTTTTGAAAAAAGTAATCTGGCCCCCAATTGAGCATCCATTTAGTATAAGCCCGGATACGATAGTTTCCAACCGGTAAATTATCATCTACAGCCAGCTCTCCTGCGGCAAATCCAACGTTAAGCGGTAATTGCAGGCTTTTTTGAATAGAACCCCCGGCCGCTATCAGATCCACATATAAAATTTTACTGCGATCTGAAGGGATATTCTGAAGGGCATTTACTACATAGCCTTCGAACCAGATCGTGTCACCTGGTGCGTAGAAAGGCTTATCAAAATGGAGGTGTACTTTTTCAGGCTTTGTAAATTTACTATAAGTTTTTAAATTATTAACGACGGTATCAATGGGCAATGGCGACTGTGCTTTAGTAGAGTTAAGCCATAGTAAACTTATTGATAGCAGAAATAATTTTATTCTCATATTGTTTAGTAAAAGAGATGCGCCCGGGCGCATCTCTACTTTAGTTAACAACTTGCCTGATAGCAATTGTAGCCACCTCCAAGTAAACATGCGCCTTTCTCACCAGGGCAATCCCCATCACTGACGTAACAAATCCAGTATTCCAGTCCCTGAACTTGGCATTGAAGACAGGTCGAAATAACCTCCCCGCCACAGTAACCTCCGCCGACTTTCATCATTTGCTCTTTGCTGAGCATTTCTTTAATTCCTCCGATCTTTAAATTAAATTTTTGCATATAATTAAATTTAAGAATAAAGCCCGTTTTAATCGGGATGGCTCACCCTATCCTGTTTTCCTGAAGACAGGCAACTTATTGTTCTCGAGACAATTTTTTATTGAATAAAGTATTTTAAATCCTCAATCCGATAGGTGTTGGGAAGGCGATGGCCATCGATAAAAATGGTCGGGGTAACTTCGATGCTTGCCAGTTTTGCCCAGTTTTTTTGTTCCACAAGAGGGTTAATAGGAATATCCTGAACTGGATAAATTGCAGACCATGACTTATAATCATATTGGTGACTATACCAATCACTAAGCGCTTTTTGAGCGGTTTCTACATTATACTCGATACTAACCTGCATTAAATGCCCGGCCAGTTTAGTCCTGTAATCATCGGGATGGGCATTGGTCGAAAAAATAACCTGCAATTTGAAGCTATTGGTCTCCGTTAACCAGTGATCCAATATTTCATGCGCAGCTGCACAAGGTTTACAGTAAGGGTCTGAAACTATTGTGATGACATGCTCTGCTTCTGAATTTCCAAAAATCAGGGTGTGCTGATCAGGAGGCAATCCGTATTTGGATTGTTCTTTCAGCAGGTTCCAAAAAAGGTCCGGATTATATTTGAAGCGATTCAGTTGTAAAAGTACCTGGTTTAAGTCTTGGGCTTTAATAAGAAACGGCTTGATAAATGCCCATGCAGCTATGGGAAAGAGAAAAGCAAGCAAAATGTTAGTGAATGAGAGCGATGTAATAAGGTTGACCGGATGAAATAAATAAAAAGCCGTGCAGCCAAATTCTAACCATAAAATGGCCTGCACACCGCAACACAACAAACACCATTTTTTAGCAACCCTGATCTGGTAATAAATAGAATAAAATGTATAGGGTAAGGCAAGTACATTGATTATTGCCAGAAAGAACTGTAGCGAAGCTGAGGGCGGATTAAAAAGTAATAAGATCCAGGTGCCTGAAAAATAAAAAAAAACGGCTTCTGACCAATTCAGAAATGGGGCTATTTTGGCTGCTTTAGAAGATAAAATACCATTGCAGTCAGTTTTTTTGCTTTTACCGCAAATGCGCCGCACAAAAGCATTATTGGCATCAATGCTTTGTATAAGCAGTAAAACAGAGAGCATCAGGCCGGTTGTTTTGAATATAATTAGTGCAAGCGTTGTATAAGCGATGCTTCCGGCAATTAAATGTGTATGCAGGGCATTCAGTAGTATGAATGCAATTGTCAATACGATCAAAGGAATACGCAGGTTATCCAGCTTCTGGGCAAACAGCTTTTGGGGAAAATCTGCTTCTCCCGACGCTAAATCTGATTGGGCCAATAAAATTGTTCCTGAGTATATGTTTTTGAAACGCCCGGCGCTCATTTCAATATTCCGCCATTTCTCGTTATATACCGTTACAGCATCGCTGCTTACGGCTGTAACAAGTGCAAACCCACCGCCGTTTTCTGTTAAATGCGCGATGAAAGGGCAAGGCACTTCCGAAAGTTCTTCGAAACTTAGTTCGTAGGCTCCATTGGGGACTTTCCATTTATCTAACGCATCACTAATGGTGAGGACGCTTGGATAATAGGGATGTTTAGTAACTTCTTCAAATACACTTTTGGTTGTTACCGGAATTTCGGCAATACGAAATAAACGGCTGAGCACGCTTGTAATGTTCGAGTCCATAGGTTTAGGTTAGAATGATCTCAATTGGTGTCTCAATATCAACATCTAAAATTACAATTACAATAAAAAATATTATAAAATATTGTAAATCAGGCATATAATTACTATGTAATACGCTTGATGAACAGCGAATTACCGCGTGTAAATGGGATACGGCATAAATATGCACCCTTTTTAATTTAAGAGTAACTCGCTTATTGAACAGCGATAAATTACCTTAGATGCATGCTCTTTTTAAAATGTTTACGAAACATTGTTCCCGCGAATGAAAAAAATAATCTTTTGATGTTCTGTAATATCGTATTTCGGGTAATCCTTTGTAGATTGAGCGTGGCATAATGAAAAACGTTTTAATAGTTACAGATGTAGATTTCTGGCTGAAGGGCGCAGGACACAGAACACGTATAGCGGCTTTAGTAGATTATCTCTCCGCCAACTGTAATTTAAGCATTGTTTATGCAGCGCCTGTTGGCACTTATGCAGTGGAAGCGTTATCCCGGATGCAAAACATCAGCTTCTTTTTTTTGGATGAAAAAAAGCGGCTGAGCCTTGAGGAATCTGGTATGAAATTCGAGCGGTTTATGAAAGGAAAGAAGTTCGATTCCATCATCATTGAATATATACACAATAGCTTTTTTTTAGAATATCTGACTCATGAAACACAGCTGATTTTAGATGCGCATGACATTATTAGTGATAGAAGCGAAGCATTTAGAGATTTTAATTACGCCGGGGAATTGTTTGAAATAAGCCGGGATAATGAGGCGAAAATTATGTCTTATTACGATTTTGTCTTATTGCTAACTGCTTATGATATTCAACGGTTTAACCAACTCGCTATCACAACAACAGCCTTACTGGTACCTCATCCTTCCAAAACTGTCGGCAATGAAATTCGGCGCGAGGTTAAAAATATTGTATTTATTGCAAGTGAATATCTCCCCAACGTGGATGGAATTAAATTCTTCATTGAAAATTGCTGGCACAAAATAACAACCCGGTTTTCGGTCAATTTGCTAATCTACGGTAACGTGTGCAGAATGCTCAAGGCCGCCCCGGACCAGCGCATTTTTTTAATGGGATACGTCGAAGATTTAAAAGAAGCCTATCATCAGGCTGATATCATCATTAATCCCGTGAGGTTTGGCGCCGGACTTAAAATAAAAAATATTGAGGCATTAGCGAATGGCTTACCCTTATTAACTTCCCTGCATGGGAGCAGGGGGTTGGATAGTGGAATTGGAACTGCTTTTTTGGTCGCCGACCAGCCGGATGAATTTATTGCAGCCATCTCTGATCTGATTAATAACTATGAGCTGCGTATGAAGTTAGGCGCCCAAGCTTCATTGTTTATTGAAGATAACTTCAACGAGGATAGATGCTTCAAACCATTGCTTGACGTTATAAACGGGATCACGGCATCCTAGCTGATGCTTGAAAGTTCTTCTTTAAATTATAATAAATGCGACTGAATATTGTTTCCTGTTTAATAGTAATCCGGGCAGTGGCCATCATACCGGCATGAAATAATTTGCTATCCGCTAACCAGGCTAAAGACAGGTTATCGAAAGTTATTTTAGATGTATGTACACCATTTTGAGCGACGGCGGATACAAAAGTAACTTTGCCGTGCATGATTTCGCTATCCGCATCGGCCAGGCCTTCAAATTTTATCGATACTTCCTGACCAGTTTTAATTTTACTAACTAAATGGTCAGGTATCCAAACGGCACCGTAATATTGATTATGAATAGGGGTGACGATAAACGAAGTATCTCCGTTAACTACTTTCCCTCCATTTTCCAGAGCGTTCACCCAATTTACGGTTCCTGCTATAGGGGCCTTTTGTATATGTATATTTGCCCATTTATCTATTTCAGAAATCAATGAGACTATCTTAAATGAGATTTCTTTATGATTGATATGCCGTTTTGAAATGCGATAACTGTACAACAGGTCAAGATATGGCGTTTTTAAATCACCCATTTTTACCGTCTTATACTTTTCAATAGATGGTTTAAAGAACCCTCCGTCCCCGTCAACGCTACCCTCTAACTCATGTAAATCTGCCAGAAGATGTATAATGGCTGTATGGTCATACTGACTGTCTACGTATAGAAGTGCTTGGCCTAATTTGACCGTATCATGGTCCCGGACAAGGAGCTTGGCTATATTGCCGGACGTTTGAAATGTTATAATCCCGTTATTGTTCGTAGATGTCAATTTTAGCGGCAATACAGTCTCTTCATTATTCTTAACCATACCCGAAATAAGAAGTGCAATGATCAATGCCAACACCAAACATATCGCCCCGGCACGCAATACAAAATCAGGGGGCTTGTTTATAATTTCTTCTATCTCTTGGCTGTGAATAGATTCTGAAGTTGGCATTGCCTGAGAATTAGTTATTGTGAAGTTGAAAGTTTAGATATTTCTAACGTGAAAGTAAGAAAATGATAATTCATATAAAAGCAATTGAGGGTCTTGCTGGGGCCGGACAAAGCGAAAGACAGAAAACCTATTTATGCCTCAGTGACAGTAAACCGTCAACGCGCTTACATCGCTTTTACACCATTGGCCTCGTAATTGGAATAACTATAAGTTTTAATTGCAATACAAGCCCCTTTGTTTGTATTCTCATTTAACGTGATATTGTCGCCAATTTTCTCAAATGATCGATAAAGTGGTTCGAGATTTGAGTATAAGAAATTATTCGGCAATAAAAACTCGCTGCGAGATATTAATTGAGCTTTGAGGTAAAGTTACTCAACCAATGAGTAAGCATATTAATTATAAATAATATTTTTATAAGGTGTTGTATTTCTGTATGATAGGTTTTAAATTTAATAAAAAAACAAACCTTAAAACCTTATCATCATGAAAAAATTAATTTTAATCTCTGCGATTTTTCTTTTCTCATTTAATTTGCTTGCTCAAAAAAGAATTGTTGGATCATATTATTATTTAGAACACCCCAGCAGTGACGTTTTTACTGAAAGTTATGGAGGTGTACCCAATGGAACTACTGATCCACACCCAGTAGCATCCGACGCAAATATTGTCGATGCAGATCTTCTTGTTAAAAAAAGCTCATTGAAACAAACTTCAGATATCAGCAATAATCATAGTAATTCGTTTCTATACAATACATGGAGTCATAATAAAAATGTTCAAATCACAGGAAAATTCTTTAAAGTAAAGAGAGTGATTTTAAAAAATGATAGTTGGGGGAAATTTCATGACAATCTTTGGCATCCGGTAGAGGGATTAAAAGCTGACTCTGTAATTTTTACTATAAAATACACCGGAGCGGATTCTTTAAGCACTACTGTAATTGACAATATTGTTAAATTATTTGTAGGGAAAGCAACAGTAGTAGGCAAAATTTATGCCGCCATGGCAGGAACAGGTAATTCCACTACAAAGAAGGCTGGAAATATTGCTACAATAATAAAGTCATCCAAAGATAGCGTTTCATTTACAGTTAATGATAGTACTGTTTATTACGCGGTTAGGTATGCGCAGATAGGTAGTTTAGAGTATGAACAAACCTCATGGCTAACTTTGGGCAGAAAAAAAATTAAAGCTCCAGATTGTGTTGTGCCTTCAAATGAAGAACGGGTAGATTTTAGTTTGCCAACTGGAAATACTATCCATAGTCTTATAGGAGATAATTGTGATCTGACTCAAGATAGAATCAAGGTTAATTTTAATTATGATCATGGAAACGCTTACGTTGTCGTTACGGATCAGTTAAAAAACTCTTCGGCTGGTACTCACCATGGAACAACGTCAAAACCTAAAGTAGATACATTATACAACACTGGCCCGATTGACTTTAAAAATGAATACCTAAATCGAAATTACAGCGATTCTTTTCAATTTGTTTCCAATCGAAGTGCAACAAAGCATGGTAGCGTAAATGAAGTTGTAGTGGCCGATTTTGCATTGAGTTTTAATCCTAAAACCGGTAAGGGATCAATTTATAATTACGAAGACTACTACCACACTTGCGTATATACAATGCACGCGTCAATAAAGTATTTTCCTAAATAAAAAGTCTGAAATACGTCTGAAAAATTTGATGCTGTTATAAATTAACGCTCATAATCTTCCAAGCCCAGATGGGCGCACAAAACGGCCTTAGCAATTTGCTAAGGCCGTTTTTATTTTTATGATTCTCACAATCTGCATATAAAACAAACTGAAACAATCTGGGGGCTCAAACCTGATTGAATCAGCGTGTTTTAAGAAAATTTATAATCTCATTTCCAGGCAAAAATTATCAAACAATTTAATTGAAAAATCGTTCAAACGGGGATCGTTGTTTGATGACCTATTGAAGACTTAAATAACTTTCTCTTAAGAATAATTTTTTGCCGTTTACGTTTGATTTGTTACCGGATATGATCGATTCTGTCGTACAAGAAATTCTTATTTTGCATTAATTAAATATTATACCTATACCTTTTGTCATTTTATTGATTAATCTAATAGTTAAATCACAATTTATCTACCCCGCATGAAAAACGATATCTTAAACGAAGTATTAGATGGTACACAAGTAACCAACCAGCTTCAGGAAGATTCACTTGATCTGAAAGAACTGTTGAAGGTGCTTTCGTTTGTAAAAAATGGAAACCTGGGTGTGCGTATGCCGGTCACGCAGGCAGGCATTAACGGCAGGATCTGTGAAGTACTTAATGATATCATCGATATGAACGAGCGTTTTGTGGCCGAGATCTCTTCGGCCGAAAAAACGATCGGTAAAAGGGGAAATCTATCTAAAAGGATTGAGTTAACTGATGCCAGGGGCGAATGGGCCAATGGTGTTAATTCACTCAATAACCTCATCGAAGACCTTACTTCGCCAACGCTTGAAATTGCCGGGATGATTAACTCGGTAGCCAATGGCGATCTGTCCAAACAAATCCCGCTCGAAATAAAAGGTCACCCGTTAAAAGGTGAGTTTTTACGTATTGCTAAAGAATCAAACCAGATGCTTTCCAAACTCCGCTTATTTTCGATGGAGGTAACCCGTGTTGCAAGGCAGGTAGGTTCTGAAGGTAAATTGGGTGAACAGGCAAAAATTAAAGGCGTAGCCGGTGTTTGGGCCGAGTTAACGGATTCTGTAAACCAGATGGCCGGTAATTTAACTGCCCAGGTACGTAACGTGGCCGCGGTAACCACAGCGGTGGCAAAAGGTGACCTTTCGCGAAAGATTACGGTAGAAGCCAAAGGGGAGATACTTGAGTTAAAGAACACCATTAATACGATGGTGGATCAATTGAACTCCTTCTCTTCAGAGGTAACGCGTGTGGCATTGGAGGTAGGTACCGAAGGTAAATTGGGAGGGCAGGCTAAAGTGCCGGGCGTTGCAGGTACCTGGAAAGATTTAACGGATTCTGTAAACCGGATGGCAGGTAACCTCACATCGCAGGTGCGAAATATAGCAGGTGTAACCACGGCGGTGGCGAATGGTGACTTATCTAAGAAAATCACGGTTGACGTAAAAGGGGAGATGTTGGAGCTGAAAAAGACGATCAACACCATGGTGGATCAGCTTAACTCCTTTGCATCAGAGGTAACGCGTGTGGCGCTCGAGGTAGGTACAGAGGGTAAACTGGGCGGCCAGGCCCGTGTAAAAGGAGTGGGCGGGGTTTGGAAAGATTTGACAGACTCCGTGAATCAAATGGGTAGTAACCTTACTGACCAGGTGCGTAACATCGCCTGGGTAACCACTGCGGTAGCAAAAGGCGATTTATCCCGGAAGATCACGGTGGATGCTAAGGGGGAGCTGTTAGAGTTGAAGAACACGATCAATACGATGGTGGATCAGCTGAACTCTTTCTCGTTCGAGGTAACGCGTGTGGCCCGTGAGGTAGGTTCTGAGGGGCAGCTCGGTGGGCAGGCCAACGTACCGGGCGTAGGTGGTACCTGGAAAGATTTAACCGACTCGGTAAACCAGATGGCAGGTAACTTAACCGGCCAGGTAAGAAATATAGCCGAGGTAACAACAGCCGTAGCAAAAGGCGATTTATCTAAAAAAATTACGGTTGACGTACAAGGCGAAATGCTGGAGCTCAAGATCACCATTAATACGATGGTGGATCAGTTGAACTCATTCGGTTCTGAGGTAACGCGTGTGGCGCGTGAGGTAGGTTCAGAAGGTCAGCTGGGTGGGCAGGCCAACGTGCCGGGCGTAGGCGGTACCTGGAAAGATTTAACCGACTCGGTAAATAAAATGGCCGATAACTTAACCTCGCAGGTACGTAACATTGCCGAGGTAACTACAGCGGTAGCGAAGGGTGATTTATCCCGGAAGATTACGGTAAACGCCAAAGGTGAGTTATTGGAGTTGAAGGATACCATCAATACCATGGTGGATCAATTGCGCGGCTTTGCATCAGAAGTAACGCGTGTGGCCCGTGAGGTAGGATCGGAAGGACAGCTGGGTGGCCAGGCCAACGTGCCGGGTGTGGATGGTACCTGGAAAGATTTAACGGATTCGGTAAATAAAATGGCCGGTAACCTAACGGCACAATTAAGAAATATAGCCGATGTATCCATCGCGATAGCCAACGGCGATTTATCTAAGAAAATTACGGTAGACGTACGGGGCGAGATCCTCCAGCTGAAAGAAACCATTAATACGATGGTGGATCAGCTGCGTGGTTTTGCATCAGAGGTAACGCGTGTGGCCCGTGAGGTGGGTACCGATGGTAACCTGGGCGGCCAGGCCTTTGTGCCGGGCGTTGCGGGCACGTGGAAAGATTTAACGGATTCTGTAAACCAGATGTCGAGTAACTTAACCTCGCAGGTACGTAATATAGCCGAGGTAACCAAGGCGGTGGCCAGCGGCGACTTATCTAAAACGGTAATCATCGATGTTAAGGGTGAGATCATGGACTTAAAGAACACCATCAACACGATGGTGGATCAGCTCAACTCCTTTGCATCAGAGGTAACGCGTGTGGCCCGTGAGGTAGGTACAGAGGGCAAGCTGGGTGGCCAGGCCCACGTAAAAGGGGTAGGTGGAACCTGGAAAGATCTAACGGATTCGGTAAACCAGATGGCATCCAACTTAACAGGGCAAATCCGTGGTATTGCCAAGGTGGCTACGGGTATTGCTAAAGGAAACCTGAAACAGCGCTTATCCATCAACGCATTAGGCGAGGTGGCACAACTTACCGATACCATTAACGAAATGATTGATACCCTTGCCGTATTTGCCGACGAGGTAACTACGGTAGCACGTGAGGTGGGTGTACAAGGCCGCCTGGGTGGCCAGGCCAGTGTGCCGGGTGCATCAGGAACGTGGAAGGATTTAACGGAGAACGTAAATCAGTTGGCACAGAACTTAACTACGCAGGTACGTTCAATTTCAGAGGTAGCATCGGCTGTAACCAAAGGGGATTTAACCCGAACCATCCGCGTGGAAGCCAAAGGCGAGCTGGAAGCTTTGAAGGATACCATTAACCAGATGATTGCCAACCTTAAAGGCACCACATTACGTAACCATGAGCAGGATTGGTTAAAATCAAACCTTGCCAAATTTGCGCAGATGCTACAGGGCCAGCGCGATAGAAACGCGGTGGCAAATAAAGTACTTTCGGAGTTGGCCGAGCTAGTGAATGCCCGTTACGGCGCATTCTATATATTGGAACAACCAGAGGCGGCAGATGAGCCAACACTTCGCTTATTTGCAGGCTATGCACAAAAAAGCCGTAAGCTTATTAACCAGGAGTTTTCGCTGAGCGAAGGTTTGGTTGGCCAGTGTGCTACAGATAAAGAACGCATCAGGCTTTCTAATGTGCCGAGCGAGTACCTGCAAATCAGCTCAGGTATTGGTAGTGCGGCACCTATTGATTTGGTTATCCTGCCGGTATTATTCGAAAACAATATTAAAGCGGTTATTGAGCTGGCATCATTCGAAAACTTCAGCGATACCCACATCGACTTTTTGGATCAGCTGACAGAGAGTATTGGTATTGTACTAAACAACATCGAAACCAATACACGTACTGAGGAGCTGTTATCGCAATCGCAATCATTAGCCGGTGAGCTTTCTGCACAACAGGAAGAGTTAAGGCGCGCCAATGATGAGTTGCATGATAAAGGCCGTTCGCTGGAAGAAAAGGCAGAGCAGTTAACGCTGACATCCAAATACAAATCAGAGTTCTTAGCTAACATGTCGCACGAGTTGCGTACGCCGTTGAATAGTTTGCTAATCCTCGCACAGCAATTATTTGAGAACCCGGAAGGTAACCTCACCGAAAAGCAGCGGATGTTTGCCAAAACCATCCATTCTTGCGGTGATGATTTGATCCAGCTGATCAATGATATTCTGGATCTATCTAAAATTGAGTCGGGCGTTATTGCTGCCGATGTAATGCCGGTAAGCTTTAAAGAGATTGCCTCATTTGCCGAATCAACCTTTAAACCAATATCAGAAGCTAAGAACCTTAAATTTGAGATCCAGCTGCAGGAGGGTTTACCAGAGTTGATGGAAACGGATATGCAGCGATTAAACCAGATCCTGAAAAACTTATTATCCAACGCCTTTAAGTTTACAGAAAAAGGCAGCGTAAAACTTAATATTTACCGACCTGGAATAGGGCAGGAGAACCCATTGAAGAGCCCTGAATCTGTTATTGCCTTCTCGATCGAAGATTCGGGTATCGGGATCTCAAAAAACACCCAGGGCATTATATTCGAAGCTTTCCAACAGGCTGAAGGTTCAACCAGTCGTAAATACGGAGGTACCGGTTTAGGCCTATCCATCAGTAAAGGTTTTGCCGAGCTATTGGGCGGTACTATTACCGTAGGCAGCGAATTGGGTAAGGGTAGTACATTTACACTCTTCCTGCCATTGAAATATAAAGAAGAAAAATCGGCGCCTGTTAAGCCAAAAGAAATTTACCCGGTTGTACACTCGCATACCAATTTAATGGATACGGCCGATTTACTGGTAGATGATGACCGCCATAACATTGTATCAGAAGATCGTGTGCTGCTGGTGGTTGAGGATGATCTTCGTTTTACCAAGATTTTGATCGATAAAGCGCATGATCTTAATTTGAAGGTAGTGGTAGCCATCAGCTATCTCGAAATTTTCGATAGTATTATTAAGTATAACCCGGTTGCCATTACGCTGGATGTAAACATGCCCGAATCAAACGGCTGGAAGATCCTCAAACTGTTAAAAACCGACATAAACCTGCGCCATATCCCGGTTCATGTAATCTCGGGCGAGGATAATAAAGCGATGGCTTTAAAATTTGGAGCCAAATCATTCAGCTTAAAACCATTGTCTAACACTTCGTTAGATGAGCTGATCTCTGGCATCGTTAAATTCCATCAGCACAATACCAAAAAGGTATTAATTATTGAGGACAACGAAGCCGAGCTGCAAAGGCTGTCGGAGTTAATTAATAATGATAACATTGAGGTTTACGGCGCTACAACGGCTCATGATGGTATCGCTATACTGAAAAAGACCTCGTTTGATTGTATCATTATTGACTTTGTATTGCCCGACGCGAATGGCTTGGATTTGTTGAACCAGATCAACGCCTTTAAACAGCTTGATACCACTATTATTCTACATTCGGCCAGAGACTTTACCCAGGACGAATTGATTCAGTTAAAACGCCTCAACCATAAGGTGATTACCAAAACACCTTCATCACACCTTTACCTGCTCGAAGAAATATTGGTGTTGCTGCACATCGATAAAAAATCGGTAGATGAAAATAAACTAAAACTGCTTACCGGGATCCAGGATTCGACCGACATACTGGATGGCAAAAAAGTGCTGGTAGTGGATGATGATGTACGTAACCTGTTTGCTTTAACGGCGGTTTTTGAACGGTCGAAAATTAATGCCATCACTGCCGAAAGCGGGAGAGAGGCGCTCGAAATCTTAAATAAAGATAAATCGATTGATATTGTGCTGATGGATATTATGATGCCCGAAATGGATGGGTACGAAACTATCCAGATGATCAGGAAAGAGCAGCGTAATAAGAGTTTACCTATTATTGCCGTAACCGCAAAAGCAATGATTGGCGACCGCCAGAAATGTATTTCATCTGGTGCATCAGACTATATTACCAAACCGGTAAAAACTGATCAATTACTATCGCTGATGCGTGTGTGGTTAATTAAATAAATACTTGTGTTAATTGTTATAGGATAAGATAGATGAAGGAAGAGCTCATTAAGATATTGCTGGTAGATGATAATGAGAATAATCTGCTTTCGATGGAGGTGGTTTTGGATAAGGATAAATACGCCTTTTATAAAGCCACATCGGGAAGGGAAGCATTGCGCATTTTGTTAAAAGAGGAAGATTTTTGCCTCATTTTACTTGATGTGAAAATGCCGATAATGGATGGATACGAAACAGCAGAATTGATTTACCAGCGCGATAAGCTGAGGCAGATCCCCATCATCTTTATCACAGCACATGATTATGAAGAAGCCGCAGTATTTAAAGGTTATGAAGCAGGAGCGGTTGATTTTATCCGCAAACCTTTTAACCCCGAAATGCTGCGATCTAAGGTTGCTGTGTTTACAGACCTGTACCAGAAAAACCGTCTGTTAAAAAAACAGGAAGAAAAGTTGCAGGCCATTAATGATGACCTGGTACAATTAAACCAGGACCTGGAGCAGCGTGTACTGGAACGAACCATTGAGCTGGAAAACCTGAACCACGAATTAAAGGCCTTAAACCTATCGAAAGATAAATTCCTTTCTGTGATATCGCATGATCTGCGTAACCCTTTAACAGCCTTGCTGGCTTCGTCAGAAAATCTTTCCCGGTCTGCCGAGAAAATGCTGCCCGATCAGATCCGGATGTTTGCTGGTATCATCAATAGAACATCAAACAAAGTATTAAGCCAGTTAAACGAATTGGTAGAGTGGGCTAAAGATCAGCGCGAGAAAACCAAGTTTAAGCCTGAAAAGCTTCATTTATGGAATTGTGTAAATGAGTCATTAGATCTGCTGAGAGAAAATGCCAGTCAGAAAGAAGTTACCCTCGAGAATAATGTAGAGGAAGAGCTTTATATCCATGCAGATGCACTGATGCTGCGTTCTGTTTTGCAGAATTTGGTAACCAATGCCATTAAATTCAGCCCAGCTGGCGATGGGGTGATTGCCGTTACTGCTGTAAGTTTAGGCGATATGGTAGAAGTATGTATAGAGGATAACGGCGTGGGCATGTCTCAGCAAACAAGAGAAATGGTTTTGGGAGATATGAGTGCGAGTTCGCTTTTAGGGACAGGCAAAGAAAAAGGGACCGGACTTGGGCTTTTATTAGTTAAGGATTTTATTGCCACGCATGGTGGTACCATTAATGTAGACAGTGAGTTGGGTAAAGGAACCTGTTTCCGTTTTACCATGCCAAAAAATAGCACGGCTTTAGCGGTTGTTTAACAATCCTGAAGGGAATTATTTACGGTACATCCATACGGTAAAATCGCCATCGCAATATTGGTTATGTAACACTACATTATCGGTCAAAGTGAGGCAATGGTTCATAATTTTATCAGGATCATAAGCCATCAGGATACCTCCGGGGTCGTTTATTTTGCTGAGTAAGTTAAAGCCACAGGCAATTTCACAGGCATTAAACAGCTTGCTGATCATCTTATAAATAAAATCGGGGTCACTGCTTTTGTAATTAAGGCTACCGCTTAGCAATACATAGTCGGTATGCGGTAGTTCGGCAGTAAAAAAGTCGCCAAGTAAAAAAGTGGTGTTGGGCAATTGGTAACGTTCTGATGCTACAGCTAAAAATGCTCCCGCCTGATCGAGTCCCGAATAATGCAGATCTGGGTATCGTTCACCAAGATATTCCCGCAGATCGCCGTAACCGCAGCCCACATCCAATACCGAATGATTATTCATGTCGCCAATACCCGCCAGCATAGCAAAGCGCGATAACTGACTGGTCTTATCAAGCCAACCCAGTGCTTCAACAGTACCTTCACCAAATTCTTTAACGCGCATATCATGATAGCTGTTCATGACCGCCTTGTCAATTATATTCATGTTGTTTTGGTTAACCCTACAAATCGGTATTGAAGCTGTAATATAGCAAACTATATAATGAAAAAGGCTGTCTTCAATTTAAAGACAGCCTTTCTTTTCTATAACATTACTTACTCCATTCCTCAACCATCAGCACATCAGCCTGGCCCGGGAAAACCTTGGTGGTCAATACACGATGAACTTCCTCGTCGCGGTCTGCACAGCAGTCAGATAGCACGGTTAATTTGTAATCCTTGTCAGCCGCTTCACGCAGGGTAGATAACACTACGCCACTGGTAGAGATCCCGGCCAACACCAAATGTTTAATACCGAATGCTCTTAATATCACTTCCAGGTCGCTACCTGTAAAGGCACTTACGCGGCGTTTAACTACCGTTACTTCGCCATCGGCAGGAGTAAGTTCGGCATGTACCCTCATAAAATCGTCCATGTTGAGGCTTGCAAAATGCGCTTTACCTGCTGCAAAGCTCTTGGTGCTGGTTTCGCTTACTTCGGGTACACCGTTGCGGAAACCTACAACCACATAAATAACAGGGATATTGTTGCTGCGTGCAGCCGCTATGGCTTTGGCTGCATTGCTCAAAATTGTTGATGCAGCGGGTAGCATGGCTACTATGCCTTCTTGCATGTCCATTACTAAGAGGGCCGTGTTTGGCGATTTTTGTTCCATTTTATTGTTTTTTAATAGGGTTTGTATTTTATTTTTTATTATTGAAGAATTGCTTTTTCGCTTTCAGCAGGTTTAATTTTAGGTAGTAGTTTTGAAAATATCGCTACTATCACCAGGGCCAGTATGCCTTGACAAAGCATGGTAAGTGGCGCACCTATTTTTTGCGAGATATTACCTACCAGTAAACTGCCCAGCGGCAGCATGCCGAAAAATGCCATCGCAATAAAGCTCATTACGCGTCCACGCATGTTGGTGGCAGCTTCTATCTGTATAATGGTAATGGTGGTCGACATGGGGGTTAATGAGCCCAGCCCCAAAACCACAGCAAAGGGCAGGGCAAAAACAAAATTGCTGGTTCGCGAAAACAGGATCAGCCCGGCGCCCAATACTGTAATGCTTATCAGTAATATCTTCCTTAAGTCTATATCTTTTTTGGCAGATGCCAGTAAAAAGCTGCCCACCAATGCCCCCAGGCCAATACCGCCGGTTATGTAACCGTAAGTAGCTGCGTTGCCTTTAAAAATTACCTTCGCAAATACCGGCACCATGGTGTCGTAGGGGAAAATGAGCACGCTTAAACAAATCAACAGGTAAATGAGCATGCTGATGGCTGGTGTTTGTTTCAGGTACCGAAGGCCCTCTGTAAGTTCGGCGGCCACCTTTTTCTTGTTGACGGGCGGTTTAAATTCCGGGAATTTCATCAATATCAGCGAACCGATTACAGCTATAAAGCTGAGTGCATTGATGCTAAAACAAACACCTGCACCAAAGTCTTGCAAAACTAAACCAGATAAGGCAGGACCAACCAACCGAGCCAGGTTTACCATAGCCGAGTTAAGCGAAATGGCGTTTGCCAAATCAGCCTTATCGTCAACCATTTCATGAACCATGGGCTGTCGCGCTGGCACATCAAAAGCGTTAACTACACCTAATAATGCGCTCAATGTTAAAATTTCCCATATTACGTAATGGTTGGTAAGTATTAGCACAGCCAGCAATATGGCTTGTATCATGGATGCTGTTTGGGTAATGAGTAATATCTTATAACGCGGGTACCTATCAGCAACAACACCGCCAAACAGGGAAAGTAAGAACGATGGAAATTGCTGCGCGAAAACAGAAAACCCGATCATTGAGGCTGAATGCGTAAGCGAATAAATAACCCATATTACAGCTGTGCGCTGCATCCAGGTACCTATTTGCGAAACAGACTGCCCGGTAAAAAACAAGGCATAATTACGGTTGCGAAATGCGCGAAAAGTATTGTTAGTTAGTGATGTTGCCATTCTGTGTTTTATCTATAATCATTTCGACATATTTTGTCTTTTTGTCGAAAAGTAATCAAATTTTTTTATTTCTTCAATCCATTCATCATCAAACCGGTGAACTGAGCGATGGTAGGCTCAAATTCTGTTGCGTTATCTACCAGGTTTATCTCGTTTCTTATCCCCCGTATGCTACTCAGTAAAATAAAGATCAGGATATCCATTTCGTTTTCTTTAATAGCTTTTAGTTCGCCGCGTTTGATACCTTCATTTAAAATACGGGTGAGTAAAGCACCTTCCATCTTCATGATGGTGTTATGATGTACGATCTTGGTTTTCTGAAAAGCAGTTAATGCTTCTGCATCCATGCCAGCCCTTATGGCACTAAAAAAAGCACCTTTTTCTTTCACCACTTTAAGTTTTGTGATAAAGAAAGCATTGATCTTTTCTTCAACGGTCTTCGCCTGGTTTGCAGCCATTTCCATCGCGGTGAGCATCTCGTGCATCTCCACATTAAATACAGCGTCGAAAATTTCGTCTTTGTTTTTATAGTAATAGTACAGCGAACTGCGGCCTTTGCCTATAGCTTTAGCCACATCGTCCATCGTTACCTTAGCCAGGCCATACACCTGGAACAGGTGTTTAGCCGCCGTCAGGATCTGTTCCTGTATTAAATCTTCTTTGGCTGAAATGGGTGCTGACATCGTATTGGGAAAGTCTAACTGCACAAAAGTAATACTATTTGACAAATTAACAAAATATGTCGAAATGTTTTTTAACTGATTTGTTGCACATCGTAGTCCGAATTAAGATTAGCTTAACATTGAATGTTTTAATTTTGCTGCCTGTCGATGGAGCATTTTTCTGATTTAGCCTTACTGGAACAAATTAAAGCGAGCGATCATTTCGCCTTCGATGTTTTGTTCGACCGCTATTGGGAGAAACTCTATAAAACTGCTTATGCCCGCCTGGGCGACGATGTAATTGCGCAGGACATTGTGCAGGAGATCTTTATCAAGATCTGGCAACGCCGCGAAAGCCTCAGCATCAATACTTCGCTCGAAAATTATTTGCATGGTGCCGTACGTTTAAGCGTGATCAGCCATTTCCGTTCACAGCAGGCAACCGACGTTAAGATGCAGGATGCTTTGGAGCGGATTAACCTGCTCGAAGACTCGATAGAAGCCATTGCCGATTACATCGAACTGGAAAAAACATTGGAAGAGGCTGTAAACAACATGCCCGAAATGCTCAAAAAAGTTTACATGCTGCGCAGCGACAATCTTTCAGTAAAAGCCATAGCAGGCGAATTGGGCCTGGCCGACCAAACAGTTAAAAACTATATTGCCGAGGCTACGCGCCGCTTGCGCATCGTAATTGCTGAGAAATATCCCGAGAAGCACCTTACTTATACAGCCTTATTGCTGCCCTTGCTACTTCACAAATAATTAACATAAGTTTCATCTTAATTATAAGTACCCCGGTGGGTTTTCAGCGACTTAATACTGAAAACCCCAGATATGGATATTGATAAATTTAGACAGAAACTAACAAGATACTTAAAGGGCGAAGCCAACGAAACAGAGAACGCCTTGATTGATGCCTGGTACCGATCATATAAAGATAAGGAACAGGATTTGAGCGAGGCTGAAAAGCAACGCATCAGAAATGTCATCTACGCTAAGGTAAAACCTGTTATAGTAAAGCCCTCTGTTTTCAGGTTGCCTGTGTTCCGTATTGCAGCAAGCCTATTAGTTTTTGCAGGGTTATCGTTGATGTTTTATCGTTTGCGCACACTTCGTTTGGCAAAAGAGCAGGTAGTTTACAATACCATTCGCACTTCTACCAAAGGTCTCAAACAAATTAACCTGCCCGATAGCTCTGTAGTGTGGCTAAATGCAGCCAGTACAATCCAGGTGCCGGTTGAGTTTAAAGGCCACCTGCGCGAAATAAAATTGATTGAGGGTGAAGCATTTTTCGATGTAAAAAGAAACCTGCAGCATCCGTTTGTGGTACACACCGGTAAATTAAATGTACAGGTGCTGGGTACCTCATTCAATGTACGATCTTATCAAAAACTAAGCAATATTCAGGTTTCGGTTGCTACAGGTAAGGTAGGGGTTGTTAAAGGCGGCAAATGCCTGGCTATGTTATTGCCCGGTCAGCAATTAAGTTACGCAACAATCACAGGTCAATATCATGAGCAAGCAGTTAATGCTAATGACGCCCAGAGCTGGAAAACGGGTTATACCACATTATCGCAAGCCAATTTCCAGGAACTGGCAGTGGTGATCAATAATATTTTTGGCTTATCGCTAAAAGCAGGAAATGAGCATGTAAACAGCTACCTGTTCAGCATGCGTATCCAGCACAACTTGCCGGCCGATCAGATTTTAAAAGTGATCAGCCAAATTCACAACACACATTTCAGAAAGGAGGGCAAGGACGTAATTCTCTACTAAACCTCCAAAAAACAAACGGCCCTGTACGCTAATACAGAGCCGTGTAATAATTTTTGCGAGCCAACGGACGGCAATCCACGGCTTGCAATGCTCAGCAAATATTCACACTTACAAAAGCAATCAAAAATATGAATTTCTATACACTGTTATGGAAGCAATTTATGCGAACTACAATTTTAGCATTTAGTATCCTGCTCACTATCGGGCTGCTGTATGTAGAAGCAGCCAACGTTAAGGCCCAGGGCCTTAACAGCCGCATTAACGTGTCGGTTGGCAACGAGAATTTGTCTTCGGTAATTAAAAAGCTCGAAAGCAAATCCAACCTGATATTTGCCTATGATGAAGCTTATCTCGGGCTAAAGGACATCTACGTAAAGCCCGCCAGCTTTACAGATGAGCCTTTAGACATGGTGCTTAGCAACGTTTTAAAATACTCTGGTATCGGCTTTAAAGAAGAAGCCGGCAACATCCTGTTGTTTAAACAAGGCTCGGGTAAAATTACCGGCCGCGTAACCGACGAAACCGGTGCGCCACTACCCGGTGCTTCGGTAAAAATTGCCGGTACTGGTACAGGTGTGGTAACCAACAATGATGGCGGCTACGTACTTAACGTACCCGAAGGTACTTATACGGTAGAGGTAACCTTTGTTGGCTACAGTAAAAGCGAAACCAAAGATGTAAAGGTAGTAGCCAATAAAATAGCAACAATTAATGTGAGCCTTACGGGTGGCAGCCTGCTTAAAGAGGTTACTGTAAGTTATGGTAAACAGCGTGCAAAAGAGATTACCGGTTCAATAGCCGAGTTAAATGCATCTTCTTTAAAAGATATGCCTGTAATACAATTTGCACAGCAATTGGAGGGCAAGGTAGCAGGCGTGTCTGTTGTGCAAAGCAGCGGCCAGCCGGGTAGGGGCATTGATTTCCGGATCCGTGGGGCTGCATCGTTTTTTACAGACAACCAGCCTCTTTTTGTGATCGACGGTATGCCGATTACCGGGAGTATCAACAATATCAATCCCGATGAAATTGAAAGTTTCAGTATCCTGAAAGATGCTTCTGCTACAGCATTGTATGGTTCACGAGCATCAAACGGGGTAATATTAATTACCACCCGCCACGCTAAACCAGGTGCTGGTGCTACAGTAGAATTTAATGCGAATTATGGCGTGCAGGTGTTACCCGGTAACAAAGTACCGAAAGTAATGAATGGCGAGCAATTTGCCGAGTTTATGCGCGAGCGTGCACAGGACGGCTTGCTGTATGAAAAAAATTATAGCATTGCTGCCGACTACAAAGCAGCTTACCTTGACAGGGACCCTGCAAGCTACGGAGAGGGAACCAACTGGTACAAACTGCTTACACGTGCCGCACCCATCCAAAATTATGATGTGGCTATCCAATCGGCTACCGAAAAATCATCTTCTACTGCTATTGTGAGCTACTCTGATCAGCAGGGTGTTTTAATTAACACTGGTACACGCTTGTTTTCTGCACGTATTAATAAAGATGTAACCGCAGTTGATGGTAAACTAAAAGTTGGGTTTAACCTGGCGCCAAGTTACCGCTTAGATCATAACAACCGCTTAACCACAGACGGTGTGGGCGGTTTATTCGAGCGTATTTTCGAGGCCAGCCCGCTGATTGCGCCTTTTAATCCCGATGGTACCTACCAGCGTAATGTAAGCTCGCCGGGTATGGTGGCCTATATTAACCCATTGGCACAATTTAATTTAACCAATGATGATTATAAAACCACACGTATACTTGGAAATGGTTACATCAACTACGAGGTTGTAAAAGACCTGTTATTGAAAGTAAACGTAGGTGTTGATAAGGGCGGCGAAACCCGTAATTACTACCAGTCGGGTATTGTAAGCTCTACAGTTAACAACCCAACCGGTACCAGCAGTTCGGTAGATAATGGTTCATATACGGCCGAAGGGTACATCAATTACAAAAAAACTTTCCACCACGATCATAACCTCGAAATCTTAGGCGGTTACTCTGCCCAGAAGTATTCATCAACCTCTAATACCTTAACCGGTTTAGGTTTCCCTAATGATGATATCCCATACCTTACAGCGGCAACCAGTGTAACCGGTAACAGCAGCTATACAGCTTATTCATTACTGTCTGTTATCGGCCGCATCAACTATAATTATAAAGGTAAATACCTGTTGCAAGGTGCTTTTCGTAACGATGGCTCTTCCCGCTTCGGTGCAAATTCTAGGTATGGTAATTTCCCTTCAGTATCAGCCGGCTGGGTGGTAAGCGACGAGAAATTTATGGAACGCTTTAAAGACGTGGATCTGTTTAAGATCCGCGCCAGCTACGGGGTAACGGGTAATAACTTTTTCTCAAGTAATTATGTGGCACAATCCACTACCTCAAATTACTACTACGATTATAATAACACCATTACCCAGGGTACCACACTCAGCAATTTGGGTAATGCCAATTTACAATGGGAGCGGAGCTTACAGCTTGATTTAGGTTTTGACCTGAGCCTGCTGAAAAACCGCATCAGCCTTACTTACGATTATTATCACAAAATTTCTGACCACCTGATACAAGCCAGGCCGCTGCCAACTTCATCGGGTTTTAGCACCGTTTATGATAACGTAGGTAAACTGGCTTTCTGGGGACATGAGATCACGATCAATACCGTTAACATTAACAACCGCGACTTTAAATGGAACAGTTCCTTCAATATCTCGTTCGATCGTAACATCATCAAGAGTTTAGTATCACCGGGTTATATCCGCCGTAACAATACTGTATCTTCTGATTATTTCCGCCAGCAGGTTGGTCACCACTTGGGTGAGTTTTATGGTTTTATTTATGAAGGATTATATAAGAATGCAGCCGACCTGGCCAGTTCAGCAAAATATCAGGCCACTGCTACATCCCCTAACGGATCATCAGACATTGGTACCATCAAGGTTAAAGATATTAACGGCGACGGCGTGATTGATGATGTGAACGACCGTACCTTTATTGGCGACCCTACACCTACCTTTACAGGTGGTTTTACCAACCACTTTACCTATAAAAGGTTCGACCTCAACATCCATACCTCGTTCTCTGTAGGCGGCCAGATTCTGAACGCAGCAAAATGGGCTTACCAAACCAATATGGATGGTTCGCGCGTACCATTGGCTGCCGCGCTTGATCACTGGCGTTCTATCGACGATCCGGGTTCGGGCATTTATCCGCGTACTAAAACAGGTACTACAGCAATTGGCCGCGAGGTAAACTCACAGTGGCTCGAAAACGGCTCGTACTTCGCCATCAAAAATATCTCTTTGGGGTATACGCTGCCTTTCAAAAATAATTTCGCCTTTAAATCGCTTCGTGTTTACGGCTCGGTACAGCAAGCCTTTGTATTTACCGGTTACTCGGGCATGAACCCTGAGATCAGTTTAAGCGGCCAGGATCCAACACAAGGTATTGGTGTGGATGAGAATGGCTACCCGGTACCGAGAACTTTCTCAATAGGTGTTTCAGCGTCATTAAAATAATTGAAAGCAAAATTTAAAAAGAGCACAATGAAAAAAATATATACTTTGATGGGGCTGGTATTGCTAACAGCAGCTTCATGCAAAAAAAGCTTTATTGATCTGGCGCCCAAATCATCATACAGCGACCAGAATTATTACCAAACAGATGCGCAATTCGGGCAGGCAACAACAGCTGCTTATGCAGGCTTGCGCGATGTGGTGACTACCGATTACCTTTTCTCGGAAATGCGCTCTGATAACACAATTTATCAGTCGTTTTTAAGTAACAGGGGTACGGCCTATACAGACCGCGAAAAACTTTCTGATTTTATGGATCCATCAACTGATAGCTATACCGCTACCGAATGGCAGGATCTGTACCTCGTAATATCAAGGGCTAATATTGTAATCTCGAGGTTGAAAACCGCATCTGGCATCCCCGATGCTTCTGTAAAAAGCTACGACGGCCAATGTAAATTTCTGCGTGCGCTGATGTACTTTAAGTTGGTGCGCCTGTTTGGTGGTGTGCCGCTGTTTTTGAATGAAGTGCGTACGCCTGAAGATGCTTTCCTGCCGCGCTCATCTGCCGATGATGTGTACAAACAAATTATTGCCGATGCTACCGATGCCATGACCGAACTGCCGGTACCAACAAAATTTCCCCAAACTGGAGCCGCTACCAAGGGTGCTGCTACGGTATTATTGGCCGATGTATATGTAACGCAGAAACGCTGGGCTGAAGCCGAGACCTTACTGAACAGCTTGTCAACGATGGGTTACTCCCTAAACGCCAATTATTCTGACGCTTTTTTACCTGCTAATAAAAACAACAAAGAGTCGTTATTTGAGGTGCAGTTTTTGGATGGAACCACTACGGGTTCAACACCCAACCCTTTGTGTTTTCACTTTTTGCCACGTAGTAAAAATACTTCGTTAATTACCACGCTGGCTATTGATAACACCACTACGGGCGGCTGGAACACACCAACACAGGATCTGATTAGTAACTACGAAGCGGGCGACAAGCGCCTGGATGCTTCTATCGGTGTTGCCGAAGGTGTGTATGATGGCAGTAACTATTTTACTTATTCTGCCGTGAAGAGCATTGTAGGATACACCACGCCTCCAAGCGGAAAAACGGCAGTGCCTTATTGTAAAAAATATGAACACACACCTGCAGCTATAACAGGTTCGGCTGATGATTTCCCTATTTACCGTTACTCAGAAGCCTTATTGTTATTGGCCGAAGCGCAAAACGAGCAGGGTAAGTCACCTTTAACTGCTTTAAATACAGTGCGTGCCCGTGCAGGATTGGCTCCTGTTACCAGTGCCGATCAAACAACCCTGCGTAATACTATTTTACACGAGCGCCGTGTTGAGCTGGCCTTCGAAAACAAACGCTGGCACGATTTGACACGCACCGGTAATGCATTAACTGTGATGAATGCCTTTGGTGTGAAACTGAAAACCCAGATCAGCTACATCTCGGCAGATTCATACATCGTTACTAACGATAAACTACTGTTTCCACTGCCTCAGGCTGAAGTAGGTCTGAATACGCAGCTTACACAAAATCCAGGTTATTAATATCCTTTACCCCGCTGCTGCAAGGCAGCGGGGTATTTCATTTACACTATACTTATGGCAACATTTAAAAATATATGCTTAGCCTCATTGGCTATGGGCATGCTCACGTTTGGCAACCAGGTAAAGGCCGCAACGCTGGTTGATACGGTGCTCAACACGCCCGGTACCCCTGCAGTGGTTAAGCCCGGTGATTTCTCAATCGCTGTATTACCCGATACGCAATATTATATTGCCCAGGCACAGCTTGGCGGTACATTCGATATGTTTAAAGCACAGATTGAGTGGATCCAGAAAAACCAGGTTAAAGAGAACATAGCTTATGTTGCCCACATGGGCGATATTACCGAGCATGGCGACAACCCGGTAACCAATCGTTCTGAATGGTATCTGGCAAAAACTGCGCTTTATGGTTTGGAAACTCCTGTAAGTATCCCTTACGGTTTAAGTGTGGGTAACCACGATCAGTTTCCATCGCAATACCCTGTAACCGGCACTACCAATGGTTATAATAAATATTTTGGCGTTCCGCATTTCGAAGGACGGCCATATTACGGCGGCCATTACGGTAAAAATAATGATAGCCATTATGACTTGTTTACCGCAGGTGGAGTTGATTTTATTGTTCTATTTCTCGAGTTTGATTCGCATAACGAAGACCAGGCCAATATGTACGGTTGGGCCAATGAGATCCTGAAAAAATATGCATCGCGCAAAGCCATTGTGGTAAGCCACTCCATACTGCACTTTGCCCCGGTAGCAGGTTCGTTAACCCCGCAGGCACCGTTTAACGCCGAGGGTAAAGCTATCTATGAAGCCTTAAAAGGCAACCCTAATGTGTTTATGATGCTTTGCGGCCACGTTGGCGATAATGGCGAAGGCTATCGTACCGAAACCTATAACGGCCATACCATCAAAGCTTTCCTAAGCGATTACCAGAGCCGACCAAATGGTGGTAATGGATTGATGCGTTTGTACAAGTTCTCGGTTAAGAACAACGAGTTGTCTGTTCGCACATTTTCGCCATACACTAAAGAGAGCGAAACCGATGGCGACAGTCAGTTCACCGTTCCTTTATTCTAAATACACATTTACCTATTCAATAAACATTTATGAAACATCTATTCAAGGGGCTTTTAATTTGTCTGCTGGCTACTTCTGTTGCCCGCGCGCAAGATAAACACGTCGTATTAATCAGTATAGACGGCTTACGTCCCGAATTTTACCTCGACCCAACATGGGGCATGGTCAACGTTCGCCAGGCCATGAAAACCGGTACCTACGCACAGGGCGTGCGCGGTAGTTTCCCAACGGTAACTTACCCGTCGCACACTACCATCATCAGTGGGGTATTGCCGGCCAAACATGGTATTTACTACAATACACCGGTTGAGCCGCTGGGTATTACCGGTAAATGGTTTTGGTATTATAAAGACATAAAGGTACCAACCATCTGGACGGCGGCCAAAGGTGCCGGTTTAGTTACTGCCGGTGTAAGCTGGCCTGTAACTGTTGGCGCACCTATTGATTATAACCTGCCCGAGTTTGTAATACTGCCGAAAAACAAAGGCGAGAAAAAGGACGAGATCAAAGCTTTATATGATGAATCGAACCCTAAATCGCTTTTCCAGGAAATGCAGGATAATGCCATTGGAAAGCTGAATGAGGAGTACGGCGCAACCATAGATAATAATACTAACGACCAGAATAAATCGCGCATGGCGGCTTACATTTTACGTAGATACAAACCAGCGTTCCTGGCTATCCATATCGGGTTAACCGACCATTTTCAGCATGAGCAAGGCCGCGATGGCGATAAAGTACGCTCAGCTGTGGTAGGGGTAGATGTAGCCATCAAAACCATCATGGATGCCGTTGAAATGGCAGGCATGCGCGAGAACACCACCTTTATTATAACCGGGGATCATGGGTTTGTTGACATCAATACACAATTTAACCCTAACGTAATGCTGGCCAAAATTGGTTTATACAATAACGATGATAAAGAAAACTGGAAAGCTTACTTTCAGCAAAGCGGTGGTTCTGCATTCCTGATATTGCGCGACCCGAAAGACAAAGCTTCATTAGAAAAAGTAAACAAAGCCCTTGCAGAATTACCTGCCGGTATTAAAAAGCTTTTCCATGTGCTAGATAAGAAACAAATTGCCGAAGCACAGGGCGACCCTAATGCAGCATTGGCACTGGCGGCTTATCAAGGCATTTGCTTTGGAGCAACTGCCACAGGCGAACTGCTTACGTCAGCCAAAGGCGGTACACACGGCTATCTGCCTACTGATTTTAAAGACATTCAAACCGGCTTTCTTGCGTTCGGACGCGGCATAAAGCAAGGTGTGGTTTTACCCGTGATTGGTCAAGAAGATATTGCACCGCTTATATCTAACCTATTGAACCTTCAAATGACTGACATGGACGGTGTTGTTTATCCGGGGATGTTGGTGCCTGAAAAGAAAGGTAAATAACACAGGTATATTCAATTGTATGCGTTATGTAATTAAATCGTGATCCCAACCGGGATCACGATTTAATATAGATATTTTTTTACTTTGGTGTATTAAAAGCCCTGGTTGTAATGAAACACGAATTACCCTGCTGGTACGATGAGCTCAGGAAAAAATATCCGATAGTAACCGAAGACGAGTGGCGTTTGCTTGATTTGATGGCCACCGTTAAGCAAGTTAAAAAAGGTGATTCGTTTTTGAAGTATGGGAAGGTTGCACGTTTTTCGGCCTTTGTAATTTCGGGCACGTTTAAATTTTCAATCCAGGACGAAGATGGTAACGAAAAGATCATTAAATTCGGCTTCCCTAATGATTTTCTGGCCAATTGCGAAAGCTATAATAAAAAAGCCCCGTCTGCCGTAAGTATTACAGCATTGGAAGATGCAGTAGTGCTAAGAATCAATATCAAAAAACTACAGCCGCTCTACGATCTCCACATGAACCTGCTGCATGTAAACCTGCAGTTGTACCAGGAAATACTGGAGCAGCAGTCAGAGCATCAATATATTTTATCCTTAAAAAGTCCGTTACGTCGTTACCGTTACCTGTTAGAACGCCGGCCGGCCATCATCCAAAAAATATCGCTCACTAATATCGCGCGTTACCTGTATATCAGCCGCGAAGCCTTAAGCCGGGCGAGATTATTTATGTTGAAATAAAAGCGCTTTTGTGACTGAAGTCACTAACTGAAATATTCCCCAACCATAGCTTTGTTTCAAAAATAGAGATGAAACAAAGCATAATATTACTCCACGGGCTATTTGGGGGATTAAGTAACTGGAAAGAGGTAGTCAACCATTTCGGAAAACGGTTTGATATTTATATTCCGGAGCTGCCCATATACGAGAAATATAAAACAGATAGCCTCGAACATTTACTCAATTTTCTGGAAGGGTTTATTGCAGCCAATAAACTTGAGGATGTTATTCTTGTCGGCAATTCATTGGGCGGGCACGTTGCTATTCTTTACACACTCAAATACCCCGCTAATGTTGCAAAACTGGTGTTGACAGGTAGTTCTGGATTGTATGAAAATACCCAGGTGGGTAGTTATTTGAAGCGTGGAAACTATGTTTACATCAAAGAACGGGTTGCCGCAACATTTTATGACCCTGCCATAGCTACTGATGAACTTGTTGCCGAAGTATTGCAGGTAACTACCAATACCTTTAAATGCCTTTGCGCTGTTAAAACTGCAAAATCGGCCCAACGGAATAATGTGCTTGTGCACCTTCCCCAAATTTTGACACCTGTTTTATTGATATGGGGTAATGAAGACCAGATTACACCATTGTCTGTTGCCAAAGAGTTTAAGCAACACTTATCAAATTCGAAGCTTGTGATACTGCCAGAATGCGGACATGCCCCGATGATGGAGAAACCGGAAGAGTTTAATGAGGTATTAGAGCAATTCTTGTTGATTAATTGAAAGTATTGCCGAATCCCAACTAAACCTTCTGCACGCACCAGGTAGTCATGGCACGCATATTTTGTACGTTAGTGGTTTTTAGTGGTTCGTACAATACACCCAGTTCATCGGTATATTTTAGCAGCCTTTGTTCGTCTACTAAATAACGTTCGCTGCCGTCTCGTAATAAATAGCGGTGGTTGCCTAAGGGCTTTACCAATGTTTCTATCCCGATATCTGATGCCAGCCTTGCAAAAAAGTAGCCACCCGGTTTTAATACCCGGAATATAGAGCGCAGCATGCTTTCGAAATGCTGTTCGTCTTTCGCAAAATGTAGTACAGCGTTGCAGATAATTAAATCGAATTCGGCATCGTTATACGGCAGATCTTCAGCTGTGCTTACTATAAAATTTGATAGCAGATTATCTGGTGCAAGCGCTGCTGATAATTGCTTAACCGTTTCAATCGCGGCAGGATTCGGGTCGATCCCAAAAACCTCATAGCCATTGCGTAAAAAATAAAACAGGTTTCGCCCGCTGCCACAGCCTACATCCAGTACTTTTTCAGCGTTATCATAACGGCCTTTCAGCAACTGATCGAACAGGTAAATATCAATGTTGCCGTAGGTTTGGAGCAGTGTGTTTTGCATAATGGATGTTGAGTAAACAAATTAGATAATGCGGTGTAAAAGTGCAAGTCTATTTATAAGAAAATGCCTGTTCAAAACTTGAATAAAATATTTTGGCAATAATTAGAAGACAATTTTCTACTTTGGGTATCTGACCCTTTAACCATTTATTATGTTTTATTTTCTAATCCTTATCGCCGTTCTTTTGTTTGTTGCACACGTTGTGCTGTTAATTGCTTCATTCGTTGGCCCTAAATTCGGTTCTTCACGCTATTTTTATTCGCATCTTACCTTGTGGCTTACAGGTATAACCGTTTGTATACTTGCAGTATTGTACAGTGGCGAGCACCGCTCGGGCTTTTTAGATTATTTCAATACGCCTTCACGGGTTGTAATGATCATCGTTTTCACCTTTGCTTTATCCCTGGTTGCACATGGTATAGTAAAGTTTATTGTGCTGCCATTGGTTAAGAAAAATAGAGTTGGGGTGCATTGAGGAGCTTCATTTATCAGGATTTATAATTTTGAGTAGATTATACCCCTTATTAAAGTCAGTGGTGTTGGCACTGCCATTGCATTCCCCTAAATTAGGGGAACACTACTGTCTGTGCAATTTGCAACAGCATTAAATAAGGGGTAAAAAACCAAGAAAATCAGACTTATGGGCACACAGTAATTCCCAGGGAGAGATTTGAAACTCATTCTTTCGCCGGCTGCAGCAATCGCTTTGCAACCGGCCTTATTGTTAAACCTTGTACCAATATCGAGAACACGACAATCATATAAGTAATCAACACAAACTCGTCGCGGTACATATTGGTTTCGAGTGATAGGGCTAGAGCTACCGAAATGCCGCCGCGCAGGCCGCCCCAGGTGAGTATGGCTACTGCATTTTGCTCGAATTTGATTTTGTATTTGAGTACAGATACGGGTAGTATTACCGAAATCCACCGCGCTAGTAATACCAGCACTATTGATATACCGCCAATCAATAAAACAGGTGTGCTTATTTTAATGATTAGCATTTCGAGGCCAATCAACAGAAACAGTATGGCGTTCAAGATCTCATCTATCAGTTCCCAAAATTTTTCGATATAATCCTGGGTTAATGCAGAAACGCCTTTGCCTTTTACCTTGTTGCCTAAAATAATGCCGGCCACAACCATAGCCAACGGGCCTGAGACATGTAAATGCCCGGCTACCAGGTAACCGCCCATTACAACAGCAAGGGTTATCATTACTTCAACTTTGTAATCATCTATTGAGCGTAAAGCCAGGTAGCCGATGTAGCCAATCACTGCACCGAAAATTAAACCACCCACTGCTTCCTGTAAAAAAAGTTCAGCTACATTTAATGCCGAGAAATTGCCAGAGCGTGCCACCTCGGCAATACTGATAAATACCACAACGGCAACGCCATCATTAAATAATGATTCGCCCGATATTTTGAGTTCTAAAGATGCGGGGATCTTAGCTTGTTTAAGGATACCTAAAACGGCAATAGGGTCGGTTGGCGAAATTAATGCGCCAAATAGCAGGCAGTATATAAAAGGGATAGGGAAATGAAATACTTGAAACAGGTACCAAACCATACCGCCCACTAAAAAGGTTGAGATAAGCGTGCCCGCAGTTGCCAGGATAATAATAGGCCAGCGCTCTGCTTTTAATTTACCGGCATCAATGTGGATAGCCCCGGCAAACAGTAAAAAGCTGAGCATAAAGTTCATCAGCACATTCTCAAAATCGATAGATGTAACCATCATAATCGCTTTTTTCGAGAGCAGAAAATTAGAATTACCGGTAACCACCAATACCACAGAACTAATTAACGATAAGGCCATAATACCGATGGTTGGCGGTAACTTAATCCATCGATGGTTGATGTAGGCAAATATGGCGGCAATTACAACGGTTATGGTAAGGATTTCGTTAATGTTCATTCAAATGAAATTAGCAGGATCAATAGGTGTTGATCTACTAATTATAAGAATAAAAAATCGAATTCTACAGTACTATCGTCTTATTGAATTAGTACCTGCCTGAAAGCCACGCTATCCCCTTTAAAAGTATCAAAATCAACCGCGTGTTTAATGCCGTTTACAGTGGCCTTGCTGCTGTGCTGCCAAAACTGCCATTTGCTGGCCTGGCTAATCCGTTGCTCAGGCTGATCGTAATGGGCAATCCATAACGGGTACTCATCAAAATAGCCTTTCAGATAATCTGTGTAGAAACTCAGGCCCGAATAAATAATGGGTTTAACCGGACTGCGGTATTTGAGAAAAGAAAGGCAGGCATCCAGTTGGATCCGCATTTGCTCGGGCGATACGCCATCCATTTTTTCAATGTCAACCACCAGAGGCATATCGTTTGGCTCGAGTTTGGCTGTTTTTAAGAACCATTTGGCTTGGGTTTTACCATCCTTCTCCGGCCGGAAAAAATGGTATGCACCGCAGATAAGCCCGGTTTTGGCAGCCTCGCGCCAGTTACGCTGAAAGGTTGGATCGATATAATTAACACCATCTGTGGCCTTAATAAATGCGAAGGTGAGGTGCAGGCCATTCTCATCCATAGCCTTAACCTTTGGCCAGTCTATTTTGCCTTGGGCATAAGATACATCGATACCATGTATGGTATATTTCTCAGAAACGTGGATATTGAAGCTTTTATAGTTGCGGTAGTCTGGATCTTCGCCAATGTCGTTAATCCAGTGCCATGCGCCCTTAAAGCCACTTACCACAAACTTATAGTACAAAGGCGAAAATAAGATGAGCAGTAAAACGCCGATAATAATCGGCCCGTAAGCAAAGCTCCTTTTAGCAGGCTCGGGCTGTTTGGTTTTGGTAGAGGCGCGGGGTTTGGTCACCCGTTTAGCCGCCGGTTTTTTGGGTACGGTTGTCTTGGTAGTTCGCGGAGTTTTTGGGGCAGTAGTCACCCTGCAAATTTAGCGGAATTGTGCTTAAGTATAAGGGGTGTTGATAAACATCAGCCTAATAAAAATCTAAGTCATAAATAATCAGTATGATGTAAACATACCTTGCGCTTAGTGTACCAGCATCTCTTTCAGTTTATGAAAAGAATTGTACGGGCCGATAGATAGCGTGCTGTTTACCAGCCAAACCGGGATACTGCCGCCGGGATCAACGCTGAAGGTATAATCAATACTGAGTTTATGTTCGTTTACAACTGTAACCTTCCATAGCGCAGAGGAGTAGGGTACACGTATAAAGCTTTTATCCTTCGGCAGATAATCGGGCAGGCTTATGGCTTGTATTTCAAATTTGTTGGGTTCTTTGTCGGGCAGTATGGTGAGTTGCACTATCAAATCACGGTCGCGAAGTGGCCAGGGCAGGTGCGAGATAGAGTGGTAGATGATCTGCTGCGGGCTAACGGTTTTTAGCATATTATTGCTCTTGGTGCTGTATACCCATTTACCGTAATTATTAATATCAAGCAGGGTTTTTATCAGGTGCTCTTTGGTGGTTTCCAGTTCGCAAACAACGCGTAATTCCTTTAAATTGCCTGATAGTGGTTTACGGGTATAAATCTCGATGCCATTTTCATTTCGCTTTAATTCCCAGGCACCCTGGCTATGAGCTATGGAGATACATAAGAGCAGGAAAGCGAAAATGAGCAACGGGCTTTTTATCATCAGCTTGATTTTATGGTAATAGCCACCATGACATTTCTTTGACAAATTTAAGGTTATAACGACCTGAATAATCATTTGTTTCAAACTATTGATTACTATAATGTTATGCTTTTGTGAGTTTTGCTCCGGCCGAAAATCTTTTAACAAATGTCCATTTTAAAGCTTCATTTTTGCCGATTTTTCAATAGTACTCCATAAGCTAAAAAGTATATTTGCTCATGGCTAAAATAAAGGTTGCAACACTAAGTCTGCTCGTAGTTTTATTGCTCACATCCTTTAAAATATATCCCGATAAAAAGCAGTATTTGCTCATGGGCTTCGGCATTGTAGAATTGTTTACCTCTGAAGGCGATGCCAGTTGCCCGGCTGCCGATGAAACCCTTATCCATTTAAGTAAAGAGTTTGCCGGTAAACCTGTTTACCTGTTAAGTTTCCATGTTGACTACTGGGATAACAAAGGCTGGAAAGACCCCTACAGTGATCGTGAATTTACTGAGCGCCAGCATCATTATAACCAACTATTACACACCGATGCCTATACGCCGCAGGCTATTTTTAACGGCAAGCAGGAAATGATAGGTTCTGAAACCGATAACCTGCGCACGTTAATAAAAGCATCGTTAAAAGTATTTACCGATAATGTAATTAGTATAGGAGCCGCTATTGATGGCAACCGGCTTACAGTTAATTACCAGTTGCACTCTGTTTCTGATGATGAAATGGTAAACATAGCTTTGGTACAGGAGCGCGTTACCGATAAAGTAACCGCAGGCGCAAATAAAGGTACAACCATTAGCAATGTTAATGTGGTACGTGTTTTTAAAACCATTAATGCTGGTAAAATAACCGGGGCTACGCAACTAACCATTCCGCCTGATATGGAGGGGCACCCGTTCCGTATTATTGCTTATATCCAAAGCAAAAGTACCTGGAAAGTTATTGCCGGTAATACCGTAGTAATCAGCACAACCAAAACAGTAAAGCATCTGTATTAAAATAGATACAAGATCTTAATTGCTTGTTTTTAATAATTTCACTTATTTGCGAGCGCAATTCTGCCTGTTATCCTAAATTATGAAGAACAAAAATAAGCTGTTGCTATTATTGGCTTTATGCGCTGTGCAAGGTGCATCTGCCCAAACCACCACCAATATATACCACAAGGGCTGGATAGATTTTAACAAGAACGGTAAGAAGGATGTATTTGAAGATCCGCAGCAACCGATAGAAAAGCGCGTGGCCGATCTGCTGTCACAAATGACAGTAGAGGAAAAAACCTGCCAGATGGCTACCCTGTATGGCTACAAGCGCGTTTTAAAAGATGAAATGCCCGTACCGAACTGGAAAAACGAAGTTTGGAAAGATGGGATAGCCAATATTGACGAAGAGCTGAACAGCCTAACCTCATACACCGATAATGCACAATCGCAATATTCATTCCCGTATAGCAAGCATGCCGAGGCTATAAATACCATACAGCATTGGTTTGTAGAGCAAACACGTATAGGTATCCCGGTTGATTTTACTAACGAAGGGATCCACGGTTTAAACCATGATCGTGCAACTTCCCTGCCTGCACCAATAGGCATAGGCAGTACCTGGGATAAAGATTTAGTGCGCCAGGCCGGACAAACCGTAGGCCGCGAAGCTAAAGCTTTAGGTTATACCAATGTTTACGCACCCATCCTCGATCCGGCGCGCGACCAACGCTGGGGCAGGGTAGTAGAGTGCTACGGTGAAGACCCTTTCCATATTGCAGAACTCGGTAAACAAATGGTTTTAGGTATCCAGGAAGAAGGCGTAGCCGCAACCCTGAAACATTTTGCCGTTTACAGCGTGCCCAAAGGTGGCCGCGATGGCAATGCCCGTACCGACCCACATGTGGCACCAAGGGAAATGTACCAGATCTACCTGTATCCATTCCGCAGGGTAATCCAGGAAGCACATCCGCTGGGTGTGATGAGCAGTTATAATGATTGGGATGGCGTGCCTATTACCGGTAGCCATTATTTCCTGACTGAATTGCTGCGCGAGAAATTCGGCTTTACAGGTTATGTGGTATCCGACAGTGAGGCTGCCGAGTTTTTGTACAGCAAACACCACGTGGCCGAAGATTATAAAGAAGGTGTAAGGCAAGCCGTTGAAGCAGGGTTAAACGTGCGTACCAACTTTACCATGCCGCAAACCTATATTATGCCCGTGCGCGAACTCATCGCCGAAGGCAAACTCTCCATGAAAACCATTGATGAGCGTGTAGGCGATGTGTTGCGTGTAAAATTTAAATTGGGTTTGTTTGATAATCCTTATGTAAGCGATCCCAAAGCTGCCGATAAAATTGTACATACTGCTGCATCAACCGCTATGGGTTTGGAGCTTAACCGCGAGAGCATGGTGTTGCTGAAAAACGATAATAACCTACTGCCTTTAGATATTAAAAAAATGCCAAGGATCCTGGTAACTGGCCCGCTGGCAGAGGAGACTAACTATGCCATCAGCCGTTATGGACCATCGCACAACCCGGTAACAACAGTATTGAAAGGTATCCAGGACTATGTAGGCGATCGTGGTTCTGTGGTAGGCGCAAAAGGCTGCGATATTATTGATGCTACCTGGCCTGAGAGTGAGATCATCGAAACACCTTTAACTAATCAGGAACAGATTGAAATTAACAATGCCGTTAACCGCGCAAAAGATGTTGATGTTATTGTGGCAGTAGTAGGTGAGGATGCTAAGCGTGTAGGCGAAAGTTTGTCGCGTACAGGTTTGGGTTTGCCGGGCCGTCAGCTTAAACTCATTCAGGCTTTACAGGCTACGGGTAAACCAGTGGTTATGGTAATGATCAACGGCCAGCCATTAACCATTAACTGGGAAAACCGCTACGTGCCCGCTATTCTGGAAGCCTGGTTCCCTGGGCCGGAGAGCGGTAAGGTAATTGCCGAAACTTTGTTTGGCGATTATAACCCAGGCGGTAAGTTGCCTATCACTTTCCCTAAAACAGTTGGGCAGATAGAACTTAACTTTCCGTTTAAGCCGGCATCGCAGGCCAGCCAGCCAACATCGGGGCCAAATGGTTATGGTAAAACCAGCGTTAACGGCCCTTTATATCCGTTTGGTTATGGTTTAAGCTATACCACTTTCGAATATAAAAATTTGGTGGTAACACCCGATAAAGCGAACAATCAAGCCGATATTAACGTATCAGTAGACGTAACAAATACGGGCAAACGTAAAGGCGATGAGGTAGTACAACTTTATCTGAAAGATAAGGTAAGCAGCGTTACTACTTATGAGTTTGATCTCCGTGGCTTCGAACGGGTGAAACTGGCTCCGGGCGAAACTAAAACAGTGAAATTTACGCTCCATCCTGATGATCTGGCATTGCTGGATAAGAACATGAACTGGACTGTTGAGCCCGGCGCGTTCGAGGTAATGATCGGTAGTTCATCAGAAGATATTAAGTTGAAAAAAGAATTTATAATTGAATAATATAACTCAATGCAGGTAGTCACGGGGATCAAAAAAATAATGTTTTTAATGGTGCCCGTGGCACTATGTGTGTTTAGCAGCTCCTGCAAAAAAGGTGGTTCCGGGGATTCCGGAAAAACCGACACTACCACTACCATTACTACCAGTTTTATAAAAGGTGCCGACCCAAGCTGGCTCACCCAAATGGAAGCATCAGGCATTAAATTTTATAATGCTATTGGTACGGAGCAGGATTGTATCCAGACCTTGAAAGATAAAGGCATCAACACCATCAGGCTGCGTGCCTGGGTAAACCCGTCAGATGGTTGGTGTAATACAAGTGATATGGTTGCTAAAGCCGTTCGTGCCAAAAAACTGGGCATGAAAATTATTGTCGATCTACATTATAGCGATGTATGGGCTGATCCGGGGCACCAGACTAAGCCCGCTGCCTGGGCTAACCTTAACTTTAGTTCGCTGGTTGCCACCATGCAAAACTATACGGCAGTTGTGATGGACTCGCTGAGAGTGCACAATATTACCCCCGATTATGTACAGGTTGGCAACGAAACTAATGATGGTATGCTATGGCCCGAGGGACAAGCTTCAAAAAACATGGCCAATTTTGCAGCCCTGGTAACGGCCGGTTATAATGGTGTTAAGGCGGTAAGCAGCGCTACTAAAGTAATTGTGCATGTTTCTAACGGGTATGATAATACATTGTTCCGTTACGTGTTTGATGGGCTTAAAGCCAATAAGGCAAGTTGGGACGTTATCGGCATGTCGCTGTATCCAACAACCGATAATTGGCAGAATTATGACATACAATGCCTGGCCAATATGAAAGATATGGTTACGCGGTATAATACCCCGGTAATGATATGCGAAGTAGGGATGGATGTAACTGCACCCGCAACTACCAAATTATTTATTACTGATTTGATAAGTAAGGTAAAATCTGTACCCAACAATAAAGGTTTAGGCGTTATATATTGGGAGCCCGAAGCTTACAATGGTTGGGCAGGTTATGGCTTAGGTGCCTTTAGCTATTTGGGTAGGCCAACCGTAGCGCTTGATGCGTTTTTAAACTAAAAAATATTGTCGACAGAGAGGCGTGAGAAATTACTTGAAATTTTTTAGAGTTTAATATGAGCTTTTAAACGGTATAGAGGATATAAATAGGGAGCTTGTACGAGGTTTTTAAAAATAAGTTTGCTTTAGAGGTAAATTTATTTGTTATCTTAGTAAACTATTTAATACCTAACACTTTATGAAAGCTCCAATTTTCACAATACTTTTATTAGGTACGTTGTTAAGTGCAAATGCACAAGTAAAATCAGATACCGCTAAGGTTGCTGCCCAAAGTACTGCAAAAGTTAGTGCTAAGGCCGATACTGTGGGTTGCTGGTTTAAAGAACTTAGACGTACACGTTACTCTTATGGCTGGTTCCGTTCTACTAAAGACAGCACCCTGAGGGAAGTATGGCAACATGGCTATATGGTTAAAGGCTCAACTGTAGTATACCTTTACTCCGACAAAAAAACGAAAGTTAAAAACAGAATTGTTGACAGTTTTGAGCATGGCAGCCCAGCTATGGCGGCCAATGTAAAATAGGCTGTTACCCAATTTTGATGTTTTTATTTCTATAACTTTTTCATTAAAATGTTTAAGGCATGGCATTATATTGCTTATACCTTAAACATTTTTTTATGTTTGGTTAATAAGGTTAATGTTTAAACACTTGTTAACTGATATATCAAAATGTATTTTTATAATTCGTATTTATTTATAGACTTGCAAAACCATTTGTAAATTTAAGCATGCAGAGATATACCGGCCAGAAAAGAATATTAGTAGCAGTTGATTGTATTGTATTTGGTTTTGATGGTAACAGTATAAAACTGTTGCTGGTAAAACGGTCTATCGAACCTCATAAAAATAAATATAGCCTGATGGGCGGGTTTATACAGCCCGACGAAACCCCTAACGAAGCTGCTAACCGCGTATTGGAATACCGCACAGGGTTAAAAAACGTTTACCTGGAGCAGCTGAATGTATTTGGCGCGCCAGACCGCGACCCGGTTGAGCGGACACTATCCATCGCTTATTTTGCACTGATCGATATTAATAAGTACGAAAAGCAGCTGAATGATGAGTTCCACGCCGAGTGGTTTTTGCTAAGCGAGATGCCCGACCTGATCTTCGACCATAATGAAATGGTGCGGATGGCCAAAAAGCAATTGCGCTACAAAGCTGCGCTACACCCTATATTGTTTCATTTACTGCCCGAGCGTTTTACCATACCGCAATTGCAATCGCTTTACGAAGGTATATTCCAGGCCAAGTTTGACGACCGGAACTTTAGCCGTAAAGTATTATCAACCGGCTTGCTGGTTAAACAGCCCGAAAAAGATAAGCAATCGTCAAAGAAAGGCGCATTTTATTACAAGCTCAATCAAACAGAATATCTCGAAAACTTCGAATCGTTCCTCAACTTTGTGCCTAACCCAGATAAGCTGCTTACCGAAAACCTGTAATTAAACCAGGTCTTTAGGGAGCTTGATCAGGAAACTGGTACCTTGCCCGGGTTCAGATATTACGTCGATAGTTCCCCTGTGCTTTTCTATGATACCAAACACAATGGACAGGCCCAGCCCGGTGCCTTCGCCCACATCTTTGGTGGTGAAAAAAGGTTCATAAATTCTTTGTTTTACTTCGGCAGGCATGCCCGGCCCGGTATCGGTTATCTCAATACTGATGTAGTTTTGATGATCATTAGTGGTTATCGAAATATTTTCGTCATGGTGTACAGGCTTGCTTTTTATAGCTTGTATAGCGTTTGTAAGCACATTGATAAGCACTTGCCCAATTTTACCGGGATAGCAATTAATAGGCGGCAGTTTATTAAGCACCGGTGTTATGGCAATATAAGTAGGCGTGGTGCTGCGCAATATCACCAATGTATTAAGTACGGCCTTGTTAATATCGGCCAGTTTAAGGCTTTGCTCGTCGGTACGGCTAAAGGTACGCAGGCTGTCAACAATTTCTTTGGTACGGCTTGCACCTTCTTCAATGCCTTCCAGTAAGGTTAATATCTCTTCCTGTATGTATTTAATATCAATCTGGTTGCGGTATTGTAAAATCTGCGTCCTTAACTCTTCGTTCTGTGGGTCCTGCTCAAGTTCAGTGTATTTATCAATAAGGTTAAACACTTCAATAAAATCGAGGCGTAAGGGGTTTACGTTAGAACTTACAAAATTTATGGGGTTGTTTATTTCGTGTGCAATGCCTGCGGTTAACTGGCCCAGTGAAGCCATTTTTTCGGTATCAACCAGTTGCATTTGTGCCGCCTTTTGGTTCTCAATGCTTCGCGACAGGTTTTGGTTGCTCTCAATCAGTTCGCGCGTGCGGATGTTAACCCTGTTTTCGAGTATAAGGTTTTGTTCGGTTATCAGGCGTTCGTTTTCGAGCGCTATGGTTAATGCAGCAAGCTGTGATTCTGTTTTTTGGCGACGGTAAAAATTAATCTTATCTGCCAGTGCTGCCGAAAACAAAATAAGTTCGAGTGCAGAACCGTACAAGATAATATTACCCGTAAAGGTATTGTAATTGATAAGCCCCTGGTTTCGGGCCACCGAAAATATGATAGAAAGGAAAAAGAGCGTCCACCCGAACATAAAATATTTGGCTGGTTTAAAGCCTTTTAAATACAGGGTAATACCAATGCTTATGAGCGATATGGATATAGTAAGCGCACTTATGCTGATGATGTTATAAGCAAGATGGGTGCGGCCAAATATAACCGCTACAAGCGCACTGGTATATAGCAGGAAAAGAAACGCGTAAAACCAGTTGAGTGCTTTGCTGCTGCTTTTAATCTGTAGAAACTCATAAACAAACATGAGGATCGAGTAACCAAACAACACCCGGGTAATGGGTAAAATTATATTGTTAATAATAATCTTATCATGGGTTATAAAATTTAGTCCATAACCCTTAAGCAGCATCTGGTTAAATCCCAAAAATATAATGTACAATACATAGTATAAATAGCTAATGTCTTTAACTATAAATAATAATAACAAGTTATAAATAGCCATGATGATGATAACGCCCATAAAGCCGCCCATGGCAATATTTTGCATGCTTGCACTTTGCAGAAACTCATTTGCGCTATATGCCTGTATAGGTATTACGGTGTTTACGGCGCTTTTTATTCGCAGGTAAATGGTGCGCGACGAATCGGGGTATATTATACAGTTGATATGGATAAGGTTCTGTTCAAACTGGTTTAAATGGCTATGGGGGGAGTTAGAATCCAGGTGCACAAACTCCTCACTATTAGGGTATTTGAAATAAAGGTCGAAATTATCTATTACGCTGCTGGTTATAGAAATAGGTACAAAGGGCTGTGTGGTTTTATTTTTAAGTATCAGTTTTAACCAGATTACTTTGGTAGAATAATTAATAAATGGAAGAGATTGATCGGTATAGTGAAACTTTGTACTTTTTGCTACGTCTCTTATTTGAAACGTACCATCGGGGTCATTAAGAATAGAATAGTAATTGTGCGCAATAAACTTAGAGTCGCCTTCGTTTACTGATAGCGTATCGAGGGCATAAACAATTGCTGATTGAAATAATAGAAATAATAAAACTAAAAAGCCTTTCATTTATTATAATAAATGTAAATATTTAGCCCAAAAGGGATACGCAATATAATAATTAACTTACTATTGTTTTTTTTGTAAAAAAAGGTTCTGTTTGCACCTTTAATTAACCATACTTTATGCAATACGGCGTTCTATATGTCGACGATGAAATCAACAATCTGAATAGCTTCAAAGCAGCTTTCAGACGCGATTTTACAATCTTTACCGCTCAATCTGCCAAAGAAGGGCGGAAGATATTAGATAGTAACGAAATCGGCGTAATTATTACCGATCAGCGCATGCCGATGATGACAGGGATTGAATTCCTGGAGTCGATATTGCCTGTATATCCCGATACCATCCGCATTTTATTAACCGGCTTTGCTGATATTAATGCCGTAATGGATGCCATTAACCGCGGCCAGGTTTACAAATACCTGGTTAAGCCGTGGCATAATGAGGAGTTGAAAATGTACATACAAAATGCGCTCGAAATTTACCACCTGCGTAAAGAAAACAAAGAGCTTGCCCAGAAACTAAAGCTTGCCAACATCGAACTCGAAAATTTATTAAAGTCACAGTAAATTTAATTAATTCAATTAGTTAAAGTAATGTATATTAGCCTTTGCTAACAACGCAGATTGTTGGCAAAGCTCCCTAATAAACGCTATTAATTAAGTGAAATTTTTACTGAGGTATATTGCCGGTTTTGTGCTTTTTGTGGCAGCAACATGTGCTGCGCACGCACAAAACACAACAAATAAAGGCACCGAGTTTTGGACTGCCTACATGGACCATGTAAATGGTGCCGGTGATGTTGGTAAGGAAAGTAAAATGAGCCTTTACATCACCTCGGATGTAAATACATCGGGTACTGTTGATATTGCCGATGGCAGTTTTGGTACCATATCATTCAGCGTAACAGCCAACCAGGTTACCATTGTTGATATACCCTCTATTGCGTTTTTAGACAACACATCGGGTACACTTAGTAAGGGCTTGCATATTTTATCGGCCAAGCCAATTGCGGTATATGCGCATATTTACGCTACGAGTGTTTCGGGCGCTACGCTGTTGCTGCCGGTAGCTACCCTGGGTAAGGATTATCTTTCTATCAATTATACGCAGGTTTCAAATTCGGTAGCATCACGCGAAGGGCCTTCTTATTCTTCGTTTAATGTCATTGCGACAGAAGATAACACAACCGTTCAGATTACCCCGGCTGCTGCCTTAACAAGCGGCCAGCCTGCCGGTACTACATTTACCATTACCCTTGCGAAAAAAGGCGATGTATTTCAGGGTTTATCTTCCAGCGACTTAACGGGCACCCACATTAAATCAATAAGTGCTAATGGTACCGCCTGTAAGCGTATTGCTGTATTTTCTGGCAGCAGTAAAATTTCTATAGGGGATTGCACAAATTATAATACCTCAGATAATCTCTTTCAGCAGGTGTATCCTACGGCTTCGTGGGGTAAACATTATATTACGGTGCCATTGGCCGGCCGTTTTTATGATGTATACCGCATTGTTATTAATGACCCAACGACAGTTATTACTTTAGATGGTGCCGTAGTTGCTCCAAGCATCAGGGGTTATTACGAATTTAAATCGGGCGGTGTAACGCATGTAATTTCGGCCGATAAACCGGTGCAGGTAGTGCAGTATGCTGTATCGCAGAATAACACCATCGGCTGTGCCATGCCCAACAGCCCGGATCTGGGCGACCCTGAGATGATTTACCTTAACCCACTCGAACAGAGCCTGGACCATGTAACGTTATATTCTACCTCAAAATATGAGATCTCAACCAGCTATATTAACGTTGTGATACCTGCAGCCGGTGCATCAAGCTTTATGCTCGATGGTACACCATATACTGCGTTTAGACCAGTGGCCAATAACCCGGCTTATGCTTACGCGCAAATACATGTTGGCAGCGGCTCAGCTCATAACATAAGCTCATCACAAAACTTTAATGCCATTGCTTATGGTTTTGGTATCGATGAATCATACGGATATGCAGCAGGTACAAACCTGGCTAACTTATACGAGTACATTAGTTTGACCGATCCGGCCGATAATAAGGCCATCCAAACCTACGGCTGTTCTGATTTAACTTATAATCTTAGTGTTACGCTGCCTTATTCAACTACGCAAATAACCTGGAACTTTAAGGATGGTACCACACCTGTTGTACAGAGTAATCCTGTCGCGGTTACTTCGGTAAAAAACGGCCAGACTTTATACACCTACACTTATGCCAAAAAGGTAAAATACGCCAAGGGCGATTATACAGTTATTGCTACCGTATTTAATGCCGGGGCTGATGAATGCGGGCAGAATGAGGATATAGAGTTTGATTTTACCGTGGTTGATCCGCCTCCGATTGTGTACAGCTTCTCGAGTGTGTGCCTGGGCGATGCCACACAGTTTACCTATCCTCCCGATCCTAATGATTTAGGTACAAAAACCTATAGCTGGGATTTTGGCGATGGCAGCCCGCTTGGTACAGATCAAAACCCTACCCATACTTACGCTGCTCCAGGCGATTATAAGGTTGTGCTTAGTGTAACTAATAATAGTGGCTGTTTATCGGTATCGCCTCCACAAACGGTTAGTATCAGTAAAAAGCCAGTGGCGGACTTTGCCATTTCATCGCCTGATTGTGCAAGTGGTACCATTACCTTTACAGACCAATCTACAGTGGTACCCGGGACGACAGAGGCAGCCTGGAGCTGGGATTTTGGCGATGGGCAAACAGCAACGGTTAAAAACCCAACGCATACCTATACTGCTACAGGTACTTATCATGTTACGTTAATCACCACAAATAATAAGGGATGCAGCAGCGACGCCACTCCTAAAGATATTGTGATACACTCATCGCCGGTTGCAGATTTTGTGGCACCCGATGTTTGCCTGGCAGATGTTACGGCAGCCTTTAAAGATGCCAGTACTATTGATGACAATACCGAAAGCGAATTTAGCTATGCATGGGATTTTGGAGATGCCACAAATGCTACACCGGCTAACCCCAATACATCAACATTTAAAAATCCATCACATAAGTATAATGCGGCAAAACAATATAATGTAACGCTTACGGTAACCTCTAAATATGGTTGTGTAGCCGTAAAAACGCAACAATTTACGGTGAATGGTTCGATACCGAAAGCTGCCTTTAAGGTTGAAAATCCAAACACATTATGTAGTGCCAGCGATGTAATATTTGATGACCTAAGCACGGTTGATTTTGGTAATATCACCAAAATGATCTGGTATTTTGATTATAACAATCACCCGAGCGATGGAGTAGTGCTGATGAGAAGTAAAGGCGAAATACCTGCCGACCGTAAGTTTACATAATTACGGTTTGTTTAACGATCCATTAAAGAAAACCTACGCAGTTAAACTAGTAGTATATTCGGGCGAAAGTTGTGTGAATGAGAGTGGCATTACCAATATTGTTATTAATGCAAATCCAATAGTAACATTAACTGCCCCGCCGGTAATGTGCCAGGAGTTCCCGGCTGTGCAAATAGCAGAAGATAAGCATGGTTTCGATGGCAGGGGTGTATTTAGCGGGCCGGGCGTTTCGTCAACAGGTTCGTTTAAACCATCTGTGGCAGGGCCGGGTGTGGCTAACATTAATTATGTATTTACGGCTAACACCACAGGCTGTACTTATACTACCACAATCCCAATCCTGGTTAATCCATCGCCGATAGTAAATGCAGGTTCTGATGTACAGATACTTGATGGCGCGCAAACCAGGTTAAACGGCTCGGCAACCGGTAAGGGCTTAACATACCAATGGGTACCTGCTGCAGGTTTGGATAACCCAACGGTGCTAAACCCGGTGGCTAACCCTACCGATGACATTACCTACACGCTGATCGCAACTTCAACTGATGGGTGTTCTGCATCGTCTATAGTGAAGGTTTTTGTGTTAAAAATGCCGGAAATTCCAAATACATTTACGCCGAATAATGATGGAGTAAATGATTTATGGTATATTAACCATCTCGATACCTACCCCGGTTGTACAGTAGAAGTTTTTAACAGAAATGGCGAGAAGCTATATTCATCTGTTGGTTACGGTGTGCCCTGGGATGGCAGGTATAAAGGAGTTGATTTGCCGGTAGGCGTGTACTATTATATTATAAACCCTAAAAACGGACGTAAAACCATGTCTGGCTATGTCACAATTATAAGATAACCATGAATAAAGCACTAAGGTTAGCAATCTTACTGATAATAACCGGACATTTTGTGAATGCCCAACAACGCCCGCAATACACGCAATATGTATTTAACAATTACCTGCTTAACCCGGCCTTAAGCGGCATCGAAAATTATACGGATGTAAAAGCCGGTTATCGTAGCCAATGGACTGGCCTCGATGGTGCCCCGGTTACCTCATACCTTACCGCCAACATGCCTATTGGTAACGGTTTTTTAAGTGATAATGCCGGCACTATGCCAGGTGGGGGTGGCGAAAACCCGATGAGCCGTTCTTACATGCGCGATTATACAGCTGCTGCGCCACATCATGGGATTGGTATAACTATAGTTAACGATAAAGCAGGCCCGCTTACCCAAACCAATATTGATGCTACTTACGCTTATCATATTGGGTTAAGCCCCAAATGGAACATGTCTGTAGGGGTATCGGCGGGGATAAGCGATATTGGGTTAAACACAACGAATATAATTTTAGAAAACCCTAATGATAAGGCCATTACAAATGGTATTGCCAACCAATTGAAACCAGATCTGGGGGCAGGCATCTGGATTTATACTGCTAACTTTTACATCGGTGCATCAGCACAACAGTTGCTGAAGCAAAACCTGTATTTCAGTACCAATAATTCTGTTACTCAAAGCCAAACCGTGCCGCATTTCTTTTTTACATCGGGGCTGAAGTTGCCTATATCTGATGATGTATCATTTATGCCATCTGTTATGCTAAAGGTAATTAACCCGGTGCCGGTATCGTATGATATTACAGGCAAACTGGCCTTCCGTGATAGATTCTGGATCGGTGGCTCGTACCGCCACGACGATTCGTTCTCGGCCCTGGCCGGCTTGTTTATTAACTCGCTGATCAGCGTCGGTTATTCGTACGATATTACAACCTCTAACCTCAATACAGTGAGCAACGGTACCCACGAAATTGTGATCGGTATCCTGCTCAATAACCGCTACAAGGTTACCTGCCCGATGAGAACATTCTAATTTGTCGATTTGTCAATTAGCTAATTTGTCAATGGAAAACCAATTTGTCGATTTGCTAATTCGGCAAATTGTCAATGCCTTAAAAAGAGAGATAATTAGAATCAATTACTCATCGCTTTTAAAGTATTGACAAATTAACTAATTGACAAATTGCCGAATTATACCTCCCGTCTAAGCCTTGCTACCGGGATGTTCATTTGTTCGCGGTATTTGGCTACGGTACGGCGGGCTATGTTGTAGCCGCGCTCTTTAAGTATTTCGGTAAGTTTCTCATCAGCAAGAGGATGGCGTTTGTCTTCGCCGCCGATGCAATCTTCCAGGATCTTTTTAACCTCTTTGTTCGATACTTCTTCACCGCTTTCGGTCTGAATAGCTTCAGAGAAGAAAGATTTCAACAGGAAGGTGCCAAACTCGGTTTGCACATATTTAGAGTTAGCCACACGCGATACGGTTGAAATATCCATCCCGATACGGTCGGCAATATCTTTTAAGATCATGGGGCGCAGGTTACGCTCATCTCCCGTCAGGAAGAAATCGTACTGGTACTGCATAATGGCGTTCATGGTTTTAAGCAGCGTTTGCTGGCGTTGCTTAATAGCATCAATAAACCACTTGGCAGAGTCGAGCTTTTGTTTCACAAACTGCACGGCCTCCTTCATCTTTTTATCCTTTTGCGAAGCCTTGTCGTAATGCTCAAACATATCCATGTACGAGCGACTTACACGCAGGTCAGGAGCATTTTTAGCATTGAGGGTAAGCAATAAGCGGCCATCATCATTAACAATATGGAAATCGGGGATAACCTGCAGTTGTTTGGTATTTACAGCGTTAGAGTCGCCTGGTTTTGGGTTCAGTTTTAATATCTCGTTTATAACCGCACGCAGCTCTTCCGAGGTCATGTTAAGCGAACGTTCCAGCTTATCGTAATGCTTGCGGGTAAACTCGTCCAGGTAGCTTTGTACAACCAGTATAGCCTTGCGGATAATGGGGTCGCCAACATCTTTACGTTTCAATTGCAGTAACAAACATTCCTGTAAGGTACGTGCACCGATACCAGGCGGGTCGAACGACTGGATCACCTTCAGCATTTCTTCAACCTCTTCATCCTCAGCCATTACGTTTTGCGAGAAGGCAAGGTCGTCAGTCAATGACATAATAGGGCGGCGCAGGTAACCATCATCGTCTAAACTACCGATGATTTGCTGACCGATCATGAAATCCTTGTCAGAAATAGGCAGCAGGTCTAACTGGGCCTGTAGGCTTTCAAAGAAAGAAGTCTGTATAGCAATCGGTATCTCTTTATGGTCGTCATCGTCATCACCGTTCTGGTCATAGCGCGAGCCATAATCGTTAACGTTATCTTCCTGTAAATAATCGTCAATATTAAATTCGTCGTATTCGCCGCTTTCGTCGTCTTTATTATAGGTATCCTCATCCGGGTCGCGGTCGGGATACTGTTCTTCGGGCTCGTTAAGATTAGTTAAGCTTAGATCTTCGAGAGCAGGATTTTCCTCCAGCTCTTCTTTAATACGGGTATCGAGCGAAACAGTAGGAACCTGTAACAGCTTGATAAACTGTATCTGCTGAGGGGAAAGTTTTTGTAAAAGTTTTTGTTGAAGATTCTGTTTAAGCATATTTAGATAAAGCCAAAATTACATCAATTTAGTAGAATATAAAAGGCGTATTTGTTTAACGTATCCAAAGTAAACGCTAAAACGGGCAATTGTTTGGCAATAAATTAAACTGTTAGTACTTTTTTTGTGTTGATAGTTCTATATTAGTAATACACAAACTTTAATATCTATGGGATTTGTAAAGGAATTTAAGGAATTCGCCATGAAGGGCAACGTGGTTGACCTTGCGGTGGGTGTTATCATTGGTGCTGCCTTTGGTAAAATTGTAACCTCGCTGGTTAACGATATTGTGATGCCGCCAATTGGTATGCTTACCGGTGGTTTAGATTTTAGTAAACAGAAGTATGTTTTGAAAGCAGCCGTAGGCAAAACGCCCGAAACTGCTATTAACTACGGCCTATTTATTAACAACGTAATCGACTTTACTATCGTTGCACTGGTGATATTTGTAGCTATTAAAGGTATTAACTCTTTGAAGCGTAAAGACGCAGAAGACGCACCTGCTGCACCGCCAGAACCAACTAAAGAAGAAATCTTATTAACAGAGATACGCGACCTGTTAGCTAAAAAAAGCGTTTAAGTGTATAAAAACGGCATTTATGTGTCGTATTGCATGCCGGATTGGAAATGTTGATAATTATGTTAGGCGGGTATTTGAAAAATAGAAATTAAACAGTAAATTTGCACTCTTAATTTTAAAGCAACGAATACAACAATAATAGAGTTATGAAAAGAACGTTTCAGCCTTCTCAGCGTAAAAGAAGAAATAAACACGGTTTCCGTGAGCGTATGTCAACTGCAAATGGCAGAAGAATTTTAGCTGCAAGAAGAGCTAAAGGCAGAAAAAGATTAAGCGTATCTGACGAGAAACGTCATAAGGCATAATTTAGCGTTGCTTCCGTAACTGGGTTTGAACCGGTTATATTTGGTTATCCCGGTTCAATTTAAATAAGCAACATGTATACTTTCAGGAAAGAAGAACGATTGTGTAATAAAAGGCTCTTAGAAGAGCTTTTTCACAAGGGTTCTTCTTTTTTATGTTACCCTTACCGGGTTTCATGGCGTTTGGCCGATGCTGCACAATCAGTGCCCGTACAGGTGGTTTTCCCTGTGCCTAAAAAGCGTTATAAGCACGCCGTTGATCGTAACCTTATTCGCCGCCGCATGCGCGAGGCCTACCGGCTTCACAAACAGCAAAACCTGTACGAATTTTTAAACCAGGCTAATATAAAGCTTACGCTTTCGTTAAGTTATATTGGTAAGGAGATTGAGCCTTACACGCTGATGGAAAAAAAAATGTTAAAGCTGTTTACGCAACTTTGCGAACTGGTAAATAATGAAAGCGCTAAGCAAGCTAATTAAAACCATTTTCGGTTATTTCTTCATCGTGCTGATTAAGTTATATCAGTACCTGCTTTCGCCAATGCTGGGGGCCTCGTGCCGTTACACCCCAACCTGTTCGCAATATGGTATCGAAGCCATAAAAAAACATGGCGCATTTAAAGGCGGATGGTTAACTTTGAAGCGTATTGGGCGCTGCCATCCCTGGGGAGGCCATGGGCACGATCCGGTACCATAAAATAGATCCATGAGTTTAATCCTTCAAATAGAAACCGCCACCACAGTATGCTCTGTAGCGCTGGCACAAAACGGACAAGTACTTGCTGTTAAAGAAGTAAATGAGCGTAACGTGCATGCCGAAATGATTACCCTGTTTATACAGGATGTAATGGAGCAGGCCGGTAAGCAATTGAAGGAGATCGATGCCGTGGCCGTAAGCAAAGGCCCTGGCTCGTACACCGGTTTACGTATTGGCGTATCAACCGCTAAAGGTATTTGCTTTGCGCTGGATAAACCGTTGATCGCTGTAGATACTCTAAGTGCAATGGCAAGCGGAGCTAAAGAGTTCTCGGAGTTATTTACTGAAGATGCCATCCTTTGCCCCATGATTGATGCCCGCCGCATGGAGGTTTACACCGCCTTATACACTACTCAAGGCGAAATGACGCGACCTATTGCAGCCGAAATTATCGACGATAATAGCTTTAGTGATATCACCCCCGAAAAACAATTGGTGATATTTGGCGATGGTGCTGAGAAATGTATCCAGGCATTAGCACATCGTGGTAAACTCACTTTCCTTCCCGATTTTGTTAATTCGGCAAAACAGCTTACTCAACTCGCATTGCAGAAATTCGAGGCAAAACAGTTTGAGGACGTAGCCTACTTTGAACCTTACTACCTGAAAGAATTTGTAGCCGGTGTAAAAGGCGTGAGCCGGTAATACTAAATACACCGTGCAGTAGGCGTCTGATCAAGCCACCTTCATCATCGCCTGTTGAAATGTGACTTGCGTTTTCGTGCGTTTCGATGTCGTGCCCAAATTTTACAGAAAAGCCCATATAAAAGCCTGCTCCTATAGAGGCACTTGCCCTGTTGATCTCGGTATTATCTTTTCTTAGATCGAGTAGCACGCTATAATCATGCAGTAGCTGCTCACTGCCGATAAAGAATTCAAAGTTGGGCGACTTAATCATCAATTGTCCGCCCAGATTATAGCCCGTATCATCTATACTCTGCGTTACGCCAATCATCAGGTTGTGATACTGTAAATTATTAGTGAACACGCCCGTTAAACCATTATAGAAAAGCTGTTTGGAAGCAATAAGCACCGGGATATATTTAAAAGTAGCATCATCATTTAAGCCGAAATTTTTGGATGCGCTTACCTCGAACCGGCCATCGGTAGGGGTGATGAATGATTGTTTAATGCCTCGGTCTGTCAATATTTTCAGCGCAACTTTATACAGATCACCACTCGATCCATTGCCATTTACCCCGGTAACCGTTTGGGTATTATTAAAATTATGCACGTTAGAATTGGCATTCCAACGGATAAAACCAAGGTCTTTTAAATTATATTGCAGGTTAATGCCACCCTCGGCATGCTGGCCAACACCCAGACTGAATGAAAGACCCGGCGACCGGAAATCAGGTATAAAATTGGCAGCCCCGAAAGTACCGGGGTCATAAGTAGTTCTGTTGTGGCCTGCCAACGTTAAATCTAATTGGTTATGGGGTTTATCAAACGTAACATCAGAGTGGTTAATGCTGGCATCCTCATGGACAATACCGGATAAGGCGCTTAATTTTAGTCCGACAGAAAATTGATTATTCAGCGTTTCACGATAGGTAACACTCAATTGGTGATAGCCCTGATACCAGTAATTATCGTTAGCGATGTCTTTATAATTGGTACTGTTAAAGCTCGAGTTACCGTTAAACAAGCCAACGGTTTCATCGGTAAAGCGGGCATTGCCTTCGCCCTTGGTTTGCCATGAAAAGCCAATTTCCTGGTCGCCTTTTAGGCTGGTGTATACTTTAAACATGCCGATATACACATTATCAACAGTATACAAACGGTTGGCGCTGTTTTGGCCGTACGTGAGATTGGAATTATTAGTTTTGCCTAAAAAAATGCCTTGCTTAATAAGAGGTTGCGCACTCCCGGTAATATAGGCATTAATGCTAAGACTGGGGAACAGGAAATTAAAGGCGAACATCCTGCTCGAATCGGGCGTGAAAACCTTTTGTGAGGGATTCTCGAACGAATCGTACAGTGTATTGGTGTAGTATTGCGCAAAGCGTTGTGCAAAAGCCTGCGTGCTAAAAATACACAGGATTAGGGCCGGTAAAATTTTATTCATTCATATACCGATACGATGAAAAGTATCGATAGGTCAACCATAAATAAAAATTTAGGCTACTTCTCCGCCGTTTTTGTGGAATCAACTTTAGCCAGCTTCATACAAAAATTGGTGTAATAGTTTTTATCTGATGCGATAAGCTGGTACGATGCTGCGTAGTAATCTTTAAATCCAGGATCGCTGTGTTGAAAGGCATCATAAAAAAGCGGCTTTAAATCGCGTTTAAATACCTGCTTCATGTTTTTAAAGTTGATGAAGAAAGCCACGTTGCTCCGCTCAGAAAGCATATCATCAAATTCGTTGAATGATTCTGTTTTGTTCAGAAACTTCTGGTTGTTGTAGCTATCAGCATAAGCTCGAAGCTCCTGAACAGTATTAGCGAGGATCAAATAATTATTGATGATCATGAAATAGGGCTTGTTGAAGATCCCGAAAGCATCGCCCAATAAATAAAACGGAATTTTGGTGTAGTTAAACTGGCCGATCTCATCGCTTGTCTGCGTGCTGATGTTCATCAGCGAAGGAAACAATTGTTGTCCGTTGCTCACCTCTATAATAGCCAGCTTTTCCTGGAAACGGGTGGTAACCACGGCAAATTCGTTACCCAAAACTTTATTAAAATCTTTATCAATGTTAATGCCTGTTTCGGCTTTAATCTGTTTAAATAACTCCTGTTGCTTTTCTTTAGTACCGCTTTTGTTGTTCCAGTTGTTCAAATCTTTCACAAACTGATCGGGGTTTGATACCGAAAAGCTGGTGCTGTAGGCCGTGGTAGACGGAAAGATCTCCTTCAAATGGTTCTCAACAGGTTTTTGACCAGTAAACAGGTTCAAATAACTTACCGGCTGGTTCGGCGTAATCGCTGTAGTACCATTAAACATCAGCGCATCGGTTTTATAATTTAAACTCAATGCCGCCTGTGCCGGTAATATGCGGAATGCCCTGAATAGGTCGGGGTTTTTATTGATAAACAACTGTTGAAACAGCGGCTGCAGCTGCGCATAGTTTAAATACAAAATGGCCAGTGCATTATTATGCTGTTGCTCTGATAATTGAAGTATAGTGTGCTTGTGCTGCTTAAAATCGTAGTTAATGCTCTTGTCTATCAATTCCTCCGAAAAGCTTCCGGTAAAGATCTGGTTCTCGGTTTCGGCCAGAAAGAATGGTCGTTTAAGGCCGGTTATATCGATCTGGTATAACTGCTTGTCGCCTTTTTTTAGGGAGATAATTTTTACGCTATCGGTGCTGTTCTTCTTCAGCTCATTAATGATCGAACCTTTAAATTCTTTGTCTACAGAGGTCGTTAGCAAAAAATCAACCTGGTCTGTAGTTGAGGGATGAATGGAAAGATATATCGGCTGATTTTCGAAGTAGGGTTTCAGCGCGGTATTATCTAACAAATATTTACGCAAAGCATCCAGCTCGGTAGTTTTATCCTCGCCGGCAATAGAAGTAAGCAAGTGATTGCCGCTAAATGCATCATAGAAACCCTCATCATTGCTAAATTCGGCTATCAGCGAAGCATCCTCGGGGATGTGCTGCATCACTTCAACCGGGCGGCGACCGGGTGGACTGAGGTGTTTAAAATAAACAACAGTTACCACTGCAGTAGCAATAAGCAAAATTAGGGTGGCAATCAGGTGTTTCATGGTATTTTGTTAGTGCAAAGGTAGATTTTTACGCAATGCCCATAAAGTAATTCTTTCAAATGGTTAATTTAGCCAAATACCCATCATGAACAAACAAATAGTAGTAACAGGCGCATTATTAGGTGTGCTTGCTGTAATAACAGGAGCTTTTGGCGCACACGGATTAAAGGCTGTATTAACACCATCGCAGTTAGAAACATGGCATACGGCAGTACAATACCATTTCTACCACGTTTTTGCCTTATTGTTTTTGTCCACCTTCGGGCGGTTTAAAAATAATGTAATTTTTACCGGATACTGGCTTTTTACTTTTGGTATCTTGCTTTTTTCGGGTTCATTATACCTGCTCTCGTGCCGCGATATTTTGGGCTGGAGTTGGTTACACTGGTTAGGCCCGGTTACCCCAGTAGGCGGTTTACTTTTTATATCCGGCTGGATTACTTTGGCCATTGCAGCCATCAGACACAGATAATATAGATGCTCGAATTTGCGGAAACATACAACGCTGGCCGTAAAACGCTTTTCGTCGAGGTAATTTTACCCTTGGCCATTGCCAAAAACTATACTTACCGCGTGCCGTTTGAATTGAACGACGTGGTGGCTATAGGCAAGCGTGTAGTGGTGCAATTTGGTAAAAGCAAGCTGTACACGGCCATTATTGCCGGTATAAGCGAGCATGCGCCCGAAAAGTACGAAGCAAAATATCTGATGGATGTGCTGGATGAGCAGCCTGTGGTTACCGATGTTCAGCTTGGTTTTTGGCAATGGATGGCCAATTACTACCTCTGCAACACTGGCGAGGTAATGAATGCCGCCCTGCCATCAGCCCTGAAACTGGCAAGCGAAACCAAAATTGTACTCAATAAAGATTACGAGATAGATCGCTCATCGCTCAATGATAAAGAATACCTGATTGTTGATGCGCTCGACATTCAGCCCGAATTAACGGTTAGTGATATAGCCAAACTTCTCGGACAAAAAACGGTAATGCCGATCCTGAAACTGATGTTCGAGAAGAACCTCATCATGATTTCGGAAACGGTTAACGAGCGTTACAAACCCCGTAAGCGTACTTTTATTAAGCTCAATCCTTTTTACCAGGGTGAACAAATGCAGGAACTTTTTGAAATCCTGGAGAAACGTGCGCCTAAACAGGCGGATGTAGTGCTGGCTTATATTAATCTATCCCGTGGCGGTAAAAAGGTATCGAAACCAGATCTGATCGAGGCTTCGGGAGCAAGTTCGGCAGTAATTAAGGCTTTGGTAGAGAAAGAGATTTTGATTGCTGAAGATGTTAACGTGAGCCGACTGTTCTTCGAAAATGATACCGACCCCGAGCTTACCGCTGTTTTAAGCGAGGAGCAAGAAGGCGTGTTAAACAGCATTCGCGAGCAATTTACGCAAAAGGATGTGGTGCTGCTACATGGTATTACTTCATCGGGCAAAACACAACTATATATTAAATTGATTGAGGAAATGATAGCCGCGGGCAGGCAGGTGCTTTACCTGTTGCCGGAGATTGCCCTCACCACACATATTATTGAACGCCTGCGCCGTTATTTCGGCGAATCGATAGGTGTATACCATTCCCGTTTTAACGACCAGGAACGGGTAGAGGTTTGGCAAAAGGTGCTGGACGGCAGCTATAAAATTGTACTCGGTGCGCGCTCGTCTGTCTTTCTGCCATTTGCAGATCTTGGGCTGATTGTGGTTGATGAGGAGCACGAAACATCGTACAAACAATTTGACCCGGCACCGCGCTACAACGCGCGTGACGCGGCTATTTACTTAGGTGCGATGTATAAAGGTAAAGTGTTGTTGGGTTCGGCCACGCCATCCATAGAATCGTACTATAATGCCCAGAGTGGCAAGTTTGGTTTTGCGGAACTGAAAACGCGTTACGGTGGTGTAGAAATGCCGCAGATTGAAGTAGTAAACATTGCCGAAGAACTGAAAAAGAAAACCATGCAGTCGCACTTTACGAGTGTGCTGATGGAGGATATGCAGCAGGCCATTGAACGGAAAGAGCAAATTATCCTGTTCCAGAATCGTCGTGGTTATGCGCCGGTAATGATGTGTAAAACCTGTGCTTACACGCCCAAATGTATCAATTGCGATGTAAGTTTAACCTACCACAAACATAGCGGCAAAATGCACTGCCATTATTGCGGATACAAAGAAGATAGCCCAAGTACTTGCCCGGCCTGTGGTTCGGCCCATTTAGAATATAAAGGTTTTGGTACCGAAAAGGTAGAAGATGAACTGACTATGCTTTTACCAGAAGCCCGCATTATGCGCATGGACCTGGATACTACCCGTGCCAAAAATGCCTTCCAGAATATTATGAATGACCTGGAAGAAAAACGGCTGGATATACTTGTCGGCACGCAAATGGTGGCTAAGGGATTGGATTTTGCAGATGTTACGGTTATCGGGATCATCAATGCCGACAGCCTGTTGAAATACCCCGACTTTCGTGCCAATGAACGCAGTTTCCAAATGTTGGCGCAAGTAAGCGGCAGGGCGGGGCGTAGAGGTAAGCAAGGTAAGGTGGTGATACAGACTTATGACCCTAGTCACCGCGTAATACAGCAGGTGATTGATAATGATTATGCCGAACTCTACAAAAACGAGATCGACGAGCGGAAGAGCTTTAAGTACCCGCCGTTCTATCGTATGATCCAGCTCGACATCAAACACAAAGATCCCGATATACTTTACCAGCAGGCTGAATATTTAGGTGCTGAACTCCGTAAGCATTTTGGTGACCGGGTAATCGGCCCCGAGTATCCACTGGTGAGCCGTATCCGTAACTTCTATATCAAATCTATCATGCTGAAGTTTGAGCGCGATACAGATTCGCTGAATAAGGCTAAGGATATTATCCGCAATGTGATGCTGCAGTTTCAAACTACTAAGCTCAGCAAAGGCAGTGTGGTGCAGCCTGATGTTGATCCGTATTAAACTAAAGAAACGTGTTGATAAATATAGGCTCAAATTAAGCCCCTGATAAACAACAGGCTTAAAATTTGTCAATACAAACATAAAATTAAACCTCTCTTTAGCGTGGCTCATTTTGCCTAACTTTGTGTTAACAATGGCCTACAAGTTTATAGACAATTATCGCGAAAAGGGTGCCCGTAAAAGGCTGGTTGATATTTTAGCAAAAAAAGGCATTGATGACGAGCGGGTGCTGCACGCCATTGGCAAGGTGCCCCGCCACTACTTTTTCGACGAAACTTTCTGGAACCAGGCTTACAAAGATATTGCCTTCCCGATAGGCGAAGGTCAAACGATATCGCAGCCCTATACAGTTGCTTATCAAACTCAATTACTGCACGTTAATAAAAACGATAAGGTGTTGGAAATAGGTACTGGCTCGGGCTACCAAACCTGTATCCTGCTGGAGCTTGGTGCCAATGTTTATACCATAGAACGGCAGGAGAAGCTCTACGAGCGAACCAAGCAGGTATTACCTTACATGGGTTACAAACCGAATTTCTTTCTAGGAGATGGCTCGAGAGGGATAGAAGCACACGCGCCTTACGACAAGATCATCGTAACCGCCGGTGCCCCAACCGTGCCCGAAATATTATTAAAACAATTAAAAGTTGGCGGACTGCTTATTATCCCCGTAGGTAGCGAAAGCGAACAAAAGATGGTGACGATTCTCAAAGTAGCTGAGAATGACTATGAGAAAGTCGTTTTGGATACTTTTAGGTTTGTGCCCTTGGTAGGGGATAAGGCGTGGTGAACTAGGGAAGTGGGTCTTTCTCCCACGTCATTGCGAGGAACGAAGCAATCACCGACTATGCAGTTCAATTCTACAAGGCCGCTCTGTAAGTAGGGGATTGCCACGCTGTCGCTCGCAATGACGTGCGCGGTGTAGACTGCCACTGCTACTAAAAAAACTGCTACTCTTAGCGTTTCATCGCCCTATCCATCTCCACCTTCGTATCACGCTCTTTCAGCGTTTCACGTTTATCAAAAGTCTTTTTACCCTGGGCTAAAGCAATTTTTAGTTTGGCGAAACCACGTTCGCTGATGAAAATGGCCAATGGGATAATGGTAAAGCCCTTTTCTTCGGTGCGGGTTTTGAGTTTCTTGAGTTCTTTTTTATTGAGTAGCAATACACGGTCGCGCTTGGCTTCGTGGTTGTAGAACGAACCGTGCGAGTACTCTGCAATGTGCAGGTTACGGATGTATAACTGATTATCTATGAAAGTACAGAAAGCGTCATTCAAATTAGCCTTTCCCTCTCGGATCGATTTAATCTCGGTTCCAAGCAGTTTTAGTCCGGCTACGTACTCGTCCAGTACGTGGTATTCAAAATATGCCTTTTTATTTTTTATATATAAGTCTTGAGCCATTAGTTTGCAAAAATACGAATTATTTAGGTAGAGGTTTCACAATTAAAACCGGCACCTTTACCTTGTGACGGACTTCATTAACGGTTGTGCCGAAAATCAAATCCTTTAAAAATTTATGTCCGTGCGATCCCATCACCAGGAAATCTACCTTTTCTGCCTTCACCACATCGGCAATACCGGTAGAAGTTGAGCCGTAACCGATCCGCGCATGGGCATCATAACCTAAAGTACGCAATTCGTCGGCATAAGTTTGCAGGTTATCGGCATCGCTCTGGGTTTCCATGTCCATTACATCGGTTCCGTGGTATTTGGCACCGGCAGTTTCCACCACGTGGATTAAAGTATAGCGGGCATCTTTACCGCCTTGCATTACACCGTGGCGGATGGATTCCCAATCGTTCTTCGAAAAATCAAGTGATACGCCAATGTGTTTGTAATTAATTCTGTCAATCTCATGTATGGCACTGGCAATGCCGTGCGGTACATTATTAGGCTTATCAGGTGTTTTGTAAAAGAACGGACGAAGTGTTACGTAAACAAGTAGTACACCAATGGCGATAATAACCGGCACAATTACAGTATCTAAAATTAATGGTGATACCGAGCCGGAGCTACTCCAGTCGCCCAATTGCTGTATTACCAGTTGCACGTTTAAGCCTACAATCATTACCGCAAAAATCCAGGCGATGGCTTTTACCCATTTGTTAATCACAAATTTGCCCATCCGTACTTTATCAGATGTAAAGTGGATCAACGGAATTACGGCGAACCCCAACTGTAAACTCAATACCACTTGGCTTAATACCAGTAGATGGCCTAAAGCATCTGTTCCCGCATATAGCAAAGTGAAATAGGCCGGGATAATAGCCAATAAACGTGTTAACAGACGGCGCAGCCAAGGCGCAATACGCAGGTTAATGTGCCCCTCCATTACAATCTGACCGGCCAGCGTACCCGTGATGGTAGAACTTTGTCCCGAGGCAATCAGCGCGATGGCAAATAATGTTGGTGCCATACTGCCGAAGATTTTCTCCAGTAATTTATAAGCATCCTGGATCTCGGCTACCTGGTGAAAACCTTTGGTGAAGAATGCGCTTGCGGCCAGTATCAATATGGCTGCGTTGACAAAGAAAGCAAGGTTAAGTGCAATAGATGTGTCCCAAATGTTGAATTTGATGGCGGTTCTGATACCCTCATCAGTCCGCTCAATTTTGCGGGTTTGTACAAGGGACGAGTGCAGGTACAGGTTGTGCGGCATTACCGTAGCCCCAATAATACCAATGGCAATATACAAGGCGCTGCCCGATAAAGCATGCGGGATAAAGCCCTTGGCTATCTCATGCACATCGGGCTTGGCAATAAACATCTCTGTGAGGAATGATAGGCCAACAATAAAAATCAACGACACAATAAAGCCTTCGAGCTTGCGCATGCCCTTATTCATCAGGAAAAGCAGGAGCAGGGTATCCAGCAAGGTTAGCGAAACACCCCAGATCATCGGTAAACCAAACAACAAGTTTAAACCAATGGCCATACCAATAATCTCGGCCAGATCACAGGCTACAATGGCTATCTGTGCAAGGATGAACAGGCAAAAGTTAATAAAACGGTTATAAGCATGTTTGGATGCCTGCGCCAGATCTAAACCCCGTACAATACCCAAACGGGCACTTAATGACTGTAGTAGCAAGGCTACGAGGTTGGATAATAACAGTACCCATATCAACTTATATCCAAACTGGCTACCTGCCGCCAGATCTGTTGCCCAATTGCCTGGGTCCATGTAGCCAACGCAGATTAAATAGGCCGGGCCCAGAAAAGATAAAAACTTACGCCAGCCAACTTTATCAGTGGCTACCGAACTGTGTACATTGCTTAGAGATTCGCTCATGCGCTTATTAAAATATTTTTGGCAGCCTCTTTACCGATGCTGATCCTGTTTTCTGATTGATTAACTGTTAATACCACTGATTGGTCGTAAGCCAAAATTTCAATCACCTTAACCTGGTTGCCCAGCATCAGGTTCAATTTTTCGAGGTATTGCAAAAAGGCAGGGGAGTGCTCGCGCACGCCGGAGATCACTCCGCTTTCACCAACACCTAACTGGCTAATAGGTTTGAACTCCTGTTGTTTCATGCGGCCATGCTTGTCGGGGATGGGGTCGCCGTGGGGGTCATAAGCAGGGTAGCCCATAAACTGGTCGAGGCGGTCAATCAACTCAACCGATGAAATATGTTCCAGTTCTTCGGCCATTTCGTGCACCTCGTCCCACTTAAAATTGAGTTTTTCTACCAAAAAATATTCCCATAAACGGTGCTTGCGTACCACATCAACTGCTATTTTTTTGCCGATTTCGGTAAGGGTTACGCCATAGTAGGGTACGTAATCAATCAGTTTCTTCTCGGCCAGTTTCTTTAGCATATCGGTAACCGAGGCTGCCTTAGTTTGCAGAGTAGCAGCCAGTTGGTTAGTGGTAACCGAGGCATCTTCGGCAGATAGCTTGTAAATGGTTTTAAGGTAATTCTCTTCTGTAAAGGTTTGCATTTATACAAATCTAAACAATTATTTAGACTAATCTAAATTTTTATTAATTAGAATTATTATTTGTTTAACCGGGTTTTAAAAAAATTATATTTTGTTGAAGGAGGCTTCTATATTTGCATCATGGCAGCAGAATTAGATAAAATAGATTTACAGATATTAAAGATATTACAGGAAAACGGCAGAATTACTAACCTGCAGCTATCGAATGAGATTGGTTTATCGCCGGCACCAACCCTGGAGCGTGTGCGGAAATTGGAGAACGCCGAGTACATTAAAAGTTACCACGCGTTGGTGGATGAGGAGAAGTTGGGACTAGGTATCAAAACCTTTATCCAGATCTCTCTAGATTTCCACAAGAATAATACCATCCAGATTTTCTTAGATGAGATCCAGAAAATTAAGGAAGTAACCGAGTGCCATCACGTAACCGGTCAATGCGATTTTCTGTTGAAGTGTTACGTGCGCGATATTAAATCGTACGAGCAACTGATCATGGAAAAGATCAGCCGCATCAGTGTGGTTAAAACCTTCCAAACCATGATGATCATGTCGACTAGTAAAAAGGAACCGATAGTACCTTTGGAGTATTAATTTAATTGTGAGTTGTGAATTAGTGAGGGAGTGAATAGTTGCGATTTGCGAATTAGTGAGTTGTGAATAGAACTGCTCATTAATTCACAACTCAAAATGCATTATTGTCTTTCTAATCACCACTCACTAATTCACTCCCTCACAACTGCTTCAGTGTATCTGCCAGTCAATCGGCTTCTCTCCCTCTTTTATTAAATAATCATTTGCTTTCGAGAATGGTTTAGAACCATAGAAACCCCGTGCTACGGATAGTGGTGATGGGTGTACCGATTTAATAATATGATGCTTGGTTTGATCTATTAAATCGGTTTTTGATTGGGCGTAGTTACCCCAGAGAATAAACACAATACCTTTTCGTTTTTCTGACAGTTTGCGGATCACTTCATCTGTAAATATTTCCCAACCCATTTTTTGATGCGATGCCGATTCGCCTGCACGAACGGTTAGCGTGGCATTTAGCAGCAGTATACCCTGGCTGGCCCATTCTTCGAGGTTACCGTGTGTGGGGTAGGTAAAGCCGGGTATATCTGTTGTAAGCTCTTTATAAATGTTTTGGAGCGATTTGGGGATGGCAATACCTTTCTGTACCGAGAACGACAAGCCATGAGCCTGATGATCGCCTGGGTAGGGATCCTGGCCCAGGATTACCACCTTTACTTTATCGAAGGGTGTTTTGTTGAAAGCATTAAAAATATCTGCATTTTTGGGGTATATGCGGGCACCGTTTTCTTTCTCTTTTTTTAAAAATTCGCGTAGTTTTTGCATATACGGTTTTTCAAATTCATCGTGCAAAACTTCGAGCCATGAGGGTTCCAGATCTATCGCCATAAATATTTAGTAAGTGTTGATTAAACGTACAAATAAACGGATATTTGCGCTTTAATATATTCATAAACAATTATGTCAAATATTGTTAGGCTTGTTATAGCCTGTGTTGTGCTCGGAGCTGCTATTGCCATGAGCGCATTCGGTCTCTGGGGATGGGGAATCTTAGTGCTTTTAATCGGTGGTATCATTTTGTTAAGCTTCTTCTTTAACGAAAACATGATCATCGCGCAATTTTACCTGCGTAAAGAAAACAACGAAGAATCTGAAAAATGGTTGTTGAAGATTAAAGATTACGAGAAAGAATTATGGAAAAACCAGTGGGGGTACTATAACCTGCTGATTGGTTTGATCGAATCGCGCAGGGCGCCGATGAAATCTGAAAAATACTTTAAGAAAGCCTTGTCGCTAGGCATGAAAATGTCGCACAATACTGCACTGGCTAAATTAAGCCTGGCAGGTATTTCAATGGCCAAACGTAACAAGCGCGAGGCGCAGCAATATTTAACAGAAGCAACCAAAGAAGATAAAAACAAGCTGTTGGCAGAGCAGATAAAAATGATGAAAGGCCAGCTTGCTCAAATGGACAAACAGGTACAACGCGGCTACCGTAATTACTAATTAGCAGGCGCTAATTAGTAAACAAAAAGATAGGAAGAGCAGGGCGGGATTATTTTTCTTCAATTGAACCAAAATAATCCGGCTCTGATGAATGATTCTGATTAGGTTGTATGTGTCTGTCAGGAGAGAAAAATTCTTCCTCAGATGGGTGTGCAACTTCAACCTGCTTTAATAGGCTGCGGATGAAAGACAAGCCGAATTTTTTTCGGTCGAGTTTGATCAGGTATTCCTGTTCTGTTATCTCTAAAGTCATGTGCTTATATTTATGTTGTTCTTTCATAAAGTTAGAACAGGAAAATAAACAAAAAGTTATGTGACCTTTAAATTTCAGTTAACATTAGGCCTTAAAATACAAAAGAGCAGCGATTTATGTTAAATCGCTGCTCTTTTGTTGTATTTGGATACTAAACTTAGTTTTAGTTAAACCAAGCCATCACATCTTCTTTTGCAGGTATTGCAATTTCCAGTTTCAGTTTTTTGCGCATACCGCCTAAGTCGTTAAATACTTTGTTAGGGTTGGCTGCTTTCAATTCTTCAACAGTATTAAAGCCCATTTTGTTTACCACAGGCACCCACTCGGCAGGTACACCAATTTCAACAAAATCATCAATAGTAACTACTTTAGCTTTTTTCTCAGGGCGCATCTGCGGGAAAAATAATACTTCCTGGATGGTGCTCTGGTTAGTCAGCATCATTACCAAACGGTCGATACCAATACCCAGGCCTGACGTTGGCGGCATACCGTATTCTAAGGCACGTAAGAAGTCTTCGTCCATTGCCATAGCCTCGTCATCACCACGACCGGCTAAGATCAGCTGATCTTCCAGACGCTGGCGTTGATCAATCGGATCATTCAACTCAGAATAAGCATTCGCAATCTCTTTACCGTTTACAAACAGTTCGAAACGCTCAACCAAACCTTCTTTGGTACGGTGCTTTTTAGCAAGTGGTGTCATCTCAACCGGGTAATCGGTAATATAGGTTGGCTGGATTAAGTTAGCCTCAACCTTAGCACCGAAGATCTCATCGATCAGTTTACCTTTACCCATGGTTTGGTCAACTTCAATGGCCAAATCACGACAGGTTTGGCGTAAAGCCGCCTCATCCATCAATGATACATCGATACCGGTATATTTCAGGATCGAATCATACATCGACAGCTTTTCATACGGACCGGTGAAGTTGATCTGTTTGTCGCCAACCTGTGCAATAGCAGTACCGTTAACGGCAATGGCAATACGCTCCAGGCAGGTTTCAACCATCTCCATCATCCAGATATAGTCTTTATAGGCTACATAGATTTCCATCGATGTAAATTCCGGGTTGTGCGTGCGGTCCATACCCTCGTTACGGAACATTTTACCGAACTCATACACACCATCAAAACCGGCAACGATCAAACGTTTCAAATATAGCTCATTGGCAATGCGCAAAAACAGCGGCATATCCAACGTGTTATGGTGCGTAGCGAAAGGCCTTGCAGCCGCGCCACCATGTACAGGTTGTAGAATAGGAGTTTCAACCTCAATCCAGCCCTGCTCGTTAAAATAATTACGCATGGTGCTGATCACCTTGGTGCGTTTTAAGAAGATCTGTTTAAAATCGGGGTTAACCGTTAAATCCACATAACGCTGGCGATAACGCAGTTCAGGGTCGGTAAAACCATCGAAGGTATTGCCGTCCTCATCGCGTTTAACAATAGGCAGCGGTTTTAGTGATTTAGCCAAAACGGTCATTTCCTGTGTGTGTACAGAAATTTCGCCTGTTTGGGTTAAAAACACATAGCCTTTAATGCCGATATAATCGCCTAAATCTAATAGCTTTTTAAATACGTTATTGTAAAGCGTTTTATCTTCTCCGGGGCAAATATCATCGCGCTTCAGGTAAACCTGTATGCGGCCGGTTGAGTCCTGCAACTCTAAGAAAGAGGCATTACCCATAATACGGCGGGTCATGATACGGCCGGCAAGCTGTACCTGTTGGTAAGCATCCGGGTTGCTGTTAAAATTATCCTTAATATCCTGAGCCCAGGCATTTACATTGTAAGCTTCGGCCGGGTAGGGCTCAATGCCCAGGGCGCGAAGATCTTGCAACGATTTGCGACGATAAATTTCCTGCTCAGATAAGTCTGCAATACTCATAGTAAAACGCTAAAAATTATAAGGTTGCAAAAATACGATATTTCGTAGAAATAATTTGTCAATTAGCTAATTTGTCGATTTGTCAATAGTGCAATGTGCTAATTTGACAATTACTCATCCAATTATCAGGGGCATTAACTAATTGACAAATTGCCAAATCAACAAATTGAAAAGTGCTGTCAAAACAGCGCCAGCGAAAGCTAAATAGTAAGGTGTTTACTTTGTAATGGCCGGTAAATCACCGGGTATTAATTCACAGAATAATTTATGATGAAATCTATGAGATCGCCGCCGTAGGGATGATAGAGGGGGACACAAAATATTGTGTCTCTACGCTGCTATTCATGCAGATGTCCGGACTGGGTTCGGGCTGGTGTTAATGGTTTAGTTGTTTACTTAAAAACTCGCACACTTGTCATTCTGAACGTATGTGAAGAACCGACCGTAGGAAGCTCATTAATACATATAAAAATAAAGACCTATTAATAATCTTCTGCGCGAATAGAAGTATGGTGAAGAAGATCCTTCGCTATCGCTCTGGATGACAAAAAGGATACAGATGCAGATGTGAAATCAGCAAAATCGTTCTTTGAAATTTTATAAATGCCTGATCACCTTTGCGGGGTTACCAACCGCCAATGAATTATCAGGGATATCTTTAGTAACTACAGACCCCGCACCAATAACGCAGCGGTTACCAATGGTAACGCCCGGACAAATTACCGTGTTGCCGCCTATCCAGCAGTCATCACCAATAGTAACGGGTTTGCCAAATTCGGTATTGCGGCGCTCTATGGCATTCAGGGGATGGGCAGCAGTATAGATTTGCACAGCAGGGGCGAAGAACACATTGCTGCCGAGGTTTACTTTACAAACATCAAGCACCACGCAGTTTACATTGAAATATACATTGGTACCTACTTTGATATTATACCCATAATCGCAGTGGAAAGGTGGTTCGATGTATAAACCTTCGCCTGCGTTGGGGATCAGTTCTTTAACAATCTCTTTAGCGGCATCATTAAACAAATACTCGGTAACGTTTAGTCTATGAAGTAATTTCTTAGCATTGGTACGCCCTTTTACCAGTTCGGGATCATTGGCAAGGTAGGCTTCGCCATCGAGCATTTTTTGTTTTTCTGATTTCATGGTAAGGCTAAGATAGCGAAGATGCGTCGCAGACGCAATGAAGTTTTTAAGCACGCGTTGTAAACGCGCAAGAGAATTTTGTCATTGCGAGCGATAGCGAAGCAATCTCGTAGCTATGCAGATCGAATAAGCATTGGCGACGAGATTGCTTCGTTCCTCGCAATGACAAAATGGACATGGTTCCCCCTTTAGGGGGTTAGGGGGCTTACTCTTCTTCCCCTATATACATTTCATTAATGGCACCGGCGTATTTGTTTTCAATTACCTTGCGTTTGGCTTTCATGGTAACGGTCATCTCGCCTTCGTCCATGCTGAATGGGTTGCGTTTTACTTTGAAGTTTTTGATGCGCTCAAACTTGGCCAGTTCGTTACTTAGTTTTTTAATATCAGCACCAATCCAGTCGGTTACTTGCTTGTCGCTGATAAATTGCTCTGGTTGGTCGAAATATTGTTCAGTAAGTCCGAAGGTTTCCTGCAGGCCTTCACGTGATGGAACGATGATGGCTGTTACATATTCGCGTTTATCGCCCACTAAAAACACCTGCTCAATTTTGGGACTTTTGAGGTAAGTGTTTTCAACCGGGGTGGGGTAAATATTTTTGCCGTAGGCATTTACCAGCATGTTTTTAAGGCGGTCGGTAATTTGCAGGTAGCCTTTGTAAAAGCGACCTATATCACCCGTGTGGAACCAGCCGTCGGCATCAATTGCAGCCTTGGTTTCTTCGGGTTTGTTCCAATAGCCTTTCATTACGCATACGCCGCGGATGATGATTTCACCCTCTTCCGACTCAAAATTAGGGTCGAAAGTGTCATAGCTTTGAACCGTATAAATTTTACCGGTTTCGATGTTTTGGATGGCTGTTTCTGTCCGTTTAAAAATGCGGCCTACAGTACCATAAACCTGGCGTTCAAACTCAGTAACAGCCATTGGCCCCGTAGTTTCCGTTAAGCCGAAGCCTTCCAGGATAGGCACACCCAAGTTGCCAAAAAACTCGCCCACGTTACGTGGTAAGGCGCCACCACCCGAGATCAGGAATTTTAAGCGGCCACCGGTTTTTTCGATGATCTTACTGAATACCAATTTGTGCGCAATCTTATATTCCCGGGCTAATATAAAGCCTGGCTTTTTGCCGCTCTCTTTTGCCTGGCGATATTTCTGGCCAATTTCCATCGCCCAGGTAAATATTTTGGTTTTTACGCCGCCTGCACTCATGCCGTTTTTGTTGGCCTTATCGTGGATGCGTTCTAATAATCGCGGCACGCAATTCATAATGGTAGGTTTAACCTCCATCAGGTTTTTGGCCAGCAACTCCAAACTTTGTGCAAAAGCTATTTTACAGCCCGCACCGCAACAGATATAGTATGTAGCACAACGCTCAAACACGTGCGATAGTGGCAAGAATGAAAGGAATAAATCGTTCTCATCCACGTTCCAGATTTGCTCCAGCGCATCACGGATGGTTTCCACAAAGTTGCTATGTGTAAGCATTACACCTTTGGGCGTACCTGTGGTGCCCGAAGTATAAATTAAGCACGAAAGATCAGACGGCAAAATAGCTTCGCGGGCAATGTTGATGGTGAGTTTGTATTGATCAACCAGCGTTTTACCTTCGGCAATAACCTCTGCAAAACTCACTACACCAGCGGTTAAATTCAGGTTCTCGGTATATTTTTCGAAATCGTCGAAAGCAGGAATGATACGGATTAGCGCCGGGCAATTATTAGCCACCTTTAATACCTTGCGGAACAAAAAAGGATTGCCCACCAAAATAGTTTTCGAGCCCGAATCGTTCAGAATATATTCAACCTCAGCCTCGGTAAGTGTAGGGTATATCGAAGTATTTACAGCGCCAATTTGCTGTAAAGCCTGGTCGTAATAAATATAATCGGGGCCGTTATCAATTAGCAGGCCTAAGCGGTCGCCTTTTTTAATCCCAATGTTAAGAAACCAGGCCGATATCGCATCGGCATTATCCAGCGTTTCCCGGTAGGATATTTCCTGCCAGCTATCCTTTACCTTATCAATTAAGAAAGTATGCGTATCCGGATGAATGTTTTTTACAACGTTTCTAAGCAGTTCAGGAACGGTTGTAACTTCTGTATTCAGGTTCATTAATTTAACTGGGGTTTTTACAAAAAGAACAAATTTAATTATTTATAGGTAAAAACAAATTAGGGTATTAAATAGCAGCAACTTCCGTTCCAATGTAAAACGCATTAACGCAAAAAGCCCCGGCAATCGTCGGGGCTTTTGTTGTTTTAGAATGATATGATTTTGGTTATTAATCCGCGTTTGCGCGAAGCATTAAAGCCCCTACGGTTACATTGGTACGGCTATCGATAATGATAGCGCCCCCGCTGTTCTTATTATTTTGATAAAGATCAAACACTAAAGGATCGGCAGTTTTGATGATGACGCGACCGATATCGTTCAGCTTAAATTCTTCACCATCTTCTTTTTCTAAAGTGTTGATGTTTACTTTATATAATATCTCCTGGATACGTGCTTTAGTAACCTTGCTATTATGCTGAATTAAATAAGTAAGCGAAGTATCCAATGCGCGGGTATCCATCCAGCATAAATCGGCTTCAATTAATTGCGACACTTGTGGTTTTAAGGCGCTGCTCACTAAAATATCGCCACGGCTAATATCAATATCGTCTTTCAATCTAACGGTTACTGATAAACCTGCACCGGCTTCTTCAAATTGTTTATCTAATAGTTCGATGTGCTCAACAGTAGAGGTGAAGCCTGATGGCAACACGGTTACTTTATCGTTAACTCTTAATGAGCCACTCAGGATTCGGCCAGCATAACCACGATAATCATGTAATTCATCTGTTTGTGGACGAACGACCCATTGTACAGGCAGGTAAGCATGAGCAACGTTGGCATCAATGGCAATTTCTACCGTCTCCAAGTGATCAAGCAGACTTTTGCCGTTGTACCAGTCCATATTTTTTGATGGATTAACAATGTTATCGCCTTTAAGTGCACTAACCGGGATATAGGTGATGTTACTTAAGCCAACCTTGGCTGCTAACTGCTGATAATCCTTAACGATCTCATTAAAACGATCTTCAGAAAAATCAATCATGTCCATCTTGTTCACGGCTACCACTACTTGCGGTAATCCTAACAGCGACACCAAAAATGAGTGGCGAATAGTTTGCTCGATAACCCCTTTACGGGCATCTATCAAAATAATAGCCAAGTTTGAATTTGATGCACCGGTAACCATATTACGGGTGTACTGGATGTGGCCGGGTGCATCAGCAATGATAAACTTACGTTTCTCGGTCTGGAAGTATTTGTAGGCCACATCAATGGTAATACCTTGCTCGCGCTCGGCTTTGAGACCGTCGGTCAGGATGGCCAGATCGATGGTGCCATCGTCATTTTTACGATTCGAGCTTTGCAGGGCTTCGAGTTGATCGGCCAGAATAGATTCACTATCGTACAATAGTCGACCAATCAATGTGCTCTTGCCATCGTCGACACTACCGGCAGTAATAAATTTTAGTATTTCCATTAAAAATAGCCTCCTTTCTTGCGGTCTTCCATGGCAGCTTCAGACACTTTGTCGTCCATGCGCGCACCACGTTCGCTTATTTTAGAGGCACTTATTTCGTTAATAATATCGTCAATTTCAAATGCGTATGATTCTACAGCGGCAGTACAGGTCATGTCGCCCACGGTGCGGAAACGCACGTTACGGTTTTCAACTACATCCTCGCTATCCATGTTCAGGAACTCGGATGCTGCCATTAGCTGACCGTTCCGGGTAATGCAATCGCGCTGATGTGCAAAGTAAATAGTAGGCAAAGGGATGTTTTCGCGACGGATATAATTCCATACATCCAACTCCGTCCAATTACTGATCGGGAACACGCGTACGTTTTCGCCTTTGTTAATTTTACCGTTAAAGATGTTCCAAAGCTCGGGGCGCTGGCGTTTTGGATCCCATTGACCGAATTCGTCACGTACCGAGAAGATGCGTTCCTTAGCGCGGGCTTTTTCCTCATCGCGGCGTGCGCCACCAATACAAGCATCAAACTGGTGCTTGGCAATGGTGTTTAGCAGGGTAACGGTTTGCAAAGCATTACGGCTCGCGTTTTTACCTTTTTGCTCCACCACGTTGCCGTTATCAATATCATCCTGCACATAACCAACAATCAGCTTTTCGCCAATACGTTTAATCATATCATCGCGGTAGTCAATTGTTTCCTGAAAGTTATGGCCGGTATCGATATGCACCAGCGGAAATGGGAACTTACCGGGGCGAAATGCTTTTTGGGCCAGGTGCACCAGTGTTATAGAATCTTTACCTCCTGAAAATAAAAGCGCAGGTTTCTCAAACTGGCCTGCAACCTCGCGTAAAATATAGATCGCCTCTGCCTCAAGCTCGTCCAGGTAATCCAGGTTGTACTTACTCATTTGTTATTAAATTATTATCATGGCCAACATGCAGCCCACATTCTTTCTTCGATTGATCTTCCCACCACCAGCGGCCAGCCCTAAAGTCTTCGCCGGGTTGTACGGCACGGGTACATGGTGCGCAGCCTATGCTGGGGAAACCACGATCGTGCAGTACATTGTATGGTATATTATTTACGTTTATATATTCCTTAACATCGTCAAGCGACCAGTTATATATCGGATGAAATTTAACAATTTGATTTGAATCATCCCACTCAATCGGCTCCATAAACTGGCGGTTGGCAGATTGATCGGCTCGGATGCCTGTAATCCACAACTTATTGCCAGCCAAGGCGCGTTTTAATGGTTCGATTTTGCGAATATTACAACACTCTTTCCGGTTCTCAACCGATTCATAAAACGAGTTGGGACCCTTAGCATCCACCATTCGCTGCAAAGCTTCGTGCTGCGGATAATAGGCATGGATTGGTTTGCCATACATTTCCAGTGTACGGTTCCACACGTAATAAGTTTCGGGGAACAATCGACCGGTTTCTAAAGTAAATACCTTAATAGGTAGGTTATTTTTGAAGATCATGTGCGTTATCGCCTGATCTTCCCAGCCGAAACTGGTAGAAAAGATAATCTCACCAGGGAAAAGCGCAGCCAGGTTAGCCAAAGCTTCTACCGGGCCGAGGCCTTCAGTGTGTTGTTTAATATGTTCGGGAACTTTACTCATTTCTTAAATAACCTTTAGTACAAAATTGATGATACTCTTTAAACTGATGAGTACCACAATTACAGCAACCGACATCATAATGGCTTTGGTCGAGATCTTGTTAGAGATCCTTGCCGCAATAGGCGAAGCCAGTGCGCTACCTAATACCAAACCTGCAACAGACTCCCAATGGGCGCCGTTGAGCATGGCAATAAAAGTAAGCGAACTCATTAAGGCTATAAAGAACCTTGATAGCTTGACAGTACCCAATGAAAAACGAGGATTACGCCCACCGGCTATCAGTGATGATAGCACGATTGAACCCCAGCCTCCGCCGCCAACAGCATCAATAAAACCACCACCAAAACCTAAAAAGCGGATGTTTTTAATTTTGCCTGATTTTCTTTTGGCTTTCAGATCTAAAGCTTTGCGGAAGATGACGATACCTAAAATTAAGGTATATAAGGATACTAAAGGCTTGGTATACTGTGCATAATGCTCTAACGATGAAATTAAGTAAGCACCTGCCATGGCACCAATAATACCCGGAATAAGCAGTAACCAGAATAGCTTCCAGTTAATATTATTCATGCGGTAATGCATCCAACCGGCAATACCGTTGCTCAAAATTTCTGATAAATGAACACCCATACTTGCCGTAGCAGGAGGGATGCCCATTGATAAGGAGAACGTGGTTGAAGTAACACCGTACGACATGCCGATAGCACCATCAATAAAAGCAAACACAAAACCTGCACCTAAAAAGTAATAGAATATAGGATTGATGTTCTGTAAAAAGCTTTTAAAATCTGCATCGCGTGACCATAAAATGGATACCACAATGGCGATTGAAGCCACAATGGTTCCCCAGATAATCCAGCGGAAAAGGTTTTTAAATTCGGACTGTTGTTTAGGCTTAACCAGTACAGAGGTTACCTCGTTTAGCTTTTTAACCTTGGTGGTAAAATCTCCCTTTAATGAATCTCGTAAAGTACTAAGCTGTTGCAGGGTAGTATCAATTTCTTCGGGCAGTCCTTCGTTTAAAACTTCCTTCAAACGTTTAGCCACAGTTGGCGATTTGCCGTTGGTCGAGATCGCAATTTTCAGATCGCCTTTTTGCACGATAGAACCCAAGTAAAAATCACAAAGCGAAGGTTTATCAGCGACGTTAATCAGCAGGTTACGATCATGCGCAGCCTGGCGTATAATGGCGTTTAAAATATTATCATCAGTAGCCGCAATTACCAGGTCGGCTGTATCCAGATCATCCTCTTCAAATTGCTTTTCGCGGATGGTTATGGTTGGGTTTTCGGTAGCCAACAGATATACTTCTGTGGACACCTTTAAGGCAATAACCGTCACCTTTGCAAGCGGACTATTTTTGAGCAAGGCAGTCAGTTTTTCTAAACCAACATTACCTGCGCCAATTACAACCGTATGCAATTCATTCAGCTTTAAAAAAACAGGGAACAATTGATTTCCTGCTGATGTTTTTTCTTCGCTCAATGTGTTCAAACTATTATTCCTGGGCAACAATGTCATAAAATTCCCTGATAGGTGAAAACTTAGGGTGCAGTGATACCACATCGCCCAACACAATCAGTGCCGGTGCCTTAATTTTATTTTCTGCAACTACTTCAACAATGGTATCAACAACGCCAATGGCCACTTTTTCTTCGGTGGTCGATCCGCTTTGTATTACCGCAACCGGTAGTCTGTTTTTGCCTTCTTTTTTATAAATTTCAACAATTTCGGCCAATTTATGTACGCCCATTAAAACAACAACAGTTGCTTTGGTACGGGCTGCTTCATAAAGATCACTTGAAATCTGGCCGTTTGCCGTAGTACCGGTTACCACCCAAAAGCTTTCACTTAAACCGCGATGCGTAACCGGGATGTTCTGCAAGCCCGGTACGGAGATAGAACTTGAAATCCCCGGAATAACTTGTGCCGGGATACTGTAAGAAGCCGCAAAATCCAATTCCTCATAACCACGGCCAAATACAAACGGGTCGCCGCCTTTTAAGCGGACTACATGGCCATAATTGATAGCATAATCAATCATCAGTTTGTTAACCGCATCCTGCGAGTATGAATGATCGCCCGAACGTTTACCTACATATACTTTGTGTGCATGGGCTGGGGCAAAGTCCAGCAATTCGTTATTCACCAGGGCATCATACAATACCACATCGGCAGTTTGTAGGGCTTTAACGCCTTTAAGCGTTATCAGCTCGACATCGCCCGGACCAGCGCCTACCAGTGTAATGCGTGGTTCTTTAACGGCTGTTTTAGTTTGGGTTTGTATCATGGTTATACTAATGCCTCTCTTTTTGCTTTAATACCATCTAAAAATGAAGTTGCTTCGGCTTTGTAGCGGGTAGCAAACTCCTGCGATGGTTCGTTTTGGTTAATCTGTAAAATCAGCTCGCTAAAGCTGCTTTGTAATTCTATTTCTTTAGTGTCGACATAATTTACGTCGAACTCTTTGATGATACCTGTTTGGGTACTCATGTTGATGTTTTTTTGCAGTAACAAAGCTTTGGCACTGCTCACCATTACGTTGTAGCTATGGTAAATGGCATCAGCCCAGCGGCCTTCGTTATAAGCTTCGTTAGCCCATCCTAATTTTTCGTCGGTTTCGAATAGGAGGGTAGCTACTAAGTCGATTACCACACCAGCACATTCGCCAACGCCAATGGCGGTTGCAAAGGTTTCTACGTGCCCCCAGTCTACAAACTCATCGTCGGTTAGGGTAGTTAAATCAGCCAGTGGTTTTAATAGCTGGTAGAAATAATCTTTACCGAAACGGTCATAGTATCCGTGAAAAGTTTCATCGGCAATCGAGTTCTTTTGAAAATCATCTAATACCGCTCTCAGTACATGCGTAGCGCGTTTAGCCGGTACTTTAATTACCTTATCAGCCGCACGGCCAAAGCCGTTGCCAACAGTACCGCCACCTAACAATACTTGTACAGATGGTAACACGGCTTTACCTGCTTTTAATGAGCTGCCGTGAAACCCAATATGCGCTAAACCATGCTGACCACATGAGTTCATGCAGCCGCTGATTTTAATCTTGATCTCGCGGTTGTAGATCAAACTTTCGTATTCATTATAGATCACATCCTCTAACACTTTAGATAAAGTCATACTGTTAGAGATTCCCAGGTTACAGGTATCGGTACCAGGGCAAGTGGTTACATCGGCTACGCTATCGAAACCCGGAGCAGCCAGATCAATATTTTCTAAAGCTTCATAAAGTGCAGGTAATGATTCTTTGCGTGCGTATTTCAGCATTAATCCCTGGTTTTGAGTGATGCGGATCTCATCAGCCACATAAGGGCTGATGGCATCAACCAATTGGCGTGCTACGTTTGATGGAATATCGCCCACAGGTACTTTTACAAACACGCCATAAAAACCTGTTTGCTTTTGCGCAAAAACATTAGTGTTTAACCATTGCTCGTAACGGAGCGGATTTTTTAGATCTTCAACCGCCAGCAAATTTTCAGCTATTTGTGGTGGCTGGGGTTGGCTGATTGTATCTCTGTTAACTTTAAGGCTTTTAACCTTGTTAGCCGTTTTTTCTATCGAAGCCAGGTTCAATAATTCCTCTAAACCAATCTTTTGGATCAGGAATTTTAAACGGGCTTTATTACGGTTGGTACGTTCGCCATTACGGTCGAACACACGGATGATAGCTTCGATGTACGGGATTAGCTCATCCTCGGGCAAAAACTCTTCTACCGCATGGGCTAAAGCAGGTTGCGCGCCAAGGCCGCCACCCAATAAAACTTTAAAACCACGGCTACCGTCTTCTTTCAGTTTCGGGATAAAACCCAGATCGTGAATGTAAGAGAAAGCAGTATCAGCTTCGCTTGACGAAAAAGCTATTTTGAATTTACGGCCCATATCCTGACAGATGGGGTTACGCAAAAAGTATTCGAAAGTGGCGTGTGCGTAAGGCGATACATCAAAGGGTTCCAATGGGTCGATGCCCGAAGTTGCCGATGCAGTTACGTTACGCACGGTATTTCCGCAGGCCTCGCGCAAAGTGATTTCGTCCTGCTCCAGTTCTGCCCAAAGTTGTGGGGTGCGGTCAAGGCTTACGTAGTGTATCTGGATATCCTGGCGGGTGGTTAAGTGCAGGTTGCTGCTGCCGTACTGGTCAGATATGTCGGCAATGCGCAATAGTTGTTTAAAGGTTACCTTACCGAAAGGCAGTTTGATACGCACCATTTGCACACCCGGCTGGCGCTGGCCGTAAACACCGCGTGCCAAACGCAAACTCCTGAATTTTTCGTCGTGGATTTTGCCTTCGCGAAACGCACGGATCTTTCGTTCTAGGTCTATAATGTCTTTTTCAACTATCGGATTTTCCAGTTCTGTTCTGAAACTTTGCATGTCAGCAAATTAATATTGTTATAAAAAAGCCCCTTCTGCTGCGGCTGAAGAGGCGTATATCATCTAAATTATACAGCAACAGCCATTATCATCGCCTGCAAATACAGCAATAAATAAAAGCGTTTGTAAGTGTATAATTAATTTTCATCGTTATTATATCCCAAATATATATATACTATAGGGAATAAGTAGTAATTATTTGAAAATTTTACTAAATGTTTTTCAGATGACTTTTTTTATTGAATGAGGGTAAGCCCGCTTTCGCGTGCAATAACATCGGCAATGCTGGTTTCCGAAAGAATTTTCAGCGTAGCATCACGTACCTCAATAAACACATCCCTTATACCACAGGTAGTTTCCTGGTGGCATTCATCACAACGATGGTAAAAGTTTAAGCTAGCACAAGGCACCATAGCAATGGGGCCGTCCGTAATACGCATAATACTTACCAGGTAAATGTCTTTGGGGTCTTTGTTGAGGCTGTAGCCGCCGCCCGCGCCTTTTTTGCTGTACAGATAACCAGAGTTTCGAAGCTCCAGTAGTATTTGTTCAAGAAACTTTTTTGGTATTTTTTCCAGTTCGGCAATTTTTGAGATCTGCATAGGCGGCTGATCAGCATTTTTACCCAGAATTACCAGTGCTTTAATCGCGTATTTGGTTTTTTTTGACAGCATTTTATACTATAACAACTTACAAATGTACAACAAAGAAATATAGGTATAATATTTTGTATATTGATTAAAAGTTAGAACAGCAAAATTTTAATTAATAAGCTAAACTTCGACGGCATTTTTTAATATTTGTAATCTAATTATTCGCAAGCTATGTACCGTCATATTCAGGACTTTCTCAACGATTGGAAAAACGAAGAGAGCAATACCGTCAAGATTTTTTCTGAAATAACGGAAGAAACCAAATCACAAAAAATTAATGAAAATGTGCGCTCGCTCGAGCGTTTGGCCTGGCATATTACCCATACTATTACAGAAATGGGCTCAAAAGCAGGTTTATTTGAAAGCGACCCGCTTGAAGATCAACCGATCCCGGCCACATTTACAGAGATCATTGAAGCCTACAAGCGAAACAGCGCATTACTGGCCCAAACCGTGCCAAGCAAGTGGACAGATTCATCTTTAGAGGACGAAGTTCCCATGTACGGCGAAAACTGGAAAAAGGGAAATATCCTCTCTATCCTCATCGGCCACGAGGCACACCACCGCAGCCAGATGACGATTATTATGCGCATGCTTGGCTTATCCGTTCCGGGTTTATATGGCCCATCAAAGGAGGAATGGATTGCTTACGGGATGCCGGCTATGGAGTAATTTGGGGGCTTGTGAGTTCTCAGTCTGCCTGATCTCTGTTAGGATAGGTAAATCAGTTATTAGTGTTAGTGGATGTTCTTTTTTCTTTTTGAAAAGAATAAAAGAACCAAAAAAGAAAACAGCGGCTACGTTCTGTTCTTTTTAAGGTAGTGGTGGGGCTTTGCCTGTACTACCCGAACAGCCCTAATGCCGCAAAAAGAGTGTATTTACGGTTGCTCTCTTTAATACCTTTTAATACTTTGTTTCTTCTACAGCAACAAAATATCAATCCGGTGTGCGTGCACCATTTCAAGTTTTTTGTTCCAGGCAAAGATGGTGAAGTTGCCGTCTTGTGAGGCTACTAAGGCAATGGCATCGTGCTGGTCATATACAAACTGCGCTGCAGCCAGGTGACGCGTTCCGCCATTTTGGGCAGGATGCATACGGCAGGCAGTAGAATCAATTGTGGGTTCGGTAACTACAATTTCTTCAATGGTATTATCAGTGGCGCGGGCGATTTTAGCACCGAAGGCTAGTAACTCATGATCCTGGGTTACTACGGTAGCGCCATCAACGGCGGTAAAGCCGCCAATAATTTCGATTCCCTGTAATAAACGTTCTTGCCATTCGAGTTTGTTGCGGTGGCTATGGTCTTGCTCAACGAGTTCTTTAACCACGGTGTAGGGTGGCTCAACCGGATAGCTGATAGGTTTTACGATTGATTTACGCCACTCGTCAGAATTATTAGGTACCACCAGCACAATACCGCCGCGCTGGTGCGAACGCATAGAGGCAGCCAGCTCAACCCAAACATTTACAGAGTTGGATAAGTAGGAAGGTAGTGGCATACCCATTAAAGATGCCATCAGATCTGGGAAGTCGCCGGATGTGTTGGCATTGCTTTCGTCAACAATCTTAATTTTATCGCCTTTTAATATGGCTATGTTTACAAACTTGCCGAAGCCATCAACGCGGCTGTGTTTAATTACCACCAGGCCGGGTTCAATAACTTCGAGTACAAAACAAATGTGTGGGATACCATGCGTGGTTCCCCAGATATACATATCGTCGCCATCGTTCCAAACAGCCAGATGTATGCCGGGATTTTCGACAGCGGGAGAGAGTTTGTTAAGATTGTGCGGAGTTAACCTTAGTTTACGGCCAAAGCGCAACGGTCTGTCAGCCTGATCGGGGTGTAATAATGCGATTGAAATTTTGGGTGAATGCCCTTCTTCGCGTTGTAAACTGGCCCAGAAAGCAGCATCAATAATAGCCTCAATAATATGTATTGGCGGCTGTGTAGCCAGGTTTCTTTTACCCATTTTGCGCGCCTCATTAAGGTGCTTTGCAAAGTGCGATTCTATGGTTGAGGCCACCATTCGGGCGGCCAGGTATGATGGCTCAGATAACATTTAATTTCACGGTATATTACAAAGCTATAATATATATTATTTAATTAGATACTGCAACTGCGTGGCAATTGAATATGACCCGGCGTCGACACTCAATTCCACAAAAAAAGCCCTCCGGAATTAACCAGAGGACTTTTGAGAGATTTAGTTGATTATTATTAATTGATGTTTATTGTGGTTTCTTTTTTAATATCTTTTGATGATGTACCCGCCAGCAATTTATACTTGCCCGGTTCAACAACCCATTTCATAGCTGTTGCATCAAAATAAGCTAAATCTTTAGCTGGTATTTTAAGCGTTACTGTAGCAGTTTGCCCGGCTGCTATCCATACTTTTTTAAAGGCTTTAAGTTCTTTTTCTGCACGATCAACCTTAGAGCCTGATTTGTGGACATACAACTGCACGGTTTCTTTACCCGCATACTTACCGGTGTTTTTTACCTTAACCGTAGCAGTAATATTATCTGTTGATTTATAAGTTGCCCTATCAGCATACAAGCCATCATAATCATAATTGGTATATGATAAACCATAACCAAACGGATATAATGGATCAATGTTTTTGGTATCGAACCAACGGTAGCCTACCAGGATGCCTTCTTTATAATCAACCTTTAAATCATTGCCAGGATAGGCATTTAAGGCATGCGCCGGAGAATCGCCCAGTGAAGCCGGGAAGGTAAATGGCAATTTACCCGATGGGTTAATTTTGCCCAGCAGTACATCGGCCAAAGCATTGCCATTCTCAGAACCATTATACCACGACCATACAATGGTGTGGTTGTTCTTTTTAATAGCGCCGATATCATAAGGTGCACCGCCAACAACTACTACAATGGTATTTGGGTTAGCAGCGGTAACCGCATCGATCAAAGTTTGCTCACCGAAAGGTAATGACAGATCTTTACGGTCGCGGCCTTCACTTTCGTAATCACGGTTGCCACCAACAAAAAGGATAGCCATATCGGTTGATTTTGCAGCAGCAACAGCTTCGCTTACCATGGCTGGGTCTGAATGGTTGTAATCATCACCATTATGGTTTTCTTTAGTCGGGTGATAAACGCCCGAATAGCCTTGCGCAAATTTGATATTAACGCTGCTACCCAACCTGTTTTTTAAACCGGTCAGTGCGTTAATTTCATATTTAGCTTTAACACCAGCACCAAAGCCTCCAAGGTGGAAAGTGTGAGTGGCATTATCACCAATCACGGCAATGCTTTTAATGCCTGATGTGTTTAAAGGCAATAAGTGCTTATCGTTTTTCAATAATACGATTGATTCTGAAGCAATTTCGTAAGCGGTTTTGCTATGCGCCGGGGTAGCCATGCTGCCTTTCGGTTGGTTTGCGCTTAAAGAAGTTTGGTACATAACCCATAAAATGCGGCGTACTTTTGCATCGATAGTAGCTACGGTAACTTTGCCTGCCTTAACAGAATCGAGCAGGGCTGTGGCGAAATAGTACTTATCATATTTTTCGCCCGAACCCATTTCCAGATCGAGGCCATTGTTAGCAGCGGCTACGGTACTGTGTGTGCCGCCCCAGTCGCTCATTACTAAACCTTTAAATTTCCATTCGCCTTTTAAGATCTTCTTCAACAGGTAGTCATTCTCTGAACAATACACCCCACGAACTTTATTATAGGCCGACATGATCGTCCATGCACCGCCTTCGGTAATTGAAGCCTTGAAAGCAGGTAGGTATATTTCGCGCAGGACACGTTCGTCGATGTTTACGCTTACATGGTCGCGCTCTACTTCCTGGTTGTTTACAGCAAAGTGTTTAACGCAGGCAGCCACGTGCTGGCTTTGGATACCATGTACAGATGCAACAGCCAGTCGCGCATTTAAATACGGATCTTCAGAATAATACTCGTAGGTACGGCCGCAAAGCGGGGTACGTGCAATATTAAAAGCCGGGGCCAGCATCACCTGTTTATTGCGGGCACGGGCTTCTTCGCCCATATCGTGGCCGTAACGGTAGGCCAGTTCGGGATTCCAGGTGGCTGCTAAAGCCGAGCCGTTGGGGAAAAAGGTAGCAGAGTCGGTCAGTAAATTGGCCGATCCCCAGCCGGGTTTAACTTCTTCGCGTACGCCTAATGGGCCGTCATCGCTCACCAGGTCGGGAATACCTAAACGCTTAACACCTGCCGATGAAAATAGTCCGTTGGCGTGCACCATTGCTATTTTTTCTTCGAGGGTCAGCTTTTTGATGATGGCCGAAATTTTAGCATCAGTACTACCGGCTGATTTACTTTGTGCATTAACAGCGCCACCGCCCAAAAGTAAAACACCGCAGAAGATGTACCCGGAAACTCTTTTTCTCATATCTAATTTTTACAGGTGTAATTGTTTAACTAATGTGTTGATATCCAATTGTGAAACCTTCATTGTGTCTTAATTACACTTTTGCGAAATAGTAATTGGTATAAAAAACAATTAGTTAGAGGCTAAAAGTAATAATGTAATACGCGCTGTACTTGTGCTAAATAAACAAATGATTGTACTATTTTAACAAGGTTGTGAATGGTGAGTTGTGAATGAGTGAGTAGGGGGGGAATAATGAGTGAAGGAGTGAGTTGTGAGTTAGTGAATAGGAACCTTCAGCTCGCGTTAGGGATTGGAGCGGATACCGTCCGCCTATCGGCGGATAATGCCTGTGCAGTATGAGCGTAAAGCCCGACCGGAGGGAACGCCCAAATGAGTTAGTGAGTGGTGAGTTTTGAATTAGTGAGTTAGGATCGGCGCAAATTCAGGGCGAAGAAGATTCCTCGTACCTCGGAATGACAAATGGAAAGAAAGTCAGAACGGTTCAGCGCCGTTGTTGTCACCACCAACATCCATGCTTACATATAGTATATTATTGTTGGTGACAACACCAACAATGGCGAGTTTTTAGAAAAAGGGGATGTCATACTGAGCTCCGTCGAAGTATGGTGGGTAGGGCTCTATGCGCAGTGTTTCAATACAGAATAGGTTAAAAAAGAAATCCAATAGCTGATTGAAAGATAACTCGAATCAAAGCACTATTGGATTTTTATGGGTTAATTGCTTAACCGGGGATATTAGTTTTTTGGGGTTCGGGCGGGGTTGATACAATTTCGCCAAATTCATTAACATAAGCCATCATACTTTCCAGATCACCTCCTGTAGCGTTTTCCTGGCGCTGTTGTTTACGATACTCTTTATCTTCCTTCTTTTTCTGACGGTTTTTTTCGAGTTGTTTTTTCATGAAGGTTGCCTGGGATTTTGCCATATTTTACTGTTGGTTTTAATTTTTTTATAAACAAAAAGCACCTGCCGGTTAGGCAAGTGCTCACGATTAAATTTATAGTATTTCTTAGATTACTTTAACATTTACCGCATTTGGTCCTTTTCTGCCTTCTTCGATATCGAAAGAAACTTTGTCGTTTTCACGGATTTCGTCGATTAAGCCAGTTGAGTGAACGAAAACATCATTTCTGTTTTCGCTTTGTGAAATAAAGCCGAAACCTTTAGTGGTATCGTAGAACTTTACTGTTCCTTCTTTTTGCATTGTATTATTTTTAATAAGTGCGCAAGGTACGCATTAATAACGGGCTTATTTTACTATGGGTGAAATATATTAACAGTATTTTAATTTTTTAAACTAAAATATATTGGTTAAGTGGTTGATTATGTTGATGGTGTGAGTTGTTTATACCGGACAATACGCCATGTAGTAGAAATGTAAATTCGTTAAATATTGGTTTGAATTCAAACTATCAATTATTTAACTTTGCATATTACTACTAATAATATATGCAAGCACAATCTTTAGTTGAATACGGGCCGAGGCGAATCATTATAACTATCACCGCCGTTTTTTGCGCCCTGTTAGAGATTATTGATACCACCATTGTTAACGTTGCCTTAAATGATATGCGGGGTAACCTTGGCGCTACCTTGAATGAGATTAGCTGGGTTATTACAGCTTATTCACTGGCCAACGTAATCATTGTACCCATGACCAGCTGGCTCTCCCAGCAGTTTGGCCGTCGAAATTACTTTGCTGCCTCGGTTGTTATATTTACTGTTTGTTCTTTTTTATGCGGTAATGCCCATAATATCTGGGAACTGGTGATCTTCCGTTTTTTACAAGGAATGGGCGGAGGCGCACTATTGGTAACATCGCAAACCATTATTACCGAAAGCTGGCCGACTGAAAAACGTGCCATGGCGCAAGCAATTTATACATTGGGCGTAATTGTTGGCCCAACACTTGGACCGCCGCTGGGTGGTTATATTGTTGATAATTATTCGTGGCCGTTTATATTTTACATTAACATCCCGGTAGGTATCATTGCAACCTTACTTACGCTGCAATACGTGCGGAGCCCTCAATATGAAGAGAAGCGACCAGCCAGCCAGGTTGACTGGTGGGGGATCGGTCTGCTTACCGTAGGCATCTCGTCCCTGCAATATGTGTTAGAGAAGGGGCAGGAGGACGATTGGTTTAGCAGTAAAGCCATCATTGTATTATGTGTTACGGCTTTCCTTGGTTTATATCTCTTCATCTGGCGAGAGTTATCGTATAAATATCCCATCGTAAATCTACGCGTACTCAAGAACGGAAACCTGCGGATAGGGGTATTATTATCCTTTATTATGGGTTTAGGGCTGTTTGGGTCGACCTTTGTGATACCCTTATATACCCAGTCTCTATTGGGATGGACGGCCCAGCAATCGGGTATGCTGCAATTGCCAAGCACTTTGTTTGTGGCTGTGATGATGCCGGTGGTGGCGATTTTAATACAGAAAGGCATCCCTCAGAAGTATCTGATTGCCATAGGGATGACGGTATTCTTTGTTTATAGTTATTTATCATACACTATTCTGACTCCATTCACCAGTAGCGGCGATTTCTTTTGGATCTTGATTATCCGCGGGTTTGGTTTAGGCTTGCTTTCTGTACCGGTGAGCACGATGTCGTTATCCACCTTAAAGGGACCAGAGATTGGCCAGGGAGCGGCATTCTCGGGAATGATGCGGCAATTGGGTGGTTCGTTCGGTGTGGCCTTGATCTCTACGTTTGTATCGCGGCAAACACAGGTGCACCGCAATACATTGGTGTCGCATCTGGATGTTAACAGTTTAAGTGTACAGCAGCGGGTAGCGCAAATGACAGCAAGTTCACGCCACAACGGCTTAGATAGTATTACTGCCCGGCAAACGGCTTATGCCATGCTGGATGGCGCGGTTACCAAACAAGCCACGCTACTGTCATATATGGATGTTTTTTTATGGGTGGGCGTTATGTTTTTGGTTTGTGTGCCTATTGTGCTGATATTTATAAAACGAAGCAAAGCCAAAGTAAACCTTGCAGATGCAGCTCATTAAATCCTGAAAAATGGCAACAGTAAATAAAGCAGAATTAGCGATAGAATTGGGGCGGGCCATGCAGGAGATGCGCAATAAATCGCGCCAAACCATACAGCTAAGGATGAAGGAAAACAATATGAACCTTACCTTCGAAATGCTGGAAGTACTCTCATGTCTGTGGCGCAAAAATGGCATTAACCAGCAGGAAATTGCCGATATAACGTTGAAGGATAAATCGAGCATGACCTATCTGATCGATAATCTCGTAAAACGTAATATGGTGAAGCGGGTAGAGGATGAGAACGACCGCCGTAATAAACTGATTTACTTGACCGACGAAGCCAATAATTTAAAAGCACAGCTTTATCCCTGGGTAACAGAAATGTATACCGTTGCCACCGAGGATATTGATGCCGATGATCTTACCACTTGTTTGAATTTAATAAACAAGATGGTTGGCAACCTCCCATAGTATGGCCGGCTACTAACTGTCTATAATCTATATACACCATGAAAACTGTTTTAATACCTGTCGATTCATCCGCTACAGCGGCTAATACTATTGCTTACGCTGCCGAATTCTGCAAATATGCGCCGGTTGACCGTATCATTTTATTATCTACTTATTATAGTTCTGTTTACACGCAATACCTTCCCTCGGCTGATTTTGTACAACTAAGTCAGGAAGATATGGATAGGGAACGCACCCGTATAAAAGGTGTGGTAGACGGGCTTTGCGATAAGCTTACTAAGTTACTGGATAAGAAAGTAAAAGTACAGGTTGCTATTACCGAAGAGCCGATTGTGCGCTCCATAAAACAGATTAACGAACAGGAAAAGCCAAATCTGATTATTGCAGGCAGTGATGGCAATACTTATGTTGAACATAGCAGTATCAACAAGCTGTTGATTAATATAGCCCGCACCAGTACCGTGTCTGTATTAATTGTACCGGTAACCTATCAGCATAAACCGGTTGATAAAGTGGTATTAGCGGTTGACTTTAAAGCGGTATTAAATACAGAGCTTATTGGCGCAATTGAAGAACGTTATAACTGGTTCCACCCCGAAATAATGGTGCTAAATGTAGATGCCAGCAAAAACCCTTACGAAACCGATGAGGAACGCCGAATTGTTGAAGAGAAATTGGGTGTGATATTGAAAAATTTTGACTACAAAGTTTACTACGTACAAGACAGAAACATCCTGCGCGGCATAACTACTTTTGCCGATGAGCACCAGGCTAACTTAATCATAGCATTGCCGGGTAAACATAGCTTCTTCTACAACCTAACCCATAACAGCATTACAGAAGGTTTGTATAATGATGCTACGCAGCCGGTGTTGATATTGAAATAAGCTCTTAGTGAGTGGTGAATGGTTGATTAAGTGAGTAGTTGGATGACGATGAGAAATCTCAAGTAAAACTGCCACCAATACCGTTAATAACCGTCCTCATGTGGCCTTTTGATTTTCGGGTAGCATAACATTGGCCTGAGCACTGACTTTAACAGAAAATAAAGCAGCCACGAGTTTTTTCTTTGGTACTTTCTTTTTTGCGGAAAAAAAAAAAGTACATCCACTAACGTAAATACAGCACAACCCATCCCTAATGGAAAACCGACTGTGCTGTATTTAAGATAGTGATAATAGATCTGAGATTGCTTCGTTCCTCGCAATGACGTTTTGGAGATGCAATGACTGCTACCGCCACTCGCCACTGCCACTAATTGAGTAACATGGTGAAAAATGACTGCTACTGCCACTCACCACTGTTACTAAAACCTACTCAATCTTCTTCAAAATCCTATTCCAACGTACTTTATTAAACAAATTCTCAGTACTATCGATGCTCATCCAGGTAATCATGGCTTTGCCAACAATATTCTCTTCGGGTACATAACCCCAAACGCGCGAATCTTCGCTGTTATGGCGGTTATCGCCCATCATCCAGTAGTAGTTCTGTTTAAAAGTATAGGTATCGGCTTTGGTGCCGTTAATGTAATAGGCCTTGCCAACATGGCTTAATTTATTGCCTTCGTAGTTTTGAATAGCACGGCTGTATAAGGCAACTGTCGAATCATTCAGCTTAACTTTCCAGCCTTTTTTAGGCAGGGTAAGCGGGCCGAAGTTATCATTGTTCCATTTATACAGGGCGTTATGAGGGAATATGCCTGCATCAAATTGCCCGGCAGGGTCCATATAAGGCTTAATGTTTTTAATAATCGAATAACTCTTAAATTCCTTATAACTATCAACTGGGATAATCATAATAAAATCGTTATCGGTTAATTGCTGGTAAATCTCAATATGCAGATCGTGCATTACCTGCGGGTTAATCTGCTGGCCATCGGTAGTTACCAGGTATGATGTTTGCGCTTTCGGGGCATTGGGCGCAGCTTTGCCGTTTATATAAACTTGCGTGTTTACAATGGTCAGTACATCGCCCGGTTCGGCCTGGCAACGTTTAATGTAGCTGGTTTTCATATCAACCGGTTTATTGATCGAATCAGACGGCAGGTTGAATACGATTACATCACCTTTTTTAGGATGCGACAAACCCGGTAGGCGATAATATGGAAATTGCAACCCATTCCAATAGGTTTTGACACTACCGATAGTTGGCTCTAAAAACGGAAGCGATATAGGCGTTATCGGCATCCGGGGGCCGTAGTTAAACTTGCTCACAAACAAATAATCGCCTGTTAAAAGCGAACCTTCCATTGATGCTGATGGGATAGCGTAGGCCGAAAAGAGCAATCCACGGATTATGGTAGAGGCTACAACGGCAAACAGAAGCGCGTCGGCCCACTCACGGGTTTTGCTTTTCTTAGGTTTGTTTTCGGCTTGTTTACGTTTAAAGTGCAAATTCCATTTCATATATAAAAGGTTTGTTTTCCCGATAGCTATCGGGATAGTTAATTAACGTATAATGGTTTGATGTTTAGTACGTTGATTTGTTACATCAAAAATGCCAAAATAAACATCACAGCAATATCTCAAACGATGTAGTTGATTTTCACTGTAATTTTGCGCTGAAAACCGTTAATTTGAAGCAGCGTTTTTACTGACCTAACCTATTTTTACAAAACATTTATCGCTACATCAACATTACCCTGAATATCATTAAACAAATGCCTGAATTTTTTACCAGAAAAGTATGGAATGCTGCTGCCATAACCACTCTTGCCCTTGGGTTATGTGCTTTTAGCAATCGCCCCCCAAAACAGCCAGTACATAAAACCATTGAGCAACGCATTGACAGCTTGATGGCTAAAATGACGCTTGATGACAAAATTGGCCAGACAGCACAACGCGGAGCATCAAGCAGGGTAAAAGGCCCATTGCCCGAGGCTTTAAAAAATGCGGTACGCGAAGGCAGGGCGGGTTCGGTAATTAATGTGGTTGATATTGATAAGGTAAACGAACTGCAGCGTATTGCTGTTGAAGAAAGCCCGCGACATATCCCGCTGATTTTTGCGCGGGATGTTATTCATGGTTTTAAAACTATCTTCCCAATCCCTTTAGGACAGGCGGCAACCTGGGATGCTGATATTGTGGAGCAGGGTTCGCGTATTGCTGCGGTAGAGGCCTCGTCGGTAGGTGTGCGGTGGACTTTTGCGCCTATGTTGGATATTGCCCGTGATGCCCGTTGGGGTAGGATAGCAGAATCGCCGGGAGAGGATCCTTATCTGTCATCTATATTGGCTAAGGCTTATGTAAAGGGTTTCCAGGGCGATGATCTTTCCAAACCAAACTCGATAGCTGCCTGCGCCAAACACTTTGTGGGCTACGGTGCTGCCGAAGGTGGCCGCGATTATAACACGGCTACCATTGGTCAGCAGATGTTGTATGATGTTTACCTGAAACCATTTAAAGCAGCTAAAGATGCAGGCATTGCTACATTTATGGCTTCGTTTAATGATCTAAATGGCGTGCCAGCTACCGGTAATCAGCCTTTACTGAAAGGAATTTTGCGCAACGAATGGAAATATGACGGCATGCTGGTAAGCGACTGGAACGGTGTGGTAGAAATGACCACCCATGGTTATGCCCGCGATAGTAGCGATGCTGCCGCCAAAGCCGCCAACGCAGGTGTGGATATGGAAATGGCCAGCAATACCTATGAGAAAAATATGAAAGCGCTGGTTGCCAGTGGCAAGGTTTCGATAACACAATTGAATACATTGGTGCGCGATGTATTAAGGTTGAAATTTCGTTTAGGTTTGTTTGACGACCCATATACCGAACAGCCTGATGGCAAAGTAATATTAACCGATGCCAGTTTAGCTGCTGCTAAGAAAGCTGCGATTGAAAGCGCAGTATTACTGAAGAATGATAACGTAACGCTTCCTTTTGCCAAAACAGTGAAGAAGATAGCTGTAATTGGTCCGCTGGCAGATGCACCGCACGATCAGTTAGGTACATGGACTTTTGATGGCGACAGCAAAGACACCCAAACGCCATTAATTGCCCTGCAAAACATGTATGGTAAGGATAATATATCTTATGCGCCAGGTTTAAAGTTTAGCCGCGACCGCAGTACCGATGGTTTTTCTCGAGCTGTTAAAGTAACGCATGATGCCGATGTGATTGTGTTTTTTGGTGGAGAAGAATCTATCTTATCCGGCGAAGCACATAGCCGGGCCGATATTGGCTTGCCGGGTGCGCAGGATAGTTTAATCAGCGCCCTGCAACAGGAAGGTAAACCAATTGTGCTGGTAATTATGGCTGGCAGGCCAATTACTTTAGGCAATGTTTTAAACAAGGTTGATGCCGTTTTAATGGCCTGGCACCCCGGTACCATGGGCGGCCCAGCCATTGCCGATATGCTGGCAGGCATTGCCGCACCCGAAGGCCGCTTACCTGTAACCTGGCCTAAAACAGGTGCGCAGGAGCCTTTGTACTATAACCACACCAACACCGGCCGGCCGGCCAATAAGCAAAACTACGTGGCTATTGATAGCATCCCGGTAGGGGCATGGCAAAGTTCGCTGGGTAATACTTCGCATTATCTGGATGCAGGTTATTTGCCGCAATATCCATTTGGATATGGTTTGAGTTATACCATGTTTGATTATTATCATTTGGTACAGGATAAAACGGTATTGAATATGGGCGATAACATCACAATTTCCGCAGAGATTGCCAATGTTGGCGAGCATGCCGGTACCGATGTGGTACAGCTTTATGTGCAACAAATGGTTGGCGATGTGGTGCGCCCGGTAAAAGAGTTGAGAGGTTTTAAGAAGATCAGCCTTAACCCTGGTCAGAAACAGCATGTTGTATTCACCTTAAATACCGCCGATCTAGCCTACCATAACCAGGCTATGAAACTGGTAACAGACCCAGGTAAATATAAAATATGGATCGGTAAAAATGCTGCAGAAGGTTTGCCGGGAAGTTTTGAGATTAATGAGCCGGTGGTGAAAGCGCCTGTAAAGGGACGGAGGACGAAAAGATAAAGGAACCACTCCTTAACAAATTTGTCATTCTGAACGCAGTGAAGAATCTTCTTTAATTGATAAAGGATTGTTCCCATGTATAAATTAACAATAATTAGTAACTTTGTTAAACAAGAAATCCCCGATAAACACTTACGCCTAATGAGGGACCACTCATGAGATGGCTGTTTATCGAGGTTAGCAGTGTATAATTTGCACCGCTGTTTCTTGCGTCTGCACGACGATCTTTAAAGGGCTTATTGCCCTTTTTTATTTATTAGATGGAAAATCTATTTCCAAAGTTTGTGAGCCATCGTTATTGAATTTTGGTAGAGACTTATCAAGTAGGGACAAAAAAACGTCCCAATTGTACCCAGACGCTTTTGCTAACAGAGTTACAAATGTTAAATGCTCTTTTAGTTTATTATGACCGTATTCGGCATCAATCCATTGTGTGTGCTTAGACCTGCGATAGCCTCTTTTGTTTATCACGGGATTTTTTTCTCGTAATACATTTAGAACCATTGGAGCAATTCTTTTGTACACTACGTTGTTTATGACGTGTCCTATCCATTGTGGCTTTCTTCCGTTGTTTATGCCCTTCCAGCTATACCCTTTCATTTTAAACACGGCCTCAAAAAAATCATCAGGATATAAGGAGATCAATTTACCTTTCTCCTCTGCAAAAAACTTCTTTAAAAAGGCTTGAAGTTCGTTTTTCTCTCTTTCCTTTTCATAACCAGTCGCTTCATCTACCAAGGCTATTATCCCAACTTTTGCAAAAGATTTTAATAGGCCGTATGCGTTATCAGCTACTGACGAAAGGTTTTCAACTTCCATGCCTTTACTATCAAAGAACTTTTTCGCTGTAATATAAACATCACATATATCAGATAAAACTGTTGCTTCAATTCCTCTTGACTTAACACCAGATAAAGAAATGTACTCGACGGCGTTATTTAACCTTTGCTCTAATTCGCTATTTATGAAAGGTTTAAGGTATTTTGCCGATAAGTATTCAGGTAAAATTGCGGTACTATCAATTTTTTTTCTACTCCAATATGCCCCTCCTCCTTTTATGCCAAAAGCGTTTGCCAGGCTTCTTTCAGAGAGAAGCCTTTTTCCGTCTACAACAGCAGCCGAAAGAGTTATTCCGTTTAATGGTAAATCGCCGTAATGCGTTGCTTTTGGCAAATTAGAGTTCACATTAGGAAAATCATCAGGTAATAAGTCAAAATCCTCGGATGTTAGATCGATGCCCTTTTGTTCTGCTAAAGATAAAAGGTGTGTTCTCCATTTTGCTGGGATTAAACCTGTTTTAGCCCAATGAGCAATTGTGCTTTGCCCTTTGCCAATCAATTGAGCTAATTCGGTTTGACCGCCAAATTTTTCTATAATGTTTTGTGCTGCATTCATTATATTGATTTTAACTATTCAAAATTAAATAAAATAATTGATAATAAAAAATATTTAAATATCAATTTTATTGATATTTAAATATTGAACATCTCTCAACAAAATAATCCTCCACATTACTTCTTGTCCTACATCAAGTGCGGGCCTTTAAATGTAGGGTACATTTGTATCATCAAAACAAAACATCACCACAATTTAAAAGGAAACACGATAATGGAAAATTCAATAAACGGCATACACCACATCACTGCAATAGCAGGTAATGCCAAACGTAACTTCGATTTTTATACTAAAACGCTGGGCCTGCACATAGTAAAAAAAACTGTGAATTTTGACGACCCTGAAACATATCACTTCTACTATGGCGACAAGGTTGGTACCCCCGGTACTATCTTAACTTTCTTCCCATGGGAAAATATTCAAATCGGTAGGAGAGGCGCACGCCAGGTTACCGAGATTGGTTATTCTGTGCCTGAAAGCAGCTTCGACTTTTGGTTGAAACGTTTCGAAGAACGCAACGTGATCTACAACAAAGTGGCCGAAAAATTTGGCGAGCCTTATCTAACTTTTTTAGACCCTGATGGTTTGAAATTCGAACTCATCGCCTCTAAAACACCAGACTTACGTTTGCCTTGGGAAACCGATGAAGTTAAGGCAGAGAACGCTACCAAAGGCTTCCACAGTATCACTATCACTACTAACAAAATGCAGGCTACTGCCGATATTTTAACTGGTGTGTTTGGATACAAATTGCTGGAGCAACATGTAAACCGTTTCCGCTTTGTTACCGATGCGGTTGATAACGCAGCCATTGTTGATCTGGTTGAAGTAGCCGGAGAAGTTGCAGGCCATGTAGCCGGAGGTTCTGTTCACCACGTTGCCTTCAGGGTTAAAAATGAAGAAGTGTTAATGCAGTACCGCGAGAAACTTGTTGCACTGGGCATGAACATCACCGAGAAAATAGACCGTAACTATTTCTACTCACTATACTTCCGCGAACCGGGAGGCGTATTGTTCGAAATTGCTACTGATAACCCTGGTTTTGCAGTAGATGAATCGGTTGAAGAGTTAGGCCTAAACTTAAAATTGCCAGCACAGTACGAGCAGCACAGAAATGCTTTAGTAAAAGTATTACCAAAATTAGATTAATCAGATCATGTACACTCACGAATATCAAATAATAACAGCCGGGGCAAAACCGCAACAGGCCAAAGGAGCATTAATACTGCTCCACGGCCGCGGTAGCACCGCCCACAATATGATTGGCCTCGCCAATGAGTTTAATGTTGCAGATTTTGCCATTTACGTACCGCAAGCTACTAACCATAGCTGGTACCCGTATAGCTTTCTGGCACCGGTTCAGGATAATGAGCCTGCTTTAAGTTCGGCCTTAGGTGTGATAACTCAATTGGTTAAACAGATAGAAGCCGATGGGATCCCTGCCAATAAAATCTATTTTGCAGGATTTTCACAAGGGGCTTGTTTAACGTTAGAGTATATTACCCGTAACGCAAAACAATACGGTGGTGCAATTGCCTTTACCGGAGGCCTAATAGGGGAGGAACTGAACCTGGCAAACTATGCAGGTGATTTCAATAACACACCTATACTAATTACAACCGGTGATCCTGATCCGCACGTACCGGTAAGCCGTGTAAATGAAAGTGTAAAAGTGATCACCGGGTTAAACGCCGATGTAACGCTGAAAATTTACAAAGGCCGCCCGCACACTATTACGCAGGAAGAGATTGATTTGGCAAATCAATTAGTGTTTAAGAATTAATATTTATAGAGTTTACCCCTTGTTCAAGCTACTGCTAAAGCACTGTCCTGTGCATTCCCCTAAATTAGGGGAACACTACTGTCAGTACAATTCGCACTTGCGTAAATAAGGGGTAAGCTCTATAGTTTTTATTAAAAAACATTGATATTTAATATCTTTAACCATGTACGAAGACATCCAACTCATCAATAACGAGCCTATTCACAATTTCGAATTGTTTGTGGAAGGCTACCGCGCTTTTATCGATTATAAAACAAAGGGCGACAAGGTATACCTCATCCATACCGAAGCGCCTGTTGAGCTGGAAGGCAAAGGCGTGGCCGCAACTATCGTCACCAAAACGTTTGAATACATGGAAGCACGCCATTTAAAACTGGTACCGCTTTGTCCGTATGTGCAAGCCTACTTGAAGCGCCATCCGGAATGGAACAGATTACTGGTTGACCGGCCCGCTTCATAAACAGGTTTACGCAAGGTTTCTGTATATTGGTCAGATATTCAGAAACCCTTATGTCTACCGATCTCATCCTGCACAATATTGGCAAATACATTAACCTCACTGCCGAAGAAAAAGAATACTTTGTATCGCTTTTGCAGGAAAAAACACTGAAGCGTAAAGAGTTTTTGCTGGAGGATGGCCAAATCTGCAAATATTCGGCCTTTACAGTGTCGGGTGTTTTAAGAGGATATACGATCGATGATAACGGCTTCGAGCATGTACTCAGCTTCGCCCCCGAAGGTTGGTGGATGGCCGATATGTACAGCCTCATCAGTCAGAAGCCCGGCACGCTGAATATCGAAGCCATCGAAAAAACAGAACTTCTTTTATTATCCAAAGCCAACCAGGAAGTGCTGTTTGGCAAAGTCCCCAAGTTCGAACGTTTCTTCCGTATCATTACCGAAAACTCGCTGGTATCGTATCAGCAACGCTTAATGGATAACCTGAGTTTAACAGCCGAAGAGCGGTACAATAATTTCTGCAAACGGTACCCAACATTAATTAATACGCTCCCTAAAAAAGATATCGCTACTTATATCGGTGTTACACCCGAGTTTTTGAGCAGAATGCAGAGTAAATTGCTGAAGCGTCGTTAGTAGGAGTCTTTCCTCCCCCGTCATTGCGAGGTACGAAGCAATCTCAGGCCGATTAGCACTGCCTTTAATAACGCACAATCCGTTTTTCATTAGGAAGGGTAGTGTGAATTATGAATCGTCAGTGGATGTTACTTTCTTTTTCTCTCAAAAAGAAAGTAACGCAAAGAAAAAGTCGTGGCTGCTCAATTTTCTTTGAATGGGTGTGGTGTGGCCAATGTTGTGCTGGCCGAAAATTAAGATGCCACAATTATTAGGTTATTTAGGGGTTCTTCACAATAGTTTATCATAAAGTTTATAATCTTGCTTCTTTTTCCAGTCGGCAAACAGCTTCGGCCAAAAGCGGGCAGAACAATGGTGGCTGGTGTGTGGGAAAAGGCATTGGAGATTTTGCAGAAGTGATGGCTTGCGCGAACGTAAATAGGGCAAAAGATCCCGGCCTGTGGTTCTGACTGCTTGTGCGGCATGGCCATGTGCGTAAAGAAGCCTTTTGCCAACAAGTGCTTTGGTTACTTTGGCACCCCAAAGTAACAGCCTACCCGCGGCGATTGAGCGGGACTAACATTCATCAAAGCACAACAATAAAAATGAACGAACGCACCGTTCTTGACCCAGGTCAAGTTCCAATCACCAATTCCACCTTACCTTTGATATATCAATTTAAAACAATGGAAAATTTCATCATACATAAAGCAGCAACTCGTGGAATTGCCAATCATGGCTGGTTAAACAGTGCTCACAGTTTTAGTTTCGGTAGTTATTATAACCCCGAACGCATGAATTTTGGTGTGTTAAGAGTATTAAACGACGATACCGTTGACGGTGGCCGTGGCTTCGGCGATCACCCGCATGATAATATGGAAATTATTTCGATACCCCTCGAAGGAGATTTAGTGCATAAGGATAGTATGGGTAATGAAGCCATCATCAGGAAAGGTGAAATCCAGGCCATGAGCGCCGGAACCGGTATATATCACAGCGAGTTTAATAAAGATGGCAGCGCCCCTGTTAAATTCCTGCAGATCTGGTTATATCCTAATAAACGTAACGTAACCCCACGTTATGATCAGGTTAAGATTGATACTACTGAAAAAAACGTATTTCACCAGATCTTATCACCTAATGCAAATGACGTTGGTGTATGGATCCATCAAAATGCCTGGTTTAATATGGGTAAGTTTGATGCAGGTGCCGAAACTACTTACGAGTTAAATGATAAGAAGAATGGGGTTTATGCCTTTATCTTAAGTGGTAACGTAACCATCAACGGTCAAGCTTTAGAATCACGCGACGGTATGGGTATTGTTGCCGATAGCCTGACTGTTAAAGCTGATACCGAAGCTGAGATACTACTGATGGAAGTACCAATGGAACTCTAATAAATCAAAAATCTACCATGAAAAAGATTGAAATACTGGCCATTTGCACACACGAAGGTATTTTGCAAACCATAAACCGTTTAATTAATAATAACGAAGCGTGGAACAGCACCTGTGCTGCGAGTATAGACGAAGCCAGAAAGATTTGTGATAATAGTGAGTTTGATTTGATCCTGATCGGCAGCGGCTTGTCCGCTGCCGAAGAACAGGAACTGGAATCGGTACTGGCTGCGCATAAAAATATACCGGTGGTTAAACATTATGGCGGTGGCAGTGGTTTACTTTTCGGCGAGATTCACCACGCATTATCCAACAGGTAAATTACCTTTGGGGCGTTATTTAATATCTTGCTGACGATTAGTTAACACAATTGTTGCCATATTTAGAGATTAAACAAACAGCCCATACAGGTAATACCCAATGAAAGTACTTTACGCCATACAAGGAACAGGCAACGGACACTTAAGCCGCTCAATGGATATTGTTCCGCTACTAAAAAATATGGCTGAGGTTGATATCCTGGTAAGTGGCATCCAGGGCGATTTGTCGCTGCCTTTCCCGGTTAAATACAAATGCCATGGGATGGGGTTTGTATTTGGCAAAAAAGGAGGTGTTGATTTATGGCGAACCTTCTACAAATCAAACTTCCGCAAATTCTTAAAAGAGGTTAATAACCTGCCAGTTCATGATTATGACCTGGTGATCACAGATTTCGAACCGGTATCTGCCTGGGCTTGTTATTTGCACGATAAACCTTGTGTTGGCCTAAGTCACCAGGCTGCGGTATTGGCACATCAAGCCCCAAAGTCAGAATCATCTGATATGGTTGGCCGGTTGATCTTAAAACAATACGCCCCCACAAGCGAGCAGTACGGCTTTCACTTCAAATCATTCAACGATAATATTTATACCCCGGTTATCCGCCAGCAGGTGCGTAATATCGAGGTGACTAATAAAGGTCACTACACAGTATACCTTCCGGCTTACGATGATTCGAGGTTGATCACACAGCTTTCCAATTTTAAAGATGTAAAGTGGGAAGTGTTTTCCAAGCACAACAAAAAGGTACTTAAACATCGCAACATCACTATACAGCCTATTAATAACGAAAAGTTTATTGCCAGCATGGCTTCATCAGCAGGTGTACTATGCGGTGCCGGTTTCGAAACTCCGGCCGAAGCGCTGTTTATGAAAAAGAAACTGCTGGTTATCCCTATGAAAAACCAGTACGAGCAGCAATTAAATGCGGCAGCTCTAAAATCAATGGGTGTGCCGGTGATTAAAAGTCTCAAAGAAAAGCACGAAGAAACTATTGTGAACTGGCTTAAAGACGATACAATTGTTGAAGTAAACTACCCCAACGAAACCCAGGATGTGCTAGATAGGATATTCAAACAGCATGTTATGGAATTGATACCACAACTGTAAAATTAACACAAGATTTAATATTGACCTTACATTAACCCAACAACGTACCTGCATCTTTGCGTCAAGTTTTTTTACATGCAAGGGTAAATAGTTTAGTTAATATAAATAAGGAGTGGGCGAGCCACTCCTTATTTATTTCAAGAGGTTTTTAATTAAAATCAATCATCCAAAAGCGCGTCATTGCGAGGAATGAAGCAATCTCAAACCGATTAGCACTGCCTCACATAAACGTAGAAGTCCGTTTTTCATTCTGCTCCCAACACGTCATTGCGAGGAACAGCCTGTCCCGGATTTACTTCGGAAAAGCAATCCCCGACCTACAGAGTCGCTGATTTAGTTAATGCAGAATTCGTTTTTCATTAGGTGCGGCAATGAAGTATATGAATCGTTAGTGGATGTACTTTTTCTTTTTCCGCAAAAGAAAAAGTACCAAAAAGAAAACTCGTGGCTGCTCAATTTTCTATTGAAGGGTGTGGTAGGGCAGGAGTTGTGCTATCCGAAAATTAAGATGCCACAATTATTAGGTTATTAAGGGTTCATCACAACAATTTTAATCCGTTTATCATTTAATTTTGTCATTGCGAGCGATAGCGTGGCAATCTCGTCGTAGGACTTATAGCTACGAGATTGCTTCGTACCTCGCAATGACAAGTTAATTTAATCTGCAAACAGCTTCGGCCAAAAGCGGTCAGAACAATGTTGGCCTTGTGTGCTGGAAAGAGGCATTGGAGATTTTGCAGAAGGGCTGACTTGTGCGAGCGCAAGTGGGGCAAAAGATCCCGGCCTGTGTGTTCTGACTGCTTGTGCAGTATGGCCTCGTGCGCAAAGAAGCCTTTTGCCGATGAGCGATTTGGTTACTTTGGCGCCCCAAAGTAACAGCCTACCCGCGGCGATTGAGCGGGACTGACATTCAATTAAATGCAGACATACCCTACAAGTTAGCACAGAACCACCCAATGAAAGTCAAATCAAAGTACAAACACACACCTTTTGTCATGAAATTATAATATGATATGCCAAACCGGCATTTTTTTATAAATCATTTGGAAGTTAATCCCAAACATTGATACTTTTGCTAACACTGTTAGGAAATAACAAAATGGGAATCGTAGAACGCAGACAGCGTCATAAGGATGAGGTAAAAAAAGATATCATTTGCGCAGCATGGCAAATGGTAAAAGCTGATGGATGGCAATCGCTGTCTATCCGCAAAATTGCCGATGCCATTGAGTATAGCGTCCCGGTTATTTACGATCACTTCGAAAATAAAGAGGCCATACTCATTGAATTTGGCCGCACAGGATTTCAACTACTAACTGAAAAAATATTAGAAGCAAAAAGTCAGCACGCTGACCCTGCCGATCAGATCAAAGCAATTGCCGATGCTTATTGGGATTTTGCAATGAACAACAAGGAACATTACCAACTGATGTTCGGTATCGGGATGGCTTGCTGCGAATCACCGGAATGTTTACCCGAACAGGTGAAATTTGCTGAGGCAGTAACAGAATCGATCCAAAGCATGATTGATAAGAGTGGAAGAGACGTAAGCGCCTGCTTAAAGTATCACACATTCTGGTCGGTAATGCACGGGTTAATATCTATCAAAATAAATGGCAACTCAGTTGTTGATATGGAACTAAACAAAATGGTTTTGCACGATGCCATCACAGGCTTTATCAAAAATTTAAAGTAGCGCCTCTTTTTTTGCTACTATACCTAACACTGTTAGGAAACGTAACATTGTTAAAATAATAAAAAATCACACCCTAATTAAACTGCTGTTGAATTATTTGGCAGTATATGCGGCTTTTTTTACAATAATCAAAATGCAACACAACAAACTCATGAATACATCTCTTAGTCTAAACTTTAACAGCTTTAAAAGGTTTACTGCTGTTAAGATCGTAGCACTTGGTCTGTTAACGGCGGCACTGGCAAGCTGCGGTCAACCACAGCAGGCACAAGTTGCCCCACCGGCTCCAACCTTACCTGTAGCAGAGGTTCAGGCTGGTAATGCCACTACTTACCAGGAATATCCAGCCTCTATAGAAGGTACTGTTAACGTTGAAGTTCGCCCACAAGTGAGCGGTACTTTAGATAAAGTATTTGTTGACGAGGGTGCTTTTGTACACGCAGGTGAGCCAATATTCAAAATAAACGAATCGCCTTACCGCTCAGCATTAAATAATGCCGTAGCAGCATTACACGCAGCAGAAGCAGCACAAGCTAATGCGCAAATTGAGGTTGATAAATTAACCCCGCTGGTAGAAAACAAGGTAGTATCAGATTATCAGTTAAAAACTGCTAAAGCAAGTTACCGTGTAGCAACTGCCAATATAGAATCGGCAAAAGCTAACGTATCTACAGCACAAATCAACTTAGGTTATACCTTAATTAAAGCTCCTGTAAATGGTTATATCGGCCGTTTAGAGAAAAAACAAGGAAGTTTAGTTGGCCCAACAGATGTTGCTGCACTTACCGAACTATCTGATGTACACGATGTACACGTTTACTTCTCTTTAGGTGAAAAAGACTTCGTTGCCTTTAAAGAACAATATCCGGGCGAAACCATAAAAGATAAATTGAGCAAATTACCAGCAGTATCGCTTTTGTTAGCTGATGGTACCGAATATGCCAAACAAGGTAAAATCGACATCATCGACGGTCAGTTTGATAAAACTACCGGTGCAATTACTGTACGTGCTACCTTCTCAAACCCACAAGGTTTGTTACGCTCTGGCAACACCGGTAAAATTCGCTTAAGCCTCGATCATAAAGATGCTTTGATCGTGCCAGAGTCAGCTACGGTTGATATGCAGGATAAAGTGTTTGTGTTTACCGTAGGCGATAGCAGTAAGGTTAAAAAACAAGCGATTACCATCCTTGGTAAAAACGGCGACAATTACCTGGTTAAAGACGGTGTAAAAGTTGGCGACCAGATTGTACTGAGCGGCATCGACAAATTACAGGAAGGTATGGTGATACATCCTGAAAAACAACCTGCTTCTGATAAAGCAGCCGTTGTAGCAAAAAACTAATACACACAACTAAACTTTAAAGTTATGTTTCAGAAATTTATAGAAAGGCCGGTACTTTCAACCGTTATCTCCATCTTATTGGTGATAGTGGGTGTGCTTGGCTTAACCAAACTGCCCCTGGAAAGGTTCCCGAATATTGCTCCTCCGGCAGTATTGGTATCGGCAGTATATCCGGGCGCTAACGCCGAGACCATTTTGCGTTCGGTAACACCATCGCTTGAAGAAGCCATTAACGGTGTGGAGAACATGACTTACATGACCTCTACCGCCAGTAATGATGGTACATTGGGTATCACCGTTTACTTTAAACAAGGTACCGACCCCGATCAGGCTGCGGTAAACGTGCAAAACCGTGTTTCGCAAGCTACCAGCCAGTTACCTGCCGAGGTAGTGCAATACGGTATCACTACCACCAAACAGCAAAACAGCTTTATTGGTGCAATGGGTATCTACTCAGAAGATCCTAAGAAATACGATCAAACCTTTGTAGCTAACTACGCGCAGATCAATATCGTGCCGGAAATTAAACGTATCCCGGGTGTTGGTTCTGCAGCTATATTTGGTGGTGTTAAAGATTATTCGATGCGTGTTTGGCTTAACCCAGCCCAAATGGCAGCTTATAAAATTACCCCTGCCGAAGTAACTGCCGCTATACAAGATAAAAACATCGAAGCTGCCCCAGGTAGGTTTGGTGAGCGCAGTAACGAAGCATTTGAATATGTAATTAAATACAAAGGCAAGCTCACCACACCAGAAGAATACCAGAACATTGCTATCCGGGCCAATGCAGATGGTTCTGTACTGCGCCTGAAAGATGTGGCCCGTGTTGAATTGGGTGCTTACTCTTATAACAGTGTAAGTAACCTGAACGGACACGATGGTATCATTATCGGTATCATCCAGTTGTCAGGTTCAAACGCTAACGAAATTCAGATTGCTATTGATAAGCTGATGGAGAAGGCATCGAAAGATTTCCCTGTCGGTATCAAATACAACCAGTTCTATCGTACCAAAACAGATTTGGATGAGTCTATCAACCAGGTTGAGCATACATTGGTAGAAGCATTCGTGCTGGTATTTATTGTAGTATTCTTATTCCTGCAAGATTTCAGATCTACTTTAATCCCTGCAATCGCGGTTCCGGTAGCTATCATCGGTACGTTCTTCTTCATGAGCCTGTTCGGTTTCTCTGTAAACTTGTTAACCCTGTTTGCATTGGTACTGGCCATTGGTATTGTGGTGGATGATGCCATTGTGGTGGTAGAGGCGGTGCACGCCAAAATGGAGCACAACCCAAGCCTTACGCCTAAAAAGGCAACTACCGAAGCGATGCACGAGATTACCGGTGCCATTATATCTATTACCCTGGTAATGGCGGCTGTGTTTTTACCGGTGAGTTTCATGACCGGTTCAACAGGTATATTTTATCGACAGTTTGCCTTAACCATGGCGATTGCGATCATTATATCGGCTGTTAACGCTTTAACCTTAAGCCCGGCTTTGGCTGCGCTATTCTTAAAGAACAAACACAATGTTGATGGTCACGGTCACGAAGCGCCTAAAAAAGGTTTTGCAGATAAATTCTACGCAGGCTTTAACGGCAGCTTTAACTACATGACAGATCGTTATGTTGGCGGACTGAAATTCCTGATCAAAAATAAACTGGTAGCCATTGGTGGCCTTATCTTAATAGTTGTTGGTACCGTTTACATGGTAAAAACAACCAAATCGGGCTTTATCCCAACAGAGGATCAGGGTTTCGTGGCTATCGCGGTTTCAACACCATCAGGAACATCGTTGAGCGGTACCAACAAGATCTTCTCACAAGCAGAAGCACAGCTTAAAACTTTACCATCAGCAAGGTTCGTTACGGCACTGTCTGGTTTCAACTTCTTAACGCAATCAAGCAGCCCGTCTGCGGGTGTTATCTTCCTGTTGTTAAAACCTACAGATGAGCGTGGCCCTGTTAAAAATATCGATGATATTCAAAACATCGTTCGTGGTAAACTGGGAGGCATCCCTGGCGGTACTTTCTTCGTGTTCAGTTTCCCAACTGTACCGGGCTTTAGTAACGTGGAAGCGTTAGACGTAATGCTGCAGGATAAAACCAACGGCAGACTGGATAAATTTAGCGGCGTGGCCAATAACTTTATTGGTAAGCTGATGGCAAAACCGGCTATCGCTTATGCCTTTACCTCATACAAAGCAGATTATCCTCAATTACAACTGGAAGTTGATGACGAAAAAGCTAACCAACTGGGTGTAAATGTTAAAGACATCTTGTCTACCATGCAGGCTTACTTCGGTACTGCACAAGCATCAGACTTTAACCGCTTCGGTAAATACTACCGTGTGGTTGTTCAGGCTGATATTGCCGACAGGACAGACCCTACATCTATCGACCGTGTATTTGTTAAAAACAAAGCTGGTGATAACGTGCCTATCAATACCCTGGTTAAATTAACCCGTGTTTATGGTTCAGAAACTGCTTCACGTTATAACCTGTTTAACTCTATCGAGGTAAACGCGATACCTAAACCAGGTTACAGTTCTGGTGATGCCATCAAGGCTATCCAGGAAACTGCTGCAGAGCAATTACCAGGTGGTTATGCTTACGAGTTCTCTGGTCAAACCCGTGAAGAGATCTCTTCAGGTGGTCAATCAGCTGTGATCTTTATGTTGTGTTTGGTGTTCGTATACTTCCTGTTATCGGCACAGTACGAGAGTTACATCCTGCCATTGGCGGTAATACTTTCTATCCCTACAGGTATCTTCGGTGTGTTTGTGGTACTAGGTTTAACCGGTATCGAAAACAACATCTATGTACAGGTAGCGCTGATCATGCTCATCGGTCTGTTAGCTAAAAACGCGATTTTGATCGTAGAGTTCGCCGTGCAGAAACGCAAGGCAGGTCATACGCTGGTTGCTTCGGCTATTGAAGCAGCAAGGTTACGTGTACGTCCAATTGTGATGACATCGCTTGCATTCGTATTCGGTTTATTCCCGATGAGTATTGCAACCGGCCCATCTGCACAGGGTAACCACTCTATCAGTATTGGTGCTGCCGGAGGTATGGTTTCGGGAGTTTTACTTGGTTTATTCATCATCCCGGTATTATTCGTAATCTTCCAGGGTCTGCAAGAACGCATAACCGGTGTACCGGTAGCTGTGCTGCTTGAAGAATCAGAAGTAGACCACAATACGGTACTGGAAGAAGGATACACTGCTTAATTTTAATATCAATAGAAATGAAAACATATATAAACAGGTTTGCCATATTGCTTGCAATTGCTGCATTGAGCGCCTGTAAAGTATCGAAAGATATACCTAAACCGGTAGCCGATGTGCCTACCACCTTTAGGAACGATAATGTTAAGGATACCAGCAGTATTGCAGATATACCATGGAGAACTTTCTTCACTGACCCTACACTGCAAAAGCTGATTGACAGCGCCATGATTAAAAACTTTGATATGCAGATTGCATTGAAAAATATGGAAGCTGCTCAATTACAGTTTAAACAGGTAAAATGGGAGTATGTACCATCGGTTGATCTGAATGTGACTGCAAACTCAAACCGACCGTCTGACAACAGCGTTACCGGTTTAAGCCTGGCTCAGTACAATATCGGTTCAAAACATATCGAGGATTATAATGCTAACCTAAGTGTTTCTTGGGAAGCTGATATCTGGGGTAAGATCCGCAGTCAGCAAAAAAGCGCATTAGCTGCTTACCTGCAAACTGCTGAGGCTAAAAAGTTAATCCAAACTAACTTAGTTGCCGGTATATCACAAGGTTATTATAACCTGCTGATGCTGGATGAGCAGTTGAAAATTGCCAAAAGCAACCTGCGTTTAACCGATAGCACACTGCGTATTGTTAAACTGCAATTTGATGCTGGTCAGGCTACTTCTTTAGCTGTTGATCAAACCCTGGCACAAAAACAAGCTGCCGAGCAATTGGTACCACAGTTTGAACAAAATGTGGCCATCCAGGAAAACGCCCTGAGCATTTTAACCGGGCACTTGCCTGATGCCATTACAAGGGACATTACTCTGGAGCAAATCAATATACCTGATGCATTGGCAGCAGGTGTGCCATCTGAAGCGGTAAGTCGCCGTCCGGATGTGAAACAACGCGAACTTGCTTTGGTAATGGCTAACGCTAATGTGGGTATTAACAAAGCAGAAATGTATCCTGCTTTGCGTATTACAGCGCAAGGTGGTATAAACTCTTTCAAAGCCAGCAACTGGTTTAATATCCCGGCTTCACTGTTTGGTGTAGTTGCAGGTAGTGTGTTGCAACCATTGTTTGACCATAAAGAACTGAAAACCAACTATGATGTAGCTAAAGTACAACGTGAAAGAACTGTACTGGAGTTCAGACAATCTGTATTGACTGCTGTTGGCGAAGTTTCTGACGCCCTGGTTAAAGTTAACAAACTGAAAGAGCAGGAGGTTATTGCCAACAATCGTGTTAATACATTGAAACACGCTACTGCAAACTCAAACCTGTTGTTTAAAAACGGTATGGCTACTTATCTTGAAGTAATAACTGCGCAAAGCAACGTGTTACAAAGCGAGTTAGAGTTAGCTTCTATCAAAAACGAACAACTGAGCGCTGTATCTGATTTATACAGGGCACTTGGCGGCGGCTGGAAACAATAATATAATCAACCCTACATATATCTAAAAAAGCGTCCCGTTTTTCATCGGGACGCTTTTTGCGTTTATGGGGTTTACAACGGCTGTCACACTGAGCTCCGTCGAAGTGTCGCGCGCAGAGGCCTGCCCACCATGCTTCGAGGGCCTCAGCATGACAGCCTTCGCGCAGTAAAGAAGATCTTCGTTTCACTCAGAATGGCAAAAGAACTAACTTAGCCTTACAATTTTACCCATGAACCAGTCTATCATCAACGATTACCAACAACGTGCACAAGCAGCACAAAGCGAGTTTACCAAATACGAAAAACTGGCTAACCAATATTCGCTTTTGCGGCTGGTTGTTTTTGGGTTGATAGTAGTTAGTATTTACTTCGCGGTTATCTATAATAATATCTTCATATTTCTTGGTGGCCTGGTGGTGTTGGGTTTTGTATTTGCGTGGTTAGTATCCAAACAAAGTGGTTTCGAAAAGTTGAAGCAATATTATAAGGACCTGAACCGGGTTACTGAAAACGAAATCTCTGTTATCACTACGCGGGCAAATCTTTATGATAACGGCAGTGCTTTTAGTGACGATAAACATTTCTATACCGCCGATCTGGATATCTTCGGCAATCTTTCCCTGTTTCAAATGCTTAACCGGGCAGCAACTTTTGCAGGGCGTAGCCGGCTGGCTGCATGGTTAAGCAAGCCATCTGTTAAATATGTGATTTTAGAACGACAGGAAGCAGTTCAGGAAATCGGCACTAAAAATACATGGAAACTGGATAACCAAGCCCGGCTATTATTTGCGATAAAAGAACCGGTAAATCATCTCGAGCAATTAATCACCTATCTGCATTATCCGCTTAATTTAAAAGGCGAGGCATGGTTAAGCAAATATGCTAAAATTGCGCCCTGGTTACTGCTGACTGCTATTATATTGTCAGGGTACTATTATCCGGCTAAAATACTGGCCGTGCTGATTGGATTTGCTAATATGAGCATCGTTTTTTCGAAGGCAATGTATATCCAAAAAACGGATCTGATTGCCGGAAAAATAGGACAAACCCTAGGCAACTATGCCGGTGTTTTTGAGAAGATAGAACAGGAAAACTGGCATGCTGACTATAATAATAAGCTTGCCGATACCATTAAAAATGATGGCACTTCGGCACGTATCAAAGAGCTTTCTACCCTTATCAATAAGCTTAACTATCACCTTAATATTTACGTAGGATTTTTTCTGAACCTGTTTTTGCTTTGGGATATCCGCCAGATCATCGCCATAGAAAACTGGAAGCGTAATAACCGCCAGAATTTGGAAAAAGCATTTAATGTGATTACCGAGTTTGAGGCGCTAATGAGTTTATCGAGCCTGTATATCAATAACCCTGAATGGGCTTTCCCTCAGATTGCTGATGGCGAAGGTTATACTTTGGTAGCCCAGCAAATTGCACATCCATTAATTAACCCTGAGCAAGCTGTAAAGAACGATTATGCGCTGCATGATACTTTTAAGATCGACATTATAACCGGCTCTAACATGGCCGGTAAAAGTACTTTTTTGCGTACTATCGGTATTAATACTGTGCTTGCTTTATGCGGTGCGCCGGTTTGTGCAGAAAGCATGGAGGTTTCGGTAATTACGATGGTGAGTTATATGCGGATCAAAGATTCGCTCAATGAAAGCACCTCAACTTTTAAAGCCGAGCTTGACCGTTTGCAAATGCTGCTTGCGGCTGTGGAAAGTGACGAAAAGATCTTCTTCCTGATTGATGAAATGCTGCGCGGTACTAACTCGGTTGATAAGTATCTCGGTTCCAAAGCAGTGATCGAACAATTGATTAATAAAAAAGGGGTAGGGCTGGTTGCCACACACGATCTGCAAATCGCACACCTCGAACAAAAATATCCCGATTATATCCGCAATTTTTACTTCGATATCCAGGTATCAGATGGCGAAATGTTGTTTGATTACAAGATCAAGAACGGCGAGTGCAAAACCTTTAATGCTTCGATGTTACTTAAACGAATTGGTATTGAGATAGAAGCCTGATTAGGTCTATAGCACAGCTATTTGTAATCATATTGCTTCATAAATGCAAATAGTAGCGGCACTTGTTAATAATTTATATACGTTACAAATTATACTACAGTCGCATTTATGTTACATAAGCCACTATATTTATCGCGGTAGCAATTGGTTGGGTAGGGGTTGATGATTAGCTGCTAAGCATCATTAAATTAATGCATAAACTATGGACAATTTTATAGCCGCCCGCTCTCAAATGGCGCTTTCGTTAGGGTTTCACATTGTTTTTTCGTGTATAGGTATGGTAATGCCATTTTTTATGGCGGTTGCCCATTTTATGTGGCTGCGTACAGGTAACGAAACTTATAAAAACGTTACCAAGGCGTGGAGTAAGGGTGTAGCCATTTTCTTTGCCACAGGCGCAGTATCGGGTACCGTATTATCTTTCGAATTAGGTTTATTATGGCCCGAGTTTATGAAACACGCCGGTCCGATTTTTGGCATGCCATTCTCGCTCGAAGGAACAGCTTTTTTTATCGAAGCCATAGCCCTGGGGTTTTACCTTTACGGTTGGGAGCGTTTTAACCGCTGGTTTCACTGGGGTACTGGCGTGCTGGTAGGGGTAAGTGGTATTGTATCGGGCATATTGGTAGTGGCTGCCAATAGTTGGATGAATAGTCCGGCAGGGTTCGATTACATAGATGGTAAGTATACCAATATCGACCCAATTAAAGCCATGTTTAACACGGGTTGGTTCTCACAATCGCTGCACATGACTATTGCTGCCTTTGCCGCTACAGGTTTCGCCGTTGCGGGTATTCATGCTTTGATGATTGTACGCAAACGGAACATCGGCTTCCATACCGTAGCATTTCGCATCACCGCAGTATTTGCTGTAGTAGCTGCTATTTTACAACCGCTTAGCGGAGATATATCGGCTAAGTTTGTGGCTAAAAATCAACCGGCTAAACTGGCTGCTATGGAAGCTCATTTTAAAACAGAAACGTATTCGCCATTAATTATAGGCGGTATCCCTGATACAGCAAGTCATAAAGTTGACTATGCTATTAAACTACCCGGCATGTTGAGTTTAATGGTGAACGATAAATTTAATTCGGAAGTGACGGGCCTGGATAAAATTCCGGTTAAATACCAGCCACCTGTTGCTGTTACGCACTATGCTTTTCAGATTATGGTGGCTTTAGGTATGGCAATGCTCGGCATCAGTTTGCTTTACCTGCTTGCTATATGGAAGGTGAAGAAATGGCTAACACAAGCCTGGTTCCTTAAAATATTTGTGGCAGCAACACCGCTTGGTTTTATAGCTGTTGAGGCCGGGTGGACGGTTACCGAAGTTGGCCGACAGCCCTGGATTATCCAGGGGGTAATGCGCACTGCTGATGCTGTTACGCCAATGCCGGGTGTTATTTATTCTTTCTATCTATTTACAGCCGTTTATTTTTCGCTGGCTATAGCGGTAACATTTTTACTTGGCCGCCAGATCAGGATGGTTCCCGTAATTTACGATCACACTAACTTAACCCCGCAAGCATCATGATATACGTAGTTATCGGTTTTTTATGGGTTTCGCTGTTAATTTATGTATTAATGGGCGGTGCCGATTTCGGTGCAGGTATCCTGGAGTTGCTCACTACAGAAACCAATAAATCACACATCCGCAAAACATCATACCAGGCCATCGGGCCAATATGGGAGGCTAACCACATGTGGCTCATCATTGCAGTGGTAATTCTTTTTGTGGGCTTCCCGCAGGTATATACCACGGTTTCGGTTTACCTGCACATCCCACTGGTTATTATGCTGATGGGTATTATTGCACGTGGTACCGCCTTCTCATTTCGTAATTACGATGCCATTAAGGATAGCATGCAGCGTGTTTACAATAAAATTTATGTGTACTCGAGTTTTATTACACCGTTGTTTCTGGGTGTAATTGCCGGTAGCGCCGTATCACGCAAAATTGATACGGATGCTAATACCTTTCTTTCGGCTTATGTGTTTGATTGGTTAAATTGGTTCTGCTTTTCGGTAGGTTTTTTCACAGTAAGCCTTTGCGGTTTTTTAGCCGCTATATTTTTAGTAGGAGAGGTGAAGGATGATCACTCCAAACGCCGTTACCGGCGTAAGGCTGTGCAGATGAACATCGCTGTTTTATTTTGGGCGGGGATGATCTTTGCTGCATCATTGGTAGATGGCATACCGTTGCTGACGTGGTTGTTCGGTAATATTATTTCATTGCTAACCATCATCAGTGCGGTAATTGCGTTGGTTTTTTTATGGTTCGCTATTTTGAAGGATAGGGTAGTTGCTATGCGTTTTTTGGCGGGCTTTATGGTAACCATGCTGCTCATCGCCGTAACTTATGCGCACTACCCTAACATTATATTGCTAAAAAATGGTACAGAACTGTCGCTCTTGCATCATAAAGCTCCCGAAAAAACAATTGATTCGCTTGGGATTGCATTATTAACAGGGAGTTTGTTTATTTTACCTGCACTGTTTTATCTGGTATATAGTTTCGGTAAAAAGAGCCAGCAGGAAACTGCTTAACTTCAAAACCTAATTATCTTTACAAACATTTTCGTTGTATCAGATGTACATAGTGCATACCGAATGAATTATCAAAAACTGACAGATAAGATTGCCAAACACGTGGCCGATTATTATGAAGAGCATCCTCATCCGGAATTGCTGTATCATAACTTCGACCATACCAAATATGTGGTGAAGGCTGCGTTGAAAATTGCAGAATACTATCAGTTAAATAATGAAGATTTATTTGTATTGACTGCTGCTGCATGGTTTCACGATACCGGCTATATGGTGAATCAACTGGACCATGAAGCAAGCGGCGCGAAACTGGCCGAAGAATACCTTGAGAAGCATGATGTTGAAGCCGGTGTAATTGACAAGGTTGTAGCCACTATTATGGCCACAGCAATGCCGCAAAACCCGGTAACGCTTCTGGAGCAGATTATGTGCGACGCCGACCTTTACCATTTGAGCAAGAAATCATTTATGGAGAAAAGTGAAGAGCTCCGTAAAGAGATGGAGGCTCTGAACCATAAAGAAATTACCAAAGAGCTGTGGTGGCCCGGAACCGTTGCCTTTATGGAACGGCACCAATACACTTCTGATTATGGTAAACGTGTTCTGGAACCTAAAAAGGAGGAGAACCTGGCTTTGCTAAAAGCAGAAATAGAAACCAATCATCACCATACAGATTACGAACAATTGGAAAAAGACGTTGCAGAAGACGAACCGAAAAAAGAGAAGAAGAAGGACAAGAAAGACAGACCTGAAAAAGGTATTGAAACTATGTTCAGGATCACATCGAGCAATAACCAGCGTTTGAGTGATATGGCCGATAAAAAGGCACATATTCTGATTACAGTTAACTCTATCATTCTTTCGGCTATCATCAGTCTGGTGTTGCGCAGGCTGGATGAAAATGGTTACCTGATAATGCCCACTTTTATCCTGCTCGCTGTGAGCTTAACCTCCATGACTTTTTCAATTCTGGCTACCCGTCCAACCATCCCACACGGCACCTTTGAACAAAAAGATTTGGATGATAAAACAGTAAACCTCTTATTCTTCGGTAACTTTTATCGTATGCCGATGGACCAATACAAACACGGCATGCAGCTGGTTATGGATGATAAAGAGTTTTTATATGGCTCTTTAATTAAAGACGTTTACTCACAGGGCGCTGTGCTTGGCCGTAAATATTTCCTGTTACGCTGGGCTTATAATGTATTTATGTTCGGGCTTATTGTGGCAGTGATTGCGTTTATTATAACCTCGGTTATCCACACCAATTCAAACAGCGCCAATTAATTATTACCTGCAAACAGGTGCTTGGCTTTGTTAAACAAACGGCCTTCTGTTGCCTTGTTGCGGTACATAATAAATAGCAGGGCAGATACAATGCCCACAATACCTTCAATCCCCATAGCAACCCGCGGACCCATTGCATTGGCCATTAAACCAATCAGTAAACTACCAATCGGGATCATGCCCTGGTAAGCCATCACATAATAACTGATTGCCCTTGATCGCATATTTGGCGCGGCATGTGTTTGTATAAAAGTATTAATGGCTGATGTTTGAGCCATCATTCCAATACCGGTAAAGGTCATAAATATCAGGGCAATAGGTAATAATTTAGCGTGAGCTAATAACAATACGCTAATGCCGAAAAGCATACTGGCAATAGTAATGATCTTAATCAATCCTTTACTGTTCTTCAAATTAGCCAGGTAAACCGCGCTGATAACAGAACCCAATCCGGCAGTACTCTCGAACCAGCTGAAGGTTTTGGCATCACCATTAAACAGATCTTTAGCGAAAAGCGGCATCAGTGTGTTGAATGGGATCACGAACAGACTACTCACCCCCAGCATAATTACCATGCTGCTAATGTCTTTGTTGCCAGATACATATTTGAAACCTTCTTTCAACTCGGTCCAGATGTCGGTTTGTGGCTTAACAACAGCAGCCAGGTTTAGCTTCATCATAAATAAACAGCTTAATACTGCTATATAGCTCAGGAAGTTACTGATGAAACAGAAATCCTCACCCAAAGTACTTAGTATAATACCCGCCACGGCAGGGCCGGCAATACGGGCAATATTAGTCATGGTTGAGTTAAGGGCGATGGCGTTAGGTAAGTCTTCTTTATTATCTACCATTTCAACCATCAATGACTGACGGCAGGTAATATCAAAAGCGTTGATGATGCCCTGCAAAAGGCTCAAAGCAATAATGCCAGGGATGCTGTAATATTTAAAGTAGATCATGGCGGCCAGTGCACCTGCCTGTAACATGGAGATCACTTGTGTATAAACCAGTACCTTAAAACGGTTGTGGCGTTCAATATAACTGCCTGCATAAGGTGATAAAACAAGTGAAGGGATCAGGCTTACAAAACCAACGATACCCAGCAGTACTGCCGAACCGGTTAAGCGGTAAACCAACCAGCTTACGGCTGTTTTTTGCATCCATGTACCAATTAGTGATACAGATTGCCCGTAGAAAAAGAGTTTGAAGTTTCTGTATTTTAATGAGCGAAGTATATTCATTTTAGATGTGATTTTTGAGCATTTAAGCCTCTGCGGCTGCCCTGTGTACTGTTATCTTTTCGTTGGTACAAAAATCAGTATAATGATTACATTTGTAAAATAGATTGTTTTAATGATATTGATAGTTAAAAACGATTAATTATGGAAGTACGTCAGTTAGGATATTTTGTAAAGGCGGCAGAGTTGCTGCACTTTACCAATGCGGCTGAGGCGGTATATATTACACAATCAACCCTCTCGCAACAGATCAAACTGCTGGAGCAGGAACTGGGTATGCCGCTGTTCGACAGGTTAGGCAAACACGTTAGCCTTACCGAAGCCGGCAAGGTGTTCTTAACCCATGCTCGCCGTATTTTGCTCGATATAGAAAAAGGCAAACAAGCCATCGCCGATTTAAACAATATGTTAACCGGCGAGCTGCGGGTAGGGGTTACTTATGCTTTTACCTCGATGATATTGCCCGTGTTGCCCATTTTCTCCAAAGAATTTCCCGCATTGAAAATTTATCTCGAATATGGTGCACCAGAAGACCTCGAGTTCAAGCTCAAACAATCTGAACTGGACCTGATCCTGGCTTTTCACAATCAAAGTAACGATCCTGATTTCGACCTGCAGCCGCTCTCTAAATCGAACATCGTAATGGCCGTATCGAAGGATAACAAACTGGCAAAATTGAAAAGTATCAGCCTGAAAGACCTGATGCAGTTTAATCTCGTTTTGCCGGCCAAAGGTTTCAGCTCCCGCAATTTTGTGGATGAATTGTTTGAGAAAAAGAAAATGAAACCTTCCATCCGGGTAGAACTGAATGATATGCATTCGCTGCTCTCTCTCATCCAAAACAGCGACCAGGTGAGTATTATTAATGAGAAAGCGCTGATTGGCTGGGATAAACTGGTAGCTATACCCATTACCGGTAACAAGCTGTCGCGACAATCGTATGTGATCTGGAACAAAGGCGCTTACCGCAAAAAGGCAGCAGTTATTTTTGCTGAAGAACTGTTGAAAGTAGGCAGTGAAGCATAACAGGTTATTGGCAATCATGTTGTAAAACTGTATCTTACCATACCTGTAAAAACTTATCGCCCGGTATGGTATTAGAAACTTCTATTATATGCATTGCACTGGTACTGGCAATTTTAGCCTTGGTAATGGTGTCGCAAAAATTAAAGGTAGCCTATCCAATGGTGTTGGTTGTCGGCGGTTTAATTTTGAGCCTCATTCCTGGTTTGCCTAAAGTGAGGGTTAACCCCGAGCTTATATTTATCATCTTTTTACCACCCTTATTGTTCGAAGCTGCCTGGCAAACCTCCTGGAAAGATTTATGGAAATGGCGGCGCGTTATCAGCAGCTTTGCATTTTTGATAGTACTGCTTACTTCGTTTGTAATTGCTATCGTATCCAGCAGTGTAATACCCGGTTTTACGCTGGCGCTGGGCTTTTTATTGGGCGGTATAGTATCCCCGCCCGATGCTGTTTCGGCAACGGCTATCCTCAAATATGTAAAAGTGCCCAAGCGCGTTAAATGTATTGTAGAGGGCGAAAGTTTACTGAATGATGCATCGAGCTTAATTGTATTCCGGTTTGCGTTGGTGGCTGTGGCTTCGGGGCAATTTGTGTTTCATCAGGCGGCGCTCAGCTTTGTGCTTGTAATAGCGATGGGTATTGTAGTAGGCGTAGCCATTGCCTTTATTTACTATGCCATACATAAGTGGCTGCCTACTGATGCCAATATCGATATTATCTTAACTCTTACTGCACCCTATGTGATGTACATTGTGGCCGAGCGCCTGCATTTTTCGGGTGTATTAGCTGTGGTGAGCGGTGGTTTATTGCTCTCATCCAAAAGCCACCAGTTTTTGAGTACAACCAGCCGGTTGGCTATCAGTAATGTATGGTCGGCGTTGGGGTTTATATTTAACGGGGTGGTGTTTATGCTCATTGGCCTCGAGCTGCCAGAAATTATCAGGCAATTGGGCGATGTGAGCCTGATTGGTGCTATTGGTTATGGGGTATTGATCTCGGCTGTGCTTATTGTACTGCGCATTCTGTGTACTTTGGGGGCTTCGGTATTTACGGTATTTATTAGCCGGTTTATTACCACTGCGGATAATCGACCTGGGTGGAAGGGACCAATTATTTTAGGATGGGCTGGCATGCGCGGCGTGGTGTCGCTTGCTTCGGCATTATCGGTTCCGTTTTACCTGAGCAATGGCACCGCTTTTCCTCAACGGAATCTTATTTTATTTATCACTTTTACAGTAATCCTCATCACATTGGTGGTGCAAGGATTAACCCTGCCGCTGCTAATCAATTGGGTAAATATGGAAGATCCCGACGATTTGCTACCACCTCACGAACTCAATATTCTCATCAGAAAAACACTCGCCAAAACAAGTTTAGCTTACTTAAATGAGGAATACGCCGAACAGCTAAAAAGTAACAAACCCTTGCAACAACTGAGGTTTATGTACGAGAACGAGCAGTATTTCAGCATGGATGATGACGGCCGGTCGAAAGACTTCCAAAGAATCTACGGACTGCTCATCGAAAAGCAACGCGAGTGCCTGGACCAGATCAATAACATGCCACGGATCGACAGCGAACTCGTCCGCCGGTATCACGGTTTGCTGGATTTGGAGGAGGAGAAGGTAAGGGTAAGGTATAGCGATGAAGATAATTAGGCAATTTGTTGATTCGGTAATTTGTCAATGAAAAATCTCCGCCTTTCTCACCACCCGTCATGCCGAACTTGTTTCGGCATCCCACATGCTAAGTATACAACAAGCTAAGCAATTCGTCTAACTGTCCTGTGGGATGCCGAAACAAGTTCACTGTTGTCCGGTAAAAAATGAAGGAGATAGTAAAAGAGGCATTGAGTGGGTTTTAGAGGGATTAAGTTTTAAAACCAAATTGTGAGCCCCCTAATTTTAATTGCTTTTCCCCGGTGATTGTAGTGGACAGCCTTTCAGGATCGTTCAGAAAATTGAATAGATGTATATAACTCATCAGATGTAACCTGATAATAGCACTCAAATTGGAGAAAGCCCATTTCCTTTTAAGTTGAACCTGTACAAGTTTAATGAGCAGGTCGGCAATAAAAGCACCCCATATTTGGATCTTGATCGCATTTTCATTGTCTCCCAGGAAGTATTTGAGGGGGAAGTTTTGTTTGATCCTTTTAAACAGGATCTCGATTTGCCAGCGTTTTCTATAAAGATCAGCTATCTGTAGTGGTGATAATGAAAAGTTATTAGTGAGGAATTCAAATTTTCTGGCTTTTTGCTTATCGAAAAAGGTAATTTGACGGCTTTTAAGCTTGATTTTTTTACGATGGGTGCGTGTGCCGAGGGTGATCAAACGGTCAGCAATTATACCAGATGCCTTGTCTTCAGGGCTAACTTCATTTGAACCAGTAACCACATACCGGGCATCTTTTTTCTGGCGGGTGACAAAAAATACCCCTTCATTAGTTAAACGTTCATATTGACTGTAATCTACATAGCCTTTATCAAAAACGATAAATGAACCGGCTTCCAGGTTGATCTCCTTTAGAAAGGTCATATCATTTGCACTCGCTGCCGTGAAACTAACCTGAATGGCAACGTCATCGGTTGCATCGATCAGCGTATGTACTTTAATACCGCCTTTCCTTTTACCGTTGAGCTTACCCGGACTGGGGGCTTTGAGTATTTGTTGAAACAAAGTGATGGTAGAGGCATCCGCTATAAAAAGTTTGAGGTTATTTACCGACCGGCTGTCCGGTAAAAGTTGCTTATGCCTGCGATAAATCTGCTCATATAATAACTCGAAAACCTTATAGGAACGTTTCATATTGGCATCGCATAGTGTGCTCCTTCCCGGCGCCTTTTGTATACCTGCATGTTCGAGTTTATTACTACAGGCTTTCATCCCGCTAACCACTTCCCGGCTGCTTGTACACTTGTTTAACACACAATAAAGCATGGTGACTAAATGTGTATGCGTATCAAAATAACGATAATAACGGTCATATTGTCCCGCTCTTGCCAATGCCTTTACTGAATTGCGGTCAATCAAATTCAGCAGCTGATTCAATACCGGCTGTCCGGTAAAAAAAGTACTTTTGCCCATGTTGAATATTGAAGTGTGGTAACTCTAATATCAACACAAAAAAGGGGTAGCCGAAAAGCTACCCCTTATCTTTTTCAAAAAAATCGTTTACCGGACAACAGTGAAACAAGTTCGGCATGACGGGGGTAGGGAACCGCCACTGCTGCTACTAACAACTGCTACTTCGCAGCTCCCAGCAACTTCTCTGCCCTAAACAAATTATCGCTCGATTGCAAAATTTTATCCTTCAGTTTCGGATTATAATCAGTATGAGCTTTCAGAAAATCATTTACAATCTGTGCTGCCTCTTTACTTTGGTAACTACTCAGTATCGATCCTAACCACGATTGCGGGAAAAATACATCACCTGTGCGTTGGATTTCCTCAACCAGGTCGAGGCTTTTGGGGAGGTATTTGATGGAGGTGCTTTGACGTAGGGGATGGTTTAAGTATGATAACGCTGCGGTTACCCATGCTTCTTTCGCGCGATTTTTACGGTCGCCCAAACTGTTGAAGAAAGCGTCGCGTTCCTGTACATCCAGTGATAGCGCAGGCATTAAGAACTCAATTCGTTTTTTACGATCTGCGTTAGGGATGCGGTCTTCCTGTTGTTTTAGGATGTGGGTAACGGTATCGCTTCGCAGGGCAAATGAAAAGGCGAGTGAGGTGTAATCATCTTCCGATAGTTTAACACCAACAGGCGGCTGCTTTTGCTGCCAGATGTTGTAGATATTACTTTGCGCCTCGTGGCTAAAATAAACATCCTGGTAGGCGCGGAATAAAATCTTTTTATTGTTTGGCGCTTCCTGCTGCTGCATGGCCGTCCAGAAAGATTGCTCTACCGTTGTTGCCATTTTCTGGCGATCTGCGGGCAATATAAATTCCCAGTAAATGCTGCCGATATAGCCGGTAAGCATGCGCAGGTTCATTTCGTTCTTTTCAACGGTTAGGCCTTTGGTAAATAGTTGCAGCAGCTCATTGGGCTTAAAGTAACGGCCTGCCAGCATATTCTCATAAGCAGTAATATAAGCCGAGGCACGTTGCAGCGGACTGGCAATTTCAAACAACGACCCCGTAATATTTTTATCTGTAGGGAACAAGCCATAACCCATGCCGTTGCTGTTAAACAGTACATAACTTGGCCAGGCAAGCCCTTCAGCAGCTTTGAGCTCCATTTGAGCACCAACCATATTTACTGTCAGGTTTTGGCTGTGATCCGGGTAAACCAGGGTAATGTCAAATATCTGGGGCCAGGTGCGTGCTTCGCCAAATTCGGCCTTCTGCGTGATATTAAAGCGAACGATCTTATTTTCCGTACCAAGGTTCGCACCAAGGTATTCGCAATCAAATACCGGTCGGCCGGGTTGGTTAACCCAGACTTTGTTCCAGGCATACAGGTCGGTTTTGCTGTGTTTGCTTAGTATGGCAATCAGATCATTCCAGGTGGCGTTGGTGTAGGCATATTTTTTCAAATATTCCTGTATACCGAGCCTGAAATTATCAGCACCCATCAACAGTTCCAACTGGCGCATCATAATGGGGGCTTTGTGGTAGATGATATTGCCGTAAAGCGAGCCCGCATCCTGCAAATTATCCAGCTGCTGGCGGATCGGGTTTGCACCCTGTGTTCGGTCAATACCATAAGCAGCAGGGTAATGGTCTTGCAGAAACTTAAGGTTAAAAGTTTCGCTGCCCATCATTTTCTCGGTCACCTTGTCGGCCATAAAATTGGCGAAGACTTCCTTCATCCACACATCATTAAACCACTCCATCGTAACCATATCGCCAAACCACATGTGCGCTGTTTCGTGCGAAATAAGGTTTGATCGACTAATGAATTGGTCTTTCGTAGCACCATCATCTAAAAACAAGCTCGATGCTTTATACTGTACCTCGCCCGGGTGCTCCATTCCGCCGAACTGAAAATCGGGGATGCCCACAAAACCCACTTTTTGGAAAGGGAAGGCAATGCCTGTCCAGCCTTCCAGAAAGCTGATGGCGTTTTTATGGTCGATAAATACAGAATCGACACTGAGTTTAATCTTGGTTGGGTCTGTTTCGCGGTATAGAAACTCTGCTGTATGCTTGCCTACTGATTGCTGCGCATATTGATATTTACCTGCGGTGAATGAGAACAGGTAAGTAGGCAGTTTATCAGAATTAGCGAAATGGAAAGTAGTACGGTTACTATTAACTACCGAGTCTTTTTTGATACCATTGGCCAGTACTTTCCAGTCAGACGGAACTTGTAACGTCAGCAAAAAGTGAGATTTTAAATCGGGCTGATCAAAGCATGGAAACACGGTTCGGGCACGATCAGGCACAAATAAAGCGTACAGGTAATCATCATTTCGGTTCAATGATTCGTTACCGGCAATAAATTTTAGATCTATTTTATTGATACCTGTATTCAGGTATTTGGTATCGATAATGATGTGCTCATTAGCCCAGTCAACCGGAATGTCCTGTCCATTTACTGCAATTGATTTTACCTTTTCGGCAGGTTGTTTAAAATCCAGCTGTAAGGGCTGAACCAATGATTTTAAAGTAAAGCTGATATTTTCGGTAGCATTGATGGCCTGACTTCTCTCGGCCGGAATATCAAAATTCAATGTGTATTGCAGATCGCTTAAAGCCGTATGCCTGTAAGTAGCCAACTTTAAAGAAACACCAGGTTCAACCAGCGGACGGGCGCCTTGTGCAAAGCCAGCAGTGGCAGAAGCCAGCAATAACGCAGCTGCCGAATATGTTTTTAGTTTAGAGATCATGAAACGAAATATTTACTGTTTGAGCAGTTGTACAATGGCACCATAACTCATCCAGGTCATCACCACAACTACCAGTACACCAAGTATAGTAAGCAGCAGCGGTTGTTTATAATTGGATATAATTTTGTTACGATAAGCGGCTATCAGCATAATGCCGAGAGCGAGCGGTAAGATCACCCCGTTAATAGCACCAACGGCAATTAAGATCTTAACCGGTTTACCAATCAGCAGAAAAATGAAGCAGGAAATAATGATAAAAGCGATAATGATCTGCCTGTTAAGCTTCATGATAACCGGGTGAAAACTCTTGATAAAAGATACCGATGTAAAGGCCGACCCTACTACCGATGAGATCCCTGCCGACCACATAATGAGTCCGAATAGTTTATATCCAATTTGCCCCGCAGCCAGTTGAAATACCGAGGCAGCCGGATTATCAGGATTGAGTTTATTGCCTGCGCTTACCACACCCAGTGCTGCAATAAACAACAACAAGCGCATTACAGAAGCCAGTCCTACGGCGCTCACGGCACCTTTGCTAATAGCAGGCAAATTTTGCACACCGGTTTGCCGGGCATCCAATAAGCGATGTGCGCCCGCAAAAGTGATATAACCGCCAACCGTGCCACCAACAATAGTAAGCACGGCAGTAAAGCTAAAATGTGTTGGGTTAACCGAGCGAATGGCAGCTTCCATCAAAGGCGGTTTACTGATATAGGCTACAAAAAAGGCCAGTAAAATTTTAAGGCAGCCCATGGTTTTGGCAAAAGCATCCATCGCCTTGCCCGATTCTTTGTAGATGAAGATGCCGATAGCAATAACAGCGCTCATGATTGCACCCTGGCCAACGCTTACACCAAACAATACATTTAGGCCTAAACCAGCACCGGCAATATTACCAATGTTAAAGGCCATGCCACCCAAAAATACAAGGAATGAGATAATATAACCCAAGCCGGGCAAAACCTCATTGGCAATATCCTGAGCCGGTTTATCGGCCACGGCAATAATGCGCCAGATGTTGAGCTGGGCAATAGCATCCAGTATAATAGAAAGCAAAATTACAAAACCAAAACTGGCACCCAACTGCGCCGTAAACAAGGCCGTCTGTGTTAAAAAGCCCGGACCGATGGCCGAACTTGCCATCAGAAACGCTGCGCCTATGAGTACGCTCCAGTTAAACTTTTTCTCAGTCATGCTTATACACCCGGCGCTTTAATCGTAATACCCTCAGCCTTTAATTTCTCATTAATCAGTTTGGCAAACTCCACCGCGTGGCTGCCATCGCCGTGCAGACAAAGCGTTTCGGCTTTAAGCGGAATGTTTTTATTGCTGACAGATTGTACCTGCTGATGCTTTACCATTTGCAATACCTGGGCTATGGACTGCGCTTCGTCGGTAATCAATGCGTTGCTTTGTGAACGGGGGGTAAGCGAGCCGTCATCCTGGTAAGTACGGTCGGCAAAAACTTCTGATGCGGTGATGATGCCGATCTTCTTGGCGGCTTCAATCATTTCGCTTCCGGCAAGGCCGTAGAGTATCAGGGTCGAATCAAAATCGTGTACGGCTTGTACAATGGCTTTGGCTAATGCTGCATCTTTAGCGGCCATATTGTATAGTGCGCCGTGTGGTTTTACATGGCGTAATTTGCTCCCGGCTGCTTTTACAAAACCATAGAGCGCGCCAATCTGGTAAATGGTCATCTGGTAAGCCTCATTAGCCGTGATCTTCATCTCGCGACGACCGAAGCCCTGCAAATCGGGCAGGCCGGGATGGGCACCGATGGCTACACCTTTCTTAATAGCCATAGCTACGGTATGCTGCATCACTTCGGGGTCACCGGCGTGAAAACCGCAGGCAATGTTGGCCGAGGTAATATGATCAAGTAAAATATCATCATTGGGCATGGGGTAATTGCCAAAGGCTTCGCCCATATCGCAGTTTAAATCAATACTTTGCATGGTAATACAAATTCAATAATTACAAATATTTCTGCTGAATTGCCTCGCGGAGCTGCTGCAATTCGTGTTCACGTTCAATATACAGCATTTCGGCATTTTGATGACTGATGTCTTCAAAATAAATGGTGTCGCCGGGTTTTAATTGTCCGCATAAAGGCAAATCAACCGCTGCCACCTGGGCAATACGCGGGTAACCGCCGGTGGTCTGGCAATCGGCCATTAATAAAACCATACTGCCATTGCCGGTAACCTGTATAGTGCCCGGTGTAACCGCGGTAGAGAGCAACTCGTTTTTGATAATGCGCGTAATGGGTTCGCCATCCAAATGGTAACCCATGCGGTTGCTGTTCATGCTCAAAGTATAGGGCTCCGACAAAAAGTTGACGATAGCCAACCCATGAAACCAGCTAAACTCGTGAGCCGGTACCACCCTGATGCGTTTAGTATCCGCAGGCATAAACATACGGTGGGCAATGCTCCAGGCGGGGTAGGTGATGGTTTCGCCCTTGAGGCGATAAAATATGTTGGCCGTAGTGCTTGTAAGGGTTTCTGCACTGCTTAAGGTGTCTCCGGCTTGCAAATTTCTTCCTTCAAAACCACCAAGCTTAGCTGTAATAAAAGTACTGCGGCTGCCTAAAACTTCAGGCACATCAAAACCACCTCCAATAGCCATGTAAGTGCGGCTTCCAGCCGGATTATTAACCAGTTGAACAGAAGTATAAGCAGGTATGAAAACAGGTTTTTCGGCAGGGATTACCAAATCGCCGACTTGCAGGATAGCACCATCGCCTGCATAAGCGATGAGAGTGTCCGTCTCGGTCATAAACTCTGCATCGGCATAAGTAAATTCGATAACAGCTGCATTGTCATTATTACCTATCGCCATATTGGCTATACGTGCCGATAATGTATCCATTGCGCCGGAAACAGGTACGGCCTGCGAGAGATAATTGTTTCGGCCCAGATCCTGAATAGTGCTGAGGATGCCCGGTTTAATTATGCGGATACGCATCATTTAATGACGATAGTTTTCAAACTGGTGATGGTCTATGGGTTTAAATACTACCTGGTCGCCTGCCTTTAATAAAGCGGGTCGCTCTCTGGTTGCATCAAACAAAGTGAGTGGGGTGCGGCCTATTAATTGCCAGCCCCCGGGTGTGGCTAATGGGTATATGCCCGTTTGCATCCCGGCAATGCCCACAGAACCTGCGGGTATAATTTTACGGGGTGTTGGCTTGCGGGGCGTAGCCAGTTGTGCAGACATGCCGCCAAGGTAAGCGAACCCCGGCACAAATCCTATCATATACACTTTATAAATAGCAGCGCTATGTAAATTTATGACCTCATCGGTTGATAGGTTATTCAAATCGGCAACTTCATCCAGATCTTCGCCATATACACCACCGTAACAAGTGGGGATGGTGATTAAGTTATTGGGTGTGTTGGGTTGGGTATCTGAATCAGGGGTAAGCTGATACAGGTAGTTGAATACTTTTTCGTAACAATCAATCCCTTGTAAATCATCTGCCTGTATCACCTTTATTGGGTCATAAAACACACTGATAGTACCATAAGCAGGTACAGATGTGCGAAACCCGGTAAACGGCTTCTGATTAATTAAAAAATTAAAACTTGTAATTTTTTGCAGCAAGGATTCGCTGATCTCGTGCCCAAACTCGAGAGTGAGGGCGTGTTCGCTGAGGTAATAAGCGGTAAACACTTTATTAGCTAAATCAGTTAGGGGCTGCATAACGGCAGTCAAGTTAAAACAAACATTGTAACAATGCAAATGCAGTGGGTTTTATAGATTGATTGTTACTATTTTATGGCGAAAAACAGCAATGATTATCTCAGTTAAATAATACTTTAATTATTAGTAGTAGCAACGCTTTGCCCATAAATCGCGTAACTATTTATAAAGCCGGTATTTAACATCAGGAGTGAAGCCCAGTCATTTAAAAAATCTTTCTGCCAATACTATACAGTTGGTTATTAACCAGGTGTTTGGGCTGGCTATATTCTACATTTTATCTTCCTGGTTAGACAAGCAGAGTTTCGGCCAGCTAAACTGGGTATTGGCTATCCTGTTTACAGCATTCAATATTTTGGCTTGTGGGATAGATCAGCTGGTGATTAAAAAAATAGCCCAGGGCGATGATGTGGCGATAGTAACCGGCCTTTTTGTTAACCACGTGCTGTTTTCGGGCTTTATATTTTACATTGCGATCGGGGTAGTTTGGTGGGTTATGCCCCATTCGCCTATCATTTTTCAAGTCTTGATGCTGGTAGGCGCGGGCAAGCTAATGATCTACTTTGCAACTCCCTTTAAGCAACTGGCATCTGGGCAGGAGCGGTTTGGTGTGCTGGCTAAAATGTCGGCTGTATCAAATGTGGTGAGGGGAGTGGCGTTAATTGTGCTTGCCTTTTTTCAACAGGTAACACTAATCACTGCTGTATTCGTTTTTTTAGCAGGGGATGGGTTGGAGTTTGCAGTAACCGTTTACTTATTTTACAAGTATTTGCGGGTACCGCTTTCTTTCTCATTTCAGCCCAAACCATACTTCGCTTTATTGAAGGAGGCATTGCCGCAAATTGGTGTAGTATTGTTTACATCAGCACTGGCGCGTTTCGACTGGATCTTTATCGGCCTCTTTTTATCAGCCGTTAAACTGGCCGAATACAGCTTTGCCTACAAAGCCTTCGAAATTTCTACCCTGCCTTTATTAGCAGTAGCCCCGCTGCTTTTGCCGCGCTTTGTAAGCGTAATTAAGGAGCGGGGCATATTCCCAACACACCTTTTCAGCATTTTAAAACTGGAACTTGTGTTTTCTGTGTTGATAGGTTTGGTATTTTATCTCAGCTGGTCGCCATTGGTTGATTGGTTTACGCATGGTAAGTATGGGGCGGTAAATTCATCCGTAATACTGGTATTGGCAGTCTGTATGCCCTTGATGTATTTCAATAACTTTTTGTGGAGCATTGGTTTTGCACAAGGCAAACTGAGGCTGATATTTAAAGTATTTGCGGTAACATTTCTGGTAAACGTAATTGGCGACGTGGTGCTGATACCTTTACTGGGAAATGCAGGTGCTGCAATTGCTTACCTGGCAGCTATGTTGGTGCAAGCTATATTATATATGTTGACTATTGAAAAGCAGGCCGCCTTGCAAGTGGGGGTTAACCTCGTAATATGTAGCATTTGTGCTATAATAAGTGGCTTTATAGCTATCCATTTTCTTAGCGGGGATATTACCGTTATTTTATTTGCCGCCGTTTTGTATTTGGTGTTCACAATACTCTTCAGGCAAATTAATCTCAAAAAATTAAACTTCTTAAAGCCTGCCATCGGCCAATAAAAATTTACATACTGGCCTAATGGCAGGCAACCTATTACAGTCCGTCGGCGTAATTCTATTAGCAACAATACGGAGGGTCTCGAAGCAAGCCGTATGCGCTATAATGCATGGATAACACAGTTTTAGTTAGATTGAAAGAGTGGGTAAAAGGGATTAACTGGCCTTTGCTGGTATTCCTTTTACTTTTTTTAAATGTAAAGCTGTTTATCAAGCTTTTTGCATTGGTATTGATCTATTTCCTTCGGCCTAATTTTAAATTTGGTTTTAAGGCGAAGCAATCGCGGTTACCGCTGTTTTATTTAGGGGTGATTGCTATTGCAGTTATTAACTGGGTTGCCTTTAAGTACTTTCTTTCTATCCATTACAACGTAGCTTTTGTTTCGGGCATTGCATTCTGGTTGTTGTGCATACTGGCTATCCATCAAATAAAACTGGCTGTTGACACCACCGAGCCCGCGGTTTTGCATCGTACTATCACGGTGTTTTTTGTGTTGAATGCCCTGGTATCATTCGCCAATATCCTGCTCATCATCCTGAAAATTAAAGAAATAAACCCCTACACCTTTCAGGGCAATTACCAGGAATATTTTTTAAATACCGGCGATTATATTAAGGGTATCACCTTCGATGTATCCATCACCAATGCATCCATTGCTGCCTTTGGGGTTATTTATTACCTGTTTAGGCAAAATATTAAAATGCTGCTGCTATGTGTACTGGTGCTATTGCTCGCAGCCAGCAATACTATCAACATTATGTTGTTTACGGTGCTGATACTCGCTTTTATATTCAGGAGCACCCGTGTACAAAAAAGCATGATTGTGGTTTGCCTCATGATGCTGGTAACGTTTATGGTAAAGGTATCGCCGCAGAATATGTACTACATCGATAAGATGTATAACAAAATGGTGTTCAACAAAAATGTGTCGTTTGATCCTGTTCCGGTTAAAGAAGTGCGCATTACCACCATCCCGGATAGTTTGCTTAACCCGCTGCAAAAGCAGCAAAAAATAGCCCAGCTTTACCTCGATACCCTGAGCCTTAAACTGGAAAAAGAATACCAGGCTAAACATATTAAAGCACCCGAGCCTTTAGGTTTGGTTAAATATGAGCTACCTAAAGACAGTATCCATACGGCCATGTTTCAACCAAGGTCGGATACCGACAGGATGCAGCAAAAGCTGATTGCTTTTATTGCCCAGCATCAGAATAGCCTGCATTTGGCCACACAGTCGGAAACCACCAAACGGATTATCCCGGGCAAGGTAATTACATTCAGGCAAACGGCTTTGTTTCTGAAAAAACATCCTGCAAAAGTTCTAACTGGCGATGGTATGGGCAACTTTTCATCCAAGCTGGCATTCCGGTCAACAAGTTTGGGAATGGCTGGTGGTTACCCGGTAAAGTATGCATTTATCAGTCCCGATTTTCTGACGAACCACCTTGATGTGTACCTTAACTTTTTCAGCAGGCGTACAGGGATGCACTCGGTAACCAATAGTCCCGATTCGGTCTATGACCAGCTCCTGAGCGAATATGGCCTGGCCGGACTGGTTATCTTCCTGCTGTTTTACATCGGTTATTTCTTAAAACAGCGCCGCTACCTTAGCTATGGTTTGCCGCTATTGCTTTTTGTAGGCTGCGTGTTTTTCACCGATTACTGGTTCGAACAATTATCAATCGTGGTATTATTGGAACTGCTTTTACTGGCCGACATCCGGGAAAATCAATTGCTTAAACTGAACACAGCATGAGCAATAACCCGCAAATAACCGTACTGATGCCCGCATACAATGCAGGGTTATACATTGCCGAGGCGATAGCATCTGTACTAAAGCAAACCTTTACCGATTTCGAACTGCTGATTATTAACGATGGCTCTACAGATGATACCGAGGCGATAGTAGCATCGTTTGGCGACAAACGCATTGTGCTTGTAAATCAGAAAAACCAGGGCGTGGCCGGAGCTTTAAATACAGGATTGAAGTTATCGAAAGCACCATATATAGCTCGTTTTGATGCTGATGATATATGCTACCCTAATCGCCTGGCGCTGCAGTATCAATTCATGCTCGATCATCCCGAATACCATATCATCGGTTCGGCAACTGATTATGTGGATAAGGAAGGGCACCATATTTTCAACTTCAAAGCACCACTGTTATCGCAGGAGGGCATAGATAAGATCAGTTACAAAGTATGCCCATTTATCCATTCCAGCGTATTTTACCGCAAGGCCAGTATTATGGAACAGGGCGGCTACAATATCTACGCCCATACCTTTGAAGACCATTTGCTTTGGCTTAAGGTACTGAAACATTATAAGGGCTATAACATGCCCGAAAGCCTGATTAAAGTTCGCCTGAATCCTGAATCTGTCACCATTGATGAAAGATGGTGCCACCCACGCTTTCTCGAAATAAAGTTTAATGCGCTCACAAGGGGTACCATTGATGCCGATGATTATAGCGAGCTGATAGCCATCCGCGGACAACAGCTCGATAACAACATTAACCATGAGGCCTATTATGGCCTTTTGGCTAAAAAGTTTTTGTGGAATAACCATAACCCGAAAAAGGCCCGCTACAATATTTACAAACTGCTGGCCATAAACAGGCTGCATTTTAAAAGTTATGTGCTGTTGCTGATGACTTTGCTGCCTGGCCGGTTCATCAACCGCATTTATCATACTGCCAAAGCAACAGAATTATACCGCGAGGAAGGAGGCGTACCCCATGAACGCTAAACCCATTAAACTTTTTGTGGATGCACACAGCATGGATAAGGAATATCAGGGTACTTATACCTTTCTACAGGGGTTGTACAGCGCATTATTAGAGAATCATCCTGATGTTGATGTATACTTCGGTACGTCTGATCCGGGACGGTTGCAACGCGCATTCCCGCAACTTCAGCCTCAAAATGTATTGGCCTATAAAAATGCCAAACCCGGTTTGCTGCGCTATGTAACCGACATCCCCCGGTATATTAAACAGTACGGGTTTGATTTTGCGCATTTCCAATACATCGCCCCACAACGCAAACCTGGATGCAGATACATTGTAACCCTGCACGATATTATTTTTAACGATTACAAGCACTATTTCTCATTCGGCTACCGTACAAGCAGGCAATACCTTTTTGGCCGCAGTATCAGGAATGCAGGGATTAAAACCACGGTATCAGCCTACTCGCAGGAGCGTATTGCCGAATATTATGGCTTAAAATACCGGGACATCCATGTGTTACCCAATGGGGTGAAACCAACTACGGAGACGACAAGACAGAGCCGGGAAATTGCCCGGCGACGAATCAAAGTCCGGTATGGTATCGAAAATTATATCCTGTATGTAAGCAGGGTAGAGGCCCGTAAAAACCACGAGTTGTTGCTGAAAACTTACCTGCAACTGGAACTTTACAAACGGCAGATCCCGCTGGTATTTATCGGTAAAAAATCGGCACAGGTACCCGCTCTGCAAAGCCTCATTGACAATTTAACAGCAGAGCAAAAGCAATACTTCCATTTTATTGAGCAGGTTGATCAAAGCGATCTGGATGCATTTTATAAGGCTTGCCGCCTGTTCGTTTATCCATCCATTGTCGAAGGTTTTGGTATCCCGCCATTGGAAGCCGCGATGCATCATGTGCCGGTGCTTTGCTCATCTGCTACTGCTATGCAGAGTTTTGATTTTTTCGAGCCGTATTGTTTTAACCCGGCTAATGAGGTCGAGTTTTCTGTTAAGCTTCAATACATGCTCAATAACCCGCCCGATGCTGCTTTTTTGGCAGATGTGGCACATCAAATACAACAACAATATAACTGGCAGCAAACCGCCGGTACATTCTATAATCTTTTAACATCATGAAGTTAAAAATTGCCATTGCCGGTACGCGCGGCATCCCAAACCATTATGGTGGCTTCGAACAAATAACGGCCTATGTTGCACCGGGGCTGGTTGAAAAAGGCCACTTGGTTACCGTATATAATTCGCATAACCACCCTTACCAAGGCAGTACCTGGAATGGCGTGGAGATTGTACACTGCTACGATCCCGAGAATATGCTGGGTACCGCCGGTCAGTTTATTTATGATTTTAACTGTATCCAGGATATGCGCCAGCGCGATTTTGATGTGATCCTTTTTATGGGTTATACCAGCAGCTCGGTTTGGGGTAGCCTGTTTCCGCGCAGGGCTACCATTATATCAAACATGGATGGGTTGGAATGGAAGCGCTCTAAATACTCGAAACCGGTACAAGCCTTTTTGAAGTATGCCGAGAAACTGGCCGTAAAATACAGCGATTATTACATTGCAGATTCGACGGTGATCCGTTCATATCTGCAAAAAAAATATGGTATTAACAGTGCCTTCATCGCTTACGGTGCCGAACGTTTTGTGGACGATGATTGCCCGCTGATGAATAAATTTAACCTCAAACCTAAAGACTACTTTCTGCTGGTGGCCCGCATGGAGCCCGAGAATAATATCGAAACTATTCTGGAAGGCTTTACCAAAAGTGTATCAACCAAAAAGTTCCTGGTGGTGGGCAATACCAGTAATAAGTTCGGGCAATATCTTAAAGCCAAATTCGGGCACGATGAGCGCGTTTGTTTTCACGATGCCATCTTCAACATTAAAACCATCCAACAATTACAGCATAATGCCTACCTGTATTTTCACGGGCATAGTGTGGGCGGCACTAATCCGTCACTGTTAGAAGCTATGGCTGGTGGGGCATTAATTGCTGCGCACGATAATCCTTTTAACCGTTCGGTATTAAACCACAATGCTTTTTACTTCAGCTCGTCGGCCGATGTGCAGTGGCTTACCGAAGTGGTGGCACGTAATTCGGCCGAGGATACGATGATCGGTAACAACATTAAACGCATCCAGCAACACTATAACTGGGACAAGATCATCAGTGAGTACGAAGCCTATATTTATGAATGTTATTGCAGCATGAACTATGAAAAAGCTATGGCTTATTAAGGATACGGTAACCAACCAGGTCACTTATTTCCACATCCTGCTGTTTTTTGCCTGCCTGCCATTAGACCGTTTTTTTAGCGAGCTGATTTTTGTGAGCCTGGTGATCCATACACTCATCAACCTTAAAAAAGCTGATCTGAAACGGGTGTATGAACCACGGGTACTAATTGTACAGGCTGTATTTTTCGTAACCCTTTTCAGCACCACATACACCACCAACTTTAAACGGGCGGTTGACGATTGGGCTATGCAGGCACATATCCTGTTTATACCCATGGTGTTTGCCATCCATCAGCCCTTAATTACTAAATATAAAAAGCAATTATTAAGTTGTTTTGCATGGAGCTGTGTATTAGTGGTTATGGGTTTGTTTGCTGTTGTGTTAACTACCATCAGGCATTTTCATTTGCCGCTATCTTTTGTTTATACCACCAGTTTCATCAACCATAATTTCTCTAAACCGGTAGGTATACATGCTACGTTTTTCTCTATCCTGGTTGTAGCAGCGACAGTTATTTTATTTCAGGACATATTAGCAGAGAAAAAGAAGTTATTTAAACTGGTTTCCATCGTGGGGATGGGTGTTTTATTTGCCGGATTAATCCAGTTATCCTCCAAATCAGCTATTATTTCTTTGGTTATTGTGGCCTATATTTTTGTGCCGTTGTATTTATTTGAGGGCAGAAAACGCTTTATTTTATTAGGGGCATCGCTCGCCGTAACGCTTTTAGCAACCATTGTGGTGTTAAGGTATGATAGTTTGAAAACAAGGCTGTTCTCAGACCTGGAATCAGATGTAGACATGAGCCATATTACCGTGGTAACCGATTCGCGGCTCGACCGCTGGAAGGCTACCATGCACACCGTGAAAGCCAAACCGATATTTGGCTTTGGTACCGGGATGGAAAAAGAGGAAATGGAACAGACCTATTTTTACAATAAATTGTACCACTCATTCATCCATCAGCTTAATGCGCATAACGAATTTTTAAGCTTATTAATCAAAAGCGGATGCATTGGCCTGGCTGTATACCTTTTTACTTTAGGCTATAGCTTAGCGCTTTCTATCAGAAATAAAGACCTGCTTTTAACCACCTGTGTGGCCCTGATGATCAGCACATCCATTGCCGAAAACGCGCTTGACGCCAACAAGGGAATTTTCTTTTACAGCGCATTTTTTTCGTTATTGTTATTAAGCGCAAACAGTGTTTCAAAAAGTATAAATAATGCAGAAAAGATTGCGGTAAAGGCAACCTTAGCGCCTGTTTCAACGTGTTAATTATAGATAACAGTTACACATTTAAACAGCACAATTATGTATAAGCCAAGTCGTTACATCGCAGATTATTCGGGTATCAAAACCCAGGTTTTATCGGCCCTGGCTTATTACGATCTGTTTAATTTTCCGCTTACCAAAGAAGAAGTTTTTCTGTTCACAACCGTGCGTTGCGAACTGGAGCAGGTGCAATACTGCCTGGACGACCTGGCCGATCATGGCCTCATCTATCGCCTCGGAAATTACTACGCCCTGAAGAATGACGACTACATGGTTACCCGCCGAAACAATGGCGGTAAAAAGGCACAGGAGTTGTTGGCCATTGCCGAAAAGGTGAGTAGCTACTTGATTAAATTTCCTTATGTGCGTGGCATTGCCGTATCGGGCTCTTTATCTAAGAAATATGCGGATGATAAATCGGATATTGATTTCTTCATCGTTACGGCCACAAACCGCCTTTGGATAGCGCGCAGTTTATTGCATGTACTTAAAAAGCTGAGTTTTATTTTTAAGAAGCAAGACTATTTCTGCATGAATTATTTTGTGGACGAAGCACGTGCCGAAATTGTAGAGCAAAACCTGTTTACCGCTACCGAAACTGTAACCCTGATCCCATTGCAAGGCGACCTCACCTTCGAGAAGTTTTACAGCGCCAACACCTGGACGCGCCAATACCTGCCTAATCATTTGATGCGGGTATCATGTGCAGAACCTGCACATAAAGGATGGATTAAATCAATCACTGAAGGTTTATTCAACAACCCCATTGGTGATATGCTGGATAACTGGTTAATGCGTATAACCGCCCGCAGCTGGAACAAGAAAACTCAGGCCGGCCGCGTAAACCAACGCGGCGTACTCATGAGCATGATGGCCACCAAAGGCTACGCCAAACCAAACCCGGTAAACTTTCAGAACCGGATCATGACGTTTTATAATGAAAAGGTGGAGCGGTTGACTAAGAACCTGGAGCAGGATATATTTTAGAGGGAGTTTTAATATTTCGTTTCCCATTTTGTCATATTGAACGCAGTGAAATATCTTCTTCGCTATGTTAGACCAATTTGTCATTGCGAGGAGGAACGACAGCCTGTCCCGATGATAATCGGGATGGCAATCTCGTAGCCAATGCATATTCGATCTGTATGGCTACGAGATTGCCATCCCGACGGCTGTTGGGACTCGCAATGACAATTCGCTGTCGCAAGTTTAGCGTAGCGTAACTTGTGACTCGTACTATTGTAAGCTTCCAGCTTACGTAAGGTGAAACCTTACATCAGTTTAACCACAGGTTAGAAACCTGCGGTAGCATAGTTGGAAAGTTATACTACTTTGTCATCTCGACGATAGGAGAGATCTTATACAGCGTGAAGTCTTGATGCAGAAGATTTCTCCTATCGTCGAAATGACAAGTTTGAGAAAGTGCATAAGGTGTCATACTGAGCCCCGTCGAAGTATTGTGGGTGGGCCTTCTGCGCGCGACCCTTCGACGGGGCTCAGGATGACAAGGCCTCCGCTACTTTTTCCTAAAAGAAATAATAAAATAATCCCCCCAATATTTAAACGGGAAACTACTCTTAAAGCGCTGCTCTAATGAAGCAAGCACGCGGAAACTACCCGGATGCTTCTCCGCAAAACCCTCGATATATGATGGCGGTACAAAAGTGCAAAGCCCTTCTAACCCAACCAGGTCATAATCTTTTTTCAAGCGTTTAGTTAGGTACGATGGGTTATAATACCAGCAGGTAAAATACTGACCTTCTATGTGCGCTGTGCGGCCTTTACCGGCAAACCACCGGCGGGTTGCTGTTTTAAATTTGCCTTTAAAGATCAATAGTGATTCCCAAAGGCAGAATTTAGGAATGATAACCATCGTGGCCACACCACCAGCTTTTAGTAAGCTATCAAATGAGGCGATTACTTTATCCAGTTCATCAGTACAGTTTAATCCCCCAAAATTGGAGAAGATAGCATCATAAGGTCCGCGACGTTTTAACTCATCGAGTTGGGTAAAAGAACAAAGCTCGGTGCTGATCTGTAACTTATTAATAAACGGGCTGGCTTTCTCAATCAGCTTTTGCTGCATACCCTCAGCAATGTCTGTGGCATGTACCGGGTGGCCTTGCTGCGCAAAGTAAATGGCATCTTCACCGGTTCCACTGTTTAATTCCAGGATATTGCTATTGGGTTTAAGCTGATTTAAGAAATGCCCGCGTACCCGTTTGCGCTTATAATGCACAATGGTATTATCAGCATAAATTTCATCAAATATGGCCGACTGTTTAGAAAAAGCAGCACCGGCCTGTAGCTCATGTGGTATGGTATTGCTCATGCTGTTTCTGCACGGTTAAGTTTGGCTTGCTCTATCCAGGTGGCCGGTGTATAGTAGATGATAGAAAGCGCTTTCTTCAGCGTATTTAAATTTGCCTGCAAAGGTGCTCTAATCAGTTCCAGCATACCTGCACGCGCTAAATGGCGGTGATAGTTGCGGTGAACGTATTTATGCAATTGCTTATAAAACGCTGGCGGGTAGGTATTCTGGAACATCAGCGCCATCTCGTTAGAGTCTGTCCAATTGGTTTTCTCTTTCAATTCTTCCTTAACGCGGTTGAAAAAAACTGTGCCGGGTAGCGGATAAGATACCGAAATGCCAATTTCATAAGGCAATAAAGTATTTATCATCTGTACCGTTTCACTGATCTCTTCCTTGGTTTCTGTTGGATAACCGAATTGGATGAAGAAGGAAGGGTGGATATTATGTTTCTTCAGAAGTTTGGTAGCAACATGGATCTGCTCAATGGTTGTGCCTTTATCCATCGCATCCAGTATGCGTTGCGAACCACTTTCGGCACCTATCCATGCATTTTCGCAACCGGCAAGGGCGAGAGAAGCTACTTCTGCATCATCGAGTAATAAATCAGCACGTGATTGGATCTTGAATTTGAAATTGAGTCCGCTATGTTGCACCAGTTCTGCAAATTCCTGTACCCATCCCGGTTTCAACCCAAAAATATCATCACAAAACCAGATATGATCAAATTGGAAAAGCTTATGCATCATGGTCAATTCCTCCACCACATGCTTAGGCGAACGGGAGTTATAACGATTGCCATAAATAGGCTTGGCGCACCAGTTGCATTTAAAAGGGCAGCCACGCGTGGTGCTCATATTCATCGAGAAATAACCTTTGCTTTTCAACCAGGCACTTCGGTAAGGAGCCATGTCTATCAAATCCCAGGCGGCAAATGGAAGTCGGTCTAAATCCTTAATTACCTTACGCGGTGCCGACTTAACAGCTACGCCATTTTGCAGGTAACTGATGCCAGATATTTCACCAATTTCGAAGGTATCGCCCGATGTCAATGTACCGATCAATTCAGGTAGGGTATCATCAGCCTCGCCGATGAGTACGTAATCAGCACCCTCACTCAGATATTCTTTATAACGGTCTGTTGAGTCAGAACTTGAAACAATTACCGTGCAACCCTGCGCTTTGGCCATTTTACACATCTCGAAAGCGGCCTCGCGCATATTGGTGAGGCACATTTTGGTGAGGTAGTTAAAGCCATCATCATAAATCACAAAGAAGTTTGGCTTAGCGGCCAACTGCGCTGTAATATCATCTGGACCATGTGCAAACATGGTGTCGAAAAATGCTACCTCGTAATCCTGATTGCGCAAGATGGAGGCTGCATACAATGTTGCCAGGGGCGCGTAGGGCTGGCTGATCTGCCATTGTTTTTTATCAAACCGCAGAAAATAGGAGTGGGTTAATAATACACTGACTGGCATAACTTAATTTAAACGGGTGGTTGGCGGCAAATTCAGCGAGCACACGCAACGTGCGCAGGTATCGTTTTGACCGGTTTTTAACATTTTACGGAAAGCGATAGCCTCCGGTGTATTCAGGATCTCATTCAGGCTTTTATCCCTGATATTGCCCATTGATTCGTGGAAAAAACAAGGTTTTACGCTGCCATCGGCCTCAATAACAGTGGATACCCAGGGGGCATTACACTTTTTAAAGGGGAAAGGGTTGAGGCCGTAGAAGGCAGCGTAATAGCGATAAATATTATAAAGCTTCTCATCAGATTCGGCAACCAGTCCCGGATGGCGGCGGCTGATGATCACTACTTTGTTTACCATTTTAATGAGCTCCTGCAGTTCGTTTTCCTGTATCAAAACCTCATTTTGGCGTGGTGTTTCCCAGGCCATTTGGCGGTTGAAGGCATGGCTGCTTACATCGGCAGGTAAAAAGCTGATCTGCTGGATCCCCATGCTGCGGGCGGTCTGAATAATGTCTGGCCATTTCTGGTAGTTCATGCGATGAATTACCGTGCGTGCTGTAATCTTAAAATCAGGTTTAAGGAACCGTATAAAATCCAATCCTTCTTTCATCTTGCGGAAAGCATGCGGGATGTTACGGATCTGATCATGCAGTTGCTCGTCGCCATCGAGGGATACGATCAGCTCATCTACATACTTAATAATATCATAAGCATGTTTGCGTACAGATAAACCGGTAGTCAGCAACACCACGCTTATTTTATGTGGTTTCAGCAGTTCGCAAAGCTTAAAGAAATTAGGGTTAAGCAAAGCCTCGCCACCCGACATTAATACCTGCTGTGTGCCCAGTTTTTTGAAGGTGATTAACAGGTCTTTGATATCAGCCTCAGTCAGCTGCTTCAGGTTCTTGTTATCTTTCCAGATGTCGCACATTACACAGCGGCAGTTGCAGGCGCTGTGCGGCATTAGTATGGCAATAGGCAGGGCATGGATCCGGTCGGTTTCGAGCGTCCGGGTACGTTGCAGGGTATGATAGAGATCTCTGATTTGCATGATGGGTCTTTTTTAAAATCCCTGAATTTCGGGCTGGCGATAGCGCCAAACTTTCTGTAGTAATTTAATCTCGTAGGGGTATTTGTACAAACTGGTATGGTAGCGCAGGTTGGCCAGCACTTTGATAGCTTTGCGTTTAACCACATTCAGTTTTATATCGGTTACGGTGGGGTAGCAGCCGTTTAGCACGGTTTCGAAGTTGCGGATCTTGTCCACCATTTCTGGTTTCAGCCAGGGCGTTAAAGGGTTCTTACGCAGGTCGAAGTTTTCCCAGGCCGGGCTGATCCAGTCTTCCAATACCTGGGGAAATTTAAAGCCGGCTTCAACCACCTGTTTGTATAATTCAGAGCCTTCGGTGGCTACCGGGCTGTAGGTATAAATTACAATCTCGGTTTTAGGATTGATGGCTTTTACCTTTTTAATAAAGTCGATATCAAAATCAATCTGCTTCATTACTTCTTCAGGAGTAGGAGCAGGGGTTCCCAGTACGAAAGAATATTCGGGGATGATGTCGAATTTCTTCAACCGTTCAGCAAAGCGCAATATCTGCGCACCGCTTTGTGTGCCGCCTTTATCCATTTGCTCCAGGATGGCATCGTTACCACTTTCGGCACCGAAGAAGATGATCTTACAGCCCGATTTACGGATCAGCGCCAATGATTCGTCCTTAAACTTATCCATCGTATCAATACGCGCCATTCCCCACCAGGTCATGTTATCGTTCATTACCAGTTTGGCAAAATCAACGGCACGTTTTTCGGAAACGAAGAAATTATTATCATGAAACTCGATAGCATCGGCTCCCCATTTATCTTTGATGTACTTTACATCTTTATAAATATTGGCGGCTGATTTTCCTTTCCAGCGGGCCTCATAAATAGGCACTACCGAGCAAAACGAGCAGGTGAATGGGCAACCTATGCTCGAGTGGTAAGCCATTGTATGGTTACCCAGATATGTTTTACCGAGAAATTTAGTAAGCGGGTAAAATTTATCCAGTTTATCGTAAGGCAATGGGGGCAATGTGTCCTGATCTAACAGATCGGCTTTGGCTGTTTTGTAAATCTTGCCATCGATTTTATAGATCAGGTTTTTAATCAGTTCATACGGACGGAAGTTTTCCAAAGCATCAACCAGTTGAAGAAAGGCGTGATCGCCGGGGCCGTTGATGATGAAATCAACATAGCCGGAGTTCAATGAGACCTGATCATATATCGAAGGGAAATATCCGCCCCAAACCATGGTGGTATTAGGGTAATGCTCTTTAATGTGTTTCGAAATGGGGATAGCCTGCCTTAACTGCGGGCCAGGCATTACGGTAAAACCAAGGTAGCGGAACTCGCCGGTATCGAGGTAGTCGGTAATTTTTTTCAGGGCATCATGTTCGCAGTTACCATCAACAATTACCCAATCGTATTTGCCCTCTACAGATGCGGCAATATTGAGGATAGAGTTGGGTATGCGGTATTTGTTATTAGCGCTCCGGGGGTTAAAAAGCAGTATTTTATTCATGTTTCTCGTGCTTCTGATATAAAGGTTACGCGGCCTGTTTGGTATAGGTTGCCTTAAGGGTATATTAAATTATGATGGCAACCATTGCAAGTTTGGGAGCGTAATGTTAATGGAAGTAAGCGGACGTAGGCTATGCATTACGTTTTTACCCCTTATGAAAGCCATTGCTGTAGCAGTTGCGTTGCTTTCCCCTAATTTAGGGGAACACTACTGTCGGTGCGATTTGTAGCTGCGTTCAAAAGGGGTAAAAGGAATATGCATTACCGACTTTTCATATTCAACAATTTTACACTCATGATTGCTCAATTAAAAGGTTATATCAACCACTTTTTATTTTCGAAAAGAATCCCCGACACGCCATCGGAAGCCGCTTATGATCTTTGGGCTGCCGAGTACGATAACCAGCCCGATAACCTGATGCTGGCATTGGACGAGCAGATCTTCGCCATATTACTGGATACGATCGATATTAAAAATAAAACGGTGGCCGATATGGGCTGCGGTACCGGCCGGCAATGGCCTAAAATATTATCGAAGCAGCCCGCATCGCTAACAGGATACGATGTATCGGGTGGGATGCTGGATGCTTTGAAACGGAAGTATCCGCAAGCCCATACCGTGAAGCTGGAAGGTGATCTGGTGCCTCAGCTTGAAGCAAATGAGATCGATGTAATTGTATCTACCTTAACCGTGGCGCATATTGATAATATTGATGATGTGGTTGAGGCCTGGGTGAAAGCCTTGAAACCTAATGCCTCTGTTATTATAACTGATTTCCATCCCGAAGCTTTGGCGATGGGCGGTAAACGGACCTTCAGCGTGCAAAACAAAAAGGTATCTATCCGTAATAACGTGCACCCGGTTAATATGTTGATTATGAAACTGGCGACCTATGGTTTTGAAGTTACTGCTTTGGAAGAGCGCCTGGTTGACGAAACAGTAAAGCATTATTACGAAAAGAAAAACGCCCTGAGCGTTTACGAAAAGTTTAAAGGCCGCCCCATAATTTACGGCATGTGTTTAACCCGCACCGATGATAGCACTCAACAATTTACACTTAATTAACGGGCACGACCCGGTTAATATAGGGGTAGAGGGCAAGCTGATTACCTCTGTAAATTTTGATGGAGTTGAAGCAGATGAATTGACGCTAAATTTTAGCGATGCCATGGCTTTGCCCGGACTCATCAACTCGCATGATCACCTTGATTTCAACTTATTCCCGCAATTGGGTGATCTTTTTTACCGGAACTATACCGAGTGGGGAAAGCATATCCATCAACATTACAAACAACAAATTCAGCAGGTGTTAAAAGTGCCGGTTGAACTGCGTGCGGCATGGGGTGTGTATAAGAATTTACTAGGCGGCGTAACCACCGTTGTAGATCATAGCGATGGCCCGAAATATAAGGATGAACTGATTAACGTTGTACAGGCTTACCATTGCCTGCATTCGGTACAGTTTGAGAAGCATTGGAGGCGGAAACTCAATAATCCATTAAAGCTTAAACATCCTTACGTGATCCATACGGGCGAAGGTGTAGATGAATTAGCCCACCAGGAAATAGATGAACTATTAAAAGGCAATTATTTTAAGAAAAAGCTCATAGGGATACATGGAGTAGCCATGAAAGCAGAACAAGCCGAAAGGTTCGAAGCACTGGTGTGGTGCCCGCAATCCAATTACTTTTTGTTGAATCAAACAGCTGATATTAAAAACCTGAAACAACATACGCCCATCTTATTCGGCACAGATTCGACCCTTACCAGCGAGTGGAATATCTGGGGACATTTGCGCCTGGCGGCTCAAACCAAACATCTTTCGGCAGCAGAATTGTGGATGAGTGTTACCACATCACCAGCCAAAACCTGGAGGCTGAATACCGGCGAACTGGCCCCCGGTAAGGATGCAGATATTGTGATTGCTAAGGACCCGGATCAGGGTTATCGTAATCTTTATAGTTTAAACCCAGAAGATTTGTTACTGGTAATGTATCGCGGCAGGATCAATTTGTTTGATGAGGAGATCTATCAACAATTGGAAGATCTGGATTTTCCCTTACAGCAATTTGACCGGGTGAAAATTGGCAATGCCTATAAGTATATTGCCGGAGGTGTTACCCGCTTAATGGAGCACATCAAAACTTATTATCCCAAGGTTACATTTCCCATTTTACCCGCTTAGTTTTTACTGTGATGATTAAACTGGTAGATGTTACTTATTATACTCACCTCGAATATCATAAGCCCGAGCAGGTATTAGAAAAGCACCACCTGGTTACAAGGTATGCAGAGTTTCTGCGTGATAAAATGCAGGTTCAGTTTGTTAAGCACGCCGGTTTCGAGGGTTTTAGCCTGCATAATGGTTTGCTTTATAATTTCTTTAAGGGCATTAATAAGTTTAGGTATTTACCTTTTAAGGCCAATCGTTTCATCAGTAAACAACAGCCCGATGTAGTGCTGGTGCAAGGCTTGGTATTTCCCTTACAGGTTATTTTACTGCGGATGCAATGTAAGCGCAACTGCAAAATTATAGTACAGCACCATGGCGAACTGCCGTTTAAGGGAATGAAATTAGTATTTCAAAAACTGGCTTCGAAATGCGTTGATGCTTACCTGTTTACCTCGGCAGGTAATGCGGATGAGTGGAAACAAAAAGGCGTGATCGCCAACAAACAACCCATATTTGAAGTACTGGAAGCCTCTACCAACTTTTTCGCGCTAGATAAAACAGAGAGCCGTAAAAAGCTCAAATTCCATACTGAAGGCAACGTGTTTTTGTGGGTGGGACGATTGAATGAAAATAAAAGTCCGCTTACTATTATAAAGGCCTTTGCGCAGTATTTAAATTTCAAACCATCATCGCGCCTCTACATGATCTACCATACTACCGAGCAACTGGACAAGATCAAAGCACTAATATATGCTGATGAAAAGCTCGAATCTGCCGTTTATCTGCTTGGCCGTATACCGCATGATAAGCTCCCGCTTTGGTTCAGCGCGGCAGATTATTACCTGTCGGGAAGTTTTAAAGAGGGTAGCGGCTATGCGCTGCTCGAAGCCATGGCCTGTGGGTGTGTTCCGGTAATAAGCGATATTCCTCCTTTTAGAAAGATTATCGAAAATGGCAAATATGGTTACTTGTACAAAGCAGGTGATGAACGGGCGCTTTCCAAAACGCTATGCGGTTTGGAAACTTCACCCATTAGTCCGGATGATGTGATTGGGCATTTTAACCAGAATTTATCTTTTAATCGGATTGCTGAGGATGTTTATAGGGCTTGTAAGTTATTGGTTCATTGAGTTGTTCACTGGTTCATTGGTTCAATTATTCATTGGTCAGGGTGTATATCATTGGGCTGGATGCAATTACTAATGAACTAATGAGCAAGTGAACCAATGAACTACCGATATAGTCCCATCATTTGCGCCGCTATCTGCGCCGAACTGTATAACAGTACCGGGTGATGCTCTATATTTTTACGTTTCAATAATTCAATAACCCGTTTTTGCAGTTCGTTCATATCATTAACCACATGGTGGTGTTTAATCTCACCATTCATGGGCCTGCAAAATGATACAACGTGGGTGCCTGCATACAAAGCCTCAGCTATTACCGCGCCGAAACCTTCGTATTCTGATGGATGGAGAAATATACGGGAACGCTGCATTAGTTTAATTACTTCGTTATGCGGGATCTCCCCAAGCAGACTGATATTGTTTTCGAGCTTGTATTGCCAGATGAGCTGTTTCAGCTTTTCTTCCTCAGGACCTTTGCCGCAAATAGCCACTCGCAGTTTGGGGAAGTAGAGTCTGGCTAAACGCACGGTTTCTATCAGTAAATGATATTGTTTAAGCGGAATAAGCGAGCCAGCGCCAAGTATATCAATATCCCTTTCTGTTGATGTGTTATCAAACAAACTCACATCGATACCTACCGGGATGGTGTGCTGCGGACGGATACCATAGCTGTTTGCAAAGTTATTAGCCACAAAATCGGAAAGAGCAATAAGGTTGCTACCATCGGGTTTGCTGCGTTTAAAAAAACGGTTTCCCGCTTTAGCATCCTGGCCCAATAACCAGATGTGGTGTTTAAGCTGATGCCGTTTGGCAAATCGCTGCCCAACCAATGCACATTCACCCAACCAAAAGCTGAGGATGCCTAAAAGCTGATATTGTTTATTCAGCTCGCCCATTTTCTTCCAAACCTTTACCCAGGTATTGAGGCGAAAGCCCTTGCCCCAGTCTTTACCGTTAAAGCTGATTACCTCGCAACCAAACCAGTTGTAATTATCGGCCCGAAAAGGGTAGTGGAAGGTTAGGATAATTAAATGCGTATCGGGATAGGCCTGTTTTAATGCTCTCACAAATATTTGCTGTGGCGGCAGGCAGGTGGTATCAGCCTCGCTGGACGGGAAACCGGGCGTTAATATCACCAATGCTTCAGGCTTCATGGAGGTTGATGGTTTTATTGCAAAAGTTGAGGCTTTGCTGATTATGGGTGATAAAAAGGATGATTTTACCGGCGTCGGTCATCGCTTTTAAATAGTGTAGGATCTTTTGTTCTGAAGCGTCATCCAGTTCATTAAAAGGCTCATCGAGTATCAGCAGATCAAAATCTTTGTATAGTGCCCGGGCCATCATAATGCGCTGTCGTTGTCCGCCGCTCAGGTTATTGCCATTTTCGGTAATCAGTTGGTGAATACCTTCGGGGTATTGGGCAATCAATGCATCGAGCCCTGTTATTTGCAAGGCTTTATTTAAGCGAGCATCATCATATTCGCCATCGCTTAAAATGATATTTTTTAAAATGGTATCGTGCAATAGCAAAACAGATTGCTTTACGTAACTAATGCGCTCGCGATGGGCAGCACGTAAATGTTTGTCGGCTGAAGAACCATTGATACTGATCTGTCCGCTTTCGGGCTCGATAAAACCCAGCAGCATATTTATCAGCGTAGTTTTCCCCCGACCTGAAACCCCGCTGATACCTGCAAAATCTTCTGATGATAATTCAAAATTCAGGTTATTAAATATGGTTCGGTCTTTATAACTGAATTTAACCTGGTGAAATTTGATGTTTTGAATAGATTCTGCGGGAAGAAGAACGTTTTCTGAAACAGAAATTTCATCATCGGGCAGCATATTATTTAACGCATGCTCAAAGGCTTTGATCTGGCCATTATAATTGATAATGTTAACCAGTCCGGGAATGATTTTATAAGCCGCAGCCATAAAAACACCTACTGCAATTAAATTGGTGCTATTGTGATAGTGTGAGTTAATGATGGTAATGATAAAGATCCCCGCTATAGCGAAAACCTCGAACAAACGTGATGGCAACAATTGAATGCTTTGCAGGTTGGCCAGGTTGGTGTTAAGCTGTTGCTGGTAACGGGTATACCTGTCTGAGAAAAAGCTGTGTTTGTTATAAATATGGCTTTCGATATAAGCAGAGAGCGATTCCTTTAAATGTTGCAGGCTTTTTTCGCTGTTGATGCGTGTGGTGCTGCGGACGGTTTTGATCCTTTTGCGGATGAGCCAGGCCACAATTAATACCGGTGGAAGGATAAAAACCGTAACCATCAAAAACAACTGGAAATTATAAACAGCAATAGCAATAACCGATAATGCAATCAGCGCTGCCTGTACAATAATTTGCTGTAATCCTGAAAGGATATACTGCGAAAACTCGATAGGCTGCTGGCCTATCTGGTACATGTAAACCGATGAATCGGTATTTACATAATTGAAGTAATCGTTATGCAGGTATTGCATTAGCTTGGTATTTGATAAGCGAGCCGCCACACGATAACTATACCTGTATTGCGATTGTGTAATCAAATAACCAAGGCTGTTTTTAATGCCGAAAAGTAGCACAGTGCCGATAGCAACCGCGATCAGATTATCCCATACAAAATCCGAAACAGGGTAACCAGCTACAACTACCTGTTGATGGCTTGCCGTAATGTTGATGAGCCAAACTATCATTGCCAGAAACAAAATATCCAGCACACTAATCAATACCCCAAGCAATACATGTCTGTTTAAGGCCCGCCTTTCGGCAGGGACTAATACGGCACGGATCTTTTTGATTATCGTATACAAAGCTTACTCAAATAATTTATACAAAGTGCTCCCGGTTGCCCAATCTAGTATTAATTCTATTCCCCTCTTGAGAGGGGTTCGGGGTGTGTCTGTACGCGTAATAACACACCCCTTCCATTGCACAGTCGTTCGCGCTCCCTCTCAAGAGGGGAAATAAAAAAAAGCAATATTTTATGTTGTTATTTTGGCCTGTTAGATGTTAAATACCAGCTAAAGCCAACTGCTACACCGGTTGATTGCAGATCAACCTTGCCGTAGCCAATGCTGGTAAGTGGCAACTTCATGTAGGGTTGTACATTCAATCCAAAATTTGCATTAATACGGCGCTGGTAAGTGGCATTAAGGTTTAGCACACCTAACAAATGCTGGTTCTGATTTTTAATATCGAAGTTGGTTGATGCCTTGCCTGGGGTATTATCATAATCAAAACGGTAATTTTCGCGCAGCATAAAGTATGATGATATACCTGTACCTACAGCAATCATATTGCGGCCTTTACTGTATAACCGGTAATCGAGATTGATAGGGATGTCCAATACGCGGCAATCGGCATATACATTAGTTGGGTCTATTTTAAATTGATAGGGGGTAGTGTATTGGCTAAAATTGGCCGCATAAGGCTTTTTAGCATAAAGCGCACCGGTACTTACCGTTAACCTGTGCGTTAAACCCACCGAAAGCATCAACCCGCTGGTACTACCCAACTGCGCATTGCTGAAAGAACTGCCCACGCCATTTAAATCTGGAGCGGTTAGCACGCTTAGTATAACAGCATGCGTTGGACCGTAAGAGCTGAACGAATTTTTCTTTTTCTGCTTAGCTATAACTGCGGCGGCGTAAGTCCGGCTGTTTTTATCCAGTTGTTTATCTGTTGCGTTGATTTCTGCAGCTGTTAAGCCGGTATCATCGTTCAAAGCGTTAGTACCCGAAGCAGCTAAAACTTCAGTATTGTTGTTGCCCAGGCCAATTTGCTTAGGTGCGTTTTCTGAACCGGTTGAAACAGCAGCATAATCGCCGCTGATCGGTGTGTTATTATTGGAAAGCCCTTTATCAGTAGAGCCGCCTTGTTTATTAGTCGCCTTTTTACCAGATCTATTACCTGAAACAGCAGCCAGCTGATTTGAACTTGTAGCCGGTAATTGCTGATCTTTCAAACCGTTTTTGCTTCCGTTATTTGGATTAGTATAAGTAGATGTTTTATCAATAGGTTTTGTGTTGTTGTTAGCCAGGTTAGATGTATTGTTGTTCGCAGAATTCTGATTGCTATTATTTAAAGCAGAATCGTGCCCTGTGCTATTTGCAGGTTTTACTTTAGTATTGTTTAATGAATTATTGTTTACGCCCGATGGTTTAATTTTAGCTATATCATTCTTATCCACTCCCGTTTTAGTTGCAGGGCGTAAAAAGAAAAAGCCCAGAGTAAGCAATAGCAGGGCCGCAATGCCGCTGATAATTCTTGGCAGGTAGAAAACGATGCCTTTACGGCGTTTCTCCTCGTCCAATAATTTTTCCATAGCATCCCAGTCATCATTGCGAAAGGCAATGTTGTCCTCGGCTTTTGAGAGGCCTTCCCTGAATTTATGGTCTATGTTATCTTCTTCTTCCTTTTTCATAACCTTATCCCATTATTCAAAAAGCCCAGATACAGGTTGCCGTTGCTAATGGCAACAATCTGTGTCTCATTAGTGCCATTAAAATTCTTCGGAATTTCTGCGGCTTTTAATATCATTTTCTTCAGTTTCTCCCTTGCTTTAAACAGGTTTGATTTTGATGTACCTGCCGATATACCCAACATTTCCCCAATCTCCTCGTGCGAATAACCTTCTATCGCAAAAAGGTTAAAAACCGTTCGGGCAGCTTGCGGAAGCTGTTGTATCATGGCCAGTAATTCATTGTAATTCAGTTTTTTATCAGGCAGGTCGTTGTCTGCAATATGTTCGGCCTTCTCCAAGTCGTCAGTATAGGCCATTTTGAGGTTGCTTCGATAATAATCTATCGACATGTTCATCATAATACGGCCCATCCAGGCTTTAAACGGCCTCGAGCTATCATATTTATGCAGGCTGGTAAATACCTTCATAAAGCCCTGGTTCATAATTTCAGAAGCCTCATAACGGTTATTCGCATAGCGCAAACATATACCCATAGCAAAGCCATAAAATGCATTGTATAACATTTTTTGACTCTTTCTATCCTGCTGAATGCAAGCGCTAATTAGTTGATGTACGTCTGCTTCTCCCATACACAGGGCATAGTTCTACTTTATGTTTTTAACATTCATCCACCCTTATCACGTAAAGCATCATCAAAAGGTTGCCTTGATATATAATTTTTTTTGAAACGAATTGTCGATATCAATCTCCAGCTAAATGTACGAGGTATTATTGATGCCGGATGTAATTTTTATGATTGAATTGAAGGCTTATCATTAAGTTAATATCCTACAAGCAATTGCTTGAATAGTAAAAGCTTACCCTATAGCTATTGCATGCATAATGTATATATTTATACAGTTGCTTTTGCTCCATAAACCAATTATAAGCTTGCCTATGAAACCCCTTAAAATTGCATTGTACCTGCTGTTATTTATCCCCTGTGTTGTTTTTGCGCAAACGGATTCAACCATTATTCCCCTCTGGAAAAACGGTGCTCCCGGTTTCGAGAACCGCCGTAACGAGCCTGAGAAGGGCGACAAATACATCAGCAATGTAAACAACCCCACCATTACCGTTTACATGCCGGCCAAGGATAAAGCCAACGGTGCTGCTGTACTCATTTGCCCCGGCGGCGGCCACCGGATGTTGGTATTTAATGCCGAAGGTACCGAGCCTGCAAAGTTTTTAACCAATCTGGGTTTTGTGGCTGTAGTATTAAAATACCGCCTGGCGCGTGATACCAATTCGCCCTATAAACTGCAGGTGCATGCCAAGCAGGATGCAGAGCGCGCCTTACGTATAGTCCGCAGCAATGCCGCTAACTGGAACTTCGACCCGAACCGCTTAGGTATTATGGGCTTTTCGGCAGGAGGAGAGGTGGTTGACTGGGTTGCCTTTGAAAAAGGTACCGGTGACCCCAAAGCTGCCGACCCAATCGACAAAGCAAGTGCCAAAGTAAACTTCGCCATATTGGTTTACCCCGGTCCGCTCGGTGTACCAGATGTGATCCCGCCAGATTCACCGCCTGCGTTTTTGGTGGTGGCTGATGATGATGAGTGCTGCTCGCCACCAGTAATTAAACTGCTCCAAAAATATCGCGAAGCAGGTGTGCCGGTAGAAGCGCATATCTTCTCTAAAGGCAATCATGCGTTTAATATGGGGTACCGCTCTAAACTGCAATCATTCAAAAACTGGCCCGGCCGTTTGGTAGATTGGTTTACCGATAACGATTATTTTAAAACGCCGCTACCGGGGATGAAGAAGTTTTGAATGATAGAAGGAGAGAACGAGTGAATGATAGAATTGATGCAATGATAGAGTGATAGAATAGTTCTTAGCGCTTCCATACTCACTCATTCTATCATTCACTCATTCTATCATTATTCTCACACTGCAATTAATGTTTGTTCCTTATTCAAGTAGCTCGAACGATACTCGAGCGGGTGCTTATTAGTGATGGTTTTAAATTGATGATAGAAGTGCGAGATGTTGTTGTAACCGCAGGCATAGCCAATTTCAGCAACGTTCATGTCTTGTTCAACCAGCAGGCGGCAGGCGTGGCCGATGCGTACTTCTATTAAGAAATCGAGGTAAGTTTTGCGTGTTTTGGCTTTGAAGTAACGGCAGAAGGAATGCTTGCCCATTGCTATCAATGCGGCCACATCTTCCACTAATATTTTACGTTGAAAATTATTAAAGGTGTATTCGAAGATTTTATTGATGCGCGATTGATCGAGGCTGTTAACCTCATGAAAAAATCCATTGCTCGAGATGGTTTCATATTCTTGCCCGGATGCAATAATTTCCAAAGCTGAAAGCAGATGGATCATCCGTTTGGTGGGCGATTCATTCATCATTTCTTCGGCTATGCGGGCAACCTTTTTGCGGGCTTCACCTGTGATTCGTAAACCTAATTTTGATGCTTCAATTAAGCGGCCAATACATTGGGTTTCGGGCAGGTTTAAAAAGTAGCTCCCCCATAGTTCCTGTTGGAAGAGGATCACTACCGATTCGCCTATTTTTTCATCGGTGCGGTGTAAATATTTGTGCTCGTGCCTGAAGGTATGCGGCAGGTTGGATCCCAATAAATAAACATCATTGTTTTTAAACGGACCAACATAATCGCCTATAAGGCAGGTACCAGAGCTGCGTTTAATGAGCAATAATTCAACTTCGGGGTGATAATGCCAGGAGCTGAGCATTTCGGCCCCAACATCTTTGTGGATATTGAAGGAATGATTGGGTGTGATTGTCGCTTTTTTTAAAATAGCTTTCATTAAGGTTAGGTATTTAGGGGATTTAAATTTTTTTATTGCGAAACCATTATTTTAATTACAACCCGCCTGTCGGTATCATAGCCGGTTGCTTTTAACCCGGCACGGTGTACACTACCGGGGAAAAAGAGCAGGATATTGCCAGGCGTAACCAGGTGCGATGCTTCTTCGGTTGCGTTATAATTTATATTATCTGTTTTGGCATCATACGGGTTGGTGATGGTCGCTGTGCTCATCGGGGCAGTTTGCATAATTTCAGCATTTTGAAGCACGCATTGAAAATCGATATACTTTAGGTGCGATTCCCATTTGGCCTGTTCTGGTGTTTTAGTTGGGCCTGCAATTACAACGGCGTAAACGCTGTCGCCCGCAATGGGGTATTTGCCCGGCGCCATCGTGTCCAGTTTGGTTTTGCTCAGGTAATCAAATGCTTTATCCCAGAGTGCTTTGTTGGTTGTGTATTGTTTGCTAAAAGCTGCTTTATCGATAGATGCATCGGGGATAAGTGGTTTGCCGTTAGCCAGTCGCTTGTTTTTAAAAACCTGGTTAACAGTTACAGTTTTTGTCTGGGCGTTTACGTTTAAATAACTAAACAAAATAACAGACACACTTAACACTAATAAATGCAAAGATTTCTTCATTGGGCAACAAGGGTTAATAGCACAAGGTGCTTATATTGGTAACAATAAATGTAAGCAAAAGAAACATTTATATACAATGTATTATATTAACCAATATATACATATTAGTTGTAAATACTGTTTGTATAATACATTTTATTTAGCCGGAAGATTTAATGGAAGAGATAAGCAATTGGTTAACATAGCACATTTATTGGGCTATATTCTATAAAATAAGACAGGAATAAAAATCGTAAATTGCTGTTATTGATGGCTATATGGGCAGCCCTGCCGGTAAAGAATGATTTTAAACCTAAACTTTATTAGAGTTGAGAGAGCATAGTATTTTTAAAATACTATGCTTTTTTTCTTGTTATAAAATACTTTCGGTTTGCAGCAGGGTGGTCAGCAGTTCATTGCCTGCATCTTCCAGTAAACCATCGTTGTGGATGCTGGTAAACAGTGCGCTGTTGGTATTAATTTGTGCGCTTCGGCTAATACGTTCGGCAATGCTTTCGCTGTTTTCGCGGCCGCGTTTTAAAAGGCGCTCTTTAATGGTTTCGGCAGTAGCTTCAATTAAGATTGGGCGTAACGAAGGGTATTTCTCTAATGCCGTAGGCAAATACTCGCGCGAACCATTAATAACCACATTAAGGCCCTGGCTAAGCCATTGATTTATCTCGATCCCTACACCATAATATAAACCGTGGCTCACCCAATGCATGGCGAACAGGTTGTTTCTTAACCTCAGCTTAAACTCTTCTTCGCTTAAATGTATATGGTTTTCGCCTCCTGCATTGGCCGGCCGCGTAATATAACGGTGCGCAAAAATAACCGGCAAGGTTCCGTTAATTTGGTTGCGGCAGTAGTTAATCAGGGTATCCTTACCAGCTCCGGAAGCCCCGGCAATATAAAATAGCGTGCCCATTTTTGGTGATATGATTGTGTTAAAATTGTTTAAGCAGTAATTAAAGTTGTACTGATACCGAAATGATCGCTCGGGTAAACTCCCGACTCATCAGCCGTATTTAATACAATGGCAGATTTGGTAACCGTTGGATATTCTCTCAACCTGCCAGCAGGTAAGGCAAAAATATAATCCACGTTCCGTTCGGTGTTATTTTCTATCAGGCTTATTCTCGGGGCTTTGCCATCACCTGTTTCATAACAATCAATCGCTTTGGTTTGATTCTTAAATTGTGCTATTTCTTCAGAATCAGGCGTGGTATTAAAATCGCCGCAAATGATGTTGTACTCCACGTTTTTATCTACGGTCTTTTGAGCTATCAGCGTCAATTGGTTTTTGCGTAATTCAACCGCGTTTTGCAAATGGGTGAGGTGTACGTTAGTTAGTAACAGTCTCTTTTGCTCTGTTATTTCTATCAATATCTGCTGTACCTTACGCTCGCCATCGGCATCGCTAATAGGTAAATCAAACTCAGCAAATACTTTAATAGGGAAGGCAGAGAGCACGCCCAACCCAGAGTGGCTGCTTACCTCATCATTCCCTAACAATCGGTTTTTAAAGCGGGCAGGGGTAAAGTGGTAATACATGTCTAGTTCTTCGGCCAAAAAACGGAGTGTATCAATTTTTTCGTCTTCGCTCAAAAAGCACTCCTGGCAGGCTATAATATGCGGTGTAAGTGTTTTAAGCTGGTTGGCAAGCACCTGCCGGCGTTGGTAATAGTCGCCATCGCACTTCCAGGTATTTATGGTAACAATTTGTATTTGCATGTAATGCTGTGGTTCTTATTTGCAGTAAAAGTGGAAATCCAGCATTCAATATTAATTAGGCATCGGTTATTTGTTTGTTAAATATGTGGTGATATGTCAAAAAGAGTAAGCGATAGCTTAACAAAGCTCTGTAATGTTAGTGCATTGTTAGCATGTGGTTATTAAAGCATTATTGGTACTATTATTTAACAACAAATGCCATATATATTATTAGAATTTAATATTTGGCTAAACTTCGCTTCAATTTAGAGCAGTAATATTATAAAAAAAGTATATGCTAATTACCAGGCCCTACGGCTGGTGCCAATTTGCTATGAAAAAAAATAGACTCGTTATTATCGATGATCATTACGATGTGCTCGAACTGCTTAAATACAACTTTATTAAAGAGGGTTATGAGGTAAAGTTCTTCTTCACAGCAGTGGATGCACTCAAATACATCACCAATGAAAACACCGACCTGGTGGTTACCGATTGGATGCTGCCCGAAATGGATGGCCTCGAACTCTGCAAAAACCTCAAATTAAGTGCTGCTACGCAGGACATCCCTTTAGTGATGCTTACCGGCAAAAACGACGAGATTGATGCCGTAACAGCCCTCGAAGTTGGTGCCGATGATTACCTTATTAAGCCTCTGCGCATAAAGGAAATGCTCACGAGGGTTAAAAAGATCCTTCGCCGTAAAGCTGCCGAACAATTGATCCCAGCTAAAAATGATGGCAGGGAATTTCTCGAGTTCGGTTCCCTTAAAATAGATCTTATTAGTTATAAGGTGTTTTTGAACGGTGAAGTGCTCGACCTGACGATGGGCGAGTTTAAACTGTTGGAATTGATTGCCAAATACCCGGGCAAGGTTTTTTCCCGCAATCAGATCATTGAGAAGATAAACGGTCCGCAATATTTTGCTACAGAGCGCTCAACGGATGTACAAATCGTGGGTTTGCGTAAAAAGTTAGGCGTTTATAAGGATGCGATAGAAACGGTACGCTCAATAGGGTATCGCTTTAATAGTAATAAGTTTTTGATGGCGTAGAACTTCTCCTTAATATAGATACATGTCTCAGAGAATGTCTTCTTTCTACCCTTTGTTAAGGTTAGAAGTGGTAGCACTGTCCGTGCATTCCCCTAAATTAGGGGAACACTACTGTCTGTGAAACTTGCAAAAACTTTCATAAGGGGTAGAAATTTAGGACGATCACAATTCGATATGTGCTTTTAATTTCCTTTTTCTATCCTCCTCATCATTCGCTAACAAAGCCACGCTAATCGTCTGCTAACAAAACAATATTTCTGCACTAATTAAGTGCAAATAATTGCCGGGTACTTTTGAAATAAATAATCGAACCCTATGCAAGATCAGGATTATATACTGTGTGAGTGCGAGTTACAGCCACTCGAAGACTTTGTAGTATCCCTCGAGGAAACCGTGGAAGTGAAGCTGGTAAAAGAGCCGGCCATCTGCATGACCATGGTACAGGCAGAAGACTCTGTAGAATTTCAACCTTTTTACCTCGGCGAAGCCCTAACCACCGAATGTGAGCTTTTGGTTAACGGTACCCGCGGCATTGGCATTTGCCTGGGCGATGAGCCGGTACGTGCTTATTGTATTGCTTTTATGGATGCTTATACACAATTAAAGGATGTGGATATGCAGCCTGTTATAGATTTCCTGTCTAAGCAATCTGACATTATCGAACATAATGCGAAGGTAGAGAACGACCTGATCCAACGTACCAAGGTTGACTTTAAACTAATGGAACAAGACTAATATGCAAAGCGAAATACTTTACGACGAAATATTTGATGCCCAGGAGCATTTCCGTTTGATACTGGACAGCATGGCAAGGCCGGGTAAGATCAATGTGATCCCTAACCTGAATATTCAGCCAGCTGAGGGTATCAATAAGGCAAGTGCATTGATAGGCTTCTCTTTATTAAATACCGATGCCAGTTTTTGTGCTATTGGCGAGTTGAGTTACACTATCGAAGCATTTATTGCCCTGCACACAGCCGCCAAAATTGAGATGCTGCAAAAGGCAGATTTCGTTTTTGTAAAAGGCAGCCAAAGCAGTGATTTTATAGCCGACCTTAAAACCGGAACACTGCCTTACCCGGAAGATAGCGCAACCATTGTACTGGATGTATTGAATATCAGTGCTGATGAAACAGCCGATTCATTACAGCTTAACTTGAAAGGTCCCGGCATTAAAACGGTGGAAACGGTATACGTTACCGGTTTAAACCACGCCATTCTGGATGCAGTTAAAGAGCAAAACTTCGAGTTCCCATTAGGTATCGATCTGATACTGACCGATAAGGAAAACAACATGATCTGCATCCCCCGAAGTAATGATTTTACTTATGAGCTGGCAGAGAACATTAATCAACCTAATTACAATTAACCAAATTATACCATGGGATACGTTGCAGTAAAAGGCGGTACCGATGCCATACACAACTCACAGCAACTGGTTGAGTTTTACAGGCTGAAGGATGCTACCACGCCGCTTGATATTAAACAGATAAGATCGCAAATGCGTATGGCGGTTGATAAGGTGATGGGCGAGGGTGGGGTTTACGCTCCCGAGTATGCTGCCATTGCCCTTAAACAAGCCGAAGGCGAAGTTTTTGAAGCCGCGTTTATACTAAGAGCTTTCCGCGCCACCTTACAGCGCAAATATTATTCGGAGACGATAAATACCCGCGAGATGTTTGTGAAACGCAAAATCTCAGCATCGTTCCGCGAAATTCCGGGTGGTCAAATTCTCGGCCCAACCCGCGATTACACCCAACGCATTTTGGATACAACAAAAGCTTTTGAAGATCAGGAAGCGATCCAGAAATTCCTCACCGAATTTACCAAAGGCATTAAAACTGATAACCTGGCCGAGATCACCACCTTCGCCAAAGTGATCGACCTGTTGAAGAACGAAGGGTTGTTAAAACCTATCGACCCATCAGAAGACCGTATCCTGAAAGATATTACCCGCGAGGCGATCAAATTTCCTGCACCACGTTCGGCAAGGTTACAAATGCTGGCTCGTGCTGAAACCGGAGGCCTAATGGCTCTGGGGTATGCCAGCATGCGCGGCTTCGGCAGCGTGCACCCAACCGTGGGTGAGCTGAGGTATGGCACCGTGCAGGTAAAAGTAAAAGATGCCACTGGCCGTTCGCGCTATATCGGCAAAATTGAAGTTACCGAGGCTGAAACCATTTCGACAGGCAAAAGGGTTAAAAAGAAAGTGCCGCCATACTATACTATTGGTTACGGTTTATGCTTCGGCCAAAACGATACCAAGGTTATTTGTATGGGCATACTGGACACTGCTATGCGCACGCCTGATGTTAACTCACCGGCCAACGACCAGGAATTTGTACTGTACCATACCGAAGGCATCGAATCAATGGGTTTTGTAAACCACCTCAAGTTGCCGCACTATGTAACGTTCCAGTCGGGTTTAAAAAATACCCGTGCCGCTATTGAGCGCAGTGCAGAGAAGCCTACCGAACAAGTTCAATCACCTCAATTACAAACCGTATAACAATGGTTGAAAATATAAAGTACGCCAACAAGTACAACTTTGCCTTTATTGATGAGGCCACTAAAAAAGAGATCAGGCGCAAGCTGTTAAAGGCTGTGGCTATCCCCGGTTACCAGGTTCCGTATTCATCGCCAGAGATGCCGATTGCAAGGGGATGGGGTACAGGGGGCTTACACGTAACCCTGGCTGTTATTGGTCGTAAGGATATATTTAAAATTATCGACCAGGGCAGCGATGCCAGCGTTAACGCCTGCAACCTGCGCGAGTTTGTGCATCAGATGACCAACGTACAAACCACTTACGATACGGCAGAAGCCACCCTGATACAAACCCGCCACCGCATCACCGAAGAGGAACTGACCGAAGACCAGATCTTCGTATACCAGGTACCGCAACCCGAACCTTTGCGTAGTGTAGAGCGTTACGAAAACCGCACCCGCCAAATGCACGGCGAGGCAGACTACGCTAAAATGTGGGTATCACTATACGAATCATTTGTGCGCGATGGTGATATTATGCTGGGTGCCGGCTACCCGGTAAAAGTGAACAAGCGTTACATTATGGCGCCATCGCCTATACCTAAATGGGATGTGCCGAACCTGAACCAATCTAAAGCCTTGCACTTGTTTGGCGCTGGCCGCGAGAAAAGGCTGTACGCTGTGCCGCCGTACACCACTGTTGAACCGCTGGAATTTGAAGATATAAAATTCCATACCGAAAACTTTGCCGGTACTGAATGCTATAAAACAGGTTATAAAAAAGCCTTTTTAGATGAGTTGTATTTTGATGATGGGTCGAAGCATTTCATCATCAACGATAGTAACTTCCTCGATAAGCTCGAAGGCAAAGCGTCGCCTAAACAACACGAAAACAAATACATCAACCAACTGGAATCATGAGCCGTAATGCCGATAACTGGTTGCTGCGCGTAACCAACCTCACCAAAATTTACGGTGAACCCAATGAAAATACCATAGCCCTAACCGGCCCCGAATTTAACTCTAACATTTGCCCCGAAACGGATAGTATTGTGGCTTGTGCCGATATCAGCTTCGATCTTTACCCCGGTGAAGTGCTGGGTATAGTAGGCGAGAGCGGCTCGGGCAAAAGTACGGTGGTTAAGCTGCTTTACTTCGATATGGAGAAAACCGGCGGTGCTGCCTGGTTAAAACCTTATGCCGATGGCAATATAGAAATGTTGAGCGAATCGAACCAGAAGAAACGCTTTATCCGCAATAACCTGATGGGTATGGTTTACCAGAACCCACGTGATGGCCTGAACTTCAACTTTACATCGGGCGGTAATATTGCCGAAAAGCTGATTATGGCAGGCAATTACCACGTTGGCGAAATCCGCGAACGCGCATCTGATCTGTTGACTAAAACCGAAGTGCCGGTACTGCGTATGGATGATCGCCCGGCTAATTTTAGTGGTGGTATGCAACAACGTGTGCAGATTTCAAAGGCTATTGCCAATAACCCGCCATTATTGTTTTTGGATGAAGTTACTACCGGTCTGGATGTATCGGTACAGGCTAAGGTGCTGGATCTGATCCGCGAGTTGCAGCAGGATCTGGGTATCGCCATGATCGTGGTATCGCATGATCTGTCGGTGATCCGTATGCTAACTGATCGTACCATCGTGATGAAGAACGGACGCATTGTAGAAAGTGGTTTAACCGACCAGATTTTACAAGATCCACAGCACGAATATTCACAGCTGCTTGTCAGCTCATTGCTTTAAACCTTAACAATTACCACGTATATGAACATACTGGAAGTTACTAATTTAAGTAAGGATTTTAACCTGCATATTTTAAACAATAAGCGGATCGAAGCCCTTAAAAATATCAATTTCACCATGCAGGAAGGTGAGATTATCGGGTTAACCGGTAAATCGGGTTCGGGTAAATCGAGTTTGATGAAATGCATCTATCGCACCTACCTGGCTTCGAGCGGTGAGATCATTTACCTATCGCGAGAAGGAGCGATTGACCTGGTAAAAGCCGACGATCACCGCATTATCGATCTGCGTAAAAACGAGATCACATACTGCTCTCAGTTTCTAAGCGTGATACCGCGCGTATCTGCTGTTGATGTGGTTTGCGAAAACCTTTTCCGGGTAGAAAAAGATAAAGACCATGCCCGCAGTCAGGCAAAAATAATGCTGGAGCAACTGGGCCTGCCTTACGAGTTATGGGATGCTTTCCCGGTAACATTTAGCGGTGGCGAGCAGCAGCGTATTAACGTGGCCCGCGCTATCATAGCTAAACCGCGTTTTTTACTCATCGACGAACCTACTGCATCGCTTGATGCTAAAACCAAAGATGTGGTGGTTGATATGATCCTGCAACTGAAAGCCGAAGGTACATCTGTACTGGTGATCTCGCATGACGAGTACACGCTTGAACGCCTATGCGACCGCCGCATCGACTTAAAATTTGGTGAAATAATATCTGAAGAACTGGCTACAAACCAATAAAAATGAACTCATTTATCATTTATAACGCAACGATAATAACACCCAATGAGGTGATTGAGAAAGCCTCTTTACTGGTAGAAGACGGCGTAATTGCAAGTATCGACAGGGCAAATATCCTGTCGGATAACGACTGCGATCTGATTGATGCCCAGGGTGCTATGCTGATGCCCGGCATTATTGATATCCATACCGATGCGCTTGATGCCGAGATCATTCCCCGCCCGGGTGCCGATATCCCGGTGGCTATTGCCTTTCGCGAGTTGGAGCGTAAAATGAGCGGCTGTGGTTTTACTACTGTTTATCATTCCCTGCACATGGGCTATGAGGTTGCCGAACTGCATTCTCGCAGTAAATATACCCGCAGCGAGGTTTTTGATACGGTGCACAGATCATCAATCGGCCAAACATTGTTGAATAATAAGATCCACCTGCGTTATGAGTTATCAGGGGTATATTCTTATGATGCCGTTATTGAGCTGATTGATAAAGGTTACGTATCCATGCTTTCTGTAATGGACCATACTCCCGGCCAGGGCCAATACCCTAAACCTGTATTTATGGCTCAAATGCTGAAACAGGGTAAAACAGAAGAGCAGGCTTTAGAAGAATATGAAGAACGCATATCACGCCCAAAAATAAGCGGCGAAAAGCTGGAAGCCTTAATTCAACATGCGGTTAAAAAAGGTATTGCTGTGGCTTCGCACGATGATGATACGGTTGAAAAAGTAAACCTGATGCATGGCATGGGTGTAAACATCTGCGAGTTCCCGATCAATTTAGAGACTGCAGAACACGCTATTAATCTGGGTATGCACGTAGTTGGCGGCGCATCAAACATATTACGCGGTGGCTCGCTAACCGGCAATGCCAGCATGACTGAAGCCGTTACCAAAGGTGTGGTTGATACTTTGTGTTCAGATTATTATCCACCTGCTATCCTGCACTCTATATTTAAATTGCACCAGCAGGAAGGTTTAACCTTGCCTGATGCTGTAAAACTGGCATCGCTGCACCCAGCCAAAGCCGCAGGTATTGGCAACCAAACAGGTAGCATTGAAGAAGGCAAAGATGCCGATTTGCTGATTGTGCGAATGGTTGATAATATCCCGATGGTTACGCATACCATTGTGCGGGGTAATGTGGTATCGCAAGCTGCGCTTAAGGCACCCGAAGAAAAGTTTCAAACTGCATTTTAATATGATGTACGCAAACGAAGCTAAAATGGTAAGCAATGAAGTGAGGGTACGCGAACTGGCCTTCCATGCTTACAACCAAAGGCAAAACTTCGAAGTTTCGGCCGAAAGGATTATGGAAAGTGCCACTAAAGCCAAACCTGCGGGTAACTTTAGTTTTGATGGACGTAACTGGGTACCCAATGAGTATATGGGTTACGCCGTAGTTTCCATGCTAAATGCCAACCCAGGCAATGAAGAACTATCGAAGTATTTAACAGAGATTCAGGCTTCATTAAATGAAAACCTGCAGCCAGTTAATGGTTTCTATATGCTGCCGCCCGAGAGCTTCCACCAAACCGTAGCTAATACTTTATCTGATGGCCGGTTTAAGGCAAATATCCTTAATGCCGGTATCGAACCTGAGTATCCTGATATGGTGAAAAGTGCTTTCGATAAAATAGCTGTGAGCCGTTTGCAAAACCCCATTAAAATGCGTGCTGCCGGATTAAGCGTTTTTGGTACTGCTATTGGCATGCTTTTTACGTTTGATAACGAGGCCGATTATAACCGCATCCTGCGTTTTAGAGCAGGATTGTATGATGATACAAAACTGGCGGGCCTTGATGTAAAAATGACCCGTCCTATTATCGGGCATATTACGCTGGCTTACATCGAACAAAAGCTCAATAAAAATCAGAAAGAATACCTGGCCACTATTATTAATGAGATTAATGAGGATGTACGGTCTAAAAATAAAAAGAATTACTTCCTGATCTCTAATACAGGTTTGCGCCGTTACGATCATCTGGCCGAGTTTTGTAATGCCGATAACTACCCGGTATATCAATTTACCATCTAATAAACACCTACCTATGAAATACTTTGATAACTATCCGCCCGTAGCAGAACCAAAGCCTGCTCACGTGCTGACTAAGGAGCCTAATATCCACCCAACCTGTAAAATAAAAGACAGTACGGTTGGCGATTATGCTGCCCTTGCCGAAAGCACCGTAATGGTTGAAAGCTCGTTTGGCGATTATAGCTACACTGCAGGCAACGTACATATTATGTATGCCGAAATTGGCAAATACTGCTCAATAGCCATTAACGTGCGCATTAACCCAAGTAACCACCCGCAATGGCGCGTTACCCAGCACCACATGACCTACCGCCGTATTGATTATGGTTTGGATACCGTTGATGATACCGAATTTTTCGACTGGCGCAGGGCAGATAAATGCACCATCGGCCATGATGTTTGGATTGGCCATGCTGCCACCATTATGCCGGGCGTAAACATAGGCACAGGCGCTATAATTGGTAGTGGTGCCGTAGTTACCAAAGATGTTGGCCCTTACGAAATTGCTGTTGGTGTACCTGCCAAAGTAATTAAAAAACGTTTCGACGATGAAACGATCGCTAAACTTCTCGATAGCGAATGGTGGAATTGGGACCGCGAAACCCTCGAAGCCAACTTCAAAGACCTGTTCGATGTACCGACTTTCCTGAACAAATTCAGCAGCGAAAAATCAATATGAAAAACTTTTTGATAATATGTTTATGCCTGGCCCTTGGCTTTGCATTAACCGGTTGTGGAGATAAAACTGCTTTAGATAGCAATGGTGTGCCGAAAACCCTGGTTATTGCCTGTTATAACGGCGGTATCCCAGGTCTGTTTAAAACCAAGCTCGAGCCTACCAGATTGTATCTTGAGAAACAATTGGGCATACCTGTAGAGTTTCAGTTTACTAACGACTATACAGCAGTTATCGAAGCCATCAATGCTAAAAAAGTACACATGGCTTATCTGAGTCCTTTCTCGTACATTTTAGCCTCACAAAAACACAGTATTACCCCGATAGTGGCTATAGGTGCCGATGGCAAGCCTACCATGTACCACAGCATCATTATCACCAATAAAAATACCGGTCTCAAAAATATGGACGATGTTAAGCGCCGTGCAAAATCGCTTAGTCTGTGTTTTGCTGATCCTGCTTCTACATCTGGCCACCTGATACCAGCGGCTTACCTGACTACTATTGGCCTCGATCCGGAGAAAAATTCGTTTAAAGAAACCATGTTTGCAGGCAGCCACCCGGCAACAGTACTCACTGTAAAATCGGGCAAGGTTGATCTGGGCTGTACCACCAGTGAATACGGTGTTGATGTATTGGTGCGGATGAATATGGTAAAAAAAGACGATCTGGTTGTACTGTGGCAATCTGACCCGATAGTGGCCTCGCCAATTGTGGTGCGTAACGACCTGAACCCGGCATTTGCCAAAAAAATACAGGATGCTTATTTAAACATGGCTCAAAAAGATCCTAAGGCATTCCTGTCTTTCATTAAAGTATTTGTTGCCGATCCGGGCAAGCATTCTTACATGCCGGTTAGCGATTCTTTATATAACGGTCTGCGTAAAATAGCCGCGGGTATTAAAAACCTGGCGCTCATCAAACAATAGTAAACCCTTAATTTAAAACAAGATGTTGGAGGTAAGTAATTTAACCAAAGTGCTACCTAACGGGCGTAAAGTGCTGGATGGTATCAGTTTTAAAGTGAAAAAAGGTGAATTTGTAGGCATCCTGGGCCCAAGCGGTGCGGGTAAATCGCTCACCATGCGTTGTTTAAACGGTCTGCTTAAGCCAGATTCGGGTTCGGTGGTATTGACGGATGATCAAGGATTTTCTTCGGATATCTGCCAGATCAAAAAACGTGAATTACGAAAAGTTCGTCAAAAGATAGGTGTTATATTTCAGGGCTATCATCTGGTAAAACGCGCATCTGTACTGGAGAATGTAATGATAGGTCGACTGGGGCAGATCAGTACCTTCCGCAGCCTGTTTTATGGCTTTACAGATAAGGAAGCCGAAGAAGCTGTTAAAGCTTTGGAACAGGTAAAAATGGATCACCTGTCTGGCACAACAACCTCGGGTTTAAGCGGCGGCGAAATGCAGCGTGTGGCTATTGCACGGGCTATATTTCAATCACCGGCTTTATTGCTGGCCGATGAGCCGATCTCGAACCTCGATCCAAGCAATGCCAAGGTAATTATGAAGCTGATCCGCCCGCTTTCAGAAAATATCCCGGTGGTAGGCGTTTTTCATCAACCCGAAATGACGGCCAAATATTGCACCCGCGTAATTGCCATTAAAGACGGTAAAATTATTTACGACGGCGACCCCAAGTTAACCAACGACCAGCTGGTTGAGATTTACGGCGAAGAGCTGCACCAGATGGAGCAGCACGAGCAACCTATATTAGCCACCAACTAAACCTACAATGACTATTAACGATTTTAGTCCGAAAAGGTATTACAAGTTAGTATTACCTACGGTTGGCTTGCTCGCGCTTATTAAATTAACGGCCTGGGTATGTGGTGCAGGGTTCGATAAACTGGGCAAAGGGTTGCTGCAAGGCATCTCCTTTGTTAAAATTATGTTCCCGCCAGATTGGAGCGCGTTTCCCGAAATGCTGGAACCCGCCTTGCAATCAATCGCCATTGCTTTTATTGCTACTGTTTTGGGTACGTTGCTGGCTGTGGTTTTTGCTATAGCCGCGGCATCTAATCTTACAAATCCTATAGTTCGTAACATAACCCGGTTTTTGATTGGGTTAGAGCGTTCATTACCAGAGATCATTATCCTGCTGATACTCATTGCCGGTTATGGTCTGGGCGTATTCTCGGGGATAGTAGCCTTGTCGTTAGGTTGTATCGGTATGCTGGGGAAACTGCTTGGTGATGTGATTGAAGAGATTGACCATACCATGATAGAATCTTTAGAAGCCGTAGGTGCCAATAAATTGCAGGTGATCTGGTTTGGCGTAATCCCGCAAATTGTACCCAATTTGGTTTCCCTGGTGCTGTTTCGGTTCGAAATAAACATCAGGTTATCCATAATTCTTGGAGCCGTAGGGGCAGGGGGGATTGGCTATGAACTGGATACCTCATTCGGGCTGCTCCAATTTCATCGTGGACTAACGGCGGTGCTGATAATCCTTGTGATGGTGGTTGGAGCCGAGCAATTATCTCAATTCATCAGAAATAAAATTAAGCTGAAAGGAGCCTTAAAATGAACGCGCAATTAACTTTACCATCGGCAAAGTACAAGCAAAAGGTTGGTTATTTTACAGCGAGCCTGTTTGTTACCGTTGCTGTTTGTATCTACCTCAAATATAACCCGTTTTTAATATTTGCCGATTTTACGCCCATACAAAGGTTATTGGGCGAAATGCTGCCGCCAAATTTTAGCCTGCTTTGGCAGCCTACTATCGGCAAGGCTATTGCACAAACCGCATCAATGGCTTTCCTGGCTACTTTTTATGGGTGCTTAATAGCCTTTATACTGGCTTTTTTAACGGCGGCCAATACCATGCCTTTGAAATTCATCAGGTTAATTGTTGGCGGGTTTTTATCGTTGCTGCGTATTGTGCCCCCATTGGTGTGTATCTTAATTTTTATCATCGCTGTTGGCCTCGGTGCCTTTAGCGGGATGCTGGCGCTGATTGTGATTACCGTTGGTATGTTCGGCAGGCTGTTTACCGATATTATTGAGAACACCGACCATAGCGCAGCCGATGCCATTTACTCGGTAGGTGCATCGCGTTTGCAGGTGATACGTTACGCCATACTGCCGCAAATTATCCCTTCGTTTATTGCCAATTGTTTGTATGCTTTTGATGTTAACATCCGCGTAGCGATAAGCCTGGGCATTTTTGGCGGAGGTGGGATAGGGTATGAATTGTATATGGCTATGCAGGTATTGCATTACCAGGATGCCTTTGCTTTAATATGCCTCATTATCATTATGATAGTGTTGATAGAAAAGGCTTCGGACTATTTCCGCACAATGATTTTGGGTAAAGAAAAGTTACGATAAGCAACCAAATACTAAAGCTATTCTTATTAAGCCCTAATGCATGGCTAACAATTGAAGGATAGTTTTACTGAATCAAATAATGCCTATACCCCAATGACTACGCACCTGCTAACCAATGCCCATATTGTTACCGCAACTGATAATTTCATGGGTTCGGTAGAAATTCAGGACGGAATTATTACTGCGATTGAGAAGGGAAAAACTTATGTTTCAGGAATAGATGTTAAAGGCAAATGGTTGATTCCCGGTTGTATCGACATTCATACCGATTACCTGGAACGCGAACTTTACCCACGCCCAAGTGCGGCATTTCCGTTGCCTTTTGCTATGCATTATTTAGATGCACGCGCGGCAAGTTGCGGTATAACAACGGTGTTTAGCGCCATTAGTTTCTCAGATAACCAAGCCAAGAACCGCAGTTTCGACGAAGCGATGGAGCTGGCGCAACAGATAGATGCAGCCCGTAACTCGATGCTGGTAAGGCATTACCTGCATGCACGCATCGACCCAAATACCGATACGATATTCAAATACCTGGATGCCATGACTAAGCTGGAAAGCCTTTACATGGTGATCTATAATGATCAAATCCCCGGTCAGCGCCAATTTACGATTGAGCAGCATATAGAAACGTGGTCGAAAGGCCTTAAAATTACTGCCGAAGAAGCAGCGAAAATGCTGGCTGAACAGGCAGAAAAGTTGAGCGCTGTTAACAACCGCGGTGCTATTGAGGAAGCGTTCAAAAACAAATGCATTTTGGGTAGCCATGATGATACCACGGTTGAACATGTGATAGAGGGCAAGGCATTCGGCGCAACACTGTCTGAAATGCCAACCACGATGGAAGCAGCCCGTAAAGCCAAAGAACTGGGTCTATGGGTTTGCCTTGGTGCGCCAAATTATTACAGGGGAGGTTCGCATTGCGGAAATTTATCAAGTCTGGATGCTTTGAACGAAGATCTGGTTGATATTTTTTGCAGCGATTACCATTTCCCAACTATGCTGGGCAGCTTGGTTAAAATGATTGAGAGCGGCATGGAGCCGAGCAAGGCTGTAAACATGATGACGCTAAACCCGGCACGTTTATTAAAATTTGATAAAGAAATAGGCAGCATTGAGATTGGCAAAAAAGCCGACCTGGTGGTGTTTGATAGTAAAAATGCCTTGGCCGCAGTTTCGTTAGTACTGGTTGATGGCATTATAAAATACCGCGCTGATTATGAGGCGCAAATAAACCCGCTTGCAACTGAGGTTGTTGAAGAATCGCAATTGCGGGAATTATACAAATAGTACATGAAAATTGGTATCATAGGCGATATCCACGAGGATATTGTTTCTTTAAAAAAGGCGTTCCAATTGTTGGAGCAGGCGGGGTGTACCGAGGTAATATGCCTTGGCGATATTGTTGGTTTTAAAGTAACCACCTATAATTACCTTGATACCCGCAATGCACACGAGTGTATTGCCATGATAAGGGCTAATTGCAGCACAACTGTAATTGGCAATAATGATCTGTTCCAGGTGAGGAAGAACCCCGAGTATCACCCGGGCGGGTTTGAGTTTCCGGATAACTGGTACGATCTCGATTTTTTTGAGCGTAAACAATCAGGCGGCGATAAGGTGTTTTTGTATGAGGATGTACAACTGCCGGCCTTGATAACCAAAGCAGATACGGCCTGGCTGGAGTCGTTGCCTGAGTATACTACCCGCACATTCGGCGATAAAAATATTTTCTTCTCGCACTTCGCTTATCCTGATATGACGGGTATGAAAACCTGTTTCCCCAAAATGGCTGAAGACTATCATGAGCATCTGCAATTTATTGCAAAGAATAATAGCAGCATCGGCTTTTCTGGTCACATGCACTTCGAAGGGGTAAGTATTTGTGATGTAAATAATATTTCGAGAAATAATTTTGGTAAATATTATTTAGAAGATAAGCTGCAGTGGCTTTATGGCCCTTGTTTAGCCCGTTGCTCGTTCACAAATGGCTTGCTTATTTTTGATCCGGAAGTGCTGGAGGTAGAAGCATTGACTATTTCCTGATTAGTATATTTTGTTAGCGAAATATTAGTAAAGTGTGAGTTTTTTATTGCTTTTGAGTGTTTTTGCTTTTGTTCTTTCTCCACAATTTACGCCGTGTAAATTGTTTTTTCTCATAGTTGGGCGGCGCAACTAACGCACTGTTCCCAAAAAAAGTTTTTGGTGTTAAAATCTCCATTTAACCAAAAATTACAAAATTTCTCTATTGCTATTATTGTGCTATAATATTAACAATATCTAAATAATACACGCGCTTTGTTATGATAAGGTAAAGTATTGTTATTGAATAATACGCATTTTCTTAACAAGTGCCGGGTAGTTTTGCCACAAAAAGTTAATACATGAAACAAGTTTTACCAAAGTTAAAATGGCTGTTGATGTGCATCGTAATAACGATGGCATGCGGCAATCTTTATGCCCAGAATGTGATCAGGGGTATCATTACTGATGAAAACAATCAGCCGATGCCCGGGGTAAGTGTTTTGCTTAACAGCGCACGCCAGGGTACCACAACCAATGATGGTGGTAGGTTTACCATTTCTGCTCAAAAGGGTCAAACATTAACAGTTAAGTTTTTAGGCTACAAAGAACAAGAGATTGTGATTGGTGCCGAAAATACCTTAGCGATCCAAATGAAGCCGGAAGGCAAAAACTTAAACGAGGTTGTAGTAACTGCGTTAGGTGTTAAAAAAGAAGTAAAGAAATTAGGTTACTCACAATCGCAAATTAAAGGCGATGAGTTAACTACAGCACGTGATGTTAACCCGCTTAACTCAATGGCCGGTAAAGTTGCCGGTTTAAACATTGGTGCCAATGCCGAGTTTGGTGGCGCGCCAACTGTTGTTTTACGTGGTAGCAAAGACATCCTTTACGTAGTTGATGGTGAGCCGGTAAACTCGGACACTTATGACTACAATGCAGATGACGTAGATACCTACACTGTATTAAAAGGCCCTAACGCTGCGGCACTTTACGGTTTCAGAGGTATTAACGGTGCTATCGTTATTACTACTAAAAAAGGAACTAAAGACAAAAAAGGCTGGCAAGTTGATTTCAACAGCACCAACGAAGCTGAAAAAGGCTTTATTGTAATGCCAAAAAGCCAGACCGAATACGGACGTGGTACCAACTTTGGTTATACTTACGGTAACGTATTATATGATAACACACAACGTTTACCAGAATGGGGTCCACGTTTTGATGGTATCTTCCAAACTCAACAGTATGATAGCCCTTATGATCCAACAACAGGCATCAGACAAAAAACACCTTGGTTAGCCCGTGGTGCAAACAACTTCGATAACTTCGTACAAACAGGTTATACTTCAACAAATACCTTATCGTTAGGAGCCAGCGGATCAAACTATGATATCCATACTTCTTATGGCCACACTTTCCAACAAGGTGATTTCCCTAACACTAAGTATAACATCGATAACTTTAAATTAGCTGCTGGTTACGATATCACTCCTAAATTACGTATGGATGCTGATATCAACCTGAACGAGCAATACTCTCCAAACATTCCTGATGTTGACTATAGCCCGCAAAGTTATGTTTACATGTTTAAGGTTTACGGTTCGGCAGATTATGACGTTCGCAGCATGAAAAACTACTATCAGGGCCCACAAGGTGTACCGGGTTTAACACAATATTCTGCAGAATATGGTCGTTTGAACAACCCTTACTTCGTGGCTGATAAATGGTTAAAAGGCAGAACTAAACAAACCATCAACGGTTCGTTAAAACTGACTTACAAATTTACTCCTGATTTAAATTTATTTGTACGTACATCGTTAAATACTTATAACGAAACTAATACAGAAGATGTACCGGCAAGTGCCAACTTAAATACCTATTTACCATGGTATACTTTTGGCTGGTATGGTGATTACAGACAAGATCAGCGTAACCTGTTAGAGAACAATACAGACGCGATCCTGAACTATAACCACAAGTTTGGTAACTGGGATATTACTGCTTTAGCAGGTGCTAATGAGCGTTCATTTACTTACAGCTCTGATTATGCTACCACTCAGGGTTTAGCTACTCCGGGTGTATATAACCTGGCTAACTCTGCAGCTAAGCCTTATGCTTACAACTTCGATTCAAAAATGCAGGTAAACAGTGCTTTCTACTCATTTGATATCGGGTACAAAAACTACTTTACCTTAAGTACTACCGGTCGTGTGGATCACCTTTCTACATTGCCTGATGGTAACAATACTTTCTTTTACCCATCTGTATCTTTAAGCAGCGTGGTTGGCGATTACATCAAATTGCCTGAGTTTATCTCTTTCTTAAAAGTACGTGGTTCATTTGCCGATGTTAAAGGTGGTTTAACTTCACCTACTATTGGTACAGCTTATAACGCTTTAAACTCAACAGCATTAGGTACAGGTTGGAACTCTAAACCGGTAACCGGCTTATTGGGTTATGGTACTGAGCTTTATACACCATATAACGGCCCTACATATATCAACGAGTCGCCATCTGCACCGGCTACTTATTATAATGGTACTTCTTCTGTATCGTTATCAAATACTATTGCAAACCCTAACATTAAACCATACAGCGTAAAATCATACGAGGCTGGTTTTGATGCTAAGTTTTTACAAAACAGATTGGGCTTAAACGCTACTTACTTTACAACTACCAACGGTCCTAACATTTTCCAATTAGGTGTACCAACTTCAACCGGTGATCTTTACCAGTTGATCAATGGTGTAACTACTGAGAAAAAAGGTATCGAGATTGAGTTGATGGGTTCTGTAATAAAAAATCCTGACGGCTTAAACTGGGATGTTAACGTTAACTACTCAACCTACAAAGAAACGCTGAAATCAATTGATGGCACGCAGCAAGTATTACAACAAAACGGCCATAACTACACCATTGGCGAAAGACTTGATGATATTTACGGTACCAAATTTGTAAGAGACGGTAACGGTAATATCGTTAACAGCGGTGGTTTGCCAATGACATCGCCAGGTGGTATTAATAACAATGGTTTCTTAGGCCATGCCAACCCTGATTTCTCTTTTGGTATCACCAACACGTTCAGATACAAAAACTTCTCATTAAGCTTCCAGTTTGATGGCCGTATAGGTGGTAAAATCTATGACAGAACTTACTACCAGGCAATGAATGGTGGTACAGATCTTGAAACTGCTACAGGCGCTTACGGTGCTGCACGTTTAGCAGAGTGGAACAGTACTGCCGAAGGTACAAAGTCAGCTACTCCATCATACATTGGCCCGGGTGTTTACATTACAAGCGGTACGCCAGTGTTTGTTAACGGACAGATTGCTAACTTAAGCCAGTTAACTTTCGCTAAAAACGTTACCCCTCAAACCGTTCAGTCATATATCTCAAGCGGTATTGCTGGTAGCTTTGATGAGTATTACATGATCAGCCGTTCTTACGCTAAATTACGTGAGGCATCATTTGGTTATTCATTACCATCAAAATACCTGAATGGTACATTTATCAGAAAAGCAACTTTCTCACTTGTTGGTCGTAACTTATTATACTTCGCCGCTCGTAAAGACATTGACCTTGATCAATATGCTTCTGGTTACAATGCATCAGACCGTACCATCGTAGGTACCAATGGTGGTAGCGACCTGGAAAGCCCAACTGCACGTCGTTACGGTTTCAACATCCATTTAACATTCTAATTGATCATCAATTACAAAAAATATTATGAAAATAAGATCATACATTATTCCATTTGCCTTAGCCATTACAGGCATGGTATCTTTCACCGGCTGTCAGAAGGGCGATCTGATAGATAACCCCAACGTATCGGGTGCATCTGCACTTGTGCCAACTCCTTTATTGCTTAACGCACTTACTTCTACTTTAATACGCCAGAGTGAGTTGCCTTGGGGTTCTGCAGCAGTTGCCGAACAATATGTAGTTTCTAACTATTCATATTACAGGGGCTCTAACAGCTATAACTTTGGTAACACTACAGATAGCTATGATATCCTTAAGTATGCCCTTAAATTGCAACAACAAGCAATTGCACAACAGGCTAACTCAACTAACAAATATTATGCACTTGCCCAGTTTTTTAAAGCTTATGCAGGTATCTGGTTAACTCAGCGTGTAGGTGATATCCCGTTTTCACAAGCAGGAGATCCAAACAATTTAACGCCTAAGTATGATACCCAGCACGATGTTTATAAGAGTGCACTTGCTATGCTGGATAATGCCAATACTTTAATCGGCAATTTAATTACAGCAACCCCTGCACTGGCAAACACAGCAATTGATGCTGGTGATATCTTCGGGCTTACTTACCTGCAATGGCAAAAAGTTATTAATACTTACCGTTTACGCGTATTAATCAGCTTAAGCAAACGTGCTACAGACAATGCAGACCTGCAAATTACACAACAGTTTGCAACCATCATCGGTAACCCAACACAGTACCCGATCATGACGTCTAACAGCGATAACCTGATCCTGAAATCTACTACTGTATCTCGTTATTCTATTTTCTCATTAAACTACAACCCGTACAATAACTTTGCTAACATCGGTGCATCTTACTTAAACATCACCACTGCAAATTTAGATCCGCGTACTTATTTGTCGGCAACACCAGCTCCTATACAGATAGTTAACGGCAAATCGGTTAGCGACTTTACAGCTTACGTAGGTTCTGATCCAAACTTATCACAAGGTACATTACTAAGTAATTCAAGTGCGGGTAGCCCTACTAACAGCCAGGGTGCATATTCATTTGCAAACTTTAACCGTTATTATACTTCTAACATTGGTGCTAACGCAGAGCCGTTTGTATTTATCGGTTACCCTGAGTTATGCTTTAACATTGCAGAAGCTGCTAACAGAGGTTGGATAACCGCTAGTGCCGCTACATGGTACAACAATGGTATCACTGCTTCATTTGGTGTAGATGCATTAACCAATGGCCAAACCATTACAATTGGCGATTTAGCTGGTAAAACGTTAGGTACTGCGGTTGCAAATATTCCACAGTTTACAGCTAAAGTTGCTTACTCTGCAAATCCTGCAACAGGCTTAAATCAAATCTTAACACAGAAATATGTGGCTATGTTTAACAACTCTGGTTGGGAAGCATTTTACACTTACCTGCGTACCGGCGTGCCTGCTTTATTACAAGGCGGCCCTGGTATTGGTACACCTAACAGCGCAATACCACGCCGTTGGATATATCCTGCATCAGAAAGTGCTTATAACTCTGCTAATTATAAAGCTGCGTTATCATCACAATATGGTGGTTCTGATGATCCGACCAAAGATATGTGGTTGTATAAATAAGATTTTTCAGTTCAATTTTTTATACCAACAGGGGCTGCGCGATGCGGCTCCTGTTTTTTAATTAAATACAAAAATGAAAAAGAATATATTATTGTTGATGCTTGCAACGTCGTTTAGTTACGCCGGGTTTGCACAGGTTGCAGATAGTACACAACGCCATATAGTATTACAAGGTGCGGCTAACTTTAGGGATTTGGGTGGTTACAAAACCAAAGATGGCCGTGAAGTTAAGTGGGGCAAGGTTTATCGCAGTGCCGATATCAGCAAACTTACTGATGCCGATTTACAGGTATTGAAAGACAAGCACATTGCTACCGATGTTGATTTCCGTGGTCACCAGGAATCTGCAGCTGCGCCGGATAGGATGAACCCTAATACCGATTACATCCTTTGCCCTGCCGGCAGCGATAGCCTGAATAACTCGATGATGAAAGGTATGATGGGACACAAAGCCAATGGCGATTCGCTGATTACTTCTTTCTATATCAACACCAAATATCTGAAAGACCGCTATAAGCCTTTTTTTGATAAACTGATTAATTTACCGGATGACCAAAGCCTGCTGTTCCATTGCACTGCCGGTAAAGACCGTACCGGCATCGGCGCTGCTTTGTTTTTATACAGCTTAGGCGTACCCTACAATACCATTGTTGATGATTATACTGCAACCAACTATTATCGTAAAGACGAAAATGTTAAAGCAATTGCAGGTATGACTAAAATGATGAACATTAACCCTGATGCTGCTAAAGCAATGATGTCTGCCAAGAAGGAATATTTAGACGCTACCTTTGCTGCCATTAAGCAACAATATGGTTCGGTTGATAACTTTTTGAGAACACAAATTGGTTTAACCAACCAGGATTACAAAACATTGAAAGCAAAATATTTGCAATAGCTTATAATACCCATCCCGGACGGGCTTGCTCGTCCGGGTTTTTATACCATAACATGTCCAATCAATTTATAGTTAGAGACGCTATTACCGAAGACGTTTCGCAATTAAGTACTTTAATTACCCAATTGGGTTACCCATGCACGGGAGAGGAAGTACAAATCCGCTTTGATAGCGTTAGTCAAAACTCCGATTACCGTACCCTGGTAATTATCGATGGCAATGCCGTAATTGGTATGGCCGGTTTGGTAAAAGGCTTTTGGTACGAAAAGAATGGCACTTATGTACGCATCCTCGCTTTTGTAGTGAACGAAGAATACCGCGGCCAGGGCGTAGGCAAGCAACTGATAAAATCAGTTGAAGATTGGGCCGTAGAACTGGGCTGCAACGCTGTAATACTAAGCAGCGGCAACCGCGACGAAAGGATAGGAGCCCACCACTTTTACAAGGGATTGGGCTACGAGATCAAATCGTCGGGGTTTATTAAGCAGCTTTAAACAATTACCCGACCCATTAATGGGTCGCTATAACCTGGTTTGCCGGTTTCAATACGGCCGGCATACCTTTTCTCGAAGCCATTTACACCATCAACCTTAATGCTGAAATCATACCATCCGTGATTTTTGGCCAGTTCTATAACAAAAGTTGATTGTGATGCAGATGTTCCCGAAGCGGTTAATACTTTCTTTCTTGTTCCGCTTTTATAGGCATTGTCTACCAATGTAACCGTTTGAGGCTGGTTACCAGTATTGTTGATCTTCAAGGCAATATTACCTGTCAATAATTTCTTATTGAGCATATTGCGCTGGTACTCAAAGCCGGTTTCAATGGCAGGGTCTGCATGGTTACCTTTAAACTCGCGGTAGAAGCCATTCGGCCCATAAACCCGGAGGTGATAATGCTGATCTTCAAAAGATTGTACCGGCCATACATCAGCAAGTGTATCACCAGCTTTTACACCGTACGACCAGCTTCTTAACGGATCAAACTGCGCAGCATCTTTAAAGCTCTGGTAATTGCCGATTGCATACACATTAAACGGGGAACCAACAGCATTTTTGCCAAACAGTTCATCTCCTGATTGGAAAGTAATTTCAAATGCCGATTTATCTGCGTTTAACTTACCATCAACATAAAGCTGATAAGGCAGTGCGCATGACGGCCTGATCCCTTTTTCCTGTTGCGGCAAATAAGGAGATAAGTGCGGGTGCTGGTTGATCTCAGTAATCTCTTCCTTCGAGAGCAATTTATAATTGTTAGGCAGCTTCTTGAACTTAGCTTTATGGATACCCTCCAGAAACGCATCCTTCACCACAAATGGAGGCACGCTGATGGTATCGCTATGATAAGGACGGAATGCTGATGTCAAATCGCCGCAAACAGTACGTCGCCAGTCTGATATATTGGGTTCGGTTACTTTATTACCTGTTTTATTCGACAGAAATTTCTCGAGGAATTGCAGGGTAGAAGTATGGTCGAATACTTCTGAGTTTACCCAGCCGCCTTTACTCCAGGGGGAGGCAATCACCATCGGCACACGGAAACCTAAGCCTATCGAACATTCGCGGTCGTATTTCTCCGGGAAATCCTTCCGGGCCAGTTCCTGGTCGAGGGTTACAAATTCTACACGGGTATCAATACCTTCTGAAACCTTACCCGTGCCCGGTTTATGCGAGTGAGGTGCAACAAACGGCGGCACGTGATCGAAATAACCATCATTCTCATCATAAGTGAGTATAAAAATGGTTTTCTTCCAAACCTCCGGGTTCTGTGTCAGTATATCCAGTACTTCCGATACGTACCAGGCACCATACCAGGGCGCGGTAGGATGGTCGGAGAAACTCTCGGGTGCCGAAAGCCATGATACCGTAGGCAAATTGCCCGATTTTACATCTTCCCTAAACTGATGCAGTACATCACCTTTAGGTGCTTGCATCGTGCGTTTCTGGCCTGCATCTTCGTAATGCAGTTCTGCTAACTGGTGGTAGTAAGGGTCATTGCTATTGGTGATAAATGCTTTTTGATGGATGCTTTTTTCACGGGCAGTCAGACTGTCGAAAGGTTTACGGTCAGCATTCTCGAGCCTGGTTTTAACATCTTTTAGTTCATCCTGCTTGGCCTGCAAAACCTTTTTAAATGGAGCGGCCATATCATCTGTCGAAGCAGCTATTTGTTTTTCTACAACAGCTATTTCATCAGGCAAAGCTTTCGATCGTTTTTTCAATTGATCTAAATGTTTTTGATGCAAATGGATATTATACTGACCGAAAAACTCAAGCGGGTTATCCTGAAAGTTAGATAACCACGGATCCTGTTCGCCCTGGAAACCCACATCGATACTCATCTCATTCTGATAGCATTTCCAGGAAATGTTATGATCTTCCAAACGCTCGGGGAAGGTTGCCCAGTTGAGTGTGCCATAATCCATATCATCATTCCACACGTGTGCACGTGAGTTTTCATTTTGCTCTTCGCGTACGGTACCGGTCCAATAATATAGTCGATTGGGATTAGTGCCGGTTAACGATGAACAGAAGTGCTGATCGCATACCGTAAAAGCATCGGCAAAGGCGTAATAAAAAGGTACATCTTCGCGGGTATGATAGCCCAGTGTTAAAGGCATGTGGCTGTATTCTTTGGTACTCGAATGCTTTTCGTCCAGCCATTTATCGTGCTTGCCATCATTGTGGGCATTTACCTGATTGGCCCATGAATGGGGCAATGAGTGCATCCAGGTAGCTTTAGTATTCTTAATGTCGAGGTGGAAAGGCGCATAAGTTTCGCCCTCTTTGTTGCTTTGCAGCCAAACCGGGTTCCGGTTAGCCAGTTGAATAGCACGAGGGTCGTTATAACCGCGTACACCACGCAAAGTACCAAAACAATGATCGAATGAGCGGTTTTCCTGCATTAGTAAAACCACATGCTCGGCATCCATAAAAGTACTGCCTTCGGCTGCATTAATGGCCATTGCTTTGGCTATAGAGGCGGGTAAGGTACCGGTTAATCCTGCTGCGCCGGCCAGTAATGATGCTTTCTTTAAAAAGTCTCTTCTGCTATCCATCGTGGTTGTAATATCGGAAATTATTGCTGCAGGTTTACCTGCAAAACATCTATTGCTTTGGTCTTTTTGCTGTTGGCGCTCTGCATAAAATACAGGAGCGACAGTACGGTACTGATACTCCCAACAAGGGCAACAATCATGGTTCCCTTGTTAAAAAACGCCAGCCAGCTGATGGCACCACCGTTTAATTCTTTGATCAATAAAACGCTTACGCTGCCTAAATAAGCAATGGCATCGGCCACATAAACTACAAAGCCAACATTACTTTTATATTTAAATACGGCTATTAAACGCTCAAAAAACACCGCGTTGTAAGGGACATAACCAAGGTAAAGGCCAAGCCCGGCCATCGTCATCCAGGCTACGGGGCCAATTAAATGCAGGTTAAACAAAATAGTGCCGCCGCCTACTAACAAGTAGCCGCCGATAATTAAAAAATGGATAACGCTAAAGGCAAACAAGTTTTTGCGGATAAGGATCAGCAAACTCAGAATTATCAATACGATGACAGAAATCAATGAATCGATACTGGCATAGATAGAAGTGGTTTTAATGCCCATACCCGCCCATATCTCTACCTCGAAATTATCACGTACATCGCGCATTACCGTCAGCAAAATATAACTGATCACCGTCAGGATAATACCGGGTAAAAAACGCAGGATAAAACGTTTGCGATCGGCGCTGTTCATCGGCACACGCTCGGCGCGGAGCAGTTTATCCTCATCATTTGGTGGTGGTAGCAGCTCAAGGCAAAAAATGAAAAGAAGTAGAGGTATCGCAAATACAGCGCCTGTGGCAAAAGGCATGTGGTATTCATTGATATGAAATACGCTCATTAACGTACGCCCAACTGTTTTCACAAAACCCGATGCAAATATTAAACTGATACACATTACCGCGGCCATAAACTCGGTTGCGCGCCTGCCTTCGATATAGCCGAAGATCAGTCCCCAGATCATCCCCAGCGGTAAACCGTTAACAAACAGAAATATAATATTGTAAGGGGCCGGAACCAACGCAAAACCCAGCAAAGCCAACCAAGAAACACCGATGAACAACAGAATGCTTCTGGCCCGGTTGCCATGCGTTACCTCGGCAATAAAACGAATGCCATAAAACTTGCTAAGCGTATACCCAATAATTTGCGCTATAACCAGCCACACTTTATAATCAACATGCAAATACTGGTGCCCGGTATATGTACCTGCCGTAAATGCCTTACGGAACGAGTACATACAGGTATAAGCCCCAAATGCCGAAACACCAGCCATTACAGACAGCACTGCATAAGGCCATGTGGCCACTCTTGCCCTTAATTTATCTTTTAATGTCATTTGCTTTAGTCTGATTAGCAGGTGTTTAATTGTTGCTATACAGTTAAATCAATGATAAGCCAGTATTATAAATACCAAACCAACCGCAGGTTAAGCTTAAATTAAGGATGAAAAGAAACCCTTGCGTAATATGAATTTAATGTGAGGGGGAAAGCATCTCTCCTTGGGGAAGGGGCGCGGTTGGATGTGAAATGGCAGGGAGGGGTAATCTGCAATATGAAGTCTCCACAGGATCCCACTTGCTAAGCGAATATGTATGGCCGTATACCTGTCCCGTGGGGTGCCGAAACAAGTTCGGCATGACGGGAAGGTTAAGAATAACCCCAACCTTAATACTAAATTAACCGTCAGGTAAACAGCAAATCGTTACTTCGCATAAACATCAATATGAAAAGAAGAGAGTTCTTTCGCAATGGTACCCTGGCAACTTTAGGGGCAACATTATTTAACCCCTTTAGTTCGGTAGCAAACGTACTGAACCCAATTGCAACGAGCGGCAAAGCCAAAAACATTATATTTATGGTAGCAGACGGCATGAGCACCGGGACGCTAAACATGGCCGATATGTTTCTGAACCGTAAATATGGCCGCTCGAGCAATTGGTTAGGTTTGTATCGCGAAAGCCGGGGTACCAGGGCATTGATGGATACCGCGTCGGCCAGTTCGCTGGTTACTGATTCGGCCGCAGGTAGCTCATCATGGGGCGGCGGTGTACGCGTTAACAATGGTGCATTAAATGTTGGCCCCGATGGTAAAGAACATAAACCTATTTTACAGAAATTTAAGGAAGCTGGCAAAGCTGTTGGCTGTGTTACTACTGTACCTATTACCCACGCCACCCCGGCGGGGTTCTGCATAAATTTGGGTAGCAGGGGCGATCAATCTAAAATTGCCGAACTATACCTGCCGCTCAAATTTGATGTTATGATGGGCGGCGGTAACGATTACTTTAGTGCGGCCAAACGCAAGGATGCTAAAGATATGTACCAGCAGTTTGAACTGAATGGTTATACCGTTATTAAGAACCGCACCGATATGCTGGCCCAAAAAGGCGGCAAACCTATTTTGGGTGTATTTGCCGATGATGGTTTGCCTTACACGCTTGATCGCAACCAGGATAACACCTTGCAGGACACTGTGCCTACGCTAGCCGAGATGACCAAAACGGCTATCTCCATTATGAACAAGAACAGCAAAGGTTTTGTATTACAGGTAGAAGGTGGTAAGGTTGACTGGGCTGCTCACGGTAACGATGCCCCGGCCTTAATTTATGACCAGATGGCTTTTGATGAAGCCGTTGGCGAAGCTTTAGCCTTTGCTGAAAAAGATGGTAATACTTTAGTAATTATGACCACAGATCACGGCAACGCCAACCCCGGCCTGTTTTACAGCGATATGGCTAATGCCGATTTTGATAACTTCCAGAACTTTAAGCATACCAATGAGTGGGTGCTAAAACAGATTCGCAAGGGAGATACCGCCAGCCGCGTTGTCGAGCAAATTGCTGATGCACAGCACATCGCTATTACCCAGGCAGAGGCCAATGACCTGTTAAAATATTATAACTCAGTTAGTGAGGAAGGCCTTTATAACGAAGCTAACTTACCCCTCCGTAAACTGGCCGAAATTCAGCAGAAATATACTTTTGTAGGCTTTGGTTCAATGGAGCACTCTGCCGACTATGTTGAGCTGGCCATGTTTGGCCCGGGTAGTAATTTGCTGAAACCTTTTGTTAAGAATACTGATTTGCACAACTTGATGCTGCATGCTACAGGGATGATATAATTATTAGCATTTTATTTTGTAATTGTTTTTTGTCATTCTGAACGTAGTGAAGAATCTTCTTCGATGTGCATTGCCGCTCTACAAGGCGAAGAAGATTCTTCGTTAGCACTCAGAATGACAAAGTAAGGCGGAAAAGCAAAGTGCGCTCTGTCACCCCCAAATCATAATCTCCAAACAAACACGCTCATTCACTCTTTCTGTAACTTAACTACGTAACAAATGGCGTAGCTTATCATCCAAAACAAAAACGCAGAATAACGAGTGGAAAACATACTTCATATTGCTGATCTCAGCAAAAGATACCAGAGCGCCGGTCGTACCCTAACCGTGCTCGATCATATTAATTTCTCGGTTACCGCAGGCTCAACCAATGCTATTGTAGGTCCATCGGGTAGTGGTAAAACCACCTTGCTTGGGCTTTGCGCAGGACTGGATCGTTCGAGTTCGGGTATTGTAGAATTGAACGGCATTAACCTCGGTAACTTAAGCGAGGACAAACGTGCGCAGGTGCGTAACCAGTACGTGGGTTTTATATTTCAGAATTTCCAACTGCTGCCTACGCTAACTGCTTTAGAGAATGTGATGGTTCCATTAGAGCTTCGCGGCGAACGTAATATTAAAGCCCGCGCGCTTGATCTGTTAGATAAAGTGGGACTGGCCGAACGCAGCCACCATTACCCAACCCAGCTTTCGGGCGGCGAGCAGCAGCGGGTATCGCTGGCGAGGGCGTTCAGCAACCAGCCTAAAATATTATTTGCCGATGAACCTACGGGTAACCTGGATGCGGAAACGAGCGAAAAGGTTATTAAACTCATCTTCGACCTGAATAAAGAAGCTGGAACTACTTTAGTGGTAGTAACACACGATCTGGAACTGGCGGCTAAAACGCAGCGCATTATTCGGATCAAGGGCGGTAAACTGGTGTCGGACGAAAAAACGAGTGTCAATGTCTGAGACCAATCAACTGGAAAAACCACCGCTTAAATTAGCGTGGCTTTTCGAGATGGCCTGGCGCGATAGCCGTAAAAACCGTTCGCGTTTGTTCCTCTTTATTTCGTCTATCATATTCGGTATTGCCGCAATAGTGACTATTTATTCCTTTGGCTATAATGTAAAAAAGGATGTAGATAACCAGGCAGCTACGCTGATTGGTGCCGATTTGGCTATATTCTCCAATAAGCCCGCTGACGAAACTACCAAGCCGATCCTTAACTCATTCGGCGACCGTAAATCGGAAGAACGGAGCTTTGCCTCCATGATCTATTTCCCAAAAGGAAACGGAACACGTTTGGTACAAGTGCGTGCTTTGCAGGGCGAATTTCCTTATTATGGAACTTTAGAAACCACACCGACCGCTGCCGGTACTGATTTTAAGAACGGTAAAAAAGCACTGGTTGACCAAACCCTGATGCTGCAATTTAACGCCAAAGTTGGCGACTCGATCAAGGTTGGTAATGTTACTTTTTTAATTGACGGTATCCTGAACAAAGCACCGGGACAAACCGGTATTTCGGCAGGTATTGCGCCTATTGTTTACATCCCGTTGCAATACCTCGATCAAACCGGGTTAATGCAAAAAGGTAGTCGCATTAATTACAATTACTATTACAAATACGACCACGATGTAAACGTTACTAAGTTGATTAAAGGCCAGGAAACCAAACTGGAAAAAGCTAACCTGAACTACGATACTATTGATACGCGTAAAGAAAATACCGGTCGTAGTTTTGAAGATTTAACAAGATTCCTGTCGCTCGTTGGGTTCATTGCTTTATTATTGGGCTGTGTAGGCGTAGCCAGTGCTATCCATATTTATATTCGCGAAAAAATTGCTTCTATCGCTATTATGCGTTGTTTGGGTGTGCGATCAACACAGGCATTTTTGATTTATTTAATTCAGATTATTGGTATTGGACTAATCGGTTCTATCATTGGCGCTGCTTTAGGTAGTGCGATAGAGCATGTGTTGCCGCTGGTATTTAAAGATTTTCTGCCGATCACGGTTTCTACCGCTATTTCGTGGATGGCCATAGGGCAGGGGTTATTACTGGGTGTAGTAATATCGGTATTATTTGCTTTACTTCCATTGATCGCAATTCGTAATATATCACCGCTGAATACGCTGCGCATGTCGTATGAAAACATTAACCTGCTGCGCGATCCTTTGCGTTGGTTAGTGTATACGTTAATTGTTGGCTTTATCGTGGTGTTCAGCTATTTCCAACTGAGTAGCTGGCCGGCAAGTATTTTCTTTACTATTGGCATCTTGGTGGCTTTCATGATCCTGACTTTAATTGCCAGGTTATTAATGCGATTGGCAAAGGCGATACTCAGCAATTCGTGGAGCTATTTATGGCGGCAAGGTTTTGCTAATTTGTATCGGCCTAATAACCAAACTATCATCCTCATCGTCTCCATTGGTTTAAGTACTACGTTTATCTGCACACTGTTTTTTATCCAAAGTATGTTGGTTAAACAGGTTAGTATTTCGGCCACGACTAATAGTGCGAATATGATCTTATTTGATATTCAAACGAGCCAGAAAAAAGGGGTAGAAGGCTTAACCGAACAATTCCATTTACCGGTGATACAACAAGTACCCGTGGTAAACATGCGAATTGACAAGGTGAACGGTAAAACCGCTGCACAGGTAAAGAAAGATACCACGATACAGGTATCATCACACGTGTTCAGCAACGAGTACCGCTCTACCTACCGTGACACTTTAACGCCGACTGAAAAGGTTGTAGGTGGCGAGTGGAAAGGCAAAGCCATAACGGGTGCCGATGTGCCGATCTCGATAGAAGACCGTTTTGCTAAACATAACCATTTGAAAGTAGGCGACCATATTGAGTTTAATGTACAAGGTTCGCCGGTGCAAACGGTTATTGCCAGTATCCGTACCGTGAACTGGAATAAGATGCAGACTAACTTCCTTGTCGTATTCCCTAAAGGGGTACTGGAAGATGCACCGCAGTTTTACGCTATGTTAACGCACGTGCCATCTAAGCAGGTATCAGCTAAATACCAGCAGGCGGTGGTGAAGCAGTTTCCGAATGTTTCGATGATTGACCTGGGGCAAGTGCTAAGCGTGCTGGATGAATTACTGGACAAGCTGGGCGACATTATTAAGTTTATGAGTGCATTCAGCATTATTACCGGGATTGTAGTATTAATTGCTTCGGTACGCATCAGTAAATATCAGCGTATACAAGAGAGTGTTTTATTAAGAACAATGGGTGCAAGCCGCAGGCAGATATTGACCATTACCGCGTTAGAATACCTGTTCCTGGGCACATTATCAGCCTTAACTGGTACACTCATTGCTTTTATAGGAAGCTGGCTACTGGCTAAGTTTAGTTTCGATATTCCGTTTTCGGCAGATGTAACGCCTGCTGCTGGCATATTTTTAGCTATTACTGTATTAACCATTACCATTGGTCTGTTAAATAGCCGTGGGGTGTTGAATAAGCCTCCTTTGGAAATATTAAGAGGCGATTCGTAAATTGAATAATATGCATCTATTAAAAAAAAGCGCTTCTTTGCTGCTTGCACTCGCCATTGTGAGTTGCAGTGATAAAAAGCAGAACAATAATACCATAGCAGACACCCTCGCCAATAAATCTGATTTGGCGGGGCAAACTACACCAACAAGCAAGAAAACGATTTTAGTTTTTGGCGATAGCTTAACTGCGGGTTATGGACTGGATGACCCATCCGAAGCATTCCCCGGCGTGATTAAGGCTAAGATCGATTCGCTGAAATTACCTTACAATGTAGTTAATGCCGGTGTTAGCGGCGAAACATCAGCCGGTGGCTTAGGCCGTATCGACTGGATCTTGAAACAAAAGCCGGATATATTTTTGCTCGAATTAGGCGCTAACGATGGCCTGCGTGGGAACTCGGTTGCGCAAACTATCAGCAATCTACAGGCAATTATCGATAAGGTAAAGAGCAAGTATCCAAACACAAAAATTATCCTTTTAGGCATGCAGGTACCGCCAAGCATGGGCCAGCAATATGTTAATGATTTCAAAAAAATGTACCCCGATCTGGCGGCTAAAAATCATGTCGGACTGGTGCCGTTTCTGTTAGAGAACGTAGGCGGTATCGCTAAATTGAATCAGGCTGATGGTATCCACCCAACCCCGGCAGGAGCAAAAATAGTAGCCGAAAATGTTTGGAAAGAGTTAAAACAATTTGTCAATTAGCCAATTTGTCGATTCGGTAATGAAAAGTCCAATTAGCTAATTTGTTGATTCGGTAATTTGTCAATGAAAGCTCAATTAGCCAATTTGTCGATTAGTCAATGATCTAATTAGCATTAGCTAATAGACAAATTGTCGAATTAACAAACTTGCTTAGGCATTGACAAATCGACAAATTGCCGAATTATCTAATTGACAAATTAATCCACATATTCCCATGCGCTTTGGTAACCATTGAGTTGCTCGGCATAGCTCACAAAATCGGCATAAAAAGGCAGACGTGTAAGGGTTGAACTGTCACCAATTACTACCAGTTTTTTGCGGGCGCGGGTCATGGCTACGTTCATGCGGCGGGTGTCTGACAGAAAGCCGATCTCGCCATCTGTATTACTCCGCACCATGCTGATATATACAATGTCACGTTCTTGTCCCTGGAAACTGTCAATTGTGTTTACAGTGATTTTATCCTGGTGCAAAAGCAGTAGTGGGAAGTCGGGCAACTGTTCTTTCAGTATACTGATCTGCTGTTTATAAGGCGAAATCACGGCAACGGTAGGCATGTTTTCGGCAGTATAATGTTTATCCAAGATGCCAAATAAACGATCTAAATGTTTCAAGGTAAAAGCTGCTTCTTCGGGATTGGTACTGCTGGTGCCTTCCAGTTTTTCGTCGAAACCACAGCCTGCGGTATCGATAAAATTTAATGGCTGATCATCGGCAAATAATAACTGTTTGGCTACTGAATCATTGGCCTTTAACTTATCATCATAAAATATTCTGGACGAGAAACCCATAATGTTTTCGTTCATCCGGTATTGCTCATCCAACAATACAACGGCCTCGGGATGCAGGTTGACGCATTTTTCGAGCAGGGTAGTACTCAAACCGCTACGTGCAGCCTCTGCCGATTTTATGGTTGGCGGCAACTGGCAATGATCTCCAGCCAAAATTACTTTTTGAGATTTTAGTATCGGAATCCAGCAGGCAGGTTCCAGGGCTTGACCGGCTTCGTCAATAACTACCGTATGGAACTTTAATTTGCGGATGGTATAATGATTTGCGCCAACCAAAGTGGCTGTTATTACCTGTGATTTGGCCACCACATCATCAATAATGTATTGCTCGGTTTTCTCCACATCGCGCATTATCTTATGGGCTTCATCAAACAGGGCCTTGCGCTGATCGCGTTCAGACTTACCGAAACTGCGTTTGTACTTGTGCGCCATGTTCTTATATTCTGATGCTTGTTTTTTGAGCTTCTTGATCTCCTTGGTCATGGCGTGGTCGGTCATCTTGCTATCTAAAGTCAAGGCCGTTAATCTATCCGATACCCTTGCAGGGTTACCGATGCGTAATACATTCAACCCTTCTATCGAAAGCTTTTCACTCAGCAAATCAACCGCAGTATTACTTGGTGCTACTACCAGAATTTGTTGTTTATTTTGGGCAGATAGTGCTTTAATAGCCTGCACCAGCGTAGTAGTTTTGCCCGTGCCCGGTGGGCCGTGTACTACGGCCAGTTCATCGGCATTTAATATTTTTTCGACTGCTGATAGCTGCGATGGATTTAAGCCTGCAGGTTTTTTATGGAGTATTTCTGATTTAAAAGACGGTGATTTATCTCCCGTTAGTATTTGGATTAACCGGCCTTCTTCGGGTTTCTCTGCCAACAAACTACCCAATTTAAGGGCATTTTGCATTTCATCGTAACTATTATCATCAAACAATAAATCGATACCCAGTTTACCGTCTCGTGCCCAGTCAGGTAATTCTTCAGTAAGTAAAGTGATCTTTAATTTATTGCCACCCTGAAAAGTTACTGTACCATCAACCCGGTCTTTTTTAGGGTCGTGGTTAGAGAACAAAGCTGCCGAAGCACCAAACCTCAACTGGTGGCTTACATCCTGATGTGTAGTGCGTTCAACCTCAACACTAATATAATCGCCACGGCTGGGTTCTGTCCCGCGAATAGCGATAGGGTACCAGGTAACACCGGCCATGCGGCGATCTGCAACAGAGGCGGTTTCGGTTAATTTTTGATAAGCACGCTTGTCTTCATCACGTTCAATTTTGAGTAAGTCGAACAGCTTTTTGAAATAGTCCATTTGGCAAAGGTAGTTTTTAGTCGGGATAGTCCGGAAGACGGAAAGTCCGGAAGTCCGAAAGAATGTGTACTTGCGCGCGATTGCATCGCGTGCTTAACATTTTTTTGCGTTTGTAGCGCCCGAATGGCGATGCAATCGCCGTGAAGTATTAAGCACGCGATGCAATCGCGCGCAAGTCAAGCCACTTTTTCTTTATCTTTTATCCTTTGTCTTTTCGTCCTTCTGTCTATCCCTTCAACCGCGCATAACACTGATTCGCAATCTCCAGCTCCTCATTAGTTGGCACCACCAAAATCTTAACAGGTGAATAATGGGTGTTGATCTCACGAATACCAGGCTGACGGGTATAGTTTTTTTCGCGGTCGATATGGATATTTAAATACTGCAAGTCGTCGCAAGCCAGTTGACGCACTTGGGCATCGTTTTCACCAACACCTGCGGTGAAGATGATGGCATCTATACCGTTAAGTACAGCTGCGTAAGAGCCGATGAATTTTTTGATGCGGTAGGCATACATATCGTAGGCCAGTCTGGCGTTTTCGTCACCTGCTTCAATGGCTTTGGTAATGTCGCGCATGTCGCTGAAACCTGTAAGGCCAAGCATGCCGCTTTGTTTGTTTACCAGGTCGCTTACGCGGTTAATATCGTAACCGAGTTCGTTTACGAGGTAGAAGATCACGGTAGGGTCAATGTCGCCGGTACGGGTACCCATAATCAACCCACTAAGCGGACCAAAGCCCATACTGGTATCCAGCGATTGTCCGTTTTGAATAGCCGTCATGCTGCAACCATTGCCCAGGTGAATAGAGATGAGCTTGGCATCAGGCTTTCTGAGGTAAGCAACTGCTTGCTCTGACACATATTTATGGCTGGTGCCATGGAAACCATAACCCCTGATATGATGCTCTGTATAATAAGATTGAGGCAAAGCAAAACGATAAGCTTTTGCCGGGCGGGTTTGATGGAAAGCGGTATCAAAAACTGCCAGTTGAGTAGCGTTGGTAAAGATTTGCTCGGCCACTTCAATACCTTTGTAGGCTGATGGATTGTGCAGTGGGGCTAACTGAAAAGTTTGCTTTAACTCTTCTTTTACCTCTGGGGTAATTTGGGTAAGCTCGGTAAAGCGTTCGCCGCCGTGTACAACGCGGTGGCCTACGGCAGCAATATCCGATGTATTCTGGATTACGCCAATTTCAGGATCGGTCAACAGGCGGTTAACTTCATTCAGGCCGGTCTCGTAATCGGGTATGGGCATGGTTTCGTTAATTAGCTTTTCTTCGCCATTAATGTAAGTTTTATGGGTAATGGTGGCATCGCCATAGCCTACACGCTCAATCAAACCCACACAAATAGGGCTGGTTGACGGCATCTGGAATAACTGATATTTGATAGAGCTGCTGCCCGAGTTAATTACAAAAATATTCACTGTTAAAAAGGTTTTAGTTTACTACTTGTCCTGGCATTGTATGGCCGTAATAATAACGGTGTTAAATATATCGTCTACTGTACAACCGCGGCTTAAATCGTTTACGGGTTTATTTAAACCTTGCAGCATTGGGCCAATGGCCAGTGCACCGGTTTCGCGCTGTACGGCTTTGTAGGTGTTGTTACCGGTATTCAAATCCGGGAAAATTAGCACGCTTGCGCGGCCAGCCACTTCCGATCCTGGTAACTTGCTGCTACCCACAACAGGGTCAACGGCAGCATCATATTGGATAGGGCCTTCTACTTTCAAATCCGGGCGTTTGGTTTTAACGATCTCCGTAGCACGGCGAACTTTCTCTACATCCTCACCCTCACCCGATGTGCCTGATGAATAGGATAGCATTGCCACGCGTGGCTCAATGCCAAAACGCTGACTGCTTTCTGCTGATGATATGGCAATCTCGGCCAGTTGCTCGGCAGTAGGGTTGGGGTTAACGGCACAATCGCCAAAAACGGAGATCCTATCCGGCAAACACATAAAGAATATAGACGACACCACCGAAATGCCCGGCTTGGTTTTGATAAACTGCAATGCAGGCCTGATGGTGTGCAAGGTGGTATGTACCGCGCCCGAAACCATCCCATCGGCATGGCCTTTATACACCATCATGGTGCCGAAGTATGATACGTCGGTCATTAAATCGCGCGCCATTTCGAGGTTCACGTTCTTGTTTTTACGGAGTTCGTAAAGTGTGTTTACATAGTCTTCGTAATGCTCGTTGCTGGCGGGGTTAATAATTTGTACAGCGTTAAGATCGAGGTTAATATCGAGGCGATTAATGATCGCTGTGATCTCAGTAACATCGCCCAAAATAGTGAGGTTAACTATGCCTTGGTTTACCAAACGTGCAGCCGCTTTCAGGATGCGTTCATCATTACCCTCTGGTAGTACGATGTGTTTTTTAGAACTTTTGGCCCACTCGGTCAGTTGGTACTGGAACATGCGCGGCGTAATGCCTGATGGTTTAAAGGTTACCAAACGTTTATCCAGCTCAACAGTGTTGATGCAGCGGTTAAAGGTATCTATCGCCAGTTGGATCTTCTTGGTATTATCTGAAGTGATCTTTGAACGGATGTTACCCACCTCGTTACTGGTTTGGAAAGTCCCGGTTTCAACAGCTATAATCGGTACAATGGTTTGCAAACCGTTTATCAATCGTATAATAGGTTCTTCGGGCTCATATCCTGCTGTTAAGATAATGCCCGCTACTTTTGGATAACTGGTAGAAAGATTAGCTTGCAACGCACTGATGATGATATCGCCACGGTCGCCAGGGGTAACAATGAGTGTATTTTCTTTCAGATAGTTTAAAAAGTTGGGTACCTGCATAGCGCCGGTCACAAAGTTATCGGCCAGGTTGCTCAGCTGGTTTTCGCCGAAGAGTAGTTTACCATTTAGTTTCTGGTTAATCTCTTTCATGGTTGGGCTGTACAAGCTTGGGTCGCGCGGGATAACGGCCAAAAGGATATCAGATGATAATTGTTCTTTTAATAGTTCCTCAATATCCTTCGCATGTTCTGGCTTCACTTTATTGGCCACCAAGGCCAGCACCTGTACCTCACGCTCGTCGAAGTTACGGATGGAGTTTAATGCCCCATTTACAACCTGTGCCGTAGTTTTATCTTCACCTGTTATCACGATGATTACCGGGGCACGCAGGTTTTTGGCAATCTGTACGTTAATCTCAAACTCAAACGCAGCGCCTTCACCCAAATAGTCGGTACCCTCTACAACCGTAAAATCGTTCTGGTTTTCGAGGTGCTTAAATTTGCGGATAATGGTATCAATCATTTCGCCGCGGCGTTCGCTTTCCATTTGGTGGGTAGCTTCTTCCCAGGTAAAAGAGTAGGTATCCTCTGGCTGCATCGGCAGATCGAAGTGACTAATAATGGCATCGCTATGATGTTCTTTGTATAAGGCAGGGTCGTGGCTGATGATGGGCTTATAATAGCCTATTTTTTGCGCTTTGCCCAAAAGCATATTTACAAGGCCGATAGATATGATTGATTTCCCGCTGTGCGGTTCTGTACTGGCAATAAAAACGGTTTTAATCATCGTATTTTGTTGGTTACACTGATTGTGTTTTTGATTTCACCGATATAATATCATTAGGCCGATTGTTGTTTGAGTACAGCGCTCAGGATTGAAATTATTGTCGATTTGTTGAGATTGGCGCAAGTTACCCACTACGGTTTAAATCGTCAACAAAATTAAATCAGTATGATGATTGGCAGACATAAAAAAGCCGAAACAAATAGTTTTGCTTCGGCTTATCAGAGATTAGAAATGATTATTTCTGAGCTATTTCTTTCAAATACTTATTCATGTCATCATCCATCTTAACACCATAATCGTTTAGTTTTTTGGTGTAGAAAGCTTTCAAATCACCCCACTTATAGTAGGGGTAAGTTGCGGTTTTTAAGCCTGCGATGCGCGCTTCTTTTTCGTTCAATAATATCTTCACCAGATAATCTGAACTATTGGCTTTTTTATAAAGAATCCATTGAATGTTTGAGCTGAGCGGGGCAACCTGTGCCGCCTGCCAGTCTTTGTTAATGCGGGTAAGATCTTTCGTCGATTTGTTGGCTGCCTCGATACCCAATAATGCGCTAAAAGGTATAATGGTTTCGGCATGGGCAAAGCGCAGCTGAGCAGTGTATTTGCCGCCTGCAATAAACTCGTCGGTGGTTTTAATGAAGTTGATGAGTAAGGGAACAGCAATACGCACCTGGATTCCATTCAGGTCCATGCCGGGGCCTTTCTTATAGAAATCATCGGCCACATCAACCTGGCCTAAATGATATAGCTCATCGCAGGTAAAAAACGATTTGAAGTTTAGCTCTTCGGTATTAAAACCGGCGCGTGCAATTTCACTTTTTAATGAATATACAATGGTGGTAAAACCGAAAACATCACTGGTAAATTTATCCAGTTGTTGAGCTGAACGTTTGGCCGTGAAATCAGCTTTGAATATGCGATTGGCTAAGGCTTTATTTACATCAGTAATGTGTTCACTTTTCTCTAACGCCTCCATTATTGGAGAGTAAGGGCCAGCTTCTTCAAAGGCTTTGTAGGCAGGTGCAGTATCGTAAAAACGCAGGTTGGTATCGTCGTTATATTGGTTGATGGTTGGCTGAGACTTTAAACCGTCTTTCAATCCGCCCAAAAATGCATCAGCACTTTGTTTGGTACGGATTTCTTTGGTGATGCCTACATTGAGGTTTACCGTATTTGCAAATACGTTTTTGTTTTGTGCGTACATGCGGCGGGCAATGTCTTGTAGTTCAGTACGGCCTTCGTCCGAGATTGATTTGGTATCTACTCCCTCCACCTTCTCCAAACGTAAAATCATCGTTTTGAGCAGCTGGCCTTTTTCTGTAAGCGCACCGGCGCTATCTGCTTTTTGTAGTAATTGGTAAGCATAGGCAATCTTAACTTCTTTGGTTAAATGCCTTGCGCCGTGGCGGCCTACATGGTTAATAAATACCGGGCTATAACCCGCGGGTACCGGCGCATATTTTTCGTGCGGAGTTGGGTATAGGGTTTTAGTGCCGAGGAAGTTATCCGGGCAGTTTTGAGCCAATACAGCCGTGCTAATGGTGCTGCAAAAAAGAAGTGCTTTTAATGTTTTCATGCTGATCAATTTCGAATATAGCATTTATGAAAAACCCGGGAACGTTTTAATGATCCCGGGTTGTATTTTAGTTTAGTAGTTTTATTTAGTGTTGGTTACCTGTACCATCATTTTGGTAGGCACCAATATCTTTACCCGGAGGGGTAATAGTAGTACCATAAGTACCGGTAGCAGTTACCGAACCCAATGGCGAAAAGTCTGTTTTACCTTTACCCAAACCTGGTGATGCTGATTGTAATTTTAAGTTGCTTGTGCCTATTGCAACGCTTGGATAGGTTTGCACGTTGGCGCTTAACGGGCCTGGATTAGCTGTGAAGTTATACTGATTAACATCGAAAGCATAAAACATTGGGTTATTGGCTTGCGGTGTTGTTGAGTAAATATCACTTGCTGCTTTATTTGCGGTTACGCTTGGTGCACCATCGGCAGAGTAAAACTGGGCTACAATAGCCGGTGAATAACCGTAAAAATATTGATTACCGTAAGCTACGTTAGTAAAATCGGCATCTGGTGTAATACGTAAACCGAAACGGCAGTTAACAATCAGGTTGTTGTAAGCGCGGCCGCGGGCACCTTTTTCAAAATCGATAGAGCCACCACGGCCAGATTTTGTTTGGCGGAAACCACCATCAATCATGGTGTTATTATAAACAGCCGCCGTACATTGGATACCCGAAGTACCAGAATCTGAAATTTTGGTAGCGTTGGTTGCCGAGCCGATAAATACGTTGTAAGCAATATCGCCCAAAGTACCGGTCTTCATGTTGAAGAACTCGCCGCCAACACCACCGCACAACTCAAAAGTGTTACGCATAATGCTGATGTGGCCGCCACCTACCTGGATGTTATCATCTTTAGCGCCAAAGAACCATGAATCTTCGATGATCAGGTTTTTAGTAACGTTACCAAAGTAGATATTATAACGCGGAGAACCTGAAGGATAAATAGCGGTGTTATCATTTGCACCGGCCGGGCCGCCTGCAAATTCAATGTGTGTCCATTTAATAATGGCATCACCACCTTTAGGGCTTGGGTTAGCTGTTGTTGCCGCCGCAGGGGTACAGTTTATACCGCCCCACCATCCAAAAAATACATTGGTATAGTTTTGTGCCGCTGCCTGGGTATGCAAATCGGCTGCGTTTTTAACAGTTATAAAGTTGGGTGCATCTTTAGTACCTAAGCTGATAAAGGTACCATGCATAAATATTTCGGGGCTGGTAGCTGCGCTTAAACCATCGCCAATAGCAATCAGGTGCACACCGCTTTGCAATAACAGGGTATCGCCGTCGTTTACGGTAATATCACTTTTAAAGTAATAAGTTTTACCGGCTAGCAGGGTGCCTTTAATAGTACCTTTTAAGGTATCAGAAGTGATACCGTTAGCTACCGATACAAAGGGTTGCGAAATGTTAACAACCTCTGCCTTGTGGCAGGCACTCAGCATAATACCCAGTGCGCAAACTGCCATTAATTTGTTTAATATCGTTTTCATTTTTACCGGGATTAATAGAATTTATAGTGTAAACCAAGTATATAGTACTGGCCGTATTCGTCTCTTCTTACAAAGGTGTCTTTACCTGCTTCCTGGTATTCAATAGCCTGACCGCTTGAACCGGCAGGGGCTAACGGAGGATATGGCAGTTTAATAAATAACTTGTATGGTGTATTTAATAAGTTTGTGGCTTTAGCATAAATGTACAGTTGTTTATATAGACGTTTCTCTGCCGAGAAGTCTAAGCTCACAAATGCTTTTTGCCAAATATCATTATCTAAGTAAACAGATACACGGTTTATACGCTCGCCGGTATAAACTGCTGATAATTGTGCATCTAAACCACTTTTAGCGTCTTTGTATAAAAACGATAAATTACCCAGATTTTTAGACTGGCCTTGTAACGGGCGGGTTTGATCAACCATTCTGATGGTGTTGTTACCGTTAGCATCCTTATAAGCCTGTTGTTTTGAAGTAGTAATGCGCGACTCTGTAAACGAGTAGTTGGCACGGATACCGAAGTGGTTAATATACTTGGTTGCATCCAGCTCTAAACCATAGTTGGTAGCTGTACCAAAGTTGCCCGCCTCTAAAACAAGGTCTTTATATGAGTTTGAGTTTACCAAAGCGTACTCTATCGGATTTTGGATGCGTTTATAGAATACGCCTGCTAAGAATTGATCCAATGGTTTAGGGAAGAACTCATAACGCAGGTCATAGTTATCGGCAGTAGCACGTTTTAAATTAGTGTTACCAACTTCCTGATAATCTTCATCAGGGTCACCGCTGGTATGTGGTACCAACTCGTAGAAGTTAGGGCGGCTAATAGCAGAATAGTATGATAAACGTAAATTTTGTTTATCAGTAAGCATGTACTTCAAGTTCAGGCTCGGCAGGAAATCGTAATATTTGATTGAACCTGTTTTACCCGGCTGTGTAATCGGCTCGGCATCTAACCAGCTTTGGTTGGTATGCTCATAGCGTACACCACCCACGGCTTGTAATTTACCTACAGTAAATTTAAACTGACCATAAGCTGCACCAATGTTTTCGGTGAAGTCATAGTTCAATGCGTCGCCCGGTGTACCTTGCCTGTTGTTGGCCAGCTCGAAGTTAATGGCATCTACATTACCGTTATATACCTGGGTAGCGTTGGTAATAGGCAGGGTTAAAATATAGTTGTCAAAAGTACTGGTACGGGTTTTATTACGGTACATACCGCCGGCACTAAACTCAACCTTGGTATTGGCAATGGTTGGCGTGAAAATTAAGTTTACATAACCGCTTTTATCCTCATCCGAGTTATGGGCGAAGGCTTGCGCGAAACCGTTAGAAGCATCAACAGTTAGCGGTGCCTGTAATACTGTTCCGTTTGATTGCAGGGTATTTGAGGTAACCAGATTTAAAGTGTAACGGTTCTCATTAGCTGTAGCTTTTGAGTAAATACCGGTCCAGTTAATGCGGAAGTTATCGGCTAACTGGTGGTCGCCGTGTAAAGAAAAATTATAGATCTTTTGCACGTTACGGATACTTCTTGGCTGCTCTGTAATACGGCCCTGGCCAATGCCGGTACGTGCCAGTGTTAAGCTGGTATCTGATACATAACGATATTGGTTTTGAGCCAAATCGATGTATGCAGCGTCTAAAGTTACAATATTGCGGGTGTCGAATTTATAATCGAAACGGCCCAATACGCTTGTGCGTTGTTGCTCTGTGCTGTAAGTACGGGCTTGTATATCGGTAACTTTAGGTAAATTGCTAACTGCATCAACCTCGGTATCGAAGAAAGTACCTTTAGTATCCTTATAAGTATCCTGGTAGCTTCCTGCAAGCAGGGCACCAAACTTTTTATCTTTTGTACGGCCGCCAATGCTTAAACCGCCAATTAAACCCAATGGTAATTTAGAGTCGCTAAAGTGCTGGCCATTATTTGAGAAATCTCCACGGTTGGCAATATAATTATCGCCGTTGTTAATACGTGGCGAGCGAAGCTCAACATTGTTGTTGCCAAATTTGGTAAAGCCGTTATCGGCAACACTTTGCGAAAGGCCTGTACCCAGGTTCACTTTTACAGTAAAGTCATCTGGTGCATTTTTAAGCGACATGTTGATGGCACCCGCTATTGCATCGCCTTCCATTGATGGGGTTAGTGATTTGTAAACCTCCAGACGCTCAATAATATCGGCAGGGAATATATCAAGTGGTACGTAACGGTTCTTATTATCAGGACTTGGAAGTTTATAGCCGTCAATCAGCGTATAGCTGTAACGTTTCTCCATACCACGGATAATGGCGTATTGGCCCTCACCGTTGTTGCTACGCTCTAACGATACACCAGATACACGCTGGGTAACGTTAGCTACGGTAATATCCGGCGATACTTCAATGGTTTTGGCTGATACTGCGTTTAAAACCTGGTCGGCACGCTGCTCCAGTTTGCGGGCGCTTTGGTCGCTTTCGCGGTTGGCGCGGGCTGTAACGCTAACATCCTGCAGGTTATTTACTTTAGCTTCAATCTGTATCCTTACAGGGCGAACTTCGTTAGCCCTTAAGGTAAAATTGGTTTCAGATTTTTGGTATGATACGTACTTTACTTCAACTTCGTAATCGCCCTCAGGCACATTTTTGAAAGTAAAGGTACCGTCCAAACCAGTGCCTGTTGAGCGGCTATAGCCCGATTTGTTTTTTAAGGTAACCGCAGCGCCAAGCATGGGTTCACCATTCTGTTTATCAACTACTAAGCCCTTTACCGTGGCAGTGCCCTGGGCAAAAACGAAAGCAGAATAAAACAATAGAATTAAGAAGGGGAGAAGTTTTTTCATCTACGCGATAATTTAGCGCAAAGGAACCCCAATCGTATAATAACGATATTAACTCAATATTAACAAATTGTAAAGGACGAATGGGCGCAGGTAGCCCAATTCACAACCTTGAGGTGTGGTTTATGAAAAATAATGATCTGCAACAATTATACAGACACATTTTGGAGAAATTTTGGATTAATTATATGGGTAAGTGGCTTAATATTAGGTAATAGTAATTTTACAATGGGGCATGCCGGAAAATTTGGGTGTCATCCTGAGCTCTGTCGAAGGATGGTGTAGAGGCCTGCCCACCATGTTTCGACGGAGCTCAACATGACATCCCTTGTTTACAGCCTAATCAACCACTCACTCCACAACTATATTCTCCAGGTATTTGTACCCGCTGCCTGTATTAATCAGCAATACCTGCTCGCCGGGTTTAACCCAGTTGCTGGCTTTCAGTTTTTTATAGGCCTGCCAAAGTGCAGCGCCTTCCGGTGCTATGAGCATACCTTCGTGGCGGGCAATTTCTTTGAGGGCCTGGCTCATTTCGGCATCACTGATGGTGAGGGCTGTGCCATTGCTTTCGCGAAGCACTTTTAGTATCTGTTTATCGGCATAAGGTTTGGGTACGCGCAGACCGTTGGCAATGGTAAAACCGCCATCAGCAAATTCTGATACACGCTGACCGGCATTAAATGCCGAAACAATGCCATCACAACTTTGCGATTGCACGGCAACCATACGTGGACGTTTGCTGCCGATCCAACCCAGTTGTTCCATTTCATCAAAGGCTTTCCAAATGCCTATGAGGCCTGTACCGCCGCCGGTTGGATAAAATATTACATCGGGGAGCTGCCAATTAAACTGTTCGGCAATTTCGTAACCCATGGTTTTTTTGCCTTCAAGGCGATAAGGTTCTTTGAGGGTTGATACCTGGAACCAGCCATTAAGCAAAGCATGTTCGTTAATCAGTTTGCCACAATCGCTGATGTTACCGTCAACCTCCAGCAGTTCGGCACCATACAGGCGGCATTCATCCTTAAAAACTTGTGGTGTTTGTTTGGGCATGTACACAATGGCTTTGACGCCTGCACGTGCTGCATAAGCAGCCAAAGCACCGCCTGCATTACCGGCAGTAGGTGTGGCAATGGCTTCGATACCCAGTTCTTTAGCTTTTGATACTGCCGCGCTTATTCCCCGGGCTTTGAATGAGCCTGTTGGGTTACCCGATTCATCTTTCCAGAAAACCTCATTATCACCTATAAAACTTTTCAGGTTTTCGATAGGGATAATAGGGGTAAAGCCTTCGCCCAGCGTTACTATATACTTTTGGTCCATAACCGGCAGAAACTCTTTATAGCGCCACATGGTTGCCGGTCGGCCATTCAGAATATCTTTACTGATACCTGTCGACAAATCATATTGCGCAAACAGGGTAGACTTGCAATCCTCATTTGTACAAACCGTATTTACAATGGCAGCATCATGTACTTTGCCGCATTCGGGGCAGGTTAAATTTATAAGCAGGGAATCCGTTTCAGTTTCAGTCGGGGTATTCATCAAAACACAAATTATATATTATACTAACGCTATAAAAACGCCTGGAGTTGCTAGTTGTTGAAATTATCTAGTGGCAAATATATCGCCGGGGTTCCAGGTTGGCCATGCCGGGTCTTGTGCAACCAGGTAACCGATCAGGAAATTAAGCTGTGCATATTTTTTACCAGCCTCAAAATCAAAGATCCCGTTAATATCGTCCTGAGGTTTATGGTAGTATTTGGCACGCCAGGTAGCAACAAAATCATTCAGATTGTTTTTGCCATCAGCTGTTTTAGCGCCATATTTAATGTGCAGGGCAGGGATACCTTCGAGCACAAAACTATACTGATCACTGCGGGTAAAACGGGCTTGTTTAGGTTCAGGATCGGGTTCAACATCCAGGCCCATATAGGCTGCTGCCTGTGCTACATTTTTCTCTAAGGATGAATGCTCGGCACCTAAAGCGGTGATAGATAATAGTGGTGCGATGATAGTCGGCATATCGGTATTTACATCGGCCACCATGCTTTTAACGGGCACGGTTGGGTGTTTGGCGAAATAGTTAGAACCAAGATCGCCCAGTTCTTCACCTGTAACCAGTACCACTAAAATAGAACGTTTAGGTTTTACTTTGATGCTATGATAGATCTTGGCAATGCTGATCACACTCGCCACACCAGATGCATTATCGTGCGCGCCGTTATAGATAGAATCACCCTGCACGGGTTTGTCTATACCAAGATGGTCTAAGTGCGCACTATGTACTACATATTCATTTTTTAATTTAGGGTCTGATCCTTCAATCTTACCAATTACGTTATAGCTCAATATGTCTTGGTAAGTTGAGGTTAAGGATGCGCCCGCACTTGCTTTTAACAGCATAGAAGACGGTTGACCTGCTTTTAGTTGCGGCAATATTTCTTTCAGGTTTTTTCCTGCCTGTTCTAATAACGAGCTAAACAAAGCATAGTTAATGCTGGCGTACAGGCTTAGTTGTTTTGAATAAAAAGTACGTGATACAGAAACCGCACCCTTATCGTCCATAATACTATAAACACCACGGCTGATATTGGCCACACGTGCAGCAGAATCCGCAGAACCCATAATTACACCAACCGCACCATGCTGTGCAGCCACTTTCAATATCTGCGAAGCGTTCATCACATGCGCCGAAACCGAAGATGAAAATTTATCGGGCGCACCGCGGGTAATGATCACAATTTTGCCTTTAACATCAATGCCTGCATAATCATCATAACCTAAAGCAGGTTCGCTGATGCCGTAACCTACAAACGCCAGTTGGGCAGGGTTTACACTCACCTGCGGCAATAATGGATTTGGGTAAACCACATAATCTTTACCTTTTGTAATAGTAGTACTATTGGCAGGGCCATTTGAGATTGACAGGTTTGCATCGCCAATAAATGCCTTACGCAGCCTTACGGTTTGCAGCCAGGTATTGTTTTCGCCTGCGGGCTTAACATCAAGGCTTTTAAGCTGGCCAACTACATAATCAACCGCCATCTGGTAGCCTTCTGTACCCGGGCCGCGGCCTTTCAGTTTATCATCGGCCAAATAGGTAATATGTGCCTTAATATCATCGGGGCTGACCTGTTGCATAGCCTGCTCAACATTTGCGCTTAATTTTACCTGTTGGGCAAAGCTTGTAGTCGCAGTAAATATGAGCGAAATATGGATTAACTGCTTGTAAAGTTTAATCATAATTTTATGTTAATACGGGGTTAAAATAATATTGCGAAATATTAATGCCAAGGTATTAACTCCCTTTTTTAGCAACAAGTTTTTAGCGATAATGTTACCGGAACGACATACTGGATTTTGTAGAATATATTGGGTTTAATATATTCATCTTGACTTCTGTTTTTGTATTTAATGTAAAGTCTCAATTCTTGTATCTTGTTTCTTGCCTCTCACTCTTAAATAGAATATATTCGCTCTTACTATGGAATACGGTATCAGTAATCTGGCAATTATCGCTATGCGGAAAGAAGCCCGCGAGCAAAGTGAAATGGTTTCGCAACTGCTTTTTGGCGAAGTTTATGAAATTATGGAGCGTACCGAAAAATGGGCACGCATTATTGCCGCACATGATGGATATGAAGGCTGGATTAGTTTTAACCAGATCACCAATATTACAGAAGATGAATACCGTAAGTTTGCTGCCGATAACTTACTTACCAACAAGGCCATCAGCGCAGTTGTAAAACAATCTGATAGTACGCTGGTATACATTCCTTTTGGTAGCTCGCTTCCCGGCGTTACTGATAGTGTATTGAGGATAGGAGAAGAGCGTTACGAGATTAATAATAATACTTCGGCAGGGGTGGGTATGCTGGCTCTGGCGCAGTCTTTTTTAAATGCGCCTTATCTTTGGGGTGGCCGTACACATTTTGGTATCGATTGTTCTGGGCTGGTACAAGCGGTGTTTCGCCAAATGGGGATTAACTTAAAGCGGGATGCCTATCTACAGGCAGAGCAGGGTACAGCAGTTGACTTTTTACCCGAAGTTAAACCGGGCGACGTTGCCTTTTTTGATAACGATGAAGGCCGGATTATTCATGTAGGCATTATGATGAATAATGAGCAGATTATCCATGCATCAGGCAGGGTAAAAATTGAACGGATGGATGGGCAGGGTATTTATTCGGAAGAGTTTAAACGCTATACCCACAAACTTCGTATTATTAAAAGATTCCTTTAAAAAGCGATATCCCAACCGAGCACGCGCTTATCGTCACTAACAGAGATCAGTTGATCGCCATCCCAGGCGAGTTTGTTGATGGATAGGAGGTGGCATGCGTAACCTTTTTCGCGGCTGATGATCTTATACAGTTTAAAATCATCGGCACCCCAAATTTTAATTGATTTATCCATACTTGCTGTGGCAAAATACGGGCGGGTAGGATGCGATAGAATATGATTCACAGCAAACAGGTGAGCCGGAATATTTTTCACCAATTCGAAAGTAGTAGTATCCCAAACCTTAATTTGGGCATCACGCGCACCGGATAAAATGTAGCGGCCATCTTTGGTGTACTCGGTGGTGAATACAGCCATGGTATGATCTGCAAGTGTAGTTACCGGCGAATAATCTTCCGTGTTATAAACCCTTACACTGTTATCCCTGCAACCCAAGGCCATTTGTTGCTGATTAGGCGATATGGCGATAGAGCGAACGGTATCAGATGATACTTTAATGGTATGCAGTAAACCAAGATCCTTGAGGTTCCAAACGGAAACAGAACCATCTTCTGATGCGATCAGGAGTTCGCTTTTATTGGGGATTGATTTAATATCAAAGATTGGCCTACTGTGCTGCTTTAATGTGGTAATAATTTTTTGCTCAATGAAATCGAAAACCAAAACCTGCCCGTTACGCATACCGGCAAACATTAATGGAAACCCAACCGGGCAATGGATAGCATAAACAGAACCCGGCACCGGGAACATTACCTTGATGAATTCCTGCTTGGTTAAACTCCATTCAACTAAACCTTTATCATTACCGGCTGTAAATAGTAAACCAGGTTTTTGAGATAGCTCGGCCGAAAAAATGGGGTTTTGATGCCCGGTAAGTTCAAATGCTTGTTCTGCTTTCATCTTGGGTTCGTCAACTTATTTAACAGCTTCATCGTAAGCAGCTTTGGCAATATGCGCAATTACCGACTCGCGGGTGGCCATATCTGCCGGTGAATTGCAAACAAATATTGCAATTGCAAGGTGATTACCGTTAGGCAAGGTAATAATGCCAATATCATTAGTTGCAGCGCTGATACCCTGCTCATTGGTACCCGAACGACCGGTTTTATGATAAACTATAGTGCCCGCAGGTAATAAGCCTTTGATTTGCTTGGGCCCGGTAGAAGTTTCCTGTAAAATTTTCCACAGGTAAGCATGGCTTGCCGGAGATAGAAAATCGGACTTAAACGAAACCTTAAGCAAATGGATGATCTCGCTTGGTTGCACCCAATTGGTAAATTGCACATCCCAGGCTTGTGCCATCTGGTATTCTGAAGCTACCACAGCTATATTTTTAATACCGATGCTGTGCATGTAAGCGGTAACTTTATTGGGGCCGCCAAGCGTTTTAAGCAGCACATCGCAAGCTACATTATCGCTCAATGAAACCATATAGCTTAACAATTCCCTTATCGAAATATCGAAATTACCTTCGGGATGCTTGTCTTTAAGTGGGCTGTAGGTATCGAAGTAGTCGGCTTTATCGATATGGATTAACTGATCAATCTTGAAATGTCCTTTATCTATTTCGTGCAAAACAGTAATTGCAATAGGATACTTCATTACGCTTTGCATCGGAAAATGATCGCGACCTGCAAGTGACAATTTATCACCCGTTTCGAGATTAAGCATAGAAACACCAACCTTGCCTTTAGATTCCTTTGCAATTTCGGCAATGTTATTTCTAAGTGCTACAGACTGCGCATTGCAGGCGAAAACACCAACAGCACAAATGAGCAAGGCATTGGCAAAGATACTCTTCAGCATAATTTCAACAGTAAACTATTTATGTCTTGCTTCCAGATTTTTGGCGATGGTTTCTAACGATAAGCCTTTTTCGCGCAGCAAAACTAATAAGTGGAAAACAAGGTCTGATGACTCGTTGATCATATCCACTTCGGTCTCAGCTAAAGCAGCTATTACAGTTTCGACAGCCTCTTCTCCAACTTTTTGGGCTATTTTATTGAGGCCTTTTTTGCGGAGTTTGTTAACATACGATCCTTCCTGCGGTTCTTCATAACGGTTGCGGATGATGTTCTCCAGCTCCAGAATGAAGTTTTGGTTGTAAGCAGTATCGAAGCAGCTGCGCGCGCCGGTATGGCAGGTAACGCCTTGCGGGCGTACTTTAATCAGCACCGTATCTTTATCGCAATCAATATGCACGCTTTGTACGTGTAAGAAATTACCGCTGGTTTCGCCCTTAGTCCACAAACGGTTTTTTGAGCGGGAAAAGAAAGTAACTATATTTTCTTTGATGGTTTTCTGGTATGCTTCGGCATTCATGTAGCCCAGCATCAACACCTCAAGGGTTTGTGCATCCTGTATCACAACCGGAACCAGTCCGTCGGTTTTATCGAAATCTATTTCCATTTTTCTTTAGTAAAAACCACTTTTAAAGTGGTTTGCAAATATAGCCCTAAAGCTAAATATTATATTATCGTACGTTAATGTTCTGTTTCCTTAATTCCGATTTCAGATCAGGGATCAAAATCTGTCCGTAATGAAACACAGAAGCTGCCAAAGCCGCATCTACATTAGTTTTTTGGAATACATCCACAAAGTGCTGCACACTGCCCGCGCCACCCGAAGCAATAACCGGGATATTCACAGCATCATTAACCACTTTTAGTAAGTTATTATCAAAACCTGCTTTAGTGCCGTCATGATCCATTGAAGTAAGCAAAATCTCACCTGCGCCACGGCTTTCGGCTTCTAAAATCCAGTCTAAAGTTTCTTTTTCGGTTGGGATTCGTCCACCGTTTAAGTGCACAATGTTGGCGTTACCATCATGACGGGTATCAACTGCAACCACAACAAACTGCACACCAAAGGCTTTAGCCAGTTCATCAATAAAACCGGGATTACGTACAGCAGCAGAGTTAATTGAAATTTTATCGGCACCGGCGCTAAGTAAAGCATCAGCATCGGCAATTTCTACAATGCCACCACCAATAGTAAACGGTATATTGATTTGACGTGCTACAGCCTTCACCATTTCAATCATGGTTTTGCGACGTTCGTGCGTGGCGGTTATGTCCAGAAAAACCAGTTCATCGGCGCCTTGGCGCGAGTAGTTCCAGGCCAGTTCAACCGGGTCGCCGGCATCGCGCAGGTCTACAAAGTTTACACCTTTAACCGTACGGCCATCTTTTACATCAAGGCAGGGGATAATTCGTTTTGCGAGCATTGGGGATAGTAAATTTGATCGTCATTGCGAGGTACGAAGCAATCCCCAGCTGTGCAGTTCAACTATACAGAGCGGCTCTGTAAGTAGGGGATTGCTTCGTACCTCGCAATGACGGGCATTGGAATGGCCTTCGGCCAGACTAAATTGACATCAAAGCCTGTAAATTCCAGTCTTTAATTTCTTCGATAGAGATCAGATTTTCGTAGATGGCTTTGCCTACTACAACAGATTCTACCTTTATTTTGCTGAGCTGTTCGATATCTTTCATGGAGCTTACACCGCCGGAAGCGATCAGTTTAATGAAAGGGGAATGATCCAGCAGTTTTTTGTAAAGTTCGATACCTGCGCCGCCCAGTTTACCGTCTTTGTTGATGTCGGTACACAAGAAACGGAAAAAGCCTAAAGCCAGGCATTTATCTACGTAGTCCATTAATTTAATGGGTGAACTTTCCATCCAGCCAGAGTATTTGATTACCTCATCGAGCACATCGATGGCAACTACAACCTGATCTGAGCACCGATCTTGGCCACAAATGGCCTTGCTTAGATCTTCCAGGAAGCTTGGATTGGTAATAGCTTGTGTACCTACAATCACGCGGTGAATACCGGCATCAATAAGCTCTCTCACTTTATCAATGCTGCGCACGCCGCCGCCGTATTGCACTTTCATATCCGTTTTTCTGATCACGTTGAACAGATATTCCTGGTTCGAGAAGTCGTTTTTAGCTCCATTCAGGTCGATAACGTGGATGAAGTTTGTGCCGTTTGATTGGTACCTTTCGATCATCTCTTCCAGTGTAACATCGTAATGAGTTACCTGCTCGTAGTTACCTTCACGAAGGCGAACCACTTTTTTGTCCAGTATGTCGATGGCAGGGATTATGTACATCTTTTAAATATTTGAAAAGTTTTTAAGTAATGTTTCGCCGTACTCGCCCGATTTTTCGGGATGAAATTGCACGCCAAAAAAATTGTTATGCCAAATTGATGCCGAAAAATTATTGATATAATTGGTTGACGCTAAAGTATAAGCGTTATTATATTCAATATAGTATGAATGTACAAAGTAAAAATGAGCGCCCGCAGGAATATTTTCAAAAAGTGGGTTGCCTTCCTGCGCAAATACATTGTTCCAGCCCGTGTGCGGGACTTTAAAACCGGGCTCTTCTTTAAATTTAAGGGTTTTTACGGGGATGATATTCAGGAGTTCAGAATCTCCTTCTTCAGAATGCTCGGTTAGCAGCTGCATACCTACACAAATACCCAAAGTTGGCTTTTGAAGTGCTTTAATTTTTGGCACAAGCCCGGTGTTTACCAGTTTGGTCATAGCTGCACCGGCGTGTCCTACTCCGGGGATAATATAGCGATCAAATTGGTCAAAATCAGCCTCTTCATTGATCATGCCATAGGCAATGCCCAGCCTGTCTAATGCCGAAGTCAAGGAGAAAATGTTCCCCGCACCGTAACGTACTATTCCTATCATATTCTATATAGAGACAAGAGCCGAGAAACAAGAGACAAGACAAAAAGCAAAGTGTGCCATGTTATCTTGTCTCTTGGCTCTGGTTTCTTGCATCTCTTTTAAAGCATCCCCTTGGTGCTTGGTAAAACCATATTATTTGCGTCCCTGCGAACGGCCATTTTAATTGCTTTGGCAAAGGCTTTAAATATTGCTTCTATTTTGTGGTGTTCGTTCTGGCCTTCGGCTTTGATGTTAAGGTTTGATTTTGATGCATCTGAGAACGACTTAAAGAAATGCAAGAACATCTCTGTAGGTACATCGCCCACTTTTTCGCGTTTAAAATCTGCATCCCAAACCAGCCAGTTGCGGCCGCCAAAGTCTATCGCCGCCTGCGCCAGGCAATCGTCCATCGGCAGGCAGAAACCATAACGCTCAATACCACGTTTATCGCCCAATGCTGTCGCAAAAACCTCGCCTAAAGCGATGGCGGTATCTTCTATCGTATGATGTTCATCGATATGCAGATCGCCTTTGGCATCAACTTCCAGATCGATGCTGCCGTGGCGGGCAATCTGATCAAGCATGTGATCGAAGAAATGCAAACCAGTATTTATCTTCGCTTCACCTGTACCATCCAGATTAATTTTGATAAAAATATCAGTTTCTTTGGTGGTGCGGCGGCGTTCTGCCACACGCTCACCCAATTTTAAAAACTCGTAAATCTTTTGCCAATCGGTAGTTTCTAAGGCTACAGTTTCTTTAACTGCTGCGTTTTCTTCTTCCGTAAATTCCTTTGCACCTAAGCCTGAGTGATTGTTTAACCATATAGCTTTTGCGCCCAGGTTTTTAGCCAGCAGCACATCGTTTTTACGATCGCCGATTACGAATGATCCTTGCAGATCATACTTTTCAGCATCGAAATATTCAGTTAGCATACCAGTACCCGGTTTTCGGGTAGGGGCGTTTTGGTAAGGAAATGTGCGGTCGATGTGTACAGCAGAAAATACTACACCTTCGTTAGCAAAGGTTTTGATGACCAGATCCTGTACCGGGAAAAAGTTCTCGTCGGGGTGGCTTACTGTTCCTAAACCATCCTGATTGGTTACCATTACCAGCTTAAAATCAAGCTCGGCAGCTATGCGTGGCAGGTATTGCAGGGCTTTGTTGTAGAACTCGAGCTTATAGAACGAATCTATCTGCTCGTCGGCACACTCTTTAATCAGAGTACCATCTCTATCTATAAACAATATTTTTTGCGGGCCGATCATTATTTGTATTGCTGTAAAGTTTCTAATAATTTTTGGTTTTCTTCAGGTGTTCCTACCGTAATTCGTAACGAACCTTCGCACAATTCAACCTTGGTACGGTTACGCACAATGATGCCATGCTGTACCAGGAAGTCATATATCCCGTTAGCATCAGTAGTTTTAACTAAAATGAAGTTGGCATCTGATGGGTAAATATCCAGCACGAAATCCATATCCTTCAGTTTTAAAACCAGTTTATCGCGCTCAGCCAGAAGTTCTTTGATCCAGAGGTTTACCAGATCAGTATTTTGTAAAGCCTGGAGCGCTAACTGCTGCGACGCTTCATTGATGTTATAAGGTGGTTTAACCTTATTCATCACCTCAATAATTTCTTCGCTGGCAAAGGCCATACCGATGCGTAATCCCGCTAATCCCCATGCTTTCGAGAGCGTTTGCATAACCACAAGGTTAGCATATTCAGTCAGTTCCTGAATAAAGGTTTTTTGACGGCTGAAGTTGATATAAGCTTCATCAACCACCACAATGCCATTAAAATTGGCCAGCAGGGTTTCAATATCATCGCGGTTGATGGAGTTACCTGTTGGGTTGTTGGGCGAGCAGATGAAGATCAATTTGGTGTTTTTATCGATGGCTTCAGAAATACCTTCAACATTCAGTTGGTACTCTTCTGTTAATGAAACCTTGCGGGTTTCTACATCATTGATATTGGCCGAAACCTCGTACATGCCATAAGTAGGAGGTACCAGGATCACATTATCCGCACCGGGATTGCAAAAAGCGCGGAACAGGATATCGATAGCTTCATCACTGCCATTACCCAGAAAGATGTTGCGGGCAGGTACACCTTTAATGGCGCTTAAGCGCATTTTAACCTGGTACTGCATCGGGTCGGGATAGCGATTATATGCTTTATCCAACGGCGAACCGAATGCGTTTTCGTTAGCATCCAGGTATACGCTGGCTTCGCCCTTAAACTCGTCACGTGCTGATGAGTAGGGAACCAGGTTTTTAATATTTGGTCGAATTATTTTATTAATGTCGAACATGTCTTTTTATCTATTTGTCATTGCGAGGTACGAAGCAATCTCGTAGTATACAGAGCAGCTCTGTATAGTCGTGCTTCGACGGAGCTCAGCATGACAAAGTTTTATATCTCGCAAAGACGGTTAAGTTATCGTCTTGTTTCTTGTCTCTCGGCTCTTGCTTCTAATTCAGAAGTCTCACCGTCACTGCATTCTTATGCGCATGCAAACCTTCCAACTCAGCTAGTATTTCCACAGTCGGGCCAATATTACCAATACCCTGCGGACTGATATGCTGAAACGTGATCTTCTTCACAAAAGAATCAACCGAAACACCCGAGTAAGCCCTTGCATAGGTACTGGTAGGCAAGGTATGGTTAGTGCCCGATGCATAATCGCCCACACTCTCCGGCGTTAAGTTGCCTAAGAAAACAGAGCCTGCGTTGATAATATCACCGGTAATCTGCTCCCAGCTTTCAGTTGCCAATATCAAATGCTCTGGCGCATACAGGTTACTGAACTGCATGGCTTGGTTAAGGCTGCTCACAATAACAGCGTAAGAGTTTGCTATGGCTTGCCCGGCAATTTCAGCGCGTGGTAATACAGGGAGTTGTTTGTTTAACTCTACAATAACAGCTTCGGCCATTTGCTCAGATGTGGTTACCAGTACGGCCTGGCTATCGCTACCATGCTCAGCTTGTGCCAGTAAATCGGCAGCTACAAAGATGGGGTTGGCAGTTTCATCAGCAATAACCAATACTTCTGATGGACCGGCCGGCATATCGATGGCCGTGGTGGTTGTTGATTGGATAATCGTCTTCGCCTTGGTTACAAATTGATTACCGGGACCGAAGATCTTATCAACCTTAGCAATACTTTCGGTACCGTAAGCCATGGCTGCAATAGCTTGTGCACCTCCGGCAAAGTAAATGCGGTCTATGTCCAGCAGTTCGGCAACGTAGGCTATAAAGGCATTCACCTTGCCGCTTTTTTGTGGCGGCGAGCAAACTACAATCTCTTTGCAGCCTGCAATACGAGCGGGGATACCCAGCATTAAAAATGTACTCGGTAAAACCGCGCTGCCACCGGGAATATACAAGCCAACTTTTTCAATCGGTCTTAATTCGCGCCAGCAGGTTACACCGGGCATGGTTTCAATTTTGTCTTCTTTACCTAATTGAGCCTGGTGAAATTTGTAGATGTTATTATAGGCCGTTTTAAGGGCTTCTTTCTGCTCTGGCTGCAGGGCGTTGGCCAGTTCGCTTAGTTCGGCTTTATCTAAGTAAAGCTTGTCGAGTTTAACCTTATCAAACTTGTGTGCATAATCCAGCAGGGCATTATCGCCATGCTCGCGCACTGTTTCAATAATCGTTTCAACAATCGAGCGGATCTCGTTAGCAGGGTCAACATTGCGCTGAACCAGTTGCTGCAGGTCATCAGTATTTAAATCCTGATAATTATATATTCTTAACATATCGCCTCACCCCAGCCCTCTCCAATGGAGAGGGAGTTTTTTAATGTGAAATTCTGTTAATTGATGAATCTGGCAAATTCTGAGAATTCCCAAATTCAGTAAATTCTGGTTATAGAATGATCTTTTCTATCGGCATCACCACAATACCTTCGGCGCCGGCTTGTTTCAGGCTGCTAATGCGGTCCCAAAAGTCGCGCTCGGGGATTACGGTATGTACTGCTACCCAGTCAGCCTCGGCCAATGGTACTATAGTAGGGCTTTTTACACCCGGTAGCAAATTCATAATCTTAGGCAAATTATCGCGGTGGATATTCAATACCACGTATTTAGTTTCCTTAGCACGTAATACAGATTGAATGCGTTGAATCAGCTCCTGGATCAAAACATTGTCTTCATCACCGTTACGGCCAATTAAAACTGCTTCAGACGACATCACATCAGCAAAAGGTTTCAACCCATTGCTTTTCAATGTACCACCGGTTGATACTAAATCGCAGATGGCATCAGCCAATCCCAAACCCGGAGCAATCTCCACCGAGCCTGAAATGTTACGGATCTCTGACTGGATCTTATTCTCTTTTAAAAACTTACCCAAAATAGCAGGGTAGGTGGTGGCTATTGATTTGCCGTTTAAATGTTGCAGATCGGTAATATCGCTGCTATTGGTAATGGCAATTTTTAATGCGCATTTACCAAAACCTAAACGTTGCAGGTAGTTAACCTCAACCTCAGTTTCCTGGATCACGTTTTCGCCCACAATACCCAGATCGGCAATGCCATCCTGTACGTATTCGGGGATATCGTCATCGCGAAGAAAAAGGATTTCCAGGGGGAAGTTAGACACCGGCGAGATCAATGAACTTTTGTAGTTCTCGAAATTCAAGCCACAATTTTTAAGCAGTTCAACGGACTTTTCGTTGAGCCGACCCGATTTTTGGATCGCTATTTTTAATGTTTTCAAAGCTGGGAATTAATTATACTATAAGATAAACGGAGGTTGCAATATTTCACGTAGAAACATCATTATTTGATCGCCACATGGTGGCGATGGTGCAGATGCAAATGATGTAAAGTGAAAACCTTCATTTCTATAGCTAACTTGTGGTGAGCGATGCAAATATATAGAGTTATTTATAAAATCAAAATCAATTTATACAGAATGAGTAGTTTATCATTTTGCGGGCTGATCTGACTCGTTATACTCATAAATGCTGCCGTCGCCAAATTGTTGTAATTTTTTCAGATTTTTTTTCTGCTGAATATATTTCAGGTTGATCAACTCCGGGTTATCGAGGTTATCAAACCAGATGAGGTAGTAATGTTTCTGCTCCAGAAATTTCTCTACCGTTTTAGGGAAATAGCGATGTGGCAGCAATTTAATGCCTGCGTGCCCGCCTAAAAAGTAAACGGCCTCCGGCGCATCAGAATAAATAGGTGCATCGGTTTTAAAGAAAGCATCATTGCTGCGCATAAACTTCACCATGCCAGAGTCTTTCCAGTCGTCATCGGCATAGCCGGGGTTGCCGTAATCGCGCTGATCGTCCCAACGCTGATAGTCTACTTTGTATAAACGATATTCTATCACCAAAGCACAAAGCCCAAAGAATACGTAAATAGGTATTTTAATAGCCTGCGACCAGCGTTTGGGTGTATGGATAATCCACCAGGTTAAAGCCCAGATGGTGGGAATGTACATAGGAGCCAGCAGCCTGTCATTGATCCGTTCATAACGCGAAAAGGTAGAAGATATAACGATGAATAATCCATAGATCAATGAAAAGGTGATGGCGATAACCAGATAGTTATTCAGATTTTTACGGAAGGTATGGAACCATAGTGCAATCATTAATCCAACAATGGTGAGGATACCTACTGCGAGTGCTACAAAATCAGCTTCGCTTGGTATGGTAACCCAATCTACAATGGTGCCGCCAAAATAGATCATATTTTGCCAGAAACCGGTTATCGATGCTTCGCGCGGGCCGGTGCCCGTGCCGCTTACCAAATGGTTGCGAATAAGGTTGGCTATTAATAAAGAACAGGATATAGCACCGAAGATGAAAATGCGTTTCCACCTTTGTTTAAAAGGAAAGGTACTTTCAATCAATAATAATAAACACCCGGTGCCAATTACAGTTATCCCGGCATAGCGGGTTATACAACTAATGCCTGCCACAAGTGCAGCAACTACCAGTGTTATATAGGTATGAGTTTTTAGATATTGCGAAAAGGTGATGAAGAACGCAAATACCAAAAATATAAACAGCGTCTCCGACCATAAATAGGTATAGATCTGCAACAACGCCGGGCTCAATATTATCGCACCCAAAACCAACCACTTATATATAATGCTCTTGGATGCGAAATGCTGCATCAGCAAACCACTGATGAGGATCACCCCGGCGAATAACAAACCATCGATAACAGGCCCGGCAACTACAGGATCAATCCCGCTAATGAAGAAAGTGAGCCCGAGGAAAACAGGGTAGAAGACCGGGAAATCAACAATGGCATGTCCGTTAAATGTAGTCAGGGAGCCGGTGTTGTGGAAACTCCGCGCAGCGCTGGTATACATAATAGAATCGGGCGAAATACCTATACCATTGTATTTAGTGTATAGATATATAGCATAATAACCAATGGCCGCCGCAATAACCGAATCGATATTTTTTAAGTAGCTGCTTAGTTTCATGCTATATATTAAGGTTAAGCTATTTGATCAAGTATCTCACTAATCGGCTGATCGCTGTTAATCAGGATACCTTTTACGCCTGCGGCTGTACCTGCTTCTACATCGCGCTCACGGTCGCCAATAAAGTATGATTTAGCCGGGTCGATATTATGCTCTGCAATCCCTCTTAACAGTAAACCCGGTTTAGGTTTGCGGCAATCGCAATCGCCGGTAAAGTTAGGATGATGCGGGCAATAGTATATATCAGTAAACTCAACACCGTGTTCGGCGTAAAGTTTGCGCAGGTGTGCATGCATTTCGGCCAGCTGCTCTTCGGTATACCAGCTTTTGGCAATACCGCCCTGGTTGGTGGCCACAATCAGCATATAACCACGGTCTTGCAGTTCTTTCAGCGTGGCGAAGTTATGTTCGAGAACGTGAAAGTCTTCAAACTTGCAAACGTAATCGCCCATCTCCTGGTTCAGAACACCATCGCGATCTAAAAAAACAGCTTTATTTTTTTCTGACATGCTTTTTATAATTAAGCTGCAAAAATAGCTTAATCATTTAATGCCGCAAACGTAAATAAGCAGGTATAAAGCCCCCTCTAAATCTCCCCCGGTATGGGAGACTTTACTTTTTCCCGCTTTCATTTTTTTAGTCCTCCCTCCCGGGGAGGATTTAGGTGGGGCTAAAATTTCTTGACTTAATGTATTGCGTAAAATGACAGGTAGTTAACAATGTGGTAATTTTACCGAAACACTTAGTTTTTATCTGTGGCCTTGTTATTTGTTACCCAAACAATAAAAATGGCGTTTAACCCGGGCTTTATTATTAACAGATATGAGCAATGTAAGCTATTTTGATTGAGAAATTTTTACATAAAAGAGATAAATATTAACAATATTTCATTAAAACGACTTCTTCTGTAGGATTTGTTGCCACCTTTTTAAAAATTCTGTCACTATTCAAATTGTTTTTCAAAAAACGTAATTTCGTTATTACACCTTTTTCAAATTGGTTCTTTTAATATGGATTTAACTGATAGCCCCCAGCAGGGTTTGTACCGGCCCGAATTTGAACATGACTCTTGTGGTACAGGGTTTATAACTAACATTAACGGACATAAATCTAACCAGATTGTCCGTGACGCACTCACTATTCTCGAAAATATGGAGCACCGTGGTGCTTGCGGCTGTGACCCCGATAGCGGTGACGGTGCAGGTATCCTCATTCAACTGCCCCATGAGTTTTTGATGGAAGAATGCTCGAACCTGGAAATGAGCTTACCCGAACCCGGCGATTACGGGGTAGGTATGATCTTTTTTCCGAAGGATTCTGTGTTAAAAAAGGCTTGCCGCAATATTATCGGCAGCGCTGCTGAAAAACTTGGCCTGCATATTCTGGGCTATCGTAAAGTACCTGTTGATAATACTGTAATTGGCGAAACTGCACGTGAAGCAGAACCTGATGCAGAGCAGCTGTTTATTTTAAAGCCGCACAGCATTACCACTGCCGAGGCTTTTGAACGCAAACTTTTTGTATTAAGAAGATATATTAACAAAACAGTTTTAGAAACTGTTGCGCAGGCTGGTGAGCATTTTTACTTTACCTCACTATCCAGCAAAACTATTATATACAAAGGTCAGTTAACTACGTACCAGTTACGCCAGTACTTTACTGACCTTGCAGATTCACGTGTGGCATCGGGTTTTGCCATGATTCACTCACGTTTCTCAACCAATACTTTCCCTTCATGGAAACTGGCCCAGCCATTCCGTTTGATTGCGCATAATGGTGAGATCAACACGCTGACCGGTAACTTAAACTGGTTCTATGCAGGTGTTAAATCATTAGCATCATCATACTTCACCAGCGAAGAAATGGAGATGTTGTTACCGGTTATCGATAACAACCAATCAGATTCAGCCTGTCTGGATAACATCATTGAAGTGTTACTTCATTCTGGTCGTTCATTACCACACGTAATGATGATGCTGGTACCTGAAGCATGGGATGGCAACGAGCACATGGATCCGATTAAAAAGGCGTTCTACGAATACCACGCTACCATTATGGAGCCTTGGGATGGTCCTGCGGCTATCTCGTTTACCGATGGTAGATTAGTTGGTGCTTTGTTAGACCGTAACGGTCTGCGCCCTTTACGTTACGTTGTAACTAACGATAACCGTGTTATTGCTGCATCAGAAGCCGGTGTATTAACTATCGACGAAAGTACTGTAATCAGCAAAGGCCGTTTACAACCGGGTAAAATGTTGTTGATCGATACCGTAAAAGGTAAGATCATTAAAGACGAAGAAATTAAGCAAGAAATTGCTTCACAACAGCCGTATGGTCGTTGGTTAGATAACTACCAGATCCGTTTGGAAGAACTGGCCGAGCCTCGTTTGGCTTTCGCAAGTCTTTCTTCTGATTCTGTTTTCCGTTACCAGCAGGTGTTTGGTTATAGCCGCGAGGATATCGAGGTTATTATTAAACCGATGGCTGTTGATGGTAAAGAGCCAATTGGCTCAATGGGTACCGATGTGCCTTTGGCGGTATTGTCTGATAAGCCGCAGCATCTGTCAAGCTACTTTAAACAGTTCTTTGCCCAAGTAACTAACCCGCCGATAGACCCTATCCGCGAGCGTTTGGTGATGAGCTTAGCTACCTTTATCGGTAACAACGGTAACCTGTTGGATGAGGATAAAATGCATTGCCATTGCGTAAAGCTGAAACATCCGATCCTGAATAACCACGATCTGGAAAAATTACGCAGTATTGATACCGGTTTATTCCACGCCAAAACATTACAAACTTATTTCAAGGCCGATGGTCAGCCGGGTTCGATGGAAAAAGGTATAGCAAGGCTTTGCCGTTATGCCGAAGATGCAGTTGAAGATGGTTTCGAGGTATTGATCCTGTCAGACCGTGCTATCGATTCTGAGCACGCGCCAATCCCGTCGTTACTGGCGGTATCTGCTGTACATCACCATTTGATCAAAAAAGGCTGCCGAGGTTCGGTAGGTTTGGTTGTTGAGGCCGGCGATGCTTGGGAAGTACACCACTTTGCTGCTTTACTGGCGTTTGGTGCAAGTGCTATCAACCCATACCTGGCGCTATCGACTATCGAAAACTTAAAAGTTAGCGGTGATTTGGAAACAGATTTACCGACTGATAAACTTTTCTATAACTATGTTAAATCAATCTGCGATGGCTTATTGAAGATCTTCTCTAAAATGGGAATTTCTACACTGCAATCGTACCATGGTTCTCAGGTGTTTGAGATCCTTGGATTGAACAAATCTGTAGTTGATAAATATTTCTGCGGCGCGGTTACCCGTATAGAAGGTTTAGGCCTTGACGAAATTGCACGCGAAGCATTGGGTAAACACGCCATGGGCTTTAACCATTCGAAAGGTGAAACCCGCTTACTGCAAGAAGGCGGTATCTACCAGTGGAAACGCCGTGGCGAGCAGCACTTGTTTAACCCGCAAACGGTTCACTTGCTGCAGCATGCAACCCGTACCAATGATTTTGCAGTTTACAAAAACTACGCAAAACTGGTTAACGAACAAACTGAGAAACATTTCACCATCCGGGGTCTGTTAGATTTTACACATCACCGCGAGGCGATCTCGATAGAAGAAGTTGAACCGGTAGAAAGCATCATGAAGCGTTTTGCCACAGGTGCTATGTCATTCGGTTCTATCTCGCACGAGGCGCATAGTACACTGGCTATTGCTATGAACCGCATTGGCGGTAAAAGCAATACCGGCGAAGGTGGTGAAGACGAAATGCGTTACGAAATAATGGAGAACGGCGATTCCATGCGTTCGGCCATTAAGCAAATTGCTTCGGCACGTTTTGGGGTAACTTCAAACTACCTTACTAATGCTGACGAGTTGCAAATTAAAATGGCGCAAGGTGCGAAACCGGGCGAAGGTGGACAACTGCCGGGCCACAAGGTTGATGAATGGATTGCTAAAACCCGTCACTCAACTCCGGGCGTAGGTTTAATATCTCCGCCACCTCACCACGATATTTATTCGATTGAAGATTTAGCCCAGCTGATCTTCGACCTTAAAAATGCTAACCGTGCTGCACGTATCAACGTTAAGTTGGTATCAAAAGCAGGTGTAGGTACTATTGCTGCCGGTGTTGCCAAAGCACATGCCGACGTGATCCTGATTGCAGGTTACGATGGTGGTACAGGCGCATCGCCAATAAGCTCTATCAAACATGCTGGTTTACCTTGGGAACTTGGTTTGGCCGAAGCACATCAAACCCTGGTACGTAACAAACTGCGCAGCCGCGTAGTGTTACAGGCCGATGGACAGATGAAAACCGGTCGTGACCTGGTTATTGCTGCCCTTATGGGTGCCGAAGAATGGGGGGTTGCAACTGCAGCCCTTGTTGCCGGTGGTTGTATCATGATGCGTAAGTGTCATTTAAATACTTGCCCGGTTGGTGTGGCTACTCAGGATCCTGAACTGCGTAAACTGTTCAGCGGTAAGCCAGAGCATATTGTTAACCTGTTCCGCTTCCTGGCTGAGGACATGCGCGAAATTATGGCCGAACTTGGTTTCCGTACCATACAGGAAATGGTTGGCCGTGTACAATTCTTAAGAGTAAGAGATAACATCCAAAGCTGGAAAGCTAAAAAAGTTGATCTATCGGGCATATTACACCCGGTAACTAACCAGAAAGGTTTAACGCTTTACAATAGCGAAAGCCAGGATCACGGTATGGCCGAGATTATCGACTGGAAACTATTAGAAGCTGCGCAACAGGCTTTGGCTGATAAAACACCGGTATTTGCAACGTTTGATGTGAAAAACATCGACCGTACCATCGGTACCTTATTATCGAACGAAATCTCTAAAAAATATGGTTCTGCCGGTTTACCGGACAACACCATTAACTATAAATTCAAAGGTTCTGCCGGACAAAGCTTTGGTGCTTTCGCCGCAAAAGGTATCTCGTTTGAATTAGAAGGCGAAGCGAATGACTATGTAGGTAAAGGTTTATCTGGTGCTCAGCTGGCTATTTATCCGGCTGCTAACTCAACCTTTACGCCAGAGAATAACATTATCATCGGTAACGTAGCCATGTATGGCGCTACCTCGGGCGAGCTGTTTGCACGTGGTATGGCAGGCGAACGTTTCGCTGTACGTAACTCTGGTGCAACTGCGGTTGTAGAGGGTGTGGGCGATCACGGTTGTGAGTACATGACCGGTGGACGTGCGCTGATTCTCGGTAAAACAGGCCGCAACTTTGCCGCAGGTATGAGCGGTGGTTTAGCCTGGATATACGACGAAGACCATACGTTTGCCGAAAACTGCAACCCGGAAATGGTTGATTTAGATCCGCTTTCACCAAAAGACGAAGAGCAAATTTTAACCTTGCTTAAAAAGCATGCTAACCTTACTCAAAGTGAGGTTGCTAAACGCTTATTAAGCACATGGGATGCCGCTAAACTGAACTTTGTTAAAGTGTTCCCGAAAGAGTACAAAAGAGTTTTACAAGAAAAAGAATATCAAGCTGTCAGCAAATAATTATGGGAAAGCCTACCGGATTTCAGGAGTTTAACAGAGAACTTCCTGGTAAAACAGCACCCGACGCAAGGGTGAAAAACTATAACGAGTTTGTTGGCCTGTACACTGCTGATAAACTGAACGAACAATCGGCACGGTGCATGAATTGTGGCATACCTTTTTGCCACTCTGGTTGCCCGCTCGGTAATATTATTCCCGAGTTTAACGATGCAGTATACCGCAAAAACTGGGTTGAAGCTTATGAAATATTATCTTCAACCAATAATTTCCCTGAGTTTACAGGCCGTATTTGCCCTGCGCCCTGCGAATCTGCATGTGTGTTAGGTATCAACAAGCCACCTGTTGCTATCGAGGAAATTGAGAAACATATTATCGAGATAGCTTACGAAAAGAACCTCGTTAAACCTGTTGCGCCGTTAATTAAAACCGGTAAAAGAGTAGCGGTTGTAGGTTCGGGCCCTGCGGGTTTGGCTGCTGCTGCGCAACTAAGCAAAGCCGGCCATACAGTAACTGTTTACGAGCGCGACGACAAACCGGGAGGTTTATTGCGTTACGGTATCCCAGATTTCAAATTAGAGAAATGGGTGATAGACCGCCGTATCCAGGTTATGGAAGCAGATGGTGTTGAATTTATCTGCAATACAGAAATCGGTAAACACATTGCTGCCGAAGAACTGGTACGTGCTTATGATGCCGTTGTGATGGCCGGTGGCTCAACCATCCCACGCGATTTGCCTATCCCTGGCCGCCAGTTTAAAGGTGTATATTTTGCAATGGAGTTCCTGAAACAGCAAAACAAACGTGTAGGCAACAGCCCGATCACAACTGAAGATATCTGGGCTACAGATAAAGATGTTGTGGTAATTGGTGGTGGCGATACCGGTTCTGATTGCGTGGGTACATCAAACCGTCACGGTGCAAAATCTATCCTGCAATTTGAGTTTATGCCGCAGCCACCAACTTCGCGTACTGCTGCTATGCCCTGGCCAAGTTACCCAATGGTGTTAAAAACAACCAGCTCGCATGAGGAAGGTTGCCAACGCCATTTCGGTATCAACACCAAAGAGTTTTTAGGCGACGAGGAAGGTAACTTGCGTGCGCTTAAAGTAACAGACGTAAGCTGGGAAACCGACTTTTTAGGTCGCCCGACTAAGTTCTCGGAGATTGAAGGATCAGAGCGCGAAATACCTTGCCAGCGCGTATTCTTAGCTATGGGCTTCGTTAATCCGCAATACAACGGTATGCTGGAAGCACTGGGCGTAGAGCTTGACGAACGCAAGAACGTTAAAGCCAAAGAAGGCGTTTATCGTACTAACGTGAGCAAAGTATTTGCCTGCGGCGATATGCGCCGCGGACAATCACTGGTAGTTTGGGCCATCTCAGAAGGTCGCGAAGCTGCCCGCAAAGTCGATGAATTTTTAACAGGACATACCCTGTTAGAAAGCAAAGACGCTGTGAACTTCTACGAACAAGCTTTTTAACCACGGATTTAACAAATCACTCTAAATAGATCAGTACCTGCGGTAGGCCGTCCCGGCTATCGCAGGTTTATTTTTATCCAGTCCTGGAGTTTTCCCTTCAATTCCTCGTACGATTCTTTTACGGTGATATATGATTCTTTATCGCCGATCAGATAGATCCTTACTTCTTCCTGCGGGTCTTTATAAATTACAATTGAGGTTATATTGTCCACATTAATTAATGTGTTGCGGTCGTTTTTGTCTAATAGTTCTATGAAATTTGCCATGGGAGTATAACAGGAAGGAGGGGGAAAGGTTGGTTTTTAATTTGTCAATTTGTTGATTCGGTAATTTGTCGATGTTTTTATGAACGAAAAAGCACGTCATTGCGAGGTACGAAGCAATCCCCGATCTACAGAGCGGCTCTGTAAGGTTCGCGATTGCTTCGTACCTCGCAATGACGTGTTGGGGGGAATGGATTGGCGACGAGATTGCATCCCGATTATCATCGGGACAGGCTGTCGTTCCTCCTCGCAATGATAAAATTTAGATAATTTTCTTTTCAATCGGCAAGCAGCTTCGGCCCAAGCGGGCAGAACAAAATGGTGGCTTGTGCGCTGGAAAGAGGCATTGGAGATTTTGCAGAAGGGCTGGATTGTACGAACGTGACTGGGGCAAAAGATCCCGTCCTGTGTTGTTCTGAACGCTGTGCGGCATGGCTTTGTGTGTAAAGAAGCCTTTTGTCGATGAGCGCTTTGGTTACTTTGGCGCCCCAAAGTAACAGCCTACCCGCGGCGATTGAGCGGGACTGACATTAATAGTACTACAACTCGTTCATAAAAGCTTCTGCGGTATTTGAGGTAGTGCTAATCGGTCTGAGATTGCTTCGTACCTCGCAATGACGTGGGAGAGGAGAGTGACGATTACTTTTCCGATGGATTCTTCTTGCCATTCACCAACATCTCTACCATTTTCTCTACCCTCGAAACCCTTGTTTTCTCTTGCTTGGCACCCAATATCCAAACCGCATATTCCTTTTGGTGCGACCATGCCAGTCGGGTAAAGGTATCCAATGCTTGTGGCGCTTCTTTTAAAGCCTCGAGTACATCGGGTGGAAGAGTTACCTTTTTGTTGGTAACGTCTATATATTCAGAGAAATCGCTTTTGGGGATTTCGGATAACTTGGCTGGTGAAGTTTTAACGAGATTTTTGGGACGGAAGCGTAATGCCGTCCAGGTATCATTAATGGCGGCCGATGCTACGGTATCTAAACCATATTGTTTCACTTCGTCCCAGCTATCCATCATGGCCAGATCGGTTGGGATTTTGGTGTTCTTTTTAGGGTAGGTGATCCAGAGAATGGTATCGGGTTTTAATGCTGGTTGGATAGTCTTTAGCTCTGCTGTCAGTTCCGCTTTGTTTTTCACAAATAGCTGCAAACCATCAACTTTATCGCTGCTTTCAAAACTTACATGCACATTATCGGGTAGGGGATCTATATACGCCAGATAGTCTTCGGGCGCGTTTACAAATAACCAGTTGGTTCCGGGTTTAATGAGCAGTTTTTTGGCAATCGGGTTCATAGCGATTTAAATCTATTGAAGATTCAATTTCGCGAAAAAATCCCAAAGTACAATACCTGCCGATACAACTATATTAAATGAGTGCTTGGTGCCAAATTGAGGAATTTCGATACAATGATCAATCAAGGCCATTACATCATCGCTCACACCGTTTACTTCGTTACCGAATATCAATGCGTATTTTTTGTCCTGCTCGGGTTCAAAAGTATTGAGCATTATGCTATTTTCGGCTTGCTCTACCGCGATAATTGTATAGCCTTGCTCGCGCAGTTTTTCAACGGCAGTAACGGTGCTTTCTTCAAAACTCCAGTCGATTGATTGTGTGGCTCCGAGAGCAGTTTTTTCAATTTCACGGTGTGGGGGCTGGGCGGTTATGCCACAAAGTACAATCTGTTCAACCGCAAAACCATCGCTGGTGCGAAAGATAGAACCTACATTGTGCATGCTCCGTACATTATCCATAACCACAGCCACAGGCAATTTATCCTGGGCTTTAAATTCAGAAACCGAAGGACGGTTTAGCTCGTCCAATTTTAATTTACGCATGTTTATCCCTTATACAAGCCAACACCCGGCCCGATCAGCGAACTGTATACGGAAGGGGCGTAGCCTATTTTCCGGGTGTAAAATTCGGTAATTCCTTTGGTGAATTCATCAAAAGCATCCTTTTTTACTAAAGCAATGGCACAGCCGCCAAATCCGGCGCCGGTCATACGTGCTCCGGCTACACCTGGGGCAGTTTTAGCGTATTCTGCAATGGTATCCAGTTCTACTCCGCTTACTTCGTATAGCTTACTTAATGAGTCGTGCGAGGCATACATCAGCTTGCCAAATTCCAGTAAATTATCGGCAGCCAGTTCTTTGGCTGCCAGTTTTACACGATCGTTTTCTTCAATTACGTGTTGAGCACGGTTTTTAACTATCGGATCAGTAATTAAGTGCTCGTATTGCTTATAAGTAGCAGCGTCAATATCGCACAAGTTTTGAATATCTAGTTCGGTTTGCAATGCGGCTAAAGCTTGCTGGCATTCCTGTACGCGTTCGTTGTATTTAGATTCTGCGAGTTTACGGGGTTTATTGGTGTTGATGATCGCCAATAAATATTCGCCCAGATGACAATCTACAGCTTCATAATCTAAAGTATCGCAATTAAGCTTCAGCGCTTTTTCTGCTTCGCCGAAGGCAACCGCAAACTGATCCATAATACCACTATTTAAGCCGATGAAACTGTTCTCTACCCATTTTGATAATTTAACCAGATCAAGCTTGCTATATCCTGCCTTAAATAGTTCGTTTAATGCAAACGCAGTCACCACTTCGATAGATGCCGAAGAGGAGAGGCCTGAACCAATAGGAATATCACCATAATACAACATATCTAAACCTTGCAGCTGATGGCCATCTTTCAAAAAGTGCGTGATAACACCCAGCGGATAGTTGAACCAGAATTTATCTTGTTTGGTATAAGAGTCTTGTAACTGGATATCAGCCCGATCTTCAAAATTGATACTTCTGAAACGAAATTTACCTTCGTTGTTTGGCGCAACAAGCAAATAAGTGCCGAAAGTGATAGCGCATGGCATAACCAAACCGCCGTTATAATCTATATGTTCGCCAATAAGGTTTACCCTGCCTGGTGAAAAATAAGCGTTAGTAGCTTCGGTATTGAATAGAGATTTAAATTGCTGGTGTAGATTCTGGATCATAAATTGATTGTACTCAAGAGTAACAAATATGTAAAAAATAATGTAAAAATTACAGTTATTCGGAGATGCTATTTTTTGTTTGAAAAATACTGCAAACGAAACAATTGTTATACTTGTTCATTACAATAACAAACTAAAAAAAAGATCATGAATCAATATCTTATTACCGCATACGATTTTACAGATACAGAAGCTTTTGAAAGACGTGCCAATGTACGCCCGCATCATTTGGATGGTGTGCGTGAATTAAAGGAAAAAGGCAATTATGTTTTAGGCGGGGCCATGCTCAATGCAGATGGCAAAATGATCGGCTCAACTATGATTGTTCAGTTTAACTCAGAAGAAGAACTGGAAGCCTGGAAAAATAGCGACCCATACATGACCCAAAAAGTGTGGGAAACCGTCGATATTAAACCCTTTAAAGTAGCGCAATTGTAAAAACTTGCTTTGCTGTCTACGCAACAATTTGTTAACCCATAAATTACAATTGGCTTACTGTTATTACTAAACATTCCCCGTACTTCGGGTGTTTTTAATCTTTAAACATCAATCCAATGAGTAACGTAACATTTCAAAAAAGCTTCACCATAGGTGGCGATCTTACTGTTAACCGCTTAGGTTATGGCGCAATGCGTATTACAGGTAAAGGTATCTGGGGCCCACCTGCAGATAAAGATGAAGCCATAAAAGTTTTAAAACGCGCTGTTGAACTGGGCGTTAATTTTATTGATACCGCAGACAGCTACGGCCCGTATGTATCGGAAGAACTGATCGCCGAAGCTTTATATCCATATCCTGAAGGCCTGGTAATTGGTACAAAAGGCGGCTTACTAAGAACCGGTCCTGATCAATGGCCGGTTGATTCGAGCCCCGAGCATTTGAAGGAAGCATTGGAAGGCAGCTTAAAACGCCTGAAACTGGATCAGATCGACTTATATCAATTACACCGTATCGATCCAAAAGTACCTGCCGAAAAAACTTTCGAGTTTTTAAAGCAAGCGCAGCAGGAAGGTAAAATTAAACACATCGGCCTATCGGAAGTTAGTGTAGATGATATTAAACATGCACAGCAGTTTTTCGAAGTGGTATCGGTACAAAACATGTATAGCATTGATAACCGCAAATGGGAGCCCGTGTTAGAGTATTGCAAAGAGCAGAACATAGCCTTTATTCCATGGTTCCCGCTTGGCGGAGGTAATACTGATGCTTTAACTGCCTTGCAAAAAGTAGCCGATAAACACAATGCTACTGTACACCAGGTTGCCTTAAGCTGGTTGTTGCACCATGCCGATAACATCTTATTGATACCGGGCACATCGAGCGTTGATCACCTGGAAGATAACCTTAAAACTGCCGATGTTGAATTAACAGAGGAAGATCTGAAAGACCTGGATGGTTTATCAGCATAAAATCTATTCCTAAAATAAAAGAGGTGCAGGCTTAACAGTTTGCACCTCTTTTGTTTTATACAATGTTTTATCTCCAGGCACCTAATATGGCACCCATAATGGTAAGCGATACAATACTGTAACCGCCATTAACCAAAATATATCGCCACGATTTTAGTTCGAACAAGCTGTGGATTGCTATTGCACTAAATGCCCAAACGCCTGCCAGTAACCCGGCTATAGTACCCCATTGCACATCTGTTTTCGGGTCGTTTAGAAACATGGCGAGGTTGGCTGCCATTATCAGCGAAAATATAGCTGTGAAACCAAATATCTTGCCCTTGTTTCCTGCGCGTATGGTTTCGGTATCGAGGTTGCTATCGGCCATCCATACTTTACCGAATAAGATGTTGGAGTACCATAAACCACCAACCATAAATGCGCTTAATGCCGCCACTACTATGGCAAGCCAGTTAATTGTGCTAAAATTCATGAGGTTTATAATTATATAAGTAAATATAAATTATATTTTTATTTATTAAGATATAGTACCTATATTCACCCTGTAACCAATTACAAGCTCATTCCCTTCAATTGAGACGATTTATTGCCATATTACTTTTAGGTATACACCTGTTTACAACGGGCGGTTACTCTATCGTATTTGAGTATTTTATCCATCAATCTGATGTGCAAATTGTAAAAGAGGTTTACGATAACAAGATCGATAAAAAGCTGATCGAGATAAAAATACCGGTACACTTACCCGGTATGCATGCCTGGCCGCGTTACGAAAAAATACAGGGCCAGATAGAACTTAAAGGTACCTATTATAATTACGTGAGGCTTAAAATGAGCCCCGATACTTTGGCCATGCTTTGTATCCCAAATACAGCAAAAACAAGGCTGGTTAGGGCTAACGTAATTATGGCTAAAGAGATTAACGATGTGCCAATGGGTAAAAAAGCTCATGACACCAGTAAAAAATCTATTGATGCACCTTATGAGTATGTAGCATTGAATTACCAGTTTACGGCCACTCCTGTGCTGCTTAAAAAGGAATATATTAATGCGTATTCCAGCCTGCTGAACCCATTTGTAGAAACACGTGGGCAACCACCCAATTTCAGTTGTTAAACTCCTTTTTATTTGCTGATCTAATGCTTTTTGCAGCCGTATAATCGTGTGCGGAATTACATTTTCCATCAGCTTACACAGACCCTTAGTTTCGCTTTACCGGTTATGTATTAGGCGCTAATATTTAGTGTTGTAATATATTATTTGATGCAGGTGTTTTTTATACCTGTAAGCCCGCCGTTATGTTGCGCATCCTGCCCGTCTGTTCCGGTACTATTTATCAGTTTGGTTTAACAACAATTCAATTACTACTATTTGAGATGAAATTTACTTTAAAAGTTCTTGCAGTTTCTGCAATGTTTATCAGCGCATTATATACTAACAAAGTTTCGGCACAGGGTTGTGTGGCTATCCGCAGCACAGGTGGCTTATGTACCATGGATGAGCATCCCGATAGTACTACTAACAATGGTAGCTGGCTGTTTAACAGCAATAGCCGTTACTATAGGTCATTCCGCCATTTTATTGGTACACAAGAACAAAAACAACGTATTGAGCAAGGTACCAATGTAATTAACCACGCTTATACTAACGACCTTTCATTGACCCGTATTTTCAACAACCGCTGGTCGGTTGCATTAGATGTGCCAGTTATTGCCAATAGCCGCTCATCATTATACGAGCACGGCGGTACAGAGCGCCACGAAACCCATTCATTCGGTGTGGGTGATATCCGTTTTACTACCTACGCCTGGTTATTGAACCCGCAAAAAAATCCGAAAGGAAATATCCAGGCAGGTTTGGGTATTAAGTTTGCCACAGGTAATTACAATTACCAGGATTACTTTTACAATGTTGGCCCCGGTGGTACACGCCGTTTAGGCCCGGTTGACCAATCGATCCAGTTGGGTGATGGCGGTACCGGTTTTACTACCGAATTAAATGCTTACTATAACTTCAGCCATAAATTTGGCTTGTATGGTAACTTCTACTACCTGTTTAGTCCGCGCGAGGTAAATGGTACATCAAGTGCCCGTGGCGGCGTGCCAAGCGCAGCAACAGTAGCCAATACCAGCGATGTAATGAGTGTGCCCGATCAGTACCTTTTAAGAGGAGGAGCAAGTTACGCAGTATCTAAATTTGCATTTACACTGGGTGTGCGCGATGAGTGTCTGCCGGCTCATGACTTAATTGGCGGTAGCGCAGGTTTCCGCAGACCGGGTTATATTATTTCGGCAGAGCCGGGTGTAACTTACCACGTTCATAACTTATCGTTGTATTTATACGTACCGGTAGCCGTGGTGCGCGACAGGACCACAAGTTTTGCAGATCACATTACTACCGAGTTAACCGGCGTGCCAACACATGGCGATGCAGCCTTTGCTGATTATGCCATCAATTTAGGAATAACATACAGATTGAAATAGTGCTGATTAGCACATGAGTTTAGATGGGCAGGAGTGAGATCCCTGCTCATAGTTGATTAACGTAAAAAGGCCGGGGATGAGATCCCGGCCTTTTTCTGTTTTATATGGGATTGTATTTTGATATTTAACCTATAGCAATGTCTAAAGTTTTGTCATTTCGAATCCTTGGAGGGTAGGGGATGTGTAGTGCAGGGATGAGAAATCTTATACGATATACATTGACGCAAGGCGCAGAAGATTTCTCCTCACCGTCGGTCGCGCAATCCCCCAACTGGTTCGTTCGAAAAGACAAAGTTTATAAAATTGCAATAGCACTCATGCAACAATAACCCAATAACCAACAACTAACTCATCACAACGTCAACTCTTCATAAGCCGCAGTTAAACTGCGCTCAATACCGGTTCCCTGCCATTCGGTTACACCAGGGATTGCTGTTGCGGCAATAATATCAGCTTTGGTTTTGCCATTGTTAATTTCGCCCTGTACAAAGCTTACCAGTTTTTCCATATAATCCTGCATGGCTTTCAGGTCGTCCAGTGTGCCGGTTACTTTTTCAGGATCGAAGGCATGGCCGAAAACAAACAGGGTATCCTTATCAAACTGTTTTTGTGCTTTTTCCAATACTTGTGCCCAGTTTACAACAGATGCACCTGCTTTACGGTCAACAAACGGATAGCGACGGTTAAAAACCAGGTCGCCGGTGTGCACTATGTTTGCGTTTTCGAAATGGATCATGGTATCGCCATTGGTATGGCCTGCACCCCAGTAGTAAGTTTTTATTTTTTCGTCGCCCACTTTTATCTTCCAGCGGTCGGTATAAGTAATATCGGGGTATAATTGTTTGTCTTCTGTTTTGCTTTCAACAGCGGCCGCCTTTTGGTTCTTAAGCGAGTTTTCGTGCGCAGCCACGTGCTTAACTATACCTTTAAAAGAAATATTGCCAGAGGTATGGTCGCCGTGATGGTGCGTATTGATGAGGTACTGAAAAGGTTTGTCCGATTGCTTTTTCAGCTCTGCAATCAAGTCTTTTGCCGAATCCGGAAATTCGGCATCAACCACCACAATGCCATCTTTGTTGGATAGCCATGCAATGGTACCGCCCTGTTCGGCAAATATGCCCACGTTGTTTCTCAGTGGTTTAAACTGATACGGGGCTGCTGCTATAGATGCCAGTGCTTTATTGCCGGATATGGCCAGCGCAGCCAGTGATAATGCGCTTGATGAGATAAATTGACGACGTTTCATAAGTGACGCTAATATACATTGGCGCTGTCAGATTTTGAATACGTGTAATGTAAATTGTTACCTGTACAATAGGGTAACTTTCGTTATCACTTGCTAAATTACATCCATCAATTAACCAATTTTATGAAAAACCTTTTACTTGTATTAGCCCTGCTATTATGCGGCAGTGCTTTCGCGCAACAATTACCAACCCGCTGGGACGAGCTTAGCGCTGTAGAATGGCCCGCAGCCCTCGAAAAATCATCACAAACCTGTGTATTACCTATCGGGATACTGGAAAAACATGGGCCGCATTCGCCATTAGGTAATGATTTAATCCACGTACGCGAAATTGCTGCTCGCGTGGTGAAGAACGAATATGCCGTAGTTTTCCCCGACTATTTTTACGGACAAATTAACGAAGCACGCCAGCAATACGGCACATTCGCATTGCCTGCCAACCTGATTATGCAATTGCTGGAAGCCACCTGCGATGAAATTGCCCGCAACGGGTTCAAGAAGATCATCATTATTAACGGTCATGGCGGCAACCCTGAGTTCATTGAGTTTTTTATGCAGAACCTGCTGAACAAGCGCCATAATTACGCCGTGTACTTTTACACACCAGGAAACGATCCCGAATTTCAGAAAGAATATAAAAAGCTGAGCAAAACTGATCCATCAACTGATTTGCACGCCGGGGAACGCGAAACCTCAACCATGCTATACCTTCGCCCGGACCTGATCCATGTAGAAAAAGGTACCGAGCAATCTGGAGCTGACCAAAAACGCCTGCACTTAACCAACCTGTACACCCCAATCTGGTGGTATGCATCATTCCCTAACCACTATGCAGGCCAGGGCGATAAAGCAACCAAAGAGCTGGGTAAGCTAATAGTAGACCATGAAATCGCCGGTTTTACTGATGCCCTGAAACAGGTAAAGGCTGATACACAAACCCTTAAATTGCAGAATGAGTATTTTGATAGGGTGGATAGTTTAGGGCGAAAATAGAAGCAAGAATCGAGAATCAAGAAACAAGACAGGAAATATCAAATTTGTCATTTTATCTCCCCCCGTCATGTTCTCCACCCGTCATGCCGAACTTGTTTCGGCACCCCACGTGCTAAGCATACGATTGCTCAGTAAAAACTTTTAAAGTCGCATACTTGTCCTGTGGGGTGCTGAAACAAGTTCACTATGACGTGAAGTATAAAAACAAAAGGCCCGGCAAATTTGCCAGGCCTTTTGCATTTCGCTGCTTTATATCAGTCGAAAAATTATTTTGCTTTTGCAAACTCGCCATCAACTTTGATGGTAACGTCATCGCTTAACATTGGCGCAGGGAACTTGCTGCCGAAGTTAAAATCAGAACGTTTGATAACACCGGTAACCTGGAAGCCTGCATCGTCTGCCTTGCTCATTGGGTTAGTAATGGTGCCGCGGTACCAAACATCTAAAGTAACGGGTTTTGTAGTGCCGTGGATGGTTAAGTTACCTGTAACCTTAAATTTGCCTGCGCCTGCAGCTTTAACGCTGGTGCTGGTAAATGTTAATTCAGGGAAGTTAGCAACGTCGAAAAAATCGGCGCTTTGTAAATGTTGGTCGCGCATGTCAACGCCGGTCCATACAGAGGCAGTTTTGGCAACCAACTCAAATTTAGCATCGCTGAAATCAGCTTTTGAAGCAGTGATCTTAGCGTCGAAATCTTTAAATAAGCCGCTCACATCAGACACACCTAAGTGGGTGATGGTAAATTTTGCCTGCGAATGCATTTTGTCATTCGTCCAGGTGGTTTGTGCAAATAATGCAGTTTGCATTAATGCTAATGCGAAAAGTAAAACTAATTTTTTCATGACGGATCGATTTTGATTTTTGTGTTTGAATGTAACAAATATACTGTTTAAAGTAAATGTTATAACATCTATTTTCGAAAAATAGAATCAGGAATCAAGAGCCAGGAATCATGACAAAAAATGAAAACAACTGTTGCGCCCCGCAATTAATACACGTAATGTGTTTTATAAACCTTTGCAAATGAGAGCTAAAACAATTTTATACCTGTTAGTGCCAGTCGTAATTTCGGCATGCAGTAAATCAAACGAAGTACCGGGTTCTGCCTCAATTATTGGCAGCTGGAAATTTGAATCATCTTATTATGTAACGATAGCCGGCACTAAAATAACGCAGGCAGATGCCGCTAAGCCGGTGATATTAAATTTCAATAACACTTTATACAGCACAACGGTAGCAGGTAAACTTACCACAGGTGGTAATTATACACTTTTAGATAAGTACCAGTATGCCCCGGGCTACTATATTACTAATGTTTTGGAGCTTGATAGTATTATTGCCGGTAAGTATGCCATACACCGTGGTAACCCGGATACACTATCGATTAGCGATATTAACCCTGGCCCGGATAATGGGTTCGGGGCTACGTATTTGAGGGTGAAGTAGGCTTTAAGCAAATCAAGACTTCTCCTTGCTTCGAATTATTCACCCGTCATGCCGAATTTATTTCGGCACCCCACATGCTAAGTTCATAAGCTATTAATCGGTAGCAATCTTCGTTTTCAGAGCTTCGTTGTATGTTTGCAACTTGTCCAGTGGGGTGCCGAAATAAATTCGGCATGACGAAAGATGTAGAAACGTGAAAATGTAACTCATACCTAAAAGTTAACTAACTGCCAAAATTTTGTCGCTAAAAACGACTTTCGGGTCATTTTAGTGGAACAGGTCACGAATCCAAAAGTTATCTGATTTACCATTTAATTAATTGTCAAATAAATATAATTATACCATCCGGTATAATACTTACTTTTAAGTCTGTAACATGGAACAGGTGGAACATGTGGAACGTTTCACTCCAAAATGAGCTTGCGTTAAGGATAGGAGTGTAAAGCCCGGAGCGTAGCGAGGACTTGTAACGGATAGCCTGGCCTGCCGATAGGCGGGAACGCCCATGTTAATTAGTGAATGAGTGAGTTTTGAATGAGTGAGTAAGTGCCTTATTTAAGGTAATGCCTATCGATACAGGGATTGCTTCGTTCCTCGCAATGACGTAATTTGAGTAAATCCGAAATCGAAATTCCGACATCCGAAATCATATTTCTCTCCACACCCTTCAAATTTTTCCACACGTGCCGTAAATACCCGCATAAGGAGTTAACTTTACCCCTTAAATTTAAAATCCGTTTGGCAAAAACCGCTACTAAAGAAACGCCGCTAATGCAGCAATACAACGAGATTAAGGCCAAGTATCCTGGTGCTTTGCTCTTGTTCCGCGTTGGCGATTTTTACGAAACATTTGGCTCTGATGCCGTCAAAGCTGCAGGTATTCTGGGCATCACTTTAACCAGGCGCGCTAACGGTGCTGCCACGCATATCGAACTGGCAGGGTTTCCGCACCATTCGATAGAGACGTATCTGCCTAAATTGGTAAGAGCCGGTCAGCGGGTGGCTATCTGCGATCAGTTAGAAGATCCCAAGACAACCAAGACAATTGTAAAACGCGGTGTTACCGAACTGGTTACGCCCGGCGTGGCCACTAATGATAATATACTGCAACAAAAGCGTAATAACTACCTGGCCTCGTTATACTTCGAGAAAAACAGCATTGGTATTGCGTTGCTTGATATTTCTACCGGAGAATTTTTAACGGCACAAGGAAATACGGGCTATATAGATAAACTGCTGCAAAGCTTTGCGCCAAGTGAGGTGATTTATCCAAGAACCCGTACCCAGGATTTTAAGGAAACCTTCGGCGATCGCTTTTATACCTATACCCTCGACGACTGGCCTTACAGCGGCGACTACGCGCAGGAAACTTTACTGAAACATTTCGGTGTAAAATCGCTCAAAGGTTTCGGTATCGATAGATTGAATCTGGGGATAGTAGCGGCCGGTGTGGCGATACATTACCTAAACGAGACCGAGCATCGTAAGCTACAGCATATTTCTGCCATTTCGCGGATTGAAGAAGACCGTCACCTGTGGCTCGACCGTTTCAGTATCCGTAACCTCGAACTGATTGGCTCGCCTAATGAAAATGCGATAACACTGGCCGATGTGTTGGATCATACCTGTTCGCCGATGGGTGCACGTTTGCTGCGCCGTTGGATTGTGATGCCGCTAAAGGAAATTAAACCCATTACCGACAGGCTGAATGTAGTTGAGCACCTGATGGCTCATGAAGGACTGCGCGAAGAACTAAAACAAAATATACGCCAGATAGGCGACCTGGAAAGGCTGATTTCAAAGATCGGTTTGCAGAAGGCGAACCCGAGAGAAGTGAGTCAGCTGAAACGGGCATTATCTGCTATTGATGCCATTAAAGGTATGTGCAGCCAGGCCGAAAGCGAACCGCTGAAGGCCATAGGAGAGCAACTGAATCCTTGTACCATTATTTGCGAAAAGATAGGGAAGGAGCTTAACCCCGAACCGCCGGTAATGATTGCCAAGGGCGGTGTTATGGCCGAAGGGATTAATGACGAACTTGACCGCCTGCGTAAAATTGCGTTCGGTGGAAAGGGTTATTTGCTGGAGATTCAGAAACGTGAGGCAGAGGCGACAGGGATACCGTCGTTAAAGGTTTCGTTCAATAACGTATTTGGTTATTATTTGGAGGTTACCCATTCGCACAGGGATAAGGTACCTTCGGAGTGGATCCGTAAACAAACGCTGGTTAATGCCGAGCGCTATATTACCCCCGAACTAAAAGAATACGAAGAACAGATTTTAGGCGCCGAAGAAAAGATCCTGGCTTTAGAAACCAGGCTTTACAATGAGTTGCTTTATGCCCTTACCGAATATATTAAACCGATACAATTAAACGCGCAACTGATTGCCCGTTTGGATGTATTGCTGAACTTTGCCACCATATCTGAGAAAAACTACTACGTAAAACCTCAGATCAATGATAGCCGTGTAATTGATATTAAGGGCGGCCGTCACCCTGTTATTGAGCAAAACTTGCCGCCGGGCGAGGCATATATTACCAATGATGTTTTCCTGGACTCAGAGTCGCAGCAGATCATCATTATTACAGGTCCCAATATGGCGGGTAAATCGGCCTTGTTAAGACAAACCGGTTTAATTGTGCTGATGGCACAAATGGGTTGTTTTGTACCCGCTAAAGAGGCTTCGATAGGGGTGGTAGATAAGATCTTTACGCGTGTGGGTGCATCGGATAACCTTTCGTCGGGCGAATCAACCTTTATGGTGGAGATGAACGAGACGGCCAGTATCCTCAATAATATTTCGGACAGGAGCTTAATCCTGCTGGATGAGATTGGCCGTGGTACATCAACTTATGATGGTATTTCCATAGCCTGGGCTATAGCCGAATATCTGCACGGGCATCCAACCGCACATGCCAAAACCTTGTTTGCAACTCACTACCACGAGTTGAATGAACTGAGCAATTCGTTCCCGCGCATTAAAAACTTTAATGTTACGGTGAAAGAGGTTGGCCATCAGATCATCTTCCTGCGTAAACTGGTGCCGGGTGGTAGCGAGCATAGTTTTGGTATCCATGTGGCTAAACTGGCCGGTATGCCACCAAAGGTACTGGCTCGCGCTAACGATATCCTCAAAAAACTGGAACATGAACGTACCGGCGGCGAGCATATTAAGGAGAGCATTAAAAAAGTGCAGAAACAAGCACTACAGTTGCAAATGTTTTCGATAGATGATCCGGTACTGGTTAAAATCCGCGATACGCTTAACAACCTTGATGTAAATACCCTTACCCCGGTTGAAGCCATGATGAAACTGGATGAGATACAGCGGATGCTGAAGGCGTAATGCTGGACAAAGGACAGAAGGAGACAAAGAAGCAAAGACTGAGAGATAAGGGACGGGAAGACAAAGGAGTAAAGACGAAAAGGTAAAGGATCAAAGGACAGACTCATTTTTTTTTCCTTGCTCCTTTATCTTTACTGTCCTTTTTCTTTCCTCGATTGTTGATATGTTTATAACATTGCTTTTAACTTGTAATTAAAGCCTGCTAACTTACCCGCATGATTTCGAAACATACCTATCGAATTGCATTAATTTTATTATCTGCCATATTGCTGGTTACTTCCTGTAAATCAAAGAAACCTGTTTTAAAGGGCAGCCCCGGCGAGGTAGTTAAGCCACAAGATTTTATTGCTGATAAATATGCCGTGATTATGGATGTTAATAAAAGCGATATCCAGAATGGCCGTTTATATAATTTTATTGAGGAATGGACCGGTACACCATATCGCTTTGGTGGTTTGGATAAGAATGGTATCGACTGCTCTGGCCTGGCTTATTTGCTGGAGCAACAGGTATATGGCGTGAACATCCCCCGAATGACCAGCCAGCAGATCAACGTTATCAAACGTAAATACGAAGATGAGTTACAGGAGGGCGACCTGGTATTTTTCGATTTCGATGGAAAAAAATTTAGCCACGTTGGTATTTACCTGCAAAACGGTTATGTAGTACATGCAAGTACCCGTAGAGGGGTAATTATTGTGAAGCTGCGGGATCCATCGATGTACCGCTATTTTTCGCGTGCGGGTTCTATTATGCAGACTGTAACTGCCGATTCTTCGAACGGGAAATAAGCTATTTATTTTTCCTCTTCAGTCTTTACTTTTATCCGGGCTTGTTTTCTCCTGCTTCTTGCGGTTCTTATTTGTTTACCCTTATTCCAGGCCAGTTGTGCAAGGTTGATGGAGAACCTATGGTTAGGATAATAAACCCGCATAAGCAGCCCATTGACAGCACCTAATGCAGCTGCAACAAACATAATAGTTTTAGAGTTGAGGTGATAATAGTTGATAGCGTATACGGCCGCTGCCAGTATGGGTATCAATACAATATTAACGCGCTGTACTTTCCACTCCAAAGTATCTTCAATGGTGTTGTTATTAACACACAGCGTAACTTTATTTTTTACGATATACCACGTGAGTAAGGTTTGTGCAAAGAAAGTGGCCAGAATAATGCCTACGTATACGTTAATACCAATAGTGAAGAACAAAACATTAGAATCCAGTATCCCCGAGATCATAGATACTGTAAAAGGAAACAGGGAGACCGCGAACAGGAATAAGAGGTTCAATACCAGCAATGGTGCATTATAATCGCGCAGAAAACTGAAGATCTTGAGGTGCCTCATCCAAAACGCAGCAACAATAAGAAAGCTTAAGCCGTAAGCGATAAGTTTGGGGATTAATTCATAAAAAGCCTCCTGAAAATGCTCTACAGTGCCATTTTTAAGGTTTTCCGGCAGTTTAATATCAATTACCATGATGGTGATGATAATTGCAAAAACGGCATCACTAAACAGGATTACCCGCTCCAGCTGAAATTCTTTTTTAATCTCCTCTTCCTCGTGTACATTCATCAGGTTATTTGTTTTTAACTATTGTCATTCTATAATCGTCGGCATCGGCTGCTGCCTGGTAAAATTCAACCAGGTCATTATAATCTTCTTTGGCGTATGTACCGTCAATAATCTGCATTTTACGGGTATAAATCAGCTTATTATCTTTAACGGTTACGTTGGCAACGTAGCTGCCAAAGTTTTTATGCAGGTTTACATCCAGGAGCGTTCTGTCAACATGGTAACCTTCCGGCAAAGTATAAGTAATCACATCTTCATCGGTATAGCCCCTGTTAATATATACCGGGTTATGCCTGTTTCGCACTTCACGCGGCACATCTTCAATGCGGTTAACAGCATTGACCATAAACTGCAGCTGACCATCTGTAGCAGCCGCATATTCGGGAGCATTAAATTTTAATGTTTCTGTTAATACCGGCTTTATGCTTTTATCTGCTCTAAATTTCAAATCTTCTACAGTGAGATTGCTTATCGGGTATTGCTTTTGCATACGCTTAACCTGTTCTGTATAGGCATCAGAAAGTATATAGTCTTCATTATCGTATTGCGTGCCCTCATATACCGAGGTAATATTGCCTGCTAATTCGCCGGTAGGGGCTAAGGTTAAATTTGCTTTAATCTCTTCTTTGTTTTGCTGGGCAGTGTATTTGGGTGTGTGCAGTAATTTACCGCCTTCTGGCGTACAGGCCAGTACCCATCTGTCGTCTGTAAAATCACCCAAAAATCCAAAAGGTATGCTTTTGTTGGTACATTCAAGCCAAGTGGTATCGCTTTTAAAAGGCAGGCACAATATAATATGATCGGCTTGGTCCATGCTGGCAAAATCGCTTTTAAGACTTGCTTTCTCACTGCCTGATTTTACCACGCAATAATACGAGTCTATATTTACAGCTTTTAACAAGGCCTGGGTGTAATTAACCAAGCCTTTACAATCACCATAACTCAACTGATCAACCTCGCTGGCCGGAAAAGGCTGATAGCCGCCAATACCTATTTGTATGCTTACATAACGGGTTTTGCGCTGCATGTATTTATAGATAATACGGGCCTTCTCCATCGGGTCGGTAACATTGGCGGTAAGGTTTTTCATTTGCTGGATGGTTTCTGGCGGTAAGCCCCTGCGGTTAACCAGTAATTTATCGTAAATCCATTTGCCCAGGTCATTCCAATCGGTATAGCTACCATTAACACCTTCATAAACAAAATTTTTAACCGCTATCCGTACACTGGTTATATAGGTGTTTTTGTTGGGGCTATACGGTTCGCTGCGGCGTGCCGGCACGTTATTAATTTTCCAGTTGTAGGTCTGCATCCCTTTCTCATCTGTGCCTGTTTCAACTTTGCCGGGGTAGTCGGTTTCTTTATACCTGATAGTAGTACCCGGTTTGCATAGCAGATTGTAAGAGCTATGCTCTACAGCCACACCGTTTTTAGATGTTGGAAACCAGGGCGATATATTTAAGGTTTGATTGGTATGTATATCATACTCGTATTCTACCGTGTAAGGATAAGCAGTAGCTGGTGGGGTATAAACCTTTATTCTTTCATCTAAAAAGAGCGAAAAGCCGTCATAAGCATTGTTATCCTTAAAATCGCTTTCACTGAATTTAGATACAGGTTTGCCAAACTCATCATAAATAACACCCTTTACAGCCCTGATAGAGCGGTTTTTATTATGCCACAAATATATCTCTGCATCATCCTCCCCGTTTTTATTTAATACGGTTATAGCGTGCTTAAAGTGATAAGTTACATTGTCATTATCCTTAATGGTAACGATCGTTTCGTCGGTACGGACTACCGCACTTGCATAGGGAAGTAGATTTTTGGGGATAAGATCGGCCTGGTAACTTTGCGCACCAGCCAACTGACAAATACCCAGTAACAAAGCCGAGGTAAGTACTAATAATCTCATTGTTTTTTCTTGAAAATAATTTCCGAACCTTCTGCCTGAACAACTTTGTTGTAGAACTCTTTCAAAGACGGGTACTCGTCAACGCTGTATACCGGCTTGTAAAATGATAAAGCCTGCGAATAGGTACAGCTTTCTGTATCGTTTGATAGGTTGCTTATTAACCTGCCGCCATTATCCGGTAAGCTAAATCCCTGGTCTTTTGATGCACTTTCTACTGTAAAGTTGTCAGGCAAGTGCAGCGTCATACTAAAGCGTTCGTCAGATGGTACGCCCATGTCAACCGGGTAGGTGCGGTCTGCAAGTTTGAACGGGTTTACCTGTAAATGGCCAAAAATAAACGGATTAAAGCTTAGCCTGTCGTGCTGCATGCTTTTGTAACCATCTATTTCAATTTCGTACGTTTCTGCAATTGGATTATCAAGGCTATCCAGACCTTCAATTTCAGATTTCAGAATTTTAACTTTTGGGAAACGCTCATCCAGGTGTTCAGCATACTCATCGAAAGAGTTAAATTCTTTTATTTCTTCTCTTTTACGATAAGCCGCGTATCCGCTCGAAAATTCTTTAAACGTTCCTGTTATTTTTCCATTGGGCTGCAAAATGAGGTTCAAATTACTTACGCTGCTTTCCTTTTGCGGTTCTTTAATATCGATCCAGTAAGATGGTTTTTCGAAACTGATTACCCGTCCCTGATCATTAATACAACGCAGTGGCAGCATCCCAAAACCAAGCAGCGGGTCTGATGCATCGAGCAGATAGCTTTTTTCTCCAATATTTACCTTGGCAATCACATAATCAAAATCACTCTCTACCGGGAATAACCGGTTAACTATACCATGATCGCGGGTTGAAAGCAATACAGCTTCTGTATTAATATCTGATGCTTTTAAGGCAGCGATTAGGGTGAGGTTAATATCACCAATATTGCCGGTATGTTTGTCTAAAGCCGTCCTGATACCATCGTCACTGTACTTGCCATAAAAATTGTTCCATTTAAAGCTTTTTTGCACAAATTCGTACAGTGCTTTAGCTTTTGCCATTTCATCGGTTTTACCGGCTATCACATCTTTAACCCGGTCTTTCATTAACCCGCTTCGCTTAATCTGGCTGCCAAAGTATTCATTGCTTTTAAGCGAATAGTCAACATCTTTCCATTCCTTGGTAATCTTTACTTTTGCACCGGTATTAAAATCTTGTCGTTGCGACATCTCGAAGTAAATGGCAGAAATAAAGTTTTTAGATGCGGTCATATATTCTTCTCTTACAAAAGCCGGCACATCATCCATAATGAAAGCCAAATTACTACAATCGCATTTTGTGCCGAAATATGAGAAGCACTCTCTATCTATCTCTGAGGTGTTTTTTGTAAGCTTTAAAGCGCCTCTTAGGCTGATATTGTAATCAAACACACCGGGGATGCTGGCATGGTACTCCGAGTGCATTTTAGGAATATCATCTTGAAAATCCCAGGTATGAAAATTAAACAGGAATGGCGATTCTGTTTTGTATTTGTACTCAATAACGCAACCTCTACGCATATTGGGCATATCGAATTTTACAAGGTCGAAATATTTGTTCTGGTTAACATGAAAGATCTTTGACTGATCGAGCGAGGTTTGTCTTAAAATGCCATCATCATCCAGGTAAGAGGTTATTGCTTCAATATCACGTGCGGTTTCGAAAATGTTTGAATCTTCCTTATCAAGGCGGATTACGATATTTCCCTCCGAATTAAATGCCTTGCTGTCAAAGATTTTAATTTTAACATGATGCTCAAATTGTAGCCTGATGTGATCGCCGGTACTGACGTATGCTTTGCCATATTCATTAAGTACAACAGCATGGGCATTGGTATCCTTGTTGTATCTTTTCATTTGTATTTCCTGGTCGGTTATCTTTCCGAACTCGAAATCTTCAGCAAATGATTGATAATTAATAGTTAAGAGTAAAAAGAATAGGGGTAGAAAGTATTTCATTAAATTGTAATTAGGTGGGCATTAAATTAATATTTTATCGCCGAATGCTAAAAACATTTAAAAAATATATTGTGCAGGTATAATCAGACTTTTTCCGATTTTTGCGGTGTAGACTTTACACCGAATGAAATTAAATTTAAAGCGCCCACTGGCTTTCTTTGATCTGGAAGCAACAGGTACACATATAGGGGTAGACCGTATTGTAGAGATTTCTGTTATAAAGCTAATGCCCGATGGTAGCGAAGAAGTTAAAACATGGCGTGTAAACCCCGAAATGCCCATCCCTTATGAAACATCTATTATACATGGTATTTATGATGAACACATTAAGGATGAGCCTAACTTTAAAACCTTAGCCACCGATGTTGCCGAATTTATTGGCGATAGCGATTTGGCCGGTTTTAACTCTAACAAGTTCGATATCCCGATGCTGATGGAAGAGTTTCTGCGTGCAGGCATCCCGTTTGATATCGATAACCGCCATTTGGTTGATGTGCAAAACATTTTCCACCAGATGGAACAGCGTACCTTAAAAGCGGCTTACCGTTTTTATTGTGGCAAAGACATCATCAACGCGCACAGTGCCGAAGCTGATACCCGTGCCACGATGGAAGTATTGCTGGCCCAGTTGGAGCGTTATGAAAATAAGGAATTTGAAGACCGTGAAGGCAATAAATCAACCCCGGTGGTTGCTGATGTAGAGGCCCTGCACGTTTTTACCAACATGAATAAAAATGTTGACTTTGCAGGCCGTATGGTATTTAATGCTGATGGCCACGAGGTATTTAACTTTGGCAAACACAAAGGCAAAAGGGTAGAAGACGTGTTTGAGGTTGAGCCAAGCTATTACTCATGGATGATGCAGGGCGATTTTCCGTTGTACACCAAACGTAAAATAGAAACTATCTACAAGCGTTGGAACGAAGCCCGCAATGCAGCCCGCCCTAAACCGGTGCAGCAGCCAAAACAAGAGGCATCTTCACTTGAGAAACCGCTTACTGAGAAGCCTAGCAAACCGTATCAGCAACAAAATAAACCATACCAACAAAACAAACCTTATCAGCAAAATCAGGATTTTAAGAAGAAAGAAGAACCTGCAAAACCAGTTAATGAGGATATGCTGAAGCTTTTGGCTGATAAATTTAAGAAAGGATAATAATTTCGGATTTCGAATGTTCGATTTCGGATTTATAAAAACGAAGCTTTTCAAACTAAACCCGTCATTGCGAGGTACGAAGCAATCCCCGACTTGCAGAGCCACTCTGTAAAGTTCGCGATTGCTTCGTACCTCGCAATGACGTTATAAGGGCAGACTGCTACTGCCACTTAATCAAACTTCTTCAAAAAGTTAATATTCCTTTTCAGCCCATCAAACTTGGTACGTTTAACGGCCGAGTTTTTAAATACCTTTCTGAAAACATCTTCAGTGATTTCGTTCCAGTCGGCGGTGTTCATACCCAGTAATTCGGGGTGGGGGTCGAAGGATTGTTCCTGATGAAGCAGGGAGAACTTGTTCCAGGGGCAAACATCCTGGCAAATATCGCAGCCAAACATCCAGCCATCCATTTTGCCTTTAAATTCGGCCGGTATTTCGTTTTTAAGTTCGATGGTAAGGTAAGAGATACAACGGCTGCCGTTAACTATCTGTGGGGCTACAATGGCATCAGTAGGGCAGGCATCAATACAGCGGGTGCAGGTACCGCAATGGTCGGCAGTAGGTTCAATGTCGTATTCCAGTTCAATATCTACAATCAGTTCAGCCAAAAAGAAGAATGAACCTGTTTTTTTACTGATGAGGTTGGAGTTTTTGCCGATCCAACCCAGGCCGGCTTTCTTTGCCCATGCCTTATCCAGTACCGGAGCCGAATCTACAAACGCACGGCCGCCAACTTCGCCGATCTTTTCGTTAATGATAGCCAGCAACTGCTTCAGCTTATCTTTAATTACCGTATGGTAATCGGCTCCAAAAGCATATTTAGAAATTTTGGGAGCTGAGGGATCAAGTTGTTGATTATCTGAATAATAATTTAAGCCTAATGAGATAACAGATTTAGCTCCATCAACCAGCAATCGAGGGTCGAGGCGTTTGTCGAAATAGTTTTCCATGTAGGTCATTTCGCCATGCATGCCTTTTTGTAGCCAGTTTTCCAAACGTGGGGCTTCCTGTTCTAAAAACTCTGCCTTAGCTATACCACAAAACAAAAAGCCCAGGTTTTGAGCCTCGGTTTTAATGAGTTGGCTATATGCTGCGCGGTTATTGAACATTGCTGCAAAGATACGCATCTGGGCTAAAGTAAATAATTGATCTGCTTAATATTAAGTTAACTAACTAAACTGTTGGTTTAAAATAGCAAACACATCCGTAAGAGCGGTGTTGTATATAAAGTTATTATTCACCTATAAAAACAAATGTTATGATATTCGATAAAGCAAACACGGCAGATCCCAGGAATAAGGATGTAGCCAACTACGATAGTACCGACAATAGCGATGATACACTTGGCGATAACAAAGGCGATGCAGCTTTGGCTAAAGGTAATGAGCCCGGTACACAAGATAAATCTGACGATCCGCGTGTAAAAACCGTAACGCCCGACAATGATAATGGCGACCCGGGGCCATCAACAGAAAAACCGGTAACTAATTCATCAGCCGAGCAGCCGATCACCAACTCATCAAACAAAGGGCAGGGCCCGGCGGGAGAAAATCTTTAAAAAATAAAAGCCGTCCCAATGAAATCGGGACGGCTTTTATTTTTTAGTGAGTAGTTGATTGTGTTGATTAAGTGAGTAGTTCTGCTTTAGAACCATTTACTTAATCAATTTTTAGTTAAGTGGTTGATTTAGTGAATGGTTCTGCTATTAGAGCTACTCATCTAATCAACCACTCACTACTCACTAAACATTAAAAACTATGTTTAATACTATTGCTCAAAGTTTTAGTGCTCCAGTAACCGCTGTCGAGGATACGTCTAACAGTCATTAATGGGTCGTTAGCATCGCGTTTGTCAGCCAGTTGGAATGCGATTTTGAAGCCGCGTTTGTGCAATTCAGGCAAACCTTGTTCGTTCCACAAACCGAATGGGTAAGCGAAGTAGTCGATTTTTTTGCCTGTAATTTCTTCCAGTTTTTTGGTTGGTTTATCTAACTGGGTTTCCCAGTCTTTGCCTGCAAATTTCTTGAAGTTATGGTGGTCCCAGGTATGGCTGCCGATAATGTTACCTTCGTCAGACAGTTGTTTAACCTGCTCTTTGCTCATGTAATGCGGGCGGCCTAATGATACCGTCATGATGAAGAATACGCCTTTAAAGCCGTATTTCTTCATTTCCGGGCGGGCAATGGTAAACTGGTCTAAATCGGTATCGTCAAAAGTTAATACAATTGGTTTGCTTGGTAAAGCAGCACCGTTAGCCAGGTAAGCATAAAGCTGATCGGGCAGTATGGTATGGTACCCGCTATCGGCCAACATTTTCATGTGTTCTTTAAAAGCGGCAATAGGGATAATATAATCTTTAGCAGTTTTAGAATCGGTAGGTTTCCAGTCGCGGATCTGGTGGTAACATAAAACAGGCACTTGTTTGCGGCCCATAATAACAGATGCTGAAGCCACAGGACCAGATGCAACCAATTTACTTACCGAAGTTGTGCTTGAAGTTTTAGTGTTTGCGGTTTTTTCAACTGGTTTAGACTGGCATGATACTGCCGCCAGCAGGCAGAGGGGGAGGATAGTAGATAACAGCTTTGACATATTAGATATATATTTTAGTAGTGGCGAAAATAAGATAATAATTGTAGTGCAAGTAAAATTATTTAACGTATTGATGTTAGTATTTGGGGCGATTAATCTATGATTATAAAAAAGCGCCATGAATATCAAACTCATGGCGCTTTATATTTATGGGTAAATATTATTTATCGCCCTGTAACGACATAGAATATGGGAACGATGTTTCCTTAGTTCCACGGGTTTTATTAGGTTGGGCCGACATATCGAAATTAATAACAGCGCCCTGCATTAACCCGCTATGGCTTAACCAGTTTAAATCGTAAGGTTTGCCATTGTATTGCATCGCCTTAACGTATTTGTTGGTAGCACTGTTAGCAGGTGCATTAATAACAACTGTTTTACCATTTTCTAAATTAAGCGTAACCTTTTTGAACAATGGCGCACCAAGTACGTACTGATCCACCGCGGGGCAAACCGGGTAGAAGCCCAATGCCGAGAATACATACCAGGCCGAAGTTTGGCCATTATCCTCATCGCCGCAATAGCCATCTGGTGTTGCTTTGTATAAACGGTTCATGGCTTCGCGGGCCCAGTATTGGGTTTTCCATGGCTGGCCAGCATAATTGTACAAATAAATGGCATGCTGAATTGGCTGATTACCGTGTGCATACTGGCCCATGTTCATAATCTGCATTTCGCGGATCTCGTGGATCACTTCGCCATAATAACTGTCATCAAATATTGGTGGTAATGAAAACAAAGAATCCAGTTTGTTGGTGAATTTTTCTTTACCGCCCATTAGCTTAATTAAGCCGTTCATGTCGTGCAAAACGCCCCACGAGTAGTGCCAGCTGTTGCCCTCGGTAAAAGCATCGCCCCATTTAAAAGGGTTAAATGGCGTTTCCCAACTGCCATCCTTGTTTTTACCACGCATTAACCCGGTTTGCAGGTCGAACAGGTTTTTATAGTTCAGCGCACGGTTTTTATACAGGTCAGTTTCTTCTTTAGGGCGATGTAAGGCTTTACCCAACTGGTAAATCGCAAAATCATCATAAGCATACTCAATGGTGCGAGCAGCGTTTTCGTCAATCTTAACATCATAAGGTACATAGCCCAGTTCGTTATAATATTTAACACCATAGCGACCCACTGCCGAGATCGGGCCTTCGTTATTAGCACCGTGAATTAAAGCTTCGTACAACTTATTAATATCATAACCACGCAGTCCTTTGGCGTAAGCATCAGACACTACCGAAGCTGAGTTATTGCCCACCATAATATCGGCATAACCGGGGCTGCTCCACTCGGGCAACCAGCCGCCCTCTTTGTAATCGTTAATCAGGCCTTCCTGCATCTCTTTGTTGATAGATGGATACATGAGGTTTAAGAAAGGATACAACGCCCTGAAAGTATCCCAGAAACCGGTACCGGCAAACATATAACCCGGCAGTATCTTGCCATTGTAGGGGCTCCAGTGCACAATCTCGTTCTTGGCATTAATCTCGTAAAGCTTATTCGGGAAAAACAGCATGCGGTACAGGCACGAGTAAAATGTACGTGTTTGATCTACCGAACCACCTTCTACATTAATACGACTTAGGGTTTTATTCCAAACATCATGCGCTTTTTGTTTGGTTGCATCGAAGCTATCGTTAGCCAGCTCGCGTTTCAAATTCAGTTCGGCTTGTTCTGAGCTGATGAATGAGGAAGCCACACGTAAATGCACCTGCTCGCCTTTAACTGTTTTAAAGCCTATGATGGCACCCGCATGGTCGTTCTGTAACTCCAGAGTATCTGCACCGGCAAAGGTTTTGCCATGCCAGGTACGGTTATAGGTAAAGGGTTTATCTACATAAATCACAAAGTAGTTTTTAAAGTTGGTGTACTTACCGCGTGCATAACGGGTGGTGTAACCAATTATCTTTTGCTCTTTAGGCAGAATTTTAATGTATGAACCCCTGTTAAACGGATCAACCACAATAAATGAACTATCCGTTTTCGGGAAGGTGAAGCGGAACTGTGCTGCCCGTTCTGTAGGGGTTATTTCAGTAGTTACATCGGCATCGGCCAGGTAAACGCTGTAATAGTAGGGTTTGGAGATTTCTGCTTTGTGGCTAAACCAGCTGGCGCGATCGTCTTGCGTAAACTTGGCTTTACCGGTAACAGGCATAATGGCAAACTGGCCATAATCATTCATCCAGGGCGATGGCTGGTGCGTTTGTTTAAAGCCACGAATTTTATCGGCATCATAAGTGTACATCCAGCCGTTCCCCATTGTGCCGGTTTGTGGGCTCCATGTGTTCATACCCCAGGGTAGCGCAATGGCAGGGTAGGTGTTACCGTTAGATAGGTCGACTTTTGATTGGCTACCCATTAAAGGGTTTACCCAGTCGGCTGGGTCTGTAATTTTGTTTACTTGCTGGGCAAAGGTGTTAAGTGCTGCAAACAGCAACACGGGTAGAAATAGTTTTTTCATTAATCGGAGCTGATAGAATAGCAAATATAACACTACGACGTATCCGATAGCGTGTTTTAACGCAATTAATAAAACGTTTTAGCTATATCTGATAAAAAATTGATACGCTATATAAACGCGTCAATTTAAAATGTTAAAGCGTTTTGCTAAAACAAAGTACCTGTTCCGCCTGTCCTTAATATGCCTAAGTGTTTGTAGGCAAAATCAGTAACCTCGCGGCCGCGAGCAGTACGCATCAGGTAGCCTTCCTGTATTAAAAAGGGTTCGTAAACTTCTTCAATAGTGCCCTCATCCTCCCCAACGGCAGTAGCAATGGTTTTTAAACCAACAGGGCCGCCTTTAAACTTTTGGATAATGGTAACCAATATCTTATTGTCCATTTCATCTAAACCATGTTCATCTACATTAAGGGCATTCAAGGCATATTGGGCAATGTCGGTATCTATAGTACCATTACCCTTTATCTGGGCAAAATCGCGTGTGCGGCGCAGCAGGGCGTTGGCAATACGCGGCGTACCACGGCTGCGGCGGGCAATTTCATAAGCACCTTCATCGCTGATAGGTGTTTTTAATATATCTGATGAACGAAGTACAATGGTAGTGAGCAACTTGGCATCATAATACTCTAACCTCGAATTAATACCGAAACGTGCACGAAGTGGAGCTGTTAACAAGCCCGAACGGGTGGTAGCACCAACCAAAGTAAACGGATTTAAAGAGATCTGTACCGAACGGGCATTAGGGCCAGATTCGAGCATAATATCTATCTTAAAATCCTCCATGGCCGAGTACAGATACTCTTCAACCAATGGGCTAAGACGGTGAATTTCATCAATAAATAAAATATCGCCGGCTTCCAGGTTGGTTAATAATCCGGCCAAATCGCCGGGTTTATCCAGTACCGGGCCGGATGTGATCTTGATACCCACGCCCATCTCATTGGCAATAATATGCGACAGAGTAGTTTTACCCAAACCCGGGGGGCCATGCAGTAAAACATGGTCAAGCGCTTCACCACGCTGGCGGGCGGCCTGTACAAAGATCCGTAGGTTGGCTAATATTTTATGCTGACCGGTAAAGTCTTCAAATGCCTGCGGCCGTAACACTTTTTCAATGTCGCGCTCGGTAGGTGAAAGGCGTTCGCGGTCGGGATCAAGATGCTCATTCATTACCAACGAAATTAGCAAAAAAATCAATGAGTGAGGGACTGAGTTAGTGAATTAGTGAGTAAGAAAATTCAAAACTCACTAATTCACTCATTCAAAACTAAATTTTTATCCTTCCGGATACTTCCTGAAAATGCTATTGATCTTCATCTGTATAACACCGATAAAGGCTTCGCGGAAAATACCGGTCGACATTTTGGAGGTGCCTTCGGTACGGTCGGTAAAAATGATAGGTATTTCTACCAGTTTAAAGCCATGTTTAATAGCCGTATACTTCATTTCAATCTGGAAGGCATAGCCTACAAATTTAATCTTGTCGAGGTTAAGCACATCAAACACGCGGCTTTTGTAGCCAACAAAACCAGCAGTAGAATCCCGCACATCAATGCCTGTAATAAAGCGTACGTATACCGATGCAAAATAACTCATCAGCACACGGCTCATTGGCCAGTTAACCACATTTACGCCTTTAATATAGCGCGAACCCACGGCAACATCGGCACCATCGATACAAGCCTGGCGTAGCTTAATTAGGTCTTCGGGATTGTGCGAAAAATCGGCATCCATCTCAAAAATATAGTCGTAGCTATGTTTAATAGCCCATCTAAAACCATGGATGTATGCAGTACCTAAGCCTTGTTTGCCGGCACGTTCTTCGATAAATAATTTATGAGGATACTCGTATTGCAGGTTTTTCACAATATTGGCTGTACCATCGGGCGAACCATCATCAATGATGAGCAAATGAAAGTCATGAGTAAGCGAAAATACCTTACGGATCATCCGTTCGATATTTTCCTTTTCATTGTAGGTAGGGATAATAACTAAACTGTCGGGCACCGGTTAAATTGATATGCTTGACGAAATAAAAAAGCCGTGTACTATTACACGGCTTCAAATATCTTAAATAATTGCTATTTAATTTGTAAATTATCTGACACCGTGCATCATTTTTTTCAAAAAGCCCGAAATCAGGAATAAAACGATTGATGCAACTCCTGACAAGATTACGAAAACCATGAAAAACTCATAAAGATTATGGATTGTAAAGCCCGCAAAAGTAGGGTAGTGGATGTCTATCTTGTCTTTAGCCAATTCTGCAATTTGCTGCGCGGTAGCTGTAATTTTACCATCGAGTATACCTTGCAAATCAATGCCTTTTGATGAGGCTAACGTAAATTTATCACCAGTTGGAGGGATAATAGAACCTAAAGTACCCGCTAAGGCATAACCCGCAGCATTACCCAAGAACCAAACACCCATTAGTAATGACGAAAAACGTTTAGGGGCCAATTTAGATACCAGTGATAAACCGATTGGTGATAAACATAATTCGCCCAGGGTATGGAACAGGTACATTACAAATAACCATACTACAGCAATTTTACCGGTATTACCGATAGGTTTAATTTCTATAGCGATGATATAATAACCGATGGCTAATAATAAAAGGCCTATTGCTTGTTTAACCGGAGAAATTGGCTCTAATCCTCTCTTCTGCAGTTTTAACCACAACCAACTGAACGGCAATGCAAACACAATAATGAAGAATGAGTTGGCATTTTGTACTGCGCTTGGCGGCATTTGCCAGCCAAAAATGTGTGTGTCGGTCTGTTTATCGGCCACAAAGGTTAGTGATGAACCTGCCTGCTCAAATGCCGACCAGAAGAAGATTACGAAAAAGGCTACGATATACAATACAAAAATACGGTCGCGCTCTGTTTTGGTGATCGATTTATCGGTAAGGATTAATACCGCTAAGCTGATACCAGATGCGTAGATAAATGGATATACCCAGCTCTTAATAGGGTTAGGATCGATTGATACATAATGGATACCGAAGAAAAGTACTACCATTAATACCGCAACACCTAATATTGATCCCTTTGAAAAATTTGCTTTTTCTGCTTCACCTGTTGGGCTCAGGGTTGATGCATTATGTGACGGTTTGGCACCCACTGCAGAGCCATCGGGAGCGGTTACATATTTATTTTTAAGAAAAATAAATAACACGGTTCCTAAGGTCATGGCTAAACCTGCTGCCAGGAAACCCCATTTAAAAGCTTCTACAACACGTATTTCGCCATGTTTAACATCTCCCAAAAGCGGGCAGATAGCCATACCTAAAAGCGCACCTACGTTAATACCCATATAAAAGATGGTAAATGCTGAATCGAGGCGCGAATCGCCTTTTTTATACAACATCCCCACCATTGATGAAATGTTGGGTTTAAAAAAACCGTTACCGAATATTAAAACGGCCAGTGCTCCCCACATTACCAATTTGGCAAGGTCGAGGTTGCTTCCATAAAGCGAGCCGCTTAAAAACATCAGCAACTGGCCAAGGCCCATCACAAAGCCGCCTAAAATAATACAGTTACGGTTACCTAAAAATTGATCGGCTATGTAGCCGCCCAGCATTGGGGTTAAATAACAAAGGCCCAAAAAGCCACCGTAAATAATGGCAGCGTCTTTATCTGAGAAAGCAAGTGCATTTACCAGAAACAAGGTAAGCAAGGCCCGCATACCATAAAAGTTAAACCGCTCCCACATCTCGGTGGAGAACAATACGTAAAGCCCTTTAGGATGGCCTTTTGGCGATTGTTCTATGAAATTGGGGTCTAACGCTAATTCTGGTTCTGTACTCATAAAATACTATAAAAAAATTTTCTAAAAATAGGATAAATCTCGCAAATCAAAATTTAATTCTGTTAACACACCTGGTGCTTACTATTACTTCTGATAATGTAATGTACATCAATTAATTATGCCCTGCGCTGGCAGCGGCCCTGTCTTGCCGGGCTTGTTTTTTGGGGTCTATGTCGGTATCGTCGGGCGAGGAAACATTGCGCAAATCTATGTTTTCCTGCAATTGCCATTGTCCGTTTCGTAAGCGATAAGCATCATAACTCAGGTCGGGGCCGTAGGTATCAGGCTTACCCACAAACCTTTTATCAGGAGGCGAGAGGTGATCAGCAACAATGATATGCTGTTCGGGGATATACTTTAACATCATTGATGCCTGACGCGAATATTCGAAAACAATCCTGTCCTTTGGTCCTAATTTATCGGCAAATACCGGTATCCCTAAAACGGGTTTGCCGTTTTTAAAGGTTAAAGCCTCAATTACTTTCTTGGTCGATTTTACGGTATTGCCTTTCCATCCCAACAGTACATAATAAGGAGTAGCCGCGGCTACCGGGATAATCTGGTAGTATTGCGCACCATACCAATGTGTATTATCAGTTACGGTATCTTGCGGGTTAGCCATAAAAGGCGAATAATCGGCCAGCGGGTACATCTCTAGCGGCGCAGTGCCGGTATTCATCTGGATGGTGCCGTAAAAACGGTAGCTACCGTCGTCATTCATTACATGCCAGCTAAAAATGCGGAACCGGCTATCGGGCGAGGTAACAATGCTAATGGTTTTAACAGAATCGAACTTGAAGTTAAATGATCCCGGAAGCTTTAAAGTTGCCGTTAGGGTTTTAATAAAGGCGTAATTGGCGTTTTTACGTTCCAGATCTTCTTCATTATTTATCATTTTAAAGCCCAGATGCTTCAGGCTATCCTGATAGGTAGCATAAGCACTTTTTTGTGGCCGTACCTGTGCCAACAGTAAAACCGGACTAAATGTTAATAAACAGATTAACAGTCGTTTGATCATAAACCTATTAACGCAAATTTTCGATAACCATTGCGCTGGCACCGCCACCGCCGTTACAAATTCCTGCAGCGCCGTAGCGGGCGTTGTTTTGTTGGAGAACATGCAGCAAAGTTACAATAATCCGCGCACCCGAAGCACCCAGCGGATGCCCTAATGACACGGCGCCACCGTTTACATTCACTTTTGCCGGATCGAGTTTTAAAATCTGGTTGTTGGCGATAGAAACTACAGAGAATGCCTCGTTAATTTCGAAGTAATCAATCTCGTCAGCGCTTAAACCTGCTCGGTGTAACGCAAGCGGGATAGCTTTTGATGGAGCAGTGGTAAACCACTCGGGAGCCTGCTGTGCATCGGCATAAGATACAATGCGGGCAAGGGGTTTTACGCCGAGAGCTTCTGCACGTTCTTTACTCATTAATACCAAAGCAGCAGCACCATCATTCAGGCTCGATGCATTGGCCGCTGTTACGGTGCCCTGTTTATCAAAAACAGGTTTCAGCCCCGGTACTTTATCGTATTTAACTGTAGCAGGTTCTTCGTCGGTATCAAAAACAACTACGTTTCCTTTTTTGTCCTTAATTTCGATAGGAGTAATCTCTGCCGAAAACTTACCATCTGCCTGTGCTTTTTGCGAGCGCTGGTATGATTCAATCGCGTAAGCATCCTGGTCTTCGCGGCTGATATGGCATTCGGTAGCGCAAAGTTCGGCTGCCGAACCCATGTGGTAATCATTGTAAACATCCCATAAACCATCTTTCACCAGCCCATCGGTAATCTGGCCGTGGCCTAAGCGATAACCGGTACGGGCCTTATCCAGATAATAAGGTACGTTGCTCATGCTTTCCATTCCGCCTGCTACAATAATATCCTGTTCGCCCAGGGCAATACTTTGGGCGGCCAGCATAATGGCTTTCATGCCCGATGCACATACCTTATTAATAGTAGTGGCCGGAATATCTGGTAAACCTGCAAAACGCACGGCCTGGGTTGCCGGTGCCTGCCCCAAATTGGCCGACATCACGTTACCCATATAAACTTCCTGCACATGCTCTGGCTTGATACCTGCCTTTTCAACGGCTGTTTTAATAGCTAAAGCACCCAGTTGGGTTGCCGTAAAAGGAGTAAGGCTGCCCCCGAAGCTACCTATTGCGGTACGGGTTGCAGCAACTATATATACATCTTTCATGTTTATTGTATTATAAATTGGTGGCGCAATTTAGCCTTTTTGTTGCGATGGATAAAAGCAATAACCCCCTTTTATTAAACACATAAAACAGTATAATTAATATAGCGGAAGAAAAATTTTAATTTCGCCAATTAATGTTTTTATAGATAACATTAAATTATCAGAAATATGAGTAATATTGAGCTTGATGCGATTCCAAATAATTTAAGACTACGGCTCCTGTTTTCCTAATATTTATTAATGCATGAACCTGTATAATTCAAAGTATCACGAAGGCGATTTATCGTCGCATACTTTTTTAATAACCGGCGGCGCCGGTTTTATTGGCAGTAACCTGGTACAATATCTTATTAACCATGGCGCAGGCTTAGTACGGGTGCTCGATAACTTATCAAACGGCTATTACAGTAACATAGAAGAATTTATCGGCCTCAAAAATTTCGAATTTATTGAAGGTGATATCAGAGATCTGGATACCTGTAAAGCCACCCTGCAGGGTATTGAGTATGTGAGTCACCAGGCAGCGCTGGGTTCTGTACCACGCTCTATTGCCGATCCTATTACTACTAATGACGTAAATATATCCGGGTTTTTAAACATGCTTACTGCGGTTAAAGATACCCCATCTGTTAAAAGAATGATATACGCTGCTTCATCATCTACTTATGGGGACAGTACAATTTTACCAAAGGTTGAAGGCGAAGAAGGCGACCCGCTATCGCCTTATGCGGTAACCAAAGCGGTTAATGAAATGTATGCCGATGTGTTTAGTAAAGTATATGGATGCCATACCATCGGTTTAAGATATTTTAATGTTTTTGGCCCCAAGCAAAACCCGGATAATCCTTATGCTGCCGTTATCCCGATTTTTTGCAAGGCTTTTATAGAAGGTACGCAACCGCTTATTAATGGCGACGGCAAAACCAGCCGCGATTTTACCTTTGTGGCTAATGCGGTACAAGCCAATATTAAATCGATGCTGTACACAGGGCTTGCTCAACATGAGATATTTAACGTGGCATGCGGAAGCCAGATTGATTTAAATGGTGTTATTACGCTTTTACAGGAAACTACAGGCAAAGATTTGCAGCCTACATACCGGCAGGAACGTATGGGCGATGTTAAACACTCGCTCGCCAGTATCGAGAAAATAAAAGATACGATTGGATACGAATGCGAATATTCTTTTAAACAAGGGCTTGAGATTGTTTACGACTGGTATTTAAACAATAACTAAGATAAGATTGCGTAATGTATCAATAGCTTACATAGTTAATTTACGTGTTTAAACTTATTGGGCGAAACTTTCTTAATTTTGTGGGTTAATAAATTCAATGGCTACACTTTCATCTTCGCGCCAAAAGGCTCTTCTGCGTAAATACGCACGTAATCTGAAGGTCATCATGATCCTGACGAGTATATGTGTAATTGTTTTTACGCTGCCCAAACAAGCCAAATTCAGGTACGAGTATGAAAAAGGTCGCATTTGGAACCAGAAGGATCTGATCTCTCCCTACAATTTCGCCATTCTTAAAACCACGCAGGAGATAGAGAGTGATAAAGCATCGGCATTAAAAACCATTAAACCGGTATACCAACTCGATAGTGATATTAAGGAAGAGCAGGAAGACGGCTTTAAAAATGATTTTGAAATTAAATGGCACGATGCCGGCATAAACGATCATCTTAAACCCCGTTACCTAACCGTTGGCCTTAACCTGTTGGGCGATATTTATGATAAAGGCGTATTGACCCTGAATGTTAAATATCAGCATAATGCAGATAACTACCCGGTTACCATACTCAACCATAACGTAGCCAGCGAGAAGAATACAGCCGACCTATATACTAAAGAACAGGCGCTTGCCTATTGCGAAAAAGTACTGAATACAACAACGCTCGATAAAGCATTTCTGCTGAATATGCTGCAAAACCGGGTGCAAAATAACCTCATTTATGATGACAAGCTAACCAACCGCTTAGAAAAGGAAGTGCTCGAGGGCTTATCGGAAACAAGTGGTATGGTGCAAAAGGGTGAGGTAATTGTAATTAAAGGTTCGGTTATTAATAATGATGTATATCAAAAGCTCGAATCCTATAAAAAAGCTTTTGAAGATAACGCGCGTATCAATGGCAATCGTAGCCTGGTGCTGCTGGGCCAGTTTTTACTGGTTTCAATAGTAATAACGCTGCTTATCGTTTTCCTTTACCTGTTTCGAAAAGATATTTATTATGATAACCGCCTTGTAGGGCTTATTTTGCTGGTAATTACGGCCATGCTGGCCACGCTTTCGTGGGCTATCAGGCTGCAGCTGCCTAATTTATATTATATACCTTATTGTATAGTCCCTATTATTATCCGGATACTGTTTGATACCCGCCTGGCATTAAACATCCACTTACTGGTAATAATGGTTGCGGGTTTCTTTGTGCCCAATAGCTTCGAGTTTGCCTTTTTTGAGATCAGTTCTGGTATGGTGGCTATTTATAGCATCAAAAACCTGATCAGAAGAGATCAGTTTTTAACATCGGCAGCCATAATCACTTTCAACTATTTTATAGCGTTTCTGGGGATCTCTTTCATCCGCGAGGGTAGTTTCCTGGCTATCGACTGGATGGATTTCTTTCCGTTTGTAGTAAGTGTATTATTAACCTTGCTGGCTTACCCGCTTATTTATGCGTTCGAGCGTGTATTTGGTATTACATCAGAAATTACGCTGATAGAGTTGACCAATACCAACGCCACGTTATTGCGAGAGCTTGCTTTTAGTGCGCCGGGAACCTTTCAGCACTCGTTACAGGTAGCCAACCTGGCCGAGAATGCAATTTACAGTATTGGCGGTAATGCCTTACTGGTTAGGGCAGGGGCCTTGTACCATGATATTGGTAAGCTGGAAAATCCACTGTATTTTATAGAGAACCAAAGCTCGGGCTTTAACCCGCATGATAAGCTGCCTTATGAGGAAAGCGCCCAGATCATCATCCGCCACGTAAGTAAAGGGGCAGAGCTGGCGCGGAAACATGGTTTGCCGGAGATTGTGATCGACTTTATACGCACGCATCATGGCAATACGAGGGTGGATTACTTCTATCAATCGTTCCTAAAGAACTATCCTGAGAAGGGAATTGACGAAAATATCTTCCGTTATCCGGGCCCGATACCGTTTTCTAAAGAAACCGGGGTGTTAATGTTAGCAGATTCTGTAGAAGCTGCTTCACGATCTTTACGCGAGCCGGATGCCCAATCTATCAGTAATCTGGTCGACCGGATTGTGAGCTATAAGCTTGATCAGGGGCAACTTAACGATAGCGACATCACCCTGAAAGACCTGCAAACCATTAAGGATATTTTCAAAAAAATGCTCATGAGCATATACCACGTGCGAATTGATTATTAAAAATCTGAAAATTTATTTTGCGGCGTTTTCTGTTTTACTATATTTGCAGACCCAAAACGGGGGATAGTACTTAAAACAAAAAAGGTGAGGTGCCTGAGAGGCCGAAAGGATCAGTTTGCTAAACTGACGTACGGGAAACTGTACCGAGGGTTCGAATCCCTCCCTCACCGCCAAAAGTACTATCAAAAGTAACAAAAGCCTGTGAATCAAAAATTTACAGGCTTTTTTCGTTTTAAGTTGTAAGCATAAGAGCATCCGGATAGAATGAGCGATCCATGCAATGACGAAGTTGGCATAAATTCTGGTCCACCAAATAATTTATGGACAAATTCAGTGTAATAATTGAGCCACTCTTGATTTTATTTCATTTGATATTTAACTCTTCAAAAAAGCATAATCATATTTATGTGTTTAATGCGGCTCGTTTTTTTTCAAAAATTTTATTTAAGTGATCTATTTATCAATTATTTATTAAAAGTATAAATAATGTATACTAATTCTATAGAATTTATCTACATTTGATTTATGAAAACAAATGTACTTATACAGAGGCGGTTATCAACGTTTCAACCGTCCTCCTTTTCGCCCTTTGCCGTTGAGCCCCAAAACGTCAAACATCTTGCCTCTGTACTTCCTATCTGTTGTAGCTGTTGTTGCTAATACTGCCATATCGTCCTGATAGCAGTTCTTTTTCCCAAACATATTTCTTGATTTTTTTACGGTAGGGCCATTGGTCATGCTGTGAATTCACTTATTACATTTTAATTTCTAATGAAACATTTCTACTTAAAGAGTGGGGTGTTAATGCTGATCTATGCTTTGTGGATACAGCTGGCAACCGCTCAACAAACAACGCAGCCGCTCATCAATTCAACCTTGCATGGTACGGTGCTCGATGCCACTACTAAAAGGCCATTACCTGGCGCAACACTTTCCATCAACGGAACAACACACTCGGTATCAGCCGATGCCAACGGAAAGTTCAGCTTTATAACCGGTCAAAAATTCCCCTATACATTAACCATCACCTTTATAGGTTATGTAAAACAAGAGGTTGTTGCCAATGGCAGCCCCATTACTATTTACTTAAAAGAAGATATTAACCAGCTGAACGATGTGGTTGTAGTTGGTTACGGTACACAGAAAAAGAGCGATGTAACCGGCTCAATCGGTTCTGTGCCCAAAAACATTCTGGCTCAGCCGGTAGCTACTTTCGATAACTTGCTGCAAGGTTCAGTATCGGGCGTTGCAGTAACCCAAAATTCCGGTCAGCCGGGTAGTACGGCCAATATTCGTATCAGGGGAGGTAACTCTATATCCTTCGGTAACGCGCCTTTATATGTGATTGATGGCTTTATTATCTATAACAATAATGACAATGCCAATGTGGGCTCTAACGGCACGAGTGTAAATGCGTTATCAACCATCAACCCAAATGATATTGAGTCTATCGAGGTTTTAAAAGATGCTTCGGCTACAGCTATTTACGGTTCGCATGGTGCTAACGGTGTGGTAATTATCACAACTAAACGCGGTAAAAAAGGTACGAGCAATATCAATTTCAATACCTATTACGGTACACAGCGGGTAGCTAAAAAGCTTGACCTGCTAAATGGTTCGCAGTGGGAACAGTTAGTAAACGATATTAACCTGAGCGATGGTGTAGCCAAAACTTTCAGCGCCAGCCAGATTGCGGCTGTGGGTGCAGGGTCCGACTGGCAAAATTCTGCTTTGCGCAGTGCCCCGGTTTTAAATGATGAGTTAACCATCTCTGGCGGTGATGAAAGATCCCGTTACTTAATCTCTGGCGATTACTTTAACCAGCAAGGAACGGTGCAGAACACAGGCTTTAAAAGATATTCGGCACGCGTTAATTATGAAAAAAACGTAACCGATAACTTTAAGATCTCTACCAACTTGTTCGGTAGCCAATCATTAGAGAATAAGTTGTACGGCAGTGCTTATAACAGCATTAATTTTAGCAGTGCCTACTCCAACCTGCTGCTAACATCGCCAATTGCAGCTATCTATAATGCCAATGGCACTTACAATACCACCAATCCTTACAACGTAACGCCAACCAATCCATTGCAGGATATTACTGCCACCACTAATAAAACTACCTTAAACCGTATACTGGGTAATGTAGCCGGGGAATACAAATTTGGCAGCGACCTGGTATTGAAGATAACCGGTGGTGTAGACCTGTTAAATACTGCGCAGGATTATTATGCACCATCATTTACCGGCTCACCGGCTGGTGCATCAAATGGTTATGCAACCAGTGGTTATGCCTCTATTGGCTCGGGTAACTCATTAAGCTGGTTAAATGAAAACACATTAACCTATACCCATACTTTTAACGAAGATCATTTCCTGAATGTGCTGGCGGGTTATACTACCCAGTATTCAAAGAACGAATCATCTGTTGCCAGTGCGCAAAAGTTTCCGAACGATTTAACATCGTATCATAACCTATCTTACGCCGGTGTTGCCAATCTGCCAGCGTCAAGCAGTAATAGTTCTGCATTAAACTCATACCTGGCCAGGATCAATTATTCGTATCAGCACAAGTATAACTTAACCCTGTCTGAGCGTGCAGATGGTTCATCAAAACTGGGAGCCAATAACAAATGGGGGTATTTCCCGTCGGTAGGTTTCTCATGGAATGCTGCCAGGGAAGACTTCTTTAAATCGGCCACTAAAACGGTTAACGATTTAAAGATCCGCTTAAGCGCAGGTAAAACCGGTAACTCCGAAGTGCCACCATACAGTTCACTGGCTTCATTAGCGCCAACCAATTACTATTTCAACAGCACACTGGTTACAGGTATTGCACCCATACAACTGGCCAACCCCGATTTAAAATGGGAAACTACCACACAATATGATGCAGGTTTTGATGTAGGTTTCTTCAACAATCGCATCAGCCTAACCTTCGATGCATACTACAAAAAAACAAGCGACCTGCTGCTTAACGTACCACTGCCATTATACACTGGTTACGCCAGCGAACTGGAGAACGTGGGTAGTGTAGAAAACAAGGGTATTGAGTTGGGTATTAATACCGATAACATTAAATCAGCAAGTTTCAGCTGGAAATCTAACATCGTATTTGCTATTAACCGTAACAAGGTATTAAACCTGGGGCCGGGTATTACCAGTTATTTCCCGATAGCACCAACCGGGCAGGTGTCGCCGGTAATTGTGCAGAAGGGTTTGCCGGTTGGTACTTTCTGGGGATATAATACCAATGGCTTGTTAACCGCCAGTGATATTGCTAAAGGCGTACCGCTCCTGGCAGGTGTACCGCAGCAAGTTGGCGATACCAAATATGTTGATACCAACGGCGATGGCAAAATTACCACTGCCGATAAACATAACCTGGGCAGTGCACAGCCTAAGTTTACAGGCAGCTTTACCAATACATTTACTTATAAACAGTTCGACCTGTCGGTATTCTTCCAGGGATCGTATGGCAACAAGGTGTTTAACCTGTTAAAACAGAGTTTAGAACGTCCAACATTATCGCTCAACGCCTCGGCCACTTTGTTGAACCGTTACAGCCCCGAAAATCCAAACGGAACGGTTGCAAGGGCAACTAACTCACCGGTTCCGCAGGTTACCGACCGCTACATCGAAAATGCATCGTACCTGAAACTGAAGAACGCTTCATTTGGCTATACGCTTAAAGGCGGCGCGCTTTCGGCCATCCATGCCAAACAGCTGAGGATCTATGTATCGGCTCAAAACCTGGTAACCATCACCAAATACACAGGCCAGGATCCGGAAGTGAATTTCTACGATAACGACAACACCAAGCAGGGGATAGACTATGGCACTTATCCATCGGTACGCACGTTCCTGGCTGGCCTTAATGTTACTTTTTAATACCGACAATCATGAAACCAACATATAAAATATTACTACTTACGGCGGCAATTATAGGCACATTATCGTCGTGCAAAAAACTGAACGAGAACCCCGACTCGGTTATCGTATCATCACAATTCTACAAAACGGCATCTGATGCTAACTCGGCAGTTAACGCGGTTTACAGTACATTGAATAGTGACCCTGCCGGAGATTTTCCATTGTATGGACGTCAGCTTAACTTGCTGACCGATAACGCAGGCGACGATCAGATCTATAGCCCAAGTAATACCAACCCCGATGTAAGGGCATTAGGTACAGAGACGTATATATCGTCAAACAGCCGCATCCAAAAAGTTTGGCAGCAGCTTTATTACGGCATTAACCGTGCTAATATCGCTATAGATAATATCCCGGCCATTCAAATGGATACGGCTACCAACGCACGTTTGGTTCGCGAAAGCAAATTCATCAGGGCACTACTTTACTTTAACCTGGTACGCTTGTATGGCGATGTGCCGCTAATACTGCACAACCCAACCAGCATTGATTTGAGCAGCTTACAGGTACCGCGCACCAACATCGATACCGTTTACAGCCAGATTATCACCGATTTAAAGGCCGCCACCAACCTGCCTAAAAGCTATACCGGTGCCAACATTGGCCGCGCTACAGGCGGTGCTGCACATGCTTTACTGGCTAAGGTTTATGTAACCCGTAAACAATGGGCCAATGCATTGACACAATTGAATACGGTTATTAATGGCGGATATGGTTATGCGCTGTTCCCCAATTTCAGGGATGCTTTTCAGAAACCTACCAAAAATGGGGTAGAGCATATCTTCTCGGTACAGTTCGAAACCAATCTGGGTGCGGTAAACAGTACACAGTACCTCAGTCAGAGTTTTGTATCCTTCAACACAGCCACTTTCCCGATAGATATCCCAGCCGATAGCAGCGTTTACAAATTATACAGCGCCAACGATACCCGCCGGGCTGTTACTTTCTACAGTAGTGTTTATAATGCCGCTACCGGCCAAACTGTGGTTTATAACAACGCCTATACCCCATACTATAACAAGTTTGTGGATTATAGCTTAACGCCATTAACCACACAGGCGCAAAGCGGAATCAATTACCCGGTTATCCGTTATTCGGATGTATTGCTGCTGTATGCTGAAGTGCAAAACGAACTAAACGGTGCGCCAACACCGGATGCTTATGCCTCTATTAATAAGGTTCGTACAAGGGCGGGTATAGCAAACCTTACTGCCGGTTTAAGCCAGGCCAGTTTCCGTGATTCTGTTTTTCTGGAGCGGAGAAAAGAATTTATTCAGGAAGGAAACCGCTGGTTTGATCTGGTTCGTCAGGGCGAAACGGCTTTATTGACTGCTGTGCATAAACTCCCGGCAAAATCGGCAGCGAGTTCAAAAAACATCCTGTTCCCTATTCCATTGGTAGAAGTGCAGTTAAACCCGCTGCTGAAACAAAACCCGGGCTATTAATCAAAATCTGTAACCATTAAAAAATTAATTATATGACACTAACAGATGTATCAATTATTGGGAAAAAAATACTGGTTGGTATTGTAATTACACTGGTACCCTTCATAATCATTTTCGGTGGCCTGTGGCTTACGCAAAAGCTGCTGACCGGTAAGCATAAAGAACCTCAACAAATTTCGAAACCAAATTAAAACCGACATACTATGAAAATGGCAGTTGAAACCAAAGATAGGATAGTAAGGAATGTAATTCTGAGCCTCTTTATCTACATACTACCCATCGCGCTCATGTTCGCAACTTTTTACGTAAGCGGCCAACGCCCCTGGGAAAAAAAGCAACATGAAAAAGAGAACGTAAAATCTGAAAACAAGAAAAACACATTGAACAATGGAAGCAACGATTGAATTTGTAAAAAAGGGTATAGAGAACCTGAACAGTTTAGGTTTCCCTTTCCTGGTATTTTTTATCGGGGTATTAGAATTTTCATTTGGCCTTTACCGGGGCAAATGGCCTAAAAACGAACGCTGGGTTGATATTGCCTGCTTTACCTTACCAAGACTGGTTGTGCAGCCCGCATTTGCCTATTTCGGATTAAAGTTTTTACCGCTGGCCTTACCTGGATTAAAAAACGCTTTTGACTGGGTTCCTTTCTTCTGGGGATGCGCTATTATTGCCATTGCCGATGATTTAACGCAATACTGGTACCACCGTTTGCACCATGAGATTCCTTGGTTATGGCGTTTCCATCGTACGCACCACTCGGCATCGTATATGGGTATGGCCATGGCCAGCAGGCAGAATCTGTTGTATACCCTGTTCTTCTCGCAGATCTATTTAACCACTGCTTTGGTTTACCTCGGTCTGGGTATCCCGGCTGTAGTGATCCGGGCTATTAAAGGTACAATCACCACATTAGCGCACTCGAGCATCCCGTGGGATAAACCTTTTTACCAGATTAAGTGGCTTAACCCAATTGCCTGGGTATTGGAGCGTACCATATCAACCCCCGCTACGCACCATGCACACCACGCAGCAAGTACCGATGATGGTATCGGCTATTACAAGGGCAACTTCGGTAACATGTTCTTTATCTGGGATATTATTTTCGGTACAGCGCATATCTCCCGCCAGTATCCTAAAGCCTACGGTATTTCACATTACGAGGGCGACCAATGGTATGCGCAATTGCTATGGCCAATCTTTAAATCGAAGGTAGAGGGTAGTGAGCTGGCTGCCGATGGGCCGATGGTGCGTTTAGATGATCCGGTTAAGGCCATTACCTTACCTCAAAACGATAAGCCAAAAGAAGTTACAACCTATCAGCTTTCAACCGTACAATCAAGCTAAAAACAACCGACCATAAAATGAATTATTTATCACAAAATGCGAAACGAAAGTTAACCCTGCTCACGGCAGGGTTAATTTCGATTGGCTATGTATCTGCGCAAAACGTAACGCAGCAACAAGAGCCATTTAAGGGGCAGATTGGCAAAACCCTCGGCGACTCCAAAGAAGCCTGGACCACGCCCGTTAAAGCACCCAAAGGAGCCCCAAACGTTGTCTGGATTATATTGGATGATGTTGGTTTTGGTGCGTCATCTACCTTTGGCGGCATCATTAAAACGCCTGTTTTTGATACGCTGGCCAGTCAGGGTTTGCGTTATACCAATTTCCATACGGCTGGTATTTGCGCGCCAACCCGTGCTGCGTTGTTAACGGGCAGAAACCATCACTATGTACACATGGGCGGTTTTGCCCATACGGCGATGTCGGCTGGTTTCCCGGGTTGGGATGGGCGGATCCCATCTGATAAAGGTACAGTTGCCGAAATTCTGCGCGAGAATGGCTACAGCACCTTTGCTGCCGGTAAGTATGGTTTAACACCTGATGAAGATGCTACAGATGCCGGTCCGTTTGATCGCTGGCCACTGGGTAAGGGTTTCGATCATTTCTTTGGTTTCCTGGGTTCGCAGACAGATCAATACAAACCAGATCTGGTTGAGGATAACCAGCACGTAACACCTGATGGCCGCCATTTGGAGGAGCAGATCACTGATAAAGCGATTGGCTACCTCACCAAACATCGTAAAGTAGCGCCCGATAAGCCTTTCTTTTTATACTATGCACCAGCTGCAACCCATGCCCCGCACCAGGTGGCTACTGAGTGGAGCGACCAGTACAAAGGCCAGTTTGATGGTGGTTGGGATGAGTTTCGTGAAAAGGTATTTGCCAGGCAGAAAAAATTGGGCATTATCCCGGCTAATGCGGTATTGCCGGCTCGTAACCCCAACGTAACAGCATGGAATAAGCTACCTGCGGATGAAAAGAAATTGTACGCCCGTTTTATGGAAGTTTATGCTGGTTACCTAACCTATGCAGACCACGAGGTTGGCCGTTTGGTTGATTACCTGAAAACAAGTCACCAGTTGGATAACACGTTAATATTTGTAATTATAGGTGATAACGGCGCCAGTAAAGAAGGGACTTTGAATGGCGATATCGACCGCCAGGTATTCCTGCAATCATCTACACAGGAAGAAAACATCAAACATAACCTCGAAAAAATAGGGGAGATTGGTGCACCCGAAGGTACGCAGGCCAATTATCCTTTAGGCTGGGCACAGGCAGCCAATACGCCGTTTAAATACTGGAAACAGGATGCCAATTCTGAAGGTGGTACACGCAATCCATTGATTGTTTACTATCCTAAAACGATTAAAGACGGTGGTAGTATCCGTACACAATACGGCCATGTGAATGATATTTTGCCAACTACTTTAGAATTTCTGGGGATCAAAAATCCGGAATATATTAGAGGCATAAAGCAGGATACACTACAGGGTACGTCATTGGTTTATTCGTTTGATAATTCAGCCGCGCCATCAAAACATACAACACAATATTATTATATTTTCGGTTCACGGTCTATCTATAAAGATGGCTGGAAGGCAGAGGTATACCACCATCCTGATTTTAATGATCTCACCAAACAAACAACTTACACTGCACCGGCAGGTGGCAATAACTTCGATAATGATGTTTGGGAACTGTACGATTTACGTACCGATTTTAACGAGCGCGTAAATGTTGCCGCAAAATATCCCGAGAAGTTAAACGAGCTAAAAGCTTTGTTTGATGATCAGGCCAAAAAGAACAACATTTACCCATTAATAGACTGGGAAGATGTGCTGAAAGGCCGCATCCATAAAAATTATAAAGCGCCGGTAGAAGCCGGAAATTAATATTATTCCCTTCATTTTTCGAAAAAATCAAACACCTTCAGGTTATTAACTTGCAGGTGTTTTTTTTGATGTGATGGTGTTTGTTTTCTGTACCAATCATTAACCGAAACTTTTGATTATAATTTTGTTCCATTTTTAAAATTGCAACATCAGGAGTTCGGTATCATGTAGTAGCACATATTCCATTAATTAAATTTGATTCATAACCTCAAGAATTTATTACCTGTTAATATCCGGGCCCTTAATTCCCCGAAACAAAACAATAACAATTAATAGCTTACCACATTATTTATAACCCAATACATTATGTTAAACGCATTTAAAAAAGCTTTAGGGCGCGGCCTGGCACTTGCCATACCGCTTGCCATTGTATTGTATGTGTTTGCAAAAATTGTTGGCGTATTTACCAAAATTATAGCCCCGGTGGCGCATAAAATTGGCGTAGCGCACGTTTTGGGCGAGCTCACACTCACCATATTTGCTATTATACTCATCATCCTCATTATTTTGTTTTTGGGCCTGCTGATGCGTATTGCTGTAGTGGCCACCATCCGCGAGCAGGTTGAGGATATTATATTAAAGTTTGTACCCTCGCTAAACCAACTCAAATTACTGGCTGCTGACACGCTCGACCTCGAAGATGCCGAAACCACCTGGCGGCCGGTACTACTCTATGTTAAAGAAAAAGGTAAATACAGCCCCGCTTTTGTGGTTGAAGAAGATGATGACCGTGTAACCTTGTTTGTGTTATTTGAAACCGCCATGCAAAAAGGCGAAGTAGCTGTTTATGATAAAGATCGTATTACCCTTACGCCGCTCAGCTTTACACAGCTGCATGCGGCTAACAGGGCTGCCGGTAAAGGTTTTCTGGCATTAATAAAGGCGCATCAGGAGAAGTAATAAAAAAACTATGTTATTTAAAATCATCTTAACAAAGATTTGATTTGCAATATCTATATTTCAAATGTCATCCTATAGTTTTTAGTTATTCGGTATAGAATTAAATGATTGTGATTGTTATATCCAATGCCGTAATTTTATATCAATAAAACACTTAAGGTGATTTAAAATATAAACCTATAAAATATGGAAAACGGATCAAATGACATCAGTAAATGCCCATTCTTTAATGGCGATTTGAAGCAAAATGTTGGCGGTGGCGGCACCCGGAACCACGATTGGTGGCCAAATCAGTTAAAGCTGAACATCCTTCGCCAGCATTCTGCATTATCAAACCCGTTGGGTGAAGATTTTAACTACGCGGAAGCTTTTAAAAGCCTCGATCTGGAAGCAGTAAAACAAGACCTTCATGCATTAATGACCGATTCGCAGGACTGGTGGCCTGCCGATTTTGGCCATTACGGTGGTTTATTTGTACGTATGGCATGGCACAGTGCCGGTACTTATCGCGTTACCGATGGTCGTGGTGGGGCAGGGGCCGGTTTGCAGCGTTTTGCGCCCCTTAACAGCTGGCCGGATAACGTAAGCCTTGATAAAGCACGTCGCTTGCTTTGGCCTATCAAACAAAAATATGGTCGCAAAATTTCATGGGCCGATTTAATAATACTTACCGGCAACATCGCCCTCGAATCAATGGGTTTTAAAACTTTTGGTTTCGCAGGTGGTCGTGTTGATGCCTGGGAAGCAGACGAATCTGTATACTGGGGTTCTGAAACCACCTGGCTGGGCGGCGATATCCGTTATGCGCATGGCGACCCGGGTGTGGTTGAAGGTCATGGTGTATTGGTATCAGACGATGATGCTGATGGCGATATCCACAGCCGTAACCTGGAGAAACCGTTGGCTGCTGTGCAAATGGGCTTAATTTATGTAAATCCAGAAGGCCCGGATGGTAACCCCGATCCTGTGATGTCAGCCAAAGATATCCGTGATACATTTGGCCGCATGGCGATGAATGATGAAGAAACCGTTGCTTTAATAGCCGGTGGCCATAGCTTTGGTAAAACCCACGGTGCGGCCTCTGCCGATAATGTGGGCAAAGAACCTGAAGCGTCTGGTATTGAATTACAGGGCTTTGGCTGGAGCAACAGCTATGGTGCAGGTAAAGGAGCTGATACCATTACCAGCGGTTTGGAAGTAACCTGGACTACAACACCTACTCAATGGAGCAATAACTTTTTTGAAAACCTGTTTGGCTTTGAATGGGAATTAACCAAAAGCCCGGCGGGTGCTCACCAATGGGTAGCTAAAGACGCAGGCGATATTATCCCGGATGCCTATGATGGCTCTAAAAAGCATAAACCAACGATGCTGACTACCGATCTTGCCTTAAGGTTTGACCCGGAATACGAAAAAATATCAAGACGCTTTTTAGAAGATCATGAAGCATTTTCTGATGCTTTTGCACGTGCTTGGTATAAACTAACACACCGTGATATGGGTCCGCGTGAGCGTTACCTGGGCCCGGATGTACCGCAGGAAGAACTGTTATGGCAAGATCCTATCCCTGCAGTTAACCATGCATTGGTAAGCGAAAATGATATTGCCGGACTGAAAGCTAAAATTTTGCAATCAGGTTTAAGCGTGTCTGAGCTGGTTTCTACGGCCTGGGCTTCGGCTTCAACATTCCGTGGTTCAGATAAGCGTGGTGGTGCCAATGGTGCACGTATCCGCTTAGCTCCGCAAAGATACTGGCAGGTAAATAATCCTGTGTCATTACATAAAATATTGAATGTACTTGAAGGGATTCAAAATGAATTTAACGGAGCGCAAACCGATGGTAAAAAAGTTTCACTGGCCGATTTAATCGTTCTGGCAGGTAGTGCAGTTGTTGAAAAAGCAGCTCAGGATGCCGGGCATAACATCACAGTGCCTTTTACAGCAGGCCGTATGGATGCATCGCAGGAACAAACCGATGTAGAATCATTCGACTATCTGGAGCCGCTTGCTGATGGTTTCCGCAATTACCGTAAAACAAAGCATGCTGTATCTACCGAAGCTTTATTAATAGATAAGGCACATCTGCTTACGCTTACAGCACCAGAGTTAACTGTATTATTAGGTGGCTTGCGTGTATTGGGTACAAATTTCGATGGTTCGCAGCACGGCGTATTTACTTCGCGCCCTGGTGTATTGACCAATGATTTCTTTGTTAACCTGCTCGATATGGGCACTGCCTGGAAGGCCGTATCAGATGAACAGGAAATTTATGAAGGTACCAGCCGCGCTACCGGCGAAGTAAAATGGACTGCTACCCGTGCCGATCTGGTATTCGGTTCTAACTCCGAATTAAGAGCTGTTGCCGAGGTATATGCAAGCTCAGATTTGCAGGAGAAATTTGTGAGCGACTTTGTAAAAGCATGGACTAAAGTGATGAACCTTGATAGGTTTGATATTGCTTAATTACAAATCGTTTTGAGGCTTTAACCTCAATAAGTTTTAAAGGCACCACAATGTGGTGCCTTTTTTATTTGCATCAGTTAAAATATCTTAGCGGCACAATCGTCTCCTTAATATGTACACAACCTTATTAGCCTTACATTCACTAACGCGTTGGTTAGTATTAAGCAGCCTTATTTTTGCTATAGTTCTTGCTTATCGCGGCTGGCTGCTTCACAAACCTTATTTAAGGTTCGATAATGCTGTAAGGCATATAACGGCTACAATAGCTCATATCCAATTGGTATTGGGTATTTGGCTTTATATTATTAGCCCTATAGCGGGTTATTTTTTACACCATTTTAGTGTTGCTGTGCATGAACGTGCAGTCCGGTTTTTCGGCATGGAGCACGTTACCATGATGCTGATAGGGATAACCGTCATTACAATTGGCTCTGCCAGAGCCAAACGCAAAACAACGGATGTTGAACGGTTTAAAACAATGGCTATTTGGTTCACAATAGCTTTGCTTATTATTTTAAGCTCAATCCCCTGGTCGTTTTCACCGTTGATCAGTCGCCCGAATTTTAGGCCTTTTTAAGAAAGATTAGGATTACTGGTTTGGTCAATAAATCAATTATGCCTATCCCAAAACCTTGCTTACAACATCAAAAAATACTTGTTTCAATGGTATTTGCTGCGCTACTACGGGCAAAAATGGAATAATAATAGCCGCTATAAAAGCAAGTAAAATGCTTTTATCTACAAGGCTTATTTTCATTTGCTGTGTTTGTTCAAAACTTCCAATCAGGTCAACATGCCATGAGGCATCAGGTTTGTCTTCTCCGGTTTTATAAAAGGCATCAAGTTCCTTTTCGTATGCCCGTGCAATAGGCCACGATTCTGAACTGTACTGCATAAAATACTTCCGTTTTACTTTGGCTAATAAAGGCAGGAGGAGTAACAGCGGTAAAATAAACAGCAATATTGACAGCGCTAAAACAGTACCAAGCGCTATTTTATAATCGGTAAGGGAGATCCCCGAAAAAATGATCAGGTTATTTGTAATACCTGCGGTAAGTGCCGAAAGGGCGAGGGCTACCGGGAAGAAACTAAGCTGTGTGTATCGCAAAAAACCAAGCCCAGCTACACCATCCGGGTGAAGCGATGACAGGTTAAGATGGATTTTGGAAATCGAGCTTAAAAAATAGATCCACAAAAAAATGGTATAGATCCAACGGTAAAGCAGCATCTGGAATATAGGTAAACTTACCAGCAGGTACCACCAGCCGGCTGGGCTTATATGGTTGTTTAACAAATGCCAGGGGGCATAATTAGCAACGTTGTTAACCCTGCTTCGTTCCTGGACAAAAAATAAGAGGTAAACCAGCAGGATAATTAAAAAGTCTACAAAACCGGAAGTTTTCAGTTTCTCAATCTTGTTGATTAGCCGTTCAAATTCATTGCTATTGGTATCGTCCACTATTTTGGTCTCGTAGAAAAAAGATACCGCGTGATTGAAGCTATTATTAATGGAACGCCGCGCAAAAAGAAAAATGGGGAGTACCAGTAAAAAACGCACATGTGTAGAAATATCGCGAATAAAGAGGAGATAAAACTTCTGCAAACCCAATGTGGACAAGGAAAGCAGTGCGATTGGCAACCAGCACAACATCATCAGCGCAAAAACTAAAAGTATTTTATACCTTAAACTTTGAGCCTCAAACTTAGGGCGATCAATAATTTTCCAGATTATTCCGCCGGAAGCAAACGCATAATCCTTATTGTGATCCATTTATATGATTGTTTAAGTGAGTGGTTATTCGGGAATAGCTGTAAAGTTAAATCCGCTTCACTATCAACGGGAGAAATTGAACCATAAACGCGTTCCATATCGAAAAGTGAAACAGAAACAGGGACGAAATCGTCCATAAAGCTTTCAGGGTTAAAAAATGCCAGGCATCAAAAATTAGTTCGGGGCTTATTTCTTTCTACCGCACGGCAAACCAACACTTGATTGTGTTGTTAGGTGATAATAAATCAATTATAAATTAAGATGGACAATAAGGCAAAAACCGGTAGCCCGGACAGCGATCTAATCAACGTGAGTGAGGATTATGAAGTTCAATATTGGTCTAAAAAGTTTGGTGTGAGTGCAGAGCAACTAAAAACAGCAGTTAAAGCAGTTGGCAATTCGGCCAAAGCAGTTGGCAAACATCTCAAAAAATAATTAGCTATGAGCCTGGAAAAATATGCCGAGAAACGGGACTTTACCAAGACCGCGGAACCCAAAGCCGGAAGAAGTAAGGATAAAGATCATTTGATGTTTGTGATCCAGAAACATGATGCAAGCAGGCTGCATTATGATTTTAGGCTGGAGATGGATGGCGTATTAAAAAGCTGGGCGGTGCCTAAAGGCCCTTCACTCAACCCCAAAGAGAAGCACCTGGCCATGATGGTGGAAGACCACCCGTTTGATTACCGCAATTTTGAGGGCATTATCCCGCAAGGTGAATACGGCGGGGGTACCGTAATTGTATGGGATCAGGGTACATATGAGCCGATAGAAGAAATTAAGGGTAAAAAAGCACAGGAAAAGCATTTGCTTAAACAACTTGCATCGGGTTCGCTCAAAATAAAACTACATGGCGAAAAACTGGACGGCGAATTTGCTTTAGTGAAAACCCACGGCATGGGCGAAAACGCCTGGCTGCTGATTAAACATAACGATGAGTTTGCCAGCGATAAGGATATTACTAAGAAAGATAAATCGGTGCTTTCAGGCAAAACCATCCCGCAAATGGAAAAAACAGGCGAAAAAGTTTGGCAGCACGGACATGAAGAAGAGGTAGAGAAAGCTGATAAGAAAAGTAAAAAAAAAGCCCCAACTAAACCCGAAGTACTGATTGCTGATGAAAATGAGGACAATGATACGGATGAAGTTGATGTAGAAGCCCTTCTTAAAAAAGCACCCAAATCCAAAATTCCAACTGGTGTTAAGCCAATGAAAGCCACATTGGTTGATGAGCCTTTTGATGACCCCGATTGGGTTTATGAAGTGAAATGGGATGGTTACCGGGCTGTTGGAGTAATTAATAATGATGATGCCGAATTGATTTCCCGCAATAATATCCCATTCAATGAGCGATTTTATCCTATCCATAACCTGCTTAAAAAATGGAAATTTAACGCTGTTGTTGATGGCGAGATACTGGTATTAAACGATAAAGGCATTTCAGATTTCGGCGCATTGCAAAACTGGCGAAGTGAAGCTGATGGCGAACTCGTTTTTTACGTATTCGATATACTGTGGTACGAAGGCAAAAACCTGATGGAGCTGGCACTGACGGAACGGCAGGCTATCCTGCAACAGGTAATCCCAACAGATGATGACCGGATCCGCATCAGTCAGGTATTTCGGGCAAGCGGTACCGAGTTTTTTAATGCCGCTGAAAAGATGGGGTTGGAGGGTATCATAGCCAAAAAAGCCAGTAGCACTTATACTTCAGACTTGCGCTCTAAGGATTGGCTGAAGATCAAAGCGCACAAACGCCAGGAAGTAATTATTGCCGGTTTTACCAAAAATGCAGGTACCAGCAAGGCATTTAGTGCATTGATTATGGGCGTTTACGATCAGGGCGAACTTAAGTACGTGGGTAAGGTAGGTACGGGTTTTTCTGATAAACTACAGAAAGAAATGATGGAGCAATTTAAGCCCCTCATTACCGATGAGAGCCCGTTTGATGTTATTCCGGATGTAGATAAGCCCTCACGTTTCCGCCCGCAAAGGATGGGGGCTAAACCTACCTGGCTTAAACCGGAACTGGTAGGAGAGGTGGCTTTTGCCGAGGTTACCAGTGATGGTGTTTTTCGCCAGGCATCTTTCCAGGGTATGCGGATAGATAAGAAAGCGAAGGACGTTGTACTGGAGCGACCGGAAGAAACAGCCGAAGCCGTTACCGAAGTTGAACAACAATCCGAAAGCAAACATGCCAAAGCCATTAAACCACCCAAAGAAATGGAGCGAAGAACACTGCTTAACCCGACCGAAGAAACGCAGGTTAGAAAGATTTGCGGGCACGATTTAAAATTTACTCATTTAAGTAAGGTTTACTGGCCCGAAGATGGCGTTACCAAGCGCGATATGTTTAACTATTATTACCAGGTGGCTGATTATATTTTGCCTTATCTGAAGGATCGCCCGATGTCGCTCAACCGTTTTCCGAATGGGATACACGGATCGAGTTTTTACCAGAAAGATATAAAAGGTAAAGCGCCCGACTGGGTGACCAAAACTTTTCCGTACACCACCAGTGATGGGGAACACAAGGAATATTTGGTAGGCTCGGATGAATCTTATTTACTTTGGATGGCATCGCTTGGCTGCATTGAAATGAACCCCTGGTTTAGCCGCGTGCAATCGCCGGATAACCCCGACTATTGCGTGATTGACCTTGACCCGGACAAGAATACTTTTGACCAGGTGATTGAAGCAGCGCAGGAAGTACGCAAGGTGCTGGATGCTATTGATGTGCCGTGTTTCCCCAAAACCTCAGGCTCAACCGGGATGCATATTTACATACCGTTGGAGTCCAAATATACTTACGATCAATCACAGCTTTTTGCCCGCATCATTGTAGGGATTGTGCATAAGCAAATCCCTGATTACACCAGCCTGGAGCGAATGGTTGCCAACCGTAAAGGTAAAATGTACCTCGATTTTTTGCAAAACCGCCCCGGCGCTACCATTGCTGGTCCATATTCGCTGCGGCCTAAGCCCGGTGCAACGGTATCGATGCCGGTAAGCTGGGACGAGGTTAAGCCAGGTTTAACCATGAAAGACTTTACTATATTTAATACCATAGACCGCCTGAAAGAAACCGGCGACCTGTTTAAAGGTGTTTTAGGCAAGGGGATCGATCTGGAAAAAACGATTAAGAAGGCACAAAGCATATTCGGTAAATAATGCCTCAGCTAAAAACTTTTTATGGAGGCATTAGTGGGCTGCAAACCCCCATCCCTAAACGTGATTTCCCACCAGAATTTGCCGATAAAAGCCGGTTGACATTTTACGCTTCGCTGTTTAACAGTATTGAGATCAACAGCTCATTTTATAAAATACCGGTAGCCAAAACGCTGAGTAAATGGGCTGCCGAAGTATCGGATAATTTTAAATTCACCTTCAAACTATGGCAGGGCATTACCCACAACAAAGGGCTGGCCTTTAACCCCGATGATGTTTTTAAATTTATGGAGATCATCGGTGCTGTGGGTTCAAAGCAGGGGTGTTTGCTGGTTCAATTCCCACCAAGTATAACTATCGCGCAGCACAGGCAGTTGCAGTTATTGATAGATACGATTAGAGAAGCCAATGAAAATCAGCAGTGGAAAATTGCGGTAGAGTTTCGGCATAAATCATGGTATGACGAGGGGATTTATGAGCTGTTGAGTAGCTACAATGCAGGTATGGTAATACACGATCTGCCTGCCTCTGCTTCGCCTTTATTAACCACCGCTGATGATTTTGTATACCTCCGTTTCCACGGCCCCAACGGAGGTTATAGGGGCAGTTACCCAGACGATGTGCTTGCCGAATACGCCAGCTACGTTAAAGAATGGCAGGAGGATAAAACAGTTTATACTTATTTCAACAACACGATGGGCGCATCCATGAATAACCTGTTATTGTTAAAAGATTTTGTAGAAGAACAGGAATAAGCGGATTATATCTCACTCAAGATCTGAACTGTTTTATCGTCCTTCACACCATCAAAAAATTTGTCTAATACATTTTGAAATACTTCAGGTGAACCGGGCACCGAGGCAAATAATGTCATAGATGATCTTAGTTTAAGATCATCGGGCGTACCAAAAATATCAGTTGCATTATCATCGGGCAGGTTCAGCAACTCCTGGCTAATCTCTATCAGTCTGTTTCCCAATACAGGATCTTTCAAATAAGCTTCAGCCTCTTCAATGCGGTTAATGGCATAAAACTTTGATATATCGCTGGAGCCCAAACCCTTTATCTGCGGAAAGATATACCAGATCCAATGGCTTTGCTTTCGTCCGTTTTTAATTTCAGCCAGGGCAAGTTCGTAATCTCTCTCCTGGGCCTCTGTAAAGCGTTTTAAATTATAATGCATGGCTTAGCTTATTGTTTATCCTTCTCTTTCTCTTTGGCAAAATGCGCACGCGCTTGTTTTAAACCGGTTGCTATGGCTTCACCTTCATTACCGGTTGTTTTTAAAACCTCATTGGCAATTTCTACCGCCTTATCCCGAAGCTTCTTCGGTTGGTTTTTGTAGGATGGCGGGTAATCTCCGTTATACCAGGGCATGATAAATTAATTATAAGTTTATTTGTTTTCAACAAAATATAGAGGCGATGGTTTGCCTTAAACAGTAAAGCGTGGCTATTTCAACCAACTGAAATAGCCACGCTTTTAAATTAAAATCTCCAATATTAAGCCTTTAGGCTCATGCCCCCGTCCATTATAATCTCGGCACCGGTAATAAAGCTGGCAGCTTCGCCGCAGAAATAGGCTACCATTTTGCCCACATCTTCGGCTTTACCTATTTGTCTCAATGGTATTCTACCAATCATCCATTCGGTAACATCTTTCAGTTGCTGTTCGTCGAACCCAACCTTATTCATGATCTCCGTTTTGATCGGCCCTGGGCTAACGCTATTCACCCGGATTTTGCGCGGAGCCAGTTCTACTGCAGCAATTTTCATGATACTGTTAAGTGCCGCTTTGCTCGATGAGTAGATCGAAGAATTTGCACCGCTGGTACTTGCCGTGTTCGAGGACAGAAAAACTACCGAAGCGCCATCATTCAACAACGGGATAAGTTTGCTTAGCGTAAAGTAAGCGCCTTTAAAATTTACGCCAATTACGTTATCAAAGGCCGCTTCGGTTGCGTTTTCAATGGTAGTCAATTCAAGCACACCGGCATTAATGAACAGGATATCAATTTTACCATATTGATCTTTAACCTGCGCTGCCAGCTCTTCAATGGCTGAAACCTGTCCCTGATCGGCAATCATGCCCGTTACGCCAAGTTCGGCAGCGGCTTTATCAATTGCTTCCTTTCTTCTGCCGGTAATAATTACCTCTGCACCCTGTGCTTTTAATTCTTTAGCAGCAGCATAGCCAATGCCACTGTTTCCGCCTGTTACCAGGGCTATTTTACCTTTTAATGTTTCCATTTCTTGTCTTTTTTTAAATTCTGTGCAAATGTATATTGCAAATGGTATAATTTTGTAACCAGTATCACAGAGTATACCAGTATGGAAGACGATAAAAGACTTGAGCTTGTAAAAGAAGTGCTTGCTAATCCACGCAATCAAAAAGAGGAAGTGCAGGCACTGCAAGACACCATTTATGTAATTGGCGGTAAATGGAAACTGCCTATTATTAACTCGATATGTAATGGCAATAGGCGTTTCAGGGAGATTGAACGCAGTATTCCCGGTATTACCACCAGGATGCTTTCGCGCGAGCTAAAAGAAATGGAAGCCAACCACCTCATTGTGCGCACGGTTACGCCAACAAGCCCGGTAATGGTTGAGTATACAGCGTCTGACTATTGCCGCTCGTTTGGCGATATTATCCTCGAAATGATTAAATGGGGGAAAGGCCATCGGGAGCGTATTAAAAACAGCTGATTATTGCCGGTTGCATGTAAGCTGTAAATCTGATCAGCTAAATAATACCCCTTATTAATGCTTTTGCAAATTGCAATGGCTTAGTGTTCCCCTAATTTAGGGGAATGCAATGACAGTGCTACCACTTCTAACTTTAATAAGGGGTATAATCGAAGTGGTTTTAAAGATTGAAACACGTCTAATCAAAATTATATCCGGCAAAACAACTATAGCGGGTTTTTAACGTATATACATTAAGGCGATATGAAAAAGCTATTTTTAAGTGCGATTATATTACTGCTGGCAGTCAGTGTGCATGCCCAGGTAGGAGGCACGCCAAGGCAGCTCACTTGTACCGAAGAAGCTTTCAACTTTAAAGTGGGTATTAAATCGGGCTGGCATTTTGGCCAGGTAAGTATGGGGCCATCCGGGTTACCGCAAAATATCCCTGTTCGATCTTTCAATGAGCAGGCTCCGGTAACACAACAGTTTTTATCCGGAAAGGTATTGTTGCTAACAAGTTCCCGAAATACAGTAAACCTCCGTATGCCAGATAATTTAAAATTGTTTGCCCCGGATAATTATCAGTTTGATAAGCTCAATTATAAATTTCCCTATAGGATTTCAGTCCCTACAGCGGTTCAACATAATTGATAATGAACCTGGCAATTTGTTCCTGCTCTTCTACCGAAAGTATTTCTCCATCGTAAATCCAATAGCCCTTTTCGTCAAATAATATCTTACCCAGGCAATCGGGGTTTTCATCAAAAGCAGTATACAAAACATACCGTGGTGATGCGTTTCCGGGCGCTGTTTCGGGTAAGATCCTGATCACCTCGTCCGGGCCGGTTTTTCGCTTTATAAAAGCCTTGGCTTCGCTTTTCAGGTTGCTAAGAGTTGCCATTTTATATATTCAATTTTTTTTCAAATATAAATAAAATGCTAAATTTTTTAGCGTTTTTGTTATTTATTACTATTCATATTAACCCAGCATTAAATCTTTAAATACCGTGTTTTGACGGTCGGTTTTAAAATATTAAACCATTAATTTGCAAGTGATTAGTAAACCCCAATTATTAAAAATACTTCAAAACCCTTAATCACCATGGCCGATTTATCACAGGTGTTTGCAGCAGCGGGATCGTTGTTGAGCACTAAACAACTAAAGGATACAACATTAATGACAGGCGGGGATAATGACCCGAACCCTGTAAAGCTTTCGGCAGAAAAAGCATTGCCTTTTACTTTGCCCGATGTTACTTTTAACATTAATGCCAGCGCCGAGCTTGATGTAATGTTGTTTAACCAGGCCACAGATAACGACCCCGATGGTGTAATTGGTACTCAAGATGCCATTATAGCGCCTGATACAGCCACTGATGCTTATCTTAAGTATGCAGCCGGTATTACAGTAAGTGCTACTGCAGGTGTAAATATCCCGATTGCAAGTATTGGTTTTGATGAAAAACTGAGTGTAAGTGGCAACGCTGCTGCAGCCTATTACAAACAACACAATAACGGCGACGCGATGAATACCGCATTTGTGGGCGATATTAAAGCGATTAAAACCGTATTTATACCAGATGATATTACCAGCCTGGCCGAGGGCGATGCGCTTACTTTTAGTGTAAACGGCTCGTTAAAGAGTGACCTGAAAGTGAGCTGGTCTAACATATTTTCGCAAAGCCTGAGTGTGCTGGGCGAATATTTACCCACACCGGTTACACTCGACCTGAGCCTGAGCCCTTCTGTATCAGTAGAGTTTATAGTAGAAGTAACCGATGCCTTTGCCCTGGTTATAAAAAAGCTGGCCGGTAACCAATGCCTGTTATCGGTTAAAAAGACCAAATCTGTAAGTACGGATACCACGGCATCGGCAGGTATAGATATTTCATTTAAAGATAGCGATGCAGCCAAAACACAGCTGACAGCGATTTATAATCAGTTGATCCAATCGGTGTTCGGCAATTCCATTACGGATGTTAACACGGCTTTGGCTAATGTAAAAAGCGGAATTGCAATTGCTACCCAGAACGAACTGGTAAACGGCCTGATTGCCCGTTACAATCTGGGAGGCGTTGCTGATGCTATAGACCAGCTCATTGCCAAAGTAAACGCTATAGAACAGTACGTGCCAAACCTGATTGGTGACGTTGCAACAGCAACCGTTAAATTGAACTTTAGCTATGAGTATAAGCGTATTGACCTGGAGAAAGATGTACTCTCGGTAAATATAGCCACCACCGATTTGTTGAATTATCACGATAAACTACTGCGTTTCGATATTACCCAATTACTGAGCGATATGCGCGGCGGAGTTATCCCTTATCAATTGAATAGTTATTTAAACCAGAAAACTTTGACCATTACCAGCACCTGGGGGTTGGGGTTAACTGTGTTTAGCTTTACGCTGCTGGGGCAGGATATATTTACGCTTGAGAATGTAGTTAACGAAAATTTTGCAGGCGCACAACAAGTTAGCACCGAGGGAACGCAGCAATATAAATGGGTGTTCGGCAATGGCTCGGGCTCGTGGCTGAGCCAGATAAATGGCCAAATGCCTGCTTACGGAGCATCGACACTTGATCAGTTTGATTTTACATTTTTGCTGAGCACTGCTTTAAAAAATAACGGTGTTAATGCGGACGAATTAAATACCTACTTTGATTTTGCTGTGGTGTGGGATGCCGTTCAGCAGAGCGATCTCGGAGCGCTGACCGTCAAATACACAACCGGCACAAGTTCTATCCTTAATCAGCCGGCTACAATAGAAAATAAACTTACGTTTTTACCGGCTTTGATGAAGCCGCTTATCGAAAAAATAGCCACTACCGGTTGGGTAAACAATATCCCTTACCTAACCAAAGCGATGAGCGCTGCGTTGCCTTAAGAGAATCAGGCAGGGCGTACATCTGTTACAGATCGTGTAGCCATTTATAAACAGCTGTGGCAGTTTTATTTTGATAATTATGAAAATGACCCTCAAACTGATTTTGCCGGAACAGCTAAGAATACGATCCAAACATTAGGAAACACCTATAATAATCTGGCTAATTGGGAAGGAGGAAACTGGCCCGGCACCTACGCTAATATTATTAACATGGATAATAACATGCTTAATGCATTAAAACAATATATCCAGGGCTTTACAGACTTGAAACACGCAATTGATACCCAGGCATCGTATACCGCTTTTAAAAACATTTTTAATAATGAGCTGAGTTTAATTGGCACCCAGGATTTTTATGTTAGAACAGCAGGCTATTTTTTACTGTTACATGCCGCCGAACTTAATCAGCAAGACAAAGCCCAAAGTGTATTTACAATTACAACTGGGGCCGATAATAATCAGCAGACCATAAATTTTGCTTTACTGAAAAGCTAATTGAATACTAAATAAACAGAAGGGCGATTTTCAATCAGAAAATTGCCCTTTTTGTTTATTTCAACTTTTGGCAACTGCCGGATAAGCTGCCCTCTGGTTGCATTTTGGAATATGGAACTTAGATTGTTCCTTACAATTACGTTAAAGCGCCCGATCACTCTAACTTTAATAATTGCAGAAATAGGGTTTATTTCCGCATAGTTATTTCTTAATCCCCGGCGCATGTACTTCATTCAAAAGTTTCTTAATCCGTTGCGTATTGTTACAACGGTTTTTGCCATTCTGATTATAATTGGGGATAAAGGTTATGCGCAAAAGGAAGTTGTAAAACCCGAATCTATACAACCGGCTGCACAAATCGATATTTTTGATGTGCTCAGAAAAATAACCAAAAAGCCACCTAAAGTTGTAGATACTCCCAAAGCTGGCGAGCGGAACCTTTCTATTTTGCCCGTTATTGGTTATAGCCCTGCAAACGGAGGAATAATAGGGGCTACGGCAAGTATCACCAAATATTTGGCCGATCCGCAAACAACCCGGCTTACAACTGCCTTACTTAATGCTTCTGTCACCTCAAAAGAGCAGGTTATTTTATCACTGAGGTATGATCTTTATACCCCGAAAAACAAATGGTACATATCGGGCGATAACCGCTTATTGTTTTTTACGCAGCCCACTTACGGCCTGGGTATCTACGGCCTGCACAGCCAACCTTACAGTTTTAGCTGGAATGGAATTAGCGGTACCACCAAAGGTGATTTGTCGCAACCATTGAAATATAATTACCTGCGCTTGTATGAAACTTTTTTGCGGAAGATCAATGATAATCACTGGTATGCCGGTGCGGGTGTAATGATAGATTATAATTCTAAAATACAGGATGAATCGTTAAAATTAGATTCGCCCGTACACATAACTTCGCACTATACCTACTCAAAATATTATGGCTTTAATACAACCAGCTACGGCACCAATGGCATCTCGGCCCAAATTATGCACGATAGTCGCGACAACCCGGTAAACCCCTATAAAGGTTATTACTTTAACGCTTACTACCGGGTAAATCCCAAATTTCTGGGCAGCTCGCAAAGCAGTTCTGTGCTTTATTACGAGTACCGCACTTATGTTAATGTAAACAAAGCTATCCCTCAAAACCTTATTGCATTTTGGTTTTGGGGTATCAATGTAATATCGGGCCATGTGCCTTATTTAGAACTGCCATCCATTACCTGGGATACCTATAACCGGTCGGGCAGGGGGTATATCCAGGGCAGGTTCAGGGGAAATAATATGTTTTATGCCGAATCCGAATTTCGTTTCCGGCTTACCCGCAATGGCCTGCTAGGAGGCGTTACCTTTTTAGATTGTACCACGGCCAGTAACCCGCTGCCGCTCACCAGTCAAAACCTGTTTAACACCATAGCACCCGGCGGCGGCTTTGGGCTCCGCATTAAAATGAATAAAAACGACCGAACCAATATCACTGCCGATTACGGTATAGGGCATGGTTTCTCTGGCATTTATCTAAACATGCGGGAAGCGTTTTAAGCTATGGCAATATGCTATAACCGAACAATCACTGTATCATATCCGAACGCATATTAGATTCGATTTTTTAATTAAGTGCCTTATTTTAAATGGTTTAATACATTGGCATCTTATTGGGTTATCAGGTATTTGTAATACTGCATAATCTAATCGCTATGTTAAAAAGCTACTTTAAAACCGCGCTTCGTTTTTTATTAAAGAATAAAACGTTCAGCTTCATTAATATTTTTGGTTTGGCCGTTGGTACGCTTTGCTGTTTATACATATTGCTATATGTACAGCAGCAATATAGCTACGATAAGCAGCATACAAACGCGAAAAATATTTATCGCATTACCGCCTCAATGGTGCTTACCGGCGATAAACATAGCTTTGCTTCGGTTTCGCCGCCTGTTGCTGCTGCATTAAAAAGTGATTTCCCCGAGGTTAAAAGCTACACGCGCGTATTAAAAACAGATAATTTAGGTGCTAAAGAGCATTTGCTCCGTTACCAGGAACAATCATTTTATGAGAAAGGGGCGTTTTATGTCGACTCTACCTTTTTCGATCTGTTCAGCTACCACTTTGTAGAAGGCAAGGCACCTCATGCGTTAGATGAGCCTTATTCTATCGTATTACTAAAACCAATAGCCGATAAACTTTTCGGACACGAAAGTGCATTAGGCAAGGTGATCAACATTAACGATCAATGGGTTAAGCACGATTTTAAAGTTACCGGTGTAGTAGACGAAAGCCTGGGAAAATCGCATATCGAGGGTAATATGTTTATCTCCATGAAAAGCGGCGAAACCGGTACCTCACTGGCTAATGACGGCGAATGGGCAGGCAATAATTATACATACTCCTACATAGAACTTAAACCGGGCGCTGATGCTAAAGCTTTAGAGAAAAAACTACCCGCATTTCTGAATAAATATGCAGGCCAAAAGTTAAAAAACCTGGGTATTCAGAAAGTAATGAACCTGGAACCGGTTACCACAATCCACACCACATCTGGGTATGATGCAGAGCCCAGTAAAACTGCCGATCCATCATTCCTGTTAATATTGGTATTAATTGCCGTAATGATCCAGGTGATAGCCTGTATTAATTTCATGAACCTGTCAACCGCGCGCGCATCAAAACGGGCTAAAGAGGTTGGCGTGCGCAAAGTGATTGGCGCAGGCAAATTCGATTTAATTCAACAGTTTTTGGGCGAATCATTTTTACTCGCTTTTATAGGCGTGATTATTGCTTTGCCTTTATTATGGGCTGTATTACCTTATTTAAACAGCATCACACATACCGATATCCGCTTAACTTTCTTCAGCGATTACCGTTTATGGCTTATGCTGGCATCGTTGGTTATTGTTACCGGCTTTGTGGCAGGTAGTTACCCCGCATTTTACTTATCGGCGTTTGAGGCTGTAAAAGTAATTAAAGGCAACTTTAGTAGTAAGATATCAGCGGCGGGTATCCGCCGTTCACTGGTGGTGTTTCAGTTTGTTTTGTCTATCGTTTTAATAAGCGGCATCGTTATTATTTATAGTCAGCTGAACTATATTAAAGCAAAGGATCTAGGGTTCGATCAAAGTCAGAAGCTGGTTTTTAATTTCTATACCAGCGATGCACAAAACAGGATGGCCGCCTTAGCCAGTGACTTGCGGCAATTATCAGGTGTTAAGGCTGTTAGCAGTGCTGATAACTACCTGAGCCAGTTTATTATGCACGATCATGGCGTTTACCCCGAAGGCGGCAATATGGAGACGGCTATCGACGCCCAAAATATAACATGCGACCAATATTTTGTAAAAGCAAACGGCATTAAATTGCTGAGCGGCCGCGATTTGATGCAGGGCGATTCGGGCAAGGTGCTTATTAACCAAACATTAGCCAAAAGGCTTAACCTTACCGAGCAAACAGCTATTGGCGCAAGGTTGTATTCGCATTATGCGCCTAACCCGGCATGGTACGTTACCGTTGCCGGGGTGATGAAAGATTTTAACTATAATTCGTTGCATAATGATGTACGCCCGTTTATGCTGATTTACGATACGCATGCATGGTCTTTTAACAGCATGGTGGTGGCAACGAACAGTAAAAACTATAAAGCATTATTAAGCCAGATAAGTGCGGTATGGCATAAAAACTTGCCATTGGTGCCTTTCGAATATTCGTTTCTGGATAGCGAGGTACAAAAGCAATACGAAACAGAGATTGTACTCTCGCAGATCATCAATTCATTTACTTTGATAGCCATCCTGATCTCCTGCCTGGGTTTATTCGGGCTGGCGGCCTTTAGTGCCGAGCAACGCCGGAAAGAGATAGGCGTGCGCAAAGTGCTGGGCTCAAGCGTATCGGGGATTGTGAAGTTATTATCGGTTGATTTTGTGAAACTGGTTGTTATCTCATTCATTATAGCCACACCAATTGCCTGGTATGGCATGAACAAATGGCTGCAGGCCTTTGCCTACCGCGTAACACTTAGTTGGTGGATGTTTGCCTTAGCCGGAATGATGGCATTGTTTATAGCGCTTTTTACAGTGAGCTTCCAAGCCATCAAAGCGGCTTTGCTAAACCCGGTGAAGAGCTTAAGAAGTGAGTAATCAAGTTATCAAGTTAAGGGAATTTAATATCGAATATAGAATATCCAATATCGAATAATGAAAGAGAACTTCGATGTTGGATATTCAAAATTCATTATTCGATATTATTCAATCCTTAAGGGTTTACCACCATCCATCGTGGTAAATAGCCCACCTGGTTGTTGTATGCTATTTTATAAAAGCTCGGCCCTTTTTGCAATACCTTAACCAATGAATTATGTGGCAATACAGTTACCACAGCCGACATATAATCGGCCATCTGGTGCAGGTAAATGGAGCCGGATAAATTGGGTTTTAGATAAGTGGTATATGATGAATCGACCGGAGCACCAGGTTGTTTGGTAACAACCGGTACTTGTACAACCTTAACCGGGGCGAGAGTTGACTTAACTGCCGCTACTGTAATCGGTGCTGGCTTAATTGCTACTACAGCTTCTGCTTTAATTGTATCTTTCTTTGCCGCCACAGGTTTATCGGAGACGGCAACAGGTTCTGCAATTTTATTGTGGGTTTTCTTTTTATGATGTTTGATGACGTGAGGCGCGATAGACGCGACAGTGGCAACTTTAACAGGTTCGGCAACTTGTTGTGTGTGATTAATATTAAGCGATCGCACTACATAAAACCCAAATACCCCTGTAAACAATATCAAAGAGCCTGTTAAGGCCATATTGAGATACCTGGTTTTAAAATTGGCTACCTGTTTTTTATGAATCTTCCGTTGCGAGGCATCATATAATTTGCGCCGGGCCGGGTCGCTCAGTATTTCATAAGCTTCGCTGATTTCCCTGAAATGGCTTTCCAGAAAATCATCTTCTTCACCATAAGCAGGCTCAAATCTTTTAGCCAGTTTACGATAGGCCTCGCTTATCGCATCCGGACTGCAATTGCTATCCGTTCCCAAAATGTAGTACAGATCTTTCATACCCTTAATCAAATAGCGCTAACTGTTTTATTTGATTAATTTTTTTAATTATAGTTTAATTGTATTGTGCAATTAATTTTAGAAATCTGTTATAGTAAAGTATGTGGTAACTGTATATTTTATGTTGAACGGGTTTTGCTGAAAATTGTAGATCAAAATTTGTTGCCATGATTAAATCAATCGTCAATGCCGAACACTATTTCTGGGGAAACCAATGCGAGGGCTGGCACCTGCTAAAAACTGATACGTTAAGTGTTATTGAAGAAAAATTGCCGGTTGGGACAGCCGAGCAATACCACTTTCACTATAAAGCCCAGCAGGTGTTTTATATCTTGAAAGGACAGGCGACTTTTAATATTGAAGGCAGGGATGTGCTGGTTAATGCGGGCGAAAGTATCCATATCCCGGCTTTAACTAAACATGGCATCAGTAACCAAAATTCGGAAGAACTCAGTATACTTGTTATCTCGGAACCCAAAGCACATGGCGACCGTGAAAATATTTAATAACCACAATCTAATTCTACAATGAGCAATCCGACCGATACTGTATCGCATAATACCTATTTCGATGGCAAAGTACAAAGCCTTGGCCTGCAAACCACAGATGGTAAAGCAACAGTAGGTGTTATGAAAGCCGGAAGTTATGAGTTCGGTACCTCAAGCCCCGAAAAAATGATTATCGTAGCCGGTACTGCAAAAGTGAGCCTTGATGGTGAAACCTGGAATACTTATGGCCCGCAGGGAATTTTTGATGTACAGGCGAATGTTAAGTTTCAAATAAGCTGTGAGGCGGATTTGGCTTATATCTGTTATTACGAATAAGTATTAAGCTACAGATGGTTGGGCTTTTTTATAAGCATCAGTAAAAAATTCGCCCAGCTTAATCAATGCTTTCTCAATCTTGGGTTCCCACAGGTTGCCGAAACTGATGCGCAGGTAATTTTGGTAGTTGCCATCGCTAGAGAATAATTCGCCGGGAGCGTAAGCAACGTCTTGTTGAAATGCGGCGTCCTGCAATTGTGTAGTGTTCAGGCAAACGGGCAGTTCAACCCATAACACCAAACTGCCATTCGGCCGGCTTATCTTGGTACCATCGGGGAAGTGCTGTTCAATTAAATTGGTGGAGCGGATAAGGTTCTTATTCAACTCCAGCCTGAACTTTTGAAGGTGGCGGTCATAAGTGCCCTGTTCCAGCAACTGCTGCACCACCTGTTGCCCCAAATTTGAAGTCGAACCATTATGCATGGATTTTGTACGCGCTACCTGGTGCACAAAACGCCCCGGCGCACACCAGCCAATACGAAAGCCCGGCACCAATGATTTGGTGAACGAGCTGCAATACATCACCCAACCATTTTCGTCATAAGCTTTAATGGTATCGGGTCGGCTGCCTTTAAAAAAGAGTTCGCCATACAGGTCGTCTTCAATAACGGGCATTTGCTGTTTGTTGGCAAAGGCTGCGATCTGCTTTTTTTGCTCAGTGCTTAAACAAGCGCCATCGGGGTTATTAAAATTGCTCACCAGTAAACAGGCTTTGATATGGAGCTTATTGCAGGCATGCTTTAAATCTTCTACATTAATACCAGTCTCCGGATGGGAGGGAATAGTGGCAACTTTCAGGTCCAGGCATTCGAGGGCCTGCATAACTCCGTAATAGCATGGATCTTGTACCAATACAGTATCACCGGGTTGCGTTACTGTTTTAAGGCAGCAAATGATGGCCTCCATCGCGCCATTGGTAATCACCAGTTCATCGGCATGTACAGATCCTTTCCAGAAGAATGACCTTTTGGCAATTTCTTCACGTAATTGCAGGTTCCCTTTGCGGTCTTCAAGTGTTAAGTAACTGCCGGTAATATCTCTCGATGTATTCTGAATAGCCCTCTTAATGCTATTGAATGGTAACAGCCGGTTATCGGGCATGGCATTGGCAAACGATACAAAGTTTCTTGAAGTGCTATCTCTCCTTAGATTTTGTAAAAGTTGATCGATATGCACTGTTCTTTCCGAAAACGAAACCGGTAAGGCCTGCGGCAGCGGGAGCTTTTTGCTCGAGCGATGATTCACAAAATAACCGGATTTTTCCTGCGAAGTAATCAGCCCTTTATCTATCAGGTGGTTGAAAGCCTGTAATACCGTGCCTATGCTTAAGCCGTTTTCTTTATGCAGGCTACGCAGCGAGGGCAGTTTATCTTCCGCTTTGTAAACGCCTGTATCAATCATTGCAGCTATTTTATTGGCCAGGCCCAGGTAAGCAGGTTCTTTCATGCCGGCAAAAATAATCTGTTATAGTTGAATTTGAAAAATCTATATCTGTTTCTTTTAAGGGTGATAATATTTCGCTGCCAATAAATAGCATAAATGCTGTTCTAACTAATTAGAAAAAGTAGTTAAATAGGAAGATAGCATAAACACTGTCCATATATCCCTTTCGGCATCAGTATTTTGAAGCGTAAGCGTATACGAACTATAGGCCGATGATGCAGTAAAATAAGTTGATGTAGCATCAGATTGTTTATCTGCGATTGTTTGAACAATTATAGGCCCTTTGGTACTGTTATAAACCATTCTTTGAACCCTGTTATTAATTGTAAAGATTGGCTTGGCATAAGATGCTTGTGGATTAAAATACCATACAGGGCCACTGCCACCTTCGAATTCTGGCATCAAAAACTTTTGATTTGATAAAAAACTCTGATTTAAGTTTTCTGTATTAATCTTGCTAATCTGATAGATCATCTTAAATCCGTATTGGTTGTTGGTGGTTTCTAAGCGCCCGTCTTTTTGTTGTAAATTATAACCTGCCGGAACAAGGATTGTATATCCGCTTTTTATTTCTGAATATATATCAAATTTCATGCTGTTGATTTTGGAAGAAAATTGGCTCATGTATTGATACATAGCACCTAAGCCTGTTTTTTCCTCATTGCTATACTGCGCAGTTGTATTAAGCTCGTTAAAGGTGCTGGTTTTAATTTTACGGAATACAAAGTCTCCTAAAGAGATCCTTATGCCATCATCATTTCTATAATCAGCCGCAAAAAGTATTTTAGTTGCCGAAGATGAACCGGATGGAAAAGATTCTGATGATGACTCGAGTTGATTTAAATAATGTTTTTTTATACACCAGCTAATATTGGCAGCCCCGTTTTCTAAGCCGCCGTCAGCGATTCCTAATAAATTTCCGTTCAGATCTATAACTGGAGCCCCTGAAAAGCCATGCAATAAATGTCCCTTTAAGAAAAGAATTTGAGTATTTGTACTGGGAAAGTCCAGTTTTTCTACTGACCTTTCCACCGCGGGTGGCAGCAGGTCTTTTAAAATGTTAGTATTACCAGAGTTTGCCTGTAGCAATCCAACTTCAAAGTCTACATCTTGATAGTTTTGATTGTCTAAATAGTATCCTACTGTAAATAAGCGGGTATCTATTCCTGGTGTGGGCACATCGTGATTGTCAAAAAAGTAGGGCGCAATATTTTCCCCTGTTTCCAGCAGAACTAAATCCGCCGATTTTAATACCTTACGAATGACAGCTTTCTTAAAGGCGTTGTTGTTATATTTTACAATCACTTTGTCAGGATCGCCAATTGAATGTAATGTTGCTACTATCCAATTGCCTTTTTTCCATAAAAAGCCGGTAGAATAACGATCACCGGAAATAATGCGAACAATTTTTTGTGACGCATTTTTTTTGACAATACCAGTTTGTGAATGCGAACTAAATGCAAGCAAAACTAACATTAACACGAAATAATGTTTAATTACTGAAATATTCACAATAAAGCTTTTGAAATTCTTGAATCTTTAATTTTTCTTCAACTGTATCTTTAGATGCTTTTTCAATTTTTTGTAGCACGGGTTTTAAGGTAGTATCCGTGATCGTGAAAAGGCTTTTTAACTCGGTTAATGTTTTATAATCATTACAGATAAGCGGATTTGCGATTTTTTGGGACATTAAAATCGACATAGTTGCCACCCGTTCATTTTGAAGCTTTGCTTCTGGCATTACTGTTATTTTATCATTACCTATAACAATACCAGCCTCCTGAAAGGCAGCGATATTTAATGCCTGTGTTTTACTATAACCAGCTTGATGCCATTGGTTTACCTTTTCTTTTAAGGTAGGGGAGAGCAAGTTATGAGTTCTTATATATATGCCCAGAATAATGGATATGAAACAACTAAAACTAAAAATGCCAATTAAGCTATAGTTTAATTTGTTATCTGCACTGTTTGGCGTGTCGGGCTTTAAACCAAAAAAAAGAGTTAATAAAGAAGTTAAAGCTCCAAGTACAATCCCTACAACCTGGGAAATTGAAAGGCCTATTATAAGGCCTGTTAATAAGCCCAAAGCACTTCCACTGAAAATTTCTGTGCGTTTATTCATTAAATAAGAATTTAGGCGGGGTATTACGCTAATATAAGTAAATGTTATAATAACATAATTAGATATTAAAAATATATCCGGTTATCATTAAATGACTTAATGAATAACTGGAGTTTTTCTTCAAATAATAATCTGTTATAGCTAAATAATTAAAATGTGTATCTGTTTCTTCTTGTCGTAATTAATGAGGTTTGTTTCATGAAGAATGATACAAATACCGAATTAACCATCACCCCAATATTTAACGACCACTGCCAGCAGATACTTGGTTTGATACTACCCATTCAGCAGATTGAATTTAATGTGCCGATTACGTTAGACGACCAACCGGATTTGCTAAATATTGAAAACCATTACCACCAAACAGGTGGTGGTTTCTGGGGAGCGAAAGTTAACGATGAACTGGTTGGAACCATCGCGCTTATTGCAACCGAAGATAATGCCGGTACCATTCGCAAAATGTTTGTTAAGAAAGAGTACCGGGGTAAAGAGATGGGCACCGCCCAGCTATTGCTCAATACCCTGATCAACCATAGCAGGGAAGCGGGCATTACAGATCTATACCTTGGTACGGTTGATATGTTAAAAGCGGCACATCGGTTCTATGAGCGCAATGGTTTTGAACGAAAATTGAGTGAAGAAATGCCTTCGTGCTTTAGGCGAAATGGGGGAGAGAACGTATACTATCATTTGCAATTGGGTGCTGCGACGAATTAACATTTTCGAAATTTTGTAAAGCGAGCTTCCTTTTCTGGTAAAAAGCTACCAATCAGGTAGGTTTTTATCAGAAAGAGTGGATTATTTTAAATAAAAAATGCAAGTTTGCCGCCTGAATATCTATTGTCCATGAACGATCAAAAAGGATTTACCACTACCATACTGCACTCAGACCGCCTGTTGAAGCCCGAATTTGGCGCATTACACCAACCAGTTCATAACGCTGTAACGTGGGGTTATGATGATGTGCAGGGCTTGGTAAATGTGTTTCAGAACAAAGCTAAAGGCTACGCCTACTCACGCCAGGGTAACCCAACCACTACAGCGTTGGAGCATAAAGTTACCCAGATGGAGCAGGGGATGGCCAGCATTACCTTTTCAACAGGGATGGCTGCTATTACCGCAACTGTATTGGCACTGATTAAAGAAGGCGACCATATCATTGCCAGCTCGTACCTGTTTGGTAATACCCGTAGTATTATGCAAACGTTTAGCGATATCGGTATCAGTATGTCGTTTGTGGATGCTACGGATGTAGAGAATATTAAAGGTGCATATCAACCCAATACCCGCATGGTATTGATTGAAACCATCGCCAACCCGGCTACCCAAATAGCAGACATGAACCCGATTGGCGATTTCTGCGAAGAGAAAGGCTTGTTATACGTGGTAGATAATACCATGACTTCGCCTTACTTGTACAGACCGGTAACTGCTAAAGCCAGTTTAGTGATCAACTCTTTAACCAAATATATTGGCGGCCATGGTAACGCACTAGGTGGTAGTGTTACTGATACCGGTTTGTTTAACTGGGCAAACTATCCAAACATTGCCCCAATTATCCGTGAGCAAATTAAACCCGAGATGCAGGGTATGAGCCAGATCCGTAAACGTGGTTTACGTGATGGTGGCGGCACTTTAGGCCCTGAGGCTGCACATGCAATTTCTGTAGGATCAGAAACCTTGGCTTTGCGTATGGAGCGTGCTTGTGCTAACGCATTGTCGCTTGCCCAATTTTTAGAGCAACACCCGTTAGTAAGTAAAGTATATTACCCTGGTTTAGAAAACCACCCACAACACGAAGTTGCTAAAACCTTGTTCCGCCGTAGTGGCGCATTAATGAGCTTTGCATTGGTTGATGGTGTGGATCTGTTTGCATTTTTAAATCGCTTAAAACTCGTGATTAAATCAAGTAACCTGGGTGATACCCGTACGCTGGCTATCCCGGTTGCACATACCATATTCTTTGAACTTGGTGCCGAGCGGCGTGCCGAAATGGGTATCCCGGATTCGATGATCCGCCTATCGGTAGGTATCGAAGAAATCGAAGACCTTTTGAAGGATTTTAGTACGGCTTTGCAGGAAGCGTAAGTATTAAGCTTAATATTTTAGAAAGGCATTCTCATTTGAGGATGCCTTTTTTGTTAACAGTTTCCTTTCCATCCAGCACGTCATTGCGAGGTACGAAGCAATCCCCGACCTACAGAGAAGGCGCTTTAATTAACGTAATTACTAATAATGATTATTCTATGCTTTAATCAAAGTCAGTCCCGCTCAATTGCCGCGGGTTGGCTGTTACTTTTGGCTTGATCCAAAAGTAACCAAAAGATCAAGACGCAAAAAAGCTCCACCGCACAGATTCTCTACACGGCCCCGCTTTTGCGTCTGGGCCACCGCTCGCAAGGTTTATAATGTATCGGCCTCCAGTACTAAAAATTAGAACCCCATAGAATTAGGAAAAAGAAACACCACTATGTTTCTTTTTAAATAATCTTAACATAACTATATCGCACTAACTTTGTTAGATGAATATTAAACTAAATCTAATACCATGGAACAAAATAAATTAGCATTAACAAAAGCTACCGAAGGCACGTGTGTTTCGGTCGGCGGCGGCACTTATCGTACAGTTATGCCGGGCAAGCAAACAGGCGGCGCTTATGCGGTAATAGAAATGCTGGTGCCTCCAAATAGCGGTCCGCCGCCACATTCGCATGCCGATGTGCAGGAAGCATTTTATATCCTCGAAGGGGAGATTGAACTAAGAACAGAAGAAGGTAACCATATCGCCCAGAAAGGTGATTATGTAAATATCCCTAAAGGTGGGTTGGTCCATCAGTTTAAGAACAAAACAGATACACTTGCCCGTTTGATGTGCATTGTAACCCCAGCGGGTATGGACGAAATGTTTGAAGAAATTGGTGAGCCGGTTGAATATGGCCAGTTTCTGCCTCCACCCGAACTGGCAGCGAAGATGTTAAAAGCTGGAGAAAAATATGGTCAGAAATTTTTTCCGCCCGATTATTTGAGCAAGTAGGAGAGCTGCTTTTCTTTCCTCATCGTCATCCCGAACTTGTTTCGGGATCCCACTTGCTAAGTCTGCTGTACAACCTGTCACATGGGCTGCTGAAATAATCCCGATAGCTATCGGGACAGCATGACGTGCTTTAGTGTTACTTAAGTCTTATTGCAATAATCTTAACAATAAAAAACAAAGGAGCTGCCTGAGCTACGATACCTGCGATTACAATTGCGTGATTCATGATTTCTAAAATTTAATTGTGAATGATTGATTTCGGTTTTATTAGTTATTCAATTTAGCGGCAATGATTTTAACGATGAAGAATAAAGGAGCTGCTTGTGCTACGATGCCTGCGATGATGATTGAAGTGTTCATGATTTTATGTTTTAAATGTTTTAATAATGTTTGATGTATAGGTTAAGGCAAGTTCAATGCCGATCGCGAATAAAACTTAAAAATGGCCTTTAAATAACATTAAAGGCCATTTTTGTTTACTGTGGAATATTTCCCCAAAAGAAAAAACGGGGAAAAAGTTGTGGAAATGGGGAAATTGTTACTTGCACGGCGTGGCGTTGCAAACGCCGTGAAGTATTGCGCACGCGATGCAATCGCGCGCGAGATTGCAGAACACATAAAAAGAAAAGGAACCTTGCGCGCGATTGCATCGCGTGCTTAAAACTTCATAGCGTTTGTAACGCTTCTATTAATTCCTTCTTAATAGCACCATTACATCAGTAAATAGTACCAATACTTGCTAACGGTATGCCATACCTTTGCGCAAAATTTAAGTATTGTAATGCGCCATTATATTAAAAGAAGATACCACCATACCAAACGTATTGTTTATACCGAAACCCTATTCGATTTTAAAGAACATGTATGGACTTTCATCGGGTCGTTTTTCGGTATTGGCCTAATCGGATTTATCAACAGCCATTATTTAACACCCGAGGCTAATATCTTTTTAATCGGTTCGTTTGGTGCGTCATCGGTGCTTATTTATGGTATTATCAATAGTCCGCTGGCACAGCCTCGTAATTTGATTGGCGGGCACGTAATATCTGCTTTTATTGGCGTACTGATCTATAAATTAATTCCCGGTAACCTTTGGTTGTCGAGTGCCTTATCGGTATCGCTTTCTATCGTGGCCATGCAAATCACCAAAACATTGCATCCACCGGGCGGGGCAACGGCTTTGATAGCCAATTTACCATCAGCCAAAATTCAGGCGCTGGGTTTTATGTATGTAGTTAGTCCTGTTTTTAGTGGGGTGATGATTTTGTTGCTGGTGGCTATTGTTTGTAATAATGCTACGTCTCATCGTAGTTATCCAAAAAATAAGCATTGGTATAGGGTTTGGAAGCGTAGCTATTAATATAATAAGGCTGTATAATATTATACAATAAGCATACGTTATAGCATCAATGAAAGTCATTGCTTTTATAATGGTTGCGTGTTTGGTTTTTCTTTCCTCAGTTCCGGGGAATGCCGAAACTATGCATTCTTCTGTTATAAAAACCTGCTGCCATAAAATGCAGAAAAATATTCCCTGCAAACACGAACAGAAGAATGGTTGTGCAGATGGGATATGTAATACCATTTTATCGTGCGCTATGTGTGGCTTTTTAAAGGTCGACCCAACTACTGTTAATGCTATTGCGCCTGTTTTAAGGCAATTACTGTTAACAATCCACAACGTTGGTGCGCCCTCTGGTTATTCACTCTCTATGTGGAACCCTCCGAAGGCTTAATAATACATCTGCCTAAATAAACAGGTAAATATTATTAAACATTCAAATTTAAAATCATGAAAAAATTTCTTTTCATCACAGTTGTGATGCTATTCTCTATATGCGCTATCTCATTTGCTAACACACCTTGCTGCAACAGCAAAATGAACCATTGCACTAAGTGTGCAAAATCTTGTACTAAACCTACTTGTACAGATTATTGCAGTAGTGGCTGTAAAAAGTCGGGAGAATGTGATAAGACGTGTAAATAGTAAAAAGGCCGCTCTTTAGAGCGGCCTTTTTATGTACAATACGTTAGCTGTAGAAGATTCTTCGCTATCGCTCTGAATGACAAAAGGGAGCAAATTATTAAAGTACTACACCCACAACCGTAAATAACCTAACAATTGTGGCCTCTTGATTTTCGGGCAGCACTACATTGGCCACAGCAGGAACTTTAATAGAAAATAAAGCAGCCACGAGTTTTGGTTCTTTTTCGGCAAAAAGAACATCCACAGACGATTCATACCCACGCCGTCATTCCTAATAGAATGCAGGTGTAGCCCAACCGCACCATGTTTTGAGCGCCTCAACATAACAGGCTTGTGCTCGTTTGTGTTGTTGGTAAGTTGTTGCTAATCGGTCTGAGATTGCTTCGTACCTCGCAATGACGTGGTATATTAGAGGTATTTTTAAAAACAAAAAGGGCCGCTCGAATGAGCGGCCCTTTCAATAATATTATAATAAGCTATTATGCCATTGCATATAACTCTTCACGTTGTTTTTGTACAATGTCGCTGTTAATGTATTCGTCGTAAGTCATCAGTTTGTCGATGGTACCGTTAGGGGTTAGTTCTACTACGCGGGTTGCTACCGTTTCGGTAATCTCATGATCTCGCGAGGTAAACAGCATGGTGCCTTTAAAGTCTTTCATACCGTTGTTCAGCGCGGTGATCGATTCCAGGTCCAGGTGATTGGTTGGCTCGTCGAACATCAGCAGGTTGCCTTGTTGAAGCATCATGCGGCTAAACATACAGCGCATCTTTTCGCCTCCGGATAGTACCGTTGCTTTCTTCAATACCTCTTCGCCGGTAAATAACATACGGCCCAGGAAACTGCGGATAAACTGGTCGTCTTTTTCGCCTGGTGAGTACTCACGCAGCCAGTCTATCAGGTTTACATCTTTATCTTTAAAGTACTCGGCGTTATCAATCGGAATTTCGGCAATGTTAATAGTAACGCCCCATTTAAAAGTTCCGCGGTAATCGGTATCCTCGCCAGATAATATTTTGTACAGTGCAGTAGTAGCTAAGCTGTTTTGCGACAGCATGGCAATTTTATCGCCTTTGTTAACTGTTAAGTTCAGATTGTCGAACAATACCTCGCCATTGGCTGTTTTACCCAAGCCTTCAATCTGAAGGATCTGATCACCTGCTTCGCGGGTCATCTGGTTAAACATAATGGCCGGGTATTTACGGTTCGATGGCTGGATCTCGTCTAGGTTGATCTTATCCAAGGCTTTTTTACGGCTGGTTGCCTGTTTAGATTTAGAAGCGTTGGCGCTAAAGCGACGGATGAAATCCTGCAGCTCTTTAACCTTGTCTTCCATCTTCTTGTTCTGGTCAGAACGTTGTTTCAAAGCCAATTGGCTCGATTGGTACCAGAACGAGTAGTTACCGGTATAAGTGGTCATCTTACCAAAGTCGATATCCACCACGTGGGTACAAACCGTATCCAGGAAGTGCCTGTCGTGCGATACAACCAGTACAATGGCCTCATAACCTGCAAGGAAATCCTCTAACCAGGCGATGGTGTTAATGTCCAAATCGTTGGTCGGCTCATCCAGTAACAGGATGTCGGGTTTACCAAATAAGGCTTGTGCTAATAATACACGTACTTTTTGGTTACCGTCAAGTTCTTTCAGTAGTTTATAGTGAAGGTCTTCTGTAATACCCAGGTTGCTTAGTAGGGTAGCGGCATTGCTTTCAGCATTCCAGCCATCCATTTCGGCAAATAAGTTTTCGAGTTCGCCGGCGCGTTCGCCATCGGCATCGGTAAAATCTTCTTTCAGGTATATCGCATCCTTTTCTTTCATGGTGCTATATAATTCCTTGTGGCCAATGAGTACGGTTTCAATAACCGGGAACTCATCAAACGCATAGTGGTTTTGTGTTAATACAGCCATGCGTTCCCCAGGTGTGAAGCTCACAGACCCCGAAGTGGGGTCAATTTCCCCCGATAGTATCTTTAAAAATGTGGATTTTCCTGCCCCATTTGCACCAATTATACCATAACAGTTGCCTTGTGTAAATTTTATGTTTACTTCTTCAAATAAAGTTCTCTTACCGTAACGTAAGGATAAATTGGATACCGTGATCATTTTTCGCCTTAAACTTAATTAATACAAAGGTACGTTAATTAACAGTATTTTATAAGAATAACGGCTAAAAGGGGTGTTTTTATAACAATTTATTAATAAAGATGTGGTTTTGTGTATTGGGGCTACCCTCACAGGTTGTGAGTTAAATTAACTTTAACGAAACATGAAAAACAAAATCAACGTACTACATATTATACCAATAACCAATTATAAATTTTTTGGAATAACGTTTGCCTAACTTATTCTGAAATTAAACTAAAAGAAATAAAATGATAACATTAATCGTAGGTCTTGTAGTAGCAAATGTTGTTGTTGCTGTTTACAAGATGAACCAAAGAAAAGTATACTAAACCCGGTATACCGTTAAATTGATCTGATGGGGTCAACATCAATTTAACGAAAAGGATATATAAATATAAAGTCCGTATGGCATGGCCACACGGACTTTTTTTAGTTAAAAACTCTTTGTAATTATTTACCCCAGGTTGCTGGGTCTTCACGCCATTTTTTCAGAACTTCCAGATCAGCAGTTTTAATATCGCCATGTTGCTCGGCATATTTTAAAAGTGCGCTGTAGTTTGATAAAGTTGAGAAGCGGCATTTAGCATTTTTAAAGTTATCGGCAGCTGCATCAAGCTCGTAAGTAAATATAGCGGCTAAACCTGCAACATTATATCCGGCTTCGCGCAAGGCTTCTACAGCCTGTAAGCTGCTTTTACCGGTTGATACCAGATCTTCAATTACCGCAACACGCTGGCCTGTTATAATTTCGCCCTCAATCATTTTGCCTGTACCGTGCTCTTTTGGTTTAGAGCGGACATAAATAAATGGCAAACCCAGTTCCTGCGCTACCAGTGCACCCTGTGGGATACCTGCTGTAGCCACGCCGGCAATGCAATCAACAATACCAAATTCTTCTGATACCAAAGCCGTTAATTGCTGGCGGATGTAGGTACGGATAGATGGATGTGAAAGTGTAATACGGTTATCGCAATAAATGGGAGACTTCCAACCCGATGCCCATGTAAAAGGATTATTAGGTTGTAGTTTTATTGCTTTAATTTGCAGCAGAAATTCAGCTACCTGCTGTTCAATCTCAGTTTTATTAAACATGGCTCAAAACTACAGAATTTATATCAACGATAAAGCGATTATTATCACAGAATCTGCACCCGAAAGTTCGGCGGATACGGATCAAATTGGTACACAGCAATTTGACTTTGCCAAAACTTATTACGAAGTGTTAAATTCTGCTAAACATACTTTCTTTATCGTTACCGACGACGCTAAAGCTTTCCTGAAAAAGGTGGTTAAAAGCGTACCCTTAATTGAAGCTGCAGGCGGCCTTGTTAAGAATAAAAAAGGCGAATACCTGTTTATTTACCGTAACGATAAGTGGGATTTACCCAAAGGTAAGCTTGAAAAAGGCGAAACCGTACGTATGGGTGCTGTGCGCGAGGTAGAAGAGGAGTGCGGAATTGAGATCGATAAATCGGGGGCCAAGATCTGCAAAACTTACCATGCTTACATTATTAAAGGCCAGGTGGTGATTAAAAAATCGCACTGGTATAAAATGAAGTATAAGGGCAAAGGAAAACTGGTGCCGCAACTGGAAGAAGGAATTACCGAAGCCCGCTGGTTTGATAAAGCACACACGGCAGAGATATTGGAAAATACCTTTCCCTCAATTACAGAAGTAATGGTGGTTAGTAAACTTATTAAAGACAGTCAAGCGCTGCCTTTGGGATAAACTTGCTTACGTCGCCATTGTATTTCAAAATTTCGCGTACAATGGTTGAACTGATAGACGAGTAACCCGGTTTGCTCACAATAAAAATGCTTTCAATTTCGGGCGCCAACGCATGATTCATTTGTGCGATGGCCTTCTCATATTCAAAATCCGACACGGTACGGATCCCGCGGATCATATAGGCGGCATTAATGCTGCGGCAAAAATCGATAGTTAAACCTTCGTAAGCTACAATATGGAGCTTGGGTTCGTGCCCAAATACGGCCCTCAGTAATTCCTCGCGTTTACCAACTGTTAAGAAACCTTGTTTAGAGCTGTTAGCCCCAATGCCGATATATACTTTATCGAACAATGGCAGCGAACGTTCAACAATATCAACATGCGCTTTGGTAACGGGATCAAACGAACCGGGAAACAGGGCTATTTTCATAGGGCTGATTTATTGGCTTAAAGTTAAGCTGTTTTTGTGAAGAATGAGAACGACGAATGCCCATATCTTCTTTGCTCTGTAAAAGCAGGGTGGTTGCTCAGGTTTTGCATAGATTGATGTTCAACGATCAGCAAACCCTCAGGTACTAACAAATTTCGATCAAACACAATTGTAGCGATCTCGGGGATGCGACTAATGTCGTACGGTGGATCTGCGAAAATAATATCGTATTGCTCAGTTTCCTGCTCCAGGTATTTAAAAACGTCTGCTTTAAAAGTTTTAATATTATCAAGCTTATGTTGCTTGGCAGTATCTGCAACATACTTTACGCAATGGAAACTACGATCTATACATAAAACAGATTCGGCATAGCGCGATGCAAATTCGAAACCCACATTGCCAGTACCGGTAAACAGGTCGAGCACCTTAATACCTTCCAGTTCAACCTGGTTTTGCAGGATGTTGAAAAGGGCTTCTTTAGCCTTATCGGTAGTTGGCCGCACCGGCAAATTGGCGGGCGGATTAAGCTTTAACCCTTTTAGCTTGCCACCAATTATGCGCATAATATTAAAGCAGTGAGCGACAGCAATTGTTGTGCAGTAATGCCATTAGGCAAAGCCTGTAATTGCCCGATAGGGTTAGTATCAATATTAGGAAAAAACTCGTTGAGGTTGCCACGGCTAACGTCGGCATCGCCGCTAATTACTAAATAGGTATCCTCGGGGTTTAATTGCAGTTCATTAGTGGTAAGGGCTGTAAAGTATGCCAGATCGTTGGGATCGGTATATTTAAAGCTGTTATAAAAACGCAATTTACTTTCCTTAAAATAAGCAAAATGAACTTCAGAAGCTTGTATATCAACGTACAGATTGTCGATAGCAGGGCCTGTTTTAGCAATAGCTTCGAGCCATCCCTTATAACCAAATACAATCTGGTGATTTGGATAGCGTGCAGTTAGTGCAGGTAAAATCTCGTTATTATCCTTAAAAACAACCTGATTTTCGGTATCGAGGGTTTGGCTGTAAACTTTGTCGGTTTCGTTAACGTCTAACAATTTTACGAGTTGTGCCAAATGCTTTTCCTGATATATTGCTTTTGGCACGATATTGAAAACTGCCGGTACAATACCAATAACAACCTTTTGATAATCAGTAGGCGTAAGGAAGTGTATAAAATCTGTCGGATTGATCAGCTCACTCAATGGGTAGCCATTGCCCCAGGCCAGCAGTGCGCTTTGGTAAACCACGGCGAAAGAGAAATCAGTATTTCTGATCTGGATTAAAAGGGTATAATCTTTAGCCTTCTCCGGGCTAAAATCATCACTAAAATACAGTTTAGAGTGGCTGGTCATGCTATGGGCAAATGTAGTATAAATTGGTTAAATGTGGTTATTGAGTTATTAGGTTAATGGTTATTGCTACTTCTTGTTAAAGTTATTTGTTATTAAGTTAATAAATTGCGCCCGTAACTTAATAACTGATAACCCAATAACTAACGCCTCCATGTCCGCTGTTGATTATATTGTTAAAGCATTCCCACACCAGCCTACCGAACAGCAGGCCGAACTGTTTTTAAAGCTGGATAGCTTTTTGCGCAGCAATACGGGGTACGATTGCTTTATTTTAAAAGGATATGCCGGTACAGGTAAAACTACCATTGTAAGCGCATTAGTAAAGGCACTGAAGTATTATAATCAAAAATCGGTATTGATGGCGCCTACTGGCCGTGCGGCCAAGGTAATCACCAGTTATTCGGACCGCAAGGCTTTTACCATTCATAAACGCATCTATCGAAAAAAATCGGCCATGAATATTGATGAGGGCTTTATGCCTGCACCCAACCTGGCCGAAGATACCCTGTTTATTGTGGATGAGGCCTCAATGATTTCCGACGAGATGGGCGGCATCGGGCATAGTACTTTGCTGCATGATCTGGTAGAATATGTTTACAATAATCAGAACTGTAAGTTATTGTTAGTTGGCGATACTGCACAATTGCCGCCGGTAGGGTCGGAGTATAGCCCGGCGCTGGATGCCAAGCTGATGAAGGATAATTACGGATTGGAGATCCATAGTTATGAGCTGACGGATGTGCTTCGCCAGCAAAAAAAATCGGGGATTTTATATAATGTAACGGGCATCCGCGATATTATCCGCAAGGAAGAGGAAGCATATCCGCAGATAACTACCAAAGGCTTTAAAGACGTTTACCGCATGACGGGTGAGCGTTTGGAAGAAGGCCTGGAGTATGCTTACCGTAAATATGGTAAGGAGAATACACTTATCATCTGCCGATCGAACAAGAACGCTAATTTATATAACCAGCAGATCCGTAACCGGATCTTATACCGCGAAGAAGAGCTCACCGGCGGCGACCAGATTATGGTGGTACGCAATAACTACTTCTGGCTACAGGATAACAAGGAAGAGGATAGCACCGGTTTTATTGCCAACGGCGACATGGCTATTGTTAAACGTGTGCGCCGCACCGAAGAAATGTACGGTTTGCGATTTGCCGATGTGCAGCTGCAATTTTTAGATTATACCGAAGAGCGAACCATAGAATGTAAAGTAATGCTGGATACGCTCACAGCCGAATCGCCCGCGCTGTCATCAACCGATCAAAAACAGTTTTATACCGAGGTGATGAAGGATTATGAGCATATCCTGAACCGCCGTGCCAAGCTCAACGAGCTAAAACTGAACCCATACTACAATGCACTGCAAATCAAATTCTCGTACGCGGTAACCTGCCACAAAGCGCAGGGTGGCCAATGGGATGCCGTTTTTGTAGATCAAGGGTATCTTACCGACGAAATGGTAAACACAGATTTCCTACGTTGGCTATACACTGCCTGTACCCGTGCAAGGCAGGAGTTATATCTGGTTAATTTTAGCGAAAAGTTTTATGCTGTTGGTAGTGAGTAGTTGATTGGCTGAGTGGTTGATTGAGTTGAAGCCCTGCCTCTCCACCCGTCATGCTGAACTTGTTTCAGCACCCCACTTGCTAAGTCTGCGATATACAAAGTCTGCTACCTGTCTTGTGGGATCCCGAAACAAGTTCACTGTTGTCCGGTAAACGATTTTTTTGAAAAAGATAAGGGGTAGCTTTTCGGCTACCCCTTTTTTGTGTTGATATTAGAGTTACCACACTTCAATATTCAACATGGGCAAAAGTACTTTTTTTACCGGACAGCCGGTATTGAATCAGCTGCTGAATTTGATTGACCGCAATTCAGTAAAGGCATTGGCAAGAGCGGGACAATATGACCGTTATTATCGTTATTTTGATACGCATACACATTTAGTCACCATGCTTTATTGTGTGTTAAACAAGTGTACAAGCAGCCGGGAAGTGGTTAGCGGGATGAAAGCCTGTAGTAATAAACTCGAACATGCAGGTATACAAAAGGCGCCGGGAAGGAGCACACTATGCGATGCCAATATGAAACGTTCCTATAAGGTTTTCGAGTTATTATATGAGCAGATTTATCGCAGGCATAAGCAACTTTTACCGGACAGCCGGTCGGTAAATAACCTCAAACTTTTTATAGCGGATGCCTCTACCATCACTTTGTTTCAACAAATACTCAAAGCCCCCAGTCCGGGTAAGTTCAACGGTAAAAGGAAAGGCGGTATTAAAGTACATACGCTGATCGATGCAACCGATGACGTTGCCATTCAGGTTAGTTTCACGGCAGCGAGTGCAAATGATATGACCTTTCTAAAGGAGATCAACCTGGAAGCCGGTTCATTTATCGTTTTTGATAAAGGCTATGTAGATTACAGTCAATATGAACGTTTAACTAATGAAGGGGTATTTTTTGTCACCCGCCAGAAAAAAGATGCCCGGTATGTGGTTACTGGTTCAAATGAAGTTAGCCCTGAAGACAAGGCATCTGGTATAATTGCTGACCGTTTGATCACCCTCGGCACACGCACCCATCGTAAAAAAATCAAGCTTAAAAGCCGTCAAATTACCTTTTTCGATAAGCAAAAAGCCAGAAAATTTGAATTCCTCACTAATAACTTTTCATTATCACCACTACAGATAGCTGATCTTTATAGAAAACGCTGGCAAATCGAGATCCTGTTTAAAAGGATCAAACAAAACTTCCCCCTCAAATACTTCCTGGGAGACAATGAAAATGCGATCAAGATCCAAATATGGGGTGCTTTTATTGCCGACCTGCTCATTAAACTTGTACAGGTTCAACTTAAAAGGAAATGGGCTTTCTCCAATTTGAGTGCTATTATCAGGTTACATCTGATGAGTTATATACATCTATTCAATTTTCTGAACGATCCTGAAAGGCTGTCCACTACAATCACCGGGGAAAAGCAATTAAAATTAGGGGGCTCACAATTTGGTTTTAAAACTTAATCCCTCTAAAACCCACTCAATGCCTCTTTTACTATCTCCTTCATTTTTTACCGGACAACAGTGAAACAAGTTCGGGATGACGTGGCGGCTAAACCGCCTGCGGCAAACTTATCCTAAACGTCGAACCTTTTTTCTCTTCACTCTGCACCTCAATTTGCCCGTGATGTTTTTCTACAATCTGGCGCACTATACTTAGGCCGAGGCCGGTTGATTGCTCACCGCGGACGCCCTGACGGCCTGCTTTAGAGAAACGTTCGAAGATGTGGGGCAGCATTTCTTTGGGGATACCCAGGCCGTAGTCTTTAACTTCTATCAGGATGCCTGTTTTACTTTGGGTTACGTTTACCTCAATCTTGTCGGTTTCCTTCGAGAATTTAATGGCATTGCTGATGAGGTTATCAATTACCCGCTGAAACTTCTCAACGTTAATAGCCGCAAATACTTCGGGCTGGTTACTGGTAAGCACAATATCGTTCTTAATATTTTCCCTAAAGCGCCACATTTCGATGATATTACGTAGTAGCTGGTTTAGCTCCAGTCGCTGGGTTTCTATTACATCGCTATTGTCGTTTTTGGCAACCTCAAGCAGATCATTAATGATGGACATGGCTTTGGTGCACGAAGCCTTGATCATGTATACATTATCGGCCGTGTCATCGTCCATCTCGTCCAGTTCCATAATCAGCGTTACCGACTCAATGGCGCCAATGGGGTTGCGCAGGTCATGTGCTACCATGCCCAGTACTTCGTTCTTAAATGCACTGGCTTTTTCAATTTCGGCATTCTTCTCCTTAATCTCGTTCAGCTGCAAGTAATGCATTGCCCTAAAAGAGTAGGCATATCTCGACATAAAGAAAAAGCCGGCCAGTACAAAGGCTGAAATCAGCTGATTGTAGATAATCTCCGTACTATCAATATTGCAGTAAAACAGGGCTGCAGTAAATAGTATTTCAGTAACTATGGTAAGCGCCAGGGTGTCCTCGTACTCAAACAAAAACACAACGGCTACCACAAAAATGGCGAAAAGGTATAGGATAAGGCTATTTCTCGGATCGTGTGTGGCTATAATACTCGATACCAAGCCACCTGTTATCAAATAGATACAAAACAGGATGATAGTGAGCGAAAAAGCCTTGCTCGGTCGTTTGCTTTTATTAAATATGCCTATCTGATAATTACTGATCAGAATAAAAAATGGCGTAACGGCAATATAGATCCAGTTGGTAATATTAAACTCCGGGAAATTCTGTGCGTGGGTTAACCCTTCGGAAAGGAAGGTGTAAAACAATCTCAAAATTACATTCAGTGCAAAAAATATAAGCGCGGCAATATATACTGCCTTCAAATTTTGCAGCATGTAATACTTACGATACCCGGTGCGGTACTTGGCGGGTATGCTTCTGAAAAAGTAGGTTTCCAATGTAAGTTTAAATGATTAACCAAAAATATCAAATTATTTCGGTAATCAGGAGGGGAGTGAGTAGTTGGATTAAGTGAGTGGTTGATTGAGTTAATTCTCTCCGCCCATCATGCCGAATTTATTTCGGCATCCCACATGTTAAGTTTACGATTGCTTGGTTTACACCTGTCCTGCGGGGTGCCGAAATAAATTCGGCATGACGGTTAGTTTAAATCAATCGCCCTATTCTTAGAAGTATCCTTCCCAATTCCCAGAAAGTAAGCAATTATGCAAACAATTAATGCCAGCAAAGCGATTATAGATAATGCGACTTTTTTCATATTCATAAGATGTACTTAAATATACGCCCTTATGTCCGTTTTGTTTGTAACAAAGCGGTGGGTTGTAGCCAAAATGTCGCTTTAAACTAATTCTGGCTGTCATTTTATCATTTTTAAAGTGCTGGCAAGTAAATTGAAATAAGTGTGTTATGAATTTTAACAACTATACCATAAAAGCACAAGAGGCCATCCAAAAGGCTTCAGAAATTGCAACTGCCAATCAGCAGCAGGCCATTGAAAATGCGCACCTGCTCAAAGGTTTGTTACTGGCTGATGAAAACGTTGTATCGTACCTGTTAAAGAAATTAAATGTAAATATTACCCGCCTCAACGATATACTGGATAAACAAATTTCCTCGTATCCAAAGGTGAGTGGCAGCAATATCTACCTGTCATCAAACGCCAATTCGGCATTGCAAAAGGCACAGAGCTACCTGAAAGAATTTAAGGACGAATTTGTGTCTGTAGAGCATGTATTGCTGGGTATCCTGTCGGTAAATGACCCTGCGGGTAATGCGTTAAAAGATGCCGGCGTTAACGAGAAAGACCTTAAAAAAGCCATTGTAGAATTACGCGGCGATAATAAAGTGACCGACCAAAATGCCGAAGCGACGTATAACGCGTTAAACAAATATGCCCGCAACCTGAATGAGTACGCCGAATCTGGCAAGCTCGACCCGGTTATTGGCCGTGATGAAGAGATTCGTCGTGTAATCCAGATCTTATCGCGTCGTACCAAAAATAACCCGGTACTGGTGGGCGAGCCAGGTGTTGGTAAAACAGCCATTGCCGAAGGTATCGCGTTCAGGATTATCAAAGGCGACGTGCCCGAGAACCTGAAAACCAAAACCGTGTATTCGCTGGATATGGGCGCACTGGTTGCTGGTGCCAAATACAAAGGCGAATTTGAAGAGCGTTTAAAAGCCGTTATTAAAGAGGTTACCCAAAGTGATAGCGAGATCATATTATTTATAGATGAAATCCACACGTTGGTTGGTGCTGGTGGTGGCGAAGGTGCTATGGATGCCGCAAACATTCTGAAACCAGCCCTTGCCCGTGGCGAATTAAGGGCCATTGGTGCAACCACGCTTAATGAGTATCAAAAATATATAGAGAAAGATAAAGCCCTCGAGCGTCGTTTCCAACGCGTACAGGTTGATGAACCGGATGCTGCCGATGCCATTTCAATCCTGCGTGGATTGAAGGAGCGTTACGAAACACACCACAAGGTGCGGATTTTGGATGAAGCCATTATTGCTTCGGTAGAAATGTCGCAGCGCTATATTGCCGACAGGTTTTTACCGGATAAAGCGATTGACTTGATGGACGAGGCTGCTTCTAAACTCCGTCTGGAAATGGATTCGGTACCAGAAGCTGTTGATGAACTGGAACGCCGCATTATGCAACTGGAAATTGAGCGCGAAGCGATTAAACGCGAAAACGATAGCCGCAAGGTTACCGAGTTGAGCGAAGAAATCGCCAACCTATCTGCCGACCGCGATGAGTTACGCGCCAAATGGCAAAGTGAAAAAGATTTGGTTGATGGTATCAACTCTAAAATAGAGCAGATAGAAAACTATAAACTGGAAGCTGAACAGGCCGAGCGTGCTGGGGATTACGGTAAGGTAGCAGAGATCCGCTACGGCCGCATCCGCGAAGCGCAGGAAGAAGTTGATAAGCTGAAAGAAGCATTGCTGGTTAATCAATCAACCAGCCGGATGCTGAAAGAGGAAGTTACTGCCGATGATATTGCCGGTGTGGTTGCCCGCTGGACAGGCATCCCGGTTAGCAAAATGGTGCAAAGCGAGCGTGAAAAACTGCTGAACCTGGAAGATGAACTGCATAAACGTGTCGCCGGGCAGGAAGAAGCAATTGAAGCTATTAGTGATGCCATACGCCGCAGCCGTGCGGGCTTGCAGGATAAACGTAAACCAATCGGGTCGTTCATATTCCTGGGAACTACCGGTGTGGGTAAAACAGAGCTGGCTAAAGCATTGGCCGATTATCTGTTCAATGATGAGCAATCAATGGTGCGGATCGACATGTCGGAGTACCAGGAACGGCATGCGGTATCAAGGCTGATAGGAGCGCCTCCGGGCTACGTGGGTTATGATGAAGGCGGACAATTAACTGAAGCCGTTCGTCGTAAACCATACAGCGTAATCCTGCTGGATGAGATCGAAAAAGCGCACCCGGATGTATTCAATATCTTGTTACAGGTTTTGGATGATGGCCGTTTAACTGATAATAAAGGCCGCGTGGTAAACTTTAAAAATACCATCATCATCATGACCTCGAACATTGGTTCGAACATTATCCAGGAGAACTTTGAGACCTATGATGAAGGTGATAAAGACGAACTGATGGCACGTACCAAATCGCAGTTGTTTGACTTGCTGAAACGTACCATCCGTCCGGAGTTTTTGAACCGTATCGACGAGATTATCATGTTTACACCACTTGGCCGCAGCGAAATTGGCGCTATTGTGAAATTACAGTTTAAACAATTGCAAAATACTTTGCAAGAAATGGGTATCACAATGGAAGCCAGCGATGAGGCTTTAGACTGGCTGGCTCAGTTGGGGTATGACCCGCAGTATGGTGCCCGTCCGCTGAAACGTGTGATCCAGAAAAAGATCCTGAATGAGTTGTCTAAACAGATCCTCGCAGGTAAAATTGATAAAGACAGTAAGATAAAACTGGACATGTTCGACAACCAGTTTGTGTTCCTGAACGAATAATACTAATTCATTGATTCATTTGACCGTTAGTCTGTTGACTGGCAGTGATGTGTGATTGATTTGTGTGATTTAGATTGATTAGATGAAGAAGGAGCCGGTTAATGGCTAACGGCATCAGTGAATTAATGAATAGAAAGCATCCGCTGAAAGTGGATGCTTTTTTTGTTTTATGGAGCTCTCTCAACACCAGATCGTCATTGCGAGGAACGAAGCAATCCCCGATCTACAGAACCGCTCTGTACAGTTCGCGATTGCTTCGTTCCTCGCAATGACGAATCTATAGTGAACCCATTGACAAATTATCAAATTAACAAATTGAATTAAAACTTCCTCATCCACGCCACCACATACCCAACCAATTCTTTATTGTAATATCCCCAGGCATTAAAAGTCTCGGTACTTGGCCAAAAAGAATAGACGGTGAATTTGCCAAAACCGGCAATGTAATTACAAGGGTAGGGCACGGTTTCTAATCCGGCCTTTTTGAATATCAGCATAGACCGCCTCATGTGGAAGGCTGATGTTACCAGTAAGTATGGCGGGGACAGATGTTTTTCAAGCAAAAGCTTTTTGGTAAATACTGCGTTCTCAATCGTGTTACGCGATTTGTTTTCTATCAAAATACTGCTATCGGGCAGGTTAAATTGTTTTAATTGGGTATATACCCAGTTGCCCTCCGAAAAGCCGTCGGGATCCAACGTGCCGTTGCCGCTGGTTATTAATATGTGCGATGCCTGCCCTGTTGCATGAAGTTTTAGGCCTTGTATAAACCGGTCAGATGCGCCGTTGAACATGCCTGTACTGTCAGCTTTCTCGGACGAAAAACCTCCCAGAACAATTACACAGCTATATTTGGTGTTCTTATCCAGTTTTGCAAGAGGGTAATCCCATACGTTTCGGGCAAAATTATCCAACAAAAAAGGCATCGAGAAAATGTAAAATACTACAACCCCGGCAATTATTAAACGCTGTTTTCGGCGTTGGTTTTTGGAGAATATGGCCAATACAAAGATGGCAAATACCCAAGTAATAGGAAAAAGCAGGAAGAGCAATACTTTGGATAGGATGAACATACCTTAGTTACGGCCTTGGCTTATCGTTGGTTGCCTCACTGCCAATGCGTTTAATTAACATAGTATAGTGCGTTGTCTCGCTATCACCCAGCTTTAATACAGGCATTTTATCGGTCGATTGCAGCTTAACTACTGGCATGTTGCTGTTAAAATTATCTGCTGTTAAAAATTCAGAATAATCTTTTTGCAAAGGCTGTACAGGCATAAACTGTGTATAGGGAACAGTTTGTGGTAATTTATAAGTAAATGAAGTATCGATTTTAAACTGTGGTAATTGGTTTGATAATGTTTTAGAGTTATCAAGCGGAGCTAATTTGTAGCTATTTAAACTTTGTGCTTTTGCTAAAGCACCGCATGCAATAAAACTTGCTGCTATAAAAAGTGATTTAAACATGGGCTTAGTATTTGTAGCAATCAAAGTTAAATTAATTTGTCAATTAGGCAATTTGTTGATTTGTTAATTATTGTTAATCAGTTTGAGGGTTCTTCAAACAGTACCGTCATGCCGAACTTTTTTCGGCAACTCACATGTTAAGCGAACTATGCAAAATATATACCTGTCCTGTGGGGTGCTGAAACAAGTTCAGCATGACGTGCAGGGTAACATTAGCAAATTATCTAATTGCCAAATCAACAAATTGGCTGCTCATTGGTTTACAATATAGCAAGCGCAAAGCTTGTCGCACTTAACATCAACCACCATGAAAAATTATGAAACCTTAGTGGATGCCACTAACGACCTTTTACAAAGAGGCTATACTGCCAACTTAAGTTTCGAAGACGGAACAGACAGTATCCAGGATAAATCACAGAATATACAGCTTACTGCCGATGATTTTGAGGTAGATGAGTTTTACCGCTTCGAGGGCGCAAGTAACCCGTCTGATATGTCGATCGTATATGCTATCTCTTCGCCTAAACACAATCTTAAAGGTGTTTTGGTTGATGCTTATGGTACTTATGCCAATAACAGTTCGTCGGCTATTGAGGCTAAATTACATCATCACCAGGTAAGCGATCACCTGCATGGCGAGGATCGCCCTACGGCTTCAAACTAAAACATAATACATCCCCTTGCTTAGGCCAGGGGATGTAAATACGCTAATAACTTCTCTCCTTTGCTTTGTATGGCGGGGCTTCCATCTCGCATCAGGTATTCTAATTGGGCCGATAACTCCTCAGCTATCCAGGGATAACGATGGCGTAGGTTAAATAATGCTTCGGTAGCAAATGCTTTTACGGCTACCAGTACTTTAGGGTCAATCACCCAATCAAAACACTGGTTTATTACCGGTTCCATATCAATTTCAAACAAAGCTTGTTTAATACGTGGCGAAGCTTGCGGTGCAGTAATATGCATGGCAATTTTGGCATAATGGCGTTTGCAGCTGCCATGGTTAATATAGGGGAAACAGTTAACCAGGTATTCCAGATCGGATAAATAAGCATCCGGGCGTTGTAAAAACAAATTTTCGAGCAGCCATGCAGCCCTGAAAGCTATCTTTTTATTGTCATAAAATGTAAGCTCTATCAGGTCGCGAAGTTTAAAATTCTTATGTTGCAGAATTGCTGTTAATTCGAGCACTTTGGTTTTACCCATCGTAGCATTAATCTGCTGTAACAGTTGATCTTTATTAAGCATTGTGACAAAAGCCCGGAGATTATAAGGTTTGCGGTTACCGTTTGTACGCAATGGCTTAATTAAGGTTGCAAAAATATGTTTACCGCTGCGATGCCGGTTAGCCTTTTGGTTGGTTTTAAGGTAAAAATTATACATTTGCTGCATATATAATACATTAATACATGGTTAAATTTAACCGTTTTACACTAAGTAACGGCCTTCGCGTGCTTGTGCACGAAGATAATACTACCCCAATGGCGGTGGTAAATATATTGTACGATGTGGGCGCCCGCGACGAAGATGAGTCGCAAACAGGCTTCGCGCACCTGTTTGAGCACCTCATGTTTGGGGGCTCTGTAAATATACCCACTTATGATGAACCTTTACAGCGTGTTGGCGGCGAAAACAATGCCTTCACCAGTAATGATATTACCAATTATTATGTTACCCTACCTGCCGTAAACCTCGAAACGGCGTTTTGGCTCGAGAGCGACCGTATGCTAAGCCTGGCCTTCAGCGAGAAAAGCCTTGAAGTACAGCGCAACGTAGTAATGGAAGAGTTTAAGCAACGCTATCTTAACCAGCCTTATGGCGATGTATGGTTGCGTTTGCGCCCGATGGTTTACAAGCAGCACCCTTACCGCTGGGCTACCATTGGTAAAGAACTTTCGCATATCGAGAACGCACATATTGACGATGTAAAGGCATTCTTCAAAAAACATTATAACCCGCAAAATGCCATTATGGTAGTTGGGGGCGATGTGAAAACCGAAGACGTTAAAGCCCTTGCCGAAAAATGGTTCGGGCCGATACCGGCAGGTGAAAAGTATGTACGCAACATTCCGCAAGAGCCTGCACAACGTGAAGAACGTCGTGAAACTGTTACTGCAAAAGTACCGTTGAACGATGTTTATATTGCTTTCCAGGCCCCAGCGCGGATGGATGATGGCTATTATGCTGTTGATTTGATGGGCGATGTACTATCGCGCGGTAACTCATCGCGTTTATATCGCAGTTTGGTGAAAGACCAACAGTTATTCAGCGAGATCCATGCTTACATGACCGGCAGCTTTGATACCGGAATGTTTGTGGTAGAAGGTAAGCCTCTGGAAACTGTGAGTATCGAACAGGCCGAAGCCGCAATTTGGGAGCAACTGGAGTTATTGAAACAAAACGACATCCCGGCTGATGAGCTGACCAAGGTAAAAAACAAAACAGAATCGACACTGATGTTTTCAGAAATGTCGTTACTGGATAAAGCCATGAATTTGGCTTATTACGAGCTGTTGGGCGATGGCGATTTGCTAAACCAGGAAGCTGACCATTATTTACACATTACTGCAGCGCAGATTAGGGAGCAGGCTAATAAGATTTTCCGCAAGGATAATTCATCGACCTTAATTTACCTGGCCGAACAAAATGCAGCACAAGAAATAGAAACTGAATAATCTCAGTATTAAAATGTTAGACAGAACCTTAGCACCACATTTTGGTGCAATAGAACATATTAAACTGGTTGAACCGGGACACATTAAATTGCCTAACGGTTGTAACCTTTATTACTTTAACTCTGGCGAACAGGATTTAGTACGCATAGAGTGGGTATTTGGTAACCTGCGCTTTAACCCGGCTAAGCCGTTGTTGAACAGTGCGGTAGTAACCATGCTTACCGAGGGTACAAGTAAACTTTCGGCCTCACAAATTGCCGATCAGATTGATTTTTACGGCGCCTTTTTGCAATCAGAATTTGGTTACGATAATTCGATAGTTACGCTGTACAGCCTGAGCAAACATTTGGGCAGTACTTTGCCGGTAATTAAGGATATGGTTACCGACTCTGTTTTCCCGGAAAGCGAACTGGAAACCTACGTGCGTAACCAACAACAAAAACTGCAGGTAAGCTTGCAAAAAAATGATGTGGTAGCACGCCGCACCTTTAACAAAGCCATGAACGGCGATTCGCTGTATGGTCTGGCTGCCGATGCTGCAGACTATCAGCAATTACAGCGTGAAGATATGTTGGTGCATTTTAAACAAATGTTTCAGCCATCAAACTGTACTATATTTTTGGCAGGTAAAATTGATGATAGTATCTTAAAACTCATTACCGATGCCTTTGGCGATAGCTGGGCAAATGGCGAAGAAGCCGCGGACACAACACAGCCCGAGATAAGCTCGGCCGACGAGCATTTTTATTATATCGAAAAGCCCGATGCCATACAATCAGCTATCCGTATCGGTTCGCGTATTATCAATCGCAATCATCCCGATTTCCCTGCTTTGCAGGTGTTAAACACCATTTTAGGTGGTTACTTCGGATCAAGGCTGATGGCTAATATCCGCGAGGACAAAGGTTATACCTATGGCATTGGCTCTGGCATGACCTCGCTAAAGCATTGCGGTTCAATATTCATCGCTACAGAAGTAGGGGCAGATGTATGCAAAGATGCCTTATCAGAAATTGAAAAAGAGATCAACCGCCTTAAAACAGAACTGGTACCGCAGGAAGAACTGGACCTGGTGCGTAACTATATGCTGGGCTCGCTTTTAGGCAGCCTGGAGAATGTGTTTTCACATGCCGATAAGTTCAAGAATGTATACTTTTCCGGCCTCGATTACAGCTATTACGATCGCTATACCAACGTTATCAAAGCCGTTACCCCGCAGGATATTTTAGACCTGGCGAATAAATATCTGGATTTTGATAAGATGTATAAGGTGATAGTAGGGAAGTATTAAGAGATTTCGGATGTTCGATTTCGGATTTACCTTTACGCGTCATTGCGAGGAACGAAGCAATCCCCAACCTACAGAGCCGCTCTGTGTAGTTCGCGATTGCTTCGTACCTCGCAATGACGTTCTTTTTTTGAGCATGCAAGGTGCTAAATCCGAAATTGAACATCCGAAATCCGATATAAATAAATTGTAATCTTAATGCTATATAATTGCATTAAGCGGCAAAATCCTCGGCAGGGTTTCTAAAATCCGAAATAATTGCTACCTTTGCCCGGCAAGTAATCAATCCCAAAATATTATTTGCCATGCTCGATTCCTCTAAATTTATCGCCGAAGGTTTAACGTATGATGATGTGCTGCTTGTACCGGCATACTCTGAAGTATTACCCCGCGATGTTGATACCAGCTCTTTTTTAACCCGTACCATTAAACTTAATGTGCCTATTGTTTCTGCAGCGATGGATACTGTTACCGGTTCGCAATTGGCTATTGCTATTGCACAGGCGGGTGGTATAGGTATACTGCATAAAAACATGAGCATACAGGCCCAGGCCGATGAAGTGCGCCGTGTAAAACGTTCTGAAAGTGGTATGATCCAGGATCCGGTTACCCTGCACGAAGATGCTTTGGTAGGCGATGCTGTTAAAATTATGCGTGAGTATCGTGTAGGTGGTATCCCAATCATCAGCGCAGATAATACATTGGTAGGTATCATTACCAACCGCGATTTACGTTTCCAAAAGGATATGAACATACCGGTACGCGATGTGATGACCAAAGAGAACCTGATTGTTGCGCCACAAGGCACTACATTATTTCAGGCCGAAGAAATACTCCAAAACCATAAAATTGAAAAGTTATTAGTAGTTGATCAGGATTATAAACTGGTTGGTTTAATCACTTTCAAAGATATCCAGAAATTCAAAAATTATCCTAAAGCTTGCAAAGACGAACATGGCCGCCTGCGTGTTGGCGCTGCTGTTGGCGTATCGGGCGATAATATTGATCGCGTAAAAGCCTTAGTTGCCGCCGGTGTTGATGTAATTACAATTGATACAGCGCACGGCCACTCAAAAGGTGTAATTGATATGGTAAAAGCGACCAAGCAGCTTTTCCCTAACCTGCAGGTTATCGCAGGTAACATTGCTACTGCCGAAGCTGCCCGCGCCCTGGCTGATGCAGGTGCCGATGCAGTTAAAGTAGGTATTGGGCCGGGTTCTATCTGTACTACTCGTATTGTGGCTGGTGTAGGTGTACCGCAATTATATGCCGTTTACGAGTGTGCCCAGGCCTTGAAAGGTACAGGCATCCCGGTAATTGCCGATGGTGGTATTAAACAAACCGGTGATATTGTGAAGGCCATTGCTGCCGGTGCAAGCTCAATTATGGCAGGTTCGTTATTTGCAGGGGTTGAAGAATCACCAGGCGAAACTATTATTTACGAAGGCCGTAAGTTTAAATCATACCGCGGTATGGGTTCGGTTGATGCAATGGAACAAGGCTCGAAAGACCGCTACTTCCAGGACGAAACTGATGTGGTAACCAAACTGGTGCCAGAAGGTATTGTTGGCCGTGTACCTTATAAAGGTACCCTTGCCGAAGTAATTTATCAATACGTAGGTGGTTTACGTGCAGGTATGCACTACTGCGGCTCTACCAATATCCCTCAGTTGCAGGATGCCAAATTTGTACGCATCACCGCAGCCGGTATGCGCGAATCGCACCCGCACGATATTACGATCACTAAAGAATCTCCGAACTATACACGTTAATTCGGCAATTTGTCAATTAGCTAATTTGTCAATTTGTTAATGATTACTTAATTAATAAATTGACAAATTGCTTTACCGATAGAAAAGCATTGACAAATTACCGAATCAACTAATTGACAAATTAAAATGAAAGCTATCTGCGTATTCTGTGGTTCTAATTTTAACGGCGATCCTGCTTTAGCTGCTGCTGTTGATCAACTGGCCGAGATCATGGTAAGCCGCGATATCAGCCTTATTTTTGGCGGTGGCAGGGTAGGTGTGATGGGTTTGTTGGCTAATGCAGTTATTGACCGTGGTGGAAAAGCCATTGGTATTATCCCCGAGTTCTTGATGAATAAAGAGGTTGGCCATACCGGTTTAACCGAATTACATATTGTTGAGAACATGCATCAGCGCAAGCAAATGATGAATGATCTGTGCGATGGCATTATCACATTGCCCGGCGGTTTCGGTACATTGGAGGAGTTTTTTGAAGTGTTAACCTGGCTGCAGTTAGGCCTGCACAAAAAGCCTATCGGTATCTTGAACGTAGGCGGTTTCTACGATTTCCTGCTGAAGCAAATGGATGTAATGGTAGAGCAAAAGTTCCTGAAACCTGTTAACCGTGAATTGGTAATTACATCAACCGATGCCATTGAGTTGGTTAACCTGATGGATAATTTTAAAGCTGAGCCAGATGAGGTTTGGTTTAAGGATAGGAATTTAATTTAATCATTAGGTATTGGTCTCCTCTCATTAACGCTTTAAATTTGTCATCCAGAGCGATAGCGAAGGATCTTCTTCACCAGATTCATTTTAGCGCAGAAGATATTTCACTGTCGTTCAATATGACAAAAGGAAATATTTAATAAAACAAAACATTTAAAAAAGAAATTTTCACTACTCACTACTCACTACTCACTACTCACTACTCACTACTCACTACTCACTACTCACTACTCACTACTCACTACTCACTACTCACTACTCACTACTCACTACTCACTACTCACTACTCATTACTCACTACTCACTACTGCTGTACCCTCAACGGTTCCAAATCCTCTTCTTCGTTAAAGCTAAATATCGGTTCCACAATAAAAGTGAAATTCTGTAGCTCACCGGTGTTGATGGCAAATAATTTTTCGAGTATTACAACTTTTTCGTGCGGAATATCCTGCTTATCTTCAAGCTTTATTTTGCGATAATTATTGAAGGTTTTTTGGCTTATATTGAGCAGTTGGGGCACAATAAGTAGCGCTTTGCGATAGTCCTTAACGGTTAGCTTGTTAAGTAATTCATCGATGCGATACTTAAAAACTGGTTCATTCATCGTTTTTTTAGTAAAAATTTTCTATGTTTAAGCAAAGTTTTACACAACTAAGCAAAAGTAAAGTTAAGTATTACCAATATAAACCATAACTTTTTTATAATTTCCTGAAATACATGTCTGATAATCAACATGATATTTTTTTTGCACGAATAGAGCAAAATATTCGTCAGCATGCTAAGCATCAAAGAATAACCCTGTCTGAGCTTGCTGCAGGAATTGATATGACCGAAGCCGGCTTCTACAAAATGCTTTCGACCGAAAGTATCAAAGTAAAAACACTCCGAAAAATTGCCGAATTTCTAAAAATCCCTATTCATACTTTTTTTGGGGAGTTTGTTTCTCCGCGCGGCAGTGCCCAATCGCCAAGCTGGAAACCGGATCAAATAGGCATCACAGAATCACATGCCGAATACGCTGCCGAACGTGACGGATTAAAAAGACAAATTGAATTACTGGAAAGCCAGATTGCCGATAAAAATAAGATTATTGAATTACTGAGCCGGTAATTACACAAACGCCATCTTTAATTTTCTGAACAGTATAAATGTTTTAACGCGTTCAACTGCATTAAACCTTTTACACAGATAGATTACGGTAATGATGAGCATGATTAGTGATTTGGTTATTAAACGAAAAATATTTAACTTTTGTTTTAAATATTTAAATACTTCTTCTCTTTATGTCATTGCGAGGAGGAACGACGTGGCAATCTCGTAGCCATACAGATCTATAAACATTGGCGACGAGATTGCCGCGCTATCGCTCGCAATGACAAATTATAAAAAGAGCTATATTGTATTCATGAAAAACCTTCTTTACCTGTTATTCCTGATTACAATAACCACAGTATCGGCACAAGATACCGCTGCTATACACAGGCATTTTGTACTGGCAGATACCCATAACGATGCCTTATCAAACCAAATAATCACCCGTGCAGATCTGGCCAAAAAACAGACCGATGGCAATTTTGACTTGGTACGTGCTAAAGAGGGCGGCCTTGATGTACAGGTGTTTTCTGTCTGGTGTGGTCCGCAGTACGGGCATGGGTCGGCGTATGCTTTTGCTAACAGGGAAATTGATTCATTGTATGCCCTGATTCGCCGTAACCCGGATAAAATTCAATTGGTTTATAACGCTCATGATCTGGCAGCTGCGGTTATGCATAAAAAGATGGCTGCATTAATAGGAGTAGAGGGCGGCCACATGATTGAAGATAAATTGGATTATATCGATAGCCTCGCCAAGCGTGGTATGCGTTATCTTACACTTACATGGAATAACAGCACCCCCTGGGCTACATCGGCCAAAGAAGAACGCTATAAAGCTGACTCATTACCACATTTAGGGCTCACAGATTTTGGTAAACAAGTAATATACCGCCTCAATAATTTAGGTGTAATGGTTGATGTATCGCACGTGGGAGAGCATACTTTTTACGACGTGCTGGCCGCAACCACCAAGCCGGTTATTGCATCGCACAGCTGTGTGTATGCACTTTGCCCGCATCAACGTAATTTAAAAGACGACCAGCTGAAAGCTCTCGCCAAAAACGGCGGCGTAGTGTTTGTGAATTTTTACAGCGGCTTTTTAGATAGTACCTATAACGATAAACAAACGGCTTTTTTGCACGCACATAAAGCGGAGCTCGATTCACTCGTTAAGGTTTACAAGGATGAAGATCTGGCTACAATACACCTTAATACTATTTACAAAGCTCAATCTGATGCAATCCGGCCTCCTTTGAGCCTGCTCATCAAACATATCGACTATATGGTTAAACTCATTGGCGCCGATCACGTAGGCATCGGTTCTGATTTCGATGGTGCCGAATCTTATCCATTAGGCTTAGACAGCGTAGCTGATTACCCCAAAATCACTGCCGAACTAATGAAGCTGCACTATAGCAATAAAGACATCCAGAATATAATGGGAGGCAACTTCATAAGGGTGTTGAGGGCGAATGTAGGCCGATGAATTTAGTTTTGAGTTAGTGAATGAATGAGTTAGCGAATCAGTTTTGAATGAGTGAGTTTTGAGTTAGTGAATAAAACTTCCATCAACTCAAAACTCACTCATTCGCTAATTCACAACTATTATAACTCACTCATTCAAAACTGGCTTTAATTACTACAATATACTGACCGGTTTATTTTGGGGGCTTGGCCAATAAATCGTAAATTTGTTTCCTATTTCAAGAATACCATGTCTCAAGATACTGAACACGTAAAATGCCTGATCATTGGATCAGGTCCTGCTGGATATACTGCTGCTATTTATGCTGCCCGTGCCGATTTAAAACCTGTTTTATATACCGGGATGATTGCCGGCGGCCAGCTTACACAAACCACTGATGTTGAGAACTTTCCGGGTTACCCGCAAGGCATTATGGGCCCTGAGATGATGGAAGACTTCCGTAAGCAAGCAGAACGTTTTGGCACCGAGATCCGTTTCGGTTATGTAAGTTCTGTTGATTTTTCAAGTTTCCCACGCAAAGTGGTGGTTGACGAAACCGTTACCATCCTTGCTGATACTGTAATTATTTCCACCGGAGCTTCGGCCAAATGGTTAGGCCTCGAGTCAGAACAAAAATATAATGGCTTTGGTGTTTCTGCCTGTGCCGTGTGCGATGGCTTCTTCTTTAAAGGCCAGGATGTTGCCCTGGTAGGTGCCGGTGATACCGCTGCCGAAGAAGCTACTTACCTGGCTAAACTTTGCCGTAAAGTATACATGCTGGTTCGCCGTGATGAGTTCCGTGCTTCAAAAGCAATGGTTAACCGTGTGTTGGCTACCCCTAACATCGAAGTAATTTACAATACCGAAACCAAAGAGATTGTAGGCGACGGTCAGTCTGTAACAGGTGTACGCGTTTTAAATAACCAAACTAACGAAGAAAAGATAATTGATGTAACCGGCTTCTTCGTTGCCATTGGTCATCATCCTAATACCGATATTTTTAAAGGTATTATTGATATGGACGAAACCGGCTATATCCAAACCAAACCAGGCACCACCCAAACCAACGTCGAAGGTGTTTTCTGCTGCGGCGATGCACAAGACAGCGTTTTCCGCCAGGCTGTAACAGCCGCAGGTACAGGTTGTATGGCAGCTCTGGAAGCCGAAAGATATTTAGCTGATAAAGAATATGCTGTAGAAGCTGAGGCGCATGCTAAGGTTTAAGTAGATATTCTAATGATATATGAAAGCCATTTGCCGAAAGGTGAATGGCTTTTTTGTTTTCTTATACCTACGCGTTGGTTGTCATACAGAGCATCGTCGAAGTATGGTGCAGAGGGCCTTTCCCCACCATGTTTCGTCCCAACTATAGTCGGGACAACATGACAGCCGACGCTCTAAATAACAACAGGAAAAACTGCTCCCACAAACCCCCAATAACCGTCCTAAATGTGGCCTCTCGATTTTCGGGTAGCAATGTCCCTGCCACAGCACTCTCTTCAAAAGAAAATAGAGCAGCCACGAGCTTTCTTTTGGTTCATTTTCTTTGGCGGCCAAAGAAAAGAACATCCACTGACGATGAATAAATCACACTACCATTCCTAATGGAAAACGGATTGTGCGATGGAAGTTCTGCGTTAACAAAGTCACTGCTAATAGGTCTGAGATTGCTTCGTACCTCGCAATGACGTGGTTTTTGAACGTAGGACAGAATTAACTATATCACTTTCTCAATCACCCACCTGTGCCCCAGCGGATCAGTAAACTCGCCTTGCCTGTACCCATAATCATAATCAACGGCCGGGCTTATATCGGTTGCTCCAAATTCAATTGCACGGGCAATTATGGCATCAACATGGTTAACCATCAGGTGTATGTTTACGGTAGAGTTGCCGAAATCCCAGGGACTTTTAATGTGCTTGTTTTCTTCATGAAAGCGGAACAGGGTACCATTAATTGATTGTTCCGAAACATGGATACTACCGTCATCATTACTAAACCGGCGTATCTCTACAGCACCGAAAACATTTTTATAAAAATCTAATTCCTGCGTGCCGGTTTTAATACCCAGCATGGGTATAAAGGTTGGCTTTTCCATTTGGTTCAATTTGGTTTAATAAATATAGTGATAACATCATTTGTTTAAAATATTGATAAATAATAAGGTTCCTCACGTATTTTTTACACACTTACTTATGGGTAAGTGAAAAAATCTGCTAATTTCACGGCTCAAGAATAACTCTCACAAAATTCTCTGATGATTAAAACTAATTTGATTAAACTATTTGCGTTCTCATTCATAGTATTTCTTTCGTTTCCCCCAAAAAATACATTTGCTCAAACCGCCGACAAGTACGCCGGGATTATTCCTGCACCGGTAACGCTTACCAAAGCGCCGGGTAGTTTTGTGTTGAGCCAGCAAACCAAACTGGTGGCCGATTCGGTAACCAACAAGGCTGTTGTATTTTTTGCCGAATACCTAAAAAGCAAATGGATGCTGAGCAATCAGTTGACTGCAAATTCAGGAAGTAACACATCAGCAAATGCTATTATCCTAACCAGCGCAGGTACAGAAAATTTGCCGGCCGAAGGTTACCGCTTAACTATTACCCCGCAGCAAATTACGCTGGCAGGTAAAGGTGCAGGCTTGTTTTATGGTGTACAGACGTTGATCCAGCTATTACCTTTAGAACGTGCCGGAACAGCCGAATTGCCTTGTCTGGCTATTGAAGATTACCCTCGTTTCGGCTATCGTGGTTTGCATCTTGATGTGTGCCGTCATTTCTTTTCGGTAGAAATGATTAAGCAATATATCGATCTCATGGCCGCTTATAAACTCAATACCTTCCACTGGCATTTAACTGATGACCAAGGCTGGAGGATCGAGATTAAAAAATATCCAAAACTAACTACTGTTGGCAGTCAGCGTGCGCAAACCGTTATCGGTAACTACCACGACCGTACACCACAGCAATACGATAACACACCTTATGGTGGTTTTTATACGCAGGATCAGATCCGCGATGTAGTTAAATATGCTGCCGAAAGATATATAAATGTAGTGCCCGAAATTGAAATGCCTGGCCACTCAACAGCTGCTTTGGCCGCTTATGCCGAGTTTGGCTGCGAGCCTGACAAACAATACCAGGTGGCACAAACATGGGGCGTTTTTCACGATATTTATTGCCCTACAGATAAAACCTTCGCATTTTTAGAAGATGTGCTGACCGAGGTGATGGAGCTGTTCCCATCAAAATACATCCACATTGGCGGCGACGAAACTCCTAAAGATGCCTGGCAGCGTTCGGCGTTTTGCCAGGCTTTGATTAAGCGGTTGAAGCTTAAAAACGAGCATGGCCTGCAAAGCTATTTTATTCAACGGATCGAAAAATTTGTAAATTCTAAAGGCCGCAGCATTATTGGCTGGGACGAGATTTTAGAAGGCGGGCTTGCACCAAATGCAACCGTAATGAGCTGGAGAGGCGAAGCCGGTGGTATTGAAGCCGCTAAGCAAAACCACAATGTAATTATGACCCCGGGTAGCGGTGGTTTATATCTTGATATGGCCCAGGGCAAATCAGATCTGGAACCTTTCGGCATTGGTAATTATGCACCGCTAAACAAAACCTACAGCTACAACCCAACACCTGCAGCTTTAACGCCAGCACAGCAAAAATACATCATTGGGGTACAAGCTAACATCTGGACGGAATACATCCCAACTGATGCCAAACTGGAATACATGTTGTCGCCAAGGTTGATGGCTTTGTCAGAGGTAGCATGGTCGCCGTTGGCTAATAAGGATTTTAACGATTTTAAAGAGAACCGTTTGCCTAAACATCTGGCTCAGCTCGATAAAAACAATATCAACTATCGTGTACCTTCTGCCATTGGTGCGCCCGACAGTATCATGGTAGGTTCGGCCTTAAATGTGAATTTAAAAAGTCCGGTTGACGGTGCAAAGATCTATTATACGATAGATGATTACACCCCACGCGAAACCGATAATCTGTACGAGCATCCCTTCACTATTAATGTGCCAGATGGTCAGTATCGCCAGTTGCAAACTATTGTAATCACACCTTCCGGAAAAAGGAGCGTGGTAACTAAGGGCACAATTTATAATCGCCCGGCTTTCCCGGCTATTGCTTATCAGCCAACTAAAGTGGGTTTGAAATACCTGGTGGTTTCAGGTACGTTGGCTAATACAGATCAGATAAATCCGGCGGCGGCTATTGATACCGGCATAGCTAAAGGTTTCTATACCACCGACTTTAAAAAGGCCTACAAGAACGGGTTCGGGATAATATATGACGGTTATATTCGTATTGATAATGATGGAAAGTACATTTTCTCTGTAAAATCGTACGATGGCTCTGTGTTATTGATTGATGACCAGGTAATTGTGAGCAATGATAACAAACACAGCATTTTTGAACGGGGGGGAGAAGTGTTGCTGCAAAAAGGCTATCACCGTTTCAAGGTAAAGTATTTTGATGTTGGCTCGGCAGGTACGGTACAGGTGTATTGGACACAGCCGGGCAAAATAAAGATGGATCTTACAACCGACTATCTTTTTAACTAAGCCAATTGATTTAACTAATATAAAACCATGAACTTTAAAACTATACTACTGCTTGTTGCGGCTTGTGTGGGTATAGCGTCCTGTAACCAGGATCAAAAAACTGCGCCGGTTACCGTTGCGCCTGTAGCCAAAAAGCCAACGCTCGAAGAGCCCTTTAAATATCATAAAATGATAGAAGTAGCTCCCGGCAGGTATTATGATGTACTAAGCTGGGGCCGTGGTGCCAAAGGTGGCGGTGCTTACATGATCTTGCGGTCTGACTCTACCGACCAGCAATATGACAGTACTACCGGCGACCTGGAGGGCCCTATTCAGGATGTATTAAATGCCGATCTGGATATTGACGGTAACCCGGAAATTATCATCCAGGCCAAATCTATAGATACTTCGCGCTACACCAATGTTTTTGTGTACGAATACAATGGTACCAAATCGCAAAAGATAGATTTCCCACGGATGACGGCCTCGCAACGCAAAGGCTACCGTGGAGAAGATAACCTGTATATTAAGGATAGCAAATTAATGCGCCAGTTCCCAATTTTTGATGGAACCAAACCAACCGGTGAAAAGCGTTTGTTAGAATATAGCCTGCACAGTAACAGTTTCTCTGTACGTACGGTAAGTTCAGATACTTCGGCTAATGCTAAAAAAGCAGATGTTGCTGTAACCCCGGCACCGGTAGTTAAAAAGAGTGGTGATACTAAGAAATCGTCATCTAAAAAGGAAACTACAGGCAAGAAAAAGTCGACCAAAACCGAGACTAAGAAGAAGCATAAAAAGCACCATAGCTCTAATTAGGCAATTTGATAATTCGGCAATTTGTCAATTGAAGCTTCATTGACAAATTGACCCCGCACGTCATGCTGAACTTGTTTCAGCATCCCACAGGACAGGTCTACGGTTTATATATCGCAGACTTAGCAAGTGGGGTGCCGAAATAAATTCGGCATGACGTGCTTGTTTATTGGCATGACGTGCCTGAAATTGCCTAATCAACAAATTGGCTAATTGAGCTGCCATTGTCAAATCGACAAATTACCTAATTGACAAATTCTCTTTCCTATACGTTTCGAAACAAATATTTTAGTTAATTCGTAAAACAACTTACTTAAAGGTTTAGATTCCTGGGGAGCCTGATTAAATGATTAAGAGAATCGTAGTTTACTGTATAGCCGCTATACTAATCTTGCATTTTAAAGCGGGCGCACGTATAGGTAAATCTGATGCGGTAAATCATGCTGATATTGATTCGCTTAATGAAAGGGCCTACAGGCAAATACACAATAATCTGGCTAAAACCCTGCTCATGCTTTCTGATGCCGAGCAATTGTGTATCAAAACCAATTACAAAAAAGGATTAGCCGTAAATTACCTGTACCAGGCCGAAGTATTTAACCAGCGCGGCTATTTAAAGCGGGCCCAGCTTCTGTATAATCACGCCATCGATCTTAGCCGCCAGAATAAAGACGAGTATAATATTGCCCGTGCCGAAGAACACCTAAGTTCGATACAAAGAAACCAGGGAAATTTAAAAGAAGCCGGGCGACTGCTATACAGCAGTTTAAACCGCCTCGAAAAACTGAATAAGCCTGTTGATATGGTTAACATACAACAGCGTATTGGCGTGCTTAAAGAAAAGCAAAAGAAACACGATGAAGCTTTGAAAATGTACGAAGCTTCATGTGTACTTGCCAAAAAGATCAATTATTTGTACGGAGAAAAGAAAAGCTATTTCGACCGTGCCGAAATGTACGCTGATCTTAACAATACCGACTCAGCCATCCATTATTATAATATCACCCTGCGGATAGATACATTAACGAAAGACCAGTTTGGCAAAGCCTTATCATACATTGGCCTAAGTAATGTATACCTTAAGGGCGGGCAGCTAAATAAGTCTATCAGTTACGCTAATAACGCGCAATTAAATGCCGATAGCGTACATGCGCAAAATTTACTGGTTGAAGCTATTGAGTTATTGATAAAGGCATACAATCAGAAAGAAGACCTGGCTGGGGTTACGCAGTGGCAGCAAAAGCTACTGCAGGTTGAGCGCGCCAGCAGCGAGGCAAATAGAAACGATGCCGTACTTTTTGTTGAGGTTTTAAAGCAACAGCAAGAGAAACAGCTGGCCATACAAAAACAGATCTCTGAGATCCAGAAAGAATCGGAAACCAAAAGTGTTGTGCTCTTATGTATTTTGGTAATTATGCTTATTGTGGTGCTGCTGATATTTTCGGTAAGTTACAATTACAAAAAGGCTAAAATATATGCTGCCGATTTGAACGAGAAAAACAGGCAGATAAATGAGCATGCCGATTCGGTTGACCGGCTTAACGAGCAGATATTAGGGCAAAATACCATTCTGGAAGAAGATAATAATTTAAAAAGTACCCTGTTATCTATCATCTCGCACGATTTACGGCACCCGCTTACTAATACCAAGAGTATTATCGAACTGATTAACCTTCATCTGGTATCAAACCAGGAAGCCGGGCACTTATATCAGCATTTAGAAGCGCAATATAACAGGGCTATAAATTTGCTCGATAACCTGTTATATTGGATTAAAAGCCAGGTACACGACGGCAAGGTTGAGAAAACCACCATAAACCTTTACCAGATATTAAACTCACTGGTTGAAGAACAAAAGCTATCGCTTCAGAAAAAAGAGATCCTCATTTTTAATAAGGTTGATACCGATCTGGAAATATATGCCGAGAATGAAGTGCTGAAGATCATTTTCAGGAACCTGCTTAGCAACGCCATAAAATTTACTAATTCCGATGGCACTATTCAATTTACATCTGAAATGGATGGGGGAAACATCAGGATTTCGATCAGGGATAATGGCGTGGGTATGAACCCTAATACATTAAGCCGTATCCAGGGACTTAGCCATTATACTTCAAGGGGTACAGCAGGCGAAGATGGCAGCGGTCTGGGCCTGATGCTCATCCGTGATCTGATTACTAAAATTGACGGTTCCCTAACGATTGAGAGTGAGCAGGGAGAAGGCAGTACATTTACCATCGTACTTACAAATGTTACAGCGCCATATTATCATTTCAGGCGCAGTAGCGATCAGGTAGTTTAAAGTACCGTCAATAATTAATTTCCATCCCGCCATAATTACAGCCACAATTTTGCATATTTGAAATGAGGCTATACGTTTAAAATGCAATTTGTTTATCCGGCTTTCTTATTTGCGCTGTTTGCTTTAGTAATACCTGTAATTATCCACCTGTTTAATTTCAGGCGGTATCATAAAGTCTATTTCAGCAATGTGCAGTTTTTAAAAGAAGTGCAGGAGCAGCAAGCCTCGGGCCGTAATTTAAAAGAGCGGTTAATACTGGCATCTCGCTTATTGGCCATCACTTTTTTAGTATTCGCATTCGCCCGGCCTTATCTCCCCGGAAAAATCAGCGCAAAACCCGGGCAACAACAGGTGGTAAGTGTGTTTGTAGATAATTCGTACTCCATGCAAGCCCTCAGCCGCGAAGGCACTTTGTTGGACGAAGCCAAAACCCGCGCTAAAGAAATTGCCCAGACCTTTGATATCAATACCCGTTTCCAAATCCTTACGCAGGATTTTGAAGGGAAACATCAGCGTTTATTAAGCCGTGACGAGTTTAATGATGCGGTAGATGCTATTAAGATCAGCGCACAAAGCCGTGCTATGCAAGCCATCATCAACAGACAGCAAAGCTTGCTGCAAACGCAGGGACATGCAAAAGGCTCGGCCTTTATCGTATCAGATTTTCAAAAAAACATGGGTGGTGTCAAACTGAATATCGACACCAATCTGAACGTCAATTTCATCCAGCTTAAAGCCAACACCTTACCCAATATTGCAGCTGACAGTGTTTGGCTGCTCAATGCTGTCCATCGCCCCGGAGAGAGCGAAAAACTGGTGATCCGGTTGCATAATTATGCTGATGAAAAGGGGGTGAATGTGCCGCTTAAACTAAGCATAAATGGTGCTCAAAAGGCATTGGGTAGCTACACCATCAACCCAAATTCAATCCAAACAGATACGCTTGCCTTTTCGGGCCTGCAAGCCGGTTGGCAGCGTGTCGAACTGCAACTACAGGATAACCCGGTAACTTTTGATAACCAGTTTTACTTTAGCTTTTATGTACAAGCGCAAATGCCTGTGCTATTAGTGAGTGGCGATAAACCTGATGTTTACCTCAACGCTGTTTTCGGGAGCGATCCATTTTTCAAAATCACCCAAACCACGGATGGGCATGTAGATTATAGCAACCTGTTGCAATACCCTATCATCGTTATCAGCAATGTAAAAGCCATTTCGGGTGGTTTGGCTCAGCAATTAAAAGTATATGTACAAAAGGGTGGCACTTTGGCTGTATTCCCATCTTTCGATGCTGATCTGGGTACTTACCAATCATTACTTCAACCACTCAATGCAGCTTTTCCTGAAAAATTAATAAAGAGAGATACTAAAGTTACAGGCATTAATTTGCAAGCTCAGGTGTACCGAAATACTTTTGAGAACATGCCTCAAAATCCTGATCTGCCACAAGTGAAGGCCTATTACCAGTTAAACAATAACCTATCCGCATCAGGTGAGAAACTATTGAGCCTTGCCGGTAACCTGCCATTTTGGGAACAGTTTAAATATCAGCAGGGTAAGGTTTATATAAGCGCTGTGCCGTTGGATGAAACGTTTAGCAACCTGCCACGCCACGCGTTGTTTGTAACCACTATGTTAAGGATTGCATTGCTGAGCGGGCACGACCAAGCCTTGTATTATACTTTAGGCAACAATCAATCGATAGAAACAGCGCCGATCCAAACAGGCCCTAATGAGATCTTGACCCTAGTGCAGGGCGATCAAAAAATTATTCCCGATGTGCGCAGGCAGGAGGGGAGTACGCTGCTCTATGTGTCGGACCAATTGCACAAACCCGGCCATTACCAGTTGATGAAGCAGGATAGCACGGTGCAATGGCTGGCCTTTAATAATAACCGGTCCGAGTCTGATCTGCATTATTTTAGCAAGGCCGAACTGCAAAATTTACTACCTAAAAAGAGTAATGTTTTGGCGCCCGGAAGCGCATCGATAAAAACCATGTTAACCGAAACAAATTTTGGCTTACAATTATGGAAACTTTGTCTACTTTTGGCATTGGTTTTTCTGGCCATCGAAATACTGTTAGTTAGGTTTTATAAACCGGGCAAAACAGTGGTTTCTTAGGTTGAAAGAGCCAAAACAATACAGGCTACAAATCAACATTCATGAATTTGCTCATCAAATCTGCTACCGTTGTTGACCCAAACTCTCCCTTTAATAAGCAGGTTACCGATATTTTAATTGAAAACGGTGTAATTACCCAAATTGGCAAGGATATAACAGCCGAGGTGGAAATTTTCGACGCAACAGGCAAATATCTGCTGCCGGGTTTCTTCGACCTCAATTGTAATATTGGCGAACTGGGTTACGAAACCAAAGAAGACCTGCAAAGTGGCACAGCAGCCGCCGCAGCCGGAGGTTTTACAGGTATAGCACTAATGCCTAATACGCAAAAGCCTGTACACTCAAAAGCCGAGGTAGAGTACCTGGTTAATAAATCGAAAGGTAACTTGGTTGATGTAGTGCCACTGGGTGCTATCTCCTACAAACGCGAAGGCAAGGATATGGCCGAAATGTACGACATGCTGCAAAGCGGTGCCCGTGCATTTACAGATGGCAATAACCCGGTGCAGGATGCCGGTTTGATGGAACGTGCACTACTTTATGCACACGGTTTCAACGCCTTAATATTTTCGTACCCCGAAGATACCGCCATTGCAGGTAAAGCCAAGGTGAATGAGGGTGAAGTAAGTACCCTGCTGGGTATGAAAGGGATCCCCTCACTGGCCGAAGAGTTGATGGTGGCGCGCGATCTTTACTTGTCAGAGTATACAGGTTCGCCAATCCACTTTTCTACGATCTCAACCTGGCGTTCGGTTGATCTGATCCGTCAGGCACGCCAGCGTGGCCTGCAGGTTACCTGCGATGTGGCCGCCCATCATCTGGTGTTGACTGATGAAGCTTTAACGGGCTTCGACAGTCAATATAAAGTGAAACCGCCATTGCGTATCCAGAAAGATGTTGATGCGCTGATAGCCGGTTTAAAAGATGGTACCATTGATACCATTGTATCGCAGCATACCCCACACGAAGTAGAATATAAGAACGTAGAATTTGAAGTAGCTGAGTTTGGTATTGTTGGCTTACAGACGGCCTTTATACTAGCTTTGAAAGCAGGTTTGCCGCTCGATTTGATTGTGGAAAAGCTATCGGTTAACCCACGTAAAATATTAAATGCACCGACTGCAAATATTGCCGTTGATACCAGCGCTAATTTCACTTTGGTTGATACCGAAAAGGAGTGGACGTACACCCGCGAAAATAATTTCTCTAAATCATACAATTCGCCATTTATTGGGCAAACGTTAAAGGGGCAAGTGTTGTTAACCTGTAACAATAATCAATTATTTAATCTAATAAAGTAATGACAGATCCAAAAATTCATGCGGCTATTCGCGCTGCTTTGCAGGCGTTTAACAAATACCACCCGGTTGAAGCAGTTGCTGAAGCCCGGTTTGATGAAGCTTTTGCTTCTGACAAAGATTTTTTAAGCAAGGTTGACGATGTGGATGCCGTTTTTGACGACATGCCGCAACTGGAGCCTTTGCGCGAGATTTTCTTCGATTTGCTGATGATCAACTTCTTTAGCGCTGATGTGAAGAAGTTGGAAGAGGATTACCTTGAAACCCAGGAGTGGGAAGATATTGAAGAGGAAACCCTTGATCGTGGTACCGAGCTGTTAAACCTGTTGCTGTACCTTAACGAGTGCCGCGACGAAGAAATTGAGCCATCGTTAGATGACTATCTGAAAGAGTTTTTATTGGTTGATGAAGACGAGTTTCAGGACGAATACAGCATCTATGAGCCTGTAATTGCCAACCAGATATTAATGGAAAGCCCGGTAAGTGAAATTAAAAGAGTTGCACTTGAGCTGGATATCGAATCTGAACTGAAGGAGCTGTTTTACCCAATGATGGTTTTCTTCCAAGACGTACAAAATGGCGAAAGCTCACCTGAAGAATTTGCAGCCAATGCAATTGACCCGGGTTTTGATACCGCAGTGTACAGTATATTAGATACTTTCGAATAAAATTTATAAAAACAACCTAACCACATAAAAGCATGAAAGTTACAGATCAGGAATTGAGGAAAAAAGCAGCAGGAACCGGTGTATTACTTGGCCTTGTTGTAATGGTACTCAGCATTTTTTCTTTTTACTTTATAACCAGTATTGCCACCTCATTTTGGCTGGTATCGTTTGGCCCGCTTATTTTTTCTGTTACCCTACCTATTATTGTTGCAGTACTGTTTTGTATAGACCTGCGCAAAAAAATTGGCGGTTATTGGAATTTCAGGCAGGCAGTTACCGGTTTCTTTGTAATGTTTTTGGTTTGTTATGCTATTAATTATGTAGGTACCAACCTTCTTTTTGCCAAAGTAATAGAGCCTCACATGGTTGAAAAAACCCAGGATGCGGTAATAAAAGCTTCGGAAGAGATGATGGAAAAGCAAGGCGTAGACCAGGCCCAGATAGATGACCGCTTAGAAAGCGTGAAAAAGAAATTTGAAGAACAACGGGAAAACACGCCGGCTAAAATTGCCAGTAATTTCGGTATTTCATTGATCTTCATATTTGTAATTTCTATGATTTTTGCAGCCATCCTAAAGAAAGATCCCCCATTGTTTGATACTGCGGCCCTGCAAGAGCAAGACCCCATTGTATAATTTTAGCTATGCAAAATGTTTCTGTTCCTCAGGACGTTAGGCATCAGCAGCAAATAAATGCCGGCGAAATCTCTTTTGTGTATTATCGCGAAAAAGACAGCGCAGGTAAAAACAGGGTGGTTTTTAGCCATTACGCCATCAGTTTTGTGCTCAATGGACAAAAAGAACTTTACCGTTCGGCAGGTAATACGGTAATAGGTTCGCATCAGGGTATCCTGATACCTGGCGGCCATTCTATTATTGCCGAACGTACTTTAAATGATGACCTTTACAGCAGCCTGATCGCTTTTTTTCCTAAAAAACTGGTAACACAGTTTCTGGCCAAAAAAGCGATCGCTGCTCATCATAGTAATCAGTCAAAAGCTGCTTCTCCTTACATTCTTTTCTCACGCACACCGTATTTAAATGAGTATTTGCGCAGCTTAACTGCGTTGATTACAAGCGGGCAGCAATTATCTTGCGCAATGGCGCTTCATAAGCTCGAAGAGTTGTTGTTGGCGGTATATGAGCTTTTCCCGGAGCAATTCGTCTCTTTGTTTGATGAACAGCAGCCCGTACAGTTATCGCTCAAAAATCTCATCGAAGAAAATCTCTTTAATAATCTGACCATTGATGAATTAGCTTTTCTGGCCAATCGTAGTTTGTCATCTTTTAAACGCGATTTCGAGCAATTATACCAGGTTTCACCTCAGCGATACATTCGCGAGCGTAAACTCGAAATTGCCTGTGCAGAGTTGTTAAAAGGTAAAGCGGCCAGCGAGCTTTACCATGTATATGGATATGATAATCCGTCCAACTTTAATACAGCTTTTAAGAAAAAATACGGACTAACTCCGCTGGCTTACCGTAATAGCCAAATTTGAACCGTTTGCAATATTGGTTTGGGCTGTTTGCAATATTCTTAAATACCGTCCTCTGGGTAGTTTTGGCAGAAACAAATAATCATTATCATGAGAAATTTTTTCTGTATTCTAATCGCTTTCATAGCAATCAAAACCGCATCGGCACAAACCTTTACTTTAAAAAGCAACGACCTGGGCGGCCAGTTCACCAATGAATTTACTGCCAACGCTTTTGGCTGCAACGGCAGCAATAAATCGCCCGAACTGAGTTGGGCTAATGCACCCGAAGGTACCAAAAGTTTCGCCGTTACCATGTACGATCCTGATGCGCCAACCGGCAGCGGTTTCTGGCATTGGGTTATAGTCAACATCCCGGCAACAGTACATGAGTTGAAAGCAGGAGCAGGGGATGCCAAATCAAACGTAGCCCCGGCCAACAGTTTGCAAAGTATCAACGATGCCGGTTTCCCAGGCTATTTAGGCCCATGCCCGCCCGAGCATGATGCAGCACATCGCTATGTAATTACGGTTTATGCCCTTAAAACAGATAAGCTGGGTAATACAGCGACGTCAACTGCCGCCTTAACCGGATTTATGCTGAATGGGCAGGTGATTGCCAAGGCATCGTTGATTGTGTATTGTAAGAGGTAAAAGATGTTTCCGTAGAGGCACAATACTTTGTGCCTCTATACAGGTAAATGTGAAAGAGCAGAGAGACACAAAATGTTGTGTCTCTACGGAGAGAATAATTTCTTATTTACAAGGCGTATCCATAATGCTGAAAAACCTGATATGCGCGGGTATCGGTTTCGGCTTATCCACAAAGCCCTGTAGCGCAAAAATGGCTATGTATTTGGGTTTGATATTAAGATCTTTACTCAAGGCTTCTTTATAGGCAAAATTATCGCGTACGCCTGTAGAGTACAGGAACCGGAAATGATCGCCATTCTTCACAAGTTTTAGGGCCGACCGCAGCATGTTGCGGCTCGCTAAATTGGACTGACCGTGTTGGAAGGTCAATACAGGCTGGTGAACAATCTCTTCAGGTTTACTTAAATTGGTACTATCAGAAGTAATGGCTTGAATTATAATCTCATCGGGTTTTTTATAGCCGCCAAAATAATCGTTATAAGCGATAGATAACCTTACGCTTTTACTGTTAAGGGTACTGTCTTCCAATAATAGAATACCTGCCTGCTGCCAGTTTTGTAAAGGTGTAAACTCATCTAAGCGTAATTCGGCTACGAAGCAGTCCGAAGTTAATTTTCGCATTAGTAAATTCTTGATAGCCGGTTTATTGGCCGAGTCGGCCCAGTTATCGCCGCGCAGGGTGTAGAGGGTAAGCTGGCCTGGCCTTTGGTAACGCTGTTTCCACCAAGTGGTGTCCTTATTTTTAATGATCCAGCCATGCGATGTTAATACGTTCTCGTTCACGGTACGGAAGGCCTCTTTAAAAAACGCATTTGATGTTTTCTTGTAAACGCCTGTCATGATGATGGCCCCGGCGATTATTAAAATCACAACCGCAATAACTGCAGCTATAGTGGCTGTAGAAAAGTCACTGTTAGACTTACGGTTTCTACGTTCGGGCACGGGAGGAGTTGCTAAACTGCTTTTGTATTGAAACCAATAAGGATAGTGGCCCTCGCTATCCTTTCGCTGAATTTCACTGATGTAGGGCGCGTTTGCTACATAACGCGCCAGTGTGTCTAAGGTAGCAACAGAAGGATTTTCGGCCCTTACATCTGTACCGCTTGCCACATGGATCGAATAATTCTTTAAACTTTTTGCACCAATTACCAGCCCGGTAGCCTCGAAGATCTGGCTGGCTAAATGCCTGCTCTCTGTTTCGGAAAGCGGTTCGGATAGGGGATGCCCGAAGCATTTTTGGCAGGCTTCTTTAAATAAATTGATAAAAGCGGCATCGTTTAAATCCTTCATTTTGGTCGGTTATGGTTCGGTGTGTTCAGGTTTCCGGTACAATTCTACAGATTTCCATACGAATTCCGCATCGCAGAAAGTATCCGGGGCACATTTGTATCGGTTCAAAAATCACACCGATTAATCTCTAAAATATGAAATTTCTGATTGTAATTTTGTTATCCCTGCTTTCGTTATGCGCATTTTCGCAAAGCTTGCAATTGCATTACGATTTTAGGCACACAATTGCCCCCAAACGCAACCCAAAGAATTTCCCGACATTGTATTTCGAATATTATAAACAGTTGGATACCGGCAAGCTATTCATCAAACCCGGCTCATTCCTGCTCAAAACCCAGGCCGATTTTACTGGCGATCAAGACAATATCGGCAAGTATTATATGCAGGTATCGCAAGAGTTTCGTTTCTGGAGGCCGAAGTTTTTTATCGATCTGCAATATAGTGGAGGCTTGGGTATCACTACACCACGACAGTATAGTTATTATATTTTGAATACCTATTCGGCAGGTATCAGTTACCCGTTTAAGATAGGGCAGGCTTATTTGAGTAGTATACTATTTTACAGGTATGTGCCGTATAGTAAACCAAGTAATGATTTTCTGTATACGATGTATTTTTACCATGGATTATTTAACTACAAAGCTGAAATAGCGGGCGATTTTTCGATCTGGACAGAGAATAGAAATCATGGCGATGATGCTACCAAAGGGCAATCGGGAAAGCGGTTTTTCTTTTTTGCAGAGCCACAGGCATGGTATAATATCAACAAAAAGTTTTCTGTGGGATCGAAGGTGAACATGTTTTACCATGTTAATACAATAGATAATGTCTTAGAGATTTATCCTACGGCTGCAATCAGGTGGAAACTGTGAGTGCTTACGCGTGCAGGATTTTAGCCTGTTCGAACGCATCCTTGATCAATTGCTTAAACACATCAACATCTATGTCAGAGAGTTTTTTGATGTAGATGCAGGCCTTAGCCATTTTATGTTTGCCGATGATCCGGAGCAGATCTTCACGACTATCGAATTGGCACATATACAATGAAATTGCATTTGCCCGGGGCGAAAAAGCAATAAGCGGGGCATTGCCCTCGTGGCCGCTGTCATATTTGTAATGGTAACTACCAAAACCCACAATAGCCGGTCCCCACATTTTAGGTTCCATGCCTGTTTGCTGCTGCATCAGTTCGGCAATTTTGAAACTGTCGGCACGTTTGCCTTCATCGGCAACTGTGTTTAAAAAATCACTTACACTGCCTGTAGTTTCGGTGGTTTTGTTTTTGGCCATTGGGTTAAGCTCTTTAAAGTAAATTTAATAAAAAAACCTGTTTGAATTTCAAACAGGCTTTAAATCGTAGAGACACAATATTTTGTGTCTCTGTATAATGATTTCTTCGCGCAGAGAGACACAAAATATTGTGTCTCTACGGGATTGTTATTTTTTACCTACGTGTTTCAGGATGTCGTTACCGAAAACAAACACCATCAGCGTAACCAATATCACGAAACCAACAATCTGGGCACGCTCTAAAAATTTATCGCTTAGTGGTTTGCCTTTAATCATCTCGATGATGAGGAACAGAGCATGACCACCGTCTAATGCAGGGATTGGCAATAAGTTCATTAACGCTAAGGCCATTGATAACAAGCCTACAAGGCTCCAAAAATGTCCCCAGTCAATATGACTGCCAAACAAGTTTGCAATGCCTACAGGGCCTGTAAACGCTTTACCTGCTTTTACTTCGCCTTTAAATACTTTGCCTAAACCTTTGGCATTATCAGCGAAAGTGCCCCAGGCTTTTGATGCGCCAACCGGCAATGCACCAGCGAAACCAAATTTAATAGTTTTGCTGGCTGGAAAATCATCCGACATTTTAATACCCCAGCTACCATCAGGGAAACCTAATGAACCTGCTTTATTTACGGCAGAAGTTACAGTAAGTGTATCTCCTTTGCGTTTAAGCAGTAATTTAACCTGCTTGTTTTTATACAGTTTTATCTGATCGCTTAACTGATCCTGGAAGATAACAGGAACTCCGTTAACCGCTTTAATACTATCACCTTTCAATATCCCTGCTTTGGCTGCATAGCTGTTAGCTACTACAGAATCAATAGCAAATTTCATACGCGGGCGAACAAATTCGCCGATACCGTAATCAGATACATCATTTAAAATGTTGGCAGGTACTTTAACAGTAGTATCCCTACCGTTACGGTTAACAGAAAGTTCTGTATTACCCATCAGCACTTTAGAGCTGATGAGCTCATCAAACTTAACAAGTGGCTTACCATTTATGGCGGTGATTTTGTCGCCGGCTTTTAAACCAATTTCTTTACCTACAATACCCGGTACAATGCCGTATTTCACATTATCATTAGGGATATAGCTTTCGCCGTATTTAAGGGTAAGCATCCAGAAAATGAGGATACCCAAAACGATGTTAACAGTTACACCGCCAAGCATCACGATCAATCGCTGCCAGGCTGGTTTAGAACGGAACTCCCAGGGCTGTGGCGGACCGGCTAACTGATCGGTATCCATTGACTCGTCAATCATACCGGCAATTTTTACATAGCCACCAAGCGGCAGCCATCCAATACCGTACTCAACCCCTTTATAATTGAATTTAAACAGTTTAATGTTCCAGGCATCGAAGAACAGGTAGAACTTCTCTACCTTAATGCCGAAGGCGCGGGCGGCCACAAAGTGCCCAAGTTCATGCAAAATTACTAAAATTGAGAGGCCCAGTATTAACTGGCCTACCATAATCACTATACTCATTCCTTATTTATGTCAAATATGTTAATGCCTTAGGCATTTGTTGTACTAATTCTTGTGCTAAGATGCGTGTTTCTTTGTCAGTATTCAAATAATCATCTAAAACCGGGTTTGCTATGTAATTTATGCGCTGCATACAGGTTTCAATTACATCGCTCATGGCTAAAAAGCCCAGTTCATTGTTTAAAAATCCGGCTACGGCTATCTCATTTGCAGCGTTGATAATGCACGGCGCATTGCCACCTTTATCTAAAGCTGTATAAGCTAACTGTAGATTACGGAATGTTTGGGTATCCGGTTTTTCGAAGGTAAGATTAGGGTATGCCGTAAAATCGAACCGTTTAAACTGGTTGGGTATGCGGTTGGGGTAGGTGAGTGCGTATTGTATCGGCAATTTCATATCGGGCAGGCCCAGTTGCGCCTTGATAGAACCATCCTGAAACTGCACCAAAGAGTGTACGATAGATTGCGGGTGAATTACCACATCAATTTGATCCAGGTTTAAATCAAACAACCACTTCGCCTCAATCACCTCCAAACCTTTGTTCATTAACGAAGCCGAGTCGATGGTTATTTTAGCGCCCATTACCCAGTTAGGGTGTTTAAGTGCTTCGTTACGGGTAACCTCAGCCAAATGTTCGGCAGTTTTACCACGGAATGGGCCGCCTGAGGCTGTGATGATGATCTTTTCGATCGGGTTCAACTCTTCACCAGCCAAACATTGAAATATAGCCGAATGCTCGGAATCAACCGGTAATAATTTAACGTTATGCTGTTTGGCCAGGGCGGTAATTATTTCACCCGCTACTACCAAAGTTTCTTTATTGGCCAGGGCGATGTCTTTGCCAGCTTTAATAGCATTGATAGTAGGTTCAAGCCCGGCAAAGCCAACCATGGCGGTTAACACAATGTCTATCTCGGCATCGGTTACAATATCTTTAACGCTATCGTGGCCGGCCATAACCCTTACACTGGTATGGGCAAGCGCTTCTTTTACCTGGGTATATTTATCGGTGTTGCAGATTACGGCATAAGCCGGTGCAAATTTTAAACACTGCGCTATAAGCAGTTCTGCGTTGTTTTGTGCGGTTAAAATGTACGCTTTAAATAAATCCGCATTCCCCTCTATCACTTCCAACGCCTGGGTACCGACACTACCGGTTGAGCCTAATATGGCTATGTTTTTCAGACGATTATTTATTTCAGACATGTTTAAAGCCAGTACGCTGGTTTATAATTAATCAAATAGTAAGGACAGGCCTTAAACGATAAAGTTATTAATTTAATATGTATTCTGTAAGCTGGTCGGCAATCTTTCTGTCGTTAGAGAGCCTTGGCACTTTATTTTGGCCGCCCAGTTTCCCTTCAGAACGCATATAATCAACAAATGCATTCTTTTTTAGCACTTTGACAATCAAAGGCTGTAAAATGTTACCACCAATAAGGTCGGCATAGTAAATATTTTTTTCCTGAAGTACCTTATCTACTTTTTGTGAGAAGGATTGCAGATCTGCCGGTGCTTTGCCGAACTCGATAAACCACTCATGATAAGGGAGTTGCTCTGCCGGTGCATTAACCTGAGGGGCAACGGTAAACTCTACCACATCAAGGCCTTCTTCGCCCGCTACTTTCATCAATGCTTGCTCAACCTCTTCGCCAATTACGTGTTCGCCAAAGGCAGAGATATAATGTTTGATGCGGCCGGTAACCAGAATCTTATACGGATTTTTAGATACGAATTTAATGGTATCACCAATGCTGTATCCCCATAAACCTGCGTTGGTGTTGAGTATTAACGCGTAGTTTTTATTCAGCTCTACGTCCTTTAGCATCAGGCGGGTAGGGTTCTCATTGAAGAATTCTTCGGCCGGGATAAACTCGTAAAACATCCCGGCATCAACCAACAGCAATAAGCTTTTATCTTTCTGAGAATCCTGAAAAGCGATAAAACCTTCAGACGCAGGGTAGGTTTCGATAGTATCAATCGCGAAGCCAATGCTTTCTTCAATACGTGCGCGGTAGGGTTCGTAGTTTACGCCACCGTATACAAAGAGCTTGAAATTGGGGAAAATATCCTTGATTTTTTTGCCACCTGCCTTTGCCGAAAGCCTGTCGAAATACATCTGGCACCAGGGCGGGATGCCCGAAATAAGGGTCATGTCCTTGTTAAAGGTTTCTTCAACGATAGCATCAACCTTTTCTTCCCAGTCTTCAATGCAATTGGTTTTATAGCTGGGCATGCGGTTGCTTTGCAGGTAGGCGGGCACATGGTTAGCCACAATGCCAGACAGGCGGCCTACGGGGATATTAGCTATTTCGTGCAGCTCGGGGCTGCCTTGTAGAAAAATCATTTTGCCATCTATAAACCCGGTATTGCCGGTTTCATAAGCATAATTAAGCAGGGCATTACGTGCCGCGGTAATATGCTCGGGCATGCTTTGTTTAGAGATGGGAATATATTTTACGCCCGATGTGGTACCAGATGTTTTAGCCAGGTACTCTGGTCGGCCCGGCCAAAGCACATCGTCTTCGCCGCGCATAATACGGTCGATGTAGGGGCGAAGGTCTTCGTAATCACGAATAGGGACACGCTTCTTAAAATCTTCGTAAGTTTTTATATCGGCAAAACCGTGATCTACGCCAAAAATCGTAGTGGCTGCTTCGTGTACAATGTGCTGAAAAGTTTTATTCTGCAGGGCAACGCCGTTTTTGCGCATATTCTCGATATTTTTCTGCACAATGCCCGCATACAGCTTGCCTAAAAATGCTTTGATACCCATTGCTTAAATAGTTTCGGTAACGTCGTCGTCAACATCCAGGTGGCTGTAAACCAGTTTGCGGTAAGTAGCCATAATCATTACCTGCACAAATGGGAATGAGATGGCAAACCAGCAGATGCCCGCAATTTTGAAGGCGTAATCCTTGCTCGGGCTGTTTTCGTCAACAAATACGGTGATAATACCGTTGATTACCAGTAACAACAGTGCAATAAAGAAAAGCACGATGAAGATCATCCCGATGATTTTGAGCACGTTATTGCGGGTAATGCTGAAGCTTTGTTTTAGGCATTCGGCAGCGCCAGAGTCGTCGTCAACAATAAAGCAAAGGCAAAATATAGAGCGGATAAGCAGGTAGCCTACGCCGAGCATTTCGAGCTTATCGAGTATACTGATGAGCATTTCATATTCTTTAAACCGAAGATTTATAAATATGACAGTACCAATTACAATGGTATAAGCCAAACCGATTAAAACGCAATTGAATGCCATTTTTAGGGATGGGATAATATCGCTGAAATCAAAATCGTAATACTCCTTATCCATTAAGGTTAGTATCAGTTTATAGAAACTAAGTACTAAGTACGATTGGATGAGCATCATAAACAGCACAAAAGTTACCTGGCTGTAGGCATTATCGTAAACAAAAATAAAGCTCGTTACAAAACTGATAGCCCAATAGCATGCCAGTGACATTATTGAGTATACAATAAGTGAGATATAATTCTTTTTAATAATGTTCCATGCAGATTTTATGGTATCTGCAATAGAGAAAGGATGATACATACCTATTATGACTGTTTAAATATTACGCGCTTCCAAAAATCCTGTATAAATCCTAACCCGTAAGCGGTTAACTGTATAAAGGCAGCTATTATGCTCAAAAATGCAACTTTTGCCGATTTGTTTTTACTCCAGGCGTGAAAAAATATTAACAAAATTAACACAGCCAAAAAAATATTGCACAGTAGTGCAATTGGCCATGCTAAAATGTTGGTAATTAATGTAAAGCCTAATAAAAGCGTAAAAGCCGCCGGGAAAAAGTGAACCGCTTTTAAGCTGCCCGGAAAGAACTTATAAATATTGATACGAGCCCTGCCGAAGAAATGTAACTGCATGTAAAACTGGTAAAAACTGGTGCGGCGTTTATGATAAACCTTAGCATCGGGTATCAGCCCAATTTTAAAGCCCATACCGTGGATGCGGATGCTGTACTCAATATCCTCGCCCAAACGGGTGATGATAAAACCGCCTGCTTTTTCCCATACCTGTCGCGAAATACCCATGTTAAAACTGCGCGGGTGAAACTGCCCTCCAATTGCCTTTTTATTACCACGGATACCACCTGTTGTAAAAGGCGAAGTCATGGAATAGCTGATGGCTTTTTGGATAGGAGTGAATGAAGGATGTGCATCATCTGGCCCGCCATAAGCATCGAGCCAGCTGGTTTGCAGGCTGTTGTTTACGATCTCCAGGTAATCGGCAGGGATGAGGCAATCTGAATCGAATATCACGAAGTAATCACCCTGCGCACGCTCGAAACCAAAGTTACGGGCAAAACCCTGGCCTGCATTAGGTTTAACAAAATAGCGGATGTTTAATTGATCTTTAAAGTTCTCAACTATCGCGGCAGCATCTTTGGTAGAACCATCCTCAATTACCAGAACCTCAAACTGCTTATAGGTTTGCAATACCAAAGTTTCCAGCAGTTCTTTAATTTCCTGCGGGCGATTGTAGAGCGGTATGATGATGGAAAACTTCAATGTGTTAATTTGTCGATTTGATAATTTGTTAATGAGATTATAGATGCATAATAATTGACAAATTGCCGAATTATCAAATTGCCAAATTAAACTGTTTCTTCAATCTGGTAATTGTTACGATCATTAGAGCTGCGGGCAACCATTTCTGAAACAAAACCAGTTAAAAAAAGTTGCGAACCCAATATAATAGCTACCAGCGCGATGTAGAAAAGGGGATTATCTGTGGCATCGCGATATTTTTCGTTGTGTGCAATGTGGTAAAGCTTTTCACTAATGATCCAGACTGTGATAATTAAACCAGCCAAAAAACTCAATGTGCCCATTGCGCCAAACAAGTGCATAGGGCGTTTGCCAAATTTACCTACAAAGAGGATAGAAAGCAGATCTAAAAAACCGTTTACAAAGCGGCTCATACCAAATTTGGTGGTGCCATATTTACGGGCGCGGTGCTCAACTACCTGTTCGCCAATTTTGGTGAAGCCGGCCCACTTAGCCAGTACAGGAATATAGCGGTGCATTTCGCCGTATATCTCAATGTTTTTTACCACCGTTTTTCGGTAGGCTTTTAAACCGCAGTTAAAATCGTGCAGGTTATCAATGCCCGATGCCTTGCGGGTTGCAGCATTAAAAAGTTTGGTAGGGATGGTTTTGCTCAGCGGGTCATATCGCTTGGCTTTCCAGCCCGATATCAGATCAAATTTTTCTTCAACAATACGGCGGTACAGTTCCGGGATCTCATCGGGGCTATCCTGTAAATCGGCATCCATAGTAATTACCACGTTACCTCGCACGGCCTCGAAGCCGGTATTTAACGCGGCAGATTTACCGTAGTTCCTTCTGAACTTAATGCCCCTGATGGCGGGATTAGCTTGATTTAACTCGCAGATCAGTTCCCACGAACCGTCTTTGCTACCATCGTCAACCAGTATGATCTCGTAACTGAAATTATTTTCGGCCATTACACGGCTTATCCATGCGGTTAGCTCGGGTAACGATTCAACCTCGTTGTATAAAGGTACTACTACAGATATATCCATTTATTGTATGACGTGCAGCAACCACGAAAATTGCACTGGGTTATGAATTTCGCAGATGTATAGTTTCTGCAAAAATATAAAAAAGCTTGGTTGTTTCTTATCGGTTCATTAGTTCATTGGGCATTAGTCATTGATGCATTGAGGATGCTGTCAAAACAGCGCCAGCGAAAATGTGAAAATAAGGTTTGAACTTAGCAGAGCTCATTTGAGATAATAATCAGAATGAGTGTACTGATAATTTGGTCGGTAGAAATGGAAAGGAAGTTATGTAGTCATTGCGGTAACAAAAAACACCGTCATTGCGAGTATGAACTTTGTCATGCTGAGCTCCGTCGAAGCACCGATATACGTCGAAGCACCGATATACAGAGTCGCTCTGTAAAGTTCGCGATTGCTTCGTACCTCGCAATGACAAGGTTGGAATAAAACTCTCTAAACCGAATAAAACTCTTTAAACCACTTCACAAACTCCTTAATACCGGTTTGTATATCAGTTTTAGGATGATAGTGGAAATCGTTTTCCAGGTCGCTCATATCAGCATCGGTTGATATTACATCGCCTGGCTGCATTGGAAGCATATTTTTGATCGCTTTTTTACCTACTGCATTTTCAATAGCCTCAATAAAATTAAGCAACTTAACAGGAGACGAATTACCGATATTATACAACTGGTAAGGTGCACTTGATGTAGCCGGATCAGGGTTTTTGTTATCCCAGTTAGGGTTAGGTGTGGCTGGTTTATTAATCACGCGGATCACGCCTTCCACAATATCATCAACATAAGTAAAATCACGTTGCATTTCGCCGTTATTGTACACGTTGATGGGCTTGCCTTTGATGATAGCATCGGCAAAACTGAAGTAAGCCATATCAGGACGTCCCCAGGGGCCGTATACCGTAAAGAAACGCAGACCGGTAGTTGGGATATTATACAGATGGCTATAACTGTGCGCCATCATCTCATTACTTTTTTTGCTGGCTGCATACAAGCTCACCGGGTGATCTGCACCCTGATGTACCGAGAATGGCGTATTTGCATTTAAACCATAAACGCTGGAGCTGCTGGCAAAAACCAAATGTTTAACCTGCACACTGCGGCAACCCTCTAAAATGCTAAGGAAACCCGAAAGGTTACTCAAAGCATAATCGTAAGGGTTGGTGATCGAATAACGTACACCTGCCTGCGCAGCCAAATGGCATACCACATCGAATTGATGTATTTCGAAAAGTTCTTTGACTTTATTTTTATCCGAGATATCGATTTTTATAAAGCTGTAATTAGGGTAGATAGCGCTTTGGATAGGTGCACTGCTGGTAAGCAGTTTAATATCAATACCACTTGCTTTTAGCCGGCCGTATTTAAGGTTAACATCGTAGTAATCGTTAATATTATCAACGCCAATTACCTCGTGCCCTAATGCTGCCAAACGCTGGGCTACAAAAAAGCCGATAAATCCTGCTGTACCTGTAACTAAGATCTTCATAAATTATAATAAGCAAAGGTAATTTTATTTCGGAATTATGCGTGCGCTTTGCTTGTGGAGGTTAACGGAGGGGAAGCGTGGTTTATTGCTTTTTTTGATTGTTTGTGCTATAGTGAATGTTAGCCCCGCTCAATCGCCGCGGGTTGGGCTATTACTTTTTAGCCAAAAAGTAATCAAAAGGCTCATCGGCAAGAGGCTTCTTTACGCACGAGGCCATGCCGCACAAGCAGCCAGAACAACATCCCGATAGCTATCGGGACGGGATCTTTTGCCCCACTTGCGTTCGCACCTGGCTTCACCCTTCTGCAAAACCTCCAATGCCTCTTTCCTGCACACAAGGCCACCATTGTTCTGTCCGCTTTTGGCCGAAGCTGTTTGCCCATGGGAAAAGAGAAGCAAGAATTGAGAGATAAGAAACAAGGAATAAGATGGGAGCTATGAACAAAAGAACCCTCAATACCCTAATAATTGTGGCATCTTAATTTTCGGATAGCACAAAACCTGCCTCAGCACATCCATTAATAGAAAATTGAGCAGCCACGACTTTTCTTTTGGTTACTTTTCTTTTGAGAGAAAAGTAAAGTGACATCCACTGACGATTAATATATTACACTACCATTCCTAATGAAAACGGATTGTGCCTTATGTAATGATAGGAGTAATAGGTCTGAGATTGCTTCGTACCTCGCAATTACGCGTTATACTAATTTCAAAACCTTACTCGTCCTCTCTCTAGTAGCATTAGCCAATTCAGCATTTTTAGATAATGACTGGCCATAAGATGGGATCATTGTCTTCAGCTTGGCTTGCCAATCCGATGTTTGGGCTTGGGCTTTGAAGCAACGTTCAATCAGTTGGATCATAATAGGTACGGAGGTAGAAGCACCTGGCGAAGCACCCAGCAATGCAGCTATGCTACCATCGGCAGCGGTAACTACTTCGGTACCAAATTCGAGCACACCACCGCGGCGTGGGTCTTTTTTGATTACCTGCACACGCTGGCCGGCAATTTCCAGGTCCCAGTCTTCAGACTTGGCGTTGGGGTAGTAGTCGCGAAGCGCGGTTAAACGATCTTCCTGCGATTGTAAAACCTGGCTGATCAAATAACGGGTAAGCGGGATATTATCGATACCAGCTGCCAACAGCGGGCGAATATTGTTTAATTTGATAGAAGTAAAAAGATCTAATAGCGATCCTTTTTTCAGGAAACGGGTTGAGAAACCAGCGTAGGGCCCAAATAACAGAGCTTTAGTTCCGTTAATCATCCGGGTATCCAGGTGAGGTACAGACATTGGCGGCGAACCTACCGATGCCTTGCCGTATACTTTAGCCTGGTGGCGTTTAATAATAGTTTGATCTTTACAAACCAGCCATTGCCCGCTTACCGGGAAACCACCGAAGCCTTTGCTTTCTGGTATGCCCGATTTTTGCAGCAGGTGCAATGCGCCGCCACCCGCACCAACAAATACAAATTTGGTGGTTATTTTGCGGCTGCCACCGTTTGCAAGGTCTTTAACTTTAACTACCCAATTGCTGCCTTTACGTTTAATATCGGTAACATCGTGCTGCAGGTGCATGTTTACACCGGTTTGCAGTTTCAAATAATTGAATAAGCTGTTGGTTAATGAGCCAAAGTTAACATCGGTACCCAAATCCATTTTAGTGGCTGATACCTTTTCGTTAGGGTCGCGGCCTTCCATTACCAGGGGAACCCATTGTTGCAGTAGGGCTTTATCCTCACTGTATTCCATGCCTTTAAACAAGTGGTTCTTGGTTAAGGCTTCATGGCGTTTTTTAAGATAATCAACATTTTCATCGCCCCAAACAAAACTCATGTGCGGTACGGTGCTGATGAAAGACTCGGCAGATTTTATCAAACCGTTCTCAACCAAATACGACCAAAATTCTTTCGAGATCTCAAACTGGTCGGCAATTTTAATCGCCTTCGAAATATCAACCGTTCCGTCCTGAAGCTGTGGCGTATAATTTAATTCGCAAAAAGCAGAGTGACCTGTACCTGCGTTATTCATCGCGTCCGAACTTTCGGCAGCAATAACGTCCAACCGTTCAAAAATTTCGATGGTAAGGTCGGGTTGCAGGGTTTTAAGCATAGCGCCTAAAGTTGCGCTCATGATGCCTGCACCAATTAATACTACGTCAGCTTCTTGTTTTATAGATGTTTGGGTACTCATTTTATATTTGAACGTTGCATGTACATTCAATCGGTTTGCATAATTAATAAAATATTTGCAGAGCTGATGCAATAGATTGCAATTTTACAATAATGTTGCTTAAATTTTTTTAAAGGAATGTTTAATACCAAAAACCGGATTAGTCGGCTAATGTTTCTGTGTGGACTGATTTATGATCTTTAAATGATTATAGGTATTAGGCTTGCGGCACATGTATTTAGTACATTGTAGAGGCACAATATTTTGTGTCTTTCTAATAAAGTTATTCCTCTCTAAAATTAGTAAAGCAATCACAGTGCAACTATCAATGGTTGTTCCCGCTCTTCGTTCCAAATCCTCGCTTTACCGCATCACGAGCCCAACACACGCTGTGGTTTTTACACTGCGATCGGGTTTATTGATGAACGACGCTGCATGCGGTTAGAATTTTACAAGCTTTTTTTACTTCCCCTCTTGAGAGGGGCCGCGATGGATAGTGCGAGTGCAGGGGTGTGTCATCTGCGATAAAAAATATAAAGAAGCCCACAAACCTGCACACCTCTTGAGACGGGAATCGCACAATCCATCACAATCTCACAACACAATTTTTATCCCCGTATGTATAATCATAAACCAATAATGATGAAGAACATACATAGCTTTACCTTACTATTATTTGCAGCAGCGGTGGTTGCAAGTTGCGGTAATAACCCCAAACCCATATCAAAAAATATTACCAAAACCACGGTAACAGTTAATGATAAAAAAGACAGCGTAATTAATAACCCACAGAAAAATTACGGAACGGCAACCATATCCGATCCCTGTACCAAACTATTGCTGCAAAACATACAGGCCAGCGATCATTTTAAAAGCCTTACAGCAGGTAAGCCGGCTGCCAGTATTTCGTACACCATTAATTGGGTAAAAGCTGCAGAACCTAAAATGCGGAGCAATGGCGGTAAAATAACCAACGGTATTGAGGTTGCTGTGAACGAGAAGAAGGATAAAACCAAAAGCAAGATTGGCTCCTATATTTATAATAACGAAGACGCTAAATTGTATAATGCAAACAAGGCCGGCCAATATGATGTGTTAGATAAAGTTGATTCGGCGGCGCTGAAGCAAATCCGCAACGGTTGTTATTGGGGTGTGGCATCACACAACTAAATGCCGATTTGCTATATTAGCCGCTTAATAAACCTTAACTAATTGACCAAGCGCGATTATGATGCCGTTGTAGTTGGCTCGGGGCCAAACGGGCTTGCTGCTGCTATTACTATGCAACAGGCAGGGCTATCTGTTTTGTTGATAGAAGCCAAGGATACCATAGGCGGCGGCCTGCGCACAGCCGAATTAACCTTGCCCGGTTTTAAGCATGATGTATGTTCGGCTATTCATCCGCTGGCGGTAAGTTCTCCCTTTTTTAAAAATTTGCCGTTAAAAAAGTATGGTCTGGAGTTTATTTATTCGCCCAATGCAGCTGCGCATCCGTTTGATGATAGTGCGGCCGCTGTTCTGCAAAATTCATTACTGGCTACAGCCACAGGTTTGGGGGCTGATGCATCGGCTTACCAAAAATTAATACAACCACTTTTAACATCCTGGCCGGATATTTTGCCCGATGTTCTGGCTCCATTACAATGGCCGGCTCATCCGTTAAAGATGGCTGGTTTCGGTATAAAAGCGTTGCGTTCTGCCGAAAGTATCGCGAAGCAATATTTTGAGACGGAGGAAGCTAAAGCGTTATGGGCTGGGATGGCTGCACACGGTATGCAACCACTCCATAAACCGGTAACGGCTGCTATAGCGTTGGTTTTATTATTAGCTGCACACTATAAAGGCTGGCCCATACCCAAAGGGGGCTCGCAACAAATTGCAGATGCCCTGGCTGCACATTTTATAGCACTAGGAGGGAAAATTGAGACCGGTACAATGGTTACTTCGCTTCAGCAATTACCATCGAGCCATGCAGTATTGTTTGATGTTGGTCCGCGGCAATTGCTACAGATAGCGGGACATAGTTTCTCATCAATTTACAAATGGCAACTGGAACGCTACAAATATGGCATGGGCGTTTATAAGGTAGATTGGGCACTGGCCGAGCCAATCCCTTTTACTGCCGAAGCCTGCCGCCAGGCAGGTACAGTACATATTGGTGGTACTTATGCCGAAGTTGCAGCAAGTGAACAAGCCGCATGGGAAGGACGAATCAGCGATAAGCCTTTTGTTTTGCTGGCACAACAAAGTTTATTTGATGATACCCGTGCACCAGAAGGCAAACACTCAGCCTGGGGCTATTGCCATGTACCAAACGCATCGACTGTTGACATGACTAATGTTATCGAAAAACAGGTAGAACGTTTTGCTCCTGGTTTTCGCGAACGAATTATTGGCAGGCATACCATGGATTCGAAACAGATGGAAACCTATAACCCCAATTATTTTGGCGGCGATATAAATGGAGGAATTCAAAATATAACACAATTATTTACTCGTCCGGCCTTAAGATTTTCGCCTTATCGTACCTCAGCCAGGGGGCTGTACATCTGTTCTGCATCAACCCCGCCGGGTGGTGGTGTACATGGTATGTGTGGCTACCATGCAGCTAAGCGTGCGCTGAAAGATGTTTTTAAGCTTTCTTAGTGCCCCTGGTAGATTGGCGCATCTTTTCTTCCGCTTTTTTTACTTCGTCTTTTTCGCTCAAGGGCAAATCGGTCTCAATTTTGGTTTTGCTTTTAGCATTAGCAGGTTTACTCTTATTTAATTCAGTTTTCATTGGTTTGGTCTCCTTATAAATAGTAACTGCTGATGTAGGCATTTGTTTACTAAAAGAGATCCTATTGTAAGATTTTGCCGAGCGCAAACTTGTTTGTTTTACTGAAAAATAACTTAGCTTTATCCCAATCAATAACCTAACAATCTACAATCAATATGTTAAACAATCCATCTAAGGCCTTAATCAGGCTGGCTGTGCTTTGTATCGCGCTATTTTTACCCGTTGTGCTTTTTGCTCAAAATAGTAAACCAAAGTTTAGGGTAATTGCGTTTTATACCGCTAAAAATGATCAGGCGCATATCAGTTTTGTACATGAAGCCAATAAGTGGTTTCCGCAGATGGCCGAAAAGTATAAGTTTGCCTACGACTCTACCAGTAACTGGAGCAACCTTAACGCCGAATATTTATCGCATTACCAGGTGGTACTATTTTTAGATACCCGCCCTGATGATCCCGCCCAACGTGAGGCTTTTCAGAAATATATGGAGAACGGTGGCGGCTGGATGGGCTTCCATTTTTCGGCCTTTGCATTAACGCCATCTACCTATCCGCAAAATTGGGATTGGTATCATAACGAGTTTTTGGGATCGGGCCAGTACGGGAGCAATACCTGGCGGCCAACTTCGGCTATTTTACGGGTTGAAGATAAAGATCACCCGGTTACTAAAAATACGCCGCATACCTTTAAGGCGTCACCCAATGAGTGGTACCGCTGGGAAAAAGATCTTCGCCAGAATCCCAACATCCGCATTTTGCTGGCTATTGATTCGGCAAGCTTTCCGTTAGGAACAGGCCCTAAACAAAGCGAAATATGGCATAGTGGATATTATCCGGTAGTGTGGACTAACAAAAACTACAAAATGGTGTATTTTAACATGGGGCACAACGATATTGATTACGAACATCATACTAACAAAGATCTTTCGCATACCTTTGATAGCCCCGAAGAAAGTAAATTAATACTTGATGCCCTGTTTTGGGTGGGTACGGGTAAGAAAGTAAAATAGCTTAAAGCGTATATGGCAAAAAATACAGAGCATAAAATAAGGGCAATAATTACCGGCACAACCGGTATGGTAGGCGAGGGGGTATTGCACGAATGTTTGCAGCATCCACAGGTAGAAGAAGTGTTGATTATTAACCGCAAACCGCTTGGCCTCATTCATCCCAAGTTAAAGGAAATTATCCATGCCGATTTTTATGACCTATCACCTATAGCCCATGAGTTGGTGGGCTATAATGCCTGTTACTTTTGCCTCGGTGTAACTTCGGTGGGCAAAAAAGAACCTGAATATTTTAAGCTTACCTATACACTCACCATGCACCTGGCCGAAATTTTAAGTAAAACCGGTTATGATATGACATTCTGCTATGTATCTGGTGGAGGTACCGATAGTACCGAAAAAGGTAGCAGCATGTGGGCACGTGTAAAAGGTAAAACCGAAAATGATTTGATGAAACTACCCTTTAAACAGGTATTTGCATTCAGGCCCGGCTTTATTAAACCTACACCAGGCTTAAAAAATGCGCATGCCTTTTATAAGTATATCAATTGGTTATACCCAATTGGGAGGGCGATTTTTCCCAATGGATTCTGTACACTGAAGGAATTGGGATTAGCAATGATTAATGTTACTGCCGATGGTTATGACAAGCAAATTATCGACTCGAAAGACATTCACCTGCTTGGCGCTGAATGATTTTTAATTTTTTAATGTAACTTATGTAACAATTTAAACATTTGGCACAAAAATTAACTCCGGGTACACTTTATTTACGTATACATACTTAATGCCTGTGCCACAAAGCGATAAATTATTAACCGCAACCCGGTTCTTAGACCTCACTGTTGATAAAGAAAGTGAGCTAAAAGAACTTGCTGATCTGGCAACGTCGTTATTTTCGGTACCGTTTGCAATGATCCGTATTGCTGGGTATGATAAGCAGATCACTAATAAAAAATTTCCGCGCAAGGCCCATAAACAGATTGTTGATGATCCACTATACCAGCATCTCATCAGGCAGGATAAAAATCTGATCATTGAAAATATTGATACCGGGAAGTTCTCTAAATACCAGCCCTTTATCATCCAAAAGCATAAAATAAAATTTTATGCCAGTGTCCCCCTCATTACGCACGACGGCCATTACGCGGGTAATATATTGCTGATGGACCATCATCCGCAAAAATTAACCAAGGGACAAAAACAGGTAATTAAAATACTGGTAAAACGTATTTTGCATCTTATCGAATTTGATTACAGCCTGCGGGTTATTAAAGCACAGCACCATACTGCTAAGGAAACCGAAATTAAGCTGCGGTCGTTTTTCGAGAGTTCGGCTTCCTGCCATTTACTGATCGGGAAGGAGCTGGAGGTAATTGTGTTTAACCGTAACATGGCCGAGTTTATTGAACGGCATCATCATGTTACCCTTTATCCTGGCATAACTGTCGACAAAATTTTGCACGAGGCTTACCTGGAGGATTTTATACAGGATTATGAAAAGGCCTTGAGCGGCATACCTGTTAAATACGAGCGGGAAGTTGAGTATGCCGAAAAAACAATCTGGTGGTATGTAACTTTTGAGCCTGGCTACAACAATGCAGGCGAAATTGTCGGTATATCATACAATGCCACAGATATTACCGAGCGTAAGCACAATGAGAAAAAAATACTGGAGCAAAACAGTTCGTTAAGCACTATTGCACATATCCAATCGCACGAATTACGAAGGCCGGTAGCTTCTATCCTCGGTTTTATGCACTTGTTTAAATACGTGGGCTATAAAGCAACCAAACACGAACTTGTGATGATGGAAAAAGCCGTTAACGAGCTGGATGATAAGATTAAAGAGATTGTTGAAATCTCTACCAGGAGGTAAGCAGATCGCGCCTGCAACAAACTATTTACACAACACTTTTGAGGTTTCTTTATTGTTAAAGTATTACTACTTTTAGCAAAACCTTTACTTATGAGAAGAAACCAATTTGTAAGGTTGGCCGCCCTGCTAACTTTACTTTCAATGGCGAAGCCCTGCGCTTTGCTTGCCCAAACAGCCAATAACTGGCATAATTTATTTGATGGTAAAACCCTGAAAGGTTGGAAACGTGTAGCCGGCACCGCAACCTATAAGGTAGCCAATGGCGCTATTGTAGGTACAACGGTAGCCAACTCTGGCAATACATTTCTGGTAACCGAGAAGGAGTATAACGATTTTGTTCTGGAGCTTGATGTTAAGGTGGATAACGCCACCAGTAATTCGGGCATCCAAACGCGCAGCCATTTTAATACTCCTGGGCACGCTAACCGGGTTTATGGCAGGCAGGTAGAGATTGATCCGTCTGACCGGGCATGGTCGGGTGGTATTTATGACGAAGCCCGCCGCGATTGGCTTTACCCACTCGACCTGCACCCAGAAGCTAAAACTGCCTTTAAGCTGGGCGAGTATAATCACATTAAAATAGAATGCATCGGCAACGAAACCAAAACCTGGGTTAATAATATCCCTGTGGCTTATGTGGTTGATACGGTAGATTATAAAGGCTTTATTGGCCTGCAGGTACATGCCGTAAGCAAGCCAGAAGAAGCCGGCAAAAATGTTTATTTCAAGAACATCAAGATCCAAACTACCAATCTTAAACCTGCGGCTTTTCCGGCAGGTATCTATGTGGTTAACTATGTGCCCAATCACTTAAACAGTTATGAAGAAAAAAATGGCTGGAACCTGTTGTTCGATGGCAAAACCTCACAAGGCTGGGTAAGTGGTAAGGGCGATGCATTCCCGGCCAAGGGCTGGACAGTTAACGATGGCACCATGACCGTGCTATCCTCAGAAGGCAAAGAATCGCAAAACGGCGGCGATATTGTAACCCCGAAAGAATATGCAGCCTTTGATCTATCGTTCGAATTTAAACTCACGCCCGGTGCCAACAGTGGCGTAAAATACTTTGTAACCCTTGCAGAGAAAACTGATGGCTCTAATATTGGCCTCGAGTACCAGGTACTGGATGATGAGCTGCATCCCGATGCCAAGCTTGGCCGCAATGGCGACCGCACGTTGGCTTCGCTATATGATCTTTTCCCGGCCAATAAACAAAAGCGTTTTATCCGTCCGATTGGTGCCTGGAATAATGGCCGCATTGTAGTTTACCCCGATAACCGCGTGGTACACTATTTAAACGGCGTTAAAGTCTTAGAGTATCTACGCGGCTCACAGGAGTTTTTGGATGCTGTTAAGATTAGCAAGTATGTGGTATGGCCTAACTTCGGTATGGCGCCAAAAGGGCATTTGCTGTTGCAGGATCATGGCAACCAAGTATCGTTTCGCAGTATTAAAATTAAAGAATTGTAAGCTATGGAAAACTCACGTCGTCAATTTATAAAACAAAGCGCTCTGTTAGGGGCTGGTGTTATGGCTTCAAAAGTATCATGGTCGGCACAAAGCTATCGCCGTATTATGGGTTCAAATGATCGGGTACGGATCGGGGTTGTCGGCTTTTCAGACCGCCACAGAAACTCGCATCTGCCCAGCTTTATGAACTGTTATAAAGAACTCAACTTTGATGTGGTAGCCGTATCCGACCTCTGGAACCGCCGACGCGACGAAGGTGTTGCTATCTGGAAAGATAAAATGGGACATGATATTGTAGCCTGCCGCAATAACGATGAGCTATACAGCAAAAAACTGGTTGATGCAGTGTTTATCAGCACTGCCGATTTTCAGCACGCCCAGCATACCATCGAAGCCGTTAAGGCTGGCTGCGATGCCTATGTAGAAAAGCCTTTTGCCGAGAGCATGGAAGATAACCGTGCAGCTTTGAAAGCAGTTAAGGAAAGCAGCCGCATTGTACAAATTGGTTCACAGCGCAGGAGCGGGGCTAATTATATGGCTGCCGATGAGTTTATTAAATCGGGTAAGTTTGGGCCGATAACCATGGTTGAGTTGACCTGGAACGTAAACCAGCCGGGCCGCTGGCGTAGGCCGGAGTTAGTAGCGCTGCTAAAAGAACAGGATACCGACTGGAAACGCTTCCTCATTAATCGCCCTTATGAAGCCTTCGACCCGAGAAAATATTTGGAATACCGTTTGTTCTGGCCATATTCATCAGGTTTGCCCGGCCAGTGGATGAGCCACCAGATCGATACCGTACACTGGTTTAGCGGCTTAAAACATCCGCGCAGCGTGGTTGCCAATGGCGGTATTTATACCTGGAAAGATGGCCGCAAAAACTGGGATACCATAACAGCGGTGTTTGACTATGGCCCACAGGACGACCCATCAAATGGTTTCCAGGTTACGTTTGCTTCGCGAATGGGAAATGGGGATGAGAACCCGGCCGAGATCTATTACAGTAATGGCGGTGAATTAAACCTGAATACTAATAAAGTTTCGCCAAGAGGAGGGTTAACCGAAAAAATGGCCGCTGCCATGAACCTGAAACCTAACCTGCTGCCCGAACTTGATTTAGCTAATACCGGTAAAGTAGAGGTGGCAGCCAATACAGGAGGCGATATACTTACATCGAATCACGTGCGCAACTGGATGGAATGTGTACGCAGCCGTAAACAGCCACACGCGCCGGTTGAGGTGGGTTATGCGCACTCCATCGCCAACATCATGACGACGGCGGCCTCACATACAGGCACCAGGGCAACTTTTGATGAGCATACACAAGAGGTGATGGTTAATGGAAAAGTATTTAAATCTTAGATGTGAGATATTAGATTTGAGATATGAGATAAAATTGCCCGTTCAAGCGTCCACGCTTGAACTTGTTTTAGAGTAAGCGTCCACGCTTACTTTATAACTTTTAACCAGGAGCGTGGACGCTCACTATAAAAGATATGTTCAAGCGTGGACGCTTGAACGGGCGGATGGTGTTAGAACGGGCGTATATTTCTAAACTTGACCAATGAAACTACAATTGATTATATTATTGTCAACTATACCTCTCGCTCTTTTCGCGCAGCAAAAAGAACGGGTGAGTGTTTTAAGGCCTGTTGGTAAAAGCGAGGTGAATATTTCTATCGGTGGTAAACCATTTACCAGTTTTTTGTACCCTGATAGTTTAGAGAAACCAGTCTTGTACCCGGTACATGCTGCTAACGGGACGATTGTTACCCGTGGTTTTCCGCTCAACCCCAAAGCTGGCGAGCCTACAGATCACCCGCATCACATCGGTATCTGGTTTAATTATGAGAATTTGAACGGGCTTGATTTCTGGAATAACTCGTACGCTATCCCGGCAGATAAGAAGCATTTATATGGTTGGATTAAGACTGATAAGATCCTTGAAACAGTAAGCGGAACCACCGGTAAATTAGGCTACCACGCCAATTGGGTAAATCAGCATAATGAAGTTCAGATGGAAGAAACCACTCATTTTCAATTTAGCGGTACAGCACATCAGCGGATTATAGATAGGGTAACTACCTTAAAGGCTGTTAAAGAATGTTTGTTTACTGATGCCAAGGATGGCATGCTCGGCCTGCGGTTGGCTCATGAACTACAGATCCCGGCTACAGAAGACCAAAAGTTTACAGATAACAAAGGCAACGTAACGGTAGTTAAAGCAGGCGACGACCATATAGCCAACGGCAACTACCTAACCAGCGAAGGCAAGCAAGGTAATGATGCCTGGAGTACACGCGGCGTTTGGTGCAAAGTATACGGCAAAATGGGAAGCGATTCGGTGAGTATTGCTATTATCGATCATCCGAAGAACCCTAATTATCCAACCTTCTGGCACGCGCGTGGTTATGGATTGTTTGCAGCCAATCCACTGGGCGAAAAGATCTTTACAAATGGAAAATCGACTAAAAACCTGCATTTAAATAAAGGAGAATCGGTTACGTTTCGGTACAGGATTGTGATTGAGGATGGTGAGACGACAAGTTCTGTAGCTCAGTTGAATGCAATGGCTCGAGCGTTTGCAAAGTAAATGTCAGATAGAATAATAATTATTGGTTAATAAATACCAAGTGGTATATTTGTGGTATGGAAACTAAACTACCCAAAGCAGAACGTACACGCCAGTTTATTATTGAAACTACATCGGGTATTTTCAATATGAAGGGTTACGCGGGTACATCTATGTCGGACATTACCGACGCTACCGGTTTAACCAAAGGCAGCATCTACGGTAATTTCGAAAACAAAGAAGAAGTTGCCCTGGCAGTATTCGATTATAATCATGGTAAAGTTTCACAGGCTATCAGCCAATATATTAATAAAGCCAAAACTTACCACGATAAACTGATGGTTTATGCCCAGGTTTACGATCAGTACTCTCGTAATATATTTCCAAAGGGTGGGTGCCCCATGTTAAATACTGCAATTGAGGCTGATGATACCAATCCGTTATTAAAAGAGCGTGCAGCTAAAGCGTTATTAAGCTGGAAAAAAAGAATAACAGACCTGATAGAAGGTGGTATTGCAGCGGGCGAGTTTAAACCGGGGATCGATACCAATCAAACCGCCTTATCCATGATTGCCCTGATAGAAGGCGGCATTATGATTGCCAAAGTAACCAACAGCCAAACCAATCTGGATACCATACTAAAGACAGTAGAAATGCTGGTTAATCAGTTAAAAGCGTAACGCTTTTTTTGACATAAAAAATACCATTCGGTATATTTTATGTATTAATATTGCATCGTTAAATCACAGATAAATAATATCGTCACAAGTTAAAATATACCGATTGGTATAAAATATATGAGCCCCTTAAAACGTCAACTACTTATCCTTACGGTTATCCTCGCAGCCATTATGGAGCTGATAGATACCTCCATTGTAAACGTGGCACTCAATTACATGAGCGGTAACCTGGGGTCAACTTTAGAGGATACATCATGGGTAATTACCTCTTATGCCATTGCCAATGTAATTATTATCCCGATGACGAGCTTTTTGAGCAACCGACTGGGCCGCCGTAAATATTATATTGGTTCTATCATTGTGTTCGTATTTTGTTCGCTCATGTGCGGGCAGGCTACCAGTATCTGGATGCTGGTGTTCTTTAGGTTCTGGCAGGGAATGGGAGGAGGTGCGTTGCTATCGGTTTCGGCATCAGTGGTTTATGAGATGTTCCCTAAAGAAAAACTGGGTACAGCAAGCGCTTTATTTGGTATCGGGGTATTTATCGGCCCAACCATTGGCCCAACTTTGGGTGGTTACATCACCGAAAATTACTCATGGCCCTGGATCTTTTATATTAATGTACCCATTGGTATTGCGGCGGCGATTTCTTGTTACTTTTTACTGCCGGAGCTGGCCATCAGGAATAAAACCAGCAAAGTAGACTGGTGGGGAATCATTTTCCTCATCGTCGGCATAGGTTCTCTGCAAACTGTATTAGAACGCGGGCAGACCGACGATTGGTTTGCAGCTACTTATATCCTTGTACTTACCATCACATCTGTAATCAGCTTAACGGCCTTCATGCTCAGGGAACTCAGTATTGATTATCCTGTGGTTGATCTTAAGGTGTTGAAAAGCAAATCGCTCAGTATAGCAGCCATACTCACTTTTATTACCGGGATGGGCATGTTTACCTCTATATTCCTGACACCGGTTATTGCGCAAAGGCTCTTGGGCTTTAGCCCTTCAGAAACGGGTGTATTACTATTGCCCGGCGCTGTATTGGCCGTATTTGCGTTGATTGTATCGGGTAAATTATTGCAAAGTGGTGTATCGCCGGTGCTGATCATCTTTGTGGGCTTTCTATGCTTCATCTACTTTAACTGGTCCATGTCGCAGATCAGCCTTGATACATCTGCACGGTATATTACGCTGAAATTGATATTCCGGGCTTTGGGGATGGCCTTGTTAACCGTGCCGCTGAGCACGCTGGCCGTATCGTCCCTGAAACCACAGGAAATGCCACAGGGAACAGCACTCAACAACATGATGCGCCAGCTGGGAGGTTCGTTCGGTATCTCTATCATTAACACTTATTCGGCCCGCAGAACGGCTTCGCACAGGGTTGATCTGATTAGTCATGTAACCAACGATAATGCACCCACAGCCGAGCGGATAGTTTCATACACGCACTACTTTCAGCAAAAGGGGATAGGCCTGTTCGATGCTAAATTAAAGGCCATGAAAATAATTGATCTCGCTATCGTAAAGCAATCAACTTTAATGAGTTATATTGATTCTTATTTTCTCATAGGGCTACTTTTTGCGCTGGCGCTGCCACTTTTATTATTCGTAATGAAACGCACTAAAAAGCTACCGGCAGGTGTGGTAGTATCCGACCATTAACGTTCAATTTATATCTATAAACACAAATAAAAAATCAAGCAAAATGAATATTTCGAATAAAACAGTCCTGATTATTGGCGGTAGTGCCGGTATTGGATTTGAAACCGCAAAACTGTTAACCTCAAAAGGCAACAAAGTAATTATCACCGGTCGCGATGAGAACCGTTTGAAAGCCGCAGCCGCAAAAATTGAAGGCGTAAGTTATTTCGTTGGTGATGTGAGCAGCGAAGCTGATACCCTTAAACTGGTAGATTATATCAATCAAAATTTCCCTCAGTTGGATGTGCTGATCAATAACGCAGGCCGTGCTGTTGTATATCAACTTACCGATAATGCTAATGCCTTTGATATTGCCAGCGATGAGATACTGACTAACTATTTAGCTATTATCCGCCTGACAGAGAAATTGTTGCCTGTGTTAAGAGCACAAAAAGAAGCTGTTATAGTTAACGTAACCTCTATCGTGGTATTTGCACCGGGTGCTTCATTACCAACTTATGCTGCAAGTAAAGCTGCCCTGCACTCATACACCCGCTCATTACGTTATGCGCTTAAAGATACCGGCGTTAAAGTATTTGAACTGATGCCGCCATTGGTTGATACTGATTTTTCTACAGAAATTGGTGGCCATAACGGCATCCCTCCATCACAAGTGGCTGAAGAGTTACTGGACGGATTAACCAATGATGTTGCCGAAATACATGTTGGCCAAACTGCTGATATGTATAAGCTGTATCTTTCTTCGCCAGAACAAGCACTGCTTGTTTTGAACTCAAGAGGGGAATAATTTTTTGACATCCTGAGTGATAGCGAAAGATCTTCTTCGTTAGCTGTGGGTTATATAGAAAAAGGGGCTGAAAAATATTTTTCAGCCCCTTTTTCTATATAATTAGAAACTTAAAACTTCTTAAACACGGCAATACCATTATGGCCACCAAAGCCAAATGTATTGCTCATGGTTACATCAACCTTATGGCTGATGGCTTCTTTCAACACAATGTTTAAACTATCAGGAATTGCCGGGTCTAATACCTCTGTATTAATAGTCGGCGGTATTACCTGGTCTTTGATACTCATTAAACAAACAATAGCTTCAATAGCACCTGCTGCACCCAGTAGGTGGCCGGTCATTGATTTGGTTGCGCTGATCTGCATGTTGTTTTTCTCGCCTTTGGTCAAATTTAAAATTGCTTTTAATTCTGAAAGATCACCAACCGGGGTAGAAGTGGCATGCATGTTCAGGTAATCAACATCGGCAATGGTTAAGCCAGATTCTGTTAATGCCAGGTCCATTGCTTTGGCTGCGCCCAAACCTTCTGGGTGGGTAGCTGTCATGTGGTAGGCATCGGCTGTCATGGCTGCTCCTGTAACTTCAGCATAAATATGTGCACCACGTGCTTTGGCGTGTTCATATTCTTCCAAAACTAAAGCACCAGCACCTTCACCCATCACAAAGCCGTCGCGGTTTACATCGAACGGACGTGATGCATGCTCAGGATCAGTGTTATTGGTCGACATGGCTTTCATCGAACTAAAGCCACCAAAAGATGCCTGCGTAATAGGAGCTTCAGAACCACCGGTAACGATGATCTTAGCTTTGCCTAAACGGATATAGTTAAAGGCATCCATGATGGCCGTATTTGAAGTGGCACAAGCGGAAACTGTAGTATAGTTGATACCCATGTAGCCATTACGCAGCGATACCATGCCCGAAGCCATGTTAACCAGCATTTTAGGGATAAAGAATGGGTTAAATCTTGGATGGCCGTCGCCTGTGGCATAACCGGTAACCTGCTCTTCAAAGGTTTCCATGCCGCCCTGGCCCGATCCCCAGATCACACCCACATCAAACGGGTCCATCTTACTGAAATCGAAGCCCGAATCTTTAATGGCTTCGTCCGTAGCAACAAAAGCATATTGTGTAAATGAATCGGTACGTTTTAAATCTGCACGGTCTATAAAGTCGGCAGCGTTAAAATCTTTAAGCTCGCAAGCCACCTGGCTGCGAAACAAAGAAGGATCGAACTTAGTGATTCGCGAAGCGCCGCTTTTCCCAGCCACGATATTCTGCCAAAATGATTTTACATCGTTACCGATAGGGGTTAATGCACCAAGGCCGGTAACTACCACTCTTTTTAACATGTTCTTATTTTAAAATTTGGGCAAATGTACAAAATAATTAAAATACCAATCGGTATATAATTGTTTGCCAATTGTAAACCTATTTTAGAGCATTTGAAAGCCATTTTAAAACGTTAATTTTAACCTCCCAAACGCGAAATTCCATGTCGAACCCAACAGATAACCGCGATTACAGCACCATTAGTCCATCGGCAAAAGCATTGCTGTATTTAAAGGGGCTTACCAGTATCCCTTTTGCCAAAGCCGCTGCCGAACAAATGATGCTGCCCGATAAATATGAGCCCGATTTCAGTCTCCGCGATTTTGGCTTTTGGACACGTGTAGTGCATTTCGAAAGCCGGTATTGGAGCCTGGATTATTTGCTGGCCAGTACAGGGGCGAAGAATGTGTTGGAACTATCTTCAGGATTCTCTTTTCGTGGATTAGCAGCTGTTGCAGACCGAGCCGATCTGCATTATATTGATACCGATCTCCCGGAGGTAATAGCTACCAAAAAGCAATTACTGGAAGCCATTAAACCCGAATTGAAAGGGACGTTAGATGTATTGCCGCTTAACGCTTTGGATGAAGAAGCGTTTCGTAAAACGGTTGATCGTTTCCCGGCAGGTGAAGTTGCTATTGTAAACGAGGGCTTGCTGATGTATCTCGGCCTCACTGAAAAAGAAAAACTCTGCCGCATTATTCACCGCATTTTATCTGAAAGAGGAGGCTATTGGATCACCGCCGATATTTACATTAAACGTGCAAACCGGGACCGCCTGATGATGAATGATCAGTTGAATGAATTCTTCAAACAACATAATATAGACGAGCAAATGTTTGAAAGCTTTGAAGAAGCCGAAGAGTTTTTTAATAAAAATGGTTTTGTGGTTGATAAAGAAGCTGTGCCCGATCGTGATAAGCTGACATCATTAACTTATATGCTGCAAAGTGCCACAGAAGAGCAGTTAAATGATTTGAGATCGAGAAAGCGCATCCAGACCTCGTGGCGGTTGAAGATTGCACCTTAATAGAATTAAATGCAATTTAGCAACTGTTATTGATTGTGACCACCTATGAAGGATAAAGAAAAATTGGATGTAAGTTTCTGGACCAAGTACAAACAATTTGCCGGTAACGAAATTTTGCTTTATGTAATTATGATTGTAGGGATTGTACTGGGCATTTTTATCATTTCATTTTTTGTAAAATAGAGGTAAGTTTTGCCCTGTTCTTAGTCAGATACGTCATTGCGAGGAACGAAGCAATCTCAGCCCTATTAGCACAGACTTGAACTAAAGTAGAAACTATTATGAACGGCTTGTGCTGTTATCCATGTCAGTCCCGCTCAATCGCCGCGGGTTGGGCTGTTACTTTTGGCTTGATCCAAAAGTAACCAAAAGATCAAGACGCAAAAAAGCTCCACCGCACAAGCCCACTACACGGCCACGCTTTTGCGTCTGGGCCACCGCTTCCTTTTGATTGTCCTAAATCTTTTTCTTGAGTCGGCAAACAGCTTCGGCCAAAAGCGGGCAGAACAATGATGGCCTGTGTAGTGGGATAGGCATTGGAGATTTTGCAGAAGGGCTGGATTGTGCGAACGTAAGTGGGGCAAAAGATCCCGGCCTGTGTTGTTCTGAACGTTGCGCGACATGGCCTTGCGCGTAAAGAAGCCTTTTTCCGATGAGCCTTTTGGTTACTTTGTGGCTACAAAGTAACAGCCTACCCGCGGCGATTGAGCGGGACTAACGTTAAGCATCAGCACTACCAATTAATAGAAAGTCTCTACAAAAAGACAAACCTCACGTTCTCCATAACAGAAATGCAAAAACTCTGCTAAAATGTCATAATATACCAATCGGTACATTTTTTGATATATTGCATGCGGGTTACAATAGCTTGAAGCAGATTTTCTACCTTGATTGAAATCGTTGGGTTATTGTGCGCAGAATTGAATTATTAACAAAAAGATATATCAATCAATCTCATGGAAAATCAATATGATGTAGTGTTTATCGGCTCTGGTCCGGGTGGGTATACAGGCGCTATCCGTGCTTCGCAATTGGGTTACAAAGTGGCTATTGTTGAAAAATATAGCACCCTCGGTGGTACCTGTACCAATGTGGGCTGTATCCCGGCTAAGGCGCTGTTAGATAGTACCGAACATTTTCACCAGGCTAAAGAACAGTTTAAAACGCATGGTATAAATTTAAATGGCGATATCAGCCTCGATTTTACGCAGTTTATCAGTCGCAAGGCTGGCGTTGTTGGCCAAAATACAGCAGGGTTAATTTACCTGATGAAGAAAAACAAAATTGACGTTCACCAGGGCCTGGGTAGTTTTGTAGATAATACACATTTAAAAGTTACAGCGGCTGATAAAGAAACTGTTTTAACCAGTAAATACTTTGTGATTGCAACAGGCTCAAAACCTTCGTCAATCCCGGGCGTAACTATCGATAAAAAACGGATCATTACGTCTACCGAAAGTCTGTCATTATCTGCTCAGCCAAAATCAATGGTGATAATTGGCGGCGGTGTAATAGGAGTAGAGCTTGCTTCGGTTTATGCACGTATCGGTACAGATGTTACCATTATAGAATATACCGATTCATTGATCCCAACGATGGACCGCGAGTTAGGTAAAGCTTTATTTAAAACACTGGGCAAGCTCAATATCAAAATGCTTTTGAGTAGTAAAGTACAATCTGCCGCTAATTTAGGCGAGCAGGCTTCGGTTAAGTTTTTAGATAAAGACGGCAAAGAACAAGAGATACTAACAGACTACTGTTTGGTTGCTGTAGGCCGCCGCGCTTATACCGATGGACTAAATTTAAAAGCCGCCGGTGTTGAAAGCGAAAAGAACGGCAAGGTGAAAGTAAACGGCCAACTACAAACCAATGTGCCTAATATTTATGCTATTGGTGATGTTATCGATGGCCCGATGCTGGCCCACAAAGCCGAAGATGAAGGTACTTTTGTAGCCGAAACCATTAACGGACAAAAGCCACACATCAACTACAACCTCATCCCCGGTGTGGTTTATACCTGGCCAGAGGTTGCTTCTGTAGGCCAAACCGAAGAGCAATTGAAAGCAGCAGGCATAGAATATAAATCGGGCAAGTTCCCATACTCGGCCAGTGCCCGTGCAAGGGCATCAATGGATACCGATGGTTTTGTGAAAGTGCTGGTATCACCCAAATATGGTGAAGTGCTTGGTGTACACATCATAGGCCCGCGTGCTGCGGATGTTATTGCACAATCTGTTGTAGGGATGGAGTACGAGGTTACCGCCGAAGATATGTACCGCATCAGCTACGCCCACCCAACTTATTCTGAAGCTTTAAAAGATGCTTACCTGATGGCATCAGGGCAAGGTGCTATCAATATTTAATTCTGATTTTTCTTTTTTATGTAAAAGCCGGTTTGTCTGAAAAGATAACCGGCTTTTTTATACCCATAATCGTTGTAACCAAATAAACACCTTTACGCCAATAGCTTGTTGTATCGGTATGAAAGTATTGCTGGCAGGCGCTAATGGCTATATAGGTACAAGATTAATCCCGGTTTTATTGGAGAAAGGATGCGACATAGTTTGCCTGGTGCGTGATAAACGCCGGTTTAGAGAAAATAGCGACTACGCTAGCCGGGTAACTTTAATTACCGGCGACTTATTGCATCCCGAAACCATCAAAGACTTCCCCACAGATATTGATGCTGCTTACTACCTCGTACACTCAATGGCGCAGGCCAATGATTTTTCGGATATGGAAGCACAATCTGCTAAGAACTTCATTACGCAGGTTGATAAAACAAATTGTAAGCAAATTATTTACCTAAGCGGTATTACCAATGATGATAACTTATCTAATCATTTAAAATCACGCCGTCATGTTGAGGATGTATTAGAAGCAGGTAAAGCAAAGCTAACCGTGCTGCGTGCTGCTATTATCATTGGGTCGGGCAGTGCGTCATTCGAGATCATTCGTGATTTGACTGAGAAGCTCCCCATCATGACTGTACCTCGTTGGGTAAACACCAAATGCCAGCCAATTGCTATTCGCGATATATTATTTTACCTCGAAAATGTATTGCTGAACGATAAAACATTTGGTAAAACCTTCGATGTAGGAGGGCCGGATATTCTATCATTTAAAGATATGATGCTGACTTATGCCAAAGTGCGTAAATTAAAACGGCACATTATTACAATCCCATTCCTTTCTCCTAAAATATCATCATACTGGTTATACTTTGTAACCTCAACCAGCTATTCGCTGGCGCAAAGTTTGGTTGATAGCATGAAGAATGAGACCATTGCTAAAGACCACTCCATAAATGATATTATCCCGCATGAGTGTGTAAGTTATGAAGAAGCTTTAAGGCTGGCTTTTATCAAAATAGAACAAAACTCCATCGCCTCGAGCTGGAAAGATGCCTTGAATGTAGGTTATCTTAATCCCGCATTTATGGATCAGATCAAAGTGCCTCAAAATGGCACCGTAGAGTATAAAGTAAAGCTGCCATTTAAGCAGGATACCGGTAAAGTAATGAGTAACATTTGGGCAATAGGTGGTAACCGGGGCTGGTATTATTGGGATTGGATCTGGGGAATCCGCGGTTTTTTGGATAAAATGGTAGGCGGTGTAGGGCTGCGACGCGGCCGAACCAGCAGTGTTGATGTGTTTGCCGGTAATACCATTGATTTTTGGCGAGTATTACTTGCAGATAAAGCCAACAAACGATTGCTGCTTTATGCCGAAATGAAACTCCCCGGCGAAGCCTGGTTAGAATTTAAAATTGTAGAAGAAGCCGGGAAAAAGTTTCTGAGTCAGATCGCCACCTTTCGCCCTAATGGTTTGCTAGGCCGTTTGTACTGGGCATCAATGTTCCCATTCCATGTTTTTATTTTTAAGGGGATGGCTAAAAGGATAGTAAGCTATGAGCAAATACCTGTACAAAAGGCCGCAAATTAGATCATAAATACTCTTCCCGAAATATTTATTGCCGTTTAATAAAATATATTTATTATTGCATAATCATTGATTAGTCAAGTATATGCCAATAATAAATTCATCGCTCAAAATATTAATGAACCTGGCGAAAGTGCAGGCTGTAATAGCACGCCGGTTTGATAGGCTTAATATGCATGGCATCGGGTTTAGTGATTTTGTGATCCTTTATTTGCTACAGCAATCGGCCGATGGAAAAATGCGCAGGATAGATTTGGCGGATAGGATAGGGCTTACCGCATCTGGCATTACACGTATGCTGCTGCCTATGGAAAAAATAGGTTTAGTAAGCCGCGAAGCAAATGAGCGCGATGCGCGGGTAAGTTATGTGGTACTTACGCAAGCCGGGCGACAATTATTTGAAGATGCCAAGCTGACTGCCGAAGCCGTTGCCGCAGAAATTATCCCAGGCGAAAGAGAAAAGAAATTTAATCCATTAACAGATTTGCTTGCCATGTTGGGCGGCAATATTAGCTGATACCGTATGCCAACATTACTACAATCTATTATCCGTGTTGAAAAAATACCGGCTGTTGAAAAAGCATTATTAAAAGCCTTTAACACTACAGCGGTAACCGATATTACCTTACTGGCGGGTGGCCTGTCTGCCTCGGCTGTGTACAAGATTATTATTAATGGTATACCTTATGTTTTGAAGTTAGATAATACAACCCCGAATAATACAAGTGATGAACTTACTTGTATGGAGATTGCTGCCAATGGAGGAGTAGCACCACAGGTATATTATCTGAATATTGCAGAAGGAATATCTATCACAGGTTTTATTAAAGCTGTACCCTTGGCTTCTATTTTTACGTCGGTTGAGGCACGTTTGCAGGAACTGGCGAAAACGATTAAATCGATACATGAGCTCCCGCTCTTTATTAAAGAAAGCAGTTTGCAGGATACGGTTGATGGGTTAATCAATCAGTTCAAAGCATCGCGTATGTTAAGCGGGCCGGTTTTTGATGAATGCTTTGCGTATTACGACCTCATCAGAAAGCATTATCCCTGGAATGATACAGATAAAGTTTCGAGTCATAACGACCTTAATCCCAACAACATGGTTTTTGATGGGGAGAAGATCTGGATTATTGATTGGGATGCAGCTTTTAGAAACGACCGTTACGTAGACCTCGCCATTACCGCAAACTTTTACGTTGCAAATGATGAGCATGAGCAACTATTTCTGCAAACTTATTTCGGGGATGATTTAAATGATTATAACTGTGCTCGTTTCTTTTTAATGCGCCAGGTATGCCGCCTGGTATATGCCATGCTGATGTTTAAACTGGCAGACACCTCCAACCCAATGGGTATGGGGCACGATCCTGTGATGCAAGGTATTAACCTTAATGATGTAAAGCAGCAGATAGGAGCGGGCAAAATAAGCCTGGCCGGTTACGAGGGCCAGTTGTTATTCGGCAAAGCTTTGTTTAACGAGGCCTTGGCCAGTATGCAATCACCGCGATTCAATTTATCAATACAGCAACTAAACGGTAATTAAATAAGAAAGCCCGATACTTACGTCGGGCTTTCGATATATGTGGGGTTGATTATATTATTCTAAGATCAGTTCGCCAAGGGCTTCTTTCGAGAAACCTTTTAACTCGCTGGTTCTGTTATCTTTGATCTTTTTAACCCATGACGGATCGGCCAGTATAGGGCGACCAACGGCAACCAGGTCAAAATCGCCACGCTCCATACGGCGGGTTAATTCATCCAATGATGTAGCTTCAGAGTTTTCACCTCTAAACGCGCCAAAGAAATCGCCGCTTAAACCTACAGAACCCACTGTAATAGTGGCTTTGCCGGTCAGTTTTTTAGCCCAGCCTGCAAAGTTAAGGTCAGAACCCTCAAACTCCGGTTCCCAGAAACGGCGCTGAGAGCAATGCAGAATATCTGCGCCTGCATCAACCAATGGGTTTAACCAGGCTTCCATTTCTTGTGGTGTGCCGGCCAGTTTAAAGTCGTAAGCCGATGGTTTAAATTGCGATAAACGGATAATCACAGCGAAATCTTCGCCAACTTGTCTGCGTACCTCTTTAACTACTTCTGCGCCAAAACGGGTACGCTCGGCTAAAGTTTTACCACCCCAGGCATCAGTGCGGTTGTTGGTACCTTCCCAGAAGAACTGGTCAATCAGGTAACCATGTGCACCGTGAATTTCTACCGTATCAAAACCTAAACGTTTGGCGTCTGCAGCTGCCTTACCGTAGGCAATAATGGTATCTTCAATGTCTTTCTCAGTCATGGCAACACCATTCTTCAAATCAGGGTTATTGAACTCAGAAGGGCCTTCAAACGGTTGTGGCGGTACCCAGCCAGAGTGGTGATTATACATCACACCCATGTGCCAGATCTGAGGGCCCATTTGGCCGCCGCCTGCATGTACTTCGTTAATTACGTTTTGCCAGCCGGCTAATGATTCAGCTCCATAAAAATGAGGCACATTGGCATCGTTTGATGATGATACGCGATCAATCACTGTTCCTTCCGAAAGGATTAAGCCAACTTCGCCCTCGGCACGTTTGCGATAGTAAGCAGCAACGTTTTCGCCAGGTATGCCATTTGGCGAAAATGAACGCGTCATTGGCGCCATTACAATGCGATTTTTTATGTTCAGCGATTTAAGGCTGAAGGGTCTGAATAAGCTTTCTGTACTCATTTGTTTGTTGTATTTGTGTGTATTAGATGTCTGTTTGTATCAATTTGCTCAGGGCTTCAAAGGCTTCTTCGTTACGTTGGTAATAGGTCCATTGGCCTACACGGGTCGATTTTACCAATCCCGCACGTTGCAGTGTAGATAGGTATTCTGAAACTGTTGATTGGGTAAGGCCGGCCTTCATCTGTATCTGGCCAACGCAAACGCCGTTGTCAAAATTGGCATGTTCTTTCTGGCCCGGGAAGTTTAAATCCGGGTCTTTAAGCCAGTTCAGGATCTGCAACCTGGTTTTGTTAGAAAGCGCTTTAAAAATCTCTATCTGATCCATAGTACAAAGGTATATCGGAAATTCCCGATATGCCAATGAAGAATGAAGAGATGACACTAGGTTGATATATATCGGGAAATGTCGATATGCCAATGAATAGTGAGAAACGATACATGCTGATGATTAAATTAGGAGAGAGGAATTAAAATCCCACGCCTAATTGAATGCCGGAACCTAATGAGCTTGATAAATTATTACCAAAGCGCGCAGGGAATGAGGCAGCCACAAAAAAGAAGGAATCTTTATTTCTGATAACCACTTTGTTAAATACCGGTGTTACACCAAAACGTCCGTTGGTCTCAAATGCTACACGGCTAATAAAAGTAAAACCATGCTTAAAGCGAAACATAGCGCCCGGGTGAAATACTACACTGTTTACTTTTGCAATGTTTTTTTCGACGCGGATAACCGGGGCAACTTCAAAACTTACCCCAAAGTGATCACTTTTTAAGAGATTTAATCCGAACGGGAATGATACAGTATAACTATCCGAAAAATTGGTAGTTATGCCATCTTTATTCCAGGTAGCAATAGTATTGGTAACACTGAAATAGCCTGCCATTCGTGGATATTGTTGCTGCTGTGCCAGTGCATGAAAATTGGAAAAAATAAACACAGCGAAAATTATAACCTGACAAATAGAACGGGTTAATTTAATAACCGGCTGAATAACAATTGAAAACATGACATAAGTTTAACGATACTTAATCGTGATTTTGCGATGGATTACAGATTTAACAGAAAATTAATAGTACGATACTTAGAGCTAATGCTTGTTATTAGTTGTTTATCTTTTTGTAATGTTTAGCGTAATTTTTCGTTGATTTGAGGAAGTTCTTAATACCCCACCCATTTTCTGATCCGTAACAGCATACCATTAATGGCAGTATTATTAGTAGAAGACGAACCTAATGTAGTATCGGTAATTAAACGCGGGCTGGCCGAATACGGCTTCGACCTCAGTGTGGCTACCGATGGGCTAACCGGTTTACAAATGGCCATTGATTATCCCTTCGATCTCATTATCCTTGATCTGATGTTACCCAATATGGACGGCATCCAAATTTGCAAACGCATCCGTGAGCATAACGAGAATGTGCCGATACTGATGCTTACCGCCCTTGACTCGACCGAAAATATTGTGAACGGCCTGAATAGTGGTGCTGATGATTATCTCGTAAAACCATTTAAGATGATAGAGTTGGCAGCCCGCCTCAAAACCCTGATGCGCAGGAGGGGAGGCGAGCCTAAACCAAGTAATATTTACAAAATAGCAGGTTTAGAGTTAGATGCCGATGCCAAATTGGTAACGCTGAATAAAGAACCTATCAACTTAACCTCTACCGAATATCGTTTACTTGAGTATTTTATTAAGAACCAAAAGAAGGTATTATCCCGGATCCAGATCCTCGAAAATGTTTGGGATATTGATTTTAACCTGGGTACCAATGTGGTAGACGTATACATTAATTACCTGCGTAAAAAGCTGGACAAAACCAACCCGGCGAGGTTTATACAAACGGTTTTTGGGATGGGATATATGATGAAGGATAGCGACTAAGCATGAAGATCCAAACCAAAATAACGCTACACTTTTTAGCCCTGTCAACAGCTATTTTGTTGTTGCTGAATGCTTTTATTTTATATTTCGAATACCAGTTTAACTACAAAGATTTTTTTAAACGGCTGGAAGCGAGGGTAAACATAACAGCAGATATCCGCCTGTTCCCCGACGAAAAGACAAAAGCTTATCAGGAAGTTCGTAACCGTTATTTAGAGAAACTGGACGCGGAGAAAGAACAATTAATTAAGTCTGGCCCCGATGGTAAGTTCACCAACCCCGGCTTGCCAAAAGTTTTCTTTAATGACGTAATTAATAACGGCAATGCCGAATTTAAAAAGAACAACCAGTTTTATGCCGGTAAAATAGTTAAGCATGGCGATGATAAGTACCTCGTAGTAGTTTCGGCACAAAACCCTTATGGCCTGCTTGAAATACAGGAATTGCAGGAGGTGTTATTCTATGGTTTTATAGGTTCGGTTATCATTATTTTATTTGCCGGTAAGGCGTTCTCGTTCTACATATTTGCCCCGGTGCGTAAATTGACTGATAAGGTAAACACCATTACATCAAGCAACCTACACATGCGGCTGGAGCATACCGGTAAGGATGAGATTGCCGAACTATCCGAAACTTTTAACAACATGCTTAACCGGCTCGAAACAGCCTTTGAAACACAGAATAACTTTGTAAGCAACGCCTCGCACGAGCTACGCACGCCACTTACTATTATTAACAGCGAGGTTGAACTGGCCATTAATAAAACTAAAACTGATAGTGAAGAGCACACCATATTAACTACCATCCAGTCAGAAACCAATAAGTTAACGCAGATATTGAACGGCCTTTTAACCCTGGCCCAATCGGGCTACGATGGTAAAAAGCAAAACTGGCAAACCATCCGTATCGATGAACTAATTTGGGAAGCTATATCCTCAGTGAAAAAAATTCAGCCGCAAAGCGATATTGAGGTTGATTTTGCAGATATACCTAGTGATGAGCAACTGCTTAATGTTTCCGGCAATAATAACCTGTTAAACCTTGCCATAACCAATATTATCAGTAATGCCTGTAAATATTCGGAGTTCAGGTTGGTAACCGTAAAGCTGAGCATCGAAGATAAAAAGGTGATCATATCCATTAAAGATTTGGGCATCGGTATCCCGGCTACTGAACTGCAGCATATTTTCGTGCCATTTTTTCGCGCATCTAATACTCATGAATTTAAAGGCCATGGTGTTGGGTTGCCGCTTGCGCTTAATATCATCAGGTTACATAAAGGGAGCATCGGTATCCGGTCGGAAGTTAATATGGGGACGGATATCCAGGTGTTTTTGCCTGCGGCGAGTGCTTAGATCAATTAAATGGCCTGTCACACTGAGCTCCGTCGAAGTGTCGCGCGTAGAGGCCTCTGCACCATACTTCGACGAAGCTCAGTATGACACCCTACGCTCTTAAAGAAGTCACCCTTAAAACTCTAATCAAATTCTAATAAGTCTCTTAGAGGTTCTTAATTATTGCGCGCTACTCTTGTATCAAAGCAAAATTAATTACCATGAAAACACTGCTCATACCAACCGACTTTAAATTACAGTCGCTAAACTGCATACCGCAACTTACGCAGCAGTTTTATCCACACAAATTAAATATCATTTTGGTGCATACCATTGGTGTTACTGATTCGATAAGCGAATTGCTGATGCTATCGCGACGATCTGTAGAATATCGCCATATCCCGGATGCCTTTTATAAAGCCTGCAACGAGATTAAGCACGATTATAAGATCAATATAAACGAAATCCGTATCGAGTTTTTCTACGGCAATACAGTGGCTGCATTCAAGAATTTCCTGGAAGCCAATGGGGTTGACGCCATCATCGACCTGGAAAATTACGATTACGAACTGCTTACCGAAAAAAGCAGCGACCCAACTTTATTGATGAGCCGCAGTGGGGTAGAGGTAATTGCGATTGATACCATGTTGCCAGAAATAACTGCTGAACCTGAACTGCAGGAAGAATTAGAAACACAAAATGTTTAACCCTTAGCATTTACTATTATGTTACTAAAAAAGAATGTTCCGGTTAGCTACGTTTTGGGGAAGATAAAGGTGGAAATGGCATTGCTGGCCCTATATTCTACCACTGTATATGTTGTGCATACTTATTACCATATCCCGCTGGTATCTATTCCCGTAGCGGTGCCCAGTATTTTGGGTACTGTTATTTCTTTGTTACTGGCCTTTCGCTCTAACCAGGCTTATAACCGCTGGTGGGAAGCACGTACACTTTGGGGCGCTATTGTAAATGATTCGCGCTCGTTTGCCCGCCAGGTACTGTCGTTCATCGATAATACCTATGATGATGCGGATAAGAAAGCCATGAAAGAACGTATGATTAAACGCCAGATGGCTTGGTGCCACAGTTTAAGTCAGCATTTACGTGGACAAAGCGCTCAGCCTGAATTGAAAAGATTATTGTCTGACGAAGAGCGCCAATCTGTTGCAGATGTGCACCACATACCGCTGGCTTTAATGGAACATCATGCCAACGACCTGCGCCTGTTACAACGTATGAACTGGATTAACGATTACCAGCAGGTAGCAATGGATGACACCCTGACCCGTTTTTCCAATTCGATGGGTGGCTGTGAGCGGATCAAGAACACGGTGTTCCCGGTTACTTACAGTTTCTATATCCATATTATGGTTTTATTTTTTGTGATGCTGCTGCCATACACTTTGATCGAGTTTTTCGGCGTGTTTCAAATTCCGCTGGTGGTTGCCATATCATCATCATTCTTTTTGATCGAAAAGATGGCTATTCATTTACAAGATCCATTTGAGAATAAACCGACAGATACACCAACAACAACCATTAGCCGCAACATTGAGCGCGATTTGAAAATGCTGCTCAAAGATGAATCGCCGGCTGAGGTTGACAGGCCTGCCATTACCGTAAATAGCACCTCCGTATATTACGTTTTATAAAAAGAGCTTCATTGAGTGAAAATGAGGGTTAGTTGATTAGTGAACCCTGTGCTGGTGCGCACAGGGATTTACTATTTTAATAAGCTCATCTTTAAATAGCCCAAATGCAGTTCATCTTCCACCAGATTATCAGCAGGGGTTAACTCAATCTGATATTGCTCTTTCACTCCCGGCGACAGGATATCTTCTATCTGGTAAATATCATCTACATCAATCCCGTATTTATCATCCACATGCGATGAATTGCTATTCTGAAAAAACAAGGTAGATTTTGCATCCTTTAGGGCTGCTGCGCTGTTATCTTTTGCTGTTAGTATAACATAATGTTGCTCCTCAAACCTGTTAGGCTGGTAACCGCCCAGGTTAATAAAGAAAAGCTTTTTGCTTTGGCTTGATGCTTCTTGTTTGGGTACAATTTTTACCTGGTAACCTTCAACCGTATTCACCTCACGCCAGCCATCAATATGGATTCTACCTTGTGCTTCGGGCCAGAATGCCTGCATTTCATCTGCCAAATCATTAAGCGAAGCTGCAATGCCGAAAAAAAAATCGTGCTGCTCTACATGCCTACCCGGCGGTTTGCAGCCCAGCAATATCATAAATAATTTTAATTGTGCCATAGGTATATTAATGCGTTAAAGATAGCAACGGTTTTTGGGTTTGATGCGTAATGTGTATAAAAGCAGGGGCTGTCACCCTGAGGCACTCGAAGGGTGAGCGCAGAGGCCAGCCCACCATACTTCGACGGGGCTCAGCATGACAGGCCATCTTTTGAACAAATCCTTTTGTCACCCAGCCATCACATTTATACAAAAGCGGTATGTTTGTGTGTTGGATGCAATACAGGCAACCAGTTTTTACGTTAATACTGATAAATAAAATCTACAACCCCTAATATGAAAAGAATAGTTTTTTTAGTCGCGTTGCTTACAAGTTTCGCTGGTGCTTATGCACATAATTCCGTTAAAAATTTAAAAGCTAAAACTGTTGATACGGCCACCTTTGCTACCGGCTGTTTCTGGTGTACCGAAGCCAAGTTTCAGCAGTTGAAAGGTGTAAAAAAAGTTGTATCGGGTTTTAGCGGTGGCCACGTGGCTAACCCATCTTATAAACTGGTTTGCACTGGCACAACCGGCCATGCCGAGGCTTGTAATATTATTTATGACCCATCAGTTATCACTTACGATGAGTTATTACAGGCTTTTTTTGTAGCGCACGATCCAACCCAGCTTAACCGCCAGGGTAATGATGTGGGCACGCAATACCGTTCGGCGATATTTTACCATAATGCCGAGCAAAAGAAAAAAGCCGACTATTACATTGGTAAATTAAATACCGAGCATGCTTACAAAAGCAAAATTGTAACCGAGGTTACTCCTTATACTGCTTTTTACAAAGCTGAAGATTATCATCAGAACTATTTTAACCAAAACCCTAACCAGGAGTATTGCAAATACGTGATACAACCAGAGGTTGAAGCTTTTAAACGTGCATTTAAAGACAAACTGAAAAACTAAACCGTGTTGGTTTAAGTTCACAGATAAAGGATAATCAAACATGAAATCGATAGCTATTATAGCGACCTTGCTGCTCTCTTTCACAGGTGTATTTGCACAAAATATTAAATCGGCAAAAGGGCACGAGAATAATCCGTATTATTCTAATACAGATACAAAGAAACTGAATGTGTCAAACGCAGAGTGGAAGAAAATTTTACCTGCCGATTTGTACGCCACTGCCCGCGAGGCCGCTACCGAGCGCCCTTTCACCGGCCAGTACTGGAACAAATATGCCAAAGGGACTTACTTTTGTGCCGTTTGCGGAAACGAGTTATTTAGATCTGACGCCAAGTTTGCAAGCGATTGCGGCTGGCCCAGCTTTTTTGAAACCGTGCGTAAAAACAGTGTGATCTATAAAACTGATAGCTCGTTTGGTATGGAACGTACCGAAGTGCTTTGCGCACGCTGTGGATCGCACCTGGGCCACATTTTTGATGACGGGCCAGCGCCAACGCACAAAAGATATTGCATGAATTCCATCTCGCTTGATTTTCAGCCGGATGGTTTAGGTAAGTAAGACAAAGAATATTTAATGAAGAAAGGGGATGCATCATGATGTAGTCCCCTTTTTTGTTGAATTGTGATGACTGAACTTATAAACAATATCTATCTAATTCGCGTTGCTCATCCATAACATTATGAAAAGACCTTATGTAATATGCCACATGATGAGCTCTGTGGACGGACGGATATTAATTATTTTTTATGGGTTGGTTGACCACAAACCGGCTTCTTTTACAAATACGCGACGGTTTAATTTAAGGTTGTGTACAATAAACTCTGCAAAGTCTTCGGCCTGCATTACTTTATCCGGGTTGCCATCGGTTAGTTTTAAATCGATTGCCATATCGGTAGCAATGGTGCTTGGCGTTAAGGTACTAACGCGGATGTTATGTTTACGTACTTCCTGCATCAAAGATTCTGACATGCCAATCAGGCCAAATTTAGATGCACTATAGGCGCTTGTTACAGCCGCACCACGCTGGCCGGCGGTTGAAGCAATGTTAACAATGTCACCTGATTTTTTATCAATCATGGCAGGTAATACCGCACGGGTTACATAATAAGCACCCAGTAAATTGATGCGGATAATCTCTTCCCAACGTGCAGGATCAAGCTCCATAAAGCCACCGAAAACGCCAACACCAGCGTTGTTAATTAGTATATCTATAAAGCCTAAGCCTGCTTTTATTTTATCCACTGCGGCGTTCACCTGCTCCAGGTTGCCAACATCGGCAGTTGCAATAAATGCTTTAACGCCAAGTGCTTCAACCTCTGTAGCTACTTTTTGCAGGTCGCTTTCGCTGCGTGCAATTAAGCCTACGTTTACGCCTTCTTTAGCTAAGGCAATGGCCAGCGCTTTGCCTATACCTTTACCTGCGCCGGTAATAAGCGCAGTTTTTCCTGTTAATGTTTCCATGTTGCAAAGCTATCAGAAATTTGCAAGCAACTTTTTGTCATCAATAAAATCAATTACTGATGACAAAATGAATAGATATATTACTCGCTCCATGGCGAATGCAGAATACAATCGCAGAAGTTTTTACGGTGAAAGTTAGGGATCATAAAGGCGCATACATCAGCCTTGATATTACCAAAAGTGGTTTCTGTTTTGTGTTCGAAACCGCCGAAGAAAGTTGGGATGATCTTCTTCTTAAAATCGTTACGCGGAAATGCGCTGATAATTTCTTCGCGGTTTTCGGGGCTTAGGTTATCATAACCTTCGCCCATTACATCAAGGCCAACGCCCGAGTACATTAAGGCAACTTCGTTTTCTTTATGTTCGGCAATGCCGATGGCGGTGTGCAGGGCAATAGTATCCCAAACCAGTTGTAATGACTCGTGCGGCAAGCCGTGGCCTTTCAGAAAATCGCGGGCGGCGTCAGCACCATCAACCTCGAAACGCTTATCTGGGCTGCTGTAATATGGTGTTAAACCGAGATCGTGAAACACGGAAGCGATATAAAGCAATTCGGCATCATACTTTAAATTATTACGGTTACCATTAAGTGAGGAGAACAGGAAAACCCTTAATGAGTGATTGTATAGAAACTCCGTGCCATGATCCAGTAAAAGTTCTGTGGCTTGTGTGGCAATGGCACTATCGGGAATAACAATTCCGGCTACTGATTTTAATTTATTGACAGACATATCGTTGATTTTTTATTCAAAGGTAGGTCTGCCCGTAGCCTCGGGGAATGTTAAAATCCGCCGATCACATGCCAATATTTACGAAATTGGAGCGATACTGATTCGGGGAGATCTGGGTGTTCTTTTTAAAGAAATGGCTGAATTGATCCGGGGTGGAAAAGTTAAGGTGAAAGGCAATCTCCTTAACTGGTTTAGCCGAAAATTGTAAAGATCGCTTGGCTTCGGCTACCAGTTGTCCGTTGATAATGTCTTTAGCGCCTTTACCTGCACAACGGTTACACAGGTCGCTCAATTTACGAGCGGTGATGCCTAATTGATTGGCAAAATCAGCCACTTCGTGCGTGCTTTGGTATTGTTTGCTTACCAATTCTAAGAACTGGCGGTAAAGCTGATTTTCGTGACTGTCGAACCCATTAATCAATAAGGCATTCAGGTTGGCTATCTTAATCATGATGATTTTTAGATAGGCCGCCAGTGCATCGGGTTTGTTAATATAATCTTCGGTTAAAAATTCCTGATAGAGTGTATTAAATAGCGATAATAGCTCCGGCAAATTTGCTTCAGCGACCGGAATTTGTTGATTGGCCGATGCGTTATTAAACAACACTGCTTTACAATTGCTGGCACTGGCAGGTGTGCGTTCCCAAAAGCAATCGCCAAAAATAAGTTCATAGCCAGTTAAATGTGAACCGGGTAAAAATTGATAAAGCTGACCTTTGGCCAGTAATAAAAGCTCATTGGTTTGAATCGAATGGATAGCATCATCTATTTGCACATTTCCATGCCCACACTCAATCAAAAAAATGCGATTGTAAGTGCTTCTGAAAGCTTGGTTATCGAAATACTTATCATCCCAATAACTAACCGAAAATGAATCTTTCAAATCCCGGTCGGCAAGTACGTTTTGATAAATGTTTTCAGCTTTTTTCATGGATATGTGCAAGTTCAGTTTTTTAGCGGTAATCTGTAGTATACCAATCCGCTTTTTGACAATCAGATTTAATTATTCACTTTCCCTGATCAGTTTAAAAAAATCATCACGATAAGTATCGCCGATAGGGATGGATTGGTCCTGGATATAAACCGTATTACCATCTACCATTCTGATCTTATCAATAGAAATAATGTACGATTTATGCACGCGGTAAAAAGGTGGCTGGGGTAGGGTGCTTTCCATATCGCGTAGGGTTTGGTAAGTAACAATGCGCTGGCTGGTGGTAAATACCGATACGTAGTTCTTTAAGCCTTCAATATATAAAATGTCGTGGTAATCAACTTTTAGAAACTTGTTTTTGCTTTCACCTTTGATAAACATGTAATCTGATGGTGGGTTTACTATCGGCTGATTTTCAGTTACGGGAGCAGCTTGCGAAACTGTAGGGTTAATAATATTCAAAGCTTTTTGAGCTGCCTTATAAAAGCGATCAAATGCTACAGGTTTCAACAGGTAATCAATTACATCGTGTTCAAAACCATCTAACGCATATTCGGGGTAGGCGGTGGTCAATATCACCTTGCATTTGTTGCCGCAAAGTTTCAGGAACTGGATGCCGGTGAGATCGGGCATTTGGATGTCCAGAAAAACCAGGTCGATATTGCCTTGCTGTACCTGCGATAGTGCATCAATGGCGCTGGTTGTGGTGCCTGCCAATTCCAGGAAAGGGATTTTGTTAATATAGTCGGCTATAATTTTGGTAGCGTAGGCTTCATCATCAACAGCAAGGCAGCGGATCATAGGTTGATTGGTTATTGGGTTAGTTTAATACTTAATGTGCTTTTATAGGTATCGCCATTGTTGGCAATCAGCAGATCATATCTGCCGGGATAAATTAAATCCAGTCTTCGACGAATGTTGGCCATGCCAATGCCACTCGAATGATCTTTCTGGTTCCGGTTTATTTTGTTGCTTACCGAAAAAGTGATCATGTGCTGGCTGGCTTGCAGTTTTATGCGTACAGGTCTTTGCTCATCATCCATTACACCATGTTTAAATGCGTTTTCTACAAATGGTATCAGCATCAGCGAAGCAATCTGTACGCCACCGGTATTGCCGCTTACTTTAAAATCAACAAAAAAATGGTCTTCAAAACGCATGCGGTATATGTCGATGTAATTACTCAGGTAATCTACTTCTTTTTCGAGGTCAACCTGATTATTGGCATTGTCAGCCAGCATATAACGCATCAGGTTCGAGAGCTTGATGATGGTATCGGCCAGCCGGTCTGATACCGGGTAAGCCATCGAATACATATAATTAAGTGTATTGTACAAAAAATGCGGGTTGATTTGTGATTTCAGGAAAGCCAGTTCGGCCTGCGTTTTTTCCTGGCGCAATTGCTCGTTTTCGCGCTCGCGGTTAAATGTTTCCAGAAATGCCCAGATGATGAAACTGAGCAGGATGGGTTGAAATGCCTTCCACCAGTTATCGCCTACGTAATATAATATAGATGTACCAGGATTGTAATTACCGTGGCCGATCACCCATACATAAAGCACTTCTTCAACCAGCCAGCGTGTACTGATAAATAGGCCTTCGGCCACAATAAGTCCTGCTATAAATACAAGAATTAGTTTCCGATTCAGAAACTTAGGGTATAGCACAAAAAAGCAAAAAGTAAACTGCACAAATGATGCCACAAGGTGCGACCATACATAGGGCTGCGAACCGCGGCCGTTAACCACATTATCTATATAAATGTAGGCCACATAGCCTACCCAGGCCAGCAGGTAATACATCCATAGTTTTTGCTGTTTCATGCTGCTAATATATCTGTAGTAGTTTAAATAAGCTTCTTATTTATCCCAACAGGCTGTTTTGTTATATCAACCGGTAAAATACCACATTAATCTATAATAGTAGTATTGGGATAATATTAAGATAGATTGGGATTATAAAATACCAGAGGGAGCGAGCATTGGAGAGATTTGGTTCATCAAATTAAAACAACGCAAAATGAAACCCTTAACTAAAATCTACCTGCTGTTTACAATCGCTTTCTTAAGTATTATCCATATTTCAAAGGCGCAAAGTATTAATATAGATGCCGTAACGGCTTATTGGAAACTCACTGATAAACTCAAACAAAACATCCCGCTTACTGATGAACAATGGAATACCTTCATCGCCATCGATGGTAATAAAACTTATGCGGAATCTGAATTTACAGCCCGCGATTTAGGTTATTATCGCAAAGCCATTGAGATTGTATACATGCCAAAAAACGATTCGATAATGAAGGTGAACCTTAAAGCCCAGAACTGGTACTGCATGTTGGCCAAACGTTATAAAGATGAAGAAACTGCATTGAAAGCCTACCTAGCCAACACTATTCAAAACCCTGCTTATTTTAATAATGCTTACCAGTATGTCTACGAATATCTGCCTAAAAAAGCGCAGCATCATGTAGAGGGATTGAAACTGTATTATAACTGCTTATCTAACGATGCCGTGTCGTATCCCAACGGCTTATTCTTTAGCCTGCTCTCGGTTATCGACAACGCCAAAGCTAAAACCGGTACGCTCGAAGCTCACGAACTGCACCACCGCTTAAGGCCAAGGCTTGATTTCGACAGCACCAAAGTGAGCAATGCACATGCCGATGGTTTACTTTGGGCCATCACCGCTATCCCTAACGAGGGTATTGCCGATATGATTGATAAACCCGGCGACTATAGGATAGATACAGCCGGTATTAAAGAATGGTTGCTCGATCCCGCACCTGCCACTTTAAAATCATTGGATTCATGCATGCAACTCATGGCCGCTAATAAAACCACAGGTTTAGAAAAGATAAGGTACTATAGAAACATGCTTAAAAGTACCGTAGGCCACATGCCCGGCTTTTATATGGCGCGTGTGATAGTAAAGAATGGGTACAAAAAACAAATGGTTAATCTGTCTGATGATCCCTTTCAGTTCTTTTTCACTTATAACAAGGCAGCAAAAAAAGATAATGAACATCCTTATATATTTTCGGATGTAAGTATAAACTACTTGAAAGAGTTGAGGAAAACGCTGAATTAAAAAGATAAGCCAATAATGAAAATGAGACCGTTATCGGTCTCATTTCTTGTATGTAAATAATTAAGCTGGAGGTTAAGTTTTTTACTGGTGTTGTTAACGTAATGTTAAAGTCACAAAAAACTTAATATTGCATTACTTTTCTATATGCGTATTTGATAAATAGTTGATATTTAACTATTTATTAATGCGCTATGATAGTACTTTTGAAAGAAAATAGTCATAATTGTTAAAGTATTTCCAGAACTATAAACAAGTAATGTATTAACCTGTTATAATTGCATTATCAAGCTTAAAAAATGGCATTCAACGCGATTTTGTACACCGTACAGCTTAAATATCTACACTAATAATTAAATTTTTAGTATTTATAAAAATACATCTGCAAAATGAGTAAACAGCCTTTTAATGAAATCGACGAACTGAGTGTAAATACCATTCGTTTCCTGGCAACAGACATGGTTCAAGAAGCTAATTCCGGTCACCCGGGCTTGCCGCTTGGCGCTGCACCGATGGCTTACGTATTATGGAGCCGTTTCCTGCGCTTTAATCCGAAAGATCCGAAATGGCCAAACCGCGACCGTTTTGTATTATCTGCAGGCCACGGGTCGGCACTATTATATAGCTTACTGCATTTGTATGGTTACGACCTGCCAATGTCAGAAGTTAAAAAATTCAGACAATTAGGTTCTAAAACTCCGGGTCACCCAGAGTCAACCCATACACCGGGTATCGAAGTTACAACTGGTCCATTGGGTCAGGGTTTTGGTAATGGCGTAGGTATGGCTATGGCTCACGAGTTTCTGGCCGCTAAATACAATCGTGATGGTCATGATTTGATCGACCACTACGTTTACAGCATTGTAAGTGATGGCGATTTAATGGAAGGCGTTGCATCAGAAGCTGCTTCACTGGCCGGTCACTTAAAACTGGGCCGTTTGATTTATCTATATGATGATAACTCGATCTCGTTAGACGGTTCAACCGAATTTGCATTTACTGAAGATAGAGAAGCCCGCTTTAAAGCTTACGGCTGGCATACCCTAACCGTTCACGACGGTAATAATTTGGCAGAAATTGAGCAGGCTATACTGGATGCACAAGCTGTTACAGATAAACCTACGTTAATCTCTGTTAAAACCATTATTGGTTACGGTAGCCCGCAACAAGGTACCAATAAAGTACACGGTAGCGCATTGGGGGTAGATAACCTTAAAAAGACCAAAGAATTTTTAGGTTTCGACCCAGAAAAAACGTTCTTTGTACCTGATGGTGTTGAAGATCATTTAGCCGAAGCCGGTAAAAAAGGCGCTGAATTACAAGCTGCCTGGAAAGAAAACTTTGATGCTTATGAGAAATCATTCGCTAAAGAAGCCAAAGAATTTACAACCAGCGAAAATGGTGAATTACCAGAAGGCTGGGATGCTAACCTGCCAACCTTTAACGTAGGCGATCAATTAGCTACCCGCCAGGCATCTGGCAAAACTTTAGATGCTTTACGTACCAGCATCCCTTGGTTAATTGGTGGTGCTGCCGATTTAGCCAGCTCTAACGAAACTCCGGGTAAGCCAGAAGATAGCTTCCAACCGGGTAAATTCTACAACCGTAACATTTGGTTTGGTGTGCGCGAGCATGGTATGGGTGCTATATTAAATGGCATGGCATCTTATGGTGGTACCCGCGTTTACGGTGCTACTTTCTTAACTTTCTCAGATTATATGCGCGGATCTATCCGCCTGGCTGCTTTAACTAAGGCACCGGTTACTTATATATTCACCCATGATAGCGTTGCATTAGGTGAAGACGGCCCAACCCACCAACCGGTTGAGCATGTATCATCATTGCGTTTGCTGCCTAACTTAACAGTGCTTCGCCCGGCCGATGCTTACGAAACGCTTGAATCATGGAAAATTGCGATGAGCCGTTTAAAAGGCCCTGTTGCATTGATCTTATCTCGTCAAAAATTACCTGTTATCGATCAGCAGAAATATGCACCGGCAAGCGGCAACGTACAAAAAGGTGGTTATATCCTGAGCGACTCTAAAGGCGCGCCGGATATTATTCTGATTGCAACCGGTTCTGAAGTTCATTTAATTTTAGATACGCAGGCTAAACTGGCTGATGAAGGTATCAATGCACGTGTGGTTAGCTTACCATCGTTCGAGTTGTTTAATCAGCAAGATCAGGCTTACCGCGATTCAGTTCTGCCTCCAACTCAACACAAACGTTTAGGTGTTGAAGCCGGTGTAACATTACCATGGTACAAATATGTAACCGCCGAAGGTGACGTTTTAGGTATCGATACATTCGGCGAAAGCGGCGAAGGTATGGCTGTTCTGGAGCATTTCGGTTTCACCGTTGATAATGTTTACAAACGCGCTAAAGCACTTTTAAATAAATAAGCCATGACCATAGGTATTGCAGCAGACCACGCCGGTTTTGCACAAAAAAATGAGCTTTTAAAAATGCTCACTGATGCCGGTTATGAGGTGAAAAATTTTGGCGCTTACAGCTACGAGTCGACAGATGATTATCCAGATGTTGTACTTCCGCTGGCAGAGGCCGTATCCAAAGGCGAGATTACCAAAGGCATTGCCGTTTGTGGGAGTGGCGTGGGGGTATCGGTAGCCGCCAATAAAGTTCCCGGTGTTCGCGCAGCTTTGGTTATGGAAACCTACTCGGGCCACCAGGGCGTTGAGCACGATGATATGAACCTGCTTTGCCTCGGCGGCAGGGTTATTGGCGTAGTGCTGATGTGGGAAATAATACAAGCGTATCTGAAAGCCACTTATGATGGGGGCGAGCGTTTTCAACGCCGCCTGGATAAAGTAATAGCAATAGAAAATAAATACATAAAATCATGAAAAATCCGTTAGCACAGATCCCGGACTTTGGCCAGAGCATTTGGCTCGACTATATAAGAAGATCATTCATTTCATCAGGCGAATTAAAAAAACTGATTGATGAAGACGACCTGAGAGGCGTAACCTCAAACCCTGCGATCTTTGAAGAAGCCATTGCACATAGCGATGACTATAATGATACCATTAACGAACTGGCCAAAACAGACCTGTCGACCGAAGAGATCTTTTTAAAACTGGCTGTTGAAGACGTGCAAAACGCAGCAGACCTGTTTAAAGGTGTTTACGAAAAAACCGATGCGCTTGATGGTTATGTAAGCTTAGAAGTATCGCCAGGTTTGGCAAAAGATACCGAAGGTTCCATAGCCGAAGCCCGTTCATCATGGAAAACGCTGGATCGTAAAAACGTGATGATCAAAATCCCGGGTACCGAAGAAGGTATCCCGGCGATTAAAGAACTGATCAGCGAAGGCATCAATATCAACGTAACCTTATTATTTGGCCTGGAGCGTTACCGCGCCGTTGCCGAAGCTTATGTTGAAGGACTGGAAGCCCGTTTGGCTAAAGGCGAATCGATAGAACATGTGGCTTCTGTAGCCAGTTTCTTCCTGAGCCGTATTGATACCATGCTTGATCCTCAGCTGGAAGAAATCATCAAAACTGATAGCAACCGTGCTACCCCGGCTAAACAATTGCTGGGTAAAGTAGCTATTGCAAGCGCACGTGTAGCTTACCATATCTACAAAGAAGTATTTAAATCAGAGCGTTTCAAAGCTCTGGAAGCTAAAGGCGCTAAACCACAACGTTTGCTGTGGGCAAGTACCAGCGTTAAAAACAAAGCTTACGATCCGTTGATGTACTTAGAGGCTTTAATTGGCCCCGAAACTGTGGATACTGTGCCTAAAGACACTTTAGCGCTTTACCGCGAAAACGGCCACCCGGCTGATCGTTTAGAGCAGGAGCTGGAAGAAGCACAATATCAATTATACCAGTTAGAAGACGTAGTAGGTATTAAATTACTGGACGTTACCAAAAAACTGGAAGAAGAAGGTATTGAGAAATTCATCAAACCGTTTGGCAGCTTAATGGATGTGCTTGCAAAGAAACGCCAGGAGGCCGCTGTATAATGCTAAACCACGGTACTGCAATAAAAGCACTTTTCCTTGATATAGGAGGGGTGCTTTTAACCAATGGCTGGGATACACAAGCCCGCAAGGATGCGGCTGTAAAATTCGGACTCGATTTTGAGGAGATGAACAGCCGTCACCGCGTAATATTTGATGCTTATGAGTCGGGCAAATCAAGCCTTGATGAATACCTGAACCTGCTTGTTTTTTACGAGAAGAGGGATTTCGACCGCGAAGACTTTAAAGAGTTTATGACCAGCGTATCGCATCCTTTCCCGGATATGATTAAGCTGATCAGCGATATCAAGCATAAATATAAATTGCGTACCATTGCCGTAAATAACGAAGGCCGTGAGCTGAATGAATACCGTGTAAGAACCTTTCACCTGAAAGGGTTTATCGATGTTTTTTCATCATCATGTACCGTGCGGATGCGTAAACCTGATAAAGAATTTTTTCAGATAGCACTCGATCTGGCACAGGTAAAACCTGAGGAAACCCTCTACATTGACGATCGTCTTGTATTTATACAGGCTGCTGCGGTATTGGGCATTAATGGCATCCAGCATGTCGATATCGAGAGCACTAAGAAAGCACTTGCTACTTATGGCCTCGAAGCAAAAACTTTAACCGAACATAGAATACTTTAAAGCAATTAATAAATATAAAAATTATGGAAAATCATGATTTTGGCGTTGTAGGCCTTGGCGTTATGGGCAGAAACCTGCTCCTGAATATGGCAGATCACAATTTCTCTGTTGCCGGCCTTGACCTGGATGCCGAAAAAGCATCTGCGTTAGCAAAAGAAGCACAACCTGGCCAGGATGCTAAAGGGACAACATCAGCACAGGAGTTTGTATCGATGTTGAGAAAACCACGTGCTATTATGTTATTGGTACCTGCCGGTAAACCGGTAGACTCGGCCATTGCTAGCCTGGTTCCTTTGTTAGATAAAGGTGATATTATTATAGATGGAGGTAACTCTTACTTCCCTGATACCAACCGCCGTATTGCCGAGCTGGAAGAGAAAGGTATCCATTTCTTCGGTATGGGTATTTCTGGTGGCGAAAAAGGCGCACGTTTCGGCCCGAGCATGATGCCGGGTGGCGATGAGCAAGCTTATGAGCGTTTACGCCCGGTATTTGAAGCCATTGCTGCTAAAGTTGATGGCGAGCCTTGCGTTACTTACCTGGGTGCTGGCTCGGCCGGTAACTATGTTAAAATGGTACACAATGGTATCGAGTACGGTATTATGCAATTGATCTCTGAGGTTTACGACCTGTTAAAAAGAGGTTTCGGCATTAGCGACGAAAAATTACAGCAAACGTTTGCCGAGTGGAACGAGGGTGATTTAAAATCATTCCTGCTGGAAATTACCGGTATCGTTTTAAAGAAAACTGACGACGAAACCGGCAAGCTTTTGGTAAACCTGATCTCTGACCAGGCTAAAGCTAAAGGTACCGGTAAATGGACTTCGCAAAACGCAATGGACCTGCAGGCACCAATACCTACCATTGATGCAGCGGTAAACATGCGCGATCTTTCTAAATACAAAGAAGAGCGTGTTGAAGCTTCAAAATCGTTAACCTATACTCCTGTAGCTGGTGAAGAAGATATTTTGAGCGCTGCGAAAGACGCTTACTATTTCGCCATGATCAACATCTACGCACAGGGTTTAGCCCAGTTACACATCGCATCTAAAGAGTACAACTACGGTTTAAACCTGGAAGAGGTAGCTAAAATTTGGCGTGGTGGCTGTATCATCCGTGCACTTTGTCTGGAAGATTTCCGCAAAGCGTTTGCACGTAATGCAGATCTGCCTAACATTTTGCTGGATGCCGAGATTGGTAAATCACTGGTTGATACACAAGAAGCTGCCCGTAAATTTGTTAAACTGGCTGTAGATAAAGGTATCCCGGTACCGGCATTTATGACAGCGTTAGCTTATTTTGATGCTTACCGCAGCGAAAGAATGGCAACAAACCTGATCCAGGCACAACGCGATTACTTTGGTGCGCACACTTATGAGCGTATCGACAAAACCGGTACTTTCCACACCAAATGGGACTAATTAACTAATTGCCGTTATCATAAATACATCATTATGAAATCTATTAAAAAAGCCGACAATACCATTATCGTTATTTTTGGCGGTACAGGCGATTTAGCTAAAAGAAAATTAATCCCGGCGTTTTATAACCTGTTCTTAGATGGCTGGATGCCAGAAAAGTTTTCGATCATCGGTTTAGGCCGTACCGAACTGGACGACGAAGAATACCGTGACAGATTATATGAAGGTTTAGGCGATTTCTCGAGAAGCGGTAAGCCCGATGCAGCTAAATGGGAGACCTTTAAGCAGTCGATCTCTTACTTTGTATCTAATATCGACGATCCTAAATCGTTTGTTGAGCTGGGTAAAAAGATGGATGCCACAGATAAAGAATGGGGTGCACGTGCAAGCCGTTTGTTCTACATGTCGGTAGCGCCACGCTTTATCGAGGCTGTAACTGTAAACATCAACTCGGCAGGTATTGCTGCTGACGCTGATAAAGACAGGATCATCATCGAGAAACCATTCGGCCATAATAAAGAAACGGCTATTGAGCTGAACAACCTTTTGGTACGTACTTTCCAGGAGCAACAGATCTATCGTATAGATCACTACCTGGGTAAAGAAACCGTACAAAACATCCTGGCTTTCCGTTTTGCCAATGCCTTATTCGAACCACTTTGGAACCGTAATTATATTGATTACGTGCAAATTACTGTGGCCGAGCAGGTTGGTGTTGAAGAGCGTGGTGGCTACTACGAAAGCGCCGGTGCTTTGAAAGACATGATCCAAAACCACCTGTTGCAAATTCTTTGCATGGTAGCTATGGAACCGCCAATATCATTCAACGCCGAAGAAATACGTAACCGTAAGGTTGATGTATTGCGTGCCGTACGCCGTATTAAGCCAGAAGAAGTGCATCACTATGCCGTTCGCGGCCAATATGGCGAAGGCTGGCTGCAAGGTAAAAAAGTACCCGGCTACCGTCAGGAGCAGGATGTTGATCCAAAATCAAATACCGAAACTTTTGTAGCTATCAAGTTTTACCTTGATAACTGGAGATGGCAGGGCGTACCGTTTTACCTGCGTACAGGTAAACGTATGCAGGATAAAACTTCGTCAATCACAATCCAGTTCCGCCCGGTGCCGCATACCACCTTCCAGGATTCGGTGGCAGATAATGTACAGGCTAACCGCTTAACCATTAACATCCAGCCGCAAATGGATATCCGCTTAAGGTTTACTACCAAAAAAGCGGGTTTGGAAATGGAGTTGAACCCGGCAGAAATGATCTTCGATTATGATAACTGCTCGACCCAAACGCCAGAGGCTTACGAAACCCTGCTGCTTGATGCCATGCGCAAAGATGCAACCCTGTTTATGCGTGCCGACCAGGTTGAAGAGGCTTGGGATGTAATTACATCAATCCAGAATGCATGGGAATCGCGCGATTCGCTTGATTTCCCTAACTATCCTGCAGGTTCATGGGGGCCAGAAACTGCCGAAGCTTTAATAGCCCGTCAGGGACATGTTTGGGCAGTAAATGCACATGCAAAGGATCATAAAAAATAAGAACCGATGTTAAAAGTATTTAAAAATACAGAAGAGCAGAATATCGCTGCCGCCGAAATATTTGTAGCATCTGCCAAAGAAGCTATCGATGCCAAAGGCAGTTTCAATGTGGCTTTAACAGGTGGTTCATCGCCGGTTAAGTTTCATAAACTGCTGGCCGAATCTCCTTACCGCGAACAAGTGGAGTGGGAGAAGGTGGCCATTTACTGGGGCGACGAACGCTGGGTACCTTTAGACGACGATAAGAGCAACGCTAAAATGGCCGAAGAAACGCTGTTAAGCCACGTGCCTATCCCTAAAGACCAGATCTTTTTTATGTGGGCGCCAGACGTAGAGCCTGAGGATTACGCCGCAGAATACGAGCAACTGCTTAGAAATAATCTCGGCCCCGAAGGCAGCTTCGATCTTATTTATTTAGGTATGGGTGATGACGGCCACACAGCCTCATTATTCCCGGGCGAAGCTGTATTGGGTGAGAAAGACAAGTGGGTTGATGCCTACTTTCTGGCACCGCAGGATATGTACCGCATTACGCTAACTGCACCGTTAATTAACAAGGCTAAAAAAATAGCCTTTGTATTATACGGCGAGAAAAAGATCCATGCCCTGCATGAGGTTTTGGAAGGTGCTTACAACCCAGAGAAATATCCTTCACAATTAATCAAACCGGTTAATGGTGAGCTGGAGTTTTTGGTTGATGAGGTTGCTGCTTCTGGTTTGAGTAAGAAATAAGAAGTATCTCAATTGAATAGAAAGCCCGGCTTAATTTATTAGGCCGGGCTTTTTATTAATTTAAGTTATACAAAGTATGATGTAGATTGGCCTACGCTTATGCTTCGACGGAGCTCAGCATGACAACGCTCTTTCTAATCTTAAACTAAAGCAGGGGTGTCATACTGAGCTCCGTCGAAGTATGGTGGGCAGGCCATTCTGCGATAAGTTGGAAAAGACACACCCCTTATCAAAGTCAGTGCTAAAGCTACTGCACTACAATTCCCCTCTCGAGAGGGGAAAGCACTGTCACTGCAATTCGCAGCAACTTTCATAGGGGTGTGTTATGCGTCTAAACAAATCCGAAATCGAACCTCCGAAATCCGAAATTATATATTCCCCTTCTTCAACTCCTCCACCGCAAAATCGCAAGCACGGGCGGTAAGCGCCATATAGGTTAATGATGGGTTTTGGCTGGCAGATGATGTCATGCAACTACCATCGGTAATAAATACGTTTTTAGCTGCATGAATTTGGTTATGGGCATTCAGTACCGAAGTTTTCGGATCGTGGCCCATGCGAGCCGTGCCCATTTCGTGTACGGTATCGCCGCCGGGTTTGCCGTAGTTAAACGATTGTACGTTAGTGAAGCCCGCAGCATTCAGCATTTCGGCTGATGATTGGCTGATGTCTTTCATCATTTTAGTTTCATTCTCGCGGAAAGAGAAATCGATATTGATTAGCGGTAATCCCCAGTTGTCTTTTTGGGTATCATTAAGGCTAATCATGTTATCATGGTAAGGCAAACACTCGCCCCAGCCGGCCATCCAAACGGTCCAGTGTCCGGGGTGGGTAATGGTCTTTTTATAATCTGCACCAAAGCCTCCGGCATCACGGGTATCCATCCATTCAGAACGCTCGCCGTGGCCTTGTATATTGTAACCGCGTGTAAAATCAAGCCCCGAATTAGGCTGTAAATTACGGAAACGAGGTATGAGGAAACCGCATGGCCTGCGGCCTTTGTAGTAACTGTCTTTAAAACCTTCATGCGCACCCTGCGCACCGGCGGCAGAGTGGTGATCCATCAGGTTATGGCCCAATTCGCCGCTGTCATTACCAAAGCCGTTAGGGAAGCGGTGCGATTTGGAGTTCAGCAAAATACCGGCCGTAGCAATGGTTGATGCATTGATGAAAACTATTTTAGCGTAATACTCAAAATGCTCTTTGGTAATGGTATCAATTACCCGTACACCTTTGGCTTTTTGTTTTTGGTCGTCGAACAAAACCTCAGCCACAACAGAATACGGTCTCAAAGTTAAATTACCGGTTGCCATAGCCGCCGGGATTGTTGAACTGTTACTGCTGAAGTATCCACCAAAGGGGCAACCTCTCGAACATAAATTGCGCGCCATGCACGGCCCACGGCTATCCCAGCCACGGGTAAGGTTGGCTACACGGGCAATGGTTAATAAACGATCGTGACTATTCTTACGGATCGAATCATTAAGATGGCTTTCTATACAATTTAAATCAAATGGCTGAATATACTCTCCATCGGGTAACTGTGAAAGGTTCTCTTTTTTGCCGCTTACGCCAATAAAGCGTTCTACATAACTATACCAGGGATCAATATCTTTATAACGGATAGGCCAGTCAACAGCCACGCCTTCTTTTAAATTGGCTTCAAAATCAAGGTCGCTTAAACGGTAACATTGCCTGCCCCAGGTTAATGAACGGCCGCCAACCTGGTAGCCTCTAAACCAATGAAAAGGCTTTTGCTGCACGTAAGGGTGTTCTTTATCGTTTACAAAAAAGTGTGCATTACCGGCATCGGTGCCTTGCGATTGTATGGGATTTTCGGCCTTATATTGCGCTGTTGTATTTCCCCGAAGATCGAAATCCCAGGGGTTTAACAGGGCAGTATTATAGTCTTTTACGTGTTCAACATTACGGCCCCGTTCAAGCAGTAATACTTTTAAACCTTTTTTACAAAGTTCCATGGCTGCCCAGCCACCACTAATACCCGAACCCACTACTATGGCGTCATAAGTAGCTTTTGTTTCTGCAGCGCCTAATTTTATCATTATGTTATTTGGTGGCCCAGGCCTTTTGATTTTGTTGTAGCGGCAAGCATGCCTCAAATTTTACAGGGATGTAATTATAGGCCATGCCTTGTGTTGCACCTAACTGCGAAGTACAATATCCTTCTACGGTTAATTCTTTTAATTTGTTGAAGAAAGGTGTGCCTAAAAACTTATTGTTGATCTTATTCAAAATACCGATAGAGTAGGTGGCTTTATCTTCGAAGTGCTTTAAAACGGCAAATTTTTGCTGTGGAGTGCACTCAATAAAAGAATGATCGTACTTATCAATAGTGTATTTTTCGAGACTGCCCAAACCGGCTAAAAAGTTATGCTGCGATTTTTGGTCGCTTTCTTTAATCATCTCAATAATAAACTCCTCTACATGTGCGTCTTTAGCACCGGGGGTATCAGTACGGGGGGATAATAGTTTCGGCCAGTTCTGCAATTAATTGCTTTTTCTGTGGAAGTTCGGTTAATTTAACTGCGTGGCCAGTGCTTGTCCATTCGTAAATTGATACAGATGATACCCCTACGGCAGCAAATGCTAATAGACTTTGAATCGCTTTTTTTCTGTTCATGCTTGGGGTATATACGTAAATATATGTTTAAAAGGGCATAAATGGCGTGGCATTTTATTCATTGGTTATTAGTGTATTCATTTATAGTTAAATAGTAACAAAAATGTTACTTTTCTTAATTGTAAGGCAACTTAAATCAAACAACACTCGTTAAATCAAAGTATTAAACGAGATCAAGATGGGAAAGATGTACTTCAACATAACCGCTATAATTGCTATTTTTTTATCTGCTTCATGTAAGAAGGCAGCAGATCTGTCACCCGTTGCCGGGGCTAATCCAGTAACAGCAATTTCAACCACAACGCCGATCTTAGGGCGAATACTCCCTGTAGGGACAGGGACAGGTAACCTTACCATTGATGGCACTAGCATGGGCCTTAAATGCAATGACATTATTAAGGTAAAAGGCGGTACCTACAATGGTATTGATGTGCAGAATATTAATGCCGGTTGCCCCATCTACATCAAAAATGATGGACTGGTACAAATGGCAGGTAACTGGGACCATATGCATATTACCAATGTGAGTAATTTAACCATCTCTGGTGATGGTACAATTGGTATCGACAAGGGTTTTGTATCGCGGGACAATCTGTATTATCATTCTATCATATTAAATGGCGCGTCGCAAAATTTAACTATTCAGAACTTCTCGTTTAGTAATGTAGGTAATGTGGTAATCTACAATGTAGGTACCAATGTGTATACCCCGGGGCAAACAGCATCCTATACCCAGAATTTAAAGATCCTGAATAATACGTGTACCAATACATCAACCTTTATACAATTTGGGGGCGATGTAATAGGTGGTGTAATTACCGGGCTGATTAAAAACCTCGAGATCGCCAACTTAAACTTTAGCAATTCTGACTGTGGCATCGTAGTTTTTGCAGCCAATGCCGATAATTACGATATCCATAACAATACCATAACTGATGTTAACCCCACCAACAATAACCATAACGGCATATTTATGATTAAGGGGAGCGGTGCCTTTCACCATAACCTGGTTAAAAATCACCAGGGCAACGCCATCAGGGCCTGGATCAGAAGTTTCGGCACTACACCGCAGGATGTACTGATCTATAATAATGTGGTGGTAAACTCGCGTAAGTATTCGGCTTTCGAGGTGCAATCGTTCGCCGCTGAAATTTCGCCAGGTGTAACTACTTATGCCAATGCCAAAATATATGACAATACCTGCGGTAATTTAAACCTGAGCAAAGACTGGTACGGTGTTATTGTTGATGTATATGATCTGTTTGGTGGTACTTGTAATGTATACGATAATGTTGGTTTCAATTTCCCGGCACCAAATCCCAACAGTTTTATTGTAAACCAGCAGGCAAGTACCACACCGGTACTAAGCAATAATGTATATTTTACCACTGCACAGGGGGCCGGTGTCAATGATGTTAATAAGTTGACTGTTAAATAAAGGTGTTAAGATGATGTAGTATAAATATGTGTTTTGTAAGCCCGGCAACTGTTTCAGTAACCGGGCTTTTTTGTTCATTGGTAATTTGCAACCAATTTATCCGGAAAATACTCAAAATAGAAGTGGTTTATTATTGTGGGTTAAGTGTAAATCATATAGCTTTATGTAATCACCTTGTTACCTTATGAAACATCTTCTACGTTTAATATTAATTAGTACGTTTTTTTGGGGCTTTTCTGCCCATGCACAACAAACAGATATTGCAGGTTTAGATAAGGATACTGTTATCACCAACTACTCGGCCTACAAACGTTCCATCGGTTTTGCCGGCTTATTACAAACCAGATATGTGGCATCGTTAACTGATAATGTAGATGTTAACGGCAAAAATTTCAACGATGCATCAACCAATAAAATAACCAATACCTTTTTGTTAAAACGGGTGCGTTTGCAGGTTAAGGGCACTGTAAACGATCACTTTTCGGCCAACCTGATGGTTAACTTTGCTGAGTTTAGCAGCGACCCATCCAATAAGGTATTAGAAAATGCCTTTGTAAAATACACACTCAGCAAACATTTTAATGTGCAGGCTGGTCAGTTCAGGCCATTTTTCGGGATTGAGGATGCTTTGCCGGTTGATATCATCCGTACACTCGATTACTCGAACCAGTACTATGCTTTTGGTGCAAGCGGCTGGCAAAGTTTCCAGGTAGGTGTATCGGTGTTTGGCGATGTTAACAAAACAGGGAGCGTTAGATATTATGCCGGAGTATACAATGGCAATAACCGCAACCAGGCTACAGATAACGATAATGAAAAGAACCTTTATGCCCGTATAGAAACAAGCATCTCTAAAAATTTAATAATCGGTATAAATGGAGCTACAGGTAGCCAGGGAGGCGGTGGTGGCCTGGGAAATGCCTGGGGAGGCGATATTGTAGCCACCCATAAATTTGACAGTGATTGGAAGCTGACCATCAGCGGTGAGTATAAAAATGGAACCAACCTTTCTTTATACAATACCTATACTGCTAACCCACCGGGTTTATCGCAGGTGCGGATGCAGGGCTTCTACTTTTTCCCGGTACTGCGATACTCGTATAACTTACCAAGGGTTAGGGCTATCGAATTTTCTTCGAGGTATGAGTATTTTAACGACAACTACAAGTTAACCGGCGACCCGCGCCAAACCATCATCCCCAATATCACCCTCATTTTTGCCGATGATATGTATGCCGCGCTACAACTGGGAGTTGCTATTGATATGTACAAAAACGATGTGCCGCTAACCACCAATTATTCACATAACCTCGCTTATCTGCAATTACAGATTCGCTTTTAAAATACTTAAACATCTATTTATGAAAGAGATCAACCTGAAATCACTGGTAATAACCGCTGTAATTGGTTTAATCATTTGGTTCATACCCGTACCCGATGGTGTTAAACCCAATGCCTGGCATTTGCTGGCCATATTTGCTGCTACCATTATTGGTATAATTTTAAAAGCAGCATCAATGGGTACGATGGCCATGTTGGGTATTACGTTGTGTGCAGCTACCGAAGTACTTGCTCCGGGCGATCCGGGGAAATCTATAGCCAATGCTTTAAGTGGTTTTGGTAATGCTACGATATGGCTGATTGGCCTGGCTTTTTTCATAGCACGTGGATTTATCAAAACTGGCCTGGGCACCAGGCTGGCTTACAATTTCATTCGCATATTTGGTAAAAGTACACTTGGTTTGGCTTACGGTTTAAACACGGCCGATCTGATACTGGCCCCGGCCATACCAAGTAATACCGCAAGGGCAGGAGAGGTAGTGTTTCCCATCATGAAATCTATTGCGGTAAATATGGGTTCTGAACCCGATAAACCTGAAACACACCGTAAGGTTGGCGCATTTTTAACGCTGAGTAGTTATAATGCTAATATGATTACCTCGGTGATATTTTTAACTGCGACTGCAAGTAACCCTATGGCCCAAAAGTTTGCCAAAGATTTGGGTATTACAATTACCTGGAGCAGTTGGTTTGTGGCGGCTTGTGTGCCGGGCTTGGTATGTTTCTTATTAGCGCCTTTGTTTCTCTACAAGTTTTATGCTCCCGAGCTTAAAAAAACGCCAGAAGCACCTGCCATGGCAGCAGAAAAGTTGAAAGAAATGGGCCCTGTTTCTATACAGGAATGGCTGATGGTTGCCACTTTTATTATCCTGCTGGTATTATGGATCTTTGGTAATACGTTTGCCATTGATGCCACCACAGGCGCACTTATTGGCTTGTCTATTTTATTGCTCTGTGGGGTTTTAACCTGGGAAGATGTAAAATCTGAAAAAGGCGCCTGGGATACCATTGTATGGTTTTCGTCGCTGGTAATGATGGGTTCTTACCTTAATTCGTTAGGCTTTATCGGTTGGTTTGGGCACCTGGTAGGCGCAAAAATGGAGCACATGAGCTGGCAAATGGCATTCCCCATTATCATATTGGTTTACTCGTATTGCCATTACATGTTTGCCAGTGGCACGGCCCACGCAGCGGCTATGTACTCTGTTTTTTTAGCAGTAGGTGTATCGGTAGGCGTACCTGGTACTATGTTAGCCATATTTTTAGGTGCATGCGCTACACTAATGGGCTCTTTAACACATTATGCCCACGGGCCTGCTCCCATATTTTTCGGTAGTACTTATGTGGATATGAAAGACTGGTGGAAACAGGGCTTTTTTATCAGCGTGCTGTTTCTGCTCATCTGGTTTGTGGTGGGCGGTTTATGGTGGAAAGTGATCGGCCTGTGGTAGCTGACTTAATTCTGAAAATACTTTATCTGAAAACTACTTATGAAACAAACAACACTTCAGCATAAACTATGGATGTCGGGAACGGGGCTGTTTCTCTGCTTCTTCCTGGTGATCCATTTGTTGGGCAACCTGCAATTGTTTTTATCGCCCGACAAGGCACGGGAGCAGTTTAACTGGTACTCGCATTTGCTGGCAGGCAATATTATTATCGAGATTATCGCTTATGTACTTTATGCATCCATCATCGGCCATACTATTTATGCCATCATGCTTACAGCAAAGAATGCCAAAGCCAACGGCACCAAATATGCCTATGATAAACGCGGCGCATCAAGCGTGTGGTACAGCCGTAATATGGGTTTGCTGGGTACTATCATTTTCCTCTTTCTCATCATCCACTTTAAAGATTTTTGGTATCAGTATAAGTTTACCAACCTTCCGCTTGACGCTAAGGGTAATAAAGACCTGTACACCATTGTAGAGAAAGCTTACCAGCAATTATGGTACGTGCTGGTTTACGAGGTGGCATTAATTGCACTGGGTTTTCACCTTTTGCATGGCTTTTATAGTGCAGCACGCACGCTTGGCGTGTTCCATCCCAAATATGTGCGGTGGGTAAAAGTTGTGGGCTGGGTATATACCGCAGTTATCACTTTAGGGTTTATGGCGATGCCTATTTACGTTTACTTAAATAGCTTATCATGATTTTAGATGCAAAAATTCCGGCAGGGGAGCTTGCCGATAAATGGGATAATTATAAAAAACATGCCAAGCTGGTTAACCCGGCCAATCGCAAAAAGGTTGATGTAATTGTAGTAGGGACTGGCTTGGCAGGTGCATCATGCGCGGCTTCACTGGCCGAGCAGGGGTATAATGTAAAATCGTTCTGCTTTCAGGATAGCACACGCCGGGCGCACTCGGTTGCTGCACAAGGTGGTGTAAACGCCGCCAAGAATTATAAAAATGATGGCGACAATGTTTACCGCATGTTTTATGATACCATTAAGGGAGGGGATTTTCGTTCGCGCGAGGCTAATGTTTATCGTTTGGCTGAGTGCTCTGCCCAATTGATAGACCAGGCCGTGGCACAGGGGGTGCCTTTTGCACGCGAATATGGTGGCTACCTAAATAACCGCTCGTTTGGCGGGGTGCAGGTATCGCGCACCTTTTACGCACGCGGGCAAACCGGGCAGCAGCTATTACTCGGGGCTTATCAAGCTTTAATGCGGCAGGTAAGCCTCGGCAAAGTAAAAACATACACCCGCCACGAGATGCTGGAACTGGTGGTAGTTGACGGCAAAGCCAAAGGCATTATAGCCCGCGATTTACTGACGGGTGAGATAGAACGGCACGCTGCCACTGTGGTTGTACTGGCTACCGGCGGTTACGGCAAGGTTTATTATTTATCAACCCTGGCTATGGGTTGCAACAGTTCGGCGATATGCCGGGCGCATAAGAAGGGCGCATTCATGTCGGGTGTAAGCTGGATCCAGTTTCATCCTACTTGTTTACCGCAATCGGGCGAACATCAGTCTAAATTAACGCTGATGTCTGAATCATTGCGTAACGATGGCCGCATTTGGGTGCCGAAGAAAGCGGGAGATGACAGACCACCGCAAAGTATTCCCGAAGAAGAGCGTGATTATTATTTGGAACGAAAATATCCGGCTTTTGGAAATCTATCACCCCGGGATATTTCATCTCGCGCAGCGAAAGAGCGTATAGATGCGGGCTGTGGCGTTGGGCCGATGAAGAATGCTGTTTGTCTCGATTTCTCCAAAGCCATTAAAGAACAGGGGAAAGACAAGATCAAAGAAAAGTATAGCAACCTGTTTACCATGTACGAGAAGATCAATGGCATAAACGCTTATGAGCAACCTATGCTCATCTCACCTGCCGCACATTTTACAATGGGCGGCCTATGGGTCGATTATCAATTGATGACGACCATCCCCGGTTTGTTTGCTTTGGGCGAAGCCAATTTTGCAGATCACGGCGCTAATCGCCTCGGTGCAAATTCATTATTGCAGGCTTGTGTAGATGGTTATTTTATTGCACCGTATACCATTCCTAATTACCTGGCTGATGAGATGAAGGTCGAAAAGGTAACGACAGATCACCCGGCATTTGCAGAAGCCGAAGCGGCCGTAAGAGCACAATTGAGCCAGTTTCTAAACAGTAAGGGTACACTTTCTGCCGATCATTTCCATAAAACATTGGGTAAGCTGCTTTATAATAAATGTGGGTTATCGCGCAGCAAAGAAAGTTTGACGAAAGCTATTGAAGAGATTAAGCAACTCAGAGCATCCTTCAACAAAGACCTCAAAATAACCGGCGACGATAAGGTAAACAGCGAACTGGAAAAGGCAGGTCGTATTGCTGATTATCTGGAACTGGGTGAGCTGATGTGTTACGATGCTTTAACACGCGAAGAATCGTGCGGGGCACACTTCCGTGATGAATACCAGACACCAGATGGTGAGGCTGTACGCAATGATCAGGACTTCTGTTTTGTATCGGCCTGGGAGTGGAAAGGTGAAGGCGTGGCACAGGAATTACACAAAGAGCCGCTGGTGTTTGAGAATGTTGAACTGACGGTAAGAAGCTATAAATAAATCACATTTTAAATTGATTTAGTATGAAATTGAGTTTAAAGATTTGGCGGCAGGAAGGTGTTGATACAAAGGGAGCAATGATAAATTACGAGCTGGACGATGTGTCTGAACACATGTCGTTTTTGGAGATGATGGATTTGCTTAACGAAACGCTGGTGCAAAAAGGCGAACGTGTAATAGAGTTTGATCACGATTGCCGCGAAGGTATTTGCGGTCAATGCGGTATGATGATTAATGGTAGAGCACACGGTCCGTTGGCTAATACCACTACCTGCCAGCTGCACATGCGTACGTTTAAAGATGGTGATACTATTTATATCGAACCTTTCAGAGCAACTGCATTCCCTATTGTACGCGATTTAAAGGTAGATAGAAGTGGCTTCGATCATATAATCCAGGCGGGAGGGTTTATTACAGCAGGCGCCGGTCAGCCACCAGAGGCCAATAGTATTTTGATCTCTCATGAAACAGCCGAAGCTGCTTTTGATGCTGCAGCTTGTATTGGCTGCGGGGCATGTGTGGCTACCTGCAAAAATTCGAGTGCTGCGCTGTTTACTTCGGCCAAAATTACGCAGCTGGCTTTATTGCCCCAAGGCAAACTGGAAGCTGCCGACCGTGTTGTTAATATGGTTGAGCAAATGGATGCCGAGGGCTTCGGTCATTGCTCTAACACCGAAGCCTGCGAGGTTGAGTGCCCGCAAGCTATATCGGTACTGCACATTGCCCGCATGAATTATGAGTATAACAAGGCTTTGATTTTAAAACCATAAAGAATCGATATGCCGTATTTACAGTTAGAAGTTACCAAATCGTATCCAACTGCTACCAAGCAGGAACTGGCCAAACGAATGGGAGAAATCTACGCCCGGATAATGAGCGCGAGCGTAAAACGCATTACTGTAACCATTCGCGAATTGGGCGAAGGTAGCATTTGGCGTTGTGGCGAAGGCGAACCGCATCCAGCAGCGATATTAATGTGCGATATCAGGGCAGGGCGATCAATAGAAACACGCACAGAACTTTCTAAAGCGTTAATTGCGGTAATCAACGAGCTATTGGAGCTGGAAGTTAATCTGTTAAACATTGAATTTACCCAACATACCGGCGACGAAATGTACCACCAATGGATGGGAAGTTTCAGTGATGACTGGTCAGCTGATGAGGCTAAATAATAATAATGCTCTGTTAAATAACGTATCTAATTAAACTATCAATTATGAAAAAGCTAATCTTGATTTCATTTATTGCTTGTGGTTTATTAATAGCATGCCATAGTGCAAAAAAAACTACTACTGCCAATGGTGCAGATACCACAGTGCTTGCCGGTACATGGCAGCTTAGTTACGTAGCTGGTTCAAGCACATCTTTTGATAGCTTATACGTGCATAAAAAGCCAACCATTAGTTTCGATCTCACTGCTAAACGGGTAAGCGGTAACTCGGGCTGTAATAGTTTTAATGGTCCGCTTAACGTATCAGGTCACAAAATTAGCTTTGCAGGCCTTATGGCCATGACTAAAATGTTTTGCCCCGGCGATGGCGAAAATGTGTTTATGAGTAACCTGCAAAAAGTAAATAGCTGGTCGGTAAGTGATGGCAAAACGCTCACTTTTATAGCAGGCGATATTGCCATTATGCGGTTTGAGAAACAGTAGTTACTTCTTCGCAGCATCGATATTAACCACCTGATGCTGGTATATCTCGTTTAAGGCCTGAGTGTGCTCTATTAAAAATTTGAGTTGCTCGGTACCATAGCCCGAAAATAATTCACCTACGGCTTTGCCTAAAGCATCGTAATGGATTTTGGCATTGGTATGTTTATCGGGAATAAAAGATACAATTACCTTCCGGCGATCGTTAGGGTCGGGGCTGCGTTTCACAAAACCTGCTTTTTCGAGGCGGTCAATTACGTTGGTAATAGCGCCAGTAGTTAATCGGGCTGCTTTAGCCAGAGCGCCTGCTGTTGATGGACCCATTTCCTGCAAAAAATCAAGGCATTCGGCATCGGTAACATTCAAGCCTATATCCTGCGAAATAACGTGCTGTAATATAAGCGACGAGCGGGTAAACCTGCGCACGGCCCACATCAGTTCAAAAACATCGGGATTAATATCTGGAGGCATAGCTATAAATCTAAATATCTTAATTGTTAAGATATTCAAATATAAGTGTTCTTAACAGAAAGAGGATAAGACCAATAGATTGAACATTATTTTTAACATAGCTTAACAATAATTAAACGCCTGATAGGTATTTTTATAACAGGCTCTCCGCCTTTAATGTTATCATTATGGAAATAACTAACCCTGCCTTTAACTACGATAAATATGGTAAACAGTACTCGGGACAAAGGCGTACTGATCCACATATTGCAACTTTTATTAACGAGGCGTTAGGCGATGCCAAAACCGTGCTGAATATTGGAGCAGGGGCAGGTTCATACGAACCTGAAGACCGTTATGTAATTGCTGTTGAACCCTCCATAGCTATGCGCGCCCAGCGGATAAATAACCATAAAATACCGGCTATTATTGCCACTGCCGATAACCTGCCTTTTGATGATAAAGCTTTTGATGCTACAATGGCCATTGTTACCGTACACCATTGGCCCGATATTAGGAAGGGCTTGCAGGAGCTAAGGCGCGTTACCAAACACCGGGTTATTGTAATGACTTTCGACCCGGACTCACTGGGTAATTTCTGGAATGCGGAATACTTTCCCGAAGTGATTGAGGTAGAACGCCAGCGCTATCCAACTATCGATTTTTTGATGGAAGCGATGGGAGGGAAGACATTGGTAGAGGCTGTGTCTGTTCCGCTGAACTGTGTAGATGGGTTTCAGGAAGCATATTATGGCAGGCCGGAAGCTTTTTTGAGTAAAGAGGTACGTAAAGCACAATCTGCCTGGGGCTTTATTGCCGAAGATGAGCAGGAGCGGATTGTAAAGCGCTTAGCCGACGATCTGGAATCGGGTGCCTGGGATGCAAAATTTGGGCATTACAGAACCCAGCCCACCTTTACCTGCGCGTTACGGTTAATTATTGCCGATTACGATTAGTTATCACTTACGATAGCAGCCTTTTTGCGTTGCTTATTTACGCTATGATTTTTTAAGAAATTATAAGTGAGATTAAAACCCATGTACTGGGTATTACGGCTGCTTTGGGTGCCATCTAAAAATACATAACCCTGTACTACTGCAATGGCCACGGTTTCTGTGATATTGAAATTGATGCTATTGCAAATTTCGGTCATTAAGCCCTGTTTGGCCTTAATTACATAACCCGCGCCGAGACAAAGACTTTCGGCAAAACGGCCTTTGGAGAAAACATTGATGGTAGGCCGAAACTCGATAAACCTCGATGTATCGCTACCAGAGCTGATTGAGTTTAATCTGCCTGTAGCCAAACCAATATCAAATATGCCATAGGTTTTACCAAATTCGAAGGAAGGTGCAAACCGCTGTGCAAAACCACCTTTAGCATTAACAAAAACATTGGCGCTTGCTGTAATATAGAAGTAACGGGGTTCTTTATTCTCCTTTGATGTGTCTGATTCTATGACCGTATCTTTTGCCGATTTAGGCGGTGGTTGTGAGTGGGAAATAACAGCCTTGGTCATGTTAGGAATTACCGAAGGATTTTGTGCAAAAGAGCAAGTGACCGCCAATAGAAATACTAGCGTGAAAAATATTTTCATCAGAATAGGGGTATAATGATTGTAATAAGAATATATGATTTATAATTACACAATAATAGTATTAATTAATAATATTAATTATTTTTTATAGAAACCCCTGCTATGGAAAAGAAAAGCCAACAAGCCCCGGAGCCGGAACTAAAATCTTCGCTCGATTTTACCAAGACGCGCACAGATCACATTACCGTGTTTATAATTGATGTTTTGGGCAGCATGAAATTCCTGCTATCATGTTTTATAATTTTTGCAGTTTGGATCTGTTGGAATATAAACTTATTTCCACTCTTAAAGCCCTTTGATCCGTTCCCGTTTCCGATCTTAGAAATGGCAGTCTCTTTATTCGCCATTATATTGTCGGTGTCCGTTTTAATTAATCAAAACCGGCAGGGCAGGATTGAAACTATCCGTCAACAGGTAGAATTTGAGGCTAATGTGCGGGCAGAAGAAGAGATCACTAAAATATTAAATATGGTACACGAAATACACCAGCGGATGGGGATTACTACTGTTACCGACCAGCAGTTGGAAGAAATGAAGGAGCCTACAGATATTAAACAAATTCATAAGGCTATTGATGATATCGAATCAAACGAAAGCATTAAAGCCGATCCCGATCAATAAACTACTGTCCAGATTATAGTAATTTGAAAAGGATTATCGTCCTTTTTAAAATCAATGCAAACAATATGGTTGTGAAATGCTTTTGAGATAAATAATATCCCTATGGCAAAGAAAAAGAATCTGTTCGAAAGGTTTTCGAACTGGGCAACAATAGCAACCGGCAGTTCTGCTGCATTTATTATCGCAATCACAGTAATCGTAGTATGGCTGGTATCTGGCCCCATATTTAAATATTCGGATACCTGGCAGCTTATCATTAATACAGGCACTACTATAGTTACCTTTTTAATGGTTTTCCTGATCCAGAAATCACAGAATAAGGATTCGAAAGCCATCCACCTCAAGTTAAATGAGATACTGGCTTCGCACGAAGGTTCGAGCAACCGAATGGTTGATATTGAAGACTTAACCGAAGAAGAATTGGATCAGCTTCATAAATTTTATGTGAAATTATCAGATCTTGCTGAGAAAGAGGATGACCTTACCTGTACCCATTCGATAGATGCAGCTGAAGAGAATCAAAAGCGTAAATCGAACAGGTATATACCAAGTAAGGTTAAAGCAGAATCTAAGAAGTAATGTCCATCGCTCTTTCTCTGTCGGGCGAGTTGTAAAGATGTTCAGGTATTTCGGCAAGGGTAGAGTAATGCACTTGCTGGCCTAAACCATAAAATTGCTGAAAGCTCATAATCAATGGCCGCCATTTATCGGGATCAACCCGGTTGGGGTGGCCATCCGTTAAAATAGATTCTTCGAGGTGTACTTTCGTGATCCGTAGCTCGAATGTTACTATGCGGCCCCGTTGGTTAATATCGCCCTCGGCCAAGCCATGTACAGCTTCAACCACAGCTTCTAATTGAACCGGGCATTCTGCAACACGTGGCGGCGTTACAGATATTGATGGCAGTTCATGCAGGCCGGCAATGCCAAATTTATCTTCTTCATAACGGTAGCCTTTGGCTATTTTACCATCGGGTACAGGATTGGAACCCGTGGTTTTAGCCATGCGATTTACGGCTTTTACTTCATTAACCGAAGGCAGATTTAAAACGCATTCTCTATTGCGCATTAAATTATGCGTGGTTTTAGATGCAGCAGCCAGCCCAATTACACAACGCCAGCCCAGCCAAAATATCGACGACATAGGGGCGAGGTTATCTGTGCCATTTTCATTTTTAGTGCTGATTAATACTACTGGAGTACCGAAGTAGAGTATAGAAGGATTGCTTTCGATATGCATGATATTGTGTTTTATGATTTCAATATCAAAGATCGGTACATGTAAATAGGTATAGAACCCGTTTCTTGCGGAGTTGGAAGGATTGGTTAAAGCTTATCAATCTTTTGCTGAATAAGCTGTTTATCTGCACTGGTTTTGGCAAGCAGCAATGCTTGTGCAAAATGTTGCTTAGCTTTTTGGGTATCAATTTCCTTATATAATTCGCCGAGTAGGGTAAAATAGAAATGATTATCAGTTAGTTTCAGTTTCTCTGCTTCAATTATTGCGGCTGCATTTCCGCGTACTTTCGAAACCGCATAAGTACGGTTAAGCGCTGCAATGGGCGAATATTCGATTACCAACAACTGATTAAATAAGTGTAAAATACTTTCCCACTTTTCGGGAGTATCTGCTTTTTGGGTATGCCACCAGGCAATGTTGGCTTCGAGGTGATATTTGGTAATTTCGTTTCCTTGTGATGCCTGGTTAAGATAATAAGCACCTTTGGCAATCAGGCTTTTATCCCATAAGGTTTCGTCCTGGTCATCGTACAAAATAATTTCACCCTGGGCATTCTTTCGGGCTTCAAAACGGGAAGAGTGGAAACACATTAAGGCAAGCAATGCATTTACAACGGGCAGATTGGTTTGCGCATTTTCTATCAGCATATAGGTAAGGCGCATGGCCTCTAAACACAGGTCTTTGCGCAATACGCTATCCTGACTTTCTGAATAATAACCTTCGTTAAACAATAAATATAAAGTGGTTAACACCGCATTTATGCGCTTGTTGATCTCTGTTGGTGGCGGAAATTCGATTTTGATTTTTTCCGCCCTTAATTTTTCTTTCGCCCTAAACAAACGCTTGTTAATGGTTTCTTTATTGCTCAAAAATGCATTGGCAATTTCATCAATACCAAAGCCACATAGTATACGCAGGGCAAGCCCCGTTTGTGCCTCTACAGAAATTGAGGGATTGCATATAGCAAACAGCATTTGCAACTGACTATCGGCAATGTTTTGATCCGAAAGGTCAATCTCAATTTCATACTCCTGCGGCAGGGAAGAAGTAAGTGTGCCCTCTATCTTATCTGCAAAAATTTGACCTCTGATAATATGATTTTTTGCTTTGTTTTTAGCGACAGCATACAACCAAGCCGATGGGTTGGGTGGGACACCTTTATACGGCCAGGTTTCGAGTGCCGAAAGGAATGTTTCACCGGCAATATCTTCGGCAATATCAATATGGTCGATGCCCAGGTATTTACAGAGTACCGCCGTTATTTTACGGAACTCTGTTCTGAACAGGTGGTCTATTAATTCCTGGTTTTGCATGACAAAGAAAAGCCTTCCTCAATTAAGGAAGGCTTTGGTAGTTTTAATGAACACCATCTCTTTTCGCCAGTTTGCGCACTTCAACACTATTGCCATCGCCTTGTAAAACCGGACAGCCTTTGGCAAATTCGGCAGCTTCATCGGCCGACTCAGCTTTAACTATAATATAGCCGCCGATTGTTTCTTTAATTTCACCGAAAGGGCCATTGGTTACTACACTGTTGTACTTAACAATACGGGCATCATCAAAGGATAAACCGTTGCCGCCTACAAATTTGTTTTGTGCTGCAATGCCGCCAATCCAATCCATCGTTTGTTTCATCCAGATCTGGATCTGTTCTGGTGATGCTACCTTGTTGCCGTCTTCGTGCCTGAAGATTAAAATAAATTCATCCATTTTGTTAAAATTTAATTGTTGTGTGATATGTACTTATATATCCATAACAATCAGGAGTATTGAAATTGGACACCAGATACTAATTTACAATAAAAGCGTATTCTGAAGACTAAAATTGGCGACCGGAAATGAAGGGTATGTCATCCCATTGTCTGCAAACTGTCCTGATTAATAAGCTATTTTTTTAATATTTAAGACAATATTTTGTTTTAAATATTAAAAAATACGTGTTTAATGCCTTTTAAGCCATTAAATAGAAATATGGTATACCTATTGTATAAATCAATACAATTAAAAACATCATCATTTACCTTTAAAAAACAAACAAACAGTCATGAGATCTTTATTATATATCATCGCAGTTATCTTAATCATTGGATGGGTATTAGGCGAATTCGTATATTCTGCAGGTGGTTTAATCCACATCTTATTAGTTATCGCTATCATTTCCTTAATTTTAGGATTCCTGAGAAGAGATACTGTAGTTTAAGCAGAAAACAGAACTTAAAATAAAAGCCCGGCTATTTAATAGCCGGGCTTTTTGTTTTTATGCCGGGTCTTGCTTCGGAGCCTTTGGCGGACGGGGGCCGCGTTTGTAGATAATCAACCCGTTTAAAAAGTTGCGGAGGATCTGATCGCCGCAAGGTTTAAAGTTGGGATGGTCATCATTGCGAAAGATGGCGCTGATCTCATTTTTGGTTACCTTGAAATCGGCCAGTAACAAAACCTTAATAATATCGTCGTCTGTAAATTTTAAAGCTACCCGAAGCTTTTTCATGATATCGTTATTGCTCATAATAGTAAGTTTATGTATTAGCGGGAAATTTCTATTCTTATTTTTTTGCCTTTAATTTTTTCGTTTTTAACTAACTGTACAACACGCTCTATACGGTTACGTTTTACAGCTGCATACGATGAATGGTCGAGCACCTCTATCAAGCCCAGATCTTCTTTGGCAAGTTCTCCTTTTTGTAGAAGCAGGCCTACTATATCTACCTTGTTAATTTTATCTTTTTTACCGGCAGCAATATACAGCGTAGCCCAGGGTGATGGTTTAGGCAGAACAGGATCGGCAGACAAATCTTCAATCTCAGGAACTTCCTTTAAATAGGCAGGCTTTTCATCAGGTGTTAACATTAAATACGATGTACCTGTGGCATGCATTCGTGCTGTACGGCCATTGCGGTGGATAAAAGCTTCTTCGTTATGCGGTAACTGGTAATGGATGATGTGCTCAATTTCTGGAATGTCCAGTCCTCTCGAAGCCAGGTCGGTAGTAATTAAGATCCTATGACTGCCGTTTCTGAATTTGATCAATGCCCGCTCACGATCATCCTGCTCCATACCACCGTGAAAAATATCGTGGGGCAGACCCATGTCGTACAATAGGTCGCTGATGCGGTCAACTGCTTCGCGGTGGTTACAGAAAACAAGTGTAGGTTGGTCGCTTACCTTGCAAATGAGTGCAAACAACGCTTCCAGTTTATCGGCTGCTTCGGCAACTACTGCTTTTTGCTTAAGGTTGGAGACTGTTTCTGTTTTATCCAGATAATCAAGTTTAACGGGTTTGTTAATGCCTGTAAACGACGGAATCTCGTCCATTTGTGTGGCCGAGGTAAGGATCCGTTTTTTTATGGCCGGCATTTGTTTGATGATGTACGACATATCCTCCTGGAAACCGAATTCGAGAGCCTTATCAAACTCGTCGAGTATCAATGTTTTGATAGTGTCCGTGCTGAAACTTTCTCGGCGCAGGTGATGTGCAATACGGCCCGGTGTGCCAATTAATACAGCAGGTGGCTGCGACAGGTTGTTGCGTTCGATTTTTACATCGTGGCCGCCATAACAACAGTTTACTTTAAAGCCGCTGCCCATAGCCCTGAAAACCTGCTCTATCTGTAAAGCCAACTCGCGGGATGGTACCAATATCATTGCCTGCACGGCTGGGATGTTGGCATCAAGCAAACCCAGTAATGGCAATAAAAAGCCCAGCGTTTTGCCCGAACCTGTAGGCGAAAGCAATATGACATCACTTTTTTTAGCAGCTGCAATGGCGGCCTCCTGCATGGGGTTAAGGGCATTTATCTTTAAGTTATCGAGCGCTTGCTTTATCATGTACCGTTGGATTGGCATCAAAGATAAGCTAAAATGATGGGAGGGAGGCCGATAGCTTGTTAAAGAAGTTATTAAGGGATCAGCAATATTTTTCCAGTGCTTTGGCGGCTCTCCAGAAAAGCATGGGCAGCAGCGCCATCGCTGAGAGCAAACTTTCTGCTGATGTCAACGCTGATAACTCCTTGTTCTATCCAGTTAAACAACTCAGCAGAGCGTTTTAAACGTTCTTCGGCCGAAGTTAGATAACTCCAAAGGTCGCCGCCTGTTATGGTTTTTGAGGTATCCATCAGCATCCGTGGATCAATTAATGGTGGGTTACCCCCTGCAAAACCGAAGAAAACAATTGTGCCTCCGGTTTTGGTAACTTCAAAACTGTCCATTAAGGTGCTGCCGATGCTTTCGTATACTACATCAACACCTTTGTATTTATCTACAAGTTGTTTTTTCCAGTCTTCGTTATACAGAAAACAATCATCGGCACCTGCATTAATAACATTCTGTTTTTTTATGGCCGATGATGTTAAGCCGATAACTGTAGCCCCAAAATGCTTGCTCAATTGTACCAATAACTGACCTACGCCACCAGCAGCAGCATGTACTAAAATAACATTGCCAGGCTTTACCTGATAGCTGTCGGTAGTTAAATATTGTGCTGTTAAGCCTTGCAATAACATGGCTGCTGCGGTCTCGAGACCAATATTTGTGGGTAAGGGGATAGCGTGGCTTGCGGGTACTGCAACCAATTCGGCATTGGCCAAAGGTACATCGGCAAAGCCAATACGGTCGCCTATTTTTAGGTGGCTGATGTTTTTGCCAATCTGTACAATTTCGCCCGCACCTTCGTAACCTGCAATAAATGGTGGCTGGCCTACCAAATGATAGTTGCCGTTACGGCGGTAGGTATCGGCAAAATTTAAGCCGATGGCCTTTGTTTTAACCATCACTTCGTCATCGCCGATAACCCGATCGGCAACATCGCCATAATACAAAACATCAGGGCTGCCAAAAATGTCGAAACAAAGGGCTTTCATTTAATACTGAATTAAATAAAGAATGCTATTTACTCTGCTGAATTATCTTCGGGTGCTTGCTGGTCTTTAGAGTTTGCCTTCAACATTACGCGGCCTTTTTTGGTTAAAGCGTAGGTTGTTTTTTTAGTTTTGGCGTCAGTTATAATATCTATCAGGGTGTATGATTTTAAACTTTGCAAATCCTCTGCACTTATACCCTTGGCCAATCCTTTGTTTGCAATCGTTTTAAGCGCTGCAACTACCTCTTCGTGTTTCATGGCGCTAAATTAAGGATTATGAATTAGATGTGAATACTCAGAGTGGGAATCGAACCCACACAAAAAAAGCCCTTCATTTCTGAAGGGCTTTTCTGCTGGAGCGAAAGACGAGATTCGAACTCGCGACCCCGACCTTGGCAAGGTCGTGCTCTACCAACTGAGCTACTTTCGCGTTGGGGTTGCAAATATAGACAGAAAAGAATATTCTGCAAGAGAAAAAATAAAAAATGCTTTGTGGATTGTGATTTTATGGCCTAAGTATATTCAAATTGAGGAACTTAATTTTTTGATGGGTTTAATTAACAAATGTTAGATTCAATAAAATATCTATAATTTTATAAATTATGGTAAATCCAGACCACATTCAGTATAACCAGGAAATCTTTAAAATACTTTTATCAGCTGTAATTGGCTGCATGGTAGGGCTGGAGCGCGAAATTAGGCGTAAGCCTGCCGGTTTCAGAACGCTGGCTATTATTAGTGTGGGGGCAACCATATTTACCATCTGCTCTTATAAACTGGGTTTCCCGGGTAACCAGGACCGCATTGCTGCCAATATTATTACGGGAGTAGGCTTTCTGGGGGCTGGCGTTATTTATAGAAATGGCTTTTCGGTGTCAGGCATTACAACGGCAGCCACCATCTGGATTGCGGCGGCACTAGGTATGCTGATTGGGATAGGGGAGTATGGCCTCACAGCATTGTCGCTCGTTACCTCGCTCATCATTCTCTCGGTAATGGAATACTTGCAGGATTATATTGATAGCCGTTTTCAACACCGTAACTACACCATTACCTGCCGTGGCGAATATAATCATAACCAGCTAAACGAGAAATTTGCCCAGCATCAGCTTAAAGTCCGCAACTTTAAAGAGACCCGACAGGACACCCAAACCAATTTTGAATTTGATATAAGTGGCAAAGAGAACAATCTTGAGCTGTTTAACCAGTGGCTTAAGCAAAATGAAGAGGTATTTTCATTTGTTTGGTAGGCTTTTATCAACCATTGATTCAAGCCTGAATCCGCAATTTTTGCTGTATTTGGGTGGTTTTTAACTTTTCTTTCAATAAAAATTTAAATAATTGCATTTTTTGTTTTTTATACCTATGTTTAAACCCGGTTTGTTTTTTTATGGGGCTGTAAATGCAAAAAATGAAAGGTGTTTTTATTTCTGAATTATTAACCCTCTAAATATAAACCGGGCGATCAGGCAACGATGAATACCATCGGTGCCGTAATCGCTGTGTGATTAAAATTTCTAAACGTACTTGCTATTTATAATGAAACTTGGCATAGGTGAATTTACCTGTGGCGGGAGCTTACTGTCTGTAAAAAACGAATGATATTTAATATTAATTGTGGTACTACTGTTTACATTTTTTATTTATTAAAATGAATTCTGAAATTAAAATGGCTATTAATCAGGCCCCAGAGGGTTTCCCTGGCTTAAGTGAAGTTGCGCAACGCAATGCCGAAAGGCTAATTATGTACATCACCGGCAGGGGGATGTTAGATTATATTACGCTTAACACTACCTTTTCGGGAGGGCTAAGCATTTTCCTAGTGATGAAGCAATGGCAATTTTATATGCATTCAACCAATGAGGGTAACATTGTATACATTTTATGGAAAGGGAAGCAACAATACGATTGTGGCTACGACACTTGCGACGCGTATTTACCTAAGCTTATATTTTATCTAAACACGATAAAATTTAACCAGGAAAATGCTGTATTAGCTTAGCTGATTAGTTTAAATTCTGCACCGTCAAACAAACCCATATCACTTAATTTGAGATGTGGTATTACCAGCAAGGCCATAAATGATAAGGTCATGAATGGTGATGACAGTGTAGAACCTAATTTTTTAGACATTGCATCTATAGCCGTATAGGCTTCGGCAACCTCATACCCATCTTTTTCACTCATTAGCCCGGCAATGGGCAGGGCCAAAATCATCTCTTCGGTATCGCTTACGCAACTAATACCGCCCCGGGCGGCAATAATGAGGTTTACAGCGCGGCAAATACTTTCGTCATCTACACCAACCACTACAATATTATGGCTATCGTGCGCTACAGATGACGCAATTGCGCCGCGGTTTAAACAGAAGTTTTTGATAAAGCCTTTAGCAATAGGCATTTGCTTATAACGGTTTACCACGGCAATTTTCAGGATGTCGTTTTGCAGATCTGTAACCAGCAATCCGTTTACGGGCTGCATGGCCACCAATAGTTTATTGGTGATCAATTGCCCGTCGATGGCTTCAATAACAGGGATCAGCTCATGATTCGAGGGCTGTGGGTACTCAAAGTCAGCAGGTGATTTTTTATCCGCAGTAAAATTATTGATAATAGTAGCCTGTCGAGATTTTATGGCTGATTTACCGTTCAATGCAACCTGCTCGCCATCAATATAAGTTTGCAATACCTCGAAATTAACCAGGTCATTAACAATAATAAAGTCGGCATAATCGCCTTCGTTTAACAGACCGATGTCGAGTTTGTAATGTTTTACAGGATTAACGCAGGTAGCCTTTAATACATTAAAAACATTAACGCCTTTAGCAACCGCACGGGCACAAAGCTGGTTAATATGGCCCAGAACTAAACTGTCCGGATGTTTGTCGTCGCTGCAAAACATAATCATGTCTGGGTAATCATTCAGCATGTCAATCAACGCATCAAAATTTTTGGCGGCACTACCTTCGCGAATCAGGATCTTCATACCGTACTTCAGCTTATCCAAAGCCTCATCTTTAGTAAAACATTCATGATCTGTGCTGATACCGGCATCGATGTATGCACCTGCAGTTTCGCCGCGCAGGCCCGGGGCGTGGCCATCAATAGGTTTTCCGGCTTTTTGTGCAGCGGCTATTTTAGACACTACTTCAGGGTCTTTATTTAGTACCCCGGGAAAGTTCATAACTTCAGTAAGGTATTTGATTTCATCCCGCTGCAACAGAGCGTCAACGTCGGCGGCATTTAAATGTGCCCCTGCGGTTTCAAAAATGGTTGCGGGTACACAGCTCGGTGCGCCGAAATTAAATTTGAAGGGCACTGTTTTGCCATTTTCAATCATGTATTCTACGCCGGCAATGCCGCAAACATTGGCAATTTCGTGCGGGTCGCTCACGGTGCCAACGGTGCCATGTACAACTGCAAGGCGCGCAAACTCTGCCGGTACCAGCATTGAGCTTTCTACATGCACATGGGCATCTACAAAACCGGGGAGGATGTAGGGTAAAGCATCACCGGCATGCTCGATTTTTTGGATTGATTGTATTCGCCCATCGGCAATAGTTACCGTGGCCGGATAAATATCCTTGTTAGTTATATCAACAAATTGAGCTGTAATTACTTGCGACATGACGTGGGAGATGAGTTTGTATCAGACTAAAAGCCGCGAAAAAATGGCTGTCAGTTCTAATTGCAAACTTACCCCTTTGTCGGCATTGTACCATTGTTGTAAGGCAATTTTCTTTTCCTCCATTGGTACATGGTCTTTGAGTAATTGATCGTATAAAGCCTGGCAGCCGGCCGGCCTTGGCCCCCAAACAGCAAGTTCGTTATTGTCCTGATCAGCAATAATTAGCTTGGGGATTGATTTGCTCCCGTTGGTAAGATATTGATTGATGAGAAATGGTTCGGCATCCCTTAACTGATAGTCTACTTTTATTAATGGGTTTAGTTCAGATAACCGATGTATAAAGGGTATGCTGTGCGATGCATCGCCGCACCAGGGTTCGGTAATAATAGTCCAGAATTGAGGATGGGTTATACGCTCTATAATGCCGGCTAAAACTTCATTCAATATGCCCGATTTTAGCCAGCGATGCTGCCGTGCCCAGTTTAGCTTAGTGTAATTCAGATAGTCTGGATTATCATAAGGGGATGCAGGATTGGGGTCGTTTATAATATCCTGAAAAATCTGTTGATAGCCTATAAAATCCATTATGCGCTTAGATTTAAAATTTCTAATAAAACAATATACGCAAAGTAAAGGCAATTGAAATATTACTCAATTAACCGGTATGGGTTTAAGGTTGTTAGTTTACAGCTGACAGACAAATACCCTATTAAAATTCAAAAATCTGACAATATGTGAAACGTAACAACAAAGCCCGATCTGCATTTGCAGACCGGGCTTTGTATATGATTAAGCGAGAATCGATAAGATGTTCTTAATCGCTATTTATTTCTTTTTTACTTTAACCGCGGTTAATCCTTTTTGGCCTTGTTCCACCTCAAAAGTTACGGCATTGTTTTCCTTAATTGGCTCTGTTAAAGCGTTAATATGGACAAAAATGCTTTCCTGAGTTTGCAGATCCTTGATAAATCCATAGCCTTTAGCTTCGTTAAAAAAGCTGACAATTCCATTCCTTACTGCATCAAACGGAATATCTTCCTGTTTGGCTACACTAACCTGAATGTCTTCGAGGTTAACCTTAATTTTCCTCGACGGATCGGGTGGGGTTGAAGTGATGTTGCCATACTCATCGGTGTAAGCCATCATGTCCTCAAGGCTTGAGCCTCCGGGGTTTGCTTTCCGGTATTCGGCTTTTTCCTTTTTCTCTTTGGCCTTTTTTAGGCGGGCCTTTTCCTTTTCCTTTTTACTAAATGTTTCTGTTGATCTTGCCAATGTTGTTATGCTATTTTTACTTTAACGGCGCTTGGGCCTTTTCTTCCTTCTTCCACTTCGTAGCTTACTGCATCGTTTTCACGTACCTGGTCAATTAAACCTGTAACGTGTACAAATACTTCTTTACCACCATCATTTGGCGTAATAAAGCCAAATCCTTTTGATTCATTAAAAAATTTTACTGTTCCTGTTGCCATTATTTTTATTATAAGTTGGTAAGGTACGCTTAATTACCGGGATTTACCATAAATAATACATAAAATGCACAAGTATGACTTATACATTAGTTGCCTTCTTAATAATTCGATAACCTTAATTCAATGTTTTTATCATTTTAAAAAAGCTTTTAAGGACTTGCGTGAAGGTTACATCCAAACAAAAAACAGGCCTCGCGCCTGTTTTTATTGAAACATAAAAATTAAACATCAACATATTTGTGAAACGCAAATAATCTTAATAAAGCCTTGCCGGTATTGCCCAGCCAGCTTAGCGAAATTTTTATCGCCAAAATGTTTGTATCCGGGGAGCGTATCCTACGGTATTGATTAACCAATAAAGGCCAGAAGTTCGATCAGATTATTGATAACCCGATCAGGATGTGCCGATTCGAGCTGCTCTACGGTATGTGCACCCGTTGTAATACCTATGTTTAAAGCACAGCCTGCATTTTTACCTTCTTCAATATCAATGATCGAATCACCGACTTTGATTACCGAAGCTGGTTCGGTAATGCCGAAGCGTTTCATAGCAAAAAAAATCATGTCCGGGTTAGGCCTGTTCTGCGGAACATCGGATGCGGTTACCAGGCCATCAAAATCAACACCTTCTTTCCATCCCAGTTTATCAATAATAAATTGAGCGGTTTGCCGGTTATAGCCTGTATTTAAAACGGTGAGGATGTTCCTTCTTTTCAGTTCGGTAAAAAGTTCTATCGCATTAGGCTGAGGGAATATTGGATTAACCTCATACGCTTTTTTCAATTGCACAGCAAAATCCTGGTAAATACTATCAGCCAATTGCTTATCGTGGTTATCGGCGTATTCAGCCAGTACGCTTTTAATAGCTTGTAGTTTTTCTTTGCCTGCACCCTGTGCCAATACTTGGTCCAAGGTTACATTAAAACCTGCATTGTTGATTGCCTGTTGCAGGGTTTTGTACACAATATTATCTTCATTTACCGTGGTTCCGGCCATGTCGAATACCACCATTTTAATATTTTCCATTTTATTAAATTATTATAAGGTTTAACTGATTTTAACCCCGGCACGAACCGGTTTTTGATTCGCTGCAAAGCCAAAAGCTTCTTCTACGTCATCCAGCGTAAATTCTTTTTCAACCAATTGTTCAAAAGGGTATTGCTGATAAAAACGTTCTACGAAAGATGTAGCCGCTATAAAATCCTGGTAATTGTAGTTGTGCAGACCACGGATGGTTAATAGTTTACGCACAATTTTTTCGGCATCAACCTGCACCGCATTGGCCGGGAATACCGCACCTATCCAGATAGCATAGCCACCTAAACATAAACAGTCTATGCCGGTTTTCATGGCTTCGGGGTGCCCGGTTATGTCAAATATAATATCACCTTCGGTTTGCTTTGTGCCAGATTGTATGTCGGCAAACAGCATGCCTTCATCTGCCCCAAAACTATTATGCCATTTTAAACGCGATTCGTCTGTATCAACAAGTACAACGTTTTTTGCACCAGCCTCGCGGCACATGGCCGAACATGAAAGCCCCAGCAAGCCTGCACCGAAGATGATAATCCGCTTATCTTTAATTTCACCCGCGATACGCAACGCGCCCGCTACTGTTGAGTGTGCACAACTGATGGTGGCAGCAACTTTAAGCGGTATATCCTTCGATATTTTTAAGAAAGCAGTGTTGGACTTCAGGATACAATAGTCGGCCAGGCCTCCATTAAAAATATCATTCCCGGCTGCAGGCGCATGCCCATATTTAAATAAACCCGCACTTTTTTGCGGCATATCTGGGTGAGGAGGGACCGATGTGGGAGGCGCTGCAAAAATAGACCATACAATGCGGTCGCCTGTATTAGTGCTATTGCCATTCAGATCTTTAATTTGGGCTGATGGATGATGCCACAATATATCACCCACAATTTCGTGCCCCAGCACTACATTGTCTGGCTCTTTCCGGTGGCCGCAATAGGTATGCACATCGCTGCCGCAAATGGTGGTATAAAGGTTTTTTACCAATATTTCACCTTCCGAAAGCGCAGGTACTTCGCCGTTTATCAATTTAAAAGGACTACCCGGTGCACTAAATATCGCAGCCTTACCTTGCGGAAAATGAGGAAACTCTTGAATCATTATGTTTTAGTTTGATATTAAAATACAGGTAGGTGAAAATGATAAGCAGTATGCCGATGGCACTCATATAGATACAAATACGGATAAAGAGCGGTAAAATAGCTGTCTCAGACGAGGTGAGATATTTAAGCAGCATGAGCCCGATATAGCCGGTATAACCTACCGAATCAACAATGTACATCAGGAAACCTACGTTTGCTTTTTCGCGTGTTACGGCAATTAACCGTTCGAAAACAACGGCGTGGATGGCCACATAGGGCAGGTAAACACCGAGGCCTACAAGCACCATAAAAGGAAATGCATCCATACCATGCCCTAAAAATCTTACTGCACAAAAGATGAGCACCAAGCCTGTAAGGCCCGATAGTAAGGCAAAACCAAAAGCTTTAAAGTGATCTTTAATTAATACAGCAAAGGAGGTAATCAGGATGGCCCCGAATGAAACATAGATCTCGGAGCGGGTGAATAGATCGGGGGTTTGCTTGTAACCCAGGCCTGTCCATATCTCAACGGCAAAATCGGCACGTACACTTCTTAATAAAGTAACAAACAGGTATACAATGGTAATACCTAATAAGCCAGGAAAGTATTCCCAGAAAAACTTCCAGCGTTCGGCACCGGTCATGGGTTCGCGGGCGGTACGGTGTTCTACATCTGCAGCAGTAGGGGCGGGCACCAGCGTTAGCATACCAATAAATAAGGCCATGGGTATTGCAAATATTAACCCGGCCATAAAAGGCATCCAGCTTTCGGGCGTGCCCCAGTTAAGTAATAATGTACCTACAGATTTAGATACACCATCAGATAGTATAAAACTCGAACATAAGCCCGCTATAAGAAACTCACTTGTTTTACGGCCCTCGAGAAAGCCCAGCACCAACCCGAATATAACACCCAGCGGCAGGCCATTTAAAAAAATGCAAATGATATTCCAGGGCTTGGGGATAACTGCAAAAAGCAACAGCATGGCTTCGGCAAAGCAAATTAAGCCTATAATAGCTAATACCCGGCGCTCACGTTTTATTTCTGATACAAACTTAATCCCAACCCATTTTGCTAAGACATAACCAAGGGTTTGGGAAATAATGAGCAGTACTTTATAATTAATGTGTAAGAAACTCTGATCGGCATAAGTGGCGGCTGTATAAGGTTTGCGAAAACCGTACATGCAAAAATAAGTACCAAAGGCGCCTATAAGTACCCAAACCGGGTTTGCAAATAGCTTATCGAATTTTTTTAGAAATCCTGGTGACATACTTAACACTTTAGTAGATGTTTTTGAAAACGTTAATTTGTTTATCAAAACTAAACTATGTTTACTATTTGTAAACTTAATTTGTGTTAAGTTTCTATTAAGTTTTTTGGGAAATTAAGGAATGAACCAATTTAATAACTTAATATTAGCGAAAGGTTAGTAAGGATTTAAAGGGCAAAATTTTTCCTGATTGCAGACTAATTCTGCAAGTTACAGGTGAAAGATGAAATTAGATGTGGTTGTAATTTCTTATAAGTCAACAAATTATTGACTTGTCGTTACCGACTATCGAAAGAAGTTACAGCAAGATTAATTGTCGTGAACTTGAACCGATAACGCTTAGTTATCCCCGGTTTCAAAAAAGTAAACAACCAGCATGCTGAGCTTAGATGACCCTGCATTTTTTGGGGTATGCGGTATCCGGCCATCGAAGAGGATAGAGTCGCCTACCTTTAGGGTGTAAACTTCGTCGGCAATTTGGTATTCGGCTATGCCCTCTATGATATATTTATATTCAAAGGCTTCTGTTTGCACCATAGGGCGATTGGCACCAACAGCTAATTCGAGCAATACAATATCAACAGTCCCTTTGTTGATCGACTGGCTGAAAATTCGGTTGTAATTAAAACCAACGGCATCCTCTTTTTCAAAAGATTCATATTCACTCTTATGTTTTATTAAAACCATCGCATGTTCATTGCCGGTTTTAATGTCTTTGAAAAATACGTTCAGATCAATCTCTAAAGCCTTAATAATATCAATTAAAACGATGAGTGATGGAATGGTACGGCTGTTCTCAATTTGTGATATCAGGCCTTTACTCACATTAGCCTTATCAGCCAGTTCCTGCACGGTAATATTTTTTTCACGCCGCTTTTCCTTAATACGGTTACTGATCTGAACTATGGTGTCTGCTTTCATTACCTGTTTGAAGTTGCTAATATAATATTTTGGCCGGTCTATAGGGGGAGTGGCGTGGTGAGTTGTCATTTAATTATGAGGCATAAATAATACTTTAGCAAAATTGAATCATACGAGCACAATTGTAGAATTAACTTCGGGCGGTGAGGCATTTGATCGGGTTTATCTGAGTAACTACCCGGCCCTGTATAGTTATGCCTTCACCATGTTGGCCGATAAACAGCTGGCAGAAGAGATGGTACACCAGGTATTTTTAAAAATGCTGGAGCGTAATGCCCCCATAACCATACATACATCAATAAAAGCTTATTTATACAGAGCGGTAAATAATGAATGCCTTAACTATATCAAGCACCAAAAAGTTAAACAAAGTCATCAAACGTATACGATGAACACCATGAATCATCAAACAGAAACCCCGGCAAACAAACTTCAGTTCCGTGAACTGGAGCAGCGTTTGCATAAGGCCATTAATGACTTGCCCCTGCAATGCCGTATTGTTTTTCAGATGAGCCGTTTTGAGGAATTGAAGTATGCCGAGATAGCTACCGAGCTAGGCATCTCGATAAAAACAGTTGAAAACCAAATGGGTAAGGCGCTTAAACGTTTACGGGCTCAACTCGCAGATTATCTGCCGCTTATATTATGGATCTTAATTAACCTCATATAATGGATGGTACAAATTATATGGAAATGAACGACGATTTACTGATCACCTACCTTTTAGGTGAAGCCTCAGCCGAAGAGGTGGCTGAAGTAGATAAATGGCTTGCACTGGATATTGCCAATCAGCAGCGTCTGCAACAGTTTCGCACTATCTGGGAGACCAGTAAAACAATGCAGTTTACAGAACCACTCGATGCGCAGGCCTCATTATATGCCCTGAAGCAAAAAATTGCAGCGCGGCCTAAAGTGGTAAGGATACAGCGCAATTTTACCTGGTTAAAAGTGGCAGCCACTTTATTACTTATTTGCGGTGGTGCCTGGTTATATTTTGCCCGGATTTTCAATAAAGAAATTTTAACTGCCTCAGTTAATGAAGTGAAGGTTGATACTCTGTCCGATGGTTCTGTTATTACTTTAAACAGGCACAGCATATTGCAGTACCCGCAAAGGTTTAATGGTAATCAGCGTGTGGTGTCATTAAAAGAAGGGGAGGCTTTCTTTAAAATATCGCCCAATAAGGCTAAACCGTTTATCATCAATACATCGGGTACTGTCATTAAAGTGGTGGGTACTTCATTCAATGTAAAAAATAAACACGGCAGGGTAGAAGTTATTGTAGAAACCGGCATAGTGCAGGTAAGCAATAGGGAAGGTTCAGTTACGCTTACTCCTGGTGATAAAGTACTGGTTGGAGATAATTCAAACCTGGTAAAAGAACAGAACCCCGATAAGCTATACACTTACTACAGAAGCAAAGAGTTTGTTGCTGATAATACGCCATTGTGGCGAATGGTTGAGGTACTGAATGAAGCCTACGACAGCCACATCATTATCGGCCGTAAAGAATTGAACAACCAGCTTTTGAATACTACTTTCAAAAATGAATCATTAGATGATATTTTACAGGTGATCAGCCGGACCTTCAAAATCACGGTTGAAACCAATGGCAAACAGATCATCCTTAAATAAACCGTATTTAATGCCTAAACCTTATACACAAATATTAAAGTTCTTTTATTTATCAATATTGATGCTTGGCATCTTTACGCAGGTACATGCGCAGGGCTTGCTTGGAAAGAAGCTATCTGTAAGTTTCAGTCACGAGCATTTAGGTAAGGTACTCGAAGCCATCGGCAATCAAGGAGGTTTCTATTTTTCATACAGCGGCAGTCAGTTATCGAAAGATAGCCTGGTTAGTGTGACAAGCAATAATGAACCGGTATTAAGCATTGTAAAGCATTTACTTGGCAATAAATACGAGTTTGAAGAGCGTAAAAACTATATCATCATTACGTTGGCTTTGCCGCATTTATCGCTCATTAATGCCGATATTACGAATGATAACAATACCTATTCTGTAAGTGGTATTGTAACTGATGAAGCCAGCGGCGAGCGCCTCATGAATGCTAGCGTTTACGAAAAGGACCAATTGGTATCGGCATTGACGGATGAGCACGGGTACTTTAAACTCAGGTTCAGATCGCCCAATTTGGGTTCGGTGGCAATTACGTTGAGTAAGCGATTGTACAGGGATACCACCATCCGTTTTCTTCAAACCGTATTGGTAAACGTACGTAACGACAGGCCACTATATGAGGATGCCCGCAATAAAAGCAGAAGCGTAGAGCGCACCAGTTTGGGTCGGTTATTTATCTCTACCCGGCAAATGATCCAGTCGATGAACATCCCTGATTTCTTTGCAAGCCGGCCTTTTCAGATCTCATTAACACCTGGTTTAAGTTCGCACGGTATGTTTAGTTCGCAGGTGGTTAACAAGTTTTCGCTTAACCTCATTGGTGGCTACACTGCCGGAGTAGATGGTTTAGAGATTGGCGGTTTGTTTAACATCAATAAACAAGACACCCGTTATTTACAGGCCGCCGGGATATTTAACCTGGTTGGCGGTAACGTACGCGGATTACAAGTAGCGGGCGTACACAATTTTGCAATTGATACAGTTAGAGGTGTGCAGGTAGCAGGCTTCATCAATAAAGCCGAAGGCGAGGTACACGGTATGCAGCTTTCGGTTTTAAATAACGAGGCCCACAAGTTAAAAGGCCTGCAAATAGGTTTGGTTAACGTGGCCGATACCTCGTGCGGTGCAAGTATAGGCCTTATCAATATTGTGCGTAACGGTTTTTACAAGGTTTCATTCACCGCCAATAACCTGATGAATACCAACGTTACTTTAAAAACGGGTACGCACGCATTTTACAGCACTTTACTTACAGGGGCCAATTTATCTACAGATAAAAAAATGTATGCCTTTGGTTTAGGCATAGGGCACGATTTTATGTTTAGCAAGAAATTTTACGCATCAACAGAAGTTGATTATCAGTTTGCTAACACAGGCTTGTGGGACGATCGTTGGGCGCAAGCCAAATTGCTGCTTAATTTCCAGATCACTAAAAACATAAGCCTTATTGCAGGGCCAACGTATAACCATTATAACCATAGCGGAACGTTTCAAATTGATGGATATAAGAACATAACCAACGTGCCGAAGTATGAGGATTATAAAGGGTATGAACCTGGCGATAATGGCCACCAAACAAAAAACTTCTGGGGATGGGAGGCAGGTTTAGCATTTAATTCGGTGTTTACCAAATCGCCCGATAAACGTACGGATACATCGCATGGCTGGTCGCTTGGGCTGGCCGGTACTATCGGCGTTGGCTGGGACCAACCTTATAAGGCCGTGTACGGCGGCGAGCTATTTACACAGCGCAATCTGGGGAATAATTTATCGGCCGTGCTATCTGTTGGCTACACCTATTTCTCAGTGCTTAATAATTACCACTGGGCTTATTCTAAAATAACAGATTCTTATGCTATTGAAAGCCTGGCAACACCCTATAAAATTATCCCAATTAAAGTGGGCATAAGATCAAAACTCACTAAAGGGTTGTATATAGGGGGCGATTTAGGCGAAGCATTTTCCAAGCACGACGACGGAATGTACACAGTTATAAATGGAGTTCACAGTCATATAATTGGGGATTCGCAAACTATTAAATCATTTGTTTACTCACCTACATTGGGTTTCGATTTTGGTAATGGCCTTGATGCCAGCCTTAAATTTGAAGACTATACCGGTTTCTATCAAATCAAACAATTTGCGTTCAGGTTGGCATATCGCATTAAGTTAAGTCAATAAATAAATAGCGGGGCGTGGGGGTATAGAGCCACATAGCAGTCATTACATCAAATAAATTACTAATTGCTATGTTAATAAAATCACTATTTAAAGCCCTTACGGTTTCTGTACTTTTAATGGCCACTACAGTAGCCCATGCACAAAATGAAACTGGCTGGCGCATTGGTTTTGGTGTTAGTCCGGGTGTGCCAATTAAAGATCCTTTTGCTTTTACCCTTGGAGGCGATGTAAGGCTGCAAAAAAACTTCAATAACAAATTTGCTGCAACACTTACCGCTGGTTTTACTCATTATTTCGAGAAAGATCATTTTATTGGCTATAGCCAGTATGGCAGCCCGTTTAATGTAATACCTGTTAAAGCCGGTGCTAAATTTTTCCTGTATGATAATTTGTATGTGGCCGGTGAAGCGGGCGCAGGCTTTGGTTTTGAGCAATGGGGGACTTCTTTTCTATGGTCGCCGTCGGTTGGTGTTGCCTTTAAAAATGGGTTAGACTTAAGTATCAGGTATGAGGATTTTACCAGAAGTAGTGTTACCAAAGATATATCATTGCGTTTAGCCTATGGTTTGGATACCCGGAAATTGGTTCCGCATAAAAGAACAAATGGAGACAGCGATTGGAAATTGGCTATCGGCCTTAATCCGGGTATATCACAAAATGATGGTTTTGTATTGGGTGGCGAAGCCGGTATTTATAAACCAATTGCACGCAATCTCGAAGCTTATGCCACCGCAGGTGTTACGCATTATTTTGATATGTATCAGTATTACTATAACATGACCAGTTATGATACCTACAGCTATGGTGCAAAAAGATCAGGCAAAAGTATCATTCCTGTTAAAGCGGGTTTAAGGTTATATGCAGGTAATCAATTTTATATAAGCGGAGATGCCGGTGCTGCTTTTGTGTCTGATGGTGATGTGGCATTTGCATACTCGCCAACTATAGGCCTTGCCTTTAAAAATGGAGTAGATATTGGCGCTAAATATGATGGTTATACCGGCGGAAACTATATCCCCTCGGCTATATCGCTTAAGTTAGCTTATCGTTTTAAACTCTAAAAGCTTTAGTTATCTGTTAATAGCCCAAACGACTGCATTTTTTGCAGCCGTTTGGGCTATTGCAAAGCTGCACGCCTAAAGAATAAGCTATTAGTCTTTTTTTAAAAAACCGCCCTTTTCGTCGAAAATAAGGTCTTTCCCATTAACCTCAGCTTCATACATAATTGTGCCTTTAGCATCAGTGATCTTTCCGGCTTCCTTAATTTTAGCGCCGTGATAATTTTGCTTAACATAGGCGGCTACTCCCGCGGGTAATTGGGCGGGTGTAATGGCTACAACTTCCTCAATAAATTCGCCGGCCGGTGTAAATTGTACCGACATATCTTCGCCTGATTTTCCTCCCCAGTTTGCTTCGTAATTTGATTTTTCTTTTTCCCAGGTAATTTTACTTGCAGCAGGATACTTTTTCATAATAGCTGCTTTTGCAGCTGCCGGCACCTTGCTTTCAGAAACTTTCTGACCAATAGCAACTCCTGTAATTGCAGTTAGCAACAATACATTTAAAATGCTCTTTTTCATAATGATGTTTTTTTTCAATATTAAAATGGCATTCTGTTTTTTCTCTGTATAAAGTTGCTGTCGGTGATAATTTCAGGAGTAATGAAAAACTATATTAAATACCAACAGGAAGGGTAAACCAAAAGGTTGAGCCTTTCCCTTGTTCGGATATTACCCCAATATCGCCGCCGTGTTGTTTAACAATTTCGGCTGCAATATAAAGCCCGAGGCCAAGCCCTGTTTGCACCCCGCTTGGGTCAGAGCGGTAATACCGGCGGAAGATATGCGGCAGTTTATCTGCATGTATGCCGGGGCCACGGTCCTGTACTTCAACTTTCACAAAACCAGGTGTTTTTTCTACCCCGATTATAATTGCCGAACCCGGGGCATATTTCAATGCATTTTGTACCAGGTTAGTCAGTACACGCTCAATCTTTTCAGAGTCAGCTGTTAAACTAATGCTCGTGTTACCTTCAATGGTTAAATCCTTTTTGGCAACTAACTTAATATAATCCTTACAATTATTGATGACGGTTTCCAGGTTAATGGCGGTTCGCTTTAAGTCGAATGTTTTTTCAGTGAGCCGTATTGCGTCGAACATATCATTGGCCATGCCGGATAATTTCTGGACACTTTTGTTAACCTGTTCAATTAATGAAGCATCATCCGGGTGTTTTAAGCCCAATACCTGTGCCGCGGCCTTAAGGGCAGTAAGCGGCGTCCGTAATTCATGGCTTGCAACCTCAATAAATTTATCGCGCTGCGAGAGCAGGTTGATATTGTCATTACGCAGCTCGGTTTGTTCCATCACCACTTTTGCGAGGCGTTGCAGCAACTCCCGTTCTTTGGTACTCAGGCTTCTTGGTGTTTGGTCTATCAGGCATAAGGTGCCAATAATAAATCCGTCGGGCGTTATAACCGGCGCAGCAGCATAAAAACGGATCATAATTTCGCCGGTCACGTAGGGATGGCTCGCCAAAATAGGGTGCTGGCTGGCATCTTCAATCAACATCACTTCCGGCTGTAATATTGCCAGGGTGCAAAAGCCTTCGGCGCGGCCAACGCTTTCTATTTCACCCAGGCCCACAGCAGCTTTTATATATTCGGTATTAGCATCAAGGAAAGAGATATGACTAATCGGCACAGCAAATAACTCACAGGCTAACCGGCAAATACTATCGAATGCCGTCTCTTTTTCTGATCCGGCAATCTGGTAACGCTCAAGCGCAGCTACACGTTCTGCATCATTTTCGGGGATGATATCTATGCCAGGGGATTTGCTCATAAGTATCTGCTAAGCTACAACTTAGCATGATAATTTAGTAAACAAAATGTTTGTAACAAACTATACTATTTTATTTTGAGCATCTGTGGATCCCAAAATACCTCATCTATATTTTAGCTGTCCCATCACCTTATTTTTTATCTTTATTTTTTTATTAATATCAGAAATGAATTTACGCGAAACCGAAAGTACTGAACAGTTTTTATCAGGCGGGGGTGAAATGGGCAAATTAATCCGTTCTATGGACTGGTCAAAAACGGCTTTGGGCCCGGTTGAAAGCTGGCCGCAAAGTTTACGTACATCGGTAAGCTTATGTTTATCCTCTACATTTCCAATCCTTATCGCGTGGGGGCCAGAAACCATCCAGATTTATAACGATAGTTACCGGCCTATTTGCGGCGAGATGCATCCACGTTCTATGGGCATGAATTTCCGTATTTGTTGGGAATCTGCACTTGAAGTGGTTGGCGATAAATTTACACGTGGGCAACAGGGCGAGGGTACGTACATTACCGACCAGCGGATGTTTTTAGAGCGCTACGGTTACCTGGAAGAAGCATGGATGACTTTCTCTTTCGCGCCCATCCGTGATGAATCCGGCGGTGTGGGTGGTATATTTCACCCTATTACAGAAACCACCGAGAAAATGCTGGCCGGGCGCCGTACGCAGGTTCTGCGTGATTTGGGTGCAGCCATTGGTAAAGCCAAATCGGTTACCGAGATTGCAGATATAACAAATGCACAGTACGATAGCTATCAGTTAGATCTACCCTTTATGCTGTTCTATGAACTGGCTGGCAATGAGGCTAAACTGATAAGTGCTGCAGGAGTTTCGGAAGACAGCGTTTTAGCGCCGTCGGTTATATCGCTTTTGGGCGATAGCTGGCCTTTAAAGCAAGTGACCGATACCGGCGAAATGCTGGAAGTGCCGGAGTTGCAAAAAATATTCGGGGATTTTCACAGCGGCCCCTATGAAGGTGCACCGCATACGGCGATCATCCTGCCGGTTAGGATCTCTGGCCAAAATGACCTTTTTGGTTTCATCATTGCAGGAGTTAGCGCTTGCCGGGCATTAGACCGCGCTTATTTGAATTTTTATGACCAGCTTGCCGGTACCTATAATACAGCGATCTCTAATGTATATGCCTATGAGCAGGAGCAAAAACGTGCAGAGGCACTGGCGGAGATCGACCGTTCTAAAACGGCATTCTTTAGCAATGTGAGCCATGAGTTCCGTACGCCGCTAACACTGATGCTTGGCCCGTTGGAAGACCTTTTGCAAACAGAATTAGACGAACACAAAAAAGCACAGATTGACGCTACGCATCGCAATGCCATGCGTTTGCTTAAATTGGTAAATAACCTGCTGGACTATAGCAGGGTAGAAGCCGGCCGGGTGCAGGCTGCTTATCAACTGATAGATTTAGCCGTGCTGACAACGGATCTGGCCAGTAGTTTCCGGTCGATTATTGAAAAGGCGGGCATGGAACTAATTGTTGATTGTGAATCTTTACCAGGAGCATTTTATGCCGATAGGCAAATGTGGGAAAAGATTGTATTGAACTTATTGTCCAACGCTTTTAAATATACATTGGAAGGCCGCATTACGGTTAACTTAATACAGGAAGGAAATTATGCGGTGCTCAAAGTTACAGATACGGGCGTAGGCATTCCCGAAAAAGAATTGCCGCACATGTTTGAGCGCTTTCACCGGGTAGAAAACTCGGCAGGGCGTACCCATGAAGGAACGGGTATTGGTTTGTCATTGGTGCATGAATTGGTACATTTACATGGTGGAGAAATCGGCGTAACAAGCACAGAAGGAACCGGCAGTGTGTTTACCGTAAAAATCCCTTCAGGAAAATCACATTTGCCCGCAGCTCAGGTGGTTGATAGCATCCGAGAAACAGATTTTGCTGCAGTGACCGCTCCTTTTATCCGTGAAGCCTATAGCTTGCTGCAGGATGAGGCCGGGCAGGGTTCTGATGATGTTACACGTACAACAAGCGATGTAGTGAGTAGCCAGGATAATAGCGTGAATAAGGAAACCCATATCCTGGTTGTTGATGACAATGCGGATATGCGAGCCTATCTCAAACGTTTGTTAGAACCGTTTTTTACCATTCAGACTGCGATAAACGGCGCTGATGCCTTAGCGCAAATTAAACAGGAAACGCCTTCATTGATTTTAAGCGATATGATGATGCCTGTGATGGACGGCAAAGCACTTTTGCAGCATATTCGTGGTAATGAAGATACTTATCGATTACCGGTTATTTTTCTGTCGGCCCGTGCGGGTGAGGAGGCGCGGATAGATGGGCTGGAAGCCGGTGCAGATGATTATCTGGTAAAGCCTTTCTCGGCAGCAGAATTGCTGACAAAGGTTCGTGCGCAGATCAATATCAGCAGAGCGCGTGGGCACGCAGAAGAACAATTGCGCAGTTTGTTAACCGAAGCCCCTGTAGCCATGGCAATTTACCGGGGAGCGAATCATGTTATTGAATTAGCCAATCAGCGTATGCTTGCCTATTGGGGGCGTAGCAGGGAGGCAACTGCCAGGCGCCCGTTATTTGAAGCTATTCCTGAATTGGCAGAACAAGGTTTCCGGCAAATTATGGATAACGTATTTCAGACTGGTGAACGATATGTTTCGGTCGAGTTGCCTGTAGTATTATACCGGTTTGGTAAGGAGGAAACAGCCTACGTTAACCTGACTATAGAAGCTTTAAAGGACGAAAACAAACTGATCAACGGTATGATAGCTGTTGCAGCGGACGTTACAGCACAGGTAAATGCCCGTTTAGAACTTGAAAGGGTAAGCGACACCCTGCGGCTGGCCATGGATTCTACAGGCATGGGTATCTACAGAATTACCCTGGCTTCTGATCTTTTGGAAGTATCGCCACGTGCAAGAAATATACATGCTATTCCGCCTGATGAGGTGCTGTCTTATGAAAGTACATTATCCGTTGTGGTTCCAGAACACCGGGAGCGTTTTAGGCAGGCAATAGCCAGGGCCGTGGAAGAAAAAGGCAGTTTCAGCGAAGATTACCAGATCCAGCCTTTCGATGGCAGCAAGCGCAGATGGATAAATTCGACAGGTAAAGTAGAGCTCGATGGAAAGGGAGAAGTGATTTCGGTTGTTGGTACCATCTATGATATAACAGAAAGTAAAGAAGATGACTTGCGTAAAAATGATTTTATCGGCATGGTGAGCCATGAATTGAAAACGCCTCTGACATCCTTAAATGGTTATTCTCAGATGGGGGTGTTAAATGCCCGGAAAAAAGAGGATGCCTTTAGTGCGTCCTTATTCGAAAAAGTAAATAACCAGGTACGTAAGATGAATGGCCTGATCAATAGTTTTTTGAATGTGTCGCGGCTGGATTCGGGTAAAATCTATTTGAATATTACAACATTTCGCCTGGATGATCTTATCCGGGAGGTTGTAGATGAGGTGAGTGTTACAGCAGGTAACCAAAGTTTTGAGATAAACTGCGATGAAACAACATTAGCTGCAGACCGTGAAAAGATTGGAACTGTATTAACTAACCTGCTAAGCAATGCGGTTAAATATGCTAAGGATGGGCTGGTAAAGATTAACTGTGTTGTTAGTGAAAAAGATTTAACAATTAGTGTAAGTGATGAAGGGGTTGGGATTAAGCCCAATGATCTTGAACACTTGTTTGAGCGATATTACCGGGCAGAAAACGACCAGACAAAGTATATATCAGGTTTTGGGATCGGCTTGTACTTAAGTGCAGAGATCATTAACCGCCATGGCGGCCGCATTTGGGCAGAGAGCGAATTAGGTAAAGGCTCTGTTTTTTATTTTACATTACCCTATGTGGTATTATCTTAAATATGAAAAATATCCTTGTAAGGTTACAAGAGGCGATAATTAATGCAGCTTATTGAAGGTTTGTAAAGGGTTGGTTTTCAAAATGCTGACCGATTAAACTCTACCAGGCTGCCTAATGTGCATGAGCTATAAAATTATTTGAAGTTTTATAACTTAGAATATCGCAGCCCCACCATTGCCTGGGCACAAAAATCAAAATGATAGGAAAAATTACCGTTTGCCGTTTTGTTTTCTGCTTAGGCATGATATGCTTTCCTCATTTAATTATCGCTCAGGTTCAACACCCCGTAATAGATTTTGTAAGCGATACCCAGGCCCCTTTGTTTGTAGAACGGATCATCCGTAAAATAAACCATAATGAGAAAGCTACCGAAATGATTTTTAAGGATATAATAACCATACATCCGGCAAGCTTATTTTTATTGGGAGATGTTGTATCATTAAGCTCCCTGGATTCCAAATGGAATAAAATGGATACCTATCTTAAAAGGTGTAGGGATAGTGCTATACCGGTTTATGCGGCACTCGGAAACCATGAGTTTATGTGGAGTTCAGACAAAGGGACACAAAACTTTCAATTGAGGTTCCCGATGCACAAACCTACCGGTTATGTGGAAGTTGTTGATTCGGTAGCGGTGGTCCTGCTGAATTCTAATTTCAGCAAAATGCAAACAGAGGATATAAAACAGCAGGATGATTGGTATAACCTAGCCATAGCACAGCTGGAAGCCGATTCCGCCGTTAAATTTATTGTAGTAGGTTGTCACCATTCACCGTTTACAAACAGTGAGGTTGTTAGCCCATCTATGCAGGTGCAACAGAAATTTGTACCCGCTTTTATCAGATCGAAGAAGTGTGTACTATTTCTCTCAGGGCATTCACACAATTTTGAACAATTTAAGGTACAAGGCAAATACTTTTTGGTAATAGGTGGTGGCGGAGGCCCTCATCAGCCTATACGAACGAAGGATGAATCTACACCAGACCTTTCGCCCAACTACAAGCCGATGTTTCATTACCTGGAAGTAAAACGGGAACATGATTCTTTGCAGGTAATATCCCGCAGGCTTAAAACCGATTTTTCTGGTTTTGATGATGGATTAAAATTTAATGTGGGCAACTAACGGTAACTAAAACCTGTACCCGCCTCCAAATAATACGGCAATATTTTTGTCAACAAAAGCGCTTGAGTAATAAAACTTGCTCTCTGCATGGATAGAAAACCGGTCGCCCAGCATGTGCCGGTAACCGAGCGTGCCAGAAAAGTCGGCAATAGAAAAACTGGATGCACTGAAATTACCAGAGGCCTCCGTATTGATTTTATTAAGTAACACAGATTGCCCCATAGCGAAATTAACATAGAAGTTTTGCAGGAACTTCATGGATAACACAATCTGAATAGGGATGGCCGTATTGGCGATATGAATCTCGTTGGGCTGAGGCGTGTTGAAGGTATATAACCTGTAATAACCACTCTCGATACCCAGGCTTAACAAATGTTCGGGTTCCCACATTACCCTGCCCGTAAATGAATAATTAAAACTATTAACATAGCTCTTCCCCAGTTCGAGGTTGTTAAAATAATAATTAGGCCCCACACCGGCGTAAACAGCAAATTTCTTCCTTTTGAGTTTGGTATAAGTAGTTGTTTGGGCAATTGCGTGTATAGCACAAGCAATGACCAACAGTTTAATAATAATGATTCGTTTTAAATACATATTCACCCTTATTAATTATCCAAACCTTTAATGAAGTGCATAATAATCGTATACCACATAAGGTGTATTGTCAGCAATAAACCCGTCAAAATTTCCATTCTGTAAGTAGTTCAGAATTGTGGTGTTATCGTTTAGTGTCCAGCTAAATGATTTTATTCCGAGCGAATGCCCTTTGTTTACATCATCAAGCAGCAGCCCCATCGTAAACCTTGGCCCAAAAAACTGGCAATGGTTATCAATAGCATCCTGGATGCTTAACTCACACAGGCAAGGCAGATCGGCGCCATAGCTCGGTTGCTTTTTATATTCTGTTATAACATCGTTTGATGGCAGGCCTGCAAAAATTACTACATTCCTGTTTACAGCTTTGGCATGTGCGTAGGCATTTCTTACTATAGGTTCTAAATATTTAAATATATCCGGGTCGCCTTTCACATCCATCCAAACATATTTCATGTTGGTCGAATCTATAAAGGCCCCAAGTTCCTGCGCCAGTGAAGGTATTTTCTGCCCATCAATCAATTGTACGTTTTGTTCTAAAAAGTCGAATGTGAAATCCCTATAGTCACCATATAAGGGGCCTTTTTTAGTTAGCCTGTTATCAAACGAGGCATCGTGCATACATATCGGCACATTGTCTTTGGTTAGTTGTATATCAATTTCTATTGCGTTAGCTCCGTAGTCTTCAGAATGAATGGCACCATTTACCGAGTTCACTGCAAACGGCGAATTTGTTCTAAGCGGAAGAGCCCCATGCGCTAAAATTGTAAACTCATGTGTTTGTACATATTGCGAAAAAGGCCGGCTATATTTTAAACTGATAGATTGCTGCGGGGAATTAAATATGCCTTTTAACTGCAGGTTGGTTACAATACCATTCATCAATAAATCAGATGCGCCATCAGTTTTTGCTACCGAAAAGTTAATAGTGCCCTGTGTTGAGTTTTCTGCATATCGCCAGAAACCCGCAAATTGAATTGAGCCATCTTTAGTGTTCAGGCCATAGCTGAGGATAAACAATATGCCGCTTTGGTTGCTGAAAAAAGACACTTTAGTTTTGGATACTTTGCATACAAATTCGGTACCCAGGGTGGAGTTGCCGTCACTTAACGCATAAATACCTTCCATGCTTTTCATAACAGAAGCGTCAATAGCTTGTGTATTGGACAGGTTACCGGCTGTGTTGACTGGCGGAACGGTGAGCTGGTTCTTATTACAGGAAAAAAATACGACCAGCAGCAGTAACCAGTATGTATGTCGACGTTTCATATTCATGATCATTAAAAACTAAGGGCTAAGTCAAACTCAGGAACTGAATAACGGTATTTATTAACCGGAAATGCAGGCCAGGCGATGATATGATATTTCAGATAATTAAACTTAAATCCAAAGGATACCAGGTTATTCTTCCACAATCGTTGCTCGAGAGAACCTGTTATACTGTACCCGTTTAAGAAAGAAGGATAAGAAATGGTGTGTCCCGCTTGTGTTTCACTAAGCGAACTGGTATAGTACATATCGCCCCTTAATACGGCTGCCATTTTTTTAAAGCTGTAACCAACCGTAAGTGAAGGCTGCTGTTCCCAAATGTTGAGCGTGGTGTTATATCCAAATTGTTTGAGAAAGCCGAGGTTAAAAGCTACCTGGTAGCCTGCGCCAAAATGAAGATTGTTTACAGAGTAATTCCAGAATGGCCCGAAATTTAGCCGGTATGAAATAAACAACGTAGACAGGCTCGATTGTAAGTTAAACCCGTAGGGCAGCGTGTATTTACCCGCATAAGCAAACATGGGCGCTGTAAATGTTTCAGTGATCCAATCTTTAGGGATAACTATGTATTGCACAGAAACCTGCTGCGAATATTTGCCTTTAGGCAAGGGTTGGGGTAATAAGAAGCTGCGTTTTTTTATGTCGAAAGTATCCGTGCCAGATTCTTCTCCCTTAGCGTTCGATCCGGTAGTTTGTGCATGGCTATAATTAATAGCACAAAGCAGTGCGAGAAATAAACCAACACTAATTTGCCTTATATGTAAAGATAACTTCATGTGTGGTGTTTAGCGTTCAGGTTGATTCCTGTTATTAATAATTTGTTAAATTTTTGTTAGATCAATTTTTTAAAATTATAACAAACCGACTTTTAAATGTGCAGCATGAGTGGTTTAAGGCGTTGCATATTGCAACATGCACCCAAAAAATATTAAAAAAATACCAGGCACTATTAAGCACGGAATAAAATTATAATGAGCACAAAAGATCTAAGGGTTACATTAACAGTTGTAGCGTATTACTGTAAAGCTAAATACTTAATAAATACCTGCTTTAACAGCACAGCTGTAGTAGTGTACTACAATGAAACTATAGTGTAACAATAAAAAAGCATCAAAATTTATTATTGCAATAACCAATTGTAATCATAAATAGATGTCTAAAAACATATTCAGAGAGGTGATCCCGCTAACCTCGCGCGACTGCTTTTTAATTTTCTCGAGAAGCAAAACCGACTTTAATTTCCCGGTACACAATCATGATGCTATTGAGCTAAACCTTATCCTTAATGCGGCAGGGGCAAAACGTGTTGTAGGCAATCACGAAGAAACAATTAGTGATAAAGAACTGGTATTGCTGGGGCGTAATACAGTGCATGGCTGGTTTAAAAATGAATGTAAAAGTGACAACATTAAAGAAGTTACTGTGCAGATACACCATGAATTGTTAAGTGATGAGTTTTTAAAAAGAACACCGCTCAGCAACATTAAAAGGATGCTGGAAAACTCAGAGAGTGGTGTTGCTTTTTCACCCGAAACCATTGACAATATAGCGCCACGTTTACTTGCCCTGGCTCAAAAGAATAGTTTCGATTCCATTATGGAGTTATTATCCATTATCCATCAACTTTCCAATTCTCACAACCAGCGCATATTATCAAACCCTTTGGATACTGCCAAGGTGGTAAAAATGAACAATACACCTATCGAGCGGATCTTCGAATATATCAACATCCATTTCGCCCAAAGATTAACCCTCGAAGATGTGGCCGGTGCCATTGGTATCACACCTGCATCATTAAGCAGGTTTGTAAAAATGAGCACCGGTTTAACCTTTACAGATAACCTGAATGAGATAAGATTAGGCCATGTATCGCGTATGCTGATAGAAACCACGCACTCCATATCAGAGGTAGCGTTTGAATGCGGGTTTAATAACCTGGCCAACTTTAATCGTATTTTTAAGAAACGGAATAAGTGTACCCCCGGCGAGTTTCGTACCCGATACTTCGGTCAGCGCACTTTTATATAGCATAACTGTACGCCCGACCTTTAATCACAGCATTAGTGTTTGTTAAAATAGTATCATCAATTGTATTGGCTGTTTTAAAGTTTAATAGTTGATATCATTAACTTTGGTTATAACCAATTCTGCAATAGATTGTCTCACCAATCTTATTGTTTATAAACCATAGGGCCAAAAACTAATCAGGAAATTATGCGCTATTTCTACGCTTTTGTAGTATTGCTTTGCTTGTTGCTGGGTACCAATGCCACCTACGCACAGTATGCTTTTCAGCAGCTGGACAACAGTAGCGGGCTTTCTAACAGCTGCATGAATAATATTTTTCAGGACTCGGATCATATCATCTGGTTCGGTACCTGGGATGGGCTTAATTTTTACGACGGTACCAATGTGCATGTGTTTAACTATGAGAAGGCCGATGTCCATAAAAAATCAATCGCCAGTAATGTAATCTACAAAATTGCGGAAGATAAAAGCCGCAATATCTGGATTGGTACGGTTGAAGGCGTATCGCGTTTCAATAAAAACACCGGCGATTTCAGTAACTACTTTTACAATCGTAAAAAAGCCATCTCCAATGGCTATACCATCGCTACAGACCTTAACGGAATGGTTTACGCTGCCAAACGCAATGGAGCCGACCTGTATTGTTACGATAGCAAACACGATGCCTTTAACAAGGTGAAAATTGCGGGCCTTCATAATTTTTTGCTGGTTAAAATGCAGTTTGATGAGCATAATAACCTTTGGTTGCTGCGCGATAATGGAGTATTGGATTGTTACACTAAATCGGTCGGAGGAGGCTTTACCCGGATAGAGCAGTTTGCTACCGTAGCTGATGTAGATAACGTGATGTTTTGCAATCATCAGATATTTTACGCCACCAGAAATGATGACCTGGTGAGGGTTGGTAATGATTTCCAAAGAACAAATGTTTTAAAACTGGCTCATGAGGTTAGGGCGATGAGTTATTACCGGAATCATTATGTACTTGCTTGGTCGGCAAAGGGAATAGGAGAGTACGATGAGGCTTTTAAGCCTGCCGTTTTCCTCACAGATGAATCATCTGTACTGCAAAATGTGCGCATTACCACCATGATGAATGATGATAACCTGCTGTGGCTGGGTACAGATGGCAGTGGGGTAATCAAGATAACCAAACGCGAAAACTATTTTGGGCTGATACAAAAGCAATCGAACGGGCAATCATTCCATATCCCGGTTAGGGCATTTAGCAGTGTGGGTAATGAGCTTTGGGTGGGCACCAAGGGCAACGGCATTATCACTATCAGCAACTGGGATAAAAAAGATTTGTCATTCTCTAACATCAAAACCTTTCACACCCAAATGGATCTGTTGGATAACTGTGTGTACGCCATGGAGAAAGGCAAAGACGGATTGATGTATATTGGATCAGATGCGCCGGGCATTACGTTGTATGATCTTAAAACTAAAAAATTTATCAAGTGGGAGGATATACCCAATAATAAGGCGTTCCCTTCATTCGGATCTGTTCACTGTATTTTGTACGATAATGATGGCTCTGTTTGGTTGGGGTTAAACGAAAGCGGTTTGGTACATCTTAAGCTCGAAAAAGATCAGCACAACCAAGTCAGTATTAAATACCTGCAACATTATAAGGTAAATGAAACTAACGGGCCGGGTAGTAATGTTATTTACAGCCTTGCGGCGGGGGGCGGCAATCGTATCTGGATTGGTTGCCGTTATGGCGGGTTAACCTGCCTGGATAAAGCAACAGGTAAGTTCACCACGTTTAAAGCTTTCTCTTACGATGGTAGTTTATCAAATAATGATGTGCTGTCTGTATACATAGATCAGCAACGTCGCCTTTGGGTGGGTACCAGCTTTGGGCTCAATTGGTTAAATGAAGCCGAAGCGGGCACCAACCCCAAGCCCATATTTAAGAAACTGAATGTAGATAATGGTTTACCAAATAACACCATCCACGCCATTACCGAAGATAGTAAAGGCAATATATGGTTGAGCACCAACAAGGGCCTGGCACGGATTAACCCATCGAGCCTTAAAATAGTGCAGTTTAAAGAAGCCGACGGCTTGCAAAGCGACGAGTTTAGCGATAATGCGGTGTGGAAAAACGAAAGCGGCATGCTGTTTTTCGGTGGTATTTATGGCTTCAATTACTTCGTGCCCGAAAACATCAAAGTAAGTACAGAGCAACCACATTTACTGGTTACAGATTTGCGCTTTGCAGGTAAGTATGATACCGAGAAAGGCTTGCAGGTATTAACCCGTAATGGCCCGGTAGTAAACCAGCATTACGAATTGGGCCCGCAGGATAATTACTTTGAATTGAATGTGCAGCCTATTACCTATGTGCATTCGCAAAAATGCCAGTATGCTTATTACCTGGAGGGTAACGATAAGGAATGGCACTACATAGGCAATCACGAAAAAATTATCTACAACAACCTTTCGCCGGGTACATACAAGCTGATGGTCAAATGGTCGAACGGCGAGGGGGCCTGGACGCCGGGTATAAGTGTGTTCGATCTGACCATTAAACCTTATTTCTGGCTTACCTCATTGGCATTCCTGCTGTATGCCTTTGTGTTGCTCATTTCGGGTTATGCCTATTTTCGGTACCGTAAAAACAAGTTCATGATCAGGCAGGAATTGAAGATGGAACACATGCTGCGCGAAAAGGATGAAGCACTGCACCAGGAACAACTCAATTTTTTTACCAATATAGCGCATGAGCTGCAAACGCCTTTAACCCTGATACTAGGTTCGCTGGAGCGACATTTGTACAAAAATAAGAACCAGGAAAGCGCCAGCGGTAGCTACTTTTTATCCATCGTAAAACAGGAAGCCTCGAGGTTGCATTATCTCGTTTTGCAATTGCTGGAATTTAGAAAAGCAGAAACCGGTTTCCTTAAAAATCATTTCACGTATCTCGATGCATCGAAGCTATTGGCTAATATCTCGCAACTATTCGATCCGCTTTCAGAGCCTAAGGGGCTCGATTTTTCATGCCATATTGAACCCGGTATTAGTTTGTGGATTGACAAGGATAAGTTAGAGAAGATCATTTTCAACCTGCTATCCAACGCCTTTAAGCATTCTCCCAATAACCAGTCGATCATCTTTTCGGTACATCAACTGCCGGAAACAAAAGAATTGGAAATTGTAGTGGCTAACTCCGGTGGTAAGCTTAGTGATGATGAATTGCACCGCCTGTTCGATCGCTTTTTTGTGGTTGATGATGGCCAACAGAACAAGATTAGCTCGGGTATCGGGTTGGCCTTTACCCGGCAGTTGTTGTCGCTCTTAAACGGCAATATCAGCGTTAAATGCGAGAATGGCTGGATCTCGTTTAAAGTATTACTACCATTATCATTCGTGCCCGAGCATAACCAACTGGTGGCAGATATTGGCGACAAGAGCGAAAAGCCATCATTCCTGCTGCAATCTATCACTAATGAACAAGACGGTGTAAGGCAGGTTACAGTTGATGAGAACAACAAAAAAGCGATGATCAAAAGCTTCGAACAGGATGATAAAAAAATGATCCTGATTGTGGAAGATGAACAGCGCATCAGGTACCTGTTAAAAGATATATTGAGCGAATACTACATTGTTTATGAAGCAGCTACCGGCAAGGAAGCCCTCGAAGTGATCCACCGCATAACCCCCGATCTCATTATCAGCGATATTATGATGCCCGACTTTGACGGCCTGCAATTGTGCAATGTAATTAAAACCACGCCTGCAACCTGTCATATTCCATTCGTTATTTTATCAGCCAGGGGAACGCTGGAGCAAAAAACCGAGGGTTACGAAAATGGAGCAGATGCCTACATACCTAAGCCTTTTCAAACGGAGCATTTGCTGGTAAGGGTGCACAAGCTACTGGAGTACCGCGAAAGGTTGCACAAGGTATTCAGTGAGAATAATAGATCGGCAAGTCACCTGCATGAGAGTGACATTAAAGACAGCGATAAAAGCTTTATAGAAAAGGTAGTAAAAGTAATTGAAGATAACCTGGACGAAGAACTCGACGGTGCATTTTTAGAGAATGCTCTCAACCTGAGCAAAATTCAGTTGTATCGTAAAATCAAATCGCTCTCTAACATGACACCGACGGAACTGATCAGACATCTACGTTTGCAGAAGAGTGCCATATTGCTAAAAACCTCTGATTTAACGGTGTCAGAGATCTTTTATCGTACAGGTTTCAATAACAAAACTTATTTCTTCCGTGAGTTTAAAAGGGTGTACAATTGCTCGCCCAACACATACCGGGCCCAACACCGTTTGCCTGATCTGAATTAGGATCCAAATACTGGTCATCAAAAATTAAAAGGCAGCAAAAGCGCATTATTAACGTAGAAAGTCCAAAAGTATACCACAATGCAAATATGGTGTACCCCCAAAAGCATCCTGCACGATAATATTGCCCTTTTAACAAAATGCTGTCTTTTAATTTATAATTGATGATACAACCTATTAGTGCCAGGTATTGGCTCGGCCTTGTCTTTTTAATTTTTTTATCCACCTCAATTTATGCACAACCCAACTATGGCCTGTTAAAACCACAAGATGCAGCGACGTTGCCAAAATCAAAAGTTGGGTATGTGCAGCCTATCCGGAAGGCTAAGGTTGTACCCAATACAATTTTGCAACCTGCCGTCGATGGTAAACTGATTATTAGAAACGGTTGGGAAATGATTTCGGCCAAACAAGCAAAAGCAAATGGCGATTTGATTTCTACCAATAATTACAACAGTAAAAGCTGGTACAATGCCACTGTGCCGGGCACTGTACTAACCACATTGGTACAACAAGGTGTGTATGCCGATCCTTACTTCGGTCTCAATAATCTCCACATTCCAGATACTCTTTGCCGGCAGGGTTGGTGGTATCGCACAACGTTCAACGTGCCTTCTGATAAACGAAATCAGAATGCATTTTTAAATTTCGATGGCATTAATTATAAGGCCGAAATTTGGTTGAATGGAAAGCGTTTGGGGGGCATAAATGGTGCTTTTCAACAAGGTGTTTTTAACATTTCTCCTTACTTAAATAAGGAAGTAAAAAATGTGCTTGCCGTGCATATTATACCACCACCAAACCCGGGTATTCCACACGAAGAATCACCATCGGCAGGTACCGGCCCTAACGGCGGACAGTTGTGTCTGGATGGCCCGACTTTTATCTCATCCGAAGGTTGGGATTGGGTGCCCGGTATCCGCGATCGTAACATCGGCATCTGGCAAAACGTGAGTTTGCAATTTGTCGGATCGGTAACAATTAGCAACCCGCATGTGGTAACAAAGCTGCCATTGCCAGATACGAGCAGTGCGCGAATAACCATATCGGCAGAAGTAAATAACATTACCAACAAGACACAGGTAGCCCGACTCAAGGGTGCAATTGGTAACCTGCATTTTGCCCAAACTATAACATTGCAACCGCATGAAATGCGGGTAGTCACTTTTAATCCCGATCAATATAACGTATTGCAAATAAACCATCCGCGCTTGTGGTGGCCAAATGGTTATGGCAATCCAGAGTTGTATACATTGAAGTTGGTAGCTGAAACTAACAATACTAAGTCTGATGAAAGGAGCGTGCGGTTCGGCATCCGTGAGCTATCGTACGAATTGTCAGTCGACTACGGTTCGAAGATTCATCGTGCGGAATTTAACCCCATCAAAGCATCTGTTTCAAAGGAATCACTGTTTGATAATATCAACAGAACCCGGACTGATCATGATGTAACCGTTGCCAAATTAAGACCTGGGGCTGATACTTCTTTACTTGAAGCGAATAAGGATACGGACATGGCACCCTACATTGTAATCAAGGTTAACGGCAAACGTATTTACTGCAAAGGCGGCAACTGGGGTATGGACGATGCCATGAAACAGGTATCGCGCCAACACCTCGAACCTTATTTCAGGTTGCATAGGGATGCGCATTTTAATATGATCCGTAACTGGACAGGCGAGAGTACCGAGGAGGTTTTTTACCAGTTATGCGATGAATACGGTATGCTGGTTTGGAATGATTTCTGGCTTTCGACCGAAGGTTATAATCTCAATGTAAAGGACAACGATCTGTTTGTGCAGAATGCCAAAGCGGTAATTGAGCGGTTCAGAAATCATCCGTCAATTGCCATCTGGTGCCCGCGTAACGAGGGTTATGCGCCGCCGGAATTGGAAGAGCAACTGGCTAAACTAATTTGGCAGGAGGACGGGACCCGTTACTATCAGCCCAACTCGCGTACTATGAACTTACGCACCAGCGGCCCGTGGCATTATTTTAAAAACTCTGAAAATTATACCAAAATAGCATCGGGTTTTAGTACAGAACTGGGTACACCATCTATCCCTACGGCAGCATCTATCCGTAAAATGATGCCGGTGGCCGATCAATGGCCTATTAGCGATACCTGGTATTACCACGATTTCCATACCGGGCAAAAGGATTATGTGGCTGCAATAGATTCGCTGTATGGTAAAGCAACCAGTCTGGATGATTTTTGTAAGAAAGCCCAAATGCTTAACTACGATAGCCACCGACAAATGTTTGAAGCCTGGCAAAGTAAGCTGTGGAATAATACGTCGGGCGTATTGCTTTGGATGACGCACCCCGCTTGGCCAAGTATGGTATGGCAAACCTATTCATGGGATTATGAAACCTTCGGCTCTTACTTCGCCTCTATGAAAGCTTGCGAGCCGGTGCATATTCAGATGGATTTGGCCAGCAATCAGGTAATGGTGGTTAATACCAGTCTGCAGGCACTGTCTAATTGCAAAGCCGAATTGAATGTATATGATCTCGATGGAAAATCAGTTTACAATTATTCATCATCTGCCAACATCGATCCCAATAAATTAACCGCATTGTTTGAAGCAAAATTACCGGCTGATCTTTCAGGTAATTACCTCGTAAGATTAAAGCTATCGGATGAAAAAGGAAGACTGATTTCAGAAAATGATTACTGGAAAAATTTGGGTAGCGCAAAGTCTTTCAATGCTTTCAATAAGCTTAAAAAGGCACAGTTAAAGTATACTCAAAATGTTAGTGCAAAAGGTAAATCAACTTACACCATAACCAACACTTCCAATGTTCCGGCGATAGCCATCAAACTAAATCTGGTAAATGCTTTAATCAAGGCAATTGTGTTGCCGGCTTATTTCTCTGATGGTTATTTCAACCTTTTACCGGGCGAAAGTAAGCAGGTAGTGGTAAGCTATTCCGGCGAAAATAAAGTATATCTCGCTGCAGAGGGCTATAATGTGAAAATGTAACGCTGCATGTAACCATAGTACACTAAATAGAGAGCATAGTGTACCGTTTAAAACGCGCTGCAGGCTATAATTGCCTACCAAAATAACCATTTGAGAATACATGTACACTTCTAAAAGTTTCACCAAATTTTGCTCCTCGGCAACGCTATTGCTCCTGTTTTGCACGGGCTTTACGTTTGCACAAAGCAGCAATACTTATAGTGTTAAAAGCTGGTTCGGGCCACCGGCGCCTACGTTTTCGCCGGTTGTAGCGGCCGATCATCATATCACTTTTCGGTTGAAAGCACGTCATGCTTCTGATGTTAAACTTTTGTTCGGTGAGTGGAACATCAAACCGCAAACCATGACTAAAGATACTGCCGGAATCTGGAGCATAACCATCAACCCGGTTGAGCCCGGCATTTACTCTTATGTGTTTACGGTTGATGGCGTGCAAACTTTAGATCCGGTAAACCCTGTAACCAAAATTGGCACACAGTTGTACTCGAGCATTGTGGAGGTAAGCGGTAATACACCACGCTTTGATGAGGTGCAGAATATTCCGCATGGTACGTTACAGATCCATCGCTACTTATCAACCCCTTTAAAGCAACTGCGCGGATTGTATGTGTATTTGCCTCCGCAATATTACAACCAGCCTACTACAAGTTTTCCGGTGCTTTACCTGCGCCATGGTGGTGGCGATAATGAGTCGAGCTGGACACAGGCTGCCGGTCGTGCCGATGTAATTCTCGAAAACCTCATTGCTGCTAAAAAAGCAGTGCCCATGATTATTGTAATGACCAACGGACTTACCGATGGCAGTTGGGCAGGTGGCAGCAATACCAAAGGTTTAAAAGATCTGGATGAAGAATTAACCACGGATGTAATTCCCTTGATAGAAAAAACTTACCGCGTTAAAAAAGGTCGCGAGAGCCGCGCCATTACAGGTTTATCAATGGGTGGTGGTCAGGCTTTTGTAATTGGCCTGCGCAACCTCGATAAGTTTGCCTGGATAGGGGAGTTCAGCGCTGGTTTACTAAGCGATAAAGATTTTAATGCCGATGAGTACGCGCCCAATGTAGTGAATAGCACCCTGAACCAAAAATTGAAACTGCTTTGGATAGGGATTGGTAAAGATGATCCACGTTACCCTGGTCACCTGGATTTGGTGGCTATGCTGAATAAAAGAAATATCCATAATGAATTCCTTGCCATTCCCGGCGGGCATGAGTGGACGGTATGGCGTATTGAGTTAGCTGGTTTTATGCAAAAGCTTTTCAAATAATGAGACAAATGAAATCAAAATTAAAAGGCTTGCTACTGATTGGATTGATGGGCTGGGTCGCAGCTGCATCCGCCCAAAAGAAAACGGGTTTTCAAACGCTCGATTTTCTGTATAGCATATCAGGTTCAAAAACCATTGCCGGCATCCATAACCGCGAACCTAATGCTACACCAGCACGGTGGACTAACAAAGTTGATTCTGTAACCGGCAAATTTCCTGGTTTGTGGAGCGGTGATTTTCTGTTTCAGCAGGATAATATTAATAACCGCCAGCTAATGGTTGATGAAGCCCTGCGCCAATGGAAAAAGGGAGCGGTAATCAACATCATGTGGCATGCCTGCGATCCGGCCATGCTGGAACCCTGCGGATGGAATAAAGAAGGTGTGCTCAGCAAAATGACCGATGCCAAATGGACGGAATTAACCACCGACGGTACACCACTTAATAAAGAATGGAAAAAACGGGTAGATGAAGTGGCTGTTTACCTGAAATTTTTGAAAGATAATGGGGTAGAAGTTTTATGGCGACCAATGCACGAAATGAACCAGAAGGTTTTTTGGTGGGGTGGCAGGCCCGGCCCGGATGGCACGGCCAAATTATATCGTATGCTGCATGATTATATGGTTAAAGAAAAAGGACTGACTAACCTGATCTGGGTTTGGGATATCCAGGATTTCAATAGTCTTGCCGATGATGCCAAAGCCTATAATCCCGGCGATAAATATTGGGATGTAGCTGCACTTGATGTTTACGATGATAAAACCGGTTACAGTGCCGAAAAATATAACATCATGCTTTCGGTATGTAATGGTAAGCCTATTGCTATTGGCGAGTGCCAGAAATTTCCTTCTGTCGATCAGCTTAAAGCACAACCTAAATGGACATTCTTTATGTGCTGGTCGGAATTGGAATTCAGCAAAAATACAGTAGAACAAATACAGGCTATCCACACGGCATCCAATGTTTTAACGCTGGATGAAATGCCGGGATGGAAGAAGTAATAGCGATGAAATTATGAGGTTAGTTTTGTTGAGTATGTTGGTTTTGCTTTTCGGGCCGGTGCATTGGGCATCGGCACAAAAGCAATTGCCTGCAGGTAGTTTTCAATAAAATAGATCCCTTAAAAGGGTATGAAGAGATTGCCGAAACGCAGATCAGTTTCAGCGATTTTTAAGTGTGAAATAGTATTAAAAGAATTTGTTTTGTGTTAAAATAGTATTGTTAATTTATCTATCAATTAAAATTATAAACCGACTGATTTGATAGCGAGATTGTAGGGCAGTAAATTAAATAAATAGTGTATTGGTTTTTAAATTGGATTTTATCTGATCTGGTAGTCTATTGTTCTTTTTTTTAAATTAAATGATGTATTTGATCAAATTTGATTGAATTTTTATCTGGATGATGAAAATGAAAATTTACATATTTGTTTCTTAGTGTATTTGTTAGTTAAATATACTGTCTGGTTTTGTGCTCTGTTTTTCGCTGATGTATTTGCTTTGTTTTACGATTTCTTATCCAATTTTTATAATATGATATTTTATTATGTTAAAATAGTATTATTAAATTGAGTGTTTTTAGGAGTAATATTGTTACACAATTATAAGCCGGTTTTATAACCAATTTTAAACTTTAATTTATTATGTATGGAAAAACTTCTACGCACGTTTACGGTGTGTCTGTGTTTTGTATTGGCCAATATGAGCATCGTATTAGCCCAGCAAAAAACAATAAAAGGCACCGTTAATGATGAAAAGGGGATTGGCTTACCCGGTGTAACCGTAAGGGTTAAGGGTACCACAATCGGAACGCAAACCGACCTAAACGGTAAGTTCTCACTCACAGTCCCACGCAGTGATGCAACAATCGTAATTAGCTTTATTGGTTACGCCAATATGGAAATGTCGGCCTCATCAAGCTTCCAAAATCTGGTGATGAAGCAGCAGGCCGGGCAACTAAGCGATGTGGTGGTTGTAGCCTTTGCCAAGCAAAAGGCGGTAACAGTAACAGGTGCAGTATCAACGGTGGCCGGTAAAGAGCTGGTATCAACATCGGTGGCCAACGTTACCAGTATGCTGGTAGGTAATTCGCCGGGTATCAGCGGGCTGCAGGCCAGCGGCGAGCCCGGTCGTAACGGTACTAACATCTACGTTCGTGGTGTATCCACGTTTACGGGCGGTACCAACCCATTGGTGGTTATAGATGGTATTGAGCAAGCTGCCGAACAGCCATTTACCCAGCTTAACGCTATGGACGCTAACGAGATTGAGAACGTAAGCGTGCTGAAAGATGCAGCATCAACGGCAGTATTTGGTATCCGTGGTGCCAACGGCGTAATTATCGTTACCACTAAACGGGGGCGGGCAGGTAAACCGGTGTTGAGCTTTTCTACCAATTTCGGTTTCACCAAAGCCACCAATTATTTAGATAACGTAAACTCGTACGATTATGCTTTGTTCAGAAACGAGGCCATCCGTACCGAGATCAGTAGTTTTGGTAATACCAGTTACAACAACTACCTGTTTACCCCGGATGATTTGTGGAAGTTTCAGAACAACCGCGATTATACACCGGCACAGGTTGCTGCCATGACTAACCTTACTGCGGCACAGAAAGCTTCATTGAGTAATAGCCCGGCATTGTATTATACCAGCCACAACCTTTATAAAGATCAGTTTGGCGGTACGGGTCCTCAGCAGCAGTACAACCTTAATATTTCGGGTGGTACGCAAAAGGTTAAATACTTTACTTCGGTTGGGTACTTTAATCAGGGTAGTATTTTGACGAACACTAATTACTACGGATCTAATACCCAGTCTAATTTCAACCGATATAATTTCCGCTCTAATTTTGACATCGATGTAGTTAAAAATTTCCAAATCTCGGTTAACCTGGCCGGGCAGTTTGGTACTACAACCGGTCCGGGTTCAAACGCAGCCGGTCCAAATGATCTGAACGGACGTTACAAGGCTATCATGCAATACATTTTTGATGGTAACCCTTTTATTAGTCCGGGTATAGTTGACGGCCATTTAGTTAACGCCTTTGCCGGTGTGGATGGTACGGCGGATAACCCGCTTGGTCCGCTGAAATCAGGCAGTTCTATCGGAAATCAAAACGCGGTTTACAACCTGTTAACCAGTGGTCACGAAACGCTTTATAATACTCTATTGAGTAACAGTGTAAAGCTAACCCACACCATGAATTATCTGACCAAAGGCTTAACCGCAACAGGTACTGCCAGTTATGATGATTACTATGTAAAAGCGGTAAGTTATAACCCATCGCTGCCGGTTTACTCCGTACGCCGCGACCACGCCGATCCTAATATTTTGGATTTTTATGGTGGTGCGGTTACCAATAACTCGTTCAATAACAACCCCGGCCATAACTCAACCTGGCATAAAACCTATTTCGATGCCGGTTTAAATTATAACAGGGCATTCGGTCCGCATACCATTACTGCATTGTTATTGGGTAAAGCCTCGTTATACAGCATCCCTTACGATGCGAACAACCCGGCCAACAATGCCAACACGCCATCAGGTATTATGGGTTTACTGGGCAGGGTAACTTATAACTATAAAGAGCGCTACCTGGTTGAAGCCGATTTAGGTTACAATGGTACCGAGCAATTTGCACCGGGTAAACGGTTTGGTTACTTCCCGGCATATTCTGCAGGTTGGGTGGCTTCGAACGAATCATTCTTCCCGCAAAATAAGATCGTGACTTTCGTGAAGTTCCGTGGATCGTATGGTGAGGTAGGTAATGATCAGCTGAACCAGCGCCGTTACCTGTACTTTCCTAATACCTTTAACATTAACCAAAGCGGCTATTATTTTGGTAATACTAATGGTTCGGCAGTTAACCCTTATTATTCAGGTTCGAACGAAGGTACCATCGGTAACCCTAACGTAACCTGGGAACGCGCCAAGAAACTGGACTTTGGTTTGGAGCTGCGTTTCTTTAGCGATAAACTCTCTTTCACAGCCGATTACTTTAACGATAAGCGTAATAATATCTTAACCAGCCTGGGTACTATCCCTACTACTTATGGTGTGCCTTCGGCATCTGTACCGCCGGTTAACGTAGGGGTAACAACCAATCACGGTTATGAGATTGTGTTGGGCTGGACCGACAAGATTGGCCAGGTTGGGTACAACATTACCGGTAATGTTAACTATGCCCGCAACAAAATTATTTACAAGGCCGAAGCACCAAATCCTTACCCATGGATGAACCAGACCGGTTATGCCATTGGCCAGTACAAAGGTTTGGTAAGTGATGGTTTCTTTAACACGCCAGAGCAATTGGCAAATCGCCCTTACAATACTTATACCAGCAACGTGGCTGCTTTAGGCGATATCCGCTATAAAGACATTAACGGTGATGGCAAAATTGATAACAAGGACATGGTGCCGATTGGGTACTCTAACCTGCCGCAGTATAACTATAGCTTAAAAGTAGGCTTCAACTACAAAGGTTTTGATGTAAGCAGCTTATTCTATGGTACGGCCAAAGGCTCGTTCTATATGCCGCCAGGTATGGTTATCCCTTTCTTCAAAAATGCAGGTAATGCTTTCCAGTGGGAGTATGATGGCAGATGGACACCTGAAAAAGCGGCCAGTGGTGCTACCATAACCTATCCACGCGCTGTGATGAACGGTACTGGCAGCAGCAACGACTTCCTGACCAGTGATTTTTGGCTGCTCTCAAACAACTTCATCAAGCTGAAGAATGTGGAGGTTGGCTATACCATCCCACGGGTTGATTTTCTGCGCCGTGTGGGTATTAGTAGTATCAGAGTGTATGCCAATGGTAATAACCTGTTTACCTGGGGTAATAAAAAAGCCCTTGAGCGTGGTATAGACCCGGAGACTTCGCAGGATATTAATAATCAGAGCACCTATTTATACCCAATTACACGGGTTATCAATTTCGGCGCAAACGTGAGATTCTAAAAGAAACGATATTATAAAATCATATATAATATGAAAAAGCTATTGTATTTATTAATAGGAGTGGGGCTGGTAACAGGCATCTACTCTTGTCAGAAAACTTTTCTGCAAAAGCCAAATACCACAGGTAGTAGTACTATCGAAACGGTATTTAGCAACACCACCGGGGCGTTAAGCGCGTTGTCGGCAGCCTACAGGCTCGCTTTGATACAGGGATTACCTTACAGCGGTTTAGGCCACGGTACATTATCAGGTATTTCGGGCGAAATGAGTAAGGGTTATAACTGGCACGCCACCTTCCTGATAGCAGGCAATGGTATGTCGCCAAACCCGGGCGATGGTAATGATGCTTTGGCCGATGACAAGTTTAGCGATGATTATGCATCGATCCGCAAAAATTATCTGGTATTGGAAAATGTAGATAAGGTAAGCGATATGGATGCAGCTACCAAAGCCACCATAAAAGCCGAAATGACAGGCCTTAACGCTTATCGTTACATGGGTATGTTTATCCGCTACGGTGGTGTACCTATCGTTACCAAAAGTTTTGATGCCAGCGATAATTTATCGGTACCGCGTGGTACGCTACAGCAAACCCTGGATCAGGTAACTACGCTTTGCGATGCAGCTATTGCGGGCTTACCCGATAAATGGCCTGATAACTTTGGCGGCCGCTTAACCAAGGGATCGGTATTGGCTATTAAGGCGAGAACTTTAATGTTTGCTGCACGCCCGTTATTTAACACGGCAACGCCTTACTTGAGTTTTGGCTCCAACAACAAAATGATTTGCTTTGGTAATCAGGATCAAAACCGTTGGACTGCTGCTATTACTGCTAACGAGGCTATGATCAGCTGGGCTAATGCCAATGGTTACGGCATTATTAACACAGGTGGCGGCATCAACACGCCAAATACCAAAGCTTTTGATGATTATGGTAATGCAACATCGACCCCATCAAACCGCGAGGTAATACTGGCCTACAAGGTTGACGAGGGCGGAAACGGTATCCCTAAATACTTTAACCGTTCGCCTTATTACAACCTTAACGGCGACCGTTACGATACCGATAACAGCGGCACACTCAGCAATTTCATGACCAATTATTACAAAGCTGATGGTACCGACCAAACCTGGCCGGGTATTAATGATGCAGCTCGCCCTTATAGCGAGTATAATACTAAGATTATGCAAATGGAGCCACGTTGTTTGGTTGATAACCTTTTCCCGGGTATTGACGCCGCCAACAATGCAGGCGATTATAGCTGGTCTGTAGCGGGCTGGCAACGTGGTATTATTAACCAGAACGGTGGACAGGGTAAAGGTAACGCCACTACCACTAAATTCTATTACCATGCAGGCTCACGCTTGTGGATGGAGTTCCCGTTGTTCCGTATGGCTGAGTTTTACCTCAATCTGGCAGAAGCCTATAATGAAGTTGGAAATACGGCCAAAGCGCTGGAGAACCTTAATGTGGTGCACAACAGGGCAGGTTTGCCGTCAATCACTACAGCAGATCAGTCGGCTTTGCGTAAGGCAATCCAGCGCGAGTGGGCGGTTGAGTTTTACAACGAAAACCAACGCTACTTTTTGGTTAAGCACTGGAAGCTGGACGATATAGGTAACGGTTTACTGGGCGGCGCAATGCGTGAGTTCTCGTTCACCACTGTACCTGGTGCAGCCAACGTTAACCTGGCTTCGGCCTTATTAACCTATAAGGATTATGTAACCTACACGGCTTACTGGAACCCCAAAATGTACCTCGACCCGTTTCCACAGGCGGAGATCAATAAGGGGATCATCGTTCAGAACCCCGGTTACTAACCCCCAACTTCATTTTATCACACCATATTAAGAGAACAATGAATAAAAGATATATAATACGGAGCCTGTTTATTGGCCTGGCGCTTGGGGTTTTAAACCACCCGGCATCAGCCCAAACAACGGTGAGTTCCAAAAGAGACAGTAGCGCTGCCAGCAATGCCAATGCGCCAAAAAAAGAGCCGGGCCGGCTGTTCGACGTGAGTAAAGAACGATCGACAGCTGCGGTATCTGTAGTAGCGGGCGACACGCTTTATAAAACACCTGCACCTAATATTACCAATACTTTATACGGCCGCTTACCCGGTTTAACTGTGCTGCAAGGCAATGGCGAACCAGGTAATGACTATGCCAACATGGGTATCCGTGGCATCGGCTCACTTGCAGCCGGTACAAGCGGCTATAACACTTACAAAGTGTTTGTAGATGGCTTTGAAACCACCTTGGCCTATTTCTCCTACATCACACCTGCCGAAATTGAAAGCATCTCAATCTTGAAAGATGCAGCTGCATTATCAACCTTCGGTTTAAGAGGGGCAAACGGGGTAATTTATGTAACCACCAAACGTGGGAAGATAAGCAAGGCCTCGGTGCAGTTTCAGGCGCGTACAGGCTTTCAGAGTGCGCTTAATATTAATAAGCCTTTAAACTCGTATAACTATGCTAACCTGTATAACCAGGCTATCAGTAATGATAATGGCAATGTTTGGACGCCGAAATACAGCGCTTCTCAGTTGCAAGCCTATGCTAATGGCACCGGTACTAATGTAGACTGGTACGATGCCGTTTTGAAAAATCGTACACCTTATACTGATGGCGACCTGATTTTTTCGGGAGGAGATTCTACTGTACGCTACAACGTAACACTCGATTATTCGAACCAAAAGGCATTGTACGATGTATCAAATTCAGACATTACATCAAATCAAACTTTCGGTCGTTACAATCTGCGCAGCAACCTCACCTTCAATATGTTTAAAATATTTGAAGCAAGGGTTGATTTGAATGGCCGCATCGAAGACCGTAAACAGCCGGATTATCCTTATAATACTGCCTATGGTACACTGGGTAGCTCGTTATGGAAAGATCTCGCCAGCTATCCGGATAATATTTACCCGGTAAAAGATGCTGCGGGTCATTGGTCGGGCACCACGCTTTATCCTAATAACCCGGTTGCATCATTAAATGCATTGGGGGTACAAAGCCTGCATACCCGTTACCTGCAAGGTAACTTCGGTTTGAAAGAAAACCTGAGTGGCATAACCAAAGGTTTGTATCTGGATGAAGCATTCTCGTTTAACAATTCGGCACAGAGTGTTTATAATAAATATTCTGACTATGCCCGCTATTACAATGGTGTAACTACTACCACAAATACCACCACACCCATTGTAGCCAGTACGCTAATGGCTAACCAAAACATTGATGTTAAGCAAGGAACGGTTACCCTGGGTTACGACCGCCAGTTTGGTGATCACCGTATTACATCGGCTGTAAATTACCAGCAATATGCTTACCGTACAGATGATTTTAACTCGTTCGAATACCATTATCAAAATATCAGCGGCCGCGGTAACTACAGTTACAAGAATAAATACATTGGTGAACTTGGTTTCTCTTATTTTGGGGCAGATGCTTATGCACCCGGCCACCGCTGGGGATTATACCCTGCTATTTCAGGTGCGTGGATCGTATCCAACGAAGCATTTCTGCAAAATAACAAGACTGTTAGCTACTTTAAGTTAAGGGCATCTGCGGGCCGTACCGGTAGTTCTGACAATGATATGTCGAACTTTGGTTTCGGTACATTGAACGGCCGTTATTTATACCAGCAGTACTATCAGTCTAATGCGAGTGGTGTATATTTTGGTTCAACCGGTCCATCGGCACAAACAACGCTTAATCCGCGTTACATTGCCAATGCTGATGTAAAACCAGAGATCAGCATGAAATACAACATCGGCGCTGATCTTAAATTCTTCAAAAAGCTGGATGTGAGCATCGATGCATTTTTAGATAAGCGCAGCAATATCCTCACCCTTAACAATACCCTGCCAAGCGATTTTGGATATAACAACGGAACCACGCTTGCTGTGTTCCAGAACATTGGTAAAATGACCAATAAAGGTTTTGAGGTGAGTATGAACTATACCGATCATTTCGGTAAAGTAGGCTACAGCATTAACGGACAAGCATCCTACAATAAAAACAAGGTTGATTACATGGCCGAGGTAACACCTAACTATGCCTACAACGGTGCAACAGGTTTACCTTACGGAACTTTCCGAGGATTGAAATCAACAGGGTTTTACCAGCAAAGCGATTTTAATACCGATGGTACTTTAAAAGCAGGTCAGCCCATTCCTGCATTCGGTTTGGTGCAGCCCGGCGACTTAAAATACCAGGATGTTAACGGCGATGGTAAGGTAGATCAAAATGATGTTACCAAGATTGGCAAATCACCATTCCCGGAGTTAACTTATGCCTTTGGTGCCAGTGTTAATTTTAAAGGCTTTGATCTGGGCGCATTGTTTCAGGGCGTAAGCGGTTACAGTGTAAACCTGCTTAATACCAACCTTACTTCGCAAACTGTTGCCTTTATCAATAACGGTAATGCTTATCAGATAGCACAGGGTGCATGGGCTTATTACCCGGAACAGGGTATTGATACCCGTGCAACAGCTACCTATCCGCGCTTAACTACAGTGGGCAATATCAATAACTATGGTACTGCAAGTTCATTCTGGATCAAAAGCGGCGATTACCTGCGCATCCGTAATGTTGAGCTGGGTTATAACTTCCCGGCAGCACTTATTAAAAAATGGGGCTTGGGTAAGCTAAGGGCTTACGTAAATGCCATGAACCCTGTTACCTGGAGCTCATTGCTGAAAGATTACCATATCGACCCCGAAACCACGTATGGCTATACAGGTCTTAAATCGTACAACATAGGCGTAATAGTAGGTTTCTAATCATAAATAATTTCAAAAAAAATGAATATGAAATATAAATACACACCACTTATCGCCACCGTTTTGCTGGCCTGTTTCTGCGGGTGTAAAAAAGATTTCCTCGATACCAAAATAGATACTTTTGATACCCCCAATACCATTGTAACCAACCGTGCTACGCTGTTTAGCTTTGCTAATGCATTTTACCAGTCGTTGCCAAGTGGGTTTAACGTGCTGGATGGTAACCTTTTTGCCAATGCCACAGATGAGGCACAGGCATCCGTTTACTCGCCTGGTGCAATGATATTTAATCAGGGCGTGTTAAACTCCTTCAACAACCCGATTGATACGGCAGTAAAAGGGACATCATCGTACAAAAACTTTTATAACGGTATCCGCGCAGCCAATTATTTTCTGAGTTATTCTAACAACGCAAAGGCATTACTGGCGCTTAACCGCGATACCATAACTGATGTGGTAAATTACAATAACGATAAGCAAAACGTAAAATGGTACCGTGCTGAAGCACATATTGCCCGCGCTTACTACTATGCAGAACTGATTAAACGTTATGGTGGCGTTCCGCTGATTAAAACGGCTCTACCCATTACACAAATGGACAACCCACAGGTACCAAAATCGAACTATGATGATGTGGTAAGTTTTATTGTATCAGAGGTTGATACTTACAAAGACAGCCTGCAGTTAAATTGGAAAACCTCATCGTTTACAGGCAACTTTGGCCGTTTTTCTAAAGGTGTGGCGCTGGCTTTAAAGGCAAGGGTATTGCTGTACGCTGCAAGTCCGCTGCATAATCCGTCAAATGATATTACCAAATGGCAGGCCGCAGCTGCAGCTGCCCGCGATGTAATAACCACCGCAGGTTTAAACTATGCGCTTGATGGCAATTACGCTACCTACTTTACAGGTAGTAACCCGCTGGGTAGTAATGAAACCATATTTTTGGTAGAACGTGCTGCCGATAATGCACTCGAAAAAGCCAATTATCCGGTAGCAACAGCTGGCGGTAAAACAGGTTTAACACCTACACAAAACCTGGTAGCCGATTACGAGTATACCGGTACGCCAAACGCTACAAACCCTTACGTTAACCGCGACCCGCGACTGGCGGCAAGTGTGGTGACCAACAACAGCACCTGGAATAACCGGGTTATTAATGAAAGCGCTGGTGGTACCGATGATATGGCTAATACCAACGCCAGCAAAACGGGCTATTACCTCAAAAAATTTCTGACAGATAACCTAAATCTTACACAAGGTGCAACTGCCCAGCATCACTGGATCTTGTTCCGTTATGCCGAAGTTTTATTGAATTATGCCGAGGCCTTGAACGAAGCTTACGGACCGGATGTGGTTCCGGCTGGTTTCACCATGTCAGCAAGGCAGGCATTAATGTTAGTACGTAACCGTGCAAGCTCATCTCTGCCTGCTGTTACGGCAACTGGTACAGCAGATTTTCGTACCGCGTTAAAACATGAGCGCCGTATAGAACTGGCTTTCGAAGATCATCGCTACTGGGACTTACTACGTTGGAAAGATGCAGCCACCGTATTAAATCAACCTGTAAAAGGAGTGAAGGTTACAGCGGTAAGCGCAGGCGTTTATACCTATCAGGATGCTGTAATTGCCAGCCGGGTATTTACCAATGCCATGTACTATTTCCCTTTCACACAGGCCGAGATCTCTAATTCAAAAGGAACACTTCAACAAAACCCGGGATATTAATATCCCGGTTAATGAAACGAATATTTAAAAGATCAATGATGATGAAATTAAATATAAAACAATCGCTGCTCATGGCTGCCTTACTGTTGGCAGCCGTGATAGTTGGCTGCGAGAAGGATGATAACCACGTGGCTTATGGTTATACCAATATTTTTATGCCGCAAGCCACATCTACAGGCGGTACCACGGTAAACTACCTGGTACCTGCGGGTAAAGATTCGGCCACGTACAATTATAAGGTTGATGCCAAAAACAACAAAGTAAACGTAATGTTGGGGGTAGAGCGTGCCGGTTTGCAGAGTAATGATGCATTTTCGGTTAGCGTTATATCGCGTGCCGATACAGCTGCCCAGGTTGTTGCCGGCGGTACGCTGGGTAATACCGCGGTAGTTTTACCGGTTGATGCTCACACCATCCCGGCCACGGTTGATGTGCCGGATGGGGCTAATCAAAACACCTTTTACATGTCAGTCGATTTAGCCAAGCTGAAAACATATACCGGCAAAAAGCTGGTAGCTTGTGTAGCCTTGAGTAACCCAACAAAGTATCAGCTTAATTCGGCCATTAGTAAAACAGTGGTGGTGATTGATGTTTCGGCATTAAAGCTGCCATAGTTATATTAGATATATTATAACGTATTGAATGAGTGGAGTAAAGCGCTATAAAACCATCGTTTTTGTGGTAATATTTCTTGTTGTTGATGTTGTACTGATCAGGTATGCCTTCTTCAGCGATAAGAAATCGGATGCAGTTGAAGATCAGCTTAGTGTTAACCCATCGGCCAAAGAATTGGCCGATGGCAAGGCATTGGCGCTGCAGTATTGTCAATCATGTCACATGCTGCCCGATCCCAATTTGCTTACCAAAGAAATGTGGTACAGAGGCGCTTTACCACGCATGGGGCCATTTCTGGGCATCACTAAATATCACGGGCAGGGTTATTACCGCGCCCGTGATGTTAAGGTTTCAGATTATTTTCCATCCCATCCCATCATCGATTCTGTAAAATGGGGTAGCATCGTTAATTACTACATCGCTTCTGCTCCCGTAATCTTGCCCGCGCAAAAAAGGCCGGTTAGTATTGAGCGCGGCAACCCGTTTTTTGAGGTGCTGATGCCAAAGGACTCAGTTGTTTACGGCAAAATGGCGCTTACCTCATTTGTAAAGATAGATACTTCGGTAAACCCGCACCGCCTGATGGTAAGTGATGGTATGGCGAGCAAAATGTTGGTGTTTGATAACAAGCTTAACCTCCTAAGCCAAAATTCGACAAGCGGGCCTGTGGTCGATTTCGATCTCAGCCCAAACAACATGCTGTATTGCAGCATAGGGCAAGATATGAGCGCCAACAACTTACATAATGGCGAAATAGTGCCGGTAAAAATAGGAGCAGATGGTAAGCTCTCCTGGAGCAATGAACCGCTGTTTACCAAATTGGCCCGCCCGGTTAAAGTTACGGGAGCCGATTTAAATAGTGATGGCAGAAAGGATTACCTTATTTCTGAGTTTGGTAACCTCGTCGGCAAGCTTTCGTGGATGGAAAGCAAAGGGAATGGCCAATACACCGAGCATATTTTACGTAACAGACCGGGAGCGTTAGGTACCATTGTGCAGGATTACAATCATGATGGCCGACCCGATATTTGGGCACAATTTGCACAGGGCGAAGAAGGTATTTTCTTGTACACCAATAAAGGCAACGGGCACTTTGATGAAAGAGAGGTATTGCGTTTCCCGCCTGCGTATGGTTCAACCTCATTTAATTTGGTTGATTTTAACCACGATGGCTATACCGATATTATTTATACCTGCGGTGATAATGGCGACTATACCCAGATTCTGAAACCGTACCATGGCGTTTACATTTTCATCAATGATGGTAAAAATAACTTCAGTCAAAAATATTTCTTCCCGATAAATGGCTGTTACAAAGCCATAGTTAAAGACTTTGATGGCGATGGCGACCTGGACATAGCCACCATTAGTTTCTTCCCGGCAGCAGCACAGCCGGAGGAAGCCTTTGTATATCTCGAAAATAAAGGCGGCTTTAATTTCAAGGCATGGTCGCTGCCTGTTAAAACTCCATTTCAGAAAGGCATTACCATGGATGTGGCGGATGCCGATGGGGATGGCAAGCCGGATATATTATTGGGCAACGGATATTTTTCGACTGATAATTTAAGTACGCACAAAGAACCACTGTTTATTCTTTTAAAGAACAAAACAACATCTATAAAACATTAAAATTTACACGCGAAATCATCGACCTATGAAAAACAATCGCAGGGAATTTCTACAAAAAGCAGGGCTGCTGGCAACAGCGACCGGACTGGCAAGTGCCTTGCCGGCCAGTGTAAGCGCCGCGCCTTCGCCCCAAGGTAAACCTGTTGTAACAGCATCGGCCAATGAGGCTGTGGCTGTTACCACCAGTGGTAAAGTGAGAGGCTATATCCGAAATGGCATTTATACATTTAAGGGGATACCTTATGGCGCAAATACCGCCGGAAAGAACCGCTTTATGCCTCCGGTAAAACCAGAGCCCTGGGCTGGTGTAAAAGATTGCCTGGTTTACGGGCCAATTAGTCCGCAGAAAATTAATACGGGCTGGTCGCAGCAGGAGTATGGGTTTCTGTATCAGTGGGTAGATGGCTATCAGAATGAAGATTGTCTGCGCCTGAATGTATGGTCGCAAGGCATTAACGATGGCAAAAAACGGCCGGTAATGTTCTGGATCCACGGCGGAGGGTTTTTCTCCGGCTCCAGCCAGGAACATCCGTCTTACGATGGTGAAAACCTGAGCAAGCTGGGCGATGTAGTGGTAGTATCCATCAATCATCGGCTTAATATTTTCGGGTATCTTGATCTGGCAGATTATGGTAGCCAGTTTGCCTCATCAGCCAACGTGGGGATGCTGGATATTGTAGCTTCGCTGGAATGGGTGAGGGATAACATAGGTAATTTCGGGGGTGATAAAGATAACGTAACCATCTTCGGCCAATCTGGTGGTGGCACCAAGGTTATTACGTTAATGGCCATGCCTTCGGCCAAAGGATTGTTTCACAGGGCTATCTCTCAAAGTAATTCTATTGTACAGGTAGCCACACACGAATATGCTACGCAGATTACAGCTATTGTGCTTACAGAACTCGGTATCAGCAAAGAAAATATCGATAAAATTCAGGAAGTATCGCCTTTACAACTTTTAGCAGCTTTGGCTGTAGCCGAAAAGAAAATGGGTGGCGCAGTTCCTTCAGGAGTAGGACGGTCTGGTTTGCAGCCTGTGGTTGATGGGCGTATTTTACCTGCTCATCCCTTTGATCCAACGGCATCCGCTATCTCGGCACATATCCCGTTTATGGTGGGTACTACACGTAACGAGGCTTCAGCAAGTATCGATAATGCGCCTTTAGAAAACCTGGATGAGGAAGGGTTGAAAAAAAGCTTTTCAGATAAGTACGGCGCCAATGGTGAAAGCTTTTACAAAGTAATCCGCAAAGTACATCCTGATGTAAAGCCTGTTGAAATTTTATCATTCCTTAGCGCGCAAAACCCAATGGCCTACTTGCAGGCCGAGCGTAAAGTTGCTCAAAATGCTGCGCCTGTTTACTTGTATATGTTTGCCTGGCATACGCCGGTGTTGGATGGTAGGCCGCGATCATTCCATTGCAGTGAGATACCTTTTGCCTTTGCCAATACCAACCGCTGCGAAAACTATACCGGCGACAGTGCCGAAGCCCGTAAACTAGCTAATCAGATGGCCATGGCCTGGATCAGTTTTGCACGTACTGGAAATCCTAATCATAATGGTTTACCTAAATGGCCGTCTTTTAATGAGCAAAAAGGAGCCATGATGATATTCAATAATCAATCAACAGTCCGCGTAGACCCCGACCATGAGGCCCGCGAACTATTGCAACGCATATTTTATAACAAAGAAGTATAATGGAATTAAAAAGGCTTTTTTTAACAGGACTTGTTTTGGTGGCAGGCTTCTCAATCCCTTGCCTGGCGCAACAAAAGGCAGACTGGTGGTTGACTACATCAGACCAAACAACTTTACTCAGCAAACAACCAGCTATAACTTTTGGCAGCAATACACAATCTGATTTGCCGGTTATTACTATCGATCCATCCAAAAAATATCAATCGGTTGATGGCTTTGGTTTTGCCTTAACCGGCGGCAGCGCACAGCTAATGATAGGTATGCCTGCTGATGAACGCAAGAAATTGATTCAAGAGTTATTCGGTCATACCGAAAACGGTATCGGCATAAGTTATTTAAGGCTGAGCATTGGTTCGTCAGATTTAAATGACCATACATTTTCTTATGATGATTTGCCCGATGGACAGACCGATGTGAAACTCGAACATTTCACTTTAAAGGAAGATGAAAAGGACGTAATTCCGGTGTTGAAAGAAATCCTGGCGGTTAACCCGAAGATCAAAATCTTGGGCTCGCCGTGGTCGGCACCGTTGTGGATGAAGAGTAATAATAACATTCAGGGTGGCCGCTTAAAGGACGAATATTACTCGGTTTACGCCAGATACTTTGTGAAATACATTGAAGGGATGCGGGCGCATGGCATTAACATAGATGCCATCACGGTACAAAACGAGCCTTTTAATAACGGCAACACACCCAGCATGCAGTTTTTCGCGAAGGAAGAACTGAACTTTATTAAGAATAACCTCGGGCCTGCATTTAAGTCGGCAGGTATAAAAACCAAGATCATTTTGTACGATCATAATTGTGATGCGCCGGAGTATCCGATCTCTATTATGACCGATCCGGAAGCTAATAAATACATCGATGGTTCAGGCTATCACTTATATGCGGGGCCGATTACTGCGCTCACTAAAACACACGAAGCTTTCCCAAACCGCAACGTTTATTTCACCGAAATGATGGTAACTAACCGTGGTGAGTTCAATGTCTCTAACCCCGTCGACCGGATCATGATTGGCGCTACCCGAAATTGGAGCCGTAATGTGATACTATGGAATTTGGCTGCCGATCAAAACAATAAGCCACATACCGATAACGGCGGCTGTCCATCGTGCCAGGGAGCAATCACTATTCAGGATAATAAAGTGGGGCGAAATGTGGGCTATTACACCATGGCACATGTATCCAAATTTGTACCTGCGGGTTCGGTGCGGATAGAAAGTAATGTGCCCGATGGCTTATCTAACGTGGCCTTCGAAACTCCCGAAGGTAAAACGGTGCTGATTGTATCCAATAAAGGGAATGCAACGCAGCATTTCGCAATTAGTTATAAAGGAAAGGTTGCCGATGTAACGATGAAGGAAAAATCGGCAGCCACATTTGTATGGTAATCAGATAATAAACCTATGAAGATGAATAAAATATTACTGCTGCTGATTTTGATGTTTCCTTTGTCAGAAGCATTAGCGCAAACTACGGTTATGGTAAGCGAAGGCATATTAAAAGGTACCGAAGAAGCATCCGGCATCCGCTCGTTTAAGGGTATCCCATTTGCCGCACCACCTGTTGGCGATTTGCGTTGGAAAAATCCACAACCTGCCAAAGCCTGGACCGGCACTCGTGATGCCACACACTTTGGACCAAAAGCTATGCAGCGCGCTATTTACAGCGACATGGTTTTCAGAAGCAATGGTATGAGCGAAGATTGCCTGTACCTGAATGTATGGACCCCCGCTAAACAAGCTACTGAAAAACTACCCGTGCTGGTTTATTTCTACGGTGGTGGTTTCGCCGCAGGCGATGGTTCTGAACCAAGATACGATGGCGAGAGTATGGCCAAAAAAGGAATTGTAACCGTAACCATCAGTTACCGATTGGGCATATTCGGCTTCCTGTCGCATCCAGAGCTGACTAAAGAATCACCCACACATTCATCGGGTAACTATGGTTTGATGGATCAGCATGCGGCCCTGGTCTGGGTTCAGAAAAACATTGCAGCCTTTGGCGGCGACTCCGAAAAAGTAACCATAGCCGGCGAATCAGCAGGTTCTATGTCTGTTTCTTCGCAAGTGGCCTCACCATTGTCTAAAGGTTTGTTCAGGGGAGCTATTGGCGAAAGCGGTTCCTGTTTGGGCATCAATTCAGTAAGCCCGCTAAAAGAGGGGGAAGAGAAAGGCCTCAAATTTATGACTGCCGCTAATGCAAGCTCGCTGGCAGATCTGCGTAAAATTCCCGCAGATGGGCTGTTAGAGCTAACAGCCCATCTGGATATGAACCGTTTCCCGGTAACTATAGATGGTTATTTCTTTCCGCAATCTCCAATTAAAATCTACGGCACAGGTTTGCAAATGGATGTACCATTGCTGGCCGGATGGAACTCTGCCGAGGTTAATTACCACTCACTGATGGGCAATGATTCTTTAACACTTACCAACTATCAAACCAAAGTGAAGACACTTTATGGCGATAGGGCAGATGAGGTTTTAAAACTCTACAATGCAGCTACTGATGCCGATGTAGAACAAGTAGCTACCGATCTGGCGTCCGACCGTTTTATTGCTTATGCCACCTGGAAATGGATAGATCTGCACAGCAAAACAGATGGCAAGCCGGTTTATCGTTATTTATTTACGCATAAGCTGCCGCCTATGGTTCAACCGTTAAACCCGCCATCGAGGCCGTTGTTGGGTGCGCCGCATGCTTCAGAAATTGAATATGCGATGGGGAACCTTTCATTGGATAAGGTTTATGCCTGGACACCCGATGATTACAAAGTATCAGCAACTATGCAAAACTACTTTGCCAATTTTATTAAAACCGGCAACCCTAACGGAGAAGGCCTGCCTACCTGGTATGGTTTGCAAAGCAGCATCCCTAAAGTGATGATACTGGACGTTGAGTCCAAATCTCAGCCCGAAAAAAACCTGAAACGCTATGTACTGCTGGATAGTATTTACAACAAATAATTAAACTAAAACATCAATTGATATGAAAAAAATATTTCTGGCCACGTTGTTCTTAATCTTAGCCAGCCAGCTCACTTATGCCCAAATCAATTCGTTTTCGCAGGATAATAAAAATGCGAAACTGTACGAGAAAACCGAGTTCAGCATTAAACTAACCGGGCAGTGGGATAACCCGTATTTGCAGGAAGATGTAGCACTCGATATGCTGATCACTTCTCCCGCAGGGAAAAAACTGATTTTGCCTTGTTATTATGAATCGGGCAAAAGTGGTGCCGAATCTACCTGGAAGGCCCGTTTTGCACCACAGGAAACAGGAACTTACCACTATACTTTTAAGTTTAGTAAGTCCGGTAATGCGGTAAGCACTTCAAAAGAAGGACAATTTGCAGTAGCTAAGTCCGCAAAAAACGGATTTATTCATCCTAAAAATAACTGGGCTTTTCAGTTTGATAATGGTATACCTTTTCGCGGAATAGGAGAGAACATTGCCTGGGAATCTCGCTCGAGTGATGACTCTAAATTCTTCAAAGGTCTGCACGAAAACCCTAAGTATAATTACGAATACATGCTGCCATCGCTGGCTAAACACGGCGGTAACTTTTACCGCACCTGGATTAGTGCATGGAATTTACCGATAGACTGGCACAAAGGTTTTAACAGTAACCGTTATACACCGTCAGACAAATATTTTAACCCAAGCGCTATCGCAAAAATGGACAGGCTGGTTACGCTGTCAGATTCGTTGGGTGTGTACATCATGCTCACACTTGGCCAGGGCGATTACAATACCCGCGATGGTGGCTTCTCGCCCAATGCTGCCGATTTTTTTGTGAACCCAAAATCGATGCAGCGTTACAAAAATCGCCTGCGTTATATCATCGCCCGTTGGGGATACAGTACCAGCATTGGTGCGTGGGAGCTGTTTAATGAGGTTGATAACGTACAGTTCGGCAATAAAGCTAAACCCATCAGCGCAGATTCTATTGTTGTTTGGCACGATGTGATGAGCGCGTATATTAAGGAGACAGATCCTTATCAGCATTTGGTAACCACCAGTATTTCTCACCGAGATTTAAAGGGTTTGAACTCGTTGAAATGCATCGACTTTAATCAGAAACATATTTATAAAAACACCGCTAGCATCCCCGAAGCTATTGTGAAGTATGAAGACGACTTTAAGAAACCGTATGTAATAGGCGAGTACAGTTATGAGTGGGACTGGTCTAAAAACTTTGACGATTTCCCGCTGGAGATGGACAGCGATTTTAAACGTGGCTTATGGTATGGGCTGTTTTCGCCTACACCGATACTGCCTATGTCGTGGTGGTGGGAGTATTTTGATAACCGCGGAACAGATGCTTATTTCAATCGTGTAAAAACTATTTCAGATCAGATGCTTGCCAACGGTAATAACCTTGAACAGGTAAAAACTACAGCTTCGGTAGCGGATGTGAAGACATTGGGTGTGAAGGCAGGAAGAAAGACTTTTGTTTATGCTTTTAATCCTACAGATGCTAAACAAGCCCTGCGTGTGCAATTTGATTCAAAAGGCAGCAAACTTACAGTTAGAGTTTACGATTGCGAATCGGGGCAGTACAAAAAAGCAACACTGACAAAGAAGGGCGAACAGGTAGAATTATCAGTTTCCGAAATTGCTGCAAAATCTGACATGGTATTTATTGTAACTGAAGGAGGTAAATAATGAATAAGCTGATAACGGGCATTGCAATCATGTGTTTACTAAATACTATTGCCCAAGCCCAATCTTTACAAAAACGGATTTTGGTTTTTGGCAAAACAACCCGTTATCATCACGAATCTATCCCAGCGGGTATGGCAGCAATTCAAAAATTGGGAAAGCTCAATGGCTTTGCGGTAGATACTACAACCAATGCGACTTACTTTACGGAAGACAGCCTGAAAAAATATGCAGCCGTGGTGTTTTTAAGTACAAGTGGTAATTTACTGGATACGGTGCAGAAAACAGATTTCAGACGATATATTGAAGCTGGTGGCGGTTACATGGGTATCCATTCTGCATCCGCATCAGAGAAGGAGTGGGTTTGGTATGGGCAATTGGTTGGCGCAGTTTTCAGCGATCATCCGGAGCCGCAATCAGGAGTAGTGGTAGTTGCTGACGCTAAAGATCCTTCAACCAAAAACTTACCGGCAAGGTGGCCGTGGAAAAATGAGTGGTACAATTTTAAAGAAGTGCCGCACGATGTGCATGTATTATTAATGGCCGATGAAACTACCTACAAGGGTGGTAAGAACGGTGTGTATCATCCATTGGCTTGGTATCACCAATTTGATGGTGGCCGGGCTTTTTATACCGCGCTTGGCCATTTTGATGAGGCTTACTCAAATCCTTTATATCTCGGGCATATTCTGGCAGGGATACAATATGCCATGGGAAATCATGTGAGTTTAAATTATAACAAGGTTAAAACGTCGAGGTATCATGAATAACTATCATTACGATGCCATTGTGATTGGCTCGGGTATTTCGGGTGGATGGGCAGCTAAGGAGCTGACGGAGAAAGGTCTAAAAGTGCTTCTGCTTGATCGCGGCCGAAACATTGAACATATTAAGGATTATACCAACGCCAACAAAGCACCCTGGGAACTACCGCATCGCGATGCACCTACACAACAAGCTATGGGGGATAGGCCAGTAGTTTATAAAAGCGGCGCATTAAATGAATCGAACCCCGATTATTGGGCGAATGAAAAGGAAAACCCATATACCCAGATCAAGCCTTATACCTGGCGAAGGGGCTACCAAATTGGCGGCCGCTCCTTAACCTGGGGCAGGCAGAGTTACCGCTGGAGCGATTTTGATTTTGAAGCCAATTTAAAAGATGGCGTTGGGGTTGACTGGCCTGTGCGTTATAAAGATATTGCACCCTGGTACGATTATGTAGAACGCTTTGCCGGTATCAGCGGATCACATGAAAACCTCCCTCAACTGCCCGACGGCCAGTTTTTACCGCCAATGGAGATGAATGTTTTGGAGAAAGATGTGGCGGCACGCATAGCTAAATTATACCCCAATGAACGCAGAATGATCATTGGCCGTACCGCTAATCTCACCGTTCCTTTGCATGGACGAACCAATTGCCAGTACCGTAATCGCTGTGCTTTGGGCTGCCCGTTTGGTGGGTATTTCAGCACACAGGCAGCCACATTGCCAGCCGCTATGGCAACCGGGAATTTGACGGTGAGGCCATGGTCTATCGTTACGCAGATATTGTATGACAAGGATACTAAGAAAGCTAAAGGGGTAGAGGTGCTGGATGCAGAAACCAAACTTACTTATCAATACACCGCCAAAATAGTTTTCCTGAATGCCTCGACATTTAACAGCGCCTGGATCCTGATGCATTCGGCAACTGATATATGGCCGGGTGGATTGGGCAGCAGCAGTAATGAGTTAGGGCATAATATTATGGATCACCATGTAGGCGGAGGTGCTGCGGGCATTGCAGAGGGTTATGGCGATAAATATTATTACGGGCGGCGTGCTAATGGCATTTATATCCCACGGTATAGAAATTTGTTTAACGAGAAAAGGGATTATGTACGGGGTTTCGGTTACCAGGGTGGGGCGGGCCGTGAAACCTGGAGCCGGGAAATCCCGGAGATACAGGTTGGCGGAGATTTTAAGGATGCACTGGCCGAGCCTGGGCAATGGTCTATGTCTATCGTAAGCTTTGGTGAGGTATTACCTTACCACGAAAACAAGTTGACCATAGATAAAAGCATTAAAGACAAATGGGGCCTCGATACACTTGCTATTGACATGGAGTTGAAGGACAACGAGCGCAAAATGGAGATCGACATGGAAGCTGATGCTATTGAAATGTTAGAGAAAGCCGGTTTACAAAACGTAAAAGGTTTTGAACGTCACAAAAACATAGGTGCCACACACGAAATGGGTTCAGCACGGATGGGGTACGATGCTAAAACATCCGTATTAAACAAATGGAACCAGGTTTGGGATGCACCCAATGTATTTGTAACCGATGGTTCATTTATGGCCTCATCATCATGTGTAAACCCATCATTAACCTACATGGCGTTTACAGCACGTGCTGCTAATTATGCTGTTGAACAGTTGAAAATGGGGGCTTTATAAGTTTATATAATACTTATAATCCCTTTAGTAAAAGCGGATATAATTGGGTTGGTCAGCCTGTTATTATCAATAAATAAGCCCCATTCATTTCTTTTAGCAATTACTCTCCAACGATGCCAATTTTCGAGCCGTTGGGGTTGGTTTATAACCATTAATGGTAATAGCTCAACCCATTTTCTGCATGTACTATCCGGGGAGTTGCGATACCGGTTATTTCGTCAGCTATCCGCCGACTCCAAGTTTAGATATTTGCTGTTGCATAATAATTACCGTGATTTTCTAAATACTAATGATAAATATTCTTTTATCAGGATATCATTAGGATATAAAATTTGATTGTATAAGTACTTTAGTGTAAACAGAATAATTGTGGTTAATCAACTTGTTGTTTTCAGTCCATAAGAATTTCTGTTTGATAGTAGGTGGTGGAAGATTTGCAATCAAAAAAAAGACTTCGAAAAAAAGTAGGTTAGCTCTTTTCGGGAGGGTTAAAACAAAAAAGACTCGCTGGTAATCAGCGAGTCTTTTTTTGTTCAAGTACTCAGATCGGGAATCGAACCATCTGTGTAGCGTGTTGTTTATCAGTTATTTATAACTGTATTTGTAAAGCACTCACCGAATCACTCACTGACTCGTAAATATTACTAACCGTTATTTAAAGATAAGAAAATTTGATCTTACATGTAAATAAAGTGGAAAAAAACCGGAAAGCACGACTTTGTGAATTGAGGTGCTGGAGGGATTAGAGGAAGTGATGTTGTTTGCTAAATCACAAAGGGTTATTTTTTTCCTGTCGCGGCCCATAAAATACCAGCATACAAATGGTCTAAAAAAGCAGGTTCGCTAAAATTGGTTGGTAAGTGGCCCAAGGCTGTATAAAATGCCCGACCGCCATCATACTCATGGTACCATGAAAGCGGATGTAACTTTCCCATACCTTCGCCTTTACCTCGCGGGCCCCAATCTGCCTTAGGGTTATAAGTAGACTCATCTACTCCTAAAATATAATTAAGGCCAGAGATTTTCTCAGGGCCGAATTCATACCATTCTTCGGTCCATAATTTACCATTTGCAAATCCTTGCAAGCCAGGGAAAGTGCTATCCAGAACCTTCATTTTGGCAGTTTGCACCGTAGGGTGAATATGAAACATTCTACCTACAAGTTTGGTATACCATTCCCAATCATACTCTGTATCAGAGGCGCTATGTATCCCGACGAAGCCCTTGCCTGATTCAATAAAGCGCTCCATCACTTTTTGCTGAGTGGCGTCAAAAATGTCGCCTGTGGTATTTAAAAATATTACGGCCTGAAATTGCTCCAGGTATTTATCAGTAAATCCATTAGGGTCCTCCCATAAAACGACATCGAAAAAATTGTGAACACCTAATTGTTGAATGGCTAATACGCCGGCATGGAGGGATTCGTGATGCCATCCCCTGGTGGTAGTAACCAGTAAAACTTTAAATTGCTTTTGTGCCATTGAGCTATGTGTAAATGCAAATTGCATTATAAAAAGCACGAAGAAAAATTTGAAACGATTCATAAGGTTAATTAATGATTAGTTAGTTCGGAAAACGAAGTTAGGAAATTATTTATGGACGTTGCCTGCCGTATTTTTCTAAAACAACATCAGATAGTGCACAGGTGTCTATTTTATCAGGTTGATGGAACAGAAGCCAATGCCAACATAAAAGGGACGATCAATATGCAGATGAATCGGTTCTCTATACTGGTGCATTGGTTTCCCATTTATGCTTACAAATACGGCAAATTCGTCGCCATGTTTTTCTATGCTTATGCGTTAGCGTTTACTTTTTCACCGGTTGCGCCCATAGTATAAGCACACCAGCCGTCATATTGTGGGGAGTATTTTCAGGATTGGATTTAAACAGGTCCGTGTCCTGTGCAGTAGCAAAATAATAGGTTACACCTTCTAAAGTAATTGCTATAGTTTATTGCCCTTTTTAGCTTTATTAAAGGTGAAATATGCAACAGGATCATAACCTTTGATCGCTAAGTCGTTATTGACAAGATTATATTTTTTGTGAATTTCTGTAGCAGTTTGCGCCCCTGTTGTACTGATGGAGAGTAATACTACCAGCATAATACGATTGTTTTATTCATTTAAATGCCTGGTGTTTACAACATCACAAACATCATGCTGTACAGCTGCAAAAACGTTAACACATGTTAAAATCGAAGATTATCTGAAATTTTTTAAGATGGGAGTTTCGGAACTATTAATCATCCTGTTCCGGAAACAGCATACAACAGGTTTCGGACGTATCACGAATCGTTCACCTAAATACATACGATTAAATGGATCTGTTGGAGAGAATTGTAATAAAAAGCCCCTAAATTATTGATTTAAGGGCTTTTTATTGCAATTTGCCTGTGCTTTTAAATCTTATCGGTTTTAAAATCGCTTTGAAAAGACGCGAATAGAAAAATTCTTAAAAATAACAGATGTGGAGATAGAATGCAGACAATATGAGATTTTTTATTTATTGGGTTATTTTGATGTCGTAAACCAGTAATCTATTAGCTATTTTTGCTGCGCCTGCGATATTCACTCGGTGAGATGCCCATCAAACGGCTGAACATCCTCGAGAAATAATATTGATCTTCAACGCCTACGTTAAGGGCCAGTTCTTTAATTGTATGTTTGGTAAAGGACAGATACTGACAAGCTGTTTGAATTTTTAAGTGATTAAAGTATTCAATGGGGGAGTGACCTGTTTGTTTTTTAAAAAGCGTACTGAAGTGTGTAACGGAAAGTTTAGCCGATGCCGCCATTTCGTGAAGTGTAATTGTTTTCTGTATATTATTCTGCATTTGTTTAATCGCATCATCTACTATGCCTGTCGAACCATCTTTTTTTTCACGGTTAAACTTATCCTCATATATAACAGACGACAGGAAATGATAAAAGATCATGTTGACATATCTGAGCGTGTCGTCGCTGTAACCTTGTTCAAGGTTATAGTATATATCGTCAAATAGCTTAATACGGTCTTCACTGTAAGCGAGCTGAGGCTTATAGTTTTCCGAATTTTTAATAATCAACTCTGCTATAGTTTTAGCATTTTCTCCTTTAAAGTGTGCCCAATAGATTGACCAGGGGGCCTTCTCATCTGCTCCATAGCGATGAGATGTATTAGCAGGAATGGTAACGAATTGTGATGGCGAAACTATGATACGTTTTTTGTTAATTTCTACCCAACCAAACCCCTCACTGCAGTAAATGATGATATGTTGGCTTATTCCATTGGGGCGCTCAGCATAATGGAACATCGCTTTAGGATAATAGCCAATATCAGTAATATAAATATGCTTTGTTATCGGATCTTTAACCAGAAAATCCATAATGATTTTTTTGGGAAGGACGATCAGGCGTTGTCCTTTAAAGCCCTCCCGTTTTCTTACTGCCTTATCTCGCAACATAAAATCCAAATTTTATAGAAGTGTAAAAAAGTCCATCATTATCATAGTGTAGCACATTTTAATTTTACCTGATATAAACGATGTTTGTGTTATAAACCAAATATAATTACAACTAAGCCAAAAAGAGCCTGCTTATTAAGAATAAAATTAGCAGGTTGTAAAATAATGAACTAATAGAGAAGAAGCTTCATTTTTTGGCTTTTGGGATAGTATTATCCATTGTTTCGTAAAACCAATTGATTAAACCTAAAAGAATGAGAAAACTTTTACTAATTTTTTTGATGTACTCCATAACATTGTGGAGCGCATCAGCCCAGCAAAAGAAGGTCAATGGCGTGGTCAAAGACGCGCAGAACGGACAGACCTTGCCGTTTTCGACAATCTCCGTTTTATCCGATGGTAAAGTATTAACTAAAATTGCTGCAGATGCAAACGGAAACTTTAGCATTGACGCCGAAACGGGTTCGATTATCCAGGCAACTTTTGCCGGCTATGAGCCAAGGCAGGTTAAAGTAGGGAATGCTAATAACCTTACCATCGAATTAAAAAGCAACACGAATTTGAATGAAGTAGTTGTAATTGGCTACGGTACAGAAAAGCGAAAGGATTTAACAAGTGCGGCTACAACGATATCTGCCAAAGAAATCAGCGAGGCTCCATCTACCAATCTGGCAACAGCACTCGCTTCCCGCGCGCCGGGACTTGAAGTTCACAGCACGAGTACCCAACCTGGTGCCAGTGCCAGCGTCAATGTGCGTGGTTTAAACTCCATTTCACAGTTGCAGGGCCCGCTTTACATTGTTGATGGTGTAGCCTTGGTGGGCGATATCCGGAATATCAATCCTAATGATATTGCATCTGTAGAAATATTAAAAGATGCAGCGGCGGCAGGTATCTACGGTTCGCGTGCTGCAGAGGGCGTTATCCTGATCACTACCAAAAAGCCGAAAGCTGGTGCAACAAGTGTTAACTTTGATATGTACGCAGGTATACAAAGCAACAATCCTGCCTACAAAATGTTGGATGCACGCGGTTATGCCAATTTAAAACGGTCTGCTTATCAGGACGCCGATCCTGGCACCTTTGGTAAACCGGGCACTGACACAGCCGACGCCAAAATATTTAATGCTTATGAACTGCATAGCATTGCCAATGGCTATACCAATTACGATTGGCAAAAAGCCATTGTGCATAATAATGCACTAACACAGAATTATACACTGTCAGTATCTAATGGTACAGGCTCCAACCGGGTGTACTTTAGCGGTCAGTATCAAAATCAGGATGGTATTCTGATTAACACCGGTTATAAAAAATACGCCGGTTATTTAAGCGATGAAACCAATATCCGGCCGTTCCTGAAGTTGGGCGGGAGCATAAATTATGCCCACGATATTACGCATAACGCAATGCCTAACGAGTATCAGCAATCGTTGACGGAGAGCCCGTTACAACCCATCTATGACAACAGCGGGCAACCGCTGGTTATAATCGATAAATCAACAGGTAATCCCACAATTTTTAATCCCGTAACACTTGCTTTGAATGCCATTGATCTGTATACAACTAACCGCACCAATGCCAACCTTTACCTGGAATTTACGCCGATCAAAAACCTGATGTTACGTTCGAGCATTGGTGCCGACATTTTCCAGGCTGAAGAAGACAAATATTATCCAAGAACTACGGGGCCTGGTTATATGCCCAATAATGGCCTCGGTGAAATTTATAATAGCCGAGCTACTGATGTATTATGGGAAAATACAGCGAGCTACAGCATTTCAGCCGGTTCTCATGAGTTGAATTTACTGGGTGGTTTTACTTTTGAACGACATGAAAACACGGCAACAGACATGCAAGGATCGCAATTTCCAACAGATTTGCTTTCTTACAAAGCTATAGGAAGTGCCGGGTTGAAAATACAGGACAACAGCCAATACGACGGTTGGACTGTACGATCATTATTTGCCAGGGCTGTTTATAAATATAAAGGCCGGTATATTCTAAATGCAACTATCCGTCAGGATGGATCGAGCCGTTTCGGCACAGATAATAAGTTCGGTGTTTTTCCAACTGTTAGTGGTGCATGGCGTGTTATAGATGAACCCTGGATAGGTTACAAAACCAAAACATGGTTAAGCGATTTTAAACTGCGTTTAAGCTATGGTTTAGTAGGTAATCAAAACCTGCCATACGATGCTATATACACCCGTTATGATGCAACAACTTATCCGTTCAATGGTTCATCGGTTACCAGCGGTTATTCGGCTGCAGGTACTAATGGTGTATTTGGTAATACCTCATTACAATGGGAAGTACAGCATCAGCTGAATGCAGGTACCGATATTGCGATACTGAATAATCGCCTTACGCTGTCTGTTGATGTTTACAATAAGAATATCAGTAGCTTATTAATGCCATTGCCACTTGCACCGTCATCAGGCTTCCAGACTGAGTATATCAACGTAGCTGCTATGAACACCAAAGGTATTGACGTGGCTTTAAAGTTTACGCCGATACAGACAAAGAATTTCACATGGCAGAGTTCATTAAACTGGTCGAAATATAAGAGCAAGGTTACCAAGCTTTTCCCGGGTACAGATTCATTGAACCTCACACTGCGTGTAGGTTTACCACCAAGCGGCGTTTATGGCAACTATGTATTTAACGGCCTGTATCAACAAGGTGATAACTTTGCACTTAATCCGAACGGAAAGCCGGGTGATATAAAGATTAAAGATGTTAATGGTGACGGAAAGATCACACCGCTTGACCAGGTTATCGTAGGCTCAAGCATTCCTCAGGGCTGGGGCAGTTTCTGGAACTATTTCAGGTACAAAAGCATCTCATTAACTATTTACAGTACCTATGAGTATGGCCAAAAATTAAACAACCTCACCTTTACCGATCTTACCTATTATAATTCGATATATGGTAACACAGGTAACGTTACAGTACAGGGTGGAAATTATTGGACACCTACAAACACTAATACCAACATTCCAAGGCCTAATTCATTTCAAACTTCTTTAAAAACACTTCCGGGTGGTATTGGTCAGGGTTCGAGTTATTCTATCCAAAATGCGAGCTACTTTAAAGTTCAGCATATCACACTGGGTTATGATTTCGCGTCTGAGCTGCTGAAAAAAATTAAGGTGAATACACTTAATATTTATGCACAGGTACTTAACCCTTTCTTGTTCACCGGTTACAAAGGTGTTGATCCGGATATAGCCGGTGCAGATGCAGCGAATGAAGTGTACCCAAGATACCGCACTTATTTGGTTGGTGTAAAATTAGGACTATAATTTAAACGACATTTTTGACATGAAAAATCCTACTCACTATATAAAGAAATTTTGGCCGGCAGCATTGGCAATTATCCTGTTGCAAGGTTTCAGCAGTTGCCGCAAGGAGCTTAACTATACACCTGAGGTATTTGTTTCGGCAGAAAATCTGTACAAAGACCAGGCAGGTGCTATTGCCGGGGTAACCGGTATTTATCAGCAACTACAAACCCTTAAAAAATCTGATTATCAGTTAATTGGTAACCTTGGCACAGACGAAGTTCGCGCTTGTTACCAGGCACAGGGTTATGGAGCCTACTGGGCAGGTGTGGTTGGCTTAGACGTATACGATATTACCTTTAACAGCCAGAATCAGGATATTTCGGGCTTTTGGACAGGTTGTTACCAGGGTATAGCTAATGCCAACGGGGCAATCAAGTATATCCCGGGGATTAAGAACTTTGCCGATCCTACTGTGCAAAACCGCCTGCTTGGTGAGGCTCGTTTTATGCGTGCGCTGTTTTATTTTTATCTGGTTCAGATGTATGGAGATGTGCCTATGCCGCTCGAGGATACTAATTTTGATAATGGTGTACCCCGCACGCCACAGCAACAGGTTTATGCCCAAATTGTTGCCGACCTGAAATTTGCTGTAGCCAATTGCTGGGTAAAAAGTAAGTTATCTGCAAATGATGTAGGCCGTGCAAATGTTGAAGCGGCCAAGGCGCTGTTAGGCAAAGTTTATCTTACTCAGCATGATTACAACGATGCTAAAACAACCTTTGAAGATCTGATCAACACCAACCAGATTAGCCTGTTAACAAACTATGGGGATCTATTTGATGGCAAGCACGAAAATAATGCAGAATCCCTGTTTGAAATTCAATATTCTACTGATAATACAAACGATGTTCAATCACTTCAAAACTTGTACGGCTCGTATGCAGGGCCGCCAATAGCCGGCGAAACTTTTGATATTCATACACCAGGCTATGGTGGCACGGTTGTAATGTCTACCGCCCATTATTCCGATTCGCTATTTGACAAGAAACATGATGTGAGGTATCTGGCATCTATCAACCATGATCGTTATGATGGCAGTGGTAATACCATGAGCTGGTGGATTGATCCCGGATTGCCAACCATCAAGAAATTTGATATTTCAACCAATGATATTGATTACAACCATTCGGGTAAAAACCTTTATTACCTGCGTGCGTCTGACGTATTTCTGATGTATGCTGAAACATTGAATGAACTGGGCCAGCCCCAGGCAGCTTTGGCACCGTTAAATAAAGTACGTGAACGTGCATTTGGCAGTGGAAATTATGATGTGAAATCTACTGTTTCACAAACAGCATTAAGGGATACAATCCTTGATGAGCGCAGCCGTGAGTTAGGTGCGGAAGGATGGCGTTGGTACGATCTTAAACGTACCGGAACGCTGGTGAAGCGCGTTAAACGATACAATGACCCGCATCGGGATTTCTTGCTGAAAAATGGCGGTACATCAGATCCGCATCCTGTACAGAACGTATCGGATAAAAATAATCTGTATCCGATACCACTTTCAGAGTTGCAGAATAACCGTGCGCTTGGACTTAAGGCACAAAATCCTGGCTATTAATCGATCTCAAAATGATTCAAATGAATAAGCGTTCCCTTACACAAAGTTTACTTACCATCTTAATGCTGTCGCCGGTTTCAGTATCTGCGCAAAAGGTGGTAAAATATACGGACAGTACGGTGGTGAGTACCGATGCAGCTTCCATATCTGCTAACCGTAAAACGGGGCGTTTGAATTTTCACTTTGGCAATGGTGTTACCATAAGTAATGCCGTTGCTTATATCAATGAGCTTTCGGCGGGTTATATTACTACATCTGCGTGTAAAGTCCATTTAATTTCTGCCGATGAGTTTACTAACGCAGGTGGAAAAGGTATTCGTATGGTGATCAGGCATTCTGGAAACGATGCCGGCATTACATTGATACAACAGATACTGGTTTATCAGGATCATTCTTACCTGTTTATTAATCTTACCGCTATTAAAGGTGATGGAGCAGGCGACAATATTGAGACTCGTGATATCTGCCCACTGGCCGTTTTGCCGAAGGAAAATTCGAAATTGAGCCAGCCCGGTTCCGAACCGCGTTTTTTAGATGTACCATTTGATAACGACAACTGGTCGCACGTGATCGAAAACAGTTGGAACAAAGCCAAGCCTTTTAATGGTGTTAGTTATGAATATGCTTCAATTTACGACAATACAAAATTGACCGGTTTGGTTATGGGCAGCTTGTCGCATGATTTCTGGAAGACAGGGATCACTTACCATTCTGCAGTAACCCCGGGTGTAATCGATTCACTTAAAATAATAGATGGCTTAGCCACTGAAGACAATGCTGCCCTTCCGCCTGATTATGGTGGAAATGATGGTACACATGACCATGCACTTCACGGCACGATGATCGGTAAATCGATCAGTTCCTCTATCATTTATCTGGGTGCCTCGGATGATGTGCGCAAAGATTTTGTAAATTATGGTAAAGCAAATGTGCAAATTAACGGCAGCCTGAGTTGGAAGGCGCCGGCTCCTGTATACTGGAACAGCTTTGGCGTAGAAGGTGTGCTGGGTTATGAGAAAGTAATGATGCCTAAAGATGTTTCTAAGATATCTGATTTTATCAAAACACTCGGCAATTTTAATCAATATACCAGGCCGGTGATAAGTATCGACTCTTATGATCAATCGATATATACCACCGAACTGCTTACCTCTTTTGGGCAGTTTGCACGAAAGCAACATCAGGAACTCGGGTTTTATTTCATACCATTTGCGTTGTGGAGTTGGAAAAATAGCATCGACAATACAAAACTACAGGGTACTGATTACCTGTTGAGTGATGTGGTATTGCGCGACAAAAATAATCAGCCGATCTGGTACAAAGATGGCCAATGGGGAGCTTTGGCGCTCGACCCAACTCACCCGGCTGTGAGGCAGTATGTTATTCATCAGCTGCAAAAAGCTAAAACAATCGGAGCGAAATTCATCAAGATTGATTTTCTGACAGCGGGCGCTTTAGAATCCAACCATCGTTATAACCCCAACATCCGGTCGGGGATGCAGGCCTACAATTATGGTATGAAAATGCTGAAATCGCTTGCAGATTCTATCATGGGTAAAGATGTTTTCATTACCGAAGCCATTTCGCCTATGTTCCCCAATCAGTATGCCCATACGCGGTTCATTTCTACAGATGTTTATTCGCATTTGCGTGATGATCAGCCGGGTTTTCCGCATTATGGCAGTACAGAGAGCTCATTAGCATACGGTTCCCATCTGTGGTGGGTGCAGGGCACGCTATGGCCCTATACCAATCTGGACGTAACGATTATGAAAAACTTTCAGAAGAACCCGGATTTGAGCGAGCAGGAGGTAAAGGTCCGGCTATTCGCCATGATGGCTATGGGTAGCATACTGGGCGATGGTTCTGATTTTAGAAATAAAATAGCTGCGGACAGGGCTAAAATTTACCTCGATAATAAAAACGTTTGTGCGTTTTTCAATGAGCCTAAAGCCTTTACACCGCTAAAATTTGCTGACGGGGCATCCTTCGACCAGCAGTTGGCTTTTTATCTGCCGGGTACTGAAGTGTTGTTCTCTCAATTCAATTTCGATACTAAAAAAGAGTACGATCAAAGTTGGAACCGCAAAGATGTTGGCCTGGGCAAAGGCGAATACGTGATTAAAGATTTTTTATCAGATCAAACTATAGGGAAGATAGGTAAGGATCAAGACTCATTTACCATTAATGTGCCGGCCGGCGATGCAAAAATGATCAGGCTGGTACCCGTCAACTAACATATTAAATACATAAAAATACATTAAAACTATGGAAGTAAAAGCTTGGGTGGAGCCAATCAACATTCCGACTTATGGGACAGGAAAACCGGAAAAGAATCCGATGTTTCTGGAAAAGAGAGTTTATCAGGGGAGCAGCGGCGTTGTGTACCCGCATCCGGTAATCGAAAAGATTGAAGATGAAAAGAAAGACCGCGAGTATACCGCCGTATTTCTTGAAAATGAATATTTAAAAGTTATGATACTGCCAGAGCTTGGCGGAAGGATACAACGAGCTTATGATAAGATCCGGAACAGGGACTTTGTTTATTATAACCAGGTAATTAAGCCTGCACTTGTTGGTTTAGCAGGCCCGTGGATATCTGGCGGTATCGAATTTAACTGGCCGCAACATCATCGACCAAGTACGTTTTCGCCGGTTGATTATAAAATTCAGGAAAATACAGATGGTAGTAAAACCGTTTGGGTAAATGAGCATGAAATTATGTTCCGTACCAAGGGTATGGCCGGTTTTACGCTTTATCCGGGTAAAGCTTATCTGGAAATCAGCGGTAAGTTGTTTAACCCAACACCTTTTCCGCAAACCTTTTTGTGGTGGGCTAATCCTGCTGTAAAAGTGAATGAACATTACCAATCTATATTTCCGCCTGATGTTTACGCGGTTTTTGATCATGGTAAGCGCGATGTTTCTGATTTCCCAATCGCTACAGGTACTTATTACAAAGTAGACTATGCACCGGGAACAGATATTTCGCGCTATAAAAATATCCCGGTACCAACTTCATACATGGCCATTCAGTCTAAATATGATTTTATGGGATGTTATGAGCATGATACACAGGCGGGGATGCTGCACGTGGCAGACCATCATGTGTCACCCGGCAAAAAGCAATGGACCTGGGGCAATGGAGACTTTGGCTTTGCCTGGGACAGGAACCTTACAGATGAAGATGGCCCGTATATTGAGCTGATGACGGGTGTGTTCACAGATAATCAACCCGATTTTTCATGGCTGAATCCTAATGAAGGCAAATCATTTGAGCAGTACTTTATGCCTTATGCACAGATTGGTGTAGTGAAAAATGCAACAAAAGAAGCCATGCTTAGCGTTGAATTAACAAATCTTAGCCTAAGCTTCAAGGTGTATGTTACTGCCGCTTATCCCAATGCCCATATTAAAGCATTTTACCATGGAAAAGAGATCTACTGTATAAATGCCAATATAGCACCTGATCGTATTTTTGAAGGACATGTGCCACTTGATGCACCGGATGACGATACTCAATGGCAGGTAATTGTAAGCAATGCCGACGGACAAGAGCTGGTTAGCTACCAACCGGAGCTATTAAAAGACCATGATATACCAGCCGCGGCCACTGTGGCTAAAGCACCTCAGGAAATAGAACAAGTAGAAGAGTTGTTTTTAAATGGCCTTCACCTGGAGCAATATCGCCATGCCACCTATAATCCGATGGATTATTATGGAGAGGCGCTGAGAAGAAGCCCTGAAGATATTAGAAGTAATAATGCTATTGGATTGCTTTTGTTGAAACGCGGGCAGTTTGAAAAAGCAGAAGAATATTTTAGAACAGCAATCAAATCCATCACACTCAGAAACCCAAACCCTTATGATAGTGAGCCATATTTTAACCTGGGCCTGAGCCTGAGATTTCAGGATAAACTTAACGAAGCCTATGATGCTTTTTTTAAAGCCACCTGGAATGATGCTCAGCAACACAGCGCGTTTTTAGAGCTGGCTCGAATTGCTACTTCGCAAGGCCGCTTTGATCTGGCGTTGGCACATGTAGAGAAATCCCTTATTCGTAATTACCATAGCCTTTCGGCGCGTCACTTAAAGGCGATCCTGCTTCGTATTACTGGTAAATTGGCGGAAGCAACTGATTGGATAACATCGTCGCTAGAGATTGATCCATTTAATTTCGGGTGCCTTTTCGAAAGTTATCTGGTTGAATCAGATAAAGATAAGGCCGGTGAGATCATATACCAGCTCTTGGGCTTAATGCGCGGAGAGATAAATAATTACCTTGAACTTTCATTAGCTTACAGTAATGCAGGCCGCTATGATGAAGGTATTGAAGTGATTGATAAATATGAAGAGAATAATGAAACAAATACCCCATTAGCAGACTATTACCGGGGTTGGTTCTCTAAAAAATCAGGCAATGATCAGATAGCTAAATTCTTCTTTAACCAGGGGCGTTTAAAAACACCGGATTTCTGTTTCCCCAATAAGGTAGAAGAGGTGCTTATCCTGAAAGCGACTATTGAAGCTAATCCCTCGGATTTTATTGCTAACTATTTGTTAGGAAACCTTTGGTACGATAAGCGCCAGTACAATGAAGCCATTTCCTGTTGGGAGCAATCGTCTGCGTTCGATGATACTTTCCCAACTGTGCACCGCAACCTATCATTAGCCTATTACAACAAATTGCAACGGCCAGAAAAAGCGCTTGAAGCAATGGAGAAGGCTTTCACGCTTGACCCAAAGGATGCCCGCATATTAATGGAGCTGGATCAGTTATATAAAGTAACGGGGAAATCATCTAAACAGCGGTTAGATCTGCTTGATCATTATACGGAGCTTGTAGAACAAAGAGATGATCTTTACCTGGAACGGATTACACTTTATAACAATCTAAAACTATACAAGGAAGCATTGCAGTCAATACAACTGCGTAAGTTTCATCCATGGGAGGGTGGTGAAGGAAAAGTGGTGGGCCAATACTTGCTATGCCTTATTGAACTGGCAAAGCAGGAAATTTCAAATGAAAATTTTGAACAAGCTGTTTCTTATCTGATTGCAGCGCAGCAATATCCGGAAAATTTGGGTGAGGGTAAGCTGTATGGCGTACCGGAAAATGACATCAATTATTTATTAGGCTGTACCTATGAGGGGATGCAGCGCAATGAACTTGCCAAGGAGAAATTCGTAGCTGCTACCATAGGTAACAGCGAGCCTGTACAAGCTATTTACTATAATGACGCACAACCCGACAAAATACTTTATCAGGCATTGGCCTGGCAAAAACTGGGAGAACTCGATAGGGCTAACGCAATTTTTAACCGCTTTATTGAATTTGGTGAAAAGCACCTTCACGACGATGTTAAAATCGATTACTTCGCCGTATCGCTACCCGACATGTTGGTGTTTGATGTAGACATTAACCGCAGAAATGTAATTTTCTGTAATTATCTGATCGGCCTTGGGTATCTTGGTCTCGGCGATGTTGAAAAAGGAAAAGGTAAGTTGCAAAAAGTATTGGCAATGGATATTAATCACCAGGGGGCCGCGTTGCATTTAGCAATGGTGGATTATTTCAGTCAGCTCAATCAATCTTATATTGAATAAAATGAGCGGACTAAATATATCAAGCGTAAGAAGCCCGGAATTTCCGGAGGATTACGTATACGAAGTTGAAATGTCCAATGACAATATAACCGTTCGACTGACCAATTTCGGCGCATCTATAATCCGTATTGATCAGCCCGATCAATACGGAGTGAAACGTAATATTGTAGCCGGGTTCAAAGATATCGGCGATTACAGAGATAATCCCTATTATTTGGGCTGCATCCTCGGCCGCTATGCCGGCAGAATATCGAATGCTCAATTTGAGTTAAATAATAAAGCCGTTCAATTATCAAAAAACGACGGTGCGCACCATTTGCATGGAGGAGCGGAGGGTTTCAGTAAAAAGGTATGGGTAATTAAAAATCTAATAAAAGAACAAGATCAGGTTGGTGTAATAATGGAGTATCTGAGTTTGGACGGCGAAGAAGGATATCCCGGTAACCTCTGGACGCAGATTAAATATACACTGGATGAAGATAACCTGCTTGCTATAACTTACAATGCAGTATCAGACCAGGTTACACCGGTTAGTCTTTCTAATCATTCTTACTTCAATCTGAGCGGATTTGATGAGCCTCATATTCTGAGGCACGTATTACAAGTCAACGCTGACTACTATACAGCAAAGACAGATGCCCATTTACCGACCGGAGAAATTTGTACTGTGGCAGCTACCTCTTTAGACTTTAAAACGGCGAAAATTATTGGCGATAACATCGGCGATTTTTCTGACGATAGTGGTTATAATCATAATTTTATACTTAACGATTATGAGGAAGGCAAAGCAAAATTAGCCGTGACGCTTACCGATCCTGATTCAGGCAGGTTCGTGCAGGTTTATACAGATCAACCCTGTGTACAGATCTATACTGCGAATGCCTGGGACAGCAAAATTATAGGCTCTCAAGGTATACCTTATGGTCAGCATGGTGCAGTAGCCATAGAAACGCAGTTTTATCCGGATGCGCCCAATCACCCGGGCTTCCCAAAGCCTTATTTATATCCGGGAGATCATTACAAAACAAAAACAATATATGCTATTGGAGTCGAGGAGCACTAATTTAGAAGCACAAAGGCCTGTTATTGAAAACAAAAAAATGCAGAAAGCAACATATAAACAAACGTACGTTCTGGGTATATCCTTTATATCCGCTTTGGGCGGCTATTTATTCGGGTTCGACTTTGCGGTCATTTCCGGGGCTTTACCATTTCTTCGCAAACAATTTGAACTTAGTGCAGCCTGGGAGGGGTTTTTAACGGGTTCCCTTGCGCTCGGTTGTATTGTGGGCTGCCTGTTTGCCGGGCGAATTGGTGAGCGATATGGACGCCGCCCAGGCCTGATGATGGCAGCATCTATTTTTGCTGTCTCATCTATTGCCATCGCACTTTCATCTGCACTGCCGGTATTTGTGGCCATGCGCTTTATGGCCGGCATTGGTGTGGGTATGGCTTCCATGCTTTGCCCAATGTATATTGCCGAAGTTTCACCAGCTGAGGTAAGGGGACGTAATGTTGCCATTAATCAGCTAACTGTGGTTATCGGGATATTAATTACCAATCTGGTTAATTATTACCTGGCTGATAAAGGTGTTAACGCTTGGCGATGGATGTTTGGATTGGGAGCCATACCATCTTTAGTGTTTTTATTTGGTGTAATCTGGTTGCCCGAAAGCCCCAGATGGCTAATTAAAGCAGGCCAAATGGAAAAAGCACGATTGATCCTGAACAAGATCGGCTCAGCAGAATTTGCCGGGCAAACCAAAAGCGATATCGTCAAATCTTTAAGCGGCGCTACTCATGTAAATCTAAGAGCCGTGTTTGATAAATCGGTGCGCCCGGCTGTCGTTATTGGTATCGTATTGGCTATTTTTCAGCAGTTATGTGGTATCAACGTCGTTTTTAATTATACCTCTACTATTTTTCAATCAGTAGGTGCAAATCTCGATCACCAATTGTTTGAAACAGTAGTTATAGGATTAGTGAACCTGATATTTACACTCTTGGCCATGTGGCTGGTAGATCGTCTGGGCCGGCGTCCGTTAATGTTAATTGGGGCAATTGGCCTTGCCGTGTTGTATTTAATATTGGCATTTCTGCTGCAAACACATGCAGCTACAATTTTGATATCTGTTGCAGTTATGGCGGCTATTAGCATCTATGCCCTGTCGCTGGCCCCGGTTACCTGGGTGCTTATTTCCGAAATATTTCCTAACCGGATACGCGGGGCTGCTTCTATGGTGGCAATAGTTTCGCTTTGGGGGGCATACTTTGTGTTGGTATTTACGTTTCCAATCCTGGCAAAATACCTAGGTACCTACGGCCCGTTCTATTTGTACGCGGCCATTTGCTTGCTCGGCTTTTTCTTTATCAAAGCAAGAGTGAATGAAACCAAGGGGCAGACATTAGAGGAATTGGAAGAAAACTTATTCAGTCACTAATTTCCAAGACTGTAAAATTAAGCATGAACCGTCTGTAATCACTCCTGATAAATTTTTATTTCAATTTTCGGGAGTGATTGCCATGTTTGGATACTTATGTAGTAACGGTACAAGCTACCGCTATTCATTTAATACGCTAACCGCTACATCATGTTAAAAACCAATTCTTTGCCAGGTAAATTTTTACTATTCTTTTTACTAAATGTCTTTTTGACAGTTAGTGTTTTTGCACAGTCTGATACCATTAGCCTCGCCAGTTCAAAAAAGCAGGTGTGGTATGTAAAGGCCGAAGCCGAAGTCAATAAAAATCCATCTGATCCATCACTTATAGTTCAAAATTGGATACCAGCAGTTGTACCGGGTACTGTTTTTACCTCGTATGTTAATGCAGGTATAGAGAAAGACCCCAATTTTGGTGATAATATTTATAAAGTTGATCGTGCAAAATATGATCGTAATTTCTGGTACCGTACAGAAATTAAAATACCTGCCACTTACGCTCAGAAACGCATTTGGCTAAATTTTATCGGTGTAAACCGCCGTGCCGATGTGTATTTGAATGGCGAATTACTGGGCACGATGGATGGTTTCATGATTCGCGGTAAGTTTGACGTTACTACAATTGCGAAAAAAGAAGGTAAAAACATTTTAACCGTACTGGTTTATCCACCTTTACAACCGTTGGCCAATGTAGGCAGCCCCAATTATGTATCGAGTGCAGGTTGGGACTGGATGCCGTATGTGCCGGGGCTAAATTCTGGTATTACTGACAAGGTCTACCTAAGCTGCAGCGGTGACCTAACCATGCAAGACCCATGGATACGTGCCGAATTGCCAACAAATGCCAGGGCTGATTTATCAATCGCGTTACAGGTAAAAAACAACACAAACCAAAATATTGACGGGGTACTGCAGGGCGAAATTATGCCCGGCAATATTAAATTCTCACAAAAGGTACATGTTAACCACGGTAACCTTAGTGATATTAAATTGACCAAACGCGATTTTGAGCAATTAATGATTAATAGTCCAAAGCTTTGGTGGCCAAATGGTTATGGTGATCCAAATTTGTATGATCTGCATTTGAGATTATTGATTGATAATAATGTATCGGATGAGCAGGATATCAAATTCGGCATCAAACGCTATAGTTATGATACTATCGGGCATGTACTGCACCTGGCTATTAATGGTACCCCGGTTTTTATCAAAGGGGGCGATTGGGGGATGTCTGAATACATGCTTCGCTGCCATGGTGCCGAATATGACACCAAGATTCGCCTGCATAAGGAAATGAACTTTAACATGATCCGCAATTGGATAGGCTCTACCACTGATGAGGAATTCTATGAAGCTTGCGACAAATACGGTATCATGATATGGGATGAGTTCTGGCTTAATTCAAACCCTAATTTACCTGCCGATATTAATGCTTTTAATGCCAACGCTGTTGAGAAAATTAAACGTTTCAGAAACCACCCATCAATAGCTATATGGTGTGCTGATAATGAAGGCTGGCCCGAACCGCCATTAAACAATTGGTTAAGAGAAGATGTACGAGTTTTTGATGCCGCCGACAGGTTTTATCAGCCAAACTCCCATGCTGAAAGCTTGACTGGCTCTGGCCCATGGATGGCTAAAGATCCCCGTTATTACTTTACGGCCTACCCAACAGGTTTGGGTGGTAACAAAGGCTGGGGATTACGAACAGAGTTAGGCACAGCGGTATTCGTAAATTTTGAGAGCTTTAAGAAATTTATGCCGAAGGACAAACAATGGCCCCGTAATGAGATGTGGAACCAGCATTTCTTTGGTCCGGGCGCTTTTAATGCCGGCCCCGATCAGTATGATCAGATGATCTCGCAGGGTTATGGTGCACCGAAAGATATTGAAGACTATTGCCGCAAAGCCCAGTTTGTGAACGTAGAAAGTAACAAAGCCATGTACGAAGGCTGGCTTGACCACATGGGCGAGGATGCATCAGGTATTATGACCTGGATGAGCCAATCTGCGTATCCGTCAATGGTTTGGCAAACTTATGATTACTATTATGACTTGACAGGGGCTTACTTCGGTGCTAAAAAAGCCTGTGAGCCGGTGCATATTCAATGGAACCCGGTAAGTAATGCGATTAAGGTAGTAAACACTTCGCGTGACGATGTATCCGGCCTTACCGCAACTGCCGAGGTTTATAACCTGGATGGCCGATTAGTGAAGCAATACAGCAAATCAATGCAGCTTACGTCGCCATCTAACAGTGCCTTAGAAGTATTTAAAATGAATTTTAATGCCGATCAGTTTGATTTGGCGAAAGGGAAAAATATGTTTGCCTCATCGGCACCAGATAACGATCCGGCTAATGCTAATGATGGTAATAGCGGTACGCGTTGGGCAAGCAAATCTAACGACGATGAATGGATTGCTGTTGATCTGGGTAAAGAAGAAGTTGTAAATGGCGTAGGCTTAAATTGGGAAGATGCATACGGTAAAACTTTCAAAATTGAGGTTTCAAGTGATAATTCACATTGGCACCAGGTTTACCAAACCGACGAGGGTAGAGTAGGGTGGCAGAAAGTAGGCTTTCCTGAAGTATCGGCACGTTATGTTAGGATGCATGGCATTGAACGGGGCAGCTGGTGGGGTTATTCACTATATGATTTTGAAGTTTATCAGGGTGATGTTGCCAGTACGGGCTTAAGTGATGTACATTTTATCAAGCTAAAGCTAACCAATGAATATGGTAAGCTGATATCAGATAACCTTTACTGGCGTGGTAATAAGCGTAAGGATTATACAGCTTTAAACACTCTGAAAAAAGTTAATTTGCAACTGCATTATCAAACCAGAAAAGCGGATGGCCATACCTATGTCATCGCTGATGTTACTAATCCTGCTTCGTCTCAATCAGCTGCATTTGGCATTAGATTGATGCTGACAAAGGCCTCAACCGGCGAGCAGATCTTGCCGGCTATTATGAGCGATAACTATTTCTCGCTAATGAACGGAGAGAACCGAAAAGTGGAGATCTCATTTGATAGCGATCTGGTAGCAGGCGATAATATCAAATTAACAGCCGAACCCTACAATAATCATATTACTAAATAATTGGACGGTAAGTAAATGTAAATTACCGCAGATAGAAATAACCTTTTATGAATATAAACAAGTCTTTCCCCGGAACCATTTTAATAGCGTTCTCACTGTGCGTCAATGCTGCCACCGCACAAACTATCATTCCGATACAAACAGCAAATACAGCAGTAGTATTACAGGTAACCGGGCAGAAAGACCTGAATACAATTTATCTGGGCAAAAAGCTGGATAACAATGCCGATTACAACCAGCTGCCGGCCGTATACAAAGAACCTAATGATTATAATGTAATGTTTAACTCGGCATATACACCGTCTGGTTCAAGAAACCTGCTGGAGCCGGCCATTACAGTAACTCATGCAGACGGCAACAATTCGCTCGACTTGAAATATGTGAGCCATGCCACAACTAAGGTTAGTGACGATGTATCGTTATTAACCGTTCAGCTTAAAGACCCTATTTATAACTTCGAAGTAACACTTTATTATAAATCATATTATAAGGAAAATGTAATCGAGCAATGGAGTGTGGTCAGGCACCAGGAAAAAGGTAGTGTGGTACTGCAAAAATTTGCATCAGCTAATCTTAATCTGAAAGCCCACAATTACTGGCTGCGCCAGTATCATGGCGATTGGGCTAAAGAAATGCGCCCGGAAGAAACGCAGCTTACTCACGGCATCAAAACACTCGATTCTAAACTGGGAACCCGTGCCAACCTGTTTATGCCTTCAGTAGTTATGGTTTCGCTGGATAAACCGGCTACTGAGGACGAAGGCCAGGTTCTCTATGGCGCGTTGGAATGGAGTGGCAACTTCAGGACTGATTTTGAAGTAGATCCGAAAGATAACTTAAGGATCATCTCAGGGATTAATAATTATGCATCACCCTATCAGCTTAAACCTAATACAGATTTTACTACACCGGCATTTGTATATACTTTCTCTGATAAAGGCAAAGGAGAAGCCAGCCGCAATATGCAAAGCTGGGCACGCAATTATAAACTACTTGATGGCAAAGGAACAAGGTTAACCTTACTAAACAACTGGGAATCTACCTATTTCGATTTCAACGAACAAAAACTTGCCGGGTTGTTGAAAGATACTAAAAACCTTGGTGTAGATCTGTTTCTACTGGATGATGGCTGGTTTGGTAACCAGTACCCCCGCAATGATGACCATGCCGGATTGGGCGACTGGCAGGAGAACCGCAAAAAACTACCTAACGGGATTGCTTCAATTGCTAAAGAAGCACAAAACGATGGCGTTAAGTTCGGCATCTGGATAGAACCAGAAATGGTAAACCCTAAAAGTACGCTGTACAGCAAACATCCAGATTGGGTGGTGAAACAAGCTAATCGGGATGAATATTATTTCCGTAACCAATTGGTACTGGACCTCAGTAATCCACAGGTACAGGACTTTGTGTATCACGTCGTTGATTCGTTATTTATCAAAGACCCGGCACTGGCTTATATTAAATGGGATTGTAATGCGGTAATCTATAATGCCTATTCATCACACCTAAAACACGATCAATCACAGTTTTATGTAGACTATGTGCGCGGACTTTATAATGTGTTACAGCGCATCAGGGGTAAATATCCGCAAGTCCCCATGATGTTATGTTCTGGTGGCGGTGGTAGGGTAGATTATGGCGCTTTACAATACTTTACAGAATACTGGCCAAGTGATAATACCGATCCGCTGGAACGCATCTTTATCCAATGGGAATACTCTTATTTCTATCCCGCGATTGCTAGCGCCAATCATGTGACCGACTGGGGCAAACAACCATTGAAATACCGGGTTGATGCGGCGATGATGGGTAAAATGGGTTTTGATATTGTGATCGGTAAATTAGGGGCCAATGATCTTAAATTTTGCCAGGATGCAGTGGCAACTTATAACCAGATCAGGCCAATTGTATGGCAGGGAGACCAATATCGTTTATCAGATCCCAGGGAAGAAAGTGTTGCCTCGGTGATGTATGTGAATACAGATAAAACTTCGGCAATAATGTTCAATTACCTGGTCAATAATCGTTATGACGAAGGCAGCAAAGGTCCGATACTGCTGAAAGGCCTTGACCCCTCAAAGAAATATAGCGTAAAAGAGATTAACCTTTATCCCGGCAGCAACTCAAATGTCAAAAGCGGCCAGATATTCTCGGGGGATTTTCTGATGAAGATAGGTTTTAATCCAGAAGTAAACTCAGGCAGCAGCAGTGTAATTATTCAGTTAAACGAGCGCAAATAATACATATCCACTACATTTATTTTTTGTACGGGAGCCGCTACAACACAACTATTGTTAAATGAAAAAGATATTTACCCTAATTACCTTATCACTTACTATTTGCAGCAGTTATGCTGCAAATAGTATTGACAAAGACACTCTGGTTTATAAAAACAAGAATGCGCCTGTTGCGGCACGTGTGGAAGACCTGTTAAAGCGCATGACCCTCAAAGAAAAAGTAGAACAGCTGGAAAATCGCGCTGCCGGAAAAACTGACGAAATAGACCGGATTTTCAAGGGGGAAAGTTTTGGCTGTACACACGAAATGAGTATGAATGCGCAGGATTGTGCCAGTATGTATCAGCAACTTCAAACGTATATGCTGCAAAAAACGCGTTTGGGCATCCCATTAATTACGGCCGTTGAAGGCATCGAAGGCATCCTGCAAAATAATTGTACCATCTTTCCGCACGAGCTGGCACAGGGGAGCACTTTTAACCCCGAATTAATTAAAAGAATGACAACCGCCGCAGGCGAGGAAGCTCATGTAATTGGCATCCACCAGATACTATCGCCGGTGTTGGATATTGCCCGGGAGCTTCGATGGGGCCGGGTAGAGGAAACCTTTGGGGAAGATCCATACCTGATCTCGCAAATGGGTACTGCTTTTATAAATGGGTATCAATCGTTTAATATCACCTGTACGCCAAAGCATTTTGTGGCACATGGCTCGCCGTCGGGCGGATTAAACTGTGCTAATGTAAGCGGCGGAGAGCGCGATATGCGTAGCCTTTATTTGTATCCTTTTAAAAAGGTAATTGCCAATGCTAATCCATTGGCGGTAATGTCTTGCTATAGTTCTTATGATGGGGTTGCGGTTAGTGGTTCAGCTTATTACATGACCGATATTTTACGTGGCGAACTTGACTTTAAAGGCTATGTTTATTCGGATTGGGGATCTGTTGAACGCCTGCAAACATTTCATCATGCAGTAAACACTCGTGAGGAGGCAGCGATTAGATCACTAGAGGCAGGTGTTGACTTAGATGTTGACGGCGCTTACGAAACACTCGAAAAATCGGCAGAAAGCGGGCGCATTGATATGAAATACATAGACCAGGCCGTCCGTCGCATTCTTACGGTTAAATTTCAACTTGGCTTATTTGACAATCCCTATGGTGATCCTAATAAAGTCGCCAAAGTAGTACGGAGCGAAAAACATATCGCCATTGCAAAAGAAGTGGCTGATGAAAGCGCCATATTGCTTAAGAATGAGAACAATATTTTGCCGCTTAATTTATCAAAATATAAATCGATTGCTGTTATTGGCCCTAATGCAGACCAGGCTGTTTTTGGTGATTATTCATGGACCGGTCGTGATACAAAAGAAGGCACTACACTTTTACAGGGACTCAGGGAGGTGACCGGCAATAGAGTTAAGCTAAATTATGCCCAGGGTTGTGATTGGTGGAGCCGGGACAAATCTGGTATTTCTGAAGCAATTAAAGCGGTTGAGGCCAGTGATATAGCCATTGTGGCTATTGGAACGCGCAGTACATTCCTGGGTCGTAACCCGCTAAATTCAACCGCTGGCGAAGGCTTTGACCTGAGTTCGCTCGAATTACCGGGTGTACAAGCGGATTTATTAAAAGCGATAAAGGCAACGGGGAAACCTTTCATTGTTGTATTTATATCAGGCAAGCCACTGGCCATGCCATGGGTAAAAGAAAACGCCAATGCCGTGCTTGTGCAGTGGTACGGAGGCGAAAAGCAAGGCCGCACACTGGCCGATATTTTGATCGGGGCTGTTAACCCATCCGGTAAGCTTAATGTGTCGTTTCCAAGAAGTACGGGTAATTCGCCAAGTTACTATAACCACTTTGCTACTGACAGGAATGAGCCTTTCGATAGTCCTGGTAGTACGGAGCACCCAAAAGGGCATTATATATTTGACCATCCAGACGCGCTTTGGGACTTTGGTTATGGATTAAGTTATACCACTTTTAAATATACCGGTTGCAAGGTTATTGACTCTGTACTAACCGCCAAAGACACCATAAAATTGGATGTTAATGTGCAGAACGCCGGCAATATGGATGGTAAAGAAGTGGTGCAGTTGTATGTTCATGATAGAGTTAGTTCAGTAGCTACCCCTGTGCAGCAATTAAAAGCATTTAAAAAAGAATTGATCAGGAAGGGACAAACAGTAAAGATCCATCTGGAAATACCGGTCTCAGAACTTGGTGTTTATAATGAAAAAATGATGTATGTAGTTGAGCCTGGAGCGTTTGAATTACAGGTTGGCAGCGCAGCAGATCAAATCAATTTTACAAAAGTGATCACCATAAAATAAGGCTAACTCTTTGTTTTTATTTAATTGCGTGTAACAGTAATAACAGCATTAGTGAGCCTGTTTTTTGGAAGGTTAAACGCAGGTATTTTAAAGCAATTGCGATGTTGTTTTCTACAGTTTTTTTAGAAACGCCCAATCTTTCCGCAATTTCCAAATTGCTAAGGTGATGCATGCGGCTAAGCAAGAAAATTTCCTGGCAACGCTCTGGAAGTTTATGTAAATATTCGTCCAGTTGTTTTTGCAGTTCTATGTTTTGTATCCGCATCTCACCGGCGTTTTGCTCTGCAAATTCGCTGGTGTCAAACAAATCTGCTTTGTAAGCAATAGATAGTTTCGCAGCCTTTTGCCTGCTGTAAAGCTGGTATCTGACAGAAGTCAGCAAGAAATTAGGAACTTTATTAATTACCAAAGTTTCACGCCGTGTCCATAAGCTCAAAAAAATGTCGTGCACAATTTCAAGGCTTGTATTCTCATCCTGCAAGCGCTGAAAAGCAACCTTATAAAGCCTGTCCCAATAACGTGCAAAAAGCTCGTTGAAGGCCGAAAGGTCATCATTACGTACGGCATTCCACAAATCGATATCGTCTTTTTTTGACAATAGCATAGCACTTGGTTTTCAGTAAGATAATTGGTTTGGGATAGGATAACTGGTTTCCAAATTTAAAAAAAGAAACTATTTGCTAAGGAAATATTGACAAAAAAATAAAAAATATTTTTCGGGAGTGTTAAGGCAATTTGAATACTATATTATTACAGACCACCATTATAAATTTTCATGATCGGAAAAGATGAGTTTATAACTCTTTATAAAAAATATTTAGAAGGACAGTGTACGCCCGAAGAAATTAAACAGTTGGAAGCATACGAGGACGATATGAGTATGCCGGACGACAGTTGGGGAAATGATTTGGGAGACAGGAAAAAACTATTCAATACTTTACAGCACAAATTGCAGGAAAGCATCGGTTATGAAGGAGGCGCCCATCATACTTGGTATGCGGGCAGGTGGTTCAGCGTAGCTGCTTCTGTATTGATTTTACTTTCTATAGGGTTTGGGTTGTGGAAAGTATCAGAAAATAGAGTGCAACAACAACCTGTTTATGCAATGGCTCAGCCAAGCAAAAAAATTGTACCGGGTAGTGACAAGGCTTATCTTACTATGGCTAATGGTTCTGTTATTACATTAAATGGCGCCGCCAACGGTACTTTAGCCGTGCAATCGGGGATAAAGGTTGATAAAGTTCAAGAAGGACTGCTCAAATATACTACTGACGATAACGCATCTTCGGAACAAACCGCATTTAACTTAATTACTACCCCACGCGGCGGTAAGTACCAGGTGGAATTGGCTGATGGTACACGCGTGTGGCTTAATTCGGCCACCTCGTTAAAATATCCTGCCAGCTTTACAGGTAAGGAACGAAGAGTAGAGTTATCTGGCGAAGCTTATTTTGAGGTTGCCAAAAATCCATCCAAGCCTTTTCTGGTAACTGTAAATGGTATCACTGTGCGTGTGTTGGGCACCCACTTTAATATTATGGGTTACAATGACGAAAAAGCGGTTAAAACCACCTTACTTGAAGGCTCTGTAAAGCTAAGTTACAATGCGCATGAGGTGCTGCTGAAACCGGGTGAGCAGGGACTATTAAATACATCGCAAACCGGGTTTGAGGTAAGCAATGTAGACGTTGACGACGTTGTGGCCTGGAAAAATGGATTTTTTGCATTTAACAATGAAGATATTCAAACCATTATGAAACGCATTTCGAGATGGTACGATGTAGATGTGGTTTTCCCGGAACAGTTTAAGCGGAAGAATTTCGGCGGTACGGTATCGTGCTTTGATGATGTTTCACAGGTATTAAAATCGCTCGAACTGACAGGATCTGTGCACTTTAAAATAGAGGGGAGGAGGATTATTGTGATGCCATAAATTTTACCAATGAAATAAAAGATGACATCCTGAAAAAATAAGACCAGGAGCGGTGGAGCGCCCCTGATCTAAATGCCAAAGGCACTCAGGATTTCAAATTAATCGTGTCGAAACCAATTATTCAAAAACCTTAAATCAAATGTATAAAAATATTCATGCATTTATATGCATACGGCATAGCCGTGTCCTGTTCAAATCGCTATTGATCATGAAACTAATATTTATCCTGCTGACTGCTTGTTTCCTTCAGGTTAGCGCTGCGTCTTACGCTCAAAAGATCAACCTGACTGTCAGGGATGCTTCTTTGAGGGACGTTTTTAAGAAACTTCGCAAACAAAGTGGGTACAATTTTTTATATGACAGTGATATGCTGAACATGGCTAAAACTGTAAGCTTTTCGTTTCAGCAGGCCTCGTTAGATGACGTATTGAAGGCTTGCTTTGATCGTCAGCCGCTAACCTATACGCTTAATATGAATACCGTAATTGTTCAGCCCCGCGCACAGGATGCCATACAGAAAGCAACACTGATTACCATTTTTGGTGTAGTAACCGATGATAAAGGTAAATCACTTCCGGGCGTAACGATAAAGATTAAGGGAACTAACAACGGTGTGGTAACCGGCGCTGATGGTAAATATTCGATCAAAGCAGAGGATGATGCAATATTGGTGTTTTCATTTATTGGTTTTGCATCCCAGGAAGTGTCTGTCGGTGGAAAATCGCAGATAGATATGAGCCTGCACGAGCAGCCATCATCATTAAATGAAGTAGTGGTGGTTGGTTATGGTACCCAGCGTAAAGGCGATATAAACGGAGCCATTTCATCGGTAAGCGCAAATACCTTGAAAGACGAACCAGGTTCAAATATTGGTATAGCATTGGAAGGAAAAACACCGGGCGTACAAATTATCCAAAACTCAGGCGCACCAGGTTCAACACCGCAGGTTCGTATACGCGGGCTTACATCAATCAATAATTCAGACCCGCTTTACGTGGTAGATGGTATCCCCTTGGCTTCTAATGATATTAACATTGTCGACCCTGAAAATATAGAGTCGATCGATATTTTGAAAGATGCTTCTGCACAGGCCATATACGGTTCAAGAGGTGCAAATGGTGTTATTTTAATTAAAACCAAACGCGGTAATAAAGATCAGCCTTTAATTACTTTAAGCACTTATCAGGGTATTTCTAATGTTAGAAAAACACTGGATATGCTCGATGCACAGGATTATGTAAAATTAAATACAGAGGCATATAATAATGCCGGGCAAAGTAATCCGTTTGGCGATCCATCACAATACACGCAAACTACAGACTGGCAGAAAGAACTTTTCAGGACTGGTTATGCGCACAATTACAGTGTAGCAGTAAGTGGCGGCAGCGATAAAATGACCTACCGTGTGGCCGGAGGTAATCTGGATCAAACCGGTATTATGCAGGGCTCGTACTATAAACGCCTGAATGTATCTAATAATCTTACTTTTAACCTTAAACCTAACCTGGAGTTTGGTGAAAGTTTTGCCATCAATAAAACCACCAATTCTAATGTGGAAAATAATGGCAACCTGGTTAATGCCTCTTTTGCAGAGGATCCAACTATCCCTGTAAAACTACCCAATGGTAACTATTCAGCTACAAAGTTTTCTGATATCATTAACCCGCTGGCTACGATCAATTATTTGGTTGATAACCATCCCTATAATGTTTGGGGGCTATTAGCTAATACTTATTTGCAGTACAAGCCTATCAAGGGATTAACTTTAAAAACATCATACAGCACAGACCTTAAGTTTTCGGATGATAAACAGTTTACACCTACTTATGATGTAGCGCCAAATTTCAGAAACACTAACCCAAGTGTTTATGAGCAAAAGGATAACGCAACAAACTGGACCTGGGATAACACCGCTACTTACGATTTCAATATTCATAAAGATCACCACTTTACCGTATTGGCTGGCGTTTCTATGGAGCGTTTTACCTATAATTATATTCACGGTTACGACCAGGGCCAACCAGGTAATGATCCTTACCTGCAATACCTGGATGCCGGGATCAGTAACCAACAGGTAGGCGGTAGCCAGCAGCAATGGGATTTACTCTCATACATTGGCAGGTTAAATTACAATTATAAAGGCACTTATTATTTAACTGCAACCATCCGCCGCGATGGCTCATCGAAATTTGGAACAAACGACCGTTATGGTAATTTCCCTTCAGTAGCTGCAGGCTGGAATGTGACGAATGAATCATTTTTCCCTAAAAACAATGCACTTACTTACTTGAAATTTCGCGGAAGCTGGGGCATTGTAGGTAACCAGGCACCGGTTGGTTACTATGATTATTCGGCAGTTATTTATAATAATTATTATGCATTAGGTAACCCTGCAACTGCAGTACCAACATCTGAACCTGGAGGCTTGCCAAATCCTAACTTAAAATGGGAGCAAGATAAACAATGGAACGCAGGATTTGACTACCAATTATTTAATGGTCGTTTAAGCGGATCTTTCGATTATTATAAGAAGACTACTAAGGATATGCTGCTAAGCCTCAACATCCTTTCAGAGTCTGGGTTTACCCAGAGCCCGCGTGAAAATGCAGGCTCCATGCAGAACAGTGGTGTTGAATTTTCGGCCGACTATAATCAACAAATCAACAGAGATTTAAAGTTGAATGCAGGTGTCCATTTTGCGACCATCAAAAATAAGGTTCTAGACTTATTGCAAGATGGTGAAAAGATCTACAGCGGTGGTTTTAAACCCGGTAATTTCGAACTTACAGAAGTAGGCCATTCTGCAGCTTCTTTCTATGGATATGTTGCTGATGGTATTTTTCAAACGGCACAGGATGTTGCTAATCACGCCAAACAACAAACAGGTACCGGGCCTGGCGATATTAGGTTTAAAGATCTGAATGGAGACGGCGTAATTAACCAGGACGATCAAACCTTTTTGGGGTCACCTATACCAAAACTTACCTATGGCTTTAACGTAGGTGCCGACTTTAAAAACTTCGACCTTAACGTTTATTTTTCGGGTGTTTACGGTAACAAAATTGCAGCTGCTTATGAGTACTATACCTACGGTTTCTTTGTATCAAACTATAACATGCAAACAGATGCGCTTAACCGCTGGACTGGGCCGGGTACCAGTAATTTTCAGCCGCGTCTGATCGCAAGTGATCCGAACAATAACTCAAGATTATCAAGCTTTTATTTGCAAAGCGGTTCTTACCTGCGCTTGCAAAATGTTACGCTGGGCTATACATTTCCGCACACGTTGTTGAGTAAAATTGGTATCAAATCAATTCGTATCTATTGTTCGGCGCAAAATCTGCTCACTTTCACTAAGTACAAAGGCTATGATCCGGAAATTGGTACGGGAGTTAATGGTAACGGAGGTACGCTTGATCTGGGTGTTGACCAGGGCATCTATCCGCAAAGCCGGACAGTTACAGCAGGCGCTAATGTATCTTTTTAATCGGTGTTTAATTCTAAAATACGACAATGAAAAATTCGAAAATATTATTTGCGGTTATTTTACTTACCAGTTTTACCGGGTGTAAAAAGTTTCTGGATGAAACACCTACGTCGCATTTATCTACCTCAAGCTATTACCAAACCAGCGACGATGCTGTAAGGGCAGTTACTGACGTTTACCGGTTAATGAAAGACCAGGCATACGGAGGCTATTCGCCTTCATCATTCGGCGATATTATGGCTGATGACGCCAACAAAGGTGGTGGCGGTGCATCTGATCAGAGTTTGATCCAGGATCTGAAAACATTTGTAGCCAAAGCCGATAATGGCTATGTGTATAATGCATGGCGTGATAACTTTAAGGGTATTTATCTGGCTAATTTGGTACTTCAAAAAGTGCCCGCCATTAACATGGATGCTAAACTAAAGACACAGGTTCTTGGCGAAGCGCAATGGTTAAGAGGTTACTTTTACCTGCAATTGGTGCGCTTGTTTGGTAATGTGCCGCTCATAAAATCACCAATTGACAATGGTGATTATAATGTTCCGCAATCACCAGAGGCCGATGTGTTAGCTTCTATTGAAGCCGATGCTAATGCAGCTATAAACAGCCTTCCCGATAAAAATAGTCAGGCCACTTCAGATCTTGGGCGTGCAACGAAAGGCGCTGCACAAGCTTTATTACTGGAAGTTTATATGTGGGAAAAGAAATGGGCGCAGGCGCAGCAAATTGGTGATGCGATTATTAACTCGGGCGAATACAGTTTAACAACTGATGTAACCAAGAACTGGACTTTGGCAGGAGAATTTGGGCCGGAATCAATTTTTGAAGTAAACTGTGAAGATATTCCAGGTAAAGGGACCGGAAACCTGCTCAATTTATTTGATGCGCCACGCAATACATGGGGATATGGTTTCGTAGTCCCATCTCAAAGCTTGGTGAATGAATTTGAAAAAGGAGATCCACGTTTTAAGGCTACCGTAATAACAAACAATGAATCACTACCAGATGGTACAGTAGCCAATACAACAGTTAGCGAAACCGGATACTGGAATATGAAATACTGGCTTAAAGTAAGTGAAATACCTACCAATAATGGTGGTGGTACGGGCGATGGGCCAACCAATGATCGTGTTTACCAGCTTGCCCAAGTGATGCTTTGGACGGCAGAAGCCGCTTTCCATAACGGGGATATTACACATGCAACTGTTTTGGTTAATCAGATCAGAGATCGTGCGCGTAAAAGCGGTGGAAACACCGACCAAACCATTTTGCCTGATTACGGTACTGTTACTTTGGATAATATCTATCATGAAATGCGTGTAGAAACTGCGCTTGGTGAACACCGTAGATGGTATGAGTTAATCAGAACCGGCAGGGCTGCAGCTTTATTACCAAACTTTAAAGCAGGAATTAATGAACATATTCCCATTCCGCTAACTGAAGTTCAACTAAGTGGAGGAGTGCTTAAACAGAACCCCGGTTATTGATTGGGAATAATCCTTTACTAATATCTTAGCCCTGATGCTATACAATTAAACGATAAATAAGCTCAGCGAAGCCCGGCTCATCGGGCTTCGCCTGATTAAATTAATTGGTTATTTATGCCCGGTAAATTGGTTCTGTTATCTCTGTTTTTATTAATTATGCTTTTTATTACTGGCATGCCAGCTTTTGCGCAATCGAGGCATGTTGATGAAAACTCGGGACTAATCTATATAGGTGCTAAACCGATAGACAATCAACTGACATATAGCAACTACTATAAAGTAAGGGGTGTTTAGGGCGTTTTTATAGTAAAATAACAGCTAATAAACAGGCAACTGTGGCATTTTTAGGAGGTTCAATTACATTTAACCCTGGGTGGCGGCAAAAAGTTTGTGCTTATCTGCGTGCGCAATTTCCTGAAACAAAATTTAAATTCATAATAGCCGGAATACCATCATTAGGTAGCCTGCCACACGCTTTTCGTTTGCAACGTGATGTGCTTGATTCTGGGAAGGTAGATCTACTGTTTATCGAGGCTGCTGTTAATGACAGGGTTAATAAAACAGATAGCCTTACACAAATAAGGGATTTAGAGGGCATTGTACGCCATGCAAAAGGAAGTAATCCGGCCATGGATATTGTATTGATGGAATTTGCCGACCCGAACAAAACACACGATTATAATATTGGAATAATACCGGCTGAAATCGCCAATCACGAATTAATTGCCGAGCATTATCAGCTGCCATCCATCAACCTGGCGAAAGAAATATATGATAAACTATTAGCCCATGAATTTAACTGGCAGGATGATTTTAAAGATCTCCATCCCGCGCCATTTGGACAGGAATTATATTTTGTATCTATCAGATCTCTTTTAGAAGACTGCTTTAAAGAAAAGGCTCAAGGAAGCAATAAAATTTATAGTCTTCCACATCAGCTTAACACATACAGCTTTACTAATGGTAGCTACTACGATATTAAAAATGCTGAACATGTTGCCGGTTGGCGAATAGACAAGCACTGGAAACCTGTAGACAACGTAGGTACACGAGACGGTTTTGTTGATATACCTGTTTTGAGTGCTGAAGAGCCAGGTGCGAGCTTAATATTGCCGTTTAGCGGAAATGCAATAGGTATCGCTGTACTTTCTGGTCCAGATGCCGGGACAATCATTTATAGCATAGATGGTGCTGAAACGAAACATACGGACTTATATACCGAATGGAGCAACTGGCTGCACTTACCATGGTATGTGCTATTAGGTAACGGGTTAAAACCCGGAGATCATAGACTTAAAATAACAATAGATAATTCTAAAAACAAAGACAGTAAAGGGAATGCCTGCCGGATTGTATATTTCTTTAAGAATAACTAAATATTAGTTGTGACATTTTTATTGAATTGATTTATCTATAATGATTAATAGTTGATTGTAAGTTATCATAGTGTTCTATTTGACTGATACTGATATAAGATAATCCATCCAATTTGGAGATTAATCCATTTTTATACTTCTATTGTGCAGGTAATTTTATTTACCATTTATAACCATTTTTAATACCTGCTTTACAGATCCAGTAATGATCATTAATTATAAAATTATGCATGGACTAAATTTAAAAAGATGCATGCAACTAACAATTATTTGCCTCTTAAATGGACATTTCATTAATGCACAAACACGGCAATTAAAGCTATGGTATAATAAGCCTGCACTTCGCTGGGAAGAAACTGTTCCGTTAGGCAACGGCCGCTTGGGTTTGATGCCGGATGGGGGAGTAGTTCAGGAAAATATTGTACTGAATGATATTACGCTTTGGTCTGGCGCACCGCAGGATGCCAATAATTATGAAGCTTATAAAAGCTTACCAGAGATACGCAAGCTAATTGCAGATGGAAAAAATAACGAAGCACAGGCACTGGTTGATCAGAAATTTATTTGTAAAGGTGTAGGCTCGGGCGGAGTACCCTTTGGCTGTTATCAGGTATTAGGAAATCTTGCACTTAACTTTAAATATAACGGACAGTCTGCCCAGCCAAAGTTTACAGCTTACCATCGCGAATTGTCTTTAAACGATGCTATTGCCAGATGTTCCTTTAAAGTGGGCAACATAATCTATAAACGAGAATATTTGACCAGTTTTGGCGATGATGTTAGTATAGTGAAGCTATCGGCCGATCAATTACATCAGCTGAATTTCACCATTGATCTTTCCAGGGCTGAAAGATCTAAGACCACAGCTTCTGACCATATCATCGAAATGGATGGACAGCTGCCGGGCGGTACAAAAACGGGAGGGATGAAATATCTGGCAAAAGTTAAGGCCAGTGTAAAAGATGGGAGAGTAACTGTCAATGGCAATAAGCTTGTTATAGAAGGTGCTTCCGAAGCAATTATTTATATTTCTACGGCCACCAATTTTAATAATCCAGGTTATAGGCAAAAAGTTGATCAGTTGCTCCATGCAGCATTGGCAAAATCTTATGCTGTCGAGTTGAGCCAGCACGAAACTGGTTTTCATAAATTGTTTAACCGGGTTAGCGTAGTTATTAATAACAACAAGGCCGAAAATGTGCCAACTGATGAGCGCCTGATCAATTTTCGAACTAATCCTGATGCTGATACCGGCTTACCTGTTTTGTTTTACCAGTTAGGTCGTTATTTAACCATTTGCAGTACAAGGGTTGGCTTATTGCCGCCCAATCTTCAGGGTTTATGGGCTAACCAGATACAAACTCCCTGGAATGGTGATTACCATCTGGATGTAAATGTACAAATGAACCACTGGCCGGTAGAGGTATCGAACCTTTCGGAACTTGATCTGCCTTTGGCCGAATTGGTAAAAGGTATGCTGAAAAATGGCGAGCGTACGGCTAAAGCTTATTATAATGCCGATGGTTGGGTAGCACACGTGATTACCAATATTTGGGGGTTTACAGAGCCCGGTGAAAGCGCATCATGGGGCGTAACCAAATCGGGTTCGGGCTGGTTGTGCAATAATTTATGGGAGCATTATGCCTTCTCTCAAGATAAAAACTATTTAAAATCTATTTACCCGATTTTAAAAGGTTCAGCCAGGTTTTACAGCAGTATGTTGATACATGATCAGCAAACCGGCTGGCTGGTTACATCTCCCTCATCATCTCCAGAGAATAGTTTCTACTTGCCAGATGGCCAGACAGCAAGCATCTGTCAGGGGCCAACTATCGATAACCAGATCATTCGTGAATTATTTAATAATGTAATTGCCGCTTCCAGAATTCTGGGAGGGGATAAAGGCTTTCGCGATTCGCTCAACACTAAACTTAAACAGTTACCTCCGGCAGGCCGAATCAGCAAAGATGGCCGGATCATGGAGTGGCTGGAAGATTATAAAGAGACGGATATTCATCACAGGCATATATCGCACCTTTATGGTTTATACCCGGCTTCCTTAATTACAACGGAAGCCACGCCTGATTTAGCTGAGGCCTGCAAAAAAACCTTAGATGTTCGCGGTGATGACGGGCCGAGCTGGTCGATCGCCTACAAGCAATTATTCTGGGCCAGGCTGCACGATGGTAACCGCGCTTATAAACTATTTAAAGAAATCATGAAGCCGACCTTTAAAACCGATATTAATTATGGAGCGGGCGGAGGAGTATATGCCAATTTATTATCGGCCGGGCCCCCTTTCCAAATCGATGGTAATTTTGGTGGCGCAGCTGGCATAGCTGAAATGCTATTACAAAGCCATGCTGGGTTCATTGAATTATTACCCGCTTTGCCCGACGCCTGGAAAGCATCGGGCGAGGTAATTGGATTAAAAGCACGTGGCAATTATACGGTGCGTTTTAAATGGCAAAACGGTAAAGTAAGCAGTTATTGTATTACTTCGGCCCAATCTAAAAAGATCAAGGTTAAGATCAATGGCTTTTTAAAAACGATTGTGACAACTAAGGCTTAGATCGATATACCAAACCCTGGAAAAAGACGAAATTAAGGCTAAACAGCATTTATTATCTTTGTGATTCTATGAATTTGCTTAATGGCTATTGTTTAGCTGGTTAAAATCAAGGGATACAAAGTTCATACAATAACGTTTAATGGTTTTATTATCCAACTGGCTACCTAGATCTTTAGCTTTGCCTTTCAGTACAACCGTCAGTAATTGGTTCGGATAAGCTGCACCCAGGTTCACCAGTACCATGCTGCCGATATCTTTACTGCCATAGACTTTGCCCTGCACGCTCACGGTTTTTCCAACAGCGTTTTTCAGGTCGCCGCAATTGTAACAGATATCGATGGTAACAATATGATTTTTGATACTTGGGAAGAAGCAGAGCGAGAAGTTGCGGATTGTCAGGCAGGTATTATTATAAAGTTGTAACGCCTAATATACAGCTAAATCGCGGGCGGCCCCTTGCGGGGCATTAAGAATTGTTTATGTCCGTATTGTGTTTTCACATTTCCTTATTCCTCTTTATTAATGTTATTTGTTTGTAACTAATAACATTTACCATACCCCATTGCATTACTTCATTTAATTATCAAGTAATAATCCTAACCGCAGAGGTGTGTTTACACAACGATGTAAAAATCCCTTCGAGTAATTTTGTTGTAAGCAGGAAAGACTGGATTATTTCCTCCGTCACCAAAAAACTTAGAATGCCTTTTTTAGATAATGTATTACAACGCCCTTCCTATGGATGGAAAGATGAAGATGGGGAACTGGTTAGGCCAACTAACAGCCAAATTTTTAAGGAATTTTTTTCACGGCTAAACATATTGAAGTCCCGCAAAAACTGGCTTCCATTTTTTAGCTGGTTAAAAGTTGCGTGTCTGGCTGTATTTTTTGTGTTTTTTATTATCCATTATTTAAGCTGGTGGACAATACTTGCCGCTTTTATTTACGGAATGGTTATCATGGGTACGCATGGTACCATCTGGCACCATCGTTATTGTACACATGGGGCTTATAAGTTTAAAAATATTTTTTGGCGCTTCATCACCCAAAACCTAACCATTAATGTTATTCCGGAGGAAATTTATGTGATCTCCCATCACGTACACCATTCAAAATCCGACCAACCCGGCGATCCTTACAATGCGCAAGCTGGCTTTCTTTATTGTTTTTTGGCGGATGTTAATCATCAACCTATAGCCAAAAACTTAAGCGAAGGGGACTACAATAGAGTTAAACTATTGATGAAACATACCGGTGTTACTGCCAATACTTATGTCCAATACCAAAAATGGGGTTCTTATGTTAACCCATACCGCGCTATTTTATCGTGGATATTAAACTGGTGTTTCTGGTATGGCGCGTTTTACTTACTTGGAGGAAACCCTTTAGCCTGTAGTTTATTCGGCGCCGCCGGATTTTGGGCCGTAGGTGTGCGAACGTTCAATTATGACGGGCATGCCAAAGGAAAGGACAAACAACGTGAGGGAATAGATTATAATCAAAATGATAAATCCATCAATCAGCTTTGGCCGGGCATAGTTGCCGGTGAATGGCATAATAACCATCATTTGTATCCTAAGAGTGCCCGTAGCGGCTTCAAACCGTACCAGATAGATCTTGCCTGGTACTACATTAAGTTAATGAATCATCTGGGCGCGGTTAGCACTTACAGGGATAATAAGAAACAGTTTTATGAGCGATATTATCTTCCTCATAAAATGGTACCACGAATTGATACCAACACAGCATCATTGGTTAAATAAAAAAGAATTTTCACGCCTCTTAAAAAATCTATTTATGAATGATCCTAATCAAAATACGCAATCATCCGGCTTAACCCTTGAGCCGCAACAATTAAGAGACTTTTTTATAAGTCACCTTAACAGGATATACTGTGCCAAAGCACACTTGGTTGAAAGATTACCGGAACTCGCAGATCAAGCACAATTTCGTGATCTGAGGTATGCCATTATCGAAACAATGGAAGATATTGACAGGCAAATTGCCCGAATGGATGAAGTATTTGTGCTATTGGATGAGAAGCCTTCTATTGAAAAACATGATGAATTAATCGATTTTTTGGAAAATGGATTCGCAGCAAACTACCAGCAAGTTGATGACTTGGTTTTGCGGGATTTATCTATACTTTTCTACCTGTCGCTGGTTGAAAGCATAGAGGTTGCATCCTTTCACATTCTATTAATGGCAGCTGATAAAATGCATAGCAAACAAATTAAACAATTACTCCAGGAAAATTTTGATGAATCTAAAGCCGACCGCTCCTTATTCACCCAAATTACAGCGAAATATATTAATTAAATAGTCCATAATTAACCATTGTTGTTATGAATACCTCCTGCATTAATAAAGTTATGTTAGTTGGCCACCTGGGTAAAGACCCCGAACTGCGATACATCGAGTGTAATGTAGCCGTTGTAAGCTTTCCATTAGCGACCACGGAGTATTGGGCGAAAAATGGCGTAAAAACCGAGCATATAGAATGGCACAATATTGTAATGTGGCGTGGTACAGCAGAAAGCGCAGCAGAGGTTCTTAAAAAGGGGGAACTTGTTTATTTAGAAGGAAAGATAAAGACCCACCATTTTGAAGAAAAGACCGGGATAAAAAAATATATCACAGAAGTAGTGGCCGACAAATTTATACTGTTAGGTAAAAGCAGCAATGTTGAAAGAGTTATGCCTGTTAAAGCAGATTATGAAATCAATTATAAACATGGTTAAGAGCGGGCCTGAGTTATAAATATAAAATGAGAAATGAACGTTAAGTCAGGAGCTTTTAAGCCTGCAACCGGTAAAGTAGTTGTTGTCGGAACTTCTGCAGGTGGTATGAGCGCATCCATTAAGTTATTGCAACAATTATCGGCCGATTTTCCTGCACCTATACTTTTAGTGCAACATATATCTGGAGATGCCTCCGGAGATGCACTGTTACATGAGTTGAATAAAAGCAGTAAGCTTAAATGTGTGCATGCGGTACATGATGAGTTGTTACAAAGCGGGCACATTTACCTCGCGCCGTCTGATCACCATTTAATGGTGGTAAAGAATGGGCGGGTACAGGTTACTAAAGGCGCGCAGGAAAATCGGTCTCGCCCTGCCATCGATCCTTTATTTCGTTCTGCGGCGGTAGCATTTTGTAACCGTGTTATCGGTATTATACTAACCGGATATTTGGATGATGGGACGGCAGGAATGATTGCCATCCGGCGTTGTGGCGGCACCTGCATTATTCAGGACCCTGATGATGCGGAATACCCGGATATGCCTCAAAATGCCTTAAACCAGGTGGATGCGGATTATTGCCTGCCCATCGCAGCAATGGGCGGTGTATTAGTCAAGTTAATGGCGAACCCTAATAAAAAGCAAATCAAAATTCCGACAGATATCCAACGGGAGGCCAAAATTGCCGAGCGCGTATTAAGTGACCTCGCTTCGGTAAATGCGCTGGGCGAACAGGTGCCGTTTAACTGCCCCGGATGTGGAGGTGTTTTATGGAAAATTAAAGAGGGGTCATTTTTGCGGTACAGGTGCCATACCGGGCATGCCTACACGGCAGCTGCTTTACTGGCCGAGCAGACTAATAAAATAGAAGAAACCATGTGGGTGGCCCTGCGCATGTTCGAAGAAAGGCGAAACTTGCTGACCACACTGGCCAAAGAGCAAACGGGTTCAGCTTCACGTTCTGCTGCAGAACGCGCAGCCTTATCTCAGGTGCATATAGACCGCATCAGGGCAATTTTATTAGCAGACGATAAGGCCACTATCAGCGATATGCCACGATAAACTATCGGGTGTTAGCTTAGTATGGCTTAATTATAATTGAATATAATTACCTTTAACCTTTAACCAAATCATCTAACCCCCAATGATCAAGTCGAGAAAAGGGACTCCACCTGAAATAGCTGCAAAAAAGAAACCAGGAGGAGCTGGACGAAAGGCCAAACCTAAATCATTTCCGATAATAGCAATTGGTGGTTCTGCAGGGTCATTCCCGGCTTATGAGAAATTTTTTGCAAACATGCCGACGGATAGCGGGATGGCTATTGTGATCATCATGCATCTTGACCCGCTGCACAAAAGCCAGCTTTCTGAGGTAATGCAGCGTTACACCACAATTCCCGTAGTTGAGGCTACCGATGGGATAATCATTGAGCCAGACCATGTTTATATCATCCCATCCAATAAAGATATGGGGATACATAACCGCAAGCTGTTGTTGCTCAACGCATCAAAACCCGAAGGCGTCCGCCAGCCTATCGATTATTTTTTCCAAAGCCTGGCCAATGACTAGTGGAACCGGTCGGTAGCGGTTATTCTTTCCGGAATGGGGGCCGATGGCGAAACCGGTATTAGGATGATTAAGGAAAATCTTGGATTGACAATTGCTCAAGACCCCGACACGGCAGACTATAATAGCATGCCCTTAGCTGCAATAGGCACAAATTTGGTTGACTATGTGCTGGCGCCCGAAGAAATGCCGCTAAAGATTATTCAGTATCTGAGCCATCCCATCATTGCTGATGAACCAACTGACGAGGATAAAATTTCTGTAAAGAACAGCACAGCTATTCAAAAAATATTGATGTTGTTGCGTACACATACAGGCAATGATTTTGCGCTGTATAAAAAAAGTACCATTACGCGCCGTATCGACCGCCGCATAGCTTATCACCAGTTTACAGACTATGCACAATACGCCAACTATATTAAAGATAACCCCGAGGAAACCGGGAATCTGTTTAATGAATTACTGATCGGCGTAACCAAATTTTTTAGGGATGCGGCTGCTTTTGAATCCTTAAAGCATATTTTAAAAGAGCTGCTCAAACATAAAAAAGCCGACGAGCCATTTAGGGTTTGGGTGGCAGGCTGTTCTACTGGCGAAGAAGCATATTCGGTGGCTGTGCTCCTGGTAGAAGCTGTAAACGAACTTAAACAAAAAATTGGCCCTAAGATACAGGTATACGCTACAGATCTGGATGCCGAAGCACTTAACACGCACGTTTAGGCCTTTATCATGAAAATATTGTCGCCGAGGTTTCGCCCGAACGGTTGGCGCGCTTTTTTTCTAAAGAAGATGACCGGTACCGGGTAAAAAAGGAGTTAAGGGATATTATTGTATTTGCGCAACAAAACTTGATTAAAGACCCGCCTTTTATCAAACTGGACCTGCTTTGTTGCCGTAACATGCTCATTTACTTCACACCCGAATTGCAGAAAAAAATTATTCCGCTTTTCTACTATGCGCTCAATCCAAATGGAGTTATGTTTATGGGGCCAGCAGAAACAATTGGTGGTTTTACCGATATGTTCAGATCTATCGACCCTAAATGGAAATTATTCAGCAGGCTCGAAGGCAATATTATGTTAGGCAACATGATTGATTTCCCATTCCATTCTGCCCAACAACCTTTACACACCTTAAAACCAAATGAAGTGACCCTGCCAAAACAAAAACGATCAGTCACAGATATTTTTAACCGGGTATTAATCGACAAGTTTTTACCACCATCAGTTCTTGTAAACGAAAAAGGGGATATTTTATATAATAATGGCAATACCGGCAAATACCTGGAATTGCCCCGAGGTGAAACCGTAGTTAATAACGTTTTAAAGCTGGCTAAAGAAGAACTAAAGTACGCGTTATCTAATAGCATACAGCAGGCACTTAAGAGTAATGAGATTGTATTTATTGAAAACATATTATTAAAGGTTGATAAACGATCGCACCTGATCAATATTAAAGCTACCGCCATAAAGGAGGTTGATGCACAGCCGTGGGTTATGATCGTATTTGATGATCACGGAGTAGTAAATTCTAACAAAAGTAAGTCTAAGCAGAGTATAACAACTGATGGTAACGTAATTGCTGAAGAACTTAAAAAAGAACTGGTTTATACCAAGCAGCAATTAACCACTACTGTTGAGGAGATGGAACGTTCGTTAGAAAGGCTGAGGTTAAGTAATGAAGAATTACAAAGTACTAACGAAGAGCTGCAAAGTACCAACGAAGAATCGCTGACTACTAAAGAGGAAATGCAGTCGCTTAATGAGGAGCTGATGACTGTAAATACGCAATACCAGGCCAAGGCAGAAGAGCTTACCCGGCTGAATAATGACATGAAAAACCTGTTGGATTCTACCGAGGTTTGCACGTTGTTCCTGGATAATGACTTGAATATTTTACGGTACACCCCGCAAATCCGTCAATTGTTTAATCTCATAGCCAGTGATATAGGGAGGCCGATCAGCCATGTGGTATCTAATTTCGAAAAACCAATTAATGAAGATGACATCAGGCAAGTAATTGATAAGCTGACTATTAAGGTTTCAGACATCCGCACAAAAAATAACGAATGGTACCGCATGCGGATTATGCCATACCGCACTTTGGATAACTATATATCGGGTGCGGTATTAACCATGACCCTGATCACCGATTTTAAACAAATGCAATCGAAATTGCATGTGTTAAAAGATTATTCTTCTTCAATTCTGGATGAAATACCGCAGGCTACGCTACTGCTAAATAATGAATTTACTATTTCGAGCGCTAATACCGCTTCTTTAAAACTGTTTGATTTAGGGGAGCATGAATTGCTTAACCAGAAAGCCGGAGATTTCCTTAAAAAACAATGGAAAACAGAAACGCCTGCACTGTTGTTAAAACAATGCCTGGCTGAACGAAAACAAGTTACGACTACCATAACCATTAAAGGGAAACAGGTAAGAACCTATCTACTTGATGCCCGGCCTTTTTTCGAACAGACCGAAACCACACTTTTAATTGTTTTAAGGATCAATGAAATTCAAAACGGAGAATGAAGAACTAAAAACAATAAACGTGTCGCCCACAGTTATGGAAATGGTTGCGGCATCGCATAACGAACTGCGCCTGCAAAAAGCGCTTGAAGAATTGCATTTGCACCAGGCAGAGCTGGAGATGCAAAACGATGAGCTCCGTATCGTAAATGAAAAGCTCGAACTACAGCAGATTAAATTTTCCGGCATTTATGATTTAGCACCCATAGGCTATTATATCCTTGATAAGGCTGGTTTAATTAATGAAGTCAATAATGCCGGGATAGCTTTGTTCGAAACCGGGAAGAGCAATATTATAAACACTAGGCTGCAAAGTTTTGTGTCGGTAGAATATATGGATGCCTACCATGTTTTTTTTCGCGAAATGCTGAGTAGCGGAAAGAAACAAAGATGCCAGCTTAAAATGAGATCACGTAAAGGACGGGAATTTTATGTGCAGATGGAGGCTATTGCTGTAACCCCGGTGCGCAACTACTTACCATTGCAATGCGATGTTGCCGTGATGGATATTACAGAAAGGGTACAAGCCGAAAAGGTTTTGGCGAAAACAAAAGAGCGCCTGGAACTTGCCCTGGAAGCGTCATCATCCGGTACCTGGGAGTTGGAGCTGGATACCATGAAGTTTTATCTGGATGAATTTAATTACCAGACCTGTGCCATCCCTGGTGGAAAATTCGACGGGCGTTACCAAACATTCATTAATTTAATCCATCCGGATGATCGGGCGGAGGTTGATCACCAATTTCGGATTGCCCTTAATAATCAAAATTCAATAGACCTTGTTTGCCGCTTCGATAATCAAAGTGGGCATACTTGTTTTGCGAGTATACGAGGGTACGTAATAACAGAACCAGGGCATCCTAACAGGTTTGTTGGTATTATGATGGATATTACAGCAAAGAAGAAAATGGAAGAAGAAGCTGTTCATTTAAAACACGATCAGCAAAGAAATATAGCGCTGGCAACCATACATGCAGAAGAAAGTGAACGTGCGCGGATAAGTGACGCCCTGCATGATAGTGTTAGCCAATTATTGTATGGTATAAGGATTAAACTGAACACACTTTTTGATGCAGAAGACCCTGCAGAGGTAATGCGGAATGTTTACGAAATGCTTGATATGGCTGTACTGGAAACACGTAATATTTCTTTTGAACTGGCTCCGGCAATTCTCAATGATTTTGGCTTGAAGGCTACCATTGAAGAAATGGCCAAGCGGCTTTCCACGCCAAAGATGCTAATCAAAACCAAGCTGAATCGGTTGAACGAGCGTTTAACTTTACCGCTGGAGGCAAATATATTCCGCATATTGCAGGAACTGGTTAATAATGCCATGAAGCATTCAGGAGCGAGCCTTATAACCCTGGAAGTAAAAAAAAGTAAATCGATAGAACTTTTCATTTCAGATAACGGCAAAGGGTTCGATGTGGTTAAGCCCGAAGATATTGCGTCGGGCTCAGGGTTAAGCAGTATCAGAAACCGGTTAAGTTTATACAATGGCTTTATGAGTATAGAATCAAAACAGGGGGCTGGTACAGTGGTGAAAATCAAATTGGAGGTTACGCCTGAATAATTGCCATGCTAAAATCCATAATCAATATTATTTTGGCGGATGACCACCTGATTGTTAGAGGAGGCATTAAAGCAATGCTTGAAAAGGAAAAATCTTTTCAAATCACGGGCGAAGCCAATAATGGTTTAGAGGTACTCCAATTGCTTAAAACCGGTATAAAAGCTAATATAGTGCTGGTTGATATGAATATGCCGGTAATGAGCGGCACAGAATTAATTGAAAGGCTTAAAAGTGAGTACCCGGATGTAAAAGTGATCATTTTAAGTGCATTGGATGCCGACAAGTATGTAATCAAGGCTTTCCGTTCTGGTGCGTGCGGCTATTTACTCAAAAATGTCAGCACGGCCGAGCTCATATTTGCCATTACGCAAACTCATGATTACGGGCAATATATCTGTGCAGAACTATCCAGCCGCTTTTTAAAACGGATACTCACCATTCCCGATCCTATTACCAACGAGAATGTACAGAACATCGAATTTTCAGCCACAGATATAGAAATTTTAAGCCTGTTATCTGAAGGGTTTACCAATCAGGAAGTTGCCGATAAATTATTCACCAGTAAGCGCACTGTCGAAAATCACCGCCAACAGCTCATCGATAAAACAGGGTCAAGAAATACTATTGCATTAATTCGTTTTGCCATGCTCAACGGCATTATTTGATCTGTACTCGAAAATGGAGTAATTACCGCATACACAAAAAGGATTTTCAGCATAAAGCGAGAAATCGTGCTAGCTACTTTTGGTAAAACAATAAGCCATGCTGAGAATGCTGACTACCGAACTTCTCGAAAGCCTGATTAACCAGGGTTATCGATTCTGTTTATCAAGAACAACTACCATTTTAGGGGAAGACGCCGATGTATGTATTACTTTACTGCCTGTAAAGCATACGCCGCTGCTTAGAAACTTACCCAAAAAATTCGATACGTTTTTTAAAATCAATGAAGAACCGCGCATAATGGCGACGGGGATTGACGAGACAATCATCCTGGTTGATCTCAGCGAAATTAACTTAATGGTGGAGGTGAGCTGATGAAAAAACGAATACTTATACTCGACGACGACAAAGACATCTTGGATATACTGGAGGAGATACTGGTATACGAGGATTTTGATGTAGCTATTGTAGAAAGCACTGATGATCTATGTAACCTGGTAAGGGCCTATCAACCTTCATTAATCCTGTTAGACTTCTCTTTAAATGGCATGGATGGTGGCGAATGGTGTACGAAATTAAAAATCGACCCGGAATTTGCACATATCCCGGTTATTATTTTTAGTGCTTATTCTAACAAAGGCATATCAAAAGGTACTTATGGTTGTGATGACTTTATTGATAAGCCTTTTGATCTTGAAGATCTATTAGCCCGCATTAATCTCTTGACGGTTGTTAGGTATTCTCTCTGCTTTAAAGAGACCCAACAAGCTCAAATGCCACTTGGGCGGATAGCTAAAACAATTGCTGTAAGACAAGGGAATGAATTTTAAATCACATTTATCAAGCTATGATTAAAAATTATATAACTCCTGAACGAAAGGTAGTGTCAAATATTAGAAATTTAAGAGAAGCTAAATTTTATACACAAGATTACCTGGCCTGCAAATTAAAAATATCTCAGAATGCTTATAGTAAAATTGAGCTTTTCAAGTCTAAACTTACTTTAGAACGTTTGTTTGCCATTGCAAGTATTTTGAATGTTGACGTTGTGGATATACTAACTGAACGGGAAGTTGAATACGATAAAATGGATAATTACGGTAATAATATGGCCAGTCAGCATGGGTAAATTTATAGTCCCTTGATTGTATTTATATCATGAAATGTCTAAATTCAGTCAATGTTGGAAGGATAATTTAAGATAGCTGTCCAGATAATTCGCGCAGTTTAAACGCGCGATTACAGTAACTGCAACGTTGCGCAGTCTCTGTCTCCATCAAAATATTTTTTCAAAACTTTTGAAAACACATGATCAGCACCTGGTACTAAGCCGAATAGAGTCATAGAAGAAAACAGTTTCAAATCGTCTGGCGTACCCATAATCGTAGTGGCATTGTTGCCGGGTAGGTTTACCAGAACATTACTTATCTCTACAATTCGCTGCCCCAATAACGGATGTTCAAGATAAGCCTTAGCTTCTGGCAGATCTTTGATTGCAAAATGTTTAGCCATTTCACTAAACCCAAGACCAGCAACCTGCGGGAAAATATACCACATCCAATGACTACGCTTTTGCCCTGTTTTAATTTCTGTTAAAGCGATGTGGTAGTCTCTTGCCTGTGCGTCCAAAAAGCGTTTTAAATTGTAGTTGTTATTCATTCAGTATCGTTTATTTATATCAGACAATTAATATGGCATAATAGCTTATAATAACTTTTGCCGTTTCGTTTGTCCTTGTACAATAACAGTAGGTAAGGAAAATTGATTGTATGAATGTAACAAAACCTAAACCTGACTTTGTGGTTGTGCTTAAATGGAAAATGAAACGGGCCAGAGCCTGAATATGGGGCAGAAAGCGCTCTATGGCTACCAGGAAAATGATATTAATCAACTTTTCGATAAGATCGGGCAGTCTCAAACAAATTATCGCTTACTTTATCAGCTGCCAACCGGTGGCGGAAAAACACGTATTTTTTCGGAGATCACCAGCCGTTTTATCAGTAAATATAACCGTAAGGTAATTGTACTTACACACCGTGTTGAACTTTGTAACCAAACTGCCACTACATTAAAGAACTTAGGTGTTAAAAATAAGGTGATTAACAGCGCCCTGAAAACATTGAGCCGCAAAGAGGCTTACAAATGTTTTGTAGCTATGGTAGAAACACTAAAGAACCGGATAAAAGAAGGCTTGGTTAACCCTGATGACATAGGCCTGGTGATAATAGATGAGGCACATCACAATTCATTCCATAAACTTTTGGGGAAATTCAAAAATGCCATCATTATTGGCGTAACGGCTACTCCTTTTAGTTCGGACATTAATTTACCAATGCGTAAAAATTATGATGAACTGATTGTTGGCGAAAGTATCAGTTCTTTAATTGCACAAGGCTTTTTGGCAAAACCGAAAACATGGCGTTATGATGTAGAATTGAACACGTTAAAAACCGGGATACACGGAGACTTTACAGTAAGCACTTCTGATGAATTATATTCTTCACCAGCCATGCTAGACCTTTTGATGCATGCCTATGAAGCTCATGCCAAAAACAAAAAAACGCTGATCTTTAACAATGGAATTTTTACCTCAAAAAACGTTCACAAACTATTTTCAGACGCTGGTTATCCTGTACGTCATTTAGACAATCATACGTCGACTGCCGAACGTGCAGAAATACTCAAATGGTTTAAGAAAACTAAAGGCGCTATCCTGACCTCTGTATCAATCCTGACTACGGGCTTTGACGAGCCAACAATACAATCGGTTATTCTGAACCGGGCAACTACTTCGTTAACCTTATATCATCAAATGATTGGCCGAGGGGGCAGGCGTTTGCCACAAAAGAAAAGCTTCAATATTATTGACCTGGGTAATAATACAGATCGTTTTGGTGAATGGCATATACCGGTTGACTGGCAGCAGGTTTTTGAGCGTCCCGAGGCTTTTTATGAAGCAATGCACAGCAAAACCGAGTTTGAAGCACATCAATTACCATCAGACCTGCGTGGCAAATTTCCTAACAGTTTGCAAATTACATTTGATGTACAGCAGGCTTATCAGCATGCGCTGGATCAACAGATCAAAACAAAAATTGTAATTCGGGATTCGATTCGTCAACATGCGTTGCTGTGCGCAGATAATAGTGATACAATTATGGAAGCACTCGGCCTGGCGGAGGAACTGGATAAAGAAATTAACTGGAGGGTAAAGCAGTATTGTAAATGCATAGGTAAAGTGACCAAAAATTATGCAGAATGGCTACAACAGGACTATAAAACCAAACTAAAACTGCTGATTACAAAGATTATGCAGCGCCGCGCTTACTTACAAAAAGCAGGATAAATCCGATTCTGAAATTATAATTTAATTATTGTTTTAGTATGTCAATTGCGTCGTATCAGGATGTCAGAAAATATATTGTTTTTTGCTCATACTGAACAGTGCTTCGTATTATTCAAATCTCTACAAACAGGTTTAGGAACAATTTTTATGTAATTAGTATGTTGAATTATAGATGTTTGGCAAGATAGGGGGCTGTTCTGCTGTGCTTAGCCTTTGCGATATTCATAGGGATGTCAGCTGCAACGATTTTACCGCCGTCATCACCCGCTCCCGGGCCAATATCTATTACCCAATCACTGGATGCGATAACATGCATGTCATGTTCCACCAAAATAATTGTATTTCCGGCATCAACCAGGCGATTAAGCTGCAACATCAGTCGTTCAACATCCGAAGGATGCAAACCGGTTGTTGGTTCATCTAATACATAGAGTGTTTGCCCGTGCTGAGCCCGCTGTAATTCAGTTGCCAGTTTGATACGCTGTGCTTCGCCACCAGACAGTTCTGTGGCAGGCTGGCCTAATCGCAGGTAACCCAGGCCTACTTCGCGCACCACGTCCAACGCGCGGCTTATCACTGGTTCTTCATCAAAAAAATTAACAGCTTCATCAACGGTAAGGCCTAATACCTCGGCGATGTTTTTGTCTTTGTATTTAACTTCCAGTGTTTTAGGGTTGTACCTTGTACCGCCGCAGGTAGGGCATGGTGTATAAACACTGGGCAAAAACAGTAGCTCAACCATAACCATGCCTTCACCTTCACAGTGTGGGCAGCGGCCTTTAGCTACATTAAAAGAAAATTGTCCGGCATCATATTTTCGTGACTTTGCTAAAGGCGTAGTAGCAAATAACTTACGGACATGATCGAAAAGGCCTGTATAAGTAGCCAGGTTAGAGCGTGGTGTGCGGCCTATTGGTTTCTGATCAACCACTACTAAACGCTTAATTCCCTTCATCCCATCCACAATTTGTCCGCCCAAAGTAGTTACTTCTGTCTTTTCCAATGGATCAGCTCCTGTTTCGTCTGATATATCAATTTGCAAACCTAACTGATCGGCAACAAGTTCCACCAATACCTGGCTAACAAGGGTGCTTTTACCCGATCCCGAAACGCCGGTTACGCTGGTAAGTACACCTAATGGAAACGCCACATTTAAACCGGACAGGTTATTACGTATTACACCCTCGAGCTTTAGCCATTCAGTCGGCTGCCTTGGGTCATTTTTATGCTTGGTAGTGTCATCATAAATGTAGTGCCTGGTCAAAGACGCAGTTACTTCCCGCAGCCCTTCGGGTAAACCGCTGTACAAAATATGGCCACCTTTTTCGCCTGCGGCGGGGCCTACATCTATAATCCAATCAGCGTGGCGTATCACATCAATCTCGTGCTCTACCACAAATATTGAATTTCCTGAAGCTTTCAATTTATCCAGTGCACGCAAAAGCGCCTCGGTATCTGCAGGGTGTAAACCTGCAGAAGGTTCATCAAGCACGTAAACCACGCCAAACAGGTTAGATCGTACCTGTGTGGCTAAACGTAGCCGCTGAAGCTCGCCGGGTGATAGGGTAGGTGTACTGCGCTCAATGGTCAGGTAACCTAAACCCAAATCAAGCACCACTTGCAGCCGGGCCAAAAAATCTTCAGCTATTCTTTTGGCTACCACTACTTTTTCAGGGTGGTTAGTCGCCATCTTTTTTAAAGCCTGCGCTTCACCAGACGCATAAGGAGAAAAAATAATAGCCAGTTTATTGAGGGCCAATCTTGATATATCAGCAATATCGTATCCGGCAAACTTGATAGCCAGCGATTCTTGCCGCAGACGTTTTCCATGGCAAAGGGGGCATTCGCTGCTTATCATATATTGGCTTACCCGCTTTTTCATTAAGGCGCTTTGTGTGTTGGCAAAGGTATGCCTAACGTAACGCCGCGCACCGGTAAAAGTGCCCATATAATCGGGCTGACGTTTATTTTTAATAAATCGTTGAATTTCTTCATGGCTATATCCTGAATAAACAGGAACAACCGGCTGTTCTTCTGTGAACAAGATCCAGTCCCGGTCTTTTTTGGGCAAGTCTTTCCATGGCGTATCAATATCAATACCCATGGTAGTTAATATATCGCGCTGGTTCTGGCCCTGCCAGGCCGACGGCCACGCGGCAATTGCCTTTTCGCGAATTGTAAGCGTATCATCCGGTACCATCGTTTTCTCCGTCACTTCATATACCCGGCCTAAACCGTGGCATTCCGGGCATGCACCTTCCGGTGTGTTTGGCGAAAATGATTCTGCATAAATAATAGCCTGCCCGGCCGGGTATTCACCTGCGCGCGAATACAACATCCTTAGTAAGTTAGAAAGTGTGGTTACGCTGCCTACAGATGAGCGTGTCGAAGCTGCACCACGCTGTTGTTGCAATGCAACGGCTGGTGGCAGTCCTTCAATCTCATCTACCTCTGGTATAGCCATCTGGTTAAATAGGCGCCTTGCGTATGGAGAAACAGATTCAAGGTAACGGCGTTGAGCCTCGGCATATAAAGTTCCGAAAGCAAGAGAAGATTTACCCGACCCCGAAACACCGGTAAAAACTACCAGTGCATCTCTTGGAATTTCCAGGCTCACATTTTTTAAATTATGTTCTCTTGCACCCCGTACACTTACAAATCCTGAAAACTTTTTTTCTAAACCCATGATGCTGCAACAGGGCTTTAAATTGATTGTTTCACTACTTGATATCTTGGTGCCATTACTTTGGATAAGACAAAAGGATTATGCCAATATGTCAACGGTAGCAATGGTTTTAAATGTCAACCCGCTATTTTTCCCAAGTCGTGCAAATCTGTTGTTCGTTTCTTTTTTAGGTGATGGGGTTTCAAATAGTCAGTGGCATGTTCTTTAACTTCATTAGTCGCAGCTTTCAGTGCTGATCGTTTTTTTAGATACAGATAAGTTATAGCTCCTGCTGCAATAGCACCTATTGCCACAAAAGCAATTAACGCACTGTTGTTATCTTCTTTTTTAAATGGGTTTTTCATAGTGTTGATTTGTCTGATTAACAAGTCGTAATGAATTTAGTTCTTGCTCATCGTTAACAGTCTTTTAATTACTACATAAAATAGTTTATTAAGATCAGTATAATTGAAGTGATTAGCGTTACGGCTATTTTTTATCCTGGTATTGAAATTGTATACAATGTTATAGAAGGCTGCCGAAAAAGTAGCCTTTTTATTTATATACAGTTGTTGATGGAAATTTTACAAAAAAAAATATTGATTGTTGATGATAATGAAGACGTTCTACAAATGCTGAAAGACCTATTATTTGATGAGGGGTATTTCGTTGAAGGCTTTTTAGGAACTGACGATATTATCCAACTCGCTAATCAACATAAGCCAGACCTTGTTATCATAGACTATCTGCTTGCAGGTATAAATGGTGGGGAATACTGCCATCAGATTAAAACAGATGCTACAACTTCGCATATTCCTGTGATTATGCTTTCTGCCCATCCAAAGGTTCTAAATTCTTTAGGAAATTATGGTTCGGATAGATTTATCTCTAAACCGTTTTCTATTGATGAAGTTATATTGGCTGTTAAAGAGCTAACTGAAAAATAATGATTGATACACTATTAATTAGACACTAATAATCGGAATGATCTTAGGCTTATTTTTTAAGCCCATAAATGGCCGTTCAAACAGGACATGGAAAATATAAGCTATTGCTATGGCTGAGGTTGTTCCGATAATGATTAGTAAATAACTTTTGGTGGATGTACTTATTTCAATTGGCGCTAAAAAATATTTTGACAGGAGTTGCAAAACAGGTGAATGTATTAAATATAAACTATAAGAGAATGTCCCAATCCAGGCCAAAGGCTTCCATGACAGTGCTTTGATTACCCAATGATTATTTCTATTTAGTTGTATAGTAGTTGATAAGAAAAATAAAGTGAAGCCGAAAAGGATGCCCATTAAAACATCCATCAGGTATTTAATGATCGAATCTGTATTTGGAGATTGAACATTTTTAAGTAGGTTTTTAGCCAAAATAAACAGAACAAGAAAGATAGCAGGTGCCAGTATCTTTTTTCCAAATGAGGCGTTATAATATAATGCCTTGATGTAATTAGTACTATCACTGGCTGAATAAGAAAATTCTGCAGCCAACATGCCTGTGGTAAATAATATGATGTATGGGCTGACACCTGGTGCGGTTAAGTTGATGTCGGTATTCCCGTTACTTAGATAAATTAGGGCTATAGAGCCTGCTAAAGAAATTATAACAGAAGTGAAAAGCGCAATCATTATGCCTTGCTTTTTCCATAGATAAACCAATAGCGGGAAGAATAAATAAATTCTAAATTCTACTGCAACAGACCATAAAACATCATTAATTCGTGGGAAAGATGAGTGATAAAAATCGTGTATCAATAAAATATGCCTGATTATATCAACCCGACTGACTGGAATACAGACATCCCATTGTGTACCACTTTTATCTTTTATAAAAAACCATATTAATAGTAGAGATATTAATACAGCCGAATAGTATGGTGGAATTATCCTGATTATCCTCCGTTTTATAAACTTCAGATATCCTCCCTTTATCAAGTAGTCATTTTTAATCACAGATAGCATGAGGCTAAAGCCGGAAAGGACGATAAATAAATCAACAGCATAATAGCCGTGCTTTAAAAATTGAAATAGGATGGATTGGGTAGGTGTTAGCTGGTATTCAGATAGATCTTTTATTGATGGATAATAATGCAAAACAGCATGATGGATAACCACATAAATTGCCGCCAATGCCCTTAAGCTATCGAGATAAAGTAAATGTTGGTTTGAAGTTTTCGGTACTGTTTGAATTTCCTGGACGGGTACCGGCATATTGTATGTTCTATTGAAGGTACTCATAGAAGTCAGTTATTGCAAAAAGGTTTCGTTTATGCGCAAATAAGTATTGTATAGTTTAAAAGGTATACTGTTTTATTTTGTTACAATAAGTATTTACGAATTGGCATAATTTGTTGGAATAAAGAGTTGATTCTCTAAACAAGATCCATTATTCGGTGTTATAATATACAAATCTGATTTTTGCTTAAAACCGGCTAACGTAAGATTCTACATTGTTAGTTCGGTATTTCCCTACAATGGTTTAGTTATAAAATTGTTAACTACTATCATTGACATATCCCACTGCACTGCTGAATCAAACATTTAATTAACTGGTAATAGCCGTACTTGCACGTGCTGCTAATTATTATGCATATATCAGCGACATTAATTCAATGAGTTTAATAATCTGTGACGATTAATTTTTGTTATTATTCTATGAAACATATTTCCATACATTTTAAATATTACTGTTTTACCTTGCTCTTCTCTGTCATGACATTCTTGGGTGCGTGTACAAAGACACAGGTAAAAAGTGAAACTGTTGTTTATAGTAACGATTTCGAGTCGGGCGATGTTAAAAATATTGCCAATGGGGCAATCACTGTTTTTAATGGTACGCATGTGCTCGGCCGTTACAATTCAAATGGTTTTGCTTTAACGGTTGCCAATCTCCCCAAACATGATCTTGTAGAAGTGACCTTCGATTTATATATCCATGATACCTGGGATGGAAATAATATTGACAATGGTTATTCCGGGCCTGATCTGTGGAGTTTTTTAGTTGATGGTAGTAGCTATATCCATACCTCATTTTCAAATGCCGATTGCCCTGCCGGGGTTTTCTGTACTCCACAGGCCTATCCTAATAATTACCCCAACAACAACAATAACCCCAAAGCGGGGGCATACAACACAAACCTTCCGGGGGCATGTTATTGGGCAAGCAAGCCCAATGGTACTACTGAATATAAAATAAGTAAACAAATTAATCACACCGATAATACACTTTTAATGCAGTGTATTGGCGATTTGGTACAAAAAAACGTTGCCGACCCCATGTGCGATGAAAGCTGGTCTGTTGATAATATTGTTATAAAAGCTATCGCATTATGATGTTGAGAAGATGTGCACTGTTATTTGTAGTGCTTACCCTGATAAAGCTGACAGTTAATGCCCAAACGATACCTGTAGGTTCACCTGCCTTAGATGATTATTACCGTCGTTTACAATTACTCGGGCAAACTGATTCTTCGGCCTCGTTTACAAGCCGTCCGTTTTTCCCTGATACTAAAAACAAGAATGTATTTTATCCCGATTCTACAGAAAAGGGTTATAATAAACGAGATGCCTCAACCTCATGGAGAAATAAAGATGGTTTTAATGGCTATTTACTGCCATTAGGAATCCAAACACAAATAAACAGCGATCATCCATACGGATGGAATGATGGCGCGATGATACCGGCTAAAGGGTTTCAAACATTAATCAGTGCCGGCGTATATGCGCAATATGGTATTTTAACCATCCAGTTCCGGCCCGAGTTTGTATATGCCGCTAACAGCTATTTCGAAGATTTTTATAATAAAGCCAATGCCACTATTGGCGCCCGCTATTACGACGTATACAACAATGTAGATTTACCGGCCAGATTCGGCACCGGTAGTTATACCAAAGCATACTGGGGCCAAAGTAGTATCAGGTTAAACTATAAATCATTTTCGTTCGGTTTATCTACCGAAAATTTATGGTGGGGCCCAGGCATTCGCAATTCTTTATTAATGAGTAACGATGCACCGGGGTTTAAGCACTTCACTTTAAATACAACTAAACCCGTTAAAACAGCTATTGGCTGTTTTGAAGGCCAGTTTATTATTGGGCGTTTAGAAAATTCGGGTTACGAACCTTTAACACCCGGCCTTTCTTATTTTAATAATCCTTTATATGTACCCAAACCTACAGACTGGCGCTATATAACAGGTTTTACTGTGTCATGGCAACCCAAATGGGTTCCGGGTTTATTTTTAGGGATGACGCGTAGTGCCCAAACTTACAGCAAAGACCTGGGAAGTTTAGGAAGTTACCTACCTTTCTTTGCTCCATTTAAACCGGTAAGTGCCTATGAGCCAATAAACCAGCGCGACACCAGAAGTTCGTGGTTTACACGGTGGGTATGGCCTGAAGAACATGCCGAAGTTTATTTTGAATACGGGATAGATAATAACACCAATACCGTACGTAACAGTTTATTGCAACCTAATGATGGCAGAGCCTACATATTTGGCCTTAGGAAACTTATGCCATTAAGCGGCGACAAAGGTGCTGGTATTTTAGTGAGTATAGAGGCTACACAATTGGGAGAAACTAACCCCGCTAAGACGTTGGGTCTTACCGAATGGTATGTTAATCCGTATATCAGGCAAGGATATACCAACTTAGGTCAATCACTGGGGGCCGGTATAGGGCCGGGCGCCAACTCACAAACATTAGATGTGAGCTGGGTGAAGGGTTTAAAGCGATTGGGTTTGCAGCTTGAACGTTATTTGCATAACGATGATTTTTACTACTATACTTTTGACGACACAGGGGACTGGAGACGGCATTGGGTTGACCTGAGCGCTGCATTAAACGGCGAATGGAATTACAACAATTTCATATTCAATGCCAAGTTAATGGGTGTATACTCATTAGATTATCAGTGGTATATCGATCCGGCAACAGAATCAGCACCAGGCGGGCCATATTATGTGCCAGGCCAAACCAAATTTAATTTACAAGTACAGGCAGGTTTAACTTATAGATTTTAATAGAACATGAAGAAGCTTTTTTTAGCAATAAGTATAGCCGCCTTATTTCTATCGTCAGAAAAAACGATAGCGCAAACTATACCTGTCGGTACGCCCGTACTGGAAGATTATTATCGGAGATTACAACTTACCGGTGGGGTTGATTCAACAGTGTCATTTACTTTGCGGCCGTTATACCCAGCAAAGTCTACTCATATACATGATGTATATGATCCGGATAGTACATTAAAAAAGGATAGCTGGACAAGTATAGGCCCGATTTCGTTTGCTAAAGGGTATGGATCATTCCAAATATTGCCTTTAACAATACAACAACAATACAACTCCGATCATCCCTATGGGTGGAATGACGGTTTAATGATACCTGCCAAAGGATATCAAACAATGATTAGCGGTGGTTTTTTTGTTAAGATAGGTCCATTAAGCATTCAGTTCAGGCCCGAATATGTATATGCACAGAATTCGGATTTCGCCGGATACGCTTCAGGGCATAATGATGCTGATTTAGCGAATTATTATGGCTATCATAACTTAATAGATCAGCCTGAGAAATTTGGTAACGGCACTTATACCAAGGCGTCATTGGGGCAAAGTAGTATCCGTCTAACCTTTGGGCCAATATCGGCAGGGCTATCTAATGAAAATTTATGGTGGGGGCCAGGCATTCAGAATGCTTTGGTTTTATCTAATAATGCTGCAGGGTTCAAACATATAACTTTAAACACGGTACGCCCAATACACACTTTTATTGGTTCTTTTGAAGGCCAGATCATTGCTGGGCGGTTAGAAAACACTAATATGCCGGCTCTTTCAGTCACCACTACTTCAGATGGTACGGATCTGTATGTCCCCAAAAGAACAGATTGGCGCTACTATACCGGTTATAACTTAAGTTACCAGCCACGCTGGGTGCCTGGATTGTTTCTGGGCTGGATCAGGACATTTGATGCCTATCATAACGACGTGCACGGGTTTAGTAATTATTTTCCATTCTTAACACCTTTTCAAAAGGCTGATGCCAATAACGGTGCCGGCGACTCTTTTGATCGTGACCAGCAGACCTCATTTTACGCGCGTTGGCTTTTTACCAAAGCAAAGGCTGAAATCTACTTTGAATATGGCATTGGCGATAACTCGTATAATTATAAAGACTTCCTTGGCTCGCCCGAACATTCCAGGGCTTACATATTTGGGTTAAGAAAGTTATTCCCGTTGGCAGCTCATAAAGATCAGGGAATTTTATTCGGTGTTGAGATCGATCAGTTATCGCAGACTGTTGATTATATCATCCGCGATTCTGGTGGTTGGTATATACACTCGCAGGTAAGGCAGGGGCAAACTAATGATGGCCAGATATTAGGGGCAGGCACAGGTTCTGGTGGCAATTTACAAACGATAGATATAAGTTGGGTAAATGGCCTTAAAAAGTTCGGTGTACTGTTTCAACGATACGAGCATGATGCCGATTTTGCCCGATATGGTTTTATTCCGATTAATGGAAATGACCGCAACTGGGTAGATTTTGCTGTAGGTTTACAAGGCGACTGGAGTTACAAGAACTTATTGTTTAACGCCAAATTGCAAGGCATCAAGTCACTGAATTATGAATGGATATTGAAAGATTACGATCCGAACGGTGCTTATTACATTCCACATAATGATGTGTTTAACATGCATGCAGAATTAGGGGTGAGCTATAGGTTTTAATTAATGTAGGCTATCTATTAACTGGTTTGTTACTATGGAAAGTACCATTACCAGAATCAAGATATTCGAAGATTTCGGTCCGCTTATATTTTTTATCATCTGTTGATACGTTGCCATTAATAATCGAGACGGATAACAAAAATAGCCCCTGTCGCTGATTTATAGCTCCTTTAAGAAGTAAACTTCTGTCGGCAATCAAGTTTGAAATAGTGATAGACGAACAGTTTGGCGAGACAACCATCGACCATGCCAGGCGGTCCCTGCTATCACGAATAGTTAGTGCCGCGAAATTTACTTCATTGCAATTATTGAGAATTACAGCGGCATTGGCTATATTATTTGCAGAACCCACACCGTGAACTTTAAAACCGGTTACATTGCTAAATTTTAATCCATTAAGCTCAACCTTACCTTGCGCATCCAGGTTAGCTATATTCCAATAGTCATTGGTTAGATCGGTACCTGTGGATACAAATTCAATATCACCAGGTCCGGAAAATACGTTGCTTAGTTTACCAAATTGACAAGATTCTATGGATAAATTCATTGGCGACTGTTCAAATACGCAATTGGCAATCATGGGCGTGTATAAACCTTTCATCCTTAAATTATATTGCGTACTACCGTTGCCTACACTATTTACAATACAAACATTACCATCCGAACCTGCATTATTAATACCTTCGATGGTATATGCTTTGTCGCAGGCAAAGGCGTGGCAACCGTCTATATAGCTGTCTTTGCATCTATAAGCTCTTATGCCTTCTACACAACCCCAGAAATAACAATTATCAAACCGGCACATCCCGGCATATTCGAAAAAAACAGCGGTAGCCAACTGGTAAAATACGCAATTACTTAGTGTTACAAAGTTGCCAAAACTATTATGAACGCCGTTTGGGCGGCTTTGGTTATCTGTATAAAACCAAACGTTATTGATATTGAATTTTGTGTTTTGCTGTGGGCGTGGGTCTGTTAAAATGTTAAAGGCATAATAACCCCTATCACCATTTTTAACCGCTAAGAAGATAGATGCACCATTGCCGTTAAGTTGTATTCCCCGTCGCTCCAGTTGTCCTTGTCCGCGGTAGTCAATATCTATCTGGCCGCTAATTTTGTATTTCCTGCCACTGGATAAATCGATAGACGACAAGTCATGATCGCGTGCATAAGTAAATGCGGCCCGAAAAGCTTGGGTGTCATCGGCAATACCATCACCAATAGCTCCAAAACTTTCAACATGTAATTGACCTATAATAGCTACTGATGGCTGGACTGTATTAACACCGGCCGACCAATTTTGAAAGTCAATATCTTGAGCTGCAATGGGGAAAACAATGAAGCAACTAAGTATTACAAGAGCGCAGAAAGTTTTGTGAAGCATATTAATGAAGTGTATAGCCGCAACCCGATATCTCTTTAAATTGTTTCAGTTTTGAGAAAGATAGATCCGGCAATTTGATTTCTGAATGAAGTATTATATTATAACTTAAAGTTATAATATAAATGTAGCTAAATGTTGGTAATTAGTGAGATGATAATTAAAATGGCGCTTTTGATTTAATAATTAGTATATTTAATATAATTATAGATTAAATAAATGTATTTTTGAATTAAATTTTCGATTGGGTAAACCTTATCAAGTCTACCTTGTTAAAGATGCATCCATAACTAACGGATATAGCGTTATTTAACATACTTCATGAAATACTTTTTACGATCACTACTCCCGATTTTATTCATTTCGGTTTTATTATTCTCGGGCGATGTTTCAGGACAGAGTATTTCCCAAAGCCTTTCTACAGTAAATGTTGAGCAGCTTTCTGATGCCCAAATCAATAAGATCATAGCTGATGCCAATAATACAGGGCAGGATGTTACTACATACCTTCAATCTAAAGGGGTGACAGGAACCCAACTGCAAAAGTTTCAGAGTCGCCTTAAAGTAGCATCCGACGCTAAATTTGGAACCGGCCAGGATAGCACTACCGGCGAGGGTACGCGCAAGCTTAATTATCAAAAAGATACCAGCACGGCAGCGGGTACAATTTCAAGATCGGGGATCAGAATATTTGGTGCTGATCTATTTAATGGAAAAAATGTAAGCTTCGAACCAAATCTAAGATTAGCTACACCGGTTAATTACATTTTAGGGCCTGATGACCAGATAGTAATTAACGTTTATGGACAATCATTAGTTGACTGGCATTTGGTAGTTTCGCCCGATGGAAACATTAACATACCCGGAGTAGGCATTGTAAGTGTTTCCGGCCTGACTATACAGCAGGCTACGGCTGTTATTAAAAGACGCCTGGCTGCAAAAAATTACCTGATTGGCAAAGGCACTAACGTTAATGTTAGCTTAGGCAATATCCGCAGTATTAAAGTGATTGTAGTAGGTGAGGTAACCCGCCCCGGTACTTATACTTTGCCATCTCTGGCAACTGCATTTAATGCCTTATATGAATCTGGAGGGCCAAATGAAAACGGATCTTTCAGACAAATAGAGATCATCAGGGATAACAGGGTAATTAAGCGACTGGATATTTATGACTTCTTATTAAAAGCAGATCAGAAAGATAATATTTCATTGCGCGATCAGGATATTATACGTGTACCCACCTACAGGATACGTGTGCAGATGGCTGGCCAGGTTAAAAGACCTGCCATATTTGAAGTACTGCCGGGAGAAACATTGCAGGATGTAATCAACTTCGCAGGCGGATTTACTGATCTTGCCTATACCAGCAAAATTAAAGTTCTGCAAATTGATAATCAGGAACGTAAGATTTCGGACATTATAGAAAATGATTATAAAAATTATATCCCGTTAAGGGGTGATCGCTACACTGTTGATGCTATTTTGGAACGTTACCAAAACAGGGTAACGATAAGTGGCGCTGTTTTTCGCCCTGGCGATTACGAATTAAGTAGAGGGTTAACGCTTACACAATTAATAGCTAACGCAGCCGGTTTAAAAGAAGATGCTTACCTCACAAGGGGGTATATAAACCGTCTACGGTCAGACAATACTACCGAATCAATAGCATTTGATTTGAACGCTATACACGCTAAAACGGCGGCTGATATAACTTTAAGCAGGGAAGATAGTGTAACCATTCCTTCTTTATTTGACCTGCGCGATCGCTATCTTGTAAGCATTAAAGGTGAGGTACGTAAGCCAGGCGATTTTTCGTATGGTGAAAATTTAACAGTTGAAAGCCTGATTGAAAAGGCGGGAGGCTTTACTCAAGGAGCCAGTGCAAAACGTGTTCAGGTAGCACGTCGCATTACCACCGGCGACCCCATGAACCTCAACTCACCAGTTTCGCAGGTATTTACGATAGATGTTACAGATCCGTTAAGCCTTTCTACAGCCAACTTTGTGCTTAAACCTTTTGATATTGTTTCTGTGTTTTCACTTCCCGGCTTCGAGAGATTAAGGGTAGTAAAGGTAGAAGGCGAAGTTTTATATCCAGGTTCGTATACCATTACTAAAAAGGATGAAAAGATTTCAGACATTATTGCAAGAGCGGGGGGGCTTATTGCATCTTCCGATGCATCTGGCGGAACCTTGAAAAGAACGAATGCGGCGATACTTGGTGTTGATAAATTTAAGGTCGATACGATAGCATTGGAAAAAGAGCGGGTGCAACGTTTAAGATCGCTCCAGCAAAATGTTAATGGCACATCGATTATTAGCGATGATCAGTTAAGGAATGACTATGTAGGTATTGATTTAGAAAAGATCATCAGTAACCCCGGGTCAAAAACAGATTTGCTGGTTGAAGATGGCGATTTAATTAGGGTGCCTAAACAACAGCAGGTAGTACGTGTAAACGGTGAGGTACTATATCCAAGTGTGGTTGTTTTCAGTTCATCCAAATCATTTAAAGATTATGTTATTAATGCCGGTGGCTTTTCATCATCGGCTTTAAAACGCGGGGCTTATGTGGTGTACCCTAACGGCACGGTAAAAGGATCACGCAAATTCTTAATATTTACTACCCGCCCTGATGTGAAACCCGGAAGTGAGATTTTTGTGCCCAAGGCACTTGATAAGCCCAAAATTTCACTTGCCGAAATCTTAGGCATTGGAGGAACATTAGCTTCTATAGCTGCCATAATAATAGGATTTGCAAATTTAGCTAAATAACCGTGAGAGAAACAGTTGACATGGCGCCGGTTAATGACGAAGGTATAACCCTTAAAGAAGTTATTTATAAGCTACAAGGCTCATTCTATTACCTTAAAAAAAAGTGGGGTTGGATTGTCATATTTACTTTAATTGGGACGATATGCGGTCTAATGTATGCACTAAGAAAAAAAGCGCTCTATGAAGCCGTGGTAACTTTTGCTCTGCAAGATGATCAGATACAGGGTGGAGCTGGATTATACACCGGATTGGCCAGCCAGCTGGGCATGGATATGAGTACATCCGGCAGTGGCCCCTTTGCGGGCGACAACGTATTAAGCCTTTTAAAGTCAAATTCGATGATAGAAAAAACCCTTTTAACTACGGTGAACTACAAAGGGAAAGATATGACTTTGGCCGAATGCTATATACAATTCAATGAACTTCGCCAGGAATGGCAGAAAGACCCTGAGCTTAAGAGCATAAACTTCCCGGCAAATTCTAACGAAGATAAGTTTAGCTTGAAGCAAGATAGCGTGATGAAGATTTTTTATAAATCTATCGTCAAAAATAATTTGGTCATTGAAAAAGTTGATGAGGCGACCAATATCATATCTGTGACTGTTAATACCGGCGATCAGTTATTTTCAAAGTTATTTTCTGAAGCGTTGATCAACGAGGTGTCAAAGTTTTATATAGAAACCAAGACCCAAAAAACGGTAGAAAATGTGCTGATACTTCAACACCAAACAGATTCTGTACGAAGAGAAATGAACATGGCCATAAGCGGCGTGGCAAGCAGCAGCGACCAGAACCCTAATCCCAATCCTAATATGCAGGTGCTGCATGTAGGTGCTCAGCGAAAAAATTTCGACGTGCAGGTAAATCAAACTATTCTGGCAGAATTAGTTAGAAATCTGCAAACCGCAAAAGTAACATTGCGAAAAGAAACACCTTTAATCCAGATTATCGACAGGCCGAAATTGCCACTTGACATCAAGGTCTTCAGTAAGTTTAAAGGAATGATAGTCGGCGGACTTATGGGGGCAGTTTTAACAATTGTTACATTATTAGTTAGCCGGTTTATAAAGAAAACGATGGAATAAGCCATCGGCTTTGCTTCTTCTTTTAAGTCCTGTAAACCGAGTTTCAACGATGGCTATGAAGACCTGGTAGCTTAATAAGCATTACAAATACTGCTGACAAAACGAATTAATTCTCTGATCAGAATAGTGCGGACAAATCACTAAATATTATATCCAAATAAGTACATGAGCTTAAGGAAAAATTTAATAGTTAATTCAATTTTAACTTCTTCAAATATTTTGTTTCCGCTAATAACGTTTCCATACGTTACACGCATACTTTCAAATGATAGTTATGGCAGAATTTCATTTATTGACGCATTTACAGGTTATTTTTTAATCTTCTCCTCATTAGGGATACCGTATTACGGTGTTAGAGAAATTGCAAAAGTTAAAAATGATCCGCCCCGTTATACCAAGCTTGTTATTGAACTCGCCGGCCTGCAGTTAAGCCTGGCTATCATTTTTTCGGCCATGTTTCTGATCATGCAGTTTTTTATACCGGCCATACATCGTAATGTAGACCTGGTTAAAATATCCTGCCTGATTATTATCGGCTCTGCATTCTCGATTGACTGGTTTTTTCAGGGGACTGAAAATTTCACTTATATCACCAGCAGGTCATTGTTTACAAAAACGTTAAATGTAATCAGCATTCTCATTTTCGTCAAGGCCTCCGATGATCATTATGTTTATTATTTAATATCGGGGTTAACCATATTGATCAACTCCAGCTGGAACTTTTATTATTTTGTTAGAAAATTTGCGACCAAGTTTGATGAGCGGCTAAGTATAAAACCACATATAAAGCCTTTGCTTATACTTTTTAGCATTAATGTATCAGTAAGTGTATACACGGTATTAGACACTATTATTTTAGGGCTTTTTACCAATCCGGCAACTGTTAGTTTATATAGCGTACCCTTAAAACTCGTTAAAATGTTTTTAATGGTAGTAAGTGGCATTGGCGTAGTGATGATACCCCGAATAGCGAGTTTGTTTGTTAATGACGATAAAGACGCCATTACAAATCTCATTAAGAAATCATTCAACATCATTTTTCTCTTAACCATACCTTTCTCTGTTTTTTGTATGGTTTTTCCTAAAGAGATACTTTTTGTGCTGTCGGGCCAAAAGTATTTGATGTCGGCAGGCGCATTAAGGGTATTGGCTTTAGTGCCGCTTATCATCGGTTTTTGTAGTGTACTCGGCACACAATTTCTTATGCCTATAGGGCAAGAAAATAAGATCTTGCACGCTACCATCATCGGTTTGGTTATTAGCTTATTATTAAACTTCTTACTAATCCCACATTTAAAACATATCGGTGCCTCAATTGCCTGCCTTGCTGCCGAAACGGCGGTTTGTATATACATCTATTTCTCGGCACGCAAGCGCACGGTTATACAATTAGACTACCGGCTCCTGCTGCATATAGGAGTAAGCTTAACAATAAGCGTATTAGCAGGAGTAGCATTACGCGGGCATTTGCATGAAATTGTAGTATTATCAACTTCCTGCGCGTCTTATGTTATCATATTTATTCTACTACAATATACCATTTTTAAGAATGAGTTTGTTGACTCCCTTTTACATTTTAAGAAATTAACAGCCTCTAAAGTTTAACAAGATTGCAACTATTGTAAATTTTTATCACAGTAAAATTTTAATAATAATAGTTTAAAAATTTTCATAAATATTAAAACCATGTGATGGGGAGATTGTTGGGTATAAGGAGATAAAACGAATATCGAACTGATCGATGAGAAGTGGATTGCCAAATTATGCGATTTACCGGATTGGATTTTTGAGGTGCCGTTAGAGCAGAGATCTGGTATAATAATAAGCATACTTAATACACTTAATCGATTAGTAAAATATGGTAGAAAAAATCTACGTGGCGTGCCCGGCAAGTTTTAAAACCGGCGGAACTGAATCTATACATCAGCTTGTTTATAATTTGAATAAGTTTTTTGGGATCAAAACATACGTTTATTACGTAAATTATAACCCCAAAAAAACAGAAAACCCCACAGCAGATGCTTTCTCAATTTATGTGGGTTCCGACGAATGGGTGGACGCATCAGGCGTAGAAGATTCGGAAAAGAACTTGCTTATTATACCTGAAATGGAAACTCCTTATCTGGAGAACTTTAAAAAAATAAGGAAATGCATCTGGTGGTTAAGTGTCGACAACTTCTTTGTATACAACACGGCACCTAAATCAAAGCCACTATTTTACATCAAACATTACTTAAAAAAGGTACTTGGAAAAACATCGCTTGAATATGAGAAACTAATGTTTAATGAGTTTAGCGCCGATTTTCATTTGGTACAATCTTATTATGCAGCCCAATTTTTAAAAGAATTGAATATTAAGAATATCTATTCCATACCAGATTATATCCACGAAAACTATATAGCAGAAACCAAGTCGATTAACCTCGACCTGAAAGAGGATATAGTAGCCTATAATCCGGCAAAGGGCTATGAGTTTACAGCTAAGCTAAAAGCTATGGCCCCCAATATTCGTTGGGTACCCATTGTAAAAATGACTAATGAAGAGGTTTTTCAGCTGTTAGCTAAGGCCAAGGTATATATTGATTTTGGTAATCACCCCGGAAAAGACAGGATACCCCGTGAAGCTGCTTTGGCAGGTTGCTGCTTAATTACCGGGAAAAAAGGTTCTGCAGGCAATCCATACGACGTAGCCATCCCTGCAAAATACAAACTAGATGAAACAGAGGCTCCTGCTATCATTGCTCTAATCAGGGAGATTTTCAGCAACTACAAGAGCCAGTCTAACAAGTTCAATAGTTATTTAGAAATATTAAATAATGAAAAAGCGGTGTACCTCAAAGAGGTAGGTGATTTTCTTAAAATCCTTTAATCTGAAATGAATAACCATCGCCAACTATATGTTTACAGTACTTGTAAAAACGGGCACTTAAATTAAATACAATCAATCAATGGCGCTCGTTTCAGTTATCATTCCTAATTACAATCATGCTCGCTATTTACCGCAAAGGATTAATTCTGTTTTAAATCAGACTTATCAGGATTTTGAGCTCATTATTTTAGATGATTTTTCTACAGATGGTAGCAGGGAGGTTATTGAGCAATACCGTAATCATCCGAAGGTTAGCCATGTCGTTTTTAATGAGGTTAACAGCGGGAGCACATTTAAGCAATGGAAAAAAGGTATTGAGCTTTCGTCGGGCGATTATATATGGCTTGCCGAAAGTGACGATTATGCCGGAGATGTATTACTGGATACTTTGATGAAACCATTGGAAACTGATGAAAACGTCTTGTTGTCCTATTGCCAGTCGCTAATTGTAGATGAAAATAATGATGCATTATTTCTATGCGACTGGGCAGATCCATTGGATAAAGATAAGTGGAAACATGACCATATTGAAGATGCAGAAAAGGAACTCGACAGCTATTTGAGATATAGGAATACAATCCCTAATGCGAGTGCAGTTGTATTTAGGAAACCTAAAGACCTATCCGTATTTGATGATATCGTAGGGATGAAATTTAGCGGGGATTGGTTATTCTGGAAAAGACAATTAAGCCGCGGGGGGAAAATTGCTTTTTCGCAACTAGTGCTAAATTTTTTCAGGATGCATCCTCAAACTACCAGGCATTTGCTCAGCATGGAAAAAGAAAAGCAACGGGTTAAAGAGCTGAGCTTATTTGTTGATCAGGACAGTTATTCTGTATTTGACAAGCGCTATGACTGGATGCTGATCTTTTGGTTCGAACATCGGTCTGCTTATAAAGGCACGCTCCAGTATTTTATACCCGGTTTTCCGGTAAAAATGCAAATCAGGACTTACATCTTGGTTTTAGATAAAATTTTAAAAAGGATCAAAAAATCCTTGTTTCCGTTAATGCCAGTAAAAACACAATATCAAAGCAGTTAATGAAACCATTCTTAAACGTAATTTTTACAATAGATCAGAAATTTCTACAGCATTTTTCAGCAGCAATTGTATCCCTGCTGGAGAATAACAGGGATATTGATTTTAACGTATTTATTATTCATGATATTGAAAAAACGGAAACACTCGATAATCTGGTTCAATTTATTAAGTCGAAATATAACGTTCGTTTAAACCTGATCTTTTTAGATAATTCAATATTTGAAAATTACCGGGTTTCGTTGCATTATTCGAAAGCGGTTTATTTCCGTTTATTGTTCACAGAAATTCTGCCTAAAACAATTGACAAGGCCCTCTTTCTTGACTCCGATCTGATTGTTACTGGCTCTGTAAAAGAACTGGCTGAGTATCAATTTAAAGATGAATATCTATTGGCTGTTGATGATGCTGAGGTAACCAGCCATGTTGAACGCTTAAACAAGTTAGGGTTTCCTATAAAAAGATACTTTAACGCGGGTGTGCTGCTGATTAATTTTAAAGCATGGCGTGCCGATGGTGTAGCCGGTGAGTTTATCGGTTTAGCCAATCAATATATGGATAAGTTAGAATGGTGGGACCAGGATATACTAAACATGTATTTCTACAATGGCTGGCAACCGATGAACCCGAAATATAATGCTATCCACTTACGTAAAAAGCTGCCACAACTCCCTGTTGTTGTGCATTATGCGGGCCCTTCAAAGCCGTGGTTGTATATCCATGAGCATCCGTACAAGAATTTATATTGGGAATACCTCAAACTAACCCCATTTAAAAATACAAAATACCAAGACTATAGCTTTAAAGAGTTTATCCGGAAAGGCTATATAAAAATACTGAACCTTTTCCATTTACGGCCGCAGGCTGTTTTTAAAGATATCTAATAAATTAATTACAAATGTTTGATTACCTAATTGTTGGTGCCGGTTATTCTGGAAGCGTTTTAGCAGAACGGATAGCCAAAGAGCTAAACAAAAAAGTTTTAGTAGTAGACCGGAGAAGCCACATTGCCGGTAATGCCTATGATCATTATAATGAGGATGGCATTCTGGTACATAAATATGGCCCTCACTGGTTTCACACCAACGATAAAAAGGTGTTCGACTACCTTTCCGAATTTACAGAATGGAGGTTTAATTATCATAGGGTTAAAACTTATGTTGATGGCCGTTTGCTGCCTATCCCTATTAATATGGATACATTGAATGAGCTGTACGGGCTTAAACTACAATCACCGGAAGAAGTGCAGGCATTTTTTGATGGTGTTAAGGTTGATACCGGTAATCCTGCCAATTCGGAAGAAATGGTGATCAGCCAGGTGGGGGAGGATTTGTACAAAAAGTTTTTTAAAGGTTATACTTTAAAACAATGGGAAATAGATCCTAAAGATTTAGCAGCCAGCGTTACAGCCCGTATACCAACACGCACTAACAGGGACGATCGTTATTTTACAGACACTTACCAGGGCGTACCTAAGCATGGGTATACAGAAATGTTTAGCAAAATGCTGGATCACCCTAATATCTCTGTAATGCTGCAAACCGACTACAAGGATATTATCGGAAAAATAGAGTTTGGTAAAATGATTTACTCAGGTCCGATTGATTCCTTTTTTGACTACAAGTTTGGAAAGCTGCCATACCGGTCTTTACGCTTCGAGCATGAGACTTTTAACCAGGAAAATTACCAAAGCCATCAGCAGATCAATTATCCTAATGATTACGATTTTACACGTATAGTGGAGTGGAAACATGCCACCGGTCAGAAAAGCCCGGTAACCACCATTACCCGCGAATATTCATTACTGGCAGAAGAGGGCATGGAAAAATATTATCCGATACCAAAAGAAGACAACCACGAATTGTACAAGCAATACAAAGCAGAGGCCGATAAACTTGACGATGTGATTTTTTGCGGCCGCTTAGCCGACTATAAATATTACAACATGGATCAGGTTGTGGCACGCGCGCTTATGTTGTTTGAAAAGAAATTGAGTAACACGCATCAGGAGTAATAAGATATGAAAGCATCTTTTGTAATTGTAAATTATAATCGTAGAGATGAGTTGTTAATTACGATTCAGAAAACTAAAGACCTCGTAGCCAATTACAAGGAGCAATATGAGATCGTTATCGTGGATAATGGATCAACAGACGGAAGTGCTGAAGCCGTTGCTACACAACACCCGGACGTAGTTTTGTTAGCCCAAAAAGTAAATACCGGCGCACCGGCCTGGAACTATGGTTTTGATGCTGCCAAAGGTGATTACTTTATTATCATTGATGATGATAGCCACATAGAATCGGGCCTGGAAGATGCCATGTATTATATGGATGCCCATCCGAAAATAGGTGTGTTAGCGCTCAACGTTTTAACCGGCCCTTATACAAGTGCAGGCTGGAACATGCAGGAAGATAAAAACATCATCGGCTTTATTGGTTGTGGTGCTGTATTAAGACGTGAAACTTATGAAAAAATTGGCGGATACGCCGACTGGATTTTTCTGTACGTAAACGAGTGGGATTATGGCTTGCGTTGTACCAATGCAGGTTATACCGTGCAGTACTATGATAACTGCAAAGTGATACATCGTACCAGTAGTTTAAATCGTACAACCAAGCGTTTAAAAGTATTGGTAACCAAGCACGAACTGGGTATTGTTTATAAACACTTCTCTACCCATCGATGGAAATACATGGGGCGTATTATGTTTACCAACCTTAAAGTAATTAAGGGCTTGAGTTTTAAAGATGCCTGGTGGTCTGTATTGGGTGCATTGCAGTTTTTAAAAATGAGATCATCATTGGTGCGCACCCCGGTATCTGCTGATGCACAAGCATTATATGTAAAAGCTTTTCCTGGTACCCGCAATTCTGTATTTGCATTTCTGAATAAATCATCTAAATCATAAATGCAGTGGAAATACCTCAAACTATAAAAATTTCTTTTGTCATCCTCAATTTTAATCGCGAAAAAGAGCTGCTGCATACTATTAAAAAGACTTATGATTTAATGCAGGGCAAGTATGATTACGAAATAATTGTTGTTGACAACGCCTCTGCTGATGGAAGTATTAGTGCAGTAAAAGCAGCATTTCCAGCTGTGAAACTGATTGAACGTACCAAAAATATCGGTGTTGCCGGATGGAACGATGGTTTCGCTCACGCTGTAGGAGCATATATGGTTGTGTTGGATGATGACAGTAATGTAGAAAGCGGGCTCGATTCAGCAATTCACTACATGGATCTGCATGATGAAGTTGGTGTACTGGGCTTAAATATTACAGGCGGTGCATTTCAAACTGATGACCATATAGATCTGCAGGACTATACAGACTTTATTGGTTGCGGTGCAATAATCCGAAAAAAGTTGTATGACAAAATAGGCGGATTTGCCGAGTGGTTATTTATTTATACCCACGAATGGGAATATGGTCTAAGATGTCTGGATGCAGGGTACAAAGTACGATATTATGCCAGCTGTCATATAATTCATCGCACTAGTGCTTTGAATCGCACACCTAAACGGTTAAAGGTTTTTTCGACCCGGAATGAGTTGGCTATAGTCTACAAGTATTTTTCTGAAGAAACCCGCGGTAAGTATATGAACCGGGTAATATTAAACAATATTAAGGGGGTTTATAAATATGGTCTCCATACTATCCCATGGTTTTTTGAAGCTTATAAAGAATTCAAAAAGCTTAAAGGGCAATTGGTACATACACCTGTAAAGAGAGAGATAGAAGACTTCTCCGGGAAAAACATCGGCTCGACAAGGCCATTTTTAAATATTTATTAATGCCAAAAGCGGCATTGTTAACAAGCTATTATGTCATCAAAACAATATGATTATTTAATCATCGGCGCAGGGTTATTTGGAAGTGTATTTGCGCACGAAGCAAGTAAACGAGGTAAAACCTGCCTTATAATAGATAAACGTGCTCATTCGGGCGGAAATATCCATTGCGAAAATGTGGAGGGAATTAATGTACACAAGTACGGCGCGCATATTTTCCACACAAATGATAAAAGCATTTGGGATTATGTGAACTCATTTGTTGAGTTCAACCGTTATACCAATAGTCCGGTTGCTGTTTATAAAGACGAGTTGTACAACCTGCCGTTCAATATGAACACGTTTTATCAGTTATGGAACGTGCGCACTCCCGAAGAGGCTAAAGCAAAAATCCAGTCGCAAATAGACGAAGAGAACATTAGCGAACCCGCCAACCTCGAAGAACAGGCTTTAAATTTGGTTGGCCGGGATATCTATGAAAAATTGATTAAGGGCTACACAGAAAAACAGTGGGGCAGAAGCGCTACTGAACTTCCAGCATTTATTATTAAACGTTTGCCTGTTCGTTTTACTTATGACAATAATTATTTCAATGATAAATATCAGGGCATCCCAATAGGAGGTTATAACAAACTTACTGAAGGACTGGTAGCAGGAATTGAAATTAAACTCAATGTCGACTTTTTTAAAGATCGCGAATACTGGGAAGGTATTGCAGACAATGTGGTATTTACTGGCAATATAGACCAGTATTACGGTTACCAGTTCGGTTACCTGGAATATCGCAGTTTAAATTTTGAACATCAAACCTTGGATACGGAGAACTACCAGGGTAACGCCGTTGTTAATTATAACGAGCGCGAAGTACCTTATACCCGTATTATTGAACACAAACATTTTGAGTTTGGTGCCCAGCCTAAAACTGTGATTACAAAGGAATTCCCGCAGGAGTGGACTTTGGATAAAGAGCCTTACTATCCTATTAATGATACCCGTAACACCGAAGTTTTTAAAAAATACAAGGCTTTAGCTGATCAGGAAGACAAGGTAATATTTGGTGGCCGTTTGGCCGAATACAAATATTACGACATGCACCAAATCATTGGCTCTGCTTTAAAGACTGTAAAGGATGTTTTTAACGATTAAGAAAGACAGACAGTAAGATGTTGAAGCATAAATATCAGTTTACAATTTTTGAATACAGCGATCAGATCAATAATTCGGCCGCTACAAAAGCTGTGGCAGATTGTAATAAAATATTTACAGCATGCGGATATAAAGACTTTACACTTACCGTAAATAACGATGCGGGCAGAAAAGCGAAATTTTATCTGAATGCCTTTTTTGCCATAATTAAATTCTTAATTAAGGTAGAACGCGGTTCGGTAATAGGTATACAATATCCTATGCTTAACAATGTATTCAAATATTTTATTAAGGCTGCCAAATTAAAACGCATTAAGTTTTTCGGTATAACACATGATATAGAGTCCCTGCGTTTGGGCGGCACAGATAAACAATTGGTAAGCAAGGAAATTACAAATCTTAACTTTTACGATTGCCTTATTGTACACAACTACAAGATGCTGGGCTGGTTAAAAGAGCAGGGCATTAAATCGCCAATGGTGCCCTTGCAACTGTTTGATTATTTAAGTAATGATGAGGTAGTTAAAGAGCCAATCTTGTCTAATACCATTGTATTTGCCGGGAACCTCTCTAAAAGCACCTTCGTGTATGATTTAAATGAAGTGGGTAATTGGAGGTTCAATCTGTATGGCCCGAATCTTAAGCAAGATTTAATGGTGCAGGGTAATACCAATTGGCAAGGCGTTTACTCGCCAGATGCGGTTGTGCAGCATTTAACAGGTGATTTTGGCCTGATATGGGATGGTGAAAGTATTGAGCAGGGAGATGAAATTTGGGGCAATTACTTAAAATATAATAACCCGCATAAGTTTTCATTGTATTTGGCCGCGGGCTTGCCGGTTATTGCCCCGCGTAATTCTGCCATCGGCAAAATGATTACCGAAGAGCAGATAGGTTTTTTGATAGACAGTCTTCATGATTTAAATAATATTACTATCGATCCTGAACAATACAGGATGATGAAGAATAACTGCCTTAAAATCAGGTGTCAGGTTATTAAAGGCGACTACTTTAAGACTGCAGTTGAGATGGTAGAAAAACAATTGAGTATTTAATACTTAGGAAATATTTAGGTTGGATATGCAAAAGGTGCTTTATGTGTTTGGTGGCGAAAAAGCTTCGGGGGCTGAAATAGTTCTGGATAGGCTGATGCGTTATAACAAGCAGGTAGAACCTCATTTATTTATTTCGCCAGGCGATTATGCCGACAGGCTAATTAATGAACATCCGTATATCATAACGCCGAGTCAATATTTAAAGAAATTAAACCGCGTTAATGCCGGTTCTTTTGCGTTTATGTGGATGGCGCTTAGGAATTATTTGTTTCTATCTGCCAAAGTGCTGAGATACATTAAAAAGCATCAAATAAATATAGTACATGCTAATACCGTAGTTCCGGCATCGTACCTAATCCCGGCGTTGATTTGGTCGAAGGTTTTTTCCGGTAAAACAAAATGGATATGGAGCGATCACGATATTAACTTTTTTTCAAAGCTGGATCATGTTTTTGCAAGTACTAACCTTAAGTGGTATGATACTACCTTAACCGTTTCAAACGCCGTTAAGAATAAGTATAAAGATAAAAAAGATCAATCCAAAGCGTCAGTGCTGTACAATGGTTTGGACGTAGATCATTTTAAACCGGATCATTCAATCAGAAATCATTTTAGAAATGAACACGAAATAGATCCTGAAATATTGGTGTTTGGTATAGCCGGGAATTTATCGGTACGTAAAGGCCAGTTAGAATTGCTGGAGAGTATAATCCGCATCAGGGGAAAAAAAAATAACGTTTATCTACTGATTGCAGGGGGGCTAACAGACGAGGATCGGGACTATTCAGATCAAATTATAAGCTTGGTATCGCTACATCCACACACCGCCAAATATCTCGGTCAGGTTAAAGATATGTTGTCTTTTTACAATGGTTGCGATGTCATCGTCAACAACAGCAACATAGCCGGCAGCGAACCGTTGGGGACAACCATTTACGAAGCCATGGCGTGCGAAAAAATAGTTTTGGCATCTGATACCGGTGGGAGTAAAGAGATTATTGACCATTTAAAAAACGGACGTGTTTTTAAAGCAGAAGATGAGGGGGCGCTTGATACTGCTATTCAATATTGCATAGATGATCGCGGCAACCTGGATCAACTTAAAGTATCGGCACGTGAAAAGGTGATCGACGTATTTAATATTATTTCGATGGCCGATAATTATAACGGAGTTTTGAATCATTTATCTAAATAGTTTGTTTACAATTAGTTGTTGAGTGAATTGATGGAGAATTACGATTACTTTTTAGGGGCGATGAGATTTAATGTGGTTATGATAACCATTGATGTCTTATTGATCATTCAATTCTTCGTCTCCTGGTATATATCCTATAAAAAAACAGGTTGGGCTATTGATGTATGGAACCTTACCTTATTGATGACTTATTTTTTTCCGTTTTTAGTCTTATATCCCTTCGCATCATCAATTTTTAATGTTATATCGGTTGGTACACACGTTAAGGCTATTAGGGGGAGTATTAACCAAGCTTATTTTATTTCGCTGGTTGGTTATATGTCTTATTTTCTGGGTAGCCGTATTTTTAAGCTTTTTAAGTTTAAAACCCCTATTTATTGGGGTTTGATTTTGCCATTGAAAAATACAGTAGGCAAAGCCTATCAGCGTGTTCTGTTAAACAAGGATATTACAAAAATTATCTTCCTTATTTATTGTGCGGCATTAGCTATGATGCTCGCTGCGGCATACAAGGCAGGAAGTTTTAACAATCCCCGTGCGTTTTTCTATAAAGATGATAGCATCCGTGCCTATTATAACTTAACGGTATCACTTAGTGGTATAGTAAGTGGTATCATCATAGCGAGGATATTTCAATTCAATTTGCTTTCAGATAAGGTATATCTGGGTTTATTCATGTTTGTGAATCTGTTTATTGGATCAAGGAGTTTTGCTTTGAGCCCCTTGGCAAGCATGTTTACGCTGGCCATATTTCTGGTTTGGAAAGGCAGGATAAAAATAAAGCAAATGGCAATCTATGGGGGCGTAATTCTTGCCCTCGTTGTTGTACTAAGCAATTTTAGAGCGGGTAGCACACCCGTAAAGTCACATGCAAAAGAATTAAAAGGAGGCCCGTTGACAGAGATTTTATACGGTAATACCTTTTCAGATCTAAGGGATTTTGCATGGTGTTTATCTGCATGGAACGGGGATTACTATTACGGCAAAACCTATTTGTCGGCATTTATGTCTTTTGTGCCATCTACACTGTCACCATTTCGTACAGAATATGGGATTGGCAGAATTACGGCTAAACTGGGTGGCTTTAATCCCAAAGAACATCCGGGGCTTAGGCCGGGGATGTTTGGAGAATCTTACCTCAATTTGGGTCTGTTCGGGGTAATACTTGTAGGTATATTATTGGGATATGGCACCAGGTATATGGACTACAAATCAAAAATTGCTGCCTCTTCTAACAATAAACTCGAATTTTTTGTCGCAGGGGTAGGGGTTATGGTCATTAATAATCTTTCTATTACCTCGGGCTTTTTTACCGTGTACACCTTTGCCATTATCATTTGCCTGCTCTATGTAGTGAGGCTTTTCTTTAAATCATTTAAATCTATTCGTATTAATGCTACAACAATTAAACAAGGAATATAATGTCATATCAGGCTTAAGCATATTATGGTAAGTATAACAATTGATGCCCGAATGATCGATGCATCGGGAATAGGTGTATATCTTGAAAATATACTGGAACAAATCGTATCAGCTTATAAAGTAATACTTTTAGGAGATCCGGATAAATTAGCCGCTTATCAACATACAGCACAAATTATACCTTTTTTCGCACCCATCTATTCCATCAAAGAACAGATAGCATTTAAGAATATTATTCCTGAGTGTGATATTTTTTGGTCGCCGCATTATAATGTCCCTTTGTTTTCTATTAAGGCTAAAAAACGGGTGGCTACAATTCATGATGTTTATCATTTGGCTTTTAGCCAGGAACTTGGCTTGCTAAAGCGCCTATATGCCAGAATGGTAATGAATGTAGCAGTGAAATTAAGTAGTAGGATTATTACAGTTTCCGAATTTTCGAAAAAAGAACTGTTAAAGTATACGAAATCAGAAGACAATAAAATTACTGTTATTTATAACGGTGTTGATCATCATGTAAAAATCAACAGTTTTGAAGATTTAAAAGAAAAATATAAAATTCCCGACAAATACATTTTGTACGTAGGAAATGTTAAACCACATAAGAATTTAAGAAAACTTTTAGAAGCCTATTTATTACTCGATCCCTCTTTATATCAAAAATACAAAGTTGTTATTGTGGGTCAGAAACACGGATTTATTACAGGCGACTTAGCATTAATCAAATGGATCGATAATACCCCACGGTTAGCTGATAATGTAATATTTACCGGATTTGCAGACCATGAAGACATGGATACATTATACTATTATGCTTCTGTATTTGTATTTCCATCAATATATGAGGGCTTTGGATTGCCTCCCTTAGAAGCAATGGCGAATGGATGCCCGGTGATAGTTTCCAATGAAAGCTGTTTGCCGGAAATCTGTGGTGATGCAGCTTTATATTTTAATCCTTTTGATGAACGGGAAATCAGCAATAAGATTTCAACTGTACTAAAAAGTCGGACATTGCCCACTCAGCTCATTGAGCGAGGCATTCAGCACGCTTCGAAATTTAGCTGGGAGAAATCGGGTAGAATACACATCGGGTTGTTCAATAGCTTATGAGCATAAAAGTTTTATTTAATATTAAATCTATGAAAAATTGAGAGTAGCCTTAGTACATGAATGGCTAACCATTATCGGTGGGTCTGAAAATGTTTTTAAAGAAATTACGTCATTATTCCCAGAGGCTGATATTTTTACTTTGGTAGCACAGCCGGAAACAGTAACCAAGTTAGGTTTGCAAAATCATAAATTAACTACTTCATTTATCCAGTCGTTACCATTTGCCAAAACTAAATATCGTTCTTACCTGCCGCTTTTTCCATTAGCTATAGAGAGTTTTGATTTAAGTCAATACGATTTAATTATTTCCTCATCACATGCTGTGGCAAAGGGGGTTCTGGTTACTTCAAATCAGGTTCATGTTTGTTACTGCCATTCACCCATGCGGTATGCGTGGGATTTATACCATCAGTATTTAACTGAATCAAATTTAAACAAGGGTATAAAAGGTATGATAGCGAAGTTGGTGTTGCATAAAATGCGCACCTGGGACATTATCAGCGCAAACCGTGTCGATTACTTTATAGCTAACTCCAACTATATAGCCAAACGTATTAAAAAAGTTTACAGGAGAGAAAGCAAAGTCATATATCCTAATGTGGCTACAGAAAATTTTACACTTGTGACCGGTAAAGACGATTATTATTTCACATGCTCGCGGTTTGTACCTTACAAAAAAATAAGCCTGATTGTACAGGCTTTTGCCCAAATGCCTGATAAAAAATTAATAGTGATAGGCGATGGCCCCGAGTTTGAAAAAACTTTAAAAATGGCTACGCCAAACACAGTTTTACTGGGCTACAGACCTTTCGAAGATTTGAAAGAATATATGTCGAAAGCTAAAGCATTTGTATTTGCGGCAGAGGAAGATTTTGGCATTTTGCCGGTAGAAGCGCAAGCTTGCGGAACACCGGTAATAGCTTACCGAAAAGGTGGTGTACTGGAAACTGTAATTGAATACAAGACAGGTGTGTATTTTAATGAGCAGTCGATACAATCCATTGTAAATGCTGTGAATGAATTTGAAAAAACAGAAAGTAATTTTGATTATAAACTGATCGCTGAACATGCAAATCAATATTCAACAGGTCGTTTCAGGCAACAATTTTATGATTTCATTAAAAATGATGTTTTAACATCATTTACAACCTAAAGCTCTTTATCGTGGTATTGCTTTTGATGTTATAAAATTTTACTTCTTTTTAAAAAACTATCCTAATTATTAAGGTGGTTATTAAGACCGAGTAACAAATTTTATAATTAAATAAAATATGTCAATACGTTACTCAAAATATCTTCCGGGATTAGTATTTATATTAGATGTTGTTTTGTTGAATTTGGCGTTTCATTTAGGCCAGTTTTTAACTACAAAATCTTTTCACTTTAATTACAATTCATCAATTTTTATAGTAATAGCCAATTTAATATGGATTGCTTTATCTACGCTATCTAAAAATTATGTGATTAAACGGCCTTTAATTCTGCAGGACAACATCAACAAATATATGCTGACACTGATTTATCATTTGTTCATCGTATTTGCTGTTGTTTACGCGTTAAAAATCAATCAGGTTTCGCCGGTTTTTATATTTGAGAGTTATGGGCTTTTTTTTATTTCTGTATTTATTTTAAGATCTGTTTTATTTGCCGTCTTAGATTATATCAGGAAATATGGTTTCAATAACAGAAAAGTAATTGTTATCGGGGATGACAGTATCGCGAAACGTTTGATAAGTTCATTTGCTGATCACCCTGAATATGGGTACAGCCTCGTTGATTTGATACCTGAAGAAGAAATAACCGCGCTACCTGAGATGGAAATCTTTCGCCACCTGTTGTCAAAAGAACCCAATGAAATTTTTGTTTGCTATAAACAAATTGACAGCGAATGGCTGAAAAAACTGATTCTTTTCGCAGATACTAATTTTATTAAAATCAAATTAGTATCTGATCTATTCCTGAATAACAATTACGTTCATTTAGTTAACTATCACGATGTGCCTGTACTGCACATCACCTCGAAGGCCGAGGTTGGTTTAAAAATTCAACTATTGAAGCGCTCTTTTGATATTTGTTTTTCGTCTTTGGTTATGGTTGGTGGGCTACCGGTGTTTTTCCTATTATATATTGTAACTAAAACTACCTCTAATGGCCCGGCCTTTTATAAGCAGGAAAGAATCGGCAGAAATGGAAAGCCATTTAATATTTACAAATTTCGGAGCATGTATATAGATTCTGAAAAGCTGGGTCCGCAATTAGCTTTTGATAATGATCCAAGAATTACTAAATGGGGGAGGATAATAAGAAAAACACGGCTCGACGAATTACCTCAGTTTTGGAACGTTTTAAAGGGCGATATGTCCGTTGTAGGCCCAAGGCCAGAACGTCAGCATTTTATAGAAAAAATTGCTGAAAGGACACCTAACTATAAAACTCTACTATACTTGAAACCAGGATTAACTTCTATGGGACAGGTACATTATGGATATGCAGAAAACGTTGATCAAATGGTTGACCGCGTACCCTATGATATGCAATATCTCAAAAATGTAAGCTTGAACTCGGATATCTCGATTATTGCGAAAACTGTAAAAGTTATGGTACAAGGGAAGGGCAAATAATGTTAGCTTATTAATAGGTAAAAGTGATATCAACATTACTCTGAGTAAACTACAATAACCAATAATTATTAATGAATTTATTATTGCATACAGATTTGATTTCCAACAATGAATACGGCGGACAAGCAAATGATAAATATTAAAACAGTTAGGTTTGATAGAGGACTATTTATTGTAGCTATTTTAATCTGCTTAATTTTATCGGCGGCAATTTTATTATCTTTTAGTGCAGGACATCCCTTTAAGATTATATTATTGGGGAGTATAATTGCCTTTATAGTATCATACTGCAGTTATCCGTTTATCCTAAAATATTATACTTCACAAACTTCGCTGTTTTTTTCAGATTCAAGGCTTATAAAACAACAGGCCGATCAAGGTATGGTTGATTTTATTGATTGGGATGCGATGAAAAGTTATCAGATACATGCGTTTGAAAGCTTGTATGGGAGTGGTTTTACATTAACAGTTCACCCCAAAAAAGGGCCAAATCGAAAAATGTCATTTATTGGAGTAAGCTTGATGGATGACTACAATATTCAAAACCCCGGTTCATTAATATTTAAGCTCACCCAAAATATTAATGATTACAACAAGCAGCAGCTATCGCAAAATCAAATCTTATTGCTACCTGGCTTTTTTGCCTCAAGTTTATTAACCTATCTGCTATCAATATTTTCAGTATTGGTGCTATTGGCATTTGTTTTTTATTCAGTAAGTTATTTGAGCTCCGAAAATAAGTTAATTCTTTTTCTTTTCCCTGTGATCATCGCAACAACGTTTTATAGTAAAAGACGGAAAGCAAGAATTTTGTATGAAAAACTGTATAGGTTACATTCAAGATAACATGCTGCCCTAACCTGGTATTGATGAGCTGCAATTCCCTATGCTTTGCACATTTCAAAAATTTTATTTAATTAATTTTAACAGACATTTTTTCCAAACTTTGATGTGCCTTTGGCGTTAAGTTTGTCTGATCCTAGCAATTACCGGGAGTAAGAATCTCTTCACAATCTTTTCATTTCTGCCAATATTAATCAATCATGAAACAAATTTACTTTCGAATCTTATTATCTGCTTTTAGTATTAAGAACCATAATCTCAGATAGCCTATGGATATTCAACGATTTAAAGGGCTGCCTTTTTATTTAAAACTGGCATCCGTCCTCTTCAGCCTGATTGCAATGGTTTACATTGTAATTGTTGCTAAAGAAATCCTTTCACCGGTTATTTTTTCTTGTCTGTTCTCTATCTTATTATTACCATTTGCTGCATGGCTTGAAAATAAACTGCATTTGCCACGCAGTGCTGCTTCTATGTTGGCGGTACTTTGCCTATTGGCTTGTATAGGTGGTTTATTGTATGTGATAGGTTCACAGATATCAAATTTGGCGAGCGACTGGCCCCAGTTTCAGGATCAGTTACATAAAACTCAAGATGATATCATGAACTGGATCAGATCCAGCTTTCATGTAACTAAACATAAGCAGCTAACGTTTGTGGCCAACACAACCAATAAAGTTGTAGCCTCAGGTGGCTCGGTAGTAGGGGCAACGCTATTATCACTATCATCAGTTTTGTTATTCCTCGTCTTTACATTTATTTATACGTTTTTCTTTTTGCTTTACCGAAAACTGATTATGAAGTTTTTCGAATCTGTTTTTCAGGAAGAGAATAAAAAACTTGTGCACGATATTATAGAAAAAGTGCAGTTCATTATACGTAAATACATTATTGGTTTATTGATAGAAATGGCCATTGTGGCCACGGTGGTTAGTGTTGCCTTTATGTTATTGGGGGTTAAATACGCGATTCTTTTAGGCCTCATTACCGGACTATTTAACATCATTCCTTATTTAGGGATTTTTACAGCATTGGTGGTTAGCTCGGCGGTTACGCTGGCAACATCGCCATCGCAAGGAACTGTAATTTATGTAATGATTACACTGGTAATTACCCACCTGATTGATAGTAATGTATTGTTACCTATGGTTGTAGGCTCTAAGGTGAGGATCAATGCGCTGGTTACGGTACTCGGTGTTATTATAGGTGAAATGGTTTGGGGTATCCCGGGTATGTTTCTTTCTATCCCTGTAATTGCGGTTCTCAAAATTATATTCGACCGGGTAGAAAGTCTGCAATCATGGGGAATAATTCTCGGTGATGAAGATTACAAACAGAACAAACTTGCAAAAAAGCTCACGATTAAAAAGAAACCCGTTCTTACAGGTACCGGTGAATAGGATAGAATTTGTAAATATGAAGGATCTCCTCAATCTGCATATTCAAGCCAGTTTTAAAAAAATACTAATTGATTATTTTATATTGGAGATTATTTGCTGATTTCTCCGTAAAAGCCGACACCCAAGCCCCCTCTTTTGGGGGCTTTAATAATATACGGAAGTTGATTATATAAAATAATTAAATTGTAGTTTATTTTTTTTACTTCTAAAACATTTTTAACGCAAATTGCTTGTATTGATATACAAATCAATTATATGCAATTAATTAGTACATCGTCCGCGCAACTTACAGAACATACTTTTAACCGCTTGCCGGATAACCTGGTGTGCTTTTCGCATTTACGCTGGGATTTCGTTTTTCAAAGGCCACAGCATCTGTTAACCCGGATGGCTAAATCCATGAATATTTTTTATCTGGAGGAACCTGTTACAGCTGCTATTGAGTTTCCTCATTATGCTTATTCGTCACGTGGTCATCAGATAACCATAGTTACACCACAGCTACCCGAAGGACTTAACGAGGCTGATTCATTAAAGGTACAAAAGCAACTTTTTACTGAATTTATGGCCAACCGTGTTATAGCTGACTACGGCTTTTGGTATTACACACCTATGGCCCTTGAGTTTAGCAGGGGTTATCAGCCAGAAATAACTGTGTTTGATTGTATGGATGAATTGTCTGCGTTTAGATTTGCTCCTGAATCCCTCAAAGCTTTAGAAAAAGAGTTGATGCTAAAGGCAGATATCGTTTTTACCGGTGGGCATTCTTTATATGAAGCAAAGAAAAAACAGCATCATAACATCCATGCTTTCCCAAGCAGTATTGATAAATTACATTTTGCCAAGGCAAGGGATTTAAAACACAATAAACGTAAAACAACCATTAAACTTGGTTTTTATGGAGTTATTGACGAAAGGTTCGACATCGAACTTATTCGGGGAATAGTTAAGTTGCGCCCTGAATGGGAAATATTTTTAATAGGTCCTGTAGTCAAAATAGATCCTGTCACATTGCCCATAAGTAACAATATACATTATCAAGGTGCCAAAACTTACGCAGAACTGCCTGAGCTGATTGCGGACTGGGATTTGGCTTTGATACCATTCTTGCTAAACGAATCAACCCGGTTTATCAGTCCTACAAAAACGCCCGAATATTTAGCAGCCGGCCTGCCGGTTATCTCAACACCTATACGGGATGTAATTAATCCATACGGAAAATTCGGCTTGGTATCTATCGGTCATGATGCTGAAGATTTTGTTGCTTGCGCAGAAAACGAGTTAAATAGGGCCGATAATAAGGAATGGCTGCAAAAAGTAGACTTTTTCCTGGCCCATAATTCGTGGGATGAGACCTGTGATGCTATGACAACGCTGATGAACAACACCATTAAATCAACAGAAGTTGTTTATAATACTATAGCTAAATCTAATGTTTAGTTACAGGTTGTATAGTATGTATTGGGGATTAGCCTTTATGCAAGATATTTCTAAAATACAAGCCTGTGCAACTTACAAACCAACTATCAATGAGGTTACAGCCTGAACAGCAAGTTGAGATTTGGGGAGGGATGGAATGTACCATCAATCGGGTCAACGATGAGTATTTTGATCAGCTTAGTTACTCCGGTCATCGAACCAGAGAGGGTGACATCGATCTGTTTGCAGGACTTGGATTGAAAAAAATGCGTTATCCGGTGCTTTGGGAGAAGCATCAACCAGTTAAAAGTGAACCAATTGATTGGCAAGAAACTGAATCAAGGCTTCTATCGATGCGTTTCAACGACATTGATATAATTGCAGGCCTGGTTCATCATGGAAGCGGCCCCGCGTTTGTAAATATGTGCGACGACAGTTTTGCTGAAGGCCTTGCTCAATATGCCGGAGAAGTAGCTCAGAAATTTCCCTGGATAAATTATTATACCCCTGTAAATGAACCCTTAACTACCGCGCGTTTTTGCGGGTTATATGGGCTGTGGTATCCACATCAAAAGAACGACGTAAGTTTTTGCCGTATCCTGGTGAATGAGTGTAAAGCAACGATATTGGCAATGGCGGCAATAAGGATGTATAATCCTAATGCCAAACTGGTGCAAACGGATGACATGGGTAAGATACATAGTACCCCAGCTTTGGCCTATCAGGCCGTATTTGAAAATGAACGCCGCTGGTTAAGCTACGATTTGCTTTGCGGAAAGGTTAATCCCGAACATATTTTATGGGATTACCTGATTGAACAAGGTATCACAACGGCCGAACTTGAGTTTTTTACGCATAATGCATGCCCGCCTGATATTATCGGTATTAATTATTATTTAACGAGTGAGCGTTACATTGATGAAGGTAAGGATGATTATCCGTTGCATACACATGGAGGTAACGGCAAGCAAACGTATGCCGATGTAGAAGTGGTACGTGTAGGCAAAGTGCGCCCTGATGGGCTTAAAAAAATATTAAAAGAAACCTGGATGCGCTACCAGATTCCAATTGCGGTAACCGAAGTGCATTTACATTGTACGCGTGATGAGCAAATGCGGTGGCTGAAGCAAACATGGGATACAGCCAATATATTACGAAATGAAAATGTTCCTATCCTGGCTATAACGCCCTGGGCGCTATTGGGCTCATTCGGTTGGGACAGGTTGCTTACCCAACGATCTGGAACTTATGAATCTGGTGTTTTTGATCTCAGCGGTGGTTATCCCCGTCCCACTATCCTTGCAAATATGATTCGTGCTTACAGCAAGGGGGAAAGATTTGATCATCCAGCAATTTACAGTCCGGGTTGGTGGGAGACCGCTTGCCGGGTAGTTTACGGCGTGGATAGCTTTTTTGTACAACCAACTCCACCAGGCAAACTGTTAATTATTAGTGGGACACACTCTTCGCTTTTATCCAAAATATGTGGTATCCGCGGTCTTAATTATATAGACACGACAGGATCTGAGACTGAACCCATAGTTGATGCAGCAATCTGGGCCTCAATTCAGGTTAATGAATACATGGAAATTAACAGTGTTAGACAAGCTGATCTAATCATCTCATTAAACGGGGATGATCTATATCGCTCATTGAATGCAGGACTCGATCTTTTTATCGATGGAGAATCCGGAAACTGGAGGACAACTGGAAATGGCGCATTGCACAAAGAAATACCGGCTCTATTACCTGTTCATCATTTTTTAGTTGGCTGAAATGAATGAGTTGTTTGACTTGGCACTCGCGGACAATGGCAGGGGAGTTTTGTTTACAAAAGCTTCGCCCATACACGGTTATGGCCTTTTTACAAACGACGATCTGCCGGCGAATACCATCCTTTGCAGAAGGCTGGGCCTGCGGTCAGTATTATCATTCAGGGACAAACGCGCTATTATCGGCATTGACGGTTTAGACCCTGCGATACCAGAGGATGTGATATTTAAAAAAATAAATCATTCCTGCCATCCAAACGCATTTTTAAATGATACCGGTTGCCTGATTAACATCGAAAAGCTTAAAAACGAAGAAGAAATTACAATAGATTATTGCAACCTATTATATGATACACCGTGGCAAGCAGCTTGCTTATGCGGCCAGCCGAATTGCAGGGGCATTATTAAATCAAATGACTAATTATTTAGTATTTAAACACCAATAAATAAACAACAATTTATATATATAATCATTAATCCCCTATACATGGCAACTGAAAACAATCAACAAGAAATTACACCTTCAACAGAAATTTATAAAACCACAAGAGGCCAAATTGAACATTATGATAACGCCATTAATCAACGCGTAATTTGGCTCTCAATAGGGCAGTCCTTCTTTTTTGGGGTATATGCAACACTGGTAAGTATTAAAGCCCCTTCGCCAGACTTGTTATCTAAACAACAAATGCTGGCTACACTGCTCCCTTTTGCTGCGTTGCTCGCCGCAATATTTACCTTTTTTGATGTAATTGCCACATTGGCATATATGCGCAAATTAAGGGGCTATTACGAAAATGCAGCTTCAGGCATTGCTTCTGATGCCATTTATCCGCCCGTTTATGGACGCCCGATAGATCGTATATTTCAGCATATCTCACCAACATTGATACCGCTCGTTTTTATATTTACCTGGGTAATTATGTTACTCTATACTTACCATATTTTATAAGCCAGGCTAGTGTATATAATGGTATTTGTATAATGAATTTTATAGGTCGAAAATGGAAAAGCCGCTTATTACTAAGCGGCTTTTTCTGAATTACAATTAACTTATATTACCTCAAACTCTTTGTTTAATCTTTTGCCGGTTCTGTGCTGGCAGCATAATTGGAGCGTGTTTCTGCAATTTCTGTTAGTTTAGCATCAGCTGTTTTTTCCTCATCTAGTGTTAGTACAAACAATTCCGCAATATCATAATAACCCAGTGTTTTGGCCAGGGCAATCATGCCGCCATAAGATGCAATCTCGTAATGTTCAGCTTTTTGGCCGGCGAAGATCAGGCCTACATCGCGTTGTGCTGTTCCCTCTTCGGTTGCGCTGATTATCTCATCACCCTCATCCAAGATACCCGACATTGCTTCACATTTGCGGGTATCAGTCTCAAGGCCTAATATGGCAAATGCTTGTTCTAAACGTTGCACATGTATCTCTGTTTCTTTTAAGTGCATTGTAAAAGCATTTCTCAACTCGATAGAAGTTGTTGCGTCGGCCATGTCCGGAAGTGTTTCAACCAATTCACGTTCGGCCCAAAGCAGGTCTTTTAATTCATTGATAAAAAATTCGGTAAGTTTAGAATAACCGCTGCCTGCGTTCTTTTCCTCCTGCCATTCTTCCTCTTGTTCTACGTTTTCCGGTTCTGGTGCATAAGCGTTCTGGCCCTGGTATTCGCTTACGGCTTCTTCACTTGTTTCATCAGTTTCATCCTCTTCGGTATCATCATCTTCAATAGCCTCCATTTCATCGCGCATCGCTTTAATCAGGTCATGGCCTTCTATAACACCCATTTGCTGAATTTGCAATACCTGAACCAATTCCGGGCTCAATTCATTTTCCGGGCTTAAAGCATCAAGATAAGCTGCCTTGATCGCGTCTTCGCCGCGTTCGCATTCGTTAAGAATGGCTTCCGCATCATGGCCGGTAAACGCGGCTTTAATATCCAGCCAGGTTCTGTGCAAGAGCCCGGAAGTACTGCTGCCTTCAACTACCTCGCCACCATACTGCTGCATAATATCGCTTAGCTCCACTACGTATTGCTGGCTTTCACTGGCAAGTTTACTAAATACAGCATCTACGCCGTTGTATTGTTCTTCCAGGTCCTGCGAAGCTTTATTAAAGCCTTCAACCCTGTCGTTGTTAATGCGGATCAAATCATTGATCGTTTCCATTGCTTGTTGAGAAATTTCCATAGGTATTTGTTTATTTGTCTGGGATGTATTTATTTTTTCTGTTATAGCTGCTAATAACTTTTGATAAGGCGCTTCGAACTTATGAATGCCTTCTATCTCCAACTGCAAAGCAATTGCGGTCATATTTATCCCGGCGGTGGCCAAGGCTTCCAATAAATAAATGGCTTGTTCTGGGCCAGCCTCCAGGCGGGCTGCTGCATTACCATGGTCGCGGAAAGCTTCAATGGTAGCCAGAGGTGCAGTGTTTACTGTGTTAGGGCCTATTAGTTCTTCTATGTAGCGCGTGTCGCGATAAGCGGGATTTTTATTGCCTGTACTGGCCCAAAGTAAACGTTGGGGTTTGGCGCCTGCATCAGCCAGTTTTTGCCAGCGATCACCACTGAAAATGCGGCGATACAAAGCATAAGCCGCTTTAGCTGCGGCAATTGCAGCTTCGCCTTTTAATTCGTTCTGTCCTTTATCGCTCAGCAGAGGGTCAACCAATAGATCTATCCTGCTCAGGAAAAAACTGGCAACCGAGGCAATCTTGCTAATATCTTGTCCAGACGCCAGGCGATCTTCCAGCCCTTCTATATAGGCATTAGCCACGGCTTCATATCGTTCGAGCCCAAATGGTAAGGTTACATTGATATTAATACCTTCACTAATTGCTGTGCGTATTGCAGGCAAGCAGGGTAAAGTGCCGGGTATTTTAATCATTACATTTTGGCGTGCTACTTGTTGCCATAGCTCACGCGCTTGTTTAATTGTTTCGGCCTCATTGAGTGCCAATAGGGGCGATACCTCCAGGCTCACATAACCATCAGCACCACTAACTTCTTCATTATACACAGGCAGGAACAAATCAGCCGCTTGTTGAATATCCGTGATGGCCAATTGGAAAAAAATATATTCGGGGTCTGTGTTGGTTTTAGACAGTTCAAGAATGCCTGCATCATAATCAGCACTTGAACTAATAGCCTGCTCAAAAATTGCAGGATTAGAGGTAACACCCCTGATGCCATCTTCATCAATTAATTGTTGAAGCTTGCCCGAACGCATAATCTCGCGGTCTATAAAATCCAGCCAGATGCTTTGCTTAAAATCGGTATGGATCTGTTTGACCCGGTTTGTTTCGTGTGGTTCCATATCAGATTATTTTTTTTTACGCGTTAATGTGAATATTACAGTTCCAACTACGGCTATGGTAGCTGCTTTTTTAAGTATGCCGATTTTGTTATGTTTCCATTCCATTGCCAGCCCACGTTCTTTAATCATATCAGGAAACTCACCTGCTTTAATATCTTCAACAAGGCCTTCAAACACATTAATGCGATCGGCCAGAATTAACGGTATCCAGTGGCGGTAACGGTCTTCGCTATGCTGAAAAGCGTACCTGCGGATCATGCCGCTTAAACCGGATGGTGGCACAGAGGTGCCGAATACGCGGGTGATAGCAGGCCGCTCAATTGACATTAGTATTTCTACGTCTTCCGGCTGCTGGACCGAACGCTCGTAATTGATGCGGTTATGATCGTCTCCCGTATAATTTTTCATCGGGTAGGTAGGTTCATTTTCCGCGTCAGCGTCCATACCCCAGCCCGGTATATTTTTATAATCTTCGTTATTTTCTTCCATGATGTTTAGTGTTTGGCCGATGGGATCAGCACGGTTTTAATACAGTTGTCCAGTTTAGAAGAGAAAAGACGATAGGCGTCAGATACCTCTTCTAATGGGATGCGGTGTGTAATAAGCCCTTTAGGATTAAGCCTGCCCGACATGACATGGTCAATAAGTTTAGGCAGCAGTCGTTTAACCGAAGCCTGGTTAGCACGTATTGTTAACCCTTTATTTACGATATTTCCGAATGGAACCAAGTTAAATGGAGGGCCATAAACACCAACCACCGAAACGATACCTCCTTTTTTTACCGAATTGACCGCCCATTGCAAGGCAGTAGCCGCTCCAGCCTGCATTAAGGCGACTCTTCCGCTAAAAGTTTGTAGTGTATTGCCTTCGGCCTCACAGCCTACACAGTCAATGCAAACATCAGCTCCGTACGAGTCCGTTGTTTTTTTGAGAAACACAACGGGGTCAGCCATATCTTTAAAATTATAAGCTTCGCATTTGGCATAGTTCTTCGCAAATTCAAGACGATAGTCGATATGGTCAATAATAATTACCCTGGAAGGCCCGAAGAACCAGGCGCATCGTGCTGCCATAATACCAATAGGCCCCGCGCCAAATATCACTACGGTATCGCCTTGTTTAATACCGCCCATCTCTGCAGCCTGATAACCGGTTGGCACAACATCCGTTAGTAACACCGCATCATCAGGGTCCATTTCTGCTGGAATAACCGTAGGGCCAACATCAGCATACGGAACGCGCACATATTCTGCCTGGCCACCGTCGAAGCCGCCGGCTGTATGCGAATAGCCGAAAATGCCACCTACGGCTGTAGCCATCGAATTTGATTCATGGCAGTTACCAAATAATCCCTGTTTGCAGAAATTACATTTACCGCAAGCTATGTTGAATGGTACCAGTACCTGGTCGCCAACCTTAAGTTTTTGTACCAGTGGGCCAACTTCTTCAACAACGCCGGTAAACTCATGGCCGAAGGTTGAGCCGACACGAGTGTCGGGTACCATGCCATGATATAAATGCAGGTCGGACCCGCATATACAGGTTCGGGTGACCCGGATGATGGCATCCTCGGGATGCAAAATCTCCGGCATCGGTTTTTCTACTGTCCGTACGCGGTATGGCCCGCGATAATTCATGGCTAACATATTTAATTGTTTTTGCGGTTATGATTTTTTAGTTCGGAAAAATGAAATGATCCAAATTATAAGCAGGATAACAACGATTACAGCGATAATACCTGCCGCTGCACCTGCTTTAAAAATGCCGGTTACAACCGAGCAACTGCTCATTGAAGCCAGCAGCAATAGAATGGTTGCTGTATATATGTACTTTTTCATAAGCCTTGGTACATTTTTAATATTATTTTGATTTAGGACTCATGTGGCCTGTAGGATCTGCGTTGCCTTTGGCTGAGTTTGATTTGGCAGGCAGGTTAGCCGAATCCCTGCGGTCTTTAGTAATAGTAGCCGTATCCCGTATGGCCGGTCCGCCGCTTTTATTGACACTTGTTGTATCCTGGCTATTGCCAATCTGTTTTTGACTGGCATTTGAATCACAAGCACTAAAGGACAGTATAAATAACAGGAGCAAAATGCTCCCGTTATTAATTGTTTTTACAGGTTTCATTAGGCTTTAGTAGTAGTTTTACTGTAAATGCTCCACTGCGCAACACCTTCCGGTTCCGCATTTTTTACTTCAGCACTTTTTACTTCACTCATTTTCTTGTTTAGATTTTCGCTGGCTTTTAGTTCCTTGCTAAAATTATCAGGTAACTTGGTTTGGCCTTCTGTTTCCTGTACTTGTTGTAAAGGATTCTCAACATAGATAAATTCTTTACCCATGCCTTTAATCTCACCTTCGTTCCATGGGCCGCGAACAGTTCCGTCAGACAGGTTGTAAACATTTTGCAGAAAACGTGGATCAGCGGCTAACACACCCGGAGGGAAATTGGGCTGGATGCTATCTAACGCTGCTTCAAACATTTTATAGTGGGTTACTTCCCTCGTCATTAAAAATGATAAAGTCTCATGGATGTATGGGTCATCCGTAAATTTCATCAGGTGTTCGTAAACCAGTTTTGCTCTCGATTCTGAAGCAAGGTTACTGCGCAGATCCACAGTCAGGTCGCCGTTAGAGTGAATGTAAGATGCACACCATGGCACACCCTGGCTATTTCTTGGTGTAGGCCCGCCACCAGTGATGATTGGGAATTGTGGGTTGGCTGATAACGCTGCATGGATAATACTTTCTTTGGCAGCTTTGCCCTCCATTACCTGCATAATTTCGCTTTGGTCGGCAGCATCTTTCAGTTCCCCGTTAACACCTTTTAAGAGCATCTGTATAGTTGCGCCTACAATTTCCAGGTGACTGAATTCTTCTGTGGCAATATCCATCAGCATATCGTATTTATCAGGGTGCGGCACCTTAGCACCAAAAGCCTGTGTAAAATACTGCATAGCTGCGGCAAGTTCGCCGTTTTCGCCGCCGAATTGCTCTAATAATAAATTGGCAAAGCGTGGATCAGGGCGTGATACACGGGCGTTAAATTGTAATGATTTGACGTGATGAAACATAATGTTGTTTTTAACTGGTATTTATATTTTGATGTGTTTTTTGCGTTTTTGAGCACCGATCAAAGAAAGGCTGCCGACTACCAGACCGGTAATGCCCATGGCGATAAAAGTATTTCTTGCGCGTTTGTCAGAGCGGATAGCGGGCAAGCAGGCTGCCACCAGTGCTAATGCGCCCGAGGCAATGTCTAATACAGCATGTACCCTGTAGGGTATTAATTTTACTACACCCCATTTGGCTTTTGTGCATAAACTGTAGCTTAATGCAGAAAAGGCAAATACGCCGCAGGTAAGTCGGGCAGGTTTATTTGCACTAAATCCTGCCAGCAAAGGCGCTGCAAAAACCAGTGGTGCATAGGTGTAATCTGCATAAACGTGGTGCTTCTTTTTAATCCCTTTAATTTTCATGTAGGCGCTTTGTATTGTGGACACAATTACAATGCCTTTTATTTCTAATTAAATAAATTAAATACAAATTAATTTAAAACAAATAAGGAATATTGGGGTAGCCTACAAGAAAGTGGAACTTAAATGACGCATTTCAACCTTCGACCCGTACTTGAGTTGGCTTTATGTTTGATATTATATATTGAAAAAAAATTAATTAAAACAAAATATTATCGACCAGGTTATTGGTACACATTTTTATAATTAGCGCTATCCGAAGCGTTCACGGAGTAATTAAAGTTGTTAAACAATTAATTTTTTTACAATGAATGCAACATCACCCTGGCTATTAAATGTTAATACCAAACTTAATGATCCTGGCCTTCAGCCTATTATTGAACAGACCGCATTGGGTTATTCTTTTAAAGTTTTCACTAACAACAAATGAAACCATTATACTTTACTATAGACAACGGATTGCAACTTATGGTAATCCCAGATACGCAGGCGCACCTGGACGGGCATACTATTATTACACGTACTTATAGCGTATTTCGTGATATAGGAGCGGGCAACCCGCTTATATCACGTAGTAAAGAAAGTACGCTGCATTTGGAAAGGATTAATGATCCGGAATATTATGGATTCATCACCTTTGAACTGCCGGGTTCTATATTTACTTATACCGCAGATGGCCAACTGGAGCTTACTTCTGAGGAAACTACTGAACTGATTGAACACTTGAGCGATATTCGCGATAACCCATCATTGTGGAACCAACCTGATAGATAAGTATATGAATAGAGCTGCAATCAGATGTTGACACCACAGTGTCAACATCTGATCTTAAAATACTTACATTGCAAAAAAAGCAGCGTGAAGAAGAGAGTATTGATTATTGAAAACGATAACGATATCAGATTTATCGTGGAGTATATTTTGAATGAACGAGGTTTTGAGACGCTAAGTATTCCTGAACCCTTGGATCTTTTAGAAATAATTCCTTTTCGGCCGGATGTGATTTTGTTGGACGAATTTATTAATAGCCGCCCAGGCCACCGTTTATGCCGCAAAATTAAACAGGTTAACGGCTTAAAAAATGTACCTATAATTATTATCTCTACGGCCCAGGATATTGAACTGATTGCGGCCGAATGTGAAGCCAACGATCATATCAGAAAACCATTTGATGTGGATGATATGGTAGCTACGGTGTTGCGTATTGTTAATCATCAGTCGCTGGCTTATTAGAGAAGTGGGTTAAAATAAACGTTAGACTTTACAATTACCATGATATTGTCGCCAATTTCCTCAAATCATCCATAAAATGGTTCGAGAAGCACCCGGTTGGGCGCCCCAAGGTTCTTGCCCTTTCTTTTTTCTCTTGTAATAGGCTGTTAATCTAATACTAAAGTCCGCAACTTCATTGACGCGAGCGGTTCGATCTATCAATTTTTCAAGCGTGAATTTTCCGGGGTACATCGAACCAATCAATTCCCGGTTCGGTTTTTCATCTTCCAGGCTAACAAATCCATTAATAGACGATCATGCCATAATTGCCCGCTTTAAGTCATCTTCAATATCCCAAAAGCACTTCGTTTTTAAATGAGACGTGCGATATTTTAAAATGCAACCTCAAATTTTATTCCTTAGCCATTTTAAGCCAAAATATAAAATAAGTTTGCATACAACCCCTATAATTTAATACTGAACAAACTGATTAAAATCAAAAATATGAATGTTGATTTATCGGACTGTTATTCCATTGGGAAACTTAATTGAATTGGTAAACAAGACTGTTTTAAATTAAATATCGGAAAATGGCATCAAAGAAAAAACTTGATCTTTTGCTGATTCGGTTTAAAAAATACTGGAAACTACTATATTTTGCATTTCCTACAAAGGAAAAATTTCAAAGTGAGGTTTCTGACAGGGATAGTGAAAGGCCTGAAAACAAAAACCAGAAACAACCAAATAGTCAAATTAAAAACTATGCCATGAGAGTTATATATAAACGTAAGGCCGATTAATCTTTATAGTATCTAACCTCCGTCTACCTCGCTAAAGAAAATCCATTTTCTTTTCATTAGATCTTATTAATCCCTGTTTCTATAATTTATCTTTTTTTAATCGCTGGGTCTCATTTTGCAATTTGAGACACAATTGAGCGTGACAGCATGTAATACTTCGTAAAATCAGCCTTTTATTTGGGTTAAATAAATTTTTTAAACAGCACGATCTGTACAAATTAGATTAATCATACAAACAATAAAATTAAAATCATGAAAAAGTTTAGAAAAGCAAATTGGATACTTCTCGCAATTGTATTCGCAACTTCTTGTGGCACCACCACTTCTATAACGGGTTCTTATAAAGCTCCGGATGTGACGCAGGTATCGTATAAGAAAATCTTTATTTCGGTGCTTACTGAAAGTGCTACCATTAAAAATTCTGTAGAAGGCCACATTTCTGACTACCTTGGGAGTAAAGGTTACCAATCAGTAAAAAGTTCGGACGTTTTTCTTCCAAGTTTTCACTCCAGTGGCGAGGATAAAGATAACAACGTTGTTTTAAGTAAAATACGCGGAACAAATAGCGACGCAATATTAACTATTGCCCTTGTTAAAAAAGAAACCGAAACCAGGTATGTACCCGGTAGTGGTGCTTATTATCCATATCGTGTAGGTTATTATGGTTCATTTGGGGCTTATTACCGATATGGCTATGGTACATTCTACACCCCGGGATATTACAGCAATGACAAAGTGTATTATCTTGAAACTAATCTATATGATGCGGCTTCAGAAAAGTTAATATGGTCAGCACAATCTGAAACATATAATCCTTCTTCTTTAGATAGCTTTTTGGCAGGTTATGAAAAAGCCATTATTAAGCAAATTGAGAAAGATCACCTTATTGCGCCAGCATCGAAATAACACAAATAAGTACAGCGTAGAATTAGAATTCTACGCTGTACTTATTTCATTCAACGAAAACTTAAGGGCAATTGTCTAACGTGTATTTATATATCGGGAAGCCCTAAACCTAAACTAAGTATCGAATCTGTTTCGCGTGTACAAAGCCTGGCCATATTGATTAATTTTGGAAATTTAATTAGAACGATTAAATATAAAACAGCAAAAAAATAATTGTTTTTTTAGATATGTTAAAAAAACCAAAGTCTTTTTGTTCTCGTAAATATTTACGTATGCATTAAATCAACCCTAAAATTTACACATATGGACGCTAAACTTTTACCATTTTTTTTCTTCTCTACTGCACTGGTTGGATTTTGGTCGTCTATCATATTGATTTCATCAAAAAGACTTTTATCTCAGAATTTTTATTTAGCGCTATGTATATCCAGTTTGTCATTTTGCGCGGTTTATAATTTCTTGTATTTATACGGGGCGATTGCCGATTTTCCATTTTTGTTCATAATGGCTAAATCGATCATATATCTGATCGCACCTTGTTCTTATTTATATATTCGAAATACTTTACATCCAGAAAATCCCTATCGGCTGACTGATGTATTGAATTTTATGCCATTTGTTGCGGTTTTGTTTATTTTGGCTAATGCAAGCTTACGTAGCCCTGTAACTATTCAAAAAGCATTGTCGGATAGCTCTATTACTTGGTTTGTTGATGTTAGCCATTCCAGCTTATATTACATTTTCTCTATAGCAAAAATATTGTTGTGGCTCTTTTATGCCTGTATGCAAACGTTAATGATCATAAAGTTTGAAGGTAAAAGATCGATAGGTAATCTAACTTTTAATCATCGTCTAATTAATTGGGTTAAGATTTTTAACATTACCGTAATCATTCTGTTTACGTCTTTATTAGTGCAGTTTATTGCTAATGTTTCATATATCAGCCTTGAATTTGTGAGCGATATTAATATGTCTCTTGTGTTATTATTTGTCGTGATAATTTTGAGCGCTCGGCCGCATGTTCTCTATAGTTTGGAACCAGTTTCGTCAGGCTCAGAAAAATTAAACATAGAAACAATTTTACCCGAAGAGCACAGAGAGATAATAACAACTTCAGCAACCACACAAGATGTTTATGAACAGGATGTAAAACAATTATTTAGTTCTGAAAAGAAAGCAAGGTATTTAAATATGCTAAACGAATACCTCCTTAATTCAAGACCTTTCCTAAATAAAGGGCTTACTGTAAAAAAGCTTGCAGAGCTAAGCGGCATTCCTGCTCATCACTTATCTAATTTGATTAGTATTGAATATAGCATGCCTTTTCAGGATTATATTAATGTGCAACGCATAGAATATCTTAAAACTCATATTGGTAATTCTGATTGGGAACATTTAACCTTAGAGGGAATTTGTTGGGAGGTCGGTTTTACATCAAGAAGTACCTTCTTCAGGGCGTTCGTAAAACATACCGGTGTTTCGCCTTCCGATTATTTCGAGTCGTTAAAAAACGCAGTCTAATCCAACTAAATCTATATAAGCTTTTCGGAGCCGATATCTTAAAGAGCCATACTCTATCAGCATTCCTGCATTCTTTTTGGTTTTAAATTTTAACCAAAACAACTATCTATTATTAGTTTCACCCCTTTCAAAAGTCGGCTATTGCATTAATTTCTCAATAATTCAGGCTGATCCTTGAATTGCATATTTTCGTTTATTGTTAAAGGAAAATACGTTCCATTTTTTTAAATGATAAGCCATTATCATTTTAAATTATCTCGTTTGTTACGTTGATTACAGTCTGATAAAATAATTTAAATGGTCGGAGTTCGATAAATAGTCCGAAAAAGGTCGGCAATATTGCGTCTCAAATTGCGATATGCGCCCCAATACTAATCTAATGCTCCATTGGCATTTGTAATATTAATGTTCTTTGCGTAGGCAATAGCAAAATCTGATTATAAAAAGCTAAGCCAGCACGTTGAAATGCCCCTGAAAATTATTGCAAGATTTATCGACGGTTTGAAATTTGTAAGGCCGATAATTTATACGCTGGTACTGCTGAGTATATCTTTTCATGCTTCTGCACAAAGTTCAACGTTTCAACTATGGACGGATTTTACTCAGAATTTGAGGTTAAATAAAGGATATACGTTAGATAATGAAATTTCTTATCGAACAATCTTTGGAAATGACACAAAATGGAGAAGCTTGAATCTGACCCCTAAAATTACAAAATCGCTTGGCGACCACTGGGATATAATGTTTTATATGGGGTTCATTGCTACGCGACAAGAAGCAGATTATAATACAAGAGAATTGAGGCCTGGGATTGGTGCCAAATATTACCTTAAACCTACTCAGCGTTTAACACTTGGCCTTTTGACAAGGCTGGAATCACGGGAAGAATATACTACGGAGGTAAGCACATGGAAAGAAAGCATGCGGTCGAGGTTTAGACTGGAGCAAAATTATCTGTTTAATCGAAAATCTATGGCAGATAACCATGTATGGTACGGGTTGGCTGATCAGGAGTTTTATTTGACCCTTGGTAAATCGGTACAAGAAAAGTACTCAAATCAAGTAATGATAAGGGTGGGAGTAGGGTATAAGCCCAATAATCACTGGCGCTATGAGGCGGTTAACGCATATCAGTTTTCAAGGAATACCATCGATGGGGAATTTGGCTATGCAAATAATCAAATCTTACGATTACGCTGCAGATACTACTTCAATTAATATAATGCTATTAACACGAAGAAAATAATATAAAGCAGGATAGGAGTACCTGCTTTTACTCTTGATATCATTTACCAGCAAAGTCTTTACAACCAATTTATAGCCATCAATAAAAAAATAATAAATAAACAAACAACAAATTAAAATTATGAAACGTATCATTTTAACACTGGTTCTTGCCGGATTTACTTTCGGTGCCTTTGCGCAGGTAAGCAAAGAGGATGTGGCTATCACCCAGGCCTATTTTAAAAAGGACAAAAAGGCTTTGGTGCACGATGTCCTAAAATTGAGCGATGCTCAAGGCCACGCATTTTGGCCGGTTTATGAGGCCTATGAAGCAAAGCGAGTGGCGATCAGCAATAAACGTATCGCCATTATTAACGACTATCTGAAGGGGTATCACACGCTTACAGGTCAGGAAGCCACTGCACTTACAGGACGTTTGTTTGCAAATGATAAAGCGCTGCTGGATTTACAGAAATCATTTTTTAACAAATTTGTAACTGCTGTAGGTGGCTTAAATGCAGCTAAATTTTATCAATTGGAATATTATGTACAAAGCGTAGTTAGAATGCGTGTGCAGGATACGATTCCATATATCGGCGAAACAGACGCTCATCAATAAGTCTTCATTTACCAACGCACTTATTTAATAGGAGTTAGGTATTCCATCTCCTGCTTTTCTTACCCAAACTAATGAAAAGTAGGAGGTTTGTTGAACGATAAGACAGTTTTCGAATGGCTATGTTATTCGTTCGGTAAAACCGAGAAAAAAGCGCAATCATACTATGATTGCGCTTTTTCATTCAAGTGAATTACACGTCCTGATACCATATTATGCCACCCTCCGCCTTAAATGTGTTGATGGCCAAATTCAATCCCGATCACATCCATTGATCATCCACAACAGTTTATCAATCTTAATTTGACCGTTTATAACGCCTTTCTCAGGGATTATGGATGCAAATTGCAAGATGCAACACATCGCGGCTATTTTGATTCGCATGTCAACAAAGAAGACATGATCTTGCTGTAAATATAATCGCTGAAAATTATTGTAAAACCGATAACTCGTAGTTTATGAAAGCTTTGTTAAATATCATACGATTAGGGGTTATTTTAATCATGCCCTTTTTTATAGAAACAGGACAAAGCTACGCCCAGGCTATTTCTTCAATTTCTAAGGCGGATTCTGTAAATGATAACTTTGACATTAAAAAATACAGTTTCATTTTACCTCAGCCTTTACCAAAAGGCAAGTACTCTCAGCAGATTGGGATACAGTATGTAGTTGTACCAAAGGATTGGACCACCGAACAGATTACTGCCCCAATGTTCAGTTATACCGGAAAGTATACACTGCCTTATGGGTTTAATTTACAGGCAAGTTTGGCCACGCTATTTGTTTCAAACCGGCTTAATTTTGGGCCATTTTGGAATTATTCATCAGGCAATCTATATTTTGGAGCGGGTTATCAGGTAGCCTATAACCTCGGGTGGTTAAAACAATTCGGCTTTAATACAACGCTTAATATCTGGGAGCAGCAGCCTTCACTTACAGTTGGTTATAGTTTTAAAACAATGGCAGTTGTGTTAAGAGGGGATATGTATCTTACCAGTTCGCTCAAAGAAACACAGGCTGGCCATACCATTTCTTACCCTTCTTTTTTAAATGGGTATAGTGTAACCGGCACCATTGAACAACGGTTATGGAAAAACCATCTGATGTCATTTGGATTTAAGTTTAACTATCTGAAATATCACATCATAGCCTGGCCGGCATTCCCGGTTAACAAATACCGCTATTCAGTTCCTGAGTTTGATTTAGGTCTTAGTTTTTAATGATCGTCAATATGAAATATCAATTTATATACTTGTTCCTGATGCTTCCGGTATTCTTTTCCTGTAATAAGAATCAGCTCACTGTGCCTCCTGTAAATTCCAACGACAATCTGGCAAATACACAAACAATTGCGGCAACTGTGATGAAGAATATGGAAGGGGTGTATTCCTTAAGTAATGGAAGCATTGGCTTGGGTACTGAATTTGTATGTAAAGTATCTAAAACTAAAGTATCTTTCTTTAGTAACCAAAGTGGTTTGTTCTTTATTTTGAGCTATGGGCTAAACAACTCAGATGGCTCTATTCAATTCTCAGGATTCTGGCGAAACGCAGCAAACGCAGATCAGGGTACGATTAATTTCTCCGTGGCTACAGCGGATGGCGCATTAGACTTAATTAAGAATGGTATAGCAACCAATATTCAATTAAAAGGCAATTTCAATTCTCCCGCACAGCCCATCAGCATAAAATATAAACGCCCTTTTTCCCAGTACGTATTAACTCATGAATTCTCAATTTTAGCACACGGAGGTATTCCGGTTAAGACTAATCCACCATTTGCAACGAATTCATTAAGTGGCGTTTCGCATGCTGAAGATTATGGAGCTAACGGTATTGAAATTGATATCCAGCTCACCAAAGATAATGTGCCCATTTGTATGCACGATCCGTCATTTGATAACAGGCTCACGCAAAAAGGCCCCTTGTACGGTAAATTCAGCGACTTTAACTTTGACTTCCTGCAGCAATATGTAAGTCTGGTTGACGGGCAGAAAATCCCGTCATTAGCGCAAGCGCTCCGAACGTTTGTAGATTCTACAACGATGAAATATGTTTGGATGGATGTGAAGGGTGATCCGGACATATTTAAGTATATGGAACCCGTTGTGCGGGATGCTTATGCCCATGCCCGTGCGGTAAACCGGGACGTAACTATATTTGCCGGCCTGCCATCTGAGGATGTAATGGCAGAATATCAAAAACAGCCAACTTATGGAGCCAGTTTTCCATGTATGTGCGAGTTGAGTCTCCAGGACGCTATTGATAACCATTGTCAATTCTTTGCCCCACGGTATACATTGGGTTTGTTACTGGATGATGTTAACAAAGGGCATACCCTCGGCATAAAATCGTTGACCTGGACTTTAAGTGATAACACCACTATACTAAGCTATTTGCAGAACGGGAAATTTGATGGATTTCTCTCCGACAACACCCCTTATGTGGTCTATGATTATTATGCACTCTATTAAGATTTGGATTATCAATAAGGTAACTATGAATGTAAAACAAATAATTTGGGTGATGGTGTTAATTGTTTGCACGGTAAATGCCGTAGGCCAGACACCGGACTATAGTAAACCGAAGAAGAGCAATTTTGCTGTTTATGCAGGCTTAGGGCCTAATTATTACTTTAACAACCTCGAAATAGGGAAGGGTTATATCAATAAATTTAACTATTCATGGACAGGCCGGGTGATGTGGGAGCCAGGGCATTTATTAAGCCTGGGCATCGAAACAGGTTATTACCGGTTGTACACCTTCAATACTCCGCAGCCTAACCCGGTTCATATTGCAAACACTGCTATTCCAATCCAGATTGTATTGTCTATGAAGTTCCTGCAAAATTTTTATGTGAATTTCGCCATGGGGCAGGCTGTATTGCTGAATAAGATCCATACAGAAAATTCGGGCGATATTAACGCTTCCAGTTTTTCTGTGGCCGATTTTTCAGGCACGGTTGGCTACCGGCACCGATTGAGCAGCAGATTTTCTATTGGTACAGAAGCTAAATATTATTATTCAAGTGGTTACGTAGATAGGAATATTGCCCTGTTGTTTGTTGGCGGATACAGGTTCTAATTTTTTGATAGATAAAATCTTAACCCATCGTCAAAACCTGAAAAATCACTTTTCAATTCACGGGATATAATCTGCAATGAATCGTGATCTCGTTGTATTTCAAGGTAATGGAACATCGGTTTATATTTGGGCGATAGATCGGGTGTTAAATCTTCTTTGAGTAATGGCTGATGCGGCCCACCGCCACCACCTATCACCAGAAAATATTTGCCTTGTACCTTAAACCGTTCAAAATTGTGCGAATGGCCTGATAGGAACAGCGCACACTTTTTCGATTTAATAAATGCAGGAACGAATTTTTGCTGCACATTTAAAGATGGGCCGACCACTGTGCTGTTTGAAAAGGGGGAGTGATGACAGCTTACGATTATAAATTTTATAGCCGGATCTGCATCAAGGTCATTTATTGTTTTTGCGTACCAAACATCCTGCACGTTTAGTTCAGATCTGGTCATTTCACTAAAGTTAGAATTTAGTAATATAACTGCGATAGAGTCGATTACCTTGGTGTAACCTGTAGGGCTATGCGCAGGAAATCTCGATTGAAATTCTTGTTTCCCTTTTTTTGCATTCAGCAGTAATTCGTGATTGCCCAACACTGCATAAACAGGGATGGCCTCGTGGTCATACCACTTCAAATACCGATCTATATTTTTCCATGTGGGCTCACTATACCCCAGCGACACTACATCACCCAGTAGGAATAAAGCAGATGGATGGGCGGTAAGTATATCCTTAAAAATCATTTCGGTCGCTTTTTTATTGTGATTGGTTTCTCGTATAACTTTCTCAAAAAACAATGGGGCTTGGGTATCGCTTGCAAATGCAATAACATGCGTTTGCTGAGCCACCGCCGAAATCGAAATACAGCAAATGCTAATCAAAAGCAATAAACAGGCGAACGTATTTTTACCTCTCATTTTCATGGATAATAGTAACGGTTAAATGTAAACCGGCATCGTTGATCTTTTTGCCAATTGCGGTCTCAAATTGCAATATGCAACGCATGCGCCAATTCTAATTAGAAATGTTTATAGACATTTATCCTGTTTTACATTGTATTTGGAGGGACTGAAAGTTCCTAATAAACCAGGCACATAGTAAATTTTTACAAGATAGATTGGGCAATAAATAAAACGACTTGGACAATCTCTTTTAACATTTAAATACATAAGCATGAAAAAAACCTTACTAGTCTTATTAACCATGGTGTGCGCTGCTTCTACAATGCCAAGCTTTGCTCAGCAAGCCACGGAAGCAAAAATCTATCAAAATTATCCGGTAGGGTTGCAAATGTTGCAAGCGGGATATGGAATGCAAAATACAAATTCAACTGTTGACGGCGCTGTTACCATACCAAACAAAGATGTAAAAATCGATGTCTCGCTTTATTACCTACGTTACGCTACCTTTTTTAATTTTTTCAATAAAACTGCAGGTGTACAACTTGTAGTGCCTTACGCCAGTATTGATGCGAAGATTCTTGGAGTAAATAGAAAAAACTCAGGTTTTAGCGATATGATGGTGGTACTTGGATCAAATATTATAGGCGGCCAGCCATTATCTTTTGCTAAATTCCTTCAAACACCCAAAGAAACCATCTTTGCATGGTCTCTGGCCGTAACAGCACCTACAGGAAGTTATTCGACCAATAAGTTGCTAAACCCGGGGGGTAACAGGTGGCAGTTTAAACCCGAACTGGCATTTAGCAAGCCAATTAAAAAATTTGATATAGAAGTTTATGCAGCAGCGAAGTTTTTTACCACCAATAGTGAAACGCCTTCATTAATCGCATTAAAACCGGGTTCGTCGCTTAAGCAAAATGCATTTTATAGCGCTACTTTTCATGGTATCTATAACCTGAATACTAAATTCTGGATTTCATTTGACGCTGCGAGCAGGTTTGGTGGCGAAACAACACAAAATGACATTGCTGAGAATAATGCGCAGTCTTTGCTCGGTTTAGGCGGTTCCGCCACTTATTCTCCCGGTATTCATCACCAGATCGGATTTAGTTATATGGGCCGCGCCGCAGGTGATTCTGATGCACCAAACGGGCACATGTTTGCCCTTAAATATTCTTTTTTATTTGGCGCAAAGATGGATCAAACAATCCGTGCCATGAAAGCAAAGGCTCAACAACAATAAACTAACAACAAATTTTACAAACAAAAAATATAATCGATGAAATCAACTACAAAAATGCTCATTTGCTTTATTGCAATTGCAGGTTTCGAGGGTGGACAAGAAATAAAGGCGCAAACAGCCCCGGTAAATAATGTGCCAACCAAATTTACTGTGCAGGCGAACGAGGCCTTATTATCTTATTTACCATTTTCAGACTCTACTGATTTTAAAAATGCCATGAAGGGTTTTATAGCCACTATCCCTGGCGGAGAAATTAAGGATGATAAAGGTAATGTTAATTATAGCATGAAATCTTTTGATTTTTTAAAGGCTCCTGCACCAAATACGGTAAATCCAAGTTTGTGGCGTCAAAGCAGATTAAATGCCATTAACGGATTATTTAAAGTTGCTGATAATATTTACCAGATCAGAGGGTTTGATTTGGCCAATATGACCTTGATTAAAGGTAAAACCGGCTGGATAGTTATTGATCCTTTAACGGTTAAGGAAACGGTAATTGCGGGTATGAAACTGGTAAAACAGCATTTGGGGAATTTTCCTGTTAAAGCGGTTATCCTAACCCATAGTCACGGCGACCACTTTGGCGGTATGCGTGGCGTTGTTAATGAGCAAGATATAAAGAGCGGGAAAATTAGGGTGTACGCACCAGTCGGCTTTTTTGAACATTCGATTAGCGAGAACGTAATGGGCGGTAATACCATGAGCCGCAGGGCATCATATATGTATGGAAATCTTATTCCAAAAGGAGCGACAGGTAGTTTGGGATCTGGTCTTGGGACAACAACCGCCAAAGGAAATACCGGCATACTGGATGCGTCGGATATCATTTCAAAAGAGGGCGGAGAATCAAGAATCATTGATGGTGTGAAAGTCGATTTTTTCTACACACCTGAAGCAGAAGCCCCGGCTGAAATGATGTTTTATTTTCCGGAAATGAAAGCATTTTGCCAGTCTGAAGAAATTGCCCATACCCTACACAATTTATATACTTTAAGAGGTGCCCAGGTACGCAACGGACAAAAATGGAGCCTTTATATCGACAGGGCAATTCAAAGATATGGTAAAGATGTTCAAGTTTCTTTTGGTTCACACCACTGGCCAACATGGGGTAATTCGGCCATCAATAAATTTTGGGCAAACCAGCGCGATCTGTACCGATTTATCCATGATCAAACGCTGAGGTTAGCTAATGAAGGCTATACGCCGAACGAAATTGCTGAAATGATCAAACTCCCTGAATCATTGGACAAAGAATTTTATGACCGCGGGTATTACGGATCGGTTAGCCATGATGTTAAAGGTCAGTATCAACTCTACTTTGGTTGGTTTGACGGCAATCCATCTAACCTAAATCCATTACCACCAACTGAGGCGGGTGCTAAATATGTTGAAATGATGGGCGGCGCAGATGAAGTACTAACCAAAGCAAAAAAATATTATGAAAAAGGAGAATACCGTTGGGTGGCAGAAGTTTTAAAGCATTTGGTGTATTCAGATCCTAAAAACCAGGCGGCCAGAAATTTACTGGCGGATGCTTACCAACAATTAGGGTATATCGCTGAATCCGGACCATGGAGAAATTTTTATCTGACTGGGGCAAATGAGTTAAGAAATGGCCTTAAAACAACCAATAATATGGGGTCAGCTAACCCGGATGTACTCAATGCGATGTCTTCTGAACTATTGTTTAACTATATCGCTATGCGGTACAAAGGAACTGAGGAAAATACCAGTAAATCAAATTTCAATATCAACCTTACTGACAGGAACGAAAAGATAGGCCTTATTGTAGGTAATGGTGTTGTTAATCCGAGAATTGGTAGCCTGATTACAAAGGATGTCACTGCAACGATAACGATGAGCAGGAAGGATTTAATAATCTTAACTAGCGGCGAAGATGTAAAGGTTGATGATTACATCAAAAATGGAAAGATTAAAATTGCCGGTGATGCCGATGCATTCAAAAAATTCCTGGCCAATATTGACAACTTTAATTTCTGGTTTAACATCATCGAACCCTAAAAACAAATCATACTCGTAAAGAGAGGATACAGGTAGTTTATATAATTATATAACATAGCAATTTAAATAATGAAACTCAACAGAAACAAAATCACACAGGGTATTCTATGTGCCGTAGTGTGCTTGACAATGCTTTTTTCATTCGATCATGCCAAGGCACAAAATGGCAACAATAGAGGAAGCCGAACAACTAAGGAGGTAAGGAAAACAACCTCAAGATCCGGAAACAAAAATTCGGGTAACAAGGTAAAAGTTGATAACAGTAAAAAGAATGTCAACATTAATATTGATAACAGCAAGAAAGTAAATATTAACAATAGCCACAACCGGAATAACACGGTTGTAAGAAGAAACAATATTCATACTTATCACCGTGCGCCATACCATTATGGAGGAAGAAGATATTATAGTTACCACCCATATCATTTCCATCCATACCATCCGTTCGTTTGGGGGCCACACTGGCACCCATGGGGCTTCTTTATCGCAACACTTACAAGAACTGCGATATTAATTAGTATCCACAATACGCATTACCATTATGACGAGGGCGTTTGGTACCAGCCAAATAATGGTGGTTATGTTGTTGTTGCGGCACCTGTTGGTGCTACTGTAACTGTTATCCCAACCGGTGCGGAAACAGTGGTTGTAAGTAGTGTAACAAATTATTATTATGGAGGCACTTACTATGTGAAGAGCGGCAGCAAATACGTTGTAGTTGCCCCGCCTGCAGGCGCAGTTGTGAAGAATTTACCTGCGGGAGGCGAAGAAGTTACGATGGGCTCTCAGAAGTATGTTAAAATTGGCGATACCTTATACCAGCCAATTGAAAATAACGCTTACGAAGTGGCGCAGGTAGAAGAAGGGGACAAATAAGCTTAGGAATTAGATGGCTTGTAATTTTGTGGATTTACTTATCAAGTTTGATCACCCAAAATACAGGCCATCTAAGCCTTATGCACAGGGTTTAATTTAACAAAATCTTCCCGAGACGATCTGTGAATAATAGAGTTACCGGAAGCGAATGAAAAACCTTTTACCATAAAAAAATGATTTTAAAAATTACCGAAAAAGTGGAACGAATAATAATCATCGTATTACTCTTTTCCTTATTGCTGGTTATACTTTACACCACATTTGTGTTTTTGGGCTTGTTGTTTTCCGGCATCATATCCGGTATAGAAAACTCATTCTCAAAAAATCACATTCTAACTCAATTACACCGGGTATTTGGGGGATTTCTTTCTGTGTTAATCGGAATTGAACTTTTGCATACTATTAAAATGTATTTGAGAGAAGATGTGGTGCATGTAGAAATAGTAATCCTGGTAGCTCTTATCGGTGTTTCGCGCCATGTTATTGATCTGGATGTAGAGCACATAGAGCCACTTAATATCGCATGTGTAAGCTCTATCATTATAGCCCTCTCTACCAGCTACTATTTAATAAAAAATGGCATGAGGTTTAAAAGAAATAGCATCGCCGAGAAGCTGGAAGAAAAATCTAACTGATTTTATTTATGCATCTAAATAAGCTTAAAGTTGCTTTTATCTCATCGATCCTATTGGGTCTCGGATTAACCGTTCAAGCTCAGGACTCGACAAAACAGGATATGGCAGAGCTGGCGAAAAAAGTAGCCAACCCTATCTCTAACCTGATTAATATACCTATCCGGAATAATAGTGATTTTGGCGTTGGCGCTTTGGATGGCAGCCGGAATACGGTGAACATTCAACCGGTCGTACCTTTTAGTCTTGGAACAAATCTTACCTTGTTGACCCGAACCATTATACCAATTATCACGCAGTCAAACATCACCGGCGTAGGGCAAACTCAAACCGGATTAGCAGATATATCAATTACCGGCTTTTTTAGTCCTGTGAAGACTAAGAACGGTGTCATTTGGGGATTCGGGCCAGCACTTACAATACCCGTTGCAACCAACGATTTCTTTGCAACTAAGAAACTGACTATTGGCCCCTCCGCAATAATTTTAAGGCAAATCAATGGCTTCACCTACGGCTCGCTATTAACTCAGAGCTGGAGTGTGGCAGGCAGCAACACCAGACAAAGCATAAGCCAAATGTTCGTACAACCATTTTTCAGCTATAACTGGAAAAGCGGGGCAAGTTGCGGAGGGAACCTCGAATGGACGCAGAATTGGAAAAATAATCAAACCATAGTTGCATTTACACCAACAGTTGGAGGTGTAACAAGATTAGGTAAACTGCCCGTGGCGTTAAGTGTCGGGCCCAGGTTTAACATTGCTGCACCTTCGGAAATTAAGTCGGATTTTGGTGTCAGGGCCAGTTTAGCATTCCTATTTCCAAAATAGCCTGGTTGTTTCTGGTCAATCAATAGTTGGTCAACAAGTAGTTTTAAATAATAAGTACTGTTATGCTAAGGCAATCAAAAGACGATAGATCGCTTCAGGAAAACTTGATGCTTGCATCATCCACGGCATTTGTGTCTGGGATTATCAATGTGGCTGGGATGATTGCCTTTTTGGCGTTTACTTCTAACATCACAGGTCATGTAGCTAACTTGGCTAATCATATTGTAGAACAGAACTTAAGGGAAGTGGTTGTTTTTTTGATTTGGCTGCTTATGTTTTTTATGGGGGCATTTGCATCAAACTTTATTATCCGCTCGCTGGAGCACAAGAGCCTTTACAGGGCACATGCTACGCCCGTAATGATAGAAATTGTTATTCTCGTACTTGTTGCTATTTATGGTAATAACTTTTATAAAGAAACACGAACAGAGCGTGAATTGGTAATCGCAGCACTGTTGTTTGCCATCGGGTTACAGAATAGTTTGGTATCTATCATATCAGGAGGTTTAATAAAAACCTCGCATCTCACCGGCTTATTTACAGACCTGGGCGGAGAACTCTCCAAATGGCTGCACCCTAAAACCGGCAAGAGTGAAATCATTAAAAATAAGATCTACATACGTGTTACTATTTTAACATTTTACTTTATAGGCGGTGTGGCGGGCGGCTATTTTTTTGACCGTTTTAACTTTGCAATATTTTATTTTATACCGCTTATCCTCATTGCCGTCTTATACTATGACCTATCAACAATAGCCCTGCACAAAATGTCCAGAATATTTTGGCGGGCGGGAAATTAATCCCGTTCATTATTAGCTAACCAATATATGCACAGAAACTAAAACTAACTAAGCTATAATCCTTAAAATGTATAAAATGAAAAACTTAAAATTCTTTTTATTGGCTGCAGGTATTGTGATATCTGCCTTTAGCTTTGCCCAAACTAAAGAAGAAAAAAAACAAGCCAAGCAAGCGGCTGTCAAACAACTGGTGGAGTCGCAACATTATACTTTTGTGGCGCAGTATGCTAATCCCATAGGTGGCAGCCGTCGTTATTTAAATTCTGACTACGATTTGAAGGTGAGAAAGGATTCGGTGATTGCTTACCTCCCATACTTTGGCCGCGCTCATTTTGATGCGGGTTACGGCAGTTCCAATGATAGTGGTATAAAATTTACATCAACCAAATTTACCTACACTGCAACTGCCAGTAAAAAAGGTGGCTGGGACGTAGTGATCAAGCCTTCGGATGTTAAGTATGTTACGGCCATTAATATGTCCATTTCTGCCGATGGCTACATTAATACGCGATTTACCATTACAAATAAAAGTGCCATATCTTTTGATGGAGTGTTGAAGGAAAGGGAAGCGAAAAAGTAAATGTTCGCTATAAAACTTTAGGCTCATCACATGACATAACAGTCATTGCAATGATGAAATCTCGGCATCTGCAGTGCAGGAAAGTAAATTTCTTAAATAAATAACAATTGGCTGTCTTGCGCTGCAGATACTTTTATAACGTGATAATTAAATTTTATATCCCAGTGAGATTCTGACATAAGGATATTTATTATTCGTATCAGGATAGTTTTTGTAATAACCGTGTAAGAGTAAATACCCCCCTTCGGCGCCAAATGAGAGCTGTTTAACAATTCTGTATCGGGCTTCTCCGGCTAACTCGTGTAAAAAATGAGTAGATTCATTGCCATTTAAGGTTGCAAACCATCCGCCCCTATAATTGCCCAAAATAGCGAACCTGTTGTGTATTGTTACTCCGGCTTGCCCCAACAAACTGAACCCTGGGCCATAATCATAATCACAGCCCTCGCCATAATGTAAATATGCATCTGGCACAGCGGCCAATATTACCGCACCTGCACCAAACCTGGTGTTAAACTTAACGTCTTTGTTCTCATTGAAATATCTGGAATACAGGCTAAAGGTTACGGATTGTGCCCCGTATTCAAATGCGGCATTATGGTAAAAATCATAATTAGCGGTTAGGGACATAATTTGATCTTCGCGGTTATTAGATTTAATCTCCCAGGAAGAGAGCAGCCCGTTTACACTTACATTATTTAATTTTGCGGTATCATCGGCACCCAGTTCTACCTTAATATCAAAATTATTGAATGGTTTTTTTGAAGCCGTGTACGGGTCTCCATAAAACAGCCTCAACCGGGCATACCAACCCGTCTTGCCTTTCGTAAACAGATTGCCACTGCGCTCATTGATTTGCCTGGCGCCTAAATCAATTTCGCCTATAGTTGACACGGTGTCGAGATCAGTGCCCGGTATAGTCGATACCTTCCCCCACTTGCCGTCCAACAGCCGGTTTAACCCATTCATCGGATCAATTAAAAATGCGGCTATTTCACTTGCCTGCCTTTTTGCACCCCGCTGTCTTTTGTTAATAATGCGGTTTGATATCCGGTAGGTCATCTCTCCCAAAATTATACCACCAACACTTGTATTAATTAGGTCATTAGGCGCCGGTGGATGCGTTTCGCCTGCTATTTCCCACATCAGGCTTCCGGCAACAGTTGCCGATGCCGACTGCCAGAAAGAATAGCCATTAGACCTGAAGGCGTTGAAATATAAATTTCCGTGATAAGGATGAGCTATTTGATTCGTCGTAAAATTATTGTCGTCCCACTCCCAACTGCTAGGTTTCAAATTATGACCAATACTGGCAAAGGTTATGTGGGCAAATTCAGCGTCCCGAACATAATAATTGTAAGACCATGGTATGATCTGCGCCAGCGTCCATTCGCCCGATGCTCGCCAAAAGTGTTTCTTAACAATTGCAGTATCCCCAGCCCGCTTCAAAAGAGCGGTATCCCTAATAGGTCTATTTAGTGATATGTATTTAAAAGTTCCTGATTTAGTTATGGTGGAGGCATAAAGGTTCCCATGAAACACACCAAGGCATACTAAGAGAAACATGCAGTAAAGCGACCGTTTTAACACAATTTTATTTTCAGCAATCATTATTTAAAATTTATTGAAAATCTACTACAATGTTATCATACAGACGGTGGATTACGGCTTCACTAAGAGCTGACAAAGGCGCATATTGCAATTTGACACCAAATTTTATTCGAGTAGATTCTATAACTTATTTGGCCTGCTCTGCCACGAAAATATTGCAGAGGATTTTTGCCTTATTCAGTCAATTTGTTTTGCGGCGTGACCAGAGATTCAATAACAGTGATGGCATAATTAGTGAAGACGGGAGAGGAATGCAATTGATTTTGTTGCGCTTTGTAATTAAAATAAATTTGAGACAATGGGAAAGTGCCTTGAACACTAATTTCCTTTGATTTACGACGACATGAATAAGAAATATCGGTAGCTAAGATTATCAACTGGATATATAAAATTTAAAGATCGTTTTTTTAAAGTTTCAAATTTCAATTTGCTACTTAAAAGCCCAATAATTAATTGACCTCGTCATACAAGTTTCCCAAATTTGGTAATGTGCTTAGTATTTAGGGGTAAAGCTAAACACATGTTTTCATAGGTTATAAGTCAGGTCCCCACGGACCTGACTTTCTTTAATCGTATTTTAAAAGAGTTGTTAAAAGAGAATGTCATGAAACCTAAATATTTATTCTATATCGTAATGATTGTGGTGTTGCATTACGAAGTTGGTAGGCTGGTAAGCAACGGGGAGTCGCGTGATATCGACGATTCATCTTATGAAAAGGGAGTAAGACTAAATGATACATCCAACAAGAGTGATATTGAGTTTACCTACCAGGATAAAGATATTAAACTAAAAGGTGTGCATCAATTGCGTATAATCAATGCACACCATTACAAACAATGCCATTTTAAAATATGGTGATTTATAAAATATGATTGCAAATCCATGAAAGCCCCCTTAGCAGTAAGGTTTTTAAGGATTTGAAATCTCTACAGCCGCTCTAAGCGACGCTATTGCAAATCGCTTGTGATGTTTTAACTTATTGATTTCATACAAGCAGGACTAAATCACGAAGTAGTAAAGAGTATTTTTATATGATTTGACCTAACCGAATGATTCCTGGCCAGCCTTGCGACCTGGATGAGCTCCTTAGAAAAATTGTTTTTCAGCTAACCGCTTAAAGTCCTCCCGTAAAAATTGCAAATGAATTGCTTCAAACATATTGAAGTGCGTACTGTCTTTAATTTAAATGTTTAACGCCCCTTCGTTGGTGCCCGCGATTACAATGATATTGTCGCCAGTTTTCTCAAATCTTCCATAAAATGGTTCGAGAAGCGCCCAGTAGGGAGCACTTGGTGATTTAATTGACAAAAATTAGAAGCGATTTTTCGCTTTGCACAAATACAATCAAAGAAGGTTGGGTGTTTACTAAAATTTCTATGGGTAAATACATCTTGCAATGGTTTTAGTAATCGCGCGATTGTCAAATTTAAGAACACCAAAATTTATTAATCGCACGTTGCGAACTCCCTGCGAAAAGCTTGCTTTCTAAATAGACATCTTTGGTCGCTAAGAACTAAAAGATGGTTGACGAGAAACGCAATATTACCCCAGAGCAAGCGATTAAAATTCTTCAAGAGCATGGGACAAATGTTACAATTGAGGAAGTTCAAAAAATATTGGATTTTCTTTATAAAATAGGTAAATTGTCTGTTAATCAATACATTGAAATTAATTAAAGCTGATGAAAAACGCTGATTTGTATGTTAGAGTTAGCACTGACGAGCAGGCAGATAAGGGATACTCGCAAAGGGACCAAGAGGAAAGGTTGATCAAATACTGCGAATCCAACTCGATTAAAGTAAGGAAAATAATTTTTGAGGATCATTCAGCTAAAACATTTAACCGTCCTCAATGGGCTAAATATCTTTCCGAAATTAAAAAGCAGAAGGGTAGAGGATCTGATTTAGTTCTATTCACAAAATGGGATAGATTTAGTCGTAACGCAGGTGATGCATACCAAATGATTGCCACACTTAGAAAATTGGAAATCGACCCTCAAGCAATAGAGCAACCTCTAAACATGGAGATACCGGAAAGTAAAATCATGCTTGCGGTTTATTTAGCTTCTCCGGAAGTAGAAAATGACAGGCGTGCCTTAAATGTTAAACATGGCATGAGACGTGCACGCAAAGAAGGTCGGTATATGGGAGTAGCGCCTATAGGATATAATAATAAAACGAGGGAAAACGGAACCAAATACATAGCTCCTAATTTAGAAGAAGCACCATTTATGCAATGGATCTTTGCGGCTATTGCTGACGGAATATTCGCACCTGACCAGATTCGGAAATTGGCTAATGAAAAAGGTTTTATGATAAGCCGAGCAAATTTTTACAGAGAAATAAGAAACCCTGTTTATTGTGGAAAAATCGTCATCAAGCAATATAAAGAAGAAAAGGAACATTTAGTTAACGGATTACATGAGGCATTAATTTCAGAGGCGTTATTTTATAAGGTGCAGGATATTCTACAAGGGAATAAAATTGTGATGCGCGCACAGGCGCTTAAGATTCACGAAGCGCTGCCTTTGCAAGGGTTAATGGAGTGTGCTACCTGCGACCGACAGTTAACTGGCAGCGCATCAAAAGGTCGTTCAGGATATTATTTCTATTATCATGCGCAAGCAAGTTATGGGTGCGGGTGTAGATATAAAGCAGATGAAATAAACAATTCTATCATAATGGAATTAGAAAAATTCATTCCAAGACCGGGTATGGCTGAACTTTATAAGATGGTGATCATGGATATTTACAAGAATAATAGAGGTTCAATTCAGGATGAGCGAAAAGATTTAATGGATAAGATTGAAAGGCTCAATGATAAGTTGGCTAACGCAAGGGGACTTTTATTTGACGGGAAGGTGGAGCCGGAAGATTTTGTAATTATGAAGAAGGATTGTGAAGCGAAAATTAAAAGATTGGAGATTTGTCTTACCGAGATAAAAGTTCAACATTCAAGCTTTGCGAGCCTTGATACAATGATTCTAAAGGCAATTGAGGCCCTTTCAGACCTTAAAAATCTTTATTTGAAAAGTGACGTTGTTAAAAAGAGAGAAATACTTGGTTCGATATTTCGGAAAAAACTACGATTTGAAAAAAGTGAATATCGAACCGGTGATTTGAATGAAGTAGTGACTCTTATCTTTCAGATTAACAATCAGTTAGGTCACAAAAAAAACGGGAAAGAACGTCTTTTAAAACGCCTTTCCCGTCCAGTACTCAGAGCGGGAATCGAACCCGCACGCCTTTAACGGGCACAGGATTTTAAGTCCTGCGTGTCTACCAGTTCCACCATCTGAGCAGGTGTTCACCTTTTAAAAACAAATCCCTCCGTGAGGAAGGATTTTGTTGGAGCGAAAGACGAGATTCGAACTCGCGACCCCGACCTTGGCAAGGTCGTGCTCTACCAACTGAGCTACTTTCGCATTAAGTATTTCGCCGTGGCTAATACCGTTTGTTTTGGTGATGCAAATATAGGGAGATTTAAAAGTTCTGCAAGGGCTTGCTTTAATTTTTTTAAAAGTTTTTTATAAGTCGCTGTTTTTCATGATAGATAAAATTAAATCCATCTCAAATCCACGGCTCAAAGCATACTGTTTTACCTTGTAATCGCGTTTAAACGCATCTTTTTCGGTTGTCTCCCTTAATTTCTTATCAATTACCTTTTGCAAAACGGCTAGATAATCGTCGCCATCAAGGCTTAACAAAGCTTTTTTTATCAGCGGATCTGATACTCTTTTTAGCTTCAACCCTTGTTTTATTTTGCCTTTGCCCCAGTGTTTTAGGTTCATTTTTCCACGTGCATAAGCCTGGGCAAAACGCAGTTCGTTTAAAAAATTGCCTTCAATCAGTAGGCCAATTATACGTTCAATAGCATCGGGGTATAAGCCCCATTCATATAGTTTATCGCGTACTTCCTGTTGCGACCGTTCCTGGTAGGCGCAGTAGTGTTCGGCTTTGGCCAGACCTGCTTTTTCATCTGTAATCTTTTTTCGTGGTTTTGGCTCGTCCATCAAAACTAAAGTAATCTAAATTTCTTCTATTGGCATAAATATCTTCAAATTCGTGCTATGCTAAGCAGTCTATATTCCATCAAAGAAGTTAAGCAAATAATAAATGCACACGGCCCCATCATACGAGAGGCCACAGTTAGTGTGCTGTTAACCGATAGCCGCCGAGTTATTAATGCCGCGGAAGCCCTGTTTTTTGCCCTGAGCGGCCGCCGCGACGGTCACGATTTTATCCCTGAAGCCTATAATGCCGGGGTACGCAGTTTTGTGGTAACTCATGAACCTGCAGAGCGTTATTCGGGCTCTAATTTCCTGGTGGTTGATAACGTGCTTCAAGCCTTACAGGTGTTGGCAGCTTACCATCGTAATGAATTTGATTTACAGGTAATTGGCATTACGGGCAGCAATGGCAAAACCATTATTAAAGAGTGGCTGTACCAGCTTTTGTCGCCCGATAAAAATATTGTGCGTAACCCTAAAAGCTACAACTCGCAGGTAGGGGTGCCGCTTTCTGTTTGGCAAATTAATAAGGATCATGATCTGGGTATTTTCGAAGCTGGTATTTCAACCGTCGACGAAATGGAAGACCTTGAGAAAATGATTAAACCACAGATCGGTGTGTTTACCCACATCGGGTCTGCACATGATGAGGGCTTTAAAAGCAGGCGCGAAAAAGTACTCGAAAAATTAAAGTTGTTTAAAAATTCGGAACTGCTGATCTATAATTACGATCAACTTTTAGATTATAAAAAAGACATCCCAACGCCAAAACAATTTACCTGGAGCCAGAAATTTAAGGGAGCCGATCTGTATGTTTTTAGCGAAACTATTATCGCCAAAAAGTATTATCTGCGGGCCAAATACCAAGGAAAAGAGATTGAATGCTTAATCCCTTTCCTCGACCAGGCTTCGGTTGAGAATGCGATTGTTTGCTGGTCTACCATGCTGGCCATGGGCTACGATCCGGTGGAGATTGATCACCGCATTGAGCATCTTACCGCCGTGAGTATGCGCTTAGAGCTGAAAACCGGTATAAATGATTGTACTATAATTGATGATTCGTATAACTCTGATATTCAATCATTAGAGATAGCGTTAGATTACCTGAGTCAGCAAAATCAGCATCAAACCAAAACATTGATCCTGTCGGATATTTATCAGTCTGGCCTGGCGCAAGACCAGTTGTACAAACAGGTTGCCAATATGGTGAAGACTAAGAAGATTGACAAGCTGATAGGGGTGGGCGAAGCTATTTCGGCGCATCAGGAGTATTTTGATATTCTGAAGAAACATTTCTATCCCGATACTACCGCATTATTAAAAGATCTGGGTAACCTGGAATTTAGCGGCGAAACGATATTGATAAAAGGCTCACGTACGTTCGAATTTGAGCGTATCAGCAAGGCTTTATCACAAAAGGCGCACGAAACCTTGATGGAGATCAACCTCAATGCGATGATTGATAACCTGAATTTTTACAGGTCGAAATTACTGCCTGGTGTTAGGGTAATGGTGATGGTAAAAGCGTTTTCTTACGGCAGCGGGACTTTTGAGATAGCCAATGTGCTGCAATATGCGAAGGTAGATTACCTTGCCGTGGCATATATCGATGAAGGCGTAGCCCTGCGCGAAAGCGGGATTAAACTACCTATTATGGTGTTAAATCCCGAACCATCTGCCTTTGATAAAATGGTGGATAATGATCTGGAGCCAGAGATCTACAGCTTTACACTACTGGATGAATTTGTGAAATTTGCTTATCAACAGGAAATAATTGATTACCCGGTTCACCTTAAAATTGATACCGGTATGCACCGCCTTGGTTTCGAAGGTTATGAGATTGATACGCTGTGTGATTTCCTCGAAGAGATAAAATACATCAAAGTAAAGTCTGTTTTCTCGCACCTGGCAGCCAGCGGAGAGCCCGAACACGATAGCTTTACGCTAACCCAGATGAAACGTTTTGAGAAGGCTTATTTGCAGATAGAACAGGCTTTGGGTTATAAGTTTATCAGACATATTGCCAATACTTCGGCGATTATCCGTTGGCCAATGGCACAATATGATATGGTGCGATTGGGCATTGGTTTGTATGGCATAGATTCGGCCGTACCCGATCATTTGAATGGCTTACAAACCGTGGCTACCTTAAAAACCAGTGTATCGCAGGTGAAAAAGATCCCTAATGGCGAAACTGTGGGCTACAGCCGTTTGGGCAAATTAAATAAAGACGGTAAAATTGCAACCGTACGTATCGGTTATGCCGATGGTTACATCCGTGCCTTTGGCAACGGCGTGGGCAAAATGATGATCAAAGGTGTGGCTGCCCCAACGGTGGGAAATATTGCCATGGATATGTGCATGATTGACGTTAGCGACATTGATGTTAAGGAAGGCGACGAGGTAATTATATTTAACGACAGGCAAGGTATAGAGGCCATGGCGAAACAGGTTAACACCATCCCTTACGAAATATTAACAAATATTTCACAGCGGGTAAAAAGAGTGTACTTTTATGAGTAGAAATTTAGCCCATCGCCATGAACAAAATTGCCCGCGCTTTACTTAATTATTTTGTTAAAGGCTTACTGATTGTAGTGCCTTTGGGTGCTGCCTGTTTCTTAATTTATTGGGCTGTATCCGGTATTGATAAGGCTCTTAACCTCAGTGATTTATTGTGGATTAGCCCCACAACGCATAAGCCGGTTTACATACCCGGTATGGGGATTTTAAGCGTTGTGGTTTTCATTTTTATTTGCGGTTTTATAGTAACCACCATTATTACCGACCCGATAAAAAACTGGTTCAACCGCTGGCTAAACAGGTTACCGCTATTCAAATTTCTGTATTCATCAATCAAAGATTTAACCGAAGCTTTTGTAGGCGAGGAGAAGAAATTTAACGAACCCGTACTGGTTGATATGAATGGCAGCAAACGCATAGGCTTCCTTACCCAGCACGATTTAAGCAGCATTGGCCTACCCGGCGAAGTGGCCATCTATTTCCCCTGGTCTTACTCATTTGCAGGGCAGGTGGTGATAGTATCCGCCGATAAAGTAAAACCGATTGATAAGAGCGCCGCGCAGATTATGAAGTTTGTGATTTCGGGTGGGGTTAGCGGGTTGGAATAGTTATCGTTTGGTTTTTCTTATCCAAAGCAGCCTTCTTCATCGCTTTCATTTCATTAACAGCATCAGTCTCATTTTCATTAGCCCAAAGCTCTAATGATGCTAATATGGGGCCGAGCGTTTTTCCCTTTTCAGATATGCTGTAATAAACCTCTGGTGGAAAAGTGTGCTTTTCTTCGCGAATAATCAGTCCATTGTTTTCCATTTGTTTCAGGTGTTCCATCAAAACTTTCTTGGTTACCTTGGGGATAATTCGCCAGAGTTCTGTAAAACGTAACTCTTCCTGGTGAAACAAATGATAGAGGATAATGGGCTTCCATTTGCCGCTGAGGATATTAAGGGCAACGTTAAGTCCGCAATGTTTAAACTGATTATAATTCATGTAGATAAATGTCGGTTACTAAAAAGTAACCATCTTTAAGTTACACAAAGATAGTATCACCTTTGGGTATAAATTAATACCTCCCGATATGAAATTACAATTATTACGTAATGCCACCCAGGTGCTTACGATAAACAATAAAACAATATTAATAGACCCGATGCTGGCGCCGAAAGGTAGTTACGATGCGTTTCAGCAGACTGGTAACGATCGCAAAAATCCATTAGTTGATTTGCCATTGAACGAACAAGAATTAAGCGAGCTTATTGCCAGCATTGATGCCGTATTGCTTACCCATCTTCACCTCGATCACTGGGACCCTATAGCTCAGCAACTATTACCTAAAGATATTCTTGTACTCTGTCAGCAGGTTAATGTGGAGGCCATACAAAACGTCGGTTTCACCAATATACAGCCTGTTGCCGATGAGTTAATATGGGAAGGCATCCGATTTGATCGAACAAACGGCAAACACGGCACAGGCGAAATTGAAAAGCGAATGGGTATCGTATCCGGCTATGTAATTTCGTTCGAAGATGAATCTGTTTACATTGCTGGAGATACGATATGGTGCGATGATGTAAAACAAGCCATCGATCAGTATAAGCCCTCACAGATTGTGCTTAACGGCGGTGCAGCCCGTTTTGTACAAGGCGATGCTATTGTGATGGATATAAACGGTATAATAACAGTTTGCAACTATGCACCCGGAGCAAAAGTTTATGTTGTGCACCTCGAGGCCGTAAACCACGGTACTGAAAACCGCGCAGATATCAGAAAAGCAATAGAAGCTAACGGCTTAACCGAAAGGTGTTTTGTGCCCGAAGATGGAGAGCTTTTATTTTAAACTTATATTGGGTTCTTTTCCAAAAGTAAAGCTTTAGCCCGCTGGTTTCTAAAACTCCTGATGGCAATAAACATGCTAATCAGCATCAATATCGAACCCAGCAAATAAGGTGCGCCCGGGAAATAAACCGAGCCATCTTTTTTGGTAAAGTGATGAAATATGGATGTCATCAAAAGCGGGCCAATAATAGTGGTAACGCTAACCAGGCTGGTTAATGCACCCTGTAGTTCTCCTTGTTCATTGGCCGCTACTTTTTCGGTAATAATTCCTTGTAATGCCGGGCCAGAGATGCCGCCGAGGCAATAGGGGATCATGAACAGGTACATCATCCAACCATAGCCGGCAAAGGAAATTAGGACTAAACCAATGGCATAAAATAGCATGCCCGCTACAATGCTTTTTTGTTGCCCGTATTTAGGGATAATGATGCGGATTAATCCGCCCTGTATCGAAACCAGCAGCACGCCTATGAATATCCCCAGGCTGCTTATACTTGGCAGTGTCCATTGAAATTTCTCGATGAGGTAGAAGGCGAGTACGCTTTCTACCGCTTTTTGGGCTACATAAACGAGCGTGAAGGCACTGATTAGGCCGGCCAATACCGGATAAGCATTTAAACGTACTAACGAGCCAATAGGATTGGCACGTTTCCAGCTAAAGGCACGTCGGTTTTCTTTCGCTAATGATTCAGGTAATACAAAAAAACCATAAATGGCATTAAGTAAAGCCAAGCCAGCTGCTACCATAAATGGTATTTTTATGCCGATAGCGCCGAGGTAACCACCCAAGCCAATGCCCAATATAAAACCAAGCCCCGTTGCTGCGCCTACTAATCCAAAATTGGCGGCGCGTTTATCGCCCGTGCTAATGTCGGCAATGTAAGCGGTGGCTGTTGTGCTGCTGGCCCCGGCCATCCCCGCAACTATCCGGCCTACAAACAGCCAGGCTATAGTGGGGGCGAAGGCCATAAATAAGTAATCGATGCCGAAACCGAACAAAGAGCCCAGTAAGATTGGTCTGCGACCATATCTGTCGCTCAGATTACCCAATATAGGCGAGCATACAAATTGCATAAAGGCATACACAAAGGTTAAATAACCGCTGTATTGGGTAGCAGTACTAATATCTGAATGAATGAGTTGCTCCAGCAGTTTGGGCAGGATAGGGATAATAATACCCAGGCCCAGCACATCAATAAAAATAGTAACAAATATAAACCCTAATGCGGCGTGGCGTTTCGGTTCTTTTTCAGTTTGGTTCTCCATCCGCAAATACAACAATAAAGCTGTTTAAAGTTTTTATTCGGGCTGAACTTTTTGTTTAGCGCGTTTAAAATTGCGCACAGCAAGCAGGGTACTGGCTAGCATCAACACAGCACCCATTAAAAATGATGCGCCCGGGAAATATACAGGTGCATTTTTACCAGTAAACCAGGCAAATAAGGTAGTCATTAAAGGAGGGCCAATTATCGAAGTAACACTCATTAAACTGGTTAAGCCTCCCTGTAATTCACCTTGCTCATTTGGCGGGATCTGGCCGCTGATTAAGCCTTGTATAGCAGGCCCCGCAATACCGCCAAGTGCATACAAGGCAAGTATGGCAAACATCATCCAGCTTTGGGTAGCAAAAGCGAAAAGGGTTAATGCAATGGTATAGAGAAGCAAGCCTAAAACAATACTTTTCTTTTGCCCCAGTTTTGGAATGGTAACACGGATCAGTAAACCCTGTACTAAGCCGGAAAGTAAACCAACCAGTCCTAATGAATAGCCTACCAATGATTCCGTCCAGCTAAAGCGCGACATGGTGAAGAATGTCCAAGTGCTTTGTACGGCATGTGCGGCAATGTAAATCAAAATGAGTGAAGCAATTAATCCGCTTACTGCCGGATACTTTTTCAACTGCATTAATGAGCCAACCGGGTTAGCACGCTTCCATTCAAAAGGTCTGCGATGTTCGGGAGCTAAAGACTCGGGCAGGATAAAGAAACCGTAAATAGCATTAATTAATGCCAGTCCGGCCGCCGCAAGAAAGGGAAGCTTAGTACTGTACTGCCCTAAAACACCACCCAGTACAGGGCCTATAATAAAACCCAGTCCAAATGCTGCACCAATAATCCCGAAGTTTTGTGCCCGTTTTTCGGGTGTACTAATGTCCGCAATATATGCCGAGCCCGTAGTAAAGCTTGCCCCTGTAATACCGGCAATAATTCGACCCACAAATAGCCACCAAACGGTAGGCGCAAAGGCCAGGAAAGTATAATCGACAGCAAAACCCAGCAACGACCCTAATAAAACCGGCCTGCGGCCATATTTGTCACTCAGGTTACCCAATACCGGTGCAAACAAAAATTGCATAAACGAATAGGCAAAGGTCATCCAGCCGCCATAGCGTGCCGCATCGCTCAGGTTGCCGTGGATCAGGTGCTCCAGCAGTTTAGGCAGTACAGGGATAATAATACCAAAGCCGGTAATATCAATCAGCAGCGTAACAAATATAAAACCGAGAGCCGCCTGGCGTTTAGGTTGTTCTGACATGGGGGATTAGTTATTAAGTTATTGGTTATTAAGTTGGCCTTCTAAAATAACAAGGAAAAATAACTTAATAACCAATAACTATCAACCAATTAAAAGTTAGGTTTAAGCACATATTTTTGGTAGAACTTGAAGATGTGGTCAACCGCTTCTTCAGGGGTATCAACCACACGGTACAGGTTCAAATCGTCCGGGTTAATGTTGTGTTCGTCGTTCAGCATTTTCGATTCAACCCATTCAAACAAGCCTTTCCAGTAATCTACGCCCACAAACACAATCGGGAAACGGGCAATTTTACCGGTCTGAATTAAGGTTATCGCCTCGAAAGATTCATCCATTGTACCGAAACCACCCGGCAGGATAATAAAGCCCTGCGAGTATTTCATAAACATTACCTTACGTACAAAGAAGTAATCGAACTCCAGCAATTTATCGCGGTCGATGTAACGGTTATGGAACTGCTCAAACGGTAATTCAATATTTAAACCTACTGATTTACCGCCGGCTTCGTAAGCACCTTTGTTGGCAGCTTCCATAATACCGGGGCCACCGCCAGAAATTACACCATAACCATGCTCGGTAAGCAGGCGGGCGGTATCTTCCGACATCTTGTAGTATTTATTATCATTCTTGGTACGTGCCGATCCGAAGATGGATACGCATGGGCCAATCTTAGCCAGTTTCTCAAATCCGTCCACAAACTCAGCCATGATCTTGAAGATCTGCCATGAGTCTGTTACCTTAATTTCATGCCAATCGTTGTTGGTAAAGGCTTTTCTAATTTTTTCGTCGCCTGTCATAATCTATTCTGTATTCTGTTTAAATCGTGTTTATTAAAGTGTTGCGACCTCTTGTTTCGGGGTTGAGGTCAGCAACAAGCCGGTAAATGTAAGCAATCCGTTGATAATGATTAACTCATTGTCGAAAACATAACCACCCAAAAGCCTTTTTGATTCGGTACTTAAAAAGAAACATATCGCCGGTGAAATAAGGCAGATAAAAGGCACCAGTTTATCGCGTACCTGCCTGTTTTGCAGCAGTAAACCAAAGGCATATAAGCCCAATAACGGGCCATAAGTATAAGAGGCAATTTTAAATATGGCGCTTACCACAGCATCGTTATTGATGGCATTAAATAAAATAATGGTCAGGAACATCAATCCCGAAAAGGCAATGTGTACGTAATGACGTGTGGCTACCATCTTTTTGGTATTAGTATCAGCCCGTTTATTGAAGTTTAAAAAATCGATACAAAACGAAGTGGTTAATGCAGTTAAAGCCGAATCTGTAGTAGCAAATGTGGCAGCCGTTAAGCCCAGCATAAACACAATGGCCGGCACTACGCCCAGGTAATTAAGGGCGATGGTAGGGTAGAGATAATCTGTTTTCTCAACCTTAACGTTGTGGTGTGATGCATAGATGTAAAGTAAAGCACCTACGCTTAGGAAAAAGATATTGATCACCACAAAGATCGACGTAAAGCTGAACATGTTTTTCTGCGCTTCGCGGATATTTTTTAAGCTCAGGTTCTTCTGCATCAGATCCTGATCCAAGCCTACCATGGCAATGGTAATAAACATACCACCCAAAAACTGCTTGCCGAAGTGCAGCTTGTTCGCCATAAAATCGTTAAAGAAAAATATCTGCGAATAGTTGCTGTTCTTCACAGTTTCGAAGGCCTGGATTACATCGAGGTTAAGGCTTCGACAGATAAAATAGATCGACAGAAAAACCGATGCTACCAGGAATAGCGTCTGCAAACTATCGGTAATAATAATGGTTTTTAACCCGCCTTTAAATGTGTACGACCAGATCAGTATCAAACAGATCAGCACAGTAACCGCAAAAGGAATATGATAGGCATCGAAAATAAATTTCTGCAAAATAATAACCACCAGGTAAAGCCTGAATGCCGAGCCAATAGTGCGGCTGATCAGGAAGATTCCGGCAGCAGTTTTATAACTCCAGGTGCCTAAAGCACTTTCTATATAACCATAAATGGATGTGAGTTTCAGGCGATAATACAAAGGCAGTAACACCAGGCAAATGGTGATGAAACCGGCAGCATTGCCCAGTACAAACTGGAAGTAAGCAAACTGGTCACCGCTGGCTGCGCCAACCTTGCCGGGTACTGAGATGAAGGTTACACCGCTTAGTGCGGTGCCAATCATCCCAAAGGCAACTAAATACCATTTCGAGTTACGGTTGGCCACGAAAAAGGTATCGTTGTCCGACGTTTTCTGGGTGGTTAAAAACGAAATAAGGATCAGCACAAAAAAGTAACCGATTATAAATAAAAGCAATACGCCCGGCGCCATAGGTGTTTTTTAGTTTGATAAATATGCGGTTAAAACCACACAAAGCGAAAGATAGGCTGTTGACCTTATCCTGACAAGAAATAAGCCGTATTTTTTTAAATTTGAAGAATGAATTTTTCGTCCAAACTGTTAGAAAATGCTGTAGCCGAATTCTCGAAGCTGCCCGGTGTAGGGCAAAAAACAGCTTTGCGTTTGGTGCTGCACTTGCTTAACCAGGATAAAGATGAGGTGGAGCGTTTCAGCACAGCCATGACCAAGCTTCGGAACGAAATACTTTTTTGCAAGGTATGCAATAATATATCGGACCAGCCAATATGCGAAATCTGTGCATCTCACAAACGCGACCGTGGGACTATCTGTATAGTGGAAGATACACGGGATGTGATGGCTATAGAGAATACTAATCAGTTTAATGGCGTATATCATGTGCTGGGCGGCTTAATATCGCCGATGGACGGAATCGGCCCAAGTGACCTCGAAATAGACTCTTTACTGGCCAGGATTAATCCGGGAGAGGTTAAGGAAGTTATTTTTGCCCTTAGCGCTACTATGGAGGGCGACACTACCATATTTTACCTCAACAAAAGACTAAAAGATTTTAAGATAAATATCTCAACCATAGCTCGTGGCATAGCTTTTGGTGGTGAATTAGAGTACGTAGACGAGATTACCTTAGGCAGGTCAATTGCAACGCGTGTACCGTACGAAAATTCACTATCGAGATAGAGCGTATGAAAGTATCTGTGATCATGGTAAGCGATAATATGTGCAAGCTTTTGCGTCAGTCATTAGCGGCCTTAAAAAGATCTGTGCAGCACCTCGATGCCGAAATTATTCTCGTTGACAATAACTCCGACGATAACACTGTCGAAACCATTTCCAGAGAATTTCCTGATGTTAAAATAACCACCACAACAGGCGGTTTGTCGCATTGTGTAAACCAGGGAATTAAAATGGCAAAGGGGGAGTACTTGTTATTTTTAAGCCCCGATGCCATTACCAAGAAAGAAACGGTTAGCAAAGCCATACAGTTTATGGACAGCCACATCACCGCAGGCGGGTTAAGCGTACGTATGCTCGATATTGATGGCAACTATATGCAGGCTTCTAAAAAAACGGTTCCACGCCGCTGGGTAACGCTTTTAAAGTTGACAGGCTTACTAAAACAGTTCTCAAAATCACGCTTAACTGATCATTACATTGCCCGCCACGATGATGAATTTGATACTACAGAAACAGATGTGATGCACGACAGATTTATGCTGATCCGCAAGTCTGTAATGGATGTTGTTGGTTTGGTTGATGAGCGTTTTAACCGCTATGGTGCTAATATCGATCTATCGTATCGAATTCGTTTGGCAGGTTTCAGGAATTACTATTTCCCTAAAACCTATATCATTAATCTGCAATACAACCGTTCGGGAAAATTTAGCTGGAACAATCTGAAAAGTTTTTATGGCGCGATGTTTATATTCGCGGTAAAATACATTTTCAGGTTACCTGCCTTAGGCGAAAAGCCGGCGCAGGAACTCTACCCGGCTTATGAACTTAAAGGATAAAATTGTTGTAATAACAGGCGCATCATCAGGTATTGGTAAAGCGCTTGCCTCAGAATTTGCCGCTCGCGGTGCAAATTTAGTTTTGGCCGCACGCCAGTACGTTACCTTATGCGAAATATCGCAAAACATCGAAAAAACTTACGGAATAAAATGCGTAGCTGTGCAATGCGATGTAACCATCGAAGCTGATTGCGAACATTTAATTAAGCAAGCCATTGTTACTTATGGCAGGGTAGATGTTTTGATAAATAATGCAGGTATCTCTATGCGTGCTTTATTTAAAGATGCCGAGCTTAAGGTTTTACGTTCGCTAATGGATGTTAACTTTTGGGGTACGGTAAATTGCACCAAATATGCCATGCCTGCGCTGTTAGCCAGTAAAGGCACCGTGGTCGGTGTATCATCTATTGCGGGTTACAAAGGCTTACCTGGACGTACCGGATACTCTGCCTCAAAATTTGCCATGAATGGTTTCCTGGATGCCCTTCGTGTTGAAAATCTGAAAACAGGCGTACACGTAATGACGGCCTGCCCAGGCTTTACAGCATCAAACATCCGCAACACAGCCCTTAATAAAGCCGGGGTTTCGCAAGGTGAAAGCAGTTTGGATGAGCAAAAAATGATGAGCTCGGAAGAAGTTGCTAAACGCATTGCTGATGGAGTAGCCAATCAATCACGTACTTTGGTTATGACAGGGCAAGGTAAGTTGACCGTTTTGTTGAGTAAGTTTTTACCGGGTTTGTTGGATAAACTGGTTTATAATAAGTTTGCGAAGGAGAAGGATCCGCTGTTTTAATTTGGTGATTATCCCAAATTTGTCATTGCGAGGTACGAAGCAATCTCGTAGCTATACAGATCGAATAGGCATTGGCGACGAGATTATTAATGATGTATTTGTTTTCATCGGTATTAATGAGCTCCCTGCGGTCGGTTGTCCACGCTATCGCTCGCAATGACAAACATATAGTACTATTATCCAATCTCAGGCAGCTCCACTTCCTCAAAATCACTGATCTTTCCTAAATGCAACTGTACTAAACCATCCCGGTCATGTGTAAATGCCGGGGTAAATTTGGCGCCGAATACAACTTCATTATGCTGATAAGATGTACGTGAGTGTACTGTTTGCGAAAAGGTATCGTCAAAAGCCTGCACCAAAACATTAAAGGTTGCGTTTGATGATGTGAGATCTTCAGCAGTAATATTATACAACGGGCTGTCTTTATCCAGTGGATGCACTACTGTCCAACTAAGTGTCAATATACTCACCTTGCTGCGTTCCAGAGGCAGGGTATAAAACCGGCGAACATTTTTGCCGTCCACAACTTCATTAAAAGAGAAGGTGACTTCAATAGCTACATCCAGCAAAATGTTCAATCGCATATTGGCTAGTCTGAACATTAGCCCACGGCCGCCGGTAAGCGCATAAGGTGCAATTAATATATTATCGCTAAACACAAACTTGGCCGATGGCCGCGAAAACCGCCCATATAACAAACCTGTTGCCAGTGCAAAAGCCAGCAAGCCGATCATGGATTCAAATGCTGCCACCCAGTTGGTAACGGCGCCTGCCGGACTAATATGCCCGTAACCCACTGTAGATAATGTTTGCGCCGAAAAGAAGAATGCGTTTAAAAAGGGAGTAGTTACATTATTGTCTTCCGTGCCATGCAGGTTACTGATGCCTATGGACAGGTAAATGGTCGCAAAAAAAACGTTAACTATAATATAGGCCACGACAACATTAAGCCAAAACAGGGGCCACCGCATGGTAATGAGCCTATGGTAAGTATTGGTAGTGCTAAAAAACGGAATACCAAGGCGTTTAACATTAATACTGCCATCGCGGTTAATAATACGCTGCCTTACGGCCTGGGTACCAAAACCAAGATCGTCTTCGGGGTTTACAGCTTGTTTTTTGATGGCCATTAATGCAGATGTAATTATTGTGTGATGAAATTAAGTAAAATTATTATTCTGTTTGTTTTTATGAAAACTATATTCATATTTGCTGCACAGAAAACAGATAATGAAAAATTTAAACATGAATTGGTGGTGGCTTAACGAGAGATCGTAAGGCAATCCCGTTTGTGTATATTTTATAAAATATTTCAAAGGTTGCCTAAATGGCGACCTTTTTTTTTGACTGCCCCCCAGCCCCCTGAAGGGGGAGCAGAAGTACTAACCAGGGAATATATTTATAACACTAAAAACCAAATTCCTCCTTTAGGGGGTTAGGGGGCATGAAAGCGATACTAAATCATTTATTCGAACACAAAACATTCAGCCGCGAGCAGTCAAAAGATATCCTGACCAACATTGCGCAGGGTAAATACAATAATTCGCAAATGGCTGCATTTATGACGGCTTACTGCATGCGCAGTATCACTGTTGATGAATTGGAAGGTTTCCGCGATGCGATGCTTGACTTATGTTTACCGGTTACTCTTGAACAAGATAGCCTGATAGATCTTTGCGGCACCGGTGGCGATGGTAAGGATACTTTTAATATTTCTACCCTGGCTTCTTTTGTGGTGGCTGGAGCAGGTTATCATGTGGCTAAACATGGTAATTATGGTGTGTCATCAGGCTGTGGTTCATCAAACGTGATGGAGTATCTAGGCTATAATTTCACTAGTAATGCCGATGAAATTAAGCATAGCATGGATCGCTCTAATATTTGCTTTTTGCATGCCCCATTATTTCATCCGGCTATGAAAACTGTTGCGCCTATCCGCAGGGAGTTGGGTGTAAAAACGTTTTTCAATATGCTGGGTCCGCTGGTAAATCCAGCTAAACCAAAGAATCAACTGGTAGGGGTTTATAATCTGGACCTGGCGCGTTTATACGCTTATCTGTATCAAAAATCTGATGCCAATTACACCATCGTAAATGCATTGGATGGTTATGATGAAGTTTCGTTAACAGGTGATTTCAAAACATTTTCTGCCGAAGGCGAAAAGATCAATAGCATAGAAAATCTGGGCTTTGATAAACTAAATCCACTGGCTATTGCTGGCGGGCGTACCGTTAGTGATTCGGCTGCTGTATTCACCACTGTGCTGAATGCCGACGGTACCGATGCTCAACATAATGTAGTATTGTGTAATGCTGCGCTGGCTATCCGGACCATCAATCCCGATAAATCATTTGGCGATTGTTTTTACGAAGCCGAATCATCATTACTGGGCAAAAAGGCACTGGCAAGTTTCAAAAACCTGATAAACGCTAACTAAAATGAAAATTAAAGTTTGCGGATTAAAAGACCCCGAAAATATTAAAGCCGTAGCTGCTTTAAAGCCTGATTATATGGGCTTTATTAACTACGGCCTAACGCCAAGGTTTATCGGTAATTTGCCTGTAAATGTACTGCAAGGTTTGCCTCAATCAATCCAAAAAACGGGTGTGTTTGTAAATGATTCGCTCGAGAATATTGGTGGGTTAATTAAAGAATATGGCTTTGATGTGGTACAGTTACATGGCTATGAGAACCCCGAGTTTTGTGAGGTGCTTAAAAAGCGTGTAACAGTTATAAAAGCCTTCGGGATGGAGGAGGATTTTAATTTTGCACAATTAGAACCTTACGTTGGCCACGTTGATTACTTTTTATTCGATACCAAAACGCCCAAACATGGCGGGTCGGGGAAAACCTTTAATTGGCAAATCCTGCATAAATATACATTGGATGTACCGTTTTTTTTAAGCGGGGGATTAAGTCCCGATAATATTGAACAGGTACTAACCATCAAACATCCGCAGTTTTATGGTGTTGACCTCAACAGCAAGTTTGAGACCTCGCCGGGGATAAAAGATCTAGAGAAACTAAGCAAAGCATTTGAATTATTAAGACAATCTGCTACAAATGAAATATAGCGTAAACGAACAGGGCTATTACGGAGATTTCGGCGGGGCATATATCCCTGAAATGTTGTACCCCAATATCGAAGAATTAAGGCAGCAATACAATGCCATCACCAATGATCCTGCTTACAAAGCCGAGTTTGATGCTTTGCTGAAAGATTATGTTGGCCGCCCTTCGCCATTATACCTGGCTAAACGGTTATCTGAAAAGTATGGCGCCAATATTTATCTTAAACGTGAGGATCTGAACCATACAGGTTCGCACAAGATCAATAACGCCATAGGACAGATATTACTGGCCGAACGTTTAGGCAAAAAACGCATAATTGCCGAAACAGGGGCAGGGCAGCATGGTGTGGCAACAGCCACTGTTTGTGCGCTTAAAGGTATTGAATGCGTTGTTTACATGGGCGAAATTGACATGGAACGCCAGGCCCCAAACGTTGCCCGTATGAAAATGCTGGGCGCTAAAGTGGTTCCGGCAACATCAGGCAGCCGCACGCTTAAAGATGCCACTAACGAAGCCATGCGCGACTGGATTAACAACCCGCTTGATACGCATTACATCATAGGTTCGGTAGTAGGCCCATACCCGTATCCCGAAATGGTGGCAAGGTTTCAATCGATTATCTCTTTAGAAACCAAAAAGCAATTACTGGAGCAAACCGGTAATGAACTGCCTGATTATGCACTGGCTTGTGTAGGTGGCGGCAGTAACGCTATGGGCATGTTCTACCATTTTTTGGATGATGAATCAGTTAAGCTAATTGCTGTAGAGGCTGCAGGTTTAGGTGTAGATAGCGGGCATTCTGCTGCTACTTCTGTACTGGGTAAAGAAGGTGTATTACATGGCAGCCGTACTATATTGATGCAGACAGATGATGGTCAGGTTATCGAGCCATACTCAATTTCTGCGGGTTTGGATTACCCGGGCATTGGTCCACAGCATGCACATTTACATAAAGTTAAGCGTGCCGAGTATGTGAGTATTACCGATGATGAAGCCTTAAATGCAGGCTTATTACTGTCGCAACTGGAGGGGATTATACCGGCTATTGAATCGGCGCATGCATTCGCTTATTTAGAGAAAATGACCTTTAAGCCAGGCGATAATGTAGTGGTATGCCTATCAGGCCGTGGCGATAAAGATTTAGATACTTACATAAAGCACTTTGGATATTAAATAGTTCAATTGTTCATTAGTTCAGTAGTACATTGGTGTATATGCATCAAACAAGACTAATGAACCAATGAACCAATGAACCAATGAACACAAAAAATGAACCGATTAAACCAACTTTTCAACGAAAAAAATAAAGACCTGTTATCCGTATACTTTACTGCCGGATACCCGGACTTAAACAATACCGTAGCCATTGCCGAAGCGTTGGAGAAAGCCGGTGCCGATTTCCTGGAGATAGGTTTCCCGTATTCAGACCCAGTGGCTGATGGTCCGGTTATTCAGCATAGCTCACAAGTGGCTTTGGATGCTGGCATGACGCTTAATCTGTTGTTTGAGCAATTGGGTGAGCTTCGTCAACGTGTAACCATCCCGATTATCCTGATGGGTTATGCCAACCCAATGGTGCAATATGGTGTAGAACGTTTTTGCCAAAAAGCTGCCGAAGTAGGGGTAGACGGTGTTATTGTACCCGACCTACCAATGTACGAGTACGAAATGCTTTACAAGGATGTATTTGCCAAATATAACATCAGCAATATTTTCCTGGTAACACCTCAGACTTCGGAAGAGCGAATCCGCAAAATAGATGGCTTGAGTAACAGCTTTATATACCTGCTTTCATCGGCATCAATTACCGGTAAAGCCTTACAACTGAATGATCAGGTGGATACCTATTTCGCGCGTATTAAAGCTATGGAGTTAAAAAATCCAACCATTGTTGGTTTTGGTATTGCAGATAGCAAAGCCTTCAAAAAAGCCTGTGAATATAATAACGGTGCTATCGTAGGTACAGCCTTCGTTAAGTTTTTAGGGTCGACTCCTGATTATTTGAAGGGTATTAGTGAGTATGTGAAGGGATTAAAGGAATAAGTCGTCTATTAAAGCATTTGCCCCACGCGCGTCATTGCAAGGAACGAAGCAATCCCTGACTTACAGAGCCGCTCTGTATAGTTCGCGATTGCTTCGTTCCTCGCAATGACGTTCTAATATGTTTTTACGAAGACCTTCTTCTACTCAATTCATCCCTGATCTTGGCAGCCTTTTCGTACGCTTCTTCGCTTAATGCATCCTGCAACTTGGTGCGCAATTCATCTTCACTTAATGAACCATAGCTGCCAGTTACCGAGCCTGGGGTTTTCTCTTCCTGTGGTTCGTTCAGATTTTCGAGGTATACAAAGTCGTTACCTTCTATCACAATGCCTGCGGTAGAGAGGATAAACTCGTAGGTGTAAATAGGGCAGTCAAACCTTACAGCCATGGCAATGGCATCAGAGGTACGCGCATCAATTTCTATTACCTTTTTACCATCAGAGCAAATCAGTTTAGAGTAAAAGATCCCGTCGACCAGGTTGTAGATAATAATTTCCTGTATGTTGATGTGGTAAGCTTGTGCAAAGCTTTTAAACAGATCGTGGGTGAGGGGGCGGCTTGGGGTCATCTTTTCAATCTCGATGGCTATGGCTTGTGCCTCAAAACTACCGATAATGATAGGCAGCCTGCGGCGGCCGCTAACTTCGCCCAAAACTAAAGCATACGCGCCCGACTGCGTTTGGCTATAAGAAAGACCAACAATATCGAGCTTAATTTTCTTCATGTTATTACCCATCACAACAAAAAATCCTTTTTTATGCCAAAGCTTTATATGCTTTTACCGCATCAATTAATTTTGGAACAATTTCAAACGCATCGCCAACAATACCATAGTCGGCTACTTTGTAAAACGGTGCTTCGGCGTCTTTGTTGATCACAACAATAACTTTTGATGAGCTGATACCTGCCAAATGCTGTATAGCCCCCGAAATACCAATAGCAATATACAAATTTGGACTGACAGCTATACCTGTTTGCCCAACGTGTTCGCTATGCGGCCTCCATCCGGCATCCGATACCGGTTTTGAACAAGCAGTAGCAGCACCCAAAAGATCTGCCAACTCCTCAATCATGCCCCAGTTTTCGGGGCCTTTTAAGCCCCTGCCAGCCGATACCACAATCTCCGCATCAGGTAAAGATACTTTATCTGCCGATTTTATGATCTCTTTTAGCATCGCTTTAAAGTCAGATTCTTTGCTTTCTACCGAAAAAACTTCTGCTTTAGCGCCTGTTGGGTTTTCTGTAACCTTGTAACTGTTTGCAATTAAGGCAATTACTTTATTGGCCGAAGTTAGTTCGACGGTGGCAAAAGCTTTACCAGAAAATGCAGTTTTTTTAACTGTGAACTTGTTGTTAGCTGTTTCTGGGAGGGAAACTGCGCCATCAACAATACCAGCACCCAGTTTTACAGCCACACGAGGGGCAAGGCCGCGACCAGAAAATGTATTGGAAATAACCATAACATCTGCCTGCTCTGCTTCGGCAGCTTTGGCAATCACAGAAGCGTAGGCCTGGTTCACAAAGTTTTTAAGGTTATCTGCCGATACGTTTAAAATTTTGTGTGCTCCGTAGTTGCCGAGCGTGTTTAATTCGTCAGCACTTACGTCGCCGATAGAGATGGCTGTAAGCGTTGTATTATTTTGATCTGCAACGGCACGGGCATAAGAAACGGCTTCGAAAACCGATTTCTTGAATTTTCCACCCGCATTTTCTGCATATACTAAAACCGACATAGGGTTGATTTTTTGTTTAAATAGATAGATTAGATGACTTTGGCTTCGTTATGTAACAGATCAACCAGTTTGGCTACATCATCGGCGGCAATCAACTTTACCTGTCCGCGTGGGGCAGGCGTTTCATAACTGATAATCTCAGAGAAAGTTTTAACCTCAACAGGTTCAACCACGGCCAAAGGTTTGGTACGCGCCGACATAATGCCGCGCATATTCGGGATCTTAGGTTCGGCAACACCTTCTGCAGTACCGGCTACAAATGGGAAGGGGATGGTCAGGATTTCCTTACCGCCTTCAATTTCGCGTTCTACAGTTGCTTGTGTGCCGTCCACATCCAGCTTCTTAATAATAGACACCGATGGAAGATCCAATAACTCACCCAACATAGCGGCTACTTTAGAACCATTATAGTCGATAGATTCGCGGCCGGTTAGTATCAGATCAAATTGGTGTTGCTTTACGTACTCTGCAATTTGTACGGCTACAAAGTAAGCATCATGCGCAGGGGCGTTAATACGTACGGCATCTGTAGCGCCAATAGCCAGTGCTTTGCGGATGGTTGGCTCATTAGCAGCTTCGCCAACGTGTATCACTGTTACTGTGCCATTACCTCCGTCTGTTAACTCAATAGCGCGGGCCAAAGCAATCTCATCATACGGGTTAATAATAAATTGTACGCCTGCTGTATTAAATTGGGTGTTATTAGCGTTAAAGGTTACTTTTGTAGTGGTATCTGGTACGTTACTAATACATACTAAGATGTTCATTATATCATAGGTTTTTACAAAGGTAATTAAAAAAGGAAGAGTTTAAAATGGAGCAATCGCGTTTAGAAAAGCTGTTGGAATTTCTTAAAAATGAGCCCAATGACGAGTTTTTGCAGTATGCTTTGGCCACCGAATACCTGCGTTTAGATGATAAGGAAACAGCCCTGAACTATTACGAAGGCCTGGTGACCAATCACCCGGATTATGTTGGCACCTACTACCATTTAGGCAAGCTTTACGAAAGCCTTAACCGCAAGGAAGACGCTGTGGCCACTTATCAGAAGGGTATGGGGGCTGCGCGTGCCGCAAAAAACAACCATGCACTATCTGAGCTAAATTCGGCCTATATGCAGGCCAGTGGCTTGTACGACGATGATGATGACGACTATTAGCCTATAAATTTTTGACCAAACGACATCTACTTTTTATGCGCGATGCGCTGCTATATACGTTTACGGCCTTTGGCGGTCCGCAGGCGCATTTAGCCGTTTTGCTGCGCGAATTTGTAGAGAAACGTAAATACATAACCGAAGCCGAGCTGATGGAGCTCAACGCCCTGTCGCAAATGTTGCCAGGCCCGTCATCAACCCAAACGCTGGTAGGTATCGCCTGGAAGGTGGGTAAGCTGCCGCTGGCTTTAATAACTTTCTTAATCTGGGTGTTACCTTCTGCCGCTGTAATGTGCATAGCAGGGCTTAGTTTTAAAGCGCTTGCTCAGGGTACCCATTTTGACGAAATTATACGCTACATCCAGCCCATTGCAGTAGGTATTGTGGCTTATGCCGCTTTTAGCTTTGCACAGCGGATTTTAAAAACACGGGTAAGTGTTATGCTGGCTATATCATCAGTTATTGCTACGTTGATTTTGCAAAACCCTTATGCCTTTCCTTTATTGGTTTTGATGGGAGGGATAGTCTCTTCAGCCCTCGAAACCCAGCCACAAGAAAATGAGCTGCGGGTAAAGTTATTCTCAAACGTTAACCCGAATAAAATTGCCTATTTCATTGGTATCCTGCTTTTATTTGCAGCATTGGGTGCTTTGATTAATAGAACCTCGCCATTCAGTTTACCTATCCGTTTATTCGAGAACTTTTACCGTAACGGTATCCTGATTTTTGGGGGAGGGCAGGTATTGGTACCGCTGATGTTCACTGAATTTGTAGAATTGAAGCATTATCTCACTAATACCGAATTTTTATCCGGCTATGCTATTCAGCAAGCTTTACCGGGGCCAACGTTTGCGTTTACATCGTTTCTGGGTACGGTTACCATGGCTAATAAAGGCTTCGGGCTTTGGGGGCAAATTACCGGGGCTATTGTGGCCGTGATAGGGGTAAACTTGCCTGGCTTAATTCTCATCCTTTTCATCGTCCCCTTTTGGGAAGATCTGAAAAAGATAACCCGGATCCGTAATTCGCTAAGCGGTATTAATGCCGTTGCAGTAGGCTTTATGATAACTGCCTTTATATTACTGGTTAAACCGTTTGGCGTAAATTGGCTTTTTTACGGGATTATGGTAGCTACTTTCCTGTTACTGAAGTTTACTCGGATTAAAACACCTGTTATTATTGTGATTGGGGTTTTGGTGGGGTGGTTCTTTTAACCTACTCGTCATGCTGAACTTGTTTCAGCAACCCACTTGCTATGTAGGCGAATGCAAAGTTTTAGACCTGTCCTGTGGGGTGCCGAAACAAGTTCGGCATGACGGGCGGAAAAAGAAAATGAGCAAGTAATTAAAAATATCAATCACTTACTCATTCAAAATTTTATTAGATAGAACGGCTACTCACTCATTCACCACTCAAAACTCACAACTAAATTAAAAAGGTGGTGCATCATCCTCCATATCATCCATGCGCGATGGGCGGATAATGAAGTTGTTTGGCTTTTCGAAATCTTGTGATGGGGTTAAACCGGTAAATGCGTTTGGCGCGGCGCCGAAACTATCGATATTGGTATCCAAATCGGTAAACTTCACATATTTACCAACGAATTTCAAGCGTACACGGCCGGTTTCACCGTTACGGTGTTTGGCTATGATTACCTCACCGACACCCTGGGTAGGGTTGTTGTCTTCATCAAATTCCAGTCCGTAGTATTCAGGGCGGTAAAGGAACAGTACCATATCCGCATCCTGCTCAATAGATCCCGACTCACGTAAATCGGACAGCATTGGTCGTTTAGAACCACCTGGCCTGCTCTCAACCGCACGACTTAACTGCGATAGTGCCAGTACGGGTACTTCAAGCTCCTTAGCAACGGTTTTGAGTGCACGTGAGATACTACCGATCTCCTGCTCACGGTTACCACCTTTACCATCAGATTTACCGTGCATCAGCTGTAGGTAGTCAATGATGATTAGCTGGATGTCGTATTGCGATTTCAGACGGCGGCATTTTGCCCTGAACTCGAAAATATTTAATGATGGTGTATCGTCAATAATTAACGGCGCTTGCTCCAAACGGCCAATTTTAGAGTGGATTTGTTGCCATTCCCATTCTTCGAGATTACCCTTACGGATTTTTTCCTGTTCAATCTGGGTTTCGCCGGAAATCAAACGATTAACCAACTGTACGGATGACATCTCGAGCGAGAACACCACAACAGGTTTGGTAAAGTCAACAGCAGCGTTGCGCGCGCAAGTTAGTACGAATGCCGTTTTACCCATCGCCGGACGAGCCGCGATGATTACCAGATCCGATTTTTGCCAGCCTGATGTGATCCTGTCCAAATCGGTAAAGCCCGATGGTACACCGGTTAGTCCGTCTTTCTTATCTTTTAGTGCTTCAAGCTCTTTTAATGATTCGTGCAAAATCTCATCCATTTTACGCGAATCGCGGCGAAGGTTATTCTGGGCAATATCGAACAGGTTTTTCTCTGCTTTATCCAGTAAGTCCAAAACATCCGAAGTGTCCTCATAAGCTGCGCTGATTACTTCAGTAGAAATTCGGATTAGCTCTCGTTGAATAAACTTCTGGATAATGATACGGGAGTGGAACTCGATATTGGCTGCCGAGGCTACACGGTTAGTGAGCTCGGTAATGTAATAAGCGCCGCCTATCATTTCCAGCTCGCCTTGCTGCCGTAACTGGGCTGTAACGGTTAAAATATCTACAGGAGAAGTTTTCTCGAACAGGGTGTGAATAGCCTTAAAGATTTTCTGATGTGCTTCCACATAAAAGATCTCGGGCTTTAATACGTCGATCACAGATGACAGGGCATCTTTCTCGAGCATTAAGGCACCCAGTATGGCTTCTTCTAAATCGCGGGCCTGTGGAGGGAGTTTACCAACAAGTCCGTTTGATTGTGGCGCATTAAATCCCCTGTTGCGTCGGTCTGAATTTGTTTTATTGTACTGTTGGTTTTCGTTCTCCATTTATCGGCCTCATTCTCCCTTTATCGGGGGAACAAAAATATACAAATTAGCCGCCAATAAAATTAACATTTCAAAATTTGCCAAAAACGTAATGTACTTCTACGGGTTAAAAAATAAAGGTGGATATTAACACTGATTGTTAATAACATGTGAGTAACGGCTATAGTAAACTGATTATCAAATGTGTTAATAATTGCCATAATTGTTAATTAATTGAAAAAGCAGGCGACCTATCTATCCACATAAATGGCCTTACTGAATTAAAATTTCTATTTTTGCTGAATATTTATCAATAAATGTCCTTTAGTAATTCAAATTCAGCAAAGCGCGAAAGCAATCAGATGGTGTTCGGTATCCGTGCGGTAATGGAAGCCATTAAATCTGGTAAAGAGATCGAGGCTTTGTTTATACAACGTGGTTTAGGTGGTGGCTTGTTCCTGGAACTGAAAAGCCTTTTGCAGGAGTATAACCTTACTGCACAGCAGGTTCCGATTGAGAAACTGAACCGCATTACCACCAAAAATCACCAGGGCGTTATTGGTGTTATTTCGCCAATCACTTATCAAAAAATAGAGGATATTATCCCCCAGGTTTTCGAAGCCGGCAAGGTGCCTTTGGTGCTGGTGCTGGATAGTATTACCGATGTACGCAATATGGGCGCTATTGCCCGTACAGCAGAATGTGCCGGTGTTGATGCTATTGTTATCCCCTCAAAGGGTTCGGCACAGGTTACGCCGGATGCTATCAAAACTTCGGCAGGGGCATTATTTAAAATCCCGGTTTGTCGCCATGATAATTTAGTGCAAACTGTTAAATTTCTACAGGAATCGGGCTTACAGGTAGTTTGCTGTACCGAGAAAACAGCTGACAGTATTTACGACGTTGATTATACCCCTCCAACTGTAATTATTATGGGTTCTGAAGAAGATGGCATCCGTAACGAACTGATCCGCACAGCCGAGCATCTGGCCAAGATCCCAATGTTTGGTGAGATAGCCTCGCTTAACGTATCAGTTTCAACTGCAGTTATTGTTTACGAAGCGATCAGGCAGAGGGGATTGTAGTTACGAGTAGTGAGTTTTGAGTTGCGAGTATAACATGTTTTTGAGTTGTAAGTCGATCCACTCGAAACTCACAACTCAAAACACGCAACTATTTTAAATATATTTAGTTCCAAATTTCTGTTTTACATCTGCAACTATCTGTTTCACAGATTGCTCCTGGTCGCGCGGGCAGATCATCAGGGTGTTATTGGCTTCTACAACGATAAAATCGTGCAGCCCTTGCAGTACAACCAGCTTATCTTCGGGAACGTTCACCATGCAATTTGATGAATCGTACATAATCACTTTCTCGGCTGGGATAACGGCGTTGCCTACATAATCCTTTTCGGCCAGCTGGTAAACAGAGGTCCAGGTACCCAAATCGCTCCAGCCAAATTCAGAAGGTAAAACGTAAACGTTCTCGGCCTTCTCCATAATACCGTAATCAATCGAGATATTAATACATTGCTGGTAAGCCGTGTTGATGTGACTGCGTTCTTTTTCGCTGTTGTAAACACTGCGTGCATCGGCAAAAATATCGTGCATGTCTGGTAAGTGCTTACCAAATGCTTTTACAATTGACTTAGCCGACCATACGAAAATACCGGCATTCCATAAAAAGTCGCCGCTTTGGATAAAGCTTTTGGCAATCTCCAGGGTTGGTTTTTCGGTAAAGGTTTTAACCTTGTGGAAATCGTTATTTAAAAGCTGATCGGTGTATTGTATGTAGCCATAACCGGTGTCGGGGCGCGATGGTTTAATGCCAAGAGTGATTAAGCAATCATGCTCGGCAGCGGTATTTAATGAATTATTGATGCTATCAATAAAAGCTTGTTCGTTTAATATCAGGTGATCAGAAGGGGCAACCACTACAATTGCATCCTCATTCATGCTCTCAATTTTGTACGAACCGTAAGCCACACAAGGCGCGGTGTTGCGCATTACAGGTTCGGTTAATATCTGGTGGTCTGCAATACCCGGTAATTGTTCTTTTACCAGGTCGGCATAATTTTCATTAGTAACGATGTATATATTCTCTGGCGGACAAATTTTTATGAAGCGGTCATACGTGTTTTGGATCAGTGTTTTTCCTGTACCTAAAATGTCGATAAATTGTTTAGGATATGATGTTCTGCTGATGGGCCAAAACCGGCTCCCAATGCCACCGGCCATGATGATGGCATAATAATTTTTATTCATAAGAGATTAAAGATATAAGCTACGCAATATTTGATAGTAAAGTTAAAAGCAAATTATTTGTTAACACATGAAATAAAAGTTAATTTTTTAACGTATCTTAAGTGTTAGTTTTTAATTCCACTATACGACAACTAAAGTATGATAAATGTTCAATAAAATATCATTTTATTGTCTTAATGTTACTTTAATAGGCGATATGGAAAAAATTTGCTAATTTGTCCGTTTAAATAGATTGCATACAATACACCAAAAATGATTGAGACAAAAAAGTCGCTTTTCGATAATCTCCAGAATTTTTTCGGCTTCGATAACTTCAAGGGAGAGCAGGAAGCGATTATTACCAACATCCTGGCTGGTAATGACACATTTGTAATTATGCCTACTGGTGGGGGCAAATCAATGTGTTATCAGTTACCGGCCCTCATGAGCGACGGCACAGCGATTGTGATTTCCCCGCTTATTGCGTTAATGAAAAACCAGGTAGATCAGCTAAGGGCTTTTGGCGGATCAGACAGCATTGCCCATTTCTTAAATTCGTCATTAACGAAGGCTGATATACTGAAAGTGAAGGAAGACGTGCTGAACGGTAAAACCAAATTACTGTACGTAGCCCCCGAGTCACTTACCAAGCAAGAAAATGTAGATTTTTTACGATTAAACCAGGTATCATTTGTGGCCGTTGATGAGGCACACTGTATCTCTGAGTGGGGGCACGATTTTCGCCCCGAGTATCGTAAAATACGCCAGGTAATCAGCAATATCGGTGAGAATATCCCGATCATCGCTTTAACTGCAACTGCTACGCCTAAGGTGCAGCATGATATACAGAAAAACCTGCAAATGAATAACGCGACGGTTTTTAAATCGTCATTTAACCGCAGCAATTTATTTTATGAAGTACGTGCCAAGCGTAACGTACTGAAAGAGATTATCAAGTTTGTTAAACAGCATCAGGGAAAATCGGGCATTGTTTATTGCCTGAGCCGTAAAAAGGTAGAAGAGGTTGCAGAGGCGTTAAGCCTGAACGGTGTTAAGGCATTGCCTTACCACGCTGGTTTGGATGCCAAAGTACGTGCCGATACACAGGATAAATTCCTGATGGAGGATGTAGACGTTATTGTGGCTACCATTGCCTTCGGGATGGGTATCGATAAACCGGATGTACGTTACGTAATACACCACGATGTGCCTAAAAGCATGGAAGGGTACTACCAGGAAACCGGCCGTGCCGGCCGTGATGGTGGCGAAGGTGTTTGCGTGGCATTCTACTCAGAAAAAGATATCGATAAACTGCAGAAGTTTATGAAAGATAAGCCGGTTTCTGAACGCGAAATCGGTACGCAGATCCTGAAGGAGGTGATTGACTATGCTGAGTCGTCGGTTTGTCGTCGTAAACAGATCCTGCATTATTTTGGCGAGAACTTTAACGAGGCCGGCTGTAGCTGCATGTGCGATAACTGCGCTGCAACTAAAGAGCACTTTGATGGTGAAGAACACTTACACCGTGCATTAAGCCTGATTAAGCAATTGGGTGAGAAGTTTGATGACCACCACATTTTGGGTGTGTTATTGGGCGAAGATAACCCGCAGGTGCATCATTATGAGCATCATTTAATTCCCGAATTTGGTGCAGGCAAGGCACAAGGCGAAAATCTTTGGAAATCGCTGTTACGCCAGGCTTTGCTGGATAATTACCTATCGAAAGATATTGACCAATATGGTTTATTGCATTTAACGGCAAAAGGCCAAAATTTTATAGATAACCCGCACAGTATCCGCTTTATCATGAACCGCCCGATTGAAAATGCGGATGATGATGATAGTGAAGAAGGCGGCAAAGGCGGCGGCAGCGCATTGGATACCCAATTGCTGCAAATGCTGAAAGACCAGCGTAAAAAGCTGGCTAAGCAAAAGGGTTTACCTCCGTTTGTTATTTTCCAGGATCCATCTCTGGAGGAAATGTGTACGCATTATCCAATTACAATGGATGAGCTGAAACAGATCTCGGGCGTGGGTGCAGGTAAGGCTGCCAAGTTTGGTGCAAGTTTTATCGAACTGATTAAGAAATACGTAGAGGAAAATGATATTGATCGCCCGATTGACCTGGTGATTAAAAGCGCTGCCAATAAATCGGCACTGAAGGTATATATCATTCAGAATATCGACCGCCATTTGGACCTCGAAGATATTGCCAGCTCGAAAGGCTTATCGTATGAAGATATTTTGCGGGAGATTGAAACCATTGTAAACTCTGGTACCAAACTGAACCTCAATTACTACATTAACGAAGTAATTGATGAAGACAGGCAGGACGAAGTATTTGATTATTTCCGATCGGCCGAAGATGATTCAATTGAACATGCCATGGCAGAGCTTGGGAATGAAGATTATACCCAGGAAGAAGTTCAGCTGATGCGTATTAAGTTTATGAGTGAATTAGGTAACTAATAGCTTTTACAATTCAAGCATATCAAAAGGCTTTCTGAGACAATCAGGAAGCCTTTTTATTTGGCTATAATCTTAAACTCGGTACGGCGGTTTTTAGCCTTGTTCTCCTCCGATGTATTAGGTGCTAAAGGCTGGGTTTTACCATAGCCCTTAAATACCAGTTTAGCCGGGTTTGTACCGTTAGTTACCAGATATTGATAAACAGATTTAGCACGGTTCTCTGAGAGGGTTTGATTTAGTTGATCGTTGCCGGTATCATCTGTATGACCTGAGATCTCAATCTTAACGGTAGGATTAGCATTCAGGAACTCGGCAATGATTTGGAGTTCGGCTTTCGATTGTGCTTTGAGTTCGTATTGATTGCTGTTAAAGAAAATGTTCTTCAAAATTACCTTCTTGCCAATTTCAATAGGGGACAGGGCTACGTTGACAATAAAAGGCTGCGTAGGTGCATGGCCTTCTAACGAGAAGTTCTCTGAATAAAATAAATAACCCTGTTTAGAAATGTTTAGGCCATAGTTTTTACCGCTGGTAAGGGTAGCCAAAAAGTCGCCGTCGGTTGCAGAACTTACATCATGATAAACAATCTCATTTTTTTCGAGGTCGATAATTTCTACAATACCCTCAATAGGCTTTTTATTTAAAGCATCAGTGATCTTCCCTTTTACATACGTAACCAGTTTAGGCTTTAGCGCCGCGGGTAATTCAAACATGTAAATATCATAACCACCAATACCATTATTCAGGTTGTTAGAGGCAAAGTAAGCGTAACTGCCATTGGTAGAAATAGTTAAACCATTTTCATCACCGCTGGAATTGATAGGGTAGCCCAGGTTTTGTGGTTTCTGCCATTTACCATCCTGGCCTAACCGGCTGATGTAAAGGTCTTTGTTACCCATGCCCGGCCAACCGTTTGAACAAAAGTATAAGGTACTATCATCGGGGTGAATGAAGGGAGATTGCTCATCGAAAACGGTATTGATGTTGGGCCCTAAATTTTCGGGCTCACCCCAGCCTTTGGCAGTTAAGGTCGATTTCCAGATGTCGTAGCCACCATAGCCGCCTTTGCGGTTGCTCACAAAATAAAGCGTGCGGCCATCGGCACTGATAGAGGGTTGTGATTCCCATCCCGGCGAATTAAGCGGTCGGCTCAGGTCAAACGGTGTCGACCAATCATCCCCCTTTTTTTGCGAAACGTAAATGTCGCACTTACCCAAACCATCGGGTCGGTTACAGCCCGTAAAGAACAAATATTTGCCATCCTGCGACAGCGATTGGGCGCCTTCGTTGTAATTTGGTGTGTTAATGTTCTTACTTAAATAAGTAGCTGTTTGCCACTTGTTATTGAGCTTGTTGCTCTTATAAAAATCTTCATTATTGTTAATTTTGCGGGTGAAAATCAGAGTGCTTTCATCGGCGGTGGCTGTGGGCAGGTACTCGTCGTCGGCAGTATTAATTTCGGGGCCAAGGTTAACCGGCGTAAACGGAACAGGGTGCTGCAAGGCCTGAATTGCAAAGTCGCAATCGCCCATTAACTTCTTTGCCCGGAAACGGTCTTTATCGGTAATGTACTGGTAGGTTAGATATTTAACCAGGTGAAACTGGGCATCTTTATAATGGCCTGTACTGATTTCTGCATCGCTTATTTTAAAATAAACAGCCTGGCTAAATTCAGGATTGAGGGTTAATGCCTTTTGGTATTGCTCTGTAGCTTCTTTATACTGTTTTTTAAGGCCGTACATATCTCCCAGAAAAATGTGGGCTTCAATAAAATTATCGTCGGCTTGTATCGATTGCTGGAGGTTGGTTATGGCTTCATCAAATTTGTGGTAGTCATAACTTGATCCCGCCAGGGCATAGTATTTTATGGCAGTTTCGTTTTTAGTGGTATAGGCACGTTGCTGAGCCAGTATCACCAACGGAAAAGCGATAAAAAGTATTACTGTAAAAAAAGCCCGGGTCATTAAAGTTTAGTATCGGTTGAGCCTAATTTACAGTTTTTATGGGATATTCAAATATTTATGAGTTTGTAAAGAAATTTCCCATTTCGGGTTCGCCATTACATAATCAATAATAAGCGGGGTAACCTCTTTAGCCTTAGACCATTCGGGTTGTAAATAAAGTTTACAGCCAGGAGAAACCAGCTCTGCATATTGTTCGGCCCAGTCAAAATCTGACTTGTTAAACACAATTACCTTCAACTCGTGCGCCTGTTTGGCAATAGCAGGTTGCGGGGCTTTGAATTTTTTGGGCGACAAACAAATCCAGTCCCAATGGCCGGAAAGGGGATAAGCGCCAGATGTTTCGATAAAGGTAGTTACACCTTTTTCCTTCATCTGCGCGGTTAGATAGTCAAGGTTATAGATCAGCGGTTCGCCACCGGTAACTACTACGGTTTTAGCCGGGAATTGCAGGGCGTTATTAACGATGGTATCTGCTGCGGTAAGTGGATGGATACTCGCATCCCAGCTCTCCTTAACATCGCACCAATGGCAGCCAACATCGCAGCCACCAAGGCGAATAAAGTATGCGGCTTTGCCGGTATTATACCCTTCGCCCTGTATCGTATAAAACTCCTCCATCAAAGGGAGCAGTGTGCCATCTTCCGGAACTTGTGCTGTCATTTTCAATCTGCAAAGATAAAAATAACTAAACTGATGCCTTAACTTTTTGAGCTTTTAAATGTTAATATTAATAGCTATAATTACTTGAAATTCAGTATATGAGAAAACTTTACTTTTTAATTATACTTTTTGGCTGCATAACCTGCCTTAGTTCGTGCGTTGATATTGAAGAACAATACAACTTTAAAACGGATGGCTCCTGCAATGTGGTCTATAATTTCGACATGAGCCATGCTGTAGCTGTGCTCATGAACCTTGTATCCGACTCAGTTGCTGCAACCCCGCAGTTTGCCATGGCGAAAGATACCAGCATGAATTTTTATAGCGCCATACCCGATTCTACCCAGCGTAAACTAAGCAGTGAAGAGGCTAAGTTGGCTAAAAGCAGTAACCTGGATATTAAAATGAACCTGCGTAAAAGCATCATGAAAATCAGCATTAACCACCAGGCTAAAGATGCTGCCGATTTAAAATATTATGTAGAACACATCAGTAAAGTAGCTACTGATAGTCAGTTGAGTGCCGTTGCTAAAAACAGTAAAAGCATCAAGGGAATTGATGCCGGGCAGATGATAGTAGGGCAGGACTATTACGATTATGAGATTACCCCGCATAAATTTTATCGTATTATCGATAAAACCAAGTTCAATAACTTCCTCAAAAAAACGCAGGCCACCTTTGTAATGGCTAAAGCCCTGTTGATAGAAACCCCTTATAAGCTAATCCTCAACTTTGCTAAACCGGTAAAGAAAATAGATAATAACAAAGCTGTATTGTCGGCAGACAGGAAAACTGTTACATTGGTTACCAGTATGGATGAGGTAATTAAAAACCCATCGGTAATGAATTTAAAGGTTGATTTCTGAGACGATAAATGAAGTGGTATAAAGTTGCCGGGGTAAGTGATATTGCTGTACCGGTTAGCAAAATTAGTGCTGGCGGTAAAAAGTTATGTTTAGTAAATAATGAAAACCAATTTTTTGCATTAGGTAGTAAATGCCCTCATGCCGGTGCAGACCTAACCAACGGCTGGTGCGAAAGCAAAAAACTGATATGCCCATTTCACCGTTATGCTTATGATCTGGAAACGGGGCGGGGAAATGCGGGGCAAAATGATTTTCTTCCGACTTATCCTGTCGAAATCAGGAACAATGATATTTATGTAGGGATTCCCTCATTCTGGGATAAATTGAAAGGTATATAACACAATTATGAGCACCAGCGATATCGACTTTTTAGTAACCGATTTTTATCAAACCCTTAGTTTCCAACCCGGAGAAACCCCCGATCTTAATGCATTACAAGCCCTTTGTTTTGATGAAGCAATTCTCATCAACAACACTTTTGGCCGCCCATTAAGTTTTACACCCGAGGAATTTGCCAAAGGCATACAAACCAAAGTAGCCGATGGCAGTATGCAACAATTTATGCAGCGGGAGGTATTCTCGAAAACAGAGATATTCGGCAAAATTGCCCAGCGCGTAAGTGTTTATGAATATTCTTTTACCGATCACGAATCGGGCCGGATACCACGCGGTATTAACTATGTACAATGCATCCAGACCGAAGGTAAATGGCTAATAGCGTCAATGGCATGGCAGGATGAGAATGAAAACTATCATATCCCGCATGAGTACCATATAGGAAGGTAGTTTTTAGTTATTAGGTTATTGAGTTATTAAGTCCATGACGTCATCCTGAACTTGTTTCAGGATCCCACAGGAAAGGTCTGCTACTTGGAAAATTGTAAAGCTTAGCAAGTGGGGTGCTGAAACAAGTTCAGCATGACGAAAGCAGTAAAAGCAAAAAGGGATCACAACTGTGATCCCTTTTCGCTTTTATCTTACTGATTAACTCAATAACCTAATAACCAGTAACTATTGATATACTTCCTTATTAGTTGAAGCCAATGTGTTTTTCAGTAGCCCGATAATGGTCATTAAACCAACGCCGCCCGGTACCGGGGTAATCCACGATGATTTTGGGGCAACGCCTTCAAAATCAACATCGCCATAAAGCTTATAGCCAGATTTGGTTACGGTTGAAGTTTCGCGGTTCATACCTACGTCGATAACAACTACACCATCTTTAACCATATCGGCAGTAATGAAGTTCTTTTTACCGATGGCTACGATCAAAATGTCGGCATCAAGGGTGAATTTCTTAATATCCGGTGTGCGGCTGTGGCAAATAGTTACGGTGCAGTTACCCGGTTGGGTGTTGCGCGCCATCAGGATGCTCATTGGCGAGCCTACAATGTTGCTACGGCCAACTACCACACAATGTTTACCTGCGGTATCGATACCATACTCTTTCAGCATTAAAGTAATGCCATAAGGTGTAGCCGGGATAAACGAAGGCAGGTTGCGCTGCATACGGCCCAGGTTAACGGGGTGGAAACCGTCCACATCTTTAGCCGGATTAATCTTTTCGGTTACTTTCTCCGGGTCGATGTGCTTTGGCAAAGGCAGCTGAACAATGATACCATCAATATCAGCATCGGCGTTTAACTCAGCAACTTTGGCCAATAATTCTTCTTCGGTAACATCACTTTCGTAACGTACTAATGATGATTTAAAACCTACAGCCTCGCAATTTTTCATTTTGCTGGCTACGTAGGTTTCGCTGCCGCCATCGTGCCCAACCAATACTGCAACCAGGTGTGGTTTACGGCCTGTGTTGGCTAATATTTTCGCTGCCTCTTCAGCTATTTCAAGCTTCAGTTTTTCTGATACGTATTTTCCGTCTAATAATTGCATATACTCAATAATCAATGAAGCACCATTTAACTTGCTTTCTTTTATTTATAGTTGGATAAGCTGGATCCCAAGTAGATTCTGCTACAAAGAAAATCCTATTCTCTTTATAAACCGAATCATAAAAATTCTTTTTGGCAACATAGTAATCCTTTTCATATCCATATTGTGCTTTATCATTATAAAATTTATTCAAAATTGGAATTTTAGAATAATTATTAATAGTGTTATCAAATGGAAAAGGAGCCATGGATGTATTAGTTAACGGACCAATGTTAGCATGATATTTAATCAAGTTGTCATTTTCTTGATTCAAATAATAAACATCGGCCGCAAAAGTCCCCGGAGTAATTGTGGTTCTATAGTAAGGTTGATTAACTATTTTATAAAAGCCTTTTCTTAAAGATTGTAGGCCACGTTGGGTAATTTCACTAAATGGCCCATTTTCATCTAACCAAAAGAATCGTTTTAGCGTTGGATCAAGTTGAGCACTTGCCATACTGATTGGATACAAAGAATCTAAGTCAATAATATTACTTAAGTTCTGTTGTGAACCAAACTCAGCTTTAACAGCATTTTTAAAATCAGTAATTGACATTTGATTAGTGCAAATATTGTGTTTGTACTATTAAAAATCCATTAAACTTTAATGGATTTCTTAATCTAATTTCAATACCGCCATAAACGCCGACTGTGGTATCTCTACGTTACCAACCTGGCGCATGCGTTTTTTACCTTTTTTCTGTTTCTCTAACAGCTTACGCTTACGCGAAATATCACCACCATAACATTTGGCGGTTACGTCTTTACGTAAAGCTTTCACGGTTTCGCGGGCTATAATTTTAGCACCGATAGAAGCCTGGATAATAATTTCGAATTGCTGGCGAGGGATTAGCTCTTTCAGCTTTTCGCAGATCTTTTTACCAAAATCGTAAGAGTTGCTGCGGTGGATCAGTGACGACAAGGCATCAACCGGCTCGCTGTTTAAGCGTATATCCAAACGCACCAGGTCCGACTGGCGGTAACCAATCTGGGTATAATCAAACGAGGCATAACCTTTAGAAATGGTTTTCAGCCTGTCGTAAAAATCAAATACAATTTCGCCCATCGGCATCTCGAAGATCAGCTCAACACGGTCGGACGTTAGGTACGACTGGTTAACAATAGCACCACGCTTCTGAATACATAATGACATGATCGGACCCACAAATTCTGCTTTACTGATAATGTTAGCCTTAATGTAAGGCTCTTCTACATAGTCAAGCTTGCTTGGGTCAGGCAAATCAGAAGGGTTATTTACCAGCAATTCTTCGCCTTTAGTAGTATAAGCGAGGTAAGATACGTTGGGAACGGTAGTAATAACCGTCATGTCGAACTCGCGCTCCAGACGCTCCTGGATAATCTCCATGTGCAGCATGCCCAGGAATCCGCAACGGAAACCAAAGCCTAACGCAGCAGATGATTCCGGTTCGAAAACCAGCGAAGCATCGTTTAACTGCAGTTTGCCCATCGAGTCGCGCAGTTCTTCGTAATCCTCGGTATCAACCGGGTAGATACCGGCAAATACCATTGGTTTCACCTCTTCGAAACCCTGGATACCTTCGGCAGCCGGACGCTCTATCAAGGTGATTGTATCACCAACTTTAACCTCTTTAGCTTCTTTAATACCGGAGATGATATAACCTACGTCACCGGTTTTAATTACGTCTTTAGGTACGGGTTGCAGTTTCAGGGTACCAACCTCATCGGCTAAATACTCTTTACCGGTAGCCATAAACTTAACACGGGTGTTTTTCCTGATCTCGCCGTTTACCACTTTATAATAAGCAATAATACCGCGGAACGAGTTAAATACCGAATCGAAGATTAAGGCCTGAAGCGGAGCTTCAGGATCGCCAACAGGTGGCGGTACACGCTCAACAATAGCTCTTAATACATCGTGTACACCTAAACCGGTTTTGCCCGATGCAGCTAAAATTTCTTCACGTTTACAACCAATCAGGTCAACAATCTGGTCTTTCACTTCCTCTGGCATAGCGCCGGGAAGATCCATTTTGTTTAGTACCGGGATAATCTCCAGATCGTTCTCTAAAGCAAGATATAAGTTAGAGATAGTCTGTGCCTGTATACCTTGCGAAGCATCAACAATCAGCAATGCGCCCTCACAGGCGGCAATAGAGCGTGAAACTTCGTACGAGAAATCAACGTGTCCTGGAGTATCGATTAAGTTTAATACATATTCCTGCCCATCCAGTGTATAATTCATCTGGATAGCGTGACTTTTAATAGTGATACCACGCTCACGTTCAAGGTCCATATCATCAAGCAATTGTGCCTGCGATTCGCGCTTGGTTACGGTGTTGGTATATTCAAGCAACCTGTCGGCAAGAGTACTCTTACCGTGGTCGATGTGTGCAATGATGCAAAAATTACGTATGTGCTGCATTTTCAGCCGCAAAAATAAGGTTTTTGACGGAGAATTTTGTTATCAATTATCTACAAAAGCTGTACCTTAGTTATATGGGCTTATCAGCTGATTTAAAGGACTTTTTGCAAGATAAACTTTCGTCGGTTTTAAATCAGCCGGTGCAAATCAATTGTACTAAACCCGTGAGCGGCGGCAGCATTAACCAGACTTATTGCCTGGATACTAATACCGGTAAATACATGCTGAAGTTTAACAGCAAAAGCGCTTACCCAATGATGTTTGCCTGTGAAAGTATTGGTTTAAAAACCATAGCAGCTACCCATACCATTGCTGTGCCCGAAGTAATTTTGCAGGATGCTTTGGAGTATGAAAGTTTCCTGGTGCTGGAATGGATTGAAACACGAAAACCAACCGAAAAAGCTTCTGAACTATTAGGGCGACAATTGGCTCAAATGCATAAAAGTAGCGCTGATTACTTTGGTTTCGAAAGTGATAATTATATGGGATCATTGCCTCAAAGTAACAAGAAGCACAATACGTGGAGTGGCTTTTATATTGAAGAACGCCTGCAACCGATGGTTAAATTAGCTTTTGATAAAAGGTTGCTTAATAAAACTGATGCTCAGAATTTTGATAAGCTTTATTCGAAATTAAGCCGCCTATTTAATGAAGAGCCTTCATCCTTGATACATGGCGATTTATGGGGCGGCAATTACCTCATCAGCACAGACGAAAAACCTTATCTCATTGATCCTGCTGTTAGTTACGGAAACCGAGAGTTCGATATAGCTATGACTACCTTGTTCGGTGGCTTTTCTGAATCATTTTATGCAGCTTACAATGAAAGTTTACCTCTGAATAAGGGCTGGAATGAGCGGATTGATCTGTGGAACTTATACCCGTTATTGCTGCATTTAAACTTGTTTGGTGCCGGGTATCTGGAGCAGGTTAGGGAAGGGGTTGAGGAGTATATTTGAGAATTAATATAGGCCATGACAATTCTTTCATAACTCACGTCATTGCGAGGTACGAAGCAATCTCAGACCGATTAGCATTGCCTGCAATAACGCACAATCTCGTAGCTATACAGATCGGCAAGGACAATTTCACCAGCACGTCATTGCGAGGAACGAAGCAATCTCCTGCCTACAGAGCCGCTCTGTACAGTTTGCGATTGCTTCGTTCCTTGCAATGACGTGCTCTTTTAAGCCTTACGGATTTCTTGATTCCTGATTCTTGCCTCTCTTAAAATCAATCATACCTCGGTATCGCTGCATAATCCAAATCAGTCAAATCCTTCACCGAGCCGAAACCAATTACATCTTTAATCACTTTATTGTCGGTTAATTCAACGGCGCGCATTATTTTATTATGGCCAAACTGGTCTTTAATGGCGTGCATGGTTTTGCGGGCAGTTTCCATTTTGTCCATATCCTCAAATAGCGAATACAGCATATTGCCGTTATTTACAAAGTTGGTTACTGATAGCCGCAAACTGGTGATCTGGTTATTGAAGATCGGCGCACATTGGGTAGTCTCCTCAAACTTAGCGATGCGGAGTTTAATCATGTTCATTAAACTAATGGCATCCTGTATCGGTGTGCTAATGGTAAAGCCATCTTCCCAACGGGTGCCATTTACATAGTGACAGCTAAAGCCTATGGCCTTACAGTAGAATTTATGGCGAACCATGCGTTTTTCGAGTGTACAGCATAGTGTTAAGAAAAGCTGTTCCATATACTCGGCATTTTCGCGTTTTTCTTTTGATACCTGGCGCATGGCCTGCATGCCTTTATATTCGTGCGCTACAATATTGGTTTCAATAAAGTTGAGCCGGTAATGCCAGTAAATGCCCTCAATGCTTTTAAATATAGCTTTCAGTTTATGCGGCTCGGCATAACGAAGTTCTAATGGGGTATTGATACCTGCACGTTCTAACCGATAGCACATTTGCCTGCCAATACCTGGCAGTTGTCCCAGTTTAAGCTGCCCTAATAAACTATCAATATTATTCTGATCTATCAATTGCAAACCAGCATCCACGCCTGTTTTCTTCTTGCCAATCACGGAACCCAGCTTTGCCAGAAAAGCATTAGGTGCAATGCCGATAGAGCAGCTTAAGAAGTCGCCTACCTTATCCAGAATATCCTGCTTTATTTTGCGGGCTAAAGCTACCGGGTCGGGATGCACTAGTTTATAATCGGTGAGATTGATGATGGCCTCATCGATACTTTTGGGCACAACATCCTGGCAGTACTCCTGCAACACAGAAATGATCTTTACATGGAATTCGCGGTAACGGGTAGGATTACTTTCAATCGGCACAAAATCGGGGCAAAGTTCCATTACCTCGTTTAGGCGGGTGCCTGCTTTGATGCCGAGTGCTTTGGCTTCTTTTGAAAGTGAAATTACGCAACCATATTTACCAGTATAAACACATACCCCAACCGGCCGGCCACGTAACCAGTAATTGGTTTGCTGCTCGCAGCGCGCAAAAAAGCTGTCCATGTCTACAAAGAGTACACGGGCTTCGGTTTTGGCATGTATGGAGTTTTGATTCACAATACAAAATTGCTAATTTTTTTAGTAAAAGCAATAGGGAATTGTGTTTATTTTACAACCTGGGCGTAGGGGCGTTGCAAACGCTATGAAGTTTTAAGCACGCGATGCAATCGCGCGCAAGGGAGATACAATCGCGCAAGAAAATAAAAGGCTGTCATGCTGAGCTCCGTCGAAGCATGGTGGGCAGGCCTCTGCGCGCGACACTTCGACGGAGCTCAGTGTGACAGCTCTTTTCTCTACCTAAAAACATTAACAAAAAAAGGGGTTATTCACCCCTTTTTAATCCGTATTTCTCTATTTTACTGTAGAGGTGGCTTCGTTGTATATCGATGTCATCAGCAGTTTTAGATACGTTCCAGTTGTTTTTCTCGAGTTTGAATTTGATGTATTCGCGCTCGGCAAAATCTTTGTACTCCTGGAAGTTTTTAAACTGTTCGAAATCTGTTTTTGGTTCGGCAGCAGCTGTAGTGCCTGTTGCACCAATGGCTACCGGAGCGGATGGATTGGCGAAAGCTTTTACATCGCTATCCGTAATTACTTTATCACTTAAAATAATTAAACGCTCAACCATGTTACGCAGTTCACGAATGTTACCACTCCATGGCAGGGCTTTTAAGGCCTCCATAGCAGGTTCAGAGAAGCGTTTTACCGGCATGCCATATTCGCTGCAAATCTCTTCCAGGAAGTTTTGGGTGATTAGCGGGATATCATCACGGCGTTCGGTCAACGGCGGTACGTGGATCAGGATCACACTCAGGCGGTGGTACAAGTCCATCCGGAAGTTACCGTCTTCAATTTCCTTTAGCAGGTCTTTGTTGGTTGCCGCAACTACGCGTACATCAACTTCTATTTCTTTTTCGCCGCCTACGCGGGTAATTTTACTTTCCTGTAAGGCACGCAATACTTTAGCCTGGGCCGACTGGCTCATATCGCCAATCTCATCCAGAAACAAAGTACCGCCACTGGCAGATTCAAATTTACCGATACGCTGTTTAACAGCAGAGGTAAACGAACCTTTCTCGTGACCGAACAATTCACTTTCAATTAACTCCGAAGGGATAGCAGCACAGTTCACTTCGATTAAAGGCGCATTGGTACGGTTAGATTTTTCGTGTAACCAGCGGGCTACCAGCTCTTTACCGCTACCATTGGCGCCGGTAATTAATACACGGGCATCAGTAGGGGCAACACGGTCGATAGTTTCTTTAATTTTTACAATGGCTTGTGAGTTACCCAGGATAGGGCGTACTTTCGAAACCTTACGTTTTAAAGTTTTGGCTTCGGTTACCAAACTTCCACGATCGAGGGCGTTTCGTACGGTAATCAGCAAGCGGTTTAAATCCGGTGGTTTCGATATAAAATCGAAAGCTCCTTTTTTGCTGGCTTCAACCGCGGTTTCAACCGTACCGTGGCCCGATATCATAATGAATGGCAAGTCGGGTTTAATCAATAAACCTTCGGTTAGTACTTCCATGCCATCCATGCGGTTCATTTTAATGTCGCACAGTACAAGGTCGTAATCGTTTTTCTGGATTAGTTCTAATCCGTCGATGCCATTATCAATGTCTTCTACCTGATAATCTTCGTATTCCAAAATCTCTCTGAGCGTATTGCGGATCGCGCGCTCGTCGTCTATTATTAAAACTTTAGCCATTTGTGGTGTATGCAGGTATTATATTGAGGTGCTAATATATATTATTGTATACTAAATTAAACACTTCGCTTTTTGTTTTAAAATTTGATTATTTGTTTTACTGAAATAAATAACCCTTCCCGAAAAACGGAAAGGGTATTAACCAGCAGCAAAGCTGTAAGCCGGGTTCTGTGTTGCCCTGATGGGCAATTTCTATCATTAATCTGTTCCTGAACATTGCTGCCAGGCTCTAACAACCTACCCATCCCAACCATGTTGCAAGCAACATATAAAAGCGAGCAGCTTTAAATTTGGGACCTATTTGGTTTTTCAACTCCTGAGGTTTACCGTCATCCCGGTCGCCCGGTAATGCCGTGAGCTCTTACCTCACGTTTTCACCCTTACCCCAACAAGTTGAGGCGGTATTTTTTCTGTGGCACTTGCTGTCACCGGCTGGTACGATGCCTTCCCGTTAGGAAGCAGGACGCTCTGTGTTGCCCGGACTTTCCTCCGCCCGCCCGAAGGCAAAGCAGCGATAGAACGTTTTGCAACAACAAAGATACGTTTTTTGAATTTGTTAAGCCTCAACTCTTAATTTGTTAAGTATACGAAATGTGGATTTGTTAATAAAATGCGCTTGTTTTCGCTAATAAATAGGCGTGTTTTTGTTATAAAAATTAACAAATAAGGTATCTCAATATAAATTTAGTAAATCGTATTGATAGTAAACAAAATCTTAGTAAACAGCGTTTTATAAATACCAATTAAACAAGTAACTAAATTATTAACCCGGAGCGAAATTACCGGAAATGAGAAGCCGGTTATTCTGCTCGATTTATTCAATCGGATTATGAGATCATTATTAATGACCGAGGCATACAACCATGCCGAAGAGCTGCGTACTTCCCTGGAAACAGACCTCGAAATTATGGAGTCATTCGAAAAATTAATGCAATTGGAGGAGCAAATAGATGAAAAGGTTGAAAAAAAGAAAAAGGGCGTTGTTAAACATTTGCATTACCGCCGAACAGCTTAAGCGAATTTGTTGATGAGGTGATTTGTTGATTTGTCAATGATCCTGAGTGAGCTTAATTGCCAAATCGACAAATTATCTAATTGCTAAATTAGAATTGTCTCATTGACAAATTGAAAGATCCTTATTCACTTCCTCAACCTTAACACCACCCAATTTGTTGCCGAATGAATTTTTAACATAGGTTAATACCTGCGCAATTTCAATAGGAGCAAGGTCTGAAGGAGGCATTTGGTTTTGATAGGGCTTATTATGCACGATAATAAGTTTGCCGGCGAGCCCGTATTTAAGAATACAGGCTAGTTGAGCTTTGTTTTGTTTGAGGTAAACCGAATCTGTAAGCGGGGGCATTAATGCAGATAAACCTTCGCCGGTATTACCGTGGCAGTTTTGGCAATGGTTTTGGTAAACCACAGCACCGGCTGTGAAAGCGCGTTTATATTCAATATCCTCATCGTTCATACAGGATGATATGATCGATACAAAAGCAGTTAGTAAAATAAGGGCGCTTAGCTGCCGCTTCATTGTACAATGGTTTGGTCGGGTTCGGCTTGCAGTATTTTAATATCGGCTATCATTTTAGTAACCTCGTTAGGGTCTGTACCCAAATACGAACCACGAACGCGTTTTTGCTTATCGATCAAGATAAAATAACCATCGTGTACGTTTCCTTCACGGGCTTCAACCATGTAGCTTTTGGCCAGTTTGTAGGTTTCTTCTTTTTGCCCTTGCAGAAACAGCCAGTTTTTACCGGTGATGCCTAAATTATCAGCATACTTTTTCATCACAGCAACACTATCATGTTTGGGGTCGATGGTGTGTGAGATGATTTTAAAGTCGCCAACATTTTTAAACTCTTTGTAAACAGCCAGCATATTGCGGTGCATAACGGGGCAAATGCTTGGGCAGGTGGTAAAAAAGAAATCGGCCACGTAGATATTACCATCCAGGGTTTTATTGCTTACGCTATCACCATACTGGTCAATAAAATTAAACTTGGGTATGGTTTGATAAATGGTATCGGTTACTGTTTTGCCATCAACTGTTTTGGTATCAGCTTCGCGATTACCCAGAATAGGTAATGTTTTGTTACTCGCAGAATTGCTGCAAGCGCTTATAGTTAATACACAAATTAGTGCGTAAAATAAGTTCCTCATGGTTTTTTGTATTTAGACAATACCTGGGTAGATTGGGTTATCGATGTATTTAACAACGAATCGATATGCATGATTTGTTTTTTCTGCTCCGCCAGATATTTCATCACATCATCATGCGATTTACCCTTATATTCGGGATCAAACTTATGCATCCAGTTCTCCATCGCTTCATCGGCAGCACTAAGCTTGGCGCTTTGGGTTTTAAACTCCTCTTTTTGGTTAACAGCATCTACGGGTGCAAACTTGTCGACCTTCAGCAAACTGTCAATTACAATTTTGTTGGTCATGGCTTTATCTTCGGCTTGCATCACTTTATCGTGTGTTGCCAAAATATCGTCCATCAGTTTTTTCTCATCGGCTTTATCATTGTTACAGGCCACAACGGTGAGGCATGCAAAGGCGGCTAACCAAACTTTTTTCATGAGTATTAAGTATTATGCTGCCAAAGGTACTATTTAAGCGCAATTAGCAACCAAAAGTAAAATCAGTTTAAAATCATTATTTATTACGAAGATACATCACGTAATCATTGTCAGGCAATTTGAGACCTGCATAATTTAGCAATGATTTATTGAAAACATTAAACTAATTTACGTGCTTTGCGCAATTATCAAGAACCACTTGCCCTAAAATGAGTTATTACGATATGAATCCTTTCGAAGTAGAAATCCCGATGATAGATCGCCCGTTGGTGATCACTGTTAAACACCGTGCCGAAGCCAATGCCAGCGTATATGATCTATACTATGCCGATGGCTTATGCGGTTATATGTATTGTAATGAACATAATGTATGGATTTATAAACCGCATTTAAATGCCGCTTTATTGCTTGATGAAAACCATATCCAGCATTTAGGTAAGGCTATTGGAGAGCACTCTAAATAGAGTCAAGAATCGAGAACCAAGAGTCAAGACAAACTCACACTACGTCATTGCGAGGTACGAAGCAATCGCGAACTTTACTGAGCGGTTCCGCAGGTCGGGGATTGCTTCGTACCTCGCAATGACGAACTTAATTGGATTTTATTAGCTATTCCCTGTTTAAAATCATATTTTTAGCGCCGCTAAAGCGGGTGCTGCGTAAAATTAAGCTGGTCAATTATTTGAGTACTTCTTCGGGCATCCAAAACCCGCTTATTGGCAGCAGAATATCAATATTTGTCTTTTTAAACAGAATAAACAATGAAAGTTTTAAAATTTGGCGGAACATCTGTAGGTAGCCCCGAGCGGATGAAAAAGCTGCTGAATATTGTAAACGCTGATGAGCGCCAGATTGTGGTGTTATCTGCCGTTTCGGGTACAACCAATAGTCTGGTCGAAATAGGGCAGGCTTATCTTAAAAGCGATAAGGCCAAGGCCGCAACCCTGATTGCAGCACTAAAGGATAAGTACGAATTGTTTATTAAAGAACTGTTTAACGACGAAAAGTATTTAAGCAGGGGTAAAGAGGTGATCGATTATCATTTCGGTTTGCTAAGCATGCTGAGCAACGATCTGTTTACGCCTATTGAAGATAAGATCATCCTGGCACAGGGCGAACTACTATCAACCACTTTATATCATGTGTATCTGCAGGAAATTGGTGTACCATCGGTACTGTTGCCTGCGCTTGATTTTATGAAGGTTGATGAAGACCATGAGCCGATGGTTGATTACATTAACGACCATATTACGCCATTACTGAATAAGAATCGCGACAATAAACTCTTTATTACCCAGGGCTATATCTGCAAAAACTCTTTCGGCGAGATTGATAACCTGCGCCGTGGTGGTAGCGATTATACAGCATCATTAATTGGTGCAGCTATCCGTAGTGAAGAAGTGCAGATCTGGACTGATATTGATGGTATGCACAACAACGATCCGCGGATTGTGAAAGGCACGCAGCCAATCAGCCAGTTATCATTTGATGAAGCTGCCGAGCTGGCTTACTTCGGTGCCAAAATTCTGCATCCGCAAAGCGTGTTCCCGGCACAGAAATATAAGATCCCGGTAAGGTTATTAAATACCATGGACCCACAAGCTCCCGGTACATTAATTACCAATGAAAGTGATAAAGACGGTATTAAATCAATAGCTGCTAAGGATGATATTACAGCTATCAAGATCCAATCGAGCCGCATGTTGTTGGCTTACGGCTTTTTACGCCGTGTGTTCGAGGTATTTGAGCGTTATAAGACTTCGATAGATATGATCACCACATCGGAAGTGGGTGTATCTTTAACCATTGATGATACCACGCATTTGGGCGAGATCACCAAAGAGTTAAACTCATTCGGATCAGTAGAACTGGATGTTAACCATACTATTATTTGTGTGGTTGGCGATTTTGGTGCCGATAAGCATGGTTATGCAGCACGCGTACTGGAATCGGTAAAGCACATCCCTATCAGGATGATTTCGTACGGAGGCAGCGATCATAACCTATCTTTGCTGGTAAAAACAGCAGACAAGGTAGAAGCTCTTAGAAGTTTACACAGCAGATTATTTTAATTAGAAAGATTTTTTAAAGCATTAATTAATGTTTACCCAGGATATTACAAGCCGTTTTGGCCAATTAGAAACACCGTTTTATTACTACGATCTTGATGTATTACGCAATACCTTACAGGCTTGCCAAAGCGCAGCCCAAAAGTATGGCTACCATGTACATTATGCCATGAAGGCAAACTTTAACCCCAAGGTACTGCAAACCATTCAATCATACGGTTTTGGTGCCGATTGTGTGAGCGGTAACGAAGTTAAAGCTGCTATTGAATACGGTTTTGGTAAAGATAAGGTGGTTTTTGCCGGTGTAGGTAAATCGGACCGTGAGATCAATGCTGCCCTTGATGCAGATATTTTCTGCTTCAATGTAGAATCTCAACAAGAGCTTTTGGTTATTAATGACCTGGCAGGAGCGAAGGGAAAAACTGCTAATGTAGCTATCCGTATTAACCCTAATGTTGATGCACATACGCACCATTACATTACTACCGGATTGGAAGAAAATAAATTCGGCGTTAACGTATGGCAACTGCCAGATGTGGCTGATACTTTACGTAATTGCAAAAATCTGAATTTACTGGGTATCCACTTCCATATCGGTTCACAAATTACAGACCTGGAGACTTTTAAAACCCTTTGTACCCGCGTTAACGAGTTAAGCGAATGGTTTGAGCAAAAAGGCTTCAACATAAAAGTGCTTAACGTTGGTGGTGGCTTAGGCGTTAATTATTACTCGCCTGATCAGGATAATATTGCCAATTTCGAAGCTTACTTTAAAGTATTTGCCGATTTTCTGAATGTAAAACCAAACCAGGAAGTACATTTTGAGCTTGGCCGTGCATTGGTGGCACAATCAGCCTCATTAATAGCACGTGTGCTATATGTAAAGAATGGTTTAAAGAAGAACTTCTTAATCCTGGATGCTGGTATGACGGAGTTAATCCGCCCGATGTTGTACCAGGCATACCACCAAATAGAAAATATTAGTCGGTTGTCAGTTGTCGGTTCTCAGTTGTCAGAAGAAAAAGAAGGCCAACAGCCAACCCAATATGACGTTGTAGGGCCGATCTGTGAAAGCACAGATTGTTTCCGTAAGGATGTGGAACTACCCGAATCATTCCGTGGCGATTTAATTGCTGTGCGTACAGCGGGCGCTTATGGTGAGGTAATGGCATCGCACTATAACCTGCGCGATCAGGTGGAGAGTGTTTATAGCGAATAACCCCCTCCTCGAAGGGGAGGGAGCAATGAAATGCGTAGAGACACAATACTTTGTGTCTCTTTTTTTTATGCCGATAAAAAGCGTTGTCATGCTGAGCCCCGTCGAAGTATAAGCGTCGGCTCTCTGCACCATACTTCGACGGGGCTCAGTATGACACCCATTTCTCTGCATTCTTATCCTTAACAGAAACTTCATCTTAACCGCGCATTAACTTAACTGGCAACCAGTAACTTAGTATTAACAAAATACAACGTTATGAACTTGCTTGGTAGGATATACAGACTGTTCAACAGTTTACGTGAAAGGGTAATGCTGCAACGCATTAAGTCGGTTTACATGCATTAATGGTGCTATTTTATTATTCTGTTTCCGGGCCTTTAAAAAGGCTTCCTGTCATTTCTCGCTTAAAAATTTATTTAAGCGATAGCTTATATTTTCTTAAAACTTTAGTGTGGCTCCATTGGTTTGTTGTTTCTTTGTTGTACTCTAAAAACAAGGAGGCATATTAAGAAATGGGCGAATTGAACAGAAAGCTTTTCGGTGACGATTTTGAGTGGGGGGTATCTGCCGCTGCATTGCAGACCGAAGGTGCATGCGACGCAGAAGGTAAAGGCCAGAGCATCTGGGATGTGTTTTCTTCAAAAAAGGGCGCCATTTCAAACGGCGACCATCATCATACTGCCTGCGATTTTTACAATCGTTACCAGGAAGATATCGATATTGTTAAAAGCCTTAATATTCCCAATTTCAGATTTTCTATTTCGTGGACACGGGTTTTGCCTGAAGGTACAGGCAAGGTTAATCAAGCAGGTATTGATTACTATCACCGGGTTATTGATTACTGCCTGCAACAAGGCGTTGAGCCCTGGGTTACGCTTTACCACTGGGATCTGCCTCAGATTTTAGAAGCCAAAGGCGGCTGGACTAACCGCGAGGTTGTTAAGTGGTTCTCTGAGTTTGTAACTATTTGTGCAGAGGCCTTCGGCAGTAAAGTAAAACACTGGATGGTAATGAATGAGCCATCGGTATTTACCGGTGCAGGCTATTTTCTGGGGATCCATGCGCCGGGTAAGAGTGGCTTAAAGAACTTTGTACCTGCGGTGCATCACACGGTACTAAGTATTGTTGCCGGGGCTAAAATATTACGCGATAAGTTACCTGCCGACAGACAAATAGGCACTACATTCTCCTGTTCATTTATTGAACCTTACTCGCAATCAAAGAGAGATATTGCTGCTGCAAAGCGAGCCGACGCTTTAATTAACCGGTTATTTATTGAGCCTATTTTAGGTTTGGGTTATCCCACCAGCGAGGTTACCGCTTTAAAGCGGCTCGAAAAAGTAATGTTACCCGGTGATGCTGAGAATATGAGTTTCGACTTTGATTTTATCGGCGTACAAAATTACACCCGTGAGTTGGTTGAATATTCTTTTTTTACACCTTATGTAGGCGCTAATTTGGTAAAAGCAACCAAACGAAACGTGCCAACTACAGAGATGGGCTGGGAAGTATACCCTGCTTCTATTTATGAAATGATTAAAAAGTTCGGTTCCTATCCGAAGGTAAAAAAAATCATTATTACAGAAAATGGGGTGGCATTTAAAGATAACCTTGTTGATGGCAAAGTTGATGATTCGCAACGGATTGCCTATTTACACGATTACCTGGAGCAGGTGCTGAAAGCTAAAAACGAAAGTTATAATGTAAAAGGCTATTTTGTATGGACACTTACCGATAACTTTGAGTGGGCCGAAGGCTACCATCCACGTTTCGGACTTGTACATATCGATTTTGATACGTTGAAACGAACGGTTAAGAATTCGGGGTATTGGTATAGGGATTTGCTGGGAAGTTAATTTGTCGATTAGCTAATTTGTCGATTTGTCAATGCTAAGCATTATTGAAAGGATCTTGTCATTCTGAGCGAAGTGAAGAATCTTCTTCAAGAAGTAGGTTAAATAACTATACAGGGCAAAGAAGATCCTTCGCTATCGCTCAGGATGACAAAGAAGTAGAAGCTGGCGTTTCTTCCGTTCTATTCAATTCCATATAAAAAGTAGTGCCGCTATCGCCGCTATCAAACCAAATTTTGCCATCGTGTTTCTCTACAATTTGCTTACAGATTGATAAGCCCAAACCGAATGATTTCTCGCCCATTGTACCCGGGCGTTTGGCTTCGGTAAACATATTGAATACTTTAGCTTTATTTGCTTCGGGGATACCAATACCGTTATCGCTAACTTCAATGCAAATGGTTTTATCATTTCGCACCACATTAACCTTTATGGTTGCGCCAACCGGGCTAAATTTAATGGCGTTAATAATTAAATTACTGATTACCCGCCAGATCTTCTCCCGGCTAATTAACAATATTTCAGGTGAATCAAGCGCGGTAAGTTCAATAGTCTGATTTTTCTCAGCTGCTTTAAAACGAAGCAATTCAATGCTGTTGTTAAGGAGCGTATTAATATCAACCAACTGCATCTTCGAGTCTGCAATTGTGCTGTCGGTAGCTTCAAATATTTCGTTTATCAGCTCTAACGAATTATCTGCTGTTTCTTTAATGATGTTGATGTAATCCCTCAATTCTTCAGTTAAATCATCATCGCTTATCATCATATTGGTTAATGATGAAATACCGCCTAAAGGGTTACGCAGATCGTGCGCTACTGTGTGTAAAATACGGTCTTTTTCCTGGTTGCTTTCGTGGAGCCTTTCCAGTGCTTTTTCCAGGTTTATCTTTTGCTGGTTTACCTTCTCATTGAGCGTATTTACAGTATTGAGTTCGTTTTTAGATCGCCTCCAGTTACCAAATATCAATAATATGATGATGAGCGCCATGGCCACAAACAGGATAGCAACTGATAAATAGATACGCTGTAATTTGTTGTTATTAGTGAGATTAATAATCTCCCTTTCTTTCTCGTAATTATTTAGCTGGTCGTTAACATTAGTTTCTTTTAACAGCCGGGTACTTTCTATCAGCGAATCTTTAAGCGTATTGTAGCGTTTGTTGTAACTCAATGCCAGTACTGGCTGGCTTTTCCTGGCATAATAATCACTCATCAGGCTGTTCCAGTCAGATTCGGCTTGTTTATTGTCAATTACTTTTAACTGTGTATGGATACTGTCTAAAAGCGGGAGCATTAAAGCATCTTGCTTTTCATCGGCATATATTTTGGCCAGTTTAATTTCCGACAGTAGTGCATCATAGTTATCATTGTTCTTCTGAATGGTAACTGCTATACTTTTCTTTAGAAGTTCGGTAGCTTTTGGGTATTGGCGTTGCTTAATATAAATATCGGCCTGGTTGCCATACACTACCGCTTTGGCAATTTCCATCAGATTGGGCTTAATTTTAGTGTAGTTCCCGCCTTTAAGGTTTACATAATCAATTGATTTTTGAAAGTAGGCTAAGGCACTGTCTGGCTTGTTCAAATGCCTGTAAGCCAATCCAATATTGTCGAGTATCTCCTGGTTGCGATAAAATATCACGAAGTCGGTATCGAGCGGAAGCGATTGCTTATAGCTGTCCTTAAAGTAATTAATAGCCAGGTTATAATGTGATTGCTGATAGGTGATCATCCCCATACGATAGCTATAAGCTGTAAGCACTAATTTATCGAGATGATTTTTGCCAATCTGGTAACCAGTAAAATAGCAAGGATAAGCGTTGGCATAATCGTGCATATTAAAATAAGCGTCGGCCTTGGCAAAGTTAGCTTCAGAAAAAAGTGATGGATTTTTTTGCTGGCCGCCGTCTTTATTAATTACATCCAGCATGCTGTCGGCATACAAAAGGCCTTCTTTATTGTTATGCTTTATACGCATAGCCAACACATAATGAAAGCCTAAGCGCCTGAATTTATCATTAATGGTAACGTTATTGAGATGCCTGAATGCTGAATCCAGGAATTTTACTGCGCCTTCAGGGTCTTTATAGCTCTGACGGTTAGCGGTATCCAATAATTTAGAAAAACCAGCCGAATAATCGCGCTCATAGCCTTGCTGCTTGCATGAAATAAAAAAAAGAATAGAAATAAAGCCCAGTAACAGCGCAGGGCTATACTTAGAAAAAAATATATTGTATGTTTTATTATAACCCAAGGGCTTTAAATCAATTAATTACAAATGCTGATTGCGGTGTTTCAAGATAATAATAATTAGAAAAAAGTAAGGCTATATTACGTGTTTCATTATAAAATGATTTGTTTCATTATTTAAATGCATCAAGCCCTGTTACATCCATGCCTGTTATCAGTAAATGAATATCGTGTGTGCCCTCGTAGGTGATTACAGATTCGAGGTTCATCATGTGGCGCATGATCGAGTACTCACCGGTAATACCCATGCCGCCAAGCATTTGGCGGGCTTCACGGGCTATGTGTAAGGCCATATCTACATTATTGCGCTTAGCCATTGATATTTGTGCGGCTGTTGCGCGGTTCTCACTTTTTAATGTGCCTAACCGCCAAACCAGCAATTGTGCTTTGGTAATTTCGGTGATCATCTCGGCCAGTTTTTTTTGCTGCAGCTGGAAGCCTGCTATCGGTCTACCAAACTGTACGCGTTCTTTAGCATAACGTAAGGCGGTGTCATAACAGTCCATAGCCGCACCTATCGCTCCCCATGAAATGCCATAGCGGGCCTGGTTTAGGCATCCAAGTGGACCTTTTAACCCGGCTACATTGGGTAGTATGTTTTCTTTTGGGATTTTTACATTATCGAACACCAGTTCACCAGTAGCCGATGCCCTGAGCGACCATTTATTATGCGTTTCGGGCGTAGTAAAACCTTCCATGCCGCGCTCAACTATCATTCCGCGAATTTTACCACTTTCATCCTTAGCCCAAACCACTGCAATATCAGCAAACGGGGCGTTCGAGATCCACATTTTGGCACCGTTTAAAATATAATGATCGCCTGTATCTTTAATATTGGTTACCATCCCGCCCGGGTTCGATCCATGATCCGGCTCGGTTAAGCCGAAACAGCCCATCAATTCACCGCTGGCCAGTTTAGGCAGATATTTATGTTTTTGTTCTTCTGATCCATAAGCATAAATAGGATACATTACCAATGATCCTTGTACTGATGCAGTAGAGCGGATGCCTGAATCGCCGCGCTCCAGCTCCTGCATAATAATACCGTAGGCGGTATAATCCAAGCCAGCACCACCGTATTCTTCGGGAATGGTAGGCCCAAAGGCGCCGATTTCGGCCAATCCTTTTAGTAGTTGTTTAGGGAAGGTGGCATTTTGCGCATGCTCCTCAATAATTGGGCTGAGGTTTTTCTTCACCCAATCGCGTACCGATTGGCGGATCAGTTTATGTTCGTCGCTTAAAAGCTCGTCAACCAGGTAATAATCCGGCGATTCAAATAAGTCGGTTCTTGGCATAGTTTTAGGATAACTTCAAAAGCAAATCTAATCAAAGCTTATATTCATTGGTTATATTAATATGCTTTAATTTACTTTTGAAACATGATGGAAGTAGCATTACACGGAGCCGAGTTTTTTGCCCGCCACGGATATTACCCGGAGGAGCAATTAATGGGCAATAAGTTTGTTGTTGATGTTGAGGTAGGATTTAACCCGGCCAATAATCTGAATGATGATGAACTGGCCAATACGTTAAACTATGAGCAGTTGTACATCATAGTTTGCGAGGAAATGAAAATTACCCGCCAGTTATTGGAAACGGTGGTACAATCGATCATCGACAGAATTAAAACTGATTTTAGCTTTGCCGAAACTATTAAAGTGCGGTTAAAAAAACTGAATCCTCCCTTAAAAGGTAAAGTAGAAGCATCATCGGTTACCATTACTTATACCAAATAAATGGGTATGGATTATCAGTCTATCAACCCCGATCTGTTACGCCAATTTAAAAGCATTGTGGGCGAAGCTTATGTATTGACAGAGGCCGACGATCTGGAAAAATACAGCCACGACGAAACAGAAGATCTTGTTTATTACCCACAGGTAGTTGCCAAACCACAAACTACCGAGCAGGTAGCTGCTTTGTTGAAACTCTGTAATGAAAATCACATCCCGGTTACACCACGTGGTGCAGGGACAGGTTTAAGTGGCGGCGCGTTGCCTGTAAATCAAGGTTTGGTTATAGCTATGGAGCGCTTCAATAAAATTATCAATATTGATGAAGATAACCTACAGGCAACCGTTGAGCCCGGCGTAATTACTGAAGTTTTTATGGATGCCGTTGCCGAAAAAGGCTTGCTTTACCCGGTTGATCCGGCCAGTAAGGGGAGTTGTTTTATTGGAGGTAATGTATCGCATGGTTCGGGCGGGCCACGTGTTGTTAAGTATGGTACTATCCGTGAGTATGTATTAAACCTACAGGTAGTATTAGCTAATGGCGATGTGATATGGACTGGTGCCAATACACTCAAATATGCATCGGGCTATAATTTAACCCAGTTGATGATAGGATCGGAAGGTACACTGGGTATTGTTACGGCCATAGTGGTGAAGCTAATTCCTCAGCCTAAATATACTGCGCTGATGTTGGCTTCGTTCGAAACCAATGAGCTGGCCTGTGGCGCTGTATCTGCTATTTTTAAGGCCGGTGTGATTCCATCTACATTAGAATTTATGGAACGGAAGGGAATAGAGTGGGTGATTAAGTTTGATGGCTTAGCATTCGATCTGAAAGATAATATCCAGGCATTTTTACTCATCGAAGTAGATGGTAATAACCAGGATGTGATTTTGGAGAACTGTGAGCAAATCAATACCGTGCTCGAAACCTTCGAATGTAAAGATGTTCTGTTTGCGGATACAACTGATCAAAAAGAAGCACTCTGGAAAATCAGGCGCACCATGCCGGTATCAGTAAAATCAAATTCGGTTTACAAAGAAGAAGATACTGTAGTGCCGCGCGCAGCATTACCCCAATTAATAAAAGGTATTAAAGAAATTGGCGGCCGTTATGGTTTCGAATCCGTTTGCTATGGCCATGCAGGTGATGGCAACCTGCACGTAAATATTATTAAAGGCGATATGAGCGATGCGGATTGGAACACCAAGCTTAAAGATGGTATCCGTGAAATATTTGAACTAACGGTAAGCCTCGGTGGTACGCTCTCCGGCGAACATGGCATCGGCCTGGTACAAAAAGATTATATGCAGATTAAATATACCGATGTGCATTTTGCCTTGTGGAGAGGGATTAAAAACACTTTTGATCCGAATGGGATATTGAACCCGGGGAAGATATTTTGATTTCGGATTTCGAATGTTTGATTTCGGATTTAGAAAAAGCACGTCATTGCGAGGAACGAAGCAATCCCCGATCTGAAGAGCCGTTCTGTACAGTTCGCGATTGCTTCGTTCCTCGCAATGACGGTGCTTTTTTGTCTTGTCTCTTGATTCTCGTTTCTTGGCTCTCTCTTAATGCGTATTCGTAATCAATCCCGGCTTATCATATTCAATCATGCTCTCACGCTCTTTGACTGGAATAGGGATAGATTTATTGCTTTCGTAATCATAGCTGATACATACCGATTTGCCTACGGTACAAATTTCCTCTCCGTTTTCTGTTTCGCGGGTTAGTAGGTAAACCATATCAAAACTGCTGTTGCCGATACGTGAAGTACGTACATAGCAATAAATGGTATCGTTAATGTTAATCGGTTTCAGGTAATTGATCTCCGAACGGCCCAGTATCACACCTGCTTTAGAGTAATCCCAGTTGGTAACTTCTTTCCAGTAGCTTAATCTGGCAATTTCAAAATAAGTTAAATATATCGTGTTACTCACGTTTCCATAAGCATCTATATCAGAGAAGCGGATGGGGATAGGCGTTTTGAAGTTATAATCGGTTATTCTTTCAGGCATAATGCGTCAAATTGTCTTGTTGGTTTATTTTATACCGACAAAAAGTCATTTATGAACGGTTTTTATCTATTGGTACAAGAGTTGATCCTAACAGGTAACGAAGATAATAAAAGAAAATTCTGGAGGAACATAAAATGACATTAGTAAAATTCAACAACGGACACAGAAACGCAGTTAATCCATTTTTTAGCGACGTTTTTCAATCATTATTAAATGATTCGCCAATAAGTGATCGTTTAATTAACAAAACACCTGCAGTTAACATTGCCGAAACAGAAAATCAGTTCGAAATTGAATTGGCTGCCCCTGGTTTAAGCAAAGAAGACTTTAAAATTAACTTAGACAAGAATGTTTTAAGCGTTTCGGCTGAGAAAAAAGTTGAAAACGTTGAAGAAGGTAAAAAATACAGTAAAAAAGAATATGCTTACAATTCATTTGTAAGGTCATTCACTTTACCAGAAAGTGCCGATCAATCAAAAATTGAAGCTGAATATGTTGATGGTATCTTGAAATTGAATGTGGCTAAAAAAGAAGAAGCTAAAATTCAGGCAAGAGAAATCGCTGTAAAATAATTAAAGTTTGTTTTCATAACAGTGTTGGTTTAGTTTAAAACAGCTCCCCGTAATGGGGAGCTGTTTTTATTTTGTTGCAGCGGTCCTCAAATTAGCTTTTTTTATTTTTTTGTAATAACAGCCATCTTCTTCGGCATACATAATCCGCACATCATTATCCTGTAATTTTACATCCGCAACCCAGGTATTTATATCACCATTTGTGCTGAATTTAAAGTTGTTAAAATACAGCGAGCTGCCTTTTAATTCCCAGCTCCCGGTATGAATAAGGTTTTGATCGCGGTAAACGTACGTGTGGTTTTGGTTCACTATTAGTGTGTCCCGCGCCCGTAAAAAGGCAGCATTATAGGTGCCAACAACATCTTTTTCTTTAACTGCTTTGCATGAGGATATTAGCTGTATTGATAATACGGCTAATAAAAACAATAGCTTTTTCATTTTGGGGAGAGTTTATCATTAGTTTAAATTGTTAAGGGTTAATTCCGCATGTTAATATATTGTAAAGGTTGTCCAAAGTCTTCCGTTCGGCAAAGGCTTATTACAGCCTGTAAGTCATCTATCTTTTTAGCCGTTACACGTATCTGGTCATCCATTATAGCCGCCTGCACTTTTAATCCGCTATCTTTAATCTTCTTTACTACTTTTTTAGCGGCCTCTTTATCCAGGCCTTCTTTAATTTTAATGTTTTTACGGATCATGTTACCCGATGCTGCTTGCTCGTTGCCAAAGTCGAGCGCTTTAGGGTCTAATCCCTGTTTCATCATCCGGCTGATGATCGAATCTTCTATCGCCTTAAGGCGCATATCATTCTCAGTTACGATAGTTAGTTCATTGGTTTTCTTATCCAGATCTACAGTGCTTTTAGAGTCATTAAAATCATAACGGTTCAAAATCTCCTTTTTTGCTACGTTAATGGCGTTATCCAGGGTCTGTCCGTCTATCTTGCTCACAATATCAAATGATGGCATAATTGGTGTAAATTTTAGTTAAATGTAACAATAGTAATACAATAATTGCAAGGTAAAATTAGCTGTTTTTGAAGGGTAATTAAAACCTACTTAGTTATATTAAGTTAATATTAAATTAACAAATAAATGAGCAGTTTTGCATACAGCGCCTAATTGCCGAAGCAGTAGATATGCCCCATGATAAACGAATACCTTTAGTAAACAGAGAAATTAGTTGGTTATACTTTAACGACCGGGTTTTGCAGGAAGCTGCCGACCCAACAGTGCCGCTGATAGACCGTATACGCTTTCTGGCCATTTTCTCATCAAACCTCGACGAGTTTTACCGGGTTAGGGTTGCTACGCTTAGCCGTTTAGCAAATTTAAACGAGAAAGCTAAAAACCTGTTGGGTTACAACCCTAAAAAGGTTTTAACGCAGATAAAAAGCATCGTTATTAAACAGGAGCGTAAGTTTAATAACCTGTATGAAAATATCATTGTTAAACAGCTGGCTGCCGAAAAGATCTTTATCCTCAACGAAAAGCAACTGAACGTAACCCGTGGTGCATCGGTAAACGAATATTTCCGCAGTAAAATATTGCCTACGTTGGTGCCTGTTATGCTGGACGAAGATTCGCCTATCCCTGAACTGCGCGACCGTGCTATCTACTTTTTTGTTAAGCTAACCACCAAAAAGAAAACCCGCCTGGCTCTGATAGAATTTCCGGATAACTTATCGCGGTTTTTGGTACTGCCGCAAACCAACGACTTGAACTTTATTATCCTGTTGGATGATATTATACGATATAGCCTTGAGGATATCTTCTTCATTTTTGATTACGACAGCATCGAAGCCTATTCGATACAGTTAACCCGCGATGCGGAACTGGACCTGGATAAGGAAGTAAGTGAGAAATTTATTGATGCCTTAAGCAAAAGCTTACAAAAGCGACGTAAAGGTAAACCGATGCGTTTGTTATATGATGCCGAAATGCCTGCGGATATGGTGAATAACCTTACCCTGAAGCTTAACCTGCATAGCGAAAACTTAATACCGGGTAACCGTTACCATAATTTTAAGGACTTTATTAATTTCCCTAATACCAGTAAACCCGAACTGGAGTATAAACGTTATAAGCCGCTGCCGGTAAAAGATCTGTCATTTGCCAAAAGTTTGATTAACCAGATTATGGTGAAGGATTACCTGGTGAGCACACCTTACCAGTCGTTCGATTATACCATCCACTTTTTGCGTGAAGCGGCTATTGATCCAAAAGTTAAAGAGATCAGCATTAGCTTATATCGCCTGGCCGAAAATTCGAGTGTGATCCACGCCTTAATTAACGCAGCGAAAAACGGTAAAAAGGTAAATTGTTTAATTGAACTGCGTGCCCGTTTTGATGAGCAAAACAATATTTACTGGAGCAACCGTCTCGAAGAAGAGGGTGTTAACGTTATATACGGTATCCCGAATTATAAAGTGCACGCCAAAACTTGCCTGGTAACCCGTATAGAGAAAGGAAAGCCTGTTTACTATGCATGCCTTTCTACCGGAAATTTCAACGAGAAAACTGCCAATATTTATGCAGATCATACGCTGTTTACCTGCGATAAGCGGATTACCGAGGATCTGATCCTGGTTTTTAAAGATCTGCAAAAAGGCCAGTTGCCAAAGGGGTTAAAAAACCTGATCGTATCGCCTGTTGATTCGCGCCCGGCTATTTATAAGATGATAGACCAGGAGATGAGAGCTGCAAAGGCCGGCAAACCAGCCTATATGATTTTGAAGATGAATAGCTTGTCTGATGAGCAATTAATAGAAAAGTTGTACGAAGCAAGCGGCGCAGGCGTGAAAATAAACCTGATAGTGAGGGGTATGTGCTGCCTGATACCTCATGTAAAAGGATACAGCGAAAATATTAAGGTAATAAGCATTGTAGATAAATACCTGGAACATGCCCGTGTATTGATTTTTGCCAACGGAGGGAAAGAGAAGATCTACCTTACATCGGCCGATTTAATGACCCGGAATATTGATAACAGGGTAGAGGTTGGCTTCCCGATCTATGATGAAGCCCTGAAAAAAGAAGTGCGGGATATGATCAATATCCAGTTGCAAGATAATACCAAAGCTCGCGACCTTAACGGTATCGGCACAAATAAGTACCACAAAACAAAGTCGGATGTATTGCATCGGGCTCAGATAGAGATATATAATTACCTGAAAGCTAAAAACTTACAAAATTGAGATACGCCGCCATAGACATCGGATCAAACGCAGTACGATTGCTTATTGCTGATATTACCAAGCACAGCACTACTGCTTCTTTCAAAAAAAACACGCTGATACGGGTTCCGTTGCGCCTGGGCGATGATGCATTTTTAAATCAGTTGATATCGCCAAAAAAGGCTGATGAGTTGGTTAAAACCATGGTTGCGTTTAAAAACCTGATTGATGTTTATAAAGTGGATGATTATATGGCCTGTGCTACATCGGCCATGCGTGAAGCTACCAATGGGCAGGAAATTGTAAAACGTATTAAAGAAGAAGCAGGCATTGAGCTGGAAATTGTACGCGGCGAGCGTGAGGCAAATATTATTTATGCCAGCCATATTGAGCAGGATATAGATAATACTAAAAACTACCTTTACATAGATGTAGGTGGAGGCAGTACAGAGCTTTCGCTGTTCTCATCAGGTAGTTTATTTGCTTCACAATCATTTAATATTGGTACTATCCGTATGCTGGATAACCAGGATAAAGATGAAACCTGGAACGAGATGAAACAGTTTATTTTAGACCATACACGTAAACTTAAAAATGTTTCGGGCATTGGTACGGGCGGTAATATTAACAAATTGTACAAGTTGTCAGACGAGAAAGATGGTTCGCCATTAAGTATAAGTAAATTGAAAGCCTTGTATAATAACCTGAACTCGTACTCCTTAAAAGACAGGATCAACATTTTAGGCTTGAACCCGGACAGGGCCGATGTGATTATCCCGGCATGTGAAATATACCTTACCGTGATGAAATGGGCAGATATTAAAAATATTTATGTGCCAAGTGTGGGTATGGTTGATGGTATTATCCAAACATTAATTGAGAAAAACGCTTAAACAACGTAAAAAACGCATAACTACCTGAGGTTAAAATAATTTAAAAAAATTGTTTATAAATTAAAAAATAGTTTCTACATTTGTAATGCCCTCTCAAGGGCATGTTTTTCATAGGTAGATGTAGGGTCGAGTACGAGTTATTCGACCCTTTTTTTATTTATATTTCCGTAACATTGTCCCGTTAATTTTTGTTTATCTGCTATAATCAAGCATGAAAAAAATTGTTGTTGCTGTAACGGGGGCCAGTGGTTCTATATATGCCAAAGTATTATTTGATCAATTAATAAAGCTGCAAAATCAGATTGATAAGGTGGCTGTGGTAATGTCTGATAACGCCAAAGAAGTTTGGAAATACGAACTGCAGAACGACGATTACAAAAATTACCCTTTCGACTTTTACCAAAAGAACAATTTTTTTGCACCTTTTGCCTCAGGTTCTGCCAGGTTTGATACTATGGTTGTGGTACCCTGCTCTATGGGTACACTCGGCCGTATTGCTGCCGGTACTTCAGATGATTTGATTTGCCGTGCCGCTGATGTGATCCTGAAAGAGCGCCGCCGACTGATTCTCGTAGCACGTGATACACCTTTAAACCTCATTCATATCCGTAATATGCAAACCGTTACCGAAGCTGGTGGCATTATTTGCCCCGCCGTGCCATCATTCTATAGTTTGCCCAAAACTATTGAAGATGTGGCCTTAACGGTTGTGAACAGGGTAGTAGATCTGATGGGGCTTGATCACCAGAGCTATCGTTGGAGCGAAGAACAATAACTAAACCTCGCTTATTTCGTTAATAAAAAACACTACCATGATTATTATGAACGAACAAAAAACACATACCTGGCCCGAACTGAATTATCAGGAGCTAAAAGACACCATTGCCACTGTACACATGTGGACGCAGATGGTCGGGAAAGTGAGGTTAACTCAAACCCCATGGATTAATCACTCCTGGCATGTAACCTTATATGTTAGCGCCTTGGGTTTAACAACCGGGAGTATACCTTACAAGGAAGGAAGTTTCCAGATCGATCTCGATTTTATTGATCATCAGCTGCATATCTTTACCAGTACCGGTAAAAAAACTTCGTTCCCATTAGGGGCTAAAACTATAGCTGCATTTTATACTGAGCTGATGGATAACCTGAAAAATGTAGGTATTGATACAGAGATTTATGCTGTGCCAAATGAGGTTGATCCTGCTATTCCGTTTTTAGAAAATCAAACGCCGTGTACTTATCATGGCGATGTGATGCATAACTATTGGCAGGCGCTGGTGAAAATTAATAATGTGTTTGTTAAGTTCAGAGCAGGGTTTGATGGCAAATGCAGCCCTGTGCATTTCTTTTGGGGAGCTTTTGATCTGGCGGTTACCCGTTTCTCGGGCCGTAAGGCGCCGCTTCACCCCGGTGGTGCACCCAATATACCGGCTGCAGTAATGCAGGAGGCCTACTCTCAGGAAGTAAGCTCATGCGGATTTTGGCCAGGTAGTGAGCAATTTCCTCACCCTGCATTTTATGCCTATTGCTATCCAACACCTGATGATTTCGGATCACAGCCAGTAGGCCCCGAAGGTGCTTTTTACAGTAAAGAAATGGGCGAATTTTTCTTACCGTATCATATAGTTCAGCAAGCGGCCGACCCGGAATCCAGCCTGTTGCAATTTTTGCAATCCACTTACGATGCAGTTGCCATTACCGGCAATTGGGATAAAAGCCTGCAATGCGATTTATCCGGATTAAAAAATAGTATAGAATAAAAGCTGATAGATATTAAATAAGAAAGCCTCCCAAATTTGGGAGGCTTTCTTATTTATCTGCATAATATTACTTGCTCGCGCTCTCAACAGGCTTGGCATTTTTTACATAAGTATTTAACCATGTATTAATTTCCCAAAGCTTGTGTAACAGGTTCTCTTTACCACGATAACCGTGTGCTTCATAAGGCAGGTAAACAAATCTTACAGTGCCACCTAAGCCCTTAATAGCAGCAAATAAACGTTCGCTATTGATAGGGAAGGTGCCTGGGTTATCATCGGCCTCACCGTGGATTAACAGGATCGGCGTTTTGATCTTATCCGCAAAACTAAACGGACTCATATCATAATATAATTTCGGATCGTCCCAATAGGTACGGTCCTCATTCTGGAAACCGAATGGAGTAAGGGTACGGTTGTAGGCACCGCTCTCGGCAATGCCGGCTTTAAATAAGTTGGTATGTGCCAATAGGTTGGCTGTCATGAACGAACCATAGCTGTGGCCGCCTACTGCAATACGGTTACGGTCGCCCACACCCATTTCTGCCAGTTTGTTTATGGCTGCTTCGGCATTGAGTTGCAATTGTTCAACAAAGGTATCGTTCGGCTTTTTGCCGTCTTTAGCTACAATCGGCATTTCGGCATTATCCAGAATAGCATAACCCTGGGTTACAAAAAATACCGGACTGCCGCCGCCAATAATGGTAAACTTATCCTGCGAGCCACGTACCTGCGCTGCATCCGAGGCTGAGTTAAACTCACGCGGGTAAGCCCAGATCAATACAGGTAATGGCCCGTCTTTATCTTTGTTATAACCTTTTGGCAAGTATAGGTCGCCGGTTAAATCAACGCCATCAGCACGTTTGTAGTGGATTTTCTCTTTGGTAACACCTACCAGTTGCGGGTATGGATTGGTGAAGGTAGTGATTGGTCTGTCTGCCATTCTCAGTACCAAATTTTTGACGTAGTAATTAGGCACATCTTTTTGGGACTCGCGACGGGTAACCAGTACCAGTTTATCCGGGTCAATTACATCAACTACATACTCAAAATAACCTTCGCTGCAACGCCACAGTATTTCATTTTTGCCTGATGCAATATCGAAACGTGCCAGGAAAGGCAAATCACCTTTGGGAGATGAACCTACTGTATTGTTCATTAATAGTTTGGTGCCGTTGTCGGTGGTTAATATCACCTCTCGGCCAAACTTGTTTTTGGTAGTAACCGGGTTACCTGGATCGCTATAGGCATCACTGGTATTGCGTTCGTAAAGCTTCTCAAGTTTTTGGGTAGTGGTGTTGTAGCGATCAACCTTTTCCAGTTGTTTAGAGCGAAGGCCTTCAATTACCAAAGCAATTTCGGCATTTCCCCATTGGGTACCACGGTAACGGTATTGGGTTTTAAATAACTCAGACGGCTGGCCACTAAATGGTGCGCTTAAAGCATAAACGGCATCATGAAAATCAACTTTCTTTTTAATACGGCCGCTATCCAAGGGGTGTGCCCAGGTAATGGTTGCAGGCTCATCGTCGCGCCAATCAAAGGCACGATCAATGTTCTGTGTATTGTCGTAACCAGAAGGTGTTGCCTCGCTTGATGGTAACTTGGCCAATAATTTAACAGTTTTACCACTCAGATCTGTGATTTTTACGGTAGAAGGGAAGCCTTGTGCAGTAACCAGGTAAGAGAAAGGCTTTTTGATGGTACGTAACAGGATATATTTTTTATCGGGTGATAAGGTAACCCCGCTGTTAATGGCCGGTTTACCTACCGGGGTTTCGATCCCGTTCTTGTTTTGCACCAATTGCGATGTGCCGAAAAACTCGAATAACTGCTCATCATAAGGGGTTTTAATTAGATCCTCATAGGTAGCGCTGGGGGCAACTTTACCCAGGTTTTGTTGAACGGTTGGTCCTTTAGGCACAGCGGGTTTGGCGGGTGCTGCACTGGCTGGTTTGGTGGCTGTGCGATAAAGTAAGGTAGTATTATCAACCCAAACTGCTGCACCCTGGCCTATAACGGTGTTTAACGGCTGTTTATTTATTTTAACAGCTTTTTGTGTCAATACACTGATCTCGTAAAGATCAACCGCTTTAGCACCTGTATGGGTAAAAGCAATTTTCTTTTCATCGGGGCTCCAGCTAATATTGCCCGCAAATAACGGCGAAGGCAAACCTGTAACCGGGTAGCTTTTACCAGTTTTGATATTTTTTAGTGTGAAATTGTTGATGTAATTACCACGGCTAAGCGAATAATTTGCAGGGTTAATACGCAGACCGGCAATCCGTAATTCGGGCTGCGCAAGCTCCGCTACAGAAGGGTAGGAGTTGCGGTCGCTCAGTAGCATCCACTCACCTTTGCTGTCGATACTTACAGCTGGTGTTGGTTTAGCCAGCAGCAAGTCGGCAATGTCTTTGGGTGGTAGTTGGTAGCTAACTGCATCTTGTGCTTTCGCATAAATAGCAGGCAGCAATAGTAAAAAATACAGGGTAAGTTTTTTCATGTTGCAAAGTTTTAGTAACACATGAAGTTAGGAAATAATAATACCCTTGTAACCTAAGTCAATGTAAAATTTTGAATATATATGGCTTTGATTAATAGTAATTTAGCACGACTGTTTGCCCAGTATTTTCCGCTCGATCCGTGTGTCGGGAATAAACCATATCATCGCAACTATGATGTATAACCCCATACTGATCAGTGGATTATAGAAAGCCGCCGCTATGCCTGTAATATATATTAATACAGATGCGATACTTTTCCAGTCACGGCCTACGGCCTGTGCCAGCATAGAGTTTTTGCCCGATCTTTTAATGAGTAAGCGGGCAAGTAAATTATAGGAAGCCCCTGTAGTGGCTAAAACCCCGCCATAAAAGATAACCGGCCATTGCGCAAAATGATTTTCGCCTGTCCAGGCAGTTACAAAGGGTACGAGGGACAGCCAGAACAGCAGGTTCAAATTGGCCCAAAGTACTTTACCATCAATTTTATCAACCATATAAATCATGTGGTGGTGGTTATTCCAGTAAATACCCACATATATAAAACTCAACACATAACAAAAAAGGGTAGGAAGCATGGGGAGCAAAGCATGCAACTCGGCGCTGTGTGGTACTTTAAGTTCGAGCACCATAATGGTGATAATAATGGCAATTACACCATCGCTAAATGCTTCTAAACGTCCCTTTTTCATTTGCTATTTCTTGGAGAATGCCACAAAATAACAAGTATCGTTGTAAAACAGAAACGAAGTGGATCATAAGGTTCCGGTTAGGGCTGCATGAAGTTTATCTACTTCAATAGGCTTACGTAAAAAGCCGCTGAAATAATCTACATACTCGGCCTGGTGCTCAGCAGTAATATCGGCGGTGAGGGCAAATATAGGTGTATCCGAGTTCGGGTTTGTATTGTTACGGATATGTGCTGTGGCATCGAAACCGTTCATTTCGGGCATGTGAATATCCATCAAAATAAAATCATAAGATTTTAGCTGTGACATGGCTATGGCTTCAAGTCCGTTTTTTGCATGCTCTGCAGTGATGCCCCATTTAGAGAGCAGTTTACGCGCTACCATGGCATTAATCATGTTGTCTTCTGCCAATAAGATATTGCAGTTACGAATGTCGTTAAAGCTCTTAGCAGGAGGTTTTGCGATAGTTATTGACCTGCGTAATGTAATGTCGAAATGAAACACAGAACCTTTGCCTACTTCGCTTTCTACAAATATTTCGCTGTTATGTAATTCAATCAGCTTTTTAACAATGGCCAGACCCAGTCCCGAACCACCTTGTTTGCGCGTGGTAATTGATTTTGGCTGAGAAAAGCTCTGGAACATTTTATCGAAATACTCGGGCGGGATACCTACGCCGGTATCAGATATAATGAACCGCAATGTGTCATGATGATCATCGCTGCCGATCTTTTTTACTTCCAGCTGCACTGTACCTTCTTCAGTGTACTTAATAGCGTTACTAATGAGGTTGCCGAGTATCTGCACAATCTTGGTTTCGTCCATCTCATAACTTTCCCAAATAGTAGGATCGAGTATTACTGATGGTTTGAGGCCTTTTTCTGTGGCCATTTGATCGTAAGTGCGGGTGATGCGTTTTATTAATGAGTTAAACTCACATGGGTGAGGTTCTAACTGTACCTTATCTGCATCGAGTTTTGTAAAATCAAGAATGTCATTAATGATGAGCAGGAGATTGTTAGAGGCAAATTTTAAAGAATCGAACAGGTCTTTTTCTCCTGGTTCTGAGCGTTCACTGAGCAGAGAAGTAATGGTGATCACCGCATTCAGAGGTGTTCTGATCTCATGGCTCATGGTCGACAGGAACTCCTGTTTCATCTTGGCCGTTTGCTCTGCAAGCTCTTTTTTCTCTAGTATTTCGGCGCGTTCTATTTGTGCTTTAGCATCATTTTTAAGCGCATCCATCTTGGTGATCATCTCATAATTCTCAATCACCTGTAGGGTTTGGGTATTAATTACAGCTTCTTTTTGTTGAAGATACAATTCTAAATATTCGAGCGATTTCTCTGTGTTGTTTTCTTTCTTATAGATCTGATAGAGCAGGTGGTTCGATTTAAACTTAATGAAAATGATATTATACCTGGTGCTTAGTTCAAGGGCTTTCTGCAAAGTTTCTTTGGCTTCTGCGTTTCTGCCCATTGCTTCATAAAGCACGCCCATTTTATAAAGCGCCATAGCAATACCCAGGTTGTCTTTTTCGCGGTTATGTATAACCAATGCTTCCTTAAAATCGCGTTCGGCTTTGTGGTATTCGCCTGTTTTAGTGTATACTTTGCCACGGCCATATATAGAGAAAGCGAGGCCGCGAATATCTCCTGAGTCGTTTTTTAGTTCAATGGCATCTTCAATAAGATGCATTGCTTTTTTAATATTTCCCTGTTTAAGATAAATGCCCGAAAGTGGATTGTATACGTTAGATATAAGGTTGTCATCCTTGATTTTTTCGGCAGCCTCTATCGAACTTTCATAAGCGCGCATGGCATTGCGCACATCGCCAATATACTCGTATATGGTACCTAGTGATTTTTGTGCCCGTGCCTGGTTATGGTAATCGTTGTATTTGCGATAAATAATTAAGCAATCCATCAGATAAACCAAGCCAAGGTGGTAATTATCCGTTTTATAATATACCCCGGCAATGCTGTATTTGGCATCGGCTACGCCACGCTCATCATTTAAATTTTCGAAATGTTTAATGGCTTCTTTGGCCATGGTTATAGCGCGCTTGTATTCGCCCATAATCATGTAAAAAAGCGACAAGCGGTTTAGGCTATGTCCTGTTAAGGCTGCATTATCGATCTCGCGGCTTTGTTTTAAGGCTTTGCTGGCAAGTTGCGTGCTTTTTTTGAGGTTATGGATACGCGTTTTATAGGCTTCATCCAGCAACGAATTTATCTGTTTGACAGGGTCATTAACAACGGTATCCATTTGGGGTTTAAAGTATACAGAGCTTAGCTTTGTTATTGTGTTTTGTTAGAGGTTAATAACCAGCAATTTAGCATTTCGTTCTTTAATTGGAAAGAAAAAAGTTAATTAGTTTGAAATTCTTTCTTCACAATGTCGTCCAGTATCATTTCTGCATGGATACGCGAATTCTCAATAAACCATAAATGGGTATCCATACCACCACAAACCACACCAGCTAAATACATACCGGGCAGGTTGGTCTCCATTGTATCTTTATTATACTGAGGGATATAACGATCATCATCAGATAGCGTAATGCCTATTTTCTTCAGAAAAAGAAAATTAGGCTTATAGCCCGTCATCGCCATCACGAAATCATTCGGGATTGTAATTAAGCCATCTGGCGTTTCAATATCAGCTTCAGTTTCGCGGATGGCTTTTAAGTTTGAGTTAAAGTAGGCTTTAATGCTACCTTCTTTTATCCGGTTAATAATATCGGGCCTTACCCAGTACTTTACACGTTCACTAATCTCGCTGCCGCGCACAACCAATGTTACATCCGCACCTTTACGGTAGGTTTCTAAAGCCACATCAATAGCCGAGTTACTTGAACCCACCACAATAACTTTTTGCAGGGTATAGAAGGCGGGATCCTGGTAATAGTGTTTTACTTTCGGTAGGTTTTCACCGGGGATATCGAGATTGACAGCAATATCGTAGAAACCGGTTGATACAATAATGTATTTAGCCTCGTAAACGGCCTTGGTGGTAGTTACTTTGTAATGCCCGTCGAGATGTTGAACCTCGGTAACTTCTTCAAATAAATTTAGGGGTAATGTGTTCGACAAGGCTACCCGGCGATAATATTCTAAGGCATCGGCACGGTTCGGCTTGTTGTGTGTAGTTACAAAGGGAACGCCGCCTATCTCCAGTTTCTCTGAGGTAGAGAAAAAAGTCATGGTTGAGGGGTAGTTGTACAGCGAGTTAACCAGGGTGCCTTTTTCTACAATTAAAAAACTGAGTCCTGCTTTCTGCGCAGCCAAACCGCAGGCCAGGCCAATGGGGCCGCCGCCTATAATTAAAATATCGAGCATAGCCAAATGTAGCAATTATGCTAATACATCATTAAAATTGCCCTTATCAAATACGCTTTGGGCAAAGCTGCAGGCGGGTTTTACTTTTAAATGATTTTTGCGGGCGTACTCAACCCCGGCTTCAACCAAACTTTCGCCAATGTGCTGGCCTTGCAGGTCGTCATCTACGCCGGTATGGTAAATGCTCATAACGGTAGGGCTAAGCATGGTATAAGCCATGTTGGCTACCTGATGGCCATTTTTTTCGATGAAGAAGGAGCCTTCACCTTTTATCTGCTGATGTTGAATATCCATTTTCTACTTTATCAATACAGATTAAAGCAGAAAATGGATATAATGTTTAGTAATTATTTACCTGCTGCCTTAGCGTGGTCAGCTAAAAATGTAGCTAAGCCGCTATCAGTTAACGGGTGTTTTAATAAAGCAGTAATTGCTGATAGGGGAGCCGTAATTACGTCTGAACCAATTTTAGCACAGTTAATGATGTGCATTGGTGTACGCACAGATGCTGCCAGGATTTGAGTTTCGTAACCGTAGTTGTCAAAAATTAAACGGATATCCTCAATCAGTTGTAAACCATCGGTAGAAATATCATCCAAACGGCCAACAAACGGAGATACATAAGTAGCGCCAGCTTTAGCAGCCAATAAAGCCTGACCAGCTGAAAATACCAGTGTACAGTTAGTTTTAATACCGTTTTCGGTAAAGTGTTTAATAGCTTTTACGCCATCTTTAATCATCGGTACTTTAACCACGATGCTTGGGTGCAATTTAGCCAATGCTTCGCCTTCAACAATAATTTCGTTGAAAGTGGTAGCAATAACTTCGGCGCTAACCGGGCAATCGCCAACAATGTTGCAAATATCAAGGTAGTGTTTAATTACGTTGTCTTGGCCTGTGATGCCTTCTTTGGCCATCAGCGATGGGTTAGTGGTTACACCATCAAGCACACCTAAATCGTACGCTTCTTGTATTTGAGCCAGGTTGGCGGTATCAATGAAAAACTTCATATATCAATTAGTTAATTTGTTAATTCGGCAATTTGTCAATTATACCGTTCGTGAAATAAGTTGATTTTTTGTGGTTGAAATTATCTTAGTGACTATTTTCTGAATTACAAATAATTCATCTAACAGTGGTTGAGCTTGTTGTGGGTAGCCAATTTCTTTACAAAGTAATAACCAATACTCAGTTTCCTCAGCTTCTTTTGCTGCAATCTTGAATTTATGTATGAAATCGGCCTTACTTTCTGCATTTTGGGCCTCCCGAATGTTTGCACCAATAGACGTACCCGAACGTTGCATTTGGTTCGATAGTATAAATTGTTTACTGTCTTGAAGTATTTGGGCGAATTTTAAAATATTGACGGCGAACTGAAAATTTTTATCTACGATAACATTGTTTTGAATGGGGGAGGCCATTATTTCAGCTAATAGAATAATTATAAAATTAGGTAGTATTAATTGCCGAATTAACTAATTGCCGAATTAGCTAATTGAAAGAAAAAAAAGTGGGTAAGCTACTTTTATCGCACCGCTACAACCCTCTACCCTTGCTGCGTTCCCACCCTGGGGGAGTTCAAGAGGAGCTGGTCGTAAAAGACTTACCCACCGCAAATGTAGGAAAATTATCAACTTTTGTGAAATAAAAATACGATCAGGCATGTATTGGCTGAGAATGAGGCTAATAAAATGTATGGCTATACTAAAGCATCTGCTGTTTTGTGCTCAAATACAAATTCGTGAAATATGGCCCATTTCGACTGGTTATTGAGGGTTTCACGCTCTAACACCGTAAGGCTGTTAATCATAAACCGCTGACGAAAAGTGATATACTTAAAATGCGGCCACAGTTTATAGAAGCTATTTTCATTAATACTGCGGGCAATGGTAATATGTGGGGTCATCTGGCTTTTGCTGATGCGTAATTGCTTGCCCAGAGCAGCAAACCAGTTATCACTTTGATAAGTGGCCTCGATAACTGCATAAATAGTATAGGTGTTATTTTTATGGACGAAGAATTTGAAATTATTGATCTGCAACGTTACTGCCTGCATACTTTTAAGTTTAGGTTGCAGGCGCTCAATAGCCGGGCGCATCATATAAGATTTGGTGCGGGTATACTTTGCGATAGATATGTGCGCTGTAGAACCCATAGACGGGTAACTGCCAATCAACCCCTCAGCCAGCTTTTTGTAGCTGCTAATTTCGGCACAGATCCGCTCATCGGGTCTGAGCAACAGCATGTAATCAGAATATCCGGTCATCATAAAATAAAATTAGATAAACGAAATTGCTAAAATTATTAGTATTTTTACATTTAATTTTTCCACATTTGTATGGTGATTCCGGAAAGAAAAATTGTGCATATCGACCTCGACTCGTTCTTTGTGTCTGTTGAGCGGAAGTTTAATCCTTCGCTCATTGGCAAGCCGGTAATAATCGGCGGCTCGGCAGACAGGGGAGTGGTGGCATCGTGCAGTTATGAAGCGCGTAAGTTTGGAGTGCACTCTGCTATGCCAACACGCCAGGCGTTAAAACTTTGCCCTGATGCGATATTGATCCGTGGTACGCACGGGCGCTATAGCGAGGCTTCGCAAGAGGTTACACAGATTATTCATGATTCTGTACCGCTGTATCAGAAAACTTCTGTAGATGAGTTTTACATTGATTTGACGGGGATGGATAGGTATTATGATTCGTACAAATTAGCATCTGATCTGCGGCAACGGATAACACGCGAAACAGGTTTGCCAATTTCCTTCGGTATGGCTTCAACTAAAACAGTAGCTAAAATGGCAACCAACCAGGCCAAACCCAACGGGCAATTGCTGATTGAGCATGGTAAAGAAATGGAGTTTATGGCGCCGCTACCTATCCGTAAAATACCAATGTTGGGCGAAAAGACCTGCCAGAAATTATATGAATATGGGATTGAAAAAATAGGCGATCTGCAAAAGGTTGAACTCCGTTTTCTTGAAGTGGTTTTTGGCCGGGCAGGCTTATACATTTGGGAAAAGGCACGTGGGATTGATATGGGCGAAATTGTACCACACTCCGAACGTAAATCAATCTCCACAGAACATACTTTTGATGCTGATACTGCTGATTTGAAAACATTGGAAACCATCCTGGTATCGATGACAGAGGAGCTGGCCTTTAAACTCCGTAAAGAAAATAAAATAGCAGGTTGCATGGCGGTAAAAATCCGCTACAACGATTTTGAAACACATACCCTGCAAGAGAAGATCAGCCTTACGGCTGCAGAACATATCCTGATTCCCGGTATTAAAAGACTGCTTAGAAAGGCCTGGACTAAAAATAAAAAGGTGCGCTTAATTGGCGTAAAACTAAGCCAGCTGGCAAGGGGAAGCTACCAGATCAATCTTTTTGAGGATAATGAGGAGCAGATAAAGCTTTACCAGGCAATGGATAATATCAATTTCAAGTATGGAGACAAAACCGTTTGCCGGGCTGCCGGTATGGAGGTTGGAACGAGGAACTTTAATCCGTTTTTGGCGACAGGATAAGTTAGAGCCAAGAAACAAGACTGAAAAATACACGTCATTGCGAGGAACGAAGCAATCGCGAACTTTACAGAGCCGCTCTGCAAGTTGGGGATTGCTTCGTACCTCGCAATGACGTGCTTGGAGAAGTTGCAAAGTTCTGTCTTGATTCCTGACTCTCGATTCTTGACTCTCTATCAAGGTGCTATCGCCTTCAAAACCCCACCAACCAAACCATCCATCGCTTTATTATCAATCCAGCGGGCAACAATAATCAGGTCGTGCTCGGTATCGCAATAGATCATATTTGTACCATTGCCTATGTGTACCCAAGCTTTTTCGGGGGCAGATGGCAACAGCTTTTTATCAGTATTTAAAAACCAGTTCATGTAGCCATAGCCGGTATTGGCTGTGGTAGGGGTAAGGGCCTGATCAACCCATTGTTTGCTGATCAATTGTTTGCCCCTCCAGTTACCGGCGTGCAGTGTTAGCAGGCCGAAACGCGCCATGTCATAAGCATTCATAAACATGCCGCCCCCCCAATGGCCGCCACCACTTACAGATTGTACGGGGTGACCATCCAGCACGATCCATGAGTTACGGTAACCGTACCATCGCCAGGTTGTTGATGCACCAATTGGGTCCATAATGGTTTCTTTTAGTACTTCTGGTAATGGCCTGCGCCAAACGTTGGTGGCTGCAAGGGCTAAGGCATTTACGCGTACATCGTTATATTTCCAAACGGTTCCCGGTTCGTTACGTTTGCGGTTTTTGTATTCTTCAAGCTCTCCTTGGGGGCGGTCGGCCCAATCTGGTTTACCCCATAAGGTTCCTTCCCAGTCGCTGGTTTGGCGGAGCATTACTTCCCAGGTGAGCTTGCGGTTATGGGCCGATGCAAAAGGGTAAATAATATCATTCTGATTACTTTCTGAACCATTGCTACCGCCCGGATTATATAGCTCTACAAAAGGCACGTAACTGGCAACGGTATCATTGGTGCTGCGGATAAGGCCACGATCTACTGCCACGCCGATTACTGTAGAAAGTAAACTTTTGGTTACGCTGTTTACAATATCAACTTTGTTTGGGTCGCCCCATTGGGCTACAACGTAACCTTTGTAAATAATTAAACCGGTTGCTGCTGCACGCTCGGTCAATGGGCCAACAGCTTCGCTCATGGGTTCTTTACCAAAACTTTGGTATTGAGAAATGACACCATCGTGTGATGATTTAGCTTCATTGGCTATGGCAAAAGCCACTGCTTTACGAATAGCATCATCATCCAAACCCGATTGTGATGGCGTTTTTTGCTGCCAAACATTGGGAGCCGGAAAGTAATCGCTTAATTTTTGAACTTTTTGTGCGAAAGCTGCTGCCGAAGTAAAGGCAATGCAGATGGTGAAAAGTAGACCCTTATTCATGGCACCAAGATAAGTATGATTTCGGAATTGGGATGTTCGATTTCGGATTTTTACTGTGAAAAATAGATTTAACAGTGGCACGATAATAGTACTTATTAACCAATATTATAAACACAAGATGCGAAAAATAACATTCCCTCAAATAAAATTTGATAAACTTAAAGCAGGTTTTAAGAATAGTTTTGACCGTTTATCAAAAGGCGGTTTCGAGAAGATATTTGATCAGATAGATCAGTTAAGTATTAAACGTGGCGTTGATCAGATGGGCATCGATAAGTTTATCAACCAATGTGCCTTATTGGCAGCTGGCTCGGGCGTTGTTACCGGTGCAGGTGGAATTTCGACCACGCTGATAGGTGTTCCGTTGGATATGATCAATTTAATTACCCAGCAGTTTCGTGTCACTTTGGCAATAAACTATTATAACCGTGGCGATTACCGGATCCCGTTTGATGAGTTTATCAAGATCATTGCTACCTCTTTAAAGGTTGATACCGGTGTCACCGTTACCAAAACCATTATGGAAGAAGTTGCCGAAAAACTGCTTGTTAACATCGGTTCAAAAACTGCTGAAAGATTGGTGCCTGTAGTGGGTGCTATTATCGGCGGTTCGGCCAATTATTTATTTATTAAACGCATGGCGGCTTCGGTAAAGGAAATGCATGCTGTGGTTATTGAGATAAAGTAAGATAAGGGGAATCAGAAATCGAGAGTTAAAAATCGAGAAGAATAAAATTTGTGTCATTGCGAGGAGGTACGACGAAGCAATCTCGTAGCTATACAGATCGAATAAGCATTGGCGACGAGATTGCCACGCTATCGCTCGCAATGACAAATTCTTTATAAATTCTCTTCAAGAACCTTCTTCATCAACAAATCCGTCTGCTTATCATTCCCCAGCATAAATTCGTGGCTGCTGAATATCTGGAAACCATGACGTTTGTAAAAACGGATGGCATTATGGTTGGCATCCCAAACGCCAAGCCAGATGTATTCGCATTTGTTTTCGACCGCTTTATCTATGGCAAATTGTAGTAACTGCTTGCCAATTTGCTGATTTTGAAACTTGGCACCTACATAAATACGTTCTATTTCTAAAGCTTGTGGATCTTGAAATTCTGTTTGGGCAGTGTGGGTGTTAAGTTTGATGTATCCCGCTATGTTTTCATTCAATATAGCAAAGTAGAAATGTGAATCGGGATTGCTTAATTCTTCGCTCAACTTCTCGATGGTGAATGCTTTGGCTGCATAGAGAGCCATGTCATCAACCGTATTTAAATGCGCAAAAGCCGTGAAAAACATTTCGCGGCTTACGTTCAGTAAGGTTTGAACTTCGGAGGGTTTAACTTTTTTGAGGTTGATGGGATCCATGTTTACTATTGAGGATAGTTAAACAACTATTGTCATCTCGAACGATAGTGAGAGATCTTATGCGACGTTAAATCTGAAGCATAAGATTTCTCCTTCGTCGAAATGACAAAATTTATAGGCTTATTTATTCAAACTGTGTTTCCAACCGCTCTAACCTTTCAATCAAAAGGTTTAGTTTCTCTTCTTCACTTCTAAAAATGCGTCGTTTTAAGTAGAAGGTCAAGAATAGGATCCAAACAATGGTAAGGCTATATACCATTGTTCTTTTTAAAACAGAAGCGTGTTCTAAAATCTCGAACAAGTAGAATGCTAACCCTGCGCTTATTAATACTACATAAATATAATAGAACCAGCCCGCAAGGACAGATCGTTGTTTCTGGTATTCTTTTAGCGTATTTAAATATTCTGATGGGCTAACGGTTAAGTCGCGTTTGTGGAGTATGCGATAGTGCCTTAATATTAACGACAGGTATAACAGCATGGTGGCAAACATAACGGTTATACCGGCATAGGTTTCCCAGTGCTTAAACGTGAAGAAAAACAATACCACAAACGTATAAACGGTAAGCGCTATCATGGCTACGATGCCCCAGTAAAGTTTGGCGGTTATGCCACCAATGCCTTTCTTTACTTGTTTTAGCACATCGTCCACAGAAAGCTGATCGTTGGCTGGCTGTCCCTGCCATACCGACAATAAGTGATCAAAGTCTTTCATAGTGGTTATATAAATCTGTTAATTTTTGTTTAATACGATAAATCTTCACGCGCAGGTTCCCCTCTGATATACCCGAAATTTCAGCAATTTCGGGGTATGGTAACTCATCTAATACCATCGTTATTATAATCCTCTCCGTCTCTTCCAGTTTCGAGATACATTTATATAGCAAAGCCACCTGCTCATTTTTTTCCGAAAATTCTTCCCGGCGCGTTTCCGCGAGTAATGGAGTCAGTTCATCTTTTGCCTGTCTTTTTTCCGACCGCAAATAAGTAAGGCAGGTATTAACTGCAATACGGTAAATCCATGTTGATATTTGTGCCTGGTTGCGGAATTTATCCAGGTTTTGCCACACTTTTAAAAAGGTGTCTTGTAACAGGTCATTCGCCGCATCATCATCGCCGGTGTAACCATAGCACAAATGGTATATCTTTTTGGAGTTAGCTTCAAATATTTGCTTGAAGGCAGCATCTTTATCAGCCACGAGTAATTTATTGTTTAGTTTAAGGTTTAGACAGCATCACTATCTATATGTTACATCAAAAATTCAGACTTGTTAATCCAGTTCAATTTTTTGTCGGCATCTATCACTAAATCATTGTACTCCTGCTGGTAGTCGAACTGCAAATCCTCCTGCAATTTACCAATTGCTGCCTTTATTTTAGTAAGCTGTCGAATTAAAATCTGTCGCAAGGGTTTATAACTCGACCTGCGATCAGCATAATCCAGGTAATCTTTACAAAACTGAAGCAGTAATTCAACCTCAGCCTGTTTAGATCCCATAAACTTAATATGCTTGGTTATCACACGCAATATCTTCCGTATCCCTTTTGCCATCTGGTAACTTGGGCTGCTCAGCTGACTGTACATCATGCCTGTTTCAGCCTTTACACTGGCAATAAAAGCATCTTCATCGTGCGCTTCAAAGAGGAGGTAAGCCAGTAATTCTTTATTCTCCTTTTTATATTTAGCCATGCGCAGGCACAAATCATTGAGCTGTACAGGGCTTAAATGCTTTAATTCTGTCTTAATTTCCCTTATTCCGTAAGTGGGTATACTCATCCAACCTAAAATTTCATCAAAATATTTATAAATTGTAGCTTCGTCCCTTTAATCATATTGCATGACCAAAAATAAACTCACCTTATTTATCTTTATTGCCCTTGTTGCCGGCGTTATTACCGGTTATATCTACAACGTAAAGGTAATAGATAAAATAAACTCTAACATAAGCACGGCCGATGCGCAGATTAAAGCCATTGATACCCGCCTGGTAGAGATGAAAGACACTACTGTGGCCGAGTTCAAAACCCTAAAAACGCAAAGAGCTGCCCAGGTAACCATCCGTAAAACAAATGATACCTTACGGGAAGACAAACTAACCGGCTTTAGTGTTTTAAGCGATATATTTTTACGCCTCATTAAAATGGTAGTAGCCCCGTTGGTGTTCACCACATTGGTAGTTGGTGTGGCCAAAGTAGGCGACATTGCAGCCGTAGGCCGTATTGGTGGTAAAACCATGCTTTGGTTTTTAAGTGCTACACTGGTGTCATTATTACTAGGTATGATACTGGTTAACCTGTTTAAACCAGGCGAAGCCATGCATTTACCACTGCCCGATAGTCATTTAGGTACTGATATTAAACAGGCAGGTTTATCGCTGCGCGAGTTTATTGGGCACGTATTTCCGAAGAGCTTTATAGAAGCGATGGCTAATAATGAAATTTTACAGATTGTGGTATTCGCCTTATTTTTCGGTGTAGCCACAGGTGCTATTGGTGAGAAAGGCGAGGTGGTTATTAAGGCTATGGATGCCTTTGCTCATGTGATTTTAAAAATAACCGGTTATGTAATGAAACTGGCACCCATCGCTGTGTTTGGCGCTATCACTGTTGTTATTGCCAAACAGGGTTTAGGTGTATTATCTACATACGCCATATTTATCAGTGAGTTTTATTTCTCGCTGCTGGTACTTTGGTTATTCATCATTACAGCGGGTTTCATTGTATTACGTAACAGGGCATTTACTTTGGTTAACAATATTAAAGATGCTATCCTGGTGGCGTTCAGTACTTCAACCAGCGAAGCCGCTTACCCGCGTGTACTGGTTGAGTTAGAAAAATTTGGCTGTAATAATAAGATTGTAAGCTTTGTGCTGCCTTTGGGTTATTCCTTCAATCTTGATGGTTCTATGATGTATATGACTTTTGCTTCGCTGTTCCTGGCGCAATCGTATGGTATCCATCTGGCTTTTTCTCAGCAATTATCTATGTTACTTATCCTGATGCTTACCAGTAAAGGTGTAGCCGGTGTGCCGCGTGCATCGCTGGTGGTTATTGCAGGCACTATTGCATCATTCGGTATTCCCGAAGCTGGACTGGCCTTATTAATAGGTATCGATCCATTATTGGATATGGGCCGCTCTGCAACTAATGTGCTCGGTAATGCAATGGCTACTGCAGTGGTGAGTAAGTGGGAAGGGGAGCTGGGTGAGGGTAATAATGAGAGAATGATAGAGTGAGTGAATGATAGAATAGAGACCCCAATGTTTAAATAAACCTTTTCCTAATATCATATAGCTGTAAAAAACGTGAGCAATTCTCAAAAAGAGGCCTTTATTGAGCAGTTTAAGAGCCGCACCAAGAAATTTGTTGTTGATAATATAAATCTTTTTAGAACTTTGCCCAAAACAGAAGAAGCAAAGATCATTGGCAGGCAATTGCTTCGGTCATCATCTTCGGTTGGCGCTAATTATAGGGCCGCATGCAGAGCGAGATCAAAAGCCGAATTTCATTCAAAATTATCAATTGTTGTGGAGGAAGCCGATGAATCATTGTTTTGGATGGAAATATTAATAGAGGCGAAAATTATAGATCAGAATAGTATACAAGCGTTATTTGCAGAAGCAAATGAAATATTAAAAGTAGTATCATCAGCCAGAAAAACTTTAACTGTTTAATATTCATTCTATCATTCTCTCCTTCACTCATTATAAAATAACTAATGTCTAATCGTTTCAAAAAAATCTTCCTTGCCGCAACAGTAGTGGTGCCTTTCCTGGTGTATTGCCTATACTATTATGGTATGATGGTTAAAAATGCGCCTTACAAATTTGCCGATTTTCAGTCCATCGTGTTTAAATATGGTAAAGGCGATAGCCTGGTTAATACGTATAACTCTAAAACAGGCGAGTATCAATACATGACCAAGAGCGGTGAGCTGATTAAAAAGCACCTGCGTGTAAGCAAAGACGAGTTATTGTACCTGCACCGTAAGGCATCTGATTTGGGCTTCTGGAACTTCCCGGTTGATGAAACTAAGCGCGATACCACTATTAAGGTAGTTTCGCCGCGATACTTTATCCAGTTTAACTATACCAAGAAAAGCAAGACTGTATTGTATGACGATGCTTTTGATGGAGATCCATCATTAAAAGATGCCAACCAGCGATTGATTAAGGAGATCCAGAAGGTATTAGATGAAGCTGAAATACATCAGCAGAAATAAAAACAAGGCAGCGTTGCATATTTAAAACGTAATGCCTATATTTGCACCTCGAATTTTAAAACAAAATAATATTAACCAATGTACGCAATAGTAAGTATAGCCGGACAGCAATTTAAAGTTGCAAAAGACCAGCAGATCTTTGTACACCGCTTACAAGGAGATGAAGGCGCTAGTATTGAATTTGACCAAGTATTATTGGCTGAAAACGAAGGTAAATTTAAGCTTGGTGCTGATTTATCTAAAGCTAAAGTTTCAGCTAAGATCGTGTCTCATGTTAAAGGTGATAAAGTGATCATTTTCAAAAAGAAAAGAAGAAAAGGTTACAAAAAGAAAAATGGTCACCGCCAGCAGTTCACCAAGATTGAAATTACTGGTATCACATTATAATCAAAGGTTTCACCCTAAAAAAAGACATTAGAAATGGCACATAAAAAAGGGGCCGGTAGTTCAAAGAACGGTCGTGAGTCGCATAGTAAACGTTTAGGTATCAAAATTTTCGGTGGTCAGCCTGCATTAGCTGGTAACATCATCGTTCGTCAACGTGGTACCAGACATAATCCAGATAAAAACGTAGGTATCGGTAGAGATCATACTTTATTTGCTTTAGTTGATGGTCACGTAGTGTTCCGCAAAAAAGCTGATAACCGCTCTTACGTATCTATTCTTCCTTATGTAGAAGAAGTTGAAGTTGCAGAAGTAGCAGCGCCGGTAGCAGAAGTTGCAGCGCCTAAAGCTAAAAAAGCTCCTAAAGCAGAGGCAACTGAAGTTGCAGAAGAAGCAGCACCTGCTCCAAAAACAGCTAAAGCTCCTAAGGCTCCAAAAGCAGAAACTTCTACAGATACAGAAGAAGCTACAGCTTAATTTAAGCTAAACATATTTTAAAAAGCCCTGTTTGCCAATTGGTAATCAGGGCTTTTTTTTGCAGCAATAGCGCGTGTTAAGTTTCAAAATTTAACATGAACATTAGGAAAAGATTGTCCATATTGCTTAACTAAAGTTTTGAAATTTATTGTATTACTGAATGTTTTGGTACGAAGATGAGGTTAAGCGCCTCGAAAAAGATGGTTTAAAAATGCGGTTTGAGGCCGATACCATTTTTTACGGCAGTTCTTCTGTTCGCTTGTGGAATAACCTTTATACCGATTTTAGAGATATTAAACCCATTAATCTTGGCTTTGGCGGTTCAACGCTTGCAGCCTGTGTGTGGTTTTTTGAGCGTATTATGAGTTCGTACCAACCCAAGCGTTTAGTGTTTTACGCCGGCGATAACGATCTGGGAGATGGCAGGCACCCCGAAGAGGTGTTTATATTTTTTCAGCAATTGATGGTGAAAACACAGGCCCGCTTTGGTGATTTACCTTGCTATTATATATCGTTGAAGCCAAGCTTAAACCGCTGGCACATGGCCGATCAGTTTAAGTTTACCAATAACATAATTGAAACAGAAATAATAAAGCACAGCAATAACTGGCATTTTATAAATATATTTAGGGAAATGCTGGGGCCGGATGGTAACCCCAAACGCGAGTATTTTGTGGAAGATGGCCTGCACCTGAGCGAACATGGCTATCAATTATGGGCAAGGATTGTAAATAATCAAATTGCTGCTAATGGTTAATCATTTGTTTATCTTCAATTAATATACAGTAGTGATATTTCATTCAGATGGAGGCAACGCTTAAATGAACCGGGAATATCACAAAAGTTATAGCATTGCTTTGCAGCGTGATATGGAGCTTTTAATCTTCGGTCACGCAGGTAAACCTATATTGATGTTCCCAACCCGTATGGCCCGGTTTTATGATTATGAGAACTGGGGCATAATAGGAGCCCTTGCAGATCGTATTAACAATGGCGATATGCAAATTTTTTGTGTTGACAGTGTCGATAGCGAGAGTTTTTATAACCACTCCATTAGCCCCGCCGACCGTATTAAACGACATATCCAGTACGAACAATATATCCTGACTGAAGTTATCCCATTAATGCATGCTAAGAGCGATGCTGCGCAGATTGAAGTTGCCGGTTGCAGTATGGGGGCTTACCATGCAGTTAACCTCTGTATGAAACATCCCGAACTGTTCAACAAAGTGGTAGGCATGAGCGGCCGTTATGACCTGACTAAAGGCGTAGGTTATTTTAAAGATCTGCTCGACGGCTATCACGACGAAAACATTTACTTCAACATGCCGCTGCAGTTTATGGCCAATTTGCAAAACCAAAATGCACTGGATGCCATTAAAAAGCTCGAAATTATACTCACCATCGGCCAAACAGATCCCTTCTTAACCAATAATGTAGAGTTTAGTAACCTGCTTTGGAATAAGGGGATTACCAATCAATTTTATGTGTGGGATAACTATGCGCATCAGCCCCGCTCATGGCGACAAATGGTGAGGTTGTATCTGTAGGCATCAAACCTCGTCGTTGCATCCTTCATGCTTATTTTTTAAATTTAAGCAATGATTGGTCAGGAGGCAGATGTATACAGGCAGTTAAAGCAATACCTTAGCAAGTATATTACGCTTAGTGATGAGCAGTTGACGCTCTTTTGCAGTAAATTTAAACATCGAAAAACTAAACGCGGCGAGATATTACTACATGCCGGGGAAGTTGCTCCTTACAGTTATTTTGTAAATAGCGGCTGCCGCCGGGTTTATATGATGGATGCCGACGGCCGCGAATCAACACGATTTTTGATCTTCGAGAATTGCGTGGGTACGGCCTTCCCGAGTTTTACCTTGCAGGAGCCATCAATGGCCTACATTCAAAGTGTTGAACCATCTGAGATACTCTACATCACCCATAAAGATTTTAATGGACTACTGGATACCTTCCCCGGCTGGGAACGGATCTATCGAATTGACCTGGAACGGGAATACATCGCATCCATCAGAAGGATTGAAAGCCTGATTACCATGGATGCTAAACAGAAATACAATATGCTGATGAATACCAACCCTTCACTCATTCAGCGCCTGCCATCAAAAATTATTGCCGATTATCTGGGCATTTCGCAAGAAACGCTAAGTCGACTGAAATCAAAAAAATGATTTATTGACATTTGTCAAAGCTGAAACGATAGTAAATGCCTTGATTTGCTTTATCAAAATATAGATCAATGCTTAAAAGAATCATCTTTATAGTTTCACTATTATGTCCATTATGGGTAGCGGCTCAGCATATTGCCATTGGCAGGCGTACACTTAATCTCAACGATGCAACACGTAACCGGCCTGTTGTTACTGAAGTATGGTATCCAACTAACGATACTTATAAGGCTTCTGATAGTTCTTATGCTTATCCATTCGTACATATCCCGTTTATTCGTGATGCGCATTTAAAACCGCAAAAGCAGCCATTAATAATGATCTCTCATGGTACAGGCGGTGGCCGTGTTACTTTAGAGTGGCTGGCCGATGCACTGGTAGAAAAAGGCTTTATTGTAGCCGCTGTAGACCATTTTGGTAATACTTATGACAATAAGATAGCCATTGATTTTGTAACACCCTGGGAGCGTGCATTGGATATTAGTTTTGCCATCACACAACTGTTAAATGATAAAGATTTCGGGCCTGTAATTGATCCTAATCGTATTGGTGCTGCAGGTTTCTCTATCGGGGGCTTTACGGTAATAGCACTGGCCGGTGGTAAAATTGATTTGGACGCGTTTGAAAAATTTAGCCATACACCCGAAGGTATTAAAGAAACAACCGTCCCCGAGTTCCCTAATTTGATGAGTGTTGTTAAGGTAGATGAGATCAAAGCCTTATATAAGAAGAGCCCCGATGTAATGGATAAGCGGATCAAGGCATTCTTTGCCATTTCCCCGGCAATGGGACAGGGCTTTGTAAACGAAAACCAGGTGAGCCGGATTAACAAACCTGTTTACCTGGTAAGCGCACAAAGCGATAGTATAGCGCCAGTTAAAACCAATGCTGCACATTTCAATCAACTTATAAAAGGTTCAAAACTCTATGTAGTTCCAGGTAAAGCAGGGCATTACGTTTTCCTGAATGAAGGTGTTGGCGATTTTAAGAAAAATGGCGGCATGATTATGAATGATGACCCATCTGTGGATAGACATGCAGTGCATAAGCAGGTAGGGGATTTGGCAGCAGAGTTTTTTGTGGATAATTTGAAATAGGGAGTTATTGGTCATTATAAAACGATTTATTCTACCACTCATTTCCATGATTATAATTATAAGCTAATACTAAGTGGTGAAAGGGAATTATTAAAAAAAATTGTGTTCGATTATCTTGAAAATTGATAAGTTTAAGCCAATCAAACTTTAACACAAAATGATCGTCAATCTCCCATTTTTTAATGAAATAGATTCTGATTCTTTAACAGATTATTACGAAGTCGACATTGATTTCGAGCAGAGAAGTATTGAATTAGATATAAACTTCAATGAAGAAAGTATTGAACCAGCAAAGCTTCTTATTTTAAAAAGCTATTTAGATGATTTGCCTGGAATTATTAATGTTGCCCAAACAGAAATTGATAATGATTTTAAGAATGGTGAGGATGTGAAGGAATTTTTAGATTTTCACACTGAAGAACTTGATAAGGATGAGTTGGAAAATCTTTTGAAAGATGCAGACAAAAATCTGTCAGTTGAGCAGCAAATACTTTCTGTATTAAAATTGAGAAGAATAGGTTTTTATCCCGATGAAGAGGATGAACTTTTCGCTGTTTTAGATTTTATTATTGATGAAGATATATCTCAGTATATTTTAGTTGTTAAAATGAATAGTGATAAAGCTGTTGATCATATTACAATGGAAAGTTAAGGAATTACGTGATACGGAATCTGATTAAAATATACTGTAAACGAATAAAAGCCCCTTTATTTACTTAAAGAGGCTTTTATTTTTTCATGCGGAAGAGAGGACTCGAACTCTCAGAGACTAATTCTCCCTACTCAACAACCCATCCGCAAATTCCTTCAAATACTGCTTCCTTTCCGCAGGTAAATTAATAGCTTCTAATGCACTAAAAGATGTATCTGCATAAGCCTGCATGGCTTTAAATGCATTCTCTTTAATCTGTAGCTTGTTGTATATGGCTGTTACTGCTGCAACCTTCTCTGGGGCGTTAAACTCTTTGAGGGATAGCCAGTGGTTCAACTCAGTTAAAGTGTCAGCATCCGCTGTTTCGAGCGCTTTAATTAGCAGGTAGGTTTTTTTGTTGGCCATAATATCGCCGCCTACTTGTTTGCCGAATTTTTCGGGATCGCCGTAAACGTCTAAAATATCATCTTGTAATTGGAAGGCAATACCTAATTGCTCGCCAAAGGTATAAAGCAGGTCAGCATCTTTTTCATTAGCACCGCCAATTAGCGCTCCAATTTCTAAAGCACCACCCAAAACTACAGCCGTTTTCAGACGGATCATTTCCAGGTAAGCTTCAATCTGCACGTTGCTTTGCTCTTCAAACTGCATGTCAATCTGCTGACCTTCGCACACGGCTGTAGCCGTTTTATTGAAAATCTCGAGTACCGGGCGCAGAATACTGTTATCAACCTGCATCATCAGCTTATAGCCTTCTACCAGCATAGCATCGCCTGATAGGATACCCACATTCTGGTTCCATTTCTGATGCACGGTTTCGCGGCCTCGACGCAATGGTGCATTATCCATGATGTCATCGTGCATCAGCGTAAAGTTATGGAACACTTCGATAGCCAATGCAGGAGAAATTGCATCTTGTATATCGCCGCCAAATAAATCACAAGCCATGAGTACCAGGGCGGGGCGGAGGCGTTTGCCGCCTATGGATAAAATGTAAGTTATCGGCTCGTATAAATCTGCAGGGTGTGCAGGGTATGTTAGTTTTTTGACTGCCTCGTCGATAATGACCTGCAGATCTTTTAATGTAGTCATATAATATTAAAGCCTAATCAATCACCAAAGAAAAATCAATCTGTTTCTTAGTCAGATCCACATGTTTAACCTTGATGCGTACCTCATCGCCCAGCTGATAAACCTTCTTTTTACGCTGGCCAATGATGGCGTAGTTTTTCTCGTCTAAAGTGTAAAAGTCATCAGAAATATCGCGCAGGCGAATCATGCCCTCACATTTATTCTCGATAATCTCTACATACATTCCCCACTCGGTAACGCCGGAAATTACACCGTTAAATATAGTACCCACCTGTTCGGTCAAGTATTCGGCCTGTTTGTATTTAACTGATGAACGCTCTGCATCTGCCGCTTTTTTCTCCATTTCAGAACTATGCTGGCACAGCTTCTCGTAATGCTCTGCATTGGCCGATTGCCCGCCATTTAAATAATGGAACAATAACCGATGCACCATTACATCAGGATAACGGCGGATAGGGGATGTAAAGTGTGTATAATGATCGAAAGCCAAACCGTAATGGCTCGATGTTTTGGTAGTATAAATGGCCTTAGCCATAGAGCGGATAGCCAGATGTGTTAACACGTTCTGTTCTTTTTTACCCTCTACATCATTCATCAGATAGTTGAGTGATTTGGCGGTTTCTTTATCAGAGCGCAGGCTGATCTTATAACCAAACCTTGCCGCAAATGTAGCGAATGAGGCCAGTGCATCAGGCTTAGGTGTATCGTGCGCACGGTATACAAAGGTGTATTTGTGTTTGCCTTTGCCCATTTTGCTTACGTACTCGGCAACCTTACGGTTAGCCAGTAGCATAAAGTCTTCAATGAGCTTGTGGGCGTCTTTGCGCTCTTTTACATAAACGCCGATAGGTTTACCACGTCCATCCAGCTTAAACTTAACCTCGGTAGTTTCGAAACTGATGGCACCGTTTTTAAACTTACGATCGCGGAGGATGTATGCCAGTTCATTCAGTTTTAATATCTCGGTAGTATAGTCACCTTCTTTGGTTTCAATAACTTCCTGAACCTCTTCGTATGTAAAACGGCGGTTAGAGTGGATGATCGTTTTGCCATACCATTCCGTAAGGATGTTTGCCTTCTCATCCAGTTCAAAAACTGCTGCAAAGCATAATTTATCTTCATGCGGGCGTAGAGAACATAGTCCGTTCGACAAACGCTCAGGCAGCATCGGTATCACACGATCAACCAGGTAAACAGAAGTACCGCGGTCAAAAGCTTCTTTATCTAATGCCGAATCGGGGATGATATAATGCGCAACATCGGCAATATGCACACCAACTTCGTAGTTACCGTTTTCCAGAATCTTGAATGATATAGCATCATCAAAATCCTTCGCATCAAACGGGTCGATGGTAAAAGTTAAAGTATCCCTGAAATCACGGCGACGGCCAATCTCTTCTTTCGAAATTACATCCGATATAGCTTCCGCTTCTTCTTCAACCTCTTTAGGGAACGATAAAGGGAAACCATACTCAGCGAGGATGGCGTTCATCTCGGTATCATTCTCGCCCTGGGCACCCAGAACCTGTTTAATACGGCCCATCGGGTTTTTAGCATCGGCAGGCCAATCGGTTATTTCGGCTATGGCTTTGATGCCGTTTTTGGCACCGTTCAATTCATTCAGCGGAATGAAAATATCGTGCAACATCTTGCGGTCGTCGGGAATAAAAAAGGCGTACCGTTCTGATAGTTTAACGATACCGGTAAACTCAGTTTTAAAGCGTTTAACAATTTCAATAACCTCGCCCTCTTTACGGCGGCCTTTGCTTTTGGCGTAAACGTAAATTTTAACACGGTCGCCATTCAAGGCATTGCGTAATTTACGTGGAGCGATGAAAATGTCGCTTTCACCTTCTTCGTCGGTAATGATAAAGGCAGATCCATCGGCGGTCATATCAACCTTGCCTTCAACAAAAGTCTTTAATTCAAGGAGTTGAAATTTGCCGGGAGCGGTTTCTTTCATCACACTTTTAAAAACCTCGTCCTTTAAAATTTCAAGGATAATGCCGCGCGAATCGGGGTCATTAACATTTATTGCTGCCGAAACCTGCTTATAATTAAGCGGCACATTGCCGTTTTTCTCAAAAACATCAAGCACCAATTGGGTTAGTACCTGCTTAACAGAATTATTACTGTTTTTCTTTTTAGACATTGGTGTAATGTATTTGGCTAAGATAGGGAAAGTAGTTCATAGTCGATAGTTCATAGTTAATAGTCTTTAGCTTTCGGGACTCAAAACCCGCAACTCAGAACTCGAGACTAAACATACACGATCAACTCTTCCGGTATCAAATCCTCGCCACGGAAACGTTTTAATAACTGAGCTGTAGCAATTACATCTTTCTGGCAGTAAGCGCAAATACGTTCCAGTTGGTTTTCCACCCAGTACACATGGCCTACCATGCTGCCGTCGATATCATCTTTAGGGGTAGGGATGTCAAATATAGCTGCCAATAAGCTTAATGATGTGTAGTTTTTATAATCACCGCATTTCCAAAGCTCCATGGTATCGAGGTGGTTAATTTCCCAGGGCTTTTTGCCGTTGAGGTTAAGCTGGATAGGTAACCGCACACCATTAACCAGCATGCGGCGGCAAATGTAGGGAAAATCGAATTCTTTGGCATTATGACCGCATAGCACCAAGGCAGGATTACGCCCGTTAAGCATGGCGGCAAATTCTTCGAGCAGCTCTTTTTCGTTATGGGATGAGAATGATTTTACCCTGAAACCATTGTTACTGGTATACATACCGACCGAAATGCAAATGATTTTGCCAAACTCGGCCCAGATGCCTGCATTGGTATAAAAATCTTCGGGTGTTTCGTCTTTACGCTTAAATTCTGTTTTGGCTGCCCATAATTTCTGCATCAGTTCTGGCAATTGGTCGTGACTGCTATATTGCGGAACAGTCTCAATATCAAGTACCATTATGTTATGCAGATCGTAGTTTTCGAGCATGGGTATTTTGTAGATTATATACCGCCAAATTAGTGATTTTTAATTTGAATAAAGGTCGGGCACGATGCTTGTTGTGCCTTTAAAAACCGTATTGCCTGTGTTTGGGATAATTTTTATATTTTAACACCCGTATTATTGCGTAAAAACGATAATTAAACAAATAGGGCTGCACATCAACACATATCTATGAAAATAAACAAGTTATCAATTGTAATTCCTGCTTATAATGAGAGTAGAACCATCCACTTAATTTTAGATAAAATTAAAGCAGTTAAATTAATTGATGATATTGAGAAAGAAGTGATCATTGTTAACGACTGCTCTAAAGACGATACAGAAGGTGCTATCAATAACTATTACCAGCAAAACCCTGATCTTAATATCCAATACTACAAGCACGAGGTTAATAAAGGCAAAGGGGCTGCGCTGCACACAGGCATAGCCCATGCCACAGGCGACTATACCATAATCCAGGATGCCGATTTAGAATATGACCCGCACGAATATAATGATCTGTTGAAACCCATTTGCAATGGTTTTGCCGATGTGGTTTATGGGTCAAGGTTTATGGGGAGCAACCCGCACCGTATCTTGTTTTTCTGGCACACCATTGGTAACCGCTGGTTAACATTTGCCTCCAACATGTTCTCTAACATGAACCTTACGGATATGGAAACCTGCTATAAATTGTTCGATACCAAATTGATCCAATCTATTAAGTTGACCGAGCAACGTTTCGGTTTCGAACCGGAAGTTACGATCAAGCTTTCACGGGTACCTAACCTGCGTTTGTATGAGGTTGGTATCTCTTACTATGGCCGTACTTATGACGAAGGCAAAAAGATAGGGTGGAAGGATGGCGTACGTGCTATTTACTGTATTTTAAAATACGGGCTCTTTAAAGCTAAGTAAGTTGCGGGTTATTTATTAGTATCGAGCCTGTTGTATTGCCCCCGGTCCATTTTAATATTGAGGCGCTCTAACATGGCCGGTAAATTAAACCCCTGTTTCTGATACTCTGCCTGCACTAATGCTTTGGCGTTGCTGAGTGCATTTTCAGAGGCCCAAACAGCAATTGTAATGCAAATAAAGTTGCCATCTGCATCTGTACGCTCGTAAGCATCATCTGTAATAAAGCCCGGTTGGCTTTTTATAAAGTCGCGATTAATCTGCATACGTTCAGTAAACTCCGCTTTGGCGCTTTGAGGCACAATAAAGCGATCGATAAATATTTGTTCCATTGTTTTGATTAATTTAAATGTGTTTTCGAATATTTTAACCTGGCATAATCAGTAAGCTATTTCAACTGTAGCCTGCTTTATCTCTTCATTAGTGAGGTTATCGATCATAAAGTGGGCTACATCTGCCCGGGATATTTTGAGGCAATTTTTCAGGAACCGATTTATGGCTACGCGATAATTCCCGGTCAATGGCCCATCTGTTAATTGTGGTGGCCTCATTATTGTCCATTCAACATTACTCTTTTTTACAGTGCTTTCCATAATGCGCTGGTCTGCATACATGTATTTAAGTAACTTTTGGACAATGTATTTTGCCGCAAACCGGGCATACCAGGGTATCACCGGGCTTATTTCCAACGCCGAAGCCGAGATACAGTAAATTCGCTTCACATGATACTGCTCCATCGCCATTAATAAATTGGCGTTGCCCTGCGAGTAAAGGGTAGTAGGTTTGTCGTTAAACATCCCGCTGTTTACACCCAAGGCTGATACTACTACATCCTGGTTTTCCATTTCGGGTACAAAAGTTTCCAGTCTCATAATATCACCTGTAACAATATGGAGGTTGGGATGCACCAGTGGTAGCTTTGCCGGGTTACGTACCAGTGCGGTTACATGATGGCCGGCTTGTAAAGCCTGCTCTAAAGCGTGGCGGCCAATACCGCCATTGGCTCCTGCAATAAAAATGTTCATGTTAATTGAATTTAAAAGCACTTAAAAAAATAATGAGCACAAAAAGAAGCAGCTGAAGCAGGTGGAATGTGTTGAGGCGGCTTTTAATAAGGCTTACCTCGCCGGTAAACATTAGTCCGCTAATCTGCAACAGTTTACGGAGTTTGTTGCCCTGTCTCCGGCCAATTAACAGGCCATTGAGTATCAGCACAACAACTAACCCAAACTTAATGCGGAACCACAGTTGTTCGCCAAAAACGCCATGTGTTAAAGCCATCACACCGATACCGCTTAAAATGAGCAGGGCTGCACCAATACCGGTTATCCGGGGCAGCTTGGCTATTACATTTAATAAAGCTTCAGGTCGCTCACTTCGTTCAAAAGATTTCCAGAGTGAGGTGTAGGCCATGTAATCTACCAGGGTTGTGCCGGCCATGAGTACTAATGCTGTTAAATGCAGCATCAGAAATGTGGGAAAAAGGTAAGGGATTTGCATAATTAAAACCATTTGGTGATAAATAATAAACAATATTATACCATTTGGTAGTATATATCAAATATAATTTGTCATTTTTTTATAATTTTACCACCAAATGGTAGTAAATAAAACAATAGAGCTTGTAAACCTTTGGGGAGCTTATGAAGCACAACATCCCGGTGCAAGTATTGAAGATTTTTGCCGGCACCAGTTGGCGCAAGGTGTAAAGCACGAAAACTATGGCACACCTAAAGGTGACTTAAAACCCGATCTTAACGGGCAGTTAGTAATCCTGCTGCGCAGAATTGGGAAATTCCATATTGCCTATTCAAATAAAGCGCTCGAAGGCACAGGGCTCGACCAGATGGAAGAATTTGGGATACTGGTAACGATCTATAATCAAAAGAACCCGATTAAGTCAGAAGCGATCTATAATAACATTATGGAGCTATCAAGCGGCAGCAATATGCTGATCAGGATGAAGAAGCGGGATTTGGTAAGCGAATATGATGACGAGCAGGATAAACGCGTTAAACGGCTCAAGCTAACAGAAAAGGGAGAAGCCACTTTGCTAAAGGCCAAAGACATTGTGCTTAAAGTAGCCCACATGATGGTTAATGATTTAAGCGATGAGGATAAGCGCTTATGCATTCAGCTCCTTACACCGATAGACCGGCGCTTCTCCGGCCTCTTCCAAAAGCAACGAAACAAACCTTTTGAAGAAATTTATGAAAGCAATATTAAGTAAGTAGTTATCGGTTATCAGTTGTCGGTAGAAAAGTCTACCTCGTGCAAAGCCCTGACAACAGACAACTGATAACCGACAACTGAACTTATCGTATCATCACTCCAGGCTTATTTAAAACCGGCAGGCGGATAAAGTTTGATTCTACAATGCTTTCGGGCAGGAAGATGAATTTTTTATCGAAGATCTCTTTGCCGATGTAGTAGCTTAACCAGTACTCATTATTAAGGCCGAAGGTAGCTTCGTCAATAGGTTCTATCAGGGCAAAAGCTCCGGGTTCAATAGTAGGGATCATGTGGCGCAGTACAGAGGTTTTTACGTGTTCGCCATTTTTTTCACCATAGCCTTTTGAGGTAATCAATACATTTTCAATCTGCACATCCTTCAAGTTGATCACGTATACGTACCAGATCTTACTTTCTACAGATTCTTTTTCCAATGCCACGGCAATGGCTATATCTTCTACGTTGTTATCAGGCAAGTCTTTTTTCATAGATGTACGGCTGCGCCGTTTATTAGTTTTATACTACCCGATATTTGAGTTGTAACATCAATTATCGGGGCTATTAAATTAAAAATCGCCATTGCGGTTTAAAGCAATGACGACTTAGGTTTTTATAAGACAACCGTCCGGTATGCTTTATTTTTTCTTCGCAAATTTCTTGGCGCCTGCTTTTTTAGGCTCTTTTTCCATCGCATCGGCAAGTGCTTTACACTCATCATAAGTAAGTTCAAGCGGCTCTTTGCCTTTGGGTATCTTAACGTTTAATTTGCCAAATTCGATATAAGGCCCCCAGCGTCCATTCAAAATTTTCATATCCGGGTTCTCGTCAAACGTCTTCATTAGCTTTTCAGCATCTTTTTTACGTTTTTCTAAGATGATCTCAATAGCTTGGTCCTCGCTAACCTCTAACGGATCAATTCCTTTTGGTAACGAATAGAAAGCGCTATTGTGACGAATATAAGGGCCAAACTTACCGATGGCAACCGTCATATCTTTATCTTCAAAAACACCGGCTTTTTTAGGAAGTTTGAAGAGTTCAAGCGCTTCTTCCAGACTGATGGTTTCGATCATTTGACCAGCACGGAGGCTGGCATAAACTTTATCCTCATCATCGCTTTCGCCAATCTGCACAAACGGGCCGTAGCGGCCAATGCGTACCGACATTTTTTTGCCCGACACCGGGTGTACACCCAGTTCGCGTTCGCCACTTGCACGATCAGCATTTAATATAGTCGATTCTACCTCCTTATGAAAAGGATCATAGAACTTACGGATCATTTTAGTCCACTCTTCCAATCCCTGGGCAATATCGTCAAATTGCTTTTCAACATTCGCGGTAAAGTGGAAATCAACAATACCGTTAAAGTGCTGTACCAGAAAGTCGTTCACCACGGCGCCAATATCAGTAGGGAACATTTTACCTTTTTCTGCACCTGTGGTTTCGGTTTTTTCTACTTGGGTGATAGCGCCGTTTTTCAAAGTTAATACCCTAAAGTTACGTTGCTTACCTTCACGCTCTTCCTTAACCACATAACCGCGGTTTTGGATGGTTGATATAGTAGGGGCATAGGTTGATGGTCGGCCTATGCCTAATTCTTCCAGTTTCTTTACCAAACTTGCTTCTGTATAACGTGCGGGCGGGCGAGAGAAACGCTCAGTAGCAGTCATATCAGTTAATGATAACTGTTGGCCTTTGGTTAAAGGTGGCAGTATGGCGTTGTCACCGTCTTGCTGGTTATCTTCATCCTCATCAACAGACTCCAGGTATACTTTCAGGAAACCATCAAATTTCATTACCTCACCATTAGCAACCAGTTCTTCGGAACGGGTTGAGATACCGATTTTAGCAACGGTACGCTCAAACTGTGCTTCGCTCATTTGTGAAGCTATCGCACGCTTCCAGATTAGCTCGTATAAGCGCTTTTCTGCCGGTTCGCCATCGGTAGTGTGCTCATTAAAATAAGTTGGCCTGATGGCTTCGTGAGCCTCCTGTGCGCTTGCCGATTTAGTTTTATATTTTCTTAACTGATGGTATTGTGCACCATAAGCCGAGTTGATCTCTTGTGCAGCTGCATTTAAAGCAGTATCCGACAGGTTAACCGAGTCGGTACGCATATAGGTGATCTTTCCAGATTCATACAACCTTTGCGCTACAGTCATGGTACGTGATACCGAAAAGCCCAGTTTACGGCTAGCTTCCTGTTGTAGGGTAGAAGTTGTAAACGGCGCAGCAGGTGCACGTTTAGCAGGCTTAGTTTCTAACGAATTGATGTTGAAGATAGCCGCAGCGCAATCCTGTAAGAATTTCTCTGCGTCTTCCTGTTTGTCGAAGCGTTCGCCTAACTCCGCTTTAAAGCTTTCGCGGCCTTTACCAAAGATGGCAACAACACGAAAGGCTGCTTCCGACTGAAATTTATTTACCTCACGTTCGCGGTCAACAATTAATCTAACAGCAACAGATTGTACACGACCGGCAGACAATGATGGTTTAACCTTCTTCCATAATACGGGCGAAAGTTCGAAACCTACCAACCTGTCTAAGACACGGCGGGCTTGTTGGGCATTTACCAGGTTATAGTTAATGGTACGCGGGTTATCGATAGCACGTAAAATGGCAGGTTTGGTGATCTCATGGAAAACGATACGTTTGGTATTGGTTTCTTTCAAACCTAAAGTTTCGTACAAGTGCCACGAGATGGCTTCTCCCTCGCGGTCCTCATCGGATGCGAGCCATACCATTTCGGCCTCCTTAGCAAGTTTCTTTAATTCGCTGACTATTTGTTTTTTATCGGCAGGTATTTCATATTTCTGCTCAAAGTTATGAGCTATATCTATAGCATCTTCAGATTTAACCAGGTCACGGATGTGGCCGTAGCTCGATTTCACAGTGAAATCTTTGCCCAGGTATCCTTCTATGGTTTTGGCTTTTGCCGGTGACTCAACTATCAGTAAATTTTTTGCCATTAATGGTCGATTTTCTGCAAATAAACACAAAGAAAATGAAACACGAATTTTGAGACGTGTTTTTAATGAAATTTTATTGTAAACAGCTGCTTACTGGAATGGTTCCATTCCCCTATAAATGAGACGGATTTTTTACATCAGGAAGCCACCACCCAGCAGGTCGTTGCCTTCGTAAAACACAGCCGACTGGCCCGGTGCAATGCCCGAAACATTGTGTGTAAAGTCAACCTTCATGTGCTCGCCCATTTGTTGTATGGTACTTTGTGCGCCCGAATCTTTGTAGCGTATCTTGGTTACAGCTTCTAAAGGCTCGTTAATGTTTGCATATTTAATCAGGTTAAGGTTCTTAACCCAGGCTTGTTTCTTTTCCAGTTCGTTTTGGGTACCTAATACTACGGTGTTTGTTTTAGCATCAATGCGGGTAACAAACATAGGCTGGCCTAAAGCAATGCCTAAGCCTTTACGTTGCCCAATAGTATAAAAAGGATAGCCCTGATGCTGACCAACTACGGTACCATCTTCTAAAACAAAGTTACCTTTGCCAATGCGTTCGTCCAAATCTTCAACCTTGTGACGAAGAAATGCGCGGTAATCATTATCGGGTACAAAGCAAATTTCGTAGCTCTCGCTTTTATTAGCCAGTTCCAGCTGCCCCATATCCATCGCCATCTGGCGGATCTCTGATTTGGCAAAGCTGCCTAACGGGAATTTAGTACGGGCAAGGTTTTGTTGCGATACGCCCCAAAGTACATAAGACTGATCTTTGTTTTCGTCTTTACCCTTTGATATTACGTAACGGCCATTATCATGCTGGCGGATGTTGGCATAGTGCCCGGTTGCAATAAATTCGCAATCCAGTTTATCAGCACGTTTTAACAAGGCATCCCATTTAATGTGGGTGTTACATAAAACGCATGGGTTAGGGGTGCGGCCTGCCAAATATTCGTCAACAAAGTTATCAATCACAAAATCGCCAAACTCGCTGCGGATATCCAATATATAATGCGGGAAACCATAGCCAACGGCCAGGGCACGGGCGTCATTAATACTATCCAGGCTGCAGCAGCCGGTTTCTTTGCTGCTACCGCCCGATGAGGCGTAATCCCAGGTTTTCATGGTAAGCCCGATAACTTCATAGCCCTGCTCATGCAACATCACCGATGCTACCGAACTATCAACTCCACCACTCATGGCTACTAAAATTCTTCCGTGCTTACTCATAATACAAATACAAAAGTAATGGTTTTTAGGTGGAATGGAACTATGGCAGCGTCAGTGTGAAGTAAAAACCGCATTGGCGTTAAAAACAGGCTTAGGGTGCTTTTTTATAAAAACGGGAAGAAAACCGGAAAAAAGAGGGTGAAAACACCCTTTTTTATAGCGTAATACAATAAAAATTTCACGCAAAGTTAACCGTTTGATTACAATGTTGGTAAGCAAAGTGTTTTTGCGATTTTGATTTATACAAAACAGCGCCAAAAATGTTTAATTAATTACAAAAATGATATTAACTATTGTAGTGTGTTTTACACACCTATATATTTGGTTATAGACCTCTTAATTAAAATGAAAGCTATTGTTTCACTAACTATCGAACAAAAACTGCAGTACATTATACTGGTGACCATTGTTTGTGTTGCCATGGTACATTACTTTGCATAAGTAATTCTTGCGATAAATTACTTAAGGTGTTTTGGGAAACCAGGACGCCTTTTTTTATGCTTATTGTTTTCTATGAATGAAAATGAAATATTTATTGAGATAAGTTTTAATACAAACGTATTATTGTAAAACTTAAAACGAACACCAAATGAATACTCCTGATCAAAATTTTGAAGCGCTTAACTTGCAATTGCCGCCCGCACCATCGCCGCTTGGCGTATATAAACCATGTTTAATTGATGGTAAATATTTATATCTCTCTGGCCACGGTACTGTACAAAACGATGGTACCTTAATTATAGGCCGTGTAGGTGATGCGCTTGATATGGACGAAGCTAAACAAGCCGCCCAGCAGGTTGGCCTGGCTATGCTGGCAACCATCAAAAAAAATATTGGCAGCTTTGATAAAATAAAACGTGTAATTAAAGTATTAGGCATGGTTAATTGCGTGCCCGAGTTTGAGAGCCACCCTTATGTGATTAACGGTTGTAGCGAGCTTTTTGCTAAGGTTTGGGGTAAAGAGAACGGCATCGGCGTGCGCAGTGCTGTAGGTATGGGCTCATTACCCGATAATATCCCGGTTGAAATTGAAGCAATGTTTGAATTAGTATAATGAGCGAAGCATCAGAAGATTGGTACACCATTGATGATATAGATCAGCTGGATTCGCCCGCATTGGTGGTATATCCGGACAATGTGAAATATAACATCGAACTGGCTGTGGGTATGGTGGCTGAGGATGCATCGCGCCTGCGCCCGCACATCAAAACGCATAAGAGCAAAGAGCCTGTATTATTGCAAATGAAAGCCGGCATCAACAAATTTAAATGCGCCACTATAGCCGAAGCTGAAGTATTAGGTATGTGCCAGGCTCCTGATGTGCTATTGGCTTATCAACCGATTGGACCTAAGCTTAAAAGATTGATTAAGCTGATCCAGAAATATCCGGCTACTAAATATGCTTGTTTAATTGATAATATCGCAGCAGCAGAAGCTATTTCTGTTGAAGCATTAGCTAATGGTTTGCAAATTCCGGTTTATATCGATTTAAATGTGGGTATGAACCGTACAGGAATAGCTCCTGATGCCAAAGCTGTTGAACTTTATATAACGGCTAATAATTTGAAAGGCGTAAAACCTGTTGGACTGCATGCCTATGACGGCCATATCCATGAGCCCGAGTTGGATGTAAGGATCATGAAAAGCGAAACCATATTAGCATCGGTATTAAAGCTACAGGCTGATATTGAAAATCAAGGTGTAACCAAACCTTTGATTATCGCAGGGGGATCACCAACCTTTCCGTTTTATGCAGAGAAAGAAGGCTTAGATTGCAGCCCCGGAACGTTTGTTTACTGGGATGCCGGTTATGATGAGGCTTTTACCGAACAGGATTTTATCCCGGCTGTATTGGTAATAACCCGCGTGATCTCTTTGCCTGATGAAACCAAGATCTGTTTAGATCTGGGGCATAAATCAATCGCAGCAGAAAGCCCGTTGGATAAACGGGTAAGGTTTTTGAATGCCCCAGAACTACAACCCATAAGCCAAAGTGAAGAGCATCTGGTGATGGAAGCCGGCAAGGGCCATACCTATAAACCAGGCGATGTACTATATGGCTTGCCATATCATGTTTGCCCAACTGTGGCTGCTTACGAGCGCGTAATTACTATTGAAGATAATAACATAACTGGCGAGTGGCTAAACCTGGCCCGCGACCGCAAAATAACCATCTGATGTTTGTTGTAGATGCCCACCTCGACCTGAGTATGAATGCCCTGGAATGGAACCGTGATTTGCGGCAACCCGTTTCGGCCATTAATGAACGCGAACATGGTTTGACTGATAAACCTGACCGTGCTAAAGCAACGGTATCATTACCCGAATTGCGTAAAGGTAATATTGGATTGGTGGTGGCTACGCAAATTGCACGTTTTGCAGCTCCGGATAATCATTTGCCCGGCTGGCATTCGCCACAACAAGCCTGGGCGCAAACGCAAGGGCAACTGGCCTGGTATAAAACCATGGAAGCCTGCAGCGAAATGGTGCAGGTTAATGATCTGGAAACGTTGGAAGACCATATCATGCTATGGAACGATGGTCAACCGAATGATAAAAAGCCTGTAGGTTATATTTTGAGTTTGGAGGGAGCTGATTCGATAGTTGATATAAGTTACCTCGAAACCGCTTACCGATCAGGCTTGCGAGCTGTTGGCCCTGCACACTATGGCCCGGGTAGGTATGCACAAGGTACAGATGCCACAGGTTTTATGGGCGAAACCGGGCATGCTTTGCTTAGAGAAATGGAGCGCCTGAACATCATCCTCGATGCCACCCATTTATGTGATGATAGTTTTTGGGAAGCTTTGGATCATTTTAACGGCCACGTTTGGGCCAGCCATAATAACTGCCGTGCATTGGTGAACCATAACCGCCAGTACAGTGATGAGCAAATTAAAGCCCTGATAGATCGCGGTGCGGTTATAGGAGCCGCCCTTGATGCCTGGATGATGGTGCCCAACTGGGTTAGGGGCGAATCAACTCCGGTTGGTATGAACTGTAATCTTGAAGTTGCTGTTAACCATATCGACCATATCTGCCAGATAGCCGGCAATGCCCTGCATATTGGTATGGGCACAGATTTAGACGGTGCCTTCGGCCGCGAACAATGTCCTTACGATCTGGAAACGATTAGCGACTTACAGAAGTTTATCGGCTTATTTGAAAAACGCGGCTATACCCAGGCTGATATTGAAAACATGATGCATGGCAATTGGTTGCGGTTTTTGAGGAAAGCCTGGGGGTAGAACTATCTTTTAAAACGGCCTGTCATGCTGAGGCACTCGAAGCATGGTGTAGAGGCCAACCCTTATGCTTCGAGTGCCTCAGCATGACGGCGTTGATAAAATGTGCTTTACAAATACCCCTTATCCTTCAAAAACTTAACCCATACCAAATATGATTCTGGCTTTAGGTGCAAACCCTCAATGGTATATTGGCTATCCAGGTGACCCTCTTTATTTAAAAACAGCGGGTAAATATTGATAAAAGTATAATTACCTGCACCTGCATTGGCTTTAATCAGTTTATTAACGCTGATCACATGTTCCTGCTTATCGTAATGCTGCGGGAAACGATCGTGGGTTGGGTCTAATGGCAAAATGCTTTGCACGTAGATTTTGGTAGCAGGGCTTTTCGCGTGGATCGTATTTACAATCTTCAGGTAGTTATCTGCAATTACGGCATCGGGGATATCCTTGCTGATATCATTAATGCCAATCAGGATAAATAACTTTGATGGCTTTCTTACAACGATATCATCCAGGCGTTTCAAGATGCCATAAGTAACATCGCCGCCGATGCCGCGGTTAATAACGGTTGTATCATTTGTAGCTTTTTTCCAGTCGCCCATCTCGGTGATGCTATTTCCGAGGAAAATGATATGACCCGTGGTAACCGGCTCGTGGCTAAACTGTTCTACCCGTTGTTTGTAATGGTCGGGCAGGGTAGGGATGGTATCAAACAGATTCTGATTAGTAAGCTTATTTTGTGCTTTTAATGCCACTGGCAAAAGCATCAGCATAAATAAAAGGTATTTCATAAAAAGGGATATAAATTGATGCCACCAATATAACCAATTATGAAATGTAGTTGAAACAGTTAAAAAAGAATATCTGATAATTTATACTAAATGCCGAGCATCTGTTTCATCCAGATTGGAATCAAGCGCTTGCGCTCTGTTATAGTGCTGATAAATTCCTGATCATTCATCGCGCCCGAGTTAATGATCACGTTTTTGCTCAGGAAGGGGAAGATGATCATCCCCATCATATTCATCATCACATGTACCGGTTCAAAATCAAACCTGCCTTCTATTTTTAAAGCATAAACCTGTTTGGCAAATATAGAATTCTGGATATTCTTAATGTTATTCACCATGGGTGACTCTACTGAGCCCGACATAACCTCGTTCACCATAAAGTACGGGAAATCGGGGTTCTGTAAAATCATATCGATATAGTGGCCAACCAACAACTCTATCTTTTCGCCCAAAGTGGTTTCCTCGTTATTAACCACGGGTTGTATCTGATCGAACAGTTGCTGAATGGTTTCTGTCATAATGAGTTGAAACAGTTTCTCCTTACTGCGGAAATAGTAGTTTACCAGCGACAGGTTAATATCGGCCTCGGCAGCAATATCGCGCACAGTGGTAGAAGCGAAGCCCTTGCGTGTAAAAACTGCTTTGGCTGCTTCCTTTATTTTCTCTTCGGTGGTGATCTCTGCTGTCGAACTCATCATAATCATATTTATGCCCAAATTTATGATTTACAGGCATAAATATGATTTAATGTTTTAGTGCGTATCGGCTACTGCTTTTTGTGCCTTAAATGGTGCCAGGTATAACAGCGGGATAGAGAACAACATCACCATACCAACTATCCAATAAGCATCGTTATAAGTAAGTAGCATGCTTTGCTTAACTACCGTGCCTTCCATAGCGCCGTAAGCCATGTGTGTAGCATCTGACATGGATTTACCCTTACCCAAAAAGTTTTGTACATAACCGTTAAAGCGCTGCACATAATAAGGGTTATACGGATTAATATTGGTAAGCAGATTATTGCGGTGTACTGCCTGGCGAATGTGGATTAACGTGGTTAACCCGGCAATACCAAATGAACCACCCAGCTGGCGCATCATATTGTTTAAACCTGCACCCTGGCCAATTTCGGCACCTTTTAAACCACCGATAGCAAGCGTGGTTAACGGTACAAACAATAAAGACATGGCAGCACCCCTGATTACCAGCGGCCAAAAGAAATCGGTATTGCCGGTAGCCAGGGTTGAATTGCTGAGCATCCAGGAAAAAACGAAGAACAGGATCATACCTCCGGTTGCCAGTATTTGAGCGGGTACTCCTTTGTTAAGCATCATCCCCATAAATGGCATAATAATAATGGTAACTATACCACCCGGCAACAAAATAAGCCCTGTTTGCTGGGCCGAGAAACCTAACAAGCCCTGGGCAAATACCGGGAACACAAATGTTGATCCGTACAACCCAACTCCCAGTACAAATGAAGTTACCATACCAGCCGAAAAGCTGCGGTAGCGCATAATTTTAAAGTTAACGATAGGGTGATCTGTGCTTAACTCTCGCCAAATGAACAGCAAAGTGCCCAATACTGCCATTACCGTAAGTATAGTAATATAGGTGGTAGAGAACCAATCTTCATCCTCGCCTTTTTCTAATATGGTTTGCAGGCTGCCTACGGCTACGGCCAGCAAGCCGATACCCCACCAATCGATGGGTTTGCCACGGCCATCGCTTGGTGTTTCGCGCACAAACGTGTAGGTGAATGTTGCAGCTAATGCGCCTACAGGCAGGTTTACGTAAAAGATCCAGGGCCACGAGAAATTATCAGTGATGTAACCACCAATTGTTGGGCCTATGGTTGGGCCAACAATAGCCCCCAAACCAAATAGGGCAGTAGCAGTACCAATTTGCTCGCGTGGCCAGGTATCTAATAATATAGCCTGTGCTGTTGATAATAAACCGCCGCCCGCAACACCTTGCATAACCCGGAAAGCTACCAGCTCTGTTAAACTATGCGCATTGCCACACAAAAAAGAGAAAATGGTAAAGGCAATGATAGAAGCCAGAAAATACTTCTTCCGCCCGAAGAAACTACCCAGCCAGCCCGACATAGGCAAAATAATAACGTTAGCCACACTATACCCCGTGACAACCCATGCTGCATCTGTTAGCGTTGCGCCCAAATTACCCTGAATTTGGGGGATAGATACGTTTACTATAGTGGTATCAATAAGCTCCAGCAGCGAAGCTGTGATAACTGTAATGGTGATAATCCATTTTTTAAACCCGGTCTCGGCCATGATGTAATAATCTGTGTTGAATAAATGAACTTGTCATTCGTTTAAATGACAGGTCAAATTTATTCAATCGATTGATTAAAACAATTGTTTAAAACATATAGTTGAAACAAGTTTACAATTGGATTATATTGGAGAAAAGACAAAGGATTTTGGGAGGAAGGACTTAGGAGAAGAGCGTAGGATAAAAAGAGCGATGATTAAATAAAAAAAGCCTGTAGTTTTAGCTACAGGCTTCTATATATTAAATTCAAGTGCTTATTAAAACTCTGCTGCAGGTACAGTAGTAGTGTTTAAAGTAACCTCTACATTACCGCGGGTTGCGTTAGAGTATGGGCAAACCTGATGCGCTTGTTCTACCAGTGCAACAGCTTCTGTCTGGTCAATACCAGGGATATTTACATCTAAGGTAATTACCAGGGCAAAGCCGCCATTTCCGTTAGAACCGATGCCAACATGGGCCCTTACGGTTGTATCGGTTATATCTAATTTTTCTGCTTTTATAACATGATTAAGTGCGCTATCAAAACAAGCTGAATAGCCTGCAGCAAATAATTGCTCAGGGTTGGTATAAGCGCCACCTGCACCACCCAGTTCTTTAGGCATTCTAACTTCTAAATTTAATACGCCATCAGAAGATGATACATGACCATTTCTTCCACCTTTTGCTGTAGCTACAGCAGTATACAAAGCTTTTACTGACATGATTTCTATTATTAATTGTTATTTATGGTTGATTCTGTTTTTGTAAGCAAGTTGTTAAGCATATCCCTGAAAGTCAGTAATTCCTGGTCGCCCAGTGGGATATGGCACCTGAAAGCATTGGGGACGTGTTGAGCTTTATCTTTTAATTCAATACCCTTTTGGGTTAAGGCAACCAGTACTATCCGTTCATCTGCCGCACTTCTGCTGCGTTTAAGAAATTCTTTTTCTTCCATACGTTTTAGCAGGGGAGTTAAAGTGCCCGAATCAAGCAGCAGTTTTGCGCCAATTTCTTTTACTGATAATTCCTGGTGTTCCCATAAAACCATCATCACCAGGTACTGCGGGTAGGTTAAATGCAGCTCATCTAAAAGCGGCTGGTAAACAGAAGTCAGTTTCCGCGATAGTGCATACAGTGGGAAACATACCTGGTTTTCGAGTTTTAAAAGATCCATTGCCATGATGATTATGGTACAAATATATATTGTGTTAAATTAAATTGTATACAATTTAATTTAACATGACATTGGAAAGATAATTGTTGATTGAGAATGAAATAGGAGTGCATAAAAAAAGCCTGTAGTTAGCGACTACAGGCTTTTTTATACGATCGTAAAAAGACTTCGAATAGCAAGTCTGTTCTTTTGTCTCAAAGTCCTTTATCTTTTCTCCATAATCTATCCCTCCAACACCTTTTCCAATCTATCCAAATTCTCTTCATTGGCCGGGATACAAATATGTTTTACCGCTTCGTAAACGCTTGCCTCATTAAAGATCTGGTGAAAGGTAATCTTGGTATGTTGATCATCAACGGCTTCGAAGGTGCCGATGAGGTGAAATTCAGGCTTGCTGGTATGATAAATGACAACCTGTTCGGGAGCATTAATTTCTTCAAAAACGCTTTCGTTTTCGTAATTGTGGACGTCGGGACCATGCATGGTGTAGTTCCATTGGCCGCCGGGTGTGGCACTAAACTGGTGGAAGGTATTGGTAAAGCCGTTTGGCCCCCACCAGTTTTTAAGCTGGTCGGGGTTAGTCCATGCATTGAAGACTTTTTCCTGGGGATGGTTTATGATCCTCGTGCTTATAATTTCGCGGTTGCTGGTATCTGCTGCCATAATCATAGGGCGTTAAATGTTTACAGGTCTTTGCGGTCTTTCAGGGCTTTAACCATATCGTCGCTCAGCTGGTCGCTGTACACACCGTAGCTGTTTACCAGTGTGCCTTTGGTTTTACCGTCGATAGAAGAGATGGCGTAAACCACAGCCTCGTCATCCGGGTTCGATTCTCCTTCGAAACGGAAATGCCTGTCTACCACAAATTGTTCGGGATGTAATCTTACTGCATCACCAGCGCAGGCAATGCAATCACCGCTTATATTAAAATCTTCGGTATAACCTTCGTCCTTCAGTTTGTTGATGATTTCCGAAAGGGTAGTCATTTGTGCCATAGTCGTAGTTTGATGTTTCGGTTAAAACTACAAGTTAAAAGATTAAGGACAAAAAGAGAAAGGAAAAATGACAAGAATAGAATCAAGAGATAGGAATCAAGATAACTTGGAACAGGTTATTCGTACCCACTTTCGATTAGCCTGATTTTCTATCCCTTATTAATGTTAGAAGTAGTAGCACTGTTATTGCATTCCCCTAATTTAGGGGAACACTACAGCCTTTGCAATTTGCAAAAGCTTGAATAAAGGGTATAATCAGCAGCAGATTAAAATATGTGATTAAACAGGAGGGAAATATAAAAGGGCGTGATTAACATCACGCCCTTGGGAAATTTTGTTGTTAAGCGCTTTTCTCTTTTCTGAGAAAGCGGCTTACCACTTCAATAAAAGTTTCAACTTCTCTTTGTAGCCCGTTAATGCCCTGCTTATAAAAATCGGCGAGGGAACCGTCTGCGTGAAGACTGCGTTGTTTTTTCTGACGGTAGCAAAGTAATATGGCGTTGTCTGTGCTCGATTGTTGGATCACTATCTCGTCGTCATTGCTCCATTCTAATAAATCAAGTGCTTTTATTAATTCGTGGCGTTTTCTGTTCAGTACATTTAAGGCAAATGCGTTACTTTCACTATAAGCATAAGAACTCAAATTTTTGATCCGCTCCAATAATTCCTGGAGCAATCCTAACAGATGTTTTGGGTCAGGAAAATAATTCATAGATGCTGTAGATATATTGCAATTTAAACGCTGCTTATAGCGTGAAAATTGTGTGGGTTTAACGTAGGGTTAATAGAATTGGTTTGTCATGAAAGTACTTTTTTATAAAACTTTTATCTATAATGCAATAAATCAGGCAGATATATAATCAATCACGATTAAAACATAGCTTTAAAAGCGTATAACAGCGCTTTGTAACAATTAAGTTGATAATATATTGACAATACAGTTTGCTTATTAAAGCTTAATCCCGGCAACTGTTTTTTTGTATTCAGAAAGTAGTTTTAACTGGTTTTTTGCCCTCATTAAATTATGGCCGGTGTAGCGCGAACCGTAATAAACATCGTTGTTAAAATAATCGGTCAAAAAGCGGATGGCCTGCATATAGATCATCATCTGGCCCGAGAATGTGAAGTGCCGGCGTTCTGCTTGTGTCAGGGCATCACCCATTTCTGATAAATAGCCATTGTGAATGGCTACGAATATATTTTCGCGAATGCAGATCTTATCCAGGTCTGTTTCCTCTTCATTGGCGGGGGATAGGTAGGTGCGCATCATATCACCAACATCGCTTAAATAGTAGCCCGGCATCACAGTATCGAGATCAATTACACAGAGTCCGTTTTGCTGGTCATCAAACAGCACATTGCTGATCTTGGTATCGTGGTGGATCACCCTCAACGGAATTTCGTTGTGTTCAATTAGCTGATTATAGGTTTTCAAAATGTCCTGATGCTCATGCACCTGTTTTATTTCTGCAAAGGCAGTATCGAACCTGGATTTTTCGGCGTTTTTGCAGGCTGTTATAAACTGGTTCCATCGCAGGTTAAGGTTATGGAAATCGGATAATGGGTACTTGAGGCTGGCAATATCAAAATCTTTCAGCAGGCGGGTAAACCGTCCAAATTGCTGGGCTGCTTCATAAGCTTGCTTTTCATCATTGACAAAATCAACTGTATGTGAATTTTTAACGAAGGGAAATAACCTGTAAACTTCGCCATTGGATGATTTAACAAGTGTAGTACCGTTGTTAGCCAATAAAGGAGAAACAAACAGATAATCAGGAGCTATTTGTTTAAGATATTGCTGTATGGATACAATGTTGTCTGCAATATCCCCGGGCGATTTAAAAATATCAGTATTAACCTGCTGCAGGATAAAGTCTTCGCCGCGGCCCGATACTTTTAATGTGTGGTTTATTAAGCCCGAACCAAAGCTGCTAATGCTATAATCAGCTGTGTTTAAACCAAAGTCCAATAAAATATCATTGTACATAATCTCCCTTTATTTAACCAAACATAACTATTTGCTTTAAATGTGTACGCAATCATTGTTTGGTTTTAAAGGTGTAATTAATTAATAATCATCGGGCTTGTTAGGTTGATGCGGTTTCTTTTAAAGTCGGAAAAGCTCATACCTGTTGTGTTCTTAAAAAATTTACTGAAGTGTGCCAGGTCAAAGAAACCAAGCTCATAAGCCACTTCTTTCATGCCTACATCAGCGTAAACCGCTTTTCTTTTGGCCTCTAATGCCACACGCTGCCTGATGTGATAGCCCGCAGGGTAACCGGTAATCTTTTTAATCACCTCATTTAAATAGTTTGGTGTTACGGCTAACTGATCGGCATAATCGGCAACCATTTTCTGGCTTTTAAAATTTTGTTCGAGCAAGGCAACAAAGCTCTGCAACAAATCAATATTGCGCGAGTGTTTAGCTACGGGCTGTGGTTCTTCAATCTGCCTGCTCACATAGATGAGGAAGATCTTGAAATAGCGCCTTAATATCTCGGCACGATACAAATTAAGATCGTTATACTCTTTTACCATTTGTTTGGTAATGTTGTGCATTTCTGCAAGCGTATCATTGGCTAACAACAGAAACTGCATGTTAAACATTTGCGACAGGCTTCTGAGCAGTAACTCAGAATCGTGGTCTTCAATGCCTAAAAAAGATTTACAGAATGAGAATATGTAGCCTTCGGTTGTACTGTTGAAACAAACGGTGTGCAATTGCCCGGGTTTGATGAAAAGCAGGCAGTTGTTATCCGCATTATCTAAATAAAGATCTGTCCGGTAATTCCCGTTCCCTTTAGTTATCCAAATTATGGCAAAATGATTATTAATATCATTAAAGTTGTCCACCTGCCTTTCATTGCAAAACGACTGGATGGTGTGCAGACTAAACGAATTATTCTCTGTTACTTTTTTGCCGATAGGTTGTAAATACTCATGCAGGTGTTTCATATAGCTTAGATTATAGGTAAGCTCTTATATTAAATCTATGCCTATGTTTAAATATTTGATATTCAGTGTTTTATATTTAATTTATGACCAAAAAAATAGCGATATATCATTATTTACTATGTAAAGGCGAAATATCGTGGCTTATGTACAGGGTTTTGTCAAAATGCATAAATCTATAATAGATAATTTATACTACTGAAACCATAATTGGTACATTGCTAAACGCCCTTTCGGATGTGAACTTTACATCAACTTACAAAGCGAAAGAGCTCTATGGAAGAAAAACTATTACCCGAGAAAAGACCAGGCCAGATCACGATCAACAAATCTGGGATATTACCCGAATATGCTGGCGAAGGCGCCTATATGGGATATTGGAAGCTAATGCTGGCATCAAACAAGCTTTCATTTTGCAGTAAAGCACGGAAAATGCTCGAGTTGCCGCGCACCCGCGAGAATGGGCTATGGCTTATCTTAAAACTGATACCACCATCGCAGCGGCGCAGTATTATTTTTGAAATACAGCAGGCCTGCCTTAACGGGGCCAATTTCGAAAAGCAGATTAAGGTAGTTACCCCCAAGGGCAAAACCAAATGGATCCGCATAACGGGTGTATTGTACTATCGCAGATGGGGCAAAGCCGAGCAGATGATTGGCGCTATTGAAGATATGACCCAAAAGGTGATTGAAGAAAGCATGAGCCTGGCTATTGTAAACCACGAATTACGTGCACCTTTAACCATCATTAAGCTGAATATCCAAATGCTGATTAACCAGTTTGCCGGAACCCTGAACAAGCAACCTGTGAAAATATTAAATAACGTTGATCTGCATATTGATAGCATGACCAGGGTGATGGAAGAATATCTGAACTCTTCGCATGACGATCAGCGTGTAAAACAGCTTAACCTCACCGTTTTTGATATTCATGAACTGATTGATATTGTGGTGGGAGAGATGAAAACCATCCATACCAGCTACCGTTTTTATAAAGAATGTGTCGAACCTGTTTTTGTAAGGGCCGATAAATACCAGATTATACAGGTGCTGATCAACTACATTACCAATGCGGTAAACTTTTCGCCGGTATGCTCGCATGTTAAAATCAAAACTGCTTTTGTGGGCAACAACATCGAGGTTTCCGTACACGATGAAGGAATTGGCATTCCTTGCGGACAAGAGCAACAGGTATTCCAGAAGTTTTATCGCTGCGATCAAAAAGCCATCCGTCATAAAAACAGCAAAGGGCTAGGGCTGTACCTGGTTAAAAAGATCATTCAAGATCACGAAGGCTCTGTACGTGCCGAAAAGGGTAGGGAAGGCGGATCTGTATTTTATTTCGCGCTGCCTGTTTTTGAAGAAAGTAAACTAAAGCCCACTTACGCAATAGCTAATTCGGGGTATTAACAAACTATTGTTCGATCTGGTTATGGAAACTAAGCTCCGTTATTTCTCCATTTTAGTAAGCGCTTGTTTACTGATGGTAGAATATCCGCTTCTGGCAGCAGATAATGATGTAGCATCTAATGCTCAAAATACAAAGGGTGTAGGTGTACTGTTATTAATCAGCTTTATGCTTTTTTTATCCTTGCTGTTTGTTTTATGGTTAGTACAGATCGGCCGGCAGATGCGGCAAAAGAACCATTAACTGACAAGATATATAAAACCAAAAGAGACGCTTTCAATGCGTCTCTTTTGGTTTTACGGATGGCTGATAAAGCTATTAATAATTAATATTTAGCTGCCTGCCCAGGTTTTGGTAACGATTCTTTGATAAACGTACGCAGGTTTTCTGTCGCAGTTGCCAGATCGTTTTTACGCAGGTATAGCATGTGTCCGCTTTTGTAACCTTCCCATTTCAGACGGTCTTTTAAGCGGCCGCTTGGGTCAAGCTGCCAAAGGCTGTATTTGGCGTTAAAGTAATCGCAGGCACCATCATAGTAGCCTGACTGGATTAACAAGTGCAGATACGGATTTTCGGCAATGGCCTGGCGTAGGTTTTCGCCGGTATGGTTGTTTTTATCGTCCCATGGCCATACAGAGCCGAACATGTTGTATTTTAAATCGGTTTTATATTTCAGCTCATCGCGCAGGTAAATGTTGATGGCAGGCGTAAACTCGTGCAGCCAGCTGGTTAATTCGGCGTTATAATCAGGGCTTGTGCCACCAGCCTGGCGGTCGATACCCTTATAGCGCGAATCTAAACGGCCAACGGTGAAGCCTTTATCGCGCAATAATTCTTTCCAGAACAAATCATAAGCTACATCGAGGTTGCTTTCGGTAACTACTTTCTCATTCAAACCACTGTAGCGGGCAATTTTGGTTGCCATAGCTTTACGTGCTGCATCATCAATAAAACCACCACGAGACATGGCTGGGATCAGCTCATCAATAGTAAACTTTTCAACCTCAGGTAAAACTTCGGTCAGGTCTTTCTTTTGCAGATCGGCCGGTAACATGCCATGATACCAGGCGGTAGCCGTAAAATAAGGCAGTTTTAATGCTGACTGAACCGGGCCGCTGCGCTCGATACCCAGATCGGTAGGTGATACCAGTATCACACCGTTAAGGTACATCCATTGTGCATCCTGTAGTTCCAAGGCCAAACCAGATACACGGGTTGTACCATAGCTTTCGCCGATCAGGAATTTTGGTGATGCCCAACGGTCTTTACGGGTTACAAAAGTGTTGATCCACTCGGCCAGGTATTTAATGTCCTGGTTAACACCGAAAAATTGTCCTGTTGCAATGTCTTTGCTTACGGGGCGCGAGTAACCTGTATTTACAGGGTCAACATAAACAATGTCGGCAACATCCAGTATCGAGTTCGGGTTTTCCTTGATGCCGTAAGGTTGTACCGGGTAGCCTTCATCATCAGCATTCAGCAAACGTGGGCCGGTATAACCCAGCTCCATCCAAACAGATGGTGTGCCGGGGCCACCGTTAAAAGAGATCACCAACGGGCGGGTTGACCGGTCGGTTATACCATCGCGCTCATAAAAAGTATAGAATACGCCAGCAGCAGGGCGGCCTTCTTCGTCCCAAATCGGCATAGTGCCGGTAGTGGCGGTATAAGCAATTTTCTGGCCTTTAATGGTTACCTCATGATGGGTAACAACCGAAGAATCTGTCGCCAGTATACGGCTTTTAGAGATCGGCATTGGATTTTTAGGGGCAGGGCCGGCAGGCGGGCCGTTTTGTGCTACAGCATTAATTGCTACGCTGCAAGTAAGTGTTAGCAGGGCTAAATATTTGTTCATGCAAGGGGTTTGTTAATGTTGCTAAGATACCAATTCATTGGTTTTTTAGCAGGCTGCTTTATACGGTTGCAAATTCGTTTTTACTTATTTGATTTTTGTAGCTTTGATTATGTCGTCAGTAATCGGGTACCAGTCGTTCTATAAACACATTAGCCGCGAGCCAGAATTGGTTAATAATGAAATTGGGCACTTCAATATTTTTAAGATCGAGGATATGCTGCTGCCTAAGCACAAGCAGGTGAGTTATAGCAGGCGCAATTTTTACAAGATAAGTTTGGTTACGGGGCACAGTAAAATTCATTACGCCGATCAGTGCATCGAGGTAAACGGCACGGTGCTGGTATTCACCAACCCAATGGTTCCTTATTTGTGGGAACGGGTAACCGAAAAGCAAAGCGGCTACATCTGCATATTTACTGAGGCGTTTTTTAGCAGGTTTGGCAATATCAAAGATTACCCGGTTTTTCAGTCTGTTGATAATGCGGTGATACCTTTAGCAGAACTTGAAGTAAATAACTTTACTGATCTGTTTTCGAGAATGTTTGACGAACTACAGAGCGACTATGTTTACAAATATGACCTGCTGCGTAATCTTTTAATGAGCCTGATTCATGATGCTCAGAAAATGAAACCGGCTACAGGAAATTCGGCCACAGGATCTAACGCTGCCGAACGGATTACCTCGATATTTGCAGAATTACTGGAGCGGCAATTCCCGATTGAGTACAGTAACCAGGTTATGCAACTGAGTTCACCATCTGCATTTGCCAAACAATTGAACGTGCATGTTAACCATTTAAACAAAGCATTAAAAGAAATAACGGGGCAAACCACCACGCAATTAATTAATGAACGGATACTACAAGAGGCTAAAGTTTTGCTTAAAAGCACCAATTGGAGCATTGCCGAAATAGCCTGGAGCCTGGGCTTTGAAGAGCCCAATCATTTCTCAAGTTTCTTTAAGAGTAGAACCAAAACAACCCCGGTTAAATTCAGGCAGGATAAAATTGATTGATTTTTATACTTTTTAGTTTCTTTTCGGTATAGTCTGCGTTTGTTGTATGCCGACCTTTGGTCCAACAAAATAATTTACTATGTGGACAAAAAATAACATCCCGGACCAATCCGGCAAAACAATCATCGTAACAGGTGCCAACGCAGGTATCGGTTATGAAACAGCATTAGCGTTATATGAAGCCGGTGCGCATGTAATACTGACCTGCAGAGATCAGCATAAAGCAGACGAAACCCTCAACAAAATAACAGAACATACAGGCAAAGGTTCATTAGAAACCGGAATACTTGATTTATCAAGCCTTGCTTCCGTAAAGCAATTCGCCGAAGGCTTTCTCCAAACCCATCAACAACTGGATGTGCTGATTAGCAATGCCGGCGTAATGATCCCGCCTGCCAGCAAAACCACAGAAGGTTGGGAATTGCAATTTGGTGTGAATTTTATTGGCCATTTTGCGCTAACGGGTTTGTTGTATCCATTAATTAAATCAACCCCAAATTCGCGCATTGTTACGGTAAGCAGCATGGCCTATGTGCGCGGGGCTATAAATTTTGATAACTTAAAATCAGAAAAAGACTATGATGCTATGCGCGAGTATGGCCAAAGTAAACTGGCTGATATTTATTTATCGTTAGAATTACAACGCAGAATTGAAGCGACTGGCGATAATGTACTTTCTATAGCTGCACAACCGGGCGCTAACAAAACCGAACTGTCGCGCCACATGGATACAGATGCCTTTGCTGCCGCTGTTGAGCGCGTAGGAGGGTTGATGGACCCATGGCAAGGTGCATTGCCATCATTATATGCAGCTGTTGAGCCGGAAGCAAAAGGCGGTGTACTTTACGGACCAGACCAGGATGGTGGTTACAGAGGCTATCCGGCAGAGGCTGTGCTATTGCCACATGCCCTGGATGAAGCCGTTGCTAAAAAACTTTGGGATTTTGCGGAGGAAGTTACGGGAGTAAGTTTCCCAGCGTAATTAATAAGCTTCTCCAACGATTTTCTACCCCTTATTAATGTTAGAAGTAGCAGCACTGTCACTGCCTTCCCCTAAATTAGCTACCGTGTACCCACAAGTCTGATCAGCTTACATTTTACCCCTTATGAAGGTTTTTGCAAATTGTACTGGCTTAGTGTTCCCCTAATTTAGGGGAATGCAATGACAGTGCTACCACGCCTAACATTAATAAGGGGTATAAATTGCAGTAGCTTAAAAGATGTGGGTACACGGTAGCTAAATTAGGGGAACACTAAGTCGGTGCAACTTGCAACAGCGTTAATAAGGGGTATATCTGTGGGTAATTTAAAGTAATTTCTTTACAGCTGCATAGCAAACTGCAACCCAAACGTACCATCCTGAAAAGACGGCAACAAGATCTTACTTTTAGATTGTTTGGGCTTTTGCTGATCAAGAGGGATGCTCTGATTTTTAGGTTTATCCTTATCTGGTTTTGTAAAAGCGTTACGGATATATGGATACAACAGGTAAGCGCCCTTGGTAGATAATATACCGAAACCCGCACCGGCAATCACATCGCTAAACCAGTGATCCTGGTGATAGATGCGGAAAACACCTGTAGTGGTAGCAAAAGTGTACCCGATAATACTAAACGCAATTGATTTACCGCCTAACTCCTGCGACATAAACTCGGCTCCGTTAAACGCATTGGCCGTATGGCCGGAAGGGAATGAATAACGATCGGAACCATCTGGCCTTAAACGGTGCGTGGCGTGCTTTAACGAAAATACGGTTAGCTCTAGCATTCCCTGCGATAGCGCGTAGATAAGCGTACGGTCAACAAATGTGTTTTTACCGTGTATACCCACCAAGTTTACGGCATATACCAAAACCACTGGTGTATATTGAAAAAAGTTCTCTAAGTGAGCGGATGGAACAAAATCATGTTTGGCGGTCTCATCATAAATAGAATGATCTAACTGCCTTAAAGGCGGAGCAAAAAACGAGGTAATACCATAACCAACCAATACAGCCGGTGGTACAAGCGCCCAGGGTTTACTATGTAATTTTTTAACAGTATCGGGGGCGGTAAAAAGGTCCTTCTTAAGCGTATCCGGAATATTCTTTTTAGTCGTAGTATCTGTTTTTACTTGCGCATCAGCTCCAAAAGCAACCAGTATTAATATGATATAAAGTAAATGTTTCATTAATGTAAAAAGTTGATTGGTGTAACTATTGTTTGCCTTGCGTACAGAAATTCTGTAACCATTTTTTTTAAATGAGGTTAGGCGTTACAATATTGTACCCCGGTTAATATAGAAATGGCTCTAATGCTGTGGATTTATCGCAGGGGAGAAGTACAGCGGGATTTATGCTGAACACAACACGGGCCACCTTGCGGCTCAATATTGCGGGTTGTATGTTTTGTTTCATAGGAATTCTGATGTAAAGTATTCCCGCTATGATAACGTAACATTCTGGAGAGATTTAGGATTTGTTAAGTAAAGGTTAAAAAAATAGGGGCTAATGCCCCTATGTATATTTTTTTGACCCGGTTATGTTAAATCAAATCTGAAATTTGCCGGTAAAATGAATCTGTAATTGATAGCTTAAAAATCGAATCCGAAGCTAAATTTGATACCGTACTTAGAAACATCCGGATGATCCAGGTAGTTAAACCTTCTGATCACATCAAAACGGAAAACTTTAAATATGTTACCGATACCGGCACCAGCTTCCATATATGGTGTGTGGCCCAGTGCATAAGTACCATTAGCGCCACCCGTACCAATCGGGAAGTTATACAAACCGGCTGAGTTCTGCGGATCATTTTCGGCTCTCAGCCCACCGTATAACGCTTTAAATGATAAATATTCGCGCCATTTTAAGTGCTCGATCAACGGTATTTTATTCAGAAAAAAGCCACTGAAGCATTGGGTGTAATTGAAGCCCACATAATGATCGCTCACAAATTCGAGGTAATCCATTTTATTGTATGCATCTGGATCATAGGCTATGGATTGGTTAGCCGGGCTGATATTTAACAGCGGGAAAGGTACTTTACCAATTAAATAACTTCCCAGCACTTTAACATCAGCATAACCTAATTGCGACATGTAAAAACGCTTATAAATAGTACCACCAATATTGGTATAGGAGTACGAGCCGTTAAGCACGCCTTTAATGCCCTGGTTGATCTGTAAATTATAGATCGGATATTTACTATGGATCGTATGGCGCGATTCTGTACCCTGCAAAAGCTTTTCGTGCGGGGCAAAGCGCAAGCCGAGGTCAATTTCGCTCACCGTTAAGTTATGCACCAGCGTTCCGGCAGGGTCGTTATATTGAAACTGCAGGGTACCGGCGGGTTGTTGGTTCCAGTTCTTGAAGGCTATATTATAAGAGAAATGGTTTTCAAAATCCTTCACATACTCAAACCGGAAAATCTTATTATATAACCAATAATCTGTTTTTCCAGATTGGAAAGAAGCAAGCGCCTGCTGGTCATTATTGATCACGAAGTTTTCGCCCGGTACACCCAGATCATACAGGTAACTTATCTTAAAATAATCATTAGGGAAACGCCAGAACTGTGTTTTATTTAATGAAAAATACGCGGCAGCATCATACTTTAAAATATGATCGCGAAAGCCATAACCTGCATAACCCTGCAGGTATAAAGTTTTATTAAATTGTGGGGTGGTACGCCCGCCAACCTGCACGCGCGAGCCTTCCTGGCTGTTGTATGAGTATATGGCACCTACCGGGCCTAATTCTACTCTGTTCCCAAATGAAGGTATGTAACCACCGGTTAAGGCATAAGCCAGGTTGGTTTCTGTTTTATAAGCCTTCATTTTTTCGAGCTTATGTACCTTATCATAAACCTCGTTTTGTTTGGCTGTAAGCGTATCAGTTCGGTGGCTTAGCCAGTAGGTACTATCCTGTAGCGCCACATTAGGGGCAGTTTGCAGTTCCCTGCCATCATAAAACGATGCTGGCTGGGGCGAGTTTAATTTGTAGTTAGAAAAAAATACCGTTCGCTCGCCAAATACACCCATTCCTTTGGTTTTAGAAATTCCAAAATCGGCCTTAACATCACTCTTGGTTAAGTAATATTTATCATCGGGATGTAGTTGAAAATCAAGCGTGATCTTCATCGTACGGATAAAGTTGATGTTGATCTGCTTATTCACATTCAACTCGCACGACTGTACTGCATAGCGGCCATCGAGGGTAACGGCCAATTTTCCCTCAAAGAGTAAGTCGCCTTTGTTACGGGGGGTAAAGCTAAGTTCAACCAACTTCTTACCATCCTGCTGAATGGTATCCGTAATAAAAAACTTATAATAATCGGGGGAGTGATCGGCAATAGGGCTTAAAAACTGGTTGCTGATAATAAAGATGTTGTTCTCATAAATATCAATGTTATTACCATACATCCGGTTCAGGTAAATATCCAAACCTGCCGTATCAATAAACTTAATAATGTTAACCCCTTTTTGTGCATTAAGCTGCTGAATTAACTTCTTCGGCTCTTTGCGATAATAAACCTGTGAAAATTTCTCATTGAAATATGCCGGAAGTATAGGTGGTTTCAGCCCATAAACATTGGGCGTGGTATCAAGCATAAACTTAAACTTCTTAAACAAAAAGTTATTCATTAAACCTGCCGGGATGTCGAAGAATGATAAACCGATACGCTCATACTGGTCGTACTGAATATAATCAGCACTCTCCATACGGTTCTGCTTTTTATGGTCAATCACCTGTTGAATCAATTCAACGGCAGGGTTTCCTTTGTTCCTGTATTTTGTTTTTTTTCCTGATGTTATTTTTACTTCGTTAAGCTGGGTTTGGCTTTTTTGCAGGCGGATCTGCAATTCGTTCATTTGTCCAGGAGTAATCGTTTTAACAAAACTTTGGTAACCAACATAAGAAAACGTAACCCGGCTAAACTGGCCAGGAGCGCTTAACGTAAAGTTTCCCTGGTCGTCTGAACTGGTGCCGTATTTACTCCCGGTAAAACTAATACTAATATAAGAAAGTGGGTGCCCGGTGCTGGCATCAACAATTTTACCGCTTACGTGGGTAGCGCTCTGTTGTGCGAAGCTTAAAAACGGAAAAAAAATAAAGAATAGGCAGCCTGAAATTTTTAATGTAGAAAAGTTTAAAAACGATGGCATCAATCGCTTGGGCGAGACTAAACCAATGATATAATTCCAAAAAGAAAGTAACAAATTAAAATAGTATTAGGTAAATGCTTAAAATCAAAGTAATTATCTTTCCATATCAATATTTAATCTGTAATAATATACAAAGTAAAAAAACGATTCTGGATTGTTTCTGAACGGACTGCCATGCTAACGGAATTGACCGTGATAATGTTTGTTAGTTATAACGTAATATAACGCATAACAGCGTATTTTTAGCATAAAACGCGAAAATTTAATGGTGGCTTAATATTATTACAATGGCCTAATAATGCAGTGCAACATTATGCCTAATAATTATTAATACGGGCGCAAATGATATTCTGAAACGTATACGTTATAAAAAGTAAGCTTTTTGTGTATTGTTTTTATAAGAATAGCTGAAATTCTATATATTTTAGCGAGTAAAATTTAATATTTTATGAGTTTATCACCTTCTTCCAATCAGAATAATGCCCCTCTTGACGATCTAGATTTATCAATTTTAATGCTCTTACAAGGAGACGGCAGAATGTCTTTTACGGTGATGGCCGAGAAACTGAATGTATCAATCAGCAACATCCGTATACGGGTAGGTAAGCTTATTGAAGATAAAACTATACAAATTGTTGGCCGGGTTAACCCCGAAAAAGTAGGTTTCCATGCTTATGCACACGTTAAGATTGCTGTAAGACCCGCAAATTTGATTCAAAACGTTACAGATCAGTTGTTACACATACCCGAGGTTAGTTTCCTGGCAACCACTTCGGGCGATTTTGACATCGTGGTAGATTTAATGTGCCGCGATAACAGTCACCTGGTTGCGGTTGTAAATGAACATATTGTACCGATAGAAGGGGTTTATCAAACCAAAACAGATATCAACTTTAAGATACTGAAATATGCACAGCCAAATCTTGGCCCTTTGAGATAGCAGGGTACGATACTGCTGCGTTTCGCAAAAGAAAGAATGCAATTATTTGATTTATAAAAAGATCCGAATAATTGCATTTTTTGTTTTTAATAGTTAGATTTAAGTTTAATTGTTTTTTTTATTAATAATAAATGCAAAAATTAGATTCGATTGCTACTTCCGAACTTATATTGAGTAACCGGGGAGCTATTTACCATTTAGATATACTGCCCGAAGAAATTGCCACCAATATTATAACCGTTGGCGACCCGGAACGTGTGCCTGAGGTAAGCAAGCATTTCGATAGGATAGAGGTGAAACGGCAGCACCGCGAATTTGTAACGCATACGGGCTACATCGGTAAAAAGAGGCTTAGCGTGGTTTCTACCGGCATAGGTACAGGTAATATTGATATTGTACTGAATGAGCTTGATGCACTTCATAATATTGATTTTGAAACACGCGGTATTAAGGCAGATTTAAAACAGCTGAATATTGTACGGATCGGTACATCTGGTTCGGTGAGTAAGGAGATCCCGGTTGATAGCTTTCTGTTATCAAGCTACGGTTTAGGTTTAGATAATATGCTGAACTTTTATGATGTACCGAATAATATAGCCAATCAGGAAATATTGGATGCCTTTATTGAGCAAACAGGCTTAAGTACTAAAGTTGCGAAACCTTATTTGACGGCTTGCTGCGAAAGTTTAGCTAAGCATTTTAAGGAAGGCTTTTATAGCGGCATTACGGTTACTGCTCCGGGGTTCTACGGTCCGCAGGGTAGGGTGCTGCGCTTAGGTTTAAGTAATCCAGGCTTTATTGATACGCTGGGTGATTTTGAATTTAAAGGCAACCGCATCAGCAACCTCGAGATGGAAACAGCCGGCATCTATGGCTTAGGAACATTGCTTGGGCATAACGTGTTGAGTTTAAATGCCATACTGGCCAATCGGGTAACCGGCGATTTTTCAAAGAATCCACAGGATACGATTGATGGGTTAATTAGCAAATCGATAGAGATCTTATCGGGTATAAATAATTGATATAAACCAATTATCATGAAATACGGGAAGGTTAAAAATTATATCAACGGGAAATTTACAGATGCCTTAACATCCGCTTCGCTGGATGTGGTATCGCCGATTGACGGGAATTTATTATCGCAAGTTCCTTTATCGGGAGCTGATGATTTGGATCTGGCCGTTAAAGCGGCAAAGGCTGCTTTTAAAGAATGGTCGCAAACGCCTATAAAAGTTCGTGTGCAGGTATTCTTTAAATACAAATACCTCCTGGAGCAAAACCTCGAAGAACTGGCCCGACTAGTTCAGGAGGAAAATGGCAAAACCTATACCGAAGCCGTTGCCGAAATTGAGAAAGCCATTGAATTGACTGAGTTTGCATGCTCATTACCCCAACTCATTACCGGCGAACTACTCGAAGTAAGCAAAGGCATTGAATGCCGTATCGAATATGTGCCGCTGGGCGTGGTTGCATCTATTGTACCATTCAACTTCCCGAGCATGGTGCCTAACTGGACTATCCCGAATGCATTAACGTTGGGTAATTGCATGGTGATAAAACCATCAGAAAAAGTGCCGTTAAGTGTTGGCCGAATAGCTGAACTATTAAAAGAGGCTGGCTTACCCGATGGAGTATTTAACGTAGTGCATGGCGATAGCACCATTGTAGAAGCTATTTGCGATCACCCCGATATTGAGGCAGTATCATTTGTGGGATCAACTAAAGTAGCCAAGATTGTATACCGCCGTGCTACTTATAACTATAAACGCTGCCTGGCTTTGGGAGGGGCAAAGAACCACTTATTGGTATTACCCGATGCCATACCGGGCATGACGGCGCAAAACGTAACCGCCTCGATGAGTGGTTGCGCCGGTCAGCGGTGTATGGCAGCATCAGCAATGGTAGCTGTGGGTAAGGTGGATCATATCATAGATCAGATTGTGGTGGAGGCCAATAAGGTGATACCGGGCGATAATCTGGGTGCAGTAATCAGCAAGGAGTCAAAAGACCGTATCGAAAAATACATTACCGATGCCGAAACGCAAGGCGCTAAAATACTGGTGGATGGCCGAAATATTAAAGTAACCGGTAAAGAAAACGGCTTCTATATCGGCCCAACGGTGATTGATTATGTAACACCTGAAATGAATATTGCCAAAGAAGAAGTATTCGGACCGGTGATCAGCATTATGCGTACCAATACTTTGGATGAGGCTTTGGCGATTGAAAATGCCAATCCTTATGGCAACGCTGCATCGGTGTTTACCCAGAATGGCGGTGCCGCAAGGCATGTCATCAACAATGCCAGTGCAGGTATGATCGGTATTAACGTTGGTGTACCTGTTCCGCGTGAGCCGTTTTCATTTGGTGGCTGGAACGAAAGCAAATTTGGCGTTGGGGATATTACCGGAAAAAGTTCAATTGAGTTTTGGACTAAGCTTAAAAAATCAACCACCAAATGGAACCCTGATGCAGGGGTGAACTGGATGAGTTGAGGGTAGGTGAGTAGTGAGTGGTTGAATGGTGAGTGGTTGGATAGTTGTAGAGCTTTTTGTTCTTCGCTACCGTCCCGATTATCATTGGGATGGTGGTACTTGGGTAAGGTTTCACCTTACGGTAAGCTGAAAGCTTACAATAGTATAAGTCACAAGTTACGCTGCGCTAAACTTGCGACAGCGGGTGCGCAGGCCGCGTTAGCGATTGCAGTGGAAAGCCCACAGCAGGATGGGGAATGTGCGGTTGCAGGCGAGGACTTGCAACGGAAAGCGCGGCCCGCCGATAGGCGGGAACGCCCAAAGTATTGATTAAGATTATAGTTCGTAATAAATTGATTAAATGAGATTTTAAACTCATTTATCTAAAATATATAGTTTCAGATTTAACACTAAAAATTGAATTTGAAATAAGTGTTGGTTAACTTTAATAGTGTATTAACAAAATATTGAACATTAGCTACTTAACAATATGCAAACCACAGAAACACTAAGCGAAGCCGAAGAAATTATCCAGAACAGCATGGATTACACCCTGTTTTCGTGGAGTAAACAGAAAGGCATTAACCCCATTGCGGTAAAGTATGCCGAAGGGGTTTACCTATACGACTACGAAGGTCAGCGTTATATCGATTTTTCGTCAGGTTTGATTAATGTGAACATTGGTCACGGTAATCAGCGGGTTACGCAGGCGGTGGTTGAGCAAATGCAGCAGGTAAGCTATGTTACGCCGGGTTGTGTTACCAAAGCACGCGGCGACCTCGGTAAAAAACTCGCCGAGATTACGCCGGGCAACCTCACCAAAACCCTCTTTACAGTTTGCGGTGCTACAGCTATTGAAAATGCCATTAAGCTGGCACGTATGTATACCAGCAGACATAAGATTATTGCGCGGTACCGGGCATTTCACGGCTCATCTTACGGGGCAATGACGGCCGGGGGCGATCCGCGGAAGTTAGCTGCCGATTCGCAGCAGGCACCGAACATTGTACATGTAGAAGATCCGTACTGCTACCGTTGCCCCTGGGGGAAAGAGATTAGTTCTTGCAACCGGGAGTGTGTAAGTCATATAGAAAGAGTAATTGAGTTTGAAGGCCCTGAAAATGTGGCCGCCATATTAATGGAGGGCGAAAGTGGCTCATCAGGCTGTATTAAGTACCCGCCCGATTACTTACAGAAGATCCGTGCGCTATGCGATAAACACGGCATTTTATTAATTGCCGATGAGGTGATGAGCGGATTTGGTAGAACTGGCAGATGGTTTGGTGTTGATGTGCACGGCGTTGTGCCCGACATGATTGCCACCGCCAAAGGCATAACCGCGGGCTATTTGCCACTGGGTGCGCTGATTGTAACCGATACCATTGCCGATTATTATAACGACAGGCCGCTGATGTTGGGGTTAACCTATTCGGCACATCCGGTAACCTGCGCGGCTGGTGTTGAGGTACTTAAGATTTATGAAGACGAAAACCTGATCGAAAACGCCGCAGCCATGGGCGCATATATTGAACAGCAGGTTGAAGAAATGAAATTGATACACCCATCAATCGGCGATTTCAGGAATACGGGGTTACTGGGTTGTATTGAACTGGTGAAAAACCGCAATACCAAAGAACCAATGGCGCCATTTAACGCCAAGCCCGATGAAATGGCCATTATGAATAAAGTGGCTGCCAAGATCAAGGAACTGGGTATGTACGCTTTTGTGCGGTGGAACTATGTGTTTATTGCCCCGCCGTTATCTATCACCAGAGCACAGGTTGATGAAGGGCTGGCAATTATATCGAAAGCATTGAGTATAGCAGATGAATATGTATATTAAGCATTTGTAAATCACAATGGCAGAGCAATTTAGCACAACGGCAAAAACAGACGGGCAGCTTTACAGCGAAGACCTCGCCCCGGTACCGATGGACAAACGATCATGGGGTACCTGGAACTATGCAGCCTTATGGATCAGCATGAGTTTGTGTATCCCTACCTATATGCTGGCCAGTTCACTGATAGAAGGCGGCATGAACTGGTGGCAAGCCATCCTAACCGTATTGCTGGGCAATAGTATTGTGCTTTTACCCATGATATTGAATGGCCGTGCCGGTGCTAAATACGGTATCCCGTTCCCTGTTTTTGCAAGGGCAAGTTTCGGTACAAAAGGCGCGAACATCCCGGCTATGCTGAGGGCGGTTATTGCCTGCGGCTGGTTTGGTATCCAAACCTGGATTGGCGGGTTTGCTTTGTATCAAATGGTTAAATTGTGGGTGCCTGCTATTGCTACGCTACCACAGGTTTTTCCGGTATCATGGTCATTGCAAACAGGGCCGGCTATTGTTTTTGTGCTGTTTTGGCTCCTTAATATGTATTTGGTTTACCTTGGAGTTGATAGTATTAAAAAGCTCTTGGTTTTCAAAGCGTTCTTTTTACCTGCTGCGGCTTTGGCTTTATTGTTCTGGGCTATATCTGCCGGGCATGGTTTAGGGCCTATATTGGCGCAGCCATCTAAATTTAAAACACATGGCGCTTTCTGGGCTTTCTTTCTGCCGTCGCTAACAGGTATGGTTGGTTTTTGGGCAACGCTGTCCTTAAATATTCCCGATTTTACAAGGTATGCTAAAAGTCAGCGGGCACAGTCGATGGGGCAGGCTATTGGTTTGCCAACATCAATGACGCTGTTCTCCTTCATTGGTGTGGTGGTTACATCGGCAACTTTTATTATCTACGGCCAAACGATATGGGACCCGGTTGTGCTGGCCGGAAGGTTTGATAGTAAAATACTGGTGAGCTTTGCCATGCTGGCGGTGGCTTTATCTACGCTGGCTACCAATATTGCAGCTAATATTGTAAGTCCGGCTAATGATTTCGCGAATCTGTCGCCACAAAAAATAAGCTTTAAAACAGGCGGATATATCACTGGTATATTGGGTATTATGATCTTCCCCTGGAAGTTAATTGCCGACCCAACCGGTTACATATTCACCTGGCTGGTAGGTTACTCGGGCTTACTCGGGCCAATTGGCGGAATTATGATTGTGGACTATTATTTCATCCGTAAGCAAAACCTGCATCTAGATGAACTTTATCAGCATACCGGCCGCTACAGTTTTAAAAATGGATTTAATGGTTATGCCATTGTGGCTTTACTGTTGGGTATCCTGCCCAATATACCCGGCTTTTTAACCATTATCAAAGTATTGCCTGCAAATACCGTTTGGCCATGGCTGGTATACGTTTACAATTATGCCTGGTTTGCCGGGTTCTTTATTTCGGGTTTGGCTTATTGGATATTGATGCCTGCCCTTGAGCCTGAAACTATCACAATAACAAACTTGGAGGAGGGAAATTACAATGTCGGTACTTATTAAGAACGGAAGGATTATTACGGCCAGTGCTGATACCCTTGCTGATATATTTATTGAAGGCGAAACCATTAAAACCATCGGCAAAAATTTACATGTTGCTGCTGATGAGGTTATCGATGCGGAAGGTATGCTGGTTTTCCCCGGAGGGATAGATCCGCATGTACATCTGGAAATGCCTTTTATGGGAACATTTTCCAGCGATACTTACGAGACCGGTACCCGCGCTGCCTTGTATGGCGGTACCACAACTGTGATTGACTTCATATTGCAAACGCAGGGACGTTCGCTGAAAGATGCTTTAACCGAATGGCAATCCCGCGCTACAGGCAACGCCGTTGGCGATTACAGTTTCCACATGGCGGTGACTGATTTTAATGAGGATACCAAAAAAGAGATTAAGCAAATGGTAGAGGAGGAGGGCATTACTTCTTTCAAAACCTTTATGGCCTACAAGGGCGCTTTGATGGTTGACGACCGCCAGATGGTTGGCTTGATGCAGGAGGTGAAAAAACAAGGCGGGATGGTTACAGCCCATGCCACCAACGGCGATATGATTGATTATCTTGTTGCCAAGCACAAATCAGAAGGAAAACTATCACCTCTATATCACTACTTATCGCAACCCGAAGTTACCGAAGCCGAAGCATCTGGCAGGTTTGCGCACATGGCGGCTTATACGGGTTGCCCGGCTTATATTGTCCACCTTACCTGCGAGGGCGCTTTAAATGCGGTTAGGGATGCCGGTAAACATAATTACCAGGTATTTGCCGAAACCTGTATCCAATATTTATTGCTCGATGCCTCACTGTATGAGCAGGATTTTGAGGGTGCTAAATGGGTAATGAGTCCGCCGCTGCGGGAGTTGAAAGATCAGCGCGCTTTGTGGGCGGGCATTAATCAAGGCTTGTTGCAAGTGGTAGCTACAGATCATTGCCCGTTTATGTGGGAGCAGAAAAAGATGGGCGAAAAAGATTTCAGCAAGATCCCGAACGGTCACCCGGCTATCGAGAACAGGATAGAGCTGTTGTACTCTGAAGGTGTGGCGAAGGGTAAGATCAGCCTCAATAAATTTGTAGAAGTGAGCAGCACCAATGCAGCTAAGATCTTCGGCATGTTTCCGCGAAAGGGGACTATCGCCGTGGGGTCTGATGCTGATATTCTCATCTTCGATCCAAACGCTAAACATACCTTATCAGCCAAACATCACCACATGAATGTAGATTATTCGGCTTACGAAGGTTGGGAACTAACAGGAAAAGTAAAAACGGTTTTATTACGCGGCAAGGTGGTAATTGATAATAACCATTGCCTGGTTGAAAAAGGTAACGGCACGTTCATTAAGCGTAATAAGGTAAGTAACATCATATAGAAAACTAACTAACAACCATAAAGAACTACATCAATGCCAAGAATCATTAAATCGGGATTAATACAAATGAGCCTGCCCAAAACCGAGGGCGAGGGAACGATCAAAGAGATTATGGATGCTATGATCCAAAAGCATATTCCATACATCGAGCGGGCTGGTGAAGCCGGTGTACAGATCTTATGCTTGCAGGAGATTTTTACCACGCCGTATTTCTGCCCCGGTCAGGATGCCAAATGGTATGCCTCTGCCGAAGCCGTTCCCGGCCCGACTACCGATTTAATGGCCGAGTATGCCAAAAAGTATAACATGGTGATTATTGTGCCCATCTATGAAAAAGAGCAGGCTGGCGTGTTGTATAACACCGCTGCTGTAATTGATGCTGATGGTACTTATCTGGGTAAGTACCGCAAAAACCATATCCCGCATACCAACGGTTTCTGGGAGAAATTCTTCTTCAAGCCAGGCAACTTAGGCTATCCGGTTTTTCAGACCAAATACGCCAAAATTGGGGTTTACATTTGTTATGATCGTCATTTCCCAGATGGCGCGCGATGTTTGGGTTTGAATGGTGCAGAGATCGTCTATAATCCATCGGCAACGGTAGCCGGTTTATCGCAATATCTGTGGAAATTAGAGCAACCAGCACATGCCGCTGCTAATGGTTATTTTATGGGCTGCATTAACCGGGTGGGTGAGGAGAAACCCTGGAATCTGGGCAAATTCTACGGAACATCATACTTTGTTGATCCTCGCGGACAAATTTTCGCGCAGGCATCAGAAGATAATGATGAATTACTGATCTCTGAATTTGATCTCGATATGATTGACGAGGTGCGCAGCACCTGGCAGTTCTTCCGCGACCGCCGCCCTGAAACTTATGGTAAGCTGACTGAACTTTAACGCGAAAGGCCAAACCTATGTCCATTACCAACTTCCGGCTTACAACCGATGAGTACGATGCCAACTTTGCCGACATCCACCCGCCCTTCGAAAACCTGGCGGCGGCATTGGTAGAGGCTAATCGCTGCCTGTTTTGCTACGATGCGCCATGCATAAAATCGTGCCCAACGAGTATCGATGTGCCGAAATTCATTAAGCAGATTACTACCGAAAACATTAAAGGTTCGGCACATACCATTTTTTCATCCAATATTATGGGTGGAGGATGCTCACGCGTTTGCCCGGTAGAAAAACTGTGCGAAGGTGCCTGTGTGTACAATTTGCTGGAAGAAAAGCCGATTGAAATTGCACGCCTGCAAAGGTATTCGACAGATATAGCCATCAGCCATAAATGGCCTTTATTTAAACGGAAGCCATCAACAGGTAAACGGGTGGCGATAGTGGGAGCTGGTCCGGCGGGATTGTCTTGTGCACATGTGCTATCTCGTGAGGGCGTGGATGTTACTGTTTACGAGAAAGAAAGTAAAGGCGGCGGCTTAATGACTTATGGTATAGCTGCTTATAAAGTAACCCCCGCGTTTTGTGAGGAGGAGGTAGATTATATCCTTTCAATAGGAGGCATCGAAATTAAATACAATCAAACCTTAGGCGAAAACATAAGCTTAGCCGAACTGCAAAGTAATTACGATGCGGTTTACCTGGGCATTGGCGTGGGTTTAGCCCGTCAGCTCAATATTCCCGGCGAAGAATTGGAAGGTGTGGTAGATGCTATCAGCTTTATTTATGATATCCGTAGCAAAGGCTTTAATCAGGTTAAGGTAGGAGATAGGGTAGCGGTAATTGGAATGGGGATGACGGCCATTGATGCCGCCACGCAAGCCAAACGTTTAGGCGCAAAAGAAGTAACCATGGTTTATCGCCGCACCGAGGCCGAAATGCCTTGCACAACAGTCGAGCTGGATCTGGCCAAACTGGACGGCTGCAAAATTATCTGGCTGGCTGCCCCCAAAGAAATTACCGGCGAAAACGACCATGTAAGCCAACTGCATTGCAGCACGATGGTTTTAGGCGAACCCGATGCCAGCGGCCGACGATCGCCAATTGATGCGGGTGAAACTATTGTGTTGAATGTAGACATGGTGATTAAAGCCGCCGGACAAATGCCTTTTGAGGCTTTGGTTACCAGTAATAACATCGACCATCAATATGGCAAAATGTGGGTGGATGCCAATAGCGGCACCAGCATACCAGGCGTTTTTGCCGGTGGCGATTGTGTTAACGGCGGTAAGGAAGTTGTTGATGCTGTGCAGGCCGGTAAGGACGGCGCAAAGGGCATCCTCAACTATCTAAATGTAAACCAACCTGTAATTACTAACCAATACTAAGATTATGGCAGATATATCATCAAACTTTTTAGGTATTAAATCGCCCAATCCGTTTTGGTTAGCGAGTGCACCACCGACCGATAAAAAGCTCAATGTATTACGCGCTTTCGAAGCCGGTTGGGGAGGTGTGGTTTGGAAAACGCTGGGCACGCAGGTAAAAAATGTGTCGTCACGTTATTCGGCAGTCGATTATCATGGCAGCCGGGTGATGGGGTTCAATAATATCGAGCTGATCTCTGACCGGCCTCTGGATATCAATCTCCGCGAGATTAAAGAAGTTTTAAAAGAATTCCCCGACAGGGCACTGGTGATTTCTTTAATGGCCGATAACAGTCGCGAGAGCTGGCACGAGTTGACTAAAAAGATGCAGGATACAGGTGCGCATGGCCTCGAACTCAATTTTGGCTGCCCGCACGGGATGACCGAGCGCGGCATGGGCGCAGCCGTAGGCCAAGATCCCGAGATTGCCCGTATGGTGGTAGAGTGGGTTATGGAGATTGCGGAAATTCCGGTAATTACCAAGTTGACCCCTAATGTACACTCTGTAGTGCCAACAGGTTTGGCTTCGGTACAGGCTGGTACTAATGCTTTATCTTTGATTAATACTATACAATCAGTTACAGGTATCGATCTGGATACCTTTGTGCCCAATCCTAATGTGGCCGGTAAATCTGCATTTGGCGGTTACTGCGGTCCGGCGGTTAAACCCATTGCTTTGAAAATGCTGGCGACTATTGCGCAGAACGAAACTACGCGACGGGTACCCATATCTGGCATAGGCGGCATCAGTACCTGGAAAGATGCGGTTGAGTTTATGCTCCTTGGCGCATCAAACGTGCAGGTTTGTACAGCGGCTATGAAACATGGTTTCCGGATTGTGGAGGATATGTGCGAAGGTTTGAACTACTGGATGGAAGATAAAGGCTTTAAAACGTTGGATGATTTCATCGGCAAATCTGTACCTGCCTTAACCAATTGGGAAGATCTCGATATTAATTATCACATTGTTGCCAATATTAACCAGGATAAGTGTATCCATTGCGGGCTGTGTTATATTGCCTGTGAGGATACCTCGCACCAATCCATCGCGCTCGATTATGGCAAGCCTTATAATAAATACACGATTAAAGAAGAAGAATGCGTAGGCTGTAACCTTTGCAAACTGGTTTGCCCGGTTGATAGATGTATTACCATGGTTGAACAACGCAAAGGCGACGAATACCTGAACTGGAAAGATTTCCAGCGCTTAGGCCTTCCGCTTAACGATCATTAACAATATATTTTAACTGGGCTGGGCATATAATTATCACGCCCAGTTAAAATGTACTTCCCTGTTATTTAATTTCCACTTTTCGGGCTGAATGTTTTCCATCCAATCTAATGGTTCGCCTAAAGGTTGCTGTTTGGCTGCCTGGGCAAAAGCTTGTTTTATGGCCGCTTTCTGGGCTTCGCCAATGGCTTCGGGTTGGGCTGAAATGAATAGCGGTGCACCGCTTTCGGCCAGTAATTGCAGCCATTGTTTGTTGCGTTCCCATGAAATATCGGTGGTAAGGCCAACGCAATCACCATCTACCGCGTAAAACTTGTTGTGCTGTGGTAAGCGGAATGCCAATGTATTAACACCCATTTTGCGTGTGCGTTCCCATTCGCGGCCACTGGTATCGTCGCCAATGCGGCACATTTCAAATATGCCCGCGCTTAGATGGCTCATGGTATTGCAGCCTATCACGTAAATGCTGTCTCCGGCTGCTTCGCGGATGGCGTGGTACAGGTCGAGGATAATCTCCGCGGTGGTTTTGCTGCGGTCGTTAAAGTTCCAGCCGGGTGCGGTAATGCTGTCTTTCATGTTAGCACCCCAACGGCCGGTAATATCATAGGTGCTAAAATCGTGCTTCACCATTTCGTAGCCCCATTGCTTGTAAACCTCAAAATTGTGCTGAATCCGTGCAATGTTTTCCGGAATGGTAGGGTCGAGCACCGGTGCTTTGGGATCGTCCCTGCCAGGAATTTTCGGTGCTAATAAACTGGACTTTTCATCGTGCCTTGCACAAAGCGGGCGCATCCATAGTCCGGGGCGCATGCCGAGTTTTTTAATCTCATCACCCAACAGGTGCATATCTTTAAACTTATCGTTCGGTTTCGAGAAATCATCGTTCCAGCCGCCATCGCCCGGTAATAATGGCGAGTAGGTGGCCCAGCCTGCATCAATTACCGAAAATGGTTTGTTACTGTTATCAGTAACCAATTCTGCCATCATAGCTGTAGTTTTCTTAATCAGGTCGAAATTGTTATTGCCGTAGGCAAAATACCAGTCGTTTATGCCATAGATAGGTTGTTTAGGTAAACGCGGCTTTTCGCACATCATCCCACAAAAACGGTGATCGGTATGGAAAGCATTTTCGCCCGGTTTGCTGTTGGTGGTAATGATATCGGCAGCGTGCAGACTGCGGTTGCCCAATAATACACCATTACCGCCCGAATGAGTATCTAACGTAAGCTCCAAACTATCCGTGCCTAAGCTCCACCAGCAAATACTTTTGGCCCCGGTTTTTACACCGAAGCAGGTTGTTTGCTTTCCATCAGCAATTAATATGTACCAGGGATTTTTAACGGCAGATAGATCAGTTTTCCATTGCAGATCGCCATACGAGCGTTCGAATGCATCACCCAAAAACTTAACATCTGTATTTATATGGTGCTTCCATTTTAAACGTACCGCGTTTAATTGCTGCGTTGGCGAGGTAACGTATATTCCCTTAGCATTGCCATTCGTTTTAATAGTGACCTCAATATCCTTGTAGTTAAATACAGAACCATTGCTACTTTTTAGTTTAAACCATTCGTCGCCGGATTGCGCCCAGACTTCATCCGGCACGTTGATCGTGCTTGTTTGAGTTGATGTTGCGTAAGTAAGTCTGCTTAACAAAAGGGTTGCAGCAGTGCCTGCGGATAGTTTTATGAAATTTCGCCTTTGCATAATGGTAGATGGGATTGGTTTATAAAGGTTCGTTTCAAATATAATGTAAGGTTGACAAATATTCGTGCCATTGTTGGTATTTCAATTAGCAAAGTTGTTGGTGACAACACCAACAACGGCGTAGAAGGGTCATGCTGAGGCACTCGAAGCATGTGGGCAAAGGCCTATCTGCGCCATATATACCGTTAATAAATAGTTGGCGATGCCCAACGCACATGATTCGAGTGCCTCAGCATGACACCCTACACTATCAGCAAAAAAAATGCGTGTAAGCATTAACCTTCCCTGCATTCCATATTAAATTTCTCCCCACATTTTGATTCCTCATTATTATTTGCGTACTTGTGCAAATGCTATGCATGCATAGTATTTTTATGACCAATTTGAGCCCCTGCGCTATTTTTTATTATAAACGGATACTGAATTAAAATTCATTGTAATGGATTATTTAATAAATAACCTCGAAAAAAAGTTAAGCGATGTTAAGCTTGGCGGTGGATTAAAAAAGATCGAAGCCCACCAAAAGAAAGGCAAGCTAACCGCCCGCGAACGAATTGATCTGCTTGTGGACAAAAACAGCGAACAACTGGAAGTTGCTGCCTTTGCCGGGGATAATATGTACACTGATGAAGGCGGCTGCCCGGGTGGCGGCGTTGTGACGGTGATAGGCAAAGTGGCAGGCAGATTATGTGTAATTGTATCAAACGATGCCACGGTCAAAGCGGGCGCCTGGTTCCCGATTACGGCCAAGAAAATACTGCGTGCGCAGGAGATTGCGATGGATAACCAGATCCCTATTATTTACCTCGTGGATAGTGCGGGAGTTTACTTGCCGATGCAGGATGAGGTTTTCCCGGATAAGGAGCATTTTGGTCGCATCTTCCGCAATAATGCTAAAATGTCGTCGATGGGGATTGTGCAGGTTTCGGCCATTATGGGAAGCTGTGTGGCAGGCGGGGCGTATTTGCCCATCATGTCTGATTATGCTTTTATTGTAGAAGGCACCGGCTCAGTTTTCCTGGCGGGATCATACCTCGTGAAATCATCTATCGGCGAAGAGGTTGATAACGAAACTTTAGGCGGAGCAAGTACCCATTCCGAAATTTCAGGTGTAACAGATAATAAATATCCTGACGATGCATCTTGCCTGGAGGCGATCAGAAAGGTGTTTGATAAATTAGGGCATAATAACAAAGCAGGCTTTGATCGTGCTGAACCGGAATCGCCTAAAAAGAATCCCGAAGAGATATTCTCCATACTTCCCGAAGACCGTACCAAACCTTACGATATGGTTGAGATAATCAAGCGCCTGGTTGATAATTCTGAATTTGAACAGTACAAAGAGCTTTACGGTCAGACTCTGTTATGCGGCCTGGCCCGTATTGATGGCTGGGCTGTGGGCATCGTGGCTAACCAACGCAAGGTGGTAAAATCGAAAAAAGGGGAGATGCAGATGGGTGGGGTGATCTACTCGGATTCGGCAGACAAGGCGGCGCGCTTTATTATGAACTGCAACCAGCAGAAAATCCCATTGGTGTTTTTGCAGGATGTTTCGGGTTTTATGGTAGGTAGCCGGTCAGAGCATGGAGGCATTATTAAAGACGGCGCTAAAATGGTTTCGGCCATGGCTAATTCGGTGGTGCCCAAGTTTACGTTCATTATCGGTAATTCTTATGGAGCGGGCAATTATGCCATGTGCGGCAAGGCTTATGATCCAAGGCTAATCTACTCCTGGGTTACCGGGCAGATGGCGGTAATGAGTGGTGCATCAGCAGGTAAAACCTTATTACAGATCCAGGAAGCAGCGTTAAAAGCCAAAGGCATAGAGGTTGATCCGGCAGAAGAAAAAGTTTTACTGGATAAGATCACTGCCAAATACAACGAACAATTAAGCCCTTATTACGCCGCAGCCCGGTTATGGGTTGATGGGGTTATTAACCCTCTTGATACCCGCAAAATTATCTCGATAGGTATCGATGCAGCTAATAATGCACCTATAACTGAGCGTTATAATGTAGGTGTGATACAAACATAAATAATTGTTATTCAAATATATATTGAAGTTAGTTGATGAATTGCTTTATAATTAAACAGAACTCAATCAACTACTCACTCAATTAACCATTCAACAAAAAATTAAAAGATATGACTACTATAGAAACTGAAATTGATGAGCAATTAGAGCTGATTAAACATAGCGCCAGAGAGTTTGCCGAAAACTATATCCGCCCGCATGTGATGGAGTGGGATGAGGCGCAGATATTCCCGGTGGACCTGTTCCACAAAATGGGTGAGCACGGCTTTATGGGTGTACTGGTACCCGAAGCTTACGGCGGTTCGGGATTGGATTACCAGGCGTACATTACCATTATCGATGAAATATCGCAGGTTTGCGGTTCAATCGGTTTATCAGTTGCGGCGCATAATTCGTTGTGTACCAATCACCTGTTAACTTTTGGTAACGAGGAGCAGAAGAAAAAATATCTGCCCTTACTGGCTTCTGGTCAGTGGATTGGTGCATGGGGTTTAACAGAAACCGGCACAGGATCTGACGCTGGCGGGATGAGCACTACCGCTGTTCTCGATGGGGATGAGTGGGTGATCAACGGTTCTAAAAACTTTATTACCCATGCCATTAGCGGAGATGTTGCCGTGGTGATTGTACGTACCGGCGAAAAAGGGAACAATCATGGGATGACAGCCTTCATTATCGAAAAAGGTACTCCGGGATTTTCGGCAGGCAAAAAAGAGAACAAACTGGGTATGCGTGCTTCGGAAACCGCCTGTTTGTTTTTTGATAATTGTAGGGTTTCTAAAGATAATGTATTAGGTGAGGTAGGCGATGGCTTTGTACAGTCGCTCAAGGTTTTAGATGGTGGTAGAATCTCTATTGCGGCACTTTCATTGGGTATTGCAAAGGGTGCTTACCATGCGGCTGTTCGATACGCCAAAGGACGCGAACAGTTTGGTAAACCTATTGCACAGTTTCAGGCTATTGGCTTTAAACTGGCTGATATGGCAGTTAAAGTTGAGGCCGCAGAACTGATGATCCGCAAGGCCGGTGTGATGAAAACGCATGGAGAAAAGGTGACTAGCATATCGGCCATGGCTAAGTATTACGCATCTGAGATTTGTGTGGAGATAGCGAACGACTGCGTGCAGATCCACGGCGGCTATGGCTATACCAAAGATTACCCTGCCGAAAAATATTACCGCGATGCCAAGCTGTGTACCATAGGTGAAGGGACTTCAGAAATACAGAAGGTTGTAATTTCAAGGGAGATTTTAAATGAAAATTATTGAATGCCCAAGGGATGCCATCCAGGGAATTAAGCATTTGATTTCGACAGAAGCCAAAGCGCATTACATCAATCAGCTTTTGCGAGTGGGGTTTGATACCATTGATTTTGGCAGTTTTGTATCAGCTAAAGCTATCCCGCAAATGGTAGATACGGCGGCTGTGTTAGATTTGCTGGATATGAGTAATACAAAATCCAAACTGCTGGCTATTGTTGCCAATGAACGCGGTGCTGCCGAGGCCTGTGAGTTTGAGCAGATAGCATGTTTAGGTTACCCGTTTTCGATATCAGAGACGTTTCAATTGCGGAATACGGGCGCAACCATTACTGAATCTGTTGATCGTGTTAAAGTGATGCAGGAGCTGTGTATGAAGCATAATAAACAATTGGTCATATACATCTCAATGGGTTTCGGTAACCCTTATGGCGATGAATGGAATAGTGATATCGCCATTAAGTGGGTGGAGGAGTTGAGCCAATTGCAAATCAATGTGTTTTCACTGGCTGATACCGTGGGTGTGGCTGATCCGCAAAGTATCAGTTATATGTTTAATAACCTGATCCCGGCTTTTCCCGAACTGGAATTTGGGGCACATCTACATACTACTGCATCAACCGTAAATGAAAAACTGGAAGCTGCCTGGCAAGCCGGTTGCCGTAGATTTGATGGCGCTATTTTAGGTTATGGCGGCTGCCCAATGGCACAGGACGAGCTGGTTGGTAATATGCCGACTGAACAATTGGTTGATTTTATGTTGAACAAAAATCAAAACCTGAGTTTTGATAAACAGCAGGTTTTAAACCTCGAACCATCTTTTAAACAATTAATAGCACACTAATATGTATTTCTCATTAATGGCTATCGGCAAGTTTGCCCGGGTAAAATTCAATTTTATTGAGGTTGAAGAGCAGGGCCATCTATTTAAAATTATACTGAACCGCCCCGATAAGCGCAATGCTTTTACGCCAACTATGGTTAATGAGCTGGGGTATGCGCTATCTTATGCGCAACAGAACAATGAAATTTGGTGTGTTGTGGTAGAAGCCCGCGGACCGGTTTTTTGCTCGGGAATGGACTTGAACGTTTTCCAGAACCCCGAACTCGATCAACATAATGAAACTTTGCCCCAACCTAAAAGCCTGATCACCATTGGCGATGCCTTTCGGATGCTCAATAAACCATCCATCGCTAAAATACAAGGTGCCGTAATGGCCGGTGGTTTTTTGCTGGTTGGCGGTTGTACGTTTGCTGTTGCTGTTGAAGAGGCAGAATTTAGCCTGCCCGAAGTTAAGCGCGGCATCTTTCCGTTGCAGGTGATCTCAACCTTATTAAATATTACTTCGCCTAAGCAGGCTATGCAAATGTGTATCCTTGCCGAAACATTTTCGGCTAAAAAGGCGCAGGAGGTTGGTATTGTAAGCCATGTTTGTACTAAAGAAACATTGGATGAAACCTGTGATCAGCTGGTAGAAACAATCCTCGGCCATTCCCCATTTGCCATTGGCAAAGGGTTCGAAGCATTTAAAGCGTTGGAAAGCCTGCCCGAAATGGCACGTTACATGTACCTGGCCGATCAGTTAGCCAAGATTCGCGCGTCTGACGACGCGCAGGAAGGTATCAACGCATTTAAAGAAAAAAGAAAACCGGTCTGGAAAAATAGTTAGCGTGCCTTAGCGCTTGTTTCTGAACTGCTGATAAGCTGCCAGGTGCTTTAGAATATTGCAAAGCTGAAGCGTGTACACAGCTATTTTGCCGGCGATGTAAATGCTCTGTAAATCATTGCCTTTACAATTGCGGTAATCTTCGTTTAACAGGTTCAATTTCAGGTCCATTTCATCCCTTTGTTTTAATAAAAGTTCGTACTCGTGCATGGGGTTTGTGTCTGGTTGTTATTGTTGATGCAGTATTCGGTACAATAATAATTCAGAACAGATGGCTGATAAACAATCATTTTATTCATGTTGAATGAGGTTTGTTCGTTTCGGGAAATTTACTGATTAGGGATGCTTTTTGTTGTAGTCTACCAGGTATCTGCAATTTTGACGACCAAAATTTAATAATGTTAGAAGTAATAGCACTGTCATTGCATTCCCCTAAATTAGGGGAACACTAAGCCATTGCAACTTGCAACAGCGTTAATAAGGGGTATAAATTAGGTTGATCAAACTTGTGGATGTCTTTAGCAAATGATTTGCCGCTGTGTTAATGGGTAGCCTCTACGAGGCATGACCGTCCTGATAATTACATCTACAAACAGGTAGCCCCGATGGGGCATCAAGATTTATGATCACACGGTGGATTGCTACATTGAGGGAGTCTTATATTTAAACAACTACATAAAAACTTTACACTCTATCATAAAATAAGATTTTATTGTCGCATTAACATTTTATATTAGGGCACCAATCTATTTATGAATTATGAGTGATTTACAAATCAAAAAATCATCGGCCACGTATGATGTGGTAATTGTAGGTTCGGGCGCAGGTGGGGGTATGGCAGGTTACGTTTTGGCAAATGCAGGCGTAAAAGTGCTGATGCTCGAAGCAGGCGTTTATTTCGATCCGCAAAAAGATTCACAACAATTAAAATTCCCATGGGAATCGCCCCGTCGCGGTGCAGGTACAACCCGTCCCTTTGGCGATTTTGATGCTGCCTATGGTGGCTGGCAGCTGGAGGGCGAACCTTATACCACTAAAGATAATACCGAATTTCAATGGTTCCGCTCGCGGATGCTGGGCGGCAAAACCAACCACTGGGGCCGTATTTCTCTACGGATGGGCCCGCACGATTTTAAATGTAAGGATGGCCTTACCGACGACTGGCCAATTACCTATGATGAAGTAAAACCCTATTACGATAAAGTAGACCGCCTGATTGGGATCTACGGCAGTAAAGAAGGCCTCGAGAATGAACCTGACGGTATCTTTATGGCCCCGCCTAAACCGAGGTTAAATGAGCTATTCATAAAAAAAGGTGCACAAAAAGCAGGTGTTACAGTAATACCCGGCCGTGGTGCGGTGCTTACCGAAGCCTTGCCTGGCAATAAAGACCGCTCGCCTTGCTTTTATTGCGGGCAGTGCGGCCGTAGCTGTAAAATTTATGGCGATTTCTCGGCTTCATCATGTCTGGTGATCCCTGCCATTAAAACCGGCAACTTAAAAGTGATTACCAACGCCATGGTACGCGAAGTAATTACCAATGCCGAGGGTGTAGCCACCGGCGTATCGTACGTTAACAAGGTTGATATGCAGGAGTACCAGGTTAATGCCAAAACGGTGATATTAGGAGCAAGCGCGGCCGAATCTGCAAGGATTCTACTTAATTCACGCTCAGCAGCGCATCCCGGTGGTTTAGCCAATAGTAGCGGGGTAGTGGGTAGGTATATCCATGATTCTACAGGATCAAGTGCTGGTGGTTTTCTGCCGCAATTGCTTGATCGTAAACGTTATAATGAAGATGGTGCAGGCAGTGTGCACATCTACTCGCCCTGGTGGCTGGATAATAAAAAACTGGACTTTCCTCGTGGTTACCATATTGAATATGGCGGCGGCCTGCACATGCCATCTTATGGTTTTGCCAACGGTATCCAGAATATGAATGGGCTGGTACCCGGCCGTGATGGTAAAATGAAAGAGGCGGGAGGTTATGGTGTTGGTTTGAAGGACGATTACCGCCGTTTCTTTGGTGCTCAATTCGGTATGGCCGGACGTGGCACAGCCATAGCCCGTTACGACAATTATTGCGAAATAGACCCGGAGGTGGTTGATAAATACGGTATCCCGGTGTTGCGTTTCCATTACAAATGGAGTAACGAAGAGATTAAACAGGCCAAACACATGCAGGAAACCTTCCAGGAGATTATGCATAACATGGGGGCTATATATGGCGGTCCGCAAGGCCCGGAGACCAATTATGGTTTAGAAGCCCCGGGTAAAATTATCCATGAGGTAGGCACGGTTCGCATGGGCGATGACCCTAAGAAATCAGCCCTTAACAAATGGTGCCAGGCGCACGATTGCAAGAATTTATTTGTGGTTGATGCCGCCCCATTTGTGCAACAAGGCGATAAAAACGCTACCTGGACCATCCTTGCGCTATCTATGCGCACAGCAGAATATATATTACAGGAAAGAAAGAAATTAAACGTTTAACAGTCTCAATAACAATTTATTATGAACAGACGTGACTCCATTAAAGCATTAGGCTTAAGCACCCTTTCGGCAGGATTATTATTAGAGGCCTGTAAAACTGGTGACAATAAAACAGCTGAAGTAGCAGCCGAACCCGCGGCAGATGAAGCCGGCCGCCAGGCTTTTGAAATAGAACGTGATAAGAAACTGCTTCACGCAGAAAAATTCTTCACCCCGGCAGAAATGCTGACCATAACCGTACTGGGCGATATTATTATCCCTAAGGATGAAAAATCGGGTAGCGCATCTGATGTCAAGGTGCCAGATTTTATTGAGTTTATTGTGAAAGATATACCTGAGCACCAAACGCCCATGCGCGGCGGCCTGCGCTGGCTCGATGTACAATGCCTGAACCGTTACGGCAAGGTGTTTACTGACTGTACCCACACCCAGCAAATTGAACTGGTAGATATGATTGCTTACCCCAAAAAGGCCAAGCCAGAAATGGCGCAGGGAGTAGCCTTCTTTAACCGCATGCGTGACTTAACCGCCTCAGGATTTTTTACCACCAAAATGGGATTTCACGACATAGGATACGTGGGTAACGCACCCAACAAATGGACCGGTGTTCCTGATGATATTTTGAAGCAATACGGTATGGAAAACGTATAAAACCTGCATTTTAAACGCAAAAAAGCATTACTTATTTAAGTAATGCTTTTTTTATGTTTTATGGGTGGTAATTGCGTTATTTTACGCGTTCCACGTACTCCCCGGTGCGGGTATCAAGCTTTATTTTATCGCCTTGATTTACAAAAAGAGGAACTTTAATTTCAACGCCATTTTCTGTTGTTGCAGTTTTCAAAGCACCCGAAGATGTGTCGCCTTTAACGGCTGGTTCCGAGTAAGTGATTTCTAATTCTACAAAGTTTGGTGCCTGCGCCATAATCGGTTCTTCGCTCTCGAAAGAAACAATTACGTTCATGCCTTCTTTCAAAAATTTAGCAGCCGGACCGAACAGTGACTTCGGAATATTAAACTGATCGTAAGAGGTGTTATCCATAATTACGAAATAATCACCTTCTTCGTACAGGTATTGGTAATCATTGGTTTCTACACGGCAAATCTCAACCTGCTCGTCGGTAGCCAAACGGGCCTCCACAATTCTTCCTGTTTTAATATTGCGGAATTTATCTAAATAGAACGCCCCACCTTTACCTGGTGTACGGTGCAGAACTTCTATAACTGTTACCAGCTCTCCGTTGAAGCGTAGGATATTACCTACTTTAATTTCAGATGCTTTTGCCATGAAAATATGATTGTATACTTTTTTTGATCGCCAAAGATAGACGCTTTTATTCACACTATTTAAAAATAAATTTTAGGGCTTTTGACTTAAGTAAGCCTGTAGTTTAAGATTAGAGTTAACGGTTTCGTAAAAAAAATCAATAAAGTGAATAAAACAGGTTTGATTAATAATTTGTATATTTAATTACAATTATAACCAATTACATCATGAACAGAAGAATAGGTATCGTGCTCATACTATGGAGTATAGGTGCGCTAATTGGAAGTGGCTATGTGGTTCCTGATATTGAGCATAAAATGGATTTAGGGCCGAGCCTTATTTCTCAAACCCAAAATTCAGAGAGCTGGTGGCCTTATATAGCAGCACTATTGTTTTTTCTCGGGATTGTTTTCCTGCTAAATTCACCTGCGCAACGCAGGGAGCATCAATACCATTAATTATTAACCGATTAGCGATAGCGGCCTTTTTAAAGGTTAAGGAATATATGGGCCTCCGGGTACTCCCCAGCCCCATTTGGGCATTGGTATGTCTTCCGGTTCGTTTGCAATATCCTGATGAGAGTTAATAACGGCTATACGTGTGCCCCATTCCAGGTAGGCCAAAAATGCCGAGCGAAATTCAGGGTCATCAGGCAGGGTTAGTTCATCTGCGGTTTCTAACAACAGCTCCATCCAGCGTTTACGATGTTCCTGGGTTAAATGCCGTGAAAGATGTTTGCTGATCATCTTAAAATGGCTGCCGCCTTCTTCACTGTAAAGTTTTGGTCCACCCAGTACTTCGGCAACAAAATGGGCTACATGCTGGCGGTGCTCGGGAGGCATGTGCTTAAAAACAGGCTCAAGCAAAGGGTCAATAAGTACTTTGTTGTAAAACTCATCAAACAGGTGTTCAAATGCGGGCATCCCGCCCGCCCATTCAAACAAAGTGGGTACAACTATTTTACTGGGTTTCATTATGCGCAAATTTTAGGTGTCAATGCCGGAGAGCTTATTAAAACTAAAATCGTTTAGTATAAAAGTAAAGATATTCATCAGATTATTGGAAAAGAAAATGCCTAACAATCATATTGTCAGGCCTTTTCTTTTTATTGGAAAAATTTCAGAACTCGTGACAAGATCACTTTTTTCTTTCGATCAAGTCCCACAAATTACCGTAAAGGTCTTGAAACACGGCCACTGTTCCATAACTTTCTTCAACCGGCTCACGCACAAATAAAACATCATTGGTTACCATACGGTTATAATCGCGATAAAAATCGTCAGTCTCTAAAAATAAAAAAACTCTGCCGCCACTCTGGTTACCAACTGCTGATTCCTGCAATTCATCAGCCGCTTTAGCTAAAAGCAGGCAACATCCCGATGAACCCGGTGGTTTAATCAATACCCACCTTTTAGTATCCGAAAGCCAGGTATCTTCAACGATGCTGAAATTGAGCTTCTTTACATAAAAATCAATCGCTTCATCATAATCTTTAACTAAAAGTGCGATATGGATAATTGATTGGTTCATCCCGGTATAGCTAATTGTGAATAGCACATAATCAGCAAATAAATTGACTTTTCAATTTTCTAATATTCAAACTTTCAATCTTTTAATAATGTACTATTGAGTCAAGGTAATGGTGTTTTGTAATTTTATATCATCAGATGAAGCACCAATCATCACATGGAAAGTTCCGGGTTCTGCAATCCAATGTTGTTTATTGTCGAAAAATGAAAGTTTGTCCTTATCAATAGTAAAATGAATAATCCTGCTTTCTCCCGGCTTTAGTTTAACCTTTTCAAATCCTTTTAATTCTTTCAGCGGGCGGACTATAGAGGCTACATCATCACGCAGGTATAACTGTGCCACTTCTTCACCTGTATACTTGCCGGTGTTAGTGAGTTTAAAACTTAACCGGATCGAATCGCCCATCTTGATCGTTTCACGATCCAATTTCAGGTCGCTGTAGTTGAATTGGGTATAGCTTAACCCATAGCCGAAGGCGTATTTCGGAGCATTACTTTCGTCGATATAGGTTGATGTATACAGCTTATCCGGCTCGTTATTATAAGGTCTGCCCGTATTGGTCTGTGCGTAAAAGATAGGGATCTGACCCATAGAGCGAGGAAAACTCATCGGTAGCTTACCCCCAGGGTTGTAGGCGCCGAAAATAACATCGGCAATTGCGTTACCTGCCTCGCTGCCTAACCACCACGTAGAAAGTATGGCTTGAGCTTTATCGGCAATGGTATTGAAAATTAAAGGCCTACCGCTCATTAGTACTACAACAACGGGCTTACCTGTTGCTGAAACCTCTTCGAATAATTTCTCCTGATCGCCGGGCAGTTCGATATTAGCCCTCGATTTGGATTCACCGCTCATATCAAATTTTTCGCCCAGCGCCATAATGATCACATCTGATTGACGGGCAACAGCAACCGCTTCGGCTATTTCCTGTTCGCTGCTGTGCATCACACTTCCGCCTTGGGCATATAGTAACTTAGCATTCTTGCTTACTGCGGAATTAATACCATCATATAAACTCACAATGGCAGTTGTATCCTGGTTAACAATCCATGCGCCCAGTAAATCCCGCTTTGATTTGCCAAGCGGACCAATTAGCGCAATTGTTTTCGCCTGCTTAGCCAACGGCAGGGTCTCTGCATCATTTTTCAGCAATACGATTGATTTCCTTGCCACCATTCTGGCTGCGCCACGGGTGCTGGTATCATTCATCACCCGCTGCTCACGGGTTTCGTCCGAAAACTTATAAGGATCATCAAACAAGCCCAATTCATACTTTTTGTACAGGATGCGTTTAACCGCTTCATCAATTATAGTAACAGGCACTTTGCCTTCTTTAACCAGCTCAACCAGGTTTTTGCGATAGGCGCTTGCCTCCATGTCCATATCGTTACCGGCAGATATTGCTTTTAACGAGGCATCTTTCAGGTCTTTAGCGTAGCCCCAGATCACCATTTCGGCTATCGAATTCCAATCGCTCACCACAAAGCCCTTAAAACCCCATTTGCCCTTTAAAATATCGCGCTGTAAATAACTGTTGCCCGTAGCCGGGATACCATTTAATGTATTAAAAGAGTTCATAAAAGTGGCTACACCTGCGTTTAGCGCCGCTTTAAATGGCGGCAGGTAAGTTTGCCAAAGCTCATGGTCGCTCATTTCTACAGCATTATAATCGCGGCCTGCAGTTGCTGCGCCATAAGCTGCAAAATGTTTGGCTGTAGCCATAACGGCATCCGTAGAACCCAAATGTTCGCCCTGAAAGCCTTTTACTCGCGCTTCTGCAATACGGCTACCCAGATACGGGTCTTCACCTGCACCTTCCATCATGCGGCCCCAGCGTGGGTCGCGGGCAATGTCAACCATCGGCGCAAATGTCCAGTGGATGCCCGATGCTGCGGCTTCCCGGGCAGCCAGATGCGCTGATAGCTTGATGGCATCCAAATCCCACGATGCAGCCTCGGCCAAGGGGATAGGGAAGGTGGTTTGATAACCGTGAATAACATCCAGCGAAAAAAGCAGAGGTATTTTTAAGCGGCTTTGCATGGCAATAGCCTGCACATCATGCGTGTTTTTTGCGCCTTTAACGTTGAGCATCGAACCAACCCAGCCGCTTTTAATTTCTGTTTCGAGGCTACTGCGTTTAGCGGTAGCGGGCCCCGTCATGGCCTTGCCCGAATATTGGTTAAGCTGACCAACTTTTTCTTCGATGGTCATTTTCGACAATAACACGTTAACCTTACGGATAATTGCAGGATCTTGCTGTTGTTGTGCCTTAGCGTAATGCAAAGGCAGCAACAATAACAAGGCCATTGAAAACTGGCGTAATTTCATTTCTTAAATTGTAGTAAGGATTAATGCTTTTGGTTATTCCTATTGTCGAAAAATTCAGTTAAACGATAAGCTTGCTGGTTAAGCTCTTTCATCTTTTCAGTTAATCCGAAATACGCTTTGTACATATTATTGAGTATCCCTTTGTTGGCATCTGTATTTGATGGGTCTACATTTTTGTTGGTGGGATCATTGTCCTGGTATTTAAACCAGTGCCAGCCTACGCAGTTACCCGACTCCAATAGCCCGAGTGTGAAGTTTTGATAAAACAGACCGCGTTCCTGCTGTGTTTTTACAACCCAGCCCGCGCCCGAGTAGTTGCCCATGCCCGAGTCTTCCCCCTTAACATACCATTCGGTAATAATAAACGGCTTGCCCGACCAGGCAGTCCAGTTTTTCATATCACCTGTATCGGGTGTCCAATGGTCGTAATAGTTAATGGATAACAGGTCGAGATATTTACCTGCGGCCGTAATTACTTCTTTAACCGTTTTCTCGTACCCATTAAAGCGGCAACCAATATACATGTGGTTAGGGTCGTATTTTTTGATGGCTTTAGATACAATGCTCAGGTAGCGATCAACCACAAAACCCAGAAACTCGTTACGCATCTGGTCGGTAATAGCAGCGGCATCATAATGGTGCTCGTTCAGCCAGTTCTCTGCTGCAATATATCCCGGGTCGGTATGGTCTTTTTTGCCGAGATAATTATCGAGCGATTTACGGTAGAATGGCAGCTCATTGTCCGAAAAATAACCGAACAGGTTTTTCTCATTCTTATTAGCGCTCAGTTGCTTTGCGTATTTATCGCAAAATTTCTCGAACTCCGGGTCGAAAACAAAAATGGCATTGTCCGGGTAACCCAGGTGTCCCGATTGCTGGTAAGCACCCTTATCACGGCCATAACTGCCCATAAAGTCCAGCATTACGGTGTAGGCGAGGGGCTGTGCTTTTTTTACATCTTTCAGCAGTTTATAATCAGACCATGCACCTGCACCATCGAAACCCAATCCGCGCAGCATTTCAGTGGTTTTTAAAGCCCAGTCTTCCGGGTTTTTAAACTGGCTGTCGAACCCAATCTTATTATTTTCAGATTTGCCGATGTTGATGTCATTCATGCCTTTATCCAGAAATAAATAACCATCAGGGTCTACACACCACCATCTGCCCTTATCTTTTATCACATGAAAAAAGCCTGTTGAAGCCACTTTATGTGTAGTGATAGAGCCGTAGGCGTTTAATTGCTCATCGGTACCCGGTTTATAATCTTTTAATGTAGCCAGCGTGCGGGTAGGGTAATCCTTCCATTCACGAAAACCGGGTTTTTGTCCGGTTCCCTGGTTGGATATTTTTGCACTTACTGTAATTGTATATTCATCAGGCGTTTGTGAATATACCCCTGCCGCTAAACATAGCAGGGGTAGTAGAAGCAGCTTTTTTAGCATTACTGTTGTTATTAATTATTATGGGTTTTGTGTCAGTTTTGGATTGATCTGTATTTCGCGCAGCGGTATCGGGAACAACAAGTTGTGCGGTGCAGAGATCTGAATCACATTTGCGCCGTTTTTGGTTTGATACTTGGTAAACGAGGCATTCATTACGGTTATAGCACGGTTGGTCCTCAACAAATCGAACCAACGGTGGCCTTCCATGTTCAGCTCCAGCCTGCGTTCGTTCTCAATAGCCAAACGCATGGAGGCCTGGGTGGCGGTTTGTGCAGGAGTAAGGTCGTTGGTGGTGTTTCCGTAAGCCCTTCTCCTGATGTCATTAACATAGCTAATGGCATTGGCGGGGCCGTTTATTTCGTTCTCTGCTTCGGCATACATCAGCTCTACGTCGGCATAACGAATCACAATCCAGTCGTTATTGCTATCATTGGCATTGGCCGGTACGTCGGTGTACTTTTTGGTGTAGTAATAGTTGGTAGTAACCTTGTTTACAGTGGTAGTGTAGGTACCGATAGAAACAGCTTTGCGCGGGTCGGTAGCCGGGAAGGCATCAACCAGATCTTGCATAATAGAGTTAAAGCCCGATCCGCCGCCAACAGTAGCAATGGTAGAACCACTTTGGTTAGGGATAAACCAGTTAAAGAACGGGCTGCCCGTGCCGTAACCACCTTTGGTATAACGAACCGCGAAGATGATCTCCTTGTTCATCTCGTTGGTGGTAGAAAATATATCGGCATAGTTAGGCAGTAAATCATAGCCCCATGCGTTTGAGCCTTTTGGCAGCAGTTCGGCAAGCTTTGCTTTACATTTAGTGAAATTACCTTCTGTTAAGTACACCTTACCCAGCATGGCTTTAGCAGCACCATTAGTCGCACGGCCCAGATCAGTTGTGGCATAGGTAACGGGTAATACGGATTCGGCATCTGTAAAGTCTTTCTCTATCTGCGCGTAAACATCAGCAACTGATGCCCTGCCGTACGATAAGGCATCATCGATATTGGCTATCTCTGTAGTTACCAGCGGTACGCCGCCCCATATCTGTACGGCGTTAAAGTAGCTTAAAGCACGCAGAAACTTAACTTCGCCGATATAACGGTCGCGTAAAGTAGCCGTCATGTTAACTGCCGGTGCACGGGCTATAATGGCATTACAACGTGCAATACAGCGGTAAAAGCTTTGCCATTGAGTTGTAAGGTTAATATTTTCGGGTGCAACGGTAAACAGGTCGAAATCACCTAAGCCGGCTCCCGATACCAGCGCGTTACTATTGTCAGACGGTACATCGGTAAACAGATACATACCGGTACCGCTTGTACCTTTGCCATAGATATCCTGTAAAGTACCGTAGGCAGCTGTTACAGCCAGGTTAAGTCCGTTGGCATCGGCATAAAGGTCCGTCGTAGAAATTTTGGTTGGGTCCTGTAGTTCGATATAGCTTTTTTTGCATGCAGTTACCCCGAGAGAAAGCAGCAATGCGGTTAAAATATATTTTTTCATTTTTTGTGCTGATTAGAGTTAAAAACCAATGTTTAAGCCGATTGAGAAGGTGCGCGGCAGAGGGTAGGTACCCTGATCGACCCCATAGCGGGGCTGCGGCGATGCAGCAAACACATTAACCTCCGGGTTGTAACCGAAGTATTTGGTGAACGTAACCAGGTTTTCGCCGCTAACAAATAAACGGGCGCTGTTGATACTGAGGCGTTGTAAGGTACGGCCGGTAAATGTATAGCCTAAGTTAACATTGCGCAGGCGCAGATACGAGCCATCGAAAATATTACGGGTTGATACCACGGTGGTTGATGATGGGTTGGTTACAGCGGCCCTCGGCGTCATGCCATCGCCCGGATCGGTTGGCGATTCCCAGCGGTTAAGTGCATTGGTACGCACGTTAAAAGAGCCGTTGTAATAATCGGTATAACGGTCTGAGGCATTCAGGATCTTATTACCATATACACCCTGTAACAGGAAGCTCAGGCTAAAACGCTTGTACTCGAAACGGTTGGTCATGCCGTAGGTAAACTTTGGTAGCGGACTACCGATGTTCACAATATCGCTGGCATCAATTTTACCATCGCCGTTAATGTCTGCATACTTTACATCCCCCGGTACTGAACCACCCGACGCCCATTTGGCACTTGCGGCAACATCGGCAGCATCTTTATAAACGCCGATTTGTTTATAGCCGTAGAAGCTCGAAATGGATTCGCCCGGTACAACACGGATAGAATTGGTGTAGCCGAAAGCTGCATCATAACCTACAAAATTGCCGTCGTCGGTCAGTTTAAGCACCTTGTTTCTGTTGAAAGAAATGTTAGCGTCGGTAGTCCAGCGCAGTTTGCCTTTAAGGTTAACGGTATTGATAGAAAACTCTAAACCATTATTTTGCATCGACCCTATATTGGTGAAAATGCTGGTAGCAAAACCATATATACCGGGTACACCGCGGCTTAACAACAGGTTGTCTGTTAGCTTGTGATAGGCATCAACTGTAAAGTAAATACGGTCTTTCAACAGGCCTATTTCTAAACCGATGTTGGTTGTTTTGCTGGTTTCCCAGGTAAGGTCCGTATTAGCAAGTGATGTTGGCGAAAAACCAAAGGCCGGCGTTGCATTACCGGCACCGAAAACGTAGTTAACCTGTGTGGCATAGCTTTGCGCAGCGAAATCGCCAATGTTGTTATTACCGCTTACACCATAACCCGCACGGACTTTAAACTCGCTGATCACGTCCTGCTTTTTCATAAAGGCTTCTTCGCCGATACGCCATGCGGCAGAGAAAGCCGGGAAGGTGGCATATTGTTTATTGGTACCAAAGCGAGAAGAGCCATCGGTACGGATCGACGCAGTTAAAAGGTATTTCTCCTTATAATCATAATTAGCCCTGAAGAAACTGGAGATCAGTGCGTTTGATGTATAGCCGTAAGTGCCTAAGATGATACCTGCATCATTAGGGTTCTGTACAATAGGGTTAGTAATGGTACCGTTTTGGCCATACTGGCTGGTTTCGTTATAGGTATTTTTTTGGAACGAATAACCCGCAAGGAGGGTAAGATCATGATACTTCCCAAATTTAGTATTGTAGTTTAATGTATTTTCTGATACATAATTGTAATTGATCCCCTGCGTTGTACGTGCCCGTATATTGGTTAACAACGGGTTGTTGATATTTGCCGTAGGGCCGTTATCAGATTGTAATGTGGCTGGTACATACCAATTACGATTGTTCAATATAGCCTCGAAACCAAGGGTTGTTTTGAATTTTAAACCTGAAATGATCTCATACTCCAAACCGGTATTGGATAATAAACGGCCTGTAGTAGTTCTGTCTTTATAAAGATCTAACGTAGCCACAGGGTTATAAGGGTTACCGCTGAATACCTGTCCGGCGGGAGAAAGTATTGTAGTGGCGTTAGAGTAATCGCCGTTAGGTTGACGTACCGGCAGCAAAGGAGGTTGCAATAAGGCGCTGATAACCGTACCGCCCACACCCGAAGGATTGACACCTATACCATTTATCAGTGCGTTATTTAATCCACCGCCGGTAGCTGTTTGATCGTTGGTTGCAAATGAGGGTGCAATGTTGAAGTTAAACTTTAACTTTTTGCTCAATTTGGCATCCATACTGGCCCTCAGATTATAACGGTTAAACTCGGTTGCTTTGATAATACCTGTCTGACTATAAATCGACCCGGTTACATTGAAGGTTACCTTATCTGTACCACCTGATGCCGCCAGTGAGTAAGACTGGGTTACGCCTGTGCGGAAAATCTGGTCCTGCCAATCGGTATTGGGCAGGGTAGACGGATCACTGTTATAAAGTGGCGGAAGTACCTTGCCTGAATTGGCAAAGGCATCCTTTACATAAGCCACATATTCGGGCGTGTTAAGCACGTCTACTCTTTTCGATACATTAGCTATACCTGTATTACCTGTAAAGTTAAATTTGGTAGCACCGGCCTTTCCACGTTTTGTGGTAACGATGATAATACCGTTTCCACCCCGCGAGCCATAAATGGCAGCGGCTGCAGCATCCTTTAAAACCTGGATACTTTCAATATCCGCCGGGCTGATCTGGTTAAAATCATCCGCACTGTTAAGCGGGTACCCATCTACCACATATAACGGGCTGCTACCTGCACCAATTGAACCCACACCCCTGATGAGGATTACCGGCGCTGCACCCGGATCGCCCATTGATTGGGATACCTGTACACCGGCAATTTGCCCCGACAATGCCTCGCCCGGTGTGGCTACCAGGCGGTCTTCTATTTGTTTGGAGTTAACTGCGCCTACCGAGGTAGAGAGCAATTTCTTCTTCATAGAGCCATAGCCCACAACAACTACTTCATTCAAAGAGTGTTCGCTGGTTTTTAAGGATACATTGAGTTGAGTGTTTGTACCTACGGCATGTTCTTCGGTAGTATAGCCGATGAAACTAAAGATCAACACACTGTTGGCATTGGGTACATTGATGCTATAAGAACCATCTGTACCCGTGAGCACACCGGTAGATGAATCTTTTACTTTGATGGAAGCACCGGGCAATACAAGGCCCTGGGCATCGGTCACTTTGCCTTTTACGGTAATGCTTTGTGCATAAAGGGCAGCACTTTGAAAGAGGATAAACATAAAAGCCAGGCACAAGCTGCGATACAGCAAAGCCGGTTTTAACCTTCTTAAAAATAATAAGTATAATACCTTCATAATTTGGATTTGGGTTTAATAATTGGAGTGTTTAATCGTAAAGAGTTAATTCATTTTTGTGGCGTGCAAATGCAATGCGCACTTTCAGGGTTCGCTAATGGTCCATCTGTATTAAAGTTTAAAAACGTTAAAAAATGCGGCAAAGGCCGTTATAATTGGATGGTCAAAATTGTGGAATGGGCAAAGGAAAGCAGGCCAAAAAATGACTTTTTTAGGGGGCGAAAAAGACTTATTTCGATTTTTAAACCGTTATTATCGGGTTTACGCGGCTTTTATGATGCCGAAGAGATAATAGCCGAAGGAGATTGGCCATACATTTTTTTAAACTCCTGGCTAAAATATTTGCGGTCGTTAAAGCCAACTAATGCCGAGATCTCGCTAACGCTCAGTTTTTGCTGATGTAATAAATCGTTAGCTCGTTTCAAGCGCATGGATTTGATAAAATCGGCGGGAGAGAGGTTGGTTAATGCACAGATCTTTTTATAAAGCACAGACTTGCTCATGCCGATCTCGGCGCCTAAGGCAACTACACCAAATTCGGGATTTTCCATATTGGTTTCGATGATGTCCATCAGTTTCTGGATAAAATGTTCATCGGGGTTATTGAGTAATACCTGTCTTGGGTGTAAAACCAATTGCTGGCTAAATTTCTTCCGCATCAGTTCGCGGGAGGCCAGCAGGTTGTTGATGTGTAATTCAAGCAAACGGGTGCTGAATGGTTTGGTTAGGTAAACATCAGCGCCGGTTTGCAGGCCGTTTACCTGATGTATGTGCGTGGCCAGTGCGGTTAGCAGAATTACCGGAATGTGGCTCGTGCGCTCGTCCAATTTAATTTTTCTGCAAAGTTCCAGCCCGTCCATTACCGGCATCATTACATCGCTGATAATAAGGTCAGGGATGTGGTTAATGGCATAATTAAAAGCCTGTGCGCCATCTTCAAATGCGGAGATCTGATAGCCCGGCAGCGATTCGGTTAAGAACCTGCGGATTTCGGCATTATCTTCGGCCAGTACTATAGAAGCAGCTTGTGTGTTTGTTTTTATTGGGGACGGCGTGTTCAATATATCAATTTCCGCTTCGCGCCTGAATGAGGCCACATTATCGGCTCCCGATCCATCCCCGATTAAATGAACATTATTTGAAGGCGTAAAATTAAGCGGCAGTTTTACTGTAAATACCGTAGATCCTTTTTGCCCTGAATGTTGTGGCGTACTTTTAAAGGAAACACTGCCACCATGTAGTTCAACAATACTTTTAGAAAGCGCAAGCCCGATGCCCGTACCCATGTTCGATTTTCCATCACGTACCTGGTAAAAATTGGTAAATAGCTTAGCCTGGTGTTCTACAGGCACACCTTTACCGTTATCGGCAATGCTAATGGCAAAGCCATCAATAGATTGAGATAGGGTAACCGTAATATGTCCATGATCCGGCGTAAACTTAAAGGCGTTGGATAAAAGATTAAAAAATACCTTTTCCAACTGGTCGTGATCGATGTATAAACTGGTGTCTGTTGCTTCGGCTATAAAATCATATTGGATGTGGCGGCTCTCGGCCTGCGACATAAAGGAAAGATAAATCTCCTTCACAAATGATGTAATAGCAAGCGGCTGTACATATAAAACCATGTTGCCGGTATCGGCCTTTCTAAAATCCATCAGTTCGCCAATTAGCCGCAGCAGCCTTTCCGCATTGTTTTTAATTTGCAGTACCTGCCTGTTAACCTGCAGGTTTTCCATGGTGGAATTGTATAGGTTCTCTACCGGACCAAGAATAAGCGTTAGCGGCGTACGGATCTCGTGCGAAATATTGGTGAAGAAATCGAGCTTCATTTTGTAAAACTCTTCCTGGCGCTGGTTTTGCAGGTGTTCGTTATACAAATCGCGCTCCAGCCTGGCACGGATCTGGAAGAACTCAACAATTTTATAGAACAGGAATGCAGCGCTAAAAATATAAATAAGGTAAGCCCACCATGTTTCCCAAAGTGGGGGAGTAATTACAATTTCGAGCGTACGGCCTTTGTTATTCCAGTAACCATCGTTATTAGAGGCTTTAACTGTAAATGTATAATGGCCCGGCGATAAGTTGGTGAAACTAACCTCTTTCTGGTTCCCGTTTAATAACCATTCTTCATTGTTTTTAAGCCCCGCCATTTTGTAGGCATAAACATTTTTATCAGGGTTGATGAAATTGAGGGCCGAAAATTTAATGGTTAAGTTGTTTTGATCGTAGGCGAGTTTAACCTTCGGGCTTTCATTAACCGGCAATACCAACACTTCATTTTTACCGAAAGGCACGGCCTTGTTATTTATATCAAACCCGGTCAGTAAAATATCAGGTGCGAATTTGTTTTTGATGATCCTGTCGGGAAAAAATGTGGTAATGCCGTTCATGCCACCAAACAAGATCTCGCCCTCGGGCGTGCGATAGGCCGAGTTAACCAGGAATTGGTTGCTTTGCAGCCCATTTGCTGCATTGTATTTGGCAATGTGGTAATTACCCTTTGCAAGTGGAAACGCGGCATTGCCAAATGTTAGTTTAGAAATGCCATTATTAGTGCTCACCCAAAGCGCGCCGGAGTTATCGCCGATAATGGAGGCTATTACATCATCCGTTAGCCCATCTGTAACACGTACCGGGTACATGCGGGCGCTCTTTTCGTCAAGATAATTTAACCCGCCGCCATCGGTGCCAATCCATAAACGGTTGTGCTTATCAATAAATAAGGATAGCACATTGTTGTTGCCAAGCCCGCTATTTTTTCGCCTGTACGATTTAAAGGTGTGGGTACGCCTGTCGTATCTGTTCAAGCCATTCTGCGTGCCTATCCATAAGGCATCGCCCTGGCTCGCAAGGCAGTTGATGTAGTTATCATCCAAGCCTTCAGTGCCACCTGCATTAGCGGTTAGCTTTACAGATTCTGTTCCGTTATAATTAACAAGTTTAAGCCCCGCTCCGTTAGTGCCTACCCAAATGCCTTCTTTGGCAGCAAGCAGCGCATTAATGAGTTTAGTGCCGGTTTTATTATTGATGGTTTCGAGCTTAATATGGCTGAATGTACCCGTGCTGCGATTAAATTTAAAAAGCCCTTCTAAAGTGCCAGCCCACAAATTATTCAGTGAATCAATCAATACCGATTTTACTTCATCGCTGGCCTCACGCTCCTTCGTGTCCGAAACCGTAAAATACTTTGCGGTATTGTTTTTACGGTTAATATAATTTAAACCACCGCCGAATGAGCCTACCCAAATGCCGCCATCCTTATCGCCGGTAATAACCTCGGCCAGAGGTTTACTGAGGCCGATATTGTTGCCCACCTTTTCGCCAATATTGGTGAAATTTGAATTGCCCGGATAGTAAATATTAAGTCCGCCTGAGTAAGTGCCTATCCATACATTGCCGGTATGGTCTTCCATTAAACTCCAAACAGAGCCATCGCTTAACGTGCGCGAATCGGCAGGGTTGTGGTTATAATTGGTAAAGTTTTTGGTATCGGGGTTAAAGATCGACAGTCCGTTACGCGTACCGATCATCACCTCATTGCCCTTTATCAGTATATCGTTAACCAGGTTAGAGGGGAGGCTTGCCGGGTCATTAACCTTGTTAACATCGTTTACGCATGTGTTTTGTGTGGGGTTGTAAATAAATAACCCGCTGTTTTCTGTGCCGAACCAAAGGTTGTTGTTATTATCCTGCTTAATTACAATGATTTTTGCCGAAGCGAGGGTTTTATTTTCGCTAACAACAGCGGGCAGGGGTATAATACTGCCGGTTTGTGGGTTAAACCGTTTTAAACCTGTGCTTATACCGGCCCAAATGGTTTCCCGCTTATCTTCGGCCAGGGCGTATACAATCCCCTGGTAAAGTTCGGGTTGCTGGTTTTTCCAGGCCTCTACAGTTTTTAATGATTTGGCATCGGCTGATACAAACTTGACACCTTTAAACGTGGCTACCCATAATTTATTAAAGTTATCCTGTTGTATGGCAGTAATAAAGTTACCTCCACCCTTAGCAGTCGACAGGCCCACGTGCTGAAAGGTTTCGGTGTTTTTATTGTAACGATTAAGGCCGCCACCGGTGCCTATCCATAATATGCCTGCGCGATCTTCATATAGCTTATTAATTCGATTATGGCTGATAGCCGTAGGAATGGCATCATTAGGGCGGAAGTTTCTGAATGTAGTACCATCATAACGCGATAATCCGCTCCAGCTACCAATCCAGATATACCCGCTTTTATCCTGCAGCATGGTAGCAACAGGGCTTTGAATCAAGCCATCACGATAGCTGATATGCCTGAACCTGATAGCCGGCTGTTGGCCATGTAGCTCGCCGGCAAGCCAGACGGTAACCATCACGAAAATAAATACGAACCTTGATCTCATTGCGGTACAGACCCAGCAACCCTGTTTATAAATGGATTATTCGTTCAAATTTATAATATTAATTGAATGGTTAAAACATTATAGTTCCTATAGATCAGTTACCTTAAAATCTTGATTTATAAAAAAAGGCCGTCGATCGACAGCCTTTTTTTATAAATGAGTTTGAGTGTCCCCTCAAAATATTTAAGCCTGTTTAAGCTTTGCTTCCATAGTTTGTGTGGTATGTGGCACTGCACGCAGTCGCTCTTTGGGTATTAGTTTCCCGGTAGAACGGCAAATGCCATAAGTTTTATTGTCAATGCGCATCAACGCGGCTTCAAGTTGCTCTATAAATTTTTTCTGGCGTGCGGCTAATTGATTAATCTGTTCCTTTTCAAACGTTGCCGATCCATCTTCGAGCGTTTTGCCGGCAATGGCAGCATCATCGCCATTTGAGTTGGATGCGCTTAATGTGCCCGCTAAATCATATAGCTCTTCGCGGGCCATATTGATCTTACCTTGAATTAAATCCCTAAATTCATTTAGTTCAGTATCGGTGTACTTGGTTTTGGTTGTTTCCTGTTGCATGATTCGCTCAACAAATATTTAGCTAAATAGTTGTCAAAAAGTAACAAAAAATATCGATAATTAAAGAGGGAGGTAACTATTTGTATTGCTTAATTCAAATAAATCAAATCCGGCTATCTTTTTATCTTTTGCAACATCGGTATTACCTAATGTTCTGCTCGATCTGTATTTCGTTTATAAATCGTTATATTCGTGTTAACAAATATGTCTCTTACAAAGATTAGTGATGATGAACTGATTATCCTGCTGAAGGATAATAGCCACGCGGCATACGCGGAGCTTTATCAGCGTTATTATCGTTTGCTTTTTGTACATGCTTATAAGCGCCTTAAAGATGAGGAGCAAGCCAAAGATATTGTACAGGAGTTTTTTGTATCCTTATGGGACAAGCGCGAAACCATCGCGATGCGATCAAGCCTCGCGGGGTATTTCTTTACGGCAATTAATAACCGCGTGGTCGATTATTTTCTGCACCAGGAGGTAGAAGAGAAGTATATCTCTTCATTTGCCGGATTTCTGGCTACCGAACAGGTTAAAACCGATCATCTGGTTAGAGAAAAGCAGCTACAGGCTTTTATTGAAAAAGAGATTGAGCAATTGCCGCCGAAAATGAAAGAGATTTTCCAGTTAAGCCGTAAAGAAAATCTTAGCCATAAGGAAATAGCCGAAAGATTGTCAATTTCTGAAAAAACTGTCGATCGGCAAGTGTCAAATGCTTTGTTTAGGCTCAAAACAAGGTTCGGTATATTCGTATTCCTGTTGTTTCTTATTAAATTTTAAGTATTTGTTCTGCTTTGCAGATAAAAACATAAAAATTTTAAACTTTTTTATGTTTTCATCTACATGTAAGGCCTGTAGTTCCTCGTCATAGCTTTAAATAATGTCAGAATTATTTATTTGATACTATGCTATACGAGAAAGCTAAAGAACTACTAATAAAATACAAAGCAGGAAATTGTACCGATGCCGAAAAGGCACTGGTAGAAAAATGGCTGTTTCAATACCAAAATGAAGATCTTGATCTGTCTGATGAAAGGATCGAGACTATAGGGCAGGAGATATGGCTTAACCTGCCTAAGCCACAATTAAAAATTGTTAAGAAATCTTTATGGCTGCGTGTAGCCGCTGCAGCTACTGTGCTGTTGTTTTTATCGGTAGGTTTATATTTTATGTTTAATGGTGCCAGCTATGGCCCTCACGCTGTAGTATATAAAACTGATATTAAGCCCGGTGCCAACACAGCGATACTAACCCTGGCCAGCGGTAAAACTATTGAACTAACAGGTGCCAAAAATGGCGAACTGGCGAGCGATGGCAACGCTGTTATTAGTAAAGCTGCTAATGGAGAGGTTGTATATCATATAAAGGATACAACGAATGAGAATCAATTGGCCTATAATACGATGGCTACGCCTCGCAGCGGGCAATATCATTTGGTACTGGCTGATGGTACTAATGTTTGGCTAAATGCCGAGTCGTCTATTAAATATCCTACAGTTTTTTCGGGTAATGAGCGCAAGGTAGAAATTACTGGTGAGGCTTATTTTGAAGTAGCCCATAACGCAGCCAAACCTTTCAGGGTGGTTACAAAAGGGCAGGTAGTAGAAGTTTTAGGCACCCATTTCAACGTAAATGCTTATACAGACGAACCTGTTATTAAAACTACCTTATTAGAAGGCAGCGTTAAGGTAACCCAAAACCAAAATACAGCTATGTTAATTCCGGGTCAGCAGGCACAGGTTAATGGTGGTGCCGGCAATGCCGCAATCAAAGTTATTGAACATGCTGATACCGATGAGGCAACAGCCTGGAAAAACGGCTTGTTCCAATTCAACAAAGCAAGTATCGAATCTATTATGCGCCAGGCAGCGCGCTGGTATAATGTAGAGGTAAGTTATAGCGATAATAAAAAGCCGGTTAAAACCTTTACCGGTAATATCTCCAGAAACAGCAACCTGTCTCAGTTGCTCGAAATATTAAGTTATACCGGAAGCAGGTTTGAAATTGATGGCAAAAAGATAATTGTAAAAACAGAATAAACTATTTAGTAACCCTAATGCTCACCCTTTAAACATTGAAAAAAATGATAAGATATTTACGATCCCAACTCTAATCTCTTCTAAATAAGGAACTCATAAAAAAGCCGAAAAGTGGTGGAACACTTCCCGGCAAATATTTGAGCCAACCCTATCCTGCCTTTGGTTTCAGCGTAAAGCAGGAGTTAAACTATTTGAATACAGATTAACAGACATTAACCCAAACATTTACAAAAGTAATGAATTTTAACGCTATCTCTATAGCCATGCCCAAGGTATGGCTTCCCCCTAAAATATTGTTGGTTATGAAAATAACTACGTTGCTATTGATAATAGGTTTTACACAGGTAAGTGCAGCAGCGTTTAGTCAGCGTGTTACGCTTAGTGAGAAAAATGCTTCGCTCGAAAAAGTACTGAAGATCATTAAAAAGCAAAGCGGCTTTTTAATGTTTTATAATGATCAGGACCTGAAAAATGCAAATAAGGTAGATGCTGATTTCAAAAATGCCAGTGTTGAGGATGCCCTTAACAGTTGCTTTGCTAACCAGCCTTTAAACTATTCGATAATAGACAGAACTATTGTTGTACAGAAAAAGGATGCTTCTGTTTTTGATGCACTAAAAAGCACGCTTAATATTTCGGTAGGTATTAAGGGCAAGGTAACTAACGAAAAGGGGGAGCCTATGCCCGGCGTTACCGTACGTGTTACCAGGGGCGGTAAATACGTTAACAAAGCAGTATCAACCACTAATGATGGTAGTTATTATGTAGATGCCGCTCAAAACGACGTGCTGATATTTAGTTACGTTGGTTACAAAAACAAAGAAGTTACGGTTTACTCGCAAACACCAATTAATGTAAGCCTCGAACCCGAAGTTTCGGGCTTAGAGCAGGTGGTAGTGGTAGGGTATGGTACTACTAAAAGAAAGGACCTTACCGGTTCTGTTTCATCTATCGATCCAAAAGAAATCAGAGACGTACCCTTCGCCACATTAGATCAGGCTTTGAGCGGTAAAGCTTCTGGTGTACAAGTGGTACAGGGAGATGGTTCACCCGGTGGGGTTGCCAAGATCCGTATTCGTGGCGGTACTTCAATTTTGGGTGGTAATGATCCGCTTTATATTATTGATGGTGTACAAATCACGGTTCAAAATAAATACGTTTCAAGCCCTGGTGATGTTGTCAACCCGCTTTCTGCAAACGATAGTAATGGTGGCGCCATCAGTGGTGCATTTGCCCGTGGCCTGAATAGTTTAGGTGGCCTAAACATCAATGATATTGAGAGCATCGACATTTTGAAAGATGCATCAGCTACTGCAATTTACGGTTCTAAAGCAGCCAATGGTGTTGTTATTATCACTACCAAGAAAGGTAAGTACGATCAAAAACCATCTATCGAGTTAAATTATTACGCAGGGGTTTCTACGCCGAAGAAAGAAAAGTTACTTGATGCTGATCAGTATAAAATGATTATGCACGAGGCCGCGCAGAATTTAAGCACAGAGCTAACCAACAATGGTAAACCAGCCAACTCAATAGCGACCAGTATATTAACTGACCCTAATTTTTTAGGTAACGCTAATACAGATTGGCTGGATCAGGTGTTGCGTAATAGCTTTAACCAAAATATTGATTTATCGGTACGTGGCGGCGGTCAGGCATCACGTTACTACACTTCCTTATCATACACTGATCAGGATGGTGTAGTTAGAGGTACTGATTTTAAGCGTATATCCGGTAAAGTAAACCTGGATAACATTATTACACCAAAACTGCGCATTGTTAATAATATCGATTACGGTTTTACTACTTCTGATGTTAACAACGGCGCATATACACAGGCTTTACTTGCTCCGCCAACGTTTGCCCCTTATAATGCAGATGGTTCTATTAACACCTTTACTGGCGATCAATTGGGTAGTTATGCATCGAGCGGTGTGCAAAACCCTTTATCGTTACTTAAAAATAGTATTAACCAGGGTAAAATTGCTGCTGTATTAGGTTCTATGTCGTTGGAGTATGATATATTAAAAGACCTGAAGTTTAAAAGCATTGCGTCAATAAATTATCAGCAATACCATCAGCACGATTATACGCCAAGTACTGCACTGGTTAGGGGCGATGCAGGTTCTACTTCATCGCAAAACGGTATAGCCTCGCAATCACAAACAGAATCTACCACGTTCTTATTCGAAAACACATTAAGCTACAATAAGCAGTTTGATGATAATAACCGTATTGATGTTGTAGCCGGTACATCGTGGCAGCAAGATAAAAGCAATACCTTCCAGGCATCAGGCCAGGGCTTCCCGGATGATCAGGTGCTGACAGATCTATCATCAGCGGCAGTAGTACTGCCACCGCAATCGTATTCATCACAAAACTCATTACTGAGCTTTTATGCACGTGCAAACTATGCTTTCAAAGACCGTTATTTATTAACGTTCACAGGCCGTTCAGATGCTTCATCTAAATTCCCTGCGGCTAACCGTACAGCATTCTTTCCATCAGGTGGTGTGGCCTGGCGTTTATCGCAAGAAAGCTTCCTTAAAAAGGTGAGTTGGATCAATGACCTGAAAATACGCGCAAGTGCGGGTTATACCGGTACCCAGGACATTGGCGATCACCTGTTCCGTACGCTTTATACACCCGCCTCTTATGCCGGAACCAACGCTTTAGTGCCATCGCAATTGGGTAACAATACTATTAAATGGGAATCTACCTTGCAAAAAGATGCCGGTTTAGATTTTGCCTTATTTGATTCGCGTTTAAGTGGCGATATCGGTATTTACCAAAAAAACACTTCCGGTTTGTTATTTAACCAGGCTCTTGCGCCAAGTTCGGCTTATAGTAGTGTTATTGCCAATATTGCTGATATCAGAAATAGGGGTTTAGAAATTGAACTGCACGGCGACTTTATCCGCGGTAAAAGATTTAACTGGAGCGGTGCTTTCAATATCTCATTTAACCGCAGCAAGGTTACCAACATCAACCAAAACTTCTCGGATCCTAACGAATCGGGTACTTATCTTGGCAATACCATTATCAGCGAAGGGAAACCTCTTGGCTTGTTTTATGGCCAGCAGTTTACCGGTATCATCAATACACCTGCCCAGTTAGCGGCATACAAAAAGCAATATTCGCTTTATCCTTTCATTACCCCGTACTTAAATATTGGCGACCCGATGTATAAAATGTCGCCTTACGGTTTTGTAAGCAGCAGCGAAATTATTGGTAACGCAGAACCTAAGTTTTTTGGTGGCTACACTAATACTTTAAATTATAAAGGTTTATCGCTAACAACCTTATTCACATATTCTTATGGTGGTAAAATCTTGTACCTGGCCGATATCAACAATCAAAAGGTTACCGATTTAACCAACAAAGGTATTGCGATACTGGGCAGATGGACACCTGATAACACCTCGGCAGATCGCCCTCGTTTGGTGTATGGACAGCAAGGTAATATCTCAACAGCAAGTAATGATATTTACAATGGATCGTACCTCAAATTAAAGTCGGTTACGCTGGCTTATCAAATCCCGAAACAATTAATGGATAAATGGAAAATGCAGTCGGCATCGGTTTACATATCGGCTACCAATCTATTTACAATAACCAAATATCCTGGTCCAGACCCAGAGGTAAGTAATGATCCATACAGCTTAATAAGCGGGTATAGTGATGCTGCTGCTTATCCAACGGTTAAACAATTTTCACTGGGTTTCAGAATAGGTCTTTAACAATTAATTGATTAAACAAATGAACAAGAGATTTATATATCCTATACTAACAGTTGCGCTGCTATCGCAATATGCCTGTAAAAAGCAATTGGATGCCTTGCCAACAAACGCCAAAGTAGAAGGTAACACTATAACAGATCAGCCGAGTGCCAATGTTGCCCTTAACGGCGTTTATTTCAGGTTTGCAAATGCCAGCAATACTGCCACAGATTGGACTAATGATAAAGTAATGCCATCGCTGTTTGCGGGTTATCTTGGTTCTGATAATGGTGCATCTAATAACGAATCAGATGTATTTGGCGGCACAGTATACACCAGCGAATGGGCTCGTTATTATAGCTTAATTAATGCCGCAAATGGCGTTAATGATGGGGTACAAAAACTGGCCGACAACAAATTTACTGCTGGCCGTAAAACCCAAATCCTGGCCGAGGCACGATTTTTAAGGGCTTTCGGTAGTTTTAAATTGCTGAGCTATTTCGGTCAATGGTTTGATATTAACAGCCCGCTGGGTATTATCATCGAAGATCAGTTTAACACGCTTACCAACATTAACCTGCCGCGCAGTACGGTAAAAGATAGCTACACCTTTATATTAAGCGATCTGGATTATGCTATTGCCAACGCTGCATCAACCAGTGTAAACATCAATGCAAATAAGTGGACGGCCATGGCGTTGAAAATGCGCGTATTGTTAAGCAGAGGGCAGGGCGACGATTATGCTCAGGCCATTACATTAGGAAATGCGATTATCAACGGTAGTCCTTATTCATTAGAGCCCAATGAAAAGGATATATTTTATACCAAGGGTTTGGCTAGCAATGAGGTGATGCTGGGTGTGCAACCGCAGGCTAACCAGGAGCTGTATTACTTAAACGTGAGTAATACTTTTATCAAAGCATCTGCTTTTTATATCGCAAAACCAATGTTGTATAATTTGCTTAAAAACGACCCGCGTTTAAGCTGGGTTGTTGGCCCGGCTGTAGATGATAATTATTATTTTATCAAATATATAACACCTGCTAAGCAATCAACCGTAACGTCAGAAGTTGCTTATGCTTTCCGCCTTTCAGAGGTGTATTTAATGCTCGCCGAGGCAACAGCACGCTCTGGTGGTGATTTAAATGCAGCCAAAACAACGTTGAAAACTGTAATGAGCAAAGCCGGTGTAACTGATTTCTCTACAGTTGACGCAGCTACTACTGCTGCCGATGTGGAAACCCAGATCTATTATGAATACGCACGCAATTTTGTGGGCGAGGATGGCATAGAGTGGATGGCATTATTGCGTTTGCCTTTAGCCACTGTAACACAGATAAGGCCTACCATAACCAGCAAGGTGCAATACATTTTGCCTATACCTGATAGCGAGTTTATTAATAATCCAAATTTCGGGGCACAAAACACCGGTTACTCTAAACCAAATTAATAATCACAAAAATGGCAAGCTGGTAATTACCGGCTTGCCTTTCTTATCACAGCTACCTAATAAAAATGATAGGTATTAACTCGAAAAACAATGAAATTTAAAATTATAGCCATTGCAGCAATGTTTCCATTGTTTGCATCGGCACAAAGCTCAAGTTTTACTATATCTGGTAAAATTGGCAACCTGAATAAACCTGTTACGGTTTACCTCGACTATAAAGATGACGGTGCCGGTCGTGAAGATTCTACTTTACTGGTTAACGGCACATTTAGTTTTACCGGCCATACTGAGGGTATTGCCGTGGCGCGGATGTCATTAGGCCACAATGGCGAGGGTAAGCAATTATCCATCTTTAAGGGAAATGATGACATCTATTTTTATTTCTCGAATGAAAATATGGTTATCAACTCCAAGGATTCTTTAATAAATGCGACTGTTACAGGTTCAAAAGTATATGATGATTATGCAGCATATAATAAAACCATAGGCGGATCAATTATGGAGCTGGACAGGGTTGCCAATAATGAATTTAAAAGCGGCACCCCGGCACAACAGAAAGATACTGCTTTTATTAAGGCAATTGATATGAGGTTCCGCAAAAATGTTGCTTTGAGAACCCAAAAGCAGATCCAATTTGCAAAAGATAACCCCGACTCATTCTTTGGCCTGGTAGCGCTTTCAGAATCGGTAGGTGCTAAAATGGATATTGAAAGAACCGAGGCAATTTACAACGCCATCAATGATAAATGGAAGGCAACAGCATTGGGCATTGCCATGGCCGAACGGATACAGGCTGCAAAAACTGTAGGTGTTGGTGATGTAGCCCCCTTGTTTACCTCAAAAAATGTAAATGGCAAACCCATATCGCTTGCTGATTATAAAGGCAAAGTGGTATTAATTGATTTCTGGGCAAGCTGGTGCGAACCATGCCGCGCCGAAAGCCCTAACCTTAAAACACAGTACAAATTATACAAAGACAAAGGCTTTGAAATTATCTCTATATCGCTTGATACTGACAGAAAGAGATGGTTAAAGGCAATTGCAGATGACGGCCTTACCTGGCTGCAAGCATCAGATCTGAAGAGTTTAACTGAAAGTGTAATTGCCAAAAAATACGGAATAGGGGCAGTTCCCTCGTTCTTTTTGATTGGCCGCGACGGCAAAATTATAGCCAACAGCGATATACAGGGCGAGGCACTTAATAAAAGGCTGGCAAAAATGTTTAACAACTAATCGTGTTTGAATAAGCTAACATTTTAGGGGTTAACCCTCCAAAATCAATTTAAAAACCGAGATGAAAAAATCCTTATTACTATTAATGGTAATGGCTTTTGCCAGCACCATTTTATATGCTGCACAGATAAACGCCAAACAAGACCCGTCGGCTAAAATACCGTTGAAGGTGTTGTATGTGGGTTACGATCCGCAGAAACCAATGCCCGCTAAACTGGTTTGGTATATGCCATCAGAGAAACGCTATGCCGAGTTTTATAAGACCCGTTTGCCTGCCTTTAAAAGCTTTTTGGAAAAAAACTTCACGGTAGTAAAAACTGTGGATGGAAGGGACTACGATTCCAAAATGTCTGACGATGTAGATGTAACCATTTTTGATGCCTACCCGGTTAAACTATCTGCCGATTTTAATCGCCCGGCTATATTACTGGCGGCTGTTGCACCAGATATTGGGATCCCTATCGGCTTAAAATTCGATTGGTATTGCCAGTGCTTAGAGAATGATGCGTTGAACATCAGAACATCGCACGAAATTTTTAATACCCCCAACAAGGTAAATCTAACCATGGTTACCCGCCCAACTCCGGGTGGTTTCTTCAATGGTTTTCAGGGGCCAAAGACGCCTAAAACGATGCCGATGTGGCGTGTAATTACCGAAGGCTTGGATGAGAAGAACCCTTACCTGATCGGTATGGTTGCCCATGGCGAAGGTTTTGCCGATTCGCCCGATGCGGAGGTGATCTCTGGCGGTGTATGTTTAAAGAATGCCGAAGCTGTAGCACTGGGCCGCCATGGTAACTACTTTATGTGGGGCTTTGCTGCTTCGCCGGAGTATATGACCGATGAGGCTAACAAGGTTTTTGTAAACACGATATGCTACATCAAAAAGTTCGACAAAAGAACCCCGATAGTTAAAAAGGTACAGCAAGCCACCCGCGAAGAGGTTGACGAGAAGATCTATCGTGCTGATGAAGAGCTTTACAAAAAATCATTAGTTGCCCGCAAAGAAGGTAATGACCGCCTCAGAAGGATGCAGGATTCGCTCCGTGCCAAAAAAGCTGCCGGTGCTGATATTGGCAGGGGAAATGAGATGTTCCTGAAAATGCCGTTCACAGATGCTGTACAAAGCTATGACGAGTATTTAAAACAATGGCAGGGCGAAGAGCTTTACGCCAAATTTGGTACTGATACTAAAAAGTACATCCAATACTACCACGATAATTATGAATATTATTATCCAACAGGCTTTCAAAGTGTAGGGGTGGATGAGGATGCGCAAAAGTTAGGCGTATCTAACAGGAGCAAAGAGATGCTGGAAAAATGTATTAGTATGCTCGAAAAAGATGAAAATGATGTATTGGCACGCCGCCTTTTAGAGCGTTACACCACCGAGAAATTTGCAACAGCCAAAGAATGGAAAGCATGGTACGATAAAAACAAAAACAAGCTGTTTTATACAGAAAGCGGTGGCTTTAAATTTATGATTGATACTTATGATAAACCTGCACCTGCTTCAAATCCATCTGCTTCGACAGCGGCACCCAAAGAGAGCGTTGCCGGGCCAACACTGGCAGACCCGGTAAGTGTTACCGCCAACCTGCAATATACCAGCGATAAAAAACACGCCGATATTATTGTAGAAGCCAATATTTTACAAGGCTGGCATATTTACGCCTACCTGCCGGCAAACAGCCCCTACATACAAACTGAAACTTTACTAGAGTTGCCCAAAGGAGCCAAGGCAAGTAAAAACGGTTGGGACAGTACAGCAGGTATACCATACCCCGGCCTTGATAACATATTTGTTTATGAAAACAAAGTTACGTTTAAGGTTAATGTAGATATGACGAACGTAAAGAAAGGCTCGCTCATTAAATGCGGCTTGTATTATCAAACCTGTAATGATAAAAAATGCCTGCAGCCACAACGTAAACTTTTAGTACTTAAATCTTAGTATAAACAGTTGAATTAAAAAGGATAGAAGTAGTATTGAAATCGGTTATTGAAAAAACATACAATAGGTTTGCTTGTAATGAGTGAAATTCCGAAAAAAATATCAATAATTATATATAAAACCATAAAATTTATGGAATTATTGCCATTCATTGCTATTAAAATCTGATATGTGGAGCTTAGTCCGAAATTTAATACTGTATATCCTCATCAACGCTACTAACAATCACAAATGAAAACGAATTTTAAAATAGCTCTTGGCTTATTCGCTATGAGTATGCCTATATCGGTAACATACGCGCAGCAAACGCCACCAAAACTGATAGAAAAGGTGGTTAAAAAAGGCGACGAGATCGTGATCCCTTATCAGAAATATGTGTTATCAAATGGGCTTACGGTTATATTGACAGAAGATCATTCTGATCCCATTGCCCATGTTGATGTAACCTATCACGTAGGTTCGGCACGTGAGGAGATCGGTAAATCTGGTTTCGCTCACTTCTTTGAGCACATGATGTTCGAAGGATCAGACCACGTAAAAAGCGGCGATCACTTTAAAACCGTAAACTCTGTAGGCGGAACTTTGAATGGCTCTACCACCTTAGATCGTACCAACTATTTCGAAACCGTACCCAGCAACCAGTTAGAGAAAATGCTGTGGCTGGAATCAGACCGGATGGGTTTTTTGCTGGATGCCGTAACGCAGAAAAAATTTGAGATCCAACGCTCGACAGTAAAAAACGAACGTGGGCAGAATTATGATAACCGTCCGTACGGTTTGGCTTCAGAAGCGGTGTCAAAAGCATTATATCCTTATGGTCACCCGTACTCATGGTTAACCATTGGCTATATCGAAGATTTAAACAAGGTTGATGTAAACGATTTAAAACGTTTCTTTCTACGTTGGTACGGCCCTAATAATGCAACCTTAACTATAGGTGGCGATATCGATGCCAAACAAACACTGGCTTGGGTCGAGAAATATTTTGGCTCTATCCCACGCGGCCCCGAGGTTAAAAATGTAACCCTGCCTGCACCGGTTTTAACTGCCGACAGGTATACGTCTTTTACCGATAATTATGCCCGCTTGCCGCTGTTGTTAATCGAGTATCCGGGTGTTAAAATGTACGATAAAGATCAGTCGGCGCTGGATGCGCTGTCGTTAATTATCGGTCAGGGTAAAAACTCTATCCTTTATAAAAATTTCATCAAAAGCCGTAAAGCTACCGATGCGCAAATGTTCTCTACCAATTCAGAATTGGCCGGCGATATCGGTATTGAGCTGATGCCTTTCCCGGGTCAGACACTGGCAGATATGAAAAAACTGCTGGACGACTCTTTTGCTGAATTTGAGAAAACAGGTGTTACTGATGAAGATCTTGCCCGCTTTAAAGGTAGTGCCGAAGCCGATTTTATTAACGGTTTGGCCAGCGTATCGGGCAAAGTGAGCGAGCTTGCTGCTTCTCAAACATTTTCTGGCAATCCCAATCAGATTGGTCGTGAGCTAGAGAATATCCGCAAGGTAACTAAGGCCGATGTAATGCGTGTATATAACCAATACATTAAAGGCAAAGCGGCAGTTTATTTAAGTGTGTTGCCTAAAGGAAGCACGCTGCAACCTTTGGCACCCGATAATTATACCCCGGATAGCAAAGGTTATAAAGCGCCTGATTACGGTTATGATAAACTGACTTACCATAAGGCCAAAGATAACTTCGACCGTAATATTGCACCATCAAACGGCCCGAACCCTGTTGTAAAAGTCCCTCCATTCTGGACTGCAAAAACAGACAATGGTGTTAAAATGATTGGTACTTACAATGATGAAATCCCAACCATTACCATACAAATCAAAGTAAAAGGCGGCGGTTTACTGGCCGCTAAAGACCCATCAAAAGCAGGTTTACCGGTTATGGTAGGGCAAATGTTAAATGAGGGTACAGAGAAATATTCGGCAGAGGAAATTAATGCCATGCTTGAGAAAATCGGCAGTCATGTATCTGTATATACATCCGGCGAAGAAACGGTATTTTATGTATCGTCATTAACCAAATACCTCGACCAAACACTGGCCCTTGTACAAGAACGCCTATTACACCCTAAGTTTACCCAGGATGCTTTCGACCGTATTAAAAAGCAAGACCTTCAAAACTTGCAGGTTGCTAAAACCCAACCTGCAGGGGTAGCAGGTAGCGTTTATAATAAGATTTTATTTGGTAAAGATAACATCCGCACTTATGGTTTATCGGGTACAGAACAAACGGTACCAAACATTACACTGGCCGATGTGCAGGCATATTATGATAATTATTTTGCGCCAGGCTTAACCTCTGTTGTAATAGTTGGTGATGCTACAGAAGCTGCCATTAAAACCAAACTTGCCTTTTTAAATAGCTGGAAGCCTAAACAGGTTGATGTACCGGGAGCTATAGCAAATGGACCTGCTACAGATGGTACTAAAATTTACCTGGTTGATATCCCTCACGCAGCACAGTCAGAGATCAGAGTCGGTTATTTAACCGGTTTAAACTTTGATGCTACAGGCGTTTATTATCGCCTGGGTTTAGCCAATTATACACTTGGTGGCAGTTTCGACAGCCATTTAAACATAGACCTGCGCGAAGAAAAAGGCTGGACCTATGGTGCAAGCTCTGGCTTTGCTTCAGGTACTTATGGTGGTATGTTTACTGCATCTGCCGGGGTACGTGCCTCGGCAACGGATAGTGCTGTTGTTGAATTTGTGAAGGATATTAAGGCTTACGCCGATAACGGTATTACCCCGGCTGAGCTTGCTTTTACCAAAACCTCGATAGGGCAGAGCGATGCGCGCAAGTATGAAACCAATGATCAGAAAGCCGCTTTCCTTGGCCGTATCCAGCAATACGATTTAAAACCGACTTATGTTGATGAGCAAAATAAGATACTGGCCAATATCACCCAGTCCGAGATCAACGAACTGGCAAAAAAATACCTTGATATAAGCCACATGGCTATTTTGGTAGTTGGCGATAAAGAAAAAGTAATGCCCGGCTTGCAAAAATTGGGCTACCAGATAGTAGAATTAGATGCCGATGCGAATAATAAATAGTTAGTTTAATAGTAAGAGGGGGGCGCCAAATGGTGTCCCTCTTTTTTTATGGTGTCAGGTACGGTGTGTTTATAAGTTAAACAGATGTTGGTAGCGGCTTAAACGCCTATGATACTCTATGATGAAATAACATTAGAGTTTTTTATAACATCAGTTTTTATACTGATTGGCATAGTAGCGCTATATGCTATAATTCGAATGCTGATTAATCGTCATAAAGGCAGGGACGAAATGGACGGGTTATTATGATGGCTTTTATTGTAACTTATAGCCAAATAAAAAGGTCCGGATGTAAATACATCCGGACCTTTTTATTTGACACGATGATCGGCAAACATTATAAGCCGGTTGCAGCTACATTAATGTCCGATCGAGGCACCATTTTTAATTTCTTCGCTGCCTTTTGCTACGTAATGTGCATTCTCTTTTAAGCTGGCACCAAAAACTTCGGCCAGGCTATCTGTTGCACGCCCTATACGTACCGGTACTCTTTTGGCAATATTTGCCGAGTCTTCGATCATAAATACACCTTCAGTTGAGTTAACCACGGCATGTTTAGGTACTACAAATGCGTTTGCATCTGCATCTAAGCCAATTACAGCTTCAGCAACCATGCCGGGCGACAGTTTCAGATCGTTATTCAGTACATCCAACTCAATATGCTCAGAACGCAATGTTTTATCCATTACACCCGCACGACGGGCAATCTTTGCACTGAATACCTGATCAGGGAATGCCTTAACAGAAAACTTAACAACATCATTTAGTTTGATGAAACCTTTATAGGCTTCGGGTATCTCTACTACCAAACGCAGGTGGCGTTGCTCCTGCAAGGTGAAGATCGGTAGTTCTGAACCTTTACCCGCAGGGCCAATATATGCACCCAGGTTCACATTTCTGGCGCTGATAACACCATCAAAAGGAGCGCGGATGGTTAAATATTGTGTAATAGTGCGGTTCGCCTCATAATCTGCCTTGGCCGATTGCATTTGAGCCAAATCTGAATTACGTTTGGCACTGGCAATATCCACATCGTTTTTAGAGATGGTACCCGGCGTTTTGCTGGCATCAATAATACGCTCATAGGTTGCATTACTTTGCTCGTATATGGCTTGTTGCGCCTTATACTTTGACATAGATGATGCCAGTTGCTGTACCAGTTCAGGTGCTTCCAGCGTGGCCAGCACCTGGCCTTGTTTTACCTCTGAACCCACATCAACACCGAGGCTTTTAACATAGCTATTCACTTTGGCGTAGATATCCACTTCGCGGTAAGCAGTCAGCTCCGAAGGTACTTTTAGCTCAGTGTGCATTGCACCCTTTGCAAGTGCAAAGGTGGTTGGTGCTGCAGGGGCTTCAACAGTTGCAGCTTTTTTCTCAGTTTCTTTGTTTTCTTCGTTTGAAGAACAGCCCGCCCAAAATAATCCGGCAGCGGCAATCGTGACAATTATTGATTTAGTGTTCATATTTTAGCGCTTAAAGAGTTGATATATTCCAGGCTTTCCTCGTCGTTAGCTTCAAGGGAAACCGATTTAACAGATGCTTTTTCCTGTCCCCAGGCAAATACCAGTGGCAGGATAAATAGGGTGGCAAAAGTAGAGGCAATTAATCCGCCAACTACTGCACGGCCCAATGGGGAAGTTTGATCGCCGGCTTCGCCTAAACCACTGGCCATTGGGATCATACCCACCACCATGGCTAAAGCCGTCATCATAATAGGGCGTAAACGTAAGGCGGCGGCATCACGGGCTGAAAGCAAGGCATTATTATTAGTAAGCCTGATCTGCTCGGCATTGGTGATTAACAATACTGCGTTAGAAATAGATACCCCAACCGACATGATGATCCCCATGTAAGATTGCAGGTTCAAGGTAGAACCCGTAATGAGCAGCATAATCAATGAGCCAATAATAACCGCCGGAACAGTAGTTAGGATAACTGCAGATACCCGAAACGATTGGAAGTTAGCCGCCAGCATTAAGAAGATTACGATGATCGCTACCAATAATCCATTTTGTAAACTGCTGAGTGTATCGGTAAGCGTTTGGCTTAAACCTACCAGATCAACTGTGGTGCCACGCGGCAATTCGCCAAGGGAGGTAATGGCTTTCTGCACATCTGCGGCCGCTTTACCTAAATCTTTATTATTTAAGTTGGCAGTTACAGAAAGTACCGGCAGTGCACCAAGGTCATCGTTTTCGCCATAGGTGGTATCTGGTTTAATGGTAGCTACGTCGCTCAATACAGGGCGTGTGCCATTACGCAGCAATGGTATTTCGCCAATGTCGCTTAAGCTTTGCATTTTATTTTCGGGAACCTGTACCTGTACGTTATAACTGTTGCCGGTTTTTTCATCAATCCAGATGTTCCGGTCTGTATAGCGTGACGAAGACGTTGATGCGATAAGCGAGCGGGATACATCGTTTACATCCACACCCAATTGTGCAGCACGTTCGCGATCAATCTCGATATTAATAGCAGGGTACTTATTAGATTGTCCTAATTGGATATCACGTAAATATGGTATATCCCTTAGTTTAGCCATTAATTTTGCTGCATATTGCTCGTTCATCTTTTTGTTACGACCGGCAAAACGTACCTCGATAGGTGTTGGCGACCCCTGGCTTAATATCTTGTCTGTCAATTCTATCGGCTCGAAAGATAATTTAATGTCAGGGATCTGTTGAGCAACTTCATGACGGATCTTTTCTTTTAACTGATCGAGGTTGGTATGGTAATCTTCTTTAAAAGCTACCTGCAGCACAGCTTCCTGCGGGCCGGCCATCCAAAGGAATATTGGGTTGGTAGAGAATAAGTTAGGGTGGATACCAACATAAGCAGAAGTGATCAGTATGTGGTTTTCTCCCACAATGTTTTTGATGATCTGCGTAGTTTTTAATGTCTTATCCTCGGTACGCTCGATCCGGGTACCCTCGGCAGCACGGATACGTACCTGGAATTGCCCGCCATTAACCTTAGGCAGAATATCTTTACCAATATGGTTTAATAAAACCGCACCTATAATTACTGATACTACTAAATAGCCCAATACAATAGGTTTGCGCAAAGGCATAACCCGGTCAATAAAATTGAGGAACCGAACGCGCAGTTTATCAAAACGGCTAAGTTTTTCTGTAGGTGTATGTTTAAGCTCGTCAACAATATCATCCTTTTGGCTCCAAGTATGTTCTTCTGAACCTTTTGCCGGGTGATGTGCATGTTTAGCTTCGTGGCTTTTCATGATCCAGTTGGCCATTACCGGTACAAAGGTTTGCGCCAGGAAGTAAGACGTGATCATACTGAAACCGATAGCCAAAGCCAAGGGTAAAAATAAACCGCCAGGTATGCCACCCATAGTAAATGCAGGGGCAAATACAGCAAGGATACAAAACAGGATCAGCAATTTAGGGAAGGCGATTTCCTTACACGCATCCCAAATAGCGAGGCGCTTGGGCTTACCCATATCCAAATGCTGGTGGATGTTTTCGATGGTAACGGTACTCTCATCAACCAAAATACCAATAGCGAGTGATAAACCACTCAGCGTCATGATGTTGATGGTTTGGCCGAAAAGGCTCAGGAATAAAACACCGGATATAATAGATGTAGGGATAGTAAGAATTACAATGGTCGCACCCCGCCAGTCGCCCAGGAACAATAGTACCATTAAGCCTGTGAGCACAGCACCGATAGCGCCCTCTGATATCAAACTTTTTACGGCATTAATTACATAAACAGATTGATCGAAAGAGTAAGACAGTTTCACATCATCCGGCAACTGCGCCTGCATTTTGGGCAGCGATTTTTTCAATTTCTGTACCACATCCCAGGTGGAGGCATCGGCATTTTTGGCGATACTCATGTATACAGATCTTTTGCCGTTTACCAGTGCGTAACCTACTGTAATATCAGCAGCATCTTCTACAGCGGCAACATCGCGGATATATAAGTTGCCTACACCACCTTTAAACAACGGGATATTACCAAAATCCTGAATCTTGTGGATGGTGGTATTGGTAGGGGTAATGTAGTTTTTATCACCCACACGCACGTTACCCGATGGGGTAGTTTGGTTATTAATAGTAATAGCCTGTACAATTTGCTCTGGTGTAAGGTTATGGCTACGCAGTAACGTTGGGTCGGGTTTAATTACAACAGTACGGATGTTACCACCAAAAGGAGGAGGCGATAACAGACCGGGTATACTCGTAAATGCCGACCGCACATAAGTGTTAGCTAAATCGAGCAGCTCGTTATTATTTCGTTTGTCGCTGCTTACAATAACCTGGCCTACAGGCAGGGTAGAAGCATCGAAACGAATAATGAAAGGAGGGTTTGAACCGGCGGGGAACAGAGCCTGTGCACGCGCACTGGCTGCTGATGTCTCGGCTTCTGCAGCCGCCATGTTAGTGCCCGGGTAAAAGTTAAGTTTAATTAACGCCAAACCCTGGATGTTTTTGGTTTCGATACTTTTAACACCATTTACATACAGCAAGGTATTGATATACTGCTTGGTGAAAAAAGTTTCCATCTGGTTGGGGGTAAAACCGCCATACGGGTGGGCGATGTATAACACCGGCAGCCCCAGTTGCGGAAAGATGTCGATCTTAACCGACCGGAGCGTGCTGATCCCGAAAAACAGGATAGACGCCACCAGCACCATAATGGTGATCGGCTTTTTGAGTGCGAATAGAATTAAGTTCATGAGATATTTATAGGTTACTGTAGAAAATGTCAAAATCGCCGGTGGCCGCAGCCTTTAGCAATAGGGCTTGCCAAACGTTATTGTAGGCGATATCACGGTCGGTTTCGGCCCTAACCAATGCGTATAAGGCCTGGGTAACATCTACCAGGTTGGTGAGGCCATGGTTATAAAGCACCAATTTTTGATGGTAGGTATCGCTGGCGGCTTTTACTTGTAGCGGTGTTTCATAATAATCGGCAATGGCATTCTTAATCTTCGAGTCGGCAAAATTATTTTGCGTTATCAATTGCTGCTGAGTTAGGGCAAGCTCATTTTTTAAGCCTTCGCTGGTTAAACGCTGCGCTTTAACCTGCTGTTTGGTGCGGAATGGCTGCGTAAGGTTCCAGCTGATGCCCAGGGCAACAACGTAGTTTGTACGGTCTACACCTAAACCTTGTGACAGGCTGTTATCGTAGTTTGGATGATCGGCAGAGTAAGTATAATTAAAGCCTGAACCTCTTGCCTGCATGGCGGCACCCAAACTAAATGTGGGTAAGCCTAGGGTTTTAAAATATTTGGCTTGCTCGTCACTATATAGGATACGGTTTTTATAAAAGGCAATTACCGGGTTATTCGCGGCCAATGAATCATAAGTTGTTGGAAGCGTTTTTGGCAGGTTTGCAATGAATACGGTATCGGCCTGTATTTTTTGTGGTTGGGTTCCCAGCAGCTTAATTAACGAGCTATTCTGTTCATCTTCATAAGTCATGGCATTAAGCAGGATGCTTTTCGCGTTTGATACTTCTGCGTTTGCTTGTGATGAATCAACGCCTGCAAGCAAATCTCGTTTAGCCTTGCGGACAATAATCCGTCGTAGCGTATCGGCACGGTCAAAATTTTTACGATATGATGTGGTTAATCGCTGGGCCGCCAGTAAATTAAGATAAGCGGCTGAAACCCTAACCTCATGCTGAAATTTTTCCTGCGAAACATCGCTGGCATCAAGGTTACGTTTAAAATCTGCAGTCAGGATTTTCTGCTTTGATCGTCCAAATGCAAAAAAGTCCCAGTTTACATTGGCGAGGTAAAGTGAACCAAAAGTTGCATTCCAGTTTTGGCTTCCCAATGGCAAACCTCCGGAAGCAATCCCTGAGGGGCCGAAGCCGTAAGCTGGGCCGTTTAGCCCATTGGCTGTTCCGTAATCGGCCTGTGTTGATAAATTGAAGTTGGGCAAATAATCAAGTTTGGCCTGCACAACACCTGCTGCCGAAGCCTTAGCATAAGCTTCTTTAGCTTTGATGGTACCATAATTATCCAAACCTGTTTGGATGGCTTGTTTTAAGCTCAGTTGTGTTTGGGCACTTGCCACAGTGCCCCCCAGTAGCAGGCTTAACGTTAAGGTCGTCATCAGGTGGCCTGATCTTCGGCTAAAAAATGGGCATAGAAATCCCCGTCCCGGCATGCCGGGCTTTTTAAAATGTGCTATTTTCATGGTTAATTGTTGATGGGTGCCGGGCTAAACCAGCTTGCGTACAATATTTTTAGCGTCCTCTAATGGTTGGTATGATTTGTTTATTTTAGCCATGAGCAGACTGCCCTCAAGCATTGAAAAAATAGTTTCTGCTAATTCGTCGTTACTTAACAGCCTATCCTTTGGCCGGTCTAACTGTTTAACCAAATCAATGACATGGGCTTTAATATCGTTCTTATATTTTTTAGTGCGCTCAAATACATCAATGTTATCATTCGAAACTTCGCCACTAATTTTTACAAAAGCACATCCCTTAAAATCGGTTTTTATCTGCCGGCTTATGCGGTAATCAAAAAGCGCAATCAGACGGTCGAACGGCGTTGTCATACCTGCGGTAAATATGGCCAGGTCTTCAAACCACTTACTGTATGCCTGATCTAAATAGGCCAGCAACAGATCATTCTTAGATTTGAAGTGATTATATAAAGAAGGCTTGGAAATATTTGCCTCTTCGATGATCTGGTTAATACCGGTTAAATTATATCCTTGCTCATAAAACAGGCGCTCTGCCGTTTCCATGATCTTATCTAATACAACTACTGGTTTCATGAACCAAAGGTAGATACAAATAGTAAACTTACAAGTCTGTTAAATTACTATTTGCAGATTTTAACAATACTTTGACTAAACGATACGCAATCGAATAATTATTTTGCTTTTGTTCTGATGAATGGTGGGAGGTAGTAAGAAAAATCACCCATACATAATCAAATCATTTAAAATGACATTGTTATAGGTTAGATTATCGCATATAAGGCTCGATGGATTCTGAATTCTACGCCTTAACTATCAAATATGTAAGATTGGTGCTAATAAAAAAAGCCTCTTAATCAAAATGATTAAGAGGCTTTTTACTGGCGGAGAGTTAGGGATTCGAACCCCAGGAACCTTTCACAGTTCAACAGTTTTCAAGACTGCCGCAATCGACCACTCTGCCAACTCTCCGGGCGCAAAAGTACAAATCCGGGGCGGATTGCCAAATTTGATTTTTAATTATTTTTTGAATGCCTTTTAAAACGGTGAAGCCCTGCGAGTTAATTTTTACAAAAGATGAAATATTTAAGGTGTTAAATAATAATACCGTAAAATGAGCGGTTTTAAAACAAACTTAACTAGTAAATGTAGCTTAAGATGCTTTAAATGCTTATTTTTGCGGCAACATTTAACAGGATAAACTTCTCTTAAATTTCTGCTATTGCTGGCTTCTGCATTTAGGCCAAATAATGATTTAAAATAACTCACGTATGAATAGCGTCATTCACAATAAAGATATTGGTACCAAACAAAAAGCGCTTGCTATTAACTTAGATTCGCAGATCTATGGCTCATTTGCCGAGATTGGTGCGGGGCAGGATGTAGCTGCAAACTTTTTTAAAGCCGGTGCTTCATCTGGCACCATAGCAAAAACCATGTCGGCTTACGACATGACTTTTTCTGATGCTATTTATGGCGTGCAGCAGGTTCGCCGGTATGTAAGTGAATCAAGATTAATATCGATGCTTAATCATGAGTATGGATTATTAATTGAGCGCCTTGCAGAACAGAGAGGCGACCAAACAACTTTCTTTGCGTTCTCAGATACGATAGCAGCACTTAACTACAATAAAACCAATGAAGGTCACGGCTGGATGGGGGTGCGTTTTCAGCTTAAACCCAATGGCGAGTTTAATGATGTAGTGCTACACGTAAAGTTATTAGATAACGATAATAATTTGCAGCAGCAAGCTGCAGGTATTTTGGGTGTTAACCTCATATATGCTTGCTTTTATTATCACGAAGCACCTCCTGTGTTTTTGCTTTCGTTAATGGATAACCTATCGAGAGACCGGATCCAAATAGATATGATCCGTTTTGAGGGACCCGACTTTAACAGGGTTGATAACCGTTTGATGAGTTTGCACCTGGTTAAATATGGTTTCTCTGATGCCGCCGTTTTTGGCCCCGATGGGCATAACTTGCAGCCATCTGAAGCTTTATATAAAAAACATACGGTAGTTATTCGTGGACGTTTCCGTCCGTTGATTAATGTGCACATGGATATGCTTAACACCGGCGTAAAGCAATTTTTGCAGGAGCCGGATGTTGATCCAAAAAATGTAATGGTTATTACGGAGTTAACGCTACAATCGTTAAAAGAACGGGATGCCGATCTAAATGCAGATATTGATGAAAAGGACTTTTTAGACAGGGTTGATATTCTTTGTTCGCTTGGGCAAACTGTACTCATTTCTAATTTCCACGAATACTATAAACTGGTAGCATACCTGTCTAAGATCACCAAATTAAAATTGGGCGTTGTTTTGGGTTATCCAAACCTCGAATATATTTTCTCTGAAGAGCATTACCAGGATCTTCCGGGCGGTATTTTGGAGTCTTTTGCTACATTGTTTAGTCGCAAGGTAAAGCTGTTTATTTATCCAACCCTGCGCGATGGTAATATTTTAAACTGCCTGAAATTTTTCCCGCCGCCGCATCTTATCGATCTGTTCCGTTATTTGCTTGCTAATAATAAGATTGAAGACATCCGGCATTATAACGAGAATAACCTGAATGTTGATACAGATAATGTATTACAGCTTATTAAAAAAGGCGCACATGGCTGGGAAGATTATGTACCTGCCGAAGTAGCAGCAGTGATAAAAGAGCGCTGCCTGTTTGGTTATGCCTGTGAACCAGAGTTTGTAAAACCAGATGCCGACGAAAAAGCTGAAACGCCTAAAAAGGCTTTAGATAAAGCATAACAAAGAAAAGATTAAAATGACAAAAAAGGTCTGCAAGTAATTTTTGCAGACCTTTTTTGTTAAACTTTTATATATCTGCAAATGTCTTATCTTCATATTATCAATAATAATATGAATTCATCTAAAGATCAAAGTCAACCAAAAAAGATAGGATTAGCATTGTCAGGAGGTGGTGCAAGGGGCGTATCGCATTTGGGCGTAATGCAAGCTCTAATGGATCACGGTATTCAATTCTCTCATATTTCGGGCACAAGTGCCGGGGCTATTGGTGCAGCATTTATTGCAGAAGGATATTCGCCAAAAGAGTTTCTCCAGATTATTAAAGATACCCGGTTGTTAAAGTTGTTACGCCCTTCGCTTGGCAGTACTGGCTTAATATCTATTCTTAATGCCCGGTTTTTAATAGAAAAGTATATCCCGCATAATTCATTCGAAAAACTTAAAATAAAGATTACAACCTCGGCGGTTGACCTCGGCGAAGGTAAATTGATTTATTTCACCGAAGGCGATCTTGATATGGCAATTTTAGCTTCCTGCTGTTTGCCGGGTATTTTTAGGCCTATTGTTATTAACGGGCACATGTATGTAGATGGGGGGATTTTAAATAACTTTCCTGTAGAGCCCTTGGTAGGTAACTGCGATTTGATCATCGGGTCGTCATGCAATCATTTACCTGTGGTTACCGAAATCAAATCGTTTGGCAACCTTGTAGATAGGGCCGCCATGATCGCTATTAATTCGAACCTTAACGTACATAAAAACTTATGCGATGTTGTTATCGAGCCACATGGCCTTGGCGGCTATGGCATATTTGATACCAAAGCTGTTGATGAGATTTTTATGATAGGTTATGAAGAAGGACTAAAAGCTATTGAGGGTAACGAAAGACTTAAAGAAATAGTTTTAAGGCAAAAGGCGGGATAGCATATAGCATTTAACACATATCATTTGCAACTTTTTAGTTACACTACTCGTAATGGTTGTAAAGGAGAAGCGGTGTATGCATAAGATATTTACAAATGTTGTATTAAATGTTATTTCTGTACTGCTTATTTTGATAATATTATTTTATCGGAGATATATTAAGACAAAGCTCAGCAAACTTGCCAGAAGTGGCAGGCTTACCGAAATCAGATCCCTGGAATTACAGAAAGAATACTGCTTGATGTGGATAGCGATAATCTTCATCATTAATTTAATGGCAAGGATGCTGTCATCGATTTAAGATCGTTATAAATTTCAATTCGGCTTACTGAGTTTTTTTGTTAATTTCGAAAGAAATATGCCCCTTTGATGACGATATTGACAAAAATTACCGCCATTCTATTCTTCTTTATCTTCATGTCTTTCTTTTGCGTTGCCCAGGAACGTGATTCGCTTAAAGCTACCCCGGCTATAGATAGCATCACTGCAAAGGTTGACACCACACCTGTAAAAGACGGCCACTTACAAACAGCCGGAAAAGCATTAAAAACAGCAGTATTGGACGTACCCGGCGATTTTGTACAAATGGGAAAGGTACTGACAAAAGATTGGCGTGTAACTGCTGCATGTGTAGGCGGTATTTCGCTGATGATACTTGCTGATAAACCGGTAACCCAATGGTATCAGGATCATATTGAAACAACGCTTAAGTATAAATTACCGGCACTTCCCGGTTCTAAGGGCAGTCGTTACTTTTATGGTAATGATGCCTATTTAGACTACGCCATATTAGGGTTATACGGTGGGTCATTAGCAGCTAATTATAAAACCGGGCAAATGGCTGCGCTAAACTCAATGAAAGCGTTAGCCTATTCATATCTTATTACACAGGTAACCCTAAAATCTATATTTGGAAGGGATAGGCCCGACCCAACTTTAAGCGACGGGAAACCACCAAGAAAAGGGTATACAGATAACCCATACGACTTTTTTAACTTTCACCGTGTTAGATTTGATACAGGTGGAGATGTAACCGGCATGTCTTTTCCATCTATGCATGCCACAGCCTATTTTGCCGTAGCCAAGGTAATGGCCATGGAATTTCACAACTATTGGATTCCTTATGGTACAGTTGCCTTTATTTTCTTTGCAGACGTAGATGCGCATCAGCATTGGGTAGGCGATATGGTAGCAGGAGGCTTATTAGGTACTGTAATAGGGCAGGGCATTGTAATGAGCTCCCGCTTGTTCGAAAAGAGACAGGAAGAAAAGAGAATGTTAGAGGGTGATGGAATTAAGCAAAAGAAAGTAGGTTTTAATTACCAGATATTACCGGCTATCTCAAGCAGCATGACTGGTGTTACGTTCTTTGTGTCGCTTTAATATTCGGATCTCACTATACTAAGGTCTAAATTTTTCTGATTTATGTCCTTTTTGCTATACCAGATAGCTACAAAATGAAGCGATAAAAAATATTTTCTGTCGGGTGTCCAATTGATAGTATCTCAATCATTATTGAGGTATAAACAAAAATTAATTATCTAACACCAACAGAAAATGGAACCAAGAATCAATTTTTTCGCAAAAGGACCTGACGCGCTGAAAGCAATGTATAGCCTTGGCGCTTACCTCGCAAAATCACCGGTTGAGCAAAAGTTACTTCATTTACTTTATTTCCGTGTATCTCAAATTAATGGCTGTGCTTTTTGCCTGGATATGCACTCGAAAGATTTACGCGCAGCGGGTGAAACCGAGCAGCGCCTGTATATGCTGGATGCCTGGCGTGAGGGAACCGTGTATACCAACCGCGAGCGTGCTGCCCTTGCTTTTGCCGAGGGGGTTACCAAAACTCATGTATCTGATGATGTATATACTGCTGCGGCTGCCGAGTTTACAGAGCAGGAACTTATAGATTTAACTATGGCAATAGTGACTATCAACAGCTATAACCGTATTAATATTGCTTTCCAAACCCCGGCAGGCAGTTATCAGCCCGGTCAATTTAAATCGTAATTATCAGTGCTATTTAGCAGGATTAATTTAAATTCACACAACAGTTAAATATATGAACATGGATCAGGCAAATAATGAATTTGTTTTTTTATTCCGCCAGCCGGATTTAAGCCATAATGCCGAAAATCATGATGAAATCCAGAAAAAATGGATGGAGTGGATTGATGGTATTACTTCACAGGGAAAATTAGCCAGTAATGGTCTCCACTTAACACCAGGAGGTAGTGTATTAAAAGCAGGCGGTGTAGTTACCGATGGCCCCTTTGTAGAAATAAGAGAAATATTGGGCGGCTTTATAGTAGTTAAGGCTGATAGCATGGATGAGGCCATTACCCTGGCCCATGGTTGCCCCGCTATTGATGAGGGCGGTAGCGTAGAGATTAGATCTGTATTTGTATAAACCTTTTTAATGCCTTTCCCGGCCAAATACAGGTTGGGAAAGGCTAAGTTAATGGATCAGCACGAATCAGCTTTAAAGCATCTATTTCAGCAGGAGTTTGCTAAAATGGTAGCGGTAATTAGTAAACTATATGGTTTACAATACATTGAAATTGCCGAAGACATAGTAAACGATACTTTTTTACTGGCCACCGAAACCTGGAGAGAGAAAGGCATTCCGCTTAATCCGGCAGCCTGGTTATATACGGTGGCTAAACAAAAAACGCTGCAATATTTCAGGCGTAATAAAATCTATGTTGAAAAGGTAATGCCCCAACTCAGTATGCAGCAGGATGGGCATACAGAAATGGGCGAGTTGAATTTCTCATACCAAAATATTAAAGATAGCCAGTTGCAGATGATTTTTGCCATCTGCACGCCGGCTATTGCAAGTGAAGCACAGATTGGCCTGGCCCTTCGCATTCTTTGCGGTTTTGGGATCGATGAAATCGCCGAGGCCTTTTTATCTAATAAAGAAACTATCAACAAACGATTATTTCGTGCTAAAGAAAAACTGCGAAGCGAGAAGATAAAAATAGAGTTCCCGCCCGAGAGCGAGATCCACACACGGCTCAATAATGTATTGCACATTATTTACCTGCTTTTTAATGAGGGGTACTATTCTAAAACACAGAATGAGATCCTGCGTAAAGATTTGTGCGTTGAAGCTTTGCGGTTAGGTATAATGTTGATCGAATATCCTAAAACAAATTTGCCGCAAACCAACGCCTTAATAGCATTGATGTGTTTCCACGCTTCGCGATTTAATGCGCGGCAGGCCGGTAGTGGTACAACTGTGCTTTATGATCAACAAGATGTAGCGTTGTGGGATCAACAATTAATTAACCAAGGCATACACTTCCTGAAATTGTCTGTACAAGGAAACGAAATTACCTCTTACCATCTGGAAGCGCGTATTGCCTATTGGCATAGCCAAAAGGAGGATACAGCTGATAAATGGAAAGAGATTTTACAACTGTATAATCAGCTTTTACAGATCAATTATTCGCCGATGGTGGCATTGAACCGCACTTACGCTTTATACAAGGTAAACGGACCGGAGGCCGCACTAACAGAAGTTCTGGAATTGAACCTGGTTCAAAATCATTTTTATTACCTTTTACTGGGCGAGTTATATCAAACTATTGATATTACCATGGCAAAAAGCAATTATGAGAACGCCAAGGCCTTAGCCAAAACTCAAATAGAAAAACAAGGCATCCAGGAAAAAATAGATAAACTTGGGTGAGCCATAAGAGAAGTTAACGACTACTTGTTTATCCATAAGTGAAATTGCTTATGCGCCTGGGTTTGATATTTTTCTTTAGCTTTTCGCCGATAAAATTAACCCGTTCACCGGGTAAAACTGCCTGTTTACATATTAGATGCCTTATTGGGTAACGGGGGCTGTAACGTTTTAAAAACGGGTGCGTCTTATTATCGTAATTAGCACAGAGGCTATTACAATTAACAGATCATCAAAACATTACATAATATGAAAACTCAAATCTTAACCATTGCAACAGTGTTATCATTAGCATTAGCAACCAGCACAAACACATTCGCAGCAACTCATAGCAGCAGCACCAGCACTGTATTAACAGATGTAAAACATATCAACAAAATTGAGGTTCGCGGCAACGTTGAATTATACGTATCAGACGGTGCAACTGATAATGTAAAAGTATACGATAAATACTACAGCGAAAACGCTTTTGTACAAAACCAAAACGGCGTGTTACGCATCGCATCATATAAAAAAGAAAAACTGGTAATTTGGGTAACCGCAGCCGAATTACAAAGCATCACCGCCTATGATAATGCTTCCGTAAAATCATTCGGCAAATTAAACAGCATTAACCTGGAAGTTAACCTTTACAACCGCGCAGCCGCTAACCTTGAAATGGAAGCTTACAGCGCCAACATCAATGTAAACGATCAGGCTACTGCCAACTTAACAGGTACTGTAAACGATTGTAACTTAAAATACAACCAGTCTGCCACAGTAAACAGCACCAAATTTGTAGCCACTAACATGGTTCGTAAAGTAAGCTACGATGGTTTTGCAAAAGCAGAGCAGGTAGCCGGTTTATAAGAAAACACTTTGCAAAAAGTTCAATATATATGCTCACAGCCATCAAAAATTGATGGCTTTTCTTATTTTACGGATTCAATCTTCGCCCGGTCTGTTCTGACAAAAACTTCGGATATCAGGCAGTTAAATGCAGAGTACATCCGTGATTGATTAAACCGTAGTCGCATTTAATCAATCACAGATTTTAATGTAGATTGCGATCTCGAAAAATGAGTAATACAGCACCTTCAATGGATAAGAACATTTTAATGGGAATAGAAAAAATTGCGGCCCCCTTCCTGGAGAAGGCAAAGCAGTTCCCGTTTTATAGTGTTATGTTGATTACTGAAGGTAGTGGCAGGTATTATGCCGATATCGGTAAGTTTGATTTTGAAGCACCGGTTTTGCTTTTCTCAACACCACTTCAAAGTTTAAAAGTGGAGCATAACGTAACGCTTAATGGCTACATCCTGCAATTTCATGGCGACTTTTATTGCATCGAATATCACAAAGCAAGAGTTGCCTGTAACGGGTTGTTATTCAATAATATCTATATAGAGCCTTCAGTAAAATTAAGCGGCAATGAAGCTGCGATATTTGAAGGCATTTGCCAGGATATTGAAAATGAATTTAATGCCGATGAACACGATGAGGTTGTGCTAAGGTCATATCTTCAGCTTTTTCTGGCAAAATCGAGCAGTGTTAAACTACGCAATATGGCTGCCGAAGAAAAAGAACAGCCTAAAGATGAGCAAATGGAGCGCTTTATGCAGTTGCTGGAGCAGCATTACATGGTGCTTCACAAGCCTACAGATTATGCTAATTTGCTTGCTATGTCGCCCAATAACTTCAGTAAGCGGTGTAATCGTTATTATGGCAAATCACCATCGCTAATGATCCAGGAGCGTTTGATACTGGAAGCGAAAAAGAAACTGCACCTAACCAGGCAAAGCATTAAAGAAATCGCTTTCGCCCTTAATTTTTCGGATGAGTTTTATTTTAGCCGCTTTTTTAAAAAATTTACCAAAGTATCCCCACAGGTATATCGAGAGCAGGCAGGTATTTCCATAGTTGCCGATATGGCTTCGTACTAACGTTCGTCAAGTCTCAATACTTATTACTATTAACTTAATAACTCACTTCCTGTAGAGTTGCTTTCTGCTGTCCCATAAGTGCATGCATTAGCCCGATTTGTCCATGTTGGCGGGGCAGGTACCTGCCTAACTTTGGTATATAATTTAACGAAAACAATTATCAACAAAACAATGAATAAATCACTTTTACACTCCATCGCCGGTTTAGAAGGCTTCGGGAAATTTGCAATCCGTTACGGTATCGTAGTTGTATTTCTTTGGATAGGGGCCTTAAAATTTACAACTTATGAGGCCGATGGTATAGTACCGTTTGTGGCCAACAGCCCATTTATGTCAGGTTTCTACAATCAGCCCGAACAATATAAGAAACATATAAACCCCGAAGGTGCATTAATCCCTGCCAATCACAACTGGCATGAGCAAAATAATACTTATGGCTTTTCTTACGGCTTGGGTACGTTTCTGATCATTTTAGGTTTGTTAGTGGCATTTTACCGGGTAATACCATTGCCAAGCATGATTGCCAGTATTCTGATGTTTATCATGACACTTGGCACGCTGTCATTCCTAGTAACTACGCCCGAAAGCTGGGTACCCCATCTTGGCGATCCGTCTTATGGGTTCCCATATCTCTCGGGCCGCGGCCGTTGGTTATTAAAGATATTGTTATTCTGGGGGGTGCAATTCTTAATATGAGTGAATCAGCAAGGTTATATCTGTCACGTAAAAAAGAAAAATCTAATTAATCTCTAAAACTATATAAAATGAAAAATATCGTTGTTCCTTCAATTGAGCAGGTTAGCCCAGAATCGAAGGTGTTGTTTGAAACAATGCAAAAACGTATCGGCAAGGTGCCTAACCTATACGCTACCATGGGTTACTCATCTCATGCTTTAAAAGCATTCTTAGATATGGATGCCACTTTGGCTGCGGGTGTACTTACAGCTAAGCAGAGAGAAGCTGTAGCGCTTGTGGTGTCAGAGTTAAATCATTGTGAATATTGCCTGGCAGGGCACACCCTGGTAGCGATGAAAAATGGTTTAACAAGCGCTGATACAATCGACATTAGAAAAGGCCATTCAAATGACGAGAAAATTAATGCAATTGTGCAATTAGCCAAATCAATAGCAGAAAACAACGGTCACCCTGAAACTCAGTACCTGGATCAATTTTTTAATGCAGGTTTTGATGAGGCAGCATTGATGGAAGTAGTTGGACTTATCGCCGTAAGGGTATTTACCAATTATGTTTTTGCCATCACCAAGGTCCCGGTTGACTATCCGGCAGCACCTGCATTAAATTAAAAAGGACAGTCAGGTGTTATTGTAAAATGACATCCTGCATAAAAATCATAACAACGTTTTATGAAAGCTAAAGGAGTTATTGTTAAGCCAATAAAATTTGCACCGAAGGATGCGATAAAATTGCTCGAGAAATTTTTCAGGCAAAATGGTATCACTATTTATGCAAGGATTGATCAGCAGGCAGAAGCCGCTAACAATGGTACTAAAATTAACCCACTTGTATTTCTCCTTTTCGGCAACCCCGCAAAAGGCGGGCAGGTAATGGTTGAAAACGCTTTAGCTGCTTTAGACCTGCCGTTGAAGGTTATTGCCTGGCAGGATGAAAAGCTGAATAATTATATCGCCTTTAACGATATTAATTATTTGGCAAGCCGGTATTCACTCAGTAATTGTGCTGCACAATTAATTGATATTGGCGCAGTAATCTTGAAAATCTTAAAATAATAAATTCATGAACACAGATAAAGATCTGGCGATAAATATTGTCTCTGATGATGAGAAACAGAGTATTGCCAATCAATTCTTATTAGCTCTTCGCAACAAAAATTGGGATTCTTTGGCATCCATTATAACCCCGGATGCAACATGGGCATTACCGGGCGAAAATCTTCTTTCGGGAATTGCCATTGGTGGGGAAGAGTTTATCAAGCGGGCAAAAACACTGGTTAATAGTGGTGTTTCCCTGCAACTTAAAAATATCCAGTTAAGTTATAGTGGCTTTGCATTATCGGTACATAATCAAACAGCAAAGAGCGATGCCGAACTCGATGTACACGTTGCCATTGTAGCTACGCTTCGTGGAGATAAGATTGCTGCGATCAGAAGTTATGTATCAGATCTTCCCAATATGAATGGGTTTTTCGACGGTAAATTGCTTCATGAAGAACAATTGGAGATGGAACGTCCTAGCTTCGAACAGAAATGGGCGGCAGCTAATACTTTTCTTACGGCCATGAAAACCAATAACTGGGAGCTGATGCAATCGGTAATGATACCCGATATTGAATGGACGTTGCCGGGCAAAAGCCTTTTATCTGGTCCGGCTATTGGTGTTGATGCTATTATTAAGCGTGCCCAATCGCTAAAGAAATTTGGTGTGATGTTCGAGTTACTCCATATTCTTAACGGATGGGATAGCGTTGCTTTATCCTTGCATAATACCGGCAAAAGAGGAGAACTTATACTGGATGAGTATGTGACTATTGTTTTTCAATTGAATGGCGACAAGATAACAGGTTTAACTACTCATTTATCTGATGTACCTGGTATCGAACGGTTTTTTGTACCTGGCATTATTGATTAATTGTTAAACGGTGAAGTTTTATAAAAACAAAAAGATATGAAAGCACTCATTTTAGAACAATTTAATACGCCCTACCAGGTAAAAGAAATAGAAACACCAAAAGCCGGAAAAGGGCAGGTGTTGGTTAAAATTGCCGCAAGTGGCATTAACCCGCTCGATCTGAAAATTAAAACAGGTCAGGCTGCTCATGCTAAGGCACAATTGCCCAATATTCTGGGTATCGACCTTGCAGGTACGGTAACAGCCATAGGTGAAGGTGTGAGCAATTTTAAAGTTGGCGATGAAGTTTATGGCATGACGGGCGGCATTGCTGGCGTACCCGGTACACTTGCCGAATATGCAGCGGTAGATGCGCAGCTTATCGCCAAAAAGCCTCAAAACTTAAGCATGCGCGATGCAGCAGCCATCCCACTTATATTTATTACCGCCTGGGAAGGTTTGGTTGATCGTGCTAACGTAGGCCCGGGTAAAAATGTATTAATCCACGGCGGTGCCGGTGGTGTAGGGCATGTTGCTGTTCAAATTGCGGTAGCAAGGGGAGCCAATGTTTTCAGTACCGTGTCGTCGACACAAAATGATTTGATTCTCTCTTACGGTGCTACACCGATAGATTACAACACCTTATCGGTTGAAGAGTATGTGGAGCAATATACGGGCGGCGAAGGTTTCGATATAATTTTTGATACTGTAGGTGGTGCTGTGTTAGATGCATCTTTTAAAGCAGCTAAACAATATTTCGGGCACGTAATCAGCATATTAGGCTGGGGTACCCATCAGCTTGCACCACTGTCATTTAAAGGCGCAACTTATTCGGGTGTATTTACCTTGTATCGCTTGATATCTGGTAAAGGTAGGGCTCATCATGGCGAAATTCTACACGAAGCCGCTTTGTTGATTGAGGCGGGAAAACTGATCCCTGCGGTCGACCAGCAATCCTTTACTCCTGATAAAATTGAAGAAGCGTATCAATATTTACAGGATGGCTCAAACAAGGGCAAAGTGGTTGTAGATATTGTATTTTAATGTGTTGTGTGTAGTTTGTTAGCAAAAGGCGGGCCGTAAAAAGCCGGCCTTTTTTCTATTTTACATATTAAACAACCATTTGCCCGCTTAAATAGTATATTACAATATAATCTACCCCACGAATGAAAAAGAAATACTTCATTGCTGTGCTTATTCTCCTGGTTATATTTTTATGTATCCAGGCCATCCGCCCGCAGCTCACTAATCCCCCGGCTACTGCAGAGATTGTTGTACCCGATAATGTTAAAAGCATACTTGTAAAAAGTTGTTACGATTGCCACTCTAACCAAACCAATTTACGTTGGTACGATGAGGTTAACCCGGCCTACTGGCAGGTTGTAAAAGATGTTAGAGAGGGCAGAAAGGTATTGAACTTTTCTGAATGGCAAAAAATGCCAAAGCCTGATCAGCAAGCTAAGCTTTGGGAAGCACTTAACCAGGTTGTAGCCGGGGCAATGCCGCTGCCATCTTATACGGCAGTTCACTCATCGGCCAAATTAAGTGAAGAAGATATTAATGTTTTAAAGCAATTCCTTTTGTCGAAAGTAAAGCCGTTGAATTATAATGCTTCCACCGATTCTGCCGCAAGTGCACAGTTTACAAAATGGGGAGCTGATAGCCTTAAAATAAAATCTGTACCAGTTGCGCTTAACGGCATTGCTTTTATTCCCGAGTATAAAAACTGGCAGGTAGTAAGCGCTTCAGAACGTTTTGATAATGGTACCATGCGTTTAATATTAGGTAACCCTATTGCTATTAAGGCTATTCGTGAGCATAAAATATCACCATGGCCACAAGGTGCTACCTTTGCGAAGGTTGCATTTGCTCAGAATAAAGGTAAAGATGGTATAGTCTCGTCCGGAGAATTTAAGCAGGTTGAATTTATGATTAAGGACGCCGATAAATATGCCTCTACTAAGGGATGGGGATTTGCAAGGTTTAAAACAACCAAAATGGTGCCTTATGGTAAAACGGCCATGTTTGCCACAGAGTGCATCAATTGCCATCGCCCCGAAGAGAAAACAGATTTCGTATTTACACAACCTATAAAACTGAACCAATGAAAACGCTAACTAAATTACTAACTGCCATTTTATTATTCAGTTTATGCGCCTGTAAACAGCCCGCAACAGATAATGAGCTTTATAATAACAAAGCTACAGTGCCTGCAAAATTTGATATTGTCAAAAGTGGGCTATCTGTTTTAAATACATCTTTTAATCCGACAAAAAATACCATTAGCATATTGTATGGGAATAAGTTAGCCGCTGAACGACTCAGGACGGCCGATCATCAGGCAAAGCAAGGTGAAGAGCTGGCTTTAGTAACCTGGAAAAGGCAGGCAGATGTACATTGGTTTGGGGCCAATATCCCTGGCGAATTACAGTCTGTAGAAATTGTGAAATTATCGGGTGAGAATCTCAAGCCAAAAATAGATTATCAAAAGTTATTGGGTCCCAATCTGGAACAGGAGAGAGATACAACCGGCCAGCAAAGCCAGGCAAATTTTATTTTAAGTCAAAGAGCATCTGTAATGCCATAGATAAAGATTAATGCTACCGGGGGCGCTTACATCTTAGGGAGGTGTCGCAGTTTTATTGCTGCCTTTTTATTAATTTAGAACAGCGGTTAACACAACCATTATTGTGTAGCCAATGAAGAAATATGCTTTTCTTATTCTAATTATTTTAGTTTTCGCCAATATTTCGAGGGCTCAGCTATCTTTTGATCATTTAACGTAACGGCAAATAGTGGGAAAGTAACGCTGAGCTGGAGAGGGGCAGATGTTGATAACGATATTAGTAGTTATGACCTTTATTTGGTACTACAGCTACCCCGGTAATATTTAAAAGTGGTTTAACGGATAGCAAACAGGATGTCGACGTTTCTGGCGGCAACAAATACTATTGGAAAATAGTAACAAGGATGCAGTTGGAAATACATCAGAATCTACTGTTTTTCAATTTAAGGTTAACTAATTTAAATTAACTTATCTATGCTACCTTAGCGGAGTCGAACCATTTTAATTATTTAACTTATTGAATGTCAGCATTTTGATATTGATAAAATAATTACCCTTTGATAAATATGGCGGTCTTAAATGAGAAAAACCTATTTAACTATCTGATAATCAGTACGTTAAATAGGTTTTTATTTGAAAATGTACCCAGCGCCGGAGTCGAACCGGCACGGTTTCCCACAGGTGTTTGAGACCAGCGCGTCTACCAATTCCGCCAGCTGGGCATTCGGTTGTCATAACCGGGCTGCAAATGTATCTAAAGTCTCTTTAATTCGCAATAAATATTTTTGTCTGTAGTAAATATCTGCAATTTTATTGAGCCGATCTTCTTTTGCAGTATCATCAAGTTCCTGATAATCTGTAGTTAGCGCGTCAAGATCTTTTTGTAAATTATTTTCAATTTCCAGCGTTTCAGCAGTGATTTTGGCCAATTGCTCGCTGTCATCCACCTCCATCAGTCGTTCGTTAATGTCCATCATCTCCATTAAAAAGTCGCCTGGTAATTGAGGCTTGGCACCTTCGTTCAGCAAATTGTGCTGGGTTAATATATAAGCCAAACGTTTGTTAGGATTGGAGAGGGTTTGATATGCTTTATTATTGATGGTTGATAGCTCCAGTATTTCCTGCTGGCGTTCATCGCTTTCATTAGCATAAAAATCGGGATGGTACTTTTTGCTTAACTCGTAGAATTGCTTCTTAAGCTTAGCCTGATCAGGCTCGAAAGATTCAGGTATATCGTAAAATTCAAAAAAATTAATCATTGTTCTGTTGTCGGTTGTCAGTTGTCGGTTGTCAGACAACTTTTATGATTCAAAAATGTAGTACATGCTCTGTTGTCGGTTATCTGTTGCCAGTCAAACAAGGAACGTACAAATGTAATATTTACTGCTTAAGGTATACATCATACCATGGTAACTTGTTTATCCGTTTTAGTTTTTGCCGACAACGGATAACTGACAACCGACAACTAAAAAAAATCATCATCTTTGTAATTATACAATAACACTATGCTATTTGAACAAATGCAGCAAGGCCCTTTCTTTATACTGGGACCATGCGTAATGGAAAATCTGGAGTTGCTTTATACTGTAGCCGAAAAGGTTGCCACTATAGGCCAGAAATATAATGTACCGGTGATTTTTAAATCATCATACGATAAAGCTAACCGTACCTCTATCCACTCGTACCGTGGACCGGGTTTGGAGTTGGGGATGGAATGGCTACAAAAAATTAAAGAAGAATTTAACCTGCCGGTTACAACAGACATTCACGAAAGCTATCAGGCTGCACCTGTTGCCGAAGTTGCCGATATACTGCAGATTCCTGCGTTTTTATGCCGCCAAACAGATCTGTTAGTAGCGGCCGCTAAAACAGGCAAGATTGTTAACGTTAAAAAGGCACAGTTTCTATCTGGTCAGGATATGGAATATCCGGCACAAAAAGTTGTAGAAGCGGGTAATAATCAGGTAATATTAACCGAGCGCGGTAATATGTATGGTTATAATAACCTGGCTGTTGATTTCCGTAATATCTATGATATGAAGAAGTTTGGCTTCCCGGTTTGTATGGATTGTACACACTCGGTACAACGCCCGGGCGGGGCAGGGGGTAAAACTGGTGGCGACCGTACCTTTGTACCGATGATGGCTTTAGCTGCTAAGGCGTTTGGCACAACAGGTTATTTTATGGAAACACACCCAGACCCAGACCATGCCCTGAGCGACGGGCCTAACCAGGTTAAACTGGAGAATATAGAAGAGATCATCAAATCGCTTTTAGATTAATTGCATGAATGATATTGCCAAAAGGGTATTTGATATCGAGATAGAATCGTTAAGGCATGTGGCCGATATGATTGACGATAACTTTACCAATACGGTAAATGCTATTTTAAATACCGAAGGTAAGCTTATTGTTGCCGGTATTGGCAAATCGGGCCTTATTGGTAAAAAGATAGCAGCCACGTTGGCCAGTACAGGTACGCCAAGTTTCTTTTTGCATCCGGGAGAAGCCTTTCATGGTGATTTGGGCATGGTTGAGCCTAAGGATGCCATTATCCTGATCTCGTACTCGGGCGAAACCGATGAGCTTCTGAAGATCATCCCGTTTTTGAAATGGAATGGTAATTTGATTATCTGTATTACCGGTAACCGCGAATCAACGCTGGCTAAAAACAGCGACCATCACTTGGCTGTTGCTGTTACGCGCGAAGCTTGTCCGTTGGCATTGGCACCCACATCGTCTACCACAGCTACTTTGGTTATGGGCGATGCCCTGGCTATTGCATTGATGGAAGCCCGTGATTTTAAACCCGATGATTTTGCGCGTTTCCATCCCGGGGGTAATTTGGGGCGCAGGCTGCTTACCAGGGTTAAAGATGTAATGCAGCGCGATGCTATACCATTTATTAATGAAGATGCTGCGTTTACAGATCTGTTGCTCAAAATGTCTGAAGGCAGGCTGGGGATGGTTATAGTGGGCTCGGCAAATGAAGTTAAAGGCATTGTAACTGATGGCGATTTGCGCAGGGCATTGTTGAAACACCCGGATTTGTCGAATCTTCATATCACAGAAATTATGACCACTACACCTGTTATTATTAATGAGGAAGTGTTGGTTGATGAGGCCGAACAGGTTATGATACAGAAAAAAATCACAACAGTTTTGGTGGGCTCGGTAAATGAGCATACCGTGAGTGGCGTATATCAAATTTACAATAGGTAAAATACAAGCTCTACGGGTTAAATTGTTAATCTGCTTATAGAAATTGATTGCTTATTATGTAAATAATATGGGTGTTTTTACCCTTTAGTTGGGCATTAGAATTGCATATTTTATATTAACTTAGGGGCATATTTATTGAGAGCTCCGTGTGTTTTCTAATTAATAATTGAAAATTTGATAAGGAGAACCCCATTAAATTTTCATTGTCATTTTCAACTCAAATAATTATATTATTTTAGCGGTGCATTTACAGCACCCGCTTAATTTTTCTTTGGAAGTTACTATATATGATTCACAGATACGCTACGTTTATCAAGGCTATTAATTTAACTATTGACTATATTATACTGAATATTAGCATGGTGATAGCTTATCTTATCGTAGATAAATCTTTCATCATGTGGATAAATAACAAAAATTATTTACCCATTGTGTTGGTTTTTAACCTGATATGGCTTTTATCGGCCAATATATCAGGGCTTTATGAGTCGGTATTAAATAAGGATTCGATAAACACTTATCGCAGTGTTTTTAAAACTTATTTAATATTTGTAGGGCTCATCTGCGTTACTATTATCATTATTATTGGTACCAAGGCTTACTTTATTACCCGCGAATATCTCTTTGCGTCAATAGCTTTATTCGGGTTTTTATTGGGCATCTGGAAACTCATATTCCTCACCATCCGCCGTGGCGACAGGCGCGTTTTGATGGATAAACGAAATGTGATCATTGTAGGTGCCGGGCGCGTGGGCCTTGATTTATATAATTATTTTCAGAGCAACCCCGACAGAGGTTATAACATGATCGGCTTTTTTGATGATGACCCCGATCGTGTTAACAATACGGATATGTTTTTGGGTAAAACTCACGAATGTGTGGAGTATGTGATCTCAAACAAGGTACACGAAATATTTTGTGCCTTACCAAGCACAGAAGCTAAATCGATAGAGAAACTGATGCTGGAGGCCGATAAAAATATGATCCGCTTTAAGCTGGTGCCCGAGTATTATAGCTACAGCAACAGGCCTACACTGGTACAAAGCTTTGGCCATATACCTGTAATATCATTAAGGCCAGAACCTCTGGAAAGTGTGCTTAACCGTTTTATTAAACGTGTTTTTGATATTCTTTTCTCGTTGTGCATACTGCTTTTTGTTTTTAGCTGGTTATTTCCAATACTGGCTATCATTATCAAGCTACAATCGCCAGGGCCTGTATTTTTTATGCAGGTACGCTCGGGGCGCGAGAATGAAAACTTTAAGTGCTACAAATTCCGTAGCATGAAGGTTAACAAGGATTCTGATAAAAAGCAGGCCACCCGCGGCGATTCGCGTATTACCAAAATAGGTGCTTTTATGCGCCGTACCAATATCGATGAACTGCCCCAGTTCTTCAACGTGCTGATAGGTAACATGTCGGTAGTAGGGCCACGTCCGCACATGGTAAGCCATACCGAGCAATACTCTAAAGAGATTGAGAAATACATGGTACGCCACTTTCTTAAGCCAGGCATCACCGGCTGGGCACAGGTAAATGGTTTCCGTGGCGAAACTAAAAATACTGAAGCTATGGCCAACAGGGTAGAGGCTGACGTTTGGTATCTCGAAAACTGGTCGTTTTTGCTGGATCTGAAGATTATCTTTTTAACCTTTTGGAATACTGCCAAAGGCGATAAAAATGCCTTCTAAGCAGATCCTGGAAATTAAAATGCCTGATAATGAACCCTAAAGCAATTATTTGCAAAAAAGGTTGCGAAAGCTGGCTCAGAAGTATATCTTTGCAATCTCAAAAATAACCGCGGAAGTGGCGTAATTGGTAGCCGCACCAGACTTAGGATCTGGCGCTTCACGGCGTGGGGGTTCGAGTCCCTTCTTCCGCACATTAAATGAGAAAAGCCTCTTTAAAGAAATTTAAAGAGGCTTTTGTGCTTTTACACAATTTATGATTTTATCCCCGCTTCAATGTAATCACAGCAATCTCGGGCCAAATACCCAATCGGCCTTTAAAGCCTAAAAAGCCAAATCCCCGGTTAACATATAGGTATTTATCATGCCTATGATATAAGCCAGCCCATTGCGGGTATACGTATTTAACAGGGCTCCATTGAAAACCAAACAGCTCTATACCAAATTGCATGCCGTGAGTGTGGCCTGCCAAGGTGAGGTTGATATGCTTGTTGTGCTCCAGCGTCTGCGCTTCCCAATGTGATGGATCGTGCGACATCAGGATTTTAAACTCATGGTCATCTATACTTTGCGATGCTTTAACCAGGTCGCCGTATTTGTGAAATCCACCTTTGCCCCAGTTTTCTACACCAATAAGTGCGATATATTGACCGTTCTTTTCAATCTGCATAGCTTCATTCAAAAGCAACCTGAAGCCCATTTCCTGATGTACCTCTTTTAATCGTACCAGATTTGCCGCTTGATCAGCTTCACTTTCCCAACGGATGTAATCGCCATAATCGTGATTACCCAGTACAGAGTACTTACCTAATGGGGCTTTAAGTGTAGCAAAGCTGTCAATCCAGGGTGTCATTTCGCTGGCTTGGTTGTTAACGAGGTCGCCTGTAAACAATATGACATCACTGTTTTGCTTGTTTACTAAATTGATACCTTTTTCAACTCCGCGTTTACTGGTAAAACTTCCTGCGTGTATATCTGATAACTGGGTAATGGTGAATCCATCGAACTCGGCAGGGAGATCTTTAAACTTAAGTATTGTGCGGTGTACCTTGTAATGGTGGCGGCCGCCCGTCATCCCGTAAATTAAACTTACAAATGGTATCGCGCCAATAAATACGGCCAGCTCACTTACCCAAACACTACGCGGCGGAAAGTGGCGGAATAGCCTGATAATATCTTCGACCAGCAATATCGGCATAGCAAATATTTTAGGTACAAGGGTGAGCAGGGCAAAAGCCATTAGCCAGTTACCTAAACCCGCAGGGGCAATTTTACTTCGGCGTAAAAAAACAATGCTTATTAAGCCTAAAACCAGTATTACGTCGATAAACCAATAGCCATTGCGTATTAAATTATTGGTAGTTAAGGTGTTGATCGCCTGGGCGAAATATAGATCTGAAATAATCCAGATTAATAAAATTAATGGAAAACGTTTAGCCATAACAGTACAGACGATTAAGATAGCCTAACATTTTAATCCGCTATGCGATTAGAATAATAAAGACTTAGGGATGACAAAGATTAGTTACCTTTTAACGTCTGCAAATAAATAAATTATACCCGTATCAACGGTAACTGCAAATTGGTAGGCCTGTTCTCAGGTTTATCAAATGCACGCCCATCAACATTTTTGCTGCCATTAAAAAGCATGTTGTTATAAATATAGATCAAATCATAGTCTACGTATATTTTGTCTGCGCTTAGGCCAAAAATAGGGAATGCCTTTGATTTTACATCTTGTGTGGTATTAATAGCCCAAGGCTCAATATCGGGCAACGGAAACTTGTTAACCGCATCTGCAAAGCCCTGGTGTAATGGTGTAATTTCGTAGGATTCATCTGCTACGTAATCAACTTTATAAGCTCCTTCAGTTAATGGATGTGGTCCCTGCCACGCCAGGTGGCCCTTAATTTCGATTTTAACCAATGGGACACTGCCTATAGCATCTGCATAATTGATAATGCTACAAGCAAAGCTGTTGCTTTTTCCGTATTCAAATTTCCGGCTTAAATAAAAGGGCTGGATATCGCCCGATGTGTTTTTTATTATACTGGGGCGTAGCTCTGTGGTAATGCTTTGCCAAATACCGCCTTTAATAAATTGTTGTGTTTGTTCTGCTGTCATAGGTTAAAGTTCAGCAACATTGTTCCAAATTAAAATATAGTCATTAATTTAGTTCATAGTACTTATTTTCATACTAATGGCAAGTATACGTAAAAACAAAGATTTTAACCCCTACAACTGCCCGGTAACGCATACCATGAACAAGATTGGTGGCAAATGGAAAGTACTGATCATATATGCTATCAGCTTAAAATGCAACCGTTTCAGCAAACTACAGAAAGCGTTGCCCTTAATAACCAAGCAAATGCTGGTAACTCAATTACGTGAATTGGAAGAAGACGGTATTTTAGAAAGGACAGTATACGCCGAAGTACCACCCAGAGTTGAATATAAGCTTTCAGCGCAAGGCCTCTCATTGATGCCCATAATTTCTGTAATGCAGGAGTGGGGGCTAAAAGATTTGGCTGTTAAACAAGAGTAAAAGTGAATTGGAGATTACTCCTCTGTTTGCTCTTCATCAATCTTACCAACTACCTTCTCCTGTGCATGAACCAGTTTTTCTTTCAACCAATGCGTTAAGTTATGATGTAATGGTACTAACACAGCAGCAAGCGCTACTAATATTAATAATTCGAAAACAGGGGTGTGATTAGTTAGTTTCTCCACCCAGGGGTGGATGAGGAGGGTGATAAATTCAAATATCAGCAATAAACTTAAAACGCTCATAAATTCAATAATCCGCCGGTGGGTTCTGGTTCGGCTAAGCAAAAGGGCTACAAGTAAGAACACTACGATAAACAGTGCAATAGCCGATAACTGCAGGTTTTCTTTTCGCTCTTCTAGTTGCTTTTCTTTTTCTTCCTGTAATTCGCGCTGGCGTTGTTGTTCATTATAGGTAAGGTTTTGTACCTGTCTTATTTTTTGTTCGTTAAACGTGCTGTCTTTTAATAGTAAAGCATGCTGGTAATAGCCAATAGCTTGTTTAGGATCTGTTGTTGCATACAATTTCGCCAGTAATTCATTGGCCTCTATAACACCTGGCAGATAGGGGACTAATTTAGCCGTTTCCAATTCTTTCTTAGTATAATAAATGCAGGAATCTGTTTTACCATTACTATTAAACAAAGCCGAAAGCCCCTGGTAGTTGATAAACATACCATAATTTGATTTTGCTTTTATAGCATTTACCAAACTTTGCTGGTAATAACCTTGGGCCACTAAATAGTTATGTAAACCAAAATGTGCCTGTCCTAAGGTTGTTAGCGCCTCACATTGTTGTAAAACCGTCATCCGGTTGCCTAGGTTTTTAACCATTTGGTAAGCCAACTGTGCGTATTTAAGCGCCAGTTGATATTGGTGGTTATCTGCGTATGCCGATGAAAGCACATAAGTGGCTATGGCCAGGTTAACAGGCTCATTAATGGTAGAAAATAACTGCTGTGCCTTAAGTTCGTACTCGATTGATTTTTCCTTGTCTTTCTGGCTTCCGTATATAAAGGATAAGTCCATATAAACATTGCCAATCTCTTTTTTAAGGTTCAAAGATTCTGCAAGTTTTAAGGATGTTAATGCGTGGCTTAACGACATAGGGTAGTTGCCCAGATCCTGATACTTTGAACTTATCTGGTTGTTTAACCATAACCTTTCTGTATCCTGTTTGGCGATAGTTAACAAATGCTTTAAACTATCAACCTGTTTGGATTGGGCAAAAGATGTAAAGACGATAAATAGTAGAAATATTAGTAAGGATAGTTTTTTCATACCAGATTGATGTGCCTGTAGGTTGGCCTAAAATAAGCAATTAGGTATTTTATTTTTTATTTATACCGATAATATATTCTATCGCACCGTAGCGGCAAATTCTGAAGGCCTCATATTGGCCAGTTGCTGAAACGTATTGCTGAATGCCGAAATGCTTTGATAGCCGGTATCGAAGGCGATCTGGCTTAGTGTTAAATCAGTTTGAAGCATTAATTCTACAGCCTTTACGATGCGCACCTGCTTTAAATATTGCAGAAAAGATATACTTAACACGTTTTGAAACAGGCGCGACAAAGAGCGTTCGGCAATATTAAATCTTTCACTTACAGATTTTAGGGTGAGTTGCTTCTCTACATTTTCATACAAATAACGCAATATGGGGCGTAGGCGTTCATTTGTAGTAGTGGGCAGGGCTATGGGTACATTCTGGGGGCTGAGGCTTGGTAATATATTTTTAATGGCGATTAAAAATGCAAAATCCGGATCGGAGGGCTTGATATCATAATCGTAACGCTGCGTATAATTAATCATTTCATGCAATAAGTTATTTACAGGGTAAATACCTGTATGCTGGTAAAAAATATGCTTATCATCATCAGGATAATATATGTTATGGATAATGGCATCACTTGAGAGCCTGATCTGCAAAAAATGATCAACTCCCGGCGGTATCCAGATGTAATGCCTGGCTGGTATCACAAAGGTGTTACCCACAAAATGGATATATGCCAAACCACCCTCTACATAACTTAGCTGCCCTTTTTTATGGTTGTGGACAGGAAAACGCCGTTCGGATTTTTGGGGCATTACATAAATTGACTTACTGTGTTTATCAATCTCAATAAACTGTTCGGCCGAACTTAATTGCTGTATATTCATGTGGCTGGAATCATCAAATATTAGGCAATTTACATCAAATAGTGCGCAAATGCTATAAGTAATTTTGTATCATAAAATTTATGATACTTAAAAATAATAAGCGGTTGTTCCTTTTCATAAGCCTGGCATTGGCTGCAACAGGGGCATTTGCACAGCAGAAAACCACTGCAAGCGCCGCTGTAAACCTGGCTTTACCGCAGGTTTGGGAAAAAGCTGTACAGTATAACAGAACCATACAGATGCAGCAGCTGCACGTGCAAAGCAGCGAAGAAGAAATAAAAGATGCTAAAGCAGAACGCCTGCCCGATATTAAGGCCGAAGGCGAGTACGCCAAAGTAAGTAATATGCCCATGTTTGAGAACGGCATATTTAGTACCCCAACCCAGTATCCGCTCATACATACCTATTATAAGGTAGGTGCCGATGCTTACTTCAATATTTATAGTGGTGGCAAAACCAATCTGAAAATAGAGGAACAGCAAACTATCCAAAAGATAAGAGAAGAGCAGAAAAACCTGACGGTATCGCAGATCAAGCTCCAGGCTTCAGGATATTTTTTGGACTTGCAACGCAGCATGATCTTCAAACAACTCATGTTAAGCAACATCGCCGAGCAGGAAAAACAACTCGACCGTATTAAGCAGTTGCTGAAAAATGGTGTGGTTTTAAAAAGCGATGTACTACGTGCAGAACTGCAGTTATCGAAAGAAAAGCTAACGCTTACCACCATCACCAATGATATAGCCATTGCTAATCAGAAACTTAACATTATGATTGGTGAACCCGACAGCCTGGTGGTTAATCCCGTAAATGCTGATGGCGTTGATTCTGCCTCGGTTAAATCTTATGCTGACTACCTGAATGATGCACAAGGCCATGCTTTTCAGAACAAAATTTCAGAACAGGAAACCAATTTACGCAGATTGCAATTAAAAGATGTAAAGGCTAATCTGTCGCCCAAAATTGGCTTGTTTGCTAACTATGCTTACAGCTATCCGCAAATCCAGTTTTATCCTTATGGAGGCTATCTGTATGGTTTGGGTATGGCGGGTATCCAGGCTTCGTTCCCAATTTCGGCATTTTACCATAATAAGCATAAGGTAAAAGCTTCCGAAATTGAGTTCAGACAACAGGAGGTGGAGCATCTGGATACGCAGGACAATGTAAGGCAGCAAGTAAATGAAGCCTATCTGCGTTATAAGGAAGCCCTTAACCGCATCAGTGTAGCCCAAACTAATATTCAACAGGCTACAGAAAATTCAAGGATCATCAACAACACATACTTTAATCAAACATCATTGGTAACCGATTTGCTTGAGGCCAATACCCAGTTGCTTCAAACCAAATTTGATCTGGCTGCTGCGCAAATAGGCGCACAAATGCAATATTACAAGTTACAGGAAGTTACAGGCAAATTATAATCATGAGCACCTCTAATCAATACACCCAAACAGATAAATTAATTACCCGCATAACGGCTTGGATAGCAGGGATAATCCTACTGTTCCTCATCGTATGGGGGGGCATTTCCTTATACAATTTGTATTTGTACGAAGATACCAATGATGCCCAGGTACAGGAATATATTAACCCGGTAACCAGCCGCGTGTCGGGTTATATCCGCGAGATCCGTTACGAAGAAAATCAGGACGTTAAAAAGGGCGATACACTGATCGTAATCGATAACAGCGAATATGCTATTCAGCAACAGGAAGCACAGGCTGCTTTAGATAATGCCCGTGCGCAGGTACAGGTACTAAACAGCAATATCGAAACATCGGCTAAAACATCGCAGGTAAGCCAGTCGCAAATTGCGGCTGCCAAAGCACGTTTGCTGAATAAAGAACAAGATTACGATCGTTATAAAAAACTGTATGATGTTGAATCGGCCACGAAACAACAATTGGAAAATATGCAGGCTGCGCTGGATATTGCCCGGTCAGATTATCAAACAACGATGGAAAACTACCAGGCTTCTTTATCCAAAGTAAACGATGCACGTGTACAAACCGCAGTTTTACAAGCCGAAATTAAAAGGAGGGAAGCTGTAGTTGGCCGTAACAAACTAAATGTAGATTACACCATTATAACTGCCCCATACAACGGTAAAATGGGCCGCCGAACCATACAGCAAGGCCAGGCCATTACAGCCGGGCAAACGCTTGCCTTTATAGTGGATCAGGATGCCGGTAAATGGGTGGTTGCCAACTTTAAAGAAACCCAGGTGAAAAACATGAAGGTTGGCGATAACGCTGAGGTTGAAGCCGATGCCTATCCGGGTCAGAAGTTTAATGGTAAGATCATTTCCTTATCACCGGCCACGGGTTCAAGCTTTTCATTGTTGCCGCCCGATAACTCTACCGGTAACTTTGTGAAGATTGTACAGCGTATCCCGGTTCGTATCAGGCTTACTGATGATGTTAATACTATTGCACCGCTGCGTGCAGGTATGAACACCAACGTTATTATCCGTAAAAAATAAGATCATGAGCACAGGAAAAGTTATGCCGGTGTTTAAAGGCTGGGCTTCCGAATGGCTTATCCGGTTCGCCATTTTTATGGTTGTTGTACCATCGCTTGGCTTGTTCGGTTTGTCTACGGCTAATGGTGGTGCAGCCGCGGGCTTCTACGGGATAGAACCTGCAGATGTACAATACTCTATGGTAATATTCTATGCTGCCGTAGCCAGCTTTTTTGCGTTGGAACGCCGTTTCTTTAGCTTTATAGCTGTAAAACAATATCTTATTATTTCCACTGTAGTTCAGGTGGTTACCTCATACATTTGTTTTAGTACCCGCAACCTGCATGTGCTGTTTATATTCCGTTTTATACAGGGCATGGCCAATTGTGCAAGCACCAGTATTTGTATTACGCTGATATTCAGCAGGCTTAAAAGCGAGCGTGCCCGTGAGATTGGCTACTCTCTGTTTTATGGTTTGCTGCTTTGTATTACGCCGCTTACAACACTGGTAACAGCGGGGGTGGTAGATGCTTTTAATTACAACGTGCTGTATAAATTCATCATCTACTTTTATGTGCCGGGTGCAGTGCTGCTTTTTATGATGATGAACAATGTGCGGCTTGATAAAAAATTTCCGCTTTACCAGGTAGACTGGCCCAGTTTTATTATTTACGCTTTAATGCTGAGCCTTATGGGATATGTGTTGCTATACGGACAACAATATTACTGGTTGCAGGATAGACGTATTCTGTGGTCGGTTATAGCAATTATAGTTTTGTTAGCCATTCATATTGTTAGGCAGCTTAGTTTAAAGCGGCCTTATTTAACGCTCGAAGTTTTTAAATACCGTAACTTTTCGGTAGGGCTGTTGCTGATATTTATACTCTATATCTGTCGTGGTGCTTTGGGTATTACAACAACTTATTTTTCGGCTGTTTTAGGGATGGATCCTTTCCATCTGGCCGATATACTGATAGCCAACATGTTTGGGATATTTGTGGGCGTGATTATATCATCGAGGATGTTGTTGTTGCACAGGCCTATGCGGTTTATCATTATGCTGGGTTTTAGCTTTATGCTGGTTTTCCACGTGTGGATGTGCTTTTTGTTCGATACTCAGGCCAATGCTTCAGAGTTCATTATTCCGCTGATTGTGCAGGGTTTAGGTGCAGGGCTGTTAATGGCACCGCTTATCATTTTTACCGTATCATCGGTGCCAACCCATTTGGGTAGTACGGCATCAGCAACAGGTGTGTTCTTTAGGTTCGCGGGTTTTTGCTCGAGTATTGCGTTTATCAATTACTTCTCGTTGTTTAAGCAAAGCGGGCATTTCAATCGCTTTCAGCAATCAATTTCTGATGCCGATCCTGTTACTGTACAACGTATCGCCGGATATAAACAAGCGCTAATGGGCCGTGGTATGGCGGCCGATCAGGCTGCTAAAGCTGCCAATGGACTGGTAGTTCGCTCCGTAAATGCACAAACCTTAATGCGTTACAGTATGGATTATTACCAACTGATTAGCTGGGTAATTTTGGTTGTCATTTTACTGGTTGCTATTTATCCGTACATTAACCGTACTAAAATAAACCTGGAAGGTAATCAACCAGCTCCGGCTTCCTATTAAAAATTTATTATCCCATAGCTGTAACTAACAGGTAAATAAGCTCGTACTAATAACTATTAACTAAACTAAAAACCGAAGGGGTTATGAGCATTGCTCATAACCCCTTCATCGTATTTTCGCCGTGGTTGTTGTTGTCACCAACAATTACAGGCTTTACTTACCAACCGGTTTCAAAGTAGCTTTCACCTCACCGCAATCAGGCATCGTTTTACCATAGTATGGGTTTTCAATGGCAGATTTTTCGCTGATCCAGTATGCTTTCTTCATTGGGCAGTACTGCTCGTAAAGCACGGTGCTATTAGCTTTTAAGCCGCTTAGTACAGTGTACATATTTTTAGATAAGCTTTCAAAATGCTCGCGCTGGTGATCTATGGCACTTGATTCGCTGATATGGCGGCTATCAAATTGCAATTTCTCCAGGTTAGCTGCTAATAATTTTTGTTGATCTGGTTTCAAGCTTTTATCAACCGGGGCTGATAATGCGGTTAATAAAGCAGCAGCTTTGGCCTTTGCAGCGGTGGCATCGCTGGCTACTAAGGCATTCTTTAGCCCCAAATAAGCCTGAGTTATTTTATCGACAGATGTATTGGCTTGTGCATTAGCTACTAATACTGCGCATGCCAGTAGCAGAGATAGTGAAAGAGTTTTTATTGTTTTCATGGTTTGTGTAATCTGATTAATTGTGAACGTAAATATGTTAAGAACATTTTAATAAACCAATATCGATCTATAAATACAGCTGCAAAGCTTAAATAAGTCCCCCTTGTGTTGCATTGTAAAATGTATATCTTAGCATCAGCATGGAAGCTAAAAACAACCCCAAAACCATCCGCGCCTGGGCTATGTTCGATTGGGCAAACTCATCGTACAACCTGGTTATCACTTCAACTATTTTCCCGGCTTATTTTACAGCTATAACCACCACCAAAGAGCATGGCGATGTGGTTACATTTTTCGGCCACCAATTCATCAACACCGCTTTATCTAACTATGTATTAGCCGCAGCCTACCTGTTAGTAGTATTAATGCTACCGATATTAACTTCGATAGCCGACTATAAAGGCAATAAGAAAAGCTACATGCAATTCTTTACCCTGATGGGGGGTATTGCCTGCTGCGGTCTCTATTTCTTCAAATTAAATACGCTCGAAACCGGAATGATCTGCTTCGGTATTGCGGCTATTGGCTACTGTGGAGGATTTGTATTTTATAACTCATACCTGCCTCAAATTGCCACACTCGATAAGCAGGATGCAGTTAGTGCCAAAGGTTTTACTTACGGCTATATCGGCAGTGTTATTTTACAGATCATCTGCTTTGTATTTGTATTATCGCCCAAAACGTTTGGCATTACAGATGCTACTTTCCCGGCACGGTTATCATTTTTATTGGTAGGTATCTGGTGGATTGGTTTCGCACAGATTCCTTTCGCGGGTTTACCAAAAGGTGTGCCCAATGCTTCGGTATCACCTAACTATAATGTAATTAGCGGTGGTTTTAAAGAACTGGGCCATGTTTGGAAAAACGTTATGCAAATGCCACTGCTTAAACGTTACCTGCCTGCTTTCTTTTTTTACTCAATGGGCGTACAAACCATCATGCTGGTAGCAGCTAATTTTGGTGCTAAAGAATTAAAGTTGCCGGAAACCAGCCTTATTGGGGTCATTTTGGTAATCCAGATTGTAGCCATTGGTGGCGCTACGCTAATGTCGAAACTCTCTGATAAATACGGTAACGTTAAGGTATTAATAGGGGTAGTATTCATTTGGATCTGCGCTTGTATCGCTGCTTATTTAACAACCAATGCCATGCAATTTTACGCGCTTGCTGTTGTAGTTGGTTTAATAATGGGAGGGATCCAATCGCTGTCACGTTCTACTTATTCTAAATTTTTACCGCAAGATATTACCGATACGGCATCCTACTTCAGCTTTTATGATGTTACCGAGAAACTGGCCATTGTAATCGGTTTATTTTGCTTCGGTTTTGTGGAGTCGTTAACCCACAGCATGCGTAATTCAGCGCTTATACTGGCTATATTTTTTATTGTCGGGATGATTTTGTTATTTTCATTGCTGGCTGCTGAGAAGAAAAATCATAAAAATTCGGAACTTAGCGGTTTGTAATTTAATATAGGCTGATGAAGGTTGAGTTATTTATTCCGTGTTTTATTGATCAAATGTATCCTGGTACTGCTTTTAATACCGTTAAGGTATTGGAGAAGGCCGGTTGCAAAGTAACCTATAATACGGCTCAAACCTGTTGTGGTCAGCCTGCTTTCAACGCTGGTTTCTGGGACGATGCCAAAGCCATAGGCAGTAAATTTTTGGATGATTTTTCGGCCGATAGCGTAATTGTATCACCATCAGCCTCTTGTACTGGTATGGTGCGTAATTATTATAATGATCTGTTTACCAATACTGCGGTACATAATAAATGCCGGGCTGTGCAAGGCAATATTTACGAACTGTCTGACTTCCTCATAAATATCCTCAACGTAGATTACTTTGGTGCCGAGCTGGAAGGCCATGCCGTATACCATGATAGCTGCAGCGCCCTGCGCGAATGCAAGATCAAAGCCGAACCCCGCCAACTCTTATCCAAAGTGCATGGGCTGGAATTAGTAGACCTGCCCGATAATGAAACCTGTTGTGGTTTCGGCGGAACATTTGCTGTAAAGTTCGATGCTATATCCAGCGCGATGGCGCAGCAAAAGGTTGATTTCGCCCTGGCTGCCAATGCCGATTATATTATCTCTACCGATGCATCATGCCTGTTGCACCTGCAAAGCTATATCGATAAACAGCAATTACCTATTAAAACTATGCACCTGGCCGATGTTTTGGCTATGGGATGGGGAAATGTTTGATGATTTCGGATGTCGGATGTTCGATTTCGGATTTATAAGTAATAGTAAAAAGACACGTCATTGCGAGGTACGAAGCAATCGCGAACTGTACAGGGCTGCTTTGTAGTCCCGATAGCTATCGGAAAGGGGTTACTTCATACCTCGCAATGACGCTCAAGTGATAAATCCGAAATCGAAAATCCGACATCCGAAATCCCTAAAAAAACAGTATCTTCGCAATTCGACAATAAATCACTTTGTAGGTGATTGTTTATTAAAATTTTATTGAACAATAAATCATAGTTGTAGATGATTAGTATTACACTTCCCGATGGTTCCGTTCGTCAGTACGACAAGGGGATCACTTCCATGCAAATTGCACAATCCATTTCCGAAGGTTTAGCACGTAATGTATTAGCCGCCGAAGTAAACGGCCAGGTATGGGATGCAAGCCGCCCGATTGAAGAAGATTCGAACGTTAAATTATTAACCTGGAATGACGATGCCGGTAAGGCAACCTTCTGGCACTCATCGGCCCACTTAATGGCCGAGGCGCTTGAGGCACTTTACCCGGGTACCAAGTTTGGTATCGGCCCGGCTATCGAAACCGGTTTTTATTATGATGTAGACTTCGGCGATCAGGAATTTTCTTCAGATCACTTTAAACAGATCGAAGATAAAATGCTGGAGCTGGCTAAGGCTAAAGAGGAATTTATCCGCAAGCCGGTTAGTAAAGCAGATGCTATTGAATATTTTACCGAAAAAGGCGATGAGTACAAGCTGGACCTGATTAAGGACCTGCCCGATGGCGCTATCACTTTTTACTCACAAGGCAGTTTTACTGATTTGTGCCGCGGTCCGCATATCCCTAATACAGGTTTCGTTAAGGCTATTAAGCTGATGAACACTGCCGGCGCATACTGGCGTGGCGACGAAACACGCAAGCAGTTAACCCGTATTTACGGTGTTACTTTCCCTAAGTCTAGTGAGCTTACCGAATACTTGCGTGTTATTGAAGAAGCAAAAAAACGCGATCACCGTAAACTGGGTAAAGAACTTGAACTGTTTGCTTTCTCTGAAAAAGTAGGCATGGGCTTGCCATTGTGGTTGCCAAAAGGTACTGCATTGCGCGAGCGCTTGGTTAACTTTTTACAGCGTGCGCAAGTTAAAGCTGGTTATGAGCAGGTAATTACTCCGCATATAGGCCACAAAAACCTGTATGTAACTTCTGGCCATTATGAGAAATATGGTAAGGATAGCTTTCAACCGATAAAAACCCCGCAGGAAGGGGAGGAGTTCTTCTTAAAACCGATGAACTGCCCGCACCACTGCGAGATCTATAAAACTAAACCACGCTCTTATAAAGACCTTCCGGTTCGTTATGCAGAGTTTGGTACTGTTTACCGTTACGAGCAAAGCGGCGAGCTGCATGGCTTAACCCGTGTACGTGGCTTTACTCAGGATGATGCGCACTTGTTCTGCCGTCCCGATCAGGTGAAAGAGGAGTTTATGAAGGTGATAGACCTGGTACTGTATGTTTTCTCGGCCCTGGGCTTTGAAGATTATACTGCACAGATCTCTTTACGTGATCCTGAAAACAAATCGAAATACATCGGTAGCGACGAGAACTGGGCTCTGGCCGAATCTGCTATTATGGAAGCGGCTGAAGAAAAAGGCCTGAAAACTGTAGTAGAATTAGGTGAAGCGGCTTTCTATGGCCCTAAGCTTGATTTTATGGTGAAGGATGCTTTAGGCCGTAAATGGCAGTTAGGTACTATCCAGGTAGATTATAACTTACCAGAACGCTTTGAACTGGAGTACACTGGCAGCGATAACTTAAAACACCGCCCGGTAATGATCCACCGTGCACCATTTGGTTCACTGGAGCGTTTTGTGGCTGTTTTGATAGAGCATTGCGCCGGTAATTTCCCATTGTGGTTGTCGCCAGATCAGTTTATTATCCTGCCGATATCAGAAAAATTTGAAGATTATGCAAAAAATCTTTCAGATGAACTAAAAAATTCCGATATTCGCGGGCTAATTGATTTCCGAGACGAGAAGATAGGCAGAAAGATCAGAGACGCGGAAGTTAAAAAGATCCCATATATGTTAATTGTGGGGGAAAAAGAAGCTGCCGAAGGCACTATTTCCGTTCGAAAACACGGTACCGGCGACTTGGGGAGTTTAACGATTGAAGAATTTAAACAACAATTAATTAAAGAAACAACAGTATAACTTGGCATTAAATAAACCAAATTTTAGCAGAGGGCCACGCCCTCCCTTCAAAAAAAAGGAAGCTGAACATAATATCAATCAATTTATCCGGGCTCAGGAAGTTCGCCTCGTTGGTGATAACGTAGAACCGGGTGTGTATTCACTCCGGGATGCATTGGCAATAGCTGAGCAACAGGAACTGGACTTGGTTGAAATATCGCCGAATGCTGTACCTCCGGTTTGTAAAGTTACTGACTATAACAAATTTATCTACGAGCAAAAGAAAAAGCTTAAAGAGATAAAGAACAATGCGAAACAAACGGTAATTAAAGAGATCCGTTTTGGACCGAACACAGATAGCCACGACTTTGAATTTAAGCTGAAACATGCAATTAAATTCCTGGAGGACGGTGAAAAAGTTAGGGCTTACGTACACTTTAAAGGCCGTGCAATTGTTTACAAAGAGCAGGGTGAGATATTACTGTTACGCTTTGCACAGGCTTTAGAAGAAGTTGGTAAAGTAGAGCAATTACCGAAACTGGAAGGTAAACGGATGTTTTTAACCGTTGCGCCTAAGGCAGGTAAAAAGTAATTGTTAGCAAAACTGAATTAAGACAAACGTAGTGCATACTACGTGAAACACAATAAATAAATAGAGTTATGCCAAAAATGAAAACCAATTCCAGTGCCAAAAAGCGCTTTAAGCTTACTGGAACAGGTAAAATCGCAAGAAAGAACGCATACAAAAGCCACATCTTAACCAAGATGTCGACAAAACGTAAACGTGCCCTTGGTCACACCAGCATGGTGTCTGACGCAGACATGGGTAACGTAAAACGTATGCTTTGTATCGGCAAGTAATTTCTAAGAAACAAATTTTTTAACCAGGTATTAGAGTATTAAAGATCTTAAACAGACACTCACTACCAAAAACGCAAAAAAATGCCACGTTCAGTTAACGCAGTAGCGTCGAGAAGACGCCGGAAAAAGGTAATGAACCTTGCAAAAGGTTATTACGGTTCACGCAGCAAGGTTTATACCGTTGCAAAGAACACAGTTGAAAAAGGTTTACAGTACGCTTACCGTGACCGTAAAACTAAAAAAAGAGAGTTCAGAGCTTTATGGATCCAACGTATTAACGCAGGTGCCCGTCAGCATGGAATTTCTTACTCACAATTAATGGGTAAATTAAACGCTAAAGAAATTGGCTTAAACCGTAAAGTTTTAGCTGACTTAGCGATGAACCATCCTGATGCTTTCAAAGCTATCGTTGATGCTGCTACTAAATAAGCATCAATAACATATTGTAAAAAAGGGAGCCCACAAGCTCCCTTTTTTGTTTAGTTTTATCCCGTATTTAAATCATGAAAAAACTGTTATTGCTTGGCTTTTGCCTGCTTATTTTATCGGCTTGTAATAAAGGCACAGATAGCCATTTACTGAACTATGTAAAAGAAAACCTGAAGGATAATAAAGGCTCTCTGAAATTAAGCGCTTATAAGGATGTAAACTGGAACACCATGTATGTGTTAGGCCCTTACACCAGCACTAAGCAATTGGATGGTGTTTTGAAGCCTTATCAGAAAGAAATCCTGGCAACAGGGGTTGATACTGATGATCAGATTTGTCTGGTGATGCTGTTTAATGATAAAACATTAGTGAGTCAATGCCTATTCGATAGGAAAACTATTGATTTTGAGCGTATAACGCGTTTTGTTGCTAATGCCAAAATTAAGCCTATCAGTAAGGATAGCGCTAACTTTAATTACAAAATACCAAAGCCATACGCACCGTATGTGCTGGAATAAATGAGATTCTATAAAACAATAAAACCCGCTTTAGCGGGTTTTATTGTTTTATAGGCTAGCCTAAGTGTAACTTATTCTTCAGACTCAATTACTATGGTAGTTACGGTAGGGTTGCCTGCGCCAGCTTCTTCAATATCCATGTATTGTTTAAAGTTGCGGACATCCTGGTTTACCATAGTTTTAAACACCGGGTTTAGTATATGTGCAAGACCTGTACCTACACCACCTGCTGGTGGCTGATAGCTGATCACCACATTAACTAATGTAGTGCCCGGATCAGGGCCGTCTTTAAAACGTACCTTTCCGGCATTATCAATTGTTGAATCTGGTAACGAACTCCAGCCGATTAATTCGCCAGGGATGTCGTGTACAATTTCTGCATCCCAGCTTACGGTAGCTACATTGGTAGGTAATTTAAGTACCCAGTGCGAGCGGGTGCTATCCAGGATCTCCACACTTTCGAGGTGCTTCATAAATAATGGAAGATTATCAAGCCTGCGCCAAAAGCCATAAACTTCGTGACGTGGTTTATTTACCGTAAATGAAGTGCGGATATTAACATTCACAGGTTCGGTGCTCACTTTTCCTATTTGGTTATAAAGTTCGCAATGGCCTGTAACACCACGATTAAGCAAATAGCCACCCGCGCCGATCTTTAAAATACTGGTGAACGGATGTTTAAAGATATGCGTAAGCCCCGAAAAGGCCAGTTTAACGCCGGCAGCTATAGATACGTAACGCTCTGGCCATTCTAAATTTATATGGGCATTGTTTTCACCATGATACATGGTTGTTCGCTGTAATGCTGTAGTTGTCATAATATCTATTTATAGGTATATAGAAACAACAGTGTAGTCGGGGCGATGTTTTCTTTAAATTTAAATTGATTGACTTATAGTTATGGTTTGGTAGTTGGTTACTGAGTTATTAGGTCATTGGGGGGGCTTGCTCGATAACTTAATAACTCAATAACGAGTAACTAAAATCAATAACTAAACTTAAACTTCGATAAATTAGGTTGGTGCTCTTTCTTGCGGTTTAGTTCGTTAAGATAGATCACTCTGCCCAGGTTCTTTAAAAATGGCAGGCAAACTGTTTCGTATTCGTACTTGTCATCATTATAAATCCCATCCTCGTTAGATTGTACAACGGCCGAAAGCATAAATTCTACCTTGTTATTAAAATCAACAATGTATGCATTATCAATATCGTATCCATAAGAGTCCCCCACTTTATTAAAGACCCTGATATTGGGATTTATTGATGCTTCCTTATCCGCGCCATAGTATAGAAATTTGCAATAAGCAGGGTAGTAGTCCGGCTGTTTGTAGGTTGGCCATTTACTTTCTGTAGGGTACATACTCATATAATGATAAATGAACTTGTAATCACTCGCCGTTAAATTATATCGTTGCTCTTTGGGGAAAGCTTCAGGAAATAACAGGCGTTTCAATACCAATTGCTGGTCGGCGAGCGGGTACACGTTCTTATCGCTAAAGTTAAAAGGCTGCATTACTAACTGGCCTTTACCATCAATATAGCCTTTGCCTTGTACCATGTTTTCGAGCTGCATAGGGTAGTCTGCCTTATCATATTGTGAAGGTGAATTGTACACCAGTTTCTTACCCTTATAAAACCTGATTGGGTTAGTCGCACGGGCATTATTGCCACCATCGCCAACAGCCAGTCTGCCGATGATACGGGTGTTATTAAGTTGATATTTTTTGAGTTTGCTGTTTATCTCACCCCGACCCGTAAATTCATATAACCGGTTGTAGGCATCGTTGTCGCTCACCAATAGTATCTTCCTGATATACTGTTCTATACTGGGGTTGCCATTGCGGGCTGTGCTATCAATAGTAACGCTCGTTTGTTTGTTAAAGCTACTGTCTGTGAGCATGATAGATCTTTTTGTTAAGCCTTTGACATGCAGCTCATTTAGTTTTTCCAAGGCAAAAATCACAGTAGGAAGTTTTACCGTGCTGGCAGGGTAGAAGTAATGATTAGGGTTTAAACGATAACTGTAGGAGGTAAAATGTGGTATATTGTGCTCGTCGCGATCTATGCGTGTATATAATATTTGTACCTCGTTTTGTGTAGGGTGTTTTAGTATACCATCAAACATTTCGGGATTGGCCAGCAATAAATTTTTCAAAAACAGGGTATCGGTTTTTTGACCAAAAGCCGACATAGAAATAAACAATGCAAATAGAAATAGTAAGCGTTTCATTATCAAGATTAACAGTTTCGAAGATAGCCAATATGGTTGTGAAATATTTTCTCAATTGTTAATAACTCGGCCTTTTGTTAAAAACTATCATACACTACCTCCCCATTTTTCCTTTAGATTTGATTCAAGTTCAATGCAACAATTTCTCTTGGCTCACGGGCTGCAATCAGCATTTCGTGATAAAAAAAGGCAAACGAGCGTCTTGCGGGCTCGAAAATTATAAAGCCAAACCTGCCAAAAGAGAAATTTATTTGTTAAAGCTTTCACGATTTGGGTTTTTAATAGAGCCAGACACACCCGCCGAATTTTTCGGTGCATGCATTCTTGTCTCTATTCAATTCGCCGACTTTTATTAAAAAAAACAATAATTGCTATGCAACAGGAAGAATTACTATTACAGGAGAATAAGGATCGTTTTGTGATCTTGCCTATCAATTATCCCAGAATTTGGGAAATGTATAAAAAACATGAAGCCAGTTTTTGGACTGCCGAGGAAATTGACCTGAGCGGTGACCAGAAAGACTGGAACAACATGAATGATGGAGAGCGCCATTTCATTTCGCACATCCTGGCGTTTTTTGCGGCAAGTGATGGTATTGTGAATGAAAACCTGGCTGTAAACTTTATGAGCGAAGTGCAGCTTCCTGAAGCACGTTGCTTTTACGGTTTCCAGATCATGATGGAGAACATCCACTCAGAAACTTATGCGTTACTGATCGACTCATACATTAAAGATAATGCAGAGAAAGACCGCCTATTCCATGCCGTTGAAACCGTGCCTTGTGTAAAACGCAAAGCAGAATGGGCTTTAAAATGGATTGAGAACGGAACCTTTGCGGAGCGCTTAGTTGCATTTGCTGCGGTAGAAGGGATTTTCTTCTCAGGCAGTTTTTGCTCTATCTTCTGGTTAAAGAAACGCGGTTTAATGCCGGGCTTAACATTCAGCAACGAATTAATTAGCCGCGATGAGGGTTTGCATTGCGAATTTGCCTGCCTGCTTTACAGCATGCTGAGTAACAAGTTGAGCGAAGAGCGTGTACACGAGATTATCCTGGATGCTGTAGTGATTGAAAAAGAGTTTGTGACGGATGCATTACCGGTTGATTTGATCGGTATGAATGCACGCCTGATGCAACAATATATTGAGTTTGTGGCCGACCGTTGGTTAGATGAATTAGGTTATGCTAAAGTTTACAATGCAACCAATCCGTTTGATTTTATGGAGATGATTTCGCTGCAAGGTAAAACCAACTTCTTTGAAAAGAGGGTAGGTGATTATCAAAAAGCAGGTGTATTGGCAACCAACACCAAAGACAGCCAGGCGTTTTCGCTTGACGAAGATTTTTAAGGAAAAGAGTATCAAATAGGTTTACATAAAATAAGGAGGGAAATTAATGTTTGTAATTAAAAGAGCTGGGAACAAAGAGAGCGTAAAGTTTGATAAGATAACCGCACGCGTGCAGAAACTCGCATACGGCTTAAGTCCGTTGGTTGATGCGATAGATGTGGCTAAAAAAGTAGTAGAAGGTTTATACGATGGTGTATCTACCACCGAACTGGATAACCTTGCTGCCGAAACTGCTGCATCATTAACTACCAAACACCCTGATTATGCTTTGCTGGCAAGCCGTATTGCGGTAAGCAATTTGCATAAAAATACTATCAAGTCGTTCTCTTCAACAATGGAGAAACTTTACGATTATACAGACGAGCACAACGATCGTAAAATGCCTTTAATTGCCGATGATGTAATGGAAATAATCCGTGCAAACGCCGATATATTGGATAGCTCTATTATTTACGATCGCGATTTCGGTTTCGATTACTTCGGTTTTAAAACCTTAGAAAAATCATACCTGCTGAAAGTTGACGGCAAAATAGCCGAGCGCCCTCAGCACATGTATATGCGTGTTTCTGTAGGTATCCATAAGGATGATATCGACAGCGTTATCAGAACCTACAATCAAATGAGTGAGCGTTGGTTTACACACGCTACGCCAACTTTATTTAATGCGGGTACTCCTAAGCCGCAAATGTCATCATGCTTCCTGCTTTCAATGAAAGATGATAGCATCGATGGTATCTATGATACACTAAAACAAACAGCCAAAATTTCACAAAGCGCAGGTGGTATCGGTTTAGCTATCCATAATGTACGTGCTACAGGCAGCTACATTAGTGGTACTAACGGTACAAGTAACGGTATTATCCCTATGCTGCGTGTATTTAACGATACAGCCCGTTATGTAGATCAGGGTGGTGGTAAACGTAAAGGAGCCTTTGCGGTTTACTTAGAGCCTTGGCATGCAGATATTTTCGACTTCTTAGACCTGCGTAAAAACCACGGTAAAGAAGAAGCACGTGCACGTGATTTGTTCTATGCCCTTTGGATCTGCGATTTGTTTATGAAACGCGTAGAAGAAAACGGTGAGTGGAGCCTATTCTGTCCGCACGAAGCACCAGGTATGTCTGAGTGTTTTGGTGACGAGTTCGAAGCATTGTACACCCGTTACGAAAAAGAAGGCCGTGCCCGCAGAGTAATCCGCGCACAAGATCTTTGGTTTGCTATTTTGGATGCACAGATCGAAACCGGTAACCCATATCTGTTATATAAAGATGCTGCAAACAAGAAAAGCAATCAGCAAAACTTAGGTACTATTAAAAGCAGTAACCTTTGTACCGAAATTATGGAATACACCAGCCCTGATGAGGTAGCTGTATGTAACCTGGCTTCGTTAGCATTGCCACGTTTTGTGATCAATGGTCAGTTTGATTTCGATAAATTATACGAGATCACTTATGATGCTGCTAAAAACCTTAATAAAATTATAGATAACAACTATTACCCGGTAGAAGAGGCCCGTACTTCAAACATGCGCCACCGCCCAATCGGTTTAGGTGTGCAAGGTTTGGCCGATGTGTTTATCCTGTTGCGCTTACCATTTGAAAGCGACCTGGCTAAGGTGTTAAACAAAAACATCTTCGAAACCATGTATTTTGCTGCCATGACGGCAAGTAAAGACCTGGCTATGCAGGATGGTGCTTACGAAACCTTTAAAGGTTCGCCATTATCAAAAGGTAAATTCCAGTTTGATCTTTGGGATGTTAAACCAACAGATCGCCACGATTGGGAAAGCTTACGTAAAGCTGTGATGAAACATGGAGTGCGTAACTCGCTGTTAATGGCGCCAATGCCAACAGCATCAACCTCGCAGATATTTGGTAACAACGAGTGTTTTGAACCATATACCTCAAACATTTACACCCGTCGTGTATTAAGCGGTGAGTTTGTGATTGTGAACAAACACTTACTGAAAGATTTGGTTAACCTTGGCTTGTGGAACAACACAATGAAAAACAATATCATTGCGGCCAATGGTTCTATCCAGCATATCCCTGAAATTCCATCTGATTTGAAAGAACTTTACAAAACAGTTTGGGAAATTAAACAACGCAGCCTGATTGATATGGCGGCAGATCGTGGCGCATTTATTTGCCAGTCGCAATCATTAAACCTGTTTGTTGACAGTCCGAATACCTCTAAACTAACCTCAATGCACTTCCACGCATGGAAACGCGGTTTAAAAACCGGTATGTATTACCTGCGTACACAAGCTGCAACGCAAGCGGTACAGTTTACAGTTGAGAAACAAGGCAGTAAAGAAATGGAGCCGGTTATCCCTGCACCAGAACCAAACGTACAAATGAATGATCTGGACGGTATAGAACTTACCCAAACCAGCGGCCCAAGCTGCAGTATGGAAGAAGGTTGCGTAACCTGTTCATCATAAACATAAAAGAAGTTTTTCAACCTTAATTTTAACCGGGCTGTCTGAAAAGATAGTCCGGTTTTTTTGTGCGATGTATTGTCGCTATAGCTAAATGTCAGTTTGTTATGTTACTTTTGCACAGCTTTTAGGTTCCTTGCCGTTAAGGTAAAGATTAAAAGGGAATCCGGTGTAATTCCGGAGCTGTCCCGCAGCTGTAAGTCCGGCTTCTGATAAAGAGGTTAGTTGATTAATTAGTCACTGTCCCGATTCTAAATCGGTATGGGAAGACGTCAACACAGGATGAGCCAGAAGACCTGCCAAAAGCATTACCAATTCATAGCTTTCGCGGATTGAAGCTTGGGTGAAATACATTAAAACTGATCAATAATTTTGATTGGTTGTGTTCCATTCATTTTTCCGTTGTATTGCTTTGAATTATTAAGCAATGGAAAAGTTTACAGCAAAATTTCGGCCTGTTTTAATATCCCGTTACGGTATATACAGTATTTGTATTGCCTGTATGCTGTTATTGCTATCAACCCGGCTTAAAGCCCAGCAGGATACTTCTAAAAAGCTGAAAGAGGTTAATGTAACTTCATCAACCTTACCCAAGGTGCAAACCATTATACCTGTACAGCAAATATCCAACGCCGATTTTAGTCATTATGCGGCCTTGTCTGTGGCTGATATTGCCGCTAACTTTGCAGGTGTAAACGTTAAAGATTACGGAGGCATTGGCGGATTAAAAACCATCTCGGTACGCAGCATGGGAGCTACCCATACCGGTGTACAATACGATGGCGTTATACTGAACGATGCACAGAACGGGCAGATTGACCTGGGCAAATTCAGTCTTTACAATGTACAGTCTGTTACCTTATATAATGGCCAGGCACCAAACATTGTGCAACCTGCACGGTCATTTGCATCGGCCAGCATATTAGATATTAAAACTACAAGGCCACAATTGAGCGCAGCCAAACCTTACCAGGTTTCACTTGGGGGAAATGGCGGTTCATTTGGGTTACTAAATCCTTACCTGCAATGGCAGCAACGTGTATCTAAGCAATGGTCGGTTGTGTTAAATGCCAATTATACTTATGCAAACGGGCAATATAAGTACAAAGAAAACGGCGATGGTTCTGATACCTTAGCCACCCGCAGAAATAGCGACATCAAAGCCTTACAAACAGATGGTGCCTTATATTGGGCTAAAAGCGACAGCAATAAATTTAAGATACAATTCAACTATTATAACAGCGATAGGGGATTGCCCGGGCCGGTAATTTATTATACCACACAATCCAACCAACGCATGCAAAATCACGATCTGTTGGTACAATCGGCATACGAGTACATTGCCAAAAGCAGTTTTCATTTATTGTTGAATAGTAAGTATTCGCAAAACTACCTGCATTATCTTGACCCGTCACTTCCGGATGGAGCAATTGGCAGTAATGAACATTACATGCAGCACGAGTTTTACCAATCGGCTTCGGTTGGTTACCATATTCTGCATAATTGGGAAGTATCTTATGCCTCTGATGCCGCGCTCACCAACTTATTTAGTGATGTTTATACCAATTATTACCAATATGCTTTCCCAACAAGGCTAACATTGTTTAATGCGGTAGCAACAGATCTGGCTTTCGATAAATGGCATCTTCAGGGTAATTTATTGAACACCTATATCACAGATCATGTGAAGAATGGCATAGCAGCTGCATCTAAATCTGCATTTACGCCAAGTTTGTCGGCCACTTTTCAACCCTTTCTAAACTCTGGATTACAGTTAAGGGCATTCTATAAAGATATATTCAGAAATCCCACCTTCGCCGAACAGTATTATTATGCAGTAAGGCCGCGCAATCTTGATCCAGAACGCACCAAGCAATACGATCTGGGAATAACCTACCAAAAAAGCTTTAACGGTTTTGTGCACGATTTAGCAGTTACTGCCGATGCTTATTATAATAACGTTCGAAACAAGATCATCTACCTGCCTTCACGTTCGCCAGAAACGCCTTCTGTTACTAACCTGGGTAGTGTAGATATTAAGGGACTGGATGTGACTTTGAAAACCGATGTAATACCTGCAGTGGGATGGCTGGGCACAATCTCTGTCAATTACACTTATCAAAATGCCATTAATGTTACAGACCCGAGTGATTCTTATTACCTCGACCAAATACCTTACACACCAAAAAATCTACTCAACTTAAATGCAGGCATTAATTACAAAGCTTTAGGTCTATATTATAACAGCACGTTTTCATCATCAAGATACTACGAGAATAATAATGTGCCCGAATATTACCTGCCATCATACAACGTAAGTAATGCTTCGCTAATATATAAGTTCCTGACACATAGTGTGCCCGTGAATGCTTCATTTGAGGTCAACAACCTTTTTAATGAGCGTTACGTAGTGCTTTACAGTTACCCGATGCCTGGCCGATCGTACAGATTATCTTTTCAAATAACAATTTAATCATATCAAAATGAAACACTTTAAACTTAAAAATTTCTTATTCGCGATTGTTACAACGGCAGCGTTGTCATCGTGCCATAAAGACAAAAATGATGTAACACCAACTACACCCATTGCGCAAGTGGCCGGTGTTTATGTTTTAAACCAGGGCGGAAGCACAGGTAGCATTACCTATTACGATTACACAACCAAAGTAACAACACCAGATATTTATACAACAGCAAACGGCGCTGGGGTTGGGAGCCTTCCAAACGATTTGAAAGTATATGGATCTAAAATGTATATCGTTGTAGATAAGTCTAAGGTTATTAATGTGGTTAACCCTAAAACAGCCAAGTTAATTAAGCAAATTTCTTTTGGTGATAGCGAACCACGCAGCATTGCCTTCTACAAAAACAATGCATTTGTTACCTCTTACGATGGTACAGTTGCCGTTATAGATACTGCTGCTTTAACCATAAGCAAACATATTACAGTGGGATCTTATCCGGAACAATTGGTGGTGTCAAACAATAAATTGTACGTAGCAAACTCTGGTGGTTTGGCCGTAACTTACGATAAAACAGTATCAGTTATTGATTTAACTTCTTTAGCAGTAACTAAAACTATTAATGTAATTATTAACCCGGTAGCGATTGGGGCTGACAACTATGGCCATGTTTATGTTATTTCAAATGGAGATTATGCTTCTGTTATGCCTGGCATAAGTATTATTGACAATACTGCAGATGTAGCAACCTCACAAACTACTGTAGATGTAGGTTACGGTTCTCCATTTGTGGTTAGTGGTGATAACGGTTATTACCTGAGTGGTACTGGCAAAGTTGTTGTGTACAACACCAAAACACAAGCTATTAGCAGCGCCAATTTTATTACAGATGGTACAAAATTAACAGCTGCTTATGGCCTTGCTGCTAATAGCACCACAGGCGAGGTATTTGTAACAGACGCTAAAGATTATTCATCAAACGGTACTTTGTATGCTTTTGACAAAAACGGTAAACAGGAATATACCATTACAGTGGGTATTAATCCTGCTAATATTGTGTTTGTAAACAAGTAGTTTTTATTTCGTTCGATAATCAGTAAATTTGTTTACCAATATTATACAATGTCGCAACAACAGAAAATCAATATCAGAAACGCAGTTTTAATCCTCATGATTATTGCTGCCGCAGCAATGCGCCTGGTAAGTTATAAATATCAGGTGTTAAGCAATTTTACACCCGTAGGCGCTATCGCCATTTTTGGTGGCACCTATTTTAACGATAAGTGGAAAGCGTACCTGGTGCCATTTGCGGCGCTTTTTGTAAGCGATCTCATCATCAATTACATGTACTTCTCTAAACTGGTTTGGTACAGCAGTTCGTTATGGATGTATGCCAGTTTCTTTGCTATGGTGTTTTTTGGTAGCCTGATTAAAAAAGTAAATTTTGGTACTGTAGTGTTAGCATCTGTAGGGGGCATACTTGTACACTGGTTGCTAACCGACATCGACCCATGGTTAAACGGAACAACGTATGCTAAAGGTATTAACGGTTATTTCCAATCGCTGATAGCAGCTGTTCCGTTTGAGAAAAATATGATCCTGGGCGATCTGGTTTTCGGACTAATACTGTTCGGAGGCTTTGAACTGGCTAAGAGCAAATACACTGTGTTACGCAACGAGCCTAAATTGGCCACAGCTTAATCAGATAAATAAACGAAATTTAAAAGCGATGAGTGATCATCGCTTTTTTTATGAATAACAATTAGCTATGAAACAAAAGTTAGTGGTATTAACCGGCGCGGGCATCAGCGCAGAAAGCGGGCTGAAAACCTTTCGTGACAGTGATGGCTTGTGGGAGGGATACAATATTGAAGATGTAGCCACCCCCGAAGCCTGGGCGCGTAACCCGGCCATGGTGCAGGATTTTTACAACCAGCGCCGTAAATCGGTATTGGAGGCCAAACCTAATGCAGCACATTATGCCCTGGCTAAATTGGAAGAGCAATTCGACGTAACCATCATCACCCAAAATATCGACGATCTGCATGAACGTGCCGGATCAAGCAATGTGCTGCATTTGCACGGTATCATCACCCGTTCGCAATCGAGCCTGAATCCACAATTAACTTACCCGATAGTAGGCTGGGAGATAGGTATGGACGAAGTTTGCGAACTCGGCTCGCCGCTACGTGCACATGTAGTTTGGTTTGGCGAAGCTGTGCCTATGATTGAGCCAGCGGCAGAAATTTGTCATTCGGCAGATCTGTTTATCCTCATTGGTTCATCATTAGCGGTTTACCCGGCTGCAGGATTAATCAATTACGTACCTCGTAAAACGCCTAAATATATTGTCGATCCGGTAATACCGGATGTATCCTTATCAGGAATAATTAAGATTAAAGCTAAAGCAACTGAAAGTGTACCTGCCTTGGTAGAGGAGTTATTGGCAGGCGTGTAAAGGGTGGAATGTTCCACATTGGCAGCAAAATGACTTTTAGGTATAGTTATCCCAACCCGTCATTGCGAGGTACGAAGCAATCGCGAACTATACAGAACCGCTCTGTAAATCGGGGATTGCTTCGTACCTCGCAATGACGGGTTGGGTTATTTTTGCAGTCTTACAACTCATAAACCAATCCCTTTTCAGGAATCACAACCGGATAATCCTCAGCTTCTAATCCCGCGGCAAAAGCTTCCATACTTTGTGGATCACCATGTACCAGGAATATTTGCTTCAATTTGGCCTTATCCTGCTGTTTAACGGTGTTCATTAAATCTTCGTGATCTCCGTGGGCACTGAATAGGTCTGTCTGTTTGATAGTCGCATACACGGCTAATTCGCGGTCTTTAATGTGCACGATAGGATCGCCACGTAATAAGCGATGGCCTAAAGTTCCTTTAGCACAATAACCGATGAAAAGGATGGTGCAGTAGTAATTTTGAATATTATAAAACAAGTGGTCCTGGATCCGGCCACCCTCCAGCATACCTGCTGATGATATGATAATGCAGGGTTCAAAATAATTTGAAATATCCCGGCTATCTTTTAGGTTCTCGATATAAGTAAGGTTGTCAAATTCAAATTCGTCACCTTTTCTATTGTAGAAATCATGGGCCTCCTCATTCAACAAACTATGAAATTTGCGGAATGTCTGGGTTGAGCGCATGGCCAGCGGACTATCAACAAATACTTTAACAGGCGGCAGTAAACCACTGCTAAAGATCTTGTTAAGCGAGTAAACCAATGATTGCGTACGCCCAATACTAAAGGCCGGGATAATTAACCTGCCGGTTTCTTTAATACAAGCTTTATCGATGGTCTCCACCAAAACCTCTTCAACGGTTTTACCTTTGGTATGATAACGACCTCCGTAGGTCGATTCTGTAACCAGATAATCAACCGGAGGGATAACCTCCGGGTCGTTCAGTACCGGGTAATTCTTGCGGCCAATATCGCCCGTAAAGGCAATAGATTTTTCAACGCCATTATCATTGATCTTCAATACAGCAGCGGCTGCGCCTAAAAGGTGGCCAACGGATATAAAGGTTAGCTCGATATTACCTGTCAATCTGAATGGGCGGTTAAAGCCAATAGTAACAAAACGGTCAACCGTATCCATTACATGCTTGTGCAGGTACAATGGCTGGCTGCTACCGTGGTTGTGATGCTTGCCACGGCCACGTTTGCGGCTGCCTTGTGCTTTGTTCATAAATATGCTCACCGAGTCCATCATCAGCATTTCGGCTAAATCGGCAGTAGGTGGGGTGCATAAAATCTGACCATTGAAGCCTAAACGCACTAAGGTTGGCAGGTTGCCGGAATGATCGATGTGGGCGTGAGTTAAAATCACCACATCAATTTCTTCGGGCCTGAAAGGAAAGTTTTCGTTAGAGATAGTGCTACGTTCGCGTTCATAATCGAGCCCGCAGTCTATCAATATTTTATATCCGGCAACATCAAGCAAATGCATGCTCCCTGTTACCTGACGGGCTGCCCCGTGTATGGTTAATTTCATTCTGTAAGTTGGACGTATTACGTTGTACGTTTAAACACGTTAACTATCCCTAAGTTTTAATATAAGTTTGATGTAATATAACACGTTTATATTTAGCAGCAAAATGTTGTTGTAAGGAGTTAAACGTCAAACGTATAACGTCCTACGTACAACATTCTACGCTTCTAATTGCAGTTGACTTAAATAACGGTACAGGCCTGTTTCATTGTGCATTAACTCTGCATGGCTACCGGTTTCGGTGATGGTACCTTTGTCTAAAACGATAATTTTATCTGCTTCGCGAATGGTTGATAAGCGGTGAGCAATGATGATTGATGTACGGTCTTTCATCAATACTTCCAAAGCTTCCTGTACCAAACGTTCTGATTCAGAATCTAATGATGATGTAGCCTCATCCAAAATTAAGATAGATGGGTTTCTCAATAAAGCCCTTGCAATGGCAATACGCTGGCGCTGGCCGCCTGATAGTTTAACACCACGTTCGCCAACCAAAGTGTCATAACCTTCAGGGAAGTTACTGATAAAATTATGTGCATTAGCTTTCTTAGCAGCCTCAATAACTTCTTCACGGTTCGAACCCAATTTACCGTAAGCAATGTTTTCTAATATACTTCCGCCAAACAATAACACATCCTGAGGAACAATAGCAACCTGGTTACGGATGTCAGTCAATGCAAACTCATCAGCCGGTTTACCATCAAAAGTAATATTTCCGTTTTGCGGATGATAGAATTGCAGGATCAGCGAGGCCATAGTTGATTTACCTGAGCCACTTGGGCCTACAATGGCAATCTTTTGTCCAGCTGCGGCATCAAAAGAAACGCCTTTAAGCACTTCAATTTCGGGACGGGAAGGGTAGTGGAAGTTTACATTATTGAAGCTGATGTTGCCGTCAATTCTCTTTTTAACTTTATTTTCTTCTGCGTCGATTGATACTTCTTCGCCTTCTTCGGCCAGTATTTCTAATACACGTTCGCTCGAGCCTACTGCCTTTTGGATGTTAGCATACAAATCTGGCAAACTACCCATTGCGGCACTGATAAAGGCAGCATAAACAATAAAGGTTGTCAGTTTACCAAAGGTAAATCCATTATCATGAATGGATACCAAATACGAGCCGTACCAGATCTCACCAAAAATAGTCCCGAATAAACAGAATACAATAAATGCCCCGAATAAGCCGCGATATTTAGAACCTTTAATAGCTAAATTAACTACATCGCGCAGGTTTTTATCATAACGTGCAGCCTCAAAAGCTTCGTTTACAAACGCCTTAACGTTGGCTATGCCTTGCAGGGTTTCTTCAACAATGGTATTAGAATCGGCCAGTTTATCCTGCGCCTGGCGTGATAGCTTACGGATAAATTTGCCGAAGAATATAGCTGTTGCAATTAAAAACGGTAATACGATTAACAGGGCGAAAGTTAATTTGATAGATACCACCATCAACAAAATGATACCACCAACTAAGATGATGATCTGGCGGATAGCCTCGGCAATTGTAGTAGTTAAGGTGTCCTGTATCTGCGATAGATCGGCTGAAATACGGCTGTTTAATTCGCCAACCCGACGGTTAGAGAAGAAGTTCATCGGCAGTGTAATCAGCTTAAAATAAGTATCGCGACGGATATCGGCCAGTGATTTCTCGGCCACCTGCACAAACCAGGTAATGCGGAAATAAGATACAAAGGCCTGTACAAATAGCACGGCTATAGCAACCTCACCAATAGTAGTTAAGTTGGCAGGCATAAAAGCGTAACGTTGTTTACCTTGTGCAGCATCGATCAAAGCCCCAAAGAAACCCGGAAATGCCAAGCCGGTTAAGCTTGATAGTACCAGGAAAATAAGGCCGCCTATAAATTTGGCTTTGTATGGTTTAATATAACTTAAAAGCTTGCCGATGTTCTGCAGGCTTTGTTTATTTAATTTTGCTTTTGGTAACTCTTTCTCAGCAGCGTTTCCGCTGTTTAATCTTTGTCGCGCCATTTGTAATTCAAAGCAGCTAAATTACGTTAAATCGCACGTTTTTTGGCCTTGATCCATAAAATTGACGTTACAATGAACAGTATCAACGAGATAATTAGCCAGAACTTCAGTTTTGCTTCAGTTTTATCTGCGTTTTGTACGGTCATTTTCATCTTTTCGTTCTGATCGCGCAGCTTATTGATGGTACTCATGTAGGCCAGTGAGTTATCTTCCGTTTCTTTTACCTTGGTTTGGATGGTTTGCTGCTGAAAATTGCGGTAATCGAGCTGGTTGTTTTTGAGTGTTAGCAGCACTTTAGTCTGCTGCAAAATATCATTGTCGGTGTGTACAATATCCATCAGAATATCATTCGAGCGCCGGATGTCTTTCTTGGTCTGCATCCCAAAAATGCCGGAATGATGGCTCAGGCTGGCATCATACTGGCCAAATTTAGCGGCACGTGCAGCCAGCATATCATTAATTTTTTTACGCTGATTCTGATAAGCAAGCGAATCGGCATTGGGCTGGGCATATACCATACCACAAGCCAGGCAGATGGCTGCCAGCAACAAAAGTTTTTTCATAAGCAAGAGGGTTAGATTATTGAAAATCTATAATCACGCTGTCACCGAGATTTAAACCTAATAACCCGCTTGCATTGCCTTTGTTTATGGCAATTTCTAAATGGTCGCTAATGCCGAATAAACAAAGCTTTTCGCCTTCGGGTACTTCATTGTAGTGCCAGCTCAAATGGGTAATGGTTTCGTTACGCTTAAAGTAAAGGGTAAAGCGGCGGCCGTGCTGCACTTTGTTAAAGAAATCTTTCGTGATATTAGTGATCACGTTCTGGAAAGAGTCGATATAAATGACCACACCTTTAATGAGGTTTCGCTCAACTGTAGGTTGTAAATTCATTTTCTTTTCGGTGCCGCTAACAGGGATGCCTACTTCTGTTAGCTTACCACCCTGTGCCAAATGGCAGGCCGCTTTTACAAAAATATCGGCCAGGGGGAAGTGCAAAAACTTCAGGTCCTGCATAATGTTAAGCTCCACAATTTCATCGGGTTCGGTGCCAAACATCAGGCAAAAAATGCCATTATCGGCCCCAACAAAAAAGTGCCCTTTGTAACTAACTGCGATATAACGCGTATGAGCATTGTATACAGTATCAATACCAATTAAATGCACTGTTCCTTTAGGGAAGTAGTGATAGCTGTTTTTGAGTATAAATGCGGCCTGCTGTACGTTGAAGGCCGCTACACTGTGTGTAATATCAATAATATTAACATTTGGCAACAGACTTAATATGCTACCTTTAAGGGCAGCCTGGTAGATATCTTTATCTCCCAGATCGGTTGTTAATGTTATTATGGGCATTACTTTTTTAAATATTTATTGTTAATCTTGTACAAGCGATTACAAGCTGCAAATATTCAAATTTTTTAAGCATAAAAAATCTGTTACTCTAAAATCAATTCATATTGAACGAACTTAAATTATCTTTAGAGAATATAAACCCAGCCGTATTGTGGGGTCCTAATAATGATCATTTTGAAATTATTAAGAAGCAATACCCTAAACTTAAGATTGTTGCGCGTGGCAGCGAAGTTAAAATTTTAGGCGATGATCACGAACTAACCGTGTTCGGAGAAAAATTTCAACATCTGCTAAATCACGTCGAAAAATTCGACAATCTCAATATTACCGACATCGAACGCATTCTTGGATCGAAGGTACAGCAACCTGTGACCGATCCTGCTGCGAACGATAAATCGACCACGGGCGAGGTCATCGTATTTGGCCCTAACGGTATTATGGTTAAGGCCCGCACGGCCAACCAGCGCCGCATGGTTGATAGCATCAACACCAGCGATATTTTGTTTGCCATTGGCCCTGCAGGTACGGGTAAAACTTATACCGCTGTTGCACTGGCAGTAAGGGCGTTGAAAAACAAGGAAATTAAACGGATCATCTTAACCCGCCCGGCTGTAGAAGCGGGGGAGAACCTTGGGTTTTTACCGGGTGATTTAAAAGAAAAGATCGATCCATATCTGCGTCCGTTATATGATGCGTTGGACGATATGATCCCGGCTGAGAAGTTGAAAACCTATCTGGAAAACCGTACTATTGAAATTGCTCCATTGGCATTTATGCGTGGCCGTACATTGGACAACTGTTTTGTAATATTGGATGAGGCGCAAAACGCCACCGATATGCAATTGAAAATGTTTTTAACCCGTATGGGCCCAACCGCAAAGTTCATTGTAACCGGCGACGTAACCCAGATAGATTTACCTAAAAAACAGCAATCTGGTTTACACACCGCCTTACGCATCCTTACCGACATTAAAGGCATCGACATTATTTACCTTACCGGCGAAGACGTGGTACGCCATAAACTGGTTCGGAAGATTCTGGAAGCCTACGGCGACATTCAATAATTAGATATGAGATGTGAGATATTAGATTTGAGATAAAACAGCTTAGTCTTATATTTGCATCTCATATCTAAATTTAGACAAGAGATGCTTTAAGATTATATGATTTTATGGCATCTCATATCTCATATCTAAAATCTCATATCTAATGTACGCTATAAAAGAAACACAGTTTAACTTTCCTAATCAAACATCATTTTACAAAGGGAAGGTACGCGATGTGTATACTATCAATAACGAATACCTGGTAATGGTGGTGAGCGACCGCATATCTGCTTTTGATGTGGTATTACCAGAGCCAATCCCTTACAAAGGCCAGGTGCTTAACCAAATTGCTGCCAAATTCTTAAAATCGACAGAAGATATTGTACCTAACTGGGTAGTATCTGTACCAGATCCAAGCGTTACTATTGGCCGTATTTGTGAGCCGTTTAAGGTAGAGATGGTGATCCGCGGTTATTTGGCCGGCCATGCATGGCGTGAGTATAGCGCAGGTAAACGCCAGGTTTGCGGCGTAAGCTTACCTGAAGGTTTAAAGGAAAACGATAAACTTCCTGAACCGATTATTACGCCGACTACTAAAGCATCGGTAGGGCACGATGAGGATATTTCGAGAGAAGACATCCTGGCTAAAGGTATTGTAAGCAGCGAAGACTACGAGCAGTTAGAAAAATATACACGTGCTGTATACCAACGCGGTACCGAAATTGCAGCTGCGCAAGATTTAATACTGGTTGATACCAAGTATGAGTTCGGCAAACATGATGGTACAATTTACCTGATTGATGAGATCCATACACCAGACTCTTCACGTTATTTCTACAGCGAAGGTTATGAAGAGCGCCAGCAAAAAGGCGAGGCTCAAAAACAGCTTTCGAAAGAATTTGTTAGAAAATGGTTAATTGAAAATGGTTTCCAGGGTAAAGATGGACAAACAGTGCCTGAAATGACACCTAAAATTATTGAATCAATCTCTGAAAGATATATCGAACTTTATAACAAAATAACCGGCGAAACCTTTGTTAAGCCAGAAGCAGGGGAGATATTGACAAGAGTTGAGAAAAATGTTACGGCTGCACTTGCTGCTTTGTAATTTTATTTATAACCAAAATAATTATATCTTAGCTTAATATTATAATCAGACAATAATGAAGTTTGCAATTGATAAACACGAGAAATACGTTGTGCTAAAGCTGAATGAATCGAAACTGAATTCATTGTTTACCCCGCAGCTTAAGTCAGAACTTATTCTTGTAAACGCCGAAGGGCAAAGGAATATTATCCTTGACCTGTGCCAGGTAAAGTTTGCCGATTCATCTGGTTTAAGCAGTTTATTGGTTGGCCACCGTTTATGTAAAAATGCCGAAGGTGTTTTTATCCTGTCTGGTTTAAGCGAAGCGGTTGCCCGTCTGATTACCATCTCTCAATTGGATAGCGTTTTAACCATTGTTCCTTCTGTTGAAGAAGCTGTTGACCTCGTTTTTATGGAGGAAATAGAAAAAGAACTAAAAAAAGAAGCAAAATAAGCCAAGTTATGTTTAGCCTTCATGAAGTTTGAAGTAACTATACTTGGCAGCAGCTCGGCAACTCCCATATATAACAGAAATCCTACTGCGCAGGCGCTTAATATTAATGAGCGTTTGTACCTTATTGATTGCGGCGAAGGCACTCAACAGCAAATGCTAAAGTTTGATGTAAAGGCTAGCCGTATTGATCATATCTTTATCAGCCATTTGCATGGCGATCATTATCTAGGCCTGGTAGGTTTATTATCTTCATTACATCTTAACGGTCGTGTAAAGCCGCTGAAACTGTTTGGTCCGCCTGCTTTGAAGGAGATCATAGATATTCAGTTTAAGTATTCAGAAACCACCCTGCATTACGAGCTCGAATTTTATCCCACTGATCCCAGCGGCCCGCAGATAATTCTGGAGAATCACGATATTATTGTAGAAACTATCCCGCTCGATCACCGCATTGCCTGTACTGGCTTTATTTTCAAACAAAAGAAAACACTGCGTAAACTGATTAAAGAGAAGATAGAAGCGCTTGAAATCCCGGTTAGTTTTTACTCACAACTAAAACGTGGATTAAATTATGTAGCTCCAGATGGTACAGTTTATCACAACGATGAACTCACCATTGATTCTGTTGCACCCAAAATGTACGCCTATTGCTCGGATACATTGTACAATCAACAATACTTTGAGCAGATAGCGAATGCCAATTTGCTATACCACGAAGCTACGTTTCTGCACAATATGCTAGACCGTGCCTTGCAAACACACCATACAACCGCATGGCAGGCTGCTGACGTAGCTTTACAGACTAATGCACAGCAATTACTCATCGGCCACTTTTCTGCGCGTTACAAGACTTTAAATGAGCTTTTGGATGAAGCCAGGAGCGTGTTCCCTAATACGGAACTTGCTATAGAAGGAAAAACGTTTACAATAGGAGCGTAGCTGCTATTGTAAACGTTTTGAAATAATCTCTTACTTATCTTTTTTACCAAACACCGAGAAGCTTACATAACGGCTTGGATGTGCTTTGATATCAATAAACAGATTGTTTAAGTTACCAGAAGCGGCGTTAAGATTTTTGTACATCTTATCGTCGTTAAGCAAAAGTGAGATAGAGCCGGTGCCATTGTTAATTTTGGCAATAGTAGCCTGTAGATCAGCAACGGCTTTGTTGGCATTATCCAGTGTTTGTTTAACGTTACCGTTAGCCAAATCTGTACTAAAGGTTTCGAAGTTGGTAGATACCGTTTGCAGGTGCCCCGTTGTAACCTTTAGGTTTGATGATACAACCTCGGCATTAGACATGATGTTATTGATATGCCCGCTTTGTGCGCCAACCAGGTTGTCAATTTTCTTAGTAGTCCCTTCGAGCGTTTGTAACGAGTTTGCAATGCTCAGGAAACTGCGGTCAACATTTTTCTGAAAATCAGGGTTCAGGATCTTGTTTACCGAACCCAAAGTCGAATCTAATTTAGCGATCAGCAACTCGGCTTTTCTTTGTATTGGCTGCAGGCTTTCGGCCAGGCTACCTTGTACGTCGGCACGGAGGGTGTCTTTATCATCCGCATACTCTTTACTGGTGCCCAGTTCAAATATAATGGCTTTGCCGCCTAAAAGGTCTGTACTTTCCAGTTTGGCCAAAGTATTAACCGGCACATTGTACTTATGCGAAACTTTAAATTCAACAATAGTACGCCCGTCGGGCTGCAGTTCCATTTTAGAAACCTTACCGATAGGGAAGCCATTAACCAACACAGGTTTAGAAACAGTTAAGCCTTCAACGCTTCTGTAAACGGCATAAAAGCGGTTATCGCTCGAAAATACGTCAGAACCTTTTAAGTAACTGTACCCTAATAATAATATAGTAATGGCTACTACAGTCAGTACGCCTACCTTGGTTTCGTTATTTATTTTCAAAATGTAGATGTTTTAGATTGAATATGTTTAGTTTGATTGTTCAAGTTCTGCCTTATACGTTTTTATTGATCTTATAATAGTGCTGATGATCTCGTTTTGCCCATCCTCAGAATTTAAGTAAGCTTCGTCTTTAGGGTTATTAATATATCCTGTTTCTACCAGCACGGCCGGCATTGCACTGTGGCATAATATTAAAATGCTTTGCTCTCTCACACCTTCGCTTGGCCGCCCGTCTGTCTCTTTAAATTCGTCGTTTAAAATGTTGGCCAGGCGGATGCTGTTTTTTCTGTACTTATTTTTAAACGCATTAAGTAAAATCATTTGGGTAGGGTCGTTAAAATCTACCGTACTTCCCCCATTAACATCTTTTTCCTCAATTAAGTTTTCCCTTATTGCAGCAGCCTCTTCATTATCGCCGCCTTTTTCGTTTCCGCCACGGTGAAAACCGTATACCAAAAGTAAAACGCCCCGGCCTGATTGATCGGGTACCCGTTTTTTGCGGCCGTTTACCGTAACAACCCGGTCAGATAATGAATTACAATGCAATGAGATAAAAAGATCGCCTTTAGCTTCGTTCGCAATATCAGAACGTTTTTGCCATAATATGTCATCATCTGTGGTGCGGGTCATCACTACTTTAACATCGGGCACATCTTTTTCTAACGCCTTCTGCAATTTAAAAGCCAATGCCAGCGTTACATTCTTTTCAACGGAATAATCGCCGGACGCCCCGGCTCTTTTTCCACCATGGCCAGCATCAACAACAATAGTTTTAACTTTATAGCCGTTGTAAACGGTGCTGTCTTTTTTAGCTGTATCTGGTAAAATTTTAAATGAAAACAATGGAATTGAAAACAGGAATATACAAGTACGGTAAATGAATCTTTTGAATGCTTTATTTTTCATTATTTTTGAACGCTGTTATTATCTGAACTGCAAAAATACTATTCGAAACTAATTTTGAAATTCGCCAGTCTAATTTTTCTCTTATCACTTGTTATCGCGGCGAATGTATCATTAGCTGCCAATTATAACGCTTTAAACAGGCATTTATTGGCAATTGATACAATTATCCAGCGAGACACACTACACAAAGCTAAACCCAATACGGGTAAAAAAGGCAAACCTGTAAAAGGGGCTAAGCCTGTTTCCGCAGCTAAAGATACATCTTCAAAATCAAATAGCCGACTTGAGTCGATGGTAAAATGGAGTGCTGAAGACTCTACTTACACCGATAATGACCATAATATTATGTATCTGTATGGTAAAGCACGGGTAACTTATGAAGATTTTGAGCTCGATGCAGATTTTATCAGGGTTGACCAAAAGAACCACCAGATATTTGCCAAAGGCCGGATAGACCCACGTACACACCGCTATGTAGGCAGGCCAATTACCAAGCAAAGAAACGATAAACCTGCCGCAGCAGATTCTATCTACTATAATTATGAAACCAAAAAAGGGAAAGTGTTTAACCCTGCATCTGAGCAGGGGGGCAACTTTGTTTCGGGTGGTTTAGCCAAAAAACTGAATGAAAACGAGGTGGCTTACCACAATGTTTTATACAGTACGTGCGATTTGCCTTATCCGGATACGCACTTTGGTATAGTAATTACCAAAGGTATTGCAGAGAAAAATCAAATTGTATCCGGGCCGGCTTACCTCGAAATTGAGGGCGTGCCATTACCTTTGGCTATACCATTCGGTTTTTTCCCAAAACCTAATACAAGAGCTTCAGGGGTTATATTACCTACTTTTGGTGAAGACCAGCAACGTGGCTTTTATCTGCAAAATTTTGGTTATTACGTTGGTATAAATGATAATATTGATTTAACCACTACGGGTTCCATATATACCAAAGGTTCGTATGAAATAGGTACAACAGCACGATATATTGTGCGCTACCAATATACCGGTACCGCCAGGTTTGACTATGCCTCAAATAACTACGGTAACCCGGGCGACCCTGCACGAAAAACATTTAACATCTTATGGTCGCACTCGCAAGATCCAAGTGCACACCCCGGCTCGGTATTCAGCGCCTCAGTTAACGCTGGTTCAAGCAGTTATTATTCAAACTCTGGTGCAAACCAAAATTATAACCTGCAACAAATTACACAAAACAACCTGCACTCCAGTATCGCGTATTCGAAAACCTGGGCGGGTTCTCCCTTCAACCTTTCTGTTAACTTAACGCACTCACAAGATCTGGCAAAGAAAACTGTTGATTTGGAATTACCGTCTTTTACGTTCAACATGGCCAGTATAAGTCCGTTTGACTCAAAAGACAGGGTGGGTGAACAAAAGTGGTATCAAAAAATAACCATAAGCTATAATTCATCAGGTACCAACAAGGTTTCAAGTTTGCCGGAGGATGAGCTTTTTCAGGGTGATATTTTAGCCAAACGTTTGCAAACCGGTTTTAAGCAAAACATACCTGTTAGCTTAAGCCTTACATTCCTTAAGTTTTTCCAGTTTAGCACAAACTTTAACTATACCGAGTATTGGAATATCCAGTCTATCAATGAAAAGTATGACCGTACCAGCCTTACCGGCAGTAATTTAATTATTGATACCATACCTGGCTTTAAACGGGCTGGCGAGTATACTTTGGGCGCTTCTGTATCGACAAAAGTATATGGTACCATGAATTTTAAAGGTAAGCTAAAGGCCATCCGTCATGTGATGACGCCGTCTTTAAGCTTTAACTACCGTCCTGATTTTGGCGATCCGAGTTATGGCTATTATAAAACAGCAGTTAGCCAGGCATCTGTACCATATCCATACCAGGCCACCAGTTATTCAATTTTTAATGGTACAGCGGTTGGTGGCCCCTCGCCGGGTAAACAAGCGGGTATAGGCTTTAGTCTGGATAATACGATAGAGGCCAAGGTACGCGCAAAAAGTACGGATACCTCCCAAACGGATAAGAAAATACAGATACTGCAGGGCCTAACATTTTCTACCTTTTATAATTTCGCGGCCGATTCAATGAAGTTATCGCTTATCTCATTTAGCGGGCATACGGCAATCTTTAATCAAAAGCTGAATATTAGCTTTGGTGGGGTGTTTGACCCGTATGTGGTAAATGTGCGCGATACCATTAGCGGAAACCAGATTCATAAATATGCTCAGCGTATAGATCGTTATACCTGGCAAAATGGCCAATTTCCAAGGTTGACTTCGTTTTTTGCATCGACGGATATTAGCTTAAACTCTAATGCTAAAACAGGTAACAGGCTTAACCCCAATGTGCAGAATGGTATAAATAATACCCTGGCGCAGGGGCTTACACCAGAACAGGCCGAGCGTTTAGCGTTGGTAAGCCAGGATCAAAGTGCGTTTGTTGATTTTAACGTGCCCTGGAATATTAACCTGAGCTATAGTTTCAACTATACTAACAACGTAACTTCAACATCGGTAACCAATACGATACAGGCCCGTGGCGATGTAAATATTACGCCAAAATGGAAGGTGACCTACTATTCGGATTTGGATATACGGAAGCAGAAGGTGAGTACCTGCCAGTTAGGTATTTACCGCGACTTACACTGCTGGGACCTTGCCGTGCAATGGATCCCGTTCGGTTATTTAAAAATGTACAGTGTAATGCTGCGTGTTAAGGCATCTATTTTACAGGATTTGAAACTGAGCAAACGAAGCGATTATACAAACAATCAATACTATAACCCTTACTACTAAATATGCTTGCAGAGATTATTACCATAGGGGACGAAATACTTATCGGCCAGATCATTGATACCAACTCGGCCTGGATGGCTACACGTTTAAATGAGGCAGGTGTGCGTATAAAGCAAATCTCATCTGTATCTGATGACAGGCAACATATTTTAAATGCCCTGGCCGAAGCTCAGCAACGCGCTGATGTTATTTTAATTACTGGTGGCCTTGGCCCAACCAAAGATGATATTACCAAAAAAACGCTTGCCGAATATTTTGGTGTAGGTTTTAAAACAGATGAAGCTGCGCTTGAAAATGTAAAGCAGATTTTTGCAAAATATAACCGCCCGCTACTTGATGTAAACGTTAAGCAGGCCGAGGTGCCCGAAAACTGTGAAGTAATACTTAACGGTAATGGCACAGCACCGGGTATGTGGTTTGACTACGAAGGAAAGATTTATGTTTCGATGCCCGGTGTACCGTTCGAGATGCAGTACATGATGCTGGAAACGGTTATACCTAAGTTGGAAGAAAGGTTTCAATTGCCTAAAGTGATCCACAAAACTATTTTAACAGTAGGAGAGGGTGAATCATTTTTGGCCGAAAGGATAGCTGATATTGAGAACAGCCTGCCACCAACCATTAAACTGGCTTATCTGCCTAAATTAGGCCAGGTACGATTAAGATTAAGCGGATACGAGGATAAAACCGGCGATCTGCAAAAACAGATAGATCATTACAGTGCGTTACTGGTTGAACGGATTGGCAAGGTAGTGGTAGCCGAAGAAGATATTGCTCTAGAGAAAGCGATTTTGAATAAAATGGCTGCCCGTAATTTAACCCTTTCTGTTGCCGAAAGCTGTACAGGAGGATATATTTCGCACCTGTTTACCCAACATGCAGGCTCATCTCAAGTGTTTTTTGGTGGTGCAGTTTCGTATTCTTACGAACTGAAAGAGAGTATTTTAGGCGTGAAGAATGAAACCCTTTGGCAATACGGCGCTGTAAGCGAACCAACTGTTACCGAAATGGTTGAAGGAGCGTTGCTTAATTTTAAATCTGACTATGCCATTGCGGTAACCGGAATTGCCGGTCCGGATGGCGGTATGCCTGATAAACCCGTTGGTACTGTGTGGATTGGTGTTGCCGGAGGCGGCAAAAGCCTGATCAAAAAGTTTACTTTCGGTAGCAAACGGATACAAAATATAGAGCGTACAGCTATAGCCGCTTTAGGTATGTTAAATACTTTATTAACAGAACTTGATTAAAAACGCCGAAATAGTTTAATTTTGACAGATTAACATTAGGAATTCATCTATGTCGAATTATCAGTTGTTGCTGCCAAAAATGGGCGAAAGCGTAGCGGAAGCAACCATCATCAAGTGGTTAAAGAACCCTGGTGATTATATTGAAGCCGATGAAGCGGTATTAGAGATCGCTACAGATAAGGTTGACTCTGAGGTGCCGTCGCCAGTGGCCGGTAAATTAACTGAGCAGCTTTTTAAGGTTGATGATGTAGTACAGGTTGGTGCAGCCATTGCATTAATTGAGGTTGAAGATAAAGCAGCTGTAAATAATGCGCCCGTACAGGCACCGGTACAAACTATACCAGAAACACAACCGGCACCAGTTCAAACACAAACTATTCCTGGCATAAACCAGCTTGAAGATAGAGCAAGTTCTGTACAACAGCCTGCTTTGCAAGAGGGCGGAAGCCAGTCTAATAAATTTTACTCACCGTTAGTAAAAAGTATTGCCGCGCAGGAAGGCCTGAGCATTGCTGTATTGGATACCATCACAGGTACCGGTGCAGATGGCCGCTTAACTAAAGATGATCTGCTGAATTATCTGCAAAATCATCGTAATGGTAAGCAACAGCCAATTCAGCCGGCTCCGGCAGCACCACAACAGCCTGCGCCGCAACCAGAGCAGCCACAAGCTACGCCGGTACAGCAACCACAAGCTCCATTGCAGCAGCCTTATGGCATGCCAATGCAACCGCCGGTTTACCAGCAGGCACCTTATGGTATGCCTGCACCAAGTATGTACCAGCAGGCGCCGCCTTATATCGTTTATCAGCAAATGCCGGTGTACTATGCGATGCCTCCGGGTTATCCGCAGCAACCATATCCACAACCCGAACCGCAACAACCGCAGGCACCTCCTGTAGTTAAAACTGTTTCGATAGGTGCTAATGATGAGATCATCGAGATGGACCGTATGCGCAAGTTGATTGCCGAGCACATGGTAAACAGCGTACAAACTGCACCACATGTTACTTCATTTATTGAAGCTGATGTTACCAATATTGTACAATGGCGCGAAAAAGCTAAAGCACAGTTCGAAACCAAATATGGCGAGAAGTTAACCTTTACCCCGATATTTGTTGAAGCGGTATCGCAAGCCATTAAGGCCATGCCGATGATCAATGTATCAGTAAACGGTACGCAGATCATCAAACGCGGGCATATTAATATCGGTATGGCAACAGCTTTGCCAAGCGGCAACCTGATTGTGCCTGTAATAAAAGACGCAGATCAGAAAAATCTTGTTTCATTAACAAAATCAGTAAACGATTTGGCTAACCGTGCACGTGGCAACAAGCTCCAGCCTGATGAAGTTAAAGACGGAACATTCACCATTACTAACGTAGGTACATTCGGTAACGTAATGGGCACACCAATTATTAATCAGCCGCAGGTTGCTATTTTAGCTATTGGTGCTATCAAGAAAAAGCCTGCCGTAGTTGAAACGCCTAACGGCGATATGGTAGCTATCAGACACATGATGTTCCTGTCGCTATCTTACGATCACCGTGTAGTTGATGGCGCTTTGGGCGGCTCATTTATTAAAAAAGTCGCTGATTACCTGGAGAGCTGGGATATTAATAAAGAGATATAACCGATTTCGGAATTCGGATGTTCGATTTCGGATTTAATATAAAGCAAGCAAGTCGTTTCAAAATGAAACGCCTTGCTTGCTTTATACTTTTTGTCATTGCGAGCGATAGCGTGGCAATCTCGTAGCCAATGCTTTTCGATTTACATAGCTATGAGATTGCTTCGTACCTCGTAATGACAAATTTTTAAGCCTTTATAGTTTTTATAAACTCATCAGTCCTCCCAAAAGAATAGCCTTTCTTTTGTCCCCAGGCAATAAAATCTGCCAATCTCTTTACAAAAGCATCTCCTGTATTTTTAACCACATAACCAGGGAAACCATATTTTTCTGGTTTATCCAGATCTGTAAATTCCCAGGGGTGGAAGTATAGGTTTAGATAGCCATCTTTACGATGTGCAGATGCACTCAGCCATTTCATAATACCCATTGGCAGGTTATGAAAGCTCAACCAAAATAACGGGAACCTGATTATTGGCGATACTGATGATGGCAACTGCAACACATTCTGAAAGTAAAACCATTTGCGTGGTTTACTAAAGTTATTGTACCTGCCCGGCAACCAGGTAGGGTTAATAGAAGAATTATAAACGTAACCTGCCTTTTCAATTTCTTTCTCATCAACCGGCATCATGCGGGCCATGCGGTAACCTATTACAGGCTTACCGGTCAGTTCTTCGAGTTTTAATTTGGATTGCAGCAGGTGCTCGGGTTTAAAATCTGAGTGATAGTAACCGTGCGATGCCACTTCGTGTCCCTGGGTAATAATATCGTTAATTACTTCGGGTTTGTTTACAGCATAGTTAGCAGTACAGTAGAAAGTTGCCTTTATGCCGGCTTCTTTCAGGATGTTTAATATTTTATAAGTGCCTTCTGTTGATACAGCCAATTGTTCGGGAAACGACAATTCTTTGTTGTATTCGAAAGGCATATCGAACTCTTCGATATCAAAGCTTAATAAGATCATTATTGATGCGTTGCAGATTAGTAGAACGGATAATATAATTTGGCCTTTGTTTAGATTGCATAAACAATTTGCCCAGGTACATGCCGATGATGCCGAGCACCATCAGTTGTACACCACCAAAAAAAACAATGGTAGCCAATAACGATGACCAGCCCGAAACCACGTGCCCGGTAAAGTAACTGATTAAAATATAGGGGATATACAAAACAGCCAATAACGAAAAGAATAACCCGATACCGGTTGCGATATACAGCGGCCTTACGCTAAAAGCAGTAATACCCTGTACAGCAAACTTTACCATCTTTTTAACAGTGTATTTGCTTTTGCCAGAGAAACGAGCCTCCGCCTGGTAATAAATGGCATATTGCTTAAATCCAAGCCATTTAACCAAGCCACGCATGAATAGGCCGTTTTCATTTAGGGTGCTTAGTACGTTGGCTACCTTACGGTCAATCAACCTGAAATCTGCAGTGCCTTTCTCCAGCTTAGTATCAGAGAGGGAATTGATCATTTTATAAAACAGATCAGATGATTTGGTTTTAAATATCGTGGCCTCATCCTGGTACTCACGGCATGTATAAACCACATCGTAACCTTCTTCCCATTTCTGCATAAATTGCGGAATCATTTCGGGCGGGTGCTGTAAATCGCCATCCATACTGATAATACAATCACCGTCTGCATAATCATAACCTGCTTTAAGAGCATTCTGGTGGCCGAAATTGCGCGACAATTCCAGGTAATAAAGGTTGTCATCGAGGTCGCTGATAGTTCTCAGCTTTTCAATCGTGCCGTCAGAACTGCCGTCATCCACAAAAATAACCTCGTAAGTATAAGGCAGGGTTTTTAATACGGCTATAAGTCGTGATGCCAGTATATCAATATTTCCAACCTCGTTGTAAGAAGGTATAACAACCGAAATCTTTTTCTTTATCATGATAAAACTACCTCTTCTGCTGAGCCCTTGCGGCTAAAGTTTCTTGTTAAAGTTTCGTAAATAATTCTCAACCAAATTACAAAGCAAGGTAGTGCTTTAAACGCATAAGGTTTTATATAGTGTTTGTTGATGTATTTCGGGAACAGGTCTGACGGTGATAAACTAGTGATCAACAGCGCAAATACCAGTAAAAAGATCTCAAATCCTGTAATCGGCCTATCCAAATTCATAAACCAAATTGCCACGCCCGTAAAAGCAATAATATAAGTAGGGGACTCAGACCCGGTACTGAATATTACCGTAAAAATAAGCGTAGAAGCCAGCAGCAAATATCTGAACTGCATATTGCTAAACCATTTGAAACGAAGATAAGCCGTTGCAAACAATAACAATCCCGGTAGAAGCACCAATGTATTAGAAAGCTGAGGATAGTTAAATACCCGCCTGATCATCCCCATTACAGAAATATCCTGCATGGTCGACATGGTGTTCTCACCGTTTTTATGCGATAAACTCTCATACCAATCCAGGTAAGATTGGTTTACAAAATGAGGCGATGATACCAGCATAGGCAATGCATATAACACTACCGACCATAGCGCGAAGCTCCAGATAAATTTCACCTTGTCTTTCGAGAAAAAGAAAAAAGCCAGGCCAACAATACCGTAGAGCTTTATTAACGTACCGGCAACAATGAGCAGCGTTGCCCAGAAATCCTGCTTTCGGTTTATAAATACAAAGCTTAGTATAATAATAGCTGCCATACTGGGGTTAAACTGAACGGCAAAGGCAGCTGTCATTAACTCATGTGCACAGATTAGTAATACAGCCAGTTGCTGGTTTAATGTGAATGGTAATTGCCGTATGGCTATGTATAATACCGATACATTAAATAACACCCATAAGATTACGCCTATGCTATCGGGAAGATAAGTAAAAGGAGCAATAAGCAAACCGAACAATGGCCCGTAGTGGTTAGTGTCAAAATAAAATTGGGGTTGTGGGGTATATAAGTTATGCTGGTTTAACAGGTTAACAAACGTATACTTATATATAAAGTAGTTGTTAATATGGTGATGCGCCGTTTGCTTAATAACAGCGGCCAGACTTAACCCGAACCATAAAATAGTAACAAAGTATTTGTTTAAAAGCAGCTTGCCCAGTTTTGACATTAATTAGGATTTGTCAGTTTCTTGTTACAAATATATAGATAAGGGAGGTAATATCTATATAACAAAGCTGCTATAAAAAAGAAAAGGTCCCGCTATTGCGGAACCTTTCTTTTAAAAACAACATCAGGAATCTTCACAATTAAGGCTATTTGCTTGCCCGCTTAACTGACCCCTCGTAACCGGGCAATAACCTTACCTGATAACAGATATACGGCATTGCCTGACGGTCAGATTTTTAAATGTCATTTTTTTGTTAAAAAACTAAGAAAACTAATTAAAACAAGGTTCTTATATGTTTTTAAGCAGATTGCTGCAGTTCAATGATCTTACCCTTTACATCTGTTTTAAAAAAAGAAGTCACAATATTGGTCAGTGATTCAGTCTCAATTAAAAAGCCATCGTGCCCGTAAAATGAATCCAATTCTGCAAAAGCTGCTTTTGGGATATGCTGAAACAGGTATTGTTGCTCTTCCAAAGGAAACAAAACGTCTGAGCGGATACCCACTACCAGCGTTTTAGCTTTAATGGTGCTCAGTGCCTTTTCAACGCTTTTGCGGCCACGGCCGGCATCGTGCGAATCCATTACTTTTGTTAAATACCAGTAGCTGTAGGCATTGAAACGGTTTACCAGTTTTTCGCCCTGGTAGCTTTGGTACGATGATGCTTTGAAATTATCGGTGACATCTGCATTCTCTTCTTGCTGGGTAAGCGAGTAAGTTTTGTAGTTACGGTACGATAGCAATGCAAAGCTACGTGCCGCCTTTAAGCCTTTAGCGCCACCTTTAGCGGTATTGGCATAGAAAGTACGGTCTGAAGTAATGGCTAATCTTTGCGATTCGTTAAAGGCAATGCCCCACGGCGAGTGTTTCGCGTTTGTAGCAATCAAAATCAGGTTCTTAATTCTTTCTGGTTGATCAATGCTCCATTCCAAAGCTTGTTGACCGCCCAGTGAGCCGCCGATAAGGATATGGATATTATCAATCCCCAAGCTATCAGCCAATAGTTGGTGCGCCTTAACAACATCGCGAATAGTGAACTGCGGAAAACTGAGATAATAAGGCTCGTTAGTATCGGGGTTTACAGATAGCGGATTGCTGGTGCCGTAAGGCGAACCCAGGATGTTAGCACAAACAATAAAATGTTCATCCGGGTTAAAGAAATTACCTTCGCCAAAAAAGCCTTGCCACCAGTCAAACACATCGGAATTTGCAGTGAGGGCATGGCATACCCACACTACGTTATCCCGATTCTTATTGAGCCTTCCATAAGTATGAAAACCTATTTCCAGCCCCTTTATTTTTTTACCCGATTCCAGAACAAATTCTTCCGGATGCTTATATATTTCAGTATTCATTGTATTCGTCGTCATATTCCTTTCCGCCAAAGGCGAAATGTTAGGAGAGATGTTATGCCAGCTCCAATTCAGATTTAGTTTCTTTTATTTTTGCAAAAGCCTGTTCAAAATCGGCTTTAATGTCATCTATATGCTCAATACCTACGGCTACACGTAACAGGGTAGGTGTAACACCTGCAGATAATTGCTCTTCATCACTCAGTTGTTGATGCGTAGTTGCCGATGGTTGGATGATCAGCGTTTTAGCATCGCCAACGTTAGCAAGATGGCTAACCAGTTGCAGGCTATCAATCAGAGTGCCGGCATTGGTCTTATCGCCCTTTAATTCGAATGATAATACAGCGCCGAAACCATTTTTTAAATACTTTTTAGCTAAAGCATGGTGCGGCGATGATGGCAAGCCCGGATAATTTACTTTAGCTACCTGTGGTTGTTGTTCCAGCCATTTAGCCAGTTCTAAAGTATTATCTACATGGCGTTGTACGCGTAGTGAAAGGGTTTCTAATCCTTGAATCAGTAAAAATGAATTGAAAGGTGATTGTGACGAACCAAAATCGCGCAGTCCTTCAACACGAGCGCGGATAATGAATTGAATATTACCAAAAGGGCCACCGATGCCAAATACATCAGCAAATACCAATCCGTGATACCCTTCAGACGGCTCAGTAAATTGCGGGAATTTACCATTGCCCCAGTTATAATTTCCACCGTCAACAATAACTCCACCTATAGATGTACCATGGCCGCCAATCCATTTGGTGGCAGATTCTACCACGATGTGTGCACCATGCTCTAAGGGGCGGAACAGGTAGCCACCGGCACCAAAGGTATTATCGACTATTAAAGGCAGGTCGTGCTTTTTAGCAACAGCTGCAACTTTCTCAAAGTCAGGGATACTAAAGCCGGGGTTGCCAATGGTTTCGAGGTAAATGGCTTTGGTTTTATCATCAATCAGCAGTTCAATATTTTCTGCTGTATCATCTTTGGCAAAACGGGCTTCAACACCGAGGCGTTTAAAGGCAACTTTAAACTGGTTATAGCTGCCTCCATAAAGAAAAGGAGAGGTAACGAAGTTATCACCGGTTTGCAGTATATTGTTAAGTGCGATAAATTGTGCCGCTTGTCCCGATGCTGTTGCAAGGGCCGCCACGCCACCTTCTAATGCTGCGATACGTTTCTCAAAAACGTCGGTAGTGGGGTTCATAATGCGGGTGTAAATGTTGCCAAATTCTTTTAATGCAAAAAGATTGGCGCCATGCTCGGCATTATTAAAAACATAAGATGTTGTTTGATATAGCGGCACTGCGCGTGAACCTGTTGTTGGGTCAGCCTGCTGGCCTGCATGTAGTTGTAGGGTTTCGAATTTTAATGTAGACATGGGGGATAGATTTAGTAGTTAAACAAAATGTTATAAACACACTATGGGATATAGGATATCCATGGAATACACGTACAGTTTCAGGAAGGAGAAAGGGAACGTGTTATTGCATTAGCAACAGCAACAACAAGTGTGCATACAGTTTTTTGCTCTAACCGGAATTAAAACAACTGAAGGACCTTGTTTAGGAGTTAAGTACTGCTGAAGAATGCGAATTAATTTTTCCATTTTATCATTTATATGCCCCGGGGTTAATTATTTCCGGGTCAGGAATTGGCACCTTCTCTACCTTTTAGAGGGTTGCCAGCGGGTTTTGGAGCCTGTTCTCTCGCCGCTTCTATATAAATCAAAAACCTTTGAGGGGAAATTGATCGTGGTACTACTACCAAATATTATTTCAAAGGTAGGGCAAACCAGATCATAATTCCAAATTAAATTTCAATTTTATTGAAATGTCATCGGGCGATGTACTAAGCACCATATCTTAACATAAAGATAACCTGCTGAAAAGAAACAAATTATAATCTTGCAACTTCCTAATTAAAAGCAGAAACCATGAACTATCCTATAGCCGGTTTAATAATAATACTTGTTATTGCAGGCATTATCTGGTTGGTGAAACGCAACCAAAAAGATGAGAAAGACTTCGAAAAAGAAATAGAGGAATCTGAAATTAAACCGGGTAAACACGAAGATCCGGGCGACCCGGTTTAATTTAGCAGGGAATATTATATCGTAGCTAATGTAGCAGACATGTCCTCAATCAGATCATCAATGTGCTCTAAACCAACAGATACGCGGATCAGGTTCTGAGGCGTTTTAGTGTCCGGCCCTTCTACTGATGCACGGTGCTCTATCAAGCTCTCTACGCCGCCTAAGCTTGTGGCCTGGGCAAATAGCTTTACCGTATTTACAACCTTTTTTGCTTCATCGGCACCGCCCTTAACCGTAAATGATAACATACCTCCAAAGGCCAGCATTTGCAGTTTAGCCAGTTGGTGCTGCGGGTGGCTTTCCAGCCCGGGGTACATTACAGCTTCAACTTTGGCATGTTTCTCTAAAAATTCGGCCATTAATTGTGCGTTGTTTACGTGGCCACGCATACGGTAAGGTAATGTTTTAATACTGCGGACTAAGAAATAACAATCCTGCGGAGATGGCACAGCACCACCCATGCTTTGCACATTGCGGATACGTTCCCACCATTCATCTTTCACCGGTGTAATTAAAACGCCGCCTGTAATGTCACTATGGCCGCCAATATATTTGGTTGATGAGTGCATTACTAAATCAGCCCCCAAAGTAAGCGGTAATTGACAGATAGGAGAGGCAAAGGTGTTATCAACCACAACCTTCAAATCGTGCGCATGGGCCAATTTTACCAGCGCTGTAATATTGCTTAGTTTTAATAATGGGTTAGATGGTGTTTCTATCCATATTAAGCCGGTATGCGGTTTAATAGATTGTTCAACCAGTTCCAAATCACTCAGATCGATAAAATCGAACCACAGTATGCCTGCAAAAAGTGTCTTCAACTGATTGCGCAAACCATGGTACATATCATCAGGCGCTATAATATGCGTACCTGGTTTTAATGATTGAAATACCGCCATGCCAGCTGCATTGCCTGATGAAAAAGCTGCTGCATCTTCGCCCAGTTCCAGCTTAGCCAAAACGTTTTCTAACTGACTGCGATTAGGGTTGGCAATGCGGCCGTACATATAACCGCCAGGGTAATCACCATCGGGGCCGCGCTCAAACGTGCTCGACATTACAATGGGTTTTATAACTGCTCTGGTGGTTTCGTCTGTATGGTTTCCTGCGTGGATGGCGATAGTCTCGATATGCATAGCGTCAAAATAAAGAAGAAAAATTCAGCTTTAACTGTAGCAGTCAAAAATATTACAACGTAATCATATACAAACGCACAAACCAAACCACACGTATGAGAAGAGTATTACTTTTATTACTAACGGCTATTACGCTGTTGAGCGCCTGCAAAAAAGATGGCATAGCTAAAAAAGACGAGTTTGAGGCCAGTTATGAAAAATTGCAGGACTTTAAGAAGTCGAGCGGTAACAGTTATACTTATATAGCCACATCAGGTTCTGTGTTTGGGTATTCAAGTACAACAACCGTAACAGTTATAAATGGTATTGTGGTAGGCCGCGATTACAAGGCTTACCGCTTAAATGACGCTCATCAATCTGTTTTGTACCTCAGTTTTACTGAAGATAAAAGTAGCATAGGTGCGCATACGCAAGGGCAGGAGGCACTTACGTTAGATCAGATCTATTCGAAAGCCAAAAACGAATGGCTTAAGGTTGATCGCAAAGCCAATGATATTTACTTTGAAACTAATGCAGATGGATTGATTGCCAACTGTGGTTATGTACCCAAAGGATGCCAGGATGATTGCTTTAACGGGATCACAATTTTATCCATACAGGCTACACCAAGGTTTGTAGTAAACTAACAATTTTATAAGCCGTTGTAACATTTGTTACAACGATGTGATGCGGATTAGTGCCTTAATTGTTACTTTTGCTAACAAAAAAGTGATTTAATGGACGCTGAACAACATCTACAGTTATTATTAAATGACACCCGCCTTCCCGACGAACTGAAACATATAGCCGGAAAAGTACTTAACAACGAACGCATTAGCTTTGACGAAGGGGTTACCCTTTACGAAAAAGGCGAGCTTGGCTACCTGGGTATCTTAGCCAATTACATCCGCGAAAAACGCCACGGAGATAAAACATATTTCAACAGAAATTTTCATATCGAGCCAACCAACCTGTGTGTTTACGATTGTAAATTTTGCTCTTACTCACGCCTGATCAAAGAAAGATCAGAAGGATGGGAATACACGATGGACGATATGCTGAACATCGTAAAAAAATACGATGGCGAACCGGTTACCGAAGTGCATATTGTAGGTGGTGTATTGCCGCAATACGATGTTCCTTTTTACGCAGAGCTTTTCCGCCGTATCAAGGCACATCGCCCCGAACTGCATGTAAAAGCATTAACCCCGGTTGAGTATCACTACATCTTTAAAAAAGCTAAAATTGATTATGCCACAGGTATGGCCCTGATGAAGGAAGCCGGACTGGAATCAATGCCAGGTGGTGGCGCCGAAATTTTCCACCCAGAAATCAGGGAGCAAATTGCCAAAGATAAATGTACTGCCGATCAATGGATCGATATTCATCGTGAATGGCATAAACTGGGCATGCGTTCAAACGCCACTATGTTATATGGCCATATCGAAGAATTCCGTCACCGTGTTGATCACATGGATCGCCTGCGCCAGTTACAGGATGAGACCGGAGGTTTCCAAACCTTTATTCCGTTGAAGTTCCGTAACAAGGATAACCAGATGTCGAACGTTGCCGAATCAACCGTTGTAGAAGATTTGCGTAATTACGCCATCGCACGGATCTACCTTGATAACTTCGATCATATTAAAGCCTATTGGGCAATGATAAGCCGTACTACAGCGCAACTATCACTGAATTTTGGGGTTGATGATATTGATGGTACACTTGATGATACTACCAAAATTTACTCAATGGCCGGTGCCGAAGAGCAAACACCTGGTATGAGTACTAAAGAACTGGTAAACCTCATTAAAAATGCAGGCCGTACCGCTATTGAGCGCGATACTTTATATAATGTAGTTACAGATTTTACCAACTACGATTTTCCGGAAGAGGCAAAACCACAGTTTTACCGTTTGCCGGTAGTTAACTAAGCATATACTTTATACAATAAATGGTTATTAAAACTTTATACATCGTTCGTCATGGACAAACTGATCTGAATAAGCAAGGGATAGTACAAGGGCGGGGGATGAATACAGATTTAAATGACGAAGGCCGCAAACAAGCTCAGCTATTTTTTAACTCATACGGTTATATTAATTTCGATAAGATCTATATCTCTACCCTTAAACGTACCCAGCAAAGTATCCAGGGTTTTATAGATAAGGGTATCCCTTACGAAAAGCTTTCAGGCCTCGATGAGCTGGCTTGGGGCATTCATGAAGGTCAGCCGAGCACACCAGAAACCAAAGCTGCGTTTTTACAACTGATGCGCGATTGGACTGCCGGTAGGCTTGATGTAAAGTTTGAAGGTGGTGAAAGCCCTAACGAGGTAAAAGCACGCCAGGAAGAAGCGTTGGAAACCATTATGAGCCATCCTGAAGAAAAGAATGTGCTGATCTGTATGCACGGCCGGGCCATGCGTTTATTGCTATGCCTGCTTACCGAGCAACCACTGACCAAAATGGAAAGCTTCCCGCACCAAAACCTGGTATTGTATAAAGTGACTTACAACGGCGAAAAATTTGAGATCGCCGATTTTAACAATTCTATCCATTTAAAATATTAATACACGTTTTGAATAAGATTCGCATATCGGCCGTTAGTTATACTAACACCAAGCCGTTTTTGTATGGTATTAACCATACCGATATTATTAATAAAATTGATCTGAGCCTGGATATTCCCTCAGATTGCGCCCAAAAACTAATTGACGACCGTGCTGATATTGGCCTCATTCCGGTAGCTGCTGCACTTAGTTTACCTGAATGGCACATTGTATCTAACTATTGCATTGGTGCCGTTGGCAAAGTTGATTCTGTTTTTATTTTCAGCAACTGCGCTATTGAGAATGTGAAGACTATTCAGTTAGATCCAGAATCGCGTTCATCAAATAACCTGGCCAAAGTGTTGATGAAAAATCATTGGCAGGTAGCGCCAGAACAGGTTATTAATGCAGAGGATTATGCCCAGTCTGGCGAACCATGCACCGCATTTGTACAAATTGGCGATCGCACTTTCGGTAAAAAAGATCAGTTTCCGTTTGTATATGATCTGGCCGAGGAATGGCAAAAATTAACCGGCCTGCCATTTACTTTTGCGGCCTGGATCTCAAATAAACCTATTCCGCAGGAATTTATCGATGAGTTTAACGAGTCATTGCAATACGGCTTAGATCATCGTGAAGATTTATTTAAAGAACTCCCGATGCGCGATGATTTCGACATTAGGGATTACTTAATGCATAAAATTGATTATCCGCTAACAGAAGACAAAAAGAAAGCGCTTTATTTGTTTCACGACTATATTATGGCGCTTTAGTATTAAGGAATTGCTAAATCTCGCTTAGGCGCAAACATTATTGGGTGGTATTTATTGGTTAAGTATTAAATTTAATCAAAATCAATAAATACCCCATAAATGGATACAAGATCATTAAAAGGCCAGGCTGCCCTGGTAACCGGGAGCGATAGCGGTATTGGTAAAGGTGTAGCCCTTGAACTGGCTAAAGCAGGTGCCAAACTGGTTATCAATTACGCACATAACCAAGATGCTGCCGACGAGGTAGTTAAAGAAATTACAGATGCCGGTGGCGAAGCCTACGCCTGGCAATGCGATGTAAGCCACGAAGAACAGGTGCAGGCCATGTTTCAGGAAATGTTTAAGCGTTATGGAACGATTGACATACTTGTAAACAACTCCGGCCTGCAAAAAGACTCCAAATTTGTTGATATGACGCTCGATCAATGGAATACCGTGATCGGGATAAACCTGACCGGGCAGTTTCTTTGCGCCCGCGAAGCAGCCCGTGAGTTTATCCGCAGGGGAGTTGTAGAGGGAGTGAGCAAAGCTGCCGGTAAAATTATCTGCATGAGCAGTGTGCATGAGGTTATTCCATGGGGAGGCCACGTTAACTATGCTACCAGTAAAGGCGGTATTATGATGATGATGAAAACATTGGCGCAAGAACTTGCCCCGCAAAAGATCAGGGTGGTGGGTATTGGCCCCGGTGCTATACAAACACCAATCAATAAAAATGCCTGGGATACCCCAGAGGCACTGAACAGCCTTTTAACTTTGATACCTTATAACAGAATAGGCCAGCCCGATGATATTGGCAAACTGGCCGCATGGCTGGCATCAGACGAGGCCGACTATATTACAGGTGTAACCATTTTCTGTGATGGCGGCATGACCCTATATCCGGGCTTTGCCGATAATGGTTGATCAATTTCGGATTTCGAATTTTCGATTTCGGATTTAAAACATAAAAGACGTAGAGACACAATACTTTGTGTCTCTTTTTTATTCTTAAACCTACTTACAATTGCGAGCGATAGCGTGGCAATCTCGTCGAAAGTATCTACAACTATTCTTCAATACCATTTTTTTATTCAGTATATAAGATCAATTATTCTTTAAATAGGAATGATTTTAAGTCAATTTTACTTATTGTAATACTTACACTATGTAATGGATAAATAGATATTGTAAAAACTACACTAAGTATCCATAAAAAACATTACCATATTGTAAAAATAACACTAAGTATGGGCTCTGTTTTTGAAAATCTTCAAACAAAATCACATTAATTATTAATTTTTCATAAAAGTGAAAATTTATTTATGAAATATGTATTTCGTGTGTACATTTGTTACGGATTTAAAAAACAAGACAATGAAAAAATTGATTTTAACCGTAGCTATTGCTGCAACCTTAGGCACTGCCGCATTTGCGAACGAAGGCACTAAAACTGCTGCTAAAAATACAAGTAACGTTTCTTACCAGGTACTGAATCAATTCGATGTTCAGTTCCAAAATGCAGAAAACGTTAGCTGGTCAAACACTTCAAACGGTCAGAAAGCTGACTTCGTTGTTGATGATGTTAAAATGACTGCTTTTTATGATAACCGTGGCCAGTTCATGGGTACTACAGAAAATATCGATTTCAAAAAATTACCTGCTGCAGCTAAAAAAGAAATCACTGAAAAATATAAAGGTTATGCAGTTGGCGAAGTGATCAAATTCCAAAGCAATGACACTGCTCCAAGCTCATTAGACCGTTTAGTTAGCGACAGCGATCCATTAGCTTACTTCGTTGACCTTAAAAACGATAAAGAAGAAATTTTAGTAAGAGTTACTCCTCAGGCTAACGTTTACTTCTACAAACAAATCAAATAATTTTCCAGTATATATTTTAAAGCGATATGCCTTCGGGTGTATCGCTTTTTTTGTTTTAGGCAAGTTTGAAACAGCTTTTTTACCAACAAAAAGGCCATAAGTGTGTTGTATCACTTTAACAATTACGTGCCGATATGCCAAAAACTATTATTGTATCTAACCGGCTTCCTGTAAAAGTTACCAAACAGGATGATGCCTACATATTATCGCCAAGCGAAGGTGGCTTAGCAACCGGGTTAGGATCAATTTATAAACAAAATGATAATGTGTGGCTGGGTTGGCCCGGGATTGAAATTGCCGATAAGCACGACCAGCATAATGTAACACAACAGCTTAAAGAGCTTAGCCTCTTGCCTGTTTTCCTTAGTCAGGATGAAATTAATCAATACTACGAGGGCTTCTCTAACGAAGTACTCTGGCCTGTATTCCACTATTATGCTTCCACTTATGCACACTATCACCAGGCCAACTGGGAGTGTTATCAAAAGGTTAACCAAAAGTTTTGTGATGCTATTTTAAAAGTTGCCAAAGCAGGCGATACAATTTGGGTACATGACTATCAGTTATTATTGCTACCCAAACTAATCCGTGATGCGCGGCCTGACGTATCTATCGGTTTCTTCCAACATATTCCATTTCCTTCAAATGAGATGTTTCGCCTGATACCCTGGCGTAATGAGTTGCTCGAAGGTATGCTGGGTGCCGATTTAATTGGCTTTCACACTTTTGATGATGTGCGCCACTTTTTAAGTGCGGTTGGCCGTTTATTGCCTATACAAGTATCTGCCAACATAATTAACAATGGCGAACGTGCCGTAGTTGTAGAAGCATTTGCGATGGGTATTGATGATAAAAAATATGCCGAGCTCCCACTGCAACCTAATGTAAAAGCCGAAGCCGATCTGATAAAAGAAACATTCCATAATCAAAAACTGGTACTTTCAATTGATAGGCTCGATTACAGTAAAGGCATTTTGCAACGTCTGCAAGCTTGGGAATTATTGTTTGAAAGGCACCCCGAACTCATTACTAAAATTACGCTCTACATGATTGTAGTGCCATCGCGCGATCAGGTACCACAATACAAAGAACTTCGTGATAATATTGATAAAAGAGTAGGGAACATTAATGGCCGGTACAGAACATTGGAGTGGAGCCCGATCCAATATTTCTATAAATCATTCCCGATTGAGACGTTATCAGCTTTGTATAATACTGCCGATGTTTGCCTGGTTACACCCATGCGTGATGGCATGAACTTAGTGAGTAAAGAGTATATAGCCAGCAGGATCCATCACGATGGGGTGCTGATTTTGAGTGAGATGGCCGGGGCATCTAAAGAATTAATTGATGCCGTTATTGTAAACCCCAACAATATTCAGGAGGTAAGCAATGCTATTGTAAGAGCTATTAATATGCCAAAAGCTGAGCAAAGCCGCCGGATGACCTTGATGCGCCAAAACGTAACCAAGTTTAATATTGGCCATTGGGTAAAGATATTTATGGATAGGCTGAACGAGGTGAAGCAAATGCAGCGTTCTATGCAAACCCGCCACGTAAGTAACGGTACGCGCCAATCCATCATTAACCGCTTTGCCAAGACGCATCAACGTATTATATTTTTAGATTATGATGGTACGTTGGTTGATTTTAAATCGAACGTAGATCAGGCTAAACCGGATGACGAACTCTATCAAATCCTTGATCAGTTAACCTCAGATCCTGCCAATGATGTGGTTTTAATAAGCGGCCGCAAGCATGAGAACCTGGAGGAGTGGTTTGGCCACCTGCCTATTTATTTGGTTGCCGAGCATGGTGCCTGGTTTAAACAGCAGCATACACATTGGCATAAGTTGGGAGGAATGTCGAACAACTGGAAACAGGATATTTTCCCTATTTTGGAAACTTATGTAGACCGCACACCGGGTACTTTTATCGAAGAAAAAACTTACTCGTTAGTGTGGCATTACCGTAAAGCGCAAAACGGTTTAGGCGAGTTGCGTGCCAACGAGTTAACCAATACCTTGAAATACATGGCCAGCGATAAAGGCTTGCAACTACTACCGGGTAGTAAGGTGGTAGAGGTAAAGAATATGGAAATTAACAAAGGTAAAGCCGCGTTAACACTGGCCGAGAAAAAGGATTACGACTTTATTATTGCCTTTGGCGATGACTACACCGATGAAGATATATTTAAAAGCTTGCCCGACAGCGCTATAACCATCAAGGTAGGAAGTAATTTATCAGCCGCAAAGTTCTATATGCGCAATCCTACTGAGGTACGTGATCTGTTAAAATCACTTACTGTAACTGCGCAGGTAGATAGCTAATATCGAAATTATACAAAAGCAAAAAATGCCCGGATTTTAAACCGGGCCTTTCTTTTGTTAGAGATCTTATGACTCCGGATTCCATTTCCAGTTCAATATCTCCGGCATATCTTTACCATTTTCGTTGATGTAATGTTTGTGCTGGGTTAGTTTATCGGTAAGCATTTGCTTTAAATAAACACCTTTACTGCCGGTTTGCGGTAGGCGGTCAATCGCATCAATTACCAGGTGAAAACGGTCCATCTCGTTTAATACCGTCATATCAAAAGATGTGGTGATCGTACCCTCTTCTTTATATCCACGCACGTGGATGTTATTATTGTTGAAACGGTTATAGGTTAAACGGTGTACCAGCCACGGGTAGCCATGAAAGGCAAATACAACCGGCTTATCTTTGGTAAACAGCGCATCGTAGTCAAGATCATTTAAGCCATGCGTATGCTCGCTCGATTTTTGAAGTTTAAATAGATCAACCACGTTTACCACCCTGACTTTCAGTTCAGGTAATTGCTCACGGAGGATAGATACTGCAGCCAAAGTTTCCAATGTGGGCACATCGCCGCAACAGGCCATAATCAGATCGGGTTCGCAATCCTGATCGTTGCTGGCAAAGCTCCAGATACCTATGCCGCGGGTACAATGTTCCACGGCTTGTTCCATAGTAAGCCATTGCGGCGCAGGGTGCTTACCTGCTGATATTACGTTTACATAATGGCGGCTGCGCAGGCAATGATCCATTACCGATAACAGGCAATTGGCATCTGGTGGCAGATAAACACGAACAATACTCGCTTTCTTATTCACCACATGATCCATAAAACCGGGATCCTGGTGGGTAAAACCATTATGATCCTGTCGCCATACAGTAGAAGTAAGCAGGATATTTAATGAAGCAATGTTTCGTCTCCAGGGCAATTCAGATGTAGCCTTAAGCCATTTGGCATGCTGGTTAAACATCGAATCCACAATATGGATAAAAGCTTCATAGCAATTAAACAAACCATGCCTGCCGGTTAACAGGTAACCTTCCAGCCAACCTTCGCACTGGTGTTCGCTCAACATTTCCATCACCATACCCGATGGTGCCAGAAATTCATCAGACTCTACAACAGTACCTTCCCATTGGCGATCTGAAGCTTCAAAAACAGCCTCCAATCTGTTCGACGCAGTTTCATCCGGCCCGAAAATCCTGAAATTGCGCTTATCCATATTATGCTTAATTACATCACGCAAAAAACGGCCTAAAACAGGCGTATCTCCTTCGCCTGGCGAACCGGGTTGTGGTACATCTACCGCATAATCCTTAAAATCGGGCAGCCTTAACTCACGAAGTAATATACCACCATTAGCATGGGGGTTAGCGCCCATTCGTCTTTCGCCTTCAGGAGCCAATTCCGCAATCTCAGGTCTTAATGCGCCTTTCTCATCAAATAATTCTTCTGGCTTATAGCTTTTTAGCCAATCTTCCAGCATTTGCAAATTTTCGGGTGGGGTAGAAGCCGATACAGCCAGCGGAACCTGGTGCGAGCGAAAGTTGCCCTCAATCTTTTTGCCGTCAATGAATTTAGGGCCGGTCCATCCTTTGGGCGAGCGCAATACAATCATAGGCCAGCGAGGGCGTTCTGTATTACCCGCCTTAGCATCTTCCTTAATCTTTTTAATTTGCTCAATAACCTTATCTAAAGTTGCAGCCATTGCCTGGTGCATAGGTTCAGGATCTTCACCCTCAACAAAGTATGGCGTGTAGCCATAACCTTGGAATAATTGCTCCAGTTCTTCGTGCGAAATCCTTGCCAATACAGTGGGGTTCGATATTTTATAACCGTTTAAGTGCAATATAGGTAATACTGTACCGTCGGTAACCGGGTTAATAAATTTGTTTGAATGCCATGCTGTAGCTAGTGGGCCGGTTTCTGCTTCTCCATCACCAACAACGCAAGCCACAACCAAATCAGGATTGTCCATTACGGCACCGAAAGAATGGCTCAGCGAATAACCTAACTCTCCGCCCTCATGTATAGAACCTGGTGTTTGTGGTGAGGCATGGCTCGAGATACCACCCGGATAAGAGAACTGGGTAAACAGTTTTCTTAAGCCATCTTCGTCCTGCGTAATATTAGGATAAACATCCGTATAAGTGCCTTCCAGGTAAGTACCTGCTACAACTGCAGGCCCACCGTGACCAGGGCCTGAAACATAGATCATATTAAGATCATACTTCTTGATTACCCGGTTTAAATGTGTGTATATAAAGTTTTGGCCGGGCGTAGTTCCCCAATGGCCAAGTAACATATTTTTAATGTGTTCCAGCTTTAATGGCTCGCGCAATAAAGGGTTACCACGTAAATAAAGCTGGCCAACCGACAGGTAGTTTGCTGCACGCCAGTAAGCATTTAATTGTTCAACTGATTCTAATGTTAAGGTACTTTCCATAGTGTAGATTATTTATTTGTTATAGGGCCCTGCTTATATCGTAAGATACAAGATAACGGCAAAGCTTTTATTAACTCAACGTTAAATATTTTTATTGTTTACTCGATGATAGCTTTCAGGCCTTATAAAAAAGCTTTGTTTAAGAGTTATTTAAGCCTGAACTGAAAGATCAAGTCCGGCAGCCAAAATTAAATTGATTGATTGGCAGGAGGCTTATTAATACAGCTTATTCTGTTGCACATTTCAAAGTGCAACAGATGAACCATTAGGCACCTGATGATATTCTTTTACTGTAAAAAAGTCTTCTTAGGTTCAAAATAGGCTTTTATTAATCCAAAATAAGGTTTTAAGGCAGTTATGGTCAAACAATGTTGCACATTCAAAACTGCAACGGGTTTGAATGCCTATTGTGCAAGTTTAGGGCACCTGATGCTATTACTTTGTGTATAAACCACTCAGAATCGCTGTTACAGCAGTTAGCACGTAATGTATCACTTAAACAAATAACTATGTCAATCTTTAAAACTCTTGGTACGCGTCAGGTAGCCTTAACAGGTTTGCTGACATTGGCGATGGCCGGAAGTGCCTTAGCGCAACAGAAAAAACCGAACATCCTCGTCATATTTGGTGATGATGTTGGCCAAACTAATATCAGCGCCTACTCGTTCGGGGTATTGGGTTACAAAACGCCTAACCTGGATGGTTTAGCACATTCTGGTATGATGTTTACAGATTATTATGCCGAAAACAGCTGTACCGCAGGCCGGTCTACCTTTATTACAGGCCAGTGCGCTAAACGTACAGGCTTATCAAAAGTAGGTATCCCCGGTGCACCGGTTGGCTTACAGGCAAGAGATGTTACCATTGCACAGGCTTTAAAACCACTGGGCTATAACACAGGCCAGTTTGGTAAAAACCACTTAGGCGACAGGGACGAATACCTGCCAACCAGACACGGTTTCGATGAGTTTTTCGGTAACTTATATCACCTCGATTCGGAAGAAGAACCACAACGCCCATACTGGCCAAAAGATGATATCGCTTTTACCAAAAATAACACCCCGCGTGGTGTATTGCATTGCACAGCCGATGGTAAAATTGAGGACACCGGCCCGCTTACCACCAAAAGGATGGAAACCATCGACGATGAAACTACTGCTGCCTGTATCGATTTTATGAAGAGACAGGTACAAAGCGGTAAGCCATTTTTTAGTTGGATGAACTTTACCAGGATGCACGCCTTTACACACATCCGCCAGTCTATGCAAGGCCAAAGCGGCATGCCTGGCAATGATTATGCAGATGGTATGCTGGAAATGGACGGCGACGTAGGTAAACTGTTACAAGCGCTTGAGGAACTGAAAATTGCAGACAATACCATTGTGATTTTTACAACAGATAATGGCCCCAACCAATTTAGCTGGCCGGATGCTGCCACCACACCATTCCGCAGCGAGAAAAATTCAAACTGGGAAGGTGCATATCGTGTACCGGCATTTGTGCGCTGGCCAGGGCATATTAAACCAGGCACTGTAACTACAGAAATGTTTGCCGGGTTAGATTGGTTCCCTACCTTATTGGCAGCTGCAGGTGATGCAAACATTAAAGAACGCTTGTTGACTGGCACCAGTATTGGCGGCAAAACATTTAAAGTACACCTGGATGGCTATAACCAGCTCGACTTCCTGACAGGGAAAACGGACAAGAGTTTCCGCGAAGAGTTTGCTTATTTTAATGATGATGCACAGCTGGTAGGTTTCCGGTATAAAAACTGGAAGGCTGTATTCCGCGAACAATCCGCTCCGGGTGGGTTCAGGGTATGGTCTGATCCTTTTATCCTATACAGGGTGCCAAAATTATTTAACCTGAGGATGGATCCTTATGAAAGAGCCGATCTGGTTTCTGACCAATATTACGACTGGATCTTTAAAAATGCTTATCTCGTAGGATGGCTTGGTTTCCATGCTGTTGGCTTCCTCGAAACCTTCAAGAATTATCCGCCATCTCAACTACCTGCCAGTTTCTCGGTAGATGGTGTTGAGGATGAAATAAACGCGATAAATAGTCAGGTACTAAAAGCTCATGCGCCTGTATCCGGTGCGGGAGGAAATAAATAAACCTAAACAAATGATCTATGTCAATCTTTAAAAACATAAGCAAGCGTCAGGCAGCCCTAACCGGGCTGCTGACTTTAACCCTTGCCGGGAGTGCCCTTGCACAAAAGAAACCTAACATCCTGGTCATCTTTGGAGACGATATCGGGCAGTCAAACATTAGTGCCTATAGCCGTGGCCTGATGGGTTTTATGACACCCAATATCGACCGTATTGGCGTTGAAGGCGGGGTATTTGTACAATACTATGGTCAGCAGAGTTGTACCGCAGGTCGCGCAGCCTTTATTACAGGCCAATGCCCATTTCGTACAGGTTTAACTAAGGTAGGTTTACCGGGAGCAGCTGTTGGGCTACAAAAAGAAGATCCAACGATTGCCGAATTTTTAAAACCGCTGGGTTATATGTGCGGACAGTTTGGCAAGAATCACTTAGGCGATCAGGATAAATACCTGCCAACCGCGCATGGTTTTGACGAGTTTTTTGGTAACCTGTACCACTTAAATGCGGAGGAAGAACCGGAAAATCCGGATTATCCAAAAGATCCTGCATTTAAAAAGCAATTTGGCCCTCGTGGTGTAATTCACTCCACTGCCGATGGTAAAATTGAAGACACCGGCCCGTTGACTAAAAAACGTATGGAAACTGTTGATGAAGAGTTTCTGGCGGCAGCCGAAAAATTTATGGGTACACAAATTAAGGCAGGGAAACCATTTTTTACCTGGTTTAACAGTACCCGTATGCACGTATTTACTCACCTTAAACCAGGTTCAGACGGTAAAACAGGTTTAGGCACACAAGCCGATGGTATGGTTGAGCACGATGAAATGGTTGGGGAATTATTGAAGTTTTTAAAAGATAACGGTATCGAAGATAACACTATTGTTATTTACAGTACTGATAACGGTGCCATGAAAAATCAGTGGCCCGATGGTGGTTCTTCACCATTTGCCGGTGAAAAAGATATGCAAACCGAAGGTGCTTTCCGTGTGCCTGCATTAATTCGCTGGCCGGGTGTGGTTAAACCAGGCACTAATTTTACCGGTTTGTTTTCTGCCGAAGATTGGTTGCCAACTTTGGTTGCAGCAGCTGGCGGTGATCAAAACCTTGCAGTAGATGTAACTAAAGGTGCTCAGGAAGGTTCAAAATCTTTCAAAGTGCATTTGGATGGTTATAATCAGGTGCCTTACTTAAGTGGTAAAACAGGTACTGCACGCCATGAGTTTGTGTATTTTGACGATGATGGCGACCTGGTTGCTTATCGCGATGATCGCTTTAAATATGTATTTAACAGGCAGGATGCGCACGGTATGGAAATATGGCGTTACCCGATGACCAAATTGAGGGCTCCTATGCTTATTGATTTGCTGAGTGATCCATACGAATATGCACCATCTAATGCAGCAGCCTGGGAAGATTGGTATGTAAAACGCGCATTCCTGATATTACCAGCAGTTGAAAAAGTAGCCAAATATTTAGCCACTTATCAGGCATTTCCGCCAAGGCAAGCACCTGCCTCATTTAATATAGATGAAGTAATGAAGAGACTGCCGCCGCCGCAAATAAAAAATTAGAACCCTATACTACCTTATCAACCTCAACCATGCATCCAAACGTGTGTGGTTGGGGTTAATTTTTTAACTCTACCAATTATGACGAGCCTCGAACAGATTCTGAAACTCAAAAGCCAGATGGCCGAAAGTATTATAGGCCAGGAGGATGTAATTACCAAAATATTAATCGGCTTGTTAACCGATGGTAATGTGTTGCTGGAAGGTTTGCCGGGATTGGCCAAAACCCGTGCTGTTAAAAGCCTCGCCAAAAACCTCGATTGCAGTTTAAGCCGTATCCAGTTTACACCCGATTTGCTGCCTTCTGATATTACAGGAACTGAGATCTATCAGCCACAGGAGAAAGACCATTTTGTATTTCAGCAGGGACCTATTTTTAGCAACCTTATTTTGGCTGATGAGATAAACCGTGCACCCGCCAAAGTACAATCCGCTTTATTGGAAGCGATGGAAGAACGCCAGGTATCCGTTGCCGGAAAAACCTATAAAATGGATCCGTTGTTTATGGTGCTGGCAACCCAAAACCCGATTGAACAGGAGGGAACCTACCCATTACCAGAAGCCCAGCTCGACCGTTTTATTATGAAGGTGCTGATTACTTATCCTGGTAATGACGAGGAACTAAAAATTATGCGTTTGGTACGTTCTGAAGCAGGGGCCAAGGAAACCAAAGCTGATGTTATTCCACAGAAAGCAGTTTTTGATGCCCGCGCCGAGATCAACAAAGTACAGGTAAAAGAACCTGCCGAAAAATATATAGTAGACCTAATCAGCGCAACCCGCTACCCAGAAAACTTCGGTAAAGACTTAAAACGCTGGTTGAATTATGGCGCCAGTCCGCGTGGTAGCATTAGTATAGACCGCTGTGCCCGCGCCGTTGCCTGGCTTGATGGCCGCGATTATGTAACGCCCGATGATGTGCGTTTTATTATCCATGATGTGTTACGCCATCGCGTCATATTGAGCTACGAAGCCAATGCCGAAATGATTAACGCTGACTCTGTTATTGATGAGCTGCTTAAAAATGTAGCTGTAGCCTAAGTAATTGAAATAAGTATGCTCGGTTTCAGAAAACATAAAGTAACATCTTATCCTCCCGAGATTGTAACCAACCTCAAGGATTTAATGCGTTTTGAATTTCTGGTACAGAGCGGCAACTTATTGCCTAAGCATCCTATATATTCTGTACTGGCTGGTCGCCACGAATCTAAACTGCGCGGCCGTGGACTTGATTTTGAAGAAGTGCGCCAATATGTAGCCGGGGATGACATCCGCAATATCGACTGGCGGGTAACAGCCCGTACAGGTGAAACCTACTCCAAAGTATTCAACGAAGAAAAAGAACGACCAACCTTTATCGTGGCCGACCAGAGTACCGGTATGTTTTTTGGGTCGCAAAGATTTGTAAAGGCTGTATCGGCAGCACATGTGGCAGCCATCAGCGCTTTTTACACTATAAAACGCGGCGACAGGGTAGGCGGGATAGTTTTTAACGAAGAAGGCATGGATTTTATGATGCCTAAAAGAAGTAAGGCCCAGGTGCAGCATTTTCTGCAATGTGTGGTCAACAGAAACGGAATTCTGCCTCAACGCAAAAAAATAGAAACCAATACAAAGCTGCTGAACAGCATGCTGCAAAAAACGCAGGCAGCCATTACACACGATTATGTGGTGTTGGTGGTCAGCGATTTTTCGAATATAGATGACGAAACCAAACAGTATTTACGCAATATAAGTCAGCACAATGATGTGATGCTGGTACATATATATGATCAGTTAGATCAAGCCCTGCCAGACGGTAAGCTTGTTTTAAGCGACGGTAAAAAACAAATCAGTTGGCGCAATAATAAGCGCAGCTGGGGTAAAAAATACGTAAGCAGTTTCGTAGAAATGCAGCAGCATTTGCGGGATGAGTTTAGTCCTTATCGCATACCCATCGTGTTTTTCAATACCGAAGAAGCTATTGAAGACCAGATTATGCACCACATGGGCAAAATATTAAAGAAATAAACAGAAGCAAGCTTCCCTGACATAAATACCGAACGTTATGGATGACCAACTTGGAAAATTAATAGAACCCAAACCCGTTCCCTTCACCTTTACAGCCCCCGGCTGGTATGTAGTGGGAGGGCTGATTGTGCTGTTGCTTATCGGTTTGGTATGGCTATTAATAAGGCAATATCAACTCAACCGTTACCGTAAACATGCTTTATTACTATTGGCCAATACTGAAAAAAAATATACAGATGAACAAGCTTTTGATCTTTTAATATATGAAGCCGACTTGCTGATTAAACGCATTGCCATGAGCCGTTACGGCAGGCAAAATGTATCGGGCTTGCGCGATGGGCAATGGACCGCATTTATAAACCGTACCTGGCACGAAAAATCATTTAATGAGCAGGATGAAGTGTTACTTAATCAAACCATTTATCAATCGAAACAAGTAGTTACTGCTGATGAGGCACAGGCTTTTACACAAAAAGCCAAACGATGGATAAAGAAACATAAACGACATATTAATGCAGTTTGAAATAGCATATAAGTGGGTTTTCTGGTTGGCTGCATTACCTATAGTGGTATTTCTGATACTGCCGCCTTTGCATAAAAAACGAAGCGGGTTGATAGCGCCGTTTTTTCGAAGAGCAGCAGCCGTTTCAAACCAACATGTAAAAAGAAGGGCATGGGTAAGCCGCAAAAATATATTGACCTGGATAGCATTATGCCTTTGCTGGTTGTGCTTGCTGGCCGCTGCATCGTCGCCAAGATATGTGGGCAAACCTGCTAAAAAGACTAAAACGGTACGTAGTTTTTTAATTGCAACGGATATATCATTCAGCATGGCAACTACAGATTGGGTGGTTGGCGGCAGGCGATACAGCAGGTGGGGAGCTATTAAAAGTATTATGAAAGGTTTTGTGAAAGACCGTAAAAGCGACCAGGTTGGTTTGGTAATGTTCGGGACGAATGCCTATCTGCAATCGCCATTTACTACTGATCTGGAAACAGTAAGCTGGTTGATGGATCAAACCGAAGTAGGCATGGCCGGACAAATGACCAGTATTGGCAGCGCTATAGCTTATGGAATAAAAGTATTTAAGCAAGATACTATTAAACAAAAAGTAATGCTGCTATTGACGGATGGTATAGATGGCGGCCAGGATATATTACCGCTGGATGCAGCGCAGGCAGCAAAACGCGATTCGATTACAATATATACCATAGGCATTGGGCAGGCCAAAGGCAGCGGTGGATATGATCTGGACGAAAAAACGCTTAAAGACATTGCCCGCACAACGGGTGGCCAATATTTTAACGCCATGAATACAGGGCAACTGAGAAAAATCTACGCCACACTGGATAAGCTGCAACCCGTGGTTTATGATGAGGATACATACAGGCCGGTTGTGCTGCTGTATTATTATCCATTGGCGGCGGCGGTATTACTGGCGCTGGCTGCGCCGTTAATTAACGGCATTATTAATTTATTCAGACGGAGTAGTTAAGGTTATGGAAACATACTGGCACGATTTAAAAAATATCATCACACACATAGACTGGAAGGAGTTTCACTTCCTGCGGTTCCGTGCGTTGTATTTGTTTGTGCCATTGTCTGTTATTGTGTTGTTACTTATCGTCAGTAACCACGAGCGCCGGAAATGGAAAACAATGGTTGCCTCCCCATTACGACAATATATGTTTAGCAAAGGGAGCCATTGGGCTATTATTATGCCGATGTTATTATTCATTATTGGGGTAAGTTGTATGATAATCGGCCTTGCCGGGCCAACCTGGAAAAAGAAAGAAATTCCCGGGCAAAAGATACAGGCAGTTGTGTTGATTGCATTAGACCTATCCCGTTCCATGATGGTGAAGGATGTTGATCCAAATAGAATAGAGCGTGCTAAGTTTAAGATCATTGATTTCTTGGATGCCAATCCGCGTGCGCGTGCAGGGTTGGTGGCTTTTGCAGGTACTGCCCATCCGGTGTTACCTTTTACCGGCGATTATAAGATCATTAAATTCCATTCTCAAAGCTTATCAAATAAAATTATGCCTGTTCAGGGTAGTAATATCCCGGTTTTACTGCGTGAAGTTGATACGCTGATGAAACATGTAACCGCTCCCAGTACATTATTACTAATGACTGATGCTATTGATACCGATGACGCCGCCTTGCTAAGTAACTGGGTTGATAAATCAATTCACCGTTTAGAAATCCTGTTGGTATCTACACCTAACGGAGCTTCAATTCCCGGCTACCCTAAAGTTATATCGAAGCAAGACCCGTCGGTGCTTCAAAATTTGTCGCAGGACACCAAGATCACCATTACCAATTTAACGCTTGATAACTCTGATGTTAAAGGCATAGCAGACAGGGTTAGTAAGAAACTATACTTCGAATCTGAAAAGAAAAAGGATGCCAAAGAGTGGGATGACATGGGGTATTTAATGCTTTTGCCCGCGCTTGCTATCTGTTTGTTCTGGTTTAGAAGGGGCTGGACCATTCAGTGGTGTGTACTGATATTCGCTACATTAAGCCTATCGTCATGCGGGTTAAAATCAAGGAACCCTGACTGGTGGTATACCAAAGATTACCAGGGACAAATGTTGGAGAACAACGGAAAATACGCCGAAGCTGCCGACCGTTTTGAGGATGATAAGTACAAGGCTGTGGCCTATTATAAGGCAGGAAACTATGAAGCGGCTGCTGATCTGTTTGCCTTAGATTCATCTGCGGCGGGTAACTATAACCGGGGATTGGCACTCACAAGACTTGGCCGTTATGATGCCGCCGAAGATGCTTTTAAGAATGCTATCAATCTCGATCCATCTTTAAAAATTCAGGTTGCTAAAAGCCTGGAAGCAACCAAAAACATAAAGCACAAAGCAGATTCCATTGCAAGGTTTGATGGGCAATCTGTTACCAATAAGTTTGGCGATAAACAGATTGCATCAAAGAAAAAGCATAAAGATGATCCGCTAAAAGAACATAAACCCCAATCGGAAGATGAGAAACTGAGTGCTGATACGAGGGTTAAAAATATGCCCAAGTTCGGCGACCGAACATCAGACGAGGTGGCCAGTAATATTCATATCGCAAAAGAATCAAAATCGCCGGGTAAAGGTACGCCACCTGATAGAAGCGGACAATTGCCAAGTAATATTCTGTTACGAAGAGCAGCAGCTGATCCGGGTGAGTTTTTACATAAGCGTTTTTTATTGCAGGAAAAACTTTATTACAGAAACGTTAAAAAAAGCAAAACGCCGTGGTAAAGAAATTAATGTTCATCGGGTTATTTATTTGTATTGCCTTTGCCACCAAAGCGCAGGTAAACTGCTTTGCCCAAACCCAACTCGACAGGAATACGGTTTATGCCCAACAGCCATTTAAAGTTACTTTCACTGTATTAACCGAAACCTGGTATACCGCACCATTGGAGTTTGATAACCTGCAAATTCCAAATGCTTTTATTTTACCTTTCGACAGGACACAACCCGGTGTGTTCACCGTAAAAGGGAAGCAATACGCCGGGTTACAATTCTATTTTATAGTATTCCCGTACAAACCGGGCCGGTTTACTTTACCCGCTATAAATATCGTAGCCACAACGCCTGCGGTTAATGATTACAAGGGCCAAAAAGTTAATATAAAAACCCAGCCACTATCTTATATCGTTAAGCCTGTTCCCAAAAATATGTCGACAGATAATTGGTTTGTCGCCAAGGACGTATCTATCAGCAAAACTTGGAATAAGCCACTTAGTAAGTTAAAAGTTGGCGATGTGATCATCAGCACAACAGTTATTAATGCTAAGGGTACTTTACCGCAATTTATCCCCGAACTAAAGGCAGACAGTCTGGATTGGGCTGGCGTTTACCCAGGTTCGGCAACCCTTGCCGATACGCGTGACGATTATGATGCTAATGGAACCCGCACACAAACCGTTAACTATTTATTGGAGAAAGAGGGCAATTTTGTAATGCCGGCTTTCACTATTGAATGGTTTAATCCTAATAATAGTCGTGTTTATAAAAGAAGTACACCTGCGATAAAAATTCACGTAGCGCCAAATCCAAATCTGGGCATTTTAAAAACACTGAAGGATAGCCTGAATAAACAACAGCCTATCAAATCTACTGCAAAGATTAAACACGGCCCCAAATTAATTTATGGTATCCCATGGTACTATTTTGCCTTGTACAGCTTAGTTGCGCTTTGCGTGCTGTATTTTATTATAAAAATGATAGTAGGGTTGGTGAAAATAATAATTACCAAACGCCGGGCTTATTTGCAAAGTGAGCCTTATTGGTTCGCCAGGTTTAAGCGCTCGTCTAATTCGTCCCTGGTATTGTTAAATAATATGTACGCCTGGTGGGATCGGTTTTCGGTTACCAATAAATCTGCATCACTGCAAAATGATACCAGAAAAAGAAGTGCAAATAATATTGATGAAGAAATTGCCGCTTTCTACAAGAAGCAATACGCAGGCGATAATTCAGATGGAGCAGTAGATGCTGATTTCAAGAAGAATATCAAGAAATATAGAGCACAATTAAAGGATGAAGCCAAAGTAAAAGTGAATAATAAGATTGCCTTAAATCAAACCGAATGGGAAGAATGAGCAAAACAAAGAGATCACTCAGTTACTTGTTTTCCCTAACAGGTATAGCATTGCTATGCGCCTGTAATTCAGACGCAAAGAAGGAGGCATCTAAACCAGATTCAAGCGTTGCTAAAAAGACTGATACCATTCACACACTTAAAAAATTGTCTGGAAAAATATTTGCCCCTCCTGAGTTTGGGTTTAAGATTGTTGGGTACATACTGGATTCGCGCGACTCGACAGAGGTGGCTGAAAAGAAATTCGCACAATGTAATGTGATCGTTTATGCCTGCGCACAGGTATTGAAAAATAATATAGTAAAAGCAATGCATCCACGGGCTTTAGAAACACTCGTAAGGCGCGCGCACCGTAATCATAGTAAGGCATTTTTGGGTATTAGCGGCGAACCTTCCGAATTTAAGATCATGACGAAAAGTGCTGCAGAACGATCTAAATGCATTGCACAAATTATGCAGTTGATACGCCAATACAAGGCAGATGGGGTAGACCTGGATTGGGAGTTCCCCACAAAAAAAGAGAAAACAGATAAGCCATTCACGCTATTCGCAAAAGAATTGGGTGATAGCTGCCATGTTAACGGCCAATATTATTTCAGCTGTGCAGTTGCACCGGGTATTAACAAGGCCAAACGGGCAAGTGCTATTGAGGATGAATTACTGACCGGCCCCTGGGTTGATTGGTTCAATGTGATGATTTACGATGCTTATGATGAAGATGATCCCTATGTACAGCACAGTAAAATAGCCTACAATAGTTTCTACTATTGGTTGCGGGTGCGTAAAATGAGCAAAGACAAAGCTGTATTAGGAATGCCTATATACGGCAGACCGAGTGGTATACCGCAGGGTGGCCATGTTTTAACCTTTAAAACCATACTGAAAGAAGGCGGCAATGCTTATAGCGACAGTGCAATTATCAAAACTAAAAAGCCGGTATCAATCAAAGACACGTCGCATCATTACACTATTTATTATGACGGTATTAAAACCGTGAAGCGGAAAACAATAGGTGCAATGCGTTTTGGCGGAGGCATTATGTTTTGGGAACTGGGCCAGGATGTAAACAACAAATATTCGTTAATAACTGCTGCGGTAAATACGGCGGCCAATAAAAAATATAAAAGTAAACACTAAAACAAGATCAGTATGAAAACTTACAACCGAGGTAAACAGCTCATAACGGTGGCTTGCGTAGTAACAGTTGGTATTGCCGTTTTATCGTTCAATACTAAGAAAGCAGATGAGAAAAAGGTTAGCGTAATCACAATCAATAAAGCCATTGGCGACCCGCTGCCTTCGTGGAATGATGGCCCGTTGAAGAAATCTATTATTGCTTATGTTGAAAAAGTGACCAAAAGTTCGGGAAAGGATTTTATCCCGGTTGAAGACCGTATTGCCACTTTCGATAATGACGGTACACTCTGGGCCGAGCAACCCACTATTGAACTGGAATATGCAAAGCTTGCATTTAAAAAAATGATCCAGGCTAATCCACAGCTGGCTCAACAACAACCTTATAAGGCTATTATTACAAAGGATAAAGCCTACCTGGCTACCGCAGATGAATCTGTAATTGCAGGAGCTATCATAAAGTCACTGTCGGGTACATCGGAAGAGGAGTTTGATCGTTCCGTTAAACTCTATTTTGATACTGCCCATTATGTAATTCAAAGGCAAAAATACCCGGTACAGGATGCAACTTATCAGCCACAATTAGAATTATTGAAGTATTTGCGCAGCAATGGGTTTAAAACGTTCATCTGTTCTGGTGGGACTATAGAGTTCGTAAGGGCAATTTCTGACAGGTATTATGGTATCCCTAAAGAGCAGGTGATAGGCACAAAACTACAGTACAAGTTTGATGAGGCTACGCACAAAATTATGCGCGAGGGTAAAATCGCGTCCATCTGTGATAAGGCCGGTAAGCCGGTTAACATACAATGGCATATTGGTAAAATACCGGTTTTTGCCTGCGGTAACGAAAAAAGCGGTGGCGATATCCAGATGCTTAAATTTTCGCAAAGTAATAAGTATGCGAGCTTTCAATTAATGGTTAATCATGATGATGCAGTGCGCGAATTTGCTTATAAAGAAAAAGATAATGCTTCGTTAAACGCTGCTGCTGCCAACAAATGGCATGTAGTAAGTATGAAAAGTGATTGGAAGAAAATATTCCCAGTAAATTAGTAGTACATATTGGTCTATTATTAATTATAAAAACCTAATTTGGTATAAAGATGCATCCATCTATGAAAAGCAAGGCATTAATATTATTGGGAGTAACACTGGTGGCTTTACAGGCTTGTAAAAACCATCCCGATAAAACCGAAAATAATGTTACTTCTGCAGCTAAGGTTACAGAAGTTAAAAAGACCTATATCGTTAAAAAGATAAACTTTCCGGGCAGCGCAGCTTCTATGTGCAGGCCAACAGGGCTTACACGGTCTGACAGCGCCACATTTATGGAAGGCGGCGGCCGTGAGTTCAGAGAAACCGTATTTGATAAACCGGCCGGTGTTGGCGAAGTGCCTGCCGGCATGAAATTTATTGATGGCGGCGAGTTTAGTATGGGTGGTGTAAACCCCGTAGGTATGAATGATGGCGGGCACGAGATGATGAATGATGCACGCCCGGTTCACCGTGTAGCCCTGCACTCATTTTATATGGATGCTACCGAGGTTACCAATAAACAATTTGCCGCATTTGTAAAAGCTACGGGGTATGTAACTGTTGCAGAGCAAAAACCAACCCGCGAAGAATTTCCGGATGCGCCCGAAGAAAATCTGGTAGCGGGATCTATGGTATTTATAGCGCCGCCGCAAAAAGTACCTTTGAACAATTACCTGCAATGGTGGGATTACGTTAAGGGCGCAGATTGGAGGCACCCCGAAGGCCCGAACACTAATATTATAGGGAAAGATAATTACCCGGTAGTGCAGGTTTGCTGGCAGGATGCCGCTGCTTATGCTAAATGGGCAGGTAAACGTTTACCAACAGAAGCTGAGTGGGAATATGCAGCCAGAGGAGGTGAATCAGGCAAATTATATGCCTGGGGCAATGAGCTAAAGCCCGGCGGCAAATGGATGGCCAATATATTTGAAGGTTCTTTCCCTGATAAAGATGCAGGTATTGATGGCTTTAAAGGCTTAGCCCCCGTAAAACAATTTCCTGCAAACGGTTATGGCTTATATGATATAGCAGGCAACGCCTGGGAGTGGTGTAATGACTGGTACCGCCCGGATTATTATCAAACTGTTTCAAATAATAAAGTAACTAATAACCCTAAAGGCCCGGCTGATTCTTATGATCCCGATGAACCAGGCGTTAAAAAGAAAGTACAAAGAGGCGGCTCATTTTTATGTACCGACCAGTATTGCACCCGGTACATGGTGGGCACCCGCGGCAAAGGCGATTACAGATCGGCATCTAACCATATCGGTTTCCGCTGTGTGAAAGATGTAGCCCCTGTATCTGCAAATAAAATGGCATCTAATTAATCGTTTCAAATACACCGGTTAAATTTTTTTAATTATATAACAAAGCATCATGATAATCCATGATGCTTTGTTGTTTTATGCGCTGGCGATGCAATCGCCGGAAAGTATTACGCACGCGTTGTAAACGCGCGAGATCTTCATTTAAAATGTAGAGCCTCAAAAAATCCATCTTTCATCGATTTTTAGGCTGTTGCACATAAAAATTGGGTTGCATCTTTTGAATTGCAACAATTTGGAACCCCTAAATACATCTTCCGGGCATGTTAATGAGGTTACTTTGTATAGTACCCCAAATAAAAACGCCTTAAAAATCAGCCTGATGTATAAAACCTTTAAATATGTATTGTTGGTATTGTGCTTATCGGCGCACTGTTTACCGGTGCATGGGCAAGCTTTGCTGGCTTTATTGTTTGGTAAAAATATACACAACGATAACCTGTCGTTGGGGATCCATATTGGTATGGAAACCTCTGGTTTAACCAACACGCCAAGCAGCAATTTACTGCCGGGCCTTATTATCGGTGCGTATACCAATGTAAAGTTAAAAGGGCAATGGGAGCTAAGTAACTACTTCATTTTTAAATCATCCAGAGGGGCTGCTGCAATTCCGTTAGCTTATCAGTTACAACCCAATGTGCCGGGTGCCGAAGATGCTGATATCAGGCGAAAGCTTACTTATTTCGAGCTGAGCCCATTACTGCGGTATCATGTAACAACAGGGCTAAGCTTCGCAGCAGGTCCACAGCTTGCAGTTAGAACCATCGCTAAAGATATATATAAAATAACCCTGCCCGATGGTGGTAAAGAAAGCATCACCTACAACTTACGTGATCAATACGGCTTGGTAGATTTTGACGTGGCCGCAGATATCCAATATGCCTTTTACCAGGGCAAAGGCGTAAGGCTTAATCTTCGTTTTTCGCAAGGCTTTGTAAATGTGTACAAAGACGAAGTGCCTTTCAATGCAAAAAATCAATACATACAGTTAGGCGTGGGTATCCCAATAGCCATCGGAAAATCTAAATCATAAACAATTAAACTCAATAAAAATCACACACTATGAAACGTATCATTTTAGCAGCAATTGTAACCTTGTTCACTGTTAGCGCATTTGCGCAGGTTAGTAATGAAGACCTGGCCATTGTACAGAGTGTTTTCCAAAAACAGAAAGCCGATCTGGTAAAGCAAAACATCCAGATGACTGCTGCCCAAAGCAAACAATTTTGGCCATTGTATGAAAATTATGAGGCTAAAAGACTGGCTTTAAGTAAGAAACGCGCAGCCATTGTCAACGATTATTTAAAGGGGTATGACACCATGAAAGGACAGGCGTTTTCTGCACTTGCTGTACGCACATTTGCAAATGACAGGGCGTTTACCGACTTGCAAAGTTCATATTTCCCCAAATTTGCAAGCACAATAGGCGACAAAAATGCAGTTAAATTTTATCAGTTAGAGAATTACCTGCAACAGATTGTAAGGTTGAAAGTGCAGGATAATATTCCATTTATTGACGAATTGGATAAAACCAAGCATAACTAATACCTACCAATATGACGGCAAGGACACTCATATTAATTATTAGTATGATAATACCCGCAGCTCTTTTGGCCCAATCCAAGCCTGATAGCACCATCAGGCAAAAGTATATCGATAGTATTAAACATTCCAACTATCCTTATACGTTTCCGGCATGGGGCAAAAGAGTTGTGAAAAAGGGTATCGATATGCCTTTGCCGGCGGGGGTAATGGTAAATTATTTTACCGGTTCGCAACTCATTAATATTTCCGATCTGCAGGTGGGGTTTAATGACGGTCCATTAGTTCCACTCAACTTCATCAAATTTGGTGAGGTTAAAGCCAATTTTCAGTCCGTAAGTACGCGGTTTGATCTGTGGGCATTGCCATTCTTTAATGTTTATGGTATTGTTGGTGAAACATTTGCAAGTACCAATGTAAATATCACATCGCCCATTAACTTCTCGAGTACCGCTAAGTTCAAAGGGCCAACTACAGGCCTCGGCGTATCACTGGGAGGGGCAATGTATGGTATTTTCGGTATTATAGATGCTAATCAAACCTGGTCATTCTTAGACAAAATTGACGGCGCGATCCATACACGGTCATACAGCGGCCGTTTTGGGCACGCCATCAATTTCAAATCGCATCCCGATAGGAATATTACCTTTTGGGTAGGTACATCCGGGATTTTTATTGGGCGCACTACTACGGGTACAATCCAATTCAGCGATTTAAACACCAATGCGGCCAAGCCCGATTTGGAGGCCATTAAAGATGAAACTGCTGCCTGGTACCAAACACTTACACCCGCCCAAAAGATAGTAACCAAACAGATTGCCGAAAAATTATTAGACAAAATAAACGGGCTTGATCTGCAAAACGCATCTATATCATACTCATTAATTAAACGGGCAACCTCTAACTGGAGCATGCTGGCAGGTGGGCAGTATCAGTTGAACCATCACTGGCAATTCAGATCAGAGGGAGGCTTTCTGGGAGGCCGTAAATCACTATTAATATCAGTTAACTATCGCTTTGGATTATAAAAACATGAAGAAACTTCGACACATATCTATGCTGATTATTCTTGGTGTTTTTTGCCTGTCTGTTGCAACGGTTATGGCGCAGGATGCTCCAAAAGACACTACGAAGAAAAAGGAAAAGCATAAGGTTTCTTTCAAAGATTCACTCGATCATGCTTTCGATCTAAGTAATTATATGATTTACGCAGGTGGATTTGTGTTAGTACCGGTTCCAATTACCGAACCGGCATTAGGGGGTATAGGTGGCGCACTGGTGCCTGTATTTTTAAAGCAAAGGGCACCGCTTATTGATACTGTAAATGGTAAGGTAAGGATCAGGCGCATCAACCCGGATATTACAGGTGCTTTGGCTATGTACACAGCCAATAACAGTTGGATGGCTGGTTTATTTAGGGGCGGTACATTTGCTAAACCCAATATTACTTATAGGGCAATGGCTGCTTACGGTAGCCTTAACCTTAGTTTTTATCATACATTCCCCGTTATAGGCGAAAAAGAATTCAAGTTTAATTTCAAGGTTGTGCCCATCTATTTGCAGGCTTTGAAACAATTTGGCAATAATAATAGGTGGAGTGCCGGTATCCAATATCTTTTCCTGGACGCGAAAATTTCTTCGAAGGGAGATAACATGCCGGATTTTGTCACTTCGAAAGAACTGAATAGCATCATCAGTCAGGTAGGAGGTGTTTTTCAATACGATAGCCGCGATAACATTTTTACACCTAATAAAGGGGTGCGCCTCCAGGCAGATTTCTTTTGGTCAAATTCCATTTTAGGCAGCGATTACAACTCCTGGCAAATCGATTATTCGGCTATTGGATATACCCCAATTTTTAAAAAACTGATAGGTGGCCTGCGCATAGAGGGGCAACAATCATTAGGCAGCCCACCATTTTACACTTTACCATTTGTCAATTTAAGAGGGGTGCCATCAGGCAGGTACCAGGGCAAAGCCACTTTACAGTCTGAGGTAGAAACCCGCTGGGATTTTTATAAACGTTGGAGCGCCGTGTTTTATGGCGGCACCGGCGTTGCTTATGATAAATGGAGCGACATGTTTGCAAACGACCTGGTGTATAGTTATGGCACAGGTTTCAGGTACCTCATAGCACGAAAATTTGGCCTGCGTATGGGCGCGGATGTAGCACGTGGCCCAGAGAAATGGGCATACTATATTGTGTTTGGCAGCAGTTGGCTGCGGTAACGAGAGAATTTATTTAACTAAAATTTATAATAATTATGCGAATTGTATTTAGTTCAGGAACAGTGAGTTGGATGTCGATACGTAAAGAACTTCGACACATATTACATGTATACGGCAACATGCCGTAGGTATTGGTATAAGTATATAATAAGCCCAATCGGGCTTCAGTTCATTTACCAAAACAACATCATTAATCTAATATTTCTAAACATGAAAAAACATATTCTTTTATTAATTGCAGTTGCAATTGGATTTGCATCGTGCAGAAAAGAACCCGATTATAATCAATTGTCTTCCGACTTTATCGTGTCAACAAATTTCGATAAATCAGTATCGTTTAATACTTACAAAACCTATTACATATCTGATACGGTCATCAATCTGGGTGGTACAGGTAAAGACACTGTTATTACCGATGCCAACGCACAGCAGTTGGTTAATGCTGTGAAAACCAATATGACGGCGAGAGGGTACACATTTGTTACTAACTCAAAACTTAACAAGCCCGATCTCGGCCTTCGCCTGGGGGTTATCAAACAAGTAAATGTTGATGTTTATTATCCCGGCTGGTGGGATGGCTATGCCGGTTGGTTCCCATATTGGTGGGGTGGGTATTATCCTTATTACTACCCGTGGACTACCGTTTACACCTATACAACAGGTAGTGTTATCCTCGACGCTTATGATTTGAAGAACGCTAAAACTAACCGCGAGTACCGGGTGATCTGGAACTCTACAGCATTTGGCGCTTTAGGATCTGATGTGGGGGGGGAATTTAAATAGAGGTATTAACTCAATTAATCAAGGCTTTACGCAATCACCTTATTTCAAAGCCAATTAACGGACAGTTCCCTATTTATAACATCAAAATTCGACATATCATGAAAAGATTAACATATATCATAGTTGCATTAATAGGTTTTTGCAACTATGCGCAAGCCCAGACGCAAACTAAAGCTCAGAGTGATCTTAACCTCGGTCGCGACTTGTTTTTTGTTGGATACGAGGTGTCCATTCCAACCAATAGCAATTACTTAACCAAAACCAGCTGGGCAGGTGCCCGGTTCGATTATCACCGGATGATTACGCCCGATGTGTCTGTGGGTATTGGAGTTAGCTACAATTCGTTCGATCAATACTTCAAAAAACAAACTTACCAAAGGCCCGATGGTACCGGCGCAGTAACCAGTGACATGATCAGGCAGATCTATACGTCACCCATAACTGCCAGCATCCGCTATTATTTCCCGGGTGCTATGGTGAGGCCTTATGCCGGTATAGGTTTAGGTGCAGAGTATAGCGAACAAAACGCCTACTTCAACATTTACAGCGTTGGCTCAAATAACTGGGGTTTTGTTGTAAGGCCAGAAGTAGGGGCGTTAGGCAAGTTTAACCGTAATGTAGGTGGCTTTGTAAGTGTAGCTTATAATTACGCCACCAATAGCAACGATGCATTCCATATCAACCATTTAGCACAGTTCCCTATTACGGTGGGCTTGCTTTTTACTGCACCGTAATTAATTATTTAACCCTTACAACATGAAAAATTTAGTATTAACAGTTGTATTTGGTTTTTTACTAACCACGCTGGCTATTGCCCAGCAAAAAAGTAAACCGGATACGGCCAAAGCAGAAAGTGCAGAAGAACTAGCCAAAAAGCTATCGAACCCGGTAGCAAGCCTAATCAGTGTGCCCTTTCAAAACAATACTGATTGGGGGATAGGCCCAAACAAAGGTTCTAAAAACACACTGAATATCCAGCCGGTTGTGCCTGTTTCTTTAAACCCAAATTTGAACATGATTGTAAGGGTTATCCTACCGGTTATTGCACAAACAAATATTACAGGAGTTGGTACAAGCCAAACTGGTTTAAGTGATATTACCGCAACGGCATTCTTCGCACCAACTAAAATTAATAACGGATTGATATGGGGAGTTGGCCCGGCATTATTAATCCCAACTGGTACCAGTAAGTATTTAGGTACGCAGAAGTTTGGTATTGGGCCAAGCGCTTTAGTATTAAAGCAGCAAGGTGCACTTACCTATGGGTTGTTATTTAACCAGATCTGGTCTGTTGTTGGTGCATCAGACCGATCGGCTGTTAACCAATTATTTATGCAGCCATTTTTTACCCATAACTGGAAAAGCGGTGCCGGTTTGGGTGCAAATGCAGAGTTGACAGAAAACTGGCACACGGGTACGTTCAGCGGATTTTTAAATCCAATAATAACAGGGGTAACCAAACTGGGGAGTCAAACGGTGCAACTGGGCGTAGGCCCACGGATCCCAATAGCCGGACCGGATATATCGAGGGCAGACTTTGGTATCAGGGCTGTATTTGCATTGGTATTCCCTAAGTAACAGAGTTTAAACAATAAACAACATTTATAGAAAACACATAAACGTCTTTAAAACTAAAAATCATGAAAAAGTTAGGTTATCTCAACTTACTGCTGGTTGCAGTATTATTTGTTTCGGCTTGTGGATCAAGTACTTCAATTGTTGGCTCATACAAAGCACCGGGTGTAACCCAGGTTGCATTCAAAAATCTGTTTGTATCGGCGCTTACCGGTAATGCTGCTGCTAAGCAAACCGTAGAAAATGGAATGTCGCAATACTTAAGCACTAAGGGTATTGCAAGTGTAAAAAGTATGGATGTTTTCCCTCCCGATTTCCATTCAAGCGGCAACGATAAAGATAAAGATGCCGTTTTGAAAGCCATTCGTGATAAAAATTGCGATGGTATTTTAACAATAGCATTGGTTAACAAGGAAACCGAAACCCATTATGTACCAGGCACAGGTGTGTATCCGGCTCCGGGCTTTGGTTATTATGGCAGTTTTGGTGCTTACTGGAATTACGGTTACAACAGCTTCTACTCACCGGGCTATTATGAAAACAGTAAAGTGTATTACATAGAAACCAACCTATACGATGCCACCTCAGAAAAACTGGTATGGTCGGCACAATCTAAAACTTACGATCCATCATCACTGGAGGACTTCCTGAAAGGCTACGAAAAAGCATTGGCAGAGCAAGTTGTGAAAGATGGATTAGTTGCCCCAACTGCTAAATAAGCGGCTGGTTTTAATTCATTAAAAGTATACAATGAAAAAGCTTCTCATTATTCTTTTTCCGGTATTTCTGTTCGCTGACGGATATAGTCAGGGTAAAAAACCGGGTAATTTTAATAACTCAACTGTGACTATCAATGGTAAGGCGCAGGTTGTGAATATTGATTCGGCAAGGGCTATCGCTAAAGATGCCTGGATTTATGGCTATTCAATGTTTTATAACTATAAAACCATTTACCTGTATGGTATCAATAAGAACTATTCTGATTATGCAGGCGGTTTTAATCGTTTTAAGCATTATGCTAAAATGTTTACACCTGCAGATACCAGCATTGTTACGCCTAATGATGACACGCCATACTCATGGGCTATGCTTAACCTTACTGCCGAGCCTGTGATATTGCATGTGCCCGACATTAGCAACCGGTATTATGTAATGCAGCTTATTGATTTGTATACTTATAATTTTGCTTATGTAGGCACACGTGCCACTGGCACTAAAGCCGGCAATTATATGATTGTTGGCCCTAACTGGCATGGCGATAAACCTGCAGGAGTTGACAAGGTATTTAAATGCGAAACCAACCTGGTAACCATTTTAGGCCGCACAGAGGTAAAAGGTGAAAGTGATATTCCTAATGTAAAGAGCATCCAGGCACAGTACAAGTTGATGCCATTGCACGAGTTTGAAAAGAAAGCGGCCCCGGCGCTGGTTAAATATGCTTTACCGCTACCTGTGTGGAAGGATAAAGATTATTCTTCTACCGCATTTATTGGTGTGCTTAATTCATTGTTGCAATACACCAGTGTACACCCATCAGAAATAAACCTGCGGAAAAGATTTGCCAGTATTGGCATTGCGCCGGGTTTAGCAACAGATAAGATCAAGTACCCGAAAGAAATTACCGATGCTATTAATGCCGGTATAAAAGATGGGCAGCAGACCCTGGCTAAGAGCGAGGCTAAAACAATTAGTTCTATCAATCTTTTCGGTACACGGGAAGATCTGCATAATAACTATTTAACCCGGGCTACGGCTGCGGCTATGGGGCTTTTTGGCAATACAAAAGAAGAAGCTGTATATACAGGCAGTATCAGGGATAATACCGGCAAGTATCTGATGGGGACAAGCAAGTATACACTGACTTTTACTAAGGATCAGATCCCGCCGGTGAAATACTTCTGGAGCATTACTGCATACGTTATCCCACAGCGTTATCTGGTTAAAAATCCAATTAACCGCTACTCGATAGGCGACAGGAGCAAAGCCTTGAAATATGAAAAAGATGGAAGCCTGATCATTTATTTACAGTCAACCTCGCCCGGAAAAGATAAGGAATCCAATTGGTTGCCAAGCCCGGCATCGGGTCCGTTTAATTATGTAGTACGGTTGTACGGGCCGAAAGAAGCCGTGACAAATGGCGTTTGGAAACAGCCTTTACCTGTAAAGCAGGGCAAGTAAACCGATAATTTATCACTATTAAATACTTACAGAGATGCGTACTAAATTCATTTTATGTTTATCGGGGCTGATACTGGCAACGGGTATTAGTTTACGAGCCCAGAATGTTGATACATCAGCCTTGTATATTATGCAGCGTATGAGTAATACTTTAAAAAGTATCACATCGTGCAAGGTGCACGTAGAGGCATTTTATGACACACCAACTGATGCTTACGGGCTTGTTAAGCGATCGAAGGAAGAAGAGGTTTATGCGCATTTTCCGGATAAATTAATGATTGATAATAAAGAAGAAAATGAGCGCCATGCCTTAATTTATAATGGGAAGCAAATAACCTATTATTCGTACGATAATAACGACTACAGCAATATCGATAATGTACCGGCTACATCGTTGGAAACTATCCAGCTGTTAAGCAAAACTTATGGCATTGAAGTACCCGCAGCCGATTTTTTCTACCCATCCTTTGTAGAAGATATTAAATCAACGGCTATTAATTTGTCGCTCGTTGGTAAATCAATGGTTAATGGTAAGGAGTGTTTTCACATAGCAGGTAAAGACTCTACCATGACCTACCAGTTTTGGATACAAAATGATGTGATGTTTTTGCCGGCCAAAATGGTAATTGTTTACAATAACAGGCCGGGTTCACCTCAATTTGAGGCTATCTATTCGGGCTGGGATATTAATACGGATATACCTGCTTCGGTATTTGAATTTATAGTGCCGCCAAATTCACAAAAGATAGTTATTAAACCAACGGCTAACCAATAACAATTTACAAAAGGTATTGTCATGAAAAATTTGATCAGAAAACAAGGCCCGGTTGTTATTATGTTTGGCCTTCTTGTATTTATTTTCTCACCAGATCGCTCTTTGGCCCAGCGCTTTCATCATGGAGGGTTTCATGGTTTCGGCGGCGGGGGCGGAGGCTTTAACGGAGGAGGTGGTTTCCACGGTTTTAACGGCGGTAATGGCGGTGGTATGCGCCCCGGTGCCGGTGGCTCTGGTACGCGCAAACCTGTAAACCCCAATCCACATCCTAATCCCGGCCCCGGGCCATCACCTGGTCCGCATCCGGGCCCGGGTCCTAACCCGCATCCTCCAGGTCCGGGTCCTGGGCCACATCCTGGTCCGCCGCCTCCACCGCCGCCGCATCCTTATTATCCATACGGGCCAAGGCCAATTGTGCCAATGCCATACATTTATCACCCCTTTGTGCCATTTTACTGGGGGCCATACTGGCACCCGATAGGTTTCTTCGTAGCAACCTTAACTACGGCGGCCATTGTTATCAGCATAGAGAACGAACAGTATCATTATGATGAGGGCGTTTATTATGTGCAAAGTTCTGGCGGTTATAAAGTGGTACCGGCTCCGGTTGGTGCTACGGTTAGTTCGCTGCCATCGGGATATACAACGGTAATTACAAACGGTACTACCTACTATTATTTCGGAGGGGCTTACTACACAAAAATAAGTGCAACATCATTTAAGGTTGTTCAGCCGCCGGTAGGGGCCACTGTTACACAATTGCCCGAAGGATCTGCCGAACAGGAAATTGATGGCAAAAAGTACATGGTATACAATAACACCTATTACCAGCCAATTTCGCAGGATGGTAAAGATGCTTACGAAGTGGTTGTAATCAGTAAGTAATAACGCTGTACCTCTGAATTGGGAAAGGTATTGATATGAAACAAGGAAGAAAAGTTTGGGAACCGCTGCCTACTTTAGAAGAAAGATCTAATGATGGTAAAACCAAGCGTGAACAAACGCCAAGAGAAGCGCATAGCAGTAGTGCGTATGATAAGGCCGATAGGGTAGACCCTGTTAGCCTTATCATCGATTCAAACGAGGATAGACTGCCGGATCTGGTACCGATAAGGCATTCGCGGATGCTGCAATCGCCGTTTGCATTTTTCAGAGGTGCAGCACTTATTATGGCTGAAGACCTGTCGTATACACCCAATAGTGGTATATATGTACAATCTTGCGGCGATTGCCATTTAATGAATTTCGGCGGTTACGCCACGCCCGAGCGGAAACAGGTTTTTGATATCAATGATTTTGACGAAACCCTGAGTGCCCCGTTTGAGTGGGATTTAAAAAGATTAGCTGCAAGCATTGTGCTTGCCGGCAGGTATAGGGGATTTGCAGATAAGGAAAACAAGAAAGCAGCGTTTAGCGCCGTGAAAATGTATGCCGAAAAGATGCAAAAATACGCCACCATGCATCAATTGGATATTTGGTATAGCCGCCTCGATAAGAAAACAATCCTGGAATTATTTAAGAGTGAAGAGGAGTTTACCAAACGTTTTAAACTGGCTGCTTCAAAGGCAAAGCGCCGGACACAGGAAAACGCATTTCCCAAATTATCAGCCATGCAGGATGGTAAAAGAAAGATTGTTGATGAACCTCCATTAATTTATCACCTGCCGGATAATGGTGAATTGTTTGAGAAAGCACAGGTGTTTTTTGATGGTTACCTCGAACATATTACAGATGATAAAAAAGCCTTGCTGCGAAGGTTTCGCCTTGTGGATGTTGCGGTTAAGGTGGTAGGAGTAGGCAGCGTAGGTACCAGGTGTTACATCGCATTATTTATGGCCGAAGATGATGATCCACTGATTTTGCAGTTTAAAGAAGCTAAGAAATCGGTATTGGAATCTTACAATCCCAAAACACCCTACAAAAATCATGGGGAGCGCATTGTGAACGGCCAGAAGTTGATGCAGGCAGTAAGCGATATTTTTTTAGGGTGGACACGATCAAATGAAGGCCGCGACTTTTACGTAAGGCAATTGCGCGACATGAAGGCAAGCGCCAATATTGACAATTTCACACCTGGCATATATTCAAATTACGCCTTGCTATGCGGCTGGGCGCTGGCCAAATCACATGCAAAAAGTGGCATGTCGCCCGAAATTGCCGGTTATGTTGGCAAAAGCGATGTATTTGCTGAGGCCATTGCCGGTTTCGCGGTTGGCTATGCCGATCAAACTGAGAAAGACTATGAAGCACTGTTAATTGCAGCGCAGAATGGCCGGATTAGTGTACAGGCCGAGGTTTAATAATTTTATTGATGATGTATGGAGAACTTCTTTAGATATTTTGAAAAGTATATTTCTTATGCACTAATGGCCATAGCTATGCTGTTTGTTTGCTACCAGACAATAGATCTGATGTTCAGCTTTGTATTTAGGTTGGTTCATAGTATCCAGGATAAAACATACGTCCTGGAGGCCAAGGGCAGATCTATTGCGGGGGTGTTTTTTACTATTTTGTTAACGCTTGAAATTATCCAGACCATTAAAGTTTTCTCGCATAATCACTCTACTAAACTTAAAATTATATTAATTGTAGGGCTTATTGCAGTAACAAGGAAAATCTTAATATTTGATATGGAGGAAGTAACCCCTTTAGCAGAATTCGCTATTGCGGCTTTAATAATTTCTTTATCAGCAGGCTATTTCCTGGTTTCAAGATCAGAAAAATCTAACGTAAATGAAAGCGAATAATATTTAATAAAATACTGGAACGTTCCACATATTCCACCTGTTCGATGTTACAAATTTAAAAGTATGTATTGTACCAATTGGTATAATTATATTTATTTGATATTTAGTATATTAAGTAGTAAATCCGATGCTTTTTTCATTCGTGCCTTGTTCCACTTTTATTGTCTTAAAAGTCTTTTTTGCTGACAACAAAATGTCACTATATATTAAGATGTGAACTGAACGCAGGAGAGAGCATCAGTTCAAATGAGAATGTAGAACCTTTGCCTTCTTCGCTTTGCAGTATAATGGTGCTTCCATGTTGTTTCATAATCTCCATAGCAATGCTTAAACCAAGGCCGGTTCCCGAAACCTGGTTTTCGTGCATATTGATAATACGTTCGAATTTTTGGAATAATTTTTCCTGGTCGCACTTAGCTATGCCTTTGCCAAAGTCCTGCACAGAAATAGTTGCCGTATTATTCTCTGTGTTTTTAACACAATTGATGATTATCCGTTCGGCACCTGGCGAATATTTAATAGCATTGGTAATTAAATTGGTTAATACCTGGCCAATGCGAAATTCATCAGCATATACACGTAATGGTGTATCCCCCGTAAGTTCAATAATGTGGCTTCCAGACCTGGCATCCAGCTCATCAAGTGTTTGGTCCAACAGTTTGGTAAAATCGAATGTTTCGGGATAGATAACCATTTTCCCGGTATTAATTCGGGATATGTCTAACAGGTTCTCAACCAATTTTAGCAACTTGTCACTTTGCTTTTGAATCCGCTCGGCATAAACCCGCAAATTGGTATCATCGTAAACATCGCGCTCAGCCTCTTTTCTTATAATTTGCGAATACGATTTAATAATGGTGATAGGTGTTTTTATTTCGTGGCTGGCTATGCTTATAAATTCATCCTTATTCCGCATCAGGTCTTGATTGGCCTTGCGGTTTAGCTCTTCGTTTTTAAACCGTTCGCTGATATCAAGCATAGATCCGATCACTTTTACCGGCTGGCCAAAATCGTCCCTGATTATAACCGACCTAACAAGCACATGCGCCAGTGAATCATCGGCCTTTTTAAAGAGATACTCGCCATCCAGTATAAATGAGTTCATTATATCTTTCATATTACCACAGGCATTCTCCTCAAACCTGCTGCACCAAAAATTTAAATCATAATGGTTTGATGTAGCAGGAGGATAGCCGAAGATGATACTGAAGCCGGAGTTCCACCATATTTTATCCTGGTAAATATCCCATTCCCACATGCCCTCCTGTGTGGTTTTTGAGAACCATTGGTTGCGCTCCCTATCCTGCAAATTTTTAAGGCGTTCCTCAATAGCATCCATTACAGCTGAGGCTAATATTTTTAATACCGAATGCTGTTCGTCGGTAAGTTTCCGTACTTTATGATCCAGCAGGCTTAAACAGCCTATCGTATATCCATCGGCTGTAACAATGGGTGTACCCACGTAATAATTGTAAACAGGCTCAGAATCAGAGTTTGACGGGCTTGGGCCATAGTTGATTTTTGCCAGGTCAACCGTATGTATATCTTTCCCGCAATCAATAGTTTCGGCACACGTAATTCCATAGCGTGTACTGTGGGCTGTACTGCCTACTCCAATGCTTGCTTTATAATGCACCAGGTCGGCACTTACAAAAGCAATAATAGCGGCAGGGATTCTAAAAATCAGGGTGGCCATTTGTACGTAATGGTCAAAAATTTCTTCCGGCAGGGTACCGGCTATCCTGTATCGGGTTAGTGCATTAATACGGGCATCCTCATACCCCTGTCTTAACCCCAAATCAATAGTGTGTCTTTTGCTCATAAATCCAGTTATCAGGGGTAAAGCGTGCTTATTTATAGTTTAAATATAAAGCGCTTGTTGCCTAAACCTGTTGTATTGAGCTTGTTCATAAGTTCCAGTTTTAAATATGATACATAAAATAATGTGGTACATTTTTTTATAGTGTAAACCTTAACATTTTGGACAAGTGTGGATAACTAAACGTTAATATTGATTCAAAAATGCAATGCTGTTCTTCTTTTTGCGATAAAATAAATAACTATAAGATAATAAGCTTCGTATAAAAAACTGTTATTGCTGTTACCTTAAAATATTATCACGATTCTGGATTTTGCAAATGAGATTTGATTTTATTGCAGGATTTATGCTTATAACATCTGTTTATGGTGTTATTGTAAGCTTAATACTGTTGCTGTTTCCTCAAAAAAACACCTTCAATAAACGATTACTTGGTGTATCACTTATATCGTATGCACTGTTTTGCCTGTATATGGCCATCATGTACTCGCATCTTATTTTTGTATGGCCACATTTGTTCAGGCTTGTTGCGCCGGTTATGTACCTGGTGGCCCCGGCTTCTTATTTGTATGTGCGTACCACAATTAATGGCGAAACACAATTCAGGAAATTTGATTGGGTGCATTTCTTTCCCTGCCTTTTTTTATTAATTGAGCTGATGCCTTTTTATCTAAGAGGCACTGATTATAAACTACAGGTAATTCAGTATTATCAGGCGCACAGGGCTGAAGTTATTTACCTGCGCGAAGGTTTCTTAGAGCCGCATTTCCATTTCATATTCCGCACCATTATTGCTTTTATATATGTTTATTTTCAATGGAAAGTTATTACCGATTTTTTATCTGCGGCCTCGCACAAAATCAGGGTGAAATACGAAGTCCTAATCAATTGGCTAAAATTGTACAGTTTGCTAACTACCGCAACATTTAGCCTGATACTTTTAACCAGCATTTTAGGCTTATACTTTAATACACTGCAAGATTTTATTAACGTATCTGTATCACTGCAATTATTAACCATTTCTGTAATACTGGTTTTAAAGCCCAGAGTGCTTTATAGTTTTGATGAAGAATTAGTTTTGGTAACTAATACGGAGCAAAAGGTTGCGGATAAAACCGAAAAATTAAAAACCGTAAAAGATGCTATTGCCGATTTGTTGCAAAATCAAAAACATTATTTAAACAAGGGTTATAATTTGGCACTGATGGCCGAAGACCTGGATATACCCACGCATGTACTATCGGCAACTATTAATACCGAGTTTCATCTTAGTTTCAGGGACTTAATTAATAAATACCGGGTTGAATATATTATTAATAGTATCAGCGGGCAAAAAATAGCGAACTATACATTTGAAGGTATTGCGCTCGAAGCGGGCTTTAATTCGCGTACTACCTTTTACAGGGCATTTATAAAAGTTACCGGCGAAACGCCAACAACGTACTTTAAAAGAGATTTGTAATGGTTCAGATTATAATTTGAAACCATAAATATTAATATAGTTTCTTTAAAAGATATAACTCGTAATATCTTAGGGTCAAATATTACTATATAATAAGGCCCTCTCTATATAATATAGAATAATACTTTTTGTTTCATAATATCATTTTACCCCTAATTAGTGATTTGAAACAAGGTTTACACCTAAAGGTTGTAACCCACGGTTAAAAACTTTCGTTAACATTAATAAAAAACTCGACCTATGGACTCAAAACTTTTACCCTTTTTCTTCTTTTCAACCGGATTGGCTGGAGTAGGAGTGTCTGTTGTATTAATCTCATCGAAAAAGTATTTCCTGCAAAATTTCTATCTCAGTTTGTGCATCTTCAGCCTGTCATTGTGCTCTATATATAACTTCTGCTACATGCAGAATATGCTGATTGATCTTCCCTTTTTATTTATTATAGCCAAATCAATTACCTACCTGGTGGCACCAAGCGCCTACTTATATATCCGCAATGTTTTTTACCCATTAAATATGTACCGGAAATATGACTGGGTAAACTTTGTGCCGTTTGCGATAATTATTTTAGTGTTAACCAATTTAAGCCTGCGCAACCCCGAAGCCATTCAAAGGGCGCTAACCGATAGTTCTGTTAACTGGTTTGTTAACGTAACCCATGCCGATTTATATTATGATCTGTCTATAGGTAAATCAATGTTATGGCTTTTTTATACATTTTTACAAAGTGTATGTATTATAAATTTTGAACGTAAAAGGCATACCATACCATTGCACTACAACCACAGGTTAATTAATTGGGTTAAGGTTTTCAATATTACTTTAATCTTATTGTTTAGTTTACTGCTTGTACAACGTATTGTAAACATCAGTTTTATCAGTCTCGATTTTGTGAGCGATACTACCATGTCGTTTATCCTGCTTATAACATTAGTTTTTTTAATATCTAACCCACATATTTTATACAGCCTTGAGCATGCAGGGCTTAATTTAACTGTAAACCCGCATACATTTACCCGGCATGCTGTGGAGGAGTTTGTTGACTCTGATAAATCTCTGATTGTAAAACAGCTTTTTACTTCTAAAAAGAAGGACGAATATTTACTGATATTGGATGATGTGCTTAAGCAAACAAAACCTTATTTAAACAAGGGTATAACCGTAAAAGACCTTTCTGAACAAACCGGTATACCGGCACACCATTTATCAAGCTTAATCAGCAGTGAGTTTAAACTACATTTTCAGGACTTTATCAATCTGAGAAGAATTGAATATCTCAAAAATAATATTGATGATATTGAATGGAAGCAGCTGACACTTGAAGGTATATGCTGGGAAATTGGTTTTACCTCCAGAACTACATTTTTCCGTGCCTTTATTAAATTTACAGGCCTTTCACCTTCAGAATACTTTAATTCCCTCAAAAAGAGCAAACACCGGGCATAGATTAACCCGTTTCATATTTAGAATAGGTTCTACATTTAAAAATGCAACGGCTTTTTTAACCGAAAAAGCATTAAAATACAAAATGTATAGTTTTTTTGTATTGGTTACCAATAAGTAGATATTTTAAATTGAAATGAAAAAAGGTTATTATTTCCCGGCACAATTTTTAACTGTGTTGTTAATTTAGATTGGTTGCTGTTTAGCTACCCAAACTTATCTGCACGTAGCAAAAATACCGGCATCACTGGTGCTGTTTACCAGGAAATATTATTCGCAGCCAATTTATCATACCTTCTTGTAGCAATAGGGTTAACCACCGCATATATGGCTGAAGATTAAGATATACCCGGAATAACCATGAATTACATGATTTTTTTCTAAATAGTATTTACGCGATTTCAAATCTCATTACGCCCCTTACCTGAGATTAATTAAATGTATTGAATATTTCAGAAGATGGCTAAAAAGAGATTTTACAGCGATTATGTAATAAAGCTTAAAAGGTTTCTGGCAATATTATATCTCATGCTCCCGGTTAAAAATACCAGGGCACAAAAACCGGTTATGCGTGTGATATACAGAAAAAGGAAAACAGATAGTCACACTTGAGTTTAAGCCGTCCAAACTTGCAGCCAACAGGCAAACACTATTGTTGCACTTTTAAAAATGCAACCAACCGCATGGCAAAAACACGATTAAATGCATCATTAGTTGTGTTCCTTTGTTTTAAACAACACCCATATCATTATGAAAAATAAAAGTACACTGTCAATAATAACTTGCCTGTTGCTTTGCATAAGTGCACAAAAAGGATTTTCCCAACTTAAAGGTGATAGGTTACTGGGCGGTATAGGGCTCGATGCGGGTTCGCAAGCACCTGCCGAAACGTTTTCACTACTTGTACCCCTTTATTTCTATGATGCCTCATCCCTAAAAAATGCCAATGGTAATAAAATAGCCGAACCAAATTTCAACATGTTTATTACCGGTGTGGGCGGCAGTTATGTAAGCAGTTTGAAAATTCTGGGCGCAAATTATGGCGCATCTGTATTACTGCCTTTTGCCCAAAACAGGATTCAAGGTAATAACGTAGATTCTAAAAGTTCATTTGCTTATAGTGATACCTATCTTCAACCATTCCAGTTAGGTTGGAAAACAAAGGTTGCTGATGTTGTTTTCAGTTATGGCATGTATATACCTACCGGTAAATACGAATTTGGGGGCAGCAGCAACGCAGGTTTGGGTATGTTTACCAATGAGTTTCAAACCGGCACAACTTTGAGGCTTGATCCAAAAGGCTCGATCTCATTTTCGTCCCTGTTTTCTTATGAGATCCATAATGATAAAAAAGGTACCGACATCAAGCCGGGGGACATATTATCGATAGAGGGTGGCCTTGGCAAAACCTGGTATACCTTTAATGGCTCTAAAATTCCAAGTTCAATTATCAAAGCGGGGGCGGTATATTATATGCAATTTAAGACCTCTAATGATGAGTTGCCGGCACCTGCGATAATTACTCCTTATGCAAACAGTATTTACCTGCCGGGTAAAGACCATGTTTACTCAGCTGGTTTGGAAGGCAATATATTATTGACAAAATCGAGAATGTTATTTGGCCTGCGCTGGTTCGACGAATTTAGTGCGGTAAACCGTTTTCAGGGCAATACATTTTTTGTAACCATCGCCCATGTGTTCAGTACAGCCTCTAAAAAGAAGGCGGAGTAGAGCGTGACTTACTCATTTATTAACCTGTTACAGAACTACTTTATAAGATTGTAATGGGTAGCATACATTCTTTTAATGCCCATTGGCATGGTGTTCATAATCTGAAGCGATCTTAATAAAAACCTTAAACACTACATACATGAAAAAAACACTATTTACATTTTTAACACTGGCGTTGCTTATTACACAAATGGTAAAAGCCCAGCAAATACGCACACCAAGGGCTGCGCCGGTAGGTAGCTGGCAAATTATTGGCACCACACAGGCCAGATTTACAGCAGACCATGACGGTATAATTGTGCGCGAGCCATTTAATAACTTCAGGGCGGTGAAATTTAAGGTAACCGATGCTCCTTTACGGATGGTAAAGATGGTGGTAACCTACGCCGACGGTGCACCAGACAACATTGAAACCATGATGGATATTCCACAGGGTGGTGAAAGCCGGATAATAGACCTTCGCGGAGTTGGCCAGCGCAAAATAAGAAGAATTGATTTTTGGTACGATACAAGGGGCGTGGCGAGAGGGCGTGCGAACGTTACCGTTTTTGCGATGAAATAAAGAATAGTAATCTATTCTTACATTTCTTTTAATTATAATAAGTTGCTTTTTAGATGAACCGTAGATGTATTATAATTTTGTGCTTAACAATCGTAAGTCAGTTAACGACTTTAGGGGTATATGCCCAGACACAAAGTTATAACCAGGCTAATAATGAGATCGATTTTAGCCATGATCTGAGCCAAAAGTGGTCATTAGAATTTAATGTGGGGCAAAGCTGGACTACAAAACCGGGCCACACAAGTTTGTTTAGCAGTTTGGCACAACTATACACGCGGGCCTGGGTGCATTATAACCCTAATGATAAATGGAAACTTTCGTTCTTTTATGCTTTTTATTATAACAAATATGTCCCCGAGATCGATCAGCGAGAGGCACCGGAGTGGCGCAGCGCAGCACAAGCCATCTATTACATTAAACGAAAGCGCCTCATCCTCACAACGCGTTGGCGTATAGAAGACAGGCATATCAAAAACGTGGATTCTGTTTTTGAGGCAGTTGACCGATTACGGGGCCAAATAAAAGTTGTTTACCCACTAAATGGAAGCGTAATTGCAAAAGGGGTATTTTACGGTATAGGATCCGAAGAATTATTCTTTAAAACCAGCAGTAAGGTAAGCGGCAGCGGCTTGTTCGATCGAAACAGGGTTTCTGCAGGTATAGGTTATGGGATTACAAATAACTGTCAGTTAGAGTTATCTTATTCTAATGAGTTTTTACCCCGGCCCGGTGAGAACCAAAGTTATAATGCCATACAATGTAATGTGGTATTTACTAACCTTTTGCCAAGAATTGGCCATGCCTTGTTTGGTAAGAAAACCCCTGAAGGATCTAGTGCTAATTAATAGGAATTGTACACTCATTAAAGTTTTAAAAATGAAACGAAATAGGGTGATCTTGAAATTTTTAGTTTCGTTAATAACGCTATTAACAGTATTTTTTTGCAAATCTGTAGTTTTTGCTGATGCGACCGATACAACTAAAACAAAGATCTTAAAAGATACCTCCACATTATACAAACCGCAGGCTGTGAAAAAGCATTTTTGGCGGGCATCCGGCGAGTTAATGCTGGCGCAAATTATCCCCTGGTCGTATAATTATTTTGTGAGGGATGCCGATTTTGCACATATAACATTTAAAAGTATAGGCCATAACCTAAAACCAAGCAGCTGGGAGTGGGACGATAATAATTTCACCACCAACCAAATTGCACATCCAATCCAAGGGAGTATGTATTACAGTGCTTTCAGGAGTAATGGTTACTCGTTCTGGCAATCAGCACCAGCGGCCTTTGCGGGAAGTTTTATGTGGGAAATTGCCGGCGAAACTCACAACCCGGCCCCTAACGATTTTATTAATACCAGTTTCGGCGGGATATCATTGGGTGAAATGACGTACCGCCTCTCTAACCGGGTTGTGAATAAGCATCAACGTGGTTTTAAAAGGCAGATGAGCGAAGTGGCTGGTTTCTTATTAAACCCAATGAATGGTTTTAACAGGTTGCTTGATGGTAAATGGGGTAAGGTATCGCATGAACCAGATACAGATTTGGATACAACAAGTGTAGTTGGTATAATAGACCTGGGGGCAAGGCAGATCAGTGAGAAGAATGAGGGGCTGTTTACCAAAGGCAAAACCGGCTGGTATGCCAGGCTGCGCTTGCTTTATGGCGACCCATATCGCGAATCGAAAAAGGCATTTAATAATTTTGATATCATGGTTGAAATGGGGGCCGATGATACAGCACGATTAAACACGGTTCGTGTAAATGGCTTACTATCATCATGGGAGCTCAATTCAACTTTAAAGCAGGAGCAATTATTGTCATTAACCCTCAACTATGATTTTTACCATAACTCATCATTTGAGTATGGTGGGCAAAGCGTTAACCTCAGCCTATATTCAGAATATGATGTTAATGATAAGGTGAAATTTTTAACCCGCTTCGGTACAGGTGCAATAGTACTGGGAGCAGTGCCCGATGCATATTTATATTATGGCGAGGGGCGTAATTACGACTACGGGCCCGGTATAAGCTTAATTGCACATGGGGGAATATTGGTAAACAATAGGTTTACGGGCGTAATTAATTACCAGGGTGGTTGGTTTGTAACACTCAATGGTAGTAAATCAAGTTACTTTTTGCATACCTTCTCAACAGAAGCCAGGTATAGGATATTTAATAAAGTATCAGTAGGGGCAGAAGGTGGTTTCTTTAACCTTAAGGGTTATTATAGAGATTATGATGATATTAATAAGAAGTATCCTTATCTGAGGTTGGCAATTGGTTACAAAATTTAAGGGTGCAAATTTTTTGCAGTTTCAAATTTCAATGTGATACTTAAAAAGGTAATAATTAATTGGGGATATGATAAAAGCTCCTCAAATTTGGTAATGTGCTTAGTATTTAGGGGTAAAGATAGGCACATGTTTTTCATAGGTTGTTAGTCAGGTCCGCAAGGGCCTGACTTTTTTGTTTAAGGTATTTTTTGAGGATTTGCAGCTTCATTGAGCGGGCTTTCCTTAACCCCTTAAGTTGCATTTTTAAATATGCAACAAAACAAGCCTTTGTAAATAGCTACATCTGCCTAAACAGTGCTTTATTTGAATAAAAAAACTAACTACAGTAATTGGTCTGTATTTTAAAATTAACCCCTTGTTTTTACTTAATAACCTCAATATGAAAATGATTGTAAACAAATTATTAACGATTGGTAGAGTTTCAATAGCCTATTTACTAATTGTATCAATATGTAATATATCCGGCGCATTTGCTCAACGCAGGGGCGGCCACATGTCAAGGCCTGGCAGTTCGGGCTCTACCAGTAGAACACCGAACAATAATAGAGCTAACAGGCCCAATACAGGCGGCATTAACCGGCCTAACAACACTGCAAACAATAACGGCAACAGAATAAATAACAATAACTCAGGTAACCGCAATAATGGCAACCGTACAAATATTAACAGCGGCAATACCAACGTAAATATTAACGTTAACAACAGTCGCAATACTGTGGTAAGGCAAAATAATTATCGCCCTTATACAAGGCCACCTTATGTGTACGGCGGCCGAAGCTTTTATAGCTATCACCCATATTATTATCATCCATATCGTCCGTTTTATTGGGGGCCGGCTTATCATCCATGGGGTTTCTTTATAGCAGCATTGGCTACTACAGCCATTATTGTGACTGTAGCAAATCAGCAGTATCATTATGATCAGGGTGTTTATTATACGCAGAGTAATGGCGGCTATACCGTTGTGCAGGCTCCGGTTGGTGCAGTAGTTACAACGCTGCCAAGTTCGGCACAAACCGTAGTGGTTACAGGCTCTACCACCAATAACTATTATTATGGTGGTACTTTTTACGAGAAATCATCAAAAGGGTATACCGTTGTTCCGCCAACAGCTGGCTCTATAGTTACCAGCTTGCCCGAAGGTGGTAAGGAGACAAAAGTAGGGGATGTTACCTACGTTAAAGTTGGCGAAACTTATTATCAGCCTATTCAACAGGATGGTAAAGATGTATATGAGGTAGTGAAGGTGGATGAGGTTAAACAATAATCATTCGCCGTTTGGTTGACTATAAAAAGTTGAGATCATGAAACCCAAGTATTTATTCTATATTGTAATGATAGTGGTACTTCACTACGAGGTAGGCCGATTGGTTGGCAACGAAGAGCCGCGCGATATTGATGATTCATCTTATGAAAAAGGAGCGAGGCTCGATGATACATCCAATTCAAATGATATTGAATTTAATTACCAGGGTAAAGAAGTGAAACTAAGAGGTGTGCATCAATTACGTGTAATTAATGCACACCATTATAAGCAGAGACGCTTTAAAATATTTTAAGAATTGAACAATATCGAATAATGAATATTGAATTTCGAACATCGAAGTTTAACTTCATTATTCAATATTGGGCATTCGGTGTTCGATATTAAAGAGCCAGCAGTATGCTATTGCCGCGATGCTTTGCCCAATACACTATTCTTTTTGCCGTAAGTAAAATAAATAACCAAGCCAATAGCCAGCCAGATAATCAGCCTTAACCAAGTATCGCCGGGCAAGAAGGTCATCATGGCAAAACAGGTTAAAATACCCAGTATAGGCACCAATGGCACTAATGGGGTTTTAAACGGACGATGAACATCTGGTTGTTGTTTACGTAAAATCAATACACCGGCACAAACCATTACAAAGGCTAACAAGGTACCAATACTCGTCATTTCACCAACTACGCGAATGGGCACAAAAGCCGCAAACAGGGCTATGAAAGCACAAAGCACAATGTTTGATTTCCAGGGTGTACGGAATTTATGATGTACATCGGCAAATACCTTAGGCAATAAACCATCTTTCGACATTGAGAAAAACACCCGGGACTGACCAAGCAGATCAACCAGAATAACGGAAGTATATCCAATTAGTATAGCCAGCACAATTGCTTTGCTTAACCATTGGTAATGTGTTTTTTCGATCGCGATAGCAACCGGTGCGCCAGAGCCGATAAATTCTTTATAGTTGGCCATGCCCGTCATTACATGGGCGAAGATCACAAATAAGATAGTACATACTACTAATGAGCCTATGATGCCAATAGGCATGTTACGTTGTGGATTTTTAGCTTCCTGGGCAGCAGTAGATACAGCATCGAACCCAATGAAAACGAAGAATACCAAACCTGCACCACGTAATATCCCCGACCAGCCATAGTTGCCCCAAACGCCTGTGTTCTGAGGAATGTATGGATGATAATTCTGTGGATTAATAAACGACCAGCCAACTGCAATAAATACCAATACCACACCAACCTTTAAGCTCACAATAATGGCGTTAACCAATGCCGAACCTTTGGTACCACGGATAATGATGCTGGTAACAATAATTACAATTAATGCAGCAGGCAGGTTAATAATGCCACTCACCACATCGCCATTGGCCGCTTTGGCTGTTTCAAAAGGAGAGAGGGTAAGTTGCGGAGGCAAGTAAAGATCGAACCAGGATAAAAACTTGGTTAGGTATTGCGACCAGCTGATGGCCACTGTTGCTGCACCCACAGAATATTCGAGCACCAGATCCCATCCGATGATCCAGGCAAACAGTTCGCCCATAGTGGCATACGAATAAGTATATGCGCTACCTGCTACCGGTATCATGGCCGAAAACTCGGCATAACATAAGGCAGCAAAAGTACAGCCCAACGCTGCAATAATAAATGATATAGTTACAGCCGGGCCCGAGTGCTGGCCTGCAGCTATACCTGTTAATGAAAATAAACCCGCACCAATAATAATACCTATCCCAATAAGGATAAGATTAATGGGGCCGAGTGTGCGTTTTAAGGAGTTCTCGCCTTCATCTGCCGATTCTTTCAGCAGGAGGTCGATGGGCTTTTTGATCATACTAAAATTAAGTCGACAAAATTACTCGATTAATTGCTGCTGTCAACCTTTAATTGTGTGATGTGTGTAATATAAAGCAGAAAGGGCATTAAAATTGCCTCAATTTTCATTTTTATTAAAGCTGATAATGCTGTTGCTTGTCCCTTTAAAAGACACCATATACCCATAAAAAGGTTGTCATTTCGAACGAGCCGATGGGATTGTGCATCAGGGGCGAGGAGAAATCTTATGCGTTCTGCATGTTGACTTTGCAAAGCACAGAAGATTTCTCCTATCGTCGAAATGACAAATTCGTTATTAGAAAAAGATGTGGGGTTACGGTAGGGCTTTTAATTTGCAATCCACAAAAAAGCCCCTGTAGTTTCCTACAGGGGCTTCACACTCAAATGAGTTAATATTATAAGTACGACTGCAGCAGGTTTGCTTTAGAAGTTTGTTTTAAGCGTAATAATGCTTTGTCTTTAATCTGGCGAACACGCTCACGGGTCAGGTTATATTTTTCACCGATTTCTTCTAATGAATGAGGCGCGTTGTTGTTTAAACCAAAGAACAAGGCAATTACCTGGCGATCGCGTTCGGCCAAAACGTTTAATGAACGTTTGATCTCTTGCGAAAGTGAATCAACCATCAGGTCGTTATCAGTACCGGCATCGCTGCTTTGTAATACATCAAGCAAAGTATTTTCTTCGCCAGAGATAAAAGGAGCATCAACAGATACGTGACGGCCAGAGTTAGCTAATGAATCAGAGATCTTTTCGATAGTAGTTTCCAGATCGTTAGCCAATTCTTCAGGAGTTGGCTGGCGCTCTAAATCCTGCTCTAATTTAGAAGCCGATTTATGAATTTTGCTTAATGAACCGATTTGGTTTAAGGGTAAACGTACAATACGTGATTGCTCTGCAACGGCAGATAAAATAGATTGACGGATCCACCATACGGCGTACGAGATAAATTTAAAACCTTTGGTTTCATCAAAACGTTTGGCTGCCTTAATTAAGCCTAAATTTCCTTCGTTAATCAAATCGCCTAAAGTCAATCCCTGGTTTTGGTATTGTTTAGCTACCGATACAACGAAACGTAAGTTAGTTTTTGTTAAGCGCTCTAAAGCGGCCTGGTCACCCTCGCGGATCTTTTGTGCCAATATTACTTCTTCCTGTGCGGTAATCAAATCAACTTTTGCAATCTCACTTAAATACTTATCCAGTGATTGTGATTCGCGGTTGGTAATAGATTGGGAAATTTTGAGTTGTCTCATAAATATATTAAAGGTTCGTCCTGAATATAACCATAAAAAACCGGTTTTTCTTCAGAAGTAAAAATTAAACAAAAAATGATTGGCTTTTAGAATTTTTATCAGATGCAAATATGATATTTGATGCCTGTATTTACAGGGAATTGATCTGTGATAATTAATATTGAAGCCTGTTTTTTTCTTTTACAAAGATAAGTAAACCATTGTAGTTGCTATGTAAAAAAGCGTAATTTATACTGTTTTTTAATACGGTATAGATACATTAGCCAGTTTTTGATGCTCGGGCATTACTTAAATGTCAGTAAAATGTGTCATAATAACACTTTTTCGACTGTATGCACCCAACACATCAAGGTCTGAAAATCATTCGCAGCGCCTGGTCACGGGTTATAAACGCAACTGCCCAGCTATATAGTGTGCGTACCTTGTTATTATAATTTACCAGCGAAACAAGGTGGATAAACAACCAGATAAATAAAGCGGCAAACCCACTCAAATGCACCTTATGTTTAAACAGATCAACCACGGCATGATGGCGGCCCACAATGGCCATTTCGCCTTTATCGAAATATTTAAACGCTTTCATTGCTTTGCCTTTTTCTACAGCTAAAAAGTTTTTCGCCAAAGTAACACCTTGCTGTATGGCCACTTGTGCCAGTTGCGGGTGCCCGTGCGGGTAGGCTGGGTCTGTAATTTGTACGCTGATATCGCCAATAGCCCAGATATTCTCAAAACCTTCAACCTGGTTAAATTCATTGGTTTTCATGCGTTTACCCACACCCAGGCTTGCCAGTGGGATACCCTCGAACACATTGGCGGTAATACCGGCTGCCCAGATTAGTGTTCCGGCTTCAATGGCATCGCCATCGGCAAAACGTACTATACCGTCGGTATAATCGGCAACCCTTGTTTTTAATTTTACCTGTACACCTAAATCGAGCATGGCTTTCTTAGTCTCGCTATGCGTTTTATCACTCATTGGCGATAACAGGTTTTCTGAGCCATCTACAATATAAATGGCTCCTTTAGCATTCTTTAACTCGGGATAGTCTTTCTTTAAAATGTAGCTTTTCATTTCGGCTAACATGCCGGCCACTTCAACACCGGTTGGGCCGCCGCCAGCTACTACTATGGTTAGCAGTTTTCTACGCTCTGCAAGGTCGGTTGCCTTTGCGGCCAGTTCGAGCGTGGTAAGCAGGGCGTTCCGCATTTTCAAAGCATCATCAATGCCTTTTAGCGAAATGGCATTTTTTTCGATGCTCTCAATACCGTAAAAGTTGGTTTTAGCGCCGGCTGCAAATACAAGCTGATCGTATTGCAATTCGCCATCGCTTAAGTAAATGGTTTGTGTTGCCGGGTCAACCCGTAAAAATTCGGCCATCCTGAAATTAATATTCTTATCCCTGAATAATTTACGAAATGGATAACTAATGCTCGAAGGATCGAGGAAACTTGTAGCCACCTGGTAAAGCAGCGGGGTAAAGTAGTTGTAGTTATTTTTATCTACCAGGGTAATATGGTAGTTTTTGGTTTTATATAAATTTTGCGCCAGGTTTAAGCCTGCAAATCCGCCTCCAACAATCACTATCCTCGTTTTTTTTTCGTTAGATTCTAAACTTGTCATGATGTTATTATGTCTTGTTTCTATAACAAATATCAGGGTTTGAGACTGTTAAAAAGTTATACTGGGTTAAGAAATGCATTTATGCTTTATGCCTGACAATTGGTGACGCTACATTGTTTACATACATGCTGAAAGCTGCCAATGATGTTTTATGTTTGCTTTAAATGACGGTAAGTATTTTAGGTTGCGGCTGGTTCGGTTTTGCCTTGGCTAAATCATTATTGCAGGAAGGCGTTGCTGTAAAAGGTTCAACAACTTCCAAATCGAAACTAAGCGAGCTAGTTGATGTGGGTATAATACCTTTTCTTATTCAGATTGATCAGAACGCTGGTGAATCTAATCCTGATTTTTTTGATTGTGATTTACTGGTGGTTTGCATCCCACCCCAAATTAAGGCGGAAGAGGGGGAATTGTTTCTGCAGAAAATTAACAATATCATCTCGGCTATTAATCAGTATCAAATATCCAAAGTAATTTATATCAGCACTACAGGTGTTTATGGAGATTTAGGCATCGAGGTTAATGAAAATTCAGACCCACAACCCGACACAGAGAATGGCAAACTGTTATTACAAGCTGAACTAATATTTCAAAGTCAACCAAATTTTAAAACGACTATAGTAAGATTTGGTGGATTAGTAGGCCCAGGCAGACATCCGGGAAGATTTTTTGCAGGAAAAAAGGATATTGCGAATGGTAAAGCCCCGGTTAATTTAATTCATCAGGTTGACGCGGTTGGCGTAGTGATGGCTATTGTTAAAGGCCAATATTTCGGACAGGTATTTAACGGATGCTCGCCAGATCATCCAAGCCGGTCTGACTTTTACACCGGTGCTGCCAGACAAGGCGGATTCGAAATTCCTGAATTTAAAGATGAACTCAAAGGATGGAAAATAGTAAGCAGCACCAAAGTAAGCGAACTACTCGATTACGAATTTAAAGTTAAAGACTGGCTAAACTGTCAGTTCTAAACTATTGAGGGCTCAGTCTTAATGAAAGGCTGCTTAAGGCATCCTGATACGATTTTTTCTCAATTTCCATCACAAACTCAACCGGGCCGCCGTCTTTACCACAGCCAAAACATCTGAAGATATTGTTCTGGGGCGAGATCATTAATGATAAACCCTGGTCGTTGTGGAATGGACAAGCGCCTTTTAACGCGCGGTGACTGCTTTGAAGTGGAATGTAACTTGATACAACGGTAACTATATCTAATTGCACCTGGTTAAGGTTAGTACTATTTTCTGATGGCATTAGTTCTTGTTCGGCCACTATTTGATTAGCCTTGAGGTAAAAATAAGCGATTAACCAGTAAATTAAATGCTATCAAATGCATCTAAGCTTTAAAGCCCTGAGGTTAAGCTGATAAAAATTAAATTGTATGGAAAATAATATTCAGTAAGGCTGCAATCTGAATGTTAGAGGATGAGTATCTATATTTGTTTCTGAAGGTATGATAAAGGTTAAGCTTTTCGTTTTCTTGATCCCTATATGTTTTGTTGGGCTAATGGCGTTTCAGTATTCGTCCGAATTACCATCTGCTGCCGGTATTGATACTATTCAGTTTAAACAACCTTCCAATTTTCGCAAACCAGTATATGATTTTGATAAGAATCCCGTAACAAAGGATGGCTTTCTGTTAGGTAAAGCTTTGTTTTATGATCCGCTTTTGTCTGTTGATAAAACGGTAGCTTGCGGTAATTGCCACCAGGCCTCAGCCGCATTTGCCAATCTGGGCAGCGCCTTAAGTCGTGGAATAAAAAATTGCAAAGGCACACGTAATGCACCACCGCTTTTTAACCTGGCCTGGCAAAAGGAATTTATGTGGGATGGCCGGATCAATAACCACGAGGCAGTACCCGTAAATGCTTTGACTAACCCTTGCGAGATGGGCAATACCATGAGTAATGTGCTGTACACCTTGCAAAACCACGCTGGTTACCCTGCTGAATTTAAAAAAGTATTTGGCAGTGATAAAATAACTCAGGAAATGGTGTTGAAGGCAATAGCCCAGTTTACGGTAATGATGGTTTCGGCCAACAGCAAGTACGATAAATATATACGACACGAAGCAGGGGGAGCATTTACTGAAAACGAGCAGGCGGGTTATGCTTTATTTAGGCAAAAATGCGAAGCCTGCCACACCGAACCGTTATTTACAGACCTCTCATACCGAAACAACGGACTCGAGGAAACTTCAATAGATATTGGCCGGGATAGTATGACACACCAACGAGCTGACAGAGGCAAATTTCGTGTACCATCGCTCCGTAATATAGAAATCACCAGCCCATACATGCATGACGGGCGGTTTTACTCACTGAAAGAAGTTCTGCAGCATTATAATTCGGGTATGAAAAATCACGCTAATCTCGACCCCGTTTTTAGACAGGATGGCAAAGTAGGGATTGCCCTTTCACCAACGGAGCAGACGCAAATCATTGCCTTCCTGAAAACGTTAACCGACGTCGACTTTATCAACGACCGCCGGTTTAACAACCATTAATTAAGGTTTCTTGGCTGTCAGCACATCAATTGCTACCACCCGCATGGCACTCCTTGCCGGCTTTTTATCGCCCGGCACAATCAAGCGATAGGGGCCAAAGTTGGCGGCAAGGTCTTCACCATCTTCCTTGTTAGCTAAAATAATAAGCTTATCTGTAAATGCTGGGTCAACCTCGGGTAAGGCAATAACCACCTGGTAACCATCTGCTGCAGATACAAGAACGTATTTAGTTAATGATTTTCCTCTCAGTTGTTTATTAGGGATGGCATCTGCCTGGGTTAAAATATCATAAAGTGAAACGCCGCTGTAAACATGTTCGCGGCCATCATTGGCGGTAACTTTAACGGTTACCTGTTTCATGGCCGCAAAATTAGTGGCATTCAGTTTATAAGGCTGGGTTACATCGCCGCCAATAGCAACTTCTGCCGTTTGTGCTTTAGCCATCAAACCAATAAATGTGAAGGCAAATACCAGGGTAAAAAAATTAATGTTTTTCATTGCTGTTAAATTACTAATTGTTGGAGGGTAAGCAAAATTGAAATACTTAATCAGGAAATTATTTAATGAAAATCTTGTATTTATCTAATACGAAATATTGTATCATATAATTGTTGTATTGTAATACTATTTATCTAATTAATAATATCATTGAGTATCTAATTAAATACGCTAATTGGGTGTAAAATAAATTAATTTTTTATATAATATATATTGTATACATACGTATATTAGTCTCCACCTAAATTCACAGTTTTTATGGAAAAGGCAATGTTTACCACTGTATGGCTTAAGGCTATAGGTAATAACAGCACTCTAAAAACCCAATTATGTTTATGGTACTATGCCATAAAAAGTACGTACAAAAGCCAATTTATTAATATAACGGCCAATTGTTTATCGGGCAATTACAGAACAAAAACAACTTTGCAATAAGGTGTACTTTTCTGATGAACGCTGATAAACTCATCGTAATTGGCTGTGATGAAACGGCTGCCTTATCAACTATATTAAATAGTATGAATGGCTTTCCGTACAATATTGTTTCGGCTACCAAAATGTCTGACTTGATCGGGATAGTTAAATCATTAAACCCCGACCTTGTTATCATTAATTTCAGAAATAATCAATTCGCCCTTAATGATTTTATTACGTTTATTAAGCGGCCGGAAATACCTATTCTTTGCCTTACCCGCAGGCAGGAGCAGGAAGATCTATCATGGTCTGATACGCTTATTGTTTTTACTTATCCTTATGAGTCGATGGGGAACGAAACGTATCTTCGGTCGAGGATTAATTCCATTTTTCTTTTAAAGGAAGGATCTGCAAAAAGCATGGTCAGTTCAACGCTTCTTGGGGCAGTTATTCAAAAAAGTAATGAATTGGGTGAAGGGCGAAACTTAAGCCGATACGTATTAGAGCTCGATCAAAAAGTAGAGATCTTATTAAAAGTTAAAGACCGCATCGCAAACCTTTGCGGCAGGGTTGACGATCACGTGAGGGCCGAACTCACTTCTATTGTAAACTCCATTAAAAAGTCGGCCAACGATCATAAGCTTTGGGAAGATTTTAAACTATACTTCGAACAAACTGATCCTGACTTTCTAAAGGTACTATCCAAAAAATACCCTGTGCTAACCCCAGTAGATTTAAAGTATTGCTGCTATCTGAAAATGAACATGTCAAACGATGACATCCGGAACCTCCTCGCCATTAATCAGGATAGCGTACGTACCCATAAATACCGCCTGAAAAAGAAGATGTCGCTCGGTAAAGAGCAGGATCTCAGAAGCTATCTGAAAGCTGTAGGCCAGCATTAACACTATTTTATTCAGTCCGTTATTTCGTAATCAAATTTTAATGCAGGTATCACCTGTTTATCGCATTGTGCTATATATCAACAGTTTGTATGCATAACTATCGGTCTACGAATTGTCTACGTTTTTAAAGAATGCCCTTTACGCTTGTATACGGAACGTACATGGTTAATTTTAGCATACCGTAAACCTTATGCCTAATTTTACTTCAGGCAATCCAAACGCCCAAACTACCTATACAACCGAACCAACAATTTTTGACATGATCAACAAGGCACTTCAATTCACTAACGATATACTTGATCAGTTTTTGAGGAACCGTTTTGGGCTAACGGAAAGCAAAGTTATTCTGAATAATTTAATTGAAAACAGTGGTGCAATACCATTGGCTAATCAGAATAAAGTTGTAATATCACTTATCAATATCGAGAAGGAAACTTCGAAACCATTTTATATCCGGAACAAAAGATTAGAGAACGGCAGCTATGCAGATGTAAACCCTGCCGAGCGTTACAACCTCGATCTTTTAATCAGCGGCAATTTTGACGATTATAACGAAACATTGAAATTCATAAACGCAGTGATCCTGTTTTTCCAGATCAATGTTGCAGTTGATGCCAGTTCGTTCTCGAATATCCCGGCTGGGTTAAGCAAGCTGGAGTTTGAGATTGAAAAGATAGGCTATCACCAAATGCATAGTTTATGGACGGCTATGGGCGCTAAATATCAGCCATCCGTAATTTATAAACTAAGGCTTGTTACCATACAGGGCAACGAAGCCGAAGGCTTTACACCAATGGTATCTCAATCATCAAACTTGATAACGGCATAATGCAAAGCAGTTTTAAAATAGCATTTAATGTAGCAGTAACGCACACTTACTTTGATAAAGGTGTTTGTAACTGCCTGCAGTTTGTGCCCGATGCCGGTACGCAAATGCTATTAAAGCGTTTCGGCTTTATCATCAGAAATAAGATTAATGGTTTTGAATTGTACAGTAACTCCACAAGCGAATTATCAGCTTTGCTTAATCATATCAGTAAAGTAACCGGTCAAAATTCCTTCGGCTTTAAAATTCAGACTAATAACCCGAGTTTCAATTATTTTACAGATCTGCCCGTGAGTTGGCGAGGGCAACTGGTGTATGATAGTCAATCAATCATTGCTGTATCTGACTCGAATGTTGTTCTTTTAAAAGAAACACAATCAGAAGATACAGATACTACCTGCATAGGCAGTTTGAATGTGCAGTTTGATGATCTGTTAAAATATAGCAACGCTACTGGCTTTGCACAGTTTCAAATCAATTATACAGCGCGGTCTACCCAATGGCAGTATTATGTTATTAATAAAAGTGCCCTGGCGTTAGGCAATCCTGCAATTGTAGGTAAGGCTGATATTAGCTTTAGCCCGCCAACTAATGTTACTATTGATAGTGGACAACAGGCGATGATGTTTTCATCCGGCAATAACCTGATTCCGTTAAGCGAAGTACCTCAATACAAGTTTGATCTCGTTAATAATCCTGCATCAGGAGGGAACGAATCTTCAGCTAAAAGTACATCAGTTAAAACCATTTTCAAAGGCTTGCCTAATCCGGATCCTAAACGGATTGGGATTGTGAGCATAGATAATCAGCAACAGATATCGTCACCCATGTATGTATATGTATAAATAACCAAACCAAAAATATAAGTTATGCTTCAATCAAACATTAAATCACCGGGCGTCTATATAAACGAGCTCAATGCCTTTCCCAATTCGGTAGTGGCAGTAGCTACCGCGATACCGGCCTTCATCGGCTATACGCCGCAAGCACAGTATGAAGGGAAATCGTATTTAAATGTGCCTCAGAAGGTAAGCTCGTTTGCCGAGTTTCAGGCTATTTTTTGTTACCCAGATCCTGCGCCGCCGGCACCACCGGCTAAGCAGTATTCGCCGCAGTATTACCTGGTACAGCAAAAAGCTAAACCGGCCGATTCTGATTATATGATGATCAATGGCAGCTATTATTCTATTTTGCCCGATCCAAATACCATTTATTATTTGTATAACAGTATCAGGCTGTTCTATCAAAATGGTGGTGGCGATGCTTATATCGTTTCGGTAGGTACTTATGGCCCTCCGTCGGGCAGTACTTCTGCACCGGGTGCACAAATTGTAAACCCTAATGTAAAGCTGGCCGATTTGACAGCCGGTTTGTATTTACTGCTGAATGAGCAGGAGCCAACCATGTATATATGCCCGGAGGCAACTTTGCTTTCTGTGGCTGATAACTCTACGTTGATGCAAAGCATGCTGGGCCAAAATGCAGCGATGCAAAGCAATATCAGCGTGTTTGACATCATCGGCGGCCGCAACCCTGATCCGATTATGTATACCAATGATATAACCACCTTTAGAAATAACACTGGTGTGCAGGGTTTAAGCTATGGTACAGCATACTATCCGTTTATTGGCACTACCATTATGCAAAATTCGGATCTTGACTATACCAACCTTTTTGGTGGCGATATTAAACAACTGGCACCACTGTTAAGCCCGGCCAGCAACCCAGACCCGGTGGTAAACGCTGTAATAGCAGGTATCGAAACGCCATCGAGCCCGCCTTTAACCGTAACACAATACAATAACTCGTTGTTAAACGCCAGCAAGCAGTATGCGGCTATTATTAAACATGTTTTGTTTGATGCCAATATATTGCCGCCAAGCGGTGGTATGGCCGGTGTAATGACCACCATTGATAACCAGGAAGGTGTTTGGCAAGCGCCCGCAAATACATCGATAATTGGTGCTGTTTCATTACCCATCCGCTTGTCAGAGACCCAACAGGCCAACTTAAACGTGGATGCAGTTTCTGGTAAATCTATCAATGCTATCAGATTCTTCAACGGTATCGGTATCCTCGTATGGGGAGCTCGTACACTGGATGGCAACAGCCAGGATTGGCGCTATTTGCCGGTTCGCCGTACACTCATCATGCTGGAGCAATCGTGTAAGCTGGCTTCGCAACCTTATGTGTTTCAGCCGAATGATAAAAATACCTGGGAAGGTGTTAAGGCCATGATCGGCAGTTTCCTGACCACCATCTGGAAAGAAGGGGGCTTGCAGGGCGCTTCTGCATCTGATGCATTCTCGGTTGATTGCGGGCTGGGTACCACCATGACATCGGATGACATCCTGAACGGGTTTATGAACGTGATGGTAAAAGTTGCAGTGGTTCGCCCGGCTGAGTTTATCGTAATCACTTTCCAGCAACAAATGGCTACTTCAAGCTAATCTTAAAATATCAATCAAATTTATTAACACTAAAAACTAAAATATTATGGCAGCAGATGACGGAAGCAAAGAAGGCGCAACATGGCCGATGCCGAAGTTCAGATTTGAGGTAGATCTTGGAACGGAGCTAAAAAGCGTGGCATTTCAGGAGGTATCCGGTATGGATGTCGAAAATCAGATCATTGAATATCGTAAAAGCAATAGTCCGCTTTTTTCAACCGAAAAAATGCCCGGTATTGCAAAATATGGTAACGTAACCATGAAGAGAGGGATTTTTGTGAACGATAACTCTTTCTGGGCATGGCACGCAGAAATTACCATGAACACGATTAAAAGGCGTACGGTGATTATCAGGTTACTGGATGAGTCGGGCGGTACAACCATGCAATGGCAGTTAAACAATGCCTGGCCAACCAAAATTACCAGTACAGATCTAAAATCGGATGGTAACGAGGTGGCTGTTGATACCATTGAAATTGCACACGAGCAATTGATTATAACCAATGCAAAGTAATTACCTGGTTGGTTTTTATTTCGAGCTCTCCTTTAAGGGGCAGGATGCAGCTTTTCAGGAAGTATCCGGCCTTTCGAAAGAACTGAGTGTTGAAGAAGTTGTATGCGGCGGGGAGAACCGGTTTAAATACCGGCTCCCCACTGTATCAACCAGTCAAAACCTGGTACTGAAAAGAGCGTTGATACCCGAAGGTTCGCAACTGGTTGACTGGTGCGCTGCCACAATTGATGAAGGACTGGTTAATAATATTACCACACACGATGTTTCATTAAGCCTTTTAAGTGCTGACGGAACCGTATGTGTGCTATGGACTTTTTATAACGCATACCCGGTTAAATACGCGGTATCCGATCTTAAATCGCAGGAAAATGAGATCGTGATGGAATCCATCGAACTGGCTTATACCTATTTCGCCGTTTCGCCCGATACCATGTTTGGTAACCTGTTTGATTAAAAAACTTATGCCGATCGAGATCAGAGAAATAGTGATTAAAACAGAAATATCGTCTACCGGGCAAAGCAATGCAGGTACGATAAGAGAGAAAGATCTGAACATGCTTAAACGGCAATTGCTCGAAGAATGCAAAAGAATCATTTCCGAAACTTCAAAGAAACAAACTTATAAACGATAATATCCTCAACTTATGAATGCCAGTTTGGAATTATTAAAGATCACAGGCTACACCGATGAGGAATATCAATCTCCAATAAGCGGCCAGCCATATTCTGTAATGATAAACCCCGATACGCTTAAATGGGGACGTAATGTAGAATACAACGAGCAGCAGATACCCGATTCGAGTTCTGCCTCACAAAAATATAAATGTACCTCGAGTGATAAACTCAATTTCGACATCGTGATTGATTGTACCGGTATCGTCGATTCCAAAAGGGTTAGTATGGCCACTGAAATCTCCGCGCTCGAGAAAATCATCTACACTTATAATGGTGACATTCACCGGCCCAATTTTGTAAAAATTCAGTGGGGCAGTAGCATCACCTTTAAAGGGGTACTTAAATCGTTCGATATATCTTACACCTTATTTAAGCCCGATGGCAGCCCGTTACGGGCTAAAATATCGCTTGGGTTTAGCCAGTATATATCACCAACCACAGTTAAAAAGCAAGACAAACAGGCTTCGCCGGATGTAACCCACATGGTAAATGTTGTTGAGGGGATGAGCTTGCCGCAGCTGTGCCAAAAGGTATGGAATGATAACTCATACTATGTGCAGGTTGCCAAATACAATAACCTCAATAAGTTCAGAAACCTTACAGGGGTTAGTAAACTGATTTTCCCACCTATAATTCAACCATCGTAATGGCAGCAGCTGGCAGAATAGGTGGATTGGTAACCTTTACCGTAAAGGTTGCCGGCAATGCAGTCCCTGATACGGTGCAGATCCATGCGGTACATGTAGAGAAACGGGTTAATAAGATCTCCATAGCCAGAATTACAATTTTGGACGGAGAGGCTGACGAGGGTAATTTTACCGTTAGTTCTTCCTCTACTTTTGTGCCTGGCGCCGAGGTAACTATTGAGGCAGGGTACGATTCTACAAACGCTTTAATATTTAAAGGCATTATAACAGCGCAAACCATTAGAATTGATAATCTGATTGGTTCTGCGCTGGAGGTGGAGTGCAGGGATTCGGCCATCAAAATGATCGTTGGTCGGAAAAATCTCACATTCTCTAAACAGAAGGATAGTGATGTTATGAGTTCGATAATTCGCACATACTCCGGCCTTACCGCCAGTGTTACGGCTACCACAACCCAATGGCCCGAGCAGGTTCAATATTATGTAACCGACTGGGATTTTGTACTCTCACGCGCCGAAGCCAATGGTATGATAGTAACCGTTTCTGATGGCACAGTTTCGGTTATTAAACCCGATGCTAACACTACTTCAGTTTTAACCATAACTTATGGGATTGACCTGCTGGAGTTTAATGCCCAACTGAATGCTGTTACACAGTTAGGATCAGTTAAGGCCAGTAGTTGGGATTTTATTACGCAGGCAGTTGCCACAGCATCGTCTGCCAATAACCTGGCAGGACCAGGAAATCTGTCATCCAAAACGCTCTCTAATGTTGTGGGGCTTTCCGAATTTCAGGTGCAAACCACAGCGCCGCTTCAGTCTGCTGATCTAACTGACTGGGCTAAAGCCCAATTGATTAAAAGCGAATACTCTAAAATTATAGGCGAGGCCAAGTTTCAGGGTAGCAGCCTGGTATTGCCGGGTAACTATATTACGCTGGCTGGTTTGGGTGATAGGTTTAATGGGGATCACCTGGTATCTGCTGTTGTGCATGATATTTCGGATGGTAACTGGAATACCGAAACATCCATAGGCTTGCCAAACACCTGGTTTATAGAAGAGCCTGATGTAATGTCGCCACCAAATTCGGGTGTGTTACCTGCCGCACGTGGCCTGATTAACGGTACGGTTAAGCAAATGTCCGAAGATCCTGATGGTCAGTTCCGCATACTGGTTAATGTGCAAATGTTTGATATAAGCGGACAGGGCATCTGGGCGCGCTTGTCTAATTTCTATTCAACCAGCGGTGCCGGTGCTTTCTTTTTGCCTGAAGTAGGAGATGAGGTAGTACTGGGTTTTCTGAATGAAGACCCGAGATACCCCGTTATCCTCGGTAGTATGTATAGTTCATCCCAAATAAAACCTTACAGCATTTTGACGCCGAATGATAAAAACTCATTGAAGTCTATCGTTTCAAAATCGGGTATCTACGTGGAGTTTAACGATACGGATAAGATACTGACTATTAACACACCTAACAAGAACACGATGATTTATAGTGATAAAGATAAAAGTATCACGATACAGGATCAGAACAGCAATAGTATAGTAATGTCGTCAGATGGTATTACCATGAAGAGTAATAATAACATCAATATACAAGCCGCACAAAAGGTGAACATTAAAGGCGATATGGGTATAACCATCCAGTCATCAAGCGGAGATGTAGCCATAAGCGGCCTGAATGTTAAAGAAACCGCTCAAATGGAATATTCGGCAGAGGGCAGTATGACTGCCAAGATTAGCAGCGGTATGCAAATGACCCTGAAAAGTGCCATGATTATGATTAACTAAACTGAAAATATGCCACCAGCAGCAAGATTAACAGATTTTCACCAATGCCCTATGCAAACACCGGCCCTTGTGCCTATACCGCATGTAGGCGGCCCAATTATAGGGCCGGGTGCCCCAAATGTTTTAATTGGCAGTTTACCGGCCGCGCGTGTGGGCGATATGGCCGTATGTGTAGGCCCGCCCGATTCTATTGTACAGGGATCGGCAACGGTTATGATTGGTGGTATGCCGGCCGCGCGAATGGGTGATACAACCGCACATGGGGGGCAAATTATGTTAGGCGCTTTTAATGTAATGATAGGTGGATAGTCAGATCAATAAATTGGAAAATAACTTTTTGGGCTCGGGCTGGTCGTTCCCGGTTACGTTTTCTGCGGGTAACCATCAGTTGAATATGACGGCCTATGAGGACAATATCAATGATTCGATCGACATTATTTTACAAACCAATACCGGCGAACGTTGCATGGAACCTCAATTTGGTTCGGGCCTGCAGCAGTTCTTTTTCCGCAAAATGGATGAAACCCTGAAGGGCGAAATCAAAGACGCGGTAAAGACCTCATTACTGCAAAATGAGCCGCGAATAACGGTTACCGATGTGATAGTCAATTTTATAGATATAGTTAACGGCGTAGTAGAGATTGCAATTACTTACGTGTATAACCAGGTTAATACAAGGCACAATTATGTATTCCCTTTTCACCTGAATGAGGGTACCAATTTGTGATGATAACAGATAAATATGATTGATCAAATTAGCGCTTTAAAATCGCTGGAGAAAGCATTACTCCCCGCCTCGTTGTTGATAGACGGGCGGACAGAAAGGGATATGCTTTGTTTCCTGACAGATTTTGCTTCGCTGATCAATTTTTATGATAACACGAATACTGTAAATGGAACCTGGGAACCGTTTTTATTTAAAGATCCCGTTTTTCTATTGGCTTCTATTTCAAAAACTGACTTTAAGCAATACCAGTCGCTATACATCGATATTTGTTTGAAGCTGGAACAGTGGTCGGGTTCTGATATACGCTCGAATATTGTGATGGTTGATTTAGTCAATCAGCTTTTTGACCTGCTTATCAAGGTATTTAAACAGATAGAGCGGTGGACGTATTACATGCAAAGCTCTGCACCGCAGTACAGCCTTAAAACGTATGTATTAGATCAGGTTAAAAACAATATCAGCATCTATTTCTGGGCTGTTATTGCTTTGAGAGATAGGCTGAGCCGATCGTCGCCGATCTCAGAAATAGATCCTGTTAATTATTACGAGTTCGATGGTTTCGATAAGATAATCTGGAAACAGAATAAGGATAAAACCCCATACTGGCAGGTGCTTGGCCCTGATGATCTGGAAGATGACCTGAAGATAAACACGATGTTTAATTTCTGGGGAGTATTTAACGGATTGAAAAAGGCGGGCGATGTTTTATTCAATTTTTTCGGCACTATTATTACCCAGGCTGATTTAGCTTACCAAAACCAGAGTGTTAAAAAGAGCAGTTTTCCTGATACTACGCTCTTGCGCACTTTTGTTCATCTGCTGAAAAATCATCAGGAACAGTTAAATGCTATTTCGCAAAAGCATTTACAGTTTTACTATAAGGATATTTTAAGGCAAACTATAAAACCCGCTATAGCCGATAGCGTGTTTGTTTATGCCACCCTTACTAAACACGATGCTGTTTTTAAGCTCCCGGCAGGTACGTTACTCAATGCAGGTATTGATGCAGATAAGAACCCGATACTATTTGCAACCGAAAGGGATACAGATATTAACCCCGCTGTTATTACCAGTGCTTATACACTTAATAAGGTTATAAAAGGTAAACTGGCTTCGCTTTATCTTAAAAGCATACCAACACCGGGAATTATACAGCAAGATACTAGCGGTAAAACTTTGGCTTGGGAAACCTTCGGCAGTTCGGTAACGGCAACCAGTACACCTGCAAAAATTGGGATAGCCTTTGCTTCGCCCTTATTTTTATTAAGGGAGGGTAGCCGGAAGATAATAGTGATGCTAAATTTTACTACCGCCATCGATCCTCAAATGCTGATCATGGCTACTTATTATCTCAGTACAGCAGAAGCCTGGTTAACGGTTACGCCATCCTTTCAAGCCAATAAAATTGCTGATACGGTAACACAGTTTATTGTTGAGATTGATTTAAATGCTGCCCAGCCACCAATTGAACCCTTTGTAATAAATCCCGATGGTTTGCAAAGCGTATGGCCGATGCTTAAAATAGAATTTAGCTCGTTTACCAATACGCAAACAGCACCTGTTCTCAAATCCATCAATGTAGAGGTTAATGTTTTAAATGTCAGTACGTTTCAGCTTTATAATGATTATGGTGCAGTAAGTACCAAAACGCCATATCCGCTCTGGGGGCCTGTACCGGCTGTAAATGCTGGTTTTATAATCGGTAACAATGAAATATTTAGCAAGCCGGTAAACGAGTTGGGCATTGAACTGAACTGGAACAATTTGCCCGATGATTTCGCAAATTATTACAACCAATATAACAACTACCTCAACCCACCCAAACCGGTTGTGCCAGAGCAGGAAGAGAAATCATTTATCGGTAAAGTGCTGGATTATATTAAAGATAAGCCTGACACAGTGCCTGTTGTTGTAGACCCTAACGCACCAAATCCGGAGCCAATTTTCAATAATTGCAGTTTTGGTGTGGATTTTAAGATGTTGCAACCCAAAGGCTGGACTAATTTAAAGGTAAGCACACAAATGGTTTGCACCGCGCAAAACTGTACAACAGAATGCATCTATAAACAGCAAATCCAAAACCCATTGCCCGGTGATCCGCCTTTACCAAGTACGCTATTCAGCACCAGTTGTAATGCTGTAAAACCGGGTGGTACCACCGAGGTAACGCATACGCTAAGTAATTCGAGTTTCTTTTCTTTCGATAACAACGGTACGTTGCCCTGCAATCCTAATTTACAACTTACACCATTAAAGTTTGAGGAAACCAGTGATTCGGGCTTTATGAAAATGACATTGGCTACACCTGCGTATGGTTTCGGCAGCGAGGTTTATCCTAAAGTGGTGGCCAGTATTGCTACAGCCAACGCACTCACGGTTTATGAAATAGCCAATGATAAGGATACCGAAGATCAGGATAAAAAGAAAGCAGAGATTATTCAACCGGCAAATCCACCTTTTGCACCAATTGTAAATAACCTGGTTGCTCATTATTCGGCTTCGCAGGAGTATGTTTTTGATCATGCTACAGGCACTTATCCTATACAATGCTTTCTATACGCTCCATTTCAAAATCAGGTGGTTTATGATAGCACGCAGGCAAATACTAATGCCTATTATTCTGTTGATATTACAGAGCCAATTACTGGCGGAATCCCACTGTTTCCAGCAGTAAATTATAGCGGTTATTTGTTTTTAGGGATGGATAACCTGGTACCTGCCAACTCCATCAACTTATACTTTGAGTTTAACCGTAAATACGGCATCAACAATAATCTCAATAAACAAATTAGTTACAGCTATCTGGCCGAAAATGGTTGGGAAGATCTTTCGGTATTATATGATGGTACAAATGGCTTAACCTGTTCGGGGATACTTCAATTGAATGTGCCTGATGATATCAGCAACCAAAATACTGCGATGCCGGATGGGAAATACTGGTTTGCTGCAAAGGTTAATGATCCATCATCTTATGCCGATACTATTTTTGTTACTACCAATGGCTTTATAGCAAAGCGCAGCGGCAGTTTATTTTCGGCTGATACAGTTTCGCCGCATTTGGCAAGCAATGCTATAACTAAGCTTCAAACACTTGTCCCACAGATTGCGACCGTTGTGCAGCCTTTTCCATCTTTCGGCGGTAAGCCTGCTGAAAATGAAACCGGTATGAACCAGCGTGTAAGCAGCAGGCTTAAAACTAAAGACCGCGCTGTTAACGCCGAAGATTATTACCGGCTCATCAAGCATCAAAACCCCGAAATTTATTATTCTAAAGCTGTATTTAATAAGGTGACGCGCACAACTAATGTTTACTTGGTAAAGCGAAGCAGAACAGATGTTGATCCGGATGCCTATAAGCCGATGATAACAGAATGCAAGGAGGCCAGTATTTCGAAGTTTTTAAATGAGCGCGCCTCAACATTTGCTGGGGTTACTGTATCGAACTTTAATTTCCTGTGTGTGTGTATCACGGCTACCATAACTATTGATACAGGTTTCGAGCCTAAAGGGCTGCAAAAAACAATTAATGATGCTTTAAACCTATTTTTATCACCCTGGATTATTAGTGATCAGGTTCAGCTAACCATTGATCAGGGAATTACTGACACGATAGTTGCCAAATTTTTGAGGAGCATAAATGGTGTAGCGGGAGTTAAGAGCGTGACATTTAAAACAGGTACAGATGAAGTTAGTATAAATACGGCAGAGGATCAGCATAGCGTAAAGCCAACGACTGATGATTTACTGATCGTGTCGTGTATGGGCCACCAAATTATAATTGAGCAGTGATATGGAAAGTCCGAACTACATACTCGACGTGCAGCTGCCAATAACGCAGGATTTTAAATCGCTGAAAAGCGAGGCTTTGGCCTATATCCAGCAGCATAGCGGTAACGAGTGGACTAACCTTAACGCAAGCGACCCCGGTGTAACTATATTGGATCAATTTTGCTTTGCACTAACCGAATTGGGTTATTGTAACAATTTTTCGGTAAGCGATATTTTAACCAAACCTAACGGAGATTTACGGGTAAAGAACCAGTTTTATTTGCCCGAAGACATATTAACTACCTCGCCGGTAACTATTATTGATTACCGCAAATATGTAATTGATGGTATAGCCCCGGTTAATAATGCAGTAATTGTACCGGCAACTAATGAGCTTTCGGTAATTAGCAGCATCTATCAAACTTACCTGCTTATTGATGAGTCTATAACCGATGGCAAAACAATTAATGATGTTTGTATAGCTGCATTTTATTACCTGAATAAGAACAGGAACCTGGGCGAAATATTTCTGAAACCACTGCCTTTACAGCCGGTAATACAACTGGTTAAAGGCCGCATTGATATAGATAACGTTAAAAACCTGACCACTATTTTATCGCTGATCCAGGATGCTGTCGACAATTATATCTTCCCTAAGATTGTGCCTACCGGCTATGATCAATTAATTGCGGAAGGTGCTAGGAGCAATATTATTTATAATGGCCCTCTGCTGGATAATGGATGGATCTCATCCGACGACTTAACAGATAAAAGAACACAGGTTTATACTATTGATCTGGCCCATTTAATTGAAGATATAAAAGGTGTTAATGCTGTTTCTGCGTTAAGTTTTACTGATACTGAGAAACCGACGGGGAGTATAATTGTGACGAGCTCCGGTCAGCTGTTAAAAATTGATATTCCAAAGTCTGTAGTGCATGGGCTTGATATATATTGTAATGGTGTTAAAGTGCAAACCGAAAGTGCTGCATTAAGCCCCACAATTTTAAAATCACAACAGCAGGATGTTAGCGTGGTGTTTGGTAGTACAATAGATACCGAGCCGGCTTTGCCGCGTGGGAAATACAGGGATATTAATGATTATTATTCGATCCAAAACACTTTCCCCGAAATATTTGGAGTTGGTATTAATGGTATCGACTCCAATGCATTGGATTACCAGATTGCGCAATCGCGGCAGTTAAAAGGGTACCTAACTTTGTTCGACCAGGTATTGGCTAATCAGTTTTCACAGTTGGCCAACGTTCATCGTTTATTTTCTTTCAAAAATTCTTTGGCAGGTACACCATCAGACCGGGCTAATTATTATGAAGAGAAAGACAAATATCAAAGAGAGCATGGCGAATACCCAGTGCCTTACAAGGTGTTTTCGCCAACCTATTTCTACCAATCACTGTATGATGTGCCTTACATTAAACCTTTGCTCAAAAACAGTAATGCATTTAGTTTCAGTATGGCGATTGAGAGTGATGAGCAGTTAGACATTGACGGCTGGGCGGCATATAAGGATGACCCATATAATCCTTACATCAAGGGTTTGATGGATTTTATGGAAGATGAAACCGACAGCCTGACCCGGAGAAACGATATGCTTGATCATTTACTGGCCCGGCACGGCGAATCGCCGATGGTTGTGAATGCCGTTATCAACGGATCGGTATATTCTGGTAACAGCTTAAAAGACCAGGTGATATTTAAAAGCCTTTATCTGCAAAACCTGGGTTTGCTAAGTTATTACCGCCAAAGGGCTTATAATTATTCGGGAGCCCATAAAATAAGCGCTGAAATACCGGTATTAAGTCCGGAAGACGAGGAAATAATATTGAGTGGTTATACCAATGACTTTATCTTCAACTCGAAAGAAATTGATAAAGCAGAAAAGTTAACCGAACAGGATTTTATTAATTACTCATCTATCGAGTTAAAACTTAACTTGTTATTCGGGTTAAAAGTTGCCTACAAAGATTTTATAGCTGCGAGTTATGATAACGTGGCAAACGCCGGTGATATAGGGCTTGCTTTATGGCTGATGCAAGAGCGCAAAGGGTTCCTGTTGATTGAAACCAATTTGCTTGCCCAGTTTGCTGATCTGGTGATTATAATAAAAGATGATACCACCAATATGAGTTGGAAAATTGGCGATACCTTTAATTATGATCAGGCGGTAATTATTGATCGGGTGCTGCGGCTTAATCCCCCGGTAAATGTGGCAACACAATTGCAAAATGGAAGCTTGGTTATTAGCAATACTTCCTTTACTGCAGCGCGGCAGACAAGCGAATCGACCAATAAAACCTGGAAACCAATACAGGGTACAGGGTATTCATTTAACGTACAAATATCCTCGGGACCCGAGATCGGTTCATTTGAAGATAGCCCGCTTTTTGCCAATAGGTTGGAGTTAGTATTCCCGGCATTTATCCCGGCATTTAATACGCTCGATTTTAAGAATCGCTTAGATCTTTTTTTGCAAGATAACCTCCCGGTGCAAACAGCTTATAAATATCATTTTGTTGAGGCTGCCGCACTAAAAAACTGGATCCCTGCATTCACTAACTGGCATAACAGCATTACTTATCAAAGTAAGGTAACAACCGAAATTGTAACCTCACAAAGTGAATATACCGGAATACTCACCACATTATTAACCGAACTTAATTTGACTGATAATGAGTGAGAATAACAGCCATATCATCTCTAAGTTTAGGTGGAACACGCTTTTCGATAAAAAGGAAAGAGGTTCTGAGCTACAGGAGCGCCTGAGCACCTGGAGTAGGATAAATATGCCTAAGGAGGTTACCGAGGTGTTTGATAAAGTATGCCCGCCCGAGCAAACATGGCGTATCCAATCGCTCGAAATTGATCTCGGTCCGATAGACTATAACAACCTTGAATTTGAACTGAGTACCAAACTGCGTACCCAGCTAAATGAAAAACTGATAGACCTTATTATTTATGCCAACAGGGGAGGCCGCAATCTCGAAATACTAAGTGAGGATACTTCGCATATCTACCTCATCAGCAGTTTTTTACTAAATGGGCTAATGCCCTGGAGCTATAAAGCTACAGATGGCACAGTTAACGAAATGCTGGCTTATGAATTGCAAAATAACCGGCAGCGGGTAATTGAAATGCTGCGATCTGTGGGGGTAACGCATGAAAACGTTAGAAAACGTATAGCCTGGCAAATAAGCGAGCCCAATATTATTAAAATTATTGAGGGCCTCGAGCCTAATAATCATACCCAGGTTATTGAGTTCTCGAACGAGCTAACTAAAATACAGGTTAAGGAAACCATTGTACAAACCAGCACCCGCGATTTTAAAAAGCAATTGTGGCTGTGGATACTCAACTATTTGCTTACCGAACGGGGGACTGTTTTTAATAAGGTAGCTTACATGAAAAGCACCATCAGGCAAATGGCTGCTCATTATAATATTGCCTATGCGGAGCTGCTTGCCTTAATTGAACGTGCCGTTGAAATAGTAAGCAGAAACTATGGGGTAAAGGCTGACTTTTTGCAAACCATAAAAGCCATTATTAAAGAGGAAGATCTCCATGCCACACAAATTAGTTCCACACGAATTGAAGATGTAGCCGATTTATGGGAAACATTATCAGCCTATTTAAAAGGAGAAAAAGCCCCGGATACTGCAATAGAGAGAAAAGGATTTAACGAGCTGATTATAAGCTTATCAAGCCAAAATCGTTCGAAATTCAGAGAACTAATTCTTTCGATTAAATATAATAAATATCTGTATAACAGTGTTTTTTATTTATTAAATGAAGTATCACTTGAACAAATATTTTATGCTCTAAGTGAGAGTTCGGCAACGCTGATAATTGAAACCATCCGTTTTTTAAACAAGGCAGGAAGAAACAATAACCTAAATACAGATCTTAAAACATTAAGACAGATAGCCCTTCAATTTTTATATGCTAACAAAAATGCGTCTGTAGATAACAAAGCTTTTTTGAACTATTGCATTGTCGAAATCGCTAAAAGTGCGGCATTATCCAAAATAAATTTGCTGGATAGTTTAACCAATATCAAGGCACACGATTTAAGTAAAATAGGTTCATTTATAGATGCTTATTCCGATTTATCTGCAGTTTATATTAACGAAGCCGGGAGTAATTCAACCTTCATATCCATACGTTTTGCTGATTTGATAGAGGAGCTGATTACTCAACTATATACTGGTATAAGTAATAAAGCGGCATTTTTATCCACTCAAAAGTCGTTAGTTAAAAACATCAGGCTGTATCCAAAAATTGCCTTAAATGCACTCATTCAGTATAATGATAAAGTAGGGCTGCGAGTACTTTTACCTTATATTTTGGATAGCTATGTAATCCAGGCGCTAATTAACCAGGCTAAAATATCACCGGTATTTGTACGGTTGCAACTCGTATCAAATGAGGTTCAAAAAAATTCAATTTACGCTTCATTAAGTTTAGCTGTTGATGAAAACCTGTTAACCATTGCTTTAAAGGCAATGATTATCTCTCCTGAACTTAAACCAGAGATTATATTAAATTGGATATTCGGGGAATTTTATCAATTAATACCAAGTACTCAAGTAGCTGAAATTAATGGTGTTATAGGTCGATTAGTTCTACAAAGGAAACTACCTTTTTTAGAAATTCCGACTGATACAATTAAAACAATAGCTATAGCAAACACAACTACTGTTGTTGAGCAAATTAACCAGCTCATTACTTACTCAAATAAACAAGCAGAGGTAGGACAGTTATTATTAAACAATTTTACTCATCCACAAATTGTTGAGCTGAGAAAATATAAAAGTCGGTTAAGTAGTGCCTTGCTTAATTATCTCATCCCGCAAGGCGAACGTTTAATGGAATTATTGCTTAAACAATATACAGCCATAATTACCAATGAATTGCCAAAAATAGCATCAACAGAAATTGTAATTAAACTAACAGAACTATATTGGCAATGTATTGCTGATTACAACATCCATCGTGCACAAGTTGCTCGTTTCAAGAAGTCTTTTAATGCATCAGTTTTATCTCAGTTTAATATATCCGATCAGAGTATAACAGCTGGCATTAGTGGTATTAATTCTACCGATTCCTTTATTCCGCAGGGAAAAATTCTGATGGATCTGATAATCAAAGAATATACAACCATAATTAGCCACATCTTAATTAATATTACCGAAGCCGAAATCGTAAATCGCTTAACCAAAATTTACAAAGACGCTTTAACTAAGTATAGCCAACACAAAGGCAGGAGCGGGGCTTTGGTAAGATATTTCAGAGAATCAGTCTTGTCAGAGTTTTCATTAAGTAATGAACGCGTTTTGCCTCAACTCATTCATTTTAAAAGCTCAACCCATACCGAAACATCAGCAGATAAACGATTAGGGGAGGCATTGATTAAGCAATACACTTGGCTTGTTGCCGCTGAGCTGAAAACTGTTAGCAATCAAGAGATCAGATTACGCTTGATCAACTTATATCAGGAAATCCAGGCGGCTGATATATTAAGAGATATTAATATTGAGGTATTCTCAGCACGTTTCAGGAAAGCAGTATTATCATCATTTAATATTGCCGAAGAGCGTTTGTCGCCTGTTATTATCGCTGCAAATCAGATCATCGATTCCGCATCAGTACCACTTAAAACCGGCTTTGAATTACTGATTAAAACTTATGCTGCTGTTCTTTACCGTATATCTCCACAGTTTGCAGAATCCGAAATTATTAAACGGCTTCATGCAATTTATAAGGATAGTTTCGAAAAATATACCGGCTCTGCTAATGGTAAACAATTACCGGTAAGTATCTTTAAAGCTGCTGTAGAACAAGCCTTTGATGTTACAGATATAGGATTATTGCCTGTAACTCCTCCTGATAATTTATCAACACAGCACAGTGTAACCTATAAATCAGAAAATGGACATCAATTAACAGAAAATGAGTTATTCTTATTAATTGAAGATGGCCTCGTTAAGTCAGCCGCGGTTATAAAATACAACAAAACCAAGATCAAATTAACAGCGCTTATTAACCTTGCGCTCGATGTAAATCCTGCAAAATTAAGAGAGCTCATCGCATATATTCTATTTACACCCAAACGTTTAGCGCTTATTAAATCATCTGTTACGTTTAATCAGTTTGCTTTGTGGATTATGAGTAATTCTTCCGGCAATTTATCCCAGGAGATTGAGTCCATCAGGATCTTACATGATATCGTTCTGCTCACGGCATCATCACAGATAGCCGATAAACTAATTGATGAATATTGGCAACAGAGTTGGAAGCTAATTACTGTAGGCTCCTGGTCGGCTATAGAATTGAATAAATTAGTAAAGCAATCCCTCTATCAGCTTACTCAACAGGCAGATGTGGACGTTGTGTTTATTAAATCAGTTATGCAACGTAATCATATTCGGGTTAACGCGGCATTGCAGGATGCTTTGTCAGCTTGTAGTCCGGCGTTCATTAGTCATCAGAGTATTGGGTTTGTAGGTTTACCATCCGAGCAATTAATAGCTGCAGAAAGCAAGAACCTGCTTTATGAATTAAGCTATGCCATTATTATTCAAAAACAAATCCCGTTTTGGTTTAAATCAAACTCAGGGCATATAAAAGAACTGCTTAACGAACTCATTATCCATCATCCGGCGAAGGTTTTATCGGTATTAAAGCAAGAGGTTGTGCCTGAGCAGCAAATGCAATGGCTAAGCCAATCGCTTAATATTGATCAATTAATAGCGGCCATAACACATTTAGAGAAGCCTAAACAATCGCTTTTAAATATCATTGGGCAGTTGTATACTTCATTGGGCTATATCGTTATTACCGGTATTACTGCCAGAGAAATGCAGTACATCCTTTTCAGAAAAATAATTAAGGCCTGGAGTACTAATAACTGGCGGATTATCTCTACCGAAAATATCTGGAATGAGTTACTGTGGGATATTTGCGTTAAGCGTGGTATTAACAAAACCGATTTTATCCGCGATGTCGGCAAATCGCAAAGCTACCTGCCACCATCGTTACTCATCTCTTTTAATTATTTGAAAGATCAGCACAACACGATAAAACCCGTTCCAATTAAAACTGAAATAACATTACCAATAAAAAATATGCTCGAGAAAAAGAATAATAACACTACAATTAAAGGGGGCATACCGGTTAAAAATGCGGGTATAGTACTGCTTAGTAATTATATCCCCATGCTTTTTGAGCGACTGGGATTTACTGCCGACAAGAAGTTTTTAGATACCCCTATTCAAAGCAACACTGTACATTATCTGCAATACGTAGTAACCGGGTTAACCGAAACAGAAGAACCGTTACTACCACTCAATAAAGTGCTATGTGGTGTACCACTATCACATCCCATACCTGGTGGTATTACTATAACAGAGGAGCAGCGCTTGTTAATTGAAGGTTTGATTAATGCAGTTATCGGTTATTGGAACGCCATAGGCAGCACCTCAATTGCCGGTTTTAGAGGTAACTGGCTGGTAAGGGATGGCCTGTTGGTTGAGCTGGATGAGCGATGGGAACTAACAGTAGAAAAACGCGCCTATGATATCCTGATCAATAAATCTCCTTTCTCTTTTTCAATTATTAAATACCCGTGGATGGATAAACCAATCCACGTACAATGGCCATATTAAAACCTTAAACCTTATGGAAGCAATTATACCATATCAAAGAATAGACAGTAGCTAACCAGCATTAAGCGGTTATATGTATAAGTAACAGATTATTAATCAATAAACTAAAATATTATGAATTCATACAACGAAAATCTTAATGCCACGGTAGTGGCATCGTTACAGGCCCTTGATCTGGACGAAAAAAACCTGCAATCGCAGTTCAATTCGTCTATGTTTACCCTTTATCATGCAGAGGGAGCTACTATTACTGCCGATGATAAGCTTACAAATTCGAAAAGTGATTTAAAATTCAAAAACACGATTAAGCAAATTGCAGTTGTTAATACCAATATTTCTAACAACCTGGTAAGTACAGCAACGCAGGCCGATCAATATCTGAAACAGGCTGTTACCAATGCAGCTGTTGGTGCTTCTAACGTGCAAATAGCGGCCAATTCAATCGTTAGATTGGCAAGTGATATTGGCAGCATCTTTAGCATTATTAATGCGGCCGATTTTGATACTGATGTATTTCATCAGGCGCAAACAGTGGCCGCTTACATGAATGAAACTGCTTACGAGGCTGAGGTTGCATCAAAAATAGCCATGGACGTATCGAAATACACTTCGCAGGTTACCTCGTCAATTGTGCTCGATAAAGCGAAAACAACCAATGCCAGCATCAAAAATTTGCTTAAAATAACGTCAGCTGATTATGAAGCCGCTTCACAGTCGGTAATAGCAGACAATGCTACACAGGTAGAAGTTTCAGCTAATGAAAAGGTTGCTGAGGGGGCGCTTGAAGATATTTGCATAAATTATATCGCTTCAAAGTTTGCTTATTATTCAACCAATGCCGAGTTAAATTTAAACCTGGTGGTGGATGCCGATACTTCACAAGATTCTATTGACAATGATTTGTTTTTAGCTCAAAATCCTCCAAAACCACCTTTAAGCATTACTGTATCATTTGATACGATTAAAACCCCATTTGCCGCCAAGGATAATGCTAAAAGGCCTACTTACCCTGTAGAAACTTATTATGTTTTTGTTGTTAAGGAAAGTAAAAAAGATACCTTCTCTATTTCAAATGCTGAGGAACTAGTAAACGGCACTACGCGCCAATATGTTTCTTATCCGCGTGTGATAACAGAGGATGGGGATCCGGCCTTTTATGACCAGTTAACGTATAAGGATTCAAAAATATCCGGCCTCATTTATTCACAAACAGATAAAGATAATAAGGGGGATGAATTACACGATTCTGATGATGACGCGATAACCGTAGGCGAAAGTTATGTAGTATTTGTTATGGCTGCTTATTATAACGATTACAAAAAAACGCTCAACGATTTTGATGACTTTCTATCGGCCCCATCAAGACCTTTTTGCATGAAAAACAAATTACAAAAAGTAAAAAATACAGATATCGTAGTTGGCAAAATTAGTGCAAATGAAAAAAACATATCGTTAGAAGCAAAGTTTACAGCCGCATTAAGTGAAAGTACAAAAAATGATATTTCTACAAATGATGGGCATGATAAGGATAAATTATCCTATTCAATGCAATTAACGTTTGATGTTGATGAGCCATTACTTAAAGGTGATGATATACAATACAGATGTATATTTTTGCCCGAGCCGGGGGATGTTACCAATGGAATGCTTAACAGCACGTCGCTAAAATCATTGATAGAGATAGAATATGTGATTTTGCAAAATATTGATAGCCAGGATATCATAAAAGGATCAAAATCGCAGGTTACCAAATCAGATGCACTCCAGGGCTTGGTAGCTCAACGGCATAGCAAACCCGGCTTTTTCTTTAATTTGCCATTGGCCGAACAGGTTTCGGCCGGTAATTACAGCCCTGCTATTAAATATGACAAGCCGGCAGATAGCAGCAAAAAACTTTCGGCAACAGCCACTCAGGGTGAAGACAATGCTGCAAAACCAACAACCACCAGTTACATTACATTTATAGGCCCCGATACTACCGATAATTTTGGTAATCTATTAGTTGCAAATAAAAAATACGTTCCGGTTATTGTTTCTGTAGCTACAGTGAGTGAGGATGAGGCGAATAATTATAGCAATGCCATATCTGATTTTGAGAACAAGGCAAAATTTTCATACACAAAGTAAACCTTATTAAAAACTACATTTTATGAAAACTCCCATATTAGATATTACACCGTTAGTACCGATTAGAAGAATTAATAAGTATGGTATAACGGAAAGTAAAAAGGCAGAGTTGGATGCCTTAAATTTAAGTGTTATAAATGCACAACACAGCGTTGACCAGTTTCAATCTATTGTTACCTCACTTACAGAAAAAACCATCAATTTTCAGGGATTTCTGTCTTTGGCTGACAATAACAGGACACAGACCTATAATAATAAAAAGCTGGTAGATCAAATGGTACAAGGTGCTTTAGATCTGTTAAACAATTCTGAAATAGCGTCAAAGGAAATTGCCGTTGCCAGAAATAAAACTAATGAGTTGGATAAGCAGTTGAAATCTGTAATTGATAAATTAATTTATACGGCCGAACTGATTGATAAACTATCCACCACCATTATTAGAAAAAAGGCTTTAAATCCGCTTATTTCTGATGAGTTAGTTAGCCTCATTGGTACTGCAGGCAAGGATGCGAATAATGCAGTGGCGTTAACCCTGGTTGCCGTTAAATCCTCGTTTACCGCTAATGCCTTAAATATAGAGTCTGAAGCTGCTTTGATATTAAGTTATACGCAGTCGATTGATTTTTATCAGTTCCTTACCGGTAAATCTCAACCAACCATCAAGGATAATACAGTATCTAATTTAAAACCAAATTCATTAGAATCTACCTTGAACATAGCTTACCAAAACGCAAAAAATAACTATCAGCGTATCGAAAAAGCACTGATTGTAACAACCAACCAACTTAATGATGCTAAAGCATCGTTAGATAAAGCACAGGTTAAGTTGAAATCATTACAAGCCGGCCTTGCAGCTGCAAATGCTGCCGCTCTGGCATCATAATGTTAAAACATATCCACCGCTCTGATAAAAAAAGAGCGGTGGATCATGTACCTTGTTAAATAAACCTTAGCTCATGGAACGCATTTACCATAAGTTTTACCGGAATTTATACAGCAGAACAGGCGGTTTTATTCCTTCGGCGCCAATTAATCAGAACGTTTACCCGGGCGATTTTTTCCAGATCAGAAATGGAGAAATGATCATCCTGGGTAATATCTTTCGAAACGGGGTTATCACAGCGCATGATGTTGAAATTAAGTACGGTATAAAACTAAACCCGGCAGGCTGGAGTTTTAGTGATGGCGTAGCCAAGCCATATTCGGGCAGGGGTAACGGCCGGGGGCCGCTTGATGAGGATTTTGAATACAGTAAGCAGATCCTGGCCTTTTCGTCAGAAGGGAGTTTTATTTTTAAAGGCAACGATCCCGAAGCTGTTAAAATCACCAACTGGAATAACATACAGCAATCGTTGATCATTAAATTGACACAAACTATTTACTCTTTCAGGGATATTTATGTGGTTACAGAATGCGCTACTACGGCCGATTGGACACTGGCCATCGCCAGTTCTGATAACGCAGAACTGGAAATTGCTACTGATGCTGAGAATTTTGGACTGGTGGATATCTTCGGCCAGGCATCGGTTAAAACAATCCAGTCAAAAGACATTGAATTTTATAACAGGGAATCTAAGCGAAGGCCTGCATTTTTTAAAGCCCGCAAACTGGTTATCCAGGACGAGAAGCTGGACCACTTTGTAAGCGAATTACTTACACAGCGACAAGTGCAGCAAGAGTGGGCCCGCGAATTTTATGAATACGACTTTTACCACGATACATTATATAATACCCAACTGCCAACAGGGGCACCCGCCAGTATGCTGGATATGCTGCAGGCTAATCAGCTGAACCCTAATACGGCTTTATATTATTTTAGGTGGGCCGATACCAGTTTAGACGATGTAGAAAAGCTATTTTTAAATAATGGAATCTAAACCAACAGATTTATTGGTGCTACAGCAGGAGATGGACTGGCTGCAACAGGTTATAGACCAGGTTATTAAAACCTACCTGATGCAAGAAGGGCATGAGAATAATTGGCTTGATATCGCGCCTCAAGATCTGTCGGAAATAGACAGCCCTTATGCCGCTTCGGTTAAAGATTGGAGGCTGGATATTTACGGCCGTTTGGCATTGGTATTGGCTATGGCCCCACATGTACGGCCAGATGTGTTGGATGTGTTTTTTGGAAAAAACCAAATTTACGACAGGGGTTTTACCGAGTTTGGTGGTGTAGTTGACAAAAATCATAGCGGCTTTTTACCAACGGGGCAAACCTTATGTTTTTTAATTGCATCATCCGATCCGCAGTTACGTACTGTGGTGTTGGATTTGCTGAGTAAAGACAGCATACTCATAAAAGAAGAAGTATTGTTTCTGGCCGAAACAGATGCCTATCTGCCACGCTTAAATGGGATATTAAGCCTTAACAATAGCTGGTTCAATTATTTTTTAACAGGCGAGCAGTTACAGATAGAGAAAAGCGCGTCTTTCCCGGCACAAAAAATAACCACCCCAATGGATTGGGAGGATGTTGTGCTTGACGAACATGTAATGCAACAGATTACCGAAATAAACACCTGGCTGCAGCATGGCGAAACATTAATGAACGATTGGGGGTTATTTAAAAAAATTAAACCCGGTTACCGTAGTTTGTTTTATGGCCCGCCCGGTACCGGTAAAACGCTTACGGCAACGCTTATTGGCAAAGCAGCCGGGAGGGATGTTTACAAGGTTGATCTATCTATGATCATATCCAAGTATATTGGGGAAACAGAAAAAAACTTATCTAAGGTATTTGATACCGCACAACATACAGACTGGATCCTGTTTTTCGATGAAGCTGATGCGCTGTTCGGTAAACGTACAGCGGCTAATTCATCCAATGACACACATGCCAATCAACAAACAGCCTACCTACTGCAGCGTATCGAGGATTTTCCGGGCATTGTGATACTGGCATCAAACCTTAAGGCCAATATGGACGAGGCTTTTACCCGGCGTTTTCAATCTATGATCCATTTCAACATGCCATCGGTAGAAGAACGTTATCAGCTCTGGCAAAACGCCTTCTCAGGCAAATGCACGCTGCACCCGGATATTGACCTTTATAAAGTAGCCGAAGATTATGAACTGGCGGGCGGGGCCATTATCAATATACTACGCTATTGTGCGCTCGCAGCTATCCAAAGAAATGATACGGTTGTCACTAAGGAAGAACTGTTTTCGGGATTGCGGAACGAACTGAAGAAGGAAAATAAAACGATCAGCATTTCTCATTAAACAATGGCAAAGAAAGGCAATACTGAGATCACTTTAAATATAAACATCGACATGCCTGCTGATGTGCCTGTTAATGCCTTATTGTTGAAAACCGGGCTATGGAAGCAGCACTTCCCCGATGATCAAAACAAACTGATGATAGCCCAGGCCCTCAATTATTGTACTTATCATAAAGGTTTGCATATAGTGGGTTATCTGATCACCTCATCAAACCTGTATCTGGTTCTACGGATCGAAAAAGCTGATCTCAACAATATGCTGACCATATTTTATGATGCGTTAAGAAAAGAGATCAAACAGTACCAGGAATACCTGAAAAATCAACGACTGCAGGGTGATGGTATGCGAACCAAAGCAGGAGAGGCCTTTACCGGTTTGTTTACACAATACGAGCTGTTAAACTATAAGCTAATCCGGCTCATTACCGGCCAGCCGACCGATGAAATCTTCTTCGACCCGCAATTAGCCTGGCTGAAAAAAAGCCTTCAACATTATAATTTCTGCTCAATGATTGATTATTCAGGCGCAAAAGGCCCCGTAAAAATAATCAGGTTGTAATTCGCTTTCACACGCACCCGGTTAAAATAATTTCGATAAATAATCTGTTTTATTCCTTAGGTGAAACCTGCTGTTTAAGCCTGTGTCACCTTTGTGTTACAATTGCTTTGTGGGTAACTTTTTTCTTTAAACGCTAAACCTACGCACGTATTTATACGTAACAAGGGCTGCTCCAACAGCTAATATATTGTTTGCGATTAAATACATCTATGCGTAGGGCTTATCTTAAGTTCCATTCTTATTTAAATTTTGCGTGTGTTACTATTCTTTGTTGGGGAATAAGTGCGCTCTTGCCTAACGCATCTTATCATTTTAAAAGTTTTAATACACTCACCGATTTTTCTCACTATAATAATACCAGTGTATATACGCCTACAGGCTGCGGTGATACAACCAAGAAAACCACTTGCACATTTCCTATTCAATTAAATGCTGATGCTGGCGCGCCTTACTGGACCTGGAGTACCGGTGAAAAGACTTCATCTATTTCTGTGTCTACAGCAGGATTATATTGGTGGGAAACTGGTGATATGAGCCAAAATAAAGTAGTAAATGGTGATTTCACCAGTGGCAAAAGTGGTTTCATCAGCGATTATGGTTATTTAACTCCAAATGGTAGTGGAACGTTGTACCCAGAAGGTAAATACACAATTACAACTAATCCTCATAGTGTGCATGACGGGTATGATTCTTTTGCCGATCATACAGGTAGTAGCAGTAATCCACGTAACATGATGGTAATTAATGGCGATACTGTAAAAGACAAAATAGTATGGTCTGAGAATATTACTGTTACGCCAAATACTAATTACATATTTTCTATATGGTGTGCATCTGCCAATTCGGGTAATCCGGCACAACTGAGTTTTACAATAGGCACTATTACTTATCCATTATTTGCATTGTCATCAACAACAGGTCTTTGGCAAAACTTTACTATTCCCACATCCTGGAATTCGGGCAGTAGTACTTCCGTTAAAATCAGCATCATCAATAAAAACACTATAGCCAGCGGTAATGATTTTGCCCTGGATGATATCGTTTTCGCACCCGTTTGCCGAAAATATTTCAATGTAGTTTATGACCCAACACCTTCAACACCTACAATAACACCGCGATAAAAAACTTTTAAAAACAACAACAAATGAAAAGAATCTTTACACACCTAAGCTTAGCAATTACACTATTGTTATGTACCGCTTCATTAGCATCATTCGCACAAACGACAGTTGTTGTCAACGGCCCCAGCAAAGACGCCTTGACTACACCTCCGGCAGCTGCTACAGATGTTTCTAAAATTTATTGCGATGGATCTGCAATTAACCTTACCGGTCCCGCTTTTATTGCCGGTTATAAATACGACTGGTATAAAATAGATAATACCGGTACAAAACAATTAGTTAAAGAGGGAACAACTGATAATACTTATTCTGAAACAGCCTCAGGTGCTGGTTATTATGATTATCAATTGGTAATAATTAATACAGCTGGTTGTTCGTCTCCAATTACAAATATAAATAAGGTATATGTATTGCCTACCTTAAACCTAGCGTTGACACCGATTGATCCGATCTGTTCTGGAGGACAAACAACAGGAACATTAAAACTTACACAACCATTAGATGGCGCTTATACCTATACTTATCAGTGGCAAAGAAATGGCCAAAACGTTTCTGATGCAGACGGTGGAAAAGGATACCCGCTTGTTGTAAAAGAAACTGCCTCTTCTGCTACAGCAATTACCTATACGCTACAGGTTAGTTATAGTTTAAACTCAGGTTGTAAGGGTACAGCGAATGCTTCTGTTACTGTTGTTGATCCACCGCAAACACCTACTATTACCTTTAATTAATCTATAACGCTTTAACCGTTTGGGATCAGGGTTTGGCATATCTTTTTTACGCCTGCTACTGCTTTTTACAGTAGCAGGCTTTGTGCTGCCTATAACTCAGGCTTCGGCACAGAAAAAGACATTTACCATCGATCCTGGCTCTTCGGTTATTATACATGGTTATGCAGTAAATGCGTCAGGCTACCAATGGTATAAAGATGGTCAACCTATTTCCGGTGCTGTTGGACCTAATTTTAAGGCTACCGAACCTGGATTATATAAAGTAGAAGCGTTAAATATTGCATCGTGTCCATCATCTGCATCAGAAGAAGTACAAGTATTAAGCGGTACAGCTCCTGTTGATATGGCGATCGTTAAGAAGTCAGAAGATAAGCCTGTGATTGTTGGAGCCTCATATACCTATGTATTAACCGTTAAAAATGCCAGCGCTTACCCGGCAACCAATGTAATGGTAAAAGATACGTTGCCGAGCGGACTCGAGTTCCTGTCAATGGTTACCTGGGACAAAGGCTTGCCCAATTTCGATCAGGCTACCCACTCTTTAAGTTGGAGCATAACTAATTTTGAAGGTTATGGCCAGGCCGAATTAACGTTCCTTGCACGATCTAACAAAAGCGGAACCATTACTAATAAGGCCACGGTTACGTCGACTGAAAATGATACATACACTAAGAATAATACCTCTACTGATATTAAGCAGATAGCAGGCCTAAGTATTCCAAACGTTTTTACCCCTAACGGGGATGGCAAAAATGATACGTTCGAAATACCGGAACTTTCCATTTTTCCTGAAAACGAGATCATCATCATTAACCGATGGGGTAACGCTGTGTATCAGAAAAAAGGCTATCACAATGATTGGACAGGCGAGGGGCTTAATGAAGGTACGTACTTCTATGTGCTAAAAGTTAAATACCTCTCGGGGGTTTGGGAAACATACAATGGCTACATCACACTGCTCAGATCCAAACAAACACGTTAAGTAATGGATAAACATAGATATATTGGGTTTAAAATAAAGAGCGTAATAAAGCTGTTTGGCTTTACTTTGGCTTGCTTTTTTATATCGCTGACGGCAAAAGCCCAGCAGGATGCCCAGTTTAGTCAGTATGTATTTAACGGTTTATATGTAAATCCTGCCTATGCAGGCTATAAAGAAGATATTTATCTAAGTGCATTCTATCGCTCACAGTGGACGGGTTTGCAAGGTGCGCCACAAACATTCTCATTAGCAGGTGATGCCGCTTTGATGGATAATAAAGTGGGAGTAGGTTTGTTACTATCGCAGGATAAAATTGGCGCACAAAGCAGCCTTGCCGCGTATGCTAATTATGCCTACAAATTACAAATTGGCAGCGATGAAAATAGCAGGCTAAGCTTTGGTATAGGAGCCGGCTTTATACAAAACGGGATTGACGGATCTAAATTGAATGCCGTACAGCCCGGCGATATTTACGTACCGGTAGGCAGCCAGAGTTTTATTTTGCCCGATGCCAGGTTAGGGGCTTTATATACCAATAACGATTTCTTTGCGGGCTTTTCTGTAGATAATTTAGTGGCGCATTTAATTAAAGGTACAACAGCAACAACCATATCTGTACCCGTGCCCGAACCGCACTATTACCTTACCGCCGGGGCTATGTTTACGCTTAATGATGCTGTTAAATTTAAACCATCATTTTTAATTAAAGATGATCTGGCCGGGCCAACCAGTCTGGACCTGAATGCCTTTTTTTTATTGGGCGAACGTATTTGGGTCGGTAGTACTTATCGTTCTGCAATCCCTTTATACAATAAATCAAACCTGCAAAACAGCTTACAGAAGCCCAATGCAGTTATCGGGATGATTGAGTTTTTTGCAACAGAGCGTTTACGCATTGGTTATGCTTTCGATTACTCGTTAACGCCGCTAAGTAATTACAGCTATGGTTCGCACGAGTTGTCTATTGGGATATATTTAAGTAAAGGCTACCATCGCATTGATTATAACCGGTGCTATTTTTAAAACGTTCACATCATTTTTACAGAAAATTAAACCTAATTAAATTAAGCAAGTCTTTGGTAAATTAATAAATGTGTTATTTTTACACAATAAACCAACCAATTATATGACTTCAAGACGTTCATTTCTAAAAACTACGGCCATGCTATCGGCAGGTCTTTTGGCGGCTCCGCATTTATTTGCGTATGATAAAAAGTATATCGGTTTACAATTGTACACCGTTAGGGATCACATGGCCGCCGATCCTGCTGCTACATTAGCTAAAGTGGCACAGATAGGTTTTACCTCTGTTGAAGGTGCGACCTATACTGGTGACGAGAAATTTTATGGCATGAATCCTAAGGCATTTGCTGCATTGTTAAAACAAAACGGCTTAATAATGCCAAGCAGCCACTACCGTTTAGGTGAAGAGCAAACTAACGGTGCAGATACCAAAGGTACTTTACTGCACGATTGGGATAAAGCCGTTGATGACGCAGCCGAAGCAGGTGTTAAATACATGGTTTGTGCTTATCTTTCTTTACCAGAGCGTGGTAACTTAGATCATTATAAAAAGATAGCCGAAACCTTTAACAAGGCCGGTGAAAGATGTAAGAAAAATGGTATCCAGTTAACTTACCATAACCACGATTTTGAATTTATACAAGAGAACGGTAAATATCCTTACGAGATATTGCTGAACAATACCGACAAAAACCTGGTAAAAATGGAGATGGATCTGTACTGGGTAACCAAAGCTGGCCAGGATCCCATTAAATTGATTAACGAGCATCCGGGCCGTTTCCCATTATGGCACGTAAAGGATATGGACAGAACTCCTGAGCGTATGTTTACCGAGGTAGGTAATGGTACTATCGACTTTAAGAAGATCTTCACCAATGCTGATAAAGCTGGACTGAAATATTTCTTTGTTGAGCAGGATAAATGCCCTGGCGATCCGTATGATAGCATTTCGCAAAGTATTGCTTATATCAAAAAGAACCTGGTATAATTGATATCTAAATATTTAAAGCCGCTTGCCATTCAGAAGGTTAAGCGGCTTTTCTTTTTCAGAACTAAAAAATTAATTTGGAAAGTGTTATCTATGCAGCAGATTTTATTATGGAAAACAAATCTAAAATTGCCGTATTAGACGATTACCAACAGGTTGCCCTTAACATGGCAGACTGGGATAATGTGAAATCTGTTGCGGATATCACAGTTTTTAGCGATCACATTGCAGATGAAGCAAAAGTTGTTGAACGCTTGTTGCCTTTCAACATTGTTTGTGTAATGCGCGAACGTACACCGTTAACGCGTAATATTTTAATGCAATTGCCGAATTTAAAACTGATTGTATCAACCGGCGCACGTAATGCATCAATAGATAATGAAGCGGTGGCTGAGTTTAATATCGAACTTAAACATACACGTTACTTGTCAACTGGTGCACCAGAAATTACCTGGACTTTGTTGATGGCCCTTGCGAAGCATATCCCGCAAGAAAATGCCAACTTTAAATCTGGCGGCTGGCAGCAAACAATTGGCATGGATCTGGCTGGTAAAACTATAGGTATTGTGGGCTTGGGCCGCGTGGGCGAAAAAATTGCACAGTTTGCCAGGGCTTTTGATATGAACGTGATTGCCTGGAGTCAGAACCTTACCGAAGAAAAAGCTGAGGCTTTAGGAGCTAAACTGGTTACTAAAGAAGAACTGTTTAAACAGGCGGATATCGTTACCACCCATTTGGTGCTAAGCGCCCGTACAAAAGGTATTATTGGTCAACAAGAATTTGATCTGATGAAACCGACGGCATTATTCATCAATACCTCGCGCGGTCCATTGGTTGACGAGAAGGCTTTGATTGAAACACTTCAACAGAAGAAGATAGCAGGAGCAGCCATTGATGTGTTTGATGTAGAACCATTACCGGCAGACCATCCACTTCGTAAACTGGATAATCTGCTTGCTACTTCACACATCGGCTATGTAACCGAAAATACGTATCGTTTATTTTATGGCGATACCGTAAATATTTTGAACGAATGGTTAGATCAGCATTAATTCTGCTGATCTAACCATTTTGCTATTCAAAAGAACCTCTCCGGCCTCCACCACGGCCGCCTCCGCCGTTTCTAAAACCACCACCTTTCCGTCCGCCGGCAAATTGTTGTAAACGCAAGGTAAATGAAAGCAGAAAATATCTTCCTAGACGGTTGGTGCGCGTATCAATAATCTGGTTACTGCTTACGGTACGCGTAATACCTGTGTTCTGGTTAAATAAATCGAATGCCTGAAACCGTAGTGAGGCTATATGTTTCTTTAGAAACTGGTACTCAACATAAGTGCTTAACAGGGTAGGGTTGGTTTTAACCGTACTACTAAAACCATGATTAATGGTTTGGGTAAGGTTATAGCCTAATATTAAATCGTACCAGAAAAAGTTACGTCCATCCAAACCCAAAGTCCAGGTACGGGCATCACCATTTACGGATGAGGGGATACTGTATTTGGTAGTATTAGCGCTGTAGTTGGCGCTTACCTCGGTATCCATGATACTATCCAGATCAAACCTAACCTTGGCACCCTGGTTCCACACTAAGTTTTTGCTTAGGTTCCTGTCGCCCTCAATATAGCTAACGTTGTTGCTGTAGGTAGCGCCACCCATTAAGCTTACGGTGTATTTACGATTTGCAAACGGTTTCGAAAACGAATAATTACCGCCCATTGAGTAAAAACCGTTGGTGTTTAAATAGCGGGTCTCCTGCACAGTGCTATCTTTTTTATCACCAGGGTTAAGTACGGTATTGGCAACGGGTTGGGTATTGGTTACAATTTTATTCTGTGTTTCGTTAAAGGTTAAATTGGTAAAAAGCGAGTTGCCGCTTGCAATATCAAACTGGTTATAACGTAGTGTGAAATTGTTGCTGAACTCAGGTTTCAGGTTGGGGTTACCGTACACAATATTTTGCGGGTTAGAATAATCGGGCTGTACCTGTAATTGCGTAAAGCTTGGCATATTGTTAGTTCCGCTATAGTTGAAATTCAGCGTATGGTTTTTGGCGAAATTGTATACAAAGTGGGCGGTAGGCACCAGGTTAAAGGTGTGGGTAGAGGTTTCAAAATTATGCGATTCGCCATTAAGTGAAGTTGGCTTGGCTACCAAACCCACCGTATAATTATACTTGGGTTTTACACCACGCAGGTTTAAGCCAAAACTATTGGTAATAAATTGGTAGTTATACAAAGTACTCAATGAGTCAATGTACATGGGTACATGCGTAACCGGGTCGAAACGATAGTTCAACCTGTTATTATCGGTATTAGTATAGCTGTAAGTGTAGTTGGCTTCGAGGTAAGTAGTTTTGCCGATAGGTTCGATATAGGATGCATGCGCATTAACCTTCTGTGAGGTGTTCATCGTGTTAATTTGCTGATGCAGAGGCACAATTACAGAATCTGTTTGTGTATTATACTGGTCATCCAGATCTGAGGTGCTTTTAGAGAAATTGACACTCCCCGAAACACTAAAATTACGTCCCTTTTTCTTGAATTTATGATTGTATAATATGTTAGCACCACCAGTTGGCGAGTTGGCATTGGTTATACTATTATCTGTACCGTTGGTTACCGTATTTAACCGGCTGTTAGAGAAAATATCATTATTGATATCATTGGAAGATCCGTAAGAGAAACTCGGATTGATTTTTAAATAGTTGGCCGTATCAATCTTATACTCCATATTAAAATCAAAGCGATGGTTGATGCTGTGATTTTTATCGGTAGTATTATCGTTATTAATAATGGCACCGCTTTGAAAAAGGTTTTGTTGTTGCGACGTGGTTTCTGTAGTCCTGTCTTTATCGGCAAAGCTGTAGCTGCCATAAGTGGTAATCTTTTTGCCCCAGTCATCGCGGTAATTAAAGCCTAACGATTTATTGATCGTGATACCATTGGCAGTACTGATTCCATTACTTGCGCTGCTTTGTGAACCACCACGACCGCCGCCTCCGCTACCACTTCCCCCTGAGCCGCTGCCGAAATTAAAGGCATTGGTGTTATTGTTATTTACTGTACCCAGTAAAGAGAGCTGAGTATCTTCGTAAAAAGCATTGGCCGATATTTTGGCTACATACTTATCATCATTACCTGCACCAACTGTACCCTGGCCAAACTTGCCGTTGCGTTTACCTTTCTGTATAGTGATGTTTAATATTTTATCAGGGTCGCCGGTTTTAATGCCGGTGAGGTTGGCCTGGTCGCCATAGTCATCAATAACCTGTATGTTTTCTACAATGTCGGCAGGCAGGTTTTGTGTAGCTGTTTGTACATCACCGGTAAAATAATCTTTACCATTAACACGTACTTTGGTTACCTGTTTCCCATGTGCAGTTACGTTACCGTCTTTATCTACGCTTACGCCCGGGAGTTTCTTCAACAGATCTTCAACCGGTGAACCTTCACGGACTTTATAGGCGCTGGCTTTATATTCAACCGTATCTTCTTTAATGGTGATAGGGTTAACGGCTACTACATTTACCGTTTTCAGCATTTTGCTTTCAATGGCTAATTTGATAGGATCGAGCAGAATGGGCTTGTTGCTGTTATCCATCACATAACGGCGTACAAAAGTTTGATACCCTATACCATAAACGGTAACCTTAAAATTTTTGCTGATAACTGATGGGAAGCTGAATAAACCTTTGGCCGAGGTAGCTACAACCGTACTATCCTTATCAGAAGTTAGTTTTACGTTAATGCCGGGCAGCGCACCGGTTGAATCGGCCACTGTACCCATTACGGCACGGCCTTGTTGTGCGGATGCCCTGCTGATTACAAGGATACTGAAGATAAGAATTAGTAAAGTTTTAGTCATTGAAAATAGGGGTAAGGGGTTTCCCTATTGACGATGAAGATAAACCTTAGTTTAACGCAGTATTAATATGTCATATAATTGTTGCAAAGCGTAACTTCTTTAATGGATGCCTTTGCGTTTCAATAAGCCGCCAGTTGTATCGTCAATGCTTTGCTGCACGATAAATGCGGACGGATCAATCTTCAAGATAGCTTGTTTGATAGATGGGATTTCCAATCGGGTAGCTACAGTGAAAATAATATCCCGTGGGTCGTTAATCTGACCGTCTTTACCATATCCGCTTTTCCCGGAATAAATTGTTACACCTCGACCTAATCTTTGGGTTATCACCCTGCGGATCACATCGCTTTTGGTTGACACTACAGTAATACCTGTATATTGCTCAACACCATTCAGAATATAATCGATCATTTTAGAGGCTGCCACATAGGTGAGAATGGAATACAAAGCAGATTCGACACCCAGAAATAAAGCTGCCGTTGAAAATATAATCACATTGAGCAATAATACCACGTCGCTGACCCTTAGCAATTGTGTTTGTTTGCTTACTAATACAGCGGCAATTTCTGTACCGTCCAATACTGCGCCGGCACGCATGGCAAGGCCAGAACCAACACCTATAAAGAAGCCACCAAATACAGCGGTAAGCAATTTATCAGGCGTAACATCAGGGAAGTGAACAAATGCCAAGCATAGCGATAGACCGCCAATGGCTAAAGCACTTTTTATTGCAAAGAGCAATCCTAATCGTCTGTAACCTAAATAAAGGAAAGGTGCATTGATCACAAATATGAGAATAGAGATGGGCAAACCGGTTGTTTCGGCTACGAGCATGGAGATACCGGTAACACCTCCGTCAATAAACTTACTGGATAATAAGAACCCTTTCAATCCGATTGCTGCTGATAGGATGCCCAATATAATGGAAACGAAATTCTGGATCTCTGCTTTAACTTTAACTTTCATATAGGTTGATCAATATTAAGGTTACGATAACAGGGGCTTGGTGCCTAATTTAAAGAATTAAGATTAAGAAAACACCCCAATAACGTTTAATTACAGTTTTGAGACTTAATTGATGGTTGTTTGTATAATAACTAATTTAGGTAGACAATTAATCGTCAGTGAGTTTATGGTAGATAATCAATTAAATCAGGAAGAAGCTAAACAGATAGCAAATTTCTTGGCGGGTAAATCAGAACATACACTGATGCTATTTAATCATTTTGTGAATGAGTTTAAAAAGCTCGGCAATGATGTAACGCTGCATCCAACCAAAAGTATGATCGCGGTTTCCAATTCCCACAAACGTATTGCCTGGATAACACAATTGGGTAAGAGTTTTATCCATGTGGTTTTCCCGTTTAAACAATTATATCCCGATAATACCTGCTTTACAAAAATGGCGCAGGTGCCGGGCGATGCAAATCAGTTTAATCATCATTTCAGGATGAATTTGCCAGAAGACCTGAACGAAGAGGTGTTAAGCTACATGAAGCAGGCCTATCATTTAGGCGGATAATAGCTATTATATTTTATGATAGCACTTGCCAATAGGCCAAAGCTTTTTACATTTACCACATGAATTACGCTTTTGAAGTTATCCGCAAAACAAGGGTTAATGTATTGAAGATGGTTGACGGTTTATCAATCGAACAACTCAATAAAATTCCTGAAGGTTTTAATAATAACCTGATCTGGAATATTGGTCATCTAATTGCTGCACAACAAAATATATGCTATAAACGTGCAGGTTTGCATTCGGATATCGACGAAGTATTTTTCAATACCTATAAATCAGATACAAAACCAGAAGGTAATGTTGAAGAGGGCGGTTTCGAACAAATTAAACGCCTCTTGGTATCAACAATAGATCAGTTAGAACTTGATTATAATAGCAATGCTTTTGCCGGTTACAAGCCATGGACCGTGCGCTATAATTTTGAAATCAATAATATTGATGAGGCCATAGCTTTTTTACCTTTTCACGAAGGTTTACACACGGGTTATATTATGGCTCTGAAGCGTGCTCTAAACAGGTAATAATTATTCCGAGCGTTCTTTTTTGATAATCATCCGCACGTTGCCTTGTTTTATCAGCTTTTGCTCTTCTGGTGTAAAGCTTTCGCGGCCGCCAAAATCCTGTACCCAGTAAAGGCCATTACGTGCAATGCCAATTTCCTTAAATTGTGGGTTCATTAGGTTTTGGCAGTGGCCTACGCTTTTAAACCAGCCATCGCTAACTTCGGCAATACTCTGCTGTCCGTAAGCAATGTTTTCGCCAACGGCAAAGCTGCGATAGCCATTAAAATAATATCCGGCAGCTACAATCCGGTCTTCGCTGTTACGGCCATCTTTACTGGTGTGGTTAAAATAGTTGTGAAAGTTCATGTCCTGTGCATGGCCTTGTGCAGCAATCTCGAGGTTATTGTTCCATGTTAACGGGGCAGCGGGTGGATAATATTTTTTACCACAACTGCAACCAACGGCGCGCACTTTATTTATACGTGATAAGAAATCTTGTTTAAAACTATCGTTCGCAGTTATGCTTTGTGATTGTACCAATACCGTAATGCCAAGCAGCAATATGGTTAATAACCCGCCTATAATCCACCTCTTGTTCATATAGTATTGAGACAAAAAAAGCAATTAATAGTTTAATTGCTTTTTAACGTTTCCGTCTGTAAAATATGATGATACCTGCAATCAATATAATTGCTATGATAAAACAGCTTACAATTACAAAGCGGCTATACTCTGTGTGTTGCTCTTTTTTGGTGACCTGTAATTTACCGTATAGTACTTTTTTCTTGTGCGCAGTTTGGCAGTCATACGTGCCTCCGAATCACGGGCGGCGCTATCTTTCATAAAGGTATAACGCTTCATTGCTTCGGCAGCTTGTTTGCCGCCATTAGTACTGTTGTATAAACGGGCATAACTTAACATCACATCCATTTGCTGGTTGGTGTAACAGTTTAATGAAGATAACTGCAACGCTTCACGGAGATCCCTGCGGGCTAAATCAAAATCATGAATGTCCATCTTAATACCGGCAAGGGTAATTAACGAGGCCACAATGTTAGGTACATCATTTTGTTCACGTGCCATGGTATTTGATTGCAGGATGAACCATTTAGCCGGGCTATATTTTTTCTGGTCGCGATATACTCTGGCCAGTCTATCAAACGATGTGCGTAAGCCAGTGCTATCGTCAGCTCGCGAATACTGGTGTATGGCTGATAGCGTATATTTTAAAACATTTTCCTGGTAAGCAGTTTTTAATTGCCTGTCTTGTAATGCAGCATATCCCATATAACTTATAGCCAGCTGGTTATAAAGTTTTGCTTTAAGTGCATTTGATGAAGCAGTATCTATTTGCTTTTGTAAACTATCGGCCAGTGTATTTTGAGCGAAAACACGTAAGGTCGCAAATATTATGAAGATAAAAAGTGATAACTTTTTCATATACAGGCTGATATAAACATATAACTAATGTAATTATTATAATATCAAAGGTTGTGCCCATTAGTACGGAAAAAGTATAATTAAGTTATAATCAGCCAATAAAAATTTTGAGTTAAAGTGTTACTTTAACTGATAGAATAAAAATATCTGCTTTTGCGGACGGTAATTAACGGGTAATTAATTGTTGATAGCGCGAGATAAACCGTTGAAAACCTTTGCTTCTGTTTAAAATGAGGTTAAACAGGCTGATTCCGCATACGGCTGTAGTAATACCTGCCAAAACGTCGAGCACATAATGGTGACTGGCATAAACTGCAGTAAACCAAATTCCCACCATCACAATGGCGAAAACGATGTTGGCATACTTCAACCGGTTTTTGATACCGTAGTACAATACAATTACGGGGTATGATGAGTGCAGCGACGGCATGGCCGCAAATACGTTAGAACCTTTAGTGTATATCGATTTAAAAATACCTGCGTGAAAATAATTATCGAAACGTGCCAAACCTGCAGTGCTGCCTTTAGTAAGTGGGATAAAATGGAAGCCATGTTCTTGTATAAACCATGGCGGTGCAGCAGGGAAAGTGTAGTATACCACAAAGCCCAATAAGTTTACGAGGAAGAAAGTAAATGCAAAACCTAAAAATTCTTTCGGGCGGGTAAATAATAGATAAGCGGCAAATCCTAACGGTACCGGAATCCAGCAGAGATAGAAGAAACCTGTAACAACATCAATCCAGGTACGGCTGTTAGCTTTCAGGTATTCATTTGGCGTTAATATCGTTCCGTTGGTATGGATACCAAATAAGCTTTTTTCCGTATTGTATAAATCTCCTATATGAACAGGGTTATAGTGGTAGTTAGGGAAGAGTTTCATATAATCAAATATGATCCAGTACACTATAAATATGGCAAAGCCGGTCACGAACCTGCGTGTATAGCCCGATAAATAATATAACCCATTTACCAAGCCGATCAATACCAGCTGATCTGTTTTAAAACCTAAAAGTACAGACGACAATGCCACATAAGCTGCAGAGAGCAGGGCAAGCGTAATGGCGGTCTTTATTTTTACCGGAGGAAATAGTTCAGCGGAGGAGTAGAGGTCCATCTTTTATTTTTGACCCTCAAAATCAGACCGGAACACTTTGTCCCATAACGCAGAACTTACACCATAACCTTTTGTAGGATCCTGGTAGTGATGTAGCATGTGGTGTTTTTTAATGCTTTTCCAGATCCCGCCTTTAAAGTTAAAGTGGTGGATAGCATAGTGGCCAATATCGTAAACTAAATAACCAGAGATGAAAGACGCAAAAAATGCGTAAACATCTTCGTGTTGTGGTAATATTGCCCTAAACAAAAAGAAGAAGCCCAGCGCCAAAGGGATACTTGCAGAAGGTGGCATTACCAAACGTTTTTTATCGCTCGGATAATCATGGTGTACGCCATGGAATATAAAGTGTAAGCGTAAAGCCCACTCTGCTTTAGGTACAAAATGGAATACAAAACGGTGCAGTACGTATTCGGTAAAAGTCCAGATAAATAAACCTGAAACTAATAGCACTAATATACGGCCTACAGATTGATGTGCATCAAAGATGGCCATGTATAAACAGTACAGCACAACCGGCAGATATATAATAATAGGTACGAAAAAATGAACCTTTGATAAGCTTTCTAATAAACTGCTCTTAAACATTCGTACCGACTCTTGCGAGTTTGACACATAATTCTTTTTCATTTCTTGCTAATCAGGGTTTAAATCTATCTACTATTTCTTGGCCGGTGGCAGGGTCCGTTCCTTTCAGTTCAACATACACAACGTTGGGCAGCCAGAACGATCCACCTTCAATTTTAACAAAAATACGATTAAGTATGGCTTGTTTCTGTGCAATTGTTGCGTAAATGTGATATTTACCGTCTGCTGACTTCATTAAAGTTAACGCAAACTTTTTATACGATACAAAACGGATGTCGTATTTACCATTCCCCAACGGTTTTTGGGTTAAACCGTACGCAAATTTACGTTGTATAAAGTTTAACTCCTCGTGCTGTCCATGCTCATTGTATTTAATCCAATAAACGTGCATTGGCTCTTCGGTATTTAATTCGCCGTTAGCACCCATGTTTAGTTCGTAAACTATGGTGTTGGTGTTCGGGTCGCGCTGTACATAAAACAGGCGGTTAATATTGGCAGGTAAGGTTGGAAAATTAATTTTCTTCTTAGTGGTATCTGTAACAAGATACTTATTTGCAACGGCTGCCTTTGCATCTGGTTTGCTCAAAAGCAAAGTGCCAATGCATAGCATTAAAATTATAACAGATCTCTTCAAACTCAATTTAATTATTTTTCAGAATTTTCCTTTTCGAGCAAGGCTTTTTTTGCGTTCATTAACCTGTTAAATGCTGTAATATTTGTCAAAAATGCCAGGGCAACAATAGGAATTGTAAATATAGACATGGTTTCAAATACGTGGTATTTAATACCAGGAATAAATAGTTTATAATCACCGCCGATGTATAATGATGATACACCGCAAAGTATTGCGCATAAACCAATAGTAATTACACGCTCGGGGCGTTGCATTAAACCGCCTTTGCTCTCAATACCCAATCCCTCTGCACGGGCACGTACATAGCTAACCATCATCGAACCTATGAGCGCAATAAACGCAAACAGCGAACTTAAAAAGTAATGATGAGCTACCAGGTACCAGCAGATACCTAAAAACATAATCAGCTCGCTATAACGGTCAACCACCGAATCATACAGTGCACCAAAGGTTGATTTCATATTGCCTAAACGAGCAACCTGCCCATCCAACATATCGAATAAACCGGCAAAAAGGATTAGTCCGCCAGCCCAGCCAACATAAGTTAAATCACCGCGGTTACCTTCTTCGGCACCAAAAATAAAAATAACAGCCACACCTACGTTCAACATAAAGCCAATGGTTGTTACCGCATTGGGGGTTAAACCAAGCTTAATTAACACCTTAACAAAAGGATCTATTACCTTATAGATACTTAGTTGAAGTGTGGTGCGTAATGATGTTGTTTGCTGTTCCATAAGTTTCCCCGTTTGCAAAGTTAAAAATTGAAATCGACTCTTGTGCGTATTCCCCATTCAGCAACGTTAGAATTGTCTAAATAGTCGAATCTTTTTACAAGGTCTACACGAATAAATTTAAAAATATTTTCGATACCAACACTACCTTCTACGTAAGGTTTATTGCCCATGGTGTAAGTAATAGGTACACCGTTAGCCGCAACCGGTAATTGGTATAGTGATGGGTGGATTGACGGATTGTTTTCGTCACGTAAACTGCCGTATAATACTTTGGCCGAAAGTGTTTCGCGCCATTTTAATTTTTTGAATAACGGTATCTTGTTAAAAAAGAAGCCGTTAAAATGCTGGTCTATTTTAAAACTAGCATAACGATCATACACAAACTCCATAAAGTTCATCAGGTTATACGAGTCTATATCGTAAGCATAAGTTTGGTTTGCTTGCGGGATACTCAACAACGGATAAGGAACCTGCCCGAAGATATTGCTACCCTCTAACGAAATATCTGCATAGCCCAGTTGCGAGAAATAGGTATGCTTATCAATGCGTAAACGTACCCTGGTGTAATTGTACTCGCCCCTTAATACATCTTTAAAGCCCTGGGCAATGTTTAAGGAAAAGATTGGGTAGCGGGTATAAATTGGCGTACGATACAGCTTGCCCTGGTAAAACTGCTCGTGCGGCGCATAACGTAATTGCAGAGTGGCTTCGGTAGTTGTTAAATCACTGATGGAGTTAGGCTGGCCGTCCACAAAATTGGTGAAGTATAAAGACCCTGCAGGAGCCTGTGTCCATTTGCGCAAGCCCAGGGCGTACGAGAAATGGCTCTCAAATTCTTTTACATAATCTAATCTGTAATAATCGTTATATAGATATTTATCATTTACACCACGTTTAAACGAGAGCAAAAAGTTATCTTCCTCCACAAACTGCAAATCTTCACCCGGTATTTTGGTGTCGCGCTGGAAGCTGGCCCGGATGTAATTTTGCGGGAAAGCATAGATCGATTTATTATTTAACGAATACGTACCGCTTAAAAAGTACTTCCATTTCTCGTCCTTAAATCCATAAGCTGCATAAGTTTCGAAATAGTAGCGCTTACTTAAGGCTGGGGTAGAGCGGCCACCGAAGCGAAGCTTTAAACCCTCAACCGGGTTAAAGCTGTAAAATGTATTAGCAGGGCCAATTTCAAACGGACCGAGAGATTTATAACCTGCCAGTAGTAAAGTGGCAATATCAGCAGTGCGTCTGAATGATGGCATACGTTTCAGGCTATCCACATTGGCGTATACTTTTGACTCAGCTTTGCTCAGCGTGTCTAATCGATTTTCTGCCCAAAACTGGTCGCTGCGGTGTTTAACCTCATCTGATAAAGCTACTACACTTTCGTAAGTAGTATCAGCATGCGGAACGTTAACCTTATAATTTCTATAAGTAACTGTGCGTTCGCCGAAGATGCCGTGATCGCCATTTTTGCGGGTACCAAAATCTGCACGTGCATCACTTTTGCTTAAATGCCAGCGGCCATCAGGATTTTGCTCATATTCCTGCCTAACGTTCATGGTTCGAACCCAGTTGAGGTTGATGGCTTTATTGATCGTTAAATCAGCTTTTTGTACGGCGTAGTTACCATCTAAAGTGATGAAAATATCACCCTCGAACAACATATCTGTCGTGTTACGTGGCGTAAAGCTTAACCTGATCAGTTTGGTATTACCAACATTAACAGTATCGGTGATAAAGAATTTATAGAATGTAGGTGCTTCATCTGCAATAGGGCTCAGAAACATGTTGGTCATCAGGAAAATATTGTTCCTGTAGATGTCAACATCAGCATATAGACGCTTAAAGTAGGTGCCGAAACCTTCGCTATCCATAAAGTTACCGAAGTCGACACTTTTTTGGCCGAGGATCTGGTTTCTTGTTTTCTCCGGACTTTTACGGTAATAATACTGGCTCAGCTTTTCGTCCATAAACACCGGCAAAATGGTTTTACCGGGGATGGTGGTGCTGTCTTTATTATCGAGGAAGAATTTATACTTACGGAAGAACTTCTTATCAGACAGTTTCTCAGATACGTTAATGAACGACATCTGCGTTTTCTCATAAGCCTTGTACTCTACATAATTGTAACTCTCGGGGCGATTCTTCGGCTTATTGGCAATCACCTTACGGATCAACTCTACAGCCGGGTTATCCTTATTATGATACTTTTCTTTTTTGGCTGATTTAATAACAACCTCGTTCAATTGCTTAGCTACAGGAACAAGTTTAACGTTAATAACCTGCTCTTTGCCTGGCTCAACATCAAATGTAGCAGTAGTGTAGCCTACGGTAGATACGCTTAATTTAGTGTATGGCTTTGCCGATGTTAAGGAGAAATTACCATGATCGTCGGTATTCATACCAATACTGCTGCCTGTAAAAGCAACGGTAACGTAGGAGAGAGGGTGGTGGGTTTTAGCATCAGTTACAGTACCGCTCACAACCGTGTTTTGTGCAAAAACTACAGCAGACGAGGCTACAAATAACAGGAGAAGTAAAAATCTTTTATAAATCATTTATGAAGCCAGTATGCCGTATCGGTTGATGTTTTTTCTGATTTTGCATCAATAGCAACAGGCTTTTAGCTTGCAAATCAGGTCAGACATTTTTATCAATTCGAAGTTTAATCCCAACAGGCAAAGGTTAAAAATATATTCTTCTTAATTGTTGTGATAAAGTCAAAAATTAATCAAATGATTGATTAGTTTTTGCGATACTCTCAAAAAACATCGCTGTAAATATGATTTATTACGCGCAATTGCTGCTAATAATTAACAAACCTTAACAATTGTGAATTTTGTATGAAGAGAGATGGGAGAGAGCAATAATTAACGGAGTGGTCCGGAAACAAGAAAGCCATCCTGAAATTATCGGGATGGCTTTCTATTATAAGTATTGAAACTTACAGGGCTTCAATTAAGTCCTGATAGTAATCTAAGCCCAGGTGGGTAATTAGATCTTCGCCCATCATGTGACGCAAAGTGTTCTGTAATTTCATTAATTGTTTGAAGATATCGTGCTCCGGACGTAAGCCTGGTGCAGCTTGTGGCGATTTCAGGTAGAAAGATAACCACTCCTGGATACCGCTCATGCCTGCACGTTTAGCTAAATCGCTGAACAATGCTAAGTCTAAACCAACTGGTGCTGCAAGGATAGAGTCGCGGCATAAGAAGTTGATTTTGATTTGCATTTGGTAACCTAGCCAACCAAAGATATCGATATTATCCCAGCTCTCTTTGTTGTCGCCGTGAGGAGGGTAGTAGTTAATACGCACTTTGTGGTATAACTCACCATATAATTCTGGATTAAGCTCTGGTTGGAAAATTTCTTCCAGTACGCTTAATTTAGATACTTCTTTAGTTTTAAAGTTATCCGGATCATCTAAAACCCAACCATCGCGGTTACCCAAAATGTTGGTAGAGAACCAGCCTTTAACACCTAATGAACGTGCAGCCAAGCCTGGAGCAAGAATGGTTTTCATTAAAGTTTGGCCTGTTTTAAAGTCTTTACCGGCAATTGGAGTTTCAGTTAATTTAGAAAGCTCAACCATTGCAGGGATATCAACTGTTAAGTTAGGGGCACCGTTTGCAAATGGAACACCTAATTTTAAAGCTGCGTAAGCATAAAGCATACTTGGCGAAATCAATTTATCGTCAGCAGCTAAACCAGCTTCAAAGTTAGCAAGTGTCATGTGCACATCGCTCTCTTCGAAATAGATCTCGGTTGAACCACACCATAAAAGCACTACGCGGTTTAAGCCGTGCTCTGCTTTAAAGTTTTCGATATCAGCCATTAATTGTTGCGCTAACTCTAAACGGGTACCGGTTTTAACGTGCTCGCCGTCTAAGTTTTTAGCATAGTCTTTATCAAAAGCAGCCTTCATAGGCACAATTGCTTCTAATTCGTCTTTAACACCAGTTAACAGATCTTTCTCTAAAACCTTAGCGTGTACTGCTGCTTCATAAACGTTGTCGCTGTAAACATCCCAACCACCAAAAACGATGTCGTTAAGATCTGCCAACGGCACAAAGTCCTTAATTTTCGGGTATTTATTTTCAGTTCTTTTTCCAATACGGATATTTCCCATTTGAGTTAAAGCCCCAAACGGTTGTGCTAAGCCCTTATTAACGGCAATTACGCCGGCAATTAAAGTTGTGGCTACTGCACCTAAACCTGGTATTAAGATACCCAGTTTACCTTCAGCAGGTTGAACGTTATTTTTCATTTATTCTAATTTATTATTCGAGTTCAATTTATTTTAACCATTTGTGTTCTTTGTACCACTTAATGGTTTCTTCCAGTCCTTTATCTAAGTTGTAAAGGGGGTAGAAGCCCAGCTCTTGTTTCGCGGCCTCAATACTACAGGCCCAATTGGTACCCAGTAATTCATTTAGCTTATCGCGGTTTAAAGCTGGTGTTTTGCGGCTCAAAGAACTAACTTTTTCTGTTAACGATGCAACTAATTTTACAAACGTGACAGGTAGATGAAACTTGATGGTTTTAAAAAGGAGTATATCTTTGATGATATTCGCCATTTCGTACCGGGTGTAAAAGTTACCGTCGGCTATGTTGTAAGTACGTTTATCGCCGCCATATATTGCCTTCATGGTAGCCACAGCCAAATCTTTAACGTATATAAAGCTTAATTTTTGTTCGGCACGGCCAATGTATGGCTCAAAACCTTTAACTATTTGCTTTATAACGATAAATATATCGCGCTCACGTGGCCCATATACAGCCGTTGGCCTTAAAATCGTATAGTTTAAACCAGGGATATTCTTTAATTCGTTTTCAGCAAGCAGTTTACTTTTACCATACTGGGTTACCGGATGCGGCTTATCGCTTTCGGATATAATCCCGTTAAGAGTACTAAGTGGGCCCCCTGCTGCCAGGCTGCTTATAAAAACAAACTTTTTAACTCCAGCCGCTACAGCTGCTTTAGCCAGGTTTGCGGTATATGTTGCGTTTATATGATTATACTGTGCCTGCGATTTTGCCTTGGTTACACCGGCTGCATGTATAATATAATCGTATTGGTTAGTTTTTATCTCTTCTGTTAGTGTTGCAATATCACTAAACTTTGGATAGGTAAATTTAATGTTTAAATCTTTTAAATGATCTGTTTGGCTGTTTTTTCTTACAGCTGCAAATACATCCAGATTTTGGCTGAGCGCCTCAACAATTAAATGATACCCAACAAAGCCGCTGGCGCCGGTTATTAAAACCCGCTCTTTCATATTGCTTTTTCGTATAACCTGTATGTTTTGTAAGGGTCGCCATTGATATCAAGCAGCGCCTTATTCATCATATCGTTATTCTCTAATATCCATCCAGCCTCGGCATATTTGAGGCCTTTGAGCTTGTATTCTTTAATTACATTACCATAAAGCACAGCCTCTATACCACGTTTTCTGTATCCTTCAATAACACCTAAGGCGTAAATACGGATCCCTTTAATCTTCTTTTTACCTAAAAGTAATTTGAAAATACCGGTAGGCAATAAACGTCCGCGTTTAATCTTAATCAGGATCTCGTTGATATTAGGTACAGTTAGCGAGAAACCGACTACTTTACCCTCATGCTCTGCAATGCTGCAAAAATCGGGGTCGACAACTAATTTAAGATCATTAGCGAGGTAGAAGAATTCTTCATCCGTCAATGGCACAAAGCCGGTATTGCTATCCCAGGCCGAGTTATATACTTTATGCAGCGCTTCAGCTTCTTCTTTAAATTTCTTCAGGTTTAGCTTGCGGATGGTAATGTTACTTCTGTTTAAACGCTCTTCTAAAGCACCAAGTAGCTTAAATGAACGCTCATTGTAACCTTCATCGCCAAATATATAGGCAATCAGATCTATCTTTTTTTCGAGGCCCTGTCTTTTAATCAGGTCTTCGTAATAAGGATAGTTGTAAGTCATCTGCATTACAGGTGGGCTATCAAAGCCTTTAACCAGCAAACCGCTTGGTTCATTGGTCGAGAAATTTACAGGGCCTATAATGGTGCTAACCTTTTTATCTTTCAACCACGCAATAGCTGCTTTAAATAAAGCATCGGCCACTTCATTGCTATTAATAGCATCAAAGAAACCAAAAAAGCCATCATTGGCTTTATTAAATTCGTTATGATGGTTATTTAATATGGCAGTTATGCGGCCTACAATTTTACCATCCTGGTAAGCAAGATAGTTTTGTAGCGAATTATGTTTTAAAAAAGGGTGCTTGGTTAGCAGGTCTCTTTGGGCTATAAAAAGTTCCGGTACGTAGTTCGGATCATTTTTATACAGATCGTGGGGGAAATCAATAAAAGCTGTTAGTTCCTTTTTGGAACTAACAGGCAGTATATTTATCATATCTTTTCTTTAACGGTATTTACACCAACTACTTTAAAGGCTTTTGAAATCTTATCAACCGCTTCTTCGATTTGTGCGAAGGTATGCGTGGCCATTAAAGAGAAACGCAGTAAAGACGAGTCTGATGGTACAGCAGGAGAAACAACCGGGTTAACAAATACACCATCGTTTTGCAGGTATTTGGTAACCATATAAGTTTTCTCGTTATCACGTATGTAAATAGGTAATATCGGGCTTTCGGTTGGGCCAAGGTCAAAACCTTCGTCCAGTAAAAGCTTCATGGCATAATTAGTATTATCCCATAATTTTTGAATGCGCTCTGGTTCAGATTCAATAATATCAAGGGCTGCAATAACGCTGGCTACAGAGCCAGGTGTCATACTTGCGCTAAACATTAATGAACGTGCACGGTGTTTCAGGTAGTCAATAGTTTCATGATCGGCAGCAATGAAACCACCCAATGATGCAAATGATTTGCTGAATGTACCCATAATAAGGTCCACATCGTCATTTAAACCAAAGTGTGATGCTGTACCGGCACCTTTAACACCTATAACACCAAGACTGTGTGCGTCGTCAACCATAATGTTGGCGCCATACTGGTCTGCTATTTTTACTAATTCAGGTAATTTAACAATATCGCCTTCCATGCTGAAAATACCGTCTACAGCGATTAGTTTAACAGCTTCTTCCGGCAACAGGCTCAGCTTGCGCTGTAAATCCTGCATATCGTTATGTGCATATTTAATTACTCTTGAAAACGATAAACGGCTACCATCGATGATAGAGGCATGGTCATATTCATCAAGGATCAAATAGTCGTTACGACCGGTGATGCTTGATAATACACCCAGGTTAACCTGAAATCCAGTGCTAAATAAAACAGCAGCTTCTTTACCAACGTATTCTGCTAATCTGTTTTCTAATTCGATGTGGATGTCAAGCGTTCCGTTTAAGAAACGAGAGCCTGCGCATCCGGTACCATATTTGTCTATAGCTTTTTTAGAAGCTTCTTTAATTGCGGGATGATTGGTTAAACCTAAATAAGAGTTTGACCCAAACATTAATACCCGTTTGCCATCGATAATAACCTCAGTATCCTGACCAGACTCAATTGGCCTGAAAAAGGGATATACTCCTCGTTCCCGGGCTGCAGCCGCCTCCGTAAACTGAGCGATTTTATCATGTAGTTTTTTACCCATGTATTAACTCTGCTTAAATTTTTTGTAAAAATACCATGAAAAAGCTTATAACTTATACTTGGTGTGTAATTTTTTTGCACATCATTACGAAGCGTAATAAAATACCATTGGGCAAATTAATTAAAAATTTATTTTATCCTGTAATCTAAAACAAAATATTTTCTGCCCGAAAAGCAGTTTTAGATTCAATTCAGAGAGCTAAATTATTCTATGTTTGAGTATTGTAACTTTTTTTAGCTTTATTTTTTTTAAGTAAACTAATATTGTAAATATATGTTTCTACAGCATCAACCACCTGCATGAAAAAAACATACTACCCATTATTTTTATTTCTGCTGTTAGTAACTAACAAACTTTTGGCGCAAACTGCTGCCGATACCGTTAATGGTAACTTAACATTACGCCAATGTGTAGAGTTTGCATTGCGTAACCAACCGGCGGTAAGGCAAGCCGCTATTGACGAGCAGATTAATGAACGCGACATCCGCATAGGTCTGTCGGGCTGGTTGCCTCAGGTAACAACGAACGGAAGCTATAATTATTACTTTCAAAGTGCGGCACGTACGCTTGCTACATCAGCCGGAAGCGGAACTGGTACAAACACAGGTGGCACGGGAACTGGAACAGGGACGGGGGTAGGCACCGGCACTGGTGGTACAACCGGGGGTACTTCCGGCACCGGTACTTCAACAACTACACCAACATCTTCAATAGGTGGTATAGCTAAAAACGTAACCAGCGTTACTTTTTCGGCGAGCCAGACTATTTATAATAATGATGTATTTCTGGCGGCACGTGCAGCCAAATACTCGAGGTTATACTATAAGGAAGGCACAGAAGTAAGCCAGATTGCCGTGGTAGCCGATGTAAGTAAATCATTTTTTGATGTTTTGCTGTCGGAAAGGCAACTGGATATATTAAACGAAGATATTGTAAGGCTGCAACGAAGCCAAAAAGATGCGTTAAGCAGGTACCAGGCCGGAGTGTCTGATAAAACAGATTATAAACAGGCAACTATTTCCTTAAACAATTCTATAGCCAGCCGTAAGCAAACGGAAGAAGCCATTAAAAGTAAAATAGCCTTTTTGAAACAGGTGATGGGTTTACCATCAGAAAAACCATTGAACCTGCAATATGATTCAACCCGATATGTGCAGGAGGCTGTGATTGATACCAACCAAACGCTTAATGTAGAAAACCGGGTAGAATATCGACAATTGGCAGCTCAAAAAAACCTGCAGCTTTTAAATGTAAGCTATTACAAATTTGGCTGGCTGCCTTCATTATCGGCAATAGGCAGCTATAATTTTCTTTATGCAAACGATCATTTTTCCGATCAGTACAACAATAATTTTCCGACATCTTTAGTAGGCCTAAGTCTGAGTATGCCCATTTTTACCGGCACCAAGCGCCTGCAAAATCTCAGCAAAGCAAGGTTACAAGCCGATAGGACTGACCTTGATATATTAAATACCCGGAATGTAATTAACACAGAATATGTGCAGGCAATGGCTGCTTATAAAAGTAATTACACTAATTGGATATTGTTAAAACAGAATGTGGATTTGGCTAAGGATGTGTACCATGTTGTAGAACTGCAATATCGTGAAGGCATCAAAACTTACCTCGATGTTATTGTAGCACAGTCTGATCTGCGCACAGCAGAGCTGAATTATTATAACGCACTCTTTACATTATTATCGAGCAAAATTGATTTGCAAAAGGCATTAGGAATTTTACCAGTAAGATAATCAACTATATGAACATAAAATACTTAGGTTTAACTACGGCAGTAAGTTTAACATTGCTGGCATCTTGTAAACAAAAAGCACAACAAAATGCCGCACCTCCGGCAACGCCTGTGGCTGTTACCGAAGCTAAAAAAGCCGATGCCGTTTATTATGATCCTTTTCAGGGCACAGTTGTAGCACTTAATAGTGTGGAGCTGCGCAGCCAGGTAGCCGGATTTATCACAGGCATATTTTTTAAAGAAGGCGAGGTGGTGCCGAAGGGAAAAGAGCTTTACGAGATAGACCGCCGCAAATACATAGCCGCTTATGAACAGGCTAAGGCCAATTTGGAAAGTGCTAATGCCAATCTGGTGAAAGCCCAGAAAGATGCCGATCGCTACTCTTTTCTATTAAAGCAGGATGCAGTTGCGCGCCAGACTTACGACCAAGCAGTTGCTGCACTGGCCACTAACCAGGCACAAGTATCAGTTGCTAAAGCAGGTGTATTATCTGCCAAAACAGATCTTTCTTACTCTATTATTACTGCTCCATTTACGGGCCGTATCGGTATATCGCAGGTAAAACTGGGTGCACAGGTTACGCCGGGTACTACTTTGTTAAATACCATATCGACAGAAAACCCAATTGCTGTTGATATTGTGGTGAACGAGCAGGACCTGCCTCGTTTTTATGCTTACCAGAAAAGCAGCACCGATTCTACTTTTAGGTTACAGCTTTCTGATGGTACACAATATAATAAGCCGGGCAAAATATTCGCCATCGATCGTGGGGTGAACAACCAAACCGGTAGTATCAAGGTACGTGTGGAGTTTCCTAATGATAAGGATGTGTTAAAAGATGGTATGAGTGGGGTGTTAAGCGTGCTCAATAATGAATCGGGCGAGCGTGTGCAGATTCCTTATAAAGCAGTAACCGAGCAAATGGGAGAGTACTTTGTATTTATTGCTACCGATACCGTTGCACATCAGCACAAAGTGATGATAGGCCCACGTATTAAAGACCAGATTGTAATATTACATGGATTAAATGCAGGCGATAAAATTATCACCGATGGTTTTCAACGCCTAAAAGACGGTGGAAAAATAACTTTAGGTGCGCCTCAGCAGCAAACTGCTCCAGGAGCTAAACAACAAGCAAAATAAAATACCGGTAACCAGAATATAAAAAGATGATCGCAGATACCTTTATACGCAGGCCGGTAACAGCTATTGTAATATCGATAGTGATTGTGGTAGTGGGCTTATTGGCCATGAGCAGTCTGCCGATAGGCCAGTACCCGGAAATTACACCACCAACAGCACAGGTAACAGCAACCTATACAGGTGCCGATGCCTTGACTGTTGAACAAACAGTAGCCACCCCAATTGAGGTACAGGTTAATGGTACCCCAGGTATGACTTACCTGCAAAGTAACAGCACCAGTAACGGCCAAATGAGCATGACGGTTAACTTTGAGGTTGGTACCGATATTAATATTGCTGCATTAGATGTGCAAAACCGCGTGGGCATTGCCACACCAACCTTACCGCAGGAAGTACAGCGTTTGGGCTTAACCGTACGTAAACGTAACCCCAGTATATTAATGCTGGTGGCTATTTATTCGCCAAACGGAAGCCATAACGTTACTTTCTTAGATAACTATACCAACGTATTCATCAGGGACGCATTATTACGTACCAAAGGTGTGGGCGACGTATTTACCCGTGCCGATGATTTCAGTATGCGGATCTGGCTTAAACCTGATAAACTGGCTGCATTGGGCATGACGGCAGGCGATGTTACAGCCGCCCTAACCGAGCAAAACGTACAGGTTGCCGCAGGTACTGTAGGTGCACCACCGCAAGAGAACGGACAAACCTTCGAGTATACCGTACTCACCAAAGGCCGTTTAGTTGAACCGGCAGAGTTTGAGAATATCATTGTACGTACCCAGCCTAATAACGGTGCTATTGTACACCTAAAAGATGTAGCGCGTGTTGAACTGGGTAAATTTAACTACTCTGGTAACTCATTTGTTGATGGTAAACGTGCCTCATATCTATTGGTTTACCAGGCACCTAACAGTAACTCACTTGCAACTGCCGAAGGCGTTTATGCCACCATGAACGAACTAAAAAAATCATTCCCGGCAGGGGTTGATTATGTAGTTCCGTTTGAGTCTGTTACTGTGGTTAAGGTATCGGTAAGCGAGGTGGTAGAAACTTTGGTTATTGCCCTGGTACTGGTAATTATCGTGGTGTTTTTGTTCCTGCAAAGCTGGCGGGCTACCTTAATTCCTGTTCTGGCAATCCCGGTATCAATTATCGGTACGTTTATATTCTTTATACCGCTCAACTTCACCATCAATACGTTAACGCTGTTTGGTTTCGTACTGGCTATTGGTATTGTGGTGGATGATGCCATTGTGGTGGTAGAAGCCGTGCAGCATTACATTGATGAAGAGAAAATGTCGCCGAGGGAAGCTACCGAACATGCCATGGCCGATATTTCTGCACCAGTTATTGCTATTGCATTAATTTTGGGTGCGGTGTTCGTGCCGGTAGGGTTTGTGCCCGGTATAGTAGGGCGATTGTATCAACAGTTCGCTATCACTATTGCTATTTCGGTGTTGATTTCAGCTTTTATCGCGTTATCATTAACCCCGGCTTTATGTACCTTATTATTAAAGCCACACGATCCTGATAAAAAGAAAAACTTTCTCGATAAGTTCTTCGATAAATTTAACGGTTGGTTTGATCGGGTAACGAATAAATACCGTAATGGTGTAGACCATAGTATTAAGCACTACAAACTCGTAGGCATAATCTTGCTGTGTATAATTGTAGGCGTGGTACTGCTGTTTAAAAGCAAACCATCGGGCTTTATACCTACCGAGGATGACGGCCGGGTTTATATTACTTATGATTTGCCCGAAGCATCATCAACCCAACGTACGGTTGAGGTATTGCATCAGATGATGAAAGTACTGGATAGCATACCAGCTGTAGGGCACTACGCTGCATTGGGCGGATTAAACGCGGTTAACTTTGCCAGTAAATCAAATAGTGCCACCATATTTGTACAGTTAAAACCATGGGACGAGCGAAAGGAGAAAAAAGATCAGCTATTTGCATTGGTTGGGCAATTACAACAAAAACTGGCAAGATTTAAAGAAGCAAACGTAATTGTTATTCCGCCGCCAGCCATTCCTGGTTTGGGTAGTACAGCAGGTTTCTCATTCATTCTGGAAGAGAAAGAAGCCGGCGGGGATATTAAAAACTTTGAGACGGTAATGCAAAACTTTATAGCGGCAGTTAATAAGCGACCGGAGATTGCCAAGGCATTCAGTTTCTTCACGGCACGCACACCTGCATATCAGCTAACTATCGATCGCGAAAAAGCTAAACGTATGGGGGTAACTGTAGCTGATGTTAATACTGCCCTGCAAACCTACATGGGTAGTGCATACATTAACGACTTTACTATTTATGGCCGAAACTTCCACGTGGTGGCACAGGCTGATACCAACTACCGTACAAATATCCAGAACATTGGGCAGTACTTTGTACGGAACCAAGCCGGTACGATGGTACCGCTGAGTACCGTAATGTCGTACAAGATCATTGAGAATGCGCCGTTAATTTCGCATTATAACTTGTTCCGTTCGGCGGAGATTGATGGCAACCCTAAACCGGGCTATAGTAGCGGTGATGCGTTAAATGCCTTGAAGGAAGTTGCTGCGCAGACATTGCCACAGGGCTATGGTTATGAGTTTTCGGGTTTAAGCCGGGAGGAGATCCTGTCGGGCTCTAAAACCATCTACATATTTATATTGTCCATTGGTTTCGTATTCCTTTTCCTGGCGGCGTTGTATGAGAGCTGGTCAGTGCCATTCTCTGTATTGCTTGCAGTACCGCTTGGCGCGTTCGGTGCCATTCTGTTCCTAACATTCAAATCCGAACTCACCAACAACGTGTACGCGCAAATTGGTTTGATAACGCTCATCGGGCTTTCGGCCAAGAACGCGATTTTGATCGTTGAGTTTGCCAAAGAACGTGTAGATGGTGGGATGGACCTGGAGCAAGCTACGCTTGATGCGGTAAGGTTGCGCTTGCGGCCAATTATCATGACCTCTATGGCCTTTATACTGGGTGTAGCGCCATTACTGATTGCATCTGGTGCTGGTGCCGTAGCGCGGCAAACAATCGGCTGGACGGTGTTTGGCGGCATGCTTGCAGCAACATCAATGGCTATATTTATAGTACCTGTGCTGTTTTATGTGATTACCAAGTTTGCCTATGGCGAGAAAAAACTGAAAGAATTACAGGATGCACATAAAGATGATGACAAAAAATTCTCGCAGCATTAATGTAGAAAACGTTATTTGAATAAGATTAAAGGGAAGCATTGCTTCCCTTTTTTTGTATTCTAGGGTGTCATAATTAGTGATGAAAACCAACCATTATATTCTTATTAGTACACAAAGTGTATCCTAAGTGTTACAATTTTCATTTTGGCACTGGCATGGGTTAACATTATTTTAACAAGGCTATTTATTAACGCTTAGTTAAACATGCAGGGAGTATTAAACACCTGTTCTTCAGCTTATAGAAGCTGTTTTTTCAGGATAATATTTATCAGATTCAGCATGCCTTGAAATGTTAAAATAGCCTTAAAATGGCGTTAATGGCAAAGTATTTGCCCAAGTGGACATGAATAACAATCTAACAATTGTTCACTAAAATTAACAGAAATGAAAATTACAAAAACAACTAAATTGGCAGCAGCGGCTATTGCATTTGCCGGTTTATTATTTACGAACACAACTACTAAAGCTCAATCAACCGGTCATGATTCACAAGCATGGCGTTTTGGAATAGGCGTAGAGCCAGGTTTACCTGTAGGTAACATGCGTGATTTTTCACACTTCGCATTAGGTGGTACCGCACGTTTACAAAAAGATTTAAACGGTAGCGTATCTGTAATGCTTACATCTGGTTATACAAACTATTTTGCCAGAAATTACGATTTACCAGGTGGTGGTAAAACCAACTTAAACGATTATGGTATTGTACCGGTAAAAGCTGGTGTTAAAGCCTTTTTTGCTCCACATGCTTACGTAAGTGGCGAAGTTGGTGCCGGTTTCGAAACCAATGATAATGCTTATAACGGTTACGACAAAGGCACTAAGTTAATTCTGTCACCAGGTATTGGTTACGCCATGTCGGGTTCAGGACTTGATATTGGTGTACGTTATGATAACTACTCTGGCGCTAACAGTCCTAACTATGGTCAGGTAGCTTTACGTGTAGCTTACGGCTTTAAACTGTAAATAAACAATCACATCTTTAATTAAAAAAGGCCTTTCTGGTTATCCGGAAGGCCTTTTTTTGTCAACTAATTTTAGTCAGCAAAACTATTTTCCTTATCATTGCGCCTCTAAAAAAAATATATGACCATTAAACAATTATCACGAGTTGCATTTGCAGTTATTGCATTTGCCTGTTTATCTATCTCACAGCATGCTGAAGCACAAGCAAAAGATTCTGAAAACACCTGGCGTTTAGGTATTGGCGTAGAGCCAGGATTACCGGTAGGCAATGACATCAGATATGTGTCGCGTTTTTCACTGGGTGGGTCGTTAAGGTTACAGTATGACGTTAAAGGCCCTGTATCTTTAATGCTAACCTCTGGTTATACTAACTTTTTTGGACGTGAGTTTACACAGTCTATTGCAATAGGAGGAGGCAAAACTGTTTACAACAATGTAAAGTTTGATAATTACGGTATAATACCTGTAAAAATTGGCGCTAAAATTTTTGCCGGACAAAACCTTTATGTAAGTGCTGAAGGTGGAGCAGGTTTTGAAACTACAGGTAGCGATAAAAATGTAAAAATGATTTTATCGCCAGGTATTGGGTATGCTACTAATTTTGGCTTAGACTTTGGTGCGCGTTACGATTATTATTCTGGCCAAAACGATAATTTTGGTCAGGTTGCTTTACGTATTGCTTACGGCTTTAAACTGTAAATAAACAATCACATCTTTAATAATGCAAGAAGCCCTTCAGTTTGAAGGGCTTCTTGCATTATACATTGTCCGTAGAGACACAATACTTTGTGTCTCTTGTAAAAAGATAGATTATTTTAATTTACCTAATGCTTCTTTAATACGTCTTAAAGCTTCTACCAATTTGTCATCAGCAGCAGCGTAAGAGATACGGATTGATTTTGGATCACCAAATGAATCACCACCAACAGTAGCTACGTGGCCTTCTTCCAGTAAATAAATGCTCAGATCATCAGCGTCTTTAATGGTCTTACCATTGTAGCTTTTGCCAAAGAATGAAGTAACATCCGGGAAGAAATAGAAAGCGCCATCAGGCAGGTTGGTTTTAACACCGTCGATATCTTTCAATAAATCATATACCAAACCACGGCGGCGTTTAAATGCATCGCGCATTTCGTATACCGACTCTAAACCACCCTGATAAGCAGCAGTACCGGCACGTTGGGTGATAGAGCAGGTACCAGAGGTGATCTGTCCTTGCATTTTATCACAAGCAGCAGCAATTTCACTGTTAGATGCCGTGTAACCGATTCTCCAGCCAGTCATTGCGAAGGCTTTAGAGAAACCATTGATGATTACCACGCGGTCTTTAATAGCATCGAACTGAGCTATAGACTCGTGGCCACCAATAAAGTTGATGTGCTCATAAATCTCGTCAGACATGATGTATACATGCGGGTGGCGTTCGAAAACCTTGGCCAACCCGGCTAATTCTTCTTTGCTGTAAACACTGCCTGTAGGGTTACAAGGCGATGAAAACATAAATAATTTGGTTTTAGGCGTAATAGCAGCCTCCAGTTGCTCAGGCGTAATTTTAAAGTTCTGTTCAACGGTAGTGTTGATGAAAACGCTTTCGCCTTCAGCCAGTTTCACAACTTCAGAGTAAGATACCCAGTAAGGCGTAGGGATAATTACTTCTTCGCCTGGGTTAACCAAACAAAGCACCGCATTAGCAATAGCTTGTTTAGCACCGGTTGATACCACAATTTGTGATACATCATAATCCAATCCGTTCTCGTTCTTTAGCTTAGCTACGATACTCTTTCGCAGTTCAGGGTATCCGGCAACAGGGGTATAATAAGTAAAATTATCATCCATGGCCTTCTTGGCTGCATCTTTCACATACTCAGGCGTATGGAAATCTGGTTCACCAAAACTTAAACTAATTACATCAACACCTTTGGCGGCGAGCTCACGGCCCATTTTCGCCATTTTAATGGTTTGAGATTCAGACAGATTGTTAATCCGGTTACTTAAAGCACTCATAGCAGTATTTTATATGTCGGCGGCAAATATAGAAAATTAGTTTACTGCTAATTGATGACTTGTTTTTAAATTTGACCACAATTTATCGTCTTGAAGGAAAAATATGTTACTGCGGTCTTAAATTCTGTTTAAACCTTGCGCCTAACAGTAGCAAATTCAATACGGAAGTCATCAACAAATCGGTCTCGGACCATCACATTGAAACAATAATGGCGCTATTTAATGTACGTGTATACGGCTTGCTTGTAAACGAGCATAATGAAATACTAATCAGCGATGAGCAGGAATACGGTTACCAGTTCACCAAATTTCCCGGCGGCGGCTTAGAGCTTGGCGAAGGCTTAATAGATGGCCTTAAACGCGAGTTTATGGAAGAGTGTAATGTTGAGATTGAAGTGCTGGAGCATTTTTATACAACAGACTTTTACCTGAAGTCTGCTTTCAATGATTCGCAGATCATCAGCGTTTATTATTGGGTGAAGAACCTCACCAGCCTCGATCTGGATTTTAAAACCAAGATATTTGATTTTGACGGGACCGTTGAACCTCTACAATCTTTTAGATGGGCATCGTTAACTGATTTAAAAGTAAGTGACATGACCTTCCCGATAGACCAGCACGTTGTTAAATTACTAAACAAACAAAAATGACATTAGCAGAAAGGGATGCCAAAATAATATGGCACCCGTATACACAAATGCAAACCGCCGGATTGCCGGTAGGTATTGTAAGAGGAGAAGGCGCAGTTCTGTTTGGTGAAGACGGCAAAGAATACATCGACGCGGTATCATCATGGTGGGTTAATTTATACGGGCATGCCCATCCGCATATAGCCCAAAAAGTAGCCGAGCAGCTTAAAAAGTTGGAGCATGTAATCTTCGCGGGCTTTACCCACGAGCCGGCTGTTGAGCTGGCAGAACGGTTACTTGCCATCATTCCTGATAATCAAAAGAAGGTTTTCTATTCAGACAATGGTTCTACGGCTATAGAAGTTGCCATTAAAATGTGCCTGCAATACTGGAATAATCAAGGCAAAGCGAGGACCAAAATGGTAGCTTTTAAGAATGCTTACCATGGTGATACTTTTGGAGCTATGGCAGTAAGTGGCAGAAGCGCATTCACCGCCGCTTTTGATAATCTATTATTCGAAGTAGAGTTCATCGATCTTCCAACAAAAGAAAATATCCAGGATCTCAAATCTCAGATCTCAAACCTCAGATCCGAATTAGCTTGTTTTATTTTCGAACCACTGGTGCAAGGATCGGCCGGGATGATTATGTACGAGGCGGAATGGCTGAATGAACTGGTTAAGCATTGCAAACAAGAAGGCGTACTCACTATTGACGACGAAGTTTTTACTGGTTTCGGCCGGACAGGTAAGCCGTTCGCCTGTAACTACATTACCGAGCAACCAGACATTATGTGTTTCTCCAAAGGCCTAACCGGTGGTACCATGGCTTTGGGAATAACGACTTGTACCAGCCAGATCTATGATATGTTTTTATCTGATGATAAGATGAAGACCCTTTTCCACGGGCATTCATTTACAGCTAATCCGATAGCATGTAGTGCTGCATTGGCCAGTATGGATCTGTTTGTGAGCGATGAAACGCCTGCTAATATCGAGCGCATTGTCACACAGCATCAGCAGTTTAGAACGCAGATTGAGAACCATCCAAAAGTGCGTACCATCAGGCAAACGGGAACTATCATTGCGCTGGAATGGGAGACAGGTAACTCGACTTCATACCTGAGTCCGCTACGCGATCGCCTATATAATTACTTCCTGAATGCCGGTATTATATTGCGCCCCTTGGGTAATATCATTTATATTTTACCGCCATATTGTATTACAAACGAGCAACTGGCTTATATTTACAGCAAAATTATTGACGCTTTAAACGAGATATAAATATGGGTTTAAGTAATGTGCTTTCGACAATAGTAGGTGATGATCAATTACACGCCCGCTGGTTAAATACACTATCATTAATGGAGAACACCGGCGCACGTAAAATTTCGGCCAGTGAAGACCCAACCACGGTTACATACATTATACTAAAGCATGCGGCCGAAGAACACCGCCATGCTTTCTATCTTAAAAAACAAATTGAACGTGTTGCTGCCGATACCTGCCCAACTTACGCAGTTGATTATTTGCTGGCACCATCGAGCAGTAAATATTATTTGAATCAGCTGGATGTTTCGGTTTGCCGTTATCTTAAAAATACATTAAACCTTTCAGGAGGCGATCTGCGTTTTGCAGCATACCTTTTGGTTACTTATGCCATTGAGGTGCGCGCCGATGAGCTTTATCCCATCTACCAGGATGTATTAACCGAGACCGGTAGTAAGGTAAACGTGAAATCAATTATTCTGGAAGAAGAAGGCCACCTCGAAGAAATGATTAACCAATTAAAACACTTCTCGCCTGAGTGGGAACACCACGCAGAACAGGCTGTGAAAATAGAGACAGACCTCTTTAACCAGTGGGTTACCCAACTGACTAAAGAGGTTAATCCGGCTGTTATTAATAATTAAGATAAGTAGTAAATACCTTTTGCAGGTAAGCTTGTCCCTTCGTCAGGGTTTCGTCGGTTAGCGATTCCCTGACGTTGGTTTTTCCGGTGTAAATCACCTTGTTCCCCTCATTATCGTAAGAAATACTTTGCGATGGCTGCATAAAGCCAAGCCCGTTATCCCAATCAAAAAAAGCAAACTCCTTAGTGTAAGGATTCATTAAATCTTTCGACCAATGAAAATCTTTGTGTGGTAAGTTTAATTGCGATAATATCGTAGCTGCAATATCTGTTTGCCCACCCAATACATTCATCTGTTTACCACGAAACTCCGGTTTGATGGCCTCGCCAAAAAACAATAAAGGAATATGATATTTACGCGGATCGTAAGCCTCTGAAGTATTGCGTGGCAAACGGTGACCATGATCAGCCACTAAAATAAACACCGTGTTTTTATACCATGGCTGCTTTTTAGCCTGCTCGAAATAAGCATTCAGGCATGAATCAGTGTAATAGGCTGTGCTCCTGAACATCATCCCATTATCCTTACCCGGAAACTTGGGTTTACCCAGTAATTCAAATGGTTCGTGATTACTCAGGGTTTGGATATAGCAAAAGAAAGGATGTTGCTGCTTATCGAGGTAATCGACACTTTTGCGCAGGGTAACTTCATCATAAGCCCCCCATTTTGATTTGAGTTCGTCTTTAGAAAAACTTTCTTCATCAGACAGGTCATCAAAACTATGATGCTCTATATATGATTTAAAGTTCATGTAGCCACTATCGCCGCCATAGAAGTAAGAGGTGGTATAACCGGCTTTCTTTAAGCTTGATGATATGGCAGGAAGTTTCTTCTGCTTGCCATCTTCGGTAATAATGGTTCGTGTCGCTTGCGATGGAAAACCGCTTAATATAGCTACTACGCCCTTATCGGTACGGTCGCCGGCTGCGTAGATATTATTGAAGAGTACACCGTTTTTAATAAACTCTTCGAAATGTGGCGCCACACCTTTATCGCCGCCTAATGATTCGATAATATCAGCAGTAAAGCTTTCCAGTTGGATAATTACAACGTTAGGCCTGTCGGTATTTAAAATCTTTACTGTGGTGTCTTTTTTAACCGTGTACAGGTCATTTACAATAGTAAAAGCCTTTTCATTCGGCATAAACTCATACGTGTTGTGCGGTGCGCGCAGGTTATCAACCACATTATTCATCAGGTTCCACTCAGTATTGAGTACAGATTGGTTGAGGATCTGCTTGTTCGAGAAATAAGCCCGTTGTTCATTAATTGGGGAGCCAAACAAACCTCCCCGTATGATAATGATGGTAACGAAGCAAAGAAAAAGTGAGAAGGGAATTTTAAAGCTGACAGTCTCTTTCGGTTTCCTGAATTTAAAATCAACTACAAAAAGCGATATAACCACACCAAGAACCAACAGCGTAACACCAATGGTGATGCTTAAACCGATAGGCGATGAGCCGGTTGAAGCCACTGCTTCAGATGGTGCTACATATAAGGTATTGAATACACGATAGTTAACCTTGGTACCCCATTCGCGGAAAATATTAAGATCGATAATGGTTAAAAAAGCGATAACCAGCACACAAAACCAGGTATATACCTTAAGCCATACGGGTGGTACGTTGCCCTTAGGAATAAACCAGTTAACGATGAACACTAATAACGGGATGATACAGATATAGGCAGCGGCCGAATAATCGAGCCACAAACCATGTACATAGGTAAGCAGGATCTCTTTAAAAGAGACAGTCCTGAGCTTATTGATAAAGTAAAGCTCAAAGGTTAGGCGGGTTAGAAAAAATATAATGAGCCAGTATGCGAAATACCGGCAAAAACTAAAAAAGCTCCTTAACATGAGGGGTCAAAATTACTCATTTTAACCACAATGTTAAGAAGCTTTTAATGAATTGTTAATGAAGAATTTCTCTTAGTGTTGGCCGCCACCTAAAGTACTAAGGTCTGTAATTGTAATTTTATCGTATCCGGCAGGGATAGAGAAAGTACCGGCAGGTGCCTTATCGCCAGTTATTGATTTAACTGTAATTGATAATGGCTGGCCCATCTGTAACGTAGTAAACTGGATTGGAAAACCACCCGCAGATGCAAAATATTTGGTAATAATAGTAACCGGCACAGTAACATCATTAGTTACCCATGCATCGTAAGATTGGCCACTTTTAGTATCCTTAACAGCCACTTTTTTGCAGTTAAAGCCATTAATTACTTTAGTTTCTGTACTTGGGGTAAAGGTAAACTGAGGCTCAGAGTCTTTAAAAGATTCTAACTCGGCAGGGGTACCGATAGCTGCTTTTTTTATGTTAGCAATTGGCACATCAACTAAAATAGCCAGGTAGTCGCCACCGTTTGCCATAATTGTTTTAATGGTAGCAGGGCCTCTTTTTCCAGATGTTGAACTTGAATCACCTTTGAAGAAAAGTTGAGAGTCAATTGTTTGTCCGCCTGCTGTTGCAGTATAGTTGACAACACCCTCGGTATAAGCTTTTTGTGCCGATGCAGTAAATGCAGTTGCTGACAGGACGATGCCAAAAGCAACACTTAAGAATTTTAATTTCATGGTTTTAATTTGATACAAGTTATTCGTTTTCTGAATTAGATACAAATTTTCTTTTTCGTTTAACTCAGTTTGTCAGTTAGATGTCACTACCAGCGATTTGTTACGTTTTAAAACCACATAATTTATATGCAGGCTATCCGCTTCATTTACAAGCTTTTTAATGGTTTGCGGAGAATTACTCCCATCAATCACCAATTTTTTATAGCTGTAATTATGATTGATGAAATTTATAGAACTGTGCGGATTGCCGGTGACATAAATGTAATCGACGGCCAATTTTTTAGGCAATTTTGTAAATTGAAGGTGAGGATCATAAATCAAAACGCGGTTATTTAGGAACTGTACGAGCGAAGATTTCTTCCTTAAATAAGTAACATTTAAATTGCTATAAAATGTTGAAATCTGCAAATTATCTACCCGGTTACTGTCAACACATGGCTGGATGGAGTACTTAAAATTGGGGTCGGTAAGAGGCAGGTCTGTAAGCAAAATTCCCTGCTTGCCATTTTTAAAAAGTATACCCTGATGCTTGCTCAAACTGTAAAAAGTTATGCTTTGTGTTTGCATACTTTTTATCTTCTGAAAGCTTGCCGAAACAGCTGTAACCAGCAGGCAAATTAAACTTAATCTTAACAACCAAAACTTGCGGTTATATACAAAGTAAAAGAAAGTCATAACCGCAATGAACAGTAATACGCAATCGTAATTGCTAAACCATATTTTATCTACAGAGGAGTAGGGTTGCTGCTCAATGAATTGCAACCCTTTGTTCATAATCAGGATAGTCTCTTCCAACACCCAGAAAATAACTTTGCTGATATAGGGTAGCTGCGGTACCAGCAAAGCGATGATCCCGCTGAACAAAATCACTTCCGAAGGGATAATGATGAATAAATTACTCAGCAAAAAGTAAATAGGAAACTGGTGAAAATAAAAAGCACTTAACGGAAACGTAATGATCTGTGCAGCCAGCGATGCCGAAATATAGTACCACAGTTTACTGATGTACTTATTCTTAAACTCAAACCATTTAAACATCACGGGTTGCAGCATAATGAGCCCAAGCACAGCCAGGTAAGAAAGCTGAAAACCAACATCTGCGATTAGTAACGGATCGTACAATAACAAAACAAAGGCAGATAAGGCCAGCAGGTTAGCCGTATTGGTATAACGATAACCAGCCTTTCCTAAAATTATCATATTAATCATCACCGCGGCACGGCAAACTGCAGGAGAGAAGCCGGTAAGCAAAGCATACGCCCAGATCAGTATAATAGAAATTATGGCCTTGACCCATTGCCCGTACCGCGAGCCATTTAAAAAGCTCAGCATAAAACTGATAAACACAAACACAATAGCCACATGCGCGCCCGAAACTGAGAGCACATGCACTGTGCCTGTTTTGGTGTAGGCTTGCAGTACATCAGGGTTTAAATCAGCCTTATAGCCCAGTATTAATGTGGATGCCACGGCCGCGGCATTCGTATCAGCCATATTGGTTTTGAATTTCTGAACCAGTTGCTGTCGAAGGTTAATAGCGTATGCCATCACAGGGTTGCCGGCATCCTTATTAATAATCTTAAACTGGCCCGGAAACAAAAAGCTCTGCTCATAAATATGCTGGTTAGCCAGGTAGGCCTTATAATTAAAAGCACCCGGATTAAACGGTGGATCAACCGGTTTATAATTAGCCGGGATTAATAACTCATAACCATATTGAAATTTGGTAATACTATCGGCCATGATGGTCAGCAGCATTTTGCCACGCGTTAATCTGCCGACTCCTTTATTATTGGCTTGTACCACATTGGCACTGCAATGCCAGTATTTGCCTTTGAGCGTTGGTTCGCTGTTTATTTTTACCAGTATGTGATCGGCCTTTTGTTTGGCGAAGTAATCGGCGTAGTTACGGTCGTTATGAAGTTGTACGGTTGTTATGCCAATGGTAAATAGTATCAGATGGATGAGTAAACCACCAACCCACTGATAATGATAGAGTTTAAATCGATTGTAAAGTAAATTAAGCAGTACAAACGTTCCGCACAGGCAGGCAGAAACAACAATTGGAACAGAAATACTATGGATATTAAAAAATAACGCACAAAATATACCGGCTAAAAAGGGTAGGGTATATACAACAAAAGGCACTTCACCTTTATGTTCGGCAATCATTTTTAATTGTGTAAGGTTGTTAAGCAGTGTTATTGCTGCTAAGGCCAAGATAAGAGTTTTTTAAAGAATTGCGAAAGCTCGGAAGAACCGTAAATAATCGTTCTCATGTGGCCTCTTGATTTTCGGGTAGCACAACAGTGGCCACAGCACTTACTTTAATAGAAAATAAAGCAGCCACGAGTTTATTCACAAGTTTTTGTTTTTTAAGGTGTTCATGAGATCGCTACGCTAAGTTTCTTTTTGGTACTTTTTCTTTTGCGGAAAAAGAAAAAGTACATCCACTGACGATTCATATACTTCAAACCATATCCTAATGGAAAACTGATTCTGCGGTATTGAAGGTAGTGCTAATCGGTCTGAGATTGCTTCGTTCCTCGCAATGACGTGCTGGGTTAGAAACTTGCGGCAGCGGATGTCATGCTGAGCTCCGTCGAAGTATGGTGGGTGGGCATCTGCGCGCGACACTTCGAGTGCCTCAGTGTGACAGGCCTCTACTTTATAGATATTTACAAAGCATCCCTTACTTCCAGCAAAAACTTCTTCATATTCTCTAACGAAGAAATAATCCGCTGTTGGTCTTTCGCTGCGTTGATATTTTGGCGCATGTGCTCTTTGGCGCCTTCGAGGGTAAATTTCTTATCGCGGATGAGGTGCAGTATTACCTTGATGTTCTCTACATCCTCGGCAGTGAAAAAACGGTTGCCTTTTTTATTCTTTTTAGGCTGAAGGATATCAAACTCCTTCTCGTAGTATCTTAATAAAGATTGATTAACATCAAACATGGCCGATACTTCGCCCATGGTATAATAAATTTTGTTGATCTCCTCGCGTTCTTTATAAGCCATAATCACAAATGTATTGGTTTTTTAATTATTCTTCATTTTTCTCAAAATCAGTAACTAAAAAAAGTAGTTGAGTGTATTAATTATTTCGTAAAAAATATATCTTTAGAGACCTGAATTTATACGAATTGAAAAACCTTATTCTCCTTTTTGGCGGTGCCTTGTTTGCATTGCGGGCGTCAGCTGCTACCGGTCCCGATTCTACCATCCATATTTCGTCGGCAAAAGATAATTACCAGATCGTTTATAATTCCAAAACATCCAGGGTCGAGATTAACCAGGATCAGGCTACAACTTACGTTAGCGAGGGCTACCAGGCTACGATGCCCATTGCCATTATGTATAACGATCAGATCAAGATCAATTCGGTATCATGTAAGGTAGATGGGCATACGCCTTCAGATTTTAAGCCTTACTATGGTTTTTATACCGTAAGCGATGTTTTTTATTCTGATGCTAAGGTTTGCCTGTTCCCCATGTTGTTAAAAAATAAAGGGAGCAAAGGAGAAGTTAAGGTAGAAGAAACATACAACGATCCGCGGTATTTCACAAGCATAAGTTTCAGCGATGAAGTTGATATTGCGCATAAAGAAATAACTATTAAAGTACCCCGCTGGATGTCTGTCGACATTAAAGAGTTTAATTTTAATGGGCTCGACATTAAAAAGACATCCGTTTACTTGCAAAATGAGGATGCGGATTTAATTACATATACGGCCGAAAACCTGCCTGCCGAAAAGCGGGAAGACCACAGCCCCGGTCCAACTTACTTATACCCGCATTTGCTCATTCAGTGTAAATCAGCCTCCGTTGGCGGCCAAAAGTTTACCTATTTTGGTTCTTTGGCCGATCAGTATGCCTGGTACCACGAACTCACAAAGGATACTTATTCCGATGCGGAGATTAAAGAAAAAGCCAAAGAGATAACTGCTAAAGCAACAACCGATCTGGATAAAATTAAGGCGGTGTATTACTGGGTGCAGGACAACATCCGCTATATTGCTTTTGAAAACGGGATTGCCGGCTTTAAACCCGAAAAACCTGATGAAGTGCTGCGTAAAAAATATGCCGACTGTAAAGGTATGGCCAACCTCACCAAAGCCTTGCTGATTTCATTAGGATACGATGCCCGTTTATGCTGGCTGGGTACCAATCATATCGCTTATGATTATTCGACACCATCTCTTGCAGTAGATAATCACATGATATGCGCCCTGATGTACAAGAGCAAAACCTACTTTCTGGATGCTACAGAAACCTACATCGGGATCGATGAATATGCCGAACGCATACAGGGCCGCCATATTTTAATTGAGGATGGCGAAAAATATATTTTAAACCACGTACCCAAAGCTTTGCCCGGCCAGAATGCAGATAATGAGGTAGACAAAGTAACCATCAGCGGGAATGATTTTGTTGGAAAGGTTACCCACTTGTGGCAGGGTGAAGATAAAGAAGATGTTTTATCGGGCATTAACAGCGTTAAAAAAGAAAATACAGATGAGGTATTTACCCACTTTTTAGCCCATTTTAATAACGACTACCACGTTAAAAACCTCAATGTAAGTAACCTGGCCGATCAGGGTAGTAACCTAAACGCCAGTTACGATTTTGAATATAAAAATGCGGTATCAAACTTTAGTAAAACCTACTATATCGAGTTTGATAAAGTTAAAGAACTTAATGATGCAGCCATCAAAACAAGTGAACGCAAGCACGATTATTGGTTTTCGCACACCATTAACCTTAACCGCGAAACGGAGTTAACCATCCCCGATAATTATAAAGTGGCCGAAATGCCGCAGAACCTTAATATCGTAAATACCGATTATGAATTTCATATTCAGTATGTTATGCAGGGGAATAAGCTAAGCTATAAGAAGACACTGCTGATAAAAAACACCCACCTTAACCAGGCCAAATTTGAGCAGTGGAATAAAGATCTCGAACAATTAAATAAAGCATATAACGAAACCGTAGTACTAAAACCCTTATCATAAAAATGAAAAAAACTTTACTAAGCCTTTCTTTCTTAAGCCTTTCCTTAAGCCTTTTTGCGCAAACTTATGATCAAAAACAGGTGGCCCTGCAGAAGGAAGTATGGGACGCAGCCAGCCCCGAATTTAAGGTAACATCAATCCCCGAAGATTTAAATAAAGAAAGTGCTGTGGTTATAGCCAGGTCTTTCAATTTAAAAAGATCTGTACACATTAAGAGCGAAATATCTAGGTTATTTCATGAAAGAGTGAAAATTAATGACAAGGTTGCACTTGAAAAGTATTCGACACTCGAATATCAGCGGCGTGAGGTAACAGGCTTTTTTATATCCCGCAACACCAAAGAAACAGTTGTTGGGGTAAAAATTATTAAACCTAACGGCAGCGAAATAATTGTGCCAACGAATGAAGAAGTATTATTGAAGAACGATAAGAATGGTAAAAATCTGACGGGAAAAATTGCTGTTTCTGGTTTACAAACAGGAGATATTTTAGATTATTACGTATCATATTCTAAATCTTCATTAATGAGATCAGGCGAATCATACCAGGAAAACGATAACCTGATTATGCTAACCAATGAATACCCGATATTATTTTATGATCTGAAATTTCAGTTCAATAGCAAATTAGATGTACAATGTGTTTATGGAAACAATGCACCACATTTTACTGAAACTAAGGACAAAGATGATAACCGCATTTTTGCTATAACATTAACCAACCTGCCTAAATACCAAACATACTTATGGACTTCGCCGCTAAGGCAATATCCTTATATTGAAATTGGCAGCGAATTTGGTATGGAACAAACAGCTTTTGGTCGTAAGCGTGACAAAACCCCAACAGCATTTGATTCGAATAAAAGCGATTTTGAAAGCACCTTCAATGAAAATACACATTACTATTTTAAAGACCCTGAAAAACAGCTGAAAGATTATTTTGATGGCAATAAAGGTGTTAAAGCCGCATCAAAAGATACTTTATTGAAGGTTCTGTACGATATATGGAAATATAATACTTTTTGTACCTATACGGCAGATAACATTAAGGACGGCATAGATTTTAATGCCCGCCGGGCAAATGGTTCATACAATGCCATGATGATGACCTTGCTGTTAAATGATCTCAAAATTGAAAACGATATTGCCCTTGTAAGTTCGCGAACCAGTAATACACTGGAGAATGTTTTTAATCCGGATGATTTTACAGCAATAGTAAGAGTAAAAGATGGCGGAAAAACATATTATATGTGCTTTGATGATGTGGTAACCCATTTTAATGAAATTCCGGCAAGGTACCAAGGTGAAAATGCAATTATCTTATATCCCAAAAGAAAAGGTATAACCACCTATTCTTTTACTGAAGGAGTAGATATAATGCCGATACAACCAAGTGCAGAAAATACGCTATCAGAGAAGTTGAATGTTTCATTATTGCCGGATAACATGCAGAAGCTAAAGATTGAAAGGCAGGTTAGAGAAACAGGGGATATGCGACATGACGATCAAAAGGACCTTTTGGCCTATGACGAAATAGATAATTATTATACCAATTTGGTAAAAGGCGACGATTTACAAAAACGGCTTCGTAAGTTTCCTGAAACCAGTAGAATGTATGATGCATTTCAGGCTGCTTTTAATGATTCGCGAAATAATATCCCTAAAATTTTTACAGCCAAAATCAAAGCGCAATACGATCAGGAGCCTGAACAGTTGAGCAACTTTAAAATAGTTAATAATGCACTTGAAAATACAAACCCTGTTTTTGAATATAATTCAACCTTTGTGTTAAATAACATGGTGAAAAAAGCTGGGGCTAATTATATAGTAGATGCGGGTAAACTAACCGGTGGCTTTTTAACCCTTACCGATAAAGAAAAAGATCGCAAAATTGATGTGTATATGAATGCTGCACGCACCATAACCTATACTATTTCAATTAATATCCCTAAAGGATACAGCGTTAAGGGGCTGGAAGAATTGGTAAAAAACAGCTCTAATAAAACAGGTTCGTTTGCATCAACAGCAACACTTAACGGTAATGTTTTAAATATCAAAGTTACGCGTGTTTATAACAGTAATTTCGAAAAGGTGACCGACTGGAAATCGCTGATGGCTATTATAGACGCTGCTGCCGAGTTTAATGGCAAGCAAATCCTTTTAGAAAAACAAGGTTAACAACCATTCGGAGAAGGGCAAAGAAGCACATTGGTATTTATATCAATGTGCTTTCTTATTTAATAGGTAACTCCTGCTACTGCCACTCACCACTGTTACTAAAAACTTACGAACTTCCTGTCTTTCGGACTTCCCGACTAAATACTACATTTGCATCCTTATGACAGCTCAGGAAATACGTCAGGCTTTTTTAGACTTTTTTGCTTCTAAAGGGCACACCATCGTGCCATCGGCACCCATCGTTGTAAAAAACGACCCTACTTTAATGTTCACCAATGCTGGTATGAACCAGTTTAAGGATATATTTTTAGGCGAAGCACCCGCCAAGGCACCTCGTGTAGCCGATACCCAACGTTGTTTACGTGTATCGGGCAAACATAACGATTTGGAGGAGGTGGGTATCGATACCTATCACCACACCATGTTCGAGATGCTGGGCAACTGGAGCTTTGGCGACTACTTTAAAAAAGAAGCCATTGCTTGGAGTTGGGAACTGCTGACAAAAGTTTACGGCATTGATGAAGACCGCCTGTACGTTACCTATTTTGAGGGTGACGAGAAAGAAGGTTTAGCTAAAGACCAGGAAGCCTACGATTTCTGGAAACAATATGTAGACGAAAGCCGCATCTTGCCTGGTAACAAAAAGGACAACTTCTGGGAAATGGGCGAAACCGGCCCCTGCGGTCCGTGTTCTGAAATCCACTACGATGGCCGCAGCAATGAAGAACGTGCCAAAGTACCGGGCGCAAGCCTGGTAAATGCTGATGATCCGAACGTTATTGAGATCTGGAACAACGTATTTATGCAGTTTAACCGCCTTAAAGACGGTAGCTTACAGTCATTGCCAAACAAACACGTGGATACCGGTATGGGTTTCGAGCGTTTGGTGCGTGTACTGCAAAATAAGACTTCGAACTACGATACCGACGTTTTTCAGCCAATGATCCAATTCATTGCAGAGAAAAGCGGTAAGAAATATAATGCTGCTGCCGTACCCGGTGATGCCGACTGGAATGATGCCGTAGCCATGCGTGTAATGGCTGACCATATCCGTGCTATCAGCTTTGCGATATCAGATGGTCAGTTACCATCAAATAATAAGGCAGGCTATGTAATCCGCAGGATTCTGCGCCGTGCTGTGCGTTATTCATATCAATATCTGGGTTTTAAAGAGCCATTCTTAAACCAGTTAGTGCCTTTACTGGCCGATCAGTTTAAGGGTGTGTTTGACGAGTTGTATTCACAGAAAGATTTTGTGCAGAAAGTAGTTTTGGAAGAAGAGAACTCTTTCTTAAGAACACTTGAAACAGGATTAAGCCGTTTTGATCAAGCAGTAGCTACAACTGATAACAAAATTATTTCTGGCGAAGCAGCATTTGAACTTTCTGACACATTTGGCTTTCCGTTCGATTTAACCGAATTGATTGCCCGTGAAAAAGGTTTTTCTGTAGATATTGAAGGCTTCGAGATCGAACTTCAAAAGCAAAAGAACCGCTCACGTTTAGCAACCGCCGTTGATACCGGCGATTGGGTAATGGTGGGCCGCGACAAACCAACTTATTTTGTTGGTTATGATCAGTTTCAAACCGAAGCACGCATTATCAAATACCGTAAGGTAACTGCCAAAGGCAAAGAGCAATACCAGATTGTATTGGATGAAACTCCCTTTTATGCAGAAAGCGGTGGCCAGGTAGGTGATAGCGGTGTACTAAGTCCAACTAAGTTTAAAAAAGACGATAGCCAGGATTATAAGGATTATGATGATATAATCATTACTGATACCCAGAAAGAGAACGGTTTGATTGTGCATTATACTGATGCTATTAACCCTAATATTGATCTTACAGCGCCTGTTTACGCAATTATAGATAATGGTAAACGCATGCTTACCGAAAGCAACCACTCGGCAACCCACTTGTTACAGGCAGCGTTAAGACAAATACTGGGCGACCACGTAGCACAAAAAGGCTCATTGGTAAATGCAGATTACCTGCGTTTCGACTTTTCGCACTTCAGCAAAATATCTGATGGGGATCTGGAAGCAATTGAGCGAACTGTTAACGCTAAGATTCGCGAGGATGTACATTTGAAAGAAGAACGCAACGTACCATACCAGCAAGCTTTAGATAGCGGTGTAACCGCACTTTTTGGCGAAAAGTATGGTGATTTTGTACGCGTAATTACTTTCGATGATAACTTCTCGAAAGAGCTTTGCGGCGGTACACACGTAAAATCAACCGGGCAAATTGGGTTCTTCAAAATTATATCAGAAAGTGCCGTAGCAGCCGGTGTACGCCGTATTGAGGCCATTACCGGTGTTATTGCCGAAAACTATATCAGCGACCAAAGTAAACTGGTGCAGCAATTAAAGGAATTGCTGAAAAACCCGAAAGATGTTGCCGCAAGCGTGCAAAACTTACTGGACGAAAACGCTAAGCTTAAAAAGGAAATAGAGAAAAATATCCAGCTTAAAGCATCTGGTTTAAAAACAGAACTGGCAGAGAAGGCACAAGATATTAACGGTATCAATTTCATTGCAGAGCGTGTAGCCCTGCCAAATGCGGATGCTGTTAAAACCCTGGCATACCAGTTAAAAGATATTGTACCCAATCTGTTCCTGGTATTAGCTGCAGATTTTGACGGCAAACCTAACATCACTGTTATGATTGCCGAAAATCTGGTAAAAGATAAAGGCCTTAACGCAGGCAACATCGTTCGCGAACTGGCCAAAGAGATTCAGGGTGGTGGCGGTGGCCAGCCTTTCTTTGCTACAGCTGGTGGTAAGGATTTGAGTGGTTTGGATAAGGTGTTGAGTAAAGCGGTTTCGTTTATTCAATAACGTAAATCTCAACCCGTCATCCCGTCCCGACTATCGTTGGGATCGGGATCCCACAGGACAGGCAAACGTGCTTGGTATACTGCATACCCGTCCTGTGGGGTGCTGAAACAAGTTCAGCATGACGTGTATGGTGTACCCATGACGTATCGCAAAAAAACTTTGCATATTTTAAAATATCATTTAGATTTGGCCAGCCAATTATAAACGCGTTAGTTTAACTCCTCCTGTAAGTTAAATTAGCGCGTTGACTATTTATAACCTATTTGTAAATCTGCAAACACAAATTTCTGCTATAATATTCGTCGTATTTATCGAAACTGATTTTAAACTTTATACCGATTAACACTATATTGCGCTTTAATAACTATACAGCGTTATATATGATGCAAATCAGGTATAACCGAATTTTGCTATGACAGAAATATCAGACAGGGTAATTGAACAATACGAGTTAGTAATAGGCCTCGAGGTTCATGCCCAGTTATCAACGCAAAGCAAAGCCTTCTGTTCAGATTCGGCTGCTTATGGCGCAATGCCAAACCACCATGTAAGTATGGTGTCAATCGGTCACCCGGGTACTTTGCCATTCGCTAATGAGCGTATGGTTGAGTATGCAGTTAAAATGGGCCTGGCTTGCGGCTGCGCAATAAATCCTTACAATACTTTTGCCCGTAAAAATTATTTCTACGCCGATTCGCCGCGTGGTTACCAGATAACGCAGGATCAGCAGCCGATTTGCATTGGCGGCCGGATCCCCATCCGTTTAAGTGACGGTACCGAAAAAGCAATTGCCATTCACCATATCCACATGGAAGACGATGCCGGTAAAAGCATCCACGATCAGGATGATAGAAACTCACTGATCGATTTAAACCGTGCCGGTGTACCGTTGCTGGAAATTGTTTCTGAACCCGATATGCGCAGTGGCGAAGAAGCCGCCCTATATTTTAACGAGATCCGCAAAATTGTACGCTACCTCGATATTTGCGATGGCAATATGGAAGAGGGTAGTTTACGTTGTGATGTAAATATCTCAGTCCGCAAAAAAGGAGCGACAGAATATGGTAACCGTTGTGAGGTAAAGAATTTAAACTCGGTGCGTAACGTGCAGCGGGCTATTGAGTACGAGTTTCTGCGTCAGGTTGCAGTAATTGAAAACGGTGGCTATATCGACCAAAATACCCTGAATTTTAATGCCGATACTGGTGAGACTTCTGTTTTAAGAAGCAAGGAAATGGCAAACGATTACCGCTATTTCCCCGAGCCCGATTTGGTACCGGTAAGCATTTCGCACGAATATATTGAACGTGTTAAGGCAGGAATGTCGGCTTTGCCATCAGAGCTATATCATAAATATATTACAGATTTAGGCTTAACTGATTATGATGCTTCGGTATTAACATCAGATAAAGAGCTGGCTTTATTCTTCGAGCAGTTGATTCAGCATACGGCTAATTATAAATCGGCTGCCAACTGGATGATGGGGCCGGTTAAATCGTATCTGAACGAGCACAGTTCAACTTTAATTGAATCGGGATTAAACCCCAAAGATCTTGCTGACGTAATAGCTTTGGTTGATAGCGGTAAGATCAATAATACAGTGGCTGCTCAAAAGCTTTTCCCGGCCTTGTTAAAACATTCGGGCAAAAGTGTGGTAGAACTGGCAGAACAGCTAAATTTGCTGATCAGCGAAAACAGCGACGACCTGCAGCTATTTATACAGGAAGCGTTGCAAAAACATCCTGATAAGGTAAAGGAATACCAAAAAGGAAAAAAAGGAGTTTTAGGTTTGTTTATGGGCGAAATTATGAAACGCTCGAAAGGGAAGATCGACCCGCAAAAAACAAATCAGCTATTAATGAAAGCATTAGAAAACGCATAAACATCAAATGAAAAACACATATAAAATTTATACTGCAGCGTTAATGGTTGCTGCACTGGCATCGTGCAAGGATAAAAACGGATTTAAGATTGACGGCGAGGTTAGCAATTTTGGTAAAGCCAAAAAGGTTTATCTTTTGGCCGCTGATACGGCGAGTGTAACGGTTGTTGATTCGACCCAGATTGCACCGGATGGTAAATTTGAATTTAAAAGATCGACCCCATACAGCAATTTATTTAAGATCCGCGCCAATGACGCCATTTTTGATCTGATTGCCCAAAACGGTGATGAAATTAATTTCAAAACAAACCTGGCCGATTCGGCTCATGCTTACCAGGTAAGCGGTTCTGATGAATCAGCAAAAATTCAGGACTTTAACAAGATCAGTAATTTGTACGGTGAGAAAAACTCCAAATTGGTTGCAGAATATCAGTCTAAAGCAGCAGCGGGTGGTAAGCAAGATTCATTACTGAAAATCTATACACCGATTTTCCAAAACAACCTGAGCGATTACAGCAAAGCTGTTTTGAAATTTGTTAACGATAATAAGAAATCACTGGCCGGTTTCTATGCAGCAACCTCGTTAGATGGCATGCGCTACGAGTCGGACCTGGTGAAATATGCAGATGACATCCAGGGAGAATTTAAGGATAACCCCGGCGTGCAAAAATTTATTAAACAAATGATGGCTGCCAAGCCGCTTTCGGTAGGGCATAAGGCACCTGATTTTACCACCAATGATATGAATGGCAAGCCGGTGAAACTGTCGGACTTTAAAGGCAAATACGTACTGGTTGATTTCTGGGCTTCATGGTGTGCACCTTGCCGTGCCGAGAACCCTAACGTTGTAAAACTGTACGGACAGTATCATGATAAGGGCTTAAATATCCTGGGTATATCATTGGATACTGATAAAAGTGATTGGCAGAAAGCGGTGAATGCTGATAAATTAACGTGGCAACATGCATCAGACCTAAAACGTTTTGAAGGCCCAACCGAGGTGTTATATCATATCGAAGCTATCCCGTCAAACTTTTTCATTGACCCACAGGGAGTTATTGTAGCTAAGAACGTAACCGGCCTTGATCTTGAAGAAATTTTAAAGAAGACGTTCAGCAAGCCCTAACTTATTGTTAACTAATTATGAAGATTAACAATTTGTTAACAATTAACTAATCATTTGGTGCTTTAAAGCAGTTACTTTTATGCAAAATTTAGCTCTATGAGTACTTCGACCAAACACAAAATTTTAATTGTTGACGACGAACCGGATATTCTTGAATTGATAGAATATAATTTAAAGAAAGAAGGTTATCAGGTTTATTCGGCAAGCAACGGCCAGGAAGGTGTTAATGAGGCTAAAAAGGTTTTGCCAGACCTAATCATCTTAGACATTATGATGCCTAAAATGGATGGGATAGAAGCCTGCCGCATTATGCGTACCATGCCCGAGTTTAAAAATACCTTTATGGTGTTTTTAACTGCACGCAGCGAAGAGTACTCTGAAATTGCCGGCTTTAACGTTGGCGCCGATGATTACATTGCCAAACCAATTAAGCCACGCGCACTGGTAAGCCGCATCAACGCCATATTACGCAGAAACTCTTCTCCGGAAGAAGTGAGCGACAATAAGCTTGAAGTGAGCGACCTTGTTATTGACCGTGAAGCTTATCTGGTTTTCCAGAACGGAAACAAGGTGGTATTAGCCAAAAAGGAATTTGAGCTGTTGTACTTACTGGCCTCAAAACCAGGTAAAGTATACACCCGCGAAAACATACTGAAAAACATCTGGGAAGATTCGGTAGTAGTTACCAACCGTACCATTGATGTGCACATCCGCAAACTACGCGAAAAACTGGGCGAACAATATGTTGCCACAGTAAAAGGAGTAGGCTACAAATTTGAAGCATAACAAAAACGGCCCCCGATAATTCGGGGGCCGTTTTTGTTATATGGTTCTTTTTCTTTTGTAGAGACACAATACTTTGTGTCTCCTGATTAATTTGTATACGAGACACAAGGTATTGTGTCTCTACGGTGTTAGGCTGTTTTCTTTTTTGTTGTGCTTGCCGCTTTTGGCGCAGCTGCCTTTGTTGCTTTGGCAGCAGGCTTGGTTTCTTTTTTTACGGCTGCCTTTGTTTTATCAGCCGCTTTGGTAACAGTTTTTGCTGCACTTGCTTTAGCTGCTGTCGCTTTATGTGCAGTTGTATCTGCTGCAGATTTAACTGCTGTGTTAGCTTTAGTAGCCGTGGTTTTTGCTGCTGATGCTGCTTTAGCCGGTGCCGCTTTAACAGCCGCTGTTGCCGATTTTTTAGCAGCAGGTGCTTTGGCTTTAGCTGTAGAAACTTTAGCTTTTATCTCTTTAGTAGCTTTAGTTACCGTTTTAGCAATGGCTTCTTTAGCGTCAGTAGCTTTGTCTTCCACTGTTTCTACAATGTCCTCAGTTTTATCCTTGGTGCCTTCCCAGATTTCTGAAACCTGGTCGATTATTTTTTCGAAGAAACCTTTTTCTTCGGATGCGGTGGTTTTACTTTTAGTGCTCATGTTATTATAGGGTTTGATGTAAGTAAATATTTGGATAATAATTGCTTAACATGGATAATAATATTTTGTTTTTGCAGTACTTAAGTGCTTGTTAAATGTTAAGGTGGAGTGTATCAGTAATTAACCGTATTTTTGTGGCCGTTAAATATGAAGATTCCAAAATTTGCAGACCTGATATTGTTTGAAGACGATAATATAATTGTAGTTAACAAACCCCCGTTTATAAGTACCCTCGATGAGCGCGAAGGCGCCGAGATTAACATGCTGCGTTTAGCCAAAAGCTATCACGACGATGCACAGATATGCCATCGCCTGGATAAAGAGACCTCTGGCGCACTGATTATTGCTAAAAACCCCGAAGCTTACCGCCTGGTATCTATGCAGTTTGAGCGCCGGAAGGTTAAAAAAGTATACCATGCTGTGATAGAAGGCACGCATGTGTTTGAAGAACTATTTGTAGACCTGCCCATCCTTAACACCGGTAAAGGCAGTGTAAGCATCAGCAGACAAGATGGCAAACGGGCCGAAACCTGGTTTCAATCTTTAAAATATTATAAACATTACACCCTGGTAGAGTGCCGCCCGGTAACAGGCCGAATGCACCAGATCCGTATCCACCTGGCTACCCAACGCGCCTCAATTGCCGGCGACGAAATGTATAAAGGTAAGCCTGTGTTCCTGTCGTCGCTTAAGCGCAAATACCATTTAGGTAAAGACCAGGAAGAGCAACCGATTATGAAACGTTTCGCCTTGCATGCTTTCGAGGTTACCTTTAAAATCAATGAAGAAACTGAAGTAACTATCCACGCACCGTATCCTAAAGATTTTGACACATTATTGAAATTGCTGGATAAATTCGACTCGTAGCCCTTAGTTGTCGGTTGTCTGTTATCAGTTGTCGGCAATAATATAAATACAAAAGGTGCAGATAATGCGCCTTTTGTATTTATATTATTGATGAACTACTCACATAATCACTAGTCACTACTAAGGTCTATTGAGTGACATAGATTTTGAAATAGGGAATAGTTTGCGATGCGCCTGAGCTTTGCCTTATTTCAAAGTTTCCATAGTTGCTTTTCTGTAGTAAGTTCTGCACTGCCTTACAGTAATTTAGCTGCGAAACGCTATAATAAACAATCTGGTTATTAACCTTCGATAGCGAGTAATTAGGGACTGATACATCTGATTGTGCGCCGTGATCTTTTAGTAGTTTATTTATTGAAGTTGCTTTTGTTTTTTGTGAAGCGTCGGAATAATAAACTTTGATATTTGAATAGCCTAAAAGTATATCGCTCTGACTTTTAATAATGTCATTACCTTCTTTATTATAAACCACACCCTCTTTTTCCTGATAAGAAGAATACCAGGGATAAGATAATACCTTTTTTGCGAAAGTACTATCCATTAACCTAAGCAGATAGTTGGCATTATTTCTTTTTAAGGTATCACCAGACGAAATATCCTGAGAATATTGCTCCACCAAATTCAGCTGGAAACTTCTGTCGGTATTAATAGAATCTAACTTCTGTTTATCCGCAGTTAATTTTAATTGAGTTTCGTTTGATCGCCATCCAACTACCCCTAATACTACAGTAGAAATACAAAGAATAATGGGAATAATGATTCTTTCAATAAGCGTTAACCAGCCGGGCTTCTGTTCTTTTAAAGCATCTTTTACAAGATCTTTCAGTCGCTGTTCTTCTTCATGAGTCATAAATACAGGTTTAAGGTTATCTGGTATTTGTACTTTGAATAGAACTAATATATTAAAAGTTTAACTATCGAGCAATTATTTGGTTGTCCGTTGTCTGTTATCAGTTGTCAGCAAAAAAAATACAAATAAAAAAGGCGCATTATTTGCGCCTTTTTTATTTAATACTATGTGTGAACTACTCACTAATCACCATTCACAACTCACCACTAAGTCGTGTAGCCCAGTATCTTCAATACTTGTTTGCTATTTTGCTCTTCGCCAAATACCTCGAAGTTGAATGTCTCGTCGCGGTTTCTGCGGATGATAACGTGTTTAGGCGATGGCAGCAGGCAGTGATGGATACCACCATAACCGCTCAATACTTCCTGGTAAGCGCCGGTGTTAAAGAAACCCAGGTATTGTACCTTACGTGTCTTCGGCATAAACACACTGTTCATGTGGGCTTCCTGGTTGTAATAATCCTGACCGTCGCAGGTAATACCACCTAAGTTTACACGCTCGTATTCAGAATCCCAGTTGTTAATTGGCAGCAGGATGTATTTTTGGTTCAGAGCCCAAACATCAGGCAGGTTGGTAATGAATGAACCATCCAGCATTAACCAGCGCTCGCGGTCGTTCTGTTGCTTGCGGCCCAATACTTTGTAAAGGATACCGGAAGCTTCAGCCACGGTATATTTACCAAACTCGGTGATAATATCCGGTTCGATGGTGTCATTCTCGGCACAGATTTCTTTGATACGGCTTACAATCTCGTTTACCATGTATTCGTAATCGAAATCAAATACCAGCGAATCTTTAAACGGCATACCACCGCCAATATCCAAAGTATCCAGATCCGGGTTGATCTTTTTCAGCTTGCAATACAGGGTAACATATTTCTCCAGCTCGTTCCAGTAATAGGGCGTGTCAGAGATACCAGAATTGATGAAGAAGTGCAGTAACTTTAATTTAAAGTTAGGGTTTTTCTCAATTTTGTTGTAGTAAAAATCGATGATGTCTTCCTGGCGGATACCCAGACGCGAAGTATAGAATTGCGAATCAGGTTGCTCCTCAGCTGCGATACGGATACCCAGGTTACAAGGGGTGTCCATCTCAATCTCGTCATCAAAAATGTTGAACTCTTCTTTGTTATCCAGCACCGGGATGATGTTACTGAATCCATCGTGCAGCATATCAATAATATACTGTTTGTACTGGAAGGTTTTAAAACCATTGCAGATCACAGTAATATCTTTGGTTACCACACCTTTTTTCTCCAGCGCATCAATCATCGGCATATCAAAGGCTGATGATGTTTCAAGGTGGATGTCGTTGCGCAACGCCTCTTCAACAATATGTTTGAAGTGCGAACTCTTGGTGCAATAGCAATACTTATAACTACCGCGGTAGTTGTTTTTCACAATAGCCTGCTGAAACATCAGCTTGGCCTGTTGTATTTTTTTTGAGATAATGGGCAGATAGGTAAAACGCAGGGGGGTGCCGTACGTTTCTATCATCTCCATCAGGTTCAGATCGTTAAAGAATAATTCGTCTTCTATGATCTCGAAACCCTCCTGCGGGAAACCCACACTCAGGTCAAGGAACTCCTGGTAACTTTGCATCTATTTTTACTACTATATTTTGCGCAAAAATGTGATTTTTTTAATTAACAAAGCGCTTTATTTTTTAATATGTTGAAATGATTACTTTTAGTTAACGTTTATGTTAAATATTAGAGAAAAATGACCGACAGAAACAACTGGTAATCAATTAAATATAAACACATTCGCGCACTTTTCGATACTTTAATACCTTACAGAAAAAACTATAAATTTCTAAGCTACAATTTTAGGTAAATGTACCTCTGCCAACATACAGCGTGCGCTGCCACCACCGAGGGTTTCAATCGTATCAAGATCAGCATAAATTAAACGGGCGTATTTGCTGAGGATAGTAACCTGTTCTGCGGTTAAAGATTGATAGGCTTTTTGCGACATTACCAATAGCTTTTCCCCACTTATACTTTCAACTTCCAGCATATTGCCGGCAAACTGGTTCATCTGCTCGAAAGTAATATCGATTACCTCTTTACCAGATTGTTTTAAAGTGTTAACTACCAGTTGTTTTTCCTGCGCATCTTTAATACTATCGAGACAAATAACAGCAAAAGCAGTACCGATACACATTACCACATTGGTATGATATATAGGTTGATTATTTGCATCTACTGAATTAAATAACAGTACTTTATAATTTTCCTGCTTACTAAATGCTTCAAGTACTTCAGCATCAGTGCGAGGGGAGAGGCAGGCGTAGGCAATTTTATTAATCCGATCCAAAACCATACTGCCGGTACCTTCCAGGAATTGATTCAATTCTTCAAAATGGCTCAGATCTATCACATGCTTAACGCTGTAACTTTCTTCGAGTTGGCGGATAATATCTTTCCGACGTTCCAGTCGGCGGTTCTCTGCTTGCATGGGGTAGAGCAATATGTCGCCATTATCATGAAACGAGATCCAATTGTTTGGGAATATGGAATCTGGTGTATGCGGCGATGGTGTATCATCAATCACTATCACATTAACGCCGTTACTGTACAGCATAGCTACAAACGCATCAAACTCTTTTAATGCGTTGACCTGTGCTTCTTCGGCCTTTAAATCAATGTTGGTTTGGAAAGCGTTGCTTTCGGCCGTTTGCTCGTTATAACCAAACCTAACAGGTTTGATCATTAATATGGTAGATGTGGATTGGTTCATTTTTTAGTTCATTGGTTCATTGGTTCACTTGTTCATTGGTACTTGTTGCATAGTCTGCTCTTAGACTAATGAACCCAATGAACAAGTGAACCAATGAACATTTATATTTCGTCCCTTAACAGCGGCATACTCATACAGTGGAAACCACCGCGTGCGCGGGATAACTCAGACGATGGCATTAGTATCAACAGATCCTGCAAATCATCAATCGTAATCTTTTTATTTTCAAGCTGTTGTAGTAGCTTGGTTACTTTCACGGTTTTAAACCCACTGGCTTTAAATGCTTCTACTGTTTTATCGTTACGGTCATAGCCTAAAACAACGCCTTCTTTAAGGGCTAGCAGGTTGCACGAATCCGTCCATTGCTCGCGGGCATCAAAAGGGAAGGTGTTATTGCCTGAATAGATGAACTTTGTAGGTTCTGTACTTTGCAGATCAACTTGACTAATATCATCCAGTAACTCCTCCAAACTCTTAAAGTGGCGTGGCTGCTGCTGATCGCTGAAAAACTGGATAATCTCCGGACGGTCTTTCAAACGTTTATCTACAAACCACGAGATTGGCTCAATTTCATTCACTGCTGCCTTGGTTATGGCCAGCGAACCCAGTAGTACCCAAACGTTTCGTTTTACCTGTGTAAAAATGGTATCGATGTGCATGTAGTCACGTTTATGCGGAATTTTAACTACGGTAACCTTCTTTACCACCTTGTTCTCAAACAGCAGTTTAATGGCCTCGTTAGCACCACTGGCGGATGTGCGCTCGCTGCAACCGATAATTACATGGTCGGCACTTACCACCATTACGTCGCCGCCTTCGAGGGTGGTACGTTCATCATTATCCTCGCCAGGGCGGAGGAAATATTGCTCCATCTCCGGAATCTCGATGATCTTGTCCTGGTAAGCAGCAAACAGCGGATGATTAAAGAAAATATAACGTGCCAGCAAAGTTTCGCGCGAGCGTGCTTTTTTAGCAGGTTTGTTAATGAGTACGTGGCCGTTAATGATGATGCCAATATCGCGCGAAAAGATCAGGTTGGGGATGGGGGCAAAGATCATCTTTCCGTCGCTTAACGAGCCTGATATAAATACTTTAGCCAGATCAACCGGGTTTGTATTGGTCAGCTGCTCCTGTAGGCGATAGTTGCAGCTTTCAATGGCGCACACCGAGGCTACCAGTTTTAAACGGGTTTCTTCATCAGCCAAAATATCTGTCAATAGCGACTGAAATTCGATGACTTTATTAGATGCGTGGAAGTTTTTGTTATCCGGCTTGTAGAAAGCACGTTCGTTTTCTGATGAATCGATCTCGGCTAATCGTCCGTTTATTTTTGCATCGTCCAGGAAATACATGAGCAGTTTAACGTAGTAATCATACTCGCCCTTGCGCATGGTATCCAGGTGAATAATGTCTTCAAAAAGCCAGTCCTGCGCTTTAGAGGGCACAACTTTACCCAAACCGCTATCGGGACTATGTATTAACAACGCACGTAAACGGCCAATTTCTGAGGTAACGTTGATCTTAAAATGTTTATCGTTTATCATAAAGTATTAACACAAATCTATATCAAATTTTCAGGATATAAATATTTCGGGCGGGTTGCGGCAATTTATTAATTTTGCCGAATGAATTTTATTATAGCAGCGGCTGTCAAAGCTGTTAAGACTTTATATAATACCGATATTGCCGAAGCCGATATTAATTTGCAGGAAACCCGCAAAGAGTTTGAAGGCCAGGTAACCATCGTTACTTTTCCGTTTACCCGGTTTTCTAAAAAATCACCGGAAAAAACCGGTACTGATATTGGCGAATTTCTTCAGAATGAAGTAAACGAGGTATCAGGCTTTAATGTGATTAAAGGATTCCTGAATATCTCGTTAAGCGATAGCTACTGGTTAGATCAGCTGAACAATACCATCCTTACACCTGATTTTACCGTAGGCAAACCAAACGGTAAAAAAGTAATGGTTGAATATTCTTCGCCAAATACCAATAAGCCTCTGCATTTGGGGCACGTACGCAATAACCTGTTGGGTTTTTCTGTTTCGGAAATTCTGGCTGCTGATGGTTACGAAGTGATTAAAGCTAATTTGGTGAACGATCGCGGCATCCACATCTGCAAATCAATGCTGGCCTGGCAAGATTTTGGCAATGGTGAGACCCCGGTTTCATCGCACATGAAAGGTGATAAATTGGTTGGTAAATATTATGTAATTGCCGACAAACAGATTAAAAAAGAATTAAGTTCAATTCTTGACGGGATTTATAAACAAAACGATTTATCTATATTTTCTACTAGTACATTAGTTAAAGTAAAAAGCCATCTTGAAAAGATATCTGTCTTAGAAAATAATATTTACAACGATATTGATAGACTTATCGATGATTTAGGTAAGATTGGTTACAATTACTTCGGTCTCCCATTTCACAGAAATTGTGAATCTATTCTTGATAAAGAAATCTCTGTTAAACAATTATTTGCAATAACTACATCTGAATTTTCAGCAGAAGACAAAGAGGTTAAATTGAAACAACTAAACAAATTGTTAAAAACGGCTTTAGAAAGTGAAGAAAAAATTGAAAAAGAAAAAGAAGAGATAACTGCACTTGCAAAATCTGCAACTCCTTTTACCAAGCGGGCACAAGGAATGTTAAAAAAATGGGAGGCTGACGACGAAGAGGTAATTAGTCTTTGGAAAACGATGAATGGCTGGGTTTATGAAGGTTTTACAGAAACCTACAATAAACTTGGTGTTAGCTTCGATAAATTCTACTACGAATCTAACACCTACTTATTGGGTAAAGATATTGTAGAAGAAGGTTTAGCAAGTGGCGTGTTCTTCCAAAAGCCAGATGGCTCTGTCTGGATAGATCTGACTGCTGATGGACTTGATGAAAAACTGGTACGCCGTGCCGATGGTACTTCGGTTTACATTACCCAGGATTTGGGTACTGCACAATTGAAATACGATGATTACCACATGGATGAATCTATTTACGTGGTTGGTAATGAGCAGGATTATCACTTTAAAGTGTTGTTCCTGATCCTCCAGAAATTGGGCAAAACATGGGCAAAAGGTTTATTCCATTTATCGTACGGTATGGTCGACCTGCCATCGGGTAAAATGAAATCGCGTGAAGGTACAGTTGTTGATGCCGATGACCTGATCTCTGAAATGGAGCAAACCGCCAAAACCCAAACCGAAGCATTAGGTAAGGTTGAAGGTTACAGCGAAGAAGATAAAAATCATCTTTACCACATCATTGGTATGGGAGCTCTAAAATACTTTTTGCTTAAAGTTGAGCCGAAAAAACGTCTGTTATTCGATCCTAATGAGTCGATAGATTTTCAGGGGCATACTGGTCCGTTTATACAGTACACCCATGCACGTATCAAATCGGTATTGAGCAGGGCAGGAGTTGATTATAGCGAAACTTTGCCGATAGAAACTTTAGATGCCGTTGAGCGCGACTTGATCATTGCCTTAACGCAGTTCCCGGAAATAATCAGTCAGGCGGCTAAAAACTATAGCCCGGCTATTATAGCAAACTATGTTTACGAACTCGCTAAAACCTTCAACAAGTTTTACCACGAAAAATCGATATTACAGGCTGAGGATGAAACTCTGAAGAAATTCCGTCTACAATTATCAGCTGCATCGGCAAGGGTGATAAGCAAAGGAATGGGATTGTTGGGTATTGAAGTGCCGGAAAGGATGTAAGGTATAGTGAGTGGTTGATTGAGTTAATCTATCGCTCTTCTTTCTCCGTCCGTCATGCTGAACTTGTTTCAGCACCCCACATGCTAAGCGGATATACAAAGTTTGCTACCTGTCCTGTGGGATGCCGAAATAAATTCGGCATGACGTGATGTATAAAATACGAAAGGCTTTCTAAACAGAAAGCCTTTCGTGCTAAGAATAAATTCGAAATCGAATATCCGACTTCCGAAATCAAAAACTATCTCCAATGCCCGTGTACCCAAACATGGCCACGGTTGGTGTGGCGCCAGTATCCGGCTACATAAACATGATTGTGGCGGGCATGGGTATAATATCCGTTAACATAAACATATCGGTTTCCACGCCAGGCCCATTCGCCGGGTACCCAATAAGCGTCGGCATAAGGGGATGCCGGGCGCACATAATAGGGTTCTGCTGGTCTTTCGCTAACATAATAGTCGCCGGCACATGAGGTAAAAAGTGTGCCAACCAAGCCTAACCCTAATATTAATTTAGTTGCTGCTTTCATAAGTTATTAGTTGTTATTTATTTCGTCTGACAACTAATAACACCGAAAGTTTAACCCTGTTTATGCAAATTTTGGTGCTACAATTAGTTCTTTACTGCCCGCTGTGTATTTATAAAAACCTTCGCCGGTTTTAATTCCCTTATGCCCAGCGGTTACCATATTAACCAGCAAAGGGCATGGCGCATATTTAGGGTTGCCAAAACCTGCATGTAAAACATTTAAAATTGCCAGACAAACATCGAGGCCAATAAAGTCGGCCAGTTGCAACGGACCCATCGGGTGGGCCATACCCAGCTTCATCACTGTATCTATCTCGTACACGCCGGCTACGCCCTCGTAGAGGGTATAAATAGCCTCGTTAATCATTGGCATCAAAATACGGTTGGCCACAAAGCCCGGGTAATCATTTACTTCAACAGGTACTTTATCCAGTTTTTCTGCCAGTTGCATGATTGTGGCAGTAACAGCATCGGTAGTGGTATACCCGCGAATCACTTCAACCAATTTCATCACCGGTACCGGGTTCATAAAATGCATCCCAATTACATTACCCGGATTTTTAGTTACTGAAGCTATTTTGGTGATAGAAATAGATGATGTATTACTGGCCAGTATGGTATCATCGGCACATAACTCACTCAATTGTTTAAACAGATCGAGTTTAATCTCACTGTTCTCCGTAGCTGCCTCAATAACCAGTTGTGCGCCTTTTACCGCCTGTTGCAAATCTGTAAAGGTGGTGATATTACCGAGCGCCTTTTGCTTGGTTGTTTCATCTGCAGTGCCTTTCTTAATCTGGCGATCGAAATTTGCGGTAATAGTTTGTATGGCCTTATCTAAAGCCTGTTGATTAATATCCGCTAGTGCAACCTGATATCCATACTGTGCAAACAAATGGGCTATGCCATTACCCATAGTACCCGAACCTATTACCGTAATATTTTCCATATCCAAATGTGTAAAAAAGGTTTAATAGTTTCATCCTGTTTGTCATATTGAACGTTTGAAATATCTTCTTCAATTTTACATTTTTTGTCATTCAGAGCGACAGCGAAGAACCGACCGTAGGGAGTTCATTAATACCGATAAAATGAACACCTCATTAATAATCTTCTGCGAGGTTAAGTTATCAGTTGTATTTAAATACCTCGTAAATCAATTGCAGTATGTTGTCGGTTGCTGTAGTCCCGTTTTACGCTTATACTACACAGGCCTTAGCCACATGGCCGGTATCCGCTTCCCCCGGGTTTATGATTTAAGGGCAGTACGCTCTATAATTTCTTAGATAAATTACCTAACCAGCAACATTTTACCATAAATAAGTATCTTGCTTATAAAACCTACATCATGCAACACAATTTAATCAGACTTTTCATTGCGGTATTGTTCGGCTGTCTTACTTTATCGGTATATAGTCAAACGGTTATCATTTCAAATAACCTCCATTTACCCGAAGACACTGTTGTAAGATCACAGCTTATCAATTCTCTAAATGGATTCCTTAAACACAAGGAAAAGCCTAACAAGGATAATACTTACGTGCTTAATGAAAACCTGCTGGCAACCTCTGCCTTGCTGGATGAAATGAAGGGCATGGAACAAAATGCCGCTTTTAAAGATCCTGCTCCTTACAAAGCATACCTCACTAACTTAGTAGGCGACGGTAGCGGAAGCCTAATTGTACAGTTAGCTTACATGGGGATAAAAGATGGGCAACCTGTTTTAAGGGCAAACTTTAAACTATTGGCTCAGAAAAAGGGCAATCAATTCTATTTCAGCTCGCCCTTGAAAATGTATACCCACAGCTGGAAAAGCAAAAAGAAAGGCACGCTCACTTTTTATTATAAAGATACCCTAAGCGCCGTTGATGCGGATGAATACTACAAAAAGGTTCAGTTTTATAATAAAAAACTGAAAGCTCCCGATGAACTGACTGATATTTACTACTGCGATAATTTTACCGAAGCGCAGCAGATACTGGGTGTTGATTACCGCTTGGAATATAACGGCATCCCTAACGACATTCTCGCAACAAAAGAGAATAATAAGAACCTGATGCTAAATGCCTGGACCGACCTTAAATACCGTTTCGATCCGCATGATTTATGGCATGAGCGTTTACGTGCTGTAGTATCATCAGATGTAATTAACCGCCCTGTAGACGAAGGTTGTGCCTATCTATACGGCGGGAGTTGGGGTTTTACATGGCCCGAATTACAAACTAAGTTTAAAGCCTACATTGCCGAACACCCCGATGCCGACTGGTTGAAACTTTACCTCGATGCAGCAAATTTTTCACCCGCGCCTAAAACACTGAGAGTCTCTTTTATGCTGAATGCTTTGATTGTAAGAAAGATTGAAGCCGAAAAAGGATTCCCTGCGGTAATACAATTATTAAGCTGCGGCAAAAAAGAAGCAGGCGATGAAAATTACTTCAAAGCTTTAGATCAGATTGTCGGGATTAATAAGGGAAATTTTAATGAGAAGATGGGAGAGTTGACTAAGGGGATGTAGTAAAAATGACTTGTTAGAATTTGTCATTTCGACGGAGGAGAAATCTTGTAAAGTAGGACTTCTACACGCAGAAGATCTCTCCTTCGTCGAGATGACAACATGGTTGTGTTCCTACGAAAAATACTTACTTCAACGGCAACGTAAACCAAAATGTACTGCCTTTACCCAATTCAGTATCAACCCCAATTTGCCCACCGTGGCGTTTAATAATTTCTGAGCTGATGTACAAGCCCAAACCTAAACCAGAGTATTGCGAACCGGCATAATCGGCACGGTAGTAACGGGTAAACAGGTGGGGGATTTTGTCGGCACTAATGCCAGGGCCTGTATCTTTCACCGATATTTTGGCCATATCGCCAAGTTTTTCTACAATAAAATAAATCTCGATACTGTCGGGTGCGTATTTTACGGCGTTGTTTACCAGGTTTACCACCACCTGGTCTATACGGTGCTCATCGGCAAAAACCTGCAAATGTTCGTCGCCCTGCAAAATCAGTTTATGTTTGCCTGCCATACGTACGTGGTTGCAGCAGCTGTTCAACATATCGGCAATGGTAAATGTGGCTTTATTGAGGTGCAGCTGGCCTTCAGTTGTACGTGTAGAGTTAAGCAACTCATCAATTAAGCCTGTTATCTTATCCATACTTCTGTTGGCTTGCTCAATCAGCTTTGGAAATATTGGGGATGGCTTCTCTTTCATCCGGTCCAAAAGCTGTAATGAGGCTTTTAAAGCAGTAGTGGGCGTTTTTAACTCGTGGCTGGCAATACTGATAAAATCGTCTTTACGCTGCTCCTCAACCTTCAGATCGGTAATGTCCATTACTATACCCGAAAAATTGGCCGGGTGTACACCATGTGCCGGATACAATTTCCCGGTTGCACGTATCCAGCGGAGTTGCTTGTCGTGAAATCCTGTAATAGCATACTCAACCTGATAGTTGGTATTATTTGTTATTGCTTCATTTACCAGTCTTACAACCTCATCCCGGTATTCGTCGGTAATTTGTTGAGTTGCCAGTTCGTTTGTTACTTCATCTTCCGGATAAAATCCAAAGATCTGCTTTAAACGATCTGAAAATACATACTCCCTTTTCTCTACATCGTAATACCAGGTGCCAAGTTCGGATGACTCAATTGCCATTCTTAGCTTGTTCTCAGCCTCTTCAACCCGCTGGCGCGACAATACTTTGTCTGTAACGTCAATAACGGTGGCTAATACGGCTGTGGTGTTGCCCTCAGTATCTTTAAGAGGCTGATAATAGTAGTCGACATAGAACAACCTTTTGCCGCCGTTTGGCCTGTTAAAGATAACCTGGGTTTCGCGATTGGTTATTACCTCGCCGGTTTCAAAAACGTGTTTCCAAAGTGCCGGGAAGCGCTGATTGGTCAGTTCGGGAAAAACTTCCAGCATGGGTTTGCCCATAACCTGTTCCCTGGTTTTATCCCAGAATGAAAGCAGGGAATCATTAGTAGTTGTAATTACCTGATTAGGGCCTTCTAAAACTACAACGGGTGCCGGTAACTGGCTCAGTATCTGATCCAGTTTGGTTTCGCTGTCATGTAATTCTTTATTCAGCTTCTCCAGATTTTCCTGCGAAGTAAACAGCTTCAGCGTACGGTCAAAGATCCGCTCTTCCAGTTCGTTATTAAGGTTGTTTAAAGTGTTTTGAGTTTCCTGCAGCTCGTCATTAATCGCATTTAATTCTTCATTTGCGGCTCCAAGTTCTTCGTTAGCGGCGGCAAGTTCTTCATTTAAAGCTTGTTCGCGCTGCAGGGCCTCTTCCTTTTCTATAGCACGCTCAATGGCCTGTTTCCCCAGAAAACGATCAGTAATATCTGTAGCAGTGTGTAAAATGCAAATGGTATTACCTTCGGCATTCTTAATGGCGCGGTATTCGAAATCGAAATATAGGGTCTGTAATTTGCCATTAACTATCAGATCGGCAGGGGTATCTGTGCCCGAAATGGTGATCCCCTCATTCCAAACACGTTTAAACATTTCGATAAACGGCTGGCCTTTCAGTTCGGGAAGGGCATCTTCTAAAGTTTTGCCTATTACACTGCTATCTTTATTCCAAATCTGCAACATGGCATCGTTAGCCAGCTGAATTATAGCATCTTCTGTAACATGTATGGCGGTAGCCGTGTTGGTGAGTGAAAGCACTTCTATGAGTTGCTCATTGCTTAAAAGATAGTCGGAGGGGCTCATTAATGCTTAATCATAGAGTAAACGCCTAAGTTAAAATATTTTCATATAACAGTAAGGGCTAAATAATGTTCTTTTAGAGATGATGGGAATAAGTATCATACAGCATGCATTTTAAAATGCTTGAAAAACAAAATTAATACCAATAAGTTGTATAAATAAACCAATTGGATTGTTATGAAAAAGCTACTCAAAATCACATCCGTACTACTACTGGCATTAAGCACTACAATGCTAAGCGCCCAAACCAAAACGGCTACATCAAGTACTAAGAAAGCCAGTTCAACTTCAACCTCAAAAACTACTGCACCAACTAAAAAAGATGGCACGCCAGATATGAGGTACAGTGCAAACAAAACCACTACAAAAACCACAACCGGGCCAACTAAAAAAGATGGTACGCCCGACATGAGGTATAACGCAAACAAAACCACTACAAGTACTACTAAAAAAAGTACTACAAAACATTAATCTAAAATTCTATAAACCAAAAAAGGCCGGTAATTACCCGGCCTTTTTTGGTTTAATCTTCACTCCCTAATCCGATAGCTATCGGATCAAAACTCACAACTATAAAAATATCGGCCTGTCCAGTTTCATGGCAATGCGGTAGGCGGCATTCATTAACCCCACGTGGCTATAGGCCTGCGGAAAGTTACCCCACATACTGCCGCTTTCTTCATCCACATCTTCACTGAAAAGTTTCAGGTGATTGCTGTATTGCAGTAGGTTGGCAAACTCTTTCTGAGCATCATCCAGTCGGCCCACACAAGCCAGAGCTTCTACATACCAGAAGGCGCAGATTAAGAAGGTAGTCTTAGGCTTTCCAAAATCATCGGCGTGGAGATAGCGGTAAAATAATCCGTTAGGTGTTCTTAATTCTTTCTCAAGGGCTATCAAATGGTCTTTTGCGCGATCACTGGTAGGGTCAAGGTAGTTCATGTTGATGAGTTGCAGCGTACTTGCGTCAAGATAGGTGCTACCGGCCGCGTTGGTATATACCTTGCGTTCGGGATCGTAGCAGCTTTCAATATGCTCGGCAGCACGGTTTTTCAAGTTTACGGCTTTATCAATCAGTTCCTGGTTGTTAATGGTGCGTGCCATTTTCTCGGCAGCATTAGCGCCCGCCCATTGGAAAAGATTGCTGTAACAGTGAATATTTGCCATATTGCGAAACTCCCAGATCCCCGCATCTTTCTCATCAATGGTGGCTTCAATCTTGTTCAGGATGTATCCGATCCACTTGGCCGAATCCTTACGTTCTGCAAAGATAAAACGGTGGTCTGTATACAGTGGCAACATCGAAACCATTACCTGCCCGTAAATATCATTCTGGATATGTTCATAGGCTTGATTCCCTATACGCACCGGTTTTTCGCCCATGTAGCCATCTAAATCATTTAAGATGATCTCAGTAAGTGTCTTTTTACCAGTGATACCGTACAGGGGCTGGTAGCGGTTATCCTCGGCAAAAGAAATGTCGGTTACATAGCTGAAATACTTCTCCATCTCCTCGAAGTGACCGATGTGGTTAAGCGACTGGATCACATAATAAGTATCGCGCAGCCAGCAATAACGGTAATCCCAATTACGGGTACTACCCGGAAACTCGGGCAGGCTGGTGGTACTTGCCGCTATGATAGCCCCGGTATCCTCATATTGATGGATCTTCAAAGCCAAAGCCGAGCGGATCACAAAAGGCTGGTAAAAGCCGGCGATAGAGGAGTGCTTAATCCATCTGCGCCAATAAGCCGTAGTTTCGCTCAAAAAGCGATCGGCTGTACTGATTAGTGGAGCTTCCAGAGGTTCGCCGTAGGTAAGTACCAAATACTTTACCTCATTGAGTACAAAAGCTTGTTCATCAAACACATAACTGATAGGGATATTGGTTGTCAAACGGATACGTTCATCGCCACCCAAAAACTGGATATGGTTGCTGCCGCGGTTAACAGTTAACTGGGTTTCGCCATAATCTGATACAGGCGAACACCTTACCGTAATACGTGGCGAGCCTTCAATAGCCTCTACCTTACGTACCAGCATCAAAGGTTTATAATAACGTTGGTGCTCAAAAAAGCGTGGAGCAAAATCGGTTACCCGGTAGCTTTCGCCGTTAGCCAGGGTAATTTCGGTGATCAGTACGTTGGTATTTTCGAGATAGTATTGATTGCTGGTATAAGCGCCTTCCGGGCGGATGTTAAACTCGCCGCCTTTTTTTGTATCCAGCAGGCCTCCGAAAATAAAAGTGCTGTCAAATCGGGGCCAGCAAAGCCAGTCTATATTGGTATTTTTATTAACGTGGGCCAGGAAACCGCAGTTGCCTATAATCCCGGTCTCGTAAACGTGTCTTTCCATGATAAGGGTTGTAACAAGGGATTCTTGAATTTGTTGATGGGATTTTAATTTGACAATTTGTCAATTTGTCTATTTGGTAATTAGCTAATTTGACAATGAGTAGCCGTGTTTATTTTTTGTCTCGATTCCTGATCCCCGACTCTTGGTTCCCTTCGTAAAATGCGTCTTTTAGACACAAAAAGTAACTGGTTTTTTGTCCCGATTCTTGATTCCCGGCTCTTGCTTCATTTCTCATTATTTTTCTTCAAAAAAGCAGAAACTTGCTTTAAATTATCGTCGAAACGTGCTATAAATCAGCAGTTTTTTACAAAAATTCATAAAAAATTAATTTTTATTATTTTAAATACATTTTTATATATTTGAAAAGTAAGGGTTAAGCCTTTTGCTTTCTGATAATTAAGTTTTATTTTTCAGTTGGGCTAATGACATTAATCTTCAATAAAAAATTTAATACGTATTTATAATTATGAAAACTGGAAAAGTAAAATGGTTTAACACACAAAAAGGCTACGGTTTTATCGTGACCGAAGATGGTAAAGACCTTTTTGTACATTTCAAAGATGTACAAGGTGGCGTAAATGCCATTAAGGACAATGATGACGTAGAGTATGATGTGGAAGAAGGCAGAAAAGGATTACAAGCTGTAAAAGTGAAAAAGATATAATCTATCGTTCTGATATGATGAAACCCTTGCAATGCAGGGGTTTTTTTATGCTTTTTATTTTGCTGTTAAAGTACATTTACTACTTTAGGCTCTCCAATTAAAAATACTAATGACCAACAACGCCGATAAGCTCACTAAAAATGTAATTTTCCTGGTACTGGTTGCTGCACTGGGCTATTTTGTAGATATATATGATCTGGTTGTATTCTCTGTAATCCGCCTTAAAAGTTTACATGATATTGGTGTGCCCGAGGCAGATATGCGCACAACCGGTGCATTTGTACTCAATATGCAAATGTTCGGCCTGTTGGTAGGTGGTATTATCTGGGGTATTATTGGCGATAAATATGGCCGTATTAAAGTATTATTTGGATCGATATTAATGTACTCGCTGGCCAACTTTGCCAACGGGTTAGTACACGATATTACCTGGTACGCAATAGTGCGTGTAATAGCCGGTATAGGCCTGGCAGGTGAACTTGGCGCAGGCATTACCCTGGTCAGCGAAACCCTAAGCAAAGAGAAACGTGGTTACGGAACTATGATTGTTGCCGTTATTGGCCTGTTGGGTGCAGTTGCTGCTGCGCAAGTTGGTAAACACGACTGGCGCATAGCTTATTTTGTGGGTGGTGGTTTAGGGATTTGTTTGTTGCTGCTTCGTTTGGGTACGTTCGAATCGGGGATGTTTAAGCAGGTAGAAAAAAGTAATGTATCTAAAGGCAATATGCTAATGTTGTTTAACAACTGGGGCAGGTTTAGCAAATATTTGTGTTGTATTTTAATTGGCGCACCGCTATGGTATGTGGTTGGTATCTTGATAACCCAATCGCCCGAGTTTGGTAAGGCATTGAGTGCTAAAGAAGTTTTAAACCCGGGTACAGGCATCATGTACTCATATATCGGCATTGCCATTGGCGATATTGCAGCGGGCTTATTTGCGCAGTTCACCAAATCGCGCAGATTGACTATGCTGGTGTTTTTATTGCTTACGCTGGTAAGCACATTCTGCTACTTGGGCAGCACAGGTATTACTACCGAAAAATTTATCGCCCTCAGCTTCTTTATGGGCTGCACAGTTGGTTACTGGGCTACGTTTGTTACCATTGCTTCAGAGCAGTTCGGTACCAATATCCGCTCTACCGTTACTACTACGGTTCCAAACTTTGTGCGTGGGGCATTAATCCCAATCAGCGCAGGTTTTAATTTACTGGTTGTGCATTATGGCATGATTAAAAGCGGTTACATTATGATGGTGATCCTTACAGTAGTGGCGCTGCTGGCGCTCAGCCGTTTAAAAGAGAGCTTTGGTAAAGATCTTAATTATGTAGAAACTGATGGTGATGAACCTGTTGGTCATGCCAATGTAGCTTAAGTGATAATAGTTTTTGTCAGTTCTATTATTTCTGCATTTTTGCGCCTATGATCACTAAGGAACTGATAGCCGAAAGCTATCGCCAGATACAGGATGAAATTTGCGCAGGTTTAGAAGCCCTTGACGGTGTTGCCAAATTTGAAGAAGAACTTTGGGAACGTGAAGGCGGTGGTGGTGGCCGTACCCGTGTACTACAAAACGGAAACATCCTCGAAAAAGGTGGTGTTAACTTTTCTGCTGTACATGGCGAATTACCTGATGCTGTTAAAAAAGCTTTTAATGCTGATAGCGATGATTTTTTTGCAACTGGTGTATCTATCGTAATGCATCCCAACCACCCGATGGTACCCATCATCCACATGAATATCCGCTACTTCGAGATGCCTGCCAAAGCAGGAGAGGAGCCAATCCGTTGGTTTGGTGGTGGTATTGATGTTACCCCGCATTATGTGTTTGAGGATGACGCCAAATTCTTCCACAATCATTTGAAATCGGTTTGTGATCAGTTTAATGCCGAATTCTACACCAAATTTAAAACCTGGGCAGATGACTATTTTTACATCAAACATCGCGAAGAAACCCGTGGCATAGGCGGTATATTTTATGATCGTTTAAAAGCTGATGATAACCTGAGCTGGGAAACCATATTCGAGTTTTCTAAAGCGATAGGCCGTTCATTTGTACCCATCTATACAGAACTGGTTAACCGTAACCGCAACAAAACCTATACTGAAGCCGAGCAGGAATGGCAATACTTACGCCGCAGCCGTTATGCCGAATTTAACCTGGTGTATGATGCCGGTACCAAATTCGGACTGGAAACCAATGGTCGTATCGAGTCGATATTAATGAGCTTACCGCCTACGGCCAAATGGTTCTACAACTTTAAACCAGAAGCCGGTAGCAATGAAGAGCGCACTTTATCGTTACTAAAAAAGGGGATTGATTGGGTGTAATGCCAATCACCCATAAGAACGTCATTGCGAGGAACGAAGCAATCCCCGACCTACAGAGCCGCTCTGTACAGTTCGCGATTGCTTCGTTCCTCGCAATGACGGTAAAGTTTAAACCATCATGAAAAAACTTTTCTTCATCATCCCAGCCATACTTATCCTCTCTGCCTTTCAACAACCTAAATCCCTAAAAGGTACCTGGCAGTTTGTAGGCGGTATTTATAATGGCAAGATAGATAGCGGCACCAACGAGTATAAGCTACAACGCAAGTACGATGCCACTCATTTTGATGCCTTTATCATCGAGCCCAAAGAGAAACCTATAAAATACCAGGGCGGCGATTATACCTTGCTGGGTGATACGTGCTTAGAGACAGAAACATTCAGCACGCAGCCATCAAACCTTACCGGTAAAACCATCCATTACCATATTAAACTTAATCATGATACTTTGACTTTTAGTGGTAAATTGCCATCGGGTATGCAGGTGGAAGAATATTGGAGAAAAGTAAAGTAATAGGCCTCAAATACATAACGAGAGCCCAATGCCATACGCAGTGTTGGTAACTTAATGTGGTTTTTATGTTAAATTTCTTATCTTCGCAGGTCGCTATAAAAACATCTTAAAACCAGTTACAAGCGTAACATTTTTCTACTGAATAAATAAAAAATGGCTGAAGATACAGGAAACGAAAATCCACACAAAGAAGACAGAATAATTCCGATAAATATTGATGAAGAGATGCGCTCGGCGTACATTGATTATTCAATGTCTGTTATCGTATCACGTGCACTTCCCGATGTGCGCGACGGTTTAAAGCCGGTTCACCGCCGTGTACTTTACGGTATGCTTGATCTGGGTTTAAATGCCAATAAACAACATAAAAAATCTGCACGTATTGTAGGTGAGGTACTTGGTAAGTACCACCCGCATGGTGATACTTCGGTATATGATGCGATGGTGCGTATGGCGCAGGACTGGAGCTTACGTTACCCGTTTGTTAACGGACAAGGTAACTACGGTTCTATCGATGGTGACCAACCGGCGGCAATGCGTTATACAGAGGCAAAACTTGAGCGCATTGCTGAAGAGATGCTGGCCGACATCAACAAAGATACTATCGACTATCAGTTGAACTTTGATGACTCGCTGGAAGAGCCAACTGTACTGCCTGCAAAAATCCCTAACTTACTGGTAAACGGTGCCTCTGGTATCGCGGTAGGTATGGCTACTAACATGGCCCCGCACAACCTTACCGAGGTTGTTACCGCAACTATAGCTTATATCGACAACCGCGATGCGGAAGTTGGCGAACTGATGCAACACATCAAAGGCCCCGATTTCCCTACAGGTGGTATTATTTATGGTGTAGAAGGAGCGAGGGAGGCTTTCGAAACCGGTCGTGGTAGGATTGTGATCCGTGCCCGTGCCGAGATTGAAACTTACAATGGCGAACGTGAACGTATCATTGTCAGCGAAATACCTTACCAGGTAAATAAAGCGATGATGATTGAGCGTACCGCCGAGTTGGTTAACGAAAAGAAGATCGAAGGTATCTCTGCCATCCGTGATGAATCAAACCGCGAAGGTATCCGTATCGTTTATGAAATTAAGCGTGAGGCTAACTCTTCAATCGTTTTAAATAACTTATACAAATACACATCATTACAAACCTCTTTCAGTGTAAATAACATTGCGCTGGTAAAAGGCCGCCCAATGATGCTGAACCTTAAAGACCTGATCCACCACTTTGTGGAGCATCGTCACGAGGTGGTTATCCGTCGTACTAAATACGATTTGGCGGAAGCCGAAAAACGCGCACACATTTTAGAAGGTTTATTGATCGCCTTAGATCATTTGGATGAAGTGATTCAGTTGATCCGTAGCTCAAATACGCCTGAAGAAGCCCGCGAAGGTTTAATGAGCCGTTTTGGTTTAAGCGACATACAGGCACGTGCTATTCTGGATATGACCCTCAGAAGGTTAACCGGACTGGAGCGTGATAAAATTAAAGATGAGTATGCAGCCTTAATGGAAACCATTGCTTACTTAAAAACTATCCTTGCCGATGAAGGCCTGCGTATGCAGATCATCAAAGATGAGCTGATCGAGATCCGTGAGAAATATGGCGATGAGCGTAAAACCGAAATAGTACACTCAGCAGCAGAAATGCAAACTGAAGACTTTATTGAGGATGAAGACGTGGTTATCACCATCTCGCACGAAGGTTATATTAAACGTACTGCATTAACCGAATACCGTCGCCAGGCACGTGGTGGTAAAGGTGCTATAGGAAGTAACAGCCGCGATGAAGATTTCATTGAGCACTTACTGATTGCATCGAACCACAACTACATGCTGTTCTTTACCGAAGCAGGCCGTTGTTTCTGGTTACGCGTATTTGAAATTCCGGAAGGCACACGTACTTCAAAAGGCCGTGCCATCCAGAACATCATCAATATTCCTAAAGAAGAGAAGATCAAAGCATACATTAAGCTGATCAACCTGAAAGATAAAGAATATCTGGAGAATAACTTTATCATTATGTGTACCACTAAAGGTACCATCAAAAAAACATCTCTGGATGCTTATTCTCGTCCGCGTTCAAACGGTATCAACGCTATTAACATTAACGATGGTGATACTTTACTGGCTGCGACATTAACTACAGGTACCAGCGAAATTGTAATGGCCATCAGTTCGGGCAGGGCGATCCGCTTTAACGAATCGACTGTTAGACCGATGGGCCGTACTGCAACCGGTGTACGTGGTATTACGCTGGAAGATGATAAGGATGAGGTTGTTGGTATGATCGCCATTAATGATCCGGGTACTTCGGTATTGGTGGTATCAGAAAAAGGTTACGGTAAACGTACTGACATTGATGACTACCGCGTTACTAACCGTGGCGGTAAAGGTGTTAAAACTATCAGTGTAACTGAAAAAACAGGCAAACTTGTTGCCATAAAAGATGTTACTGATCAGGATGATTTAATGATCATCAATAAATCGGGTATCATCATCCGTATTGCGGTGAGCGAAATGCGTGTAATGGGTCGTGCAACACAAGGGGTGAGGTTAATTACCCTTAAAAACAACGACGAGATTGCATCGGTAGCTAAAATTGAGCACAGCGAAGAAGAGGAATTAGAAGAGGCTTTAGTTGTAGAAGAAGGTACCGAAGGTACAAAACTACCAACAGAAGCTGATACTATGGGTGTTGCGACTGACACAATTGAAGATGCCGATGAAATAACAGACGAGCCCGATACAGAAGAAGATCAGGACGAAACTGAAGAAGAATAACAAATAACTATGCTGGGGCGTAAAATAATTTTATCGCTTTTTATCTTATTGTTTACTACACCGTTCGCGTTTAGCCAAACGGAGGCGCTGAAAGGTGTAGTAAACAACCTGGCTTTTTACAGGCAACAGAAAGATCTTAAGTATCTTACCAATGCCCGCAAGCAGGTTGATAGTTTGATAAAAACTAAAAAAGATTCATCAAACGTGCCCAAAAGCGTTTTCAGGGCAGTGGTTTACAGTAGTATATTGTATACCGATTCGCTGAATAAATTAGGGGTTCCCGCTAATACTTTGGATCAGATCAGTGCGCTGGTAGATCATCTTTCGGGCAGCGGTCAGATCTTTAAATACCAGGTGGAGATGGATTTCTCTAAACGCTGTCTTGGTAATGTGTATATCCGCAAAGGCGCTGCTGCTTTACAGGATAAAAAATATGAAACCGCACTGGGTAATTTCCAAAAGGCCCAACACTTTGTTCCCCGTTACCGCCGCATTAATGGCTACATCGCCTATACTAACAATCTGTTGGGTAAATATGTTGATGCGGCCCGATCTTATACCTTATTATTAAATACAGACACGGTACAAAGTGAAGATATAGTTGCAGCTGCCAATGTTTATAAATCCCTGGGCGATACTACAAAAGCATTACAGGTACTTCAAAAAGGCCGCAAATTATTACCTGAAGATGATGCCTTACTTTATGATGAAGCAAACATTTACACAAATCGTAAAGATTATAAATCATTAGCACCCTTACTGCCACAATTATTGAGCAAAAATCCTAAAAATGCTCAGTTGGCTTTTATGGCAGCAAATTGTTACGATCATTTAAACGATGGCGATAGGGCAGAGTCATTATATTTACAGGCCATTGAATTAAGAAGCAGGTATTATGATGCTGTTTTTAATTTAGGTTTATTGTACTTTAAAGAATATACCAATAAAGATGGCGACCAGCAGAAAAATATTGGGCGTGCAATTCAGTGGTTTGAAAAAGCAAATACTATATTGCCGAACAATTTGCAATGTTTACAATTATTGCAATGGGCCTATCTGAAAACCAGGAACGAAGACCAATTAAATAGGATTAACGATAAATTAAAACAACTAACAAATTAATAAGTATGAAAATCAGGATTTTAATGACCGGCTTGCTTGGCCTTGTTGCGACAACAACATTTGCGCAAAAAGGGGAGTTAAATAACGCACAAAGCGAGTACGATAAATATGAAACCTCAAGAGGTAACAAATTAACTGCCGCTATTGCTGCTACAAGCATTGCTAATGCTAAAACCTCGATCGATAAAGCAGCTCTTAACGAGAAAACTTCGGTAATGCCGCAAACCTTTGCATTAAAAGGTGCTATTTACTCGTCGTTAGCAGTCCAGGATTCAGTTCCGGCTACATCAGCTCCATTATTTGCAACTGCAGAAGAGGCTATTAAAAAAGCTAAAGAATTAGACACCAAAGGCGAAAATAAAAAACTGATCGATCACGCTAATGTTAACCTGGCACAATACCAGTTAACCCAGGGTGTTAGAGAGTATCAGAACAAGGATTTCAAAAACGCTTACAAAGCATTTGATTACTATCGTTCTGTATTGCCTGAAGATACAAACGCAATTTACTACACAGGTTTAGCAGCAGCTAACGCCAATATGTACCCGGAAGCTATTACCAATTATAACAAATTGTTAACTACTAACTATTCTGGTAAACAACACATTTATACAGATTTATCTTCAATTTATTTATTAAATAAAGACACTACAGGTGCTTTAAAAACTGTAAGCGAAGCTGTTACTAAATATCCAACTAACGCAGATTTTCGCAAACGTGAGGTAGAAATTTACCTGCAAACAGGCAGACAAAAAGAAGTGATCGACAAAATCAACGCAGCTATTGCTAATGATCCTAAAAACAAATCATTGTACTACTATGCTGGTTTAACTTACTCACAAGCAGCAGAATCTGCAGGCAAAGATTTAACTAAAGCCAAAGATGCTGCAAGCAAAGCAACAGCGCAAAAAGCAAAAGAAGAAAATTTTGCTAAAGCAGCAGATATGTACAAAAAAGCATTAGAAATTGATCCGAACTATTTCGAAGCTAACCTTAACCTGGGTTATGTATTGCTTAACCCGGCTATTGATATGTATAATGCTGCTAATAAATTACCTGCAAATCAGCAAAAAGCTTACGATGCTGCTGTAGCTAAAGCAGGCGCACAATTTGATACAGCTAAGCCATACCTGCAAAAAGCGGTAGAGCTTAACCCAAAATCTTATGATGCATTAAACAACCTTAAAACTTATTACTTAGGTAAAAAGGATACAGCACATGCAACTGAGATTCAAAAGCAGATCGACGCATTAAAATAATATTTAAAGGCTTCTCGAAAGAGAGGCCTTTTTAACACAATACTTACTTAACATAATGTTAATTATAGGACTTAAAATAAGTGACTAAATAATTGTAATATATTGTATTCACTGTACTTATTATTAGTTTTACAGTATACCATGTAGATACTTAATTTATGTTAATTACAAAATCTAATCTTATTAGGCTCCTTGTTTTTTCTATTTTTCTAAATGTGTTTGTTATCACATTTTATATATACAGGCATAAAGAAAATAATAAAATCAGCACTATTGCATATCAACATACCGGGTATTTATACCATCGGGATATGCTATATAAAACATTAGGCGTAACTTCAAACAATGTAGTTTTTATCGGCGACAGTGAATTTTTTTTCTTTGATGCTGCTGAGCTTTTTAAAAATGCCGATATTCTAAATCGTGGTATATTGGGTGATAACACCATCGGTGTTTATCATAGAATTGATGATGTTTTACTAGGCCATCCGAAAAAAATTTTTATAGAAATTGGTACTAATGATATGCGGTATCAGCCCAATGATACATGTTTAGCTTACATGCACAAAATTTTGAAACGTGCTAATTCAATTTCTCCAGAAACAAAAATATATATTAATTCACTTTTGCCGCGTTCTGCCGATTATAAAGGTCTTATTGAAGATTATAATAAAAAGCTTTTTAATCTATGCGGCAGCTCTCATATAACTTATATAGATCTTTATTCAAAATTTGTTCGTGCTGGTATGCTCAACCCACAATTTAACGGTGGCGATACTTTACATTTAAATGCACGGGGGAATATACTATTGGCTCAAATTATAAAGCCTTATTTAGCTTCTAATTAAATTCATTATTATATCACTGCTGCTTTAGGTTTATTTAAACCATATTGCTAACTTTGTTAGTAAATGAAACGTTCGGGTTCTGCAGATTTACCTTTACATTATGGTTATGTACCACAGTGGCTTGCCGTACGTATGGCGAAACTTGGCCTCGCTGTTGCAGAAACCATTGTAATGGATTTTGGTACCGATGAATTTATTCGCCGTTTGAGCGATCCGTTTTGGTTTCAAAGTTTGGGTGCTGTTATGGGAATGGATTGGCATTCGTCCGGAATTACTACATCGGTTATGGGCGCTTTGAAAAGATCAATAAATCCGCATGCTAAAGAACTTGGAATTTATATAACCGGCGGCAAAGGAAAATATTCGCGCGAAACGCCGAATGAGCTGCTTAAAATTGGTAATCAAACCGGTTTAAATGGTACAGAGCTGGTTAAATGCAGCAAGCTGGCTGCCAAGGTTGATAATACAGCTATACAGGACGGCTACCAATTGTATACCCACAATTTTATTGTAAGTAAAAGCGGGCAATGGACTGTTGTACAGCAAGGTATGAGTGCGACAAATAAGACCGCTCGCCGTTATCACTGGCATTCTGAAGGTTTAAAATCTTTTGTAAACGATCCGCATACATTTATTTACGGGCAAAATGCCGGTATGATTTTAAACATGGCTGATAAAGCGGCTGATCCGTCGCGCAATGCCATTATGCAGATGGCTGATGAACATCCGAATGATATGCTGGCCGAAATAAACAAACTGATGATGCCGAACCATCATGATGTACGCGCCGAAGATGTTGATTTGAAACGTTTAGGTGCGGTACTATGGCTGGCGCATGAAAAACGGCCTAAAGATTTTGAAGAATTATTATTACTCGAAGGTTTAGGCCCACGAACATTACAATCACTGGCTTTGGTTAGCGAAGTTATTTACGGAACGCCGGCAAGATTTAAAGACCCGGCAAGGTTTTCGTTTGCACATGGTGGAAAGGATGGTCACCCCTTCCCTGTCCCCATTAAGGTTTATGATGAAACTTTAAAAACTTTGCAGACTGCAATATATAAAGCAAAAATCGGTCAATCTGAAAAAAAGGATGCTATTCGCAGTTTAACGGCAATAGCGCAACGAGCCGAACAGGATTTTACCCCTAATGCCAATTTTGACCAGGTAATACAGCAGGAACGTGAAAATTCGTGGCGACATGGCGGCCGTACAGTTATGGGTAAAGCAAAACCGCCTGTAGAGCAGCAGTTACGTCTATTTTAACGAAGCGCTGATTGCTTTTGCAGAATCTAAATGCATTTTTAAAATCGGTGTGGTTTTGTTCGAAAAATCAACCAGTTTTTTATCGGTGTTCTCGGCAACTTCATTAAATAGCTGAATCACTTTATCGTGGTCACTTACCATCATCTGCATATAAGCTTTATCGAAAGCTGGTCCGTTTTGTTTCATTAAATCACCCAGCATAGCCTGGTGTTGCTGCGAAATCGTATCAGTGAGGCTCACATATTTTTCTACAGCTATCTTTTTAAGTTCTTGTCCCGCTTTTACATGATCATTAAGCATCATTTTGGCGAAATCGAGCACGCGTGGATTTTTAGAATTATTCTCGGCCAATGAAGCGGCTTTAATTTCAGTAACGCCAGCCTCATTGGCAGCCACAATAAATTTTGCACCCTGGTCATCAACCAATGTACTTTGGTTAAAGTTTTTTGCTTTTCTATTATTACAAGCTTGTCCGGCAATCAACAAAATCATTGCTGATACGTACATCAAGTTTTTAGTCATGTTATAAAATAATGGTTGCTATACCTGTAACATACACAGGCATTAATTGGTTTACAATTATATGACATTTAGCCATTAATAAGAAAAGCCGGATGAAATATTACTCATCCGGCTTTTCAAGTTATTATTAATAGGGTTATGCCAGGTTTCTACCGGCATTTACAATGCCGTAAACCGTGCGGATCACTAGCTTATTATAAACCTTAATCAGCTCTTCATCAGTAGTATTATTCAAACATTCTAAAGCATAGTGCTGAACAATCACTAACGGAAGCACAATTTTTTCCCGGATGGCAATTGATCTTCCTTCCGTTGGATAAGCTTCCATTAATACCTGTGTATCAGTTAGTTCAAGGAGTAATCTCTTAGTTTGCTCAAACTCGTTATATAGCATTTGCCAGAACTCGCCAAATTTAGGATCGTTCTTTAAGTGCGCAGTAACCCTGAAATCTGATTTCGACATCGACATCATACAATTATCGATCATCGTTTTAAAGAAGCCAGATTTGTGGTAAAGCTCTACAACTTCGTCCCAATGCCCCTCTCCTTTTATTTTGTTCAGTGCAGCACCAACACCATAAAAGCCAGGGATATTTTGTTTTAGCTGGCTCCAGGCCGTTACAAAGCTGATAGCACGCAAATCTTCCAATTTTAAAGGCGCATCACCATTACGTTTAGTTGGGCGGCTGCTGATGTTTGCACCAGAAAGCAATTTAAGCGGGCTCAGTTTCTCCAGGTATTCGGTAAATAACGTATGTTTACGCAGGCCCATAAACAAACTATAACTTTCATCAGCCATTATCGAGATTAGCTCTTTATGGCGATCATCCAGCAAATCTTTTTGTGTTTGATGCAATGCAGAAGCAATACCTGCATTAAATAATTGCTCGATATTGAACCTTGCCGTATCAACAGAACCGTATTGCGAACTCACAGTTTGGCCTTGTATAGTTAACTGGATGTGGTTATTAGCAATCTCCTGACCCATTGAGGCATAGAAACGGTGTGTTTTGCCACCACCACGTGCGGGTGGGCCTCCCCTGCCATCAAAAAACGCCAGGTCGATGTCGTATTTCTTAGCCATTGCGGTTAGTTCAACTTTGGCTTTGTAGATAGACCAGTTAGCCATTAAGTAACCACCGTCTTTGGTACTATCAGAGAAACCAAGCATAATAGTTTGCTTATTGCCTCTTGCTGCCAGATGCTCTTTGTAGAATGGATGGGTATAAAGTGTTTCCATTACTTCGGCCGCAACTTTTAAATCGTTAACGGTTTCAAAAAGCGGCATAAAGTCAATGGTCAGCTCGTCTTTCTTCCAGCCGCTGCATAAAAACAGGTTAATCAGTTGCAAAATATCAGATGCTTGCTGACAGTTACTGATAATAAATCGCTGACAAGCTTTTTCGCCATTCTGTTTTTGCACTTGCTTTACCAGGCGAATAGTGTTAAGTGTATCCTGAATCAACGGATCAGCATCATCAGGGCAAACAAAATCTGCTTCTGTGGCAAACTCAATTGCTTTTAATTTATCAGCTTCGCTTAAATCATCATAACCTTCAGGAAGTATTACACCAACTTTAGGTGCAATGTAGTCATACACATTACGCAATACACGGCTATCCTGGCGGATATCCAGCGTAGCGAAATAACAGCCAAATAATTTGATCTTGTGCGACAAATCATCTATGATGTCAACAAACAGGCTGTAGTTGTCTGCAATCAGCTTATCCTTTACTGTTTGTAATAATGTAAGCATTTCGCCCTGTAAATTTTCAGGATCTTCCTGTGGGTTGAATGCATTATCATAAAGGATGGTTTCCAAATCCTTCATAGCATCTTCAACACCTCTAAATGTGATACGACGTTTCACATTACGGAAATCACGGTAATAACAGCGGAAAATGATCTGCCTTAATAATGAAGCTACTGTTTTGGTAGAATCTGTTTTAACGTTAGGGTTACCATCACGGTCGCCGCCCGGCCAAAAGCCCATTTCGAGTAGTTGGTTAGCTAAGCCATCCACATCAAAAGCTTCATTTAATTTTGATTGTGTAGCGGCTAATGCATGATAGAAAACATTCTCTAAAAACCAGATCAGGCTCACAGCCTCATCAACAGGTGTTGGCGATGTTTTATTGAAGAACGGCGTTTTACCCAGTTGTTGTAACAGCAAGTTAATGCTATTGATATCGTTTGTTTTAAGCGCTTCGATCAAATCAGTCATGATACCCAACACTCGGCTTGGGTAAAACTGGGTTGGGTGCGCAGTAAGGACTAAGCGCAGTGAAAAGTTTTTAAGCTTCTCTTTAATGGTTTCGCGCTGGCTTTCGTCGCCTGCAATTTGTTGTAACAAAGTTTGCAGTGTACCGCTCTCGTCGAACTTGGTGGTTTTACTGAATGATGAATCTTCAATGGCATCAAACAATACAACTTGCCTTTCTATATACTGTATAAAGCGGAATAAGCGGTTAAGTTGTTCCTGGTGATCAATATCTGGTACGTACTTCTTAAAGAACGACTTTATAATTTCAGCGGGTGATTCCTGGTTGGCTGTGCCCTTTTCGCAATGTGCGCTAAAAAATGGCAACAGGTTACCGGTATCTTTAACCTGGTAAAAAGGCAGGGTTAAAAACAGACTGTTGTAAAGCTCAAAACGTGTAATTACTTCCTGATTAAAGACGGATTCACGCTGACTAAGGTTGTTTGCAGATGACATAGACGATTTAGAGAGATCTGAGTAAAAAACAGGTTTCTTTTATAACCTGTTTTGAATTGTTGGTAAATATAATTATCTACTGAGATTATCGACAATGTTTTTGTTACAAACTTCAACCTATTTAATGTATAAACGTTATTTGTTATAAATTTGCAGTACCAATCCCCCGAAAAATCTAAAATGGCCGTACCATCCCGCGAAATAAAAAGTTTCTTCTTCAGCCAGTATTTTTCAGACGGATTACGCATTACTATAGGCGTTTTGCTCCCCTCACTCATCTTTGCACAATTTAATCAGCTCGAGTTAGGCCTCACCTTATCATTAGGTGCTATTTGCGTTTGTGTGGTTGATACGCCAGGGCCCGAAGTTTATAAGCGTAATGCTATGCTGGCCTGTAATGCTTTGCTGCTTTTGGTTTCCATTACCACAGGCTTTGCAAGGCTTAATGTGTATACGCTGGGTATCGAGGTTATTGCTTTTTCTTTCTTGTTCTCCATGTTTACGGTGTATGGCAACCGCGCTGCTGCAGTTGGTACATCATCATTATTGGTGATGATATTTATGATGGATAAAGGCCTGCAACCTGGCGAAGTACTGCATTATAGTTTACTGATTACTGTAGGCGGCGTTTGGTATATGATTATGAGCCTTGTTTTCTTCGGTATCCGGCCATACCGGGCGGCGCAGCAGGCATTAGGCGAGAACATTGTTGACGTGGTTAAGTTCCTTCGCATAAAAGCCGATTTTTATCTGCCGGAGACTGATATTGAAGACAATTACAAGAAACTGGTTTCGCAGCAAATAAAGGTTAGTCAGCATCAGGATAATGTTCGAGAGCTATTGTTTAAAACCCGCTTAATTGTAAGAGAATCAACCCATGCCAGCCGTGTATTGGTATTAACCTTTGTTGATCTGGTTGATATGTTTGAGCAGATTATGGCCACACATTACGATTACCAGGAAATTCGCGACCGTTTTGAAGGAACTGAGGTGCTACCCCATATTGCAAAACTGGTACACCAAATGGCCGGCGAATTGGATAATATAGGTTATGCCATACTGGCCAATTCGAGATATCGCCGGATTAAAAACTTTGGCCCTGATCTGGAAAATTTAAAGAATGAGATTGACGCTACTTCCAGTCATTTAAGTGGGTCGAGCAATCTGGTTTTAAAGAAGATCTTGATTAATGTTCGTGATCTAAACCAAAAGATATCGGATGTATGCAAATACTATAACTCTAAATCGGCAGAAAGCCTGATCGATAAGAAAAAGGGCGATGTGGAGTACACCAAATTTGTTGCCCATCAGGATTATACGCCGCACATCTTTTTCGATAACCTTACCTTTACTTCGGCCACATTTAAGCATGCTTTACGTGTAGCATTGGTTTGTTTAACCGGTTTTGTGATTACCAAGAGTAACGGGTTATTAGAGTTGATCAATCATTTCACGGGTAAGAAGATCGTTTTCGGACACCATAGTTACTGGGTATTGCTCACCATTATTGTGATTCTGAAGCCAGGATTCAGCCTATCTAAACAACGCAATTACCAGCGCGTATTTGGTACCATTATCGGCGGGGCTATTGGCGTATTGGTACTCACCTTTGTACACAACAAAACCCTCGAAGTAGCATTACTGATGGTATTTATGATGGGAGCTTACAGTTTTCTGCGAATCAACTACATCACCAGCGTTATTTTTATGACACCTTATGTGCTCATCCTGTTCCGCTTTTTGGGTGTAGGGCATCTGGATGTGGCAGAAGAACGGATTATAGATACCATTATAGGCTCATCTATCGCATTTTTAGCCAGTTACCTGATATTCCCATCATGGGAGTCTGAACAACTACGACAAACCTTATTGGAAGTTGTTGATGCGAACATTAGGTATCTAATGACCTTGGGCGAGCATTTAACCGGTAAACCACAAAGTACTACCGATTATAAATTGGCGCGGAAAGATGTTTTTGTAAAATCGGCCAACTTATCGGCAGCATTTGAGCGTATGGTTTCTGAACCGAAGAGTAAACAGAAACAGAGCAAAGATGTGCATAAGTTTGTGGTATTGAACCATATCCTGTCCTCTTACCTGGCAACCATTGCATCAAACATAACCGGTGCCAGCATGCTGATCCACCTGCGTGCTGATAACCTTAAAATGCTGAAACGCGATATTGCTGTACTGAATGAGGTAAGCAAAAAATTAGGTGGCAACAGTTTTGAATTTACTGCCGAACAAAGCGTTAATGAAGATGAGCTAACTGACGAAAAAGTAGCCGATCAGGAATTATTGAAAGAGCAACTGGGTTTCATTAATAAAATAGCTAACGATATTCAGCGTATTACTGATAACCTTATTTTACAATAACTCTGTAGCCAGATTGGCCAGTTCGCTGCGTTCACCTTTTTGCAGGGTGATGTGTGCGTAAAGCGGATGGTCCTTAGCCCTGTCGATCAGGTATGATAAGCCATTACTTTCGGCATCCAGATATGGTGTATCTATCTGGTAAATATCCCCGGTAAACACAAACTTACTGTTCTCACCTGCACGCGAAATAATGGTCTTAATTTCGTGCGGGGTCAAATTCTGGGCCTCATCTACAATAAAGAAGATCTTAGTCAGCGTACGGCCACGAATAAAGGCCAGAGGAGCGATAGAGATCTTATCGGTAGTAACCAGTTCATCTATCTTCCCCTGCATCTTAGGGTCATCAGCAAATTGCTCACGGATAAATTTGAGGTTATCCCATATTGGTGCCATGTATGGGTCTACCTTACTTTTTACATCACCGGGCAAAAAGCCAATATCTTTGTTACTCAGCGGTACAATTGGCCGGGTAACATAGATCTGCCTGTAAGTTTTACGTTGCTCAAGAGCACTTGCAAGCGCTATCAGTGTTTTACCGGTACCTGCATTTCCCTGTATAGTTACCAGTTTAATTTCAGGATCGAGCAATGCATGTATAGCAAAAGCCTGTTCTGTGTTTTTGGGCGATATATTAAATACCGACTGATCTGAGACGTGCTCTACCGAAGCTGTGCTTGAGTTATAGAACCCAGGGGTTGATTTGTTTTTACTGTTGAGGATATAGAAGCGGTTACCCGGCGGCGGCTTAATACCTAAAGTTTCTGGCGCGGCAACACGTTGTTTAATAAACTGGTTAATGGTTTTTTCAGTCAGTTTATCCAGTACTGTTTTGCCGGTATATAGTTCGTCGAGGTTTTTGATTTTGCCGGTTTCGTAATCTTCAGCATTTAGATCGAGCGATTTGGCTTTGAGACGCAGGCAAATATCTTTGGACACGAGGATCACTTTTTTATCCGGATGCTCTTCCTGTAAAGCTAAGGCGGCGTTCAGGATTTTATGATCGGTTTTACCCGGACCAAATATAGCCTCGGCATCCATCATCACTGATGGCTTATTCATTACTACCCGAAACTGTCCTTTATTATGTCCCTGTAAAGGTAGCCATGCGTTAAGGTTATGCTGACCAGCAAATTCGTCCATTAAACGGATAAAGCTGCGTGCTTCGAAATTGCGGGTATCGTTGCCCGTTTTCATGTTATCCAATTCTTCAAGAACCTGCACCGGGATGGCTACATCGTGCTCCTGGAAGTTTTCGAAAGCGTTATGATCGTAAAGGATCACCGAAGTATCTAATACAAATATTTTTTTAGCACCTGCAGCAGCACGGCTCCTGTTCTCTTTAGACATAATGCTAAATTAAAAGATTTTAGGAATGGTGAAGTATGTAATGGAAGCTATCTGTATAATTTTGTCATTGCGAGGTACGAAGCAATCTCGTCGCCTGCATTATTAGATCGGTATAGCTACGAGATTGCCACGCTATCGCTCGCAATGACACAGCGGGTGTTTGGCGGCCCAAAACCTCTTATAAACGAAAACGGAGACCAACATTTGTTCAATGTGATCTCCGTTTTACACCTCTTGATTAACCGTAGTCTTTCGCGAGGCACCAATAACGCTTTTAGTAATTTAACCGATTTACCTTTCTTAACTGCAACGCAGTAGCTTACTTGTTAAATCATTGTTCTGATTCCACTTTTTCAGCCCTGTACCCCGTAGAGCACAACACCTCAATTTGTAATCACAATACCTCTGGTAAACTATCTCCGGTAATTTAACACCTTTAAATGATCTTCTGCTTGCGCATATCTTCATTTTTGAATGGTTTTCCACTCACGTGGTCTATCACCCTTTTTAGTGACATTGATTTTTCCGTAGTAATTTAGGGTCTTCCCTTGATCTTTAGCGCTTCCGAAGATTTGCCCGATTTCAATTTCCGTATCCCAAGGCTGTCAAAGTACGTCGTTCTTGATAAATGCAATATCGGATTAAAATACTATACGTGTCAAGTAAAAAGCATAATTATTTTTAATAATTATTATAATTAATTGTAAATCAATGAGAATAATTTAAATAGAACTCATTTTATTGGATTTGTCATTTCGACGATAGGAGAAATCTTGTACAGCTTGCCTTTTCATCGTATAAGATCTCTCCTATCGTCGAGATGACAAACTAGTAAAGAGTTACAACATTGCCAGTTTCAAAGCCCCCTCTTCAACTATAGCATCTTTTAACTGTATCAGAAACTCATTGAAGTTTACATGCTTATCCATCATATAAAGCATTTCTTTCTCAATATCCAGCCAGGTATTAATGTCGGCTTCGTTATGCTGAACCTGGGCTTCCAGCTTATCAAGTGCATTGGCAACTTTCGCTTCATTAGTAGCCTTGGCTTCAAACTCGTGCCATAGGTGGTAGAAGTTGTCTCCTACTTCATTATCCAGTTGCATCCTTATATCCTCAATAGCACGGGTTTCATTTTCAATCTTTAGCTGTTTCACTTCTTCATTAAAAGTATCGAAAGCAGGTACATCACCAACTAAAGCTTCAATAATATCATGGATGATGATCATCTTCAGGATCTTGGTCGAATCTACCTTAATGCCCAAATAGGGTTCAACCAATAAATACATAATAGAAACCCTCCAGGTATGCTCGGCCACACTTTCGCGGCGGCCATCTGATAACCAGCTATGGCGGGTTAATCTTTTAAGGTTTTCTGCAACATGTAAGAATTGGAGGATTTTGTTGATTTCGGTTTTCATAAATTATTAGGAGTGGTTTGTGATTTAAAGGTAGGGGTTTTCTTTTGTCATTCTGAACGCAGTGAAGAATCTTCTGCTGTAAATATGACAGCTATGCAGATCGAAGAAGATTCTTCGCTATCGCTCTGAATGACAAATGGGAAAGAGATTTGCTATAACGCGAAAACGGAGGCCGACTTCGTTAAGATGTCGCCTCCGTTCTCAACCTTATGTTCAACCGTAGCTGCTCATAAAGCATCAATAAACGCTTTTAGTAATTTAACCGATCTGGTTTTCTGTGCTGCCGAAGCAGTACCTACTTGTCATAATCATTGCTTTTGTTTGCAATTTCACGCTGCACCCCATAAGGCACCACGTTCAAGCGTGCAAACCACAATACCTCTGGTAAGTTATCCCGGTAATATATTCGTATTCATGTATCCCCGCTTGCGCGGTTCATCACTTAATGCGCCGTCACTTGCGTTGTGGCTGCACCTTTTAAATGATAGTGATTATCCGTGGTAACTTAGGGTCTTCCCTTGATCTTTAGCTCCTCCGAAGATTCGCCCGATTTCAATTTCCGTATCCCAAGGCTGTCAAAGTACGTCGTTCTGATATTTCTAAGGTACTGTGCTACAGTATGTTTTGCAAATAAAAAATGATAGTTTTTCTTAACAGGTTTACCAACAGAAAAGCACAAGTTATTAACAGCTTAAAAATGAATTAATTAGCTTTATTGTATCAAAAACGCAGATTTGCAATACGTAATTAACATACTGCTTATCAACATATTCTGATGTTTTTATAGTTTCTAGTCCCTCTCAAAAAACTAATTTTAAATTTTTTCTGTCAAATGTTTCCAATAACGCTTGGGTACATGGCGTAAATGCAGCTTGGTATTTTTGCGGGCAGGTATGTTTACACTGGTAAAATAATTACGCCAGAGTTCCTGGTATACAGCTTCATTATCTTCATAAGCCGAAATTACATTACCGGGGTTAATGGTGGCAAAATCGAGTGAGATATATTGGGTTTCGTGCAGATCATAATACAAGCCATAACTGCGCTTAATATCATAAATAATCCATTTCTGATCGGCATAACGATTTCTGAAGTGTTTAATGAGCAATGGCAGCACATTATAGTCAGGTTCTATGGCAGAGTAATAGGTTTTATCCTTCAATTCCTGGAAACGGATAAAAGCCTCCATCCGGTGTTTTTCACGCCTAACCATCCGCACAATTTCCGATACACGCATTACATATTTGTTCCCATAATCTTCCTCAACATTTTTTGGCGAATCAAATACATAGCGGATATAGCCAACAAGGTTGTCGTCCTCCCCTTCCATTTCGGCCATGTGGGCGGCATATAGGCGTTGCAGGCCTTGCGCAGAGAGTTTCTGCTTTAATCCTTTTAATACGCGGGTAGCTCGGGTATTTTCTGTTACTACTTTAACCACGTTTTCAAACAGGGCGGTATTGTGCCACTCCCCTTTCTGCATGCGTACATGGGTAAGGCGCTGTTCGTAAATCTCAAAAACGGCCGTCAGTAAACCTTCAAACGTACCGTCATAAATCAGGGTGGTCATCTCAATCAAAACAGGTTTAATTGTACGGTCGAATTTTTAATGTATTTACTCTGTGATTCGGCCAGGATGTATTGTTTAATGGCCGTGCCGGTTAGGTCGCGCCGCTCATATTGCGGGCTATTACAGGTGATAAAATACCGTGCCCGATTTATAGCAATGCCCAGTCTTTTAAGCTGATCCCAGTTCAATTTACGGAAAGCCCTTGCAGCTACAATTTTTTGCGCCGATTGTACGCCGATGCCCGGCACGCGTAATATCATTCGCAGATCGGCTTTATTAATATCTACAGGAAATTCATGCAGGTTACGTATTGCCCAGCTCAGTTTAGGGTCAATATCCAGATCGAGCAGCGGGTTATCATGGTTTACAATTTCATTTACCTTGAAGTGATAAAAGCGCATCAGCCAGTCGGCCTGGTAAAGCCGGTTTTCACGGACCATGGGTACAGCTGTGTTTAGAGCAGGCAAACGACTATCGCTCAATACCGGCACATAGCCCGAATAGTAAACGCGCTTGAGTTTAAAGCCCTTGTAAAACTGATCAGACATTTGCAGGATCTGCTGATCGGTCTCCGGCGTGGCACCAATAATTACCTGGGTACTCTGACCAGCCGGAGCAAACATAGGTGCTTTCTTAAACAGTTTCTTTTCTTCGGTACGCAGGATGATCTCATCTTTCAGGAAATTCATCGGCGTGATCATGTCCTGCCGGTTTTTCTCTGGCGCTAAAAGTTTAAGCCCTGCTTCGGTTGGCATTTCGAGGTTAATGCTCAGTCGATCGGCATACAGGCCAGCCTCACGCATCAATTCGTCACTGGCACCGGGGATACTTTTAAGATGGATATAACCGTTAAAATTATGTTCGAGGCGAAGTTTTTTAGCTACTTGTACCAAACGTTCCATCGTATAATCGGCATCCTTAAAAATACCCGAACTCAAAAACAGGCCCTCTATATAATTACGGCGGTAAAAACTGATGGTAAGATCCACCACTTCCTGCACCGTAAATGCGGCTCGTTTAATGTCATTGTTTTTGCGCGATACACAGTAGGCACAATCGTAAATACAAACGTTGGTAAACAGGATTTTTAATAGAGAAACACATCGCCCGTCTTCGGTGTAGGTATGGCAAATGCCGTTACTGGCATTGCCTAAACCCTTATCCTTGTTTTGCCGTTTGCTCCCGCTCGATGCACACGATACATCGTATTTAGCGGCATCGGCCAATATGTTTAACTTTTCGGTAATCCTCTCCACATTCATACAAATCAAAATTACTAAAAATATTAGCAAATAAAAATTCTATTAAACCTTTATCAGTGCCTCAGGTTGTAGATAAAAATTACAGAGCATGGAACCAATATTAACATTGAAGAGTCTCAGAAATTGGCTAATAAAGCATACATTATTTGTCCGTATTCTAAAGCTACCAGGGGAAGCATGGATGTGAAGGTAATAGCAGAATAGAATCAAGAGACAAGAATCGAGAATCAAAATATTCTTGGAAAGTTAGAGTACAACGGATTAGTTTATATTATTAACTAATTCACAACTTAATGCTCTAAGTAACTCGAAAAGACAGTAGTATCGTATTTTTTACGCTTGACATCGGCGCTAAAGGTCAGAAAATACGCTATATTTATGGACAAATATGCAAAAACTCAGCTCCTACCTAAAGCTTCTCCGTGTACACCAGTGGAGCAAAAATCTGTTTATTTTCCTGCCGGCTTTCTTCGCATTAAAGCTTTATCAGCCAGCTGTTATTCATAATTGCCTTCTGGCATTTTTTGGATTTTCATTTTTAGCCAGCGCTGTTTATGTTTTTAACGATATGCTGGATATTGAGGAGGATAAAATACACCCTAAAAAACGTAACCGCCCCTTAGCCAGCGGCGCAGTTAGCGTTAAAGAAGGTATTGTTTTAATTGTTGTTTTGCTTATTGCAGCCGCGTTATTATTTGCTGTTTTAGGTAACACGGTTGCCAGCATAGTAGCAGGTGTTTACCTTGTGCAAAATATTTTGTACACCATTAAACTCAAGCATGTTTCGCTACTGGATGTAATGCTGATCTCTACCGGCTTTGTGTTGCGTATTTTAATTGGCGGAGCAGCTACAAATACAGGGCTCTCGCACTGGATCATTTTGATGACCCTGGTGCTGGCGCTTTTCCTGGCCCTGGCCAAACGCCGCGATGATGTTTATATTTATGTGCAGACAGACCAGAAAGCACGCAAAAACTTAGAAGGTTATAATCTCGACTTTTTAAACGTAGCTATTACCGTAATGGCTACCGTAGTAATTGTGTGTTACATTATGTATTGCACTTCGCCCGAAATTACATCGCGGTTTGGGGGCAATACTTACCTCACCTCGTTTTTTGTGATACTCGGTATATTAAGATACCTGCAGCTTACCTTTGTTTGGTTAATTAGCGGTAGCCCTACTATGGTGCTGCTTAAAAACCGCTTTCTGCAAGTGATTATCCTCGGTTGGATCGTATCGTTTTTCTTAATTATTTACCTGAAGGTTTAATATGCAGCTTTCTTTACAACGCAATAACCGGGTTTTATTTTTAACAGGCGGTATGCTGATTACTACCATTGCTATGGTATTGATCATAGTGGCACTCTGTTTTTTTGCAGGGTTTACGGTTGCTGCATGGCAGTTTCCAATGGCGTTTATTTTAACTGGGGGGCTTTATTACTTCATCAGCAAAAACAAACTCAACAACACCGGTGCTTTTATCCAGTCTGTAATAATAAGTGCTTTAGTAATAATCGCCTCTGTTATAATTGCCTGCTGTTTTTATGATGTTACCTACGATGGCCAATCGTACCACCAGGAAGGTATCTACCAATTAGCACATGGCTGGAATACGTTTAAAACCTTACTGCCAAAATCGGTTAATATGGCTATCTATATTAATCATTACGGTAAGGGTGTCGAGATCCCGCAGAGCACATTGTACGCCTTAACCGGGCATATTGAAGCTGGCAAGGCCGCCAACCTGATATTACTTATTGCTACATTCTGCCTCATGTTATCGTTGCTATTAGGCTTAAATAAGCTAACGATGCCGAGATGTATACTGATAGCTATACTGGCTACCTGTAACCCTATTATTATTAACCAGCTAATCAGCACTTATGTTGATGGGCAACTGGCCATGATGGTACAATGCTTGTTTGTAGTAGCTATCTGGCTTGTTTTTGATAGCAGTATTTATAACCTGCTTTTACTTGCCGTGGTGGTTATTATTGGAGCTAATGTAAAGTTTACAGGGTTGGTTTATGTGGTGATATTTACAGCAGCTTTTTTAGGTTGGTTGCTGTATACTAAAAAGATTGAGTTGTTTAAGAAGGTTATTTATACGGCAATAGCATCCGGTATTGTAGCTGTGTTGATTGTGGGCTATAATCCTTATGTAGTTAATACGGTTAAGTTTCAGCATCCGTTTTATCCGTTAATGGGTAAAAATAAAGTAGATATTGTGGGCTATAACCTGCCGCCTGGTTTTGAGCAGAAAGGTGGTATGGATAAGCTTTTTACTTCGCTGCTTGCCCATACCGATAACCAGATTTCTGATAAACAAAAGACCGTAACACTTAAAATTCCCTTCACGGTTAATAAAACAGATTTTACCAATTCATTTAAGCCAGATACGCGTATAGCAGGCTTTGGTCCGTTTTTTAGCGGGATACTGTTGCTCGCCTTCGCTTTGCTGGTTGTATTGCTGCTGAAGCCCGGTAAGTTTGCGCTAATTAAAAACCTGGTTTACCTGATAGCTGTAATTTTAGCAGTGGTATTGATCATGCCCGAATCCTGGTGGGCAAGGTATATTCCGCAATTATGGTATTTGCCTATTGTGGTATTACTGGCTGCCGAATTATATCATACCAAACACAAAATATTAAGAGGCTTTTTATACCTCTTCATTATTTTTAATGTGGTTTTAACCTTTGGCGGTTTCGGTTGGAATTTAATGATGACAATGCTGGTGAACCATCAGATTGCCAAGTTGAAAGCCGCGCATCAAACCATCACCGTTCAGTTTGGTGATTTAAAGGCGAACCGTTTTCGTTTGGAGGAAAACCATATTCCGTATAAAGAAGCAATTCTTGATGGAGTTCCAAAGGTTGAGATCTTCATCCGGTCTGATTCTAAATTTATAATACCTGATAATGTTGCCAATTACCCCGAATCAAAATTTTTAAAATGGGCGGAGAAATTCAATTAACAGATAAAAAAGTAATCGCCGCTTTCGATTTCGACGGCACCATAACCACACGCGATACCCTGCCTGTGTTTGTATGGTATGCTACCAAACTTTGGCGCATATTATCGGGCACCTTAATGGTTGTGCCTTTCGTAGCTTTATTTAAGCTGAAGGTAATCCCCAATTACCAGGCTAAAGAACGATTATTTAAAGCCTTTTTTGCCGGGGTTAAAGTGGATAAGTTCACAGCACTATGCACAGGATTTAAATCCGTTATAGATAAATTGGTTAATCCCGATGCCCTGGCTAAAATAAGATGGCACCATGAGCAAGGCCACGAAGTAATCATCATCAGCGCCTCTGCCGAAAACTGGATTAATCCCTGGGCTATTGAGCAGGGCATTAAAACGGTATTGGCTACGCAATTACAGGTAATTGATGATAAAATTACAGGGGTATTCCTAACCAAAAACTGCCACGGACCAGAGAAAGTAGCCCGCCTGCTTGCCGCCTATCCCGACCGCAAGAATTATATTCTCTATGCCTACGGCGATAGTAATGGTGATAAAGAGTTACTGGCTTTTGCAGATCATTCGTTTTACAGGAGCTATTAAACACGATTATTAATAACTCAGCGCGTCATTGCGAGGAACGAAGCAATCCCCGACCTACAAAGCCGCTCTGTAAAGTTCGCGATTGCTTCGTTCCTCGCAATGACGCGCTGGGGAGGATGCATTAATAGGAAATAAAAAGGGCCGATGTTGTACACATCGACCTTTTTTTCTTTTATATCGTATTCTAATTAAATACTTACTTCTTCTTTAACCTCTTCTACCCTGTTCGGTCTGCCGTTTTTAAAGGCTTTGCGTGGGGTTAGGCCTAACAGCTCAAACATGGCCATATCGGTATCAAAAGATGGGTTTGGTGTGGTTAACAGTTTCTCGCCTGCGAAGATGGAGTTAGCGCCTGCCATAAAACATAATGCTTGCTCAATAGTACTCATCTCTGTACGGCCTGCCGATAAACGTACTACCGTTTTAGGCATTACGATGCGTGCAGTAGCAATCATGCGTACCATATCCCAAACAGAAACACGTGGCTGGTCGGCCAGTGGCGTACCTGCTACCGGCACCAATGCGTTGATTGGTACAGACTCGGGGTGTTTAGGCATGTTAGATAATGTTTTCAGCATCGAGATCCGATCTGCAACGGTTTCACCTAAACCAATGATGCCGCCGCTGCAAACGCTGATCTTGGCTTTACGCACGTGATCCAGGGTTTGTAAACGATCATCATAAGTACGGGTGGTGATAATTCGCTTGTAATCATCTTCAGACGTATCTAAATTGTGGTTATAGGCATAGAGGCCCGCATCAGCCAAACGTTGCGCCTGGCTTTCGGTAAGCATACCCAGGGTACAGCAAACTTCCATACCAAGGTCGTTAACGGCGGTAACCATTTCCAGTACCTTGTCGAAATCGCGGTTATCGCGTACTTCGCGCCATGCGGCACCCATACACAAACGTGATGCACCGCCTGCTTTAGCTTTTTCGGCAGCAGCAATTACTTCTTCTTTAGGTAATATAGCATGCACGTTTACACCTGTGTTATAACGTGCCGCCTGCGGGCAATACGCACAATCTTCAGGGCAACCACCTGTTTTTACAGAAATCAGCGAGCTGATCTGTACTTCGGCATAATCTTTATTTTCGCGGTGAACAGTTGCTGCCTGATAAATCAGGTCCAGTAATGGGGTGTGATATATTTCAGCAATCTCCTCTTTCGTCCAGTTGTATCTTACTTCAGTCATGTGTGATGAAATTATAAAGCTTCAAATTTATAATAAAAGTGCGGATGCTAACCATAAAGGCAGCAAAAAGCCTATGCAGTCTGTAAAAGTTGTAATAATTATTGATGATGCCACTGCGGGGTCAATTCCCAAACGCTTCAATAACAATGGAATGGATGCTCCGGTTAAACCTGCAACAATAAGGTTACCCGTCATGGCTAAAAACAAAACAAGGCCCAGCATTGGGTTGGCATCATAAAATAAAGCTACCACTAATACAATGATACCGTTAACGGCGCCATTAATCATCCCTACTAAAAACTCTTTTAATACGGTATTGTAGGCCTGCGCATCTGTTAAATCACTTAATGAGATACGCCTTACCGTAACAGCGAGGGCCTGTGTGGCTGCATTGCCACCCATACCCGCAATAATGGTCATGTAGGCAGCTATAATGGGTAGCTTGGCTTCTAAATTACCAAAATGCCTGATAACTGAGGCTGCTAAGAAAGCAGTACCCAGGTTAATAATTAACCATGGTAAACGGCTTTTTACGGCATCTTTCCAGTTACCGCTCAATTCTTCATCTTCAGATACACCGGAGATCTTCAAAATGTCCTCGGTATTCTCTTCTTCCATTACGTCGATGATGTCATCAATGGTAATGCGGCCGAGCAGTTTCAGGTGGTCGTTCACCACCGGGATACTGGTTAGGTTATATTGCGACATCAAGCGGGCCACCTCTTCCTGGTCAACTTCGGCTTTAACGTAAACGTAATCTGTTTTTAAAAGATCGTGCACCATTACATCCGGTTTGGATTTAATGATATCCTTCAGCGACACAATACCTTGCAGAATATCACGATCGTTAACAGCGTAAATAGTATAAAACTCTTCCTTCTCCTCCGACTGTCTAATTACTTCTTCCAGTGCGTCTTTTTTATTGAGGTTGGCATTGAGTTTAATAACGTCGGTGTTCATCAAACCGCCGGCCGTATCCTCGTCGTAATGTAACAGGGCACGGATGTTGGTGGCATCCTCCTGGTCGATATGTTCTAATACCTGTTCCTGCTCGTGTTCTTCGAGTTGGGAGATAATATCCGTCGCATCATCGTAATCCAGTTCTTCAATAATCTCCGAACGTTTCTCGGGATGAAGATTAAACAAGATCTGCTCGGGGTGGTTCTCCTCGTCCATTTCGGAGATAACTTCCGAAGCAATGTCAGATGGCAGAACATTGATAATTTTTTCGCGCTCTTCGGGGGTAAGCCGTTCAAATAGAATTGCAATCTCGGAGGCGTGGTACTCTCCCAAAACACGTTGAAGCTCAGTATCATTAGCTTCAAGCGCATTCTTTATCTTCAGGAGATCTGATTTATTTATTTCGAAAGATTGCATACCTGCCCAAAATAAGCATTATACAGGGCATATTCAACAAAAAAGGGCGATTATAAATCACCCTTTTTATTCAGTTTAAAAAAATATCTTAAGCCACTTTCTGAAGCTTGTAGGAAGTGTTTTCGTGATTGATCACCAGTTGATTTTGATCCATTGATTCGATCATGATCTTACGCTCACCCAGCTTGCCATAATTGTGGATCAGCAGGTACAAATCATCATTGTTTTTCACCATACGGAACGGCGATACAATGCTGCCAGCTTTACGTCTTTCTTTAAAGAAAGAAATTTTTAAAAGATGTTTAACGAAATCAAATTCGAACCGTTTTTCGGCTTCGAGGTAGATTCCAATTGGTAGTGTATTCATTTTGTTGCAAGGTTTATAACCAATTAACAACACTATGTAAACAAGAATGTTTTAAAAATTTCTTAAATAATTAAAAAGTTTCCTTTGTTGATTAACTACTATACAAATAAGTTAATTTCACATTGCTGATTTTTAAGAATTTCTGCTCAGCCTGGTCGATATGAGTTTTTCTAACGCTGAATTTTAGCACGCATGTTGTATCGAACTGGGTTTCCAGCACCTCAAGGTTTAAATCCTTTACTACCTTCATTACATCGTTCATTTGCAGGTAATCAAAATTAACCTGGTAAACATCGTTGAACGTTTTCTCGATGATCTTTGCCGTATTCAAAGCCTCTTCGGTCGCTATTTTATAAGCACTGATCAGACCCGGGATACCCAACAGGGTTCCGCCGAAGTAACGGACTACAACCACCATAATATTGGTTAGCCGTTTGGACAAAAGCGTATTTAAGATAGGCCTGCCCGCAGATCCCGCAGGTTCGCCATCATCATTAAAACGTTGAGCCGACTGATCCGTCCCCAGTTTTACAGCCCAGCAATGGTGGTTTGCTTGTGGATACAATGCTTTTAGTTTAGCGATAATCGGCTTAATTTCTGCCTCGCTTTTTATGGGATAAGCAAAGCTTAAAAATTTACTGCCGCTTACCCGGTGTATGCCTTCAACAGGCTCGGCAATGGTTAAATAAGTATCGTCGAATAACATTTAGTGCGTTTGCGCGTAAGCAATAATCATAACAGCTGCAATGGCCAGTAAAATGCCCATCCGGTTTACCCAGCTTGTTTTTTCTTTAAATAAAAATGTACCGGCAAGTGTACCCACGGCTATAACACCAATATTCATGGCTGAGAATACTACTGAAGGGCTTTTCGCCATAGCCTTGTGCGCCAATATGTAAAATAAGATGTTGCCAAAATTAGCCACGCCCAATATCCAGCCGAAACCGATATATCGCCACTGAAACTTTGCCTTTTTGGTAAGTACCATGTAAAACAAGCCAATGAGCGAGAGCACAAAAGCAATAATGTAAATGGCAAAAAGTGAGGTTGGGAATGTTACTTCCTTTATCACTGATAACTGCCTGAACATCACATCAACAATACCGAAGGTTATAAATACACCTATTGGATACAATAGAGTCCCGGTTTTACGGATATTGTTGCGGCGGTCCACCGGTTTAATTAATAATAAAATAACCGCTAAAATGCCTACGGCAATGCCAATAAGCTTAAAGGCGGTTAGTTGCTCATTAAATAAAAAGAAAGCAGCAAGCAACGGTATTATTAGTGAAAGGCGCTGCGCTGTATCTGTACGTACAATACCGATAACCCTTACAGATAAAGCAATAATTAAAAACCCGGCCGGCAGCAAGAAGCCAAGTATAGCATAGCTGGATACAGGCGCTGATGGCAGTGAGCCTAACTGCGGTTTGAGGAAAATCCAGGTAAGTATAATAGCGATAGAATAATTCCAGATGATAGCCTGAAAAACATCAATACTGTAGCGTTTGGCCAGTTTCAGCATAATGGAAACCGCCACACTGCAGCAAACGCTTAAAAAAATGTATATCATTTACTCAATTAGGTTGATGGTATAAAATTGCTAAGGTATCTTCTCCTACCCTGTATTCTTCGGCAGCAACACCCATAATAGCAGGTGAAGGTATGCCTTTATTTAAAACTGTGTTGCCGGTAAATACTCTGGCTTCGTCCCATAATCCCGCTTCAATAAAACTATTAAGCGTGTGTGCGCCCCCTTCAATTATTACCGACTGGATATCCTGCAGGTATAACTGGTATAAAATATAATGCGGCACAAACCGGTCGAAATCTTCGAGCGCAATATACTTAATATTGTCTTCAACATCGGTTTTAATCTCGTTAAATATCAATGTTTCAACACTTTGGTCGTATATATTTAAATCTTTGCTCAATTCTAGCCTACGGTCAATCACCACACGTTTAGGCGCCTTACCCTCCCAGTGGCGCAGGTTCAATTGCGGGTTATCAATCATGGCGGTATTCTTGCCGATCAATATCGCATCTTCCTCGGCACGCCATTGGTGCACCAACCGGCGCGACTCTGGTCCGCTGATCCAAAATTGCCTGTCGTCATCCGGCGCAAAAAAGCCATCAGCTGTTTTTGCCCATTTTAATATAATGTACGGACGCTGACTTTTTACGCGGGTGAAGAAGCGTTTGTTCAGCTCCCGGCATTCTTTTTCTAAAACTCCTACTTCAACATTAATACCTGCTGCCTGTAGTTTCTCTATCCCCTTGCCATTTACCTGGTCGAAAGGGTCTCGGCAGCCAACAACCACATTTGGGATTTGGTGTTTGATAATCAAATCGGCACAGGGAGGTGTTTTGCCATAATGCGCGCAGGGCTCAAGCGAAACGTAGATGGTTGATTCTTTGAGCAGCTCTTCAGCATCGGCAAAATTGGTTAATACCATGTTTACGGCATTAACTTCGGCATGCGGACCGCCGTACTGACGGTGATACCCCTCGCCTATTATTTTATCATTGTGAACAATTACAGCGCCTACCATCGGGTTCGGGCTTACATAGCCTGCACCTAACCGGGCCAGTTCGATGCATCGCTGCATATATTTTTCATGTTCAAACATGGCGCAAAGGTAGCTTTTATGTTTATTTGTTGAATGAAAACTGTGCAGGATGCTTTTAATACCTTCAAGCAAATGTTGGTTCCATTGTACGATGTACAAGAGGCCGATGCGATCACCACTTTGGTATTAAGCGAGTTAACGGGTTATAGCAAAGCAAAATTGAAGGCTTTCCCAGAAACTGAATTGACTGATGAGCAATCTGAAAAACTATCCACAATACTAAATCAACTACAAACCGGCGAACCTTTACAATATATTTTAGGCCATACTGAATTTTATGGACTTAAATTCGAAGTAAATCCTAATGTACTTATCCCCCGTCCGGAAACTGAAGAACTAGTAGGCTGGATTATTGAAAGCTCAGAATTACCACCAATAAATATACTTGATATTGGCACCGGCAGCGGATGTATTGCCATTACACTGAAACATGAATTAAAACAAGCTACGGTTTCGGCCATCGATATCTCAATCGGTGCATTAGAAACGGCAAAAAGAAATGCTGCTAACAACCAGGTCGAGGTAAACTTTATCCATGCTGATATACTGGCTCACGAAAATATTAAACTGGATAAAAAGCTTGATGTTATCGTAAGTAACCCACCCTACGTTACCGAAACTGATAAGCGCCAGATGCATACCAATGTAACAGATTTTGAACCGCATACAGCTTTGTTTGTACCCGAAGAAGATCCCTTATTATTCTACAATGCAATTGCTGATTTCGCTACAAAAAACCTTAATGATAACGGATTACTATTCTTTGAGATCAATGAAAGTTATGGTGAAGAAACGATTGAGATGTTAAATAACAAATCATTCATAAACATTGAGTTAAGGAAAGATATGAGCGGACGGGATAGGATGATTAAATGTGGTTGGGCTAGTTATTAGGTTATTGAGTTACTAAGTTATTCGATAGCTCACCCGCCAATTTAAGCGTCCGCGCTTAAATTATATTTCTAATAGAGCGTCCACGCTCTTGTCAAAAGTAAAAATGCAAACCGGCCAATGATATTCAGGAGCGTAGACGCTCCATTAGAATTAGTTTCAAGCGTGGACGCTCGAAACGGCTAATAAGATTCAGGTTTCCAATAACCTAATAACTAATCAGCTCCTCGGATGATACTGCGTAATCGTACTTTTCAAATAATCCCTGTCCAGATGCGTATAAATTTCTGTAGTGGTAATGCTTTCGTGGCCCAACATTTCCTGTACAGCGCGCAGGTCGGCGCCGCCTTCAACAAGATGGGTAGCGAATGAATGACGGAACGTGTGCGGACTAATACTTTTCTTCAATCCAATAATTTCGGCCAGATCCTTAATCACCATAAAAATATAAACACGGCTTAAGCGACTGCCACGGCGATTGAGAAATACCAGGTCTTCCTCTCCTTTTTTGATGGGGATATGTACACGAACTTCTTCAAGCCAGATCTTTAATGCTTTTGTTGCTGAACTACCAATAGGCACAAGGCGTTCTTTGCTGCCTTTACCTACTACTTTAATAAATTCGATATCGAGGTATAGGTTGGAGATTCTTAGCTCCGTTAATTCAGATACCCGTAGGCCGCAACTGTATAATACTTCCAGAATGGCTTTATTACGTGCGCCATCGGGTTTAGAAAGATCGATGGCTGAGATGAGCATATCAATATCAACCATGCTTAATGTATCGGGTAACTTGCGACGTGTTTTGGGCGACTCTAATAATTCAGACGGGTCAATCTTAATTTCATCTTCGAGCAACAAATATTTATAGAAAGCCTTAATCCCTGATAAAATTCTGGCTTGCGAAGTTGGGATCATGCCCAATTCGCTGATCCAGGTTAGAAATTGGCGAAGATCGGTTAAGGTTACCGCAGTTGGTTTTAGTATAACTATTTGTGTTTCTGCAAATTGTTGTAGCTTATATATATCCCGGCTATAAGCCTGTATAGAGTTAGCCGACATCGATTTTTCTAACTTCAAATAACTTTTAAACCCTTTTATTGCCTGCTGCCACTCCACCTTGATTTTAGTTTTCCCGATTTATAGTTAAGTTTGGATTGATGAAGATACAAATTATTAACGGGCCAAATTTAAACCTGCTTGGCGTAAGGGAAAAATCTATTTACGGCGATAATAGTTTCGAAAGCTATTTAGTGCAATTGCGTAAACAATATGCCGAAGTAGAGATCGAATATTTTCAAAGCAATAAGGAAGGCGAACTGATTGATAAACTGCATGAAATTGGTTTTAGCTATGATGGTGTGATCCTGAATGCGGGCGCATACACCCATACATCTATCGCCATTGCCGATGCTATTGCGGCCATTAATACGCCGGTTATCGAGGTACATATTTCTAACGTGCACAAACGTGAAGCTTTCAGACACCACTCTATGCTGGCGGCAAGTTGTGTGGGGGTTATTGCCGGTTTCGGCTTAAACTCGTACCGTTTGGCGTTGGAGCATTATCTGACCAAATAAATTTCTGAAATCCCTTAAAACGGAAACATACATTCTGCGTTAATGAAGCCATGCTGATGCAAAAACATTTAAAGTATCTCTTTTTAGTATTGTTAACCGGAGCGCTGGTATGTTCTTTTACCGATGATGGCTTTGGCCAGCTGCGCAGGAAGAAACGTACCCAAAGCGATTCATTGCGTGCCAGTATTTTGCACCGCGATTCGATGATGCGTACCCTGAAACGTTCGGATACCTCGCTGAATATGCTTTTGCAAAAGGTGGAGTACTATAATAACTCATTTACTCAGATCAGCGTAACCCTGTCGCACGGTTTTGATACCCTCGAGATCAGCAAGCAATTACCCAGCTTTCAAAAACGAGTTACTATTGTTAAAAATCTGATCGATCAGGACAAATCGAACACCCTACGTTACCTGTATGCTATACGAGATATTTTAACCCGTGCCGAAGACCAGTTAGATGAGTGGCAGGATCAGCTCGCCGACATCAACAGCAAACTGGTGCAAATGCGCTCTGATCTGAATGAGATTAAGAAAGACTCGACTTTCAGTACTGTTCCTGCCGATACAAGCTTGCAGCAAACAGCAAACCAGCCTATCAAGGCGGTAATGTCTAAACATAAACAGCTCGATTCGCTTAATAAGGTTAACCTTTTAAAAATCGGCTTGCTTCAAAACCGGGTGGCTGATATTTATATCTCCATCCTCGATCAAAAAGACCGCCTCAATATTAAGATACGCAACTTTGGCGAACAGGCATTCTCGTCAGAGAGTAACTATATCTGGGATATGAAAGCCACCCCAGGTACTACCTTTGCCTCTGCGCTGGATGATACCATAAACATGAACTACAAATTATTGAAGTTTATGATCAGCCGTGAAATGGTAATGCATTTTGTGGGCTTCTTTATCCTGGCGTTGTTCTTTATCTGGGTGTTCGCTAATCGCCGTAAAATTTCAAACACCCGTACAGATCCGCATAAAATATTATTGCAAACCAATTATGTGGCCAGGCACCCAATGCTCTCGGCTATTATTGTTTGCATGGTTATCCAACCCTATTTTTACGATCACCCACCTGCCGTATTTTTGGAAGGGCTTTTCCTGATCGCCACCACTTGTGTATTGTTATTGGTAAGAAAAGTATTTCCGCCAACACTTTATAAGTTTTTGCGCACGCTGTTCTTTATTTCCATCATTTATGCGATCAGTAACCTCTTTGTAGAGACTTCCAACGTAGATAGGGTAATTGTATTAATAGTTTCGGGATATTCTGCATTTATTGGCTACCGGTTTTTAAGGGATCATAAGGAGCCCGAAGAATTTCCACCGTACTGGCGAATTATCTTAAAGATATTCGTCGTACTGCAGGTAATCTCATTTGTATTTAATGTTAGCGGGCGCTTTACGCTTGCCAAAATTACAGCGGTTACTGGCAACCTTAATTTATGGCTGGCCTTTGCCTTGTACCTGTTTGTACAAATATTAATGGAAAGCCTGTTTTTACAACTGGAAGCCAACAAAAGCGATACGGGCATCAGTTCATTTCTCGATTTTAAGTTACTGCAAAGCAAATTCAGGAGCATACTTAATAAAGCCGCTGTATTGATGTGGGCGATAATGCTGGCACAAAACCTTGGTGTTGAAGATAACATCTGGGACTGGCTAACCAACCTGATGCAAATATCGCATAACCTGGGCGGTACGCAATTTACATTGGGCAGCATTGTTGTATTTATAGTGGTGATCTGGCTATCATCAGTCGCTGCGAAAATTATTAATTATTTCTACGATTTTGCTGGCCAACATAAAGGTACACAGCCACAAAAGCGCAAAAATAAAACCTCGATGCTGCTTGTGCGCATCAGTGTGTTTGCCGTTGGCTTTTTTATCGCAGTGGCAGCTTCGGGTGTGCCTATGGATAAGATCACCATTATCATTAGTGCCTTTGGTGTGGGTATCGGTTTCGGTTTGCAGAATATTGTAAACAACCTGGTATCGGGTTTAATACTGGCATTTGAAAAACCGGTAGAGATTGGTGATGTTATAGAGGTGTCCGGTAAATCTGGTACTATTAAGGAGATCGGTATTCGGTCGAGCAAATTGTTAACCGGTGATGGTGCGGAAGTGATTATCCCTAACGGCGACCTGATATCGCAGCACGTAATTAACTGGACGCTTAGTAACAGCAACCGCCGTGTTGAACTTATTATTGGGGTGGCTTATGGTTCTGATGTAGAAAAGGTTAAAGAGATTCTGAAAAAACTACTGACCGGTCGCGATGATATTATGCTTGATCCTGCTCCTGTGGTGTTGCTGCACAACCTGAACGCGAGTTCTGTAGATTTCAGGATGCTTTTCTGGGCAGCCGACATCGCCGTATGGCAGGAACTTAAAAGCCGCATTTTAGCCGAGGTTTATACCACTTTTGCAGCCGAAGGCATTTCTTTACCATTCCCGCAGCAGGATGTGCATTTATACTGGGATAAAGATGCTGAACTGCCTTTACCACACCCATCACCGGTTTCAACACCATCTACTTCAATTGCGGTTAGCCCGCAACCCACGCTTGCAGCCAATAAAACAGAAGCGAAGGAAACTAATTTGAGAGAAAGCGAGGATAAATCGACTACCGGTAAAACTGACGAGGGTCCAGATCAGTAAAGTGTTTCTTTTTGTTGATGAAAAACTCTTTTACAATACTGCTCTTAAACATCCCGGTTAAATTTGCCTGATCCTTTACAGCGGGTTTAGTCTTAGTTTTTTTATCTGCCGGCGAGAATAGCTTACGCACAAAATTCTGATGCGCACGGCTAATAGCCCAGGCATCTTTACGTTTGCCTTCGTTCATAAAGCGGAAAATGGCCAGCAAATCCATCCAGAAACGGATAGTGATAATAGGTACCGATTTGTATACAGGCATATTCTTTTTCAGCAGCAATAAATTATTGCGGAAATTGAGATAAGTTTTAAAAGGGTTTTCCTTATCCAATGTCCCGCCGCCCACATGGAAAACTTCAGATTCGGCACAGTACATTATTTTGTAGCCCATGTTTTTTAATCGCCAGCAAAGATCAATCTCCTCCATGTGCGCAAAAAACTGTTCGTCGAAACCGCCGGATAAACCCCAATATTTTTTCTTGATGAATAAAGCCGCACCCGATGCCCAGAAGATCTCTCCTGATTGGTTATACTGGCCTCTATCCTCTTCTACATCATAAAATATCCGGCCACGGCAAAAAGGATAGCCTAAATGATCTATAAAGCCACCAGCAGCGCCTGCATGCTCAAAATGATCTTTTTGTGCGTATGATTTAATTTTAGGAGCAGCTGCAGCAATTATGACATCGGTTTCCATCAGCTCAATAACTGGTTCTATCCAGTTTGGGCTAACTTCAATGTCCGAATTAAGCAGAATGTAATAATCAGCCTCAACCTTTGCTAAAACACGGTTATAGCCACCCGTAAAGCCGTAATTGGCATCGTTTTGTATAATGGTAACGGCAGGGAATTGCGCTTTCAGGAAATTAACCGAACCGTCTGACGAGGCATTGTCGCCCACCACAATTTCCAGGTTGGGATAGGTGGATTGTACCACATCAGGCAAAAACTGGCTCAAATATTTTAGTCCGTTCCAGTTTAATATTACTACAGCTACTTTAGGTTTAATGTCCATTTAGTTTCTTTATTCCGGCTTAAACTTCCATCTCCGATGCGACCACAGCCAGTATGGCGGCTCTTCCCTGATCACTTTTTCCAGGTATTGCACATGCGCTTCGGTTATCTGGTATTCAGCGGTTTGTTTTGGTTCCTCTATCAATGGCACAAACGTACACTGATAGTATCCCCTTTTTACACGGCGTATATCGGCAAATATAACAACCGAGTTAAATAGTGTGGCTATTTTTTCAATTCCAAGAAAAACGGCAGTTGGTTGGTTTAAAAATGGTGTAAAAAAATGTGCCTCTTCACGCACAGGAGTTTGATCGGATGCAAAAACACTTATTGATAGTTCATTCCGGTATTCAACCATTTTACGCAGCGTAGCCTTCATGGTCACCAGTGTAACGCCAAACTTGCTGCGCACTTTCTTATACAGCTCATCCGATGCTTTATCGTGCAATGGTTTGTAAATAATTATCCGCCTATGATTGGTTAAAAAACTGGTACGCAACGCGCCCCATTCCCAATTGCCATAATGGCCTACAACAGCAACTATACTTCGGTTCTGTTCAAAATAATGTTGTACCACTTCCTCATTCAGCAGATACATACGGCGTTTAACCTGTTTTTCGGTCATGGAAATGGCCTTAATGGTTTCAACAAATAAATCGGCCAGGTAATGAAAGTATTTTTTCTCGATAATTTTTCTTTCGTCTTCAGTTTTCTCGGGGAATGAATTTCTTAAATTCTCTTGCACCACAGCTCTTCTGTAGCCCGCAATATAGAACAGAATAAGGTACAGAAAATCGGCTATGAGGTATAAAAACCAGAACGGCAGTAGCGATAGTAGGTATAAAAAGAAGATAGCTAAACTTGTAAGCCCTTTTTTTATCATTAATTTCGAAAAATTTTTAAGCTACAAACATAAACTAATATGATTGAAAAAGGTGCGCTGCTGCCCATGTTTTATCTGCCACCGGTTGAGTATTTTACTAAAATTACCCAGTATAAACCCGATTTGTGGATAGAACGCGACGAGCATTTCCCCAAACAAACATACCGTAACCGGGCCAATATATATTCGCCCGATGGCCTTTTAACGCTTGTTGTACCGGTTGTAAAAGGATCAAAAGTCCATACACCAGCCAAAGATGTAAAGATAAGCTACGATTTTAGATGGCAGCGTTTACACTGGATGAGCCTGCAGGCTTGTTATCGCCGTTCGGCCTATTTTGAGTATTACGAGGCTGACTTTGCCCCTTTTTACGAGCAAGAAACAACGTATTTGTTCGACTATAATCAGAAACAATTGGAGTTGATTATGCGCTTGTTGAAAATTAAAACGCCGCCCAATTATACTGAAACTTATGAGGCCCGTTATCCCGAAACGGTAACAGATCTGCGTAATGCTTTTAGTGCTAAAAAAGAAGTTGCTACTGAACAAAAGCCGTACTTTCAGGTTTTTGAAGAACGTAAAGGTTTTTTAAAGAACCTGAGCATTGTTGACCTGTTATTTAACCAGGGACCCCAAGCAATAAATTATTTGTAATGAGCAAAAACAAGAGATCACGTTTTAAGCATAAGCGCATGGGCGAAGTTGGCGATGCCCCAGGCATGGTACGCATACCAGATGACGCGCTTAAACCTAAAATTACCGTATATTCTTACAACGAAGCCGAGGTAGTATCGTCAAAAGGTGATGATATAGGCGTGATTCTCGATCAGTTTGCTAAATGCAAGAACCACACCCATTGGATTAAGGTTAACGGACTTGGTGATGCTGCCCTGATTGAAAAAATGGGTGAACTGTTAAAGATCAATCCATTGGTTTTGGAGGATATTACCAATACCCACCAACGCCCCAAATTTGATGAGTACGAAGGTTACTTTTTTGCTACCAGTCGTATTATCGAACTATCGGCAGCGCAGGATGAGATCTTTAATACGCAATTCTCTGTAATTGTAAAAGATGATTTGATCATCAGTTTCCAGGAGCATTATAATGATTGTTTTGAGGCTGTGATAAACAGGCTTAATTTAAGCAAAGGTGCCATTCGTACAGCGGGGCCTGCTTATATGTGCTATGCGCTGATGGATACCATTATTGATACTTATTTTGTTGTACTGGCAGATATTGGTGAATCGCTGGATACACTGGAAGACCGCCTTTACGAAAGTGCCGATAAAACCATTATGTACGATAGCCAGCACATGAAACGTGAGCTGATTATGATGCGTAAAGTAAGCTGGCCAGAGCGGGACAAGATTAATGATATGATCCGCAGCGATAGTCCGCTGATTACGCCCGAGGTTAAAACTTATCTGCGCGATGCTTACGACCATTGTATCCATATTATGGATGTTATTGATAGCTACAAAGAGATCACCACCAGTATTATGGACCTGTACCTATCAATGGTAAGCAACCGCATGAACGAGATTATGAAGGTGCTCACCATCATTTCGGTTATATTTATCCCCCTAACTTTCATAGCCGGTATTTACGGGATGAACTTTGCCCGCCAGGATGATAAAGGCCATATTATACCGGATAACATGCCCGAACTTTATATGCATCATGCCTACCCTATTGCATTGGCAGCTATGCTGTTAATAGCGGCTGGATTGGTGTTTATTTTTTGGAGAAAAGGGTGGTTTAATAGATTGTAATATTTTTATTTATACCATCTATTCTATAATTTGTCATTGCGAGGAGGAACGACAATAATGATAAAACAAAAAACCCTTCGATTATCGAAGGGCTTTCTTGTTTATGCAAATATATGCTTAATCTTCTTTTTTCGGTGCAATACCGTGATCAACGTCAAGCGTGAATGACGATTCGGCTGCATCGTAAGCAGTATTTAAGCCTTGGATATCTGGTGTCTCGTCAGCAGGTTCTACATCATTACCATCGCCAGATAAATCACTTTCTTGTGTCTGGAAATTTTCTTGTTCGTTGCTTGAATTTCTTGGGTTATCGTTGTCCTCGTTGTTTAAGGCAATTTCGTTTTCAGGGATGCTCATAGTATTTAATTTTTAGATGTTATTTATCACAACTAAGTTAAACAATGATTGTTTGAAAAGCTATTATTATTTCTGATACTCGGGCTTCAAATAAGCATGCATTGCTGCACGCATTTTCATCACCTTGGGTTCAGAAACTGATGCGATGTATGGGCTATCGCCATGCGTTTTATAATATTCCTGGTGATACTTTTCGGCGGGATAAAACACTTTGAAGGGTACAACCTGGGTTACAATCTTTTTGCTGTAATGCCTGCTATCATTCACCTTTTTAATCACGGCTTCTAAAGTCGCCTTTTGCTCTGGTGTACGATAGAAAGCGATAGAGCGATAATCAGTACCCTCATCCGGCCCCTGGTAGTTTAATTCGGTAGGGTCATGCGCGTAAAAGAAAGCCTCAGCCAATGTTTCGTAACTGATTACTTTAGGATCGAAATATACTTGCGCTACTTCGGCGTGACCTGTAGTTTTGGTACAAACATCCTCATAGCTTGGGTTTTTAGTACTGCCACCGGCAAAGCCTGCTACAACTTTATCTACGCCTTTAAGTTCGGACATGGATTCACTCATGGCCCAGAAACAGCCGCCGCCGAAAGTAGCCACCTCCTGCCCCGGCTTAGGCTGGGGCACAACAGCAAAGCCATTGCCGCTTTCTGAAGTTTGCGCATTAGCGCATCCGGCCAACATCATAATGCCGGCTATATAGAAAACAAATTTGTTGATCATAGCTAATTGATTTATAGTACTAACGTAGTATAATGGGCTATGGTTTACGGGGTTTGTAAGAGGAGTGCAATAACCTCCTCTAAATCTCCTCCAAAGGAGGAGACTTACTAATAGTCCCCTCTTCTTTGAGGAGTATCAGTTAATCGCTTCTTCAATTCATATAGTATCGCCATCATGCCGTTGATTTTAATTTCATGAATGGTAGCGATCATCATACCCAATCTGCCGGCAGGCATAGCGCCTTTGCTGTGCATCCACTCAAGGTATGAGACGGGCAGATCCACAATTAAAATGCCCTTATGTTTACCATAGGGCATTTTAGTGCGTAAAATATCAATTAAAATAGAGGTGTCTGGTTGTACTGGTTCCACCCGGTAAAGATACGGCTATGCTACCGATTTATGTATCTGCCGGGCAATTATAAATCCGGCCAGTAAACCAGTAATGATGGTTGCGGCAACAAATTTAGTATTGGCTTTAAATGGCGGTACATACAAAACGCCTGTTTCATCCGCCAGGGCAGCTTGCTTTACATAACGCCCGCTGGTTGGCACAGCAAGCTCGTCGAAGTTTTCGGCCAGGTTATCTAATGCTTCCCGCAATTCGTGGCCACGTATAATGGGTCCGTGCCCGGTTACAGCTATACGCGGATGTAAAGCGGCCAGTTTAACAACTGATTTCTTTGCCGATTCCCAATCGGGCGTAAGATACATTGGCGGGCCTGATAGCTGTTTAATAGAGTTGAGCAGGTAAATGGCTGATTCTGATTTAGTAGTTGTAAAAGCATCGCCCGCAATCAATGTTGTATTCAGCGGGAAAAATAAAGAAATATGACCCGGCGAATGACCTGGTGTAGCTAAGATCCTCCATTCGGGTAGTTCAGGGATCCGGCTTTCGGCCATATCAATCGCCTTAACTTTATTACCCAGTTTTAATGGTTTTCTGCGGAAGAATACTGAAAACAGACTCATAATGCCGCCACCAACTGTTGGGTCGGCTGGCGGATAGGAGGATTTTCCGGTTAAATATGGTAATTCGTATTCATGGGCATAAACGGGTACTTTCCAGTGTTTTAATAGAGCTTCTAATGAACCACTGTGATCTGAGTGAGCATGCGTTAGTATTATTGCAGAAGGCCTTGTCCCCACACCGAACAGTGTTTCGGCCATCGCTATAATTTTATCAGCCGAACCCTGCGGACCGGTATCAACCAATACCCAGCCCTTTCTTACACCACGGCGATTGGCAATCATAAATACGTTTACAAACATTAGTTTCATTCCCCAAACGCCTTGCGCAACCTGGAAAAAGTTTACATTATTCTTCTTAATCATTATATAAAATAGGTTTCTGTTCTTTTCAACAAAACGATGGAGGTATGGTTTTAATGCGCATTTCGAAATACAAAACCATAAATGTTAAACACAATGCTTTAATTTGCTGTTACACCACCAACGAAAATATTATGGAAAAAGAATTTGATGTTATACTTACCGGGTCTGATGGCCCCGTTGAAGGCATTGCTAAAAGATTAGACCACAGCGCTTATGATGAGGCTTATGAGTTTATTTCTACTGACGAAACCATCCACTTGCTAATTGCTAAAGAACACGGTAATTGGATCCGTGTAGCAGGTACCGACCCTTATTTTAGTGGCTGGGCTGATGAATTAGCTGATCAGATCAAATAATTACCTACTAAAATCTACCTATGGAAAAACGTGAATTGGGCAAATCGGGCATCAAGGTAGCGCCGTTTTGCTTTGGGGGTAATGTGTTCGGTTGGACCATTGATGAACCAACCTCATTTAAACTTTTAGACGCTTTTATTGATAGCGGTTTAGACTTTATTGATACGGCTGATGTATACTCTTACTGGGCACATAACGGCGTAGGCGGACAATCTGAAACCATTATTGGTAACTGGCTTAAAAGCCGTGGAAAACGCAATGATGTAATTATTGCCACTAAAGTGGGCAAGCCAATGGGTGAAGGCAAAAAAGGCTTATCGGCCAAATACATTAACCAGGCTGTTGAGGATTCATTAAACCGCTTACAGACTGATTATATCGACCTATATCAATCGCACGATGACGACCAGGATACGCCACTTGAAGAAACCCTGGAAACTTACGACAAGCTGATTAAAGCCGGTAAAGTACGTGCTATCGGTGCATCAAACTTTACTGGCGCACGTTTACAAGAAGCATTGAAGGTGAGTAAGGATAACGGCTTTGCTGCCTACCAAACCCTGCAACCCGAGTATAATTTATACGAACGTGCAGGCTATGAGAACGATCTGGAGCCGGTTATTCTCGAAAACAACATCGGTGTAATTACTTATTTCTCATTAGCCAGCGGTTTCTTAACCGGTAAATACCGTTCGGAAGATGATTTGAACAAAAGCAAACGTGGTGCAGGTATAAAAAAATACCTGAATGATCGTGGTCATAGTATTTTGGATGCTTTGGATGAAGTTGCAAGTCAATATAACGCTACTCAAGCAGCTGTATCTTTAGCATGGCTAATTGCCCGCCCGGGTATTACTGCGCCTATTGCAAGTGCTACCAGTGTAGAGCAGTTGAGCGAAATTACCAAAGCTGTTGAATTGAATTTATCGCAAGATGCAATTGAGCTTTTAGATAAAGCCAGCAAATATTAAGAAATCGTAGAGACACAATACCTTGTGTCTCTATACAGATTGATCCACACAAAAGAGACACAATACCTTGTGTCTCTATACAGATTGATCCACACAAAAGAGACACAAAGTATTGTGTCTCTACGTAAAAATCAATTCATAAAAAAGGCCACCTCGATAACATCGGTGGCCTTTTCAGCATATATATGGGAGTTAATTAGCTTAGAACCTGGCTGGGCGCATCATACCCATTTTGTTGGCAGCAAAGTGCTCTTCTCCCCTGTTGCCACCTCTGTCTTGACCTTGGCCTCCATTGTTTTGTGGTTGGCCATTACCACGGTTTGGGTTTTGTTGTCCACCATTATTTTGACCGGCAGATTGACCGTAGTTGCCACCACGGCCTTGGTTTTGTTGCCCGCCATTATTTTGTTGTGGCTGGCCATAGTTACCTCTGTTAGGTTGTTGGTTACGGTTATCACCGTTCCAACCGCCTCTGTTATCATCCCTATGGTCGAATCCACCACGATTGTCCCCATTCCATCCACCTCTATTGTCATCCCTGTGGTCAAATCCGCCACGGTTGGCATAACGGTTATCATAACCACCCATTCTTGGGTCAAAGCCACCGAAGCGGGTACGGTACTGGTCGTGGTTCATGTATGGTCGGCGGGCACGTACTTCGTAGTGACGGGCATTTCTCCAATCGAAATCGCGGAAGCGGCCTGGTAAATATGCGGCGTGGATCCATTGTTCACCATCATTATAGTAGTAGCATTGTTGTGCTACGTCGTAATAAGCTTCAGCGTCTGGTAAGTAGTAGAAGTCGTCATCGTTATCGTAGGCATTATAATTAACAACCTGTACCGGAGGGGCAACTACTACATGTGCACCTACATTACCAAAATGTAAATTAAGGCCTAAATGTATTTGAGCGTTAGCGGGTTTAACGTTTAATAATCCGGCTGCGCCTACTGCTAATATTATTGCTAACTTTTTCATTTTATTTCGTTTTAAAGTGTTTTGACACTTTCAGAATTTCGGTTGTTTTTAATTGATTTTCTGATCGTATCCGTTTTGTTTCGATTTGCATATATGACTATGCAAATGAGGCCAAGGTTTAATCACACATAGTATAAATACCATTATATTTTATATATAAAGAATTATATATTGATAATTTAATTTATATCGGTACATAATTCTGAGTTTAAACATTAGTTGCGCTTCAAAAGAATTTTATTGGGAAAATCCTGAAAAATATTTTTTTAATAAAGTAGGCAATATTGTTACCATCGTTTAGCAATCATATTTCGATAATTAATGGATATTGAGTTATTTTGAGGTATAAGACTCATCGCATTATGAAAAACAAGTTTTTAATCACCTCATTATTATCGACGGTGGCTGTAGTCGGCCTGCTGTCGTTCACTACGCCAGGTAAAAAGCATATCACAACTGCTACACCCGCAGGACTTAAATTACCCGCAGGTTTTAAGGCAGATGTTATTGCTGAAGGCCTGGGCACTACCCGCCACATTGCCGCTACCCCCCAAGGCGACATTTATGTAAAAAGCAACTTTAACGCAAGGCGTAATAAAGATGCTAAAGGCATTACTGTTTTACACGATAACGGCGATGGTACTACTACCATCAAGGCCAAATTCGGTGATTTTAGCGGTACCGGCGTTTACATCAAAAACGGATACCTGTATGCTTCATCAGACGAGGAAGTTTTCCGTTATAAACTGAATGATAAGAACGAAGTAATAGATCCAACTAAACCAGAACGTATTGTGACCGGTTTAATAAGCCGTCATGAGCATGAGGCTAAGGCTATTTTGTTAGATAATGCAGGTAACCTGTATGTTAACATTGGTGCTTACTCAAACTCTTGTCAGGAAAAAGACCGTCAGAAAGGTTCAATGGGGCAGAAAGGTTGCCCTATCCTGGACTCGGCTGCCGGTATCTGGCAGTTTAAAGCTGATAAACCAGATCAGCATTATAAAGACGGCGTGCGTTATGCTACAGGCTTACGTAACGTAGTTGGTATGGACTGGAATACCGAGTTAAACCAACTCTTCGTAATGCAGCATGGCCGCGATCAGTTGCACGATATTTTCCCGGATATGTTTACCGTACAGCAATCAGCTTTATTACCTGCTGAATGTTTATATGCCATTAAACCAGGCGACAATGCCGGCTGGCCATATATCTATTACGATCAGCAGCAACACAAAAAGATCTTAGCTCCTGAGTATGGCGGCGATGGCAAGAAAACCGGCGGTGAAAACGCTATCGATCCTGCGGTTGCATTCCCTGGTCACCTGGCACCGAATGGTTTGTTGTTTTATACCGGCAACCAATTCCCTGCCAGATACAAAAATGGTGCGTTCATCGCTTTCCACGGCTCTTGGAACCGCGCACCAGAACCACAAGCTGGTTACTTTGTAGTTTTCCAACCGTTTAAGGATGGTAAACCTTTTGGCGACTGGGAAGTGTTTGCTGATAACTTTGCCGGATCACCAGAAAACGTTGCCTCTGGCCGCGCCGAGCATCGCCCATGCGGGTTAGCCCAGGCTGCAGATGGTTCTATTTATGTAACCGACGACTCTAAAGGTTTTATCTATAAAATATCATACAAAAAATAATGACCGTTTATTTCAGATCATTGCTGCTGATAGCCTTCTGCTTTTTAGCTATCGGCAGTTATGCCCAACAACATAAAAAAACTGCAGCTAAGAAACCTGCTGCAAGTTTAAGTTCGTCGATTGCTGCCGGGCAAAAAGTTTACATGCAATATTGCGTATCATGCCATCAGGTTGATGGCGGCGGTGTACAGCACATGAACCCACCGTTGATTAAAACCACTTACGTATTAGGTGACAAGAGCAAGATCATCAAAATTGTGCTGCATGGCTTTAGCGAGGATGTGGACATTAATGGTGATAGCTACTCTAACACCATGCCATCTTTCGATATGCTGAAAGATCAGGAAATTGCTGATGTATTAACCTACGTTCGTAACAGCTTTACTAATAAAGCAAGTGCAGTTAAGGTTAGTGAGGTTACTGCTTTAAGAGGGAAAAAGTAGGATTATTTCGGAATTCGGATATTCGATTTCGGATTTATATTAAACAAAAAAGGCTTTCCAATTTGGGAAGCCTTTCTTGTTACCCCTAAGCCCGTCATTGCGAGGTACGAAGCAATCCCCTACTTACAGAGTAGCTTTACAAAGTCGACTTGTACTGTTCGCGATTGCTTCGTTCCTCGCAATGACGGGCGGGAAACAAGACAGCCATTCATCACTGAATGGCTGTCTTGTTTTTGAGGGGCTGTCTTGATTCCTGATTCTCGATTCTTGAATCTTTTAATCAATAACCGTATACGAAATATCCTGAGATTTTTTAACCTTTTGGCTAATACGTTTCAGGCTATCCTCAATTTCTTGCTTCAAGGCGCTGTCGATCACCTCTAAAAAAGCACGACGGTAGTTATCCGTTGCGGCAGTCCAGTTTTTGTGGCGCTCGTCAATTAAACCGGCCAGTAAATAAATTGAAGCCAGGTTTACACCCGGTACAGTCACTGCTTTGGCGCGTACCACTTCAAACTGTTTTTCCATTTGTAAAAACTGCAGCAGGTGCAGGTAGTGGAAATAAACATCCGGAAAATTAGGTTCCAGCTCATTTGCTGTTTTAAAGTGGAAGCCTGCAGTATTGTAATCGTTTAAATCGTAATAATAAATTTTACCCAGTTGAAAGTGTGCACGTGCGTGTAACGGATCATTAGCGATGATCTCATTCAATAATTGCAAACTTTTGGGGGTTTCTCCGTATTTCAGTTCTTCAACAGCCAGGAGATATTTCTCTTCGATGTTATAGTAAGTGTCCATTCTAAATAAAAAAATCCTTCGATCGGTTAGTCTTTTTAGTCCGATCATTAATAAAAAAACAAAAAGTAGATAGATGAAGAGTGCCCTTTAAATCGGGCTAAGGTGGCTATCAAATAGCTAAACATTACCAGGCAAACCGGCTGTAGGCTGCTTGCGGATAATGATGAATTGGAGTTTTCTGTACAACATAATTTTAAAAAGCTTATGCAATATAGCTAATTAAACTATAGCTTCAAAATTTGTTGTTAAAAGATGATAGTATGCATACAAAGTAAATGTATATGCATACTATCAATATGGACATTTAATTTAGGCTGATAAACGCACAGATTGTTGCTCTACAATCGGGATATTTACGTTTACTCCTTCAATTACATAATTAGTTTTGAGTTCGCGTTCTGATACAATTACACAAAAATCTTCGAAGCGTACACCATCTTCAAACGGGTAAAGGGTGTACCCACGTTTGTTGGCATCGTAATGCCCAAGTTCGAAAATCTCTTCGTAATTTTTACCTTTTATCTTAGCGCCTTCTACCAACTGGTAGGCGTCTTTTATTTCTTTAAAATTAATGTTTTTCATAGTAATTACCCTATTGCAATTACTTTGCCATTAATTTTTAAGATCAACTAAACCACTCAAATAAATGATTTTGTTGGAGTATTTCCTTCTCAGAGCCGTTTAAATCGCGCAAAATCTGTCCCTCTCCCATTTGTATCAGGCGGTTACCGTATGTGTAAGCGTCTTTTAAATTATGCGTAATCAGTATTGCTGTAAGGTTAAATTCCTTTACAATGCGGTCAGCTGTCTCCATTACTATATTGGCTGACCTTGGGTCGAGCGCAGCAGTCGGCTCATCCAGTAGTAGCACTTTACAATGGTCCATTACGCTCATTAGCAGCGTTAAAGCCTGACGTTGGCCGCCCGACAAAGTTCCCATTTGCTGATTGATCTTATCCTCTAAACCTAAACCCAGTGTGGCTATTTTATCCTTCACCTGTTTTACAAACTGGTCACTGATACCAATTTTAAGTCCTTTGGGTTGCGTACGGATAGCCGCCAGCCTAAAGTTATCTATTATACTCAATCCTGATGCCGTGCCGCTCAGTGGATTTTGAAACACCCTTGCCAGCCATTTGCTGCGCTGATGATCGGGCAATTTGGTAATATCTTCCTGATCCAATATAATACTACCTGAAGTCGGCAACACACTACCTGCAATAATATTTAACAAGGTAGATTTACCCGAGCCGTTAGAGCCTACAATTACCAGATAATCTTTTTCGGCAATATTGAGGTTAATCCCATTTAAGGCTTTCACTTCGCTTACCTGCCCCTTATTATAGGTTTTATATACATCCCTTATCTCAAACATGTTGCCTCCGGAATGATAAACGTGGTAAACTCACAATTAATAATACAAATACAGCGGTTACTAATTTCAGCAGGTTGGCATCAATACCAATACTTAACGTAACAGCCAGTACTAACTGAAATACTACAGCGCCGCCAATAACCATTAACAAGCTCCAAACAACAGATGTAATGCGGAACCAATTAATTAGCGTTTCGGCAATAATAACCGAGCCAAGTCCTGTAATTACAATGCCTATCCCCATATTAATATCGGCAAAGCCTTGAAACTGGGTCATCATAAAACCGCTTAAAGCAGTTAGCGCATTGGCTAAGGCTAGCCCGGTAATTTTCATCCGGTCGGTATTTACACCCATGGCGCGGATCATTTGCTCACTGTCGCCCGTTGCACGCATCGCAATACCGAAATCTGTTTTAAGCAGGTAACCAATCATCGTAACAAGTAAAATGACTATGATTAATAATATAACTAAGCTATTCTGATTAGAGTCTGATGTTATATTCAATAAGCTGAATATCGAAGCCGTATTAAGCAATGGCACATTAGATCGACCGAGAATAGTCAAATTAACAGAATACAAAGCCGTCATTACTAATATCCCTGCCAATAATGCATTGATCTTTAATTTGGTATGAATTAAACCCGTAGCTGCACCTGCAATTCCACCGATAACCAATACCGCCGGAATAGTTATCCATAACGATTGATGGTGCGTTAACATGGTAGCCGTAACCACTCCACCCAAGGTATAACTGCCATCCGTAGTAATATCGGGGATGTTAAAGATCTTCATGGAAAGGTATACCCCCAGCGCAATGGCCGACAGGCATAAACCCTGCAATAAAGCGGTGAGGTAGAAATCCATTATTTAACAGCCTGAAAATTTGGAGGTATAGTTAGATGATATTTAGCAGCAACAGCAGGATTGTATACGCGTTTGCGGATCTTCACCATCTCTAGTTTTAAACCTGCGGTGCTGTGTGTTTTTAAATACTGAGCTGCCTGTAAGCCCGCCTGAAATCCCCATTGGTAAATATCTGCACCAAAAGCAGCAACTGCGCCACGCTGTACTAAACCGGCTTCGCTGGTAAAAATCGGTACGTTTTTTTCATTACAGCTTTTCAGGATAGTTTCGAATGATGCGAATACCGTATTATCAGGATTGGCAAAAAAGGCATCGATGTTTTTGCTTAACAGTGATTGGGTAACCAGTTGTGCATCGGCAGATGAATTAACGGGTAATGCCACGATCGTAACATTTAAACCTTTAGCCAGAGACTGGATCCGTGCCAAAGCATCGGCTGATTGTGGTTCTGACTGATTATAGATCATCCCTACCACCAGTTTACCTGATTTGGGTTTCAGAATTTTAGGTATCAGGGCGAATGAGGTATCAATGTATTGCAGATCTTCAACAGCACCAAACAAATTGGTTGGTGCTTTACCATCGGCAGGTATTAAGTGGGCACGCTCCAGCGTTGGCGAAACCATCATAAATACTGGGATTGTTTTAGTTTTTTGCGATGCCGTAACCGAGGCCAAAGTAGTGCAGGTAGCCAGCAGATCAACCTTATTGCTTACAAACTGGTTAACAATCTGGGTTAAAGTTGGGATGCTCCCTTCTGCATTGCTATATTTAATTTCGACTGTCTTTTTATCTTCACTAAAACCATTTTGCTTTAGTGCATCGGTGAAACCAACACGGGCTTGTGAAATGGTTGCATCCTCAAAAGCATCAACAAAACCAACAACAGGTACGCCTTTGGGTGCGTTTTGCTTGCATGCTGCAAGGCCTAAAACAAATAGTAATGGGGCTAACTTAAAAATCTGCTTCATGGGCCTAAAATAAACATTTAAGAAACATAAGGTTTATAAATGTATACGCCTTAAGCCATTTTTACGTTAATTTGGCATTACATGATACCAGTGATTTCAAAACTACCGCAAACGCCCACTACTATATTTTCAGTAATGTCGGCCCTGGCTAATGAGGTTGGCGCTATTAATCTATCTCAGGGATTCCCTGATTACGAGTGCTCGCCTATTCTGCAAAAATTAGTGCAAAAGGCCATGAAAGATGGTCATAATCAATACGCTCCGATGCCCGGACTGCTATCACTTCGCGAAGAGATCAGCCAGAAAACGGAAAGACTTTATGGCGCACAATACAATCCCGATACCGAGATTACCATCACTGCCGGTGGCACACAGGCTATATTTACAGCCATTAGTGCTATTATTCATCCTAATGATGAGGTAATCATTTTCGAGCCTGCTTATGATTGCTACGCCCCTACTATTAAGTTAATGGGGGGCATCGTAAAATCGTTAGAGTTGCATCCGCCTGATTATCGCATTCAATGGGATATGGTGAAAAAGCTGGTGAACAACAAAACGCGGATGATCATCCTTAACTCGCCGCATAACCCAACTGCTACCATTTTGCAGGAAGATGATATTAAGCAACTGAATGACATTGTAAACAACCGCGATATTATTATCCTAAGCGATGAGGTTTACGAGCATCTGGTATTCGACGGTCAACAACATTTAAGCATGGCCCGTTACCCCGATCTACAGCAGCGTAGCTTTATTATCGCATCGTTCGGCAAGCTGTTCCATACCACAGGCTGGAAAATTGGTTATTGTATGGCCCCAGCTTATTTAATGCAGGAGTTCAGGAAGATCCACCAGTTTAACGTGTTTAGTGTGAATACACCGATGCAGGTGGCTGCGGCCTCGTACCTTAAGGACGAAAATGTTTATTTAAGTCTGCCCGATTTCTTTCAACAGAAGCGAGATTACTTTAGAGAGGGATTAAAGCAAACGCGGTTTGAGTTACTGCCTTGCAGTGGTTCGTACTTTCAATCGGTGCGCTACCAAAACATAGCAGATGAGAAAGATAGCGATTTTGCTATACGTGTAACCAAAGAAATTGGCGTGGCTGCCATCCCGGTTTCGGCCTTTTATTCGAGGGGGACAGACCACCAGGTATTGCGCTTTTGTTTTGCAAAAAGGCAAGAAACACTGGATAAAGCCGTTGATAGATTAGTAAAGTTGTAAACTTTAGCTCTGAAATTACATTAACAATAATTTACAAGCCGTAACAAAACTTTATGGAGAACCTTAAAATTACCATTTTTCAAGGACACCTTTTTTGGGAGAACATTGATAAAAACTTACAAAATATATCATTGCGCTTAGCGGGTATTCGTGAAAAAACGGATTTAATTATTCTGCCCGAAATGTTTAGTACCGGCTATTCAATGAACGCCGAAAAACTGGCCGAGCCAATGTACGGCAAGTCGATGCAGTGGATGCAGGAGACTGCCCAGAAGTTTGGCGCAGTAGTTACCGGCAGCCTGATTATAGAGGAAGCCGGCCATTATTATAACCGCCTCATCTGGATGCGCCCCGATGGCACTTATGCCCAATATGATAAACGCCACCTGTTTACCATGGCCAAAGAAGAAGATACTTACACGGCCGGAACAGAGAAATTAATTGTAGAATTAAACGGCTGGAAAATTTGCCCGGTAATATGCTACGATCTACGTTTCCCGGTATGGCTGCGTAATGTTAATGCCGAATACGACCTGCTGATTGTGGTAGCCAACTGGCCCGAAAAACGATCGTTACACTGGCGCACATTAATACCTGCGCGAGCTATTGAAAACCTTGCGTACGTTATTGGTGTTAACCGTGTGGGGCACGATGGTAACGAGGTTTACCATTCGGGCGATTCGGAATGTATTGACCCGGCCGGTAACGTTGTTTACTATAAACGGGACGAAGAAGATGTTTACACTTTCTCGATACTGAAAGAAGAAGTTATTAAAGCACGGCGTTATTTCCCTTTTTTAAAGGATGCCGACGTGTTTACTATACCGGAATGATGAATAATTGAACTTCACTTTAACTTCATCCCGGTTCTTGAACATTGCATCATTGAACGAGGGATAAGTTAAAGATGAAGAGCTATCAGATACATCTAAAAAACAAGAACTTTTACTTTAAAGAAATTTTAGGGTTTCTGTTCCTGCTGTTTGCCGTTTATTTTATCCGCCACCAATCAGCCGAACTAAAGAGTACCGGCAGTGTGCTCCGCGGTTCAAAAGCAGTTTGGATCATCATCGGCATTTGCCTTACCCTCTTATACATAGCCACCCAGGCTTACATGTATGTGTACAGTTTCCGTACGGTTGGTGCACGCATAAAACTCTGGGATGGCATCAAGCTTTTTCTGAAACGCAACTTCATCAGCGTTTTTTTGCCCGGCGGTGGTGTCACTTCCCTGGCATTTTTCACTAAGGAAATTGAGCAAAAAAATGTCTCTAAAAGCCGCATCAATTTTGCCTCTTATATCTATGGTTTTGTAGGCATCTTCACCGTGTTTTTGGTGGCCATCCCGGTGATGCTTTGGCTGATGCTCACCAACCAGCAGTTTGTGGGCGAAATGTGGGCCTTCGGTAGTGTCGGACTGCTCATTATTGTGCTATTATGGGCTACTTTTTCATTACTTAAAAGAGGAATAGTTTTTAGGCTGATTATTCGCATAAGTCCGGAGATTGAGTTGATTTGGAACGAGATTATGGCCGATAAATTCTCTTACAAAGCCTTCATCCAAACAGTACTGATTTCGTTACTGATCGAGTTTATGGGGATAGCTCATTTACTCATCGCAATGGCCGCCATAGGTAAAGTTCCATCATTCGAGGCGGCAGCTGTGGGGTACATTATCGCCACGCTGTTCCTCATCATCTCTCCGTTTTTGCGGGGCATGGGTGCGATAGAATTGTCACTCACTTTGTTCCTGAAACATTACGGTGGCTTCAGCACAACAGAGGCTGCGGCCATTACCCTGCTCTATCGCTTGTTCGAGTTTTGGTTACCGCTGGTTGCCGGGATATTTAGCTTTATATTTAATAAAGGCAATCTTATCTTAAGAATTTTTCCTGCCATATTGCTGTTTGGTTTGGGGATGGTTAATATCATTTCGGTATCAACGCCAGCCATTAAATCGAGGGTGAAGTTGTTGAGTGAATTCCTGCCTGTACAAGCAATTTATTTCTCCAATTTCCTGGTTATCATTATTGGTATATTACTGATTGTAACATCGGCTTTCCTCATCAGAGGACTGCGCAATGCCTGGTATTTTGCATTAGCTTTATGTGTATTTTCCTTAATCGGACACATTACCAAGGCTTTTGATTATGAGGAATCGTTGGTTGCGCTATTTGTATTGATTGCGCTTTTACTTACCCAGAAGCAATATTATATCCGTACCAACCGCAACCTGCAAAGCCTTAGCCTGGGTGCTGCCTTGTGGATTTTTGCAGCTGTAACTATATACGGCATTGTAGGTTTTTATTATCTGGATAAAAAACATTTCGATATTGATTTCTCGCTTGTAGCTGCTATACGCAGCACTTTCGATAATTTCATTCTGCTTAACTCGGGTGGCATTGTTCCGCATACCCGGTTCGCGCATACTTTCCTTTATTCTATCAATGTTTTTGGGGTTGTAGCTATTGGGTTAGTCTTTTATGCGTTTATCAAACCTTATTTTCTGGAGCGTGAGATAGACGAAACCGAGCTTCACGATGCTAATAATCTCTTAGAAAAGTATGGCAACTCTCCTGTCGATTACTTTAAAACTTATGCCGATAAGCTCTTCTTCTTTTCCGAAGCGCATGAAGGTTTTCTGGCTTATCGCGTAGCTAATAACTTCGCTATTGTACTGGAGGAGCCGGTTTGCGAGGATAACGTGAGCACCAAATCTGATATTTTGCGTGAATTCGAGCGTTTTTGTCAGCACCAGGGAATTAAACCGGCTTATTACCGTGTGGATGGCATCAGCCTCGATTTGTTTGGCTATCTGGGTAAAAAGTGGATGGTGATTGGCCAGGAAGCGATACTGGATTTGAATACTTTCACGCTTGAAGGTAAAGATCGTAAATCAATGCGTAACGCGGTTAACAGTATGCAGAAAAAAGGCTTCATCACCAAAATATATGAAGCGCCAATTAAAGAGGGGTTACTGCAAAAACTAAAACTGGTAAGCGACGAATGGCTCCGCACTATGGACCGCGAAGAGCTTGTATTCTCACAAGGTATGTTTGATTGGGATCAGTTGAAGAATCAACCTATTATTACTTTAGAAAACGAGGATGAAAAGGTATTGGCTTTCCTGAACGTAATCCCCGATTATGCCGCCGGTGAAGCCACTTACGATCTAATCCGTAAAACGGCTGATGCACCGGGTGGTAATATGGATGTACTGATTATCGAGCTGATTAACTATTGCAAAGGCAAAGGCTACCAGTATTTGAATATGGGCCTCGCTCCTATGTCGGGTATCGAAAAGGCACAAGATCTGCCCGAGCGTACCATCAAGTTTGCTTATGAGAAGATCCAGCAGTTTAGGCATTATCGTGGGTTGAGGGATTTTAAAGAGAAGTTCGATCCGCTGTGGCGCAATAAATATCTGGTTTATGAGAATACTTATGATTTATTGCAATTGCCTATGGCGATATCGAAAGTTATGAAACCATAGGGATTTCGGATTTCGGAGGTTCGATTTCGGATTTAAATATATAAGACATACCTATCATAAATAAGCGCGTCATTGCGAGGTACGAAGCAATTGCGAACTCTACAGAGAGGCTCTGCTAATCGGGGATTGCTTCGTTCCTCGCAATGACGGTAATAATTCAGACTTAATGAAAAAGCACATATTAGTACTTATTCTGGCTTTAATCACCACCTCCACCCAGGCCAAACTCCTCACCACAGACTCCATTCGTTACAGCGGCTTCGGTTATATGTACTTATATAAACCAACCCAAGCGGTCAATAATGTAATTATCTGCGTATCAGGTGATGGTGGCTGGAACGAGGGTATTGAAAGTATTGCCCTTAAGGTTAAATCGCCGAATACTTTATTGATTGGAGTTGATGTTCGCCATATCCTCAAATACATGCGCGAGAGCAAAGCTGAATGCCTTTACCCGGCTACCGATTTTGAGGAAATGAGCCAGTTTGTGCAGAAAGAAATGGGCTATAAAACTTATTTCACGCCAATCTTATTAGGTTATTCGTCAGGCGCCACATTGGTTTATGGTTTGTTGGCCCAAGCTCCGCAGAATACATTTAAAGGTGCAATTGCATTTGGATTTTGTCCCGATCTTGATATCAACAAACCGCTTTGCAAAGGTTCGGGTAAATTTGAGTGTATTAAACGAAATGATAACAAGGGTTATGATATTGGCCCGGTTAGTAATTTAAGTGCACCATTTATATCCATGCAGGGCACTACAGACCAAATTTGTGATTATGCCTCAACCGTTGCATTCCTTAAAAAGGTGCCTCATGCCGAAGTTGTTTCGCTGCCAAAAGTGGGTCACGGTTATACCGTCGAAAAAAACTGGGTTCCGCAATTCAAACAAGCTTACGCTCACTTGTTATCTATAACACAGGAAGCACTTGCGCCAAATGAAGCAAGCATGAAAATTGATTTGCCCATCAAAGTAACCGAAGCAACGGGTTCAGCCCAAACCAATGATATGGTTTTGATGATCTCGGGCGATGGCGGCTGGACGGGCTTCGACCAGCAAATCGCTTCTGAATTTGCATCGCATGGCATCCCTGTAGTTGGCCTCAATTCCTTAAAATATTTCTGGGACAAGAAAACGCCGGAACAAACTGCACAAGATGCTTTAACGTTAATTGAAAAATATTCGGCACTTTGGAAAAAGGAAAATATTGTGCTGGTGGGTTATTCGTTCGGTGCCGATGTAATGCCGTTTATTTACAACCGTTTACCGGAGGCTATCAAAAAAAGAGTACATAATGTAGGCTTGTTATCGCCATCTAAGGATACAGATTTTGAAGTGCATGTATCAGATTTACTAAACTTTGGTTCGTCCGACAGGGAGTTGAAAGTACCTGCCGAAATTGAGAAAATGACCGACGTTAAAATCACATGCTTTTTCGGAAAAGACGAGGATGACGTTCCCCTTAATGAGCTGCCAAAACAAAATTGCAAGGTAATACTTTTAGATGGAGGGCATCATTACGAAAATAGTTTCGATGTGATCTATAAAAATGTAATTCCGCAATAAAATGAAGGTTTTGCATTATTACTTCATCTAAAATTCATATCTGTTTATAAGATTTGTAACGTTGAATAGGGATCAGAAACATGCAAAAACTAAAGAATCTAACTTTTTTATTACCCGCTCTTACACTTTTTTCTACCTTAACCGCTAAAGCACAGACAGATACACTTAGGCTTAACTTTCAGGATGCTGAAAAGCAATTTCTGCAGAACAACTTAAGTTTGGTTGCGCAAAAGTATAATGTAGAATCAACTAAAGCACTTATCGATCAGGCTAAACTTTGGGACAACCCCACCCTCAGTACCGATCAAAACATCTGGGACGGTGCAAGCCGAAAATTCTTCGACCACTCAAACGGTTACGGACAGGTGTTTGTACAATTAAGCCAGGTATTTACTACCGCCGGCAAACGTGGCAAACAAATACAGGTTGCTAAAGATAATGCACAAATTCAGGAAGCTGCTTTTAATGATCTGATGCGTAACCTGCGCTACAATTTGCAACTCGATTTTGGTCAGGTTGCTACTTTGGTTCAGCAAGGCCAGGTTTATCAGAAAGAAATTACAGCTGCAGGTAACCTTGTTGATGCAACGCAAAAAACTTTCGATGCAGGCAACACTTCTATGAAAGACCTAATCCGTTTAAAAGCCTTATTATTTGGCTTACAAAACGATATGGTTGAGAACAGCCGCCAGATCAATGAACTGCAAACAGAACTTAAAACCCTGTTGCACGTAAAAGAAACCAGCTTTGTTTTGCCAATTATCGACGACAAACCTGTACAGGATGTAAATCTTGACGCAGTTGCCTTAATTGAACAGGCCAAAACTAACCGCCCCGATTATTTATCGAACCAATATCAGTTAAACTCATCTACGCATAACCTGGCTTTACAAAAAGCAATGGCTGCACCAGATATTACTATCGGTGGTTCGTACGATAAAAATAGCAGTTACGCTCCTAACTACTACGGTTTACAAATCGGCCTTCCCCTACCCGTGTTTAACCGCAACCAGGGCAATATTAAATCGGCCAAGTACGATGTAATGAGCCAGCAGGCTACTTTGCAGGATAATGAGGTGCGTTTACGTAATGATGTAGTACAAGCTATTAATCAGTATAAACTGAACCAGCAATTGTTTACTACACAGCAAACGCAGTTTAATGAGCAGTACGACAAGTTGTTTAATGCCATGTCGACCAGCTTAAAGCAGCGCCAGATTGGTTTAGTGGAGTTTATAGACTTTTTTGATAGCTATAAAGACACCAAACTTAAGATTTTGCAGCAGCAATATAACCTGCAGAAATCTATCGCCGACCTCAACTTTGCCGTTGGCGTTACCGTAATTAAGCCATAATTAATTTTAACTCGATAACAACAAACTATAAATGATGAAGACAAAAGCGTTAGTAACCGGTTTTGCCGCTTTAACGTTGCTTGCTGCGTGTAAGCATAAAACAGAAGAAACTGTTGAAAATAAACAGGTATGTGTAAGCGATTCAATGGCCAAGCTAATTACCATTGATACTGCTAAAACAACCACCATGAAAGATGAACTGAACCTATCGGGCGAGGTTTCTTTTGATGATAATAATGTAGTTAAAGTGTTCCCGTTCTCGAGCGGGCAGGTTTTAGAAGTTAAAGTATCCTTGGGCGACAGGGTAACCAAAGGCCAAACCCTGGCTGTTATCCGCAGTGCCGATGTTGCAGGTAATTATACCGATTTAACATCAACCAATGCAGACCTGGCAATTGCTAAACGCCAGCTTTCACAGGCAGAATATTTATACAAAAACGGTATCTCGAGCGAACGTGATTATACCGAAGCTCAGGAAAACTATAATAAAGCCGTAGCTGCCAGCAGCAAAATAAAACAACAATTGGCTATCAATGGCGGTGGTAACACCAGTGCAACGGGTACTTTAGTTGTTAAGGCGCCACAAAGCGGTTTTATTGTTGAGAAGAACATTACACAAGGAAGCTTCATTCGCCAGGATAACGCGGGGAGCATGTTCACTATCTCTAATATGCAGGATGTTTGGATCTGGGCTAACGTGTTCGAGTCTGACATCAGTAAGGTTAAACAAGGTTATACTGCTAAAGTAACTACCCTGGCTTACCCTGGTAAAGTATTTACAGGCAAGGTAAATGAGATTAGCTCGGTGCTTGATCCTGATAACAAGGTAATGAAAATTAAAATTGTATTGCCTAACACAGAGATGCTTTTAAAGCCTGAAATGTTTACCAGCGTAACCATCAGCAACAGCGAAAACCAGCAGGCTGTATCAATCCCTGCTAAGGCTGTAGTTTTTGATAACAGCAAATATTTTGTAGTGGTTTACAACAGCAAATGCGATTTAAAGGTGCGCGAAGTAAGCGTTATAAAAAGCGTTGATGATGTTTCATATATCAGCTCTGGCTTAAAACCCGGCGACCTGGTTGTATCAAAAAATCAGCTGATGTTATATGATGCATTAACTGCTGAATAATATTGATTAACAGTAGTTTATTAAGTTTAATCGCTAATTATTGATTAATTGAAACAATGAATAAATTCATTAAAGGCATCATACAATTTTCCCTGAAAAACCGGTACTTCGTTTTCTTTATGACGGCGGTACTGGCTGGTTTAGGGGTATGGAGCTATAGCAATACACCTATTGAAACGTTTCCCGACGTTACCAATACCCAGATCATCATCATAGCCCAATGGCCGGGACGTAGTGCCGAGGAGGTTGAAAAGATGATTACCATCCCGATGGAGACTGTGTTGAACTCGGTTCAGAGCAAATCTAACCTGCGTACCACCTCTTCATTCGGTTTATCTTATATCCGTATTATTTTTGATGACGGTGTTGATGATGCCTTTGCGCGCCAGCAGGTATTAAGCCGTTTAAGCAATGCTGATCTTCCGGACGGTGTTAAGCCGGAGGTTGAGCCACCTTATGGCCCAACCGGCGAAATCTATCGTTATACTTTAAAAAGCCGCACCAAATCACTGCACGAGCTTACTGCTATTCAGGATTGGGTGTTAGACCGTCAGTTTAAAGCTATCCCCGGCGTAGCCGATGTGAACAGCTTTGGTGGTGAAGAAAAAACCTACGAAGTAAGTGTTAACCCTTCCCTGCTGCGTAAATATGAGCTGACCTCGCTTGACGTTTTCAATGCCATTAACCGCAGTAACATTAACGTGGGTGGAGATGTAATTGAGAAAAACGACCAGGCGTATGTAGTTAGGGGTATCGGTTTAATTAATAATACCGATGAGATCTCGAACATCATTATCAAGAACGTAAACAACGTACCGATTTTAGCCAAAGACGTTGCCGAAATAAAAGAAAGCGGTTTACCACGCTTAGGCCAGGTTGGCCGCGATAAGCAAAACGATGCCATTGAAGGTATTGTGGTAATGCGTAAAGGTGAAAACCCTGCCGAGGTATTGGAACGCGTTCGTGACAAGGTAAAAGACCTGAACGAAAACGTTTTGCCGAAGGATGTGAAGATCGATACGTTTTACGATCGTACCAATTTGATGGACTTTTGTACTGAAACGGTTATCCATAACCTTTGCGAAGGTATTATCCTGGTAACTGTTATCGTATTCCTGTTCATGGCCGACTGGCGTACCACTTTAACCGTAACACTGGTTATTCCGTTAGCGTTGTTATTTGCCTTTATCTGTTTGCGATTAAAAGGCATGAGCGCCAACTTGTTATCAATGGGTGCTGTCGATTTTGGTATCATCGTCGACGGGGCCGTGGTAATGGTTGAGGGAATCTTCGTAGCGCTGGATCATAAGGCGCACCAGGTTGGTATGGAGAAATTTAACAAGCTGGCTAAACTAAGCTTGTTTAAAAACGTGGGTACAGAGATGGGTAAATCCATCTTCTTCTCTAAGGTTATCATTCTTACCTGCTTGGTTCCCATCTTCGCTTTCCAAAAGGTAGAAGGTAAAATGTTCTCACCATTGGCTTACACTTTAGGTTTTGCCTTAATTGGAGCGTTAATATTTACTTTAACACTGGTACCTGCCCTATCGAGTATTTTACTGAACAAAAACGTAAAAGAGAAACATAACCCGGTTGTACTGTTCTTCGAAAACGGTATCCGCCGCATGTTTACCTTCACTTATAAAAATCAGAAGTTAAGCTTAATCGTGTCATTAGTGATCATGGTTTTAACTTTTGCTTCTGCCAAATTTTTGGGTACAGAGTTCTTACCACAATTGAACGAAGGTGCATTATGGGTAACTGCACAGTTGCCAATGAGTACATCGCTCGAAAGTTCGGTGAACGTGACCAACAAAATGCGCGAGATCTTATCAACCTATCCGGAAGTTAAACAAACCCTGTCGCAAGTTGGCCGTACCAATGACGGTACCGACCCTAAAGGTTTCTTTAACGTACAGATCCAGGTGGATTTACTGCCGCACAAAGAGTGGAAACGCAATATTACCGAAGATGAGCTTATTGCCGATATGTATAAGAAGCTGAGCAAATACCCGGGCATTATCTACAACTTCTCGCAACCGATCAGCGATAACGTGGCTGAGGCTGTTGCCGGTGTACCAGCATCAATGGCGGTTAAAATATTCGGACAAGATTTTGACGTGCTGGATCATAAAGCCGACCAGGTTATGGCCGTGTTGAAAAATATCCAGGGTGTTGAAGATTTAGGTGTGCTGCGCAACTTAGGTCAGCCCGAATTCAGGATAGAATTGGATCAGCGCAAGATGGCCTTATATGGCGTTTCTACTGCCGATGCCAATGCTGTTATCGAGATGGCTATCGGTGGTAAAGCCGCAACCCAGCTTTATGAAGGCGAGCGCAAGTTTGATATCCGCGTTCGTTATCAAAAAGATTTCCGCGATACACAGGAAAAGATCGAGAACCTGATGGTGCCGACGTTGAATGGTGCTAAGATTTCGATTAAAGAAATCTCGGCCATTAAAACCCTAACTGGTCCAGCATTTATTTATCGTGATAATAACCAGCGTTACATCGCTGTTAAATTCTCGGTGCGTGGCCGCGACTTAGGTAGTACCATTGCCGAAGCCCAGCAAAAAGTTGGTGCAGCAGTAAAATTAGATCATGGCTACAGCTTTACCTGGAATGGTGAGTTTGAGAACCAGATCCGTGCATCAAAAACATTATCGCATGTGGTGCCGATCTGTTTACTGGTGATCTTCCTGATCTTGTTCATGACATTCGGTAACGCCAAAGATGCCACACTGGTAATCCTTAACGTACCGTTCGCTTTAATTGGTGGTATCTTAGCCCTGCATATTACAGGTATCAACTTCAGTATCTCTGCAGGTATTGGTTTCATCGCCTTGTTCGGGGTTTGTATCCAGAACGGTGTGATCCTGATCTCGGTATTCCGCAAAAATCTGGATGCCAGGATGCCGCTGGATACTGCAATTTTGGAAGGTGTTATCTCCCGTGTTCGTCCGGTAGTAATGACTGCCCTGATGGCCGCAATTGGTTTAATGCCGGCTGCGGTATCAACCGGTATCGGTTCAGAAACACAGAAACCTTTGGCCATTGTGGTTATCGGTGGTTTGGTAACCTCAACTATATTGACCTTACTGATTCTTCCTATTATTTACGCCATTGTGCATCGATTGATCCACAGGCGCGAAAACAGGAAACTGTTAGCCAAAATAGGCGCTATCAAAAAATCATAAAAATGAATAAAACGCCCCGTAAATCACGGGGCGTTTTTTGTTGGTACATACCGGTAATCTTGTTAATTTGCGTGTTGTTACCTGTAACCGAAATAATGCATCTTAGAAAAACAAACATCTGCAAGCCCTTTTTAACGCTGCTTGCCCTGCTTTATATTACCACAGCATCAGCTCAAAAGAAAAAGGATTACACACCTTTGGTTGATCCCTTTATTGGCACAGGCGGCCATGGGCACACCTACCCCGGTGCTGTTGTGCCATTTGGAATGGTGCAGCTAAGTCCCGATACAAGGCTCGAAGGCTGGGATGGTTGCTCAGGCTATCATTATACCGATACGGTGGTTTATGGCTTCTCACACACCCATCTAAGCGGTACCGGCATTGCAGATTATTGCGATGTATTGTTTATGCCCACCACCGGCGATCCCAAATTGCTGAATACTGATTATCGCTCTGTATTTAAAAAGAAGAACGAGATAGCAACCCCTGGTTATTATAAAACGCATTTAGAGAAATATAACATCGACGCAGAGCTTACAGCTACAACACGTGTGGGTGTTCATCGGTATACCTTCTTAAATTCTGGCGATGCCAATATCATCATAGATCTGAAACACCGGGATGAGGTTCTGGATTCATGGATTGAGGTGGTGAACGATCATGAGATCCGTGGGTTTCGGCGGTCTAAATCATGGGCTAAAGATCAATCGGTTTATTTTTACGCTAAGTTTTCTAAACCGTTGAAAACTTATGGTATAGCCTTAAATGATGTTGTACAACACGGAAAAGAAAAATTACAGGGCAAAAATATAAAGATGTACATCACATTTGATGACCCTAAAGAGGTTATCGCCAAAGTAGGGATCTCATCGGTAAGTGCAGATGGTGCATTAAAAAACCTGAATGCCGAAGTTCCCGACTTCGATTTTAAGCGTGTACAAAAAGAAGCCAAAACCACCTGGATAAATGCCTTAGCTAAGATTGAGATTGAAGGCGGTGCGCCTAATATGCAATCGCAGCAACAACAGCAAAATGCTACTTATAACCCTTATGGGGCGAATAAAGTATCCTCTAAAAAAGGTAATGAAAAACCCATTGACTACGTTAAACAAAAGCAAACTATATTTTATACCGCTTTATATCATACCATGCTAGCCCCAAATGTTTACAGCGATGTAGACGGCCAATACCGTGGCATGGACCAACAGGTGCATAAGGCAGATGGCTTTACTTATTATACGGTTTTCTCGTTGTGGGATACCTTCAGGGCAGAACACCCATTGTTTGCACTGATTGACCGTAAACGCACCCTCGACTTTGTAAAAAGCTTTTTAACGATGTATGATCAGGGTGGAGTGTTGCCTGTATGGCCACTGGCATCGAACGAAACCTTTTGCATGACTGGTAATCACTCTATCCCGGTTATTGTTGATGCTTATGCTAAAGGTATCAGGGATTTTGATGCCGAAAAAGCTTTTACAGATATGAAGGCTACTGTAAATCGCGACCAGTTTGGTCTCGATTCATACCGAAAAAATGGCGCAGTACTTATTGATGACATACACGAATCCGTTTCAAGAACTTTAGAGTACGCTTATGATGATTGGTGCATTGCCCAAATGGCCAAAATGCTGAATCATGATGCCGATTACCATGAGTATATTAAACGTGCTCAGTACTGGAAAAACTTAAATAATACCGAAAATGGTTTTATGCAAGGCCGTACCAATGGTGGCTGGTTTACACCATTTAAAGCTACCGATGTAAATGATAATTATACCGAAGGTAATGCCTGGCAATACTCTTTCCTGGTGGCACAGGATGTGGAGGGGCTTATGAACCGTATTGGCGGTAAAGAAGCTTTTGAAGCCAAACTGGATGAATTGTTTACTACAACCGAGCCACTCACAGGCCGTAAGCAGGATGATATAAGTGGATTAATCGGCCAATATGCGCATGGTAACGAACCAAGCCACCACATGGCTTATTTGTTTAATTTTACAGAAAACCCCAATAAGACACGGCTTTATCTTAATAAGATCATGAATACGCTTTACAGCGCCAAGCCAGATGGATTGGCCGGCAATGAAGATTGCGGACAAATGTCGGCCTGGTATGTGATGAGCTCATTGGGCTTATATAATATTGCTCCGGGGCAAAATCAATTTCAGGTTGGTTTGCCGCAGTTTGATAAGGCGGTGATTAATCTTGAGAATGGTAAGAAGTTTACCATCCTTAATGCAAATGCAAGTGTTGGTCGAGGTAATATCTATTTACAGGGTATGAACCTGGCTAAACATGCCTACAATAAACTATATATCACCAATGATGACATTATCAATGGCGGCGAATTTGAAGTGTTTATGGGGCGTTTGCCTAATCAGCTGTTTGTAAATGACCTGGAAAAACCTACTTCTAAAATAACAGATGATTTGATTATCTCTAATCCATATTTCAGTACTTCAGCTAAAACATTCAGCCAACCTTTTAGTATGGAAATTAAATGCGCGGAGAAGGACACTAAGATCTACTATACATTAGATGGCAGTACTCCTACAGCAGCATCGACAATTTATAGCAAACCATTTTCAATTTCAGCAACAACAACCGTTAAAGCAATTGCTATTAAGGATGGTAAAAGCAGTTTTGTTGATGCAGGTACTTTTACCAGGGAGTCGAAATAAGCATCGTAAGTTCCGTCATTGCGAGGAACGAAGCAATCCCCTGCATACAGAGCCACTCTGTATAGTTCGCGATTGCTTCGTTCCTCGCAATGACGGCAATGGTGGTCTTTACTCTTTTGTCCTTCTGTCCAGAAATCTATTTCTCTTCCTCCAACATCTTCCTGATTCCATCAAATTTGGCTTTTTCTTCCGCCGAAATCACCGGGTCTTTCAAATTCATTTTTTTCATCGTATCGAGGATTATACTCGAAATAGCAATCCTTGTAAACCACTTTTTATCAGCCGGGATAATGTACCATGGCGCATCATCGGTTGATGTGATGTTGATGGCATCTTCATAAGCCTTCATATAATCTTTCCAATATTTGCGCTCCTCGATATCTGCGGCAGAGAATTTCCAGTTTTTGGCAGGTGTATCCAAACGTTTGAGAAAACGGTCTTTCTGTTCGTCTTTTGATAAGTGGAGAAAGAATTTGATGATCTTGGTGCCGTTGCGGGTTAAGTGTTTTTCAAATTCTTTGATGCTTTTATAGCGGTCTTTCCAAAAGTCGTCGGTAATGTCCTCAACCTTATTTATACCCGGTATCCGCTCTCCTATTATAAATTCAGGGTGCACTTTAGTGATGAGCACGTTTTCGTAATGCGAACGGTTATGGATACCAATGCGGCCGCGCTCGGGCAGGGCAATATAGTGTCGCCATAAAAAGTCGTGATCCAGTTCTTCGGCGCTTGGTTGTTTAAAGCTGTAAACCTGGCAGCCCTGCGGATTTAAGCCCGACATGGTATGAGCAATTGCCCCATCCTTACCAGCCGCATCCATCGCCTGAAAAATGATAAGGAGCGAGTAGCTATTATCTGCGTAGAGTTTAGTTTGCAGTTCGGCAGTTTCCTTAATCAAATTAGTTAGAACCTCTTCGGCATCATCCTTTTTGTACGAACTTGTGTAAGCGGTGTCGTAGTCATTTAAAGAAACCTTTTTTTCGCCTGTTATTTTAAATTCCTGAACTATATTATCCATTAGTAAAATTATTAAGTATTTTAAGTAAAATTTCGTGGTTTTAATTACGTTGTTAATATTTGTTGATCACTATGAAATAGTGGCTTAATTTCACATCTTTACCCAATGTTCAGACGAATAAACAATATATTCCTACGTAGTTTTTTAATTTTCATCTATTTCGTAATTATATTTTTCTGTGCCATAGAGCTTAACTTCCTTTGGTTGTTTGGGTACACGCCTGATATGCAGGATATTAAAACTCCTACCATGTCGGTTTCGTCAGAAATATACTCGGCCGATGGTAAGCTTCTCGGCAAATTCTACAAAGAAAACCGCTCCCCTGTCGAATTTAAAGACATTTCACCCAACCTTATCAACGCGCTCGTCTCAACCGAGGATGCACGTTTTTATAAGCATTCGGGCGTCGATTTCTTTTCGTTCGCTACCAGCGTATTATCAACTGCCAAAGGCGACAAACGTGGTGGCAGTACCATAACACAACAACTGGCTAAGAATTTGTTTTCAACCCGTAAGCGTAAATCGCAGGGTGTTATCAAACATATCCCGGTATTACGTACCATAGTTTATAAATGTAAAGAATGGCTTACTGCTTTTAAAATAGAGCATTTATACACCAAACAGCAAATTCTCACGCTGTATTTTAACACCGTTCCGTTTGGCAATAATTCATTCGGTATAAAAACAGCTACGCTAAAATATTTCAATAAAAACCCTAATGAGGTCGACCCTGCACAGGCAGCCATGCTGATCGGTATGCTGAAAGGAACATCGGTATATAACCCAATCCGCTATCCTGAACGTTCTATCGAGCGCCGTAACACCGTATTGGGCCAAATGCAAAAATATGGTTATATCAATAAAACCATTTACGACGAAAACACTAAAAAGCCTTTAGATCTTGATTTGAGTTATGTTGAGAATGATTCTCAGGGCGATTCATACATCCGCCACGCGGTAGAAAAATGGCTGGATAAATGGTTAAAAGCCAATGATTATGATTTGTATCAGGATGGCTTGAAGATTTATACCACTATCGATTCGCGCCTGCAGCAGTATGCCGAAGAAGCAGTGAACGAGAAAATGAAGATGCTGCAAAAGCGTTTCTACAGCATTTGGGGTAAAAAAGCTCCATGGCGCGATTCGCACGGTGTGGAGATTAAAGATTTCGTGTTAAAGGCCGAGCAGAAACTACCAATCTACGATCTGTTAGACAAGAAATATAAAGGCGATACCGTGCAAATACAGGCCTATTTTAAGAAGCCTAAAAAGATGAAGATCTTTAGCTGGAATGGCGATCGCGATACTACCCTATCAAGCATTGACTCTATTAAATACTATGCTAAAATCCTGAACACCGGGATGATGACCATTGAGCCAACCACCGGTAAAATTAAGGTTTGGGTGGGCGGTATCGATTATAAGTACTTCAACTTCGACCACGTAAACCAATCTAAACGCCAGGCGGGTTCTACATTTAAGCCCTTTGCTTACTTAACCGCGTTGGATAACGGTTATACCCCTTGCGATAAATTTACCGATAAGCCGGTATCTATCAGTTATATGGATAACGGCAAGCCCGATGTTTGGGCGCCAAACAACGCCGACTTTAAATTCTCGTACCGCGAAATGTCGCTGCGTTGGGCTATGGGTAAATCGGTTAACTCTATAACCGCGCAACTGACTGAGAAAGTGGGTTGGGACAAAGTGGTTCAATATGCACACAAATGTGGTATCGAAAGCCCGCTTAAGTCTGTGCCTTCGGTATCATTAGGCTCAAATGATGTTTCTGTTTTTGAAATGGTACGTGCTTACAGTACTTTTTTAAACAGAGGCAACAAAATCGATCCTTTGCTCGTAACCAAGATAACCGATCAAAGTGGTGGCCTATTGGAAGAGTTTACATTGAAGACAGAAAAAGTACTGAGCGACGAAATTGCATGGCTGATGCTGTACATGTTCCGTGGTGGTATGGAAGAACCGGGTGGTACTTCGCAAGCCCTTTGGGAATATCCGGGCTTATGGAAAAAAGAAAGCAACCAGATTGGCGGTAAAACCGGCACATCGAGCGATTATGTTGATGGCTGGTATATGGGTATCACCAAAGATCTGGTAACAGGTATCTGGGTTGGTGCTGATGATCGCAGCGTACACTTCAATACATCAGAAAGTGGTGAGGGATCACATACTGCACTGCCGATATTCGGCCGTTTTATGGAAAAGGTTTATGCCGATCCGAAAAGTGGTTATCAGCCAGGGCCTTTCCCGAAACCGTGGGGCAAAATTACGAAAGAATATAATTGCCCGTCGCCACGTATTTCGGTTGATACTACCTCTGCAGATACTTTGTCGGCACCGATTGATACTACACAGGCTGTACCTGTACCGGTAGAACCGCCAACAACACAGCCGACCACACCATTTTGATGAACATAATTGTTTAAATTTAACAAACGATAACTTGCTGATTATATGCCTAAACTATACCCAGCGTTACATAAATTAAAACGGCTTGTTATTGCCTCGCTTTGCCTGGTAATGGTACTGTTAAATGCGCACAAAGCAAATGCACAGTACTTTGGGCAAAACAAGGTTCGTTATAAAAATCTGAAGTTTAAGGTTTATAAAACCCCGCATTTCGAGATCTATTATTACATGAAAAATGATAGTCTCGTTAAGCGCTTTGCACAAGAAAGCGAGCTTTGGTATACCTTACATCAGCAGATTTTCAGGGATACCTTTCGTAAGGCTAACCCGATTGTCCTGTACGCCAATCACCCCGATTTTCAGCAGACTACCGCTATTGATGGCGAAATTAGTGTAGGCACGGGCGGTGTTACCGAAGGATTAAAAAATCGGGTAGTAATGCCAGTAATGGAAACCAACCAAACTACACGCCACGTAATTGGCCACGAGTTGGTACACGCATTTCAATACCATTCTTTACTGCAAAGCGATACAACCAGTTTGGCAAGCCTTAATAACTTGCCGCTATGGATGATTGAGGGTATGGCCGAGTATCTTTCGCTCGGTAAAAAGGATGCCTACACCGCAATGTGGATGCGCGATGCTTATCTGAACCATGATATACCTACGGTCAAAGATTTGACAGAGAGTACTAAATACTTCCCTTATCGATATGGTGAAGCATTCTGGTCGTTTTTAGGTTCTACTTATGGCGATACGATCATCGTTCCTTTCTTTAAAAATACAGCCCGTTTTGGTCTGGAATATGGTATCAGGCGAACGTTTGGTTATGATGATAAAACATTATCCAAGCTGTGGAAAAATTCTATCGAAGCCACTTACAAGCCATTTTTAATAGATACGGTTCAGAAACCTATTGGTAAAAGGCTCATCGACAATAAGAACGCTGGTGAGATGAACGTTGCGCCGGCCATTAGTCCGGATGGTAAATATCTGGCTTTCCTGTCGGAAAAGGATTTGTTTACGGTCGATCTCTACCTCGCGGATGCCAAAACAGGGCGAGTCATCAGGAAACTCACGAGTAAAATATCTAACACCCACATAGACGAGTTTAACTTTATCGAATCGGCTGGAACCTGGTCGCCTGATGGGAAGAAATTTGCATTCAGTGTATTTAAAGGTGGCCGTAACCGGATGCTGATTGTGAGTATCCCGGGCGGGCATGTATTACAGGATGTTTCCATGGGGAAAGCAGAACAGTTCAGTAACCTATCGTGGTCGCCGAATGGCAAGGATATTGTTTTCCAGGGGATGTCAGAAGGTCAGGGCGATTTATATAGCTACAATCTGGATACTAAAAAGGTAACCCAGCTCACAAATGACAAGTATTCTGATTACCAGCCCAGCTTTTCGAGGGATGGTAAAAAGATCATCTTTTCATCAGACCGTACCACTTACGATCAATCGCTAACCCAGGAAATTACCTTTAACCTGGCCGAGTTGGATTTGGCTACGCATAAGATAACGGATATTAAAGTATTTAACGGGGCTAATAATCTTAACCCGCAATACTCGGCAGATGGTTCGCAAATCTATTTCCTGTCGAATAAAGATGGTTTCCGCAATATGTACCGGTATACCCCATCAAGCGGTAAAACCGAGCAGATGACAGATCTGTTTACCGGTATCAGTGGTATTACAGAATATTCTCCGGCATTGAGCATTTCTAATAACGACGATATTGTTTACTCATACTATCGTTCGCAGAAATACGCGTTGTATAACGCCAAAGCTTCGGAGTTTAAACCATTAGTTATAGATCCGGGGCTTACCAATTTCGATGCGGCCATGCTGCCTCCTCCCCGCTCAGTTGGAGTTGATCTGATTAATGCCAATTTAAATAACTATCTGGCCTATCCGCGTATCCCTACAGATTCTATCAAGAATACGCCATACCGCCCGCAATTTAAGCTCGATTATTTAGCAAGCAGTGGTGTTGGTGTGGGCGTAAGTACTTATGGTGCAGGTTTAGCCAGCGGTATACAAGGTGTATTTAGTGATATATTAGGACGAAACCAGATTTATGCCGGGGCTTCAGTAAATGGGCAGATCTATGATTTTGGTGCCCAGCTGGCATACATCAACCAGCAAGGCAGATGGAATTTCGGCGTGTCTATATCGCATATTCCTTTCCAATATGTGAACTATAACTTTGTGCCGTCAACCTATAATTATCAGGGCAAAAATATACCGGTTGATCAGGAACGTTACGATGTGATCCGTATTTTTCAGGATCAGGCAAGCATATTTACTTCGTATCCATTCTCGAAAACCAGCCGCGTTGAGTTTGGTACTGGTATATCGCATTACTATTACCGGGTAGACCGATACAGTACTTATTACGACACTACATCTCACCAGGCTATAGCTACAGACAGGCAGCATATTTCTCGCTCAGATTATGAATCAGACCCCTACAACAATGGCATCAGCATTAAACCGTTTACATTATTTAATGTAAATACGGCGTTGGTGGGCGATAACTCATTCTTCGGTATAGCATCACCTTTAAATGGTTATAGATACCGTTTGCAAGCCGAATATGATTTTGGTACTGCACGTTATTTTGCACCAAGCATTGATCTGCGTAAATATGTACGACTCGCACCCATAACATTAGCCGCGCGTTTTTACGGCTATGGGCGGATTGGCGATACGCACGACCTACTGTACCCTATGTTTGTGGGGTATCCTTTCCTGATTCGCGGATATGAGTATGATAGTTTTTATAATAGCAGCAAGGTAAGCACCAATGGGTTTACGGTCGATCAGTTATCGGGTAACCGCATTGCAGTAGGTAATTTTGAGGTTAGGCTACCATTTACAGGTCCAGAAAAATTATCACAGATTAAATCGAAATTTCTGTTTACTGAATTAAACTTATTCTTCGATGCCGGTTTAGCCTGGAATGCAGGAAACCAGATCAAATTCCAGAAAACGCCGGACATTATTGGGTATGCACCGCTAACTGATGCATCTGGCAATGTAATTAATGGTGCTAATGGCAAACCTGTAATTGCACCGGTTTATAACACAAATCAGCGTGTACCGGCATTAAGTTTTGGTATATCTATGCGGGTTAACTTATTTGGTTTCTTTGTGTTAGAGCCTTACCTGGCTTACCCAATTAACCGTAATGATGTTAGCAAGCCTGTATTTGGCTTAGGCTTTACACCTGGTTGGTAAACAACTTAATAAAAAACTGAAGCGGCTTTATTGGTCGCTTTTTTTATTTAAAACAACCTGTAGTGTAAATAGTTAAGTAGAGTTTAGGATTAACGGTAATATGCAAAAGGCTTTATTAATTTTCATACTGATTTGTGTAAGCATAACAACTTATGGGCAAAAAGTGGCTATGTCTTCGGCCCCTGTTACTGATAGTGTGAGGGTGAAAATTAACAAGAGTAAAAAAGTTAAGACTGTTGATGGTGTGGATATGTTTGCTGCTAAAGATATTATCCAAAACCTAACCATCGATCCTGAGTTTAGCATACTGGTAAAAGCCATCAGAGTAGATGGCTTAACCGGCACTTTTAAGAGCAAAGGCCCGATTACGCTATTTGCTCCTAACAATGCGGCTTTCAAAAAACTACCCGCGGGGAAACTGGACACCTTGATGAAACCCGCTCATAATCTTGATCTGTGCAATGTATTAACCTGCCATGCGGTTTCGGGTATATTGAATAAAAGAAGTATAACTAAAAAAATCCGCAAAGGTAAAGGCACAGCTGTATTAATCACTTTAGCGGGCTGCACCATCAAGGCAACAATAGATAAAAACGACAATATTATCTTGACGGACGAGAACGGCAACAAAAGCACAATTGAAATTGATGACATTGAACAAAGCAATGGTATAATTCATGTCATAAATGGTGTATTAATCCCTAAAACAAAAGCTATTTAATCTTATCACAAACTATACTTACCACGCTAACGTACTTAATTTATAAGCTTTTAAATATTTGTAAGGAAAAAGCTTATTAAGCGACTAATAACTAAATAGTTTAAGATGAAAAAGTTAGTAAATGTATTTCTGTTCAGCGCGTTGGTTTTGTTTGGGTGCGAACAAATGAACGGACAGCAAAGCAATAATACTAAAGCAACAAAAGTGCAGGCTGATAAGTGGAAAAATAAGCTTACGCCTAACGAGTACGATATAATGGTAAACAAAGGCACAGAACCGCCTTTTAAAAACGCTTACTGGAACAATCACGAGAAAGGTGTATACGTGAGTGCCGCAACCGGTGAAATATTATTTAATTCTGCCGATAAATTTGACAGCGGCACAGGATGGCCAAGTTTTGTTAGGCCTGTTGATACAAGTAAAATAGCCGTAGTAACCGACAACAGCTACGGAATGGAACGCACAGAGGTAGTAGAAAAAAGTACAGGCTTACACCTTGGCCACGTATTTGACGATGGCCCTGCCGACCGTGGCGGCAAAAGGTATTGCATGAACTCCGGCGCGCTTAAGTTTATTAAGCAGTAGCTTTTTGCATACGCGATGCAAATGACGGGCGAACGTAAGTTCTGGTACGTATCCCCTGCTCGTATTTTAAACCGATGGTAAGGTCTACCCAATCCGCATTTACAGATCTGATCATTTTTTCTTTTTGGCTGCGGGTAAAGGTGCTGACAAACTTAAAGCGTTCCATCGCCATATCTTCGTTGTTGATCTCCTCAAAATATACCAGGCGGTTCAATTGTTGGGCACTATCAAAAAATAAGGTCGGCATATCGCTGTAAAACTTCAGGGTTTTAACCAGGTCTGAGCATAAACCCACGTGCAAATTGTTTCTGTTTCTGTCTGTAATAATATAGATGAACCTTTTCATTTGATATAAATTTTGGTAGTCAAAAAATAATTACTAATTTTATGAGCATAAAGTTACTAACAAAATTAGCAATTCCAAATTTTATGTCAATAATTTCATCTAACCTAAAATTTCTCAGAAAGAAAAAAGGTTTAACCCAACAACAATTTGCAGACCAAATGGATATAAAAAGGTCGTTAGTGGGTGCTTATGAAGAAGATCGTGCCGATCCGAAATATGATCTGCTAAAAAAATTAGCAGTGTTTTTTGACGTAAGTATAGATGCATTGATCAATGAAACAATTGACGAGAAGTGGGCGCCTAAACCAAAAGGCAACCCTGCTAATTTAAGAGTGCTTAGTATTACAGTTGATAAAGAAGATAACGAGAATATAGAACTGGTGCCCGTTAAAGCCAGTGCCGGTTATTTAAATGGTTATGCCGATCCTGAATTTGTAGGTACGTTGCCTAAATTTTATTTACCTATGTTTAAGCAGGGCACCTTCCGGGCTTTCGAGATTAAGGGTGATTCGATGCTACCTCTGTTATCGGGCAGTATTGTAATTGGCGAATATGTAGAGAATTGGTCGGACATCAAGGCTACCGAAACTTACGTAGTGATCTCGAAAACAGAGGGCGTAGTATATAAACGTATCGGTAATAAATACAAAGAAAATAAGAAGTTAAAATTAGTATCAGATAATCCGGTTTACGAACCTTACGAGATTAATGGTGAGGATATTTTAGAGGTATGGAAGGCTAAAGCTTATTTCAGCACACACATGCCGCAGCCCACTCCAGAACCTACTATGGAGAGCCTAACGGCAATGATGACCCAAATGCAACGTTCTATATCTAAGCTACAAAGCAACAATTAAGTTACAGGCTTGTTATTAAACCGTAAGGGTATATCTTTATCAAAGAACTAATAAAACTAAAAAACAATGAAAAAAATCTTTTTAATGTGTTGCCTGGTAGTAGGATTTGCTGCAGCATCACATGCACAAGGTGGCCGTATGCGTATGAGCCCTGAAGATCAGGCAAAATCTATGCAAACGCAGTTAAAACTAACTGACGACCAAACAGCTAAAATAACTTCTATTCTTACTGCGCAGTCTACCAAAATGGATAGCGTTCGTACAGCTGCCAATGGCGACAGACAAGCTATGATGACTGGCATGCAGCCAATCAGACAGGCTACACAAGCTAAAATTGCTACTATTTTAACACCAGAGCAAGCAGCTGCTTACAAAAAAATGCAGGACGATATGCGTGCCCGTATGCAAAACGGTGGCGGTGGCGCTCCTCAACAAAACTAATTTTATCTAAATTAAAAAGAATAAGAAGCGGCTATCATGCCGCTTTTTTTATTTTCGCAGTAAATTAAATGAAGCATTCCGCAGATTTATATCTCAGCAATCGGCTTAACGAACGTAAGCAAGCCGGTAACTTCAGGACACTAAAACCTGAAAATACTGATCTGATTGATTTTTCATCGAATGACTATCTCGGCTTTGCGCACTCGTTGGTTTTAAAGCAATTAATTGCTGATGAATTGGCGAAACATCCTAATCATTTAAATGGATCAACGGGTTCACGTTTATTGAGTGGCAACCTGGGCTATGCAGAAGATTTAGAGCGTTGGATCGCAAATTATCATAGTCACGAAGCTGGATTGCTGTTTAATTCGGGCTATGATGCCAATCTGGGATTGTTTTCGAGTTTGCCGCAACGTGGAGATACAGTAATTACCGATGAGTTGATACACGCCTCTATTATAGATGGCATCAGGCTGAGTAATGCAAATCGATATACATTTCGCCATAATGATTTGACCAGTCTTGAAGAAAAGCTCAAAAATGCTAAAGGACAGATCTACGTGGTAGTGGAAAGTGTTTATTCTATGGATGGCGACATCGCTCCTATTACCACTATGCTTGATCTGACTAAAAAATATAATGCCCAGTTAATTGTCGATGAAGCGCATGCTATCGGCGTATTCGGTAAGGGAATTATAGATGAGTTAAACTTGCAGCAAGAAATATTTGCATGTGTTATTACTTTCGGCAAAGCGATGGGTACACATGGTGCTATTGTATTAGGCAGTAATTTACTGCGCGAATACCTGGTTAATTTCGCACGATCATTTATCTATAGTACAGCAGCTTCATTTCACCAATTGGCGGCTATTAAGATGGCGTACCGTTTACTGGATGAAGCTCAATCTGAAATAGAAAAGCTGCATATAAATATTCAGCTATTGAACAAATACCTGGTCGATTTTCAAATTGGCTCGGAAAGTAAAAGTGCTATACATTGTGTACTGGTGGGTAGCAATGAGAAAGCTAAACATATATCAGAGAAACTAAAAGATGCAGGTATCGATATTCGGCCTGTACTTAGCCCAACGGTTGCTGTTGGTACAGAGCGCCTGCGTATTTGCATGCATGCTTACAACACACACCAGCAAATTGAATTATTGGCTAATACTTTAAATAAATTGATCAAATGACTAAGCAAAACCCAATATTTATAACCGGTATAGACACCGGAATAGGCAAAACAGTTACATCTGCCGTATTAACTGAAAAATTGAAAGCAGACTACTGGAAACCTATCCAATCAGGCGACTTAGACGAGAGCGATACCCTGAAAGTTAAATCACTGGTATCTAATACCCAAACTGTATTCCATCCCGAAACTTACAGGCTTACGCAACCTTATTCACCACATAAATCGGCTGCTATTGATGGTATTGTTATCGACATGAATGCTTTTTCAATACCAGAGACTGATAACATATTGATTATTGAGGGTGCAGGCGGACTAATGGTGCCGTTGAATGAGTATGATTTAATGATCGATCTGATCAAAAAACTACAGGCCGAAGTGATCCTGATCTCACAAAACTACCTGGGCAGTATTAATCATACCATATTATCATGGAAGGCATTACAACAGGAAAATATCCCAATTAAAGGCATCATATTTAATGGCGAAACAGATGCTGAATCGGAAAGATATATCCTACAGTATACTGGGTTAAAACTCCTTGGTAAGGTTCCACAATTGGAGACTATTGATAAACAGGCTATTATTAATGCGTGTGATTTAATCACAGCTATTTAATAAAAGAATAATTATCTTCACTGGTACTTAATCTTTAACACAATTATTCATGTATTTGCTTTTTACCCCTAAGCATTTTTGCAAATTAGCATTAGCTGTTTCTTTATTATTGTTCGCCACGTTCACAACTCAGGCTCAACTAAAACTGCGATCTGCAAAACCATTAACTAAGCAAGGTATTATGCAGGCCCTGTACCAGGGTAATTATGATATCAAAACCAATAGCTCGAAGTTTATATGTAATGAGCCGGACGTGTTGAACAAGTTTTCATTAACATCACCTATGCCATTTACTTCTAAGATTTTATATGCCGATAGCCTGGTTACAATTGATGGTAAAATGCTATACGTATTGCTATCGTTAAACCCCGACGATGATATGCTTAGATGTATGGCTTGCTCTCCCGCCTTTAAATTTATAGTCCTCAACAAAACAAGTAATGTTTGGGCCGAAGTATCTGAAAATATTACAGATGGAATAGGCCAAATGGGTGAAGCAGGCAACTTCGAGGTAAAAACTATTGGAAAGAATATTGGCTTTGTATTTGGGGGAGCAGGCCTTAATATGGGTGAACTTGAAGAGTCGATGATTTTATATACCTATTACAACAATAACTTTAAGCAAATCGCTCATATAACCGGTATGAGTTATACAAACCAGGGTAATTGTAATCCTAAAAAGCCTAACAGTTGTTATAGCTACAATGGAAAAATTCAATTCTTAAATACAGGGAAAGATTTCAACGATATCCTCGTCACCAAAAAGGGCACAGATTTGCGTAAAGGCAGGGTTATTAAGATTGATTCGGCAATAACCTACAAGTTTGTAAATGGGCAGTACGTACGATAAATTTCCTCCAATTAATTAAAGGCTTTACGAAGATCATGGTCGGCCATTACAATACCGATCTGTTTTGAATTATTGACAATAATTGCCGGTGCTCCTTTATATTTAACCAGCTTGCCGGTTACATAAATATTATAACCGGTGTATATTGCCTTCTCCTGCCCATCTAATTTAATAATTACAGTGAGATATTGATGATCTGAAGCCCCACCAACCTTTAGTACTATATCTTTAGTATCGGTATTACTGCTATAAACCTTATCTACAACTTTTACAGTCTCTCCCATGTGTTTGGATACCACTTCGGCGGGTATAATGGGTAAGTCAACTGTATTAAAGATTGATGTAAATAAAATTGCAGCGATAAAGTTGTTCATCTAATTAGTTATTTCAAAGCAATATAAATGATATTTATCTCATTTGCAGTTCATTTAACACTATTTCACAATTACATATATTCTAAATATTAAATTGTATTTCCTTCCTGATATATAAACAATAATATTTTAATTAAAACTTAATTTAACATAGTGTGTTCTAAAACAAATCAAAAACACTAACACCTATGAAAAAGTTAAGTTACATGGTTATGATCGCTGCGGCCGCATTTGCGTTCCAGGGTTGTAACAGCAAACCAAAAGATGCTAAAGAAAGCGCAGACAGTTTAAACAAAACTAAAGACACAACTACTAATGCTGCTGCTACAGGCGGTATCGCAGTAGATCAGTCAGACTCTAAATTTGCTACCGATGCTGCTAATGGCGGTATGGCCGAAGTTGCTTTAGGCAAACTGGCTTTAACTAAAACCACTAACCCATCAGTTAAAGATTTTGCTAATATGATGGTATCAGACCACGGTAAAGCTAACGAAAAACTGATGGCAATTGCTAAAGCAAAAAACATCACCTTACCAGCTACAGTTGATGCCGATCACCAGAAAAAAATGGATGATTTGAGCAAATTAAACGGTAAAGATTTCGATAAAGCTTATGTTGATGCTATGGTTGATGGTCACAAAAAGACTTTAGACCTGATGAACGGCGAAGCTAAAGACGGTAAAGATGCTGATTTAAAAGCCTTTGCTACCGAAACAGCTCCAATTGTACAGGCGCATTTAGATGCTATCAAAAAAATCAAAGACGGCTTAAAATAAGTTCTTTTGAGCAATAACAAAAAGGGAACGGCTGTATAGCTGTTCCCTTTTTGTTTATAGTCCTTTGTGCATTAGTTCCTGGTAGCAATCTATATATTGACCCACATGCAGCCCATCAACAAGCGCATGGTGTACATGGATAGAAACCGGCATCGTCTTTTTACCATTGCTTTCGGTTATTTTACCGAATGATATTTTGGGGCAGGTATCGCGGAATGAGAACATCCGTGCATGTGATAGCGCGGTAAAATCGATCCAGGGCAAGGCCGAATAGCGGATCACATTGCCTGCAGGGTTACGCTCTAGTAGTGTACTTTCCTGCACACGTTTAACTTCTTGGTTGGCCCCCTCTATATATTCTTCAAATGATGGTGAATAATTGATATGGCTGAAACCAAAAGTACCGTTACTGCGGCCAATGGTCGATCCGGCATCTATTCTATCATAAATAAAAACATCCCCCCCCTCCCATCGGTATTTAAACGGTTCGATAATATGAGCCGCAGACAGTGATTGATACACGTAGTATAAAAAGAAAGAAACACCGTTTTCTTTGGCAAAGCGATACCCGGCTGTACAATCTATATTTACATTAACACCATGATAAGGCTCTTCAAACTGGCCGAAAAATTTAAAATGTTCTTTACGGGCCCAGCTATCAATATCTAATTTTTGTTTCATATTCTGGCAGGGAGTTATTATTCTGCAATAATAATCATCCGCCTATAATTGGCAGCATAAAACAAATCAGTTTTACAACCAGGTAACACGTTATATACAAATGCATTTCTATTAAACATTAACACTAATTAGTGCTATTTAAGTTTAATTAGTATTTAACACAAATGCTTTAAAATATCTTTAATCCAAACATTGTGTAAAAACAATTTATATTCGAAACTACAAAGTACACCTATGATTTATGCTTCTTATTCAACAAAAAACTGCTAAAATATTCGGAATGATATTGCTTTTAGCCTTCACTATAATTGGTGCCGGCTGTAAGCGTAAAGGTATTGTATCTCATAACGGTGCTAAAGATTTAATCTCCTTCAAATCAATACAAGGCATTACTTATACCGAAGTGGCACGGCGGATGAAAAACGGCTTATCGTTTAACGATTATGGTTACCAACTGGAACCACAATGGAAGATGAGTTTTATTTCAGATGATTCTGCACGTATCTACAGCCCCATCAAAAAACAATTGATCAATTTCCCGCTAAGCCGGGGTTACGATTCTATTTTTAATACAGCACGTGCCTGGCTCAAGGTAAAAAAAATGAGTAAAGATAGCCTGGTGATTGAAATATTGAAATACAAAGACGGGCTTATTGATGTTACCGGGGCACAGGTATACATGATTTTGTATGCTGATAATTACATCAAAAACACTTTGCATAGTGACAGTACCATTTTACGCAGACCAGGCCGCAAAGACAGTATTTTTATCAGCAAACTGGTAGCTAAGGCCAATAGTAATTATAAAGCTGCATTTGCCGCCCGGCAGCCCGTTCAGCTGATTAGCAAAAGCCCAATGGTTAAGGTTGAGCAGCGTAAAACGGAACCTACTATGGAGAACAATTTCGATACTTCTGACGACTACCTCGACCCTACTTTTGATATTGTAATTAATAAGGCGTATCGCGATTTCTATTATTCATTTTCGATATATGTAGATGATAAAGGAAATATGATTTACCGCATTCCTTTAGTTGCGTTTATGGAGGAAGGATTTAAAGCTACATATATTAAAGAATCTCAGGATATTATGAATACTTATCTTAAATATTTCTTTAAGATAATTCCGGGTTCAACATTGGGCATGTCTCATGCAAGTATTATTTCTATCCACATTAAAGGTATTACAGCTGCACCCAAAACAGATAAGCATACCACTACCAAAGGCCAGTAATAAGCCCACAATGGCGAACTGACCAAAATGAACAAAACTTCATTAATTACCTTTTTGTACTTTACTGACATGTTGTAAAAAATGTCAAGGGCATAAAAAGAAAAGTAATTAATAGTTATAAAATGGATAGTGCCGTTGATTTAAAATGTGTTGATTATGCTGCGGGCCTCGATATGCTCTTTAACCTTTCGCCCGATCTGTTGTGCCATTTTTCGGCCGACGGACTTATTATAAAAGCCAATTGTGCTTTTAAGGATGCTTTGGGTTATGCGGATGAAGATTTATTAGGCCGCCCTTTCATAAGTCTTGTTCACCCGGACGATGTGCCGGAAACGATGGAGCAATATCATGCTTTAAATCGTAATGAAACTGTTTTACTTTTTTATAACCGATATCGCTGTATCGACGGTGAATATAAATCACTATCATGGAATGCTACGCAGTTGCCGGATGGCACGCTATATGCATCGGCCAGGGATATTTCAGAAATTATAAAGGCCCGCAGGGTAAAGGAAAGAGCCGAAGAACGCTTACGTTTAAGTAACGAGCGTTATAAATTAGTTACTGCAGCCACTAAAGATGTAATCTGGGATTGGAACCTTAAAAATAACCGGCTTAAATGGGGTAAAAGTTTTGAATCCAGTTTTGGCTATACCGAAGATATCAAGAACGGACCAATCGATGCCTGGGCCGACCACATCCACCCCGATGATAAAGAGTATGTTTTAAAGAGTATCAATGCGGCTATTAATAGCAAAGACGTTAAATTTTGGCGCGAAGAATACCGTTATCTTAAGGCTGATAATTCTGTAGCCTTTATTATCGATCAGGGGTATATTATCAGAAACCTGGATAAGAAAGCGATAAGAATGGTTGGCGCTATGCAGGATATTACGGAGCTCAAAGAAAAAGAACTCCGCATTATGAAGCAAAATGAGCAACTGATGGAAATTGCACAAATTAATTCGCACGAAATAAGGCGGCCTGTGGCTAGCATTTTGGGTTTAATGCAATTGTTTGATAAGGAACTGATTAAGGATAGCTCATTAAGCGAGCTGGTAAAGCATTTGAAAACAACAACCCAGGAACTGGATGCTGTTATTAAACGTATCATTGATAAAACAGCCGATTAACGTTTGAACGGAAGGCCAAAATAAAATGTTGATCCTACTCCAGATTTACTTTCTACCCAGATCCGGCCATCGTGGCGTTCAATAATTTCGGCGCTTAAGTAAAGTCCTATACCAAAGCCTGATATATGCTGGGTATGTTTACTATTTACACGGTAAAAACGACTGAATAATTTTTCAAGGTCTTGCTGCTTAATGCCCATGCCCTCATCCTTTACACTTACCTGCGCCTTACCGTCAACGATTTCACACCGCACTTCTATATTTTTACCTTTGGGCGAATATTTAACGGCGTTGCTTAATAAGTTAGAGATCACATTGGCAATTTTATCACGATCGGCCGTAATAGTAAGTGGTTCACAGGGTATAAATGTGATAGTATGGCTGGATACGGTAAGCGTTGTTTCTTCTATCACGTCCCTCACCAGCTGATCTAAAAGGAAGGCCTGTTTTAATAGCTGTATTTTACCCGATTCAAGCCTGGATACGTTTAAGAAGCCATTGATCATGGTGCTCATTTTTTTGATCTGCGTATTCGCTTTTTCAAGGGCACCAGTGGTAAATACGTCATCTGTTCTCCTCGCTTTGGCATGCAGCATCTGGATGTAAGCACTTAATGATGTGAGGGGTGTTTTAAGTTCATGACTAACCATGCCGATAAAATCGTTCTTGCGAATATCGTCCATCTTGCGTTCGGTAATGTCCATAAAAATACCCGAGTACTCAGCAGCTTCTCCATTGGCGTTCAAAAACACTTTGCCTGTTGCTTTAACCCATTTACGCTCATTGGTTACAACGTTGGTTATCGGATATTCGGTATCGCTCGATTCATGCCGGGCAATGGCATTGCCTAAAACATCCATCAGCATCTGGCGATAATCCGGGTCAACCGCTTCTACAATTTCTTCTATTGATATTTCCTGATCCAGCGGGAAGCCAAACATCTCTTTCACAAAGTTCGACATGGTTACTTCGTAAGTATTGGGGTTGATACTCCAGGTGCCCATCCGGCCAGTTTCTATTGCTTGCTTTAGCTTATCTTCACTTTCGGTAAGTTTACTTACCATGGTTTGAAGATTATATTGTGTTTCTGCCAGTTTCTTGTTGGCTGTAGATAATTCTTTATTAAATAACTCCTGTAATTTCTTGCTTTTCCGTTCTTCGGTAAGCTTGGTTTCGCTAACGTCTAATAGTTCTATTGCATTAAGGTGGAAAGAGATCAATTCGGAAAAAAGCTTAAACATGCCAATAACTTGTGGGTTATTTAGCTTAGCAGGTTTGGGGTCTATTGCACACAAAGTGCCAAAAAATGTACCATCCTTGCGAACGATGGGTATTGATATATAGCTTTGAAAACCATACATGGCCGGGGTATGGTGAGCATAAAATTGAGGATCTTCAGAAACATGATCTATAATAACACTCTCACCGCTTTGCCGTATTTCGTGGCAAATGGTAGTCTCCAGTTGTAATTCACTACCTGGTACAAGGCCAAAGTTTATTTCATCACGTACACTGCATGCTATCCATTGCTGGTCTGTTACACGTGCAACAGCAGCAAACCCCATTCCCGTAGTACGGCAAATTACTTCAAGAATGGAATCTACGACCGGGATTTTGCCAACGGCCTCAATATCTGCCTGGATGCTCGCTTTTGTTGTATCTGTATGTGCCAAATTTTGGTAGCTGATTTTGATGTTATGCGGATTAGTCTTTTTACGCACCATGTAAAAATAGGTTTTTTATAATGTAAAATGAAAGCGCAGCACTCAAACACTACCTGTAATTTAATTGTAGTGATAATATATCTACAATTATGAAAAATAAAGCAAGTGATAAAAAAACAGTACCTACCCCTGCCCTGCGTGATGGTGAACATCAAAGCCCCTGGCAAACCGGCATATCTTTAACAGAAGATCAGGAAGCTACAATTAATACTTCGTATGATGTATTAATTGTTGGCGCAGGTATTACTGGTATTACAACCGCCCTGATGCTCCAAAAGGCAGGGAAGCAATGTGTGGTAGCAGATAGTTATGTAGCAGGATTTGGTACCACTGGCGGTACAAGTGCTCATTTGAATACATTTGCTGATACTACTTATGCCGAAGCCGAAAGTGCTTTTGGTAAAGAGGGTGCCCAATTATTTGCTGATGCTATTAATGAGGGTTTCGATATTATAAACAGCAATATAAAACACTATAAAATTGATTGTGATTATGAAACCAAAACCGGATTTGTATATGCAGAAACCGATGATGAGGTTAAACAATTGGATGACTTGTACACGGGCACTCAAAATGTAGGTGTATCTATTAATTATACGGATGATGTGCCGACACCGGTTGAATACCAAAAGGCTGTGGCATTACCAGATCAGGCACAATTTCACCCGCTTAAGTATTTGCAGGCAATTCAGCAGCAATTTATAGAACTTGGTGGCGTAGTGCTTAATTATACACAGGTTACAGAGTTTGAGCAGTCGGGTGGGTTGTTTAAGGTTGCAACCAATAATAACCCAATTAGTGCACGTGCAATTATTTACGCCACACACATGCCGCCCGGCGTTAATGTGTTTAACTTTCGCTGTGCGCCTTATCGAAGTTACGTATTGGGAGTTAAATTAACAGACGATAAATATCCTGATGCATTAGTTTATGATATGCAGGAACCCTATCATTATTTCCGTACACACGAAATTGACGGACAAAAGTTCCTGATTGCCGGTGGTAATGATCATAAGACCGGCCACGAAGATGCAGAGAAAGCATTTGAAGATCTGGAAAAATATATCAGAAAATACTATAACGTATCATCGGTTAAATATAAATGGTCGTCCCAGTATTATGTGCCTGTAGATGGCTTTCCTTATATCGGGCAAATGCCCGGCGAACCTCAAGGTGTTTATTGTGCTACAGGTTATAATGGTAATGGCATGATGTTGGGCTCAATTGCCGCAAAAATATTATCCGACCTTGTTATTGGTGATGAAGGGAAATACGAAAAGATATTCAGCCCGGCTCGCATTAAACCTATAGATGGCTTTACTGAGTTTGTTAAAGAAAATGCGGATGTTGCTTACCACTTTATAGCCGACAGGTTTAACATTCACGAAACAGACTCATTAAAACGATTAAAACCAGATAGCGGTAAAGTTGTAGAAGTGAACGGACAAAAAATTGCAGCTTATCGTGATGGTACCGGCAAAATACATGCATTAAGCCCTGTTTGTACCCACGCCAAATGTATTGTGAACTGGAATCAGGAAGAAAAAAGTTGGGACTGCCCCTGCCACGGTGCCCGTTTTGATATTAACGGCGAAGTTTTAACTGGCCCGGCCCGTAAAGAATTACAGCAAATTAACCTGGGAGAATAATGCTTTTTATCATTTAAGCAGCTATAAGCTTTAACAAATTAAAGAATGCAGAATCGCTAAGTTTAGTTGGGGCTTGCAAATTCCGGTAAGCCTCAACCGTATCTAATTCATTATTGTTAATTGATTTAAAACCCATAGACCAGTCTGTAAAATATCGCTCAGAACGCTCGCCTTGTTTTAAGGTAATAACCCGTTTATGCCTTGTATCATTACAAATATCCTGGTAAAGCAATTTTACTTCATCCTCCCCACCTTCGATTAATTGAATAAATGTATCGTCGAAATAAAACAACATGCCGGTGATACTCATCGCCTTATTTCTATCGCGCGATTGTATAAGTAATGATTTGAGCAGATCATCATTAAAATCGATAGCCGCATAACTGGTATAGATAATAAAATACATGGTACTAGCTTATACGCAAATGGTAATTGCTTGTTTAAATAATATCAATATAAAGCAAAAAGGCTATTAACTGATATGGTCAATTAATAGCCTTCCGTATATCCAGCGTTTTACTTTGCTCTCTCGGCCGGAACAAAATCATTCATCACCGCTTCGCGGATCAAAGCCGGTGGAAGCAAGCCTTGCGACAGGATGAAATCATGAAAACGCAACGCATTAAATTTACTGCCCAAAGCAATCTCGACATTGTTACGTAAAGCAATCATTTTGGTGAAGCCATAAAAATAGCTATTGGCCTGCCCAGGTGCGCGTAACGAATAACGCTCAACTTCCTGTTGTGCAAACGCACGCGATTGTACTACATCCTTCATCAATATATCCAGCGCCTGTTGCTGTGTAACAGTACCGGCTTGCAATTCCGGATCTAAAAATGCACGAGCAGCACGTAACAAGCGATAATCTAACGATACTAGTTGACCCTCTAAAGGCATATAAGGGCGTGTAATATACTCAGCATATAAGCTCCAACCTTCTGCGTTGGTTGAGTTGAAAGCATAAAGGGCACGTGCTTTAGATACGCCCTCTTCTACCATTTTATCAAATTGTAATTCATGGCCCGGGCGTGCTTCGTGTGCTATGATGGTCCACGATGCAGCATCGAAAGTAAAATCATCAAACTTGGCAGTTTCCTTTTCGCCAGGTGCAGGCGGCATATTTAAAGGCAATACAAATACACCGCGCTGGCCTGTATTATTTAAAAATGGCGGAGGTACCATGTGTGGTGCAGGGCCTTGTGCTGTTTCGGCAGCTGTAGCCAAACGTATAATAGCCGGGCGATTTGGCAGGGTTACCAATTGGTGTTCGCGAATAATACCTTCAATATCTTTTAAATGGCGTTCATATAGAGGGATAATAGAATCGCCATGGATCTGCTCTTTTTTAAGTTCACGAATTACATCCCGGTAATCGCTCGATGGCAGGTGGCGTTGTTTGGCAACTTCCTCGGCAATTGGTTTCATCTGGTTTTGTATATCGATAAAAGCTGCATGGGCCATTTTGGCCAAATCTGCAGGCGCAATATCAACACCATAGCCTTCCAGGTTAAGTTTATATTCTTCGGCGGGTAAACGGAAATCTGTACGGGCTTTGATTAATACATGCTCGCGTGTCCATTGGTCGTATGCTTCAACTTGTTTCTTCAACTCGGCATAAGGTTCTTCCCAACCGGTCAGCTTATATTTCTTGCATAACTCGGGTATCCCGGCAATAATACTGGCATTGCGCGATAAGGCGACTTCCATTTGTTGCTTGCCCGGATAAATCATATTTGGTTTGGCAATTTGCTGTGCTACACGCTCTTGAAGTATAGCAGTTATTGGCCTGTATCCTTTCTCTAATCCTGCATACTTGCGGATACGCATTACCGCAGCTGCATGGCGTGCTTCGGGTGTCTGGTCGTCAAGCAAAATATCTAAGCCGTTATAAATACTTTCGGCAGCATTCATAAACGGAACTTCTTTCTGCATCTCAAAATCCTGCTGGCGAAATCCTAATTTCAGGTGACCGATCAAGATCTTTAAATCTTGCGCAACAGGGGCAGATGTTTCTGTTTTTAAGGCGGCTGTATATTCAGCTACTAAAGCTTCTTCATCCTTCCTCTCCGCTAATTGATTAGCCAATGTGGGCACAGATATATTAGTATCATACTCGGCCAAACCTTGTGATGACCCATACTCGGGCGAATATTTTTTATCCAGATCAATCAATTTTTGAGTGTACTGATCTGATTTGGCTACCCAGGCTTTAGGTTGTAGCCTGGCAGTTAATGGAGCAATACACAGAGCAACTAAGGTAGCTGTGCAGAGAATAGAATTTCTTTTCATCAGGAAAAATTTATTATGCAACTAAGATATGTTTATTACTTAAAAGTTACAGCAATCACCATTATTCGGTAAATATTTGAAGATTAGCGTATCTAACAAATCTCTTATTGCGTTAGTCGAGACACATCGGTAATACTACATTAAAGCCTTGTTAGTAAGTTATATATGTTAAAAAGTGTGAAATACCTTTCATTTTAGTTTAAAACCTGCCTCTATTTGGCAGATTTAACTAATTTTGATTCGGAAATATAATGTAATAATAAAATAGTCCCGTCGTTAAGTTTCACATGAAAAAACTCATACTATCACTACCCCTACTTTGCTGTACACTTTTTGTTTTTAACGCAAAAGCACAAGATACTCAAGATAAACCAAGCAATTATTTAAGTATATCCGGCGGCCTTTCGGCACCAATGGCCAGTTTTAAACAAGCTGATTACGGTGCAACTGGTGGCGGTGCAAACAACAAAGCAGGTTTTGCCAAAAAAGGTGTGATGTATGATTTTGAAGGCGGTTTCTATCTTCATAAAAACTGGGGCTTTGCAGTATCATTAACCTACCAGGATCAGGGCCGTTTAAATGAAAATGATGTTACCAATTTATCAAACGGTTACCGTGTTGATGGTAACGCTTATACATCTACCGTTACAGCAAGCAAACGTTACAGCAGTTTCGGTTTAATGGTTGGCCCGCAGTATAACCACAATTTGGGCAGTAAATTTATTATTGATGGCCGCATTGTTGGTGGTGTAATAAAAAGTTTCTCAACCCCAGAGATAGTTACCGTTTTAGATAACTATGCAGGTACACAAACAGCTACGTTTACCCAATATAGCTCAAAATCATTTGCGCTTGCTTACGGTGCAAGCCTTGCCTTAACCTGGAAATTATCTGAAGGTGTTGGTTTAGTATTACGAGAAAATTATCTGGATACCCCAACCGGTTTCAATATTAAAAATGATGCCCATGAGGGCCGTTATGTAAGCCATCAGGAAATGCAAGTGTATCAAACCAGCTTAGGTCTGCGTTTTGCACTATAGTTTGCATAAACAATATAAAAGAAGAAAGCCTCCTGATAATTTATCAGCAGGCTTTCTTCTTTTATAAACCTATCTGTTATAGATTGTTAATGGTTTCCTGCTCCTTAAGGGCAGCAATATTATTCTTGTTGTTAAACTCATCGGCCTGGCCGGCAAAATATTCAAGTATTGCTGCAATGCTATCCAGGTTATCTGACACGCGCTGGTGCATATCCGGTAAATCTTTATCAAGCCTTTTATCGCCAAGATCGATATTATCGACCTCAATTTTGGCCAGTTTTTGAATGATGGCTTGTTGACTATTTTTTAAGTCTTCTAATTCGTGGACAATCTTTTCCATCAAATCAAATTTCCTTATCTTATCCATAGTTGTTTTATTTTAAGTTAATAAACTCTTCATAAAACCAACAGGGTTAATCTATAATTGTTTCGATTGGCTGGAATCCCCTACTCGCCTTCCTTAATTTTCGATACCATCCATATCACAATACTACCCATCATTGCAATCACAGCAAAGGAGAACCTGATACCCGCTGCTTCGGCAATAAAGCCAACCATTGGCGGCACTATTAAAAAGCCCAGATAACTGATTGTTGAAATAGAGGCTAACGCACGGGCGCTACTCATACTGGTTGATTTACTCGCGAGGCTATAGATGAGCGGAACGATGCACGACACGCCTAAACCCGTAAATATAAACCCAATGATGGCCGGTACAGTATATGGCAATAACACAGCAATTAACAAACCTGTGCTGATTAGTATACCACTATAAAACAATATCCTTTTAATACCAATCCGGCTAACCAGTTTATCGCCCAGAAAACGGCCCGACGTCATAGCCACCATATAAAATACAAACGCTGCTGTTGCAGTAGGTTTTGAACTATGCACTGCTTTTTCGAAATAAATACCGCTCCAATCGTACATGGTATTTTCACAAGCCATACTTACAAAGGCAATCACCGAAAACTTGATCAGAAATTTATCGGGCAATGAGAACACAGGTTTCCGCTCCTGAATTTTCACCACAGGCTCATATAATGTGTTAGAGAATGCAAATAATGATAATGCCATCATGCTTACACCTACAATAGGTAAATGCCAGTTGGTGGCCACGTTAAAGCTCACCATAATATAACCGAGCGCAGCACCTGCAAAACCTGCGATGCTCCATATACCATGAAAAGTGGTGATGATTGATTTATCGTACAGCTTTTGTACACTTACAGCCTGTGCATTGGTACTTAAATTAAACAGGTTACGTGCCGATCCAAAGCCGAAGAGTATAATTACCAATTGCCAGGGTGCCGCGGCAAATCCTACAAAACATAGCATCAGGTTAAATGACAATGCGCCCAAAAGCATAATAGCCCGGCTGCTGTACTTGCCCAATAAATAATTAGTTAAGGGCATGGTTAGCATTAAACCAACAGGTAATGCAAATAAAATAGCACCTAGTTGGGCTTCGTTTAAATGTAAATTATGTTTTATTGTAGGTATGCGTGCAGCCCAGGCCGAGTAACTGAAACCTGAAATAAAAAAGAAAATGGCGTTGGCTATCCGAATGTTGCGTGGCGAAGTACCAATAGTACGTATATGAGACATTTGCCGCAAAATTAACGTATATTTAATATTTAACAATCAGGCAATTACACAATAAAATCATTTTGTAAAATCTGCCAGATAGGTTTTCACGTATTTGATGCCAATGCCTAAACCGAATTTTAATTGGTTTAAATAGATCCGGTTTTCTTAATAGATAAGTAGTTTTTCAATAAAGGAAAAATTAAAAACCTATATATTAAGAATCGCCATTGTTGAGCTTTATTTATAATTGAAATTATTAAATTAAGGGCTCGATGATTTTCTGCGGATATTTATGCCCTGTTAATTTTCACAACTTGCTCTCTTTATGAAGTTACTCTGCCTAAAAGCAATTCGTTCGATTAATCAATTTAAATTTACAACAGTCACCTTCATTCTTATATTTTTAACTTCATCCTGCGTTAAACAAACTAACACCTCATATAATAAGCTAAAAAAAGATTTTCAAACGGTAGACAGCCTGTTTGTTGCCGGTAAGCAAGACAGCGCCTTAAAACTTACAGAGCAGCTTCGCCCGCAAATAGCTTCAGATAACCCAGTAATCACCACTTATTATTTTATAAAAGCAAATCATAACGATGATGGAACTTTTAGCGGCACCCATTCTGCAAAAATGAACCTGTATGCCGATAGCGCAATTGCTTTTTTCAAGAACGAATCGCGGATAAAAGAATATCCAAACGAATATTTTCAGGCTGTGCTACTTAAAGGCGATGCTTGTATGAGAGCAAAAAAATACATTGCTGCCCTCGATTACTACAACAAAGGAAAAAAAGTATTAGCCGATGGCAGTTGCGATGATGGAAACCTTGCGCAAAAGATGGCTTACATTTATTTTAGCCAGAAAAAGTATAAGCTTGCCGCGAAGTACTGGGCCGAAGGTGGTAGCAAATTACTGCATTGCGTAGATAAATACACACCGCAACGCTTGTTTTTTATGCGCCAGGGAGCTTTTAGCAATGCCGGATTCGCTTATTTTAAAGCGGGGATTAATGATAGCGCGCAATATTACTTTATTGAAGACCTGAAACTGATTGCTAAAGCAGAGGAGAGTAAACTGGTTGGCAATATGTACATAAACGGCGCAAGAGAAGTTGTGTATGATAACCTTGCGGGCCTGAACATGAGAAAGGGTAATTGGACTTTAGCCAGGCAATATCTCGACTCGTGTTTTGCCATACCTGTGAAAGAAGTTGATGGATTGCATATTCCTCCTTACATTAAACTGGCTGAGCTCAGCATACAATCTGGCGATTATAAAAAGGCCGAAGAGGCATTTAGCCATGCACGTGCGTTGCTAAACCTGTACTATAAAGATAATCCCGATTTGAACCTTGAATGGAACCACCAATATGCAGCTTACCTTTTCAAGATACAGAAACCTATTGATGCCTATAAATATCAGGAAGATTATATCAGGATAAAGGATTCAATTAATACTACTTCGGCTAGCCTGTATCAATTAGATGTAGAGCGTGAACTGAATACTTTAAATCAGCGGCAATCATTTTCAGATCTGCAACGCAGAAATCAATCGAAAAAAATATACCTCACCGGCATAGGCGTTATAGTAGTTTTAACTTTGGTGATTATGGTTATGATGATACGTAATCTGAAAAAAACACAACGTAACCATAAGAATGCCACTATCCATAATCAACAACTGCATGTAACGCTCGACGAGTTGGAACGCGTAAATAAAAACTACATCCGTATTATGCGGGTTATGGCGCACGATCTGCGAAACCCTTTATCGGGCATGACAGGCCTGGCCACCATGCTTTTGGGCGAAGACGAGTTTTCGGAAGAAAGCCGCCACATGCTGAAGCTGATTGAGACCACAGGGATCTACTCTATGGAAATGATTAGTGAGCTGTTAAAGTCGGGCCTTGCCGATGAAAGCGAAGTTATAGAAAAGCAGAATCTCGACTTAAGGGCGCTCCTATACGATTCGGTTGAACTATTGCAGTTTAAGGCTAAAGAAAAAGGCCAGGAAATAACTTTCAATGGTGGCGACTCTCCTATTGTGGCCAACGTAAACCACGAAAAAATATGGCGTGTGTTTAACAACCTCATCGTAAATGCCATTAAGTTTAGTCATGAAGGTGGTGCTATTAATGTAACTATACAGCAAGAAGGTGCAGACGTGCTTATTGCTGTTGAAGATAGCGGCATTGGCATCCCTGATAAAGAAAGTGATAGTATTTTTGAGATGTTTACCCCAGCCAAAAAATTTGGAACCAATGGCGAGCAGCCATTCGGTTTAGGGCTGTCCATTTCCAAACGGATCATTGAAAGACATAATGGCCGTATATGGTTTAAAAGCCAGGTGGGTATGGGGACTACGTTTTATATTTCGCTGCCAATTGCCTCTTAACAATCTTGTAATACTATCGTACGTAAGATGTTCGTTTTCGTACAGTTTAACATTCGTTTAAATTCATAATAATCTAAAAATCAACCAATTGAAATACTGGCACAACTTTGCTCTTTAATTAGATACAAGGCCAGCCCATCATGATCAAAAATTACTTCAAAATTGCCTGGAGAAACATCCGGAATAAACCAGGTTTCTCATTCATTAACATAACCGGTTTAGCAGTTGGTATGGCAGGTGCTATACTCATTTTTGCATGGATACAAAATGAATATAGCTATGACGACTTCCACGTTAATAAGAACACGCTTTACAAAGTTTGGAACCGTACCATCAGTAAAGAATATGCAGGGTGTTGGGATGTAACCGCCGGGCCTGTAGCTAAAGCTTTAAAGGACGATTATGCCGAGGTTAAATATTCGAGCCGTATTTATTGGACCACCGAACGCTTATTTAGTTATGGTGATAAAAGCTTTAAGGCTAAAGGAAATGATGTCGACAAGCCATTTCTTAGCATGTTTACCTTTCCGCTGTTAAAAGGCAGCCAGGATCATTTGCTTGACGATGTAAACAGCCTTGTTTTAACCCAAAAGTTAGCGCGCAAACTATTTGGAGACACAGACCCAATCAATAAACTGGTAAAAATCAACAATAAAGATACTTACAAAGTAACAGGCGTTTTAAAAGACCTGCCCAATAATACACAATTCGATTTTGACTACCTGGTATCGATAGAGGCCAACCCCTATCTTAAATATGATAATTCATGGAATAGCAACAGCTATAATACCTATGTGCAATTACAGCCCAATGCCAACATTAATAGTGTAAATAATAAAATTAAAGGGCTATTACTTAAACACGACCCTAAAATTAACACGGAGCTATTTCTACATCCACTCAGCAAATGGCGTTTATATTCAAATTTCGAGAATGGTAAACAGGCAGGTGGCCGCATACAAATTGTGCATTTGTTAATGACAATTGCACTAATCATCTTATTGATTGCCTGCATTAATTTTATGAATTTAAGCACAGCGCAAAGCCAAAAGAGGGCGCGTGAAGTGGGCGTGCGTAAGGTAATTGGTGCTACCAGAGGTGTTTTAATTAATCAATTTTTAAGTGAATCATTGGTTATTACGTTAATAGCCGGTGTTATTGCTATAATATTGGTTGAGACTTGCTTGCCTTCATTTAACCAGCTAACAGAAAAGAACTTGTTTATTAACTATGCCGATCCTTTATTCTGGCTGTCGTTTATTGGTTTTATGTTTTTTACAGGTTTGCTTGCAGGTAGTTATCCGGCATTTATGCTTTCATCATTTAAACCGGTTAAAGTATTAAAGGGCACTATTACAATTGCACGTAATGGTTTTAACCTACGCAAAGTATTGGTTGTTGTTCAGTTCGCTGTTGCAATTTTGTTAGTAATATCAACCATAATTATTTACAGACAAATAAAGTTTGCTCAGAGTCGCGATACGGGATATAATATCAACAACCTGGTTGAAGTGCCAATTGAGGGTGATATCAGGAAAAATTACGACCTGATAAAAGACGAAATGATTAACCGTGGCATCGCATCTTCGGTATGTAAAACAAGCTTAAGTGTAACCACCGATGGACGAACCGCTTCTGGCTATGGCTGGGAAGGAACCAATAAAGATCAACAAAATGTGTTATTCTCTATCGTTGGTACTGCAGGCAATTTTATTAATACCATGCGCATGAAATTGATAGATGGCCGCGACATCGACCTTGTAACGCATCCTGCGGATACGGCTTCATGCCTGCTCAATGAGGCTGCTGTGAAACAAATGGGGATTAAAAACCCTGTAGGGAAATTTATTCGCAATGGTGCTATTAACACTTTAATTGTTGGGGTATTTAAAGATTTCATTATCCGCTCGCCCTATGTTAATACAGGACCAATGATGGTAATTGGCTCAAAACAATGGGCTTATAATACATTGATTAGATTAAACCCGCGATCGGGAACGGCAAAAGATTTACAAGTGGCAGAACAAATATTTAAGAAATACAATCCAGCTTACCCATTCACGTATAATTTTGTTGATAAGGAATACGAGCAGAAATTTAATGACGAACAAAAAACAGGCAAACTATCGTCCATCTTTGCAGGCTTAACCATCTTTATTTCATGCCTGGGCCTTTTCGGCATGGCAGCTTACATGGCCGAAAACAGATCGAAAGAGATTGGGATCCGTAAAGTTTTGGGTGCCAGTGTTGCCGGTATCACCCAAATGCTTACCCGCGAATTTGTGAGCCTGGTACTAATTGCCATTGTAATAGCCACACCTGTAGCATGGTATGCCATGAATAAATGGCTGCAAAATTTTAACTATCGTATACAAATTGGTTGGGTAACCTTTGCTATTGCGGGACTGGTGGCTATTATTATTGCCGTATTAACCGTAAGTTTTCAATCTGTTAAAGCAGCATTGGCAAATCCGGTTAATAGTATTAAAGCTGAATAATTTGACTATTCGTGCAAAACCAGTATAGCTTTTACAGAACGGTTCATTACCTGGTTTACTGTACTACGGGTAAATAACCGGTATACAATGTTGTGGTGGTGTTTTACCAAACAGATCATATCGGTTTCATGCGTAGTAATAAAATCCATTATACCGTTTAACGGGCTGCTGCTGTTAATGTAATTAAACTCCAATTCGGTATGCTGAATCAGGTCTTTAAGTTTAGTTTCACCGGCTTCAAGCAGTTTGGGATCAAGATTTTCGTCGATATATAATACCCGCAGTTTTTCAGATCCAAATGCCTTAACCATCTCGTTGAGCGCGTTAATATCTTCGGCAGATAAACGGGTTTCATAATCGGTAGCCAGCGTAATTACCGGGAACTTAGAAAATTTACTTTCGAGTGGGATAACCAGCGTAGGTATTTTAACCTTGGTTACCATCATGCTGGTATTACTGCCCACAATGCCGGTTATACCTGTTGCACCGGTAATACCCATTACCAATAACACAACAGGGTGCTGCTTAATATAACGGGTTATAACGGCCTTTAAAAAACCTACATCGCAAAGCGTTGTTACTTTAACATCTTTAAAGCGTTCTTCCTGGGCGCAATTATCTACCCAATCTGTAAGTGCTTGTCTTTTGTTGTTATAGTAATCCTCAATAAAAATAGCATTGTAGGTGCTATTGTTGATGCCTTCTGTAGGGTGTATGGCGTGTATGGCACAAACTTCCATGTGCAGTACCTTAGCCAGTTCCATAGCATATTTCATGGCATTGAGGGCACTGTTAGAGAAATCTGTAGCAACAAGTATCTTTTTCATCTTAAATAGGTTGAGGTAAAGTTTATTAAATAAACAGATGGAAAACCATAAACAATATAAACGCTAAAACAATAGCTACCGGCAAGGTTAGCACCCAGGCAATGGCTATATTCTTTAATGTTTTATTATTAAGATTGTTTTTACCACCCGATGCTACCATTGCCCCTGCTATGCCGCTCGAAAGCACGTGTGTAGTACTTACAGGCAAGCCGAATGAGGTACTTAAGCCAATGGTTGATGCCGCCACAATTTCGGCAGTAGCACCCTGGGCATAGTTAAGGTGTTCGTTACCTATTTTTTCGCCAATAGTTACCACAATACGTTTCCAGCCGATCATGGTGCCGAGTCCCAATGAAACAGAGATAGTGGCAATAACCCATATTGGTGCAAAATCAGTTACGTGGGTCAGATCTTCTGAAGCCGAAATAAGTGTGTGTTTATCGTTCCCGGCCAGCTTAATCTTATCGTCCTCTGTAATCTTTTTAATATTGGTAATTACCTTTTGAAGGGAGAGGCGAAATTTAAAAGCAGCATTTTTATCTGTAGTCTTATTTTCGGCAGCCAAATCTGTTTTGCAGACCTTTACAGCAGAGTCTAACTTCAGAAATATACCATTACCTGATTGTTGTGTATGTTGTATTACTTGTTCTGTTTGGTTTAAAGCTTTCTGAATTTTACTTTCTGACACGCTATGATTAATAGCATACTTCGCTGGGAAAAATGCAATGAGTATTAACATCAACAGCCCCACTCCTTTTTGCCCGTCGTTACTGCCATGGAAAAAGCTAACCAAGGTACATGTTGTGATCAGTAATAACCTGATGAGTATCGGCGGCCTGTCGTTCTCACCCGTTGGTGTATGAAATAATGCCTTTGATTTAATGATATGCTTTAAGAAAAGCATGAGCAAGGCAGCAAGCCCGAATCCAATTATAGGCGATATAATAAGCGATAAACCAATTTCTTCGGCCTGCCCCCAGTTTACACCTTTGCCACCATAATACCAGGTAAAGCCGAGCCCTGCACCTATCATAGCACCAATCATAGTGTGCGAGCTTGAGCAGGGTATGCCCAAATACCAGGTACCGATATTCCACATAATGGATGCCAGTAGTACAGATATAACCATGCAGGCGCCAACTTGTACAGGCAAACGCATTAACTCATTTAATGGCACCAGTTTAAGTATACCCATGGCAACTGTTACTCCACCTAAAAACACCCCCATAAAGTTCCAGAAGCCCGACCAGGGTATGGCTATAACTGGCTTTAAGGCCTTAGTATATATTACGGTAGCCACAGCATTAGCTGTATCGTGAAAGCCATTCACAAACTCGAAGCAAACAACGGCCAAAAAGCAAATAAAAAATACTAACAGCATTGAGCCAACCAGATTAACCTCACCAATAAAAGGAAGCGTAGTTATATTTAATAAAAGCGGCATAAGTTATAAATCAATGGTGAATGGTTATACTAATGAACCTTCCATCAAATAAAAACATAAGCGCTTTATTTCGCCTAAAATCAGTGTTAACAAATTGTTATCATATCTGTTTAGTTTTTATATTAACCCATTCATACTTAAAAATTTACAATTAGTTTTAATGCTTAATTATGGATTAGAGCCATTAATCGTAACAAATATCTTACTTAACACAAAGTTAAACTCTGGTTTTTGTTGACTAAACATAGCATGGTTTATTTTGCTGCCCAGATGGATTCGGGAAATGCATACTTTGTAATAACAGCAAATGATTTTGAAAGCATTTTCAAAGAAAACTATACACCGCTGTTTCATTACGTTAACTCCATCGTGAAAGACCGCGATCTGGCTAAAGACACATTATCCGATCTTTTCCTGAATCTTTGGCAACAGAAAGACAAGTTACAGATACAGCAACTCAAGCCTTACCTGTTTCGTGCTGCACGAAATGGTGCATTGAAATCATTGAATCTTTCGAGTCAAACCGCACAATTCTCTGACGAGTTGTTTGAAATCCCTACAGACACTTACAATCCGTTAGAGCGATTTGTAGCCAAGCAGTCCATCAAAATTGTTCAGGAGCTTATCCAAAAATTACCAGTGGCGCGCCGTGAAATGATCGAACTTCGTTTACTCGGCCTCAAAAATTATGAGATTGCCGATATTATGGATATATCTGAAAAGAAAGTAGAATACAATATGCGCGAAGCCATTGAACATTTAAGCACAATGGTACATCACGGTAATTTCGATAAAGCAACCATCGCCGGTGGGCTGATGTTGCTCACTATCATTCTGCACTTCCCCTCTTAAAATGTAATCACTCTAAAACAAACTCTATACCTAAGCCAGATTAATCTGGCTTTTTTGTTTTTAGTGGTTTACAAAATATTAACACACATTTAACTATTTCTTTTGGTGGAAACCTGCCACACGGTGCTCTTCTAACAAAATAACCACCGTGAATTGGGATATACTGTTAAAGTACATTAATAAAGAAACTAGCCCGGCCGAAGACCAAGCGATAAATGACTGGCTAAACGAACAAGCCGAAAACAAATACCTGCTCGATTACCTGCGTCGCCGGGGCGACGAGGCAAAAAATGCCTTACCAACCCGCGAAGTACAAATCGAATGGGATAGCCTGCTCAATAGAATACTGGATGCCGAACCCTTAACAAATGTTAAACCTATCCGATCAAACAAATACCGTTACATGGCTATTGCTGCTAGTTTATTGTTGGTAAGTGCCTTCGGTCTGCTTTATTTGAAATCGAACAAGCAAACCGCAAAACAACAACAGTTCACGGTTAAAACTCCGGTAAACTTGCGGGGCAAAGCAACCTTACCGGATGGTACGCTGGTTTACATGGCACCAAACTCGACCATTAAGTATGATAATAGTTATGGTGTAAATAAAAGAACTGTACAGTTATCGGGCGAAGCCTTTTTCGATGTAAAACATCTTACTAAAAAGCCTTTCATCATCCATGCACAAAACGGAGTAGACTTAACCGTGTTGGGTACCTCGTTCAATTTTTATTCGCGTAAAAATGAGATAGCCGAAATTAAAGTAGCAAACGGTTTAGTCGGAATTACTGCCGACAAGCATACTCACTTCCTAAAAGCTGGCGAGCAATTAAACTACCAGGTAAGCAACCACCATGTTGATATGCAAAAGGTAGAACAGCCTGATGCCACATCCCTGCAAAACGAAACGCTATACTTCAAAAATAATACTGCCGAAGAAATAGCCATTAAACTGCAACGCTGGTACAATATTAAGGTAGAAACTTTGCCTTCGGCTAAACAACATCCTCGTTTTAGCGGAGAAATGAAAGATACCGGCCTCGATAATTTATTGAAAGGCTTAAGCTATGCAACCGGTATTAAATACCGCTATCAAGATTTTCAAACTATTCTACTATTCTAATTTAAACATGAACCTCAAACTTCTACTTAATCAATTCAGGTTATTGATGTGTATACTGGCGCTCTCGCTCCCGGCCGGTTTAATGGCACAGAGTAATCCCGGTCAGCTCAGTTTCGGCCAAAAACAGACGACAATACAGGTTATTGTCGATAAGCTGAAAAACACCTACCACTATAAAGTTGCTTTTGATGCCGATGTAAATATGGGCAAGGTGATCAACCTGTCATCAGAAACTATTTCCTTCGATCAGTTGGTAAACCAGTTACAACAAGCAGGCATTGGCCTTAAGAATGTGGATGGTAACCTGGTTATTAAAAAACTGGAAATGGTAACCGTAAATGGTACCATCATTTCATCTGATGATAAACTACCGCTGATTGGGGTGGTGATAAGCGATATCAACAAAAAAGCATTAGGCTCATCAAATGGCGATGGCAGGTTCTCTATCCAAATCCCTAAAGGTGGCAAAGCAAATTTTGCGATGGTGGGTTATGGCGCACAAACCCAAACCTATGATAAAAATACAGCGGGCATCACCATTATTATGGATGCATCAACCACAGCGCTTAACGAGGTGGTAGTTACAGCCCTGGGTATTAAGCGTGATGAAAAAGCATTAGGCTACTCGGCGACAGTTGTTAAAGGTGAGCAGATCACCAAAGCATTATCCAATAACTGGACCGATGCATTATCGGGCAAAGTGGCAGGTTTAAATTTGATCCGCTCTAACGGGGGCCCTACTGGTTCAAACCGTATCGTTTTACGTGGCGAGAGTAACCTGACCGGCGAAAACGAAGCACTGATTGTGGTTGATGGTGTGGTAATAAACAATGGTAGCGGTCGTACTACAGGTACAGGCAGCGCTGCTTACCTCGACAGTGATTCGCCTGTTGATTTTGGTAGCGGATTGAATGATATTAACCCTGAAGATATTGAAAGCATCACTGTATTAAAAGGCCCCGGTGCAGCAGCACTATATGGCCAGCGTGGTGCAAACGGTGCTATCATTATCACTACAAAAAGCGGCAAATCTAAAGATGGCAAGGTTAACGTCACCATTAACTCAAACACTGCATTAGAAACTATTTCGAGATGGCCAGATTATCAGTTTGATTATGGTCAGGGTATAGATGGTGCCAACTATTACTCTTACGGTGCTACAGCTGACGGTGCAAGTACCAGAAGCACAAGTTCAGCCTGGGGACCTGCGTTTAATGGGCAATCATTTTTCCAGTACGATCCAACAACCCACACAGGTGGTACAACCCGTACACCCTGGGTTGCTTATCCGGATGCCCGTAAAGATTTCTTTGAAACCGGCAAAACCTTTACCAACAGCGTTACATTGAGCGGTGGTACTGATAAAACTTCAGCACGTTTCTCTGCAACAAACGTTAACAATACCTGGCTGATCCCTACCACAGGTTACAAAAGAAACACGGTTGCTATGGCTGTTGATCAGAAAGTGTCTGATAAATTAAAGATCTCCACCTCTATCAACTACACTAACAAAACCAGCGATAACTTACCGGCTACGGGCTACAATAACCAGTCTATCATGTACTGGAACATGTTTTGGGAACCCAATGCCGATGTAAGCTGGTTAAAGGATTATTGGTTGCCGGGTCAGGAGAATATCAAACAAAGCTATCCTTTCAGCAGCTACCCGGATAACCCATACCTCATTGCCGAACAAATGCCTAATAAGCTTAACCGTAACGGCTTAACAGGCAATATCCAGGCTACTTACAACTTCACCAAAGACCTAAGCTTGATGGTGCGCACAGCGCTGGATTTTACCTACGATCAACGTTCTGAACAACGCCCTTATGATACCGAGAAGTTTACCAAAGGTATGTACAGAACCCAGAACATCTTTTCGCAGGAAGTTACCAGTGATTTCTTGCTGCGTTACCACAAAACCATTAAAAAGGACTTCGACCTAACCGTAACCGGTGGTGGCAGCATGCTTAAAAACAATTACAACAAAAGCGAGCTAAGGGCAGATTCATTACTGTATCCTGGCATATTTACCCTGGCTAACTCTGCAGGTGTGGTTACGGCCTTGCCTTACAAAAGCGAGTATGCTATTAACAGCTTTTACGGTTTGTTGGCTATGAGCTACAAAGGTTACCTGTTTTTAGATGCAACCGGCCGTAACGATTGGAACAGTGTACTGGCAACTTCAACATCAACCAATAACGTTTCTTTCTTTTATCCCTCAGTAAACGCCAGTGCAATACTGTCGGAGATGTTTACACTGCCTAAAACCATTTCTTATGCCAAAATTCGCGGATCAATTGCAGGTGTAGGTAGCGGCAGGCAAACACCTTATTTAACTTCTTATTCGTATTCACCGGTAAGCAATTTCCCGGGCGGATTGGCTAATCCTACTACCCTTGCCAACCTGGATCTGAAACCATTGTTTACTACCAGTTACGAATTGGGTACCGAGTGGCGTTTATTTAACAGCCGTTTAGGGATCGATATATCGGTTTACAAAAGTAAGACTAAGGACCAGATCCTGACGGCTACTGTAGACAGATCATCTGGTGTAAGTGCTGCGATCATCAACGCAGGTGCTGTGCAAAATAAAGGTATCGAGATTGCAGCCAATGGCAGCCCAATCCGTACCCGTAATTTTACCTGGACTATCAATACCACCTTCTCGGCCAACCGTAACCGCATTTTATCATTAACAGATAGTTTAACCAGCTTAACACTGCAAACCGGCCCGGGTAATAATGGTGCTATTATAGCCACAGTTGGCGGCAGTATGGGCGATTTGTATGGCCGCGGCTACCAACGCTCACCTAGTGGACAAATTGTATATCAGAACGGCTACCCTGTAATTACTACCGATATGAAATACATCGGCAACACCAACCCTAAATGGAAAGCCGGTATTGGTAACCAATTTAACTATAAACAATTCAGTTTTAGCTTTTTGGTTGATGCGCAATATGGTGCAGTTGCATACTCACTTACATCAGCAGTATTGGCAGAACAGGGTAAAACGAAGAATACTTTGCCGGGCCGCTACAATGGTATCATCGGTAATGGCGTAATCCAAAATCCTGATGGTACTTACAGGCCAAATGATGTAGTGGCGACAGACTTAACTAACTATTATACTATGCACTACGGTCGCTCAAATGTGGAAGGCGCCACCTACTCTACCGACTTTGTTAAGCTGCGCGAAGCTCGTTTCGATTATACGTTCACCTCACGCCAGGTTAGCCGCTTTGGTTTAACCCGTGTAACCATCGGTGTTTACGGTCGAGATTTGTTAATGATCACCAAATGGCCGGGCTTCGACCCCGAATTTGGTACCCTTAACGACGGATACATTAACCAGGGATTCGAGGTCGGTCAATTTCCATCAACCCGCACATTTGGTTTTAACTTAACTGTAGGCATTTAATCAGATACAGATCATGAAAAAATTTACATATACCATTTATTTGAGCATCGTATTGGTATGCATATCTGCAAGCTCCTGCAAAAAGGGCTTCGAGGATATGAACACCAATCCTAATACCAGCGATCATGCTTTGCCGCAGGCATTATTAGCCCCGGCAATAGCTAGCGTAGTATCGGCCAATATGAGCCGCAGCCAACGTATTACCAACGAGCTGATGCAGGTAACCGTTAATATGGGCGATACCGACGGCAAGATTTTCCGTTACGACATCCTGAAATCGGAAGCAGATTACCTGTGGAATGCCTGGTACCTGCAACTGGCCAATTTTAATGATATCTATGATGGTGGCGTACAAACCGCCAGTCCAACTTATCAGGGTATTGCGTTAATATGCCAAGCTTGGGTATTTTCTATGTTGACAGATACTTATGGCGATATCCCCTACTTCAATGCAACCAAAGCTAAAGACGGCATCTTCACTCCTGCTTTTGATAAACAACAAGACATTTATACTGACTTGTTTGCTAAACTGGAGCAGGCCAATAAACTACTGACCAGCGGTACAAACGTATTAGCATCAAGCGACCCATTATTCAAAGGCGTAGCAGCCAACTGGCGCAAGTTTGGTAACTCATTGTATTTGCGCTTACTGTTAAGGGTATCAGCAAAAGATGTTACCAATACATCGGCCAAAATAAAACAAATGGTTGATACCAGCCCAGGCACCTATCCTATTATGGGTAGTAATGATGATTCTGCCATTTTAAGATGGAATGGTGTTGCACCCTATGTATCTCCTTTCGCAACCTGGCGCGCTGCCGACTGGTATACCCCAAGCCTGGGCAGTTTCTTTGTAGACAACCTGAATGCCTGGAGCGACCCACGTATTGGCAAATGGGCAACCCTCTACCAGGGTGAATATGCAGGTGTACCAAGCGGCTACCCGGTTGGTCAGCTGTTAACAGGTAAATCTACCTTACCAACTACGCTGCAAACCGAAGCTTTGTTAGGTAACGTTCTCAACTATTCTGAAGTACAATTTATACTGGCCGAAGCTGCTGCCAAAGGCTGGATTAGTGCTAAACCGGCACAAACCTATTACGAGACAGGTGTTACCAATGCCATCACTTTATGGGGATTAACGCCACCCGCCAATTATCTCACATTCCAATTAGTAAAATGGGATGATACGCAGAGCCTCGATAATAAAATGGAACTCATCCACAAGCAAAAATACTATAGCTTGTTTTTCACCGATATGGAATCATGGTTCGAGTACCGCCGTACCGGGCATCCTATTTTGCCTAAAGGCGCAGGTTTAAAAAATAATGGCGTAATGCCGGCTCGCTTAAATTATCCGGTTTATATCCAATCAACTAATGGTGCTAATTATACAGCCGCAGTTGCGGCACAGGGACCAGACGAAATTAGTACGCAAGTTTGGTGGCAAAAACCATAATTACAAATCAGGATAAACTCAAAGAAATGAAAACAAGAATTTTATATATCATTTGCTGTTTTGCAATGCTGCTGATAAGTGCTTGTAAAAAGCATGATTTTGCCGACGGTACTTTAAGTCCAATCATCGCCGTGAGCGATCTGCGGGCTTTGTATAAAGGCAGCGACGTACCCTTAACAGATAAAAATATGCAGGGTGCTACCGAGATTGTGGGTATCGTAATATCAAATCCAGATTCTGGCAACGTACCTAAAGATGTGGTGGTACTTCAAAACATCAGAAGATCCGCCACACGAGGTATTAATCTGGCGCTTGGTTCTTCATCCACTTCTTATCATTCGGGCGATTCATTAATTGTTAACGTTAATGGCGCAGTATTAAAACGCGTGAATGGTGCATTACAAATAGCAGGTTTAACCGCTGGCAATATCACTAAAGTCTCAGCCAATAATGCTGTTACTGTTCGCACGGCCTCGAGTTATACGATTAAGGCTAATCCCGATCAGTACGAAAGTACTTTAGTTAAAATAACAGCCGCAACAGTTATCCCGGTACCTAAATTCGGGGATACTTATGCCGGAGAAAAATATCTTGTTAACGGCGCCGATAGTATTGTATTACATACCGAAGCCACGGCAAGCTATGCCAATAATGCTATACCTGCCAGTGCAACATTTACCGGTGTCCTGTTCCAAAGCTTAAATGCAGCAGGTAAGACTATATTCCAGGTTTGGCCGCGTAGTGGTGCCGATGTTACCGATATTGTTAAGCCTGTAGATCCAGATGGTTCATTAGGTCCAAACCCGGTAATTGTTACCGGTTATGTAAACGATTCAAAAGGTGCCGATGGTAACTACGAGTACTTCCAGTTTAGGGCTACACAGAATATCGATTTCTCTAAAACGCCAATGGCTGTGGTAACCTGTACCAATGCCGGTACTGCTGCCCCTAATGCAGGTGATGCACCGGGAGCCGGTTGGGCAACAGGTGGTGGCCGTACTTATAAGTTTAACCTTACCAGCGGCAAAGTAAACCAGGGCGATTTCTTCTATGTTGGAGGAAGCAACAAAAAGATCGATGGCCCTAACACAACAGATATCAGCTCAGCCAACTGGATCAGGACAATTGCTTATGTAACTACAGATGGTGACGGTTTTGGTAGCGCCAGTACTGGTTTATTGCCAAATAGTGGTAACGCGGGTGGCATAGCCATATTTGTGGGCACTAATGTAACCAATACTTCGGTACCTGTTGATTTTGTATTATTTGGTGGTACAGGCGTTACTACTATCTACAATGCAACAACAGGCAAAGGGTATCTGGCTGTTGATAACGATCACTATCATTTGAAAGACCCTACTACCGGAGTTGATCAGCCATTTATTTTCCAGGGATCAAATAGCTATGTAATACCACACAGTACACCAGCTGATGCAGGCATATTTGTAAAACTGGGCGGCACCTTTAACATGACCAGTAAGATCTGGACCAAAGCTCGTGGTTACACTTTCCTCACCATGAGCCCTACATCTGCCCTAACCGATATAGAAACAGGCACAGACGTTACCTCGGTAACCAAATAAATGCGTAAAATAATAACACTAAACTAACCCTTGCATCACGATGACTGCCGATCTTTACCAGGATTGGCAGTCGTCATTTTATTTACATCAATAATTATATAGTCCGTACATTAGAATATGCGTAAGTTTTTCAGAAAATCGGGTTCGATAATAACCTTAGTAATGAGTTTTGCAGTAAGCGCCACAGTGGCACAACTGCCGGGTAAAATAAAACAAACCGGGCAGATATTATTACCCAATGGTTGGAAACTGAGCCCGTCAGGCCGATCTATTCAACTGGGCGATTTACCATTGAATATGCAATTAAGCCCATCCGGTAAATTACTTGCGATAACTAACAATGGGCAAAGCACGCAATCACTTCAACTCGTTGATCCGCAGCGTGAAAAGATATTAGATGAGCGCGAACTGGATAAATCGTGGTACGGTTTGGCTTTCAGCAGTGACGAAAAGCATCTTTATGTATCAAGTGGTAACGACAATACCATTCTGAATTTTGAAATCAAAAATAATAAGCTAAGACCGGCAGATACTATCGTTCTTGGTGCGCCCTGGCCGAAAGCAAAGATTAGTCCGGCGGGTATTGTGCTTAACAAGGATAACAGTAAGTTATATACGGTTACGAAAGAAGACAGCAGCATTTATATTATCGATCTGAAAAAGAACAGCGTAATCAATAAAATCCAGCTACCTACTATCGCTTACAGTTGTGCTTTATCAGCCGATGAAAAAACACTTTACGTTTCTCTATGGGGTGGGCAGGACGTGGCCATGATGAATACCGAATCTGAAAGTATTACCGGGTTGATTAAAACCGGCAGTCATCCTAACGAACTACTGTTGAATAAAAAGGGAACGTTACTTTATGTGGCTAATGCGAATGATAATTCGGTTTCTATCATCAATACCTCAACCAATAAGGTAATTGAAACAATGTCAACTTCATTGTATCCAACTATTTTAACAGGTTCAACCACAAACGGATTGGCGCTATCTCCCAACGAAAAAACCTTATACATTGCCAATGCGGATAATAATTGCCTGGCTGTATTTGACGTAAGCGTACAGGGCAATAGCAAAAGCCAGGGTTTTATCCCGGTTGGCTGGTACCCTACCAGTGTTAAAGTACTGGGCAACAAATTAATGGTAAGTAATGGTAAAGGCGAAACTTCGCTGCCTAACCCGGAAGGCCCTCAGCCTATGTCGAAAGCCGACAATAGTGGTTACCAGACAGGTAGTACAGCAAATGCACAACTACAATACATTGCGGGCTTGTTTAAAGGCACACTGTCGTTTATTGAAGTTCCGAATGAGGAACAATTGAAAACTTACACTAAACAGGTTTACGCTAATACGCCATTTACAGATAAACGTACCGTTACCGCTGATGGCGAAGCTGGCAACCCAATCCCTCGTAAACAAGGTGAGAAATCGCCGATTAAGCATGTGTTCTATATCATCAAAGAAAACCGCACTTACGACCAGGTTTTGGGCGATATGAAAAAAGGTAATGGTGATAAATCTTTGTGCTTATTCGGCGAAGAGGTTACCCCGAACCACCATGCCCTTGCTGATGAGTATGTGCTGATGGATAACTTTTATGTTGATGCCGAAGTTAGTGCAGACGGTCACAATTGGAGCATGGCAGCCTATGCGAGCGATGTGGTTGAGAAAACCTGGCCTACCAGCTATGGTAAACGGGGTGGTACCGGCAATTACGAAGGTGGCCGCCCGGCAACTTACCCACGCGATGGTTTTATTTGGGATTATTGCAAACGTGCCGGTGTAACCTATCGCAGCTATGGCGAGTTTGGCGAGTATGACAGAACCGGACTAAAATCATTGAAAGGACACATGAGTCCGTTTTCGCCGGGTTTTGATCTCGATATTAAAGACCAGGTACGGGTAAATGCCTGGGAGCATGATTTTGATTCGCTGGTAACTATTAATGCTGTACCGCAATTAAGTACCATCCGTATTTCTAACGATCATACCAGCGGCCAAAAGAAAGGTAAGTACACTCCTATTGCAGCCGTTGGCGATAATGATTTGGCTATTGGTCGTTTTATAGAACACCTTTCTAATAGTCCGATATGGAACGAGTCAGTCGTATTTATTTTGGAGGACGACGCGCAGAATGGTCCCGATCATATTGATGCACACCGTTCGCCTGTGTTTGTAGCCGGGCCTTATGTAAAGCGCAATACGGTTGTGCATAGCATGTATTCTACTTCTGGGGTATTACGCACCATCGAATTGATTTTGGGCTTACCACCAATGAGTCAGTACGATGCTGCTGCGCTGCCACTTTACGAGTGCTTTACCAATAAAGCAGATTTAACCCCTTACAAATGTAAACCCGCCCGTGTTGATCTTAACCAACGCAATGTAACCGTAAATAAAAGCAGCAAAAGGTCTGAAACTTTTAACTTCTTAAAAGAAGATGCAGTGCCTGATCTGGAACTTAATGATGTGATCTGGAAATCTGTAAAAGGTGAAGATTCTGTAATGCCGGCACCAAGGCGCAGTGCGTTTGTAATACTGGAGAAGAAGAAAAAAGATGATGATGATTAAAGTGTAAACTAAGTTTTACGAATACGTTATCGCAGATAAACCCGTCAGTTTTCAAGCTTGTGTACTCATTATTAGGTATTTTGCCTCAGCCAAATAAAACCTATAAATGAAACATTTACTAATACTGGTAAGCAGTTTACTGTTTACCCTATCAGGTATGGCTGGCAACATATACAAAGTTGCCAGCCCCTCTGAATTTAAAAACGCTGCAGATAAAGCTGTTGCAGGTGATGAAATTGTGATTGCAAACGGTAATTACACCAACTGGGAATCGACAGTAAATACTAATGGAACAAGTACTAAGCCGGTTATCATTCGCGCGGAAACACCGGGGAAAGTAGTTTTTTCAGGCGATGTCAATAAACCGGTATTTCAACTTACAGGCACTTATACAGAAATATCGGGTTTAACATTTTCGGGCTGCAATGTTTTTAAGGCACAGGGTGGCGTTTTGATCGAGCTAAAGAATTCTAAATACTGCCGCATTACAGCTTGTACATTCACAAAGAATGCGGCTAAGGATCAGTTCCTGCCTATTGTTGTTATATCTGGCAAAGGCGAAAGCAACCGGGTTGACCATTGCAGCTTCATCAGCAATATTGATAACCAAGAGTTACAGGTAAAAATAACAGCGGATGCAGTTCCTCAGCACTCACTTATCGACCACAACGATTTTAAGGATAAAGACAAAGTAAGCTGGAAAGTATTTAATGGCGGCGAGTGCGTACAAATTGGCCAGGACCCGGTAATGCTCGGTACGCAATATGCCTATTCTATTGTGCGTGATAATCACTTTACCCGTTGTAATGGCGAAGCTGAGGTTATCAGTAATAAAAGTTCGGGCAATAAGTATATCAATAACTATTTTACAGATTGCCAAGGCGAATTAGTAATGCGCGGCGGTCATGATTGTTTAATTGATAGCAATACATTTAAAGGTGGTACAGGCGGCATCCGTGTTAATGGAACGCATCATATCATCACTAATAATACATTAGATGGTTTGCCTATTGGCATCAGGCTGATGTACGGCATGGCAAAAGGAAAAACAGAGATTGGTTTTTACATAGCCGCAAGTGATTGCCTGATTAAAAACAATCACATTACCAACTGCACAACCGGAATTTTAATTGGTGATAGTAAAAATGCCGATTGGACCGGGAAATTCGATACTAAGAAATATCCTTCGCGTACCATGCAGGATGTTGCGCCTTTTAATAATACGCTTACTGATAATGTAATAACCGGAACAAAGAGCCCGGTTATACGTAATGAGAATTGATCGAATTACCTGGTAGTTAGCTCAGCTTCCACTCAGGCCTTTCATAGTGACAGGTATAGCCGTATGGATTTTTCTGTAGATAATCCTGATGTTCGGCTTCGGCATTCCAGAAGTCTGTTGCAGGTACAACTTCGGTAACAATTTTACCGGGCCATATACCAGAAGCATCCATTTCTGCAATTAATGCATTGGCTACCTCGTGCTGCGTTTCATCTAAGTAAAAAATAGCCGAACGGTAAGATGTACCTATATCATTACCCTGCCTGTTACGGGTAGTTGGATCATGGATCTGGAAGAAGAACTCCAGCAGTTTGCGATAGCTTAATTGGGTTGGGTCAAAAACTATTTCAATACCCTCTGCATGTGTACCGTGGTTGCGGTAGGTAGCATTGGCAACATCGCCCCCGGTGTATCCCACCACGGTAGAAATTACGCCAGGCTGATGACGGATTAATTCTTCTACTCCCCAAAAGCAACCGCCGGCCAGAATGGCTTTTTCAGTATTCATATCATATTGTTATTAATAAATTAAAGGTATGGTACAAATGCATAAAAGGCAAGGATGTATTGAATTATTATATGGTTTTAGGGTTAGAAATGGCCCAATTTGATGTAAAAATGACCGACCCACGAACAGCAAATAACAATGCCATTCGAGGGGATAAAAATCGGTTAATCCGGGTTTTGTTTAATAATCAAATGTTGTTTAGCCAAATTAACCAATTCGATAGAATTCCCTGCTTCAAATTTCTTCATCAGGTTTTTACGATGGGTTTCTACTGTAAGTGGACTTAGAAAAAGTTCGTCCGCTATGGTAGTGGTTGTTTTCCCCTGGGCTACCAACTGCAACACTTCCTTTTCACGTTTGGTGAGCTGTGGGCTTCCTTTTAATTCGGGCAACGAAGGACGAGCTATAATAGCCTTAATTTCGTCACTAAAGGCAATATTACCCGATACAGCTGCATATATACAATTTATAATCTCATCAACGGAAGCATTTTTCAATATATATCCGCTAGCTCCATTCTGTAACATCTTTAATATCATGCCCCTTTCTGTATGGTTGCTAAGTGCAATAACAAAAGTACCGGAAGAAATGATCTTAATTTCCCTGCAGAGATCAATGCCATTGTCGTCGGGCAGCATGATATCGAGCAGGACCACATCAATATGATTGTTCGGTAGAAAAGACATAAAGTCTCTTCCGGTATTGAATGTACCTGCTATTTGTATATTCTTATATTTAGCTAAGAGCGATACTATACCTTGAATTACAATAGGATGGTCATCAACAACCGCAATGATAATGTTATGCTTGTTCATCAATGTTAAGTTCAATATTTACTGATGTTCCTTCATTTAAGGTCGAATTGATTTCAAGTTTTCCGTTCAAATACTTAACCCTGTTTTCGATATTATTTAACCCCAGTCCTGCTTTTGTTTTGATACTATCTATGTCAAAACCAATTCCATCATCTTCTACGGTAATAAAAAGGACGTTTTTGTCCTGGCTGCATTGTATTACCATATTTTTGGCATTGGCATGTTTTAATGCATTAGCCAACAATTCCTGCACAATTCTGTAAATCGCTATTTGTATAGGAAAGGGAATATTTCTGTCAATATCAATGGCCTGAAAACTGATGTGAATATCTTCCGTTATGATAGATTCGCACAGATCTTTTAAAGCTGCTTCCAGGCCAAGGGTCATTAGGTTTTGGGGCATCATATTCCTGGCTATCATGCGCAGTTCATGTACAGATCGATCAATCTGGCCAACAATTTGATATAATTCTACATCAGGTGTCGGTGCATTATGGTTTGTGGCCCAGCTGGAAAGATTGATCTTTACCCCGGCTAACATCCCTCCCAGGCCATCGTGTAAGTCCCTGGCAATTCTTTCCCGTTCTTTCTCTTCCCCCTCAATCATGGCTTTACTGACAGTAAGACGTTGCTCCTGCTCCATGTCTTTTAGTTTCTGTGTTGCTATCTTTTTGGTATTTCTAAAATATATAACCGCCGATATAGCTACGGCCAGGATGAACAAACTTAAAGCTAAAAGCAACCAGCTGGCCAGCCTGTTGTTTTTGGCAGCTAAGGCAGATTGCTTTTTATCGTTTTCTAAAGCTGTGATCTCTTTCTGGTTTTCGGCATTTCTAAATTTAATTTCAAGTGCATTCATGTCTTCTCTAAACTTGCTATTGCTCATACTATCACTTAAACTGCTGTAAGCCGTAGACCACTTGTAGGCCTCGGCCATCAGGCCAAGTTGTGCATCAGTCTTTGCAAGTTGGTCATATATGGTTTTGCGGTTGCGCAAATCTTTCGTGATCAAACCTTCCTTAATCAAATCCTCCAGAAATTGCTTTGCCTTTTTATAGTCCTTCATTTCATAGAAAACATTATATTTTCTGAACACCAGCATCTGGAGCATGGGCGGCTGCTTAAACTTTTTGGCGAGTGCTATACCCATATCCAAGCTCTTTAATGCCTTATCAAATGCGCTGATCCCTGTATAATAAAGTGCTTCACTATTATAATAATATGGGTAATTGATAGATTCGGGATAAGGTGCAAGCATTTGCTTAGCTTTATCGAGCATGCTTTTCCCTTCACTATTTTTTTCCATGTAGAAATAATTAGCTGCAGCACCGATATAAGCCAATAGCAATGTGGTAGACTTGGGATACTTGGCTTGCAACAACACTATCGCTTTATTCATGTATATAGCCGCTTTGTCAAACTGGCCATTATACATAAAAAGAATACCTAATTGGGAGTATTGATGTCCAAGCTTTTCGTCGTCACCCGCCCTTTCCATTAATGGAATTGCTTTATTTAAAATAACATCAATAGAAAACGAATACCCCTTCTTTCCCTGTTGCATCTGGGCGTAATTGAAATAAGCACCCGATCTAAATTTGCGAGCCTCATTAGTATTAAAAGCAGCTAATTGTTTACTCGCCTCCATGAAGGCGGCGGCAGCCATATCTGTATTAAAGTTAAAATATACCTGCCCTTTAAAGTAGTAGTATAAGGCTTTATTGAACTCATTTTTAGCCCCTGAGCTTTTGGCCATTGCCAGGTATTGTTTTCCTCTTACCGTATCTTTTAATCGCCAATAATCGCTTAATAAGTAATAAGTCCTCGCCTTAATGCTATCCGACTGTGTTACACTCAAAACGTGCTCAAGGCTGTCAGTATAGGCTTTTTCATTTGTGGGTACAATCCCCTGACCATCGGCAATAACGCATAATAATATCAGGCAGCAGCCCGACAAAATGAACTTTAACATGGTGATAAATGTGCAGAATTTTTTTTATCTGCTACATGACGATTTCAGATATACCTGTTTTCAGGTAGAAATAAATACAGGTTTCTGGCGATTGTATGAATTACAGACCATCGTTTTCTTTGCTAAACACTTATAAAACATCTTTTATCATAAAGCCATGAAAAACAATTTCTTTAAAAAAATCCATTTTCGCATTTTTCCGTTAATTGCAATCACGCTATTATTGGCGTCTTGTAGCAAAAAAGGCGACAGCAATGTTACACCACCGTCAAAAGCATCGCATAAAGTGTACTTTAAAGCTACCGTTTCCGCAGGAAGCAGCATAAACAACGCGGCGTATGGATATGATGCAACACAAACCTCCGCGACGAGCCTTAGCGGAACAACCTGGACAAGCCCGGAACTTACAGCACCTGGCGGTACTGTAGAGGCTGTGTGTTCAGTTGGAGCAACGGGTGCAAACGCATCTTCAACCCTTACTGTGCAAATATTTGTGGATGGTACCATGGTAAAACAGGGTACTGCTTCTGGTCAGATTCTTGCTGCAAATGTGACCTATAGTTTTTAACTGTAAGCTAGATTAGAACACTGTCCAGTGATGAAAACGGAGCGGTACATTTATCGCTCCGTTTTCAAAGTGAAGTGAGCCCGTTGTACCAGATCTATTCATATATCTTCATAGATATACTGTAGCAAAAACAGGGTTATATCGTCTTCATAAAAAAACAAAGCCATGAAAACAAGTAAGTTATTATTTCTTTTGCCACCATTGCTCATAGCCGGAGGATGTAAAAAGGCCAATGATGAAAAGAAAACTTTAAACGGCAGCTATTCCGGTAAATTGGTAGTAACCCCTATTTCAGCAGCTAACCAACAGGGAGTAACTTTTGGAGCAGATGTGCTCTTTTCCTTACAGAACGGAAAATTTAGCTCAACGAATCCATCAGCCAACTACTTTGTTGGAAATGGGACGTATCTTGTCAATAATCAAACCATTCTTTTCACAGATACCTCTGCGGCTGCCTACATAAAAGGCAACTTTCCATTTACCCCAAGATTGAATGGTTCATTTACCTATTCTGTTAAATACGATAGCGTGTTTTTATCACTCCCCGTTTTTGGGACACAATCAGGGCTTGGATATAGCATCGCATTTAAATTAAAAAGAAACTAATATCTTTTGTAACTACTTCGGTTTATTCAGCCTCGATAACTTAAACATTATGATTAGGATCAAATTTGATTGAATAGATATGTTTGATTTTGTGCTACTTGCCGATACAAAACTTACTAAATATATTCTCCAACAAATCATCAGTAGTAACACTGCCGGTTATTTCGCCTAAATAGTGTAATGCTTGTTTAATATCTATCGCTAAAAATTCAGAAGTAATTGGGTTGTCTATACCGTCTAATACACGGCTTAGTGATTCTTCCGTTTTTTGAAGTGCTTGGAGGTGGCGGATGTTGGTTACCAACGTTTCGTCGCCACTCAACTGGCCTTTAATAGCGGTGTGATAAATTTTATGTTTCAGTTCGTCGATATGTTGCTTTTCTTTGGCTGATACATGCATCATACTTTCGGTATGCGGCAATTCGGCTATTTGCAATGGCGTTAGCAAATCAATTTTATTGGCAACAACCAGCATCGGGAAACCGGGGCGCTGCAAGCTTTCCAGATCAGCGTTTAAATCGGCCAGACTAATTTCAAGTGCATCGAACACATAAATCAATATGGCCGACTGGCTAATTTTCTCATAAGCTTTTTGCACACCTATGGCTTCAATGGTATCCGTAGCTTCACGAATGCCTGCTGTATCTGTTAAACGGAAATTTACACCGTTAATGTTCAGTATTTCTTCAATCGTATCGCGGGTTGTACCGGCTATATTACTTACAATTGCGCGTTCTTCATTTAAGAGCGCATTTAATAAAGTCGATTTACCGGCATTTGGCCTGCCGGCAATAACTGTATTAATGCCTTGTTTAATAGCGTTACCTAGTTCGAACGATTGGATCAGTTTACTTAAAATAGTAAGTATATTGACGATGAGTTGTTTAAGCTGATCGCGGTTAGCAAATTCTACATCCTCTTCAGAAAAATCGAGTTCGAGCTCAATTAGCGAAGCAAAGTTTACCAGTTGTTCGCGAAGTCCTTTTAACTGGTTGCTAAAACCACCACGTAACTGGCTCATGGCCGCTTGTTGTGAAGCTTTAGAGTTAGAAGCTATCAGATCGGCAACTGCTTCTGCCTGAGATAGATCAAGCTGTCCATTTAAGAAAGCTCTTAAAGTAAATTCACCTGGTTGGGCCGGCCTTGCCCCACTCCTGATAAGCAGCTTAATAACCGATTCGATAATGTATGCAGAACCATGACAAGAGATCTCCACCACATTCTCGCGGGTGTATGATTTGGGCGCGATAAATAGCGATACCAAAACCTCATCCAACACCACTGCACCATCAACAATATGGCCGAAATGGATGGTATGCGAATCCTGTTTGCTTAGGTCTTTCCCTTTAAATACTTTTTGGGTAATGGCTACAGCATCGGGCCCCGAGAGGCGGATAATGCCAATAGCGCCTGTTCCGTTGGGTGTGGCCAGGGCCACTATGGTATCGTCGGTAGTATAGTTCATGATAATACTGCAAAGTTCGGTATAATTTGCGTATTGCAAAGTCTATGCAAAATCATGTTTTTTACATCATCGGTGGAGGTTCTTCTATTTTGGGTATATAAGATGCGGCTTTATGAGTTTTTAGAATTTGATCTTCGAGTGTTGGATCTTTAACTTCTTTTAAATTTGTATTTCCCTTTGATGGAAGGATCGCAAGATTATCTAATGCTTCATTAAATCTACTTTCCATAAAAGGCTCAACAATAATGATTTGATGAGACTTATTTTGCTGATCAATATAATCCAAATATTCAAGAGGACCAGCAAAGTGATGCCCATTTTGCAATTTTTTGGTGGTCATGTAAGAGTTTAATGGAGTATTTCCGTTGAAAATCTCATTCAACTTTTTAATTGTATTATTACTTAATTGATAGGTTGTATCGGCAACTCCATTATAATATTTGCTTCTAAGATGTAATTGGCCTTTCTCATTAATCTCAACAATATCTCTAATTTCTACCTTTTCATTCAAAGTTACCGAATATGTAATATGACTCAGGTATTTGAATGTTGGCTTGACAATTTCTTGAGCATCAGCAGTTGTCTTAAAAAACACAACTGCTGCTATCAAATAAAATAAGGTTGATTTGTGCATGTAAGTAGGTTTAATGTTGACCCTAAAGTATAACTATAATCTTTGAAAATCAACAAGAAACATACAGTATTATAACCCAAAGCCAAACTTCTCTTCTATCCCCAATCCAAATAAAGCAAAATCATACTTCACCGGGTCAAGTGGATCGAACTCGCTAAGATGCGCAGTTAATTCAACTGCCGTTTGCCAATCGGTTTGTTTGCGGGTAATGAGTTTAAGGTTACGGGCCACACGGTCTACATGAAGGTCGCAGGGCATGATGAGATCGGCTGGAGAAATTTTGTTCCAGATACCGAAGTCTACACCATTTTCATCCTTACGCACCATCCAGCGCAGAAACATGTTTAGCCTTTTGCAGGTTGATTTTTGTGAAGGTGATGAGATGTGTTTTTTGGTACGATGAGGGTAATCGGGCAGAGAAAAGAAATAGCGGCGAAAATGGTTGAGCGTTAATTCGACGGTCACTTTGTCGCTTGCAGAAGATTCTTCGCTATCGCTCTGAATGACAAATTTTGTTTGTGGTAGAAACGCATCTTCCAGACTATCAAACTGTTCGTAATGCCATCTAAAAAAACTGATGAAATACAACGTATCTACATCATTAAACGTACGGTGCTTAAAACTCAACAGCTTTTTAAGATCAGGCTCCTGGTGGTTCATGATGAAATCGTATGGTGCGCCGTCCATCAGTTCAATCAGCCGGCGGCATTTATTGATGATGGTTACACGCTGACCCCAAGCCAGTATAGCTGCCCAGAAGCCCATAATCTCGATATCCTGCTTCTGTGTAAAGCTGTGTGGTATAACTATCGGATCATTGGTTATAAAATCCGGGCGGTTATACTGGGCAACTTTGGAGTCGAGAAAGGCTTGGAGATCGTGGATCATGGAAGTAGTGGCAGTTGTAAGTAGCAGTAGCAGTGTTGTTAATCGTAAATCTATGCAATAGAAAAAGAAATGGCAGTAACAGATTGATATTCGACTGCTACTGCCACTTATAAACTGCTACTATTTAAGAAAGAGCGTTCTTCAAATCTTCCAGTAAATCTTCAATATCCTCTACCCCTACGCTTAGGCGCAGCAGACTATCAACCACGCCTACTTTTTCGCGTACCTCTTTAGGTATTGAACCATGGGTCATGGTAGCGGGGTGGTTTAATAAAGATTCTACACCACCTAATGATTCGGCCAGAGTAAATACTTTAAAGTTTGATGCAATGCGGAAAGTCTCTGCCAAATCAGCATCCTTTAAAGTAATCGAGATCATACCGCCGAAACCACGCATTTGTTTTTTGGCAATTTCGTGATTAGGATGATCTGTAAAGCCCGGCCAGTAAATTTTATCAACTTTGGGATGGGTCTTTAAAAATTCAGCTACCTGCTTGCCGTTTTCGCAATGCGCTTTCATACGCAGGTGAAGCGTTTTAATACCACGTAAGGCCAGGAAGCTATCCATTGGACCCGGAGTAGCACCGCAGGCATTATAAATAAACCAGAGACGTTTATATAGGTCCTCGTCGTTTAACATCAGGGCACCCATCACCAAATCTGAGTGGCCGCCAATATATTTGGTTACCGAGTGCATCACAATATCGGCACCCAGATCAATCGGGTTTTGCAGGTATGGCGAAGCAAAAGTATTATCAACCACAAACGTTAGATTTTTAGCCTTGGTAATTTTACCGATAGCCTCAATATCTACAATTTGCATAGTTGGGTTGGTTGGGGTTTCTACCCAAACCAGTTTGGTATTTTCGTTGGTGTATTGGGCAACAATTTCCGGGTCAGATAAATCCAAAAAATGGAATTTGATACCGTAGTTAGCAAATATTTTAGTGAAGATGCGGTACGAACCACCATACAAATCGTTACCTGTAATTACCTCATCGCCAGGTTGCAATAATTTCATTACTGCATCAGTAGCACCCATACCGCTCGAGAATGCTAAAGCAAATCTTGCATTTTCTAAAGCAGCTAAGCAACCTTCTAAAGCGCTGCGGGTTGGGTTTGTACCACGCGAATATTCATAACCCTTGTTATCGCCCGGCGATTTTTGCGCGTAGGTTGATGTTTGGTATATCGGCGTCATCACCGCGCCAGTTGATGGATCGGGCTCCTGCCCTGCATGTATTGCTTTTGTTCCGAATTTCATCTGTAGTGAATAGTTGATTAAGTGAGTGGTGAGTAGTTCTAAGCTCCCATTTCACTTTTCTTCTTTTTTAAATATTGAATATAACCGTTTATCAACTTGAGGCAATTATCATGTTCTATTTGAAATGATTCCAGCACCTCAATTGCTATAATATTTTCATCAAGTGCAATTAACATGTGGTCTAAAGTTTCCGATAAAGAACCTCTGGCCATTACACAAAAACGTATATTATCCTGATAATTGTATCTGCCATGTCCTTCAGCAAGATTATTACCAATTGATCTGAACGAGCGAATAATTTGATCCGACAGTCTAAATATTTCTTCTTTAGGGAAAGATTTAACCAATTCAGAAATATAGATCCTTATCTCTCTTGCCTTTTTCCAAACATCCAAATCTGTAAATGATGCCATTTCTATTATAAGTGGTTAATTAAGATTTGCTTAGTATGCGTTATTCAACAACTCACTATTCACTCAATCAACCACTCACTAAAGCTTAATATGCCCGTGCAAACAACACCCTTTGCGTTGATGGTTTGCCGGTTAAAATACATTTACCTGCTTCTTGTTTATTGTTCAAAGGTATACAACGGATTGTAGCCTTAGTCTCATCTTTTATCTGTTGCTCGGTTTCTGGTGTACCATCCCAGTGGGCAGATATAAAGCCTGGCTTCTCATCCAATAAACGTTTAAACTCTTCGTAAGTATCTACCTCGGTGGTATTTTTTTTGTTAAAGTTGGCAGCTTTCTGGAAAATATTCTGCTGAATTTCTTCCAGTAATTTCTCAATACGTTCTGACAAACCTTCCTGTGCTACGGTTTCTTTGGTGCGTGTATCACGGCGGGCCAGCTCAACTGTTCCGTTCTGCATATCGCGGCTACCGATGGCAACGCGCAATGGCACACCTTTCAATTCATATTCAGCAAATTTAAAACCAGGGCGTTGTGTATCACGGTTATCAAACTTAATCGAGATATTTTTTGCTTTTAATTCAGCTGTTAAACCTTTTACGTAAGCAGTGATGTTTTCCAGCTCTTCATCGTGCTTGTAAATCGGCACAACAACAACCTGGATAGGCGCCAGCATTGGAGGGATTACCAAACCAGCATCATCTGAGTGAGACATAATTAAAGCACCCATTAAACGGGTTGATACACCCCATGAAGTAGCCCAAACGTAATCAAGCTTGTTTTCTTTATCGGTGAATTTCACATCAAAAGCTTTGGCAAAATTTTGACCAAGGAAGTGTGAAGTACCAGCTTGCAAAGCCTTACCGTCCTGCATTAAAGCTTCGATACAATAGGTATCTAAAGCACCTGCAAAACGCTCATTAGGTGTTTTACGGCCTTTTACAACCGGTACTGCTAACCAGTTTTCGGCAAAATCTGCATAAACATCCAGCATTTGTTCTGCTTCAGCAATTGCTTCTTCTGCGGTGGCGTGTGCAGTGTGGCCTTCCTGCCATAAAAATTCGCTGGTGCGTAAAAACAAACGGGTACGCATTTCCCAGCGTACTACGTTAGCCCATTGGTTAATTAACAAAGGCAAATCGCGGTACGATTGGATCCAGCCTTTATAGGTGTTCCAGATAATGGTTTCCGAAGTTGGCCTTACAATTAGTTCTTCCTCTAATTTGGCGTCCTCGTCAACAATAATATTACCATTTCCGTCGTTCTTTAAACGGTAATGTGTTACAACAGCACACTCCTTAGCAAAACCTTCTACGTGGCTTGCCTCTTTTGAGAAGAACGATTTTGGTATAAACAGCGGAAAATAAGCATTACTGTGCCCGGTGTCTTTGAACATTTTATCAAGCACTGCCTGCATTTTTTCCCAGATCGAGTAACCGTATGGCTTAATAATCATACATCCCCGCACCGGAGAATATTCGGCTAAATCTGCTTTTATTACAAGGTCGTTAAACCATTGTGAATAATCTTCGTCTTTACTGATGATACCTTTACTCATAATATGTTTTGTGGAATGGATTTTGACTATTCAATTATGTATTATTGTCGTCAAAATTATAAATTTAAACTTTATTTGAACTGAAATTTAACTTCTGCACCATGAATCGCAATATAATTAGTGGGGCAATGCTTATAGGGTTACTGGCATTTGCTTCATGTTCTACACAGAAACTCGCATCTAATCAACAAGTTGACGACGATGTTTACTTCACTAAAGCCAAGGCTGGTGAACAGGTACCCATGCAAATTGCATACAATCAAAACGTTTATACTACCCCGCAGGATGACTCGGGAACCTATGGCGATGATGATTATTACTATTACGACAGCTATGCATCGCGCATAGACCGCTTTGCTTACAACACACCGTTTAATTATTACGACGATTATTATTACGATTATGCCTCTGCCCCTACTTATGGTGGTTATGCAGGTTACGGTGGTGCGTATGGAGGCTATGGCTGGGGCTTAGGTATTGGATTTGGCTACGGTGGCTATTATGGTTATTCACCCTTTGGCATTGGCTGGGGCGGCGGTTATCCATATTGGGGTATTTACTCTGCCTACGGTTATGGAGGCTATTATGGCGGTTACTACGGTGGCGGTTATGGATACGGATATGGTGGTTACAGAGGTACCCCACGCCCATACCGTGGCTCTGGACAGCCAGGTGGTGCGTATGCAAACCGCTCTGTTCGTGGCGTAGGTTATAGCGGTGCGTATCGAAATGCCGGTTACTATCCGGGCCGTGCGGTTAACAGTAATGGCCGCAGGATCACTACAAATGGTTATGGCAACAGCAATGGTAATTATAATAACGGACAAGGCAGGCAAACACGCCCTACCAGGACCGATTATCCAACATATCAACCAACACGTTCTACCAACTCAATGCCAAGCAGCAGCGGTGGCGGCGGTAACAGTGGTGGCGGCGGCGGCGGTGGCTCAAGACCAGTTAGACCTTAATTACAATTAGCACATCATCAATGAAGACCAAATACTTATTAAGCGTAATTGCTATAGTAGCAATTACCAAAACAACTTATGCCCAATATGCGCAAGATGCATTAAGGTTCTCTACTTTTCAACCGGGGTCAACCTCGCGTATTAAAGCTTTGGGCAATGCCGGTACAGCAGTAGGCGGCGATCTAAGCTCTATCGGTAACAACCCTGCGGGCTTAGGCTTTTTCACGCATTCTGAACTGAGCATTACGCCCGAGTTTAATGCATCTAAAACAAATGCAACTTATTTTGGCCAGTCAACCCAGGCTACACAAAACCAGCTTAACCTTAACAATGCGTCTGTTGTATTTTATTCGAGATTGAATAATAACAATGCCGATAAAACAAAAGGCTGGTTAAGCTTAAACTTTGGTGTGGGATACAACCGTACCAATAATTATTACCAGAATACTTCTTACTCAGGCCATAATCCTAATACATCCATCAGTAATTATTACGCTGAGCAGGCTAATGCTTATGGTATTAATGACCCTGGCTCACTGGCCAGTTGGGCTTATGATCAAAACCTAATTGATGCTTATGCAAACGGAACTGGTAGTATATACAAAAGCAATGCACTTGCAGGTGTAAACCAGGTTAAAAACTCGTACACCACAGGCGGCCAATCAGAGATCGATCTTTCGATGGGTGCCAACTACAGCAATAAACTTTACCTGGGTTTGGGTATCGGCATTACCGATATCCGCTACAACACCACAAGCGCGTTTACCGAAACAGGTACCGCATCTGTTTTAGAAAATAACGTAGCTGTAAACAGGCAGTATACTTCGGTTTATTCGCAAGATCAGCAAACACGCGGTAACGGTTTCAACGCCCGCTTTGGTTTAATATACAAACCTGTTGAAGTGGTACGTTTAGGTGTAACCTTTACCACCCCTACCTGGTACAATATCGACGATAACTACAATGAAGCCCTTGCTACTAAATTAAGCAGCGGATCAAACGGTGCCAGTGCAAACAATTATCCGTTTAGCTATAACCTGCGCACGCCACTTAAAGTGGCAGGTGGTGCATCAGTATTTTTAGGTACCATCGGTTTTATTACGGGTGATGTTGAGTACGAAGACTACTCGAGCATGAACCTTGATTATGACGGTTCTGGCCCGGATAATAACGACATCAAACGCTTATATAAATCTGTAGTAAATGCGCACGTAGGCGCCGAAATTAAAGCAGATCAGCTTTACATCCGTGGTGGTTACGGTGTACAGGGCAATCCTTTAGCGCAATATGGCGGCAACATTAACACTGTAAGCGGTGGTTTAGGCTATCGTTTCGGCGCTTATTATGTTGATGCTACTTATACCCACGTAAGCGGTAACTCAACCCAGTTCCCTTACGAGCTGGCTACTGCAACAAACTATGGTGCAGAGGTTAAAAATACTTATAACAATGTATTCTTAACTTTGGGGATGAGATTCTAAGATAAATTAACCCATAAACGAAGCCCGGTTGTAAAACAATCGGGCTTCGTTGTTTACACCTGTAGAGACTAATATTTTGTGTCTTGTTTGTAAATTCTGTATAACGAGACACAAAGTATTGTGTCTCTACGTTTTTTAATCTTCAGTAACAAACGCAGCATCCGGGTATTTTTTCATATTTGCAAATCGATATGCTATTGACCGCAACTATAACTCAAGCTTTTGATGTGCCTATCTGGCGCATGGAAATTGACAACTTTACCGACACCATTTTCCTCGAATTGCGCGACAGCACCAATAAGCAGGTAAGCTTTGCAGCTATAGATCTCAGCACCGGCAACCTTAATTTTAAAGCCCTGGTAATGCCCGAGCGCTGGTTAAGCGGGATAGAAACAGCCTATAAAGGTGTGCTGCTTTTGCATGGCTATCAATCAGAAGCAGTTCCGGTACATAAAGGTTTAACCAGTATTAATGGCACAACTGGCAACGTATTGTGGACAGACTATAACATTAATTTTGAACAGCTTAGCACCGAAGGAATAGTAGTTTACGATGCCCGCATTCAGCCTAAAAAGTTGTATGTAATTAACGAGCAAAGCGGACAAAGAGTTGGTGCCTATGAGCCGGGTACTGATGTTATGCATAGCCATATTTTTTTCCCCAACATGATCCAGGCTGACGAACTTCCCCCCGATCTGTTATTTTTAAAACCACACGCAAATGTGGTACATTATCTCCAGCACAATAACTTTAGAATTGTATCTTTGCACGCGCTTGATGGGAGCCATTTAACACAACATTTGCATGTCTTTAACATAACCGGCGAATTGCTATTTGACGATATTATGAATAACGACATACAAAAATTGCAACCCGAGGCGTTTATAGTTTATAAGAATAGTTTGATCTGGTTAAAAAACCGGTCTGTAGTAAAAGTTTTAAACCTGTAAAATACAGCATAAACCCCTTTATGAGATTGAAAATATTATTACTTGTACTATCATTTTCTACCCTTTCGGCTTCGTTATTTGCCAACCCGGTTATTGATTCGGTTGGTGTAGAGAACCAAAGCGGTAAAAAAGTAATACTACACAAAGTAGCCCCCAAAGAAACTTACTATGCCATTGCCCGCCGTTACAACGTAAAACCGCAGGCTGTTATAAACTTTAATAAAAGCGCTGTTTTACACGAAGGCGATATTGTTAAAGTACCAACCGACCTGCCATTTGCACAAGCTGTTGCGCCTGCTCCGGTACAAACGCAAGTACAAACCTCTACAGTGGCAGCAGGTACAGTTATCCAATACAAAGTTGCACAGCATGAATACCTATATGGTTTAGCACGCCGTTTTAATACCACAGTTGAGGATATTAAAAAGCTAAATAACCTGCAAAGTGATAACCTTAAACCGGGTCAGGTTATTAATATCCGTCAGGGTGCAGGTGCGCAGCCGGCAACTCAGGCGGCAGCCCCTGCTCCTGTTCAAACACAACCTGTAGTACAGCAGCAAACGCCCGTAACTCCTCCGGTACAGCAACAGGCACAAACTACACCTGCCAATACCGGCGAGAACGGTACTATTGTACAATACAAAGTAACCAAGCACGAATACCTGTACAGCGTGGCTAAACGCTTTAACAGCACGGTTGAAGATATTAAGCAACGCAATAACCTCAAGAGCAATAGCCTTAGCCCGGGTATGACGCTTAATATTTTACAAGGCGCTGCTGCTGGTGCAACTGCCCCGGTTACTGCTACGCACCCGGTTGAGACTTTCTCTGTACAGGAAAAACCTGAAAAGAACGATACCGTACCACCGGCAAGACGCGATACTACAAATGTGGCAACTATTGCTGATAGTTTAAATGCCGAGCACCATGCCCCATCTAAATATGGTTTGTTCGAGAAGAATGAAAAAGGTGTAGCCACTACGCTTGATGATCCAACCCTCGATCAATCTAAAAAACTGATCTTACACCGCACTGCACCTATCGGTACGGTTATAAAAATTACCAACCCTATGACGAATCGCACTACGTTTGCAAAAGTAGTTGGCAGATTTACAGACAGCGAGTCGACTAAAGATGTTATATTAGTGATGACGAAGAGTGTTGCAGAATCGTTAGGTGCGCTTGATAAGCGTTTTCATGTAAATATCAGTTACGGCGTCCCGAATGAATAAACCCTATATAATTGGTATTGCCGGCGGAAGCGGGTCGGGCAAAACCTTTTTTTTAAAGTGCTTTTTAGAACATTTTAAGCCTGAAGAAGTATGCCTTGTTTCGCAGGATGATTATTACATCCCTGTGGCCCATACCATGACGGCCGAAGAAAATAAGCTCTACAATTTTGATTTACCTGCTACCATAGATAATGATCATTTCCTGGCTGATATTCAAAGCCTGATGCGTTATGAAACGGTTTACAAGCAGGAATATACTTTTAATAACCCCAATGCTATACCCAAAACATTGGAAGTAAAGCCCGCTCCCATTATTATTGTTGAAGGCTTGTTTATCCTGCATTTTAAAGCTATTGCCGATTTGCTGGATATGAAAATTTTCATTGATACAGAAGAGCACGTGGCACTCGAACGCCGCCTTAAACGCGACCTGTTAGAGCGTGGCTACTCGCACGATGACGTGATGTACAAATGGCACAACCACGTGCAACCGGCTTACGAAGAGTACTTATTACCCTATAAAAATGAGTGTGACAGGGTTATCACCAATAACACCCATGTAGCCGAAGATATTATTGTAATTACCGAGGAGATTTCTAAGGAGTTACATAAAAAAGTTTTCGCACAGGACGTTTAGCAATTTACACCAATCACGTCATTGCGAGGTACGAAGCAATCCCCGACAAGCAGAGCGGCTCTGTAAACTTCGCGCGATTGCTTCGTACCTCGCAATGACGTTTCATTTTAAATTAGTCTACTAATTTCCCTTTCGTCGCTTTCTTAATTTCCTCTAACGTCACTCCCGGCGCACATTCCACCACTTTAAAACCGCCTTCGGGCAATACATCAAATACGCCCAATTCTGTTACTATCTTTTTTACACAGTTTACGCCTGTTAATGGCAAGGTACATTGAGGCAATAATTTGGATTCGCCTTCTTTATTAACGTGCTGCATGGCCACAATAATGTTCTCGGCAGAAGCCACCAAATCCATTGCCCCTCCCATACCCTTCACCATTTTACCGGGGATTTTCCAGTTAGCAATATCTCCGTTTTCGGATACTTCCATCGCACCAAGAATAGTAAGGTTTACTTTTTGGGCCCTGATCATACCAAAGCTCATTGCAGAATCAAACACAGCCGAGCCTGGCAGCATGGTAATGGTTTGTTTACCTGCATTAATGGTATCTGCATCTTCCTCACCCGCAAATGGAAATGGCCCCATGCCCAGTAAGCCATTTTCTGACTGTAATACTACATCCATCGTATCAGGAATATAATTGGCAACCAGTGTTGGTATGCCGATACCCAGGTTAACGTAGTAACCGTCTTTTATTTCTAATGCTATTCTCTCAGCAATTTGCTCCTTGTTCCACATTCTATTAATATATAATTTGTCATTGCGAGGCACGAAGCAATCCCGTAGCCATACAGATCGAATATGCTTGCGACGAGATTATTAATGAGGTGTTTGTTTTCACCTGTATTAATGAGCTCCCTTCGGTCGGTTGTCCACGCTATCGCTCGCAATGACAAGGCGTTTTACATTTTATTTATAAAAAATCACTTCAAATCAACGTACAGTACGTTTTTCAATTCTTTTTTCATAATCCTCACCCTTAAAAATTCGATGCACATAAATCCCAGGCGTATGAATATGATCAGGATCTAACTCTCCTGGTTCAACCAGTTCCTCCACCTCGGCAATGGTAATTTTACCGGCCATCGCCATTACAGGATTAAAATTTCTTGCTGTTGATTTATAAATGAGGTTACCCGCAGTATCCCCTTTCCAGGCTTTTACAATGGCAAAATCAGCATCGAAGGCCATTTCCATCAGGTAATCCTTGCCGTTAAAATTGCGGACTTCTTTGCCTATGGCTATCTCTGTACCGATACCCGCGGGTGTAAATATGGCAGGCATACCATAACCTGCCGCCATACAACGGGTAGCTAAGGTTCCTTGTGGGATGAGTTCTACTTCCAGTTCGCCACTTAATAGCTGGCGTTCAAATTCGGCATTCTCACCAACATAAGATGCGATCATCTTTTTAACCTGGCGTTGTTTCAGCATCAGGCCAATACCGAAATCATCAACCCCGGCATTGTTTGAGATACAGGTAAGATCTTTAATACCGCTTTTAACAAGGGCTGTAATACAGTTTTCGGGCAAACCGCATAAGCCGAAACCGCCGAGCATGAGTGTCATCCCATCCGTTATTCCCGCAATGGCCTCTTCGGCACCACTGACAACTTTGTTCATGAAAATATTATAATTGGTTGCCTGCTAAAGTAAGAAATAGGTTGGACGTTTAGCGTTACACGTTTAATGTTTTTGCCTCTATATTTAAATCAATGACTAATGACTAATGACTAATGACTAAATAATTAACTATTGCGAAACAATTTTCATTGCGATAGCTTATAACTATACCAATCATTACAGTCATGAGTGAAGAAGAATATAACAACCCCGAAAATGCTGAGAACGGCGACAATCAGCCAAGAGGTTATAAGGTTGAGGACGACCATAACCTCGAAGAAAAAGACCTGAAACGTCACTATCTTTTTGGAGAAGCCCACATGGCTGACCCGGACGGTCCAGGGCACGAAGGACAGACAACAGGCGGTAAAAACTTTGGCAAAAGCAATGTAACTACATCTGGCAATGATTCGGCCAACCCGTCACGTTATGCAGGTAATACCAATGCTTACTTTAACCGCACCGAACCATCAGAAGAACACCCCGAGTTTAATAATTTTAAACCCGAACATCAGCAGGGCGAACCTGTAAAACATGGTGAAGGTTATTTAAATCCTGCCCAAAAGTACCAGGAAGGCACAGCTGATTATGATGGTGGCACGCAACCCAATCAACCCGCCAATGCCAATCCAAATCAAAATAAAGTTGGTGATGGCGGCGATCAGAATGTACCCGGCGAAGCTAACTGGAACTCAGATTACAATCGCGGACCAGATTACGGAAGCAACAGTCCCGAAGAACGGGAACATATAGAAACTTAATAACAAAAATGCCCCAGTTCATTAACCGGGGCATTTTTGTTACCATTTAATATTTTTATCAATATAACTAATCAGATCATCAGCCATTGCCTGCTGTTCGGCCTTGCTTGGGTGCCCGTTGGTATTTTTGTAGGGAAAGAAATGCGTTTTAATATTTTTATCATTTAACTGATTAACCGCAGTAGTAATATATCCCGGCCATGGCGATCCTTCTTTAGTAGCATCCATACTACCCAATGCACAAATGATTTGAGCTTTAGGATATTTGACGCGGATGTTTTTAACCATGTCACGGTAAGCATTCACGATAGTTTCAGCAGCGGGTGGCGTTGTGCCGAATCGATGTTTAAATTCAGGGTTATCCGGTTTTAAAACAATCCAGGAATCGTTTTGAAAAAGGTTGATCACCACCACATCCGGCGTATATTTCGTAAAGTCCCATTTGCTATTTGGATCTGTGGCATCCAGACGATCATACATTTCGGGCATAATCATAGGAAACCAGCTTACCAATACGCCAATTCCGCTTTTAGCAACACAGCTATACTCGGCATCAAAATGGCGGGCTGTAATGGCTGCGTAACTAAGATAATTGTCCTCGAAGGGGCTGCTGCCGCGATCCTTCCCCTCAACATCTAAATCCGCATAACCACAGGTGATTGAATTGCCGAAAAACTCTATTTTACGTTTTTTAGTAGTAGGCGCACTTTCAATCGATGTGTTTTTGTCAAGTTCAAATTGGTAGAACCATGTTTTACCAAAAGCCCATTCGCCACGCTTGTATAATTGTAGATTATGATGGCCGGCGGGTAATTGATCAACCAGAGTGTAAGTACGCTTTGTGCTATCCAATTTAATATCAGGTAATACCTTCCCATCAACAATTACCTTCATGTAATTTTCGCCATGTTCATCTTTTAACAGGGCCTTTACGCCAGTTCCGTTAAAGTTTATAGTGGCAGAGTTTCCTGCCCAGCTTAATACAGCTGCTGAATCTGTGGTTGCCACACGCCCCATATAATGGATATGTGGATCATTATTTTTAATGATGGTGGACTGAGCACAGGCCTGTAAACTGATAAAAGCTACAAATAGAATTATAACGTATTTTCTCATACAACTATAAATTTTGTCATTGCGAAGTACGAAGCAATCTCGTATCTATACAAATTTGATATGCTTACGACGAGATTGCCACGCTTTCGCTCGCAATGACAAATTGGTATTTTTTCTTAATTATTTCAAATACACATAAGTAATACCGCTGCCGCCCCTATCAGCATGCTCATCTTCCATACGGCCAACCTGGTCGTATTTTTTCAGATAATCACGGATTAATTTTCGCAGGATACCGTCACCTTTACCATGCAGAATTTTCAATGAACCTACGCCCATCATTAGTGCACGGTCGAACAGTTTTTCGATAGCATGTACCGCATCTTCACCACGCATACCACGTACGTCAATCTCGGGGCTAAAACTCGCTACGTCACTGGTGTGCGAACTGTAGATCTTTCGAATATCCTTTGGTACTTCTTTCTTAGATACCTTTTGTACGCGCTTTTTCTTAGCCACGGTACGCAAGTCGCCAATGGCGATGATCACGTTGTCTTTAGCAACCTCAATTACCTGGCCTGTTGTTTCAGAATCTATTAGTTTTACCCAATCGCCCGCTTTAAGCTCATCGCTTTCGGCATTGGCTGCAGGTTTAGGCGTTACCGGTTTTATGGTATTCTTCTTCAGTTCCTCATTCAGGTTTTCGCGCAGTTTACGGGTTGTCTCTTTATCAGCCTGGCTACTCTTAATGCCCGAAATGGTATTTTCAACCAGTTTATTAGCATTTAAGATGATACTCTGAGCTTCTTGTTTGGCTTCGCGGATCAAAGCGCGTTTGTTCTCCTCAAGGTATCCTTTTAGTTGTTCATTCTCGGCAAGTAACTGGTTTACTTTGCGTTGTTGCTTATCTAAGGCGTTTTTGGTATCGAAAATCTCTTTCTTTTCACGCTCCAGGTCAACCAATAAGGTATCCACTTTTTTCTGTGTAAAGCCAATCTTGTTTTTAGCCAGGTTCAGCACATTTTGCGGTAAACCGATTTTTTGTGCGATCTCAAATGCGTAAGAACTGCCCGGTTTGCCCACTTCCAGAATATAGAGCGGTTTCATCTGCACGTTATCAAACAGCATCGAAGCATTCTCCAGCCCTTCGGCATTGCTGGCGAAGATCTTTAAATTTGAATAGTGCGTGGTAACCATGCCCCTCACCTTTTTATGGTTCAATGATTCGAGCACAGCTTCGGCAATAGGTCCGCCGAATTGCGGATCGGTACCGGTACCAAACTCATCAATCAAAATCAGTGTTTTACCATTGGCATTCTCTACAAAGTGTTTCATTTTTGAGAGATGCGCACTATAGGTACTTAAATCGCTTTCGATAGACTGATCATCGCCTATATCAGCAAAAATCTGTTTAAACGTGCCTACATTACTGTTTTCATCAGCAGGGATCAGCAAGCCTGCCTGCACCATCATTTGCAGCAAACCAACGGTTTTCATACAAACAGATTTACCACCGGCATTGGGGCCAGATACAACTACGATGCGCGTACCTTCATCAATAGTAACATTGAGCGGCACTACTGTTTTTTTTTCTTTTTTAAAGCTCAGCGTAAGCAGCGGGTGACGGGCGTTAATTAACCTGATGCTGCCTTCATTACTCACAATCGGCATCTCAGCCTCAATATCAATAGCGAACAACGCTTTGGCACGTACAAAATCCAACTTGGTTAAAAGGCTGTGGTACGATAAAAGCAAAGGCACATAAGGTCGCAGTTCATCTGTAAGAGCGGTTAATATTTTGATGATCTCGCGGCGGCGTTCAAACTCCAGGTCACGCACCTGGTTGTTCAGTGTAAAAACCTCTTCGGGCTCCAGGTAAACAGTTTGGCCAGAGGCTGATTCATCGTGAATAAAACCTTTTACCTTACGCTTGTTCTCTGCCAAAATAGGGATACATAAACGGCCGTCACGGATGGTTAATGAACCATCAGCAGTCCAGCCATTAGCGGTAGCGCTTTTGAAAATCTGGTCTATCTTTTTACGGGCTTCCTGTTCTGCGCGGGTTATACCGGCAGTAATGTCCATCAGCTCGCGCGATGCGTTGGGCCTGATTTTACCTTTGGCATCAATAACAGCATCTATCTTTTTAACGATGGTTTTCTCGATAGGTAAATGCTCAAACAAAGCTTCGAGGTTTGGATATAGTCCCGTACGCTCATTAAAATAGCCAATAACAGCAAATACGGTTGATAACGATACCTGTGTCTGGAAAAATTCCTCCTCACTTAAAAACGTACCCTCAATCCTGATCTTGGCTGCCAGGGTCTTCAAATCGTAAAAATGGTTAATGGGTAGTACGGTATCGCTCTGCAGTATATTTTTAAATTCGTGAGCCTGATGTAAAAACTTACGGATCTGTTCAAAATTGCTCATCACCTGTATCCGGTCAACCATTTGTTGGCCCATTATACTCAGGCAATGTGCTTTTATTAGTTCTTTAACCTCGGTAAATCCCAGCTTATCTACACTATTTTCCGGGTATATCATTTCTTAATTTCCTTTTTAATTTTATTAAGCGAGTCGGTTTTATGTGCCAACGCCTTTTTGTTAGCTTTCTGCATCGAATCTGCTTTTGCAGCATCGATTTTCACCCTCACTTTATTCAACGAATCTGATTTCGCCGTCATATCAGTCAGTATCTGCGTGTACATGGCCTCCATCTTATCGGGATCGGCGGTATAATACTGCATGCTTTTTTTAAACTGCACGGTATCGGTACCATATTTTTTAAATAACTCGAGGTATCGGGCCATACCATGTTTATATAAGGTATCTGGCGCTTGTGATATGGTATAAAGGCTACCATCAACGATATGGACCTCGGCTAAAAGGCTGGTCATCTTTTTTTGCGGAATGATGCCATCGGGAACTTTTTTACTATTGCAAGCTGCAATAAAAAGCAATCCTAAAAAAAACAAGTTATTATAAATACGCATTCTGTAAATTAGCGGCGGTTACTATTAGCAAAATTACGCATTTAATGAGCATTGCAGAGAATATCAAAAACTTAAAAAGCGAGTTGGAAACGATACAGGTAAAATTAGTTGCCGTATCTAAAACCAAACCCGTTGAAGACATATTACAAGCCTACGACGCCGGCCAGCGTGCGTTTGGCGAAAACCAGGTACAGGAACTGGTAGAGAAGTACGAACAGTTGCCTAAAGACATAGAATGGCACCTCATTGGCCATTTACAAACCAATAAGGTAAAATATATTGCGCCTTTTGTTACCCTGATTGAATCTGTTGACAGTATTAAACTGCTACAGGAGATTAACAAGCAGGCCGTCAAAAACAAACGCGTAATCGACTGCCTGCTCCAGGTTTACATTGCCGACGAAGAAACTAAGTTTGGGTTAGGCTTTGACGAAGTGATAGAACTACTTCGTTCTGAAGAGTTCGCCGAATTGAAAAATGTGCGCATCCGCGGCTTAATGGGTATTGCCACCAATACGGATAGCGAAAAGCAGATTAAAGAAGAGTTTTACGAGCTGGATACCTTTTTTGATGGTATAAAGCAAAGCTATTTCCGTAAGGAAGATAGTTTTGATGAGCTATCGATGGGCATGTCGTCTGACTATAAAATTGCGATTGAGCAAGGCGCTACTATTGTAAGACTGGGTAGTACAGTGTTTGGACAACGTGTTATAAAGCACTTTAAGAATAATTAGTGGCAGTAGCGAGTTGCAGTAGCAGTCCTCGGTGAAATCACTTACTAAATCAGTGAAATCTAAATAAATCACAATATGGATGTAAAGATCAGGGTTGCTAAAAAGGACGATTGCGCACGTTTGCTCGATCTGGTACATGAACTGGCGTTGTTTGAACGGGCGCCTGAAGAAGTAACCGTTTCTCTACAGGAATTTGAAGAAGCCGGTTTTGGCGCTAAACCCGTATGGAAAGCTTTTGTAGCCAGCATGGACGGGCTGATTGTAGGCTTTGCTTTATATTACATCCGTTACTCTACCTGGAAAGGCCAGCGCTTATATCTGGAAGATTTGATCATTACCGAAGCATTTCGCGGACAAGGCATTGGAAAATTGTTGTTCGATCGCCTGATACAGGAAGCACAGGAGCTCGGCTTTAACGGGATGACCTGGCAGGTATTGGATTGGAATGAGCCTGCTATTAAATTTTACAAAAAATACGAAGCTAACATTGAAACAGGTTGGCTAAATGCAGCGTTAAGTAAGGAACAGATTTTAGCTTACGAGGTATGAAATTTTTAGTTTTCCCTGCATTGGCAGTTCTTTTAGCTAGTTGTGGCGGCACTGTCAAAAACCCGGATGTAAAGGCCGGTATATCAAAAGATACATTGGCTTATGAGTATAAAACTTTTAAGCAACGTGCTGATAATTGCGGAAATAAGCCGGATAGTGGCTGTACCGTTTTAAAGATCGTATATCCTGATTTTCATAATCAACCCGATTTAAACGATACCATAAAGAGAAAGATCTCTAATATGTTTATGGTGGATGGTAAAATGAATACCGATTTTGATCCGCTGGTAACTCATTTTATGAACTCGTACAAAGAGGATCTGAAGACTACCAGCCGGCCAACTATGTTTTACACCCTGGATAATAAAGCTACCATTGTACGCCAGGATTCGGCATTAACCACTTTGCAGATTGATGGCTACGCTTACCTGGGTGGTGCTCATGGCGCTTCGTTCACCGGCTTCATAAACTGGCAAACCAAAATGCATAAAAATCTCGATCTGAAAGATATTTTGGTTGATGGCTACGAACCACAATTAAATGTTATTGCCGAAAAGATCTTCCGTAAGCAGGAAAATCTGAGCGATACCTCGTCACTTAAAAACGATTACTTTTTTAAGGATGATAAATTCAGCCTCAATGAAAACTTCCTGATCTCGCCATTAGGACTGCGTTTCGTTTACAACCAGTACGAGATTAAACCTTACGCGGCCGGTAAAACCGATCTGGTTATTCCTTATACACAAATTAAAAAATTAATACGGCCCAATACGGTTGTAGCACAATACATCAAATAAATGCTTGTTTTCAAATTCGGCGGGGCTTCTGTTAAGGATGCTCCGGGTATCATTAACCTGGGTAAAGTAGTTCAAAAATATACCGGTCAGCAATTGCTTATAGTGGTTTCGGCAATGGGTAAAACCACCAATGCGCTCGAAAAACTGACCAATGCTTATGTTAATCAAGCTGATGCTATGCATCAGATCTATGACGAGATCAAACAATATCATTATAACATACTGCACGAACTGTTTGAGCCTTCCAACCCTGTTTTCGACGAAGTAGCAAATACCTTTGTTGAGATTGACTGGATGATTGAAGATGAACCGCATGATGATTACGACTTCATTTACGATCAGATCGTGTCCATCGGCGAACTGGTATCAACCCGCATTGTAACTGCCTATTTAAACCACATTGAGCTTAAAAGCAAATGGCTTGATGTACGCAGCTATATCCATACCGATAACACTTACCGCGAAGGCATTGTAGACTGGCCTAAAACCTGCGAACATATTCAACAGGATATTCCGGCAATGTTAAATAACAGCATTGTAGTTACACAAGGCTTTCTGGGCGGCACTTCGGAGAACTTTACCACTACCCTCGGCCGTGAAGGTTCTGATTATACAGCAGCCATTTTTGCAGCATGCTTAAACGCCAAATCTGTTACCACCTGGAAAGATGTACCCGGCATTTTAAACGCCGACCCTAAACACTTTGCTGATACGGTAAAGTTTGATGAGCTATCCTACACCGAAGCCATTGAAATGACCTACTATGGCGCAGGTGTTATCCATCCTAAAACCATTAAACCTTTACAAAATGCTAATATCCCGCTACTGGTAAAACCCTTTACCGATCCGGATGCTTTGGGAACCGTAATCTCTGAAATTGGTTTGCAGCACTACGAAAAGCCGGTAATCATTGTGAAACAAGAACAAGTATTATTATCAGTTTCGGCTAAGGATTATACGTTTATTACCGAGGATCATCTAAGCTCTGTATTTACCCTTTTCGCATCAAAACATGTGAAGATCAATATGATGCAGGTATCGGCATTAAGTTTTACTGTGTGTTTTGACTACCGTGCCGAACGTTTCGAGAAGCTTTTAGAATCACTTAAACAAAGCTTTAATGTAAAATACAATAACGATCTCACTATCATTACAGTAAGGCATTATAAGCAAGAAGATTTAAAAGCTTTAATCGGCGATCGGAAAGTATTATTGGAGCAATTAAGCCGCAATACGGCGCAGATGGTTGTGCGGTAATATGCACATAAATTGTACCTTCATATTATGATCGTGCTACCTTTTATTGCCATTGTCCTTATTGCTATTTTCACTTACAGTAACTTCCAACGGATCCAGAAAAGGAAACGCCTGCTTATTGAGCTTCGTGAAAATTGGGGACAACCGGTTGATGCTATTCGTAACTTTAGGCTCATTGGTAATTACAGCGATAAACTACACCAAAACCCTTTAAGCGATGCGCTGGCGAATGATATCGATCTAGAAAAGCTTTTTGCCTACGTAGATCGCACCAACTCAAAACCTGGTCAGCAATATTTATACGCCAAATTACGCAAGCCCGAACGTGAACGTCACAAACTACTCGATTTCGATCAGCTGATTGAACAGGTTGGTGCTGACGATGCCAAGCGTGAGGCCATCAGCATGGAGCTGCAACGGCTAAATAAAAGCGATGCTTATTATGTGCATCAGTTATTTCATAGTAAAGCGGTGCTCGATTACTCATTTGGAGAGAAGCTGTATATCCGCTTTGCGGGCATACTTTGGATTGCTGCATTGACACTCACTATTGTTTTGCACAATCAGTTCTTATTCTTTCTTACATTGGCACTTACGCTTTATAATTTCTACCTGCACTTTACTAATAAAGATAAGATCTTTGCCTTTGTGCATTCGCTTCCGCAATTAAAAACTATGATTGGTGTGGCCGGTAAGATCAGCAACATCATCCAGACTGCGGGCTATAAAGAAGCACAAGCATGTATTGAGAAACTAAAGACACTTAACCGCAAGCTCACCATAGTAAGTTTGGATGGCGGCGTTAGCGCTGATCCAACAGATCTCGGCTCCGGGATCTGGGAACTATTCAAGATATTGTCCCTGTTAGAGCCCCGCAGTTTTATCACGGTTATTGACGAAGTAAATAATCATCAGCAAGAGATCGAGTTGCTATTTAATTACGTGGCCGAAATAGATGCCGCCATCAGCGTAAAATCCTTACGTGCAGGACTACCCTATTATTGCAAACCCGATTTTACCATTGGCGGAGAAACTTTGGAAATTACAGATCTCTATCATCCATTGATTGAAAACTGCATACCAAATTCCTTATCTGCCAAGTTTAATCAGGGTGTATTGATTACCGGCTCCAACATGTCGGGAAAGACAACTTTTATACGCTCTATATCTGTTAACACTTTGTTGGCGCAAACTTTATACACCTCAACGTCACATAGCTACCAGGCTCCTCTTTTGGATATTTGCAGCAGTATAAACATGACTGATAGCCTGGACGAATCAAAAAGCTATTTCCAGGCCGAGGCTCTATCTATTTACAACATCCTGAACCACGTAAAGGCCAACGACGGTAATTGCCTTATTATTATCGATGAAATTTTCCGGGGTACCAATACCATTGAACGTGTAGCGGCAGCAAGGGCTATCCTCTCCCATTTATCAGCCAACAAAAACTTCGTATTTGTATCAACCCACGATCTGGAACTGGCCGAATTATTAGGTGATGAATATGCTGTATACTCGTTCGAAGAAATGGCGGCCGATGAACGATTGATCTTCGATTACAAGATAAAGCCTGGTATATTAAAGCACAAGAATGCCATAGCCGTGTTAAAGGCTATCGGCTATCCTGAAAGTATTATTGCTAACGCGAATAAAGTAAGCGAAGAGTTGGGAAAGAAGTATAGTTAAACAATATCAACGTCATTGCGAGGTACGAAGCAATCCCCGACCTACAGAGTGGCTCTGTATAGTTCGCGATTGCTTCGTTCCTCGCAATGACGGTAAAGTAGTAGAAATATCCTACAAAAAAGCCTCTCGTTTTTCGGAAGGCCTTCCTTTGTCCTTATAAAGTTTTGGGGTAATATATGCTGTCTCTATATTCGTGGCACATTATCCAGGTTGTAAAATATTTCTTTTTGCTTAGCCAACCCTACTGCAACCATTTCATCTGCCCCGGCAGATGGGCCGCCAATACGCAGCACTGCGTCACAGTGGTCTATCAGTTGTATAGCTATCGGGTGGAATATTTCATTAAATACATCGTCGCCAACTTGTTTTGATCCTGCTGCTTCAATTAAAGGTAAGGCAAACCATTCGCCCAGTACCGGTGTATGGCCTAAGCGGTAAACGGCTAATGCTGTATCTGTCATGTGTTTTACATTGGCTTCAATTAAGATGGGATCATCGTTGGTACCGGATCTGTATGGGCCGGCAACCAGTATCATCAGGCTTTTTTTCATTACTGCGATTATTTTAAGTTTAATCTGTTTTAAGATTGATTAGTTTTACTAATGTTACAAATTTAGATACATGAAGTTTAGAGTAGCCCGCCATACCATAGATCTTAAACGCATCATACATTTTTATAAAAATTTATTGGGATTGAATGTGCTTGGCGAATTTAAGAATCATGCTGGTTACGATGGTGTTTTCTTAGGGTTCCAGAATGTGAATTGGCACCTCGAATTTACAGTATCAAAAGATCTACCACAGCATAAACCCGATGAAGATGATTTGCTGGTTTTCTATTTAAAATCGATTGAAGAATATGAATCGCTCAAGGCTATATTCCGAAACAATAATATCTCTGAAGTTGAACCTAAAAATCCATACTGGCAGGCAAACGGTACGTTATATCTTGATCCCGACGGGTATGGGGTTATTTTAACAATAAGCAAATAGAACAGGCATCCCACAAAAAAAGCCTCTCGTTTTTCGGGAGGCTTTCTTTGTCCTTATAACATTCTGCGTTTGGGTTTGTGTACGCTGTCACGGTTCCAGGTTTGGTTAGCACTTTGGCCACCACCGTTACTAATGCCACGCTTCTGTTCGGCCTGTTTCAAATCGCTGAAGTTGCGGTCTGATGTTGATCCTCCCTGCACTGCGGCATTCCCTTTTACATGATGTTGCTCTTTCATATTGCTGATGATAATTGGTATTTACTAAGGCAGCATTAACTGCTGTGTTATATTATTTACAACAACTATGCCGACAAATTGTGTATCGATTTTTACGGAATCAGTAATCATTCCCAAAATCTGACATTAAAATTATTAAATCGATAAATTTAACTATCGTTTATAATATCGCAGGCAATACAAGTTACACACAAATTATTCATTTACAATAAAATACAACATTATTTTACACCAAATTACTAGGGTTTTACATAAAAAGGGATATTCGCGGTGGCAACGTGATTATGTCCGTCCATAACATACAAAAACAAGCGGTACGCGCCCTCCTTTTCAGGTGCTTTTATGATTGCATGCTCAGTATTGGCATCTCCTATTAAACCGGCTATTGGCTCCGGTCTCGATTCATGATCTCCACCTGTTTTAAGATCAGTGCTCTCTGGTAATAACTCCCACCTTGCTGTAAGTTTATCATTTTCAGGATCATGCACAAAAGCTTCAGCCTGGTAAGCTTTACCGGCTTGCAGATAAACAGAATTGGTTCCGCGTTTATTCTCTAATAAAAGTGAGTCCAGATGCGGTGCACGATTCTTTGGATAGCTGCCGGTCCAAAGGTACTGCATCACATCCACTACCTCGCTGGTTTCCCCATTTTCGGTAAATAAGCCGTACCAGGTTGGCGTACGTTCTTGTTTTTGTCCCCACAGAAAAACGTAAGAACCCAGGCAATTTTTGTCTACTTTAATGGAGGCTTCGTATCTACTTTTGTACACTGCAGCCTTCTCTGTGCTGGTTTCTTCTACCGAAGCTTTCCATGGCGTTTGCGGCCCTTCCCAGTGCCCGGTCGGCCCCCACTCGGTTACAATGTAAGCTTTAGTCCATTTAGCCTCACGGATTTGCTGGGGCACTTTAGCTAACCCACCGTAAACCTGTACAGCCAACAGATCCAAATCAGGGCAGCGTGCTATAATTTCAGCCACTACTTTAGGGTTAACACCAGCCAGACTTGTTGTAGCCGGATGGTTGGGATCTTCCTCGTGGATCATTTTGGCAATACCATTCACCGCATCCCAAACTTTAGGGTTCTTATAGTTCAGGTTAAGCTCATTACCAATATCCCAGATCAGCAGAGCCGAGCTATCACGATATTTTCTTACTTCCTTACGGAGTGTTTCTAATTGCGCATGCACAGCCGCGGTATCATCATAATTAAAGCCATGGCGCTCAATGCCCACGCTTAAGCCCATAGTTACAGTTAAGCCGCGCTGATACGCTTCTTTGAGGTTTAAAGCGCCAATGTTACTATTCCAGGTGCGGATTGAGTTACCGCCGCATTCTACCAATTTATCCAGGTAACTGCTGCCTCCAGCTCCCTTTATAAAATAAGGCTTACCGCCACGCAATAAAGTGTAGCCGTCTCCTTTTTTTACTATGGTAACTTTGATGGGTTTGGCACTGGCGGCAAAGCAAATGCCGGATACTGCGATGCCTATGGCAAACAGTCTTGATAATAATCTCATAATGGTTTTGATGTATTTGAAGATACCAAAATACAATATTAGAAGCCTTAAATACCAATGCAGGCAATTGTTAGCAAATTATTACATACAAAAAGCGCCTTCTGTAGTACAGAAAGCGCTTTTATTATATAATAGAGTGGTTGTTTTAGTTTTGAAACGAGGTTGAAACAGTTAGTTCTTTCCAGGTCTCCATTTCATTTTGCACGTAGGCAATTTTTGCCTGGGCAGCGTTGTACGCATCCTCACCAAGGAATAAGTTAAGCGGCGGATTTTCTTCTAACGTAATTTTGATCATTACATCAGCTGCTTTTTCAGGGTCGCCGGGTTGATTATTATTAATCTGGTTTTGATGTGCATTTTGCGAATCGCGAATGCCCTGGTAAGCATCAATAGGGTTTTTAGGCGTAACTAATGAACCCGCATCAAGAAAATTGGTACGGAAATAACCAGGTTGAACAATGGTTACCTTGATCCCAAAAGGTTTTACTTCGGCAGATAAAGACTCTGAGAATCCGTTTACCGCAAATTTGGTTGCGCAGTAGATTCCAAAACCAGGAAATGCACCTGTAAAGCCACCTATTGATGATATGTTTAGGATATGTCCGCTTTGTTTCTCACGCATATAAGGCAAGGCATAGCGGATAATATTTAGCGAACCGAATACGTTTACTTCGAAGTTATCGCGAGCTTCCTGGTCGGAAGTTTCTTCTAATCCGCCCAAAAAACCGTAACCTGCGTTGTTAACCAACACATCAATCTGGCCAAATGTGTTAATTGTTTTGTCAATAGCCTGTTTTACACTTGTTTCGCTTTTCAGATCGACAGATAGCGGCAGAAAGTCGTTATTTTCGGCACCAACCACTTTGATCAGGTCTGATATATTGCGCGATGTTGCCGCTACTTTATAGCCGTTTTTTATTAGTTTTTGTACCAGTACCAGGCCTAAACCTTTAGAAGCACCGGTTACGAACCATACTTTTTGATTTTCCATTTTATTGTTTGTTTTAGATAGATTTTAATGATTAACCATGATAATCCATAGCCTTTGATAACTCCTCATTCATGCGGAATTCTTTATTCAGCAGATCAAGTTTCGCCATTGCCCTATTGTAAGCATCGCTGCCCAGTAGCAGGTATAACGGCGGATTTTCTTCTAAACCCACCTGAATGATGGCCTCAGAGGCCTTTTCCGGGTCACCGGCTTGATGCCCGTTCATATCGATGAAGCGGGCGTGGGTGGCACGTACGTCTGTATACTCTGCAATTGGTGTTTTAGTCATCACCAGTGATTCAGGTGTTAAGAAACTGGTTCTGAATGCTCCTGGTGCAACAACAGTAACCTTAATACCGAATGATTTTACATCCTGCGCCAATACTTCCGAAAGGCCGATAACGGCAAACTTGGTAGCCGAATAGATTGGCCAGCCTGTACCACCCGCAATACCTGCTATAGATGAAATGTTGATGATATGACCTGATTTTTGCCTACGCAGGTAAGGCATTACACTGCGTATAACGTTAATAGTACCGAACACATTAACGTCGAAATTTTGGCGGGTTTCCTGGTCAGTTAGTTCCTCAATGCTGCCGCCAATGCCATAACCGGCATTGTTAATTACTACATCAATTTGATTGAATGTTTGGTGAGTTGTGTGGATAGCTTTGCAAACGCTATCTTCATCAGTCAGGTTAACCTGCAACGGTAAAAAGTTGGGCGACTCGCCACCTACAGCATTAACCAGTTCATCTAAATCGCGGGAAGTAGCAGCAACATAATGGCCCGCACTTAGCAATTGCCTAACCATGCTTAACCCGAAACCTTTAGATGCCCCTGTAATAAACCATACTTTTTTTTGTTCCATAAATCTTTGTTCGTTTGATAAAACAAAGGTAGGGCAACATTAAAAGCAAGTGATTACGCTAAGCAAACAGATACTTACGAAATTCAAACATTTCTGAATGAACTTGGGGTTAAAGCAGTTTTCTTTTTGAAAAAGTTATTGAAATGGGTGGGTTCTTCAAAGCCAAGGGAGTATGCAATTTCGGCAATATTCCAGTCGGTATGTTTTAACAGGGTTTTGGCTTCGCTAAGTAAACGCTCGGCAATACGGTCTGTGGTGGTTTGGCCTGTGGTTTCACGAATGGCCCTATTCAGGTGATTTACGTGCACTGATAGCTGGTTGGCAAAATCATTAGCCGAACGCATAGCAAATCGCTGCGACGGTGTCTCTATCGGGAACTGGCGCTCCAGCAATTCTGTAAATACAGCAGTAATACGCGATTTAGCATCGGTATACCTGCATGATGCCTCAGATGGTTTTGTTTTTAGTGCGTAATGAATGATATCCGTTACATAATTGCGCAACAGGTCATATTTATAAATATAGTCCGATTCAATCTCGGTCATCATTTTATTGAATACTTCAGATACATAAGCCTCCTGCTCGGCATTCAATGGATAAAACGGACTATTACCTAACTGGTACATAGGAAGTTCATTAAGGCCACCACGTATTTTATCGGTAAAAAACTCTTCGGTGAAAATGCAGAAGAAACCTGTTCTATCGTCTGTTAGGTTTTCCCAGGCATAAGGCACCATCGAGTTAAAAAACATCAAAGTAGTACCAGATACGTCGATACTCTTATCAGCATAGTGGCATGTGCTGTTGCCGCGCATCATGGTTATTTTGTAATAACTCCTGCGGCTATAGCTTACATGGCCGTTAGCCGGATTAGGGCCAATACAATCCTCCATTCTAAAAACATTAAAATGCCCTATCTCCTTCTGGATATTCTCGGGCATCCATTGTTGCTTATGCTGATAAAATTCTTCGAGTGATTCTGTAGTTACCATATACAAAGTTACGTAATTCAAACACTATTTCAATTTCAAGTGTCTTTTAAAAGTAAAAACCATTACTTATTTGAGTAATGGTTTTTATGCGATAAAATGTCAATTCTTAACTTTTATCTACCATTTTAGCGGCAGATTCATCGTATCTGGCACCTGTATTTGGATATTTTTTAAGGAGGTCTTCTATGTCGCTCAAATTTTCTGCTGACAATTCTACGTCAGGAGCCCCGGCGTTATCGGCCAACTTATCCCGCTTTTTTGTACCCGGTATCGGGATGATATTGTCACCTTGTTTTAGTACCCAGGCCAGGGCAAGTTGTGCCGGACTGCAACCAATTTCAGCAGCCAGATCGGCAAAAGATTGTGCCAGTTTTTGGTTGTTGTCCTGGTGTTCTTCCTGGTAACGCGGCAGCTTTTTGCGGAAGTCGTTATCGGGTAAATCTTTTAAGTTTAAGGTATTGGTCATTAATCCCCTGGCCAGCGGGCTAAACGGCACAAAGGCAATTCCCAACTCCTTACAGGCTGGCAATACACTTGCTTCTACATCGCGGGTTAATAGGGAATATTCGCTTTGCACAGCAGCAATCGGGTGGGTTGCATGTGCTTTGCGGATGGAGTTTGCCGAAGCCTCAGACAAACCCAGATAACGTACCTTACCTTCTTTAACTAACTCACCCATAGCGCCTACCATTTCTTCAACGGGTACATTGGGGTCGATGCGGTGGGCGTAGTATAGATCGATCACATCAACCTTCAATCGCTTTAAGCTAGCTTCGAGGGCCTTTTTCATATAAGCCGGCGATCCATCAAACACCATTCCGTAGCCATTGCTGCCCTCACGCTGGGTAAAACCAAACTTGGTAGCTATAAATATTTTATCGCGGTTAGGCACTAATACGTTGGATATCAGCTCTTCGTTCACCCCACTGCCATAAACATCGGCGGTATCCCAAAAGTTAATGCCCAGTTCTAGTGCGTAGTTTAGTGTTGCTATTGATTCTTTATCATCGGGCACACCATAGGCATGGCTCATGCTCATACAGCCCAGGCCAATGGCCGAAAGCTTTTCTCCGTTTCCAAAATTTCTGTATTTCATATCAAATGGTATAGTTAAATCAAATGTATAGGCTACTGCTCATATATTAGATCAGCTTAATGTAATAAGTATGTTATTGATTATCAATAAACCGCTTTTTGAAAAACACTTTAATGCCATTTAAGTTTATTATGCTATTAAAAGTTTACACCAAAAGAGCTACACAAGCATAACCCTTATTTAATTAGTAATAAAAATAATTGCTACATTAGTAATTTCCATATAGTTTCAATATGCCTTCTAAAAAAGCACCGATAACCCCCAGGCAACTGCCTAAAGAATTGCCCAAAACACCAACAGGTATTATAGGATTAGATGAAGTTACCATGGGCGGCTTGCCAACCGGCAGGCCCACTTTAGTATGCGGCAGCGCAGGTTGTGGTAAAACGCTACTGTCCATCGAGTTTATTGTGCGGGGCGCTCTTCAGTTCAATGAACCGGGTGTTTTTATAGCATTTGAAGAAAAGGCAGATGAGCTGGCCACCAACGTAGCTTCATTAGGATTCGATCTGAACGAACTTCAACAGCAGAAAAAAATCAAGATAGATTATATTCATGTTGACCGCAGCGAAATTGAAGAAACCGGCGAATATGACCTTGAAGGTTTATTTATACGCTTAAACTACGCGATTGACAGTATTGGCGCCAAGCGTGTTGTGCTGGATACCATCGAGAACCTTTTCTCTGGCCTAACTAATCAAGCTATTCTGCGTGCTGAGCTGCGCAGGTTGTTTCAATGGTTAAAAGATAAAGGCGTTACCGCTATTATTACCGGCGAAAGAGGCGAAAAAACCTTAACCCGCCAGGGGTTGGAAGAGTATGTATCTGATTGTGTGATCTTACTGGATCACCGCATTATCAACCAGATCTCTACCCGCCGTTTACGTATTGTTAAATACCGGGGTACTACGCATGGTACCAATGAGTATCCTTTTTTAATTGACGAAGATGGTATATCGGTGCTACCGGTAACCTCATTAAAGTTAGATAAACCGGTATCGTCCGACAGATTCTCATCAGGCATACCTGCACTTGATAAGATGCTGAGCAAGGGTGGCTTTTTCCGTGGCAGCAGCATTTTAGTTTCGGGCACCGCAGGTACGGGCAAAACCAGCATAGCAGCCAGTTTCTGTAATGAAGCCTGCTTGCGTAACGAAAAGTGCTTGTTTTTTGCGTTTGAAGAGTCGCCGGCCCAAATTATCCGTAATATGCGCTCTATTGGCATGGATCTGCAAAACCATATAGATAAAGGCTTGTTACAGTTTTATGCATCGCGCCCAACCCTATATGGCTTGGAGATGCATCTGGTTGCCATACATAAGGCTATCAAGAAATTTAAACCTAAAGTAGTTATTTTAGACCCGATAACTAACCTGATTACGGTTGGTTCGGTAAGTGAAGTAAAATCGATGCTGGTAAGGCTGATCGATTTTTTACAGGAAGAGCAAATTACCGTGATGTTTACAGCTTTATCATTAAACACGGTTGTAAGTGAGCAAACGGACGAGGGCGTATCATCATTGGTTGATGCCTGGTTACTAATCAGGGATATTGAATTGAATGGCGAGCGTAACCGCGGTTTATACATTATGAAATCGCGCGGGATGAAACACTCTAACCAGGTGCGTGAATTTTTAATTTCAGACAAAGGTTTAGACCTTATTGATGTTTATGTGGGGCCTGATGGCATACTTACAGGTTCGGCGCGTGAGGCTCAAATACTGCTGGAAGAAACCGGGCAGGTACTACACACACACTCTATTGGCTTTAAAGACCAGGAGCTGTTACGTAAACGCAAAGTTTTGGAATCGAAAATTGAAAGTTTGAGATCTGAATTTGAATCGACTGAAGCAGAACTGAATAAGACTTATGTAGAAGAAGCCATTAAACAGGATGTACTGCAGCAAAACCGCCAAAAGTTAACCAGCTTAAGGGGTAAAAATATTGACGACGATATAGACACAACAAAAAGTAAAAATAAAAAAAATAAAAAGTAGTGGGTAAAGCTTATGAATTAAGGCTATATGTGGCAGGTAAAACAACAAAATCTGTAACTGCATTAAATAACCTTAAAAAATATTGTGAAGAACATTTAAAGGGCCAATATAGCATTGAGGTAATAGATTTGCTGGTACAACCGCAATTGGCGGAAGGCGACCAGATTTTGGCCATCCCTACCCTTGTTAAAAAAGTACCGGAGCCGGTACGTAAAATTATTGGCGACCTATCTAACGAAGAAAAAGTTTTAGTTGGGCTTGATATCCGTACCAAAAAATAATAGCATAACTAAAATATAACATGACAAATAAAAACGATGATGCTATTGATTGGGATACGAATGATGAACAGATTTTTAAGCTGCGTTTGTTTGTAACCGGCACATCTCCTGCTTCTGTACGGGCAATTAATAACCTGCATGTTATTTTAGAACAACATTTAAAAGATAGGTACGAGTTAGAGATTATTGATGTTTACCAACAGCCTTTGCTGGCTAAGAGTGAAGATATATCGGCTATACCTGTATTGATAAAAAAAGATCCGGCCCCCATGCGAAGATTGGTCGGAGACATGTCTGACACAAATAAGGTACTTCGCGGCCTTGGCTTATTGTAAATTTTTCACAGTTTGGAAACTACAAGAACCTATCAGGACCTGTTAAAAGAGCTGAAAGATTTACAGCTTGAAATGGAGGAAACGCGCTTCAGATTAGAAGAAGCGACCGATACCATCGAAGCCATCCGTACAGGTGAGGTTGATGCTTTGATTGTGAACGACGGCGAAGGGCACCAATTGTATACCCTAAAAAGCGCCGATCAAACTTATCGCATTTTTATTGAGCAAATGACCGAAGGCGCGGTTACGCTTAATGAGAACGGCCATATTTTATATAGCAATTCGCAGTTTGCCCAATTGGTTGGCTTACCGCTCGAAAAAGTTACCGGTAAATCATTTTATAAATTTATTACCGAAGATTGCCTGGAAGAATGCGAGTCGTTAATTAATAAAGCCTGGAAAGGCAATACCAAAGGCGAACTATCATTACTTACTAATTATAGTCCAAAAATCCCGGCCTTACTTTCGCTAAAAACACTTGATCTGGATGAAGGCCTCTCGTTAAGTGTTATTATTACTGACTTAACAGAACAAAAGGCAACCCAGGAACTTTTAGAGCAAAAAAACGCACAGCTTGAACAAGCCCAGGAGATAGCGTACCATTTAAACCTCAATCTGGAAAATACGGTTAAAGAACGCACACACGAGCTGGAGATCAACATCCGCGAAAAAACAAAGATTGAAGAAAACCTGCGTGGAAACCAGCAACGCCTGCAAAGTATATTGGATACCATGGCCGAGGGCGTAGGTATTGTTGACACCGAAGGCAAACTAATATATGCCAACCCAATGGCGCAAACCATTTTTGGCATTAAAGATGGGGAAGCGGCTTTATTTTCTGCAGATAACCCCAAATGGCAAAATTTGCATATCGATGGCTCTGCCCTACCGGATGATGAGCACCCTATGGCAATTATGTTTGCCACGCAAAGAGCTATTTACGACCACGAAATAGCCATACAGTTTGAGGATAAAGAACGTTCATACATCTCTATCAATGCAGCACCGCTTATTGATCAAAACGGGAAACTGAATGGCGGCGTGGTAACTTTTACAGATGTTACCGCACGCAGAAAATCAATACAGCAAAAAGACGATTTTATCAGTATTGCCAGCCACGAGTTAAAAACGCCGGTTACCAGCCTGAAGGCTTCTATCCAGTTATTAGAGCGGATGAAGAACAATCCATCCCCTGTTATGCTGGCTAAACTGATAGACCAATCGGGACGCAGCCTGGAAAGACTGAACAACCTGATCAATGATCTTTTAAATGTTAACCGTATTACCCATGGCCAACTGCAATTACGAAAAAAACAGTTTGTGGTTGGTGATATGATTAACAGCAGCAGCTATCACTTGCTTTCTGCAGGCGTACATCAATTAAACATAAACGGCGATCTTGATTCGTTTATTTATGCTGATGAGCAACGGGTTGAACAGGTTATGATCAACTTTTTAAACAATGCGGCTAAGTATGCGCCCAATTCAATTGATATAATTATTGCGGTTGAAAAGTTAGACAACAAGGTAAAAATATCTGTGGCGGATAAAGGACCGGGTATTTTGCCGGAAAAAATCCCTCACCTGTTTGATCGTTATTATCGTGCCGACCATAGCGGCACCCAATTCTCGGGCCTTGGCCTTGGCCTGTACATCAGCGCCGAAATTATTAAACGCCACGGCGGCGAAATTGGCGTAGATAGTAAACTGGGTGTAGGCAGTACATTCTGGTTTACACTTCCTGTTCAATAAATACAATCAGCATTTCATTAAACAAAAAAAAGCCGTCACATTAATTGAGACGGCTTTTTTTATTGAAAATATCTTCGCTTAGTTGGTTACCGTTTTGTAAGTATAAGGCAAGCTGGTTAACTGCCCGGTTGCTATTTGTGCAATACTGATAGATACAAAGTTGCCGTTGTTATCGTAAACCGTGTTGGTAGAAATAAAGTTAAAAGTACCCGTCAGGGTTTTCTTCACCGTATCAATTGATGCAATGATGATTTGCTGAGAACCATCTTTAGTGGTGCCAAATGGTGTGTATACATATTTACCGCCTACGTTTTGCAGTGTGCTATAGTTAAATGTTGCATTTGATGTATACGTGCCTATCGGGAAATTAACACCGGCAGGTGAATTGGTATTTGTAATAGCCATAGTAACCTGTTTTTGCGCATGTGTTGCACTGCAGGTTAGTACCCTTGTTTTTGTTGTTGGGTTATAAGTTACAACGGCGCTCAGCGTATCGCTGGGTGCCCATAAAGTTCCGTCTAAATAAGCCTGAAAAGGTGAGATAGGCGCAGTAGTTGTAGTGGATGCTGTAACGCCGTCTTTTTTACAGCTTTGTATCAGGAATGCACAAAAAACAAGTAGAAGGGTATATTTTATTTTCATCTGTGAAATTTAGCCCAAATTAAGATCATTTATTGTTTAAAATATATGATTTCACACATTTTAACATTTGACCGTGTTTGAACCTTTTTTTACTGGGGTTTTACTACCCCTCTAAACGTACTTTTAAACAATATTGTATGCCGCAAAAATAATAAATATTGTTTCTGTTTAGGGATGATTGCAATAATAATTAAGGCAATTTAACTTTATAAACGCGGAACGGATATTCAACCTTATCCTGCCCGCCATTATACTTAGGCAATCGGTTCACCTGCGAACAGCTAAAGTACAGATAACCATCGTTTCCAATACCAAATGAGTCGGGCCAGATCAGTCTTTCGTCCTTTACCAGGAAATGTACTTTACCATCGGGCGTAACATATTGTATGGCATGGTCGGGCGAATCACTGAGGTAAATATTGCCTTTTACATCGGCTATCATACCGTGGCACACGCCCGTTTCGGCCACCATTTCTACTTTGGATGATAGATCAGCATCGGTAAGTGATGGATTAGCAAGATCTGTTGTGAGGATCCTATACAACTTGGTTTGGTTAATGGCCCTAAAGTAGAAGTATTTGTTATCCTTGGTTAAAGCGATGCCGTTAACGTTTGAGGTAAATGGCTTACCGTTATCATCAACCACATCCTTACCATCCAGATGCAATTTAAAACCCGGCACAACCGAGGTCGACTTATCGTTTTGGAGTACTACCCTGCTTTTGCCGCTCTTCAAGTCCAGTACCACAATGGCGTGCAAACCAGGATCTGATAAATAAGCCAGTTGCTTACTGTTATCAATACACATATCGTTGAGCGCGCTTTTATCTTTCGGCAGATCATCAAAAGTGTAGATATGCTTTACTTTATTAGCATCCAGATCAATCTGGATCAGTTTAAACTGCCCCTGTGCAGGCGCACCCTTATCATTACCAAAAACAGACGATGCCCCTGCCGGAGCGGAGTCTAACACCCACAGGTAATTTTGATCATCTGCGTATAGGTCCTGTACGTTTACAAAATGGTTTTCGGGCTTATCGGTTACAAATTTATTCCATTCGGCATTTGGGAAAGGTACACGCTCGCCATTCACTATTTCGGTGAGCCCATAAACATAAGGTTCGCGGTGTGGAAAGGAAACAAATAACCGGTTACTACTAGGCGCAACCGTAACCCCAATAGGCTGATTCTTTCCGAAAGAAATAACCTCAATTAAATCGGCACTATGTTGCTGGGCATGGGTTAAAGTTATTGCAGCCATTATACAAGCAGTAATCAGTAGTCGCTTTATCATTATTCAAATTCTGTAGTATTTATAATACTCACAAACTAAAAATAAGTTTGGGCTTTTTGATTACCGTTAAGTCTGACCGGACTAAGTTTTACCAATAAATTAAAAACTTTGTCATTTCGACGATAGGAGAAATCTTGTATAGCTTGCCTTTTAAGAGCATAAGATTTCTCCTATCGTCGAAATGACAGACATAAATAAAGGAAACTGATTTACCTGCTATTTTGAATAACAATTTGATCAAGTTCTGCCTTACGCCAATCCCCTAATCCCATCAGCCCTGTTCACCATGATCTTCACTTTTTTGCTGATATGCATAGTGGCATTGATAGCAGCTTCGAGCACGGCATTGGGGTTAACCTCGCCTATCCAGTTATAGTAACCAACAGGCAGCTCATGTATAGGGCTGCGCGATGTAAGCTGGATGGTTTTGCCGAAGCCTGCTGCCTTCATCAGGTTATCAATTTTGTGATAGATGTTTTCTTCTTTCGATCCCAGAATTTCTACCCGGGTGGTATACATGGCCATTTGATCTGCGTTTTAAGATTTAGTGCTTAAAATTAAGATTCGGCCACCGCTTACCGGGTAGTGATTTCACGGTATTTCAAGGGGTAAAATTCACTTTATTTAGTTCTTTACCCTGTTTTGTTCGCTCTCTGCACCGTTAGCGTTATGCTTCCGCTGGTCAGAGATGGCCTTACCGAAACGATAACTCAGTGATACAACTGCAGTACGGCTATCGCTTACGTTATGGTAATCAGCGTGGGTATTGGCCAGGTTATTAATAACACCGCTGTTTACCATGGTTTTGAAAATATCATTCACCACCAGTTTAAGCGAAGTGCTACCCGAGAGTTTCTTAGATAAGCCTGTATTAACCCTTCCCCTTTGCCCTACTATAAATTGAGCCGAAGTAACCTTGCTTTGGTACATGCCATCAACCTGCCAGGTCCAGTCGTTCTTGAATTTAAACTGCATTACCGGTTTTAAGAAGCAAAATGTGCCTTTGGTATCCAGCGTGCCGGTATAAAAATCGCTGATGGTGTGGATATTGATGAGGCTTGCGTACATATTAAAGTTAAACCATTTATAAGGATCGAACGTGGCGTTAACAGAAATACCCTTATTAATGGTAGTACCAATATTACCGGGGCGACTGTAATAAATACCGTCCACAATTTCAATGGTTTCGTTTACATCATCGTGTGTTTTGCTGTAATCCAGACTGGTGGTAATGTTTTTATAGGTATGGGTTATTTCAATCTCGTTGGTGTATGAAGGTTTCAGGAAAGGGTTACCAGCGTAATAGGTAAATTTATCCAGTGGCGCAATAAAGGGGTTCAGATCTTCGTAATACGGACGGTCAATCCTGCGGCCATAGTTTAAGCCGATAGTTTGTTTACCCGCGCTATCAATTTTGTACTGGAAATAAAAGGTAGGGAAAAAGCCACCGTAGTTGCGTTTAAAGGTCGAGTCCGGCTTTTGCACATTACCTAACTGGTTACCATCTGAAACAGTATTCTCAAACCGTAAGCCCGCCTGGATAGAAACCCGTTTAAAATCCTTGCTGGCGTTGATATAACCCGCATTGATGGTTTCTTTATAAATAAAATGGTTGGTTTTGCCGTAATCTGGTGTGGTTACATCATTAACGGTATAAAAGTAATCGGCTACATTATCTGTTTTGGTATAGCTGGTTTTACCACCAACTGAGAGCTTAATCCCATCATTCAACGGGTGCGTATAATCTGCCTTGGCCGAGTAAATGTGGATATTAGCAGGTAGCGTACCGGTTAGCATATCATTATCGGCCAGCGTACCATCGGGCAGGTAACTGTAGTTGTTAAAAGTTTGGTTATTGTTGGTGTTATAGGTTAAGTAATCTACATCTGCTGTTAGCTCGTGGCCTTTTTTATCGTACTCGTGGCGATAGTTTAGGTTGATACCACCGTTTTTAAAGGTACGGTCTTGCGCGTTATGGGCAATAATGGTTGAATCGAGCACGTTCTGGGCATCCATAAACTTACTGCTGTTTAGCACACGCTCAGTACCTGGGTTAATCAACCCGGTAAGGCCGATACCCAGCGTGGTTTTGTCTGAAGCATAATAATCTAATCCAATCTTACTATTATAGCTCTGCGATTTACGGCGGATAAAGGAGTTTTGCAGGAAATTGGTAACCGGCTGATCGTTATCATCCACAAAGTGGCGGTTAATATCCAGATCGTTATAATTATTGCTGGTACTGAGGCTAAGGTTACCAAACAGGTTAAACTTGTTATCGCGGTAGTTGAAGTTAAAGCTATCGTTAGTTTTGGCATAGTGCCCCTGCGAATAACTGAGGTTTACCCCACCATTAAAGCCTTTAGCCTTACCCCTTTTTGTACGGATATTAATCACCCCGCCATTACCCGCAGCATCATATTTGGCAGGTGGATTGGTCATCAATTCAACCTGATCTATACTTGATGATGGCAGGGATTTGAGATAATTTTCCAGATCGATACCGGAAAGATACGTCGGTTTACCATCAATAAAGATCTTCACATTACCTTTGCCTTGCAGGCTGATGGCGCCATTCTCATCAACTATAACGCCCGGCGATTTTTCCAGAACATCAATAGCTGTTCCACCTGCGTTGCTGATTAAGGCATCGGGATTAACAATTGTGCGGTCAATCAAATGCTCTACCAACGGTTTTTGGCTGCTGATGGTTACTTCCTTTAAAGTGGTACCACTTTGCTGTAAGATAATGGCGGGGATAGTTATATCCTTTTGACTTAGCTTAATCACTTCACTTTTATATCTCTGATAGCCCATCATGGTTACTGAAAGCTTGTAATCACCCTGCTTCACATTCTCAAACTGATAAACACCTGATTGATTAGCCAAGGCCGTTTTAACCAGTACAGAATCGGCAGCACGTAAAAGGTATACGGTAGCCCCATCCATTGATTTGCCGTCGCTCCCATTAACCTGACCGCTTATTTTAAAACCCGTTTGGGCAAATGCAAAAGTTGAGGCAATAGTTATCCATGTGGCTATTAAAGCCGCAATTTTTAGTCTCATTGTATGGTATGTTTTTAAGGTTGTGTTATAGTCTATTGGTGAACTTTAAGGCATAGTTTTCCCTGTTCACCATTTCTGTGAATTAAAAATCAGGCTTAAAATATTTATTGGATTGTTGTTTCTGTATTATAGTTATACATCCACGACCAGCTTCCTTTTTTACCTTTATCAGGTGCCGGCACAAATGCTTTCTTGAACTTCAGGAAAACATCATCCGGCATCTTCTTGCCGTTCACGATAAATTCAGTGTCACTCAGTTTAAAAGATTCCAGGTCGCTATGCATTTGAATAATGCCTTGCTTTACCAATTCTGCGGTAAGTTTATCCCTGTTGCTTTTCTCTCTATTGGCATCATAAGGTTTATAATCTGCCGCATCATACGGCTTGTACGATTTTAGTCTGTCAGCATCATAACTAGCTTTTGAAGCAGTGTAAGCTTGCTGATCGGCCAGCCTGGTTTGTACTGCTGCTAATTTAATTTTGTGATTAGCATCCTGTATCTTTTGATTCGCATCATTAAGTTTAACCAGGGTTTGTGGATCGACTCCTACTTTCAAATCCAGTTTAACATTAATCGGAGTAATCGGGGTAATCGGATCAATAGGCCGTATGGGTTCTTTTATGGGTGTTATTTCATCAATTGGCTGTGGCGTTTTTGCTATATGTATGATCGTATCATTCTCCACAGGTATTACTCTTTCGGCTGTATCAGTTACGGGTTTAACCTCAGCTGCAACCGTTGTAACCGGTTTAATGGTGGCACTATCCGGTATTTCAGTCACAGTTTCTGATGTTACTTCTTGTTTAATTGATTTGCTTACATGAGTAATTACTTTGGCTGTGTTATCAACCAGTTTGTTTATTTTATCGGCGTTAGAGAAAGCAGTAGTCAATAATCCGGCTGTAACCAGGCATAGGGCCAGTAACGATTTCTCCATTACATTAAGCGACTGGTTATTATTAGATACCATGCGCTTTACCCTACCCATTAAATGGTTTTTACGTCCGCTGAAAGCCATAGCGTAAGCCGGTGCCGAAAGCTGGTACTCCTGGCACGAAACCAGTGCCCTGATGTAGTTTACCTTGCTGCTGGTTTGTGCTACAGCAATATCATCGCAACAGTTCTCGCGTTCGGCTTTAATTAATGAGGAGATCCATAATACGGCCGGGTTAAAAAAGAAAACGATCTCCATTAAACTTACCAGCAGGTTCACCAAATAGTCGCGGCGGCGGATGTGCGCCAGTTCATGCACCAGTATGGCTTCAATTTCATCAGTAGATAAGGTGGTCATCAAGCCGACAGGAATGAGGATCAGCGGTTTCAGATGACCAATAACCATTGGCGCCTTGGCCATGCCCGATTCTGCAATATGGACAATTTGCTTAATACCCAGTCGTTGGGCTAACTCCTTCACCCGGGTTTCCCAGGCTTCATCCACAGCGAAAATGTTTCTGCGGCGCATATAATATAAACTATGCAAACCTGTAATCAACTGTAAACAGCGTGCAAAAACAATCAGGAACCATACTAATACAATGGTATAAGAATGCTCATTTAAGTAGTTGAACAGTTTACTATCATTGATCATTCTGATTTGAGGGAACACAGGGGTAGTAATTTTAATACGTACATCGGCCGCATTGTTATGCAATTGATGCGGTTTTATAAGCACTATTGTTCTATAAACCTGCACTTCCTGCAGTTGATCTATTAAAGTATAAGTAACCGAACAGGCAAATAACACCAAAGAGGCGATCAGCAAATTATACCTGCGGGCCGGGCTCGACCGTCTGGTGCAGATCACAATTAAACCCGCCACAGCAGCCAGTAACAAACCCTGCCATAGTGAATGCACCAATGTATTACATAATGCCTTAACTACATAACCAGCTGTTTCCTTTACCATTGAAAGATCCATGATCGTATCTCTTTTAAATGATCAATTATTCTTCTAGTTTTTTAAGCAGGTCTTTTATATCCTGCAATTCTTGTTGCGATGCCTTTTTGTTGCCCAACAGCTGCATTACCAGTTTACCTGCCGAACCTTTATACATCGAATCCACAAACTTATCCAGCAAATGGGCCTTGGTTTTCTGCTCCTCCTCTACCACGCTGTAAATATGTTTCATCTGGCTTTCGTCGCGTTTCAGGATGCCTTTGTCGGCCATAATCTGCATCAGCTTTAAGGTGGTCGTATAGTTTACATCCTTTTGTTTCAGCAGCTCATCGTTAACCGCACGTACGGTAGATGGGCCTAATTCCCATAACACCTGTAGTATTTCCAACTCCGATTTAGTAGGCTCTATTTGCTTGTTTTGTGCTTCCATATTTATCTCCAAATCAAAGGTAGGAATATTTTCGTACGAAACAAATTTTAGGTAAGAAACTTTTCTTACCTTTTGTAAAACCTACCTACAAGACGTTTAAAATTTTAAAATGTGACAATATTTATAGGAGAAATGACGAAAGACAATAGACGAAAGACACAAAATGAGCGTCTTAAATTTATCGCTCAATTATTTGCGTTTATCTTTCAACCCTTACGTACTCTTTTTCTTTTTTATCCTTTCTCTTTTATCTTTTGTCCTTTCTCTTTTATCCTTCCTCCTTTACCCTTTTATTTGCAGTATGAGTATTGCAGACAAGAAAAAAACAATTGCTATAGATATGGACGGCGTTTTAGCCGATGTAGAAACCCAATGGTTAAACTGGTACGAACGCGACTTCGGCATCAAGATGACCAAAGACCAGTTAGCCGGTAAAACCGAAGAAACTGCCTTTCCCGAAAAAGGTATGATGCGCAAATATGTTTTAACGCCGGGTTTTTTCTCCACGCTCCCACTTATGGAAGGCGCACAGGAAGCTATTAAAACACTATCAGAGAAATTCGAAATCTATATCGTATCGGCAGCTATGGAATTCCCCTTAAGTTTGCCCGAAAAACTGGAATGGTTAAATACCCACTTCCCAGCCATTAGCTGGAAAAACATTATATTTTGCGGCGATAAAAGCATTATCAATACCGATTACATGATTGATGACCACCTTAAAAACCTCGATAATTTTAAAGGCAAAACTATTATGTTCCATGCCTTCCATAATGTGAGCTACAACCACCACCAACGGGCCAATAACTGGCAAGAAGTAGTGGCGCTGTTAGCAGAAGAAAGATAAAGGACAAAAGAGTAAGGACGAAAAAAAGGATGAAGGACGAACATCTATACTATATCCTGTCCTTTATCATTTTTCTAAAAATCCTTGCTCTCTTAATCCTTACTCCTTTTGTCCTTTGTCCTTCTTCTAAAAATCCTTGCTCTCTTAATCACATCTTCATATAACATACTCATATTTACATCACTTTATATGTTTATATGTCGATGAAAAAGTACTTTGTATTGGCCTTAATGGCCGTATGTTCTTTAAGCCTGGTATCTTGGGGTGTAACCGGTCACCGCGCTGTGGCCCAGATAGCCGAGAATCACCTCACCCCTAACGCGCGTTTAGCCGTTAAAAAGTTGCTGGGTAATGAATCACTGGCCGATGTAAGTACTTATGCTGATGAATTACGCAGTAACCCTCAGTACAAATACACCGCGCCCTGGCACTTTGTAAACTTGCCGAGTGGCTATACCTTCGATCAATTTGCCAATGCTATAACCAATTCACCGGGTGATAACGGCTACAAAGCCCTGCTCAATTTCGAACACGAACTGGGCGACCCTACCAAATCGAGAACGCAAAAAGCCCTTGCTTTAAAGTTTATTGTGCACATTGTTGGCGATTTGCACCAGCCGATGCACGTTAGCCATGCGGAGGATAAAGGCGGCAATAACATCCAAATAATCCATAGCGGATACAACGAAAGCCTGCACAGTTTATGGGACGAAGGTATTATAGACCACCAGGGCTTCTCGTACAAAAAAATGGCTACCGAATATGACAACGCTACACCTGTTGAAATAGAAAAATGGCAAAAAGACCCGGTAATGATCTGGTTATGGGAATCGTACCAGATCAGCAGCATCCTGTATGAAGAAGCTGCGCAAGACAATAATTTTACCGAAGAATATTATCAGCAACACCTACCCATCCTCGAAAAAAGAATTGAAAAAGGCGGCATTAGGCTGGCCGGTGTAATTAATTCTATTTTGGATAAGCAGTAGTCGATAAAGTTTAAAATCCGATTATTACCTATATTATATTATGTCTGCAACTTTTGTCATTTCGAACCTTGAAGCGTGGGCAATTGTGGGGCAAGGGTGAGAAATCTTATGCTACATGCTTTCTTACGGAGATTGAAGCATAATGTAGAAGATTTCGCCTCACCTCCAACTACACAATGTCCTGCCCGGTTCGTCGAAATGACAAAGTTTGTGAGCATATCAATTATTGCACAGGGTAAAAACCACTTTATTTCCCCCTATTACCCACCTATAAATAAGGTACATAAACCCCAAATTTCAGGTACAACTTATTTGTTTGTATGGATAATTATTTGATACATTTATTGCACCAAATAACCTATCCATTTCATGAAAACACAAGCAGACAAAAAAGATCTCTTCGACCGCGACCCGTCGCTTTTTGAAACTGATTATGCCGCTGTTAAGGCCATTGTGCAAACCGCAGTAAATGTAGAACTGTTTACCATCCCGCTTTACATGACAACGTTGTACTCCATACAAGGTGTGCACCAAATTACCGGGCAAAACAGTTTGTACCAGGGGCGTTTATGGCCGGGCCTGGCTCCTACATTCAGGCCGGGGATTAATCCATCTAAAAACATTCCCGAGAATGAGAAAGCATTTAATACCATTTTCAGTGTGTTTATTGAAGAAATGCTGCACCTGCAACTGGCATCAAACATTGCCACTGCAGTTGGCGTAGTGCCGGTATTTACCCAGCTATCGCCCAAGGCCGATAACTATGCATGGCAATGTTACAGCCCGGATTCGACTGTGATACCAGGCATTATCGACCTGAAAGACTGTAAAGACTTTTACGAAGGTATCGACTATACCAAAATCAGGGTTAAGCTTGATGAACTGAACCATACCCAAAATGATCTTTTCCTGGCGATTGAAGCTGGTGAAGAGATTGCCAAGGGACGGGTTAAGGACGAAGAAAAACATAAATACTTCCCAACCGCACCGTTTGAAAACTGGCAACAAGGCGATACACTACCGATGTTTGGCAGTATAGGCCAGATGTACCAGTGCCTTTGGGATTATCTGGACATTACCTACAAAGATCTTGACGGTGAAGTAACCACACTTTGGGAAAAGATCTATCAACCCGCAGCCATCCAGCAGGATATATTTAATACCGTATCATCCGGCCACCCTTACAAGGAGTTTCAGGATATGGATACCGTAATTGAAGGCTGGTTGCCGGAGCGGGCAAAAGAACTGGTGTTCAGATTGATCTGTGCCATTACCGACCAGGGCGAAGGTGCCGATATTACCAAAAACATGCGTCCGTCATTTGGTTTACAGGCTGTAAAACCGATTAACCAGGCAGCTGATGAAGCACTAAAAACAGATTACCCCAACTTTACTGATACCGGTAAACCTGCCCCTTCAAGCCATGCTTTTGCACGCCACGGTAACGGTGAGCACGACCATTACGAACGCTTTATAGAAATAAGAACCGATCTGGAATGCGACCGGATTGTAACCTGGCCAACCTGGCACAAAAAAACAAGACCGGGCCTCAATAAATGGCAACCCGAGGACCTTAAAACAGATACATACGACCAGAACAAATACCCTTTACCAAAAGCCGAGGAAATTGCAGGTGCTTTAAACAGATTGAACGACCCAAGCGGTACCGGTGATTTGAACGATCCTAAACGCGAGGCTAACTATCAGCAGTTCTGCGAAATAGCAACCGGTGCTATTGCAGGGATTACAACCGTGCTCGATCAGTTTTGGGCAAATGCGGGTGTTGGTTTCCCATTCCCATCCATGGGTGGCTCTGGCGACAGGCTGATGATGTGCTGGGCGGTATTTGGCCAACTGCCAGATCTTTCGCGCGGGGTACAGCCAATTAAAGATGGCGTGCTTTATCATGCCTGCCAGGGCTTGGATCTCAATGAACCAAGTACAGCCGATCCTGCCACTTGTGCATCTGCCGAAATTTATCATAACTGCCGTGGTTCAAACTCTTGTAAGGCACAAGGCGGTTGTGGTTTTGTGCAGCAGGTTGGTCAATCCAAATCATGCGGCAGCAGTGTGATGTCGCTAAAAACAGCCGAGAATTTATGCGGCCCTAAGCCGCCAAAACCTCCGGTAACGGTTTATAGTGCGCCTGGCGATAATGTTTGCAGTAGCTTCGGCGGCTGCGCCGTGCCAATTTCGGCATCGCAAATTTATCCGGTTATTTCGGGTAGTGGCCAGAGTGCTATAACATCGGGTATTATGGAGTTAAACAATTTCGGGCCGAGGCCACCGCACCCTATCCAGAAGATAGATGGTGAAACCGTTCCGTTCAACACCGGCGATATGGTACATGATATTGCATGGAATGCTTACACTGAGGTACTAAATCACAGGAAACAACCCCTTCCCGAAAAACCGAAACCAAGCGATATCCGGTTGGCATTCCCTCCATCTACCTGATCAAATATTCACAATATGAGTATAACCGATACAAACCGCCTGGGCCTGCCAAATTTGGGCCTGGGCGTTGGTTTACGCAGCAAACACTACAGCCACCTCATGCAAAATGACCCGGTGGTTGACTGGTTTGAGATCATCAGCGAAAATTACATTAATAATTTTGGCTATGGCAGGCATGTGCTCGAACATATTTGCGCCATAAGGCCCGTTGTGATGCACGGTGTGTCTATGTCCATCGGCAGTACAGATCCGCTGAATCTTAATTACCTGAAACAGTTAAAGGAACTGGCCGATTTTGTAAAACCGGTTTGGATCTCCGATCATTTATGCTGGACAGGCGTTGCCCACCTCAACACCCACGATCTGCTGCCCCTGCCCCTAACACTCGAAAGCCTCCAACATGTAGCCGATCGGGTTAACCAAGTGCAGGATATTTTACAGCGGCCGCTGATCCTCGAAAACCCATCAACGTACATGGAGTTTCAAAGTTCTACCTTGCATGAGTGGGAATTTTTATCAGAACTGGTTAGTAAAACGGGCTGTGGTTTATTGCTCGATGTCAATAATGTATTTGTCTCGGGCTTTAATCACGGCTTCGACCCTGAGTTTTACATCCGCAACATTCCGCACAAGGCTGTGGTACAAATGCACGTAGCGGGGCCAACAGATTGTGATACCTATTTGTTGGATACCCACGATCAACCTGTCCCTACGCAGGTGTGGAACTTATACCGTTTGGCGCAGGAACTAACCGGCGGCGTTTCTACCCTGCTGGAATGGGATGCCAATATACCCGAATACCCCGAACTGGTAGCCGAAGTGCAAAAAGCCAAGCAGGTAATGCAGGGTTACATCCCTGAAGTGCCGGTTTACAAAACTCCTTATTTAGATGCAGTATCGAACCCGGTTGACCACCAAATGCAGATAACGCATGACTGAGCTGGCTAACATACAACGCTGGCTCACTTCTATCATCGTAAAACCGGGAACTTTACATGATAAAATAAAATTGGCCGACGATTATTATAAGCTCAACAACACAGAAGTTGTACAGCCATCCTTACGGCAAACATCGGCACAAAGAATCGAGATCTATGCCCGTGGTTACGTAGCACGTTTACTGGAATGCATGGAGGCCGAGTATCCTGCAATTTGCCATTTATTGGGCGACGAGCTTTTCCACACCTTTGTGCGTGCTTACTTAGTTGAGCAACCATCAACCTCGCCCGATCTTTATGATCTGGGTAAAAACTTTGCCGCTTTCCTCAAAGCATCTCAGCCTAAAAGCACAGATCAATCCAGTGAATTTGACTTACCCGTAGAGCTGGCTATACTGGAACGATCGTTGGCCGAAGTTGCACGAATTAAAGGCCTGGAAGCTATGGCTGTTAAACCTAATAACCATCACGACTTATTATACCTATTTAATACGAGTAATATTCAGGCTTCGCCGGGTTTAATATTATTAAAACTCAACTGGCCTTTGGCTGATTATGTGAAAGCTGTTTATCAAAATCAGGAGGCCGAAATACCTGAAAAACGGGAAAGCCTTTTAGCCATTAGCCGAATGCATTATCGCATCAAGTTTCAGGAAATTGAGTATTGGCAATGGTGCTTTTTACAAGCATTACAAACCAACGCCAATTACACCGAAGCCATTAGTATGGCGGCTGAACAAGCTACAATAGCAAAAGATACCCTAATGGCCGATCTTATTTTATGGCTACCTGTTGCACTAAATTTTGGATATATTTATAAAAACGAATAACAGTACTATGCTAACTATTCACCTAACTTCATCGCACGAAAAAGGTAAACTCAATATCATGCACCTCAAACGTTACTGGCATAAAGCCATGCTAAAACGTAACGGTCAGCTAAAACAGGATGAGTTAGAAGACGAGTGGCAAACCGATGTTACCCTATTAAGCGCCCTGGGAATTGGCTTGGAGCCAACCTTACAATACCTGTACCGTAGCGCGCCGGATTTCGAATCATTTGAAAACTGGGTATCTGAAAATAGTACAGGCATAAATGAAAGCAAAATTGAGCAGTTTAACCGGATACTCTCGGGAGAAAGCATTGCCGGTAAAGAACCTGTACCCTACGAAATACTCTCACCAGAAGATTTAAAATGCTGGGATAAGAACGGCTATGTAATAATTAGAAACGCCGTCAATAAAGAAGATTGTGATGAAACAATTGCAGCGCTTTGTGAGCATATCAGGGTAGAGAGATATGATCCGGCTACGTGGTATAATGTGCACCCATCACAACAGGGTATTATGGTGCAGTTGTTTCAACACCCGGCTTTAGAACGTAACCGGCAATCGGATAAAATAAGAAAGGCTTATGAAGAGCTTTGGCAGCGAAGGGATATCTGGGTAAATACTGATCGCGTTGGCTTTAACCCGCCAGAGACCGAAACGCATAAATTTAGAGGCCCATACCTGCATTGGGATTTAAAATTCACTAAACCTATTCCGTTTGGTTTACAGGGCATCCTTTACCTATCAGACACTGCCGCAAACCAGGGTGCATTTACTTTGGTACCGGGTTTTCAGCATAAAATTGATGCCTGGCTCGAGGCATTGCCTGAAGGTGTTGATCCGCAAAAACAAAACCTGTATGCCTTAGGCAGTATGCCTATAGCCGCAAATGCGGGCGATTTTATCATTTGGCATCATGCCTTACCGCATGGCAGCAGCCCAAATACTGCTACCGTACCGCGTTTTGTACAATACATTAATTATGAACCTGCCGATTAAACTTTTAAGCCGCTAAACATACTGAACAGCATTACGCATAATACCAACAGGGTAATAAACACGTATAGTTTATCCTTTTCTACCACAAAGGCAACCAGCGAGAATGCAATTCTTAATATTGGTGTGGCAATTACTGCTAAAACGCCTAACTGTATAATATCGGGCGCATTAAGATTGCGCACACCATTTATAATACCTTTTACGGTAGTATAACTTGCACCTTCGCCGGTAAATGTATGCCTTGATGGCACCGTTAACTGACCTTGCTGATATAAGCAAATAATGCCGCCCAAAAGCACAATAATACTGGCTATCATAACCCCGTACCTTAGTAATTCGCCTATTAATTGTTCAACGTCTTTGTCAACCCAAAAACTTTTTGAAATAACTTTTTTCATAATGCTGATGATTAAAATTTATGATTGTAACCGTTGTAGATCATCTCTACGGCTACAAATGTTATAGCCAGGCAAAATATCAACCGCAATGCTTTCGGGTCTATCCGGGTCAACAGTTTCGATCCGGTAAAGGCACCGCCCAAAACACCCAATATAACCGGAAATGCCAATCCGGGATCCATGTAACCTCTTTGCAGGTATACCACCGCGCTGGCTGCTGCGGTTACACCAATCATAAAATTACTGGTAGTTGTGCTTACCTTAAATGGGATGCGCATGGTTGAATCCATAGCCAAAACTTTTAATGCGCCGGATCCGATACCTAATAAGCCAGACAATACACCTGCTACAGCCATAATGGAGAACCCAGCTCCTACATTTTTTAATTTGTATTCAACGTTACCTTCTTTGGTTGGGTAGCTGTTGTTTAGTTTGAGCAGGTACGATAATTTACTGCCTTCTGCCAACGCTTCCTGGTTTTTCTTCCGCAGGGTCATTGCTGCCGAGAAGATCAAAATACTGCCAAACATGATAGCGATGGTATTGGTAGGTGTATAAACCGCAATTAATGCCCCGACTACAGCCCCTATGGTAGTGGCTATTTCCAGGAACATGCCCAACCGTATATTGGTTATGCCCTCCTTTACATAAGCACTTGCCGCGCCCGAAGATGTGGCGATGGATGCCAGTAATGCCGCGCCAATGGCGTAACGAATATCGATGTGAAATATCAGCGTTAATAAAGGGATAATTACTACCCCGCCGCCAAGGCCGGTTAACGAACCCACCAAGCCTGCCAGGTACGCCCCTGCCAGCAGAATGATGCAAAATACTAAAGTTGTCATATCATCAGTTTTTTAAAGGGCCATTTAAAACTAAGCCCGAAATAATATGAGGCAAACATAGATAAGAATTTTCAGAAAAACAATTAAACATCTGATGTTTAATAAATACATGCGATGTTTATTTAAATTTGACATACAATCAATAAACTGATACATTAAATATTAAAACGCTAAAGCAATAGTTAACGAAAGTAGTGTAATTATGATATTTGAAACAAACATCATACCTTTGCATAAGATTAATTGATACACACGGTGAAACTTTACGACAAAATAGTTGAGCAGATAAGGAAGGATATTGCCGACGGTAAATACAAACCTGGCGAAAAAATTCCGGCTGAGCCTGAGTTGATGCAACTTTACGGTGTAGGGAGATCAACTATTCGTGAGGCCATCAAGACATTGGCTATCTCAGGCATATTGAAGGTGCAGCAAGGTTCGGGTACGTTTGTAAATAACAATTTCCAGGCAGTAGGTATTGAACAGCGTTTGCGCCGTGCCGACTTTGACGACATTAACGCCACCCGGTCGTTATTAGAGAAAGAGATTGTAAAACTGGCTACCGAAAAACATACCGAGGCCAACATCTTAGAAATGGAACGTAACCTGGAGCTACGTAAACAGGCTATCAAGACAGAAAATCCGGAAGAGTGTGCAGAAGCAGACATTGCATTTCACGTGGCTATTGCCGATGCCTGCGCCAACCCGGTACTATCCGATCTTTACCAGAGCTTTGTGTTAATTATGCGCAACTTCTTTTCGGCACGCGATACGCAGGGAATCGGTTACTTCGCCATGAACCATCATTTGCACGAAGATTTACTTAAGGCCATCAAAAGCCGCAAACCTAATCTTTCGCAAAAAGCCTTTCAAAAAATCCTCGACAATAATTACTAACGCGAATAAAGCAGTTTGTAAACTTCGTACATCTGCAATGCTTCGCCCATAGCAACATTCAAATCGCGCCATTCTGTTTTGGTGAATACGAAATTAATATCCTGGTTAGGCGTACAAACCACTGCCCTTTCGGATCCATCGGGAAATGGGAAACTGCGATCGTCAAAGTTCAGTTCACTCGTAAACTGATGGAAAGCCGCCATCTGGTCGGGCGTAAAACTAAGCATCAGGTTTTGATGCCATATACTCATCATACCACATTCTGGGCAATCGCATATTACGGCTGTGCCGCTTTGGGCTAATACTCGGGTTTCACACATGGCCATGTTATTTGGTGCCTGCATTACCTGCGGCGCATGCTTGCTATGCCGCAGGTAACCAGGACTTTTAAAGTTTAATTATTTAGCTGTGCTGTTTGTAAGCAAAGTTCTCCAGCCTTCGCTTTCAGGAATGCCGGGTTTACGTTTGCCAAAAAATTGCACAATGGTATTTCCATCCTTATCAAATACTTCGATGCTGTGCACCCAGCCATCATTGGTAGGTTTTTTAACCAGCCAAACAGTATCAATACCATCCAAACGCAGGTGCATGTTAAAGTCAGGATCGAGCACATTGAACCATGGGCCGGTTTCTACCAGTTTAACAATAGGGCCTGTATGGATCTGGATACAGCCTGCGCTGCCGGTAAACACCATGATCTCTTGTCCGCGTGCAGATGCATTTTCCAGGATAGTTTTAAGCGTAGCTACTTCCAGTCTTACCGCATAATCATCTGGTGCTAAACGCAAAGCCTGGGTGCGGGTAATTTGATATTTCTTCAATAATGGATGAAAATCGTGCGTATCCTGCAAAGCTTTCCAGCCTTCCTGAAATTCAGCAACATTAATTTCGCTATCAGGTAACTCAACAGTTGGTGCCGATGCCGGTAAAACAGTTAAGGTTTCCTGCTGATCTTCTGCAGTATATTTTGCTACCAGTTGCTGATAAGCTTGTTTGTCGCTATCATCAATCAGGTAGATCTTGTGTACGGCCTCACCGCTTTTATCGAAAAATTGTAAGCTATGGCGCTCTGCCTCATTAACTGCAAAACCAAAAGCCCACTGGCTCATAAATAAGCGCAGGTCGATATCCGGTGTAACCACCAAACCTACATGGCCGTTAAATGTCGCTTTTTTGTAGATGCCTTTACGCTCGTGCACGCAATAATCGTTACGGGTTAAGGCCATTACCTTGCCCAGTGTATTTACTTCTTTTAAAAGTTCGGGGAACTCATTTTTCAACCTAACCACACTTACACCGATGCCGGTATTTACCAGATCGGCTTCGCTTACGCCCAGTTGTTTGGCAGCATCGCGGATGCGCACTTTAGGATTTTGCTCTTTGAAAGCGTCCCATTGCGCTTTTATAGTTTGTGTTGTACTTTCCATATTTGTTTTAGTTTACGAGTTATAATTAATTCGCCCGGTGGTAATTACCAGCGGACAGTTAAAGTTTTCATTTTTCATTAATTGCACCTTAATGCCAAAAGCATCGTGCAAGTTTTCGCAGGTAACCACTTCTTCGGGGTTGCCCAAAGCCTGTACTTTTCCTTGTTTCAGGATCATGATCTGATCTGCATAGGCAGCGGCCAGGTTAATATCATGCAGAATGCAGATCACACCATATCCCCTATCAGCCATATCACGCGCCTGCATCAGTAATTGTTGCTGATGCAGAATATCGAGACCGTTGGTAGGCTCATCCAAAAACAACCAGCCATTGGGCACATCCTGGATCTGGGCAATAACACGCGCCAGTTGCACACGCTGCTGCTCGCCTCCTGATAAAGTTTCGTAGGTTCTACCCGCCATCATGGTAACGCCTGTAGCCTGCATGGCTTCAACCACCATTTGCATGTCGTGCTCCGTAGGCTGACCATCGAAATGAGGGTATCTGCCCATTAGCACCAGCTCTTTAACGGTAAATGAAAGACTGAGTGTATTATGCTGCGTTAAAACCGAACGTTTGCGTGCCAGTTCTTTGATTGGATAATCGTCCAGATCTTTATCATTGAATTGAATTTGCCCGGCAGATGGCAACATCTCATTGCACAACAATTTAAGCAGGGTACTTTTACCAGCCCCGTTTGCGCCTATGATGGCAAGAATTTCGCCCGGTTTAGCTTCAAACGAAACATTGTTTAAGATCACCTTTTTGCCAACGGAATAAGAAACGTTATTAACCTTGATCATACCTGTTGTTTTTTAATTTGTGCATTGATCATGTAAATAAATACCGGCGAACCTGCCAGTGCAGTTACAATACCAATGGGTAATTCTGTAGGTGCGACTACGGTTCGCGATGCGAGATCGGCGAGGGTGAGCATGGCTGCTCCCAGTATAGCAGAGCCGGGTATTACCAGTCTATTATCGGCACCAAAACCTATCCGGATAATATGCGGGACTACAAGCCCCACAAAGCTGATAATACCGGCAACTGCAACTGATGCCCCCACAGACATCGTAGCCAGTAAAAGCACTGCACGCTTTATTTTATTTACGTTGAAGCCCATGTGCCCGGCTTGCGTTTCGCCCAGGGCTATGGCGTTAAGTGACTTACCCATGAATGGTAATACCAGCACAGGGATCAATATAAAAGGCAATATACTACCCACCGAAAGCCAGCTCGATCCTCCTAAACTTCCCAGACTCCAGAAAGTAAGGTTACGAAGCTGTTCATCTGTTGAGATATAAGTAAGCAAACCGGTGAACGAGAATGCCAGGGCATTGATGGCAATACCTGTTAACAGTAAAGCCGTTATCATGGTGCGGCCATTGCGCATAGCCAGTTTATACACCGCCAATGTTGTAATAAAAGCACCAATAAAGGCTGATACCGATAACATGTAATAGCTGTAAGTGCTGCCCATCAGGGTTAACAGTTTACCACCGAATACAATAGTTAAGGCCGCAAACAGTGTAGCACCTGATGAAATACCGATCAACCCTGGCTCGGCCAGTGGATTGCGGAATAAGCCTTGAATAGCTGATCCCGCAACAGCCAACGCAGCGCCGATCAATACGCCCGATACTACCCTCGGCAAGCGCAGGTTAAACATCACGGCAAATTGCTGCGTGGTAAACTCAGCCTTATCGCTTAAACCAATATGATAACTTATCATCGACCAGAGCTGATTAACCTGGATGTGTACTGCCCCGATACATATAGAAGCAATAACTACCAGCAGCAACAGCACCGATAAACCAATGAGTATGTAGCTATGATTTTTAACAATCATTACTTAATTTTCTGTGCCAGTTCGCCAACCGCTAATCCTAATCTTGGGCCAAAGCTGCTTACCAGTTCGCCATCCATCGTAACAAAACGCTTGTTTTTGCCTGCGTTGGTTTGGGCTACGCCTTGTACATTTAATAAACCGGCTGCACCGCCCAAACTATCCATACCGCTGCTAAACAGTAAGATCACATCAGGGTTAGCGGCAACCAAAGCCTCAGGAGTTAAAGGTTTAAAATCGCTGAAACCGGTAACGGCATTTGCGCCGCCTGCCATTTCAATGATCTGTTGCATCTGCGTGCCTTCGCCGGCTACCATCATGGTGCCTGTACCACGGGCGTAAATAAATAATACTTTAGGTTTAGCGCCTTTATTAACTTTTGCAGCAGCAGCCAGGTCGCTATCCAGTTTTTTAATCAGCGGATCGGCCGCCTTTGGTTTACCGAAAGCAGCTGCAACATCTTTAATCAGTTTGCGGGTGCCATCGGCGCTATAGGTTTGGGTAAATAATACCAGTTTAATGCCTGTGCTTTTTAATTGCGATACCAATTCCGGCTTCAATTCATTTGATAAGCCGGTTACAATATCGGGTTGCAGAGCCAAAATGCCTTCGGCACTCAGGTTACGGTTGTGGCCAACTTTGGGTTTGCTTTTCAGGGTAGCCGGGTAGTTACTGGTAATATCGGTGCCAATAATATTGGCTTCCATGCCAATGCCTGCCAGTATCTCGCTCACGGTACCGTTTACAGATACAATTTTGGGCGATGTTTGCGCCATAGTTTGCGGCGCGTAGCTTAACATTAATACGATGAAGCTTAAGATCAGATTTTTAATGTTTTTTATTTTCATGTTTGTGGGGATTTTTAAAATATGTTCCGCCGCCCTCGCGGCAGCGGAACATGGAATCAACTGACTTGATCCTTTCTCAAATTGAATTATTGTAAACTGGTTGTACCGTTTGCCTGGTATGCAAAGCGAAATGTGTAAATTCTTGATGCCGGCCTGGTGGTTAAATCAGCAAATGTTGGCGTAGTGGTATCAGGGTTGCCTTTGTAATAGCTTTTCATTTCTATCTTGGCATAGTTACCAGCGCTGGTTTTTACCACAATAATTTTACCCGGAACCATTAAAATAGCGTGCTGAGGTGCAGTTGTAGCAGTATAGGTATACCACCCTGTAATTGCCGCAGCGCCGGTAGCATCTGCCTTGTAGCCACTTGTTGGTGCTGTAGTTAAATCGGCAAAGGTGCTGCTTACTACTTGCGCTTGTGTTGTACCTGTGCCAGACGAGCCGCTGTTTATAAAAATACTGGTGCCCGAAAATTTAACATCCCATTTTGTCCCGGTGGTGTCTGCGCCTGTTACAACAGCGTTGTTAGCTAAACTATAGTACACGTTACCTTTTGAGCCATCAAGGTCTGTTACAGTGTTGGTTTTCAGCGTAGCTACGGGCGTAGTTGTATCATCATTGTTTTTGCTGCATGCGCTCATAAAAAGTACCGAGCTGCTAATTAATCCTAAAGCTAAAGTTTGAAGTTTGTTCATCTTATTTGTTTGTTTCTATTTGTGAGTTATTGTTTGTTGAAATTATAGGTGAAGCCTGCGTAAAGTAACCGCCCCGGCAGGTTGCTGATGGTTAGCGGTTGTTTATAATCGCCCAGGTTTTCGCCCGTTAATTGAAAGCGGAGCTGGTTGTGATAAAACAGTTTAGATACCGATGCATTAAAGAGTACATAGCCTTTTACATATTCGTCATCACGGTTTACAATGCCGTTACCATCCAAATCAGAGAAACCATACCTACCGCGATAGATGGCCCTTACTGATGCAATGATGCCTGTTTTATCATCCTGGTAGTTTATCCGGGCATTGGCCATATTTTTTGATCGGTTTAATAAACCGCCGTACATACTCTTGGTTACCTTTACCGTTTCGCGGGTTTTAGGGTCTGTACCGTATACCTGCCCGGCTTTAATCTGGTCGAGTACACTGTTATCATAAGCCTGTAGATATTGGTAGCCGCCGGCCACAGTCCAATGCTTCAGGAAATTATAGCTCAGGTCTGTCTCCGCTCCTTGTGTGTATACACTATGGATGTTGAAGTACGAGTAAACCGATTGGCCGTTGGTTTTGATGGCAATAGGCTCGGCATCAATAAGGTCGCGGATATTATTCCGAAAGAAATTAACTGTCCACATTAATGATTTTACCGGGCGATAACGGTAACCCAGGTTATATCCTGTTGAGCTTTCTGCGTTTAGCGGCTGAAGTTTGGATGGGTCGATCAATATAGTTTGTATCTGCCCCTGTTGTTGTAGCTTGGCTGTTTGTGCAGCCGCTTCTTCGTAACCAAATACACTGTATCCAACCACCGCATTGGTGAAGTTGAGATAAAGCTGACGGAAATCTGGCGCTTTATAACCTTTACCGGTCGAGCCAAGGATCACAAATTTATCTGACAATTGATAGCTCACAGCCAGTTTCGGGCTAAATTGCGAACGATAAACACTGTGCGCATCAAAACGGCCGCCGGCAATTATGTTCAGCTTTTTAATCAGAGTCCAATCGCCTTGTGCGTATACATAACCCGATGTAAAAGATTGTTTGGTATCGTACCGTGTTGCGTCCACTGTTTCGTATTGACCACCTGCTCCTGATGTTACCCTTAATTTGGCGTAAACCTGGTAATCACTCTGTACCTCTGCCCTGTTAAACGCCTGGTTAAAATAAGTTTGGTCGTAAACCGCGTTGGTAGCGGTATAGTTGAGCAGCGATGTAGTTTCGTATGTAGATCTGTACAATCTCAACTCGCCTGTAAATTTCTCTGAAAACCGGTGCGTAATGGATGGCGAGATACTAAAGTTGCTTTCCGTTCCTTTACCGGCTACCTGCCCGCTATCTACACTATAATTGTTATTAGTAGTATTAGTGTAGTTTCTGATCAATAAACGTAGATCTGTATTAGGTGTCAACTTATAGGTAACCCTGCCATTAACGGTGTACCCATGAAAAGGAGAAACCGTTGGGCTGCCTGATGAGGGCACCAACGAATAACCATCGCTGCTATTACGGTTAACAAAGCCTGATATAGATAACCTTGGTGTGGCATAAGCTGCGTTTAAAGACAAGTCGGCATTTTTATTAGTACCATAGCGTGCTGCCACAGAAGTGGAGAAACCCAATGGTGGTGTTGCCGAAATGAGGTTTACCACACCCGCCATTGCCTCGCTGCCATATAATGATGATACCGGGCCTTTTACTACTTCGATCCTGTCGATACCGTTTGTAGTGATGCGGGTAAGATCTAATATCCCGGTGGTACGTCCTATGATCGGTAGTCCATCCAGCATAATCATGGTATAATCGGGGCTAAAACCCTGGATCTGGATACCCTGACCGTGGGCATCCGGTAATACCGACAGGCCGGTTTGCTCGTTCAATACTTCGTCCAATCTCACCAATCCCCTGTTCTTAATTTCTTTATTACTGATGGTACTTACCGGCATGGGCACTGTCATTAAATCTTTTGCAGACCGGGTAGCTGTTACAATAACTTCCTTTAATTTTTTGGCCTTGCTGGTATCTCTCGCAGCGGTATCTATCTGTTGTGCGCTCAGCTTTGCAGAGAGTAGCATCAACACACAGATAAATTTTTTCTCCATTTATTTAGACTGATTAAAAATAATGATGCAAATTTGCGCCATAGATCAGTTGGGCGGTTAACGCAAAACGGATTGAAAACAACGCGAAACGGATTATATGCAAATCAACTTTACATCTCTGCCTAACCGGCAATCACAGCTTAACCTGGCCTATCCAAAAGAATTTAGCGGGGCCGCACACATAGAACAACGCACCTCATCGGCAGCTGCCGAATGGGGAAATATGAAGATCAAAGAGTTATGGTTTGAAGGGGTATGCCTCTTTAACAGTCACTTTAATGTGAATACTACTTCGGCCATGCGATTGCAGTGCGGCAGCTTTTGCTGGGTAATGAATTTTGTGCTGGATGGAGAACTTGCTGTACAATCAAACACGGAAGATGTTAACCTAACCTTAGAGAAAGGCAGGTACCACACCTTTTATTGCTCAGCGCTCGATATTGACCTGGTTGTAAATCAACCGACTGAAGTATTTACCATTTGCCTCACCCAGCGTTTTATCCGCAAACTATTGGGCAAAGATATTTTACCCGAAAACTTTGAAGGCGGCGGCCAGGAACCATTCACCTTAGTAACTACCGACGAATACCGTGATGGCCGATTTAAGGTACTAATTAAAGAAATGGTAAAAGCCGGGCAGCCCGATTATATCCGCAGGATATTCCTGGAGGCCAAGATACTGGAGCTATTATCGATGCAACTGGAGCGGCTGGAAAACAAACAGTCATCGCCCGGAAACTTTAGTAAAGAAGATGTTTCGCGATTGGAAGAAGCCAAAACCCTGGTAGAGCAAAACCTGCAAACCCCCTGCTCGCTTATTGAACTGGCACGCAAAACCGGGTTAAATGATTTTAAGTTGAAGAAAGGTTTTAAAGAACTCTTCGGACATACGGTATTTGGGTATCTGTTTGAGTTACGGATGGACTCCGCATATCAACTCTTAAAAGAAGGTAAGACTGTAGGTGAAGTATCAGAAATTGTAGGATATAAGAATGCGCATCACTTTACCTCGGCATTTAAGAAGAAATACAACCTGTTACCTAGCCAAATAGGTAAAATATTGACTTTCATTTTAAGTGGATATACATTTAGTGCCTTAAGCGCCTACTTTTTTGAGTAGAAGAAGCAAAAAAGCAGACAATAAGCGCATTAAATACTTATAAAATAACAAAATTTACGTATTTAATTCAATGAATAGATGAAAAAACCATCAATAAGAACAAATTATAAACATATTCAGCATCAAATTTTCAACATTTCAATAATTAAGTAGTTTTAAAACTATATTTGCAATATAAATTAAAGCTATTTAATAAAATACAATCAAAAATAAAAGTATTTGTATCCTTTAAAGCTTTAAAAAATCATTATACAATTCATAATTAACGAAATAAAGGACTACTACCGGGGCGAAGCGATCAATACACTACTCCTGAGGCCATGCAGGAGTAGTTGATTGCTCTTAATAGGTAAAGATGCTATCAAAATTAAAAAATAGCCAGATACACCCCACAATTATTGTAAAAGCTAACCTCAATGGTTGGCTTTTTTGTTATCGGGCCAGCAAAGTAAATATTAAGGCTATAATTGCCGGTACGGCTTGCTTTACAAAAATACCTTTAGAGGCTGTTAATGAACCATAAATACCAGCCACAATTACACAGCCCAGAAAAAATTCTGCCACATAAACACTCCAATTGGCATCAGTTATCAATAACGACCATATTAACCCGGCCGAAAGAAAACCGTTGTATAAACCCTGGTTAGCAGCTAATGCTTTGGTTGGTTCAAACAGCTCTTTCGGGAAGGTTCTGAATGTCTTTTTGCCTACCGTTGTCCAGGCGAACATTTCGATCCACAAAATATACAGGTGCTCAATGGCAACAAATGCAATAAGGATATGGGCTATAATTTTCATAAATAAAACGGCTTTAAAACTGGTGTTTTAAATATAGAAAATAGATTGTACGTGTATGGCATATAATTATATTAAACATGAAATCAGGGTATTTCCAGTTTCGTATGTCTTATATAAAAATAAATAATATGTTATTTTATTACCTGCACTTTACCTTTGAATTGCAGAAATGTATTAAAATTGCGCCAAATCTCTAAATAATTACCCTGGGTTTGAAAAAACGATCTTTAAAATTATGGGCTTGCCTTGTATTGATGTTAGCATTTGGCATTAACACAAAAGCCCAGACCGATAAAAGTGTATCTCTGCCTCAGCTGGTTACTGGCAAAAAGAATGTTACAGATACCACAAAGATCCAGGCTAAAAAGAGCGACCAGACAGACTTGCCCGACGTTATCCATCAGCTGTTTCATACCAAAACTTCACCACAGCCTGACTCTGTTACCACTAAACCCGAAATATCTGTAGTACCTGCGGTTGGTTATACCCTGGTATCTAAATTCGCACTGGTATTATCGGGTAATATTGCTTTTCGTACGGGCCCGCAATCGCGAATATCTACCATTGTTGCCAGCGCATCCTACACACAAAACAAACAGTTTATCATGCCGGTGCTAAGCAGCATCTGGACCAAGAACAACAAGTTTAACTTTGTGGGCGATTTACGTTACTACCAATATCCGCAAAGCACTTATGGGCTGGGTAGCAGCTCATCTATCAAAAATGAAGACCCGATGGATTTTTCATTTGTACGCTTCTATGAAACGGCATTACGACATGTGACCGGTAACTGGTATGCTGGTTTAGGTTATGCCATAGATAACTACTGGAACGTATCACAAACTGGTGCTAACAGCGGGGTTGTATCCGATTATACTAAGTATGGTACATTCTCGCACAGTGTTTCATCGGGTTTAACCTTAAATGTGCTTCATGATTCACGGGATAACTCGATTAACCCTATTAAAGGTTGGTATGGCAGTATCCAGTATCGTGATAACAGGGAATTTTTAGGCTCCACGCAAGATTGGCAATCATTGATTATTGATCTGCGCAAATACATCAGGTTCCCGGCAGGTTCTGATAATGTATTGGCTTTCTGGTCTTATGATTGGCTGATATTGGGCGGTAACCCATCGTACCTTAACTTACCGAGTACCTCATGGGATCCTAACTCTGCCACTGGTCGCGGATATATTCAAGGTCGTTTCAGGGGGGCACAAATGGTTTATGCCGAAAGCGAGTACCGCTTTAAGATCACCAATAATGGTTTACTCGGCGGTGTATTTTTTGTAAATGCCGAAAGCTTATCCGCACAGCAAGGCACTAAATTACAAGCTATCCAGCCCGCCTTGGGCCCCGGTTTAAGGCTTAAACTCAATAAAACATCGCGTACTAATATCGCTGTTGATTATGGTTTTGGTCGCGAAGGCTCGAGAGGGTTGTTTATTGATGTGGGTGAGATATTTTAAGTATAGAGACAAGAAGTTAGAAACAAGAGACAAGACTACTCTTGCTTTTTGTTTTGCATCTTGGTTCTTGTTTCCTGGCTCTTGTCTCTGGATTCTGTCTGAAAGGCCGGTTGCACATAATCTTTATCCAGGTAATCAGTAGGGATAGTTATGGCATTGCCATCCCGAAGCGCTTTATAGTGCGGCGACATGATCTCCACCCCTGCTTTATTAAAATGGTCCTGAATATTGGCATGTAAGGCCGAGTATATGCGAGATTGTTTGTTGGCTTCTTTGGTGTAAGCATTGATCCGGTAACTCACATAGTAATCATCCAGGCTTGTTTGCAGTACATAAGGTGTAGGTTCTTGCTCAATCATCGGTGTATCTAATGCAGCATCGATGAGTAATTGATGTACCTGCCGCCAGGGAGCATCATAGCCAATAGTAACGGTAGTATACACAATCAACCCCTTCTCTGACGCCTCGCTACTGAAATTTTTGGTGTGGCTGCTCATCACCGTTGAATTTGGGATGGATACAATCTCATTCTGGATGGTACGTATGCGGGTAACCAATATCGTTTTTTCAAATATATCGCCGGTAATCTCTCCTATCTGCACCCTGTCGCCTATTTTAAATGCCCGCATATAGGTAAGCACTAACCCGGCTACAATATTGCTGAGCGCACCTGCCGACCCGAAGGTAAAGAGTACCCCCATAAATACAGACACGCCTTTAAATATGGGCGAATCTGATCCCGGCATATAAGGAAATATCACAATCAGCATAAAAGCAAGGGTGAGCACTTTTACAATTTGATAAGTAGGATTAGCCCAGTCGGCATAAAACCCGGGGATTTTTAAGGCTCCCTTTTCTATTTCATTTTTCAGATAAGCAAAAAATCTGAGCACATATCTAAATATGATAACCAATACCAATATGGTTATGAAATTAGGTACATAGTCCCATACGGCTAAACCTATCCTTTTTAATGGACTGAGGAAATAAGCAAGCAGTTGGTTAGAAATATCCTGAGTAAAAGGAAACAGGCCGAACATTACAGGCAAAGCCAGGTAAATAACAACAATAATAGTAACCCATTTAATGAGATTTACCAGGCTGCTTAACAACCCAAATTCCTGATCGGTATTTAGTACTTCGTAATTATTGATCTTTACCCCTTTGATCAATTTTCCTTTTAACGCATGGCCTTTTCTTACAAACCACTTAAATGCACGGCTTATAATATAAATTAATAAAACCACTACCAGCACTACCAACAAGGCCAGTAAAGTTTCTTTTAGTAAAGTTTTCCAGCCCGTTTTTACCTGGTAATCTATAACAGCTTTACCTATCTTATTTTTCAGCTTTAAGGCCAACGAGTCTTTAGTAGTATTTTGCAATGAGGCATCCTGATCAAAAATAGATACCAGTAACTGGTCTTTATAAGCAATATCAGATGTTTCGTCCTCTTGTGTAATTTTTAATGAATCGGTGCTGAAAGCGTAATCGTCGGCCAATTTTTCGATGCGTTTGCTCACTGCTTTGGCACGCACTTCTGCTGTAAAGCTCCCCAATTTGGCATATATGTAAAATAAAGTATCATGAAAAGCTTCTACGGGAAAGCCTTTTACATTTTTCCGCAACGAATCTGTATGCAGCATTTGTTTAACTGCATTTATGGAATCTGTTTTATGAGCGATTGCACGTGGCTGTGCATACGAAACATGAATATTTAATAAGCAGATAAATAACAAGCCGGAAATGTTTTTCATATCGAAACTATTAGGCGATTGTACTTTAGCAAGTTATTAATTTATATAAAAATAACTTCCCGGCTACTGCAGTTAATTTGTTTCACATAGTAATTTGACACAGCAGACCATCAATACAACTTATAGGTGTGAATTTTTTTGTAATTAAAATGTCATTCGGCTTAAACTATAAGGAAATATTTTTCTATGATTTGACTAAAATTACCAAGTGAGGATATCTTCTGAATAAAACAAAACCTTAATAATCCATACAACTTACAGGTTTGAGCTTAGTGTAATGGATACATTAAGTAACGTTTTTACCGATTATAAATAATCTATTTTATAGCAGGTTTTGAATGCTTTTTTTTAATCAAATGACCAGTTAGTCTATTTCATATTAGTTAAACGGATAGTTGGTTGCATTTTTAACATTGCCTTAAACGTAAAACCAAATAAAATATATTTTCCGTACTTGCAGTTGTTAAACAAATAAACGCCCAAAACTCCAACAAAAAATGAAAAAATTATTCATTCTTTCCGTAGCCCTGTGCCTAACGGTCACGGCATTTGCCCACGACATTTTCACCGCAGTTAAAACTAATGACATCGCTGCAGTAAAGTACTTACAAAACAAAGGTGCAGATCTTGATGCAACCAACGCTAAAGGCGAAACTGCATTAATGATTGCCATCCAAACTAAAAATGACCGTATTGCCGATTACCTGATCGAAAAAGACGTAAACGTAAACGCTCAAAGCAAAAATGGTTTTACCCCATTAATGTATGCTGTGCAAACACAGAATGTTGCACTGGTAAAAACCCTGCTTAGCCACGGCGCCCAATTAAAATTACAAGACACCAATCATAAAACTGCATTAGATTATGCTATGCAGCAAAACAACAATGACCTGGTTGCTCTTTTAAAGGCTTAACATAGACCCCGAAAATCAATTTTTGATTTTAGAAGCCATACAGTGTGTCACTGTATGGCTTTCTTTTTTAAACCTTAAAAAGGAACAGCAATAAAATATTTACTGTACTTAACGAAAAATTAGCTAATGCCATTAACAGTTTATCGACCTGCTCTGTGGCCGACAGACGGTAATACCGGGCAAAAACGTATTTAAATAAATAACTAAAACCGTAAACGCATAATACAAATGACAGCACCAGCTGTATTATCCCCATGTCTTTAAATGAATCTAAAAAATGTGTGTTCATATCTCTCTCCTCTTAATCTGTTTTTAACACTGTAAATTCTGTGCGGCGGTTTAACTGCCGGCCATCCGGATTGTCTTTACCATCAGGCAACGAGTTTGGTGCAATAGGTTTGGTTTTTCCATAACCTTTGGCAAATACCCGAGTATCCTCTATCCCTTTCGAAATAATATAGTCTACACATGATTGTGCCCTGTCTTGCGACAGCTTATCGTTATAAGCATCGCTGCCAATAGAGTCGGTGTGCGAACTGAGCTCTATCTTAAATTTCGGGTTATCTTTCAGGATGGTTACCACTCCGTTCAATTCGGTTTCTGATTCCGGCCTTAAAGTCGATTTACCAAAATCATACAATATATTATTGATAACCATTGGCTTATCAACCACAAATGCCTGTAAACATACATCCGGGCCGAATAATGTATCTGCAACCGTTCTGCCACCTTTAGGCAATGGCAGTACTTTGGTAAAGTAACCGTCTTTCTCAAACATTAAGTTATAAGGGCGTTTGGTGGTAATCTTAAAAGTATACTTGCCGTCTTTAGCCAGGGTTATTTGCTTTATATTCTCCTTGCTCAACGAATCAATCAGTGTAACCATTGCTCCACCCAGCGGCTTGTGCGTATTACAATCAACCAAAAAGCCACCGGCAAAATAACGCTGGTCCATAATCTCGAATAACTCCAGGCAGCAATCAGACTCCCGGTCAGAGCTTACATAGAACTTGGTATCGTTATCAGGGTCAGGCGAAAAATACAGATCATCCTTAGCCGAGTTCATCGGGTAACCCATATTGCGTGGCTGGCTCCAATGTTCGGGCTGGCCTATGCTTTCAAAGAAATCAAAGCCGCCTAAGCCGATAAATCCTTTCGAACTGTAGATCAGCCTCTTATTACCTTCATCATAATAGGGAGCTTGCTCATCACTCGGCGTATTAATAGTAGAACCTAAATTGATTGAACTAATTGGATTTCCGTTGCTATCCAGTTCACTCATCCAGATATCATCGCCACCCTGGCCGCCTGGTTTGTTAGAAACGAAGAACATGGTTTTGCCATCCTTACAAACAAAGGGCTGAATGGCGTTAAACCCATCGGCATTTACATTCGAGTTTAGTTTCTGTGGACTGCTCCACTCACTACCGTTCCAATCGCTTTTATAAATGGCATGGATAATTTTAGTCCCTATTTTATACCATCTGGTTAGGTAAAGCCGGTTACCCTGCGGGCTTAGTGATGGTGTACCGTATTCTGTTTCCTTCTCCTTATCAGCATCACGAAGATTAACAATTTCCGGGCTCTCCATATCCGGCGTGGCGTGATAAATGCGATTCAAATGCTTTTTATCACTTTTAATCATGCGCGAAGAGGTGAAATAAAAATTGTTATCTCTACGCACCACCGCATAATTAGAGCCATCTGAATTCCATTTACCTTTTAACTTGGTGACATTAAGCAGTATGGGATATTGGTATTGCTCTTTCGCAAAGCGGCAATTACGAATTTCTTTTTCGGCCAGTTCACCCAGTTTACCATCACCTTTATAGTTGTGCTGAAACATTTCGAGCTGTTTAATAGCTTCATCAAAATGCTGATCAGCGCGCAGGCATACGCCATACCATAGCCTAACCAGTGGGTATTGCGATTCTGCATTTTCATTTACCACCTGGTAATACCAGGGCTCGGCTTCGAGATAATTCTCGTAGCCACGATAAGACTCGGCAAGCTGATAACGGATATAATTAAGATCGGTAGCTTTAACCTGTTGCTGTTGTTTCCCATTATTGTCCGGCGTAAATGGAACTTTGATCTGCGGAACCAGCTTCAGGCCTTCGGCAGCCTTTCTGTAATAGTAGGCGGCTTCGTAGTAATCTTTATTACGAAAGGCCTTATCACCCATAGCACGGAAGTTTACCGTAGTATATTGCGCGAAGGTGTTTTCTGCCCATAGGAGGCAGAAAAGACTGAGTATTATTGAAAGGATCTTTTTCATGATAGGTGGTTAAAGTCTTGGACAAATAGGTTCTGGTTGCGACATGCGTTTTTTGAATACATAGCTGATAGAAAGCTCTATCCCACCCTGGCCACCAGTTGCCCGGTTAAGGTTTGATGTATTAAAATCGTAACTGGCGCCGATGATCATGTTGCTTACATGGTAACCCACATCGGCAACTGCAGCGTCGTTAACACGGAACAATGCACCAAATATCAACCCCTTATCATCCTGAAACTTAACTTCTGAGTACGCACCAAAAGCTTTTATAGTGGTTTCCTGTTGTTTGATGTATAAAGCATTCGGCACAATATCAAAGTAGTCTGATGCCCTGATACGCACACCACCATGTGCTGTCCAGCGAATAGGGATCCGGCTACTGCCATCACCCGATAAACCATCTTTTGGGCGGGATAAGTGGCCCGCACTAAACCCACCAAATGCATTCAGATTAGATGAAGGATCGCCATTGTAATAAAAGATCCCGGCATTGGCATCAAATACGGTGCTACTGGTATTAGACAGGTTCTCGAAATTCGGCAGATTAGGATCGAAGCCCATTTCGGGGTTATACTGGCTGCCGAATTGCAACTTGCTCATATCAAAAGCCCGGTTTATTACACCAGCCTGTAAACCGAAATGCAGTTTCTGGTTACCATCGTCAGACAGGGTGATCCCGTATCCCAATGAACCGTAAGCGCTGAAGTAATTATAACTCGCACCACCGGCAGACTGGTTTAACACGTTAATACCCAGGCTTAACTTATCAGTCGCTCTGAAATCGGCAGAAACTGCTGCTGTTTCATAAGCGTTATTGATGGTTGCCCATTGGTTTTTATAGTTGGCAGCCACCCGCGCATCGCCATTAATAACGCCTGTTAATGCCGGGTTAAGCCATAAGGGATACGCATAATATTGTGAAAAATGCGGATCTACCTGCGCGCTGCTATGGATTACTACCCCAATTTGGAGCAGTAAGGCTATTATGATTAGTTTGGTTTTCATTATCGTATTAGGTTAATAGTTCCTTTTTTCTTAACTACTTGTCCATCTTGCATGGTTGCTTCGATGTAGTACACATACACACCTACAGGCTGGGGCTTGCCCTTATAGGTACCATCCCACCCGGAGGCCTGGGTGTTGGAGTGGAATTGCATCTCGCCCCATTGGTCGTAAACCCACATATCGAGTTTTTGGATAGCGTTGCTATACACACTCAGAATGTCGTTTTTACCATCACCGTTAGGTGTAAAGGCATTTGGTACGAATACATCATCACCCAATGGATTCTGGGTTATGGCTGTAATTGCGTTTGAGACCGCACTTAACAAACATGGTGATGAACCTATAGCTTTTACAATGATGCTGATGTTATGGTTAGGCTGCAGGTTCGAAACGATCTCGGTCAAACCTGTAATACCGGAACTTGGCGTTATAAACGTTGCCCCATTATCTAAACTCACCTGGTAGCTGCTAGCCCCTGATACATTATTCCAGGTAAAGGTTACCGATGTTGCTGTAACTGTTGCCGTAACAACCGGCGCCGTTGGCGCAGCGTACACCTGGATCATGGCTGGCGATCTGGTTGTACTGCTGCATCCTCCAGCATTAGTGGCCTGGGCGTAATATGTTGTTGCTGCATTAATTGCAGGTGTAGTAAAACTTGCTCCGGTTGCTAAAGCTGTACCGCCTGTTGCTGCAGCATACCAGGTGATAACTGCATTAGGATCTGCACTGGTAGCTGTTAAAGTAGCAGTGCTGCCTGGGCAAACAATTGTATTACCTGCAATTACTGGTGCTGTAGGTGCTCCCGAAACGGTTACTGTTGCAGTAGCCCGTGTTGGTGAGCTACAACCTCCTGCATTTACGGCTTCTACATAAAATGTAGTATTGGCTGATAGTACCGGTGTAGTAAAATCTGTACCAGTATAAACCGGTGAACCACCTGTGGCTGCTGTGTACCAGTTGTAGGTGAAACCACTCATCGGGCTGGATACGCTTAGGGTAACCTGGCTGCTGGTACAAGTTGGTACTGTGGCGTTAACCAGCATCGGTGTTGCCGGTATAGGGCTCACGCTTACCTGCACGCTGCCTACCGATGGGCTTGTACATGAACCGTTTGTTGCATCAACATAAAAAGTAGCGTTGGCTGTTATTGTACCTGTTGTATAACTTGGACCGGTACCCAACAAATTGTTTTTCGATGGAGAATCGTACCAGTTATAAGTAATACCCAATTGAGGTGATGACACCGTAAGCGTAACCGGGTTGCCTGTACAAGCTGTCATGGTAGCATTGGTTGGTACCGGTGTGGCTGGTTGTGGCACTACGGTAACTGTTGCAGCCAATCTGGTTGATGGGCTACAGTTTTGGCTGCTTACTGCTTCTACATAATAAGTAGTATTGGCAGATAATACAGCTGTTGTGTATGCCGTACCTGTAAAAATTGGCGTGCCGCCTGTTGCTGCTGTATACCAGTTATAAACTGTTGAGGCATCAGGATTGGTAACATGGATTGTTGTTGAATTATTCTGGCAGATATTCAGGTCAGCAGTATTTACCACTGGTTGTGTGGCTATGGTATTGTTGATAGTAACCTGTATCGCTGTACGTGTGGTTGAAACACAACCGCCGCTGTTGCTCACTGCTTCTACATAAAAAGTGGTATTGGCAGTAAGCGGATCGGTAGTATAAGTTGCACCCATATATACCGGTGTACCGCCTGTTGCTGCTGTGTACCAGTTAAAGTTAACATTTGGTGTTGTGCTGGTTGCAGTCAGTACAGCACTGCTGCCAGAACAAACTGATGGGGTTGCTGAGCCACCCTGAGCTGTTACTACAGGGGCAGCCGGTATTGGATTAACATCAATAACAACCGGTGTACGTGTGCCTGAAATACAACCGGTTGCGTTCACAGCTTCTGCATAATAGGTAACACCTGTTGTAAGTGCAGCCGTGTTGAAGCTAATACCAGTATTTACCGGGCTACCTCCTGTAGCTGCAGCATACCAATTATAAACAAACCCAGATTGAGGATTAGAGATGGTTAACGTTACCGATGCACCTGCACAACTTTCAACGGTTGAACCGTTGGCAATGATCGGTGCGGTTGGCGCGGTTGATATGGTTACCTGTGCAATTGCCGTGTTGGCACTGTTACAGCCATTACCATTAACCGCACGCAGGTAATAAGTTGTATTAGCATTTATAACAGGTGTGGTAAAGTTTGCACCTGTAGCTACCTGGTGGGTAAGCCCTGCATCATCAAACCATTGGTAAGTAATACCTGGTTGTGGTGATGCTACTGCCAATGCTGCTGTACTGCCCATACAAACCGGCATATTTGCTGTTACCAGGGTTGGATCGGCAGGTAAACCATTAACTGTTACCGCTGCTGTTGTACGTGCAGATGGGTTACAGCTTGTCGGGTTAACAGCTTCTACATAATAAGTTGTGTTGACTGTTAATTGTGGCGTGGTATAGGCAGAGCCTGTAAATATCGGGCTGCCGCCTGTTGATGCGGTGTACCAATTGTAAGTAGTAGCCGGATCAGGGTTAAGGACGTGTATAGTTGTTGTGCTATTTTGACAGGCAGTTAAATCAGCAGCATTTACCTGTGGTGCTGTTGCCGTTGTATTGCTGATAGTAACCTGCACCGCAGTACGTGTGGCCGATGGGCATGATCCGGTACTGGTTACTGCTTCAACATAAAATGTTGTGTTAGCAGTCAGTGGATCTGTAGTATAAGTTGCCCCTGTAAATATCGGCGTACCGCCAGTTGCCGCAGTGTACCAGTTGAAGATCACGTTTGCGGTTGTGCTTGTAGCTGTAAGTACAGTACTTCTACCCGAGCATACCGATGGCGTAGTTGAGCCACCCTGAGCTGTTACTACAGGTGCAACCGGTAATTGATTAACATCGATAGTAACTGCTGTACGGGTATCAGAAGTACAACCTGTAGAATTTACAGCTTCAGCATAATAAGTGATGCTGGTTGTAAGGTTGCCGGTTGTAAAGCTTGTACCTGTACCTACTGCACTGCCACCTGTAGCAGTGGTGTACCATTTATAAGTTAAATCTACCTGAGGGTTAGAAATATTAAGCGTAACCGGCGAACCTGCACAGCTTTCTACCGTAGCACCGTTGGCAACTACAGGAGCGCCCGGTGCAGGTGATATAGTTACCTGTGCGGTAGCTGCATTAGCACTGGTGCAACCGGTGGCGTTCATGGCAACTAAGTAATAAGTTGTGTTAGCTGTAATGGCACCTGTTACAAAAGGCTGGCCGGTAAATACTGGCGTAGTTAATGTTGGATTATTGTACCACAGATAAGTAATACCCGGTTGTGGTGAAGCTACCGCCAGTGTTGCATTACCACCCAAACAAACAGGTACAGTAGCATTAACCAGGGTTGGATCAGCAGGTAATCCGTTAACAGTAACTGTTACAGATGTACGGGTTGATGGGTTACAATTTCCGGCCTGTGCAGCTTCTACATAATAAGTTGTATTGGTTGATAATGCCGGTGTGTGGAATTCGGTACCGGTAAATAATAAAGTACCGTTTGTAGCTGCATCGTACCAGCGATATACTTCATTCGCTTGTGGGTTTACAATGCTCAACGTTGCAGATGCGCCAGAACATACGCTCAAACTACCAGAAGCTGATTGTATAGTCGGAGGTGTTGGCGGAGGTACAACGGTGATATCTGTTTGCGTACGGGTTGCACTGGTACAAGTTCCGTTGCTTGCTTCTACATAATAAGTGGCATCGGCAGTAACATTGTTCAATGTAAGCGTTGTACCTGTAAATACCGGTGTACCACCTGTTGCTACGGTATAGAAGTTATATTGAAGACCGGCTATTGGATTAACAACGCTGATGCTTGCACTTCCACCGGTACATACGGACGTTGCTGAGGCGCTTAATGTTGGTGCAGCAATTTGTCCGTTAGTGGTTACATTAACAGCTGTACGGCCACCATTATTAATACAGCCTGATGCGTTAGATGCCTCTACATAAAAAGTAGTATTGGCTAAAATGGGTTGTGTATTGTAGGATGTACCTTGCGCCAAAGCTGCACCACCTGTAGCAGCGGCATACCAACTGTAGGTAACACCTGCTTCAGGGCTTAACACTTGTAAGGTGGCAGATGCTCCAAGACATACACTCACATTGTTGGATACTACACCCGGTGCTAATGGACGAGGGTTAACTGTAATAGCACCCGGTGCCCTGGCTGGGCTGGTACAGGTACCATTAGCTAATTCGGCATAATAAGTAACTGATGAAATTGGCGATACGGTGTAAACCGGGCCTGTAAATACCAGGTTACCGCCAGTTAGTGCATCATACCAGTTCACTGTGTTAGTACCCGCATTGGTAACAGTTAAGGTTACCTGATCACCTGAACATGCCGGAGAACCTGTTACACTTACAATGGCGTTAACCGGAGATTGTGTAACGTTTACAGTTGCAGCAACGCGGTTAGGGTTAGGACAGTTATTGGCCGATCTTGCACTTTGTACATAATATGTAGTGGTTGTTGTTACATTGGTTGCTGTATAAGTATTACCGGTGTGTAGCAATGTACCACCTGTAGAAGCATCGTACCATTGGTAAATTACCCCTGCACGTGCATTGCTTACGGTAAATGTGGCATCGCTGCCCGAACAAGCATTAATGGTTGATGTTGCCAATTGTGGTTTTTCAACCTGCTTGCTGGCGTATAGTATATCAACAGAATTGTTTACACCAAGCAAAGCACTGTTTAAGGTAACTACTACCCTATCAAACGCAGCTTGTGGCGCAAAGCGAATTAAGGCTGATGTACCATTAGCTAATACTTGTAATTTAATCGCGTTATTATCGAGGAAAATAGCATCACCGTTATTGGTAGCACCGTTAAATGATGCAATGCTGATCCTGTTCAACAAGCCTGCTGAAATAATGGCAGCCGGGAAATTTAAGGCTACAGTAACAGAATCGCCTACGGTTCCGCTTTCACCAAATATTAAGGTTTGGGCAACATACGAACCGACTGCTCCCACAAGGATATGCAGGTGGCTCACATTGGTAAGATCATTATCTACCGCATTGTTCGGATTGTCAACTCCACAACCAGCACATAATGCACCACTGTTTACATCAAAAGTTTGTGATGATGCAAAATCGCAACTGGTAGAAAATACCGGTATAACATTTACAGTAGCCGCAGTACGTGTGCTACTTGGGCAACCACCTGTTGGGCTAATGCTCTCAGCATAATAGGTTGTAGTTGATGTTAAAGCTGGGGTAGTAAATGTAGCACCCGTTGCTATTGGTGTGCCACCTGTAGCGGCAGTATACCAGTTAAAGGTTGCACCCGAAGTTGTTGACGACGCTGTAAGCGTAGCAGTTTGACCGGATTGGATCTGGGCATTTGCCGGATTGATAGCTACAGTTGGCGCTACAGGTAGCGGGTTTACGGTAACATCTGCCTCGGCACGGGTTGGGCTAACGCAGGTACCGGCTACGGCTTCTACAAAATAACTTGTATTTGCTGTTAAAGCAGGCGTGGTAAATTGTGCACCTGTAAATACCGGCGTACCACCTGTTGCAGTAGTGTACCAGTTAAAGGTTACACCTTGTTGTGTTGAAGTTGCACTAAGCACAGCCGGCGAGCCAGAACATACAGCTACTGCATTTTGTGCCAATACCGGCACTGTAACTGTATTATTAACAGTAGCTGTTACCTGTGTACGTGGTGCCGGGCTTGGGCATGATCCTGCGCCGACAGCTTCAGCATAGTAAGAAGTAGTTGCAGTTAAAGCAGGAGTGGTAAATGAATTGCCTGTGCCTACCAGTGTACCGCCGGTTAAAGCATCGTACCAGTTAACTGTTACACCGCTTACAGGAGTTGCAGCAAAAGTAGCTGTACTGCCAGAGCAGATGGTAAAGTTATTGGTTGCCACCACCGGTGCTACAGGTATCGGGTTAACAGTTACAGTAACAGGTGTACGCACTGCTTGCGCGCAACCATCAGCTGTTCTGCTGGCTTCGGCATAATAAGTTGTATTGGCATTAAGAACCGGTGTGGTAAATACAAGGCCTGTTGCTATTGCTGTACCACCGGTTGCTGCTGTGTACCATTTTACGGTTGCATCACTGCTGGCGGTTGCCGTTAGTGTAGTTTGCGATCCGGCACAAATATTAGTACCTGTAGATGCGATGGTTGGCGCAGCTACCTCCTGCGTAGCATCATAAACATTTAATGAGCTTAACACTCCAACAGTAGAGTTATTCCTGATCTCTACCCTGTCGAAATCTGCTGTTGCAGCAAATGCTACTCTGAAAAGGTTTGTTCCGTTTAGTAAAGTAATATGTAATAGTGCGCCGTTTACATTAAAGCGGTCGTTATTGTATGTTGTACCATTATAGGTAGCGATGCTGATGTTAGAAAGTACGCTGATATTAGCCAACGAACCAGGGATACCTAATTCAACAACAACACTATCGGCGGCGTGGCCTGTAGCAGCAAAGCGAAGTGTTTGGCCTACGTAAGCACCAACCAAGCCAACGGTAGTATTTAATTGAGAGAAGGTGTTTCTATCGTTATCTACTGCACCGGCAGCATTGTTAACGCTACATCCTATACAAACCAGGCCGTTAACATCTGTGGTTTGCGCTATGGCAGCGTCGCAGGCAACCGGGTTAACACCGGTTTGGGTTACTACTACATTGGCAGGTGCCCTTGTTGCAGATACAGCGCCTGTTGCAGGTACGGTGGCTTCGGCATAAAAAGTGGTATTGGCAAACTCGGCAGGTGTGTTATAAGTTGCACCTGTAAAAATTGGTGTGCCGCCTGTTGCAGTTGTGTACCAGTTAAACACTGCACCCGGTGTGGTTGAAGATGCGGTGAATGTGGTAGTCTGGCCTGGGTTAATAGTTTGCGTTGGCGGTGTAACTGTAATATCAGGTATTACTATAGGGTTTACAGTTACGTTAACCGGGGTACGGGTTGGCGATACGCAACTGCCCGATGCACTCTCGGCATAATAAATTGCATTGTTTGTTAACGGAGGCGTAGTAAATGTACTGCCTGTAGCTACCGGCGTGCCGCCTGTTGCTGCAGTATACCAGTTAATAGTTGCATTGGTTGGCGGAGTTGCAACCAGTGTAGCAGTTTGTCCGCTGGTGATGGTTACGTTGTTTGCAGCCACCGTTGGTGCCGCAGGTGTATTATCAACCAATATAGATACCGGGAAACGTACCGGACTAACACAACCATTGCGCGAATATTCTACATAATACGTTGTGTTGGCGTTTAGCGCAGGAGTATTAAAGTTTGCGCCATTATTTACAACGGTGCCGCCGGTTGGGGCATCGTACCAGGTAAAGGTTCCGCTGGCTGGTGATGTTATATTTAATGTGGCCGAGCTGCCTTTACAAATCTCAGGACTAAGCGGGTTGATTACCGGCCGCTGGAATATTTGCTGCGCATAGTAAATTTGCAGGGTACTTATCAATCCGGCTACGCCAGAGTTTAACCGGATGGTTACCCTGTCATAAGCTCCTGTTGCGGGTATAGTCACAACATAACGACCAGTACCGCCGCCTAATAATCTCACCTTAATGAGTGAGTTATCTAAATTGTAAGTAGCTACCTGTGTTGCGCCGTTGTATACAATTACCTGTACTGAACTTGCAACCCCGGCAGTTAATAAATTAGCGTTTGATTGTAAGCCTAATTTAATGGTATCGCCTGCCAAACCTGGTTGTTGGAAAACCAGTTGCTGACCAGCATAGCCTCCAATCAAACCAGCTAAAACGCTAACTGTTGATGCGGTTGTGGTATCGGCATCGGCAGATAAAGCCGGGTTGGTAATGCTGCAACCAATACATAAACCATTAACATCCTGTGTTTGTACATTGGCAAAGCTACATGGTGTATTATTATTAATAGTAACGTTAATAGTAATTGCCGTTCTGTTAACAGATGTACAACCAGTACTGTTGCTACCACTCACGTAATAAGTAGTTGGCGCATACAGTAACGGTGTAGTGTAAGTATTGCCTGTAAATACAGGAGTAGCTGCAGTGGCCGATGTATACCAATTGTAATTTACGCCTGTTTGCGCATTGGTTACATTGATAGTTGCCGCCTGCCCCGCTGTTACCGTTGTATTATTGGCAGATAATGTTGGATCGGCCGGAAGTGGTGATACGGTAACATTTGCCTGCGCACGCGCTGTACTGCTGCAACCTGTGGCATTTACAGCCTCTACATAATAACTGGTATTGTTGTGTAAAGCCGGCGTGGTAAAGTTAGTACCTGTACCTAAAAGCGTTCCGCCTGTTGATGTGCCGTACCAGTTATAAGTTAAACCGGCAACGGGGTTATCAACCGCCAACACCGCATTTGCACCATCGCATATCATTGGGTTAGGTGTAGTAATTACCGGTGTGGCTGGTAAAGTGCTTATTGTTGCAGTTACCGGTGTACGCGCCGGGCTGGTACAAGTGCCGCCCGAAACGGCTTCGGCATAATAAGTTGTATTTGCGCTTAATGCAGGTGTAGTAAAACTATTACCAGTGGCTATTGGCGTTCCGCCAGTTGCCGCGGTATACCAATTTACGGTAACACCCGTAACAGCTGTTGCTGTAAATGTGGCTGTTTGGCCGGGGCAAATGGTTTGAGCATTGTTGGCAATAACTGGTGCTGTTGGTATTGTGTTTACTATTATGATTACTGGCGTACGGTCTGATGCATCGGTACAACCGGTACGGTTAGCCTGCACATAATAAGTAGTAGTTGAATTTAGTGGGCCGGCAGTAAAACTTGTACCTGTAGCTACCGGGCTACCGCCGGTTGCGGTAGTGTACCAGGTAAAAGTAGTATTTGGAACAGCTGTAACAGTTAACGCCGCCGAACCTCCTGTACAAAGCTGTACATTGTTTGTTACTATGTTATTAAATTTAACAATAGGCCTTGGGATAACCCGTTGTACTTCATACAAATTCATGGTTGATAGCACATTGGCTAACCCTCCCCCTAAGGTAACCTGCACCCTGTCGAAAGTGCTTGTTGGTGCAAAAGTTACCGTTTGCAAGCCAGTGGCCCCATCGAGCAGCCTCAGTGTTAATAATCCGCCGCTTAAACTTTGTGTATCGTTGTTACTTGTATTACCATTGAATGTGGTTACCGAGATATGGCTGGTTACCCCCGCATCAATTAACGCCTGCGGAAGTGATATGGTTAAGCGAACAGAATCGCCTATGGTAGATACGTTTGAAAAGATGGCTGTTTCTGTTGCAGCAGCCCCCGCCAAACCTATGCCGGCGTTCAATGTTGCTGCCGTGGCTGGGTTGCCATCTATCGCATTTTGCGGGTTTTGTACTCCGCCTATCCCTAAATTGCCAAGGCCGAGCAGGTTGGATGAGATCCCATCCAATTCATCAAATGCAGTGTTACAGGCAACCGCCCCGCTTACGGGGTAAAATGCCTCATATAAATAAATTGTGTTTAACGCACCGACTAAACCTCCGTTGAGTGTTACCCTTACCCTGTCGTACTGCTGCGTTGGCGTAAACGTTAATTCTGTCTGATTATTATTAGCCAGCAAGGTTATCAAACTACTGGCCGAAATGGGTGAACCAATTGCAGTGCCATTGTTGTATGCCTGCACGGTGATTGCACCCAAAGCCTGCACACTGAGCAAATTGTTGCCGCTCCCCAATTTGATGGATACCGGGGTATTTGCAGGCACTTTTGTAGTAGGTGCGCCGGGAAATAATAATTCTTCCCAGGTTGATGCTCCCACGCCAACGCCAACATTCAGCGTTGAAAAAGTTTGCAAATTACCATCGGCTGCGCTACCCGGATTGGTTACCGTACAACCGAGACAGAGTACACTTGAAGATCCGGTTTGTGTGGATGAAGCAAAGGTTCGCTGGGCGACCGCATTGCTTGTTATTCCTGTTAATAAGCAGATTATGAGCAGGAAGCACGAGGTGATAAAGGTAAAAACTTTCATAAGGCACGTCGGTGAAAAAATATTTATACATATCTACGACGTACTTTAAAATAGTGTTAGGAACACTTTATTCATGATATTCAGGAGCTGTTCATTTTAGTTATTTTAAGATTTTTAAATCCGGAACGTAATAAATTTCGTAGGCGATCAAACCATTGCAATTATGCTGCCTGTTTTTAAAATTATTGCACAAAAAAAGCCCGCAAAAAAGCGGGCTTTAACAAAATTATTGATCGATGATCAGGACATTATCTTCTCTCCTGCGGTGTAATAATTAAACAGGTAGCATTGTGGGTTAAAACTGGTAGAATGCAGGTATTTTTTAAACTTCATATAAGCAGCCCTGTTCAGATCAGACATTTTATTGAAATTCTCATACTCGAGATAATAAGACAGCGTATTGGCTTTAAGTAGCTTATAACCAGACTTCTCTGTGTTATTGATCATTTTTTCGATAACCCGCTTCAGATAGTCGATATCACTATGATATTGAAGTGCGTGGGCTGATAATAAATCAAGACAAGCCCGCATGTAAGGTGTATATTTAAGATGATCGACCTTATAATTTTTCTGTAGTTCGGTATAGATCTGAAGCCCCGTTTCAACATCACCGGCAGCAAAATAAGTATCAGCAAGCCCTATTTGAAGGAAGAAATGGTACGTTAAATTGTGTGTGCCCCCAACATTATTATAATGATTAAGCTGAGTAATAAACCTAATCATCTTCGATTTATTATTTGACAAAGACAGTGTGGTTAAAGCCAGCAGATACAAAACATTATTTGAGCCGATCGGGTTATTTTTTGCAGATGGCCCGTTAAACAAAAAGCGGGTGATTTGCACCAATGCCCTTTTAGGTATTACACCAAATTTAAAGTAACTGTAAATAGTTTCAACACAGTAAAGAGGATTGATCGGAAAGTCGACAAAAGCCTCGTCAGGGAATCTTCTTAATATTTTTATACGCTCTTCTAATGCCTCGCTGTTAAGCTGGATAATATAAACGATGGATAGACAGGTATTGATCCATATTTTTAAAGTTTCATTTAAATTGAGCGTTAAAAGCTCCTTTAATGCCTGTTCGTACTCAAGTGATACAAACTCGTACCCAAAAAAGTAATTGAATATGCCATTCTGATCGGCAAAGAATATTTCACCCACTTTGGCATCTGCAGGAAGCAGAAAATTTCTTTTAATAAGGCTGCTTAAAAATGTGAGCAGTATTGCCCTTTCGGAAGCATACAGGTCAATTTTATGCAGGTGGGTAAATATCTGGTATTGCTTATTTTTAACCCCATTAAATATGCACCATTTAAGTACCATAACCCTGTACTCTGGTATTATCGTATCCGATATTTTGAGGCATAACTCACTATTATAGTCGCCGCAATCATGCAATAATTGGGCGGCCATTACAGCTGCAAATAACCGTTTATTGGTAAATTCAATGTACTCATCGTACATGGCCTCTTTGCAACGATTTAACTCGCGCAAAAAGCCTATACTAATCAGGTCATTATATGCATCCCTGTAAGTTTTTAAATGATCGTAGATCTTTAGCTTGTCTATTAAAAATTTCCCGTCTTTAAATTGGCCGTTAGCTATCAGTATCCTAAGTAATAAAACCTTTTCAGTAGTAAATTTCCCTGCATAAATCTTATCAAATATATAAGATGAGATCACCTCATAAATCCTGAAATGATCCAGCTCATCTAAAAGGAAATCGGTATGGTTTTTCTGATAATAGTACTGGAAAAACAAAGGATAACTAAAAAATGCGGATACCTCTGGATGTAGCACATCAGGTATTTTTATAGCCGGGTTAATGCGCCTGCAAAGTTCTTTAATTTCATGAGTGCTGAATACCGGCACGTTTCTTTCCTCGTGCTCATCGCTCATAAAACCAATAAACCATTCATCCATGCGGTTATCAAGCAAAAGTCTCCGTTTGCAGGTAATCCATGAAGCCGAACGCATAGTTAATATCAACTTAAAACCAGGCCAGTCACTACTGATTGCTAAAAAATCAAGCAGCATACTAAATAACAAATCTAATTGCTCAGTCTTAAAAACATTGCCATCAAACTCATCTATTATCAGGTAAAAGTTATTGTGTCTTAACCCGTCGATATCTACTATCGTATCAAAACCATTACCTGCAGGTAAACCCATTAAAGCCAAAAGCCAGTCAGTTAAATTGATACCCGGCGAAAGCCCCATTAATACCTTGCTATTTAAAAAAAGCACAACATCAGTATTATGGGTAACCAGCATTTTGTTAAGGTGCGATTCGACCCATCGGCATAAACCAATTGTTTTACCATAGCCTGCCGGCGATGTTAAAATGGTTGCGCGGTACTCTCCTGCCAAAAAAACATCCAGATGCTCATTAATGCTTTCTCTTTCAATAGTTAAATTAAATGGGATTACTGATTTATTTTTTAACGCCTGGAGCGTATTGTGCGTAGTTTTACGCAAAACATCAAGTACATCACTTGTCTTCTCAACAGACTTTGCCTGGGGCTTAATCTGCTTTTTAGAATGTTCATCGCAAAAATAATCCCATGAAGAATAGCCGCAATATTCCGAAAGCAGGTTTAATGTATAAAGTGATGGTACAGAACTGCTTAATGCAAAACCATATATCCTTTTTATAGTGGTATCGCTTATTTGCTTTCTGGTTTGTTTAGAAATGTTAAGCGCTAACAGCTGACAATCAGAGGGGGTAATAATTGTTAATCCTGCTTTATCTAATACTTCTTGCTTCAACTGTTCGAAAACATAAGGCAATACAATTCGCATGGGCAATTATGGTGTTATAATCCCAAGATGTATCTTCTCACAATACAGTACCTGGAATAAGGTTTAATTCGGCTAACTGGTGTTATAAATATAGCAGTATTCTTATTACAATAACAATATAGTAGATTAAATTAGCAATTAATAAAATAAATTATTTTTTAAATTACTATTGGCGCTCTTATAGATTACAACTATAGTTAAAGAAAATAAATTTTCATTTGTTTTAAAACTGTTTAACAATTACTTTATGGGCTTGATCAACGAGGCTGAATGTGACCTCTTTTTTAACCTTCTGATCAATAAAAACTACCTGGTTGGGGTTACTTATCGAATACTTTTGATTGTCTACATCAACACTAATACGATAATTGTTTACCGGTAATGCCAGCTCAAATTCGCCAAATTCATTGGTAAGGGTGGTAAATGTTTGGTTTTTATCATCAACGGCAACCACTCTAAGGCCCTCTAAATTAGGTTTGCTTGTTGTATACTCTTGTTTAACCGGTGTTATCACTCCTTTTAACCAGCCACTACGCACCAAAGGGATCATCATTTTTTGATTATGCACAAGATCTACCGTTAGCTTTTGCGCCAGGTGCCAGCCGTTGCCGCGCACAACCGATAGCTCATACACCGCATTTTGCAGATTGCTGTATTTAACTACTCCGCTTTTATCACTAATGGTGGTTAGATCGCTGTTGTTTGTACTTTTTTCGGCCGCTATATTAATAACGAGGCCTTCAATTGCTTTATCATTGCTGTTGAAAATGCCGTCGTTATTTTCGTCATCAAAGAACTGTAATTGCAAGCTATGTGTGCCTGGCGTACTGGTTCTGATAAATTGCTTGCTTATCCCTACCCTGGTTTGCAGGTTGTAACTGTTTACGTAAGACGGGTAAGTATTATAAAAAACCTGACCAGAAAGCTGCCAGCCGCCTTTAACCCTGTAATATACCTGCCCATTTAAAGCATTATTCCGTTTAATGTTGTAGCTGGTAAAGTTGAGATAATCATTAGCCGAAACACTTAACTTGTTATTGAATGCCGTGAAATGAACATTGGGCCCGAATGAATAATTGTGATAGCGCTGCTTTTGGTTATTGTAGGTGGTAGCAATTTCTTCGGCCAGGTAGTACGGTGCGTTCTGAAGCAGCACACTCATGCCCCACCATTTGTTAAAGTAATTGGTATTGATGCGGAAGCCTGTATAATGCTGATTGGTAAGCTGCGGATTATCGCTTCGGGTATAACCAAAATCTGTTAGTGCCGTAAGTTGCTGGCCACGGCCTAATGCATAATTGATATCGAGACCAGTTCTGATTGATTTTGATGACAAAGGCCCGTTAACCTGGATATATTGCGTACTATAAGTTTGGTTAATATCCTGCTTATACCAATAAGGATGTAGAGTAATATTTAGTGCTCTGAAATTTAGGTTAAGCCCCAGCTCATACTTCAGCGTATTATTATAAAAGCCGGCGATGGTTAAGGTATCGATCAGATATTTAGGCGAATTTTTAATTAACTCGTAGTGCCCAAACAGAGTTGTTTTAGGTGTAAAATGATAGCCCAAAAAGTTATCTAACTGCGTAGTGCCGCGCTGTAAGCCACTGTAATAAGCCGAACTGTAATAATTGTTGAGACTAAGATCCCACCGGGTTGGCCTGTAACTGTAAACAAAACCACCGGCAACACCGTTGTGCGATTCGCCTGTTGATGGTTCCTGCTCGTTACTGTAACCTGCCTTAACATCTAAACGCTGGTTACCCTTTAACGCAAAATGCATGTAACCATTGGTAAAGCGTGTATCTACACCGGTTAAAGGATTATGGCTGTACAGTAACGATACCCTGGCCATATTACCGGCATTGATAAAATTATAGCTCGCGGCAAATATGGTTGAACCCGGATATTGGTTAAGCAGCTGCGAAAACAATACATAACTATTTTGCACATAATACAGATCGACGCTGTTATGCTGATCCAGGAAAACAGATGCCTTTGCCCCGCGGCCAAATAAGGAATAATCAAGGCTCTCCATCAGGTTGCCTACCGTAACACCGAAATACTTGTTATTATAATTTAACCAGGTATTGTATCCGTCTAATGCATGTTGCTTATCATAGTAGTTCAAATTAAGATTATAGCCCAGGTGGCTGTCGGCATTTGGGGCAATGTTACCGTTTGCCAAGAATGAATAAAATGAATAAGAACGGTTTATAGCCGTATAACTCAGCTCGGCAGTGTTGCTTAACTGGTTAAAATACTGGCCGGTTGCGGCAGTCTGTTCGCGTTTATTATTACCAATTTCGGCAATCTGCAATGTGGCTATTGCCAGGCTGTTTCCATTATCATCTGTACATTCAATCGTTACATTATAATTGGTAGAATAGTTGGTATTTCCACTCAAAAGTTTGGCTTCAAATTCTATCATTTGATCAGAGCTTGCATCAAGCACAATATTCCTAATTGGTGTAACTATCTGTATTCCAGATGGATTTATAGTCAATTTTAGATTAACATTTACTGATGAAAACCCTCTGTTGGCACAATGCAGCTTAAAGTTTGCCAGCCCCGTTACACTATTTAAATACACAATGGGTTCGGGCAAATTGATGAAAATTTTGTTGGGCTGATTAACCTTTACCATAAAAAAAGCCTCTACTTTTTGTCCGTTCAACTGGTTGGTGTAACCCACTTTTATACCGCCTGCACTACCCGATAATAAAGCCTGTGATGCGAAATATTTTACAGGGAAAGTAGCTGATGCTCCCGGGTTCAGCCGAACCGTGTCGGGTAACTTTAACAAAACGTCGGCCGTAGTAGTGCTCTGAAAAAGGGTTATTGCCTGGCTGGTTTTATTCTCGAACCTGATTTTATTTGAGAAAGTTTGCCCGTAACCAACTACTACAGTATCAGAAATAAATGAACACGATACCCCAGTAGATTGGCTAAATGAGTAGAAGGGAAACTCAATAAAAATCAATAAAAAAAGAAAGAGTTTAAATCGGTTCAAAGCAAATAATCTTGAGTATCAAAACGGAAATTTTATTTAGGAAATAAAATCAAACCCGTAAAAAATTATGTGCTTGTACGAAAGTTAATTTATAAATGTTTATCAAAAATCCTTAATTATTTCAAAATGAAAAAATTCTTAACAATCTCATTGTCAATTATTTTGGCATGCTTTGGTGTAGCTAAAGCTCAGGTAACCGGTACCACCAGTGTACACGTAAAATTGGTTGATATTTTGGCGCTAACCGTCAACAATAGCGACGTTAACATCAACTTCAACAACGCGTCTGATTATCAAAATGGAGTAACCGTTGCCATGCCCGGCCACCTTACGGTAACCAGTAATCAACCTTACACATTAAATGTAAAAGCAGCCGGTAACCTTGCAGGTACAGGCGCTAATACAGACGTGTTAGACCCCTCTGTCTTAACAGTAGCTTTACCAACAACCGGTAACAACACCACGCTTGGTGCTGTGCCAACAACTGCTTCTGGTTTAAGTACTACTAATGCGGCTTTGGTTACCAGCGCTACGCCTGGTTTATTGAAACTGCTCGATGTTAATTACACCGTGCCATCATCGGTATCAACAACATCTGCCCTGCTTGGTAAAAAGGCCGACACTTACACCACAACAGTAACTTATACTATTACCCAATAATTTAACCTAACCCATATTAACTGTTATGCAAGAAATAAAAAAACACCACAAGCGCTTAAGTAAGCTAAGGCATTGCTGGTGTTTTTTTGTAATGATGTTTCTAATGGTAGCCGAAGGCCGGCATACGCTGGCCCAGGCTATCTCTATTAGCCCCTCACGCATGTTTTTTACCGGCGAAAAGGGACAAGAACTAACCCAGCAGGTAACTTTAACTAATACAGGTACTACAGCCCTCTCATTCAAAGCATCGCTGATGGATTGGGGACGCGATAGTATTGGCGAAAAGAAATACTACCCCGCCGGCTCACAGGCCTTATCAAATGCCAAATGGCTGGAGGTTACACCCAGCGTAGTAGAAATACCACCGGGCTCTAAACAACAGGTTACCGTAACCATGCATGTACCGGCAGATTTACCGGCCAATGCAGTAACCCATTCCATGCTATTTTTAACGCAGATTAATGAGCAAGCTAATGCCAAAACATCAGCTACACACGCAGCTATAGGTGTTATTGTAAAGCTGGAGTTTGGTATCCATGTTTATTACACCGCTCCGCTTATCAGCAAAAAAGACCTTGATTTTCTGGCTTTTTATAATGCCGGTGTAAAAGCCGCTGGTAATATACAGGTACACCGTGTTGCTGTTAAGGTTAAAAACCGTGGAGAGGTTATGACTGATGGTTTCATCAGCTTTGAGGTTACCAATAAAAACACGGGCGATGAATTTAAAATACCTGCAAAAGCCATCAGCATGTTGCCTAATGACGAACAGGTAATTTATGTAGACCTGCCAATTACACTCACCGGGCATTATTTACTGGTTGCCCTGTTAGATGCCGGAGACGAAACAAATTTAAAAGTTGCAAAAAAAGAAGTGGACTTTACGAATTAGTGCCTGCATCTGTTCTGTATTAATATTTACAGTTCAACATGCTTACGCACAGGTGGTTTTTAACATTACTTCGAGTAATATTACAAACGCCTCGCCTCTTAGTGTAGATAATGCAACAACTGTTTATACAGCCCCTGTTATTGCACTTGCACCTACCATATCCGTAAAATCAGCAGCCGGGATACTGGCAAGAACCGGCGGCGGAACTGGATTATCCCCCGGATTATTTACGGTTAAAATTATTGGCACTGGCGGCAGTTTACTCAATGTGCTCAGCACCTCTCCAACCATAACGCTATCAAACTCGGCACAAAACATTTATACATCGGTACTTAGTGCAATAGCAACCGGGGCTATAAACCTCAGGTATGCAACCTTAAGCAACGTTAACGCCACTACATGGGTAGCTGGCTCTTACACCACCGATTTAACTTTTGCAGCCAGCGCCGTAGCCCTGCCACCTGGTACATTAAATCCTACTGTCGGCTCGTTAACCGTTAATGTGGCTTCTTTTATTGCTGTAACACCCACACCAACCAGCATAGCGCTCACTGTAAATTCACTTAATTATTACCGTACAACTACCCTGTCGGGCACGTATGGCATTGCCACAACGACTACAGTGCCTTATGGTATCAGGTTAAAAAATAATGCATCTGCATTTTCATATAGTAATGGTTACTCTGGCGCTACGGATCCCGGCGCTGCAACTACACGATTATCCGGCCAAATGACATCGCCAACAACCGGCTCTACCATTACCGGGGGCACATCATTTACCAATTTGGCCACCGGTTTAAGTGTGCCAACCAACAACCTGCAAACCAATGTAATTACCCTAAGCATTACCCCTGCCAATTTAAAAGCAGCTTTTTTGCAAAAGGGGACTTATACCACTTCGGTTAACTTCGAAATTTTTGATGCACAAACCACACCTACTGCAACCACGCAAACGTTAAGCTGCCCGCTTACTATTACCGTAAGTGACCTGTCGGAACTAAAAGTAAATCAAACTGACATTAACCTCAATTATACCGGTTCGAGCGATTACGTTAACGGAATTTTTGCCGATGCAGCCGGCCATCTCACATTAAGTAACACCAACCCATTTGATGTATACGTAAAAGCCAGCAGCAGCACCTTAAGCAACGGAACCAATACCATACCGGTTGGTGTAATTACCATTGCACCAATGCCTGCTTATGCAGGTAGTTTTACAACAGTAAGCTTATCGGCAACTGGTCAAAAAATATTATCGGGGTTTGTGCCTGCGGTAGATAAAGCCTTGAATGTGAGATATTCAATACCTGCTGCTAATTCGCCGCAGCTATTGGGTAAACCCGCAGGTACTTATAATACAACTGTAACCTATAGCTTTGTAGCTCCATAACTATATATGAATTCCTGAAAATCTGCATTCACCAAATCATCCTGCGATCTACATCGTTATCGTAAAAAAAGGTGATACACAAACGCCAAAAAGGTTAAGAAACTTTAATTTAGGCAGTAGCAAATTGAATATAGCATTCAATATCCTAAATAAACCAATCTGCCTGTGTCTGATTATTCGAGAAGAAATTTTATTAAAACCACTGCTATTGGTGGTTTAAGCCTAATGGGTGTTGCCAGCCTTAGCAAAAGCTTTGCATTAGGCCCGCCTGCCCCATCAAATGATTTATATGCCTTAAGCCAACACCTTGTACAACAGTGGGCTGATGCCTTATTAGCTTTACAAGTACTGGATACGTCCCGCACGCTTGATTACGGCGGCATTTATTGCACCGCAGACCAAGCTGTGCATGGACGCGTTGGTGATACCATCTATCCGCTCTTTTACCTTGCCGCTAAAACAAAAAATAGCAAATACAGCGATGCTGCCAATTTATTGTACGAATGGATTGAACGCAGGGTTAGCCAGCCAGACGGTTCATGGTTAAACGAACCGGTGACCGGGTCATGGAAAGGGACTACCGTATTTGCGTCTATCGCACTGGCCGAAACGTTGAAAAATCATGGCAACCTGGTTGATAGTACTTTAAAATCAAGAATATCAGAACGCTTGGTTAAAGCCGGAGATTATATCTATAATAATTTCAATATCGCTTATGGCAATATCAATTACCCGGTAACTGCCTCTTACGGCCTATCATTATTAGGTACAGTTTTAGACAATCCGAAGTTTAAGCAGCGTGGTAAAGAACTGGCGTATGAAGCGCTGAAGTATTTTTCGCCCAAAAACAAACTACTTTATGGTGAAGGAGATATTATCACACCAAGCAAAAAAGGCTGCTACTCTATCGATCTGGGTTACAATGTTGAAGAATCATTGCCTGCACTGGTTATGTACGGACTGTTGAATAACGACAATGAAGTTTTGGATGCCGTAACCCAATCTATGCAAGCCCATTTGGAATTTATGTTGCCCGATGGTGGCTGGGACAATAGCTGGGGAACCCGAAACTACAAATGGACCTATTGGGGCAGCCGTACATCAGATGGATGCCAAACTGCCTACGCTTTAATGGCTGACCGCGACCCCAGATTTTACAAAGCAGCCTTGCGCAACACGCAGCTAATGCAGCAATTAACCGTTAACGGGTTATTGCAGGGTGGCCCGCATTATGCAGCTCATCAGGTGCCGGTTTGTGTGCATCACACGTTTTCGCACATTAAAGCGCTTACTACTGTATTAGATTACAGCAAATCGCAGAAACCGGTCGATATTGCTAAAGTCTCACTCCCACGCGAAAACAATTATGGCAGCCGGTTTATGGAAGATACACAAACTTATTTAGTGGCTAAGAGTGGATTTAAGGCTACGATAACTGGATACGATAAAGAATATAAAAAAACTAAAAACGGCCATGCTACCGGTGGAGCTTTAACTACACTATGGCACGCTAAAACAGGTTCAATACTTTCGGGGGGTATGAATGAGTACCAGATTTTTGAGGCCGGTAACCAACAGGCTGATAATGATCCGCATTCAATGGCTTTAACCCCACGTATTGAACTACGAACAGGCGACAAGCTTTACATGAATATCAGCGACCTGAATGCGCGGACGGAAATAGACCAAAATCCGGATCAAGTCACTATCAATACATTCTCTAAATTGGTAGATAAAGACCAGGCTGATCCATCAACAATTATTAATTGCCAGGTGTCTTATCATTTCGATCATCAAAAAACAAGTATCCGGTTTAAATACGATAAAGGTGAATTTGACGGACAGGTAAAGATCATCGTTCCAGTAATTTCTAAATCGACCGAGAAAGTTACAGCCATAAACAATAAGGCGATTAGTATAACGAAAGAATTGGCTTCGGTTAAAATATCAGCAGATCAACCATTTATTACATTACCCACTACAAACGGCAGGATATTTAATTATGTGCCCGGCTTTGAAGCCATACCATTGAGTTTTAATAGCAATGAAGCAACAATCGAATTCGAAATAGTAAATGTGTAAATATTGGGTGACGGTGTAAAAATAAGCCGAAATAAGACTTAAAAATTCGGAACAAAGGACAGATATTTGCGTTGAAACAAAAGCTTAATCTGCAAATACAATTTCAAATATTAAACTCTATGGACAACGGATTTATTTCAACCAAACTTATCGGCGCATTAGATTATATCACCGGTATTATTCTTATTGCATCACCGTGGTTATTCGGTTACTACAACATCAGCAGCGCTGCCTTATTTATCCCTGTTTTTTTAGGCGCGATGCAAATTATCATGGCCATTTTCAGCAATTATGAATTGGGTATTATGAAGGTACTTCCAATGCCTTTGCACTCATTCCTGAATGGATTTGTAGGCTTTTGGTTATTGGTTTCACCATTTCTTTATGGCTTCTGTAACATTGTATTTTGGCCACAGGTAATTTTAGGAATTCTGTTATTGATGATGGCAATTTATGCTAAACCTTCTCCGGCTTACGAGGAAAGAAAATTCTAAGAAAACATCACTATAAATCAATACTCATTGTTTCCAACTATTGGAACAATGAGTATTGTATATACTCTGGTACAAACTGGTGGTGAGGAACCGTAACAGTTGATACAAGCTCTCCTATCTCATAAACCGCCGATTCCTGGTAGCGCGAAGCCACAATAATTTCGGTACCGTCGGCATGTTCATTAAACATTTCTTTAACCAGTTGCGGGTCATTATTATCTTTCGATAAATGCGACAGCAACACATGGCTCATATAAGCAGGCTTATGTTTGATAAAAAGCTCGAGTGCCTGGGTGTTTGATAAGTGGCCCCTTCCTCCGCTTATCCTACGTTTTAAGTGATATGGGTAACGCCCGTTGGTCAGCATTTGCTCATCATAGTTAGCTTCCAGAAAAGCAGCATGGCATTGCGCAAAGTTGCGGATCACGTGCTCGCAGGCACTGCCAATATCGGTTATTACACCAATATTAATTTCATTACAGCTTACCACAAAACTGTGTGGTTCGGCAGCATCATGAAATTTAGGGAAAGCGGTAATAGTAAGTTCACCGATACGGATAGGCTGATAAGCTACAAACGGATAAACCATTTGCGCATTTAAAAATTGCCTGCCTGTAAACGTAGTTCGGGGCGTAATATAAACCGGCAGTTGATACTTCTTAGCCAAAACAGGTACGCCGGAAATATGATCGGAGTGCTCGTGTGATATAAATATGGCTTTCACCTTGCTCATAGATAAGCCGATACGGGCCATGCGTTTCTCGGTCTCCCGGCATGATATACCGGCATCAATCAATACAGCTTCGTGCTGATTTCCCACGTAATAGCAGTTACCATTACTACCCGAATTTAATGAAGCTATAAATACCGACATATTTGAAATACAAAGTAACCGGTTTTTACTAATATTTATAGCAGCGTAATAAAAATTTATTTGGGTTAGGGATTGAAACGGGTACCGGCTTGTGTGTAAGGCCCGCACTATGGACATTGCACTTGGGGGCAGGCGTATAAGTGGAAAGCCCGGCCTGAAAGGAAACGCCCCATAACAACCAGCCGAGCGCCTGCTATTCTGTTAAATTAACGATATATTAATACATCAAAAACATTCAGGAGGCTATTTTAAAGTATACTTGTACAAGATAGTATGTCAGGTTAAAAACCTATTATTAAACTATCGTATTTTTTACTTGCATAAGAAAAAAATAATGCAATAATTTGCACAAAATTACAAAACAGCAAAACGCATATAAAAATGAACGTTCAAAACTTAAATAGACCGGCTTACAGAGCAAATTTTGCTCCTGTTGCTGCTGTTTTGAGTTTAACTGATTTTGTTATTACACCGTCACGACGACGGATCTTTATCCCCCGGGTTTGAATGTAGCTTAAGATGCTGCATCCATCTTTACCCATAAAGTGTAAAAACACTTTTCTCCCTAAAACAAATTGTTTACTTACGGCATAAAAGCCACCGTTTAAAGGGTTTATTCAATGACCATAAAAGATTTTGACATTATAGTAGCCTCAGAGAAGCATATTGATTTTGCAGAGCAAATTACAATAGAAATGGCTGAGTCTGCGAAAGCACGCGGCACTGGTATAGCACAGCGATCGCCAGAGTATGTGGCTAATAAAATGCTTGAGGGAAAGGCGGTTATCGCTTTCCATCATGATGGCAGATGGGCAGGTTTTTGCTATATAGAAACCTGGAGCCACGGCGATTTTGTGGCCAACTCGGGCCTGATCGTTAATCCCGAATTCAGAAAAGCCGGTCTGGCTAAGGCTATCAAGCACAAAGTGTTCGGGCTGTCTCGTATGAAATATCCTGAAGCGAAAATATTTGGTTTAACAACCGGGCTGGCCGTAATGAAAATTAACTCAGAACTGGGTTACGAACCGGTTACCTACTCTGAACTTACCCAGGACGAAGAGTTTTGGAAAGGCTGCCGCAGTTGCGTTAACTACGATATTTTGATGAGCAAAGATCGTAAAAACTGCATGTGCACCGCCATGCTTTACGACCCTGCCGACAAGCAAAAGAATGAAGAAGAAAAATTCAAAAAAATAGCGCACAAAGCCACTTTGTTAGAGCGTATCGAGAATGCCATTTTAAGGCGTTCAACTAAAGTAATAACCATTTTAGGGGTATCTGCCCTTATTCACAAACTTTTTGATTAATACAAACCATGAAGAAAAAAGTAGTACTTGCGTATAGCGGCGGTTTAGACACGTCATTTTGCTGCATCTATTTAACGCAGGATCTGGGCCTTGAAGTCCACTCGGTAATTGTAAACACAGGCGGTTTTAGCGACGAAGAATTAAAAGGCGTTGAAGAGCGTGCTTTTAAAATGGGCGTTACCTCACACCACGTGGTTGACGAAACCGAAAACTTTTACAATACCTGCGTTCGCTTTTTAACTTATGGCAACGTATTAAAAAACAACACCTACCCACTATCGGTAAGTGCAGAGCGTGTTAGCCAGGCAACTGCTATTGCCAACTACGCTAAAGAAATTGGTGCTGAGTATGTAGCACACGGCTCAACAGGCGCGGGTAACGACCAGGTTAGGTTTGATATGATCTTCAATATCCTGGTTCCGGGAATCCAGATCCTTACCCCTATCCGCGACCTTAAATTAAGCCGCGAAGAAGAAATCACTTACCTGAAAGAGCATGGTGTGGCGATGAACTTCGAAAAAGCTAAATACTCTATCAATAAAGGTATTTGGGGAACATCTGTAGGTGGTAAAGAAACCCTTACTTCTAACTTAGGTTTACCTGAAGAAGCATGGCCTACACAGGTTACAGAAAGTGAGCCTAAAAAATTAAGCCTTACTTTTGAAAAAGGCGAATTAGTTGGTATCGATGGCGAAACTTACAACCACCCTACTAAAGCAATCCAGGCTTTACAAGCAATTGCACAACCTTACGGCATTGGCCGCGATATTCACGTTGGTGATACCATTATTGGTATTAAAGGCCGTGTAGGTTTCGAAGCTGCTGCACCGATGGTAATTATCAAAGCTCACCATACACTGGAGAAACATGTATTAACCAAATGGCAGCTTTCATGGAAAGATCAGTTATCATCTTTCTACGGTAACTGGTTGCACGAAGGTCAGTTTCACGACCCGATTATGCGCGATATCGAAGCTTTCCTGACCAGCACACAGGATAAAGTAAGTGGTATTGTGTTTGTTGAACTGTTCCCTTACCGTTTCCAGGTTACCGGTATCGAGTCTGATCACGATTTAATGTCGAACAAGTTTGGTACTTATGGCGAAATGAACAACTCATGGAGCGGCGAAGATGTTAAAGGTTTCTCTAAAATCTTCGGTAACCAGGTAATGATCTATCATAAAGTAAACGGGGCTCAGTAGCCCCCCAGCCCCCTGAAGGGGGAGTAAAATAATTACTCTTAAATAAAAAGACAATATGTCTGATCAAAATACAATATTCCCTTCTCCGCCTATCGGCGGAGGCCGGGGGGTAAAAGCCGGAATTATTGGCGGTGCGGGTTATACCGGCGGCGAGTTATTACGGATCCTTATTAATCACCCATCGGTAGAAATTGCTTTTATACACAGCAACAGTAACGCCGGTAACTATATCTACGAAGTACACACTGATCTTTTCGGTGAAACCGAACTGAAGTTCACAGGTGAGTACAACTTTAATATCGACGTATTATTTTTATGCGTTGGCCATGGTGATGCACGTAAGTTTTTAGATGCAAATCCTTTCCCGGCAAGTGTTAAGATCATTGATCTGAGCCAGGATTTTCGCCATACAGAAAAGTCGTCTATTTCATACGAGGCAACTCAAAACTCGCAACCCGCAACTCGTAACTTCATTTATGGTTTGCCCGAATTAAACCGCGATGCTATTAAAAAAGCATCTAATATCGCTAACCCGGGTTGCTTTGCAACCTGCTTACAATTAGGCCTATTACCATTAGCCGCTAAAGGCATACTGAACAACGAAGTACACATTACAGCTACTACAGGTTCAACAGGCGCTGGCCAAAGCCTCGCCCCTACATCGCACTTTACATGGAGAAACGATAACCTATCTGTTTACAAGGCATTTGACCACCAGCATTTAAAGGAGATCAGACAATCGCTTACACAGCTTCAAAATAACTTCGATCAGGATATAAACTTTATTCCTTACCGTGGTGATTTTACCCGTGGAATCATTGCTTCGATGTATCTGAACAGTGATTTAACTGAAGAAGAAGCTGTTAATCTTTATACCGAATATTACGCTGGTCATCCGTTTACACACGTTAGCACCCGTAACATCGATCTGAAACAGATTGTAAACACCAACAAGTGCTTTATCCAGGTTCAAAAGAAAGGCAATAAGCTTTTCATTATCAGCATTATGGATAACCTACTTAAAGGCGCATCTGGTCAGGCAGTACAAAATATGAATTTACTATTTGGTCTTGACGAGAAGTCGGGATTGAACCTAAAAGCTGTGGCTTTTTAACTTTTAACAATTAACTCTACTATAAAATGAATTTGTTTGATGTGTACCCTATCAATCCGATAAACATCGTTAAGGGAAAAGGTAGTTTGGTTTTTGATGATAAAGGTACCGAGTACCTTGACTTGTATGGCGGTCACGCTGTTATCTCTATAGGCCACACTAACCCACGATATGTAAAACGATTGGAAGATCAGTTACATCAAATCGGTTTCTACTCGAACTCTATCGAAATCCCGTTGCAAAAGCAACTGGCCGAGAAATTGGGAGAGGTTTCTGGTAAAACAGATTATCAGTTATTCTTATGTAACTCTGGTGCCGAAGCTAATGAGAATGCTTTGAAACTGGCTTCTTTCTACAACAGTAAAAAGAAAGTAATTGCATTTACAGGTTCATTTCACGGTCGTACATCATTAGCTGTTGCAGTTACCGATAACCCTAAGATTGTTGCACCGATTAACGAGACGCCTAACGTAATCTTTTTACCATGGTTGGACGAAGCGGCGTTGGAGCAAGCTTTTATCGATCACAAAGATGAGATCTCATCAGTAATTATCGAAGGTATCCAGGGTGTTGGCGGTATCCAGGTAGCTACAGAAAGCTTCCTGCAAAAGATCCGTAGTTTGTGCGACACCCATAACGCCGTATTTATTGCCGATAGTGTACAATGCGGTTATGGCCGTACAGGTAAATTCTATTCACACGATTTTGCCGGTGTAAATGCCGATATCTACAGCATGGCTAAAGGCATGGGCAATGGTTTCCCTATCGGAGCTATTAGCATTGCGCCTAAAATTAAACCGGCCTATGGCATGTTGGGTACAACCTTCGGCGGCAACCATTTGGCTTGCGCTGCTGCATTGGCTGTATTGGAAGAAATGTCTGAATTTAAGCTGATGCAAAATGCAGCCGAAGTTGGCGGATATCTAATTGAAGAGTTGAAGAAATTCAGCGAAGTTAAAGAAGTACGCGGCCGCGGTTTAATGATCGGTATTGATTTACCTGCCGAGTTAAGCAACGTTAAAAAAGACCTGCTGTTTAAGCACCACATTTTTACCGGCGAAGCTAAACCAAACGTAATCCGTTTGTTACCTGCGCTTAACTTAACCAAAGCTTATGCTGATAGGTTCTTAGAGGCATTTTCTACTTTAGTAAAATAATATTTAATCTCCCTTCGGGGATCAGGATAGGGTTTATGAAACTTTTTTCTTCTGTAAACGACGTAACCAATATCAACGAGCTTGTGGCCGAAGGCTTAAAGCTTAAACAAAATCCGTATGCATTTCAGGATTTGGGTAAAAATAAAACCATTGGTTTAGTTTTCCTTAACCCAAGCTTGCGTACCCGCTTAAGCACACAAAAAGCAGCTTTAAACTTAGGCATGAACGTAATTGTGCTTAACATGGATAAAGAAGGCTGGGCTTTAGAACTGCAAGACGGCGCTATTATGAATGGCGGCTCTGTTGAGCACATTAAAGAAGCCGCTGCCGTGATGGGTGAATATTGTGATATCATCGGTATCCGTTCATTCCCCGGTTTAAAAGACCGTGATGAGGATTACAGCGAATCTATCTTCAATAAGTTTGTTAAATATTGCGGCGTACCTGTGGTAAGTCTGGAATCAGCTACCCGCCACCCGCTGCAAAGTCTGGCCGATTTAATTACTATTGAAGAATTAAAAACCAAGACTCGCCCTAAAGTGGTTTTAACCTGGGCACCACACGTTAAGGCATTGCCACAAGCAGTACCAAACTCGTTTGCCGAGTGGATGTGTAAAGCCGACGTTGATTTCGTTATTGCTCACCCAAAAGGTTATGAGCTGAATACCGATTTTACCAATGGTGCTACTATTACTGATAACCAGGACGAAGCTTTAAAAGATGCAGATTTTATCTATGTAAAAAACTGGTCGGCTTACGAGCCTTACGGCCAGGTTTTACCGGGTAATGAAGACTGGATGCTTACCTTAGATAAACTGAAACCAACTAACGATGCCAAAGTAATGCATTGCCTGCCCGTTAGGCGCAATGTTGAGCTAAGCGACGAGATTTTAGATAGCGACAGTTCTGTAGTGATCCACGAAGCGGGTAACCGGGTGTGGGCAGCACAGGCTGTGCTAAAAGAAATGCTGCAAAGCTTGTAAACATGTACATACCAAACAATTTTCGGATCAGCGACCAGCAGGAAGCAATTGATTTTATCAAACGTTATAGCTTTGGTACGCTGATTACTACCGAAAATGGTTTGCCTATAGCTACGCATGTTCCCTTTACTATAAAGCAACGCGATGAGCAGTTGATCCTCAATTCGCACATCTCGTTGGCTAATCCTCAGTCTAAAACATTATTAAATGAGCGGGTTTTGGTGATTTTCACTGAGCCCCATGCCTACATTTCTCCCATCCACTACGAAAAAGAATTAAGCGTACCCACCTGGAATTACCTTGCGGTACATGCTTATGGTAAAGTAGAATTGATTGAGGACGAGCAAGCTAAGCTGGTAATGCTCGAAGAGATGATCCGTTTCTATAACGATATCGTTTATCTGGAGCAATGGACTAAGCTACCTTTAGATTTCAAAGCCAAAATGGCCAAAGGTATTACCGCCTTCAACATTGTGGTTGATGATTTGCAAGGGCAAAAGAAATTAAGCCAAAATAAAACGCCATTCGAAAAGGAAAATATCATCAATACTTTGGGTAAAAGCACGGATACTAACGAGCGTGAAATTGCCGCTTATATGGCTAAAGAATCAGGAAGGTAACTCCTCGTCTTTTTTGTAATTCCTTCCAATTAGCGTATTAAGCGATAAGCCCTGTACAATTACCGAAAACAATACTATAAAATAGCTGCCTGCCAGCACGATGTAACGATACCTGTTATGTGGTAAGGATAAAGCTAGTGCAATTGAAATCCCTCCCCGTAAACCTGCCCAGGTTAAAACCTTTACATCTGCGTATTTGATGTTGAGCGATTGCCTTAAGAACGTAAGCGGCAAAGCAATGCTGATCCACCGGGCGACCAATATCAATACAATAGAAACAGAGCCGGTGATCCAGTAATTATTTAGAAAAGGCAGCTCGATAATCTGTAGGCCTATCATTACAAATAAAATGGTATTCAAAATCTCGTCAATCAGTTTCCAGAATCGTTCGAGTGATTGATGTGAGGTTTCCTTATTTGAAGTATTGATAGAACGCACCCCCATCAAAATACCTGCCGAGACTACTGCCAATGGTACCGACAAATGCACATAAGTGGCTATTACAGAAATCCCCATTACTAACGCCAGCGATAACAATACAATGGTTTGAAAATCAATAATCGATTTCATTAATCGATAAACAAAATAGCCGCAAATTAAACCTAATGCAATTCCACCAAACACTTCGCGGCAAAATAATATAATGGTTTGCATAACATCTATTTTGGTAGTATTGGTTTCTATGATTTCCAATATGGTAATAAAAAGCACTAACCCCACCCCATCGTTAAATAACGATTCGCCGGTAATAATGGTTCCGAGATGTGAGGGTAGTTTAGATTTACCAATTATTGCCGATACAGCAACCGGATCTGTGGGCGACACAACCGCGCCAAACAAGAAACAATAAATAAGCGGCACTTTAATGTCAAACACACGCATGCCATAATAAAACAGGAAGCCGAAAGCCGCGGTAGATAAAATTACGCTGATGGTGCTCAACAGCAATACAGGCCGCATTTCACGTTTCAGCTTATTGGTATCAATATTAAACGAGCCGGCGAAGAGCAAGAAGCCGAGCATAATATTCAATACCGCTTCAGAGAAATCGATATTCTTAGCAAGCGCAGTGAGGTATTTTTGGAAGGCTGGGTTAAAACGATCAAGAATAATGATCAGGATAGAAACCAGTGTACCGATAGTCATAATGCCTATGGTAACCGGGAGCTTTATAAAGCGGGCATTGATATATGAATAACCCGCACTTACAATTACCAATAAGGCTATAATTACAAATAAATCCATCCTTTAATTTTATTGTTACGCAGTATTTTCATGCATAACAATAAAATCAGGATTTAGTTATTTAGAAATTGGATCAACCATCATTGTTTTATTATCAAAGAACCTCACGATTAAACGGTTGTCGCTATTCTTAGTAAAATAATTGATAGCCCAGCTAAAAAACACGATTAGTTTATTACTGAAACCGGCCAGTGAAATAATGTGCACGATAACCCAAAGCACCCAGGCAAAAAAGCCCTGAAATTTCAATTTACCTAAATCGGCTACAGCCTGATTACGGCCGACGGTTGCCAGTGTACCTCTATCTTCATATTTAAAGGCTTGTGTAGGTTTATTATTAATGAGGTTCATCAAATTTTTAGCCAGCGTTTTACCTTGCTGTATAGCCACCTGTGCTACGCCCGGATGGCCGTTAGGAGTTTCGGCAGTAGTTACCAAGGCCACATCGCCTATGGCAAATACATTCTGAAAACCTTTAATGCGGTTTATTTCATCAGTTTGGATACGTTGCCCACGTGCAATAATTTCAGGAGGAATACCTTCAGGAACTTCACCCTTCACTCCTGCAGCCCAGAACACGTTACGGGTTTTAATTTTTACGCCATTATCAATACTCACGCAATCGCCATCATAATGCTGTACGTGTACATTGTTATAAATAATTACACCTTTTTCAGTAAGATACTTTTTGGCTTTGGCTGATGCCTGCGGCGACATAGCACCTAACAATTCGGGTTTACCTTCCGCCACATAAACACGCATTTTATCAGGTGTTAGCTGCGGATAATCAGCTGTCAGCATGTGTAAGCGCATTTCGGCTAAAGCACCTGCCAGTTCCACACCTGTTGCCCCACCTCCTACTACCACAAAGGTCAGCAAGGCTTTGGCTTCTTCAGGGTCGCTCGTTACCAATGCTTTCTCAAGATTCTGCAATATCAAGCTGCGGATATTCAGCGCCTCCGGAATATTTTTCATCGGCATACTGAAATGCTCCACTTCATTATTACCGAAAAAGTTGGTGTTGGCACCGGTAGCAATCACTAGGTAATCGTATTTAATATCGCCAATATTGGCTGTAACCGTATTGGTTTCTGCATTAACCTTTTGAACTTCGGCCAAGTGAAAAGTGAAATTCTTCTGATTGTGAAACATCCTGCGGATTGGAAAACCAATAGAATCGCCATCTATGGCCCCCATAGCCACCTGGTAAAGTAAAGGCTGGAAGGTGTGGTAATTATGCTTATCCAACATGATAACCTCTACAGGTTTACCTTTTAATCTTTTAGCAACCTGGATGCCGCCAAACCCGCCGCCAACAATTACAATTCTCGGTAGCCCGGGTGTGGTTTCTGATAAATTCATATAGGTAGATACAGCTATTTTAAAATTTGATTGTCACAGTTTTAACCCCTACGGCAAACTTATGTTTCATAAAAACCAATTTTATGAAATTGATTATGCATAATTAGTATTTTAGCCGCGATTTAAATACAAATGAAAAACATTTACTTATTACTGACAGGACTATTACTAAGCCTGACCACTTTAGCCCAGCAAAAACCTGTTGACAGTTGGACTGATGGCAAGTACATAACCGTAAATGGTGCCAAACTTTGGGTGGTTACCGTTGGCGAAGGCGACCCTATTATTTTCATTGCCGGCGGCCCGGGCGGTGCGCATGTTGGCTTAAGAAGTTTTGACCCGTTAGCTGATAATCATCACCAGTTAATTTACTTCGATGCATTTGGCCGTGGTAAATCTGATACTGCCAAAGTAGTAAGCGAGTACACTTTAGAGCGTGATATTGAAGATATTGAAGGTTTGCGCAAAGCATTGCATTTAGACAAGATCACTGTTTTAGGCCATTCTTATGGTGGTGTAGTTGCACAAGGCTATGCCATTAAATATCCAGATCATTTAAGCCACCTGATATTGGCCGATACCTTCCATAGTTTTGTAATGTGGCAGGAAAACGACGATAATTCGAACCGCGAGATTAAAACCAACTACCCGGAAGTTTGGAAAGAGCTGAGTGAACTGCGTGAGCAAGGCGCTATATCAAGCGACGCTAAACACCAGGACGTTTACGGCCAGGTTCCTTACGGATTCCTGTATGCCTACAACCCTTCTAAATTTGAAGGCCGGGGCAAAAAGCAATATCCCAACTCAATGAATAGCAAACTTTACTACCAAATGGTGGGTAAAGATGGCGACTTCATTGTAGGCAGCGACATCGGCACATTCGACTATCGCAAACAGTTGAAAGATCTGAAAATGCCCGTACTTATCATCGGTGGCCGTTACGATCGTGTGGCTGTGCCCTGGATGATGGTAAAATATAAAGAATACTGCCCGCAAGCACAGTTTGTAATGTTCGAAAAATCGGGCCATAACCCACAAGTGGAAGAACCTGAAAAGGAATTCCCTATAATTAATTCATTCTTAGCTAAATAATGAGTACAAATAAAGATATTATCACCTCCCCTTCAGGGGAGGCCGGGAGGGGTCCACTTCATGTCATCAAAATTGGTGGCAATGTGATAGATAACTCTGAGAATTTATATCATTTTCTGAAAGATTTTACAGCTTTAGAAGGCCATAAGATCTTGGTACATGGTGGTGGTAAGGTAGCTACGCAATTGTCTGAGACTTTAGGCATCGAATCGAAACTGGTAGATGGCCGCCGCATTACTGATATTGAAACCCTGCGTGTGGTTACGATGGTTTATGCCGGGTTAATCAATAAAAATATAGTTGCTCAACTACAACGTTTTGGCACCAATGCCATTGGCTTAACCGGCGCCGATGGTAATTTTATCCGTGCGGTAAAACGCCCGGTAAAAACAATTGATTATGGTTTTGTAGGAGATATTAAAGATAATTCTGTTGATGCCGATGCCATCGGCCGTTTAATGGAAGCCGGGTTCACACCTGTATTTTCGGCCTTAACCCACGATGGTGAAGGTCAAATGCTGAATACCAATGCAGATACCATTGCCTCTGCACTTGCAGTTGCGTTGTCTAAACATTACGAAACTACGCTGATCTATTGCTTCGAGAAAAAAGGTGTGCTGCACGATGTTAATGACGAAGATTCGTTGATCCGCGAGATTGACCCGGTACGATACGAAGAATTAAAAGAAAAGCAGATCATCCACAGCGGCATGCTGCCCAAATTGGATAATGCATTTACCGCAATATCATGTGGTGTAAAAGCGGTAATTATTGGCAAGGCCGATGAATTAAGTACCTTGCAAAAGAATGAGCCATTTGGCACACGTTTAAGCAAATAAACATGGATACAAAACATATAACCGTTTTAGGTAGCGGTAACATAGGCCTCTCATTAGCAAAAGGCCTTGTAAAAGCCGAAATATTTAAGCCTGTAGATATTACGCTTACGCGCCGTAACGCGACTGCCCTGCAACCTTATGCAGAACTGGGTTACAACACTACTGCAAACAATGCCGAAGCTGTAACTAAGGCCGACATTGTAGTGCTAGCCGTATTACCCCAACAATTGAATAAGGTATTAGATGAAATAAAACCATCGCTTAATCCGGAAAAACATTTATTAATATCGATCATCTCAGGCGTTTCTTGCCAGGATGTATGCAACCATTTAGGTTTTGATATCGAAGTGGTGCGTGCTATGCCGAATACAGCTATTGCCATCGGCCAGTCTATGACCTGCTTGGCTACCAGCAATGCATCGGCAGAAAACCTGGCGTTGGTTAAATCAATGTTTGATACTGTGGGTGTAAGCATCCAGATCAATGAAGAATTGATGACTTCGGCCACGGCACTTTGTGCCTGTGGTATAGCCTTTTTCCTGCGCTCTATCCGTGCAGCATCGCAAGGTGGTACCGAAATTGGCTTCCATGCACATGATGCGCTTAAAATGGCTGCACAGACTGCTAAAGGAGCTGCTGATCTGTTATTGCAACTGGCATCACACCCAGAACAGGAAATTGACAAGGTAACTTCGCCTAAAGGCTGTACCATTGCCGGGCTTAACGAGATGGAACATAATGGTTTCAGCTCTGCTATGATTAAGGGTATTAAAATGTCGGCAGAAAAGGCCGGGGTATTATATAAGAACGACTAATCGGTTGTCTGTTGTGAGTTATCTGTTGTCAGTATCCCTCGCAACAGAGGCAAAAACTCATAACTCAAAATTCACAACTCACAATTAAATAATGTTAACTGTAGAAAAAATTGGGGGCACCTCGATGACTGCCCTTCAAGATGTACTTAACAACATCATCTTATTTAACCGCAAAGACGAGCAGCTTTACAACCGCATCTTTGTAGTATCTGCCTTCTCGGGCGTAACCAACTTATTGCTCGAAGATAAGAAGACCGGCAAGCCGGGTGTTTACCATAAGCTGGCTAACTTTCAGGATTATCACCAACCGCTTAAAAAACTGATTATCCGTTTAAAGGAGATCAATAAAAGTTATGCAAGCATCGGCTTAAATGTTTCTATAGCTGATGAATACATCGAATACCATGTTAAAAAAGCTGCCGGTTATTTAGATAATTTATCTAATATCCTGGCTTCAGGCTATGTAAATAAAGAAGGCATTTTATTGGCTGCTCGTGAGATTTTGGCATCTATTGGCGAAAGCCACTCTGCCTATGTATTTACTAATATCCTGCAAAGCAGAGGTATTAATGCTACTTTAGTTGATCTGAGCGGGTTCGACGATCATCACTCTTATACCATCGATCAGCGGATTAAGAAAACGATGAAAGATATCGATTTCAAGAAAACCATTTGCATTGTAACCGGCTACGCCAAAGGCACAGAGGGTATTATGCGCGAGTTTGATCGTGGGTATTCGGAAGTTACCTTCAGCAAAATCGCTGTTGCGGTAAAACCGGAAGAAGCTATCATTCATAAAGAATACCACCTGTGTACAGCAGACCCGGTTTTGGTTGGTGTAGATAACTGCTCTCCTATTGGCTTCACCAATTACGATGTAGCCGATCAACTGGCTGATATTGGCATGGAAGCTATCCACCCTAAAGCATCAAAACCTTTAGAGATCCATGGTATCAACCTGCGTATTAAAAATACGTTCGAGCCTGAGCACCCAGGTACATTAATTACACAGGATTTTGTATCTCCGCATAAACGTGTAGAGGTAATCAGCGGTACCAAAAAAGTAATGATGATTGATGTTTACGACCCATTGATGGTTGGTAACGTAGGGTCGGATTTACAGATTATGCAGTTGTTTTACAAACACGGTGTAAGCTATAGCTTTAAGGCAACAAGCGCCAATAGCATCTCTATTGTGATCTGGGAGAAAGATTTCAGCAAAAAACTGATCCAGGAACTGGAAGACGAATTTGAGAAAGTTACAGTAGAACACATGGCGATGGTTTGCCTCATCGGTTCTAACATGGATCAGCCGGGCTTATTAGCCAAATCTGCCCATGCATTTGCCGAGAATGGCATCAACATTAAAAGCTGCGGCTTTGCCCTACGCAAAGTAAACATCCAGTTTTTAGTAGCCCGTGAAGATTTTGATAAATCAATTTTAGCGTTAAATAAGGCGATGGCATAAGTATGTTGGACGTTATACGTTTGACGTTGTACGTGATCTTCAAAACGTATAACGTCAAACGTCCCACGTATAACCTAAATAACTTACAACGTTCCTCAATGTAACTTTTTAATCACTTACCGTTATTGAGTTTCAATTTTTAAGATATTTAGTGTCTTAATTAAACTTGAACTCGATTTATGCGTAAATTTTTACTGCTTACGCTTGGTATTGCTGCCGCTTATGGTGCAAATGCCCAGCAAGTATCCAAAAAACCTATCGATCATTCTGTGTATGATGGCTGGCAAAATGTAGCCAACGAGCGTATCAGCAATGATGGCAAATGGGTTACCTACGTGGTTAAGCCACAACAGGGTGATGCCAACCTCGTTATCACCGACGTTAAAAACAAAGCTCCGTTTAAAATTCAACGGGCAGATACCGTTAGGTTTACAGGCGATTCTAAATATGCGGTGTTTTTGATCCGTCCATTCTATAAAGACATCCGCCAGGCTAAGATCAAGAAGAAAAAACCGGAAGATATGCCTAAAGATACTTTAGGTTATGTGGCTTTAGGTGCGCAAGCCGTAACTAAAATACCCTCTGTACGCTCATTTAAAATGGCCGAAACTGCCCCGGTTATAGCCTACCTTGCCCCTGCTGATACCGTTAAAAAACCAGCGGCTGGTGATACTTCTAAAAAAGCAATAGCAACCACTATTGCCCCGCCTACTAAAGAAGGTGGTAACCTAACCATCTTACAATTACTGAATGGCAAACAACGCACGTTTAAATATGTGACCGAATATCAGCTTTCTAAAAATGGAAACCTGCTGGCATTTGCTGTTACCGCACCAAAAAGATCAAAGGACGCAAAATCGGCCTTTTACATTTATGATGTGGCGAAGGATGATCTGAAAGACATCAGCAATGGCCGTGGCACTTATAAAAACATAGCTTTTGACGAAACGGCTAAACAGGTAGCTTTTACTGCCGAGAAGAATCCGGAAAAAGCGCAGGTAAAGCCATTTAAATTATACTATTATACCATCGGTACAGATAGCGCCAAAGTTGTTGCCGCTCCGGGTTCTGATGGCATGCCTGCTAAATGGGCTGTTAGCGGCGATGGTCGGGTTTACTTCAGCAAAAGCGGAAGCAAATTATTTTTCGGCACTGCCCCTATTCCTAAACCTGCTGATACTACCATTGTTGATTTCGAAGTTGCCAAACTCGATATCTGGAATTACAAAGACGATTATCTGCAACCGCAACAATTAAAAAACTTACAGCGCGAATTGCGTCGTAATTATTTGGCAGTTATCGAACCATCAGAAAGCAATAAATTAATCCAACTGGCCGATTTAGGTGTACAAGATGTTGCCGTGGCCGCCAATAATGATGCTAGGTATGTATTGGGTACTACCGATACCGGCACCCGCATCCAATCGCAATGGGAAGGCGGAGGCCGAAGCGTTGCCTGGTTAATTGATACCAAAACTGGTGTGCGTAAGCAGATCAGCGAACGTTCTAAAGGCCGCTACCAGCTTTCTCCGGGTGGCAATTATGTAGTTTGGTTTGACCCTAAGGAGCAAAACTGGTTTAGCTACAGCATTGCAACAGGTAAAAAAATCAATTTGACTGCCACCACCGGCACCAAAATGGGCGACGAAGAAAACGACGTACCCGATGATCCAAACGCTTATGGCCTTGCAGGCTGGACAACAGGCGATAAAGCTGTGTTGGTGTACGACCGCTACGATATCTGGAGTATCGATCCATCTACAGGCGCGGCAATTAATTTCACTAATGGTGTTGGCCGTAAAAACAAACTAATCTTCCGTAATGGTATTTTGATAGAACGTTCGGCAAGTGAAGAAGATAAGGCTATCCCGGTTACTAAACCTTACTGGATGCTGGTACAAAATGATGAAACCAAACAATGGGGCTTCTATAAAAAATCATTTGGTACAACAACCGCTCCGCAGGAAGTAATTATCGCTCCTTTTGCTTACAGCACTTTACAAAAAGCGAAAAACGCGGATATATTTATCTACACTAAACAAAGCTATCTGCAATCGCCAGACTTGTATGTGTCTGATAATCTGAAGAAAGAAACTCGTTTAAGCGCCATCAACCCGCAGCAAGCACAATATAACTGGGGGACTGCCGAGTTGGTTCACTGGACTACGCCTAAAGGCTACCATTCAGACGGTATCTTGTACAAACCAGAAAACTTCGATCCTACTAAGAAGTACCCGATGATCGTTTATTTCTATGAAAAATTAAGCGATGGTTTATATGGATACATTCCGGCTGCACCAACGCCGTCTCGTTTACCAATTTCTTATTTTGTAAGTAATGGTTATTTAGTGTTTGCACCGGATATTAGTTACGAAACCGGTCACCCCGGAGCATCAGCTGTTGAGTTTATTAACTCTGGTGTTGAGGCATTAAAGAAAAATAGCTGGGTTGATGGTGCACACATCGGTATCCAGGGACAAAGCTGGGGCGGTTATCAGGTAGCATTCCTGATCACCCAAACAGATATGTATGCTGCTGCATGGGCAGGTGCACCTGTTGCCAACATGACTTCGGCATACGGTGGTATCCGTTGGGAAAGTGGTGTAAGCCGTGAATTCCAGTACGAAAAAACCCAAAGCCGCATAGGTACCGATTTATGGAGCAACCCGCAATTATATATCGAGAACTCACCGTTGTTCCAATTACCAAAAGTTCACACGCCTGTGGTAATTATGTCAAACGATGCTGATGGCGCGGTACCATGGTACCAGGGTATCGAGATGTTTACAGCCCTACGCCGTTTGGGTAAACCGGTTTGGTTATTAGAATACAACAACGAAGCACATAACCTGGTACTCCGCCAAAACCGTAAAGACATTACCATACGCGAAGGCCAATACTTTGACCATTTTCTGAAAGGCGCACCAATGCCCGAATGGATGAGCAAAGGCGTACCTGCTGTAGATAAAGGCAAGGATTGGGGATTTACGCTGGACAAATAGGCACTCAACGTAGAGACACAATACTTTGTGTCTCCTTAATAATTTAAACAGAGACACAAAGTATTGTGTCTCTACGGGAAAAGGGTTCGATAAAATCGAACCCTTTTTTATTGCTAAATATCTAGTTAGCCGTATAGAAAATGGTAGTTTTTGCCAGTTTATAGGTGTAACTGCTTGAAGTTGTTTTTTTCGTCAGAAAAAGGCTATCCCCCCTAGTGGTATATGTGTATGTGCCGTTCAAAATAATCCCCCAATCAAAATTGGCTGTATGTACTGTTGTGTCTGTATAAGCTATTTGATTGTTACTGATACTGAAATGGCCGCCCCCGCCAGCCCCAAAAGTACTTACCGGAGACGACGCTGTATATTTATTGGCACGCATATTTATACTAACCTTGCCGTTTATTGGCGTATAAACTGTAGCTCCAATTGCGCTATAAGCAAAATCGCCGTAATAAGATCCATCCAGATTAGACGCTACCGTTGGAATAGTTTTCTCTTTCTTGCATCCTGCCGATAATAAGATTGCTACAATTGGAATATATAGCTTGAGTGCTTTCATAATGAAGGTTTTATGTCATTACGACAGGCTATAATATATTGCTACAATTAGTATAAAATATTATTTCTCTTTACTAAAAGCAGTGCTCAGCAAATCGGCGCTAAGTATTATCAGAATACCAAATAAGAGCTTTATTACTTCAATGGTTATGCCGGGTAATTGATTTGGTGGCATTAAACCGTTACTGCGCAAATGAAAATAATTATATATGCCATAACACACATCTGGTAAACTCCAGATAAAGGTTAACCCTCCGATTAAAACCAATGCTATTTCATAAATGGTTTTCTTGCCGGCAAATAGTTTAACCTCATCTTCCACGTTGTCAGGTTTGGTTATTTTGGCAACAATTATTTTTGTTCTAAATATCAGAAAATAAGATGTCAGCGAAAACATCACCAACCCGAAAACAGCACTTAATAAAATAGTGCCGCCAAAGCCCTGCGTAGTGCTGGTTGCGCTGTAAAATAGTATTTCAAGAATGCCTCTTAATGAATAAATAATTTGGGTAATCAGGTAAATCCCCATCAGCCTTACAGCTATTTCATAGACATCAGTTTTTTTCATGCAAAAAAATTTAGGTGCACAAATATGACTGAAAATCTTTCAATTCCAAATTACTCCAGGTAATAATGTTTAATCTGGTTCAGCCTGTCATCAAGTTCATAAACCCAGGGCGTTGCAGTCGGGATATCCAATTTTGCTACTTCCTCGTCTGACAGGTTATCAATATACTGAACCAGCGCACGCAGACTATTACCGTGTGCGCAGATAATTACTTTTTGGTTTTGGCGTAATGCCGGTACAATACTTTCGTGCCAGAAAGGTAGTGCCCTGTCCATGGTTTCGCTCAGGTTTTCGGTAAGTGGTAATTCGCGATAGGTTAAATCATTATAACGCAGGTAATGGCCGGGGAAACGTTCGTCCTCTTCAGTAATAGCAGGTGGATGTTCAAGTGGATCGCGGCGCCATTTACGCACCTGCTCTTCGCCATATTTTTCAATGGTTTCGGCTTTATTCAATCCTTGTAAGGCACCATAAAAACGTTCATTAAGCCGCCATGATTTCTCTACGGGGATCCAAAGCATATCCAGCTCATCCAGCGCCACATGCATCGTTTTAATGGCACGCTTTAGTACCGATGTAAAACCAATATCGAAAGTATAGCCGTGTTTTTTAAGCAGTTGCCCTGCCCTTTTGGCCTGGGCGAAACCTTCTTCAGATAGGTCTACATCTGTCCAGCCTGTAAAACGGTTTTCTTTGTTCCATGTACTCTCGCCATGTCGTATCAATACCAGCTTTTGCATATCCCAAATAACGGAAATTACTACCATCAGTTTTTGCTTATTGTTAATTGTTTACAAATCAGCTACATTGCAGTAACCAATTTATTAAAAACCTTTTATGAGCTTTATCCCAACTACACCCGTTACGGTGAAAGATAGTAATGGCATTGCCAACCCTGCACCGCTCGGCCTTTGCGCTTTCGGTATGACAACCGTATTACTCAACCTGCACAATGCCGGCTTTTTTGAAATGAACTCCATGATATTTGCTATGGGCTTATTTTATGGAGGCCTGGCACAAGTTATAGCCGGTATTATCGAAGCCAAAAAGAACAATACCTTCGGCCTCACCGCATTTACATCTTATGGTTTCTTCTGGCTCTCGCTGGTAGGTTTATTAGTGATGCCTAAACTGGGCTGGGTAGCCCCAGCTTCAGAAAGTGCTATGATTGCTTATTTAAGTATCTGGGGACTATTCACGTTTTGCCTATTTTTTGGTACTTTAAGATTAAACCGTGCATTACAATTTGTGTTCGCATCGTTAACTGTCCTATTCTTTTTACTGGTAGCGGGCGATGCCACAGGTAACCCTGCCATTAAACATTTAGCCGGATACGAAGGTATTATTTGCGGCCTGTCTGCCGTTTATACTGGTATAGCCAACGTACTCAATGAGGTTTACGGAAAAACTGTTTTACCTATTGGTCCAGTTGCTGCAAAATAAAAAGGTATTAGTAACTTGCAGCCGTGAAAGATTTTAAAAAATACTACATCATCCCTGCCGATCCGCAGGACGTTTATAATGCCATTACCAACCCGGTTACGATCCAATTATGGACCGGCGATCCGGCTGTTATGTCGACCGTACCGGGATCAGAGTTCTCTTTATGGGAAGATAGCATCATCGGCAAAAACCTCGAGTTTGAAGAGAATAAGAAAATTGTGCAACAATGGTATTTTGATGGGCAAGATGAGCCATCCATCGTAACCATAAAACTTCATCCGCATGATGACGGCACTTCTGTAGAAGTTCGCCACACAAACATCCCCGATGAAGCGTATACTGATATTACCGAAGGGTGGGTAGATGCTTATCTAAGCGGATTAGATGATTTTTTCGGAAGCATTTAGGCAATTAGCTAATTTTTCGATTCGGCAATTTGACAATGAATTTGTTAATGAGGTAATTTGTTGATTTGTTGATGGCTTATCCCCAATGAACTATTGAACAAATGAACCAATGAACATAAAACAAGAAAGCCGCTTAGCATTACGCTAAGCGGCTTTCTTGTTTTATAAATGTCGATTACAACAAGGTAAACTCAACACGACGGTTTTGTTGACGTCCTGCTGCGGTTTTGTTAGTTGCAATTGGCTGGCCTTTACCGTAACCGGTAGCTTCAATTCTTGAAGCATTGGCACCTTTGCTTACTAAGTATTCTTTAACTGCTTCTGCACGGTCTTTAGACAGTTTTAAGTTAGCAGCATCAGAACCTACGTTATCTGTGTGGCCAGCTAATTTCAGGCTGAAGTTTTTGTTGATCAGGATCTCAGCAACATGGTCAAGGCTTTCATGTGAATGCTCTTTAATTGTTGCTTTACCGAAATCAAACTCAAGGTTTGCAATCGCATTTTTAACAATACGTCTGTCTTCTTCAGTGATAACAATTTTTGCCGGAGGTAATGGGCAACCTGCACCATCAACTTTTACACCCGCTGGCGTGTTAGGGCATTTATCAAATAAATCGATAACACCATCACCATCTTGGTCTGCAGTAAATTTAGCGTTAAGTGCTGCTAAATTTGCGTTGGTTGCATCCAAATCTGATCTTAATTTATCATTTTTAGCACGTTCTGCAGCTAATTGAGCGTCTAATTGTGCATCTTTAATTAAGTACTCAGTACGCATTGAGTTAACCGGGTTGTGTTGAATTAACTTAGGTTTTGATGATTTACCTAAAGCAAATTCTAAACCAACGTGTGCGTAAGAGAATTTATCGTTAGTGCTACCGATTTTGTATCCGTCGAAATTATCGCCGTCAACAAAATTAACCTGGTAACCTAAATCTAAACCAACAACACTTGATAGGTTGATTTTGAAACCTAAACCTACAGGGATGTAAGCTTGTTTAATGCTACCACCATCTTGTTTGTATGGAGTTTCAACACCGCTTAAAGTTCTAAGGGTTGGTTTAAAACCCATTAAACCAAAACCTGCTGAGAAGTAAGGTTGAATAGCATTTTTCTCATTTCTCCAGCTGATGTTAGCCAATGTAAACTGGCCTTGTAAATCAACTGCATAATTAATTTGTGTTTTGTAGCTATCGCGGATACCTGCAGTAGCGCTTGGCACAGGGCCTGCACCTTCTACGTTACCACGGAAAAAGTTTAATTGCGCACCGAATGAGTGAGACAGTTGATCTCTTACGTAAGCGCCATATCCAACATTACTACGTGGGGTTCCGTAATCGTCGTGACCTCTGAAAATAGTATAAGGGGTTAATAAGCCTCCGTCAACACCAATAGACCAGGTACGGAATTGTTGTCCTTTTGCGAAAGGCTGCACATAATCTGCTTTGCTAAGCGAATCTGTTTGAGCCATTAGTTTACCACTCACTAGCATTGCTGCCATTAGTAGCATCTTTTTGTTAGAATTGATTTTCATATTATTTGGTTAAGTATAGAAATAACAGGGATTAACCTGCATGTGCCATCAATAGCAACATGCGTGCCATTAACTAACCCTTAAACCAGCTACCGGAGTTATTGTTTGCTCAATTGTAACAAACTTGTTAACATAAGGAATAGGTAACTAACTTAAAAGTTAGCAGATGTTTGTATAAGTGGAGGAATATGAAATAGTTGGCTAAATATAATTATTTATAGCATACTCTACTAAAGTATGCTATAAATAATGCTTTTGTTATATATGGTGCACAAAAACTTTAGTCTGTATCTTAGTACCAGAGCCTGTCAATGTAGCAGCAACAGAGCAATATTTTTCAAGCGATAGGTCAACCGCTCGCTTGGCTTTATCTTCATCAACATTACCATAAATATGGAAATCGATGTTTACAGTTTGCCACAAAGATGGTTCTTTTCCCGGTTCGCGTTCGCCGCTGATGGTCATTTTGTAGTCTTTTACATCCTGGCGTTGTTTCTTTAAAATGCTGATCACATCAATACCTGCACAACCACCCAAACCCATCAGCAACATTTGCATCGGGCGAACACCGTAATCCCAGCCACCACTTTCGGGGCTGCTATCCATCTTAACAATGTGTCCGGCTTCGTCAGTAGCTTCAAAACCAAAATCTCCTTTTACTCTTTTTAGTTCTATGGTAGGCATGATATGATATGTAAAATGTTAGTTGCGAAGTTAAGATTTTGTCGTTCATTTCGATATACAAAACAATTAAAGCCTACCTTACACTATCTGAAATGACTATTCTATGAAAAAAACCTGTTTAACCTTATTATTCTCTTTTATTGCATACGTAAGCTTTGCCCAACAAAGTTTAATCTCTTATGAGGACATTAAGTACTTACTGCATAATAATCTCGGTAAGGCAGATACCTTTTTAGTAGCTAAAGGTTATACACTAAAGGAGAGCAAACCCAATGCTAAAACTAAAAAATATACATTAAACCAGCCTCAAAACACACAGAATAATATCGAAATGCGCTCTGATGGTAAAAAGATCTTTATCTCTTTGCAAACCAATGTGCTTGAGCAGTACAATCTGTTACTCAACTCTATCTCTCAATACAAAACAACAAATTCTAATATAGGCGATGTGCAGGTATATCAGGTGAAAGACCTTGGCACTATCTACATTACTGTAAATGATAGCGCACCATACGATCCGCTGAAAAAAGATTATGATATACAGATTGTACCCGATAAAAACGTTACGGCCGTTAACTAAACACGGTCTTTAACGGGTATCACCAATTTTAAACCAGACCATACTTCATCTACAGCACATACTTTAATATCAACCAGTCCAATTTGTAAGCCGTAATTGTGGATTATATCTTCTGTTATATCTGTTGGTACTTTCGAAGCTTTCTTCGGCCACGAAACCCAGATCATCCCATTTTGCCTGATAGCTGCCTTTATTAAAGGCAGCTGTTGCTCATATTCATCTCTTTGTTTGGTGAAGAAATGGACAAAATCGAGCTCCCTGTCTCCTATTGTATTGATGGATAAATTTGCGGGCAGATCTGTAAACAAGGAGAAATAATAATCAGGCGCATTGATCAGGTTAATTTGAAAACCATCCTTAATGCCTAATTTTTTGGCTAATGGAGTTGCCGAGTATCCTGCCATTGTTTGTGTTTTAAATACGGTTTATAAAATCAAACAAAAAAACTAACTTCAAACCCTTAATCAATCGCATGGCATTAAATTATATCTGGATAGCTTTTTTTGTGGTTGCCTTTACTGTAGGGCTCGTAAAGTTAGTTTTTTTAGGTGATACCGAGATCTTCAAGCTCATGGTAGAAGGCTTGTTTGATACCACCAAAGCCTCGGTTATGGATTTTGCCCTACCACTTGCGGGCACCATGGCTTTTTGGTTAGGCATCATGAATATCGGCGAAAAAGCTGGAGCTATTAATTTATTATCACGCATTGTTGGCCCTTTCTTTCACCGTCTTTTCCCTGAAGTTCCGAAAGATCACCCTGCTAACGGTGCCATGTTGATGAATTATTCGGCCAACTTACTTGGTTTGGATAGTGCGGCTACCCCACTTGGTATCAAGGCAATGGCAAGTTTACAGGAGCTCAATCCGGATAAAGAAAGAGCATCTAACGCACAGGTTATGTTTATGGTACTGCATGCATCGGGGCTTACTTTATTGCCTGTAGGTGTAATTACCCAGCGGTTTATCCTACATTCAAAAGATCCGAGCGATATTTTCATTCCTATTATCATAGTCACTTATGTATCTACCCTTACCGGCTTAATCATAGTTGCCCTTAAGCAGCGTATCAATCTGTTCGACCGGGTGATACTGGCGTGGTTAGGCGGGCTTTCCCTTTTTATAGGTGGCGTGGTATATTATTTTGCAGAATATCTATCAAAACAACAAATCGGCGAAGTTTCTAAAGTATTTAGTAATGTAATGCTCCTGGCCATACCAACCATATTTGTGGTTGGTGGCTTGTATAAAAAGATCAATGTTTTCGAAAGCTTTATAGAAGGTGCAAAAGGTGGTTTCGAAACCGCCGTACGTATTATCCCATACCTTGTGGGTTTATTAGCTGCTATTAGCCTGGTACGTACATGCGGTGTACTGGATTGGATTACTGATGGCTTCCGTTACCTCTTCGGATTAATGGCCATTGACACTAAGTTTGTTGATACCATACCTATTATTTTAATACGGCCAATGAGCGGGCAGGCAGCACGCGCAATGATGATCGTATTAATGAAACCTAACCCCGATAACTTTATCGGTCATTTAGCGGGTGTTTTGTATGGTTCTTCTGATACCATATTCTATATCGTTGCCTTGTATTTTGGTTCGGTAGGTATTAAAAAAACCAGGTATGTGGTACCAGTGAGCCTGTTTGGCGATTTGGTTGGTGTTATTGTAGGCATATTTATATGCTATTTATTTTTCGGTTAATATTCTCTTTTCTAAAAATCATGAAACGATTTCTTTATACTTTATTATTAGGTATGGCAATTAATAATGCTTCGGCCCAAACCCAGTTAAAAATGACTCCGGAACTGCTCTGGAAATTAGGCCGCCTGGGTAGCGAGAACCTGACCCCGGATGGCAAACATTTGATATATAGTGTTACACGTTATAATATGACAGAGGCTAAGTCGGAAGCCAAACTGTACAGCATCCCTGTCACTGGTGGCGAAGTAACAACTTTGACAAATGAGCCCGGAAGCAAACAGGTAATTAAAGTTGAAGCCGATGGACGCATTATTTACTTTGCTGATGATAACATCTGGCAAATGGATGCTGCAGGTAAGCAGATAATCAAATTAACCGCCGAACCATTAAAAGATGCTGATAACATACAGATATCACCCGATGGCAAAAAGATCATCTATACTATTGATGTGCCTGTTGTTAAAATATTAGGTAAGGACCGCTATGAAGATTTGCCGAAATCAAATGCTTATGTATTTACAGACCTTAACTATCGCCACTGGGATACCTGGGAAGACGGTAAATTTTCGCATGTATTTGTGGCCGATTACGCCAATGGCAAAGTAAGTAACGCGAAAGATATAATGGCCAATGAGCCTTACGATACCCCTCAGAAACCATCAGGCGGTGCCGAAGACCTGATCTTTAGCACGGATAGTAAAAGTGTTATTTACGTTTGCAAAAAGAAGTTTGGTAAGGAATATGCGCAAAGCACCAATACCGACCTTTACCAATATGATATTGCAGCAGGCACAACCAAAAACCTAACTGAAGGCATGATGGGTTACGATACCAATCCAGCCTTCACCAAAACCGGTGATAAACTGGCCTGGTTAAGCATGAAAGAAGATGGTTATGAGTCGGACAAAAACGACATTGTAATTAAAGACTTTAAAACCGGTAACAAAGTAAACTTGACCGAACAATGGGACGAAACCGTATCCTCGTTCAGGTTTAGTGATGATGGCAGCCGGATCTTTTTCATCGCCCCTAAAAATGGCACAGAGCAATTATTCCAGATCGATTTGCGCTTACGCTTAGCACCGGGTTCGCCGCAGGCTATTAAGCAACTAACCAAAGGCCAGTTTGATATAAATGGCATTGTAGCCCAAAGCGGCAATACGCTATTTGTACAACGCGCTGATCTTAACCATGCCACCGAACTTTACTCGTTAAACCTGAACGATGGCGGCATGAAGCAGATAAGCACGATCAATAAGGAGATTTACGATCACCTGCCGATGAGCCGGGTTGAAGAGCGCCACATTAAAACCACTGATAACAAAGATATGCTGGCCTGGGTAATTTATCCGCCAGATTTTGATCCGGCTAAGAAATATCCTACCCTGTTGTTTTGCCAGGGCGGTCCGCAGTCTCCATTAACACAGGCTTATTCGTTCCGTTGGAATTTTCAGCTCATGGCTGCTCAGGGATACATTATAATAGCGCCTAACCGCCGTGGTATGCCTGGCCACGGTGTAGAGTGGAACCGTGAAATTAGCGGTGATTGGGGCGGCCAACCGATACAGGACTACCTATCAGCAATTGATGATATCGCTAAAGAACCTTATGTTGACAAAAACAGGTTAGGTTGTATTGGTGCCAGTTATGGCGGTTACTCTGTTTATATGCTGGCAGGTGTACATAACAATCGTTTCAAAACCTTTATTGCACACGACGGTCTTTTCGACCTGAAAAGCTGGTATGGCACCACCGAAGAATTGTGGTTTGCCAACAAAGATATGGGCGGAAACTATTGGGATAAGGATAATAAGGTAGCTCAAAACTCATACGCTAAATTCAACCCAAGCAATCTGGTTGATAAATGGAACACCCCTATTATGGTAATACAAGGCGGCAAAGATTACCGCGTGCCAATTGAACAAGGGTTAGGTGCATTTCAGGCTGCACAGTTAAAAGGTATAAAATCTAAGTTATTATACCTGCCCGATGAAAACCACTGGGTATTAAAGCCACAAAACGCATTGGTTTGGCAACGAGAGTTTTTTAATTGGCTAAAAGAGACACTTTAATCACAATGAAATTTAATTAATTAAATTATATTTTATTTCATATTTAATTAATAAAAATCGATTTTATCATTATAAAATGCCTACAAGTTAGGCATTTTTACTTTAATGACATTTTTTAAACAAACCTTACATAAACCACCTCCGTATACATATTCAAACCAGTTTATAAGCCACACGGTAACAATTATTTAACTTGAAATAAAAACACATTTTCTATTAAGAAGTGTTGAGTGAATAATTAGCCTGTCACAATTTTTTTAGAAGATACTTATTGCTACTAAAAAAATTATTACATGAAGAGGAGCCTTACGAGGTTATTTAATTTTTTTGCTTATACTGTTTTATTATTCTTAGCCACAAACGCTGTCGCACAAACAGTAAGCATAACCGGCATTGACTCCGGCCCTTATGGTCCGGGTTCATCAATTGCCGTAAAAATAGCATTGAATAACAGTGCTGCCTGTTTACAAAAAACCAATAAATTTAATTTATACCTTTCTGATGCCAATGGCAATTTTGCCAATCAAACTCTGATAGGTACTTACGATGGTTTTGGCACCAATGGCACTTACGCAACTTTCGTTAACGGTATAATCCCAACCAATATTACTCCCGGTACAGGATACCAGGTAAGGGTTCAAACCACATTACCGGCTTCAGCAAGTGCCCCTTCAACAGCGTTCCAAATAGTTGCAGGTGCGGGTTTGCAACCATCGGTTTCATCCTCTGCAATAAACCCATCTTATCCGCAGGTTTTTGGCCAGTGTAGCGCCTCTGATAATTTTCCTTATTCTTTTAAAAATACGACTGCAACAAATGGAACAGTTTCGGCTACATTTCATAACGATATGGACAATACCGATGTGCAAAGCTCTGCATTCACAGGTATTAACACTTTTGTAAGCTTCAATGCCCATTTTGCTAATTACACAGTGTTTGTAAGGGCAACCAATGATGACGGCAGCGTAGTTAGCACAAAAGCTTACTTGCTGATCAATAATAAAAACAATACTACGTTTGGTTTTTCTGGTTCCGGGCCGGCATGTTTAAGCGGTACAGGCGCTGCCGTTACATACAACCTGGATTATCAATCGCCCGATGGTTTACAATTTAACTATCCGGGTACCATCTATAATATTAACTGGGGCGATGGCTCAAACAGCGATATTACCATTTGTGATATTATGGCAGCAGGCGGCCACCTTACTCATAATTACCTGCAGTCATCCTGCGGGCAAAAGGATGGCAATGTTATAACTAACAAATATAAAGTAACACTTACTGTCCAAAACACCTTTTGCTCAAGCAATAGCTCCATATTTGGTCAGCAACCTATTTTAACCCCCCCTACCAATAGTTTCAACCTACCTGCTGCGGCATGTACCAATACAGTTGTAACGGTTGGAAATACTTCTTATCCGGGGCAGTCTATCAGTACAACAACATCAACCTGTACAGATAATGCAGCTACTTACAGCTGGTTTGTTGATGGTGTACAGCAAGCATCTGGCTTAAAATCAACCACTCCATTTAAATATACTTTTACCACGCATGGTAAGCATACAGTCACCATCCATCTGGAAAATAGCGCCAGTGGATGTATACCGATGGATATAACGAAAGAGATTTGTATCCAGGATCCGCCTCAGCCCAAATTTACATTAAGCACCAACACTGTTTGTACACCAGGTACAGTTTCTGTAACAGATAATTCCATAATTGATAATCTATGTAATCCGGGTTATACCTACTTGTGGACGGTAACCCCATCAACAGGCGTTAGTTATGTAGGCACCAATAAAAATAGCACACAACCTGTATTTAATTTTACCACCAAAGGAAAATATACCGTTCAACTGCAAATAACATCGCCTGGCGGGGGATGTATGGCAACAGCTGTGGATACGGTTTATGCCAATACTTTACCACAAATTGCCCTTTCGCCTAATTTTGCAATATGCGGTAATAACCAAACCTTACGTTTTGGCCCCGAGGCCGGTAACACACACGTAACCTATTCAGGCACTTATCAATTACAGCCTGATACTTACACATGGACTGTTACGCCGCCTCCGGGAGGCGCCCCTGCCACATTTACGGCTGGAACAACGGCCAACAGCCAATCGCCAACTATTAACTTCCCTGATTTTGGTACTTATACAGTATCTGTAACCCAGAAAAACGGTTGCGGTACCTCGGCCCCGGCCACGCAGAATATTACTTTCCAGAACGCCCCAACTATAGATGCAGGTCCCGACCAAACCATTTGCGCTAATCAATCAGCCTCTTTAGTGGCACAAATAACTAACGGAGCCAGTGTAAACGGCCCGCCAACCTGGAGCGGTGGCACAGCTTCGGGGTTTAGCGATCCGCATAACCTTTCTACAACATATACGCCAACCGCAGCTGAGGTAAATGCCGGATCTGTAACACTAACCGTCACTGTGCCTACTAATTTGCAGGGCTCATGCAGTACCGTATCAGACCAGGTTATTATTAATTTCCACCCTTTTAATACCATTACCAGCGCACCTGCCATAGGTACCTGTTCCGGCAATTCATTAATTTACCATATTACATCAACCGTTGCTGGCAGCACCTTTACCTGGACGGCCTCTGGCTCGGCTAATGCAAGTGGCTATACAACCTCTGGTACCGGCGATATTAACGAACAAGCCTTATACAATAGTGATGCTGTAAACAATGCAACAGTTACCTATATCATTACTCCGCACAGCGATAATTGCGATGGCACACCGTTTACCCTTAACGTAAGTATTGTTCCTAAACCTATTATTTCGGCAAGCGGGCCAGGCACTATCTGTAGCGGGCAACCTGCAAATATCAACCTATCATCTAACGTTAGCAATACCACTTATACCTGGACGGCTACCGCTTCAGATCCTGCCAATGTAACCGGTTATACCAGCGTGGCTACCCCATCTAACGTTACGCAGATACAGGATATTTTAGGCAACACGGGCACATCTGTAGCTTCAGTAACCTATATTATTAATTCGGCAAATGGAGGCAGTAACGATAACTGCCCAGGTAACAGCCAAACAGTAACCGTATACATACAACCTGCGCCACCAACAGCCAGTGCCGGCGATGATAAAAGCTTATGTAATGTTACTTCTTATCAGCTCCAGGGAAACAACCTTGGCCCTAACGGAAATGGCTTATGGACAGTGCAATCCGGGCAGACTGATGTTACTTTCGATGATCCGACCGTGTATAATACTACGGTCAGAAATTTAAAGCCCGATCAAGATTATGTTTTCAGATGGACATCAAAGGGAACCGCTCCATGTAATGATAGTTATGACGAAGTAACCATAAGAGTTGTACAAAGCGCCTTAACAGCAAATTTTACTGCTGATAAAACTACTGCTTGCGGTACAACTACTATTAATTTCACAAATACGTCAACCCCACCATCGGGATTAAACTATGCCTGGGATTTTGGTAACGGCGTAACATCAAACCTAATGAACCCACAAGCTGTAACCTTTGTACCACAAACCAATGGTAAAGATTCGGTGTATACGGTTAAACTTACCATATCAAACAGTTGCAGTATCGATACCAAATCGATGAACATTACCATTAAGCCGCAAACACCAATAGCGCAAATATCTCCCGACCGTACTTTGGGCTGCATACCCTTTATTGTTAATGTAGAAAACATATCACCAGGCACAAATGATACTTATACTTATACCTTAGTTGATGCAGCCGGTAACACCGTTTCGCAACAGATGCGCACAGATAAAAACCCGCAACAGTTTACTATCAATACGATTGGTACTTATAAGGTGTACATGGTTGCCACCAGCCAGTGCGGTACTGCCCAAAGTACATCTTACACATTGGTAGTTACACCCGCAACTATTACTCCCCGTTTAATTATTAATGGAACCGATGGCACCGGTTGCGGCCCGTTAACTGTAACCTTCCACAATAATACCACCGGGGCATCTGCCTATAGTTATGATTTTGGCGATGGCACTGCGCCATTAACCACAACCAGTACCGGCGATGTAAACCATACTTTTACTAAAGGCGGCGATTACACTGTTGTACTGCATTCATCTAACAGTTGTACGCCAGATGCTGCATCGGCCCCTATTACTATACATGTACTGGCAGCGCCAACGTTGATTTTTAGCGCCAACAATACTACCGGCTGTAAGAAGCTGGACGTGCAGTTTACCAATACCAGCACAGACCCAAGTACCAGCCAAACAGCCGATCTTACCTATGACTGGGATTTTGGCGATGGTTCGCCACACTCAAGCGCAGTAAACCCTGCACACCATTATGGGTTTGTGGGTTCGCCTTTCACAGTTACACTAACGGCCACTAATGGTACTGGCTGTACCAGTACTACGGTGATAAAAAATATGATTACGGTTAATTCTTCATCATTAACTGATTTTGTGGTGAAGCCCGATTCGGTGGTTAATATCCCGGTTTATACTTTCTCATTTTTGGATCAAAGCACAGGCGGCCCCATTAGCTGGCATTGGGATTTTGGCGACGGAACAACTTCAACCCAAAAAAATCCGGAACATACTTACGCAGATACAGGCCGTTATAAGGTAACCCTAACCACAGCCAATGCCTATTGCGACAGTACTAAATCACATTATGTACGCATTACCGGTATCCCGGGACAGGTTTACATGCCCAATGCGATTATGCCCAACAGTGTGACGCCTTCCCTACGGAAGTTTTATGCACAGGGATCAGGGTTAAAAACATGGCACTTACAAATATTTAACAACTATGGCCAATTGATTTATGATACAACAGATTTGAATGAACGAGGTGAACCGACAGGGGCTTGGGATGGCACATTTAAAGGGCAACCTGTGCCGCAGGGCGTATACGTTTGGCAGGCCTCGGGCACATTTATAAATGGGAATGAATGGAAAGGGATGTCGTATAATGGTGATGGTTCTGCCCCCAAGCGCACAGGTGTAATACACGTATTAAGATAATTATTTATGAAGAAGAGTTTAATATTAGCCGTTTTCCTATTAACAAGCCTGTTTGCTTCAGCGCAGGATCACATGTATTCGCAGTTCTTTAACTCTCCTATTTACCTTAACCCTGCATTAACCGGGCAGTTTCAAGGAGATTTACGCATGAACATGATTTACCGTAATCAATGGTCGACATTGGGAAGTGGTAACGGTTTCCAATACCTTACCGCATCTATCGATTATAACGTACCCCAGTTTGGTGGCGGCTTTGGTTTAATGTTTACCCGCAGCAGCGAGGGTACAGCCTATCTTAACACCAACAACATTGCAGGGACGTACTCTTACAGTGTTGGTTCTGAAGACTATGTACTTTCATTTGGTTTACAGGCAGGTATCACTAACCGTACCATCGATTTCAGTAAACTTATTTTCAGTGACCAGATAGACCCTAGGCTGGGTTATTTGCCGGGCTCTGCAACTGCTGCCGAACAGCCTGCTTACGATAATCGCTTTTATTTTGATGCAGGTGCAGGTATTAACCTGGTTGCAGGTAAGTTTATGATAGGCACAGCTATGCAACACTTAAACCAGCCCGATGAATCTTTCAGCGGTGTTAAAGTTAAGCTACCTGTCCGCACCACCGCCCATGCAAGTTACATGCTTGATCTCTCAGGAGAGGATAATATTGACGATGAAGACAAACCTTATCTTATTCCATCAGTTGTGTTTTACAAACAGGTAACCTCATCCAGCCTAAATGTGGGTATGCAATTTAAAAGGCGCGGTATAAATGCAGGTTTATGGTACCGTAACGGCGGCGTAGACGGGCCAAGCGCAATAGTTGTGTCCCTGATATTCGATATTTTTGTGAATAAGGATGGCGGCGAAAAGTTCCGTTTCGGTATTAGTCACGATGCACAAACTTCAAAGTTAAATTATACTAATACCAGCGGTACAACAGAGGGTAGTCTGGATTATGAAACCACGCTCCCATCACGTTCAGACCCATATCGTAAATTCCAGGATGCCAGGCGTTGTTATGATTTTTACTAGTCTGTTTTTAAGAGCCATACGTTGTTACGATTTTTTATTAATCTGTTTTGAGAGTTGAAACCTTTGTCAGATATTTATACCTATGGAGAAAAATATTTACCTGGGTTCGAAGTCTGAGAAGAAAAAGAAAGCGCTTAAAGGTGTATGGTTTATATTGGCAGCCGCAGCAGTATTTGTATTTGTAATACTAAGATATGTGCAGGGCAGTTCAATGAAAATAGGCAGCCGTGGCTTACCTGATAAAGAAGAAGCTTATCAAATGGCCAAGCAATTTCTAAAAGCTGATTCCCCGGGTTCTGAACAGATTGATTTCTCTGACGACGGCTTCTCCATTGGTAAAAAAACAGATTCGATCTATGTAATTAAGTCAACCTTTGAAAAACACCTGGATGGCGGTGATCTTAAAAAAGGGGATTTTTCGGTAACCATGCGCTATAAGGGCGGTACGGTTGATGAACAGGACAGTTGGGAATTGATGAACATCAATAAAGATTGATCTTGTATATTTGCTGATGGCATTAAATTTAATTCGCGAATCTGTAGGCAGTGCCCAGGCAAAAACCGGTTTAACCCAATACCAAACTATTGTTACCAGGAACAAGCATGCGCTTGTGATTGATGAGCCTGAATCATCGAAAGGTACAGATACAGGCATTGACCCGGTTGGTTTATTAATGAGTAGCCTGGCCAGTTGTACCTCTATTACCTTGCGCATGTATATCGACCGTAAGATGTGGATAGTGGACGAGATTACCGTGAATGTAGAAATGTTTAAGATAAACGGTGGGACTGTATTTGAACGAACCCTGCATTTTAAAGGCGAACTAAACGACGACCAAAAGAAACGCCTTGAACAAATTGCTGATGCCTGCCCTATCCATAAAATATTAGTGGGCGATATTATGGTTAAAACCCAGATTGTATAAATGAAAAAAAGCAGACCAGAAATAAATCCGGCCTGCTTCAATCACTCTAAAACAATCACCTCTAACTATAGAAGTCTCTTTATATATACAATACTTATGTATTGACCTATTTGCTTATTTAATATACTACAAAGATACGGACTATTAACGTGTAACACGGACACTTATTTTGGTTTTGACCTCTGTATGACAGTGATTTAAGTCATACTTACACTATCTTAGCCTATTAAAACGTAGAATTATTGCATTCATTGTGTCTGTACGACAATTGATTGCATTTTAAAACTTTTTTCCGCTTTTCGACTTTCATTAGTATCACATGCTTTCTGATACTTAATGAGTTTACCGAACAAATTACCTCCTGAACTGCTCGAAATTTCTGAAAGAATGCCATCCATTGTTTGGAATGCATTGGTGGCCGGCATAGCTATATTTATAGGTTTAATAGCCAAGGCTATCATTACACGTATATTAAAATATTATGAGAAGAAAGCCGATTATAAGATTTATTCCTTCTTCCGCTCCTTCATCATACACTTGGGTGTACCCTTCACTTATTTTATCCCACTTTTTTTATTAAATATATCATTGCCGCTGATGCGGATGGATAAGTTGTATTATGACCCGCTCGACAGGCTGATTGATATTCTTCTCACGCTCGCTTTTGCCAACATATTAATAAGCTGTATACGTGTAGGTGAAGATTATATTTATCACCTGTATGACCTTAACAAAGCCGATAATTTAAAAGAACGGAAAATACGCACACAATTATCCTTTATCCGGAAGCTTGTTGTGGCTATTATCATCTTTGTAACCATCGCCATTATTTTACTCAGCTTTGAGAGTATGCGTAAAATTGGCACAGGCTTACTTACCGGTGTTGGTGTTGGCGGTATTATAGTAGGTTTTGCTGCACAAACCTCGTTAGGGAACTTGTTAGCAGGTTTTCAGATTGCTTTTACCCAGCCTATCCGTATTGATGATGTACTGGTTGTAGAAGGCGAATGGGGGCGTGTGGAGGATATTACACTTACCTACGTGGTGTTAAGAATTTGGGATCAGCGCAGGCTGATTTTACCGATCAATTATTTTATAACGAAGCCATTTCAAAACTGGACGCGGATTTCTGCAGATATTTTGGGTACGGTGTTCATCTACATGGATTATTCAATTCCAATTGAACCCTTGCGTAAAGAGTTTGATGATTTGCTTACTAAAACCAAATTGTGGGACGGTAAAGTAAAAGTGTTACAGATTACGGATGCCAAGGAGAAAACCATTGAAATCCGTTTGTTGATGAGCTCAGGTAATTCATCAGACGCGTTTGACCTGCGTTGTTTTATCCGTGAAAATATGATCACGTACATACAAAAGAATTACCCGGAAAGCCTTCCAAAATTGCGTGCCGAATTTATTGGTACTCCGTTCCAAACACCACCCTCAGCAGAGCTGGGTAACGCAGTTAAGCAGCCGTAACTAAAGTTGCCCCGCTGGCTGCTACCAAAGCGTCTTCTATCATGCCGATAACCGGATCTAAGATAGTGGTACGCTTCACTGTATTTTTACGGATAAAGAAGCTTACAAAAGTTGATGCAGCCGCAGTTGTACCGCCTATTAAAGCGCCGGTCATTGCATTATTTCCCGATGCCTTGTAGATACTTGCCCCGGCCAATGCACCCGATAAGAATCGCCCGGTTAGGCCTATTGGATTAATTCTGTTTGGGGCTGATGGTAATTTATCACCTAAAAATTCGCCCACTGCTAATACTTTTAAAACCATGGCCACTTTCTCTGATTGCATGAGGTTAAGAGGCCCTCCTTCTAACTTATTAGAATGGTGATGACTTAGTATATGACTGGTTATTGCCGGTGCTGACATGGCACGCATGCCTGCCAATGTACCTAAACCTATAGTTTGCCAAAATGGGTCTGTTAGTTTTAATGCCATGATTTTCTTTATTACCTGTTTTGTTAATAACCAGCAGCACCTCCGCTTGTTTCTGCAAAAGCATTCTAATTTTACTATTAACCTAAATAATTCTACTTTATGACAGAAAATTAAATCAATAATTAATTACCGGTGTTGATTTACAAAATAAACATCGATACCATGAGACTAAAACAAGATAATGCTGCAGGCGAATTTGGCAGCGCAATAGGTAAAGGCCTGCTGGCCGGTTTGGCCGGCACGGCAGCCATGACGCTTTCGCAAATGATTGAAATGAAGATCACAAAACGCGAGCCCAGCGATGCGCCAATTAAAGTGGTTTCACAGGTTGCAGATATTAAGCCAACCAGCGAGGCCGAGAAAACAAAAGTAAACAATGAAATTCACTGGGGCTATGGTACAGCATTAGGTGTATCACGGGGAATTATATCCCTAACGGGTTTAAAAGGCGTACCCGCTACCCTACTGCATTTTGGCCTGGTGTGGACTGCTGCTATGGTGATGTTACCTAAATTTCATGCAGCGCCTCCTGTAACCGAAGAAAGCCCTAAAGCCATTGCTATTGATGCCCTGCACCATGCGGTATATGCTGTGGCAGCAGGCTTGGCTTTCGAAGCCTTAAACGCAGGTGCCAAACAAGAACGTAAATTTGATAAACTGGTTAGGCAGTTGAAATTGAAAGGTTTAATTAGTAAGTTGAAATATTAATCTGCGATATTGTAAAGAGACATCACGGAGTAAGAAAGACAAAAAATATTGTACCTCTACGGAACATCCATTAATTGTAGAGACACAATATTTTGTGTCTCCCGTCATACAGAGCCGACCTGTAAAGAGACACAAAGTATTGTGCCTCTACGGAGATGTATTAAACAGAAAGGGCGATATGAAAAATCATATCGCCCTTTCTCTATTTACGTAGAGGCACAATACTTTGTGTCTCCGTTATGTAGGGTTAAACCGCCGGAGTCAGCTCCTTCTCCTCAACAACCGTTTTCTTTTTAAAGAAACGATCTTTAAGACGGATTCGGATGATGTACATACACGGCACCAGTATCAGGGTAATAATAGTTGCAAAACCCAAACCGAAGATCATAGTCCACGATAATGGCCCCCAGAAGGCAACGTTATCACCACCGAAATAGATATGCGGTTTAAAGTCGGTAAACAAACCAACGAAATCGATATTGAAACCAACGGCCAATGGTATTAAGCCCATAATGGCAGCGCTGGCTGTTAACAATACCGGCGTCATACGGGTACGTGCAGCTTCAACCACGGCATCGTGCACGTTGTGGGTTTCTTCCATCAGCATATCGGTAAACTCAACCAGTAAGATACCGTTACGTACTACCACACCCGCAAGGGCAATGATACCTACACCGGTCATTACGATAGAGAACGTCATGTGGAAGGTACTTAAGCCAAGTAACACACCAATAATACTGAAGAAGATCTCACTGAGGATGATAAACGTTTTACCAACCGAGTTAAACTGCGCCATCAGAATGATGAGGATCAATCCGAATGAGATCATTAACGCTGTACCCAGGAAGGTTGCCGTTTCTATCTGGTCTTCCTGCGCACCACCCATTTTATAAGTTACCCCATCGGGGAACCTGAAGGTACGCAGTGCGCTTGTTATAGCTGCGTTAACTTCTGTAGGATTATAAGGCTTGATAACGCTCGATCCCAGAGTTAAAACACGTCTCGATTGCTTGTGCTTGATATTAGCATACGTATTGGTATAACGAATATCTGTAAAAGCCGAGATAGGTACCTGGCGGATTGCACCACCACTGGCTAAATCGCGATAGGTCATTTTCATATTACGCAACAGATCGATATTATAACGCTGATCTTCCTGTGCGCGCACGTTTATTTCATAGTTATCTTCTTTAGTATTTCTAAAATCAGAAGCCTTCCAGCCATATACAGAAGTAAGCAAAGATTGAGTTATCTGGGCCGTTGTAATACCCTCGCGGTTAGCACGTTCACGGTTAATATCAAACACAATCTCGGGTTTAACATTCTCTACATCGGGTACTAAACCTTCAATACCTGCAATTTTTTGCTGATCGATGTACTTTTTCATACGTTCGGCAGTTTTAACCAATGTATCAAGGTTATCGCCGGTTATTTCAAGGCTGATATCCTTTTGTACCGGTGGGCCAGAGTTTTCCTGCGCTACTGAAATTTTAGCACCGGGAACACCTTGAACTGTCTGGCGAATCCTGTTCAATATTGCTTTAGTATCTTTTCCATTCCGCTTCGCAAATTCAACGAAGGCAACTGTGATTTTTCCTTTGTTATAGTAAGTGCCCTGATCTTCATCTGTTGGGTCTGTTACCCCTACCGAAACGTTAGAGATGATAGATGATACCACGTCTTTATCCGGCTCAACAACCTGTGCAACACGTTTCTCCAATTTAGCTACCACATCGTTGGTATAATTCTGATCGGTACCAATTGGCATCGTCACATATACATAAGCAAAGTTAGGGTCGCCCGATGGGAACTGCTCTACCTTAAGGTTACTTACAACTGTAAAGGCAATACTTACGAAGAACAGCACAATAACGCCTCCCAATATCCACCATGGGCTTTGAACTGCTTTTTCCAATATGCGGGCATACCAGTTTTGGAAACGCGGCCAGAGATTTTTTTGGAATTTATCGATCACCCGTAACAGCACAAAGTGATTTAACAAGTATAATAGAATGGCAAATACAACGAAGTTACCTACCCCTCTGTTCATCAGATAGCCTAAAACAGCAGCACCACCCATAAACATCAATACACGTAATACCTTCTTATCGAATTTTGGATTATCATGCTCGCCTTCATGGTGAGGTTTCATAAAATCAACCGCGAAAACCGGGTTCATAATATAGGCTACCAATAACGACGCTAATAAGGTAATGATCAGCGTAATTGGCAGGAAGAACATGAAGTGACCGATTAAGCTGTTCCAGAATGCCAAAGGCACAAACGGTGCGAGCGTAGTCATGGTACCAGAGAATACGGGTAAGAATACTTCACCTGCAGCCATTTTAGCGGCTTGTTTAATTGGTACAGCTCCATTATTAAATATCCGATGCGTGTTTTCAATTACCACAATGGCATCATCCACCACAATACCCAGCGCCAGCAGGAAGGAGAACAACACAATCATATTGAGAGTAAACCCAATTGCCGGCATTACAAGGAAAGCGATAAAGCATGATAGCGGTACCGACAAGGCCACGAAAATAGCATTGGTGCTACCCATAAAAAACATCAGGATAACGGTAACCAATATAAAACCAATGATGATCGTATTGATCAAATCGTTCAGGGTAGAACGTGTTTTGTCAGACTGGTCGCCGGTAATGGTAATATCTAATCCTTTAGGGAAAACTGTTTTTTGTTTTACTTTAATCAGGTCATAGATCTTATCTGAAGCCTCGATCAGGTTTTCACCCGATCTTTTACTAACGTTAAGTGTAATTACATTTTTAAAATTAGGGTTGTTAGGCGTTTTTAAACGTGCAAAACTCTCCTGATCCTGAAACCCATCTACAACCTGGGCAATATCGCGCAGATATACTGCCTTGCCTTGCGGGTTACGGATAATTAAGGCGTTAACCTCGTCTGCACTTTTAAAGTCCTGTTTAATATCTATAGCTCGCTGTACACCATCATTTACGAGTGCACCCGCCGATGAAATCACGTTTTCATTACCCACAGCCTGGATGATATCATTATAACTGATTTGAGCAGCCGTCATCTTATTCAAATCTACGTTGATCTGGATGTTAGGCTTTAAGGCACCAACTTCCTCAACTTTAGATATTTCTTTCATGCCCTCAATATCATCCTTGATATTATCTGCATATTCCTTCAATTTTTTCAGGTCGTAGTTACCAGAAATATTGATGTATAGAATAGGCAAATCGGCTACGTTGATGTCGGAGATAACAGATTCTTTCAGATTGTTATCATTCTGTGGTAAATCCTGTTTGGCTTTATCAACCGCATCTTTCACATCCTGTTTAGCATCCTTGATTTTAATATCAGCGTTAAATTCAGCCGTTATTATTGATACGTTTTGCTGGGTATTTGAAGTAACCTTTTTTAAGCCCTTTAACGACTTTAGTTGCTTCTCCAATTGTTTGGTTACCAGTGTCTCAATATTTTGAGGAGACTGGCCCGCATACGCAGTAGTGATATACACTTTCGACTGAGCAATATCCGGGAAGTTCTCTTTTGGTAACCTGTTATAACTCAACAGCCCGAGTAACGTAATGAGGAATATCATTACATAAACTGCTGTTTTGTTATCTATGGCCCAACTCGAGGGGCCAAATTCTTTGTCTAAATCTTTCATTTCAAATTAGTTTAAAAGATTAATTAGCTGATGAAGCTTTAACTTTATCACCATCTTCAATATCATTTGCACCATCAGTTACCAGTTTATCACCTGCTGAGATGCCTGATAATATTTCGGCACTGCCACCGTAAACTCTGCCTACCTTAACCGTTTTTTGTTTAGCGATACCATTGTCATCAACAAAAACATAATCGCCCTGCTCCGATTTTTGAATTGCTTTAAAAGGAACAACTAATGCAGTTTTGCTATTATAATCGGCAATTTTTAAGGTAGCTGTCATGTTAGGGCGCAATGTTTTGCGGCTTGGTAATTTTACCTCCACAGCAAAACTGCGCGATCCCGGATCAATTACTTTAGCAGCAAATGTTACCACAGCATCCAGTGAATCGGCAGCATCAGGAACCAATATTTTAACATGGTCGCCCTGGTTTACGCGGCCAGAATAAGACTCTGGTACATCGGCCTTAACCTTTAATACATCGGCATTTACAATACGGATGCCATTTTGGCCCGGCTGAGCAACCTGACCCAATTTCAAATCCATTTGGTCAACAGTACCATTAATTGGCGATTTGATGCTATACATTACAGCCTGTTGCTGTAACGAAGCCAGTTGTTTTTGGCTGCCTTCTAAAGCAGTTTTTGCTTGCAGGAATTGTACCTCTGTACCAATTTTTTGATCCCAAAGGTTCTTTTGGCGCTGGTATAAAGTTTTGTTTAAATCAACCTGGGTTGCAACCTGGGCAATGTTTTGTTTCAACACGTTATCATCCAATTGAACCAGTGTCTGGCCTTTGCTTACGTGGTCGCCCACCTTTACATAAATAGATGTAATTGTACCCGGCGATTGCGGATAAGCAGTTACGTTATCCTGCGCATCAATACGGCCCTGTATTTGTATGTAGTTAGTAAAATTGCCTTGCTTTACTTCAACCACGTTAACATCAGTAACTTTTGCCGAATCCTGTGCTCCGCCTTTAGTTTCAAGCGCTGCAATTTTTCCTGCAATTTCAGATTGTTGTTTTTTCAGGTCTGCCAGTTCGGCTTTAGGGTCTTTTGGCTTGTTGTTGCAGGCCGCCAAAGCCATTAAAGCAACTGTACTGGTGTATAATATTTTTTTCATGTATGTTTTGTCTATGATTGATTAGCTGTGATTATTGAATGCGTCCGTATGCTCTGTCAAGATCTACTTTGCTGATTAAGGCATTGTATAAACCTTGTATATAACTGTTATCTGCCGTTACTAATGATGTTTCGGCCTGGGTTACCTCAATGCTTGAGCCCACTCCCTGCTGGTATTTAATCCTTGAAACCCTTAATACCTCTTCTGCAACCTCACGGTTATGCTTTTGGTTGTTTAAAGTTTGCAAGCCGTTGATGTAGCCAATACGAGCAGCACTGGTTTGCAGGTTTAAAGCATTCTTCAGGTTGTCCATATCGTTCTGTGTTTTTTGAACAGAAATTTTGGCCTGCTTAACCTGGTTAGTACGTTGGAAACCATTGAAAATTGGAACTTTCAGATTAATGCCAATATAGCTCGACGGAAACTGTGAGTTATATAAAGTATTAAAGCTGTTATTCTGATAAGACGAAGTATAGTTTGCAACAGCAGACAGCGTTGGCAGGAACTGTGATTTCTGTCTTTGAAGATCGAGTTTGTTTAATTTCAATTGTGTTTCATATAAACTATACTCTACCCGTTTATGGTAAGCTGCTGTATCTGTAGCGGCAAGTATAGTTTCAGTTTCTTCAAGCTTAACATCCTCTAACTTATCTTTAAGCGTTAACTGGGTTTCAATAGGCATACCCATTTGAAACTTAAGCATCTGGATATTAAGTACCAATAACCTAAGCGTGTTGGCGCGTGTAGTAACCAAATCATTTAGTTGTACGCTTACACGGTCAACATCAATCTTTTCAACAAAGCCTTGTTTATTCTGGGCAGCAGTTTGGTCGTACTGCTCTTTAATCTGTTTAATATTGGCATCAAGTAACTTAATGCTTTCGCCGCTAACTAATACCTGGTAGTAAGCTTTAGTAACCTGCACATTGGCTTCTATTAAACTACGTGTAACATTACGCTGCGAAAGCTCTTTGTAGGTTTTTGAAGCCTTTAAGCCAACGAGGTAACTGCCATCGAACAAGATCTGGCTTGCATCCAAACCTAAATTAGACTGGTATTTTACACCAAATTTAAGGGGGATATAAGTACCCGGCTGCCCTATAAACTCACCCGGTATTAAGGTGGTTGGTATTTTTACATAATCTAAAAATGAGGCCGAACCATTAATTTGAGGCAAACCGATGCCTGTTGTTTCTTTTACTTTGTATTCGGCGCTCTTAACATCCAGGCGTGCATTTACTATGGTATCCTGGTGTAAGTATGCATATTGAATACAATCCGCCAGTGTAAAATCATAGGACGGACTAACCGCAGGCGTTTGCTGTGCATAACTGTTTAAGGTAGCCATGCATAACACCAATCCCGCTTTAATTACATTCTTCATTTGTTGCGTTTATATATTGAGTGGTTGATTATTCCTGATTTATATTTTGGTATTCGTTAAGCAATTTGTAGCCTTTTAGTGTACAGATGCCGTAGTTAAAATGCTCAAAAAACTGTTGCTGTACCGTCCACACATTAAATTCATTAAAAGGGAAAATGGCATTATTAAAGCCTGTTTCTATTTGTGCAACCCGCATCAATGCCATTATTTTGGCATCAATTTCGGGGCGGATGTAACCTTGCTCCTTGCCCTTATTTAACAGATCAACAAGCGTATCTACCATGATCTCTGCCTTAAAAGCCTGAAACTCTTTCCACGCATCCGAATGATATTTCTGCATATCGTGCATTACAATCGGGTTCATGCGGGCAATCAGATCTTCCGAACACTTCATCATGTTCAGCATCTTTTCAATCACATTGCCAGACTGCGCCATAATATCATTTATATCTTTCTTATCGTGTTCCAGTCGCTCTTTAACCAATTCTACCACCAGTTCATTTTTGTCAGAGAAATGCTGATAGATGGTTTTTTTCGACATCCCTAAGTGCTTCGCAATATCATCCATGGTCACGCTCTTTATGCCGGCCTGCATAAAAAGCTCAAACGCTCCTTCTAATATCCTCTGTGTCTGACTCATATCGCGAGCAAAACTATGGAAACATTTTTTGATTTCAAAGTTTCCATTTGAAATTACTTTCCCTCACCATTGCTTAATTATTACCTTTGCATAAACTATATATTAATTGATGGACCTTACTGCCCTTTCTGCTATATCGCCTGTTGATGGTCGCTACCGCAACGTAACCAAAGACCTTGCTGCTTATTTCTCAGAGTACGCCCTGATTAAGTACAGGGTGTTTGTAGAAATTGAGTATTACATAACGCTTACGCAATTTAAGCTTCCACAACTCAGTACTTTAGATGCTACTGTTACACAGAAGTTACAAAGCATTTATAAAAACTTCAGCGAAGCAGATGCACAGTCTATCAAAGACATCGAGAAAACCACCAACCACGATGTTAAGGCAGTTGAGTACTTCATCAAGCAAAAATTTGATGAGATTGGTTTATCCGAATACAAGGAATTTATCCACTTCGGCTTAACCTCTCAGGATATTAATAACACCGCTATCCCCTACACTTTTAAATTAGCTTTAGACGAGGCTTACTACCCGGCCATTACCGAGTTAGTTAACCTGCTGAAACAATATGCAGCCGACTGGAAAAATGTATCGATGCTGGCACACACTCACGGCCAACCTGCATCACCAACCCGTTTAGGTAAAGAGATAGAGGTATTTGTTGAGCGCTTGGAAAGTCAATTAACTTTATTAAAACAAGTACCATTCTCGGCTAAGTTTGGCGGCGCTACAGGCAATTTTAACGCACACCATATTGCTTACCCAACTCATGATTGGAAAGGCTTTGGCAATCATTTTGTGAATGATGTTTTAGGTTTACACCGTTCGCAATTTACTACGCAGATTGAGCATTATGATAATTTTGCGGCACAATGTGATGCACTGAAACGCATCAACAATATCATTCTTGACCTTGACCGTGATATGTGGACTTACATATCGATGAACTACTTCAAACAAAAGATTAAAGCAGGCGAAATTGGTTCATCGGCCATGCCGCATAAGGTTAACCCGATTGATTTTGAAAACTCGGAAGGTAACGTGGGTATTGCCAATGCTTTATTTGAGCACTTAGCGGCTAAATTGCCGGTGTCTCGTTTACAGCGCGATTTAACAGATTCTACTGTACTGCGTAACATCGGCGTGCCGGTTGCGCATACTTTGATCGCCATTAAATCGACAATGAAAGGCTTAAACAAGTTATTGCTAAATGAAGCTGCTTTAAATGCCGATCTGGAAGCTAACTGGGCCGTGGTTGCAGAGGCTATACAAACCATTCTCCGTCGCGATGGCTATCCAAACCCTTATGAGGCTTTAAAAGAGCTTACACGCGTTAATACAGGCATTAATGCTGAAACGATAGCAGGTTTTGTGGACGGACTTGATGTGAATGAAAGCACCAAACAGGAACTGAAGAATATAACGCCAGGAAACTATACGGGCATATAGTCATGTATAGGTCAAAACAACATAGCATAACACTTTAAATGATTTTACTGTATAACTTTGCTAATATAGATTAAGACTAAAAAGAAATTCTCATGAATATCAACGTATATACCGAAAGCACACCTAACCCGGCAACAATGAAGTTCATTGTTAACAAGTTGCTGATCAATGGCAGTGTGGATTATCCTACCAAAGAAAGCGCAGAAAAATCAACTTTTGCAAAAGAGCTTTTTAAATTCTCATTTGTAAATGGTGTATTCTTCGCCAGTAACTTTGTTACGGTAACCAAAACCGAAGGCAGCGAGTGGGATGATATTGAACCGATTATCAAGGAGTTTGTAAAAGGTGCTGTTGAGTCTGAATTAAAGGTTCAGGAAGAAGAGCAAGCTGATGTAAACTTTGAAGGTACAGATGCAGAGGTTAAAATCCAGCAAATCCTGCACGATTACGTTCGCCCGGCTGTTGAACAGGATGGTGGCGCTATCGCTTATAAATCATTTACTGAAGGTGTTGTAACTGTTGAATTGCGTGGTTCATGCAGTGGTTGCCCATCATCAACCATTACCCTTAAAGCCGGTATCGAAAACCTGCTTAAACGTATGGTACCAGAAGTACAGGAAGTTGTTTCTGAAGCTATGTAATTGAATTTGATTTCACCGATTGCATGGTGATTTCAGTGATATATAAAAAGGCGGTCTAAATTGGATCGCCTTTTTTGTTACCTAAGCACACCGTCATTGCGAGGAACGAAGCAATCGCAAATTATACAGAGTGGCTCTGCAGGTCGGGGATTGCTTCGTTCCTCGCAATGACGATAATAGCGTAAAATAAATTTCCTAACTTCACATACCAATTTACCTTCTTATGGAAATCATATCAACAATCCTTCTCCCTACTTTATCCGTGCGGAATGGCAATGCTGCAATAGAGTTCTATAAAAATGCTTTCGGCGCAACAGAAGTATTTGTTGTACGAGACCCAGATGGTGCAGTTGTAGCGCAACTTGCTATTGATGCCGTCAATTTTCTGGTAGCAGACGAGAGCCCCGAACATGGCAATTTTAGTCCGGAGACATTGGGTGGCACAACCATTCGCATGGGTTTACAGGTAATGGATCCGGACGTAGCAGCAGCTCGTGCTATTGCTGCTGGTGCCAAAGAAATTTATCCGGTAGCAAATCAGGATTATGGGTACAGACTGGGCAGAATCGCTGATCGTTTTGGGCATCATTGGGAGATATTCAGGCTGTTGAAGTAAGGGTATAAAACAATCGCGAACGGTACAGAGCGGCTCTGTAGGTCGGGGATTGCTTCGTACCTCGCAATGACGCAATGGAATGCATCGGTGAAATCACCGTCTAAAATCAGTGAAATCTAAGAAACGAAATACTCCCCTATCTTTTCTACCAATTCATCACCAATTAAAGCATTGGTAGCAACGATATCACATTTCTCCAACACATCATTACCACCTATAAAGGTTGTAACCGTACCACCAGCCTGGCGAACGATGATGATACCTGCTGCAATATCCCATGGCTTTAAGTTATATTCATAGTAACCATCAAAGCGACCACAAGCAGTATAAGCCAGATCTGTTGCGGCAGAACCCAGACGGCGTAAGCCGTGACAGTGCTGCATCAGATCGGTAAACAGGGCAATGTATTGGGGTTGTTTAGTAAAATCGTAATAAGGGAAACCGGTAGCCAGTAAGCTATCAGCAATTTTAGGTGCTTTACTTACATGGATCTCCTTGCCGTTCAGATAAGCCGGTGCACCCTTCCAGGCATAGAAACATTCATCGAGATTTACTTCATACACTACTCCGGCAACCAGTTCATCGTATTCTTTGAGGGCGATACTTACTGAGAAAACAGTTAGACCGTGAATAAAGTTAGTGGTACCATCCAACGGGTCGATGATCCAGTTGTAACGTTCGCCGGTACGCTTGATGGTTTTTTCTTCGGTAAGGAAACCAGCTTCGGGTAATATCTTTTCGAGGGCTTCAACAATTATACCTTCGGCTGTTTTATCAACGTACGATACGAGGTCGTTAAGGCCTTTATACTCTATTTTGTCTGAATTGAATTTGGTGCGTTCCTCACGGATAAAAGCGCCTGCCTGTTTGGCTACTTCAATTACCTGCAGGGTTATGGTTTCCAGCATGATCTCGTAGTTTTAAGTTAAATGAAAACAGTTTATGGATAAAAAAGCTTGCGAAAAATAAACTTAAAGCAGCAGCCGGGCGTGCAACCGGTGGATACATGTGCAGGTAAACAACCATTACTTTTAAGATGGCCAGGTTGGCAAAGAAGCCAATAAATGCGACAGAAGAAAATCTTAGAAACTGCTGTGCCGGTTGCAATTTAGATTCCGAAAACACCATATACCGGGTAATCAGGAAATTGACAATCACGCCCAGAAAAAACGAAATGCTTAACGACAGGATATAATTACTGACGTGATAATTGATGATCTCGTAACTATCCCGTTTAAACAGGTTATGATAGAATATGTAATAAGAACCAATATCGACCAGGAAACCAGCCCCTGCCGATACAATGAACCGTAAAAACTGGTTACCCAGTATCTTTTGGCCTAAAGTTTTATCCGGCATGCGTTAAGGTTTGTTTTTTACGGAAAGCATTAACACAAAGTGCAATCCCTCCTATTACTAAACAAAGTGAAATCAGTTCGGCTTGAGTGAATGATAGGCTGCCGATATGGTAGCGTGTATTTACACGGATCAGCTCGATAAAGAAACGTTCGATGCCGTTTAAGATCAAATAAATACCGAACATTAATCCCGGCAATGGTTTAAGCTTATTGCGCAGGCTCCAAAGCACCAAAAACAGCAGGATACAGATTACGGATTCGTAGAACGAAGTTGGATAAACCGGCAAACGTAACTCGTTGCAATACTTACCTATACAATCTGGTATATGATTATTAAAATCGACACCGTTAACATTATGAGGAAACTTGAACGACCACATCCAGTCCGGTGCCCAGCTTAACCAATGTGGTTTGGGGTCAAGGTTGGGGATCCCCCAGTCGCCATCGCCGCTCATCTGGCAGCCAATACGGCCAACACCGTAAGCCAGCATCATACCCGGACCGCCCACATCCAGCATATCCAATGGCTTAATACCATTTTTATTGGCAATATATAATACAGCAGCACCGCCGCAAATTAAACCACCGTAAAAAGTTAATCCGCTAAAGCCGATCAACATGCCTACCGGGTCTTTCATAAAATCGTCCCAGTTCTCTAAAGCATTAAACAGCTTCGCTCCGGCAAAGCCAAATACAGCCGCCCAAACTAAAATGCTGCCCAATAAATCGTAAGAATGTACAATTACACGTTTGGTAATTGGTTCGGCCAGTTCCTGTTTTTTACCATCGGCATAAGCCCAGTAAACAAAACCTACGCCCATTAAAATACCACCAATCCAGTTTCCGCGAAGCGACAAAATAAAATCCTGCGGATCATTTACCAGGTCGTGATAGTTCAGTACAGCATCAAGCAATTTATAACCGGCAATAAAACCGAAAAAGCCATTGCCTATCAGGTCAGTCCATTGAACGGGTTTGCCAATGGTTACCGTTTTCTCAACAGGCTTAATGTAGCCCAGTTTCTCTTTACGTTTAAACTCTTCGCCAAAAGCCCCGTAACCAGCCATAAAAGCAAGGGCTACAAAGAAGCCAAAAGTTTGAAAAGGCAACGGTATGTTAGCACCGGTAAAATATCTGATTAGGTCAGAAAGGGTTGGAAACATTCAGGTAGTATTTTGGAGCGAATATAAAACTTAATGAACTAATATCTCTTCGCTTTCTGTAATTTCAACATCACCATCTGGCGCTATGGCGGTTAAAGTAACCGTACGTAGCTCATTCACCAGTATGGGGTCGTATTTCGTCTTTACCTTCACGTAGTTGCGGGTAAAGCCATGCATATAACCCTCTTTAATATCTCCCTCAAACAAAACCTGGCCGGTTGATCCCAGTTGCGATTCGTAAAAAGAACGGCGTTTTTTATCAGAAAGTATATGCAGCATTTTGCTTCTTTCGGCACGGGTTGATCCCGGCACTTCGCCACCCATTTCGGCGGCCAAAGTATTTTCACGTTCCGAGTAAGTAAATACGTGCAGGTATGAAATATCCAGTTCGTTCAGGAAATTATAGGTATCGATAAAGTCTTCACGGGTTTCACCTGGAAAACCAACAATTACGTCTACACCAATACAACAGTCTGGCATTAATGCCTTGATCCTGGCTACACGGTCGGAATATAAAGCACGTTTGTAACGGCGGCGCATTAGGCCTAATATTTTATCAGAACCAGATTGCAGCGGGATATGGAAATGCGGAACAAATCTTTTCGAAGTGGCTACAAATTCAATGATCTCGTCAGTCAATAAATTAGGTTCGATAGACGAGATCCTGATCCGGTCTATCCCTTCTACCTCATCCAACGCCTTTACCAGGTCGATGAATTTATTTACACGCTCGCCATTCTGCAAACCGAAATCGCCGAGGTTAACACCGGTCAATACAATTTCGCGTACACCAGATGCAGCAATATCAGCAGCTTGCTTTAATACGTTTTCGATATTATCGCTTCGGCTGTTACCGCGAGCCAGCGGAATGGTGCAGAAAGTACATGAGTAATCGCAGCCATCCTGCACTTTCAGGAAAGTACGGGTACGGTCGCCAAATGAATAAGAGGTAACAAATTCCTTAGCCTCAGACACCGGCTGATTATAGATCAGCGTTTTAGGCTGCTTGGTTAGATCCGTAATATGATCTATGATCTGGAATTTCTCGGCAGCGCCAAGCACCATGTCAACACCCGGTATTTCGGAAATCTCAACAGGCTTTAATTGTGCATAGCAACCCACCACAACGATGTATGCTTCGGGCGAAATTTTAAGTGCTTCCTTTACTATCTTTTTACACTTTTTATCAGCGTTTTCAGTTACCGAACAGGTGTTAATTACAAAGATATCGGGCTCATCTGTAAACGTAACCGACTGATAACCTGCCTGTGTAAACTGGCGGCCAATAGCAGACGACTCCGAATAATTCAGCTTACAACCCAGCGTATAAAAAGCGACTTTCTTATTCATTTTGAAGCCGCAAATATAAGAATTTTAAGATTAACCGTTTTAGGGCTATTTGTCGCGAAAATGTTATAATATACTTTACGCAACAATTTTTAATTGAGCATGTTAATGTATTATGTTGAAACACCTTATAATGGGCATGCTGGTGATAGGCAATTACACACAACATACCGCTAAACGTACCGTATTATTGTTTGCAGACAAATCATCACAAAGTGCGTTGAAGCAGCAGGAGCAACTTTTGATGGCCGATAAAGCAGGTTTACAACAACGCGATGTTGAAGTAATGATCTATGATTCAAAGTCGGCTGCAGCCAAAACAAACCACATCCGTTCGGGCTTTACAGTATTGCTGATTGGTAAAGACAATGGTGAAAAACTACGCAGCCACCAGCCTGTAACCACAAAAAAACTATTTGGCCTTATTGATGCCATGCCAATGCGCAAGGAAGAAATGATGCATGCTGATCAGGAAGAGTAGCTTCGAAGAGAATCAAGAATCGAGAGCCAAGAATCAAGACAGGAAACCAATTGGACAACTGCTCAGACGAACCTTTAATAACCTAACAATGTGGCCTCTTGATTTTCGGGCAGCACAACATTAGCCACAGCAGAAACATTCATAGAAAATAAAGCAGCCACGATCTTTCTTTTGGTGACTTTTCTTTGGCGGTCAAAGAAAAGTTACATCCACTGATGATGATAAAGCACTCTACCATTCCTAATAAAAAACGGGTTATGCCTTATGTAAGGATAGTGATAATAGGTCTGAGATTATCAATAAATGTGTTTTGTTTTTTCATTTGTATTGATGAGCTCCCTATGGTCGGTTGTCTTCGTACCTCGCAATGACGCGCTTTTTGGAAATCCGAAATTGAACATTCGAAATTCGAAATTTAAAAATCTTATCTTTGCCTCCCAATAACATAATTTCCACATGCCCGAACTTTCAGTAGTCATTACAGTACTCAACGAGAAAGAAAACATTAGTCCGCTTATTGCCGAAATCAATTCAGCATTGTCTGGTATTGATTATGAGGTAGTTTTTGTTGACGATGGATCTGAAGATGGTACACAACAGGAGATTATTAAAAACGATAACAGCCGCGTTAAACTGGTTGAGCTGCGCAAAAATTACGGACAAAGTACTGCCATGACCGCTGGTATTGACCATGCCGAAGGCGAATATATTGCCCTATTGGATGGTGATTTACAAAACGACCCTAAAGACATCCCCTCTATGCTGCAAAAGCTGAAGGATGAAGATTGGGACGTAGTAGCAGGTAACCGCAAAAATCGCCAGGACGGTATGTTTCTGCGCAAAATACCAAGCAAAATTGCTAACGCCATGATCCGTAAGATGACTGGTGTTTACATTAAAGATTACGGTTGTACCTTAAAGATCTTTCGTACTGAAATTGCGCAGAACTTAGGATTATACGGCGAGCTTCACCGCTTTATCCCGGTACTGGCTAAACAACAGGGTGCCCGTATTACCCAGGTGGATGTTGCCCACCATGCCCGCATCCACGGTAAATCTAAATACGGTATTAACCGCACATTTAAGGTAATCAGCGATTTAATCCTGATGGTATTCTTCCGCAAGTATATCCAAAAACCTATGCACCTTTTCGGTAGCATTGGTTTTACGTTATTCTTCTTTGGTGTGCTGATTAATTTATATCTACTGGTACTTAAAATAATGGGCCACGACATTTGGGGCAAACCAATGTTGATTCTGGGATTGATCCTTTTACTAGGCGGCGTGCAACTAATCACACTGGGTATCCTGGCTGAAATTAACGTGCGTACCTACTTCGAATCGCAAAACAAAAAAACCTACCAGGTTCGTAAAATATATTCTGCGGGTAAAATTATTAAGCCGGCTATTGTCAGCGCTTAAAGAGTTTTCTCTCTCTTAAAAAAGGTCCGGCACAAATGTGCCGGACCTTTTTTGTTTGTAAACTTTCTTATTCCGCATCTTGTCATTCAGAGCGCCAGCGAAGAATCTTCTTCAATAAATAGTCTTGAACCAGAATTTACTGAATTAAGGAATTAACAGAATAAATTCAGGGCGCCGGAGATTCTCCATTACTTTCAGAATGACAAAATCGGTTCGATAGATACGTTGCTGAAGTACTCGAAACGTGTACACAAAGACTGCTGCAATATTTTAGCAAGTGCCTATTTAACCTCTCACTTAATCTAAATAAATACATTAATTGAAATACACAAGTAATTGATAAACAATTATAATTAACTATAGATTAACAATAATTTTCATTTAAAAATTCGCCATAAAACACAAAAAGGCCCGACTAATAGACGGGCCTCTCCTTTTAATAAAAGAAATATTATTTAGCAGGAGTCTTTGTTGTATCCCTCTTCACTGTATCGGTCTTAACAGAATCAGTAGCCGGAGCGCTCATTTTAGTGGAGTCCATTTTGGTACTGTCTGAACTGCTGCTTGCCGATTTTTCGGAACTACAACCTACCGCCATAGTACCTGCAAATATTGTCGCTAAAGCGAATTTTAAAATGTTCTTTTTCATAGTTATTGAATTAAACTGTTAATCAATCAGATGCATACTATTAACGCCGGCATTAATCAAATGTTTGGATTTATTAATTGGTGATTAATCTTTTGTCATCCAGAGCGATAGCGATGGATCTTCTACGCTCTGTATTACCGTCGTGTATTACCGCAGAAGATTCTTCACTGCGTTCTGAATGACAAAAGCAAAATGGACATCTCTAATGTGCATAAATAATTACCCTTCCCTATTTCAACAATAAGTCATTATACTGATATTCGGCTTATGGCTATCACGGCTTCTTTACTTAAATGGGGACTGCGGTTTTATCCCCCGCTTTTGTTTCAGCGTATCTGGGTGGTTAATATCTCTAAAGATTTTAAAAGCACTACGGTAAAGGTTAACAAGAGTCTGTTTAACATCAATTATAATCAGGCCATCTTTGGCGGAACATTGTTTTGCGCTGCCGACCCCTTCCATCCCATCATGATGCACCAGGTATTGATTAACAAGGGATATAAGGTTATTGTATGGAGTAAGTCGGCCCAAATCAATTTTTTAAAACCGGGTAGCACCGACCTGCGTTTTACAGCTACACTTACGGATGACGACATTGCCGAAGCCGAAAATATTATTAACACCGAGGGAAAATACACGCGTATTTTCAACATAGAATTTTACAATAAAGTGGGCGAAGTTTGCGTAACAGTAAACAACGAAGTTTACATTCGTAATCTAAACTTTACCGAAAAACCTGCATAAAATCTACAAAGTAATGGTGACTGACGAACTAATAAACAACTGCATACAAAATGGATACAGTATTTCAACAGACAAACAATTACTTGATGTAGATTCCGTATATTACCTGTTAGTCAATGAATCATACTGGGCAAAAGGCATGCCCGAAGATGTTTTCAAACGCGCAGTAGATAATTCAATATGCTTCGGCATTTATAAAGATAATGTTACAGTAGGTTTTGCGCGGGTAATTAGCGACAAGGCTACATTTGCTTATATCTGCGATGTATTTATCAGTGAAGAACACCGTGGGCATGGCTTGGGTAAATGGCTGATACATACCATCAAAAGCTATCCCGAATTGCAGGGGTTGCGCAGATGGTCGTTAGCTACCAAAGACGCACATAGCCTGTACGAACAGTTTGGTTTTGTGCCATTGGCCGATCCAAATACTTGGATGGAGATTAAAACACCTTACATTACACCATAACACAACGAGGGGCATGAACATTAAGAGACTGATACTGGAAGGTGAAACCGTAACACAAGATTTTAAGAAAACCATAACCAGCTGCGAAAAGATAGCTAAAACTATGGTGTCTTTCGCCAACAACAAGGGCGGACGTTTGCTTATTGGTGTTGCTGATGACGGTACCATTAAGGGTGTAAAAGACGAAGAAGAAGAACGCTACATGATTACTAAAGCGGCTCACTTTTTTGCCAAACCAGCACTGGAACCCAATTTCGAAGAGGTTTATGTTGACGATAAGTTAGTTCTGATTGTAGAAATACCCGAAAGCGACCTTAAACCCCACTATGCCCTGGGCGATGATGGCAAATGGTGGGTATACGTACGCGTGAAAGACAAAAGCGTATTGGCCAGCAAAATTGTAGTTGATGTGCTGAAGCGCTCCAATGATGATAAAGGCGTATTGATCGAATATTCTACCAAAGAAAAAGCCTTGCTCGAATACCTGGAAACGCACGACCGTATTACTGTAAAGGAATACTGTACATTATTAAACCTGAGCCGCCGCCGTGCCCAGCGCATCATGGTTGATCTCGTATTATCCGGTGTTATACGTGTGCATACTACCGAGAAAGAAGAGTTTTACACAGCGGCATAAGATCAAACTCAAAAACCCTATTTTTGACGGCCAATACTAACCGCCGTTATGCAACAATTTTTAGCCAAATACAAACCCCATTACCGGGACAACCTTAAACTGGCTATTCCGGTGGTAATCTCGCAATTGGGGCATATTCTCGTACAAACTTCCGATAGCATTATTGTGGGCCACTTTGCAGGTACAGTGGCTTTGGCGGCAGTATCACTGGTTAATGCCATGTTTATGATTGTTATGGTAATTGGCCTGGGTATGTCTTATGCCTTAACACCACTCATCGCACAGCAAAACGGCAAACAGGATTTTCACGAATGCGGTAAACTACTGGCCAATAGTTTACTGGTAAACATCATCAGTAGTGTGATACTATTTCTGTTGATCTACTTCGGTGCGGTATTAATGTTAAACCACTTGGATCAATCTGCCGATGTAATTGCACAGGCGAAACCGTTCCTGCTTTTATTAGGCATCTCCGTAATCCCTATGATGTTGTTTACAACCTTTAAGCAATTTGCAGAAGGGCTTGGCTTCACCAAGCAGGCCATGAAGATTTCGATATGGGGTAATGTGTTGAATATCATTCTGGGCATCACATTTGTAAAAGGCCTGTTCGGCATTCATCCTATGGGGATCCGCGGTGTGGGCTACAGTACCTTGATCGACCGTACCATGATGGCCATTATCATGTCGTTTTACGTATTGCGCTCTGCACGTTTTAAAGCCTATTTAAAAGGTTTTATTTTAGAGAGCATCAGCAAATCGCGCATTAAACAATTAATTAAAATTGGTGCACCTGTGGCTATGCAATACACCTTTGAGGTTAGCGCATTTGGCGGCGCTGCTATTATTATTGGTACTATGGGTGCTGTACCGCAGGCCGCGCACCAGATAGCACTTAATATGGCCTCTATTACTTACATGATGGCAAGTGGTGTATCAGCAGCGGCAGCCATTAAGTCGGGCAATTTTTTTGGAGGTAAACGCTTTGACGATCTCCGGCATTCGGCCATTGCGAGTTACCATGTGGTATTGGTTTTCATGTCGATAACTGCATTGATTTTCACCATATTTCACAACTGGTTACCGTGGATATATACTTCAGATGAAAATGTAATAGCTATTGCAGCACAACTACTTATCTTGGCAGCAATATTCCAATTATTTGATGGCGCACAAGTAATTGGCTTGGGTGTATTACGTGGTATGGGCGATGTAAACGTCCCTACCCTAATTACCTTTTTGGCCTACTGGGTTTTAGGCATCCCGGTTGGGTATGTACTTGGCGTACATTTTCATTTAGGGGTTATGGGTGTTTGGTATGGGTTGGTGCTGGGGTTGTTGACTGCTTCCGTTTTACTTTATTTGAGGTTTAGTAATATTAGTAAGAAGCACGCTTATACCCATACCGCATAACCCGCTGCCGTCATGCTGAACTTGTTTCAGCACCCCACTTGCTAAGCGGATATGCAAAGTTTGCTACCTGTCCTGTGGGATGCCGAAACAAGTTCGGCATGACGGATTAATTTATTTCTCTCAGAAATACAGATCAATCGCTACTCTGTAAGTATTACAGTGTGCCTCCACAATATCCTTAATATCCGTAGAGTAACCACCTCCCATACTTACCTGTACCGGGATATTATTTAGCTTACATTGTTCCAGCACAAACTGATCACGGGCTTTGCAGGCTTCTTTGGATACTTTGAGTTTGCCCAGTTTATCGGTAGCGAGGATGTCTACCCCTGCCAGATAAAATATAAAATCGGGCTTTTGCTGCGCGATGAGTTTAGGCAGGGTTTTGGTGAGGATCTCGAGAAATTCTTCATCGCCGGTATCATCCGGCAATGGTATATCCAGATCTGATCTTTCTTTCCTGAATGGGAAATTCTTATCACCATGCATCGAGAAAGTAAACACCGCTGGGTTATGCTCGAAGATTTGCGTCGTACCATTACCTTGGTGCACATCTAAATCAACAATCAATATAGATTGCGCTAAACCTTTCTTTAGCAAATAATTAGCGGCTATCGCCTGATCATTTAACAAACAAAACCCTTCGCCCCAGTTACTGCCGGCATGATGGGTGCCACCAGCTATATTAAAAGCGATGCCGTATTCAAAAGCATAATGGCAACCATCTATAGTTCCCTGCGCAATTCTTAACTCACGCTCTACTAAACGGGCTGAGAGCGGGAAACCGGTGCGGCGCTGATCTTTGGGTGATAAAGTTAAATCGCGTAGCTGCTCCCAATAAGTTTGTTCGTGCGTCCAGAGCACAATTTCTTCGGATACCGGATCGGGGGAAAACAAGTTCTCCTGACTGATAATACCTTCATGCAGCAATTGCCCCGGTATCAGCTCATACTTCAGCATCGGGAAGCGGTGGGCTTCCGGTAATGGGTGAGCGTATATCGGGTCGAAGGCTATCTTCAGCATTATTGCTTTACTACCTGTTTAACAGCTTCTAACAGGTATTTAGCAGCCTGGTAAACATCCTCGAAACTGTTATACAACGGCACCGGGCTAATACGGATCACATCCGGTTCGCGCCAGTCGCCAATTACACCATTGCTTACCAGGTAATCGAAAATAGCCTTGCCATCACTTTTGCAGATGATAGAAAGCTGACTGCCCCGCTCCTGTTGATTAGCCGGTGTGATGATCTTAAAATGCTCGTAGCCAATTTCCTTATTTACTTCATTAATCAGATACTCGAGATATGCGGTCAATTGAATGCTCTTTTTATTCAAAGCTTCTATGCTGCCTGCTTTTTCAAACAACTGTAACGACGCGTTCAACGAAGCCATCAATAAAATTGGGCTTGTACTCACCTGCCATCCTTCGGCACCAATTTCTGGTTGAAAGCCTTGCGTCATTTTAAAGCGGGTATCTAATCTGTAGCCCCACCAACCGGCAAAACGATCGAGCGTATCATCGTTATGATGTTTCTCGTGCACAAAAATGCCACTAATGCCACCCGGGCCAGAGTTCATGTATTTATACGAACACCAACAGGCAAAATCGGCGCCCCATTCATGTAATTTCAATGGCACATTGCCTGCAGCATGTGCCAGATCAAACCCCACATAAGCGCCTGCCTTGTGCCCGGCTTCTGCAATGGCCTTCAAGTCAAACAGTTGGCCTGTATAGTAATTTATACCTGCAAAAAGCACTAAAGCTATTTCATCGGCATTAGCTTCGATCTGGGCTAATATATCGTCGGTACGTAATATGTATTCACCTTCGCGTGGAAACAGTTCTATAACGGCATCTGATGGGTCGAAACCATGGAACTTAACCTGGCTCTCTACCGCATATTGATCGGACGGAAAAGCACCTGCCTCCATTAATATTTTATATCGTTTACCTGCTGGTTTATAGAAACTCACCATCAGCAAATGCAGATTCACGGTTAATGAGTTCATAACAGCAATCTCATTCTCTTGCGCACCTACAATCTTAGCCAGCGGGCTAATCAGCTGCTTATGATATTGCAGCCAGGGTTCATTGCCTTCAAACCAACCCTCTACCCCTAAATTCCTCCAGGCGGCCAATTGGTTGGCTATGACACTTTCGGTACTTTTAGGCTGGAGCCCGAGTGAGTTGCCACAAAGGTATATGGCATTATTACCCTCATGCTGTGGGATATGAAACTCATCGCGGAAACTATGGAATTGATCGTTCGCATCCAGTGATTGTGCAAACGCCTGGCTATTTTCAAAATTCATTGGGTCAATATTACAAAAAAGGCAGATGTTCATCCGCCTGTATTTTATAAATCCACCTCGTTATGCTCATCGCGTTCAAATTTTTTGCCTTTTATTGCCGCTTCAATCCGTTTAAATAAGATCACAATCTCACTCCTGCTGGTATCCCAGTATTCGGCATGCTCAGTATCAATCCTTATCAGAGCAAGCTTGGGATCATCAAGACCCAATGGAAAAAAGAAATTTAACACAGGCGACCAAAGTTCCTGGATCTTAGCCCGGTCATCAGACACATACACGTGCCCGGTTATAGTTATATAGCTGTTACGTTCTGTATCTGCATAAGTAACCAATACTTTGTTCTCTATTGATATTTCGGCCATCTTGGTCGAAAACTGATTGGTGAAGAACCACAGGTTACCTTCAACATCCAGTTGAGCGGTACCCATCGGGCGGCTATGGAAACCTTCTGTGGCGCTGTAGGTAGTAAACATGGCAGTCTTAATCTTATCGATCATGCCGCGCAAACGTTCAATACCTTCAAGTCGTTTTAGTTCGTATTCGTATTCCATATTGTGATTGTATTTATTAATTATACAACCATAATATTTACTTTTAGTTTAAAATATTATCTATTTGGTTTACTTACGTAGTTATTTCCTTTAACGTAAAAACGATAAGGTAGTAAAGCATCGTCGCCCGCATAATCAACCCCAACACGGGGCATAGCAGCCACCTCGTCATCAGTAAATGTTAAACCCTGGTCTTCGAGCCATAAAGTATCGCTTTGCAAACTGATTCCATTAATCTTTCTCGATACGCCCAATGCTTTAGCCACAGATCCTGGCCCCATCGTGATGTTGGGTTTTATAACAGCCATATTGCGGCGGTACTGCATAATATCTAACCCAATTGTGGGGTTAATAGCGCGGATTAATATGGCATGCGGTTGGCCTTCTACAGAGGTAACAATATTCAGCATTTCGTGAATACCATAGCAGAGATATACATAAGCCACGCCACCCTGCATAAACATGGTTTGCGTACGTGGCGTTAAGCGGTTACCATAAGCATGCGATGCCTTATCAATAACGCCATTGTAGGCTTCGGTCTCCACAATATATCCGCCCGTAACCACTCCATCCAGTCGGCTGAATAGATATTTGCCGATCAAATCGCGGCTTAGTTTAACTACGTCGGTATCGAGGTAATAAGATTCTGGGAGTTTCATTTCTGCAGAATCTCCTTCAATAGCTGGTTAATTTGCTGCGCTTTATCAAAAACCATAATGTGTGTACCGCCATCGATAATGGTAGCGTCTTTAATTTTTTTATAGTTGAATACCATATCCTTATTGCCTGTAATATTGTAAACGTTTGGTACAAGGGTTTTGCTTTCCCAATTTAAAACAGCATGCATCGCCCAGCTAATAAACGTGGGCGATGAATTTTCGAGCATTGACCCAAACATGGCTCCATCCTCTTTACTCATTGTTCCAAAAACAGGTTTTATAAGCACACCAAGCGAAGTAAAAAACTTACCGGGAATGAGTTTATAAACAGGAAAATTGCGAAAGAAACTAAAATACCAGGGCGCTTCATCACTGGTTTTGATGCTTGAGATCAGGATAGCTTTACGCAACTTTACCTGTTTAGCTATTTCAATAGTAAGCATCCCACCCAAAGAGTCGCCCATTACAATGGCGTTTGGCTGCACACCATATTCAGCTACTAACTTACCGGCATACGTGGTTAAAGTATCACTGCTTTCCGGTTCTATCCAATGTATATGAACCACCTCGTAACCCGGCAATTCGATATGCTTGAATAAGCGATAGTCGGCACCGAGGCCAGAGATCAGGTAGATCTTATCCATTAAAAGCTACCAGCTTTACAATCTGCTCCAGGTATTTGGCATCAGTTTCGTCAAACTGGTCAAGCTCTTCGCTATCCACATCTAATACAGCCCAAACTTCACCATTATTAAATAATGGTAAAACAATCTCTGACCGTGACAACGAACTGCAGGCAATATGACCGGGGAAAGCATCAACATCGGGCACAACCAAAGTTTTAGCCTGCTCCCATGCTGCACCACAAACGCCTTTACCTTTGGCTATCCGTGTACAGGCAACCGGGCCCTGAAACGGGCCTAAAACCAGTTCGCCATTCTTCACCAGGTAAAAGCCTACCCAAAACCATTTAAACTGCTCTTTTAACGCAGCAGCCACGTTTGCCAGGTTTGCAACCAGGTCTGTTTCGCCATATAAAAGGCCTTCTATTTGTGGGATGAGCGATTGATATTGCTCAGCTTTATCAGTAGTATCGATAATTTTTAAATCCTCTGCCATTTGACAAAAGTATAACACAATTGCCTTAGTTTAATAAGCGAAATATCATATTTATTGGCTTACTTCGCCCTACCCATGTTAACCAGTATTACCATAATCCGTTACCGTAAGCCACTAATTCCTATAGCCCTGTTAGCTATGGCCATACACCGTTTACCTTTAAGTTTACGCAAGGGATGCACCTTTTGGAAACTGCTAGGCAGTGGCCGTAACGGCACCTTTGACCTTAAACCCGATTGGCAGCAATGGGGACTTTTAGCCGTTTGGAAAAGCCGTGAAGATTTCGATCAGTTTCAGAAAAAATCGTTTATAACAGGCTGGTGGAAGCTTTTTGCACAGGAAGGCTGGACTATACTTTTAGACCCCATTCAAAGCCACGGCAAATGGGATGGCAAACAGCCTTTTGGCAATGGTAATAATGCCGACTATAACGGCCCGGTTGCTGTATTAACCCGTGCCACCATTCGCACTCGTAGGTTAAAAAACTTTTGGTCGAACGTGGATGAAGTTGCTAATATTATGGCAACTGCCAAAGGCTACGTAACTTCGATAGGTATTGGCGAAGCACCTATTTACCGCCAGGCTACATTTTCGATCTGGGAAAGTGTGGATGATGTAAAAGCATTCGCCTACCGATCTCGCGAGCATGCCGAGGTGATTAAGAAAACCCGCAGCGAAGATTGGTACAGTGAAGAACTTTTCGCCCGTTTCAGGCCCATCGAATCATTTGGCACTTTGCATGATGCCGATCCTTTAAAAGGATTACTTAATTTTGTTGAACAATGAGAATTATTGCCGAACTACCGCACCCCGATTTTAAGATCTCGATTTTGAGCATGAACCAGAAATTCATTATCAAGATTGAGCGCGGAACTTTTGAACAGATTTACAAAGTGCCCGAAATTGACTTAACTGATGGCGTAAACAGTGTATTTGAAATACTGGACGAGGCGTTTTTGAAGACCGTAGGTGAGCGTTTCCAGGCCATGCATAAGGATTTTAAGGATACTTATTTTAGGTATAATTATTAGACAAATCATCCCTTTTTTGTCATTGCGAGGAGGAACGACGTGGCAATCGTTGCTACACCGATCGAATAAACATTGGCGACGAGATTGCCACGCTATCGCTCGCAATGACAAATGCGTAGAGTAAAATCTGCGACCTGTCCTGTAGGGTGCCGAAACAAGTTCGGCATGACGGGTGTAGAGCATTTTCGGCCAAAATTTTGTCACTAAGAAGGACTTTCAGGTCATTTTTAGTGGAACAGGGCACGAATCAAAAAGCATATCTTTTAATGATATAATAAATTGAATATCAAATAAATATAAATATAATTATACCACTTGGTACAATACCGACTTTTAAGTTTGTAATATGGAACATGTGGAACGTTCCACCCTTATAAATAACAAGAAAGGCTGCTCAAATTGAGCAGCCTTTCTTGTTATTTGTAAGATCAGGTCTTGTTTCCTGTCTCTTGCTTATTGTCTCTAATAACTAAGCTTTAAAGTGATTAATGATCAACGTAGCTAACTCAACACCAATACGCTCCTGAGCTTCGTTGGTAGAAGCACCGATGTGAGGGGTTAAAGAGATTTTAGGATGAGCTAAGATCTCTGCTCTTGGTGTAGGTTCATTATCAAATACATCAAGACCGGCAAATGAGATCTGACCGCTGTTTAAGGCATCAACCAAAGCCAGCTCGTCAATTAATCCGCCACGTGAACAGTTGATTACACCTGCGCCTTTTTTCATTTTAGCGAAGGTTTCGGCATCAAGGATTGGTTTTTCGATAAACGGAGTGTGCAGGGTTACGAAATCACTTTGTGCAATGATCTCTTCCTGGGTTGCTTTTTTAACAGAAGCTTTAACAACGTTACCACCGCCTAATTCTAATTCCAGCTCAGTATCAAAGTCGTAAACATCAAACGCCAATACATCCATACCAACACCTAAAGCAATTTTAGCTACCGCTTTTCCGATACGGCCAAAACCAAGGATACCCAAAGTTTTGCCACGTAACTCAGCACCTTTAGCATAAGACTTTTTCAGGTCGTTAAATTTGGTACCGCCTTCAACCGGCATTTTACGGTTGCTGTCTTGCAGAAAACGTGCACCTGTAAACAGGTGGCCGAATACCAATTCAGCAACAGAGTTTGAAGAAGAAGCCGGAGTATTATAAGTTGGGATACCTTTTTCTTTAGCGTACTCAACGTCAATATTATCAACGCCAACGCCGCCACGGCCAATCATTTTTAAATTAGGGCAGGCATCAATTAATGCTTTACGCACTTTAGTTGCACTGCGAACTGTAATACCATCATAAGCCTGTAGTTTAACAGGTAACTCATCCTGTGGGATAGTATTTGTGTCAACCTCGAAGCCTGCTTCTTCAAGCATTTTTTTGCCTATCGGGTCTATGCCATCATTGGCTAATATTTTGATCATTTCGTTATCTTTGAATGGGTTTCTAAAGTTGATTAGGTTGATTGAGCTGGATTAGGTTGATTAAAACCTATCAACTACTCACACAATCAACCACGCAACTAATTACTTATTTTTCTCAGCAAACTCCTGCATGGCATCAATCAGCACGTGTACGCTGGTAATTGGCAATGCGTTATAAATTGATGCACGGAAACCGCCCACGCTACGGTGGCCTTTAATACCTACGATACCTTTTTCATCGCAGAATTTAAGGAATGGTTTTTCGTGCTCCGGGTTTTCTACCACAAAACAAACGTTCATTTTAGAACGGTCTTCCGGTACGCAAACACCTTTAAATAATGGGTTACGGTCAATCTCAGCATATAATGCAGCAGCTTTGGCATCGTTCTCTTTTTCGATAGCTTCTACACCACCTTTAGCTTTTAACCAGCGCAGGGTAAGCATAGATACCAGGATAGCAAATACAGGAGGCGTATTGTACATTGAGCCACCTTCAATCTGCGTCTGATAGTTAAACATAGCCGGGATCTTGCGATCTGCTTTGCCTAAAATCTCATCCTTAACAATTACTAAAGTAACACCTGCAGGGCCCATGTTTTTCTGAGCACCGGCATAGATGATACCGAAATCGGCCACATTAACTTTACGGCTGAAGATATCTGAAGACATATCACAAACAACCGGAACAGATGATGCCGGGAACTCGTGCAATTGCGTACCGTAAATAGTATTATTTGAAGTTAAATGCAAATAAGCAGCATCAGATGGTACGGTAAAATCTTTAGGGATATAAGTAAAGTTGCTTTCTTTAGAAGTAGCAATAACCTCTACACCACCAAAGTATTTGGCTTCTTTCAACGCCTTGTTTGCCCACACGCCCGACTCTACATAAGCAGCTTTACCAGTTTCTGGTAGCAGGTTATAAGGCACCAAAGCAAACTGTGTGCTTGCACCGCCTTGTAAAAATAAAACCGAGTAACCGTCCGGAACGCTGAAAAGCTCTTTTACAAGCTTAACGGCTTCATCAAGCACTGCCTCAAACTCGGACGAACGATGCGAAATCTCAAGTACTGAAAGACCAATACCATTAAAATTCACAACAGCTTCCGCAGCTTGTTTTAATACCTCGTGAGGCAGGATGCCTGGACCGGCTCCAAAATTGTGTTTCATATCAGTTATTTTTATATTGGGCTAAGGGTTAAAAGGATTGATTAGCCGCCCCGAAATTAAAGAATTGGAATATTATTTTGGCAAAAAAATCAATGATTTATTAACAGTGCGCTATTATTATACTGATCTGTTTAATAAGTTTACGGGCACACAAGTATCAAACTATATAAAATCTATGATTTTAGTGGGTTTTTGAGCTGTTTAATAGCATTTTGTTGATCGGCGGCCGAGAATACAGAGTTACCTGCAACCAGTGCAGTCGCCCCGGCTTCGAGCAGGTTATTAACATTTGTTTGGTCTACTCCCCCATCAATTTCAATAATCAGGTCCGGATTTTCTGCGGAAGCCAACGCTTTCAGCTCTTTTATTTTCTTGTAAGTATTGGGTATAAACTTTTGACCACCGAAGCCCGGGTTAACAGACATGATAAGCACCATATCCAGATCGCCAATAATATCAACCAGCGAGGCCACCGGTGTATGAGGGTTTAATGCAACCGAAGCTTTACAACCCAGCTCTTTAATGGCTTGTACTGTGCGGTGCAGGTGTGTACAGGCTTCCATGTGTACAGTAATGCTATAAGCACCGGCTTCTTTAAATTGCTGCAGGTAACGATCAGGGTCAACAATCATTAAATGCACATCAAGTGGCTTTTTAGCGTATTTGGCAACAGCCTTCATTACCGGGAAACCAAAGGAGATGTTAGGCACAAAAAGGCCGTCCATTATATCGATGTGAAACCAGTCGGCCTCACTGTTATTAACCATTTCGGTATCACGTTGTAAGTTGGCAAAATCAGCTGCCAGGATAGACGGTGCAATGATGTGGTTCATGCGGCCAAAGATATGTTATTGGTTTATTAGTTCATTGGTTCAGTTGTTCATTGGTGTCAATTTTAGATAGAAAAGACAAATGGATAACCATATCTATAGCCAAAATATCGAAAGGTATTATCTAAATAGAAAAGACAATGAACTAATGAGCCATTGAACCAATGAACAACAATCAATCACAATGCAACAACAGGTCGTAGTATTTATTCATGAGTTCGGTATCATAATTTACCAAAGAGTTATAGGCTTCGGATACCAGTTCAGTGAGTATGGATGCGCCAAGCTGACCTGCGCCGTTGGGAATCTCTTCGTAATACTTAATCAGCTCTTTTACCCGCACAATTTCGTACAGCAACGACTGCACAATGTCGGTTTGTGTAGTTTGACTAATTACCGGCTTGTCATTCAAAAAATCTAATGGATCTTGTCCGGTAGCTATCATAGTTTAAAACAAACGGGGTATTTCACAGGATTACGCAACATTATTATTCTCTAAAATACACAATCGCGTAAATTGTTTTAAAATGTTGAAAAAAAATTAAAACAAAAAAGGCCTTCAAAACTGAAGGCCTTTTAATTTATTGATTTACAATAAATTAAGCTTTGGGCTCGGTATTACGTTCTGGCTTTGGCAATAAAACTTTGCGCGATAACTTAAGTTTACCTTGTTTATCGATGTCGATCAGTTTTACTTTAACCATCTCGCCTACTTCAAATACGCCATCCATAGTTTCGATACGTTTGTGATCGATTTCTGAAATGTGTAATAAACCATCTTTACCTGGCATAATCTCAACAAATGCACCGAAAGGCATAATTGATCTTACTTTGCCTTCGTAAACTTCACCAACTTCTGGTTTAGAAGCGATAGCGCGGATACGTGAAACGGCTGCATCGATAGATGCTTTGTCGTCTGCAAATATTTGTACGATACCCTGGTTATCTTTCTCTTCGATAGATATAGTAGCACCGGTTTCGCGTTGCATTTCCTGGATAATTTTACCACCGGGACCGATAACTGCACCAATAAATTCTTTATCGATTTTAATGGTAACGATACGCGGAGCAAACGGTTTGTAATCTTCACGAGGTGCGCTTAAAGTCTTAGCCATTTCGCCTAAGATATGTAAACGGCCTTCTTTAGCCTGATCTAAAGCGTTGGTTAATACTTCATAAGATAAGCCATTGATTTTTAAGTCCATCTGGCAAGCAACGATACCGTTTTTAGTACCCGTTACTTTAAAGTCCATATCACCTAAGTGATCTTCATCACCTAAGATATCAGAAAGGATAGCATATTTAGTACCCATTTCGTTAGTGATCAATCCCATTGCAATACCAGATACCGGGTTAGTAATTTTAACACCAGCATCCATCAAAGCCAAGGTACCTGCACAAACTGTTGCCATTGACGACGAACCGTTTGACTCCAGTATATCAGAAACTACGCGGATAGTATATGGATTCTCATCAGCATCAGGCAATACGCGTTTTAATGAACGCATAGCCAGGTTACCGTGACCAATTTCGCGACGGCCAGCACCACGGTTAGGGCGAACCTCACCAGTTGAGAAGCCTGGGAAGTTATAGTGTAAAATGAATTTCTGGTAGCCGTTAATAAACGCACCATCAATCATTTGCTCATCATCCTTAGCACCTAAAGTAACAGTGGTTAATGATTGAGTTTCGCCACGGGTAAATACGGCAGAACCGTGAGCAGCAGGCAAGTAACTTACTTCGCTCCAGATTGGGCGGATCTCGGTAGTTTTACGGCCATCTAAACGTTTACCTTCGTCTAATACCAGATTACGGATAGCATCGTACTCAACATCGTGGTAATATTTTTTAGCTAAGAATTTGGTAACATCATCAATCTCGCCTAAAGTAGCGATATAAGTATCACGTACTTCTTTAAATTTAGCACCACGCTCGTCTTTGCCGGAAGCAGAAGAAGCGATAGCATAAACCTGATCGTAAGTTGCAGCGTAGATTGCTTTTTTCAAATCCTCGTTGCTGTGTTCGTGGCTGTAAACGCGTTTTTCGGTTTTACCAACTTCAATGGTTAATTCTTTTTGAGCTAAACACTGTAATTTAATAGCAGTGTGTGCAAATTTGATAGCCTCAACTAATTCAGCTTCCTGAATTTCTTTCGATTCGCCCTCAACCATGTTAATGTCATGCTCAGAACCAGCTACGATAAACTCTAAAGTAGCATGCTCCAGTTGGCTTAGGGTTGGGTTGATAACCAGCTGGCCATCAATTTTAGCAACACGAACCTCAGAAATTGGTCCGTTGAAAGGGATATCAGAAACAGATAAAGCTGCAGATGCTGCCAAACCGGCTAGTGCATCAGGCATAATATCTTTATCAGCAGAGATCAGAGAGATCATCACTTGGGTATCAGCGTGATAATCTTCAGGGAACATTGGGCGTAATGCACGGTCAACCAAACGAGAGATTAAAACCTCATAGTCTGATAAACGCGCCTCACGGCGTAAAAAACCACCAGGGATACGTCCCGTAGCAGCATATTTTTCTTGGTAGTCAACAGAAAGTGGCAAAAAGTCTACACCCTCTTTCGCTTCTTTTGATGAAACTACAGTAGCCAATAACATGGTATCACCCATTTTAACCACTACAGAGCCATCTGCTTGTTTGGCCAGTTTACCGGTTTCGATCTCAATGGTGCGGCCGTCACCTAAATCGATGGTTTTTCTAATTACGTTGTAACTCATTTTTGTTGTGTTGTGATACGCTTTTCATCTTGCAGAGCGTATCGTTTTCTATGTTTAAAAATCGTTGTTTTTAATGAAAAAAAGCCATCCGATAAATCGAACGGCTTTTTGTTAAAATTTCTCAAGAGTTACTTGATGATATCACGCAGCTCAAGAGCTTTAATGATAGCACGGTATCTTCCAATATCTTTTTTATACAAGTAAGCTAACAGCGCGCGGCGTTTACCTACTAATTTTTGCAATGATAATTGAGTAGAAAAATCTTTTTTGTTTTTTTTCAGGTGACCGGTTAAGTGTGCGATACGGGTTGTAAACAATGCAACCTGGCCTTCTGCCGAACCTGTGTTGGTAGCTTCGCCACCGTGTTTTGCGAAAATCTCTGCTTTCGCTTCTTTACTTAGATACATTACTTGAATGATATTAAAGCGTAATTACTTTTGTTAATTGTGGCACAAAGGTAGTTTTTTAAGTTGAAATTAAAAAGGGGCATTGGAAAGTTTCTGAAGAGGGATAAAAGATTAAGGACGAAAGGAAGGAACAAAGATAAAAGACAAAGGATAAAGGCTTTAAGTTAAATTCACCTAAACTTACAATATTAAATATAAGGGCATTCCCTTCCCCTACTTAGCCCACAGCACGGTCGCGCTTTCCGCTTATACTGCACGGGCATTAACCACTGGGCCGGTGTCCGCTGCAATCGCTAATGCGGGCTACTGTATAATAGCTTAAAATTCGTGGCAAATACAGATACCATCGAAACTTCTACTGCGTTAATTGCTTTTAATTATACTTTTGGCGCCGAAACGAAACTTTACAAATAACACGAATGACAGAAAAAAAGAAATACGCCCATTTTGAAACCGAGCACCGGGTACGGCCCGATGATATCGATATGTTTCAGCATGTGCACAACAGCAAATACTTTGATTATGTAATGGCTGCCCGTTACGAGCAAATGGATGTTTGCTACGGCATGTCTATGGAGAAATTCATGGAGCGCGGTTATGGCTGGGTGGTACGCACCGCATTTATTGAATACAAACGTGCCCTAATGCTGGGCGACCGCTTCCTGGTAAAAACAGGCATCGAGACCATTGATGAGCGAGGCTGTCGCGTACACTTTGTAATCAGCAATAAAGAAACTAAAAAAATCTGCAGTGATGGCTGGATTGATTTTAGCCTGATTGATATTAAAACCAATAAAGCGGCTAAATTACCGCAGGATATTATTGATCATTATCAGCATTAAGCCCCCCAACCCCCTAAAGGGGGATTAAGAACTGCATTTTACGTAGAGACACAACATTTTGTGTCTCTTTTTTTGCCATTATTTTTCGCTCTCAGGTAATACTGCGAAAGATTTATAATAGTTAAAATAGAACAAAACGAATGCGGCAGCAATACAAAGTAATGTGGCTAAGAGCATCGCTTTAAACATCACGATCCAAAATATTAGCATAAATAACCCCAGTACCCATTGCATATAAATATCCATCGTCAAACCAATTCGATACAACAAACTATGGAAGAGCATAATAGCACTCAAAGCAAACAGAGTAAGTTCGACAGCAAACATGGGATCGAAACGGGTAAACAGCCAGATAATCTCGGGCAAAAGCATGGCAAAATAAACCAACACAAAGCCTCCAAATAAACTGCTCCGGCCATAAGGAAGGTTTCTGCCAAAACGCAGAAAGGTTTCTTCGAATACGCGCTCTTCAAACACAATAGCAACATGTGCTACTATTATAGCTAATACGGCGATACCGGCTACACGTGTATCGTGCTTCACATCATCGAACAGGGCAAATACAGCCGTTATTACAATCCACGATATTACTTTAATGATGGTATAAGCAACCTTTTTCTGATTAAAGATATGCCAGATAAACAAACTGAAATATGGTTTAGGCATAGATTTGCCAAAGCGCAGAAATAAGGACAATTGCTTACCCTCTGGCAATACCTGTGTGAGCCTGATGCAGAAGAAAGCGCTTGCTACACTCAATAGTAATAAATAGACAACTATACCTAATGAGGCAAGATAACTTTGATGCGTTAGTCCTACTCCTATTGTTATACCGCCATAAACAATTATGGGCAATAGGATATTAAACTGGATAACCAGCCAGCTTATAAACTGGTCTCTTTTACTATAAGCCGAAATACTATAAAATAAAAACTGATGATGCGGTGCGGCCAGCTGTCCGGCCACGTAATGCCAGGCTTTAACCATGTACAATAACCAAACCCCAAATACCACCGCCAATAATAACGGACTGGTTAAAAAAGCCAGCATCAAAGATTTATGGTAGCTTATCAGCATATCGCCAGGCACCGCACCAAACAACACCAGGAATATAAATATAAACATACCTGCATGGGCCCGATAAAAGCCGTGTGCAAAAACCTTATTAAGTACATTGGTTAATGCACTCATCAGGCAATATGTGTTAAGGTTTGATTGTCGATCAACAATTCACCGGCACTTGGTAATATATCACGATCAAGCGCCTGGTGCGATGACAGGATAAAACCGGTGCCATCTTGCTCCTGTCGCTCGTTGATCCATTTGTATAGTATAAGCAGAGATGCTGTATCTATGGTAATTAAAGGCTCATCCAACAATATCAGTTTAGGCCTGCCTAAAAATGCCAGTAATAAGGATAGCTTTTTGTTCATCCCGCTGGAGTATGAGCCAATTGGCCTATCAACATAGCTTTGCATTTGCATGCTTTCTATGTATTGTTCCTCCTGTCCTGTTGCTGCGCCGCGTGCTTTGGCAAACAGGTTGATCATCTCCCGTCCCGTTAAAAATTCGGGAAACAAGGGTTCAGCTTCCGCAAAGCTCACCAGACGGCGATAGTTGATTGCATCCTTTTTTACGCTGATATTTCCATCCAGTAATACATCACCATCAAATGAGAGCATCCCCGCTACAGATTTCAACAGCGTGCTCTTGCCTGATCCGTTAACTCCTTTTAACCAGTATAGGCCTTGCCCAATCTGCAGATCATCTACCTTTAAAGCAGCAAAATTGCCGTAATTCTTTTGAAAGTTTACAAATTGGAGCATGAGACGGTGCCTTATTAAAAGAGACACAAAATATTGTGTCTCTACATTGGATAATTTTATTTCTTTTTAAAACGTAGAGACACAATATTTTGTGTCTCCTCTAAGATGTTTATGCGCTCGTTGCAGCGCCATTAATAATATCGCTATAAAACTGTTTAATATCCATACCTGCAGCTTTAACCTGTTGTGGTATCAAACTACTGGCAGACTGACCCGGTGTGGTATTAACCTCAATAAAATAAAAATCATTGGTTTGCTCCTGCAAAATAAAGTCTACACGCACCATACCTTTACAGTTAAAACGCAGGTAAACCTCGGTTACAATTTCGGCGATCATTTCGTTCTGTTCCGGCGTTAAATCGGCAGGTGTAATTTCTTCAGATACTCCGGGCGTATATTTAGCCTCGTAATCAAAAAACTCTTTCGAGCTAATGATCTCCGTAGCGGGTAACACCTTTAAATGATGGTTTAAACGTACAATGCCGATGCTAAACTCACGGCCTTTGATAAACTCTTCAACCAAAACCTGGCTGTCTTCTTTAAATGCTTTCTCTAAAGCATGCGGCAACTCGGCTGCTTTATTTACCTTACTCATGCCCACACTACTACCGCCATTGTTCGGCTTAATAAACAGCGGGAATTTCAGGGACGCGCTTATAGTACCTATATCATGCAGATCCGATTTAAACAAACGCATAGATTTTGCAGCGTTTAAATTTTTAATGCCATGCACAATGGTTTTAGTATAAGCCTTATTCATGGTAATGGCCGATGTTGCAGCATCACAAGTATTATAAGGGAGGCCCAGCATATCAAAGTAGCCTTGCAGCTTACCATCTTCGCCCGGTGTGCCGTGTATAGTTATAAATGCAGCATCAAACGTGATCTTCTCGCCATCAACCGTAATGCTGAAATCGTTTTTATCAACATTAACCTTACCGCTTACTGCTTCATGAAACCAGCTATCGCGGTTAAGCAAAATGGTGTAAACGTTAAACTGATCGGCAGGTAAATTAGCTGCTATATTTTTGGCGCTATTGATAGATACCTCATATTCACCGGTATATCCACCGGCTACCAGGGCGATGTTTTTCTTCGACATAATGGTCAAATATAATATATCCAACAATAACCTGTTATTGTAATTATCGTATAATCAGCGCAACATGGTTGTGCTGTAAATTTGAGATTCTGAATTAGAAAATTATGGTTATGTTTGATTGCTTAATTCAGGACGTAAATTCTGACTAATATTACAAATGAGTAAATTCTGGAATTACTTAAAAACCAAAAGCTTTCGTAATAATTTCCTTGCTGCTATAGGCACTGTTGTGTTTGTATTGTTGGTAGCATATCTTTCATTGGGCTACTATACCCGCCACGGCGAAGGTGTACCTGTACCTCAATTAAAAGGTTTAAGTATAGAACGGGCCACCGCTTTGTTAGATCAGCAAGGTTTTAGATACCAGGTTGATTCTGTTTACGTGCTCGACCATAATCCAGGTACTGTAATTGAGCAGGATCCTGATGCTGGTGTAAACGTTAAAGAGAACCGTACCATATATTTAACCGTGGTTACCAGGTTAGCCCCTAACGTTACTTTGCCCGATTTAAGCCAGAGTACCTACCGTGAGGCCCAGGCTACGCTTTCAAACTTTGGTTTGAAGATTGGCGATACTACTTATAAGGCAGATATTGCCCGCGACCGCATCCTTGAGGTACATTTTGGCGGTAATGTAATTGCTGCAGGAACTAAATTACCAAAAGGCTCGAAGGTTGATTTGGTGTTGGGCGATGGCGGCGGTGCCAGCGAAGTTGATATCCCGGACTTGGTGCACCTTGACCTGGACGCTGCTAAATTTGCCATAAGCGGGGCTAAACTAACACTTGGCACCGTTATGTACCAGGGAACCATAACCGATTCGGCCAATGTGGTAGTAACGGCACAGTTCCCGGTTAAAACAGATTCATTGAGCAAAACACCGATAGGCACACGTATTAATCTTACTGTTTCACAGGGCAAAAAAACCGATGAGCCACAGCAATGATATTAGAGCGGGCGAAATAAAGGAGCGTTTAAATAATAATGAGCCCCTTAATTTGCTTGATGTGCGCGAACCTATTGAATACCATACCCATAACATTGGCGGGCTCAATATCCCGGTAGGTAAATTAGCTGAGCACATTGCCCAACTCCCGTGGCAATATAATGATGAAATAATTGTTATATGCAAAGTTGGTCTGCGTAGCGAAACAGCTAAATCAATTCTCGAACAAAATGGTTATCAAAATGTCAGGAACCTTATTGGTGGCATACTGGCAATAGAAAAGCTTCAATCTATTTAAAATATTATGTCTGAAAAACCTTCAAACGGCGGAACATTCAAAAAATTCATCATTGCACTGGTTATCATTATTGTAATAGCCCTTGCAGGCACAGGTATATTTTACTACCTGCGCTTCTTTGGCCCTAACGTAAGCGATAAGCAGGAGTATTTATATATCCACACCGGCGCAACTTATGAGCAGGTATATGATAGCATCCGTACCAAACAAATAGTTAACGATACCACCAGTTTCGATTGGGCTGCCCACAACATGAACTACACTACTCGCGTTAAACCGGGCCGCTACCGTTTACATAGTGGCATGAGTAACCGTAAGTTTATCAATATGCTGGCATCGGGCAACCAGGAACCGGTTACTGTAGCATTCCATAACCTGCGTTTAAAAACACAGTTTGCAGGCTTTATATCTAAAAAGATTGAGCCCGATTCACTATCGATTATCAGCTTATTAGACTCAGCTTCTTATGTACAAAAATTTGGTTTTACTACTGATGATGTGTACACCATGTTTTTACCGAACAGTTACCAGATGTATTGGAACACCTCGCCCGAGAAGTTTTTCAACCGCATGTATGCTAACTACCAAAAATTCTGGACACCAGAGCGTAAGCAGCAGGCAGCGGCCATTAACCTCTCCCCTATTCAGGTTTCAATTTTAGCCTCTATAGTTGATGCAGAAGCGTTGCACGATGAAGAAATGCCACGTATTGCCGGATTATACTTAAACCGATTGAATAAAGGCATGAAACTACAATCGGACCCAACAGTAATATTTGCGATGAATGATTTTACGATTAAACGCGTGTTGAATAAATACCTGGTTAATCCTTCGCCATACAACACTTATGCGCACACAGGTTTGCCTCCTGGCCCGGTAATGATGCCGTCTGTTAATGCAGTTAAAGCGGTGTTAAACCACGAGACTAATGCTTATCTGTATATGTGTGCAAAAGAAGATTTTTCGGGCTACCACAGTTTTGCCACTAACGAGGCCGATCATAAAATTAACGCACGCCGTTTTCAGCAAGCTTTAGACGCCAGAAATATTAAGCGCTAATGTTTACTCATACTACTAAAATACGTGTCCGTTACGGCGAGACCGACCAGATGGGTTATATGTACTACGGCAACTATGCCGAGTTTTTTGAGGTTGGCCGTGTAGAAATGCTACGCAGTTTGGGCTTAACTTATGCTTCAATGGAAGCCTCTGGTATTATGATGCCTGTATTGGAGCTGAAATGTAAATACTTAAAACCCGCACGTTACGACGAAGAAATTAGCGTAAAGGTTATAATGGCCAAGATGCCCGGTGTTAAAATTCATTTCGCCTACGAACTTTATAACGAAACCGGTGTTCTGATACATCAAGGCGAAACATTACTCGCCTTTGTAAATATGGCTACCGGGCGACCTTGCTTACCAAATCAAGACTTTCTGGATGCTTTAAAGCCTTTTTTTGAGTAAGTTTGATTAAATGAGATGGGTACACCGTTTTTTAAGCCGCTTTAAATTTTACCAGTATTTAGTAGACTGGACTAAGGTGATATACCTGCCCGGTTTCCGCCCATTACCACTACATACCGTTGCTGTTTTCTTTTTTAAAGAAATTCAGCAGGAATCATTGGTGAATAAAGCTTCTTCGCTGGCTTATACCTTTATGCTGGCGTTCTTTCCGGCAATTATCTTCCTGTTTACCCTTATACCTTACATCCCGGTTCCGCACTTTCAGGACACTTTATTAAGGCTTATCGAGGTGATCTTGCCTACCAATGCCTATCTGGCATTTGAATCGACGTTAAAAGACATTATCAAAAACCAGAATGGTAAGTTATTGTCGGTAGGTTTTGTAACAGCCACTTTTTTTGCAACCAACGGGGTTTATAAGTTAATGCAAGCTTTTAACAAGTCATCATTAATAGTAGAAACCCGTACCTGGTTACGGAAGCGTTGGGTTGCACTAATATTAACCGTGGTAATCAGTATATCTTTGTTTCTTGCCATCATTATACTGATTGTTGGCCAGGCTATAGTTAATGCGATACAATCGAAGATAGACAGTAATGGATCATTCTGGCCTTATTTGATTTTTTTAAGTAGATGGCTTATCGTAATTGTGATCTTCTTTTTTACGGTATCTGTGCTATATCGTTACGGCCCTGCCCACAAACAAAGGCGTTGGAAATTTATTAGTCCGGGTGCCATACTGGCAACTGGCTTAGCTGTATTTACATCATTGGGGTTTACCTATTACATCAACCATTTTTCCTCATACAACAAATTATACGGCTCGATTGGCACCCTGATTGTTATCATGATCTGGCTGTATTTAAACTCGCTGATCATCCTGATTGGCTTCGAACTTAACGCCAGTATCGACCTTTCCAAGCGGAATATTAAGATCAGTAAGCCCCGTTTTAACACCTTCAAAAATCCGGCTAAGAAAACAAATACACATAAGTAATTATATTTCAATGTGTTATAATCGTTAAAAAAATATTAAAAAAAGTGTATTTCAAATTTGTCAATCCGCCCCGGATTTGTACTTTTGTGCCCGGAGAGTTGGCAGAGTGGTCGATTGCGGCAGTCTTGAAAACTGTTGAACTGTGAAAGGTTCCTGGGGTTCGAATCCCTAACTCTCCGCCAGTAAAATTAAAACCTCATAAAAGTTGATTTTCAAAATGTAAAATCAATTTTCTATGAGGTTTTTTCTTTTCAGAAGATCATAATATTCCCAGACCATCAAACACTTACTTAGTGTTTGATCTGCTCAGCTTTTAATATTATTAAATGACTAATTGATTGGTCTGATCCTGGTTGAAACAAGCCGAAGTTTCTTTAATCAGTGCCTGAAATAAGCCTTCAACCTTAGCATGCTTCATAATCGGCGCAATTGTCAATTACTACTTGATAGCATGGTGTTGCTTCAAACAAAATACGTATTTTTCGGTTTTAGAACCACATGAAATTTCAGGATAACGAGCAATTAAACACTCTTGTACAAAATGCGCCCATCGGTATTTGTATTCTGGACGCAACCACCTTTAAAACGGAATTGCTTAATGACAAGTTTATAGAAATTGCCGGTAAATCCAGGGAGGAAATCGTGGATAGGTGGTATTGGGAACCTTTCGCAGAGGCCCGGTCCTATTTTGAGGCGGACATGAGCAACGTTGTGAAAACCGGCCAGGCTTATTTTGCCAATGAAGTAGATCTGATGCTGATCCGCCACGGGCGTGAAGAAAAAATATTCGTCACTTTTGTTTATGCACCGATCATTGATGAGTTAGGTAAGGTGACCAAACTGGCCGTTTGGGTAATGGAAAACACCAAACAGGTAAATGAACGCCGGGCAGTTGCAGCTGATGAACAACGGTTACGAGCTTTGGTGACCGCGACTTCGGACGTGATCTATAGCCTGAGCGCGGACTGGGAAGTTATGCGGGAACTTGATGGGAGGGGTTTTTTAAAGAACACACACGAGCCGATCACCGGGTGGCGGGAGCGGAATGTCCACCCGGATGATATAGAGAGGGTCAATGCAGCAATCCTGGAGGCTATCCAAGGAAAAAAGATATTTCAGTTAGAACACCAGGTCATCCGTGCAGACGGGTCTCCGGGATGGACATTTTCGAGAGCTGTGCCCATTCTCAACGAACAGGGCGAGATCATGGAATGGTTTGGCACAGCCAGCGACATTACTATACGTAAGGAAATTGAAAATGCGTTACGTGTAACCCGTGAGCAGGCCGAACAGCAAAGAAGAATTTATGAAGCCATCACTTCCGGCACTCCCGACCTGATGTATGTATGGGACCTGGATTACCGCTTTACTTATGTAAACAGCGCGTTGCTGGCCATGTGGGGAAAAACATGGGACACAGCCATTGGTAAGGGCCTTCGCGAAAACGGTTATGAAGAATGGCATGCCCAAATGCATGAGCGGGAGATTGATCAGGTAAGGGCAACCAAAAAGCCAGTACGTGGTGAAGTCGCTTTCCCGCATGCCACCCTGGGCAGGCGGATCTATGATTATATATTAATACCGGTACTAAATGAAGAAGGTGAAGTAGAAGCCGTTGCCGGTACCACCCGTGATGTTACCGAGCGTAAACAATGGGAAGAGCGGCAGGCTGCTTATGCTGATGAGCTCCAATCAATCAACGAGGAGATTGCTGCCTCCAACGAGGAATTGGCTACCACCAACGACGAGCTCATAGAACTGCAGCGCCGGAACGAAGCCATTAACCAGGAACTGGAAAATAGCGCTTCGCGGCTCCGCATGGCTATCACATCCACGCACCTGGGTACCTGGGAATATAACCCTCAAAGCGGCGAACTTTACTGGTCAAAAGAATGCCGGGAGGTTTACGGCCTTGCAAAAGACGAATATCCAACCTATGATACCTTTTCTGAACACATTTATCCGGATGATCGCACGCGGGTGAACGAAGCTATCGCACGGGCCCTTGATCCGGCCGGAGATGGCGAATACAATTTGAGCTACCGTATTATCCGGTTCGATAATGCTGAAGTACGTTGGATCAAAGCCCATGGAAACGTATTTTTTGATAACGGCCAGGCAATTCGTTTTATCGGTACAGTATTAGATATTCACGAGTTGAAGGCTGCGGAAGAACGGACTGCAAAGCTAGCAGCCATCGTTGCATCTACGGATGATGCCATCATCAGCAAAACGCTGGAAAGCGTAATTACCAGCTGGAATGCGGCGGCCGAGCGGATCTTCGGTTACAGAGAGGAAGAAATGATCGGCGAGAGCATTTACAAACTGATCCCTGAAGAGCACCACCACGAAGAACCATGGATATTGCAACAGTTAACGTCCGGACAACGGATACAGCATTTTGAAACCAAAAGGCGGACAAAAGATGGCCGTTTGATCGATGTGTCGCTAACTATTTCTCCAGTCCGTGATCCACAGGGGAATATTATCGGCCTCTCCAAAATCGCCCGTGATATCACCGAAAAGAAATTGGATGAAACCCGTAAAAATGATTTTATCGGTATGGTGAGCCATGAGTTAAAAACTCCGCTAACCTCGCTTGGCGCGATCATCCAGGCAGCCAATACGAAACTGAAAAACAGTGAGGATAACTTTTTGGCCAGTGCTATGAATAAGGCCAATCAGCAGGTTAAACGAATGACTACGATGATCAATGGCTTCCTTAATATCTCGCGACTGGAATCGGGTAAAATCCATATTGATAAACAGGTATTTGATATAGAAACCCTGATTGCAGAGGTTATCGATGAAGCCAGCCTGACTGCAACTACCCAACAAATCCGGTTCGAAAAACGTGGAGGTACTGAGGTAAAAGCTGACCGGGATAAAATCGGTTCAGTGATCTCAAACCTGATCAGCAATGCCCAGAAATATTCTTTTAAAGGCACCATAGTGGAAGTTGCCTGTACAGCCAGTAATAAACAAGTCATTATCAGCGTAAAGGATTCTGGTATGGGTATTAAACAAGAAGACCTTTCTAAAATATTTGACCGCTATTATCGGGTAGAGGCCGATCAAACGCGGCACATTGCCGGTTTCGGAATCGGGCTTTACCTCAGTTCAGAAATCATAAGCCGGCATAACGGAAAAGTCTGGGCCGAAAGCGAACCGGGCAAAGGTTCTATTTTTTACTTTAGCTTACCCCTGGAAACCAAATAATACTTTATTACTGCGGATTATTATGAACCTGATGCAGGCGGGTTATTCGCTGGCCTGCTGCATCAGGTCTTGCCGCCTACGCCAAAAAGGTGCATCTTTCCAGCGCCTTTCCTGCCGGTAAAATATAGATTTGTGATTGAGATAGTGCATCCAGATCTGATCGATTTGCTTTGTATACCGGCTTTCAAATTCATGCATGGTTGCAGGTTCCATATTATTCAGCAAATCCAAAGTGGTTATTAATTCTGTAAGCTGTACCGAAGATGCCATGGCATTGAACATGCCTTGTGACGACAGGGGATCAAAACTTATAGCAGCATCACCCAGGGCCGCCCATTGTTTGCCGGCAACCTTGGTTAAACGGGTAGAGTTTGCAGAAGCAGTTTTATGAATCTCAATTTGTCGCCCTACTTTTTCCAGAATCATCGCCATTTCCCGATCTGATTGTGCTAATTCAATAAATTCATCTACGGTTCTTATACTCCCACCCTTAAGCAAATCTGAATCTGTTTGAAAAGCAATTACTCTTTTAGCATGGGGCAGCGGTGCGCTGTACCACCAACCCAACTCACCTGCCGAAATTGTACTCATTTGGTTTTGCTCCAAATTGGGTATTGTAGCCCAGTACGCAACCAATTTATCAAAATGCTGGCGATCTATATCCATTTTTCTGGCGAAGTGAGATTGCCGGCCACTTGCATCAATCACAAATTTTGCTGTATAATTATAAATTTGTTGCCTGTCAATCCCGTCGGCCATAACGGCGCTAAGATTCCAGTGATCATCTTTATAATCAACATTACGTAGCCTGGCTGGCCAAAGGCAATTTACACCGCGTTGCAATGCAGTTTCCCGCAGATAAATCTCAAATGCATGTCGGTCCAGGTGCCAGCCAAATCCATCCGGGTTTCTTAAATGATCTACAATATGCACATCTTCACTTCCCCAGTAAGAGCGTGTACCAATATTTTTTAGATGCAATCCTTCCTTAATCGTTTTATCTGCACGTTCTAATCCTTCCAACAGGTCAAGCTGCTTCAAAATCCTGCGTGTTGCCGGGGCCAGGCACTCTCCTATTCGTATGGGAGGTTCTTCTAATTTATCGATCAGTACAACGCTATAAAATTTGGCGAGGGCAATGGCGGCAGTACAACCTGCCACGCCCCCGCCAATAATCGCAATATCAACATCCATCGTTACTGCGGTTGATTTGAATTATCAAACAATTCGTCACCGTTTACTTAGGTATAAATCGTGAAAAACGGGTCATTTTTTCTGTAACACCCGTATTTGCCGCATTGATATTCACCTTGTGTTTTGCATTCAGCGGAGTTATTGGTTTCGCTTCTTTAGATGCTAATAAGCCCAATAGTTTTTTAACGGCTGATGTTGATTTAAAATCTGCTGTCAACTCCTGTTCAACCAATGCGATCAGCTGATCTTTTGCACCTGTAATCAAATCTTGCTCATTCAACAGATCTTTGTGCGATAAATCATGCATTGCCGTACCCAATAAACGATGTGCATTTGGGTTCAGTGCATCGTTAGTATCTAAAATACCCTGTAATTCTTTTAGTGTCTCTCTCAATAATGTAGCTTCCTGTTCGGCGTTTGGTGTAATGCCTACCTGCATTTTTGGTGGGAAGTTTGGATCGTGAGGCACACCAGGACGAGGCTGCACTACAGCAAGCTTATCAAAGTACTTAACCATGCAATTGATCTGGTTTGTATAGTTAGGGGCTTCACCATCCAGTGGCAAGTCATCCAGCCAGTCTTTACGATCGGCAAAGGCCTGTCTGCGTGTTTCTTCCGACAGGTTAGTATCCATTGCCTCCCTGTACCTTTCTTCACTTAAAATATTATTGGGTACCCTGGCCGGCCAGAAGGTTGGCAGATAAGGATCGTAGGCTGAAGTATAACCATCACGGCAACTGGCCGTATCTGTTTGCCATGGGATAGCCATCCACCGGGTAATACCACCGGCAACCTGCCCGCCCAATAATGGCCCCTTAGCCAAGGTGAATACATCGCTGTTCATCACCGGGCCGTAATAAGAATTGTTAACAGGCGGAGTTTTAGGGGCATGTTTTAACCTGAAGGCTGATGAATACATGCCGGCAGTACGCATTGGCCAGGTCATTTCACAACCCGGGTGAAAAGCATCCGCCAGGCAAAATTCCATTGCTGCCCTGGTCAACATTTCCGGTTGGTCAGCAACCGGTAATTTATCCAGTGTGATAGGTTCCGGGATATGCGGGCAGCCTGTCATGTCTACATAATCAGCATCGAAATCGCCTTTAACCCATTGATCGATAAACTCTAACTGTAGTTGAGATAAGGTGGCGTGCTGGCGTACAGATCCAACACTTGGGATGCTGATGGCATCACCATATAACCAAGGCCATAATTGGGGAGCTTCTGCTCCCGATACTTCATAGCGACGGAAATTGTTAGAAATGGTACGTCGCATTTCCAAATTCGCGGGCGAAGGATCGTTCAACTTTACCATCCATTTAGATGTGGTATAATCAAATTGACCACCCCAGCCAAAGGCGGCTCCAAAACCAGCGTTAACCCATTGCAGGTTAGTCATCCGTTGAAAAATCGGTAGAATATCTTTGGTAAAGGATGGTCGCGCCGGGCGTACCAGCATGCCCGAACTTACAGCTACATCCCTCATTAAATCCCACATCGTACGAACCGATTTTTGCATCGGTGCATAGTCAGGTGGTGCACAAATTACCCATGCCGGCTCTGCCTTTAGTTTAACGCCTAAGTACTCTACTTCGGCAGTAACCGGGCCATCAGAAATATCATCATACCAGCCTTCGTTATTGGCAAAAGTGATGGCGATATCACCATCTACGTTTGCAGACACACCATGACCGCCAAGCATAATCAAACGTCCTTTATCATCAGTATGCATTTCTCCCAGATAAACTTCATGTCCCTGAAATTGGCCAACAAACTGCGGACCATCGGTAATATTAGGTGCGCTTACGGTTTGTGCACCACCATCGATAATGAGTGAATTTCTGTCTGGCACATTAATATTACGCAGCATCGAAGCCGGTGCAGTTGCGGCATCCGGAATATCTAAGGCTATTTGAAACTGGTACCAGGATGATTTTTGATTAGCCAGGTGCACGTGCCAGGTTATTTTAGCATTTTCGGCAGTAAGCTCTTTAACAGCTTTTCCGGCAGCATTGAAACCATAAATGCGAAATTGAGCAGCCTGCCGTTTCAAGGCCCCGGTTTGATCACGATACGCATAATCATCCGTTTTGGGTTCCGGTTCTGCTACCAGGGGGCCAATAAAATACTCGTTTTCACTATTGCCAACACGCATTACACCAATAGGCGGATAAATTCCGGCAGTAACAATACAGTCGCTATCTTCATCGGTATTACCTTCAAAATGAGGGTTGATCTCTTTAGGTTCTTCCAATTGCTGACCATTAGCCTGGTGGCGTGCCTCAGAACTGGCTGCGTAAACCACCTTACGCGCCTCAGCGATAGAACCGAGCGGCGCGTTTTCGGGCAATGTTCTCCAGATATTAAAAGCCAAAATACTGCCAAATTCAGGTTGACCAATAGCAGTTATATCCTGTTGCGGGAAATTTAATTCTGCAATACAGATGTAAGGGCTTTCTTCTGTACTCCATACCACCTGGGCATCATCAAGAGGCATGGTAGCTTCGTTAGTCCGCAGCTGTATCTCAAAACGGAATTTTGCGGGTTTGGTACGCAGGCGTTGTTGCAGATCAAGCGCTAAATAATTATTATCATTAAATGGGGTTCCCCTATCTGTATCCTCCGGTACTAAGCGGTATTTAACAATATTGCTTTCTCCTAATTTAAAAGGCAATATAGCCCAGTAACCGGCGCTTAAACAACTCGCTTCTTCTTTGGTCATAGCTGCAAGAATAGCGGCAAGTTCCGGGTGTTTGTTAATATAGGCATCATAGTCATGATCTACTACGCCGGCGGTTGTAAAGGCGCACATTTGCTGTACATCACGGGCAAAAAAACGATCTATATTTTGGAAAATAAAATCTGCATTGGTGCCCTCTCCAAATAGTTTTGGGCCATCTACCCCGAATAGCTTCAGACCTAAGCCTAATGTGGAATGCAGATCTGGCGATGTAGGTGTAGTATCGCTCGAAAAGCGGGCTACGCACTCGTAAGTGTCGCCGGCAAATACACCGACTTTAAACTCCGGATTAATGTCTTTTTTGATAGTGAACCTGCCGTAAGCAATGCCATGTTGTTTGCGAAACACGGCACGCTCTGCGGGTTTTTGGCCCATCTCTATCTTGGTTTTTTGCCCCATTTCAACAAACATCTCTTTAAGGCGCTCTGTTGCAATGGCTGTATCACCATGGCTATCCCAGCATACTACATTATTTGCAGTCGGTTCGCTTTTGGCTTGATCAGTGTTTTGATTTAACGGTTCGGTGCTTTCTGCACCTGTTTTGTTCTCGTGGTTTGAGTTGTCAGACATGATAAATATGGGTTAGGTTTTTAAAATTACAGCAAAAACTGGCTTCACATGTAAGCAAAATAAGCGATATAAAAGATTGGCTAAATTGATAGATGGAAGATTGCGTAAGCGAATAGCTTACTGAACACCGGTTAGGTTTTTTGTGATTCGGAAGACATGATAAAGGTTTATTTGACCCTAATTTATTAAATATTCGAGATCAAAAGCAAAAAAATTGTTGTTCATTTTATTCATAATCAAACTCACCTTTTACACTACGCACTTCTTTGAATAAAATTTGATCATATAGCAACAGTGGTACGCATTTATTTGATTTCTAAATTATCGCCAGACGTAAAAAATGCGGTCAAATATTAGACAGACATCCCTAATCCTCCGTCACGAGGGACGATGTGTATAATGATATGATCAAATATTTTTGGCCTAAATTGTATAATTAATGTCCTTTGAGACAAAGCCCGCGATGTTTATATTTGATATATGTTTAGCCCGCTAGAAAAAAGGAAAGTAGTTATTGTTGTTATGACAGGCAACATGCTACTTGATTTTTCGGGACCGTCAGACGTTTTTACCAATGCCAATAATTGCCTCCAAAGTTTGCAATCGGCGGATGGTTATGAAGTCTTAATAGCGGCACCAACGGCAGATCGTAAGGTTATAGCTAATACAGGTGTAGAAATCCATTGCCCATACAGTGCAATGGAAATAACCACGCCGATTGATACCCTCATTATTTGCGGTAATGATTTCAGGGAAAGCAGCGTGGCCAAGTTTACAGACTTTTATAAATGGCTTTCAAAAATTAACACCGGCAATACGCGCCGGATAGCTTCGGTATGTGGTGGTGCATTTACGCTGGCCAAAGTTGGTTTGCTGGATGGCAAAAGAGCTACCACTCATTGGGATCTTAGCGACAGGCTAAAAAAAGAGTACCCCGGTGTACTGGTAAATGCTAATCACTTTTTTACCAATGATGGCAATATTTACACATCGGCGGGGGTTTCGTCGGGCATCGATCTCTCACTCGCCTTAGTTGAAGAAGATTTTGGTAAGGACATAGCCATCCGGGTTGCCCGCAAACTGGTGTTTTACCTGAGCCGGCCGGGCTTCCAAACTCAATTTGGTAATTTGCTGCCTGTTTACGAGAGCGAAAATATTGCCCAAAAAATACAGTATTGGCTAATCGGGCATCTGCATGAGTCGTTGGAGGTTAGCCGCCTTGCCGGTGAAATGAATATGAGCACGCGCAACTTTACCCGGGTTTTTCATAAAGAAACGGGTATACCGCCTGCCAAATTTATCGAAAAGCTTAGAGTTGAAACTGCCCGCAAGTTTTTAGAGGATACGGATATACCGCTTGAAAGAATTGCAGAGCAATGTGGCCTGGGAAACCTGGTATCTATGAGACGTACTTTTTTGCGCCATTTGATGACTACTCCATCAGACTATCGCCGCATTTTTAAGACCGCTTTAAAAGATGCAGGAATAGAAGACCTGCTGATTAATCAATCACCAGAAGACATCAACACAGTTTAATCTTTCCCGAATAAATAATTTAAAATGCACCATAGTATGAGCGTTAACGGATAAGTATTATCCATTTTTTTCTCAATTTAATTATATATAAACATGAAAATTGCAATCAACGGATTTGGCCGCATAGGCCGGATGACCTTAAGAGCTTTACAAAATCAGCCAGATGTAGAGGTGGTAGCTATTAATGACCTTACAGATGTACAAACCCTTGCGCATCTATTAAAATATGATACCGCTCATGGGCGTTTTCCGGGCGAAATAGCCATTGATGATAATGCACTATTGGTTAACGGAAAACGGATTACCATGCTCAAAGAAAAAGACCCTGAGAAGTTGCCGTGGGAATCATTACAGATTGATGTTGTGATAGAATCAACCGGGCGCTTTACCGATAAAAGCACCGCGCAAGGGCATATCAATGCAGGGGCAAAAAAAGTACTGATTACTGCGCCTGCCACCGGCGGTGTTAAAACCATTGTTCATGGCGTTAATAATGATTTAATTGGGGGCGATCAGATCTACTCAACAGCATCTTGCACAACCGGGAGTATTGCGCCGGTTCTTTACATCCTGGATAAAGAGTATGGTATTGAGTCTGGTTTTATGGTGACAGTGCATGCCTTTACCGCCGACCAGAATTTGCAGGATGCGCCGCATAAAGACCTGCGCCGTGCCAGGGCTGCTTCTTACTCCATCATCCCCACAACTACCGGTGCTGCCAAAGCTATTGGTAACGTACTGCCCAACCTTTTAGGAAAGATGGACGGTTACTCATATAGGGTGCCGGTTATAGATGCATCAATTGTCGATCTTTCTATCAATCTTAAAAAAGCAGCAACTATTGAAGAAATCAACACAAAGTTTAAACAGTATGCCGAAAATTCATTAAAAGGTATATTGGAGTATACAGAAGAAGAGTTTGTATCGTCGGATATACTTGGTAACACCCATTCGTCTATTGTTGATGGTGGTTTAACTAAAGTGATCGGCAACATAGTTAAGGTAGTGGCCTGGTATGATAATGAAGTAGGCATATCAAACCGCATTGCTGAACTGGTTTCGCTGATATAATAATTTCCCTCTAATAAAGTGTAAGAGCCTTCCGTTTTCACGGGAGGCTTTTTTTTTAAATTGCGTCTTAAGTATGCCACAGCTGATTAACGACAGAGGTAATAAATTTGATAAACTTGGCTTACACTTCAATTATTCATTACTTTGAATACAGTAGTGAAATTAAGAAATATATCCAGTACAATTGTGAAGATATATAAGTTTGAAACGTTTACCTCCGACATTGAAAAGAATATCCGCGGCGGGATTTACAAACCTGGCCACAAGCTACCATCAGTTCGGGAACTAAAAAAGCAATACCAAACCAGCATTACTACCATACAAAATGGGTATGAGCATCTAATAGCAATGGGGTTGGTTATAAGTATCCCGAAGTCGGGCTACTATGTTGCATCTCATATCAGTAAAACTCTGGAAATCAATCCTGATTTTAAGCCTGTAGTTAGAGACGCAATATTTGAACGAAACGTTGAACTTATTACATCTTCGGCACGAGGAAAAAAAGTAGCCGAATTTAATGTGGCTACTCCGGGCGATCTTATAATTTCTCAAAAGTTATTATTAAGAACCATGCAGCAGGTAATAAGGGAAAGCGGTGTTTCATTACTAAAATATTACCCTACAAATGGTTCTGAAGAATTAAAAAGTAACATAATAAAACATGCTGCCAATTACCAGACCCGCATTAACCCACACGAATTGTTGGTTACAGACGGCGCTTTACAAGCACTTCACATTGCCTTTGCAGCTGTGTGCAACAAAGGTGATATAATTGCCATAGAAAGCCCCTGTGTATTTTCTGTATTAGAGGTTATAAGGGTGCTCGGTTTAAAAGTAATTGAAATACCGGTAGATATTGATGGTTTTGACCTCAATTTCTTAAAGAAAGCCTGCATTAACAATAAAATCAGAGCGGTTGTTATTACCCCTAACTTTCACAACCCTACAGGTATATTAATGGCAGATGAACAGAAAAAGGAGCTACTTAGTATCATACAACAATATGGCATTGCCGTAATTGAAAATGATATTTATGGCGATCTGAACTTTAGTGGAAAGCGCCCCACAACACTTAAAACTTTTGATGAAAGTGGTTTAGTGATCACCTATACCTCCTACTCAAAAACCCTTGCTCCCGGCATCCGGCTGGGTTGGTTGTCGGCAGGTAAATTTATGCCACAAGCAGAGCAGGTAAAGTTTGCCATGGGAAGCACCGTCTCCCCTGTTTACCAGGAAACAGTTAATCGTTTATTATCCGGCGAAAGCTACGACCGGCATATCCGGGCGTTTAGAATGCAGCTTGCAAAAAATGCCTACTTTACCATAAACCTGCTGTCGAAACATTTCCCGGAGGGTACATCTGTATTAACACCGTCTGGTGGTTATAACTTATGGGTCAAAATGGCCGATAAAGTAAACATGGATAATTTTTACAGCCAATGTGAAAAAATAGGTATCAAATTTACGCCGGGTTACACCTTCTCTTTTTCGGATGTGTTTTCAAGATATTTTAGGATTGTTTTTGCAGATCAGTATTCGGCCCAAAAACTCCAGGCGTTTGAGCTTGCCGGCCAACTGGCAGCAACATAACTGTACCGGCTATTTTTAAATGTTTTGTATCTGTACCGCTGTTATTACATAGCATAATTTTGGCGTATTAACACATCAAAATGGATTCAAAAATCGTCACCAAATTTACCATAGCAACAGATCAGGGTATAGATGCCCTGTTATATCTAACCCAAGTAATTGCAAGGGAGAAATTCTCATCAATATTAACACCACAGGAGGTTGAAAATTACATTTTAAAAAACTTCAGCGGAAAAGTTCTGATGGTTGAAGTTAATAGTATGTCTAACCAATGGCTGGTAGTTTACACAGACGATAAACCAGCGGGATTTGCCCGTATTACATCAAAAGGCGAACGACCAAAAACGTTAGCGCAAAAGCGCGCCATCAGGATTGCAGATTTTGGGATCCTTAAAGAATATGACACCCTTGCGGTACGGCAATCCTTATTCAATAAGTGTTGGTCTGTTTGCAAACCGTACGAAGCCGTCTGGATTACAGAATACTCCGAAAACCCTTTCATTAGTTTTTTTGAGTCAGAAGGTTTTATCAAACAAAACGAGGTAATTGACCTGAGTGAACTTGAATTACAATCAATCTGCCTGGTAAGGCAAGCCTAATAAAATCATCATTAACACTTTACGATTGTGCTGCATGGTATCAAAGCCATGGTAATTACAACGCGCAATCAAAAATTACCAAAAATGAAATCAGAACAACAGTTAACTGCTAATCCCCGGGCAGCTGATCATACTATTGCACCGCCAATGTTCCTGGTCGGTATTTTGTCATTAGCTACTTTCATCATTTTCTTTCAGGGTTTCATGGTTGCACCTATTTTACCGGGTTTGGCCATGTTATTTCATGTATCGGTGCGCCATGTAAGCTTTATTGAGCCCGCCTACTTACTGGGCTATGGTGTAGCGACATTAATTTATGCTCCTTTATCAGACAAATACGGCAGGTTCCCGATCATTTTGTTTTCACTAACCTGCTTTATTGTATTAACTGCATGTACCGGATTTTGCCATTCTATCACACAGATGATAGTACTTAGGCTATTAACAGGTTTAGGCGCAGGTGGTGCAGCCCCAACTACCATCGGGTGGATTGGCGATAGTTTCCCTTATGAAAAGCGGGGGCACGCCCTGGGTATTTTCTTTGGGTGTATGGCAGGCGGTATGGCATTTGGATCAAGTGCAGGGGCTTTACTAACTGCCCACTTAGGCTGGCAAATGATGTTCTGGACTGTAGCCGCAGTTGGTATCTTCATTTTACTGGTATTGACCGGCTACTCCAAAAATTTTAAGCAAAAAAACGAGAAACACGCCGATGGTTTCCGTGCCATGTACAAGTCGCTTAAAGAGATCTTTTGCCTGCCACGGGGCTGGCGAACCTACCTTTTTGTGTTTTTTAACGGCATGTTCCATAGTGGCGTTTTCGCGTGGACCGGTTACTTCTTTTACAAAAATTATAACTTTAATGAGAAAGAAATTGGTTTTGCCTTGCTTGGATATGGTATACCAGGATTATTACTTGGGCCATTGCTTGGCAAGCTTGCCGATAAATTTGGCCGCAATAAAATTATCCCGATAGGAATACTTGTCGGTGCTTTATCGGCAATTTTTCTAAGCATGAATTACTCGCTCGCAGCCTCTTGTATTTTTATCGCAACCCTATCGCTGGGCTTCGATTTAACACAACCTTTATACGCAGCAATTATCACAACGCTTTCTCCTAAAAAAGGTGCAGCAACAGGTTTGTTCGCATTCTTTCTCTTCATGGGTTATGGCTTAGGCAGCCTGGTTTTCAGTCTGATCGTTAATATCGGCTTAAATCAAACCTTCAGGTTATTTGGGATAGTTGCAGTTGTTGTCTCCTGTATTGCTGTAAAAGTTTTTAGAAATGCAGCGTAAGTCAGGTGCTGGCAACTGCTCAATGTTTTACAAGGTCTGTAACAACTGTTACCGTACAATATTCATATTCTGTATCTGTATAAATTTTTACAGAATATTTTACTTTGGCTATAAATTAAAGCCGAACAGATATGAGGCTTTAAAAATTATATTTTACCTATTAAATCTACCTAAGAATGAATCTCACAGATAATAATTCACAAGCCCAAAAAGCCAAGGCATTTAAGCTAATGCACCAACAGAGCGGGATATTTGTTGTAGCCAATGCCTGGGATGCAGGTTCGGCAAAAGTGTTAGCATCGCTTGGGTTTAACGCGCTGGCAACCACAAGTGCGGGCCTTGCTTTTTCATTGGGAAAAGTTGACGGCAATGGCCTTGTTTCGCGTGACGAGAGTTTATTAAATGCAAAAGATATTGTTGAAGCGACACATCTGCCTGTATCTGCCGATTTAGAAAATTGTTATGGTGATGATCCTGAATTTTGTGCCGAAACCATCTTGCTTGCTGCAAAAACAGGCTTGGCGGGAGGTTCGATAGAGGATGCAACAGGTAATGATGCAAACCCGATTTATGATTTTGAGCATGCAGTGGCACGCGTAAAGGCAGCAGTACAAGCAGCTAAAAGCCTTCCCTTCGATTTCACGTTAACTGCACGCGCCGAAAACTTAATCCATGGCCGCATAGACCTCAAAGATACGATCCGCAGGCTCGAAGCCTATGCCGATGCCGGGGCAGATGTGCTTTTTGCACCGGGTTTAAAAACTAAGGAGGATATCGAGGCGGTTGTTAAAGCCGTAGCTCCCTGCCCGGTTAATGTGGTTATGGGTATCCCCAATACTAACTTTACACTCAGCATGCTGGCCGATCTGGGCGTAAAACGGGTAAGCCTGGGTGGCGGTTTTTTCCGTGCCGCTTATGCAGGCCTTCAAAATGCAGCTAACGAAGTGCTTCAACAGGGAACATTTAGTTTTGGCAACCAGGCTATACCGACCGCTGATTTGAACAAACTTTTTGGACAACCTGAATAAGGTATTGCAACTACCATGCGAAACTTTAATGCACTTTAAATTCATTCCCTATGCCCAAACTTTCAGTTTTAGAATATCTTCAGCACCAGCTAGCCGGTACGCTTACACTAGATATGGAAAGTACCATGAAATACCCGACAGCTATTTCACAAACCTTAGCCATTAGTATTACCGAAGTAGCGCGCGGAACTGCCACTGTAGAAATTAATGCAGACACAACGATTCATGGCAATCAACAAGGTACGGTACATGGGGGACTAATTTGCGAACTGGCCGATGCAGCCATCGGAACGGCGCATTCTACACTGATGGAAGAAGGACAATCATTTACAACCATCGAACTAAAAATTAACTTCTACAGGCCGGTATGGCAATCCCGGTTAAGAGCCATTGCACGCCCTTTGCAAAGCGGTAAAACCATTACGCACTATTTGTGTGAAGTTAAAAATAACGAGGACAAGGTTGTAGCTACAGTAACCAGCACCGTGATGACATTATACGAGGATAAAGCAAAAGGACGTTAAGAGTATACCGGCGTAATACTATACTTGATTTCGCCTCCGATTAAGAAGCAATTTATGGAAAACCCAATTTACATTATTGGTTACGGTGCGGTTGGCATGGCGCTGGCTGTTGCTTTAAAACTTGCAGGCAAAAATGTCATTATCCTTCGGGGAAGGCCAGATAACAGCCCAGGTCGTGTTGAAAACATCCAGGTAGCTATACCTGGTAAACCTTTGCTGGAAGCAAAGATCGAGATCAATACTTTAAATAACTTTGAGCAACTGGACGGAATAATCGTTTTAACCACTAAATCTTACGGAAATAAGCAACTGGCCCAAACACTTAAAAGCAAAGCCGGTAACTCCCCTATTGTGCTATTACAAAACGGTCTTGGTGTCGAACAACCATTTATTGAGACCGGGTTCACCGAAATATATCGTTGTGTATTATTTATTACCAGCGTAGTTATTGCACCTGGCAAGGTAAACTACAAACCGGTTGCTGTTTCGCCGATTGGCGTTGTTGCCAACAAAAGTACCAGCTTAAACAACGTGATAGAGGCCTTGGATAATGCTTATTTACCATTCAAAGCCGAATATGAAATTGAAACCATTATTTGGAAAAAAGCCATTGCAAACAGTGTATTTAACTCTATATGCCCCTTGCTAAATATCGATAACGGCATTTTTAAACGGGATGCCTCTGCCCTGCTTATGGCCAAACGTATAATTACAGAATGTGTTGGTGTTGCACAGGCTAAAGGCATTATGTTAACTGTAGATGAGGTTACCGAAAGTGTTTTACAGATCAGTAAATTATCAGATGGTCAGCTTATTTCAACCCTGCAAGACATTAACAATAACAGGCCAACAGAAATTGATACCCTCAATCTACAAATTGTTGAAATTGCAAAAACTTTGAATATGGAAATTGCAGTCCAGCAAACCCTGTTGTTAGGTGAACTGATAAAATTGAAGTCCGGATTTTAAATTTAATCCCTTCTGAATTTTGTTAAACTAATGCCTTTGTGTTTTTTGAAGAATTTGTTGAGATGGCTTTCGTCTGAAAATTTAAATTCAGCCACAATTTCATTAATACGCATATCACTAAATTTTAATTTGTGTTCAATTAACCTCAATTTGTATTGGGTAATAAATGATGAAAGTGTTTCCCCGCTCTCTCTTTTAAAATAGGTACCCAAATAAGTTTCAGACAAATTAAATTTCTGCGCTATAACATTGGCCCGCAATTTTTCGGGTATATAAATATTGGTCTGTATATAATCTATTATGGAGTGAATTCTGCTATCAGCATTAGCCTGGATATGCTCCGATTTCATTTTGGTCAGGTTTCGTGCTGTTACTGCAATAAGGGCATTTACAAAATGTAATATAGCTTCTTTACTGTACACATCGTTGTTGGCAATTTCATGAATCAAAGCCTGGGCAATATGCTTTACTATTGGTTCGTCTGGTTTGTTTTTTAAGACGCAACCCAGCACATGAGGGGCATGGTATAATACACATTCTAGGCAGTTAACATCCTCTCGTGATGCATCACGCACATATTTTCTTGCAAACTTTACTAAAAGAAATTCAGTAGGGCACACAACTTCAAAGCGGTACTCATCATTAGGTGTAAGCAACATCAGGTTCCCTTCCTGGTAAGAAATTTTGTTGTTATTAATATGCAAAAATCCACTGCCAGAAACTACATAAACAATTTGAAAAAAGGTTAACTGGGCTATGTAAGTACACTGCTCATATTTACTATGCAATACCTCTACTAACTGACTTAAACTTTCTTTCCGCATGTTGTAAATCTACCTAATTATAACAAAAATATACCTATTAAATAGCTATTTATCGGTATAATTTTGTCATAAAATTTAACCAAAATGAATAATTCACTACAAACTAAAGGATACAATGGCTCGCTGATAGCAGTTTGCCTGGCCGCATTAATGTTTGGCTTCGAAATTTCGAGCGTACCCGTTTCGCTACCAGTTATTGAAAAAGAATTACAAGGAAATTTCAAGGACATTCAATGGATCATGAACGCCTATACAATTGCCTGTTGCACAGTGCTTATGGCTGCGGGCACACTGGCCGATAAGTATGGTCGTAAGCGGATATTTATCTACAATGTTATACTATTCGGCATCACCTCACTTATTTGCGGATTAGCGCAAAATATGCCCATATTAATTATCAGCCGGTTTTTACAGGGTTTAAGTGGCGGAGCTATGTTTATTTGCACAATTGCCAACCTGTCCAATCAATTTCCAGATGCAAAGGAACGCGCTAAGGCCTTTTCAGTATGGGGCGTAATTGTGGGGGTTGGTTTGGGTTTTGGGCCTATTATTGGCAGCGCCATTATGACTGAATTAAACTGGCGCTGGATCTTTTTAATACATGTACCGCTTTCGTTAATAACATTATTATTTGGCTACCGGTTTATAAGGGAATCGAAAGATAGCAATGCCCAAAAGTTAGACATTGGTGGAATAATTTTGCTGGCCATAGCTATTTTTAGTCTTACTTATTTCATCATACAAAGCCCTGATGCCGGCTTCAGCAGTTTTAAAATGATTGGTGTGTTACTATGCTCGGTTGCAAGTTTCATTATATTTATATGGATTGAAAAGAAAAGCAGCTATCCTATGTTTGATTTTTCTGTATTTAAGATCAATACTTTTTCAGGGGCTATCATGGGTTCAATCGGCATGAATTTTAGTTTCTGGCCTTTCATTATCTACCTGCCTATTTTGTTTCAAACAGGGTTTGGCTATAGCGTAATTTTTACCGGGATTTGCTTATTAGCATATACTTTACCATCGTTGGTAGTACCTCCATTGGCAGAATATCTTACACTACGCTATAAAGCAAAAGTTGTTATCCCAACTGGCCTGTTCTTAATCGGTGCCGGTTTCTTACTAATGCGATATGGCTGTATAATAGAAAGCGCAAGCTGGAAAACGTTACTTGGTGGGATGTTGGTAGCAGGCATAGGTTTGGGTTTAACCAATACGCCGGTTACTAATACGGCAACGGGCTCTGTATCTAATGACCGGGTAGGAATGGCTTCGGGTATTGATACAAGTGCACGGTTAATAACCCTCGCCATCAACATTGCAGTTATGGGGCTTATATTAATTAATGGGATATTTCACAACATTAAAAGCTTTGTGCCCGGCCACGTAAGTCACGCCGAGTTACATACACTGGCAGAAAGAATAATATCGGGTAACAACATACTTATTACTAAAATTGGCGTATCAGCTGGTCATATTAAAATGGTACTTGTGGATGCATTTAGTAATGTATTATTGTACGGAGGCTTGGGGGTTTGGGGCTTATCAATATGCAGTTTTACGCTATTTCGTCTAAAAAAAACAGATAAAACGATACAAAATTACCCAGTGATTAACTAACCAAAGTGTTTGGTTGGATAACTTACACTTACCGCCCTTGTTAGTTTTTAAAAAACTAACAAGGGCGGTATTACGCAATAAAATCTCAAATACGCAGGTTAACCGCCTTTAAATGGTATCCTAAGCTCACATTCTTTTAACTGCACTTCAATCATACTAATTAATAATAATTAGCACAACGATGTCATAAATTAAGATTTAAACAATAAAGTCTACGGATTTAGTAGAATTATTATACTTTTGCATTAAACTGTTGCAGCAATCAATAGTAGAAATAATATACCATCCTACTGAATGCACTAAACGCAGGCAGGATGAATGATAAAACAATGGATGTCTCATCAGGGATATCCACAAATAATAATGAAAACAAAAACTTACACCAACCAACGTCAAAACATTTTACACCAGAAATCTCATACCCTGGCATATAAATGCTATGCGCTTCTTCCCGGCATGGCAACTATGCGATGTTGCTGCTAACACAACAGATTACCGTTAGTAATTTTCCGTTCGGCGGTTACTAGTTTCTAAGGTAGTCTTTCCTCAAATCATTTTTTAAAGTAAAGAAATACTTAACCGGAGAGCCCGAAATAAGCCCTTCCTGCCACTGTATTGCTTTATAAATCTGTTACAAATTAAAACTATGCTAAAAATTTACAAACTTATACTGGCATTTGTATTGCCGGTAATTTTCACTCAAAGCCTTTACGCACAGGCCGTAACGGTAAGCGGGGTGGTTACGTCCAAATCGGATGGGCTGCCTTTACCAGGTGTTAGTATCATCATAAAAGGAACTACCTCTGGTACACAAACAGACATTGACGGTAAGTTTACCCTCCACCCTCATATTAATGATGTTATCCGCATTTCCTTTACCGGGCTCGCCCCACAGGAAATTACCGTAAAACAAGCTGAAACCAATTTAAAGGTTGCTTTAGAAGATGGCCAGAACTCACTTAACGAGGTGGTTGTAACAGCACTTAATATATCTAAGGACAAAAAATCTTTAGGTTATACCGTGCAGGGACTGAAATCAAAAGATATATCTGAAGCCAAAGAAACTAACCTTGTTAACGCCTTAGCCGGGAAAATTGCAGGCGTAAACGTAACCAATAGCCAGGGTGATATGGGTTCGTCCCGCATTGTTATTCGTGGCGAAACCTCTATCTCGGGTAATAACCAGCCCTTATTTGTGGTAGATGGTGTGCCTGTAGATAACAGTCAGTTTCTGGGCACCGGCGGCTCGAGGGATTTCGCCAATGGTATTGCTGATATTAATTCGGAAGATATTGAATCGCTTACCGTGCTTAAAGGACCCAATGCTGCAGCACTTTATGGTTATCGCGCAGCAAACGGTGTTATATTAATTAAAACCAAAAATGGCAAAGGATCTAAAGGCTTAGGTGTTACGGTTAACTCAAATACCTCTTTTTCAAACATCCTGGGCTTGCCTGATTACCAAAATGAATACGGCCAGGGATCAAATGGCAAATTTAGCTATGTTGATGGTAAAGGCGGAGGCGTTAATGATGGAGTAGACGAAAGCTGGGGACCTGCACTTAACGGACAATTGATACCGCAATTTAATTCTAACGGCGTAGCAGTGCCTTTTGTGGCTCACCCGGATAATGTGCGCAGTTTCTTTAAAACGGGCGTTACCTTAAATAATGGTGTTTCGCTTGCTGGTTCGGGTGATAAGTATGATTTCCGTCTGGGTTATAATAATTTGCATCAAACAGGCGTGATCCCTAACTCAGAACAAGGCCGAAACTCGTTTATATTAAACGCAACCTACAAGCTTACCCCTAAACTGACTTTAACTACAGTTGCTAATTATATTAAGGACGATGCTGCTGATTTACCAGGATCAGGTGGTAAAAGGGCTACCAGTACAATGCTACAATTTACATGGTTTGGCCGCCAGGTTGATGTAAGCCAGCTTAAAAATTACATAGATGCCAATGGTAACACCTTTAACTGGAATAACAGCTATTACAGTAACCCATACTTTATGGCTTATGAAAATACAGTTGGCCAAACAAAAAATCGTTTTATAGGAAGCGCGGAGTTAAACTATAAGATCATCGATGGGTTATCGGCTAACTTCCGTACCGGTACGGATTATTATAACGATCGTCGCAAAATCAGAATAGCATACGGCACCAATGGTACACCTTATGGTTCGTACGAAGAAGATGCTTATGATGTTAGCGAAACCAATACCGAAGGCAGGTTACAGTATACCAAAAAACTCAACAAAGATTTCTCTATCGATGCGTTAATAGGTGGTAACATACAAGCAAATTCATTTGAAGAAAACGATCAAAAAGCACCCAAACTGGCTGTTAGCGGTTTATACACGCTAAGCAATTCGCGCGACCCGCTGATCTCATCAAATGTTTTCAGCAAATATAAAACGTACAGTTATTTCGCGTCTGGACAATTGGGTTTTAGAAACTATGCGTTTTTAAACGTTACAGCACGTAACGATTGGTCATCTACCCTGCCAAAGGCAAACCTATCTTACTTCTACCCTTCTGTTAACGGAAGCTTGGTATTATCAGAAGCTTTGGATATTAAAAGCAATGTATTAAGCTACTTAAAACTGCGCGGCGGTTGGTCAAAAGTAGGTAAACCTACTACCCCTTACCAATTGATCAATACTTATGATTTTACTGCTCCATTTGGCACCAATCCGCAACAAAGCGCCAACAGCACAGATCTTAATCCAAACTTAAAGCCAGAGACTACCACATCTGCAGAAGCAGGATTTGAAGCCGGATTTTTCAACAACAGGGTACGTTTGGATGCCAGTGTTTACAATACCAATAGTATTAACCAAATCCTTAACGTTAACGTAAGCCAATCTACCGGTTATAGCCAAAAGCTTATTAACGGTGGTAAAATCAACAACAAAGGTTTAGAAGTTCAATTGGGTTTAACACCTGTAAAGATTAAAGATTTTAGCTGGGATGTTACCGTAAACTACTCGCGTAACCATAGCAAAGTTGTTTCGTTGGATAATACCGGCAGTTTACAAAGCTATCTGTTAGGTTCAGACGGTACGGTGCAGGTACTTGCTGCAGTAGGCAAACCTTATGGCTCTATTTACGGGTTAGATTTTCAACGCAACGCAAACGGACAGGTTATTGTAAATGCTGATGGCACACCAGCTGTTAACCCAACCATACAATATTTAGGAAAATACACGCCAGACTGGTTAGGAAGCGTAAATAATAGCTTCACCTATAAAAATTTCAATCTAAGTGTGTTAATAGATGCACATGTGGGTGGTTCAGTATATTCAGGCACTAATGCAACAGGAACTTATACAGGTATACTAGCTTCAACCCTGCCTGGCCGTGGTGCAGCTAATGGTGGTATAGGTTATTACACCGATGGAACAACCAACATTGCAACAAACGCCAGTGTAGGGCCAAATGGCCAGGCTGTTAGTCACGATGGCATTATTTACAATGGCGTGAATGCCAATGGCAGCAAAAACACCACTATTTTATCGGCACAAAGCTATTACAAAGCGCTTACCAACGCCGATGCACCATTTGTTTACAATGCAACTTATGTTAAACTAAGGGAGATAAAATTAGGCTACACCGTTCCGCAGAAATGGGCAAAAGCTATTGGGTTCCAGGCAGCAAGTTTTGCAGCAGTAGGTCGTAACTTATTGATCATTCATAAAAACGCCCCTAACATCGACCCTGAAACGGCATTCAATACAGGGAACGGCCAAGGGCTTGAAGATCTTACCCTGCCAACAGTACGCAACATTGGTTTTAACATCAACCTTAAATTTTAATAATCATGAAACTTAAATATATCTCTATACTACTATCAGGTACCATGTTGTTAACAATGGCGACATCGTGCAAAAAAGAATTGGTAGACACCAACCAAAACCCCAATGCTACCCAGAACCCACAACCGGATTACCTGTTAACTGCAGCTATAAAAAATACGGCTGATACTTACTGGGGGGTAAACAACAATATGGGCGCAGCTTTACTGATTGTACAGCATTGGGCCAAAATTCAATATACAGATCCCGACAGGTATATTTTTACCAACACTTCATTTCAGGAGCTTTGGAGCACTGGTTATTCTAAAAGCATCGTTAACCTCAATAAGATCATTTCTTTGGCTGATGCCCAGGCTAACCCTAATTACAAAGGCGTGGCCTTGGTATTACGTTCGTGGGTGTTTACATTACTTACAGATCAATATGGTAACATCCCTTACAAACAGGCTATCAACATTGATCAGTACCTTACCCCTGCTTATGATACCCAAAAGGATGTTTACTTTGCATTGCTTGATGATTTGAAAGCGGCACAGGCCGATCTTGACCCTAATGGAAAAGCAATTGCAGGTGATGTAGTTTATTCGAACAGCATTAGTGCCTGGAAAAAATTCGCCAACTCGCTCCGTTTAAGGATAGCGCTTCGCATTGCCGATCGCGAACCTGCTAAAGCCCAACAAGTTTTAGCTGATATACAGGCGGAAGGAAGCGGTTACATTAATTCAAATGCAGCCACAGCACAAATGGTTTACCTCGACTCGCCTAATCAAAACCCCATCAGCAATTTGTTTGATACCCGCGATGATTACCGTATCAGTAAAACCATGGTCGATCAATTATTTGCATTGAACGACCCACGCTTACCAATTTATGCGAGCCCAACTGCTGATGCCACACCACAAAAATATGTAGGTATACCTAACGGTTTATTAGTGGGCGATGCCAGCAATTTGGGTTTAAGTAAAACATCTAAACCGGGCACTTACTTTCTGGCGCCGCATTCTCCGGCAGTGATTATGAGCTATGCCGAAGTATTGTTTGATCAGGCTGAAGCTGTGGCACGTGGCTTTATTAGCGGGGATGCAGCCAGTTTGTATAACCAGGCTATAACGGCATCGCTTAATCAATACGGCATTACCTCAAGTGCAGATATAAACAATTACTTATCTCAGGCCGCGGTGAAATATGATGCTACAAACTATAAAAAATCAATAGGTAACCAAAAATGGATTGCCCTGTTTGGTGAAGGACTCGAAGCATTTGCCGAATGGCGCAGACTTGATTACCCACAATTACAGCCCGCTGTTGCAGGTACGCTTAACGGTAAAATACCTGTACGGTTTATATATCCCGGAACGGAGCAAACACTTAACGGAACAAGTTATACCGCTGCGGTAGCCAATCAAGGCCCGGACGTTTTGACTACAAAGCTTTGGTTTGATGTGAATTAATTATGTATCATAAATATAATCTGACAATTAATATATAACACGTTTAAAGATTATTTTAGATTCCTGATTTAAACAATAAAGCTCCGAATTACCGGAGCTTTATTGTTTACCATTCTCCGGGTAATCTTATAAATCTTTAAACAGATTCTTGACTGGCCAGAAGCAACTATACTTGAAATATAGTTATCAAATAAAAAAGCCTCTTAATCATTTTGATTAAGAGGCTTTTTTATTAGCACCAATTCTATTAAAATCTGTCAATGGCTTATTTCAAAAAGAAATCAAGCAAAGCCTTTTGTACTTGTGCAGTTTGCTCCTGTACCACCCAATGGCCTGAGTCTTTAATAATTGATTCCTGTACATCAGTAGCAACCAGCCTGGTGTGTGCAGCTAAAAATGCACCCGCAAAATGATCAGACCCCATGGCCAGTACCGGGATTGTTAGTTTTGTCTTGGCAAATTCCACATTGTCTTTGGCATCCCGGTTAAAATAGCCAAACCAATGAAATGCACCTGTTGTTGCTCCCGGTACTGAGTAAGCGCGAATAAACTCTGCCCGTTCTGCTGCATTAAACGCATTTTTTTGAAAACCAACAACCGGCCAAAAATCGGTAAAAAATAACCCAACCTTACCCGAAACCAGTTCGCCGGCATGTGGTTGTGCAAAAAAACCGAACCACCAGGCCTGTGCCTTTACCTGGCTCCATACCGGTTCTATGCCGGGTAATAATGCATCCATTAAAGCTAATTTTTTCACGTCGCCGGGGAATTGAGCTGCATAAGCATAAGCCACCATTAGGCCAATATCGTGGCCAGCCAGGTTAACATGGCTATAGCCCAATTTTTTCATTAACTCGTGCATGTCAACAGCCATATTTTTTTTATCGTAACCACCGGTTGTTTTACCCGATTCGCCTACACCGCGCATATCGGGTGCTATCACTGTAAAATGTTTAGATAGTTCTGGCAGCAGCCTGTTCCACATATACCAATTTTGGCCAAAGCCATGCACCAATAGTAAAGGTTCGCCTTTACCGCCAATAACGTAGTGAATTTTAACACCATTAACAGTAGCATACTGGTGTTTAAAGTTAGCAGGTGGATTAGCAGGTGCTACAGCTGCGGATGCCCTGCCTACAAAAGCGGTTAATAATAAAACCAGCACCATGTGCTTAATTGTTGTTATTAGTTTCATGTTTTCTATTTTTTAATGTTTATTGTGATTATTTTTTCTTGTCATTGCCAATACCCGTACAGGCATTGGGCAGGTTTTCGCGAATAATATTTGTACGTATTAAATTTTTGATAGCCAGTTTAAAATGTACTCGGCATGCTCTTGCCAGCCGGGTTGGCCAAGTACAAAATGGTTTCGCCCTGCAAACTCCTTATATTCAGTTACCGATTGCTGGTGTGTATATTTTTTGTAATTAGCGTAGTTTAGTGATGCTGGTATAAAATGGTCGGCACTGCCTGATAAAAACAATAAGGGGGCGTGCGGGCGATCGAAATCTACTTTAGCCGCATCGGTGGTGGCATCTCTTACCAATAATTTGGATTCGGGTACTAACAGATTATAGTAGGCCTCTTTTTGCACCTCGAACGACATGCCGTTGGTAAAAGCATATTGCCATTGTGTAAACGACATGAGGTAGGATTTTCGGGTATCAGTAAAAAAACCAAGGGCCGCCCAGCCTGCTTTGTAAAAGGATAACTTGAAAGTAAAAATACCCTTAGGTTGTAATGAATGAATAGCAATACCAGCTGCTGCCAATCCTTTCTGAATTAGTAACTGTACTATTAACCCGCCCATAGAATGGCCTATTAATACCGGGGCCTCGGGAAGCTTCTCTACAATGGCAGCAAAATACGCCGTTAGGTTAGTTAAACGTTGGCCGGCCACGTCGGCATCCGGGTGCCGTTGCCGCAATGTGCAGGCTGGCGCATCCTTATAAGGCCAGGCTGGTACTAATATATGGTAACCCTGTTGTTCAAAATATAATTTCCACTCGTTCCAGCAATCGCTGCTTACAAACGCACCGGTAATAAAGACAATGGTTTTAGGTTTCGTAGTTTTCATATTAGTCTGTTAATATGAAACCACTTACAAGGCGTAAGCCATTAAATTAACTAACTACAAATCAAATAGTTAATTTTAAAAGATTATTTCTAATTACTATATGTCGTTATCTAAAATTACGGACAACGACATAAGGTAGTTAGGCTACAACGTTTTGAATATTGTTTTATGGGACGAAGACTTATCAGGGGCAAGCACAGTCTGCTGTTTCTGAATAGCTATATGCTGAAATCTTTACGGATACCTAATTTTTTCATTTTAGAATTAAGCGTTGTAGGCGGCAGGTTTAATAAACTGGCGGCCCCTCCTTCTCCCCATATTTTGCCGTTGCATTTTTTCAGCGCGGCCAGGATGTGGGCACGCTCACCTTCGCTCATGGTAGTAACATTTGTGGCAATTGGCACATGGTCTGTGAGGTGCTCTAATTGTGTAGGCAATACCATGCTGTTGATCATATCATCACGGGTAAGCAATACATTACGCTCTATCAAATTCTCGAGTTCGCGGATATTCCCCGGCCAGTGGTAGTGCTTCATATTCTCTAATACCTGGGACGAAATACCCCGCACAGTTTTGCCCGTTTTGCGGGCATAGATATTTAAAAAATGGGCAGCCAGATCGGCAATATCTTCTTTGCGTTCGCGAAGCGGGGGCATTAATATAGGGAACACGTTAATACGGTAAAAAAGATCCAGCCTGAAACGTCCCTCTGCAACCTCCTTATCCAGGTTTCTGTTAGTGGCAGCAATAATACGAACGTCGGTTTTAATAGTTACCCGGCCACCAATTCGTTCTATCTCTTTCTCTTGTAATACCCGCAGCAGTTTTGATTGTGATTCGAGCGGTAGTTCGCCTATCTCATCCAAAAATATGGTGCCCGAATGTGCTTGCTCAAACCGCCCTATCTTTCTTTCATGGGCGCCGGTAAATGCACCTTTTTCGTGGCCAAATAATTCAGAATCTATTAATGAGGTTGGTAGTGCCGCACAATTGATCCTGATAAAAGGCTTATCTTTCCGTAAGGACAACGAGTGGATACGTTCTGCAATTTTTTCTTTGCCCGTACCGCTTTCGCCCAAAATAAGCACCGACGAATCTGACTTAGATACCTGCACCACATGATCAAACACAGTTAACAGCAAATGGCTGCTACCAATTATGCCATTAAAAGGATTGGCTTTCTCTGCTGCCGAAACCTGGTGTTTTACACTAAAATCACTCAGCTTGTTAGCCAATGGGCTATTGCTAGCCTGCAGCATACTTTCTATAAAACTGGCTAATAATTGCTGCAAACGGTTACATAATACCAAATGATCGGCCTGGTAAGCATCAGACCGGCGGCTGTAAAAATTGAAATACCATAATTTGCCCTGACTTAATGCAACGGGGAATGACAGGTGCGACTTTAAGCCATAGGTATCAACAATCATTTTTTTTAATGATGGCTTTCTCAGCAATACATCTAACTCATTTTCATCATACCAGGTGGCCATCGGGTTTATAATATCATTTAACTTTAGCTTGGCCAGTTCATGCTGCTTACAGTTGGTAACAGTCATTAACTCCGGGCAACCTATTAATTGGTATTCATCAAAACCTATCCTCGAAAAACCGATCTCATAAAAGTCATCGCCTTCATCCTGTTTCATGCCAACAGATAAAAACTCAAAAGGTATATCCGGCTGGAGGGTTTTGCCCATCTGTAGTATTTTATGTTCCCAGCTCATGTTAGCCGCCAATATTTCGGCAGTCTTTTTTTGTAATACTGCATTTTGGCGCAAACCCTTTTCCCGTTCGTTTTCGTGGCGATACATCGCAATATCCAAGGCAATCAACACATCCTTTTCGCGAAACGGTTTAATTACAAAACCATAAGGATTGGTCACCTTTGCAGCCTCCAGCACCTTTTGATTTGAATTGGCAGAGATATAAATGAACGGGATATTTTTTTCTGTTAAACGGTGGGCCAAATCTATCCCTGTGAGCTTCCCTTTTAAATAAATATCCAGTAATACAAATTCGGGGGCAAATTCAGCTGTCATTTCCAACGCTTCGTCCACATTGTCGGCAATGCCGCAAACCTCATAACCTGCATTTTTTAGTATATTGCTCAATACGTCTGCAATAATAAACTCGTCTTCAACTATAAGGATCTTTTTTTTGCTCATGGCTTCTTAAGTTAATATTACTTCTGCTTCGGTTATGCCCCGGTTAAATATTTCGGTTTGGAAGCTAATACTGATCATACACCCTTGTTCGCTGGTGATATCGAAACTCCCCCCCAACTGCTTACTAAGCCCCCGCATTAAGTTAATACCCAGCGATTCAACCTTCTTAATATCAAACGTTTCGGGCAAACCCGGCCCATTATCTGCAATAGTTAGTTCAATGTATTGGTTGGGGGCTTTAATCAATGAAATATAAATAACACCCTGCATATCGGCCTTGTAAGCATATTTAATGGCGTTAGTTATGGCCTCATTCATAATCAGGCCCAGGGGTACAGCCTGTGCTACATCCAGGTAAATATTATCTACTTGTTTTTCAAAGAAAATACGGTTGTCCAGGCCGCAACTGTCTTTTAAATTAGTAATCATTTCATTAGTATACTCTGGCATAGAGATCAGGTCGAGATTATCTGACTGATATAACTTTTGATGGATCAGCGCTATAGAGCGCATGCGGTTCTCACTGTTTTGAATAGCAGCAAGTGCGTCATCGTTATTAATATAGGCCGATTGTTGCTGTAGCAAGCCCATTACTATCTGCAGGTTATTTTTTACCCGGTGATGGATTTCTTTAAGCAGCCATTCTTTTTCTGTAACCAATTGCCGTAATGAATCATTTTTTTCACTTATGGCCTTACTGTTTTTTTGATTTACCCGGTAGCTGTAATAAAGCAATACAATAAATACCAGGAGAAAACAGGTACCGATAAGCGTAAGGTCGCGGATATGGCCTGCCTGTTTTGCTTTATTGGCTTGTAGCAGGCTTTCTTTCCTCAAAACTAAATTTTCCTTTTCTTTCTTTTCTGTTTCGTATTGAATCTGCAGCTCCTGCATCTGTTTGTTTTTTGTTGCTTCGGATATCGAATCTTTTAGAGATGCGTATTTAGTGTAGTTGCGGAGCGCAGAAACAGGGTTATTATTCGCAGAATCTATTTGATAGGCAAATAAATATCCTTTTTGAATAAATCTTGGCTTTCCCCTCAATTGTTTTGCTGTGTTCATAAATTCGGGGAAATAATTTGCAGCCTGCCCATACTGTTTTGTTTCAATAAAATACTGTATTACAGGACCCAGCATATTAGCCTGTGAAATAGGCGGATATTTATTTTTACTATATGCCTTTAAAAGCCAGGTACTATAATATTTAGCCTCGTCATATTTTTTTAAATTGAGATAAGCTTGTAGTATAGAAGAATTATAGCGACTAAGATACTCATCGCCTATATCAGGAAAACGGAGCTCCGTTTGTTTCAATAGCTCAATTGCTTCTGCCGACTTATTTTCGTGCAATAAATTGTTTGCCAGGTTGCCCGCCAGAAATATCTCAGACCTGTCATTATATTTTCTCGCAACCGCGATTGATTTTTTATAATAAGCAGTTGACTGCGAAAACTGGGATAATGCATAATAAACCATCCCTGTACGATTGTAAATAGTGCATAACAACATACTCGTATCTTGCACCTCTTCTGCCGTTTTTACAGCCAATAGCGCGTATTTTAAGGCTTCATTAAAACTGGTGATCTGAAGATAGTTGTACCCGAGCAGGTCATAGGTCGACTGTAGATCTTTTTTACCAGTCGATTTATATAAACTTAAAGCAGATTGCAGTGCTGCAATAGCCTCGTCGTTTTTACCAATCTGCAAGTAAAAATCGCCAAGCACATTCAGCGTGGCTCCAGCCCGCATTTTAGCACCTCCTTTTATAAATAATGGCTTTGCCTGCTCATAATAGCCAATCATTACATTATAATCTGTGCCACCAGCAGCCAGGTAAAACTCCTCCATATTTAAGTAAGCCTCGGCTGCATCAATGTAAAGGTTGTGGCTTAAAAAAATTTGGATGGCTTTTTTAATCAGCTCATCGCTTTTTTTAAAGTCCTTTTTGTTACTCCAGCTCATAGCCATAACCTGGTAACTTAAACCTGTACCTTCTGGATAAGATAAAGTGCTGCTTAGTTTTTGGGCTTGCAGCGCTATGAATATAGCACTGTCATTAAGCATGGGGCTTTTGGTGGTGCTTGCATTGTAATATCTGCTTAAACCAATCAGTAATTTTACCCGCGAGGTATCTGCACCGCTTTTGCTCAACTTTAGGCGTAGCGCGCCTATATCTTTTGGAACAGCTGGCTGCCCCATTAACCTACCGGCTGAAATAATTAAAATAAAAATGACAATCAGTTTTCTCGTAATCATTGGCGGTAAATTGTGATCGGCGATCGTAAATATGGTGTTTATATAAAGTCAGGTATTTCTTAAAAATCGCAAAGCTATATATTATAGTTTATTCACAAATCCTGCCACAAAGCGCATAAGTACATGTTTTGGGTTACACAAGCCACAAAACTATTGGCACAGTTTATAATATATATTTATTAAAGATAGCAGAATTTCAATCACCCACAATCAACAACGATATACCGTTGTTTTACTACTTTATATAGTTGTTGTAAATGTCACAAAGTGAGAATTGGCATAGTCAAGTCTGTCTTCGCCAGGTATCCCGCCCGTAAAATTCATTGTATTTACGCTCGCTTAGCGAAGGCTTTTTAATCTTATTGCATTAAGTTCAAGCACCTTTATTCGATTTTTATCGCGTTTAAGTTAACATCCCATTAAGTTAATGTTATATAATTTCACCATCAATAAAAATACCATATTTCTACAGATTTGCCTGTCAATTTTATGAGTCGTTGACATAGAATTTATAAGGTAACTGCTATTAAGATGATGTCATCTTTACACAGCTTCATTTAGCAATTTCATGACCAACAACTTCAACAAATACCCCTTAAATGAAGATTCTTTTAATTGAAGATGAACCGGAGTTGTTAAAAAGTATCGGTCACTATCTTTCACAAAATAACTTCCGGTGCGACCAGGCAGATAATATCAGGTTGGCTCAAGCGTATCTCGAGATAAATGATTACGATTGCATTGTGTTGGATATTACCTTCCCCCTTGGGTCAGGCTTTGATGTTTTAAAGAGTTTTGATAGTATAGGCCGACATTGCGGTATTCTTATCATCTCGGCAAAAGACTCACTCGAAGACAAATTATACGGCCTCGAATTAGGCGCAGATGATTACCTGACCAAGCCTTTTCACTTACCCGAATTAGCTGCACGATTATACGCCATACAACGGAGACGTTTTTTTGGCGGAAACGACATTTTGAAACTCGGTGAGCTGATGGTGAATATCAGGGATAAATACGCCAAAACCCAAAACGGCGTAATAGACCTAACCCGCAAGGAATTTGACCTGTTAATGTATTTTATAAGTAACAAGGAAAAGGTTGTTACCAAGCAATCAATTGTTGACCACTTGTGGGGCGAGCATGCATCGATGACCGATAACCACGACCTTATTTATGTGCACATTAAAAACTTAAGGAAAAAACTGGTTGAAAAAGGTTGTCCCGATTATATTTCGGGTGTTTACGGCGTTGGGTATCGCTTTTCTATCGACAAAAGTTATCAAAAGATATGAGACTGATTGTAAAGTATAACTGGTACACCATATCGGTTATGATCGCTTTGTTTATTTTATCAAGTGTGGTTTCCTTTTTCCTGATTAAGAAAGCACTGGCCAACGAACTTGATGTGAGTTTGCTGAGGGTTAAACAACGCGTACAAACCTATGTAAATGAGCACCACGAAATCCCGGTCATCAATTCTTTAGATGATGAAAAAATAGAATTTAAGGTAGCAGATCAGGCCTACAGTTCGCAAAGCTTTGTTACAATTGAGCAGTTCATTAAAGAACAGCATAAAATGCATATCTCCAGAAGATTAACTTATGGACTACCTGTTAACGGTAAAAATTATATTGTAACCATTACCAATCCGCTCGAAGGGACTAAACACATGATTACAGCTATGTTCCAGATTACGATTGTTACAATTTTACTCCTGATACTCTTTGTACTGACCATTAACCGGCGCCTGATGGAGAATTTATGGGCGCCATTTTATCAATCTGTCAATCAATTAAAACAGTTCAGTATCAGCGAAAGCAATACACTTCATTTCCCAACAACCGATACTATTGAGTTTAACTTTTTAATTGAAAATATAAGGTCAACTACCAAAAAAGCTACAGAAGGATACCGGATTTTAAAGGAATTTACCGAAAACGCATCGCACGAAATACAAACCCCTTTAGCCATAATTGGTTCACAACTTGACCTTTTAGTGCAGGACGAAGGGCTTAACTATGAGCAAAGCGAACATTTAATTATTGCTTACCAGGCATTAAAGCGCCTTTCGAAACTAAACCAATCCCTGCTGTTGATCGCCAAAATTGATAATCAACAATTTCAAAAAACCTCGCACATTGATTTAAGGGACAAGGTAGAGGATAAGATCAAAGAGTTCAACGAATTGTGGCTAAGCAAAAACATTGCAATTCGGGCCAATTTAAGCGATGCCTACATTGATGCCAGCCCCGAGCTTATCGACATTATGCTGAACAACCTCTTCAGCAACGCCTGCAAACATAACCTGATTGATGGTACCGCAAACATAGAACTTAAAACAGGCCATTTAACGGTAATGAATACCGGTAAATATGGCCCGTTAGATACCAGTAAAATTTTCCATCGGTTTTACAAAGAAGAGAATGATCCCGGCAATAATGGTTTGGGATTATCAATCATTAAAAAAGTGTGCGAACAATCGGGCATTTCGCCAAACTACGGCTTTAACGGCGACAGTGGCGAACATGTATTTACGCTGGTTTGGTAAAACCAGCGTAGTAATTCTATTAATTTCTTTTATAAAAAGACATCGTAGCCAGCTTACCCGTGTAGCCTTTAATCTCGGTATCTGTAAAATAGCCTGAACCATCAGCTGCAAACCCTACCCCCTCGCCCTGTGGTTCGTTATTGGCATAAGGCGCGTGTTGGGGCTTGTTTAAAAACCCGGCAGAGATAGTAGTACCGGCAGCAAGTTTCCAATACCAGATCAAATCATTACTTCTCAATAACATCTCGGTACCATCCGGCGAAATATCTCCACCTGTAGCCTTGTTAAAAAACAATTTCGCAACCGGGCTTAGCGTAGTAACCGATGTTGTACTTTGCGGGTACCGGGCAACATATACTTTGGCAACATTGCTCTCTTTGCTCACAATATAAATGTCTTTGGTAAGTGGGTCAACCATTAAGGTTTCGGCATTACGCGGGCCATCGGGATATTTAAGTTGGATTGCATCTACTGTTGGGATAGTTGCCACATAGGGCGAAGCTGCGCCTGTTAAATTGGGCTCCGGAAAACGGTAAACAAAAACCGAACTGTATTTGGCATCATTATCACCAATATCGCCTACGTAAATATAGTTTTTGGTAGCATCGGGACCCGGTCCAACGGCAATATCTTCCCAGTCCCTATTCCCTACTGATGACAAGCTTAATGTACCCCTATCGGCTCCGTTAGCATCAGTCAAATAAACCTGGGCAGCGTTGTCGCTATCGTTATGGATGTAAAGTATCCCCGCATTAACCCTGCTTGCAGCCACACCCGATATTTCGAGCAGATCTGTCCGGGCCAGGTTATGCACCACAGGAACTGTGGCAAACAGCTTAGTAGTATCTAAAGCCGATGGATCATAAGTTGGTGTAGCAAAGTTTACCGTTACCGGCGGCACAGTGGTTGCTATGGTATCTTTTGCCGGCGTATCTGACTGACCCGATTTTTTGCAAGAGAAAAATGAAGCCATTATTAAGCATAACAGCCCGCTACTAATAGCGGGCTGTATTTGCCAATGACTTTTAAAGCGTGGTGTTATGCTTAAAAACATTGTGTTATTTTAAATTAATTCTTAGTGGTGGTTACCTGTACCGTTTAATTGGTAGCAACCCATATCAGCACCTGGCATAGTAATTTCGCTTGAACCAAAAGTTGGGTCAACCGGGATACCGGTAGTGATTGGTTTAATTAACGCTGCATTAGTAGTTCCTTTACCTGCCGCAGGTGAACCTTGTTGCAAGTGGAAGTTATAGCTATCTACAGAAGCTTGTGTAACCCAGAAGTTATTAGCTGCAGGCAATGGATAGTTTACAAACATCGGGTTGTTTTTACCTACCAGCGAGCTGCCATCATACACTAAACCAAAAGTATAGTTAGGGCCTAATAAAGCTGCCATGTTAGGGATATCAGTAGCTTGTGGGTGTGTAACTACAGCTTGTGCAACGCTGGTTGGCACAATTTGTCCGGCCATAGCTGCATTGTCAACATAATAGTAGTTATAGCCATAAGCTGTTTTCGGGATTAAGGCAGTGCTGCTTGAAGTAGTATCAGCCAGGTAAACTTTTGCACCGGCAGGGCCACCGGCAATACGTACACCAAAATCGCAATCAACAATCAGGTTGTTATAAACCAATGCTCTTGAGTTGTTTTCAATTTCAACAGAACCGCTGCGGGCACCATAAACACCTGTATTTCTGTAGCCATCGTTTACATAAGTGTTGTTGTACATGGTAAACTGGCACTCGCCTGCTGTTGTACCATCACTTGCAGTTTTTGTACCATTGGTTGCGCCACCTATAATCAGGTTGTAAGCCATGTTACCTACTGAACTACCTTTAGCGTTAAAGCCATCACCACCTACGCTACCGCATTTTTCCATGGTGTTACGCATAATATTGTAGTAACCACCGTAAAAACGTGTAGCATCATCAGGCGAACCATACATCCACGAATCTTCCATAATGAAAACGCCTTTTGGGTTCTCGAAATACAGGATATATTGGTTACCAGCCGCTAAACCTGCGCTTGCAGGGAAAGGCAATGCTTTTAAAGCCGCACCACCAAAATCGAGGTGGGTATATTTTATTACAACCAGGTTAGCTGTGTTGCTGCAGTAAATACCGCCCCAACCGCCAACATAAGCAGGGTCGCCGGCAACGGTTGATGGGCCTACTTGTTTAGTTTTGCTTGGATCTGTGATGGTAATAGGCGCATCTTTTGTACCCAGGCTAATCAAATCGCCATTTACAATAAAGTTGGCGCCATTGGTCATGTTAATGGTTACACCTTTTTGAATTAAAAGCGTATCACCTGCGTTAATGGTAATATCGCCTGTAACAGTGTAAGTTTGATTTGCAAGCATAGTACCTTTATAAGTACCTGCAGCCAGTGGGCCTGAATTGCTGATTGGCTTGCCGATCTGTACCAAAGGCACTGATACTACGGCATTATCTGCACCTTTTTTACTGCACGAAGCCAGTGCAAAAAGTGACAAACAAAACGAAATAACTTTTAACTTTTTCATGATGGACTAATTGTTGTTTATTTAATTCTTATTGATTTGATTAAAATTTAAACCTCATACCCAGGTTATAGCGGGCATAATACTCGTCGTACTGTACGGTGGTATAGTTAGGGCTTTCCTGGTGTGCGTATTTAAGCAAGCCCGAATAATCGTTGTGATTATCTTGTTTAATAAATAACTGGTAAGGGGTATTTAAAATGTTATTGGCTTTTGCAAATACGATGAAGTGTTTGCCTATTTGCTTTTGTGCAGAAAAATCGAGGAAGGTTTCTGGTTTTTCCCAGGTATCAAGGCCATAGTATTTAGATACCAACGCAATACGTTCGCCGGTGTACGACACCGCTAACTGGGCATCGATACCATGTTTCTGATCTTTGTATAATAAGGATACGTTACCGATATTGGCTGCCTGGCCTTGCAGTGGGCGGGTTTGATCGCGGGTGGTTACACCTACGTTAACCACATCGATACTTTTAGGTGTTGTGATCTGCGATTTGGTATAAGTGTAGTTAGCAGATACACCAACGTTACCGAAGAACTTTTTAGCTACAAACTCAAAACCATAATTTTGTGCATTACCCAGGTTTACAGGCGTATTAAATAAGGTAGCCCCGCTTTGGCCTGCCACCAGCATACGCTCAATTGGGTTGGTAAGGTGCTTATAAAAACCACCGGCCATAAACTCATCAAACACACCCGGGAAAAACTCATAACGCAAATCGTAGTTATCAATTACCGTATGCTGCAGGTAAGGGTTTCCCTGGCTTGGGTTCGGGTCATCAGGCGATACCTGTGGATACGGGATGAAATCTGCAAAAGCAGGTCTCAGTATCGACATAAAATAAGACGCCCTGATAGCCTGATTGTCTGTTAATGCGTATTTGGCGTTAATGCTCGGTAGGTGATCAACATAGTTAATTGTTGCACTTTTACCTGGCAGGTTTACCGGCAAATTAGAGTAATAAGCCTGGCTGGTATTTTCGCCGCGTAAACCAAAGAGAACATCTAAGCGGTCACTGATAAAATATTGCAGCATGCCATAATAACCCTGAACATTTTCGGTAAACGTATACACGCCCGGGTCGCTGGCTGATGAGCCCAGCGCATTAGCTGGGTTTTGGCTGAACGAGAAGGTAGCATCCGGGATGCTGGTATAAACTTCGGCATTGTTTGTACCCGGAATAAAGGTATTTGGCAGGCTATAACTATCTACAAAGTTATCACGTGTTTTATGCCTGAACATGCCACCCGCAGAGAATAAAGCTCTGCGACCGAAAATTTTGGTATCGTAATGCAGGTTTAAATAACCAGATACGTCTTTATCTGTATTATGCGTCCATATACGCGATTCATTACCCACAGTTACCGGGCCGTTTATTACATCTGGCGTAACAAATACCGAATTATTGGGGTTATTCGGGTCGGGCTGGTTTTTGCCGTTTGCCAGATCCGGGCTTGTTTGGTAGGTAGTTTTAAATTGCGCTATATCTGGTTGTTTGTGGCTGGCTTCTGAGTTTGCCAGGATCCAGTCTAACGAAAAGCCTTTGGTTATTTTGTGTTTGCCTTTAAGGGTAACATTGTAAATGCTTTGCAGATCTGTGCGGGTCTCGGTTAAATTATCCATTGAATTTGTTGCGATAAACCCCTGGTATGAATACCCGCTGTAAGTAGACGTTTGCGTTTGGCGTACCCGGTATTCATTCAGCTGCAAATAAGTACCAAATAAGGTGATGCTGTTTTTATCATTAAATTTATAATCAACAGAGGCGATAGTACCCAGCCTGCTCAATTGCGATGAATATTGACGGTTGTATGAACTTTGAAAAGCAGTCTCCGAGTTTGGTGTATTGATATTTGGAGATGGGCCTACGGTGTTTTCCTGGACCACGGTAAAACTGTTATCACCCTGGTAAGAGTTTTGGTAGGTACCAGAGAAAATAACGCCCAGTTTATTATGTAAAAAGCGATCGCCCACGGTTAAGCTAACATTGGCATTTGGTGGCGCGTTGCCGGTTTTAGTAAGCAGGTTTTGGTATGGGAATTGACCGATAGAAGCCGGAGCACCCGGATTAATTTCGCCAGGCGCTTTGCTGTTTACAGTGCTACCATTAAAGCTGGCATAGCTGCGGTTAAAAAATATCTGGCTGTAGCCTGTCCCTACGTTACCTTCTACACGTAAATGATCCGGCGCCGATTTCATAACCAGGTTAACCACACCGCCCGAAGCATCACCCTCCATATCGGGAGTAAGCGTTTTAGATACCTCGATCCTTTCAACCAGATCAGCCGGGATAATATCTAATGGTATATAACGGTTTTTATCATCAGGGCTTGGTATTTTAACACCGTTTATCAGCGTGGTATTGTATTGTTTGTCCATCCCGCGGATAATCACGTGCTGGGCATCGCCGGTATTGCTCCTGTCGATAGTTATGCCAGAAACCCTGCTTAGCACATTAGAAACCAGCACATCAGGCGATACCGCAATGGTATTGGCCGAAACCACGTTCATGGTATTAGTAGCCCGTTTCTCATCGTTTCTGGATGCGTGGTCACTTTCCCTGCTGGCGTGTTCTGTAATTGCCACCTCGTTAAGCGCCGTAGCGTTATCGGCCATGGCTATATTAAGTACAACTGCATTGGCATCTTTTACCTCTACCTGGTATTCTTTAGTGGTTTTATAACCTACAAATTCAACACGCAAACGATAAGTGCCTAACGGAACATTTTTAAATAAATAAGCACCATCTAACTTAACTACAGTACTTAGTTTAGTATTGGCGTTATCAATGATGATGGTTGCACCTATTAAAGTTTCGCCGGTTTTAGCATCGGTTACTTTACCTTTAACAGATTGTGAAAAAGCGTTAGAAATTGTTAAAACAAGAACAATGGTTAAGCAAAATAATAATAGTCTTTTTGTAGGGGTTGGCGACATAGCTCGTTGTAATTTTTTGCAATGCTATCAATAAATAGCAATTGATTATCAGTGAATTAATTTGATAAGCGTTTCGTATCTTCTTTTTAATATTGGCTACAGATTTGCTTTAGAATCTCCAAAATGCCTCCAAAATGTCTACAGAATTGGCAGAAAAAGCGGCAAAAACGGGTACTCGCTTCTTAATTTTAAAAAGCAATTCTGCATACTTGGCAGCACTATGAAATAAGCACATATTGACCGGATTTTGGTAGATTATGACGGCAGGATCTTACCTGAGATTCACCGTCGCTGTTTTTCCGAAAATGACTTTGGCTGAGGGATCTTGTGGCTTAGTATCCCATAAACACTCTCTTACCGTTAGCACTTTGGTTGCCGGATCGAGGGAAATAAGTTGGTATGAGAGCAGTGTTTCATCTTTAGCCGAAAACTTACCTTTCATGGGCGAGTCAACCCGGAACACTTTTAGTGCAACATCGTGATCGGGGCCATCGTAAGTGTAATATTCATTGAAATTACTGTTGCCATGAAAGTAGGCTTTAATGTTTGGGTGCTGTTTTAAAAAGGCTACCCACCCGCGCTGCTCAATATCCGTAGATGTTGGCGTTTTGTAAGGCGTGTTACCTTCTTTATAATGTTCGGCCACCAGGTTTTCGAATTGTTTGCCCGGTACAATTTGATACGGCGCTACAGGATTTGTAAAATGTACAGACTCGCAGGTAGGCTGATCATGTGTAAATAAAATCACCGGTGTTTTTTGCGGTACGGTGTCAAGATCTTTCTTCATCCAGATTCGTTCTGCCGAATCTGGCCATAACGTAATAAACATAAAGTGCACGCCACCTATATTTCTGGAGTAATTTATTTTTTCGGTGTTATAATCGTACGTTTCATTAATGAGGGGCACGGCAGGCTTCAACATTAAATTATAAATGCCAACCATGGTACTTGGGTCGGTCAATGGTTTCATCGGCTTATAGTAGCCAACAGCGTTTGAGATGTCATGGTTACCCGGAATCAGCAGCACCTGGGTCGGCTTTCCATTATGGCCTTTGAGTTTAACGTTATTAAAGTAATCTGTACGGAACTGTGCCCAAGACGCAGCAGCGCTTTGATATGGGATTTCCATCCGATTGGCGATGTCGCCGGTTTGGATCAGGTAGTCGATCGCTTGTATCTGCGTACCTGCACCAACACCGCCATCTGCCGGGAACATCAATTTGGGCATGGTATTCATCTCCCCTATCATCGCCGCATTAACTATATGGCCGGCCACATTGGTATCTCCTCTGAAAGACTTTCTGAAAATACCGTAATGGGCATCTGAAGTAAACAGGATATTGATGGGCTGGGGCGAGCCGCTATGTATAGCAAAAGCCTGGGGCACCATAAAACAAAAGCTGGTCAGCAGAATTAACCAGCTTGCTAAATTTTTGCCCGAAGTAGTACTGCGTGGCAATTTAACAGAATAGTAGAGTTTCATTTATTGATTTTTGGCCAATGAACGCCGTCAAATCTGTAAACAAACTGAATATTCGCATGGGTAACAATTTGATCACATCATGATTAAATGATCTTAACATTGAGCAGGTTTCAATGGTATTAGTTAGTACAGAATATCTTATTGGCTAACCCGTATGAAAACTATTAAAAACTGAATTTTAGCACAGACATAAAATTCCCAAATTATTACAGAATCTTATTTTACTATTGGGTTATTTGATAAGGTAAGTATGTCTATAGCACCAATTGTTGAAAAAGCATTTGTATACGTAACCGATTTAATTGTAGAGCGTATTGACCACACGATGCAGTTCCATAACTTACAGCACACTTTAGATGTATTTGAGGCAGCAATTGAAATAAGCAAGCATGCGGGCCTTAATGACGACGAAAAAACAATTGTGCAACTGGCCGCCCTTTTTCATGATACCGGTTACGTTTTTCAATACATTGGGCACGAAGACAACAGCATTGCTATAGCCGGTACTTATTTAATGCAGCAAGGCTATCATAAAGGCATGTATACCCCTGTATTAGAATGCATTGAGGCGACTAAAATACCGCAGTCGCCCAAAAACTTAATACAGGAAGTATTATGCGATGCCGACTTCCATCATTTTGCTAAACCCAATTATATCGAATATGCCGAACGCCTGAGAAAGGAATGGGAAGTGCATCTGAAAAGGAAATATACGGATGAAGAATGGTCGCAGCTAAATATAGCTGTGCTAACCAATCATCATTATTTTACAGAATATGGCAAAACGCTTATGCAAGCTATTAAACAGCAAAATATTGACTTAATGCGTAATGCTTATTAGTAGTATACGTCTCTATCGCCATATAAATCTCTAATACACTGCAAAAACAAAGCCTGTCGTATTTACCCCTTTCATTTGCCGCATACATACCGCCGCTATTATCATATTATTTCCGAGATTTATCTGACGTAATTACTTGATCACTACTAAAACTCAATGGTATGAGAAAAATCATTGTCATGTCGTTCATTACATTAGATGGCGTAATGCAGGCACCCGGCGGACCGGAGGAAGATCCATCAGGCGATTTTAAATATGGCGGCTGGATTGCACCTTATGGTGATGAAGTTTCTGGTAAAGTAATGCAGAAACAAATGGAACCTGCCGATCTGCTTTTAGGGAGAAAAACATTTGATATTTGGGAGCCTTACTGGCCAAAACATGCAGCACACTGGCCTGGCGTTAATGAAGTTACCAAATATGTACTATCCAATACCCGTGAGAAGTCGGATTGGCAAAACACGGTATTTCTCACCTGTGTGGAGGACATCGAAAAGCTTAAAGCCTCTGATGGACCAGACCTTAAAATCTGGGGCAGCAGCAAACTTGTACAGCTATTATTGAAGCATAATTTAGTGGATGAATTCTGGCTCAATATCTACCCTATACTTTTGGGTAAAGGAAAAAAACTGTTTGAAGATAATGCATTACCTGCAGCTTTTACATTGGTAGAAAGCACGGTTACTTCTACCGGTGTTATCATGACCAATTACAAGCGAGCCGGAGAAGTTAAAACTGGTGAAGTTGGCGCTTAGTCACGAGCCTCAATTTTTTGATTATAAAAAATTGTCATTTCGACGATAGGAGAAATCTTCTGCATCATATTAGCCAGCTAAAAGTCATTCTATAAAGATAAATAGCAGAAGATTTCTCAGTCGTATCTCCTTCGAAATGACAAAATTTTCATTAAAAGAATATATTCTGCACTAGTCTCTAAGTAGAACGTTCTTTCCCCTTGGTCTAAACTAACTAATCATCCACTCTCACAACCAACCTCTTCTCCTCAACCCTCTCGTAAAGGTTCATTACTTTTGTCAGATATGGTGGTATCTCCTGCCCTCTTTCCTCATTAAAAACCTGGCCCGGAAATTTAGAGTGAAATTTCGAGCGCTCCTGCATATCTGCTAATTGCCGGTCATTAAAGCCAATTCCTGTAAAGGCGGCTATCCTTTCTACCATAGGCATACTGCCCTCGTTGTAATTAAGCAACATGCTTAATGGGTCATGTGCCGCAGCTTCAAGAAACTTGTCAAAATAACGTTCTAATACTTTGGCCAGATAAACGTCAAAGTTATTTGTAGTCCAATCCTCTTCCGTAAATCCAAAAATTTCGGGTTCAATAACTGTGGGCACTGCCTGCATACCTCTTAATTTACGGTGCGAATCTAATACCTCATTAGGCTTACGGTAAAGCATAATAAACGGCACATCCGGAAAAAGCACCCTCAGCTCCTGATAAAAGTTGATATGCCAGCTATCTAATTTAATGTATAACTGCTTTTCATTTCCTGTTCGTTTCTGGCCATAAAACTTAAGCGCTGCTTTTAATAATACCCCGGCTTCCTGCTTTGAAATCCCGGTCGGTTGGTACGGCGCCCTTAACACCTCATCAAAAAAAGGCACTTCAGATAAAACAATATTTTGCTCGTCTGTACTCAGTAATTGAGTTAATAAAGTAGACCCACAGCGCGATACATGAAATATAAAAGCAGTTGGGGCAATGGCATCCGTGTCTTTCTCCCAAGCTTTCAGCATCTCTAAATCACTCACGCTGTTTAACATCTGCCCTCTTGAAGAGCCTTTTATTTTACTTATAGTTTCATGAAAAAAAGGTTCGGTAAACGTATGGTCTTTGGCATTTAACCAATGGCAAAGCATTTCCCCATCTTCAAGTTTTAGTTTATAAGGTAAATAACTGTATAATGTGTTTAAATTATTAGCTATTGATTTTTCTTTCAATTTTAGCTCAAGTTCATCTGCTATTCTTAAACTGGTTTCAGTATTCATTAATCGCAGCGCTTCTATCATTGCTAATGAATTATCTACCGGCACTTTATCATCGGTAAAAAATTCTTTTTCCCCCTTTTCAAAAACAAGTTTAAGCCAGTCATTAACCTGGCAATCAACTACTAAGTGAATGCGGTCTGTATTACCATAATTAGCAACTCTATGCGGTAAATTAGCATTGATGTACCAGCAATCGCCGGGCAACATATTGAGCCGTACATTATTCGAAAAAAACTCAACCTCATTATTGGTTAAAACCGGAAAATGCAAGCGTGCTTCGCCCATTTCAAAAGCGAGCCCTGCATCGCGGTGTTCTTTTATTACAGAGCCGGGTTTGAGATTAAGAAAGCGGACAGACAGGATCGGGCACTTGATAGAATCGAGAAGCTGTTTTACCCCCGGATAGTTTTGCATATAAACTGTATCAATATATCCACTATCCCCCATTAAGTCAGGCACGCCTGTATCCGTACGTCCACCCGGCGATCTTAAGGGAAGCACTTCCCAATCACCCTCATAATCATTGGTATTAAAATGTGGTAACCAGCTATTGCTTTCAAGCGTTTCTACAGCGTTTAGCTTTGGGACTTCTATATTTAATTTTGCAAAGGCAATTACCTCCATTTGTTAGATATTAGATTTATTTAATCGACAGGAAAAGAGCCTTAAATTACAAACTCTTTCCCGTCGATCGATTTTATTTTTAGCACTGCGGACAAATAAACGGATAGTCGGCATTATCAATAATAGGTTCGATGCCAAAGAAATCATTCAACACTGATTCTGCCGTGCAATAAGCTCCCTCTACCCAGGCCTGATCGTTAGAGTAAGCTTCGCCCACGATAAAAATATCAGCATCTGCGCCTTCAATCAGCTGCGATGGTTTCCGGATCTTCTGCTGTACATCACAAATATTATAGTGTGCCGCATAAGCATGGTAACCCGCGTTAAACGGCGGTAGCGACCAATCCATGTACCGGGTTTCTAATGGCTCTGGCACCATACTATAATCAGAATTGGGACCGAAGTGAATAGCAGCCAGTTGTTTGCGCAACATTTTGATCATCACCTCCGGCGCTTTTTTAGGCCCATGTAAAGGTTGATAGTTCTCAGAGAATGGCGTTTTCTCTACCGAATCGGTGCTGTACTCTAACTCCTCCCAGAAACTGGTGAACTGCTCGTCGTCATAACTTGCCAGCAGGCCATAAACCGGTTCGCTGGTTTTATCGAGTGCATTATTGCCGAAGTAAACCACCTGGCGTACCGGCATATCAGTCACACTTGGCCCGATGGTGTTACGCAGCGAAGCTGTTAATATTTGCTCCTCCTGCTTAATGGTCAGCCTTTCCTGGGTTTGTTGTTCTATAGCTTTAATAAAGTCGGAGGCTGATGCATAAGGCGTTTCTATGATCGGGCTTAAAGTATGCAGATATTTTTCGGGGAACCCTTCTTTACCTAATTCTGTAACAACATCCTGCGTTAACTCATAACTGGTAATCTGCGCCGGGTAAGGTGTATTAACCGCATCGGCCCACCATGGCGAAGTGAAAAACATACCCACCTTATACGATGGCTGCAGCACTGCTGACTCGAGATACAACTGTACTTTATGATGGTTTAAAACATCCAATCCCTCATGCTCGGTATAGCGTGTTGCCTGTGCTACCAAGTCGATAGCGGCACGCGGCATAGCCAGCCAGGCAGCATCGGTAACCTTTGAGGCTGCTTTTTTATTTGGTTTTTCGCGCGTAGCGATGGTATAATGCACCTTACTCTCAATTTTCAGTATAGAATGCAAGCGGGTATTAGGATAGTATTGAAAATCGATCCCTTTGTGTTTGCACAATTTAACGATCTCATCAAACAGCGCATTAAACATGTATGAATACCCTTTGGTTAAAGTTTTGTACTCGGTACCCGGTGTAAACTCATTATTAGCCTGAAAGGCCACTGCGGCATTCCAGTTAATTACGTTTGAGGTGTAGCCATTGCCATCTGAGGTATAATTGTAACCATCAGGCCCTAGCTGATCGAACATTAAATTCCAGTAACCGATATTTTTCAATAGGTCGCCTTTTTTGTAAACTGACGAATCGGGCATATCAGCAGTGATCTTCCCATTTTGATAAAAATCGCACCATTGCGCCCGTGTTTGTGGACCTGTTGTGGCGGTTACAGCCAGTTTCTCCACCAGATTAAAGCCATTATCCGGTGAATCTGTCTCACCAAAATGCTCGGCAAAATATGGTGCCGGGTTGGCCGATGTGATTTGGTTGAGGTACATGTTCTTAGTCCGCAAATAATAAAGCGGGTTGGTCGACTCGTTGAAGGGTACTGAATACTTATCGAGACCCAATTCCTTAATCACCGTAGTAACCACACGGTGGCCACCGCCATTGGGTGTACCATCCCAGTCGGAGTAGCGCATGCCACCCAGCTCGAGGTACGATTTTGACTGATCGTTTTTATAATGCCAGGTGCAGATGCGCGCACCTGCCGCACGGGTGCCGGTGTTCTCTTTGTTGAAGTCGTACTGACCCCAATCGTACAGTTCGAGCGTATCACCTGTAGTTAGTTGTTTGTGTTTTCTGTCGCCTTTGGTTGTGCCGTTCAGTAAGCGCCAGGCGGTGTATAAACCGGCAGCGCCGGCACCGAAAATAGAATAGGTTTTGTTATTCATGAAGTTAGGTTTTGTGTATTTATGTGATAATTTTTATTCCTTAAATAAGTAATACTATTCTGCCCCTAATCGTTGCATTTGGCCGGGTAAATCTTTCTCCGGAATCACTACTTCTACCAGTGTAGGTTTACCTGTGGTGTTTTTTACAATGTGCAAAACGGCTTCCAATTCTTTTACAGTTTTTACGCGGTGACCTTCGGCTCCATAGGCTTTAGCCAGTGCCATGTAGTCCCATTTAGGCAGGATGTCAAACGCATCAAAAACGTGGGTTGGGCCGGGCTCAAAAGCGGTCATATCTACATAAACCTGCTCTATGGCATATACGCCATTGCTCATCACAAATATCACGGCATTAAGCTTATTGCGGGCCAGTGTAGAGAGCGACTGGCAAACCATCATAAAGCCGCCATCACCGGCTACCGTCCAGGCACGTTTACCGCTGCCCAATTGTGCACCGGATGCCGTTCCCGTTTCAAACCCGATACACTGCCATGCTGCTGACGATATAAAGCTGTTCTGATACATGCCATAGGCATTAGTAGCCACATAAAGGGATGAACTTACACCCAGCGTCATCACAATATCTTTGAGCATATTATGATCAGTTAAAAACTTCATCGAGTGCTGGAAGAAACGGTTAAACGTGAGCACATCGGGCTTATCATTCCATTGCGGGTCAGAGTTGGATTGCCATGGCTCAGGATATGCAGGCTGTAATGGTGCCGGTGTTTTAAGCGGATAACCTTTGGTGGATTTAAACAAGCGTAACAGCGCTTCCATAAAATCACGCATGGTTACACCTTCATAAGTATAGTAAACCGACCGTACCTGCGTGGTAGTTGCTATTACCATATCGGCATATTTATTTTCTACAAACCACATATAATCATCAGTTAAGATGGTACCGAGTGTGAGTATACAGTCTGATTGCTGCACTACATCTATTACACTGCTGATTGAGGCTGCATCGGCATACGTACCGATAAATTGATCCCCACCCTCATCCAACACTGTTTTGCCTAGTGTAGTTGTAGTATACAAAAATCCGCTGGCATCAATAATTTCCTGCAACAGATCTGATAATCCATGTCGTAAAATCTCAACCCCGGCAAATATTAATGGGTTTTTAGCCGCCGTAATTTGCGACCATGCCTGTGTTACAGCATTTTGCAGGGCAAGTATATTACTTTTAATAACCTGTGCCTGTAGTGGTGTTTTAGATGGCCGCGGGCATGGTTCGCCCCAAACTTCTTTGTAGCAGGCTATGTAAACCGGTTTTTTGTGGGTGAGTGCTGCTATCAACAAGTTATCTATCTTCTCTGCCGCACCTGCCGATGTGCTCAGTGTTTCGGCGGCAACGGTAACATGTTCATAGATCTCCTGATCGGCGGCAAAGTTGCCTGTAGAATGGTGAAAAAGCACGTCGTACATCTGCGTCATGCGCCTGCAATCTGATCCCGGTGCTGCGCTGATTACCACCACCGGGCTCATTTCTACATAAGCCCCTGCAATGGCATTAAGGGCGCTATATGTACTTACGCCATATTGTAAGGAAACTGCGCCTAGCCCACGCGTACGGGCATAAGCATCGGCAGCGTAACCGGCATCGAGCTCGTTGATGGCACCAATGGCATTTACGCCTTCAAAATGTTCGAGTGCCTGGGTAAAATGTTTAACGTAATCGCCGGGGATCTGAAAAACTTCGGTAACGTTAAGTTGCCTGAGACGGGTAAGCAGATAATCTGCCACGGTAAAGGTTGATTCTGTAGCCATAATTGTAATAAAAGGTTTGGTACTTTAGGTGATACCAATTGGTTTGTTTAACCAAATCTAATTAATATTTATCTGATTAAATACATTTTTTCAAATAGATTTTGTGTAGATAAACAACCCTTCATACAAAGATTATACACTGATAATTAAGACATTAATTTGCTTTTTAATAAATATCATTTACTTATTTGATACCATATTCTACCGGTAGATAGTTGTGAGTTTTATAAGTAATTAATACTTTGCCATCACCTTAAATAATTAATAATACTACCTATGAAACAAGGACTTTTAATTGATATGGACGGTGTGATTTACAGCGGCGAAGAAATGATTTTCGGTGCCGATAAGTTCATCAAACACCTGCTCGATAATGATATCCCCTTCACTTTTATGACCAATAACAGCCAGCGCACCAGCCTGGAGGTTGTGCGGAAATTAAAGCGTTTAGGGATTACTGTTGAAACCAAGCATGTTTATACCAGCGCCATGGCAACCGGCAAGTTTCTGGGCGACCAAAGCCCTAACGGAACAGCTTACGTTCTGGGCGAAGGTGGCCTGTTAACCAGTTTGCACGAAAACGGCATAACTTTGGTTGACAGCGACCCCGAATTTGTGGTTTTAGGCGAAGGCAGAAATTTCACCTTAGAAATGGTACAACGCGCCGTTGATATGATACTGGCCGGGGCCAAATTTATCACCACTAACCGCGATCCATCACCAAAAAAACCGGGATGGAATAACCTGGGCATCGCAGCCACCACGGCTATGATTGAAGAAGCCACCGGCCGAAAAGCCTTTGTAACCGGCAAACCCAGCCCGGTAATGATGCGGTCTGCACGTAAATTTTTAGGATTAGAAACTGCTGAAACAACCGTTGTTGGAGATACCATGGAAACCGATATACAAGGCGGTGTGCAAATGGGCTATAAAACCATCCTGGTATTATCCGGCATAGCTGACCAAAATCAACTAAGCCACTACGCCTTTAAACCCGATATGGTAGCTGGTTCGGTAGATAAGATCACTTTTCCGCTGAAGTGGTGGAGTTAGTTCATTGGTTCATTAGCTCACTGGTTCATTGGGCTTAGCTAAAACAACAAAGGCCACCAAAATGGTAGCCTTTGTTGTTTGTGTTTTGCTTAGTCTGCATCATTCACCAATGAACTGATGAACAAGTGAACCAATGAACTTAATTAGGGAACTTCACTCCCCTGTAAGCAGCCACATTGGCCAACGGGATGTTTGAGCCATATTGTTTATTGATGGCTTTGATGTATTCGTTAGCTACTATCGCATAACCTCTTGGGGTTAAGTGAACACCATCCAGTGAGAATAAACCACCGCTGATATAGGCTGAGCTTAAACTTACGCCATCTACCACCAAACCATTTGCTTTAACGTTATTCAGGAAGGTGTACATATCATTTACCGCAATACCTTTTGATGCTGCTATTGAGGTAATGGTGTTGTTGTATGAGGTTACATAATCTTTGGTTAAGGCCACTTCATTAGCATCTAATACATATTGGTTCTCTATAGGGCTGTATGGGGTTAAACCATAAGGCAGCATACCTGCCGGGGTTGATACCAGGGTACCTATTTTTGAAGTTGGGAAAGTCAATACAATTAAATCTTTTGCGGTGGCTGGCCTGGCTGCATAAGCAGTGCCGGTTGCTGTGGCATCTGTTTTAGCATTGATGAATAAAGCCTGTACCGCAGGGTTAGCTTTTTGCACGCTGGCCAGAATTGCGCCAACCGTTACTGTGCTGAAGTATGGAATGGCGGTTACATCAGGGATAGTAGCTACCACGCCTTTGGCGCCGCCTGCTGTTAACTTAGTCATTACCGCACTGTATAGGGCTGCAAAGGTTGATTTATCCGTCAGCACATCACCTGCACCACCTGATGTGGCATAGCCTAAAGCATCATTATTACCTAACCAGTTTGAAAAGAAGGTAAATGGTTTAGCCGTAATAAAATCAATGTAGGCTGTATTGTGTGTACCTTCTGCTCCCGGTAATAATCTTTCGTAAAAACCATTGAGGTTACCATAGCTGGCTAAGGTAATGTGCAATAATTTTATACCGGGTACACCGTAGTTATTCAGGTCTGTGCCTGTGTATTTGGTGTAAGTAGTTACAGGGCCAAAGCCTGGGATAACAGGCTGACCTGTTACAGCTAAATTAGTAGTTACCGGTGCGGTAATTGGTGCGCCAGTAGTTTTATCAAAACCAGTCAGTGTTAAATAACCTGAGCCATTAGCCTGATCTGTTGAAAACAAAGGTTGAGCAAAGTTCCCACCACCTACTGATGCCATTTGCTTGGCAATGATAGATGGGTAAGAGTTTTGCTGACCTTCGAGGTATAATCCCCCATCGGCATAACCGGCAGTTAAAGAGTTACCTACGGCAATGTATTTAGAGAAATCGGCCGAACCGTGGGTCGGGGTTGGCGTTTGTACGCTGGGTTTACAGGCAGATAGACCGGTAACCAGTAATATATATAAGTATGGTTTTAAATTTTTCATCTAATTAAATAATAAAGGTTTACCAATGATAAGCAAGTCCGATGCCTGGGATATAAACATGTGTTTTAAACGTACCCGACAGTTGCGATTCGTAGTTGGTTTGGGTACGTGCCAGTAACTTTTCGTACTCGAAAGAAAAGTCCAGATCCAAATGATGGGCCAGTTTATAGCCTAAACCAGCTGTGAAATAATAGCGATTAGCATCAGGCGCTTCGGGTGTTACATAGCCGTCTAAAACAGCAGTAGTGGCATAACCGCCGCCTGCACGTAAAAACAAGTTATCAGAAGCAGCGTACTGGGCACCACCACGTAAAGTAACCGCATCCTTATAATCTCTTGGCGAGCGGGTATCCTGTAAGGTAGGCGTGTTTTGTGCGTAATCAAATTCTAATACTTTATATACGCTCCAGTGCACGTAGTTTACATCGGCAGCAAGTACCCATCTTTTCGACGGGTAAAAACCTAAACCCAAAGTAGTGGTTGATGGCAGCGGGATACTTGCAGTAAACGTATTAGGCTGTGGGAAATTGGCAGCCAGCGAAGGCGCTACGCTGAACATCGCATCTCCGTTATTAATGGTTGTATTAACTTTTGAACGGTAATCGATACCAACCGTAATGCTCGATTCTGTTTTGAAGAAGATACCGGCGTTCCACCCGTAGCCATGGCCTGTACCTTTTAAGCGGGCTTGTCCGTCGTTACCGTTAACATTGGCAACCGGGATAGCTCTGGTCAGGTCAACACTGCCTATATTATACACAAAACCACCGCCAATACTTACAAAGTCGGCCAGGCGGATACTTAAGGTTGGTTGGATATAAATGGCCTTCAGATTGAGGCTCTCCAACACATATTTGCCCTGCCATTGGTTACCCCAGTCGGTTAAACCGCCGAAAGGTGTATAAATACCAACACCAAATTTCCAGGGTGCATTTTTAGGCCCCCAAACGGCATAGCCCGAGAAAGGAGTAGCAATTTTGTTTTTGGTGTAAAACTGATCGTTAGTACCAGAAGGATTAAAATCTGACTTAAAGATCAATGGGCTTATCCCACCCTGAATGTAGTTTTGGGGAAGCATGGCCATAGCCCCGGGGTTAAAGAATACAGACGCACCATCTTGTAAAAGGCCGGTACCGGTGTGCCCCATGCCAATCTGTTTTTGGCCCTCTAAATTGACCTGGAAACCCTGTGCAAATGCCATAACGGGCAGGCATGCCAGCAGCAATAGTAATAGTTTTCTCATAATAATAATTTGGTTAGGCTTGTTGCTTATAATTGGTTTTCAGAGCTAACAACGCTTTAGATAAAATTAGGTTCAATAAAGTTGAAAAAAAGGGTCGTATTGCGGAGATATTAGTCAAAAAGTCGGAAATTGGGAGAACGTTGGACGTTAGACGTTGTACGTTTTGTCCGCGTTTAAATCCCATCCAAGTACGTATAACGTAAAACGTCCAACGTATAACCACTCTCAAACTGCAAAAAAGAAATTCCATTCCCATTATTTCGGCAGAATTAAATATGTTTGGCTATCTTAAGCCAGCTACCTTATATATGAGTAAAAAAATCGCCCAGTTAAATTTTTCAAAGTTTGTTGATTTATATGCAGACAAGTCTATAGGCACCGATTTTTTTATCACCGAAGAAAAACACCTCCTCGCCCTCAGCGAATACCCTTACCGTTCCGAAGGTTATATTACAGGGATCTGCACACGCGGTACAGCCAAGGTTGAAGTGAACCTGCAGGTTTATGATGCCCGGCCGGATGCCATGCTTTTGGCTACCCCTTTCCATATTTTAAGGATCTACGATAGCAGCCCCGATTTTCTATGCCGTTTTGTGGTATTCTCCAAATCGTTTTTGGCCGAGAATAACATTAACAGCCATTTCCTCGAATCTTTCAGTTTCTTTAAAACCGCCTCAACCCCGGTAATTTATACCGAACCGGATAGCGGCATAGTAATGCGCGAGGTTTTCGAACTCATTAAACAAAAACTTCAGCGTGAAGAACACCCCTACCGTACCGAAATATGCCGAAGCCTTTTAAGCACACTTTTATACGAAGTAGCTGCTGTTTATGAGCACGAACGCGTGATCATTAAAAACAAGCAAACCCGCAAACAGGAACTCAATATGCTGTTCCAGAACCTGGTTTTTCGCCAGTATAAAGAGCACCGTAACGTACAGTATTATGCCGATGAACTTTGCGTATCGCCCAAACACCTCACCGAAACCATTAAAGAAGCAACCGGCAAAACAGCAGGTGAATGGATTGATGATGCCGTGGTCCTTGAAGCCAAAGTACTGCTCCGCAACCACGAAGTAAGCATTGCCCAGGTTGCCGATGAGATCCATTTCCCCGACCAATCATCCTTCGGCAAGTATTTTAAAAAACAGACAGGGTTTTCGCCATCGGAGTATAGGGTTAAGGCTTCGAGTTGATTTGGTTGTCGGTTATCAGTTGTCGGTCAGCTCAATTTTAGTTTAAGTTTTTCATAAGTTCCTGGAAAGAACTATCAGGGTAATCTATATATTCAGTAATGAGAATACAATAAGGCTTAAAAAATGTTAATATCTCAAATGTCAGATTTAACATTTGCTTTAATTCTTCATACGTGATCGCCTTAACAGACGTAATTTTTTGATAAGTATCAGTATGAGCTAATTTTTTATCTCTAAAATCTTTTAGTCTATTTATCAAATCTGTTAAATCAATTTCGTTTTCGATTCTATATAAACATGTTATTAGCCAATCATTTTTCTTTAAGTCTAAATAAAAATCACCTATAACACATCTCTTAATGAATCTAATAATTGATTGTTCACCTTTTGGATCGTAAAGCTTTAATAATTCTATTATTGAAACATGCATAGTTGCATATTTAATAGTATAAAGTGAATTATATCTTGATAGAAGTTCATAATCTTTTGACAGAGTGGATGTTTGAAAATAAGAAGTAATTACAAAACACTCTTTAGAGAAAGTATATATTTCGAGAATTCTTTTAATTCTTTCGAAAAATATGAATTGTTTTTTTTCAGATAAGCTTTTTTTCATCTGTTGATTTATCCAGCAATATACATTTATAAAGTTAGAGGCCCATTATTTGAAAATAACGTCCCCCCTGACAACCGAAAACAGACAACCGATTTTTTGACCAAAATCTCCGCACTCCTGCCCTTTTTTACGCGATGGGCAAACTTACTTTTGAAATTGTAATTATATAGTTGTTCCGGCGATCTGAGAGCCGGACAATCTGCCAATTAAACCCAATTAGAATGAAAGTATTAGTTTGTATCAGTCAGGTGCCTGATACGGTTGCCAAAATTGTATTAAAAGATAATAACACGGTTGTTGATGAAAGTGGAATCACCTTTATCCTCAACCCTTACGATGAGTGGTATGCCCTGGTGCGTGCCCTCGAACTAAAAGAGGCTGGTACTGCCGAAGCCGTACACGTAGTAATGGTTGGCCGCGCTGCTACCGAACCTATCATCCGTAAAGCACTGGCTGTTGGTGGTGATGAAGCGATCCGCATTGATGCTGATAGTACCGACTCTTATGCCATTGCCAATTACATTGCCGAATATGCCAAAAGCGAAAAGTACGACCTCATCCTTTGCGGTAAAGAATCAATCGATTATGCAAATGGTGCCGTTGGACCAATGTTGGCCGAATTACTAGATACTGATTTCATTGGCTTCGCGACAAACATCGCAGTTGCCGGAAACACAGCGACCGTAAAACGCGAAATTGACGGCGGTGAAGAAACAGACGAGGTTAACCTGCCTGTAGTAATCTCCTGCCAGAAAGGTGTGGCCGAAGCCCGCATCCCTAACATGCGCGGTATTATGACGGCCCGTACCAAACCATTAAAAACCGTTACACCCGCTGCCGTTGAAGCATTAACCAGTGTTACCCATTACGAGTTGCCACCAGCTAAGGCTGGTGTAAAACTGATCGCAGCAGATCAGATGGATGAGTTGGTAAACCTCTTGCATACAGAAGCTAAGGTTATTTAAGGTGTACTAAAAATTTAAGAAAATGTCAGTAATCGTATTAGTAGAACATACAGAAAGCTCGATCAAAAAGAAGAGCCTCGAAGCGGTGCAATACGCATCAGAAATAGCAAAAAAATTGGGTACTACTGCCACAGCAGTTATTGCCGGTAAAGTTGAAGAAACTGAACTTAAAAACCTGGGCAGCTACGGTGCACAAAAAGTTTTGTACGTAGCCGATGATCGTTTAAACGAACTGCATGCCCGTGCCTTTACCCGCATTTTAGTGGCCGCTGCCAAACAGGAGAACAGCCCGGTGGTGGTAACCCTGCACGATGTTAACGGTCGCGCTATTGCACCACGTGTGGCCATCCAATTGAAAGCAGGCTTAATCAGTGGTGCGTTGTCTTATCCAGAAACCGGGAATGGTTTCGAGGTTAAGAAATCAGCATTCTCGGGCAAAGCTTTCGCTTATGTTAATGCTACAAGTGATGTTAAAGTGGTGATGCTTGCGCCCAATACCTTTCCTTTAGTTAAGGCAGATGGAAGTGCTACGGTAGAGAACTTTAGCGTTGCTTTTGAGGATAAAGATTTCGGCGTAAAAGTAAAATCAGTAGATAAGGTGGTGGGCGAAGTTCCGCTGTCTGATGCCGAACTGGTTGTGTCTGGCGGTCGTGGTATGAAAGGCCCTGAAAACTGGGGATTGATTGAAGATCTTGCCCACGCATTAGGCGCAGCAACTGCCTGCTCTCGCCCGGTAGCCGATTCTGGCTGGAGGCCACATCATGAGCATGTTGGGCAAACAGGTGGTACTATTCGTCCAAATTTATATATCGCCGCAGGTATCTCAGGTGCTATTCAGCATCTGGCTGGTGTAAGCGGGTCTAAGACTATCGTGGTGATTAATAAAGACCCCGAAGCGCCATTCTTTAAAGCAGCGAATTATGGCATTGTAGGCGATGTAATGGAAGTATTGCCACGCCTTACCGAGGCCGTTAAAAAGTTTAAAGCAGAACATCATTAACAGATTATGCGCGTATTTTATGAAGGCCAGGTATTATGGTCGCAGATAGATGCCAATCAGCACATGCGGCACTCGGCTTATGCCGATGTTGCTGCACAGGCCAGGCTAAACATGCTGGGCGATGTGGGCTTAAATCCCGTTACATTGCTTGGCTATAAAATTGGTCCGGTGCTGTTTAAAGAAGAGCTCTTTTACCTGCGCGAAATCGCCCTCGGCGACCAGATCAAGGTAAGCGGCGAGGTTTTCAGCTCAAGGGCTGATGGCTCGCGCTGGGGTATCAGGCATGAGATTTATCGTGGTGATGGTGTAAAAGCCGCCATCATCAACGTGGCCGGTGCCTGGATAGACATGGACAAACGCAAGCTAACTTTGTTACCTGCTGAACTGGGTGATCTCTTCGCAGCATCACCCAAAAGTGATGATTATGTGGAAGATATTCCCAAACCCAAAGAATAGCGGATTTACAACTACTCACAACTCACCAAATCACTATTCACAACTAAGACTAACTAACTGACCATAAATAAATTAATAACCAATGGATTTAAAAGAAAATTTCGAAATTGCCGTTAAAGAAAGTAAGGAATTAACCAAGCGTCCGGACAATGAAACTTTATTAAAACTGTACAGTTTATACAAACAGGCAACCGAAGGCGATATGGACCCTAATACACCTGCCCCCGGTATGTTTGATTTTGTAAATAAAGCCAAGCACGACGCCTGGAAAAAACTAAGCGGAACATCATCTGAGTCGGCAATGGAACAGTATATCGCCCTTTTTAACCAATTGAAGGGCGCATAAACCGGTTTCTGCATATAAATAACCGAACTTTTGACAAATGATTCCGATGTATAGACCTTTTTTAATTGTTCGCAATCAGGATATTTGTTAATAGATAAACCAATTAATAAGTCCATTTACAGTATTCCTGATTTTTTCCCGCAACGGGAAAATTGATGCTGATTCTAAGATCATCCACCCGGTACCCGGACGCGTTTACCGTGGCCTTGTTTTTAGAAAAAAGCTTTAGTATTTGCACTTAACCTAATATTTATATGCGCATTTTAAAAAAGTTTTCGGTGTACTGTTCGTTAATGGTGCTCGCTCTTGTGCTGGCTAATAATGCGGCACATGCCCAGGCAGATAAGCTTGAAGGAGTTTGGTATAACGATATCAAAACGGCCAAAATTCAGATCTCAAAGGGCAACAACGGAAAGTTTAACGGCAAGATAATTTGGCTAAAAGTAACTAACGACGAAGCAGGAAAGCCGCGGACCGACATTAAAAACCCGGATACCAAACTAAGAGCAAGACCGCTTATGGGTTTGCATTTGTTGGCCAACTTCGAGAAAAACCCCGACGACGATAACCAGTACATCAACGGTACCATTTACGACCCGCTGAACGGCAAGGTATACATGTGCAAAATTAAATATGAGGGTAATACGCTCCACATCAGGGGCTACGTAATGATCCCGCTATTTGGGCGAACAACACATTGGGATAGAGCTAATTAAACCAATACAATTAATCTAAGAATTAACATGAGTTCTAAACGAATTATAAAGAAAGTAGCTGTACTTGGCTCTGGTGTAATGGGCAGCCGCATAGCCTGCCACTTTGCCAATATAGGCATGCAGGTATTGTTGCTTGATATTGTACCCAAAGATGCCGATGCCAAATCGAGAAACAAGCTGGTTAACGATGCGCTTACTGCTGCATTAAAATCAAACCCTTCTCCTATCTATTCTAAAACGCTGGCTAAAAATATATCAACCGGGAACTTCGAAGATGATATGCCCAAAATTGCTCATTGCGATTGGGTGATAGAGGTTGTGGTTGAACGTTTAGATATTAAACAAAAGGTATTTGAACAGGTAGAGCAATTCCGCAAAGCGGGAACCTTGATTACCACTAACACATCAGGCATCCCGATCCATTTAATGGCCGAGGGGCGCAGCGAAGATTTCAGGAAACATTTCTGCGGAAGCCACTTCTTTAATCCGCCACGCTATTTAAAATTACTGGAGGTTATTCCTACTAAGGAGACTTCGCAGGAAGTAATAGATTTCCTTTTACACTTTGGCGAAAAGTATTTGGGTAAAACAACTGTACTGGCTAAGGATACACCTGCCTTTATAGGTAACCGTATTGGCGTGTTCAGTATCATGAGCATTTTGCATTATGCAGAGAAAACCGGTATCAGTATCGAGGAAGTTGATAAACTGACTGGTCCGGTAATCGGTCACCCTAAATCGGCTACCTTCCGCACCAGCGATGTGGTTGGTTTGGATACGATGGTTCACGTAGCCAACGGGTTAAGCCAGGGCGTGCCTGATGATGAAGCCAAAGAACTTTTCCAAATCCCCGAGTTTGTGACCAAAATGGTAGCCAACAACTGGCTGGGTAGCAAAAGCGGTCAGGGCTTCTACAAAAAAGATAAAGTGAATGGCGCCAACGTTTTCAGCACATTGGATCTGAAAACTTTGGAATATCAACCTTCTAAAAAGGTAAAGTTCCCATCGCTCGAAACCACTAAAACCATCGATAAGCTAAGCGACCGCATGAAAGTGCTGTTTGCAGCTAAAGATAAAGCCGGTGAATTTTACCGCGCGATCTTCTACCAGTTGTTTGCCTATGCAAGTAACCGCATCCCCGAAATTACCGACGATCTTTACAAGATAGATGCAGCCATGAACGCTGGCTTCGGCTGGGAAACCGGTCCGTTCGAGAAATGGGATGCATTAGGCGTTGAGGCTACGCTAAAAGCAATGGAGGCAGATAATTTGAAACCTGCGCAATGGGTTTACGATATGTTGGCCAGCGGTGCTACAAGCTTTTACAAAATTGAAGATGGTAAAAAGTTGTACTACGATATACCATCTAAAACTTACAAGATCATTCCGGGTACCGAAGAATTTATCCTGCTGGATAATATCCGTGCCACCAATACCATCTGGAAAAACAGCGGCACAACCATTACCGATCTGGGCGATGGCATTATCAACCTCGAGTTCCACACCAAAATGAACACCATTGGAGGTGAGGTAATTGAGGGTATCAACAAAGCCATTACCCTTGCCGAACAAAACTATAAAGGTTTGGTGATCTCTAACGAAGGAGCCAATTTTAGCGCAGGTGCTAACGTGGGTATGATCTTCATGATGGCGGTCGAACAAGAGTTCGACGAATTGAATATGGTAATCAAAGCCTTCCAGAATACCATGATGCGCATCCGTTACTCATCTATCCCGGTTGTAGCTGCACCTCATCAAATGGCATTAGGCGGTGGGTGTGAACTATGTTTACATGCTGATAAAGTAGTAGCACATGCCGAGCTCTACATGGGTTTGGTTGAATTCGGTGTCGGACTAATCCCCGGCGGTGGCGGCACTAAAGAGTTTGCTTTACGTTTGAGTGATGAGTTACAGGAAGGCGATATTGAGATGAACAATTTCCGCGACCGCTTCTTGACCATCGGTCAGGCCAAAGTATCAACCTCTGCTGCCGAAGCCTTTGAACTGGGTTACCTTAAAAAAGGCCGCGATATGGTTGTGGTATCCCGCAACCGCGTACTGGCCGAGGCTAAAAAGCAATGCTTAACCATGGCAGAGGAAGGTTATACTCAACCGGTTCCGCGTAAAGATATCAGGGTGTTGGGTAAATCAGCATTAGGGCTTGGTTATGTAGGTGCTAACAGCATGTTTAGCGGTAATTACATAAGTGAGCACGATGTAAAAATTTCCCAAAAACTGGCTTATGTAATGGCCGGGGCCGATCTGTCGCAACCAACTTTGGTAAGCGAAGACTACCTGCTGAACCTGGAACGCGAAGCCTTTGTACAACTCTGTACCGAGCGCAAAACGCTGGAGCGCATCCAGTCTATCCTCACAGGCGGTAAAGTATTAAGAAACTAGTTAACGAGAACAACAAAATGAACGCATATATAGTAGCAGCAAGCCGCAGCGCAGTAGGCAAGGCAACCCGCGGTGGCTTCCGTTTTACCCGCCCGGATACACTGGCTGCAGATGTAATTAAACACCTGGTGGCAAGTGTACCCAATGTAGATAAAGAGCAGATTGAAGACGTAATAGTTGGCAATGCCACACCGGAAGCTGAACAAGGCTTAAATGTAGCCCGTTTAATCTCCCTAATGGCTTTAGATACCGATAAAGTACCCGGCATGACCGTGAACCGTTATTGCGCATCAGGCCTTGAGACTATCGCCATTGCATCGGCCAAAATACACGCAGGAATCTCAGATTGTATTATCGCCGGTGGTGTAGAAAGCATGAGCCTTTTGCCAATGGGCGGCTGGCGCATTGTACCTAATGCCGATGTAGCCATTGCACACCCCGATTACTACTGGGGCATGGGTTTAACTGCCGAAGCTGTTGCCAAAGAATACAACATTGGCCGCGAAGAACAGGATGAGTTTGCTTATAACTCGCACCAAAGAGCTATCAGTGCAATTTCGGGCGGTAGATTTAAAAATCAAATCGTTCCCGTAACCGTATCAGAAACTTATGTTGACGAGAAAGGCAAACGTAAAACAAGAGATTTCACCATTGATACAGATGAAGGCCCACGCGCAGATACTTCGATCGAAGCATTGGCCAAACTGAAGCCTGTTTTCGATGCTAAAGGTATGGTTACCGCAGGCAATTCATCGCAAACCAGCGATGGTGCTGCATTTGTAATGGTGGTTAGCGAAAGTTTTATGAAACAGAACAACCTCACCCCTATTGCCCGACTGGTTAACTATTCGGTAGTAGGTGTTCCGCCGAGGATTATGGGTATTGGTCCGCTGTATGCGATACCGGAAGTGTTGAAAAAGTCTGGTTTGAAACAGGATGACATTGATCTTTTCGAACTAAATGAAGCTTTCGCATCGCAATCACTGGCTGTAATTAAAGGCTTAAACTTAAACCAGGACATTGTGAATGTGAACGGCGGAGCTATTGCATTAGGCCACCCGCTGGGTTGCAGCGGTGCTAAACTATCGGTTCAACTATTCGATGAACTTAAACAACGTGATAAAAAATACGGCATGGTTACCATGTGCGTAGGTACCGGCCAGGGTGCCGCAGGGATTTTTGAACTATTAAATTAAACATCAAAATATTAAAGACATACCATTATGAGCACAGCAACAGAAAACAAGCATTTAAAGGGCGGCGAGTTTTTGATTAAGGAAACAAATGCTGAAGATGTGTTTATTCCCGAAAACTGGGACGAAGAACAACTGATGATCGCCCAAACCTGTCAGGATTTTGTGGAGCAGAAAGTTGTACCCAACATTGCCCGCATAGACGACCAGGAAGAAGGCCTGATGGTGAGCCTGGTTGAGCAAGCCGGCGAACTGGGTATCTTGAGCGTTTCATTACCTGAAGAATATGGCGGTTTCGGTAAGGACTTCCCTACTGCGATGTTGATTAGCGAGAAAACCGGTCCGGGTGCATCGTTCTCTGTGGCGGTAATGGCGCATACCGGTATTGGTACCCTTCCAATTTTATATTACGGTAACGAAGAACAAAAAAATAAATATATCCCAAAATTGGGTAGCGGTGAATGGAAAGGCGCTTATTGCTTAACCGAGCCGGGAGCCGGTTCTGATGCCAACTCTGGCAAAACCCGTGCAACGCTGTCTGCTGATGGTAAACACTACATCATCAACGGACAAAAAATGTGGATCACTAATGCTGGTTTTGCAGATGTATACACCGTCTTTGCCAAGATAGATAATGACGAAAACCTGAGCGCATTTATTGTTGAACGCGGTTTCGAAGGTTTATCATTAAACCCCGAAGAACATAAAATGGGCATCAAAGGTAGCTCAACCCGCCAGGTGTTCTTTAACGATTGTAAAGTTCCGGTAGAGAACCTGCTATCAGAAAGAGGCAACGGTTTCAAAATCGCTGTAAACATTCTGAACCTTGGCCGTATTAAACTGGGTGGCGCTGCTTTGGGTGCATCTAAATCGGTAATTACTAACTCAGTTCGTTATGCTAATGAGCGCGAGCAATTCGGTCGCCCTATCTCTAAATATGGTGCTATCCGTTATAAACTGGGCGAGCAGGTGATCCGTACCTACGCTACCGAGGCAGCCATGTATCGCGCCAGCCAGAATATTGAAGATGCTACCCATAACATGATCGAAAATGGCATGGAAGCATCAAAAGCTAAACTGAAAGGTACAGAGTTATTTGCTATCGAAGCTGCCATCATTAAAGTACACGCATCAGAAGCGTTGGATTATGTGGTTGATGAAGGTGTGCAAATTTACGGTGGTATGGGCTACAGCGCCGAGGCACCAATGGACCGCGCGTATCGCGACAGCCGTATCAACCGTATTTTCGAGGGCACCAACGAGATCAACCGGATGCTGACGGTAGATATGATCCTGAAACGTGCCATGAAAGGCGAGCTGGATTTAATGGGCCCTGCCGAAGCAGTTGCCAAAGAATTAATGGCTATTCCAGATTTTAATACCGAGGAAGAAGATCTTTTCACCAAAGAGAAGAAATATGTTGCTAACTTTAAGAAAGCAGTTCTTTTAGTAGCGGGTGCAGCTGTACAAAAATTAATGATGAACCTGGGCAAAGAACAGGAAGTATTAATGTACCTGGCCGATATGGTGATTGAAACTTATGTAAGCGAATCACTGCAGTTACGTGTCGAAAAACTGGCCGGTCAGCGTGGAGAAGCCGCTGTACAGGATCAGATCGACATGATGCAGGTATATATTCGCGATGCTGGTGATAAGATTTTTAAAGCAGGTAAGGAAGCCCTGAATGCGTTCTCTGATGGGGATGAGCGCAGGATGATTATGGTTGGCCTTAAACGCTTTACAAAAACAGAAGATATTAATACCACAGCGGCCAGGAGAAGAGTTGCAGCCAGGCTGATAGAGCAAAATAAATACTGCTTCTAAACAACCAATTCTTCTACCAACCTTTTATAAACCAATTATGATGATGAAGAGCGCAGCCAGATTATTTGATTGTATCGACATCCAGGCCCAAAACCCGCAGGCAGATTTGCTGAGCGGCAAAGTGAACGGCGAATGGAAACTATACAGTACCACCGAAGTGCACGAGAAAGTGTACCAGTTGGCCGCTGCTCTTTTGGCTATGGGTATCTCTGCCGGCGACGGCACAACCGAAGGCCGCGATAAAGTAGGACTGATTAGCAATGGTCGGCCCGAGTGGATGATTGTCGATCTTGCCGTTCAGTTAACCGGTGCAATTTTGGTGCCCCTCTACCCTAACACCAGCCTAAAAGAGATTGAACAGATCCTGATAGAAGCAGACGTGAAGTGCATGTTTGTTAGTGATGCTGATTTGTGCGGTAAAATTAATGCCGTGCGCGATCATGTACCTACGTTGCAGTCCATTTTTTCCTTCGATCAATTGGATAGCTGCACCTCATGGAAAACCTTGCTTCAGCCTATAACTGAAGTCGAAAAAGCCAATATCAAATCAATCAGCGACCAGATTAAGGAAGATGATGTAACTACAATCATCTTTACCTCCGGCACGACAGGCCGGCCTAAGGGTGTAATGTTAACGCATAAAAATATTGTAAGTAATGTGTACAGTTCGAGCCTGGTACTAAACCAAATCCCTATTGAGAAAAAACTGGCTTTGAGCTTTTTACCGCTGAACCACATTTTCGAGAAGATGTGTACTTACATCTATCTCTTTAATGGCTTTTCGATCTATTACGCCGAAAGCATGGATACCATTGGCGTGAATATGAAAGAGGTTAAACCTTACATATTTACCGCGGTACCGCGCTTATTGGAGAAAGTGTTTGAGAAGATTATGATTGAGGGTAATAAGCTTACCGGCATCAAAAAGAACATCTTCCTCTGGTCTATCAAAATTGCCGAACAGTTTGAACATACCGGTACCAGTGCCTGGTATAATGCAAAACTGGCCATAGCCGATAAACTGGTTTACAGCAAATGGCGCGCTGCTATTGGCGGCAATGTAAAAGCGATTGTAGTAGGTAGTTCGGCCTGCCCGGTTAGGTTGGAAAGAATCTTTACAGCCGCTAAAATGGTGGTTCTGGAAGGTTATGGATTAACCGAAACTTCACCTGTTATTTCGGTTAACCAATACGAGCCTACCAAACGCAAATTTGGTTCAGTTGGTCCTTTACTGGCTGATGTACAAGTTAAAATTGCCGAAGATGGCGAGATCCTCACCAAAGGCCCAAACATCATGGTCGGCTATTACAAAAACCCGGAACTTACTGCCGAAGTATTGCACGACGGCTGGTTTTCTACAGGCGATATCGGCATGATTGATAACGAAGGTTTTCTGCGGATCACCGATCGTAAGAAAGAGATCTTCAAAACATCAGGCGGTAAATACGTAGCACCAGTGCCTATTGAGAACCGCATGAAAGAAAGCCCGCTGATTGAGCAGATGATGGTGATTGGTGCCGAACGCAAGTTTACATCTGCCCTGATTATTCCATCCTATCCTAACCTTAAATTATGGTGCGAGCAGAATAAGATCAATTTCATATCTCACCAAGATGTGGTAAGGCAACCGGTAGTTATTGCCCAGTTTCAGGCGGTTATTGATGCCTTTAATGTAGAATTTAACCACGTTGAGCAGGTAAAGAAATTCACGTTATTGCCCGAGGAATGGACCATAGATGGTGGCGAACTTACCCCTACCGGCAAAATGAAACGCCGCATTATTTTAGAGAAGTACAAAAACGAAATCGAGCAGATGTATACAGATGTTGTCAATACAACACTGGCGCATTAAACATTTCCTCATATCCACTTTTCATGAAAACAATTCAAATCAATATACAGGATAAACTGGCTGTGATCACTTTAGATCGCGGCCGGGCAAATCCGGTTAATTTAGAGATGCTCGTTGAGCTGATTGCCGCTGTAAAAGATATCGAAGCCAATAACGAAGTTGGCGGACTAATCATCACCGGCAAGGAAGGCTTCTTCTCCGCAGGTATCGACCTGATGGAAGTTTACAATTACGATGAACAGCAAATCAAAGATTTCTGGACTAATTTTCTGCTCATGCAGGCAACCTTAGTGGCCTTTAAAAAACCTTATGTTGCTGCCATTACAGGCCACAGCCCAGCCGGTGGTTGTATTATTGCTATGGGTGCTGATTATAGGATTATGGCAGATGGCCCGTTTATCATCGGCTTAAATGAAATCCCGGTTGGCATTATCGTACCCGACTCTGTGTTCCAGCTCTACTCTTTTTGGATAGGTAAACGCAAGGCTTACCAATATTTACTCGAAGGCAAATTACTGAATGTTAATGAAGCCCATACTGATGGTTTGGTTGATGTTGTTGCAGATGCCAGCGAAGTACTAACCCTTGCCGAGCAAAAAGTTCGCGCTTATATGAAAATGAACGCTGCCACCTGGAGCCAGAGCAAATTACAACTTCGCAAAGAATTACTAGGCCATGTACAGGCTGATATCAGCGCGTTATTAGACAAAATGCTGCAACAATGGTGGTCGAAAGAGACGCGGTTTATTCTTCAAAAAGTAATTGACAAATTGACTAACCCGGTTAAAAATTAAATCATGCAACAAACTAATATCAATGATTTAAGCCCGGATAGCGGCGATAACGGTATGTTGCGTGATAATGCTTTTAAAGGCAAAACCATTATTGTAACCGGTGGCGGTACAGGTTTGGGTAAAGCAATGGGCACTTACTTTCTAAAGCTTGGTGCTAATTTGGTTATCACCAGTCGTAAACTGGATGTACTGCAAAAAACGGCATCCGAAATGGAAGCCGAAACCGGCGGTAAAGTGCTGGCCGTAGCCTGCGATGTTCGTAATTATAACGAGGTCGAAAACGTATTGCAGCAAGCACTTGACACCTTCGGCCCGGTACACGCTCTGGTTAACAACGCTGCGGGTAACTTTATTTCGCCTACAGAGCGTTTATCTGCTAACGCATTTTCTACCATTATAGATATTGTGCTGAAAGGCTCAGTTAACTGTTCACTCGCGCTGGGTAAACACTGGATTAAAGAAAAAACACCAGGTAACATCCTCAATATCATTACCACGTATGCCTCAACAGGCTCTGGTTATGTAGTGCCATCGGCGTGCGCTAAGGGTGGTGTATTGGCAATGACGCGTTCATTGGCTGCGGAATGGGGACGGCATCAGATCCGTACCAACGCTATAGCCCCCGGTCCATTCCCAACAAAAGGTGCCTGGGAACGTTTATTACCGGGAGAAATGGCCGCTAAGTTCGATTTTAAAAATCGCGTGCCGCTTAAACGGGTGGGCAAACACCAGGAAATTGCAAACCTTGCTGCTTACCTGATTTCCGATTATTCGGGCTATATTAACGGCGACGTAATAACTATTGACGGCGGCGAGTGGCTGCAAGGCGCAGGCCAGTTTAACGGCCTCGAAATGGTGACGGATGAAATGTGGGACGGCATTGAGCAAATGACCAGATCGGCCAAAGGCAGTTGATAAACCGCAATTTGAATAATATAATAAACCTATGATTGCACAAATTATATTCCTCCTGATACTGGCAGCTGCCGTGTTTTTGTTCAGCAAAAATGCAGGTAAAATTCGTCGTAATATTTTACTGGGTAAAGATCTCGACCGCAGCGATAACCCGGCTGAGCGCTGGAAGATAATGACCAAAGTTGCCCTCGGTCAAAGTAAAATGGTAAAACGCCCGGTTGCTGCCATAATGCACATTTTTATTTACGTGAGCTTTGTGATTATCAACCTCGAGGTATTAGAAATTATGATCGACGGCCTGTTTGGTTCGCATCGTATCTTCTCTAAACCTCTGGGCAGTTTATATGGCTTGCTGATTGGCAGCTTCGAGGTATTGGCTTTACTGGTTTTGGTATCTTGTATTACGTTTTTAGCCCGTAGAAATATCCTCAAACTGAAACGCTTCAGTGGTGTGGAAATGAAAAGCTGGCCCAAATCGGACGCTAACTATATTCTGTGCATCGAGATCCTTTTAATGACCGCCTTCTTAACCATGAATGCCTGCGATTTTAAATTGCAAGCCATGCATTTCGGCCACTACATTAAAGCAGGCAGTTTCCCGGTAAGTTCGTTGATTGCACCTATCCTCCCGTCATCAGGCGAATCGCTGGAAATGATTGAGCGCAGTTGCTGGTGGTTCCACATTGTGGGGATACTGGCTTTCTTAAACTACCTGCCCTACTCCAAGCATTTCCATATTATTATGGCGTTCCCAAATGTGTATTATTCTAAGTTGACTCCTAAAGGTCAGTTTACCAATATGCCTTCGGTTACTAATGAGGTGAAGGCCATGCTCGATCCGTCATTTACACCACCGGAAGCTACAGAACCCGGAAGGTTTGGCGCGAAAGATGTAACCGACCTAACCTGGAAAAACCTGATGGACTCGTACACCTGCACCGAATGCGGCAGATGTACCAGCGTTTGTCCGGCTAATATTACTGGCAAACTGCTATCGCCCCGCAAAATTATGATGGATACCCGCGACCGGATTACCGAAGTGGGCAACAACATCGATAAACATGGCAAAGATTACACTGACGATAAAACTTTATTAGATAATTATATTAGCCGTGAAGAACTTTGGGCATGCACTACATGTAATGCCTGTACAGATGCCTGCCCGGTAAACATCGACCCGCTGAATATTATCCTGGAGATGCGCCGCTATATTGTGATGGAAGAATCGCAAGCCCCGGCCAGCCTAAACAATATGTTCGGCAACGTTGAGAACAACGGCGCACCCTGGAAATACTCGAGTGCAGACCGATTTAATTGGGCAGATCACGAGTAATTTGTTAATGAGACAATTTGTCGATTCGGCAATGACTTCGAACACGAATAAATTCTAATAATTCTTGAATTCTTAAAATTCTGATTCAAGACAAAAAAGGAAGAATAACATGGAAGAACTAAACCAAGATATACCCGTTACCGAAACTACTAAATCCGAAATCGAACATCCGAAACGGCAAAGCCCTATTGAAGGCCTTGAAGAAAAAACACAAACTGAAAAATCCGAAACCCTCACTGTTCCTACTATGGCGCAGATGGCTGCCGAGGGCAAAACACCTGAGATTTTGTTTTGGGTTGGCTGCGCCGGAAGTTTTGATGAGCGGGCACAAAAAATAACCCGCAGCATTTGTAAGATATTACAACACGTAGGCATGAGCTATGCCGTTTTAGGTACTGAAGAAAGTTGTACTGGCGACCCCGCCAAACGCGCAGGAAATGAGTTTCTGTTCCAGATGCAGGCGATGGTTAACATCGATGTGTTGAACGGTTATGAAATAAAGAAAATTGTAACAGGTTGCCCGCATTGTTTTAATACGCTTAAAAACGAATATCCGCAGTTGGGCGGCAATTATGATGTGATCCACCATACACAACTCATTCAGCAATTAATCGACGAGGGCAAGCTTAAAACACAGGATGGCGAAAGTTTCAAGGGTAAAAAGATTACTTATCACGATGCCTGCTATCTGGGTCGTGGTAATAACGTTTATGAAGCTCCGCGTGCTGCACTGGAGGTTTTAGATGCCGAACTGGTAGAAATGAAACGCTGCAGAAGCAACGGCTTGTGCTGCGGTGCTGGCGGTGCGCAAATGTTTAAAGAGCCCGAAAAAGGTAAAAGGGAGATCAGCGATGAACGGATTGATGACGCGATTGCTATCCAAGCCAATATCGTGGCTTCGGCCTGCCCTTTCTGTATGACGATGCTGCGAGATGGCGTTAAACATCACGAAAAAGAAGATGATATTCAGGTGCTCGACATTGCCGAGATCACCGTTAGAGCGAATGGTTTATAACCATTCGCCTACCAATATCTTACATAAATAACAGAGAGCATCAACAAGATTACTGCGATCATTACAATAGATGACGTGTTTAACTTAAACATCGATTTGTTGATGCTGATGGCTTTCGCATTAATCTCCGGTCCGAATAAACTGATGCCGATCATCACCAAAAACGTGATCAGGAACGACCAGCTCAGCGAGATAAAGAAAGGTATTTCATACTGACCCGAAGCATTCGGAAATGCAGAATATAACCAGGTATTAGCACCAAACACACTCACCGCAAACTGATTAAAGAATACCGATACCGCAAAGCCGGTTAGTATACCAACTATAGCAGCTTCGGCAGTGGTACGTTTCCAGAACATTCCCAGCAAAAATGTAGCTATCACGCCCGGACTAACAAAGCTCGAATATTTCTGTACAAATGTATACCCGCCTGCCCCACCGATGCCTAAAACATCGTTCCAGGTAAAGGCAACAGCAATTACCAAACTGGCTATAATGGTAAGGCGGCCAGTCCACACCATGCGGCGTTCTGTGGCCGATGTTTTCAGGTATTTCTTGTAGACATCCAGCGTAAATATGGTAGCAATGCTATTAACCTTACCTGCAACTGATGCTACAATCGCAGCAGTTAAAACAGCTAAGGATAAACCCTTTAAGCCCGAAGGCAAAAACGATAAAATGGCCGAATAAGCACCATCTTTACTCCCGCCGCTTAACTGTGGCAAATTGCCATGCTTGTACAAAACATAAGCAACAATACCTGGCAACATTACAATTACGGGCATCAATATCTTTAACAGACTCGCGAATAAAATACCTGTACGGGCTGTTTTGATATTAGCACCTAAAGCGCGCTGGGTAATGTATTGATTACAGCCCCAATAATTTAGATTGCTAATCCACTGGCCCGATACATACATAGCAAAGCCAGGTAATATCAGATATTTGCTGATGGTTGCAGCCGAAGCTCCTGATACGGGCTTCTTGAAGATTAAATGAAAATGGTCTGGCGAATCTTGCATCAGCAGTTTAAATCCTGTTAAAGCATTCTGCCCGAAACCGAATTTGTCGCTTACAATGGTTAAAGAAAGATAGGTAATAGCCAATCCACCGATAATCAACACGCCCACCTGAATTACATCGGTATAACCCACAACCTGCATGCCACCCAACGCTATAATTACCCCGAAGATGGCCAGGGCTATCATAACTTCGTGAAAGTAACCGCCACCCAGCAAGCCATTGATAGCCAGTGCGCCGAGATATAAAATAGCCGTAAGGTTGATAAATACGTAAAGAAACAGCCAGAATATGGACATCACCAGCGCCACGCCACCGTTGTAGCGGTTCTGCAAAAACTGCGGCATAGTGAAAATCTTGTTTTTGATATACACCGGCATAAAAAACACAGCCACAATGATCAATGCGGCTGCCCCTACCCATTCGTACACGGCTACTGCTATCCCGGCAAAAAAGCCGTCGCCGCTCATACCGATAAATTGCTCGGCCGAAATGTTGGATGCAATGATTGATGCACCAATAGCCCACCAGGTTAACGAACCTTCGGCCAAAAAGAAGCTTTGCGAACTGGAATTGGTTTCTTTCTTTTTACGGTTGTAAATGAAGTAGCCATATATAGAAACTATGATAAAATAACCAAAGAAAACGAAAATATCCGCTGTAGAGATGTGATTCAGCATGCGCAGGGTTTATTTTCTCAAACGTAAGAAATAAATTGCATGCTATACCGATTTCTCTTCTTTCAAAAACTCTTTGCGGATACCGTTAATGAGATCGGTTTGAGTTAATGTGTCCGAATTACGGGAATAGCACTGCAGGGCAGAAAAATAAACCGCATTAAGTATAGAAGCACCAGAGAGCTCATACTTTGCCGATAGTTCATTGAGATTTACAGAACTGTCTACCTTCAAACTCTTAGGCATCGATTTTTGCCAAAGCGTATAACGCTCCTTCTGATTAGGCATTGGGAAGTGAATTACCGCATGGAAACGCCGGATAAAGGCATCATCCAAATTGTTTTTAAAGTTGGAAGCCAAAATGAGCAATCCCTTATAATCCTCAACTCTTTGTAATAAGTAGCTTACCTCCTGATTGGCATATTTATCGTGCGCGCTTTGTACGTTAGTACGTTTACCGAAAAGCGCATCCGCTTCATCAAAAAACAAGATCCAGTCTTTGGTTTCGGCTTTCTTGAAAACGTTTTCGAGATTCTTTTCTGTTTCGCCGATGAATTTGCTTACAATTTGTGAGAGGTCAATCCGGTACACCTCTTTATTAAACTGTCTGCCCAATAAAGCGGCCGTAAGCGTTTTACCTGTGCCTGACGGGCCGTAGAACAGCACCCGGTAACCCGGTTTTATCTTGCGTTTAAAGTTTTCGTCCTCATTTAATTTATCATGATGTGTAAGCCAGCTGCTAATATCATTTACCTGCTGCAAGGTTTGCGGGTGCAATACCACATCGTCCCAAAGCATGTGCGTGGTAATATTTTTGGCCGGAAAATCCAAACCAAAACGCGGCACCCATTCTTTGTTGAACAACAGCTTCTCTACCCATTCCTGCGACAAGATAATCCGTCCGCTCATCAGTGGCTCTCCTTCTCTGACTGGTTCCAGCCAAAGGATACCTTGTTTAAAAAATACATGCGCTTCCAAAAATAACTCCTGGATATGCAAGCGCTTCTCCAGATCATTACCCGCCAGTATAAACTGGATAGTTTCGCCGGTTGGCAGCATGCCGCGATGGTTGGTGCCTTTTGTGCCGCCAAACTCGGGCAGCTCCCCTCCGTTGGGGAAGTGTTCGTAGATAATAGATTCAAAGAAGTTGGGTTGCAGATGCGGCACAATGGTTAGCAATACCACCAGCCAGTCTTCGTCACTTAGTCCGATTACGTTTTGCTTCGTTTTGTAATCGAATAACTGCCGGTTATTCTCGTCCTTAATCCAGTCGTTCACATCAAAAGCAGTGCCGTTGCCCTGGCTTTCTATTCGTGCAATAACAAGCGAACGCAGGCCATCAAGCGCGGCTTGCATGGGAAATGCTAAACTGGTATGTTGTTTAATTGAGCGGATCACAACTTATAGTTGATTTTTATAAATTTAGTAAAACCTATTGATTAATAGCACATTTACTATCAAATCAAAAAGCTAATCTTTAACTATTTTTTCTTCTTTTCATTATCCGGCGATTTCTGCAATTCTGTGCTGTCACCATTCTGTACCACGTGCGTAAGCTCATGCGCTAACAGCTTTTTACCTTCGAGGCTATCGGGATTATATTGGCCCTCATTAAACACAATATGGTTATCTATCGCGTAAGCTTTGGCATTAACTTCTTTAGTAGATTCGGCTGCATCGACCCCGGTATGGATGTTTACGCTATCGAAATTGTAACCCATTCGGTCATAAAAAAACTGTGTAGTTTCTACAGGTAATTTGTTGCCGCCCGAGTTTAGTGTACCGATATATGCTGATGTAGTTAAAGTACCTGTGGCTGTCCCACCTGCTTCTGATAGGCGCAACTCGCTATCTTCTTCGCCATGTTTAACCGGCAAATTTCGGTTGTGCTCTTCTTCGTTTTCCTCAATCTCGATAGCACGCTTTATTTTTTTGTCGTCTTCTTTTTTGTCAGTAGCACGATGCAGCTTTTTCTCTTCTTCCTTATTATTTTTTTCTATCTCATGTTTTTTCTTTTTTTCCTCGTGTGCATGCCGTTTCTTTTCATCGGCAATGCGCTCGGCCTGGGTATGCATGTATTTGTTCTCGTCCTCCTTAGCAGTTGACCGGTGAACTTTTTTTTCATCATCTTTCTTGTCACCCATCTTATGGATTTTTTTCTCCTCATCTTTTTTATCAGCGGCTTTGTGGATTTTCTTTTCCTCTTCCTTTTTATCGGCCGCCTTGTGAATTTTCTTCTCGTCCTCTTTCTTATCAGTAGCGCGATGTACTTCATTATGCTCTTCCTCACAAGCATCGCATTTACGGTTTATCGTTGCCGATGGCTGAAAGAAGCTTGCATTTTGTGTATGATCTGCAAAGAAGGTTTGCTCTGCATTATTCTCCTTCTTAAAAAAACTACCATCGCGTGCTGTGCTTTTGCGGCGACGGATTATCCGGGTTGGTGAAGCTCTCATATTTTTCTGTGTTTAATTAACTATTAATATGTGTTTCAAATGCATCCTGTATAGCTGTTAGCCTTGCCTGTTCGGGGCTTGCTGCTTCCATATTAAAATTCATGTTATGGTCTCTTTTAAAATCTCTCCAAAGCATTGTTTTAGGTGCTGATGTAATTGCGGCCTGGGCGTTGTTGAAAATATTGGTTTTGTTGGTGTTCTGTTTGTTGTTAAAGGCAGTTTGCACCTCCGTGTTTGCCGTGTCTGCTATGTCATAAAATACCCTGTTTGCCTTAAAGCCTGTCCATGTTGTTACCTGGTCAGCTGGTAACGCGGTAACCAAAGCCAGTTCGACATTTTTATCCGCTTCGCGATGATGCGTTGCAAACAATGTGGTTATTGCCCCGGCAGTGCCCGCAGTTTCTAATACTTCCAAGCTCCTTTGGTTAATAACGGTTTTGTTTTTAAACTGGCTATAAGTTAAACTTGGTGTAGTACCCAGCTCTGTCGTAGCATTTGCAAGTAAAGTAGCAGCATCTAACATGGCCGCAACGGCAGGCGGCGAATCCGGATCTAAAACGTGATCTCGGGTTGCCCAGCCTGCAGCAAGGTTTGCACTGGCAGGGTCAATTTCCCAGTCTGTTCCTGTAGCGCCGGTTGCACCTGCCTTTTTACGCATTGTTTTTACATCAAACAAAAGCTGTGTCGGTAATAGCCCCTCTTCCGGAACATTTACCCGGTTAGGCTGACCGCCGAATACAGCCTCTACCCGGTAGTAAAGCACTTCCTTATTACCGATAACCCTGTTTTTAACTACAGTTTCTACATTGGTTTCCATTTGGGTATTAAATGGCCCCCTAATTGGCACCAGGTTCTCTTTTAAGCCACCCGAGCCATGTACATGGTGATTTAGCAAGTGGCCTTGTACATACGAACCTTGCCTTACTTTCACTTTCTCCCATAATTCGGTTGCACCCGAACTTGAAGGTTCGCTACCAGAATACGGACCAGGGTTAAAACTCAATGGCTGGGCTGTCATTACATGACCTACAGGGCCACCTAATACCGTGGCCGGAGCCCAATCAACATGGGTTGGCGGTACAATTTCATTGCCCCCAAATGCGGGGTCTTGCATTGCAGTTGATATTTCCGTTAAAAATCCCTGAATCTTCCGCCCGCGTTCCGCATTCATGGTTTCGGCCTTTTCTGTATTAATGGCTGCAATTTTTGCATCAATAATGGCAAACTGGGTAATAGCGGCCGGTGTTGTGTAACGGGCTTTCATGTTGGCTATATAATGCTCTAACGGAACCGGTGTCGACTCGATCATGAGCTGTTTATTGGCCGATTCATCAGAGAATTTTAAGGTATGATCTTCACCGTTCGGCAACCTGAATTGTTTGCGTATGCCTAACCATGTTAAAACACTGTTCACCGCATTGCGTCCCATATCCACCAAGCGCTCAACTATGGTTACCACCCGGTCAATCACCCAGGTTAAGCCAACATCAACCTTAGCCCTTACTATTTCAAGGGCATCTTTAAGCCGTTCGCTCAAGTTTAAACCGACCTGATTAGCCAGGAACCCGATTACGATAGGCACACCTCTGGCCAGCGAGCGTTCCAGAAAGTCGGCTGCTTTTTTGGTGTTGCCTTGCGCTATCTCCAGTGTTCCTTCTACAAACGAGTTCACAATCTCCAGCATTTGGCGCAGGTACCTGATGAACGATTGGATAGCCTTATAAATGGCAATGGCACTATTAATTACAGCCATAATCCCCGTTGGATCAAGCATGCTCAGTATCTTAGCCGTCACTTTGTTGATGATCTGATCCATCACAAAACTCTTTACGGCATCAAGCACCATCTCCCAAACATTACTCAGTTTTTCTTTGATCTTATCGGCTATTACGGCCATAAAACCGCGCTCCTGCACGTCTTTAATAAACTCGTATGCTTCGCCCACGGCGCTTGCCACCTGTTCGGCCCTGGCTATCATGGCTTTTATCCGGTCAACCTTTTCTTTGCCAATCCGGTCTTCCAGTTTCTTCCAAATTTTCTCCATGGTGATGTCGAGCACCACTAACAGCCACTTGATAATGCCCATGAGGGAGAAATCCGTAGGTATCGGGATACCCGCCGCCTCAACTTCGGATAAGAACCACGTTTTCAAGCCATTCCACAAATGCGTGAGGATGTTATTAAAGAACTGCATAAAGCCTTCCTTAATAGCCCGTAACAGGTTTTTGAGGAAGCCTATGGGATCGGCCTTAATCAATTCAATAGCCTGCATGGCCTTGGCTATGATATTATTGATGAGATCGAACGGAAAGTTCATCACGATCAGGATCGTCTCAATCACGATCTTGATGATCTCGAACACAAAGGCGATCAACCTGCCAATCGGCTCACCAAACTTAGCCAGAATGCGCTGGAAGGCATCTATTGGATGCACGAGATCATTGAGGCTGAACGAATTCCACAGATCGGTAAAGAGCTGGATAATGCTCTGCGGTGTCATATTGAGCCGCGCAACAGCAGCCGTTACCTTTTGGGCTGTGCGATCAATAGCGCCACTCTGTTTCAGCTGTTCAAACTGTTGTTCGCCACCATCCATCAGGCTCATAAAGCCTTTAATGAGGTTCTCTGTTGTTCGCGGCACATCCTGACCGGTAAACGGATCTTTGCCGATAATTACCGTTACCAGCGAATAGCCACGGACCGTTTTAGCCCAGTTGGCCAGCCGCACCATCAGCACTTCTTTAATAAAGCGCAGAATCGCTGCACCAACCTCCAGCACAAAGGCCAGCACCTTGCTTACCGGGGCAGCAAACTGATTGTAGATCATGGTGAACGTACCAACCGGATCCATCAGACTGCTGATAGATACATGATCCCAGATGTTTTTGAAGCCCTGTACTATCTGGTCGTAAGCGTCGCCAAATATGGCTATGCCGCGATCTATGTAGTCGGCCACCTTTTTAAAGGAGCCGGTGTCCTGCATTTGCTTGCGCTGTTCACGGCCCTCTTCGCCACCCAGCTCGAGCAAGGCGTTGAGGATATTGGTACCGTTACGCTCAACCTTTTGCTCGGTAATCGGGTCTTTACCCAAGATAACTGTGAGCAGCGGGTAAGCCGGGGTTTGCGTTTTGATGAAGTCGACGATCTTCGTCAGCAGGTAATCCTTCACCATTTTGAGCAGCTCGGCAGCTGCGCTGATGGCAAACGTTACAATCTTATCAATAAAGCCCAGCACAATGTTGGCACCATGACGCAGCACATCCAATGGCGACAACAGATCTGACGCACCCAGGTGGTTCCAGAACACATCGATTTGGTTGCTTACATCGGCAACTATACCGCTAACCGTTGCAATCTGCGTATCAATCCAGGCAGCAGCGGCATCGAGTTGATGGATCTCATCCAGTTTCCGATACAGTAGATCCCCCCCCGGCATTACATCAAATGCAGCCTGGATAAAGTTGCGACCGTTTTGCTCAATATGTTCGCCTGTGATAGGGTCTGAACCCAGGATGACGCCTAAGGCCCGGTAACCCGGGATATGCGATGCCACTTGCCTTGCTTTTTGCAAAGCGCATTTTTTGGCCTCATCCAGATCGATAGTGATACAATCTGTAACCGAACCAATGAAGTTCAGTGCATCATCAATAACATTGCGTTGTATACTGGTTTCAGTCTTTTGCTGTATTACCGGCGGGCCACGGCTATCTTCCGCAGCTTCTTCGTGTTTTTGTATGGATGGTGTGTGGTTAGTATTATCTACCGCAAAAGCAGAGCTATTTTCTATTGAAGACGCATTTTCTGCCAAAATAACCGGATCATTACTTACCGCTGATGCTTGCTCGAAACCCTCTCCTCCTTTTCTTTGCAAGGCATGCTCTGTGGTATTGCCAATATGTTTTTCATCCTGCTTTTCTTCTTCTTTAGCCTGGAGTTTTTCATCCCCTGTTTTGGTTTGCACAGGCGGTGTATATACTGGGTTGGCAGATGCATCAATGCTCCAGTTGCTTAGCTCTGATTTGGCTTGTACAAAATTTTCGGACTGTATTGGATCTGATTCGGTTTCATATTCAGCCTTGCGGTCTACGTTGAAGAGTTGTTTACGCAGTTCCTTCATAGTTTTAGGCTGAGGTGGCGCGCCTGCTGCTTCGCCGCTACCCAATTCGCCGGTTTTGTTTCTAATTGGGTCGAAGAAGGCCGTCCAGTTATTTAACGGATGGTCTTTGGTTTGGATTTGTGCCCCGAGGTTATCTTCGCCCGATGTATTGCCATTTACTGTGGTAACGGTACCGCCACTAACTTTTTCAACCAATGCAAAATGTGAGAAAGCATTGCGATAGGCAATATCACCCGGTTGCGGTGCAGAGCCCGGCGGACGGGCGCTGTCCAGTTTAATGTTCTGGCCACCCAGTTGCCACTTAGGCATCGGTACGCCGCCCTTATTCAGGGCCCAGAAAACAAAGATGCCGCACCAGCTCGGCATGGCATCGCGCATTTCGGTATTGGCTGCACTTGGCCTGTCCTGGTTGGGTTTCATACCCATTGCCTTGTTGCGCTTTTTAATATTTTCTTCGGGTACGGTACCTGGTGCGGCCGCACCTCCGGCAAGTACAATCCGTTCTGCGCCAAATGTGGTTTTAAAGAATTCGAGCAGGCGCTGCCAGCCCACACGGAAACCATCGTCGCCATCTTTGTTGGCGTTTACCTTGCCTTCTTCGGCCTTGGCTTTAGCGATGGCGTTGTTAAGTTGTGGAATAGATGCTGCACCATCGGCAGCACGCTGGATCATGGGTTTACGCGCAATGGTACTGTTGCTGTTAGTTTTAACGGCACCTTGTTGTATGGTATGCGTAAGCTCGTGCGCCAGTAATTGGCCGCCCGATACGGTATGCGGCGAATACTTGCCGCTGTTGAAATAAATGTTGTTGCCATGCGTAAAAGCCTGGGCATTAATATCCCTGCTCAGCGTCTCAGCTGTGCTGCCGGTGTGGATACGCACATCGCCGAAGTTGGCATTAAAGCGGCCTTCCATAAACGAGCGGGTCGAATCGGGCAAAGCGCTGCCACTTCCATTGGAATTACTTAAACTACTCTCGAAATTGCCGGTGCTTTGCGGGGGTGCGCGGCCGCTGCGCTGGATATTAATATTGTTGGCTCTGCATTGCACTGTTGAATCGCAACCGGCACCTGCACTTACTGTTTCGTAATTTGAGTCTTCGCTTCGCTGAATAATAGCTGATAGCTTGGGTTGAACTGTAGCGTCATCTTTTTTACGCTGCAATGCTGTAATTTGAGGTGATTGTAGTTTAGGCTGCACAACCTCTTCCTGCTGTTCTTCTTCTTTTAGTTGAACTTTCTCTGGCTCATCTTTTGGGGTGGATGCAGCTACCGGCTCGGGCATACTCATTACAGATTCGGCCACATGGTCGGCTTCTTTCTCATACGGGTCATCGGGTTGACTAACCGTTAACTTAGCCTGTACAGATGGAGAGAAAAAGGATGGCTTCTGCTCTTTACTATTACCGAAAAAACTATCCTCACCAGCCTTACGAAAAAACGTACCCGGGCCATCTTGCTTGCGGGCAACATGGGTAGGCTTAACCGTTTTTTCGGCAGTTGAATGCATCGTTTGTTTAGCTTAATCTAAATCCATTCTACATGTAAAATATGTGGCATACAGGGCAGCTTAACCACGCTAATTCCCCATGGCAAATGAGCCAGCAACATATCGAAAGATTGCTCCTGTACCTTCAGGTTCCACTTATCATCTTCGAACATCAACCGGCCTTCGCGCTGTAAGAAATTTCCACGCAAACCGTCTGGTGAAGTATTCTTTAATACCGACCAATGTTCTATCACAGCAGCAAGTAAATCGTCAGCTTCCTGCTTTTCTTTACCGGTAATTTTTACGGGTTCAAAAAAGGTTTCTAAAGCTTCGCCGCATAGCACCTTGTTCAACACAATATCAAATTCATCAAATGCTAAACTTCCAGTTGAGAGGTAGTTTAGAAGGGTAATTGCTTTGGCCGGATTGGTGATTTTTCCCTCCTCAACCAGTTCCAATTTCTTAAAAAACGTATTTAAGAATGGCGCGAGTATAACAAGGCCGGCATTGTTGATGTATATTAAATGATTTTCTGAGACAAACTCTATATTATTTTGAATATCAATATTTTCATTTTTAATACTAAACTTTAGTTTAGCCATTATTTCAGATAAAATATCTTCATTATCTGTGTTTTGAATTACATTTTGATCTGATAAATAGCCTTTTTTATGTTGATCTACACGCACCTGCTTCTTGTCTGATACGGCTTTCCTTTTATTATCAGGCAACGATAAATCCCTAATCGCTTTCCAGGCAATTTGCAGGCTTTTGTGCTCAGGTGCTTTAATGTCATCTACAGACCTCCTACTTTCTATTAAAGCCGGAATGAAAAGGTGTTTTGCGCTGATTAGATAAGCCGAAAACGATTTAATTGCATCTGATAAATTATCAAATGCTACTATTGATTGCATCAAAACACGTTTCAACACCGGTGTAATGATGCCCGGTTGATATACTTTACCGGCAATTTCAAAAAAGTATTGAAGATCAGCAATGAGCGAAGGATCGTCTTTAGTAATCAGTTGGATAAGTTGCCAATATATTTTATTATTAACTGATATATAATTATTTAATCTATATAAAATAAACTGTTGCTTTAATATAGATTTAAGTAATTTGGTCTGATTCTGACTTAAAACCAATCCCGAATCGAGATTTTGCTGAAAGGTCTCCTTCCATTCAGCTTCCGTTTTTATAGTGCTCCACCAAGGCAAGTAACCATTCTGTAATACAAACATGAACAAACCGATAAAACGCTCTTGATTTTCTACCGTTCCATCCCCGCGAATATCATCGATAACTGGAGGGGCGATAGGTTTGGCCGATACAATGCGACTGAGTTCTTTTTCAATCTGGGCGAGAATACTTGCCGAGAAATTGCTGTCGAAATCATCCCATTGCAGGTTATCTATCTCAACCTCCAGCTTATCAATTTTTATCCATTCATATAGGCCATATCTATCCATCAATTGCTCCAGTTGGGGCATCAACTGTTTGTTCACCAAATCATCCGTTTGGCGCTGTAAATTAAGGCCATCAACCTGCCCATTTACAGTTAATTCAAGCGTTTGTTTTTGGATGATATGTGAACCCTGTATTGCCAATTACTTTCCTCCCCAACTGCCAAGCAGATTATTAATTGCGTTAAAATAGACAGGGGTATCCGGTTGACTTATCCTTTCTACCTCCTGCTTTAAATCAACCTGCACGTTGTTCAGCACGTTGGCATGATCGTCGTCATCACTTCCTCCATACATCTTCACATAAGCGGACAACTGCCTGCCGATAGTATCGAGCGCGGCCTGCATGTCTATTTTTTCCTTGCCCAAATCTTCTGGCTGTATGCAGCTTATATACAGTGTAATATCTGTTAGATAGCGAAATAATGTGATAGCCTGCACGCTTATATTGCTGCTCTGTATCAATCCGTCAAGTGCCCTTATCCATTGGGGCAGCAGATCAGCCAAACCCAGATTATTAAATGTAAAACCGGTAAAAAATTTCTGCTGCACGCTTGCCGATTTACCCGCAATTTGATTCTTATCTATCTGCGCGAAAAGGTCACTGATGCCTGCATAAGACGGATAAGTTTTCGCGTTCTTCAGCGGTATGGTTCTTTCATCGGCATCAAAGGTTTGGTAAGTCTTAACCAGGTCTGCCAGGGACAGACATTTGATCTTTGTTGGATCAACCGGTGGCGTAGTTTGTATAACTACCGATTGGCTGACCGGGGCCGATGTACAAGGCCCATTAGTAACCGTAAGGGTTGCTGTATAATTACCATCACCGCTAAAGGTGACAGAAGGGTTTTCATCCGGATACGCTGTTCCATTAATATTCCAGCTAAAGCCATCGCTAAAGGCCGAAGTATTATTAAACTGGATAACCAGCGGAGTTGACGGGTTAGGCGTAAATGTGAAAGATGCTATCGGCATAGCATAAATAGTTACCACGGTTGTGGCTGTTTTATTATTGGCAGTGTAAGTGATAGTGATATCTTTTTTAGCTGCCCCATCGTCAATTTTCACCGCTGACGGTATGAATAAATTATTGGTTACCCCCTCGCCTGTAACCTGCCCCCCTGTTGGTGTAACTGTAAATTTGTAGCCTGTGGTATCGTTAATACAGTAAGCAACAGGCTCGATGGTAATAGTTGGATCTGGTACCACAACCGGTGGCGGCGCTGGCGTATTGATAATAAAGTTTACAGGTGGACAATCTGAATAACAGAGATACGGCAAATAAAAATCGGCTATAACGGTACCATCGGCAATATCGGTAATTATATCATCGAGGTTTTGGGTAGCAATCGGAGGTAAAACAATTGGCGTTAACAGGCCTTCGATGGTATTTTTAAATGTGCCGGTAAAAATGCTGCTTAAACCAGTGCGTTGCAGATTTATTGTAGCCTCCTGGATACCCAATTTTGCAGGGTCTGTGGCTACAGGCGCACTGGCCTCCACTGTGCCTTCAATATCCGAAGTAGTATCTGCTGCACGCATTTTCATTTTTGGTGTCAACTTGGGTGCTGGTGTTTCTTCTTTGGCTGTCACAGCACCTTTCTTAGTGGCAATCGCACCCAGGTTGAGGTTGGTATCAGTCATCACAATACCACCCTTGTCTTTTAATCCGGCAACAATACCGCTGCCTACCCTGCCAGTTTGTGTTAGCTTATCTATATCGCTTAGTGAAAAGCCTGTTGTTAAGGTTGCACCTGTTGTAGGGTTAGTCGCTGTAGTATCAGCAGTAGTCTGCTCGTGGTAAACAATAATAAAAGTACCACCCACAGTTACCCCTGCTTTGTGCGATATACCGGGATGCTTGGTTATAAAATAACCGAAGCGTTGCAGCATCAGCACATTCAACCAGCGGGATATATAATCTTTATACAAGGCATCAAACTGCGGTTTTTTGCACATGTACGTCAAATCGTCAATATGATCCACCAGATCTTCCTGTTGCATGGTATCCGCATCGGCTGCGCCGGGCGTAACAACCCCGGCTGCATTAGTAGTCGAAGCCATGGTATTGTCCAGATCGCCCTGTACAATACTTTTCACCTCGTTGGCCACTTTCATAAAATCATCATAGCGGGTATCGAAAACATTGATATCGAAGTCGGTTAAATCTGGCGTCAGTGCTTCATATAGTTTCTCCATGTGATATAGCAGGGCAAAACCTGTGGTATTGTTATTCTGCGGGGCGCGTACAAACCTTTGATCTCCTATATCGGCTATGTTGAAATAGTTAAAGGTCCCTAAGAAAACGTCGGCGCTGATGTAGGCCTGGTTCTTAATCGTTGCATAATAATTCTCGAACAAATGCCCGAATGAGTCAGGCACGAAACGAAATGCCGCATCATTATCTTTAAGTAAAGGCACCTGCGGTACGGTAGATGCCGGTGCAGGAAGCTTAGAATTACCATCCTGGTTATAGAGATATTCCATTTCCATACAAAGCTTGGTAATCAACTCGGCAGATAGGGCATCGTACAATGCCTCCATATCCTGAAACTGGCAGGTTACATCGTCAGGATCAATATTTAAACTATCAGCCAAGCCAGCGGCCGAATTTGTGGTTGTTAAATTGTTGATCTGCTGTTTAAGCTGATTGATATCACCGCTTAACGCTAAAATTTGGAATGGCAAACGGTTTTGATTTTTTAAATCCTGAATGCTTTGCAAAGCAGTCGTATATGGCATGCCGATGTGGCCTTCTATTCGCAGAAAGTTGTATTCTTCCAGGTCATACGATAAGGGTGCTCTTACAAAATCATCGGCAGCATTATACTCAATGGCATGGTACGATAAATTCTGACTTTGTTTATTGTAAAGCGTTTTGCCATAGTTCCAATAAGTGTATAGCTGTTCTGGCCCGTCGGTTACATTATAATAGTACGGTATGGCCTTTTTAGACAACGGCACTTCACCGAACTTGCTTGGTGTGATGCGGATAACCGGACCTTTACTTCTCAATAGAATTTTAGTATCAAAGAATCGCCTCGGCGGAATAGTTACTTGTGTTTGAGGTGTTATGGTGAACTTCTCGAGCAGTAAAACGATGCGGGTAAACAGCGACCGCAACTCGGTTAATGTACTGCTGCAACAACCCTGTAATATGGGCGAAGAGACAAAGTAATTTCGATAAGTCAACTTATCCGGACTTGCCGAGGTAATAGCCAGCGATAACAATAAATGTCGCGGGAACAGATCATCAGTAGAGCAGCAGTCGCTTATTACATGTATGCCGGTTTTGCGAAACTCATCATAAGCCAGTAAAACATCCGAAAACAGGTCGTAGAAATACTGAATGCTGGTTAGTTGGTCGCTTGTGAGATCATTGGTGTGCAAAAAGGCAAATGAATCGGCCAGTCCTGCAAAAGGGTTATCGGGATAAATATCAATAACCAATGGCGAAAAGGTGGTGTACAGGTTATTGAGCGTAGTTTCTAAACTGCTTAGAAATGCTGTACTGAGTACATTTAAATAAGCCAGAAAGATTGCTGATGCAGTTGATAAGGTAGAAGCCGGAATATCGACCCTCTTCATCCTGATCTCAGCCAGGCTTACATAATTATTATTGGCCGATACAAGCGTTGGTTTCTTACTTGTTTTAGGGGCTGAGAGATCAACCGGGGCAACATCGCCCAATAAATCGGCATTGGCCTGATCTATCAGCATGGGCACGAAATTTACGGTGGCGTTAACACCTTTGTCGTCACACGAATCTGGGTTACAGTTTTTGGCTCCGACTTCCAGTATCTCAACAAAAATGAGTACCACTTTGGCGTTCAGATTTAAACTGCTTAAGGCGATAGTATCTTCTTCGGCGGCATCCTGTTTTAGGGCATATAAGGTGTAGGGTTGCTTTCCTTCACCATTGATGAAACGATCGTATTGCAACTGTTGTGTGGCATCATAAAGCTTATAATATGTATAAGTAACCTCGGGAACCGAAACCAAATAACCCTCTGATGTTATGCCACAACCTTTGCTAATGGTAATTGATTTGCCATCGGCACTGGTTGTTACTTCTAAACCACATACTATGCCCATCCCTATCAGGTTTGTCCTGGTAAGGCGACCTTGTTCTTCCAGGTAGCCAAACAGATCGTTCAGGTTATCTGAAGTAAGCATTTGGTCGGGCTGAAATACCGGGTAGTTATCATTTGATGGTAGCATAACAGATTCTTTAAAAGGTTAAACGATGGTTTGGTTCAGGTATACACGATTTTCATCATTACCATCTACACAATCGTGTAAATAAGCTTTAGGGTATACACTTTTAAGGGTTATAAATTCATTAATCAGGTCGTTCAGTTTTTGGCTGAGTAATATTTTATCGGGTTCGGTTTTAGCCAGCTCTGTTAACCAGGCGCAGTATACACCTTGAAATACAGCCATCTGATCATTACTCACCCAGCAAATTTTTAGCGCCAGATGCGCAGGCACTTCCTGCCTGATGGTACTTTCGGCAAAGCGCCTGAATATAATGCCAGAATTGGCTATCCCGGCCTCGCCATTCATGATAATGGTAAGGCGGAATGAGTATGGGTCTTCCTCGCCACACAAATCGCAATTAGCGGCCACACATACGGGTAACAAAGGATCGCCGTTGGGGATATCCGCATCTGGTACATTACGCGGCCTCAACAGCAGGTGCTCTACCACGTAAACCTTTTCGGCATAAATGATGGTGCTTGCATAATCAATAATTTGTTGTCGAGCTGCTTTGGCGGCATCTTCGGTAATAAAGCCTTGTTTGCGCGTGGCGATGATCTCGCCTGTCGGGTCGGTTAAATCCACGGTCCAGACCTTGTTTTTCTTGATGGTGTAGCGGCTTTCATCCAGGATATATTTAATTACCTGTTGTATTTCAAGCTCGGCTTTGGCATTGGCAGTTTCTATATCTTCGTTTACATAATGGGTGCTTCCGCTGATGTAAATCTTTCCTTTATGATCCACCAGCCGCCAGCGGCGTTCGTAAACAATGCCGTCGGTATCAACTTCTTCGTATAATTTAAAATGATCGCTTATTTGCTTAAAGCCCAGCAGGCGCGCTATCCGTGTTTGTAAACCGGCAACGTTGGCATCACTGCATACATTTGCGGCATCTTTATAATTAAAAGCCCGTGCCCGGTTGCTGCCCATTAAAGGCAAGGCTTCCATAAAGCTGATCTTGTCATTAATTAGCTCCTCATCTGCCACCTTTTTGGTATCGCTATAATTGTACAGCATTAAAGCATAATCGGTAAACTGTTCGCCGAAGCGGGCCATTAAGTGATCTAAGAAGCGGTTCCGGCGATCAAGAAAGGTTTCCTGATCCTCTACCAATGCATCAAGATCAGATTGCCCAACCGGGTTACCATTAACCTTACCAAACAATGCGTTTACATCACTGATATTACCGCCTGTTAAAAACTCCGTAAAATAGGTGCGTGAGATGGTGGTATCCAGCGAGAACAGATCTTTGATATGGCTTAACTGCTGCAGGTAATTAACCAGTATCTGCTCGTAAACCATCAGATAAGCCTTTAACTGTCGGGCTTGCGCCTGGCGTAGGTCTGAGGCATTACGCGGTAAACCTTCAAAGCCAACTCCGTAAGTAAGCGGCAATGTGTTTTGAACCGCCTGGTATTCATCCAACTGGTAGTAAGTACCCACAGGCACGGGCAAATCATTATCTATGATGGAATATTGCGGCTGTGCATTTGCCCCGATGATTACCTGCAGTGTATCGGCCAGTTCTTCAGCATCAGGTAAAAAGGGTAAGCCATTCTTAAACACTAAGAATTTGGAAGCTTCGAGGTACAATCGGGGTTGCATATTGGTTGTAACATTCAACGTCCAGGGTTCGCTTTCAACCAGTTTGCCGATTGCATTGTATCGCGTAAGCACTAAATTCCGAATCGCAACCACACCGGGGATATCCATCAACAGGTTAATGATATCCGATGTATGTAATACTGTTTTAAGCTGTGTGCTATCTAACTGATCATTATCTATAAAACCATTATCCAGTTGCGGGCCGTCAAAAATATCGTCGACGGTTTTACCATTGTTCAGCAATTCAGCCAAAGAGTAAAACTTAATATCCGGACTAAAATATTGATCAATCAAGTAATAAGCCTGCGCCAGTACCTTCTCAATATCAGCATCAGTAGTCACCTCCATATCGGCACAAATACCTATATCTTCAACCTGTATAGCGTTGATAGAGCAGAAATCTTCGCACAGGTTGCGGTGCTGTTGTAAGGTATACCGGGTGGTGTCCATTACCGCAGCAGCCGTTTTAATTTTATCGAGATATTTGGCTAATATTCCGCTCGAAGTTGCATCTTCAATAGCCAATGCCAAATCATTTACCTTGAGTAGTTTACGGTCGCTATCGCTTTGAAACCATACCGTAAACGGCACATAGTCCAGCTCTAAAGTTTCAGTTGTGCTGAGGTCACTTTTATCTGGTGCGAAAGTCACAATCAATGTGGCGAACATCGGCTGCCTCAACGCTTTCCAGAAAACATCGCCATCAGTTATATTGGCTGGCTGGGTATTATTACCAGTGATATAACTCACGCCCACCTGAGTAACCTGGCTTAAGGGATTAATGAATAATTTGTATTGCGCACTATTAGCGTTAATAGTTTGCCAGCTTGGCAAACGCATTTCTATAGTGGCGGTTACCACCTGCGTGCTTACGTCCGATTGCAGGTAGTTGAAATTGTATTTAATCTTGCCGCTGTTCAGGTCGCCAATGGCTTCTTCGTCTTCAAACTCAACCCATACATCATAAAACCCTTTAATGTTGATAAGGTGCCCGGTTGGCGGATTGTATTGCAGGATACTTTTTTTGCAATTGGCATACAGCGCCATGTTATTGCAACTTTGGCCATCATCTTTACAGGCCAGCCAGGCGTTTTTAATGCCTTTTATGTCGATGAGTAACTTACGGTAGTCGGCAATTGTCCAGGGGTTTACGGTTAAAATGTTACGGGCTGTAAACAATGCTTGTTTATCGAAGTTCGGTTTTACACCAATGGGGCTGGCCAGTAAATCTTTAATATCAAAAGCGGTGCGATAACCCAGATCCGTAATAGCGTAACAAAGCGCCTCGAGCAGGGTAATACCTGGGTCGTGGATGTTGTAATCAGTCCATAGCTTACTGCCTAGTTCTTCAATATAGGCCATCCCCATACTGCGCAGCAAGTTGTAGTCCTGACTGGCAGACGTTTGCGGATTCTTAGGTATGGTAATATTATCGGCCATTGCTTAAAGATTTAGCTTTATTAAGTTCTTTATGAATGAGAAGGCTATCGGCACTATTTCTGTTATGTCATGCTTTGATGGCGATGCCGAAACCAGTATAGATTTTGCTGTTGAAGCTATGATCTCATCCTGATCTGCGCTCTCCGGTGCACCATCCGTCACACGCTGATACATTGCTACATTGGTTACGTAATCAACATAAGGTCGTTCTTCAATAAAATTGATGAGGACTGATTTGTAAACCTTGCCGCCAAAATCAATTTCGGCATTGCTGTTGTACGACCATGGCGTTAAAAAGCGCGTAATTTCCTGCTGCAGCTGATCGTGGTAATAACTGAATTCGTAACCATCAAAAAATTTGACGTTAAATTTCAGCCTCACCTCTTCAAACTGTGGTTGCCTCGCAGTCAGCTTTACATGGCAGGATACTTTGGTTTTCAGGAAAGCTTCAATATCTGTCAGCACATTCTGATTGGTGTATGGGCGCAGCGGGTTGGCATCATTTCGGTTATTTAAGTCGGGAATAGTGATGATGGTAATATGGCCCGGCGCTACCTCGTTGTAATTGTTGCCGATGTAACTGGTATGGTTAAGGCATTTCACCTTTTGTATAGACGGGAAAGCCTGCAATATCAAATGCTCATAATCCCATATAGTAATAGCTCTGTCCTTATGTCTTAAGCGCTCGCTCACCCGCACATAATATTGCTGATTGTTTTCTACCGGTTTGCCACCGAACGAAGTATAAGGCTGTGTTACCTTTTTAACAGCAGCGTCGGCCACAACCAGTTTACTGATGGTTTGCGCAGGCAGCACGTTATTCATAAAATCGGGCGCATTGTTGTTTGGCTGATAAATAACTACGGCAGCTTGCGTATCAACCGAAATTATTTTGCAAACAGCATCGGTTTCTGTGGTTACAGCTGCCCTTATCCACAGCAAACCTGCGGGTAATAAAGTATTATCAGTACTGGCATCGGCAGGTAAGATAAAAGAAATAATGCCCGATTGGATCAATTGTAAAGTGGCATCACTTACCTGCGTTTTGCTAAAATCTTCCCATTTGTTATTGCTGAGGTAGCTCCAGGTTACATGGTTATCCGGCTTTTCTTCCAGCGGATCGGTTGTCCCTTCCAGCACCTGGAATAAAATGGACACGCTTTGGCCGCCGATAATATTTTGTATGCCAATGTAGAATTCGCCTATGTTTTCGGTTTTCGCGGTCGATTTAAATTGAGGCAATAGCGCAACTGTTGAACTGCCGCTTAAAAAGCTATGCTGCTCTGCCTGGCCAAAAGGATAAAGGTGAAAAAATTGCAAATCACGGGCATCGAAGCTAGCTTCAGTAGCGGTAGTAACATTAGAAATAGCATGCGCCTTATAATGCAGCGTTAGTGCTTGAATTAGCGGTGTGTAAGGTTTTACCGGAGCAGCATCATTAGTAGGTGTTTTTGCCTGGGTAATTAAATATTTGGTATATGCTGCCTGGTATTCGTCGTGCCCGAATGTATCGGTAAGCATCAGTTTAATAAAGCCATTATTGGCAGTAATGGTATAAGGCAGGTAGATATCTTCATAGTCCGCAAAAACACCATCGTTTGGACTCATTAAATTAACGGGGATAGTTAGTACACTCGGGTTCGACGTAGTGCCAATTACACTTCCATATAGCTTATATTGAATATAATCGGCCAGGATGCCCACATTAGTAGTTACCTGCTCCCATACGCCTTTGTTGAGAGCCAGTATGTTTACCTTGGGGTTTAGGTCTGTAAAAACGTCTACTACATGAGCATAATCAACCGTTGTACCATCCGAAAAATCAATATCCTTAGCAGATGCCGGTAAATTTTTCCACTCTACCTGCAACTGTAATTGCGCATCTTTCTTTTTAAAAACCTCTTCGTTACCAATAATCATGGTATCGCCTTGTTTAGGCGCAGTGCCGAATGGCACAAAAGGCTTAGATGGGTCGAGTACGCCGTTATCGCCAAACAACATCAGATTTTTAATGCCGGTGGTGATCGAGTCATCGCTTTTTAAACCAACCTTTGTTTCTACCTCTACCGTGGTGATATTAATATCTTTTAGCAGATCATAAGGGTATTGAACAGCATTATCATTATTGAGATACACCTTTAAAACAGGTACATCCACATTAAATGTACCGCCATGCACTTTAGCAACATAAGCCACAATCGCCGGTGCATCGCCGGGAATGGTGAATGAAAGCGTGGTTGCCGGAGTAGTTGTACCATCTATAACTCCCCCATTTGCCCAACTTGGCGAAACAGCATTGTACCAGCCTTTTGCAGTAGTAAGGCTTACGCTTATATTATTGATTGCAGTTATCTGGGCAGATGTTAAGGCCGGTGCAAATTTTACATTCACCAATCGTTTGCCTTCCGCCAACGACAAATAGTGTGAGGCTATCGCGAAGCCAATATTAGCTGTAGGGATATTGATTGATGTTAGCGTGCCATCTGAAAATGTTTTGCCTGCAAAAGGCTGCCACTCATTATTAGCCGAAGTCAATTTAGCCCCCAAACCATCTGCCGAATTGATAACTGGTGCGGCAAATAAACGGCCATTGTTATTAACGGTACCTATCTGGTCAGCGGTGTTGCCTTTGTAAACACTCATTAAACCCGCTATCTGTGCTTTGTTAAAGAGCGTATCTTTAGTAAGTGCGTAGGCTACATCTTTGCCCAAACTATCTTTCCCTGCTTTAAACAAAGCACCCGCGCTTAGCTGGTAGGCATCAACCTGGTTGGCCAATTGAACCAATATATGTGCCTGATTTAGTGTAGCTGCTTGCGGACTGAGTTGTAAAACTTCTTTATAATAGAAATCGAGGTGCCTTTGGGTAAGGGTATTCGCATCGTCCTGTGCATTTTTATATAAACGAAGAAAGGTTAAAAACAAAGCGTAATGAGCAGGGTGACTATTCCAGTTAGACAAGGTTTGAAGCAAGGTGGTTTGCGCACTATTGAACAGCTTAGACAAAGCCATCAAAAACTGATCGAACAAGCCCGAAAACAAATTATGATTAGCCGCATGCATCAATTTGCGCGATGATCCCCAGGTTAAATCACCATAAATACTGGTATCAACTGGTAAATGATGATAGAAATCGTGCAGAGATGCTGCGCCATTCAACCACAGCGGTGAAAGGTTCTGGCCTATTAATGTGGTAACTTTTAGCACTGGTCGGTTAAGTACCAGCCAGTCTGGGTTATCAACTTCTTTAATTAAGTGCTGTTGTTTGGCGCCTTTATAATCTGCTAATAGTTTTTGCAGGGCCAATTGCAGTTTCCCGGTGATTTGGTTTTGAATCAGCGTTTTCACATCATTCCCATCTGGCAATTGCTGCAAATAATAATCGAGCGAACCGGCCAGTGTGATAATGGCCGCTGTCAGGCTGCTAAAGGCTTCTTTTTTGGGGTTGATCCCGTAAACCGAATCTTCACTTTTCAGGATCTTGAATTGTTCGGCAATGGCTAATTTGTAATCATCAATTTTCTGGATAGCGATTGAACCAAGTACTGCAGAAATATCGCTTGCGAAGAATGGTTGCCAGGTTGCAACAGCTGTATTCGTGTTATCATAGTAATTGAGCCAGGCCGAAAACTTGTTGGCAAAAACAATCCAATCGGCATACTGCCGCTCGTCAACATTGATATAACCATTTTGCAATGCACTGGCTATACGTTGCTGCTGACTAAGTCCGCTGCGCACTAATGGATTTTTTTTGTCGCTGCAAGCCATAATTTTACAGGGCTACCAGGTTATTAGTTGTTATAATTTGTATCTCCGTACCCTCATTAATATAATATGGGTACACAAAATTGAATCGTGAATTGGTTGACCGTACCACGTATTCGATACTCACCAGTACAATGCCTTCCAGTTCGTCATCAACATTCAGTTCTATCTTCTTGGCATCTATTCTTGGTTCGAAGTAGAGGATGGCCGTTTGGATCTTATCAATAATGATGGTCTGCGTGGTGGTGTCCAGCGATTCAAAAACCAACTGATCCATATTGCAGCCGTATTTGGGTTCCATAACCCGTTCGCCCACTTTGGTCGAGAGCAGGATCTGGAGGCTCTTCTCAATGTCATCCATTTTCTCGGTCATAGCCACATCCTGCTGTACCAGGTTAAATGTTGGTGGAAAGCTCCATCCCCGGCCTATAAAATCGTTGGTTATTTCGCCTGCCATAATTTATCCTCCTATCATTACTGTGGGTGCGCCTAAAACTATGGTGCCTCCGTGTGCTGTTGCATCGCCCATGCGTGCTGCGGGCATGCCACTTATCAATACTGTTGATGAACCCTGGATTATACTATCCGGCGGACCGGCACATGTCAATAAATCGCCAACCTTTGCTGCGGGCATCCCTGCTATTAAAACCGTTGGTGTACCCGGTGGTAAAATTGGCCCGCCTACGTGCGGCACCGGCCCGGTTGACATCGGGCAGACATGCATATCTCCTACTCGTGCTGCTGGTGGCATATCGTTTTAATTTATCTGTACAATTGATCCCTTTACTGCTGTGCTGCCGCTCGATGAAATCTCAGCACCGGCGCTGCCTTCAACTTTTACCTGGGCACTGCCCTTGAGGTTGGCGTTAACACCTTCCATCTTTACATCGCCGGCAGAGGTTGTCATCACTATATCCTTAATACTTTCCAGTTTTATACCATCCTGGTTCATGGTAATTTTGTTGCCGTTCTGGTCTGTTAGCTGGATCATCTTTTCATCCTCGCTAATCAGCACTTTATTCCCGGCAGGTGTTTCTATATCGATGGTCTTTTTATCATCGTTAAAAATCATTTTCATTTCGCTACGCGATACATAACCTTTCTCATCATTTTTATCGCTGGCTGTTAGAGGGGCAGGTTTTTTGCTGCTATTCAGCATTCCCAAAATCATGGCAAAACGTGGGTCGTTATTAATGAAGCCAACGATTACTTCATCCCCAATTTCGGGACGAAAAAATGTACCGCGTTTATCGCCTGCATCCAATGTGCTTACCCGGCTCCAAATGCCATCTTCCTGTGTGCTAATGTTGGGCAGGCGTACCATAATACGGTCTTCCCCATCCGGGTCGTTTTCCAGTTTGGTTACTACGCCAATTTGCAAACCTTGCACGGCTGGCAATAATGCACCTGCTAACGGTTGCTGTACCTCGTAAGTCTGTGCAAACCATTCGGGGTTTACACCGAACTGGAAAGTAGTTTTCCAGTCGCCTTTATTTATTTCGTGCCTAACCCCGGTTACAAATAATTTCCCTTCGAAACGTTCGCCCACGCCTTTCAATTCAATCATTTTTCCGGGGATCACTGCCGGGGTGCCATCCGTAGTTACCCGGCCTCGCAACTTGGCCAGCCTGTGCCTTAGCATTTTCGAGTTGGCCCATTGCTGTAATTCCTGGTCGGGCAATTTGCCGCTGTGCTGCAGCTGAAAATCATCGGCACCAATTACACCTGATAAAGTATCCGCCGATAAATTCCCTGCATCGGGCACGCCGGGATCCTCGCTTTCTACATCGGTAATCATTTCCTGGTCGGTGGAATTCCAGGCAATTGCTTTTACACCTTTCAATTGGTAACGGGCATCAATCTCAGCATCCAAATCATGTACCGTTGCTCCGTATTGAATGGTTAGTGCGGTATCAGACGTAAAATCCGGTTTCTTTACACTTAACTTGCCATCACTGGCAATACATAACAGGCTGTTTACATCGGCGCGGCACAATAGCATATCCCAGTCGGTGGTGTTGTACTGCACAATTTCTTTTTGCTGCACTGTCGAAGCATCCACGTCTTTATCAATCTGATAAGGGCTTATTAATTCTTCTATCATGTCGCTGTCTTTTAAATCTGTAAAGTATTTATTCTTACAAACCACCGTCATTTTAATAGCTACGTCCCGGCATTCAACCACCAATACCGAACTCGTTTTTCTGATCTTGATACCGTGTTTAATCACAATACCTTTAAAAATGGTTTCCTCATTTGCCCGGTAACCGGCTTTGATCTCAATGTTTTTACCGGGGATAAAATCATCCTTATTACTAATCTCGAACGACTGCTTCGAGGGCTCGCCATCCATTATAATTATGCTTGCCGACGGAACCCTGTTAATCTCTTTGTTCACCACGATGGACAATACCTGGTATGTTTTAGAAACCGCATTCCCTTCAGAGAGTATCGTGAACGTGCATACACTTTTGGGTGCTTCTGATGGTATGGTCCTGTCGTTTGGCATATTTATTTATGATGCAGTAGTTGTTGTTAAAGGCGGAAAAAACAGGTCGGTTCCCTGTGCTATCTGCCTGAAATTAATCAGGTTATTTACTTTGGCTACTTCGAGATAATATTTAGAATCACCGTAAACCTGGTAGCACAGCAACGGTAATGTATCGCCCTGCATCACGGTTTTATAATGTGTTAAGTCCGGCGATTGTGGGTTTTCGATAGCAACTCTCAACGTTTCTTCAATACTCCCTTTAAATCCCGCTTTACACACCGCACGGATCGGGCTGCCATCCGGATTGAACAACTTATAAGTAATACTCAGTGAAGTGCAACGACCTTTGAACAGCAAATGCCCCCAAACCAGTTTAAAATGCTTAGGCTCGTGCGACTGGCTATCGTACTCGAGCATCATTGTTTTAAAGGCGTTTACATCATCAAAAACATCATTTCGCGGGTTTTGGTCGATAATACCGGTAGAATCAAACAAAAACTCGAACGATAGTTCTTCGGGTGCTTTTACATTGAAGCGCTGGGTGGCGTTGCTGGTACCGTGCCCCTGCCCTTCGGTAAATTCCACCTTATACTCTAAAGCATAAGTCTCCGGGTTAATCAATGCCTTAAAAGGATCGCCCACCTGGTGACTATCGGCAAAATCAGGATTATTATAGGCCAGTATCTGTACCTTTTCAAGCTTACCCATTACCGTTCGTTTTTGTTGTTGATGATATCCATTACCTCTTCAATGCATTGCTTAATCACTTTTTCCTTGTCAGTTGCAGCAGCCTTATCGCCGCCCCCGCCACCATTAGCGGCGGGTGTACCTTCGCCGCCCTGTGGCTGGTTCACAGTTACTTTAATATGTAATTCCCTGATCTCTAAAGGCATATTAGTTTACTGTAAAGTAGTTATAGCTGATGTCCAGCGTCTCTATCACGATAGAGTTATCCTGCGCGTTTAAATCAGACACCGACCATTTTTTGGGCCATGCATTGTATACGTTCCATGTTTTAAGGGGCTGATGCTCTTCGTTCAACAATACAATATTGATGTGTACCGGGTTAAATACACGGTTCTGAAATGCATCCAGGCACCAATCAATCACCTTCGAATCCGTGAGCATACCGCGCTTTAATGACAGGTCGGGATACTTGGTGCGTACCGGCAAAGTATGTTCGAAACGATTTTCACCGCCTTCTTTAAATGCCTCGGTATCAAACTCAATACTTAAACCCGATACCGCCTGGAAACGAACATCATTATCATTGCCGATACCTACAAACTCTACCTTAAAGTGGAAACCTACCGGCGGGTAATAGCCACCGGCTGCAGTTGTCTGTGCCATAATTTATATTGTTATAAAGAAGAAAAACCGCTTAGGTTATTAAATCAAGTCCTTCGTGTGCCAACTCAAGCGTTTCAATGGCCACCTCGTTGCCATCGGCTTTTAAATCACTGGCCTGTACTTTAACCGGAAAGGCGTTAATGACTTTCCAGTTAATTACAGGATCGTGATTTTCATTCAACAGACTGATGGTGAGGTCCCGGCGCTCTACCGTGTTCAGGCTGATGGTTTTTATCCAGGTGTAAAATTCAAGGTCGCCCGCAAATGTTCCCCGCTTAAGCGTAATGTTGCTGAACTTTTGCATGCCAGGCATCTTAATTTTAGAATACTGCGGGCTCGAACCTTCGCGGTATTCAATCGCTTCGGCCTGCATATCGAGCCCTGTTACTTCAGAAAACCCGATTCTTGTACCTCCCCATTGCACCACAAAATGGAACTTGGGTAGTGGATATGTATTTGCCATTTTTTTAAGTTTTGGTTTAATTGATTTTTATAGATCGAACATTACAGACCATTAACTCTGTGCCAGTAGGTGACTAAACCGCAGCACAATAAACTCTGCCGGGCGAACGGCTGCCAGGCCTATCTCCACAATCATCAACCCATTCAAAATATCCTGGGCGGTCATGGTTTTGTTGAGGCCAACGGCTACATAGAAAGCCTGCTCTGGTTTGGCACCTTGTAAAGCACCTTGTCGCCATAATGTGGTCAGGAAGTTTTCGAGCATACCCTGCACTTTTACCCAGGTATTGGAATCATTAGGCTCGAACACAAAGGCTGCGCTTGCATTTTTAGAACTTTCTTCAACCATGTTAAAGAAACGGCGAACCGAGATGTAGCGCCACTCGTTATCATTACCCGCCAGTGTGCGTGCACCCCAAACCAGTATCCCCTTGCCTGTAAAGGAGCGGATTACGTTGATTGATTTTCCGGCAACGCTATCTACGTTCAAATCAGCTTGCTCAGCTTCGGTAACCTGCACGGTTAGGCCATTCACTAAGTTCAAGCTTACGTTGGCGGGTGCTTTCCACACGCCGCGTGTACTATCAACCAGTGCATATACGCCTGCTATGGTACTGCTTGGTGGCAGGGTAACCCGCAGTTTGTTTACCTCAAGTGTAACCAACGATTGCAATTCTGTGCTCAATGCTGTGTACGCCGGTGTGGTAACCGTGGCATCTTTACTGTATGATACTGTAAAGGTGGTTGCATCGGTATTATCATATTGATAGTTAAGCGCAGTACGCAGTTGCGGGTAATAGGCTGCACCATAATTTAAATAAGTAGTGCCGGTTGTGCCACGTAGTAGGCTGGGGTCGTCGCCATAACAATCCATTATTACAAAACGGTCTTTCAAAGTACCGGCCTGTAATAAGGCTTCTTCGTAAACATTGCCTGTATCGACGCCGGTGGCATCGGCCATCTCTATAGCCTGCGGAAACACAATCAATGTTGGCTCATCATACCGGCCGGCCATTTCGAGCCCTGCTTCCAGATCGGCAGCAGCTATGGCAGATACCGAAAAATCACCTACACTTATAATATAGCAAGGCCCGCCACCATTGGCAAAATACATTTGCATGTGGTAGTGCATGGTTTGGATTGATGGTGTAGCTATAGCGGCATTAATAACCCGGGTTTGCAGTACCGGCGGCGTGGCTGTGTTGTAGGTTTCGGTAATGGTTACTGCCACTCCTTCATTAACACCATAGCCAAAATAGGTTTCGTATTCCAATAACGATGTTATCCTTAGCGCCTCTGTAACGTCAACAGTATTAATGGTTACTACCGGCAAAGGTGCGCCTGCAATACCTCTGGTTTCGGTATATCCAATAAATACCGGAATTGCTGTTTCTACCTCGGCTACTGATGGTGGAAACTTGGGTATTTCTTCGATGTAAACACCCGGGGTTTTGTAACTGAATGCCATAATATTGAATTGTTTATGTTAATAATTTAAATGCAGCTCCGAACAGTAGTAATTGAACCCATCCTTGTTGATAGTGCCCAACCTGTTAATAGTTGGATTAGCTATTGGCGATATATTGCCCAGAGAGGTTGATTCGATCGACAGGGTATTAACAGGTTGTTGATTAAATGGTATTGGCTTTACAGATATAAACTCGTTAGGGTCGCCGGCTGTAAAGGTGTACTTATCTGGCGCAGGGCGCGAATCATTGACCGATGTTACATCAGCCGTGCGGGCTATGTATCGCCATATAACAGCCCGGTTGGCAAACCTGATAACAAAGCGTGTTTTATTGGGCTTACCCGCAGCATCAAACAAGCCAAATACCGATGGAGAGGCGTAATTATTTACGATATTAATAATACCGAACACATCCCGCGATGCAGCCAGGGTGCTATCTATATAAATCAGGTTTTTCTGCCCGTTAATATCGATGCTATATTTACCGGACGGCAGGTTATCCAGCTTTAGCTGAATAGTGCTTTGCGCCGTATCATAGGTAAGGTTAATGGTATCTAACACCTTTTGATCATAAGCCGTACCAGCATTATTTAAGCCATTAACGTTTACCGTAAATGTGTTTGCAGGTGTTACCGCGAAACTGGTTATGTAAGGCGCAAGGGTAATCAGATCGCCACCGTTTACATATTGAACTTTATTGCGGTTAAGCCAGGCATCGGTATTGGTTAGTGCGTTGCCCGAGCCGGGTTTCAGTGCCTCATAAATATTGCCGGTGTTGGTTGCTACCAGATCGCCTATATTATAGGTAGTAGCATTATTATATAGCGCTATTTTAGATTGCAGCAGTACATCAGTACCCGATTGATTTTGATTGGTATTGCTAAAATAATACCGCTGCGGTGCCGATGGTGTATAGCTGAGATTGGTGAAATTATAAAAATGTACATGCTGTAATAGCATGGCAAATACAAAGTTTTTGGTTGATTGTATGGGTATTAATGGCAAGCCACTCTCATTTACCCGCACCAATACAAACAATTGGTTGCCGGCAAATTTGTACACCATCCCCATATTCTTCATTGCTACGGCTGTTTCGGCAGTAGGTACAATGGCAAAATCGGGGCAGCGCTGATCTGTATAATAATCATGCATCAACTCAACGCTGAATAATATGGCGTAATTTAAATTCATGATACGGCCTGTTGGTTTAAACTGTTAACATTGATTTCGGTGATGAGGCCGCCGCCTGCAACTACAGCATCTTCGTCGAGCGTAATTTGCCTTACCTTATACATTACTGAAGGCAGATATTTGCCACCAAGTGTACTCCACAGATGATTGATCTGCTCAAAATTGAGCGTATACAGATCTGTTATCAACTTAATGATACGGGGATCTAAATCGGGGTGACTAAGCGGCGTAAATACATTTTGATATTGAAAAAATTGGATAATATAAGCCAGCCATTTTAAGGCATCGGCATATTCGGCTTTATTAATAGATATTAATAAATATAAATTAATATATATCGGCGGGTTTTTATAAACTACAGAAGTATTATTTTTAAAATAGTTTTCCTGCTGCTTGGCAATACGGTCTTCCTCTACATTAACAAGCGTTAATACAGCCTTACCGTTAAGGCTGTTAGGGCCTGTGGTATCATTGTCCAATGCTTTGGAAACATTGCCCAAAATTAGCCTTGGGTCGGTATTAACGCCAAGTTTACCAGACAGATAAGCATTAATCTCATCCGACAGAAACTTCATTGTCTCGTAGATCATAAAACTATACTTAGGTTAATTGGAGCTAACAGATAGTTATTTCAGTAGATCTTTTAAAAGAAAAAGGTGAAAAACAAACGGCTTAAAACGGGATAATAGCTGGCACTGATAGTATATTATAAAGGTATATAATATTATTATATAAATACAAATCTTTTTTATAATATTTTATATATGATTTATAAACAAATGTGAAACTTGTTGCGCAAGCCCTTATTTTTACGGAAATTGTTGCTGATATCATCAACCTAAAATTTCCACCTATGAAAATAGCTACCTATAATGTTAACGGCGTAAACGGACGCCTGCCTGTATTACTCCGCTGGCTCGAAGAAACCCAACCCGATGTTGTTTGCCTGCAGGAATTAAAAGCCCCGCAAGAAAAATTCCCTGAACAAGCCATACTGGATGCTGGATACAATGCGATATGGCACGGACAAAAAAGCTGGAACGGCGTAGCGATATTATCACGCAACCTACCCATACAGGAATTAAAACGAGGCCTGCCCGGCGACCCCGAGGATGAGCATAGCCGTTATATAGAAGCATTAGTTAATGGTGTTGTTATTGGCTGTTTATATCTACCTAATGGCAATCCTGCTCCCGGCCCCAAGTTTGATTATAAATTAAGCTGGTTCGAGCGCCTGATAACCCATGCCAGCGGTTTATTGGCCAAAGATATCCCCGTAATATTAACCGGCGATTACAATGTAATACCTACCGAGATTGATGTTTACAAACCAGAGCGCTGGCTGGAAGATGCCCTGTTCAGACCTGAAACACGGATAGCTTTTAAAACACTGGTTGACCAGGGATGGACGGATGCCATCCGCAAGCTGCACCCCCACGAGAAGGTTTATACCTTTTATGATTATTTCCGCAATGCTTATGGCCGCGATGCAGGTTTACGGATCGATCACTTTTTATTAAGCCCCAAAATTGACAAACGTCTTATCGCCGCAGGTGTTGACCGCAACGTGCGCGGATGGGAAAAAACAAGCGACCATTGCCCGGTATGGATAGAACTAACTGATGAGTAATTACTTAGTAAAGTTTCAATTAGCATATAGAAAAGACCGGAAAACTATTTTTCTGGTCTTTTTTTATACATACATAACGTACAATTAACTGAATATTTGCAAAAACGTTTAATTAATTTAAACACTGTGTTGCATTTTTTGTTTAAAAATGACCATTTTAGAACTAATCAATCATTTAACACAATCAAAAAGTCATTTTTTTCATATAATTATTAAATTTTAATAAAAAAGACAAAATAAAACCTATAAATTTGTTCGTTAAATTAATTTAACAAATAAAAACGAAGAAAAACGTTACTAATTTTATATAAAATCATTTGCAATTAATTTCATGGACAAGAAAAAGCTCGAATTCGATATAAATAATTGCTACTTATCTCAAAATTGTGTTAAAGAATGGTTACCTGCTATTGCTTTTAATCGAAAAGATTTCAAAGTAAAGAAAGGCGAGCTCATTTTTAAGGAAGGCGACGAGGTTAAGGGCATTTATTTTGTTAATACCGGCGTGGTTAAAGTCCATAAAAGATGGGATGATGATAAAGACCTGATTATAAGGTTCGCCAAAAGCGGATCTATTCTGGGACACCGTGGCTTGGGCGGCGATAATGAACCCTATCCGGTTTCGGCAACAGCTTTAGAGAACTGCATTATCAGTTTTTTTGATATGGATTTCTTCGAAAATACTATCAAAGTAAACAGCGGTTTTACCTATAAGCTGCTTATGTTTTTTGCAGAGGAATTAAGGGAATCTGAAAGAAAGATGCGTAACCTGGCACACATGCCTGTTAAGGGCCGTATTGCAGAAGCATTATTATTGTTAGATAAACAATTCGGCCATGATTATAATGGCGTTATCAATATAGAACTAAGCCGTCAGGATTTGGCTTCATTTGCCGGCACTACTTACGAAACTGTTTTTAGGGTAATGAATGACCTGATGGGCGAGCGCTTGGTTAGCGTAACAGGCAAAAGTATCATCATCACCAATTACAAAGGCTTATCAAAACTTACCCAGGAGGCAGAGACCAAATATTTCCCAATCAGCCTGGCCGGATAAAGCACCCATCTCCTACATCTTTCTAAATCTACGGTACAATTTTTCTACAGATTTCTTATCTATTTTCAGTCAGAATCAGGTGGTACAAATCCTGGTCCGCCTGACAAATGCTTAGAAATACCCCTTCGAAAATACCCTACAGATTAAAGATCAATAAGGCGATATACATTTGTCTCTTTGCATTACTAACAGGCAATCATCTTTTAGCACAAACAGAAAAGTTTACGTCAAGGCTTTATTTTCCAGGTGGCATTGGCTACAACGCAGTAAATAACGATGCCGCCGGTATTGCTTTTAAAAACGGCTTCTCGCTTAATACCGGGGCTGAGTATCGCCCCAAATACATCAACGCCTTATTTTACCGTTTTAACTATGATGTTTTAAACAGTAGCTATACGCATAACAGTTTTATAAACACCAACGTAAGCAATGGTAAGTTTACGAGTAACTGCTTTGTATTGGGTGCCGGTTACCGCATGAGCTACAAAGGCATGGGCCTTTATGCGCTTGCCCAACCTGGCTTAATTAATCATGGCTATGATAAGGTTACCTACCTGGATAATAACGAAATTACGGTGAGTAGCGCCACGCAGCACAATGCCATTATCAAGTTAGCGGCGGGGATTGAATATTATATCGTTCCGCATTTTGCCCTGGTCTTGGAGCCTTCTTACTATCAAAACCTATCGAACAAAAACAACCTTACGCCAAGTTTCTTCAACATCAACATTGGTTTTACCACAACGCTGTTTTAGCTAATATGATCAGGTTGATTATTTACCACCCTGATCTTGCGGAACAGATTGATCGCCGTTGTCTTCTTTATTCTTTTTAAACTCCAGTTTACCGAATTTATAATTAAGGCTGATACCGAATGAACGGTACGGCACTTCCCTTAAACTCGACTGGTTAAAGTTGGCTCCATTGGTAGTGGTTGTTTGCTTAACGTATTGGTTAAACGGATTAGCCATAGTTAACCCCAGGCTCAGCTTTTTTTCCATAAACTGTTTGCGGAACGCGATGTTATAAAACCCAAATGCCGGGCGCTCACCCTGGATACCTTTCTGGCTCGAGTTATAGTTACCAAATACTTCGCCCACCAAGTTATGTGGAAACTGGTAGCTCGCATTCAGGTTAGCACGATAAGCAAAGCCCGTAACCGTTGCCAAACCTGGCGTACTGTTGCTGCGTGATCCTAATTGAATATTAGACCGCAGGCTCAATTTACCCACAGGCACAGAGCCATATAAATTCAACCCCACCCCTGTTTGTGAACCTATATTATAGCGCTGGCTTAAGGCAACGTTGCTGTATTCCGTTCCGCCAATATCCAGTACCGAATAAAAAGTAGTTAATGATTGTATATCATCGGTATTGTGCCTGTAAAAAGCTGAAGCCGATATATTGCTGCCGCTATCAAACGATTTACTGTAGCCAAGCTCATAATTATGGCCAATTTCCGGTTTCAGATTAGGGTTACCTGTGCTGATGTTGTGCGGGTCGCTGATGTTATAGAATGGGTTCAGGTCGCCGTAATCGGGGCGCTCGATACGGTATGAATAAGAGAACTTGATAGATTGCGACTGGTTTTTTCCAAACTTGTGCAACACCGTAAACGACGGTGCGAAAGTATTATAACCAGGAATTTGTGTTCCGGGAAAATCAGCATTGGTAACTGTGCGCTCATAACGCAAGCCTGCCTTACCTTCCAGAAAATCATTAAATAGTTGAAATGAACCCGATACATAACCTGCATATATCTTTCTGTCATAGTTAAAGCTATATGTCTGATTAGCATTCGGCACGTAACTACCATCGTTAAATAAAGTATCGGTAGCTACACTGTTGTTCAGGTCCTCTAAAACTGCTTTGGCACCTGTTTCTAAGGTAAATGCCTTGCTGAACGGCTGAGTATAATCAATAGAAATATTGGTTTCATGATCGCGGCCGGGGTTATTACTCATCGATCCCGATGATGGATAACCGCCTGTTAAATAATCCTGCTCCTGCGAATAGTAAGATGTGTTTTTACCATAGCTCGAATTATATAAGATCTCCAGCTCCTGTCCTTCCTTTTTAAAGGTATGCTTATAATCTAAACTCCAGTCGGTTGAGTGGGCGTTGAAACGACTTGCAGAATTGCGGATACTTGAAATATCTGACAGTAGGTTATTAGACGGCAAGCCCAGGATTTGCTGATCCTGGTTAGTGATACTGGTATTGGTATTGCTAAAATGATTAAACCCTACTGAACCGGTAAGGTTATCATGCTTACTAAGATCCCACTGAAAATTAACGCCCGACTGGTATCCCCCACGCTTAAATTTACCGTCCCCGTTTTGTAGCAGGTTAGTTAAACTATCGCGCGAATCATTATAAGATTGCCTGGTGGTTCTTGTATGGGTGGTTGAACTCAACTGTTCATTTCCGCTAAAAAACACACCTGCGCCAAAATTGCCTTTGCGTGCATTCAAATTAAATGAACCGTTCTCTAAACGGGTACCAGCAGATAAATTAACCGTACCATTAATGCCCTGTACCTTGCTATCCTTCAAAACTATATTAATAATACCACCTGTACCCGTAGCATCATATTTAGCACCGGGGCTGGTAATTACTTCAATACTTTTAATCTGGCTGGCTGGGATTGATTGCAGTGCATCGGCCAAACTCGAGCCAAAAATACTTGATGGCTTCCCATTGATCAGGAAACGGATGTTTGAATTTCCCTGCAACTCCACATTACCATCAATATCAACACTTACCTGCGGTACCTTTTTCAATACATCAATAGCCACACCACCTTGTGCTGTTAAATCATTGGCGGTATTGTACACCATTTTATCTATCTTATTTTCTACAACAGGGGCTTTGGCTACAATATTTACATCCTTTAATGTAGTTTGCGCCGGGCTTAATATTATAGTGCCGATGGATTTATTAGCGCCATTCGCCACCGTAACATTATCAATCGTTTGGCGTTGATAACCCAGAAAATCAACCGTAACACGGTAAGTACCATCCGGGATATTGCTAATTTTAAAACCGCCCTTCGCATCAGAACTTGCGCCATTAAACGGACTGGTAGACCCGGATTTGTAAACACTGATGGTAGCATAATCAACCGGCTGTTTGGTATCAGCATCGATAATTTTACCTGATATAATGCCTTTTGACTGGCCAAAAACTGTTAAACTAAATAAAACGGATATGATTAAGATACAGCAATACTTCATTCTGATGGAAATTCTATAAGCTGCAAAAATCTAATAAAACTCTGTACTAAAGTTGAATTTTAACCGATAAACGGCCATAGTAGCGTTCATCAACTAATTTGTTACAATATGTTAATTTAAGGTTAGCAAATTGCGATGAGCAACACCGTGTCGATAAAATACTTATTATCAAATAATTGGTATATTTATTTATCATGACCGAAACCACAATTGATGATATTATCCAGTCGCTGCAAAACATTATTGCAAAATGTGCAGCTGCTAACAGCCGTTTAGGTTACTTCGCTACCCTGTATTTAAAGGTAACGCAAAGCGTTAAAGACGGCATTGCGTCCGGCCAGTTCCAGGACGGGCAGAGGATGGAAAAACTGGATGTAGTATTTGCCAGCCGGTATCTCGACGCATACCAAAAGTGGACCAGCCACCAACCCACCACAACCTCATGGGCTATTGCATTTGAGCAGGCCGAAAAATCATCTGTGCTGGTATTACAACATTTACTTTTAGGGATGAATGCCCACATCAACCTAGATCTGGGCATTGCCGCGGTTGAAGTTTGCGAGGGCCAGCCCCTGGCAAACTTATCGCAGGATTTTGATGCTATTAATACCATCATCGCTGCACTAACCAACCAGGTGTTATTTGAATTAGGACAGGTTTCGCCTTTGCTTTCCTTATTGGGGCTGCATGCCTCAAACGCTAATTCTGCATTGATACAATTTAGCATTGGCAATGCCCGTGATGGCGCCTGGTGTTTTGCAGAAAGCCTGATTGCTCAAAAGCCCGAAGATTATGCAGCCTTTATCGCCACGAGAGATAAAACCATCCACAACCTTGGCAATAGCATAGTTGATACAAGTGGCTTTATGCGCTTAACTGTATGGCTCATCCATTTATTTGAGTGGAAAAAACCATCAAGGATTATCAAAGCGCTCAACGAATATCAGAAAAAGAAGATTGTTGTAGCTAAATGATTATAAATCCGGCAATAAACTCTTAATAATAATGGACGAAGCTTGCTGACAAAAATCAAGCCCCGAGTAATCGGGGTTATATCCGCCTATGTAAGAAACCGCCATAATATAAATCCGTTCGTTTAATGCCCCGTAGGCATCCACCACCTCGAAACTATCATTAATGGCAACGCCGGGTACTTTCAAGTAATAATCGCCACGTTGGTCTTGCGTAACATCTTTTCCATCAATCAAAGCCTTGCGACCGGCTTCTGCCGATCTGAATTTGAGCCGCGCAGGGGTAATGGTATGCTTATCGCGCAGGCTTTTAAACGGAAACTCATCATACGTTAAATGCGGCTGGCCTATGCAATTTACATAAGTGTTAAAGTATACCGACTGCTGTTTCCCTTGCGGATCTGTGTAGTAATAAGTAGCGCCGCCGTGGGGTTCTGCCTCTACCCTGTTATCGTATCCAACCTCAACCAGGCTCAGCACACCGGCATTATGCAGGGCAATCAATTCTTCGGCCGAACTTTGTGGTGTATAGGCTATAACAATAGAGATCAATGGCATCAGCGTTTTTTGCAGCCTTTGCATATCTTCTGCCGATAAATGTTTGGCCGGATAATTCAATGCGAAGCTGAGCGTGCCCAGCATCTCTTTCCAGTAAATGGATTCTCTTTTTTTAATCGATTTTTCCGCTTCGGCATACTCGGCTTTCAGCAATTGAAAGGGATCTTTATCTTCCCTGAAATTCATGATAAAGGCCACAAAATCTTCAAGTTGCATATTCTTAACCCGCTCATAAAAACCGGGATCTTCCACGCGAATAGGCTCAATAAAATCTTTCTTGAAGATATAATCCAGCGCTAGAAAGCCATCATTGGCCGCAATGTGAGTTTTGATCTCTTCTTTGCCGGCCAATGGCTTGTTTGACAGGTGCGAATCCTTCAAATGAAACCTCACCGCAGGCAGCATGCCTTCGCGGCTGTGCATCACCAATCTGAAACCAGGGCTATCATCTGCAAGGCGATAAAAGAGTTTACCATCTTTATCCTTATCGAAGGTACCGTTATAACGGGCCAGCGTTTTGATGGCATCAATGGCAGTAAGCGACGAACCCGTGATAGCCACGGGATGATTGAGTTTTAACCTGAGTTTTGCGGGCGGATAAGGCGAATCGAAATAATTGGGGCTCTTACCTTCATTTTTAACCGGCCAGCTGTGACCGCTACAAATAATTACATGATCGAATTCGAATTTCTGCTCTTGATTTATTTCTACTAAAACCAATTCCTGTTCGGGGTAATCAATTATATCAGTTACGTGGCTGTTATAGTGTACTTCGAAATCAACACCTGCTTCTTTAGCCTGCTTCAGCAACAGATCGAACTGTGCTTTAAGGTACTGCCCGAATAGCAAACGCGGTAATACTTTATATTCGTTAAAACGGTCTACATCGATATGATATTTATCGAGGGTATCTTTAGGTATCGTTTTAATCCAATCGGCAAGCGGGGTAACCAAATCAGGGATTTCGTTGCCAGATACGTTGGTAACATGCTCATCATTAGCGCCATCTGTACTGTAAGGCATCCCTGCACCCAGGTTATTTTTCTTCTCGAAGATAGTGATAGATAAATCAGACGATTTAGCCTCTAACAACCTTTTAAACATGAATAAGCCGCTCGGCCCACCGCCAAGAATGGCGATCCGTTTTTTGTTTTTCAAGTTCTAAGCGTTGTAGTTTATTGGTATATTTAGTTCGGTAACCAGAATTTGGCTACGGTTATATTAACCACCCGACTTAAGCTTTGTTTGATAAGAACAATTTAAGAGCAAGCAGTATAATTATTGAAACCCTCATAAATAATGGAAGAAAATAGCGACAACATAAAGCCATCAATAAGTAATCCCAGCGACCATCTGGCCAACGAGCGCACCTTTTTGGCATGGATCAGAACAGGCATTGCGTTAATGGGCTTTGGTTTTGTGGTGGTTAAGTTTGCTCTGTTTATCAGGCAAATTGCATTGGCGCTGCATAAACCCGGCATGCCCGAACCCAGCCCGGCCTATTCATCACAAATTGGCACCATGTTAATTGCCGGTGGCATTATTATGGTCGGTTACGCCTATAAACGCTATCGCATTACAGAACGTCAGTTATTTCAACACCAATACAGGCCATCTTATTTGCTTGCTATACTGGTTACCGTACTGATACTTATTTCGGGTATTGCATTAATATTTTTCTTGTTGCCTAATTTGTAAGGCAAGTATCTTTTCGAGGTACAGCTTATATATACAATCAATATTTACCGCCGTTCATTTTGTGCATTTTCAAAAATATTAGTTTACAGTAAATCTAATTGCAAAGTTTTATCGTAAAAGTAAATAAATGCCTATTTTGTGTCTTTTTAAGCGGTAATTATCAGCGATAGTCGGATATTGCACTAATTATATTCTTGATATATAACTGAACTTTACATGTCACAATATCTAAGCCCCGTCTCAACCATTTCTGTCGAAAAATCCAATTCGGCTATTCAATACAAGCAACCCGCATTTGCTATTTATTCACTTGCTTATACAACTGTATGATCAAATTTTTACGTTTTTATTTTCCTGCAATTTTACTCGCGCTAATAGTGCATGTTTCTGCGTTTGCGCAAAACTGTACCATTAACGCCGGTGCCGACCGTACCATTTGCCCCGGTAGTGCATTTGTACTTACCGGTAACGCAACTGGTTTACTTACCCAGCAAGCCACCTGGACGCAGGTTTCAGGCCAACCGGTTACTGTATCGGCAACAACAGTAAATAGCGGTACAGCTATAGCAACAGTTACCGGGTATACAGTTGGGCAAAGTTATACCTTCCGGCTATCGGCTACCTGTACCGATGGTTCACCTGTTTTTGACGATGCCGTGTATACGGTTTCAACTTTAACTGTAGCCAATGCCGGTCCTGATATTAGCTCTTGTCCGGGCCCTAATGCGGTAACCATGGCCGCAAACGCCCCACAAGCAGGCGAAACGGGCGTATGGTCTGTAAGCGGTAATTTGCCTTTACCCAACCCGGTTACATCACCCACAGGTACAATTTCTTTACCGGCTACGGGTAATACCGTTGGCACCTCGGTTTATACCTGGACAATCACCAATAGCTCAGGCAGTTGCTCTTCTTCATCAAGCGTAAGGGTAACCAATCTTGGCGGCGAGCCTATCTCTGTTGTAACCCCGGTTAATGTAAGCTGTTATTCAATAAAGGCTGCTGTTGGCTTACACGCATCATTCGGCGGAAGTGGTAACGGACAAATAGGCACATGGTCGTTCATCAGTGGTCCGAGTACCCCTTCTTTAGGTGACATTCACGACCAGAATATGGGGATCGGAGACCTTATCGGTGGTACTTATGTGATGCGATGGACGGTAACAGGCCCATGTTTTAGCGGTTTTAAGGACGTTACCATTAATGTTTCACCCCCTTCGCAAGATGTTACCAATGCAGGTGGCGAGCCATTTTTTACCTATTGCGATGGCCGTACCAGCACTGCGTTAAACGGTGTGGTACCGCTTTATAAGAATGAGGTAGTGAGCTGGGTTTCGGCTTCCACAAACCCCGGAGGTGTGGTTATTTCAAATCCAACATCACCTACCACCACTATATCGGGTATGGATGGCGCTTCTGCTTATGATTTTGTATATACCATTACTAACACAGTTACCAACTGCTCATCAGTAGCTATTTATCATGTTCGGTACACAACGCCACCTTTTGTTGGCTTCGCTACACCCAACCCATCCTATTTACCATGTAATGCTTCCCAGCTAACCGTACATTATACGGTAGCAGGTGGTAACCGCTCGCAATGGGCTTTGGTAAGCGCCCCTCCGGGTTCACAGCTCGAGGCCAACGCGCATATCAATAGTTTCACCACCGCGGCTGATGATTTTCAGCCGATTGTGGGCATGAACAAGATCGGTACTTATGTAATCAGGTTCAGGCGTTATAGCGATATTGCTACAGGTGGTTGTAATGATGCCTTTGCCGATATTACCATCGTAGTATCAAAAGCACCGTACCAGGCTAATGCCGGTACTTCACAGTTTCTGGCCTGCGGTGTAACATCAGCTTCGCTGGCGGGTAATGCGCCACAGGGTGATGATTCGGGCACAGGGACATGGAGCCAGGTAAGCGGACCAAATACGGCTACTATTGCTGATAAGACTTTAAATACAACCGGTATTTCAAACCTGGTTAGCGGCGTATATACTTTCAGATGGATTGTTACCGGTGGGGGTACCAATTGCGGCGATTCACAATCGGATGTAAAGGTGATTGTAGCCTCTCCTCCAACACATGTGAATGCCGGCCCCGATGTGAGCGTATGTTTTTCAACACCGGTAAAACTAGCTGCCGACCCACCTGCACTGAACGAAAAAGGCACCTGGAGTGTAATTTCTGAAAGCCCTGCTACCCCGGCAAGCACAGTAGTATTCTCTAATGTTAATGACCCTAATGCAATTGTAACCGGTTTACTGGCCAATAAGACTTATACACTGCAATGGAAAATTGAAAATAGCTGCGGTAGTATTACCGATCCTATGGTTATTAATACCAACAGCACTAACGGCCCTAAACAGGCTAATGCAGGCCCCGACCAATGTTTGGGAGCCAGTACCACTATTTTCAACCTGGCAGCCAACGCGCCCGATGCAGGCGAAACCGGGATATGGACATTATTGCCCGGCAGCCCTAACACGCCTGCATTTACCAACACCAGCAGCCAAACGGTTACCGGCGCAACTGTAGGTACTTATAAATTTGAATGGCAGCTAAGCAAAGGCGGTTGCAGCACCACACGTGATACCGTGGTAATAACCATATCACCGGGCACAACGGTAGCAGCAATAAATGGCAGCACAGGTACATCTGCACAGGATATTTGCGGGCTTGGTCCAGTCACCCTAACTTCTACCAACGCAGCATTAGCATCAGGTGAGGTTGGTACATGGACACAAACCGCCGGAGCCGGTGGCGCTGTAATTACATCGCCAAATGGCACATCAACCACTATTACTGGTTTGGGTGAAGGCCGTTATACCTTCAGGTATACCATTACCAACAGCGCCTGCTCAAGTTCATTTGCAGACATCAATCTTAATCTGAGCCAGCCCCCTACCCCTGCTAATGCTTCGGTATCGGGCAATAATCCTATTACGCTTTGCGATGGTACATCAACAGTTTTAGATGCCAATACCATTACTGTAGGCACGGGATTATGGCTGGTACAAAGCGGGCCAAACGCGCCAACATTCAGCAGCCTAAGCGACCCGCATGCTACCGTAAGCGGGCTGGTGTTAGGTACTTACGTACTGACATGGAAATCAACCAATGGTACTATTTGCCCGGCATCAACCTCTAATGTAACTATCACCGTACACCAATCTGCCAATGCAGGTGCAGACCAAGCTTTATGTAACACTTCAACAACGATATTATCCGGTAACGAAGGCAGCGATGGTACGTGGACATTAGTTTCGTCATCACCTGCAGGCGCACCTCCTGTTACGATCACTAAAAATGGTTCATCAACAGGTTTTGGTAACACAGCTATTGTAAGCGGATTGGTACCGAATACCAATTATATATTTAGATACACTATTAATACAGGCTTAGTAGGTGGCAAAGATGCAGGTGGTTGCGGTACATTGACCGATGATATGACGGTAGCCGTGAGCGGCCCGCCATCAACAGCAGATGCAGGCCCGGATCAGCAGATCTGTACCAGCAACACTACGCAGGTAATACTGGATGCAGCCGTTCCTACTGTAGGTACAGGTTCATGGGACGTGATCAGCAGGCCTAACGGCAGCGTACTAACGCTTTCATCAACAACAGACCCTCATGCCGTATTGGCTAATTTAAGTGTTCAGGGTGATTATTTATTGCAGTGGACTGTTACCAATGCCAATTGTACCGGTAACCAATCAAGCAATGATATTGTACGGATCAGTGTTTATAACCCGCCAACCGCTGCTGCTCCAATGACAGATCAGCCTGCGGCTTGTTTGGGTAATATTGTATTATCAGACAATACACCTACCGTGGGTATCGGTACATGGACATTTGTACCAAACGGCCCCGGCGATACCCGCACCCCTGTTATCGATGCACCCAATGTACCTACAACTTCGGTTTCGGGTTTAGTGGTTGATCCTGCAAATCCATATAAATTCAGGTGGACTATTACCAACGGTACTTGTACAGCTTCATCGGCCGATGTAAATATCACAGTAAAGGATAATACACCTGCCACCGCTAATGCGGGTACAGTTGCCAATAGCTGCGCTACAACTGCAGGCGGTACTGCTTCGGTAAACCTTGCTTCAAGCAACACGACCTTAACGGGTAACGATCAGGGTACATGGACCGTTGTAACGCAACCTAATTTTAGTCCGACTGTAACATTTAATAATGTACACAGCGCAACAGCCATAGCCAGCAATTTAAAAGCAGGTGCTTATACCTTAAGATGGACTATTGCCAACAACAGCGCATGTACATCAACAAGCGATGTAAGCTTCACCATATTCGATCCACCATCACAGGCAGATGCAGGCCAGCCTGCGGCTAACTATTGCTTATCTGCCCCGGCAGTATTATCTGCAACAGCCCCAACCGTGGGTACGGGTACATGGACAGTGCTGTCTAAACCAGTTGGCGCAGCCGATCCGGTATTTAGCTCAATAAATGACAACCATGCTTCAGTAACCGGGCTAGTAGCCGGAGTTTATACTTTCAGATGGACAGTTTCTACCGGTCAGTGTACCGATAGTCATGATGATATTGTGATCACGGTAGCCAACTGCGTTATTGATCTTGGTATCACTAATAGCGATGGCAAAACAACTTACACTCCGGGTGGTACCAATACTTACACCGTTGTAGCAAGTAATAACGGCACAAGCGATGCCAATGGCGCAACGGTAACCTTCCCATTCCCAACTGGGGTAACAGGTACCTGGGTGGCCACTTACGCAGGCGGCGCAAGCGGCAGTGCAAGTGGAAATACAGGCATTAATGAGATTGTGAACTTACCGGTTGGTGGTTCGGTTACTTATGTAGTAACTGCCGCAGTTGGCAGTTCCGTAACGGGTAATTTAACTACCACTGCTACCGTGACTGCCCCACCGGGATTAACAGATGCTAACCCTGCTGATAATACCGCGTCTGATACGGATACCCCGGTTAGTCAGGTTGATTTAAGCATTACCAATACCGATGGCAAAGCAACTTACAGCCCAGGCACAACCAATACTTACACCGTTGTTGCTACTAACACAGGTTTAAGTACTGCTACCGGCGCAACAGTAACTTATACCCTGCCTACCGGCATTACCGGAAACTGGACCGCTGTTTATGCAGGCGGCGCAACAGGCGTAGCATCGGGAACTGGTAATATCAATCAAACGGTAACTATCCCACCTAATGGCACAGTTACTTATACAGTAACTGCAGCCATACCTGGTAATTTTACGGGAGATGTTAGCACCACGGCAACGGTTATCGCCCCTGTAGGTTTAGCAGACCCTACCCCTGCCAATAACACGGCGGTTGATACCGATACCCAAAGCAGCCTTGCCGATCTAAGCGTAACCAATAGTGATGGCAAACCAAGCTATACGCCGGGCACCAATAATACTTACAGCATTGTGGTAACCAATATTGGTCCAAGCGATGTAACCGGCGCAACTGTAACCAATAACTTACCAGCCGGTGTAACCGGCACCTGGACTGCCGTTTATACCGGCGGTGCAACAGGTGCAGCATCGGGCACGGGCAATATTGGTCAGCTGGTAAATATGCCTGCGGGTAGTATCGTAACCTATACTTATGTAGTATCAGTACCACCAGACTTTACCGGTGGTAGCATTACCAATACCACCACAGTAGCCACACCTGCTGGTGTAACCGACCCTACACCAGCCAATAATACCGCTACTGATGTTGATACGCAGAATAGCGTTACCGATTTGAAAGTAGTTAAAACGGCCTCAACCTTAACACCTTCTATCGGCACGCAGATTACGTTTACCATTACGGCAAGTAATAACGGACCAAGCGTGGGAAGCAATGTTAACGTGGCTGATTTACTGCCGAGCGGCTTTACTTACGTAAGTGCTACACCATCAACAGGTACCTATAATAATGCAAGCGGCACATGGGCAATCGGGGCATTAGCACATACTATTAATGCAACACTCACAGTAACAGCCAAAGTAAACGCAACAGGCAGCTATACCAATACAGCTACTATTAGCGGTGCCGAAACAGATAGCGACCCTACCAACAACAGCAGCCAGGTAACTGTTACACCTAAACAATTACCGGTAGCTAATAACGATGCAGCAAGTACAGGGTCAAATTCTCCTGTAGCCATCAACTTACTGAATAACGATGTTAGGGGATCAGACAATCTGGTACCAGGCACAGTTACTATTATTACCCCACCACAACACGGTACGGTAACTATCGACCCAACAACCGGTATAGCAACTTACACCCCTAATGCAGGTTATGTTGGAACAGATACCTTTACTTACACCGTGAGCGATGCCAACGGAGGTACATCAAACATCGCGACAGCAACCATCACTGTAAACCAGGCACCAGTTGCTAACAATGATAATGCAGTTACAGCGGTTAATACACCTGTATCCATTAATCTGCCTGTTAATGATGTTAACGGTGGTGCTCCGTTGAATCCTTCTACAGTAGCTATTGTACAACAGCCATTACATGGTACAGTTACGGTTAACCCAACTACAGGCGTAGCTACTTATACCCCTAACCCGGGTTATTTTGGTCAGGATAATTTTACTTATACTATTAAAGATCAAAATGGATCGATATCGAATGTGGCGAATGTTACCATAGCTATCCCGCAAGGGCCAACCGCTGTTGATGATGTTACAACTACCACACCTAATAAACCGGTAGGCATCCCTGTAATTAATAATGATAAAACAGGCAGTGCAGATCTGGATCCGACAACGGTAACTATCATTAGTCAGCCGGCACACGGTACATTGATTGTTGACCCGGTAACCGGTTTGGTAACTTATACACCGAATCAGAATTACGCAGGGCCGGATCAGTTTACTTATACCGTTAAGGACAAAAATGGAGCAGTAAGTAACGTGGCAACGGTTACCATCAATACGAATGATAAACCGGTTATTGGTTTGGCAAAAGCAGTGCAATCTGCCGTTAAAGCCACCAATGGTACTTATGATGTAACTTATGTTTTAACTGTGGGTAACTATGGTATTACCGATTTAAACAACGTGAGTATTAAGGATAACCTGAACGCCACTTTCAGCGGTGAGCAATGGCAGGTTAAGAGTATCAGAACGCTGGGCAGGTTATCGGTTAACAACAGTTTCAACGGAAACAGCAACCCCGAAATGCTGGCATCGGGCAATACGCTATTCATTGGCCAGGTTGAGGAGATTGAACTGGTAGTAAACCTGACTATTTTAACCAACGGAAGTACTTATTTGAACCGGGCTACGGCTACAGGCACATCTATTACGGGTGCAACAACCACCGATCAATCGACCGATGGTTATAAACCTGATGTTGCCGGAACGGGCGATGTGAGTTCATCAATACCTACACCTATTGAGTTGAAACGGCCTAACGAGTTTATCCCGCAGGGTTTCTCCCCTAACGGCGATGGTTCGCACGATACTTTTGTGATTGAAAATGCAAGCGGACGAAAGATCAACCTCGAGGTTTATAACCGCTGGGGTAACCTCGTATACCGCGATACAAATTACAAAAACGACTGGGGAGGCAAGTGTAACCAAGGCATCCACATAGGCGATGATTTGCCTGAAGGCACCTACTACTACATTGTAAAATTTGATAACACAGACCGCTATGTGGGCTATATAACCCTAAACAGATAGTTATGAAGAGCTTGAGAATATTAATTATAGTAATTTTTATAGCGTGCGTGGGGAAACAAGCTATAGCGCAGCAAGAGGCCATGTACTCCCAATATATGTTTAACACCCTGGCTATTAACCCTGCCTATGCGGGTAGCCGGAACGTGACTTCGGCCACGGCATTGTACCGCAGCCAATGGGTTGGTATACAGGGCGCACCAACAACGGCAACCTTTAGCATTGATGCACCGATTGATAATAAAAAGATAGGTTTAGGCTTACAGGTTTTTAACGACCGTTTAGGTATTACCAATACCACGGGCGCTTTCGGTAGCTATGCCTTCCGGATCCCGATGGGTAAGGGTATACTGGCCATGGGCTTACAGGCAGGTGCCAGCCAGTACCGGGCCGATTTTACTTCGGTTAACCTGGGTTCTGATAACACACCCGATCAGGCATTCAGCACCAATGTAAATAAAACACTGGTTGATTTTGGTGTAGGCCTTTACTACAGCACAGATAAGTTTTACCTCGGCTTGTCATCACCACAATTATTGAATAACCAGCTGCACAACTTTACGGTACAGAATAATAACAGTTTCGACGGGCAGGCCATGCATCTTTTCCTGGCTACGGGTTATGTGTTTCCTTTGAATGATGACCTTCACCTGAAACCATCTGTATTGATTAAATATGTAAAGGGTGCCCCTATCGAAGGTGATTTAAATGCTACCTTATGGATCAGGGATATATTAGGGATCGGCGCACAGTACCGTACCGAGGCTGATATTTCGGGAATGGTAGAGTTCCAGGTTTCGCCGCAGATCCGATTAGGTTATTCATACGACCGGAGCACGACCCCGCTGGTGCAATTTAACTCGGGTAGCCACGAGATCATGATCCGTTATGAGTTTGGTTCAACTAAAGGTAAAATCCTGTCTCCACGTTATTTCTAGAGCATTGATATGTTAAAAACGATATACATAACCTTAATTGCACTGCTGCTTTTACCGGCCTTAGTTTTTAGCCAAAAGACTAAGAAGGAAGAAAGCAACCTGATGAAAGCCGCTCGTAAAGAATATCTGGCTTTGAGATATACCCCTGCCATAAAATTACTGGAGCGCGAATTGAAAGATCATCCCGAAGATATTGAAGCGCAGGAAATGATTGCCGATAGCTATCGTAACATTAAGAATTACGATAAGGCTGTTTACTGGTATGCCCAGCTAACCCAGGCGCCAACACTTAAAGCGCAATGGGCTTTATATTATGCCGAAGCATTGGCCAACAAGCAAGACTATGCAGGTTCTGAGCAATGGTATCAGAAATATCTCGAATTGGTAACTAAGGATGACCGTGCCACAGCCTTTACCAAAGCTTACCCTGAGATTGATGCCTTTCTGCGTAACCGTAAAGACTGGACTATCTCCTATCTAAACATCAACACCGCTGCTTCAGAGTATTCGCCTTTGTATTATAAGAAAGGATTGATCTTCAGCAGTAACCGTAAACCGGGAGTCTTGGTAAAAAAGGTTTTCGGCTGGGACCAAACACCATTTAGTGATTTATACGAGGTAAAAAATCGGATGGATATTAAGGCGGTTAATATGGACAGCCTTAGGTATGCGATAAGAAGAGATATCCAGACCAAAGGCAAAAAGTATAAACCTAACGATGACGATACCCCGCCAACAGCCAACGATACACATACGCAGGGTAATTACAACCCCAAGTTTTTAAATGATACTTTGGGCGATTATCTGGCCGCACAAGTTAAAGCCGAACCGGTAATGGGTAATGTAAACACGCCTTACCACGAAGGATCTGCGGCTTTATTGCCCGATGGCTCTTTAATGTTTACCCGTAATAATTATTACAAAGGCAAATATGAAGAGAGTAAGGACGGCATAAATAAGCTAAAAATCTTCACTGCCCAGGCACCAAACTGGGAAAAGATTGTACCGTTTATTTACAACAATGACCAGTATTCGGTTGGGCACCCGGCTTTGAATAAGGCGGGTACGGTGTTGATCTTCGCATCAGACAAACCGGGAGGCTACGGCGGCACTGATCTTTACTATTGCAAACGTGCCACCGTTAACAGTGAGTGGGAACAACCTGTAAACATGGGGCCAGTGATTAATACCGAGGGTAATGAGCTGTTCCCTACCCTGTATAAAGACAGCACGCTTTATTTCTCATCAACCGGTCACCCTGGCTTGGGTGGTTTGGATATATTCCAGGTGACGCTGAGCGATTTGAAACCTTTGCATAATCCTATCAACGTAGGATCGCCGGTTAACTCATCTGTTGATGATTTTGGGTTGATCAGAAGCGATGATGGTAAACATGGCTTTTTCACCAGTAACCGCAAAGGCAGCGATGATATTTATAGCTTCCTACATAAAGAGTTCCAGATTAAACTGCATGGTACCATTGTAGATGCCAAAACCGGAGAGCCAATTTGCTATAGTACCGCGTTAATAAAACCTTATGGACTGAAAGATTTGGAACCTGATATGCCTTGCAGCTTCGGCAGCCTGTTACAGCCAGAAACAGATTATCATATCACGGCTACCAATTACGGTTTCAGTACGGCATCTGTCGACATAAGCACTAAAGGCATACATACCGACACAATCATTAACGTAGTGCTTAAAATTACCGGCGTAAAACGACCTTTTGATACTGACAAAGAAACTGCTTCGCCAGGTTTTAATTGTGATTCGGTAAAAAGAATGCTTACCATCAATAAAATTTATTACGATCTGGATAAGTCATTCATCCGCGCAGATGCACAGGTGCAAATGGCTAAGGTGATTAAACTGATGAATGAGCACCCGGAATTAAAATTACTGATAGCCAGCTATTGTGATAGCCGCGAATCGAAAGCTTACAATATGGCGCTTTCGTTACGCAGGTCCCAAGCAGCAAAAGATTATTTAGTGGCTAATGGCATCGATGCGTCGCGATTGTTCACCGAGCACTTTGGTGAAAATAACCTGGTTACTGATTGCCCGGATGGCGTACCATGTTCGGAAGAGCAGCATCAGTTAAACAGACGATCAGAGTTTTCGATCATAAAAGGTGGAAAGAAAGTGTTAAGCATGGGTTGCGGATGGCTCGAAAATGCATTCGGCAGTAAATAAAATAAAAAGGCCTTAGCATAATGCTAAGGCCTTTTATTTCACATCTGTTAATTACTTAAGTGGTATACTGAAATAGAAGGTAGATCCTTTACCGGGAGTACTTTCTACCCAGATTTCACCCCTATGCTGTCGGATGATTTCAGAACTCAGATATAACCCGATCCCAAAGCCGGAGATGTGGCTGTAATTAGGATTGTTAACGCGGTAGTAACGATCAAAAAGATGTTGTACGTCCTCTGCCTTTACGCCTATCCCTTCATCACGTACCGAAATTTCAACGCCATTGTCTTTAATAAGGCAAGTCACTTCTATATGTGTGCCTTTTTGCGAATACTTAACAGCGTTACTTAATAAATTAGAAATCACAGACCCTATTTTATCCGGATCTGCATTAACAGAAATTGGATTGCAGGGCGATAAGCTAATCAGGTATCCCGGCGAACTGAACTGGGTTTCTGCAATCATATTTTCAATTAATACCTCGAGATTGAAATCGCTTTTATCAAGATGTATCTTGCCCGACTCCAAACGCGATATATTGAGAAAACCATTGATCATCGAGCTCATTTTCCTCACCTGGATATTGGCCTTATCCAACGCACCAGAGATAAAATTATCCTCACTGCTTTTCAACTTAGAATTTAAAACCTGCACAATGGCAGTTAATGAGGTAAGCGGCGTTTTCAGCTCGTGGCTCACCATGCCTATAAAGTCGTTTTTGCGCTGTTCGTCTTTTCGTTGTTCCGTAACATCCTGTAAAACACCACTCAAACGAATAGGTTGTCGCTCGTCATTAAACAACGCTTTACCTTTCGCCCTCACAATTTTAGGGATAGGGTTAAGCGGATTTAAAATAGTATAGTAAGTATCAAAGTCGCCGCCAGATTCATAGGTTAAAGAAGTTTGTATGGCTGCGATTGCCCTTTCCCTATCATTTTCGTCAATTACATCGGTTGCCTTATGCAGTTCAATTTCCTCTTCGGGTTGTAACCCAAACCACGATTTCAGTAAATCATTACCTACAAATCTCCCGGTAACCGGGTTCAGATCAAATGTACCCAGTGATGCTGCATTTATGGCTAATTGCAGTTCGTCCTGGGCAAGGCTTAATTGATTATTAACTTTTGCAAGTTCATTGTTAATGAGTGCATGTTCTTCATTAGCAACCAACAACTCTTCGTTAGTGGCTGCCAATTCTTCATTAGTAGCTGCAAGCTCCTCATTTAAGGCAGATACATCGTCAGTTGTTTCCTGTAGTTTTTGCCTGGCAATAGCAACATCGGTAACATCGGCAGCTGTATTCATCACGCCGTAAATCTCGCCGGATTTACCAACAAGGGCTGTAAAATTATAATTAAAATAGGAAGTTTTTGTCTCGCCATCAACTACCAGATCTAAACGCTGGTTACGTGCAACAAAAGGTTCGCCTGTAGTAAAAACATGATCCAGTTGCGTAAACACTGCCTGGTTATCCAGCTCGGGTAAAATATCAGCATATAATTTGCCAATTACATCATACCCCTTGCCCCAAACATCAAGTATAGATTTATTGGCCAAAACCACCCGCATCTCTTTACCAATATAAACCCCTATCGGGAATGGTGCAGCCTCAACTATACTGCGTGTTTTCGATTCACTGTCTGCCAGTTCTTCCAGCAACTGTTGCAAATTTTCGCGGCTCTCAAATAGTTCTTCATTAGTAGTAGCCAACTCTTCATTAGCTGAAGCCATCTCTTCATTCATATTACGAAATGCATCTTCGCTTTTCTGAAATTCTTTTAATGAGTTCACTCTTTCGGTTGTCTCTACGCAAACCACCAGTATCCCACCGATAATACCATCAACACTTTTAATTGGACTGTACGAAAAATCGAAATAGCATTCTTCTATATAGCCATTTCTATTAAGCGGCACCATAAACTCAGGAAAGCCATGTGTTTTACCCTGCATTACATCGGCAAACATGGGGCCAATGGTTTCCCATATTTCGGCATAAGTATCTTTGGCGCTGCCTCCTAAAGCTTGGGGATGTTTACCTTCTCCATTAATAGGCCTAAAGGCATCATTATATATCTGTATAAAATCATCGCCCCAACATATTAGTACGGGGAAGGCGTTGGTTAACAACATGCTGGTCATATTTTTTAACTCTACCGGCCATTGTTCGGGCGGCCCAAGGCTTGTTTTGCTCCAGTCAAACTTCCGGATCATTTCCCCCATTGAGCCGCCACCGGCTAAAAATGGTTGATTATTGTAAAGATTAGAATCGTTGTTTGACATGTAGTTTTTTTACTATCGTGATAAAACGGCAAAACTAACATATTGTTTAGCAGTATAACAACGAAAGTATACCTGATGCGAGCACGCATAAAAAAGAGACAGATCCGTTACCAGACCTGCCCCTAAATCAAATTGAATTAATCACGGCTCTCTCACTATTTCCATCCGCCGCCTAAGGCGCGGTAAAGGTTAACTGCAGCTTGCAACTGCTGCAACTTATCATTTACCCCACTGATCTGCGCGGCCAGTAAACTTTGTTCTGATGTTAATACATCGGTATAATTTGTTGCCGAACTGTAGCGTAACAGTTCTTTAGTATAATCAACAGATTTCTCTAATGCAGCCAGCTGCATTTTCCGGGTTTCTTGTTTCGATACCGCGTTTTGGTAAGAATACAGCGCATTTGAAACCTCCTGACCAGCAGTTAAAATGGTTTGCTGAAAAGTATTAAAGGCCTCTAACTGTTGCGCCTGCGCAATACGGTAACGTGCTTTGTTTTGCCCCTGGTTAAAGATGGGCTGGGTAAGACCGCCAATCAGGTTGTAGAAGATCGAGTTATCAAACAGGTTTTTCAGCTGTAATGATGACAATCCTCCCTCAGCAGTAATCGTCAACTTCGGATAAAAATACGAATGCGCCACATTGGTATTCTCAAACGCCGATCGGAACGCAAACTCAGAAGCTTGAACATCCGGGCGGTTACGCAATAGTTGGGTTGATAAGCCATCTTTTAAATCTATAACGGATTGTTGTTCGCCAAGTGTGGTACGTTTGATTGGTCCGGGAGCGCGGGCCAGTAAAATACATAAAGCATTTTCGGTTTCGCGGATACTTTGCTTCAGGTCTGGGATCTGTACTTCTGCAGCGTAACGGTTAGCCTCACTTTGCACTACGGCAGCCCCGTTTACTACAGCTCCTTCTTTCAATTCTTTCATCGTCTCCACATCAACTATCCGGTTTTTAACCGTTTGTTGAGTTATGACCAATTGCTGATCGAGCGACAATAAACTGTAATAGTTATTCGCAATATCTGCAATCAGCTGCGTTTGCACGGCACGCTTAGAGGCATCGCTTTGCAAAAAGTTAGCCAGGGCCTGGCGTTTCAAACTGGTTAGCTGCCCCCAAATGTTTAACTCCCAGCTTGCAGTCAATGAAGCTTGGTAAGTAGTGGTATTTAAATTGATACCGATACCTGCCGGGAAATTCAGCGATGATTGCGAAGTTTTAGCCTGCGTAACCTGTACCCCTGCATCCAGTGTTGGAAAATAAGCCAACTTAGCCGAGCGTAAGGTAGCCTGAGATTCTGAGATCTTTAGGATAGCGGTACGCAGATCAAGGTTATTATTTAAACCTTCCTGTATCAGGTTTTGCAAAACGGTATCGGCAAACAGCGTTTTCCAGGGCAGATCGGCCATTGAAGTGGTATCTGTGGTTGTACTATCGCGATACAGGTTACTGGCCTTTACATCGGGGCGCTTGTATTTTTTAGATACGTTGCACGAAGCCGCGATCATTCCCCCGGCAAAAACGAGGGCGATATATTTATAATATTTTGTTGTCATTTTATGAAATGCTTAATAATCAATCGTGCTTATGCGTGTGCAACTTCTTCCTCATCTTCTTCTTCAACATCATCAACCACCGGGATAAATTTCGGTGTGCCGCTAATGCGCTCTTGCAGACTTTGGAAAATGATGAACAGAACCGGGATCACGAACAAACCGAACAGGGTACCGATTAACATACCTCCTACTGCACCTGTACCGATAGAACGGTTACCCACGGCGCCCGCACCAGATGCAACCATCAGCGGAACAAGCCCGAGGATAAAGGCGAACGAGGTCATCAAGATTGGCCTTAAACGTGCGGTTGCACCTTCAACAGCGGCCTCTACAATACTTAAGCCATGTCGGCGACGCGCTACAGCAAACTCCACGATCAGAATCGCGTTTTTAGCCAAAAGACCGATGAGCATAATGAGTGTGATCTGCAAGTAAATGTTATTCTCAACCCCAAAGATCTTAGCGAAGATGAACGCTCCGGCCAAACCGATAGGCAATGAAAGCAATACCGCAAATGGCAGAATATAACTTTCGTACTGCGCACTCAGCAGGAAATAGACGAAGATCAGACACAACATAAAGATGAAGATGGTCTGGCTTCCGCTCGATAATTCCTCGCGGGTTAAGCCCGAGTACTCGTAGCTATAACCAACAGGTAAAGTCTGCGCAGCTACCTGTTCAATAGCCTTAATGGCATCTCCCGAGCTGTAGCCTGGCTTAGGTGAACCTTGTATCGCAATAGAAGTAAACAAGTTGAAACGGTTAATAGCTTCAGGGCCATAAACTCTTTTAAGCGTAACATACTCAGAAATTGGCGACATTACATTGTTGGTATTGCGCACGTAGATCTTGTTTAGACTTTCCGGCGTACCGCGGTATTGTGCATCAGCCTGGATCATTACGCGGTATTGTTTACCAAACTCGTTAAAGTTTGAGGCATATAAACCACCATAATACCCTTGTAACGTGCCCAACACGGTACTTACAGAAACGTTCGCATCTTTACATTTAGCTACGTTAACATCAACCTGGTATTGCGGGAAATTAATATTGAATGATGTTGCCGCATATTGAATTTCAGGGCGTTGATTTAGCGCCGCTACAAACTTGTTGCTTACCGCAGCAAACTTGCTGATATCGCCACCGGTTTTATCCTGTAGCTGAAACTCGAAACCGTTACTGTTACCAAAACCTTGCAGCGTCGGCGGCGCAAAGAATAATACCTGGGCTGTTTTGATGCCCGATGTCATCCCGAAAAGTTTACCAGTTAGGCTTGTCAAATCCTGACCTTTTTCTTTACGCTGATCCCATGGTTTTAGCTTGATAACGATCATGGCGTACGAGCCACCTGCACCGGCAATAAAGTTTTGACCGGTAATTTGCAGCGTCATTTCAACCTCGGGTAGTTTGTGGATAATGGCATCCACCTCTTTAGCCACAACCGCACCACGCTCGAGCGAAGCACCGGCCGGCAAGCTGATGTTGGCGAATAATACACCTTGATCCTCATTTGGTACGAAACCGGTTGGTGTAGTTTTTAACAAGAACCAGAATAGGCCTGCAAACGCTACAATACCCAAACCAGCCAGCCATTTACGACCGATCAGGAAGTTTACAGAGCGTTTGTACTTACCTGTAACCGACTCGAACGAGGTGTTAAAGGCATTGTAAAAACGTTGCAGAAAAGTGGTTTTATGATGCTGATCTTCATTATGCGGTTTCAATAACAGGGCACAAAGCGCAGGGCTTAAAGTCAAGGCGTTTATCGCAGAAATAACAATCGCGATAGCCAGTGTTAAACCAAACTGTTTGTAAAATACCCCTGCCGAACCTGTGATAAATGATACCGGTACAAACACCGCCGCCATTACCAAAGTAATAGAAATAATCGCCCCGCTGATATCATCCATGGCACGAATAGTTGCTTTTCGGGCCGATTTGTAACCATGATCCAATTTGGCGTGCACGGCTTCCACCACCACAATGGCATCATCCACCACAATACCTATCGCCAGTACCATTGCAAATAGCGTAAGCAGGTTGATGGTAAAACCAAACAAGTTGAGGAAGAAGAATGTACCCACAATAGCCACAGGCACCGCAATGGCCGGGATTAATGTCGACCTGAAATCCTGTAAGAAGATAAACACCACGATGAACACCAGAATAAAGGCTTCGATCAATGTGTGGATCACTTTTTCAATCGAGGCATCCAAAAAGTCGTTCGCATTCAATAACGACGAATAATGTACGCCCGGAGGGAATGATTTTGACGAAGCCTCGATGGTAGTCTCCAGCTGCTTAATCAACTCATGCGCGTTTGATCCCGCTGTTTGATTGATAGCCACACCGATAGATGCATTGCCGTTGGTGAGCGTATTACTGGAGTAGCTTAATGAACCCAGTTCAATACGGGCAATATCTTTCAGCCTTAATATTTGTCCGTTACCTGTTGATTTGATTACAATGTTCTCAAACTCGGCAGGCGTTTTTAATCGGCCTTTATATTTAATAGTGTACTGGAAAGATTGGTCGCTGTTTTCGCCAAATTTACCCGGTGCGGCTTCCACGTTTTGTTCGGCAAGCGCGTTGTTTACATCATCGGGGATTAAGCCATAAGTAGCCATCGCATCTGGCTTTAACCAAATACGCATCGAGTAATCTTTGGAACCGAATACGCTGGCATCACCCACACCGCTGATCCGTTTAATCTGTGGCAATAAGTTGATGTTGGCATAATTCTGTAAGAAAGTTTGGTCGAATGATTTGTTCTCGCTGTATAAGGAGAAGATCATCACCATACTGCTCTGACGTTTTGCAGTGGTAACACCGGCCTTGGTAACTTCGGCAGGTAGCAAGCTGGTGGCTTTCGATACCCTGTTCTGCACGTTTACCGCAGCCAGATCGGGGTCGGTACCCAGTTTAAAATATACGGTAATGGTGGCGGTACCATCATTACTGGCGGTGGATGTCATGTAAGTCATGTTCTCTACACCGTTTATCTGCTCTTCCAGCGGTACAATAACGCTGTTCATTACCACATCGGCATTCGCACCCTGGTACGAAGTTGATACCTGTACGGTTGGCGGGGCAATTTCGGGGTATTGAGAGATAGGTAACGAGGTTAAACCCAGTATACCCAATATTACAATGATGACCGATATTACGGTAGATAGTACCGGCCGTTCTATAAATTTGCGTAACATAATATTTGTTTATGTTGAATATTTTGAGGACGAATGCCACGCGGCACCCATCCGGTTAAGAAAGCCTGGGTTATTTGTTAATGTCCTGGTAAACCTTGCTGGCATCCATTTCTTCGGGCTTAACTGTGGCCGAATCTTTTAGGGAGCTGTTACCATCGTATACAATTTTATCACCGGCTTTTAGTCCGCTGGTTACTACGTAAAACTGACCGACGGTAAGGTCCATCACCTCAATCTCGGTACTCTTAACTAAGCCTTTGGCATCAACCAGGTAAACAAAATGCTTACCCTGCAACTCGTAAGCGGAACGTTGCGGAATCAGGATACCATCTTTAATTACCTGCGGGATGCGTACGCTTGCACTGCTTCCACTACGCAATAACCCAACCGGATTAGGGAACGATGCACGGAAACTGGCCGAGCCTGTTTCGGTATTAATTAAACCGGCGATGGTTTCTACACGGCCTTTTTCGGGGTAGGTTGAACCATCTGACAGGATCAATGTTACCGCCGGGGTATTAGCCAGTTTTTCGTTAAGTGTGCTGCCTTTAATGGTACGCGAGAAATCAAGCAGTTGCTTTTCGTTAAGTGAGAAGTAGGCATATACTTTACCGATGTTTGATACTGTTGTTAACGGGCTGGTATTGGTGCTGCTTACCAAACTACCTGTTTTATAAGGCAGAGTGCCAATTACACCATCAACCGGGCTGGTTATGGTTGTATAGCCCAGATTTACTTTAGCTGTATTGTAAGTTGCTTTGGCTTGTGCAAGGGCAGCTTTACGTGCAGTCAAAGTATATTCTGCCGACTCTAATTCGTAATGGCTGATGATATCCTTCTCAACCAGTGGCTTGGTTTTATTTACCGCCAACTGCGCCGCACTAACATCCGCCTCGGCACTGCTGATAGCTGCAGCAGAGTTATTTAAATCTTGCTGGTATTGCGGCGCGCTGATGCGGAACAATAGCTGGCCTTTTTTAACTACCGAACCTTCATCTACATAGATTTTATCCACAAAGCCATCCACTTTAGGGCGGATCTCGATATTTTGTTCACCCTGCATAGTGGCGGGATAGTCGCTGTTTAATGTAGCCGATTCTGGAGTTATTGTAAATACCTGGTAGCTTGCAGGTGGTTGTGGCCCACCCATACCAGCAGCCGCACCCTGCTTTTGGCCACCGCCACATGACGATAAAACGAGTATAGCCATGGCTGATAATATGCCCGGGAAGATAGCTTTCTTCATTTTTATTAGTTGGAAATTCATATTAGTTTGTGTGTGTTGATGTTTGTATTTGAAGTTTTAGTTTGACATTATTGTCAATTTTAGAGTAAAAAAATATTAATTGAGCAGCATTTCGATTATCATTTTCTTTCTGCTATTCATTAGCTTATCATATTGTGGATCAGATATTTCGAACACAATTTTAAACAACGGACGGGTTAATAAAGGATAAGCTAATAGCGCAAACAGATTAATTAAAAAATTAACCGGTTTCATTTTTTTTACTACTCCTAAATCCATCTGTATTTGTATTTCTTTCAGAAATTTTTCCAAAACCGGTGAACGTTGTTTATGCGGAATATCAAAACCTAATGAATTGATCTCGCTGATCATGAAGGCTTCCTGATAAGGATAAGCGGTAAATTGCGTGTAAAACAGTTCGATAAAGTTTTCTATTTTTTTTTGAAAAGGAATGTCCGATACCAACACCTCATCCATGCGGCGGCCCATATCATACATCGATTCATCAAAAACTTGTTTAAACAATGCCTCTTTTGATCGGAAATAATAATTAACCAATGTACGTGTTACACCCGCAGCATCGGCAATATCCTGCGTGGTGGCATTCATTCTGCCTTCGGCAAAAAATATGCGTTTAGCAGTGTCTTTTATTAACTGTTCGGCTCCTGTGTCTCTTGTGGCCATTTTTTTTACCGTTTAGTTTGACGCTTTCGTCAATACAAATGAACGTATATTAATCCATTTTCAATGTCAGGAAACTCTCATCTTTGGTTATGATGCAGGAATAATAGACCAACACCCGGTTTTACCCGACGAACCGAATGATTATACCATAATTAAAATCAAAAGGCCTTAGTAATAACTAAAGCCTTTTGATTTATAGGTTACTCAAATTTCAAGCAGTAATTACACCGGTATCTTGTATCGGCAAAGGCTGTCCCCAAATAGGTCCCGGCTGTTTTATCAATCCAATCCTGGCGGATGATGTATAAGCCTTTTATAGTGGGTACAAAAGTAGCTTCCCCATGCTCATCCAAAGTCAGTTCCTTTTCCCAGTTATCAGGGTTAAAGACCCGAAGTTTTGTTCCGGATGCAGCTGGCGAACCATTATTGTATGTCTTTATAATCACCTTCCTCCCTTCATAATGGGTAATAATATCAAGTTGCTGAGTTGGCTTGTCCAACAACGTACCATTACCAACCGTATAATCGGCACACAGATAATCAACCGGTTTTTCATTGATACCGCCTGACTTTGAACGATCAACCACGGGGTGTTTATCATTTATACCTGCAATGTGGTAGATACCATTCGCCCTCGGTAAAAAACTTCCTTCCCAGCAATCTTTTTTAGGGTGTAATTGAATTTCTTCGCGATTACCATCACTCAGTGTTACAAAGAATTTGAAATCACCGGTTAGCTTCAGTTCTTTACCTGTATCGCGCTGGCGCACACCATAATCATCAATGCTACCGTAACATACCTGGATGGTTACAGCCTCGTTTACCTTTCCAGAGCCTGAAACTTCTAACCAGTATGCACTTGCGCTCGCATTTAACGAAAACATTGTGAACATTAATAGAAATGCAATACAGGTTGCAATGGTGATCGTCACACGTTTGTTCATCATTCAGAATTAAATGGTTCTAATTAGAATTTAAGCGCTAAGCTACCAATAAAGGTAGCTGGTGCTTGCGGCGTTAAACGCTCTGACCAAGCTTTTTCGCTCGTCAGGTTATCAACCTTGAAACCAATACGGTATCTCGGCTGATCGTAAAATAACGAAGCATCGAGCATGGTATAAGCCGGAATGATCAATTTTGATGTTTGCGTGTTGGTTTGATATGATTTGCTGCCATAATCACCGCCAAATCCAATTCCTAAACCTTTTAAATCGCCAGCCAGCATGCGGTAACTTGCCCAGAAATTAACAGTAGTACCGGGGCCAGATAGTGCAGGTCTTAAACCCTGTACCGATGGATCGCCTTTTGTGAATTTAATATCGTTATAAGCGTAACCAGCCACAAGGTTTAATCCCGGAAATGGGTTAGCTGTTAAGTCTACCTCTAAGCCCTTGCTGCGTTGTGTGCCATCCTGGATCTGGTAATTAGCATCGGTGGGGTCGGTACGTAATACATCGGCGACATTGATGTTGTATAAGCTAATGGTTCCAACCAATTTATGGTCGAGCACATCGCCTTTAACACCAAATTCAACCTGGTTACCATGTTCCGGTTTAAAGATACTACCGTCTTTAGCAGTACCGCTGTGATTGAAGAAACCATTGAGGTAATTACCAAAAAACGATAGATGATCTTTAACAGGCTCGTAAACTAAACCCATTTTAGGCGATAATGCGGTTTGACCGAATGGCCCAGCTTGTGAACCGCTTGTACCTATACCACCACCGGTTACACCGGTAGTAATGTTATAATTACCCAGGTACTGGTAGTGATCAACCCTTAAACTAACCATGGCATTTAACTGATCTGTAATGTTGAACACATCAGATGCATAAGCCGAATATGTGTTATCCCTATTGGTCTCTTTTCTTAAAGTACCGCTGGTAGTTAATGAATCGACCCTGAATTTGTTTACCACATATTTAGGTGATGGTTTAATAAAGTTAACTGTAGATGTATTAACAGTTACACGATCAAAATCATTGTAATTACCATAATAATCTAAACCGGCTACGATCCTGTTACGGAAATGGCCGATCTTAAAATCGCCGATAAAGTTCTGTTGTACATCTGTAGCAGTAAAAGAGGTAGATCCCACAATAACCTGCGGCCTGATCAAAGAATCCTTAGCGCCTGGTTTTGGGGTACCGGTGTTTTTAATCCCGGTAAGTGCAGTAATATAACCGTTGATGTTTGATCTGGCGCGTGAAATGATGGTTTGTGAAGTCCAGTTACCAGAGATCTTATAATTAAGCTGTGCAAAGATGTTTACCATTTGCGTTTGGTACGGTAAATCATTACTCAGGAAAGTTTTTTTGTAAGGAAACTCTGTATCCAAAATAGTTTGTGTTTTGTTGCTGCCTGCATAAGGGTTAAAACGTACCACAGAGGTTGCTTTAGCCTGGCCAAATTCTACATCGAGCAATAAGGATAAACGATCTGTTATCTGGTACGAGAAACTTGGCGCAAGGCTTAAAGTATTGCTAAAACTCTGATCCTGGAAGCTTTTCTGATACGTTGTAGCGCCATTTAATCTAAACAAGGCTGTTCTATCAGCATTAACAGGTGTATTTATATCCAGTGTTAAGCGGTTTAAGTTCCAGCTACCTCCATAATAGGCAACTTCGCCGCCAAAACCGTTATAAGGTTTTTTAGTGACCCGGTTAACAAAACCACCATAACTGCTGGAAACGCTATTACCAAATAAAGTAGCAGAAGGGCCTTTAAGGGCTTCTATACGCTCAAGATTGGCTGGATCGATTACCGAGAAAGCTGTACCAGCAACGCCGTTTCGGCCGTTAGGTTCAACCTCAAAACCTCTGGAGTGAAAAGTAACACGGCCCTGGTTGGCTACGGTAGGGATACCAGCGCCGGGAATGTCTTTACCCACGCTACCCAGATCAACCACCATTTGCTCCTGGATAAGTTCTTTAGAAACCGAGTTATAAACCTGCGGGTTTTCTAAGTTCTTTAAAGGCAGTTTCGCAATATAAACGCTTTCCTTCTTCGAAAACTTATTGGTATTACCGGTTACGGTTACCTCTTGCAGGGCGCTGATGTTTTCTTTAGTAAATTGGTAATTGGCAGTTGTAGCCTGGCCGGCAACAACAGTTACCTGTAAATCTTGCTCGGCCGCGCCTAGCACCTGAATTTTTAACTGGTAAGTACCTGGCTGTAAGTTTCTGAGTGCATAGTTGCCATGCTCGTCAGACAATGTTGTTTTTGCCAGTTGTACAATAGATACCGATGCGGATGCAAACGGCTGGCCGCTTACCATTGTAATTTTACCGGTAACATCGCCGGTTGTTTGTGCATAGGTAGATGTAGCGCAGAAAAGTATGGCTAATAAAAGCAGAGCGTATCGTTTAATCATAGTTTTAATTTTCTGCAAATGTATTTATTTAGACTAATTATAAACAACAGAAATCAAAAAAAGATATACCAAAAAAGAGAGGGCAAAACCATCTGTTGGCTTTGCCCTCTTTAGCAAATGTTTTTAAAGTAACATAACCTATCGGCTAATTAGCCCGGTTTATGTTCGTTAGGTATTATTCGTCGTCATCTTCCAGAAGCGGCTGTTCGTTCAGCTCTTCATCTGCAGGGTCTTCGATATCTGCGTCTTCATCTTCCAGATCGTAGTCCTCGTCAGTATCATCATCTGCAAGTTCATCAGTTTCATTGTCGTCATCCGGCTCAGGATCAGACACAGCTAAAAATGATCCATTTTCCAGCAGATCAGTGGTTTCAAAATTTTCTGTTTTCATGGCATTTGTTTTATGTGAGTTACAAGATGGTAAATGCTTATAAAGACAACGTTACGCTTTCATGAATTTTAATCTGCACTAAAATTAATTTACAATTTCAGAAGCAATAGCCCCATATCATTGTTATCAACCAAAGTAAAAATGAAACAACACCAACGTATATACCTAATCATCAATCCGGGCGCCGGGCAGGATGAGCCGATAATGGAAATGATTGACCGGATATTTCATGACAGCGGGAGACAGCCGATCACAGTGCATGTACTTGAAGAAGGTGAACAAGCAGCTGATCTGATACGAAAGGTGTTGCCCGAAACCGACCTTGTGGCTGTTTATGGTGGTGATGGCAGTGTAACTGAAGCTGCCGCTGCGCTCATTGGCACCGGCATACCGCTGGCTATTATCCCGGGCGGCACGGCCAATGTGTTGGCCAAAGAACTGGGCATACCACAGGATACGGAAACTGCATTAAGATTAATTCAACAAAATCAATATCAATTAAAAACAATTGACACCGGGCTGGTTAATAACCGGTCTTTTTTACTCAGGGTGAACCTTGGTGTTATGGCTGAAATGATTACGGAAACCGACCCCGATCTCAAAGACAAAATAGGGCAACTGGCTTATGGTGTTGCCACGATCAAAAGTATCTATGAAGCCGAGCCTGTCTCCTATCAATTAAATATAGATGGGGAAACGGTTAATGCTAACGGGGTATCTTTAACAGTTACCAATTCGGGCAGTATGGGTATAGGCGACTTGCAACTAAGCCCCGACATCCATATAAATGATGGCCTGCTGGATGTTGTTTTGCTGAAAGATACCGGCGTGCTCTCTATCCTTAAGGCAGCAGGTAGTGCTTTATTCGGCCATGAAACGGATGCAGTGAGCCATTGGGCCTGCCGGGAAGTAACCATTACCATGCCTGAAGAACAATTGTATTTGTGTGATGATTGTGAGGATAAAGCCACGAGCCTGCATATTAAAGTAGTGCCGGCTTCTTTATCTGTTGTTTTACCTCTAAACTCCTGAAAATATGCTGGCTAAAATCAAAAGCCTTTTTACGCTGATCATAATTTTTATGCAAAAGGTGTGGGATAATATTTATCGCCTATTTAATGGCATCCCAACACTAAAACGCAGCCAGATAACCGCCAACCTATTCCTTGGCAGCCAATATACTTTGGCTGGTCTTCAAAAACTAAAGTCACTTGGTATAACCGCTATTATTAATATGCGGATGCATCCCGTTTACCAGGAATCTCAATATGAAGGTTTTAAATACCTGCACCTGCCCACTTTAGATAATACGCCCCCAGATTTAGATATATTGATCCGCGGTGCTGAATTTGCCGGTAATGAAATTAAGAATGGCGGCAAGGTGTATGTGCATTGCCGCCAGGGTTTAGGACGCGGCCCTACTATGGCCATCGCCTATTTGATTAGCACAGGATTAACTTTTGAAGATGCCTTTGCCCTGGTTAAAAAAGTGAGGACCTTCATCAACCCGCGCCCCGGCCAGATAGAACGGTTAAAAGAACTGGAAAAATATTATCAAACGCACCCCACTACCAGCGTGTTGCCTTCCTGACTCGCTACTGATTCTACTTACAAATAAGGCGCAAGTACCTCAGCTAATTTATTGCCTGCTTTTACCTGGCCGCTTACACTTGGATGTGCACCATCGTTATAATCATCGGTATTAACAGTTATCCAGCCCTTGGTATCAATAAAGTGTATCTTTTTGTCTCCTGCCGCAATTTGTGCATTTACTGCCGCGAGCGTAGGTGTCTCTTTTAGCCCCAGAAATGTCCGCATTACTAAAATTTGGGCATCTAAAAACTTAGTCCTTATATCTTTTAAAAATTTAATATAACGCTCTCTAAAAAGGCTGTCGGGTATTTTATTGGCATTATCATTTGTACCTAAATTAATTACGATAACCCGGGGCGTGTATCTCTTAAAATCCCAATCTTCGGGGGTAACTGTTTTGGCACCTTTTAATTTAAAATATTGAACTTCCATCCCTACCCCTTTTACGCCATCAACCAGGCAAATACCGGGGAATGCGATCTGGGTGTGCTCGACACCTGATTTCTCGGCAGCAATCCATCCATAGTCTGACACATTGACTTGCGCATCGGTGTAACCAGCTGTAATAGAATCGCCAATATATTCTACTAATATTTTTGATACAGGAAGCTCGCTTGTCCGGGCCTTATCATCGAATAAAAATCCCTTAAAGCTAAACTCGTAATCATAATCCTTACCCTGTGCAACAGTAATGGTATGGGTTGTATTAGTTAAGGGTGTGGGACTAAGGTTAACGGTATCGCCCACGTTAAGGAAACTAATCCATGGGCCGTTATCTATTTTGGCGAAGAAGTTTGTTTTGTGGCCTGTCCTTAATTTAACGGTAGTACCTGTAAAGTTTACTTTGATATAGGCACCTCCCCAGTAACTAAAATATTCGGACGAATTACTAAAATCCCAGCGGCCAATATATTTGATATGCTTGTCTTGCAATGAGCCTGGTGCTGCGGCAATTGCTTTGGCAGATACCAGTACGAGCAGAATAATTATCGTTTTTAAAATGGAGTTGATCATATAATAGCTTTAGTTTTTCACTAAATAAACCGATAACAATAATTAAACTTTAATATTTCCTTAACGGGGAAAGCGGATTACTTTTTCAACAGATAATTTCCCAGCACCAGCACATCTAAGCCCGTTTTTAGAAAGTCCTGGTAAGCATCTTCGGGTGTGCAGACTATTGGTTCGTCCTTAACATTAAAAGAAGTGTTAACAAGCAGCCCATCTCCAGTCAGCGTTTTAAAGGCCGAAAGCAATTGCCACAATTTAGGGTTTATATGCTTATTCACCGTTTGTACCCGTGCCGAATAATCTACATGTGTTACGGCAGGTATGGTAGATCGGGAATAAGCCAAACGTGTATACATATCCAGCTCCCAGTAATTAGGCGGGTGAGGCTTTAGTAGATTATCATTAACCTGCTTTACAAACAACATGTATGGCGAAGGTGCATTCATTTTAAAGTACAGATGCGTATCCTCCTCCAAAACACATGGCGCAAAAGGCCGAAAATCTTCCCTGAATTTAATTTTACGGTTGATGATGCTTTGCATCAACGGGTTGCGGGCATCACCTAAAATACTCCGGTTACCTAATGCCCGTGGGCCAAATTCCATCCGCCCCTGAAACCAACCGATCACTTTACCATCTGCTATCAGTTCGCTTACTGTAGTGGCGAGTTCAGTAAAATCGGGATAATGCTCATACAATGCACCATGCTTTTTGATCGTGTTTAAAATGGACTTATCATCATACCCCGGGCCCAGGTAAGCGCCTTTCATCAAATCTACAGAAGAATTTATTTTCTCCTGATCATGATAAATATGATGCGCAGCATAAGCAGCACCTAAAGCCCCACCTGCATCACCGGCAGCAGGTTGGATCCAGATGTTTTTAAAAATGCCTTCATCCTGGATACGGCTATTGGCTACACAATTTAAGGCCACACCTCCTGCCATCACCACGTTATCTGAATTTGTTAAACGCTTTGCCGTGCGGGCAAGGCTGATCATTATTTCTTCTGTTACCTGTTGTATAGCCAGGGCAAGGTTAATATGCTGTTGGTTTAGTTCTTCATCCGGTTCCCGTTTGTTTACGCTGAGCAAGGCAGCCCAGCGTTTATTATTAGTCATTTTAAGTTCGGTAGCAAACTCAAAATATTTCATGTTGAGTAAAATTGAGCCATCAGTTCTGATGTCGACTAAATCTGCTTTTATCTTCTCTTTAAAGTTTGAAACTTCTGTCGATTCTGGATTTCCATAAGATGCCAGTCCCATTACTTTATATTCACCTTCGTTAATCTTAAAACCGAGATAATAAGTAAACGCTGCGTATAACAAGCCAACAGAATGCGGAAAATGTTGCTCCATCAATATCCTGATCTCTTTACCCCTGCCGTGGCATATTGTGGTGGTAGCCCACTCACCTACCCCATCAACCGTAAGTATGGCTGCTTCCTGATATGGCGATGGGTAATAAGCGCTTGCTGTATGCGATAAATGATGTTCGGGAAATAAAAGTGCAGGCGATTTACCATCGATCGAAAATCTTTTCTTTAATGCGCCTTTAATAAAAAGTTTATCCTTTAACCATAAGGGAATAGCCGTAACAAAACTCAATAAACCTTTCGGTGCGAACGCATGATAAGTCTCGAGCAGGCGTTCGAATTTTAACAGCGGTTTATCATAAAAGGCAACGCTAGTAATATCGGCATAAGTTAAACCGGCTTCCTGCAATACGTAGTTAACTGCGTTTTGGGGGAAAGATGAATCGTGTTTAATGCGGGTAAAACGCTCCTCCTGGGCTGCGGCAATAATCTCACCGTCGATAAGCAGTACAGCCGCACTATCATGATAAAATGCCGAAATACCTAATATTACCAACGGCATAACAACTAAAATATGGTGTAAATAAAAGGCGCCAATGCGGGTACGCTGCTCAGCACAATCAGCGCTGCACACAAAACAAAAACCACTATGAGGGGGATAAGCCAGTACCGTTTACGTGTTTTGAGGAAAAGGAATAGTTCTTTAATAAACTCCATGTTGCATTTTTAAAAAGTATGGATGAGATCGTCTTGGGTAAAAACATGGTCGCGAACGTGCATTACCGATCCTGATGCTTTTTTAAATTGCCTCAGTTTCAAATTATCATTCCCCATTAATTTACGGAATAAACCGACCGGCATCACGACTACAAAAAATATAATGGGCATCAATATAACCGGTCCAACCACGCTTAATATCTTCGATAACCCCAACCACAAAAAAGCAAAAGGAAAAAACAGGTAAGGGATTAATACGGTTACCAATGCCAGGCTAAATGCCACATCAACCCATATAGCCGTTTTATATTTGAGGGCAAAGAACAACACAACCAATATTGCTACCTGCCCAAATTCCACACACTGTTGCTTCTTGATCATTAACATTAGTTTGCTGTTTTAATTTCGGTCTTCGGAAGCATTGCCAAAGCCTCCGCATTCTGCTTATCTATCTGTAATACTTTCTGAATGTATTTCGAGGCTGCTATTTTATTATTCATTCTGAGATAACAGGCAGCAATCTGATTAAGCTTATTCACATCCGAAGCCCCATTCAAATTTTTTTGCAATTGAATAACCTGTTCCGCCTGGCGCTTAACCTCATTTAAATTAAATGAACTCTGGTTATTGGCTATAGCATAATCGATATAAGGCATCGCCAATGCAGGTTTATCTAAATCTAAATACAACACAAAAATGTACCTCGCCTTATCAAACGATGGTGCGATGTCAAATGACTTTCTGAAGTAAAAAGCAGCCCCTTCCAAATCATTTAAACGAGCATTGAGCATGGCAGGCTTTTCGTAAACTTCTTCACGGGTTGGGTATTCGAGCACTACACCTTCAACCACTTTTTTGGCTGCTTGTAAATTATTCTGGCTGATGTAATAGCTGTATAAATTATCTGTTGTAGTCGCCCAGTTTTCGTTGTTGAATACCGCAGCATAAGCTAATTGCTGTTCCACACTTTTGGCAGTGATGGTATCCTTCGCTGCCTCATTATATGGCCATTTAGTTTTAAGGTTAGCAATGCGATAATCACCGGCCAATGAATCTACTTTTGTGAGCGGCATTTGCCTGCTTAACTGATCGAAGGTCATTTCATCTCCCTCCCTAGGTAAAACATGTGTCTTCTTTAATTGCTGATAGAAAACATCAGACATAATTGCATATCCTTTTAAATTAGGATGCACATGGTCGGTCATTAACTCATTGCCAATGATATGATTATCCGCTTGTGCTTCAAATACTGCTTTAGTGTTTACCAAATGGGCATACGGATATTGGTTACATAATTTCGCGACAACCTCATTCAATTCTTCAGGTGCCCGAAATCGTAAAGCATCCAGACTTTGGGCTTTATCAAAACATGCTTTTGCCAGCGGGTAATTACTTTGCGCATACGCCGACTTACCCAGGTAATAGTTACATAATGCACTACCATTATATGGTTGATTGGCTGCCTGCAAATACTTAGCAGCCAAACTATAGTCTTTATCCTGATAGGCTTTCAGCCCGAGCTTGTAATTGCTTTCGAAGATTGAATGATTGGAGTTGTTCGGTTGGATGTCAATAAATGGTTTCAGATCTTTTTCGTTACTCACCAAATTGCTCAATAATATCGGAACATGATGATCATTAAAAAGCTTAACAGTTTCATTCATGTTATATTTAAACTGTTCAATCCCCCTGTTATATAAATCAGATTTGTAGGGAATTTGCTCACTGTTAACCATTAATTGCATCCGGCTTTCTCCATTGCCGGCATTCTTAGCCGCTAGTTTTCCAATGGATTGATAAAGATGCGAGAACAACTGCACCAGTTTAAATTCCCGTAACCGTAAAATAAAATTCACCAAATGAGGGTTACCACTGATGGCCTGGGTAGATCCAACGCCCATTGCACCATAAAACTCATTATGCCCGGAATAAATTAGTACCGCATCTGGTTGATAATTTACAACCTCGCGCGCAAAACCCAAAACAGTGTAAGAGTTAACCGCAGTGAGCGACAGGTTAATTATCTCGAAATTTTTATCAGGATAGGTATGCATTAAACGATACTGCAACCAACGATGGAAAGAACCATTATGGAAATAAGGATAACCAATAGTGGTTGATTCGCCCAGTACAAAAATGCGGATGGTGTTGGGAGCCTTAACCTTGGCAAAAAGTTCTTTATTCCCGTTGGTAGCTATAGTTTGATTAGTAAAATATCTTTTGGATGCATCCGGGTTCATCATCCAATAACGGGCATCATTAGGGGCTTCGATAAACAGGTTGAGATTATCGCCATAATGAAAAAGCCGCAGACAGAGTTCGGCAAATAACACGATAAGTAAAGGAACAATAACAATACCGATCACTTTAAACAAAATGATCTTTCTCTTGCTCAGCACATTTAATGAATTATCTCTAATACGGTCTTCGGTCATTATTTACCGCTAATTGGTAGCCTAAATCTAAAAAGAATTTAAACAAGTTTGGCCACGTATTACATGGCCAAACTTGTTTATGATATTAATATCCGGGGTTCTGTGTCCACTTAGGGTTCCGGTACATCTCGTTAATTGGGATAGGTGCCAGATAACGTGTGCTCAGATCACCACCTGTTAAAATCAGCGGATTTTCGAGCGGGCTTCGCGCGGCGTTAATTTGCGGCAGTAATTGTAACCTGGCAATATCAAACCAACGGATACCAAACTCGCCTGCAAACTCATAAGCACGTTCTTTAACTACCGAGTCTCTGAAGGCAGTACCGCCAAGTCCTGCTGTCAAATCCGGTAAACCTGCGCGGTGACGAACCTGGTTAATGGCTGCATAACCTTGCGCTGTTGGTGCGCTGCCTGCCATAGCTGTTGCCTCGGCATAATCTAACAGCACTAACGGATACCTGATAATATCTGTTGCTTTGTTAGTACTTGGGTTGATACTTAAAAGAGCAGTTGCGGTTTCGGTAACACCATCACCTACCCCAGCTCTGAACTTTTTATAATAAGGGTGGCCGGCATGCGTTTCTTTCGAACTCCAGTCAACCAGTTTAAAGGTTGTTTTATCCGCCTGGAGCAGTTTAATAGTGGTATAGAAAGTAGCATCTGTACGGGTACATTTAGGCGCGTTGAGGTAGAAGTTAATTTCAGGATAATAATCGTCCCAACCGCTCGAACCGTTAGTTGCAACCTCATCCAAAGGCACGCATGATGAGCCAAATGTACGGTTAGGTGAACCACCGCCTACGTTAAACTGTAACGCAAATACAGACTCGGTGCTGTTATTGGTTGTAAAAACTTTTCCAAAATCAGATACCAAAGTATAACCGCCCTGATTAATTACCGTATCAGCTTCTGATGCTGCAAGCGCGTAGTTTGATGTTACTTTTAAAGGCCAGCCAGCCATGGTTAAATAAACATCGGCCAGTAATGAGCGTGCGGCCATCTGGTTTGCTTTGCCCGGTAAACCAGGGAAAGAAACCGGTAACAAACGTTTGGCTGCTTTTAAATCGCCTACTATAAAGTTGTAAACATCGGCCACCGGGCTTCTGTCCGGGCGATCGTTTACATCAATGGTACCGTTGATAATTGGCACGGCGCCAAAGGTTCTAACTAAATAATAGTAACCTAATGCACGTAAAAAGTAAGCCTGACCGGCTGCCTGATTTTTCAGTACATCGGTTGAATTTACTTTCTGATAATTAGAAAGCACGTTGTTAGCCTGGTAAATGGCAGTCCACGGGCCTTGCCACTCAGCGACCATGCTGCTATTACCGGCGCTACCATTTAACTGGTCGAAGGCGCGCATATCGCCCTTGTTCAAGCCTGGATCTGTCGTCAAATCATCCGCCCCGAAATAAGAGGTACTTTTACTGGTAAATGCCCAGGCACCATCAATAGTAAGCTGCTGATAAATTGCTGCCACAGATGCATCCAGATCTGACTGGGTTTTGAAATACGTTTGCGGCGTTAAGCTTGCCTTGGGGTCTTCGTTCAATTTCTGACAAGCAGAAAAGGCTGCAGCTGCAAACAGTGTGATGTATAAATAATATTTTGTTTTCATTTCTCTTTAAGTTTATGACAATAACCTATTCAATATTATAATGTGGCCCTTAAACCCATAGTGTAAGTACGCGGGTTAGGTATTACACCGGTTTCTAAACCAGCAGTAAGCGCATTGGTAGCATTGCTTACCTCTGGGTCGTAACCAGGATATTTGGTAATTGTAAATAGATTTTGCCCGCTCACATATACTTCAAGTTTTTTGATTTTGATATGCTCTAACACACCTGTCGGGATATTATAGTTCAGCGCAAGGTTTTTAAGCTTGATGTAGCTTGCGTTATATACGAAACGGCTGCTGTTAATAAAATTCTGACTGGTGCTGCTAAAGGTTGGTACATCTGTTTGGTTTGCAGGTGTCCAGATATTTAAAGCAGTTTTTGAGGTTGCGTTACGCGCATCGCCCAAACCACCTAAAGTGTACGGAATAGTACCCGAGAAGATCTGGTTGCCATGCGTACCCTGGAACATAAAGCTCAGTGTAAAACGACCATAAGTAACATCATTGATGAAGCCAAAAGTATAGCTTGGGGTACCGTTACCAATTTCGGTTAAATCATCAGTGCTGTATTTGTGGTCACCGTTTAAATCAGCGTATTTAGCGTCACCCGGTTTCATACCATATAGTGCAGCCTGTGCCGCTTCGCTGGTTTTCCATGTTCCTAAAAACTGGTAGCCATAAAACTCGCCTAATGGTTTGCCAACTTTAAGTATAGCTACACCATTTTGCGCAGATCCGATACCGTTTACAACCACGTTGTCTAAACCACCCATATCCAATACTTTGTTTCTGTTGAATGAGATATTGAAGTTGGTTGTCCATGTAATATCATGGCCTGCAACCGGTGTACCGCCAATGGCAAACTCAATACCTTTATTTTCTAAACTACCAATGTTACGCAGGTAATTGCCACCGCCTAAATAAAATGGCGCCTGGTAATTGTACAACAGGTTGGTAACCTTTTTGTAATAAGCATCGGCAGTAAAAGTTAAACGGCCTTTAAAGAATGATGCATCCAAACCTGCATCTGTAGTAGTTGTTGTTTCCCATTTCAAAGAGGTTGATACCGGTGAACCTAATGGTGTGGTAACTGTTGGCGTGGTACCATCATAATAATAAGCCGGGCCACCGCTGCTTATTTGTGCTATAGTAGCATAAGCCGGTACTGCCTGGTTACCTGTTTTACCCCAGCTTGCCCTGAATTTTAAATCAGAGAAGATCTTATTGTCCTGCATAAATTCTTCGCGGGCAACATTCCATCCTACAGCCACAGATGGGAATGTGCTGTATTTTTGGGTTAAGTGTGATGAACCATCTGAACGTACACTGGCAGTTAACAGGTACTTATCTTTATAAGAGTAGTTAACACGACCCATAAATGACTGCAACTCATCCTGCGAGTAGCCCGAGGTAGTTAGCTGCGTAGCACCTAAGCCAAGGTTATAATAACCTAATGCATAGGTAGACAGGTTTTTTGACTGTGCATTATCATTGGTTGACTGTGCATTTTTCAACTCATATAAGGCGGTTACAGTAAACGCATGGTTACCCAATGCAGCTTTATAGGTAAAGAAGTTACTGCTTTGATATGATCTATAATAGTTATTGTTAGTTTGCGCATAATCGCCACCTACCAAACCAAGGCTGGTTTCCGGCCCGTATAAGATACGGGTTACCTGCGATTGTGTTTCGTAAGTATCGTTAGAGGTAAATGTTAAACCCTTTACAATGTTGTAGGTAAACACACCTGTACCGGTAACATTGGTTGTACTGTTATCAACAGCTTGATTACGGGCTTGTGCAACCGGGTTAATCTGGTTAGATGCATATTGCGATTTAAGGATGTAATCGCCGTTGGCATCTTTTACAGGTACCGTAGGATCCCATTGGCTGGCCTGTGCAAATGGGTCTGTTATATCGCCGGCATAACCTGTGTTGCGGCTGTTAGGCAGCAATGTGGTGATATAAAATTTAACGTCCATTTTATCATTAAGCTTAAGGCCAAGGTTTGCTCTTAAGGTAGACCGGTTATACCATTGGTTTTTAATTAAACCGGGCTGATCGAGGTGGTTGAACGAAATAAAATAGTTAGCATCGGCCGAACCTCCGTTAACATCAACCTGGTAATTTCTGATCCAGGGCTTTTGTTCTATTTCTTTTTGCCAATCGGTACCAGGGTTTGATTGAAAACCGGCAAGTTGCGCATCATTAAATGCAGGCGGGTTACCTGTGGTAGCAAACTGCGCATTTACCGTGCGGGCAAAATCATACGCATTCATTAAATCCAGTTGTTTTGGTACCATAGCCTTGCTAAACCATGCGCTGAAATCAACAGTAGGTTTGCCGATATGGCCTGTTTTAGTAGTTACCAATACCACACCGTTAGCACCGCGTGAACCGTAGATGGCTGTGGCCGAAGCATCTTTCAATACCTCGATAGACTGGATATCACCCGGACTGATTGACTCGATACTGCCACCGATATACCCGTCTATTACATAAAGCGGCTCATTTGAACCGGTGATAGAGTTAGCGCCGCGGATCCTTACGCTAAGGCCGGCTCCAGGCTGGCCACTGTTACTTTGTACGGTAACACCTGGGGTAGTACCTTGTAAAGCTTGCTCAACGCGTTCCAGTGGTCGCTTAGCAATTTCTTTTGCCGATACTGTAGCTGTTGATCCTGTTACATCGCTTTTACGCTGCACACCGTAACCTACTGCCACTACTTCTTTCAGCATGGTCGCTTCTTCTTCCATGGTGATGTTCATGTTAGTAAGGCCGTTAACAGGTACGCTTATTTGTTTGAAACCGGTATAGGTAAAAATTAAAACAGCGTTATCGGCAACGTGTAAATGAAACACGCCCTTGGCATCTGTAAGTGTACCGGTAGATGTACCTTGTATTTTAATGCTGACACCAATCAGGGGTTCGCCTTTGTTATCCTTCACTGTTCCGCTAACGTCGACAGGCGGGATAATTATTGACATTTTATGATTCGAAAATGCCAGTAGAGTGCCGCTTTCGAAGGTTATAAAACATGTCAATAACATACATAAAAGTTTTTTCATGCTATTTATTTTAGGTTTTAATAATATTGGTTTATAAAATCATTGGTAATATTAATGCCAGGCAATTAATGAAATACTAATTATGAATTAATAAGCGCTTATTTTATTAATCACATTATAACAATTTGATAATCAACAAAATACATTTAATTAATTAAGGTATTAATAAGCATAAATCATTAAAAAATCTTAAAAAGCCCGGTATTAATAGGTTTATTAGTTTGATAGAGTCCTGATATAATGAATTTTAGGCCTATAATCCACAAGGGATCGGGCTGTAACGATAGATTTAGAAGATTGTTCGTCAAGATGTGTTTTTTCATAATTGGTATATAAATTAGTTTAACGGTTTAAGCCGAAAAACTGCGCTTATCAAATCTGATAAGCACAGTCAAATCAACTAAAAAACTCAAAGGTTCAGGTATATTTTTTAACGATTATTTTTAATTGGCAGTTACCCGGAAACTTCCCTGCTGGCGGATATCTGCTGATGAACTGCCCACCATTACTTTAAATTCGCCGGGCTCAACTACATGTTTCATTTGCCTGTTCCACAAAGCAAGTTCTGCAGATTTAACTGTAAACTCCACTACCCTGCTTTCACCAGGATTAAGTGAAACACGCTGGAAACCTTTAAGCGACATAACTGGTGTTGTAACGCTGCTCACCACATCACGGATGTATAATTGTGCTACTTCGGTACCGGCAACATTACCGCTGTTGGTAATTTTAACACTCACCTTTATATCTTGATTAAGCGCAACTTTGGTTGATGAAAGTTTAATATCATCATACTTAAAAGTGGTATAGCTTAACCCATGACCGAAGGAAAATAACGGCGTATCTTTTTCGTCCACATATTTATGATACGAGGTTGGTTTATGATTATAATAAAAAGGGATTTGCCCAACCGAACGCGGAAAAGTAATCGGCAATTTGCCGGATGGATTAACTTTACCCAACAATACATCGGCAATAGCCAAACCAGATTTTTCGCCGGCAAACCAGCTCTCTACAACTGCAGGGATATGCTGCGCTACCCAGTTAATACATAATGGCCTGCCATTTGCCAGCACTGCAACAACTGGTTTACCTGTTGCCTGCAAAGCTTTTGCTAAGTTAAGTTGGCGTTCATCCAAGTCAAGACCGGCGCGGTCTTTCCCCTCGCCTACTATGCTCAGGTCTTCGCCCAAAACTAAAATTACCGCATCAGAGTTTTTAGCCAGATCAACGGCTTTATCTTTAAGATTAAGACCGCTTTGTGTCGAATCAGAAGAATAACCTTTTTCGAAATGGATCTTCAGATCACCTCCGCGTTGCTTCAAACCATCTAAAATAGAAATGGCTTTATCTTCGGTATTAGAATAGCCTCCCAAATACGTACTCTCTGCCAGTGAGCCGATAACTGCTATTGATTTTACATTTGATTTTAAGGGAAGTACTGACTGCTCGTTCTTCAACAACACAATACCTTCCTGCGCAGCTTTCAGTGATAATTGCTGGCTTTGTTCGGTATGGAAAACTTTGCTGACCAATGCATTGTCAATATATGGATGATCAAATAAACCCAACAAAAACTTCACCTTCAATACATCGGCAACAGTTTTATTAAGTTGTTCGATGCTTAGTTTTTTATCATTGATGGCTTTCTTCACCGCATCCATAAATCCCTGGTGGCTAAAATCATAAAACTGCATGTTTAGCCCCGCGTTAAAGGTTTGCGCCAATGCATCGCTGGTATCTGTAGCGATATGATGATTCTCGAGCGACATCTTGATAGCGCCCAGATCAGACAGTACAAAACCTTTGAAACCCCACTCCTTACGCAGCACATCGGTTAGCAACCATTTATTATCTACACAAGGCACACCATCCAGTTCGCTGTAGGCGGCCATCATACCCATTGCACCACCTTCGCGTACTGCTTTCTCGAACACATATAAAAAGGTTGATCTTGCTTCGCGCTCGCCGATGTTTACCGGTGCTGTATTACTTCCCGCTTCGGGGATACCGTGAACAGCAAAGTGCTTAGGCTCGGCAATTACCGAATTGTTGCTACTCAAGCCAGATCCCTGTAAACCTCTAACCATCGCTACGCCGTTAGCAGCATCCAGAAAAGGGTCTTCGCCATAAGTTTCTTCAACACGGCCCCAACGTGGGTCGTGGGGTAAGCAAAGTACAGGTCCTAAGATCATGTCTGTTCCATGTGCACGTGCTTCGGTGGCAATTACACGGCCTACCTTGTGAACCAATGAAGTATCCCATGAGCTGGCCAGTTGCAAGGGTATCGGGAAAGAAGTACTTCCTTTGCCCGAATAACCATGCAAACCTTCTTCGATAAACAAAACCGGGATGCCTAAACGGGTATGTTCTATCGCGTATTTCTGCACCTGGTTTGATAGATCTGCCGTAAGCGGATAAAAGTCATGAATGGAACCCGCGCCTAAAGTGCCGAACATTTTGGCCGTCTTTTCTTCCGAAAAAGAAGAAGCTTCGTGCCTTCCTTGCAAATCGCTGATCTCTTTGCCCCAAAACATATCCAACTGCCTTATTTTCTCATCCGTGGTCATGCGGCTAAGTAAATCGGCTACCCGTTTTTCAACAGGTAAGCGGGCATCTTTGTAGGGGTATAAGGGTGCTTTATATTCTTTAAAGGCAAGCAATGCACTTATTGCAAGTGCATAACCGGCCAGTTTTTTGTATGTAAACAAGTTCATTCTGCTTAGGTATAATTAGTATCGGTTTAGTATTTGGGAGGCACTATTGCACTCCCCAGGTTTTATTAGGTTTAGGCCCCATCTCTAATTCAAGTACTCCCCCGCCGGTTAATTGATCGTGCGTAAACCATGGCGTATTTAAAGTTTGTCCGTTTAGCTTTGCGCTTTGGATGTATTTATTCACAACCGAGCAGTTATTGGCCACCAGTTTAAATTGCTTCCCATTAGGCAATTTAATAGTCACCTTACTAAACACCGGGCTACCGATGGTATACATTGGCACACCCGGCGTAATTGGATAAAAGCCCATAGAGCTAAACACCACAAATGCCGACATGCCACCACCATCTTCATCGCCAGGGATACCGAAGATGTTATCCTTATACCACACATCTAACAAAAAGCGAACGCGTTTCTGAGCTTTCCATGGTGCGGTGTAATTGTATAGATATGGGATGTGGAAGCTTGGCTCATTACCCATTGAGTATTGGCCAACCAAACCTGTAGCATCCGGAAACTTGGCCCAAAACTCATATTGCGACCTGTCAAGCGGTTCGCGGAACAGTTGATCAAGTTTGGCTTCAAAATCGTGCTTGCCACCCATTAACCCGATTAATCCGTTAACATCATGCTGTACTTGCCATAAGTAAGTCCAGCCATTGTTTTCGTCGTAATAATCACGGCCGCCCATGCCACCATCAAACTTAGGGTCAATCATAATCCATTGGCCTTTGTTGTCTTTCGGCATAAACATTTTCAGCTGCTCGTTCCACAAATTTTTATAGTTTTTAGCACGCAGGCTAAAGGTTTCTGCATCTTTAGTTTTACCCAGTTCTTTAGCAAATTCGCTTACAGCCCAGTCGTCATAACTACCGCCAAGCGTTACTGCTACAGCTTGTCTTTTTTCAAATGGGTGCACCATTGCTACTGTTTCTTTTTCACTTGGTCTTAACGCCGGGAAATAGCCTTTTGCATAGTAAAAATCTTCCAATTCGCCTTTAGGGCCGTTTCTCCACGGCAACATGGTAGCCTGGGTTGCATTTTTCAGCATGCCGTTATAAGCTTGTTGGGTATCAAAACCTTTAATGCCTTTGCGATAGTCATCCAAAATCATTACTGATGAGTGGAAACCATTCATACAGGCATGATCGCCAAACAGAACCGGGAAAGTTGGCATCCAACCGCTTTGCTGATACATGGTTACATAAGAGTTCAGCATGTCTGATTCCATGGCAGGATTAACAATAGCCCTCAGCGGGTGTAGAGCGAGGTAAGTATCCCATGTCCAATCGTCCACATAAAACGGGCGTTGTGTTTGGTGGATCTTGTTATCGTAACCACTGTAATATTGGCCGTCTTCAGTAATATCAACCATCCGCTCGTTACAACGGTAGTAAGCTGAGTAGAACGATCTGCGTTGTGCCTCGGTACCACCTTCTACCTCAATTTTATCTACCACACTGGCCCAGGCATTTTCTCCTGATCTCTTGATCTCGTTAAATTCTTTGCCTTTAATTTCTTCGTTAAAGTTGGCCATAGCCTGCGCGGCGCTGATGTAAGAAATAGCGTATCTGAACTCAACTACATTGGTGTTTTTATCAGCGAAACTTACCCATGCACCGATCCCTTTACCTTCGATAGCGGTTGAATCTGCCAAATGGCCTTTTCTCTCCGTCCCGAATTTACCGACGGTGCTGAAAACGCCATACATGTAAACTTTAATATTATCATGATAGGTTTCTACGCCTGTTAAGGTGTTGCCCGAAGTAAATTTGAATGAGCCGGGCGCATTGTTGTACTGACCGAACAAAAGGCTTTTATTGGCTGCATTTTGTGGGAAAGTAAACTTATAGATACCCGTTTTTTTGCCGGGGGTAAATTCGACGGTTATATCGTCGTCGATTAAATAGGTTGAATAATACCATGGGCGGGTTACCTCCAAATCGTTATCATAAGCTTGCTTTTGCTGCCATGATGCAGCAACAGGTGTGTTATTGATCGGCTTTAACGAGAACACTTCGCCTAAACGGTGCGAGACGATGGTAAGCGGAAAGCTCGAGATCTGATCATCTTTGTAATTAGCCCTTTCCGGATACATTCGGATCACTTGATTGGGCAGTTGTGCAGTTGGCCTTGTAGGTTCAAGCAACTGGCCTACGTTGCCAATGCGTGGGTCTATGTATTTCAGGTTACCAGCGCCGGAATTTTCTTCCTGGCCATTTTGCGCCATGGCCTTACTACAACAAAAAAGTATAAGTATAAACAGAGATTTCCTCATGGGTATATTAGGTTATAATGGTTATCGGTTGATTGGGTAAATTAAGTGCGGGTTAATTAATAAACTTATAATAAATGATTAATTGACACTTAAAGCGGTTCTTTTAGATTTTAATAATTTATTGGCTGAATTATAATTGGGTTGAATTAAGAATAAACTCCACAATTGGCGTTGGATTAGGCAGACTGTGCGGGTGATGCTTAAAGCCTGGTTTATGAAGTACCGTGATGCTTCCGCCCAATGCTTTCATCTGTTTTTCAAACGGCAGGGTGTTCTCGTCGGGAATTGCGGCCTCATCTGCATCCGCACAAAGTATCAGGATGGGATAATGTCCTTTAACAATGTCGGCTACCTTGTCAATCGGGCTGCCTTTAAAGTTTCGTACTTGCTCATCTGTTTCCAAGTGATAATCAGCCTTAAATTGCTTTAATTCTTCATTTGCCGGAGGGACTACTTTACCCAAACCAGCAGGCCAGGATTTCATATCCAATAAGGGGTTATCGATATATACACAGGCTACCTTGGTAGGATTTACAGCCGCCCAGTTTAAGGCGTAGACTGCTCCCCTGCTCATGCCCTCCATTACTGCTTTTGGCCCCAGGCCTCCTTTATGCAATTCATCATAAAATTGGTTCCATTGCGCTATGGCTTCGGCATTGCCAAATAACTCGGCCACATCACAATAAACGATATGGAAGCCACGCTCTAACAAAGCAATGTCAGTCTGGGGCTCATGTCCCCAGAAACGTGCCCGCCAAACCCAGGGATGCTGCGGTGCCGACCATTTTGGTTTAACCACTTTGCACTGATGCCCATTCAATGTAAAATCGGCACAAGCATACCCATAAAACTGGCTTTCACTTTTCTGCTGATCAATTGCATTAAAAATATTGAAGCCGGGATCCCTTTTGATAACCAGTTGATCGTGCAAACGGCGGGCAATAATCCTAGAACCTGTAGAGTCAGGATGGATTTTATCGGGCATTAATTCAGGATGATTAACTAAAAGTGAATGAATATCTATCACCTCCAACTTATCATCATAAGCCGCCTGGCGCATTTTTGGCATCACCTGGTTTACAATAACCGGGTCCCAGATACCAGTAGTATCTTTATCAAAAGAAACTACTGGCAACAATAATATCACACGCGGGTGCGTAGGCAATGCAGCAAATGCCGCAGCCATGGCTTTACAATCAGCAGTATACTCGTTCAAATAAACCCGGTTAACCAATTTGGCATCATTACCTCCCAGATCGATAAAAACAATATTGGGATTGCTTGCTAAAGCGGCCTGATATTCTTTGGTGTTCCAATAAGAATGATCGCCGTGCTTGAGCATAGTGCAGCTGCTTACGCCATAATTATTAACCTGGTATTTGTTGCCCAGCATGGTTTGAAGCTGTGCCGGATACGAATTATGTTCCCGATTTTTTACTGTTGCGCCATAGGTAATACTTGCGCCTATACAGGCTACTTTGGTAACCGCTTTACACACATGGCATACCTGCAGCACCAATAAAAAGCATATCAGTTTCTTTATCATCAGCTTTTGGGTTTACCTTATTTGGATGCGCCCTGTACCGGCATTTTAAACACCAATGGTTTTTCTCTTTTCAGCATTTTAGCAGCCTCCCCTGTTAACCACAGGTAGCGATCTGATGGTACACCTTCCAGATCAGTGAAATGTACGCCGTTTCCGGCAGGTGTTACCGGTGGATGATCGGTTACTTTAAAGATGGCAGTGCCTTCGTTAATTTCATCAAACATGGCCACATACAGCATACTTGCCCCTGCCGACATGGCTGTTGACATCATTTGCCAGTAGAAACGGCCGCCTTGCCTTGGTATTGAAGCATTGGGCTTAATATCATCAGGGAAAGCATGAAGACTCAGATTATGCCAGCTGAAACCCGGATACACACAAGGCACATACTCCAGGTTATTTTCGCGGCACCATTTAATATCGTCAATAATATCATCACGGTAACGGTCGATGTCGTTATGCAATAAAGGCGAATAACGTTGTACAGCCCATGGCAACACGATATCACATTGTTTAATTAACTGGTGCAGGTAAGGGTCGCTAACGCAATCGGCACGCAGGGTACGCCAGGAGTTTGGTACGCCCAGCATAACCGCGCAGCCACCATATACGGGGTCATTCTTTAAAAAATCAATCAGCCTATCAAGACCGATGTTGCGGATGTTGTAAGGACGATCAGGAAACCCAGCTCCCCAGATACATACCACAGGTTTACCGTTTTCGTGCAGGTAGGTTTTAGTACCTGATTGGTTGGTTACCTTAATCTGATCAACCATGTATTTCCAGTCCTCAATAATTGCCGAACAATCTTCACCAGGGTTTAAACCCGACAAATCGTACATCACAGCAATAGCACGTTTATATTTAGAAGCAGCTTCAAAAGCATTCTGTATAATGGCTGATGATTCTTTGTCACGAGCTTTTACATTGCCGTAAAAACGCTGCATAAAAACGCCATCTACGCCATACTGTTGCATCCATTTAAAGTGCAGATCAACCGTACTTTTATCGGCCGAACTAAACATGCGTGATGGTTTCCCGTCGGCATTTTTGAACGGGGTTTCGTAAGTTTTTTCGTATTCGGTAACATCGGGCCACATATCAATACTCGATTGTTTTTCGTTACCGTAAGAATATCCACGGGCACTGGTGCCGTCACCGGCCGCCCTAAACCAGCCCTGGTAACCGGCCATTACCAGCCCTTTGTAGGTTGGGTATAGGGTAGTTTTACTATGTACATTTTGAGCCTGTACAGTATATACAGCACAAAGCACTATCCAGCTCAAAAAAGCGAGTTTTAGTCTTATCATAATTTCGGCTTAATAAATTGGTTGTTATTTATGCTCCGAAATTATTTTTAGAGGTTAACAAAAGCTTAATTAATAGCTAATAGATGTAGTAGAAGGTAATTAATTGGTGACAATCCCTGAAATTGTCACCAATTAACAGAAAAGATGTTTATTGAGCGCCAGTAACCTTAACGGCTTTGGTTACGCCGTTCTCATTAAAGGCATCAACAGCAAAATAATATTTTTGCTGGCGGGTAAGGCTGTGAATGGTTACCTCATTTGCATTTAACACCTGGTAAGTTAAATACAGTTTATTGGGGGCCGTACCGAACCTTACATTATAGCCAACTGCTCCTGAACTCTTTTTCCAGCTTAATGAAACATTACGGGCATCGGTATTGCGGTTAACAGTAAGTCCGCTAACAACGGCAGGTACTTTGCCATTTCCTTTGCCAAATACACGCAATCCTGAAACAGCAAATTTACCATCCGGAACATGTTTATTGGTTAAGCGGATATATCTTGCTGAAACAGGTGTAGCCAACTCAATATAATCATGCGGTAAATCCGTTTTAAGGATTTTGTTTTTGATGGTTTTCCAGGTTTTATTATCTGATGAATATTCGAGCAGATATTGGTAATAAATGGAATCTGATCTGCCTAATAAATGCACACTTTCCTCAGCAAAGTTTATCTGTACAGCATTTACACGGCTTCGCTTTTGCAGGTCAACACTTATCCACTCACCTTTGTTACCGGTTCCGGCACTCCAATAAGTACGCACATCTTCATTAACTGCGTTGGCTTTGGGATGATTAGGCAAGGCCGATGAAACCTGCACCGGTTTGTTATAAGAAAGCAGCATGGAACGGGGCTGAAAATCTTCTGGTCCGTTGATGTGCTTTTGCGGGATTACATGCGGAAAATCGCCAAATGCGGTATAGGTATACAACTCACCATCCTTGTCAAAAAACATTGGGAATAAACCCAACCTGCGCTCAAACATGTGCTTTACCGAGATAGTCATGGTAGATACATGCCAGTAGTTACCAAACTTATCCTGAAAGGTACTGCTGTGGCCTGCCCCTGCAATAAAGCCTTCGGGTTTGTAAGAGGCCGGGTTAGTAACTTGTATTTTGAAAGGGCCTAAAGGGTTATCGGCTACATAAACACCATCGCCGTAGCTTTTGTATTGGGTGCCGGGCATGGCGTATTGCAGATAGTATTTACCGTTATGCTTCGTCATCCATGAGCCTTCTACCCAAGGCCTGCTGCTGCGTTCATTATAATCGCCGGGGCGTTCCCAGCCGTGGTTTTCAATATCACTGTTAAAGCATTCAACCGGTTTGCATATGGGATTTAAGGTCTTTCTATCAAGCTCAACTGCATAGATTGGTGTTTTGTCTGAACAACCGTAATAGAAGTACAGTTTACCATCATCGTCCAAAAATAAATCTGGGTCAGTCATCTTGATTGGAAAGTCGGCATTAGCCACCTGCCATTTACCCGAATCAGGATCGTTGGTTTTATAGATTTTTTGCTTACCCTGACCGGTTGAAGCCATAAAATAAACTGTATCCTTAACAACAACGGCAGCGGGGGCATAATCCTCCAAAGGCAAATCGGCCGATGTAATAAAATTCCAGCTAATGAGATTATCAGATTTCCAATACCCGCCAGATTTTGAAGCGAACAGGTAGTATTTGTTTTTAAACAGGATAATTGCCGGATCAGCTGCTTCGCGCCTCGAGGGCGTATCGGGCATAAACCGGTAGCTAAGATTCAATGGATTACAAATGGTTGTTTGTTTAGCAGGCGATTGTGCGTAAACACTAAACCCAAAGCAAACCAGTACATATACTAAGGCTAACTTCTTCATGATTATTTTACGGTAAATGAGGCAGCCAATTTTTTATCGGCAGAGTTACTGCCCAATACTACCTGATACTGGCCTTTGTACAGTTTCCATTTCTTTTGTTTCAAATCCCATTTTTCCAGATCAGCTAATGGTATTTCAATATTAACTTCCTGCTGATCTCCTTTTTTTACTGTTACCCGTTTAAACTGTTTCAGTTCTTTAACAGGCATTCTGTCGATGTTGGGATAAGTAATGTAGGCTTGTACCACTTCGTCGCCATCCATTTTGCCGGTATTGGCTACTTTAATTGAGCAGCTAACCTTTTGACCTTCTGTATAAGTGGTTTTAGGCTGGGCTGTCCATTGGTAATCGAATGTAGTGTAGCTCAATCCATAACCGAAAGGATATTCCACATCGCCTTTAAAGTAACGATAGGTACGGCCTTTCATGTTGTAGTCCTTATAATCAGGCAAGTCTTTAAGCGATTTATAGAAAGTAACCGGCAAGTGCCCTGATGGCGAAACTTTTCCGAAAGCAATATCAGCAAATGCATTACCGCCTTGCTCGCCGGGATACCAGGCCAAAACTATGGCATCAGCATAAGGTTCTATCTCAGCAATATCCAGGGCACTGCCCGACGTTACTACGGCAACAATAGGTTTATTGCTCTCCTTACGCAGTTTTTTCATAAAAGCGATATTCACGGCAGGCAAACGCAAATCGGCCTTGTCTGCACCATTTTTAGATAAGAAAGCATCTCCTTCTTCGCCTTCCATTAAAGGCGATAAGCCGATAACTGCAAACGTTACATCGCTGCTGCGGGCATCGCCTACGTATTGAATTTTCGTCGAATCAACCAGATCACTTCCTATCTGATATTGAACCGTTATACCTGGACCAGCCGCCTTGGTAATACCCTCGGTAAAAGTCACCAAGTCAGACGAGATGCCGCGGTAGTTACCCAACAACACATCAGCATTAAAAGCATTAGGGCCCATCACCAAAATATTGTTTACCTTATCCTTATTAAGGGGTAACAGGTTATTGTTATTTTTCAGCAACACCATGCCCTGCTCTGCAATTTTGCGGGCAAGCTGTACGTGGTAAGCTGTGCCTACACTATCCGCACCATAAGCCGAGTACGGTGAGCTGGCCGGGTCATCATAAAAACCCAGTTTAAATTGGGTGGCCAATAAGGTTTTTAATGTTGCATCAATTTCCTTTTCGGTTAACAGGTTTTCTTTTACGGCCTGCATTACTTCGGTTTGCAACAGGGTTGAGCAATCAAGGTTAACACCAACTTTAACCGCAGCAGCCGCCACAGCTACACGGTTGGGTAATACTTTGTGGCTCTCCCAAATATCATCCAAAGCACCGCAATCGGTTACCAAATGGCCTTTAAAACCCCATTCGTTTCTTAAAATGCCCAATAGCGTTGGGCTTATATTACAAGGCTCGCCATTTACACGGTTATAAGCGCCCATTACAGATTCCACCCCGGCATTAACCAGTTGATGAAATGCAGGGAGATAAGTCTCGCGCAGATCTTTCTGATCTATCACCGCATTAAAAGCACCACGACCAGCTTCCGGGCCGCTATGCACAGCGAAGTGTTTGGCACATGCTGCTGTTTTTAAATGATTGGGATCGTCGCCCTGCATACCTCTAACAAAGGCAGTTCCCATACGGCCGGTTAGGTATGGGTCTTCGCCGTAGGTCTCCTGTCCGCGGCCCCAGCGTGGGTCACGGAAAATATTAATGTTGGGTGACCAAAAAGTTAAGCCCATATACTGTGGATGCATACCCTTAGCACTGGCTAGATTATATTTCGCCCTGGCTTCGGTAGAAATTGCCGACGCTACCTGTTTTAACAGCGCATCATTAAAAGTAGCGGCCATACCTATAGCCTGCGGAAATACGGTTGCTTCGCCTGCACGGGCAACGCCATGCAAAGCTTCGTTCCACCAGTTATAAGCTGGGATGCCTAAACGTGGTACGGCTTTGCTTTGGTAACCCAGCAGTGAAATTTTTTCTTCGAGGGTAAGGCTGCTTACCAGGTTATTAACGCGCTCATTAATAGGTAAGGCAGCGTTCCTAAAAACGGGAGCTTTGTCTTGCGCCATAACAGGCATATCTGCAATCGATAGCATAGTGGATGCTAAGCAGGCAAATAGCAAATGTTTTTTTATCATCAGGATATATGGGTTAATTAAATTGGATGGGGCAAATTAATAAAAGAAGGCGATTATTAATTCAAAAAAAACAGCGTTTAAGCTGTTATTAATCAGAAATTATAAATTTCTTAAGGCTTCAGCGCGTTATTTGAGTAATAAAAAAATTATTCCTTATTGGCTCTCAGCCGCTGTTCGTAATTGGTTATCAGGAGCACATTCGTGCTCCTGATTTTTTTAAGGTAAATATAGGATCGGCTACTTCTTCTCTGCCCCGGTTGTTTGCACTACCATTTTGATGGTACCGTCTTCATTATAATATAATTTATCAGCGCAGATTGATCTTAACCAATCGTTGTTAGATAATGAGCTGTTGTGATAAAACGACCACCACTGACCTTTGTATTCAACTATCGAACCGTGGTTGGTAAAGCTATCTGTCGGTTCCATATAAATGCCCTGGTAAGTCCACGGGCCAAGCGGACTTTTGCTTGTAGCATAGCGCATCTGGTTGTGTTTACCGTTTACATCATGATTATCTGAATACGACAGGTAGTAGATACCGTTTCTTTTGTGTACCCAGCTGGCTTCGTGGAAATCCTGTAGGCCTTCCATTTTTTGCATTTCGCCATCAACTTCCATCATGTTGTCTTTTAACTTGCCGCCTTTACAGGTGCCGCCACCGCCGTAAAACAGGTAAGCTTGGCCGTCATCGTCAACAAAAACACATGGGTCAATCATCGGGTCGAGGCCTTTGATATAGCCTTGCACTTTAAAGCCGCTTGCCGGGCTTTTGCTGGTTGCTACACCAATTTTCCAGGTACTGTTCCACAGTTTACCCTCGCCGCTTGGGTGCGGGAAATAGAAGTAATAAGTCCCATTTTTATAGGCACAATCAGGCGCCCACATAAAACCGCCTTCTGGTCTGCCCCATGGCACTTGGCTTGCGCGTAAAATTTCGCCATGATCTTTCCAGTGAACCATATCATTGGTAGAAAACACGTGATACTGATCCATCAGATCGCAACCACGAGCCGGGAAAATATCGTGCGATGCATATACGTACAACCTGCCATCTTTCCATACGTGGGCTGATGGATCGGCAGTATACATACTGGTGATGAATGGATTTTTTTGTGCCATAACGCTGCCCGAAGAAAATAGAACGGTCACCGAAAATACAAGCGCAGCACAAAATGCGCTTAACCGGTTTTTAATATTAAATGAGGGGATTTTAACTGATAGAGATTGTCTCATCGCTTTTGGTTAATTAGTTAAATGGTTAATTATGGAATACAAATTAACCGGCAGCGATTAACAAAACTTTAATAAATGCCTAATCCCGAAATTAATGAACGTTTTTTTGACGGTTAATAGAAATTATTCCATTACGGCGTGAAAATTCTTCTCAAAATCCTCCCCATAAATTTCCTTGTACTCTTTATTGAAACTCTCGTAAGTGGTTTTGGCCAGCGAGTGTTTGCCCAGGAACGATAGCGCTTTACATTTCAGGATCATGGCATCCTCATTAACAGGGTCGAAATAGAAAATATCGTTAGCCAGTTTGATAAGGAAACGTGGATCATCAGAGATCTTCATCGAATTGGCAAACTGCAGGTAGCAGTCGATGATCTCGTTTGATACATCAGACTTAAAAGTATCCAGCCATTCGTACTCAATATTCGACAGGAAATTACCGCGTTGGGTGATTTGCGTAAGTTGTAAAATCTTTTGCTTGTCGAGCTCTTCTTTGTTGGATACAATGCTGAGGTAATTATAGTAATCCACAAAAATCGCATCGTAATCAATATCTATTTTCCAATAGCCGGTATCTTTCGAAAGATGGTAATGCCCCATCTTATCCAATAGGGTTTTCAGCTTCACAATATTAACCGAACAGTTATTGCGTGCGCTTTTTTCCGATTTATCGAACCACAGAATCTCATTCAGCTTTTCGGAACTAACCCCCCTGCCCCATTTAATAGAATATAGGGTGATGATCAGGAACAACTCTTTTAAAAGCGGGGTGAATGCTTTGGTGATTTCCGCACCCTGATCTGTAAATAAGTGCAGGTCGCCAAACAGGTAAATAGCATTTCTGGTCGGGTTAGGCACTACCGGAAACTCAATGCTTGCAATAATCTCTTCGGTTTCCTGGTGAGCAACGTGGTTTACTACCGGCCTTGGTGCAACAGGCTCTTCGTTTATATGCGGGGTAAATTGGGTTGGCTTACCTCTCTTTAAATATAAGATACCGCCAATTACTGCAAGTACACCAATAAATACTTCCAGCCACCATGCTTTAAAACCAGCAGTGCTTGCCAATGATGCGGTAGCCTGTAATACCTCGGGCGGACCAGCCAGCGAATAAATCTTAATATGGGTATTATTGTTATCCTGCAATAAGGTCACAGCAAAAAAGCTCCCGGTCTCGCTGCTGTAATACAGATCGGCAAATGACGAAACATCATGGAACAGGAAAGGAATGGCATCACCAACAACCTGGTACGATGGGTTCTCTAACGATCCCCTGATTAACTGCAAATGCGAATTGTATTTATGCTGAGGAAAAATCAGACCATAATAAGTTTTAGCTTTTTGATCGATAATTAATGAATTGGCAAAAACAAAGTCCTCTCCTTTCGAATCCAGATCGAAGAGCTTTTTAAAGGTTTTATCTTTTACCGTATAGCGCATCATATCATACAAATTGCGTGGGTTTACAATTTGCTGGCCCGATGCGCTGCCGTATCCGCCTAAAATATAAGCAGTATCTGCATTAGCTGTTGTGCCTAAGCCTGCAAGGTATCTTGGTGTAAAAGCATCGCCCTTAGTCTTTACATATTCCCATTGATGATTGCTAACATTATACTTCGAAACACTGTCTTTATAAATCAGCTGACCGTAGCCGCCGATTATATATAATGAAGTATCCCTGGCCGAGAAAAATTTGTTTAAATGGCCGTAATTGGTAAATGAAGGAAGTTTTTTTAATCGTTGATCCCAGTTTTTATTTTCCGTATTATAGGTGGCTACCAGCTTTTTATCAGTAAAAATGTAATATAGCTTATTATCGAAATAGAGGGATTGGTCGCCCGGCACCAACTCTTCTGTACCAGTGGCATAACCAAGGCCATGCATTTTTTTAGAGCCATTAGCCGAGTATACGATCACAGAATCGGAAGTAACCAGGTAAATGCTTTGTGTTTTTGCATCAAACGCCGAACTTACAATCCCAGGCACGGTAAGTTCCTTTTCGAGCTGCCAGTTGCGGTGACGGGATCTTAGCCAAAGCGGGTTAGTTACCACGCCATTATTCTGATTAACAGTTTCAACGGCTATATTGCCGCTATATTCGTTCAAAGGCCAGTAATCAACCAGTTTATCCTGCTGTAACAGCTTAACATCCCGCAGCTTCATAGGCGGAAGATCTGTAGACTGGTACTGCTTATAAGCATTAGCCCCAAACAGTAACTTATAGTTACTCCCTTGCTTTAAATGCGCATTATTTTCGATGTAAGTATTACCACCTGCTATTAAGGATATTTTGTCATTTTTAAAATCGGCTATAATTTTAAAATTGGTCCAATCTTCAAAAAGCAGCTTATCGGGCAGGTTAAATTGTATCTGGGTTAAATGCTCGCCAACAATCAGTTTAAAATGTTTAGTGTTTGGCTGATTATCATAAATAAGATCGATATTCTGGTTGTTATCATTGATCAGTCGGAATATATAACCGAAATAGATCTCCTGATGGGCGATGAATGAAAGATCGAAAGTAACAGAAAAATTATCTTTTGATTGCAGTGTATTGCCTGTATTTAATTGCAGGGAGGTACGTTTATCCTGTACTACTTCATGGCTGTAAAAGCTTAAGCCGTATGATTCGGCAAAAGTACACTGAAAAGCACCCACCGTTAAAATAGCTGTAATTACAAATATTTTAAATCCACACCATCTCATAATAAACCAGTTACCATGCATTAACAACATCTAAAGCAAAAAATCAATTTATAGGTTTTCCGGACAACAGAAAGCGTCGCGGCTTACACGAATAAGCTAAGCTATAAAAAATAAGCTTAGCAGCAAAGCTTTATAGCCTTTGTTTGTTATAAAACAGCAAAGGGCGCGAATAATTATTCGCACCCTTTGCTACTATAAATGGTTAATTTTAATGTATTATGGATTGGTTTTGCCACTAACCTGCCCGCTGTTGGTACTCTCACCACCATTGATATAACCTGCCGATATTACATAATAATAAGTAGTATTAGCTGTTAAACCTGTGTTAGTGTAAGTGCCACCTGTAACACCGGCGGCAACCGTAGTATATGGACCACCGCTTACTGTAGCCCGTTTAATATTATAAACCGGCGCATCTGCAACCTGCGACCAGTTGATCTGGATCGAAGAACTGGAAAGCACATGCGGCGTTAAACTTGCAGGTGGTGTTAACACATGCGGTGTAGGGTGCGATGCCGTGTAGGCAATTTGCCCTTTAATCATTTTACCACCATCATTAACCAGGCGCAGATAAAAATCGGACGAAACATGGGTGCCATCTGCATCCAGCGTCAGGAAATAATTGCCTGCCGGGATAGATGAAGCATCTTCGGCACAATTTAAGATACTTGTAGCTTCGTTCATTTCATCAAACATCGAAATATAAACGCTGCTTACATTAGCATTCTTCGCCCCGGCGAATTGCGACCACATAAAATCGCCATGTACCCGCGGGATTTCATTTTTAGGCCTTGAAGCATTAGAGTTGTAGAAAGCAGTACCCGGATAAATATCAGTTTGATAATCGATGTTATGCGCATTGCAATAAGTAAGATCATTGGCATCCATCGTTTGGAAATTGGTGGTAGCGCCAACCCGCCATGGCATCAGCATATCGGCCAGGTTATAGGCAGCCTGGTTTGCCGTATCTGTACTGAAATTGCCCGGTGCCCCAACAATTACATAGCATCCCTGAGATTTAAACCAGTTAATAACATCAGACCATGAGGTAACATTGCCTGGCCTGTTAGCGAAACCAATACCCCAGATACACACTACCGGTTTGCCGTTTTGTTTGGCATAAGCCGATGATGTGGTATGTGCGCTCATGAAGCTGGTCCAATCGGTCTTCATTTCTGTTTGGAAGTTAGTCCAGCCCGAGATGTCATACATGATATAAAACTTGCGCCCGTAAGTTTGCGCTGCATTTTGTACGCGGGTAGCCATGCCATCACGGAAACCTTTGTCGCGCGCGTCTGTGTTTAGCGCACCTCCAAATCTTTGTAAGGCGGCACAGTCAATACCGTTTTGCTGCATCCATAAGAAATGCACATTAACGGTCGATTGGTCGTACGATGAAAACATTTTGGCTGGCTGGCCATTACCCAGATTGCCATTAAAAGCTGCTTGTTGCACACCGGCCTGGTTAAATTTATCGCCTGCGTAGGTGGTGGTATATTGGCGAACATCGGGCCAGCATTCCAGGTTTTGGTGTGTCCAGCTGTTGTATGGAGAGTTATCGCCGGCACAGCCGAACCAACCTTGATAGCCCACGGTTATTTTGCCCACTACATCGCCGGTACCCGATAATAAGGTAGTACTTCCGGTCATTTTTTTAGTTAAAGGATTCACACTTTTTTCGGCCAGGTTACTTTTAGAACAGCCCGAAAATAACAACAGGGCTGATGCCCATAATAACATTTCTTTTCTCATTTTTTAATAATTGGTGATTGTTAATGTTTATGGAGGTTTATTAGCGCGATGACAAAAGCAGGCCAAACCTACGGTGGAACAAACGTTTTTAAATTCATTTTTATAGGTTATTAGGTTTATTAAGGCCACTTGTTGGAGAAACAGAATGACCGTATTTATTACTACCGAATGTAGATGAGGAGTTTAATGGAAGTTTAATAAAAGCTTAATAGTCAGAAAAATACAGAGATATTAAAAAAAGAAAGGCGGACATTTTGCCCGCCTTCTCTTTTCTAATTATAAGCCGATCTTCAAACTTTCGGAATGGCTGCCCTTCTGCCATTCATCTGTGGTTGACCACCTGATGGCATCGAGCGAAACCGTTTGGAGAGTCGGTATCACACCCAGCTTAGTAGCTGTAAACGTAACTTTAAGCTTCACTTTAGCGCCGGGCTTAATACCGTTTAGAGGGATACTCTGTTCACCCGATTTTAGGTCGATGGTTTTAGAATCAATGCTATTACCGCTTTTATCGCCAACTTCAACCGTTACTTTAATATTACTATTTAAAGGAATATTTGCTGATGCTTTCAAGTTGACAAGCATAGCAGTTAGGTCGCGCCAATCAGTAGTTATTTCACCTTTTTGAAAGGCGTTGATACCTTCATCTGCCAATAGCTTAATGCTGCTCTCAGGCAGGCATGAGCGGGTTATTAATACATCATCCATCGTGTATTTACCGTGATTAAAGCGCTGTGCCCCACCAATCATTTCCAATGGACCAGCATAAGGTTTTTGCGCCCCCTGCTGATCGAGTTTACCATTAATATATAGCGAGCCTTGCTCTTTATCCGGATTATAGGTGTAAGCCACATGAACCCATTTACCGGTTTCAGTTTGGGCTTTCCCCTTCACATCACGATCCAGGAAAGAGGAGAATAATTGTTTATTGAAGATCCCTGCTGCGAGGTTAGTCCCGCTTACATCAATATCGGCTCCCATTGGTGCCTGGCCGCCAAATAGCATGGCTTGTCCATCTTCTAAAGCATCGATATTTACCCAGGTAGCAAGCGTAAAAGGTTTCCGGTACAGGTCTAAGCTTCCAGCATTAATAAATGTCTTTTTATCAGCCGTGTAAAAGCCTTTACCTTGCTTGCCATTTGCATATTCGGGTTTACCTTTTACCGGGAGTATAGTGCCTGTAACTTCGTTGCGCACGCCGCCATCAGTTGCATTATCAAAATTCAGATACACCAGTGGATCTTTAAGTCCTAAGCTCACTCCTCCCGGCACAATAATTTGCTGCGGTGCATCGCTGCCAACTTTTAACTGAAAAGCACCCGAGTGCGGAAACGCATAATCAATATTAACATCCCGATGTTCGCCCGGCGAAAGTGTGAGGGATTGACGCGCAACCTCTTTACCATCCGCAGCAATGGTTAGTGTATTTTGATAAGGTTCGCTACCAACGTTGGTAGCTAGTGCTTTGTAATGCAATACGCCATCGTTACCAATAACGGTACGAGCATTAGTCAACTGTAACCTTGCAGGTGATTTTAAGACTTGAATACTGCCCGAGGTTATCTTAGAACCCAAAACCACATTTACATTTTGCTGCCCGCTGTGGTATAAGGTGATATTAAAGGTAAAGCTCTTGGTTTGGCCCGCTGCTATTTCGAAACGATGGGTATCTATTAAGTTTTCACCGTAAATTTTAAGATCGGCAATATCCAGCAGGTTGCCCTCATTTTTAACCGTTACCGTAACCGGGAAGCTTTCGCCGGCATGTGCGGTTGTAGGTATTTTAAGCTGATAGCTAAAATTGGCCTTATAGTTTTTATCTATGTTGAATTCTCCCGAAATACCTTCAGTCGCGTCTTTAAAACCAATCTTCTGTTTTTGATCCGTATTGCCACCCGGAAACTCGGGACTGGCACTACCAATGTGCACCCTGAATTTACCGCTCTCCAATACCCTATCCATACCGGGGTTTAAGATAGATAGTTGATATGGCGTTAATTCAAAATTCACAGTCTGCGTTTCTCCTTTTTTGAGCGAAACCTTCTTCACTCCTTTCAACTGTATCACCGGGGTAATTACCGAAGTAACCATATCAGTAACATATAATTGTACTGCTTCATTACCATCACGGTCGCCTGTATTTTGAATATCTACCGAAATTGATACAAAACCGGGATCATCTTTTTTAGGAGTAATAACCAGGTTACTATACTTAAAGGTAGTGTAGCTTAGTCCATACCCAAAGCGAAACAGTGGCGCAAATGGCATATCATAATAATTATAATTACGACCCGATGGCATATAGTCATACGTTAACGGCAATTGGCCTACATGGCGGGGGAAAGTCATAGGCAATTTCCCCGATGGGTTACGGTCGCCGAAGATCAGATCAGCTGTGGCGTTACCGCCTTCTTCGCCCGGATACCAGGTTTCGAGTATGGCTGGAATATTTTCGGCTTCCCAACTCAGGGTAAAAGGTTTGCCATTTACCAGTACCAATACCACAGGCTTACCTGTAGCCTGAATAGCTTTGATTAACCTGCGTTGCACGCCCGGAATTTCTAAAGTAGCGCCATCCACATTTTCGCCTGTAGTCGGCTTGGATGCATCATGGATATTTTCGCGTACAGATTGATCTCCAACAACTAATACTACAGCATCAGCTTGAGCGGCCATTTGCTTGGCTTCTGCAAAGCCAGAGGTATCCGCCGACAGCACATCGCAGCCATGCGCATATAACACCTTTGTACCCACACTCACATGCGATTTTATACCCTGCAAAACAGTAACCAATTGATTGGCTTCGGGCTTGGCCGAGTAATCACCTATCTGTGCAATATCTGCATTGGGGCCAATTACGGCAATAGTTTTAATATCTTTTTTTAATGGAAGTAACTGTCGATCATTTTTCAGTAACACCGATCCTTGTACGGCTACTTCCCTTGCCAAAGCCTGATGCTCTGGTGTGTTGTAGGCTGGTAATTTATCCCAAACCATATCAGGCGAGCCTGCATTTTCAAATAAACCAAGTTTAAACTTCGCCCTGAAAACCCGGCGAAGGTTATTATCCAGTTCGCTCTCTTTTAGATAACCATCTTGAACCGCTTGCTTCAGCGCTTTCTTAAAAGCTGAGCCACATTCAATATCTACACCCGCACGAATAGCTTCGCGACAGGCCTCTTCTAAATTGCTGACGGTTGATTGTTTGTACAGGAAATTTTCGGGGCCGCTGCAGTCAGAAACCACCATGCCATCGAAACCCCATTCCTCACGTAGTATTTTTTGGAGTAATTCGGTCGAGCCATTGTCGGGTACGGCATTCCATGTGCTATAGGCAGCCATTACGCCACCAACATGTGCTTCTTCTACCGCAGCCCTGAATGGCACGAGGTGGATATTACGCATCATCCTATCTGATAAGCCCACATCATGGCTATCGCGCCCGCCCAATGGTTCGCCGTGACCGGCAAAGTGTTTGGGGACGGCCAACATACCCAGGCTTTGGAATCCATTGATCCAGGCCACGCCCATCCGGCTTACGAGGTAAGGGTCTTCGCCATAGGTTTCTTCTACCCTGCCCCAACGGGCATCGCGTGCTACATCCAGCACCGGCGACCAGGTTACGCGCAGATTTGCGGCTTTACTTTCAACCGCGGTGGCTATACCAATCTTGTTAACTAAATCGGTGTTAAAAGTACTGGCCATAGCTATGGGTTGCGGATAGATAGTTGCCCCGGTTGAATAAGATTGCCCATGCAAGCCTTCAGTTTTTAGCATAGCTGGAATCTTCAAACGTGGAATTGCTTTTGATCCCCAGCTGTCGCTTAGCTCAACAACTTTTTCTTCGAGCGTTAAGCGGGGAAGCAGATCTGTTATCCGCTCTTCAATAGGAACCTTAGGATCGAGGTATTTTGGGATAGCAGCATCCGTTTTAGTTTTCGATACCGTACTAATTGGTTTCTTATTTCCCTTCGTTTTGGCAGCCAGCTCTATTTGTTTATCTACATCGCAATTGCAACCTGTGGTATCAGCATGTAAATGAGCTGCTTTTTTGTTTACATGATGCATTGCAGCAATAGCGTTAACGTACAATACCGCGGTAACTAAAAGCGTATATTTTGTTTTGTTCATAGAGTATAATGGGTTAATACTTCAAAAAAATGCACAACGCTTATTTATTGCTTAATAAAGTATTAACAGGCACATAAATTGGTGACCAAAGCAGATTTTTATTTGCATGAAAAAAGACCGGGCAATTACCCGGTCTTTCATGTTGATTAGTTTACTTTGAAGCCCGTCCTGGTGAGGTCGAGGTAAAGTGTACCATAACTTTGGGTAGGTTCAATCTGCGAATCCACACTAAAGTTGTTAAATGAATCGACGAATATCAGCCTGCTTTTGGAAGCATTGCGTTTAGCCACATTGGTAAATGTTTTATAATAAGCACCATCTGCCGTACGCTGCACACTGAGGTTTGATGAGGTTGGGTTACCAATCTGGTAATTATACCCGGCCATTACACAAGGGATAAATTCCTGTCCCCATGATTCAACAGTTGTTTTCCAGTAAGCAAAGTTTTGATCGCACATCTGTGGGAAAAGGTTAAACCTGTCGATATCACTCGCATAATCAGACATATTGGCCTCATACATCGCATCGGTACAGTTCTGGAAACGATAGAAATAACGCTCTGGCGGCGACCAACGGTTTTGCATCCCTACAATATAAAGCTGGAAACCCATTGCCGATAAATTGCTCCTGAGCTGCGCATATAATGCGGCATTGTTATTTGAGTTCAGATCTTGTGCGTTATTTATTACGATCAGATATTTGCCATTCACCTTTTGGTAATTAGCCTTGGTCATCCAATAGGATAACCTTTTGAAATCGTTATAAAATGCCGCCAGTTTAGTAGCGTTGGACTCAATGGTTACCCCATTACCACTGGTGCCGCCAGAGTTGGTGATGCCTAACAGCCCAATATCAAGACTGTAGGAAACAGCGAAGTTGGTTTTTGATGAGTTAGCTGCATTTAAAAACGACACAATGGTGTTAGAATCGGCTTTGAAACCGGCGTTGTTTAAATTGGGCGATCTTACCGAAAATATAAAGTAATCAATCTTAGCCAATTGCGCATCCGCCACGTGCTGATCCATAATAGCCGGGGTAAGTACCGGTGCTGTAGCTGTACCCAGTGCCGGGAAACCGTTTGAATAAAAATATGGCCCAGGCCCACCAACCGTTGGCTTTTGGGTAACATTGGTATTAAATGATCCAAATTGGTAATAAAATGCACCTACCGTATAATTACTTGTAACCGGTACATCGGGGATCTTATAATCCAGGAAGTTGTCTTCTACAGTTGGTTCCTTCTTTTTGCAGGAGAATGCGCTTGTTAGCGCTAATAACGCCAAACAACCAATTGTATATATATGTCTCTTTTTCATCTTCAGTTTTTTATTAATAGGTTGATAACACGCTGTATTTTATACCTGCGGCGGTAAGGTCTTCTATATTATTACCGTACCATTTCTCTACAAAACTATAGTCGATAAATACTTTAGTTTTGGGCCAGTTAGGATAAGTATAAGCCGGTTCTATTTTTAAAGGAGTGAATACATAATCGCCGGGGCTACCCAGTAATTTCACACCATTAGCATACCCAAGAGGGTTAGTATTAACTTCGCTCTGTACCGGATAAAACCAGCGATCGGGCAGGTTGGCATAATTAGCGCCAACACCTGTAACCCCCGGGTTATTGCCCGGATTGGTATGCGGCGGTAAAATGAGATTATGGGTACGGCGTTGCAAGCACCAGGCATCAAATGCGCCATCATCATAAAAATTTATCCATTCCTGTAACCAGATCTTGGTCATGTTATCGGCCGGAATACTGGTGCTAATAAAGCCCAGATCATAGTTAAAGCCATGGCCAGCTGTGCCCCATTTAATGCCATTTTGAGCTTCATAAGCTGATGCCTGTGCAGGGGTTAACCCCCAGAAAGCAAAGTTGGCATTGATACCTGCATAATAATACTGATCGGCAGTTTGCGAACCTCCCCAGCCTTTCATAACGGCCTCTGCTTTCAGGAAACAAACCTCAGCATAAGTCATCATATAAAACGGACGGGTTGACGCGGTTAACGCAGCAGGCATTGTACTAAAATTAGTAGGTACCGTGGCTCCAATAAATGTCCCACCGGTAAGCCCCCAGTCGGTCAATGCTGTTTGGCTTGGCTGTGTTTTTGGCTGCCCTAAGTGAGGTATAGGGTAAGACACAATATAATGCAAACTGCTTTTGGTACTGGTTAAGGTATCTGTAATATTAAAAGGCGTTGCCGCTTTCTGGAAATAAGCATCAATTCGCGGATCATGATACGAGCGGAAATAAGTAAACACATAATCGCTCATAACCGGCGCTGCGGTTCCTAAAAATGCGGTTCCCTGTACCAGTTGAGTGTAGTAAACAGATTGGCTGCCTGTGGCAGTTCCATAAGCAAATTTGGCATCATCAGCATCAGCAGTCATTAACATGCTTTCGTTAGCCATCACATCCTTAACATGGGTAGCGGCAACATCAGGTAAATTATTTTGTACACGTAAAGCAATACGTAACCTTAACGAATTGGCAAATTTTATCCATTGGGTTAAGTTACCGTTGAAAATTACATCGGGGTTTACTTTATCGCCGTTAACATTTATGGCGGCAGCATCAGCCTTTAAGCGATTGAGGATAGAAGTGTAGATGGTGTTTTCATCATCATACTCCACATCAGGATTGTTTGTTTTGCCTGCATTACTGTAAGGTATAGGGCCATAAGTACCTACCAGGTAAGCGTAAACATAGCATTCCCAAATATCTGTAATAGCAACGCGATTGGTATAGGCTGCATTGCCTACGTACAGTTTTTTCAACTGTTCGGTATTACCCAATACATTAATATACATGGTTTTCCAGGTTCCTTCATCACCACCTAAATAGCGGCCAGCGGGGTCAACAATATGACTGTACTCCCACAGGTAACTAATATTGTTGCTTTCCAGCTTGTTAATGGTATTCAAGAAAACACCGGTTAATATAGACTCGGGAGCAGCCGATGCAAACCTCGAAGGGTCTGTATTTAAGCCCGTAAAATCTTTGGTACATGATACCGTAGTGCAGATAAGCACCAGGGTGATATATATAATAATCTTCTTCATAATCAACTTAGAATGAAAGTTTTAAATCAACACCATAGCTTGCATAGGGTAAGGAACCGCCCATTTCCAATCCTTGTCCGTTTCCTGAAGAAGCGGCGGATTCTGGATCGATACCTTTAGGCGTTTTTTGGAATATGATCCACAGGTTGCGGCCTACAAGCGATACAGATGCAGCTTTGAAAACATGAGGCAACCATCGCTGGTTAAGCTGGTAGCTTAAAATTACCTGGGTAAGCTTTACATAAGAAGCATCATAAGTATACAAATGGCCAATGTGCCCACCTACCTGCTGCCAGTAAGTTTGAGGGGAAATGTAACGGGTATTTGGCGCATTAAGATTGGCTATCATATTGCCGTTAGCATCTAACACCGGTTGGCCGTTAGCATTAAGCAAAGGTGCATATCCCGGAAAGATCGATCCTTTTACACGGGCGGCATCCGGGTACGCCAAGTTGTAGATAGATGTTGTTCCATTTTGTTCGTTTCCATTCTCGCCCAATACACCATCGCTAAACAACCATGCATCGCGGCCTTGTAAGGTCTGAGAAGATATACCTGATGTAAAGTAACGGAAGCTGGTGCCCGAATAAATTGAGCCTCCGATACGGCTTGATACCAGGAAGTTAAAACTCAGCCTTTTATATTTAAATGTAGAACCGAAGGACATTAATGCACTTGGGCTTGCGTTACCCAAAACAGGGTTTATCGTTGTATAATAAGGTACACCCGTGCTTGGGACTATAAGCGCTTTACCATCAGACGAGTAAGCCTGATCTTGTGCGCGTATTACCCCTATCGGTTTTCCAACTTCGGCATAAACACTTCCGGTAACGGCTTGCCCTAACAAAATGGATGATATTCCCGGAGCAAGAGAAAGTACTTTGTTGCGATTTGCAGAGAAGTTATAGATGGCATCCCAGCTAAAATTTTTGCTTCTGATCGGTGTTCCCGATAAAGAAAGTTCAATACCTTTATTTTGTACCGACCCTGCATTTATTATCTGTTGATTAAAGCCAAATTCGGGAGGGGTAAATCCGGTAAGGATCTGGTTAACTGATTTCGACTTATAAACATCGCCATCTAAAGTAATACGGTTATTGAGGAAGTGCAACTCTAACCCTATTTCTGTTGATGTTGTTAACTCCGGTTTAAGGTTGCTGTTCTTCAGCAACTGATCGAAGGTTACGTAGTTAATGCCGTTAAAGCTGCCGCCGTTGCCAAACAACGAGTACAGGTTATATGGGCTGGTATCATTACCTACTTTAGCTATTGATGCTCTTATCTTACCAAAGCTTAAAATAGACGGCGGGATGTTTTTCCACAGTTCGGTAAATACAAAACTGCCGCTAACTGATGGGTAAAAGAAAGAGGCGTTGGCAGCAGGTAAGGTTGATGACCAATCGTTACGGCCGGTAACATCCACAAATACAAAATCCTTGTAACCAACAGATGCTGTGCCATACACAGAGTTAACCTGCGACCTAACGAGCGACTCATTAGCTGTATAAATACTGGTAGTGTTCGAGAGGTTCTTTACATCATGTACTGCAAGTGATGCTGTCCCTGTTTGGGTATTATAATAATTGGTATAACGTAAGTTACCCCCCAGGTTGGCTACGATTGAGAAATCTTTCAGGTGTTTGTTATATAAAAACAAGCCCTCGGTATTCCACACCTTATTATTCTGTTGAAACTCGTTATACGAACCAGGGATATTACTTAAAGATCCTTTCTGAATGAAAGTGTAACGATTGCCCCACAGCAAATCGCCCGATTCCTGCGCCCTGAATTGTAAGTCTTTAAATATTTTAATATAAGCAGTTACCCCACCGATCAGGGTGTTGTGGGTGTCTTTGTTCGAGTTTTCGTTAATATCCCAGTAAGGGTTTTCGATACTGGTATTACCGCCACCAAGTATCGCGTTGCCGTTAGCATCTTTCCATGGGATCAAACTTTCTAATGGAATGCTCAATACCGCGTTGTTAATATAATTTAATGGGTTGGCGGGGTCTTCATTACGATAGGTACGGTTCTTTACCGTTTCCTGGATATACTGTAAGCGGGTTTCTATTCTCAAAAACGGTGCAAACTGCCTGCTGCCAGTTAACTGGAAATTATTTTTGCTAACTACGTTTTGGTTCTGCACCACGTCATTAGCATCTGTTCTGGTATAAGAAATACGGAAAGAGCTCTTGTCGTCGGCATTGGTTAGAGAAACGTTTTGTGTTGATGTACCGCCTACTTTAAACAAACCGGTTACTGCTTCTTCCTGAGGTGAGTAAGTTGACAACAAACCATTATAAGTTAAATATGGTTGCCCTAACATTGGCGAACCCCAGTTACGAGCAGGGCTACCACTTGTGCCCGCCTGTATAACGCCAGAGCCCAACGGACCTACAAGCGTACCATTCATACGGCCACCGGTACCTTCGCCATATATATACTGCAAGTCAGGAAACTGCAGTACACGTGAGGCCATATAGTTACCATTGTAAGAAATGCCCAGGCCCGAATTCTTTTTACCTTTTTTAGTGGTAATCAAAATTGCACCATTAGCCGCGCGCGAGCCATAAAGAGCAGCTGCATTAGGCCCTTTTAAAACCTGGATATTTTCAATATCATCCGGGTTAAGGTCGGCAGCGTTGTTACCGTAATCGAGGTTGCCCACCTGGCCGTTAGAGTCATTGTTATCAATCGGTACACCATCAACCACGTAAAGCGGCTGATTGTTACCGGTGATTGAATTAGCGCCACGTATAACTACACGAGTGGAGCCCGTTGGCTGCCCGCTGGTAATAATCTGCAAGCCTGATACCTTACCATCCAAAAGGTCGCTGATGTTTTGCGAGCGGGCTTCGGTCATGTCATTTACGTTGACACTCTGAATAGCATAACCCAATGATTTCTTTTCGCGGGGGATGTTAAGCGCTGTAACAATAACCTCATCCAGGGTACTGGAGGCGGCCGGTAACATCTTAACATCGGCAGTTGCTTTCCCGGCAATATTAACCTCCTGGGGTTGATAGCCTACGAAAGTAAATACAAGCACATTAACATTACCATTAAGTGTAATGGTGTAATTACCATCCGTATTGGTGGCAATGCGCTGAGTGGTTTGTTTGGCAGTGACTGTAACGCCGGGTAAAGGTTGGCCTTTTTCATCGGTTACCTTGCCCTTTATTACACGGTTCTGTCCCAAACATTGAATCACACTCCATGTAAAAAAAAGCATGAATAAAAGTCTTCTCATGTTTAAGAATTTAAGGTTTAATAATAGGTGTTATTGGTTAAAATATCGGGAGCTAAGTACGCATCGATCCTTAACAGAACCTTAAATGATCCTTAATGAGAAAAATAAAAACGGCCTTTTTATAAATATGAGCGCAGATTTTAAATTAATGTCTCAAAAATGCGGGTAAAATGAAAATATTTTCGGCGTACTTATGTGACCTTAGTGTTAATTGTTGAATGCACAGTTTTACATCTATTTTGATTAAAGCAGGTGGAAACATAAGCAAGCGATGAAAAATTCACATTCCTTATTAAAAAGTGTTGTGGATAGTGTTTTAATATTTATCTTTATTTTGATTATAATTATTACCAGTTATAGCCTTTTCAATTTCATTGAATTTTTAAAACCTATTTTCAATACTGCCTCCTGCGGGGTGATATATTGTCATGAACACGATACGCTTATTATTAGTGTTGTTGCTGCTTAATACCTGTTTGGTACCCGAGAGTTGGGGCCAATCGTATGGTTTGGGATTTTTCAGCCACGATACTGTCCCTGAGAAAAGAACTTCTTTAGATCTGTTTCCACAGAACGGATTACATATAGATAATACTATCAGAATTTCCTTCGAAATGTCGTTCCTGCCCGACCGTGAAGATTATTACGGTTATATTTTTCGACTGATTGAAAACGGGAAAAACAATGTGGACCTTATTTATAACAAGCGCGACCCAAGGCCTGATGAGCCTGGCATAGACCCCAACCACTTTAAATTGGTGATGGGCGACCGCTACTCTAATATCAGTTTCAATATCTCGCAAACCGACCTGGTTAACCATTGGAATAAGTTTACACTTACATTTAATTTCGCGAAAGACGAGTTGACGGTGATGGTGAACAACAATAAATATGTTGAACATAATTTTCATTTTAAGCCCAACCTTTATAAGTTATTTTTCGGCGTTAATAATTTCTCAACTTTTAAAACCAATGATTGCCCTCCGTTTAAATTAAGAGATGTAAAAATTGAGGCCGATAACAGTGCCCCCTATCATTGGGCATTGAATGAAAACCAGGGCAATATTGCGCATGAAGATCATGACAAACTGCAAAGCGAAGTTGTGAATCCATTATGGATGTATTCGCTGCATGCCAAATGGTCTCATCAAAAAAGCTTGAAAATTAATGGGGCCGCCAGTGTTGCTTTTAATCCGCGTACGAGTGAACTGTATATTGTAGGTGCTGATTCTTTAATTACCTTCTCCTTAAAGAAGTATTCTCTGTCGGCTATCGGCTATAATTCTGGTCCGCTTAACCTGGTAAAAAGTAATGAATCAAGCTTTAATCCTTATGATTCAACCTTATATAACTACTATATAGAGAACAAGCAGAAGGAAATTATAAAGTTTGATTTTAAAACCCGGCGATGGAACCAGAAATACAGCATTGCCGACCCGGCAATAGATTTCTGGCAGTCTAATAATTTCTTCCGGTCTGCCGATAACTCGTTATATATATTAGATGGATATGGGCAGTTTAAATATAAAAACACAATAAATCGTTACAGCTTCGATACCCATCAATGGGAAATGGTAAATGCAGGCGGTGCCCACTTTTCGCCACGTTATTTAGCGGCTACAGGTACTACCAATAATGGTGATATTGCTTACATTCTGGGTGGTTACGGTAGCAACAGTGGCCTGCAGGCACTCGGCCCAAAAAACTTTTATGACCTGACGAAGTTCGATGCCAGGACAAAGACCTTCACAAAACTTTATGATTTAAAAGTTAAGAACGAGGATTGGGCTTTTGCCAATTCAATGATTATTGATAAGGATAACAAGCATTTTTATACACTTATTTTCCCTAACCATACTTATAACTCGTACCTGCAATTATTGATAGGTTCGCTGGATAATCCGTCGTTCAAAGTTGTCAACAGCAAGATACCTTACGATTTTTCTGACACGTTTTCGTTTGCCAACATCTATTATAGCGAAGAAAAGAAGGAGTTTATAGCTGTTACCCTACTCCGTACAGTTGAAAATAAAACAACGGTAAATATCTACACGCTGTTGAGCCCGCCCGAACTGCTAATAAGTACCCCTTCAGTAAAATCTACAAGTAAGCTTGTTTATATAGTGCCTTTATTAGTTGCATTATTGTTATCAGCAATTTGGTTCTTGCTAAAAAGGAAACCAAAAGCAGCTGTAGCAGAACCTGTTGCTGAACCAACTCTCGCTGTAGTTCCTTCAGTTTCTTCTCATTTAGCACCAATACAAGAACATGCGACATTTGAAGTCACGGGTAATAGCAGCAGTTTATTCCTTTTCGGCGACCTGCAATTATTTACAGCAGATGGTGAAGAAATCAGCAAGCAATTTACTTCCTTATTAAAGGAACTCTTTTTACTGATATTAGTGTACAGCTTAAAATACGGACGTGGTGTGAGCCCCGAGAAACTGATTGAAATATTGTGGTTCGATAAATCGGAAGAAAGCGCTAAGAATAACCGTTCGGCAAACCTGTCGAAACTTAAAAATATATTACAACAAAGCGGTGGTTTGCAATTGTCAAAAACAACAGGTAAGTGGAAAGTAGAGATTGACCCTAAATTGATGTATGTTGATTATTACCACTTTCTGCAAATTGCTGCCGACCGTAAAAACATCACAAAAGAGAAAATTGATGAACTGATTAATATTACCCAACGTGGTAATTTCCTGGCCAACAATGAGTTCTCGTGGCTCGACGAATTTAAATCGGAAGTGGCCAATCAGATCATTGACATTTGTTTGGAATATGCCGGTAAACTCAAGCAATCAGAAGATCCGGAATTTTTAATCAAACTTGCTAACTGCATTTTCCACTTCGATTCTGTTAATGAAGACGCGATGGTGATTAAATGTAAATCACTGGCTCAGATAGGTAAACACTCATTGGCTAAATCCACATTCGAGCATTTCAATAAAGAGTTTAAGCAACTTTATGGCGAAGAATTCAACAAAGAATTTCACGCTATTGTAGAATAAAAAAGGCCTGTATCGATAATAGATACAGGCCTTTTCTAATTATAGATTACGGTTTTTCGAGTGACGAAACTAACGTCGATAGAAACTCAGGCTGATTACTGGTTAACTGACCAGAGAACTGCCATTTGCCTTCAACCTGGATCAGTTTGATCAGGAAGTGGTTCCAGCCCTGGCGCAAAGGCAACTCTTTAGATTGCGACTTCCCATCGGCATAGCTCCCGGTACGGCTATTATTGATTACCATTTTTCCATTCAGAAAAACCTGTGCAGCATCACTCGCCGCCACCTTCATTTTCACAACCGGGATATTAGGTTCTATCAATAAATCTTCCAGTGATCTTGAACTCGACACCCAGAAACTAAGGTAAGCAACAGCATGGTCCTTGGGTCCGTTGGTTTTTAGCGCTGACAGATCTGCTACCTTATTTTCATTGACTATTGGGCTCCAAACCTTGTCGTTAACAACAACTCCTTCACGCATTTTTTCGCCTTGCGCCGGATCGACAAAATGAGCGGCCTCTCCATCAGTTAGGGACTTGACAGGAAAATTTCCTAAAAACAACTCGCGCACTATTGTACCATCTTTCGATAAGGGTTGATCTGCACTATTTGCTAAATCAATAGGTATACCGGCATTAATTAATAACTGTTTTACCAACTTTTGTGCCTTTGCCAGTTTAGGTGCCGATGGCAGTGTTGTGATGATTAAAGTACCATTGCCAATTTGCTTTTTAATAAGCACTACGCCTGATGGCTTAGCCTCCCGTTCAGAGCGAACGATCATTGCCGTTTTAGCATACTCAGCCTGCTTGTTCCATTTCAGCCAATCGGTATGGTTTACTTCGAGTAACACATTGCTTTGTTTAACCAACGGGCCAACCAATCCACAAGTCACAACCTCGGCTGGCTTTAATTCTGAAAAATACAAATCGGCATTGCTAATACCCGACGTCAAACTGTCTTTTACAACAGGCAGCAAGCCAGAGCCACTACGGTTTGTAATGGATAACGGAGCTGGCAGTAAGGTGTTCAGCTCTTGCAACTTTGTACTGTCTGCTGCCCAAACCCACACTGTGCCTCCATTATGCAGCACCTTATCAATTACCGCTTTACTATTTTCTTTAGGCGGATGTGCCCCATCAACAAAAAGCATTTGTGGAACGGTTCCTTTACCTACCTTATTTAAGGGTACACCTATTTTTTTCAATTCTGCCGAAAGCGTACTACTCTCGCCAGCGATAACATTTAATGATTTAACGGCCGGGCGAGGTTTCGCGACAGCAACAATGAGCTTCTTAGCTACCCATTTATCTTCACCAACAAGCGGTTCGGCACCGGCATCTTTAATGGCTTCAAACAATGGCCAGGTTTCGTAAAGTGGTAATGCAGGATCATAACCTGGATTTAAGGTTGTAGTATACGGACCGAGCCTTTCGGGTTGCACACCTGGCTGGTTTTCTTTAAATGCTGTAAACCAAATCCCGTCGCTTAATTTCGGCGGTCGCATTGTATCCCTCAAACCCAAAGGCAAAGGTTTCAAACCGTACCAAACCATGTTAAATACACTGCGGTAAATAGCATTACGTTTACGCTCGTTAACTAAAATCTGGTACGAATCAGCAGCTACACCTTCCATTCTGCCTAAAAAGGATTCATAAGCACGGTCGCCATTGGTTTCAGCTACTTGTTCGGGCGTACCATAGTAGGCATTGCCGGCCTCGCCTACACCCCAGGGCTTTCCGCTTTTCTGTCCCCGATCCATAGCAGCGGGGCCGCCATAATGCACAATATAATCGGGGAAACGGCCTTCGCCATCATCTTCGCCATCGGCAGAAACCCATGGTCGTGATGGATCAAGCCTCCGGCAAATATCTGCCCAAATGCCGTAATATTTCACCAAAGTATCTTTTACACCCGATGGGTTGTGCATTACATTGGTTACCACTGGCATTACTTCATTTGATACACTCCAGCCAAAAACACTGGGGTGGTTTCTATCCCGAATAACCAATTCTGCAACATGGTTTTTGGTATCAGCCCAATAATGCTGGTCGTCCATTTTAGGGCCACCATCACTGGCCCAAATTGCAGTTTCATCGAGCACTAAAATGCCCATTTCATCGGCTACATCGAGGTAAAAAGATGGATAAGGTTGTGCATGCAAACGCACCGCGTTTAAATTGGCATTACGCATAGCCGTAAACCAGGGCACAGCATACCTACGCGTCATTTGCGGGATACCCATAAAATGCCAGGAGTCGCCTTTCATTACGATAGGCTTTCCATTCAGCAGCACTTTATTGCCTTCAAACGTGATTTCGCGCCAGCCGAACCTTGTATATTTTTGATCGATCGTTTTTCCGTTAATGTTAGTTTTCAAAACTAAGCCATATAAGTTAGGATCATCGGTCGACCAATTCTTTAACCGCCCCTTCACATCTGCCGATAACATAATTTTATTTTCGCCGGGATGCAGTTTAACTTTCACAACAGGAAGAGTAAGCGAAGCATCAGTCGCCAAAGCTGTAACCGGATCAGCATCCTCATCAATAGAATGATTTTTACGGCCAATGCATTGAAACACATCCCCGCCAATAACAGCATCAATAGTTTGGCTATTTTGGTTGATTATAGTTGCTTCCACCTGTAACTTATCTTCACGCAGTTTAGGTTGGATGTAGACATTAGCCGTATAGGTCTGCGGCAATGCTTCAAGGTAAACATCCTGCCATATCCCTGCAATATGCTGCCCCCAGAATGAGCCTGCCTGGTATGTTCTGCGGCCATACTCTCCCCTTTTATCAAAAAGCGAGGCCTTACGGATGCCAACAGCTATTTCATTCTGCGCACCGGGATGGATAAGGTTGGTAACATCAATATCAAACGGCAAAAAGATACCGAAATGATGACCTGCAGATTTACCATTGATTAAAAACTCGGCATCACCGGCAACGGCTTCAAAATGTAAAACTATTCTCTTTCCATCCCATTTTTGAGGCACGATGAAATTGCGCTTCAGCCAGCCCATTTTTATAGTTTCCCATAGTTTGGGATAGCTTGGATAAGTGCGAAAATCGCCGCCCTCGCCGTGATTATCGGCAAAGCTATTCACGTTCCAGGGCGATGGTATACGGATCGGGGTTTTATTCCAACCTTCATTCCTCATTGCCGGTAATTCTGGTGTTGGATCAATACCCTCTTTAAAACCGGCAGGTAACTCAACAGGCTGAAATTGCCATGATCCATTAAGGCATAGATCGTCACGATATGGTTTCTCGGCCGGTTTCACCAGGCTTTCAGATGGTGCAAATGTGCCCGTATATTCCTGGTGCTGGCTATAACCCAGTACAGGAAATAATGCTAAAATCAATCCCGCAAAAAATCTTTTATTCATAGCTAAGTATTAGTTATTCTTTAAATAAGCCGGGATTTGATTCGTATTTTTTTGTCGACCACGAAGAATATCACTCGTACCTTCTGCCAAACGCAAATACCAATCTGAAGGTAAAGTAATCCCGTCTTGGTCTGCCGAAATAAACTTACCATGCACCGGTTTTTGAGCAGCGGTTGGTGCCAGTTTGTACATGGCCGTGCCTTCATCAACCTCATCATACATGGCAATGTAAACCATATTTACACCGGCACTTAACACGTTGTACGATTGATGCCAGTAAAACGCCCCGCCATTGCGCGGGATCTGGTTAAACGGCGATTTGCCATGCCTTAAATTATACCAGGAGAAGCCGGGGAAAATAACGGGGAGGTAATCGATCTTTTTCTGATCGCAATAGGATTTATCGGGCACAATATCATTGTTCATAAAACGATCTGTACTTGCTTCATCGTGATACCGGCCAACCGCCCAAGGACTTAAAACATCCAGTTTGTCATAAACTGCTTTCCACTCGCTGCTGTGTGTTAGCCAGTTATCATTTACCCCGCCCATAATAGTGGCCTGGTATTTTTTGGGTGCGGTGGCATGGAACCAGTTCAATAAGGAATCCGTCTGTGCAGCAGTAGCAAATTTGGTATGATCAAAACCAATACCCCAGATAGCCAGTAGCGGACGGCCTTTATGGTGCAAATAACTTTTGCTTTTGGTAACTTCCAGCGAATCGACCAGTTGTTTCCAGTCGTTCATCAGCTCACTCTTCCAATTTGGTCCAGCACCCGATATGTCATACATGATACAAAACACTCGTTGGTATTTCTCGCTGGCTTTTTTCACGTTCAATACCACCTGGTTAAAATGTTTACGGCCTCCCGGCTGCCTCACATCGGTTACAAAGCGTTGCTCAAAAACGCCATCGAGGTTATGCTCTTTCATCCATTTAAAATGCACATCTACCGTACCATATTTATAGGCCGAGTAAAGCATTGCCTTAGTACCATCAGGATACTTCATATTGGTAGCTTCGGTTACGTATTTAGGGTACTCGCGCATATCCGGCCAAACATCAAAGTTTGCATTGGCCGAATCGGGCGAGCTACGGCCAAACCAGTGTCGCCAAACATGGTTGCCCGAGCCGTCATTGGGGGTAGCCTGCCAACCCTGATAACCAAACATTACTTTTTTATCGAGGGTTGATGGATCGGGGGTATAACCGGCTACCTGACTAAGAACCTGTCTGTTTGCAGGTTCTACTTTCATTTCACTACTAATGAAAGCAATTGCCGATGCCACTAAAATTGAGGTGATTAAACTGTTTTTCATAGGTTGTTAGTTTAAATGATTATTGGGCAAGATCTGTCAGCATATTAATTAATAATTTACCGGCTACAGGATCGGTCAAGGTTTTATCCAATCGCATTTGCGAAAGGATTACATTGCCAATTTTCACAATCGGGAAACCTTTGATTTTATCCAGGCGGCTCATCCTTTCGTTTACATCGCCCGGCAAATAGCCATGCACTTTGGTGAAAGATGCCAGTTGTACCACATTTTCATTCCTGTTGATACGGAAAGCTCCAGCCATTACTGATGGCAGTTCGCGTTCATTATTATTAAAATTGCGGAGATCTAAAGGTTCTAAACCATTATAAATTGGTGATTCGGGGATTTCCATATTAGTTACCTCGCCATCTTCTTTTACAATACTTCTGATATACTCAGGATAAAGGGTGTGCACAAAATTGCCACAGCCGGAAAGCAATACATGCTTGCCTGATGCCAGTAAGGTTTTGATCTGCGCAGTTTCAGCAGTGTTAGTGTTCAGGGAATTAAGTCCTGACAGGATATAAACATCGGCCTTTTGTTGAAGATCAGCAACGGTGTTAGCCGAAGTATACTTCACACCTAAAAAACTGAGTGCTTCGTTAATTCCTTTATTTTTATCGAGCACCAGGATCTTTTTGTTATTAAGTACATCTGCGTTAAGATCATTTTTATTCATCAATAACAGATCATAACTATTTTCTGAAACCTTTTTACCGTTTTCTATTAACGTTAATAATAACTTACTATCAACACGATTTTGTGGTAAGTTAACAGGAATAGTGATTTGTGGATCAATCCATTTGCGGCCATAATGTTCAACCGTTGGTATTGGCAATTCGCCGGTGGCAATTTGGTGATTATCGTTACCAACCAATTCCCATTTCAGGGTAGACGGGCCTACTGCTGTACCGTCTTCTTTATCATTAACAATACAGATCTGCGTTGGCAATTTGGCACCTGCATAAAAGTGCCTGCCCCAAAATTCTGCTGTGACTAATACCGGCTGCAAGGCCTTTTTCATTTCATAATAAACCGGCCAGGGCTTAATTTCATTAACCATATCTACATTGGCAAACCAGGTTAAGGTGGAGAAATGCAGGATCCCTGCCGAGCGGTCATCAGTACGGCGAAGCGCTTCGCCCAGCTCTTTTGAAATAAAAGCCTGCGTGGTTAAATAGTATTTAGGATCGTTATACTCGTATGCGAACTTACCCACCAGCGAAGCTGGATTTTGATGCACGTAGGTGTAATAACGTGTAGGGTGACCGGTTTCGTCAGTATAGCCGGTCGACATTTCCTGCGATATAAGCGGCCTGCCATCATTCTTGTTATTCTTTTGCCATTCGCCTTTAAAGAATTTAAACATCGAATAATCATACCAGTTATAATAAGCATGTGGGTCGTCTATATCTCCATCGTCTATATCTTTATAAAAGTCGGCCCCAAATCTTTTGGTATTGCGGCGGTAGTTAGAATCAAAAACAATAGGCCGGCTTGGATCAATCGTCCGCATGGTTTTTACTACATCAGAAATGGTTTTCATTTTGATCTTGGCCCTTTCATCGTCCGGATCGTTATCATAAAACTTCATTTCGTTGTTCATCGTCCAGATCAGTAATGAAGGATGGTTGCGGTACTTTTTAATGAGATCGTAAAACTCATTTTTCCACAAATTCACCAGCTCTGGTGCAGGCATACTGCTTTCCAAAAACAACCATGGCCAGGTGCCTTCGTAACTCACCCCTATCCCATCCTCGTCTGATGCATTCATCCAGATCTCATTGTAAGGCACAGTGTGGGTACGGGTAACCATAATATTGCCCTGCCTCATTAACTGGTTAAATTTATGGGCCATTGCTGTATCATTAGGTACCAACGGCGCAGCGGTTTGGTTACCGCCACGCAGCCAGTAACGCTTACCATTAAGGTAGAAATAATCGCCATCCACCTTAAAAGTTCGGAAGCCCGAACGGATGATTTTTTCATCAATCTGCTTACCATCATTATTTGCCAAATCAAACTTAAAATCATAAAGATTAGGATAGTCGGGCGACCAAAGCTTTGGCTTTAACCCATCAATGTTATAGGTAAAGGTTTTAGTTTCACCGGCTTTTAATGACAGTTGCTTTAAAGATGCTGCATTATACAAGTCATCTTTAAATTTCACTCCATTAATACCTGTTGAAATTGAGAATGATGTTTGATTGGCTTCATTATTTTTAACCGTAACATTAAACTCTGCACCGGTAAGTGTGGGTTTAATAAATACGTCCTCTATCCTTACAGGATTGGTAATTGTAAGCGTAACCGGTTGCCAGATCCCCGCAGGATCGTCCTGAAAGAAGCCGTGAGCCAGATCCTTTACCATTTTTTGGGTTACTTCAACCGTTACGGCAACACCGGCAATTTTATTGGCATCTTTAATATCCTTCACATAATCACGGATCACTTTTACCGCTATGAGATTTTTACCGGGTTTTAGCATACTGCTTACATCCAGTTTAAAATCGCCGAACATGCCTACGTGGCTGCCTGCTTTTTTACCGTTCACCCAAACCTCTGCTACTTTTGATACAGCATCGAAAGTCAGTTCTAAATGTTTTCCCTTTATATTATCCGGCAAATTCAGCCATTGGCGATACCAGCCTATGGCAGTTTTTTTATAATCGAAAGTGTAAGCTTCGCACCTGTCCAAATCTTTCTGATAGTAATTATCGGCCACGCCTTTACTCGCGGTGTTATACGCTTCGCCATGTTGCCATACGCGCAGTGGGTTCCAGAAATTGGGGACTGTCATTACATGCCAGTCTTTATCGCTATGAGATGGAGATGTGGCATCTGTTTCATCACTTACTTCATAACCGGGCGAAAACAACCAGCGGCCATCAAGTGAAATGTCATTGCGGCCTTCAGCAACTTGTTTAACTTCTATTGGTCTATATTCAGATCGTTGCTTTTTGCGTAATGCAACTTTATCAACAGATACAGGCTCCCATTCCTCAACCGGCTGGCGCAATAGTGCATTTTTACTGAGCGATGTAATACTAAGCTCTTTAAACTCATTGGCAATCCAACTACCGCCTAAAGTAACTTTACCTGCCGGGGCAAGATGGCTTAATTTATCAACCACATCTATACGTGGCAGCTTTTCATTATTGAGGTAAACACGGATCCGGTTACCGGCAATCTGGATTTTAAAATCATACCATGTGCCCGGTTCCGGATGGAAATCAAGCTCGCGCAAAGCCAGGAAATCATCAGAACCCATATAACCCAAACGGGCCAGGTATAGAAACTTTTCGTTCCCACCTTTCAGCATCAGGATGTAACGATCGTCGCGATTGGCAGCGCGGAACCCGGCACAAAGCTGTACCTGTTTAGCGGTATCGGGTACACGGCCTTTAAACTTAATCTCGTAATCGGCCCAGCTGTTTTCGCCGAAACATAGGTAAGCATCGCGGGTAGTTAGTGTATTGTTTTTAACGTCTGTTATGCCGCGGCCAATTTTTTCATATTTGGTGGTTGGGGTGTTAAAACTTTCTTCCAGATGAATATTTCTCTGGGCAAAAAGCTGACATGTGGTTAGAATTAGAAATAATGTGGTTAGTACTGTACTAAAAGTTCTTCTCATTTGGTGGCTGTATAATTGTTGCTGCAATTACTTTTAATCGTTTAATAAAAGGTTAATAAAGCCTTAACCATCGTTGTATATCATTTTTATTACACACAAACCGGGCAATTAATTGAGTTTGGGCACCAATTAGTTTGTTATTAATGGTCTGTTAACCAAAGCCGCTTTCTTAGCATTATTCAAACCTTCCTAAATATTAATGATGTTAAAAAAATTATTGTTAGCCGCCTTACTGTACGGAATGGCTACACCTGTTAATGCACAAAGTTTCACCCGGACAGATAGAGCAATTACTGTCAATACATCCACTGGTGTAGTTGAATTGCAATTCTACTCATCGGGTATTGTTCATGTGCTGAAATCTCCGTTAAAGAAGATGCAAGAACCATTAAGCCTTAGTGTTATTGCCAAACCTGTAAATGCTTCTTTCTCGGTAAAACAAGCCGGACAACGACTAACGATAACTACAAAAGCGTTAAAAATTAATGTTGATATAAATGGTGGCACAATTAGCTATTACAACTTAACCGGCAAATTATTAATGGCAGAAAGGGTTAACGGCAACCACTCAAACGAGGGTATTAAACAAGAATTCAGTTTACCTACCAAAGATGCCATCTACGGCTTAGGTCAACATCAGGAGGGCGTAATGAATTACCGCAACCATGCTGTAACCCTTCGACAACAGAATATGGAAATTGCTGTACCTGTTTTACTGTCTTCCGGCGGGTATGGAATATTTTGGGATAATGCGTCTGCCACAAGATTTCAGGATCAGGATGGTATTACGTCTTTCGAATCTGCCGCAGGCGATGTCGTCAATTACTATTTTATTGATGGAGGTAATGCTGATGGGGTTATCGCAGGGCAAAGAAAACTTACCGGCAATGCGCCCATGTTCCCTAAATGGGTATTCGGCTTTTGGCAGAGTCGCGAGCGGTATACCAGTCAGCAGGAGTTAGTTGGTGTTGTGAAAAAATATCGCGACCTGCACGTACCGTTAGATGGTATAGTTCAGGACTGGCAGTACTGGGGCAAAGGTGATAGTGTTTGGAATGCGGTTGATTTTGGGAACCCACTTTACCCTAACCCAAAGGCAATGGTGGATAGCGTTCATCAATTAAATGCCCATATCATTATATCCGTATGGCCAAACTTCGGCCCCCAAACCAAAATCTATAAAGAATTTAAAGAGAAGAGGATGTTATTTGATTTTAAAACCTGGCCAGAGGATCGGTCGGTTAAAGTTTACGATGCCTTTAACCCTGCAGCGCGTGATGTATACTGGAAATATATCAACAAAAATCTCCTCTCTAAAGGCATAGACGGCTGGTGGCTTGATGCAACTGAACCAGAGCAGGGCAACCCAGCCCAAAGTGATAGCGCACAAACCTATTTAGGAAAATTTAAGACCTTAAGAAATGCCTATCCATTAGCTACAACGGGAGGTATATACGAACATCAACGACAAACTATTCCTAATAAGCGTGTATTTATTTTAACCCGATCTGCCTATGCCGGTCAGCAACGTTATGGCACCATGACCTGGTCGGGTGATATACAGGGAACCTGGGATGTATTGCGTAAACAAATTTCAGGTGGTTTAAACTTTTCTCTATCCGGTATCCCCTATTGGAATACGGATATTGGCGGATTTTATTCTGGCACAAAATATCCAAAAGGTGTAGCAGATCCGGCTTTTCAGGAATTGTATACCCGTTGGTTCGAATTTGCTGCATTCACACCCATGTTCCGTTCGCATGGCACCAATACACCGAGGGAAATTTATCAGTTCGGGAAAAAGGGCGACTGGGCTTACGATGCTCAGGAGAAATTCATCAACTTAAGATACCGCCTTCAACCTTACATTTATTCGTCAGCATGGCAGGTTACCGCGCATTCATCAACCATGATGCGGGCATTGGCTATGGATTTTCCTTCAGATACTTCAGTCCTGAATATAAATAACCAATACCTATTTGGTAAAGCTATACTGGTAGCACCGGTTACCGATTCTTTATACGTTAGCCGTGCTAATGGAAATACTATTGTTGATTTCAATATCACCAAGTCGCAAAATTTATATCTGCCTAAAGGTTCTGATTGGGTTGATTTTTGGACCGGACAATCTTACCAGGGAGGCAAGAAAATACAAGCCAAGGTTCCCATCGATCAAATCCCTTTGTTTGTTAAAGCCGGTTCAATTATTCCATTCGGCTCGCTTCAGCAATATACAGAGCAACATGCTGATGATAAGCTCGAGATCAGGATTTACCCCGGCGCCGATGGATCTTTCACATTATACGAAGATGAGAACGACGGATACAATTATGAACACGGAATTTATAGCCTGATTGATTTTAAATGGAACGATAAAGCGCATACGCTCACTATTAGCAACAGGCAAGGCACGTTTCCCAGCATGCTAAAAACCAGGATATTTAATATTTCGATTGTTGCACCAGGCAAAACTACCGGTATTAATACTTTAGTATCAACTTATAACCTTAATTATAATGGCAAACAGATAATTAAAGTGATTAAATAAATCCGCAATAATCAATATAAAAATAGCTGTATAATACTCAAATACAAGGCATTATACAGCCATTGTTGTTTATAAACAGTTGGATTGTTTATTAAATATTAAAAAAAGTTTATTAATGCCACCAATTAATATGCGATTAGCTATTTATTAGTTAATTATTAGTGCCTTGCCGATTACTTAGTTGCTGTAATTAACCAATTAAATCAAAACCTAAATTAACTAAGTATGATGAAAGATTTATTTAATCCTTCCTTGTGTAAAATTATGCTCCGCCATAGTTTTTACCGGCATTGTTTTATTGTTAGCGCGCCCAACCCAGGCCAGCAAAACGAGTTATTTCCAGTAACTAAAAATTAACCAATTAGTAAACCGGATCCACGCAACCTTTTGTTTCAAACGCATAATACGACCTATTGATATAGAATTATACAAACCAATTTTATTTAGCTCAAAGACATCCTGATCGATGCATCTGTACCATTACGATGTTCAACGGCGCTATGTACACATAGTAGCCGAACGGGCTTACTATATCAATTTTATAGGTTAACAATGCAATGCAACAAGGAATGATGGCTGCCCCGGTAGTGATTAAACCTTAAAACATGAAAAAACAACTCCGAAAAGTATTGGACAAATACTTAAAAAGCAAAGAGCTGACCAGGACAGCCTGGTTATTTCTCTTCACACTGCTGCTCACCAATGTTTGCATGGCCGGCAGCATGGCACATTCAACAGCGCCCGCTCCTGTTACGGTTACCGGCCTTGTTAAGGATGAAAGCGGTATTACACTCCCAGGTGTAAACATCAAGGTTAAAGGCACCACACTAGGTACTGTAACCGATGCCCAGGGAAAATTTACCATTAACACGCCCGAAGCTGGTTCTATACTCCAGGTATCCTTTGTAGGATATGTTGCGCAGGAAGTACAGGTAGGCAACAATAACAAGGGCTTGCAAATAACGCTTAAGGCCGATAATAAAAGCCTTAACGAAGTAATTGTTGTGGGCTACGGTAACCAGCGAAAAACAACACTCACCGGCTCGGTATCAACATTAAAAAGCGATGAACTGGTTGAGACTAAGAATGAAAACGTGGTGAATATGTTAACCGGTAAAGTACCGGGGATGCGTATCCAACAGTTAAGTAGTGAGCCTGGTGCTTTTAATACCAAATTTGATATCCGTGGGTATGGCGCTACACCGCTTGTGGTTATCGATGGTATCCCACGCAGCGCGGATGATCTGGCGCGGATGGACCCTAATGAGATCGATAATATCTCGGTAATGAAAGATGCATCAGCAGCGATTTATGGTGTTCGTTCGGCCAATGGTGTAATTTTGGTTACCACTAAAAAAGGAAGCAACCAAAACGGTAAGTTCAACATCAGTTATTCGATAAATGCCGGCTGGCAGCAGTTTTTAAACTTGCCAAAAGGTGTGGATGCACTCGATTACATGATGCTTAAAAACGAGCAGCAAAAACGAGATTTCGGCCAGAATTTTTACCAGCAAACTGCTCCTGCTTTTTCTGCTGCGGATATGGTCCCTTATCAGAACGGTACCCTGCAATCATCAGACTGGATTGATGCTGTGATGAAACAGAACGTACCACAGGTACAACAAAACCTCAATATTAATGGCGGAACCGATAAGGTAAACTACTTTTTCGACCTCGGTTACCTGAAACAAGATGGTGTATTTAAAAGCGGCGACATGAATTACGACCGCTGGAATTTCCGCTCGAATGTAAACGTAAAGCTGACCAACCGTTTACGTGCCGAAATTTTAACTTCAGGCTATGCCGACACCAAAAATCAGCCGCATGCCGATGTATGGACCATGTTTAAGTACGCCTGGAACCAGCTACCGACTGATCAGATCTACGCCAATAATAACCCGGCATATCCGCACGTAGAACCTGATAATGCTAACCCGGTAACCATGACTACCTCGAGCTATAATGGCTATAAGATTAACAAGATCAAAAACTTCCAGGGTCAGGCTAGTTTAACTTATGACATCCCGGGCGTACAAGGTTTATCGGCAAAAGGTATGTACAATTACGGTTACAGCCCTACCGACAATACCAATGTTAACCAGTCGTTTAACTTGTATCAATACGATCCGCAGAATAAAACATACCTGCCTACTTTAGTAAGCTCGCCATCGTACGTATATAGGGGGTATAATACCAATACATCAACCCTGATGCAGTTCTCGTTAAATTATGCCCATAAGTTTGGGAACCATAATATTACCGGCTTATTGCTTTATGAAGAAGCTGATACCCAGAACGATAATTTTAACGCCCAGCGCGAGTTTTCATTAGGCCTACCTTATTTGTTTGCAGGTAACTCAACCAACCAGGTAGCCAATATGGATCCTAATGGTCTTTACGAAACTGTAAACAAAGGTGTTGTTGGTCGTTTCAATTACGATTACAAAGGTAAATACCTTGCCGAGTTCGGTTTCCGTGAAGATGGTTCGAGCAAGTTTAAACCCGGCGCGCAATGGGGCTTCTTCCCCGAAGGCTCTATCGGCTGGCGCTTAAGCGAGGAGAAATTCATCCAAAACCTTATCCCTTCTAAAATACTAAGCAACTTTAAGGTACGTGCATCTTATGGCGAGTTGGGTGATGACAGCAGCGCTGGTTTGGTGCCTTTCATTCCGGGTTATACTTACCCATCAGGAGGTGCTATTTTAGGCGGCAACTATGTTAACGGTTTAGCATCAATTGGTGTGGTTAACCCTAACCTAACCTGGTACACCGCCAAAACACTGGACATTGGTGCCGACCTTTCTTTATGGAACGGCCTGTTAGATGGTACTTTCGATTACTTCGTGCGTACCCGTACTGGTTTACTTGATACCCGTACATCTGTTGTACCGGGCACCGCAGGTACAGCATTACCACAAGAAAACCTGGATAGCGACCAAACCAAAGGTTTCGATATGATCATATCTCATCGTAACCATATTGGCAGCGTGGGCTACAACATCAGCGTAAACGGTTCAATTTCCAGAACCATGAAACTGGTTGTACAGCAAACCCGCGCCGGTAACTCTTACGATAACTGGAAAAATGGCCAGGCCGATCGTTACACCAATATCTGGTGGGGTAAAGATTACGGAGGCCAGTTTCAAAGCTACAGCCAGATCTATGGTTATAATGTAAACACTGGTGGTGGTAACCAGGCTGTTGTACCCGGCGATTACTATTACAAAGACTGGAATAACGATGGTGTGATCGACTCGAAAGATGAGCACCCTATTGCAACCCGTGACATCCCATTGGTAAACTTCGGTATGACCTTAGGTGCCAACTGGAAAGGCTTCGACCTGAACATGCTGTTACAAGGTTCAACACTATTCCATGTGCAATATGCAGAGCAATTGGCTCAGCCTTTAATGTACGGTCGTAGTGCATTAACACAATTCTTGGACAGATGGCACACTGCCGTACCGGGAGCTGATGTTTACGACCCTAATACCGTTTGGGTTCCGGGCTATTATCCAACAACCGGTTCGCCTCCGGCAGATGGTACCAAAGCGGTACAAAATGCTACTTATGTGCGTATCAAATCACTGGAACTGGGTTACACTTTGCCTAGCAGATTACTTAAAAAAGCAGGGATCTCTAAATTGCGTGTTTATGTAAACAGCTATAACCTGGCTACACTAACAGGCCTTAAAAACTCAGACCCAGAGCATCCGGGTGTTGTGGCACCTAATGCCGACTGGAATTACTCGCAAGGCGGTTACCTGTACCCATTGAACAGATCATTTAACGTAGGCGCCAATGTTACTTTCTAAGATTTACGAGATATGAAAAATTTAAAACATACCATCATAACAATTGCCGCAACCGTGGCCCTGGCATCGTGCCATAAGCTGGAGGTAGCGCCAAAAAACATTATTACAGACGAAGCTGTATTTAGCACCCCAACGGGCGTTACGGCTTACCTGGCAAGTATTTACAGCCGCTTGCCTATGGAAGATTTCATTTACCGTAACGACGGCGGCTACGACCCAAACAACGAAGGCAACAACGGAGGCTTTAGTTACCTGGATGGCGGCCGCTGGCAGTGTTTTTATAACCCGGGCAGCTTAAGCGGCGAACTTGTTGGCCCTTACGGCGGCACAGGTGATGCTGCACAGGGTTTCGGTTACTGGCCTTATAAATGGGTGCGTAATATTAATTATTTTATTGAAAACCTGCCTAAAGGCGGCCAAGGTATTACTGACGCACAGAAAAACCAGTTACTGGGCGAAGCCTATTTTTTAAGGGCTTACTTTTATTTCGCTATGGTGAAACGCTACGGTGGTATCCCGATCATTAAAACTGTGCAGGATCCACAAGGTAGCCTCGAATCATTACAAGTGCATCGTGATAAGGAAATTGATGTATACAATTTTATTGCCGACGATTTGGACAAAGCTTACAGCATGATGCCAGAGAGTAATGACCGTGGCAGGGCTAACAAATATGTAGCAGCAGCACTTAAATCAAGGGCTATGTTATATGCAGGTAGTATTGCCAAATATGGTTCGGTTAATTTCGTAGCAGGGCCTGCACAAACAGCTGGCTATACCGGCATACCGGCATCAGAAGCCAATGGTTTCTTCCAGAAATCTGTAGATGCTGCTAAATTGCTTGATGGCCACTACCAGTTGTACAACAAGGTTGGCGATAAAGAGCAAAACTATGTACAAGCGTTTTTAGACCAGGATAGCCCTGAGAATATTTTTGTGCGGGATTATTCTGTACCGAGCGGTACTGCGCACAGTTATGATGCTACGTTTTCGCCACGCTACATGACTGCTGATGGTGATTCGCGCGCTTACCCTACTATTGAAGATGTAGAGCGTTACACCACTCTTAAAGTAACCAATGCTGATGGTACACCAATAAGATTCAATAGCCTGGCTGATATTATGGCAGGATTAGAGCCACGCTTAAAGGCATCGATCTACTTTCCTGGCGCTACATTGAGGGGACTTACTTTCGATGTACAAAGAGGTTTGTATGATCATTTCAGCGGTACTGCTGCTGCCGAAATTGGTCTTACTCCACCAAACCATCAATATCAGCATTTAGCAGGTAGTACAGATGCGCTTTACAATGGCTTACGTATTATCGGTTTTACAGGTATTAGCACCGATGGTGATAATAAAACCCGTACAGGCTTTTTCGTAAGAAAATATGTGGCTTATAACAAACTTCAATCAGACTGCGGTTTGTATAAAAGTACCCAAAGCTGGATAGATATCCGCTACGCAGAAGTGTTGCTGAACCGTGCCGAAGCGTCATTTGAACTGGGTCAAACAGCTGATGCATTAAACATGATCAACCAGATCAGGACACGTGCAGGCGCTACCCTATCAACAGGTGGCATGACCATCGATACCATCCGTAACGAACGTTGTAAAGAACTGGCATTTGAGAAACACTATTGGTGGGATCTGCGCAGATGGCATACGGCTGATAAAGTTTTGGATAATACCAAATTCCACGCCCTGCTGCCTTACTATGTTATCGACGAGAAGAAATACATCTTCATTCGCGACGTAGAAACGTTTCAGCGTACTTATACCTTCGATAAAAAATGGTATTACGAACCTATCCCAGGTGGCGAATTAGGTAAAAACCCCAACCTATATCCAAATAATCCAGGCTATTAATTCTAAAAATATTTCATCATGAAAAAAATAATCAGTCCCCTATTGCTGGTATTTGCCACACTACTAATTTCAGCATGTACCAAACCCGATAATTATCCGGGGCCGGATTCTACCTTTCAAGGGAGGATCATTGATAAAACAACAAATGCCAACTTTTTGACAGAAACAGCCGGCATGCAGGTAATGCTCGAAGAATTAAGCTGGAGCGCTACGCCTACCCCGCAATATATCCCATCAAAAAACGATGGCACTTATGAAGATTCTAAACTATTTAAAGGCCACTACCGCGTAACCCCTACCCAAGGTGCATTCTGGCCTGTTACAGGTGAGGAACTGGACATCAGCGGGGTAACATCCAAAGATTTCACCGTTACGCCTTACCTGCAGATCAAGAACCTGACAAGTAGTTTATCAGGCACTACATTAACACTAAAATTCAACATTGCAGCCCCTATTACAGCAGGTTTGCCTAATGTCTTAGATGTTAAGCCATTTGTAAACACAACTGAGTTTGTAGGCAGCGGCGCAACCATCAGCCAGTACAGCGACCCTAACCAGGTTAACATTAACAGTGCATGGTCTGATGCGATTGCTTCAACCACTTACACGTTAACTGTTACCAACTTAAAATCGGGGCGTACGTTTTACGCCAGGGTTGGTGCACGTGTAGATGATAGTTATAAGAAATATAACTACTCGCAGGTGATTAAGGTAGATGTGCCTTAATCTGCTACAATCCATTTAAAACAAGAAAGCCAGCATCCCTCATGCTGGCTTTCTTGTTTATTAACGGTGTTACTTACTGATTAATACGGAATTTCTCAGTTGCTGTAATGGTCGACCGTGTACAAGTCATGGCTTGTGTTCCACCTTCGCTCGACACGTATTTACCGTTGTTACCACGTAAAGAGATTGTCCCATCCGAATTACTGATCCAATCAAACTGTTCCCATGGGCCAATCGCCGTGCGGTTACAGGTTATAGCCTGCGTACCATTTTCTGACGATACATATTTACCCTGTGTCATCAACGATACTTTACCACTGCCGCCGTTAACTACCGCAAACTGCTCCCATCCTTGGGCCGTAGTGCGATTGCAATTCATGGCTTGAGTGCCGTTCTCGCTGCTCACATACAGGTTATTTGATCCTTTGAAGGTAACAGTCTGCCCTATTGGAGCAACCGGGCCCGAACCGCCACCAACTACCGGTGCTGTAGGTCGAATTGAGGTTAGGGAGATTTGCCCTTTCAGCATTTTGCCGCCATCGCCGGTAAGTCGCAAATAGTAATCGGCAGAACATGCTGTACCATCTTCATCCAGTGATAAAAAGTTAGAGCCTGCCGGCACAAATGATGAATTTTCTGAAGTTTTGGCAATTTGGTTACCTTCGTTATACTCATCAAACATCGAAATGTAAAGCCCTTGCGCACCGCCCCTGATCAGGTTGTAAAACTGGGTCCACATTAAATCACCGTGAGCACGCTGGCGTAATTGTAAATCGCCCGGTAAAACGCATGGCTGATAATCTATACCGTTACTATTGCAATACGCCTGATCACCTATCTGGGTATTATTGTAAAAGTTATTGGCATCGGCGATAGACCCGATCTTACCAATCATCCACGGCGAAATCATGTTAAACGCATTAAAAGTTGGCAAAAAGTTGGGCTGCACTTCACTGGCATTCGGGTCGCGCCAGTAGGCAGGCACACCGCCAATAATATAGCAGCCCTGGCTTTTAAACCAGTTGATTACATCTAGACAAACTGAGGCAGAGAAAGGGTGATTAGCATCATTAAAACCAAATCCCCAGATACATACCACCGGTTTACCATTTTGGCGGGCATAAGCAGACGATGAAGTATAAGCCGACATTTTATTAGTCCAGTCTGCCTTAATTTCGGTCTGCATATTAGTCCAGCCGCCAACATCATACATAATATAAAACTTGCGGCCGGTTGCCTCGGCTGCAGTTTTAACTTTGGCGGTTACCGCATCGCGGATTGCACCTTCGCCACCATTAGGGTTAAAGCGTTGCAATGCAGCACAGTCAATACCGTTTTGCTGCATCCAGGTAAACTGTGTATTAACCGTTTGATCATTGTACGATGAGAATAACTTAGCCGGGCTGCCATTATTAAGGTTAGCAAAACCGGTTTGATAGGTGCTGGTATATTCCCTCACATCGGGCCATGATTTAATGCCGATGTTGTTCGCATTTGGTGTCTGGCTATCTGGGTTACACCAGTGCCACCAGCCATTATATGGGCCACCATCTCCAATGGCCGCAAACCAGCCCTGGTATCCAACGGTAACTTTTCCTACAACATCGCCCACGGGCGAAGAGTTAACTTTTACATTTAATTTGTTTGCCGTGACAGGTTCGGTACCTCCTACATTTTTTTTGGCGCAGGCTCCCATAATTAGGCCAGACATTAGCAGTAAGCTAATTTTTAAGTTTTTGTAATTCATAAATTAATTGATTGATTAATAATTGGTAAAAGATTAATTATGGAGCGTTACAGACAGGCAAACGCCTTAAGGTGGTATTAATACAGTGATTTCCATTAACAGATTTGGTATTAGGTTAATATTAAATGCAGCAGGGACCTGCATCTTTATTGTAACCAATTTACCGGCAGCGTATTAATTAACTTATAATAGAAAACTAATAAGCCATTAATAATATAAAATACCCCATTAATAGCATATTATAATATTATTTGATTGAATACCCTATGAATTACCAAACCGGCGTATTGGTTAATGCGTTAAGTTTAATCTGCTTATTAAAAGCTTATCTTTAAAAATCAAATCTTATAAGTAAACAGATGACCTGGATTTGCCCGAAATGTGACCGCGAACTACATAAACCAGAGCAAAGGCACTATTGCGAGCGTGTTAGCCTGGACAGCCTATTCCACGGGCGCTCGCCTGAGCTTATACTTTTATTTGACAAGATATTGGCCGAAGTGGCCGACTGGGATGGTGTACTTGTAGGTACAACCCCAAATTGTATTGTATTTACGCACAGACTCACTTTTTTGGTTATCAGGCCGATGAAAAAGGAGTTGGATATTAAGTTTTATTCCAAAACACAGCATGCAGAACGGCCTGTAATTAAAAGTACAGCCTGGGGTAAAAAGTTTGAAAACCATATCCGTCTATCTCTACTGGATGACCTTCGCCCCGCTTTATTTACCTATCTGCGAGCCTCTTATGAACTACTGGCGTAATAAGCGCTACTGTTTCGCAACAATAACCACAATACTTAATTATTAATTACCTTTGCACCGTTTTGGTTCCCGAACTCACGACCGGGATTAAAAGGGAAGCCGGTGTAATTCCGGGACTGTCCCGCAGCTGTAAGCTCTGTTAACAAAGCCCAATCAAATGGTCACTGTTTCAATTTATATTGAGATGGGAAGACCGGGCCGAGGAGAGTAAGTCAGAAGACCTGCCATTGCATTATATAATTCATAGCTTTCGGGGATTGAAGCTGGGATGTGCAGGTGTCTTTATTTATACCTTTCATTTCATTTTTGTGCCTTAGGCTGTGGAGTTAACTCTGCATCGCTTATGGAAATAGCTTTACGCTATCATTTATTATTTTTTATGTTCGTCCTTTTGGGGATCACTGCCGCTGATGCCCAAAAGCGGGATACAACAACTAAATCTACTCCTGATACCACCCACCACCTTAAAGAGGTGCAGATTATGGATAGCCGTATCCGTAAAGAGATTATCCCGGTACAAACCCTATCGGGCCAGGAACTTAAAAATCTTAGTGCCCACTCGGTTGCAGATGCCATACGTTACTTTTCTGGTGCGCAGGTTAAAGATTATGGCGGTATAGGTGGCCTAAAAACAGTTAACATCCGGAGCCTGGGTACGCAACACGTTGGGGTATTTTATGACGGCATTGAATTGGGTAATGCACAAAACGGCATGGTTGATTTAGGCAGGTTCTCGTTAGACAATATGGAGTCTATTTCTCTTTATAACGGGCAGAAGAGCGCCATTTTTCAGCCCGCCAAAGATTTTGCCTCGGCGGGTTCTATTTATATGGTTTCACGGGTGCCCAAGTTTGCGGGTGATACCGTTGATCACTATAAAATAACTTTAAAGGGCGGTTCATTCGGTACCATAAATCCATCCGTACTTTGGGAGCACCGGTTAACCGATAGTATTGCAACATCTTTCAGCAGCGAATATTTGTATACCAAAGGCAATTATCCTTTCACTTATACCAAAGCCAATGGTTATGATACCACGCAAAGGCGTACCAATGATGATGTACGATACCTGCGTTTAGAAGCCGGCGTACACGGCCGAATTGATAATGGAGACTGGAACACCAAGATTTATTTTTATGATTCGGACAGGGGTTATCCGGGTGCTTCTGTAAGGGATGTGCCGGGCCAGTTCCCTCATCAGGACCGGCAATGGGATGAGAATTTATTTATCCAGTCCAATTTCCGCAAAACATTCAGTCCTTTTTATAGCCTACAGGTGAGTGGCAAATATGCTTATGATTATCTGCATTACTTGTCAGACCCACGCCTGGATGTTTCTACCATCTACGTTAACAACCATTATAAGCAGCAGGAAACCTATCTGTCAGCCGCCAACTTGTTTAACCTGAACCCGTGGTGGAGCGTTAACCTATCTACCGATTTTATCTGGAATAAACTCGATGCCGACCTGGTGAACTTTGTTTACCCTACCCGCTATACCGGATTAAGTGCACTGGCCACTTCATTAGATTTTGGCAAATTAAAACTACAAGCCTCTTTGTTGGCAACTTATGTGCATGAAACTACCCGCATAGCCAATAGCGCCGCAGATGATAAGCAGCAATATACGCCTTCGCTCATCTTTGCTTATAAGCCCTGGGCAAATCAGGATTTTAATCTTCGTGCCTTTTATAAACGCATCTTCCGGATGCCAACGCTCAATGATCTTTACTATACGTTTATAGGTAACATCGACCTCAAACCCGAATATACTACCCAATATGATGCAGGCTTTACGTATGGGCATAACTATGAACACCAGGCGCTTCGCCGCATAGAATTACAGGTAGATGGTTATTACAACCAGGTAAAAAACAAAATCATCGCAGTACCTACCTCTAACCAGTTTCGCTGGACGATGATCAACCTCGGGTATGTGGAAATCAAAGGTATTGACGCGACTGTACAAAGCACATGGCAAATAAGTAACTCTATTTTGCTTAACTCCCGCTTAAGTTATACCTATCAAAAAGCACAAGACTTTACAGACCTAACCAGCCCATATTACGGCGGACAAATCCCTTATGCTCCCTGGAACAGCGGCTCTGTAATCATCAGCCCATCGTACAAAAACTGGAGTTTAAATTATAGCTACATCTATACTGGCGAACGGTATCAGTCTATCGCTAATATCCCCGAAAATTATGAGAAGCCTTTTTATACCCATGATATCTCGTTGTCGCGGAATTTTAAAAAATGCAGGTTCACTGCCGAGGTTAATAACCTGTTTAACCAGCAATATGAAGTAGTGCCTTATTACCCAATGCCTGGGATCAATTATAAAATCATTATGAATATCACTATATGAAAAAGATCTTTTTATTCCTGCTAATTGTCGCAGTGCTTTATTCTTGCAGGAAGGATGATAAAGTTATCCAACCCACAACCACAACGGTAACAACCGGCACAACAGGCTCGATAAAAGGGTTCTTTTTGTTAAACGAAGGTAACATGGGTAGTAATAAAGCTTCTATAGATTATTATGATTATCCCTCAGGAACTTATCTCAAAAACATTTATCCCTCACGCAACCCATCAATTGTGAAGGAGTTGGGTGATGTTGGGAATGATATCCAGATCTACGGCAATAAGCTTTATGCAGTTATTAATGTATCAAATCTGGTTGAGGTAATGGATGTAAAAACTGCAAAACATATCGCCACCATCTCGATACCCAATTGCCGCTACCTGGCTTTTGACAAAGGTTATGCTTATGTAAGCTCTTATGCGGGGCCGGTACAGATTGATCCGAATGCGAGATTGGGTTATGTGGCCCGTATTGATACTACTACACTTACGGTTAAAGATACCTGCGTGGTGGGTTACCAACCCGAAGAAATGGTGGTGCGTAACAATTTTTTATACGTAGCCAACTCAGGTGGTTACCGGGTACCCAACTATGATAATACAGTGTCGGTAATAGATCTCAACACTTTTAAACAGGTTAAAAAGATCACAGTTGCGATCAATCTCGAACACTTAAAATTGGATACGTACGGCAATATCTATGTAACTTCGCGGGGGGATTATTACACCATCCCATCCAATATCTATATCCTAAACTCCAGCGACCAGGTTTCTAAAACACTTAATCTGCCGGCAAGTAACCTTACCATCTGTGGAGATTCGGCTTACGTGATCAGTGCCGGATTTAATTATACTACACAAAAAAATACCATTAGCTATGCTATCGTAAATACGGCGCAACAAGCCGTAGTATCATCCAATTTTATTACCGATGGCACAGATAAAAAGATAACCATCCCCTACGGTATTGCCGTAAACCCACAAACAAAGGAAATTTTTGTGACCGATGCCAAGGATTATGTTACCCCGGGCAGATTGTACTGCTTTACACCCGGAGGCAAGTATAAATGGGATGTGGAAACAGGCGATATACCCGGTCACTTTGTCTTTACCACCACGCGGTTAAGCGGGTTGTAAAAAATGCAGCTTTAGAGACTAAAGATTTATGTTATACGTATTTTTATTCTCGCTCATCACAAAAGTGCTGTGTGTGCTTCCAATACTGGTTACCGAGCCGAGTTTGTTAAACACAAAGTCCTGGTAATGTTTCATATCCCTGGCGTACACTTTTAAAAGAAAATCGAAATCGCCGGAGATATTGTAGCATTCAACAACTTCGTTCAGTTGCATAATGTCTGTCACAAACTTGTACCCTATGCTCTTGTCGTGTTGTTTAAGTTTGATATTGCAAAAAACAATTAGGCCATAATTGAGCTTTTCTGCATCGATCAAAGCAATATATTTTTTGATGTAACCATTGGTTTTTAACCTTTTTACCCGTTCAAAAACTGGTGATGCAGAAAGGTTCACTTTAGCAGCCAACTCTTTAACCGTTATTTCCGAATCTGTTCCCAGCAGTTTTAATAACTGAATATCAATATCATCAAGCCCTTCCATAGAATAATTTTCTTTTACAGGTTAATTTCGAACACATCAAAAGTATAAAATTCTTTCCAATCAATATAAAATGGATTATTATACTTAAATAAATACATATATACAGTTATTAAATCTTACTCGGTAGCTTTGTTTGAAAATTTAACCTTGTAACAAAGGCAAATTGTAACGTAGTTCTTTTCATTACTTTATCAACCAAAAAAGGTTTTCGAGAGATCGAAATTAATAGGGAACCGTGTGCAAATCACGGGCTGTCGCGCAACTGTAAGTAACAAAACAAGTTTCAGCCAGCAATGTCCACTGATCGCCTATCGGCGGATGGGAAGGACGCTGAAATGTTATAAGCCAGGATACCTGCCTGTTTTGGAAGGACAATGCTTTCGCGAAAAAAGCAAATGGCCTGATATGAGGGTTCTCAATGGCCGGCAATTTGCCTGCCCCTACCCTCAACATGCCCTGGTTTTCGCGAAGCTTGTAAAGTTTGTCAAAAGCAATTTTAAAGTATTTCTAATTAAAACATTAAAAAAATGCTAACGCAAAACCTGGGCTACCCGCGAATTGGTGGCCAACGACAACTAAAAAAAGCCTGCGAACAATATTGGGCAGGTAAAATCGGCCTGGATGAATTAAAGCAGATAGCCCGCACTATCAGGGAAGAAAACTGGCAAACGCAGGTTAATGCAGGTATCGACCTGATCCCTTGCAACGACTTCAGTTTTTACGACCAGGTACTTGACATGAGCCTGCTACTGGGTGTAATCCCTCAGCGTTACAGTAAAGTGCTCACCGAGGTAAAAACCAACCAGGAAACCGACCTGTATTTTGCCATGGCGCGTGGTTACCAGAAAGACGGGCTGGATATTACCGCCATGGAAATGACCAAGTGGCTGGATACCAACTACCACTACATTGTACCCGAATTTACGGCTAAACAAGAATTTAAGATATTTTCTGAAAAAGTATTTAGCGAGTACAATGCCGCCAAACAAAGCGTTGGCACAAAAGCTAAACCTGTATTATTAGGCCCGGTAAGCTACCTGTTACTGGGTAAAGAAAAAGAAGAGGGTTTTGAGCGTATAGACCTGATTAAACAGTTGGTGCCGGTTTACGTAGAGATAATCAACCGTTTAAAACAACAAGGCGCCGAATGGGTCCAGTTAGACGAACCTTGCCTGGCGCTCGACCTTTCTAAAAAAGACAAAGAAGCTTATGAGTTTGCTTACCGTGCTATTGCCAACCGTGTAAGCGGTATTAAGATATTGGTTGCTACCTATTTTGAAGCATTGCTGGATAATACCGCATTAGCAGTTAACCTGCCGGTTGCTGCCCTGCACATCGACCTCGTACGCGCTCCTGAACAACTGGATGAAGTACTTTCATTAATCCCTACACATTTGCAGCTTTCGTTAGGCGTGGTTGATGGCCGTAACGTTTGGAAAAACGACTACGAGAAATCGTTGGGCTTTATCAATAAAGCAGTTGAAAAGCTGGGCACCGATAGGGTAATTATTGCACCATCATGCTCGTTGCTGCATAGCCCGATAGATCTTGATTTGGAAATTGCGATTGACCCCGAGATTAAAAACTGGATGGCTTTTGCTAAACAAAAATTGAACGAGGTAGATGAATTAAAGCAAATTGCCGTAGGCAATACCGAATTGCTTAACGCCAATAAAAAAGCAATTCAAAGTCGCCGTGCCTCGCAAAAAGTGCATAAACAGGCGGTTAAGATCCGTGTCGAAGCCATTGCCAAAGCCGATGCCACCCGTACAAGCGCATTCCCGGTACGCCAGCAAATTCAACGCGAACGTTTTACTCTTCCATCCTTCCCTACAACTACCATTGGTTCATTCCCGCAAACGGATGATATCCGTCAGCTACGCGCCAAATTCAAAAAAGGCGAATTTACGGTGGATGAGTATGAAAAAAAGATTGAACAGGCAACTATCGACTCAATCCGCTGGCAGGAAGAAATTGGCCTGGACGTTTTGGTTCATGGCGAATTTGAGCGTAACGATATGGTTGAATACTTTGGCGAACAGCTGGATGGGTTCCTTTTCACCAAAAATGGCTGGGTACAAAGCTACGGCAGCCGTTGTGTAAAACCTCCGGTTATTTATGGTGACGTGAGCCGCCCTAAAGACATGACTGTGCGCTGGAGTAAATTTGCTGCTGCGCAAACCGACAAGCCAATGAAAGGTATGTTAACCGGCCCGGTAACTATTCTGCAATGGTCGTTCGTGCGTGATGATCAACCGCGTGATGTGACCACCAATCAAATCGCTTTGGCTATTCATGATGAAGTATTAGCATTGGAGGCAGCAGGCATCGGTATTGTGCAGATTGATGAGGCGGCAATTCGCGAGGGCTTACCTTTGCGTAAAGCCAAACGCCCCCACTACCTGGATTGGGCAGTAAAAGCCTTTCGTGTAACCGCCAGTGGTGTAAAGGACGAGACTCAGATCCATACCCACATGTGCTACAGTGAGTTTAACGATATTATTGAACATATTGCAGCAATGGACGCGGACGTGATCACGATTGAAACCTCACGCTCGCAAATGGAGCTGTTGCATGCCTTCGCTCATTTCGAATATCCGAATGAGATCGGTCCTGGCGTATATGATATCCACTCGCCACGTGTACCAAGCACCGAAGAGATGGTGGCGTTGCTAACCAAAGCGGCAGATTTGCTCCCGGCTCAAAATCTTTGGGTTAACCCTGATTGCGGTTTAAAAACCCGCAAATGGCCAGAAACTAAGGCAGCTTTAGTAAACATGGTTGCTGCTGCTAAACAGGCAAGAGCGCAAATCAGCGTTGAGGGCGTTGTTTAAACATGAAACGGCGGGCAAAATCGCCCGCCGCTTCTATATAGTCAGTCAGTTTTTGAGAATTTAATTATCGCCATGCGGCTTGTCAGCTTTACGGTATGCCCATCCAAATATTAACGGGAATACCCAAAGGCTGAACAACATAGCACATAAAATACCACCAATTACTACCCGTGCCAAAGGCCTCGAGCTTTCAGACCCGATACCGTGCGAGATAGCAGCCGGGAATAAACCGATGGCGGCCATCAAAGCGGTCATCATTACCGGCCTGATGCGTGAATTTACACCCAGTTTAATCGCCGTATATAGATTTGAGCCTTCGCCTTGTTTCAGGTTTTCGAGATTTTGTTTGAAAACGGTGATCAGCAATACCCCATCCTGGATACAGATACCAAACAACGCGATAAAACCAATACCTGCCGAGATACTGAAGTTAGTACCGGTTAAAAATAAAGCGATGATACCTCCTACTATGGCGAACGGAACATTGAGGAATACCAACGCTGCATCTTTCACATTACCGAACATGATAAACAGTAAGCCAAAAATCATAATTAAGCTGATCGGCACTACCTGTGTTAAACGTTTCTGAGCACGTTGCTGATTTTCAAAATCGCCCTGCCATGCCAGGTGGTAACCTCGTTGCAGTTTAACTTTAGCGTTTACTTTTTGCTGTGCCTCAGCAATGGTACTACCCATATCGCGGCCACGTACCGAGAATTTAAGCGTAGCATAACGCTCATTTCCATCCCTGAAAATTAAACAAGGACCAGTTTTTTGTGTGATGGAGGCAATCTGGTTAATAGCCACCTTCGCACCGCTTTGGGTTGGCACTAACAAGTTACCAATATCAGCAGGCGTTCGGCGGAAGGCTTCCGGGAAACGGATTCTGATATCGAACGTACGTACGCCTTCATACAGTGTTGATGCTGCCTGACCGCCAATAGCCATTGAAATTACCGAGTTGGCATCGGCAGTAGCTACGCCATACTGCGCCATCTTTTGCTGATCGAGCTGAATATCCAGTTCGGGCAGGCCGATACTTTTCAGCACACCCAAATCTTCAATACCTTTAACATCTTTCAGGATACGGTAAACCTGGTTAACCTTGGTTTCCATGTAATTGAGCGAATCGCCGTAAACCTTTACTACGATTGAGCCCTTTACACCCGATACCGCTTCTTCCACGTTATCACTAATCGGTTGCGAAAAGTTAAGCTCGGCACCAGGTATTTTATCCAGCTTGGCATTCATCTGAGCAATGAGTTGCTCTTTGCTGATCTTAGGGTTCCAGTCTTCCTCGGGATACATCAACACGTCAAACTCATTATTGTAGAAACCGGCCACATCAGTACCATTATCCGGCCGACCGGTTTGTGAAACGGCGTATTTCACTTGAGGGAAAGTCATCAATATCTGACGTACCTGCTTGGAGGTAGCCACAGACTGATCGAGCGATACGCTGTAAGGTAGCTGTACCCGCAGCCATATTGCACCTTCATCCAGTTCGGGTAAAAATTCGCTTCCCAAGAATTTAAAGGAGAATAAGCCCACAACCATCGCTATTAAAGAAACCGTTACTACAATCTCTTTCATCTTAAATGATTTCACGAAACCTCCCAGCATAAATGCAGTAAGGTGGTGCACAAACGGGTTGTGTTTTTCGTGTACGTTCTTTTTCAGCAACAAGCTGATTAATACCGGCACCAGGGTAAGCGTAGTAATTAAAGCACCTAGCAAAGCAAAACCCAAAGTATAAGCCAACGGTGAGAATAGCTTACCTTCTACCTTTTGAAACGCAAATACAGGCAGCAAACCGGTTATAATAATGAGCTTGGCAAAAAAGATGGCCTTACCTAAAATGGCACCGTTATTTTTGATGAGGCCCAGTTTGGCGATCTTGTTAAAGCGATCCATGCCCAATTGAATGGCTTTATGATCGAGGATTACAAACATCCCCTCTACCATTACCACGGCCCCGTCTATAATAATCCCAAAATCGACCGCACCCAGTGATAACAAATTGGCCGACATGCCCATTAAGTGCAGGCAGATAAAGGCAAACAACAAAGCCAGCGGAATAATGATAGACACAATAAGCGTGGTACGCCAGTTAAACATAAACAGCGAAACCAGGAAGGTTACCAGCACGATACCTTCTATCAGATTATGCAAAACGGTATGCGTTGCATAATCTATCAAGTTGGTACGATCATAATAAGGTACAATTTTGGTATCAGCAGGCAATACCTCGTTGTTTATCTTATCAACTTCTGCCTTTAGTGCTTTTACTACCTCGGTTGGGTTTTCGCCTTTGCGCATTACAACAATGGCTTCCACTGCATCCGGGTCATCGGTAACAGTTCGCTTGCCGTTTTTAATTACGGCATCGCTACGGCCAACCCAACCCAACCGGGGCAGGTTCGAGATCTCAACATCGGCAACATCTTTTACCAATACCGGCACACCGTTGTTATTGCTGACGATGATGTTACGGATCTCGTTTATATCATTCAATAAACCCAAACCACGCACAGCAAAAGCCTGGTTGTTCTGGATAATCATATCGCCGCCAACGTTAATATTGGTTTTCTGTACGGCAGTAAATACATCTAATGGCGTAATGTTAAGCGTAGCCAGTTTTTCGGGATTAACGGTAATCTCGTAGGTTTTACTTTTACCACCGAAGGCGTTAATATCACCTATACCGGGTATGGCCCGCAAGCGCCTGTCAATCACCCAATCCTGAATGGTTTTTAGCTCGCGCGGATCCCTAACTGAACTTCTTAATGTATATCGGAAGATCTCGCCAGTTGGCCCAACCGGCGGCTGTACAGATGGCACAATACCATTAGGTAAAGTAGCATTATTAAGCAGGTACATTACCTGCTGGCGTGCTTCGGGGTCTTTAACGCCGTCCTCAAAAATTACCTTTACATAGCTTAGCCCGAAGATGGAAGTTGAGCGGAGGCTCATTTTCTTTTGCACCGGGTTAAGGGCAATTTCGAGCGGTATGGTTACCAATTTTTCTACCTCCTCGGCGCTTTGTCCTGGCCATTGGGTAATAATATCGATCTCGGTATTGGTTACATCCGGGAAGGCCTCAATGGGCATCTGAATAAAGGTAATGATACCGGTTACCACCAGCGCCCCTGCCAAAAACAGGATGAGTATTCTATTTTTTAAAGAAAATCCAATGATCCCCTTAAGAAACTTAGTCATTTGCTCGTTTATTTATTGGGGTGATTAACTATTTAATGATCCATAGATCAGGATTGCATCCGAAGCAACTACACGGTCGCCGGGTGTAACGCCGCTTTTAATGTAGGTGGTTTTACCATTGGTACTCAAAACATCAACCGGTCGAATCTGCACGTCCTTTTTACCCTTTACCACAATCACGTAATACTGACTATGGTCGAAAATTAAAGCACTACTCGGTATGGCAATGGCTTTATCATTTTCGGTATTGTTAACCGTTACAGTAGCAAACATCTGCGGTTTGAGAATGTAGTTTGGGTTATCAATGATTACCCGCATCTTCATTACCTTAGTGTTAGGGTCAATCACACTCATCAGCTTGTTTACACGGCCTTTAAACACTTTATCGGGGTATGATATGGTTGTTATATCGGCACTATCGCCTTCATGTACCTTGCTAATGTTTTCTTCATAAACATTGGCCTCAACCCATACATTTTTAAGATTTGATACCGTAAACATAGGTGCCGAATTATCCGGGCGGATAGCCATGCCATTGGTCACATTCTTTTGCACCAAAAAGCCATCTGTAGGCGATTTGATAAAGTAATCGCCACTGGTATTGTTGCCATTAACGCTCAGTACGCGTTGCGCTGCGGTTTTCGCAGCTACAGCCTGCTCATAGTTAACCTCTGCACTGGTAATATCAACCTTAGATGCCAGACCGCTTTTAAACAAATCCTGTTGTTGATCCAGTTGCTTTTTAGCCAGGCGAACATTAGCATCAGCAGTAGTTAATGACGATGAATAGTTGGCCATCTCGCTACTTTTAACCAGGCCCAGCACCTGCCCTACTTTTACAAAATCGCCGGGCATTACATTGATGTTTTGTACCACCCCACTCACCAGTGGAAATATGTTGGATACTTTATCGGTATTAAAATCAACCGCACCATTAAATTTAATGGCATAGGTAATATTCTGCATTTTAACCGTATCCACCTCCAACGTTTTCATTAAAGAATCGGGCACTACGTAGGGTTCCCTTACTTCTTCGGTGTTTTCGTTAGAGTGGCATGAATAAAAGCTCAACAATAACAAACCTGTTGCTATTACCGGTAAACTATGCTTGTTCAATAAATTTTTCATTTCAGTATCTTAAAATATTATTGCTGGTTAAAAAATGGCGTGCCTGTAACGTAGTTCAGCTGCTCGAGCGAGGTGATTTTGCTCAGCTGGATACTATTTAACTGGATGGTATTGGTTTTAAACGAATCGTAGAAATCTATAAACTCCAGCAGGCTGATGTTTCTCAGTTGATAGTTCTTATATACTTCCTGAATGAGGTGCGTAAAATCACCTTTAAATGCCGGGTCGAAACTGTTATACAATTTCTCCAGTCGCAACGCACCTTTGTATGATGTTGCCAGATCCATCGCTATCTGGTTCTGCTGATTTTCGAGTTGAACCTTGCTTTGGTCTATCGCAATGCGGGCTTGTTTAATCCCACCCTGGTTGCGGTTAAAGAATGGCAGGTTAAACTCAATCCCCCCTCCTACGTAATTATTATTGAATGATCCGTACTTATCGTAACCTAAAGAAAGATTAACATCGGGCACGGCAGTAGCTTTTTGCAGTTGCAAATTCATGTTATTATAATCAACCGTGGCACGGGCATTTTTAAGATCGTAACGGTTTACATAAGCCGAATCGAGCAGTTTACCATAAGGGATTGAAGTAACTGATTCCTTACTGTTCAGATCAGCATCTACCACAGGTACTATATAGCTGTTGGGCGATGCCTTGATTAGCATTTTCAATTCACTTTGCGTTGTGTCTATATCGGTAACCAAGCCGTTATATTCAGCCTGTAAAGAATATAGTTGCGATTGGATACGCAGCACTTCCTTTTGGGCAATATTGCCTTTGGCGTATTGCTCTTTAAACGCCGTTAAGGTTTTGCTTAATGAACCTATCTCCTGATCATATACCTTGGCCGATTGCTGGTTATAGTAAATGGTATAAAAATCTGTCCGCAGGGTAAATTTTAATGTACGGATGAGGTCAAAGAACTGATCTTTGGCCTGCTCTACGCCAATTTTGGCTAACTGGATGTTTTTATTGCGCTTACCCGCAGTAGTAAACAATTGAGAAATACCTACCGACTGATTTTTGTATGCATCGTGTGTATCGTTGAGGATACCATTCTGAAAATTAAAATCTGGATTGGGGAATAACCTTGCTGTGATAATTTGTGCGCTGGCATTGTCTATGTTATACTTTTGCGCAATAAGTGTGAGGTTATTTTTTAGGAATTGTTCTTCAACTTGCTTAATATTGACCTTCAATGTATCACTGTTAGGTGCTTGCGCATAAGCACAAGCACCGATAACAGCCATACACCATAGTTGAATTGGGATAAGAACGATAACAAATTTTCGGTGCATAGTTTATTTGTTTGTACAAAGCTATGCGGGCCGAATTAGAGCCGTATTAAAACCACATTAGAACGGGATTAGAATTTCGAAACAGGGAATTTGAGCAGAAATTCTGACCCTTCTTTGGTTGAGTTTACGGCAATGGTACCATTAAAAAGCTGGATTATTTTCTGGGTTACATATAGCCCGATGCCGCTGCCTTTAAATGAACGGCTGTTAGGGCTGCGGTAAAACGAGGTAAATATCTTCTGCGTATCTTCAGTCGGGATGCCTATGCCTACATCTTTAATGCTGATATTGATAAAGCTATCATCTACATTTAAAGTACAGGTAACCGGCTGATTATTGGAAAATTTAAACGCGTTACCAACAACGTTATTAAAAGCTATAGTTAATAATGCCCTGTTAGCCATAATAGCCAAAGCGTTGGCATCATCGGGCATTTGTTGTATATCGATGATAAGCTTACCCGCATCCCTTCGTTTGCTCCAGTAATCATGCATTTCCCAGATCAGTTCATCAATCATTACCGGGCTTAGGGTGGCGCGGGTGTACGCCATGTCAGACTGGGCCAGTTCCATTAGTCCGGTTATCGTATCGTTTAACCTTTCCGAATCATTTAACACGGAGTTCAATAAGTGCCTGTACTCATCCGGTGATCTTTCCTTGTTTAAGGCAATCTCGATCTCACCTACAATACTGGTTACAGGCGTGCGCAACTCGTGCGAGGCATTGGTTACAAAGGTCTGTTGTAGTTCGAAAGCATTATCCAGGCGTTCGAGCAGGCGATTGAAGTTTTGGGCCAGTTCGGTAATTTCATCTTTGCCTGTGCCTTCTGCCACCCGCAAATGCAGGTCATTAACGGTAATACGCTGCATCTGCCGGATTAAGCCGTCAATAGGTGATAGTGACCGCTGCGCAAACCAACGGCCTACAAAAAAGATCCCACCGTTGATAATGATAAAGGCCACCAGCATAATTTTGGCCATATCCAGTAACTGGTTATTGTTTTGCTCATCGAGTGCAGAAACCAAGATCACGAAATTACCCTGGTTATCATTGTAGTAAATACCTACGGCCTGCCTTTTACCTTCGGCAAACTGGACATGCTTTTTACGGCGCACGTCATCGATAACCTTATCCGACCAGTATTGATGCTTATGAGCGATGAAGGATTGGTTGCGCTCATCATAAATACCGATAAGTTCTTCAGGTAATTTATCGAGGTAACGCTCACGCACGTGGCCGAGTGAATCGGTCGAAATTTCATCTGCCTCGAGGTAGAGTTGGGCAGCAACTTTGGCGCGGTCTTTCAGATGTTCGTAGAAATCATTCTTTACAAACGAGTAGAAAACAAAGTAAATAACGGTTAAAATACCAAGCAGCACCCCCGACGTAATGAGCGAAAAATTGAAGGCCAGCCTGTTTTTAATTTTCATCCGCTATTTTTCTTTTAAAATGTAGCCCATGCCTATAATGGTATAAATAAGCTTACTGCTAAAGCCCTTCTCTATTTTGTTGCGCAGGTAATTAACGTACACATCTATAAAATTAGTACGGGTATCGAAGTCAATCCCCCAAACTTTCTCGGCAATATATTCTCTGGATAGCGTTTTGTTGGGGTGTTGCATAAACAGCTCCAGCAGGGCATATTCTTTGGCGGTCAAAGTAATTTCGGTGCCGGCACGTTCGGCAGTTTTGTTCCAGGTGTTAAGTTTGAGATCGGCAAAAGTAAGGATTTGAGCATCTGTTTGCTGACTCTTCGATCTGCGCAGCAAGGCTTCAATACGCGCCAATAATTCACTGAAATGAAATGGTTTAACTAAATAATCGTCGGCACCGGCTTGCAGTCCGGTAACTTTGCTGTCGACGCTATCTAAAGCCGTAAGCATTAATATGGGGATAGCCGTGTCTGATTTTCTAACATAGCGACAAAGTTCCATCCCGCTGCCATCCGGCAACAGCACGTCCATAATAAGCAGGTTAAAATGATCATTGTCGAACGTTCTTTTGGCTGATGCAATATCACCGGCCAAACTAACCTGGTAATTAGCTTCCTGAAGGCCTTTTACTAAGAATGAAGCAACTTTGGGCTCGTCCTCAATTATTAGAATTTTCATTGATGGCAAAGATAGGCATCAAAATATGTTTATTTAATGAAGGAGCGGTTATAAGAATATATCGCAAAGGTGGAACGTTCCACAGATTTTGGCAGTACCTGCGAACTTTTTGTGACCGGACATCAATGGCAATTAAACTAATTTTATTAAAACCAACTTTTAAGCTCACCGTTCATTTTATCCTGTTCAGGCAGCTCTATTTTACCGTATATTAATTCATCAATCCCAGTTGCAATATCGGTAGCTAAACTTCCGTGCGTAAGTAAAATGATAATCCAGTTAGCACCACACAACCATAAAAATCCGGCTATGCCAAACCACCAGGGCCCGTCATTTACCAATGAAAAAATGCCCATACAGCCTGATAATATTGCTGTGCCAATAAAAAGCTTACGCATGTTTATCTGGTAATTTAGCCACCAACTATTATCCTTATAGATTAATTTAAAGATACCATCATCAACACTTCCAAATAAAGATCCTCTCCAGTTAGATGTCGAGCCTTTGTAAATTACATGCATATCTTCAATAACAACATTATCTGCTTTGTCATTCAATATACTTGTCTTTATATATTGAAATATCTCCTGTTGGTTATCCGATGTTATTGTTGCTTTTAATCGTCTATCAAAGCTAACTGAGAAAGGGAAAGTCATAGATTAATAATCTATCAATAAAGATATTTAATTAACAGAGAAAACAAAAAACGCCTGCCAAAAGCAAGCGTTTAAATCGTTTAGCGGGCTTTGTTATTTATCAACCCAGTAACTGAGGCCTGTTCTTCAGCGTTTCCCATAAAAACTCGCCGTATATAGTATTTGCCCAGGCAAACCAGCTACGGGTAAAGTTGGCAGCATTGTCTTTATTGAAAGATTCGTGCATAAAACCCTTATCGGCATGCGAACGTTTCAGCATGGCCAAACACAGCTTAATTTCTTCGTTATCGGTACTGGTTAGTCCGCGGGCAATAATGCTTAGTGGCCATACCATATCGGGTTTACCAACATGCGGACCGCCTATGCCTTCGGCAACTTTACCTTTGTAGAAATAAGGGTTCGAATCTGATAAGGCAAACTTGCGCGTATTCTGATAGATCGGGTCGCTCAGCTCTACTGCATTTAAGTATGGCAGGGCAAGCAGGCTTGGTACGTTGGCATCGTCCATTAAATTATGGTTGCCGAAACCATCAACCTCAAAAGCATAAATATCGCCAAATACCGGGTGTTTGTAAATGGCATGTTGTTTTATGGCCGCTTCAACCTCTGTAGCCAGTGCCAGTAATTCGGCCGACAGTGCATTGTCGCCGCTTATGGTTTTAACCATCTCTGCAGCTTGTTTTAAGCTTACTACCGCAAAAAAGTTAGATGGTATTAAGTATGGATAAATGGTAGCATCATCGCTCGGCCTAAACATAGAGCAAATTAAGCCGGTTGGCTTAACCGGGAAACCGTAGCCGTCCATCGGGATGGTATCGGTTGGTTTATCTGTTTCGCGTTGGAAATGATAACTACCCGGGCCTGTTTTGCGTTGCTGCTCTTTAAAGGTTTTCAGGATGAGGGCTATAGCATTTTTCCATTCGCTGGTAAAAGGTTTTGTATCGCCGCTCTCTTTCCAATAGCCATGAGCCAGGCGGATGGTGTAACACAGCGAGTCTATCTCCCATTTGCGCTCGTGCACACCGGGCTTCATATCTGTATGATCAGATTTCCATTCGCTTATTTTATTGGCATCCTTGTAGAATGCGTTAGCATAAGGATCTTTCAATACAAACCTGGCCTGGCGATTAATTACACCGGCAATCAGTTCGCGTAACTTAGCATCATTTTTAATGAAGGTAATGTATGGCCAAACCTGCGCACAGCTATCGCGCAGCCACATCGCGTCAATATCGCCGGTTATTACATAAGTATCGGGCACGCCGTTAACTACTTCATGAAATACCGTGGTATCTAAGGTATTTGGGAAACAGTTTTCAAACAACCAGCTTTGCTCGGCATCTTTAACTGATGATTTAAATTGTTTAATGGCGGCCTCGATAGCTTCACTTCTGAAGTGTCTCTTATCTGCCGCTACACGCACCACCGGGAATTGCCCCGGTGCCGCAGCCAGCCCTGTTTTAGATAATATTACACCGGCTGATAGCAGGCCTATGTTTTGTACAAATTTGCGTCGTTGCATTGATATAGAATATGTAGATATAGGTATTTGTTAATTAGTTATGGCAACTGTTTGCTCGGCAACGTTCCAGCCTTTGATGTTTAATTGCATATCGGTTTGTTGTTCCAGCGGGTAAGTGATAATAACTTTCCTGGTTTCGCCGGGCATAACCGATAAATAATTATCATCTGCAAATGCTGGTAGTATGCGTTGCTTGGTTTGGCCGCTAATTAACGCCAATCTGTTGAAAAATGCAACAGGCGCATTTGAAGGATTACTCAAAGTTACCTCTACCTTGCCTTTAGTAACCTGCTTGGCTGATACTTTCAGCTCAGACTTTTTAATTTTTTGCAAGCCCGAGTATTCTCCTTTGGCATCCGGCAACCAATAGAAGTTATTACTGAGTACTTTCTTATTCAGATCCAATAATTGCAGGCTCAAAAACACACCTTGCTTTTCGCGCAGCTCATCAATTTCTTTTTTGAAAGATTGGATTTTTTGTACCGATGATGGGCCTATCGATGTAAACACCTGCGTTAAAACAGAATCCTTTCCTGTCATGTCATAGGTTTTAACAACCAGCATCATGTTGCGGTGTGTTTTAAAGGTATTGTTTATACCGGTAACCATACCATCAACCGGGTTATAGGCCATTTGTAATGGCGCACTGCCGGTACGCAAACCGTATAAACAAGCATTGGGGTCCAGGTAATAATCATACATCTGGCCTCGCATGGCAGTCCATGGGTTTTGTGTTTTCCAGATGATGGTACCGGTATACCACTCCCACATGTGCGAGCTAAAGCCTTCCATTAGGGCACGGTACTGGTCGTAATTGGCCAGTTGTGCCTTCATGGCAAAATCGCGCACGCTTTCGGGCTCACCGTAAGGTTTTAAATAATCGCGGTAGCTAACACCTTTGTATTTATGGTAATCCCAAACAGAATCCACATCATCAACCTTGGCACTGTATTTTGGTGTAGTTAGATTTTTGGAAGGGATAAACCGAGTTAACGATTCATAATCGCCCACACCAACCGAACCTACTTCTGAGTTAAAAGGGAACGTACGGTCTTTCCAGAAACTTTCGATCGGTTGGATCCCGTAAGGACCATCCCCATTACCGCCAATGGTATTGTACGACATCTCGCTCGAGTTAGAGTATTCGATAAACCAGCGTGTACCATCCAGTTTAGCCATGATACTATCGCGAAGCGGGATCAAAATATCATCAGTTGGTGGGATCTCATTACCTGCACACCAGATAGCCAGTGATGGATGGTTACGAACCAATTTAATCTGATCGGCAGCTGAAGCCAAATAAAGCGAATGATTATCCGGATACTGGCGGCGAGTCCATTGGTCTTCCTTTTTCATCGGGTCAACCCAACGGCCATTACAATCGCCCGACATCCAGAAATCCTGGAAAACCAGCATACCATATTTATCACAGGCTGCATAAAACTCTGGTCGCTCAATCAATGCCCCACCCCAAACACGAATGAGGTTCAGATTCATATCCTTGTGGTAATGCACCTCGGCATCGTAACGTGCATCACTTAAACGCAGCATCGCGTCTGATACAATCCAGTTGCCACCTTTAATAAAGATCTTTTGTCCGTTAACTGCTATCTGGCGGCTTTGGGTGGTAGCATTCCATGTGGTTTCAATTTGCCTTACCCCTACTTCCACATTGTTTTGGTCGGATACTACCTGTCCGTTAACTAAAAACTGGAACTGGCTTGCATATAAGTTTGGTGTGCCATAACCGTTTGGCCACCATAGTTTGGGGTTGTTCAGCGTTAAATCCGGTAATGCTATTTCGGTTGTCGTGGATGGTGCAAGCGTTACTGCTTTGGTAACAATACGGCCATCTATCATATATTTTAAAACACCTTTTACGGGTTTGTTGCTTGCATTTTCGAGTTCGGCAGCAGCTTTAATGGTTGCCGGTTTTTGCGGGCCTTCGGGCATACGGATGCCGGGCACCAATGTTATTACATGAGAGTTTTGAATACGCACCAAGCCTGTTTGCTGGATGGTTACCTTATCCCAAATCCCGGTATTACGATCGCGAATGGGCTGGATCCAATCCCAACCTGCGGTGTATTGCAGGGCTACGTTTCGGGCAATAGTACCATCGCCACCCTGGCCACCATTGGGGTTACCCGGTACAGGTGCCGGATGAACCAGAATAGCCAGCCTGTTTTTACCGGTTGCACTTAGCAGGTTAGTAATGTTGTACGATTGACGCAGAAACATCCCCTCATGGGGCTTAGCAGTAACCGGCTGGCCGTTTAAATAAATCTCGCAGGTATAGTTAACGCCTCTAAGGTTCAGAAATATCTTTTTATCGGCAGCGGGCTTTTTTTCAGTAAAATCCTTTACAAACCAATAAGTATAGTAGGCATTGCCTTTATCGTAAATATCGGCAATGTGTTTATTGTTCATCCCGTAAAAAGGATCGGGGATTTTGTGATCGTTTAGCAGGGTCGTTAATACCGTACCGGGCACTGTGGCAGGCAGCCAGGCATTTGTATTGAAGTCGGGTTTGCTGATCTGCGCGCCGGATTGATTAAGCCCATCGGCCTTGGCACATTTCCAATCCGAATTGAGTTCATACTGGCTCTGTGCTTTACTCAGCAACGGAACTTGCAGGGTAGAAAATAACAGTAAAATAGAAGCGTAAAGTTTTCTTTGCATAGATATAAATATAAAATTCGCCTGATGACATAACGCATCACCAGGCGAATTAATTTTAATGTATTACAACCTTACCATTACGGGTTGTAGGTTGTTGCTTTACCATACAGTGCATTAGATACGCTGGTTAGGTAAGTATGCGAATCGGCATCAGGTAAATTATAATACAGGTAAATACCGTAGTTGTTATTTACTGTTTGTGTTGCCAATGACGCTGCAGTACTTGCACTGGTGCTTTGAATATCAATAGCAGCAGGGCCTAAATTAGCCGCACTTAAACCAGGTACATTAGGTACCGAGTAAGAACCGTAAATGGCATTCCAGCTGTAGTTTACTTTAGAACCTACTGTTACACCGTTGTATGATAAACGGGAAGCAGCTGGGCCATAGTAATAAAATGATATAATTTTATTCGGCATCAGCTGGCGCAAAGCGGTAACTAAATAAACAAATGAACTTGAGTTAGGCTGTCCGGTTCCGTTGGTACCGTAATCGGCGTATTCGTCGTCAAAATCAATACCATCCAGGCCGTATGTGGTAACCGCATTGCTTAATTGCTGTGCAAAAGCGGTAGCCGCTGCCTGTGTAGGGAAGTTAGAAATACCGGCACCCTGGTGGTTACCCAGGATAGACAGCAAAACCTTAATCCCTTTGGCTTGTAATGATTGAATGTAAGTAGCTTTATTATTCAGCACGTTAGTAACCTGTGGGTTGTAGTATAATACCGCTTGCTGGGTAGAGGTATTATAGTTGATGTTGGCCGCAAAAATGATAGCAATATCAAACAATTGCTGCCCGGTAGATAGTTTGTATTTACCCACATCACGGATGTCATTATTGTTCACTTCAACATAGCAAACTCCTTTTGGCCCGCTAACACCAATGGCATCAGTTTTTACTTTACTGGCCTCTGGTGTGCCAACAGGGTTAGCAGAATTTGCATCTTTTTTACAAGCCGAAGCAAACATCAGCATAACTAAAGCCGATGGTACTACCGCATTTTTTAACAACGAATTACTAAATCTTTTCATAAACATTTTTTGGTTTTTGTATAATTTGGTTCTTGTTGGAGCTGTTTAAATAAGATAGTTGCTACTCACATTTTAATTCATAGGCAATTGATTTTAGGGTTAAACATAGGATTGATTGTATCTATTATGGTCAGTTAGATTTTTGGATCAGGCCCCATTGTAAACTCCAGCACCCCTCCTTTTAACACATCCTGATGGGTGATATATCCTTTGGTATAAGGCTTGCCGTTAAGCGTTACGCTTTGGATGTATACATTCTTTTTGCTATTGTTTTTAGCTTTAATAACGAATTTGCCGGTAGTGGTGGTAATGGCAACCTCATTAGCTGAAGGGCTGCCGAACATGTATTTGCCGCTGGCCGGGTTTGCCGGGTAAAGGCCCGAAATACTCCATACTGCCCAGGCGCTCATCTGTCCGCAATCTTCGTTACCGGCGTAGCCATCAGGCTGATCGTGGTACATTGAATCAACGATCATACGCACGCGCGATTGGGTTTTCCATGGCATACCAATAAAATCATACATATAAGCAATGTGGTGGCTTGGCTCGTTGCCGTGTGCGTACTGACCAATCATGCCGCTCACATCTGGTGACTGGTGCTCGCCTGTCATTTTTGAGCTTACCGAGAACAATGAATCCAGCTTTTTAGCAAAGTTGGCGTAGCTGCCATACTTCATAGCCAAACCGGTAACATCGTGTGGTACAAAGAAGGTGTGCTGCCATGAGTTACCTTCTGTAAACATAGCCTTATCAGGATCGTGCTCAGAATAATAAGGATCGAAAGGCACTACCCATTTACCATCAGAATTTTTAGCCCTTGCGAAACCAATTTTAGGATCGAACAGGTTTTTCCACGAAGTCGAACGGGTCATGTAATAATTATAATCATCGTTATGACCCAGTTTTTTGGCAACCTGCGCAATGCACCAGTCGTCATAAGAATACTCTAAAGTGATGGTAACGCTGCTACCAAATTTATCCTGCGGGATGTAGCCATACTGACGGTAGAAGTTTGTTCCGCGGATGTTTTGCATTGAGCTTTTTTTCATGGCCTCATAAGCCAGGTTAGCATCAACACCTTTAATACCTTTTAAAACCGCATCGGCCAATACAGGCACGGCATGGTAGCCAGTCATGCAATTGGTTTCGTTAGCGCTTAAATCCCAGATCGGCAACAAGCCAGTTTCTTTGTAGAAAGCGAGCATGGTGTTTAAAATACCCAGGTAGCGCTCTTGCTGTGTAACGGTAAACAGAGGGTTTAAGGCGCGGAAGGTATCCCACAATGAATATTCTGTATAACGCTGCTGACCTGCCGGCATTTGATGTACCTCGCCTTTAGCGTTTTGGTAGCTACCATCAGCATCAGAATATAAAGCAGGTGCCATACAGGTATGGTAAAGTGCAGTGTAGAAAACACGACGTAACTTAGCATCATCAGTTTTAATCTGCACTTTCGCTAATTCGTGCTCCCATTTCGCCTCGGCGTTTGCTTTGGTTTTGTTGAAATCCCAACCTTTAACTTCGCCCAACGCGATGATTGCTTTATCGGTACTAACAGTCGACAGCGCAACTTTCAGCATCACTTTGTTGTTAGATTGTGCATCAAACAACAATTGGCCCATAACCGCAGTTGCCTTAGCTTCCGATCCATTTACATTAGCACCATCGGCATTGAGGTATAGTTTTTTAAACGGTTTCGATGACCTGATAGCAAAGTAAACCCTTTGCATCTCTGCCCAACCGGTTGAATAACGATAACCAACAATAGTAGAGTCGTTGATCTGCTTAATATAGGTAGATGTTGGTTTATCCCAGTTGATATGAAAGCCGAGGTTTACTTTAACTACAGGTGTTACGCCTGTCGGGAAACTTATATCATGCAACCCGCATCTTTCGGTGGTAGTCAATGCTACATTTACACCATTATTTAATTTAACCTGGTAGTAGCCAGGTGTTGCTTTCTCATTTTTGTGGCTGTATTTCACCTCGCCATGGTCGGCAGTGTCGGTAATCAGCCTTGTTTCGGGCATTACAGAAATATCGTACCAATCGCCGATACCTGTGCCGCTTAAGTGTGTATGGCTAAAGCCCACTACAACAGAATCGCTGTAATGGTAACCACCGCACCAGTCCCAGCCTGTACGGCCATTATCAGGGCTTAGCTGTACCATTCCAAAAGGTACCGTAGCACCCGGGAATGTATGCCCGTGCCCGCCCGTACCAATAAACGGGTCTACATATTTTGTTAGTTTGGTTTGTGCATTAGCACTTAAAAAAGTAGTCAGAATTAAACAACACAATAAAAACCCACCGTTCTTTCTCATAAGTATGAAGTAGCACAGGCGAAACTGTTAGGTTTCGCCTGTGTATTTTAGATATTAAAAATTTGCTTTATTTACGTCCCACCATAAACGGGTACCTCCATTATCGGCACCGCCAAGTAGTTGAACGGCTGCCCGAACGGCAGCACCGTTGGTAGTATATTCATTTTGAGGATAAGCTAATCTGCGTACCTGTATCTGTGTATCAATTGTACCATTGCTTTTATTATTTACAACAGTAAACAGTTTAGGATAACCGGTTCTGCGGAACTCTGTCCAGGCTTCTTGCCCTTCCGGGAACATAGCCAACCATTTTTGGGTCATGATACGCTCCAGTTTTTGCTCATTAGTAGCGCCTGCATCCCATTTAATAGTGATTGACGATACCGCCGGAGAGTTATTTGCCGAGTTTTTAGGATCTGTATAAGCAGCTTGTGTGCTTGTTGCATCGCTCAGGTAATTACCCACGTTTGCTCCCCATTGCTGCATAGATACTCTCACACCTTGCTCATAGTTGGTTTGCGGATCGCCGGCACCGGTCCAGCCGCGTAAACCTGCTTCTGCTTTTAAGAACCAGCTTTCGGCAGCACACATTAATTGCTCTGCTTTTAAAGGCGTAAAGGTTGTGGCCGTATTAAGTGAAGCATAACCTTCATAATCATCTTTAGATGCAAGCGCTGAACCAATACGGATACCTGTGTATTGACCTGCAACAGCAGGATCTGTAGCCGGAGCTGCGTAGATGCTTAAACGAGGGTCGTTATAACCGGTAAGGTAAGTACCTACTGTAGCGTTCAGCCTGTTGTCTCCCCAATCGTGGGTAATCATGTATAAATCGCTGGTACCTGTGGTTACAGTTACAGCAGCATCATCGCTTGGGGCCGACATTAAACCGCCTGTATTAGCCAATGCTTTTTCGCCTTGTAGTTTAGCCGTTGCCGGGTCAATCTTAACAATGTGCATCGCTAAACGCAACCTTAACGAGTTGGCAAATTTTATCCACTTGGTATAATCGCCATTATATAACAGATCGTAGTTTGCAAACGGTGTTTTACCAGGATTAGCAGCTACGTAAGTTTGCAGTGTATTTACCGCAGTATCTAACTCCAGGAAAAACTGGTTATATACTGCTTGCTGGCTATCGTAAGGTGTAGCAACCAATGATTTACCAACCTGGCTGTAAGGTATAGGGCCAAATTTATCGGTTACCCTGTGCATGGCTTCAACTTTAACAATTAAAGCTATAGCCCAAAAATCGGGCAGGTTTTTCTTGGTACCAACGCTTGCAATTTTATTTACAGGCGCATAGATGTAGGTATACATATCGTTAAACCCGTTTTTATCCCAGTTATCAACCAGTGAATAGTTAAGATCATAAGACGCTGCAAACGGGGTTGGCGACATCATGTATCCTCCAAAACCATCCGCGCTTAAATTTTGCGCTGTTTGATAATCGTGGAAAATCTCATGCTGCAGTGGTTTAAACACACTGGTAATATCAAGGTTGGCATTTGATATACCAGTTTGATCGGTATTGAACTTCTCAAAATTTTTCTGGCAACCGCTTGCAACTATGATGAGTATCAATAGAGAGAAAAGCGATATACACTTTCTCCCGGTAATTGTAGCTATATATTTAGTTTTCATTGCTTTATTTTTAACAGACATTAGAAAGTAACATTCAGGTTAAGACCGATATTACGTGTAGCCGGCTGGTTAAATATGTCGATACCGCTTAAACCGTTACCGGTAGACATTGACAATTCAGGATCAAATGGTGCTTTTTTGTAGAAATACAGCAGGTTTCTGCCTACAACTGACAATCTCAGGTTTTTAACAACTTTGTTATCAATAGGGAAAGTATATCCAAATGATGCCTCACGCAAACGTACTACAGTAGCGCTGTACATGTACATCTCAGAAACACCCTGACGGCCGCCAATACTGGTATACCATGTTTTGGCATTTACTGTTGATACAGGTGCGCCTGTTGTTGCATTTACGCCGTTAACGCTAACACCACCACTATTCCTGGCATCGCCGGTAGTTTTTGATACACCGTACTGATCCATAATGGCTTGGGTTTCCGACAATACTTGTCCGCCAAATTTGCCATCAACTAATACGCTTAAATTGAAGTTTTTGTAGTTGAATGTGTTATTCCATCCAGCTGAGAATTTAGGTGTTGGGTTACCTATTTTGTTAAAGCCGTTGTTAGTTTGAGGCGTACCATCATCATTTAATAAGATACGGCCTGAAGCATCGCGTTTTACAGTATAGCCATAAATATCGCCATAAGAACCACCTTTAGCCAGGATAGATTCGTAGTTGGTATTAGCGTTGCTTGTTAAAATAAACTGGTTGATACCGTCTTTGCTATCTACATCAAGGATTTTATTGATGTTTCTGCTGGCATTAACAGATGAGTTCCATTTAAACTTACCGTTGTTGATGATGTTATATCCGATTAAAAACTCGAAACCTTTGTTTTCAACCTCGCCTGCATTAATGTAACCAACGCTATAGCCGGTTGCTACAGAAGGCGTAACCTGTACAAACTGGTTACGGGTGTTTGATTTGTAGTAGTTGAATGACAGGTTCAGATCGTCATTAAAGAAACGTACATCAGCACCAAATTCATAGGTTTTTGTTCTTTCTGGTTTCAATGTACCGAAAGGTGCAACTGTACTTAATACTACTGAACCTGTTGCATCTAAATAGTTAACCGGATTGGTTACGTACTGTGGTACGGTGTTACCAACTTCGGCATAGTTACCTCTTACTTTAGCATAGCTGATAAATGCAGGTAGTTTCAACACCTGATTAAGCAATACTGATAAACCGGCAGATGGATAAAAATAAGAACCGTTAGGTGTATAAGAAAGGTTTGAAGACCAGTCGTTTCTTGCGGTTAAGTTTAAGAATAACCACTCTTTGTACGATAAGTTTACGTTACCGTAAAGAGATTGTAATTGATTGTGGCTTAATGGCAATGTTGATGCGTTACTGTTTGTACCGCTAACAATTGTATTTTGCGCTATAAATAAGTTGGGAGTAGATAAACCTAAACCTGCGCCAAGATTGGTACCAACAACTTTCGAATCGGTAATGCTACCGCCTGCTATACCATCAATTTTAATCGGGCCGCTCATTGGCACTTTAAATGTCAATAACGCATCACCGTATTTTTGCTCCTGGGTTTGGTTATTTAAGATAAACTGTCCGTTTGGTTTTGATAAGGTAGCCTGTGTACCCGAGTACAGGTCCTGTTCGTAGCTATCGGCAGAACGGTCGAAGTTACCTCTTACCTGGAAGCTTAACCAATTCGTAAAATCATATTTCACACTACCGTTAAATAAGAAACGATCGCGGTTTAAGAAGTTAGGGTTACGGTTGGCAATCCACCACGGGTTTTGCTGAAGATCTTCACTAACATCCCAGTTTTGTCTCGCATAACCGGTTTGATTAGCAAACTCGTATTGGTTTTTATAAGGGGTAATGTCCATCCCTCTTGGAAACAAATACAAACCTGTTAACGGGTTAAAATACAAACCTAAAGCAGGTGTATTTTTAATACGCTGGCTAATGTAGTTAACATTACCATCAACGGTAAGCTTATTGTTTAAAAACTTACCCGTTTCGCGTAGGTTAAAGTTATTTCTGCTTAACTCATTGGTTGGCTCAACACCATTGGCGCGGGTGTTTGCATAAGAAAAATAAGTTTGTGCAACTTCATTTCCGCCCGAAAGGTTAATTGAGTTTGTCCAGTTATAACCTGTTCTGAAATAGGCATCCAGGTTATCCTGAGAAGCGCCTGAGGTTTTGGCTCCCCAGCTATCGTTAGCAGTTGCTGTAGTTCTACCGTAGTCATTTTGGAACTCTGGCTTATAGGCAATATTGCTAAGCTGATAAGATGAGTTGTAGTTAATTTGTGTTTTACCGGCTTTACCTTTTTTAGTGGTAATTAAGATAACACCATTTGCACCCTGGCTACCATACAATGCCGAAGCAGCAGCGCCTTTTAAAACGCTCATGCTTTCGATATCGTCGGGGTTAAGGTTGCTGATACCATCACCGTTATCAACACTTGTAGAACCACCGAATGGGTTATTAGGCTGGCCTGTTGCAGTTCCGCTACCAGCAGTGCTGTTTAAGCCAGCATTGTTGGTCATCGGGATACCATCAATAACATATAGTGGCTGGTTGTTACCTGAAAAAGATTTATTACCACGCAAAATAACTTTGGCAGATCCACCAACACCTGATGCGCTTGGCGTAATGGTAACACCCGGAACTTTTCCGTTCAGGCTGTTTACCAGGTTATCGCTTTTTGCTCTGGTTAACTCATCGCCCGATACTTGTTGTGCGCTATAAGTAAGTGATTTCTCCGAACGTTTTATACCAAATGCAGTTACCACAACTTCCTGTAAGCTTTTCTCATCGCTTAACAACACAACGTTTAATGCGGTGCCATCGCCTACCGGTACTTCCTGCGTTTTGTAGCCGATGTAGCTAAATACAAGCACGTCGCCTGCTTTGGTTGATAAGCTAAATTTACCTTGGGTATCTGTTTGTGTACCGTTGGTTGTGCCTTTAACGGTAACACTTACACCGATAAGCGGTAAACCGCCGTTGTCGCGCACGGTGCCCTGCACAGCGGCAGCCCCTACTGTTTTAGTAAACGCAACCACATTAGCCTTTGTTAAAGATCTCGCAACATCTGCAGATTTTGCCATCTGCGTTGATGCAAAAGCACCTGCAGAAGCAAAAACCAGCAAACATGTTAGATGTAATGGTTTTTTCATACTCATTAATTGATTTATTAGATTTTCGTTGATTTAGTTTATACCATGTGCTTACACATGGCATGGTTTAGAGTATAGAGCCACAGCCACAAAAAATTGCCTACAACAATTTTTATTTTTTTACAGTGGGGTAATTTTGGCTTTACATGAGGGCATGTCAGGAATCTTTAGCCGGGTTAATTTATACCCCTTATTAATGTGAGATGTGATAGCACTGTCATTGCATTCCCCTAAATTAGGGGAACACTACAGCAAGTGCTCTTTGCAGAGAAATTCATAAGGGGTAAAATTTTGATGATAATATTTATGGGATCTCCAAAATGTTACCACAAAAAAGGCCGGGGAGACTCAATCCCCGGCCACAACTAAAAATCCAATACTCAGTTTAAATGTCCTTTAAACTCATTAAACATGTGAGACCTGAAATACCCGGCTGCGAACCGTGCACCTCATTATAATACTAAAGCCAGCGCAGCGTTAAATTGCCTACAGGAAATTTTATTTTTATAAAAACTTAACTCATATTTGATTTTATTAACCACTTTACTACCTTGCAAAACCATTTTAGCAAAAACACCTACTTGTAAAACATCCCTGAAAATTGAAGCCGGACGTAACAGAGCTTTGGAGCAAAATTTGTAATAACGACGATATAAAAGCCTTTGAAAGCTTCTATTATACGTTGTTTAACAAGCTCATACGCTTTTGTATGTATTATGTAGACCAGCGTGAACCTGCCGAAGAAATTGTATCTGAAGTATTTGTACGCTGCTGGAACAACCGGAAATCATTAACCCATATCGAGTTTCCGGAAACGTATTTGTTTGTTGCGGTTAAAAATCAATCGCTAAAGCACTGCAAAAAATTCTCGGGTATTCACCTGGTGGAGATCGAGAGTACGCACGAAGTACAAATGGTAGATCTGGCCGACCCTGCCAGGAAACTGGAGTTAAAGGAACTGCACCACCGTTTGGATACTGCCATTGATACGCTGCCCAACCAGTCGAGAATGGTTTTTAAGATGATTAAGGAGAATGGCTTAAAATACAAGGAGGTTGCAGATATTTTGGACATCTCGCCCCGCACTGTACAGACCCAACTTTTCAGGGCAATTGCCAAGCTTAGAACCATTCTGCATGCCGATCAATTACCCGGCAGCAAATCTACTCACGTCGATAAATTACTCTCCCTGGTGGTATTTTTAAACTTTGTCTATTATTTTACTATAGCTTGTAGGCATTTTTAAAATAAAAGGGATTATCCTATATTGTACGAATTACACTAATGATCGAAGACCGCTTTACAGAATTGCTGGCCAAAAAGCTAACAGGCGAAATATCTCCCGAAGAATCTCAGGAGTTTAACAGCCTGTTGATCAGCAATGAAGGCTATCGTAAAGAGTATGAATCATTAAAAACTTACTGGCAGCAAGATGAGGAACCTCAAAACAACATAGCCGGTATTTTTGAAGATATTAAAAGAAGAACCGACATTCACGAACGTGAAGAGCAGGAAAAAGTAAAAATTTATCAGCTTAAAAAACAAAATAACTGGCTACGTGGCGTTGCCGCAACTGCAGCAGTATTGTTGTTATCATTCGGCGCTTATAAACTGTTAAATAAAAACACCTCTGCAACAGCTTATGCTGCTTTAAAGCAATTGCATACCCCAAGCCGCATTACATCGCACCTGATACTGGCCGATGGTACGCAGGTCACCCTTAACTCAGAATCGAGCATTAAATATCCGGCTTCGTTTGATGGTAAAACCCGTGAAGTTTATTTAAATGGCGAAGCTTATTTCGATGTAAAGCACGATGCGCAGCATCCATTTATTGTACATACCTCAAAATTTAACATTAGGGTACTGGGTACTGCTTTCGATGTAAAGAGCTACGATAACGATGCGGTTAAAGAAGCTACTTTAATTCGCGGAAGCATCAGGGTTACTTTTCCAAACCAACCCAACACTGCAGTAATGCTGAAACCAACTGATAAACTGTTAATGCAAAACGACCAATATCAGCTTACCAAACAAACTTATTACAACCAGCCCGGCGGCGATATTGTTGAAACAGCCTGGTTAAGCAATAAGTTAAGCTTTAAGAATCAGCCGTTTGACCAATTAGCCAACACACTTTCACGCAGATTTGGCATTGCAATAAAGTTTGATAATAACAACCTGAAAAATTCTACCTTTACCGGCGATTACGACAGAGAAGATTTAAACCAGGTATTATTATCACTTCAAACCGTTAAGCCTTTCCATTACCGGATAAAGGGTAACAGTGTAGTGATATATTAACCGCCATACCATTAAAAATCCTTTTAAGGGTTATATTGGTCCGATTATATTTAAACTAAGTGTGGGAGTTAGGCAATTTAGCTTTGGCAGCAATACTGTTAGGGTAATACATCTATTTATCATTGCTTTGGCGATGGTTGTTTTAAGCCTGCCTGCTTATGCGCAAACAAAGGTGTCCTTATCATTGCGCCGTGCAACGTTCGAGGAGTTTCTCAACGCCATTAAACAGCAAACCAATTACCGCTTTGTTTACAGCCCTGCCGACTTACCCAACAAACAAATCAGCCTAAAAGTTAAAAACCAGGAAGCTTTATCTGTATTGGATAAACAATTTACCGGTACCGATTATACATACACCCTGCTTGCCGATAACCTGATTGCCGTTAGCCCCCGCAACCTCAATACAAATAAAATTACCATTAGCGGAATTATAATCAATAGTGAGGGTATTGCTATGCAGGGTGTTTCTATCACCTTACCCAGTAGTAAAAACGGTACGGTTACAGATGAGAAAGGGCAATTCTCAATCAGTGTTCTCCCGGGTCAAAAGTTGATCATCTCACATATTGGCTACAAAAGCCAGGATATAGCATTGCAACTAAGCATTGGCCATTTGATTATTGCATTGGAACAAAACCTCAACCAGCTAAATGAAATTGTAGTTACCGCCCTAAACATCGGCAAAGAAGACCGGAAAGTAGGTTACGCTGTAAGCACGATTAACGGTGATGATATTACCCGTGCCCGCGAAGCCAATATGGTGATGGATTTAGAGGGCAAAGTAGCAGGCTTAAATATCAGCGGGGTTTATGGCGGGCCTTCCTCCTCTTCACGGATCTTACTGCGCGGTGCGACCAGTATGAATGCGGGTTCGCCGTTAGTAATTTTAAATGGTGTGCCTATTGATAACACCCAACGCGGCAGTGCAAACGAATACGGTGGTGCAGATTACGGCGATGGTATCAGTAACTTAAATCCCGATGATATTGATAAACTTACCGTTTTGAAGGGCTCTGCGGCTTCGGCCCTGTATGGTGCAAGGGCTGCCAATGGCGTGATCATTGTAACCACTAAAACTGCTAAAAAGAATACGGGAATTGCAGTTGAATATAACATGAACCTGTCGTACGATAAGGCAGTGAACAATACCGATTTTCAATATGTATACGGGCAGGGTATACAAAACAAACGGCCAAATGACCTGGAAAACGCCATTGCATCGAGCCTCTCGAGCTGGGGTGAAAAACTGGATGGCCAGCCGAGCGTGCAACTAAATGGCACAACTCAACCTTATGTAGCTGTAAAAGATAATGTGCAGCAGTTTTATCGCGCCGGCCCATCATTCACCAATACCGTTGCCGTGAGCGGAGGTAATGATAAGGGAATTTTTCGTCTGTCAGCATCCAATCTTAGTTACGAATCAGTGTTGCCTAATAGCGGCCTTAACCGTAAAACCATCAATTTAAATACCGGGTACGATATTACACCGCGCCTTAACGTAAGTTTTTACGGCAACTATGTTTACGAGCTCGGCAAAAACAGATCATACCTGAGCGATGGGCCGATGAACGCAAATTACGGTATCGAGTTTCTGGCTACCAGTGCGCAACAGGCTTTATTAAAACCTGGCTTCGACCCTCAAACTGGTGTTGAAACAACCTGGAATAGCGATGAATATAAAACCAACCCATACTTTGTAATTAACAAACAGGTTGATAATTCAACCCGCAACCGTTTTATAACCTCTACTGTTGCCCGGTATAAAATTGCCGACCGTACTTATTTACAGGCACGTTTCGGCTACGATATAAGCAATGATAACCTGCTTAATGTTTTACCTACCGGCACAGCATTTACTATTAACCAGCAAGGCACACTTAACGATAAAATTAACAGCCAAACTTACGAGCTCAATACCGATCTACTTTTCACTACAAACAGAAATATAACCAAAGATCTAAGCTTCGATTTTTCGGCAGGGGGCAATTTCCGTAAACGATACCAGGATCAATTGGTTTACAGCGGCTCGCAGTTCATTATACCTTATGTGTACGAAATATCAAACCTGGCCAGTATTACTTCAACCCATAATATTTACCAGCTGGTTACAGAATCGGCTTACTATACTGCCGATTTAAATTTTAAGCGTTATTTAAACCTCTCCATAACCGGGCGCGATGATGTTTACTCTACCCTGCCCTCCAACAATCGTAACATCTTTGTGCCGGGTGTTTCAGGTAGCTTTATATTTTCAGACCTTGTTCATTTACCAGCTGTTGAGTATGGTAAACTGCGCATGAGCTTTGCCAAAACCAGCGGCGAGCCTGGCCAGCCTTACACTACGCAAACCTATTTTACACCCGGCGACCCTATCAATAAAACACCTACCGGCGACTTTGGTCGTGATTTGCCCAACTATAACCTGAAACCATTTACCCTAAACGAGTTTGAAACAGGTATAAACCTCATGTTTTTAAATAACCGCTTAGGAATTGATGCCACTTATTTTCACCGTGTTACCAATAATGAGATTACAAATGCGGCACAGTCTGTTACAACCGGCTTTACTTCTGCGTATGTAAACCTGGGTAAGACATTGAACAAAGGCACCGAAATTGTGCTGACTGCTTTACCCGTTAAATGCCGCAATTTTAGCTGGAACATTACGTTGAATTATACGCACATTAAAAATACATTACTATCGATAGACGGCTCGAGCACCTACGTACTTACGGGTACCTACAGGCCGCTTAATGCCAATACAGCCATGGTAACAGGTAAATCCATCACCCAGATTATGGCTTACGATTATAAGCGCAATGCACAGGGACAAATTATTATTGATAACAACGGCATACCCGAGCGCGGAGATCTTAAACCTATGGGCGGCACCTTGCCAACTGATTTTGGCGGTATAACCAACACGTTCAGATACCGCAACTTCAGTCTGTCGTTTTTAGTTGATTTTAAATTGGGCAGTAAGATTCTATCGGCTACCGAGAACTACTCGTACACTTATGGCTTAAATAAAGCCACATTGGTGGGCAGGGAAACCGGTGTAGTGGCACAAGGCGTGCATGAAGATGGTACACCTAACACCATTAATGTGCCTGCTTATAATTATTACCCACAGCTGGCTTCCAATATTTCTGAGCTATCGGTTATTAATGGCAGCTTTATCAAATTCAGGCAGTTAACTTTGGGTTATACCATTATACCACATTCGGAAAAAACGCGTTTTATTCAGTCGATAGCCATTGATCTGGTTGGCAGAAACCTGTTTACTTTGCTTAAATATTCAAAGAATATCGACCCGGAATCTGAGTTTTCGCCCAACCTTACTTATGCAGGTATCGAGGGTGCTTCGCTCCCATCGGTACGCACATTGGGTGTAAACTTTAACATCAAATTCAGGTAGTATATGGCGATGAAAAACATTTATATCGTTTTCCTGATATGCAGTCTGTTTGTAATGGGTTGTACCAAAGCTCAGTTGGATAACATTAATACCGATCCAACCAAGTCAACCGCCGCCAATACCGATCCTAATATTTTACTTTCTAACGCACAGTTCAATTATTCGAACATCGGGTATTACCAATTGCTGTACGAGAGCACGATGATGCAACTCTTGTCATCAACCTATTACTACTATAACAACGGCGATAAATATATTAACGTAGCCAATTTTACTGATTACCAGGGCCGTGTTTTTGATGAAGGTTACGCCCAATCGTCAACCATACGCGAAATGCAGACGCTCGCCATGCAAAAGGATTCGGTAAAATACTCAAACCTTAATGCCGTAGGGGATATTATGTTTGTGCTGATATTACAACGCATTACCGACATGTATGGCGATGTCCCCTACTCACAAGCAGATAAAGCTACCGAGGGCATTAAATACCCTGTTTACGACCTGCAGCAGGATATTTATAACAGCATGTTAAATGATCTGAACCGCGCTGTAAATAAGCTCGATCCCAATAAATCACAACCTACAGCCGATTTATTTTACAACGGTGATATTAATAAGTGGAAGCGTTTAGGTTATTCACTAATGCTGCGCGTAGCTATGCGCTTAACCAAAGCCGACCCGGTAACGGCACAAAAATGGGCAGAGAAAGCAGCTGCCGGCGGCACATTTAATGATGTGAACGATAACGCCATTGTACTTACAGATGCCACCAATTATAAAAACCAGAATGGCACATCTATTGCCATGCGTAACGCATCAGATTACCGTGAGGTGCGCTGGAGTAAAACGTTGATCGATTTTCTGCGGAATACGAATGACCCACGGCTTGGTGTAATAGCCGAAGTTGCTAAAGATGGCTTAGCCAATAACAATAACCAAAATATGGCAGGCAATACAGACCCGGCCGTGCAAGCCGGTATGCCTAACGGATACGATTTACAAGGCGGTACTACAGACATTCGCACTTCTCCTAACTATCCGGGCGGCACAGGTACAGGTGGCGACTTTGCCCCCTTGGGTAAGTTTTCGCGCCCGCGTACATCGGTATATCTTAAACTGGGTGGCCCCAACATCATCATGACCTATGCCGAAACCGAACTACTACTTGCCGAAGCCAGTTTACGGGGATGGAATATAACAGGATCGGCGGCGCAACATTATGCCAATGGACTAAAAGGATCTTTGCAATCTATGGCCCAGATAGATACAGGGGCTGCCATCGCCGATGCTACTATAGGAACTTATATAAGCGCCCACCCGCTGAATATAAGCAGTACCAATGCCGCTTTAGAAATGATCAATAACCAATATTGGGCCACAACTGGTACCGATTTTAACTTTATTGAGGCTTGGTTTAACTGGAAAAGATCCGGCTACCCTAAGCTGATACCTATAAATTATCCGGGTAATGTTACCAATGGAACCATTCCACGCCGAATGATCTACCTATCTACCGAAATACTCAATAACCCTGATAACTATAAAGCTGCGGTTGCCCGCCTGCCCGGCGGTGATGTTTTAACAGGCCGTGTTTGGTGGGATAAATAACCCTTTTTAACCCACCAAACACAGCGTGTTAGTTTATTGTTTTGGTGGCTCTTGTCGCATCAATCCCGTCAGGTTATAATAGTTTTTCAGTTGCTGCGTCATGATGTTTTCACCGGCTCCTACTTCAATTAAATCATCGTTTTCATCGGCACCGTAGCCACCCAAGGCAGCAGATCTTACATCGGCAACATAACCCGGCCAATTGCCGCCGCTCCAGCTATAACCGAAAAAGAAGCCTTTTTTATCAGCCAGTTGCATGTGCTTTTTCCATTCCAGTTCAAACTGTACAAATAATTCGCCAGGGCATATTGCTATTGCAATCTGGTTATTTAGTATAAGTGTTGACAAATGAACATCATATTTGAGCGATTTATGATACCGGCCTGTAAACTGCAATGAATCAGTCACATATTTAATATCAGTCTGACCATCGAGTGGTGTAATGCTTTTGGCCAGTTTCAGCACTTCCCATGCCAATAGCTCGCCGGTTCTTTCCATTGGAGCATAATTGGTTTGCACAGCATCATTGGGGCCTGATCTGCGCGGACTAATTTGTAACGCCTCGATGTTACCTCCTGCGCCCTGTATGAAAAGGCAATTTACCTTATTGTTATAAGCTTCTTCTACCTTACGGCTCGCCACTCCGGGATAGTCGGCAGATATGGCGTAATTAAAACAAACAATATCGGCATGCATCGCATAATTCATAACCAGTGCACGGGTATTACCTTTCATGTCCTCTATCTTAATTACCCCCACTTCAGGGTCAACCGGACCAAAAGGGATACGGTCGGGGTTTTCAACCTTGTAATGAGCGTCGCCTATCCATGATTGTTTAGCGTGCCCATCTTCACGTACAATTAAGCGATTAAAACCAAGTTGCGGAAATGATCGTTGCCCTGCCCCTATCCTGGCTTCAAATAAATGGTTCACAGCCTCGCCAACAACCTTAATGATCTGATCTTCATAAAATGAATTGTACGGATTACCCTGAAAAGCCATTTTGTTGCCTACCTGAGGTTCTGAATGGGTGTGGGAAGAACACAGGATCAATTGTGTAAGTCCATATTTTTCCTTGCATATTTTTTCCAGCCTGTCGCTCGTAAAAATGGCGAGGTCAACAGATACAAAAGCAAGCCGTTTGCCATTTGCATCAAGCACCAGGCTACGGGCATATACCGAATCATGTATCGGTTCATTGGTTTTGGGCGTGATGTTGATTTTAGAGGTTCCGGCAAGCAACTTTCCATTTTCGGCAAAAGCTTTATCTAAAACGCAGCATAGGCTAACGCTGGTTACAAATAAAATCGCAAATAAGCGGAGAGTGATAGTAAGTAATTTTCTACACATAATTATTTAGGATTGGTTAATACGACTTGATATCGTTTTAACCACTAATTAAGTGTATGATATTAATTTAAGCTTAATAAGTTATTAATTGCCGTTTGTGGGAGATAATTGACTTTTAGTACCTCTAAGTTTTTTAAAAGAAAGTTATTGCATTGGGATTGCTAAACGCATACGAACAGACGCAATGGGTGTTTTCATATCAGAAAATTAGAATTAAAAAATGCAGAACAACGATAAAGGCAGTATATGCCAGGAAAAATTTATTATGCTGATACGCGCCTGCCGCTCCTATACAACATAGAATGGATAGTAAAAGTGAAGCAAATGTTAACGCTACGCCCCAATAAGTTTTATAGGCGTATAAGTATACATCCAGATAATAGCCTGTTGATGAATGGGGCTCATTTTTAAATTTTAGATAGATATACGGAATTTTGTAATCTTTAATACTAAGTTTCTCTTTATCCTGTTTAGGTATATAAAAGTCAACCTGTCTATCTGTTCTAGATTTTAGCACCGGATGCTCATAATATATATCCGGAATACTGTTAGCGGGAGCAGGTTCGTATATAAGCGCCCTGAGATTTGGTGCAATAACCCTGTTTAACCCAGAATAAGAACGGCTGAATATTGCCGGATACTGTTCAAGCATAAAAGCATCCTCTCTATCAGATCGTGCCCCGGCAGATTTTGAAATAAAATCTGCAATTGTACCTTCCTGCTTGATATTTTCCTTATCTACATGTACTACCTGTAAAATAAGATAGAAGAAAAAAAATAAAGGGATTAGTATAAATCCTGCTAAATAGAGATTATATCTCATCTTCTATGACGATGATGTATATTCGTTATGCCCCTGTTCGCTCTTCAAGTAATTTTAAATTATTGGCAGCTTCATTACTACCCAAATCGGCAGCCTACTATAATAACTATTACCCTTTTCATAAAGTTGATTATTAAAGACGCATCATTGCATGTAAATCATCAAGCCAGATCTGCGTAGATTGAGATGCCATTACCCATATCTTCGGCCATGGCATTTGCCAGATCCATCCTTGCCGCTTCTGAATATCCCGTTGCTATAAAGGGGAACAAAAAGGCCACTAAGCCCCCGCCTTTTACACCCAACTTTCCTAAACTTTTCATATTCTGGATTTTCACCGTATTAATGTCGGGTAAAACTTTGTTTAGGTCTCTCGGACGTACGACCTGGTTTCCGTCTTTCGAAGATTTGATCAAATTCTCCGAATACTTACCTTCTCTGATATTTTTTACTATCGCCTTGGCATCCTCATTTTTATACATTTCTCTCGGGTCTACCCCTTCTATCTTTTTTAGGTCACCGGCAAGCTGTGTTCCTTGTTTTAATTCGGTATAGTTTCCTTTAATGTCTTGAATATATTGCTTGCCGTTAAAAACAACAATCGTTTTTCCTTCAGCATCTTTGGCAAACCAACCGGTTTTTCCATCTACCTCCAGTATATCCGGGCTACCCAGATCTCCAGGTGTCATTGTAGCAGGATCTTTTGTATAACCAGGCATAATATCATTAGGATCAGCTTTATTTAAATCCTGATAATGCTGATTATCTTTCAATGAGTTTGACCGTATCAACTCTTTTTCTTCATAAGTACCAGCCGAAACAACCGCCATGGTACCCCCCATCCACATAAATATCTTTGTAACGCCCCAGGTTCCTGCTGCGGCAGCGCCCTCAGCAATGGCAAGTACAGCTCCTGCCCCGCCAAAGAATGAGGCGATAGTATTAAGTGTGGTTTCGCTGGCGTTATTAGCTTCAATTTTTTGTGCATATTTATTAGCTACAACCGAGCTAAAAATTGGAGATAAAACACCGCCGGCATCACAAACCAGCATTGAGTTATGCGTGATTGCCCGTTCCTGATTAAACCGTACGCTCAGATGCTCAACTTTCCAATTCCCTTTACCCAGCGCACCTGTACATTTGTGGTTTACCTGAGTTGCGTAATATGCCCCTACAGCCATAAGCCCTATACCCGCAGCTATAACCCACCCCACCGGGTTTGATAGCAATAACGCACCTACTATTAGCCCTGCGCCGAATGCCAGAAAACTCCACATCGCATTTTTAGGGCTTTTGCAGGGAAATTCAGCATTTACATTACGGTCAGCTATTGTCAGGAGTGTTCTTTCCTGATTTTTATTATAGAAAACACTTATCTGAGGTCTGGTATCTATAAACATCCTCGGTGAACTGTCCTTTGAAAAGGTACATATAGCGTTTACGTTTTTTGGAATATATGAGGCGCTCATTATCTATAAATTAATTGTTAAAATTGGCTCTTCTTATTAATAAAATTTTAGCTTGCTTTTGCATACCACTCTGCTCCAAGCTTTTGTAAGCTACGCGCAGTATTTTTTTTAATTAAGGTGAACTGTAATTCCCTTTTTGCAACAACTAAAAAGTTTCTTAACATTTGAGCTTTTTGTTTATCAACCTTTTCTGATATGTTAATATCTGTAAAGTCAATCTTTTTCCCATTTTTTAATAGTATTTGGATTGATATAAAAGATTTTTCTACCTGTTCGTAATTGTAACTATAAAAGCCGGCTACGTCTTTTTTCGGATATACCTCGGGATCTTTATCATCATACAGAACGTATAAAGAGTCCTTATCGAAATAAATAGTTACGGACTTTGAGAGAAATTTAATAACCGAAAGAACAATTAGCCCTGAGATGAAAAAAGTAAATATCAGGCCCAATACACCAAAGTATCTCATGCCCATTTCGCCATATAAAAAACATAATGGAACAACTATGATCAGCCCCAATAAATAATTTATATAATAAGGAAATGTAACCACCTTATTCAATAAAAACCGCTGTGTATATTGCTGCGTTTCCATAAGTATTTTAAATACGTTTACACCAATGGCAACTAAGATTTAATGCTAGTACATTACTTGTCGTTACTAATCGTCCAATCTTTTCAAATCAAACTGGGTAACAAACTGATAATTATATTTTACAGCTTCCATTAACCGGGCACTTGCATTGATAATTAATCCCGATTTATTATCAATAGTTCTCCTGATTATGTACTCATAATCATACTCTGTAAAGTTATATTCAATTAAAGGTCTGTAAAACTTGTTATACTGTTCTTCTAATGTTGCGTTATCAAGCTTTTGTTTATTAAGCTTTCCTACCGTCATAATTTCGGTCGTAATTTGATTCTCATCTATTATACCGTGGGTTAGTTCTATCTCTATCGGGATATTCACAAAAATTTGTGAATTAAAACTCAAAATCTGTTTCGCATCCCTATCCTTTAAGGGGTCGTAATCGTTAAACATAACATGGTAAAACAGGGATTTATCATACGTTTTTTTCAAACTTTCCTCTGTTCCAAACTCAATATTCCCGCCCGAAATAATCCCCTCTGCCGCAGCCGGGCTATGCAGATTAAGCGTTTTATAGAAATTAGAATCTATTAGTTTTAACTTAAAATCTTCCCAGCTTTGCTGCAGTTCACCGAAGTTTTCAATGCTGTTGATTGATCTGTCTTCATTTAAACGAAATGTAACATTTTCCTTTTTGTACTCCAGCTCTTCGGTCGCGGCGATGGCTTCGCTTAATGCCTCCGGATTTATTTTGTACAAATATTGCTCTAATAATACCTTAGCCCTATTATTTGATTTTAGTTGGAGCAGGTACTGTTTTTTTGTATCACAATGGAAATTAATATGGTCTTCTACCTTCGTGGTATTAAACTGCTCGCACCTGTATCTGTATGAGCTAAGCAAATCGTCTTCCGTATTTTGCTTAAAACTCTTTTCATCCGCGTTTTTATTAGTCAGTTTTTTACCGACTGTTGCTTCTGCCTGATCATCAAAAAATTTAAAATTGCTCATCGTCTATTAATTGATATCAACTTTACCACTCTTAATTGTGATTGAACCACTATCTAATACAATTGAACTGCCACCGCATTGAATGGTTATTTTTTGGTGCGCAGAAATTAAGATCGAACCATCTTTCTGGGTAATATTTATACCATTTCCATCGCTTGTAAGCGCAACTTCATGCTCGGCGGCGATACCAATGGTACCTGGTCCACTTTGCATTACAATAGCATTTTTACCGGTCTTATTACTTATCATGCTGGCAGCAGTGGCTTCTATTGTACCATTGGGCTCATTAACATGGATCATGTTTGATAATGAAGTGGCCAGCATCAAAGCATGCTCTGCATCATTAAAAGTAAGGTTACTCCCCTTACGCGACATCATGCCCTTAATATTGCTATTGGTAAAGCCGCCACTATCCACGTTGTTACTGTGATAAACACTGCCCATTACAACTGGTTTAGCAATATTGCCTTCTTCAAAACCTACAATTACCTGGTCGCCTTTTTCGGGTACTACTAAAAAGCCGCGGTTCTTACCAGTATCGCCGTGACCTGCATTGGGGCTCATTACCCTTAGCCATTCGGTTGGGTCGTTAGTGGTACATTGCCATTTAAACTGTACTTTAATACGGCCCTGCTTTTGCGGGTCGTCATTATCCAATACAGTAGCTAACTGCATATCAGCAAACGGTTTATCAGCATCGCGTACCGGTAGCTTTTCGCTATCGGCAGATACTCCTTCGAACGTGTTTTGATAATGTCCTACCCCATCTAACTGATGGTACACAGCAGTCACCAGAAACTTGCCGAAATCCTGCACCTGGAAACCCGTATCGGCACGCATACTGGTACTGATGCTTACAATACAGCCCAATTTTACCTGTGGGTTATCGCCATTACCCATAATGGTAAGCAGTTCAGAGATCAGGGCTTTATGCTCATCGTTCACAAAGGTGTCTATCTCTTGTTGGGAGTTAACCCGTACGTCAAGTGGCTCATTAAATTGCTTACTGTATACCTGGTTAGATGCCGCCACAGCGTGTGCCAGATCTGGCGAACCAGAGCTGTTATCTGATGGCTGCGAGCTCAGCAATTCATCCTGTTGTGAGTGGTACGAGAATTTTTTGTAATTGAGCGGCGCAATCTGCATGCCGTATTGCAGGCTGTGTAAATCGCGTCCGTATATCAACGGTGCTTCATCCAGTTTAGATGGTTTACCAAAATTAAGTTTAACACCATCGTAATAAAACCACTCATGATACTCGGCCGAAAGACGGTTTATAAAATCGAAATCGCTTTCGCGGTATTGAATGATATAGTCTATTGGAGATGTGTAAGCCGGGTTAATATTTAGGCTGATGTCGTTCTGCGGTGCATCGGCGGTTGCTTGCTGTACAATGGTTTTCAGATCTTTTGCCAGATACGATCCCAGATCCGGGCCGCGATCAATCAAAATACTCGGACTAAAACCGCTCACCACAATATCGCCCTGGAAACCATGGCTTTGTGAAATTTCAACCCGGGTAATTTTACCGATGAACTGATGCTCATATTCTTCGCCGCGACCAAATTGTACGGTAAGGTTTTTACCCATAAACTCTTTCGATTTTTCGAGGGTTATTTTATTGGTGTTTTCTACCTGATCGTGATTAAAACGCAGTTGGAAGGTGTGGTGCTCGTTAAAACGCTGCTCGAGCGTGAAACTCGAAAAATGCGTTATCTGGGTACCCTCTATACTTATATCTACTTTTATCTTGGTTTCCATATTATGAGGCTTAGTATTATTTTAATGGCCATGGGCGGTAGTAGCTTATTGCTTTATACTTACCGCCAATTTTGCCAAACACAAATCCAAATGAGGTTTCTTTACCGTTATCCTCTGTATATTGCTTTTGCAGCTCATATAAAGTGCTGCCTTTATCGGTTGCCTGCTGTAAGGTTTTATAATAGTTCTCTGTAGTAGTTTTATCAATTTCCGAAAGATCATTTTCACCGCTCGCCGGTATCAATTTTACAGCATCTTTGGTAAAAATATCATCAAAATAGGTCGGGAATTCATTTTGGCTGATGAGGCCTTCCTGTGGTTTAACCGTGGTATTGTTCAGTTCATCATTAGTCCATTGCGGCAAAGTTTGCAGTGGGAAATGAAACATGGTAACGAGCTGCGTTTTGCTTTTAGTTTTAACAGCATCTTTAAATTGCTTTAAAAATTGTCTAAACTGCTGTTCGTCGGTTAATCCTTCTTCCTTAACTATTACTGAATCTTTTTTTACTGTTTTTACAACTGTTACTGATGATGTATTGCTGGCAGGTTTATTATTGCAGCCATAACCAAACTGTATAAGCAGCAGCAGGATAATGGTATAGGTATAAAATTTAGGCGGTATCATTGGTTTAATTTCTTGGTATGCTAATCAGGGCGCGTTGTTCCATCCTTTTCAAAATTACAGCCGCCCCCAATTGGGTCGAAACAGCATCGGCATCGTAAACCCCGTCTTTTACATATTTACCCTTGGTGTAATGGTTAGAGTAGCTCCACAAATAAGGTGTATGTATACCTTTTTTGTTGTAGCCGAAACCATTATAACCCTCCAGTTTCAACAATATAAAAGGCAGGCTCCAGTTGGTTACCTGGTCGTATTTCATCAGCTTAATGGCATCAACCGCGCTTTCTTCAAAGGTAAACGGTGGGTTATGTCCAACCTTTGGCCTGTGCGCCGGTACATGCACGGTAAAACCGGTTAAAGGGTCGCCGTTGTGCAGGTGCCTTTTAAAACTAAAAGAACACTCCATATAATGCACGCAGGCAATAAAATACCAGGGTACGCCCGAACTGTTAAAGAAGCCGCTGTTAGAGAAAAAATCTGTATTTAAACCGAATGTATTACTGTTATCTGTAAACTTGCCCTGCAACAAATCAAATCCCTGGCCCCCTGTTTGGCCAAATGGCTTATTGGTAATACCAAATGGACTTGAAGTTATTGACGTATCAGCCAATAAAGGAGAAGTGGCAAAACGGTTATAAAATGGTGTGTAAGATGATTGAAATAAAGGTTGTTGGTTATTAAACAGTAAATTGGTGTTACCTCCCCCACGTACCAAATTGGAAATTCCCTCGTACCTCGACCGGTTAACAACTATCTTTTCATCAATGATCTTATCCACCTGGGCTATTTTCTCTTTGTTGATCTCGCATGTATTAAAAAGCAAAATGTACTCCATAGCTGTAGGAGCTACAGACTTCACTTTTTTGTGCACAGTAGGCGAACCCGGCTTTATTATTCTTTTCTTTTTTTTCATAAAAAATCAAGAACTGGATCGGATAAAAAAACGGAGAAGATACATTCCCTATCTTCTCCGTATCTATTAGTAGTAATTGTTAAACGGCTTATTTCGGCCAGTCGTTTTCGTGCTCGGCGTTACCAATTTTTAAGGTACGGGCCGAGATCACAAAACTTAAGGTCATTGGTGCATTACCAACTATCGATATACCTTCATTATATTGAATGATATAGCCATCCTGGAAAGAAAGTTCTTTCATTTTGGCATCTTCTTCTGATTTTTTGAAGGTGATAGTACCGCTCAGTGGTTTAAACTGGTTGTTTACCATTGATTCGATAACCGAGGTATCTTCGGTAGATTCAACCTCTACCTGAATGGTACCACCATATACGCCTGATGACGGACGCCCCTTGGCATCAACATCACGGCTTAGCGCGTAGCTGCATTGCAGTACGTCAAACTCTTTCGAGCCTATATTGATTCTTGCTTTGAAAGCCATTGTTGTAAAATTTAAAAATTGATGTAATCAGAGAACAGGCCGAACCATAAAATGTTGGCTTATTTATTCTCCCTTAATTGCTTTGTGGATTAGTTAGCGCTTACGCCTGGCCAATCGTTCACATGCTCTGCGTTACCAAGTTTTAACTTGCGTGCCGAAATGGTGAATTTGTAGCTCATCGGTGTATCACCAATAATGTTTAAACCTTCAGAATATTTCACAATGTAAGCGTCCTCAAAGGTCAGCTCTTTCATTTTTGAATCTTCTTCCGATTTTTTGATCAGTAAGGTACCGGTAAGCGGTTTGTACTGATTGTTTACCATTGATTCGATAACTGAAGTGTCTTCTGTTGATTCTACTTCGATGTCAATGGTTCCGCCATATACTCCTGAAGACGGGCGTCCTTTAGAGTCAACATCGCGGTTTAAGGCATACGAGCAATTAAGTACATCGTACTCTTTGCCCGAAAAATTTAATCTTGCTTTGAAAGCCATAACGATAAATTTTAAGGTTACTGTTAATAATTGTGAAATAGACCATCTATTTCATTTATATATTAACTACAGATAAGTACGATATATTGTTTGGAGAAAATTTAATTAATCTATAATTATTTTCACAAAAGCTTACTACCGAAGCTGTAGAGCTTTTTAAGCCATTTTTGGGCGTATTCATTTTCTAAAGAATACAAATGCCCGATGGCGCTGGTATGCACCGGCTGGATGTGGCATTTCTCAAGCAGACTCCTTTTGATGGTCAAGTAAGTGGCCTTTTGTGTGGTTTGCCAGTCGTTCCAGGCATCCTCATCCAGGATGGATACGATACGTGCCGAGCGGCCACGAAAATCATTACTAAAATTAGGCTGGTTAACCACAAACACCTGATCTGGCAAAAAAATACGGTCGAAGAAACCTTTGATCTTAAAGTTGATAGACTCTTTAAAAACCGGGCAAAACACCACGATATGGCTGGCCCATTTTAATTTTGCGAGGGCATCGATCAAATCGGGTTCCGGTTCCTCGATGCGGTTGGGGAGTTGTTTATTGGGGTTAAACTTGAGGTCGGCAATTACAATATCCTTAACCTGCGCGTCTGCACTTTCGGCACCATTACGATAGGCATCGATAAGCGATTGCGTAGTTTCGCCTTTGTTAATATCTGCATTTATAATTACTACCTGCCTCATTTACGAAGGCAAAAATAGCAGATATTACCGATAAAGGTAGCAGGTGTTAAACTTAAGCTAACATTAAATTAAAATAATTCCATTACTTATTTAAGTAATGGAATTATTGATGGTTTTGAAGTACTTATTGCTGCTTGTACTCCGAGTTCCAGGTAGTACTGGCATCTTCGCCTTTATGACCGTCGAGCTTTACAACAAAGCTCTTGGCTGGGAAGTAAGGAGTGATATTTATATCCAAATGGATCCTGTCTTTCTGTTGCTCGTCGCGTTCGAAGCGCACGATTTTGAAACGCTCGATCAATCGGTCTGGTCCCTGGATATTATCTAAAAATTTAACGATCTGCGAGCGCAGGTCCTGCTCTGTTTTAGAGTTCCAGTTTTCGAAGGCACGTCTGTTCAAAAAGTCGAACAGTACTTTAGTGATATAATCGAATACACGTACTACCGAGTAAGTCTGTAAACCAATGTTATCGCCATTGAACAATGTTTTGGCCGAGAAAGCCATTACCTTGCCATACTCGTTAACCATTGGAACCAAGCCAATACGTTCAAGATGAGAGATCTCGCTCTTTTTCAGGTCGAAACGTACACCATCAACTTCGTTAACGGCACCGTGTTTTTTACCTGCCGTAACCTGAGACATTAGCGTATAATACATTTTACCTGCCAATGCAGCTGAGCCCGGTACATACAGATCGTCCTCCTCGCCTACTTCGGCAACTTTGCCGCGGCCAACCATCCAGTTACAGGTCATGATGGTGTTTGATTTAAAGGCGTCGCCACCGGTTAAATTAGCTGAGGTAAACAAGTCGATCACATCATCCGGCTGATCCAGATCGGCAAAATCTGTTACCAGCATTACTTTATTATCAAAGGCCATTTTAGACCAGCGCTCTACCACCTTGTTTGATCCCAGGTAACCCGGAACAACCATGATCGAATAATTCTGGCGAAGATCCAGACGGTCGTAATTTTGTTTAAGCTCATTGCCGACATACTCGATAAAGCGCGGGTTATCCAGCTCTTTTAACTGATCGAGGCTGGCATTCATCAGCACCACATTTTTCAGCTTATCAGCCTCGGTATTTTTGTAGAATAAATGCAGCGAACGATAAGCCTGCTCCAGCTCACGGGTACTTTGCAGTACGTTATGAATATTTTGGTTTAGATTTTCTTCCGCCGATTGTAGCTTCTCTGTACTTTTTTCAACCATTTCGCCAACAGAACCGCCGGTTTCAAGGGCTTCAATCCATTGGTTTAGTTTTTGTTTAAGCTCTTCACGCTCCTGTTTCTTTTCGTCATCAGTTAAAAAGATCTGCTTGCGTGCTTTACGCTCGGGGTTAAGGTTCTGCAAACCGTCAATGGTGGTTTCCAGTAAATCAAATCCGCCGACCCTCGAAAGCTTGTCGAGGCTATCATTTAAACTAAGCGCCGGTGCAGCTGTTCTCTCTGCGGTTTTAAACCCTGGTTGTGACGAGGTTTCGTTGAGCGCTTGCTCGTTTTGTGTTGCCATAGTGGTAAGTATTGCTATTTAAGGTATCGGGAAATTATTGTTCGAGTTCTTTAACAAAGTTTTTAAGTGCGCTTACAAATGCTGCACGGGTTTCTTCGTTATCCAAAGTGGTTTTAAGCGTTTTGTTGGTTTTAAGCTGCTTAATAATGTTTAAGTACATTTCGCGCTCAATGTTCAGCTTACGTAAATAATTACTTTGCTGCACCAGTTTTTTAACGCCAAAATCGCCCAGGGTTTCGAACTTCAAATTTTCTGATATGGTTGAACCATCCTGTTTATCAAGCGAAACATTAACGTTTGGCTTGTAGTGCTCAAAAACATCTTCAACTGTTTTCAAACCTTCAACCTTTTCGGGGCGTAGCGGTTCGTTGTCAGTCAGTTTTTGGATAAACAGTGTTTTATTGGGAGCTATCTCCCCAAATGCTTCTGAGGTATCGACTTTTTTCTCGTTTCCTCCAATTTCGTAGTTGAACATAGGTATGTAGGATAAGTGTAGATGCTTTAATTTATTTATATAATAATGCTTTTGTTATAAAATTGTTTTATTAAACAACATTCATTAACTGTTTAGTAATTAATTAATTGACCAGGTAAGTTCATTGCCATCATCCTGTTTCGAGATGTTAACGCTTTGCCCCTTTTTTAGTTCGCCAGAAATAATGTAGCGCGATATTGGCCTTCTCAACTGGTTGCGTATAACGCCCGATAACTGCCTTGCGCCGTATTTAGGTGTAAACCCACCCAAAGCCAGCATGCTTTTTGCATCATCGCTGATACTGAAGCCAATACCCATTTTATCCAGCGAATCAGTAAGGCTTTTTAATTGGATGTCGAAAATGCGAACCACATTCTCTTCCGAGATTGGCTTAAACGGAACAATCTCAGATAACCGCGCTAAAAACTCCGGTCTGAAATGTTTGGCCATTACCTCCATTAGCTGGTTTGAAGTTGGCAGATGGCCCTGGCTCAATTGCTCGGCTAGCCACTCACTGCCTATGTTAGACGTAAACAATACAAGCGAGTTAGAGAAATCGCCTTCCTTACCCAGCCTGTCGTGCATGTGGCCTTCGTCGAGGATTTGCAGGAAGATATCGAATACAGATGGATGGGCTTTTTCGATCTCATCGAACAACAATACCGAGTAAGGTTGCTGACGAATCTTGTTCACCAATAGCCCTCCCTCTTCGTATCCCACATAACCCGGAGGCGCACCGTATAATAAGGCGGCAGAGTGCTCTTCTTTAAACTCCGACATATCGAAACGGATCATCGCCTTTTCATCATTAAACAGAAAGTCGGCAATAGATTTAGCCAGTTCTGTTTTACCGGTACCGGTTGGGCCAAGCAGGAAGAACGAGCCTATAGGCTGACCTTTCTTATTCAATCCGCTACGCGATTCGAGTATGGCATCCGATACTGCTTTCAATGCCTGATCCTGCCCTATCACGCGCTTGTTTAAAAAGCTTTCCATATTTAACAGGCGCTCTTTTTCCTGGGCTTGTATTTTGCCCATCGGGATGCCTGTTTTATAGGATATAATGGCAGCAATATCCTGTTTATCAACCACCGTGCTTTTATCTTTGGCAAGGGTTTCCAACAATGGTAAATTGCGGTCGAAGTATTCGATATATTCATCAGGTGTTTCAAAGGCGCTTACCTGTGTTTCGTCCTCCAGCTTGCCCAGAAGCACAGCACTGGTTTTATTCTGCATCAGGCTGTATAACCATTTGTAATCGCTTACATCAACGGTGTCAACTTCTGTATTTTTCAGTTCATTAAACTTGTCCTGAAGCTCGGTTAGCGTCATGTCTGATGTATCATTCATCAGCCTGATAGCAGCCATTGTACGGTCCATCAAATCAAATGCAGAATCCGGTAGTCTGCGGTCTTTCATATAGCGTTTTGCTAAGCGAACGCAATCTTTCACGGCTTCGTCATCTATCTTTAAACCGTGATGCTCTTCATAATAAGGTACCAGTTTTTCCAGCATTTTAATAGCAGTGTCAATATCCGGCTCGTTAACCTGCAATACCTCAAACCTGCGGCTAAATGCCTGCTCGGGTTCAATAATTTTACGATACTCATCAATGGTAGTAGCACCAATCACTGTGATCTCGCCACGTGCCAATTCCGGCTTTAGTAAATTACCCACGCCACCGCCGATTGGGCCTTTGTTATCTAACAAGGTATGGATCTCATCAATAAACAAGATGGCTTTATCAAACTGCTTAATCTCGCGCAGGATGTTTTTCAATCGGTCCTCTATCTCACCTTTGTATGATGCACCGGCGATTAACGAACCCAAATCCAGTTCAAACAGGTTTACATTCAGCAAAGATTGAGGCACCAGGTTGTTTACAATATCCAGCGCAAAACCATCAACCAAAGCTGTTTTACCTACCCCTGCATCACCGGTAATAATTACATTGGGTTTGGTACGGCGGCTCAGGATCTCCATAATCATCCGTGTTTCCTTATCACGGCCAATGATAGGATCAATTTTTCCCTGACGTGCCAGATCAGTACGATCTATACAATATTTTAATAACGCTGTGGTTGATTTCGAACCTGAACTACCATCTTCACCCGGAGCTGACGGTGCAACCGCATGCTGCACGCCTTCATCCTGGATATACACATCCAGTATTTCTTTTTCTTTTACCGGGAATGATTTGAGCTGACCGGCATCAAACCCAACGTTGGGTTTGGTTAAGGCAACCAGTACACAAACGGGTGTAATACTATCAAGGCCTAATTTTACCCGCACATTGTCGGCTTCTTCAAACACCAGCTTTACAGCATCGTTACCCAGCATTTCATCGGGCACGGTGATAGATTGCGGGTACTCTTCCATGCGCACATCGGCCCAGTCGCTAATGTAAGCGGCATCTTTACCAATGGAGTTCAGGAAGTTTTTTAATCCAACCTCGTTGTGCATTAAGCCCTTGAGCAAATGCGCCGGGCCGAATTCTTTATGATGGTACTCTTTTGCTAAAGATTGCGCCACCCTTACGGCTGTTTTTACCGACTCGCTTAAACTAATTACGCTCATTTTTTATTGCTTAATTGCTCCAGTTTGCCTGGGTTATGTAATAATAAACTTTGCCGTTTGATGTAAAATGTTGCTGCAGCAAGGCTTGCTGTTTAATGGTGTTACGGCTTTTAATCAGGTAATTGATGTAGGCCTCAAACTGTTGCTGCGGCATATCGCTGGCATCTTTCAGGTCAACAACCTTGTATTTCAACAATTCCTTTTTATTAGCCGGCACAACTATACCTGTGGTTTTACGGATATAATCGCCCAACTGCATGTTCTTAATGTCTGACTTAGGGAAATCCTTTAAGCCCATATTTTTACGTACAATGTTGATATAGTTCTTATACAGCTGTTTGCGATAATTACCGGCATCCTGCTGTAAGTTTTCACCAATCATTAAGGAAAGCAGGTCTGACAATTGTTTGTACTCAGCCTGGTTTAATATTACCAGATACTGTAGCTGATCCGGGTGCGCACTTACCAGGTTGGCAGGCACTTCTGCATTCATGTAATACTTGAAAGCGTTATGCGGCATATTGTCGCCCAAACTATCAGGCACCGGAGCAGCTAATTGCGACGATACAATGGTGTTTACATAACGATGCTCACGGCCAGTTAAACGGAACACACTGTCCAGCGTATGCGTTTGGGTGTAAATGTCGGTCTGGGTTTCCATCATTAAACGTTTCAATGCTCCATCCATAGCCAGGTTGGTTTTAACCACACCTTTCGGCGGGAAAATAACCGCGCCCTGGATTAAGCTGTTTTTAGGATAATCGAGGTAGAAAGAAATAGAATCTGACAATGATACATTGAACTGTTGCGTATTGCTTAGGCCCTCGCCTACTACCATACGGTTCTTTTTACGCTCGGCCAGTAAAACAGCTGACTCTGATACCAGCTTACGTGATTGGATTACGAAGTTGTTATAGATCGGGTTGTAATCACTATAAACCTGTATAGCTAACAAACGCGCATCAGCATTGGCAACTTCGGTGGCCATATCATAAGTATTATCAGATTCTGGGTTGTTGCCGGTACTACCTATCAGCACAATCAGGTTGGTTTCGTTTTTATGTGCGTTGAACATATTTAACGAAGTGTGCAAACCCTCGAACACAGGCTGGCTGTTAGCGCCAACGGTACAACCGTTTGTAATGGCAGCCTGCTTATCTAAAAAGTTAATCACTTTTCTATAGTCGGTGCTAAAAGGCTGTTGATCGATACCACCCGCATTGCAACCTATAGAGCTGCGATATACAACCGCGCCATAACTAATCTGGTTACCTTTATAATATGGTGCGAAAATGTTTTCGAACGATTGGATGGTGCTGGTTAAACCCGAGAAATAGCTGCGCATAGCGCTACCACCATCAACCACAAATATGACATTGATTTTGTGAATGTTTTTGCGGATAGCCAGATACTCGTTATAGCTTAAATGGCCGCCCTTGATATTCATAATGCTGTTGTGCGATTTATCGTAAACATCTGTAGCGATGCCCACTTTGAGATTACCAGTTGCATTACTATCTGTTGGATAAGAGGTTACAGGTAAGCTGCGCAATAAAGGTTCACCAGTATCCATCAGCGGATCAAAAACAAACGGTGTTGAAGGGCCATTGAAAGTTATGCCCTGATTAATAATCACAGCGGCAGAATCTTCGGCATCATAACCGGGTTTTGCAGCGCCGATGTATAAGCGTTCGCCCCAGCTGTGTACCGCATCTGATGGTACCCAACCGTAAATACTGCGGGCAGCACTATCAGCCAGTAACTGGCCTTCTGAACCTACCAATACAGTTTTACCATCTGGTGATTTCTTGAAAATGTATACGATCTGGTTTAAAGCAACTTTAGTTTTTTTATGCTCCATCTCTGGCGATGTATACACAAAAAGTGAATCCTTTTTATCGTAATAAACACGTGGGTTAATCAGCGGACCTTTGCCCGATACTATGGCAATTGCTTTTTCTGGGTAACCACTGTTAGCATTTACATAAGCTGATTGCCATAGCAATACTTTATCCTTATTGATCCAGCCGTAGCTTAAGGCAGCTTTTTTATTGGTTAGCTTGCGGCCTTGCACCATACCATCCTGGTATTTAATCAATTTGAGGTAGCCGTTGCGGGTTTCGCTCACATAAAACGGCTCCATAAATTTGATCTTCTTCATTACCAATGATCCCCCCGGTGCGGTATAGGTATAGTTCTCGTCGCGGTCAGAGAATACGATCCACGGTAGCGATGTGCTTTTGCCATCGTCGTACACGTTGGTTTTGTTATTCGGTTTTTCGAAAGCAGCCGGTAAGGTGGCTACTTTTTTATTGATAGATACCGGCGATTGGGCATTGGCCGCCAGTGTAGTTAATATGAATGCGATATATAATAGATTTTTCATAGCGATGCGGATAGGCTGATTATTTAATATGTTTAATACCATTTGATGCGGCCGAATGCTGTTTCACACTCAGCATACTTGAGCAGGTTGATTTAGGCTTCAGCGTAACTTGTGCCTCATCAATATTTACCCCGCCGCCAAAGGTCAGGCGCATACAGTACGAGTAAAAATCAGTCTGCTTACTTTCGCCGTTCGATTCCACATTCACGGTTACTTTTTCATCTCCGCAGAAATATTTGTTCACCAGGTAATAGTATTGACCATTAAAATCAGCACCGTTGGCTATAGCTTGCAGGTGTGATCGGATATCGTCGATAACCTTAGCCTCGCCTTCACCAGGAGCAACAATCGCATTAACGGTAGAGTCGGGATTGGTGATTAATACTTTTTGATATACCGGGTGTGTCGCATTATCGGTGCTCAGTTTTACAAAATAAGTTCCCGGGTTATGGTAAGTATAAAGCGCTGTCGGGCCTTTAACATCAACCCGGCCGGTTTCACCGAACGACCATTCGTAGATACGGGCGTTGCCTTGTGCTTCGAGCCTTATTTCTTCATTCACAATGCCGCGCGTTGGACCGTTAATGGTAAGCAGGGTGTCTTTAACAGCTGTAGCCACAGTATCTTTAACATTTACCGGGAACTGCTGCTGTAGTTTACCGTCCACAGTTACGCGAACGATGTAGGCACCCGCTTTTTTGAAACGATAAGTACCGTTTTGCTGGTTAGCGTGGTCGCCGTTACCAAACTCCCATTGCCAGGTTTTGGCGTTGGGCGTATTGTCTGAATAAACAAGATCTTCGTTCAGGAAAATCTCTTCTTTTAAAATCCGGGCGTTTATAGTTCTCTTATCAAACAGCGAACTTTTAAATAAAAAGATGAGGCCGGCTAAGAGCAATATGCTCACAATTATGTACAGGAAAATATAGTTTTGCCTGTTGGTATTAATTGGCCTGCCGTTGTTGTACTCGTCTTGCATGGGTAAAGGTGGTTGTTGTGTTATTGTACAGGATCTGGTTAATTAATGGCCGGCTGCACCCAAACTTTGCTGCAGCTGCCGGGTAGAAAGTTTACAATCGTCTAATAATTTATTTAAGCGGCTCATATCGTTATAATTACCTCTGAGCTCGCGTTTATCATAGAACAGGTTTTCGTGTATTTTTGATGCGTAGATGAAAATCTTGTACCGGCTATCATAAGGCCTGCTGTTGTAATAAGCACGTACAGCACCGATGGAGTTTTTAATGTCATTCTCCAAAAACAGGGCCTGCACGTTGGGGTTAAATTTTACAATGCGGGCATAAGTAGTATCAATAGTGGGTATGGCTTCGGTTACTGTGGCTTCAAACCGTTCTTCTTCTTGCAGGTGCTTGGCAAATTCATCTTTGGATACATTGCTGCCATTATCGTAGTTATAAAATATGGCTGTACATAATATCCCTGCGGTAAATAAGAACAGGGCCAGGAAGAACAGGAACCGTTCGCGTCTTTCTTTTAAGCTAAACTTCATCATAATATTTACCGGCCAAATCGTCCTTTAATTTTGTTAACTGCGGTGGTGTTGGTCTTGTTACACGATTCGAGCTGCGAACGCAGGCTCTCGATCTGGTAGCGGGTTGTAAAAAGCGAATCCTTAACATTTGCTGCGGTAGAAATATTATCACTCAGCTTTTTGTACAGCTCGAAACTTTTTAAAGGCATAGGGTTTTGCTGCAGCTTGGCTTGTATTTTCAGGTTGCTCTCCTGGATATCATTCAGCAATAAATTTTGGTTATTCAGCTCATCGGCATTCATTTTGGTGTACTGCGAAAGCTGCTGCATGCGCTGCAAAATGACATCGAAGTTGTTGTTGATATCGTTACGGATGGATACCAGCCTGTCTGATTCCTTAGCCCTGTCATTAAGCAAAGCCACTTCGCGGGTTGATGTAAGGAAAAAGAAATAAACAGCAACGATGCTGCAGGCTAACAAAACAATAAAGTATAAGATGAACCGGATATAGGCGTTTCGTAGTTCGTTATTATTAACTGGTTTCATTAAAAAATTTATCAGTAAACGGTTTAAGTATTCTCCTGAAAAAAATGTTCAAATATTAAGCATCCGAATGTTCTGACGCCTCAAATCAGCTACCTGTCCTTGTGACGAGACGGATAACTTTTCAACCTGCACGAATGTTTATACAACTATTTAAGAAATGATTTGTTTACAGATTATAAAAATTTAAACTCACAGTTATTTTCAAGTATAAAATATGCCTATACCACTATATAAAAAACCATTTGGAATGGGGCGGCTTTTACAGGGACAAGACCTTGAATCACAGGATATTGGAGCCTCAATTTCGCAATATATCGAGCTCATTATTTTTACCCGTTACGGCGAGCACCGCTATGATCCAAACTTCGGCTGCGAGATCTGGGATCTTGATTTTGAGCTCATTGTAAGTGAGCGGATGTGGGAAGAAAGGCTCCGTCAATCGCTGCTTCGTTCCATTACCAAATACGAGCAGCGTATTTACGACGTACAGATCGATGCGCACATTAAAGAGGTTAACAAATTTTATCCTTTACGTAATGTGAGCGAGATTAAGAAGAAGGTAGAAATTGTAATAAACGGCAAAATGCACCAAACCGGCGAAAACTATACGTTTACAACATCGTTATTTCTAAGCCCATTATCGGCCTAAACTTATGAGCAACATTTTTTTTAATACCAAAGAAGATATCAGGACACGTATGATGCGCAATGCCATGGATTACTGGGGCACGGCAAACGTAAATGATATTGACCCCATGGCAAAGCTGCTGATAGAAGCGCTAAGCACCGAACTTTTTAACGTATCAAACGATGTTAAGAACCTGGAGAACCGGGTACTGAGTAAAATTTCAAGGATCCTGGCTTCAGATTATTTGACCTCTGCCCTGCCTGCTCATGCCGTTTTAAAGGCACAACCAGTAGAGGCTAAGGAGGTAATCAATATCAACAATCACTTCTTTTATAAAACCCAGGCGACAAAAGATACCGCGCAAACCAAGGATGCAGATATATTTTTCTCTCCCGTTGGTGATGTTAACCTGTTTAATGCCAATATCCGTTACACCGCCAATGGCCGCAATTTGTATGAGCATGACGAGAATATGCGCAAAAACACCTTGCTAACCTCGGCATCCGGCTTTGGTATCGAGCCTAATACCTTGTGGCTGGGCATTGAGGCGGTACCCGGATTAATCAACCTGCAAAACCTCGCCTTGTTTTTTGAATGGCCTGATTATACCGCTAACGATGATTTCTACAAGCTACTTTCGGTAGTAAAATGCTATGCGGGTGATTATGAACTGGAAACCCAACCCGGCCTTATTTACCGGGAAGAGCAGGAAGCCAAAAACCGCCCTGTATTTTATGAGCAGGATGTAATAAACCTCATTACACGTGATATTAAAGAATATTATACCAATAGATTTATATCACTGACAGATATTCGCTTAACCGATACAAGCAACTATACGTCGGCTTTCCCTGAGGCTTTTACCAATGGATTTAATACAAGCGAACTTAGCAGGTTAAAATCTTGCGTCTGGATTAAGCTGGTGTTCCCGGCTGTAATTACGCCGCATGTGATTGATGAATTGCAGATCTCGGTCAATTGCCTCCCGGTTGTTAACCGAAGGCGACATGAGCAGAAATACAGGCTTAGGGAAATGAATAACATTATACCGATAAAGGTGGGTGTTAACGACCATTTTCTATCAGTAAAAGAGCTATACGACGACCGTAATGTGCATTATAGCGAAATCCCGTACACACAGGCTAACCAAAGTTTTGAGGGCAGCTACTCCATTAGAAATGGCGGTGCCGAACGTTTTGATTCGCGCAATGCGCAGCAACTGATCGAATATTTATTTGAATTATTAAGGGATGAAAAAGCGGCTTTTGCAAGCTACGGTACCGATTTTCTGAACAACATACTGAAAACACTGGAGCAGAACCTAGCCCTGATAGAAAAGAAATCGCGCCTGGCCGAAAACGGTTCTGAACTGCTCAATTACCTCATTGTAAAGCCAGGTGAAAAAGCCAGCATGATTTATTTGCAATATTGGACCACCCTGGCCGATGCCGCTAATAACATACGCCGGGGAACACGTTTGCAGCAATTTGAAATGTTAAAGATTAAACCTGATAGCCTGCGCCTGATGACCGGCACTATTGGTGGCCGCGACAGATTAGGCGCTACCGACCGTATACAAGCCTACAAATATGGCCTCACCACCAAAGACCGTATTGTTACGCAGGCAGACCTGGTTAGCTTTTGCTATTACGAGTTGGGCAATAAAATTACCGACGTAAAAATTGGCAAAGGCCTCGAAGTATCGAGCAACCCCAAAGAAGGCTTTAAGAAAACTGTCGACATATTTTTAAAGCCTGCAGGTAATGCCAAGTTATCTGCTGATGATTGGGACACTTTGCTCAGCCTGTTACAATCCAAATTAAGCAGCCGCAGCGTAATTAATTCAAACTATAGGTTGTTCGTAAATTAATTACCCAGAAAAGTAGTGAAACCGAGGCACGCATTTTCCTCGCCGAATCCTAATACCAGTTTCTGATATTCGGGTTCGGCTATAAATTTGGTAATGATGCCGGTTTGCAGTGGTATAAAGTAGGATAGTAAAACATCGAGTGCCTCGGCAGACCTTGTACCCGGTAAAAAGGTAAGCATCTGTTTGGCACTAAGCGGGCCGATGGTAATAGTCAGTTCTTCTTCGGGCTCATTAACCAGCCCTGCTATAAAGTTTACACCCAATACGCCAGATCCTAATTTGGTTTCTAAAGCTTTGGCTGATGCTGGCAGCGGCTTACTGTCATTAAATTGATATTGCAGGCTGATGTTGGCATTAAACATAATGCTCAATACATTACTAATAAAGGGCAGGTTGTTACGCTGCTCATGTATTACCGGCAATACGTGCATTAATATTACCATTTGCTGATTGGTAAAACATTTAAACTCGCGCCATTCTTTTAGGAAAATATTGACCAGCTCGTCGTATTCGCTCTTTTTATCAAGGCGGCTTTCGTAAAGTTCAACAATGGTACGGATGTGATATAGCTCGGCTTCAAAAGGGGCAAAAAAGGCGCGGGCCTGTTTTTCTTCTTCACGGCGGGCAACAACATCTTTAACCATCTCCTCCTCGGTAATCATTACGCTCGAAGATGGCGGCAAGTGGAACAAACCCTCGGGCAGCATATCATATAAACCCTCCCGGTTAATATTGACAGACAGCATTTTACGGTTACGGTAAACCGATTCGTAATTGGTTACACTGGCTATTTCTTTAGCATAAGCGCGTTGTTTGGCACCTACAGGTAAAATAATTACCTCATCGGCATTAACAACACCTCGTTCTATCAACTCAGCAGCAAGTGTTACCGCTTTAAAATCTGTATCTAACTGGTTTGGTTGTTTTACAATCATTTTACCTGATTTTGCAGTGTTTTATAAAACAATAACCACAATTATTGGTAATTGATTAGACAAAGTTCAGATTTAATTATTTGGACTTTTTTAGCCATCTACACCTATAACTTTTATGGACGTTAAATCCTTCTTTATCCGTTACCTGCTGTTCCCGGTAATCGTTGTTATCACCACGGCGATAATGACCATTATCAATAAAAAGAACAAACTTCTTAACAACAAAAAACTTATTATTATTATCCTGGTCACAAGCATCATTTTGGGCCTGCCCGGATTACTTGGATTCTTAGATCTGCAATTTATGCCTTGGGGATACCTCATTTGCCAGCTTTATTACCTGGCCATAGGTATACTGTTTGTATGGCTGGCAGGCATTTATTACGAAACAGAGCTATTAGAACGCAAAGGCTTTTTCTTTGTGTGCTGCCTCATTACCTGCTTGTTGGGCGTATTTCTGTTTAAGCTTGGGTTCGACTGGCTTAACGACCTGAAATATGGCTTATGGGCATCATCATCAGTCTTTGTGTTCCTGGTACCCGTTGTTTTCTGGTGGGCCTATATAGCTTTCTTAAACATCCCGCTCGAAATCTACAAAGTTTGGCAATACCCGGTGTACCCGGTCGACATCAGCATGGAGCATCTTGACTTTAACCGCCTGTTGGTGTTAGAAGTAAACCTGTATAAACATACCGATGATGCCGAACCGTTGAAAGTAAAAGCCAAAGCCCCGCGTAACATGAACTTTGGTTTATGGTTCCAGAAGTTTATTGATGATTATAATTTGAAGTTTCCCGATTCGCCGATACAATATCAAAATGCCGGTAAGGATACTTATAAATGGATCTTCTACATCAAGCCTTCTTTCTTTAAACAAAGGCAATTTATAGACCCGGACCTGGACATTGAACAGAACAATATAACCGAAAGCTTTGCCATTTTTGCCAAAAGAGTTTCGGAGGTGGCCAATGCACCCGTGCGAAAAGGCGATGAAGCCGTTTATTTATAAACCTAACAAAATAGCAAAACATGTATTTACCAATAAAATATAGATCTGTTAACTGGGTGGATGGAATGAAAATTTCAAGCGGCCATTTTGTACAAACAGATAACTTTATCCAGGATATGGTTAGGGATAGCAATGCCATAACCCTCAACAATAACAATTTTGGCCTGCTCCCCCCTTTCACCGGCGAAAACACATCGCTGGATATCCAGATAACCGAACGGGCATCTAATCAAATCCAGGTTAAAATCAAACAGTGTAACGCTATTACTGCCGAAGGTTACCGCATTCGTATTTCGCCAACGGCATTGGGCGAAGAACTGGTTTTTAACCATTACTTTACGCAGGAACAGTTAACAGATGCCGTTGAAACCTATTATATCATTTTAACGGTTAACCCACACGAGCGCATAGCAACCGGGAAAGCCGACGCCGAAGAAACACCTTTACGTTACCCCGAAGTGGATAGCTTTTATGGCATTACCATACTACCGGCATCACAGATCAGTGCAAAAAATAACCATTACCTGGAAGTTGGAAAACTAACCCGCAGCAGCGCAGGCATACAATTAATAACAGATTATATACCGCCCTGCACTGCCATTTTAAGCCATAGCGATTTAATTAAATATTACGAATCATTCAGCAGTTTGCTTAATGATTTTCAGCTTTTGTCTTTTAGGATTATCGATAAAATAACTTCAAAGGATACCATCTCTCCTATCGGCAAAAACGTAAAGATGTTATGCGACAAAATGCTGGACTATATTGCCCATATTTACTTCTCGTATCGTAACATAGCCTTTCAGCAAACGCCATTAGTACTGGTAGGTTATTTTTCTGAGATGGCACATATCTTTTTCAGTTCGATAAAAAGCATAGCCGGTGCAGAACGTGAAGAACTGCTCAAATACTTTTACGAATGGAAAGATGTTACCCCCGGAAACTTTGAGGAGCTGTTAGCCCGCCTGATAGAAGTGGTATATAATCATCATGATATTAAATCTTCGATGACCGTGGTTGATGAGTTTTTAAGGGTGATAATTGCCTTATGGAACAAACTAAGCACACTTGAATACATCGGCCAACGTAAAGAAAACATTGTAGTAGCCGAGCAGCAAATGGTACAAACCGTGCAGGCTAAACGTACCTGGACATTGTTGGATTAACATCCGGTTTGCTTTTAAATTATTACTTATAAGGGGATAAAAAAGGCCTTCAAATGAAGGCCTTTTTTATTATTGAATATCGAATATCACTTTATCCTGTTTATACAATAATGCCAACGCCAGTTCAACCGATGTGCGTTTTTTACTTTCAATAGATAGCTTTTCAATATCAACACAATTTAATTCGTTTACACGGGCCACTGTTTCCTGTTTTGAATCGGCATTAATAAGTACTATCTGGTTGTTTGAACGCCGCTCAAATCCAAAATGTGATGTCCCTTGCGGTAAATAAAAAACTAAATGGTCAAAGGCATTGGCAAACAAGCATAGCATTACCTCATCTGAAAGATAAACCTTATGAAATAAGGCTACACCCAACTTACCCAGATAAGCCTCTACCTGCAATCCCGGCCAGCCGGCAACAACTTCAGACTTAATCAGTACTCCATGTATAGCCTGCTTTTGGCCTACTGGAGTAAGCGGCATACTTTTATTACTATCGGCTATAATTTTGTCGATAATCTCATTCGTTTTTTTCATGGCGATGCTTTCGCCTAAGCTCAAAGCACCGTACATCAAGGCCTTAAGCCACAGGTCATCTACTTTAAAAAAACGCAATGACTCTTCAGGTAAAAGACGCTCATCAGCAATGAGATAGTTATAAGGAATATTTCTGAGTTTCAGACATTCGGCCAGGAACCCGGCTACAGGTTCGGGAAAAGCCTCAGTTTCTGTTTTAGACATAAAGCTGCTGAGATGCGGAAAATCCAGGCGTTGCTGTTCTAACCTAAGTTGCTGCGTATATTCCAGTTTCCACCGTTGTAACTGCTGAATTAACTTAGGTTCGTTAATAAACAATAGGCGGCCAAGCTCCCAGGCAGCCGAATATGTTAAATCCAATAAACCTGTGCTCGTATTAAATTGCATTAACTCATCTGCATGCTGCTGAGTTGTCTCTTTATCAAAAGGCGGAAATTTAGCATCGAAGGGAATAAGTGGCCCGCGATACCAGGAAACTGTATTACCCCCGGCCCGCAAATTGTGCGGCAAAGCAACTGAGCCCAGTTGTAAATATTTATTGATCTCGCGGGTCTCTGTTTTATCTTCAAAAAAGGGCAAATGAAACGCTCCCACGTTTAGGTTCTCTAACAATGACCGCGAAGTAGCTGCCTCAAATGTACAGGCCGAAAGTATTAATTCTTTTCGCCTGTCATCGGCTGCTTTTGGTAATATTCCATTATTGATAAGGTAATCCAAAAACTCTTGCCGGCCCCTTATCAGTGGCACTTTCTTATCCGTCGCTGTTATTTTATATAACTTGGTTACTACGCCATTCCATTTATCACCCGGGTATTGCTGGTTTAATTGCAGAATACGAGATATAGCTGCGGTATCTATCTTATATAATTGGTCTGCAATGCTTGTAAAGTTCCACTTATACAATACAGCCAATTGTATAAATCCGTCTTTATCGGTTTTGTAATCAAATTCATCATTGCGGTACCTGTTTTCCAGGGAGACCAGCAATGCTGTATATTTTTTCCCTGGCACAGGCATGCGGTTTGCTACAACAACAGCCCGCTCCGAAGGGATATGTGCCATGCTTAGCGGATCCTTATTTTTCACCGTTCTGACATGAGTAAGCAGCCTAAGATCGGATAGTGATGGAAGCAATTTCTTTAAAAAAACAGGTTTAGAGAGAAATAAAGGTAATTGCGTATTATCCGTATCAATTTCCAGCTCCTTTTTATATTGATGAAGGTTAATATAATCGCTTATCTTAGTGCCTCCCAACCAGGCATTTAGCCCATCTAACTCATCATCAGCAACAATTAATAAAGCTAGCCAGGGTGTACGCTCTTTATCGTTGCTCAACGAAGCACTTCTTTCCCAAGGTAAAGTACTTCTCATAAGCTCAATATGTGGTAATACTGCGTTATATAATCCTTCATTATCTTTAGGCGGGAAGGCCGAATACACGAGGTGTGGCGGTATGTTAAAACGTTCGCCGGCTACATATATACGTTGGCTATCTGCCTGAAATACGCTTTGCGCAGCATAATCCGATATAACCTCCAGCTTTTGCTCAACAAGATACTCTCCTGCCTCGAGTGCCGGGTAATGATATGCCTGAAAGCTTGTTGTTAATGAATTCACAGTTTCAATTATTTGTCGACAAGGTGCGTTGCTATAAATGGTTCGGTATAAGAGTATACCGGTATATCCCCTGCTATATCCGATATATCTATTTCATCAACATTAATATTGGGTATAAGTAATGTAACAGCTGCTGCGCGCGTTCTTGCAGCGTCGGCATAGTTCTGATGTGATGTTTTCATGTCTATATTTTCGGCATCAATTTCAAGAACTCCCTTTACAGAATGATAATTCTTTTTATGGATAAGCTCACGATAGTTGAGGCTATTGTCCGAAAGTTCGTCAGATTGCCCGCCAGTTACTTCTACCGGCCTGATCTCAATACCTGTTAAGGCATCCCTGAGCAGGCTGTTATTGGCATCAGGTGGCTGCTTTGAATCCGGCTGGCGGCTGCCCCAAATTGCCATCGGAAGGTTTTTAGTTAACTGTTTATAGCTAAACCGTTCTCCCTGTTTATCAAAATTTACAATTTGCTTTCGGCCTGCTTCTATCTTGTAAATCGATACCGAATGCCTGGCATTAAATTCGGCGCGGTTCATAGGGGCAATACCCGGGCGGCCAATATTTGCAGTGGTTAGCTTTTGATCACCGAAAAAGGCAAATGTTGCGGGTATGGCAGAGTCTGTTACCAGCACCAGTTCTTTAGGGTTGATAATAAGGTATTCAATCTCATTTTCCTGGCCTTGTGGCGTAATTTTAACCTTATCAATAAGGCCGCCGGCTACATTAATAACACAAGGCTTTTGCGGGATAAAGTCGTCTTTAAACTGGTTCCAGGTTAGTGGTGGTGCAAACCTTGGTGCATTGGCCCCAAAACTTACCTCAAAGGTTTTAATACCGGCATCCAGGTGTGCTTTGCCAGAGAAATCCGGGCCCCAAACCGCTACTGAGGCATGCAGGTTGAAATCAAAATCTTTGCTAAAGAAACCTTTGCCGATGGTAAACTTCACATAAACATCTACCGAAACAATTGCTTCATAATAAAACGGTTTCCATAAGATAATCAAATCTGCCCTAAGGCTGATACATGCGTATAACATGCCGCTATTGCAAATTACCGACACTGCCAGACCGGCCATAATAGCCTGGGGTGTTATGGCAAAATACAGCTCGCCGGATATAATTACAGCATCGCCAAGCACCGCCCTTATACCTACACGTGGTATATTGGAAGGAAAGTGGGGAGGCACTTTATATTTAGGATGATAACCGCCTGCTGTGATCACAAAATCTCCGCTGTAGATCCCGGAGAACCAGAAACCTGCGGCAAAACCTCCGGTAAGCGCCACATCAGGAAATAGCAGGTACGACCGGTTGGTAAACTGGCCCCTGGCCATAAAGATGCCTTTTGCCGGTGCAAACTGTACAGAAAATGCCAGTTCAAGATAAACAGAAGGCAAGGTAAGGGTACTGATCCCTAACAGATTAATCTCGAATTCATTACCGAACTTTACAACGGCGATGGCAACCGTGCGTATAATTTTAAAGGTTTCGAACCGAAGCCCTGCAATAATAAAATACGACCCTATATTAGGCGGAATGGATTCGCTCAGGATTTTGAGCATATCCAGCACACTGTCTTTTTTGCTTTTTTCGGCCGACTGTGTTGCCGGTTTATTTTCTACACACAACCTTACCAATGGAAAACTACCTATCTTACTAATATCGGGCAATATAAAATCGCGGTTAAGGCCAAAGCCAAAAGCTAAACCCGTTACAAAAAAGAACGCAGGGCCACCAAGCGGTATACCAATAAATGCAAATATGAACAGCGAGCTCTGATCGCCACGTTTGGAATAAGCACCTACGGCCGCAAACTGAAACTGATTAAACCCAACACTGATCAATCCCAGGTAATCATCACCGGCATCATCTTTTACCCTTAAAAATGCCCCGGTAATAGAGAGTGGGGGCTTTTGTATATCAAGACTAAGGCCTTCGAGGTCGAAATTCAGCCTTTTGATATCAAAGTTGCTGAATATATCCAGCGGTGCCGAGAGCTGCAAGCCTAATACTTCTAACTCAAATATGCTTACGCTAACCTTACCCGATATTTTGACACCAATTTGCCCACCTGTATACAGTAACTCCAGTTTTTTAACCTCTAAAAACTGACGATTGCCCGCCGGTTGCGTTTTAACCGGTTGAACGCCTGCTGTAGTTGCAGGTAAAGTATCAGGAGCAGGTGATGTTTCGGGTTGCGATTGACTATCAACAATAACATCAAGCGGGTAAGATAAAGGCATTTTGAATGCGCCAAGCTGGGCATGTGCAAAAATGTTTACACCCGGTTTCAGCAATGCGCGCTTATCCGGATACCGCGACAGTAATTTTGGCGGGCTTACAAACTTGTATAAGTTGTTATTGCCTGCATTATCGCTACTTTTATAGTAAACAACCTGCAAATCATCTATACCATCATCTCTGCTAAGGTATTCACCTACAAGTGGTAGTGCAGAAAAAGCAATTGCACCTTGCATGTGCATGCTCACCAGCAGCTCCTTATCTTGTTTAAATAGCAGGAAAGTTAATAATTTACCCCCTACCGATATTGCGGCCCCGATAGAGTAATACAGAAGCCCGGTTTTTTGTGAGAACCGGACTTCTACAAGCATTTGCCGAAGATCTATTTTATCAATTACATATAACCAATCTTTGGGTACAACCTCACTAAAGTGCTTTTTCAGTTCTCCGCCTTTTTCAGACAAATCTGCCTTACAGGATAGTGTGCACACATCCCCGGCATATTGCCCGCTTAAAGTAACGGGCACACCGAACACTTCCATTTGCATGGTTGCAGTAAGAACCAGTTTTGTTTTGGAAGGTTGAGACTCACTCATGGCTAATACAATTGACCTTTTTGCGCATGCCTATATACATGTGCAATACTGATAATTATGCAATACTTAGTGTTGGAGTTTCGTCTGTGATCTCAACCGCAAAATTGATTTCTTTGATAACAACTCCCGGAAATAATTCTAAACCCGTTTCTTGTACTTTCTTTGCAGTCTCCAGCGCTTTTTTCATATTATCATCACTTGTAAGCTTAGGGTAATCTTTTTTTCTTTCTGTTATGTCACTTTTCTGCTCGTTACCTAACACATCATTACAATATTCAAGTTTTTTATCGTCTGTGCTCAAGTCAATATCGTTGGTCTTTAAACTTACCGCCAGCTGAAAATTTTTGTTGCGTAAATTATAGTTTAGTTTAGAAACTTCGACTGTTACACCCATTAATGTTGATTCTGGTTTATCTTCAAAAATTTGCGCTGGTAAATTCTTTCCCATTTCGGATTTACGAATACTCGCATATTTTATTTTGAATGATTTACTTTCGGTCATGCCCACGCTTTGTTTACGTGTAGAGTAGGTGACATCTACATCACCACCAAAAATCTGGCCTTTTCCGTTAATCATAAATTCGGTATGCAACTCAGTGCCCCAATCGCTAAAAGTGCCATCTGCTTTTTTTCGACGAGCCTGAATGAGGTAATTTTTCGTGCACTTACTAACTGTGATTTTCAAGCCTCCCGTATCTAAAAAATAGTATAATAAATCGTTATCACCTTTTTCTATTAAGAATTCTTCATTTTTAGGATCATTACCTTTAAGCTCTATTAAGCTGAAAGTTTTAAGTTGGTTATTAGTAAATAAGGCCTTGTTAAAGTGCTGAAATTCATATTCAATTGAATTGTTAGCATCGGTTGGCATATCGAATGATATTACAACGCCTTTAAAGTTTTCAGTGTCTTTCGCTTTTTCATAGCCTGTACCAGATTCTTTTGCCTTTAGGTAATGAATAACCTTAATGTTTATTGGCTTGTAAGGATCTTCGGGTTTCGCTTTTAATACCGGGGCTTTTTCTGTTTCTTTTGTTACCGGTAAAGCTTCGGCTGTTGTGGTTGCCAATGCCGGTTTAGTTGTGGTTGTTGGGTTTGGTTGATCTGCCATTTTTTTAGATTTTTAAGATTTAAATCAATATTTAATAATATAAGTTAGTGCGTAGTATGGTGGTAAATTGTTGTGGGAGCCGCCGCCGCCGGCCCTATTGATCCTTACATTGTGTGAGTGATGCTGGATGATTGCATTTTTAAGTAAAACCCCTTCTTTTGCAGCCCTGTCTAACACTGTTATACCACCGCTGGAAACGTAATTATTATATGAGCCCTCTGGCATTAATACCAGGTTACCAGAGTTGCCGTTAAAAATATTCGCAGAATCTTCCTTTACATCATGCGAATGATCAGGCATTTCATTTTCTCCCAATGTAACCCGCTCTTCCCCTTTTGCAACACGAAGTTTATATTCGGGCCTGCTATTATCCACCCCTACTATAAATCTTGCTCTCAGATCCGGGGTGCGGCCTTCGTTTCCAAGAACATTTTTAAGCGCGCTGTATTTAGAGTCATTAAGAATCGGCTGTCCGTCACAAAGCAACCATCCTGCTGGCGCATTATTGCCGCCGTAAGCGATAATTGCACCTATAGGCATCAGGTAACCGGTTTGATCCATTACCCGGCCATCTACGTAAAGGGAAACATCGGTATTTTGCTCTGCCTGCTTTATCCCGGCTCTTGCATCATGATCTACCTGCTTACTCAGGTTAACACTTACGGTTAAATAGCCATCAGCATAACCCGGTATGTTTTGATAATCGATATACAGGGTTACAATACCACCATAAGCGCGCTCAAGTTGAAAATTAGATATTTCGATAACGAGGCTGCCGTTTTCATCAAGCTTAGTGTACTCCTGGTTACATTCAAAAGGCTGCTTCCAGTTTCCAAGTTGCGCAACAGTTCTTGGTGAAAATTTATTTTTTTCAAACACGGCATTAGGGACTCCTTTGGCCGGTTCTTTCAGCGAGACAATGAACTTTGACACCCTGTTGTTACCTGCGGGAGTAAAATTAATTGCCTTGCCGGTTATGTTTGTAATAGAAATCTTGAACTCTCCAGCTTCACTCTTCAGTATTTCGGCTGCACCTTTTATCCCGGCATCGAAGGGTTGTAATATTTTACCTCCGTAGCTAATAATATCGAGGTGCCTTGTCAGCGATCCACTAAGAATATCGGCAGAATCTTTATACTTGATGTTGTTATATTTAATTTCAACAACGGTATTACGCGCACCCGTAGCCGCAGCTGCCTGTACATTGCTAAGTAATATATTAAGCAAGCCCGAAAACACATCGATCCCGCTACAGGTAAAGGAGATCCAATCTTCCAAAAATTCGGTATCGCTGCCTACCAGGTAAGTCCAGTTATCACCCAGTTTAGAATGATTACTTAATTCGATTATCGTTTTATTATCAAGTACCTGCTTTTTAAACCTTAACTGAAAGTGATAGTTTGATACTGATATTTGGGGTATATTTTCAAACCGCATATGAGTACCCGATACGTTTATAATCCCCAGCTTTAGCTCGTGGGCAGTAGTGCCATCACCAATATATAAAACCGGTAACTCATTTCCGTTGTCAACTGTGTTAAGCGTAAAATCAATCGGGTAAGTACTTTTGAAAGTAGCATTTGCGTTTTTTCCTTTGTCAAAGCTTAAATCAATATCAGCTTCAGAAAGTACATCGTTGTACAACTTAAACTGGCATAGCTTTCCGTTAAAAAAGTATGCATCATAATCGCTGGCTCCAATTACCAAACTGCTTTTATGTAACTGCTGAACGTTCCAATTAGGCAATTCCATAATTGGCTCTAATTGTTTGTTATCTACATAGCATTTCACATATTTATTAGCCCCGGCAACCAGTGCAACATGCACCCACCTATCAGCTATAATCTCTGTACTAAACAAGTCTTCGTTTCCACGTATTGCGCATACCTTAAGCCACATTTTTTCCTCATCACTCTCCAGGTCAATATAAAACGTATCACCTGTATCGCCCGGCAACGAAATATCTAAACTCAACAACCGTTGAGAGCTATTCTTTAAGACATTGGCGTTAAACCATAATTCGGCCGAGAAACCGGTAGCGGACGCCAGCGTAAATTCTTGCTTTTCAGTAGCCTCTGCGCCTTTAAAAGCTATAGATGTACCCATAAAATAATCATAGTACACCTGTGGTTCGCCCAGCATAGAGATTTTCCTTAACGGCGAGTTTGGAAACTCTGCAAGGTTTACAATCGTTTTATCCCGAAGTTCATCCATCGGGATATTGAAAACCGGTTTACGAATGACATTATTGTTCTCGTTCATATCATCTTGTTGATTTAATTGCCAGCCAACCTTCTGTAATACATTGCTGCACTACTTTAGTGGCCTTGCCATCAAAAGGGGTTATACCTTTAATAAGTGCGGGAAGCAAGGGTTCTAATAGCTTTGCCAGTTGGTACATTTGTAATGTATTTTCGTTTGTCACCGTTGGCCCGCCCGATTCAAGTTGTTCTTTTATTTCGTTTAGTTTGTCTGGTTTAAAAAAGAAAAAACCTTCTTTTCCATAAACCCTTGCCTTTTCTATAAACTTAAATTCAAGCATCCCTTTCCAAGCATCAGTTGCCAGCATTATACCAGCTTCGGCTATACTGCTGTAGTAATCATTCCAGCTTTTTATAAAATGATCCATTTGGATATGCGGGCGCTGCAAGGTTCGTTTAAATACAGGCGGGTTACTTGCAGAACATGCTTCTTTCTTCTTTTTTTCGGCTTTAAGCCAACTCCATTCAAAGCGGCTATCCTGATGTAGTGAAAGTTGCAATTGATTTGCCGGCGTAATAACAGGAGCAGCTAAAAATGCAAGCTCAATACTTCGTAATGCCCGTTTAAAGCTCTCTTCGGGTAATTGTAATTTCTTTACAGGTAAAATACCTGTAGATAAATGTACCATACCTTTTGGATGCATCAACATGGTAAATAGCTGTGCCGGATCATCTATTGTACATGTCATGTTATCATTATCCAATGATCGCTTTATGTCTTTATGGTCTTTGTCTTTTAACTGTATCCATTGGGCATCTATCAAAATGTCCCAATATTTAGCGCCGTTTTTAACATAGCGCCTTGTAAATTCGTGCTTACAAAGGCTATTATTTTCATTAAGCTCGAAAAGCAGGTCGATAAATTTCTTCCTTTTATTGTACCTGTATTCTATTTCGTCTTCTAATCCTGATGGTAGTAATATTTCGTCTTCCGATGTGGTTAAAACCGGTTTTGGTAAAGTAAGCCGGGCATTCATCGCATTATTAAAATATACAGGGCCATCTATCTTTTCCCCATCGTTCTTCCAATAAGCCACAACGCCATCGTTCAGTTGATGAAAATCGCCTAACACATACGGAAACTCTATTTCTGTAAATCCTTTTGAATGGCGGCCTGTTTTATGTGCAAGTTCTGAGCGATAGGTATTCCAGCTCACATCAAAAGAAGCTTTTCCCTTTAGATATAAATTAAGGTTGATCTGGGTGATTGCAATTGGCGTACCGGCAATAATTTCGAAAAGTGAGTGATTATTTGCCGATTCGGGGAGAATGTTATTTGTAGTTTCACGAAAAATACGGATAAAGGTTTCATGAAACTTCGCATCTGATGATCTTGACCTTATCCATTCTATTACTTTCCGCAATGGTATATTGGAAACAAAATTCAGATTTTTTGATTGCGCAATCTCATGATCGAATACTGAATTTTCCCACTGTCCTTTGTGCGTAATAGCCCCCAGGTGCTTACCGGCAGCATCAAAAAACTCGATACGCTGATTCATGTAAACCGGCAGCATCCAACCGCAAACAGGCGATTCAATAACCTGGGAATTTGAATCTTTATCAACAATTTTAGTACGCGATTCAACCCAACGCATACTCATGGTAGCCGGTTGGCTAAGCCGTGGCGGTAAATTTACCCAGCTCTCCTTCTGGGCTATCTTGTTTGGTGTGGGCGTAATTAAACGTGTGGGAACTACATCGCGCGACCGGCCAAAAATATCAATTAACCGGATAGCGGCTATTTTTACAGCACCGCTCCTTATCGGATTGAAGGCAAACCTGGGGTCGGGGCTCCGGCCTTCTCCCCCAACAAGTAAATTGCCTACCTGCCCGGCAAAATTTTGATGTGTATTAAAGCCGAAAGGGTCTGCAGGGGCAAGTCTTGATATGTTTTTTTGCTGTAACATTGCCGCATTAAAACCGGTAAGGTTAAGCCCCAGCAAAGTAATTTCTTTTAAGGTATCCAGGTATTTTTTGGCACGCTTTACGCCTGATACATTATCGGTATTATCGTTGGTTTTAAACCCCTCCAACCTGTTAATGTACCCCTGCCTGATTGTATCTGTTACAAACGAAGAACCGGTGTAAACAGAACCAGTGGCCAGCAAACTTAAACCACTTAGCGACTGGTGAACACCCAAATCCACATCATCTTCCGGTAAGGTATAGTTTTGCGTAATAAAACCTGTATCAAACTTGCGGGTGCTTTTAGTAATTTCATTACCCGTAGCTAATGGAAATAATTCTACCTTCCACTCTACCCTAAAGGTATGCCAGGCATTTACCGGACTGCCCGACTCCCCAAAAAATGTTGTTTGCTTAGGGCGGATATTTTTCAGGAACTTCATTACATGTGCAAGCGAAAAAGCACTACCATGCTGCAGCATCTGGTCACTTAAAATTTTCTGATCATCTACAACTAAAAAAGCTATTTCTTCGTCTTTTAAAAAGCGATCAGAAAACTTAAGTAATTCGTTTGCTTGTTTATTGCTGCCATCGGTAAACAGCACAAGTGTTGGCGGCAAAGCCTCCCAGTATTGTGTGCCTGCTTCCTGTATCAGTTTATAATTTTTGCGTGGATATTTTTCGTGAAGTTTTTTATTGAGCTTTTCGAGCTCATTATCTATCTGGCTGATTAGCATAGCCACTTTATTGCCCACGCCCGAAGTATTTTCAGTTATGTTGCCCCTCTTGTTTAAATCAGGATATATGCCTAAATCTTGTTTTAGTTTTTCAGCATTTTTGAGCGAACCATTGGCGATATGAAACCGGATCTCATCTGCATCCGGATAATCCCTTGTTTGCCCTTCGGGCGGATACATCGACATCATGTACCTGCTCCAATCTATGTATAAGGCATCAAGCGCCGAACTCAGTTCGTGTTTTGTTAAGTCGTAATTGTACTGCGCATTACGCAAAGATTTCTCTAAGGATGTAAGTTTGGATGTTAGCTGCAAGATGGGGCTATCTACGTCATCATCATCGTCCGGGTTCTCCTCCGTGTTACCAGGTGTTGCCTTACCACGGGTATCCTCCAAAATTATACTCCAGTTAAATAAGCCATCACGCGGAATAAAACCATTCTGATGCCGGGTTTCCCGCAAACGATGCGCCAGGTCCAGCCGTAAATCATTTATATCATCAAAGTTAAGTATTGCTTCCAGCCTTTCCTCTTCCACAAGTTGCCCGGCAAGTGACAGATCCTCGTGTTTCGAATCAATAATAATTGCAGAAATAGCCTCGGCAGGCGTAGTGGCAACTGATACTTGTATGTTATCCGCAGCAGGAAAGGCATCGGTACAATTATGCATCTCAATAAAGCCATAGCACATTGTGTTTGTAATATCAGATAGTCCGGCTTCATTAATGGGGGTTAAATCTGCGTTTAAAACAGACGCGTTTACCCGTTCTGTAAAGAGTTTAAGCCTGTTTTCGGCAGCGGTTTCATTTATATTTACGTCTTTTTTCCATTCGCTTAATAAATTACGGATAAAATCGTGTTGTGCAGCATCCGACTCTTTATCATACCAGCCTAAAACTGTATAGCGAAATGTTTGGTTAGGGTCTGCATTATCCGTATCGGCATCATGCATCCCAAAAACGCTTCGGCTGTTGGCATAAAACGTATCAAAAGCGAGTGAGCCCCAGCCGGTGGCGGTAAGGTGCTCTTTGTGTGTATTGCGCCAGTAGCGTTTAGCCTCGTATGAAGCATTAAGCCACTCTTCTAAACTGTATTTTCTTCCGAGATACGCGTATGGCTGTTCTGCACCTTTTAAATCGAGATTGGTGTTTAACGGGCCTGTGCAAAGTTTATTTATAGGACAGGTGTAATCATCGGGAGCCCATATATAATCGCTTTCAACGATCCACTCTTCCCGAATACCATTCTTTTCTTTAAGAATATACCATCGATTAGGTGCGGCCGGAAAAACTGTTTTCCCTTCTATTTGTCTACCGCTGGTTACCAGGCCCGGCAAAGCCCAGTGTAAATGAACCCCCTTTTCGAGGTAAAGACTATCATTTGCGAAAGGCTGCCTGATGATACTTTCGGCCAGAAAAGGCCTGTCCTGATTAATAAATATTTCCTTAGAATTATTATAATAAGGGAGCTCTTTAAAATCTATATCCTGCCCGATACAACTACTGCCCTGATTGAGCAAAAGTGCATCGACCTGAATCGGTATTATCAGATAGGACATAGGTTAATCAGGTTGATAATTATGGGCTAAAAATAATTTTTACCGCCAATAGTTACAACTCCCGGGTGTAAAATTAGTATTTCTGTTTTGTAAAAATTGTGATTGGAAAAATTCTAAAACGTTTAAATTTATGAAGGTTTAAATATTTTGGTTGATGGGTTTTTCCCTGGTCTTCAACCTATAAAAGATCGAAATAATAAACTCTTGAACCACCTTTTACAGCATAATCTTTTTTGTTCCTGATCAACAATCTATTTACCTTCTTTTTGTGCCAACACCCCCAGTCTTGCGTACAATTCCGCAATACAGGCTTCATCTAATAACCATTTGGGTTTACCCAGTTCGTCAGGTCTTGAAGTCCAGCTGTGGGTAACAAAACCATACTTGTCTCTTGAATTTTGCCAGGCGTAATTAAGGTTTTGTTCTATGGACGAGATATAACTATAGTTGCCGTCCTCTTTATATAAAGCCTCATATCCTCTAAATAATACAGTGACAAACCAGGGTAAATCAATCTGCATACTAAGATGGCTGTCATGTTTAGCTTCATTAAAATGCTTGTAAGTGCTTTGAGCAACAGCTTGAGCTTGTTTTAGATATTGTTTATCACCGGTAAAACGGTAAAGCAGTACGCCGGCTTCAAGCATAGAGCCCGAGTTATAAGTCCAAAAAGTTCTGTTTACAGATCCGTCGGGCTTTTTATCATTTACATAAACACCGCTGCTATCGCGCAGGTTTTTGTACATCCAGCTATAAAACTTTTTGCCCCAATCCAGGTAATATGGATCTTTTGTGCCTTGGTAAAGCTTCAAGGCAACCAAGGTGGCCATACCGTTAGAGCAGGCTGGCTTTTGGTCGTTATGGCCTTCTAACCAGGTTATCCCTCCGCCCAGATCATCGCTCCATCCACTAATAATAAATTTAAAAACTCCTTTTGCCCGTTCCAGGTAAACCGGATTTTTGGTATTGAAGTATGACTCCATGTAGTCAATCCCAACCAGGCCGTTATCATCATAGTAACGGTCGGCTTTTTCAAACATTACCGGGTAGGCCTGATAACCCGGAGGCTGCCGCGAAACATCATGGTACTTTTCCATACCGGCAACAATAGTGTCTAACCTCATCCGGTATGCACTTCGAAATGCAGGTACTTTAATTAATACATTAGTAGCTGAAAACATGCCCGAATAAGGCCATAAAAAACTTACCTCCTTTTCTTTCACGCTGCTACCCTGAAGATAGTTCAGCGAATCTGCCTTACCCGACGAAGGAAAGTTTTCGGCAAATAAACCATATTGTGGTTTACGGTAATGTTTCCAGATCAGGTTATACATCGCTTGCGCCCGGCCGAGGTATACATCGGCTTTTTTATTTTGTGCCGATACGCTGACACCAGCCATTAGCAAGAGGGTAGCGGCCAGCAATTTTATTTTATAAGATTTTAACATAGGGAGTTTATTTATATTGGTTATTGTACAGATGGTGGAATCACTTTAGTACCCCAGTTTACATTCGGTTTACTACCCATTGTAAATACCATCTTACCACCTTTCATCAGTTCGTCGCGGTATAGCCAGCTATTATTTAGTGGCTTGCCATTAAAGCTTACCGACTGGATGTAGAGGTTCTTTTTTGAATTGTTTTTTGTCTCAATCACCAGTGTTTTATGATTGCCTAACGCCACGGTGGCTTTATTAAATACCGGGCTGCTTAGTTCTACAATGGGTTTGGCATCGGTAAAACCTTTTACATCAAAAATCCCTAATGCTGCCATCACATACCATGAGCCTAGCTGCCCCTGATCTTCATCCTGACCGTAGCCATAGCCATGTATAGGTTCAACACCATAAAATTCATCACAAATTAAGCGGGTCCATTTTTGGGTGAGCCAGGGGCTGCCAGAAAAATTAAATAACCAACTGATGTGCAAACTCGGCTCGTTACCATGGTTGTAGATGGAGGTAATGCCAGCAAAAGCGTTAATGGTTTTACCACCACCAAAACCATCTTTTTCAGACTTCTCGAAAATATCATTCAGCGTGGTGTTGAAATTCTTTTTACCAATAGCTGCGATCAATCCGGCAGGGTTTTGCGGAACGTAATAAGTATACTGCATGGCATTGCCTTCCTGGTATCCTCTCCACGGTGCAAAAGGATCAAACTTAGTAATAAAACTACCATCAGCTTTTTTAGGCTGGAGTAATTTATTCTCCGGGTTAAATAGATACCTCCAACCGTTTGAAAGTTTGATCATTTGATTATAATCGGCGGTTTTACCCATTGATTTCGCCATTTGAGCCGCCGCATAAGTACTGAAACTATACTCGAGCGTATGTGACGCCGAAAAATTAGAACCTGTAGAATCAGTCACGAAATTACGGCCGTCGCCTTCCAGAAAGGGCACGTACCCATAATCAATAAATGCCTTGGTATCCATTTTTCCAGACCCCACCGGCCTGTTTTTATAACCCAGTTCATTCTTTTTTACCGCCTCATAAGCCAGGTTAACATCATAATTTCTGATACCCAACTGGTAAGCAGCTGCAATTGTTAAACCTACCATGTTGGTACCCACGCCCGATATGTATTCGCTATTGGCAATGCCATCGCCAAACCAGCCTTTGTCCTTATAAAGCTGCAACTGGGTGTGTACAAAATCTTCATAAGCCTCCGGATACGAAAGTGCCCACAGCTGGGTTAAATCCCAATATCCGCCCCATATAGCATCGGTATTAATAAAATTGGCGAGGGGCTTACCATGTGCGTTGAGCGGTAGGTGGCCAATTAAACCGGCATGTTTAGGATAATCGCCATTTACATCACTGGCTACTCCCCTGCCTAGCAAAGCATGAAATAAACCGGTGTAAAATTTGGTCTTTGCTTCTGTATTATTCCCTTCTACATAGAGCTTACTGAGCTCATGCTGCCAGGTTTGCTGTGCGTTGGCTTTCGCCTGATCAAATGTTAATTTACCGGCTTCGGCCTGTAAATTTGCTTTCGCATTAGCGACTGATGTATAAGATAAGCCTACTTTAATTTCTACCGACTCGTTGGCTTTTGTTTGATAATCCAGATACAAACCGGCACCTTTTCCTTTTGCCGATGAGGATGCCTGATCAACCCCTGCCGCTGTAAATGAGCCCACATGTAAAGGCTTTTTGCTGATCTCGCCATAGATGTACATATTTACTGTACCGCTTGCATCATAATTAGCCACATATTTGGGATAGGTATTTACAAAACCCTCAAAGTGGGTAGCATCAACCATGTGAACCCCTGCATCGGTAACCGCACCGCTTTCGCCCTGCGTACTGCCAATATCTAATATAATATGTGCCTGCTCGCTTGCAGGGAAAGTATATCGGTGGAAACCTACCCTTTTTGTGGCAGTCAGCTCTGCGGTGATGTGATAATCATCCAGCAGCACTTTATAATAACCGGGTTGGGCAATCTCGTTCTTACGGTCAAAGTGCGAACGGTAGCCGCTGTTGGCCACATCCAGATCGCCGGGTTTTACTTTCAGCTCGCCGATTGTGGGCATAAAGCTTACGCCGCCTACCTGCCATTCATGGAAATGCACAAAACCTTCGATAGAGTTTTGGCGGGTATCATAACCTACAGCTTCCCAGCCTTGTGCGTTACCATAATGGCCATTGGTTGATGGTGCAAGTTTAGCCATACCATCGGGTACGGCAGCCGGGGTATAAAAAAACCATCGGCTATGTGCAGTACCAATGTTTGGGTTTACGTATTGAAGTACATCTTGCGCTTGCGATGCTAATGGCAGCAGTGCCAGCAGACAAACAAGCGATTTAAAATTTATTTTCATGTTAGATGATATTTGCATGCTTTTCTACAAAGCAGATCAGCAAGTATATTATTTGTATTTTGATAACAAGGTTTGCACCCTTTGCATCCAGGCTTGGTCTACCCCTTCCATATTGGTATAGCGGCCTGCGCCATCCAAACCGGCATATTGGTAATAACCGCTAGCAGGGCTTTTCATCACCACGTTAATCTGGTCGATATTTGCTTTCGCATAAGTAAGCCAACTGCTGTTATGATCAGCCTCGTATAACTTAATCATAGCCTGCGAAGCCCAAACGCAATAGCATGGGTTAATCCTGATGTCTGTTGTATTGAATATAAAAACGTTATGATTGGCATCCCAAAGTGTCTTAATCATGGCATTGCCTAATGCCTGTGCTTTGGTTAAATAGGTATCGTCATTCATGGCCTGCACGTATAATAACTCGGCTTCAAGCATAATGGCATTATCGTAAGTAAACTTGGCAAGGTCTTTAGTCCCGTTCTTTTCAATCTGCCAGATGTAAAGCCCGGTAGCGCTGTCATACATCTGGCTGTTTAACCAGTTGTTTACAGATACGGCCCAGTCATGATAAACAGATTGCCCGGTAATTTTATATAAGCGTAAAAACAGCTGTAAAGCAAGCGCATTTGATTGCGTTGGTTTAACTGTTTTATCAGTCGCCCACCAAAAACCGCCACCAAAAGTTGTATCCCATTGGCCACTATTCATTAACCAGTTGGCACATGCTTTTGCTGCATTTAAATAGTTGGTTTGTGTGGTACCTGTAGTTACATCGTACGCTTCGAGGTAGGCCATGCCCGTTAGCGAATCATCATCTACATATTTGGTACCGCTCCCACCCGAACCGTCGAGGTTGGCAAAAGCAAAGTAACCGCCATTTACATCGTTCTTGTCAATAAGATTATTTAACCAGGCGAAAGTTTTGTTCATGCCGGTTGTGTAAGTGGCATCGCCCAAACCTACCATGGCTGCATCAGCATAAAGCTGACTGGCATTATACCATTCGAACGCGCTGTTAACATTGGTAGTTGTATTTACCCGGTAACTGCCATAGGCAGTCAGATAATTCGCCGTCACAAAATCATGCGTTGCCTTGGCATTAGTTAAATAAGTTGACACGGTAGTTACCGGAGGCGTACTTCCACCACCTGTTGGAGGAGCAGGGCTGGGTGTATCTTTCGATTTACTACAGGAGGCAATTAAAACTACCAATATCGCAACGCCACCGTATAATAAGTTTTTCATGAGTATGTTATATTAAAGTGCACCTGCAATGTAGGTGCACTTGTGCGTTAATTAAATGCAGTAGCCGTATGCGTGTATGGGCCACCAGCCTGGAAATACACATCCACTTTTACATTATGGGTATCTGCGGCTGGTGGAAACTTATAGGTGTTATTCCATTGATCGTTGGTTACCGGGAGCAGGTAAAAATAATCAGCCGGTTTACCCGCAGGCGGGTCGTTATTTACATTCTCGCTGCCATAATACTCTAAACCTTTAGCGGTATGCAGGATAAATTTATATCGATCATCACGACCCCATGAAAATTGGTAAAACGTAACCGGGATCTTCGCTGCTTCCCAGGTGCCGTTCCCGATATAACTTAGCTGCCCGGTTTCTGTAGCGTAGGCAGATACATATAAACCCAGCGATTGAATGCCCACAATGCTTGATGTAGCCACGCTAAAATCATAACTTAAACGATAAGGTTGTGTGGCAGCGGTAACTGTGGTTGTTGAGTTACCTTGCTGTATAATACCATTGGCATCCAGGTAGTATTTGGTGCCGCTGGCGCTCTGCTTATCGGTTAATTGATAGGTACCGGGTTTTAAAGAGGTATAAAGTTCAAATACACCATCGCTGGTTTGTTTAAGGGCGATGGCCTTGGTTACATCATCGCCGGCTTCTGTAGCCGTCCCTGTGATATACAGTGCGGTAGGCAGAACTGCAAAACCGGCAGGACGGGTGATCTGCAAAGTATGGCTTGCTGAACCAGCCACCACATTAGTTGCTTTAGAAGCCAGCACAGTCCATTTTATTTTACCGGTACTTGAAGACTGGATACCTGCTAGCGAGGCAATCTTATTCAAATCCTTCTGTGTAACAGTAGCCTGTGCCTGTACACCTCCCCCATCAGAAAGCGCCTTATAAACCGGCTTGCTAAAATCGCCATCAGCCTTATCAAAAGCTACCTCATACAATACCATATCACCATCTGCGGCTTGGGTAGCATTCCAGGTAAATACCATACTGGCCCCTGTTGCCGGTTGTAAGCTAATGCTGGCCTGATCTGCCGGGGCACCTAATACGCTTACGGGGTGTACATTCAGGTCTAAGGTTCTTTCATCCTTTTTGCAGGATGTAAAAGCCGTTATGGCTGCAATAACCATAAAGCTCAAATTAATTAATCTTCTCATCTCGTTTAATTTAATTGGTTATTGCTTAGTAGCCCGGGGTTCTGTTTCAGGTTAGGATCTTTATTTACTTCATTAAGCGGAATCGGCCACAGATAATTTTTAGCCGGATCGAACTGGCGTTTTTGCACCCTCAGGTAACCATTATCAATAGTAGGATCGCCAAATTTGGCGCCATGCACGTAACCGTTTAATACGGTTTCAGACAGTTTCCACCTACGGATATCTTCTGTCCTGATGCCTTCCATAGCTAACTCTGTACGGCGCTCCCTTCTGATAATGGTGGTCATGTCACCAGCAGTAGGGAAATTTAATGCATTAGGGTCTGTAAAGCCGGCACGCTGGCGCAATACCATAATAGTTTTACTCCAGGTGCTTGCATCCATTTGCCCCAGGCTGTTTTTAGCTTCTGCATAATCCAATAAAACTTCGGCCCAACGGATGAGGTGCAGGTTTAGGCCCGATACAAACTGAGGCAGGTGGTTAGGGTCAAAATACTTGCGCCAGTAATAACCTGTTGCAGAAACCTGGCCATTAGGGCTATACTCATTTAAGGCACTGCGGTTAGGGTCTGATCCTGGTTTAATGTAGATGACCTGCGTTGTGCCATCTGCATTTTTAAAATTGGCTTTATCATAAACAATGGTTGCAGTAAGCCTTGGATCACGGTTAGTGTACGGGTTTGATTCGTCGTAACCAGAGCCTGCATCAGTTATCCCCTTGCCATTATTCATAATATAATCATTCACCAACTCTTGAGTTGGTGCCAGGTTATTGGTGCGTGAACCTGCCGAGATCGGATAAAAATCGAACCCATCTGCCCAAGTGCGGCCAGCCACGCCAGATACATACTGAAGTGAAAGCATCGACTCAGAATTGGTTTTGTTTACCGCAGGGTCACTAAATAAGCTACCATAATCACTCGCTAACGCGTACTGGCCGTAAGTAGACGGATTGTTTAATAATTTTTCGCAAATAGTTACCACGTCCTGCATGCGGTTACCTTCGTACAATAGCACACGGGCTTCCAAAGCAAGGGCTGCACCATTGGTAATGCGGCCATTATCCGCAGCGGCATATTTATCTTTTGATGGTAATGCGGCAGCGGCAGCTTCCAATTCACTGGTAATAAAACTCAGCACAGCTGCCCTTGGGGTCCTGGCAATAACCTTAGCTTCATCCGGTGTTATGTCTGCTGATAACAAAGGCACATCGCCCCACCATTTCATCAGGTTAAAATGATGCCATGCACGTACAAAGCGAACTTCGCCTTTCATGCGGGCAATTACGTCGGCACCTAAAGTTTTATTTTGGTCGATACCAGCCAGGAACAGATTACAAGCTTTAATACCCTGGTAATAAAAAGACCAGTCATTAATAAATTTAGGCAGCGATGAAGTAAAAGTACCTGCACCAACCTGGTCTACGTTACCGTAAGATGAGCCTTGAGCAGTGTAAGCGTTATCAGACATCGCATCGTTATAAAAATACAGGTCGCTGTTATACATGCCGCTGTAAATGTTATTCAGTGCATTATTTACATTTTCGCTTGTGGTGTAAAAGTTCTGATCAGTAAAGTTGTTGGTTGGCACCAGATCCAGTTTTTTACAACTGCCGGCAGTAACTACCAGTAGTGTTATAATGAATATTTTGATATAATTTTTCATGAGAATATTTTTTAATAATCTATTGGAATGTGACGTTTAAACCCACCCCATAAAACCTTGGCATGGGATAAGCGCGGGCACTGTTTGAAGAGGTATTTAAGCTCAGATCATTGTTAAACTCAGAAGTCTCAGGATCGATAAATTTGAGTTTGGTTAATGTAACCAGGTTTTGGCCGATAACCGATACCCTTAATTTTTGGATCCCGATTTTTTTAGTGAGAGACGCAGGCAGGTTATAACCGATGTTTACATTTTTTAAACGGGCGTAAGCACCGTCGAATTTGTAAAGATCAGACCCGTTTCTCCAGTTGTTATTGTTTGATGCCGAACCAATAGCCGCCAATTGCGGGAAGCGTGCATCGGGGTTAGTAGGTGTCCAGAAATCGGTTTGATGCTCGTAAACTGTTGCGCCATAATTGTAGTGGAAAGGTTCAACCAGCTCTCCGCGTAAAAACACATCTCTTTTGCCAACACCCTGTATAAAGGCCGAAAGATCGAACCCTTTATAGGCAACGCGATAAGTGAAACCGAATGTATAACGCGGAAATGGGTTACCCAACGGCACTTTATCTTTATCATCAATCACGCCATCATGATTTTGATCTACAAACTTGAGATCGCCAGGTGCAACCACCTGCCCGGCCGGTTTTGGATAGCTTTGCACATCAGATGCATTTTGGAAATAACCGTTGGTTTTATAGCCATAATATTGTGTGATCGGGTCACCGACGCGGCGGAGAAACGAGAACACATCGGCGTTCACAATTTCCTGGCTTACACCGTAAGACAAAGCCTCCAGCTTGTTTTGGTTATCGGCAATATTGAAGCTGAAATTTTGTGTAACCTGGTTGGTTTTCAAGGTATACGCAATGCTTACCTCCCAACCATGGTTCCTTACTTTTGCTACGTTGGCATCAGGGAAACCGGCACCAAAAATAGCCGTTACATCCTGGCGGGCAGCTAAAATATCTTTGGTTGTTTTGTCGAAATAATCTAACGATAAGGTTAAGTTATTATTTAAGAAAGCCGCATCTAAACCAACATTAAAAGTGGTTGCCCTTTCCCAGGTTAAATCGGGGTTACCCAGGTTATATCCAGCCCCACCCACAACGGTATTGTTAAAGCCATAAGCATTTGGATAGTTAAAATAGGTGGTTTGATACTGGTAAGCATTTACGTTTTGATTACCCAGTACACCATAAGATGTTCTGAATTTTAAGAGGTTAACCGTATTCTTCAATTTCGCCATAAATGGCTCTTCAGTTACCAGCCATGAGGCAGCACCCGATGGAAAGAATCCTGTTCTGTGCCCTGCAGCGAATTTCGAAGATGCATCTTCCCTAAAGTTTCCCTCTAAGAAATAGCGATCCTTGAACGAGTAGTTAGCGCGCCCAAATAAGGAATTAAGGCTGGTTTCCTGTGTAGCACGGTTACCGCTGGCATCCTGATAGTTGCTGTTGTAGCTATTTTGCGCGTCGATAGTAGTCCCTGTTGTTGGGATACCCAATTGAGGATCCGTATATAATTGTTGTAACTGAAAAGCATTAGATGAATACGATTCGTTAGAAACACCTACCAACACCTTGAATTTATGCTCTTGAATTTGCTTATTATACTCGGCATACACCTGGGTATTTAATAACTGATTCCTGTAGCTGTTATCAAAAACTGTATGATCGTCGCCATAAACGCCCGATGGTAAATAGTTAACCTGTTCACGTCTGAAAAACTGGCTGTTATCGTTGATGGTACCGCCGAAGATACCGGTCAGCTTCAAATCTTTAGTGATATTTAGCGTACCGTTCAGGTTGCCAAAAAGCTGGTCGTTATTGGTTAAGCCGTAGCCGCCATGCTCTAAAACACCTTTTTCATTGTATTGCGATGCAATTGGATTAGTCAGATAATTACCATTGGCATCCTGCCAGCTATAATTAATAGGCACCCGGTTAGCATCAGCAAAAATGTTATTATCACCAACGGTATTGGTTTTGTTTTGCGATTTTACATAACTCAAAACCACATTAAACTTAAACTTGCCCACAATAGCTGTTTGATTTAAGCGCAGGTTATATTTTTTGTAACCGAAATCGCCTCCAGAACCTCCGTTACCAATGAGGTTACTACCCTGATCCTGGTAACCTGCCGAAATAAAGTAAGAACTGTTCTCGCCACCACCGCTTACGCTCATGTTTTCAGATTGCAGGGGTGCATTTTTTAACAGGTGATTAATATCCCAGGTGCCATTACCCTGCGCAGCCAGTTGCTGTATTTGCTCTGGCGTGTAAGCAGGCGGCAAGCCTGAGTTAATAAGCGATTGGTTTTTGTAATAAGCATTATCAGAAGCGCTTACTTTTTTAACCAATACATCTGGATTTTGGATCCCGTAGCTGGCATCGAAACTCACACTTGCTTTCTGATTCAATTTGCCGCTTTTGGTGGTTACCAAGATAACCCCATTGGCCGAGCGAGAACCGTAAATAGCCGCAGCACCAGCATCTTTTAATACAGACACGCTGGCTACATCATTTGGGTTTAACAGGTTAATATCGCCGCCAATTATCCCATCAATAACTACCAGCGGGGTATTATCACCCAGGGTACCCAAACCACGAATGTTTAAATTAACACCACTACCGGGATCCATCGTAGTTTGCTGGATAATTAAGTTGGGCGATTCGCCCTGCAGCGCTTGCAACGTATTCAATATCGGTTTATCACCGATATCTTTGGCGCTCACCTGGTTTACGGCACCTGTTAATGATACCTTTGTTTGTGTACCATAACCTACCACAACAACTTCATTAAGTGCCTTAGCATCGGCCTTTAACTTAATGTTGATAGTGGTATTGCCGCCGATGGGTACTTCCTGCTTAGCAAAACCCAGGTATGAAAATGATAATGATTTATTAGCATAAGCCTCCGGGACGCTTAGTTTATAATTACCATTACCATCTGTAACCATGCCTAATGCAGTACCCACTATACCAATACTTACACCCGGCAAAGGCTGGCCCTGCTCATCAGATACACGGCCGGTAACCGTGGTGCTGGCTAAATGCTGTTTATTAGATTTTACCTCGCCTGTATGTTCGCTACTTTCTTCGGCATAGGTATTATTTAACAGCATGGTAAATGCCATCGCGACTGCCATTTGCCTGATGGGCAGCCGTTTGATCTTTTTTAAGTTGTGTAATAATTTTACGCTCATAATAATTGGTTTTAATTGGGGGATGCGTTTATTGAATTGGGATATTGATTGGTCAGTTTTTGGTTTCTTTTTTATAACTTTCTTTCCAGTAGTCCTCGATCATTTCCAGCGATTTGCCTTTGGTTTCGGGAATCAGTTTCCAGGTGATCCACAAAGCCGGCGAACAACACAGAGCAAAAACCCAGAAAGTAAATGATGAGCCGAGGCCTTCGAGCATTACAGGGGTTAACTGGCCCACCAGAAAATTACCCACCCATAATGAAAGTGTAGCCAGTGCCATGGCCTTGCCGCGAATGGCATTCGGAAATATTTCGCCCACAACAACCCAGCAAACCGGGCCGAAAGAAAAAGCAAAACAAGCAATGAATGATAAAATGAAGATGAGTATCCACGGCCCCTGCGTTATGCCTAAGGCAAAAAGAGCACCGATAATAAGCAGGGAAACAACAGCGCCGCCAATACCTACATATAAGAGCGGCTTACGGCCCCATTTATCAATGGTAAAAATGGCTACAAAGGTAAATATCACATTAACCAGCCCGATGGTAACCTGGCCGCCTAAAGCATTATTGAGTGTAAAACCGGCCTGCTCCAGTATTTTAGGGCCATAGTAGATTACCGCATTAATACCACATACCTGCGACAGGAATGGTAAAAGCAAGCCTATCCACAATGCCTTACGATACACTGGTGTAAACAGTTCTTTTAATGATGTTGACTGCTCGTTATGCTGTGAGGTTTCAAAATCTGCCACCTCTTTGTTTGCAGCTGCTGTACCATCAATTTTTATTAATATGGCCGTGGCTTTTGCCTTAGCACCATTTAACAGCAACCACCTGGGCGATTCGGGCACCAGGAAAAGCGAGATCAAAAATATACCCGCAGGCAAGGCACCTAAGCCCAGCATGGCGCGCCATACCTCGGTCGAGAAAATCTTTTTGGTGCTCTCGGAATCGAAACTGTCAGCTGCGTGATTAACCAGATAAGCATTAGAAAAATAGGCCAGTACAATACCAATTGTTAAAGCCAGTTGGTAAAGCGATACCATCATGCCCCGGTAACGGGATGGCGAAAATTCTGAAATATATAAAGGCGACACCATGGAGGCCACACCTATACCCAAACCACCTACTAACCTGAATAAAATTAATACGGTGAATGAGGTAGAAAGCATACAACCCAAAGCCGAGGCCAAAAACAGTACCGCAGATAAAATCAGGATAATTTTACGCCCGTATTTGTCGCTCAGTTTACCAGAGCATGCCACGCCAATAATACAGCCCAACAGGGCACAGCTTACAAACCAGCCTTCATTAACAGCATCAAGCTTAAAATCGTGCTTTACCAGGTTTACCGTTCCCGAAATTACAGCAGTATCGAAGCCAAATAAAAAGCCTCCAAGCGCGGCCACCAGGCACACCAGGTATAAATAGCCGGCATTTTTTTTCACTGTGATATCTTGTTCTGTTGCGGTTATCATGCTTTTCTTATTTTAAAAATGCTTTAATCACTTTTGCATTGCTTTTACCCAAATTGGTAAGCGTATAGTGTTTTGCCGCAGCCGGTATCACAAAAGTTTCGGCATAAGCAAATACATGTTTAGTGCCGTCGGCTGTTTCGAGTAACACAGACTCGCCCTCTACCAGCATCATTACATGGCAGCAATTATCTGTAATTACTTGTACCTGGGTATTAAAATCAAGGCGGTGTACATCGTAAAAATGTTGTTCGTGTGTAGGTATATGAATCAGTTTCCAATCTGTACCTTCTTTTAGCACAGCTGGTTTGGAAATGAGTTCGTCCTGTACCCGCTTACCTTTACGTTCGAAGTTGAGATTGTTAAAGGCATGGTCAATATTGATTGGCCTTGGGTTGCCATCCAGATCAAGCCTTAACCAGTCATACATTTTAAAGGTAAAAATGTAGGGGGTTGCACTAATTTCGAGCACCATATTGTTAGCGCCTGCGCTATGCACGGTACCATTAGGAATCAGAAACAGATCGTGCTTTTTAGCCACATGTGCCTGAACAAAATCTCTGATCTCTATTTCTACACCTTCGGTCTGGCTATTTATTAGTGTCTTTTTAAATTCTTCGGGATTGATGTTTTCCTGAAAACCCAGGTATACTTCAGCATTGTCTTTGCAATCGAGAATATAATAGGTTTCATCCTGGGTAATGGTTTCGCCAAAATTATCCTGGATATATTTTAACCTTGGGTGGCATTGGATAGACAGGTTGCCCCCATCAAACGTATCCAGAAAATCAAACCTGATCGGAAACTCATCGCCAAATTTTTCGGCATGTTTACCCAGCACCTGCTGCTGATTGGCAAACATTAAAAAATCAAACGATACCTCGAGTAAATTACCATTGCTTTCGAAAACCAACCCATTTTCGGGCACAATCAGCTCAAAGGACCATGCATAATTAATTACATCTTTATTGATATTAGGGATAAACTCTTTAATCCACTGCCCCCCCCAGGCCCCAGGCTCGAACCATGGCCGAACCCTGATCACCGAATTGCTGATTTTATTTAAACCTTCGGCTAAATCAGCCTTTAGCATCCAGTTGACATCATTTAGCCACTGGCCATCTGCAACCACAGTAATCTGATCGAGGATATCTTTTTTATGCTTGTTCAACAAAACCCAGTCTACAAAATAAAACCGCTTGTACATTATAAAAGGCTCAGTAATCTCGTCGGTACCCAAATTAGTGATAGACCCGGCACGCATGCGGAACTGCAATTCGTTCTTAGGCAGGTCGATATATATTACCGGCGCATCCCAATTAACCAAGGTAGCACCCGTACCTATTACAATATTGATATCAAATTCTGTGTTGGGATTTTGTACCGAAAGCTGATCTGTTAAAAAAAATTCGTTGAGGTTCAATGTACATTTTGTTCCCCACACGGCATCCGGAGCTCCTAAATATGGTTGTACAAGTGTTTCAATTTCTTCCGGGCTTTTTAAATAATCAACAGTGGCCACCCAATTAACGCTTAAGCCCTTTGCTAAGAATTCTTCATTTAAGCCATTTTTTATCTCATCCCAAAAAACTCCGGCGTAACCATCAACTATAGCTATTTTTTGTTCAATTATCCAGTTGGCAAGTGATGCATAACCATTAAAAATACGATTATGGCCCAGCGCACAAAATGGGTATATGTTATAAACGCCTTCTGGAGTAAGGGCTCTGTTAAGCTTTTTAGGCATTGGAAACTGCGTAGACTTACGTGCTTGCAAAGCAACAGGCTCTTGATGACCATTAGTAGAATTTAAGTTCATTTTTATTTGTAGTAATGTATGTACATATTAAATGCTACATAAAAATATCATTGCTGATAAATTGTAGACCAATAAAATTTAAAAATGGTTGGTTTATTGTTATAATGTACAAACATATAAATAAATTTAAGATTCCAAACATATTGCAAATTATTTTTATCCTGCTTAGGAAAATCAGATAATTACGCTGTTACCACCATACATTATGTATAAACATATTAAGTATTTTAAAAATGCTTAATATTGTAACTCAATAAAGCAAATGAGGTATTCTATAGACCATAAAAGCCCTATCCCACTACATATACAGGCTGAAACGCTTTTGCGTAGCTTGATTACAGAGGAAGAATATCAGAACGGCAAAGTTTTGCCTAATGAAGTGGAGCTGGCCAAGCAGTTGGCTATATCACGTACCACGCTTAGGCAGGCTATTAATAAATTGGTTTATGAAGGCTTGCTGGTGCGTAAAAAAAGAACAGGCACTAAAGTTGCACAAGCTGCGGTTAGTTCAAAATCGAATAATTGGCTAAGTTTTTCGCAGGAAATGAAGCTGAGAGGAATTACCATTAAAAATTTCGAACTACATGTTACCTGGGTTTATCCGGATGAGTTTCTGGCCAATTTTTTCGAAATAAAAACTGACCGTAAAATTCTGAAAATGGAACGTGTAAGAGGAAAACCAGATGAACCATTTGTGTACTTTGTATCTTATTTTCACCCACGTGTAGGCCTTACCGGCGATGAGGATTTTAAACGCCCGCTTTATGAAATGCTGGAGCAGGAACATTCTGTTATAGCTACATTATCAAAAGAAGAAATCAGTGCAAAGGCCGCAGATTCCATTATTGCAGAAAAACTAAGGTTATCGGTGGGCGCACCTATCCTCTTTCGTAAACGTTTTGTATTTGACCAGGGTGAACGACCTATTGAATATAATTTGGGCTATTATAGAGCCGACAGCTTTGTGTACACTGTAGAAAGTTCAAGATAGTGTAATACAGCGCTGTTGTAATTAATACATATATCAACTTAAAAATCAGCAACATACCTGTTAAATAATTCATCTAATTCAATAATCACAGAGGCTATTGATGACTGTTAATAAGGGATGCGCTACCCCTTCCCTTTTTGTAGAGTTTGAGACCACTTTATTGATTGCAGCCATGCCGGCGAAACCCGTTGTAAACATTTTCGTCAAGTTGGGCAGTTTTTCGAAGGCATAAAAAAAGCCCTTTTACTGCTGTAAAAAGGCTTTTTAGAAAAAGGGTAAATGATGGGGCTCGAACCCACGACCCTCGGTACCACAAACCGATGCTCTAACCAACTGAGCTACATCTACCGTTTGGAGAGTGCAAAAGTAGAAATATCTGCGTTGTTTGCAAACTCTTTTTTCAAAAAAAATATAACATTCTGTGAGCCTGAGGGTAAATTCTTATAATTGCAGCTCAAATACTATGATCGAAATTTTTACAGACGGCGCATCAAGCGGCAACCCGGGCCCGGGCGGGTATGGGGTGGTACTGCGTGCCGGCAAACACTATAAAGAACTCTCTGAGGGCTTCCGAAAGACTACAAACAATCGCATGGAGCTTTTGGCGGTCATCAAGGGCTTAGAAGCCTTAAAAACACCAAATCAGGATGTGGTTATCTGCTCGGACTCTAAATACGTTATTGATGCCATTGAAAAACGCTGGGTTTACGGCTGGTTAAAAATTGGGTTTAAGGATAAAAAGAATAAAGACCTCTGGATGCGTTACCTTGAAATAAGCAAACTGCACAAAATTCGTTTTATATGGGTACGCGGTCACAACGGTCACCCCGAAAATGAGCGTTGCGATCAATTAGCCGTAGCAGCATCTAAATCGAAAGAATTATTGATTGATACCGTGTTTGAAGCCGAGAACGGACGCGTGAATTTGATATAGTTTGATAGATACAAGAAATAAGAGCCAGGAAACAAGACTGATTTGCATAGTCTCAATTCTTGTCTCTATTTTATAATATAACGTCTTGTCTCTTGCTTCTCGCTTCTTGTATCTTTTTTATTGTATTACCACAGCGCCTTCGAAATTCTTTTTCATTACCTGGGGCGAAAAGCAAGCCATCATTTCTTCGGCTTTGTTAACCATATTTTCCGAGCCAATAAATATGGCCGAGCGCTGGTGCAAATTGGTTACCTCGAGTTCTAATATCCGTTGATAGCCATTGCTGGCCTTACCGCCTGCCTGTTCGATAATAAAAGCCATAGGGTTACATTCATAAACCAGGCGCAGTTTCCCTTTAGGTGCGCTGGCTGTAATGGGGTAAATAAATATGCCGCCTTTAATCATATTACGGTGCAGATCGGCTACCATGGAACCTGTATAGCGAGAGGTATACGGGCGGTTTGTGGCATCATCCTCTACCTGGCAATATTTAATATACTTTTTAACCCCATCGGGGAAATGCGCATAATAGCCCTCGTTGATGGAGTAGATCATACCGTCCTTCGGCACCCTCATTTCGGGATGCGAGAGGCAAAACTCACCAATAGATGGGTCGAGTGTAAAGCCATTAACCCCTTTACCAGTAGTGTAAACCAGCATAGTTGATGAGCCATAGATCACATAACCGGCAGCAACCTGCTCGGTACCGCGTTGTAACACATCTTCGAGCGTTGCCTTGCCTTCAACAGATTTTCTGCGGTAGATGGAGAAGATGGTACCTACCCCAACATTTACATCAATGTTTGACGAACCATCTAAAGGGTCGATGGCTACAATATATTTGGCGTCTTTAGAAATTTCCGAATCGATATAAATGTATTCGTCATTCTCTTCCGATACTACAATGCAACACTCTCCCCCACTTTGCAGTGCGCTGATGAATTGTTCATTGGCATAAATATCCAGTTTCTTCTGATACTCGCCCTGAACATTGGTGGTGCCCGCTTCGCCTAAAATATCCACTAAGCCAGCCTTATTTACCTCCCGGTTCACAATTTTGGCGGCGATACCAATGTCCCGCAACAGTCTTGAAAGTTCGCCCTTAGCGTAAGGGAAATCTGCTTGTTTTTCAATAATAAATTGACCGAGGGTTTTGGTTACTTTCATAGGCTTAGTGTATTTTTTACGTTTATCTGTTCATTTCTATAATCTGTAAGTTATGAATTTTATCGCCAGAAATAGCAAACTTTACCAATGTACGTACCTTATGCCAGCCCTGTTTGCCAGCAGCGCCGGGGTTTATATGTAAACAGTTAATCTTCTTATCAAAAATCACCTTCAATATGTGCGAATGACCGGTGATAAACAAATTGGGTGGGTTAGTGTAAATTTCACCCTTTATATTAGCACTATATCTGTCGGGGTAACCGCCGATATGCGTCATCCAAACATCTACATCCTCACATTTAAAACGCAGGTGTTCTGGGTACACTAAACGTATGTCCTTACCATCGATGTTACCGTAAACACCTTTCAATGGTTTAAACGCAGCCAGCTGATCGACAAGCTCCAGCGTACCAAAATCGCCGGCATGCCAAATCTCATCACAATCGGCAAAATGTTTAAATACAGCGTCGTCGAGGTAACTATGCGTGTCGGAGATAAGACCAATTCTTGTCATGCTTTAGAATAGATATGAGATGTGAGATATTAGATTTGAGACTCCTTTGAGAAACAAGAGCCAAGATACAAGAATCGGGACTGAACTTAAAAGATGGTGAAGAAGTCTTTCAGAGCAGATTCGTATTGAGCTGTATATTTTTTAGGCTCTGCGTAGATAGTAAAATCAGTGACGGTAACCGGCAATTCATGCAATGAGAAAGCAACTATATGCCGGTGAGGTTCTGATTGCGGGTAAGATTTAATATCGATCTGCGTATGCAAATACAAACCATAGTTTTTGGCGATAGCCTGTACTACTCCTGATGTAGTAACAGGTAATATCAACCACAATAATCCATCACTTGTTAAATGCTTTGATGTAGTGCTTAATAATTTATCGAAAAACTGCTCATCGGTATGTTTGGCAACCGTGCGTTGTTTGCCTGGCGATTTAAGCGAGTTGATATAGAAAGGCGGGTTACTTATAATGAGATCATATTTCAGATTGGGATTTTGTCGAAAGTATTCTTCAAATCCAATATGATGAGCAGTTAATCTTTCAGCAAATTTTGATGCTTTAAAGTTCCGGTCTGCAGTTGTTGCAGCTGCCTCATCTATTTCAACTGCATCTATTTTAGCGGTGACAAATCGCTGAGCCAACATTAAGGCTATGACGCCTGTGCCTGTGCCAATATCCAATATACTTTGGAGTTCATTTGCTTGTGTGAGTGCCCCTAACAATACGCCATCGGTATTGATCTTCATGGCGCAACCGCTTTGGTCTACAGCAAATTGTTTGAATTGGAACATCACTTTACATCATAAACGTCATTGCGAGGAACGAAGCAATCCCCGACTTACAGAGCGGCCCTGTAAAGTTCGCGATTGCTTCGTTCCTCGCAATGACGTTATTATTTAATTTTTCTTCCGAACTCTAACCTACACCTCGTAAAACTCTATTGGCAGCCCATCCGGATCTGCCATAAAGGTGAAGCGTTTACCGGTGAACTCATCTACCCTAATAGGCTCGGTTATTACACCGTGCGCGTTTACTTCAGCAATAGCTACCTCGATATCATCAACCTCGAAAGCCAAATGGCGTAAACCGGCGGCCTCGGGGCGAGATGGACGCGGTGGCGGCTCTGGAAATGAAAAAAGCTCGATCTGGTATAGTCCTCCGACTTCCAGATCAAGCTTATATGAGTTTCTTTCCTTGCGGAATACTTCGCGAACAGCTTTCATGCCGAGTACTTCTGTGTAAAAATGTTTCGACTTTGCATAGTCGGTACAAATTATCGCAACGTGGTGTACCCGGTGAAGCTTTAGCATTATTCGCCTAAGATTGAATGCAATACGTTATCGTAAACCAATCTAATGTCGGTAATGTTGCCATAAAGCTCATCATCAACAAACAGGTTGCCCTGATGAGATACAGTACCCAGCAGACTGAACGGAGTTTCTGATGTTGCCATCATTTCAACAAAACGTTCTTCATCAGCCGGTGCAACACTTACTACTACCCTGCCTTGTGCTTCGCCGAACAAAAATGCATCCTTACGGATCTCGCTATCAGATTCAATATTGAAACCTAAGCCATTTGGCAATGAAGATTCCAGTAAATTGATATATAAACCACCATCAGCCACATCATGTGCAGACTGGATTACTTTATGCAAAATCAGTTCTTTTACAATCTGGTGCATTTCGTATTCCTTTTCCATATCAAAATACGGAGCAGGTGATTTTTTAACTTTATGATACGACGACAGATACTGTGACGATGCAATATCATTCACAGATTCGCCGATCAGGTAGATCAAATCATCCGGTTGTTTAAAGTCCGATGTCATCATGTTATCAATGTCATCCAACACACCCAGCATGCCAATAGTTGGCGTTGGGAAAACCGGACCATCATCTGACGACTGGTTGTAGAAACTTACGTTACCACCGGTAACCGGGGTACCAAATTTGGTACAAGCTTCGCCCATGCCTTTAATAGCGCTCACAAACTGCCAGAAAACTTCCGGAATGTATGGATTACCAAAGTTTAAGCAATTGGTAATAGCCACAGGTTCACCACCGGCACAGGTAATGTTACGTGCAGCCTCGGCCACAGCAATTGAAGTACCTTTCTGCGGATCGGCATTTACGTAGCGCGAGTTACAATCTGTTGTTAAAGCAATTGCTTTACGGGTACCTTTTACAGCCACAATAGCTGCATCACTTGGGCGATTGGTAGTCATGGTAGCCGTACCCACCATTGAATCGTACTGGTTGGTTACCCAACGTTTTGATGCAATGTTTGGATGAGCAACCAAATGCTCAGCAACGTCAACCAAGTTCTCAGGCTCGGCAACGTCATTTATATTAAATTTCTGATATTCCTGGTAGTAAGCAGGCTCGCGGTATTCGCGGTCGTAAACCGGGGCGCCACCACCTAATACTAAATCATCAGCAGGTACATCGGCAACCAGTTCGCCGTTCATGTAATACTCCAGGCGTTTGGTATCGGTAACTTCGCCAATAATAGCGCAGTTTAAATCCCATTTATCAAATACGGCCTGTACTAAAGCTTCCTTACCTTTTTCAACCACGATAAGCATACGCTCTTGTGATTCTGAAAGCAGGATTTCGAAAGGCTTCATATTTTCCTGGCGGGTTGGTACTTTATCCAGCCAGATTTTCATACCGTGCTCGCCTTTGGCTGACATTTCTGAGTTTGAGCAGATAATACCTGCCGCACCCATATCCTGCATACCAATAACAGCACCGGTTTTAATAACTTCCAGAGTAGCTTCCAGTAACAGCTTTTCCTGGAACGGATCGCCCACCTGTACAGCCGGTAAATCGTTAACAGAATCTTCTGTAATATCTTTTGATGCAAATGCCGCACCGTGGATACCATCTTTACCTGTTGCAGAACCTACGATATAAACCGGGTTGCCCACACCGTAAGAAGTAGCAGAAACGGTTTCGCCAGTCTTAACAATACCGGCCGACATGGCGTTAACCAGCGGATTTACGTTAAAACTTTCGTCAAAGTAAAGTTCGCCGCCTACAGTTGGGATACCAAAGGCATTACCATAATGGCTGATACCTTTAACTACACCTTTAACTAACCATTTGGTACGGTCTAATGCCAAATCACCAAAACGCAGTGAGTTTAATTGTGCAATGGGGCGTGCGCCCATGGTAAAAATATCGCGGTTAATACCACCAACACCTGTTGCCGCACCTTGGTAAGGTTCTAAAGCCGATGGGTGGTTATGTGATTCTATCTTAAACGCGCAGCCAATGCCGTCGCCAAGGTCAACCAGTCCGGCATTTTCCTCACCTGCTTTGGCCAGCATACGCGCGCCATCACGTGGAAGGGTTTTTAACCATTTGATTGAGTTTTTGTACGAGCAGTGCTCGCTCCACATTACAGAAAATATAGACAGTTCGGTAAAGTTAGGCACGCGACCTAAAATTTCCTTAATGCGGTCATACTCCTGGGGTAATAAGCCTAATTCTTTGGCGGTTTCAACGGTAGTTAATTCCTGTTGCTCCAATGTTGTAAGTGTTATATGAAAGGATTCGCAAAATTAGTAAAATGATTGGAAAGGCTTGAAGGTTTTTGATAATACTGTTGGGAAAAGAGTCAAGAATCAGGAATCAAGACTTTTCAAATCCCTCCTTCGGGACTACCGTGTACCCACATCTTTTAACCTGCTACAGTTTATACCCCTTATTAATGTTGGAAGTGGTAGCACTGTCAGTGCATTCCCCTAATTTAGGGGAACACTACTATCTGTGCAACTTGCCATAACGTTAATAAGGGGTAGAAATTTAGGCTGAGCGAACTTGTGGATTCACGGTAGTCCCTCGGGAGGGGCGCGTTGAGTGGTGTGATGACAGGGAGGGGTTTAGTCGCCCTGTTTTCTACATTATGTATATTCGATCTGTAGAGCTACGAGATTATTAATAATGTATTTGTTTTCATTGGTATTAATGAGCTCCCTCCGGTCGGTTATCCACGTCGTTCCTCCTCGCAATGACAAAATATAATTATAACAAAAAAAGGGATCAACGCTTCCGCCAATCCCTCTGCAAGTATGTTGCAATTGATTAATTATTTTGTTGAAAATTTATTGGGATATTAAACTGTACCCGTACAGCTTGCCCACCTTGCATACCTGGCTTCCATTTTGGCGCCATGCGTATTACGCGCAGTGCTTCGGCATCAAGTTCGGGGCTAACACCTTTTAAAATTTTAATATTTGATAAGCTGCCATCACGCTCTACTACAAAGCTTACAAATACACGGCCTTGGGCATCGGTATCAGGGTATCTTAAGTTGCGCTGTATAAATTTACTCCATCCAGCCATACCGCCCATAGGTTCGGGAGATACTTCTGCAAAATCACGTATTCCTGTATCGTTATCAACTTTATCGCCGGTTCCTGTTCCGTTACCTGTACCTTCTGCAATAGGCTGAACTGCCGGACCAGTACCTTTTGACGCCTCTGAACTAATAGTTGATTGGCTAATTTGAGCCATTGTAGGCGGATCTGTGGTTACAGGCTCAGTTGTTACGTGTGTTGGAATAACAACGCTTGGGCCTGATGGTGTAGCCTGTAAAGGTTTAACCGGTGCAGCTTTTGCTGGCGGTGGTTGTAATGGTTCGTCAATTTTTTTAGGTGGAGGAGGCAAAATAACTTTAGGATCAGAAAGATGAATTATATGAACAATTTCATCCGGCTTGGCATTGAGCCGTGTAATAACAGCCATAGTAATAGCCACTGAAACAAAACCAAGCAAGGTAAACGCCATTGCCTTCGCCATGGTTTGCGAATAGTGTTGTCTCAGTTCGTAAGCGCCATAATTTTTGTTACGGTTTTCAAATACAAGGTCGAGCCACTCAGACTTGTACAAATCAAATTTGGGAATAAGCATGGTGAAATGAATTTAAGTTTTAATGTTTAGTGATATAACGAAATAAAGAACGGAATTGTTGTTATTAAATGCAACAATGTTTCAATATTTTTTCTCATGCAAAAATGCTTAAAAATCAAATTTTTCGTTTACCTGCCGTTTTGCTTATATTTTTCTAATTATTTTCAGTTTTAGCGAATAAATCTTAAATAATTAGCGGGTTTTATAATCCTATTTTTATTTTTGATGAATTAATTGTCAATAATCCTGTTTAAAATGTCAAACATTCGATTTAAAGCGCTAGAAACTGTCTTAACACGCTCTATTCCAGAGGTTAAAACACCAAGCGCTAAAATTTCTGATTACTTTGCTGCCAACGTTTTCGATAAAAAGAAAATGAGGGAATACCTGTCGAAAGAAGCTTACCTAAGCATTGTAAATTCTATTGACAACGGCGAACCAATTGCACGCGATACTGCAGAGCAAACAGCTTCTGCCATGAAGGGCTGGGCCATGAGCAAAGGTGCCACCCACTACACCCACTGGTTTCAGCCATTAACAGGAACAACCGCCGAAAAACACGATGCCTTTTTTGAACCTACTGCCGATGGTGCAATAGAGAAATTTAGCGGTGACGCTTTAGCGCAGCAAGAGCCGGATGCTTCGAGCTTTCCTAACGGCGGCATCCGTAATACATTTGAGGCCCGCGGTTATACTGCATGGGACCCATCATCTCCGGCATTCATTATGGGCCGCACATTGTGTATCCCTACCGTATTTGTATCATATACCGGCGAAGCGCTTGATTATAAAGTGCCATTGTTAAAAGCATTAAGCGCTTTAGATAAAGCCGCTGTTGATGTTTGCCATTACTTTGATAAAAGCATTGAGAAAGTTAATGCTTCATTGGGTATCGAGCAGGAATATTTCCTGGTTGACCTTGCCTTATACAATGCACGCCCGGATATGTATTTAACTGGTCGTACTTTATTTGGTCACCTGTCAGCTAAAAACCAACAGTTAGAAGATCATTACTTCGGTTCGATCCCAGAACGTGTTTACGCCTTTATGCAGGATTTTGAGACCGAAGCCTTATTATTAGGTATCCCATTAAAAACCCGCCACAACGAGGTTGCGCCTTCACAATTTGAGTGCGCCCCTATTTATGAAGAAATAAACCTGGCTATAGATCACAACTCCTTATTAATGGATTTGATGGATAAGGTTGCCAAACGCCATAACTTTAAAGTGTTATTGCATGAGAAACCTTATGCAGGTGTAAACGGATCGGGCAAACACAATAACTGGTCGATGATTACCAATACAGGTAAAAACTTGTTATCGCCAGGCAAAACGCCTAAAAACAACCTGATGTTCTTAACCTTCTTTGTAAATACCATCAAAGCAGTATCAGAACATGCAGACTTGTTAAGGGCATCAATTGCATCAGTAAACAACGATCACCGTTTGGGTGCTAACGAAGCCCCTCCGGCTATTATATCTATCTTCCTGGGCAGCCAGCTGAATGATGTATTGGATGAGATCGAAACTTCACGTATCAGCAAAAAACTGAAGGAAGAAGCTTTGCTGTGGCAAGGTATCCCTAAGATCCCGCAAATACTGAAAGATAACACCGACCGTAACCGTACCTCTCCTTTTGCCTTTACCGGTAATAAGTTCGAGCTGCGTGCTGTAGGTTCATCAGCAAACTCGGCCAACCCAATGACGATCCTGAACCTGATTGTTGCCGATCAGTTAAGGAAATTCAAACTGGAGGTTGATAAGCTGATTAAAAAAGGCGAGAAAAAAGATTTAGCCCTGCTTACTGTAATTAAACGTTACATTAAAGAATCAAAATCTATCCGCTTTGAAGGAAACGGTTATAGCGAAGAGTGGGAAAAAGAAGCAGCAGCAAGAGGTTTATCAAACATCAAAACTACGCCAAAAGCACTTGATGTTTTAATTACCGAAAAAACGGAAAAACTGTTCGAAGAAACCCGCGTATTCAGCCGCCGTGAAGCACATGCACGCCACGATATTTTACTGGAAGAGTTTTACAAAAAACTCCAGATAGAAGCACGAGTAATGGGCGAATTGGTTGATAACGTAATTATCCCTGCCGCCATTAACTACCAAAGCGCACTGGTTGAAAACGTAAAAGGCTTAAAAGACATCGGCTTAAAAGCTGATACATACACCGTACAGCTGGATATTATCAATAAACTGGCCGAGCATATCAACTTTATCAAAACCAATGTCGATCAAATGGTTGAAGCCCGCAAAAAGGCTAACATTATTGAGGATACCCGCGAGAAAGCAATTGCTTATGACGAAACGGTAAAATCATTCTTCCAACCGATCCGTTACCATGTAGATAAGCTGGAGCAACTGGTTGACGACAGACTTTGGCCGTTACCAAAATTCAGAGAGTTATTATTTATCAAATAAGAACAATGAACCGTAGAGACACAACATCTTGTGTCTCTTATAATAATATCACAAAGGCGCAAAATATTGCGCCTCTACTGTTTTTAAGGCTTTTTTTTATTTCTGATGAAACAGATCTGACTGTTTATGCTGCATCACCATCGCGTCGCGATATTTACTTAACAGCGCCGATTTAGATATAAACCCTACAAACTTACCGTTACGTGTAACAGGTAAGCGCCAGGCATCAATGGTATCAAACAACTGCATCACTTCCTGTACAGATTGATTATAATCTATAATGGCGGGCGGTATTACCATAACATCGGCAATAGTAGCTTCAGCAGATAAGGATTGATCGTACAGCGCCTTTCTCATTTCATCCAACCATAACACACCTTCCAATTGCTGATCAGAGGTTAAAACAGCAAACAGGTTAGCATTAGTTTCACTAAGCAGCTTATATAATTCGGCTATCGGCTGATCTTTAGTTAAAGAAACGTAATGATGATCGATGATCTTACTTAAATCAATCGAACTTAGCATTTGGTCATCCTGGCCGGGATATACATTTTTCTCATGGATCAATCCTTGCCAGTACATATTGTGCGGATTGCTGTTTCGTGATATGATATAAGATATGGCAGACACGATCATCAACGGAATAAATAGTACATAACCTCCCGTGATTTCGGCAATCAAAAATATAGCCGTAAGCGGAGCATGCAGTACGCCACTTAATGCCCCGGCCATGCCCACCGCAATAAAATTACTGGTGTTTAAATGGATCAACCCGGTTTGGTTAACGGTATAGGCAACAAACAAGCCCAGGAAAGCCCCTGTAAACATAGTTGGTGCAAAAGTACCGCCATTACCGCCCGAACCCAGTGTAATACCTGCCGCCACAATTTTCATCAATATTAAAGCCAGCATAAAACCAGCCATTACCCAGGGATGCTCCATATAGGCACCGAACATCGATCCTTCTTTCAGCACATCTATATTGCCGTTTAAGGCCTCCTGCAAGTAATGGTAACCTTCGCCTAATAGAGGGGGAAAAATGAGGATGATTAAACCAAGCAATAACCCGCCTAAAATTGCACGTACATACCTGTTCTGCTTTTTAAAGATGCCTTTCTCCAGGTCTTCGGCTACCTTAGTAATGTAAATAGCCACCCATCCGCTTAATAAACCTAATATGATATAGAAAGGCAGTGCACCCATAACCCAACCCTCAGTAACGAGGTGAAATAACTGGCGCGAGTATAAAACCTTTGCTACCACTACTCCTGTAGCCGATGCAATAAGTAAGGGAATAAAGGTAGAGATGGTCATCTCCCCTAATAAGATTTCCAACGAAAACAGTACACCCGCTATCGGGCTATTAAACACCGCTGCAATACCTGCCGAAGCCCCTGCAGCCATTAGTATCGTTTTATGATACGGGCTTAATTTAAAGAACCGACCCGTATTTGAGCCGATAGCCGCACCTGTAGAAACAATAGGTGCTTCCAGCCCAGATGAGCCGCCGAAACCTACCGTAAGCGAACTGGTAATTAAGTGCGAATAAACATTATTGAACTTTACGTTGGCCTTGTTGCGTTTAATGATATAGATCAATGTACCTATTCCCTTCTGAATCTGGTCGCGGTTAATCAGGTGCTGATAAGCTACCGTTAGTAAAATACCAACTGCCGGTAAAAACAGGTAAGTATAATGGTAAGGCAGGTGCAGGGAAATACTGCGGCTCAGGTCTTCCATAAAATGTACCAGGTATTTAAGCAATACCGCACCAAGCCCGGCAACCAGGCCCACAAATACGCTGCAATAAATTAAAAAGTTATGTTTACTTACCTTAACTAACCTCCAGCGGTTAACGTTTATATAATGAAGAAGAGTCTTTATCATGAGAATAGAATGCGAAGGCCGGCAATTTAAGGATTTTACTGCTTAAAAGTATTGGGATGCTTATATTTGCCCATGATTTCTTCGCAAAGGTATGACCAGCGCGGCGTATCGGCTTCTAAAGATGATGTCCATAACGCCATTAAAAACATTGATAAGGGTATATTTCCACAAGCTTTCTGCAAAATAATCCCGGATATTTTGGGTGGCGATGCCGAGTGGTGCAACATTATGCACGCCGATGGCGCAGGTACCAAATCATCATTAGCTTATTTATACTGGAAGCAGACCGGCGATATTTCGGTATGGCGCGGCATAGCCCAGGATGCTATTATTATGAATGTGGATGATTTGCTTTGCGTAGGTGCGGTTGATAATATCCTGCTATCATCAACCATTGGCCGTAACAAAACCCTGATACCAGGCGATGTTATTGCTGCCATTATTAATGGTACTGAAGAAATCTTAGCAGAACTGCGTGATGCCGGTATGGGCATCTATTCTACTGGTGGCGAAACTGCCGATGTGGGCGATTTAGTACGCACCATCATTGTAGATAGTACAGTTACCTGCCGCATGAAACGCAGCGATGTAATCAGCAATGACCGTATTAAAGCAGGTAATGTGATTGTGGGTTTATCATCATCAGGCAAAGCCACTTACGAAACAGAATATAATGGAGGCATGGGATCAAACGGATTAACATCAGCCCGCCACGATGTTTTCAATAAAAAACTGGCCGAGCAATTTCCGGAGAGCTATGACCCTGCTGTACCTTACTCCTTGGTATTCTCGGGCAGTAAAAACCTGTCGGATCAGATCGACATCGGTAACGGCGAAACGGTAAGCGCCGGTAAATTGGTATTATCCCCCACCCGTACTTATGCACCCGTAATTAAAGCCATACTGGATAAATATCGTTCGCAGATTGATGGTATGGTACATTGTAGTGGCGGTGCACAAACCAAAGTTCTGCATTTTATAAATAACCTGCATATCATAAAAGATAACTTATTTGATGTTCCGCCCTTGTTTAAACTGATCCAGGCTGAGTCTGGCACCAGCTGGCAGGAGATGTACAAAGTGTTTAACATGGGTCACCGTATGGAGCTTTATGTATCACAGGAGATTGCTGAAGACATCATCAGCATATCAAAAAGCTTTAACATCGATGCCCAAATTGTAGGCCGCGTTGAAGCTGCTGAGCAAAAGCAGGTAACTATCCGCTCTGAGTTTGGCGAGTTTGTGTATCATTGATCAGGATTTACAGAATTTAAGAATAATCAGAATTACTTTAATTCAATGTGATATAACATTCATTCTGTAAATTCTCAAATTCTGTAAATTCTGATTCGGACATAAAACAAGAAAGGCCCCGATAATATCGGGGCCTTTCTTGTTTTATAAAGTATTAGTTATTGTTTAACCCAGTTAGTACCATCGAACTTAAATGTTGCGAAGGTAGTTATAGTTGGGCCAGAATAAGTGTAATAAGTAATACGGTAAGGTATACCAACTTTTGGTGTTGGGAACTCTGATTTCAAAATTACAATTAAAGCTGCATCAATTTGAGCAGGTGACCAATAGCTTGAACTTGTAGTGGTAGTAGTAAATGTACCATACTGCGCATAGTTGCCAATAGCACCAGTGGTTCCGGTAGTTGCACCAGCTAATAAGCTTGGATCAGTTTTTCCAATTGTTGCGTAATCAGCTGCAACTGTGGTATAGAAAATAGTTGGATCTGGTATCCATTTACCACTGCTTTTTACAAATGTTAACGTTACAGGAGCCGAGGTGTGTACCCAGTTATTACCATCAAAAGTCATTGTGAAAAGACGTTGAGATGTAACTTTAGTACTGCTGTAATAGTTAAAGCTTACATATTGCACACTACCTGGTTTGGTAGTAGCCATAATACCTGCATCTGCCTTTAAAATACTATTGAAAGTTGATACCAGGTTAGCATCGTCTGCTGAAGTGAACTGGTTGTACTGACCACGACCAACTGCTGCATATTGAGCCGGAGTAATGTAATAATCCTGAACCCATGCACCATTAATATAAGCAAATGAACCGGTAGCCAAAGTAGTGGTAGCAGTACCGCTTACTGTGCTGGCAATAGAAAGACCAGGGTAAATTTGAGGTGCTGTAGTTGCAATAGTTGGGTAAAATATCCAGGTTAAAAGGTGTTGCTCATTTGCAGCAGGGTTTGGATATTTATTTGGCAACCAGCTCATTAATTGAGCTACGCTAAAGTCGGCAAACTTGTTACCCGGCAGTAATAGATAGTCAGCATTGTTTACTAAAGTGTATTTTGTGGCAGCACCAACGCTGTCTGGCTGTACAACATTCTGCGTACCTGGGGTAAAGGTTATGCTTGCGTTAGAACCATCACCATAATCAAAAAACTTGTAGTTCAACAACGCCGGGATGTTTGCGTTTGCATCCGCAATATTAGCGTACGACTTGTTTTTGTAAACAGTAGTTGTACTTGCATAAATATTTACGTTAGTATAATCTGCCGCTTGTATTGTATAAGTGAGGCCGGCAGCCGGCTTTCCTAATCCGTCAATCGCGTCATAAGTTTTGTTCATGGGTTTACATGACGCAAGCGCCATAACTACTGCCCCAATCGCGAACAAATAATGTCCTTTTTTCATATCTTTTTTAATTAATATCGTTATTAGAATTTAACTTTTAATGTAGTCATGTACATTCTTGGCGCTCCGTACCAAACACCTAAAGCATTTGTACGTGTTGCAAAGTTTTGGCCTGCAGGGGTAAGTGGCGGGTTAAGCTCATAAGCATCTGACAGGTACTCAGTGTTAAACAAGTTGTAAACGTTACCTACGAATGAAGCATCAAGACCAGCAAATTTAAAGCGGTAAACGATGTTTAAGTCACAGATAGAATAGTTTGGCACTTCGTAGTTGGTATAGCCGGTTGAAGTAAGCTTCGTAGGATCGAAGGTTGCATAGTAACGGGCGTAATAGTTCCAGTTAGCGCCAATTTTTACTGCAGGTAATACTTGTACATCAACACCTAAAGCAGCAGTAGTTTGCGCACTGGTTGGTGCACTACCAAACTCACCAACTTTAAGGCCTTTCAATAATAAAGATGATTGGGTAACTGTTGTTCCGGTTGAGCTTGTAGTTTGTGCAGGACCTGTGTTAGTAAGGTAATGGTAATCTGCAATAGTTAATGAACCTGTAAAGGTTATATCTTTTACAGGGCGTAATTTACCTTCAAATTCAAAACCCTGGTGAACTTCGTTCAAACCAGAAATGTTAACTACAATTGGAGTACCATCAGTATCTACCGCACCTGTTGATCTTACAACAGTTCTGTCACGGTAAGTAGATCTGAACGCATCTACCTTAGCAGTGAAGATACCGCTCTGGTAACCGTAACCAACTTCGTAATCTAATAATTTTTCTGGTTTCGCGTTAGCGTTAACCTCATTTTGCTTGTTCAGGAATATCGCTGCAACAAGTGGTGAGCGTTGGATATAACCACCGTTAACGTAAACGTTGCTGTGTGCATCGATGTTGTAGTTAACACCACCTTTTGCCTGGTATCCCCAGAAATTAACCCATGGGCTGTTTTGGTTACCCGGAGTGTAGTTAAAATAGTCGGTACGACGGTTGTTGGTATAGTTACCAGCAAGTGAAACAAACGCGCTCAGGTCATTTTTAATGTACTCTGTTTGCAAATAAACACCCTCGCTGCCTACATCATAACGGTAATCGTTATTAAATCTTTGGCCGGTAACAACGTGAGCATTGGGGTTATTAATGTTACCTGTTGGTGAAGTTGCGCTGTTTACTCTTGCGTCAGTAATGTAATCACCGCCTAAAAGATCAGCTACAGTGTTGTAGTGTTCGCCGGTGTAGTAACGTAAGTCTAAACCACCTAAAGTATGGAAATCACCGAATACCTTTTTGAAGGTACTGATTAAACCGCCTTGCACATGTTTGTTAACAACATTTTGCATAATACGGGTTGATGATCCATCAGGGTTGTTTACGTTAGTTTGGATAATAGAGTTAAAGTCGATAGGTGAATAAGTACCGCCTGTTCTTGGCACGCCTGTAGGGCTACCCGGAGTTAAAGTAACATATCCTTGTGGAGTTGTACCACTTACGCCTGGGGCAGCAGATAAATAATCAGCAGCACCATAACCATAAGTACCGTAAAGAATAGTTGATAACGAAGTTTTGCTATCGATAGTCCAGTTATGGTTTAAAGATGCTAAAGGCTTGTTATAGAAGTTTTGCTCTGCGCTGTAAACTTTACCGTTGTAGATACCAAAATCAGAGTTGTACTGTGTACCGTCTGGTGCAGCGCGGTAAGTAGAAATGGTGTTAAAGGTATAACGCTGACCGTGGCTTTGTGCAGCACCCATGATGTTAAATGACAAGGTTTGGTTTTTCCAAACTTTTGAAATGTTAGCAAAATAGTTATAACCAGTGTAGTATAAGCCTTGTGCATAACCATCGCCAGAAGTTCTTGATAACAAGAATGAGCTTGCCCATCCTTTATCATTTAAACCGGTTGCATAGCTTAACACAGTTTTAAACGAGTTAAAGCTACCTACTGATTGTGAAATAGTACCACCCGGATCTTTTTCAGTGTTGCGGGTAAGGATGTTGATAGTACCACCTAATGATGGAACTGCGATATCTGTAGCAGATAAACCGCGTTGTACCTGCATAAATGTAGTTACATCTTGCAAGCCAGCCCAGTCATTCCAGTAAAGTTTACCGGCTTCAACATCGTTGGCAGGGATACCGTTAATTAAAAGCGCAACGTTGTTGCTGCTGAAACCACGGATGTTAATACGTGAATCGCCATAACCACCACCGGTTCTTGACGTCATCACGCCTGGAGTTGATTTTAAAAGCTCAGGAAACTCAGCGCCTGCGCCTTTTTCTTCAATGTACACCTGGTTAACAGATGATGCAGCGATTGGGGTAGAACGGTTAACAGCAATAGGTGAGCTGGCGTTTACCACAACCTCTTTTACTGAAGATGTAGTTGGATCAAGCGTAATAGTTCCAAGATTTTTGTCGGCTACATCAAGTGTTTTTGATATGTAACCAATATAAGAGAATACCAATGTAGTGGTTCCCTCTTCAGGCACCCGGATTTTGAAAGTACCATCCAGAGATACCGAAACTGCCTTAGTTGTACCTTTAATGGTAACTGTGGCACCAATTAACGGTTCTTTAGTTTGTGAATCTAACAATTTACCGGTAATCAGTTTGCCGCCATTGCCCTGAGCGTAAGTAATGCCCAGGCTAAAAACAGTGGCGAATAAAAGAAGTAAAATCTTCCTCATACGTGTTTTGTTTGTTAATGTTTAATTTAAAATAACGAGCAAAGATATATATAAGGCTCATTTCCAATGTTAAGGCAATGTTAATAAAGCTTGGGTTTTATCAACATTATATCAAAAATATAATAAAAGTCGCAACAAAACCTAATTTAAACCGTAAAACTGACATTTTCGCCAATTGATTGTATCAGCTTTATTACGTTTTTTACAATCAATACGCAACAATTACCCGCATTACATTAGCCTATCATAATTAGAGCGTCATCAATTTTGTAGCAATACCACTACATGTTTCGCATTTCACGGTTTTTACTTAGTTTTGGCCTCAAACAAAAAAGCATAATCTTTAAAAATCATGAACTACGATGTCATTGTTATAGGGTCTGGTCCGGGTGGCTATGTTGCTGCAATCCGTGCTTCCCAGTTAGGTTTTAAAACCGCTGTAGTTGAGCGTGAATCATTGGGCGGTATTTGCCTTAACTGGGGTTGTATCCCAACTAAAGCATTGCTAAAAAGCGCACAGGTATTTGAATACCTTAACCATGCTGCCGATTATGGTATTAAAATAGAAGGCCAGGGTGTGGTTGATTTTGATGCAGTAATAAAACGCAGCCGCGGTGTTGCCGATGGCATGAGCAAAGGCGTACAGTTTTTAATGAAGAAAAACAAGATCGACGTTATTAACGGCTTTGGTAAACTTAAAGGTAAAGGTAATGTAGAGGTTAAAGCTGCAGATGGTACCGTTGCTACACACCAGGCCAAACATATTATATTAGCTACGGGCGGCCGCTCGCGCGAGTTACCTAACCTTAAGCAAGATGGTGTTAAGGTTATCGGCTACCGCCAGGCTATGAATTTACCTAAACAACCAAAATCAATTGTTGTGGTAGGTTCGGGCGCTATCGGCATCGAGTTTGCTTATTTCTATAACTCTATAGGTACTAAAGTTACCGTGGTTGAATTTTTAGGCGACATCGTTCCGTTAGAAGACGAAGAAGTTTCAAAACAACTGAACCGCAGTTTAAAGAAACAAGGTATCAACATCATGACCAGCTCTACAGTTGAATCTGTTGATACCAGCGGCGAGCTTTGCAAAGTAAACGTTAAGACTGAAAAAGGCATGGAAGTGCTGGAGGCAGAGGTTGTATTATCGGCTATCGGTATCAGCACTAATATAGAAGGTATCGGCTTAGAAGAAACCGGCGTTAAGTTTGACAAAGGTAAAGTATTGGTTGATGACTACTACCGCACCAACGTTGAAGGCATTTACGCAATCGGCGATATTGTAAAAGGCCAGGCCCTTGCTCACGTAGCATCAGCAGAAGGTATTACTTGCGTTGAGAAAATTGCAGGTTTACATGTTGAGCCGATCAATTATAACAACATCCCGGGTTGTACTTATTGCTCGCCTGAAGTTGCTTCTGTTGGTTACACCGAGAAAGCAGCCCGCGAAGCAGGTTACGAACTTAAAATTGGTAAATTCCCATTCTCTGCCTCTGGTAAAGCAAGCGCTGCCGGTGCAAAAGAAGGTTTTGTTAAGGTAATTTTTGATGCTAAATATGGCGAGTTTTTAGGCGCGCACATGATTGGCTTTAACGTTACCGAAATGATTGCCGAAGTAGTAACTGCACGTAAGCTGGAAACTACCGGCCATGATGTTATTAAAACAGTACACCCTCACCCAACCATGAGCGAAGCCATTATGGAAGCTGCCGCTGATGCGTATGGTGAAGTGATACACTTATAGTATTGAGTCCGGAAGTCGGAAATTAAAGAAGTCCGAAAGACGGAAAGGTAGAAAGTCCGGAAGTGTTAAGCTTCCGGACTTTCTTGTTTTAATGGACATTGATAGTTCTTGCTTGTCTTCCAGACTTCCTGTCTTTCGGACTTCCTAACTTGCGGACTTTCTAACTAATAACTACTTTCGGACTTCCGGACTTCTTTACTTCCGGACTCCCGAACTATGAATCTACACACTATCAACACCGGATTATTTAAATTAGATGGCGGCGCAATGTTTGGCGTGGTGCCCAAATCCATCTGGCAAAAAACAAACCCGGCCGATGATAATAATATGTGTACCTGGGCCATGCGCTGCTTGCTGGTTGAGGATGGCGATCGTTTAACATTAATTGATACCGGTATTGGCGATAAGCAGAGCGAAAAATTCTTTAGTCATTACTATCTGCACGGCGATGATACCCTGCAAAAATCACTAGCAGCAAAAGGTTTCAGTACCGATGATATTACCGATGTATTTTTAACCCACCTGCACTTTGACCACGTGGGTGGTGCTGTAAAACGAGATGGCGAAAAACTAACCCCCGCCTTTAAAAACGCAACCTACTGGAGCAATCCCAACCATTGGGACTGGGCTGTAAACCCTAACGAACGCGAGAAAGCATCTTTTCTTTCAGAAAACATATTACCAATTCAAGAAAGCGGACAATTAAAGTTCGTAGATGTATCTGAACAAACACCATTTACAAATGATTTTAGTATCCGTTTTGTATCCGGCCATACCGAAGCCATGATGCTGCCGCTCATTAACTATAAAGGCAAACAGATTTTGTATATGGCCGATCTTTTGCCCTCTGTTGGGCACCTGCCTATCCCCTATGTGATGGCTTATGATATGTTCCCGCTGACTACTATGGCCGAACGGAAATTGTTTTTTAATGAAGCCGTTGAAAAAGAATATGTGCTCTATCTCGAACACGATTCTGTTAACGAATGTTGTACCCTGCAACACACAGAAAAAGGGATTAGGGTAAAAGATACCTTTGCACTTGACGAATTGTAGTTGTTTTTTATATCTTTAAAAAGTAATGCTAAAGAGTGTCTTTATTGATGTGCAAATTTCATTTTTGAGATTTTTGGCTTAATGTAAATTCTCGCATAAACAAAAAAATTTAATAACAATTTTATAGCTTTGCGCGTTCAATTCTATAACAAGAATAGAGGTAATAAAAATAGATGAGACAACTCAAAATCACTCAATCCATTACCAACCGTGAATCACAGTCACTCGACAAATACCTTCACGAGATTGGTAAGGTTGACCTAATCACTGCCGAAGAAGAAGTAATATTAGCACAAAAGATTCGCGAGGGCGATCAGGCTGCCTTAGAGCGGTTAACAAAAACAAACCTCCGATTTGTGGTTTCTGTTGCCAAACAATATCAAAATCAGGGCCTTACCTTGGGCGACTTGATTAACGAAGGCAATTTAGGTTTAATTAAAGCAGCCAAGCGTTTCGACGAAACAAAGGGTTTCAAGTTCATCTCTTATGCCGTTTGGTGGATCCGTCAGTCTATTTTGCAGGCCATTGCCGAGCAATCCCGTATTGTACGTTTACCATTAAACCAGGTAGGTTCATTAAGTAAAATCAGTAAGGCATTCTCAAAATTAGAGCAGGAGTACGAGCGTGAGCCGTCACCAGAAGAACTTGCCGACATACTGGAAACTACAGTTGACAAAATTTCTGACACACTGAGCAACTCGGGCCGCCATGTATCTATGGATGCACCGTTTGTACAGGGCGAAGAAAATACCTTGTTAGATGTACTGGAAAACCAGGAGCCAAACACAGATTCGATATTAATTAACGAGTCATTATCAGAAGAAATTAAACGTTCATTATCTACACTTACCGAGCGTGAGCGCGAGATAATCGTTTTATTCTTCGGTTTAGGCACCAACCACCCGCTATCACTCGAGGAAATTGGCGAAAAGTTCAATTTAACCCGCGAGCGTGTGCGCCAGATTAAAGACAAAGCGCTGCAAAGGCTACGACACACTTCCAGAAGTAAAATTCTGAAGTCTTATTTAGGATAAAATATTTGAGGGCCTCCGGTAAACAACCGGAGGCTTTTTTGTTTTATAAAGGCGTATTAATAAATTATGTAAATTTGTTAAAGCCCAAAGCAAATAGCATGACGCAAAAAGATCAACAATTTGATGAGGCGGAATTAAAGCTGCTAAAAGAAGCCTTAAAACGTACCTATAAAGAACGTTTTGAAGTTGCTACAATGCTTTATAAGGTTCAGCAAACGCTTAATAAGGCAACCATCTTTCACAAGCCCTTCTTTCTGACTAAATAATTGATCGCTTTCCAATAAAATATTGGGGAGCCCTTGGTAAACAACCACGGTTATTTTGTTTTATATAAACATAATGCAACCCTCCGATTACGAAACCCTCACTCCTGCCCAGGCCATTGCTTACCAGAACGAGTTAAGGCTACAGATCAGGATTGAGCCATTGGATAAACCAATCCATATTATCGGTGGTGCAGATATTTCCTTCAATAAATATTCTGAAATTGTTTATGCCGGCATCATCCTGCTTAAATATCCGGAGATGACCGTTATTGGCCACTCATCGGTAATTAGCCGCACCTCTTTTCCTTATATCTCTGGCCTGTTAGCCTTCCGCGAAGTACCTGCTTTGCTGGAAGCGTGGAACAAACTCGACATTAAACCCGATCTGTTAGTTTTAGACGGTCAAGGCATAGCTCACGAACGCCGCTTAGGCATAGCAACACACTTCGGACTGATAACAGACACACCAACTATCGGCAGCGCTAAAAGCCGGTTAAGTGGCCGTTATACAGAACCAGACAATGAAGTATTTGCCCAAAGCCCGATGTACGATAAGGGCGAAATAATTGGCACAGCACTACGCAGCAAAAAGAACTGTAACCCCATCTACATTTCGCCCGGGCACCGTATCAGTATGGAGCAAAGCGTGGAAGTGATTAAGAATTGTATCAAAGGTTATCGCATCCCCGAGCCTACAAGGCAAGCGCATATTCTCGTAAACAAAGTAAGGGTTGATGATGGCGGAAAAGATACGCAACTGAATTTATTCTAAGCCCCCAAAAGAGAATCAAGAGCCAAGAAACAAGACAAAACTCACCCTACTTCAACATTCATAATTCAATATTCGACATTCGAAGCTGTCTTGATTCTCTCCTTGTAACGAATTTCATTTTGCTGCGTCTTATTAGCAGACCACAACACCTATGCTCAACCGTGTTTTATTTATGGCCTTATTACTGTCAGCTTTATGCTGCAATATGGCTATGGGTAAAAGCGGAATTGTGATCGGTGGCGTAAACCTCAAAGCTTTTGATGGCGACTCTGAGCCTTATGGCGATTTCAAAGTTTTAACCGTGCCCATTAAAAGAGCTGGTAACCTGATTATTGTAGAGGCCCAGTTAGATTCGGTAGCAGGTAATTTTGTACTGGATACCGGGGCACCCTACCTTATTTTAAACTCCACCTACTTCCGTGATCTGCCTAAAATCATTGAGCAGGATGCCGGCGGGGTTAACGGTCGCGCAAGCGGAACATTTACTGCCGTAGTACATAACTTTTCCTTAGGTTTCGATTTACATTACGATCGATTGGTGGCCGATGTAACCGATCTTTCCGGTATAGAAAACAGCAAAAAGATAAAGATCCTTGGCTTGCTGGGTACACGACTGTTTGCCAAGCTGGCCATCACTATCGATCTTTCTAAGAACCTGCTTTACATTCACAAACTCGATAAAAATAACGACATCCTTCCCGATGAACGGGTTTTTGATAAGCCAGACATGAAAACCACCTTTAAATACATGAACGATGTGATTTTTATTAAAGGTAATGTAACTGATAAAAGCATCTGGTTTGCTTTTGATACCGGTGCCGAAACCAATATGCTCGATTTACACGTACCTAAAAAGGTGATCAAATCATTACAGGTTATTAACCGCAGTAATGTGGTTGGCGTTGGCGGCTCATCTTATGAAATGATCTATGCCCATTTCGACAAGCTTGTTATTGGCGATTATCCGTTTGTAAGTAACAGGGTATTAGTATCAAACCTCGAAAACATAGGCAAGGCTTATGGTTATTCGGTTGACGGGATATTGGGTTACGACTTTTTTGCGCGCGGCATTTTCAGTATAAACTTCGCTAAAAAAGAATTTGAAATGTACATTTACAACCATCAATAGTACAAAATGAGGACGCTGAGACATTTATTTACAATGTTACTGATGCTTTGCTGCTTATTTGCAGCAATGGCTCAGACGCGTAATCAATTAATATTTCAGCGCAAACAAATACTGTTAACTATTAATACCCGTACAAGTAAAACCGAGATTGACAGCCTTTTAAAAGTAGCTGGCATTACCGGCCAAACTGCCGAAATGTTAATTCGCGGTAATTACACTGCCGCCACTAAAAACGGCTGGACTGTTAATGCAAAGCATAACATTATCAAACTTAACCGCTCATTAAAAGACGTTACACAAACCACTCCCACTACACCATACCTGCTCAGCAGCAATGTATATAAAGCAAGTTCGAGAGCTGGCTACCCTGCCGAGGTAGCTTATGGCGTAAATAATTTTGCTAAAACTACCGTACGCGAATTACCTAACGGCTTTACCCGGTTCTTCGTGCCCGGTAACACGCAGGCCAGGCGGGTGTTTGTATCAGGCAATTTCAATAACTGGAGCACCATGAAAGGCCTGATGAATAAAACCGACAGCGGTTGGGTTGCAGATATCAGGCTGGAACCTGGTAAATATGCCTACAAATTCATCATCAACAGTAACTGGACTATTGATGTAAACAACTACCTGACTGAAGACGACGGCGCGGGTAACACTAACTCTATTTATTACCGCTATAATTATACGTTTAAGCTGGCAGGCAATACATCTGCACAAAAAGTTAGTGTAGAAGGCAGTTTTAATAAATGGGCAGATATACCAATGCGATTAAGAAACGGGGTTTGGGAAGCCTCGCTTTATCTGCATGATGGCAATTACCTGTATCGCTTTATTGTAAACAACACCACTATAACCGACCCTGCTAATAAGCTGACCCAAATGCAAAATGGAGTATTAAACTCGGTATTGCTCATGGGCGAAACAATTACTTTTAAACTGAACGGCTATCTTACAGCACATAAAGTATACCTTACAGGCGGTTTTAATAATTGGGATGCCGATATGCTGCCGCTTACTAAAACAGCAACAGGTTGGGTGTTGACTTATGTTATTCCTGCCGGGAATTATCAGTATAAATTTGTGGTAGATGATCAATTTATTACAGACCCGGCAAATCCACACCAGATTACTGTAGATGGCAAAACCAACTCTTATGTATCTGTAAGGCCCAACCACACCTTTGTACTAAAAGGCTATGCTAACGCACATACCGTACGTTTTATGAGCGATTACACCAACTGGAACGAACAAGGTTATACCATGGAGCATCGCGGCGACGAATGGATAATCAGTATGCGGTTAAAGCCCGGCAAATATCTCTACAAGTTTTTGGTCGACGGTAACTGGATCCTCGATCCGGGTAACAAACAATGGGAACAAAACCAGTTCGGCACAGGCAACTCTGTACTTTGGATCGAGTAAAGCTGTAATATTTAATTCAACCCGACGTTTAGTTATTTTCAAACCTAAATGCTCAAATCTTACGCCCTCTTACTACAGTTTTACAAATCTTTTTTATCGTGGAACTTACTATTCACAGGTTTTGCGCTATACGCAGTCTATATAGGCGGCCCGGGCAATACAGGTAATAGTATCATTATCAAATTAATCGGGTATTTGGGCATATTCAGCTTTCAGACGTATTTTTATAAATACGTATACTTCTATTATCGCAATGCGGGCCAGTCAATCAAAAAGCTCTATATCTACGCTTTCTCTTTTGATTTTCTATCATACCTGTTAATCATTTCAGGCTACTTAATCACCTTACATATTTCGCATGTTAAAGGTCGATAGTGTACAGTTGGATTTCGGCGGCCGTAAAATTTTGCAGAGCGTTTATATTGATTGCAAGGCCGGAGAAGTAATCGGTTTACTAGGTAGAAATGGCTGCGGTAAATCGAGCTTACTCAAAATCATCTTCGGCACGCTTACGCCCAATTATAAATATGTAAGCATTGATGACGAATTTATAGCTAAAGGTTATTTGGATAACAAAATTGCTTATTTACCACAGCATAATTATTTACCGCAAAACATGGTAATTAACCAGCTTGCGCCAATGCTGGTTGATCCCCTGGCTTGGGACGAATTTAGCTCCTATCCGCTTTACCAGGAGCATCAGCACAAAAAACCACGCGACCTTTCAGGTGGCGAATTACGCAAGCTGGAAACATTGATGATACTTTACAGCAAAGCCAATTACATTTTGCTGGATGAACCATTTACACACGTATCGCCCATACAGGCCGAAGATATAAAGGCCATTATCCGCAAACGTTCGCCTTATAAAGGTTTCATTATTACAGATCATCAGTATCAGAACATTCTGGAGATCAGCGATAAAATTATTTTGATTAATAATGGCGCTACCAGGTTGATTGAAAACAGAGAAGAATTGGTAACTTACGGATACCTTAGTGGTAATTAGATAAACCGAGACATCATGACTATCCCTATCTACCAGGCCGATGCCTTTACCGACCGTTTGTTTGGCGGCAACCCGGCTGCAGTTTGTCCCCTCGAAGAGTGGCTGCCCGACGAAACCATGCAGAAAATAGCGGCAGAAAATAACCTGGCCGAAACTGCCTTCTTCGTTAAAACAGCCCACGGCTTTCACCTGCGCTGGTTTACACCAGAACTGGAAATAGACCTATGCGGCCATGCTACCTTAGCCACGGCTCACATTATCTATACCCAGCTTGGCTATACAGGCGAAGAAATATTATTCAACACACAAAAAGCAGGCATATTAAAAGTGTCAAAGCACGATGATAAGTACACACTCGATTTTCCATCGAGGCCACCTATCCCGGTAGACTTAAACACGGGTTTGTTAGAGGCTCTGGGCGATAATGGTAAAGAACCCATAGCCATACTCCGCTCGCGCGATTACTTTTTGGTTTATGAAAACGAGCAGGATGTACTCGATATTAACCCCAACCACATGGCCCTGGCCGAGATTGACACCATCGGTGTAATTGTTACCGCACCGGGTAACACGGTCGATTTTGTATCGCGTTTCTTTGCCCCTGCCGCAGGCGTTCCCGAAGACCCCGTTACCGGTTCGGCACACTGTAACCTTATTCCATACTGGGCAGAGAAATTGGGCAAAAACAAACTCCACGCCTACCAGGTATCAGCCCGCAAAGGCGAACTTTGGTGCGAACTAAAAGGCGACCGGGTACTGATGAGCGGTAAGGCGGTTACTTATTTAAAAGGGGAGATTTATGTTTAGTTGGATAAAGGACGGAAAGACAAAGGATTAAAGATCTTCTTAAAATTGCACGTCATATTTATTTAGCAAATTTGTCATTCAGAACGCAGTGAAGAATCTTCTGCTCCAGGCACAGCGGTTATACAGATCGAAGAAGATTCTTCGCTATCGCTCTGAATGACAAAAAAGCGCGTTGTCATCCTGATCTCAGTCGGAAGGATAAGCGTAGGCCATCTAAACCATACTTCAACGGAGCTCAGTATCGCATCCGTGTTTGTCTTTTTTCAAAAGTCCATTTTCCTTTCTCTTTCCTCCTTAATTCTTTAATCTTTCTTTCAAAACTCAGTTTTTTATGATTACTTTGAAGGTTGATTAAAGACAGAAATTACCCTGTAGATGCAGCTTACGCGATTAGAGATTAAAGGCTTCAAAAGTTTTGGCGATAAAATAACCATCAATTTTAATGAGGGTATTACCGCCATTGTTGGGCCAAACGGTTGCGGTAAGTCTAACGTGGTTGATAGTATCCGTTGGGTGCTGGGTGAGCAGAGCACCAGGATGTTGCGGTCGGAGAAAATGGAGAACATCATTTTCAATGGCAGCAAAAGCCGTAAGCCAGCCAACCTGGCCGAGGTATCGTTAACTTTCGATAACACAAAGAATATCCTCCCTACCGAATTTTCGCAGGTTACCATTACCCGCAAATTATACCGTACCGGCGAAAGTGAATATCGTTTAAATGATGTGCAATGCCGCTTGAAGGACATCACGGATCTGTTCCTGGATACCGGTATCGGAGCCGACTCCTACTCTATCATCGAGCTGAAAATGATCGACGAGATCATTACCAACAAAGAAGGTTCGCGCCGTAATTTGTTTGAAGAAGCATCGGGTATTTCTAAATATAAGCTCCGCAAAAAACAGACTTTCAGCAAGTTAAAAGATACCGAGGGGGATCTTTCACGGGTAGAGGATTTGTTATTCGAGATCGAAAAGAACTTAAAAACACTCGAAAACCAGGCCAAAAAAGCAGAACGTTATTATCGTTTAAAAGAGCAATACAAAACGCTGAGCATAATGCTGGCTTCGTTCCGCATTGTATCCTTCAGCGAATCGCTAAGCCGTATTGAGGAGCAGGAACAAAGGGAGAAAGAAGGTAAAACCGGCATTGTTGCACAGATAGATACCCTGGAAGCAAGCATCCAGCAGCAAAAGTTGGATAGTTTGACCAATGAGAAAAACCTCTCTGTTCAGCAAAAAGCTACCAATGAGTTTATCAGCAAGATCCGTGCTTACGAGAGTGAGAAGAAAGTACGTAACGAGCAGCTTAAATACCAGAAAGATAAAGAAAGCCGCCTGAACGAGGAACTGGAACGCGACCGCAACCAGTTAAACCACGTACTGTACAACATCAAACGTTTAAGTGAAGAAAAGTTACAGGAAGAAGAAACCCTGCAAACCGTACAAAGCCGTGTTGCCGAATTAAAGCAAGCTGTTGATGAATTGAGAGCCGATCAAACTGCATCGCGCGAGGAATTAAACGAGCTGAACAGCATCAACAACCGCCTGCAAAACCAGATCTATCAAACCGAGAAAAACATTGATATTCTGCGCATCCAGCAACAGGCCCTCGAGCAGGAAAGCCAGCGTAATATGGAAGATGCGGCTGGTAAAGAGGTTGAGCTATCACACTTTAACCAACTGGTAGCCGAGTTGGATTATCGCACCGAAACCCTGCAAACAGAATATAACCAGGCTGTAGAAAGCGAAACCAACCTACAGGAGCAGATTAAAGATACCGACGCAGAAATTACCCGTATAAAAGAGTATGTAAGGCAGGAAAGCCGTAAGCTGGATGCCAAACAAAACGAATATACGCTGACTAAAAGCATGGTGGATAACCTGGAGGGTTTCCCCGAGTCGATCCGGTTTTTGAAGAAGAATGCAGGCTGGTCTAAAAACGCGCCATTGTTTAGTGATGTCCTTTTTTGTAAGGAAGATTACCGCATCGCCATAGAGAATTATCTCGAGCCTTTGATGAACTATTACGTGGTTGATACTTACGATGATGCCATCAGTGCCATCAACCTGTTAAGTAATTCAGCAAAAGGGCGTGCGCAATTTTTTGTATTGAATAATTACCAACCGGCAAGTAATACTTCTGATATCCCAAGTTCGGGCCATGTGCCTGCTTTGAGTGTGGTTGAGGTAGATAATCGTTATAAAAACCTGGTTAGCAACCTGCTTAAAAATGTTTACCTGATAGATGATGCATCAGAAAACGATTTGAACAATGCTGAATTGCCCGATGGCATCGTATTGCTGGGCAAAAGCGGAAAGTTCAATAAATCTAAATATACCGTAGCCGGTGGTTCTGTAGGTTTGTTTGAGGGTAAACGGATTGGTCGCGCTAAAAATCTCGAGAACCTTGCCCGTGAGATTAAGGGAATGGAGGCTGATGTAAACAAGGCCAATCAGAATATTGAGCAATTACAAAGCAAACTTACTGCGCTCAAAGCTTCAACGCGTGTTGAAGAGATTCGCCTCAAACAGCAGGATCTGAACAGGTTAAATACTGAGCTCATTACCGTTAAAACCCGGCAGGAACAGTATCAATCGTTCATCGAGAACAGCCGCAATCGTAAAGAAGATATTGCAGCCAAAATAGCTACCATACTGGCTGATATGCAGGCAGCAGAGCCGCAGCTGGCCGAGTTTAAAACACAAAAGCTGATACAAAGCGAATTGCTGTTAGATAAGCAACAAGCTTTTAATGAGCTGAATGAATATGTAACCGTACAATCAGGCGCTTATAACCAGGAGAATATCCGCTTTCATCAACAACAAAATAAGGTTTCGGGGTTATTTAAGGATCTCGAATACCGTGAAACACAGCACGATAGTTTAGAGACCCGCATCAACCAAAATGCTTCGGAACTGGAGAAATTAAAGGTTGATATGATGGAAACCATGAAGGACACCGACCACTCGGACGAGGACCTGATTGCCATGTACGTGCAGCGCGAGGAAATGGAAAAGGCTACCAGCGAAGCCGAGCAAGTTTACTATGCATCTCGCGGTAAAATTACCGAGATCGAAAATGAGGTAAGTGCCTTGCGCCGCCGAAAAGACCAAGCCGAGGTAATTGAAAATGAACTGCGTGAGAAACGCAATAATTTAAAGCTTGATCTGAACGCATTAAAAGAACGCCTTTCGGTAGAGTTTAGCGTAGATATTGAAGACTTGCTGGATACTGCTCCCCCTGCCGAAGAAACGGAAAGCGAGTTGCGCGATAAAACAGAAAAGCTTAAAAAGCAATTAGACGAGTTTGGTGCCATTAACCCGATGGCCATCGAAGCTTACAACGAGATGGACGAACGTTATCAGTTCATCAATGCCCAAAAGAAAGACTTGTTAGAGGCCAAAGCATCACTCCTGGCAACAATACAAGAGATTGATGATACCGCCCGCGAGAAGTTTATGGCCGCCTTTATCATGGTGCGCGAAAACTTTATCAAGGTATTCCGTTCGCTGTTTAATGAGGAAGATTCGTGCGATTTGATCCTGACTGATCCTAACCAGCCATTAGAATCGGATATTGATATTATTGCCAAGCCAAAAGGTAAACGCCCGCTCTCTATCAACCAGCTATCAGGTGGTGAAAAAACGTTAACGGCTACGGCTATCCTGTTCTCACTTTATCTGTTAAAGCCTGCCCCATTCTGTATTTTTGATGAGGTTGATGCGCCGCTGGATGATACCAATATTGATAAGTTCAATAACATTATCCGCAAATTCTCAGTCGATTCGCAGTTTATCGTAGTATCGCATAACAAACGTACCATTGCCAGCACAGATGTTATTTACGGAGTAACCATGGTTGAGCAGGGCGTATCACGTGTAGTGCCTGTCGATTTGCGCGAACTGGCCGACTAACAAAAAAAGCGCTTCAGTTTCCCAAAGCGCTTTTCAATATCTGATCAAAAATCTTATTTATGTTTCGGGGTTCTGTAAAGCATCCCTTTAAACTTATCGTTATCCATCTTTGATGCCAGCGCATTTTGCTGATCGATCGACATGGTAGCTGTATTTAAGCTCTGCACACTTGCAGAACTTACTTTGTAGGTACCTGCCTTTATATCATTCAACACAGAAGCGAATAAACCTTCGGTAACATCACCAAACTCTTTACTCAGGTCATCCGGTGCGTTATAGCCCGGATAATCGGTTGATGCCGGTACCATACCTGTGTAATAGCCACCCTGCCCTGCCGAGTTTTTGGTTTCAAACTCCGGGATATACATGGTGTATTTATTAATATCGATATCAAAGAAACCAACCGGCTTACCGTAAGTTGTACGGCCTATCAATTGTACATTCATATAAGGGCGCAGGTTATTGATAGTAAGCTCGCTGGCCGAAGCGGTTGAACTTGTTACAATAAAAAATACACGATTTAAATTAAAAGGGTGAGTGGTGCCAAATTTGGTTTGGTTACCCGCTACCGAAAAATCAACCTGTGCGTAATTATACGTTTTGCCATTATCATCCTTACGCACCTGGTTTTTAAGCAATACTGCTTTACCTGCAGTTAAGGTACTGTTATAATAAGCAGTATACATTAAAGAGTTATTGGTTGATGCAGGCGCTATCTGGTTATCCAAATATTCGGCAGTTTCTACGTAACCACCACCGTTGTAACGTAAATCGATCACCAGATCTGTAATACCTGCGTTTTTAAAAGTGTTGAAAGCAGCATCAATTTGCGGCTGGGCATTTTTTAAAACTACAAAGCTATTGAACACCATATAACCTACTTTTTTACCATTGCCCAAATCAATTACTTTACTGGTAATAACCGGGTTAATGGTATAAACAGCAGCATTTAATGTTACATTAAAGCTTGTACCATCGGGCTTAAGCAGCGTCATGGTTATAGAGCTGCTGTTACTGTAAGCGTTAACAATAAAATTAACGTTGGTTGATGTTGTGGTACCATCATAGGTTAAATCGGTTTTACCATTAATAGCTGTAATGCGGTAGCCCCGTTTAATACCTGCCAAATCGGCCGGCGAACCTGTATAAACATATTTAACCCTTAAATCGTTAAGGCTGTTATATAGATATGCCGGTGCAAAACCAAAATCGCCGGTTACAGCGTTTAACCTGGTCGAAACCTCACCTTCGTCAATAAACGAATATTTTGCCTGGCCAGGACTGGCTGCATAATATTCATAAGGCAGGTTGGTAGCCGGGTTTATTTTGTATTGCGATATAGCATTTACCTCTTTGGTAAGCGCGTCTACATCGGCAGTTGCGGTAAAGCTTCTTGGGTTAAAAACATCATAAGTAGGCAAGGCATCGTACCAGTAATAATCTTCTTTAGCGTACAGGAAAACCGAATCGCGAATCAGATCTAATGTTGATCCTGTTGGACCGGATGCTTTATCTTTCTTACAACTTTCGCCGAAAAGAACTAAACTTAATAACAGGAATAGTAATACTTTATTCATAGCGTTCATTTTTACTCTTACGCATCTTTTTGATAAATAGTTTATTAGCTCAAATTATTTATCATTCCTATGACAGAATAAAATGCGATAAGTTTTTATTTAGATGTGGTTCTTATAAAATTTCCGGCATCAAGATAATCTATTCCGCTGGCTTCTGCACTTAGCTCGTCAGTTTTTGTGTGGCCGATCATTAGAATATCTCGGCGTTGCAGGTCGTGCTCCTGTATCAATGTATGAATGGCATCCGGCTCTGGTTTCGATGCATATTCATTGGCAAAATAGCAGATGAGGTATTGCTCAAGTCCGTGCCATTCAACCTGGCGTATTTTATTGAGTTGTTGCTGCGGGTTGCCGTTAGTTACAATAAACAGCTTTTTGCGATCAACCACAATCTCCTGCATCAGATCCAGCATTTGCTGGTATAGCAACAACTTCAGCGGCAACTTGGCATTCCCCAATAAAATCTGAAAGTTTTGTGCGTATTTAATATCGATATTAAACTCCTTTTGCAGTGCATCAAAAACTGCATCATGCCCCTGCTGCTCGTAAGTTTCAGTCATGGTTTTAAGCATGGCTTTGGCATCAAGCATTTCGGTATACTCCAAAAAAGTGGCAAACAGGTAATAAACCTGCAGCAGGTAATCTTTCTCAGGATACAGCACATTATCCAGTTCAAAAATAAAGGCTTGCTTACGCGGATCTATCTCGTTATAAACCATCGGCAGTGTAGTTGATGTTTATACCATATTCATCATACAATAGCTGCGCTTCTTTAAGTAGTTGCATTTCGATGTTGCGCAGCGGGTAAATCTGTGTTATTCCTTTATCAAGGCACAGGGCCAGCATCTCATGCATATAAGATGCACTTTTAGGATTAGGCAGCTTAATCATTTTCCCCGATTTGATCATCATTTCGGGCAGTTCTTCATAATCGCCCAAAATAATCTCATCGGCATTAATAGTGCCTTTAATTTGGTATGCTTTTGATGTTGATGCAGCTGTTATGAGTACACTCACTTTTCTATCTATATTATTCCTGAACAATTAAACCATCCCGCATTAAAACCTTACGGTCTGATAAGTTGGCCAAATCTTCATTATGGGTTACAATAATAAAGGTTTGGTTAAACTCATCGCGCAGTTGTAAAAACAATTCGTGCAGCTCACGCGCATTATTAGAATCGAGGTTCCCCGAAGGCTCATCAGCAAATATTAACGCCGGGCTATTTACCAGTGCCCTGGCAACAGCCACACGTTGCTGCTCCCCACCCGATAGCTGAGCTGGTTTATGATGTAAACGTTCGCCTAAACCTAACTTATTTAATAACTCTATAGCTCTTTTCTCTGCCAAAGCTTTAGATGTACCTGCGATATAAGCCGGGATACATACATTTTCTAAGGCAGTAAACTCAACCAATAAATGGTGGAACTGAAATATAAAACCAATTTTATGGTTACGGAAAGCGCTTAGTTGTTTGCTGCTTAAGGCGCTGGTGTCGATGCCATCGATAATTACTTGTCCGCTGTCGGCCTTATCTAAAGTACCCAGTATATTTAGCAATGAGCTTTTACCGGCACCCGACGCGCCTACGATGGCTACAATTTCTCCTTTATTTACCTCGAGGTTAACACCTTTTAAGATATGCAGGTTCCCGAATTTTTTTTGAATGTTTAGCGCTTTCAGCATTATGGCAAAAATAGAATATTAGCACCCAATTTGTAACAACTGTAATAATTAATGGATAAAATAAATTAAGGTTTCATAAATAGGGATGAAATTGTAGATTTACCGCAAATTCTAAGAGTAGACATGAACATTCACGAATATCAGGGCAAAGCCATTTTAAAAAGTTTTGGTGTCAGGGTACAAGAAGGCATAGTTGCCGATACCGTTGACCAGGCTGTTGAGGCGGCTAAAAAAATGAAAGAAGATTTCGGTTCAGACTGGGTGGTTGTTAAAGCCCAGATACATGCCGGCGGCCGCGGTAAAGGCGGTGGTGTTAAAGTAGCCAAGAACCTGGATGACGTTAGGGAAAAAGCTGGTAACATACTTGGTATGCAACTGGTTACCCCGCAAACTGGTCCCGAAGGTAAATTAGTAAGCAAAGTGCTGATTGCACAGGATGTTTACTACCCAGGCGAAAGCGAAACCAAAGAATTTTATATTTCTGTATTGCTTGACCGTGCTAAAGGCCGTAACATTATCATGTACTCTACCGAAGGTGGTATGGACATTGAAGAAGTTGCACACAGCACTCCAGAGCTGATCTTTAAAGAAGAGATTGATCCTAAAGTTGGCTTACAGGCTTTCCAGGCCCGTAAAATTGCCTTTAACTTAGGTGTAAGCGGCGATGCTTTTAAAGAAATGGTGAAATTTATCACTGCTTTATACAAAGCTTACGATGCTACCGACTCTTCTCAATTTGAGATTAACCCGGTGTTAAAAACATCTGACAATAAAATTTTAGCTGTTGATGCTAAAGTAAACATTGACGATAACGCATTATACCGCCATAAAGACTATGCAGACATGCGCGATACTGCTGAAGAAGACCCTACTGAGGTTGAAGCCAGCAAATCGAACCTTAACTATGTTAAGTTAGATGGTAACGTTGGCTGTATGGTTAACGGTGCCGGTTTAGCAATGGCTACCATGGATATTATCAAGATTGCCGGTGGCGAACCTGCTAACTTCTTAGACGTGGGCGGAACTGCTAACGCACAAACTGTTAAAGCTGGTTTTAACATCATTTTGCAAGATCCTAACGTTAAAGCTATCCTGATCAACATTTTCGGTGGTATTGTTCGTTGCGACCGTGTTGCTCAAGGTGTTATTGATGCTTATAACGAAATTGGCAATATCCCTGTTCCAATCATTGTACGTTTACAAGGTACCAATGCTGAGGAAGGTAAAGCCTTGATTGATAACTCTGGCTTAAAAGTTTACTCTGCTATCTTATTAAAAGAAGCTGCAGACAGAGTTAAAGAAGTTTTAGCGCTTTAATTAGATTCTACATCCGAGACACAAAGTATTGTGTCTCTACAATATTAAGAGGGAGCCAATGGTTCCCTTTTTTTGTTAGTAGCGTTGCAAACGCTAAGAAGTGTTAAGCACGCGATGCAATCGCGCGCAAGGATTCTAAGCAAACTAAGGCTCTTCTCCCGCTCCTCTCGCGCGCGATTGCATCGCGTGCGCAATACTTCACGGCGTTTGCAACGCCACGCCGTGCAAGTAACAATTTCCCCATTTCCACAACTTTTTCCCCGGTTTTTCTTTTGGGGAAATATTCCACAGTAAATAAAAATGGCCTTTAAAGTTATTTAGAGCCCATTTTAAAGTCCTATTCACCATCGGCACAGGCTTTGCCTTAACCTATACATCAAACATTATTAAAACATTTAAAACATAAAATCATGAACACTTCAATCGTAATCGCAGGTATCGTAGCACAAGCAGCTCCATTATTTTTAGTAGTTAAAACTATCGCAGCTAAATTCAATAACTAAGCTTTAAACCTTTTCAATTATCAACCACTCTATATATCATAAAACATTAGAAACCATGAATACTTCAATCATCATCGCAGGCATCGTAGCACAAGCAGCTCCTTTATTCTTCATCGTTAAAATCATTGCCGCTAAATTGAATAACTAATAAAACCGAAATCAATCATTCACAATTAAATTTTAGAAATCATGAATCACGCAATTGTAATCGCAGGTATCGTAGCTCAGGCAGCTCCTTTGTTTTTTATTGTTAAGATTATTGCAATAAGACTTAAATAGTACTACGACACGTCATGCTGTCCCGATAGCTATCGGGATTATTTCAGCAGCCCACATGCTGAGCGAACCATGCAAGTTATATACCTGTCCTGTGGGATCCCGATCCCAACGATAGTCGGGACAGGATGAGGATCGGATAAACTAATCAACCATTAACCTGGTTAACAACCACACTCCCAACCTTACTATAATCGGGTACAAAAGTATCCTCGCTGCTTAGGGCCATATCGAGCTCAAATTGTGCCGGATAAGGGGTTTGCAATAAACTACCTATCGGGATATAAGGAAACAACTCCGCATAAGTCTGGATCTGATTGGGGCTTATCCTTCGGTAAATATACGCACGGTGCAAATCGCAAGGCGTACGCAGGCCACCGGCACCAATCATCTGCACCGCACTGGCCACCGTCTCCTTCTGAAAATTGGCTACACGCACTTTCTTATCATCCACAACCAGGCCCTTCATTAAACTTTTATCTTGTGTGGCAACTCCGGTTGGGCAAGTATTTTTATTGCACTCCAAGGCCTGTATACAACCCAGGGCAAACATCATTCCGCGGGCACTGTTGCACATATCGGCACCGAGTGCAAAATTCTTCACCAGATCAAACCCTGTCGCTACTTTGCCTGAAGCTATAACTTTAATATGTTTCTTTAAATCAAACCCGGTTAAGGCATCGTACACAAAAGCCAAAGCTTCGCGCAACGGCATACCTACCGAGTTGGCAAACTCTAAGGGTGCGGCACCTGTACCACCCTCGCCCCCATCAACCGTAATATGATCGGGGTAAATACCTGTTTTCACAATGGCTTTACAAATGGCCAAAAATTCACTCTTATGGCCAACGCACAATTTAAAGCCTACAGGTTTACCGCCCGATAATTCGCGCAGTTTTTGGATAAAGTGCATCATTTCTATTGGTGTTCTGAATGCTGTATGCCCCGGAGGCGATACCACATCCTGCCCCATCTCTACCAATCTGATCCTGGCAATTTCGGATGTAACTTTTGCGGCGGGTAATATACCACCATGACCAGGCTTTGCACCTTGCGATAACTTAATCTCTATCAGCTTTACCTGCGGTTTGGCAGCACGTTCGGCAAAGGCATCGTAATCAAACGTACCATCCTTATGGCGGCAGCTGAAATAGCCGGTGCCTATCTGCCAGATAATATCACCGCCCGGTTCGAGGTGATGGTCGCTCAAACCGCCTTCGCCTGTGTTATGGGCAAAGCCGCCAATCTTAGCGCCGCCGTTTAAAGCCAGTATGGCGTTTTCGCTTAACGAACCAAAACTCATGGCCGAAATATTGTATACACTGGCCGAGTAAGGCTGCGTACACTGCGGCCCACCGATCAGTACACGTGGCGCGCTATTTAGCTCTTTATGATCTATGGCCGCAATGCTATGGTTTAACCATTCGTAACCATTCTGATAAACATCCAACTCGGTGCCGAATGGACTGGTATCATCAACCTTTTTAGCGCGCTGGTAAATTACACTGCGGCTCTGGCGGTTAAAGGGTGTGCCATCTGTATCGCTTTCTACAAAATATTGGTAAACCTTTGGTCGAAGCTCTTCGGCCAGGAACCTGAAATGCCCGAATACCGGGAAGTTACGCACGATACTATGTTTCTGCTGAAGCAGATCATACACTCCTATTAATATTATAGGGCCGATGATAACGAACGACCATACAGCCGGTTTCCACAAAATAGTCCATCCGGCTAAAACAAGCAGGATTATGATTGATGATACAATGAATAGCTTCCTCATGGGTTACAGATATTTAACAAATTAAAGCAACAAAAATCACATAAATGAGTTAGTAAGTTCACAAAGCAATCAGTATTTTGAATTGATTTGTTTACGCAGTGTAAATTAGCATTATTAATAATACATGTTTAAACATATAATCATATATTTGATTCAATAAAACAATCATATTACCATGGCAACAGAAACAAAATGGGTTTTAGACCCAATGCACTCAGAGGTTCAGTTTAAAGTTAAACACCTTGTAATTTCTACAGTAACTGGTTTCTTCAAATCATTTGAAGGTGAAGTTTTAACTGAAAGCGATGATTTCCAGGATTCAAAAATCGACTTTTCTTTAGATGTAGCAAGTATTGATACTACTCAAGAAGCACGCGACCAACATTTAGCTGGCCCAGATTTCTTTGATGCTGCTACTTATCCAAAAATCTCTTTCAAATCAACTTCATTGAAAAAAGTTGACGACAGCGATTACGAACTGGTTGGCGATTTAACCATTAAAGGCATTACTAACTCTGTAAAATTAAACGTTGAATTTGGTGGTACTGCTACTGATTTTTACGGTAACACTAAAGCAGGTTTCGAAATCACTGGTAAAATTAACCGTAAAGAGTTTGGTTTAACCTGGGAAGGTATCACCGAAGCAGGCGCTATCGTTGTAGGCGAAGACATTAAACTGATCATCAATGCTCAGTTTGCTAAACAAGCTTAATTATAATATTTAATAGCAAAAAAGGCCTGGCAATAATTTGCCAGGCCTTTTTTGCTATTCTAGTTCTCCAACTCTGTATCTATCCTGCCCGCAATATCTTTCACCATGCTATCTAAATTAATGGCACAGGTGTTAATCATTTTGATAATGTTGTCTTTCTCTTCCTGCGTATGCGCTTCGTTGTAAAGATTAAATAAACCTAAAATAGAAGCCACGGGGCCGCGTATCTCGTGCGAGTTTACCCAGGCTATATCCTGCAACATTTTGTTTTGCTGTTCAATCCTGCTCTCACGCTCCCTTTGGTCGGTAATATCCTGTAACGATCCCACCACGCGATAAGGCTTGCCATCTGCATATTCTAAACGGGCTACATGATGGATGTAGCGGGTTTGCCCATCATGCAACCTGATACGATGTGTAACATCAAAGCCCTTCCCTGTCCTTATCAATGTTTCCGAAGCTTCTATCATAGCAGGCCTGTCTTCGGGGTAAATGTGCGCCAGGTATACATCAAACAAGTTCTCATTGGGTTGCGGAATATGGTCGGTGATCTTATACACCTCGTCCGACCATTCCAATCGTTTTTCATCCAGATAAAACATCCAACCGCCTAATTTGGCGAGCAATTGGGTATCGCTTAGCCTTCGTTTTTCATCCTGCAGCTTGCGGTTCAGCATTTTTAACTCTTTTTCATAAGCTACCTTCTCTGTAATATCCTTGGCTATTACCATGATGTAAGGCTTGTTATTAATAATGAGTTTCTGCGAATTAACATTCACATGCAGGCGTGTACCATCAGCCTTAAGATGAGTCCATTCCGAGGAAGTAAGGCTATCTATACGGATCTTATTAATAGCCTCCAAAGCCTTAGGGATATCTTCGGCAGGGCGAATATCCAATGTTGTTTTCTGCAGAAATTCTTCTTCGGAATAACCATAAATTTTAACTGCTGCTGAATTAACAGATACAAATTTCAAGGTGGTTAAATCGTAGATCCACATAGGGAGCGGATTACCCTCATACATGGTACGGTATTTCTTTTCACTTTCTTTAAGGCGCATTTCGTCAACCTTAATTAGTTTATAGAATAGCAGTCCGGTCATTACAACAAAAAAGTACCCCTTGCAGCTGCTTAAAAGCAAAAGTGTTAATTTAGGCACACCGGCCTCCAGTAAAAAAAGCGCTTTATCGCTAAGTGTTATCCATAAAACACTTAATGCAACGTAAATAATGCAAATACGTAAAGCACCAAACTTCATGCGCGAACTCCCTATCTGTGGTTTATATTGGTTTATAAAATTGGTATTTGGCTATACAATGTAAGCATATTATTAAACAACTATTAACAAACTATGTGTTGATTATCAGCAGAAAATAGAATAATAATATAAAATGCATTATTTAGCGGCTGCATACTTTTTAAAACCAATTGTTTTTATGTTTGCTTTAATATTATGCTGATTAAAATCTACCCCGAAAACCCTAACCCTAAAGCCATTGAACAGGTTGTTGATGTATTGCGCAAGGGTGGAGTAATCATATACCCTACCGATACCGTTTATGGTTTGGGCTGCGATATTACCAACCATCGAGCCATCGAAAAAATTTGCCGCATCCGTAACATTAAACCCGAGAAGGCTAATTTTTCTTTCGTATGTTATGACTTGAGTAATATTGCCGATTATACCAAACCCATCGATAATACTTGTTTCCGCGTGTTGAAGAAGGCGCTGCCCGGCCCGTTCACGTTTATATTCAACGCCAGCCATAACGTACCTAAACTGCTAAGCAGCAACAAAAAAACGGTGGGTATCCGTGTGCCTGATAATGATATTGCCCGCGAAATTGTAAAGGTTTTAGGCAACCCGATAGTATCAGCCTCTATCCACGATGATGATGATATTATTGAATACTCCACCGACCCGGAACTGATCCATGAGAAGTACGAAGATTTGGTTGACCTGGTAATTGACGGCGGATATGGTGGCAACATTGCATCAACGGTTGTTGATTGTACCTCCGGCGAGTTTGAAGTGCTGCGTGAAGGTAAAGGAGATTTGGAGATGTACCTGTAAGAGAGAAGCAGGAAACAAGAGACAAGAAACAAGACTTTGTGCGTTAAGGATAGAAGCGGATACCGGCTTGTGATTAAGGCCTGTGCAGTATGAGCGGATAGCCTGACCCGTAGGTGGACGCCCATATTAAGAGAAGCAAGAAACGAGAACCAAGAAACAAGACTTTAACTATCTCGTTATTGCTGTAGAAGAAATCCCCGACCGACAAGGCCGCTCTGTATAGTTCGCGATTGCTTCGTACCTCGCAATGACGTACCGTTTAACTTGTACAAAATATTTCGTTAATTCATAAATTCAGTTAATTCTGATTCAAGACATTCCTCCGGCGTAACATTATTCTGCGTCTCACGCCATAATACTGTAATCTATCCACATCATTTTCGCATTTCGCAATATTTCAGTACTTTTCACCATTAATTTACACTGTAATAATTTGTTTTAAACCCGTGCTGTATGAATATTAAGTTTCGCTTAATAGTAATGAACTTTCTGCAATTTTTTGTCTGGGGATCGTGGTTGCTCACTATTGGCAATTACTGGTTCACTAACAATTTGGGTACGGGGACACAATTTGGCGCCATCTTCTCTACCATGGGTATTTCGGCCATATTTATGCCTGCCCTTACTGGTATTATTGCTGATAAATACATTAACGCCGAAAAGCTATATGGCATTTGCCACATTTTAGGTGGCCTGGTTTTATGCAGCATCCCGCTGATTAAAGATCCCGTTATATTTTTCTGGGCCATGTTGCTTAACATGATATTTTACATGCCAACCCTATCATTATCAATAACGGTTGCTTATTCTGCTTTAAAAAATGCAGGTCATGATGTGGTAAAAGTATACCCACCTATCCGCACCTGGGGTACTGTAGGTTTTATTGTGGCTTTGTGGACAGTTACACTTACCAATAACGAAACATCTTCTAACCAGTTTTACATTGCAGCCGCGGTGGCTTTTGCACTTGGGATTTACGCTTTCAGCTTACCTAAGTGCCCGCCATTATTAAATAAAAATACTTCAAAATCACTTGTAGATCAACTGGGTTTAAAGGCCTTTACCTTATTTAAAACTCCTAAGTTTGCTATATTCTTTGCTTTCTCTATGTTATTGGGCGCTGCTTTACAGTTAACTAATGCTTATGGCGATGCTTATATCGGTGAGTTTAAAACAGTAACCGCTTACCAGGCAACCTTTGCAGTAAAGCACCCGGCATTTATTATGTCGATCTCGCAAATGTCTGAGACGCTGTTTATCTTAACCATCCCGTTCTTTCTGCGCAAATTTGGTATCAAGAATGTAATGCTGTTCAGCATGCTGGCCTGGGTATTACGTTTTGGCTTATTTGCATTTGGTAACCCGGCAGATGGGTTGTGGATGATCATTCTTTCATGCATTGTTTACGGCATGGCGTTCGACTTCTTTAATATCTCCGGTTCACTATTTGTTGAAACGCAAACCACGCCCGAGATTAGAGGTAGCGCCCAAGGTTTGTTTATGATGATGGTAAACGGCTTTGGCGCACTATTTGGTAGTTTGGCAAGTGGTGTAATTATCGATAAGTTTTTTACCCTGGCCGATCATAGCCGCAACTGGCATGGTATCTGGCTAACATTTGCGGCTTACGCCCTTGTTATTGCTGTTATATTTCCGTTTGTATTTAGGTATAAACACAATGCGGCACTTAAGCATGCCATACAACATGCGTAAAGCATAAAATCAATAATACAAAAGCCCATTCGATATTATCCGGATGGGCTTTTGTGTTTTTGGAGATTGATTATTGCAATGTTTAACTTATTATTTTGTGTTTTTTATAAAAGCAGCAGGCATTTTTCCTATTTTTAGTGGCACACACATTTTAATAAACATAAGCACCTTATCCCCATGTATTAATGGGAAGCAATTTTAATTATGAAGAAACACTACCGCCATGAGAACGACTGTTTAAACTGCGGCACCCAATTAGAAGGGAAATTTTGTCATCACTGCGGCCAGGAGAATTTACAGATCAAAGAAAACTTTGGTCACCTGATGAACCACGCCATCAGCGATTACTTTCACTTCGACCACCAGTTTTTTCATACCCTAAAACCGCTGTTATTTCAGCCGGGCAAGCTTACTAACGAATACATGGCCGGCCGCCGGGTACAATACCTGCACCCTATTAAAATGTACATTTTTATTAGTTTGATTTTCTTTATCCTGATATTTAAGCATAACCAGGAAGAGAAAAAAGACGATATAAAAAATCTGAACAATGCAGAGAAGGCAGCTATCCTAAAAAAGAAACTGGATGCCAATCCTAACCTTACTGATTTGCAAAAAAAGGTTATTGAATCTGCAGCACTTAACGGAGAAAATGTAAAAATTGATTCATCGGCCAAAAAGCCGGGAACCAGCACAACAGCACTAACCTTTAATAAAGATACGCTTGTAAAAATTAATACCAATAAAGTATCTGCTGTGCAGAAACCTAAAATCAAAAACCCGGATACCACTATACAGGCAGGCCTTACTACAGTTAACGTAAAAAAACACAAGAGTAAACACAAGGATAATGACGATGACGAAGATGACAATTCATTCTTTACCCGTTTGTTTGATAACAGCGCCGATTCTACTTATGAGGATTATCAGGCGTCTCAACTAAAACTTCCTGCTGCCGAGCGTGATGGTTTTTTTGAACGTATGGCCATTCGTAAACAGTTTGCCTATAAACAATATGGCAGCCGCGCTAAAGAAGTGTTTACTGATGAGTTAAAACACAACGTACCTAAAATGATGTTTGTGTTACTGCCTTTATTTGCCCTTATTTTAAGGTTTGCTTTTTGGCGAAACCACAAGTTTTATGTGGAACACTTGATCTTCTCGTTCCACCTGCATTGCTTCTTATTTTTGTTTTTAGCGATAGTAATGCTCATTAACATGTTACCAAACGTAATGCACCTGCATGGCTGGGCAGATTTTGCAGCCGTTGTTGGCATCACCCTCTATATCTATAAAGCACTTAAGGCTGTGTACCAACGAAGCCGTTTCAGAACTATTAGCAAGATGATAGGAATATCTTTTGTGTATTTCTTTGTGTTTACTTTCTGTATGCTTGGGCTGGTGCTGATTACTGCGGTAACAGCGGTTTAAGAGACTGAAGGAGAAAGGATTGAAAGACAAAGGAGAAAAGAGAAAAAGGATAAAAGTAAGACTACAAACTAAAGAAATAGCATTTATCAAGTTCTTTTATCTTTTCGTCTTTATTCTTACATCGTCCTCGCTCTTTGCATCTTTTGTCTTTCCGTCCTTTCTCCTTGCTCTTCCCGTCTTTTTGTCTTTCCGTCCTTCCTCCTTTGTCCTCAATTATGCCCAGGGGTTAAGTACTACTTTAACACAGTCTTCCTGCTTATTTTTGAAAATGTCATAAGCATGGGATACCTGGCTGAGCGGTAAGCGGTGCGATATAATATCATCCAATACCACTTTTTCCTGTTTGATTAAATCGATCAGGTGATCTACATAGTTTAGTACCTGTGCCTGGCCTTGTTTAATAGTAATACCCTTATCAAACATTTGCCCAACAGGGAAATTATCAAAAGGCGTGCCGTATACACCTACAATGCTTACGGTACCGCCACGACGAACTGCTTTGAAGCAAGTTTCAATCACTTTCATGGTCCCCTTCTCAAAGTTGATGGTTGCTTTAACCTTATCAAGGAATGAGCGTTCGGCCTCGAAACCTACAGCATCAACACAAACATCGGCACCACGGCCACCTGTCATTTCGCGGATAGCTTCAACTACATCAACTTCGTGTGGATTCAGGGTTTCTACCTTATTGGCTTGTTTAGCGCGTGCTAAGCGATAATTTAACGGGTCGATGGCTATTACGCGACTTGCACCGTTTAGCCAAGCCGCCTTTTGTGCCATTAAGCCTACCGGACCAGATCCAAAAATAGCTACTACTTCACCGCCTTTCAACTGCGCCCAGTCAATTGCCGACCAGCCTGTAGGGAAGATATCTGACAGGAAAAGTACCTGCTCATCGGTCATGTTATCCGGCACAATACGCGGGCTTACATCGGCATAAGGTACACGCACATACTCGGCCTGGCCTCCGCTATAACCACCATATAAATCGGTATAACCAAATAAGGCACCACCTTTTTGATCTACCAGGCCACCTTCAGGCCCATAATGTTCATGGTTAGAGTTTTCGCAATGCGGCGAAGCGCCATGGGTACAAAAGAAACAATGCCCGCAAGCAATCGGGAAAGGTACTACTACCCTATCACCACGTTTCAGATTTTTAACGGATGGGCCAACTTCTTCTACAATACCCATAAACTCATGACCCATCACCATATCTTTCGCCTGTGGGATACCGCCATCAAGAATGTGCAGATCAGAGCCGCAAATAGCTGTCGCGGTTACTTTTAAAATTACATCCCCTGCATTTTCAATGGTAGGATCTGGTACTGTGGTACAGGTAATATCACCCGGTTTGTGAAACACTGCTGCTTTCATAGATAGTTTTGTTTAGTTTTTGTTTAGTTTTTGTTATAGGACAACATTATTTACAAACTATAGTTTATATTATTTAACTAAAACGATAATTATAAAAGCAAAAAAGGCTATCCTGAAATCAGGATAGCCTTGGGGATTATAGTAGATTGATTGATTTTACAATTTACCGGTACGCGCCGCAACCGGTTTTGCCGACACGTAGTTAAAGCTTTGAGTTTGATCGCCCAATTGGATCTTAAACTCGCCCGGTTCGGTTACCGATTTGCTTTCATCATTAATAAAAGCCAGATCGGCCGGGGTAATGTTAAAGCTTACCGTTTTAGTTTCACCCGGTTTCAGGCTGATCTTGTCGAATCCACGTAAACGTTTGGTATCTGGTGATACGCTGGCATACAACTGACTGATGAACAATAACACCGACTCCTTACCTTCACGTTGACCGCTGTTGGTTACATCGACAGAGATTTTTAAAGTCTGCCCATCTTTCAAATCAGGGTTGTTCAGGTGTACATTACCGTAACGGAAAGTAGTATAGCTTAAACCATAACCAAACTCATATAACGGATTGTAACCGTGGCTATCATCCGAGTTACCATTCTCTAAGTTTTTGCGATAGTAATTAACCAGCGCGTTGGCATACCTCGGATAAGTAATAGGCAACCTGCCCGAAGGGTTTACGTCGCCGAACAAAATATCAGCAAGGGCATCACCGCCTTCGTTGCCTGAGAGGTAAGTCATCACAGTAGCAGCAGAAAGGTTATCAGCCTTAGTCATGATACGCGGGCGGCCTTCGGCCAATACCAATATTACAGGTTTGCCGGTCTTAGCCAGTTCGGTAGCCAGTTGAATTTGTGCATCAGGTAAGTTCAAGTCATCAATATTACCTACGTTTTCGGTATACGATAACTCGCCCAAACAAAGCACAATCACATCTGACTTTTTAGCGGCCTTGATCGTTTCTTCAACATTGGTCAAAGTGTCGAATTTAGATCCTTCCTGGTAAGTTACATTATCATTGCCTACTTTTTTCTGGATAGCTTCCAATATGGTATTTTTATCGGCAGCAAACTTATCGCTCACATCGCCCTGCCAGGTATAGCTCCAGCCACCGTTTAATGAACGCATGGTATTAGCTGTTGGGCCGGTTACCAAAACTCTCACGCCTTTTTTAAGCGGCAATACATTGTTGTTGTTCTTTAAAAGCGTGATAGCTTCGCGCGCTGCCTGCACACTTGATGCACGGAACTCCTCTGATCCAAATTTTGGATAATCATCCGGGTTACCAACCGGGCGATCGAATAAGCCTAACTCATACTTCACTTTCAGGATACGGTGTACGGCTTGGTTAACACGCCACATCGGCACTTTGCCTTCGTGTACCAATTGTACCAGGTAATCGAAGAAAGTATACTCGTAAGGCACCATGCTCATATCCACACCGGCATTAACGGCAATCATCACCGCTTCTTTTTGTGAGGATGCTACGTGGTGGCGGGTGTACAGGTATTGAATATCTCTCCAGTCGGTAACAGCAATACCATCAAATTTCAATTCGCCGCGCAAAACGTCAGTCAGTAAATATTTGCTGCTGTGCACGGGGATACCGTTAATTTCGCCGGAATTGATCATTAATGTTTTTGCACCTGCCTTAACAGCTTCGGCAAATGATGGCAAAAAGTACTCGCGCATGTAACGATCCGGGATCCAGGCCGGGGTACGGTCTTTACCGCTTAATGGTGCACTGTAGCCCAGGTAATGTTTCATACAAGCAGCAACGTGATATTTATCGCCAATATCATTCCCCTGGTAACCTTTAATAATAGATGCGCCCATAGTTTTAACCACATAAGGGTCTTCGCCAAAGGTTTCGTAAATACGTGGCCACAGGGCATTTTTACCTAAGTCCAACACCGGCGAATAATTCCATGGGATATAACTTGCACGGGTTTCATAAGCCGTAATTTCGCCTGCCTTGTAAGCCAGATCTTTATTAAATGTAGCTGCCATCGCAATCTCATGCGGAAATAGCGTACTGCCTACCGTATACGTAACGCCGTGAATGGCATCGATGCCATAAATCACCGGGATTTTCAAGCGATCTTTAGCCGCCTCTGCTTGTATGGATACGATAACATCGTGCCAATGCTCGCGTGTATAAGCTGTACCGCTAACGTTTAATATAGAACCTACGTGATATTTCTCGATAGCTTCTTTTAGTTTAAAAACATCCAGCTGGTGAGTAGGTGCCCCGGTTTTTGATACCACATCGAGGGTTACTTCGGTCATCTGGCCTACTTTTTCTTCGAGTGTCATCCCGGCAATTAAAGCGTCTACTTTTTTATCGAGTGGGCTTGCCGATGCCACTACAGCTTTCTTAGACTGGGCCATCAGGCTGACCGAGCCGAATAACATGAGGCTGCAGATTTTTGTAAATCTTGTCATTTGTTTGGTTTTGATTGAGATTGTTGATTTGAGTTTCTTCTGAATTATTTCCTGTTTTTCTTCGTGACGCTTTCTATCGCTTGTATCGCATTGGCCAGGTATACAAACGGTGCATTCCAGTTGATGGCAATTTCATTTACGGCATACGCGCGGTCGTCGTCGATATAAGCTTCGTCAGGTACTTTTGATGCCGTAGGTATTTTATCCTGCATACCAGGATTGGGTCCGCCTGCCAGTAAACCCGGAACCGGCTCCTCTATCCCATCGGCAACAGATGGCCTGTGGTGCGGGTGCATCACCTGTTTATCGCCAAAGCCGGTTAAGTAACAATAGCCCGTACCATTTCGGCCTAAAAGATAATCGAGATTGGCGAGGGCATTGTCCAGATATTTCTGATCGCCATTCAATTTATAAGCCAATATCAAAGCCATCCCCTGGTTAGCTGCTACGGAGTTACTCCCCCATCCAAAGTTTTTGGCAGATTTATCTATTACAGTTTGATAAGCATCATCACTCGCGCCGGCAACCAGATTATCTGCAAATTTCAGAAAATCGATTTCAAGCCCCGGTAATTCATTAAAGGAAGTAGTTAATACAATATCCTCATGCTTCAGCAGTGTGTAATAGCCCATAGTGCGTACATCACTCCAGGTAGGTACAGTTATGGCTTCAACCGGTACTAACTTAATATACGGGGTATAAATATTATTTTTTGTGGTGACTAATAATTCGCAGGCCGCCCATACAAATTCGTCATCTACTTTATTATCGCCATAAGCCCCGGTATTAATCTGGGGCTTTTTGGTCTTATTCATTTTATCCTGATTGTACAGCACAGTTGGATTTTTCACAGCCCATTCCCAGGCGTGTATGGCTGCTTTCTGGCACGAATCTGCCAGCCCGGGTAACTGCTGCGGATATTTGGCAAAGATGCGACTCGCCTGAGCCATAACCGCGGCAAAATCTAAAGTGGCAGCTGTGCCTTTCTGCACTACATAACGGGGTGTGCTGGTTTGGTCGGGCATAACCATGCCATCAAATGCGGCGTTAGTTAGTTTGTGGTAAACGCCGCCATCGGCAGGGTCTTGCATAGTAAGCATCCAGCGCAGGTTCCAGAGCACTTCGTTTAAAACATCGGGCAGTTTATCGTTGCTTTCCGGGATGTTCAGCTTTACAGTTTGCATATAGGCCGGAAAATCCTCATACAACGATAATAGCGTTGCAGTAGAAATTCCGCTGTTTACAATATACTTGTTATAATCGCCTGCATCATACCAGCCACCGGGCGATGAGATCACTGTTCCCTCTTTACGATCTTTACTGGCAGCTGAAGAATGGATCAATACCTTATCATCGGGATGGCCTGCCGCCCTGTACCATTTGCCGGCATACTGTTCCTTCAATTCTGTGGAAGCCCTGATGTAGTAGAAACCTTTGATAGCACCATCGGCCACACTTTTAAGTGCATTGTTGGAGATAGAAAAAGTATAAGATTCTACTTTTTGCGGGATAACGAGTTTATAGGTTCCGGGAGTATTTAGTGCAGAGAAATTGGCGATGCCAGTATATTTTCCATTAAAGGCCTTACTTACTGAACGGCTGACGCTGCCCGTAAATACCTTTTTACCGGCTCCGGTCTCGATATAAAAAGCACCGCGATCGGTATTTAAAATAATCGCTTTTTTTGGGGCGTTGGGGTAAAAGCCAATCTGGTTTAAACGGATACTATCGGCGTTTTGGGCATTGGCTTGATTAAATGCCAGCAGCGAAGCTAAACAAGCAGTTATAAGCGAAAACTTGCTTCTAAATTTCATGAGCTATTGTACCTATTGTGTGTTGCCGAAAGGCCAATCAATACTAATTATCAGTCCGGGTGTAATTGGTTGATAAATATAGTGTAAATACTACAACAAGTACAATAGCACAAATGTAAACGTAGCATAGCACAAATGTTTCTGTGCTAGGCTAACTAATTATAAACCAAACAAGCGGTAAGCAACAGTAAGGTTAAACATGTTGATTTTAGCGTGGCCATCATCAGCAAAATTATCAACCTTGCTTAAACCTAACTCGTAACGCAGATCGAAGGAAATACTCTTGATATCTACACCTGCGCCAAACTGCCAGGCATAGTTCTGATCTTTATAATGCAGATCAGAAGCTTCAGTAAGTGCACCATGAATATCCTGATTTTTATCAATTGCAAAAGAAACCAGCGGGCCAGTATTTATACGCACTCCTAAAGCAGGTACTCCAAAGCGGGTGCCTATTAACAAAGGCACATCGATGCTTTTAAATTCGGCTTTATCATAAGCGCCTGCATCGTTTTTAAAAGTTACATTTTTGCTGGTGTAATAAAGCTCGGGCTGGAAGTGCAAACCTGCGCCGCCTATCCTTGCCCATACACCGCCTAAAAAACCTGCACGGTTATCGGTATTTAAATTATTGAATACATTACCCGATGTTGAAATATTAGAAAGGTTTACGCCTCCCTTAATCCCAAATTGAAACGTTGGCAGCAGTTGGGCTGATGCCATATTAATCGTCATGCCCACAAGCACAACCAATAGTAAAGTAATTTTTTTCATAGTGATAGTTTAAAATGTTATAACTGTAAACGGTATTTTTTGTGTTGCAAATATATAATAACTCAAAAAAACAGCCTTCTGCCATTTACAGACATTTTTTTCTCTTCAAAATATATTATTTTTAACTGATAAAGCCCTATTAGAATGCCCTCCAATATATTGGTAAAAAACAAACACCTCATATTGTACGGAACCGCACTGGCCGTATTATTATTGCTATTGAAGTGGCTGGAATATCGCCTGATATTGGTTGATTACGCTTTTGAGGCTTATGCCGGTGCCATCGCTATATTTTTTACTGCATTGGGCATTTGGCTGGCACTTAAACTTACCAAGCCTAAAGTAAAAACGGTAGTGGTAGAAAAGCATGTTTATATTGAGAATACAACAGATGAGTTTGCGATCAATCAAAACGAATTAGAACGGCTAAACCTAAGTAAACGCGAGCTTGAGGTATTACAATTAATGGCCGACGGCTTAAGTAACCAGGAAATATCCGACCGCTTATTTGTTTCCTTAAATACCATCAAAACGCATTCGGCAAAACTTTTTGAAAAGATGGAGGTAAAACGCCGCACCCAGGCTGTTGAAATGGCTAAAAGGCTTTGCCTTATACCTTAGTAATACTCATACTTTAGTATTAAATTGTATCCCGATTAGCAAAATCACCCGAAAGTATGAGCCTGATCAATTGTCGAATACTCAGATTTGTACCATCAAACCACTAATTAAATAAATGATATGAAAAAGATTGTATTTGTTTTCGGATCAATAGCCGGGTTAATTTTCATCGTGTGGATGGCCTTTATTTATACAGCCTGTTACGATCATCCCGATACACAGGCCAACATGTGGCTGGGCTACGGATCAATGATTGTGGCCTTCTCCTTTGTATTTGTGGGCATAAAAAGCTACAGGGATAAATATAATAATGGCCATATCGCTTTCTGGAAAGCATTTCAGGTGGGGCTTTATATTACGCTTATTGCATCAACCATTTATGTGCTGGCCTGGCTGGTTGACTACTACGTTTTTATGCCTGATTTTATGGATAAATACGTTGCCCACACCCTTGCCCAGGCTAAAAGCCACGGGGCAAGCGCAGCAGAACTTGATAAGCAAAGGGCATCAATGGCAAGCTACATACAGATGTATAAAAGCCCGTTTGGGGTTATTGTACTTACTTACCTGGAGGTTTTACCTGTGGGGTTGGTAATAACTTTAATTGCCGCATTAATATTAAAACGATCTAACAAGCAACAACCAATTATAGCTTAATATCATTTTATATCAACTCTTAAACATACAACACATTTAATATGAAAAAAGTAACAGGCATTGGCGGCATATTTTTTAAATGCGACGATCCGAAAGCGATGAACGAATGGTACACCAAAAACCTTGGATTGGAGAATAAAGGCTATGGAGCAACTTTTGACTGGCGAGAGGATGAAGACCCATCGAAAAAGGGATCTACAACATGGAGTACCTTTCCGCAGGATACCAAGCATTTCAATCCTTCAACCAAACCGTTTATGATCAACTACCGGGTTGAAAACCTGGTTGATTTGTTAGCAGAGCTAAAAAAAGACAATGTGACCATTGTTGATGAGATTGCAGAATATGAGTACGGCAAGTTCGCCCATATCCTCGACCCGGAAGGCAACATGATTGAGCTTTGGGAACCCGCAGATGAATCTGACGAAGAAAATACAGCCGGATAAAACAAAAGGCGAAGGATTTAAATCCTTCGCCTTTTTTGTGATAGAGATAATTAAGCTACTATAGCGCCAGTTTTCCCTGGTAATAATCCAGTATTTTAATGCGGATAAAGTAATCGTAGCGTGCGCTAATAAGGCTTAGGTTTGCACGGTCCATAAAGCCCCTGATGGTGATATAATCAACCGAGGTTATTACACCGGCGTTAAACTTGGTTTCGGCTACTTTAAATGATTGGGTGTAGGCATCAACCTGTTCAACCAGTGTCTGATAACGCTCGTAAGCCAATGTCATATTTACATACGCCTGGTCCACATTTTTCTTTAAAGTTATTTTAGTGGTTTGAGTTGTATACAGTGCATTCAACCTATCAATTTTAGCCAGGGCTACATTATTGCGTGTTTGAAAGAAATTCAGTATCGGGATATGTAAACCAATATTAACACCGTAATTATAGTTGTTATTGATCTGGCTATGGTAGCCCGTATTATCGAAACTTGAATAATAGCTCGACAGGCCGCCGCCTACAGTTAATGTTGGATAATAAATGCCTTTTGCTGCCGCTACTTCTTTATCGGTACTTTTTAAACGCAGGTCTGCCGCTTTTACCATGGGGTAATCATTCAAAGCATTGTTATAAACCTCATCAACCGTTAGTTTATATTGTGCAGGCAATTCATCGGCCGATAAACGCTGTAGTTTTACGTTTCTGTTATAAGGCACATTCATCAACTGCAACAAGTTTAACTTCTGTGCGTACATAGAATTGCGGGCATCTATCAGCGATAATTTATTAGTGGCTAACTGTCCGCGGGCATCTGTTACATCTGATGGCGAAATGCTGCCGTCCTTGTTCAATATGTTTAACCTGTCTAACGATTGTTGCGAAAGCTCTATCTGTGTTTGTGTTAACGAAATCTGATCTTCATTCTCCAAAGCCTGCAGATAAGTGGTAATTACGTTTAAAGTAATATCATTTTTGGCCTGTTGAAAATCGAGTTTACCAGCCTGGTAAGCCAATGAAGTTTGCTTAATGCTATTCATCAGGCTTAACCCTTTTAATAACACCAGACTACTGTTAAGGCTGTAGTTATCATTCGTAATCTGCTGGTTAGCGTAAGTGTAGGTTGTAGGGTCTAAACTGCGGCCATTGTTAATGCTGCGCGATGCATCGCCGTATACCTGTGGTAGCAGGTTTTCGCGGGCCTGGTTCCAGTAGATCCTATCGCGGTCCATTTGCAGCTCGCTTTGCTTAACAGTAAGGTTATTTTTTATGGCGATGTCGATACATTGTTGTAGGGTGTACAGACTATCAGTTTGACTAAAAGCCGGAACAGATGAGCAAAGGGTTAGCGCAAATAATATGTATTTAAAGTATCTCATTACAGTATTAAACGTTTCTTGATGAATCAATTTTCCCATCCAGCACATTGATAATGCGCGAACCGTACTCGGCATTTTTTTCGCTGTGGGTAACCTGGATAATGGTAACCTTATCTTCTTTGTTCAGCTTGCGGAAAAGCTCCATAATCTCCTCCCCTTGTTTTGAATTGAGGTTACCGGTAGGCTCATCGGCCAGTATTAAACGGGGCTTGGTGATCAGTGCACGGGCAATGCCCACCAATTGCTGTTGGCCGCCTGATAGCTGTGCAGGGAAAAGATCTTTCTTACCCACGATCTGGAAACGGTCCAGCATATCGGCAACCAATGCCTTGCGCTCGCTGCTTTTAATGTCCTGATAAATTAACGGGGTTTCGATGTTTTCGTAAACGGTAAGCTCATCAATTAGGTGATAAGCCTGGAAAACGAAACCGATGTATTGTTTGTATAAAGCCGAACGTGCTTTTTCTTTCAGTTGATGAACAGCTTCTTTCATGAAGTAGTGATAACCTTCAGAAGGCTCATCGAGCATACCGATGATATTTAACAAGGTTGACTTGCCCGAACCCGAAGGGCCCATTATTGATACAAATTCGCCGGCATCAACATCAAGGCTTACATTGTTTAACACATAAGTTTTATTGCCACCGGCCTGATAGTATTTAGAGATATTTTTTAAGGATAACATATACAAATTGTTTGTGATCTGTTGTTTTTTGGTTGCTTAACCGAACACTAAAGTATCAATAACATACCAAACATTTAAAATACTGATTATCAATATTTTAATATTTAGTTTAAGTATTTAAACTGTACGGTAGTGTAACACGGTGCGTACGGTAATGATACAATTTTCGGCCGAAATTATACTTACAGCCATTTGCATAAAAAAAGCAGGCCGGGTAAATACCCGGCCTGCTTCCACTATTAATCACACTATATTACATCAATTAGTTAAACGACAAGTTTACACGGCCGCTGCCTGCATCGGCACGTACCACAGCGCCACCACCATTTACAGTGCCACGAAGATGCTCTTTATCCGTATCGCCATTAAAGTTGTTTAATTGCGATTTGATTATAGTATTGCCACGCAAATCGAGGTTTAAGCCTTGCTTAGCTGGCAAAATTAAATCTATATGGCCGGCACTTACCTCAAGCTTAACATATTTGCCAACCTGTTTAAATTGCGCATGCAGGCTACCTGCGCTGGTTGATGCATCAAGGCTGCCATCAATACCGCTTAGGTTAATACTGCCGCCCGATGTACCGGTAATTAGTTCCCCGCCAATATCGTCGCCATGTACGCTGCCACCACTGGTATTAGCTTTAATACTGCCACTTAAACGGGTTAAGTTTAAAGAGCCACCACTGGTTTCTAAACGGATAGTACCCTGGCAATTATCTGCCGAAATGCTACCGCCGCTAGTTTGCAGATCGATATTATCTTTCGAATCAGATACATGGATACTGCCGCCGCTGGTTTCACCTTTAATAACACCCGCTAAGTGGTCGAGGTGTAGGCTACCACCGCTGGTTTCAAATTTTTCGTTGCCCGATAAATTATCCAGATGGATACTGCCGCCGCTTGTATTTAAATTGGTAGAAGTTTTTACCGGCACATATACTTTAAAAGAGATGCTGATATTGTTATTATTCCAACCCCAGTTACTTTCTCTCTTCGATTTCGCTGTAGCATGTACTTCACCATCGTGAACGTCTATATCAAGAGTGTAATCTTTCTCAATACGTTTTTGGGCTTCTTCTTTGCTTAATTGCTGGCCATGGTTGTCATTTACGTAAACTTCTACCCGTGCCGAACCATCGGTAACACCACTTACCTGGATGCTGCCACCCGAAGTATTTACAAAGGCTTGTTTAATACCATAACTGGCCAGCGATTTAGTTAAAAACGGAGTTTGTTTATCATTTTGAGCCATGGCCACAGTACTGCCCAGGCAAAGCATTGTTAAAATAAGGTTGATTTTCATAAACGTTGAATTTGGTTACCTATCAGACGCGCATATTTTTAGAATAGTTGCACCGATTTTAAAATAATTTTGAAGGAGTGAATGATAGAATGAGTGAATGGAAAGAACTAAAATCAAGATTCTATCATTCTATCATTATTCTATCATTCACTCACTCTATCATTCTATCATTAGTCTCATTCACTCCTCAGGCTTTTTATCGGGTTAGTCAACGCGGCTTTAATGGATTGAAAGCTGATAGTAGCCAGCGCAATTATCAATGTTATACCTGCTGCCAGGGAAAAGATCCACCAGCTTACGGGGGTGCGATAAGCAAAATCCTGAAGCCATTTATCCATAGCATACCAGGCTATAGGGAAGGAAATTACTGACGCTACAATAACCAGTTTCAGGAAATCTTTCGAGAGCATAGTCACCACGTTTTCGATTGATGCGCCCAGCACTTTACGGATACCGATCTCTTTGGTGCGGCGTTGCGCAGTGTAAATGGCTAATCCCAGTAAACCTAAGCAAGCTACGGTTAACGACAGGAACGTAAACACACTAAACACCTGCCCAATTGTTTGATCTGCACGGTAAAGCGAATCAAATTCGGCATCGAGGAAGGTATATTCGAACGGCGTATCAGGCATAAACGATCTCCATTTGCTTTGTATCGCAGCTATTGTTGCGGCATAATCACCCGGCTTTATCCTAACGGTGATATATGAGGTAGATGAACCGTAAGTTTTAGATGTTTTGTAGAACAATGCAAACGGCGGTACAGATTGATGCAATGATTCTACATTGAAATCTTTAACCACTCCTACTACTTTAAACTGTGTGTTGTTGCCACCCGGATAAGTCATGGTTTTGCCGATTGGGTTTTTCCAGCCAATTTGTTTAGCAGCAGCTTCGTTGATAACGACAGAGGCAGAATCGGCAAATTCTTTAGAGAAATTACGACCGTTGGCCATTTTTAATCCCAGGGTTGGTGCAAAGGCTTCATCAACAATAAATGAAGCTAGCAGGATGTTGTTCTCACCACTTTTGGTATTGCCCGGTTCCAGTTCGGGGATATAGGTGTCTGCAAACCTATTTTGGGTTGGTATACCGGTGGCTATGGTGGCATTGCTGATCTCTGGCAAACGCAGCAGTTCCTGGCGAAGGCTTTCTTCGCTCTGGCCCAAACGTTCGGCATTTTGAATAACGAGTACGTTTTCTTTATTGAAGCCGAGATCTTTGGTTTGGGTATAATGCAGTTGCTTGTAAACAATCAGCGTACAAATAATAAGCACAGTTGAAACCGTAAACTGAAATATAACCAGCGCATTGCGCATTAAAAACCCGCTCGAATCTTTGAAGATACTGCTGCCTTTTAAAATACTTACCGGCTTTAATGACGTGAGGAAGAACGCCGGATAACTACCGGCCAGTAAAGAGGTAATTACGATCAATGCACCAATACCTGCAATTGCCTGTAAACCAAACAGTGTATTAATACTCAGCTCCTTCGCTGCTAACTGATTAAATGCAGGCAATGCCAAGGCAACAATTACTACTGCCACAAAAGCAGCAAATAAACAGTATAAAAATGCCTCAGCCATAAACTGACCGATTAATTGTTTACGTGCCGAACCCAGTACTTTTCTAATCCCCACCTCCTTTGCTCTGCGCGCAGCCTGTGCAGTAGAAAGGTTCATGAAATTGATACAAGCCAGCAGTATTATAAACAGTGCAATAGCCGAAAATATATATACATACTTAATGTCGCTCTGATTAAAATAACGTGTACCTACGTTAACTGAATACAAGTGCTGCTCTGTAATGGGTTGCAGGTGCAGGTCCCAGTGGCCGCCTTTCTTTTTAAACTCGTCCCAGGGTTGGCCAATACGTTTAAATGCACTTGCCGCTTGTTGATTTACCATGGCCGGGAACCTGCTTTCCAGGCGTTTCATACTGGCGGCATCTACAGCTACGTTAGGTTTCAACTTTACATAAGTACCCATTTGCAGCCATACCCAGCTCCAGTTAAAATGCTTTACAGGCGGGATGCTTTCAGTAGATTGAAGCATATCAAATTGCAATGACGATTGTGCGGGAAGATCTTTCAGTACCGCAGTAACGGTAAACGGCTTAGCGTATTCATCAAACACCAAGGTTTTACCAATAGGCGATGCATCACCGAAATACTTTTTAGCAGCACGTTCTGTTAACACAACAGAATTTACGCCGCTTAAACAAGTTGCAGCATTACCGACTACCAGGGGATAATTTAGAAGCTGAAGAAAGTTAGAATCAACAGCCAACAGGTTTTTCTCGGTCAATGATTTTTTCTGACCATTACTTTCGAAATAAATGATCTCGTTATTGGGTTTATAGATCCGTGCATAACTTTCAACCTCAGAGAAATTGCTTTTCAACGCGGCACCAACAGGTGGTGGCGTATGACCGAGCAAAAACTCGTCGTTACCCATTTTACCATCCAGGTTAACACGGAAAATATGGTCGTTATCTTTAAAAAAGCGGTCGTAACTCAGCTCATCTTTTACATACATGCCAATAAACAACACGCAGGCCAAACCAATAGCTAAACCGCTAATGTTTATAATGCTGCTTACCTTATTGCGGCTAAGGTTACGCCAGGCTATTTTAAAGTAATTACGTATCATAAAATTCAATTTTGAATGAGTGAATTAGTGAGTGATTGAGTATTTATTGTCGATTTTTGAATTAATGAAAAAATGCCTTTTAACACTCACTAACTCAGTCCCTCACTAATTTAAAACTAGATCTATTCGCTCTTCAGGCTCTTAACCGGGTTGGCCAATGCAGCTCTTACCGCCTGAATACTTATAGTTAGTAAAGCAATGGTAAGAGCTATTAATGCAGACAGCGCAAAAATCCACCATTGGATAGTGATGCGGTAGGCAAAGCCTTCCAGCCATTTATGCATTACCCACCAGGCAACCGGGAAAGCGATTACTGCGGCCACTAATACCAGTTTGGCAAACTCGCGCGACAGTAAAATCACAATGCTCGACACGCTAGATCCTAACACCTTACGGATCCCTATCTCCTTAGTACGTTGTACAATTACCATGATTGAGATGGCCAATAAACCGATGCAAGAAATAATAATAGCGATGATTGCCGCGCTGATAAATATGGTTGACAAGCGTTTCTCGGCACGGTATTGCTTTTCGGTATTTTCTGTAAGCCACGAACCGGTAAACTCAATATTAGGGAAAGCCGCATGCCATTTTGCTTTTACCCGGTCGAAATCATTCAGCAGGTTATTAGATTTCAATCGAACAAATATGTAGCTGATCGGAAAATCCTTTTTCATCGTCAGCGTCAATGGTTCAACCTCTTCATGCAGCGATTGAAAGTTATAATCTTTAAACACACCAATGATTTGCATTGGCGGTTCGCCATCGCGCATCGGCAAATAGGTGCCTACTACATTACCCTTGCCAACTAAGGCGGCCATTTTCTCGTTAATTACTACGTTATTGCTATCTGCGGCATAATCTCTCGAAAAATCGCGACCGGCTGCGAGTTTAATATCAAGCGTTTTCAGAAAATCAAAATCTACCGTTTGCTCATGCGTACGGATCTCGTGTCCTTTGTAATTGAACCCACGTACCGAGTTGCTGCTCGAGCCATCTTTGCCCCTGCCCAAATTAATATAAGAACCACTGATACCCACCACGCCCGGTTCGCCGGCCATCTGGTTACGGAACAACTGTACGGCCTGCAAACCATTGATACTATTACCAATCGGGATACTGATTACCTCGTTTTTATTATAGCCCAGTGGCTTGGTTTGCAGATAGCTGATCTGCTGCCAGATAATAAGGGTACAAATAGTGAGGATAGTAGCCAGCGAGAATTGTACCACCAGTAATATGTTACGCACCTTGCCGGGCTTTTGCGTATTTACAGATCCTTTTAAAACCTGGGTAGTTTTATAGCGCAGCATCAATAAAGCAGGATAAAAACCAGCTGCAATGGTAATAAAAAAGAACAGACCAATAATTGTAAACAGTTGCAGCGGCTGTAAAAGCATATTAAGCTTTATCCCACTCTGAAAAGCTGCTTTAAAGCCAGGCATCACCAGTGCAGCAAGGCTAATACCTGCAACCAAAGCAATCAGGCATATCATTACGGTTTCTGTCCAAAACTGGGTTAGCAATTGCCACTTACCTGCCCCTAAAGTTTTGCGCACCCCAATTTCGCGGGCACGGGTAAATGAGCGGGCTACCGATAGGTTAACAAAGTTGATGCAGGCAATGATCAATATAAATATGGCAATAACCAATAAGGCACCCACATAAGTTTTGCTGATTGGCGAACCGTAAACAGCGCCCATATCGGTATTAAAGTGATTGTCTTTAAATGGAAAAATGCCCAATGATTCGCGCTCGCCATCTGTCAGTGGTTTGGCGCCGTCACGCTTTAAATCATCCAGATCTTGTTTCAGGTATTTCTTTACAAATGGTTTTAAACCCTGCTCAAACCTGGCAGGGTTGGCATTGGCGTTTAACTGTACGTATACAATATGCGTGCGCGAATCCCAGACTTTTAACAGCTCTTTGTAGCTACCAGAATTTTCGAAACGGACCGTAAGATCAGACCCAAGGCTCGAGTTAGCCGGATAATTATCCGTCAAACCACTTACGATAAAACTCCGCGGCTGATCGTCGTATTTTACAACGATGGTTTTACCAATCGGGTCGGCATCGCCAAAAATAGCTTTGGCCGAAGCTTTGGTTAATACCACATCATTTAAACCGGTTAATGCTGTTTTATTTCCTTTGATGATCGGAAATGAGAAAATGTTAAAGTAATCGGCATCAACAAAATTAACCTCTTGTTGTATTTGCTTATCACCATAAGTTACAGTTGCCGGCGGGCCGCCTGTTACACGGGTAATGTATTTCACATCGGGATAATCTGCCTTTAAGGTTGGAGCTAACGGTACAGGCATTGAACCTGTTTTTTGTGGTGCGCCCGGTCTGCTTATGGTAAAATATACCTGGTAAATATTGTCGATATTTTTATGAAAGTTATCGTACGATGATTCGAAAAACACAGTCAGCAATAACAATGTTGAGCTCGCAATAGCTACCGAAAGCCCAACAATATTCATGCTGTTGAATACGCGGCCTTTCCACAAATTACGCCAGGCAGTTTTAATGTAATTTTTAAACATAATGCTGTATTATTTAACCCCCAGTGAGTCGGTAACGTGTTTAATGATAGAATCTCTTTGCATTTTGCTCATTCCTTTTATATCATAGGTACGTTCAAATTTAATGGGCTGGCTTTTGTTCTTTATTCCTTCAATAGCGATATGCAATGTTTTGCCATCATCATCTATCGATTTATGGTAAACTGCAACTACATCCTTATGTGTAGTTTGTGCCGTAGCAGCTAATGCTATCCCTAAAATGCAGATCGTAAATATGTTTTGGAGTGTTTTCATGTAGCAATAATTTGTTTTATCGTACACTATAGTTACAATTCCATACCAAACAATCAAATTATTGATTATCAAATATTTATATTCAATAAATAATTAAATGGTGTACGATTGTGTAACACGATGCGTACGGTTTTGATACACTATGTAAGTGATTGATTCCGAACAATAAAGCAAAAAAAAGAGCGGCACATTTGTACCGCTCCATTATATTAAATAAGTTGATTGCTTATATAAACTGCACTTTAACTTCGCCAGATGCGGCATGCACTTCAACCGGTACTCCTCCACCAAATACAGCTCCCGATAACTTTTTACCATCATTAGTGCCTGAGAATTTTTTAGGCATATCACCGCTAATAGATTTTCCTTCACAATTGAGGTTAAAACCATCTTTTGATGTCAGGATAATATTGGCATCCCCTTCGGTAGCATTGAGCTTAATGGATTTACAGGCTTTAGATAATTCGGCATTAATAGTGCCCGATACCGTAGTTGCTGTTAAATGGCACGACATCCGTTTCAGGGTTATATCACCTGCTGTGGTTTGGGTATTAAAAGTACCGTCAATCTCGTCCGACAGGATATTACCGGCCAGTGTTTCGGCATCAATAGTACCTTTCAAACGGCTCAGGTTAATACCACCCTCATCTGTTTTGAGTTTAACCTTGCCCTGGCAATTCATGGCAACTATATCACCGCTTTTGGTTGACAGATCAATGTCAGAACCGGCATTAGAAACGTTAATATCACCACTTTCAGTATGACCTTTAATTACCCCTGTTATCTTTTCCAGGTTTACAGACCCACTGGTGTTAAAAGTTTGGTTGCCATCTAAATTCACCAGGCTTACACTGCCTGTTTTTGAAGTGAGGTTACAAACAACATTACGGGGAACAAATATTTTAAAAGAAATACTTACAGCTTTTTTCCAGTTGCTATCACCGTATTTACAGGTTGCAGATACCATTAACTGATGATCGCGTACTACCATATCAATGGCATAATCCTGCTCTACAAAACGTCTCAGTTCGGCTTTTGATGAAGTGGCCTCATTAATGGCATCAACGTATACCTCTATACTGGGTTGGTCACTGGTGCCTATTACAGCAATATTACCGGCCAAAGTTTTAACACTAACACTACGTATAGGGTCTTTAATTTGCTTTTGTATAAGCGGCTCGTTAGTCCAGTTTACCTGGGCGAAAGTGATACTGTATACAAATATCAGGACCAGTGTTATGAGGGGCGTTTTCATGTGACTGTGGGCTTAGCCAAATATCCGATATTTTTTCGGTTATTTCACACACATCTTTTAGGAATATGTTTCATTTCTAAAAAATAAATAACTGATTTACATTAATTTACAGTTACTCGCTGCGTAAACTTTTAACTGGTGTGCTAACTGCTGCCTTTATAGATTGGAAACTTACCGTTACAAAAGCAATAATAATGGTTACCAAACCAGCCAGTACAAACAGGTACCATTGGATAGCTATCCGGTAGGCAAAATCCTGCAACCACCTGTGCATAGCATACCAGGCAATGGGCGAAGCTATGACAATGGCTACCAAAACCAGTTTCATAAAGTTTTTAGAAAGCATTAAGGTGATGCTGCTTACAGATGCCCCCAATACCTTACGGATGCCTATTTCTTTAGTGCGGTTAAGTACTGAGTATGCCGTAAGCGCGAACAGACCTAAACAACCTAATAAAACGGCCAGTATTGCAAAGGTTTTAAATATGGCGGCAGTACGTTGTTCTGATACGTAAATGGCATTATAGTCATCATCAAGAAAATGATAAGAGAACGGATAATTGGCAACCTCATGTTTCCAGATCGCCTCCAGATCATGCAATACTTGCGGGGCGTTTTTATCGGCCACTTTTAAGAAAAGCGCATTGGTATTATTGTTATCCAAAAAGATAATCAACGGCGTTATCGGGTCGTGCAGCGATCTGAAATTGAAATCTTTTACCACGGCTTTTACTACTCCATCATTCCCTCTGTTAATGGTTTTGCCAATGGCTTCTTCCGGCGTCCAGCCCAATGCCTTAGCGGTCGATTCATTGATAATGAATGAATACTTGAAGTTTTTACCATTATTGGTAGTATCCATTTGCAGTACATCTGCATGGGTATAATTAGTGCCTGCTAAAATTTTCAGCTTAAACATCGACACAAAATTTTCATCGGCAGGTATGGCATTCACCATTACCTTTTTGCCATCGTGAGTGGTAATACCATCGCCCCAGCCCACATTAACCGGCGATGAATTAGCCACGCTAATCCCTTCAACATTAGGCACGGCGGCCATTTGTGTTTTAAGGGTATTAACAACCGGATATAAATTATAATCGAGCGGCAAAACAATCACGTTATTGCGGTTATAGCCCACATCTTTAGTCTGGATGTAATTAAGCTGGCGAATAATAATTGTGGTAGATATAATAAGGAAGAAGGAAATTACAAACTGAAACACAATAAGCGATTGGCGCAACGATGTATTACCCGTAAATGCAAAACCCGATTTTAAAAGCTTGATAAGTTTAACGTTCGATAACAACAGCGATGGGTAGGCACCAGCAACAAAGCTGATTACAATGCTCAATATCATTAATAAAACTAATACAATGGGATTCAGCAAATCTTCAGTAGTGAAGTTCTTTCCAGCCATTGCATTAAACTGAGGTAGCAAAGTGTAAGCTACCAATATAGCCAGCACGGTAGCGAGAGTGGTAAAGAATACAGACTCGCCAATAAACTGCCTGAACAGTTGCAGGGTACTTGCCCCTAACACTTTACGGATGCTGATTTCGGCACTCCGTCCTGCCGATTGCGCTACTGCCAGGTTGGTATAGTTAACCGCTGCAATAATTAAAATAAGCAGCGCAATACTGAACAGGATGTAGATATAAGTGAGACTTCCATTTAACTCAAGGCCGCTAAGCTGCGAGTGCAGGTGAACACTTTTTAGCGGTTCGAGATTTAAGGTTAAATATTCCTGGCCAGTCATTTTAAGCTCGCCGGCGCTTACCTGCTGCATATAAGCGCTAATTTGTTTTTGCAGCGGCTGGATATTGTTGCCATTTTTCAGCAACAGATAGGTAACATAATTAGCCGAAAACCATTCTTCATTTTTGGCAGCTGAAAGTACATCGAAGGGCACCACAAAATCAAAATGAATCTGTGAGTTGGGTGCGATGTTTGCGGCAATGCCACTTACCACATAGTCTTTCTTACCCAATTTAAGGGTTTTGCCCATCGGGTCTGCATCGCCAAAATACTTTTTAGCCATTGCCGATGTAAGCACGATATGATCTGGTGCAGATAATGCTTGTGCAGCGCTTCCTTCTAACAGGTGAAAAGAGAATACTTTGAAGAAAGGCTGATCGGCATAAAGGATATTATCTTCGTGGAAAAACTTACCATCCTTATTAAAAACACCATCGTATCTGATAGTCCGCACGTAATCTTCTACTTCCGGGAACATTCTTTTTAATTGCGGGCCATCTTTACTACCTGTAACTGCTGTTTTGCTTGTACTGCCGTGGTTATATTCCATAGTAACCCGCGCAATACGGTTGGCATTCTGATGGAAATTATCGTAAGTTAATTCATTATATAAATACAAACCAATTAACAAGCAACTGGCCAACCCTGCCGTTAAACCCAATATATTCACAAACGAATACAGCCTGTTCTTTTTAAGCTTACGCCATGCTATTTTAAAGTAGTTCTTTATCATTTCTGTTGTCAGTTATCAGTTGTCGGTTGTCAGTCTTTGCACACGTGAACCACATTTATTATCAACATTTTATTTTTAGCTCTTTATCTAATCAACTATTATGGGGTTACAACTCACTCATTCACCACTCACTCCCTCTCAACTAAATTCACTCGCTTCTCAAACTTTTTATCGGGTTCGTCAATGCTGCTTTAATGGCCTGGAAGCTGATGGTAAGCATCGCGATCAATACCGAAATACCAGCCGCCAGTATAAATACCAGCCAGTTGATGGCAACGCGGTAAGCAAAGTTTTGCAGCCAGCTGTGCATGGCAAACCAGGCTATCGGGAAGGCCACAAGGCTTGCAAACAGGATCAATTTCAGGAAATCAACCGAGAGCATGCTTACAATACCACTGATAGATGCACCCAATACTTTGCGGATGCCAATTTCCCTGATGCGTTGTTGGGTAGCATAAGCTGCTAAACCCATTAAACCGATACAGGCAATAAAGATGGCCAACACGGTAAACACGCTGAATACCTTTTGTGCAGTTTGCTCGGCATGATATTGTTCGGCAACGGTTTGGTCGAGGAAGTTGTAATGGTAGGGGTGATCTTTAACGAAACTATCCCAGGTATGCTGGATACTGTTTAGGGTGCTCTGAAAATGATCTGATTTTACCTTTACCCCTATCTCCCCAAACACCGTATTATTACGCTGGCCGCTGTTGAATATCAGTGGTGTAATTTTTTGGTGTAACGATTGATAATGGAAATCTTTAACCACGCCTATCACCGTAAAAATAACATTTGAGCCATCCTTCAATGTAACGCCCGGACTGGTTAGCCGCGCACCGATCGGGTTTTTCAAGCCCATTTCACTTACGGCTTTTTCATTAAGTACTAAACCTAATGAGTCTGTTGGATAAGATTCTGAAAAGAAACGCCCTTGCTTAACTTCAAGGCCAAGCAATTTGGAAAAATCGTCATCAACCACAATGCCGCGGCCTGTTATAGATTGTTTTGAACCTTCGGGCTGGTAACTTACACCAAAAAAGCCTGCATCGCCGGGCATGGTTGATGTGCCGCTTACCGACTCTACTCCAGGGATTTTCAGCAATTCATTTTTAAAAGCTTTGGTTTGTTTGTTGAGCAAAAATGCATTGTTCACCACAATGATATGGTCCTTTTTAAAACCCAGTTTATCGCCTTGCATAAAATTGATCTGCTGGTTTACAATAATGGTAGCGATGATTAATACAATGGATATACTGAATTGGAAGATCACCAACCCATTCCGCAGAAACAAACCGTATTTGTTTGATTTAAATCGTCCCTTTAAAACGGTTATCGGATTAAATGACGACAGAATAAATGCGGGATATATACCTGCTATTCCACCAAGCACAATTGCAAATACAACAAGCAACAATAAGTGCAAAGGCGTTATAAAATATAAGACTGAAAGATCTTTATCGGCGATCTGGTTAAACAACGGTAATAGCAACAGTATCAACCCAAAAGCTATAACCAAACTCATCAGGCTAATGATTACAGACTCGGTTAAGAACTGGTAAACAATAGATTGTTTATCGGACCCGAATGTTTTGCGGATCCCTACTTCTTTAGCGCGTTCGACAGATAATGAGGTTGAGAGGTTGATGAAATTGATACAGGCCAGTGCCAATATAAATATGGCAATTACGCTAAACAGGTAAATGGTGGTCATGCTGCCATTTACGCTGAGTTCGGATTCCAGGTCTGAAATCAAATGTATTTTGGTAAGCGGCTGCAAATAATAATGGTAGCCATTACCCGCTGCCGTAAATTGCTCATAAGTTTCGCCGAAAGAACGGCCAATTTCTCCCGCGACATATTTTTTGACAATGGATGGAAGCTTTGCATCAACAGCCTGCGGCGAAGCGCCCGGCTTAAGCAGTAAATAAGTGTAAGCCGAAAAACCGGTATAATTAGGCTGACTGGTAAACGGGAAGCTACTTGCAGAAATCAGCATACTAAACTTAAAGTGTGAGTTAGCGGGCCAGTCCTGCACCACAGCGCTGATTACAAAGTTTGGGTTCGCGTTATTTTGATCAACCAAAAACTGTTTACCGATGGCCTGATCTGCCGAACCAAAAATGCGTTTAGCTGTACTCTCGCTAATAACCACATTATTTACTTTAGTTAAAGCAGTTAAGGGATTACCGGCGAGTGCCTTGTAACTAAACACATTAAAAAAGTTAGAATCGGCAATCAGTACCTTTCTTTCCTCAAAAACCTTATCACCATATTTAAGCGGGAAAGTGCCATTTCCTATAGGGTCAAACATCCTGGTGCATTGTTCAATCTCGGGGAAATCATGTCTCGCCGCATCACCAATTGACGCCGGGATAATGGCATAAGACGTTGATCTGCCAGGATAAATCCGATCAAGCGCTATCCGGTAAATACGGTCGCCTTTCTCCTGAAACTTATCATAACTCAGCTCATCCTGTATAAACAAAACAATGAGCAGGCAAACGGCCATACCTGTAGCCAAACCCAATATGTTAATAACACTAAACGCTTTGCGTTTCAGTAAGCTTCGTAAAGCTACTTTCAGATAGTTTTTAAACATGGTATTCAGTTGTCTGTTATCAGTTCGGTTGTCTGTTATCGGTTGTTTGTTGTCAGTCTTTGTTCCCTCTTATAATCCTCTATCTTTTATCTAATTGTCTTTTGTCCCCAAGTCCTTTATCCAAAATCTATTTACTACGCAAGCTTTTAACCGGGTTTGCTAAAGCTGCTTTAACCGAGCGATAGCTAACCGTTAAAGACGAAATAACAATTGTAATTAACACCGCCGATAAGAAGATCCAGGGGCTTAGTGCTATCCGGTATTTAAAATCTTGTAGGTAGTGGTGCATAGCCCACCAGGCTAGTGGTGCGGCAATTACAAAAGCCACAAGCACCAGCATACCAAACTCGCGCCCAAACAACCATATAATATTTTGTACCGAGGCTCCTAATACTTTCCGTACGCCTATCTCTTTGGTTTTACGCAGTGCCATAAAAGATATTAATCCATATAGGCCCAGGCACCCAATTAAGATGGCGATGCATGCAAATACCTCAATCAGCTTTAACATGGTATTATCCTGATCGTAAAATTTGGCAAGGCGCTCATCCAAAAACTGATAGCTATAAATATGATCGGGGTAGGTTTCGGTCCAAAGTTTATCAAAAGCAGCCAAAGCAGGTTTAGCATTATTAAGGTTAACTTTTATAGCATAATTATCATAACTCTGATAGTTAGTGGTTAAAAATACCGGCGCTATACCTTGACGGAATGAGGCATTGTGAAAATTCTTAATCACCCCCACAACCGGGCCAGTATTACCCCCGGCACGAATCATTTTGCCAATAATATCCTGCGGCGAACGCAGATTTAGTTTTTTCACTACCACTTCATTCACAACGAATTCGCGCGAGGTATCCGATGGAAACAGGTTGCGGCCGGCTATCAGCTTTAATCCAAAAGTTTTAATGTATTGGTCGTCGGCATCCTTTTCGTTAATTTCCCAAAGCTCATCTTTAACGTTATTGCCATATCTGATGCCCGTTAGGTTATTAGATTGAGAAGCTGGCGGCTGATGGCATATCGAAACACTCTCTACCCCCGGCACGCTGGCCAGCCGGTTATGTAAGGTATTCATCTTCATTTTATCATCTGTTGGTACAGGCAATAAAATGATCCCTTGTTTATTAAAACCTAAATCGGTAGTGCGCGAAAAATTCATCTGGCTGGCTATCACTATAGTACCAATAATCAGCACCTGCGAAATTGCGAACTGCGTTATAACCAGCACTCTCCTTAAAGAAAAACCGCCCACATTTTTCTGCGACACTTCCCCTTTTAAAGCGATTACAGGCTGAAATTTTGCAAGTACCAAACCCGGATAAGAACCTGATAAAAATATAACCACTAAAGATAAAAGCACAAGGAATGATGCCAGCTCAATATCAGTACCTGTATTAAACTGAATTTTTGTGCCGAAAAGATCATTAAGATAAGGCAAAGCAAGATAGGCCAACACACAAGCCCCTGCTACAGACAGGAGTGTAATTAATGCCGTTTCTGAAATAAACTGCCAGAAAAGCTGCTTAGGTACCCCGCCCATCACTTTACGTACACCAACTTCTTTAGCCCGGTTAAGCACTTGTGCCGTAGCCAGGTTAATAAAGTTTACACAGGCTGTTACAATTAAAAACAGGCCAACTAAAGCAAAAGCCCACAGCATGCGTCTGTCTGTTTCGCCACTGTAATCTGTATTGAAGTGGATATCGTTAAGGGGCTGTAATTTATAAGTGGTGGTTTTGGCGTCTTCGGGGGCAAGGTATTTTTTAGCAAATCCAACAAAATTAAGGTCTACATTCTGTTGGGTTACGCTTGGTTTTAACAGTAAGAAACACTGCATACTGCTCGAAACCTGTGTCCAGCTATCGTCACGCGCCAGGTCGGGATAAGCATCTTTTAAATTGAGATAGGATAAATAAATCTCGCTCTTATAATCTGTATTATTGGGGATATCCTTCAAAATCCCCGTAACCTTAAAATCTGTTTTGTTGTTATACCTTATAATTTTGCCAATGGCCTCTTCGGTACCAAAATATTTGGCAGCCATTTTTTGGGTGATAATGGCGGTATTGGGTTCGGCCAACATAGTTTTCCTGTCGCCCTGCAGTAATGGGAAATTAAATATGTCGAAAAATTGAGGCTCGGCAAATGCTACGGTTTCCTCTTCATCAAACTTTTTAACATCCTTTGCTCCGGGTAAAGATATGAGCACCTTGCGGTTGGTTTTAATACGCGCTACGTGTTCTGCAAAGCTATAATTATCACGTACGGCCTTACCCAGGGGCTGCGGCACACCCGGTTGATATTCAATCGACTCTTCGTGAAACTCGGTAACCACCCGGTAAATCCGCTGCTTATTACGATGAAACGAATCGAAGCTTAGATGATAGCTTACCAGCATAAAAATGAGTATACCACAGGTAATACCCAATGATAAGCCCACCACATTGATAATAGCATAAGCCTTATTGTGCTTTAGGTTTCGTAAAGCCACTTTGATATAGTTTCTTATCATAGTTCGGTTGTCTGTTATCGGTTATCGGTTGTCAGTCTTGTCTTTTCGTCTTTTATTTAAAGCATAAGTGTTACTCGCTCATTCACTACTCACTCCTTCACAACTAAACCTATTCGCTTCGTAAACTCTTTATCGGGTTAATCAGCGCTGCTTTAACAGATTGGAAACTGATGGTTGCAAAAGCAATAACTATGGCTCCTAAACCTGCTACCGCAATTATCCACCATTGTATATTTTGCCTGTAAGCAAAGCCCTGCAGCCAGTATTGCATGGCAAACCAGGCTAATGGAGCGGCTATTATTATTGAAACAATTACCAGTTTTATAAAATCTATAGAAAGCATAGCTACAATCGTAGAAACTCCGGCTCCTAATACTTTGCGGATACCGATCTCTTTGGTACGTTGTTCGGCAGCGTAGGCTGCAAGGCCAAATAAACCTAAGCAGGCAATAATGATGGCCAGTGAGGTAAAGGATACAAATATTTTGCCCATACGTTGCTCGGTACGATAAGTAGCATCAAAATCCTGGTCCATAAATGAGTAGTCGAACTGCTGGTTAGGGCTCATTTCTTTCCATTTATTTTCAACCTGTTTGATAAAGCCAGGCATATCACTTGTTTTTACGCGTATGTTTAATGCACCCCGCTCCTCGCCAAGTATGAGTGTTAAATGCGAAACATTTTCGCGCAGCGAGTTAAAATTGAAATCTTTCATCACGCCAACAATGCGGTATCCTTTTATAACCTTAGCTTGCTGGTCCATAGGCACATACAGCATTTTGTTTATAGGATCTTTATAACCGAGGCGCTTTGCAGCCATTTCGTTGATAATAATTGATGACGAATCTGTAAGCATTTGTTTTGAAAAATCGCGACCGGCAACCATTTTAATTCCCAGTGTGTTGATATAGTCTTCGTCAACATACCACATTTGGGTGTTCATGGCGTTTTTAGTATCCAGCGTTGGTGTCAGAAACATGGTATTGCTGTTCCGATAGTCCATTGTTGGGGTATAACCGGTCATGGTAGCATTGCCAACACCAGGCATCCGCTTAATTTCGTCTTTAAAGGTTTTGGCTTGCTTACCCAATGCGTATAAGTTTTTTACCACCAGCACATGGCTGCGGCTATAACCCAGATCTTTATTTTGGATATATTTTAACTGATTATAAATTACCAGCGTACCAATGATCAAGAATATAGAAATAGAGAACTGCAGCACCACCAAAAAACTACGTAACGAACCACCTTTAAAACCGGCAGCCAGTTTACCTTTTAAAACCTCGATAGGCTGAAAACCTGATAAGAAAAACGCAGGATACGAGCCAGCCAAACAACCAATAACCAATACAATAATTAATATGGTTGGGATTAGCCATATTAAGGAATGAACAGTAAAAGTTAGCTCTTTCCCAGACATTTGGTTAAATATCGGCAATAAAGCCCATGCGGTGATAAGCGCAATAACAGTAGCCACCAGGGTAACCATAATAGATTCAGCCAGAAACTGGGCGATTAAATGTTTACGTGCCGAACCCAATACCTTACGTACCCCTACCTCACGTGCCCGGTTTGCAGAACGCGCGGTACTAAGGTTCATGAAGTTTACACAGGCTATCAGCAGAATAAACAAAGCAATAGCCGAGAAGATATATACGAACTGGATATTCCCATTCTGTCCCAATTCCGCCTGAAGATTAGATTTCAAGTGAATATCTTTCAACGGAATGGTATTCATACGGATGTAGTTCCCGGCTTTTTCGAAATCGTCATAGCTCATGTGCACTACATTTTGCATTTGCGGATCCATGTGCTCTTTCACCATCTGTTTCATCCGCCTGTTTAAGGCAACAATGTCTGCGCCCGGTTTAAGCAGGATATAAGTCTGGAAATTATTGCTCAGCCAGGTTGTTTGCCTGCTTTCGTCAAGTGTTGTCATCGATATAAAAATATCAGCCTGCACGTGCGATTGCTTAGGGATATCCTTAATTACACCGGTTATTTTATAGTTGGTATTTTCATTAGTTACCAAAGTTTTGCCAACTACGTTGGTGCTGCCAAAATATTTATTGGCTGTGCTTTCGCTTATTACTACAGCATGGGGCTCTTTCAAGGCAGTATTAGGGTCGCCATTGATCATGGGAAAGGTGAATACCGAAAAAATCTTTGGATCGGCATAAATCACATGGTGTTCCTGGATATTTTGCTCGCCTTTTTTCAGATTAAGTCCACCGTTTTGCCTAAACCTAACAGCATGTTCTACATCAGGGAACTCGCTCTCTAAAACAGCCGCCAGAGGTGCGGGAGCCACCGCATAAGAATCGTCACTTCCACCAAACTTAATATCATTGTTAACACGGTAAATTCGGTCTAACTTAACGTTATAACGGTCATAACTCAGCTCATCAATCACATAAAACACAATCAGCAAGCAAACAGCCAAACCCAAAGCCAGGCCCAATACATTGATGGCAGTAAAACCTTTATTTTTTTTCAGACTGCGGTACGCAGTTTTAATGTAATTCCTAAACATAACTCTTCGATTTAGTTGTCGGTTATCTGTTGTCGGTTGTCAGTCCTGGCAACCGTTTTATGTTCTTGGTCTTTTGTCTTTAATCCTTCATCTAATATCTATCGCCTCACAACTCACTAATTCACCACTCACTCCCTCACAACTCAATCATTCACTTCTCAAACTCTTTATTGGGTTTGCTATAGCTGCTTTAATAGATTGGAAACTAATGGTTAGCAGTGCGATTAACATGGCTACGCAACCTGCAATGGCAAACACCCACCAGTTAATAGTAATACGGTATTCGTAATTATTCAGCCAATTATGCATGCCCCAATAAGCCAGCGGAAAGGCTACTATGCAGGCCATCGCAACCAGTTTTAGGAAGTCGACAGAAAGCAGGCTTGTGATACCCGAAACTGATGCACCGAGCACTTTACGGATACCAATTTCTTTAAAGCGGCGTTCAGCGGTGTAAGCGGCTAAGCCAAATAAACCCAGGCACGAAATAACGATGGCCAGCAACGCGAAAACCTGCGACAGCTTGCTCACCAGCATTTCACTCAGGAAATGTTTATTAAACTGATCATCCACAAAACGGTATTCGAACGGGTAGCCTGGATTGTAGCGGCTTACAATGTTTTTAACATCGTCAATGCCTTTGGCTACATCTTTTCCGTTAAGCTTAACATACATAATGTAGGCATCCTGCGGCTTTATAACAGAAAAAACAACAGGGTCTGGCGTACCATACATGTTGCCATATACATAATCATTTACTACGCCAACTACCCTTAATTTAACATTAGGATCGCCTTCGTTATAATAGAGCTTATTGATAGCACTTCCCTTGCCCATTAGCTTTGCAAAAGATCTTGTTATCACCGTGTTCATGGTTTTAACCGCACCCTGCACAGCAACCACAGAATCGGATGATTGTAGGTTACGGCCTTCCAGAATGTGCATGCCCGAGGTGGCAAAAAACTCGGGGGTAATACTTCGGCCCGATATTAATACTTTACTACCGGGGGCTTTTCCTTCCCAGCCTAAGCGGTCGGTGTTGTTGCCGCCGCCTAATGTGGTATGGTCGGCTAAAGCTGCATCGCTTACGCGACCGCTATTAATCATATCCTGCTTAATGGCGTTAAAGTTTTTACCCAGGTCGCCATGTACCATTACTTCAACTAAGTTGTCTTTATTGAGGCCTAAGTTCCTCGATTTAACATGCTGGATCTGTTGATAAATAATGATGGTGCCTATAATTAAAATAATAGAAACAGAGAACTGTAGAACCACCAGCCCTTTGCGGATATATGCGGCGCTGCCGTCTTTCAATTTCAGCCCCTTTAATACAGATACCGGATTAAATGACGACAGATAGAACGAAGGGTAACTCCCTGCAATTAGCCCACAAATTAGCGTAATACCCAATAAAGCAAGCAGATGCAAAGGTTTATCCAAGCCAATAGTTAGCTGCTGCTGTACCAACGCGTTAAACAATGGCATTAGCAACACTACTATAAATACAGCCAGAATAGCGGCGACAAAGGCCAGTATTAAAGCTTCGCCGATAAATTGAGCTATTAATGATTTTTTACCTGCACCCAGCACTTTACGTACACCCACTTCGCGTGCACGTTTCTCGCTGCGGGCGGTAGCCAGGTTCATAAAATTGATGCAGGCTATTAATAAGATGATCCAGGCTATAACGCTGAACAACCGTACATACTCGATTTGCCCTCCGGTCATTTTACCATTTTCGAAATGATCGTGCAGATGCCAGTTGTTCAAATTAAACAGGAAAGGGTGACTGATGGATACAGGCGAGTGGCGCTGCACAAAGTTTTTCAGTTGCTTGTTAACGGCATCAACGTTGGCACCGGGTTTTAATTCGACATAGGTGGTGAGGCCGCTGTTACCCCAGTCTTTCATCCAGGGGCTTTGTTTGTAGATAATTTCAAATGGTGCTATCCACTCAAATTGTATACTCGAATTAGTGGGATTGTCTTTTATTACGCCCGACACCACGTAATTTTCTTTATTATCAACCCGTATGGTTTTGCCGATCACATTTTGCTGGTTGCCAAAAAACTTTTTGGCCGTAGCCTCAGTAATTACCAATGAGTTTAATTGAGAGAAGGCATTTTTGATATTCCCCTGCACAAATGGCAAAGTAAACATCTCGAAAAACGTTGGCTCAGCATATCTGCCCGATGCATATACAGATTTATCGCCAACGGTAAAAAGCAGTGATGTTTCACCTTCTGATGCACGGCAGGTTTTCTCTATGCCCGGTATTTCAGTCTGCATAGCAGCAGCTAAGGGTGCCTGCGTTGAGTTATGGGTAAACACATATTTATCATACGGCTGGTTAACCAGGGTTAAATAAACACGGTCTTTATTGGTGTTAAACTGGTCGAAACTAAACTCATTCTCAACCCATAGAAATATAAACGCCGCGCAGGCAATACCAATAGCCAGCCCGAAAATATTAAGGAAACTATAGCCTTTATTTTTGAAAAGGCTTCTTACTGCAGTTTTTAAATAATTCCGTATCATTTTGGTTGTCTGTTGTCGGTTGTTTGTTGTCAGCAGAGCTCTTTTGTCTTTCGTCCTTTATCTTTCCTTCTGTTCAGCGCAGATCCTTAGATCATAATATTTTCCATCACCGTATGGCCATCCAACAGGCGGATAATGCGGTGACTGTAACGAGCATCATGCTCAGAGTGGGTTACCATTACAATGGTAGTTCCTTGCTCGTTCAGATCTGTTAAAAGTTCCATTACATCATTACCGTTACTGCTATCCAGGTTACCGGTAGGCTCATCCGCCAGTATCAGTTTAGGGTTGTTAACCACGGCACGGGCAATGGCCACACGCTGTTGCTGACCGCCCGATAGTTGTTGCGGATAGTGGTTGCGGCGGTGCATGATCTGCATTTTGTCCAGCACTTCTTCTACCCTTTTCACACGGTCGGCAGCGGCTACGCCGGTATAAATTAAAGGCAGCTCTACATTTTCAAAAACGGTAAGTTCATCAATTAAGTTAAAGCTCTGGAAAACGAAGCCAATGTTATGCTTGCGCAGGTCGGCACGTTTACGCTCATTAAAATGGGCAACCTCTATATCGTTAAACACATAGCTGCCAGCATCCGGATCATCAAGCATGCCCAATATATTGAGCAAAGTAGATTTGCCGCAGCCCGATGGGCCCATAATGGCAACAAACTCGCCTTTGCGCACTTCCATGCTTAATTTGTTAAGTGCAATGGTTTCTACCTCTTCTGTGCGATAGAATTTTTCCAGATCTGTAATTTTAATCATTTGGCCTCCTCAACCCGGGTGGGGGTTATTTTTGTTTTAATTGTGATTATATCTTTATTTATTAAATCTCGTTTGTTACACCTTATATATAGTGTGTTATTTCTTCAACACCAGCTCCTGCATATCGCCGTAATTATCATAGCCTGATGTTACTACTTTGTCGCCAGGTTTTAAGCCTTGCAATACCTGGTAATAATCCGGGCTTTGAAGTCCCAGTTGTATATCAACACGGTAAGCAGTTTTACCATCTTCGCTCAGTTTAAAGATCCAGTTACCACCGGTTTGCTGGTAGAAACCACCTTTCGGCACCAGTACTGCCTGGATCTGATCGCTTAATGCCAGCCTGATCTGCAGCGTTTGCCCGCGGCGGATAGTAGTTGGCACCTGGCCAACAAACTGCATATCAACCTGGAAACGGCCATTGGTTACCTGTGTAAATATTTTGGTGATCTTTAGCTTATAAGTTTTATCGCCCAAAGTAAAATCGCCCATCAGACCGTTAAAAATACGGGTGATGTAGTGCTCGTCAATATCAACCCTTACCTTGTATCCAGATAAGACGTCAATTTGGCCTAAACGTTCCCCTTGTTTTTTATTTTGTCCAACTTCAGCATCCATTGAGGTTAACTGGCCATCAATAGGAGCACGCACAATCAGGTCACCAACCTTTCTGCGCATCAGCTCCAGGGTTGATTTCATGTGGGCATAAGACTCTTTCATCTGCGCTGCCTGAACTTTGGTTGATGCTGTATCCTGGCTCAGGATCTGCAAGTTTAATTTTTTACGCCTTACCTGGTAAGTAAAATCGTTTTGCGCTTTTTGGAACTCCTGTAAACCAATCGCTTTTTGTTCGTACAGGTGTTTATCCAATTTATAAACCCTTTCAGATTCTTTAAGGGCGTTGTCAACATCGGCCATCTGGTTTAATTTGCCAATGGTATTTTGTTGCGCATTATCGCGCGAGATTTGCATTTGGGTGAGCACGTTAAATACGGCAGTTTCCTGGTTGGCCAGGCTTAGTTCCAGATCAGTATTGGCCAGTTTCATAATGGGCTGGCCTTTTTTCATTTCGGCACCGTCTTCAACAAATTTCTGTTCAACACGTCCGCCTTCTATCGCATCAAGGTAAATGGTGGTAATAGGCATTACAACGCCATTAACCGGTATAAACTCCTGGAACGGCCCTTTTGTAATTTCACTTATTGTAATACGCTCTGTATCAACATTTAATTTACTTTTTCCGGAAGTAAACAAAATACTGCCTCCTACAAGTATTACAACTGCCGCAATACCGGCAATAGTCATAATACGTTTAGTATTCCATTTCTTTTTTTCAATTTTTCTGTCCACAGCTATAAATATAATTTCTAAGTACTATCAAAAACGCATGCCACAATATAAAATACTGATTATCAGTACAGTAATATAGCTTTATGGTAATTAAGCGTACGCTTCTGTTACAGCATGTGTACGATATTGATACAACTCTCCGAAAAGTTTATTGATCTGGCAAAAACGGCGATTTTATGACCTAAAACCACATTATCACCCTATAATCTCTAATGATATTTGATAAAATATTGAAATAGATATAAAAAATCACCTTAATCATAATTTAATACGGGGTTTATATAACAAACAGTCGTATTTATTTCAATAAAAACCACACAAAAGCAATATAATTTTAATAAAACACGATTTTATTTGACATCCGATCAATAAAAACATCAAAAAGTGACAAAAAACCAAACATATAGTTACATATTTATTTATAAAAATGGCAATTAAGTGAATTTAATATTAACACAATCATAAATAATTATAAACAGCCTTCTAAGTATTTTACATTTTCCTAAAAATATGAGCGCCTATTGTAATTAAAATGTTACGTCATATCTTGTTAGTGTTATTCTAACTAACTGACTTAATTATTCAAGTATGAAAAAACACTTACTCAAGAACTTGTTTTGGGTTTTGATGTTACTGACCTGCAATTTAGCGTGGTCACAAACCCGTACCGTGTCCGGTACTGTAACAGCACAAGATGACGGTTTACCACTCCCCGGTGTAAGCGTCACAGCCAAAGGAACCCGCATTGGCACACAAACATCTGCGGATGGTAAATTCACTATCTCGGTTCCGGCTGGAGCCACCTCCCTGGTATTTAGTTTCATTGGTTATAACACTGTTGATGTACCTATCACAGGCGGGCCAATCCATGTAAAATTAGCAACCAATAACAAACAACTTAATGAGGTTGTAGTAACTGGTTCGGGTGTTGCAACCAGTAAGGCAAAACTAGGTATCTCACCAGAGAGTATCTCGGCCAAAAACTTACCGCCAACCCCGTCTGCATCTGTCGACCAGGCATTGGTAGGTAAAATACCGGGTGCGCAAATATCATCAGTAGATGGTACACCAGGTGCCCGTACCAACATTTTGTTACGAGGTATTAACACTATTCAACGTGGTACATCACCAATGATCTTGGTTGACGGGGTTGAATCTGGTGCTACAGACATCAGTTTATTAGATCTTAGTAACGTTGATCACATTGAGGTTGTACAAGGTGCAGCTTCATCTACCATTTATGGTGCCCAGGGTGCAAACGGTGTTATCCAGATCTTTACTAAAAAGGGTGTACAAGGCAGGTTGCAAATCAACGTATCAAGCAGTGTTGCTGCTAACAGCATCATCAACAGCGGCGATGTGCACCAGGCAAAATTCAACAGCTTTAAAACTGATGCCAACGGTAATTTCATTGACGGCAATGGCAACATTATTAAACTGGATGAAGATGGTACGTTTAACGGTGTAACCTGGGCTTATGCTGCTGATGGCAATAACCCAACAGCAATGTCGAACCCGCTAAACATCGATAACAAACCTTATGGTACTAACCTTAAGTATTACGATCACATTCAGCAGTTATTTAAAACCGCTTATACAACTAATAATACCGTAAATATTTCGGGCGCTAATGATAAGGTTGATTATAACTTTGGCGTATCAAATAACCACCAGCAAAGTACCATCCGTACCAATGGTTATAATGATCGCAGCAACCTTACTGCTAACTTAGGTTTCGAACTTTTTAAAGGATTCACTTTAAGATCAACAACCCAATTAATTTACAACAAAAGCACACTTAACCCATCTTTTGGTGTAGGTAACGCAGGTGGTTTATTTGCGGCATTAAACTCTTCTCCTTTTTACGACTTTAACCAGCGCTTGCCAGATGGCACTTATCCTAACTCATTAAACTCGGGTACGGTGAGTGTTAACGGTTCGAACCCATTCTACAATACAGAATATTCGAGCAACTCTGATAACCGTGTAGACATTTTGCAAAACATCCAGGCTGATTACAAGATCAATCATTTTGTAACCTTAAACGCTAAATATGGCTTAAACCATAGCAACAGGGAAGAAAACTGGATTTTCCAAAATCAATCTGGCAACCAAAACTCAAATGACCTGGAAGCCTGGACATACTATAACAATGGTAATGATAATACCGGTGAGCTTGACAAATTCACCTATAAAACCACTTTCCAGAACTTTAACGGTTCGGCAATTATCCGTACAGATTTCCAAAAAGATTTTCATTTAAACGTACCGATCACTACATCTACATTATTGCAATACGATTATCGTAAAACCAATTATTCTGAATTTTTTGTTTACGGTTATAGCTTGCCAAGCTACCCTATCTATAACTTTCAGCAAACATCAACACAACAAGTTACCAGGGATTACACCGAGCCATTTGTTACTTATGGTTATGTAGTGAATCAAAAAATTGACTTTGGCGATTTTGGTGGTGTAGCAGGTGGTTTCAGAAGTGATTATTCATCAGCATTTGGGCAAGGCTCTAAACCATTTACCTTTCCAAACGTAAATGCATACATCCGCCCTTCATCATTCAATTTCTGGAAAGATGGTGCTTTAGGAAAGATTTTCCCGGAGTTTAAATTAAGAGGTGCTTATGGCGAGGCCGGTATCCAACCGCAGCCGTTTGACCGCTACCCTACTATTACTCCAGGTAACTTAGGTTCTAACCTGGCGTTCTCCCTGCCTAATCAGCAAAACAATCCCAACATCAATGTTGAGGTTTCTAAAGAGACTGAGTTTGGTACCGATTTCGCTATTAAAGGCGCAAACGGCAACTGGTTCTCTAACTTTAACGTAAGCGCAACCTATTGGAAACGTAAAGGCAGCGACATTATTTACAATGTTAGTGTGGCTCCGTCAACAGGTGCATCTACGTTGAAAAACAACGCGATCGATATCTCTTCGCACGGTTTCCAGGCTTCATTAAACATGGACATTTATAAATCAAAAGATTTTAACTGGAACATGACCACCAACTTTAGCAAGCAAACTTCTAAAATTGACAAAATCAACGGACCTCCAATTATCTTAACCTCATCAGCCGGTAGCTCTTCATTAGTATTGATACCAGGCGCTAAGATCGGCCAGTTATATGGTTACAAAGTAATTACCAGCCTTGATGAAAAAAATCAGGAAGGTGTGCCTTATATCCAACCGGCAGATTATGGCAAATATGAAATTGTTAACGGTGCTGTTGTAGATAAAACCACCAAGGGTATCCAATTTACCAACGAAGCTTATGCTTTTGGTGATCCCAACCCGGCTTTCAACATGTCGTTCATCAACTCATTTAACTACAAAAATTTAACATTTGGTTTTCAGTTTGACTGGGTACAAGGCAGCCACCTGTACAACCAAACAAAAGAGTGGATGTATCGTGATGGTATAAGCAGCGATTATGATAAACCTGTAACCATTAACGGTACAACTGCAGCTTACACTGCTTACTACCGCAGTGCTTACGCCGATTATTTTGGCGCACGTAACGGCCCGGCACGTAACGGCACTAAAGATTATTTCTATGAAGATGCTTCATTTGTACGCCTGAGAAACGTGTCATTAGGCTACGATTTTTCGAGAATAATCAACAACAAAGTTTTCAGAAAAGTACAGCTTGTATTTACCGGGCGTAACTTACTTACGTTTACTAAATACACCGGTTTCGATCCTGAGATCAGCACGGGTACTTCTAACTCAGCATTTGACCGCGGTGTTGATAACAGCTCATCACCAAATCTTAAATCTTATCAATTAGGATTAAATCTTGGATTTTAATTGAACATTTAAATTGTAAGCAATGAAAAAACATAAACTAATAATATCAACCTGGGTTATTACAGCGGCTTTGCTTGGAGTTACTTCCTGCAAAAAACAGCTGGATGTAAAAAACCCCAATTCACCTACCTTAGACCAGGCTAAAACAGAAACCGGCCTTATATCGCTGGCATCTGGTGGTGTATATATCACGGGCTTTAACGGTAGTAACCCTTCGGTAATCAGCGGCCTTAACTGGCTTGGTGATAGCTACTTCTCATTAGGTATCGGTTTTCATGAATTATTGGGCGATAACATTTCGGCCGAAGCATCAAACCAGAATATCAACGTGGTTAACCTGCCTGCATCATTTACTAACGATGCAGGGGTTACGATCACCAACACGTCGCCTTCTAAATCTGTAATGCGTATCAGTAACACCCGCGACAAACGTGCTTCTAATGCATTTTATTACGAGTGGACTTACATGTATGGCTTAAACAATGCATGTAACGAAATTTTATCGTTAGTTGACGCCATACCTTTTACGGGCGATGCTACCACTAAAAAGAATACCATTAAAGCCTGGGCTTACTGGTGGAAAGGTTTTGCCTACGCAAAAATTGGCTCCCTTTATTATGCAGGTATTATTACCAGCGATGCCAGCGCAGTAGCACCTAACCCTAATTATGTAAGCAGTGCTGCCATGATTGCAGAATCAAACAAAAACCTTGATGCGGCAGCCGCTTTATTAGCCGGCATCAGCAACACTGCTGATTACACTACCGTACTTGGCAAATTAATTCCGGATTTTGTACAGGTAGGTAAAGGCCAGGTGCCATCACCAGCAATGTGGGTACACAACATTAATACTTTAAAAGCACGTAACCTACTGGTAAACAAAAAAGTGTCTGACATGACCGCTGCAGACTGGACATCATTAGCAACTTTAACTGCTTCGGGTATTAACGCAACCGATTACGTTTTTACCGGCCGTACAACAGGTGTTAACGGTTTCTTCTCGGCAGGAGGTGGCTCTGTAGCCGCTATGACTACCGGTTTACCGAAACAAACTACCTTTAAGGTTAGCGAAAGGCTTATCCAGAATTATAGCGCGGGCGATCAGCGCTTAGCCAATAACTTCCAGCAAGTTGCTGTGTATTACAACCAGGTTGGTGGTTTTACCTTCAGCACCAGGTGGCAATTGCTTGATGGCGGTGCAGGCATAGCCGGCGTACAAGTACTTAGCGACAGAACCCCCGGCAATTATGAGCTGTTTATTGCCGGCAGCTACGAAGAGAATGAACTGATGAAAGCCGAAGCTGCCATTAATACAGCTAATATCCCGGCTGCATTAACCAGTATTGATAACGTACGTAACTACCAGGGCGCAGGCCTTGCGCCTTTAGCCGGCCAAAGCCTTAGCGCAGCAGCAGCAACTGCAGCATTACGTGCCGAGCGCCGCGTAGCATTAGTATTTAGAGGTGTTGCATTTTATGATGCCCGCCGTTACGGAATCATTTACGATGGTGCTGGCCCAACTAATGCTGTAGTGGTAACACAACCAACAACTGGTACAACACCTGTTGTTAATACACATGCAAAAATCAATTACAACTTCCTTGATTATTGGGACGTACCTGCAGATGAGTTTGTATTAAACCCACCTGCAGCTGGTAGTGCCCCAATTAAAAACCCAAATTGAGCATCTGCCTTGCGTTAATAGTTAATAGTTAAGTAAAAGGCCGCCCGCAAGGGGCGGCCTTTTTATTTTAAATAAAACTGTAACGTTTTCAGTTTAAAGTTGTCCTTTAGTACAATTGATGTCTTTTTATTATTTTTAAACCCATTACCTTATTATAAGCTTATAATGATATTAAAAAAAGCGACTGTACTTGTAGTAGATGACGACCCGGATGTGTTAACGGCAGTAAAACTGCTGCTTAAAACTGAAGTTCAGGAAGTTATTACCGATAAAAACCCCGAGAATTTAAACTGGCTATTGCAAAAAAACCAGGTTGATATTCTTTTGCTCGATATGAACTTTAACAGCGCCATCAATACCGGTAACGAAGGTATTTACTGGCTGCGCAAGGTAAAGGAATGGAAACCAAACCTTTGCGTAATTATGATTACCGCCTACGGTGATATCGACCTGGCAGTACGCTCGCTTAAGGAAGGTGCTAACGATTTTGTGGTGAAACCGTGGCATAACGAAAAACTATTGGAAACCGTTACCGACCTGCTGGAGAAAAAAGACGGCGGTAAATCAACCAAATCGAGTAAAAGCAAAGGTTCGACCATGATACTGGGCGAATCTGAAGCGATGGATGATATATTCCACAAAGTAAACAAGATAGCCCCTACCGATGCCAATATTTTAATTTTAGGCGAAAACGGAACCGGAAAAGACTTGATGGCCAAAGCCATTCACGAGCGCTCGTTACGTGCCGATAAGCCATTTATAAAGGTGGATGTAGGCGCATTAACTGATACGCTATTTGAAAGCGAACTCTTCGGCCATAAAAAAGGTGCCTTTACCGATGCACGCGAAGATCGCCCCGGCCGTTTCGAAGATGCACACGGCGGCACTCTTTTCCTGGATGAGATTGGCAATATTACCCTGCAACAACAGGCCAAACTATTAACTGTATTACAGAACAGGCAAGTTACCCGTTTAGGAACCAACAAGCCGATAGATATTGACATCAGATTAATCTGCGCTACTAACGTACCCCTGAGCGAACTGGCTAATGAGAACCGCTTCCGTAAGGACTTGGTTTACCGTATTAACACCGTTGAAATTACCATGCCTCCTTTACGCAAGCGTAATAATGACATTGTATTAATTGCCAAACACTTTGCTGCGCAGTACGCCACCAAATACTTAAAACCTGCTATGGATTTTGATGCTTCGGCAGTTAATAAACTCAAGAGCTACCATTACCCTGGTAACGTGCGCGAATTGCAATACACCATTGAACGCGCCGTAATTATGGCCGATGATCCTATCCTGAAAGCTGATGATTTGATATTCTCGGCTTTGGAATCAGGCATGGATGAGAAGGTTTCTTTAGAGAAGGAAAACATTCAGCTAAGCGAACTGGAGAAAAACGCCATTTTACGTGTGATTGAAAAGCACAACGGCAACATTACCCGTGCCGCAAAAGAATTGGGCCTAACCCGTACTGCCTTATACCGCAGATTAAGCAAATATGATATTTAACCGTTACGAATGGCGGCTGGTGCTGCGGGTGTTTATTATGTTCGCCACACTGGCTGCTATGTCATGGTTGCTTATTAATACGTATTATCTTTATTCGGCCGTCTTGGTTCCCATCGTCATCTATGAGGTGATTGAGCTGATCCGCTTTCACCAAAAAGCCCAGGACGAAGTAGAGCAATTTGTGCAGTCGATCCATTATCGCGATTTTTCCCGTCATTTTGATGAGCGCAAGGCACCTAATGAGCTTAAGCCATTGCGTAAAGGCTTTAACGAGATCAACTCTACCTTCAAACTCATTAGCCGTGAGCGGGAGACCCAATACTATTATCTCCAAAAGATCCTGGAACTGGTTGATACGGGCATTCTCTCGTACGAAGAAGAAACCGGGGAGGTAGCCTGGATTAACGAATCGTTCAAAAAACTACTGGGCATCCCCTATCTTAAAACCATTGGCTCGCTCCAAAAACGCGAAGAGAAACTTTATGATGAAGTGATCAGCCTAAAATCGGGTGATAGCAAGGTTGTATCTTTTACCCGCGACAGGCAGATTTTTAAAGTGCTGATATCATCAAGCGTATTGCGTAGTGATGATAAGCTTTACAAATTGCTGGCTTTCCAGAACGTGAGCGAGGCTTTAGATGAGACAGAATCAAAAGCTTGGTCGAAGTTGTTGAATGTAATGACTCACGAGATCATGAATTCTGTAGCGCCTATCTCATCACTTGCTGATACCTTAAAAAATCGCCTGCAAAATATCGACAAAACTGGCCTGCCTGTAAGCGACGATCTGGAAGACCTGGAACTGGGCATCGACACCATTAAACGCCGCAGCGAAGGCCTGCTTAAATTCACCGAAAGCTACCGGAACCTCAACAAGATCACTAAACTCGACCTGGAAAAGGTATTGGTTTGCGACCTGTTTGAGAACCTCAACACCCTGATGCAACCCACGCTCGAGAAAAAATATATCGAGCTCGATATTATCATCCGTGACCTTTCTTTGGCTATTGATGTCGATCTAAACCTGATTGAGCAGGTGTTAATTAACTTGCTTGTAAACGCCATTGAAGCCGTAAAAGAGCGCGACGAACCCCAGATCACCTTATCAGCAGAACTCCACCCCAATAATAAAACCGTTATTAAAATTGCGGATAATGGTATTGGTATGCCGCCAGAGATCATCGAGAAAATCTTTATCCCTTTCTTCAGTACCCGTAAAACCGGCAGCGGTATTGGTTTAAGTTTGTGTAAACAGATTATGTTACTGCATAAAGGCAATATCCAAGTACAATCTGTTGAAGGCAAGGGCTCTGTATTTATCTTAACTTTTAACGAGTAATGAGTGTTGCCAAACCATTAAATATCATGGCTATTTCGGGCAGCCTGCGTATAGATTCATCCAATACTTCTATTCTTAAATTTCTTCAATCAATAGTTCCTCAGCATAATTTCTGGCTATACGATGGTTTGGATAAACTACCTCATTTTAATCCTGCGCTGGATAACGAACATCCTCCGATTGAAATTCAAAACCTTCGCAAAGCAATTACCGAAGCCGACGGTATCATCATCTGCACGCCCGAATATGCTTTCGGCGTACCCGGATCTTTAAAGAATATGCTCGACTGGACGGTATCGTCCGGCAGTTTGGTTGATAAACCTGTGGCGTTAATCACAGCCTCGAGCGTTGGCGAAAGTGCCCATGCTTCGTTATTAAAAACACTGGAAGTTTTGACAGCCAATATTGTTAAAGGCGGCACGCTGTTAATTCCATTCATCCGTGCTAAAATGAATGCCGAGAATCAGATCACCGACGAGCAAACTGAACAGAATGTTCAAAATGTCCTGAAAGCCTTGCTGGCTGCTATAGCACAATCTTAATTTCTGACAATTTGACAACAAACGCAACTTTGGACTATGAGTTGATGTTTGTTAGCGGACCAAAATATTTATAATAACGATATGCAAGAAAAAGGAACAATATCAATCCACACCGAAAACATTTTCCCGATTATCAAGAAGTTTTTATACTCTGATAATGAGATATTTTTACGTGAGCTGGTATCAAACGCAGTAGATGCTACCCAAAAAATTAAACGTTTGGCTTCACTGGGCCAGTACAACGGCGAGCTGGGTAAGCTACAGGTAGAGGTTGCCTTAGACGCTGAAAATAAAACCATCACCATTTCTGATAATGGCTTGGGTATGACTGCCGATGAGATCAAGAAATACATTAACCAGATCGCATTCTCAGGCGCTACCGAGTTTATGGAGAAATTTAAAGAAGCTAAAGATGCCAATGAGATCATCGGCCGTTTTGGTTTGGGTTTCTACTCTGCTTTTATGGTGGCCGATACGGTTGAGATCAACACCCTATCATACCAGGATGGTGCCGAACCTGCACACTGGACCTGCGATGGCAGCACTACATTTGAAATTACTACAGGAACCCGTACAACCCGTGGTACCGACATTATACTGCATGTAAACGCAGAATCGGAAGAGTTTTTAAACAAACAACGCCTGCAGGATATACTGGATAAATACGCTAAGTTTTTACCTGTGCCTATTAAATTTGGCACTAATGAGCAACAGGAAGAAGACGGCCAGGACGAGGAAGGCAAACCAAAATATAAAACCGTTGAAACTGATAACATCATCAACGAAACTAATCCGATCTGGACTAAATCGCCTAACGAACTGAAGGACGAAGATTACCTTGCATTCTACAAAGAGCTTTATCCATTCTCTGAAGATCCGCTGTTTTGGATCCACCTCAATGTTGATTACCCATTCAATTTAACGGGTGTATTATACTTCCCTAAACTGAAAAACGATTACGAATTTCAGCGTAACAAAATTAAATTATACTCTCGCCAGGTATTTATTACCGACGAGGTTAAGGATATCGTTCCTGAATTCTTAATGTTATTGCATGGTGTTATCGATTCACCGGATATTCCTCTGAACGTATCACGTAGTTTCTTACAGGCTGATAGCAACGTTAAAAAGATCAACAGCTACATTACTAAGAAAGTGGCTGACAAACTGGCTGAGTTATTTAAAAATGACCGTAAAGCTTACGAAGACAAATGGAACGACATTGGCCTGTTTGTAAAATACGGTTTCCTGAGCGACGATAAATTCTATGACAAGGCGAAAGATTTTGTTTTATTAAAAAACACAGCTAAAGAAACTTTCACCTTAAATGAATACAAAGAGAAAGTAGAAGCTGAGCAAACCGATAAAGACGGCCAATTGGTTTACATCTATACCAACGATCCGGCTAAACAGGATGCCTTTATCCAATCGGCCAATCGCAAAGGTTATGATGTGTTATTGATGGACTCTCCTATCGACACTCACTTTGTGAGCCACCTGGAGCAAAAACTGGATAAAACATCATTAAAACGTGTTGATGCTGATGTTGCCGATAAACTGATTAAGAAAGAAGATGCCCCTGCACACATCTTAACCGACGAGCAAAGTGCTTCTGTAAAAACCATTTTCGATTCTGCTATTAACAAACCGGCCTTTAAGGTTGAGCTGGAAAGCTTAAGCCCGGATGAGTTACCGGTAACTGTAACTATGGACGAGTTTATGCGCCGTATGAAAGATATGGCAGCTATGGGTGGCGGCATGAGTTTTTACGGCCAAATGCCTGATAATTACAAAGTGGTAGTTAACGCTAACCACAAATTAATTACCCGCATTTTAGGCGAAGAAAACGCAGATACCCAGGCTCAATTAGCTAAACAAGCTTTTGACTTAGCACTGTTATCGCAAGGCTTATTAACCGGTGCCGAATTAACAGAGTTTGTGAACAGAAGTGTTAGTTTAATCTAACAAGGGTTTCTCCCACTTTGTCATTCCGACGAAGGAGGAATCTTATACGCCCTGCCATCTTAAAGCAAGACGAATAAGATCTCTCACTACGTTCGAGATGACGAATGGTAAATACTTAAAAGCTGCTTTCGGGCAGCTTTTTTTATGCAATAAACTTTGGTATATTTAAATAATAAACCAAGTTGCCCACGCCCGTCATTGCGAGGTACGAAGCAATCGCGAACTTTACAGAGCCGCTCTGCTTATCGGGGATTGCTTCGTACCTCGCAATGACGAGTAAAGGCCTATAAACCAATAAAGTTCATTGCCATGAAATCAATAAAACACATCCTCATCCTATTCATTGCCCTCACAACCATTACCACTGCATTCGCCCAAACAACACCAACCAAGGCCGATAAAAAGAAAGCCCAGCAAGATGCCGTAAAAGCATTGGTTGAATCGCAGCATTATACATTTATAGCGCAATACGCTAACCCGCTGGGTGGTGGCCACCGTTATCTTACCTCTGATTATGATCTTAAAATCAGGAAAGATTCATTGATTGCTTACCTGCCTTATTTTGGCCGGGCTTATTTTGATACAGGTTATGGCAGCAGCGACAACGGCATTAAGTTTACCTCAACCAAGTTTACCTACAAAATAACTGCTAAGAAAAAAGGTGGCTGGGATGTAATTATCAAACCGTCCGACGTAAAGTATATGGATACTGTTAACATGTATATTTCTGCCGATGGCTATACCAATGTACAGTTTACCATCACCAACAAAAGCGCCATTTCATTTGACGGGGTTTTAAAGGATAAGGCAACGAAGAAGTAATTTTAATTTGTCAATTAGTTAATTTGTCGATTTGACAATGCTTTTCAAAAAGGCATTTCATTAACAAATTACCGAATTGACAAATTATCTAATTAGCTTCATGCTTCCTAATCTTCACAAAAACCAGCTTACTCGTAGGCGTATTGCTTTTATCAGCAGCGCTGCTTAATGGGATCAGCACGTTTCCTTCTGGATAATAAACTGCTGTATTACGTTCTGGAATATCATAAGCTACGATGATAAACAAACGGGCAACTCGCTCTATTCCATCATAATGGCTCGATATATCAACCTTATCCCCTGCCTTAAAACCTGCTTTGGCAATATCTGCAGGGTTCATAAATATTACCCGGCGTTCGTTGTGGATGCCGCGGTAACGGTCTTCCATACCGTAAATAGTGGTATTAAACTGGTCGTGGCTACGGATGGTGGTGAGATAGTATTCATCAGCTTTGGGTTCATGCTTCGGCAAGCCGGCAATATTAAAGGCTGCTTTGCCACCCCAATCAGGCGTTTCAAACTTGCCGGCACGTGGTGCATTAGGCAGATAAAAACCACCCGGCTTACGGATCTGCTTGTTATACTCCTCGAAACCCGGAATTACCTTTTCAATATCATCGCGGATGTTATCATAGCTTTCCATATAGCGGTCCCAGGGCACAACAGATTTGCTGCCCAAAACTGCTTTAGCCAGGTTACAAACGATAAATGATTCGCTCATCAGATCATCAGAAACCGGATCGAGCACGCCTTTTGATTGCTGCACCACACCCATAGAGTTTTCGCAGCTTACAATCTGGGGTACACCGTTTATCACATCCTTATCGCTGCGCGCAAAGGTGGGTAGGATAATTGATTCCTCTCCCGTAATTAAATGTCCCCTGTTTAACTTGGTCGATATATTAACGGTAAGCTTGGTTTTACGCATAGCTTCGGCCGTAAAAGTGGTATCTGGCGTGGCCGAAAGGAAATTACCACCCATAGCAAAAAATACTTGCAACCTGCCATCATGCATTGCCTGGATTGATTCAACCACATCAAAACCATGTTCTTTAGGTGGATCAAAGCCATATACCTCTTTAATGGCCGCCAGTTGTGCCGGTTTGGGTTTATCCCAAATCATCATGGTGCGGTTTCCCTGCACATTGCTATGCCCGCGTACCGGGCACAATCCTGATCCCGGTTTGCCGATACTACCTTTTAACAACACAAGGTTTACAATTTCCTTAACTGTATCTACCCCATTTTTTTGCTGGGTGATCCCCATGGCCCAGCATACAATAATGCGTTTCTTATGCGCTATCATATCAGCTGCTTCACGAATCTGGGCTACCGGCACACCGCAGGCTTTAGCTAAATCCTCAACTTTGTATTGTTGGATATGCTCTACAAACTGCTCGTAATTAACCGTGCTTTCCTGTATAAATTTATGGTCGAAAACCTCATCGGGAGTTTTCATTTCGGCCTGATATAGTAACAGTTCAATAGCTTTCAGCAAAGCCATATCGCCGTTTATTTTTACCTGCAAATACAGATCGGCCAGTTGTACGCTTGTGCCTACAAAACCACGCACAGTCTGCGGATCTTTAAAAGCCATCAGTCCGGCCTCCTTAAGCGGATTTATGGCGATGATTTTAGCATCTTTCTCTTTAGCCTTGCGCAAGGCCGTAAGCATCCGCGGGTGATTGGTACCGGGGTTCTGCCCCATAATAATCAGCAGGTCAGTATCATGAATATCCTCGAGCGTAACCGTCCCCTTACCTATACCGATTGATTCGGCCAAACCAACGCTGGTTGATTCGTGGCACATGTTAGAGCAATCGGGCATATTATTGGTTCCATACTCTCTCACAAATAACTGGTATAAGAACGAAGCCTCGTTACTGGTTCGGCCAGATGTATAAAAAGCAGCCTCGTTAGGTGAATCGAGGGTATTTAAATGCTCCGCGATCTTTTTAAATGCCCAATCCCAGGTTACCGGTTGATAATGTGTACCGCCTTTAGGCAAATAAACCGGCTGGGCAATCCGGCCCTTTTTGCCGATATGCATATCATCCAGTTTAGCCAGATCAGCAATTGAATTTTGGGCGAAGAACTCAGCGGTCAACTTCTTGGTAGTCGCCTCTTCGGCTAATGCCTTTGCCCCATTCTCACAATATTCGGCAATGGGCGAACGGTCATCATCCGGGTCGGGCCAGGCACAGCTCGAGCAATCAAAGCCACCTTTTTGGTTCATCTTCAGCAAAGCACCCATACCACGGGTAGCACCTGTTTCTTCCAGAATATCTTCAAAAGCTTTCAACACAGCCGGAATACCCGCAGCCCACTTTTTAGGCTCGGTTACCTTAAACTTATTCGATAACTCTTCCGGGTTTTCGGCGTTAGGTTGCGGTACTTCCTGTTCTTTACTCATGGCTTTTTACGGCTAATGGATTGGGGTAATTATCGCTCTGGTCTTCCTCTACATTATCGAGGCAGGTAAAATCTTTCTCTACCAATAATTGCAGCGGACCGCCATTGCCTTGAATGCCTACGCGGTCTGTGCCTGTCCAGTCATCAGCCAAAGCTTCGGGTACAAACAGGGTGATAATGTTATTTTTAAAGGTAGCAAACAGGTTCTCCTGCATAGTGCGCTGTAAAACGTAGGTCAGGGTATCGTCGCCAAAATCAACTACTTCTTTCATCACGCCTTCATGGGCGAACCGTTCAACTTCACTTTTGGTTAATCTAAAACGTATAGCATTAGCTTTAATCCTGATCTTCATAGCTCTGGGGTATTTTGTATAGTGTTAGTTATTCGATGTGCTGCGGTATAAATATTGAATCGCTGGTTACGCAGAAAGCCAACGAGGGTAACATTAAATTCTTCGGCCAGTTGCACGGCCAGTGTTGATGGCGCACCAACCGCTGCAATAATATTAATGCCTGCCATTACGGCCTTTTGTACCAGTTCGAAACTGGCGCGTCCGCTCAGTAACAGAACCCGGTTATTTAATGGCAATTGGTTGTTAGTTAAAGCAGCACCGATCAGTTTATCCAGCGCATTATGCCGGCCTACGTCCTCACGCACTATTAGTAATTGGCCATCGGTAGTAAACAATGCTGAAGCGTGTAAACCTCCTGTATCAGCAAAAACTTCCTGGCTATTTTCTAAAATCTGTGGTAAACTAATTAACGTTTGTGCGTCAATGCTGTTATTATTTTCAATGAATGAACTGTGCTCACTCACCGTACGGATGGCATTGATAGAACCCTTCCCACAAACGCCACAGCTGGATGTGGTATAAAAGTTACGCTCGCTATTGCGCAGGTTAGGCACAATGCCCGGTTTAAGGCTTACCTGTATTACGTTCTCTTTATTTTCGGCGCAGGCTATAAAACAATGCGAGGCTTCGGCTACATCAGTGCTATTTTTAATAATGCCTTCGGTAAATAAAAAGCCGGTGGCCAGTTCGGCATCGTTGCCCGGTGTGCGCATGGTAACCGATACGTTTTGGGTTTGCCTGTTTTCGGTTTCGCCATATTCCAGCCTGATTTCCAGCGGCTCTTCGGCAGCCAGCATATCTGTTTGGGCGAAGCTACCCTGGCTGTTTACTTTAATAATGGGTAATATGGCGATGGATTCGGCAATCATATATAAATATACAATTAGCCTTTACAATTGTTATAATTTGTCGATTTGGCAATTAGTTAATTTGTCAATAAATAAATTTGACAAATTAATACTCTTGATAATAATTTAAAGTGAATAATTGGAGTTGTGGATACTCTTAATTAAAAGTTTCAAATGACGTATCTGAACCAATGTGAGACTTACTTGTCCCATTTTGTCATTGCGAGGTACGAAGCAATCTCGTAGCGATACAAATCCGATATGCTTACTACGAGATTGCCACGCTATCGCTCGCAATGACAAATTTTATATTCTATGTTATCAAATCATCCTTTCCATTTCTACTGACCATATTATCAGCATATCCCTCTCAAGCTATAAGCCCAAAAGGAACAAAACAAATATCTGAGGCTGATTTGACATTTATGCTGGCGACGTTTTGACAGCACCGTAAGGGTGTCATACTGAGCTCCGTCGAAGTATGGTGCAGATAGCCTACCCACCATACTTCGACGGAGCTCAGCATGACAGGCCCGGTTATGCATCCGGGTGCAAGCTCAAATTCAGTGAATTTACTATCAAACCCGTCCATCCTGTTTGGTGAGAAGCGCCGAGGCCTTTGCCTGTATCACCGTCAAAATATTCGTGGAATAGGATATGATCTGCAAAGGCAGGGTCAGTTTGTATTTTGGTATTGGTGCCGAACACCGGGCGTTGGCCATCTTTGTTTTTTCTGAAGATACCTGACAGACGCTTACGGATCTCATCGGCGATATCTTTCAAATTCATAAATATGCCAGATCCGGTTGGGCATTCAACCTTAAACTCATCGCCATAGTATTGGTAAAAACGTTCGAGGCTTTCTATAATGAGATAGTTCATCGGCAGCCATATTGGGCCACGCCAGTTGCTGTTACCGCCAAATAAACCACTGTCGCTTTCGGCAGGTAAGTATTTTACGCTAAATTCTTTGCCACCAGCCATAATACGGAACGGGTTATCGAGGTGATATTTTGATACCGAACGGATGCCGTAATCGCTCAGAAACTCGCCTTCGTCCAGCATGTGTTTCAGCAGCATTTTCATACGGTGCCCGCGCAGTAAGCTCACCAAACGCTTACCATCGGCATTACTTTCGTTGAGGCGCGAGATCTGATCTGCCAGATCGGGGCGGTTATCGTAAAACCACTTAAAACGCTGGTTAAAAATCGGGCTGTTCAGTACATCTTCCGCCTCCAGCACTTCAACAGCAAACATCGGGATCAAACCTACTACACTACGTACTTTTAAACGTTGGGTAGTACCATCGGGCAATTCCAATCCATCATAAAAAAAGCCGTCTTCTTCGTCCCACAAGCCGTCTTTGCTGTCACCCATGCTCGACATAGCACCGGCGATATACATAAAGTGGTCGAAGAACTTCACGCCTATCTCCTCGTAAGTTTTATTAACCGTGGCCAGTTCAATGGCAATACGCATTAAATTAAGCGAGTACATAGCCATCCAGCTGGTACCGTCAGCCTGTTCCATGTAACCGCCTGTTGGCAGTGGGGCATTACGATCGAAAACACCAATGTTATCTAAACCCAAAAAACCACCCTCGAAAATATTGTTACCTGCCGAATCCTTACGGTTTACCCACCAGGTAAAATTGAGCATCAGTTTATGGAAAACGGTTTCGAGGAAAAAAAGATCACCCTTACCACCGTTTGCCAGCTTATCAATTTTATAAACATTCCAGGTAGCCATAGCATGCACAGGAGGATTGGTATCGCCCATGGCCCATTCATACGCGGGTAGCTGACCGTTGGGGTGCATATACCATTCGCGGGTAAGCAATATGAGTTGCTGTTTGGCAAAGTCAGAATCTACCTTGGCTAAAGGCAGGCAATGGAACGACAAATCCCAGGCGGCAAACCAGGGGTACTCCCATTTATCGGGCATCGAGATAATTTCGCGTGCTGTTAAATGCTGCCAATCGTAATTGCGCATTTTAAAACGTTCGGCCGGTGGTTTAGGCTGATCGGGGTCGCCGTTGAGCCACTGAAATACGTTATAATTATAAAACTGCTTGCTCCACAGCATACCGGCAAAAGCCTGGCGCTGCACCATTGCAGTTTCGGGGTTAGGAACACCTTGTTGCACATCGGCATAAAATTCATCAGCCTCTTTTACACGGGTATCAAATATCGAATCAAAATCGCTGAAATTATTAGCCGGATTTTTAGTGAGTCGCAGATGTAGCTCCACACTTTTACGAGCCGGAATAACCAGATCATAATTAGCTGCAGCCTTTGTACCCTTTTGTTGTGGGTTTACAGTTGGCGAACCATGCACCAGGTGGTCATTTATACCATCTTTAGGATAAGGTTTCCCGTTATCGAAATTATAAAGACGCTTTGTATTGGTTTCATTATCGCAGAATAGCCATTCTGGGTTTCCATCGGCCATCAGCCAGTATTCTCCAATATTTTTACTGTACAAACCAATCGCCTTCGGCGAATCAACACTTATACTCGGCACACTCACATGCCTGCCCCAGGCCCAGGTATTACGAAACCAAACAGTTGGCAGCACATTAATTGGGGCATCAACACCGGCACGGTTATGCACGGTAATTTTAATCAGTATATCATCGCAGGTATTTTTGGCATATTCAACAAACACATCAAAATATTCGTCGTGTTCAAAAATGCCGGTATCAATCAGTTCAAATTCTGGTTCGTTGCGCGATCTTTGCGCATTTACCGTTTTTAACCGCTCGTAAGGATAGGCCTGCTGCGGATATTTGTACAGCATTTTCATGTACGAATGTGTAGGCGTACTATCTAAATAATAGTAAAGCTCCTTTACGTCCTCGCCATGATTACCTTCCGGATTTGTGAGGCCGAAGTAGCGTTCTTTAATAATAGGATCTTTCTTATTCCATAAAGCTATAGCAAAACAAAGATATTGCTGATCATCGCAAATACCAGCAATACCTTCCTCGCTCCAGCGGTAGGCCTTGCTTCGGGCCATATCATGCGTTATGTAATTCCAGGCATCGCCATTAGCGCTATAATCCTCGCGGACTGTGCCCCACTGGCGGTCGCTTACATAAGGCCCCCAGTGTTTCCAGCTGGCATCTTTGAGTCTCGTTTGTTCGGTATTCATCTATTGGTTAAACAGCTTGCCTCAATAATAATTTATAATAACGTAACTTAAATATAAAGATTGATGTAAAAGGCTTTATTTTACAATTAAAATAGTTTACTAATTTGCAGACAGTATGAGGCCAGTAGGAATTCCAGATTATATTAATCATTACATCGCTGACAAGATTGAACCTGCAGAGGTAAACGCTGCGTATCAGAAATTGCGTAAAACCGGCCCCGCCGAAGTCACCGTTTCCATACCGGCTTACAACGAAGAACTTACCATTGTGCAAACACTCTCTTCGCTCTGTAACAATATTACTGATCGCGCGGTTGAAATTGTAGTGGTTAACAATAACTCGAAAGACAAAACTGAGGAGCTTGTTAAAGCCTGCGGTGTTACCTGCGTTTTGCAAAGCATACAGGGTATTACCGTATCGCGCAATATGGGTTTAGATACGGCAACAGGTAAATACATTTTAAATGCTGATGCAGATACCATTTACCCGAAAGACTGGATCGAAGAAATGGTGAAACCACTGGCAAACTCAGATAAAGTTGCCATTACTTACGGCCGTTTCTCCTTTATCCCTGTTGGCAACACTGGCAGGTTTACTTACTTTTTTTACGAATACATTGCCGATTTTACGCGGCTTTACAATAAATTCTTTAAAAACGAGGCTGTAAATGTTTATGGCTTTAACTCAGGGTTCCGCCGCGAGCAGGGTTTACAGGTTGATCACTTTAACCACCCGCCGGGCACCAATGAAGATGGATACCTGGCTTTGAAACTGAAAGCAAAAGGTTTCGGCGATTTATACCGCGTAACCAGCCCAAAAGCTATTGTTTGGACCACCGACAGGCGCATCCAAATTGATGGCGGATTATGGAAGGCTACCTTTAAACGCCTGAAGCGAGTTTTTGGATAAAATTGTGATTCCCGAAACTGTAGGGGCAGTTTTTACGTAAAAGTTATAAAACAACATCACATATTTTAAAGTATCTTTAACGGTATAAAAATTCACATCAATAACATTCCGAGAAATGGGTTTAAATGATTCTGACCGCACCAAAATTCTTGCTGTAGAGGATGATGCTTACATGCAACTGATCCTTAAGAAATTCCTCAGCAAAACTTATGATGTTGAAATTTTGCCGACAGCAATGGATGCACTCTCTTATTTGCAGAATGGCAACATCCCCGATCTGATTATTTCGGATCTGAACACGCCAAACTTAAGCGGATTGGAACTGGTGGCCCAGTTAAGTGCAAGCGACTTTTTTAAATCGATACCGGTAATTATACTTTCGGGCGAAGACAGTTCGGAAACCCGTATCAAATGCCTGGATAGTGGCGCTGATGACTTCATTGTAAAACCATTTAACCCGGCAGAGGTTGAAGCAAGGGTAAGAGCTATTTTAAGACGTATAGGTAAAATAACATATTAATTTATGGGCGATTCTACTTTAGCAGACGGCAACATCAATTACCTGGCTGTAATACACGGCTCGGAAGATGTGATAGCGATGCTTAATTGCTGTGACTTTGAAGACAGGCAGATACTTTACTTTAACAATGGCGTTGAGTTAGCATCAGCCTGGGAAAGTAAAAAACTAAATATTGTCGGTATTATTTCGCAGAGCGAGATATTGGCACCATCGGGCATAACCCTGCTCGAAGCTTTTAAAAACAAGGGACTGCCTAATGTACCCTTCTTTTTAATCTCCAACCAGTACAATAGCAATCTTCGTAAACTGGCATTACAGGCCGGTGTGGTTGATGTATTTAAAGCCCCGGCTAAAATGCATAAAGTACAGCTACGGGTTAATTTTTTGATCAACCATTGGAAAGATATTAAAAGCAAGGTACACGAAAAGGTTAACGATACGTATACCGTACCACGCGGCAAACGCGCATTCGATATTTTCTTCTCAGGTTTAGCATTATTGATGCTTTCACCTTTATTCCTGCTTATTTACATATTGGTAAGGCTCGAGTCAAAAGGCCCTGCGTTTTACTATTCGTTACGTGTAGGTACAGGTTACCGGGTATTTAAATTCTATAAATTCAGATCGATGTTTGTTAATGCCGATCAGCGTTTAAAGGATTTGAAACACCTGAACCAATACTCTGCATCCGGCGCAGATGCCCCGGCAGATAGCCCGGCACCCGTTACCAATGCCGCACCTGTAGAAACACAAAAATCGGTATCGCCGTCTCCGGTTACTACCATGCTGTGTAACGATTGTTTAAAAGCAGGTAAATGCCAGTTCCCGGTTTATGCCGATAAAAACAGCTGGTGCGAAAAGGATTACGCCAGCAACAAAAAAACTGCGGCTGGTTCGGCTTTCTTTAAATTGAAGAATGATCCGCGTATTACCAAGGTTGGTAACTTTATCCGCAATACCAGTATTGATGAGCTTCCACAGTTATGGAACGTTTTCATTGGCGACATGAGCATTGTAGGCAACCGCCCGCTTCCACTCTACGAAGCCGAAAAATTAACCACCGACAAATACGCCCTACGCTTTAATGCCCCAGCCGGAATAACCGGATTATGGCAGGTAGAAAAACGGGGTAAAGGCGATATGAGTGAAGAAGAACGTTTGATGCTTGATAACGTTTACGCCAAAAACCACAGCCTTAAAAACGACTTACGCCTGATATTTAAAACCATACCAGCGTTGTTGCAAAAGGAAAGCGTTTAGATTGGTTGTCTGTTATCGGTTGTCTGTTGTCAGATAAAAAAATCCATATAAAAGAGAAAGGCCCGGCATTAATGCCGGGCCTTTCTCTTTTATATTTCTCCGTCATGCTGAACTTGTTTCAGCACCCCAAAGGACAGGTCTGCTACTTTAATTTTGTCAACTTAGCATTTGTATACTTAGCATGTGAGATCCTGAAACAATCCCGATAGCTATCGGGACAGGATGACGTGTTGTGAACTCCGACAACCGACAACTGACAACTGATAACCGACAACAGAACCTACGCCCTAACCCACTCCTTCAAATCAAAATCATAACGCTTAATCACCTTAGCCGGGTTACCTGCAGCTACAGAATATGGCGGGATGCTTTTAGTTACCACTGCCCCACCAGCCACTACGCTATGCTTGCCAATGGTTACGCCCGATGTAATTACCGAGTTGGCAGCTATCCAGCAATCATCTTCAATAATGATGGGATTGGTTATTACAGGCTGATCTACAATCGGTACATTCACATCGGTATAAACATGATTTAAAGCGCTGGCTACAATATTTTGGGCGAAGATTACATTATTACCTATAGTAACAGGACCGATAATTACGTTGCTCATGCCGATTAACGATCTGCTCCCGATCAGCACATCACCTACGCCATTATTAATAGTAGAGAAGCTTTCTATAGCCGAATGTGCGCCCATTTCGAAACGGTTAAATGGCAATACATCCAGTCGGGTACGGTTGTGCACTTTGGCGCCTTTGCCGCGTTTATGGATAAACGGGTTTACAAACCACTTTACCCAAAGCCGTGGCCGGGCTTCGCCGCTTGGTATCAGCATCCAGTGTACAAAGGCTTTTAACGATGGATTCTCTTTTATCTTTTCCTTTAATGACATGGTATGCTTCTTATTTTCTTTTAGCTTTTTCCCAAACCGCACTTTGTTTACCTGCCGAGTAACGGAAGATACCCCGGATAACAGCATAGTTCATCATACAAAAGTAGTATGGGATAAACAGGATCTTTACTTTAATCTGCTTGCTTTCCAGTATCCAACCCAGCAATGATGCACCGTAGAATGCGATCTGTGCAGCCAGTAAAACATCATACAATATACTGTCGTAGCCACTTACTACAATAACAATATTGATAATTAAAGCCAGGATCATCAGGAAAGGAACAACCGTCCACCTCAATACCCGGTGGCTCACATATTGAAACGTTAACACAGGCTGTTTAAACGGATTCAGCAGACTTTTTAACCACACGATGGATTGGATACCACCCGCCGCAATCCTGATCTTGCGCTTCAGCTCCTCGCCTACACTTTCAGATCCATTCTCTGTGGCATAAGCCTCTGGCTCATAAACTACGCGATAACCTTCGTCAGCAACCAATAGGGAGATCATAAAATCGTCCAAAATGGTATTAACCGGCACGGGGCGATATAGATCAGTACGGATACTAAATAACTCTCCCGCAGCACCTACAACAGTATGCAACTCAGCATCCCAGGTTTTTAATTTCGATTCGTATTTCCAGTAAAAACCCTCGCCTGCGGTGGCATCGGCAGTTTCATCGGCATGTACACGTTTCTCTCCGGCCACGGCGCCAATTTTAGGATCGGCATAATGGCGGCAAATCTTAATCAGCGCATCAGCATTTAAAAAGGTATTGGCATCAGTAAATACCACAACTTCGGTAGTCACCTCGTCCATAGCGCGGTGCACTGCTGCAATTTTACCACTACGGCCTTCTTTGTGCATTAATTTAATTTCGGCGTAAGCGGCCACCAGTTCGGGTGTGCTGTCGCTCGATCCATCGGTTACAAAAACGTATTGCACCTTACCTGCCGGGTAATTAAGCGCAAGCGTGTTTTTTATCTTCTCAACAATAAAATCTTGTTCGTTATAGGCCGCAACAATTAACGTACAGGTTGGCAATGATGCAAAATCTTCTGCCGGGGGCACACGCTTACCTTTAACTGCGCGCCTGATCTTAATCAGGAAAAACAGTAGGATGCCGTATCCAAAAAAGGCGTAAAATACTATAAACAGGCTAAGCCAAAGTGCTATTTTCATTTATCGTGTAATGGGGTATCCTAAATTATCACTGTCTTTTTTCTCTGTAATATTCCACCAAATGGCTTTTAATAAGAGCGTTGTAAAACCCTTTTGCTTATTCTTTTTGTAGTTGATGATATTACGCGGCGTAACTAATAATATAAAGTAAACATAAAAAAATATCCTCGCTATAAATGGTGCGTTACGGCGGATAAACAAAATGCGATTACGATTCATAAAGTACTCCTTCAAACCACTTGCCTTACCCACCGAAACTGATTCTTTATGATAAATAAGTGCCTGCGGTACAAACCAGATCTCATAACCGGCCTGTACAACCCTGTCGCACCAATCCATCTCCTCATAATATAAAAAGAAGTTTTCGGCCATTAAACCGGCTTCGTCCATTGCCTCGCGTTTCAGCATCATAGCTGCACCGTGGGCATAGCCTGTTACACCCAGGTTGTCATCATACTGGCCTTTATCGGGCTCAAACTGGCCGATGCAATAGTTACGGCAGGTATAATAATTCATGGGTGTGAATCCTGCATATTGAAGCGTATCGGGCTGGTCGAAGTACCTGATCTTGGGCGATACCATACCTACTTCCGGGTTTTCATCCATTACCTTTACCAGGGTTTCTATCAAGCCAGCAGTAAACTCGGTATCGTTATTTACAAAGAATAAATATTCGCCTTTTGCTTCTTTTATACCTAAATTGTTACCACCTGCAAACCCCAGGTTAAGCTCGGAACGGATAAATTTGATACCGGGATATTTTTGCTCCCATTCGGGCACACTATTTACCTTGCTCCCGTTATCAACAACTATAATTTCTACCTCCAAATATGCGTTAGTAGTAGCAATAGACGACAAAAGTTGCTCGGTAATGAAACTTTGATTGAAATTAACCGTAATGACAGAGACTGTTTTCTTCATATATTAAATACACGGTGTTTAACGTAACAAACAGCCGATTAAGTTACATTGAATATATCGATACAATTGGATAATAAAAAAATAATATCGAAAGAGGTTTCCAACTTCCAGAAACTGAATGAGCAGCACACGCATATCGATCAGAAACTGGATGAGTTGATTGCGCTTTTAAGTGAGAGCAACCTGGATAGTGAATCGGTAAAATTAATCCAAAACAAATTTAATAAAGCACTTGAAGTAAGCGATATTGATAAAAGCCAGATCCATCATTTTAAAAAAATAGATAAGTTAAGTGAAACCTCATCGCGCGAAGAGTTGCTGGATGAATTCAGCGTTTTATTAACTAATACCCGCATCGACAGCAGCCAGGCCCGCAAATTTATCAGGCAAGAGCGTACTTCAAACTTTGTGCTGATGATGATTGGTGTGGTAATGATAGGCCTTGGCTTCGCCATGATCATTATGCCGGCACCGCCGTACTTCGAAATGTTTACCATTTATTATTTTAATCCAAATGATGGAGTTACTATAATGGATGTTATCTCTTTACTTATTATATTAGCGGGAGTGTACCTCCTTATAAAAACGTTCTATAAGAAAAATATTGCCCGATCAAAATGACAGATACGCCGGTACTTAAAAAGATTCTGTTGGTTGACGATAATCCGCTCTTCCTGAAAATGCTGTCAAAAGCATTCAGCAAAGCTGGATTCGAATGCACAATTGCCGAATCAGCCAACGAGGCTATCCGCAAGCTATCAACCGATTTGCCCGATGCTATCCTCTCTGATTACCAGATGCCCAAAATGAATGGCATTGAGTTTCGGAAATATATTTTGAAACAACCCGAACTCAAAGACATCCCCTTCATATTCCTTACCGATTTCTCTGATAAAGAATTGGTAAACACCGGCCTCGACCTCCATGCTATTGATTATGTAATTAAGGACACTCCCATCAACGTAATTATAGCCAAGATCAACAATCTGCTGGCCACTGTAAGTAAACAACGTGAGCTCTCTGAACTGGAGGTTAAAAAAGCTGTAGCAGCTTTAAATATCCGCTCTGTACCGCAAAAAGCCCCTGTTGTTGAGGGATATGAGGTTAACTTCTGGCATAAATCCTTCCAGGATATTCCTGGGGGAGATTTTATCGATTTTATACAGGTAACAGACCGCTTTAGCTTTGTGATCCTGGGCGATGTAATGGGCAAAAAATGGATGGCCTGGTTTCTGAGCTTCAGCTTTTTAAGTTACATCCGTGCGGCGGTACGTTTTGGGGTTTCTGCCCATGAATATTCTGCAGCCGGTATACTCGAAAAAGTAAACCAGGTTATTTGCGAGGATGATGCGCTGAAAGATATTTTGGCGAGCCTCTCTTTGTTGATGATTGATCACGAAACCAACCAGGTAACATACGCCGGTGCCGGCGACCTGCCCCTGCTTTATTATGAGGCCAAGACTAAGAAATTTGAATCCCTGCGCTGCAACGGATTATTACTTGGCTTATTTGCAGACGGACAATATGATCAACAACAGATCAGCATGAACCCGGGCGATCAACTCTTTATATTTACCGACGGTATCATTGATTTCGCTATACCCGGCGGTACCAAAACCGATTATAATTTGTTTCAGCAAAAACTGGAAGGTATAACGAGCAGTAAAAATTCGTTCGAAAAACTGAAACAGTTTCTGACCAAACAGCCGCAAGCATCACTGGTTGATGATTGCAGCATTATCCACATCTACAAAACAGTCTAAAAAAATGATTGATATTATTACAAACCAGGATAACTACCTACTGGTTGATGTTAACATCCAGGAAGCTAATATGGCCAATGCCGATACCTTTAAATCGGAGGTTATTGCCATGCTGGATCAATACCGCAAAAAAATCGTTTTAAGCCTTCACCATGTTAATTATATCGACAGTACATTTTTAGGGGCACTGGTAGCTGCGTTAAAGCACGCCATAGCATTAAAGCTAGATATTGCACTGGTTGGCTTAAACAAAGACATTCGCGATTTGCTGGTACTGATACGCCTCGATAAAGTTTTCAAGATCTACGATACTTTTAGCGACGCCACTAAAGAAAACTAACACAGGAGAAGATAAAGTGCTTGTACAGAAATCTTTCACCCTGGCCCATTTCGATAGCATGCCTGCTAATTTATTAGAAGAGATATTGCTATTGATAAAAACCAATATACCAAACGGCGAGGGTACCCGCGAGCTACTTTTTAAATCGAAATTTATACTGACCGAGCTACTTACCAATGCAATAAAGCATGCCAATACGCATGAAGTTAAGCTCAATATCGAGATTAAAGATAGTGTAGTTAAATTCGAGAAACAGGATTATGGCAACCCGTTAATTTTGCCCCAGGTTAAGAATGATCAGTTTGAAAATGCAATAATTGTCACTGCTGATATCATGCACATCTTATATGCAGTTGAAAAAGAAGGCGTAGCCTATTTTTATTGCCATGAAAACACGGTGCCTTCTATCGATACCGAAAACGATTTCCCCGAACATTTCGGCCTGCTGATCATCACCAAAGCGGCCGACGATTTTAGCTACCGGTACGATAGCGAAACCAACCTCAACACCTTTACAGCTACCGTTAGCCTTTAGCTGCTGATGGCCTGATCATGGACAACACTTGTTTATACAATTGCTTAGTTTCGAACCAACCAGCCGAATAAATGCTCCAGAATGAGTATTTCTGGTATTTATTCAATTCCACATAACTGATAATTACTGCAATTAAAACCGGCACTACAGTGGTTATAGCCACACCGTAAACATTACCCAATACTAATATACCCAGGTAATCGAAAATGATGTTGGCAGCCAGCATAACCAATACTTTATAGAAGTTAACTTGTGGGCGGTGGATCACATCAAGTGTAAGCGCCGAGAAACGATCGGCAGGATATAAAAGTGCAAACGTCATAAACAAGCGAAATACGTTCGCTGCTTCGGTATGCACGTACTTACCGCCTCCTATTAGCCCGATAGCAAAATCGGCCAGCAGGCAGGCTATAATACAGGCTGGCAGCAAAATAATGGTAAGCATGCCTATGTATTTCTTCATGGTGTGGATTACACCTTCGCGGTTACCCTGGTTGTAATGGGCAGATAATATCGGCATACCCGTAGCTGCAAAGCTTACCAGTGGCACTTCTACCAGTTGCATTAAGCTTTGGCCCAGGTTATAAATAGCCAGCGCAGCAGGCCCCAGCATAAAGTTAATGATATAGGTATCAGAAGTACGGAACATATTAGAGCTCAGCGTAGTCCCCACACTATATTTACCAAAATTGTAGATCTCCATAATACTGGCCCTCGAGCGTTTGGCAAGCGTGCTAATGCGCGACCAGCCCATCAGCATTACATAAATACTGGTGATTAAGTTGGAAATAAGGTAGGCGTATAGCAGGGTTTCGAGGCTCATCTTTTTAGTGATGATGAGCGCTATGATAAATAAGATAAACGAACCCCGGTTTACAAACCGCACGTACAATAACTGATCGAACCGCTGCTCGCCTTGTAATACGCAGGTAGCCATAAACATGGGCAGCGTAAATAAATAAGCCAGGCCAAACCATTTGATAAATAACAGTAAGCCGTCATCGGTAACATACTTTGCAAAAAATAAGGCGGGTACGTTCAACACAACCAGTATGCCGGTAATAATGAGTGCAACAAACCAGGTTGATCCCGCTACTTCGGCAGTACGTTTCTCGTCCGATCCAGCATAGAACTTGATAAATGCCGTGGTAATAAATCCTGAACGGAAAGTATCGATCAACAAAAATGTAGCCTGGAAAAATCCCCATTCCCCTGCCCTCGCAATGGGTAGCGCCCGGAAGATGATGGCGGTGGTGATCATACTTAGTACGATCATGATACCGTTGCCGGCTAAGGACAGGAAATGTTTGTTTTTTATAGCACTAATTACTTTCGACCACATCTTTATCGTTGAAATATTCGTAAACAAGGTTACTTAAAATAATCTATTTTATTAGATATTAGCATAAATTAAGGACCTTTATAAATGGCTCAACTGCATTTTCCCGAAGTTACTTTACTTATTACCCATTACAACCGTAGCCGTTCGCTCGAGCGCCTGCTTAAAACCTTTGCCGATCTGCAATTTACATTTGGCGGTATTGTAGTATCTGACGATGGCAGCAAGCCCGAACATGTCGACTACATTAAAGGTTTACATGAGCAATATCAGTTTACTTTGGTAACCACGCCTAAAAATAAAGGCTTGGGTAACAACATTAACAAAGGCCAGGATGCAGTTACCACCCCATACACCTTGTATGTGCAGGAAGATTTTGAACCCCAGGCCATTTTTGCCGAACATTTTATAGATGCACTTAACTTTTTTAAGGCCGATGCCACTTTAGACATCGCGCGCTTTTATGCTTACTTCTCTTATCCTTATACGAAATCTTACGGGAAAGGATTTTCGGAAATGTTATTTAAACCTTCACCTGTTTATGGTAACCACCTTAAATTCTATGTTTATAGCGATCACCCGCATTTAAGGAGGAGCAATTTCCTGGAAAAATTTGGCCGCTACCCCGAGGGCGTTAAAGGAGACTTGACAGAATTCAGGATGGCGGCGTCATTTATTCAGAATAAAGGCCGGGGTTTGTTTTATGATGAGTATACTACACTATTCCATCAAAAAAACTCATCGGATGAGCCAAGTACGATGGGCCGTGCCAGCTGGCGCGAAAGTAAAAACCCGATAGCATTGGCAGCGCGTTATGCTTATCTTCGATACAAATTATTGAAATGGACCTACGAGGTTCTGTATAAAAAACATTAATCGGCCCGAACCTTCAGATATTATTATCCGTATTTATTGTTATAAGCTTTTACTCATACCCTTGTTTCTATGGCGCAGCAGTTTAATGCAGTCACCCTTTTAATTACACACTACAACCGCAGCCAGTCGCTCGAACGTTTGTTGCTGGCATTTGCAGCTCAGGATATTAGTTTCGGCGGCATTGTAGTGTCTGACGATGGCAGCAAGCCCGAGCATCAGGAATATCTGCAATCCATAAAAGATAAATACGGTTTTAATTTGGTTACTACGCCCAAAAACAAAGGTTTAGGTAACAACATCAATAAAGGTCAGGACGCCGTAACCACGCCCTATACATTATACGTTCAGGAAGATTTTGATCCGTTTCCGGGTTATGGCAAGCACTTGGCCGACGCTTTATCTATTATGGAAAAACGTAAGGAGATGGATATTGTACGCTTTTACGCCTACTTTAAATACCCTTATCTGAAACCATATCGCGATGGTTATTCTGAAATGGATTTTAAGATCTGGTATCCCGGCTATCGCAAATTTCATTGCTATAGCGATCACCCACACTTACGCCGCACTACTTTCTTTGAGAAATTTGGCCGCTATGCCGAAGGTTTAAAAGGCGACCGTACCGAGTTTTTAATGGCACTTTCTTTCCTGAAACACAAAGGCAAAGGCATGTTTTACGAAGACTATAAAGGCTTGTTCGACCAGATCAACACCGATGCAGAACCAAGCACCATGACCTTAACCCGCAGCGATTTCCGCCAAAGCACTAATCCGTTTATTGCATTTGCACGGGCTATCTATCGTAACGTAAAACATACTTACGAGTTGATAACTTTTAAGAAATAGTTTGATAATAATTAAGAGCGATCAGCATTAATAGCCGCATAAATGGCCTTCGCATTGTTTTCCCAGGTATGGCCGGATGCAAAATCAATACGGGCTTGTTGTAATTCGGGCGTATTTTCTTCCAGCGCTTTAGTAATGATGGGGATGTATTCGTTTTTATCTTTTGCTAGATAAACAAACTCGCTAAATACACTCATAGCCTCAGTATGCGATGCTACAGTAGGTTTACCCATGGCCAGGTATTCATCTATCTTACGCGGATAATTACCAATAGTTACCTCATTGATAACCTGCGGATTAATACATACATCAAAACCAGCGATATAAGCAGGCAACAGATCTGAGGTTTTGCTCCCTAAAAAATGAACATTAGGGTAGTCATGCAGCTTGCTGGCAGTAAATTCCCTGTCCTCCGGCCCCACTAAAACCAGTTGCCATTCGGGCTTGGTTTGAGCAATATGTTCTAACAGCTCAATATCCAACCTGATGCTTTGCAGCGCACCTACGTAACCTATAATCGGGCCTTTAATCTTTACCAGGTCTTCGGGTATAAAAGCGTTGTCAAAGCCGGTAAACATATTCAAGTCGCAGCCCTGGCCAACGTAGTATGAATTGGGGTTATATTTTTTGCAGTAATTAGCCAGGTAACTCGAGTTGGCTACACATACGTCGCTTTTGGCTATTAACAAAGGTTCCAGGCGTGTGCCGTGGTATTTCCAATATTCAACAGCCACCATATTATCCCTGCTGTAATAAACGCTTACAGCAGGCTTTAAAAGTTCCGGCAGGTAAAAGCACCTGAAAATATCATTATCGTTAAACAGGATGAAATCCTTAAAGCCCAGTTTATTTGCAGCCCTTAAAATAGATGCAGCAAAACGTTTGTTATTGATCTTATTTAAAACAGTATGCAGGCTGATGTTAGTGATCCAGTTGATGGATTCGATCATTTCATCCGGGTAAAGGTTCCAGATGTTGTCGCTAATTTTGATGAGGCCATCGGTACGGCCCTTAACTACATCTATACGTTTTTTAACTTTTGCTTCGTTTTTGTTTTTGAGGTAAACGGCACGGTCCAAAGGCGAATTAACATACAGTACACGATTATTTTTGCTGAACTCTTCGGCCAGGTTTTTACAATTACTGCCTATCTCAACATCCCATGGTTGCTGCCCAACTATAATAATATCCCTGTTGATGATAGTTTCTTTGTTCATTTCTTCGAATCGCTCTCTCGTTTATACGGTTGCTTCGGCTAATTGTTTACTTTGCTTTAACTGCAGTTCGTCATCAAGGCGTTTGGTAATATTTGTTAACGCCACAAACATATAAAACAGGATGTTTGATGGGAACTGCACTAACGCCTCTTGCGGAAAGTTAGCCACATTGTATGTGAATACAACCAACGCAGCTATCAAACAATACGTTTTTAACTCCGGGTCTTTAATGGCGTAAAAATTATTGATACCGTTTCGCATCATCACAAACATCATGGTGCAAAATATGATGAGCCCAATAGGTCCTTCCTCTACTGCAACACGGATATAACCGCTATCGGGCGCAAAATCACCCAAAAAAGAGCCAGGCGAAAACTTTTTACCCCATTCACCAACCGAACCTACGCCGCCACCCATCGGGTGCGATAAAATATAAGGCTGGATCCTTTTTTGGTTCTTCTTACGCACATTGTACGAGTCATCATTATTTGGCCTGAAAGCCGACTGGAAACGTACAATAGTTTGGTTGCCCGTAGGGAAGTTAATGAGTATGATAAAGAAGAAGGCAGCTATACACGAAAATATAAGCACCTTTTTATTGTAATTCAATATTGCAAACATAAAAAGCGCAGCAGGTAACAGTACGTTGGCACCCCGAGTTCCGGAGTATAGCATAGCCACAAAGCAGTATACGATGAGTAAACCGCATATTACTTTTTTCCAGGAGTCAAATTTCCCGAAAATGATGCATATAAACATGATACATGGCATAGCCATATTATAAGAGAATGAAACCGGATCTGAAAATATCGAATACTTACGCCAGTGCCCATTGATAAACAACAGGCTTATCATATCCGGCGTGTTCAAATAAGCCATTTCAGCATCAGAGAAACCGATATACTCTTGCTTATAGCACCATGTAGCAGCCAGAAATGCCAGCACCAACCAAAACTTATAAAGGTTTCTTATATCCTCGATAGTACGGATGTTATATAAGAATATAAAATACGTAAACTGCACAAACGCAACGGCACGCACCGTATAAACCCATACCAGGCGTGATGTTGCTGCCGGGTTGCCCACCTCTATAATGTTGTAAGCCAGCCAGATCAATATCATCACAGTTACGGGGCCTTTAAACAAAGCCCAGTTATTTTCACGCCTTTGTTTTACTGCGATGGTTACGAGCAATAGTAGCTGCAAGGCATCCATCAACGTTCCCAATGGCCCGGGCACACCGATGCGCATAAACTGGAAAAGGAAATAGGCCATGAATATCAAGAAGAAGGTGCCGAATTTGGCATAAACTATTACACAGTACACTAATGGCACCGCTACAGATATGGCTATTATAATACCCCCAAATGCCATGCCCGCCTGGGCAATCCCGAAACCTATAATAACGCCGATAACCGCAAGCATCAATAAACCGGTGCGGTTTTTTAGCTTTTCGACCATAATGATCCGGCTAAGCGCTGCGCGCCAGCTTCCTTTGCGCCTTCGCGCAGCCCCGTTAAGATCTATTACAGGATAATCGGCCACTTAAAAGAATAAGATTTTGAAAATTAACGTATACGTGCTCAGGCCGGCAACAACCAATGCTACAATACGGGTTACCTTATCAATTTTAGCCTGGGTTTCTGCCGCTATCTCTTCCGCACGGGTAACTTTTTCAGACGGATTAATTCTCATTATTAATTTCCTCCTCTGCTGCGCTGTTATAATAATGCGTGGTAGCTACAGAATGTTTGTTAGCCTTACGAACTTTTAACAACGACAGTACCTGGTAAAAGATAAACTTAGGGATATTAACCAGCGACTGGTAAATACGCTTATCGGTATCCGACTTAGCCAGTGCAAGGTAAAAGCCCAACACAAATATGATAAAGGCCAGTAGCCATATAATAACCGCCGTAGCGCTAATAAATACGTTAGCCACCATAAAAAACACTGAGAGGATCAGGAATATAAACAATGGCGGGCGCAGTAAGATTAAACCAAACACAAATTGGTTCCAACTGCCCTTAAACAACAGGCCAAAGCCCAGGCTAAAGTATTTAAACCAGGTATTGATCCAGCGCGAACGCTGTTTAACCAGCTGGTCGCTCTGTGTAGTTTTTTCATCGTACACAATGGCATGCTCTGCAAAGGCAATCCGTTGGTTACGGCTTAAAATAGCGTGTTGTAATACCTTATCAAAACCGGCACCGGTTACATCAAGATGTTCCAGGCAATCGCGGTATAATTGCGTAGTAAATGCCATGCCTGAACCAGCCAGCGTTGCCGACGAGCCTACGCCGAACAATATCTTACCATCATAGAAATGGTAGTAAATATCGCGCGCAGCATCCAAACGGGCATAAGTGGTATTTAGATTCTTGGCATCGCGTACCCCCTGTACAGCGTGGTAACCTGCCGCAAAATAAAGATCGAGCTGATTTAAGTATTCGGGATCAGTTAAGTTATCACTATCGATAATCGTTAAACGGCTGTGGGGGCGTTTAAAGCGGTTGATAGCATAAAAGTGCGAGCGTGTGTTACTGGCCAACGTTTCTTCGGGGCGAAGGATGATCACCCTTTCATCATCAAAATGCAGGCCCGATACATCGCATTTATCGGCCACTACATAAATCAAATAATTTTGATAGTTAAGCTTTAATAACGAACCTACAACATCAGGTATTGCAGTTACCTGTTCGTAAGCAGTTACAATAATGCCATAATCGGCATCGCCTTGTGTAAACAGATCGGTTGCCAGAGGCTTCTCCTTTTTAACCAGCGAAATTAAATACAGTGCAAAAGGCAATACCAGATTGTAGCCAATAAGCACTTGCAACACAATCCAGATATAGTTTACAATAACCATAATACAAGCTATTTAACTTTAGTGGTATCAACTACTTGTTCGGGAGCAACCATGTTCATTACCCAGCCAATAAATTTATGACCGAATGTTTGCAGATATTCGAGGTTAAGCTGCTGAGGCTCCTTAAAGCTTTGTCCGGCCTCAAAAACGGTCAGTATCCTGTCGCTAAACAAGGTCCACTCTTTCGATTTGTTGAGCGTATCCAACGCAGACGATTCAACAATAATAATATCGAAAGCTTTTTTAAGCTCATCCAGTTTTTGCTCGATCGCGTTTTGCGGAGCAATCTCGAGCACAGAAATATCACCACCTTTATTACCTAAAACAGTAATGTTTGATGTGGTACGTAAGGTGCTCGCGGCCGCATCGCTCCTCAGGTAATCTTCCAGAAAAACCTTTGGTTTAATGGCTTCAGTAATGCCCGAATTGATAAAGTTGCCATCTATCAGCAATACATGTTTGTTGATGGCAGCAAAAGCATAAGCCAGGTTAATACTTAAATAAGTTTTCCCTTCACCACCTGTAATACTATTAATCAACAATATTTTATCGCTCTGCAGTTCTCCCTCTACCTCGAAACGGATAGATTGCAGCAGGTTACGAAACTGCCTTACATCGGCACTTTTATCCCTATCAGCCCAAACCTTATTCAGGTCTATCGATTTACTTTCTAACAGGTTTAAATAGCCGATAACCGGCACTTTAGTTTTATTAGCCAAATCGCGCGGTGCTTTCAGGCTGCTATCTAACAAGAACAACACAAAGAATACGGCGATACAGAACACAAAGCTGATAACGCCACTGATAATTACCAGCAGCATTTTTTTAGATGGCGCTGCCATACCCGGCATGGCGTTACTAACTTGTTTAAGCTGTGTTGTAAAGTTAGACTCCAGGCTTGTTTGATTGTATTTTTGCAGCACATCCAGATACTCCTGGCTGGCTACTGTAATAGCGCTCTCATCGCCTTGTACAACAGCCTCATGAGGCACCAACGTACGCAGGCGCTCATTCAAAGCATCGAGCTGGCTCTGTATCGATCCAATGCTGTTTTGCGCCAGCTGCTGCTGCACCTGCATGGTCAGCTTTTGCGTAATCAGGTTTTGCTTGGTGCTTAAAGGGTTGGTAATATACTTATCAGACGATTGGTTGATCTGACTGGCCAGCACCCTGCGTATAGAATCGATCTGCGTTTTATAATGTGGATCGAAGCCGCTTTGTACATATTTCTGATTGAGGGTTTGCAGTTGCGCGTTGGTATTTACGATGTTTTGATTAACCTTCACCATCGCACTCTCCATGTATTTACGATCGTTCGGGTCAAACTGCTTGTCGATGTTCTGGATAGCACCTTCGTAGGCAACAGCGTCTTTCTTGGCCTGATCTAACTTGGTTTCAAAGTCAGAGATCTGCCCGTATAAAGCCCTGGCCTGTTCGTTGAGGTTAAATACATGGTTTTGTATTTTGTACTGGCGCAGCGCATCCATACGCTTGGTCAGGCTATCTTGCTTTGCTTTGGCCAGGTTACCCAAAAAGCTAACTGCTTTACGCTGGTTATCTTTCAGCATGGTATTAAAATACTCGATTACCTCCTGGCAAAGTGTATTTACAATGGCCGCTGCAAGCTCTGGATTATCGGCATCCATTTGAACCTGTATAAAGTCGCTGTTATCGGCACGGTAAACAGTAAGATTTTTTAATATAGACTGATCATCGTAATGCATTGAACCCATCAGTTTGTATAAGCCTTGCTGATCAGGATCAAACAATGATAACTCCTGGCGCTTTTTATACATCTCGGTATAAACTTCTACCGCATGTTTTTTGGCCGTTTCATTTAAGCTCTCCATTATCTTAGAGGGCTTCCGGTAAGGCGATTTGCTCGTTAGGTCATGAATCATGATCTGGTACGAAACCTGGTCGAGCATTTTCTTTGACCGCGTAATAGCAATGAGGTTATTAAATTGCTGGTTAATTTGAGCCTCCTGCTGTATCTCCTGGGTAAGCGACTGTTTAGTCTGGTCAACTATCCCGGTTGCTATTTCTGCTTGGGAGGTATAAGTATCGGGCTGGTTACGCACCAAAAAATAGGTGATAATAACAGCCACTAATGGAATGATGACAAGGGTATATTTATGTTTACCCAGTAATGTTATAAAGCCTTTTATTTCCATTATTTAATACTTTCAAGTGGTTGTCCCAGTAATTCTTCCAGGTCGGCACGGGCCGTTAATAAAGCTGCTTCGGCCTGTATACGGGTTTGGTTATGATCGGCATAGCTCACCTGCGCTTTATTGTAATTATCATAAGTTTCCTCCCCTTTCTCAAACTTGTACCTGATACTTTTTGCAATCTCTTCTGCATCCTGGGCTGCCTGTACCTGGATTTTTAGTGCGGCCATACCCAGTAAGTAAGCATAATAACGCTTTTTTACCTCCGTAGTTAATGTCAGAAAATATTCGTCACGATCATTGTTGGCTATCATTAACTCCTGCTTGGCTACTTTGCTTGCATAAGGTTTCTCCAGGTAGTTACCCAGGTTAAAAAACAGGCCAACCTGTATGCCGTTAAAATAGCTGTAATTAGAACCAGTTGTTGCAGTACCAGGCGTGGTATTAACAATAGTTGAACTATGCGGTTGGTAAACGTACGAGAATGTGAACGCATCGAGATAGGAAGCCTTTGCCTTCCCGATATTTTGCTGGGCTATTTCAATATGGTTCTGATAGCTCTTTACCCTTGGATAATTAGTTTTAGCTGTAGCAATGAGTTTGTTTAGATAGGCTGTATCAACATCCTGGATAATGGACGATTGTGCTTTGAGCGGCCGGCTAACAGATAATAAGGCGATAACAGATAGTAATATATAAATGGGTATCTTTTTCATTAACGAGCAAGTCATCTTCATTAAGCATTGTGCTTATAAGCGTCTAAATTATACAAATCATTTCATACGCCAAATAGCATAAGCTATATGAATATACAAGTTTACGATGTGTATTATGAAAAAGTTTTGCGAAGTAATAAAATAATTAAACTGAATAGAAGCCAGATAGCACTAAACAAAAATAGCCAGTTAATTACTGGCCAATTCTGTCTTAAAATCCAGTGATTCGAACACCGAATTATTGCTTTTAAATTCAGGAACAATTTCTTTCATTTTAGAAACTGTTTTGTTTGTATTACCTGTAGCAGCTGTTTGAATCAGGTCGTCAACTTGTTTAACAACCCTTTCGAAGGCATATTCCCTAACCTTGGCAACCATTATTTTATGATGGTGTGTAGGCATCGTGTTTTCATGGTCGTTTAACAACTCTTCGTATAGCTTTTCGCCCGGCCTTAAACCTGTAAATTCAATTGCAATATCCTGGTTAGGAATCAAGCCCGAGAGCCTGATCATTTTTTTAGCCAGTTCAACAATTTTTACAGATTTACCCATGTCGAAAATGAAGATCTCGCCCCCGTTACCCATCGATCCTGCCTCCAAAACTAAGCGGCAAGCTTCTGGTATGGTCATAAAATAACGTGTAATCTCGGGGTGGGTTACGGTTATTGGGCCGCCCTTTTCAATCTGTGCCTTAAACCTTGGTATTACAGAGCCATTTGAGCCCAGCACATTGCCAAAGCGGGTTGTGATAAATTTGGTAAGCTCTTTTCTTCTATTGTAGTTAAGATGGCTCAGGCCGTTTTCATAGATAATATTATGTTCTGAAAACGAATTATATAACGCCTGTACATAAATTTCGGCAATACGTTTCGATGCACCCATGATATTAGTTGGGTTTACCGCTTTATCTGTTGATACCATCACAAATTTCTGCACACCATATTGAACAGAAAGATTAGCCATAATTTTAGTACCCAATATATTTGTGCGAATGGCTTCTGAAGGATTATGTTCCATCAAAGGCACATGCTTGTAGGCTGCTGCATGGTATACATAATGTGGCTGGAATGTTTTGAACAACAGCTCCATCCGGCCTTTATCGCGCACATCACCAATAAATGAATGGATGATTTGATCTTCGCAGCACTCTTCAAGCTCTAACTGTAATTCGTGCAATGGAGATTCGGCCTGGTCGCTCAGGATAATCATTTGCGGGCCAAAGTTAATAAGCTGGCGCACAATCTCACTCCCGATAGAGCCGGCTGCACCGGTAACCACAATTCTTTTACCTTTTAGTTGTTCGGCTATTTTATCGTTATGGATTTCTATTGGCTCGCGCTCTAACAGGTTTTCAATTTTTATCTGCTGTATCTGGTTGGTATTAATATGACCGTTTATCCAGTTTGAAACCGGTGGTAATGTTAAAACCCTGATATTATGTTTTAAGCAAATGTCAACAATCTTATTCTTCCGTTCGGGGTTCAACCCGTTTATAGCGATAATAAGATCATCGATTTTTTCATGTACGTTGATAAATTTTTCGAAAGATGCTACAGGGCAAATTTTAATCCCTTCTATAATTTTGCCTTCTTTCCTAACATCATCATCCAAAAACGCAATAACAGTCATATTAACTGCTCCATCATGGTCCAGCGTTCTTTTTGCAGCCATACCCACCTCACCGGCACCGTAAATAATTACATGGCGTTTATCGATATTTAAATTCTTGATATATAAAAAGAAATACTTAATCAGTACACGGTAACTTACCAGCATTACAAAGCTGCATAAGCAGTTTATAACCAATACCTCATTAGAAATTGCAGCTTTAAAACTATAGGCCATTAGCACCATATTGGTCATAAAAAATGCAAAATTGCTTATGCCGATTGACAGTACAATACGATGTGCATCCTGAAGACTCGTATAGCGGATAATACCGGCATAGGTCTTTACGCTCAGAAATACAATACAGTTTATAATAGAAAATATTAGAAGGTTTCTGCTGAATGCTGCGGTATCAATAGTATAGATATCAAAGTTATATCTGATAAAGTAAGCAAACCCAAGAGAGAACATGCAAATGATCATATCAAGGGAAAATATGATCCAACGCGGAACTATGTTTATTGATTGAAACATTAAGTAGATAGATATAGGTTAATCAAAAAAAATAATTTTTTTTTCAAATTTAAGATAAAATATTAGAAATCCCGCTTTTTAAAAACCTTAACAATTAGTTTACACGATGCGCCGACCCAATATTTACTTTCATATAAGTACGTAAGCTTTTGACAAGCTGATACATTGTGCCGATAATTCTTTTTTTAAAACAACCAATATTTTTTTAGTTGCCTCACATCTTGTCTCAATTTCTAAATAAAGAACAAAGCATTTATAATAACTAAATGTTAAATTTTGATAATTGTTTATCAAAACTTAACAAATATTTTTATTCATTAATAAAAACACCCCGTCATTACACTAAAGTTATTAATAATGGCTGCAATTAACCACAATACTATTTTACCACCAATGTTAAAACACCTATAAAAAGAGGGTGTTTTAACCCCCTTTTATAAGTACATCATCTATTCTATTTTTTTTGAAAAAAACTTTGTAAAAGTAATTTATAAGCTTACCTTTGCATTCCATTTCGGGATGTAGCGTAGCCCGGTATCGCGCCACATTTGGGATGTGGAGGCCGCAGGTTCGAATCCTGCCATCCCGACTTAAAGCGACATCAAAATAAAAAGCCCTTTCAAAACAATTTGAGAGGGCTTTTTGCTTTAACGGGCATTGACTTTAAACAGCTCACTGATTCAAATTATTGGCATTGCACTGTCCACATTGTATGAGCAAAAATTCCTTACCTATTAGGATGCCTCACCCTGTAAGATTTAATTTTTTAGAAGTTAAAAGAAAGCCGGACACTCTTAAGGAGCATGCGGGTTGAAATCAGAATGGCTTCTGGTTTGATAATTGACTGTAAACCTTAACATAAAGCAAACAAATTAAAGGGTGTGGGTATTTTATTAGACCTTACATCTTTTACTATGAAAATATTTGACCATGTTTCCGGTGATTATTTCACTTTTGGCGACAAACAAATTTATTACGAATTTCAGGGCAACCGGCAGGGGTCGTTGATCATGTTCTTGCATGGCGGTTTTGGCAGTGTGGAAGATTTTAAATCACTGACGCCTGCGTTGGCCGATGATTATTGCTTGCTCGGCATGGATAGCCCCGGGCACGGTAAATCTACATTGGGCTCTGAGCGCTTGAGTTATGCGCTGATCCAGGAATCGGCAGAAGCTTTATTATTACATCTAAAATTGGATAAGGTGATTTTGCTAGGCCTAAGCGATGGCGGAATCGCAGCTTATCACATGGCACACGCAGGTAAAATACACATAGATAAATTGGTGACGGTAGGATCCCGCTGGCATTTGGATGATGCCTTAGGCAGTGAGGAAATATTCAAAAAGATGTCGGCGACGAGCTGGAAAGAAAAATTTCCGCAAACTGTTGAACTTTATGAACGGTATAACCCTGCGCCTGATTTTGAAAACCTGTTTAAAAAGGTCGTAGCCATGTGGCTGGATAAACAACCTACCGGTTATCTGAATGAAACACTCAAAGATCTGATGATGCCTGTTTTGATTGCCAGAGGTGATGCCGACCACCTTACAGCCAGGAAAAGTTTAGCGGCACTGGCAGATCTGATAAAGAATGCGGCGCTGTTTAATATACCTTTTGCAGGCCATGTGGCTTTTGACGAACAAGCTGAGATTTTTCGACTTGGGTTAAAGCAGTTTTTGTTAAAAACAGACTGGAAATAACATAACTGCTGATTAGATTTATATAAAATCTGGCCAGGTTTAGCTTTTATAGAAAAAGGAAAAGCGGCCTGCATGTTTATGCAGGCCGCTTTTCCTTTTTCTTACATCAGCTTATTAGCGTTCAGCTTAGGGTTTTGGCTGGCGTTAACCTGATAGGTAGAGATTTGGTTGTCCTCTCCTACTTCAACAATGCGGTAACCTTTGTATTCGGTTCCCCAGTTACCGCCGAAGTGCGAATCGAACAGATGCGGAAATTTCTTATCACCGGTATACCTGATACCATCCAGGTTATGATCGTGGCCGTGGAAAGCGGCTTTAATATTAGGATAGCCATGCAGTAATTCAAGTGTTTCCGGGCATTCTACAAAGGTAGTTTTATCTTCAGGTACCCATTGATGCGGCGCTATGTGCAATATGGTAAATACAATGGCCTTACTCTTAAACTTCTCGAACGATGCTTTTAAGAACGCGTTATCCGGGCTTACATATTCGCCTTTGGTGTTGGCGGTGTTGGCAAATACCAGGCCTATGTCGCCATGCTCAGCAGTGTACTTATCTTCGTAGCCGAATACGTTTTTCCAAATCTTGCCATCGGCCCAGTCATGGTTACCGGGGATGGTATAATACTGTACAGCCAGTTTATCCAGGTAAGTTGTTTTTACTTTTGGTAACAGATCGGGGCGGTTGTGTACCAGGTCTCCATTAACAATTACAAAATCGAGGTGGTTATCCTGGTTCTCTTTATTCATCCAACCTATCATGTTGTGGTAAAAGGTATCCGAATCGGTATCCGGCTGTGCATAATGCCCGTCTGATACTAATGCAAAACGCAACTTAAACTTACCGGCTGCTTTGGCCGGTTTATATTCACTAGCGAAGGTATTGATGGCAGGCAATAAACTAATACCGGCTATACCGGCTGTTATGCCTGTTTTAATAAACGTGCGGCGACTGTTACTCATTTCTATTTATTAATGTGATCATCAAATTAAACAAGGCCGCCCATTAACGGGTCGGTTTTGGTTGGCATACCGGTTTCAACACGGCCTGCAAAACGCTCTTCAAAGGCTTCATAACCTTTCAGTTTCACGCTGAAATCATACCAGCTGTAATTCTTAGATAAATCCAATACCAATTTGGTTGTACCACCTGCGGCTACTACCTGGCTATGGCCTGCTGCTTTATAGCTATTATCGTTGATGTTAAATGTATGTGCCTTAGTATCGAGGTTAGTAATATTTATCACTACGTTACCGGTCAGCTTTGCAGCGTTTATTTTACCAGCCTCGTACTCGCAGCTAATTTTAACCAACGGATTGCTTTTGTTACCGGCAAACTCACGGTAAAAACCATTAGGGCCATAAACTTTAAGGTGATAAGCGTCATTCTCAAAATCACCTATCTGCCATTCATCTTTCAAGGTATCACCTGCGGCAGCGCTGTAATCCCAGGCACGTAACTCATCGTGCTGATATGGGTTAGCTGCATAAACCCTGAAAGGCGAACCCGAAGCCTTATTACCAAATACTTTATTACCGGCAGTAAAGGCTATTTCGTAAGCTTTTTTGTCTTTATTGAAATTGCCATTCACATGTAATTCATAAGGCAAAGCACAAGCCGGTTTAATCCCTTTTTCCTGTTTAGGGAAATATGGCGACTGGCTATGATCGGTATTGATCTGTGCTATTTCATCGGCAGATAATTTGCGGTAGTTTGATGGTGCCTGCTTAAACTGCGCCTGGTGAATGCCTTCTATAAACTGCTTCTTCTCTAAAAATACCGGGCCATCTATTTTTTCGCCATGATATGGGCGGAAAGCCGAAGTTAAATCGCCGCAAATGGTACGGCGCCATTGGGTAACGTTTTCTAACTTAACGTTCTTGTTGTATTTTTTTTCCAAAAACGTTTCAACAAACTGGATAGATGAGGTATGATCAAATACTTCAGAACATACATAACCACCACGTGTCCACGGCGAAGCAATGATCATCGGCACACGATAACCCAAACCTACCGGTCCTTCACGCAGGTTTGATTCCTGTGCTGATGGGTTAGTTTGCTGCTCCCGGGTTACGAAATCCAGTTTAGGGTCGATACCTGCTGATACTTTACCTGTGTGCTCTTTGTAAGGATTTGGTACAACATAAGGCGGCATGTGGTCGAAATAACCATCATTCTCATCATAAGTGATCACAAAAACGGTTTTCTTCCATACCTCCGGGTTTTGCAGTAAGATCTCCATTGCCTCACTAACATACCACGGGCCAAACCAGGGCTCGCCCGGGTGATCAGAGAAATGAGCCGGGGGCATCAGCCATGATACAGTTGGCAAAGTACCGTTCTTTACATCCTCCCTAAACTGGTGGAATATATCGCCTTTAGGTACATTCAATTTACGCGCAGTACCGTTATCATCATATTCTAATGATACCAGTTCGTGGTAATCAGGATCATTTGTATTGGTAGAGAATGCTTTGTTGTTCAGCTCCTGTTGATGTTTAGGCAGGTTGTCGAAATTCTCCTGTGTATATTTTGCCTGTGCAGCTTCGATATTGGCCAGCAGCTTTTTTGCGGCCGCTAAGCGGGTTACGGTTCTACCCTCTTGCGGTTGTTTTTCCAGATCGGCAATTTGTTGTAGTGTATTCTCTTTTTTAGATTGTAAGCCTGCAATACCGCCCGCATGCATACGCACATTATATTGTTTAAAGTACTCCAACACGTTTGTGCCGAAGTTGCTTAACCAGGCTTCCTGCTCCTGTTTTAAATCCTGCCCCATGGTTAGTTCATTTTGGTAAACTTTCCAGGTTACATCGTGCTCCTGCAGTTTTTCGGGGAAGGTAGTCCAGTTCAGTTCAGGATAGTTATAATTGTCGATGTTCCATAAATGCGCAATACCTTCTGGTTTGTTAGCTTCGCGCACGGTACCCGTCATCCAGTAATAGCGGTTGGGATGCGTACCAGTTATACTCGAGCAAAAGTTCTGGTCGCATACGGTAAAAGCATCAGCCAGCGAATAATAGAATGGAAAATCAGAACGGTCGCAGTAGCCCATCGTCAGCGGCATATCTGCATAGTTCTTGTTACGGGCCTTTTTTACATCCAGCCACCTGTCGTATTTACCGTTGTTCATGGCATCAGTCTGGTCGCTAAAGCCGTGAGGCAGCGAACCCATCCAGGCAATTTTGGTATCCTTTACATCCAGGTGGAATGGCCCGTATGTGTCGCCGTTTTTATTGGTTTGCAGCCAGACTTTGTTTTTATTAGGCAGATTAATAGCACGGGGATCATTATAACCACGTACGCCCTGCAAGTTTCCTAACTGGTGATCGAACGAGCGGTTTTCCTGCATCAGGAATACAATATGTTCGGCATCGTAAAAGGTACTACCCGGCTCTGGGTTAATAGCCAGCGCTTTTTGTATAACCGGCGGCAAGGCGCTGGTAACTGCAGCAGCGCCCGAAAGCAAGGCTGCTTTTTTGAGGAAATCTCTCCGTGAATCTAACATTTGATTGGGTCAGTTTTTTCAATAAGTATGCCCGCAAAGCTATTTTTTCAATGTTAACTTAACTTTAATTTGGGTTATGCTTCGGTTCTGTAATTGAAATGATACGAATTATGGTTGGTATGTAATATCTCACGGATAAATACATGTTACAACATCTATTTATAATTTATTTCTTAAATTTGTATCTAATAAAATTACCTTATGGAATTAGGGATCAGCACATTTGGAGAGGTACACCCTGATGGTGTAGCCGGCAAAGCTGTAAACGCCAACAAGCGTGTACAGGAATTATTAGAAGAAGTTAAACTGGCCGATGAAGTTGGGTTGGATGTTTTTGCCTTTGGCGAACACCACCGCCCCGACTTTGTAGTATCGGCCCCCGAAATATTTATGGCTGCCGCAGCGGCTGTTACCAAAAACATCAAATTATCGAGTTCTGTTACCGTATTAAGTTCGGCCGACCCGGTGCGCACGTTTCAAAACTTTGCCACGGTTGATTTGCTCTCGAACGGCCGTGCCGAAATGATTGCAGGCCGTGGTTCGTTCATCGAATCATTCCCCCTGTTTGGTTATGATTTAAATGATTATGATGAGTTGTTTACCGAGAAACTGGAGATGTTTCTGCAGATCAACAAGCAGGAAGTGATTTCTTGGAAAGGAAAATTCCGTGCACCTATCCAGAACCAGGGCATTTACCCCCGCCCTATCCAGGAATCAATTCCTGTTTGGTTGGGCGTTGGTGGTACGCCGGCATCTGCTGTACGTGCAGGTAAATTAAACCTGCCGCTAATTATTGCCATACTGGGCAGTGCGCCCGAGCAATTTGTGCCTTTTGTTGACTTGTACCGCGAATCGGCCGCCAAGGCCGGCCACGATGTGAGCAAGCTGCAATTGGCCATCAGTTCACAGTTCTATATGGCCGAAAATGCTAAACAAGCAGCAGACGAGTTTTATCCATCTTATGAAGCCCTAATGAACCGGGTCGGGAAAGACAGGGGCTGGTCGCCGATGAGCAGGCCGCAATTTGAATACCTGCGTAGTGATGGCCCATTGGTAGTTGGCGATGCGCAACTGGCTATTGATAAAATTATGAAGCAATATGAGCTATTCGGCAACACCCGCTTTGTGGCGCAACTGGTAACCGGCCATACACCGCACGATAAGATTTTGAAAGCGATTGAATTGTATGGAACAAAGGTAGCGCCGGTGGTGAGAAAAGAAACAGCGAAATAAAAATCCGCACGTCATGCTGAACTTGTTTCAGCACCTCATGGGACTGGCATGTGCGTGATTAGCATGTGGGATCCCGAAACAAGTTAGGGATGACGGGCGGAGATAAGAAAAGGGCATTATGTTGAATCATAATACCCTTTTCTTCTTAGGATTTCTATTACTCTCGTTAATAATGCTTAGGAGGAGTTTATTAACTATGATACGTATTCTTTACAACGTGACCGGTAACAGTAAATGTATTTGTGCCCTCAAAATTACCCGGAAAAAAACCACCTTTAACACTAATAATTTCTACTTCCGGCTTCAGCCATTTCTTTTTTACAGGCTTTTCAATATTCATTTGCTTCAAGGGATGAGATTTGATTTTATATCTGAAAGCATGGGCTAATATAGATGCAATATATTAAACGGTTACTAATACTGCAACACGCTGTTATCAAACCACATGTAACATTTTTTTCAAAATTCTGTCAATCAGGAAACCACGGAAAGCGGGATAATGGGCCAGGTATTTTGGGGATTATGGCTATTCCCTCTCGGCTATCTCGTATTCAAATCTTTTTTTTGCCAAAGGCTTTAGGAATATTGCTAATGATTGGCTGTTTTGGTTACCTGGCAAACTTCGCCGGAAGTTTTTTCTTCTCACATTACAACGAAACCCATATTGAAAATTACATCACCTTACCGGCCAGCTTAGGCGAACTTTGCATTTGCTTATGGCTGCTAATTAAAGGGGTAAAGGATGAACCGGTGTCTACCTAAAAGTACGAAAAGTGGAACATGGGTATCAATCAAAAAACAGACATAGTTAATTGATTAACAAATAATTATATCTATTTTTTGTCGAATTTTATGACATTTAAGTCTGTAACATGGAACAGGTGGAAGATGTGGAACGGTCCACTTTGTTACAACACTAAAATACCCCCTGATCTAACGGCACATCATGCTGTCCCGACTATCGTTGGGATCAGCACCCCACAGGACAGGTATGCCGCATACTTAGCATGTGGGTTCCCGAAACAATCCCGATAGTTATCGGGACGGGATAACGGCTGGAGGCTATCAGTCCTTTGTCTTTTGTCCTTTCTCCAACAATCCTTACTTCAATATCTCCGCAAACAACTCATAAGAATGCAGCCTTGCCGCATGATTGAAGATATGCGAAGTTGCCATTACCTCATCAACCCCTGTCTGATCTAAAAATGATTGCAAATCAGCCTTAATAGTTTCCGGGCTGCCGAAGAAAGAGTAAGCCAGCATTTGCTCGGCTGCTTCCTGTTCAAAGTAGTTCCAAACGCCGTCCATGGTATCAATCGGTGGTGGTAAAAGCTGGCGTTTGCCGGTTACTACACCAATAAAAAATTGCTGCACAGATGTGGCTAAACGGATAGCTTCCTTATCGGTGTCTGCCGCAACCACGTTTACGCATGCAAGCACATAAGGTTCTTTCAGGTATTCTGATGGTACAAAGTTATCGCGGTACAGCTTAATTGCCGTCATAAAATGAGCCGGTGCAAAGTGACTGGCAAAGGCATAAGGTAAACCCATTGCAGCGGCCAAACGTGCACTATCAGGACTTGAGCCTAAGATCCAGATCGGGATATCCAAACCCTCCCCTGGGATAGCACGGACCTTGCTATTTACATTATCAGCAGAAAAGAAATTCTGCAGTTTCTCTACATCCCTCGGGAAATTATGTGCAGCATTAAAGTTTTCGCCACGGATGGCCATAGCGGTTATCTGATCTGTACCCGGCGCTCGGCCCAAACCCAGATCAATACGGCCAGGATACAATGAAGCCAGTGTACCAAACTGCTCGGCCACCACCAAAGGCGAATGGTTAGGCAACATAATACCACCCGAACCTACCCTGATGGTCTTGGTGCCCTGGGCTATGTAGCCTATTAATACCGACGTGGCACTACTAGCCACATTAAACATATTATGGTGCTCGGCAAACCAATAACGGTTGTATCCCCATTGCTCGGCGTGCTGTGCTAAATCTAAACTGTGTTTAAAACTATCTGCTGGTGTTTGCCCTTGTACTACGGTAGCCAAGTCGAGCACCGAATATTTAAGGTCTTTTAGTTGTTTCGTAGCCATTTGTATATTGTTACCACACTATTTGGTCTGTGATAACAATCAAAAGTAAAGTTTAGCTGTTGTATGGTTTGTCAATATCTCACAAATGACTTTGGGTTCACAATCGCAGCTGTTTGTCGCAATCAACCCTTTACAATGTCGGCTTTGCCCCCGGCTTATATCCGTTTGCAATAGTAAGTTTGTATAAACCAGTTAATCAAATATTATGCAACCAACAAATAAGATCACGCCATTTTTTTGGTTTAACGACACGCTTGATGAAGCGCTTGAGTTTTATGCTTCGGTATTTAAAAACTTCGAGATTAAAAGCAGGGACACCAATAATGGCAAAACATTTATTGCCATCATAGTAATTGAAGGCCAGGAACTGATGACCCTGAACTGGGGTTCTGAATTTCAGTTCAACCCAGCAGTATCGTTATTCATCAAATGTAAAACCCAGGAAGAAGTAGATTATTACTGGGACAGCCTGTTAGCCAATGGTGGCCGCGAATCGCAATGTGGATGGCTGCAGGACAAATTCGGCCTCTCATGGCAGGTTGTGCCCGAGATTTTAGGCGAGCTAATGGGCAACCCCGACCGCGAAAAAGCCAACAGGGTTATGCAAGCCATGATGAAGATGGTGAAACTTGATGTTGCCGCCTTGAAAAAGGCCGCCGAATAATATAATAAAGGGGCGGTTCACAACGCCGCCCCTAAGCTAACACCTCTTATTATAACTCGCTAAGTATGGTTGCTACCGACGGCCGTTTGCGGTAATCTTTATCAAACTGTACATACTTAATTTTGCCCGACTTATCGATAATATAAGTTGCCGGCACAGGCAGCACGTGGTCTGTGTTGCCATTGTTTTTATCTAAGTCTACACCGTAAGTCTTGTACTTGGCCACCATCGCTGGGTCCATCACATAGTTTACATCATAAGCCTTCATAATACTATAATCTTTATCCTGCACCATCGAGAACGAGGCGTGCGTTTTTTCGATGGTTTTATTGATGTTCTCACCGGTTTCCGGCGTTACGCCTACTACGTAAGCTCCTTTGCCTGTCAGCATTTGTAAGCTATCCTGTAATTGCTGGATGTGTTTGCTACAGTAAGGGCACCACTGGCCACGGTAAAAGAATAACACTACAGATTGGTGTGTTTTCAACAATGCTTTCAGGTCTACTATTTTACCATTATTATCTTTCGCAGTAAATTCAGGCGCTTTATCTCCGGCTTTAAGGCCGCTTTGTGCCATTACACTGAGTTGCAGTATCAGGCCAAGTATTATGAGTATTAATTTCTTCATATTGATTTTGATTTAAAAAAGAAGAGGGGAATATCCCCCTCTTCTAAACCCAAATAATTAAAGCAAAACTTACATTTTGCCTTTAGTAGTATCCTTTTTCATTTTGCTTTTAGACATCTTGTCTTTCGACATTTTGTCTGAAGACATTTTGCTGCCAGACATTTTATCTGAGGACATTCTGCCTTTTGACATCTTATCCGAAGACATCTTTCCACCAGACATTTTATCTGATTTCTTGGCCATTTTAGAAGTATCGGCTTTTAAAGTAATGTTTGCAGCTTTAACCTGGGTGGTAACAGCGAAACAAGCGATGATAGCAGCGGCAACGATGCCCGATTTAAAATTGTTAGTTTTCATTTGTGTGGTTATTTTAACGTTTGTGTTTCCCGCTTAGTCGCAGGTGATAACCATACCTTACAATCTTTTTTACTTTTTATTCAGTTCTTCTTCAATACGGTTCTGCAATTCGTCCTTAAACTCTTTATCAAGTGTAATTTCACGGTTTTGTGTCGAATGTAAAAGATCGTGCACCATTTTATTGATCACTATACTTTGCTGCTGAAACGTACGGCATACCGAGCAGCCCGCCAAATGGATTTTCAGTTCCAGTTTTTCGCGCAGGGTTAAACTATCGATCTGTTTTTTCTCAATCAAAAAGGTTGCTTTACGGCAATTATAGGCTATCTTTTTAAGCTCACTCATCTCTCAATATGCTTTTAAATCCAGTTTTTCTGCAGGCACGACCTCAGGTTTAATTTTGTACGATGGATAATTACCCAGAAATTTGAATCGCTCACCTTCAATTCGCTGCAAATAGTGGAAGTACTTTCCTCATCTATATGTTTCATGGTGAACACCGACAGCCATAGCGCAGGCAATTTCTGCATGCACTTTTGCAGTATGTTGTTAAATTCCTTGGTCATCAGCGGATCGTATGTTTCTATCCCAAATGGCATGGGCCAGTGCGTGGGGTTCCAATGACCATCTGTGGGGTCAAAAAAATCTTCCTGATCGTGCTCCGCTTCGGTAATATCTGTCCGTTTGGCAAAAGCCGATGATTTTTTACGGTACACATCAATCACCTTATTTTTTAGAATAGCAGTGAGCCAGGTACGTTCAGAACTACGGCCTTCAAACTGTTTTACCTTTTCCAGCGCAGCCAAAAAGGTTTCCTGCACCAGATCGCGGGCTTGCTCTTCATCGTTAATGCGGGTGAGGGCATAGCTGTAAAGGTAATCGGCATGCGCGGCTACCCATTTATGCGGATCGATATTTGGCTGCGCATCTGATAAATTTGATACTGCTTGGTTACTTGCCGGCATAAAATAACGTATGTTTAAATGAAGGTAATGCTTTACCGGTTGATATGTACATAGGGGTATTATTATTCATTATATATACTTAGTCGTAGAGGCTTTGGTTTCCTTACAATCTTTTTTCATTTTTTTTGTAAGGATTTTCTTTTCTCTCCGACTAAGCCATCAAGAATCAAATTCGACACGTCATGAAAATATTGAAAATAGCCATTCTCGTAGTATTCCTGGTATCAGCAGGGATGATCAGCAAAGCAATTACCGGCCATATACATAAAGTACACAGCAACCTCGGCGACAAAGGTTTTGCCGTAGTAGAATTATTTACCTCTGAAGGTTGCTCGAGCTGCCCGCCTGCCGATGAACTGGTATCGCGCATCCAGAAAGAAAGCGCAGGTCAACCCATTTATATTCTCGCTTATCATGTTGATTACTGGAACCGTTTGGGCTGGAAAGATGTATTCAGCAATGCCGAGTATTCGAAGCGGCAGGGGCAATATTCCGAATGGTTAAAATCGGGTTCGGTATACACCCCGCAGATTGTGGTGAATGGCAAAAAAGAATTTATAGGTTCGGAAGAGAACACTTTGCGTAACGCCATTAAAAACAGTCTGCAAAATTCGTCACCAAATACTTTAAACTTTAGCAATATTAAATTGGCTAACAACAACGTTGCGCTTCAATACCACACCCAGGCTACATCTAATAATACTTCGCTGGTTTTAGCTTTAGTTGAAAAAGCCGCCCGAAGCCAGGTTAAAAGTGGAGAAAATAGCGGCCGAACGTTATCGCACGTACAAATTGTTCGCGGGTTGCAAAACATCAACATAAATGGTAAGGCAGATGGCAATAGCAGTATTATTATTCCGCAAGGTTTAAATACAAAAGATCTGGAGTTGATAGGTTTCCTGCAAAATGAGTCAAACGGCGAAATTCTGGCTGCCAGCCGGACTGAATTAAATGCCATCAATCAATTGCCATAAGCATGAAAACCATCAAAATAATTAAGGAAAAACATCCGCTGGTAATGCGGTGGACGCATTGGATCAACTTCCCCATCCTCGGCATTATGATCTGGAGCGGGATGTTGATCTATTGGGCAAATGATGTTTACACCATCAGGTTGTTTGGGCATACCTTCTTCCGCTTTTTCCCTGATTGGTTTTACAATGCCTTGCACATCCCCCACCGCCTTTCAGAAGGGATGGCCTTTCACTTCCTGTTTATGTGGTTCTTTACGCTGAATGGTTTCTTTTATATTCTCTATACCATCATATCCGGCGAGTGGCGTGAGCTGGTGCCGCAACGTAAATCATTTAAAGAAGCTTGGCTGGTGATACTACACGATTTGCACATCCGCAAAATGGCACCGCCACAAAACAAGTATAATGCAGCCCAGCGCATTGCTTATACTGCTATTATTGTAATGGGCTTGGGTTCTGTAATTACCGGACTGGCTATTTATAAACCCGTGCAATTTTACTGGTTATGCTGGCTTTGCGGCGGTTATCATTTAGCCCGGATTATACATTTTGTTTTAACGCTTGGCTATGTATTTTTCTTTATCGTCCACATTGTCCAGGTTATTTTGGCTGGATGGAACAACTTCCGCTCGGTAATTTCTGGCTTTGAGGTTGTAGAAGAGAAACCGAAAATCATTGTAGCCGGTAAAGCGCTCCCTCCAACAAAAATCATTCAACTCCAACCCCGCCATGAACCTAAAAAATAAGAAGGTAAAAAAAGAGCTTACTGTTGATCAGAAGATTAACCGGCGTAACTTTATATCATTCGCTACCTTTTTTGTTGCAGGCAGTACGGCTGTAGGTGGCTGGAAATGGCTCTACAATTCTCCCCTGGAAAAAACAGAAATTACAGGCGGAGCGCATAAACCTTTACGAAGGGCATTGAATAAAACAGAGCTATTTTTCCGAAACTTCTTTAGCAATAACCACGAGGTAAAAACCTATCCTAAATCAATGGCTGTTAAGCAAATAAGGGTAAACAGCGATGTGGGTATTAACGATGAAGGCTTTAAACCAGATTTATGGCAGTTGAATGTAATAACAGGCCTTAACCAGGCGCTCAAAATAAGTATTGACGAAATTAAAGCGTTGCCCAAAACAGAGATCATTTATGATTTTAAATGTGTGGAAGGCTGGGACCAGATCCAGCATTGGGCGGGATTACGTTTTGTAGATTTCGTCGAGCATTTTAAGCTGACCGAGCTTGCCAAAAAACAATATATAGGCATGGAGACCCCTAATGGCGAATACTACATCGGGTTAGACCGTGAAAGCGCCCTGCACCCTCAAACCATCCTGGCTTATGAGATGAACGACCAGCCTATCAGTCTTGAACATGGTGCGCCCCTGCGGTTAATTATCCCGGTAAAATATGGCATCAAAAACCTGAAACGTATAGGCACCATCAGCTTCAGCGACAAACGCCCGCGCGATTACTGGGCCGAGTTGGGATACGATTATTACTCAGGATTATAGTTTAACTAATCAGGTTCAACAAATCATCTTTATTGAGCGATTTAACAAATGAACCATCGGTACGGATCAGATCATTCGCCAGGTCTTTTTTAGATTGCTGTAGTATCATGATCTTTTCTTCGACCGTACCCGGACAAATTAGCCGGATAGCAACAATGTGCTTGGTTTGGCCTATACGGTGACAGCGGTCAATGGCCTGGTTCTCAACAGCCGGGTTCCACCAGGGATCAACGAGGTAAACATAGTCGGCCTCGGTAAGGTTGAGTCCGGTTCCCCCTGCTTTGAGGCTGATGAGGAATACGCGGACATCGGGATTGTTTTGAAACTCATTAACCGCGGCTTCGCGGTTACGGGTTTGGCCGGTTAGGTAAGTATGGCCTATCCCCCTGCCCTGTAGTTCTTTCCTGATCAAATCGAGCATGCCTACGAATTGCGAGAACACCAGTATTTTATGCTGAGGTTCTTTACTCTCGATCTGCTCAATCAAGGTATCAATTTTGGCTGACTGGTTACCCGGCAACTTATCCCCATTTAACAACAATGGTGAATCGCAGATCTGCCGTAATTTGGTTAAACCCTTCAGCACATTAATCGAACTCTTTTTTAGCTGATCGTTATTGGTTGCCGAAATATAATCGCGGAACTCACGTTCATACGCATCATAAATATTCCGCTGCTCGGCTTTCATTTCACAGTGCAATACCATTTCGGTTTTCTCGGGTAGTTCGGTAGCAACCTGTTGCTTGGTGCGGCGCAGAATAAACGGACGAATCTTGTTCTGCAATTCAATAGCCCGCTTGCTGTACTTAAACTGATCAATCGGTATGGCATAAATCTCTTTGAAATACTGCTTGCTCCCCAGCAATCCCGGGCAGGCAAAAGAGAGCTGGCCATATAGATCGAAGGTATTATTCTCGATCGGTGTACCCGTAATGGCAATCTTGTTACGCGATTTCAGCAATCGAACAGATTTATACCGTTGCGATTCCGGGTTCTTGATATTCTGCGACTCATCTAAGAAAACGTAGTTAAACTCATAATCTTTAATGAAATTAATATCTGATAACAGCGTACCGTACGAGGTTAGGATGATCTCGTATTGGTCGAACCCTTTGGTGCTCTTAACCCTATCTGCACCATAAATGGTATGGATGCGGATGGTTGGCGCAAATTTAGCTACCTCCTGCTGCCAGTTAAATATGAGCGAAGTTGGCACCACAAGCAAATTGGTGTTTTGCTTTACCCGCTCGCGCTGCGATAAAATAAAAGCAATGATCTGGATCGATTTGCCCAAGCCCATATCATCGGCTAATACCCCGCCAAAATTAAACTCATCTAAAAAGTTAAGCCAGTTTAATCCCGCTTGCTGGTAGTGACGAAGCGTTGCATTTAACTCTGCAGGTACCTGTACTTCTTTAATGCTATCAAAGCCATTTACTCTTTTACGATAAGTATTGAGCTCCTGCTTTACACCTTCGTCCAGCATTTCCTCATCGTACAACTCCTCAATGGTTGCAAAGTTTACTTTTGGGATTTGAATTGTATCGTCATCAGCAATTTCGCCCGAACTAAAGTAATCGGCAAATTTGTCCAGCCATTCTGCCGGGATAATACCCAGGCTGCCATCATCCAACTGTACATAGCGGCTCTTGTTTTTAACTGCTTTGTGTACATGTTTAAGCAAAGCTTTCTTTTTACCGAAACGTACATCAACCAGGGCATTAAACCAGTTGATGCCGCTCAATATTTTAATAGTGATCTTTACCTTATTGGGGTTAAGCTTGTTACCTTCCAGTTCATTAAAGCCTAGTACGGTAATATCGTGGCGCTGCCAGTCTTCAAACACATTTAAAAACCATTCTTCGTCCAGGAAATATTTTTTGTGGAGGTAGAAATAATGCAGATCGTTATCCAGCTGCTCGGCAAAATAAGGATGCTGCCGGGTAAGCAGGGCTGTAAAATCGGCCTCTTCATAATCTTTGCGTGGCACTACAAACTCTTTCCCTTTTTCATCCACCGCATAAATAAGCCTGCGGGTGCGGGTAGAGATCTCCATTTCACCATAACGCATTACAGGGATAATCATCACATGGTTGCCAAAATCCGACAGGTAGATGATCTTCTCTGTATCCTCGTAAAACCTCTGCTGTTTCAACTGCGCAGGGGTGGCCGGTTTAATGTACTGGTAGTCGACGGTAATTTTATCTTCCAGCTTACTCAGCCAAAGTGATTTAAACTCATTGAATTTACTGGCGTGGATCAGCAGGTTACCCGGTCTCTTTTTTAGTAATTCGATAATGTTTAGCACCTGCAGGTTGTCCACCAGGTAAAGGTTACCCAGAATTGTATCTATAAAATAGGTGTATACCACAGCAAAGTCTTTGGGCCTAAAAACTTTTCCCTCGATATTAATGCCCCCCGACACCTCAAAAAATTGATCTTGTTGGGTAACTGTTAACTTAAGGCCATCATGGGGCAAAACCTGTACTCTTATCCGATCAACAGAAGCCGAAGTTATCTTATCAGACATTGCGGGCCAGTGCCTATAAAATTCATACCCTAATGGGTTTTTAACTATGGCCCTCAAAGCAATTAGGTCGGCCTCTGATTTTTTTGCATTAAGGTGGTTTTGAAACTTACTAATCCCAGTATAAAACTTCATTTGCTGGGTGTCCTCCGTTTTCCAGACAAAATCAAGTGGCGATATTGGGGTTGTAGGGTTCTTAATCTTCCCTTCTTTAGTAGTTTGGGCTTCGTATAATTCTATAAATAGGTACTTATAATATTTATGCTCTTTTAACACTAAAAAAACCTTTTTGCCTTCCTCTGCTGTGGGTAAAATAAAAGGTTCTGCAACTGGTGTGATCAATTCATTTAAAGCATGCAGGCTCTCTCGTGTAACCGGCATTAATGACGATTGCCTTGGTGCAATAACAAGTTTTTTATTGTCGAATTCGATTTTAAAAAAACTATCCAGATCCGGTTCGTGCTGCAGGCCGTAATCAGCTGCAAATTTCTGGAGTTTTTCGCGCCGGTATTTTTCGTCAAAAAATATGCGAAGCTCATCACGCTTAACTATAGCATTCAATACCAAAGCCTGGTGCTCGCATAAGCGGCCCTCTTCTGCATGGCAGGCACAGGAGAGCGATATAAAGCCATCCTGCTGAGAAACGGTTACATGCGGGAAGGCGAAAGTGCTGTATTGTTTGATGAAAACACCATAACCAATCCCCAGTTTAACAGGCATTACATATTGATAAGCTTTGCCATCAGTGTAAATATCGGCGGGTGCATGCTGTGCAATAATAGCTTCAGAAAGGGTTTCAATGGTAACCCCTTCAAATATTACGCTATGGTTTTCGGCCGTATCACCCTGATCACTAATTATCTTAATCACTACACTGCTTGTTTATGGAACAGCTATAAATATCAAAACTAATTTAACATATAGCCAACAAAAAACTTTTTTAAACCACCAATTAAAAATGCTTTAAACCTTCGGCGGGTATTAATTGTCATACCAATAACAACTAATATAACTATGAAAAATACAGCAAAAGCATTAATTATTGCAGGCATGATGTCATTAGCGGCATCAAGCACATTTGCACAGGTAATAGTACGTGTGCGCCCCGAAAGACCACATGAAACCGTAGTAGTGCGCCGCGGACCAGCCCCATCGCCAAGACATGTTTGGGTTGATGAAGACTGGACCGAACGTGATGGCCGCTACGTATGGCATGGTGGTTATTGGGCAGCTCCTCCACGCCCCGGAGTAGCTTACGTACCCGGACACTGGAGAGACACCCGCCACGGCTATGTATGGGTAGCCGGCCACTGGAGATAACAATTAGATAAAAGCACCTTAAGGTGCTTTTATTGTTTATGGGATATTTACAACCTATAGCACTATAGGCAAACTCCCTCAAAATAATATCCGTAATTAGGTTAATATCCTACAATTAAACTAATTATCATTGATTAAACTTTATGATTTACCCAAGGCAAAAAAAGCAAATATTACCTACATAGCACAGAAAACACTCTTTTATTAGTGCTAAACACCCTGATAGTACGACTGTATTATATTAACATTACAGGTATAAAATTCTTACAAATTTAGGTGCTTTAATATTTGCTGCTGTGATAGCAATATATTACTTTTATAAACGCTCCTGTTATATTGCAGTTATAATACCTTTTTTAGTACCATATTTTAGCCCATCCTGTGCCCGGCGAAAATCTTTTACTCGCCACATATTTTAATTAATAAAGCACAATATCTGTTGATTTGTAACAACAGGTTATGCCCATCTTATTAGTTTATTTGACCATAGACCCATGTCAGAAAAGACGAAAAAACAGCAAGAGCGTATTGCGGAGCATTCTACAAACCAGATGCAGACATTTGTAAGGTCTGCTGGTTTAATAAATGCACCCAACTCCAGTGATACCACACCGCCGGAGAAAGAAACGACTAAAATTATTCGGTATATTAAATTCTCAGATTTATCTGGGGATACATTAGATCTGTTAGATTCAGAGCAGCGTAATACGCATGGTATGCAACAAGTTTTATTGTGGCTACTGGCACATTCGGGGCACGATTTTACCGGCTATAAAAAAAGTACAATAGCCAGTCGTATTAATCGCAGGCTTGCATTTCATAAACACCTCAGTTATACAGAATACGTCGCCTATCTGCAACATAACCCTGCCGAAACAGATATTTTATTTAATGAATTACTTATTGGGGTTACCCGATTTTTCAGGGACGCGTATGCTTTCGATTCACTAAAGATAAAGTTGATCAGCCTTTTTAAATCAAAAAAAGATAAAGAGGCTATACGCATTTGGGTTAGCGGTTGCTCAACCGGCCAGGAAGCATATTCTATCGCCATGCTGGTTACAGAATGCCTCGAGAAGCTAAAAATGAACCTAAAAGTGCAAATATTTGCTACCGATTTAAGCGCCGTAGCTATTGAATATGCACGCCACGGTATTTATTACGATAATGCAATTGCCGACCTGAGTGAGCGCCGCATCAGGAAATTTTTTGTAAAACAGGATAATGGCTACCAGGTAATTAAAGAGTTACGTAATATGATTACGTTTTCGCGGCACGATTTAATTAAAGATGCGCCTTTTACCCGCCTCGACCTGCTTTGCTGCCGTAATGTAATGATCTACTTTACGGCCGAGCTTCAAAAGAAAATTGTACCGATAATGCATTACGCGCTTAATAATGGCGGGCTGATATTTACCGGTATGGCCGAAAACATAAGCGGCCTTGCAGAGTTGTTTGTACCTGTTGATGAAAAATGGAAGATATTTGAACGCAGGGACAATGAAGTTAAACCCGATTTAAAACCTGTTACTGAGAGTAAACAGCAAAAAACAAGTACAGAAAAAGCTTCAGCACAGCTTCAGTATAGCCACATCAAATACCTGCAGGAAAAATTTGCCGATACCCAGCAACAATTAATAATGGCCACTAAGCAAATGGATAGTTTGCTTGTCGAAATAAAACTGGTCAATAAAAAACATAATACCAAAACAGCCTTAATACCCAACTACCCCACCCCGCAGGAGCTAGAGCAGTTAAACAGTAACATTAAGAGTTTACTTGATGCTACAACCAAAGATATCCTGCTTTTACATAAACAATTAGAGGATTTAAGGTTTGAAAGAGAAAAAATACTTACAACAGGATAACTCTATACTGAATAAGCTACGTACGGATGCCGAAAAAATATTAAGCAAAGGCATTACCAAAGCCGGTGCTGGTAAAGATGATGCGCAATTACAGGAACTGAAATTAAATATAGCTGACCTGGAACAACATAACCGGCAGTTATATTTTGATAGTAATGCATTACAACAGCAACTGGCAAAGCTTACTAATATTTATGACCTTGCGCCTATTGGCTATTTTATATTAGATAAGGCCGGTATTATTGTAGAAGTAAATACCATTGGAACAGGCCTGCTTGATGGTGGCAAGGCAGAGCTCATCAATCATAAATTAAAAAACTTTATTACCGCAGATTGTGGTGGCGTATACCAGCAATTTTTAAGAAAAATGCTGCATACACGTGCAAGGCAAACCTGCCAGTTAAAAATAGTTTCTAAAACCGGCCGCGAGTTTCATGCACAATTAGAGGGCATTACCATTTATACCGCTGCTAACGCACAACTACATTGCTACATTGCAATTGTTGATACCACAGAACGTATACAGGCCGAACATCATTTAGCCGAAACCAAAGACCGCCTGGAATTGGCAATGGAAGCTGCTGCAGCTGGTACCTGGGAGCTCGACCTCGAAACCATGGCATTTTACCTGCACGAGTTTAACTATCGCCTGTGTGCTGTAAAGGATAGTAACTTTGATGGCCATTACGAGAGTTTCATAAGCCTGGTACATCCAGACGACCAGGTAATGGTTGATCAGAAATTTAGAACGGCGGTAAAAACGGGTAAAGAGGTTGACCTGGTATGCCGCTTTATTAATACGGATCGAAAACTCTGTTACGCGGGTATCCGCGGGCATGTGATGAATGGGCTTGATCACAATAAACGGCTCATTGGTATCCTGATGGATATTACGGAGAAAAAGCTGATGGAAGAAGAGGCCGCCCAGCTTAAAAAAGATCAGCAAAAAAACATTGCAACGGCTGCACTTACCGCCGGCGAAAACGAACGCAAACGCATTAGCGAAGCATTGCATGATAGTGTGAGCCAGTTATTATATGGCATAAAATTACAGCTCGACCAGTTACAGCCTACGGATGCTATCAGCCACATTTATGAATTACTGGATACGGCAGTTAAAGAAACGCGTGATATTTCTTTTGCATTGGCGCCATCCATATTAACCGATTTCGGCTTGCCTACCACCATTACCGAATTAGCACACAGGTTATCAACCCCTCAATTGCAAATCAACACCCAGATTAAAGGATTTACTGAACGATTAGACTTATTTCTCGAATCGTGCATATTCCGTATTATCCAGGAGCTCATTAATAACTGCATGAAACACTCAGGAGCAAGTCTTATAGATCTGTGCATCTGCAAATGCGATACGATAGAAATTGTATTAACAGATAACGGCAAAGGGTTTAACGCCAGGCAGCAGGAAAGCAAACCGACAGGCTCGGGTTTCAGTAGTATAAAGAATCGCTTAGGTTTGTACAACGGCACACTCGATATTCAATCTGCACCAGGCAAAGGCACAACAGTGAAAATCAATTTGTCGATTTGAGTTCAATTTGACAATTAGCTAATTCGGCAATTTGTCAATGGCCTTTATTATCCAATTAATGAATACACAAATTAGCATTACTGTGTTTTAATTGACAAATTGCCGAATTAGCTAATCGACAAATTATAGTAATTTAGCAGGCTTAAACCCATTAATACAAAATGCCCAAAGCTGTTGCTGTAATATTAGTGAACTGGAATACGCCTGCATTTACGGCTAATTGTATCCGGTCATTAATTGAATATTGTGATAACGGGCTTTTTGATATTATAGTGGTTGACAATGGATCGACCGATAACTCCTTACAGATTCTTAGTGCAAAATTCCCCAAATTAACTTATATTGATAATAAAGAGAATTTAGGCTTCGCCGAAGGCAATAACCGCGGGTTACAGCAAAGTATTAATGCAGGTTATGAATACTCGCTGGTAATTAATACAGATACTTTAGTTGATGAAGATATTGTTACTGCTTTAACCACTCACCTCAATAACCATTCTCAGGCAGCAGCAGTACAGCCGGCTATTTTCTGGATGCATAACCGTACCAAACTATGGAACGGTCCATGTGGCTTTAACGCTTTGCTGGGTATTACTTACTCTAAAACCCAGGATAGCATTCAAAAACTTACCTCTTATCAAAAAGTAGAATGGGTAACGGGTTGTTGTATCCTCATCAGAAACAGTGCTCTTAAAAAAGCCGGAATGTTTAATAAGCAGTTCTTTCTGTATTACGAGGATGTGGAGCTCTCGTATCGTTTACGGAGCCACGGGTATGAAGTTCATTATTTGCCCACAAATAAAATGTATCATGAGGCTGGTATTTCGGGTAAATCGAGCACAAAAAATGCCGAGGGTTTTCTGAACCCATTCATCCATTATTACACCAGTAGAAACCACCTCTGGTTTTTGAGAAAATATGGCAAGCCTGTTTTTTATCCTGTTAACTTAATTTACAATACCGGTTATTACCTGGCAGTACTTACCTATTTAAAATTGCGCGGCCGAAACAAAAAGGTATCTCTTTTATTAAAAGGAATAAAGGAAGGGCTGTTTACGCCACGAAGCGTAATTTGGCCTAATAACTAAAGCGAGCTATATTTAACCATGTTTATTTCCCAATCATACTTCCGTTTTCTTTTATTGGCCCCATGATCATTGAGAATATCATCAGAAAATTAAAAGGCAACCCAGATTATAAATGGGACAGCACCTATTCTGTGCGTGATTTGGCTGTGGTGAGTACGATCAGGGCTGTACAGGTTATCAGGGGGTTATGGCTGAGGATCTTCTTCAAAAAAGCATCGGGTTTATTATTTATCGGCAGCCGGGTAAAAGTGCGCCATGCCTACCAGATCACTGCGGGCAAAAACCTGATACTGGAAGATAATGTAAGCGTAAATGCCCTGTCATTCGATGGCATTCAATTTGGCGATCATGTTTCTATCGGTCGTAATTCCACTTTATTCGGTACCGGCATTATCTCTAACAAAGGTAAAGGGATTAAAATAGGCAACCGTACCGGCATTAACACAGGCGCTTACCTTGCCGGACAAGGCGGCATAACCATTGGCGACGATGTAATTACAGGGCCTAACCTGCAAATTTTTTCAGAGAACCATGTGTTTGCCGATCTTAATCAAATTATTAAAGAACAACCGTTAACCCGCATTGGCGTAACCGTTGGCAACAACTGCTGGATTGGCGGCGGGGTAACCATACTGGATGGTGTAACCATTGGCGATGGCTGTGTAATAGCTGCAAGCAGCGTGGTAACTAAATCTGTACCTGCTAACTCTATAGTGGCGGGCGTGCCGGCCAAAGTAATACGTAACCGGGCAGATGGCTAAACTATTAGTAATAGGCGTTGATGTGCGCGACCTGCGGGTTGCCCAAACAGGTACCAAAACATACCTCGAAGAACTTTGTGCACAGTTTAAATTGCTGGAAAGCGATGAGCTTAAATTCCAGTTTTTAGATGTATCCATCCCGGTTTATACCGGTAAACAGAAGTTGTTGAAATGGATTGAGCATTTCCGCTATCAGCTCTGGAAGCAACTGATTTTGCCCGTTAAAGCATGGTCGAAAGGTTGCCAGGTTTTATTTTGTACTGATAATTTTGCGCCTGTTATTCATTTAGGCTATAAAACTATTCCTGTTTTTCACGATGCTTTCTTTTTCGAAAACCCGGAGCATTATGGCAAGCTATGGTTATGGTTATATCATCAAACGGCAATCCCGGCAGGTAAACGTGCAGCATATATTGTGGTGCCTACCGAATATTCTAAAAAGCAGATCAACCGTTATACACAAATCCCTCCGGATCAATTGGTGGTGATACCGGAAGGCCCGAAATCACTGGATAAGATCGGCGCTGATAATTCATCCCAATTATTAGCCCGTTATAACCTATCAAGCGGTAATTACTTGTTACATGTAGGCGCTATGTACAAGCGCAAAAATATCCCGGCGTTGATTCATGCTTTTAAACTGATTAAAACTACTCATCCCGATTTGAAATTAGTTTTGTCCGGCTCGCCCCCATCTAAAAATCTGGGTAATGATTTTGAACTTATTCAAAATGCTATTGCAGAAACCGACCTTCAGTATGATGTGATATTTACCGGATACTTATCAGATACAGAACTGACCGGTATTTATCAGCATGCGTTATTGTACGTATTCCCTTCTATAAACGAAGGTTTTGGTATCCCGATACTCGAAGCCTTTAAATATGATTTGCCCGTATTGGTAGCCAATAACACCTGCCTGCCCGAAGTTGGGGGCGATGCTGTTGTAACTTTCGATCCATTTGATATTGCGAATATGGCAGCCCAAATAAACAAAGTATTAAATGATGCCGAACTTCGCAGTGAAATGATTATCAAGGGCCGCGAACGTTTAAAGCTATTCTCGTGGAAAATAGCGGCAGAGCAATTAGTAGAATTGTTTAGAAAAGCGGTTTGATTATTCTGAGAAGATCCTCACGTGTTCTTCGGCAACTTTATCCCAGTTAAAAACACTTAATGCGCGTGCCTGGGCCTTAACTGCCAGTGCCTGCATTTCTGCATAATGGGTTTCGCAGTAATTGATCTCTTCTGTTAGTGATTCGATATTGCCTTTTTTAAACTTACGGGCAGTATCTTCCACCACATAAATATTCTCTTCAATATCGCTCACAATTAAGGGTACGTTAAGCCCCATTACGGTAAGTACTACGGGAGAAAGACCTTCTACATCTGATGGTTGAATGTAACAGTATGAGTTCTGCATTAACGTATTTACCTCATCACCATAAATATAACCAGGAAATACAATACGCTCATTGCCCATATCAAAGATCTGCTGTTCATAAGGTGATGGGTTGGGCGAGCCGCCTATCAAAACCAGTTTTTTATTGGAGATAGATTTTTTAAATCCGGGGATTAGATAGTGCAGACCCTTATCCGGAATAAAACGCCCTACAAACAGGTAATATTCGCCTTTTTTAAGGTTAAGCCTCTCTAAAACTTCGGTATTACCGTTTCCGGGTTCCACCTCGCTGCCAAAAGGTATAAAACGATATTCTTTCTTAAAGCGGTCTTCAAAAAGCTTTTTGGCAATTACATTATCAAATATAATTTGGTTCGGTACATGGGCAGTAATGTAAGCAGAGAGCTTTAAATACATTTTGCCGTACCAGGGCCATTTATCACGTTTCCAGTCTACCCCATCCTGACTGATGAAAACCTTTTTACCGAAAAGCCGTAATGGCAATGCCCATATACTGTTGCCACCGTTTTGGATATGTACAACATCGGCAGTATTGTTAAAAATAATATCGCAGGTGCATTTAAATGAGTGCAGCAGCGTATCGAAACCAGACTTACGAACGGTTTTAATATTTTTAATTTTTACGCCTTTATAATCATCTATATCAACAAACACGTCGGGGTAGCGTCTGTTATAAGCAACAACACTGTGTCCTAATTTAACTAAACGTGGAAATAGTTCAAGTGCAAATTTATCGGCACCGGCCGCACCTTTTGTAGGCGGGATGGTACGGAAACCAAAAGCAGCAATACGCATAAATCAGACAGCCGGTTTAAGGGTAATTCCGTCTTCTTTAACAGTGTAAATATTTTCGGCCAAATAATCTGAGTAATAATCTGTAATATATTCATTCAGGGCAACTTTCCAGTCGCTCATAATGTTCATTTTTCTTAGTTCGAGCTTCTTGTTAATCAAGCGCTCTGATGATGGTCTTGGTGCAAAATAAGTATCCTTAAAATAATCAGAACTTACTTCATGAATTTTCACTTCATCCTGCAAGCCCAGTATATTGATAATTTCTTCAGCAACTTCGCGTCGGCTGGTTTCGCCTCTGCAAACTAAGTTATATAAGCCCCAGTATTCTTTTTCAATCAATAGCTTTACATTTTTTGCAAAATCTACCGTAAAAGTTGGGGTACCATCTTTATCATTTACAATATGCAAGTCGCGTTTACCACTTACTAATTGTTTGATAATTTTATTAATAAACTTTTTATCTTTTTTAGGGCCGCCACCCATCATCCAACCGGCACGGCAAATAATATATTTCTTTGCGTTTTCGCGTACATAACGCTCGCCCATGTATTTAGATCGTGCGTAATGACCAAGCGGGTTAGGTTCGTCCCAGTCATCATAATAATCTTTCTGGCCATCAAATATCCCGGCAGTGCTTATGTAAAGCATAGGGATGTTAAGCTGGTTAGCTAACAAAACTGCATTTTCGACAGAAGTGGTGTTAGTTAGATAAGTGTCATCAACATTTAGCTCACATTCTTCCAAATCAGTAAGTGCGCCTAAATGAAATAGATAATCAGGTTTAAAGTTTTCTACATCGCGCTTGTATTTTTCGAAATCGCGAAAATCCAAAAAATCAAGCCACTCTTCGTTTACATCTTTATCTGTACATCTAACATCATATTCACTTTTAAAAATTCGGTAAAAGGCTTCACCAAGCATCCCACCGGCCCCGGCGATATAAATTTTTTTCTTCATTATGTATTTTCATGCCATTAGGTTAAAAAACATCTAACAGCGGTAGATATGTTAATTATACTTTAGAACAAAATTCAAAAATAGCTTTTTTAACTTCATAAACAATGATTTCTTACTTAAGCTTTGAATTTTTAGTATTTCGAAAAATACAAAATTCATAACTAAGTATTATTTAAAAGATAAAAACATTATAAAGTTTAAAAAGTTTGGTTTAATACTGGCATCTTTGGCAATACATTATCTTAATGTTAAGCAGCATAAATTATGCCATTAAAATATTAACACTAATCTATTATTCGGCACAGGGGCATTTCAACTTTTAAAATATTAAAATATTTAACTTTGGCCCGTTTCCTTCATTAATTTAAAGGAATACTATTATTAAAATGAAAGTAGCATTTATCACAAGATTAAACTTATATAAAATAGCCGGCGGCGATACCGTACAAATTGAACAAACAGCACGACAGTTAACCAACCTGGGTATTGAAGTTGATATTTTGCGATCGGTAGATGTTATACCATACGAAAACTATGATGTGTTGCACTTTTTTGGGATTCCACGTCCGGGTGATATGCTGCATCATAGCCAATTAGCTAAAATGCCTTTTGTAATATCAACCATACACTGCACCTATGGCGATTATTATAAGTATAACAAGCAGGGTGTTGGTGCCATTTTCGCAAAACTGTCGTCAGACAGTATGGAGTATTTTAAAACCATTGCCCGCTGGCTGGTTGGAAAAGACCATCGCCCAAGCCTCAATTATTTTTTAACCGGGCAGCGAAAAACCATTATCAAGGTACTGGAAACAGCCAATTTTATCCTGCCTAATTCAGAATCAGAGGCAAACCGGTTAAAAGAGCTTTACACGCCCAATGTAAGATCGATTGTGGTTACCAATGGTATCAACCCCGAAAAGTTTCCTTATAACCCTGATGTACCTAAAGATGAAAACCTTATAATTTGTGTAGGCCGTATAGAAAACCGGAAAAACCAGCTCAATTTAATTAAGGCTTTAAATAATACAAAATATAAACTGGTACTGATAGGCGCACCCTCTGCAAACCAAAATGAGTATTACTTAAGGTGTAAAGCGGCAGCTGGGCCTAACGTAACCTTTTTACAGCATATACCGCATCTGGATTTAGTAAGATACTATCAGTTAGCAAAAGTACACGTACTGGCCAGTTGGTTCGAAACAACCGGCTTAAGCTCGTTAGAAGCAGCCATTATGCATTGCAACATTGTAATAACAGAAAAAGGCGATACCCGCGAATATTTTGGAGATGATGCCTTTTATTGCGAACCCGAAAGCCCCGAAAGTATCAGAACTGCGGTTGACCGTGCAGCTGAAGCAACTTTTAACGAAGCCCTTGCCGAAAAGATCATAAATTTGCACACCTGGAGAAAAGCGGCCGAACAAACACTGGAAGCTTATCTACAATTAACAGGAAATGCAGAAAAAACACAGTTTTCCTACTAATTATAAAATTACCTTTGTATAATATATAAGGGTGTGTACGTTATTAACCCGGTTATTTTTTGAAAAACATCTAAACTTATATCAGCTTCGTTAAGCTTTAATTCTACCTATTGAAGAAATGAAACATAAATACCCTGTCCTATCCATATTATTAATTTTACTCGCCTTTGGTTTAAAAAGTAACGCTCAGGTTGTTTTCGAAAACCCTAACCATCCGGTTTATCAGTTTTTAGCCCGCCAGGCACAAAAGGGTAATATTAATTTCGATGACCTGATACAACCTGTCAGCCGCAAAGAGATATCCACTTTACTGCATTACCTGCAGGATTCTGTAACAACACTTTCGGTAAAAGAACAAAAGGAAGTAACCTTTTATTTAAACGAGTATAGCGAGTTTAACAGCGATTATCGCGATAGCACACATTACATTTGGGGTAAGGACCAGTATAATAACCGTGCCCTTTTAAATGTAAAAAAGGATGACTTTATACTACGCGCAGACCCTGCACTTACCGACGAATACACCGCCGGAAAAAACAAAGGTGTATACAAACAAGCTACAGGATTAGCATTTTGGGGGCAGGCAGGCAAGCACTGGAGTTTCCAGGCTTATTTTCAGGATATAAATGAGAGCGGTAAAGGGGTAGATAGCTTAAAACGCTTCAGCCCCGAAACAGGAATACAACGCACCGCCAATCTTGATAATAAATCAACCGCGGTTAACTACAGTGATGTACGCGGTAACATTACTTATGCCTGGAACAATGGTTCTATCAGCATTGGTAAAGATCAAATACTGTATGGTTACGGACAGGAAGGCCGCTTAATACTTTCTGACAAAGCCCCGTCTTATCCTTACCTCCGTTTAGATTACTCGCCTTTAAAATGGCTTCACTTTAATTACATTTTTGCCTCGCTGCAATCAGGCATTATCGATTCGGCCCGTACATATAATAAAGGCAACTCTTTGTTTAGCAACAACCGCGAAATATATGTAAGTAAATACATGGCTTCGCATAGTTTAAACTTTTTGCCAACAAAGGGTTTAGAACTTAGTATAGGCGAATCTATGATCAGCAGCGATCAGTTAGATCCCGGCTATTTAATACCGGTTTTGTTCTATAAAGCTTACGACCAGTATGCAAGCCGTTACAAAATTACAACCGGCTCTAACGGGCAGGTATTTTTCCAGGTTAGCTCACGTAACCATATCCCCAAAACGCATTTATATGCCACGTTGTTTATTGATGAGATCCGCTTAGAAACAGCATTTAACCCGGCAAAAAGCCGTAACCAGCTTGGTTTTAACATCGGTGTATCGCGTACAGATTTGTTTATCCCCTACCTGACTGCGGGCGTAGAGTATACCCGTATTAATCCTTTTGTTTATAACAACTTAATACCGGCCCAAACTTATACCAGCCAAACCTATCTGCTTGGCGATTGGATTGGCCAAAATGCAGATAAAGTGATCGGTTGGTTATCGTATAATCCGTTCCCAAGGTTAATTACTACCGCCCAGTTAGTATATGTAAGAAAAGGAATGGAAGGTTCAGTATACGATCAATATTTTGCCGAGCCCCAACCTAAGTTTTTACAACAGGGGCCAGTACAATCACAAACCCAAATATCGTTAGAAGCCAAATACGAATTGATACACCGTTTATATTTAAGAATGGCTTACCAGCACCAAAAAGGTGTAATAGAACCAGATGTTCAAACATCGGCCGTGCCTAACCAGGTTAGCCTTGGTGTTAACTATGGTTTTTAGACCCAATTAATAATTTATATTTGTACAACAGGTTTACCATTATAATCTTCAATGCGCATTAAATACGTACTCTTTATTCTGCTTATTTTATTAACGGCTACATACCGGCAGGGTAATGCTCAGAGTCTTTCTCTCAGCAATATTCAAAATATCAAAATAAGCCAGCTCTCTGACGATCAGATAACACAGCTCTGGCAAAAAATACAGGATTCTGGTATATCTGAAGATCAGGCGTATAAACTGATGCTGCAAAAGGGACTGCCCGAAGACCAGGTACAAGCGCTTAAAGACAGGGTAACCCTGCTTGGTTTAAATAGCAAAAGCGGTGGAAAAAAGACGTACAATAAATCTGAGAAGGATAAAATAGATTTCTCGAGAGATAGTGACAATACGGTAATTAAACCGGTAGCGCCACCCGTACAGGCCGCACCTGCCCAGTTAAATGTTTACGGTATGGATTTCTTTACGCAAAACGCTGTTAAATTTGAGCCCAACAGTAACCTGGCAACGCCCAAAGGCTATGTAATAGGCCCCGGTGATGAGCTTATTGTTTTGATTACCGGTTTAAATGAAAGTAGCGTACGCAGTAAAGTAACCCCTGAAGGAAACCTGCAAATCCCTTATGCCGGTATTGTATACGTAAATGGTTTTACTATTGAACAGGCCACCAACCTTATCCGTGGTAAAATGACTAAAATTTACCCGGGTTTACGCAATGGCCAAACCCAGTTAAGCGTTAATTTGGGCAACACACGCAGTATTAAAATTACTATTGTAGGCGAGGTTAAAACGCCAGGCTCTTATACCATGTCATCGTTATCTACGTTGTATAATGCATTGTACAATTCGGGCGGGCCAACTCCAAATGGATCATTGCGCTATATCGAGCTGATAAGGAACAACAAAGTATATAAGACTGTTGATTTTTACAGCTTTTTACAGCACGCCCTGTTAGATGGCAATGTTCGGCTGGAAGATCAGGATGTGATTCGTGTCCCTGTATACAAAAAACATGTAGCTATACGCGGCGAAATAAAGCGCCCTGCTATTTATGAATTAAAAGAAGGCGAACAATTAGATGATCTTATTAAATATGCAGGTGGTTTTACAGATATAGCTTACCAAGGCATTGCCAAGATAGAGCAGATTAACGCCTTAGAGCGCGAAGTAAAAGACGTGCCAGCTAACCTTTTCGCCAACTTTACCCCTCGTAATGGCGATATGGTAACCATCGGCGCTATTACAAACCGATACGCAAACCGGGTTGTACTGGAGGGTGCGGTTTTCCGCCCGGGGCCTTATGAACTTACAGCAGGGCTAAGCCTCGGTTCATTATTAAAACTGGCACAAGGTTTAAAACCAGAAGCTTATACAGACCGTGGCTATATTAAGCGTACATTGCCAAACCTCGAGCGCCAGTTTATTTCTTTTAAACCGGCCGATATACTTGCCGGTAAAAATGATATCCCACTTTTACGCGAGGACACAATTACCATACAGGAAGAAAGTGTTTTTATATCACAGCAAGCTGTAACTGTAGCCGGGCACGTGCGTAATCCGTCAAAATTTATATATCGCAAGGGTATGAAACTTGCCGACGTAATTGCAATGGCTGGTGGTTTTGATGATCAGGCTGCCGAACATCATGTGGAAGTTTCGCGAATTATTAAAAACACACAGGATAGTGTATCCAACCAGGTTGCCAAAACTTTTACGGTTGATATGACCCAGGGTAGCAACAACGACCTGGACTTAGAGCCTCTTGATTATATTTATGTACAACGCCTGGTTAATTACAGATCGTTAGGTAATGTAAGTGTCCGTGGGGAAGTATTGTTTCCTGGTGATTACCCTGTACAACGCCGTGACGAGACTGCTCAGGACTTTTTACAGCGGGCAGGTGGCCTTACCCCTTATGGCTCGATACAAAATGCACAGGTATACCGTAAAGGCGTACGTGTAAACCTCGACCTTACCAATACCAATAAAGACTCATTAACCCGCGCCAGCATGATGCTCTTAGCGGGCGATAGCATTTATATCCCACGCGTAATTGCTTTTGTTGAAGTTGCAGGTGCGGTAAATAACCCTCAGTTAATTAACTATGATGGGCACCACTTTATGTATTACATTAATGCAGCAGGCGGTAAAACAGCAAAAGCCCGCCTTAAAGGGGCTTATATTAAGTATCCAAATGGTTTAAACCAACCGGTAAAACATTTCCTGCTTGTTTTTCGCAATTATCCCAAGGTTAAGCCAGGAAGCAAGATCATTGTACCCGAAAAAGAACCGTCGTCCAAATTATGGGGGCTTGGCGTTGGCGACATTGCTGGTATAGCATCGGCCCTAACAGCATTAATAAGTTTAATTGCCATTCTGAAGAATTAATAATGAATCCTGAGCAACCATCATATCCATACGAACCCGAATTTTCTTTTAAGAAACTGATTGATGATCGTATTGATGATTTAAAATATGTTTTTCAGTTTAAAAAAGGCATTGTACTTGTTTTGGCAGGCGGTATAGCTTTAGGTGCATTAGCCGCCTGGATGTCTACCCCTACTTATACTGCACGCCTAACCTTTGTTGTTGACGATTCTAAATCGAGCGGCGGCGGTGCCGGCCTTAGTGCGCTGGCTGGCCAATTCGGCTTTAATCTTGATGGTATAGGTGGCAGCAGCGGTGTATTAGCCGGTGATAACGTACAGGAGCTCTTAAGAAGCCAGAAACTTATAAAAGGTACTTTGTTGTCACCTTATGATGTAAAAGGCTCAGAATCGCTTGCAGACCGTTATGCTGCCGTTTATAAGTTGAATAAGAAATGGCTTAAATATAGCCCCGATGGCAAAACTATCCGTTTCCCGCTTGATACTGCACACTATAGCCGCCTCCAGGATAGCCTTTTGCACGAAATGAGCGCACTTATTTTAGGCGGTGAGTTCGGCATTGCAAAAACAGATAAAAAACTGGGCTTTTTTGAGGTTAATGCAACCATGAAAGATGAAAGACTGGCACAGCTTTTTTGTACGCGTATGATAAAACAGGCAACTGACTTTTACATCAGGACAAAAACAAGCCGCTTACGCTTTAACGTTGACCGTTTGCAACACCGGGCAGATAGTATTGGTGAGATCTTAAATCATAAAACATACGCGGTATCATCAGCCAATCAAACATTGTTAGACCTTAACCCCGCTTATACTTCGGCCAATGCCAATGTAGAGGTTAAGGAACGCGATAAGATTGTATTAAATACTATTTTTTCTGAAACGGTTAAAAACCTTGAAGCCAGCAAAACCATGCTTGCCCAGGAAACCCCAACTGTGCAAATAGTAGACGAACCAGAACTTCCTTTAAAGAAAAACCGGTTAAAATACTCTGTAACTATTTTAACCGGTGTATTTTTGGCCGAAGCCGTATTTTTCTTTTATATGATTGTATTCAGAAAAAGAAGTTCTAAAATTAAAATCTAAAAGTTACCCCCAATTGGGCATATAAGTTAAATACATCATTATGCGGGATGTAATAGGTATTGTTAGGATTATAATCTTTCAAAATCCATTCGTAGTTTAATGATTTTACGCCTTGCAATTTGGCATTAAACAATAGGTTTTTATAACCCCAATCGCCTTGCAATCCTAAAGCAAAATCAACCCAGTTTCTGCTGTTGCCATTAATATCAGGGAAAGCAATCTGAGCAAAATCAGTATCATGCTCATATCGTTGAAAGATAACACCCAATTTCTTCAAACCCGACACCCAACTCACATTTACTGTTTGCAAATTCCCTCCAGATCCGGTACCGGCTCCTAATATCTGCCCTTCATTAGTCTGTCCATCATTTACACCAGAATGTATATACCAACCAGAAGCTTGCCTTACAATGCGATCTGAACTTTGCGATAACTGATCAATCTCAGCGCCAAATAATATACCCTGATCTTTATGCGACGCCAAAGGAATTAATTTTCTCAGGCCAAAGATATAAGCTCTTGAGTGTTCGGGCGAACCAAGAAAGTCTGCATAATTGTAAGAATTATCATTAAGGCCATATTCAAAATAGATTTCTGCTTTGGCTTTAATAAATAACCAACGAGCATAAAATGAAGTAATTTGATCGCGATCAAACCCATCTCCATCTGCGTTGTGGGTATCAGCTTTCTGAAACGGGGTTAAAAATGGGAAATAATTGCTAAAACCATGAATATCACTATGATAGGCATTAAATGTCCTTATCCAACCTAAAAACAATCCGGGTACCCATCGGGGTTGATAACTCAAATTAAAGCCTGTATAATAACGCCAGTCGTTCAGTTTAGGCTGATATAAATTTGTACCGGTCGATGTTGTTGTAACAGTCAAATTTGATTGTCCTGTTGCATCTAAGCGTGCAGCGATGATTTGCCCTTCGAATGAACCAATAAAAGTATGTATAGGCCTAACTGTATTTAATGTTAAATGTTTAAAACCCGGCGCATTATTAGTCATAACCAGTGCGTTTTCAATACCTGGCCCCCACCAAAGATTTTCATTTGATAAGCCTATCGAAGCCGGCCCAAAAGTTAAACGTATACTGCTTTGCCCTAATGATGCTTTGGTATATGTTCCGTTACCAAATCTTTCCGGTTGATCTATATGGTTATGATAATTATAATAACTCGTAAGGTCTACGTCACCATGTCCTGAAGCAAAACCGGCAAAAATCGGATTGGCTGCATATACATACTCTGGTCTAAATTGTATGCTCAACGGGCCAATCTTAAAAAAGAAACCGCCGCTAATCATAGTTTGATACCCCTTTGCGGGTATCATTAAACCATCATTCCAACCATAGGGGTGATTAGAATTATATTGTTGTATCATTGTTAACGGCAATATCTGGAATGCCCCATATCCTTTGGCAAACGAGACAGGGCCGGTTGGTTTAAACCAGCTATCTTTTTGCTGTGTACTATCGGGATCATACACATTATGTACTTTGGTAGCTTTTGCCGGATACAGCGGCCTAACGGAAAATGATACCGTAGAATCTAACCCGCCGTTTAGTTGTAACCTCCTATAATAATCTTCCAGTACGGGTGTGCCTACAGGTATGGTTTGCGCAAATATCAAATTTGATGATAAACCAAAGGCAAGGGCTATACTTATGGTTAAAAAGATTCTCTTCATGTTCTATTAAAATCTATAAGTTAAACCTGCCTGTACCTGTAAATTAAATTTGGTAGCTCCGGGTACATAATATGTTCCGCCTGGTACTTCTTTTGATGAATCAAGATACCATTGGTAGTCTAATGAGTATACCCCCATTAATTTGGCATTAAATATAAAATTGTCATAATTCCATTCTCCATTTAGTCCAGCACTTAGGTCAACCCAATGGCGTCTCCAGTCTTGTATGTCGTTAAAGGTATAATAGTAGAAATCATCATTGTGCAAATATCTTTCAAACTGAAGCCCTAATCGTTTTAAGCCTTTAACCCAGCTTACATCTAAAGTTTGCAGGTTGGCGCCCGGGCCAATACCGGCACCTAATGATTGCCCCATGTTGGTATATCCTTGCCTGATGTATGGGTTCACATACCACTCTGTAAGTCCCAATATCTTATTGGTGTTGGTTTCTCCTAACTGTGTGGCCTCAATACTAACCATAATGCCTGCGCCATTGTCGCTGTTTAACGGCATCAATTTTCTAAGCCCAAACACATACGCACGCCCGTCATTAGGTTGCAATAAAGCGTTTCTAACGGTATTTGTATTATTGTCTATACCGTATTCAAAATAAATTTCTGCATGTTCTTCGGGCCAAACCCAACGGGTAAACAGAGAGCTCCTCGTATCGCGCTGGTTTATTGGCTGGGCAGCAGATACCGATTTAAACGGGGAGAAGAAAGGCAAATAGCTTCCCAAACTACCCAGGTCTTTGCTATAAGATTGAGCACTACGTGTCATACCAAGAAACAAGCCCGGAACCCATTTAGGCTGCCATGATACCGTAAAACCTGTTATGTAGCGCCAATCTGTAGGTTTAGGCACATATAGTGGATTATTGAAATAGGTAAGTCCTGGTGTTAGGGGCTCGTAACCCGAGTTTTCTAACTGTCCAATAATAAATTGACCTTCAAACGAACCTATCGCCGTTTTTACAGGCCGTGTGGTATTTAAGGTAAAGTGCTTAAAACCCGGCGCGTCATTACTCATTAACAATGAACTCCTGATTCCCGGCCCCCACCACAAGTTTTCTGTAGACAAACCAAATGAAAATGCTTTGTAGTTTAACCTGATGCTGCTTTGCCCCCAAAAGGCCTTGGTATAGCTGCCTGTGCCAAACCTTGCGGGTAAATCAATATTGTTATATACATCGTAATACCGCGCTCCGATAACGGCATTGGTTTTAGATTTAAAATCATCAAAAAAGCTATTAGCAGCATATACAAATTCGGGGCGAAACTGTATTGTTAGTATACCATATTTCGCATACACACCTGCGCTAATTAAGGTTTGGAAACCTTTAGCCGGAATCATGGCACCATCATTCCAACCATAAGGGTGATCGCTGTTAATTTGAGTTTGAATACCTAACGGTAATAAATAGCCGCTAAAACCATCTTTATTTTGCCATGAGGTTGAGGCATCGCGTTTGTTATAACCTTTTTCTGTAGAATCGGGATAAAATACATTCTTGTTTCTGGGACTTGGAAAAAACGGCCGGCTTGTAAAAGATGCCGAAGAATCGGTTTGGCCAAGCAATTGTAAACGGCGAAAATAATCGTCAAGAGCAGGCGAACCAACCGGTATAGACTGGGCGCTAACCGTTAGTTTTGCTATAGTAAGTATTATAAGTAATAATGCAGATTTTCTCAATATCATAATGCGATGGCTTTTATAGTAATATTATCAACAGACCAGCTTTCATCGCATTTAGGATCGGCTACATTCTTCTGTACTAAGTTTCCTAAACATTGTAGTGTTAATGTTTTATCTGAATGGCTTATTTGCCTGGTAATTTTGTACAGCGTAGTACCATTTGGCTTGCTTGCCCAATAACACGCCCCTGGCAAATTTGTAGCAAAAGCCCCTGCTTTAGGATTATTATTATTGTTAGGATAATTGTTAGGATAAGCCTGTGGCGTACAGAAAACCCCGGCAGGGCAATCGGTATTTGAAAAAGAAGTATGGATATAACTGCCGCCATCAACAATCATACTCCATAAATCGGGACCAGAGTAGCCATTATCAACATTATTACCATCCCACGTATCATGAATATAAAGATCGAAGGAAACCTCTACAAGATCATGTTTGGGAAGATCTGAAACTGTTAGTGCAAACCCGTCAGAATTATAACGGCCTAATACATGGGTACCATTAAAAACATCAATTGTACCGTTTGAAATGTTTTTAACATCGCCGGATTCGAAATTGTTAGTATAAACTACGGTTTCACTTTTTACTTGCGTTTTTGTACATGCCCCCATTAAGGCCATGACAGAGAAAAGTGATAAAAAGCAGGTAGTTTTAAAACGTGCGGAAAAATTTTTCATAGATTTTTGATAAAGCTGAACCTTGTCTAATTTAATCAGCTTAAAAGTTTCCTGTTAACCGCTTTCTTCCCTCGGTATACCACCTCGTTATAACAAAAAGTATTGCACCTGTTGCTATAACTAAGCCTGTTATAACTAATGAATGGAGGTTAAAAGACAATATTGCAATATTAATTAATAATTGGCTTAAGCCGTATATGCCTGATACAATTAAATGAGGTACTTTTTTTTCATTAGCCCAAAATTGGTAAAAATGACTGCGATGGGCTTCTAAAATATTTTCTTTTCTGATAAGCCTGAAAATTATTGTGGTACATGCATCTAAACCGTACACTAAAAGCAATAAAATATAAGCAAGGTTTTGTGTTTGCAACACAAGCTGCAGTATAAAAAAAACAATAATAAATGCGAGGCTCACGCTGCCAACATCGCCGGCAAAGCACTTAGCCTTTTTTCTGAAATTAAAAAAATTAAATACCAGAACTGATAGGATAGCAACAAGTAAAAAAACCGGATCTGTAAAGGTAATAGTTGAGTTAATGTAATATAGCGAAGCTAAGGTTACCAGGCCATAAGCTCCTGTTATTCCGTTAATGCCATCCATAAAATTTATGGCGTTAATGGTGCCTATCACAAAAATCAGGGCCAGTATAATCCAATAAAAGGGAAGCGTAAACAAGCCAAGCTGGATAAATAATAATGTTACCGCTGCCAGATGAAATAAAATACGCAGCTTACTGCTCAATGGCCTGGTATCATCAATAAAACTGATGAAACTAATGGTCAATAAACCGGCTAAAAACCACGGATAAATAAGCCCTCCATATATGGGGTATATCAACAGCGCCAGGGCAAAAATAATCCCACCGCCCCTAATGGTCACATTTGCGTGCGAACTGCGATGATTTGGCTTATCTATGATGTTATAATGATCTGCAATTTTAAAGTATAGTAATTCTATACCAAGCAATATTACTATAGCAATAATTATAAAGTAGACTTGCATTAAACTGTATTAAAAGATTTGGCCGTAAGTTGTAATCCTTGCCGGGCCGCCAAAGGTAAAGGCTTATTAGTAATATTTTTATTTTTTTGTTTAATAATAGAAAGCAACGATATGATAATTAGCAATCTTAAACAACCTAATATTTTTTCAAATCAACATTAAAACATTGCTGCGCGTAAGGCGTACTTGATTTTTTATCTTCGATTGCCCCCGCTGCATTTATAAATACGGAAGTATCACTGGTAATATTTTTTTCAAAAACAATTGCCCTTGTACCTATATTAACCCTATCTCCAATGCTGCTGTTGCCAATTATAGAACTATTAGCTGTTAATGAAACCCCTTTGCCTATAACCGGGTAATTACCTTTGTTAGACCCTACTGTACAGCCTTGCAGCGCCACAAAAAAATCGCTGTACGTTGCTTTACCCAACATGGTGCCAACGCCATGGAAAATGAGAAAAATATCGGGCAGTTTGGTGTCATACATACAATCAAATCCATGCAGTGCTTTATTAAGGTAATAAAGCTTTGATGCCAGATTATCATTGCCTGTTTCGCGCCAAACAGAATTAGCTAAAAACCACAATAGTGAAATGTTATGGTCAGAACGCAAATGATTATAGTAGGTATTATCTTCATCACAATACGTTTTGTAGGATACGTGTTTAAAACAATATTCCAAGCGTGCAATTGCCATATTTATAGATTGTTTTACCCCGGCCTTAACAGGCTTATTGTCAGGAAAAAAGCAATCTAACTGGTTGCTGATATATGAAATTAGATCATCCTCACCAAGAGATATTTTCATAGATAAATGATTATAAACAATTCAGATGATTTAATATATTAAGCTATACCTACCAACCATTATTGTTAGTATTACAGCATTATTATTTTATTAATTGCCGTCCCGGGTTACCAACTATAACCGCATCATCTGCAACATTTTTTGTAACCACCGCCCCGGCCCCTATTATTACATTTTTCCCTATAATAATACGTGGCAGCACGGTAGCATTTGTACCAATAAATGAATTGTCGCCCACGGTGATACAACCTGCCAGTTTAGCTCCCGGCCCTATATGAACGTTATCACCAATAATACATTCATGATCCACACTTGATGCGGTATTTAAAATACAATACTTACCTATTTTAGCACGGGCACAAACATTGCTGTTTGCCAAAATTTGCGCACCCTCGCCGATAACAGAATTACCGGCAACAAACGCTGTGTGATGAATAGCTGTATATGGTTTTAAGCCTGCCTTTTTAAACATTTCACCTATTTTAGCACGTACATTTCCATTATTGCCGCCAATGGCAACTGAATAGAAATATTTAGACGGTTCTTCTATTGAAGAGAGCCAGCGTTCAAAACCTGCCTCAAAATAATAAATAGGTATTGTTTCTATAGGAGATTGTATAGCTTCATTGTTTTCAAAAAAAGCAGTGATCTTTACAGGGGTAGCGGCCAAAAGTTCTTCTAAAACAATTGCCTGCCCTGATGCTCCCCAAATCACTATTTTATCCATTTATAAAACTATTTATTAAACTACAGATTTTTTCTGCTTCCTGATAGGTAAGATCATGAAAGCTGGGTAAATTTACCGCTCTGTCATAAATATCGTACGCAACAACATTTTCTTTTTTCTCATCAAACATAGGCAATGATGTTAACGGGAAAAAGAAAGGCCGGCTGTCAATCCCATTCTTTTTCATTAAATCAAAAAAGGCATCTCTATCAAAGTTGATATTTTTATTAAAAACAACTGTAGGTAACCAATAGCTATTTTTAGTGCCTGCCAATTCGGGGTTAAGTGTGCCCGGGATATTTACCAACAATTGCCGGTACCAGTTAAATATCTCCCGTTTCTTAGCAACGAGTTCTTCCATCCGCTCCATTTGCGCACAACCTAAAGCAGCCTGCAAATTTGACATCTTATATTTATATCCGTAATCCCTCATCCAAAACATTTTATTTTCAGGATCTTTAGGGTTTCGGCCATGGTCATTAAGTACTTTTGCTTTCTCAAAGGCATCTTCTCTGTTAGTTACCATGATGCCTCCCTCGCCTGTAGTCATAGTTTTTGTACCATGGAAAGAAAACACACCCGCATCACCAATACTCCCGGCTTTTCTGCCTTTGTATTCTGATCCTAAGCCCTCGGCGGCATCTTCTATCACAACCAGATTGTGCCTCTTAGCAATATCCATTATTGCATCCATATCGCATAAATTGCCATATAAATGTACTACAATGATTGCCTTGGTATTTGGAGTGATGGCCTCTTCGATCTTTACAGGATCAATGCACCAGGTATCTGCCAAAACATCAACAAATACAGGCTTTGCACCAATATATAACACCGGCTCTACAGATGCAATCCATGTAATATCAGGGACGATCACCTCATCATTAGCCTTTACGCCTAAGGCCATCAGCGCTAAATGGATTGCCCCTGTACACGATGATGTAGCTAAGGCAAACTTACTATCCTGATATCTGGCAAAATCATTCTGAAATTTATAGATATAATCATAGCATTTTTCGCCCCAGCCATTGGTAACTGCATCATTTACATAGCTTATTTCTAAAGCAGTAATGCTTGGCTTATTAATAGGTATTTTTTTATCCATTTCAAAAAAAGCTATAATATTTTTAAAGCGGGTATAGCAATAACAAATTGGCCGCCCCACTCTTTAATATAGGCAAGTTGCTCTACTATTTCGTCTTTCAAATTCCAGGGTAATATAATCACAAAATCAGGTTTGGCATCTTTCAGATATTGCTCATTCATTACCGGGATATGGCTTGCTGGCATAAATTTGTTTTGCTTATGTGGGTTGGCATCAACAACAAAGTCAATCAAATCACTTTTAACACCACAATAATTAAGTAATGTATTCCCTTTGGCCGCTGCCCCGTAAGCCGCTACTTTCTTTTTTGCCTTTTTTTGTGCTATTAAAAAATTAACAGTATCAAGTTTTATATTAAATGCCTTTTGTTGAAAATTGCTGTAGTATGTTAAATCGTTGATACCTCTTTTTATTTCCTTATCTAAAAGTGCAGCTACATTGGGCGAAATACCTTTAGTGGTATCGCCTGCATGTTTGGCATAAATACGCAAGGAACCTCCATGGGTTGGTATTTCTTCCACATCAAACATTTGTAAGCCCTGCGACTCAAATATTTGCTTTACCGTGTAAAACGACAGATAAGAGAAATGCTCATGATAAATTGTATCAAATTGATTATTATCAATCAGTTGTACCAAATGCGGAAACTCCATGGTTACAACACCATCGCTTTTCAACGCTATTTTAATTCCGCCTACAAAATCCAGGATATCGGGTACATGGGCCAGTACATTGTTTCCCAGTATTAAATCGGCTTTTTTACCATCCTTTTCTAACTCACGTGCCAGCGCTACACTAAAAAAGTCGACTATTGATTCTACACCTTTTTCTTTAGCCGCTGCGGCTGTATTTGCAGTAGGTTCGATACCTAATACCGGGATATTTTTTTGATGAAAGTATTGTAAAAGATATCCATCATTTGATGCGATTTCGACAACCAAAGAATCTTCATTATAGCCGAATCTTTCCGTCATCATTTCTGTATAACGTTTGGCATGTGCTAACCAACTGGTACTGTACGACGAAAAATAAACGTAATTACTATCAAAAATAGCATCCGATTTTTTATACTCATCCACCTGTACTAAAAAGCATTTATGGCAGGTATATACTTTAAGCGGGAAGTATGTTTCTGGCTGATTTAATTCTTCTTTAGATAAAAAGGAATTAGAAGCAGGCGAGTTTATTAAATCAATAAACTCATTCTCTAATTCTGTTTTACAAAATCTGCATTGCATATTAAATTCCTTTAAAATTTAGGTTTAGTGGCGGGTGGTTCAAATCTCTGTCAGATATACTCAACACATCTAAGGGCCATTCTATTTTCACCAGGTCATCATTATATCTTATACCGGCTTCAGAATTTGGTACATAAAATTCGCTGTGCTGGTAAATAAGCTCACAGTCGTCTTCGAGCGTTTGGAAACCATGTGCAAACCCAACCGGTATATACATCATGTTTTTATTCCCTGCTGATAGCGTGGTGCCAAACCACTGCAAAAATGTTGGTGAATTTTGCCTGATATCAACTATTACATCATAAACAGCCCCATGTACACATCTCACTAATTTAATTTCGCCGTATGGCGGTAACTGATAATGCATACCCCGTATCGTTCCTTTTTGTTTCGTGAAAGAATGGTTCATTTGCTTCCACGATTTATGATGACCTATTTTTTCAAATTCAGCCTCACAATAGGTGCGGGCAAACCAACCACGCTCATCTGTAAAAGGTGTAGGTGTTATCACATAACTGCCTGGTAGTGGGTTTTCTGTAAAGATCATAAGGCCAAATAATGTTCAATTTGGTTTATCGTATAAATCAGAATGTCATCGGGCTTTTGTTTATACCAGTCAATAGTCCATTCAATAGCCTGGGTACTATTGAGCTTGGGTTGCCAATGCAATATGCTTTTTGCCTTATCAATATTAAGTTTAAGCAAACCTGCCTCGTGCGGCTGAGACTCATTGCCTGTATACACCCAGGTTCCGCTTCCCCAACATTTTAAAGCAATATTAACAAGATCTTCTACCGTTAAATGGTCGCTAATTTCGGGGCCGAAGTTATAAGCCCCCGAAATTAATCCGGGGTTTTCATTTAGCAATGCCCCGGCCAATAAATAGCCTGTTAATGGCTCAAGCACGTGTTGCCACGGCCTAACAGAATTAGGGTTTCTAACCTCAATGGGCTGTGATGTTTGCATTGACCGTATAATATCAGGAATTATCCGGTCTTTACTCCAGTCACCCCCTCCTATTACATTGCCGGCCCTTGCACTTATAACGGCTTTTTGGTGTGCCCCGTAATTATTTATATTAAAAAATGAGTTTCTAAAAGATGATACAACTATCTCTGCCGCGGCCTTACTTGCGCTGTAAGGGTCATACCCTCCTAAAGTATCATCCTCGCGATAAGCATACGTTGTTTCTTTATTTTCATATACCTTATCTGTTGTGATAACAATTATACTGCATTTATTTTTCAGCATTTTTGCGGCTTCTAAAATATTTGCAGTACCGGTTACATTAACATCAAAGGTTTCTGATGGTATGCTATATGATAACCTAACTAATGGTTGTGCTGCTAAATGGAAAATATAATCGGGTTCAAAATTAAGAACGGCATTGATCAATCTATCCCGGTTACGGATATCATCAATTATACTTCCCTGGTTTATATCTGATGATATATAACGATAAAGAGATTGTGGGTTTTCGGGTTCTAAGGCATAGCCCAATATTTTTGCGCCCAAACAATTAAGTATTGTTATCAGCCACGAGCCCTTAAAGCCGGTATGCCCTGTAACAAAAACTTTTTTGCCTTTGTAACTGCGTATAAATAAATCCTTATTGCTCATACCTCAAATTTCCCAAGGCGCGTACTGTATTCCAGTATACATTTGCTCAACCTTATTTACAGGCCTTTTAACACAATCTCATCTTTATCTGCTTAACTTTTTTACCTTCTATTGCTGTTTTAATTACAGGGCTGCTTTTAACTTATAATTAGGTCTATATTACCTTAATACCGTTACTAAAATAGCTGCCAGCGAAGCCAGGGCTGTTGATAGGCCTACAATTCCCTGTAATCCAAATTTTTCTCTTGGCGGGTGTTTCGGCACAAAAATCTCGGCACCAGGTTTAATTGAAGGGTAATCATAAAAGAACAGAAACTTCTTGGTTGATTTAATAGATCCGTTGGCATATACTACATAAGCACCTTTTTTGCTGGCATTATAAGTAAAACCTCCCGATTCATTAATATACTCGCTCATGCTTTTACCAGATTTATAAACTATATTAATCGGCTTAAGAACCTCTCCCGAAACACGGATAGTTTGGAGCTCTTTTGGAACGGTAATTATATCACCATCTTCCATCAGTAAATTATATCGCGATTCTGGCTTTTGTAAAATCCTAACCAGATCAATACCAACAAAGTCGCTTCTTAGGGACAAAGAGTCTTGCTGCAAACTCGAAGAGTCTTTAACACCCTGAGCCAGCTGCAAGCGTTTTAGGTTTAACAGCTTTTCATTGTCTTCTTTACTTCGGTCAACACTGTTTCTATCTTTATTATTATTGTTGTTGTTAGTATTGTTGCCGTTAATATTATTGTCATTGTTGTTGTCTTTGTTTTTTTCTTTAGGTACTTCCGGGCCTGGCCTTCTTAATGATGCACCTTCAGGAAAAGCCATTGCAGTTAAACCACCGGCTCTTTTCACAATATCAGATATTTTCTCGTCCTTGCGTTGAATGGTATATGTACCAGGATATAACACTTCACCTTCTATTTTAACAACTTTTTGAACCTGGTAACCTTCTGCGCCTCTAACTGATACAATATCGAACGGTTGAAGTATAAATGGATCGCCAATTAATTTTAAATTCTGATCAACATTTACCGTAAAAATCTGAGCGGTTGTAGCCGATGTCGACATTGCATCACTATTCTTTACCCTTCGTGAAATTTCTATACGCTTAGGCGTTGCGCCCTCATTAAAGCCACCTGCTTGTTGAATAAGTGACTCAAGGTTCATGTTATCTCCATACTTGAAGATGCCCGGGTTTCTAACCTCACCTTTAATTTCAACCCGGTATTCATCCCTCAAATCAAATATTGAAGAAATGGTAACCTTATCTTCCCTTTGTAATGGGATATCTGCCTGTGTTCCGTTAATTATCTTTTCAACATCAAAAGATAACAATGCAGGTGTATTATCTAAATTAAGCCTTGCTATATACCCCCTGTTTAAAAAGGCATCTTCTTTCAAGCCATCTGCTTTTTGAATCAGTTGCTTCAAGGTCATGCCTTTTTCCAATTCATATTTGCCCGGGCGAAAAACAGCTCCTAAAATTTCTACACGGTTTTCAAACCGGTCGAGAATTTTTTCAATGATATATTTATCTCCGTTTACCGGCTTGTATGTAGTGAAATGATCTGCATCCACATCCACTATTTTACGCTCTCTATTGGTGTTTTGTAAAACCTTAATATTAGCTGTGTAGGCCTGGCTTGTAAAACCGCCTGCAAAATTGATTATATCTTGCAGCGACTCTGTTTTTAAGGCCTCGTATAACGCCGGCCTTTTAACTTCGCCACTCATTTCTACACGCGTATCATAAACAGGTATGTTAATAACATCCTGATCTTGCAATCTGATGTTTTTCTGGATACCCTTCAGCAGAAAATCATACACATCTATATTAGCTACAACTTTACTGTTTCTGATTACCTGGATTTTTCTGAACGATCCGTTTTTATTAGGTCCGCCGGATGCATATAAAGCATTAAATACTGTTGATAATGAAGATAGTGTGTAAGAGCCGGGCTTAACAGATTCGCCAATAATGGTAACCTTTATGCTCCTTATATTTCCAAGATTAACCGCAACACTACTTCTGCCCGTTCTTAACCCGGTATATGTTTTAGACATCGCAGCCTTTATCTTTGCTGTAGCTTCTTCAATGGTTAAACCACCTACTGAAATTAAACCTACATATTGCAGGCGTATGGTACCATCAGGAGTTACTTTTAAATTATAATTAGCTTCATTATCACCTGTTAAATCTATCAGCAGTTCATCGTCGGGCCCTATTACATAGCTTTTAGGCGTTGCCATCCTCAAATTAGGCTCAAAGCTTATTTTACTGTTTTTAAACAGATCTTCCCCAAATATTTTAGGGATCAGGTTTCCAAATGCATCACGCATTTGTTTCTGGCGATCGTTTTCATAATTCCGCTTCCCTACCTTCGAGGTGTCGGTAGAATCTGCGTATGATCTCCCATTGTAATCATTAGTCTGAAACTGCTTATTACCATTTTTAGAGGATGTATTATTATCCTTATTATTATTATCGTCTTTCTTAATTTTATCAATGCGGAGCGTTAATTTTTGTGCTTCATCCGGACTAAGGCCTTGTGCAACGGCCATTTGTGCGATCTGATTATTATCTGTATAACCAACCGAAGCGGCTTTTTGAATGATCTGCCTGATTTGTGTATCAGAAAGTTCATCAACCTTAACATCGGCTAAATTGGATTGAGAGTAAGCAGTATGAGATACAATTATTACTAAGAAAAATATAAGTGCTGTAATAGCTCTTTTTAGATTCATATATATTTAAAATGTCCGTTAAAATATAATATATCTATTTGCAGAATGCATAATAGGTATTAAGTTATTAAAAAAACGATTATGATTAATACTGATTTGCAACAGTAAAATTGATGAGTGTATTACCCTGTTTAAATTATTTTCAAGGTTAATTATCTTGTCCGTTCCAACTATACTCTTGCTATTTTGTTTTCATTTAGGCGTTTTATTAAAGTGATACTAAAGGCGAATATACAGAATTATTTATAATGGAATATATCCGCATCCCCCGTCAGGTTATTTAAATCTACTGGCATATTGCCTTATCATATATACACAAAAGCCAGTAATATTATACTGGCTTTTGTGTATATATGATACAAATAAAGAGAATTTTATTTGTATCTAAATCAGCGTTATCAATACAATTAATTAATACAATTTACTAAAAGCTGATTATCATTAACTTAAATTTAAATACTACCCAATTCTATATTTAAAAGATTGTGCCCGTTATTACTCATTTTTAATGGAGCAGCATTATTAACAGTAAATTGAGTGCGGGTATCTATATTGATAGAAATCTCCGTATGTCTAAAATTAGCCGGTATTGGAGGTACTTCTAACTTAAGCACTACATTACGGCCCTGTTGTTGCGATGTTACCTTAATATGGTCTCTAAGCCAAATATATTCATACACTTCCTGCCAGGGTGCCATCCAAATACTATCAGTGCCTTTAGCTCCATACGTTTTATCGATCGAAGTCATATAATATTTAAACTCGGGATAAAGCATACTTAAGTTCCAGAGATTTTTGTCGCCAACACTATGCGTAAACTCATTATACCAGATAGGCTGAGGCTGCTTCATTAGCGAATCAATACGGTTTAAATCACGATCAATAGTTTTGAAATCCAGGCTATCCTTATTGCTTTGCAAAAAATTGCGTGCATAGATCATATCTTTCAGATCAACCGGTTTATTAACATCAATAGCAGGGCCTTTGCCTACGTATGATGCTACTGCATAAGCACCTGCTTTAAGCGCATCCTGCTCATAAATATGCTCATACCCCTCATCATGTTCACCGCCAGGCACTACAAATTGGGTCATGGTGAAACCCACCTTCTCTTGTACCACCTTTATATTTTGCAGAACCTCGGTATTATAATCAGTACCATGTTTCGATAAATGATGATAACCATGATTTAAAATATCCCAGCCTGCATCGTAAAGCGTTTTAACTTCGGCCCATGATAAGCGGGCGCGGTTGTCCGGATGATCATAAACGATACCGGCATTCAGGGCAACAGCTAATTTAAAGGCCACATTTTTGCCGCAGCCATTAGTATAAAACAAGCCATCTGATTTTTCACCGTCACCTCCCTGGTCACTGTGATATTCATCCGGTATAGCAGGACTAACCAATCCTCCATTTAACAATGGGTAAGCGCAGGTAAATGCCGAACGGTAACCATCATCAAGCGTAAAACTAAAGGCCAGGTGCTTATTATATTTCAAGGGCGCCACGCTAACCTTAAACGGCGCATCCGAGTTAAGTTTCAGCTTAACATATACCGTTTTACCTGCATCCGCTTTGCTTTTACGAGGGGCTGTTTTTGCAAAAGATATACTATGGATGCCAGTAGTTAAAACAAACCCGCATATTATAATACTCCTGATTTTACGCATCATCTTGTTAACGTTTAGCTTTTAATTCATCAATAGCTACTTCTGGCTGCACCGCTTTATGATCTTTTTCAACCATAATAGATTTCGGCACATTGAAAGTGGCGGTTTGTTTAATATCACGTGACGAGATGCCTGCCTTTACTTCATATTTGCCTGCGTCGGTAATCCACTCAGAATTATCTGTATGGAACGAGGCCAGATCGGCAGCCTTAATGATGAAAGTTAATTGTTGTGATTCGCCCGGTTGCAATAAACGGGTTTTACCAAAGGCTTTCAGCTCCTGCGTAGGTTTATCAATCGTTTTTGCAGGGGCGGTTACGTAGATCTGTACTACTTCTTTACCTGCTATCTTACCGGTATTTTTAACATTAACAGTAGCTGTAACAGTGCCGTTAAAGGTTGCTGAACTCAATTTGAGGTTACTTAAAGCAAAATCAGTATACGATAAGCCGTAACCAAACTCATACATAGGTTTCACGTTAAAGCTATCATAATAGCGGTAACCTACATAAATACCTTCCTGGTATACCACCTGCTCTGGGTGATTAGCCGGTGTACCCGGGAAGTTTTTAGCCGATGGTACATCCTCATAATTTACCGGGAAAGTAGTAGCCAGTTTACCAGATGGGTTTACCTTGCCACTTAATACATCGGCAATAGCGTTACCTGCTTCCTGGCCGGGCTGCCATGCCAATAGTATCGCATCTGCATTATCCTGCCATTCGTTCATATCAATAACACCACCAATATTTAATACAGCAATAACCTTTTTGCCTTTAGCATGGAAAGCATCGGCAATGGTTTTAAACTGTTGTTTTTCTTCAGCGGTTAGTTTATAGTTGTTTTCGAGGTTGCGGTCGTTGCCTTCGCCTGCGTTTCTGCCAATGGTAATTAGGGCAACATCATTATGTTGTACGGTTGCATTAAGCAGGCTATCACTTGTCGGCATTTCGCCAAAAGATCTGCGGCGTGGCTGCTGACCGGTTTTTGCATTCTGAAAATATTGGGTATAAGCATTTTTCAGACTCTCATCCGGCTGATAACCGGCATTTGTTAAACCCTGATAGATCGAAATAACATAGGCTTTGTTAACCTCGCCACTACCTGTACCACCCGGGATAGTATTATATGTAGCATTGCCAAAAGCTGCGATAGTTTTTACCGAGTGGCTGATAGGTAAGACATGACCCTGGTCTTTCAATAAGATCATCCCCTCGGTTGCTGCTTTACGGGCTATCTCGGCATGGGCTTTCAGATCAGGTTTGTTGCTGTAGGCATATTTTTGAAATGATGGCGACTTCAGGATGATGTTTAGCATGTGCTCCACGTTTCTATCCAATACTTTAACACTCAATGAATCGTGCTGAACGGCATTGATCAGGGTTTCGATCTGATCCGGTCTTCCCGGCATGATTAAATCATTACCGGCATTCATTTCGGCAATCCAATCGTATCCGCCGCCCCAGTCGGTCATTACAAAACCTTTATACTTCCACTCATCGCGCAGAACCGTGGTTAATAAATCTTTACGTTGAGCGGTATACACGCCGTTCACCCTGTTGTATGAAGACATTACCGTCCATGGGTTAGAAGCACTGATACCTATGCGGAATACCTTTAGATATAACTCGCGCAATGCCCTTTCACTCACAATAGAGTTATTGTAGTTACGGTTGCTCTCCTGGTTATTAGCCACAAAGTGTTTGATAGATGTACCCACCCCGTTTGATTGTATCCCATTGATTAAAGCACCGGCTATAGTACCTGCCACTAAAGGATCTTCAGAATAATATTCGAAATTCCGGCCATTTAATGGGTTACGGTGGATGTTTACACCCGGAGCTAGTAGAATATCGACACCATATTCTTTTACCTCGTTACCAAAGGCTTTACCTACAGTGTTTACCACCTGAGGATCCCAGGTTGAAGCCAACAATGTACCCACCGGCCAGGCAGTAGCATAATAAGTATGCGTGCTATCGCCTTTGCGTGTTGGCGAAATACGTACCCCTGCCGGGCCATCGCTCAAAACCATCGACGGGATACCCAAACGCGGAATAGCCGTAGTATTACCTGCTGCCCCCGGCACTTTAGTTTCGGTATGGCCGATCATTGGAGGTTCTGGCACCCAGCCATTACTTACTCCTGGCTTTCCGTTACCGGCTGGTTTGGGTTTCGGTGCCTTGCCCGAGCCTACTAACAAGGTTACTTTCTCTTGTAGCGTCATGGCGGCAATAACTTCTTTGATAGAATTTTTGCCCAGCTGCGGTGGGTTTTGCGTTGATTGTGCCTTAACCGTTACAGTATTGGCAAACAGCACAGCAAGGCTTAACCCAGCTGCATAATTTTTTAGAATATTCATGAAATAGATTTTAATTGGACAGAAGGAAAAAGGACAATGGATGAAAGACAAAAGGATGAAGGATTGAAGGATGATAGATTGGGATCACAGAAGTAAAATTTTTCATTTATCCCATAGTCCTTGCTCTTTTGTCTTTTCACGTCCTTCCTCTTTTCTCTTCCGTCCTTTGTCTCAAATATTATCGTGTTACTTTAACCCAGTCTACCAGAACTTTGGCTTTCCCGGCTTTAATTTCGTTTACAACCTTCTCTGACATACCATTATATGGCGACTTGATACCGTTTACCTTGGCAGGATAAGCGCCGCCCAAAGCCATATTAAGGATCAAATATTTAGGGGCATCAAAAGCCCATTTGCCATAGTTTTCAATCATTGGGCGGGTAACGCGATAAAATACTTCGCCATCAACCTTAAATACCATGGCATTAGCATCCCAATCAACAGAGTATACATGCCATTTAGATACATCATTGCCTGGCTTTAAATAAACTTTATTTACAATAGGTGTTTCGCCAAAGTAGCCAGGGCCGTGTATGGCGGCACTTACCCAGTCGCCCTCGCCTACGTTTTCCATAATATCAATCTCACCACAATCAGGCCATTTGCCCACGCCTAATGCCCAAAATGCAGGCCAGTAGCCATCGCCAACCGGCAGTTTCATCCGTGCTGATAAATGGCCGTAAGTAACCTCTACTTTGCTGCGCGTATCCATTCGACCAGAAAGGAAATCGAATTTGCCAAATTTATTCTCGAAACCTTTGTAAAAAACAGGTTTAATAACCAATGCGCCGTTCTGCGCACCTTCGGCCTCGGCACCGTGGGTTATGTAAACCGTAGCCGATGAATCAACATAAGCCTGCTGCTCATTATTAACAACAAACTCGGTGTTCCTTACATTCCATTTAGAACGATCGACGGTTTTGCCTGAAAAGTCATCGAAGAAAACAACGGTTTCTTTAACGTGTGGTTGTGTTTTCTTCTTTTTTACAACAGGTAATGTTGCAGAACTTACAATGAGGGCTATAGCCAACAAGGGCAGCAGTTTGGGTAAATTGGTTTTCATAAAAGCTAAGCGATACTTAGGTTGCGATTAATTGGTGGTACAAAGCAATCTGTTTACAAATTGCATTAGCCAAACATACAGAAGAAAACAGAATTTCGGTAGTTGGTGTAATATTTACACACTATTATTACAATATTGTTACCGTGCCACAGGTTCAATAAATATTTGCTTCATAAATGGGAACTCTGCCTGGATAGTTTTGGTGATCCTTTCAATGGCATCGGTAATTTGCCGGGTGGTTAAATTATCTTTAAAAACAGTGTTTAATTGTAACAAAATCTCCTCAGGTGCCAGGTAGGTTGAGAAATGCTTTTTCACTTTAATCACCGCTTCATCAGCTTCTGCCAGGGCCACAACTTTTCTGATATTTTTAGGGCTTGGAGTTTCGCCCAACAGTAAGCTTTTGCTTTCGCGGATCAATACTGCTGAAATCGCAATCAGTATCAACCCAATGAGCATGGAGGCAAAACCATCAAAATATGGATTATGATATAATCGCCCCAGGAACACACCCCAAAAAGCTATGAATAAACCGAGCAGATCGCCAAAATCGCCCAGTAAAACAATGATGGTTGATGGGTCTTTAGTTTTAACAACGGCTTTCCAAAAGCTTACCCGGCCTCGTTGCTGGTTAAACGCTTTGAGTGCGGCAATCATCGATACCATATTAAATACAAAGGCAATGGCCAGTGTAATATAGTTCCAGTTAGGACTGCCTTCAAATTCCGGGTTTTTAAGGCGGGTTAAGCCTTCGTAAAAAGAGATGCAGCCGCCCAAACTAAATATAACCAGCGATACAATAAACGACCAGAAATACAGCTCTTTACCATAACCGAAAGGCCTTGTGGAATCGGGTCTTCTCTTACTTAGTTTAAAACCCAATATCAGCAAAAGCTGACTTATTGCATCAATGATAGAATGGATCCCTTCTGCCAGCATAGAAGAACTGCCCGTAATGGCAGCCGCTATAAACTTAGAAGCCGCAATAAGCAGATCGACTATTAAGGAAACATAAATGAAGAACCTTGATTTCATGGGCACACTTGTTAACAGCTAACAAGTTTATTGCCTTAATGTTGGGGTTGTTTAAGAGTAGCAGTGGCGAGTGGCAGTAGCAGTCCGTGAAAAAAGTGGCAGAGGCAAGTGGCAGTAGCAGTTTCATCAACGAATACATTCATTATCTAATTAACAAATCGCCAAATCAGCAAATTATTTTTTCAACTGGTGCAGCATTTGCATCGAGCCCTTTAAATCCTCATAAAGTTTTTTGTATAGTGGGAAAATCTGTGTGTAAGTTTGATGATTATCTGTGTTAGGTTTTATCAAAACAGGTTTTTCAATAACCGGAAGTTGCTTATTGGGATATAAGGCCTGCATAGCCAAAAATATAGCGCCCATCGCCGAAGCGTCTTCAGATTGTAGCACCATCAATTTTTTCCCTGTAATATCGGCCAGTATTTGTACCCAGGTTTGCGAGGTGATAAAGCCACCGCTAATGTTGATCTGCTCGATTTCTGTAGATGCACCTTCCAATGAGTTTAATACATCATTCAGTGCAAAACAAATGCCTTCGAGCGCAGCTCTTAGAAAATGATTTTGGCCATGTTGCGGCTGGATATTCAGATATGCCCCGCTGCTGTTGGCATCCCATATTGGTGCGCGTTCGCCGTATAGATAAGGTAGAAATATGAGCCCGTCACTGCCTGCTGGCACGCCATCTATCGCTTTAAATAACGATTGATAACTATCTGAATTTAAATTGGATTGATTTAAAAACTTCTTCAATAACCAGTCTACCGCTATACCGCCATTGTTAACTGCGCCGCCGCTTACATAAGTCTTTTCATCCAACAGGTAGTTAAACGTCATGGCATGGTAGTTATAAACCGGTTGCGGGCCGGTAATACGCACAGCACCGCTTGTACCAATGGTTAAGGCGGCCGTGCCGGGTTGGGTAACATAGCTGCCCATATTGGCACAGCAACCATCGCTTGCCCCTATTACAAATTGTGCTGTTGGGGGGATATTCAACAGACTGGCGCTTTTATCAACTAAGCCGGTACGCATATAGGTAGTATTAACCGCATCAGAAAGCTGATCTAACCGAACACCTGCCAATTTACACGCAGCATCGCTCCACGTAAGTTTCTTAATATCAAACAAGCCGGTTGCCGAAGCGATGGAGTAATCAGTCTCAAACCGGTTAAAAAGTTTATGCCAGATATAGCCCTTAATAGATACAAATTTGTGTGTGCTGTTAAACAGATCTGCCTCGTTTTCTCTAAGCCAGATGAGTTTGCACAAGGGCGACATCGGATGTATCGGCGTACCTGTTTCTTTGTAAATAGCCTCGCCTTCGGCAGATGCCCTGATCCTTTCGGCAATTTCTTCGCTGCGTACATCGGCCCAGGTAATCATCTGGCTTAAAGCTGCACCATTTTCATCCACCGGGATTAAACTGTGCATGGCGCTGCTGAAACTAATAGCCTGCGGTGATTGCTTGAGCTGTTGAACAACATCCTGAACACATTTTACAAAGGCATCCCATATCAGGTCGGGGTTTTGCTCGCTATAATTAGGATGGGGTTGATAAATAGGATAATGATGCTGCGATGATGCCAATACCACACCATTTAAGTTTAAGGCAACACCTTTAGTGCTACCTGTACCAATATCAATTCCTAAAATATATTGTTCCATTTAAGTTTTCGGCTTGTATTTATTGGATAAACGTTGTGGTTGATCCGGGAGTGCAATTTGCAATTATATTTTTTGCTGCACGTACACGATGTGTAAAAATAAGTGTGGCAAATTAACCAAAAGATGCTGCGTTGAGGTTTTAATATTTATCTGTGATTTTAAAAACTAATTACTTTAAAGATTGGTTATTTAACCATAAATTAAAAAGATTAACAACCATGACTGAAGAAAATAAAACCATGCGCCGCCAGATTATAGGTGGCTTAGGTGCCGGCATAGCAGCGGCTGTTGCAGCCCCTGTGCTTTCTGCCCAGGCAGAACCGCACACAGAACGTACTGCTGTGCTTGATTTGCAGGACCCAACTACCAAGTACCCCAAACCACCATTTGAAGGACAGTCACAACCATGGCCGGGCTTAGCCAGCAAAATGAACCCGGTGCCCGATCATGGCGAGAAAAGTTATAAAGGATCTGGCCGTTTAATGGGTCGCAAAGCACTGATTACAGGTGGCGATTCTGGAATGGGCCGTGCTGCCGCCATTGCTTATGCACGCGAAGGTGCTGATGTTGCCATCAACTATTTCCCAAGTGAGGAGCCCGATGCACGGGAAGTTGTTGCTTTAATTAAAGCTGAAGGACGCAAAGCAATAGCCATCCCAGGTGACTTACGCGACGAAGCTTTTTGCCAGAAACTAGTTGCACAGGCTGTAGAAGGTTTAGGTGGGTTAGATATTGTGGTAAACAATGCAGGCCGTCAACAATCGCATGCCTCGATCCTCGATATATCTACTGAACAATTCGATTGGACCATGAAGACCAATATTTATGCGCCGTTCTGGATCATCAAGGCAGCCCTGCCACATTTGAAACCCGGATCAGCCATTATCGGTACCACATCAGAACAGGCGTACGACCCGTCACCAGACTTGTATGACTACGCCCAAACCAAAGCGGCAACCATGAACTATGTGAAATCACTGGCCAAACAACTGGGTCCAAAAGGAATCAGGGTTAACGGTGTAGCACCCGGACCAATCTGGACACCCTTACAAGTTAGCGGTGGTGCAACCCAGGAAAAGTTAAAGCAATTTGGCGGGCAAACACCATTGGGTCGCCCTGGTCAACCTGCAGAATTAGCCTCCATATATGTGCAGTTAGCGGCAGGCGATGCCAGTTATGCAACCGGACAAGTATACGGCTCATCAGGCGGTGCAGGCCAACCATAATCAATAAAGGATTAGAGAGAGATAGCGGGAGACTTGCGTCCCCCGTTATCTTTAAAATAGTTGTTCGGTACCTAAATAGGCATTGATAACGCGGATAACCGAAGTGCCAATATCCAGGGCCTTACCCTTCCCTATCCCTTTAATAGCCGCCAACTCTTCCGTCGAGCGTGGCAGTTTACCTGCAATTAATTTCAAGGTTCTTTCGGGTAAAATGGCGTGGTCTAAAACCTTTCGCTCGGCACTAAGTGTTTTACGCCAGTTTAACAGATCATCATAAAGCTGTGGATGGGCAAGCGGCAAACCGTCGGCTGTTTTAGCTCTTTGCACCGTTTTATATCCGGCATCTGCGGCATGCTTAGCCGTTAAATAGGCATCGGTAGTAAATGTTCCCTGGGCGACCAGAAACACTGCACGCCTGGTCATCAGCAGGTTCAGGCAATCATTTAACAAACCAATCAGCTTATCCTCGTTAATACTTATTTCCCATGGCGATGAAATCATGGTATGGATTACTTTGATTACCAGATCTATTTTTGGAATAAAATAACCTGCAGCTTTTTGTAACCGTTCTAAAAATACTTGTCTGCTACCCGTATCATTATTTAAAACACTTACTTCCTGCCGGGTAAAGCGCTCTCCTATCTTAGCAATTTCCTGTAGTAAGATGGGATCCGTTTGCTCGTAATGTTGTTTTAGTGCGCCGTCGGGTAAATCAATAAGCACTTTTCCAACTTGTTTCCATTTATGGGTAATGGCCATAAAGTTCATCAGGTCTTCAACCAAACCACGTTCGTAAATATGGACAGATTGCTCGAGCAATTGTGTATCAGGAGCCTTATCGGCAGCCGACTGCATAAAATTTATCACCTGGCTATCGGTAATAATATTGCGTTGCTGTACAGGGGCATTTAATATCAAACCCTCCAAACTGCGGCAACGGCTCAAAGCAACATAAGCCTGCCCATGCGCAAAAGCCGCGCTTACATCAACAATAGCTTTATCGAAAGTTAAACCCTGGCTTTTATGGATAGTGATAGCCCATGCCAGCTTAACCGGGAATTGCGAAAACGAACCGGTGTTGGTTTCGGTTATTTTTTGATCTGATTGATTGAGGCCATATTTGATATTCTGCCATACTTCGGGCACGAGCTGAAATTCTGTAGCATCGTCTGTAAACTCCAGCAAAATAGCTTCGCCGTTAATAGACTTTACAGTTGCCGTACGGCCATTATAATATTGCTTTTTGCCCGACGAATCATTTTTAGTGAACATTACCTGCGCACCTACTTTCAATTGCAGGTCTTCATCGGCCGGGTAAGCATCCTTAGGGAAATCGCCGGTAATTACGGCCTTAAAATGATAGAGTGTGCCTTCCAGCGTATCCAGGCGTTGACGGTTAATATCAAATACTAACTGATTGTGCGTGGTGAGTGTGATGTGATCGTCTTTACTTACAGCATTTGTATCCCCCTGATAACGCTCATTCAGCTTGTTAAGTAAAGTATCTTCTAATGCCGCATTCCTGATGCTATTTAAAATATCAATAAAAACGGGGTCCGACTGCCTGTAAACTTTGGTTAGCTCGAAGGTTACCAGCGGCATTACCCTAAACACCAGGCTATCGAAAAAATAAGGGCTTTGATAGTATTCCCGCAAAACAGGCCAATCCTGGTTGGTAACGGGTGGCAACTGGTACAAATCGCCTATCATTAATACCTGTACACCACCAAAGGGGCGAGATGATCCGTTTACGCGTTGCAGGGCACGGTTCACATAATCGAGCAAATCGGCCCTAACCATACTGATCTCATCGATGATAAGCAGTTCGAGGCAGCGTAAGAGTTTTATTTTTTCGGGCGAATAGCTGTTCCGGCTTACCTCTTCGGTATCTTCCATTACATTGCCCGGAGATAACGGTCCGAATGGGATCTGGAAAAAAGAGTGTAAAGTAACTCCGCCTGCATTTAATGCGGCAACGGCAGTGGGTGCAACGATAGCCAGATTTTTGGTTACATTATTTTTGATGTGCCGAAGCAGCGTGGTTTTACCCGTACCTGCTTTACCGGTTAAAAAGATGGGCTGATTGGTTTTTTTAACAAAATCTAAAATGAGTGTATCCCTTGCGTTTTCAGTTATCATTTATCGTTTTTAAACCAATCTCTTTCACATAAAAAGATGTCACCAAATATAATAAAATACTAATATTTTTAGTGAAAATTCTTTGAAAGATAAAGCTTTAAGGATGAAAATCTTGACTGTTATTCTAAACGTTTACTCTGCAATAACCAACTTGCTCCAACCCTGCTCTCCGCCTTTTTTGATCTCTTTTTTACGGCTTTCCATCACCTTTTTAACCTTTAGCGCATAAGCCCAGCAGGTACCTTGCCTGATATCCAGCTTGCTCGATAACTGGTATGATGATATGGTACCCTTGCTCGAATACATAAGGTAAACGAGATAAAAAGCCTTGTTAATGGGGATGCGGTTGTGATGAAATATAGTGCGCTGCAAAACAGACTCTTCATAGCTGCATTTGGTACACCGCCTGCCATAAGGCGTACGGCCGGCACAATAATTGGTATTCTCGCAACGCGAACATTGGTAGCCATCAACCCATTTTAAATCGGCCAAAAATTGGTAGCAGGTTTCCTGATCGGGATACTTGGCGCTAAATTCCTCGAAGCTCAATTCCGTTGATAAGGCCCTGGCATCAGTTACCTTTTTGATGTTGGTTTTAAGGTTGCTGTTATCCTTCTCGAGCAAAACATTCATTCTCGAAATTTCTTCGGCCTGCACTTCTAACTGGCTGTTTTGCGATAACAGCTCTTCATATTGCTGCTCAATTATTTCAGATTGTTGTACAATTTCTTCGGTCCGGGCTTTTACCTGGGCTTCCAGCTCCCGGTTAATAGAATCTTTTAGTTCTACATTCAGCGCCATTTGTTTCAGGATTTCTTCATGCGCTTTATCCTTTTCTTTTCTGAGCAAGCGAACCTGGTCGCCTATTGAGAAAGCAAGGAACACCATCTCGAACATAAAGCCCACACTTAAACTGTAATGCCCCAATATGCGGCCTACCAAATGATTTACCCCGAGGGCTGTTGCCGATTTAAGAAGGAAGCTCAAAAACAAGAACGCATAGCCTACTACAAAAAACCGCGCAGGTTTAAAGCCGTTAGCCCAGATCCAGATACCCGTACCAAAAGCAATAATAAGCGGGATAAAATCGACAAACTTATAGATGAACAAGTTTTTATCAAACAAAAAGCAAAACACATAATAAACAGTTCTGAATGTTATCGCGGTGTTAATGATCACATTTAGCTTAGGCGCTTTAACTTTAACCTGTAGCAGCGTTTTAGTAAATTCTAAAGCAAACACGCTGATTAAAAACAGGAATGTACCGTAAGCATACTCGTTCCAGTTTGGCGAATTGGGCCATAGGTATTGATAAGCAATGCCATCAACACTTAACTCGTAAAAACCAACACTTAAAATATAAAGTACATAAAACAGGTGCTGCAACTTTTTAACCGCAATAAACATGAGCATATTATGCAGGCAAAAAACGAGGATCATGCCGAAAAAGATGCCGAAGCATAAATATTCGGTTAGTGCATAATGGATAAAGTAATTTATGGTACGGTATACGATGATAACATTAACCCGCTCTTTCGATTTCAGCTTAAAGTAATATGTGTACTGGCCCGAAGCTTTGTCAAGCAATTTAAACTCAAAGTTTTTGTGTTTAAAAAACCGGCGGTTAAACTGATACGCAGCTCCCGACTCTGAGCTGATATAATTACCGTTAGCATCAGGCAAATAAGCCGTAATATGATTTGTAGTTTGATCAAAAAATTCGATCAGGCTCTCTTTCTGATTGGGTTGCCCGATAACATTTACCTTAATTTTATACCAGTAGGTTGATGGGGTATTATAATTTTTAGGATAGTTTCCGTTATTCTCCTGAAACCGGTTATCCAATTTACCCGACCGGATCTCATCTATTGTAAATTTATCATCACTGTCTTCGAGCCATTTTATTTCCTGGTGGCTAAAAACGTGTTCGTTAGTTTGTGCAGTAATATCAACTGTTTGCTGGCCAAAGCCAATAAAGCTGTACAGGCAACAAAGTATAAATACAATAGAAAAAACTCTCTTATGTAAAAGTTGGGGCATTCTTAAAATTTATAATTATTAGGGTTATAACCGGTCTTTATACTTTTACTTGTACCGGCCATAATTGGTTGCCGTAATATTACTGTTTTTTAAAAATAGTTGTCAAATAATACTACCAACAAACAGACACTGCCCTTAAAACGGGTAGTGTCTGTTTTTGATTCTTATATCTTAACCAGACCGTATTAATTCAATACCACGTTATGGTGAGTGTAGTTAGTCCAGCATAAGAAACTTACGTCTCCGCCTGGTAAGCCATCGCTATCAGGATTGTAATGGCTTTGTATATAATTTGTTGCCGTGGTGTTGTAATGCCTGTCGGCGCTGTTAATGCCCGGCCATATTTTACCAGAAGTTGTACAGTTGGTGCATGTAGGTGGGTTTGAAAGTGTATTGGTATACCATTGATACTGGTAGTTATACCCTGCCAATAAACGGCTGTTACTTGCCGAATAGATAGACAGATCGCCCTGGATACCGGCAATATTTGCGGCATAGCTTAAACCGGTAAGTGAATACTGGAAGTGTACACAATCATTATGGCTGCCGCAAATTTCGTTCGGCATGGAGCCATCGGCATTAATATCTAAAGGCAATACCGTTTTAATCAGGTTTAGGCCATTATTATAAACGGTTTGATTGTCTTCAAAAACACCGATAGCCATTTCTGCGTAACCTTCAGAAATATCCCAGTTATTGTGGTAACCTGGGTCGGTGGCATGTACTACGTATTGGTTTAACAAGCGGTTTAAGAAGGTAACAAACTGGGTATTTTCGGCGGTGGTCCAACCCGCAGCTGCGCCGGTAGTTGGCTGGTAATATTTAATAATTTCTGCAGCGGCTGCAAAAGTTGGGGCCGCCCATGATGCTTCTAAAGCTGCCTGGTGGCTGTTATCGCCGGTAACACTCATGTTTCTGAATGCGTTTGCCCAGCCATCTAAAATTTGTTTAACAGTGGTAGCGTAAGAGGCAGTACCTGTTTTGGCCCAACGCAATGCCAGGGCATAAGCAAGCAATGCATCGCCCTTAAAGCTGGTTTCATCTGGTGTTACCACACCACCGGCTACACCAACGGTTGCTTTGTAATTACCGCTGGGGCTGTGGTTATTGCAATAGTTTAATACATACTGATAAGCAGCAAGGCGGTCGGCATTGCCAGAGTTGGCCTGGTTGGCTATAATATCCAGGCTTTGCTGGGTATTTAATATACCTGGATGGATAAAGGTTGTGGCTGTTGCGTTAACTGTTTTGGTTGCCGCAGATTTTGCTGCCGGTTGGGCGGCCATATCTTTTTTGGTACATTTTACCAGCAATACGGCTACCAGTAACACAGCAATTGATGTGATAATTGAGTAGGAAATTTTACGTGTTCTCATTTAAGTTATGTTTAATGGTAAGTTAAATACCCCTCTTCTGCAAACAGTTATAACGATACGACATGCCGTTCTTCAAATCAAATAAAGCTTACCCGCTTTAGGGGAAAACGGACTTACAAAAGGTAAAATTGGTTAACTAAATACAAGAAAGATTCGGCAACTAAGCTATAAATATTTTCATAAATAACTGATTATTAACTATATAAAACAAAATCAATACACATAACACACAAGGCGCTTACTACAGAAAAAGCATATTGTACAAATCCAATCGATTTTGCACAAACAAAAAATTTATTTAGTGATACGCCTTGCCCGCATATTTCTTTTAAAGAAACATACGATATAAATAGTATACTTGAATTATAAACACAGAAATTGCAGCATTAAAAAGATTATTGTTATTTGAAGGCTGCAAATATTAGAGAGATTGTTGAGATATAATTAAAAAATATGCTGCAAAATCGTGTCGACCCGAAAGGAAATATCATACAAACCAGTGCCCGCGGCGCCTGGATGGGTAATCGCGGGCAATTGCATGACCGGGGAAAGACTATTTTACGCCCATTTAAATTGAAGGCATGGATTACCTGTGTGCTTGAATTTAAAGACAGGCACCGGCAGGTAATGGCACCGGGGTTGTATACCGAATTATTTTTCCTCGACGAAGCCACTGCCTTTGCTGCCGGCCATCGCCCCTGCTTTGAATGCCGGCGCGAAGATGCCAAAAAGTTTAAAACAGCCTGGTTAAAGGGTAATCCGGAATATCAATTTAATGATAAAACAACCATAAGTAAAATAGACGATATTATCCACGCAGAACGGCTTGACAAAGACGGCCACAAGGTTACTTTTAAAGCATATCTGAAAAATTTACCCGATGGTGTTTTTATTGAGATCGATGCTGAACCTTACCTCCTGACCAATAAACAAATTTACCATTGGACACCATTTGGTTATGAACAAGGCCAGCCATTACCCGATGCAAACGAAGTAACTATACTTACGCCCAAATCTATCATTAATGCATTTGCCGCCGGATATCAACCACAGATGCGGATTGAAGATTAAGTGTTAAAGCAAATTGCCATTAACATCGGTAGATAATATATCGCTCATATAATCAAAGAAAGGGCGCATGTTTTTGAATGCTTGATTGGCTTCATCCAGAAATGATGGCGCAAGCACCTGTTCGTCCGTAAACCTTTTGATCAATAAAAACTGTTTATAGCGTAACAGGTCTATCGCTTCGTTATCAGCGGCAAAACCTTGTGGGGTTGTTTTAAGCTGTTCGCCTTGTAAGGTGCCAAATGTTGTGATAAATGTGTCTGCATTAAGGATTTGCCTCAATGGGATAGGGTCATAACTAATATCTTCACGAATGCGCTTTAAATCGGCTGTATTAGGGTTACGGAACCCGCCGATTACAAAATTATTGCCCGGCTCAATGTGGAAATAGTAGCCGCCCCTGCGCTGTTTAGTTGCGCGTTTAAAACTACCACTCCACCATTGTTTGTAAGGCGTTTTATCAGTCGAAAAACGGGTATCTCTGTAAATGCGATAGAGGCTTTTATTACCCGATGGTGTTTCTATCAGGTCATGACTATTCAGTTCGGCTAGCAGCAGATCGGCAAAGTTTTCGATGTAGGCACGTTGTTCCAGAAACTCATCTTTATGGGCATTAAACCAATCGCGGTTATTGTTTTGTGTTAATGTCTCTAAAAACTTAAAAGCCGATTTCGGTATAATAGATTGCTGCTTTGCCATAGTACTACAAAGAAAGTGAATCTATGCAATAGAATTTATCTGTACTGTGTAAAGCTTTGTTAATGCACATTGTTGTAATTAGCGGCCTCTGTTAAAACATCTAACAGGGCTTCAATTCTTAATGGTTTTGGCAGGTAAAAATTCATGCCGATATTAATGCACAGGTCTTTATCCTCCTGCATGGCATTGGCCGTCATGGCAATAATAATAGGCTGTTTCTCCATATTGCTGCGAATAATTTGCGTGGCTTCCAAGCCATCCATTTCTGGCATTTGGATGTCCATTAATACCACATCATACTCGTTTAGTTCCATCATGGCCAAAAGCTCTACACCATTATTAGCAATGTGTGGTTCATAACCCAGCTTATGCAATATCCTGACGATCAGTTTCTGGTTAATCAGGTTATCCTCGGCAATAATAATCCGCATCGGATATTTTTCAGAAAATTCCTTGCTTAATAAGATTTGTACAGGTTCTACCTTTTGAGGTTCGATTGCCTGGCTTAACACCATTTCTATCACCTTACATAAATGCTGCTGTTTAACTGGTTTGGTTAATACAGATGCGAACAAATCGGGATATTTACCTTTAGTTTCATCACCAATTGAACTCAGCAGCACGATAGGAAGATTTTTATACTTCTCTTTAATTTGCCTGCTCAACTGTACGCCATCCATTTCTGGCATTTGCATATCGCTTATTATTAAATCAAAAGATTGTCCCGTTAGTATCTGCAAAGCCTCATCTCCTGATGATGCCATAACCGGTATTAAACGCCATTGCTCCAGCTGCACCCTCAATATTTTACGGTTGGTGGCATTATCATCAACCACCAGAACACGCTTATTCTCGTGCCCTTCCATGTTGTATTGCACCACGGTACGTACCGCCTGCCTGCTAATTTCGGCCTCAATAGTAAAGTGAAATGCAGTACCCAAGCCTACCTGGCTCTCTACAATAATATTACCCTGCATTAAGTGTACTAAACGCTCACAAATAGCCAAGCCCAAACCACTACCACCGTACTTACGGGTGGTTGAAGAATCAACCTGGGAGAAAGCCTGGAACAAATGAGCTATCTTATCTTTCGGGATACCTATGCCTGTATCGCGCACCTCAAAGGCAAGCTCCAGTTTCTGGTCGTCTGTACGTTTAAGCAGGCTTATACCTAAAAACACTTCGCCTTTGCTGGTAAATTTAATAGCGTTGCCTAACAGGTTAATCAGCACTTGTTTTAAGCGCATGCTATCGGCTACCAACTGCAGCGGCACTTCATGATCTATCTGATAAACAAGGTCCAAACCACTGTGTGCAGCTTTACCTGCAAACATATCCATCACTTCTTCAATACATTGGCGAAGGTCAAAATCGTGCGGGTCTAATTCCAATTTGCCCGATTCTATCTTCGAAAAATCGAGAATATCGTTAATTACATTCAGCAGCGTTTCGCCACTTCGCTGTACGGTCTCTACATACTCACGCTGTTCGGCATCGAGGTTAGTATCGTGCAGTAACGAAGCCATACCCAAAACCCCATTCATCGGCGTACGGATTTCGTGGCTCATGGTAGCCAGGAAAACACTTTTAGCCTGGTTAGCTTTCTCTGCCTCTTCGCGGGCTATATGCTCCTGCTCTTTCTGTAGCTTCAGTTCTTCATTCAGGATCTGGAACTCTTCAGATTGTGCCTGCAATTCCTCCGATTGTACCTGCAGCTCTTCATTTAACGACTGCAACTCTTCTGACCTGTAGTTAAGCCTGTAAATAAATGATTTAAGCGTCGATTTTAGCAGGTTGAAATCATTGTAAAGTTTCTCGATCTCCGTACTGTTCGGCATGATGCTGTTCTCGGTCTTCAGATCCTGAATATCCTCGAAATCAGATTTAATAAACGCCTCCATTTGCTGGTTTAACTCCTTAATGTCACGCGTTAAAAACCTCGGCAGTATCAAGCTGATGGTTAATATAATGATGAGCAGTAAAACAGATACCGCTACCAATATCAACGTAAAAGTAAGCTGCAACTGGTTAGTAATATTGATGGCTTGCGTACCTGTAAGGTTATATTGTTGCTCAAACTTGTTGATATTATCCAGAATACGCGGTACAACACCATCTTGCTGACCAATGCCCAGTTTTTCGGCATAATTAACCAGTTGGGCAAATCTGGCTTTGTAATTTATTAAAGCGCCGTAGCTCTTACTATTCGCCGGCGTTTTTTTAATTAAAGCATCTATCTGGCTAAAAAACAGTGTAGCATATTCGCTTCTTCCACGTAGCATATAATCTTTCTCGTGCCTTCTTAATTGCAGGATATCATATTTGGCTACCGCGCTCGAGTCCTCTATCCAATGCGCAGACTTCCGCATCTGGCCTTCCATGCCATAATCTTCGAACCCTTTATTGTAATAAAGTCCCTTTAACTCGTTACCCAAGGCCAGGCTATGTGCACTAAGGTTAATCAGGCTATCCAACTGCTCATTAATATTGATATGGTTTTGGTTGGCCTTCTGTTTTAAATTATGCAGGTGATAGGTTATCGTTTTTTGAAGCAGCAAAAACTGATCGACATCCAGTTGGTTACCCGAGCGGTAAAATATGGGCGAATGGAAACCCGACAGCATAAATTTTTGCAGGTAACCGGTGCTCTCCAGATACTGGATCTGGATGCGGGTAAGATCGCTGGTAAACGAAGTGAGTTGCTTTTGTTTATGGTTAATAAACAGGTAAGAAATTACCCAGATTAACACAACGGCAATAAAAGAAAAGAAGCTCAAAAAGAGCCTTGCCTTAAAAGATTTTAGAATTGTAAGATTAAATATGCGCACGGTTGATGATACGTAAAACACGCACCCTGGATGTTAGAGATATATTAAGTTTATGTAATGATTATATTTAGAAAAGCAAACTTACTGCGCCACAGCATAATACTTCAACCCCAATATGCCGATCATGATGAGCAGCATAAAAAAAATCTCTTTCCAGGAGATGCCCTGATGGAGCCAAAGCACTTCGGTAAGCTTTAACATGGCAAGTGTAGCGGCCGTCCAAACGGCAAAAGCGGTAGCAGTAGATAGTTGTTTAATGGCCAGGGAAAAGAAATACACGTTGGCAATACCAAAAACAATGTATCCGATGAGCGGCGCCATAATTAACAAGCCCGAATCTTTATAAAAATTAGACCAGCTCAATAATTTGAAATTCCCGAAATTGAGGTACTTGACCGAGTAAGTCCAGGCGGTTTCAAATACGGCAGCAATAATTAAATAGATCCAGGCCAAGTGTTAGGTATTAGAGTAAGTTTCGTTGGTTTCTACAGCATTAGTCGAATAAGCCTTTTGGAGCTTATGCTTCTTATATTTTACCTTAACTGGCGCTTTGTTCCACCAGCTTACTGCCCGTTTCATGGCATCGGGTCGCAGGTTATAGTACCTTTTAAACCAGCTATATTTTAACAGCTTTTGCTCGTCGAACCGTTTTACGGAGAAGGCGTGTTGCAGAAAATAGTCTTTTGGATAATCATAACCTAATCCCCAGTTCTCTGGCTTATTGCCCGGCGCGTGGCCCGGGTTGTAAACCGTTTTAAACATATAATCCCATATCGAAAGCTTGGTACCGAAGTTGGCATGAAAAACTTCCTGGTAATTGGCATGGTGCCATAAGTGCAGCTCGGGCGAATTTAAGAAGTATCTCAGTTTGCCCATCTTTACATTTACGTTAGCATGGATAAACATACCAAACATGGCATCAATCAGTGCTTTAATAGGCACTACTTCGGGTGCTGCACCTAATAATATAATGGGCGCAAATTCGATGGTTTGATTGATGATGATCTCTACCACGTGTGAGCGCGAACCAGCCAGAAAGTCGACCTCCTTTCCTGAATGATGTGCCTCGTGTGTTCTCCAAAAGAACTTACTGCTATGCTGAAAACGGTGGAACAGGTAGATATACAGATCATGCACTACCACAAAGAAGATCACCTGCACCGCCAGCGGCCAGTCTTTCACAAACTGAAAATGCGACCAGTTAAAATGGTGTTGCAAGGGCGCAATAATATAATCGAAGATGAGGATCTTCAAAAAATAGCTTTGGATGATGGTATACCAAACCAGATCAATCCAAAAGCCTTCCCTAAAAAAGGGAAGGCCTTTACGGTACGGACTAATTCGCTCCCAGGCAATAATGAATATTACCCAGCAAATTAGTATGGTAGTAGTTATGGTTAAGAGTTTCTCTTGCGGCATTATTAAATAACCGGTTTTTCTTTATACTCAGGGCTGATGTTTACGCGCAGGCGTTTCATCGGCCCAATTTCTGATTCATATACTTTTTTCACACCGTCGCCGGCTGCAATTTCCACATCGCGGATATCGCGTACCATACGTTGGAAGCCCTGCGGTTCAACAGATGCAGCGTGATCCGATCCCCACATCGCACGATCAAGCGTAAAGTGTCTCTCCACAAACGTTGCACCCATAGCTACGGCAGCAACCGTGGTAGCCAAACCAGTTTCGTGGCCAGAATAACCAATTGGAATACCTGCATATTTAGCCTCCAAAGTCTGGATCATTTTCAGGTTCAACTCTTGTGGCGGGCAAGGATATGCTGATGTTGCATGAGCAATAAACAAGGGATAGTTAGCATCAAAAGCATTGATATAAGCCATGGTATCCTCAATCTCTTTCATGGTAGACATGCCGGTTGACAGCATCAGCGGTTTCCCTGTTTCCAGGATACGTTGGATCAGTTCGAAATCAGTCAACGAAGCCGAAGCCAGTTTGTAGATCACGGTATCAAAACGCTCCATAAAATCAACCGAAGGTGCATCCCAGGCAGATACAAACCAGTCGATACCCAGTTTTTTACAATATTGGTCGATAGCTGCATATTCGGCAATGCCAAACTCAGTTTTACGTTTGTAGTCGATATAGGTAATACGGCCCCAAGGGGTATCGCGCATCATTTCCCATTGATCTTTAGGTACGCAAATCTCTGGTGTGCGTTTTTGAAATTTCACGGCATCAGCTTTGGCAGCAACAGCCTCATCAATTAACTGTTTAGCAGTTTCTAATGAGCCATTATGGTTAATACCAATCTCAGCAATAATATAGCAAGGATGGCCTTTACCAATTACACGGCCGGTGTTTAGGGTAATGGTACCATCTTTAACTACTACATTGTTTTTAGAGTCGATAATCAATTCTGCAAGTTCACGGAAACAGCCTTCGCCGCCTTTGGCTTCGCAAACCAAATCGGCGTGTGCTTTAACATAAGGCATGGCATCAGACGGGCAGGCGGTTAAACCGGCCAGCAGCATAATCTCAATATCGTTATAATCATCGCCAATGTAGGCAACCTCGTGCGGCTCAAGATCTAATCTGTTGCAGATCTCTTTAAAAACCTCTGGTTTATCTTTAACACCCAGGTGCAGTTCTGTGATCTGCAATTTTTCGGCACGTTTAATTACCGATGGTGAACGCTCGCCGGTAATAATGCCGGTATCTACACCTGCATATTTGCGCAGGCGCTCCACACCCATACCATCACGGATGCTGAATTTCTTAAGGTTTTCACCCAACTCATCATAATAAACCCCCGCATCGGTTAATACACCGTCGCAATCTGTAAGCAGTAATTTAATGGCAGATGCCTTCTGTTTTAAAATTTCGTTTATCATAATTGTGATTTTAAATTGCTGTCCAACCGCCGTCAACCACCAGGTTTGCCCCCGTCATGTAAGCCGAAGCTTCACTTGCCAGAAACACTAAAGCACCCTGGTAATCATTGGCTTTTGCCATACGGCCTAGTGGTGTTTTGGCCGCATAGTTTTGTATAAAAAATTCGTTCTGATTATTCTCTACTCCGCCCGGCGAAAGCGTATTTACTCTTACGCCCTTATGCCCCCAGTATGAAGCCAAAAAGCGTGTAAAATTGATTACCGCACCTTTGGTTACCGGGTATGCTGCCGATTTATAAAAGGTTTGTTCGCCGCACTCGTCACGATAGATGGATTGATCTGGCCCAACAATGCCGTATGTAGAAGCAATATTAATGATACTGCCACTGCCCTGCTGCGCCATTACCGAACCTAATACTTGTGCGCATAAAAACACACCGGTTATGTTTACATCGATTGATTGTTGAAAAGCTTCCAGCGGATAATTCTCGAAAGCCGAAAGCTCTTTGGCCATCGCCGGGTTCTCGAACATATCGTTGATAGCAGCATTGTTCACCAACACATCAATCGTTCCATATTTTTCGATTACTGCAGCCCTTACTTTTTCTATCGATGCTTTATCGGTTACGTTTAGGGCTATACCCAGATGATTATTGCCAAATTGAGCTGCAAATGCAATGGCTGCTTCTCCGTTAATATCGGCAATCACCACATTAGCACCGGCATTAGCCAGAGCTTCGCAATGCTTTTTACCGATGAGACCTAACGCCCCGGTAACTATGGCTGTTTTATTTTGTAGCGAAAACAAATCCATACTATGCCTCGGCAACCGTTTTAGGTTTAATGTTATAATTGCTCACCTTGCGGAACACGGCTTCCAGCACTTCGCCTTTTAAATAGCTTTTTACATCGCCGCTTAAAATGGCTTCTTTAACTATCGGTAATACTTCGTGGTAAGCAGATAATGTATATGCAATATCCTGGCTACTATGGCTGTAGCACATATTATGGAAACCAGCCCAAAGCACACCGCGCTTAATCATTTCCTGCTGCATCAGGGTTTTTAGTTCCAGGCCATTACCTGCCTGCGGCGTAAAGGTTACCATAGTACGGCAATTAAAACCGATACATTTAGTGTATTGATCCATACCGAAAACTTTGGCCAGTTGGTTATAGCCATCTTTTAGTAATGCACCCTTCTCGTTCAGGTATTGCGGTACGTTTTCATCGCGCAGTTCATTAATTGTTGCGATGCATGCCGCCAGTGATAAAGCTTCGCCACCGAAAGTGGTATAGCTGAATACTTCATTATTAAACAGCTCCATTACATCGGCACGGCCTGTTAATAATGCGATAGGCATACCGTTGGCACATGCTTTTGAAAAAACAGCCAGATCGGCCTTTACATTGAAATATTCCTGTGCGCCACCTAATGCGATGCGAAAACCAGTCCACATTTCATCGAAAATGAGCAGTGTACCGTTGGCTTTACATACTTCGGCTAACTCCTGCAAAAAGCCAGGTTTTGGTGCTTCGAAAATGAATGGTTCCAATATCAGGGCAGCTACGGTTTCATCAAGCGCAGCTTTGATTGATTCTATATCGTTATACTCGAAAGTATAGGTCATATCCTGGATAGCTTCAGGGATACCTGCGTTGCGGCTGGTAATACCGATATACCAATCGTGCCAGCCATGGTAACCGCAGCAAAATACTTTATCGCGACCGGTAAAGGCACGTGCCACACGGATAGCAGCCGAACATACATCAGCACCTGTTTTGGCGATCTTAACAGCTTCGGCATTAGGGATAACTTCCTGAACTAACTCTGCAAGCTCAACTTCCAGTGGGTGCATCAGTGAAAAGGTGATACCATCTTCTAACTGGCGACGGATGGCCTCATCAACCACTGGGTAAGCATAACCCAATGAAACCGGACCAATGGCAGCATTAAAATCGATAAACTCGTTACCATCTGCATCCCACACGTGCGAACCTTTACCTTTTACCAGGTATTTAGGCGCCACACCTTTGGTAAACTGACCTGGGCCTTTAGCCAACGTCTGTGTAACAGGTTTCTGCACTTTTAAAGCGCGTTCATATATTTTATCAGACTCGCTGATGATCGGAAAATTATTAGTTAACTGGATCTTATTAGCCATAATGCTTTATTCTGAAAATTGAGGAGTTAAAACTGCTGGTTGCTGGTAACGGGTTTTGTAGCCCAATATTTTTTCGGCTATTTGCTTGCCTGTGAAGCCTTCGTGCTGTAATACGGCAGGTAGTAATGCGGGTTTAAACCATTTCTCGTTCAGGGCGATAGGCAATACTCTTGCTGTGGTAGCGTACTTCAATAATACTTCGGCCACTATGGTATACAAACCGCCAGTTTGAAAATGATCTTCGAGGGTAACCAACAATTTACTATTTGCTGCGGTATTCAGTATCGCTTCTTCGTCAACCGGTTTCAGGCTGCGCATATTGATAAGGCCTACCGATAAACCTTCGTTTCTAAGCATCTCAACAGCGATTAATGCCTGCTCAAACAATAAGCCATAAGTTAATATAGTTACATCTGCACCCTCGGCAACAATCTCGGCTTTACCAAACTCATAAGGCGCATGCACATAACCGGTTTGGCGGGTGTTAATGCGCGTATAAGCCGGGTCTTCAGATTCCCAGATCTCTGGCAGCATTTTAATCAGATCATCTTCATCAGCCGGGGCAAATACCGTCATATTGGGGATGCCGCGCATGATGGAGATATCTTCAATGGCCTGGTGGGTTGGCCCGTTAGCATCTGATAAAAACCCTGGTATAAAGCCGCTTAGCTTCACCGGCAAATCTGCAATACCAACATCGGTACGTACAAATTCGAAGGCGCGCATAGTTAAAAACGCAGCCAGTGCATGTACAACGGGAATACGGTTGCGCAGGGCTAAACCGGCAGCTGCGCCTATCATGGTTTGCTCGGTAATGCCGGTATCTATAAATCGTTTGCCTAATATGCCGGGCAGGTTGCGCACAAGCGCGCGGTTCTCGGCCGTCATCACAATAATCTGCTCGTCGGCTAAGGCTGTTTGGGTTAAAAGTTCTTCGTATGTCATACTATCTGACAATTAAAGTTTCGGATGTTAATGATGTAGTGTCGTGACCGTGAAGCTCCATTAATAAATGCGCTACCTCTTCGCCAGAGAAGTTACAGAACCAGCGATCGGCGCGTTCCTGGATGCTTGGTAAGCCCTTGCCCCTGATGGTATCGGCTATAATTACGCTTACTTTTCCTTCCTTAAATGAGTAATGAGTAAAAGCGTCGTGAAGTGCTGTAAAGTCGTGCCCATTGATGCGTTTTACCGATGCCCCGAAGGCTTCGAACTTATCGGCAAGCGGCTCCAAAGGGATCAAATCTTCGGTGCGCACATTGGCTTGGAAATGGTTGCGATCTACCACAAAAATGAGGTTATCTAAATGATAAGCATTGGCTACAAGCAAGGCTTCCCAGCATGTACCTTCGTTCAGTTCGCCATCGCCCAAAATGCAGACTACTTTATTTTCGCCGCCGCTAATTTTAATATCCATAGCCACACCTACAGCTACCGAAGGCAGGTGACCCAGCGAGCCAGAATGAAACTCAACTCCCGGGACACGGGTGTTAGGGTGCCAGTAGATATAATCATCGATAGAAAGATGGTTCTGTAAACGTTCTTTATGGATTAAGCCCAGCTCGGCCAATGTGCCGTACAAGGCGGGTACATCATGACCTTTTGATAAGAAAAGGTAGTCGCGTTCCGGATCGTATAAGTTGGCCTGGGTAATATTTAAGAACCGGCCATACAGGTAAACTATCAGATCGACCGCCGAAAGTGAGGCGCCTGTAAAGCAGCCACCACCGGTTGACATACGTACAATATGCTCTCTCACTTTTAGGGCTATTGCCTCTAATTCCTGGTCGTTATAATTATTTCTTTGCACTATATTATTAGGTTATAAGGTTGTTATACTGTTTGTAAAGGCGCTTGCCTGGTTTGCTCTGCCGCAATGGTTTTCAGCTCATTTAAATGATTGCGGTACCAGTTTACACCGGCATACTGTGCATTAATTTCATAGATCTCGGGCTTGCGCTGAAGCAGGTCGAGGATATCCTGGCAGGAGAAGTTATCGCGGGTGCGGTAAAGTTCTTCGAACACCCGTTTGATGAACTGATAATCCTCCGGATAATCAATAGTAAAACGGTGCGACATGGAGTAGTTCAACCCGGTTTGCCATTCCAAATTTCCTATTCGGAACAACTCGGGGTTTTCCCAGATGTATGGTGTGGTATGCTCTAACTCTAGTGGGCGTGTTGCACCATCCCAGGCTTTTTGTAAGCAGGCCATGGTCATTATCTCTACGTCATTACCATCCGGGTGCGTGGCAGGATGCAGATTGCTCACATAATCATATTTCCCCCTATTGTTGAAGAAATAATCGAGCACATCGTCTACAATGCGGGGGTCTATCAGCGGGCAATCAGAAGGAATCTTTAATACCACATCTGCCTCAAATAAGCGGGCGGCCTGGTAATGGCGATCAAGTACGTTGTCGAGGCTTCCACGGTAATATGGTATACTAAGTCGTTTGGCTTCCTCAACTATCACATCATCTTCGAGATTCACGGATGTGGCAATAACTACTGTTGCACGATGGCGTATGATGAGCAAACGCTCTACCATACGGGCCAGTAAGGTTTTACCTAGTAAGGGCATCATTACTTTACCCGGCAAACGGCTCGAAGCCATGCGGGCCTGAACAATAATTACTACTTTATCTGCCATAACCACTTATCTTATATTCAATATTTCTGCATATTCCCGAATCGCCTTCTTTTGCACCGGTATCATTTGCGGATTAAAGCTTGCTTTATCACCTTTATGTTTAAGGTACCGGCGGCACAGGCCTGCAATACTTTTGGCCGATGTTCCGCCGTTTTGTTCGGGGCAAAGCCTTTCCAACTGCTCCAGATCGAACCAGGAATGCACTTTTTTACCTAAAGCAATACCGGTATACACCACGGTTGAGTATTGGGTAATGAGTTCGCAGCAATTTGCAATCATGTGATTGGTGTTGCCCGACCTGTAAACCATTGTACTCTCGGGCGCGTGCTGGCGGATCTCCAGTTCGGCCCTTTCAAAATTCTCGTTAGGGTGGAGCTTAAAAAGCAGTGGCCTGCCATTGGCTATTTCTACTGCTTCTCTTATAAATGCCGGCCTGTTCTCGAAACGAAAGGTTTCGCGCATATCTGTGGTAGCCACCATCACATAATCGCGATATGGGAAATCGTTATCCAGAAACTGCTCTATATCATCGTAGTTAGGCATGCCGGTTACCACTATTTTACGGGCGTCTGTGCCTTTTTCTGTAAAGTATTGTTTGTATCCCTGCGAGGCTGCGCAATAGATGTCACAAACGTTTGATGAGCCGTTGAGCGAAGTATTACCACACAGCGATGGCGGCAGCTTTAAGGCTTTAACTATTTTGCTGAGTATATTATACTTATCAACCATGCCCTCTTGTACCCATAAGGTTTTGCCTTTACGCATACGGGCAGGGATCAGCATATCTGAGCAATAAACTACCAGATCATAAGTATTGAGCTTAGCCTGATAATCTATCTGTAAACCGTGCTGTCTTAAATAAGCTTCGGATTTTAACCTGAACTTATCAGACATAATAATGCCGTTAAATATGGTGGTACGATGAAGCAGGAAATTACCGAAAGACCAATCTGTAAATAACTGGCTAAACCAGCAGTCCATGTCAGGCAGCTCATTAGCTATCTGATGCATCTGAGAAGTTTGATTCAAGGAACCGGTAATAAACAATACCTTTTTCTTCATGTGCCCGGGGCTATTAGTTAGTGAATTGTGAGTTGTGGGTGAGTGAACGAAACAATCACAAACTCGTTAATCAAAACTCTCAACTCATTTATATCAACAGTGTTACTGGAGAAAATTTGGATTTCTATATCAATAGTTATACAAGTCCACCTTCTCGCATTTATTAAAAGTAAACGGGCAATCTTTAAATAATAAGAACTTAAGATTATCAAATTATGAAGCGCATTAACTTAATATTATCATTACTCTGCCTTAGCATAGTTTTTAGAACTTGAGGTAAGGAAATCCCTCAATACCACCAGTTTATCGGTATTAATAAGGTCTACTCCACAGCTTAATAATTCTTTCCACACCGTTTCATTTTCGGGCGATGCCCATAACCTTACCTTCTTACCAAATTTGTGGGCAATCATTACAAAAGCGCATAAACGATCGTGCTCCGGTGGCGGTATAGTTCCTTCGCCCCGCCATTTTAATATTCTGGAATATTTGCAGCTGGCAGTTTGGTAAACGTTTTTGGCAAGGGTATCCTGTTTAACCCGCATCAGGTCTTCGTCTATAAACGCCAGGCGGCTTTGCTGACTTTTTAATAATTGGTATGGCTTATGCCCGGTTAATACCACGGTGATCTGGCGCTGAATAAATTCGCCAGATTCGTACCCAGAAATAATCGATCTGTATTTATCGAGCAGTACTTCTAATGCTTCGTAAGTTTTGTCGGCATCAGATTTAATGTCGATCATCAGCATTACCGGGTAAGCCGGGCAGGCTATTTGATTTTTACCGGCAATACAATCTGCCAGTGGCTGGAAGTAAAGACGTTCGAGTGTTTTTTGTTTTTTTAGGATGGGCAGCATGTGCGCCACCACCAATTTACCACCGCGCAAATAAATATCGGCTTCTACGTGGGTGTAGCCATTATCTAATGCATCATACAACGGGCGTTTATGCCAGTAATCGTTATGTGCAAATGCGTTTATTAAGGAATAATTTTGGGAGTCGGCTTTATGGCTGATCAAAATCAGCAGCGGGAAGAGGAATAATTTGAGGTGCTTCAGACAATGCTTTGCTGCTTGCATCATTTATAAATTATACAGCAAAGCTACAGCCTCAATATTTCCAAATTATTAGGTTTTGGTAAAGTGTTATTATACTTATTGTTAAGTTGCCCGTGTAATATTAAATGCATGTACATAAACAGCATTTAAAGTACAGATCTGGGATTTTTTAAATCCGGCGTCTTGGGCGTTTCGCTTTTTCGGGTGCGAAATTATTATTGCGCACAACTCTTTTGTAAACAGGCGCTACAGGTTTCTCTTCAACCAGGTTTACTTTAAGTTCCCGGTCGCCCATTTCGGTACCATTGAGGGCCTCTGCTGCGTTTTGCGCTGCGGCAAGTTCAAGCATTTCTACAAATGCGTAGCCTTTACAAATACCTGTTGCACGGTCGCGCACAATCTTAATTGTACTTACATCACCAAAAGGTGCAAAAAGCTGTACTATCGTAAGCTCATCTGTTTGTAAAGGAAATCCTCCTATAAATATTTTTACCATTGCTTAGATTACAAAGTTAGAGAATCTTCTGCGATATGCATAGCTATACTTCCATAAACAAGTTATATTGAAACATATATGTATAACCTTATTACCTATTATCAGGTAACCTTGCTCTCTGATGAATTAAAGAACGAAAATATCTTTAAAACGGTTGGTACTCCAACTGCAATTGCGGTTAAATATTTAACCAGTGTGGTGTAGGTTTCCTGTTGCGAGGCCAAAAGGAAGATAAGTACAGCAACAATCAGTATAACCAAAGGCACTTTAAGCTTGCTCCAATTGCCGTTATCCCTGATCTGCCGCTGAATTTGCATTGCTTCTGTACCACCAATTGCAGTAAGGATAAAGTTGCGGAAACCGTGGTTGAAAATTTTCAGGATGCCGTTTTCACGAATAATTAAGCCTTTGCAAATTAACAGGATCAGGTTATAATCATCATAGGGGTTAACCAGCCCATCCTCGGCAAGGTCGTACAACAAAAACTTCTCTTCTTTGGTTAACGACTGCCACATATACATATAAAAGTAATGCGCTGTAATACCCAGTTTAATGGACAATGATTCGATCCCGACCTTGTTTTTATCAGTCACCCTTTTTGCCAGCATATCTGCTATAGGTTTCCCCATATTATCAAAAAAGTGCCCGCTCCTGGTTTCGTACATCAAAATTTTCTGCCATGTAGGGTCGTTCACATCGGGGGTTACGTCTTCGCTGTTTAGTTTTTGAATAGCAATTTTAAAATGCCCCAATAATACATGCCATCTCTCCAAATCATGTTCTGGCGCGCGGTTAGGTGCAGGGGTATTGGCATCACTTGCGCCACTTGTTGCCATGGCTGCATACGCGGCTTGCTGGCTGTTTAGTGAATCGAGGAAGTTAATAGGATGCACCGTAGAGATAATAATTACCTTACGGGGATTATCCTGCAACAGCTCTTCCAGAAAATTAAGTTTCAGACGGTTTGATACCGGGTTCTTAATATCATATCCAAAGTGATCAACAATAACCAGATCATATTTAGGATCAAGCGCATCTTTTTTCAGGTCAGTCCAATCGGTATCATTTTCGGCAATATCCTTATCATTAGGCATCAGGATCATATCAGCCACATAATAGTTGATCTTTTTTAATGTATTATCCCCCATCATTTTATCAGGGGCTTTACCATTGATCAGATCCATTATTTTTTTCATCTTCCCTGAGCCGGGTGAGCCAATCAGGAATATGCGCGAGTTGAGTTCATTATCTTTGAGTAATAAAGTATCAATATCCTGCCAACAGGTTTCGGCCGGCAGGTTTAGGGCAAACAACCTTCTGAGGATATAATGTAATGAGAGCCAAAAGAACGCAAGCGCCCCAAAAAACAAAACCCAGTAAATAAACCCTAAATATCCTTTAACGGGTAGCTTATAATTAAGGTCGCCCGATTTAACTTCCAGATAAGATTTATCATTTAAGTGATAATAAGTAACACCAACACCCTTCTCCAGCAGGCTGCTGTATTGCCATGAGCTATCTGTAGGGTCGCGGTCAAACTCATTCATGCCGGTGATCTGGTTTTTATCACCAATGGTTAACAACTTAAATAAAGTACGGGTACAAGAATCTCCTTTAGAATGATACAGCGTGTCTTTCTTATCAATAATTTTAACACTATTTATCCAGGTATGATCTATATACCGGCTTGCCGAATCTAATGCCTTGGTATTAGCCAGATAATTTTCCTGTATTGTTTTGGCAAACTGTACATGGCGGTAACGCGTAACCAGCTTAATTTCATAGTTAGTAATGGAGATATAAAAAAGCAATACAGGCAAGCCGCTGGTAATAATAAACCGGGTAAATGTCATTAGCGAAAAGCCCCGGATATAATTGGCTGTAATTGGGGTGTTAAGACGTTCTTTTAACTTATCATGAAAAAATAAAATACTGCCCAGTATGAGTATTAAAAGAACCTGGAAAATTAATAACCGCCCAATTTCTGTTTGATACGCGGCAACTGCATCTAATAATACGATGATACCGGCCAGTGCAATTACCGCATTAACTTTAAGCCGGTACTTATCAATATCGTACGCCTTGTAAAAGATTGCATAAAGTGCGTTTAAGAAAAGATATGATAAACCGGATGCAGTTAAAAGCATATAAAAGCATTCCAGGAAGTGTGTGTTCCCAATCCAGCAGAGCAATAGTAGAATAGTGGCTATATTACCCCATAAGGCCAGTTTATATTCCTGCCGGAACCGGCTGTCGGGGCCGATCCATGAAATATCAAAATAATGCTTTCTGTAGTAATGCTTTTTTACCGATAGCACAAATACGATAAACAGCTCGAGCGCCAGTACAATAAAGAAGGTAAAGAGCATGGAGAAGCTGAACACAAAGCTGTTGAGGGCACGGATATTATCGTACGACTTGTCTTCCATGATTACAATGGCATACGGAAGATCAGCAAGCGGGCTTAGGTAAACATTATATTGTTTGCCCGAGTATTTGGTATTAAAAAGTTTATCGCTGTGCGCACCTAAAGCAGCTTTAAGCTCATCCTGTGCAGAAAACTGGGTGGTAAGGTTTTCATTCAACTGCTTAGACTTATTGGCGTGATAAAGAACATCACCCTGCATATTGATGATACAATAAAGAAAGCCCGGTGTAAGCACAGGATGATCGAACGTTTTAAGATCAAACGACATGGCAGTATACGGGGCACCCCCACCCTTATGGGGTATGGCCATAACCGATGTAAAGATGCCCGTTGTCCACGAGGTTACCTGTTCTATGTAGAACGGTTTCTGAGAATCATGTTTGAGATATAATGGCTGTTGATTTTTTAACCTGTAAAAGTATGCCCGGTTAGAGAAATCACCCGGCGGTGGCCGTTTATGGTCGGGCATCCACGATTCCTGCATTTCATGCCCATCTGTGTTTAGCTGGTAAAGCTGGTTTACCTTTGTATTGCTTAAAATGCCCTGAAGCTTATTATAGATCAGGCTGTCATCCCAAAGATCCTTTTTGGGATACTTTACCTGCGATTTATTATGATCATATATGGAATCTGCTGTAACTAATACATTGTAAGTCTGGGCAACTTCGTCGCTTAGGCTATCCTTAATGGTTGCGCTCATCCGCTTACTTATACCTTCAAAATCGGAAACACCGTTACGAAAAGAGCCATTATAGGAAAGAAACGTAAAAAACAGTACCGACATCAGCAGCATTGGGATGGCCAGCGAGAGCAACCCGTCCATGGCGGTCATCCGGTCCTGGCCCCCCATCTGGTAAAGTTTTATCCAGGGCAATGCCAGGATAGCCGTAACCGCAATTAATAATAAAAATAACACTACCTGTTCGGGCAATTCATTTCTTTCTGAGTTGTAGTGCTTTTTGGTTAACAGCCCGGCAATAATAATTGGTGAAGCGGTTTTAAGGTTTAATTGTTGTGAGAAAAGCTTATAGGAGCCCCCACTTAACGAAACATCTTTTACCTGTGCGTTTGCAAACGCGCTTTTTTTGCTCTTTAACGAATCGGCAATCATTTGGGTAATGCCGCTTGGGAAACTCTGGTAAATTACATTTGACTGGCTAAGAATGATATACTCATCAAAAACATCGCCCGGAAGCAGTGGTTCTATAAACTGCTTAAAAGTATAGGTGATTTTAATTTGCACTTTGCCGGTATCTATCCCTATTGAAAGTGCCTCATCATCAAAGTTAACCGTTGTATCTTCGGCAGTATTGCCTTTAGGGTTTTTATACCGGGTATTAATAGAGAGATTAAAATCTTTTTGGGGATAGCTGTCGATATAACGATGTATTTTCGCGGTATCGTAGTCGGCAGCGTTTGCTTTATAATTACGAATGAGGTTATGTACCAAAGCCAGCGAATTATCTACCTTATCTGATATTTTTTGTTCTGTGTTTTGTAGCGCCCTAAACTGCTTTGTTTCTAAATTAATTTGATTATGAGGCACATAAACAAAGAAATACAAAACACCGAGTACCAATATTACAATCAGTGTGGCAATAATTACGCTTTGGCTGCGGCTGAAGGAAAAAAGATTCTTAAACATGGTATAGGTTTTATGCCTCCCGAAAACAATGCGGTTAACAGAAGTATTATTAAGAAATTTTTCTTACCAATAACATGGCAAATTAATGCCTGTGTTGACCGGTAAATACCGGCTATTTTGAAAGTTTCTGACTAAGGAAAAAGATCCAGACCTATTAAAAGCCGGGATTATGCGGTACTGCAATAAAATTATAGAGTGGGTTCCGGGATTATAAAACAGAGCCCCTGGGGTATACCTAAATGTAGGCAGTAACATCTAAAAAACAAAGAGGTGTTTTCACGGTATTTATTCTCGCAAAAAGGCCTGTAAGTTATGCACTTACAGGCCTTTTCATTCTATAATCCCATCGTTTTTATGAGTGGATCATTACACGGCAATATCAACTTTTTTCATACTTAATATATCGCCAAGATTGGTGTTGATCACTTTTAAAACGCGAAGGCAATTATACATTTCCTGCCAGGTGATCCCCTGCGTAACATTGTCTTCAAAATGCTGAAATGTGTTTTCCAGCCCCTCCAATACCTTATTACCCTTTTCGGTCAATAAAACCAGCCTGCCGCGCCTGTCTTTGTAGTTTATAGCGCGTGTTACGTAACCATTATCCTGTAGTGTATCAATAATTGGTGCCATGTTTGAGCGTTCGATATTGAGGTTTTCACACAATTTTTTCTGGGTCATTTTACCGCCAAAGCGCGATAACTGTATGATGATCTGGTAGTGTTGCCTGATATCGCTTTGCTCAAAAAATGTGTTTAAGTACTGATGATATGCTTTGTTGGCCAGCTTAAGTTGCAAGCTGAACTCTTCTCCGAAATTCATGAATTAAGATCAATAAATAGCACCCCTTCCCTGCTATTTGGCAAGTGGGCACAGATAAAACAATAAAATACATTGACTTCGGGGTATTAAATGTATTTATTGTTTATTTCAGATCAGAAGCGTTCGGATGCGCAGATAAAGATTATCTGAATTGGGGACTTTTAAATGCCGGTACAACCACTTATTAAAAGTGGTGAAGTGCTTACTTGTAGTAAACAGTAAAAAGCCGGCACAGCAAAGTATTACGGCCAGGTCTTTAAGGGTTAATTTAACCGGCGGAGTTGTAAAATGATAATTAGAAATAAGCCCCCATGAATTAGCATGAATATATGCCGGGCTTATGTGATGTTTATGTTCAGTAGTATTAACAGGCAGATGACGGGCATCTCCCCTTAAAGCAGTAATTATAGGGCTTACCAAAAGCATATAAATGCTTAACAGTAACAATACAGTTTTTAATAAAACAGACCTGCTCACAATATTTAAACTAATTAGTAAGCAAATATCATATATAAATTTTAATAAAAAATATTACTGCATTTATTTAATCAAAACTTAACGGTGTAAATAATGCATAAACAAAAAGGCTGCTCACAATTGAGCAGCCTTTCTTAAACTAAAAATCTAATTTATTGCGCTGTTGTCTTAAAAAAAGCCGACTGCGTAATAGATGAGTTTTTCGAGTTATCTGCATTGTAAGCAGTAGCCCGTACACCATAAGTACCACCATTAGTTAAACCTAATAAACTAAGTTTTAGGTTAATTGTACCTGCATACACGTTTGTGTTAGGATAGGTAGTTGATTGCAATGTATAGCCAATGGTATGATTGGTTACCGTGGCTGTTGATGATTTATCCTTACCAGTCCATTGAGCAAAATCAATAGTCTTAATTACTGTCGAACCATTAAGTATTTCTACCTTAAATGCACCTGTTGCCATATTGGTTGTGGTTGCACCAAAGTTTAGTTGTAAAACTGTATTTGATATGGTAAAAGGGCTCACTTGCTGATAGCCAAGGCTGCTTAACTGCAAAGCAGGTAGCTTAGGCTCAATCCCTCCGATATCGGCTTTTTTTGTGCATGAGAACATGGTTAATGTCAACAGCATCATCAAAGTCATGATTATATTCTTTTTCATTGTTTTCTATTTAAAATTCTTAACAATACTTTATCCTATCGCTGATTAAAAGATATACTTAGCACCAATTAATAAGCTCCAGGTGGTACCAGAAGTAGCATCAACAAACGGCGTATTTACTAATTGGCCGTTTAACTGACGCATGTTGTAGCTTGGTACGCCATTATTATCAATGCTGGTATAAGTAAGCGGGCTTGTGAAAGTAGCCTGCTTTTGTACACCCCAGTATTTGCTTAATAAGTTAGGTAAGTTTTGTACAACTGCACTTAACTGCAAAGTATGTTTCTGGTTATTTTTACCGGTGGTGATATAGAAGTCTTGTAATAAGTTGGCATCTATACGGTTATACCATGGGAAATAAGCAGCGTTTCTTTTCGCGTACTGGCCCCTGTGTTTTTTCAGATACGGAGTATTGTTGATAAACTGCTCCAGAGCTGCTGCTTGTTGTTGTGGCGTATAAGTATACACTACACCGTTTACAGTTGCCGTATAAGAAGCAAAGGTTAACTCATTTGCTTTTTTAGGGATATACATCAGGTCTGATGATGCGTTTCCGTCACCATTGATGTCACCATTGATGCTATAGCTGTAACCCCCGAAACCTTGTGCAGATCCCTGGTAAAATAAACCGATAGTAGTAGCAGCATGATCAAGATAAGTAAACCTGTATGATGCATAAGCAACTACACGGTGAGGTACAAAGTTTGGCGTATTGCCTAACTCTACATCATTGCTGGTACCAACGTTGGTAGTAGAAGCCCAAACGCTTGCTGCTGTTGAACCTGCTGTGCTAAATGCCTCCTCTGCCTTGGTGTAGGTGTAAGATGCAGAAGCAAACAATCCGTTTTCAAATCTTTTGGTCAATTGCCCTGTTAAAGATGCGGCATATCCCTTATTGGTATTCTCTAATATTACAGCTGTGCTGATATTAGGATAAATTAAACGATCGTTAGCGGTAACCAGGTTATTGGCGCCTGTACCTACGTAACGCACCCTTGACTGGTCGCCTTCGTTAAGTACGCCGGTAGGTGCTTTAAGGTTGGCATTACGCATACGGGTTGCATTAATATCTTTAGTATACAAACCTTCTACAGTAGCAATGAAGCCATTACCAAGGTTTTTCTCTACAGCCGCGTTAACCCTGAAAACTTGCGGAAATTTAAAGTTACGGTCAATTAATACCGTTGACGGCTGGATGGCAGTACCTGCAGTTTGTGGGAACAGTGAAGCGTAAGTGCTTGGATCTTTTACCAATTTAATGTTCTTCAGCTGATCTGCAGTTGCAACACCACCAAAGTTATACATACCGCTGTTGCTTGGTCCGTTGGTTAAGAATACGTAAGGAACACGGCCTGTAAAAATACCCATACCTCCACGTAACACCAATGAATTATCATCCAGGAAACTTGCCCTGAAACCAATTCTTGGCGATAGCATGATTCTTGATTTTGGCCATAAACCAGAGTTATATGATTTCATGTTACCGTTTGCATCCGGCAATAACATAGCTGTCATTTGCGGGTTTTCAATCGGGTCTTGCAGATAAATGCTCTTGTCGGCACGTAAACCGTAAGTAAGTTTAAAATTGCTGTTTACGGTGTACTCATCCTGTGCATACAAGCTTAAAGTACCCACTTTTAAGTTAGCCGAGAAAACTTTGTCCTGGCCCGGTACCAATGAGTAGTTGTAGGTAAATTGCAGTGGCGTACGGTCGTTCAGGAAATCATCTAATGAGTTATAGATGTATGAACCTGCTGCACCCGGCATAAAGGCATTGCCAATACGCTGGTACTCGTAATTAACACCGGCTGTAATGGTGTGCTTACCTGCATAATAAGTTAAGTTATCATACAAACTGGTGGTGTTATCAATAACCTCGTTGTATTTGGTATATGGATCAGAACCTGCGGTAATGTAGTTACTGCCCTGGCCATTAAAAATATCGATGGTTGGGAAGATATCGCCTTTAGAAGTTCTTGGGTTATCGTACTTTTTGAAGGTTAACAGTAACTGGTTTGATAATTTAGGGCTGATAGAGCTGTTTAACTCGGCAGTACCTGTGGTTACCTTATTGATAAAACCGTAGTTTGAGTTTGCAAACGCGATAGATTGGTTACTGTAACGGTTGTTAGGCAAACCACCTGTACCGCGGGTTGTTGTTCCGCCGGTAGCATTGGTGTAAGAGTAAGGCCCGTTGTTTGGCGTACTGCCCGCGTTAATTTGCTGATCGCTGGTAGCGTTTAAGTAGCTGTATTTAACAGTCAGCTTGTTTTTATCGTTGATGTTCCAGTCTAACTTAACCAAAAACTTAGTGTTCTGCGGCTTAAATGCTTCAAAGTTATCGTAAGCGCCGGTTTCGTAACCAAATTTGGTTCTCAGGTAATCAGATACCTTAACTAAATCTGCAACAGGAGTTGCAGCCATTGTACCGTTGCCAGAACCACCGGTTGGCGAATAGTTAATGCCTGGTGAAGTAGATGTTTCTCTTTCGAAGTTACCGAAGAAGAATAATTTATTTTTGATGATCGGGCCGCCTAAAGTAGCACCGTAAATTTTAGTGCTGGCTTTAGCAACGTTATTACCAATGTAGTTATCGCCGATATTGTTACCGTTAAACGATTGATTTTTGTAATAAGTGTATGCAGAACCATGGAAAGTGTTAGTACCGCTTTTAGTAGTTGCGTAAACACCTGCACCGGTAAAGCCTGATTGCTTAACATCAAACGGCGCCACGTTTATCGAAATCTCATCATAAGTTTCGATAGAAATTGGCTGTGTACCACCACCTGGTAAAGGCTCGTTAGATGTACCGAACGTATTATTGAGGTTGGCACCATCAACAGTTACACTGTTATACCTTGGGTCGCGGCCGGCAAAGCTATTACCGCTTGCCTGTGGCGATAAACGGGTAAAGTCTGTTATGCTACGCGAAAAGGTAGGCAAAGTTGCCATTGATGCCCTGTCGATATTAGTACTTGCGCCTAAACGAGCGCTGGCAAGGCGTTTGGTTCCTTTAACAGTAACCGCCGCTAACTCTACACCCGTTGCCGACATATTTGAATTCAGGATGTAGGGCTGGCCTAATTGCAGGGTAATATCGGTATAGGTTGATTTGCTGAAACCTATATAAGATATTTCAACCTTGTAAGGGCCGCCTGTACGCATACCCGGGATGCTGTACAAACCATCTTTATTGGTTACCACAGCGTAAACTGTACCAGACGGTACGTGTGTGGCCCTTACGGTTGCACCCGGTAGCGTGACGTTTTTATCGTCTTTAATTGTACCAGACATACTGCTGGATGTTACCTGTGCAAAAGCCTGTATCATTGTAAACAGGCAGAGCATGGAGAGAAGTAAAAATTTCCTCATTTTGTTGTTTTGTTAAGTCCTTAGTTTCGAATGGCAAAACTAAATAATGAGGAAACGCGGTAGGATTAAGGCTCAGTCATGCTTTGTTAAACATGACGTTACCAATGGCTATGCGGCATAGCTAATAAATGCAAAATAACAGTCAGGAAAATTGTTGGAGGATAAAAAAGATGCCTGGTGCAGCCCAAAACGCAATCAGAATAAAATATTCAAGATTAACTCTTCATCCGCTTAAAGATCATTTTTCAATGATGACCTTTAAACGCAGAGATTGGTATCTTATTTTAAGCCATGATGCAATTTCAGTTTATCAGCATTTTTATGTTGAGACACCTATTCATCATGGGCGGTAATAATTAACCTGCTCCAACCCAAATTTGTGTTTCTTTTTTCTCTTTTCCTATCATCCATCACCTTTTTTACTTTAATGGCATACTGCCAGCAGGTGCTTTGGCGAATGCCTAATTTTTCTGAAAGCTGATAGGATGATATTGAACCCTTGCTTGTATACATCAGGTATACTAAATAAAATGCCTTATTAATAGGTATGCGGCTATTTTGGAAAATAGTGTTAAACAATACAGATTCTTCGTAACGGCACTTGATACACCGGCGGCTATAAGGGGCGCGGCCTTCGGTATAAGTTGTATTATTGCATTTCACACACTCAAACCCTTTGGTCCATTTAATTTCGGCCAAAAACTTATTGCATTTTTCCTGGTCAGGATACTTTGCGCTAAATTCTTCAAAAGAAAGTTCGGTAGAAAGTGCCCGGGCATCAGTTACCTTTTCGATATTATCTTTCAGCTGGATGTTATCCTTTTCGAGCAAAACATTCATTCTCGAAATTTCTGCGGCCTGCAGCTCCAATTGTACGTTAATGGCTACGAGGTTATAATTTTGTTCTTCAATAATGTGGGCTTGCTCAAATATTTTTTGCGACTTCTCAATCACCTCTTTTGTTCGGATCTTAACTTTTTCTTCCAGTTCCTGGTTAATAGAATCTTTCAATTCATTATTAATAGACATCTGCTTAAAAGTTTCTTCCTGGGCGATATCCTTTTCCTTACGCAGCAGCCTCACCTGGTCGCCGATGGCGAAAGAGAGAAACACCATCTCCAATACAAAACTCCCACTCAGGCTATAATGGCCTATAAAGCCAGGAAAATTAAAAAGATACTTATTATACCCTAATACCATGATGGCCTTGGTAAAGAAGCCGATGAAAAGAAAAGTGTAGCCTAATACAAAAAAGCGGGCGGGTTTATAGCCACGCTGCCATATCGTGATACCTGTTATAAAAGCGGTAACCAGGGGTACAAATTCTACAAACTTGTAATAAAACAGGCTTTTATCAAAGCAAAGGCAAACAACAAAAAACAGTGTTCGCAGTACTAAAATATAGTTAATAATGCGGTACAGAATTGGGGCCTTAGTTTTAACATGCAAAAGCTCTTTGGTAAATATGAGCGCAAAAATGCTGATAAAATATAGCGCCGTGCCATACGCATACTCGTTCCAACTGGGAGAGTTAGGCCATATATATTGAAAAGCAATGCCGTCTATACTCATTTCATATAGCCCGATACTTAAAATATATAGCACATAAAACAGATATTCTTTTTTCTTAACTGCCATAAACATAAGCAGGTTATGAAAGCAAAAAATCAGGATCATGCCATAAAACAAACCAAACGTAAAGTATTCGGTAAGGGCATAGTATATAAAGTAATGGAGCGTGCGGTAAACTATAATTACGTTAACAGATTCGCGCGAGCTTACCTTAAAATAATAAGTATGCTCGCCAATACTTTGGTTTGGAATTAAAAATTCAAAGTTCTTATGGTTGAACAGTCTTTTTTCAAAATTGAGGGATGCCCCTGTCCTGCTGGCTACATAATTCCCTTTCGAATCCGGGATATAGGCTGTAATATTCTCAGTGGTTTGGTCAAAAAATTCAAAAATGGAGGGCTTATTTAAAATTTTTTCGGTAAAATTTAATTTAACCTTATACCAATATGTAGATTCATGATGATGGTTTTTAGGGTAATAATCTTTGTTTACCTCAAAATAATCTTTAAACCTACCATCTGTTATATCGCTGAATGTTAACTTATTAGAAGTATCTTCGAAGCAATAAATCTGATGTTGAGAAAATATATTGTGCTCCAGTTTGTTATCTATAGCAACAACATCCTGCGAAAAAGCTCGCGCAGATAACAATACACAGATAATTAAAACGAGATTAATGCGTTTAATCATTAGTTCGACCAAAAAGTTTAATTAAATAGGTTGTTATAAATTGGTTTACAGACTCCCGTGGCGGGGTGTGTAAGGCAAATCTAATAATTAAACAATACAATCATATATGTTGAAGTATGATTATGATATTTATATATCATCGTGTATAATTAACACAATCAAAAACTACTCTTAAAAAGGCTTATTCTGCCTTTAAATTCATTTTTTTTTCGTGTGATTTAACCGTATTGATGTGCTTACAGCCATTAGTGCAAATAGTGCCCTGTAGCCTAACTACAACGTTTTCATTGATTCTAATTCAAGGAGCACCAACCGTATTAAAAAGATTGTAATTTATTAATTATCAATACTTTATGAGAAAAAACATTTGTTTTTATCATTTATGTTTCGATAATTTTGATCGAAACAAATGCGCTTAGTGTCTCAAATACGCTTTTGTTTATAACCAATTGTAACTAACATGTTTAACTTTTTAAAACCCTTTAATGCCTATGGCTAAACGCGTCCGTATGGATATTTTTTTAGCAGCAAATCGCTGTAACTTGACAATAGACCCTATAATTTAAATTATGAGAAAAAAATTTACACTATTCATTTTCTTGCTTTTTGCCACCTGCTCGTTAGCAATGGCTCAAACTATTATCAGAGGTAAAGTAACCGATAACAACGGCCAAATACTTCCCGGCGTTACCGTTAAAGCAAACGGAACCCCTGCTACTGCAGTAACAGATGTTAAGGGTATGTACTCTATTAAAGTACCGCCAAATGCTTCACTAACCTTCTCTTTTATTGGTTATGCAACCCAAAATGTACCGGTGGGCAGCCAGGATATCATCAACGTAACTTTAAGTATCACCCAAAACGACCTTAACGAGGTTGTGGTAGTTGGTTACGGTACCCAAAAGAAAAGCGTTGTAACCGGTTCTATCTCCAGCGTATCTGCAGCGCAATTAGAGAACATGCCGATTAACCGTGTTGAGCAAGCCTTAGAAGGCCGTGTTTCTGGTGTAACCATTGCACAAAGCTCAGGTTCACCAGGTGCAAGTTCTACTATACGTATTCGCGGTTATACCTCGTTCTCTAATAATGCCAATAACGATCCGCTTTGGGTTGTTGATGGTGTAATTGTAGATAACGGTGGTATCGGTTACCTTAACGAAGCTGATATATCATCAATCGAGGTATTAAAAGATGCAGCATCTGCAGCTATTTACGGTACACGTGCCGCAAACGGTGTTATTTTGGTTACCACCAAAAAAGGTAGAACCGGCCGTTTAGATATTAACTATAACGGTTTCTTCGGTTTACAATCACCTGCTCACAAGCTTAACATGCTTAATGCCACGCAATACGCCACGATCAGAAATGAATCGGCTACCAATGCTGGTTTAGCTGCTCCGTTTGGCAATCCTGCATCGTATGGTGTAGGTACTGATTGGCAATCGCAGATTTTTAGTAACAATGCAACAAGGCAAACTCATCAGCTTAGCTTTAGCGGTGGTGGTGATAAATCAACCTTCTTTACTTCATTTGGTTATCTTGATCAAAACGGTATCGTTGCAAAGCCAATTTCAAACTACAAGCGTATCAACTTCCGCTTAAACTCTACCTACATGCCGGCTAAATTTGTAACCATTGGCGAAAACCTGGGTTATGATTATGCTAAAACTCAAAGCATTGGTAACACCAACAGTGAGTTTGGCGGCCCGTTAAGTGATGCGGTAAACCTTGACCCTATTACGCCTACTACGGTTAGCGATATTAGCAAAACCCCTTTCCCAAGTGATTACAACAGCCAGTATATTGTAAGAGATCCAAATGGCAATGCTTATGGTATCTCGCATTATGTAGGCCAGGAAATGTCGAACCCATTGGCTTATATCCAAACCCACCTGGGTAACTACAACTGGGAGCATAATATCGTAGCCAATGCGTATGTAGAAGCAGACCCGATTAAAGGCTTGAAAATAAGGTCTTCATTGGGTACAAAAGTTGCTTTCTATGGTAATGAAACCTTCACCCCTACTTATTACTATAACCCTTCTGCCAGCAATACAAGGCCTTCATTTAACAGACAAATGAATACCGGTTTGGCATACAATTTTGAAAACACGCTGAGCTATGGTAAAAACATTGGCAAGCACAATTTCAATATCCTGTTAGGTCAGGGTAATTACATGGATAACGATACCAGAAACACAAACGTTACCTTTTACAATGTAATTGCAACTAATTTTAACCAGGCCAACCTAAACTACAAACCGGTAACTGCTGACAGAACTGCCGATGGTAGCGATGGTACAGAACACACCATTACTTCATTATTTGCACGTGCAACCTATAACTATGATGAAAAATACCTGTTAACAGGATCTATCCGTCGTGATGGTTCATCAAGGTTTGGTGATAACAACAAATTTGGTGTTTTCCCTGGTTTTTCTGCCGGTTGGGTGGCATCAAGAGAAAGTTTCTGGCCAAAAAACAACGTAGTTAACGTATTAAAATTCAAAGGTGGCTACGGTGTAACCGGTAACGACGCAGGTATTGGCGATTTCGCATTTAACGCAACAGTTGGCGGTGGCCGTAACTATACCTTCGGCACAGGTGATGCAAGTACAATTGGCTGGAGCCCTAATGCACCATCAAACCCTAACCTGAAGTGGGAGCAAACGCAACAAACCGATTTTGGTTTTGAAGCTACTTTGTTCAACGACTTTAACCTGAACGTTGACCTTTACCGCAAAAAAACAGTTGGTGTATTACAAACCCCACCACTGCCAGGTTACTTAGGCTATTTCTCTAACATTGCTCAAAATTATGGTACCTCGCAAAACGAAGGTGTTGATATTGAGTTAGGATACAACAAACGTCTTGGCGATTTCAGATTAGGTGTTATCGGTAACATCAGTTTCCTGAAAAACAAAATCCTGTACATAGCACCAGGCGTTCAGTTTGTTGAAAACCAGGCTGGAAATTTCCAAACTATGGGTAACGTTTCACGTTCAATCGTAGGTGGTTCATTCAATGCTTTCTATGGTTACCAGATGTTGGGTATATTCCAGTCTCAAGCCGAGATTAACAGCTATGTAGGTCCAAACGGCACCCCTCTTCAGCCTAATGCTAAACCGGGTGATGTTAAATTTGCCAACCTTAACGGCGATAACGTAATTGACCCGAACGACCGTACCGTAATTGGTAACCCGATCCCTAATTTTACTTATGGTGCAACTTTAAACCTGGGTTATAAAGCGTTTGACCTGGTTGTGTTTGGTAACGGTGTACATGGAAATCAAGTTTTCCAGGGTTTACGTCGTTTAGATATTGGTAATGCCAACTATCAAACATCAATTTTAAACAGATGGACCCCAAGTAACCCATCTAATACCATGCCGAGAGTTGTAGATACTGACCCTAACAGAAACTACACTAACTTCTCTAAACTTTATTTAGAAAGCGGTAGTTATTTCAGGTTTAAAACAGTACAAATCGGTTATACTATACCTCAATCTATTTCTAAAAAGGCTGGTATAAATAAATTACGTGTTTATGTAATGAGTGAAAACCTTGCTACAATTACCAAATACGATGGTTATGATCCTGAAATTGGTGGTAACGTGTTAGGTATTGATAAGGGTGTTTATCCGCAAGCACGCTCGTTTATGCTTGGTGTAAATGTTGGATTTTAAAAAAAATAAAGATGAAAAAGAAAATTACATACGTACTTGCCATGGCTGTTGGTTTACAACTGCTGGGTTCATGTAAAAAGTATTTGGAAGTAAATCCGGAGGAAAGGATTTTAGAAACAGATTATTATAAAACTCCGGATCAGGCTTTTGCTTCTTTGGTTTCTGTTTACGATATGGTTGGTAACCAGTCATCTGGCTACCTGACTAAAACAGATATCATGAATGTTGGTTGCGATGATCACTTTGCAGGCGGTGCCAACTCATCGGATATCGGTGATTTACAAGCAGTAGCTAAGTATACCTTCAACCAAATATCAAACGCAGGAGCTGTTACTTACTTATGGAACAAAGGCTTTACAGGAGCATACCGCGCTAACGTGTTTTTAAAACACATTGGTGATGTACAAATGGATGCAGCCACAAAAGCCAGATATATAGCAGAGGCTAAATTATTACGTGCCTACTTCTATTTTGACCTGGTTCGTTTCTACAAAAACATCCCGTTATTGCTGGATCCGGTAGATCCATCACAAATGTTTAATGTAGAGCAGGTTTCTCCTGACGCAGTTTACGCACAAATCATTACCGATCTTAAAGCGTCAATCAATGATTTACCCGTTACCGTACCTGCTGCAACACAAGGCGGCCGTGTAACACAGGGTGTTGCGCATGCTTTACTGGGTCGTGTATACATGTGGCAAAAAAATTATGCTGCCGCTGCAACCGAGTTAGCTTTAGTAAATGGTACCCCAGGCGGCACAAGCCAGTTTGGTTATAAATTGGTTGCCAATTTTGCCGACCTATGGAGCCCTAAAAATAAATTCAATAGCGAATCAATTTTCGAAATTGTATTTAACTCAACATCAAACGGTACCTGGAGTAGCGTTGGTGGTACAGAAGGTAACCTGGAGTGTATTTTGGTTGGTCCACGTAGCTACAGCCCTAAAGTTGCCGGTGCACCTGATTATGTTTCTGGATGGAGCGGTCAGCCGTTCACAGATGATTTCTGGAACCTGATCCACAAAGATCCACGCAACAAGCCAACGGTAGCTAACTTAGACAGTTTAGAAACCAATGGTATTGTTTCTTATCTACATGCTTACCAAAACACAGGTCACTTTATTGAAAAATTTGCTGGCCGTACTTCTACCAAGGCTGCAAATGGACAATTGGAGTTAAACTTCCCGTTAGATATGTATGAGATCCGTTTGGCTGATACCTATTTATTAGAGGCAGAAGCCCTGTTACAATCTAACCAGGGTGTAGGCCCGGGTACACGCGCATACCAATTGTTTAATGCAGTTAGGGCACGTGTTGGTTTAGCACCTATAGCTGTAACCTTAACTAACATTAAAACCGAGCGCCGTTTAGAGCTTGCAGGCGAAGGCCAGCGTTGGTTAGATCTTGTACGTTGGGGTGATGCTGGTACAGTGTTAGCTTCAAAAGGCTTTGTGGCCGGTAAAAACGAAATTTTCCCGATACCACAAAACGAATTGAACAACACCAAGCTTCAACAAAGCAAAGAGTGGGGCGGTACTAAATAATTTACATTTAATTAGTACCCCACAAACAATAATTTATAAAACTAAGGAAGCGGTATCATCCGCTTTCTTAGTTTTGTTTCCTGCAAAAATATATGAAGGGCAAATCCGGTAAACTATTTATATTCTCATCTATCCTTACGTTTCTGCTGGCTATGTTCTTTTCTCAGTGTATAGACAAGGATAAGCCCAAAGCAGATATCAGGGGTACAGCCTATGCCGATCCCGCAACCTGTATTAAGTGCCATAAAGAGGTTTACACCAACTATAATCAAACCGGGCATTATCATGCGTCACAGCCTGTTGCTGCAAATCATTTACAAGCAGGTATTGCAGCAACCGATAGTCAGTTTGTTTTTAACGATAGTGTAAAGATCAAAGTTGAAAAACGAAAAAGTGGCCTGTACCAGGTAGCTTATTTTAAAGGTAAAAAAGTAAGGGACGAACGCTTCGACATCGCATTCGGCTCGGCAGAGAAAGCGCAGACCTATGCCTATTGGCGAGGAAAAAAGATTTATCAGCTACCATTAACCTATTCAACCTCCGCGCATAACTGGGTTAATAGCCCGGGCTATCCTGCTAACTTGGTTTACTATAACCGTTTGGTGGTAGGCCGTTGTTTTGAATGCCACGCCTCTTTTGCCGACCGCAAATTTGTAGCAACCGGTGGCTTAACTGTTGACGAAGAGTTTGATAAAGATGCCATGCTCTACGGTATAGATTGCCAGCGCTGCCACGGCCCGGCTGCTAACCATGTAAACTATCATACTGAAAATCCAGGCGATAAGCAGCCTAAGTTTATTAAGCCTTATAAATCATTAACCCGCCAGCAAAAGCTGGATATGTGTGGTGTATGCCACTCTGGTAGCGATTTAAAGGCCGAACGATCAACCTTTAACTTTCATCCGGGCGATACGCTGATGAACTTTTTCGATCCCGCTTTCGGGGCCGTTAACCATGATCCTGATGTGCATGGTAACCAAACCAAACTATTGGCCATGAGCAAATGCTTTGCCAACAGCGCCACCATGACTTGTACTACCTGCCACAGCAGCCACGAAAAAGAAACCGGCAACCTGGTTGGTTATTCACAAAAGTGCATGACCTGTCATAAAGCCGAAGACCATAACTTTTGCAAAATGGCACCCAAACTGGGTGATGCAATCACTACCAAATGTGTTGATTGCCACATGCCCGCTTTACCATCAAAAGTTATTTCATTTAAGATGACGGATGCTAAAGAAACTTCACCCTATTTATTACGCACACACCGCATTGCCATTTATCCCGAACAAACAGCCGGGGTACTTCAGATGCTAAAAAACAACCATAACAAACGATAACCCTACCTCTAAATAATCTATGAAATTCAGAAATATCACCAGGCAGATGGCCTATGCACTCTTACTTTGCGGTGCCGTATTTGCTACAAGTTGCAAAAAAGAAAAAGGAGCAGGCGGTAACATTGTGGATCCTGTTACCCCTCCTACCCAACCTGTTACACCAGTAAAAAGTGATGTAGCCATGTGGCTTACCCAGGGCGACCAGGGATCGCTGCTGAAACAACAAAACCTGGCCCTCAATTTCGGTACATCAACCAATACAAACCCTACTATTGAGGTTGATACTACACAAACCTATCAAAGTATTGATGGCTTTGGCTTTACCCTTACCGGTGGCAGCGCTACTGTTATTAACCAATTACCGGCAGCACAAAAAGCTAATTTGATAAAAGAATTGTTTGCTACTGATAGCGCGCATATTGGCATCAGCTACCTGCGTATCAGCATAGGCGCTTCTGATCTAAGTGCCACAACATTTACTTATGATGAAGGATCTGCTGATAACAATTTAACTAATTTTAGTATCGACCAGGAACGCGCCGACCTGATCCCGGTTTTGAAAAGCATTATTGCTATCAACCCAAGCATTAAAATATTGGCTTGCCCATGGACCGCCCCTACCTGGATGAAAACCAATAATAGCTTTAAGGCAGGTAGTTTAAGCACAACTTATTATGATGCTTACGCCCGTTACTTTGTAAAATACATACAGGCCATGAAGGCTGAGGGTATTACTATTGATGCCATCACCCCGCAAAACGAGCCGTTAAACCCTAACAATAACCCAAGTATGGTAATGCAGGCATCAGAAGAAGCAGCATTTATCAAAAACAACCTGGGTCCGCAGTTTCAGTCCAACGGTATTACAACTAAAATTATTGTTTACGATCATAATGCCGACAGGCCTGATTACCCATTGGCTATTTTAGCTGACAATGATGCCAGCAAGTATGTAGATGGTTCTGCGTTTCACCTGTACGGTGGTTCAATTAGCGCCTTAGGTCCTGTACACGATGCTTATCCTAAAAAGAACGTATATTTTACCGAGCAATGGGTTGGCGCACCAAGTAATTTCCAGAGCGATTTACAATGGGCCGTAAACAACCTCATTATTGGCGCAACGCGTAACTGGAGCCGTAACGTATTAGAGTGGAATTTGGCTACAGATGCCAGTTATGGCCCGCATACTGCCGGTGGCTGCAGTACTTGTTTAGGAGCGCTTACAATAAGTAATAACATTAGCCGTAATGTATCATACTATATTATTGGCCAGGCCTCAAAATTTGTGCGTCCCGGCTCTGTACGTATAGGTTCAAATAATCTCGATAATCTTCAAAATGTTGCTTTTAAAACACCCGATGGTAAAAAGGCGCTTATTGTATCAAACACAACCAGCGCAATACAAACCTTTAACATCAAGTTTAATGGTAAAACGGTATCGGCTACGCTTGCCGGTATGTCTGTAGCAACATTTATCTGGTAATACATCTTCTTATTCCAATAATAATTAAATGCTAAACATCAAAAAATCTACACTATTGGCAGCCGTAATTATGGCTGCAACATCTGCTTTTGCCCAGCAAAAAGGTTCTGTACAAAGCTGGTTAACCAATGCAGATCAATCTGCCCTGTTTGCCCAGCAAAAACAGGAATTACCTTTTGCTAAAAAAACTGACACTAATCCTGTCATTGAAATTAATGAGAAAGAAAGCTATCAGTCTATTGATGGTTTTGGCTTTTGTTTAACTGGCGGTAGCGCGCAGCTGATCGTCAAAATGGATCCGGCTAAACGTGCCGAATTACTTAAAGAGTTATTTGCTACAGATGGCACCAATATCGGTATCAGCTACCTGCGGGTAACTATCGGTGCATCCGATCTTAATCCGTACGTATTCTCTTATGATGATTTGCCTGCCGGCGAAACCGACCCTAATATGGCGAAGTTTGATCTTGGCCCTGATAAAAAGGATGTGATCCCGGTATTGAAAGAGATCCTGGCTATTAATCCAAAGATCAAAATCTTAGGCTCTTCATGGTCGCCACCGGTTTGGATGAAAACAACCGGCGATACTCGCGGCGGCAGCTTAAAGCCCGAATACTTTGATGCTTACGCCAAATACCTGGTTAAATATGTGCAAAGCATGAAAAAGAAAGGTATTACCATTGATGCCATGACGGTACAGAACGAGCCTTTACACCCCGGCAATAACCCAAGTATGCTGATGCTGGCTCCAGATCAGGCTAATTTTATTAAAACTAACCTGGGCCCGATGTTTAAGGCTGAAGGGATTAAAACCAAGATCATTGTTTACGATCATAACTGCGACAAGCCAGAGTACCCGATCTCAATTTTAAATGATCCTGAGGCTAAGAAATATGTAGATGGTTCTGCATTTCACCTGTATGCAGGTAAGATCGAAGCATTATCTACCGTTCACGATGCTCACCCCGACCGTAACCTGTATTTCACAGAGCAATGGATGGGCGCACCGGGCAATTTTAAAAGAGATGTTGCCGAGCATATCACCAAGTTAACCATTGGCGCTACCCGTAACTGGAGCCGCAACGTAATTGAGTGGAACCTTGCTGCAGACCCACAAAGTAACCCGCATACCGACAGAGGCGGTTGCGACAGATGTATGGGTGGTATTACCATTGATAAAGACAGCGTAACCCGTAACCCTGCTTACTATGTTGTAGCACACGCCGCAAAATTTGTAAGGCCAGGTTCGGTACGGATCAGCTCTAACTTGGTAGATAACCTGCCTAACGTAGCATTTAAAACGCCTGATGGTAAAAAAGTACTGGTGGTAATTAACAGAGGTACAGATGCACAAACCTTCAGCATCAAATATAAAGGTGAGCAAGTGAGCGAGGTACTGAACGCAGGTTCGGTAGCTACTTATATCTGGAAATAAAACCAATAAACCTGAATAACCTATGAAGAGGAGATCAAGTTTTTTTGCCGGTTTAGCACTGGCCTTACTCGGCTGCGTATCATCACTTAGTTACGGGCAGGGATATTTAAAGGCATCCGGCCGGATAATTACCGATGAAAAAGGTAACAAAGTAATTTTACGTGGCATGGGCCTTGGTGGCTGGATGTTGCAGGAAGGCTATATGTTCCGTTTAAGTAATATCGGCCAGCAACATAAGATCAAGGCTAAGATACAAGAGGTTACAGATTCAGCCTATACGGCTAAATTTTACAATCAGTGGCTGGCAAACAATACCCGTAAAATTGATATTGATTCGATGCGTTCATGGGGCTTTAACTCCATCAGGCTGCCGATGCACTACAACCTGTATACTTTAGCGGTTGACCAGGAACCTGTTGCCGGTAAAAATACCTGGTTAGAGAAAGGCTTTGCCATGACGGATAGCTTGCTCAACTGGTGCAAGGCTAACCACATGTACCTGATCCTCGATCTTCATGCAACACCAGGTGGACAAGGTAACGACCTTAATATATCAGACCGCGACCCGGCTAAACCATCGCTTTGGGATAGCCAGGCCAATCAGGATAAAATGATTGCCCTTTGGCGCAAACTGGCCGAGCGCTATGCCAACGAACCTTACATCGGCGGTTATGACATCATTAACGAGCCCAACTGGGGTTTTGAAAGTGCCGATGATAAAAGAGGTACTAACGAAACCAAAAATGAGCCCCTGCGCAAACTGATGGTCGATATTACAAAAGCTATCCGCGAGGTTGATCAAAAACACATTATCATTATAGAGGGTAACGGCTTTGGTAATAACTACAAAGGTATTTTCCCGTTGTGGGACAAAAACATGGTGATTAGTTTTCATAAGTATGGCAACTTTAACAAGCAATCGGCCATTCAGGGTTTCCTTGATATTAGTGAGAAAAACAATGTGCCGCTGTGGATGGGCGAATCGGGAGAAAACTCGAACACCTGGTTTACCGAAGCAATTAGTTTGGTGGAAAGCCATGACATTGGCTGGAGCTGGTGGCAATTGAAGAAGATCGGCATCAATAACCCGCTCGAGATTAAGTTAACACCATCGTACCAAAAGCTATTGGATTACTGGAGTGATAAAGGCCCTAAACCAACCAAAGCAGAAGCCATTGCTGCACTTGATGAGTTTTTGAATAACATTAAACTGGAGAATAATATTTACCATAAAGATGTTACCGATGCTATGTTCAGGCAGGTGCGTACCAATACCGCTGTTCCGTTTAAAAAGGTTGTTATTGGTGATAATACTACCATCAACGCAGTAGATTATGATTTAGGCAGCCAGCGCACTGCTTATTTTGATAAGGATACTGCCAGTTATATGTATACTCCCGGCGTAAAAACGCAGGGCAACCGTGGCCGTGCCTACCGTAATGATGGTGTAGATATTCAACGTGATGATAGTGGCTACCATGTTTTTAATATTGAAGACGGCGAATGGCTGCAATACACCGTTGAGGTAACCAAGAAAGGCAACTACACAGCTAAATTTAATGTAGCTACAGATAGTGCTGCCGGGCAAATTTCACTTACCGTTGATAATACCGCAAGCGCAGGAAACATTGCATTCACCAACGATGATGCATCTAAAAACTGGCACCTAGCCGAACTTAAAAATGTTCAGTTAAAAAAGGGTATAAACAGGATTCGTGTTTATGCAGAGAAAGGCGGATTTAATTTAAAGTCTATCCAGTTTATTAAAGAATAACCCATAAAAAAGTTCGCAAGTGTTTAGGTACTTGCGAACTTTTCTATGATTGAGAGATTAGATCTTTCTTATAACGACATATCAACAACATCTTTCTTTCTCGAGGCCGGTGTAACCACCAGATCAACTAATTTGCCGTTCTGCACCCTCCCCTGCACTGTTGTTTGGTATGGTGCATTCAATTTAAATTCTGCATTCCATTCTTTAGGCCAGGCAGGTAATAGTAATATTTTCTTACCGTCGGTTTGCATCAACATGTTTTGTAAACCGTTCTCGCCATTGCCGCCGTTATCCTCATCAGGCATATAATCATGGCCTTCATCCCAAAAGGCAGGAAATTTTAAGTGCGGATCCTGACGTGCAAAGTTGAAGCTTACGTAGGTTTTAGCAACATCACTTAAACCCAGCATTGCGGCTTGTATGGGGTCTTGCACCCAGCAGCCTTTATCCTTAAACTTACGCGCATTAAAAGTATTAAGAGCCGTTTGCAGATCAGGTTTACCCAAACCATACAAGCGGAACGGATACACCGCATATAGCTCAGGATTTTCCAGGTTACGTGGCTGGGCTGTTTGTTCGCCGGTGTAAGGTAGCAGTACCTGTCCGTTCTTTTCACCTTTCGGCAACTCAGGCAGTATGTTTAAAAGTTTCGACCATTGGGCACGTAGCTCCGGGCTGGTAACATCATCTGGCAATGCCAACATACGGGCAGTTACAGCATGTAAGCCTGCAATATCTGGTGCCGGGTTATGCACCTTCCAGAACATCTCAATAGAATTATCCGGGTCGAGCAACAATTTGCCCTGATCATCGCGGCCAAAGTGTTTATCAAAAAACGTTAACCCAGCAGTTGCTACAGGCAGCAGTGTGCTTTTTGCAAAGGTTTTATCGCCTGTGTACTCATAATAATCGAGCATCATCATGCTCAGCTCCAATATGGGTGTAAAGTAATGCCCCGTCCAGTTCTCTTTAACCTCTGGCCCCATGTATAGCAAGCCACCCCAAAAAGGTGCAGTTTCTGCAAAGTATGCGCCATCATGATGGTAATATGCTTGTACCTGCTTTTTATTGTCGGGTAATATTTTGGCATACATATTAAAAAGCGGCAGCATTTCGTCAAAGTCACCAGCCATTAATCGTGGCCAATACATCGGCCGCGTGTTCTGAAACCAATACTGGCCGCCCCAGCTCCGGTAGTCGGCATTGGCATAAACTGTTTTCCCGCCGTCTTTCAATACCGGATTATCCACTACGAAAATCGAACCGTTAAATTTAATAGGATATTTGCCCCGACCTGCACATGCCGTTAAAAACCGCTGAAGCACATAACCTTGCGTTGTGGTTTTTGCCTGGTCATCACCAATAATATATACCCAACTGCGGTGCCAAAAAGCATCCCACCATTGCTGATGTGCAACCCGGCTTTGCTCCAGGTTAATTTTATCTATCCCCGTAACCTTCTGCTCCAATTGTTGCTGCCATTGCCCGGCAGAGCCCGACTGGCTGGTTAATGGGTATATGGATACTACCTGAGAAACAGAGGGTTTACTTTGCAGCGTAGTATCATTTGATACATAAAAACCTTTACCCTTAATAACAGCACCAAAGGTAATATTGGCTAGGTGTGGATTAACATTGTTACCAGCATTGCGATGATACCATACTATTTGTGGTGATTTACCGGTCAGGATAGAGTCGCCCCCGCCATTTAATCGCCAATCGTTGAGTGTAACTTTAGCCGTTACGGGCTTGTTACTTTTAGTTTCTACACGTATTACGGGGTTGTTGGCATCTACCCATAAACGTATTTGAACTTTATTACTGCCATCGCCTTCATCAATTACAATCTCCCCATCATGTAATTTAAGGGTTTGTAAAAATGGCGCTCCTGAAACCTGCATAGGGTTAGGACTTAACGACACGCGGACTTTACCGAGTTTCATCAGTACGCCACCTTCTTTAATCCAGTTGTTTTTTTCTGTTGATGCAGCTGCACCCCAGGCATCCGTTTTAGAAATATAAAAGCATAAATCGCCATTAGGCTCTACCCAGGCATTAAGGCCTGTATCGCCATTACCTAAAGGCATTGATTGTTGCGAAGATGGCCCCGGCACATTCCAGCTTACATTGTTTGCTGCCAGTAATGTATTTAAATTGGTGTTATTTACTTGCGCCCTGGTATGGAAGACAGCAAATATTAACAGCGCTGCAGGCAGCAAGTTAAATCGTATTTTTTTAATCATGTAACTGTGGTTTATAATTACACAATTTTAAGCAGCAACCTTAATAAAGCATTAATTAATTGCTAATGTGTCGGCTTGTAAGTTTTATTATAAAATTTACTTGTTAAAGCTCCCGATAGGATCATGGCTTTTGTTTTTAGTTCAGTAAATGCTTTTTAAACTGATTGGGGGTTACACCAGTTTCCTTTTTAAAAAGCCTCGAAAAATAAGACAGGTCTTCGAAACCAAGCGCATAAGCAATTTCGGAAACCCGCTGATCATCGTTCCTTAAACGGTTTTTGGCTTCGCTTATCAGGTAAATATGTATGAGTTCAATAGCTGTTTTACCTGTTTCCTGCTTCAGCATATCGCTCAGATAGCGTGGCGATAAGTTTAATTGCCCTGCCAGCGTGCTCACATTGGGTAAACCCTGGTTAAGCAGTAACCCATCTTTAAAATAAGCTGCCAGCGCATCGTTAAACTTTGATACGGTTTTACCCGATAGTTGGGTACGGCCAATAAACTGGCGTTTATAAAAGCGCTGTGAATACTTCAACATGGCATCAACATGCGAAAGCATAATGTTGCGGCTATACTCGTCATTATTAGATCGATATTCTGCATCTATCTTAAAGAAAAGGTCCCACATAATTTCTTCTTCTCGGGGAGAAAGATGCAGGGCTTCGTTTGCTTCGTAATCGAAAAAGGCATATTTACTCATATCGTTATGCAGAAAGTGGCCGTTCAAAAAATCTTCATGTATGAAAATGATGAACGAGTCTTCATGGTATTCCAGATTTTTAAACTCCATGATCTGCCGTGGCCTGGCAAACAGCATACAACCGTTATCATGATCATATTTGGTACGTCCGTACATAATAACTCCCGATTCAAGCTTTTTAAGCCCTATGATGTAAAAATCAGAAGTAAACGGATTTTCTCCGAGCGAAGTCTTTTTCGGGCACCGATAAACGCTGAACAATGGATTTTCAGGCATCGGCAGGCCATTAAAACGGTGTAATTGAGCCAGACTATTAAAATGCTGCATACTCTCAAAATTAGGCATAATCTGCACCATATCCAGAAGCAGATCATGCCAGTACAATATAATGATTATTTACCCTGTGCTGCCAAAGTAGTTTCCAACCAGCTATCCCACTCTGTGTTCCGGCCTACGTATTCTTTCTTAACTAACATGTTAGCGTATTTGCCCAGCAACAAGCGCAACGGAGGATTTTCACTATCTATCAATTTCAATACCGCATCAATTGTACCGTTTGCATCACCCCGAAAATCGGGAGGGATCCCTGCCTGGTGGTTTGCTTTTACATCATTGTACTCAGCCATAGCAACGGTACGGGCAGCAGAAGAACTTCCCCATTCTGTATCAAAACCAGCCGGTTCAATAATGGAGACATTGATCCCAAAACCTTTCATCTCAGCAGCCAGCGATTCGCTCAAGCCTTCTACCGCAAACTTAGAAGCAGCGTATAAACCCAAAACCGGCCGGCTAATTAACCCCAATACACTTGAAAGCTGGATGATATGCCCATGCCCCTGCTCGCGCATGATAGGCAATACTGCTTGTGAAAGCCACAGCAAACCAAAGAAATTGGTTTCCATCTGATCGCGGGCTTCTTTTTCGGTCGTTTCTTCAATTGCACCGAATAAACCGTACCCTGCATTATTAATCAGCACATCAATACGTCCAAAATGTTCTTTGGCCCGGGCTATAGCTTTGAACCCCGCAACCCTGTCATTAACGTCCAGTTTCAGCGGTAAAATATTATCGCCATATTTAGCTGCAAGGCTGTTAAGTGTACTTAAATCCCGTGCTGTTGCTACTACTTTATCGCCTCTTTGCAATAATGCTTCGGCCCATAATTTACCGAAACCACGTGAGGCCCCGGTAATGAAAATTATTTTTGACATTGCTTTAATTTTATTGTAAAGCAAATTTAGGCTGGTTACGGGCTGCGCTTTAGTACAGAAGTGGGGAACATTAGGACATTTTTACGTAACGCCTAACCCCCATTAAAAACAACTATGCACTATACAGAAAATGCACAGCCAGGCGCAGGTGCTTGTACATAGGATCTTCCGGGGGCATTAACTTTTGCATGTTTTTTAAATGCTTGCCCAGTAATTCGCCTTTTACATGCACAGAAAGGTTGCTATAGTCCTGAACTATTTTCGCGATTTGCTCCAGTAGCATATCATATTCTTTGAACAATAGTTCAAGCTGTTCTTTTCCCTGTACCAAATTTATGTATGCGGAAGAGGAATCTGCGGTACAAGATTCTTGTAAAATTTTTTCAAGTTCCTCCATGGAGGCTTTCAGGTGCTGATGCCTGCTTTTACTGATTGACTTCATGGGGGTATAATAAGGGCCGGCAGATGATTAACCAGCCAGCCCTCAATAACGCTTATTCCTTAATTAAGGGTTTTAAAATTTCTTTGCCATCTATCTGCTCGCTGATTTTTAGTCTCAGCAAATCGGTAATGAAAGGATAAACCTCCACGTTCTCGAAAACAGGTACGGTAAGATTATTCTTAATTTTTGGTCCCCATGCAAAAAAAGTAGCCGGCATGTCTTTTACCAATTTTGGATCAAAACCGTGGTAACCGGCTCCGGGCTTACGGTTCGAAAACACCTTCGGCCAGGTCGGTATTACAAAAATATCTCCCATTCTATTCATTCGGTCATCCTTGGCACTGTAATGCAAATACGCAGGCATGTTGGTTTTAAGATATACATGATAATCCTTTTCATCTTTCTTCAATTGCTCATAAACCGGCATGATATCGGCTTGGTTTTTGGCATGAAGATCAATCATTGTGCCCGATGATGGGATAATAAATTTCTCAGGATCGATAGCTGTGGGCGTTGCCAGAGGATGCTCACGGTCTACAACGGTCATCCCGTGGTCTGATACAAAAATAAAATTGACCGGCAAACCTGTAGTGGCAACGGCTTCGCTCAGCTTGTTTATAACCGAATCAACCATACGCACAGCCTGTGCAGTTTCTGGTGTCTCCGGGCCATAACGGTGACCTGAGTGATCAGGCTCCGATAAGTAAAAAGTGATCAAATGCGGGCGCTTTTCCTCCGGCAAGCTCAGCCAATCCTTAACAATCTGGATGCGGCGGGCCATCGGGATATCCTCATTATAATTATAATAATAGGTTGGCCTAACGCCTTTAATGGCGGCTTCAGAACCTACCCAAAAAAGGCTTGCGGCCAGCATGTGCTGCTGTTCGGCCAGTACCCATAGTGGAGTTCCTCCATACCAGCTGCTATCTCTAACTTTAGCCTTATCACCCATAGAGTAGCTTGCATTTTTAGCAGGATCGTAAAAACTATTGCCAACCAGTCCGTGGTGTGAAGGATAAAGCCCGGTAACCAGTGTATAATGATTAGGAAAAGTTACAGACGGAAAACTAGGCAACATAGCCACAGCGCGAACGCCTTGCGAACTCATCCGCAGTAAATTTTCGGCATGGTATTTTTCGGCATAATCATAGCGGAAACCATCGGCAGAAATTAATATCACGTAAGGTTTTTTCTGCTGAGCAGCTGAGTTGTTTCTGCCGCTTACAATATGCTGTGTGGTATCTGATTGTGCTTGTCCGTATGCTAAGGTGCCTCCCATTTGAAGGAGCAACAAAGCAATAAGCGTTCTTTTTAAGGTTAACATCGGCATCTGTTTAACGGTAAATAGCATTAAGCACGCCAGCCAAACGGATACCAGCCTTTTCCATACGCTCTTCAAAAACCGGGATATGTGCTTTATAATACGCTTCATCAAAATCACTGCTCTTACCTGCATCAGCATATAATTGCTCGCTCACCTGGTAACTCTCGTATAACCATTTCAGCATATCATCTTTTTGCCAGGTTTTGATTTCTGACGGAGTAGCGTGATCTACCTTTTCTGCCAGTTGCTCATAAGTTAGTCCTTCGTGCTCTGGTAAACCGCTATCCCATAAACCATGTAAGTTACCCGGGTTGCCTAAAAAGGTTACTTTGATCTTGTTACCACCCTGATCTTCAGAACGGCTTACGTGCATTGGCTGGTGCAAATCGCCCACCATGTGAACAATAAACTTAAGGGCGAAGATCTTTTCTTCACGGGTCTTTGCCGGATTTTTCAAGTCTGCTTCGCATTTAAGCAGCGCTTTGTAAACGTTGTCGTTTTTCTTAGCCAGCACGGTATCTTTAAAAGCTTGCTCAGTTAAGCCGGCCGGTACATTAATGTAATGCCATGGTGCGGTATATTTGTACTGGTCCTGCGAACGGATTTGGTCGGCATAAGTACTTACATCTGCCAAACTTTCTTCCTCCAGCAAATCTTTAACTGCTACTGCAGCTTTAGGTGTCAGATGCTTTTCAGCAATTTTTCCAATAGTACGGTGGCCGGTAACACCCCATGAAACGAGGGCAACCGTAACCAGCAACATTAAAATAGGGGTAATAATTCTTTTGATCATGATATTTATTTGCGTTTAAAAGTAAGCGGCAATTATAAAATTGCCGCTTACTAATTGTTAATTAAAAATGTAACGGAAACCGAACTGCATAGTCCAGGTTGAGCCGAAGCCTACGTTGTCTCTAAACGTTTGCGAAGCAGGTAAATTACGATCTGTTTGCAGGGTAAAGGTTGGTTTAACATTACCACCCGGTACCAATGAAGCAATGTTTTTAGGCACAAGGATATTGCTTGTTGCTACACTTCTTTGGATGCCCCATTCTTTATTAAGGAAGTTACCCACGTTAAGAATATCTAAGCTAAACTGAATGGTGTTACGTTTACCGCCAACGTTAGTGAAAATATCCTGCAGGAATTTGAAATCAAATTGCCCCTGGAATTGGCCAATAGCACCATTGCGTTCGGCATACTTTCCTTTGCGGCCGCGCAGGTATTTATCCTGATCAATATATCTGAAAAACATATCGCTTTGTTGCTGTGCTGTATAAGTTACAGCAGTGGCACCCGAGCCAACAGTAAGCGGTACAAATGTAATTTCAGATGGATCTTTAGGTACATAAATTAAATCGGCATTAGCACCATCGCGGTTAATATCACCCGAATAAGTATATGAGAAACGGCTGTTAGAACCGTCATATACCAAAGTAACCTGCGAACCTAAATGCTTAATAAATTCTTTACGGTAGTAAACAGATGCAATAATTCTATCCGGAGATACCGAACCCGAATGCCCTAACTCTGGCTGGTTAGCTCCGTTAACCGAAGTAGTACCCTGCCAGCCTGACAATGTTTGGTCGCCGCCACCTTCGTACAGACTTTTTGCATCGCTGTGTACGTAAGATATTGATCCGCCAAAACCATTACTAAAGCGCTTGGCTAAAGTTGTAGTGATTGAATAGTAATAACCTCTTGATGAATTATCCAATACAATTACGTTGAATGCACCCGGTTGCTGGCCACCGCCTGGGATAACAGTACCATTTGGCACAGCTTGACCATTGAGGATAGGGTTGATAAACTTATCAGTATTGGCATTCGGATAAATCATCCTGTTATCCGGGTAACCCGCCACATTTAGCGGTTTAGGGTCAACCAGGTTAGCATTGCGGAACAATACCGTATTAATATCTTTATTAAATATACCCTCAATAGTACCCACGATACCGAATGGTAACTTGGCATCTAAAGCTAAACTCATTTTGTAAGTCTGCGGCATTTTTAAGTCTTTAGCCATTACCGTGATCGGGTTAGGCAAAACAGTTCCTGCTGCAGGTGGCGTTGCCGGGCGATAAGCACCAATATTAGGATTGAATGGACCCGGCGTATTGTTTTGCCCCGAATAAGTTTCGGTTACTTGCAACATACCAGCATCGCCAGACTGTGCAACTATCCATACATAAGGGATTTTTCCGGTGAAGATACCAGCACCACCCCTTAATTGTAATGAACGGTCGCCTTTTAAATCCCAGTTAAAGCCGATACGAGGTGAAAACAATACTTTGGCACTCGGCAAATTACCTGTGTTTAAATGTTCGCCATGTGCGAAGGTTAACTGCGATACCAATGGATGTTCTTCCAATACTTTAGGGTAAGCGCCCAGATCTAAACGCAAGCCAACTGTAAGGTGAAATTTATCACTAACGGCAATCTCATCCTGACCATAAACAGAGTACTGGCCAAATTTAAATGTTGGATAAGCCTGTGCGTACCCTGGCGAAAGCGAATAGGTTTGTGCAAAATCGGCAGGTTTAGCACCGTTCACAAAATCATCCCATGAATTGAAGGTGTAATAGCTGGTAGCAAAACGCTGGAAGCCATTTTTGGTGATACTGAAATCGCCTTGTACACCTGCGGTAAAATTATGCTTACCGGCAGACCAGGTTAAGTAATCGTTTAGTGAATATAGTTGAACATCGCGCAGGTTACCATAAGTAAACGGCTCATAACCGAATGAAGTAAATGGACGGCCATCTTTCAGAATATCTACAAACGGAAATATCTGGCTGTCTGAACTTCTTGGGTCATTTTGGTTGGTATATGATAAACGAAGTGTATTGTTAAAGCCGCTGCCTATTTTGCTGTCTAATTCTGCAGTTAACGAATATAAATTGGCTTCCTGATAATAGTTTGAGTTTGCAAACGGCAAAGCATAAGTATCTGTACGTGAGCCGTTAGAAAAACCGGGAAGCGGGCTGCGTGAAGTACTTACAAACGATGGGCTTCTAGTTTTAACATAACTGTAACGAACGTTAAAATGGTTTTTATCATTAATATTCCAGTCTAAACGGGCTAACAGATTGGTACGCTCCGATTCAAAATTATACCCTTGGTATGGACCTGTTTCATAACCATATTTATTTTTCAGGTAGGCGCTAATTGCATCTAACTCTGCCATGGTAGGGCGTGTAATATTAGGTGCGCTGCCAAATGGTGCAGCGTCAGTTGCTGCAACACGGGTTTGGCCCGGGTCAACCTCGGTTTCGCGTTCGGCATTTAAAAACAGGAATAATTTGTTTTTAATAATTGGCCCGCCTACGCGTGCACCATAAATACGGTACGACTGATTTGTTGCAACCAATTCGGGATAAGTACTTACTTTGGTACCAATCTGGTTTTGGTTACGGAAATAGGTATAGGCAGATGCGGAAACATCATTTGTACCCGAACGGGTAACTGCGTTAATTGAACCACCGATAAAACCAGTTTGGCGAATATCATAAGGAGTTACGTTAACCGAGATTTCTTCTAATGCATCTATCGATACCGGGTTACCATTACCAGGCAGGTTACTGCCGATACCGAAGTTGTTGTTAAAGTCGGCGCCATCCAGCGTAACGTTATTTTGACGCGAGTTACCACCGCCAATAGAGTTACCATTAGATTGTGGCGTTAACCGTGTCAGGTCATTAAGGCTTCGGTCAATAGTTGGTAAGGCATTAATTTCGCGGGTCGATAAGTTGGTCGATGTTCCGGTCCTATCCGCATTTAAAATAGAGTTCCGGTCGGCGGTTTTAATAGCAACCTCACTTAATAATACAGATGAGTTATCCAGTGATACGTTAAGTACATAAGGATCACCTATTTTCAGATCAATATTGTCGATGATCTTGGGTTCATAACCGATATAAGATATTTTGATACGGTAAGGGCCGCCCGGGCGCATACCTGGAATTGTGAAGCGCCCTGTTTTGTTTGTAGCAGCGCCATAAACGGTACCTGTTGGTAAGTGGGTAGCTGTAATAGTTACACCTATCAGCATTTCTTTGGCATCTTTAATAGTACCGGTAAGTGTTCCTGTAGTTACCTGTGCATGTACGGCCAATGAAGAAAAAAGTAAAAGAAAATATGTAAGCAGTTTTCGCATTATTTCTATATTGTTGCTTTAATTAATTTTAGACGAGTTAATTGAAAAAGGTCCGGGCTGCTACAGCCCCTACCAGATAACCGCAGGTGTTTCCAGCACCTCGGTTATTTTATCCCTGTTTTTGTTTATTTCATGCGTTTGTCCGGGGCGTTAATGATGAGATGATTATTATCCAGGCTGTAGCTCATACCCGTTGTTAATGTTAAGCGCTGCAGCACCTGGTGAAGGTTTTGGTTTGCCAGATGAAAAGTGTATGCAGTTGGATCGAACTGCGGATGATTAACCTTGACGCTTACGTTGAAGTGCCTTGCCAGTTCATCGCCAATCTGAGCTAATGTCATAGTCTCCAGATCAAATGAGCCCGGCGTTCTCCAGGTACTGATCAACTCAGCTTGTTTCTTATTAGATTCGGGCTTGCCGGTAGCTGTGTTGTAGTTGAGCACATCTCCCCTTTCCATAGCAGAGCGGATGAGGTGAAAATTGCCATGCTGATCACGGATACCTACATCTACACGGCCTGATGCTACTGAAACCTGGTATTGTTTTGTAAGATCGTATGCACGGATGTTAAAGGAAGTTCCGATATCGCGTGTAACTAAATTGCCGGAAACTACGCTGAACGGACGGGCAGTATCATGCTTTACCTTGAAGAAGGCCTCTCCCTTATCCAGGTAAACTATCCTCTTTTTATCTTGCTTAATTAATGGAATCCGGACAGTTGTGGCGGCGTTAAGCCAAACCTCGGTACTATCGTCGAGCTTGATTTTTTTGACCTGCGCATTGGCAGTAATAATAGTTTGATAAGACTGCTTTATAGTAACGTGCAGACCTTGCTTTCTGTAAAAGATACCGGCTATTGTAAACAACACGCCGATTGAACATGCAGCTTTAAACCAAACGGTGGAAGTCCACAGCTCACGTACTCTTGAATTGGAAATGCCTTGAGTAAGGCGTAGATTTAATTCCTGATAGATGCGTTTTTCGGTATCAGGATCATTCAGAATTTCTGCATCAGGGCCGTCTTCATAATTTTGAAACCAGTCGTCAACCAGTTTCTTTTCATGATCATCAATTTGTCCCTGCTCGTACTTACTGAACAGTTGCTTTAGCTGCGTATACTTTGGGTTCTTCATTCAGCACTATTAGTGCTCGAACCGCCCAAAAGTACTTTAAGAAGGTGTTAAGTTTACATTAAACCTTCTACCACCTGAAATACCAGGAATGAGAAGTAAATGAGCGAGCCTTGCTCCATGCAAATACGCAACCTTTTTAGGGCTTCTGAAATATTATTTTTAACGGTTTGTTCTGACAAGCCAAGTTCGACAGCAATTTCTCTGATCGATTTATCCTCAAACCGGCTCAATTGAAAGCACTTACGCATATTGGAAGGCATTTTAGATAACTCCTCGTCAACAGTATGCTTTACTTCTTTTAATAAGATCTGATCATCCGGCTGGGCCGACCGCTGAATGTTCTCCAATAAAACATCAGCGCCGACTAATCTTATTTTATCCTTCCGGAACCCCATCATTACATTACTCCGGGCTACCGTATTTAAATAGGGCATAAAAGATTCCTGGGCATAAAGAACTTCCCTGTTTTTCCAGATGTATAAAAAAACGTCCTGTAAAATATCTTTGGTCTGGCTTTCGTCCTGGGTTAAACGGTAAACAAACGAAAAAAGCTTCTTCCAGTACCTGTTAAAAAGTACGTGAAACGCGTCTTCATCGCCCAGGGCCATAGCCTCTAATAATGCCTGATCTGATTGGTTTATCATAAAAAATGTCACACTTCCTGCCTACAGTAATAGGAAAAGCATATTTAACGCTCTGTTTATGGGCTGGCCATACGCTCGCATCCGTATGGTCATTCAATAGTTTGCCACAAAATTATCCCTGTGAGGTAAAGTCTATGTTAGAGCGACATTAATAAAAGGCACATTGTGTAACAACCTTGTAGAACTAGTGCTTAAGGCAGGTGAGGTAAGTGGATGAGCCACTATCAAAGCGCCTGTTCCGGGTTTCGAAACAGGCGCTTTTTTATTTTAAGTTGATATCAGAGATCCATTGATCGGCCAGTCCGAATTGTTTATTGGGTTGATCGGATGCCGTTATCGTTAATGTTCCACCCTGCATAATTTCCTGGTGGGTTAACCAATTTCTGTTAATGATTTTACCGTTGAGTTTAACAGATTGAATGTATTTATTATGTTCGGCATAGTTAACCACATTAATCCTGAAACTTTTACCACCTGGCCAGTTCAGCTCAACCTGGTTAAAAAGCGGCACATTTAAATAATAAACCGGCCAGCCCACACAAGCCGGCGAAAAACCACAAGCGGCAAAAACAAACCAGCCCGACATAGCCCCGGCATCATCATCCATGGTGCGCACATAGGTATCGGGCTTGTTCTGGTAAATTACATCAACAAAGGGATCTATACCCCGGCTGTTATCATTAAAATAGTATTGCACCACGGTATCCACAGCATATTTATGCATCATAGCCTGCGATTTGTAAGGCTCTAAAGATGCGTTGTACATCAGTGGAACCTGGATATCAGGCTCATTGGCGTGGTTATAATAATCATTGTTAAAAAACTGATCGAGCTGTTTGATATTAGTTTGTGGGCCGCCAATCAGTTCAGTTAAGCCTTTTATATCAAATGGCACAAACCAGCGGTATTGCCATACCGTACCCTGATACAAGCCACGGGCAGGGATACGATCAACATCGTTCTTGGTAATATCTTTAAAATCTTTGTTCCAGTAATCTTTATAACCCAGTGCTTTTTGTTTGTACTGATTGCTTAACTCGGTTTTACCCGTAATAGCCAGTATTTGCGATAGTGCCCAGGCATCGTAGCTCGATTCCAGAGCCTTATCGGGATGCGAAAAATCGAGGCGGTTAACTTCTGCAATCAGCGAATCGGTAATTTTGTTGAAATCTACTTTATAGCCTTTACGGTAAGCATCCAGCAAAACAACAATAGCATGCTCGGTACGTACCGTGTTTGATGGCTCATGCTGTGTAGCGTAATCCTTTTTACCAAATTGGTATAGATTAGCCAGTGAGGTAGTAATAGATTTGTATCTATCTGGGTATAGCAATGATAGTAATGGTAATTGTGTACGATAGTTATCCCAGATAGCCCAGCCGTTATAAACGCTGTCTGTGGTATGTTGCAAACTGCCATCGGTACCCCGGTAAGTACCATCAGGTTCAGAAATCAGGTAGGGCGATTGGATGGTGCGGTACATTAAAGAATAAAACAGCTTCTCTCTTGCAGGGTCGCCTTTAACACGGATGCGGCTTAAAGCCTCATTCCATCCTTGCTGACTTTTACTTTTCAGCTGATCAAAATCGCCAATGGTAAGCGCAGCTTGTGCATGCGCCACATCAACCGATGAAAAAGCAATGTTTAATTGTACTTGCTGGGTTTGAGAACCCAATCCTACAACCAGTTTATGCGCCGCTGTATTGGTAAACTTAACAGGCTGATTAAACCTGATAGCATAATAAACCCGGTAAATACCCACGTTACAAGTGGTGCGCGAATCAACCCAGCCGGTTAACCCGTCAGTTTGCAGTTCATGTTCTTCGGCTACAAACTTGTTGGCCAGTGTGTGGCTTAGATCAATAATAAATCCTTTTTTGCCCTGCGGGAAGCTATAATTTTCAACTCCCTGATTTTTGTATACGGCTATTTTAACTGCGATACGATTGCTGAAAGAAACCTGGTAAAAACCTGCGCCCGCACTTTCATTAGCTTTAGTAAGATCAACTACTGCGCTATCGCCCAAAAATGGTGCGATTAAAATATTACCACCGCTCCCCTGGCAACCTACACCCTCGAAACGGTTATGTGTAAAGCCCAGAAATGTTTTGGCCTTATGCTCATATCCCATGTGCAGGTTGGGATATGTTTGTGGCCCGATACTCATCATACTGAATGGATAAGATGCGGCAGGCGACATTTGCCCATGATCGCCGGAGGACCCCAAAAATACATTAACCTCATCAGCAGGCTGTGCAATCGCTGGATTTTTAGTTTGAGCCGAAAGTGTTAAGCCAACAAATAGTAATAATGTAGAAAATAGGAGTTTCATAGTAGATGCAGGGTAAATACAGGTATTAACGGTGGAGTTGTTTTTTTCTCAGGTATTCCAAAAGTAATTTCGGGCGATCTGTCTGGATAATGGTTGCACCATGGTTAATGATCCAGTCCCAACTGTCTTCTTTATTATCGTCTTCAACGGCAGTATCATCATCGTGCCCGCCGTTAAGCGAAGCCCATAAAGAGTTGATCCAAACTTTAGATCCTGTTTTGGTGATGAATTTATTATCGGTCAATATAGCCGAAGTATCCTTCGTGAAAATCAATTCGAAAGCATAAGGTTTCATGCCTTTCAGGTAATCAGTAATTACTTTTCTGGCATCTGGTTTATCCAGGTTTACCACCGGCATATAGATAATCCTATCTACCAGTTGTGGGTATCTGTGCTGAAGCGAGTCAAAAGGCATTTCTGATTTAAAGATGGCCTGCTTTAACGTACCGGTCTCTTTTAAAATAGCATAAGCTTCGGGGTAAACATCGTAGCTTTTATCAAGGTTTACTTTTACGCCGCTGCCTTTTAAAGCCAGCATTACTTCTTTTAATGTAGGGATAGGATTATTGGTTACACGGCCTAAACCATTTTTTAACCTGAAGACTTTAATTTCATCTAGCGTATAATCGGCAGGCACGCCTTTGCCGTTGGTGGTACGGTTAATAGTTGCATCGTGCATGATAACGATTTCACCATCTTTCGTTTTTTTCAGGTCAAGCTCAACAATATCAACGCCCATATCGGCAGCATATTGAAAGGCTCTTAATGAGTTTTCGGGGGCATTGCGCCAGTCGCCGCGGTGTGCGGTTACCATTATTTTATTTTGAGCCTCGGCAGCTCCAAATTGCACTAAAGCTATCGCAAATAGCAGGCACGTTCTTAATTTCATTTAAAGTAGATTAGGGGTAAATATCGTAAAACAAGAAGAGGAGAAATTGCCCCCTCCCCTTCTTATATTCAGTTTTTATTAATAACCAGGGTTCTGGTACATCTTAACCGGATCGAGTTTGTACTCATCAAACGGAATAGGATAATATCTGTCCTTAGTTGTAAAGTTAGCTAAGATGGCCGAGCCAAAATCAGCCTGTGGTTTGCTTTTGAAATAAGCTACCAACTCGTCAGTGGTAAAGGTTCTTAACAAATCGAACCAGCGGTGGTGCTCAAACGCCAGTTCTACGCGGCGCTCGTGCAAAATGGCCAGTTTTAATGTTGGGTATTTTGCAGTGTAGGCAGGGTTGGTAATTGAAACTGCATAAGTTGGCATACCAGCCCTTACGCGTACCTGATCCAGGTATGTGATAGCGCTTGCATTGTCGCCCAGGTACATATTTACTTCGGCCAGCATTAAAATTACGTCTGCATATCTCATCAAGATCCAGTCGTTACCACCGTAACCTAAGTTGGTAGCAGCGGCGCTTGCATCTCTGAATTTGGTAATAAACCAATCTTTTACAATTGGATCGTTAGCATATTTAACAGAGAAAGTCATACGTGGGTCGTTTGCTTCATAATCATTGATCAGATCATGTGTAACGTTACCACCCACACCAGATGATGCTTTTAACGAGTTAATCGTTTCTCCTTTTGCCTGGTTGTTGGCTGCAATTGATGAGCTGTAATTGATATCGCCCTGTTTATTTACAATCTGCCAGATCAGCTCCGGGCAGGTTGATTTTTTATTCACATCAAAAACATCGGTGTAAGGAATGCTGCTCAACGCGCCAAAAGTGCGCATGTTATATGCAGTCATCAGGAAATTTTTAGCATTGGCCAGGTTGGTTGCACGGTTGGCCTGATCCTGCGTGGTAGCCATGGTCAGATATACCTGGCCTAAAAATGCGTTTGCAGCAGCTTTAGATGCACGGCCAATGTTTCCTCCTGTTTGCAGGTTAGGCAGCGGGCTGTTAGTTACATCTGTTAAGTCTGCAACAATTTGTGCGTATACAGTAGCTTGTTTCTCACGAAAAGTGTTTGCAGTAACTTCTGTAGAAGCCAGTTGTTTGGTTACCAATGGCACATCGCCCCATAAACGTACTAAATGAAAGTACATGATGGCACGTAAAAATTTAGCCTCAGCAACATACTGCGCTTTTAAGCTGGGATCAGGAAAAGCAACGGCATCAACGTTTGATAAAACCGTATTTGCACGGGTAATAGTACCATATAAAGAAACCCAGTGTGATTTTAAATAGGTATTACTTGCCAGCAGCGAAAAGTTATTGAACTGGAATGGCTCACCTGCGTTACTCTGGTTATCATTTGTGCCGGTATCATCAGAACGCTGATCTGTCCAAAGATCACTGGTTTCACCGATATTATTACCACTTCGTAATGATTGATAGATACCGTTAACGGCCAGCAATACATCATTAGGCGATTGGTAACTTGCAGCAACGCCAACTGCATTGGGGTCGCTTTGCTCTAAAAAGCTTTTCTTACATGACGAACTTACCACCATAAGTGCAGCCAGGCATGTTACAGCTATTAATTTCTTTTTCATCTCTTTATCTCTCGTTAAAAAAATTATTAAAATGTTAGGTTAATACCCAGGTTGTACGATCTAACCAGCGGATAAACACCGTAGTCGATACCTGGCGCAAGGTTTGCCGGTTGAGTGTTGTTAGAACCACCTGCTGAGTAGTTATAATCAACCTCCGGGTTGTAACCTTTGTACTTGGTAATAGTAAAGGCGTTTACTACGCTGGCAAATATGCGGGCGTTGCCGATACCTAATTTGTTTTTAACCGCAGTTGGGATGGTGTAACCTAATGTGATGTTGGTACATCTTAAAAATGATCCATCTTGCAGGTAGAAGGTAGATAATCGGGTACTGTTACTTTGTGTACCACCGCGTGAAGCACGGTAAACTGTGCCATTGCCTGGATCGGCAGCGTTACGGTAACGGTTAGCTACATCTTCATACTGGTTACCAGAACCTTCCATGTTGTACAGGTAATAATCCTGGCCATCCAATACCTTGTTTCCTTGCGATCCGTTAAAACCGGCGCCTAAATCAAAGTGTTTGTAGGTTGAATTTAAAGTGAAGCCGTAAGTAAAGTTGGCATAAGGCGAGCCGATCACAGTTTTATCTGCATCTGTTACTTTACCATCGCCGTTGGTATCCACAAAATACAAATCGCCCGCTCTTAATGGGTTGGTTGATGCTGTTGATTGTGCCACCTTGTTAATATTCTCTGGTGTAACCATACCACCTACTTTAAAGCCGTAGAACATACCAACCGGTTGGCCCTGCTCGGTAATATTGGTTAAGTAAGAACGCTCTGCACCGTTGATGATAATGGTGTTATTTGCAGGCAACTTGATAACCTTGTTACGGTTAAGAGAGATATTACCCCCTGCATTAAAGGTGAAATCCTTATCGTTGATGATACGACCATCCAACTGTAAATCAAACCCGGTGTTTCTGATCTTAGAATCTTTAAGGTTGGTTAAGATCGTAGTACTACCAGAGATAGCCGAAATTGGCTGATTATATAGCAGGTTATAAGAATAGCTTAAATAGTAGTTGGCAATTACAGATAAGCGGCCTTTAAACAGGCTGATATCTGTACCGATGTTATACTGTGATGTTGACTCCCAGCTCAGCTTAGAATCTTTAATACCTCCGGGGTAAGTTGCGTTGGCAATAGTGCTGCTGTTACCAAATACTACACCCGTTGGGCTGGCCAATGTTTGCACGGTATTGTAATTACCAATATTGTAGTTACCACTTAAACCCCAGCTTGCGCGTATTTTAACGGTTGACTGATCGCCCAGGAAGCTATGATAGAATGGCTCTTGCGAAAGTACCCATCCACCGGCAACCGAAGGGAAATAACCATACTTGTTAAGCGGGCCAAAACGTGATGAACCATCGGCACGGAAAGATCCTGTTAAAAAGTATTTGCTATCGTAGTTATAGTTAATACGGCCTAAGTAAGAAAGTAAGGTATAAGTAGATTTAGCCGTCGGTACCAAACCTAAACCCGTTTGTGGGTTGGTTGTAGTTACCAAAGTAAAGTTGCTTGGATCGGCACCTTTACCTGTAATTTCGGGGATGGCATCATTTTGGAAACCACGTGCATAAACGCTTAATACATCGCTGCTTGTTTTTTGAGCGGTGTAACCAGCTAAGGCATCAAAATGATGTTTACCAATTTGTTTGTTATAGTTTAATGTAAACTCGCCTAACTGATCAAGCTGCGAGGTAGTTTGTGCTGCTGCTGTTGCCGCTGCGATAGCCTGGGTTGACCCCGGAGGGAAAGCGCCGCTGCTTAACGTTGTAGGCAGATAGTAATCATACTTTTCGTTATAGGTTTGTGTACCTAAGTTTACTTTAGCGCTAAAGCCCGGCAATATGGTATAGGTTGCATTAGCATTGTAGGTACCACGGTAACCTTTACGGGTTATCTTGGTGCGCTCAACTAAAGCAACAGGGTTTTCGATAGACTGGTAGCCGTAAGCTGTTGATTGTGCAGCTTCTGCGTTGGTAGCCAATGTACCATCTGCATTGTAAGCAGGCAGGTAAGGCATGTAGATCAACGCGCCTAAAATAGGGCTATGGTCAAAACGGCCTTCCTGAACTTCTCTGTTATAGTTTTGGGTGTACGATATGTTAGCGCCGATGTGTAGTTTTTTGTTAACATCACCATCTACATTGGTACGGAAGTTATAACGCTCCTGGCCTGTAGAATGGATAATACCATCCTGGTTCTGATAACCACCGCTTATATAATAGCGAATATCTTTTGATGCACCAGAGAACGACAAGTTATGTTTCTGAAAGAAAGCGTTATGGTATAACTCGTTCTGCCAGTCTGTATTTACTGTTTGGTGAATTAAAGTTTGGGTAGCATAATTGTACAAACCATCAGGGATACTTACACTACCTGCATTACCCACATTGGCAATACGGGTTGCGTTAGGGTCAGAAAACATACCGTCGTTCCAGGTATGACCAGTGTTAACCCATAGATCGCGGTAGGTATTGTTACGACCGTCAATTACCAACTGCGCAGCCTGATCTGAGTTAAGCAGTTTTACTTTTTTAGCCAGCTGGTTAACACCGGTTTGCACATCGTACTCAAATTTACCTTTACCTTCTTTTCCTTTTTTAGTAGTAATGATAACCACACCACCAGATGCACGCGAACCGTAAATAGCGGCAGAAGCAGCATCTTTTAAGATGTCGATAGATTCAACATCATCCGGGTTGATGTAAACATCATTACCAGCAGGGTAACCGTCAATTACATATAAGGGATCTGAGCTGGCGTTGAACGAACCTACACCACGTACCCTGATCTTCGTACTCTGGTAAGGTGCACCATCTGTTTGTGATACCTGTACACCCGCTACTTTACCAACCAGAGCCTGGCCAAGCGTAGGTGCAGATAAATTAAGCTCACTAGCTTTAACACTCGAGATAGCACCAGTTAAGTCGCTTTTACGGATTGATTGGTAACCGATAGCCACAACCTCGTTAAGCATATTGGCCGATGGCTTCATTCGTACATTAATTGTGTTTGACGTGCTCACAGACATTTCTGTAGTCAGGTAGCCAATAAATGAGAATACCAATGTAGAACCGGTTTCGGCAGTTAAGGCATACTTACCATCAATATCGGTACTGGTGCCCTGTGCCGAACCTTTAAGCCTTACCGTTACGCCTGGTAATGGCTGGTTGTTTTCGTCTGTAACTACACCAACCACTTTAATTTGCGTTTGGCCCGCTTTTAAAGTTGGCGTTGTAGTAGCCGGGATTTTATCAACCTTAATTACAATGTGGTGGTCATCAACCTGGCTGATAGTGCCTTTGTAATCTTTTAATAATTTTTTAAGAACCTCGCTAACGCTTTCGTTAGTAACGTGCAACGATACTTTTTTGTTAACATCAAGCACGTTATCGTAAGCAATAACAAAATCTGTTTTTTGTTCGATGAGCTTAATTACGTCACGGGTATTAACGTTATCGGCTTTAAATGAGACATAAACGTTCTGAATAGTCTGGCCGATGGCCGCCGAAGCCGATATAAAAACGTGCAGTAGTATGGCTACAATAACCAATGGGCGCATAATATAGGGGACTAAATATTTTTTTAAGCAAGTAGAAATTCTGATGCGATAAAAATTTTGCATTTTTGATTAATTTAAATGATTGTTGGATCGTATAAATTACAGGCGCTACTGTAGTGCCTGGTTACAATACAGGGAGTGGTGGTACATTCCCTGTACTTGTTTTAAGGGGGCTATCTCATTGTCGTTTGCATTTTGGGAGGTTAAGCGTTACAGTTTTATTGTGAATTTGATAGTCGGCTCCTGAAAGATTACCCAACACATTCAGCACTTTATCAATGGGCTCATTATCAAAGGCTACGGTATATAAGCGGCAATGATCATTAGTACCTTTTAGATTGATCTTCACATTATACCAGCGCTCTAAAGTGTGGGCTATTTCATTAAATGTGGCATTATCGAAACGAAGCCTGTTTTGCCTCCAGCCCAACATATCACCGGGTTGGATATCGTTTACGGTGTAGTGATCGCTCAGCTTATCGTAAGTAAACTGATGGTTACCTGTTAAAGATCCGGCAAACAAAAGCGGTTTGCCATTCGGGTTATTCTTTTCTACCTTAACCTCGCCGCTTTCTACAGCCACCTGTACTTTGCCATCCTCGGGATAAGCTTTAACATTGAAGGCTGTGCCTAAATCTGTGATCAGCAATTTGCCCGAGTGTATAGTGAAAGGCTTTTCGGCATCATGCTTTATTTCAAAAAAAGCTTCACCGGTTAAAATAATCTCTCTTGATTGCCGCCCGAAGTTTGAAGGAATTTTAATTGTGGAGCCAGAGTTTAAAACAATGGTACTTCCATCTGGAAGGGCAAATGATCTTCTGGCACCATTAGGTGTTTTAAAATAGGCGTAGGTAACGGCTTCCTGATTGTTACGTTTAGGAAGCAAGAAAAAGACCAAGCCTGCGGTAAGGCTAACCAATAGTATGGCTGCCGCCTGAAACCAACGATTATCGATTAAACGTTTACGACTTTGGGTAGCCAGTAAAAAGTTAATATTACGGTCGACTGAGCTAAATAGCTCAGCCTCCTGTTGAGGGTTTAACTGATGCTGAGGTTCCTGATTGAAACGGGCAAACCAATCTTCAACCAGTTTACGTTCGGCTTCGGTTGCGGTACCCAATTGGTAACGCTCAAATAATTCTTGTATCCTGCTATCCACTAATAGTGCTTTCTATTAGCTCGCAGCAAAAGGCCGAATGTCCTTTAAGATAATGTTAACAATACATTTAGTTTTTGTGCAGGATATTTTGAGTAAACTCCAACAACTGCTCACTGATCAATACCAGCGTTGTAGTTAACAGTTCGGAATAACTGCCTCGAAGATTTAACTTTAAACGTTTCAGCGCTTCTGATACATTATTGCGTACTGTTTTTTCTGAGATATTCAGGATCTCGGCGATCTCTGTGTTTTTCTTTCCTTCGTTTTTACTGAGCTGGTAGCAGTAGCGCATCGTTTCGGGGAACTGGCTTACCGTACTATCAATCTGAACGGTTAACTCGCGGGCAAAACGATGGTCTTCGGCAGATGGCTCTAACTGTTCGTCCAGTTTCTCGATCAAGTAACCCTCCCCTTTTAAACGGATGTTTTTTTTGCGATAAGCGGTGATCACCTGGTTACGGCTAAAAACATATAAATAAGTTTTAAACTCGCGTATGTTCGCTAACTGTTCGCGGGAAGTCCAGAGGTTTATAAAAATATCCTGGGTTACATCTAAGGCATCGTCGGTATCGGCAAGCCTGGCATTAACAATATTAAATACGTAGCGTTTATACTGCTGGTAAATTTCCCTGAAGGCGCCGGCATCGCCGTTACTGCACTTTGCCAGTAAATTCTGCTCTGCTGATACTTCGTTTATGCTGCTCTTCACCATGATCAATAGACAATGCAAAATATTGCAACCAATTAGAGAATATTAAATAAATCGCTTTAGCATCGCAGAAATACTAACTAATTAATGTTAGCATTATCATTCTGGCAACAAAACTAAGCGGGCTATCTTAAGCGAGGGCTATTTACATGTTAAGTTTATATTAACTTAAAATAAAAACCCCCAACAAATGTTGAGGGTATATTTATTAGCTAATAAGTTATACATTACCAGCTTGTTGTGGTAAAATTAACGTTGTTTTTTCTGGATGATGTTACCGCAATTCCTTTGTTATCATTGCCTATGAAAGAAAAACCCTCCAGCTCATCTCCCCTGTCTATTTTATCTACCTGGCTGATAACTACCTGCTTGCCAGCCTCCAAAGATTTCTTCAGGTCTACATAAGTAAAGCGCCACTGGCGGCCCTCTATTTTATTTTGGATCAAAACCAGCACACCTTTATCAGCTATCCAGTGCAAGTTCTGCACCCAAGGTGTACAGGTAAACTTTTTATAAAGCACGCCGGGTTCGCTTGTTTTCGAAGCTTTCTTCAATTTCTCGGGGTCATACAAACGCACCTCGTTGCCGTGGTCGCCATAATCGGCAGTGGCAACATACCATTTACCCTCGTATTTTACATACTCCGGGCGGGTACCTTGTATGCAGGCATCATCTTCAATGGTATTAATCAGGTTACCGTCAAGCGTGTGCGTACGCTGTAAGCCTTTCCAATCTATACAATAAATAACTGCTCTCCATTTGGTGCCCTCTGCATTTAACCGAATCGAGTTACCCATAAAAGTCGGCCCGCTTCCATTGTAGGCAATACCGGTAGGGTGATTAATCACATCTTCACCCTTTTGGGTAAGCTTGTATTCTTCTCCCTGGTAAACTAAACTATCCTTTACCATTTTAAATTTGCGCACCATACCAACTTCGCGGTCGCCATATAAAAAGATGTTACCATTCTGGTAAGAAATACCCTGGCAAGCACCCAAAGAATCGATAGTGATAGAGCGATCGAGCTTTTGGTCAATAGCATCGCTTTTTATAAAAGCACAAAGGCTTAGGGCTGCAAAAGCTGCAGGTATAATTTTTTTAATCATGATATTAATATTAAAATCTGTTAACGGGGATCAAGCGGCTCAGTTGGGTTAATCTGTAACGACTCAACAGCCGGGTAATATTCTACTTCGGTATCAGAAACGTGTTTACCTAATTTATAGGGTACGTAGCCTAACTCTTTTTCGCATCTTGGCGCCATATTCAGGATGTAATCGGTTTGCGATTTATCTGTAATTACAATGCCCGGTTTACCGGCAGGTATACCGTATCTAAAAATCTGGCGTGCACAGTTGCGCATGTTGGTAGTAGTATGGCGCGCATGCGGTTCCATAATAATTGCATTATCGGGTATGTGAAGGGTTTGTACCAGGTAACGCTTCATTTCTTCGGCCTCATTGTATTTGGTTTTATAAGGGTGCACTTTGCCACCCGAAACCATAATAAATGGCGCCTGCTTTAAATGATATTGCTGTGCAGCAAGGCGGCAACGCAGCATACCTTCGGCACTTAAGGGCCAGGTTATTTCCTCGGGGCCGGCGCCGGGTACCAAAATATTTGAATATGGATAATCACTCCATTTTACGGTTTTAATCCTGTCAATGGCTGCTTTGTTAACAGTCGACATCATTGGCTCATAATTGGCCGGATCATTACGCTCATTAATTTGCAGATACAGTAATGCTGCCTGAAGTGCGGGCTCGAAAAACAACCCGGTATTTTTAACATCGCCCAATAAAGTTGCTGAGCAGTTATAAATTAATACAGCATATCTTTTTGCATTAACATTAGAGCTGATCGAATCTACCTGCGGATAATGTGGCTTGTTACCTTCGGCATATACACCTATAGCGTAGTTGATGCCGGCCGCATCCTGTTCCCAGGCTTTTACCAGCAAAGCCGATGGTGACAGATCTTTATATAAAATATAAGTACCCGATGGAATAAGCTTAGTCTTAACCAGATTATCTAAAGCATTACCCGGTTGATAAAGTGCTGTTAAACGGGAGCTAACAGCTTTAACCTCATCGTCAGAAAATTTGATTTGAGTGGTATAGCATTTTGCGTCTTTACAATCAGTGATAGAAGCTTTAAGGTCAGACAACTTTTTCTGTGTCAGTTTAGCCAGCTCAGCATCGCTGCTAAGTAACTTATTGACAGCTTTATCATGACTAAAAAGCGTGAGCAGATAATAATTTTTATCCTGCACCCAGTTACCTGATGAGATAAGTGGATATGGATTGGAAGTTGTTTTAACCTGACTATAAACTGTAAAACCCAGGAATATCAACTGGAGCAGTAGTAATATTTTTTTCATGGCAGAAGATGTTTGACAAAGAACCCCTTTCTGCGTAAAGTAAAAGTTAACTGATTGTTATAATCTTTACAAAACCGCAGGGCATTCAGGAGGATATAAAAAATAATTTACTGTCCATTATAAGTATTTTCAAAAAGCTTATAATTCAAAAACATTTACTACATTTGAATGTCTACTAAATTAGTATACATTATTTAATAATGATCAAACACGCCATGTCATCTGTTTCTTTCTTTAACGACTCTTTTTCCGAAGGTCGTTATTGTTGTTGTTGAACAATTATATGCCCGGGCATGATTGCAATGTACGGAGCACAGGAAACAAGGGCACTAATAATAAAACTTTATAAAACATCAATGGTCAGATGGCCGAGTGGCTTAGGCGCAGGTCTGCAAAACCTGATACGGCGGTTCGAATCCGCTTCTGACCTCTAATAACTAACTAACTGACCAACGGGATGATATGAAGAAATGGAATTTTCTTTCGATTGTCGCTTTAATGCTGATAGCTAACCTTCACAAGGCCGAGGCACAGAATTCCTCAACCGGGCCTCATGTGCTGGTAGTAATGGCACATCCTGATGATGAAAGCACATTTTCTGCCTCATTATACAAGATTACCAAAGAACAACACGGCACGGTTGACTTGTTTATTATCACCAATGGCGAAGCCGGTTACAAATACTGTACCCTGGCCGAAAATTATTACCATTTAGAGTTAACCGATGAAAAGGTGGGCAGAAGCAATCTGCCCCGTATTCGCAAACAGGAAATTAAAAACGCCGGCCATATCCTCGGGATCAATAAATATTACTTCTTAGATCAAAAAGATTCGCATTATGGTCTTGATGAAAAAGACCCGCTGGATACATCATGGAATGTTAATTTAATAAAGCGACGTTTGAGAAATGTATTGGCAGAGGGGCACTATGATTTTATTTTTTCGATGCTCCCGGAAACAGCCACACATGGCCAACACAAAGCCGCCACCCTATTGGCTTTAGATGTGGTATCAAACTTACCAGCCGATAGCAGACCAATAGTTTTAGGTGCCAGGATCAGGAATAAAACAGATACAGCTTTCAGGTATACCCAATATGCAGGTTACCAGGTATCGAAATCGTTAACAGATACCGCCACTTTTAATGTAGACCGAACTGCCTCTTTCAGTTTCAAGCACCGTGTAAACTATAAGGTAGTTGTAAACTGGGAAATTGCCGAACATAAATCGCAGGGCGTAATGCAAATGGCGATGAATGATGGCGATTTGGAAGAGTTCTGGTATTTCTCATTAAACGGCCAGGATGGATTATCGAAAACCAAAGCATTATTTAATGAGCTTAGTCAGAACCCCTATTTATCGAAAACGTATTAAGCTATAAATCCATTAGAAAAATTAATCAGTGCTATTACAGTATCAATAATTTTAATATCTTTGAAATACTACAACATTAGTAGACATTATTAAGTGAAACAACAGCTATCCATAAACACCGCATCCCAAATGCGAATGCCTTTGCCAACAAGGGCCATGTATTGCTGTTGTTGTTAATTTTCCAGACAGTTTTTCCTGCTGATCTCTCCCTGACCTGTTGAATAAGCGGGCTATTTCTAAATAATATTTTTCGCTACTACTTTTTATACCGTCATGGTAACTATATTTTCAAATCCTACGTTAGCTGTAAACGTTAAGCAGCCTTATTCTTTCACTCATAACCATCTTACTATCTAATCGTTATGAAAAAGAATATCTTATTAGTAATTCTGATGAATGCCGCTACCCTCCTGTTTAGTTCATGGAATAAGTTGTCAGATCTGTATACGCAATCTGCATTAAAATTCAAGTCAGCTAGCATTACCGGCTATTCAAATACAGGTAACCAATTGGCTGTTACCCATCACCAGCTAAACGTAAATGGCTTACATATTAACTATACGGCAACGGCAGGCTACATGCCTATTATCAGCAAAGACAATAAGCCTATAGCGAAAATATTTTACGTGGCCTATCAAAGCGCATCACAACCTAACGCAGCCAAACGCCCCGTTACTTTTGTTTTTAACGGTGGGCCGGGTTCGGCATCTATATGGCTGCACATGGGTTCATTTGGGCCTGTGCGGGTTAAGTTTAAGAACGATAAAGGCGATGCTCCTGCAGCTCCCTATCAATACGAGGATAACCCTTATACCTGGTTAGGCTTTACCGACCTGGTATTTATAGATCCCGTTTCAACAGGTTACAGCCGTGCAGAGGATGGTGTAGATCCTAAAAACTTTCAGGGTTATAGCGAAGATATTAGCTCTGTGGGCGAATTTATCAGATCATACATCGCCAAAAACAACCGCTGGGACAACCCCAAATATATAGCCGGTGAAAGTTATGGAACTGTACGCGCTGTGGGGCTTGCCGGTTATCTGCAGAGCCATGATAACATTTATTTAAATGGCATTACCCTAATTTCATCAGCATTGAATTACCAACTGTTGAAGTTTAACCGGGGGAATGATATGCCTTATATTTACTACCTACCATCCTATGCGGTAACTGCACAATATCATCATAAACTATCACCCGAATTACAAAACCTGGCACCCGAAGAACTGGTTAAACGCAGCACCTCTTTCGCCAAAAGAACTTATGCTTACTTTTTGGCCGAAGGCGATGCTGCTTCGCCCGAACTAACCCGCAGTGTTATCGATTCGTTACATTATTTCACAGGCCTATCTAAAGAATATCTGACCAGCGTTAACGGTAAAGTTGCAGACCGGCAGTTTTTCAAGAAGCTGTTGGGCACTACAGACCAGGTAATTGGCGCATTCGACGGTCGTTTTGCAGGCAATAACCTGGATGATAACGATCAAAACTCCTACTACGACCCCAGCGAAGCCAACCTGACTGGTTTATTTGTATCCGCCTTTAACAGCTATATTACTAAAGAACTGAAATACTACAACGATTTGCCCTACCAGGCAACGGCAGATCTGTCCTCATGGAATAATAAACCGGTTACCAATAATGGCTTTTTGGATGTATCAGAATCATTGAAAACATCCATGACTAAAAACCCTCATTTAAAGGTAAACATGGTTTGTGGTTATTATGATCTATCTACCCCGGTAGCCAGCACAGCTTATGTTGTAGATCATCTGGGTTTAAAACCTGATCTACGCAAAAACATCAGCATGAATTATTATGCCGCAGGCCACTTAGTTTATATCAGTAAAGATGCAGATAGCAAACTTAAAAATGATGGTGAACTGTTTTATCATCGTTCATCGGAGTAACATCCAGACTATGGAAGCACAACTGCCTCTACCGGCACATCCCAATGAGCCAATAATAATTCGAACCGGTATTGTTCAGCCTTTTGGTACGCTTCCTGATCTGGGAATAATTGCTTTTTGTATGGGTCAACTATACTATAATCGAAAGCTAAATGTTCGTTTTTAAAAACTAAAGTGATTTTAAAGTCCCAACGGCTGTCTTCGCTGCTGTGAATGATGGGGGTTTCGGCTTTAATACTCAATATATCGCCATGCTCCAGTAATTTTTTAAGCAACGGATAGTGGTTCTTTTTCCAAAGGGCAATAAACTCATCGGCATGTCCCCATTTTACTTTATAATAATTTTCAATAGTAAACCCGCTTGCAGGTGCAGTTTGGGCGAAGGCTGATAAACTGGTGATTGAAGCTATAACAATCAGAAAAGTAACTGTAAGTTTTTTCATATCGTTTAAGTTTTAATTATTGAGCTATTGATGCTGTAGTGAGGTTTTTATAGATAAATAAAGGCGTATGATCATCGGTCGAAACCTTATCTGTTATAATACTTTGCCCGGCACTGCCCGGATTATTTCCTTTACCCAAAGGCCATTTTGCTTTAGTATTACTAATGTAAATACCTGCTATGGTAGCGGCGCTCATGGCAAAATCTGTACAATTATTTGAGCTTAGCTGATAATCTGTTTCGCTAAACTGGCTCACCAGTTTCAGGATCCTTTTAAACTTGTGGCGCGATATAAACTTGCCGACAAGCTCGTCCCAATTATGCCCGCCGTCATCTTTAAAGGTAGAACTTGTGGTTGGCAAAAGCGGTGTGGCCGACAGGATATTATCTTTCTTCGGGTAAAACCCGAATGACCGCGTTACACAGGTAGAATCATCGTTGTACTTAATCAGTGTAATAAACGTATGCCCGGTATTAATCCAATGAAATACCTTGCGTTTACCCGGAACCGGTTGTTTAACATGGAATAGCAACGCATAAGCAATGGCAGTTTTTCCATCATTAAAAGCTTCGGCTATCTGTTGGTTGCCAATGGCTTCAGAACGTTTCTCATTAACATGATTTTCCAGCCACTGCGTTTTCTGATTAAAAAGACTGTCATCTTTTAAGTTAAGACTGAGAATTTCATTTTCTGTAGAAGAACTATCTGCCTCATCCGGTTCATCTGCGTGAATACTACTTTGTGATACCACAGGCAATGTTTTCAAATAGCATTTCATAGCCAGCGGATATAGTTTTAACCGTGCAAAAAGATCGGCCATACGGGTATAAGCCTTTTTATCTGTTACGCCTTGATTAGCCAGATCCGAAATTCTGATATGCTTTAAAACACGGCTAAACTGGCGGTTCACTTTAGTTTCGGTCAGGCCATTGGTTTCTGTTAATAGTTCGTCTATGTTATCAGTTACGGAAGCATTAATTGTGGTTTCAGCAATACTATCCGGCCTATTTTTAGCTAATAAAGGCACTACCTGCGGTTCTGTTTTTGTAACGCGATAAACAGTAACACCGCTTGTATGCTGTCCGTTAGCAATCAATGGCACAAATACAGTAGCCACTATTTGCAGTACAATATACCTTCTAACAAACCGCATCATCAAATAAAATCTTAGAGGTGTGGGGACGGATTTGAACCGCCGTTGAGGGTTTTGCAGACCCTTGCCTAACCAACTCGGCCACCCCACCTTGTTAATGAACGGACCTGTCCCAACAACAGGCCCGTTCCGGCTTAATCAACCATTAACCATATCTGCCGCCGTTAAGCAGATTGGCCCAAACACCACATCTATAAATATGTGAACAGCAGCAAGTTTTTATTGCTCTTCTTCCTGCTGTCCCCCTGCCCTGCCGCCTGCCAGGTTAGCAAAGAATAACGAATTAATAAATAACCTGCCGGTTCCCAACCAATAACCACGGTAAGTAGGGTCATCGGCAAACAAAACAACCTTCCCCCTGCCACTTGATGACAGGATAATAGCCGCTGAATTTGCCACGCTGCTTACACTTTCGCGCGGGGCGTAACCATTTACAAATGGCTTGGCATTATATTGCGCCACTGTTGTATAACGGTTAGCACTTGGTTGTAAAATGGTAGCCCCGTTTTTATTGATGAACAATTTTCTGCTGGTAACACCAAAGGCAATCGGATTGGTAATATCCAGATCAGCCTGAAATATGGCACCATTTACACGTTTAGCACCTTCAACTTCTTCCTGGCGGGCAAAATCTAATCGGCCACTTTCAGAACGTCTGCGTCCTGTTGCTGGCGTTTGGTGTGTGCTATCTGCTGATGCCGGTTTTGCTGCCGGCGCACCTGCCCTTCTACCACCTGCCGGCGCTTGTTGCTCCGCGGGTGCAGTTGTATTTGCAACAGCAGTTGTTGCTTGTGCATTACCATCACGGCCGCCAAAGGTTGCAGGTACAACTTTTTCATTGGCGATGCCATGTTCAATAGCCCAGGCGCTTGCAGTTTGGAAGGTGATTAGTGTACCGCCATTGCTTACCCAGTCTTTAATTTTATCTACAGTTGCCTTATCCCATGCATTATATGCGCCGCCTGGTAAAATAAGTACGGTGTAACGGCTTAGGTCGGCACGTTGAAAACTGGCAGGATCAATTTTTGCTACAGGAAGATCGAGCTGTTGATTTAACAAAAACCAAACCTGCCCGGCTTCCGATGCGGTAACACCCTGACCAAAAGCAAGCGCTACTTCCGGTTTCTTAATAGCCCGGATGTTACTGCTACCCAAATCAATACCTTCCAGGCTGTAGCCGGTATTAACAGCCGCAAAATTTAAATGCGTTTCTACGGCAACTTCCTGCAATGCTTTGTACAATGAATCTGGCGAAACCGTTTGCCCAACAACAGGTATCACCAGCGAGCCACTGCCATAGCTTCGTTTACCCGCAGCTGTGCCTGCTGTAAATGGTTTAAATGCAGCCCTAACCAGTATTTGTTTGGTTAATAAATGATAGAGTGCGCGGCTGGCATTATAATCGGTATAGTTGAGCAGGTAGGCTAAATTAGATTTGCCGCCCTCAACAGTACCATTGGTTAATTCTACCGAGTTCACCAATGCGCCTTTAGCCGTCGGTGCAGCTAACCTGGCATATTTTAATCCATAAGCATGGATGATGCTCCAACCTGTATTATCGTAGTAAATGCTATCCGTAAGTGCGTTTTCTTCAAATATGGAGTGAACAATCAGGTAGTTAGGCTGATCTGATGGTACTATGTAAGCTTTGCCTTTTTGGAAGTTTTTGCCATCCTGTGCAACATTGTCGGCAAGCTGATAAACTTTAATGCGGTGTTGTAACAGCAACCCCAAAAACTTCTGTGTTAGGTTTACATCTTTTGCATCGCCAAAAACGTAAGCTTTGGTCGTGCTTTTCTGTCCTTGCTCTAAGGCGTATTTGAAAAAGTCTTTCTGGGTTTTAAATAAGCCTGCTTTTTCTGCTACTGATGCACGGATGGTTGAGAAACTTGTAGTAAGGTGATTACGGATAGAAAAAGCAAATGTAAGCGGGATGCCATTAGCTGATTCCTGCACAATACCTCGTGAACTAGCCTGCTCATAAGTAGCGGCGACAGCGCCATAAAACTTAGGATAAGTTGAGCCATAAATTGGCGACAAGTTATCATATCCTTCTTTGGTAAAATATAAGGAGCCTATGTTATCAAGCGCTTCAGCATTGTATTTGGCCAGCACAATTCCTTCATCATACAAAAACTGTGGGATGATTGGGCTGTAATGACTTTTAGGTGTTGGTTCAAAGTAATAGGTAGCGCTGGTGCCCTGCTCGTGAAAATCAATCTGCACGTTAGGGTACCACTGATGAAAAAATTCAACACGGTTACGGCTTTCTACCTGAACAAGATTTAACCAGTCGCGGTTAAGGTCGGTATAATAGTGATTGGTACGCCCCTGCGGCCAGCCTTCCTGGTGCTCTTTATCTGCTGGATCGGCAACGGGTGGGTTAGAATGGAATGAATTGTGCCAGTTAGCCGCACGATCGCGTCCGTCAGGGTTGAGTGATGGATCGATAAATATCACCGACTCCTGTAACCACTTTAAGGTTTCGGGATCATTACTTGCGGCAAGGTAATAGGCAACCAACAAACTCACTTCCGTGCTCGATGTTTCGTTACCATGCACGCCATAACCCAGGTGTATAATAACAGGTGCGCTGCTGCTGATCACCGGTTTGGCAGGATCAATCTGATTCAGGTGTTCCTGACGGATCTGATCCAATCGACCAAAGTTTTCGGGTGATGTTACGGTTGCAATAATCTGCTCCCGGTTTTCGTAGGTATGGCCAATGCTCTGTACATGGATACGGTTGCTAACACGTGCCAGTTCTCGAAAGTATGCCACCACCTGATCATGACGGGTATAGAATGAACCAATAGGATACCCCAGAAACTGCTCTGGTGTAGGGATCTTACTATCCAAAGCCTGGGCCTTGGGGAAGTAATAATTGCTTTGTGCCGATACGATCTGCACACTAAATAACAGCAGCCCAAACAGCAAGCTTGTTATTTTAAAGGTTGTTTTCATTTGTTTGATATAGGGTTTTAATAGTACTATGCTTAATTAATAACCTGGGTTTTGCGTTACATCCGGGTCAGACAAAATATCTGAATACGAGATCGGGAACAGCCAGTAATTCTTATTGGTAAGCCCCAAAACCGCACCGGCACGACCGGTGCGCACCAGATCGAACCAACGGTGTGCTTCGAACGGGAACTCAACACTGTTTTCATCTTCTATCGCCTGTAATACATCTGCCTGTGTGGTGGCTGTAGTTGCCGGTACACCTGCACGGGCACGGATGGTGTTTAAATCGGCAATTGCTCCGCTTAGGTTATTTTGCTGGGCACGAGCCTCGGCACGGATGAGGTAAAGCTCCGCAATCCTGATTACGTATGAGGGATCGATACTTGAAGATGTAGTGTTATACAATACACCATAAACACCGGCTCCTGTACCGGCTATTAGAGTTTTACGGGTACCACCAATATTGGGATTATTCAACTTGGCAACCAGTGCGTCAGACGGTTTAAGCGTATACTGCCCCCCCGCCGAGCTTGGGTACCACAAGTTCCAATAGCTATTTTTATCATTAGTAGAAAAGGTTAACTCAAATACAGACTCGGTACTTAAAAATGGTGCAGTGAAGAATGTATTGTAAGGTTTCACCAAAGCATATTTAGTATTGCTGATAACTTGAGTAGCATAGTTTTCGGCATCGCTCCATTGCTGACGGTATAGATGTAAACGGGCACGCAGCGCACGGGCTACGCTTTTTTGCGCGCGGTTACGGGTGCTCGCATCTTCGGGCAATAACTGCTCGGCCTTAGTTAAATCTGCCAGCACCTGATCGTAAGTTTGATCGAGGGTGCTGCGCTTAACACCTTTCAGTGCATTTAAATCTGTGGTTGGCGTCAACTGTAATTGTACACCTCCCCAGCCCCTACCCAGGTCGAAATAAGACAGAGCGCGGATAAAATAAGCTTCGCCCAAAATCTTGTTCTTCTCATCACTGGTCAATAACGGGTCATTCACCCCCGGTACTGCGGCTATCACGCTATTGGCCGAGTTAATTGTTTTGTAGATATTCTGATAAGCGGCAACGGTAATTACGTTATCAACCGGCACCGCATTCTGGTCCAGTTGCAGGTACTCATTCAGTGTTCCGTTAAAGATTACGTTATCGGCAGGCATTACACCCAAAGTTGGATAGTTGGATGCGTAGTAATTTTGCAACCTGTCATACGTACCAATAATGGCTGCACGAGCGGTACCGGCATCGGTAATGGCAGCATCTGTAGGCAAAAGGTTGTTGGGCTTCTCATCGAGATATTTTTTGCACGATGATGCACCAAGCGAAAGGGCAACTACTAAAAAGCTATAGATATATTTTCGTTTCATGTTATTGCAGATTAAAAAGTTACGTTAGCGCCAACTTGTATAGTACGCGGTTGCGGCACAGTAGCCCAGTCGTAACCCGCTGTATTTTGATTATTACTTTGTGAACTGATCTCCGGGTCTAAGCCATCATAGTGGGTAAAGGTTAACAGGTTGGTGGCCTGTACATAGATCCTTGCTTTACTCAGGCCAATTTTGTTAACCGTATTTACCGGCAGGTTATAACCCAGCGACAAGGTTTTAAGCCTGATGAATGAACCATCCTGTAAATAACGTGAGCTTAAGTTGGCCACGTTACCACCGTAGTTATTAGCCGCGCCATCATTCTGGGTTGGATTACCGCTGTAGGTAGTCATCCTTGGGATATCGGTAATCTGGCCCGGTGTGGTCCATCGGTTTAATTGTCTTGGTAAAAAGCCGATGTTAGCCTGCGTACCACCGTGTACCATGAAAAAGTCGTTCATGTTCATGATCTTGTTACCCTGTTGGAAGTAGAAGAAGAAATTAAGGTCGAAGTTTTTATATGACAGGTTGTTGGTAAAGCCTCCGGTAAACTTAGGCAACGCATTGCCCACAATCTGGCGATCGGCCGAAGTGATCTTGCCATCTCCGTTCACATCCTGATAAATGGCGTTACCCGTTTGTGGATCAACCGATAGTTGTTTGTATAGTTGGAAAGAATTTACCGCATAACCTTGTCTCAGGATAGAAATATTACGACCTGATGCACCTTGGGCTATATCAGAAGCCAGTTTTTCGATCTTGTTATTGTTCCATGAGATGTTGAAGTCGGTAGTCCACTTAAAATCTTTGTTATCAATATTGGTCGAACGCAGATCTAACTCTACCCCTTTATTTCTAACCGCCCCATAATTCTGCAAATAACTGGCAAAGCCTGAGCGATACGGTACAGGTACATTTAACAGCAGGTTGTAGGTATATTTGTTATAATAATCTATACTTACATTCAGCCTATTTTTCAGGATGGCGAACTCTGTTCCGAAATCTATCTGGCGGGTAGTTTCCCAGGTCAGGTCAGGGTTGGCCAATTGTGATGGCGCTGTACCTGCCTGTGAAAGATAATTGACGCCCGATGACGACCATAAACCTAAGGCCGCATAAGGGCCGATACCGTTTTGATTACCTGATAAACCGATACTTCCTCTAAATTTCAGATCATCGAAAAAGTTCAGTTTCTTGATAAAATCTTCCTGACCGGCACGCCATGCTAAACCTCCAGATGGGAAATACCCCCACTGTTTGTTCTTTCCAAATTTCGACGAGCCATCTGCACGGATACTACCATCAATAGTGTATTTATTATCGTAAGTATAACTTCCCTTACCAAAAAATGAAACCAGTTTGGCAGTGTTACTATAAGATGAACCAGTTGTAGTTGCAGCCGAACTGATAGCTGTAAGACTATTACCCGCAAAGCCGGTACCTGTAGCACTTGTACCCTGGCCTATCACCGTGTTTAAGGTATTACCCACCAAAGCGTTAATGCTGTGCTTATTACCCGCACCAAATGATTTAATGTAGGTTAAAACCTGCTCGTTGGTGTACACCGTATTTTTTGTCTCGTAAGATTGTGCCGAACCATTGGTGGCAATACCTGCGCTGATGAGTGTATTGGCATAATCATTTTCGTACTCATCATTATAATCCACACTCCAGCTGCTTCTTAATTTTAAGCCGGGGATAAAAGTATATTCACCAAACAAGTTGCTGATGGTACGCCATGCAGAAGCATTATTATTTAAGTTAGCTATCAGCGCCAGGTGGTTATCAAAACTACCGTAACGCGCATAAGAGCCATCGGCATTAAAAACCGGCAAATATGAACGTGGGAACAATGCCGAGTTAATTACACCTTGCGGGTTATTATCACTGCCACTTAAATCGCGTACAGAGCGGGTTATGTTAATGCTGGTACCAATTTTAAGTTTGGTAGTAACATAATTATCGTAATTAAGCCTGGCAGTGTAGCGGGTATAGTTAGATGGTTTTACGATAGATTCCTGGTTCAGATAGCCTAAAGCGATGTAATAGTCGCTGCTTTCGTTACCACCTTGTGCCGATGCATCATAGTCCTCAGTACGTGCAGTGCGGAAAAGATCGTCGGTACGGTCGTAAGTTGGTTGTCCTGCTGGATTGGCTATCAGACCTGTAACGGTTGATGGATCCTGCCCGTTATCTTTTGCGGTATTGATCTTAGCTTCGTTGGCGAGTAAGGCAGTCTCGGGCCCATTAGTAACCTGGAACTTCTTAATAGCGCTCGACCAACCCTGGTAAGTATTCAGGTTAATATGGCTTTGGCTGTTTCTTTTACCACGTTTGGTGGTTACAATAATTACGCCGTTAGCACCTAATGATCCGTAAATGGCAGTAGCGTTAGCATCTTTCAGGATCTGGATATTCTCAATATCGTTCGGGTTCAAATCTGCTAAAGGATTTGATGCTGCCTGGTTACCCAAGCCTGTTTGTACGGGATCTGAATTGCTTACAAAAACACCATCAATAATATAAAGCGGATCAACCGAGGCATTAATGGAGTTATTTCCCCTCACCCTGAAAGTTAAGCCTCCGCCAGGTACACCACTGTTAGATAATACTTGTACACCTGTGGCTTTACCTTGTAATAGCTGGTTAAAGCTTGCGACAGGGTTATTTTCGAGTTCCTTACCGCTAACGCTGGAGATAGAACCGGCAATATATTTACGCTCCTGCGTACTGTAACCGGTTACAATTACATCATTCAGCTGACTTATATTTTCTTTCAGCAAAATCTCAACCGGGCTGCCATTAACATTTACTTCCTGTTTAAGGTAGCCTACAAAACTTACCACCAATGTATAGGGGAAGCTCTGGCCGGTTACAAAGGAGAACTTACCATCCCGGTCTGCCGACACAGCATGGGTAGTTCCTTTAATAGTTACTACAGCACCTGGCAGTGGTTGGCGGGTTGCGGCATCAAGCACCGTACCGGTAAGCTTGGAATGTATTGTTGGTTTATTATCTGTCTGTGCATAAGCAATTTGTACCATTAACAGGCACAAAAGTAAATGCACACTTCTTTTGTAGAAATGTTTCATCACTATGTTTAAGATTAAAATTAAGGTGATCCCTTAGCCTCGCAGTGCGGCTTATAATAAGATCATGAAAATGAAAAGCAGAAAAAATACTGTTATCCAGAGCAGATTAAACAGCGCGACAGCAACAACACATGCCTAGAAAAGAAGCAGAAGATTTAGAGATTAAGCCAGCTTGAACAGCACTTGCAGAAAAGACTAATAATGCCTTTTTTTGATAATTAATTCGTTGTAAAGATTGTTTCATTAGAAATAGTATATAAAGTCTATAGAATTAGTAGACAAATAAAGTAATTATATACCCCCTGTCAAAATTTTATTTCAAAAAAGACGTTTAAACGTTCCTTTGTATCCTGTTTTTTACATTGCGTAAACAAGTCGGCCTTTTGTAAAATCCTTAATACTTAATGCATCTCCCCTTTGTGGTTTATTTTAAATGATATATTTGCATACTAAATCTATAGATATTATAGTTTATAAACAACACATAAACATGAGCCAATTAGTTATATCACACGAACACCCGGACTGGTTTAAACCCTTATTTACCGAGCTTGAAAAACGCGCGATAGCTTTTGATACCGTAAACCCTACAGAACATCAATTTGCAATTGAAGCATCAAAGCCAGATTTCAACGTATTCTTTAACCGCATGAGCCCATCTGCCTATTTGCGCGATGGTGTACAGGGAACTTTTTATACCCTTAACTATCTAAAATACCTCGAGGATAAAGGTGTACGCGTACTTAACGGCTACCAGGCTTTTACTTACGAAACATCAAAAGCATTACAATTACTGCTATTGGAAGAGTTGGGGATTAAGTATCCAAAATCGAGAGTGGTAAACCATACATCGCAAGTGATGGCAGCTACAGAAGGTTTGCGTTTCCCTATTGTTATCAAGGCCAATATTGGTGGAAGCGGTGCCGGTATCGAGAAATTTGATTCGCTTGAAGAAGTTAAAGAAGCGGTAGCCAATAACCAGATTGATTTCGGCATTGACCATACTGCCTTAGTGCAGGAATTTATCCCAGCCCGTGGCGGATACATTACCCGTGTAGAAACATTGGGTGGTAAATATTTATATGGTATTAGAGTTTATACCACAGGTGAGAGCTTTAACCTATGCCCGGCAGATATTTGCCAAACTACTGCCGGTACCGAATTAGTACGTAATGCTTGCGCCATTGATGCACCTAAAAATGGTTTAAAGGTAGAAGCTTTTACGCCTTCTGACGAGATCATCGCCAATATTGAAGCCATTGTACAAGCCAGTAAAATTGATGTTGGCGGGATTGAATACATTATTGACGACCGCGATGGCGAAGTGCTTTACTACGATGTAAATGCGCTATCGAACTTTGTGGCCGATGCGGTAAACGTAATTGGCTTTAATCCGCATGAAAAACTAGTTGATTTTATTGAGCAGGAAATTGCAGCGGTATCAACAAAAGAAGAAACTTACTCAATCTAAACTTTATGAGATACGGATATTGGTTACCTGTTTTTGGCGGCTGGCTGCGTAATGTAGAAGACGAGCAAATGCAACCCACCTGGGATTATGTAAAACGCTTGGCCATCAGAAGCGAAGAAGTTGGTTTCGACCTGGCTTTGATAGCTGAGCTAAACCTAAATGACATTAAAGGCGAAGAAGCGCCTTCGCTGGATGCATGGTCTACCGCGGCGGCATTGGCAGCGGTTACGAGCCGTCAGGAATTGATGGTTGCTGTTAGGCCTACATTTCATAACCCTGCTTTGCTGGCTAAACAAGCTGCAAATATTGACCATATCAGTAATGGCAGGCTGTCACTAAACCTCGTTTCGTCATGGTGGAAGGATGAGGCAGAGAAATACGGTGTGCATTTCGAACAGCATGATGACCGTTATGCACGCTCATCAGAGTGGCTGGAGGTGTTAGACAATGTCTGGAAGAAGGACCATTATACCTTTGATGGTAAGTACTATAAAGTGAATGATAATATATTGCAACCTAAACCTATTTCTGGTCCCCGTCCTCCTATTTATGCAGGCGGAGAATCTGAAGCTGCCAAAGACCTCATCTCATCCCGTTGCGATGGTTACGTTATGCATGGTGATTCGCCAGAGCTAATCGGCCGTCGTATTGCCGACATGAGCGAGCGCCGCGATAAAAAGGGGCTGCCTCCAATGCAATTTGGTGTGGCGGCTTACAGTATCATCAGAAATACAGAGCAGGATGTAAAAAAAGAACTCGACCGCATTACCAATGTAAAAGAAGGCTCTTCGGGCTATAAAAATTATCAGCAATGGCTATCGGGCACGCAACTCGAACAAACGGTATCATTATATGACTATTCGGTATCAAACCGGGGTTTAAGAAGTGGCTTAACCGGCACCCCGGCACAAGTACAAGATAGAATTGGCGAGTTTGAAAAAGCAGGTGTTAACTTTTTCTTGCTGCAATGCAGCCCACAGCTGGAAGAAATGGAAAGATTTGCAGAAACTGTAATTGGGAAAGTTTACGCGTAAAAATTAGATAGTGCAAAATATAAAGGCTTGCTAACCCAATAGCGAGCCTTTATATTTTGTATACCCACGCATCAGTACACTACAAACTTATGCTCATTTGATATGAATTTGTGATTCAAATATACAATGACACATATCAATTGAGTATAAGATGACGCCTCATCGCTCTGGATATTGAAGCGTTACTTTAGTTATTAATTTTTACTTTATCGAATAAACAACGGCTTCTAAAATCATTCATTAAATTGTTATAATGGTTTAGTTTAGGGCCGATCATATTGTGGGTATTACCGGGATAAAGCATCATTTCGAATGTTTTATTCAGCTCTTCTAATTTTGCCGCCAGCTGCAGGGTATTTATCACGTGCACGTTATCGTCAATCATACCATGCACCAATAATAAACGGCCTTTCAGGCTTTTGATGTTGGTGAATACCGAGCTGCTTTTATAACCTTCGGGGTTATCGGCAGGTGTACCCATAAAACGTTCGGTATAGTGCGAATCGTAATACTTCCAATCGGTAACACTACCGCCGGCCATGCCGTATTTAAAAACATCTGGCGCATTTATCAATGCGTAGCAGGTAATATAGCCACCATAGCTAAAGCCAGAGATCATTACCTTTTCGGGATCAACCTGCTTGTTCTGAATTAACCATTTTACAGACTGCGACCAGTCTGCTATTTCCCAATGGCCTAATTGCTTATACATATAATTTTGCCCAGCTTTGCCAAACTCGTAAGCTCCGCGATGATCAAGATAAGTGTAAATAACCTGCGTTGTATCTTCCCTGAACATACTTTGGCTGAAATTATCATTTACACCTGTGGTAGCGGGGCCACCATAAATAACCACCATTAACGGGTATTTTTTACCCGGAATCATGTTACGCGGATAAGAAACACGTAAGGGCAAATCAAACTTACCATCTTCACTTTTTACAGTGAGCAATTCATCCTTACGGGATGCCTTAGTAATATCGAAATCAGGGCCTTTGCTGTCGCCCAGTACTTTAATTAGTTTACCGTAATTATTTACCAAGGCCAGCTGGTCTGGCGTATTGGCATTAGCGTATTTGGTGGTAAAATACTGACCATCCGGCGACATGGCAATTTGATGATTATACGGGCCAAAGGTTAAGCGTTTAAATCCTTTGCCATTTAGATTAACCCGGTACAGATCGTCATGATTTGGATGATCTTTATTGGCGATGAAGTAAACTACCTTGTTTTTTAGATCGACATATTTAACCGTTTTAACCACAAAAGCACCATTAGTTACTACCGACATTTTTTGGGCTACTGAATTGTAAACATAGATTTGGCGGTAGCCCGATTTATCACTAATCAATAGAAAATCATTGGTGTTGCCTAAAAATGCCAGGCGTTCTTCTTCATCAAGATTAATCCAGGTATCCTGATGTTCTTCGTAAATGGTTTCCTTTTTACCAGTAAGGGGGTTAACGTTGTATATTTTATAATCCTGCTGCTTGCGGTTTAGCCATTGCACCAACAGGGCTTTGCTGTCTGGCTGCCAGTAAGGTGTTCCGAAATACTGGTCTGCTTTTTCATCAATATCAGTCCAGGCTGTTTTGCCGGTTTCAATATTAACCACACCAACCTTCACTTCCGGGTTTGGGTCGCCCGGTTGCGGGTAACGCTGCGTTTTAACCACGCCATGATCAGTACCTGCATCGGTAATAGTAAAAAGCAGCACATGGGTTTCATCTGTACGGAAGAAAGCAATTTGCTTACTATCCGGGCTCCACCAGAAAGCGCGGTATTCGGTGGCGCGGCCTAAAATTTCTTCCATGTAAACCCATGAAGCATAACCATTCAGAATGGTACTGCTACCATCATTGGATAAGCGGGTTTCTTTTTTAGTTTTCAGATCAAGCACATACAAATCATGCTCACGGCTAAAGGCAATATAAGCGCTATCCGGCGAAAACTCAGGGTTAAACTCTTCTGCTTCCGGGCTGTTGGTTAGGCGCTCTGATTGTTTACCATTTATCAGGTAAATATCGTTATCCTTTGCTTTAAGCATTTTAGGTCTCGACAAGCTGTAACCATCATCGGCAAATTGTTTCTCCTGCCCTGTTTTGGCATCAACTTCAACGGTGGTAGATTTTTTTGCCTCTTCGTTATATTTAGACAGCAGGAAGTGCCCGCTATCAGTCCATTTGGTTACGCGCGGTAATGGAACTATGCCTTTAACGGACTGCAATCCTAATTGTGCAGAAGCATGAGTAGTAGCCAATACAATGACGCAAAAACTCCAGCTTTTAATTAGTTTAAACATCTTATTTTATGATTTTGAAGGGTTAGCCCTTGGGGTGAAATGAATGAGTTGCTGTTGCAGGTTAATAGTAAAATTATAATGGCTGATGAGCCTGATACCAATGGAGCCATCCACACCCGGGTTCCAGCTTTCACTGCTACCACCGGTAGACATCAGGCCTATGGGCATATCCTTAATTGGGGTTAAACTCCCTATTGTAAAAGCGCTTGCCTTACCATTAAATGTGGGTGTAGTAACACCCATGCTGGTGGTAGAACCCATTGACTCAGGTTTAAAGCCATTAACCAATAAGCGATTTTTAACTACAAATGGCCTGAAACAGATCAAATTATAACCGGCACCTGTATCAAAGACAAACTCACCGTTATTGGCCTGATCGGCGGTAACGTTTAGCGTGGCCGGGACAACGATAATCCCCCCTGATAACTTAACCAGAACAGACTCGCCATCCTTTCCGTACTGATAGTTGCCGAAAGTATAAAGCGAGATCTGTTGTTTATCAAAGTCTACCTTAACAATGTATCGCTTGGTTAATTGATTACCTATAATGCCATCTGTACCCTTATGCGTGGTTTTAAACAAGGCAATGTTTTGATTCGGAAAATCGAAGCCATCCAGGTGCAGCATATTACCTTCGGCAATAGAAACATCAGCGTGCCCACCCACAACTGAAGCACTTTTGGTGCGCGTAGCCTTAATGCCCAGTGTATCGGCAAGATCTTCGGAAATAGCCATGCCATCGGCACCGGTATCAAACAGCATACGCAATATGCGCGGGTTGTTGTTCAATTTTACCGAAAGAATAATACTGCCATTTAGCACCTCAAACGGAATAGTGGCGCACAACTTAGAAGGTTTGTTTTGCAGGCTATCATTTGCAATTTGAGCCTTTGTTGCAACTTGAAAGCATACCGTTAATAACAGCGTTAATTTAAAAACCTTAAATTTCATTGAAATACGTTTAAAGCCCGGAGTTTCCTCCGGGCTTATTGTGATAGGTTTATTATTTGGCAGCAAGCGTTTTTTCGAGCAGTTTTTTCAATTCTGGATCTGATGGGCGCGGCGCATCAACATTTACAATTTTGCCGGCTTTATCAAACACAATAAAGCGTGGAATGGTGGCCACTTTATAGTATTTAGAGAAATCGTTATTCTCGGTAGCGAACAACTGGATCCAGGTCATTTTTTCATCAACCAGCATTTGTTTCCATTTATCGTGGTCTTTTACTTTATCAACAGACATCGATATAAAGGCTACATCCTGTCCTTTCATTTCATCTGCAAGCTTACGCATATATGGTGTTTCCTGGCGGCAAGGGCCACACCAGGTTGCCCAAACATCAACTACTACTACTTTGCCTTTCAGGTCTGTAAGGCTAACTGTTTTATCATTCTGGTCGGGGTAAGAGAATTTATAGCCATCCTCCCCTAATTTCAACGATGCCAAAGGCGTAGCGATAGCCACGTTACGAGATTTTTGATTATCTGTAATAATGTATTTACCCAGGGTATCTGCTATAGCTTTATAAGCGGCATAGCTTTTCAAGTGTTCTAAGCTCTCTAAAACGATTTCGCCTTTAAGGGTATCGTTAGGGATCATATCGGTGGAGTGTGAAACACCGATTGGCCCAGGCACCCATTTAATACTCTTTTTGCGCGAAGCAATGCTAAGTACGCCATCCATCAAACGGATACCATAAGGGTAATTGTAAATGAGTGCCGTGTTTTGCGTATAATCGGCTACATTAAGTGAAACAAAATATGGGCTGTATTCTTCTACAGAAGGGTGTGCCGTACGCGGCGTATTTAAAAAGTTAGTTCCATAAGATACCAGATCCAGTTTGATGATCTTTTGCATTTCGGCATCGAAACGAGGGTTGCCACTCGGTTTACCTTTCATAAAAGTTTTCGATTGCGCTACAACGGCTTCAAACTGCGGGAAGAAATCAACATAGGTTGAATTACCTTTCATAAAGTAAACGGCCTTCTTCTCTATCGGGCGAACAAAATCATGCCATTGGGTCAGGATTACGTTTTCTTTCGAATTCTCTTTTCCATTCAACACATAACTGCTGTCTGATATAATAAGCGAAAGTTTATCATTGCCCTTGAAATAGAAAGTATGGGTATCCATCATACTTGCGCCATTACCGGTACCCAACACATATAAGCCTTCATATTCAGGATAAAATATAAAGCCAAATTTTCCATCTTTAGATGGGTCTTGCTCTGCTATTTCAACAGTCTTACCATCTTTTACTTTAAACAGGTGCATTTTGGAGATACGGCTTGTTTGCAGGTCGCCGGTTATAAATGTTGGCTTTTGTGCCTTTGCGCCAAATGCTATTCCAAGCAGCATGGCAACGCTTATTAGTTTCCTTTTCATTGTTAAATCCTTATTGTTTATATTTTTTTCTGTGATTGATATTTAAAAATTGGGCATAAGATGGGCCTCCAAGCTCTAAATTTGAGCTTGTCGACCCTCTTTACTTAACTAAAACTGGTATCTTAAATAATTACCATCCGGGGTTCTGAACTAATTTATTACCCGGCTTGGTTAACTCGGTTAATGGGAATGGGAACAAGTAATGTTTATCCTGAAATATGCGAACTGTTGTTAGCGTAATTGGCTTATAAGTTTTAACGCCGGTAGTTGCATTCAGGGTTATCGTCATGGCCTTTAATGGGTTTGTTGCGGAGTTAAACAAGGTTGTCGCTAACTTCCAGCGTTTAACATCCCAGTAACGCTCATCTTCAAAAGCCAATTCAACCCTGCGCTCATGACGTATAGCTGTGCGCATATCTGTTTGCGATAATCCTGGCGTTAGTACCGGCATCCCAGCTCTTCTGCGTATAGCATTTACAGCATCATAAACAGATTGGTCTGGCCCAACGGCTTCATTCTGTGCTTCGGCATAGTTCAACAACACTTCGGCATAACGGAATAAGATCCAGTTTTGGTAGCTCACGGCATTTACATCCGTGAGGTTAATGCTCTCGTCTGTAAACTTGCGTAGGTAATAACCGGTATTGGTAATCCAACCTGCTAAAATAGAGCCCGATATTGATACATCTGTACCACCGGTATACATTTGCATAGTACGGCCTTTATAGGTGCAACCATCGTACAAAACAGTTGCAGCAAAACGTGGATCGCGGCCTGCATAAGGGTTTTGCGGGTTATAACCCGAATTTGCGGCTGTGATCGGCAAGCCTGTAGCCTGCATTTCATAATCATCAACCAGGTTTTGGGTTGGCAGCGTACCCGATCTACCACCGTAAGCCGGCGGTTGGTTATATACATCAAACAGGTTTGAAAGCTGCGAAGCATTATTATTAGCCTGTACCGATAATATCACCTCGCTATTCATCTTATTGGAGTTAGAGAATATGTTGGCATAAGTTGGCGCCAGGCTGTAAGTATTTAAAGCCATAATGGTTTTAGCGGTAGCAGCGGCATCGGCCCAGCGGCTATCATACAACTGCGCGCGGCAAAGCATGGCCAGGGCAGCGCCTTTAGTAATACGCCCCCAATCGCTGCTGGCGTAGCTTGTCGGTAATACATTGGCGGCATCTGTTAGTTCGCTCACTAAAAAGTCTACGCACTGTTTTTTGGTGCTTTGCGCTACAAATGCAGTTGTATCAATACTTTGCTGCGGTGTTGTAATAAGCGGTACGGCACCAAAATAATTCATCAGGTCGAAGTAATAGTAGGCGCGTAAAAACTTGATCTCGCCTTTCATGCGCTGGTTAAGAGATTTATCGCCAGGCACATTATCTATATTTTGCAGAAATACGTTTGCTCTTCTGATGTATTGCCACCTGTTTGTTGTCCATAACGCATTCGCAGGCGAAGTACTTGAAGAGTAAGCGCCATTCCAAAATGCAGAATAAACAGTGCTGTTTACTGTTGCATCGTCAGTAAGGTCAGATAGTAAATTATCTGTATAAATAGGTGCTGAGTTAAACGGCGCTACAAAACCCGAATTTAATTGCGAATAAAAATTAGCTGTATAAGTTAACACCAGTTGCTGGTTGCTCCAAAGCAATACATCGTTGATCTGGTTTGTTGGCGCAATATTCAATATATCCTTTTTGCAGGAGAACATCAACATTACCAATGATAAACAGCCGGTTATATATTTATTTTTCATCGTAATAATCATTAAAAATTAACATTTACACCAAAACCGATATTCTTCTGATTAGGATAGAAACCACCTGTAGCCCCTCCTGTACCCAGGTTAGGCGTTTCCGGATCTATACCACCCAGTACCGAAGTCCAGGTTAGCAGGTTAGATCCCTCTGCAAATATTTTGATATGTTTTATTTTGATGGCATTAGTCCATTTTTCGGGCAGGTCATACCCAAGGCGCAAATCTCTCAGTCTTAAAAAATTATCATTGATTAAAGTAGCATCAGATGGCAGGGAATTGTTAGAGGAAGATGCTAAGCGTGGATATTTAGCATTATCATTACCCGGCCTCCAGGCATTATCATAAGTGTATTGCCAAAGTAAGTTATTGGTAGAATACTGTATTTTACCGCCCAGTGCCCCATTAAACAAAGTGGCTAATGATATACTTTTGTATTTTAACGTAAACCCGAAACCAAAGTTAATTGGGGGGAAACCGTAATTATCAATCGTGATCTGGTCGGCAGCTGTTAGTTTGCCATCGCCGTTTATATCGGCGTATTTTACATCGCCGGGTTTAATGGTTGCATTTTTTAACCCATCCTGATCTACCGGCCATGCGGCAATCTGCGCTGCATTCTGGAAAATGCCTACAGCATGGTAACCTACCAATGTATTAACCGAATGCCCTTCCAGCTGCTGATATGGCGGCAGATTTTTGGTTCCATAATCAAGCACCTTGGTATTAACCAGTGTAAAATTGGCATTTACATTAAGCGACCAATCTTTATTAAACCTGTTTTGGCTATTAAGGTCGATATCAAAGCCTTTGTTTCGCAAACGGGCAAAGTTTTGGATCGGCCCACCAATACCGAAAGTTGTTGGCAGATTATACGTTTGCGACATCAGCATGTCATAACGGTCTTTCTGGTAAATATCAAAGGTGATACCCAAACGGCCGTGCCATAGTTCGGCATCAAAACCTATGTTTTCCTGCCTGTTTTTTGCCCAGGTGATATCTGCATTGGGTAAAGTGCTGTTGGTTTGGTAGAACGTTGGGGTGTATGTTGTACCGAAAATATAGCCCCTTGTATTTTGTACACCGGTATTGGCAACACCATAAGTATAATAGTAGGTATACGAGCCAATACCATCATCACCGGTTAAACCAACCGAGCCACGAAGTTTTAAGTTAGATACAACAGGCAATAAGTTTTTGAAAAAGTTTTCTTTAGAGATAATCCATGCTGCCGACCCGCCCGGGAAAAAGCCCCAGCGATGGCCCGGCGCAAAATAGGTTGAACCATCGTATCTGAAACTACCCTCCAATAATATCCGTTTGTCGAACGCGTAATTAACACGGCCTACATAACCTTCGCGGGCAAACTGGGTGCGTGAGCCAGTGGTGGTTTCGCCTACAGTTGAGCCAATATTTAAAATATCCAAACCAGGCGCTACCAGGTTTAAACGTTTATCACTATTGGTGTTTGATTGTGCTTCTGAAATATTATAGAGCGCCAACACATCAATGCTATGTTTACCAAAATCGCGTGTGTAATTAAGGGCTAAATCCTGCGTGTAGGTATTGTAATCGGCAGTAGCATCGGTTAAGCTTGGGTTGCCTGTACCGCCGGTTTGCGTGTAACCGGTGGGCGAAGAGGCATCAACCCTATAAAGCGGAACCGGCACTACATAAGTTTTAGCACGTTGAAAGTTTTTCTCAATATCGAAGTTCCCGTAAGCCGATAAACCCTTGATGAAGGATGATTCGTAGGTTAAACGGCCGTTACCAGTCAGGAAATTATTTTTGGTATACGCGTATCCTGATTGCGGCGAAATCATGGCCAGTGGGTTATAGGCGCTACCACTTGGTGCACTGCCAAAAGTACCGTTAGCATTGTAAATTGGCGCCAATGGCGATGCATTAAGCGCGGCATTTATAGGGTCACCACCGCTTGGTAAATTCTGATCGCCGTAGCGGTAACCGAGGTTAATCTGCGCTTTAAAATCACGGCTCAGTTTAATATCCAGGTTATTTTGGAAGGTATACCGTTTAAATGAACTGGTAGGATACATACCACCCTGATCGGTATAGTTGCCTAAAATAAAGTACTTAATAGCTTCAGAACCTCCGTTAACATTTAGGCTATGGTTTTGTACAAATGCCTGGTTGCCGGTAAGCACCTTTACCCAATCGCTATTTGCATACTTATACGGGTTTAACTGCCTTTTAATAGTATCAAGCACACTTGCCGAATACGGCGCAGCCAGCCCGCTGTTTACATAATATTCGTTTAGAGCTGTTGCGTATCCGTAAGAATCTAAATTTTTAACCATTTTGCCCGGCGAGCTAAACGTGTAATTGCCGGTATAATTAAACTGAGGCTTACCTATTTTACCGCGTTTGGTGGTAACAATAATTACACCATTGGCACCACGTGAGCCATAAACTGCAGTGGCGGCATTGTCTTTTAAAACGGTGATGCTTTCAACCTCATTAGGGTCAATAAAGTTGAGGTTTACTTCCGTTGCTCCGTTGGTATTATTGGTATTAAAGCGGGGCACACCATCAATAACAAGCAAAGGGGCTTCGGCGCTATTGGTGGTACGTACCAGTAAATTGGCAGTTTCGCCACCGGGCGTTCCCGAACTGGTGCGTACCAGCATACCCGGCAACCTGCCCGCAAATACCTGCGACAGGTTTGAGGTTGGCATTTCAACAATCTGATCGGCAGTGATGGTGCTTACGGCTGTTGTTAGGTTTTCTTTTTTAACCTGGCCGTAGCCTACCACCACAATCTCGCCCAGATCAACATTAGCGGTGGCAAGACTGATGTTTAAGAAAGTTTGATCGCTTACCTTAATCAATAATGGCTTGTAACCAATATAGGTAAAGCGTAGTGTAGAACCCGGATCGGCAAGAATAGAAAACTCGCCATTGAGGCTCGAAACTGTGTATTTCTGACTTTCTACGCACCAAACGGTAACCGATGGCAAGGGTTGCCCCTGGGCGTCAACCACACGGCCTTTAATTAGCTGGCTTTGCGTTTGAGGCGGGGTTGGAGTATTAACAACACGGGGCTTCGATTTAACAACAATTGTTTTTTCTTCGATGGCATAGGTGAAGGGCTGGCCTTCAAAACAAATTTTTAACACGTCGACCAGTGAAACATCCTTTACATTAATGCTTACTTTTTTGGCTGTAGCAATTTGCTGGGTGGTAAAAACAAAATCGTAACCGGTTTGCTGCCTGATATCTTTAAATATCTCGACAAGCTGAGCGTTATTTTTCTTGAGGGTGATTTTTTGCGCCAACGCGGCACTTACCTGCAGAAAGAATACAACAAGCAGTACTAACGTTAATTTTATTACACGAAACGTAGAAGTAGTAGCAAATTTCCTGGAATTAAAGAGTAGATAAAATTTCATACATTTGGTTTTACCCCTTGAAAAGCATTTTATGATACTTATAAGGGATGATGTGGATTTATCTGCGCACTTCATTCAATCTTTTTGGAGCGGATGAATAGCGTAGTGTTGATTAAGTGTTCACAGCATTTTTTTCAATAAACTAATCCAAATTGATAACCGGGGGTGGGTCCAAGCACTCCTGGTTTTTTTGTTTCAGATCAATTACTTATTTAAGTAAGATCAGGGCATTACCGTTACCCTCCTTCCCTCAACTTTAAAGTGCACGCCTCCTGTTTCCTCCAACACATGTAAAATGGTCGAAATATCTTTCGATCTGGAAACTGTACCCCCGAAACCTTCGCTGGTTATTTTACCCTTATAGTCAACATCCACATTATACCAGCGTGATATTTTGCGCATTATACTCTCTATCTTTTCGTCGTTAAAAACAAAAACGCCGTTTTTCCAGGCTATGGCCTCATCAACATCGGCATTTGCTACCTGTATGTCGGCTTTCACTGTAGCTTGCTCCCCGGGCCTTAATATTTTGTAACCGGCGTCATTAATTACTTTGCCATCAACTGTTTTGTTAATTTTTACACTGCCTTCTAACAGGGTGGTTTTAGCAGCGGGTTCGTCATCATAAGCGTTAACATTAAAATGCGTACCCAAAACCTCAACCTGGTGTGATGGTGTTTCTACCCTAAATGGCATCTTTTTATTATGCGCTACCTCAAAGTAGGCCTCGCCTTTTAATTCCACTTTACGCTCGTTACCAGAAAAAGAAGTTGGATATTTTAATGATGAAGCCGCATTCATAAACACCTTAGTACCGTCGGACAAGATTAAGGTATACTGGCCACCGCGTGGTGTACTCATGGTATTGTAAGTAAGCTCACCACCGGCCGAGGTTCCATCGTACCTCACCACTCCCCTGCCGGTTTTATTAATGACTATTGTGCTTTCGTTAGCCAATTCACCGTTCTTAGCGTCAGTTAATACAATTTGTTTCCCGTTGGCCAGAGTAAGTATGGCTTTATTACCTCCTGCGGGGATGTTATATTTCTGAGCGGCAACCTGCTGTTTTGGTGCCTGCTCCTTTAACAAAAAGTATGCACCTGCAGATATAAATAACAGTACAACTGCAGCGGCAACAAATCTTATATAAGAAATTTTAGAGCGGTTTGGCTGTAGTTTTACTACCGGGGTTTCATCAAAAATATTTTGTAGTCTTTTATCAAGCCTGTTGCGCAGTTCCTCAGAAACCTCTTCCTCTTTTACCGGTTGGGCCAGTTGTGCAAGGACTAAATCTTTATATACTGAATCTTGTTCCGAAGCCAATAAATCAATGATCTGCTCTGCTTCGGCAACAGAACATCCATTTTTTATAAGCTTACTAAATAAGATTTGATCGTTATTTTCCATAATCCATCCGGAGATTTTATTAAAGACGGATGAAAAAAGGAAACGGGGGGATTGAAATTGATTTTTTTAAGAAAAAGGATTCTTAACGGATCCTGTCTTTCAAAATCATAAAAAACAGTACGCCAAAAGAAGCATCAAGATGATTTAAAAGGTAACTTTTAACTTCTTTGTTGGCTTTAACCAGGTATTCTTTTACTGTATGGATAGAAATACCTAATTCCTCGGCAGCTTCTTTATAAGAACCGCCATCAATTTTACAAAACTGGTAAACATTGCGTTGCTGAGGCGATAAATTCGCTATCGCTTCCTTTAAAATACTCTCGCTTTCTCGGTAATGCAGGCCTTCTTCAATATGCTCGTACTGGGTTACGGCTATTGCCATAAAATGGTCACGCATTTTTTTGTCTCGTTGCAATCTTCTGAAAAAATCATGAACCAGATTTTGAGCGCTTCTGTACAGGTAAGCCAAAAAATCTGTATCGATATTTAGATCGGCTCGTTTTTGCCAAATCTTTGCAAATAACTCCTGGATAAGTTCTTCAGCAACCTGCTCATCTTTTACCATCTTCAATACATTGAGGTATAATTTCCCACTGTATTGATGATATAACTGGGCAAAAGCTTTCTGATCTCCATCGCGGAGCAACGCAGTTAGTACAGTATCAGAAATCGTATTACCAGAAAAACCCACCTTATCAAACCCGAAGTTACGGATTAATTTAACAGAATATAAACGCTAAGTTAATATGTATCAGATAAAATACTCAACCCACTTCATAAATTAACAAAAAGGATTGCTCATTTAATCCATTTAGAAGAGAGCCATAATACCTTGTCTCTCATTTTTCAGGCACCTTTAAAAACGCCTACCCAAGGATAAACAAATCACCTTCTCTGAGATTCCCGGAAGATCGAGGCAGCCATAATGAAATGGCTGAGCGGTTAATTATTAAGAAGTGTAATTTTTAATTAGCCGCTCATAATCCTCCGGGGTGTCTATGTCAAAACGTCCCTCTTCAAAAGGGAGGGTTTCAATATTTTCAGGATGATTTTTTAAGATCTTTTTTGCGCCTTCATGTCCCTGCAACTGTAGCAGTTCGTCAAAAAGCACGCGATGAAATAACATAGGTACGCCAACCGTACCGTTATAGGTACAGCCCACAATGGTTTTACCCGATATCTCCTGCTTTCGCTGCATATCATTAATCAATGCAGGAGTAACCAAGGGCTGGTCGCAAAGCATAATTAAAGCGCTATCAATAGCTGGGTCCTTTTTCATAGCTTCGATGCCCACTCTAATGGACGATGCCATACCTTCTTCCCAATTTGGGTTAAAAAAAATACTGACATTCGGAGCTTTAACAGAAATGTCAAGTAATCCGGCATGCGCCCCTGTAATTACAACAATTGGGCGGCACATCGAACTTATTGCCGTGGTAATTGCGCGCTCCAACAAGGTCTGGTTTTGAAAAATAAGATTCTGTTTCGGTTGGCCAAATCTGCTGCCCCGGCCTGCCGCCAAAATTATTACGCCTGTCATTTGGATGCCAATGGTTTCATTTCAGAAACATGGATAGGATCAGCTTTATATTTTAAAGAGTAACCATTACGGTTAGATAATACCGCTTTGATTTCCGCTAAAACAGATAATGCAATTTCCTCCGCACCTTCAGAACCAATATCTAATCCAACCGGGCCGTGCAAGCGATCGAGTTGTTCATTATTTAATATAATGCCCTGTTCTTGCAACTCGCACAACATCCGGTTCAGTTTCTTTTTAGGGCCAAGTATGCCAACATAGTTAAATGACTCTCGTGAAAGCTCTTTTAAGAAAGCCATCTCATAGTTATAATTATGGGTCATCATTACTATGGCAGTCCACTCATTGATGTTTATATGAGAAAGTATTTCTTCTGGCCTGGCTACAATAACGCGACGCGCTTGCGGAAATCGTTCGCTTACGGCATAATTATTTCGTCCGTCAACGATAGTAATGTCCCAGCCCAAAACACCAGCCATTTTGGTAAGTGGAATGGCATCATTACCCGCACCTGCAATAACAAGCGAAATTACAGGCTTCACCAATTCAATAAATGCGGTATAAACAACACCTTCTTTATAATTTTTAATTGTTGATTGGCGTTCACCTAATACACTTTCAGCATCGTTGATAATAGCAAGCTTATGATCCTTCAGTATGGATTTGGTAATAATAACCTGTTCGTCAGTCATACATAAGCAGGTTCCTGGCTGAGGCGCTTTTCGCTCATCGATAGAAAACACAGTAGCAAGTACACCATATTGGCGTTTAACTAATATCAATCTAAAAAGGGCAATTGGGTTATCCTCCCGGTCATTGATAATAGGCTCAATTAAAATATGGATAATTCCATTACAACCCAGCCCTACACCCAATTTGGCATCATCATCGTCGGTGGTATCGTAAGTAACCAGTAACGCTTCCTGTTGAAGAATCACCAGCCGGGCTTTGCGTAATGCATCACCCTCCAGGCAGCCTCCACTAATGGCACCTGTAAGCTCTCCATCCTCTGTGATCAGCATCCGGGCACCGGCACGGCGATACGCCGAACCTTCCACCAATACTACCGTAGCCAAAGCTGTTTTCTTTCCCAACTTTACAGCTTCATCGTAAGCAGCTACTATATCAGTGATCTCTTTCATCGTTCAAAAACGGTACAACTATATTAACTTGTCGGGCGTAATTGGCAATTCCCTAACGCGTTTGCCAGTTGCATTATACACCGCATTAGCTAACGCGGCCGCTACGCCGATCAAAGAAATTTCACCGATACCTTTAGTACCAACCGGATTGATAATCGTATCGGCCTTATCTATAAATATAGCTTGTATTTGCGGAATATCAGCATTAACAGGCACGTGGTAATCGGCAAAGTTGCCGTTTATGTAACGGCCGTATCTATCGTCAAAAACAGCTTCTTCTGTCATGGCCATACCAATACCGCCTACTGCCCCACCAATCATCTGGCTGCTGGCAGTTTTGTGGTTTACGATTTTACCTGCATCAACCACGGCAACTACTTTTTTAATTTTTACTACGCCAGTCAGCGGATGTACATATACCTGTGCAAAATGTGCAGAGAATGAGTACATCGAATATTTTTGCCCGTCGGCTCCGCTTTTTGATTCTTGCGTTAATTCCAGCGAAGGTAGATTATGCTGTTGCAAAATATTGGCGTAGTCAATTTCATCCGTACTGTTTTCCGATTTTCCAGCTAACACGTATAGTTTTTGTTTCAGGGCGACACAGGCATCATGCACGGCAGAACCTACTGACGATACCGTAGCCGAGCCACCTTGCGTTGGTGCAACCGGAAAGGCCGAGTTACCCAATTCAAAAGTAATTTTATCGGCAGGAAGCCCCAATGTATCAGCGGCAATTAAAACCATAGCTGTTGCCGTGCCGGGGCCAATATCGCTGGTAGCACTCTGGATATTCACCGTACCGTTGGGCAATAGTTTAATTTTTGCCTGGGTTAAGCTTCGGTAAGCGCCAAAGGCACCACAACCTATGCCGTAACCAACCAACCATTCGCCGTCACGATTGGTACCGGGCTGTGTGGCACGCTGGTTCCAACCGATAGCATCGGCACCTTGCTGGTAGCATTCTTTCAGGTATTTGCTCGACCATGGCAGGTTTCGTTCCAAATCAATGTCGGCATAATTACGAAGCCGCAATTCAATAGGGTCGAGATTAAGCTTGTAGGATAACTCATCCAAAGCTGATTCCAGTGCAAACGATCCTGTAGCCTCGCCTGGCCCACGCATGGGTGCAGGAACGCCAACATTGAGTGGAATAACTTTATATAGCGTATTGGCATTGGGACTATTATACAAGAACCTTGAAACGTTTACCGAATTTTCTGTAAACTCTTCATAAACGGCGGTTTGTGAGTGTGACTCGTGTGTGATACCTACCAGTTTACCATCGGCTGTGGCACCCAAACCAATTTTTTGAATAGTTTGCGGGCGATAGCCTACCAGGGTAAACATTTGCTCGCGCGTAAGGGTCAGCTTTACCGGCCGTTTAACCATTTTTGCAGCTTGTACAGCCGCAACCTCATGTGGCCATGTACGCAAAGATGACCCGAATGCACCACCTACAAAATGTGAGTTGATCTGCACATTAGTTGGATCAAGGTTAAAGGCGGTAGCTATTGCCCGTTGCGAACCTTTAACACCTTGCGATTTGGTGTATAGCGTTACCTTATCATCACCATCCCAAAACGCAGTAGTTACGTGCAGCTCCATCGGGTTATGCATTTCAGACGGCAACGTATACTCCTGCTCTATCTGTACCGGTGCATTCTTATAAGCATTAACTTCTCCGCGTACATAGTCTTTATAGTTACCGTTTTGCGGTACTACGCCTTTATCTAAATTTCTGTGGAAATTAGTTTCAAAAGGCTGTTTCTCATAAGTGGCCTTAACCAGACTGGCCGCATAAGTGGCGCGCTCAAAAGTATCGGCCACCACCATTGCTATCGGCTGCCCATTGAAATAAACTTTATTATCGTTAAATAACTTCAGCCCTTTGATCGGCTTGGCAGCATCTGCCTGATAGCCGGGTACTTTAGAGGCGTTGAAGGGCGTAATAACGGCTAACACTCCCGGCGCCCATTCTGCAGCCTTGGTATCAACGGCTATTATGGTACCGCTGGTTATGGTAGCGGGTACCAATACGGCATAAGTTAATCCGGCAACCTTATATTCGCCCGAATATTTGGCGCCACCGGTTACTTTTAACCTGCCATCTACACGGCTTAAAGGATCGCCTATAGCGTCTTTTTTTATGACGGTGTTGTTCATAATTCGAATATTATGCGGTAACTAAACCTGAGGCTATTTTCAATGATTGAATGATTGCATTTGGAGCCAGTTTCAATTTAAACTGATTATACTCATACGCCTTTGCACCTTGCATAGCAATTAGTGCAGCTTGCTTAAAAGTGTCTTCTGTTACTGATTTTCCTTTGAGAAAAGCTTCCGCGGTCGTTAAACGCCACGGTTTGTGGGCCACACCACCCATAGCCAACCGGGCACCTACGATGGCATTGTTCTCGATGTGCAAAGCTGCCGCTACCGACACCAATGCAAAAGCATAAGAAGTACGGTCACGTATTTTTAAGTAATAAACATGTTTGTTAAATGACGTGGCAGAAGCAGGCAGCTCAACAGATGTAATCAGCTCATCTTTTTGCAGCGTATTGTCAAATTCAGGATGATCGCCGGGTAGCCTGTGAAAATCAGCAAACTTAATAGCGCGTGCACCTTTGGGTCCGCTTACATGCACTACCGCATCGAGGGCAACCATGGCTACATTCATGTCGCTGGGGTTTACAGCAATACATTTATCACTTGCGCCAAAAAGGGCATGCATCCGGTTATAACCAGCCAACGCAGCGCATCCGCTACCAGGCAAGCGTTTGTTACAAGGCATGGTAAGATCAAAAAAATACGGGCAACGGGTACGCTGCATCAGGTTACCGCCAACAGTAGCCATATTCCGCAATTGCGGCGATGCACCAGCGTTGATAGCTAACGATAACAACGGATAATTAGCTTTTATATCCCCATGTTCGGCCACCTCACTGTTGCTGGCCAGGGCACCTATATGTAAACCTGTACTTGTTTTTGCAATACTTTTTAATGGAAGCCGGTTAATATCAACCAGTTTATGGGGCGTAACCAAACCCATTTTCATCATATCCACCAGGTTAGTGCCTCCTGCCAAAAAGTGGGTATTGGGATCTTTTGTTAATGATTTGATAGCTACGCTTGTTTCCAGCGGCTTTAAATACTGAAACTGATTCATGACAGCCCTCCTTGTTGTTTAACATCCTGTATAGCATTCACAATATTGGGATACGCACCGCAACGGCAAATATTACCGCTCATAAATTCCCGTATTTCAGTTTCAGAACGGGTATGACCCTCTTTCATCAATGCTACTGCCGACATGATCTGACCAGAAGTACAATAGCCACATTGAAAACCATCATGCTTAATAAAAGCCTCCTGCATGGGGTGCAGTTCATCGCCCTTGGCTAACCCTTCAATAGTAGTGATTTTTTTACCATCATTAGTTAAAGCCAGGCTTAAGCAAGAGTTAATGCGCACACCATCTACATGTACCGTACAGGCACCACACTGGCCACGGTCGCACCCTTTTTTCGTACCGGTTAGATCAAGCTGCTCGCGCAAAACGTCCAACAGTGTAACACGCGGTTCAACTGATAAGTTATGTTTCACTCCGTTCACCTCAAGGCTTACCGGGATCTTTTCAAAAATATCTGCAAATTTCTCGTCCCATTGTTTTTCTGCTGCTTCTACAACAGTACCTGGTGTTAAAAGGACAGCAGTTACCAGCGACGATTTTTTTAGAAAATCACGCCTGGTTCCATTTGAAATGCCTTCGCCATCGGGCGGGATACATGGCTTTTTACTGGACATAGGTATTGAATTGATTATACGATTGAAGATACAGCTTTTTATAATTTATCTGTTATTAGAAGCAATCTCCTATAACATCTTTACAAACCAACTTACCCTCATTGAGGTTTTACTTGCAGTTTAAATTTTATTCTGCCATTAACTACAAACCCATACGGCGGTATATAAATATCTTTAAAAACAGAATATGTAATACATCAAGGCCATCTCGATTCAAATACTGGAGTTGCCGCTTGTAGCCGAGGTTGCTAAGTTTGTGTACCGATACTTTCGGCCAGTAAAATGCGGCTATCGCCGGGTTTCATATTTCCTTTTCCATAAGAAGGTATAACTTAATTAATAAGTTAATTTACCGGAATGCTAAACCAAAAAATTGAACCTCTTCCCTCTTCACTTTCAACTCCGATTGTACCATGGTGGCGTTTCACAATTTCCGAACAGATATATAAGCCAAGTCCTAAGCCAGCAAAGTGTGTGGATGATTCCTGAACGCGGTAAAAGCGGTCGAACAGAAACTCACGTTTACCTGGGGGGATACCTATTCCAAAATCTTTAACCTGCACACTAAACAATCCGTCCTTTACATCACACCTAATTTCTACCCGTTTTGCTTCCGGAGAATATTTGATGGCGTTGGTAAGGAAATTATTGATCACCTGTTCTAAGCGGGCCCGATCAGCATTAACTTCAGCCTTTTCTTCACAGTCAAAGATCAACTCATGGCTTCCGCCTTGAGCCCGAACCTCGTCAACACTTTCCCGTACCATACTAACTGCATCAAATCGCTCGTAATTCAATCGCAGCTTTCCTTCCTGGATCTTGGTTACATCCAGCAAATCATCTAATAGAACGGTTAGTTTACCGGTTTGCTTTTCGGCCTTGTCTATAAAAGATACAATCGGATCTTTAGCGTCCATTTTGGAAGTCATACGCTGCAAAATTTGCAGCGAGCCTTTCAGGCTGGTTACAGGAGTTTTTAATTCGTGGCTGGCAACACTCATAAACTCATCCTTTTTACGCATCAATTCCTCGGTAGCTGTTTGCGCCTTAATTAGGTTGTTTTCTGTTTCTTTCTGTTTGGTAATATCGATAATAGAGCCCACCAGCCTATAAGGTGTACGGAACTCATCTTCGAGTATACTTCCGCGATCCAGGATATAAGCATAGGTATCATCGGCTTTTAAAAACCGATATTCGGCCGACCAGTTCTTTTCATGTTGATTGATGGCCTGGTAAACACTGTCTTGCACGCGTTGGCGGTCTTCCGGATGAATTTTCTCGAACCAGAAACCAATATGGTTGGTTTCCGGGTCACGTTCGTAACCAAACATCACCGTAAAATTTTCGCTGCGCCACATCGTATTGTTAATCAGGTTCCAGTCCCAGATCGTGTCGTTAGTTGCTTTAGATACCAGGTTAAACCTTTCTTCGCTTTCCGTCAGTTTACGCGTACGTTCAAACACCCGGTCTTCCAGCTGGTTATTTAACGTCTTTAGACCCTCACGGGCAGTAATTAGCTCGTGGTAATTTTTACGTAGTTTTTGCTCTGCATTACGCCGGTCGGTTACATTAGTTAAACTGACAACAAAACCATCATCCATCTTGGCTGTAACCACCTGGTACCAGTTATTGCTAACGGTTTGCAATTCGGTTTGCAATGGTTTGGCCCCTTCTGCTACCTTAACGAACTGGTCGAATGTAATGGTATGAGATAAATCTGCAAACTCCTTAATAGAAGGATTTGTATTCAATTGCTCTGCCTGCTTTTCTGATAATTGCAGAGCGGCATTATTATAGGCAATACATTTAAAATCGGTAATTTTCCCGGAACGGTTTCGTTCTTCCTTAAAGGCAAGGATCGCTGCCGAACTTGCGTTAAACACACCTGAGATAATGTTGTTTAACTCGGTCACCACTGAAATATCTATGAAGGTGATCACTACGCCGTCCCGCTGTTTATCCTTACGGATGTAAGGCATAATGCGCATGAGGTAATTTTTACCGTCCCTAACCCTAACCTCTTTTTCCACCACCTGCTCATTAGATAGTACCGTATGCATATCATTCACCAGATGATCATATTGAATATTGCTGGAAATATGGCTAATAGGCCGACCAATATCTGCTTCAATCAGGTTAACGATCTTTACAGCTGCCGGGTTAAACTTGCGGATACGCATGCCCGAATCAATAAAAAGTTGGCCAATGTCCGTGCTTTTAAAATAGTTATCCAGGTCATCATTCAGTTCAATCAGTTCACGGATCTTAACCTGGTGTTCTGTATTCAAGGTATGCAATTCTTCATTCAGACTTTGTAACTCTTCGTTACCTGATTGCAGTTCCTCATTGGCTGACAGTAATTCTTCATTGCTGGATTGTAGCTCCTCATTAGTGGTTTCCATCTCCTCCACGGCCATCTGCAAATTGGCCCGGGTTTCATTCAGTTCGGCTTCCACTTCCAGAATATGCTCCTGTTGATGCTCAGCCCCGATGGTAGGCAATGTGATTCCTTCTTTGGTCCCCGGCTCTGCCTGGGCTTCCGTGAACATCAACAAGGTATGCCCGTGTGAAGATCCGTCCTCCGGAGGTTTTACTGTGATCTGCAGAAACATTTCCTCTTTGTCCCGTTTGATCCGGATTTTATTGAGGTAGGTTTTCTTATTTTCTTTCCATGCCCTGCGAATAGCTGTATTCAACACCAATGCTACATCGCGGCTAACCAGGTTCAGGATATTCAGGTCAAGTTTTTTCTCGGGCAGATTCAGGTATCTGCGGTAATTACCAATCGTATCTTTAACGATATAAGTTTTATCAATAAAAATAGCGACCGCGTCAAACTCATCGGTGATCAGTTCCAGGAAATCCTGTTCAATGGTTTTATCAGACTCTAATGGTTTGACAACCTTTTTCTCTGGAGCTCTCAATGACGGTGCCGCTGCGGTATACGTATGGTGCAGGCCATAATTAATGGTACCTGATTTTTGGTAGATTTTCCATTTACTACTGATCTCTGTAATGCCTTCTTTAATGCTAGCGGCATTCTCGCTGGAGCCCAGGAATAAAAAACCACCTTTATTCAGCGAATAATGAAAAGTTGCCACTACTTTTTGCTGTAACAGATTATTCATGTAGATCAGCATATTGCGGCAGGTAACTAAATCGTTTTTGATAAATGGCGGCGATTTAATTACGTTGTGCCGCGCAAAAACGATCTGTTTGCGGATGGACGGAATAACCGAATAACTTTTACGGTCCTTAACAAAATATTTTTTTAGTAATGCGGATGGTATTTCTTTAGCAACCGTCAGCGGATAGCTGTTCTTACCGGCAATTTCTATACTTTTTTCGTCCACATCGGTAGCAAAAATCTTTACCTCCAGGCTTTTACCGGCTTGCTGTAAACAATCATTAATCAGTACGGCGATCGAATAGGCTTCCTCTCCCGTACTGCAGGCACAAACCCATACTTTAAGCAGGTCTCCCTCCTGTTTCTGACGGATCAGCTCAGGGATAATATCTTTGGCTAATATTTCAAAGGCCGCTTTGTCCCTAAAAAACTTAGTCACACCGATTAAAAAATCTTTAGCCAACAGTTTAACCTCACCGGCATCCTGGTGTAGCAAGGCTACATAATCCTGGATATCAGGTACTTCCACTGCCGCCATCCGCCTGGCTATGCGGCGCAGAATAGTAGGTGTTTTATACAGATTGAAATCCTGATCGCTGTTCTGACTAACCAGTTGAAACAATTCATTCATCAGGGAATCGTCCAGTTGATCAGAAGCCAGTTCTGGCGCTGATTTTTGCTGTACGAAATGGTGTAGTTCCAGGTGCATTTTTGCCGGTGGCAAAATAAAATCGGCGTTGCCCGAAGTAATGGCACTATTAGGCATACCATCAAATTTTGCCGACGCGGGTTCTTGAACCATCACCATACCACCCGCTTCTTTAACCGCTTCTATGCCTTTAGTTCCATCAGTACCGGTGCCGGAAAGAATAATGGCTATTGCTTTATCTTTCTTCTCTTTAGCCAGGCTAAAAAGGAAAGTATCTATTGCCGTATTAGGGGCTTTATCTTTAATCTTATCTACCAATTTCAACTGATGTCCTTTAATGGTCATCAGTTTTTTAGTTGGGATAATGTACACACAGTTACGTTGTAACTTTTCATCGTTGGCAGCTTCCAGAACCTTCATACGGGTATGTTTGGCTACCAATTCGGCCAGCAGACTTTTATAATCCGGCGATAAATGCTGGATCACCACAAAAGTAAACCCTGAGTTTTCGGGCATGTGATCAAAAAACTCGTGAATGGCTTCCAGTCCGCCTGCTGATGCGCCAATGGCCACGATATAACGGTCGGTCGCTCTTGATTCGGAAAATTTCAAAGTCTGTTTAGCCACGCGTTAATTATAATTAGCTTGTTTTGTTCTGAACTCGTAAATAAACGTCCTGAGGTTTTCTGCTGTTTCCAGTTCTTGTTTTGTCCAGGGTTCGGAAGTATGATGAACCAGCTCCTTCCATATTTTAAAAGAGGCACGCGGATGGTATTTGGTACCATCAGGATCAAAATTGATCGTTTTTCCCGGATCGCCCCCCCAATTGATGGTCTGTACCACCTCCGGGCGAAAAATGATCAGAAACTCCCCGTTCCTCTTATCTACCGGTATAGCCAGTAACCCGCTGGCGATAACTGCATAAGGCATAGCTTCATCAAATAATTCGGGCAGTTGATCTGTATTGAACACCCGATCTAACTCTTTATTCTGAAGCCAGAGCAGCAAATTTTCTACCATATCTCTATCTGGTACCTCGCCAATAGTGCGATAAGCACCCTGATAGAAAGCAACTGCCCCGCCTGCCCCAAACGTGGTTAACACATTGATACCCTCTTCCGGCATCAAACCCGGAATGAGTTCATGCTCTGCATAAACCTGTGCAATAAGTGTGGTTTGGTATTTCTGCAATTCAGTTTCCTGTTCAAACAAATCCTTATTTAAAATCGCGGATATACGATTAGAGATTACCGAAGAAATCAGCTCACAAACCGAGCACAATTCAAAATTCAAATAATGTGGTGTAAGATGATGGCAAGCAATAAGCCCCCAAAGCGTATTATTACAAATAACGCGAATGGACATCGATGCATCCACGTTCATATTCTTCAGGTATTCGAGGTGAACGGCTGCAACGCCACGCAGGTTACAATCAGAAAGGTCTATAAAGGCATTAGTAACCGGATTAATCACCGGGTAGAGCCGTACTGGCTCATACTCCCGGTCAGGAATTAGCCGATATGGGTTTTTTAAATATAGGTCGCGTGCCTGTTTTGGCACATCAGAAGCAGGAAAAGTATGTCCAAGGTAATTCTCCAGATTGCCTTCTTTTTCTTCCGCAATCACGGTACCGTTCCAATCTTCATCAAAGCGGTACATCATAATGCCGTCAAAGCCTGTGATCTTTCTCAGTTCATGAACGGCCGCCTGGCTAGCCTCGTTTATAGTTTCAGCAGACTCTATTGTAGCCATCGCGTATTTTACCTCTTCATAAACATTGGTAAAGGTACGCTCACCCGCCTGGTAAGTTTTCTCGATCTCCAGTATGATATGGGTATCCTTGAAATGCGCGAGTGATAAAAGCCGTTTACCCAAAATCGTCAGAGTTAAAGGGATTTTCTCTTTAGACCGTTCGGCAAAACGCCCTTGCAATTCCTTCAATTGCTTTGTGTTGCAAAATTCCGTCAAGTCTTTCCCTATAACGCTATGAAAGTCGGTCAGGAATAAATCAGGACAATTTTCGCTAACCTGAAGGATACGAAAATTGATTTTATCGAGCACTACCAGATAGCCATAGGATTGAACTACGTTAATATGGTTTAAGGGCAGACTGCCGCAAAATTCAGAATCGTAATTAGTTTTTTTAGCCATTGAGCATGTTTTATCCGGTATTTTCTCATGATTGTATCACAACTAAAGCGCATACATAAGGCCCGAAGGCATGTTGCAAATACCGGGTTTAGCAGATGTAAGGCTAAAATATCAATTTCTTATAAAGAAAAGAAGTTTACTTAATAATACAACTCAGGGGAATACTCCGGAAAATTATTCCGATCAGTTAAACACCAACGTTGCAATAAGGTTTGGATCTGTAATATTTAAACAAAATGTGACAACTGCTGTTGCATCATTCCGAACGAAGAGATAATGACGATAAATAACGGTAGAGAAGCACTTAAAAGGATACTTATCCTGGAGGATAATCAGGATATTTTGGAAATGCTTACAGAATGGTTGACTTCCATCGGTTATGAAGTGGCTGCTTATCATTCGGTTACTGACATTGTTTCCTTGGTAGAAGAAAATAGACCAGACCTGATTATGCTGGATTACCTTTTAGGCGGTATAAATGGCGGAGAGTATTGTTCGCAGCTTAAGAAAAACCCAAAAACAAAGCATATTCCAATTATCATGCTTTCTGCCCATCAGCGGGTGATTGACTCTTTGGGGCACTATGGCTGGGATGCGTTTGTTGCCAAGCCGTTCGACCTTGAAGAACTCGCTCAACAAATTAATACATTAATCTACAAATAGTTACTTAATGTATTGTTTATAAACCTTGTACAAAAGTATTGAATATAGCGCTTCAATTAGAAAATCGACATTATTAAGCGGCACTTCTATATATTAAAATCCGATAAAAGTTCGCAAGCATTTAGGTAATTGTAATAAATAAATAAAAGGGACAGTCAAATCGACTATCCCCTGGTAACCGAAATATTTTGTAACCTATAAATGGTTGCAGATTTATTTTACACTAAACTCAATTAACCGGATCTGGCGATGAAGCATTTGCCGGGTTGTATATAGCTACTGCAACCCTCGAATCAGCGCAACCGTAATATAAAAACCATTTTTTCTGGAAGTATACCATACCTTCTATAAATACTGTACCATTAACATATTGTCCGCTTTTTTCAAATGGCTCCATTGGGCGTAAAAATGGCACATCCAAACGGGTTATAGGTTTAGATGGATCGTTTTTATCAAACAAAGCCTGGCCAGCGCAATAAGAATTTCCGTTAAAACGCTTATCGCCGTCATCACCTGCTTTATTTTTTCCGTTATAAAATAAGATGATGCCTTTGTTGGTCCATATAGCTGGCGGGCCACATTCGGTAAGCTCGCTATCAAAATATCCTTTCCTTGGCGAAATTAATTCTTTAAGGCTACCATCAGTATTGATGAGTGGTGTCCAGTCAACCAGGTTATCAGAGGTTGCAGCATACACATGCAGCTCACCCCAATACATCCAGTACTTGCCATTTATTTTGGCGACGATCTGTTTGCCGCCTACTACCTTTGTTAATATTGATGCCGATTTATGAGGGATATTCAGAAATTTTCCATTGTAAGCATCTTCAAATATTGGCCCGTGCTTAGTCCAGTGTTTCAGGTCTTTTGAGGTAGCAACGCCCAGGCGAGGCACATCACGGTTCCACTGGGTATAAAACACAACATAAGTACCGTTAGCAGTAACAGCTACACGCGGGTCTTCGCAACCACCCGGCCATTCATATTTCTTCTGGCTGTCATTGGCGGGATAAAATACAGGTGTATGGCTGCGTTTAAAATGCAACCCGTCTGTACTTGATGCATAACCTAAACGCGAGGTACGGAAACCTATGCCTACGCCAGATTTATCCTCGGCACGGTATAGAACCACAATTTTGCCATTAATAAGTGCAGCTGCAGGGTTAAAGGTATCGTTAGATTCCCAGCTTACCGGCTTATTTAAAATAGGATCGATAAATTTCGAAGTACTATCCGGCGAGATGATCGGGTTAATATTGGCAGGCCTCTTAAATCCCCCGAACGCCCAGTCGGGTAAATGGTTCTGTTGCGCAACAGCGCTGCCAGAAACTATTAAGCATAGGGCAAGGCTTTTAATAAAAGCAGTAAAATTTTTCATAAGTAGTATTCTGGAGATTTTAATATGTTTATCAGTGGTTATCGTTTTTTGTTTTAAAAAATCCTCAAAGCAACATTAGTCTTTAAGTACACTGCTGTTGCTTTGAAGGTTTAAGAGCCAGATGTTTACAGACTATTTTCGATAGTGTAAATAGATAATACTTCCGCATCTGTTAAGGCACGATTGTAGAAACGGATATCATCCAGCGAGCCTATGAAATAGTTGCTACCATGAGGTAAATTTGTTCCAATAGTAAGATCTACAGGTGAAGGAAGCGTAATTGGTGTGCCCGTTACTGCAACCGTTTTAACCAATTTATCATTTACATAAAACTTCATAGTTCCGTTAGTGTATGAAGCCGAAATGAAGGTCCATACATCTTGTGGCACCACACCTGGGTTGCTATCTACATCGTGGTAACCGTCATCAGCGTGGATGGTAAGGAACAGGAAGTTACCACCCTGTAACTGAAATTTAAAGCCATTATAATCATTCAGCGAAAACATATAATTATTGGCATTAGTGGTATGGCGTTTAACCCATATACTGATGGTAAATTCTTTCGGATTTAAATCAAGACTATATGGCACTTCAATATTAGCCCCATTTGCAAAATCATAAGCGCTATTAGTCTGGTTAAAACGGTCAGCCACTAAAGCCGGCAATGTGTTAGTTCCGGAAGGGCCGGTCATCAACGTACCATTATGGCCGTGGCCAGATACATCATTAGCGTTACCCGTAAACGTCCATTGTGCAATCAGGTTCCCCGGCGATACATCTTGTATTAAACGCGACTGAAATGTTACTATAGCACGGTAAAGGTTTGCCGTTGCATTATCAACCTGCTGCTGGCTATACTGGTTTGATGACTTGGTAGCTGTAGCCAGTGTGATAGCTGTTTTTAAATCTGTTCTTGCACCAACGGCATAAGTACCCGGCTTGCTGCCTTCTTTGGTGTTGTCATACAATTTATTGGCCGAATCAATAGCCAAACTGATATTGGTTTCGTTGGGGTTAAACACTTCCTGTTTATCGTCTTTTTTACAAGCTGCCAGGTTAAATACCAGCACAATGGCCAGTAAAATTAACCCCGTATATCTATTTAAAATTTTCATGTCCTTAAGCATTTTAATTATTTACCTAATAAAGGATTAGTTTGGCGTTCGCTCTGCGGAATCGGGAAGAACTTATTATTGGCATAACTAAAGTTCGGGATATCTTTCATCGCATTGGTTGCATAGGCACTTCCATAGCGAATAATATCATAGAAACGACCGAATTCCATAGCCAATTCTGAACGTCTTTCCTTACGGATAATATCACGAAGCGATGCCTGGCTGGTTGTTGTAATATCGGGCAACAAACCGGCAGGTACGGTTGGGCTTCCCAGCGAGCTATCGTACAAATAACTTTCGCGGGCACGTTTCCTGATCTTATTAAGTGGTATCAAAGCGGCAGGGCTACTTCCAGACTCATTTAATGCTTCCGCTTCAATTAGTAACACGTCGGCAAAACGGATAGCTTCGACATTTAAATTACCATCACCTTTAGTTGAAACTGGAATTTCTGATAAAGGCTGAATTTGTTTTTTAGTCATATAACCTGTATTTGACCAGGTTGGATCATAAGCCACATCAAAGTAAGGGTGACCGGCACGTGCCACGGTATAATCCAATCTTGGATCATCTACCCCACCGGTTGATTTTTCGAAATTATCCACCAAACTTTGAGTAGGCTGAAAGAATCCGTAACCATTTAACGCCCCCCTGGGCGCAAATGCCTGATTAAGGCCATTGCCTTGTTTAGGACTCAGGCCTGCGGTATGTAGTATCGAGAATATAGCTTCTGTATTGTTTTTAGTTGCTGCGGTAAAATTATCAGTAAACTTATTGGTTAATGAATAAATGCCCAAAGCCTCAACCTGTTGCGCTGTTGATGCAGCTAAAGCCCATTTCTGTTCAAACAAATAGGTTTTGGCCAATAATGCTAAAGCTGCTCCTTTGGTAGCACGCCCTGCATCGGCGCCGCTCCAGGTTGTTGGCAATGCAGCAGCAGCATCTGTACAATCTTTTTCTATCTGGGCATAAATTTGTGCTTGTGGCACAGCAGGTGCTCCCAGATTATCGGCAGTGGCAACCTGTAAGCGCAATGGAATATCACCATAGCTGTTAGTTAAGGTAAAATAATAATAAGCCCTTAAAAATTTGGCTTGGCCAACAATGGTTGCTTTACTGGCATCAGGTACGGCCTTGTTAGCGTCCGTTAAGCCGCCAATAACAAAATTAGCTTTCGAAATGCCATCATAATATCTACCCCACACACCTTCTACCGCAGCATTGGTATTGAGTATGTTAAAATTGTTTATGTTATCAATATCAGCCTGATCGCCAGCCAAACCGCCTTTAACGGCATCATCAGAGGCAACATCGCCCAATACCCAAACTTCATTTGCAAATGCATCGGTGTAATTAAGCGGTACGTAAGCTGCATTTACACCAGCCGTAGCATTGGCCAATGAATTAAAATACTTATCGGCCTCGTACGTTCCTAATATGGGTTGATCTAATGATTTTTTGCAGCTGGATGCCGAAAAGGCCAGGCTCCCAACTATCGCTATATATATGTATTTCTTTGTCATTTCTGTAAGTTTTAAAGATTAAAAGTTTGCGTTAATACCTACGGTAAACGTGCGCGCGGATGGATATGTGCCCCAATCAATACCCACAGCTCTTACACCATCACCGGCCGAGTTGCTGTTGGAATACATTTCGGGATCTATACCGGTATACTTGGTAACTGTGAATACATTTTGCGCGCTTACAAAAAATCTAACCGATGAAAGTTTAAGTGCTTTTAATACTTGATCTCCCAGGGTGTAACCTAACTGCACATTTTTAAGGCGCAGGTATGAACCACTTTCTAAGAAACGGGTAGAGGGCTGCTTATTGTTAGTGGCGCCATCCCACGATAAACGCGGAAATTCGTTTGTACTTCCAGGGCCGGTCCAGCTTTGGGTAGCTACCCGCTCGGTAATATTAAAGGCGCGATAAAAGCCTTCGATATCGGTGTTAACCTGGTTATACAACTTGTTGCCGTATACACCCTGAAAAAATAAGCTTACATCAAATTTAGCGTAAGAAAGATTAGTGGTTAAGCCATATGTAAATTTGGGGATAGGGCTACCTACATAGGTACGGTCGTAATTATCAATTACGCCATCCGGCTTGCCGTTTGGCCCGCTAATATCTTTAAACATTACATCACCGGGTTTGATATTAGGCCCCTGGTAAGCATGGGTAAATACTTGCTGTGCGCTTTGGAAAATACCCTCATCCTGCAGTAAATAAAATGATCCTATTGGCTGCCCAACGGCTGTTTGCGTGGCGTAGTAGTTATTATCTATACGGGCGCCTACCAATGGCGCGCCGCCGTTTAATGATACTACTTTATTCTGCACCGTAGCAAAATTGCCTATAACTTCATATTTAAACTTGTTATTAATGGCATTGCGGTAGGTAACTTCCAACTCAAAGCCCTGGTTACGTATTTTACCGGCATTAACATAACCGCTTGCCGCACCGCCTGCACTTGGCGGTGGTTGTGGTTGCAATAATACCCCCGAGGTATTTTTGATAAAATAATCTGCAGATATAGATAGCGCACTGTTAAACAAGCCCAAATCTAAACCTACATCTGTTTGCGTACTGGTTTCCCATCTAACATTGGGGTTACCCAGATAAACAACCGAGTTGCCCTGATTGCTGGTACCGCCAAAAGGATAATACCCTGTGTTTTGGACCTGGGTAACATAGCTGTAATTACCAATTTCCTGGTTGCCTAACTGCCCGATACCGGCACGCAGTTTTAATAAGCTGATCGGTTTTACATCTTTCAAAAACTCTTCCTGATCTAATCTCCAGCCTAATGAGCCTCCGTAGAAATCGCCATATTGGTTATGCGGGTCCAGGCGGGATGAACCGTCGCGTCTGAAATTAAAAGTAGCCAGATACTTATTATCATAAGCATAATTTACGCGGCCAAATAATGAAAATAAAGCCCAATGGGTTTGCCCGCTGCCATTTAATGCTGTAGAAATTGCACCATTATCCAAGTACTGGAACGTGGAACTTTGATCTGCAAATGTGTTACGCGAGGCGCTTAATGTGTTGATGTTACTTTTTACCAACTCACTACCTACTAAGAAGTTAAATACATGTTTCTTGGCAAGAGTCCAGTCATAAGTAGCAGTGTTAGTCCAGTTATAATCAAACTGGTTCATGTTTGATTGTGCTAAGCTGTTCGGGGTATTAAAAAACCTGTCGATACCCCAGGTTGCAAAAAATTGCTTGTAATCTGTAATTGCAAAGTTGGTACCGAAATCACTTCTAATCTTGAGGTTCTTAATGGGATGCAGTTCGATGTAAGCGTTACCCAATACCGAATAGTTGTTATACGTATCATTAAAGTTGTCTGCATAACCCACCGGGTTAAGGCCATCCCCAAAAAATTCGGGATGATCCGGCAGATCTACAAACTGGCCGTTAGCATTATAAACGGGCGTAGCAGGCGTTCTAAACAAGGCATAACGTAATACACTGGCTCCGGGATTGCCTGCACCAGATCCATCGCCCGAAGTACCAACCTTACGGGTTTTAGAATAACTCAGGTTTACGTTTGTACCGATAGTAACCCATTTAGAAAGGTTACTTGTAATGGCGGTACGCAGGTTTAACCGATCAAAATCTGAATTTTTAATCAGCCCATTCTGACCAAAATAATTGGCAGACACGATGTACGTAGTATTATCATTACCGCCACTGATAGAGCCCTGCACATTACTGATAGGCGCCGGTTTCAATACTTCTTTTTGCCAGTTTACATCGGGCAGGCCAGCTATAACATCTGCAGGTATCAGCGTACGGCCATCGTTGGTTGCAGCGGTATTATAAGCAGCTACGTATTGAGCCGTATTAGCCATTTTTATCAAATGCTGCGATGTTTGTACACCCGTATAGGCATTAATATTTACTTTCGGCGGGCCATTTTTACCTCTTTTGGTAGTTACAATAACTACCCCGTTTGATGCACGTGCACCATAAATAGCTGCCGAAGATGCGTCTTTCAATACACTGATACTCTCTATATCATTCGGCGATATTTCATTAATGCCATTTTGGGTTGGCACGCCATCTATAATATAAAGTGGATCGTTATTATTAATAGTACCCACACCACGGATGCGGATGTTTATACCATCACCTGGCGCGCCGGTATTTTGGGTAACCGCCACACCTGCTGCTTTACCTTGCAAAATCTGGTCGGCCCCTCCTACGGGCAGGTTGGCAATATCACTGCTTTTAATACTGGATACCGCACCGGTTAAACTTACCTTCTTTTGAGTGGCATAACCAACAACCAATACTTCATTAAGCGCGCTGCTGGTTTGGGCCAGTTTAATTATCATCGGCTGATCAAATACAGCAGCGATAGTAATAGCGGTGTACCCAACGCTTTTCACTTCTAAAATAGCGCCATCAGCGGCATTTATTTTAAAGTTTCCATTAACGTCTGTCGCGACACCTTGTGTAGTTCCCTTGATTTGTACTGTTGCCCCTATCAGGGTTTCGTTAGTGGCACCATCAATTACCTTTCCGGTAATTGTTTTACCCTGCGCCTGGCTTTTTAAGCAACAGCAGAGCATAATGAAAAAGCATGTAACTACCGCTTTCCATTTCATGTTAAACGTAAAATCTATCATAAGCGAATTAAATATTTGTCTTTAGGTTAATGGCAGAATAAGGCTCAGGGCTAATTATTGGCAAACACACTGCTCCCGCTTTAAAATTGAGATAAACTTGGCATTATTAAAGACACACAATTACATAAATAATTGTTTATCAATATTATATATTACATGTTTTTAATAAAAAAACATAGCAAAGCTTATAGTCGATCTAAATTGGTTTTCAAACGTAGAAAAACTAAACGGTTTTAGCAAATTATTAAAAAATATATTTGCTACTTTTTTTTCAATGAAGATGCCCTTACTATTAACTCCGGGTTAAGAACAATTTTGGTTGACGCATCTGCTGGCTGGCCTTCATTGTTCATATTGGTAAACAAAACATCGATCAGGTTTTCAGATAAATTCTTCATAGGCTGTGCAACAGCAGTAATTGGCGGGTTAAAAACTTCAAAAAATGCATGATCATCAAAACCGATAACGGCTATATCTTCAGGGATTCTCAGTTTTAACTTATTTAATGCAGCAAAACCCTGCAAGGCCAGGTAGTTTGTGGCAAACAGTACCGAATCAATTTCTTTGTGTTTGGTCAGAAAATTAGTGATCAGCTGCACTACTTTTTCGGGTTTCGAGGTAAACTTTATTTCTAATATGTACTCTTTAACACCTCCTCCCTTTATCGCCAAACGATAACCTGCCTTCCGGTCTTTCATTTGGGTTTGATCTGAGCTGAGCGTTACAAAGGCAATGTTTTTAAAACCTTGCTCAATTAAATGCTGTATGGCAATTTTAGACCCTTCCAGGTTGTCAATACCAACATAATCTGTATCTATTTCGGGAAAATATCTGTCGAACAGCACAAATGGTAAGCTATCATTACGCATAAATCTAAGTTCAGACTCAATTCCTTTAGGTGGTGTAATGATGTATCCATCCACGTTCCGGCTTTTAAACATCCTTATTAATTCAATCGTTTTTTTGGGATTATCTTCTGTACTGCAATAAATAATTTTATACCCTTTTTTATAAGCGCGTTCCTCAATCAGCCTGGCAACGCTTGCAAAAAAGGCATCTGCAATATCCTCTACAACCAACCCTATTATTTTAGATTTACCGGTACGGAGGCTTTGGGCTAATGCATTAGGGTTGTAATTTTTCTCTTCTATGTAGTCCAGAACCTTTTTTGTGAGCTTGTCACTAATCCGCATTTCTTTTGCTTTGCCATTCAGAATAAATGATATCGTGGTAATCGATATATTCAAATCCTGAGCTATATCGTTCATGGAAATTTTCTGTTTCATAATTCTGATTAGTTAACTGGTAAATGCAATAATGCAGGCTTGGTTATAACGACAAATATAGTAAGCAATTATTTAGACTTGCTTATTTAGATTATTTGACCAGTAACGCAGGATAGTAACGTGTTATCAAGATTGTTAATGAGTAATGCTTACAGAAGAAAACCCGGTAAAGCTCACAATTATTTCAGTACTTGCGAGCTTTTGCGACCCCGCTGCGATAGAATTATCGAACTATTTTTTTACAAGATTTAAAAAAACAAGATCCTAAACAAAGCCAAAACTAAAGCTGAATATAAAGAAAAATTACTAACCGCTTATCCGGATTATTCAGTTAATAAGCTCATTGATATTTACCTTGCCTATTATATCAATAGTAAACACTGGCAGGAATAAATCAAAATATTTAAATGGAGAAAAGCTATATATTAAGTATAGCTTTTCTTTCTGGCATAATGATTAGTTATCGAAGTACAATATTACTCATATCGATAGCGATCAATTCCGGAGAAGGCAATTTTGGCGTATTATCTTCCTGCCTCATGTAAACGCGCCTTTTTGTTCCGAATTTAATTCCCTGAAAGATTATATAGTTTTCAATGTAATTGGCCGCTGCAGTATTACCTACTACTTCCACTTCGTAATCTAAACGATCTATTAGACCATCTTCATTGATGTATAACTTTTCTACCCTGGAATGAGTTGCCAAATGCTTAGGAAAAGTAACCTGAAGGCAACGATAAACCTTTCCATTTTCTTGCCAGGGCTCAATTTCAGCTACTTTAAACGCGGGATCTGCAAAAAAGAATGGTGCACATAAGTAATTCCAAATTGCATAACCAGAAAAATAGGTTAATTGCAATAATGACCATGGGTCGTTATAATTAAATCCTGCAAATGAAGCACGCGGGTTATCCATTGCTTCAATTGTTTTATTACCTTCCATAATCGACACCCGATCGGGCTCGAACGTATTATGCCAGGTCTCCTTCACAAATGGATAAAATGTTGCAAACTGCCTGTCAGTGCTCACAGTAACATTGATATTGTCGAGTACACCGGTTTGCTGGCGTAATTCCCATGCAACACCTCTAACTTTCAGTTCGGCAGATATACTTTTAAAGCGCTTCCAGGCTTCAATGCCACCGTGTGCATCAAGGGTTAATTTTAATAGATCATTCATAATCATAAGTTATATATACTTGTTATTTGCAAGTACAAATGTATTTTTTCAACTTGCAATTTAAAAGCACATAATGACATATTTGTGTCAGTAACGTAAATCTGAGCGTAATCAAATACGCTATATTTGTGTTTTGATACAATCGAATATGAAAGAGATAAAGCACCGATCCGATTGCCCAATCAGCTATGGTCTTGACTTTTTTGGTGATAAGTGGACTTTGCTCATTGTACGGGATATTGTTATCTACAATAAGAACACTTTTGGCGACTTCTTGAATGCAGACGAAAAGATGGCTACAAATATTCTGAGCGATAGATTAAAAACGTTAGAAGCTGAAGGTTTCCTTTTGAAATATGCAGTGCCAGGGAAGGGAAAGGTAGCTTATTGTCTAACAGAAAAAGGAATCACTTTGGTGCCGATAATCGTTGAACTATCTGCCTGGGGATCGGCACATAATGAAAATAATGACAGCACGAAAAGGGAAGCCTTTGCTAAAGCATTAAAAAAAAGCAAAACCGGGCTTATTAGTCAATTGCAGGCGAAACTTTTAAAGGATTATCACTCGCACTTACCGGCATAAGCTCAGTTATTAGGATTAATCAATTTTAATGCAACTAAGAACTCAGCAATATAAACGAATGTAAATTGGTTATAATAAACGCCCCTTACTTTGAGGGGCGTTATTAACTTAATTAACTAACTGTATGCTTAATGAAGCATGAAAACTAAAGAACAAAAAGTATCTTAATCGCGTTTGGGCTTTAATGCGGTATTTAAACGTTCATATAAATCGGTTAAATGTTCGCGCGTAATAATATCTGCGGTAGTTGCATTTTTACATTCAACAGCCAGTTGCTTAGCATGCGCTTTAATAATAGATAAACCATCATTGTCAAGCCCTGTGGTTTGCTTGGTAATAATGGCAATTAAGGCTTCCACGTATACTTTTTGCAAATCGCGACGGTAAATGCTAACGGGTTTATGAACTGGCAGCTCAGAAAATATCCCTTGCTTAAGCTCATGCAACATTTGTGAGGCTGTATAGGCTTTGCCAGGGTAACTTCTTTCTTCACTAATGAGCATTGAGATATGCGACCCACTTAATAGCGATAACAACGTAGTTTTTTGAATTCTTGTAACCATACTAAAATCGGTAGATGTAAGGTCGAAGAGCTTAGCATCATTTAGCCAGTAAGGTGTGGCAAATAATTGCTGTTGCAAAAATGCCATAGCCTGTTGCTGTTTGGCTTTATTTACCAGCTCAAACACAGGGCCCTGTTGTTCGGCCGTTTTAGGGGTAACGTACATACCGCCAATATTGCGTAACACATGCCCCATAAAACGCTGATATTCGGCTACTATTTCCTTATACATATCCCCTGCCTTATCATAATTTTCATTAGGTTCATGTAACCAGGTTAGCAGATTGGGTTCAATACGTTTCAGGTTTTTAATACCATAAGTGCTGGCCAGCATGGCATCATCACCAAGGTCTTCACTCTGGTCGCGAGGGTCGAGTGTGTTAAAAGTTTGCTGTGTTAAAGGGTCAAGCTGGCTGCCATAAAAATATTGCTTGCCTGATGCCAGTTTAGCAACCATCCATTTATTAAGTGTCGGTTTTTCATCTGTAGCTGATTTAGCCTCCGGGATTAGTTTATATCCCCACTCAATGGCCCATTTATCGTAATCGCCAATACGCGGAAAAATTCCTTTTTCGGTAATATGGTCTTCGGGCTGGGCAACGTAGTTAAAACGTGCATAGTCCATAATTGATGGCGTATGCCCATGTGTTTCAACCCATGCCTTATTCCGTAAATTCTCTACAGGCACGGTTGACGATGCACCAAAATTATGCATCAACCCTAAGGTATGGCCAATCTCATGTGATGACACAAAGCGAATCAGCTGCCCCATCAATTCATCATCCAATTCTGGTTTGCGGGCACGTGGGTCAATAGCCCCGGCTTGTACGGTATACCAGTTTTGCAGCAAAGTCATTACGCTGTGATACCAGTTAATATGTGTTTCCAGTATTTCGCCGCTGCGTGGGTCTTTAATACTTGGCCCCATAGCATTGGCAATGGCCGATGGTTTATATACCAACACAGAGTGTCGGGCATCTTCCATGCTCCAGGTAGAATCGCCCACGGGTGCCTGCTTAGCCATAATAGCATTTTTAAAACCTGCTTTTTCAAACGCCACCTTCCAATCATCAATACCTTGCATTAAATAAGGCACCCATTTTTTAGGTGTAGCTGGGTCTATATAAATCACAATTGGCTTTTTAGGGTCAACCAATTCGCCGCGTTTGTATTTATCCATGTCGCCATCCTTTGGCTCCATGCGCCAACGCCAAATGTAATTGGTAGTGGCTACACCATGCGGGTTAGCATCGAAGTCGATATATGAATTAGAAAAGAACCCGATACGTGGATCAGCCAGTCTTGGTTGCATTGGTACCTTGGGTAGCAATACAATTGAGCTGTTAAACTCATACGAGAAAGGCGGCCCTGCAATTCCCCCCGGGCCTGGCTTTTGATTATAGGTTTTTACAGATTTAATCTCGAGGTTGTTTGGGAAGCCCATGGCATTATCGATGAAAGATCTGTCTATTACCAAATTACCAAGCAGGTTTCTAATAAAAGGGTCTCCTATCGCGAAAATAGTATTGTCATTATTTATAAAGTCGGTAACATCAATTACTGTGCTGTTTCCCTCTTTATTATAAGCTTTTACAGGGAATGCACCTTGTATACTTTGATAATTACTGTTGATTAACGATCTGGACAAACCATTCTCTGTAGTATCATTCGAAAATTCTTTGAACGATACCGAACGCAGTACCATCTTATCACCAGGTATTTTTTCGAATTGAATAACCGTTTCGGCAACTTCATCGCCAGAATAACTCATTACACCGCCAGGCAATCTGAATCCCGTAGGCGATTTATCAATCCGTGACACTACCAGTATGTCCCTTTTTAAAAGCGAATCGGGTATTTCAAACAAATACCTATCGGCAACCAAATGCATTTTCAAAAAACTTTTCATGGTTTTGGCCGATGCCGGTACCACATCTTTGTAAGCCTTAATTGTTACGGGCGGTTTAGCCAGGGCTAATTGGGCAAGACTTTTGGCCTTTGCAGTATCGATTACAGGTGCGGTAGAAGCAGTAGCTTTTGAAGCTTTCTTTTGCTGCGCATCTGCCGCATTTAATGCCAGTACCAACCCCGCCGAAAGTATAAGTGCCCGGCCTGTTTTTTTAGTGTTGATGTACATTTTATTTAATTATTTTATTAGGGATGTATTTTTTAAGCAAAGCAGTGGCTAACACCGGCACATTACCAATGTTGAAAATGGCAATGTGCGGCATCAGCCTGATTGTTTTAAAGGGGATTAATTATATCCTGTATTCTGTTTAAGGTTTGGATCGGCAAGTATATCTCCCGATGGGATTGGCATTAATTGTTTGTAACTGCTCCAGGTTGCTGCTTTTGTTGGTGCAACTGTAGTCATCACCGCATCAAGTTTGCCAGTACGTTTCAAGTCAAACCAGCGATGGCCCCACTCTGTAAATAATTCCACCTGGCGTTCGTGATAAATAGCGTTCAGAAGATCTGTTTGTGTGGTAAATGTGGTTGCAGCCAGGCCTGCACGTAAACGAATAGCATTTAAATCAGCAGCAGCGCCACCGGTATTACCTTGCTGGGCCCGCGCTTCTGCACGGATAAGATATTGTTCGGCAAAGCGCATCATAATTGGATATTCGGTAACTGCAACAGTCGGACTGTTTGAACTTACCTTGTATTTATTAGCATACCTGTAAGTCGTAATTGGCGCACTGGTGGTAGTATACGTACCTGTCCAATTAGCGAGGCGGCCATCACCGGCTTCAAATGAATTTACCAATGCTTTGTTTAAAGGCAACTGTGTAACCGCAGCCGAACTGGTATTAACAATTAAGTAAGCGGCATCAATCGTATTTAAATTGACGGTTGATACCGGTTGCAGGGCCCATAGTGTTTCTTTACTCCCTTTTAGAAACACTTGATTTAAGTTAGTTACCAATGTATAGTTTGAATTGGCTATAACAGCTGAGGCCTGTGCTTCAGCATTTTTCCAATCTTGCAGATATAAATATACACGTGCCAGCATGGCGGTAGCCACTTGTTTATTTGGCCTTACACGATCTGTTACTGTAGCACCCGTGCCATCAACATAAATATTATCTGCTAATGAGCTTTGCGCATCTGTCAAATCTTTGATGATCTGTGCATAAACCTGATCTGCGGGTGTGTTAGCTAATACATTATTAACGGTATAATCATCCGTCAATGTTAAAGGCGGCGTGCCATAAAGGTTTACAGCGTAAAAGTAAATGTATGCACGGATAAATTTCAACTCGCCCAGTAATTGTGCTTTTACAGCCGGTGTAATAGCAGACGATGCGGTGATACCATTGATAGCCGTATTGCAATAAAACAACTCTCTGTACATTGTTGTCCAAAACGGCGGTGGCACCAATGCTGTATAACTGTTTGTGTAAAAACTACCCAGCGACGAGGCGTTTGTACTTAAGCTAACCAGTTCATCTGAGGCAAGCCCCATACATAAGCTAACGCTGCTTGGCCCCTGATAAAAGTCGCCAACTGACATTTTTGTGAGGATACCCGCTACCACGGTTTGAGCAGCGCTGTTAGATGTAAATGCGTTACTACTTGTTGCCGAAACTTTAGATGGCCCAACTTCAATAGACTTTTTACAGCCACTGTTTACCAGTACCAGCAGCAATATGTTTATACCCAAAAGGGCCGAAAAAATATTTTTAATTTTCATGATTGCTTAATTTAAAGTGATGCTTGAATACCAAAAGTGATTGTTCTTAATGGTGGCATTTTCAAATAGTTCTGCGTTTCCGGGTCAGAAAAACCATAACCGGTTATAGTTGCCAGGTTTTCGCCCAAGGCATATATCTTCAAACTCCGCATGTGTAGTTTTGAGGCAATCTGGCTTGGGAACTGATAACCGACGGACGCGTTTTGCAACCTGATGTAAGATGCGTCGCCATAATAAGCGTCTGTGTTTTTGTTAACGCTCAGCGAATTTATAACCGTGGTACCGAAAGTGCTGGCATAACGGCCATATTTGGCAACATCACCCGGTTTTTGCCAATGGTTCAATACATCAACAGGATAGTTTAAACTGTAGTATCCAGGTACTAACCCACTTGATAGTATTTGCCCAAATGTGCTTCGGCCTAATTGCTTAATACCCCGGAATAGTACACTTACCAAAAAACCTTTATAGCTAAAAGTATTGGCTACTGTTCCAAAATAATCGGGATTAAGATTGATGAGCTTGGTTTGATCGCTGCCACTGCTTGAAGGTGTTGAAATAATATTACCGTTGCGGTCATAAAATTGGTATAACCCTGTTTGCGGATTAACGCCTGCATAACGGTTTACAAAAACCACATTAACAGATTGATTTAACTGCTGCGCAATGGCCGGACTGGCACTGGCATTAGGGAAAGCCAATAAGGCATTACGTTGCCTGCTTACCGTTAAAGTGGTAGACCAGCTAAAATCGTTGCTCCGGATATTTACTGTATTTAAACTAATGTCAAAGCCCTTGTTTTGCACTTTGGCCGGTAAATTTTGGTTGATACTGGTGAAACCCGTGGTTGTCGATAGCGGCGTAGCTGACAGAATATCTGTAGTACGATTAATAAAATAATTGCCTTCTAAACCGATACGCCCTTTCAGAAATTGCAGATCGAGGCCAATGTTGGCTTTTTTGGTGGTTTCCCAGCTCAGGTATGGGTTAGGTAAATTGGTTGGTACTATACCGGGGCTGCCCTGATATGGGTTTACCGAAGTAACAGCACTAAAATTCTCCAGGTATAAATATGGAGGGATCTGGTCGTTACCGGTTGTACCATAACTTGCCCTTAGTTTACCAAAGCTTAAGAATGGTAATGCTTGTTTAATAAATTCTTCCGAACTGAACAACCATGCTGCACCTGCTGCATAAAAAACGTGGAATTGGCGATCTTGCCCAAATTTACTTGAACCATCGTAACGGCCTGATATATTAACAATGTACTTATTTAGCCAGTTATAATTAGCGCGGCCATAAATAGCACTGTATTTATAATTATATGCGTTATAGCCTTGTCCATACGGGGTTACAGCACTACCGCCTGCAATATTATTAATCAACAGATCGGAAGTATAGCCTGTTACTTGTAGTTGTGTAGCATCTAACAGTTGCTTTTGCAAACTCGCCCCGGCAGTTACCTCAAGTGTACCCTTACTTACCTGTCTTGTATAATTTAACTGGGGTTCAATGCTCCAAAAACTGTTATTATCATAAGTGTAATTAGCCGAACCCTTCGATCCTAATGCAATATAAGTTGGCAAAATTGATGATAACGGATTGCCTAAAAATTCGTTAAGGCTTTGTTTATTATAACCTAAAGTGGCTTGCGCTTTTAATCCTTTTAATAAAGTATAGCTTAAAACCATGCTGCCGGTTACATTTGATACTGTTGTTCTGGCAATCTGGTTTTTTGAAATTAAAGGATTAATAAATGTATTATTCTGAAAGTTTAACGTGCCATCCGAAGTATACAAAGGTGGTGCATCAGGCGCTAAGCTGGCGCTTGATGAAAGATCGGCATTCGGGATACTGTTATTATCGTAAGTATACCCACCGGTCAGGGTCATATTAAACCTGTTATTATTACTTGTAGAGTTTAAGTTGAAGTGTAATGATGAGGTTTGATCATTGCCGCCTATCATTTGCTGAATGTTGGATACATTACGATAATCGCCGCTTACCATGTATGATACATTATTATTTCCACCCGATATGCTGGCTTGTGCATTGGTACTATGCCCCGTACCGCCTAAAAATGTTTTTGGCCAGTTGGTATAACGTGTGGTATCCCAGGTTCCATTAATATCATAATCAGAACTAAGTACAGCCTGATTATCATTCTTTTTACCCTCTTTTCTCATTTGAAGATATTGTTGGGTGTTTAAGAATTGTGGTACCGTGTTGGCCTGGCTAAATCCACTAAAAAAGTTTACATCAACCTTCATATCACCAGCCTTACCCTTTTTAGTGGTGATCAGGATAACACCATTTGCACCACGCGACCCGTAGATTGAAGTTGCATCGGCATCTTTCAAAACGTTTACGCTTTCAATATCCAGTGGGTTAATAAAACTCAATGCATCGTAACCCGAATTATTAGATCCTATGGTATTTGATTTTTGTGAGGTATAAGATCCACCGGTATAAGGGATACCATCAATTACATACAAAGGCGCAGTGCTTGTAGTTAAACCATTTTGCCCTCTTATTACCACATTATAACTGCTCCCTGCCTGCCCTGTTGATTGGCTAACTACCATTCCCGGCACTGTACCCTGCAATACACTTAAAACGTTGCCCACCGGATAATTCTGAATCTCCTTGGCCGTAACAGTAGTTTGGTCGCCAGTGTTAAGCCTTTTGGTAGTTTGGCCGTAGGCAATTACCTGTACCTCATCCAGCTTACTGATATCTTCTTTCAATATAATCTTAACTGCGCTTTTAAGATCTTTAACGGCCAACTCCTGAGTAGTGTAACCTATAAAGCTAATTTGTAGTATCGCATTTGGATCGGTAATCAAAGCATTAAATACCCCTGCGGTGTTTGTAACCCAGCCAATATTTGTCCCTTTTACTTTTATGCTTACGCCAGGCAGCGGCTGATCATGCTCATCTACTATTTTACCATTAACATAGGTATATGGCGGTGTTGCTTTTACAATTACCTGTGGCTGATCTTTACGCCTGATCACCACACTTTTGTCCACAACCATATAATCGAGCGGTTTATTGGCGAAGCATTTTTGCAACACTTCATCAATAGATGCGTCGTTGATCTCTACATTCACATTCGGCATATTTTTTAATACGCCTGCTTTGTAGAAAAAAGAGTAGCCACTTTGCTTCTCCAGTTGCTTAAACAATTTCTCTAACGACGTATTATTTGCCGTGAGGTTAATATGCTGTTGCCCAAATGCGGTTGCGTTTACCTGAAGAAAACCTATAAAAATGAGTAGGGTGGTTAATTTCATAACCAATAGTATTTTTTTAAACCGGGCATAGTTAGTGCACGGCAGACAAGAAGTAAAAATTTGCATACTTTTGTATGGTTTTGGGTTGGTGAAAAACTCGTTTAGTCAATTAGTTTAAATCGGTTGACCCATACTATTAGCCGGATTGTGCTTCGAACCACTCTCCGGTTTTTTTATGGCAACCAGGGAAACCTTTAGCCTTGCTGCAGGAAATATTGGAGCGTACTTATTTTACGATAATCTTTCTCCCTTCTATCTTAAAGTTAACACCAGTAAATTCGAGCACTTTCAGCGCGTTGGATGCGGTCATATTTCTTGAAAACTTACCGGTAAAATGATCCTCCGGGATCTTTCCGGCGTATTCAATATCCACATTATACCAGCGGCTTATCTGTCGCATAACCGTTTGTATATCTGCATTATTGAAGTAAAAACTACCATTTTTCCACGCCATAACTTCATCTGTATCAATACCATCTGTAACAGTAATAGCCGGGTTAACTACAGACACATTTAGCGAAGCCTGCTCACCCGGTTTAATAATTGCTTGTGCATTGCCCCCGCTTACTTTTACAGAACCTTCTAAAAGTGTGGTTTTAATAGCGGCTTCATCTGCATAAGCGTTTACATTAAAATGCGTACCCAATACTTCAATAGTCTGGCCTACTGTAGTTACATGAAACGGCATTGTCTTATTTTTCGCCACCTCAAAATAAGCTTCACCTGTCAACTCAACATTACGTTCTTTACCGGTAAATGAAGTTGGGAATTTAAGGGATGATGCTGCGTTAAGCCAAACCTGGGTGCCGTCGGCCAATATTACATTGTATTGCCCGCCCCGGGGAGTAGTTATGGTGTTATAGGTTACAGCAGCAATACCAGGAGTAGTATTATTTGTTAAGTAACTTAAAAGCCCGCTATGTTTCTTTTCTACAAGCACCTCCCCTTGTTTGGCAACCTGCCCATTTTTTGCATCATCCAAAACAAGGTTAGACCCATCAGCCAACTTTAAGATAGCCTTGTTGCCACCGGGTGCAATGTCATTTTTGAGATTATTTTTTACAACCTGTTCTGTAGAGGAAGTTTTATAGTGATAATATATTCCAATACTACCTACCAAAAGTAGCACAGCTGCTGCCAGCCATCTGAATGGTAATTTTTTGATCTTAGCAGGAGCGCTGGGGCGGGTATTATTAATATAATTATATAACTCCCGATAAGCTCGTTGTTTTATCTGGTTCAACTGTTCTTCACCAGAAGCATACTCGTCGCCATGAATATTTTCGTACCATTGCTCTACAAGTGCTTTCTCTTCGGCATTTGCTGTACCCGCATTATATTTGGCTATAAGTGCCTTTAAAATTTGCTGTTCCAAAACATGCTTTTTAATACATATCCGGTTAAGCGATAAAAAGTACTATATAAATTAACAATTTATTTCAGAAAAATTAACAATGCAGCAAAAGTGGGGCGTAGTGAACTACAAAACCGACAAAAAACAAGGATGAGTTGTATTCTTTGAGACATAAACGCAACCTGGAATAAGCATTTTGCAATTGATTTTTTACCGTTTGTTCAGATAAACCCAACTTTTCAGCAATTTCTTTAATAGAAAAGCCTTCTTCTTTTTTTAGAAGATAGATTTCTTTCATTCGAACCGGCATTTTCTCTACTTCTGCAAAAATCACACTTTCCAGCTCTTTAGTTAGCAACAGATTTTCTGATGAAATATCAAATTGTTCATCCTTTTGAGATACAGACAAGGCATATTTAAAATGAACTTCAGATTTCTCGTACTGCTTTAAGATCTTGTTGCGAAGTATGCCATATAAAAGTGGGAGGACTTTTTCTGTCAGGTCGAGATTATCTAAACCATTCCATAAAACCATAAAGGTTTCCTGTACCAGGTCTTTAGAAAGGTCTTCTGTTTGAGTTTTTCGATAAGCGTGCCTGAATAACTCATCCCAATGCTGATCAAAAGCTAATTCAAAAACCTGGACCTTATCAGGCCAGGTAGTAGAAAACCCACGATCATTTACATTAGACATCAATCAACAGCGTTTAAAACCCTAAATTAAAAAATTTAACGCATTAAATATTTGTTAACGATTAATGAATTACAACTAACTGGTATACCCGTGCGTGCAAACGTAGAATTTGATCGTTTTTCAGGATTATCTACCATCATCCACATCGAAATACCTAAGAATGTTTTTTATGTCAACTTACTTTATCCACATATCTATTACCACCAAAAATTCTCATTGGATAACTGAAAGAAAATCAGCATAAAAATCAGGGATCTCGCTTTCCCGAATAGATGAAATTGTTTTTTGCAGATCATAACTCAAGCTAACTATTTCAGCTTCAATATTACTTTCCTGGATATTCAGTATAAGATAAGTAGCCTTTCTATCCAGCGCCCTTGACCTCCCTACCGAGCCGCAATTAATTACCAACTGAGATCCCAACGAACGAATGTATGGCAGATGAGTATGCCCCATTACTAAGATCTCAGCGTTTACATCTGCCATCATCTTTTGCAAATCTGCACTGCTGTGATTTTCATAAATATATTCATCATTGTTTTTCACACTGCCGTGTACCAATAATAGATTTTTCTTTTGTGCACCAATATCTAATGCGACTTCTAATTGTTCTGGTAGTTTGCTTAAGAAAGCTTTATTACTTTCAGACAGAATAGCTTTGGTATGATTGATTGCGATTAATCTTGCTTCGGTTTCCAAAGCATCATGTTTACTTAAGGGAACAACGGGATAATCAAAGGCAATCCGCTCATCGTGATTGCCCATTAAACACGGGATATTTAATTCCCTGATTTTATTAATGACCTCGTTTGACCACGGTGCAAAGTCAACTAAATCTCCCAAACAATAAAGTTCGCTTATCCCTTTGGCTTCAATATCTTTCAGAACTGCTTCTAAAGCCGGCATATTGCCATGCACATCACTAAATATTGCTATTGATCGCATCTCTATTAGTTAGATTATAAATTGAGTTGAAATAGTTGCTGATCCAGAGCCGATGTTATAAATACTTTGCATGATAAGCGAATGCCAGGTTCTAAAAGATCAAGTTTGCTTAACGTATTTTCCTCATTATCATGAAAGTCATTGACCAAGCCGGATGGCTTTAAAAGTTTAACTGCACATGTTCCGCATCTCCCCATGCCTTTACATTCGCCAAATTCGTCCTCGCCCAATTCATCAAAAATCAGGGCCATCAGATTTTTGTGAGAGTTGTAATAAGTTTGAACGTGATGGATATTATTGCCAGATTGTATATCGAAACTAATATCTTTTACCTTATTGTCCATCAGTCTGGTGCGGTATGTTTAATAAATCTATTAGCTGCTGCGTATTTAAAACTGTAGCAAACTCAATATTGTTCATCATCAAATGCTTTTTGAATATCTATCAATATTAACGCGGGTGGATAGTTGGCTAAGTCCATTCAGGGAAGATCAATAAGATAAAACAAGCCTGCTTAATACAGCCTACAAATAAATGAAGTTTTACCATCGTACTAATGGTACTATTATCAGCTTCTTTGGTACTTTTCGTTAATTAAACGATTGGGTATTGAATTAAAGAGGAATAGATATATAGGGATGATTGGCAACGATGCTCATCAAATAATCAAGACATGCAGCAATTATTTTTTTTTGTAGAAGAAAAACATGATTTTTCAGTGAAAATCATATTTATATTTCAGATTATAAACAAGTTAAAAAACAAAAGCCTCTCAGATTAGGCTGAAAGGCTTTTGTTGTGACCGATGAGATAGAATTTTCGAACTATTTTTTGCAAGATTTGAAAAATTTGGCGGCTACGGCAGAGAATATTTTTAAGAAAGTTAATGACAAACTCAAATAGTTAAATTTCAATGATTCGGAGAAGATCGCGTAAATATTTACTCTGGCAATAGTAGCCGCTGTTATGAAAACAGTTCCCATTTTCAATATATGACACCCAAAATGACTAAATGATATAGACGGTTCAATAAGGATGCTGTGACAAGAAAGTAGCATAGTTATTCTAAGTAAATAATCATACTCTTATTAGCATTCAATAAATTTTAATTCATTCATTAAATATTTTCGGTGAACTCTATCGCGTTGCCATAAAGGTCCGCAATAAAAGCCGGTCAATTTCCGATTACAGGTAGATCAAAGGGTTCTCTCGTGATGGTAATGCCCCTGTCTCTTAAAACTGATATAGTTTCATCCACGCTATCTGCTGTTAAGCTGAAATGATGATTTCCCAAAACAATGAACAATAAACGGTCTTGGTGTAGGTTAATCATTGGCCCCTGAATGATTTCTAACCAAAGATCATCATCATTGGCAGGTGCTACGTAAGCCACGTAACACGTCACCTGAAACCCATTTTTCAACCAATCTAAATCCCAGTTTTTCAATATACCATTAGATCGTAGCTAATAAAAAGGGATACCTTACGGTATCCCTTTTTATTAGCCTGGCGATTATTCAGCAACTTCTGCTGCCGCAGCTTCATTCACATAATTTTCGGCAACTTGGGTCAATAAAGAGTCCGCATTTTTTTCTTCGGCTAAAGTTTCATCCAGTAAACTTTGTGCTTCACTATAGCCTAATGTTCCGGCCAAAGTACGCAAGGTACCGTATGATGCTATTTCATAATGTTCCACCTTTTGCGCGGCAGAAATAATAGCAACATCGCGCACTTCAGTTCCTTTATCAGTATCTGATAATAATTCAGTGGCTTCCTTTAAAAGGCCTTCCATTGCCAGGCATTTTTTGGCTGTCGCTTTCTCATTAATAGAGGCAAAAACGCTTTCTAAACGGGTCACCTGGTTCTTGGTTTCTTCCAAATGCGTGGTGATCGTTTGTTTAAGATCTGCTGAGGTTGCGCCTTTAATCATTTTAGGCAAAGCAGCAGCCAGGTGCTTTTCAGCCCAATAGATGTCCTTTAATTCGTCAACAAATAATTCTTTTAAAGCGCTTTCGGCTTCTGCTGAACGGCTGGCAGCTACTGCGGCCGTTTTTTTGGTTGTTTTTGTAGGCATGATGTTAATTTATTATAAGTATATAGATGTGTTATTTGTTCCATTTTATTTTTACTTCTGCGCCGCCATTAATTTCATATTCCAAATGCCCGTCTTTACGCTTGGCGACCTTTGTCTCAACTTCATTGCATTTAAGCGTAAATACAGGAAGGGTGATGTTCTTTTTAATAATCATTAGCCGGCAGGTTAGGCGCTCATCTCCTTTTACACTTAAAGAAAGGCTTCCTTTCCGGTGATGGTAGCGCGCAGATGGGTAGTCAACATATATTAGGAAGTCCTCCCCGGGTACCTGGTAGAAGTGCCGTGGTATAATACCAAAGGCCACGCCAGCTCCGTAAACTTCCTGACCAACCGTACCCGATTGCTCCCAGCCGTCATGGATATCCTCGATAGCAATCCAAAGCTTATGATCCACCTGCCCGGTCTTTATCTTGTCTGATAACATTTCTTTAGGCAGGTTGGGCGGATAATAATATGGGGCGCGATTTAAGATATAGCGCAGAAATTCGGGGATTAGTAAATTAACTGACGGTAATATACCTTCACCATCTGCGTATAATAAGAAGTTATGTAATGCGGCAAATACCTCTTGCTCCTCATACGCAGCCGTATAAGGCGCATCATTAAGCGGGAACATTGCAAAAAAGGTTGGATAATTTTTGGCGTAGCCATAATTGCAATCCCAAAGCTGGAAATTTTTACAAACATTTGCCAGGCATAAATAAGCCAGGTCAAGGTACTGCTGATCTTTCGTCTCTTTATACAACCAAAGCATGGCATTGGCTCCAAAAGCGGTATTGTTAGCTTGGTAAAATAAGTCGAAGCCTTTACCATGCAGGGTTTTCGCAGCTTTTTTTGCCTCCAGTAAATATTTGTTTTTTTTGGTCAGTTGCCAGGCGTGCAGCATCACCAGCGCGTATAAACCAGCCACGTCCCTTTCGCCTCCTTTTCCGGGAATGGTTTCCAATTTCACTACTTCAAGCGTAGCCATATTATACATTACCGGCCACTCGTAATTAAAGTGATGTGCCACGCGGATAGCAAAGTCCAGAGATCCCAGAAATAATTTCTCACATTGCTTATTCCCACGTAGGGCCATACGGCCCAGATTAAGCAACGGATGGTGCAAGTACCATGAATCCATAACATTGGGCTTCAATTGCTCTTCATCACCACTCAGCTTGTCAGCCAGAGCCGGTAAAAAGCGCACAACTGTTTTTAGCTCGTTACTGTAAAAAGCATCTAATCCGTTTAATATCTTTTGCATCGCCGGCAAGTCGCTCCCCTTCCAATCATAATAATCTGCCAACGGCAGCAATACCGCCAGTTGCACCATTAGTTCGGGTGGGGTATCATAGTCGGCTACGTAAGCGTTTAGATAATCTTGCTCAGCGCCGTGCGACCAGCACCCATGGCTAAACTCCAGATCGTTCAATCCCTGGTCTACCATATCGGGCCAGGAATAATAAGTGGTAGCCGGTTTAGGCATGTGCAGATAAATATCTGCCAGCAGGTCGAGGAATTGTTTAGCCTGGGCGGCTTCGTCTTTTGGATGTTCAGGACTAAAGGCAATAAACGCATCTGACAGTACCATATCTTGATGCGCTGGTATAGGTTTATCTTTAAGTGTAGGCGGTAAAGCAAAGCCCAGTTCAGGCCAGCTACCGCCAACTGAATTACCCAAAGTTGTTTCAGTTGCCTCGGCGTAATCATTCAGCGCGGTAAGATTTTGAAAATACAATAATGAGCCTGATTTTGGTTTATCCAAGGTGATATATTGCAAGCCCGAACGTGTGCCCACCTGGCTAACCAATACGGTTCCCTCTGGATCGGCCGTGTTCCCTTCAGGTCCCGTAATAACCATATCCCTTGGCCAAAAAGGAACTAAAAGCGATTCATCTGTTTTTAGGGTAGTGATGTAACGAAAAAGAGGCTTCTTAAGATCAGGAATTTCTAGTTTTACCTGATATTTTCCAATACCCGAAGTTAAATTTATCACTAAGCCATTATCATACCTGGTTATTTTACCTAATGTTAAATGATCATTAGGAGCATACGCCGGGCGTAAAACGATCTGTATCCCTTTAGGGCACCTTACTGCTATCCAAAGTGAATTATAAAGGTTGTATATCTTGATCTGGTAGCCTGCAATCGCGTAAGTGGCCAATGCCGGCAGGTTTTGGTCATTGAAATGGTTTTTAACTGCTCTTGCCCAGGGTGATAGTGCATTCATTGTAAAAAGCTTTATTGTAAAACAAGAATCATTACACCGAGAACGCGTCGGTAGCGCCATTAAAATCGTGTAGCAATAACTTCCTGCTTTCCTATTTGTTTTTAGTTAAAAATTTTATTTAATAAGACATCGTATTTAAACCAGGAAATTATCTGGTTGAACCACTCAAGCCTGGCTGGCGATATATTACAGCGCACATGCTGCAAATCAATACTGCCTGATGTAAAAGGTGACGAGATTGTAGTATTACTATAGCACGGCTGATGAGTTTGTTTGGGCGCGCGATTCTCTACTTTATAAATATTGAAAAATATGAAATAATATTAACCATAGGTTGAAACATTTCTACATACTATAAGTTGTAATAGCACACACACGATAACCATTATTCAAGCTACTTACTTAACAGACCTACTACATCTTTAAAAAATAAATTTATGTTTCACCACGTTAAATCACTACAATTTAATGCCAGGGTTTCACGCCCTGACCCGCGCTTTGCTAACCTTTTACTGGAGCAATTCGGCGGCGAAAATGGTGAGCTGGCCGCAGCCATGCAATACTTTACCCAGGCATTTGGCGCAAAGGTGCCGCACCCGGACAAATATGATATGCTGATGGATATCGCAACCGAAGAATTCAGTCACCTGGAGATTGTCGGCGCAACCATTCAGATGTTGTTAAAGGGCGTTAATGGCGAGCTAAAAGATGCCGCTGAACAAACAGACTTCATGGTAGCTATGAATGGCAAAGCCGAAAAAGAGAGCGTGATCCATGCTGCATTAACCGCTAATCCGCAATTCCCGATCATTACTGGCGGCGGACCGACACCACGCAATAGCCAGGGTGTGCCATGGTGCGCGTCCTACATCAATTCAAACGGTGATCTTACAGTTGATTTGAGGAGCAATTTGGCTTCTGAATCGAGAGCAAAACTGGTATATGAGCACTTAATGAAATTTACCGATGACCCGTATGTTAAAGAGACGCTATCGTTTTTAATGACCCGTGAAGTAACGCACTATAAAATGTTTGAAGCTGCTTTAGACAGCATCCAGCCTAACTTCCCGCCGGCAGTATTAGCCGCCGATCCGCGTTATTTGCAGAACGTTTATAACTTATCTGAAGGCACGGTACGCGGCCCATGGAATGAAGGCGAAATTAAGGGCATGGGTAAAGAATTTATCTATGTTGAAAACCCTTTACAGCAAGTTCAGGAAACAGAAGGCCAAACCAAGCTACCCGGTAATTTTAGCAAAGAACTTAAGGCCAGCGAAAAGCTAAACAAGGAAATGAGCGAAGTAAAAAGCGCGGAAGTTAAAAATGCGGAACCCGAAGGTGTTGCGCAATGGAGTACTTACAGTGAAAACACTACTAAAGCTTAATGAAACCAGTTAAAATAATAAATAACGGGAGCCTTGTGCTCCTGTTATTTACACTGTTTTTTAGTGCTTATGATTCAAATGCCAGCCAAAAAACAGATTGGCAATAGCCAGGATACAACGAGTGTAAATAAAAGCGGCGGTCCAGCAATACGCGATACAGCGACTATTACTAAAGACCGCAGGGATTCGGCTAATCTGCCTGCTAAATCAAACTCAGCCAAAGGCAATGCAGATCCTACAGGCCATATAAGCCCTAAATCAAATAATTGAGATGCTACTCCCACCTTTTGGAATGACTAACAACTGTTATTCTGGCTGAAGTATAATAATATTAACACCTTAACATACTGATATGGAACCACATGAAACAAACCGGGTCAAACAGATCCATACCGATTTTAAGCAAAGCATCTGGCTGGATTTTATAGACCGCGAGATTATGCGTTCGGGCAAACTTCAAAAATTAATTGATGAAGATGATATCAGGGGCGTTACCTCTAATCCTGCAATTTTTGAGCAGGCTATTAGTGCAAGCGCAGATTATGATGCAGACATTCTTGAACTTTCTAAAACCAACACAGACCCCGAATACATTTTTTTCCAGCTGGCAATCAATGACATTCAAAAAGCTGCTGATTTGTTCCTGCCTATATATAATGAAGAGGTTAACGGTGCTGATGGTTATGTGAGCCTGGAGGTATCGCCACTATTAGCATTGAATGAAACTGGTACAATTAAACAAACTCGTGAGCTCTGGCAACAAGTATCACGCAAAAATGTAATGATTAAAATACCTGGCACTTTACCATGCTTACCTGCGATACGCGCGACAATTAGTGAGGGTATCAATATTAATGTAACCCTGCTATTCGGCCTCGAACGATATGAAGCCGTGGCTAATGCCTATATAGAAGGACTGGAAGATCGCCTGGCATCGGGACAGGATATTAGCAAGATTGCCTCTGTTGCCAGTTTCTTCCTGAGCAGGATAGATCTATTGGTTGACCCGCTGCTAAGTGATAAAGGGCATAACGAATTAAAAGGCGAAGCTGCAATTGCCGCAGCTAAAGCAGCTTATGCGTTGTATCGACGGATTTTTAGTGGAGATCGCTGGCAAAAACTTGCTGATGCAGGTGCCAAACCCCAGCGTTTACTTTGGGCCAGTACCGGTAATAAAAATCCTGCCTATCGCGATACACGGTATATAGAAGAATTAATAGGCCCAAACACAGTAAATACCGCACCTCTTGCTACAATTGAAGCTTTTCGCGACCATGGCAATGCATCAGCCCGCCTGGAAGCCGGCCCTGAACGAGCCATTTATTTATTGGAAGCCTTGGCTACTGCCGGGATAAATATGACGGCAATTGCACTACAGTTGGAGATAGAAGGCATTCATAAGTTTGAAGCACCTTATCAAAAATTATTAGTGGCAATAACAGATAAAATAAACACAAACAAAACAGATAAACAAAAACCTATGGAAATCTCTGAAAATACGATGGATGTGATCAATGATCTCATCGAAATTAATAATGACCGGGTAGAAGGCTTTGAAAAGGCAGCGAGGGATCTTGAAGATCATGACAGTGGCCTGAACATGATATTTAAAAAACTGGCAAATGAAAGTCGGGAGAACGCCACTGTATTAACCGAAATTGCTCAAAACAACGGGCAGGCTCCGGTAGATGGCACCAGCACCTCGGGGGTATTACACCGTGCCTGGCTTGATGTAAAATCAGTTTTTACCGGAGGCGATGCCAAGTCGATACTGGATGAATGCGAACGCGGTGAAGATGCCATTAAAGATGCCTATAGCACCGCCCTTAGTACAGAACACGAAATTGGCTACGAATTACAAGCCATTTTGCAGAAACAACAAATGGGTATTGTTGCCGGTCATGATCTGATTAAATCCCTGCGTAACCAGTATGATGACGATGAAGATAGTAACGAGGCTAATGCGGCTGAACCGGTTTCCCTTATCGGTGGTCCATCAGTAGATCCAGCTGGGCAAGGCTTTTCAGCGCAACCCAATTTTGAAGTAGCAGCTGACGAATATAATGAAAATCCAACCTACCAGCCTGAACCCGAAAGTAATTCACAAGAATCCGAATGGCAGAATGAGCAGATGGCATCGTCAGGTGATTCAAAATTGATGGAGTTTTTTATTAACGAGCTACAGGACCTGTTATGGGCAGAGCGTGAATTGGTGGAAACTTTACCAGCAATGGCCGAAGCTGCTACTTCGCCCGAGTTAAAAGCCGCCTTTGAAATGCACCTGACGGAAACCGAAAGCCATGTTAAGCGTTTGGAGCAAATATTTGGCGTGCTTGGTTTAGAACCCGAAAGCCGCAAATGCGAAGCTATGGCGGGCATACTTGACGAAGGTGAAGAAATAATTGATGCCACGGAGGAGGGAACCGCCCAACGTGACGTAGGATTAATATTTGCCGGGCAAAAAGCGGAGCATTATGAGATCGCTTCTTATGGCGGCATGATCGCGTTAGCTAAAACGCTGGGATATTATGAGATAGCTGAAACTTTGGTACTGACGCTTAATGAAGAAAAAACCGCCGACAGCAAACTAACCGAAATTGCCGAATCTCAGGCTAACTATGCTGCGAGCACAGAGTCTGCGGAAGACTAATCTTTAACTAAGCATATATTTTTGCATCTGTGCAAGCTAATACTTAAATATAATAAACACAGCCGCCCAGAATAGGTGGCTGTGTTAGTATAATTCTGAGCGAATACTGAAAGTAAAAACATTTGAATATACTTGTTGTTCAATCGACTATCATACCAAAGCCCAAACAGCCTATTCCTATTTAGGGTTTTGAGAATTGTCTATTCTGTTGAGGCTTTACACGCACAGCAGGAATTTCAGGTGGCGGCTTATTCTCAGGGGAAGACAGTTGAAGAACTTTTACGTCTGAAGCCGAATTTAACCATGAAGTGTTACCTGGTATTAACGGGCATATTCTATCTATCAAAATAAAATTGAACCAGGAAAGTAAAAACACCTACTATAGTTATTTCAGTCCCGATCAATTATAGAGGTAACTTCATTTTGTGAAGTAAAACAGTTTCTGACCAAGCCATTTGAACATCCGCTACTACTAATGCTCTTAGTGTCTAAATTACGCTGTAATAATTAATCTATTTGCTGAGGCAATTAGCTACCGTTTGTTTCAAAACGTCTATATCAAAAGGCTTGGGTAGGTAAAGGTCGGCCCCTGCGGTGGCGGCCAGTTGTTCAATATCACTATTCGCGGAAAAATAAATGACCGGGATGGTTTTTAAGATGGGATCGGCCTTGATCTGCCGTGTGGCTATCACTCCGCCTTCATCAGGTATCCAATTGTCCATTAGTATCACATCAGGTTTGTAAGTATGGATACGGGCTATAATATCGCTACAATCAGAAAATGTTTTAACAACCCACGCCTCTTCTTCCAATACAAAAGTACAGATAGACTGAATGTCTTCGTCATCATCAAAAATCATAATTTTCTTACTCATATAGCTAAAGGTATTGTTAAGTAAAAAGTAGACCCAATCCCTTCAATGCTCTGCACCCAAATTTTACCCTGATGATCATTAACGATTTTGGAAGTAATAAATAAACCCATACCCAAACCGGTATGGCTTTTCAAAACATCTTTGGCCCGATAGAATTTATCAAATACCGATGTCATGGTTTCAGGTGTCATGCCTCTGCCCTGATCAGTCACACTAATAGTGGCCAGGCCATCATCTAATAACAATGTGCTAATAGCTATATCTGTGTTCCGTTCTGAATACTTAGCGGCGTTACCCAGCAAATTTGCGAACACCTGTTCCATTCTTAATTCATCTATCAAAACTTCAGCATCGGTTGAAAAGTTAGTAGTAAATGTATGGTACGGCAAAATCTGCCGCATCACATCTACTTGCCGGTGTAAAAAACCATTTAAGCTAACCGGCTCAATTTGATATTGCAAATTACCATTCTCTATTTTAGAAATATCCAGCAATTGCTGCACCAGTGTCATTAGTTTGGTAGATTGCATGTCAATTTTGCCGAGTAATTCTCTCAAATGATCGCTCACCGGCTCTTTAGTTGCCCTTGCCATTTGCGTATAGGCTTTCAAAATGGTCATTGGCGTTTTGATCTCATGACTGGCGACAGAAATAAACTCCGTCTTTTTCTCATCGATCATCCTGGATTGCTGTATTTGGGCTTCCTGCTCGCTGGCCAATCTGTTCAGACTAACATTGCGTTGTTTAATCTCTTCGTAAGCATTTAATGGAGATGCTTCCTCAAAATCCTTCTTTAAAGCACTGATCTTTACCGGATCAAGTTTAAGTGAACGGGGCAGGCCGATCTTCATCGTGATCATATTACCGCTTTCTGTTTCTGATAATTCAAACTCCGGAACTAACTTTTGTGCGTAATAAAACCCGGCATCACCATTGGTAAAACGGATGCTGCTGTCGAATGCAACAGTCGCCATTAAACTATAACGTGTTTGGTTTTGCTCCAATCCAATAGCCAGCAAACCGTCATCAGTGTGCTCTATCACTGTCCGGGCGATCTCCGAAACTGCGGTCGCAAAAGTGGTTTGTGTTGCTAAGGTTAAACCCAGCTTCTCAGCTACCCGCATTGACCTTTTGTGGGCCAAAACGAGATCCATCTCATTTTCTAAAGAAATTAATACGACTTTGATCATTTTGTTTTCGCAATTACAACTGACATGTCATCATTCCGGCGGGCATGGTCTTTATAAATAGCTGCGGCCAGGATACTCAGGTCGTATTTATACATCAGCGGGTAACGCGACATATCGATGCGGGTTTTGATACCGTCTGAGCAGAGCATCACCTGATTGAATTCTTCGACAGGGTATTCCTGATCGTTCATGGTACCCGGAATATTATGGCCCACAATGCCGTTGTAGGACATGTGATTTTTAAAATTGACCGGACCCGACATGCGCAATGCGATATTGCCAATACCAGCTGAGGCCCACACCTTGCGTGCAAAATCATACCCCACAATATTGATTACGGCACCACGAGTCTTTTTAATGGCGTTATGGATGAAACGTAAAGTTTCAGTCGGGCTGTAATCCGGAAATACTTTAAACGCTGTAGCAGCCTCATTCACCGCCTTGTTGGCTTCAGGGCCATGGCCTAATCCATCGGCCAGCATCATTTTCATATACTTCTCTGTCTTTTTATAGGTAAAGCCGTCGCCGCTTGTTTTTTCGCCGGGTTTATAAACCACGATAGGACGCATAATGACCTGATTATTAACTTTGGCTTTTTCAGGGTTGCTGTAAACGCGGCTTAAAACAATGGTGCCCCAGCCAATCTGTGAGTACAACTCAAAAGTATCAGACATTCTTTTCATACTGCCCAATCCGTGGCCAAGCGTATTGGAGGTGGAAATGCCATCCTGCATCATGCGCGCAGGGTTAACCATACCTGGCCCGTTATCAATGCTGATGAGTTCGACATAAGGGGAACCGCCGTTAGGAAACAGCCCCATCAAAAGTTCTCCATCATTGCTGTACTTGAAAAGATTAGAGGTCATCTCGGCCACGATCAAATCTAGTTGGTTAATGCGCCCTTGTTCCATGCCGCCTTCAGCCGCCAGCCTGTGGATCTCCTTTTTGATGAGCGAAAAATAGCTCCGGTCGTCGGCTGTAAAACTGATATGTGTCGCGTCAACCATTAGCCCATTTTAAAATAACTATCACTGTACCTTCGCCCACTTTACTTTTGATCTCAAATTCATTAACCAGGCGTTTGGTGCCCGGCAGGCCCAGGCCTAAACTTTTACCGGTAGAAAAACCATCGCGCATGGCAGCCTCAATATCCGGGATACCGGGACCCTTATCAGAAAATGTAAGGCGCACACCGTTATTGCGGCCGGAGGAAACTACCTCGATGATACAAACGCCGCCGTTGGCGTAACGCATCATATTACGCACCAATTCACTGCAGGCTGTCAGTAAGCGGGTTTGGTTAACTAAACCCATTTTGATTTTTACGGCCGTTTCCTTAACGCGGTTTTTCAAAAAAACCACATCCTGTTCTTTAATGACCTGGATGGTATCTTTACTCAGTGATAAGGTCATCGGCTGTCTGGTCTTCGTCTGCGTCCTCCTCGGTTTCGTCAATCATGGATTTCAGCAATCGCATACCTTTTTCCATATCCAAAGCGGTGTGCACGCCTTTTAGCGGCAAGCCCAGCTCAATTAAAGTTATCGCTACCGCGGGTTGCATACCCACAACAACTGTTTCTGCATCCAGTATTTTGGACATACTGGCGATATTGCCGATAATTCGCCCCATGAACGAATCCACAATAGATACTGCCGAGATATCGATCAGTACACCTTTGGCGCTTGTTTTATTCACCATTTGCACCAAGTCAGCCTCCAAATTGAGCGCTAACCGGTCATAAAGATCAACTTGTATTGACACGAGCAAAAAAGCTCCCATCCTGAGAATAGGAATTTTATCCATTAGCTTCGCTTATTAAGATTTTGAAACTGCGCTGATCTTTTTGACCTCTAAACGCATCACTTTGAACGAGTAAGCTAATGCACTGGCCAAAGTTGCTTTAGTAATAATATTAGAAAGGTCGATTCCCAAATGCACAACAGTTTGTGCAATTTCAGGACGAATACCACTGATAATACATTCGGCACCCATTAGGCGGGTAGCGCTTACGGTTTTGATCAGGTGCTGTGCAACCAATGAATCTACTGCCGGCACTCCCGAAATATCCAGAATAGCAATGCTGGAACCAGTTTCCACAATTTCCTGCAATAAATTTTCCATCACGATCTGCGTGCGGGCACTATCCAAAGTACCGATGATCGGCAAGGCTAAAATGCCATCCCATACCCGTATCACTGGTGTAGATATTTCAGTAATCTCGTCGGTTTGACGTAAGATTACCTCTTCGCGTCCTTTAATAAAAGTTTCAAAAGTAACCACGCTCAGATTATCCATCAGCCGGTTAATCTTCTGGCTTTCTGTAAACAATTTCATTGGATCACCTTTAAGCTCAATCGTCAGGATTTCTAAAATGGCTTCTTTTAAAGAGAATACAAAGTTGCCGGTTTCACGAGGGCTAAAACCCTGGCGGGCACGGGTAATCGCGATCCCACCTAATATTTCGATTACCGGGCTCCATTCGTCAGAATCCAGATTGGTAAAATCTCCGCTTGATAGATTACCAACCAGTGCCGTTATCAACTCTTCAGACTGGCTGCGCAACTCATCGTTACTGATAAGGTCTTCGCGTAAACCTTCATCGGCCAGTTGGTTTTTCATCCAGAGTTCAAGGATGTTTTTTTTCTTGTTTTTTAACAATTGGTGTGTAGTTTGTGACATGGATGAAGTATACAGTTTAAAAGTTAAGCTATAAGATTCAAACTTGGCAAGTTGAATATATTGAAGGGGGTAAGGTATAAATAAGGTTTCATTATAGGAAATACTTTTTTCCTACTATTAGACAATAAAATAAAGGTTTACTGCACTGCAATGGGATTGTTGCACCAAAAGCATTAGTCCCTAATAAATTTACCCGTATAACATGTAAATTAACGCCAAATGACAACGATTACTGATCCGTTCAAAAAATTTTCAAAATTCATTATTAATTCGCAACAATAGGCCCGTTTAAATAATACGCTTTTACAGCTTTGCGGAGGTACCCACCATCGTCATCGGCTGTTTCATTAGCCCCACCGGTTAAACCATCAGCTTTATTGTCCATATAACTTGTACAACTGGAAATACCCTGACCAAATAAGAAAGCAATTACCCCGGCCTGTTTATATTGCGTTATTTTAGTCATGGATCCACTTGTAAGCACCGGCTGCATAAAATATTCCGCTATATTATCTTTATAATGGCCATCTGTGTTATTACAAGTCTGCGTAAGTGTATTCCCAATGGGTATTTGCCATAAAATAATTCTCTGCCCTGTATCTGTACTTAGCGTTTTCAGAAAACGTTGAAAGCGGTCGAAATCACTTATATTTCCGTTTGCTGCGCTCGCCTGGGTAGACCACATGGACGTGGCAGTCTTGGTTACAAGTTCACTATATCCGGCATCACGGTCAGCAAACTCAGAAAAGATAAGATCAAAAGATGCGTTTAAGGATTTATAATAGGTAGCAGTTTCAGCACCTACCTGTTCCGGATTTTTTTTGCTTTTTATTAAGTCTGCTCCCGTAGCCCACTGCGAAGCATGCCAGCCTAAAAGCACATTTGGGGCGTATTTATTGCGCATGCTTACAATAGCTTGTGCCAGGCCTTTGGCATCATTAGTAAATCCCTGTACATCTGCCTGGTTGCTTTGGCTTACCTTTATCGTGTTTTTTGTAGCATCATTCTTATACATTTCCATATAACCAAACAAGTCTGGTTCATAATGGATAATTACAGGTTTGCCAAAAGCGTTGCATATCTGTAGTAGAAATTTCCAATCGTTGAAGTATTTATTCATTACTTCAGCATCATTTAAATTAGTAAAACCAGGGTCCTGATTCCGGTTCTTAGCCGGTACAATATTATAGTACGTAAAAACCGGAATTTTACCCATCTGGTTAACTTTTGTCAAAAACGCACGGGCAAACTCACCGTTGGGAGATTCCCATGTTGCCCAACCGTTTGAGAAAATATCCCCGGCTAAATACTGATATTGATAATCCGACTCCTGAAAAAATTGATTGATATTACTAATATCGCCATTGGTGCCAAATGCCACTCTTTTAGGTAAGCCCGGAGGCATCGGTGCGGCTATGGCTGATGTTGTATCTGAAGTATTTCCAGTCCCATCATCTGCGAGGTCTGATAATGCCGCCAGATCACTTTTTCTACAGCCGGTTATTAGAACAAGTCCAATAAATATTAAAAGTCTACGCATAAATCCCCCTCAAAAGTCTCACATCAATAGCCTATTTAGCTTCGGTGAATGTATGGCATTTACTTATACAATTCTATATTTTTGAAATAAAGAATTAATTCTAAGTAAATTTTTGAGTTTTAAACTTTCCAAAAAGTTAATTAATTTACAATTGTCTAAAAAAGAGGAAGTTATGTTATTTTTGCTAAACAAATTGGCTAAAAAATTATTTAGCAGATAGGATCATGCAACTTAAGGATGGTTTTATCGTACAAGAATATTTAAAAAGCGGTGCATAATATTTTATAAATAGCACTGGCGACTGCTATGCAGCATTAAAAATTAAAAAATGACTGGAGGTCCTGAAAAAACCACAAAAATCAGTGGCGAAAAAATGCGTGAGTTAGCGGATTACATAAAAGCTAATATACCCGGATGCGGATTTGCGCTTATAGCTTTTGAAGTAGAAGAGATAGCTAATGCTAATTACATTTCTAATGTGCAGGATGAGTTTATGGTGCAGACCCTGGAACGCCAACTCAATTCCTTAAAAAATAAGACAACCTTTTTAACACCGGAAGATAAAGCTGTTACAGACTAATTCTCGTATGCCCCTATATCTGCATTATGGTTTTGCGCACGCTTATTCCCTAAATAATCATCATTGCTATATACGTTAGTATTTCCATGATGTATGGCGGGGCTATTTTTAGTTATCCTGAAATCAGCTTTTAAATTATTTGCCGGATACATAAATCCCGGATTTAACCCATTAATACATGTGGAGGAAGACACTGCAATTTCTTCTTTACCAGGGTGGGATATATTATAATGCAGGTTGTTCTCGTAAGTAAGATTGGTATTATGAAAGTTAGAATTGATTACATTTTCTGAATCAGAAACCAGGATATTATTAATGATCCTGTTACCATCGCCCAAACCCGAAAGTATCTGGCCTGCGTTTAGCTCTTTTGTTTGTGAGTTACAATATGCTGTATTATTAATAATATCAACATGATCGCTTTGAAACGTATGGATGCCCGTCCCCCCGTTGTACCAGCAAATATTATTTTCAATCAAGGTTCGCCCGTGGTAATCGCCCAGGTTAGACCCGTTTTGTTTATTTCGGAAATCATCAATGATAATCCCGTTACCATCTGTAATAGCACATTGCCTTATCCAGGGAACCAACGATTTATTATTATAACACTTGTTACCGCTTATAAAGTTATGATACCCTTTAGCGTTATCATAATTATAAAATTGGTACAGCGCAATACCACTGGTGCCAAATACGGTGTACCAACTGGAGTTATAAACGGCATTGCCCGAAATGGTAATATAATCTGCATGTGAAGCCCCTATCCCACCGCCGCCACAATCATGCACAATATTGTTTTCAATCACAATGTGATGGGCATGCTTTTTACCAGAACCACTAATAGTAATCCCGTTACCATTATACAGCGGGTCAAATTCGCCTTTTTTATTTGCGCAACTCTGAGGCTGTACTAAAGCTTTTGCCAAAGTAACCTTCGCATTGTTACCCACCACTTCAAAGCCAATTACCTTAACGTAACTAACACCGCTATTAATAGAAATACCTGCCCAGCCGTTAAAACTAAGTTTGGGGTGTTGATTAGGGTAATTAATGAAGACAATATATTTTGATTTACTGCCGCTGTTAGTAATATCCAGCACATTGCAGGCAGGGCAGGTATTTGTATAGTTGCCACCCATTACAAATACAGTATCGCCAGGCCTGGTTTTATGGGCAGCATCCTGAATATTTCTGAATGCTTTTACAGGAGTTAACCCGTTGGATTTGTTGTTACTATTCTTCTCATTTACATAGTAATTAGTAGAATAACCCTGCAAGGTCATTAATATAAATGTGACCAAAAGCCAAAAACGACTGTAATAAAAACCCGAATTTTGAGCTAAGTTTAAGTCAATCATAAGAAAAAACACTTTTTTATTTCCCTTAAGGAATTTTTATATACTTATTATTAATTCTCTTTACAGTTAACGACACTTTCAATACCTAAGCTTTAATCGCATCCATTATACTTAAAACACTGATAAACAAACCAATGAATATTTCTTATAGATTAATAAATATTATATTTTAATTAACATTTATAACTATAAATAGATAGGTGATATTCAACGGTTTTTACTGGCACGGATGTTGACTTGCCCATGCGTGGAAATAACTTTTTATAACTTTTAGATTATTTTTTTATTCAAAAGTCAAATATGATAACTTTTAAATAAAAAAGACTATCTCCGAGATCTAAAATTTATTACCCGTTCACATTGTTTTGTGATCGGATCTTTAAACGCTTAACCAACAATAGTCAATGAAACTATCTACTAAAACAAGTGCGTATAAACGCACCTTGCTCCCTTTTGCCTTATTAGCTGTATTATCAGTTATTACATCATGCTCGTCTTATAAAAAGATTCCCTATTTCCAGGATTTGAGCAGGTCTGAAATTACAACCGAAGATCTTAACAATTATACCATCCCCACTATACAGCCGACAGATCAGATAGCCATTAACGTAACCAGTTTAAACCCCGAAGCTGCAGCCGTTTTTAACAATAACACACAATCTGCCGGTACCAATACAAGCAGCCCTACTTACGGATATATTGTTGACCAAAAAGGCGAAGTTAATTTACCCTTGGTTGGTGTAGTTAAAGTTTCGGGCCTAACTACTTCGCAATTATCTGTACAATTACAGCAACAATTACAGGCCTACTTAAGCAAACCAACTGTATCTGTAAGGATGGTAAACTTTAAAGTTGCCGTATTGGGTGATGTATTGCGCCCTAATATTTATACCAGTGCAAGTGAAAGGCTTACCGTTACCGAAGCATTAAGTTTAGCCGGCGATTTAAATATTACGGGTAAACGTGAAGATGTTATTTTAGTAAGAGAGATTGAAGGTAAAAGAATATATATTCCAATCGATCTTACCTCTAAGAAAATCTTCGAGTCACCATATTTCTACCTAAAAAGTAATGATTTAATATTTGTGCAGCCAAGCAAACTTAAACTCGCTACTGTTGATACAGGTTTCCGTAATGCCAGCTTAATTATTTCGGCGCTATCATTAATTGCTATCTCTATCTCATTATTCCATAATTAATCATGAATAGCAGGCAATCTACAAATGTTAAAACAATCCCGTCTCATCAGTTTACTGATCTGCGGGTTGTTTTAACTAAATATCTGTATCACTGGCCGCTATTTGCATTAGGGTTAATTATAGCGATAGTAGGCGCGTACATTTATTTACATAACGTTAATCCGGTTTATGAAATAAGTGCCACCATACTGGTGAAGGACGAAAAGAAATCTCCGCAGGAAGATAAGGCAGCTTTACCCGAACTGAACCAAACCAGCTCGCCTAAAAATGCGGAAACAGAAATTGAAATATTAAAGTCTAAAAACCTGATTAATCAGGTGGTGAATAATTTGCAGTTATGGGTTAATTATAAATCTGATAATGGGCTAAAAACTCAGGATTTGTATGAAAGCAGCCCTGTTAAATTTTTGCTCGTTCAAAAAGCAGGTTCGTTATCCGATCAAAAGATCAACATACTTGTTAAAGACAAAAACACCTTTGTGTTTAATAATGCAAGCGGCCAAAAACAAACTGCTGCATTTAACAAACCTATAAGAAATGGCTTTGGTACTTGGTTATTGAAACCTACTGATTTCACAGACCAATACATTGGGTCAAACATAACTATTGAACTTAACGATCCCCAAAAAGTAAGCAACAATTACGTTAAGGCTATTGATGCGCACTTGCTTGATAAACTGGCGCCAACTATTGGCTTATCCATTAGTGATGAAGTACCTAAACGTGGTGTCGACTTTCTGGATACTTTAATTATGGCCTATAATCAGGCTGCTTTGATGGAGGAAAAACGTACTACTAAAAGCACCATTGATTTTATCGATAACCGTTTAGCATCCCTTACCGGCGAATTGAGCCACGCAGAAAAAAATGTGGAAGGCTACAGAAGCAGCCAGGGCATAACAGATATATCATCGCAATCGCAGGTGTACCTCGAAAATGTGCAAAACAATGGCATTAAGTTAAATGAAGTAAACGTGCAGCTTAATGTTATTAACGGCATTGAGCGATATGTCAATTCACCTAATGACAGCGGCACAGCACCTGCCACAATTGGTATTACAGACCCTGCATTAAACAGCCTGATTGAAAAACTATCCGACCTGCAATTGAAGCGTAGCGCCTTATTAGCTACTACGCCAGAGGGCAACCCCATGTTTGAGCCTATTAACAAACAAATTGCGTTAACTAAGGCATCTATTAGGCAAACGGTTCAGGGGATTAAGGCATCATTGCTGAGTTCTAAAAAAGAACTGCAGTCGTTTAACAGCAAGTCTCAATCATCGATCAAAGATATCCCAGGGCAAGAGCGACAGTTTGTGGACATGAAACGCCAGCAGTCTATTAAAGAGAACCTGTATGTTTACCTGCTGCAAAAACGTGAAGAACTGGCATTAAGTTACGCCTCGACCTTTGTTGACGCGCGGGTAGTTGATAAAGCTAACGTAGGCGATGTTACCTGGCCTAAAAAATCATTCGTATTTGCTATTGCTTTGCTTTGCGGGCTTGGCATACCTTTCATGATTATCTATTTCAGAAACTCGTTGACCAACAAGATCACAGAACGCAGAGATATTGAAAACGCATTAGATATTCCTGTGTTAGGCGAACTCTCGTACGAAGACCTGAATGATGATGTGATTGTTGTTACCAATAAGCACCACCTTATAGGCGAACAGTTTAGGGCATTGCGTACCAATTTACACTATGCACACACTAATTTGACTACGCCGTTAAATCTTTCAAAAGCATCATTGAATTTGGTAGCAGATCAGGATTTGAATGTGGAGGGCAGGGTAACTTTATTAACGTCGAGCATTTCGAAAGAAGGTAAAAGCTTCGTGAGTGTAAATCTGGCAGTATCATTGGCGGCAACCGGGCGTAAAACTGTGATTCTGGAAATGGACCTGCGTAAACCTAAGATCTTAAAGATTTTTAATCTGCAAAATGATAAACCAGGTATTAGCGAATTCTTGTCGTCGGGTATCTCAGTCGATAGCATTATCAATCCATCTGGTAAAATTGCCAATCTGGATATAATAGGATGCGGACAAATCCCGATTGATCCATCTGAATTATTGGAAAATGAGCGTTTGGTTGAACTGATTTCGGAGTTGAAGGACAGGTATGATGATATTATTATCGATACCCCACCCCTTCACTTGGTAACTGATGCCATGATTATTGCCAAACTTGCCGACGTATCACTATATATTATCAGACAAGGCTATACAGGCAAAAACGAACTGGATTTTATCAGCGAGATTGAGCAAACCGAAAAGCTGCCCAATATGCAGATCGTTTTTAACGGTATCAAGAAAAGCAAATACGGATATGGTTATAACTACGATAATAGTTATTACAACATCGAGCCTGCCAAACCAACATTTAACATCGCATGGAAAAAATTTTTAAGCAGGTTTTAACCCATCAAAATATCTCCTGCTAAGCAAAATCGATCTGAGTACCATTTAACATGCTGGATAAATTAATTGTTATCATTCCGGGTATAACCTTGTTGCTGTTTGTATTAAATATATTTTACAGGGGCAACAACGTACAGTCTTGTTTAATTTTCATCTTATCCCTATTGCCTTTAATGGATATGAAAATTACGCCGGAGGCATTTGGTGGCTTTAAAACATTTGATGCCATTTGCTTTTACAGCTTTATATTCCTGTTTAAGGATTTTATTACCATTAATCTGAAAAGCAGGAATAACATCTATTTTTTTCTTTTCATCTTGTTGGGAATCATCATTCTACTGGGCGGCCTATCGTCCGAGTTTCCGGGTAAAACATGGCTTAGCCTTATTAAGGCGCTGCCTATTTTTATTTTCGCACGCTTCTTTATGACGGAGTGCTATAAGGACACATCGTTCTTTTTAAAAGCTATCAAGGCATTAAAAGTGGGTTATGTGGCTGCAATTATCTTTTTACTCATTCAAAGAATAGTGGGGTTAAAATTCACTTTTTATCCGGGTTTATCCCCCAATACTTTCGACCCCATTTTTAACCTCACCAGGTATCCGGGCATATTTTATGATGCCCAGGCACACGGCCAGTTTCTGGCGATGGGTAGCTTCCTGTTTTTATACATCGAAAAAGGTGCGAGCCGGAGAAACGTCATACTTAATTATACCTTTTTTGTACTGTGCATTGTTGGGATTAATATGGCTGGTAGCCGGGCTGCATTTGGTGGCTTAGCATTAGGGTTAATGGTGGTGTTTTTTATGGCAGCCAAAAACTACCGCATTTATGGTTTAGTGTTTATGGTTCTTGGCTATCTGGCTTTTTCACTTATCTCTATACATACGGGAGTATTTGACCGGGCGAAAAACCTTTCGGACGATTTAACCTTCCGCCAGAATATTTGGAAAGAAGCATTTGATATTTCTAAGCAACACCCCTATCTCGGCATTGGAGATAACAATTACCAGAGTTTTGTGATCAGGCATAACCAGGATCAATACCTTGAAATTGAAGACGGGCAACTGGTATATTTCGACCAACCCGAAAACGGCTATCTGAAAATTATGGTGGAATTAGGCTTTATCGGCTTTGGCTTATTTGTGCTGCTTTTATTGATCCCACTTATAAAGGGCCTGTTACTGTTTATTGAAAATGTATACGATAAACGGGTTACATTTTTCATGGCTTCTTTAATAAGCTTTCTGGTTGCCTTCAATACTGTTTACTCAATTTTTGATAACAGGCTGCTTATTATGGTAGCCAGTATGGTTGTGCTGATAGTAGCTTACCCTATTAATACCGATACACATGAACTGGTCGAAAATTAAGCAGGCAAAATTCTTACAGTCATCACTGGTAAAAAACAGTGCATGGGGAATATTATCCAATATTCTGCAAATTTTGTTTATATGCGCCTTTTTTGCCATTGTAGCACGCAGGTATAGCTCTGCCGAATTTGCCCGTTTTTTGGTTTCAACCTCGGTTTATCAAATTGTGGCGGCCTTTTCTTCTATGGGCCTGGGCCAATGGTTTATCAGGCAATATGTACTGGAAGACAACAAGCTCACCTTTACCGGCAAGTTTTTAAAAACGCAAATTGGCTTAGGATTACTGTTTTACATTGTCAATTTGATATTCGCCTTCATCGTTTATTCCGACGTACAGATCAGATTGTTGTGCATAATCTTGGGTACCAACATTGTTTTCGACAACCTCATTAATGCGATAAGGAGCCTTAACATTGCCGAAAACCGGCAACGCAAAACTGCAGCCATATTGGTAATAGATGGATTTTTGAAATTGGTTTCAGGTTGTTTATTGTTTGTCCATCCATTTTCTGTGGTCATATTATCAGTTATCATGATAATAGCCAGGGTGCTTACGCTGGGTTTATTTATTAAACTGGGATCATCCAACAATATCAACTTCCGCTTCCTTTGGAAAGCCAAAATATCAATTGATGACCTTAAACTACTGATTATTAAAAATTGGCAGTTTATCATCATTGGCAGTATTTCTATCATCTATTGGAAAATGGGGAACATCATCATATCCAAAACACTTGCCCTAAGCAGTGTGGCCGATTATGAGATTGCATTTCGCCTATTTTCTGTTTTGTTGATATTACCAATCGTAGGCTCATCAACCATTTACCCACAGTTTATTAAGCATTTTAATGAGGGTAACCACCTTGCGCTGTCACGGCTTTACCGAACTGTATTCTTCATTTATACACTATTCGCTATTGTGTCCTACCTATTTATTTACTCATTTTCGGGTTGGATACTGCCGCTGGCCTTTGGCAAAGGTTACCCTGGCTCTGTGCTATGTACACAGCAAATGTTTCTTACCTTTTTAGTACTGCCTACCGTTTTATTGCAAGCCAATTTAATTGTAGCCATCGGTTTAGAGAAACTCGATATGTGGTTTAACATCATCAGCCTGGTCGTCAACGTAGCAGGATGCTTCATCGGGTTGTATTTTATTCGCGAGCTTTCGATAATCAATTATTCAGTTTTCTTCTCCTTCCTTGTATTCCACATTTTGCAGGATGTATTGCTGATCAGGAAAAAGATAACCACTATAAAACACTGCCTTGTGTTTTACATCCCTATGGCGCTTATTGTATTAGCCTATCGTTATCTCGCCATAAATACCAACCCTGTTGCACTTTTTATATTATTCTCCATCGCACTCTTTTTTATTGCGGCATCAGTACTTCTTCTGCAAAAAAGAAACTTCTCTTTCAATTTCCTCACACTTAAAAAACCTACTGTTTAGTATGGCGGCATTATCAATCATTATCCCCGTTTATAATAAAGAAGCACATATCGACTCTTGTATTCAATCTGTACTTAACCAATCATTCACAGACTTCGAAATCATTTTGGTGAACGATGGTTCTACAGACACAAGTGGCGATATATGCCTGGCTTATGAACAGCAAGATAGCCGTGTAGTTGTAATTAATCAGGAAAACATGGGGGTTTCGGCTGCCAGAAATACAGGCATCAATCATGCTACCGGCTATTATATTGGCTTTATAGATAGCGATGATACTATTGAGCCCGATATGTACCAGTTACTAATGGATAATGCATTAAGCTATAATGCCGATATATCTGTATGCAGGTTACGCGTTATCTTCCCTGAAAAGGCAATTATCCCTGCAGAAGATTCAAAGCTTGTCGTTCTAAATCATGATGACGCCCTCTCTGCCTGCTTAAAGGGCGACCTTGACCGTAGCGCCAATAACAAGATCTACAAACTGCCCATTGTACGTGATATTAAGTTTGAAGGCAGCATATATGAAGACATTTTGTACTCATGCAAAGTATTTTTAAAAGCGCAAAAAACCGTTCTGCAAAATTCTGTTAAGTACAATTATATACTCAGGGGCAATTCGGCAAGTATGAGTGCCTTTAACCCCAAATACATGGAGACTATCAAGGTATCGGCTGCAATGGTTGAGCTGGTATCTGGCGAAAATCCAAAATGCCTGCTGGATGCACAGGTATTCGATATCATATCTAATATCTCCCTCCTTAACTTATTACTCCTGATTGGAAAAAAAGATTACCCGGCAGAATACAACACGGTGATACGCAATCTGGACAATTACAAGTCTATCATTAACAGTAATATCCTGAAACCTAAGCATAGATATGCTTTAAAAATATTTCATTTTTCTCCACGCCTTTACACACGCCTGATGTATTGGTATGGTAGGCTCACCGATGCTGAGGTAGTTAAAAGAACCCGGAAACCAAAGCCTGCCAGTGTTTAAATATTGCATACTATATGAACTTTTTTGAATTTATATTTCAGGACTGGCGCGTTAACAAAGGGAATGTAAAGGGCCGGATTATACTGCTGCTTTTCCGAATAGCTAATTTCTGCTCTACCCGTAAAATTTATTACTATATAGGTTTTATTTACCTCCTGTTTTACCGGATACTGGTGGAGTGGTTTTTCAGTATTGAAATTCCATGGAATGTGAAGATCGGCAAAAATCTAAGTCTTTTCCATGGGCAGGCATTGGTGATGACCAACCAGGTTGTTATCGGGCATAACTGCACGCTCAGGCAATCAACCACGATCGGTAATAAACAATTAGCTAATGGCAACTATAGTACATCGCCCATTATTGGCAATTATGTAGATATAGGCAGTAACGTATGTATTATCGGGAGCATAACAATTAATGATAATGTATTGATAGGTAGCGGGGCAATTGTGGTTAAAGATGTACCCCCTTACAGCACTGTAACCGGTAACCCAGGTATTGCAAAGCCAAGAAAAGATACTACCCCAATTGTATGATGAGCAAGCCACGTATATTATTTAGTATGCCCACCCGTCACCATGTAGAAATTGCATTGGATGAGATGGAGGGAATGAAGGAATTGGGTTACCCTTGTAATAAGTTTTTTTACGCGGCCAAAGAAGGCGTAGATTCAAAAACAGGCCGCATGCGGGTTATATTTCAAAATGCTTTTAACCTCATCAAATTAGCCCGGCTATTTAAACCGGACGTTATTTACTTCAATTCGAGATTAGAAGCCCTGGCCGGAATACGCGACTTTATCACCATTTCTTTACTTAAAACTTTATACCGCCATCCGGTAAGGTTCGTTATTAAATCGCACGGATCTGATATTGAAGTATTTGAAAGCAAGAACCCGCTGATGAGTAAAATTGTGCTGCCTTTCCTTAAAAAGCAGGTTTCAGCCTGGTTTTTCCTGTCAACAGAAGAACAGAATACTATCATCAATGCGGGTTATTTATCGGCTGACAAGGTATTTGTCACTAAAAACATAGTCCGCAATACACAATTTACACCAGAAGCCAATTTTAAAAGCCTGCTTAAAATACCTGATGATCATAAAATACTGCTTTTCGTGGGTCGGATTATTAAACAGAAAGGTGTTTACGAGGTAATTAATGCGTTTCAAAAAATCAAAGAAATGCATCGTACCACCCTAATTATTGTAGGTGATGGCCCGGAACTGGAGTCTATAAAACAGCTAACAATTACACTGAGCTTAAGCAAGTTTGTGGTATTTACAGGCTTTATTCCCGAACAGGATGTAATACCTTTTTATGCAAGCAGCGACGTTCTGGTGTTTCCAACCTATTTCCCCGAAGGTTTTCCAATGGCTTTATTTAATGCGGTGGCTGCGGGCATGTGTGTAGTAACCACCCCTACACGTGCGGCTGTTGATTACCTTGTTGAACCCGAAAATTGCCTTTGGGTTGAGCCAGAGAATAGCATCCAGCTGGCTAATAAGGTTAACAATCTGCTACAGTCGCAAACGATGATGGATGAAATGACAGGGAATAATAAGATAAAAGGAAATTTATTTAGTAAACAGCAGGTATGCGCCGAATTGGCCGTAACACTTCAAAGATAATCCACTCATAATGTCTGTAATTAATTTCCTAAAAAAAATCAGGAACGAATTTCTTAGGAAAGTAGTTTATCGTAAATATAAAATAGGCCCCGGCTTTTACAGCGGCACACGTGTACGGATATGGGCCAAGAAGACGATATCCATTGGTAAAAATTTTTACATAGGCCGTGATTCATTTATTGAAAGCGATGCTATTATCGGCGATAACGTAATATGGGGTAATCGTGTAGCTTTAGTTGGCCGGTACGATCATCATTATCAACAACCCGGCGTGCCCATCCGACTGGCATCACAAATACGCGATAAAGATTATAACTGGCTTGGATTAAACAGTATAACCACTATTGAAGATGATGTGTGGGTGAGTTACGGTTGTACCATTTTAAGTGGTGTAACCATACACACAGGTAGTATTATTGCAGCCGGCTCTGTAGTTACAAAAGATGTGGAGCCTTATTCTATTTATGGCGGTGTGCCTGCAAAAAAAATCAAAGACCGCTTTAGTTCAAAGCAAGAATTGGAGTATCACCTCAGCTTACTTCAACTATAATTTCTTGGCATAATGATTATAATCATGGCTACAAATCATTTTTATATTACGTCACTTTATCCTTTTTGTGTTCACAATACTCAACACTCCATATCGCTATAGCCATAGAAATAATGACTATTAAGTCATTAAATACTCTCTATAAGAATATTTTCAACAAATAAAAGTAATATCTGCATTAAAAGTTTCTTTAGTCGATTTTTATTAACCATTAATTAACAGCGGATATATCGTGGCACAATTCGTGAATTAACTGCCAATATTAATTTATTGATTTATAATTAAATCAATGAGAACTATTTTTTTAAATAACTCCACGTACATAATGTCTTCAAATAATCAATTTGATAATATTTCAGGTTATCATTTATACTCAGAACCATTAAGTGTTCTTCCAGTCAAGCCCCAGCTCTTAATTAATACTATTAATCAATACTCTTATTGTATAGCAAACCAAGACCCTGAATTTAAAAAGTCGTTACAAGAATCAGACGTTTTATTGCCCGATGGTATAGGTGTAGTTATGGCTATCCGGTTTTTAACCGGTAAAAAAGTAGAGAAAATTGCAGGTGCAGACCTCCATCAATACTTACTTCATTCTTTGAACGAAAGCAATGGTAAATGTTTTTACCTGGGTGCTTCAAATTTCACTTTAGAAAAAATTAAGGCGAGGGTAAATGTTGAATACCCCAACATTAAAGTCCAAACCTATTCTCCGCCATTTAAAAAAGTTTTTAGCGTTGAAGACAATAAGAAAATATTTGCGGTAATAAATGCATTTCGCCCCGACGTATTATTTGTAGGTATGACAGCGCCAAAACAAGAAGTATGGGCTACAAAAAACAAACTTAAGCTTAATGCAAAATTAATTTGTTCTATAGGTGCTGTATTTGATTTTTATGCCGGTACAACTAAACGCCCAAACAAAATATGGATAAATCTGGGCATGGAATGGTTAGGCCGGTTAACATCAGAACCTGTACGTTTATGGAAACGCTACCTATATTTTGGGCCTGTATTCGCTGGTTTAATTTTAAAAGAAAAATTAAAATTACTACTGATTAGATCAGCCGTTGAGCCTATTTATATGATTAAAGCCTTAAGATCAGTTGCCTGATTTTAAGGTGGCTTGCTGGTAAAAAATTTAAAAAGAATTATTGGCAATAGCAGCTACTGCAACTTTTTGTGGTCCACTATAAGTGTTTATACCCTTTTTATCAGTAATAGTATTTTGTGATGTTTTACCGGCAAGGCGCTCATTAGCCACCAATATAATTGATGAAAAAGGGTCAATGCTTACTTTATCTTTGTAAACATTATGATGTACATCAACATAAGGTTTATCCAATTTTATGGTTTTAACTTCGTTTGTTACATTAAATTCGAACATGATATCCTCGTAAGGTAATAACTCGATAGAAAACTGGTCTTTACCATAAGCAGTTCTCCAGCGGGTTAAGTTATAGGTTTGGTTTACCCCCTTGCCGTCTTTAACGGTCGACGCCATAATTGCACTTATTTCTTTCTTTAACTGGCAATAAAAGTTACTATCTATTTGCCCGAAAGCGGTAATATCATCTTGCTGGGATGAGAATTTTGCATTCGGCTGTAAATCGTTTAAAGAAAAGAAGGTGTTATTCCGGATGTTATTATTACGGATATAGCTACTTGTAGTTAGGTAATGATCTTGCTCTAACCTTAACTGCACACCGTTGTTAAAAACTGTATTTCCGTAAATATTAATGTCTTTAGCATTATGGATCTTAATACCATTGTTGGCGCATAGGGATATTGTATTACCTGTAATGGCAACGCTCTCGGTATTGTCATCAATATAAATGCCCTCTGCCTGTAGAGATAAAGGCGATACTGTACCCGTACCATTACCAACGCCATGCATAATAATATTACCTATTACGCATTTATGCATTGTTTTAGACCAGTCGCCTATGTATATCGCCGCACCATCATCTTTTGTGAGGCAGAAATACGTGATGTAATTATTTTTAACGTAAGATGATGTGCCACCGAAATAGATGCCGTTATAGCCCGTACTATCTATTCTATTTTTTTCTATCTGGGTATTATCCCCAAATGATGTAATAGCCTCGTAAGTACCTGAGCCGTTTTTACCCATACCCGGTATCAGTCCGGTATTTTTTATTTCGTTATTAATAATGGTTGAATTAACGCAACCTGCATCTAAATTGACTCCGCCGCTTAAAGAGTGATTTATACTACAATTTTGAACAGCTAAGAACGGAGAGTAAGAAGCCGAAACGGCATCGGCACCTGTTAAATCAATATTACAATGCCGCAGTATAATTTTGTTTGAATTAGTGATATTGAAAGCATTATTACCGGCACCAATAAATGATAAATTCTCGAAGACGATATTATTGAACTTCGTGATGTTTACGAGATTAGTTTCTGCGTTGGTTTGAATGATGAAATTTTCAGGGTTCCTGTTTCCCAAATAAACCATCATCATTTTTCGCGATGCATCATAATACCATTCACCAAATTGATCTAATGTTTTAGCACTTTTTTGTATAAAGTAGCCAAAGCCATTTGTAGGCATATCTTTAGTACCAGCCGCGTAACTAATTATGCCACCGGCATCTGATGTTATGGCACTTTTATCAATAATCCACCTGTTTTTACGGATCACCACTTCACTGCCGGTCCAGTTGTTTAAATCACCCGGCTGATTGTTGGTAATAGATGTATTTCCTTGATGCGATTTATAGGTCAAATAACCTTTATTAGGGTAACGCCCTATAGCTTGTTGTACCCCATTTAAAACAAGCATACTGCCGTCAGTTACGCATGGGCTTTCGTAAATTCCATTTTTAACTAATTTCCAGTATTTAAGCGTTGTTAAACCATTTATTTGAGGCGTGTTCCCATTGCCGTAAGCACCAAAATAAATTGGTGCAAAAACAGCACCCGATTTAGCGACTGCAATAGTACCATAGAAAATTTCTCCTCTTTTAAAGAGTACAGAGTCGCCTGCGCCAAGTAACTTAAAATAAGTATTTAATTTATCTAATGATTTCCAGGGGGTAGATGGGTTATGGGCCTGCACATCAGTATAGGCATCGTTACCTGCAGAACTTGAAATATAATAGGTAGAACCGTATGATTGGTTGTAACCAAACAAAATAACGGCTATAAATAAACCCACATTAGGGTTTAATTTAGAAAGCAGGCTACGCAAGTATGGGGTATTTTTCATAACTCATTATGCTTTATTATTGTTTAGGATAACCGACTAACAAAGCATATAGAATTTATATACCACACCGCCTACTATCAATATTTGTTTAAAAACAAGACAAGGGTTAGGCTGCTTTCGCATGTATTACCAATGTATACGAGTAATAAGATATTAAAGTTGTGTATAAATGTCTTATTTACAAATACTAAGGCTAATATAGATTTAAATTGAAAACATTAGTATTAATTTGTTGTACACTTATAATAATTAAAACGAAACATAAGTGGCATATATGGGTTAATATCCTACTCAGCGCAATACAATTGCTGATTCTGATTTACCATTCTATAATCCACCCTCCCTTTTGAAACAAAAAGTTTTTTTATTCAAAATATTCTTTGAATTTATTAGATGTGCGCCTCATTTACTGTTGTATGCCTTACATAAAAACAGAAATACCATTTATGCCGATGTAGAGAGGTGGATGAAAATATATGCGCTTAATTATAGCAGGCTTATCGGCTTTTTATATTTATTAAGTTTTTACCCAGAATACCGAAATGTATTTTATCTGCGCATTGGTGCCGGGAAACATTTATTAAATATTATTTGCCCACGATTATCTACATTATATATCTATACAAATGATATTGGCAAAGGCTTGTTCATACAACACGGTTTTGCAACCATAATTGCAGCTAAATCAATAGGCGAAAATTGCTGGATCAATCAGCAGGTTACAATAGGGTACTCTAATGATACAGATATGCCGACACTGAACAACAACGTAACTATTAATGCAGGTGCCAAAGTTATTGGTGATGTTTTAATAGGCGATAATTCAATTGTTGGTGCAAATGCCGTTGTTGTTAAAAATGTGCCCGACAACTGCACAGTAGTAGGTGTACCCGCATACATTATTAGAAGAAATGGATTGAAAGTATCAGCAGATGATCAGAAGTTATAACACTATATCAGATTATAGTTCCGCAGTTCTATTTTCTAACAATAAAATAAATTTAAATCGCGTTCAGAACGATGTTTACCTCATGGATTGCCTATAGCAAAAAAACTGTTATAAGTTCGCAAGTACCCCGGTACTTGCGAACTTTTGTGACCCCGCTGAGGCTCGAACTCAGGACCCACAGATTAAGAGTCTGTTGCTCTACCAACTGAGCTACGGAGTCGGGTTGATTGGGTTGCAAAACAACACAATTTTTGTAACCTAATAAAGCGTTTTTCATCGCTGAATGTTTGGCTGTTGTAAAATTAGTTCGTAAGTACCAATCTGCATTTCTTACTTGCCTAATGTAACATATCTGATTAATAGTACGCAATTTTTTATGAATATCATTTAAAAATTCGAAATTGCCCGTCGTAAACCATCTCCTAAAAGATTATGAAATTCAATTATTGCAAAAGCATTGTGCAATCTGTAACCGCCTGCAAAAAATTATCGATCCTGGCATTCCTGTTATTAAGTATACATGTACATCTCCATGCACAGCAACTGCGTGTGGTAGTAGCCGGCCTCAACCACGATCATATACACAATGTACTACACGCTTTTAATGAAGGCCGTGTAAATATTGTAGGCATAGCCGAACCCAACAAACAACTGTGGCAAAAATTTGGAAAATTGTATCATTTGCCCGATTCGCTGTTTGATACAGATCTCAAAAAACTGGTGCAATTAAAAAAGCCCGATGCTGTATTGGGTTATAATGAAGTGGCTAATCATTTAAAGATAGTACAAATTTGTGCACCATTACATGTACCCGTAATGGTAGAGAAACCGCTGGCTGCTACCCTGGCTCAGGCAGAACAAATTGAGCAACTTGCAAATCAGTACCACATAAAGGTACTAACAAACTATGAAACCACCTGGTACGCATCCTATCATGATGTTTATAATACGGTAAATGCTGATAGTATTGGACTGATCAGAAAAATGGTGGTGCACGACGGCCATCAGGGACCTAAGGAAATTGGCTGTAGCCCCGAATTTTTAAGCTGGCTTACTGACCCTGTTTTGAACGGTGCTGGCGCACTTAATGATTTTGGCTGTTATGGGGCCGACTTAATGACCTGGTTTATGAAAGGCCGTAAACCTATTGCAGTAACAGCAATAACCCGCCATTATAAGCCCAATGTGTATCCAAAGGTAGAAGACGACGCTACAATTATTGTTGAGTATCCCGAGGCCACCGGACAAATTGAAGGTTCATGGAACTGGCCTTTCTCTATCAAAGACCTGGAAGTATTTGGCCAAACCGGGTATTTGCATGCATTAAATGGTACCGACATTACCAGCCGTATGCGTGAGAATAGAAAAGGCAGTAAAACAGCACCAGCGTTGGCCGCTCCTATTAATGATCCTATCACTTATCTTACCGCTGTACTCAGAAATCAATTGCCCGGCACAGATGATCTTTCGTCTTTAAAATACAATATGATTGTAATGGAGATTTTGGATGCCGCCAAAAGGTCGGCGGCAAGCGGCAAAAGAGTTATACTGTAATGCATTAATTATAAAACAATTAATATTAAAAGCCACCTTCTAGGTGGCTTTTTTATGCCTCAGCAATTTTATATATTGCCCAAACAAATTCTACCAACTAAACCTATTAATTTAAAATGAGTACTACTACGTACAGACCAGAAATTGATGGTTTACGGGCCATCGCGGTTTTGGCTGTTATTCTTTTTCATTTTAATGCCAATTTGTTTCCCGGCGGGTACCTGGGTGTGGATATTTTCTTTGTAATATCCGGCTATCTTATTACCGGGCTTATTAAAAAAGACCTCGATAATAATCAATTCAATTTCGGCAATTTCTATCTCCGGCGGATAAAAAGAATAATACCAGCATTATACATTTTGCTGCTAATAGTAACAATTATAGCCGCTATCTTGCTTTTACCAACCGATTTTAAAGATTACAGCCGAAGCCTGCTTAGCCAATCCGTTTTCTCCAGTAATATCTACTTTTATTTCAAAAGCGATTATTTCGATACGCCATCATTACTTAAACCTATTCTACACACCTGGTCACTAAGCGTTGAGGAACAGTTTTATATCATTTATCCATTGCTGCTTGTAGGCCTGTTTAAGCTTTTCAAAAGAAACACGGGGTCAATGTTATTCGTACTGGCCATTTTCATCATAGGGGCGAGCTATTACTACTACGACAAAAATCAAAGTGCTGTATTTTTTCTTTCACCCTTCAGAAGCTGGGAATTACTGTTGGGGGCAATACTTAATTACAGTTTTGTTAATACCAAGTTGGCCAACAAACCATTACAGGAAATATTGAGTTGGGGTGGCTTGGCAGCCATTCTGTATTCTATCATTTTTTTATCTAAAACAAGCCAGATGCATGGCTTGGTGGCTATTGTCCCAACATTATGCACTGCATTTATTATTCTGGCAAATAGCAATTCAATTACATCGGCAGGCAAGCTTTTATCTCTCCAACCAATTAATTATACCGGCAAAATTTCATACTCACTTTACTTATGGCACTGGCCTCTTATTGTATTTTACATATACATATTTGGCAATATTAGCTTGCCTGTTGCCATCTGTATTTTCATTGTAAGCTATTTAATTGCTGTGCTTTCTTACAGGTTTATCGAAACCCCATTTCGTTACCAATCGATTTTTAAAAGTCTCACATCCTATTTTCTGCTGGCATTTACGGGGGCTTTTTTCTTTCTTATTATCGGATATTCGATCAACAGAAAAAATGGATTTCCTAACAGGTTTTCGCCCAACATCACACAGCTTTTAGCATCAGCAGCAGAAAGACCCGGGTGTACTCCCAGAATATTTTACAGAAAGCGTCAGATGCAGTATATCAACCGATGCGATACTGATACCGCAAGTAAGCCGGGTATATTAGTTTGGGGCGACAGTCACTCAGGCATGCTACAACCTGTGTTGAAAGTATTATCAGATCGTTACAAAGATAAATATGCACTTTACAGCTGCCCAAGCGCGCTTAATGTATTTATCGCTTATAAAGATCAATCGTACAAACAAAGCCCTTGCTATAGCTCTAACCAGGAGATTATTAATTACATTAAAGAAAATAACATTAAGTGCATCCTGTTTGCCTCATCATGGAGCCAGTATACCGAAGGGCGTGAACTTAAAATGGAAGGTGCAGGCCAGCAGGATAAACTTTATGCCGACTCATTAACTACACAATTTTCTACTACCGACTCAAAACGGGTATTTAAATCGAAGTTTACTTATACGGTTAATTTGCTCACCAATCTTAATGTAGATGTATGGATAATGGAACAGGTACCACAGCATGAATTTTGGGCGCCTAATGAAATTGCCAAACGATTAATTTACAAACAAGATACTACTAAAATTGGCCGCAACCTGGCTGATCATCAACAAAGGCAATCATTTGTAAACAGTGTTTTTACTGAACTGGCTAAAAATAAACATGTGCATATTTTAGATCCTACAGCTTATTTCCTGAAGAATCATAATTTTTTGACGGTTTATAAAAATGGCCGATCATTGTACAGCGATTATAATCACCTCTCGGCAGCGGGAGCTTATTTGTTAGAGCCGATGTTTACGCCAATGTTCGAATCTTTACATCAACCTGAAACAGGACAATAATATCAAGCCAGCATTTACTTTGAATTGCTTAATTTTGTAAATGGAGCAGCAGGAAGTAATTAAAAAGAAACCTTTCGAGTTTAATAATACGATAGCAGATCAAACCCAGTTTAAAGTGGCTACCGTATTTGAAGGCAAGTGCACCCTGTCGTCTTATAACCGTCGGGATTTTTATAAGATTTCTTTGATCACAAAAGGCACAAGTGAGCTGCTATATGCCGACAGAGGAATTAAGATTGATAAACCTGTATTGGTATTTACCAATCCGCTGGTACCCTATTCCTGGGAAGCTACTGATGGCGCTCAAATTGAAGAAGGGTCCGGCTTTTTTTGTGTATTTACCGAGGAGTTCCTCCACTCGGGCACCCGTATGGAAAGCCTACAGGACTCGAGCTTATTTAAAGCCGGCGGAGATTCGGTCTTCTTTTTAGATAACTCACAAATCGAATACATATATGGCATTTTTAGCCGCATGCGCCAAGAGTTTGACAGTGAGTACGTTTACAAATATGAACTGATGCGCAGCCAGGTAAACCTCATCATTCACGAGGCTATTAAAATGCAACCTGCTATCGCTTATGCTACTCCGCAAAACGCAGCATCGCGCATCACCAAATTATTTTTAAGTTTACTCGATAAACAGTTTCCGGTTGATTCGCCCCGCTTTGCGCTTAAGCTGAAAAAAGCCGGCGATTACGCCAGCCGGCTTGCGGTACATGTAAACCATCTCAATGCAGCCGTGCAAGAAGTTACCGGAAAAAGTACCACTACACATATTAACGAGAAAATCTTATCAGAAGCCCGGTCACTATTAACCCATACCGATTGGAGTGTGGCTGAAATTGCCTTTAGCCTCGGTTTTGAATATGCTTCGTACTTTAATAACTTCTTTAAAAAGCATACTGGCTATACACCGCTATCTCTAAGAAAAACACTTTGAAAAGTATAATTTATACTTTGAATCCTTTAGCACTATAGCGGCCCTTTGCTCTTACTTTTGTTTAAAACAAAAACTAAACGAATATGATACAAGCTAAAGGATATGCAGCTCAAAGCCCCCAAACTGATTTAGCGCCATGGGATTTTGAACGCAAGGATGTAGGCCCGCATGATGTGTTAATCGAGATTGCTTTTTGCGGCGTTTGCCACTCAGATTTGCACCAGATTAAGAATGACTGGTTCCCCGGTATTTTCCCAATGATACCCGGCCACGAAATTGTTGGCCGTATAACTCAAATTGGTGCACACGTTAAGAAATTTAAAACCGGCGACCTTGGTGGCGTTGGTGTAATGGTTGATTCTTGCCGCAGCTGCGAGAACTGCAATAACGGGCAAGAACAGATGTGCCTGGTTAGCCCCGTACAAACATACAATAGCTTAGATCATGATGGCAAGCCCACTTATGGCGGTTACTCTAACCTTATTGTGGTAAACGAAGATTTTGTTCATCATATTTCCGAAAAATTAAACCTTGCTGCCGTAGCGCCACTACTTTGCGCCGGCATAACCACATACTCTCCTCTTCGTAACTGGAAGGTTGGAAAAGGCCACAAACTTGCAGTAGTAGGCTTGGGTGGATTAGGACACATGGGCGTAAAATTCGGGCTGGCTTTTGGTGCTGAAGTTACTGTATTAAGCACGTCCGAATCAAAAAGAGAAGCAGCCAAAGCTATAGGTGCACACCACTTTGTAGTAACAACAAATGCAGAACAAGTTGCAGCAGTAAAAGGCACATTCGATTTTATATTAGATACAGTTTCTGCCAAACATGATCTTAATTTGTACCTGTCGCTGTTAAAAACAAATGGCGTTCATATTTGCGTAGGCGCCCCCGCCGAACCGTATGAATTACCGGCATTTGCATTATTGGCGGGTAATAAGGTTGTTGCAGGTTCGGGCGCAGGCGGTTTGCCACAAACCCAGGAAATGCTTGACTTTTGTGCCGAGCATAATATCGTATCGGATATTGAATTGATTGACATCAAAGATATCCATACTGCTTTTGACCGCATGGTAAAGGGCGATGTGAGATACAGATTTGTAATTGATATGGCTACATTATAGATAACATTTCATTTAATAGCGAAAATCCCGTTTGCCTACTAGCACGCGGGATTTTTTATTTTCAATCATTCTGTTTTAATAATTTAATATCATTAACAATAAGGAAAATTATAAATCAAAAGTTTAATAATATTTTATCGAAAGATATTTATTATCATACTAAACAGCCAGTTCATGTAGCAAAAAAAGCTTTTGGTGTAAGTTATATAGCCATAAGCTAAATGTTAAGCATATTTATTGAGATGTACACGCAGAAAGTAATAACCTAAACCTGCTATCGGCATGTTACATCCAGTAGTTACCGCCGTGAAAATATTTTTATATAACTGATAAATGCCGGAGTCCCCCTGGTAAAATGCTGCAAATATTATTTATGCAGCCAGTTCATAAGCGCGACCTACATGCATTACCCTTAACTTTAATATGGAAGACAAAAACTGGTTTGCTGCCTTAACTGCTAAAAGACTAAATACAGTAGAAACTCTGAAGGAAAACGGCCTCAATACTTTTATTAATCATATTATAGGCACTTATCACGAACCGGCTCATTTTATTTACGAATTGCTGCAAAATGCCGATGATGCTAAAGCAACCAAAGTACGGCTCGAACTGAAACCCAACGGTGTGTTGTTTACCCATAATGGTAAAGTGAACTTTACCGTTACTAACCCCGATTATGAGCGTGAAGACGATACCCCACCGGGACATATTAATGCAATAACAGCTTTCTCACTTACGGCAAAAAAGGATGATATTAAGAACCAGATAGGCAAATTTGGCATCGGTTTTAAATCTGTTTTTCAATATACCAATACACCATACGTTTATAATCCGCCTTATTGTTTTAAGATAGAAAAGTTTATTGTACCCCGCGAGATCAAATTCCAGGATGGCTTTTTATACGATAAAGAAACCACTGCATTTTGGCTTCCGTTTGATAAGACAGACAAGACTGCCCAACAAGCCCATCATGAAATTTTTACGCGGTTATCGGATATTAAAAACCCGCTGCTATTTCTTAGAAATATTACTGTTTTCGACATCGTTAACCACACAACTTTTATCCGGTTTACTAAAGAAATTGAAGAGATAGAAACCCTCATGATACCAGCCTCTTACATCAAAGTATGTAAGGTTAAGCTAAATGATGATACCATTATTAAGTTTAGCAAAAAGGTAAAAATCACAGATCATACATCAAAGGCATATTTTCTGCCTATCAATGTCGCTTTTATTCTTGATGAAAACAATAACATTAGCGCCGATAAATTATATCAGCATTATTTTAAGCATGCATGGTCTTTTTTGCCTACCATGCACGAAACTCGATTAAATTATATCTTAAACGCGCCCTTTATACTTTCGCCTAACCGCGAAGCTATCAAAGAAAACCGCACCGAAAACATACAACTAATTACAGAACTTGCCCAACTGATGGAAACAGCTATTGATATGCTTGATGAACTGGGATATATTACCGGCAAGTTTGATAGCACACTGCCGGTACTCAAATATATTACAGCCGAATTTATGCCTATAGCAGAGGTAGTTATAAACAAGGTAAAGGCGGGCAAAGCTTAATTTTTTCACAAAAAATAAAGTCCCCTTGCACTCGCTGCTTGGGGACTTCAAACCTAAACCTTATCACAATAATGAGTACATGATACCCATTACTTATACAAACGTAAAATTTAAAAATGAAGATTTTATGATTTTAAAAATTAGCCAATGAACACTGACATTAATAAGACTTATACTGCGGTAACCCAGTATTCAACAAACAAAAAAGGCTCTGATAAATCAGAGCCTTTAAGTTTACATGATAGGGTTTTGGTATAAAGAACTATATAAATAAGGTGCTACATTAAAGCTTTGCTAATTATTAATCAATACCAGAAACAGACATTTTGCTTCTGATACAACATAACCGGTTAAATTATGCTTAACTAATTGCCTTGATTTAGGCGTTTTGCAAACTTAAGATCTGCATTTTTTTTAAACCGCATTGCTTCGTTATACTAACATAAACAGGAATGAACAGCAGGCTAAAATTTTTACACCAAATACACTTTTCCAGATGCGAAATCCAGTTTTCGCGGGGTGATGATGAACATAAAATTTAATTTTCATTTCACATTTTAGGGTCTGGTTAATTTTTGATTATAATAGTAAAATATTAAGCTATGGTTTACCTGATTATTGTTTTAAATTCGGTTTAAGCAACAAGAAAAAGGTTTTGAGCCGTAACTAAAAAATACATATATGAGATTGAGCTGCTATATAGTTGATGATGAGTTGCATGCGATAGAAGTATTAGTAGATCATATTGAATCGATAAAAGATCTTCAATTATTGGGCTACAGTACTAACCCCGTTGCCGGCCTACACGAAGTGAATTCACAAAAACCCGATGTGCTTTTCCTGGATATCGACATGCCTAACCTGGATGGTATTGAGTTTAGAAAATTAATAAAACAGGACATTAGGGTTATCTTCACTACAGCCTCTCCCAACTTCGCGTTGGATGCGTTTGAAGTTTCGGCTTTTGATTATTTATTGAAGCCCGTTTCGTACTCCCGTTTTCAAAGGGCCATCAATAAATTAAACCAGTTTGTAAGTGTTACTGACCAACCCGAGATAAAATTGAAAGATGATTTCTTCTTTATCAAATGTGAAAACAAAGGGAAAGTGGTAAAAATTAACTTTGATGATATTATGTACGTAGAATCTAACAGTAACTATGTTATAGTAAGCACCAAAGACACAAAGTATAATACCTATTTAACGCTAAAAGAAATTAAGGCAAGGTTACCTGATAATTCCTTCTTCAGGATTCATAAATCATTCGTGATCAATCATACCAAAATTAATTATATAGACGGCAACCAGGTGGTATTAACAGACAAAAGTGTTTTACAATTGGGTAATACGTATCGTGAAGCCTTCTTTGACCTTGTAAACAAGCACATTATTAAAACTTCACGATAGCATATCCTATTTCGGGTCGAATTTTATAACAGGTTAATATCTTCCAGGTGCTGACCGAAGCGGTAGGTTAATGTGATCTCATTGGTTGAGTTATTGAACCCGCCAATGTTGTTTGATGCTGTACCGAACTGATAGCTGTATCCCAGGCGGAAATTAGCAAACATGAAGCTTACAATACCCGCCATTTCATTATTAGTACGATAATCGGCTCCTATGCCAAATACATTTTTAAGGTACATAGTGGTCGAAAAGTTAGCCACAAAAGGAATACCCTTGGTATAAGTGGCCAGGAAAGCCGGCTTTACTTTGAGATCTTTCCCGCCATCAATCAGGTAAGCGCCCGAGAAGTTATAGTGGTTACGGAAATAAGTATTATCCTGGATAGATGCCGTGCCTAATGAAGTAAAAGTTAGTTCAGGAACTGCCACACCTAAAAAGTACTCATCAGAATAAAGCATCACACCAAAACCAAAGTTGGGCTTGTTCTGGCGAACATCGTCACGGAATAGCGGGTCGTTAGCATCTAATGACGAATAGTTGGCCACATAGTTACGGATACCTGCATTAAGCGATACACCTAAATGCGTCTTCTCACTCAGGTTAATACTCTTGGCAAAAAAGGCATTGATCTCGGTTAAGTGTTCCACGGCAAACTGGTCGTTCATCACAACAACACCTGCCGAACCATTAATAGCTTCGAGCGGCATACTACCGTTAAAAATAAACGTAGTGGGCGAGCCTGGTATACCTGTCCACTGTTTACGCAGCAGGGCGTTTAATGACCCGTTTTGATCCAATAATGAATATGCCGGATTAAGCGGCGTTTGGTTATTCATATACTGGCTATAGGTAAATTGCTGCTGGGCCCGGGCCACAGTACCAACACCTACACTTAGCAGGCAAATTAATATAGCTTTGGTAATATTTTTCATCATGCCTCACTCTTAATACTAATCATACTTCAATACAAAATATCCTGTTAAGTGCCTTCCAACACCATTTACTACGTATTCAACCAGGTAGAAATAAGTACCTGCCTGTTGTTTAGCACCGGTAAAGTTAGATCGTCCGTCAAAAAACTTATTAGTATTGTCATAACCATTAATTTCATACACCCTTACGCCGTTTCTGTTAATAATAGTAACACGGTTATCAGGATGCTCATTAATACCTTCAATGTATAACACATCATTTATCCCGTCGCCGTTAGGTGATACCGCAGGATGTACAATTACCTCTCGGTTAAGATCTTTCACCTCAAGGTTTCGCACTACAGTATTAGCCGCATAATAATTAGCGTCTCCAGCCTGGTTGGCAACAATACCAGTAATACCTACCCGAAGCGAGCTAACTGTTAATCCATTTATCGATGCAATCACTGGATCGTTGGTGGTAAAGGTTACCGGCAGGCCCGAGCTCGATTTAATATTGCTCAGATCATAAGTAGTGCCGCGAAGCTGTACAGGGATATTGGCAAAATCAATAGTTTGCGCAGCCTTGTTTACAACCATAAACTGACTGATGGATGGTGTAGTATTATAATCAGGGTTTACAGGCAGCGATGCTGTAATAGTTACATAACCGGCACCCACAATGTGTATCTGGCCATTCACTATAGTTGCCACGGCAGTATTGCTGCTGGTATATATAATAGGCTCACCGCTGGTGGCTGTTGCACCGGCATCAAAATCAGGGTCGCCATACGTTTTAACCGGTAATTGGTTAAACGTAAGGTTACGGCCAATAGTAGTAACAGTAAGCGTTGCATTTACATACCTGAAGGTATAATCGTTAGATACGGCCCCGTTAACCGTAATTGGATAAATACCAACTAACGACGCAGTAGTGGCCGTTGTAGTTGCAGTAGCTTGCGTTGTAAGATTAGCCTGCGTATCGCCATTTACAAAGCCCGAATAGTTGATTGTAAAATCAGGATTAGGCTGATTATAAGGGCGAGATACATCGTTAGTAGAAACATTCAATGCTGCCTTACTAACGGTAATAGCTACATTTTTAGTTACTGTTATATAATTTACAGCATCAGTTGGGGTAAATGTTACCGCCAGGGTTTGGTTGGATCCTGCATGCAATACAGTACCCGCAGCAGGCGAATAGGTAAACGTACCTGGCACGGTGGTAGAAGCATACAATTGCTGATCGCCCAATGCTGTACCATAAGTAATAGCTGTAGGGTTAGTCCAGGTAAGTACCGGTGTAAGTTTGCCCACGCCTATCTGTACAGTTTTGGTAACTGAATTGTAATTGCTGGCATCTGTAGGTGTAAATGTTACCGACAAGGTTTGATTTGCACCTGCATTAAGCACATCTCCAATTGCCGGGGTATAAACAAATGTACCCGGTACATTGGCCGTTGCATTAAGTTGTGTTGCGCTTAACGCCACACCCTGAGCAATATTTGATGGGGTTGCCCAGGCTATTACAGGGTTAGCCTTGTTAACAGTTATGCTAACTGTTTTACCTGCAACCTGATAATTATTACTACCCGGAGTAAAAGTGGCTAATAACGTTTGCGTACCCACATTTAACACTTCGCCAAAATTAGGTGAGTAAACAAATGTACCATCAACATTGGCTGTAGCATTAAGTTGGTTAGCGCTTAATGCCGTGCCATAAGTAATAGGCCCCGGGGCTGTCCAGCTAATTACAGGCTGTGCAGGTTTTACATTAATAGTTACTGATTGATTAGCCGGATTATAATGCGCCCCATCAGTTGGTGTAAATGTTACAGATAAGGTACGGCTTCCTACTGCTAAAGGAATAACGGTTCCGTCTGTCGAATAAGTAAATGTACCATGGATACTGGCATCAGCCGTGGTAGCATTCTGTTGTACCGAATTTATTAATGTACCATAGGTAATATCAGCAGGTCTATTCCAGTTAATTACCGGGGTTATCTTAGTTATGTCAACAGCGTATACGTCAATAGTTGTATTAGCCGTAATATTATCGGTATAATTACGGGTATCTGTTGGATGAAACACAACCGATAATGGCTGGCCGGTCCCAACTGTATTCATCACACTACCTATTGCAGGTGTGTAAACAAACGTACCATCTATAGAGTTAGTGATTTGTGCATTCAACTGTGCGTTACTTAATACTGTACCTACAGATATAGCTACAGGTTTAGTCCAAATAATTACGGGTGTTACCGGAGTTACTGTAATAGAAACTGTTTTACTGACCTGATTGTAAAGGGCAGTATTTGTTGGAGTAAAGTAAGCTGTGATTGTATGAGTGCCCACTGGTAATACACTACTTGTAGCATCAGGCGTGTAGCTAAATACGCCTATTACTGGTGTTGTAGTGTTTGGCACCGTAGCAGTTGCGTTAAGTTGAGTCCTGCCAAGTACTGTACCATAACTAATAGGCGCAGGATCAGCCCAGTTAATTTGTGGATTAATTGCTGATATATTTACAGGGTTAACAGTTACTGTTGCTAATACATTTACAGTTTTATAATTAACTGCATCTGTTGGCGTAAACTTAGCTGCTAGTGTTTGATTCCCCTGTGTATTCATAATTGTACCCAAGGGCGGATTGAAGGTAAAAGTTCCTGTTGTCGTAACAGTACTGGCATTTAATTGATCCATTGTTAATGCAGTACCTACCGTCATAGGCAGTGGGTTCCATGTAATAGCAGGGGTAACTTGGCCCACGGTAATATGTGAGGTGAACACAACAGGTGTTGGGTCATAGTTCGGGTCACTGGCCGTAAATGTCGCCGTGATCACCTCGCCGCTCCCTACAGGTAATACCGTGCCCAGCAGCTGGCTGTAGCTCATGTTGCCACTCACATTACCAACTGTCGTTGCATTCAACTGGACATTGCTTAACGCCGTGCCATAAGTGATCGGGGCCAGCGGGTCTGTCCATACGATCTGAGGGATAGCCGCATCTACCGTGATCTGGGTCGTTATGTCTTTTGGCGCATAGTCTGTATCATCAGGTACAAAGTGTGCGTGTAACGTATGCACACCTTTGCTTAATACGGTACCGGCACTTTCTGTATAAGTGAAATGCCCGGTTAAACCTGCTGTTAATACCGATGCATCGAATATCCCTGCCGGTAATCCAGTACCGTACGCAATATGACCCTGGTCTGCCCAGTTCAGCGACGGGTCAAGTTGTGTTACCGTAACCGATATCGTTTTACTACCCCCGGTATAACTCACGTCATCCGGTGAAGATGGCGTATAAGTTACTGTCAGGTCCTGAGCAGATCCCGTATAATGTAACTGCCCGCCTGATGGACTGTAGACCTTGTTTCCATTTAGCGTTACACCACCTATACCCGTAACCGTCGCCGTTTCCAGCGTACTGATAGCTGTCTTGGCAGGATATGTGCCTGATAAAGCCCAGTTGATCAATGGTGAAGCCTGGCCCACATGCACTGTTACCGTTTTGCCCGTGCCGCTATAGTTCGCATCATCTGGTGAGGACGGTACATACGTCGCGATCAGGTCATCGTTTCCAACGGGTAAAATCGTATGCTCGTCTATCGGAGAATTATTATAGCTATATGTTATTGTGCCTTGCAGGGCAGGTGTTACCCTACCTGCTTTCGTAGCCGTTGCATTAAAGTATGCCAACCCCAACTCTACCCCATAAGTCAGTGTCGTCGATGGGGTCCAGTTGATCTGTGGCGTTGCCCGGTTTACATCAATATGTGAGGTGAACACAACAGGTGTTGGGTCATAGTTCGGGTCACTGGCCGTAAACGTCGCCGTGATCACCTCGCCGCTCCCTACAGGTAATACCGTGCCCAGCGGCTGGCTGTAGCTCATGTTGCCACTCACATTACCAACTGTCGTTGCATTTAGCTGGACATTGCTTAACGCCGTACCATAAGTGATCGGGGCCAGCGGGTCTGTCCATACGATCTGAGGGATAGCCGCATCTACCGTAATCTGGGTCGTTATGTCTTTTGGCGCATAGTCCGTATCGTCAGGTACAAAATGTGCGTGTAACGTATGCACACCTTTGCTTAATACGGTACCGGCACTTTCTGTATAAGTGAAATGCCCGGTTAAACCTGCTGTTAATACCGATGCATCGAATATCCCTGCCGGTAATCCAGTACCGTACGCAATATGACCCTGGTCTGCCCAGTTCAGCGACGGGTCAAGTTGTGTTACCGTAACCGATATCGTTTTACTACCCCCGGTATAACTCACGTCATCCGGTGAAGATGGCGTATAAGTTACTGTCAGGTCCTGAGCAGATCCCGTATAATGTAACTGCCCGCCTGATGGACTGTAGACCTTGTTTCCATTTAGCGTTACACCACCTATACCCGTAACCGTCGCCGTTTCCAGCGTACTGATAGCTGTCTTGGCAGGATATGTGCCTGATAAAGCCCAGTTGATCAATGGTGAAGCCTGGCCCACATGCACTGTTACCGTTTTGCCCGTGCCGCTATAGTTCGCATCATCTGGTGAGGACGGTACATACGTCGCGATCAGGTCATCGTTTCCAACGGGTAAAATCGTATGCTCGTCTATCGGAGAATTATTATAGCTATATGTTATTGTGCCTTGCAGGGCAGGTGTTACCGTACCTGCTTTCGTAGCCGTTGCATTAAAGTATGCCAACCCCAACTCTACCCCATAAGTCAGTGTCGTCGATGGGGTCCAGTTGATCTGTGGCGTTGCCCGGTTTACATCAATATGTGAGGTGAACACAACAGGTGTTGGGTCATAGTTCGGGTCACTGGCCGTAAATGTCGCCGTGATCACCTCGCCGCTCCCTACAGGTAATACCGTGCCCAGCAGCTGGCTGTAGCTCATGTTGCCACTCACATTACCAACTGTCGTTGCATTCAACTGGACATTGCTTAACGCCGTGCCATAAGTGATCGGGGCCAGCGGGTCTGTCCATACGATCTGAGGGATAGCCGCATCTACCGTGATCTGGGTCGTTATGTCTTTTGGCGCATAGTCTGTATCATCAGGTACAAAGTGTGCGTGTAACGTATGCACACCTTTGCTTAATACGGTACCGGCACTTTCTGTATAAGTGAAATGCCCGGTTAAACCTGCTGTTAATACCGATGCATCGAATATCCCTGCCGGTAATCCAGTACCGTACGCAATATGACCCTGGTCTGCCCAGTTCAGCGACGGGTCAAGTTGTGTTACCGTAACCGATATCGTTTTACTACCCCCGGTATAACTCACGTCATCCGGTGAAGATGGCGTATAAGTTACTGTCAGGTCCTGAGCAGATCCCGTATAATGTAACTGCCCGCCTGATGGACTGTAGACCTTGTTTCCATTTAGCGTTACACCACCTATACCCGTAACCGTCGCCGTTTCCAGCGTACTGATAGCTGTCTTGGCAGGATATGTGCCTGATAAAGCCCAGTTGATCAATGGTGAAGCCTGGCCCACATGCACTGTTACCGTTTTGCCCGTGCCGCTATAGTTCGCATCATCTGGTGAGGACGGTACATACGTCGCGATCAGGTCATCGTTTCCAACGGGTAAAATCGTATGCTCGTCTATCGGAGAATTATTATAGCTATATGTTATTGCTGTACTACCCGCAAGAGCCGGCGTAGTCGTGCCCGCTTTCGTCGCAGTTGCACTAAAATATCCAGCTCCTAATTCAGTTCCATAAGTCAGTGTTGTTGCTGGTGACCAGTTGATCTGTGGCGTATCTTTGTCTATATCAAAACCAACATGAAGTGTAGCGGCGTTATATGTGGTAGTTGCAGCTTGTGAAATAATAATATCTACATGCCCCACTCCTACTATGTTTATAGTACTTGGAGCAGTAAGTGTAGCACCAACGCTCGATGGATCTAATGAATAGGTAAATGCTCCGGCAGATGCTGATGACGGATGTAAAAGTGGTTGGATGTCAAACGAAGCATCATTATATTTTTTATTAGGTATAGTACCTGCTGTTATAGTTGGGTTACCTTTCGGTATTACCATCACAACATTAGAAGGGCTGCTTTCTTTATTTGTTGTAGCTGCTTTTATATAAAAATACAAGGGAGTACCGTTGGTCACTGATATTTCAGACTGATATGTTGTGGTATTTGCGTCAACACTTGTAAGAATGGTTAAATTAGTGCTTGATGAGCCTTCATATATATTGTAACCGTTTATATTATCGCTAATGCTGTTGGCATCCTCCCAATCTAATCGATAACTACCATCGAGCGAAGTTGCAACCAAATTAGTTGGGCTTGCTGGTGTGGCAGTATAATTTACACTATAGGTAGCTAGTGCATTAAATTCTCCGCTAATATCCTTTACTACTGAAGCTAAATTTATAGTTATCAACTCAGGCCCATTACCTGTAGGTACCAAGTTTACAGTATATTGTTCTTTAGCTGTAAATGTTTCTACCCTATTATTATTCCGGTCTGCTACATAAATATTCCCATTTTTATCGGCTGTAATTCCAGACGGAAATCTAAGGTTCCCATCACCTACACCTGTCGATCCTCCTATTCCTAAAAATCCATCAGTAGCGATATCAAATATCTCCACCCGCGATGTGGTACTTTTGTCAACAACATAAATTTTTCCTATTCCATCTGTTGTTATACCCGCCGGTGATAAAAACTCTCCGTTGCCAGTACCAGGCACACCTATTGTGCCAAGAGGATTACCGGCCATATCAAATTTTACAATTCTTCTATTACCAGAATCTGTTACATAAATAACCCCACCTGTAACTACTACACCCGAAGGACCAGCAAATTGCCCCGATGCACTACCACTACTACCATATTGTCTTGAAAGTGTGCCCAAATTAGTATCAAATACAGCGACCCTGTTATTTCCGGCATCGGCAACATATAGCTCATGATGCCCCTCGTCTAAATAAATACCCTGTGGTTTGTTTAACTGACCCGTAGCAATTGTACCACTAGTGCCAATAGAGGTTAAATAAATACCCGGACTGCTAAATACCTGTACACGATTATTACCTGCGTCCGCCACATAAATAACTCCACTCGTACTAACTGCAATACCATAAGGTTGATTAAACTGCTCATTACTAACACCAAAAGATCCAAACTGCCCCACATAAGCACCATTTTTATCAAAAATTTCAACACGGTTATTGCCACTATTAGCGGTAAGGTTATTACCATCGGTAACATAAGTATTGCCGGCGGCATCTACTGCAAGATCATTGGGCTGGTTTAAATTGCCATTACCTGACCCTATCGTTCCAAATTGATTTAAATAAGTTAGCGTGACTTTTTCCGTTAATCCTGATAAAGTTCCATTTGCTGTAGGTATTGCAAAGTCTGAGAGTTTAAGTGCTGGTGATGCAGTTTTGTCTAATGCTATTGTAATTGCAATTGGCGAAGAAGTAACATTACCCCCATCTGCCACCGGCCCAGTTATTGTTGTGGGAAATGTAGCAGGCGGCGGATTATATCTACCTGCAATTGCCGCCGTATAACTGGCGTACCCTAAAGTGATAAGAATTAGAAGTAAAAGTTTTTTCATTTAGAAAGCTTTGCAATATGTTCAGGTAACGAATTGTTTATGTGCTTACTCATCTTTATTTGATGACATGGAAATATACCACAATAAACATATTATAACAAGCAAAACCAGAGCGTTGTGCCATACCCCAAATATAATCACATTAGTTAAAATCTACTGAGCAGCAAGATATTACATTTGTAACAATATTGATACAATGAAACTTTTTCAAAATGGGTCTTTTAACGGTAAAATGGGGTCATTTAACGGCGAATATTACTGAAAAAATTACTTATATCAATTTCTTCTTACTTAAATAAGTAAGCTTATTATGTAAGATTTTAGCGAAAAACCTAGGGTAAATATCCAATCAATTGATAAAAAAGTATTATTTATATTTCTTCATTGTTAATACTTTTAACATAGTATAAATTACTATATTATTTTTTAGCCCTTGCTATATCTATAGCAGGTTGAAAAAGTAACCAATTATGAACTTAAACACCTACTTAAACAATCTATTTCGATGAAACACTGCATCACATTTGTATTTTTTTTGCTCATATTTTCGGATATCGCCTGTGCACAAACAGAATTACAGCCTTGGGGAAACCTCGATGGTATTCGCAAAGGTGGCCAGCTATTCAGTTTTGAATCGTCGTTAACGATAATTGATAAGGGATGGACCAGGAACTCAAGCACCCGCAAAGAAGCGCAACAACCCAAATACACCAGGGATGGGAACAAACAAATTGTAAATACAGCAATTGATAGTTTATTACTGGTTGAAACTGTAAAAGATGCAGGCAACGGGAAGGCAAAAATCAAAATTGAAGCTACTGCAAAAAGTGATATGACCATCGAAGGTGTGTTTTTTAAGTTAAACCTTCCTACTACCTACAATAATGGTTCTATAACTGCAAAGGGTAGCTCTATTTCATATAATATTGCTCAGCTAAGACCAGAGAATCTTAAGATTATCTCCAAAGAAATTACTGTTATAAATGCCAGACAGCAACTAAAGTTTAGCTTTAAAGATGCAGCATCATTTATTATAAAAAAGAACAGCAACGGTACTGAACTTTATGTACCTGTACAAACCGGCAATATTGCAAAAGGCCAGAATACTACACAGGAATTTACCATAAGCGTTTCGGGTGAAACAAATAAAAAACCAGTGCAGGTTAGATTAGATGCAGGTAACCAGGGCCGGGTGTTTGTAGGCTTCGGTGGCAATTTCCGCCTGCAAAAGCCAGATACAGACCCTGAGGTTATTGATTATTGCCTAAACAATATGCGAGTTGCTTGGGGACGGGTGGAAATGCCTTTCGCTCAATGGCAACCTGAGAAAGACATTGATCCACTATTGCAAGACCCAAACGGTAATCTTAATGCCCATGTACGCGAATCGATGGAAATGGCGCAACGCCTGCAACGCATCGGCATGCCCATTATACTAACATCATGGAATGCACCAAAATGGGCTATCATTGGCGAGCCGCATTATCGCCAACCTAAACCGGGCGAACAATGGGGGAATTCACTTAACCCGGAGAATATGCAGGCTACCTATAAATCAATAACCGATTACATTGTTTATTTGAAAGATAAGTTCGGTGTTGACGTTAGCTTATTTTCATTTAACGAATCGGATTTAGGTATTAACGTACGTGTAACCGCCCAGGAGCACAATACTTTAATCAAGGGACTCGGTGCTTATTTTGTATCAAGAGGTTTAAAAACTAAAATGCTACTGGGTGATAACTCTGATGCCACTACTTACGAGTTTATTTATCCCGCTTTGAATGACCCAGATGCGAGGCCATATATTGGTGCTATTTCATTCCACTCTTGGCGTGGTTGGAAAACCGAAACCCTACAAAAATGGGCCGATGCTGCTAAAAAGATCAATGCACCGCTTATTGTTGGCGAAGGTAGTATTGATGCTGCTGCCTGGAACTACCCTGACATATTTCAGGAGCAAACGTATGCTATTGAGGAAATTAACCTTTACCTACGCTTATTAAAAATTTGTGAACCCATCACCATATTGCAATGGCAACTTACAGCCGATTATTCGCCCTTAATTGGTGGCGGTATTTTTGGCAATAATGAGCCCTTGCATCCTGGCCAACGTTTTTGGAATTTGAAACAACTGGCATCAACACCTAAAAACTCGATTTATATTGCTGCCCAAGCCGATCAGGAGGATGTGACCTGCGCAGCTTTAATCAATAGCCAAACAGATGATGCAACTGTACATCTGATAAACAATGGCGCTAAACGCGGTTTCATAATATCAGGCTTACCTAAAACCCACAAAAAGTTAGTGTTATACATTACATCAACCAAACTATCGATGAAAAAGAGATCGAAAATTGAGGTTGTAAATGGCGAAGCACACTTCACATTACCGGCCGTTTGCTTTGCAAGTTTGATGACTGAATAAACAAAATCAGACAAGTCTGTCTGTTTTTACAATTACATGATCTTGTAATCAGACAGACTTGTCTGTTTTGTTGTAACTTTGCTTTCATATTCAATTAAGCAGTATGAAAGAGCTGGCAGGAGTAAAAGAACGGATCATGACAACGGCCTGCCGTTTGTTTTATGAACAGGGTTACCAGGCTACCGGTATTAACCAGATTATTGACGAGGCACAGATTGCGAAATCGAGCCTATACCAGCATTTTGCCTCAAAAGAATTATTGCTGAACGAATACCTGTTAACACACAAAGATCAATGGCAGGTTGAAATCGACGAGTTTACAGGCTGTTTGCCCGATGGTAAAGAAAAATTGCTGGCATTTTTCGACTTTAGAAAATGGCGGTTGGAACGAAATCATTTTAAAGGCTGCACATTTTCACGCGTGGTGTATGAATTGCCAAATCTGAATGAAAGCTCTGCTGATATTATCCGCACTCACAAAAACACCATTAAAACATTTATTGGCGAACAGTTAAAGGCTATTAAAAGCCCTTACCCGAAAGAGGATTTAGACGAAATGACCGGCATGATCTTTAACTTGTCGGAAGGTGCGGTTCTGCAATCAACACTGTTTAATACTTCCCAACCGCTGGACGATTCTAAAAAAGTGGTCGCTCATCTGCTTCAAAACATTTAAAATTTTATCTACCCTATTCATCATTAACTTATATCATTATGCAAACAGACCTGGCACCCTCAACACCTGTTTCTACAGTTGAGAAATTTCCCTGGCTTATTCTTTTCACTATACTTTTGGCTCCGCTAATCACCGTTATAGACGTGTTTATCATGAATGTGAGCCTGCCTACCATACAAGGTTATTTTCATGCATCAGATGCAGCGGTACAAGGCATTATTGCCTCTTACCTGGTTGGTTACTCTGTATTTTTAATTACAGGCAGCCGTGCCGGTGATCATTTTGGCCGTAAGAAAGTTTTTATGGGTGGTTTATTTGTTTTCACCGTTGCCTCTGCCCTTTGCGGTTATGCAGGTAGTATTGAGCAGCTCATTATTTTCCGCTTTTTGCAAGGTATTGCTGCAGGTTTTGCAGTACCGCAAACCGTAACGCTTATTCAACTTAACTTTAAACATGGCGAATATCGAAGCAAAGCTTTAGGCTATTACGGCATTACTCTGGGTATAGCATCGGTAATGGGCCAGTTTTTGGGTGGCTATTTTGTTACTGCCCATTGGATGCACGAGCCCTGGCGTTTAATATTTTTGATCAACGTACCTATTGGTGTAATTGCGGTTACTATGGCAACCTTCTTTATCCCCGAATCGAAGATCATTAAAAAAGCGAACTTCGATATGGGCGGTGTACTGTTGCTTACAGCCGGGCTATCAGCGCTTATTTACCCTATCATCCAAGGCCGCGAACTGGGCTGGCCTGCGTGGACATTTGAGTTGCTGGCTGTTTCTTTCCTTATTCTTTTTGCCTTTGTTCGCTATCAATACAACCGTATAAAAAAGGAGAAGAGTGCTCTACTACCCTTGCACCTGTTCAAGATCAGGAGCTTTAATTTAGGTCTGGGTATGGTGTTCTTTTACTTTGCCTTGTTCAGCGCATTTCTGTTATCATGTGCATTATTTTTGCAAACCGGGCACCATGTTGACCCATTGACTTCAGCCAGCTATTTTGTGATACTGGGTTTTGCATTTATGTTCTCATCGCACTGGTCTATCAAAAATGCCTCAAAATTCGGTACTGGCCTATTGCAGATCGCTTGTTTATTGCTCATCATTTCGTTCGCCACGCAATTGATATGGTTTAAAGATAGCATCCCTTTTGTAGCCATCATTGTAACCTTTGTATGTTATGGTTTGGGCGCAGGTATGCTGGTACCATCATTTTTGAAAATTGCATTAAAAGATGTGCCGCATGATCAGGCGGGAGTAGCCAGTGGCATTTATTCTACAGTACAGCAGTTTTCATCTGCTTTGGGGGTGAGTATGATTGGTGGGGTATTCTTTTATGTAACACATCAAAAAGGAAACTTTGATGCCGGGTATCATGCTGCATTATATTGCCTGATGGGATATGCTTTTGCTGTATTGGCACTACTTTTTGTATTCCAAAAAACAGACCATCACAAAGGAGCTTTATAAATTACGGCCTATATAGTTATATAATAAAAGAAAATGTCTTCCCACACCAGGAAGGCATTTTCACTAACTGACTATAAAGAACGGTTGTGTTATTGTTTTCGATTGATAATAAAGCCATTTGTTACAGCATCCATACCAATTTTTGGATAATATTCCATAGCGGTTGCTGCAGATAGTAATAACATCATGCATTGGTCGCCCAATGTTTCTTTGGTTAAGTACACTAATTTTTTACCAATACCTTCTTTTTGATACTCCAGTTTTACCGCTAAATCGGCCAGGTAACTGCTATAGTAAAAGTCGGTTAAGGTACGCGATACCCCTACCAGCAGATCGCCATCCCAGGCGGTAATTACCAGGTTGGAGTTTTCGTAGATCTTACCAATCCGCTCCGCGTCATCTGTAGGGCGTTTCAGTCCGGCACTATTATATAAATCGATAATTTGTTGTGTGGTAGGCTTAACATCGGTTTTGTAGGTGATATTCATATTCGTTAGGTTATTCTGGTTTTCTATCTGTTGTTATACCCACGCGGTTCCAGGCATTCATGGCAATAACAGCCATCATTACTTCTGTAGTATATTGTTGGCCAAGCAGGTTAATAGCATTATCGTAAACCGCATCACTTACACCAGTGCTTATCAGTGTTATAGCTTCGGCTAAAGCTAATATAGCCTGTTCTTCTGCCGTAAAAAAATCAGTATCCCGCCAAACAGCTAATAAATGGATCCGCTGACCGCGTTCGCCATACGATAAAGCATCTTTAATATGCTTATCGAGACAGTATGCACACCCATTAATTTGCGATATTCTGATCTTGATAAGTTCCGCATGAGTTTTAGTCAGTGAGCTTTCGGCCAAATAACGTTCGAAGGCCATCATGGTATTAAATGCTTTTGGATCGACCTCTCTAAGTATTTTACGTTTAGACATGTATTAATTATTGATGTATATACCAAACATACGTGCCGTCAGGACTACCTATATCGTCCAGAATTAAAAAACAAGATAGTCCAGCTATCTTATAATTCCTTATTTTCTTCATAAGAAAATATTGATATATTTGAGTTAGTGTATTCTGCACTAAAAACCTGAGTTATTTTAATATTGATGATTGCTGTGAGAGATAAGTTATTGCTATGCATTGCATTGCTATTTACTGTAGTTAGTGTACGGGCGCAAGGTAACCAGTTTCAGTTCTCGCACCTCGATATTAATAATGGCCTTTCTCATAACCAGGTAAACTGCATTTTAAAAGACAAAATGGGCTTTATGTGGTTCGGCACTGCATCTGGCTTAAATAAATACGATGGTTATAAGTTCAAAGTTTTCAAACATTCGGTAAGCGATACCACCAGCCTTGATGATGATTTTATTATCAGCATGGCTGAAGGCCCCGACAATAAGCTTTGGGTACAAACACGTAACGGCTTCAACATTTACGACCCTGCCACAGAAAGATTCAGCCATAATGTTAGAGGGTATTTAAAAACCATAAACATACCTGATTCATACCTTGCATTTTTAAGAAGCGATAAGCAAGGTAATTATTGGTTTCTGCATGTTAACCAGGGGATATGGCTTTATAACCCTTTATTGCACCAAACCATACACTTTAAGCATACCGCAAATAGCACATCCATCCATGCCAATTCGGTGGCCGATATGTCGCAGGATTCTAAAGGCAATATCTGGCTGGCTTACGCCGATGGTATGCTCGAGAAACTCGATCCGCATAAAAACTACCAGGTTGTTTACCGCTCGCAATTGTTTAGCGCATTGCCGGCTGGGGTTAATAACAGTTACAAAATTTTTATAGATAAACAGGATGATATCTGGGCCTTTGTGCCCTCCTATTCATCAGGCGTATATTACTTTAACCCGGTTAAAAATATTTGCAGGCATATTGATAAGGGGGCTGGCAATACGCATTTGAATACAGATGTGATATCAAACGTAATTCAGCAAGATAAAAATCACATCTGGGTTGCTACCGACCATGGCGGCATAAACATTCTTGATAAAAGGGATTTTACCATCACCTACCTCCTTAACCGCGAGGACGATAATAAAACCATCGCCCAAAACACCACGGTAGTTATTTATAAGGACGATACAGATATCATCTGGATAGGTACCTACAAGCACGGTATCAGCTATTACCACCCAAATATTATTAAGTTTACGCATTACACGCACCACCCCTCCGATCCAACAAGTATCAGCTTTAGCGACATTAACTGCTTTGCCGAAGACCAGTTACACAACCTTTGGATAGGCACCAACGGCGGCGGATTAATTTACTTCGACCGCAAAAGAGGTACGTTTAAAACTTACCTGCACGATACCAATAATAAAAACAGCCTCACCAATAATGTAATTGTGTACATGTACCTGGATCACGACCAGAAACTGTGGATTGGTACTTATTTTGGTGGAATGGATTGTTTTGACGGCAAAACCTTTACCCATTACAAACACAGCAATAACCCCAACACTATATCGGAAGACCGGGTTTGTGCCATTTACGAAGACTCCGGGCATCATATATGGGTTGGCACCCTGGCCGGTGGTTTGAACGAGTTTGACCGGGAAACCGGGAAATTTTATAACAAGATCACCAATAAACCAGATGGTATCCACTCCAACTATGTGAGCGCTATTTTAGAAGACAGGCAGAAAAACCTGTGGGTGGTAACCTCTTATGGGGTAGATGTATTGCTTAAGAAAACTGGCAAGTTTATGCACTATATCCATGATGAGCATAACCCTAACAGCCTGATTAATAATAACACTAATAATATTTTACAGGATAGCCGTGGCTTAATCTGGATTAGTACCCGCGAAGGCATCAGCATTTTTAACCCGGCCACAGGTAAGTTCACCAATATTTACAAACAGGACGGCCTGCCTGACAACACGGTTATTGATATGCACGAAACCGACAGGCATACGGTTTGGGTGAGTACCACAAACGGGCTTTCTAAAATCATGATATCGCAGATAGGCGGTGCGTTAAAGTTTCATTTTCTCAATTACAATGAAAGCGATGGTTTGCAGGGGCACGAGTTTAATGAAAACTCATCCTACAAAACCAGGGCAGGGGAACTGGTATTTGGTGGCGCCAACGGCTTTAACCTGTTTAAGCCTTCGGAAATGTATATGAATACCGATGTGCCGAAAATTTTGTTTACAGATTTCAATGTATTTAACCAGCAGGTTGGTGTTGGCGAGAAAGTAATGGGTCGGGTGGTTTTACCAAAATCTATCACCGGGTCAGACTCTATCGAGTTAAAATACAATGTCAACGTATTCTCCATCACATTTGCAGCGCTTAATTACTTTAGCCCCGATAAGGTAAAGTACCAATATATGATGAGTGGCTTCGACAAAAACTGGATCAATGCTGATAACAAGATCCGAACAGCTACCTACACCAATCTCGACCCTGGCGAATACACATTTAAAGTACGTGCCACCAATAACGATTACTGGAATAATAAAGTAAAAATATTACATATCAGCGTATTGCCCCCTTTCTGGAAAACAACCTGGGCTTATTTATTTTATACGCTTGCTTCTATCGGTCTGTTGTTCTTCATTCGCAAACGTGGTATTGATAAATTGAAACTACAGTTTACCATTGAAAAAGAACGTGAAGAAGCCCGCCGCATGCACGAATTGGATTTAATGAAGATCAAATTCTTTACCAATGTAAGCCACGAGTTCCGTACGCCGTTATCACTCATTATGGCCCCGGTTGATAAGCTGATGAAACAAGCCAAAGATGCCGATCTGCAACGCCAGTTAGAACTCATTAACCGCAATGCTAAACGCCTGCTGCACATGGTAAACCAGTTGCTCGATTTCCGCAAAATGGAATATCAGGAATTGCAGCTGCATACCAAAACGGGCAATATCATCCGGTATATTAAAGACCTGTGCGATTCGTTTAATGACATTGCATATCAAAAAAGCATCGTTTTTATATTTGATAGCGAGGTTGATCAATTTTACACCCCATTCGATCATGATAAAGTTGAGCGCATTATATTCAATCTGCTTTCAAACGCCTACAAGTTTACACAGACAGGCGGCCAGGTTAGTGTATTGCTTAATTTGATACCCGATGAAGAAGAAACTGATTCATTTACACTCGAAATTAAAGTGATGGATACCGGTATTGGTATCCCGGCCGAAAAACAGCACCGCATTTTCGAACCTTTCTTTCAGAATGACATACCAGGTTCTATGCTTAACCAGGGCAGCGGCATTGGCTTATCAATCAGCAAAGAATTTGTGAAGCTACATAATGGTGAAATTTCTGTGGAGAGCGAGCCTGGACAAGGCAGTTGCTTTACCGTAAGCCTGAAATTGGTACAGGCTGATGATTCTTTATTAGTTGACCTGCCCCTGGAAATTGTACACGAGGATATAGAACTTATAGAACCATATCATTTTATCCCAGAACAACCCGAAAGCAAGAAAGAACGTAAAGACACCAAAAAACTCACCGTATTATTGGTAGAAGATAATGAAGATTTCAGGTTTTATTTAAAGGATAACCTGAAAGATTCTTTCAACATCATCGAAGCAGAAAACGGTAAGAAAGGTTGGCAGAAAGCCCTCGCCCAGCACCCAAACCTGATTGTGAGCGACATCAGTATGCCCGAAATGAATGGCAGTGATTTATGCATCAAGATCAAGAATGATCCACGTACCACGCACATCCCGGTGATTCTGCTTACCGCACTTACCGGCGAAGAACAACAATTGAAAGGCCTGGAAACCGGTGCTACGGATTACATGACCAAGCCGTTCAATTTCGAGATCCTGCAATCCAAGATCCGCAACATCCTGTATCAGCAGGAAACCATGCGCAAAACCTATCAGAAACAGGTAGAAGCCAACCCAACCGAAATGCAGGTTGAATCGCCGGACGAATTGTTTATTAAAAAAGTACTGGTACTGATCGATAACAATATATCGAACCCTAATTTCTCGGTAGAAGAACTCAGCTCGGAAATGTATGTGAGCCGGTATACTCTTTACAAAAAGATCCTGACCCTAACCGGCAAAACACCTAACGAACTGGTACGCTCTATGCGGATGAAACGAGCCGTGCAATTGCTGGAAAGCGGACACTTAACCATCTCACAAATTTGCCACAAAGTAGGCTTCAAGAGCCAAAAGTATTTTGTAAAATTATTTAAGGCCGAGTTTAACACCATTCCATCCAAATACCTCGAAAGCGTTGAACAGGAGTAAGCTTTAAAAGCGCGATTTTCGGGCCTCAAATGTCATCATATTTTAACATGGGCAATGTTTAAATATGCTTAGGTATTGTTTAAATAATACCAAAAGGGTACACATTTGTGTCTATCCAACACCTTATTATTAGTTTAATAAATTGAAAATCAATATATTAAACAAAGTTGACATTTGTACCCCTATTTTTACACAACCTAAAATTGTATAACCCATAGTTTTAGTGATGAATTACGAACCGTTTATCCTCTTGTAAACTTATTCTTATTTAAAACCGTCGTTAATGGCAACCGTCAGCCCTTTTGTGGAATCGATTGCATATATCACGTTTATGACAAGAAATGGGTCTTCAACCGGAAGAGAAATAGCTCGTAAGCCAATTAAAAATCAATTATCAACTAAGTTAAATTATGGGAAAATTTTTACGAATAGCATTGCTGTTTGTTTTCTGCATGTACCTATGCTCCTCAGTCAGGGCACAAGGCAATGCCACCACAATCAGAGGAACCGTGTACGACGACAAGGGCATTGCCCTACCGGGCGTAACCGTTACTATTAAGAACAGTAAAGGCAACGGTATTACAGGGGTAGACGGTAGGTACAGTATCAATGTACCCGCAACGGCCCAAACACTTATTTATACATTTATTGGTATGCAACGCCAGGAAGTGGCCATCAACGGGCGTACCACCATAGATGTAACTTTAAAAACAACCTCCACTACCCTATCAGATGTGGTTGTAGTAGGTATCGGCTACGGTACCCAGAGAAGGCAGGATATTAACGGTGCCATTTCATCGGTATCAGCCGCGCAAATTGCCGACATTCCGCAACCCAGCGTTGACCAGATGCTGCAAGGTAAAGCTGCGGGTATCACCGTAACTCAAAACTCAGGCGCACCGGGTAGCTCAACCTCAATTCACGTTCGTGGTATTACATCATTTGGCGCAAGTGAGCCTTTGTATGTAATTGACGGGGTTGAGATACAGGGTAACGCCGGTACACAAGCCTTAAACTCGCCGGGTAGCAGTAACCAGGAAGTAAGCGTGAGCCCATTGGCTATGCTTAACCCTACAGACATTGCATCAATCGACATTTTGAAAGATGCTTCTGCTACCGCAATTTACGGTAGCCGTGGTGCCAACGGTGTAATTATCATCACCACCAAAAGAGGAAAAGCAGGCCAGGCACATATCACTTATGATGGTTATGCTGGCTGGCAGCAACAAGGTAAGTTTTTAGATATGATGAACTTACAGCAATACGCCACTTTAGAAAATCAGTTAGCAGTTGCTTATCGGATAACCCCGCGGTCTGAATTTGCTGACCCTAGCATTTTAGGCCCGGGTACCGATTGGCAGAAACAGATTTTCAGCACAGCTTTTATGCAGAACCACAATATCTCTGTATCAGGCGGTACTGATAAATCAGACTATTATGTATCTGGCGGTTATTTAGACCAGGATGGTACCATTTTAGGTTTTAACTTTAAGCGTTACTCATTCCGTGGCGTAGTAAATTCACAAGCTAAAAGCTGGTTAAAAATCGGTTCAACCTTTGGGGCAAGCCGCAGCGAGCAACACATGTCGTTAGGTGATAACAGCGGTATTATTTATAATGCCTTGTTAGCTGCTCCAGATCAGGCGGTGTACAATGCTGACGGAAGCTTTGCAGGCCCTTACGTAACACCCGAAGGTACCCGCGAAGGTGGTTTAAACCCAATTCAGCAGGCATCAGCTGTTAGCAATACCTTAACCCGCAGTAATGTAACCGGTAATATGTATGCCGAAATCAAATTCTTTAAAGATCTGACCTTAAGATCTGAAATTGACGGCGATTTTAACTGGAGCAACGCACAAACGTTTAATCCTACTTATAGCTACGGGGCTACAGGTACACCAACACAGTACCTGATCAGCAACCCAACGGCTACGTTAAACCGTTTAATTGGCAACAGTACTTACTGGAGCTGGAAAGAATATTTTAATTACAACCACACCTGGGGACGCCACTCGTTATCAGCATTAGCAGGCCGCGAGGTTTGGGAATCTCAGTATGATAACGTTCCGCTTTCGGGCTCAAATTTCATTGCCGGTAATAACGTGCAAAGTATTGCACTGGCCAACTCGGTAGCATCAAGCATCCCCGAAAATAAGAACAGCCAGGTAATGGAGTCGTATTTGGCACGTGTTATCTACACCTTCAACAACAAGTACAGTGTTACGGCAAACATCCGTAGCGATAAAACTTCAAACTTTGCCGAAGGACACCAAACCGGTTACTTCCCGGGTGTTGCTGCATCATGGAGATTGTCTGACGAGTCATTTATGTCGGGCATTAAAGATGTTGTCAACAACATTAAAATTCGTGGAGGCTATGGTACAACAGGTAACTCAAACGTACCCACTTATGTATACGGTGCTGGCCTTAAAGCTGTACCAACCGCATTTGGTACAGGTTACATCGTAGCTAACGTAGCCAATCCCAACCTAAAATGGGAAACAGCGATCCAGAAAGACATCGGTGTTGATTTCACCTTATTTAACCGTATTGATGGTAGCTTCGATTACTACGATAAAACATCAAAAAACTTTCTGTTCCAAAAGCCATTACCTAACTTTTTGTTAGGCGGCCCTAACGAGTATGGTGATAACCCGGCTGGTATTGCCGCACCGTATATCAACGCCGGCGAAATTGGCAACAAAGGTATCGAGGTAACTTTAAATAGCAGAAATATCTCGACTAAAAACTTTAAATGGAATACTACTTTAACCTTTAGCCATTATGTGAATAAAGTATTATCATTGAATGGTGCTCCGGCCATTAACCAGTCAATTACCACTGCTTATGTTACTTTACCGGTTACCAGCACCATTGTTGGCGCACCAATCGGCGAGTTTTATGGTTACAAAGTACAGGGTGTTGTAAAAACCCAGGCGCAATTACAATACCTGGCTACCCACCCGCAAAACGTGGCGGGTTTTAACCAGGTGGTTACTAACGATCCAAGCAATCAGCAATCTATCTGGCTGGGCGACTTACAGTATGAGGATACCAACCATGATGGTAAAGTTGATGCCAATGACCGTGTACCATTGGGCAACCCCAACCCTACTTTTACCTATGGTTTCACCAACACATTTAACTACAAAGATTTCGATCTGTCTATCTTCTTCTACGGATCATACGGTGGTAAAATCCTGAACGTGTTAGAATATCAAACTTCTGGTTTAGCCAGTATGTATCAGAACCAATTGGCTTCGGCTATTAACTACTGGTCGCCAACTAACCCTAATTCAAATATCCCTGCCCCACGTTCTGGTATCACCAACCCTAACCTGGTAATGTCTGACCGCTTTTTGGAGAGTGCTTCATTCCTGCGCTTGCAAAACGTACGCTTAGGCTATAACCTACCGGCCAGATGGGCAACCAAAATTGACGTAACCAACTTAAAGGTGTATGTGAGCGGCCAAAACCTGTTTGTAATTACCAAGTATCCAGGCCTCGACCCTGAAGTAGGTTCATTTAACCAGAACCCTACTTTAATGAACCTTGACCTGGGCAGATATCCGGCTCCGCGTGTTTGGACAGTTGGGGTTAATGTACAGTTTTAACATTTAAGAGATTTTGAAATGAAAAAGCATTTAAAATATATATTAAGCGCAGCCGCAGTAGTTATAACAGCTACGGGTTGTAAGAAAGAGTTTTTTAACCGCCCACCCGAATCGGCCACAACGGTTGGTAACTATTACCAGACCGAGGCTCAGGTAAATGCCAGCACCAATGGCCTATATGGTTCGCCATGGTTTGGCTGGAACAATAAATCGGGCTGGGCTATCACCGAGATGGCAAGCGGTAACGGCCGTTCATGGTCGTCTGATGTAAGTGCGTTTGGCAACTTCTCCGTTCCAAACACCAATTCAGAGATTCTGGCAGCCTGGGATTCTCCTTATACGGTTATTGCACAATGTAACGGTATCATTAACAACTTACCTACTACAGTGCCTGCATCTGTTTCGAGAGCAGCAGTAAATAACGCTTTAGGCGAGGCGCACTTAATGCGTGCCACAGCTTACTTCTATCTCGTACGTGTTTTCGGTGCGGTTCCGTTGATTGAGAACCCTTTGGATGCTGTAGACAATTTCCAAACCATCCCGTTAAACCCTGTAACTGATGTATATAAGTTTATGATCCGTGATTTGCAGTTTGCAGAGGCTAATTGCTATGCAGGTGTTGCTACAACAGGGCACGGTTCAAGTGGTTCTGCATCGGCTATGATGGCTAAGGTTTACCTGTACATGCAGGATTATGCCAATGCACAAAAAGAAGCCGAAAAAGTAATTAACAGCGGTGAATTTACCCTGTTACCAAAGTTTAACGATTTGTTCTTAACTGCAAATAACAATAACAAAGAGTCTATCCTGGCGATGCAATGGATATATAACGGCGGTTACGATTATGGTAACTCTATCCAGGCATCATGGGCGTTTAGCAGCACTATTACAGGTACCGGTGATGGTTATGGTACTATGGGCCCAACATTTGATTTACAGGATGCATTTAAAGCCGAAGGCGGCGACAGCACCCGCAGGCATGCTACTTATATGTTACCGGGAAGCTACTATGCCGAAATTAACCAGGCGCAAGGTGGTTATACTTTACCATTAAGCGCAAGCTCACAAGGTACACATGCCGAGCCTAAAAAGTATGTAGTAGGTACACCTGCAGATAATGCCAATAAAGGCAACGCACAGGCTACCGCCAATAACACTTACATTATGCGCTATGCTGATGTTTTATTAATTGAGGCTGAAGCTATTTTAGGCCAATCTGCTAATCCGGGTGTAGGTCATGGTATTTCAATGACTGCATCAACCAGCGATGCTAATGCATTAAAATACTTTAACATGGTTAGGGTGCGTGCCGGTGTACCTGCGGTTACATCGTTCACCTATAGCGACCTGCTAAGAGAAAGACGTTTGGAGTTTGCTTTAGAACAGGATTACTGGTTTGATTTATGCCGTATTGATGGCTTTAACGTTACCTCACATCCTATTGCTATCGGTATTATCAGTAAGCAAGACAGGGGCGACGCAAGTGGAGGTACTGCAGCAGCTAATTACCTCGATTATGTACGTTATGGCGATGGTTATTATACACCTACTGATGCCAACTTCCTTTTCCCTATACCAGTAACCGAAACTGCGGCCGATCCTTACCTGTTGAAAGCCCCGGTTCCATACACATTTAAATAAGTGATAAAGAAATTGATATGAAAACGATCTTAAACATAAAATATCACCTTGTACTGGCAGGCTTGCTGATACTGGGTTTAGCATCCTGTAAAAAGGACGATAATGGCGGCGTTGGTGGCACCACTGGCGGCAAAGGTGCGCCTACCATTACCAGTGTGCGCACGGTAAATAAAACGCTTAATGATACGGTTACAGCTACCTATACCACTTACGATTCGAAAGGTAACGCTACCACAACCACATCATCAAACCCAACAACCCAAATAGTAGCGTTTGATTCAACCACCACAACTGGTAAACTGGGGAACTATTATGCGGTTATGGGTAGCAATTTGGGTAGCACCACTACTATTCAGTTAAATGGTGTATCTATCTATTTTAACCGTGCGCTTAATTCAGATAATACGGTAATATTTAATATCCCATCTACTGTGCCTTACGTGCAGCCACAACCCAATACATTAGTTATAACTACGCTTTACGGCAGTGTTACCTATAAATTTACAGTATTGCCACCGGCACCAACTGTAGTTTCGGTATCAGACTATAACTTCGTTGAAGGCCGACAGCTTACGCTAACAGGTTCGGGGCTTAGTTCGGTAACGGCAGTTGCGCTTAAAGGGACCACAGTATCAGCAACTATTGTGTCTAAATCAGACAAACAACTGGTTATTAAAATGCCTGCAACCACAGCATCAAGAGCAACCTTATTGTTTAGCTATACTTCAGGCAGCAACACATTGCAGGCAGCTACCACACAGGAGTTTGTTGACATTGATAACAACTACGCAGTTTTCGCTAAAGACGCTTTCCAAAATTCATGGGCTGATAATTCATGGTCGGGGCCATCTGGTGTGGTAACCGGGCCTTCTGTATCTGGTACTAAATCTTTGAAGGCCACCTATCCGGCTGGGGGCTGGCAAATTGAAGGCTGGGCCAACTGGTACCCAAGCTTCCCTTATGATGCTGCTTACAAATTCTTAACTTTCTGGGTTAAGGGTGGTACGGTTGATCACGTATTAAATATCCAAGGAGATAAAATGGCAAATGGCTACGGGCAAAACCAAACCAGCACACCGGTAAAAGTACCGGCCAATGTGTGGACTTACGTTAAAATTCCGCTTGATCCGCCTTCGGCAACTGTGGCAGACAATGCAACAACGCTTAACTTCTGGAAAACCGGAACCCCTGCCCAACAGCTTGGTTTCTTCCTGAAAGGCCAGACCGGCGATGTTAATGAAACCATGTACTTCGACGAAGTATTGTTCGTAAAATAATAAGGTAGCGAAATTTCAATACCCCATTATATGAGATAACAGTTGATTAATTTTAGGTTTATTAGCCCTCATTTGTTAGCGATAACAATGGGGGCTTTTTATTTTGTTGCGAATGAAATGATATTGAAAAGAGAGTAGGTTATTTAATAAAAAGGAGATTTTACTTTATTTAAGCCAGCACGCTGTATGTCTGAGATTGCTTCCCCGAAGTAAATTCGGGACAGGCAGTACCTCGCAACGACGAGCTTTCTTTAACAAAAAAGGGTTCCGATAAATCGAAACCCTTTTTCAAAACTAACAGATAATAGCTTATTCACCCATGTGAAGCCAATCTTTTTTAGCCAGTAATTCTTCTTCGCTTTCGCGGATATCTTCGTCGTCAACACAACAATCAACAGGGCAAACAGCTGCACACTGAGGCTCATCGTGGAAACCCACGCACTCGGTACATTTATCAGGAACAATGTAGTATATATCGTCAGACAGGGCCGCCTGGGTTTCTTCTGCGTTTAGCGTGTTGCCATCGCCAAAATCAATAACCCCGCGTAAACCTGTTCCGTCCGAAAAGCGCCACGCTGCGCCAGCGTCATAAATAGCGTTATTCGGGCATTCCGGTTCACATGCCCCGCAGTTTATACATTCGTCGGTGATTTTGATCGCCATAATTATTATATTCTTATTATCTGAGTTACCTTTGTATTTTCGGAAATACAACTGCAAATATAACAAAAAAGCTTTTCGGGGGTTTAAAAATCCTCATAGTATATGACTTTGATCGACAAAAATTACATAATAAACGTATTTACTACTCTTGGCCAGCGCTTATTATCGCCCGATGAAACACTTTCGGCCGTAATAAACAACGAACACTACCATAATGCATGGTTTACACAAACCAGTGTAATGCAAGCTGTTAAAGCCGCCGGGGCAATGCTAAATGACCTTGACATTGAACTTTGGCTCAATAAATATCAACACCTGCCACACAGCCCAAAACGTATCGGTTTAATATTAGCAGGTAATATCCCGATGGTAGGCTTCCATGATATTATTTGCGTGCTGGCTACCGGTAATATTGCACTGATCAAGCTTTCTTCTCAGGATTCGCGCCTCATTCGCCATGTTTTACAAATGTTGGTAGAGATTGCACCCGAACTTTCAGAACAAATCATTTTCACCGAGCGACTGACAGATTTCGACGCTGTTATAGCCACAGGCAGCAATAATACATCGCGATACTTCGATTATTATTTCGGTAAAGTGCCTAACATTATCCGCAAGAACAGAAATAGTGTTGCCATGATCAGCGGTTATGAAACATCGGAAGAACTGACCCGCCTCGGTCATGATATTTTTGATTACTATGGCTTAGGGTGCCGTAATGTATCGAGCATGCTGGTACCGCGCGATTATGATTTTGTGCCGTTTTTTGAAGCCATTGAAGAATATCACCCAATAGGCGATCATCATAAATACCACAACAATTACGATTACAACAAGGCCATATATTTGGTAAACCGTGATAAGCATTTAGACAATGGCTTTTTATTGATTAAAGAAGACGAGCGTTTGGCCTCTCCCCTAGCCGTAACGTTTTACCAGTATTATGATACCCTTGATTCGGCCATTGAAACCTTGAATAACCGTAGCGAAGACATTCAATGCGTGGTAAGCCAGATGAAGTTGGATATTAAGAGCCAGGTAGTGCCATTTGGCCAAAGCCAGTACCCGCAATTGTGGGATTATGCTGATGGGATTGATACGATGCAATTCTTGTCAAATCTGTAATAGTTGATGGCCAATAGATCATAGTTCATGATGAGCTACACTTGTCAAATCTTAAATAGTTCATGGGTAAAAGATCATAGTTGATAGTAACGCTCCTCTTGCCAAATCTTTAAAATAACGATACCTTTGATTTGTGATGAATCACGGTTAAAGCTTTCTGTTTCTTACTATGAACCATGATCTATTAACTATGAACCATCAACAACAAACAAGAGCTAAAAATGTACATTATAAAAGTAAAAGGCGTTGCCAAAATACCAGACTATGTACAGCTGCGCGACGAAAAGTTTACGCTGCTGGCTTATTTCCGTGTAGACAGGCCTGAGAAATCGCTCGATAAGGTAGGTTTGGGCGATAAAGCCGACTACATTATGGATTTGGTGAGAGAACTGCCTTTTGGACAAATTTTAAAACTCGAACTCTAATTAAGATGATTGGAAACTCCATTATAAAACTTCAAAACGTCGACATATTTCAGCAAAAGCACCTGGTACTGTCGAATGTAAATCTGCATGTTGATAAAGGTGATTTTGTATGGCTTATTGGCCAAACAGGTTCGGGTAAAAGCAGCTTGCTGAAGATCATCTACGGTGATTTAAATATTTCATCGGGCGAAGGTACTGCCTGCGGTTACCAGCTTAAAAACCTGGCGTCTAAAGATGTTCCTTTCCTGCGCCGTAAACTGGGAATCGTGTTCCAGGATTTTCAATTACTAACAGATCGTACCGTTGAACAAAACCTGCATTTTGTAATGAAAGCCACCGGTTGGACCGACAAAAAGCTGATTGCCGACAAAACGATGGACGTGCTGGAGAAAGTAGGCCTGCGCTCTAAGGTGAGAAAAATGCCTCACGAACTTTCGGGCGGCGAGCAGCAACGTGTGGTTATTGCGCGTGCACTGTTAAACGATCCGGAAATTATCCTGGCCGATGAGCCTACCGGTAACTTAGATCCGGATACTTCAGAAGAAATTGTAATGCTGCTGAAACAGATCAGCCAATCGGGCACGGCCGTGTTAATTGCCACGCACGATTACCATATTATCCGAGCCTTTCCATCACGCATCATTAAATGCGAAAATGGCAAGGTATTGGAAGATGCGCAAATAGCGTAATTGGACGAAAAGAGGAAGGACAAAAGACAATGGACAGGAGGCTTGACAAGAAGTCTTTCATCCTTTCTCTTTTGTCCTTCTATCCAATAACTGCCACTCAAAAACTGCCACTACAACACACTTCTGCCACTTTGAAACTGCTACCCTTGTAAAATATGACAAGGTGACGGAGTTCGCACAATGGCAGGATACTTGATTTGCACTCATTGAATATGAATTTTAAGAACATGCTGAGGAAGCAAAAAACTGCCAAGGCATCTCAAAATAAGAATAACGTGACTACAGAAAACACCGAACAAAACGAAAATCCACTTGCAGACGAGTTAAACATTGACCCCAATGCACCAGTGATTGAAGACGCCCAGGATGCAACTCCGGGTTTATCAGCAGAAGAAAAATTAAAAGCCGACCTGGTAAGCGCTAACGATAAGTACCTGCGCCTGTATGCCGAGTTCGACAACTTCCGTCGCCGTACTACTAAAGAACGCGCTGAAGAAAGACTGGCTGCCGGTAAAGATACCATTGTTGCAATGTTACCTGTGCTTGATGATTTTGAACGTGCCCTTAAAGCCATGGAAACCGCTACTGATGTAATACCTGTTAAAGAAGGTGTTGCACTGGTACAAAACAAATTAAAAAGCATACTTGGTGCTAAAGGCCTTAAAGAAATGGAAACCAAAGGTACCGAATTTGATGCCGATATCCACGAAGGTATTACCACCATCCCCGCACCAACCGATGCCCTAAAAGGCAAGGTAATTGACGAATTAGAAAAAGGTTACTACCTGAATGATAAGGTAATCCGTTTTGCTAAAGTGGTGATAGGAGCATAAGTTTAGTTATTAAGTTTATTAAGTTATTGGGTTATTGAGGCAAATTGTTGTGGTTTTAGTACTAACAACTTAATAACCCAATAACTTAATAACTCAAAATATTATGGCAAAAAGAGATTATTACGATATACTGGGTGTTAGCAAAGGTGCGCCTGCTGATGAGGTAAAAAAGGCTTACCGCAAAATGGCCATTAAATACCACCCGGATAAAAACCCGGGCGATAAGGAAGCGGAAGAAAGCTTTAAAGAAGCGGCCGAAGCTTACGAAGTACTAAGCAACCCCGAAAAACGCCAGCGTTACGACCAGTTTGGCCACTCTGCAAATGCAGGTTCGGCATCTGGCGGTTATGGTGGCGGCGGCATGGATATGAACGACATATTCAGCCAGTTTGGCGATATTTTTGGCGGCGGCAGCCCGTTCGAAGGTTTCTTCGGTGGCGGCGGTGGCCGTCAGGGCAATGGCGGTGGCCGTCGTGTAGCACGTGGCAGCAACCTGCGCATTAAAGTAAAGCTAACACTTGAAGAAATTGCCAACGGTGCCGAAAAGAAAATTAAGGTAAACAAACAAGTGATCTGTAAAACCTGCGAAGGTACAGGCGCTAAAGATAAATCGGCATTTCAAACCTGCTCTACCTGTGGTGGTTCGGGTGCTGTTCGCCGGGTAACCAATACTATTCTTGGCCAGATGCAAACTACCAGCACTTGCCCTACCTGTAATGGCGAAGGTTCTGTAATTACTTCAAAATGTAACGTATGCCATGGTGATGGCGTTGTGCGTGGCGAAGAAACCATCAGCATTAACATCCCTGCCGGTGTAAGCGAAGGCATGCAGTTAAGCATGAGCGGTAAAGGTAATGCAGCCCCTCGTGGTGGCGTACCGGGCGATCTGATTATTTTGATCGAAGAGATACCTCACGAGACTTTGAAACGCGATGGTAACAACATCATCTACGATCTGCACATTAACTTTGTTGATGCTGCACTAGGATCGAGCGTTGAAGTGCCAACCATCGATGGTAAAGCCAAGATCAAAATTGATCCGGGAACACAAGGTGGTAAAATATTAAGACTGAAAGGCAAAGGTGTGCCGGAGGTAAACTCATACCATCGCGGCGATCAGTTAGTCCACATTAACATCTGGACCCCTAAAGCCCTAAGCCGCGAAGAACGCGAAACTTTAGAAAAATTGCAGGGTTCACCAAACTTCAAACCTAATCCGGGCAAAAACGAAAAAAGCTTTTTCGAACGGATGAAGGAATATTTTGAGTAAAGGTTGAAGGATAGAATCAAGAAGCGAGAATCAGGAATCAAGACCTGATCCTAAAATAAAAATGGCCGAAGTAAAACTTCGGCCATTTTTATTTTAACACATTTTGTCATTGCGAGGAGGAACCACGTGGGCAACCAACCGTAGGGAGCTCATTAATACCGATGAAACAAACACCTCATTAATAATCTCGTCGCACGTATAGCCGACATGATTATTCGCTCTGTATAGCTACGAGATTACCACGCTATCGCTCGCAATGACAAATTTTATATACCCTACGCTCAATGACAAAATGTGTATATCCCTAAAATAATTCTTACCATTGTAACAATAAAACCTACTGTCTCTCTAATTAAACATTACTAATAAACCAAAACTATCTCCATGCTTAGTATTCGCAACATTGTGAAACAATATGCCGGTCATACGGCGCTGAGCGATGTAAGTTTAGAAGTTGAACAAGGCAAAATATTTGGTCTGCTTGGGCCTAATGGTGCCGGTAAAACTTCGCTTATCCGCATTATAAACCAGATTACCGCACCCGATTCGGGCGAAGTATACTTTGATGGCGTAAAGCTTAACCAATCGCACATTGAGCGTATTGGCTATTTACCTGAAGAGCGTGGTTTGTACAAGAAAATGGAGATCGGCGAACAACTGGTTTACCTGGCCCGCCTGAAAGGCCTAAGCCGCGAAGAGGCTCGCAAACGCATTAAATATTGGTTCGAAAAATTACAGATAGAAAGCTGGTGGAATAAAAAGGTTGAAGAACTCTCGAAAGGTATGCAACAGAAAGCCCAGTTTGTGGCCACCGTATTGCACGAACCTGATTTGCTGATACTGGACGAACCGTTCAGTGGATTTGACCCTGTTAATGCGGAGACCATCAAAGATGAAATCCTGGAGTTGAATAAGAAAGGCGCAACTATCGTATTCTCAACCCACCGTATGGAATCTGTCGAGGAGCTTTGCCATTCTATCGCACTCATTCATAAATCGCATAAAATACTGGATGGCAAGGTTCGTGATATCCGTAACTCGTATCGTAACAATACCTATTTAATCGAATACAGTGGTAATAAAATAGAGGCAGCAGGCAGCGAACCGTTTGATCTGTTACACGAATCTGCAACAGAGGACACGCACACCATCCGCGTGCAGTTAAAGCCTGGAAGCAACTCTAATGATGTACTGCAATACCTGATTCCCAAGGTGCACATCATGAACCTGCAAGAAGTTATCCCAAGTATGAACGAAGTGTTTATTGAAAAAGTTAGTCAAATAGGTTAAGCCATGAATAAAGTTTTACTCATTATATCACGCGAGTACCTGGCCCGCGTAAAAAAGAAATCATTTGTGGTGATGACCTTTTTGGTTCCTGGCTTAATACTGGCCATGTACGCCATTATATATCTCATAGCCACCAATAGCGACGAGCTAAATAAAGAACGTACCGTTAACGTAATGGACCAGACCGGCATTTTTGCAGGTAAGTTCACCAATCACAAAAACATCAGATTCGCTACAACCAAGCTGCCCTTGGCAGAAGCAAAAGCCGATTTAAAAAAGCATGAAGATGATTTTCTATTGGTGATCAAATCCGATTATAGCAAGTCAGATGGCATCCAGATCTACTCGGAAAAGAAACCCAATTTTACCATTGCCAGCGACATAGAAAACCAGATGGACGATATTGCCAACGGCAGCAACATGGTAAAAGCCGGTATTGATACAGCTGCACTGCATGGCATTAAAAGTAACCTGTCTATCAACGCAAAACAAATTACAGATAAGGGAGAAGAAGACTCGAGCATTGGTGCTGCTTATGGAGTAGGTATTGCGGGCGCAATACTCATCTACATTTCCCTGTTTATTTACGGTGCACAGGTAATGCGTGGCGTTATCGAAGAAAAAACGAATCGTATTATCGAGGTTATCGTATCGTCGGTAAAGCCATTTCAGTTAATGCTGGGCAAAATTATTGGTGTAGGCGCTGTTGGCTTAACGCAGTTTACATTGTGGATCGTGTTATCAACCGCAGTCACCGTTATTGCGGGGAATGTATTTGTGAAGGATAAAATAACACCCGCGCAGAAAGAAGTGATGGCCAAAGGTCATCCACAACAACAAGTACAAACTGTGCCATCTGGAACTACCCCACCGCAAAGCCCGGCTATTGCTTTTTACAACAGCCTTAAAACAGTAAATTTTAGCTACATACTGGGCTGCTTTATATTTTACTTCTTAACGGGATACCTGCTCTACAGCGCGCTTTTTGCGGCCGTCGGTTCGGCGGTGGATAGTGAGACGGAGACGCAGCAGTTTATGTTCCCTATAACGCTGCCCCTGCTATTTACTTATATACTGTCATTCTCATTTTTGATTAATAACCCGGATAGTACACTGGCATTCTGGTTGTCTATAATACCTTTTACCGCTCCTGTGGCTATGATGGTGCGCGTACCTTTTGGCGTACCCGATTGGCAACTGGCATTATCTGGTGCAATGATGATCATCGGATTTTTGTTTACTACCTGGGTAGCAGCACGTATCTATCGTGTAGGGATCCTGATGTATGGTAAGAAAACCAGCTATAAGGAAATTGCCAAGTGGTTCTTTTATAAAGAGTAAGTCTCGCCCCCCAGCCCCATCCACAGGAGTCCTTTGGACTAAAGGGGGAGCTAATGGTTATAAATATTACATTGCTTTTGTGACCGGTGGGAATTGTGCCAATTAGTTTTTACATTTAAAACAAAATAGCCAATTCCTGCCTTAGGGTAAGGTGAATCAACCTATGCGAAAACGAGTAGCCGTAATGGATCTCGGCACAAATACTTTTCATCTACTTATTGTTGAAGGCCTGGCCAACGACTTGAAAGAGTTACGCCACGACCATGTTGCGGTTAAACTGGGCGAAGGCGGCATTAACAAAGGCCTTATTCAACCAGCAGCTTTTGAGCGTGGTTTAAACACCATGAAAAGCTTTCAACAGTACATCGAATATTATGGTGTTAAGGAAGTTAAAGCGATTGCCACCTCGGCCATGCGAAGCGCAGCTAATGGTAAGGATTTTATGGATCAGGTGAAGGCCGAAACAGGTATCCAGATCGAAACTATTAATGGCGATAGCGAAGCCAGTTATATTTTCTATGGCGTTAAAGCATCCGATATTTTGGGTGATGCCACCAGTTTAATCCTTGACATTGGTGGTGGAAGCATCGAGTTTATCATCGCCAACCACACAAAAATCTTCTGGAAACAAAGTTTCGAAATTGGTGCGGCACGTTTAATGGATAAATTTCATCAAATTGACCCCATACCAGTTGATTGTATTAAAGAACTACACCAGTACATCGACACTATCCTTCTTGATTTTTACGCCGCTGCTCAGCGGTTTAAAATCGAAAACTTAATAGGTTCATCTGGTGCATTTGAAACTTTTGCCGAAATAGCCGAACGAACGAAAGGCAACGATTTCGACCTCAAAAAACTCAAAAGCTATCAGTTTGATTCTGAAGACCTGATTAGCCTTACTGATAGCCTTATCCGTTCTTCGCACGAGCAAAGGCTCAATAATCCATGTATTATTCCTGTACGTATTGATATGATCGTGGTGGCATCTATTGTTACCCGTTACCTCATGCAGAAACTGAATATTAATAAAATATGCATGTCTGCCTATTCCTTAAAAGAAGGTGTACTGGCTGAAATGCTCGGGTAGAGATGCAAGAATCGAGAGTCAGGAATCAAGACAAGCTCCAATTTGCTCTAATGACTAATAACAATTGATCAAAGACCAACCTATTCGCTTTTCAAACTCCTCGCAGGGTTTGCAATAGCTGCCTTTATGGTCTGAAAACTCAGCGTAATTAAGGCCGTTAGCAGCATCCCTGCCCCGCTTAATGCAAATACCCACCAACTAATGGTAGTACGATAGGTAAAGTTTTGCATCCATTTGTGCATTACAAGCCATGCAACCGGGGTTACCAATACAAAAGCAAGTACTACAAGCCAAACCAGTTCGGTTGATAACAAGGTTACAATTTGTGTTACCGTAGCGCCCAATACTTTGCGCACACCAATTTCTTTGGTACGCAGATTTGTGGTATACATAGCCAGGCCCAATAAACCAAGGCAACTGATAAAGATAGATAGCCCGGTAGCCCAGCTTAGCAGTTGGGATGTATGTTGTTCGCTTTCATAAAATTTGGCAATTTTCTCGTCAAAGAAATGATATTCAAAGTCGTCTTCCGGATACGTTTCTCTCCAGGCTTTTTGCAGGCTACCTATCGCTGTTTTCCATTCATTACCGCCGGCAGTTTCAGGTTTTAAAGCAATATGAATAAAACGGTCATGATACATTTCCGGATAAATAACGCCCAGAGGTTTAATTGCACCACGTAATGATTCCTGATAAAAATCTGCCAGTACGCCTATAATTTCTGTATTTGATCCATTATAGTTGATATAAGTACCGGTAGCGTCGCCCGGATTTTTAAACCCAATACTTTTTGCGTAATTAGCATTAACCAATATTGATTTCGAACTATCGCCCAATCTTAGATTGCGGCCGCTTAATAGTTTCAAATGGTATACTTTTAAATAGTTGGCATCACCTGATTTTATCTGTAAACTCGTTTTAATCTCCTTTTTACCATCTTTATAAATAGCCTCGTACGAGTTCCAGTTGTCAGACGATGGAGGCTGATCTCCAACACTAAGCGTTGCTATTTGCGGCATACCGGCAAGCTTATTTATAAAAATCTGCTTCTTGTTTGTCAGCATGGTTTTATAGGGAGTTTCAACAATAATAATGGCGTCTTTTTTAAAGCCCAAATCTTTATGCATTACATAATAAATCTGTTTGCTCACCAATATGGTAGCCATAATAAAAAACTGTGCTATAACAAACTGGGTTACCGTTAATGATTTGCGCAACCATGCGTTACGGGTTTTACCGGTAGCAGTATTAGTCTGATTTTTTAATACAGCAACAGGTTTAAAAGCCGACAGTACAATAGCGGGGTAAAATCCAGATAACAGGCTTACTGCAATAGTTAATATGAGTAAAAATGCGACAACTGGTACTTGTAATAAATTGGCCTGTACACCTTTGGGTATAAAATCTGCAAAGAGCTTTAATATCCCTGGTGTTATGCTTATGGCCAGTATCACTGCCAATAAAGTGATTATAAAGGTTTCGCTTAAAAGCTGAACAATAAGTTGCTTACGGCTGCTGCCCATTGTTTTACGGATGCCAATCTCTTTTGCCCTTTGCGATGCCTGCGCTGTAGTTAGATTGATAAAATTGATACAACCCAAAACAAGTAAAAACAAAGCAATAAGCAACAAACTATAAAGCGTGGTTTTGTTGGCGATGTGTGTATTATAACCGGCAAAATCGTTATTGAAGTGCAAATCGCTTAATGGCTGCAATATAAACTTGTGGAAGTTATTTGTGCTCTGCTCTACCTTTGGGTTACGCCGTTTAAACAAATCATTCATTTGGCGTTGCACATTTTGGGCTGTAACCTTATTATTAAGTTTTACATAAAACTGCGAAGCATAACTGGTAGCACCCCAGTTTTCAGACACATCATCTTTCAAGCTCTTAACTCTCTGTATGGTAGAAAATGAAATAAAATCATGAAATGTAATATCCGTATTCTCTTTAAAATTGGCCACAATGCCACTCACTGTTGTTTTGATGGTATCTTCATAAACCACTTGCTTCCCTATCATTTGGCTATAATTGAGACCGGGAAAATACAGCTTAGCCTGTTTTGCCGACAATACGACCTGAAATGGTGAAGCTAATGCACTTTTAGCCGAACCTTCCAGCCATTTGTAAGCAAAAACATTGAAAAATCGCCCATCGGCCAAAATCACATCAGACTGCTTTTTGAATTTAGCCGCAGCCTTCTCCCCATTCTGAATAATCACATTAGGGTCGTACATCAATCTAATAGGTGCCGACTCCGCAAGTCCGGATATTTCCCCTTTCACTGCTGCGGGCAACGCCGTAGTTACGCCTGCATTATAACCACTCTCACCATTATAACCATAGTTAGATACTACACGGTAAATCCGATCGCCATCAGGATGAAATTTATCGAACGTAAAATCAAAATGTACAATCAGATAGATCACCAACGCTGCACTTATCCCGATGGTAAGGCCAACAATGTTAATTAGTGTAAATAACTTATGCTTGCGAAAATTACGAAAAGCGATCTTAAAATAATTTTTAATCATGATGAGTCTGGTTAACCGCAAATAATGATAGCAATATCATACCAAACGTATAAAATATTAGCAATGAGCATATTATAAAAAATACAGGAATTATCCCGTCCATAACCGAACAATGAGTGTACGTTTTTGATACAACTCAAAAAAATCAAGAAATAACTTAATAATTGTCATCATTTTCGGCATAAAAGCAAAATATTCAATAGAATATATGGGCTATTTTACAATAATGTTAAAAACGTTTGTATATTGGCGCGTCTTTTACACTACCCCATGAAGATTACACTGACCCTATGCTGCGGCGCAATGCTGTTGGCTACTTCTGTTAATGCCCAAAAGCACCGCACGGCTGCTACAGATACTGTTACATCTAATTACTACGCCCCCGATCTTTTTGCACCATTGTTTCATCAGCAAAAGGGAAATGAATTTCATTCGGCCAATGGTAATCCCGGTGCTAAATACTGGCAAAACCGTGCCGATTATGTACTGAAAGCGAAAATTGATACCGCAACCAAAGTATTAAGTGCTACCGAAAATATCACTTACACTAATAACAGTCCAGACGAATTAGGCTACCTGTGGCTTCAGCTCGATCAAAACACTTATAAAGCCGATGCGCGATCTAACCGCTATACTGCATCTGGAGCTACACAACATACCGATGGCTACCAGTTAGCATCGGTACAGGTGAGCCAAAATGGTAAAACAGAAAAAGTAAATTATACCGTTACTGATACCCGCTTACAGATCAGGTTAAACAAAGACCTGGCCGCTAATGGCGGAAAGATCAATATCCTGATTACCTATAAATATACCATCCCCGGCGCATTTGGTAACCGTACAGATTATACAGACACTAAGAATGGTAAGATCTACGAAATTGCCCAGTGGTATCCTCGCATGTGTGTTTATGATGATTCGCAAGGCTGGGATACGCTTCCTTTCTTAGGCAGCGGTGAGTTTTATTGCGAGTATGGCGATTTCGATTATACCGTAACTGTACCGGGCAACATGATCGTAGCCGGATCGGGCGAGTTGGTTAACCCAACAGAAGTATTAACCCCAACGCAGATCAGCCGCTTAAATGAGGCGCGGAATAGTGATAAAACGGTAATGATCCGCTCTGCCGCTGATGTTACAGATCCCAAATCTCGCCCGGCAAAAGGTGACCTAACCTGGCACTTTAAGATGCAGAATACTCGCGATGTGGCTTTCGGTGCATCATCTGCTTATGTATGGGATGCAGCGAAGGTTAACCTGCCGGGTGGCAAAACATCGCTGGCTATGTCGGTTTACCCGGTTGAAAGCGTTGGTGCAGATAAATGGGACCGTGCTACCGAATATCTGAAAAAATCGATCGAATATTTCTCACAAAAATGGTTTGTGTACCCCTATCCCGTAGCTATTAACGAGGCCGGAATTGCAGGCGGTATGGAATACCCGGGTATTGTGTTTGATGGCATAACTGATAGTGGTAAAGATCTGTTCTGGATCACAGCGCACGAAATTGGCCATAACTGGTTCCCGATGATCGTAGGATCGGACGAGCGCCGTTTTGGATGGATGGACGAAGGATTTAATACCTTTATTGATGTTTACGCATCAGACGTGGTTAACCATGGTGAATTCGGCCCTAAACGCGATGATGAGTATGCACCTAAAGGTGGTTATCCTGCTGATGAGATCGTAGCTACAATTACTGATCCTGACGCACCGGTTATTATGACCAATGCCGATGCCGTACCCGAAAAGTACCGTCACCCTATCGTATACTTTAAACCGGCCCTCGGTTTAATATTACTGCGTGAGCAGATATTGGGTAAAGACCGTTTTGACTATGCATTTAAAAACTATATCAAGAAATGGGCATATAAACACCCGCAGCCCGAAGACTTTTTCCGTTCGATGGAGAATGGCGCAGGCGAGGATTTAGCCTGGTTTTGGCGCGGCTGGTACTTCAATAACTACAAACTGGATGTAGCTTTGATTGAAGCTAAATATGCCGACAAAGACGCTAAAAAAGGCCTTACCATAACCATTGCCAACAAAGAGCAAATGGCGATGCCTTTAACTGTAGAAATAACCTTCAAAAACGGCGGCAAATCGCGCATGCAGTTGCCGGTAGAAACCTGGCTGCAAAACCGTACAACTACTTTTACCATCCCTACTACTAAAGAAATAAGCCAGGTAATTTTAGACCCGGATCATGCATTACCTGATGTTAACAGGGCTAATAATGTAATGAAAGTGCGGTAGCCAGTTGTCGGTTATCTGTTGTCAGTTGTCGGGTAGAACGTAGTACGTCATCCTGAACTTGTTTCAGGATCTCCAATGCTAAGTATGCGGTTTACTTTTGCAACATGCTTGTCCAGTGGGGTATTGAAACAAGTTCAGCATGACGGGCGGAGATAAAAAAAGAAAGCCAGATTAATTAATCTGGCTTTCTTTTTTTATCTTTTTAAGAGTCTTTGATCAAAAGTCTTTTATCCTTTATCTACTTAATGACCTTAACTAACTGTTGATAGAGTTTCTCTGTTGGCAGCCCCACCACATTAGTATAAGATCCATTTATCTTCTCAATCCCCGTCAACCCTATCCATTCCTGGATACCGTAGGCTCCGGCCTTGTCTAATGGCTTGTATTGATCTACATAATTCTGGATTTCGGCATCTGTAAGTTTGCGGAAGAAAACTTCAGACACATCATAGAACTTATTATACTGGTGTTTATATAAAATACATACGCCGGTTATCACCCGGTGTACACGGCCTGAAAGCAGTTTCAACATTTCAACGGCATGTTCGGGCGATTCAGGTTTGCCCAGAATCAAGTCGTCGATACACACAATGGTATCGGCTGTTAGCACAATTTCATCGCCTATACTTTCGTCATAAGCTTTCGCCTTTTTCTCAGCGATATAAACGGCTACCTCTTCGGGCTTTAAATCTTCGGGGTACGATTCATCAACCTCTTTCAGCACCACTTTAAAATCAACATCCAGCAAACGCAACAGCTCCTGCCTCCGTGGTGATTTTGATGCCAGTATGATTTGGGGAAGATGGTGTATGCTTTTCATTTTGTTTTAGTCATTGGGCATTGGTCAATAATCATTGGAGAACTACTCACAATTCACCATTCACTACTCACCACTAAATTTACCAGCTATAGGCTTGCTCGCCCATCCATTTTTGCTGTATTTTAAGCACTTTTTCAATTACATCGCGCACACATCCTCTGCCACCTGCAATTGGTGATATGTAGGTGCTTACAGCCTTTATTTCTTCGGCAGCATCGGCAGGGCAAACAGGTAAGCCAACCAGTTTCATTACTTCCAGGTCAGGAATATCGTCGCCCATATACAATACATTTTGCGGGTTAACGCCTTTTTCTTCGATATAACTTCTGAAGTTAAGCGTTTTAGTATGCGCACCAATATGCACATCTTGCACACCCAGGCTATTTAAACGATGCAGCGCAATTTTAGATCTGCTGCCTGATATAGCACAAACATTATAACCACATTTTACAGCCAGCTGAATGGCATAACCATCTTTAATATTAAACTGGCGGCCCTGCTCGCCCGAGTCTGTTACATAAACAGAACCATCGGTAAGCACGCCATCTACGTCAAATATAAAAGTGGTTATATCTTTAAGTTTATCAAGCATTATATACTAAAACTTAAGGCTGTTATTGATTATCACGCCATTCATAAACCCAGGCGCTTTGAATTTGCTCCAGATGGCCTTCTGTACTTTGCTCACGGGTACCTGCAAAATCAGGAAGGGACAATACCCATTCTAACAGATCCGTAAAACGGATGCGGTATATTTTCGACTCGTCAAAATCGTCACCAAATTTTTCGTAAAGCCCCATGGCAATATCTTCATGATCATTCCAATGGATTGGCAGGGCAAATTTATCTTGCATATTTTTAAGTTATACGTTTAACGTTGTACGTTTAACGTTAATATCTAATCAATTAAGTTGTTTTTTGATACGTAAAACGTTTAACGTATCACGTATACGTTTAGTGGCCCATAAACTGCGATTGGTCTGGCAGGGTAACTTCGATGTCGCCATCAATCATTACACACTGGCAACCCAGTCGCGAAGTAATACGCGGGTTAATGGCACGGTCAATAAAGTCTTCTTCTTTATCAGAAATTTCCTGCACGTGATCTCCCCCCTTATTCACATAAATATGGCAGGTACTGCAACCGCAAACACCACCACAATTGTGCTGAAGCTCAATTCCGTTCTCTAAACAAACATCCAAAACCGATTCACCCTCGGCTATTGGCAGTATCACAGACTCGTGATCCTTCTCTTCAAAATTTATTTTGATGTTATAAACATTCATTGGGGCAAAAGTAACAAAATTACTCAGGCTGATGTTCAGTTTTTCTCCATTTTCATCACACCTTCGCTCAGTAAACGGTAAAGGTTTTGTAAAAAAACATCACCTTCCAGTAATTGCTCATGCGCGGCCATGGTTTGCACATCGTTACGAACCGCCGGACCCGTTTGTGCAACCGCCGGAAACTGTTGCTGTACCTTCTCTGCCGTTTCCATAATTAACGGCCTCAGCAGGTTAAAATCAAGCTCATGTTTGACCAGTAAATTTTGTGCTACGTAATATAAATAGTTCGGGAAATTGCAGGCAAACACAGCCGAAAGATGCAATATCTTCCGTTGGGCGCTATCTACCCGGTAAATATTATTGCTGATGGTTTGGCCCAGTTCAATCAAGTGTTTGGTAATAGCCTCATCTGTGCCTTCTATACATAACGGTACCGACCGAAAATCAAGCTCCTTCTCTTTACTAAATGTCTGCAACGGGTAAAACACACCTGCTTTGGGTGTTACTTCGGATAGTACTTTTAAAGATGTGGCACCTGATGTATGCACCATAAGTTTTTGATGCACTGCAAGTTGCTCTGCAATATCAGCAATAGCATCATCCTTAACAGCTATAATAAACAGGTCGGTTTCGGCGTTAATTGTGCTGATATCATCTGTTGCTTCGGCACCCACATGATAGGCTAAAAGTGATGCATGCCCAATATTGGGGCTAAATACCTGTATAATACGATGCCCGGCATTTTTTAAAGCGGCAGCTAAGTGCGTACTTACGTTGCCCGAGCCTATCATTGTAATTCGCATATTTTTTTGTTAGAGTATTAAATATCAAAATTAGCTTTTAAAAAACCCTATATTAGGTTCAACCTATAATTATTATTACATGAAGATTTTTAAAGTAATTGCCGTTACTATTTTGTTTCTGCTGGTCAGCGTCAGTATTCTGATAGGCGCACTATATATTTTTAAAGACAAAGAAAAGAAAGAACTTACCGATGCCGACCGTAAAAAAGCAGGTGGCGAATATATTAAATTGAGTAAAGGCATTACCCACTACCAGATAGCCGGCCCCGATACCGGTAAAACAATCATACTTATTCATGGCTTTAGCGTACCCTATTATATTTGGGATGGCACTTTCGAATACCTTGTTAGCCAGGGCTTCAGGGTTGTACGTTATGATATGTATGGTCGTGGCTTTTCAGACCGGCCTTATATCACTTATAGGAAAGATGTATATATAGATCAGTTAACCGAACTGATCTCTGCACTAAAACTACGTACTCCTCTTAGTATAGCTGGTATTTCATTTGGCGGCGGGGTAACAACTGATTTCACCTGCCTTCACCCCGAGCTTGTTGATAAAGTAATATTGATCGATCCTACCTATAAAGATAAACGACCTAACGTCCCCCAGTTTGTAACCATTTTTGAAGAAGCTATTACCCCCGACGACCGCGCCATGGGCCAGCTAAGCGATTTTAAATACCCGCAAAACCATCCGGACTGGGTTGACAAATACAAGGTGCAAATGGAATATAAAAACTTCAGATGGGCTTTGGCATCAACAGAATACAATTACCATTACAATGCGCCCGAGAGCAACGCATGCCTTAATACAAAGCACAAACCTGTATTATTAATTTGGGGGAAAGAAGACCATACCGTACCATTTAAATACAGTGATTCGATACGCAGTGTATTAAAAACAGATTTTTTTCCTGTACCTGATGCAGGGCACCTGCCATCGATAGAAAAAGCGGATACTGTCAATGCGAAGATTTTAGCATTTTTGAGACAGTAAATGATTCTAAATTATAATAAGAAAGCCTGATCAAGTTTTAACTGATCAGGCTTTCTTATTATAACACTTTCTATCTTTTTATGCTTTCTGTAATTTCACTTTGCTTTCTTTCAGCTCAGCATTACTGTTTGAGATCTTCAACTCCTTATTTCTGCGGAAGATCGACATCAGGAAGCCAATTACCATTATGATAGTACCCGACCAGAAGAAGTTAATGTAAGGGAAATTAATCGCCTTCATTACTATGTATGGTTTCTTGCTTTCCGGTTGTTGGAAAACCTGTACCTCTACCTTATTTTGTTCAGGAATAATTTTTGAGAAACGTAGTTTCAGTCCGGCATCATCAACCTTTTTAGCAAAATCGAAAGCGTTGCCATCCTTAATCATAAATATTGGCTCGGCTTTGTAAGTTTTCTCATGCGAGGTAATCTCGAAAGCAGCGCCAACGGCAACGTCCGTGCCTTTAAGCGGGATATTTTCTACGTGGGTTTCTTTGTTCAGGCTCTTTAAAACCATAAATCCTTCGCGGAAACGGATAGTATCACCAACGGCTATAGTATGTGATACCGGAGCGTCGTAGTTTTTATCGTCATCAGTTTCGCTGTGGCCGCCATCCTCGCCATCCAAGTCGCCTTTAATTGGCGCCATGGTAACGTGAGTGTATAAATCGTGAAACAAATAGTGTTTAGTATCAGGTGATGAAACCAAACCCATTTTATTATTAGCCTGCGAATTTGGTTTTAGTACGAACTCTTCGGTTACTTTACCCGATGCATCTATCTTTTTATAATCAACTTTAAAGTAATGGTTAGGTGCCGATACCGAATCGCCGAAATAAGTTACTGTATAACCGCCCATTTGTATTGGTTGGTTTTTGTACAGCATTATATTTTCTTTCGGGTTTGATGTTTTGGCAAACTCATCACCATAACCAATACCGCTGTTGTTTTGTGAAACTACACTGCTGGTACCTGCTGCAATTAAAGCGCCTACCAATATCAATCCAAAACCAATGTGTGCTACTGCAGATCCTGCCAGTTTTACCTTGCCTTTAAATACATCTGATAACACCTTTGCATTTGATAACACGGTGAATATGGCACCGATCATTACCAATGAGAAGATGAAATGTAGCTTGTAGATGCCGGTTACATAAATAACCAGGCCACCTAATAAAGCAGAGAATAACAGGTATACAAACGTGGTGATGAAAAAACGGGTGGTGTCTGTAGTTTTATATTTCAGGAACTGAGATACGCCTGTAAGCAAGGTAACTACTACAGCAAATGATGCCTGTATAACGTTATAGTGTTTAACAGGCTCAGTCGGCGGTGCTAACTTGGTACCAAAAATCCAGTTCCATACCGGGATAGAGGTAACCAGCGTTAAGTGGAAACATGAAAGACCTAAAAAGATAGCACCTACAAACATCCAGAATTCGCGCGAGTAGGTTTCTTCATCTTTTTTAGTGATAGGAAGCTCTTTCCAGCGGGCAATAATCAGGTAAACGCAAATGGCCAGGAAGATCAATACATCGATTACCAGGTGCCATTTCATACCCAAATCGGTAAAAGCATGTACAGAGGTTTCGCCCAAAATACCACTACGGGTCAGGAACGACGCATACAATACCAGCACAAAGCTGATCAATACTAAAAAAGTAGCCGTAAAATACGAGTGACCTGTATTTTTATAGACCACCATTACATGTACAGCGGCAATTAATGTAAGCCACGGAATAACAGAAGCATTCTCTACCGGGTCCCATGCCCAGAAACCACCAAAGTTTAGTGATTCATAAGCCCAGAATGAGCCCATGATAATACCGGTACCCAAAATCATTACCGCAAACAAAGCATAAGGCAATGCAGCAGGCAGCCATTCTTTATAACGGCGTTGCCATAAACCGGCAATAGCATAAGCGAACGGAACCACCATTGATGCAAACCCTAAGAATAAGGTTGGCGGGTGGATAACCATCCAATAATTTTGCAATAGCGGGTTTAAGCCGTTACCATCTTTAATAAAAGTCAAATAATCCGGGCGACTAAAGATTGGCCCTTCGATAGCCTGGCGTAATAAGATAAATGGTGAGCTACCAATACGTGTACCGAATAGTTCGACACCGATTAACATGGAAGCCAACAAGGTTTGCGATAAGGCAATAACCGTCATCACAGGTTTTTCCCATGTTTTGGCTTTCCAGATCATGAGGTTACCTAAAACCGCTTGCCAAAATGCCCACAGCCAGAAACTGCCCTCCTGCCCTTCCCAATAACTGGAAATAATATAATATACCGGCAGCTTGCGCGATGAGTGCGCCCAGGCGTAATGGTATTCGAAAAGATTATTGTAAATGATGTAGAATAAGCAGGCACCGATGCTTACTACAGAAATGGTATTAACAAAGAAGCCAATTCGCCCCAAAAAAAACCACGATTTATCGAGCTTGTTAGTGCTGGTGGTGGCAAAATAGTAACTGATGGCCGATAAAAGCGCAGAACCAAATGCTAAAATAATAAAGAACTGGCCCAGGTGGCCGGGTAAAAGGTGTTCGCCTTTAAAAGCTGTATCCATTCAAATTAAATATTAGCCGTTTTGGCTTTGGTTTCTGTAATCTCTACCTTATCCTGAGTGTATTTAGACGGGCATTTCATCAAAATTTTTGAAGCATGGAACTCACTCCCCTGCATTTGGCCGGTTAAAACAATTTGCTCCGAACGCTCAAAATCCTGCGGTTTGGTACCTGTAAACACAACTTTACACTCCTGACCTTTGTTATCGGTCATATAAAAAGAGAAGTAATTGGCATCTTTATGTGCATCATAATACAGTTGCTTGTCTTTCACTAAGTGACCAACAACCTGTAACGAACTCGTAGTTTTTGAGGCATCGTTAAACGACCCATAAGTACTTGAGCTTGAATATGTGCTAATAATAACCGCTATTGCCACAGCAATAACAATAATGCCTATGATTGAACTTTTTTTCATGAATATATATGGTTTCCTGAAAACTGAACTGCAAAAATACAAAACGTGTAGTTAATAATGTTTATTACAACACATATATCTTATTTAGAATCGTTCTTTAGAAGAGAGGCAAGAGTCGGGAATCAGGAATCGAGACTCCTCACTCAACACGTCATTGCGAGGAACGAAGCAATCGCGAACTATACAGGGCCGCTCTGCTGGTCGGGGATTGCTTCGTTCCTCGCAATGACGGGGTGGGCTTATGAAACGTAAAAAGCCGTTCTGCAATGCAGAACGGCTTTCCTATCTTGATTCTTGTATCTTGATTCTTGATTCTAAATATCACGGCCAAACACCAAGATTTTGGTATGATACCGCAATTTTATTGATAGATCCTACCAATGCTGCGGTACGCAGGGTATCGATACGGCTATCGCCTTTAAATATTTCGCGGATCTCGTGGTACGAGCGGATCATGGTATCTTCCAGACCTGAGTTTACTAACTCAAGCTCTGATGCACCTTTGATAATAGTTGTACGTTGCAGTGGCGTTAATGAAGTACCGGTAATACCTTCAACCATGTTAACCAGGTTAAGGTTCGAGTTTTCTTCAAAACGGCGGTTCATACGGCCAAATGCCACGTGCGAAAGGTTTTTTAACCACTCGAAGTATGATACCGTAACACCACCTGCGTTAGCATACATATCCGGGATAATCATACCACCGGCTTGGTAAAATGCAGCTTCAGCTTCCGGGCTGGTTGGTCCGTTAGCACCTTCGGCAATAATTTTGGTTTGCAGGCGGCCAACGTTTTCGATAGTGATCTGGTTCTCTAAAGCAGCAGGTACCAGGATATCGCATGGTTGCTCCAAACCTTCGCCAGAGTTTCTGAACTCTTTAGCACCCGGGTAACCTAAAATAGATCCGGTTTCTTTACGGTGATTAAATACAGCGTCAACATCTAAACCATCTTCGTTATAAATAGCGCCTTCAAACTCGCAAAGGCCTACGATGATAGCACCAAACTCGGCCAGGAATTTAGCAGAATAGAAACCTACATTACCTAAACCTTGTACAATTACCCTTTTACCGGCAATACCGGCAGTAAGGCCAATTTTTTGCATATCCTCACCTACGCTTACACACTCGCGGATGGCAATGGCCACACCACGGCCGGTAGCTTCTCTTCTACCCGCAATACCGTGTAATGCAATTGGTTTACCGGTAACGCAACCCAGAGCATCCAGCTGTCCTGGGTTCATGGTGGCATAAGTATCGGCAATCCAGCTCATTTCGCGTTCGCCCGATCCGTAATCCGGAGCAGGTACGTCGATGCTTGGGCCGATAAAATTCTTTTTGATCAGCTCTACTGTATAACGACGTGTGATGTTTTCCAGCTCCTGTACAGTATAGTTTTTAGGGTTAATTTTGATACCACCTTTAGCACCACCAAATGGCACGTTTACGATGGCACATTTATAGGTCATCAGGGCAGCAAGGGCCATAACTTCGTCCTCGTTCACCATTTCGCTGTAGCGGATACCGCCTTTGGTTGGCGACTGGTGATGCGAGTGTTCTACGCGCCAAGCGTCAATTACCTCGAAACCATTACCCTTACGGATAGGGAAACGAAAACGGTAAACGCTGTTGCATGATCTGATCTGATCTAACAGACCAGCATCGTGACTGGTGAATTGTGCGGCGTAATCGAAATTTTTACATACGTCTCCAAAAAAATGGGTGTCCCCGTATGCGGCATTATTATTAGTAGCCATAATTAAAATATTGAGTATATAATTGGTTTAAATACAATGAAAACTACTTATCGTTTTCAAGTTTTTTCAAACGCCTGTCAATCATGAACAAATAGATAGCCAATCCTATAAAAACGATAGCTATTGTGGCAACAACCACATATATCCGTCCATTGCTACGCAGGGTGTCTGCCATTTCAACATCCGCACCCGGTTGGGCAAATACAGGGATGAAGCTGATGAGCAGCACTAATATCAGGGCAAATTTCTTCATATTAATCAATTGCATTTTTTTTGTATTCAATAAGGCTGATGCGGTAGCGGATTGAAGCTATCCACACGCCCATAAAGCACCAGGCAATAAAAGCAGGGTAAAGTACCACACGCATGCGGTTATCCAAATCCAATTTTCCGAAGGCTGGATTACCACCGTTACCAGGGTGAAGTGAATCCGTCATCCGCGGCAGGATCATAATTAAAACCACCATTACCGGGAAAGCGAAAATGTTATACACTGCCGAAATTTTGGCGCGTTTTTGCTCCTCATCGATAGAGTTACGAAGCACCAAATAAGCACAATAAAGCAAAAAGGCAATAGCTGCACTATTTTGCTTAGGGTCATTACTCCAGTACTCGCCCCAGGTGTATTTAGCCCACATCATACCGGTAACCAAACCTATTACAAAGAAAAACACGCCGGTATTAGCGCATTCTACCGCAACCAAGTCGTGCTCGGGTTTGCCGCTAATCAAATATTTGATGCTGTAAACCACCGATATGGTAAATACCGTGAACATAGCCATCCACATTGGTACGTGAAAATATACGTTTCGAATGGTTTCGTGCATAATAGGCAATCGGGGTACTCCCAAAAGCAGGCCTGCAAACAGTGTGTATAGGATTATAAGTACGGTAAGTACTTTCCACCAGGTTTGATAAATAAACTTCATTTACTTGGAAAAACGCAACAAAGTTAAGCAAATAACATAGCTTTACTATGCGTGCATAGAAGATTTACAATTGTAATATTGTTATTTGCCTGCGGCTGTGTAAGTTTTAATAAAACTTAGTTTTTAGTATCACCAGGCACATAATCTACCGGTAACATCTCGGCCACTTTTGATAACGACCATGCCCCTTCCAGCAGCGTACTGCCGGGCGAAAGTACAATACCATTGCTATCGAAAAAGGCATAATCACCATAAAGGTTTATAATACTGGTTTCGAAGTTTTCCATATCCAGCGGTCGGAACAGATCTTTAAAATAAACAGTCTCCCTGCGTTTGGTATAAACTACATACAGGTATTTTGGGAAGGCAATTGCATATACACCGGCCTCATTTGTTGGATGCATTACATCGGCAACACTTAATGGTTGACGGATTAGAAATTCATCGTACTTCGGCAATTCCGCCATATTGAACCAATACTGGGCCGAATCGCGGTTAGTCATCCTGAATTTATCAATCTTTGCTTGTATCAGTTCTTCGCTCGGGCGTTTGGTGTTTACCTTACGCTGTAGTATCCTGATCACGAAGCCATCTTTATCCATGGTATTATTGGCCAGCGAGCGGTAAAAATGCATAGCCGAACCGTAATAAAGTTCTTCCCTGCGTGCTGCCCATTTCTTTTTCTGTTCTGCCGATCCCGGTAATTCCTGGTAAAGCACCTTGCCTGTCCATGATATTACGTGGTTCAGATAATCAGTTTTAAATGATTTCAGCAGGATTTTTACTTTATACCCTAAGGCGTAATTATCGATATTCAGGAAATCATAAGAGTATCCTTCGAGGTAGCGTTTGGTTTTATGGTTAAGCAGGTTAAGGTCTGTAGGGTTCAGAATTTTGCATTTTTTGGCATCATCAGATGTGCCTAAAAAGTCTTTAACAAAGTTTTCGTAATTTCTTTTCCAGCTGCCGCCGCTGGTAATTACCACTTCGCGCAACTCGGTAACTTTGGGCGTCATTTCTGCTTCAACGTTTACCGGCTTGGCGCCTACCATTATGGTTTGTATAAAATCTTCGTAGCCAACGGTAGTTACCACCAACTCGTATTGGCCGGGACGTACACCGTTAAGGGAAAAAGTACCATCTTCGCCCGTTACAGTACCAAAAGTAGCATTGCTTAAAAACACACTGGCTTTGGCCAATGGCGCATGGGTACTTTTAACAGTTACCTTACCTGTAATGGTTCCGTTTTGGGCCTGGCAGTTTACAATGATAAACAAACCCACAAACAGCAGTAGTATTGAACGCATAGTATTAACCGGAATTTACGACAAGTATAGCTATTGAAAATGAAGCGTTGGTGAACCTAAGATAGAAATATTAAAAGATGTTATGATTGCCCCTTATCTAAGTTTTTTATAAAGTTATTTGCCTGATCATTTTTAGAGCTCTCTGCATAAGCTTTATTAAGTTCTGATATAGCTTTTGATAATTTAACCGGAAGTAAATTTAATGCATGGCTGTTGTTTTTGAAATTTAGCTTACCCAAATAAGAGAGATATAGCGAATTATTAATTTCAGGATCTACAGCATCCAAAACACCATCAACAAACGTTAAACATCTTTTAACCAACTCTAAATCATTAACATCAATTGCTTTCTGTGTAAATGCCCTGAATGACATAATTTGTAATGAAGTCAATTCTTCATCCAGAATATCTTCTTTAAGTTCAGGAAATTCAGTTATGAGTTGAAAAACAAAGCTTTCGGCGTTCATTTAAAAGGTAATTAATCCTGCCAAAGGTACGGGAACAATATCAGCGAAGCTCCTACCACAATTACATTAATGGCGCACAATATCCCAATGTTTCCATAAGTACTGCCCCGTTCTAAGCCATCCATAGCCACTTTACTGGTGCGTATAAGCAGCAATATCACAGGAATAATTACCGGAAAACTTAGAATTGCCATCAGCGTACCACCGTTGCCAGCCTTAGCTGCAATGGCCGAAATCATGGTGAACACCGTGGCAAAGCTGATACTCCCCAGCAATACGACCAGGAAATAATAAAAGGCATCGCCCAGGGTATTGGTAAAAAACAACATATAAACCAACAAAGCCAAAACGCTCAGCAAGCTCATCAGCAATATATTGTAGATAATTTTTGATAGAATAATAGCCTGCGGGCTGGCTATCGAATAGTAATACAACAACCTGCTCTTGCTCTCCTGCAAAAAGCTTTTAGACATGGCGTTAACCGCAGCAAACAACATGATGATCCAGAACAACACATTCCACACCACCGGGTAACCCTGGCTATGTGTAAAACCCGCCGTAAGATTAAAAGCGATGTAACACACAAAAACGGTTGATACAATATACAACAGCACACCATTAAACGCATACTTAGACCGCCACTCGAGCAGGATTTCTTTTTTAAGCAAATGTTTAGTCTGGCTGAAGAGTTGCATGGGGCAAAGATGCAGAAAAGAGAATCAAGAACCGAGAGCCAAGAATCAAGATATTTTCATATTTGAGACAAAGTTAGATTTTGGATTTATTTCAGTGAATCGTCTTGTTTCCTGATTCTTGTCTCTTGGTTATCTTAAAAGCCTATCTTTAGCAACATGTACATCGCTCGTTATCTTACTCCATTAGGAAAAGTGCAAATTACTGCTGATGATGAGTTTATAACCTCGGTAACTATTGAACCTAAGACTATTCATGAACCTACCGGAGATCATCCGTTGTTACAACTTGCCATTAAGCAATTAGACGAATACTTTGCAGGCGAGCGCATCGATTTTGATTTGCCATTACAACAAGCAGGCACACCTTTTCAGCAGGAAGTATGGCAGGAATTATTGCGGATAAGCTACGGTAAAACCATGAGTTATGCGCAACTGTCTAAAGAAATGAAAAATCCGCTGGCCATTAGGGCTATCGCTGCGGCCAATGGCAAAAATAAACTCTGGATTATCGTGCCCTGCCACCGGGTAATCGGATCAGACGGTAGCCTTACCGGTTATGCTGGCGGCTTGTGGCGCAAGCAATGGCTATTAGAGCACGAAGCCAAAGTAAGCGGCCAGGGCCAAACTAAACTGGAGTTTTAATTCTCCAGTTCAATAACTTTTAAAACCTTACGGATTTTTTCATGCAACTGGTATGGCTGAAAAGGCTTTGCCAAAACCTCATTCATTCCTGAAGCCAAAGCCTCCTCCTGCTCATGATCAAATGATGCGGCAGATAATGAGATAATAGGAATACCACGCTTAGGCTCTTCCAGTTCGTTACGGATATGGCGGGTTGCCTGATAGCCATCCATTTCGGGCATGTGGGTATCCATTAATATCAGGTCATAATCGTTCTCAAGCAGCTTGTCTATTGCCTTGCGCCCGTTATCCACCATTTCAATCTCAACTTTCCAGTCTTTCAATATTTTAGATAGCATAAACTGGTTTACCAGGTTATCTTCTGCTACCAAAACACGTACATTATTAAAGGGCTGTAAATCTTTAACATTGGTTTTGCTTGGTTTAACTTCATTTGGTCTCGAAGCCAGCGTGTACCAATTTGTAAAGCTAAAAATACTGCCTTTGGCCGGCACACTGCTTACATTAAGCTCGCCACCTTTTAGTTCAATCAGTTTTTTAACAATGGCAAGGCCTAAACCAGTACCACCATATTTAGCTGCGGTATCATCTTCTGCCTGCTCAAACGAATCAAAAATACGTGCTATACGATCTTCAGAAATGCCAATACCGCTATCTTCAATACTAAATTGCAGTTTTGATTTATCTACATGTGTTTGCAATACGCTTACTTTCAATTTAACGTATCCGCTCTCGGTAAATTTAATAGCATTGCTTAGCAGGTTCATTAAAATCTGGTTTAATCGTAACGAATCAACCATAATGTAATGTGGTACAGATGGCTCTATATCCAATATAAACTCAATATTACGTTCGTCAGCTTTGTATTTTAACAGATCATATACCGATTTAATAATGCCATGTACATCATTAGCTGCACGTACAATGCTAAATTTACCGGCCTCTATTTTAGAAATATCCAACACATCATTGATAACACCCAACAATGATTGAGAGGTTGTTTCGAGTAAACTGATCATGCCCATTTGCTGATCGTTCATCTCTGTTTTACGCAGCATATCAGACAAGCCGATAATACCGTTTACAGGCGTACGCAGCTCGTGGCTCATGTTAGCCAGAAAGTTCTCTTTAACCTTACGGCCATATTCTGCCGCTTCTTTTGATTTAATAAGCTCCGACTGGTAATTTTTCTGGTTGGTAATATCACTGATGTTGATAAACAGCATTTGGCTGCGATAGCTTACACGGCACTCTACCCATTTAAGGCCTTTATCAACTGTTTCAAACTTACATTCGAAAACACCATACGCAGTACGATCGGCAATTACATTTACGAGATGCTCTTTGAAAGATGGGCGCTCTGCCTCAGAAACCAAAGAAGTAATATTTTTGCCGATCAATGAAGCCGGAACATGCCCGGTTATTTTCTCGACAGCAGGGTTTATCGAGTTTATTTTAAGTGTATCCGAATTAACGGTACATATAATATCAGCAGAGTTTTTAACCACGATGGCGTAGTTCTGTAACTCTTCGTTTTTCTTTTTAAGTTCGGCCTGACTGCGTGCCAACTGGATGAATGAATCAACCTTAGCCGATGTAATATACGGATCGAGTGGCTTAAACAAATAATCTATCGCCCCTGCTCCAAGACCTTTAACGGCATACTTGGTTTCTTTAGAAATAGCAGTTACAAAGAGCACCAGGATATCGCGGGTACGCGGGTTAGATTTAAGCATCTCAACCAGCTCAAAGCCATCCATTTCGGGCATCTGCACGTCAACCAGCGCTATGGATATTTGATTATCCCATGCCAGCTTAAGCGCTTCGTTCGGCGAGGTGGTCGTAAATAGCTGTATATCGTTGCGCTGAAGCAGTGCTTCGAGTGCAACAATATTCTCTTCACGATCGTCAACGATCAGTATGTTGATTAAAGACATTTTAAAAAGTGAAAGGGGCCAAAAAGCAATTGATGTTAACCGCAAGAATTATTGGCTCCCGGCAGAACTCTACCTTTTGCCATTTTATCAACATAACTACTTGATTATTAAATATTTGTTTAATATACGATTCTATATACGATATTTTATTAAATCCGGATTTTAAAAAAATAAAAAAACTTCAGCGGTATTTATTTTAAACGCCCACTTTCTGATAAATATTTTCTCTTTTATTAATCACCTTAAATTTACGTTTAAAAATATCAGATCGGATAGTTTCTTTGCTACCGAGACATAAAAACCCATAAGGGCATAAACTCCTGTAAAACAAATCGAGTATACGCTCCTGCAATTCCTGCTCAAAATATATAAAAACGTTACGGCAGCTAATCAGTTGAAATTCATTAAAAACCTGGTCTGATATTAAATTATGCAACGAGAACAAAGTATTTTGCTTTAACTCCGTACGTACTGTAGCTGCATCATACATCATTGTAAAATGATCGGTAAGCGAGCCGGGTAAACCTGTTAACTGGTAGCTTTCGGTAAAACCTTTTATTTTACGTAATGTGTAAATCCCTTTACGGGCTACATTCAAAACGTCGGCATTAACATCAGTACCGTAAATAAAATATTTGTTTTTCAGTCCGGCTTCTTGTAAAAGTATAGCTAAAGAATATACTTCCTCTCCTGTTGAGCAACCTGCACTCCATAATTTGATGTGCTGGTATGATGCCAGATAAGGCACCACATCGGTATATAATGACTTATAAAACAGCGGATCGCGAAACATCTCGGTAACATTTACGGTGATCTCTTTTAAAAATTCGTAAAAGAAATCCTCATCGTTAACCAATGACTGTTTCAAATCGACATAATCGAGCTTTTTAAGCTGCATTATACGCACCACGCGGCGCTTAAATGAAGCTTTAGAATATTGAGAAAAATCGAATCCATGAATTTTCCTAACCAAATCAACAAGTTCATTGATCTGGGCCGTATTTATACTATCAGCAAGCGGGGTGTTCATTTCTTAGCTCTCCATCCAAAGCTGCATCAATGAAATTAGCCTGTCAACATCAACCGGTTTGGTGATATAGTCGTTAGCACCGGCCGCAATACATTTGTCGCGGTCGTCTTTCATTGCTTTTGCAGTAAGCGCTATTACGGGTAATTTGGCCCATTTGTTTTGCTTTCTTATCTGGCGCATCGCTTCGTAACCATCCATCACCGGCATCATAATGTCCATAAGCACAATATCAACCTGTGGTAATTCTTCCAGCTTTTTAAGCGCTTCTTCCCCATCATTTGCTATCTCTACTTCCAGATCGTATGATTGCAAGGCACTGCTCAATGCAAATATGTTACGCATATCATCATCAACCAGCAATACCTTACGGCCTTTGAGCATCGCTTTGCTACCAGTTACCTGGCGAGGTTTGGCGGCAGGAGCAGCGGCTTGCGGTGTAGCAGTATTTAATTTATGTAGAAACAGGTTTACCTCGTCAATCAGCCTGTCTGATGATTTGCTGGTTTTAACCACCATAGCATTGGCATACTGCATTAAACGGCTCACCGAGTTTTTATCCAGCTCCATAGCCGTGTTAATAATTACAGGCAGCGAAGCAAAACGCTCTAAAGCCTTAATCTTATCCAGTAAATCCAAGCCAGAAATATCGGGCAGGTTTAAATCGAGCACAACACATTGGTATTCATTTTCCTCCAGCATTTTAAATGCCTGCTCGCCGGTATAAGCTTGCGCTACGGCAATACCTTGTTTTTGCATTAAATCCCGCAGGGCATCGCTTTGTGCTTCATGGTCCTCAACCAGTAATATCTGTTTTACACCAGTGCTGCTCTGCTCTATAATATCGCTGAACAGTTTGTTTAATGCTTCGGTATTTACCGGCTTTTTCATGAAACTGATAGCACCTTCGCTTTTCACACGTTTAGCCGCAGCTTCACCTGCCGACATCATGTGTACCGGGATATTTTTAGTCTCCGGATTAGCCTTTAACTCTTTTAATATTTCCCAGCCATCTTTGCCAGGCAGCATAATATCAAGCAATACGGCATCTGGCTTATTTTCGGCAATAATTTCAGCCGCGTTAGTTCCTTCATTTACCAATACTGCCTGGTAGCCGTATTCTGCAGCATAGTTTTGGAGTATTTCCGCAAAGTTACGGTCGTCTTCCACAATCACTACCAAAGGCTGGCGATTAGGATCATCAAAAAGCACCTTAGCCAGTTTTGGCATTTCGGCAGTAGCGGTGAAGTTTTGTACAGTAGGTACTTCTTCTTCAATAGCAACATGCGGTGTAACTGCGCCATTTACAGGCAGGTTAAAGGTAAACTCACTGCCCTTACCCGGCTCGCTAAACAAGGTTATTGAACCGCCCAGTAAAGCAGCCAGTTCGCGGCTGATTGATAAACCTAAACCTGTACCTCCATATTTGCGACTGGTTGACCCGTCCTCTTGTTGAAACGCCTCAAAAATCAGTTTTTGTTTATCCGGCTGTATGCCTATACCCGAATCTTTAATACTCAAAGCAATAGTATCGGCAATTGCACCCGGCATTGCTTTGATGCTGATCTCGCCATTTTCTGGCGTAAATTTAAACGCGTTCGAGAGCAGGTTTTTAAGTATCTGTTCCACCCTTACTTTATCGGCAACAATAAAGTCGGGCACGTCGCCTATCAGTGTTGTAAAGTTTATCTTTTTATTACCCGCAACTTCGGCAAACAACATTTGCATATCGCCAACTATACCTTCTACTGAGGTACGCTCGTTTTGGATCTCAATTTTGCCCGATTCAATTTTAGCCAGATCGAGGATATCGTTAATCAGCGTCAGCAAATCGTTACCAGCATTAAATATTACGCTTGCATATTTAATCTGGTCGTCCGACAGGTTCTCTGCCTTATTATCTTTCAATATTCGCGCAAGCACCAAAATACTATTTAATGGCGTACGAAGCTCGTGGCTCATGTTAGCCAAAAACTCAGATTTGTAACGACCAGTGGTTTCCAGCTGATGTACTTTCTCGCTGATATCTTTGCGTGCCTCTTCAACCGCCTGGTTCTTTTCTTCCAGTAAACTGGCTTTTTCTTCCAGTTCAGCATTGATGGTACGGAGCTCTTCCTGTTGTACGCGCAGCTCTTCTTCTGATGCCTGCAGCATTTCGGTTTTGCTCAGCAGCTCTTCGTTGGTAACACGCATTTCTTCCTGCTGTGCTTCCAGTTCTTCGGCCTGTTGCTGGGTTTCTTCGAACAGATCCTGCATAATGGTGCGGGCACGGGCAGTATTAATAGCCACGCCAATATCATTAGCTACGGATAATATATAATCTTTAACGGCTTCGTGAATGGTATCCTGGTAAGCAATTTCCATTACACCGATCAATCGTTTATCGAAGAATAATGGCACGATAAATATCTCAGCTAATTCCTGACTGATGATCGACGTTTCCAGCTCCAATTTCTGATTTAGACTGCCTTTAATAGTAGCCGCTTTTTCATCCTTAGCAACCTGACCTAACCAGCTTTCTGATAATTTGATGGTTTTCTTAATAGCGCTCAGATCATGGAAAGCGTACCAGGCATTCAGCTTTAACAGTTCCTGTTTATCATCATACAGATATAATGTACCTGTTATTGCTTTAGTGTAATTACAAACTTCGGCCAAAACATTTTGGGTCAGTTCAACTTCGCTTTGCTGACCTTGCATTTTTTCGTTCAGGATACCTGAACCGGTTAGCTGCCAGTTTTTAGCCCTGTTTTCGCCTAAAACTTTTTCAAGTTCATTGTTGGAGCTTTTGATCTCGTCCTCAATCAGCTTTTGTTTCTTAAACGTACCCAGGATGTAATACAACATACCCAGGATGATAAAGAAGAACACTGTTGAACCACCAACAATAGTAACAATGGTTAATTGAACAGCATCTTCTGTTGATGCCTTTCGCTCATTTAGCGAATGTTGTTCTCGGGCATTGATCCGGTTGATCGTATTACGGATATCATCCATAATTTGCTTCCCGTTAAGCAGCATTCCACGCTTAACCATTTCATCCAGGCCAATTTTGTCGCGGTTATCTACGTTTGATTTAAGCAGATCTAATTGCTTGTATACCAAAATAGCAAGTGCGTTAATATCGGCAGTTTGCGCCTGGTCGGTTTGTTCGAGATCTTTTATTTTACTTAGATCATCATTAAGCTGTGGCAAAGCCGAATTATAGGGATCCAGAAAAACAGGCTTACCTGTTGCCACAAAACCACGCATACCCGTTTCGGCATCAATTAACAATTGGAGGATATGGTCTGAACTGTTAATCAGCTTTTGGCTGTATTCCATTTCGGTTTGGTTTTCCTGCAATTGCTTAATGCTTTTGTATGAAAACAAACCAACAAACAGAACCAAAAAAATAGACAGACCGAAGCCGATGAATACCTGCTGGCGGAAGGATAGTTTAATCATTGATTAAGTAAGGATGTAATAAAGTACTAATATAGCAAAGTGTTGCTAACTAAATAATTACTACATGAAGTAAAAGAGTGTGTTACAACTTTTGGTACTGAACATTTTTATCGCGGCCTTTACTGCCAACAATAGCAGCAATAGCACCTAAAAACAATACCCACCAACCCCATTTAAATTTAATTAAGCGACTTAAGCTAGCCGAGATTCCTTTAAACGGTATAAAGCTAAAGGCGGTGTTTACCTTCATAATGGCGGCTATTAACAGCAATACCATCAGTACAAAGGATGTCCATGCGGTGGCTTTAACAATGCCGTTTGCTTTGGCTATCAGCGCAATTAAACCGGCAATGGCTATCACCAGTACGATGATGCCATAGGGTTTATTTAAATCGTAAATGTTCCAGTTAAATAAGTGGAGCGGGCGTAACAATGGGCAAAATGTACCGGCAATAATGGCTACAAAACCAGCGAATGATAAAAAAGAGCGGGGTAACATCTTAATTATTTAATGATTTCCATTTTTTCGGCAAAGTGGGCACAATAGTCGCGCAGGTCTTCCACAATGTTGGTTTCGCCCGTTGCACGTAAAAAACTATCGCCCATGGTTTGCAGGGTTTCGTAGAAAAAGCGTTTCATCTCATCAACCGGCATATCTTTAGTCCACAGGTCAATGCGTAGCGTGTTTTTATAGTTATTGTCCCACAGCGCCAACATCATTGATTTTACGGGTAGCGCCTCTTTGTTTTCGGCATCTGTTGATTCCCAGGTAATGTTTTCCGGAACGTTATGATCGTCTAATTCGATAGTCAGTTTAATTTCAGCAGTCTTCATTAAAGTATTTTACTTCTTAAGTATTAAAAATAATATTGTGGTCAAAGTTATAAAGCTAAGCTCCACAATCCACAATTTTTTGGTCTCGGAAAAGAAATTGCGGAAAATTATATCCAGAAATGACACAACAAAGGCAAACAGCAAAAATATAAGCGCAATGGTATTAGTAAAGTGAGCATAAACCCCACCCGTAACACTGCCGCCGCCATATATAAAAACATAACCTGCCAGCAGGATAAAAAATGCCGTACAGAAATTTAACGGCGTAAGTCTCAGTTTCATTTACTTATTTTCTTTTTGGCTTGTAGTATTTCTTTTTAGATGCATCTTTCAGCTTTTTGATGTAAGCTTTCTTAGCATCTGCCCCTTCTTTGGTGTTAGATAGCTTCTTTTCGTGGAAAGCCCCTTTAAAATCAGGGTTCTCCTTGCGTTTCTGCATATCTATCTCTTTCGCCTGCGCCTGGCGCTCGTCATAACCTGGCTGCTCCACAAAAACATCTGCAGGTAACTCATTAACCAAAATGGTTTGTTTAATAAGGCGCTGCACCTTTTTCATGTAATAATCTTCGGAAGGCGTGCAAAAAGTGATAGCCTCACCCAAATTATATGCACGACCAGTACGGCCAATGCGGTGCACATAATCTTCGATAACCACAGGTACATCGAAGTTAATTACGTGGCTTACATTACTTACGTCGATACCACGCGCAGCCACATCGGTAGCCACCAGTATTTTCACCTCGTCATTCTTAAACGCGTTGATGGAGTTAATGCGGGTATTTTGCCCTTTATTAGCGTGCAAAACCTTTACTTCTTTCTCGCTGAACTTGCGCACCAAAAACTTATACACATCCTCTGCCGAAACCCGGGTTTTACAGAAAATGATCATTTTCTGAATATTTTCGGTATGGTCTAACAGGTATCTCAACAGGTTAATCTTTGTCTTAACACCCGGCACCATATAGATGCTTTGCTCAACCGTAGTTGCCGGAGTTGCCTGCGGCGTAACTTCAATAACAGTAGGAAACTCAAGGAAATTACCTGCTAGTGATTGGATCTTATCAGACATAGTAGCCGAAAACAACAGGTTCTGGCGTTTACGTGGCACTACCTCCAGTATCCGATTGATCTGTGGCATAAAGCCCATATCCATCATCTTATCGGCTTCATCGAGTACCAAAAACTTGAATCCAGCAGTAATAATATGCCCTGCCAAATACAGATCCATAAAACGGCCGGGTGTGGCTACGATAATATCTACACCTTTTTTTAGCGCTTCAATTTGCGGTTTGGGGCCAAGGCCTCCGTATAAAATAACCGTACGCAGGTCGGTGTACTTGGCATAAGCCTTTACATTCTCTTCTATCTGCATAGCCAGTTCGCGCGTTGGTGCAATAATTAATGCCCTTGCGTGCTCACCCTGTGCATATTTAAGCTTCATGATAATGGGCAGCACATAGGCCGCGGTTTTACCCGTACCGGTTTGCGCAATACCCAAAACATCCTGACCGTTTAACAACGGCGGGATCGCTTTTTCCTGAATAGGCGTAGCCTCGGTGTAACCGGCATCGGCAATTGCATTCAATATCTGCCGGTTAAAATCAAAATCTTCAAAAACTACAGCCATGCGGCAAAGATAAGGTTCTTTCGATAGAGACAAGAATCAAGATACAAGAACCAAGATAAATCGCGCCATGTTATAAAAAGCAATACATCAACCTTGCAAAATCTTGTCTCCTGTTTCTTGTCTCTTGACTCTCATACAACTATCTTTGTCCCTATGTCATCAATCCTTATTAAAGCAGCCACAATAGTTAACGAGAACAAACAATTTACAGCCGACCTTTTAATTAAAGACGGCCTGATTGAACGTATTGACGGAACAATTGATGTAAAAGCCGACCAGGAAATCAATGCGGAAGGCTTGCATTTATTCCCGGGATGTATTGATGACCAGGTGCATTTTCGCGAACCGGGCTTAACCCATAAAGGCGAAATTTATACCGAATCGCGCGCGGCTGTGGCTGGTGGTATTACTTCTTTTATGGAGATGCCGAATACAGTGCCGAATACTTTAACGCAGGAATTACTGGAGCAGAAATACCAAATTGGCGCACAAAAATCATTAGCTAACTACTCATTTTTTATGGGGGCATCTAATGACAATCTTGATGAAGTTTTAAAAACCGATGCCAGCCAGGTATGTGGCATTAAAGTTTTCATGGGTTCATCAACAGGTAATATGTTGGTTGATAACCCTAAAACATTGGAGCATCTGTTTGCCGAATCGCCCATGCTGATTGCTACGCATTGCGAAGATGAAGCTACCATTAAAGCTAACCTGGAGCATTACAAGCAACTGGTAGGTGAGCAAAACCTGACCATAAAATTTCATCCTAAAATTCGTAGTGAAGAAGCTTGTTACTTGTCATCATCAATGGCCGTGGCATTGGCTAAGAAGCATAATACGCGTTTGCACATCCTGCATATTTCTACCGAGAAAGAAACGCACTTGTTCAGCAATGCCATCCCACTGAGCGAAAAACGGATTACTGCAGAAGCTTGTATCCATCACCTCTGGTTTAGCGATGCTGATTACGAAACCAAAGGCAATCTCATTAAATGGAACCCAGCTGTTAAAACTGCTACAGACCGCGAAGGTATTTTGAAAGCTGTTTTAGATGGCCGCATTGATGTAATTGCTACAGATCACGCCCCTCATACTGCCGAAGAAAAGGCGCAACCTTATATGCAGGCACCATCTGGCGGCCCGCTGGTACAACATGCATTGCCTGCCATGCTGGAGCTTTATCACCAGGGTAAAATTACCTTAGAGCAAATTGCCGAAAAGATGGCCCATAACGTGGCTACCCTATTCAGAATTGAAAAACGTGGATTTATCCGCGAAGGTTACTGGGCAGATATAGCATTGGTAAACCTGAATAACCCGTGGACGGTTACTAAAGACAACATTTTATATAAATGTAACTGGAGCCCCTTTGAAGGCACTACTTTTAAATCAAAAATTGCACACACTATTGTGTCTGGCAAGCTGGCTTATCACAACGGGCAACTGGTTGAAGTTGGCTCTGGTTCGCGTTTAAGTTTCAGGCAATAATTTTCGGCTAAACGTATCTTTCTTGTGATACAGTTTTAAGTTATAACCAATAATTATAACTTAGTGCTATATGTTAAACCGCCGCAAGTTTATAACGCTTACTGCTGCAAGCGCCTATCTTACTACCCTCACTGATAAAGTTTTAGCTCAAAGTACAGAACCTTTAAAGTCGACCTTACCGGTAGTAATTTCTACCTGGGACTTTGGCGTCGCTGCCAACCAGGCGGCATGGGGTGTATTGAAAAAAGGCGGCCGTGCCTTAGATGCCGTTGAAGCCGGTGCCCGCATCCCCGAAGCCGATATGAAAAACCACAGTGTTGGCCGAGCCGGGTACCCCGACCGCGATGGACATGTTACCCTTGATGCCTGTATTATGGATGAGCAGGGCAATTGCGGATCGGTAGCGGCGATGGAAAACATAGCCCACCCTATCTCTGTAGCACGTATGGTGATGGAAAAAACCCCACACGTAATGCTGGCCGGTGATGGTGCTACGCAATTTGCTATTGAACACGGGTTCAAAAAAGAAACATTATTAACCCCTGAATCTGAAAAGGCCTGGAAAGAGTGGTTGAAAACCGCCAAATATGCACCGGTAATTAACAGCGAAAACAAAGATTATAAGCTCGGGAATAAATATAACCACGATACCATTGGTATGCTGGCGTTGGATAGCAAAGGCAATATCTCTGGGGCATGTACCACCAGCGGCATGGCCTGGAAACTGCATGGCCGCGTAGGCGACAGCCCCATCATTGGCGCAGGTTTATATGTGGATAACGAAGTTGGTGGCGCCACATCAACAGGTGTGGGCGAAGAGGTAATTCGTAACGTAGGGAGCTTTTTGGTGGTTGAACTGATGCGTCAGGGCCATTCTCCGCAGCAAGCTTGTGAGGAAGCCGTAAAACGGATCATCAAAAAAAAACCGGAGACTGCTAAACAGATCCAGGTTGGCTTTCTGGCCCTCAACAAAAAAGGTGAATATGGCGCATTCGCCATTCAGGAAGGATTCTCTTACGCGGTTTGTAATACCGAAAAACAAGACACACTGATTAAGGGCGAGAGTTTTTACAAATAAGCTGTGTATATTAGTACAACTATTTAGCTCCATCCTCTTATGTATCAACCCGTAACGCTCGAAGTATGCGCTAACTCTGTCACGTCTGCAATAGCCGCCCAGCAAGGCGGAGCCGTTAGAATAGAACTTTGTGAAAACCTGAACGAAGCCGGTACTACCCCATCATACGGACAAATAATTTTAACCCGAAGGCTTTTAGAAATTAAAGTTTATACGCTCATCCGCCCTCGTGGAGGCGATTTTCTGTATACCGATTACGAGTTTGAAATTATGCTGGCCGACATTAACAACTGCATTAACGCAGGTTGCGACGGTGTGGTAATTGGTATGCTGAAGAAAGACGGCAGCATAGATAAAGACCGGAGCGGCATATTAGCCGACCTTGCCCGCAAACATGGCCTGGGGGTTACCTTTCACCGCGCCTTTGATATTTGTTCTGACTATTACCAGGCACTGGAAGATATCATCGATATTGGGTGCGAACGCATCCTTACATCTGGCGGTAAAACTACAGCCATGGAAGGTGCAGGCACAATTGCCCATTTGGTTGAAAAAGCAGCAGGCCGCATCAGTATTATGGCGGGCAGCGGCATTAACGAGAACAATGTGGGCGACCTGGTTCGTTTTACCGGTATTAATGAGATCCATACCTCGGCCAAAGTACGTAATCAAAGCCGCATGGATTACCATAATGAACACATTATGATGGGCAACCGCTATCATGATTTGTATACTTTTGAAAGTACCGATATTGAGCGGGTAAAAGAGATATTGGCGAAAGCAAATGGGCAATGATTAATCTCTTTAGGCTTTGTCATTTCGACGATAGGAGAAATCTTTTATGCTTTGTAAGTATCAGCCTTTGTCATTCAGAGCGATAGCGAAGAATCTTCTTCACCTTGCATTGCCGCTTTACAAAGCAGAAGATTTCTCCTATCGTCGAAATGACAAAATATGTTTTTAAAAAACATCCTAAAATATTGTCAACGGCACCACCAACTCAATTCTGTTAGGCCCGTGGCTGCCCAAATCTTCATCCAGCAAGTGCGTATACCTTAAACCAAATGTAATTGGTGCCTGGTTAAACCATTGCGTATCAAAAAACACCTCCATACCTGTAGATCTGAAATTGCCTTTATACGGCGAACCATCGGTGTAAAAATCCTGTCCCTTGGTATAATCGAAAAACAGGTTGCCCCGGATCCTTAAAAAGTAAATAAAGTTGGCAATACCTGCATCGGGATACGCAATCGGGAAATGATAGTTCACGCCAACCTTGTCCATTTTGTACAGGTTATAAACGGTATAGCCACGGGAGAATGGAAAATCATTAGAGAAATCGATCACCGTATTCTGGCTGCGTTGCTGATGCGCCAGAGCTACCACGAAGTTGTGACTATTAGCTAAACCAGGGAAGTAAAAATTACCCGTTGCTAGAAACTGATAGTTATCGGCATTAATAACCCCTTTCTTAAAATTCAGGGTTACAGCCTGCGCCAGGTGCGGATAAATTTGCTGCACAGCCTGCTGCATACTATTGCTAAAGGTAATACTGTTATTGAGGTATACAAATGATTGATCGGCAAACCTGTCGCGATAGGCGGACTGGAAATTAACCGTATTGTAATAAGCCGAGCTACCGATACTTAAATATGTACTATGCTGCCCCGAACTAAAGTTAAAAGGTACAGATGCACCGGCGTGGATCTGCGCTTCGTTCCAGTAAATGCTTTCGCCGCGGTAGTAACCTTTACGGTCGAAGGTATAATCGGCACCTGCCGAAACATAAGGGAACCAGCCACCATACACAGCATCGTATCCAAATTGCTTGTACCCTTCGTTACGGTTATAGGTACCTGATAAGGCCGATTGGAAAGTATTCAACACATTCTCACCTGATAATGAAAGTGTGTAGTTAGGATCTTCAAAATCGGGCAGCAAACTGTGAAAATTAAAAAAGTTATGCAGTTTATTATACTTACTTACTTTGAAGGGCTGCGTTTCTACCTTTGCTAATAAATCAGCAGCCGAATCTTTTTTCAGTGCCGTAATGTTATAATCAGAAAGCACACGCTTTGTATACGTTTCATCAACAGGCTGCCATTGCAGGCTTTGTTTATCGGCCTGATGTAATTGATAACCATAGGCGCTAAAACTTACCCAAGCTAGTTTATTACCTGCTACAGATGGCTCGTAATTGCCAATGCCATACTTCAGCGTATCACTTTGTAGTTGATACAGTTTTTTGTCGGGGATGGATACGGCATACAGGCGATCATTCATCCCCGTTGTTGCTGTAAAGTAAACTGTATCTTTTTGTACGGCAATAAAGCCTACAGGTGCAATATCATAAGCCAGTAAATTATCAATACTACCGGTTTTAATATCAATAGTGGCAACCGTCATTTTTCCCTGCGGGTTGCGGATACCTGAAATGATCTTATCCGATCCATAGAATTTAGGATAGGTATAGAATACGCCATTTTTAGCCGGAACCTCGGCAATCAACCTACCATTCTCTGCATCCAGGATATGCAGTTTGCTTTTACCCGATGGATCAACCTGGACGGCTACGATTGTTTTGCCATCATCGCTAAATGATGGAGAGAAATATTTAGATCTCGAAGTCAGTTTCTTTTGCTCCCCAGTGATTACATCAATTACTTTTAGTTCGTTATAGTTGCGGTATCCCCAACGCAGATCGGGGCGATAGGAGGCGTAAACTATCTTGCCATCATGATAACTGAAATGCCTGTCAAGTGACAGATCCTTCGCCCTGATCTGTTTTTCTTTATTCCCGGTACGGATCACAAAGGCCGGGATCTTTTTGTACGAACTTTTTACATAGATCACCGTGCTGTCGTTCACTACGGCCGGATACTCGTTATCGGCAATAAAATGCTGGTTCTTTTTATATTTCGGGCCAACTACTTTCTCGGCTGGGGTAGCAATTTGTTTCTTGAAATACCCCAAAGCATCATTTCTGAACTGCGGGTAGCTCAGTCCAGAGTATCTTTTCACACTATGCTCAAACGGATAAAACAAGTTATGGTAAGCGGCAGCATCGTGCGTTACATTGCGCCAAAACATCGGCCCATACTTTTCGCGGCCATAAGCGTTCATCATATAGCCCAAAGGGTACCAGTCTGGCACATAATCGCGGTACGATCCGTTGCGCAGCTTCATCCAGCTGTAATCCTTATTAGCATCCCACAAACCGTGGAAACCGTTAAAGAAGTAAGGCAACCTGCCCCTGCCCTGCTCGCTCACATGGGTTTCGTTAAAAACGGCATCGCCCTCAAAAAACCAATCGGGTACAGCAATCTCGTTCCCTAATAGCTGACCGCTTTCGCCAAAAATAACGTGCAGTACTTTCGATAAACCTACATTGAAGTTATTATATTGCTGTACATGCCGAAACTCGTGAATAGCCAACTGATCAGACCAGGTTAAGCTGCCTAGCTCAAAACTATTTTGATCGGGGGTCAAATAAAATTCACTTTTAAAGGGAGCCAGCATCACAAAGCCATTAGAAATAATGGTTTGGTTTTGCATTAATATGTTCACCTGCTTTTGCTTGGTGCCTATGGTTGGTTTTACTGCGCCATTCATTTGCGATATGATACTGGCCACACGCAAGCCTACAGAATCTAACCCATTTGGGAAAATAACACGAGCAGCCGGCGTATTAACCTGTCGCCAGTTAATAGATGGTGGGTTACCGCCAAACTCCTGGGCTTTTGCGCCTAAAGTGCAAACAGACAGTACACAACAAAACAGAACTCTTTTAGGGGAAAGCAGCTTAAACATTATTGTGAATGTAAGTAAATTGTCTGAATCAGAATTTACAGAATTTAAGAATTAACGGAATGTTTTGAATTAAATTCTGTCCATTCTAAAATCCTGTAAATTCTGATCAAGGCAATATACACTAACATGACAGTGCATACAACAAATCTCGCTACATTTGCCATTCGTATAAGAAGTATAATAACATGGCTAAAGTTTCTATAAACCTGGCAACAGGTTCATTGCAAAAAGAAGATATTATTGTAGGTATTGATTTGGGTACTACCAATTCGCTGGTGGCTTTTATTAATCCTGATAAGCAACCCTTGGTAATTAATGATGCCGGTAAGGGTGTGTTGGTGCCTTCGGTAATTCACTTTGGGCAAACGGGCGATATTACCGTTGGAAACGAGGCTAAAGAATACTTAACTACCGACCCTACAAATACCATTTTTTCAGTGAAACGCCTTTTAGGTCGTTCATACAAAGACATTGAAAATTACCAGGATTTTTTCTCGTACAAAGTTATTGACGACGACACCGAAAGCCTGGTGAAAATTAAAGTTGGCGATAAATTTTATACGCCGATTGAGCTTTCATCACTGATATTAAAAGAGCTGAAGGAGCGTGCCGAACATGCATTAAAAACCCCTGTAACCCGTGCAGTAATTACCGTACCTGCTTATTTTAATGATTCGCAACGCCAGGCAACACGCGATGCAGGTAAACTGGCTGGATTGGACGTGTTACGTATTGTGAACGAACCTACTGCGGCAAGTTTAGCTTATGGCATCGGCTTAAACCCCGAAGAAACTAAAACTGTTGCCGTTTATGATTTAGGCGGTGGTACTTTCGATGTATCTATCCTGCAAATTCAGAACGGTATTTTCGAAGTGCTATCAACCAATGGTAACACATTTTTAGGTGGTGACGATTTTGACCGTGCCATTGCCGATTACTGGATTGCTGAAAATAAAATTGACAAATCCACGCTTGATAATAACAGCGAACTGGTTCAACAGATTCGCTTAAAGGCTGAAGAAGCTAAAAAATCATTCGCACACCAAAGTATTTTTAATGAAAAGATCGGCGATATCTGGTGTACTATTGATCGTGCTAAATTCGAAGAATTAATTTCGGCCAAAGTAACTGAAACTATTGATGCCTGCCGCAATGCCTTGAAAGATGCCAGTTTAACAGTTACCGATATTGATGAAGTGATTATGGTTGGCGGCTCAACCCGCACAGCATTGGTTAAACAAAAGGTAGCAGAGTTTTTCGGCAGACCGGTACACGATGATGTAAACCCTGATGAAGTAGTTGCCCTTGGCGCTGCTTTACAAGCCGATATTTTAGCAGGTAACCGCAGCGATATTTTATTGCTTGATGTTACGCCACTATCTCTTGGTATTGAAACGATGGGTGGTTTAATGGATGTGATAGTGCCGCGTAATTCTAAAGTGCCTACCAAAGCAGGCAGACAATATACCACTTCGGTTGATGGACAAGTGAACATGAAGATCACCGTTTACCAGGGCGAGCGTGATTTAGTAAAAGAGAACCGCAAACTGGCCGAATTTGATTTGAAAGGTATCCCTGCTATGCCTGCCGGTTTCCCTAAAGTAGATATTAACTTTTTGCTGAATGCCGATGGTATCCTGAAAGTACAGGCCATCGAATTACGATCTGGCACTAAGCAGGAAGTTGAAGTTAAACCAACCTACGGTATTACCGACGATCAGGTTGAGCAAATGTTGATTGACAGCATTACCCACGCCAAAGACGATGTAGCCCAACGTATGCTGATTGAAGCGCGTACAGAAGGCGAACAAATGGTGTACACCGCCAATCGTTTTATCGAGAAAAATAGAGAGTATCTTTCTATCGCAGAGATCACCCAAACAGTTGAACATATTAAAGCCTTACAGGAAGCCCTAAGCGGCGGCGATAAAGATGCTATTCACCAAAAACTGGATGAATTGAACGATTATACCCGCCCGTTTGCCGAGCGTGTAATGGATGTAGCCATAAGCCACGCCATGAAGGGCAAGGCGATAGAGTAATTTGCAATAAAATATTAACCGTAGAGCCACAATACTTTGTGGCTTTTTTTATTTGTAGATATTTTCCGTAGAGACACAATATTTTGTGCCTTTAGCTTTACAAATCCTCTCCTATTTTCATGTCCAATATCAGAGACACAAAGTATTGTGTCTCTACGGGGCAAAAATATTTTGTATTTCTCTTGCACCGATGATTTATAACTAATAACTTAGTTTTAAATCATCGAAATATGAAAATCCTAAATCTTATCATTATTTGCTGCCTGTTTACAACTATTACCTTCGCGCAGCAAAAAGACCCTAAAACCGATTCATTACTGGTTGAATATTACCAAACCCAGCGCTTTGCAGAGGCAGCTGATTACCTGAAGAAAATATATCCTGAACCTGTCCAAAACCCCAAGATCATCTCGCAACTGGCTTATACATCAAACATGGCTGGCCGGTTGCCCGATGCCGAGGGTTATTACCAGCGTTTATATGATGTGGACTCTACCAGCCAGTCTACATTGTTTAGCATGGCAGGTATTAATATGCGTAGGGGCAATAACACAAAAGCAGCTTCATTTTATAAACGCATTTTAAAGATAGATAGCACTAATTTTAATGTATACAAGCAACTGGCGCTGATATCACAAAGTGATGTGGTGGCCGAACTTGGCTACTTACAAAAGGCTAATCATTTGAACCCACAAGATGCCAATATTGCCGTCGACCTATCAACCCTACTCATCCAGTTTAAACAGGAAGCTACCGCCGAAAAAGTTATAGATCAGGCCTTACAGGCAGACACCGCTAATCTTTTATTATTGAAAGGCAAGGCGCAAGTAAGCTACACGCTCAAAAAATTCGTTCAAACTATTAATATATGCAGTAAACTGCTTGCTAATGACGACCGTTCATCACAAACCATCAGTTACAAGGGCATTTCAGAATTTAACCTTAAAAATTATAGCGATTGCATTAAAACCTTCCACATGCTGGATACTACACAAGCACAAAATGAATCGTCTTATTACTACCTGGGGATGAGCTACAAGGCATTAAAGCAGGATACTAAAGCCATATTCTATTTACAACGGGCTATTGAGCAGGCTATCTCCCCTAATACAGATACTTATTACAGCGAGATTGCAGACTCATACGACAGGTTACATTTGCCTAAGAAAGCACTGGCAGCTTACCAGCGGGGCTTAATTTTCGGCGAAAAACCAATCGTATATTATGCGATGGCTTCGATATACGACAGCAATTTGAAAGATACTATGAATGCTGTAAAATATTACAAGAAATATCTTTCGGTTAAACCCCCAGTTGAGAAACAGCAATCATACATCGATTTTACTACCCGGCGTATTGTAGATTTAAAACGTTAGCGCTGCATTAAGCGGGCTACGTATTTACCGATAATATCAAACTCGAGGTTTACCGTATCTCCGGCCTTAACGCTATGTAAATTGGTGTGCTCGTGGGTGTAAGGAATGATAGCCACCGAGAAACCATGCGCAGTGGAATTAACCACGGTTAGGCTGATCCCATTTACGCAGATAGAGCCTTTCTCTACAGTAACATTACCAACAGCAGGGTCATAATCAAAAGTGTACATCCAGCTGCCGTCCATATCTTCAACCAAGGTACAGGTGGCAGTCTGGTCTACGTGGCCTTGCACAATGTGACCATCCAGGCGGGCATTCATTTGCATACAGCGTTCCAGGTTTACCACATCACCGGTTTTAAGGCTGCCCAGGTTAGTTTTATTCAGGGTTTCTTCAATGGCTGTAACGGTGTGCAAACCATCGGCCAAAGCAACAACAGTTAAACATACTCCATTGTGCGCAACCGATTGGTCGATCTTCAATTCTGTAGAAATGGTTGATTGTACAGTAATATGCAGGTTACCCTGATCGTGTCGCAGATCAGTTATTTTGCCTAAATTTTCAATGATTCCGGTAAACATAATAGATGCCCTCCTGGGTAGATTTTATTTGCTGCAAAACTAAATATAATCAGGTTAGTTTATCAATTTCGTTAGCACAGATCAATCACTAATTTGTCATTTCGACGACAGGAGAAATCTTCTACGATAAATCAAGTAAGCAAGCATGTTAAGAAGATATCTCGCTATCGCTCGATATGACAAAGTTTTATAAGTAAACAAAAAAATTATGCCCAAGCAAAGTGCCGGAATATTAGTTTATAAATACATCAACAACGAGCTACTGGTTTTCCTTGTTCATCCTGGCGGGCCGTTTTGGGCTAAGAAAGACGGCGGTGCATGGTCGGTACCAAAAGGAGAATACCTGGATGATGAAGACCCGCTCTCAGCCGCCAAACGCGAGTTTCATGAAGAAACCGGGCAAACCATTGACGGCGAATTTATTCAGCTAAGCACCATTAAACTAAAAAGCGGCAAAGTAATACACTGCTGGGCTGTTGAAGGCGATGTTGATGCAGATAACATTGTAAGTAACATCTTCCCTATTGAATGGCCTTATAAATCGGGCAAGTTTATTGATATACCAGAGGTTGATAAAGGCGGGTGGTTTGATGTAGAAACTGCTAAAGAAAAGATTAATGTTGCACAAATTGCATTATTGGAAGAGTTAGTACAGTTACGAAAACCTTAATTTTATCAATAAAATTCAACTCCAATGGAAACCCCAGTACTTACTGTTATAGATATTCTGCAGCAAACAAAAGACATTACTACTTATTCAAATTTCCCGCTTGCTTTTGTTAATGATCACGTAGTGAGAGTTGGCATTATGACGGAATCGTTTTACTGGCACCTGCACCCTAACTCTGATGAAAGCTTTCTGGTTATGGAAGGATCAATATTTATTGATCTGGATGATAAAACGATAGAGCTGTTCCCCGGTCAATTATTCACCATACCTAAAAATGTAAAGCATCGTACCCGGCCTAACGGCGGTCGGTCGGTTAATTTGACGTTTGAGAGTAAGGATATGGAGACTGTAAGAATGGAATAGGTATTGAACTACCTTTAATCCACGTAGAAGTTATTATGAATGGGTGTACTTAAATCAATGTCAGCCCCGCTCAATCGCCGCGGGTTGGGCTGTTACTTTTGGCTTGATCCAAAAGTAACCAATACTTAGCGTAGCGATTTCATGAACACCTTTAAAAAACAATTAATGTGTGAATAACATCAAGACGCAAAAAAGCTCCACCGCACAATTCCGACCCTCGGCCCCGCTTTTGCGTCCGGGCCACCGCTCGCTAAGTTTATAACCAGCTTGTTGGTATAGCCGAATCAACCACTACCTTAACATAACCTCTCCTCGGGCAGCATTGGCAATGTTGCGGCAACCACAGGCACTGCTTAACCACTATACATTGTAGTAACAGGGCCCGGCTGCGAGCTTTCTTTTGGTGACTTTTCTTTGGCGGTCAAAGAAAAGTTACATCCACTGACGATTCATATACTTCTCTACCATTCCTAATGAAAAACGGATTTCTGCGTTATGAAAGTCTGTGCTGATTGGTCTGAGATTGCTTCGTACAATGACGGGTTCGTAGAAAACCTATCCTCTCCTATTCTTAACCCAATCACTCTGCTCCCCGTTATTGGCAACGGTATTTGGTGCTGATGATTTATTGCTTAAAAGCTTCTCCATTACTAAAGAAGCAATAAAAGCCTCATCATCTTTATGTACATCTAAAACTTCGGGCGTAAAGTATTTTTTAACGAAGTGCGTATCAAATTGGCCAGAAGTAAAAGCCTCATGCTGCATTACAAATTTACCGAAACCAAGCGTAGTCTTTATCCCGGTAATCTCATACTCATCAATGGCACGGATCATGCGTTCTATGGCTTCTTCGCGATTAGCACCGTAAGTAATGAGTTTGGCAATCATCGGGTCGTAATAGATCGGTATTTCCATGCCTTGCTCAAAACCATCATCTACACGCACACCGGGGCCCTTTGGCGTACGGTAGGTTTGCAGGGTGCCTATATCGGGTAAAAAATTATTGGCTGGGTCTTCGGCATAAACACGCAGTTCCATGGCGTGGCCGATAATCTTCAGGTCTTCCTGCTTAAAGCAGAGGGCTTCGCCGCGGGCAATTTTAATTTGTTCTTTTACCAGGTCGAGGCCGGTAATGAGTTCGCTAACCGGGTGTTCCACCTGTAAGCGGGTATTCATCTCGAGGAAATAAAAGTTCAGATCATCATCCAGAATAAACTCTACGGTACCTGCCCCTGTATAATTAACAGACCGTGCCACATCAACCGCACAACGGCCCATTTCAGCGCGGATAGCTTCAGTTAATATAAATGAAGGCGCTTCTTCAACTACTTTTTGGTGGCGGCGCTGTACCGAGCAATCGCGCTCGAAGAGGTGTACAATATTACCATGTGTATCGCCTAAAACCTGGATCTCGATATGCCTTGGCGACGACACATAACGTTCTATAAATACCGACCCATCGCCAAAAGCCGAAGTAGCTTCTGATACGGCCAGTTGCATTTGTTCTTCAAAATCATCGGCTTGTTCTACAATGCGCATACCCTTACCGCCACCACCTGCGGCAGCCTTAATCAGGATTGGGAAACCAACTTCAATGGCACGCAGTTTGGCTTCAGACACATCGGTAATGGCTTCTTCGGTACCTGGCACCATCGGGATATTATATTTCATGGCAGCCGCTTTAGCCGAAAGCTTGTTACCCATAATTTCCATAGCCTCTGGCGATGGACCGATCAAAGTCAAACCTGCCTCGCGTACCATTGCCGCAAATACAGGGTTCTCTGAAAGGAAACCATAACCGGGGTGAATAGCCGTAGCACCTGTTTGCTTACATGCTTCAATAATTTTTTCGCCAACCAGGTACGATTGGTTTGCCGGGGCTTCGCCGATAAAAACGGCTTCATCCGCATAACGCACGTGCAAAGCAGTACGATCAGTCGCCGAATAAACAGCCACAGTTTTAATCCCCATTTCGCGTGCAGAACGCATTACCCTGATGGCAATTTCGCCACGGTTAGCTACCAGAATTTTTTGCATGATGGTTTCAAAGTTAAGAGAAGAGAGTTAAGAAACAAGAGGCGTGGAAGAGAATCAAGAGACAAGAATCAAGAACCAAGACTTTCTTTATCGAATGTCGTACTGAGCTCCGTCGAAGTATGGTGCAGAGGGCCGACGCTTATGCTTCGAGTGCCTCAGCATGACAGCGCTCTTTTTATACGTGTTATAGCATCAACTGAAACAACTTTAAATCCAGCCACTCGCCAAACTTATACCCCACCTGCTTAAAGTGAGCTACTTCGGTAAACCCTAAAGAAAGATGCAGTTTAATACTGGCCTCGATCGAAGAATCGATACCGGCAATGAGTGTGTGTAAGCCGTTTTGGCGGGCAATATTAATTAGTTCAAGAACCAATGCTTTGCCTATGCCCTTGCCGCGATGTTTGAATATGATGTAAACAGAATGCTCGGCGGTATAACGATAACCTGAACCTGTTCTGAAAGGCCCGTAACTGGCAAAACCGGCAAACTCGTTATCAAACTCAGCTATGATTACGGGATAACCGGCTTCAACCCGGTCATTATACCATTGAAGCCGCATATCAGGCGTGTGGGGCACATCCTGATATACGGCTGTTGTATTTATTAAGGCGTCATTAAAAACATCGAGGATGTCGGCAAGATCGGCTTCGGTAGCCTGTCTTATTAATAATGCCATGGTTTAACATTTTATCGTCCGTTATTTGGCGGAGTACCAGCCGGAGGGGTTCCTTGTGGCGGCGTACCCTGCGGAGGAGCGCCAGCTGGCGGGCCCATACGTTTAGGTGCCGGTGCGTCAACAACTTCTGGATGCTCTTTACCCTGGTGGCAGGTATAGCAGTTAACACCGGTATACATAATCATACCTGTTGAATCTTTACCTGCTTTAAAATATTTTTTGTTGATGGTTGCTGTCATTTTAAACATTTCGCGGGCCATTTCCTTTTCTGGTTTGGCATCGCTGGCAAAATCCATCTTTTTGGTTTCCGGGTTTGGTGCATGGCAAAAACCGCAACGTACACCCAGCGAATGCGACCACTCGCCCATAATATGATCTAACTGCTCGTGAGAGATATTCTTGGGCAGTACTTTTAAATTTTTTGCTTTCATCTCCGGTTGTGGGCCGGGCTGCATAGCTGTCATAGCAGATAATACTACCACAGTCGATAACCCTAAGGTTACTAAAAGTTTCTTGTTAATCAGGATCATAAAATGTTTATCAGTTGAAACATCTAAATTAGTGAATGATTGTCACATTACATTAATATGACAATATAATATTTTCATTACAATATTGTTTTAAACGTTACGTACCAAATCTTCACTTAGTTGCCACAGGCGCTCACGGGCAGGTACATATTTTGCGGCCGAAGAAATTTTGGCCGGCTTTTTCTTTTTAAAGTATTGTCCGCTTAAGCTTTCTATCCCAGGTTCTGTAGCCAGGTAAATGCTTGTTTGCGCCCCTTCTTCTGCAGTAATCATAAACGGCCGGGCAAGCATCATCAACAAACTCCCTAAACCCGACAAGCTTCCACCAAAACCAGTATTCACCAGCCCCGGGTGCAAAGCATAAGCAGTAATACCCTGCGCCCCAAAATGATCTACCAGCGATTTAGTAAAATAAATATTGAGCAGTTTAGCCAAAGCATAAGCTTTAAACGCACTATATTCTTTATGCTCAAATTGCATATCATTAATCCATTCGGTTTTTGCAGGTTTGTGGGCTTCAGAGCTTACATTAATAACCCTGCCCTTGCCATTCAGCAATAAAGGCATCAGGCTCAATGTCAATAAAAAATGCCCAAGGTGGTTAGTAGCGAAAGTTTGTTCAAGACCATCTGCTGTATGTTGAAATTCATCGAAAATACCACCAGCGTTATTAATCAATACATTTATAGTGGTTAGCCGTTCGTTAATCTGGGTTGCTGCTTTGCGTACGCTCTGCATATCGGCCAGGTTGCATAAAACAACGTGGATGTCCTGATTACCTGTTTGCCCTACAATATCCTGTTTAAGCTGCTCCCCTCTGGTACCATCGCGCACCAATAGATATAGTGTATGATCTTTTTTGGCAAGGGCTATGGCAGTTTCTTTACCAATGCCAGAGGTTGCTCCGGTAATTAAGGTAATTTTATGAGACATCGTATCGGCTTTATATAAGTACTAATACACCGAATATTTGTTTTGGTTTAAACTACATTAAAAGCATTATTTCAGATGAGCTATTTATCATCTTCCAAAATATTTTTCTGAATTATTTGCACAATTACGAAAAGTTCGTAGATTTACGAAAACATCGTAACAAATGGAAAAATTATCACAACAGGAAGAAGAAGCCATGCAAGCCTTATGGCAAAACGGCGGAGGTTTTATTAAAGACTTGTTAGATATGATGGACGAGCCCAAACCACCTTATACCACCCTGGCATCGACCGTAAAAAACCTGGAACGCAAGGGTTTTGTGGAAGGACAGAAGCTGGGCAACAGCTTTAAATATACACCGATAATTAAAGAAGAAGATTACAAAAAACGTTTTATGAGTGGCTTTGTAAGCGATTACTTTAAAAACTCGTACAAAGAGCTGGTTACCTTTTTTGCCAAAGACAAAAAAATAAGCGCCGACGAGCTGCAAGAGATCATTAACCTTATTGAAAATCAAAAAAAATAACCGGCCATGCCTGCATTATTAATATACCTGCTTAAAGTAAACATTGCTTTACTCATATTTTGCCTGGGTTATTACACTGTACTTAGGCGGCTTACTTTTTATACCTTAAACCGTGTTTATTTAATACTGGCTATTGTTTTTTGCAGCCTCTACCCTGCCATTAATTTTACCGGTGTTGTACAAAAGCACCAGCAACTGGCTAAACCTTTGCAGGTGATTATTATAGACCTCGGCACACGTGCCCAAAATATTAGCAAACCAATTATGCAGACTGATTATTGGCAATGGGTAATTATATTGTTTTGGCTTGGTGTTGGGCTGATGACCATCAGGCTCATTATCCAGTTCTTCTCCTTATATAATTTATACCGCCGCTCTAAACCTGGAATGGTGAACCAGCAACAAGTGCGGCTGATGAATCACAACAGCAACCCTTTCTCGTTTTGGCAGCATATTTATATTAACCCTGAACTGCATTCGAAAGCCGAACTGAGTTCCATTATCGCACACGAGCAAGTGCACGTAAAGCAATGGCATACGCTTGATATATTACTTGCCGAACTGAGCCTTATTTTTTATTGGTTTAACCCGGGTGTATGGATGATGAAAAAAGCCATTAGCGAAAACCTGGAGTTTATTACCGACCGTAAAATTTTACAGCAGGGTACCGATGCTAAAAGTTATCAATATAGCTTGCTTTATACCTGCGTAAATACCACTTCTAATGCTATGGTTAATCACTTCAACATATCAACCATTAAAAAACGGATTATGATGATGAACTCAAAAAAATCTGCAACTTACAATATAACCCGGTATACTTTTATCGTACCTACAGTACTGCTATTATTACTGGCCTTTGGTACATCAAAAGCAGCATTAGTTGATAAGGGCGTGAATGCTGTTAAGAAGGTTGGCCGGCAAGCAATCACGATGATTAATTTGGTAACAACGAATGCCAAAGCCGACACGAATAAAAAAAATACTGTATCGACTAACAACGCTGAATTAACCAAAATAAAAAAGGATATAGATACAGCCAAAACAAAACCGGATGTACCTGTTTTACTTAAACTTAAGCAAACAGGTTTAATCGATAGCCTTGATTATTACATTGATGGCAAACTTGCCAATGCCGATAAATACAAAAGCCTTAATGCTGATGACATATTAAGTACTGATGTTTTGGAACCCAAAGCTAACGGTAAAGCTACTATAGCTGTAATTACTAAAAACAACCCAAATATCGCGCTTGTAAAGGAAATGCAGGCGACCCAAGAACAACGTAAGAAAGCAGTTATGATTAAGGTTATAGATGCGACAGTTCCAATTAATGGAAATGGTAATATTACTTATGCAGACAAGCCGATAACCGTTGATATTAAAGGCAAAGGTGATGAAAAATTTACGCAAATGAAGTCGGACTTCTTTGTTGTTAACACAGATACCTCGATGCGCTTTAGACCTGATACCAAAAAATTTTATAACAGTAATTTTAATTATAGCCCTTTAGCACCGGTTGAAGCTGGCATCAGCAATGGAATTAATATGACCATTAACCCTAACCGGGGCGTTTATCCATTAATTATGATAGACAATAAGGAAGTTAGTAAGGAAGAGTTCCAGGCCTACCCTTCTAATAAAATAGATCATGTTATGATTTTAAAAGATGGCGATGCTACCAAACTTTACGGCGATAAAGCGAAAGAAGGAGTAGTATTAATTACTTCTAAAGACGCTAAAAAACAATAAGAATTTCTTTCAATCAATTTGCACAATTAGCTGGCTTCGGCCAGCTTTTCGTGTTCTAAAATGTGGAGCAGGGCTTTCTCAGCATTGTTTAATTCTGATGCTTTAGTGTCTTTATTCTCATCCAGATCATCGATGTATTTAAACAGTGTACCCGCCTCATAGCTTTTTATAATGGTTGGGTGCACGTAGTACTTTTTACAAACGGTACGGGTGTTGCCGAGGTTTAGTGCTACCTCATCCAGTACACTGATGATCTTTTTCCGGCACTCCGACTGGTTATTAAACTCACCGGCTTCTTTAAAGGCATATAAGCTGCTCACACTACCCGCCCAGGTACGGAAATCTTTAGCAGTAAAGTCTTCCCCTGTGATATTTTTAAGGTAAGTATTTACATCGCCCGAGCCTACCGAACAGCGGCTGCCATCCTCATTATAATATTGAAAAAGTTCTTTACCAGGTATATCGCGGCATTGCTTAACCAAGCGGGCTAGCTTTTTACTGTGCAGGTCTATTTTGTGAAACACACCTTTTTTGCCTTTGAATTCAAACTTCATATCCGAACCGTCAATTTTCACATGCCTGTCTTGCAATGTTGTTAAGCCGAACGAACCATAAAGCTTTTTATATGATTCATTACCTACGCGGATACTGGTTAATTCCATCAACCTTACAATCAGCGCTACCACTTTATCATGATCGAGGTTACGGCGTGTCAAATCTTTATCCACATGCTCACGAATGGCTGGTAAATGTGCAGCAAAGGCTTGTAAGCGATGATACTTAGACTGGTTACGGATCTGGTTCCAACCGGCATGGTAACGGTATTGCTTGCGCCCCGCGGCATCAACACCTGTAAACTGTAGATGACTGTTTTCGAACGGCGAGATCCATACATTGGTATAAGCAGGCGGGATCACCATTTTGGTGAAACGCTGCACCAGTTCTTTATCTTTTACCAGTTTACCCTCCGAATCATAAAAACTGAAACCTTTACCCGATTTTTTGCGGGTATATCCGGGTGTGCTGTCGGATACATAACGCAAGCCGATAGCTCTGGCGGTGATCTTAGGATCGCGGCCAATTTTTTCAAGTTTTTTTACGAGGCGGTTCATAGTGTGGTAGATGATATGGATAGCAAAACAATAATGTTGCCAGTATTTTTATATTGATGTATTAGCCCTCTTAAGACACAAAACAGGGTAACAAACGGCACATACTGCATTTATTTCAGTTATGGGTGATACATAAATTACGCTCCTCTGACCATTTATGTAAACAATATTTAACACGGATATGCTTAAGTTTGAAATACAAAAACCAACGAAAACATGAAATATAATTATCTGGGCCATACCGGCCTTTTGGTATCCGAACTTTGTTTCGGCACCATGACTTTTGGCGGCGGCAATGGCGGCATTTGGGAAGCTATCGGTAAAGTACAGCAAGATGGCGTTAACGATTTGATGAAAACTGTGGTTGATGGCGGCATTAACTTCATAGATACAGCCAATGTGTATTCATTTGGTGAATCTGAAACATTGTTAGGCCAATCGATCATCGACCTGGGCCTTAACCGCGATGAATTGGTAATTGCCACCAAAGTACGCGGCAAAATGGGCGAATCGGTAAACAATGTAGGTTTATCACGCTACCATATCTTTCAGTCGGTTGATGCCAGCTTGAAGCGTTTGCAATTAGACCATATCGATATATTGTACGTACACGGTGTAGACCCTAAAACCCCGGTTGAAGAAACCATGCGTGCCCTAAACGATATTGTATTAACTGGCAAGGTACGCTACATAGCTGTTTGTAACTGGCCCGCCTGGATGGTGATGAAAGCCCAGGGTATAGCCGATAAGCAAGGCTGGAACAAATTTGTGGGTATGCAGTACTATTACTCGGTAGCGAGCCGCGATATTGAGCGTGAGATACTGCCGGTTGCTGCCGACCAAAACTTGGGCATAATGCCATGGAGCCCGCTAGCAGGTGGTTTCCTATCTGGCAAGTACACCCGCAATAACCAAACTTCGGATGGCTCACGCAGGGATACGTTCGATTTCCCTCCGCTGAATAAAGACAAAGCTTATGACATTATTGATGTAATTACCGAAATTGGTCACCAATATAATGTATCCGCAGCCCAGGTAGCATTAGCATGGGTACGTTTGCAAAAAGGCGTAACCAGTACTATCATCGGCGCTAAACGTGTCGATCAACTGCTCGACAATATTAATTCAACAGAGATTCAACTTTCAGACTTCGACCTGAAAAAGATTGAAGAAGTAAGCGCCCTATCCAAAGAATACCCAGGATGGATGGTGGAAAGGCAGACGGGAGATCGTTTGTAAGTGGCAGTTTTTTAGTGGCAGTAGCAGTCAAAAAAAGCGGGACTGCAACTGCTACTTACCACTGCTACCAAAAACTACTTAAGTCCCTTCAGCACCTGCACAGTATACTCCACCTGGTTAGGATGCACATCCAGATGTGTTACAAAGCGGATGCGGTGTTTATCAGTGCTGTTGGCTTTTATGCCTTTTTCTTCGAGCTTAGCCAGCATCACGTCTGCCGGTTGTATGGTATCAAATAATACAATGTTGGTTTCGGCAGGTAAAACGTTAGTTACCCAATCGCATTTGGCTAATTCTTCGGCAAGGATCTGCGCGTGGGCATGATCGATTTTCAATCGCTCAACATGATGATCTAAAGCATACGTAGCAGCAGCAGCTAAGAAACCCGCCTGGCGCATACCTCCACCAAATACTTTGCGTAAACGGCGTGCATATTTAATAGTCGCCTTATCGGCCAGTAAAACCGAGCCTACTGGTGCACCTAATCCTTTTGATAAACAAACCGAAATGCCGTTAAAGTATTTACCATAATCAACAGCCTTATCGCCGGTATGGGCAAGGGCGTTGAAAATGCGGGCACCATCTAAATGCAATTTTAAATTATTGGCTTTGCATAATTCGGCAATGGACGCAATTTGCTCCAGTGTATAGCAGCTGCCACCGCCTTTGTTCACGGTATTTTCTAGCACCACTAAACTGGTATGCGGGTAATGGATATTTTCTGCGTTAATCTCCGGCTCAATCATTTCGGCAGTCAGGATGCCGCGGTAACCATTGAGCAAGCGGGTTGATACGCCCGAGTTAAAGGCTATCCCCCCACCCTCGTAACGATAAACGTGGGCAGTTTGGTCGGCAATCAATTCATCCAACGGTTGGGTAAAGCATTTAATGGCAATCTGATTGGTCATGGTGCCTGAAGGGCAAAATATCCCGGCCTCCATACCAAACATGGCAGCAGCTTTGGCTTCCAGTTCGTTTATACTTTCGTCTTCGCCAAAAACATCATCGCCTACTTTGGCACTCCACATGGCTTCGAGCATGCCGGGAGTCGGTTTGGTTACAGTATCGCTGCGCAGATCAACAGTTATCATAGTTTTAGTTTATTCTATTATTTTCGCTTTTCAAATATCTAAATCTACACGGTTTGTTTTGTCATCAAATCTGTATTTTCCATGTTACTTATATTTAAAACGCAATTGCTGCGTTAAACAATTTTTACATTTATGCGCCGTATTATATTAACAGCATCTCTCGCTACAATCAGCTTATCATCTTTCGCCCAAAAATGGCAACCCGGTTATTTTACCGATGTTAAAGACAACCAGATGAAAGGCCTTATACAGGCTTACCCATCGGGCAAATCGCCAATAAAGGGACAAGCTTTTATTGTTTTTAAGGAGAATAAAGATGCCAATGAAATTAAGCTCAGCGCAAGCGACCTTAAATATTTTGTAGCCGGGCAGGATAGCTTTGTAGTTGCCCACCCATCTATGGGCGAAGTTTGGCCTAACGAGTTTGATTTTGTACGTGTAGTGCTTGACGAAGAACTGAAGCTATACGTATACCGAGGCAACGTGAGCGGAGGCAGCCCGGTACATGTATCACCAGGGCTTGGTTTAGGATTAGGTACTGGCGGTAGCTATGTGGGCGGCGGTGTCGGCCTTTCATTCGGCGGCGGTGGTTCTAAAAAGGTAATTACGTATTACTACGGAGCTAACCCGGCAGAGCTTGTAGCGTTAAGTCCCCTTAACTTCGAAGATGTAATGGCCGAAATTATGGGCGATGAACCCGACGCGGTAGACCGGATTAAAAGCCATCTATATAATATGGGCAATATGGATAAACTGATTGCCTACTTTAAACAGCTCCAGGCTGCGCGCAAATAATTACGCAGCCTCCATTTCCAATTCGCCGGTTGGTTGTAAAGTATGTTCCCTATCGGATGATTTTTCTTCTTTTGCAAAGTTCTTAAACAATAACTCGTAAGAGATTATACCCCATGCGATAATACAAGGCCAGGCTTTCATTACATACTTATTGATATAAGGCCTTCTGATAAATGCAGGGATCGCATCTGTTGGCCCTAAACCGGTTACCACCAATAACAGCACCAGCAAAATAATATTAGTGCGGGTAAAAGGTTTCTCCTGCATCAACATCCATAAAAATGCGCCGGGTACGGCTATAATGTAAGTTGGATGCTCAGATCCGGTACTAAATATCACCACCATAATTAATGCAGATGCTAAGATCTGCATCCTGAATTTTTGTGAGGAGTATTGTTTAAACCTAAGCAATGCCGCACCAAAAATGGCTGCCCCAGCTAACAGGAATGGTGTATTCGGGATATTAGGGTTGCCGGTTATGTGACGGATGGTACCCATCAGGCAAATATCCTGCGATGATTTCAGGTCAACATTCTGTCCGTTCTTTTCCTGTAAGGTGTGGAACCAATCGGCATAAGATTGTATAATAAAATGCGGACTGGATATCGCCATTGGCAAGGCAAAAAATACAGCGAACCACATCAAGGTCGACCAAATGAACTTCCATTTATTTTCGGCAAACAAAAAGAACACAAAGCCTACAACGGGGTAAAGCTTAATAAGCGTACCCAAAACGATAAACAGGGTTGCCCACTCCTCCTTCTTTCGCTCCACCAGCGTAAAACTGAAAAATATAAAGGCCGTAACAATAGGATTAAACTGGATATAATGCTCGGCATTAGCAAACTCAATGGCACAAAGCAAGAGTAAGAGCATCTTCTTCTTTTCTGTGAGCGGAAGCAGGTGTATAGCCCAAATGAGCACCACCGCATTAAGCACAGACCAAAAGAAAAAGCCCCAGGCATCGGGCATTAAAGCCATGGGTGCTACGATTACGCTGAATACAGGGCCGTAATGATTGGAGTCGTAATATTCCTGCAGATATAAGGCATAAAGATTTTTTTCTGCCACAGTATGGTGGTACACATACTTAAATATGAGATAGTTATTTTCGCGGTGGTGAAAATATTTGTATTGCCAACAGAACACAGCTACTGCGATCCAAAGCAGGCACACCAATCTATAGTTGGTTAAAAAGGGGAATTTCTTAGTCACGTGTAACGAGATTGTGACAAAGATAATATTCCCTTTTATAGTTGCAATCTCAAACTAATTAAATGACATAATTATTTTAAAACTATAAGTTTTGAGCTATAACGAAACCTGCTGCCCAGGCCCATTGAAAGTTGTATCCTCCCAGCCAACCGGTTACATCAACACATTCCCCTCCAAAAAACAAACCGGGTACTTTTTTAGCTTCCAGAGTTTTAGATGAGAGCTCATTGGTATCAACCCCGCCTCGCATCACCTCGGCTTTATCATAGCCTTTGCTCCCTGCCGGAGTTACTTTGAAAGTATGGATAAGGTTATTAATAGTTTCCAGATCAGCTTTACTCAGCGTTGCCAGATTTTTAGTAATAGGCAGATATAAACCTAAAGCCTCTGCAAATTTCCGGGTAAACAAGCCCGAAAGCAGTGTTTGCAATAATTGTTTGCTATTGGTACGTTGCTCTTCAGTTATAATATCGAGAATTGATTGATGAGGTAACAGATCGATATAAATGCTCTCACCCGGTTTCCAATACGATGAAATTTGCAGAATTGCCGGGCCGCTTAATCCCCAATGGGTAAACAAAATATTCTCTTCAAAGCTGATCTCATCATTCCAAACCCTGCAAAAAATACTGCTGCCCGATAGTTGTTCGTACCAGTTTTGCTGTTTGCCGGTAATGGTTAATGGCACTAAGGCCGGTGCGGTTTCCACAATCTTCATCCCGAATTTTCGGGCAGTACGGATGCCGAAATCAGTAGCCCCCATTTTACTGATCGGGAGGCCACCTGTAGCTATAACTACTTTATCGGTATTAATGGTTGAGGTTTTGCCGTAACGCTCGTAAGTCAGCGTAAAGCTTTCGTCCTCATTTTTGCTGATGTCGGTAACTTTGGTATCCAGCCATAACGTTTGATCGAGCTGATCGCATAGGTCAGTAAAAACCTGCACCACATCTTTGGCCTTACCATTGGCAGGAAAAAGTTGACCGAGTGTTTTCTCAGCCCCATCTATCTCATAGGTTTCAAAAAAGGTAATAGTATCCTCCACCGTCCACTGCGCAAAGGCCGATTTGGCAAAATGCTCGTTCTGCGAAATAAACTGGGCAGCCGAAGCATACATATTGGTATAGTTACAGCGCCCGCCCCCGCTGATGAGTATCTTGGCACCGGGCTTATCGTTATGCTCGATGATAAGCGTACGCTTACCTAAATAACCGGCTTGCACAGCGCACATCAATCCGCATGCACCTGCTCCTATTATTATAGCATCAAACTGGGTTTGTTTTGTTATTTTTGCAACCATGGGCGAAGTTGCGCAAATATCTGAATTTGGAAAGATACTTATCTTCTTAATTATCGGTATTGTGATGACCGGGGCTGCTTTTTTTGCCAACAAGTTGGTAGCACCCCATAATCCGAATCCCGAAAAGTTAACATCGTACGAGTGTGGCGAAGAGCCAACCGGCAGCGCATGGCTTCCGTTTAACTCGCGTTTCTATGTTATTGCGCTGATATTTTTGTTGTTTGATGTAGAGATGATGTTCATTTTTCCATGGGCAACCGTTTTCGGCAGCAAAGAAATTGCAGCAGTTGATTCGCGCTGGACTGCATTAAGCCTCATTGAAATGTTTGTTTTCGCAGGCATCCTGATATTAGGCCTGGTTTACGCTTGGGTAAAAGGCGACCTGGCCTGGATAAAAGCCAGCCCTATTGTACCAAGTGTCGATGTAAATATCCCTACGTCGGTTTATGAGAAATTGAACGCAGCACAAAGCGCTTTTACTGTAAAATCTTTTTCTGTTGAAACAGAAAGGGAAAGAACTGCAACTGTAACAGCTACTTTGCATGAGACTGCTACTGCTACTACAAATACTGCCACTACTAACAGGCCAATGTTTAAACCCGCATTTAAAAAAGCAAGCGAATGACCCAGGATATGAACGAAAACGGTGGTGTAGTAATCACCAAGGTAAACGATCTGTTAAACTGGGCGCGTTTATCATCCCTGTGGCCATTGAGCTTTGGTATTGCCTGCTGTGCGATAGAAATGATGGGGTCTTTTGCCTCAACTTACGACTTTGAGCGCTTCGGTGTATTCCCCCGCCCATCTGCCCGCCAGGCCGATGTGATTATCATTGCTGGCACCGTTACCTTTAAAATGGCCGAACGCATTAAACGCCTTTACGAGCAAATGCCCGAACCTAAATATGTTATATCAATGGGGTCATGCTCCAACTGTGGCGGCCCCTACTGGCAACATGGTTACCACGTAGTAAAAGGTGTTGACAGGGTGATCCCGGTAGATGTTTACGTGCAAGGCTGCCCGCCCCGCCCCGAAGCTTTGATTGGCGCTGTGCTTGAATTGCAGAAGAAGATTGAAACAGAGCATGTACTTGACATGTAATTTGATTTCGGATATTCAAAAATGTATTCTCTTTTGTCATTGCGAGGTACGAAGCAATCTCGTAACTATACAGATCGAATAAGTATTGGCGACGAGATTGCTTCGTACCTCGCAATGACACAGCTTTTATACCATTGACATTAATCCGTAAAGAAGATATTACGCTATCACTCACTACATTTTCTTACTTTAGCGGCCATTATTAACATACACCGTGCGCATTAAAAACATCTACCTCGCATTACTTTTAACCGTTTTTATAACCGGCACAATGGATGCCGCAGCTACGCTTTTGCTCAATAATAAAGTACCCGTTGCACAGGTGTTCAGTTTTATTGCCAGTGGTGTTTTTGGGAGGGCTGCGTTTGTAATGTCGGGCAAGATGGTGGCTTATGGTATTTTATTTCATTACATGATCAGTTATGTATTTACAACTACCTGGTTTGTAAGCTTCCCGTTATTCACCAGGTTATTCAGAAATAAATATGTGATAGGTGTATTATACGGGCTTTTCACCTGGCTTATCATGAGTTTTATTGTAACTCCCCTAAGCCATACCCCCAAAGGCAAACACGGAATGACACCTTACGGCGCAGGTATAGGCATGGCAACACTGGTGATTTGCGTTGGACTACCTACGGCATTGATGGCGGCTAATTATTACAGTAATTCAGTCAGGAAGTCTGAAAGTTCGAAAGAAATAAGGTTCACGTAAAAAACCCCTTAAGCAATCACGTTGTTAGCCGCAGTTTGCTTTTATGACATCCATTCGATTATCCATTTTGCTATTATAGCTAATTTTGCACCTTATGACAGCTAAATATCTCTTCCAGCTATTATTCAAGGCATTTGCCTTCTCCTTTGCCCTGGCCTTTATGCTGGGCTCTGCATACTACATGGTTACCTTTAAAGGTGGCGATTACAAAGCCGCCCTACCATCAATTGTAAATGGCACTTTAATGCTAACGATGATACTCACGCTCATGTCGTTCGCTACGATGACTTTGGCTAACAGAAGTATTTACGTTAATCCATTTTTACGCCTGTTGGTGTTTTTTGGTGGCACGGTTGTGTTTTTAGTTTATGCTTTTATACACCAAATGAGCGAATCTAATAAAGTATTTTATGCTACCTGTGGTATTTCATTTTTACTGGTACAAGGCATTTTGTATTTTAGGATGGTGAGGGCTTATCCGGCTAGGTAAAAGGAAATTAGTCCTCAATCGCTTCAATACCTTGCTCCTTAAGTACAGCCATTCTATCTTTCATGGCTTTAACCTGTTCCGCCGGGTGGCCTTGCCAAATGGTGATCTCGCCAACTATTTTAAAGGGATGCTTTGAGCGGTATGATTTTGTTGGATTACCCGGGAACTTCTTGTCGGTTAAATTAGGGTCATCCTCTATCTGGCCAGTGGGCTCTACTAAATAAATTCTTTCACGGCCATTACCTAATGCGAGTTCGGCACCCCAAACGGCAGCATCGAGTGTAGCCGAGAGGTAGATATACTTTGCTATATTATTTTGTCCATAATTTGATTTAACGCCGATCTCAATAAAGTCGCCCAGCTTTAAATCGGCCTTTGTACCGTGAAAATATGTTTGAGCAAAAGGAGTGTGCATCAGTTTTTCTGCTTGTTTTTCAATATCCTTTGTTTTCATGATGGTTATGTCGATGATATCACCTGATAAAAATACCTAAAACTTGTAATCTGCAACAACTCACTAATATAGTTTGCTAAATTTCTTAAACTTGCATCATCAAATGAAAGCATTTTACGGAGATCTGAAATTAGGCATATTAGGCGGCGGGCAGTTAGGCCGCATGCTGATACAACAAGCTTTAAACTACAATGTTACGGTTAAAGTACTTGACCCTGACCGGGAAGCCCCATGCCGCAAACTGTGCGACGAATTTGTAGTTGGCTCACTGAGCGATTACGAAACTGTTTACAATTTCGGCAAAAAGGTAGATCTGCTTACCATCGAAATTGAGAAGGTAAACGTTGACGCGCTGGAGCAATTAGAACGTGAGGGTGTGCTGGTTTATCCACAGCCACGCGTAATTCGCCTGATACAGGATAAAGGTTTGCAAAAACAATTCTTCAAAGAAAATGACATCCCTACTGCCGAATTTCAGATCATATCTTCGGCAGAAGATCTTAAGAAAACACATATCCCTTTCCCATACATCCAGAAGTTAAGACGCGATGGTTATGATGGTAAAGGTGTTTATAAGGTGATAGATGAGCAATCGTTAGCCAAAGCATTTACCGAACCGAGCCTGATTGAGCGCTGGATTGATTTCGAAAAGGAAATTGCCGTGATAGTTGCCCGCAACGAGAATGGCGACATTAAAACCTTCCCGATGGTGGAAATGGAGTTTAACCCCGAAGCCAACCTTGTTGAGTTTCTGATCGCTCCCTCTACCCTGCCATTCGAAATACATGAACGTGCCGAAGAAATTGCTAAAGATATTGCCGCCAAACTAAAAATAGTAGGTTTACTGGCTGTTGAAATGTTTTTAGATAAACATGGCCGCATACTGGTTAATGAACTGGCTCCGCGCCCGCATAACAGCGGCCATCAAACTATCGAAGGCAATATCGTATCACAGTTTGAACAGCATTTACGCGCGATATTTGACCAGCCTTTGGGCGAAACTGATTGCCTCAATAATGCCATTATGATTAACCTTTTAGGCGAAGCCGGGCACGAAGGCCCAGCCGTTTACCAGGGCATTGAGAAAGCATTAAAATGCCCGGGGGTATATATCCACTTGTATGGCAAGGCGCTAACTAAACCATTCCGCAAAATGGGGCACGTTACCATTGTTGATGCCGACCGTGAGAAAGCAATTGAGCGTGCGCGTTACGTACAGCAGATATTGAAAGTAGTATCTTAGTTTAAGAGAGTCAAGAATCGGGACACTTATTGGTAATCAATATTGAATGAAATAAAGCTATATAAGTCGAAATGGAAAGCGATCAGGTTAATGTTGATCTGTTTGCCATTTATACTGGGAGGCTTATGGCTTATTTATAATCAGCATATTATAATCGGCTGGGTACTCATTGGACTTTTCAGCTTAGGTATAATTGCCGGCTTAGTTAACCTTTTGGATAGAAAGCCGCAGATCATTATCAATGAAACCGGTATTTTTGATCGATCTGCTTATAAAGATTTCATCAACTGGGATATTATAGACCATGCCTACTGGAACACATCGTACAAACAGGCATTCGTTTGTTTAATTATAAAAGATGAGTTTAAGCATTTGATAGAGGGCAATGAAAAATTACGTGAACTATCGAAAGCGATGGGGTATGAAGAAATCAATATCGATCTCGGCCCTGTCCGCAATATAGACCACGAGAAATTAACCGGCTTAATTGTAAATTTGGCCAGTGCAAAACCTGCCGAAAGAGGTAGTTTAATTAACAAAGCTTTACATCGATCTACAGATCAGTTAACAGATAAAACCAATGAGCGCTAAAATCGGAATCATCATGGGCAGCAAGTCCGACCTTCATATTATGCAGGATGCTGCTGATGTTTTAAAAGAGTTAGGTGTTGATTATGAAATTACCGTAGTATCGGCCCACCGTACGCCCGATCGTATGTTCAGCTATGCTAAATCAGCCGCAGATCGTGGCCTGAAAGTGATTATAGCCGGAGCCGGTGGCGCAGCCCACTTACCGGGCATGGTGGCTTCGTTAACGCATTTACCTGTAATTGGCGTTCCTGTAAAATCGAGCAATTCTATCGATGGCTGGGATTCTGTATTATCTATCCTGCAAATGCCTAATGGTATCCCTGTGGCAACTGTAGCTTTAAACGCTGCAAAAAATGCAGGTATACTGGCTGCACAGATCTTATCGACCGGAGACGAGTACATCACCCAAAACCTCATTAAATACAAAGCTGATTTGGCAAGCAAAGTTGAAGAATCGGCTAAAGGAATGAAAGAAGAAGGGTATCCTTCTGGGTATGACGCATAAAGTTTGACGTGGGACGTTATACGTCCCACGTTTTTGAAGATTAATCATCTCGCTGTCGCAAGTTTAGCGCAGCGTAACTTGTGACTTATCTGATGTAAGCTTCCAGCTTACGTAAGGTGAAACCTTACATCAGATTGACCACAAGTTAAAGCTTGCGGTAGCGTTAGACGTTTGACGTGAGGCTTATTTGCGAATCGAAGTCGGCACCCACTCTGGTTTGCCATCAACGCGTTTTTTGGTATATACCGCGGTGTAATTTTTATTCTCGCCATCTTCTTTTAAACTAACCATAACATCAACCGTTTTTTCGAAGTCGTAATCTTCGAGCGAAAACAATAAGTCTACTGTTCCGTCGGCTTCCTTAAATATCTGAGTGTCTGTGTGCATTGTCAAATGTACCATAACTAATCTGCATTAGCTATTAATAGCTTTCAGCACCACTGTCGCAAGTTTAGCGCAGCGTAACTTGTGACTCATCTATGGTAAGCTTCCAGTTTAAGTAAGGTGAAACCTTACAACAGTTTAACCACAAGTTAGAAACTTGCGGTAGCATTGTCCGACAACCCATAACAGACAACCGACAATTGAATTAATTCAATGCCGGGTTCTCCGAAAATTAGCAATATGGGCATAGCGCTGGCCTAAGCCGATAACCACTTCCTTCCAAAGGTTTTGCTCATCGTGCGTAAACACGATATCTGAGTTAAATTTATTGGCTACAATCCAGGTATCTTCTGCCAGTTCTACATCAAGCTGCCCTGCTGTCCAGCCAGAGTATCCGGCAAAAAATTTAATCTCATCATCTTTCAACTGGTAGGTGTTAATCAGTTCTTTTACCTGTTCAAAATCGCCGCTCCAGTAAATGCCATCCCATATTTCCGTACCCCCGGTAATTTTATCGGGGCAACGGTGTATAAAGTGCAGGGTATTGTTGGCAACCGGACCGCCAACGTAAACCGGCAATTCGGAGTAGGAAATATCCGGCAGTAAATCGCCTATCATATATTCGCTTTGATGGTTAAGCACAAAACCCATTGCACCGAATTCTGAGTATTCGGTCAGTAATATTACAGACCGCTTAAAGTTCGGGTCCATCATAAACGGCTCCGAAATTAGCAAACGGCCAGCCGCGGCAGAGATAGTGCTAAGCATACAGTTGAAATTTAATTTATAACACAAACGTTAAATTAATGTTCTTTTTTAATAACGTTGTATACAACGTAACGGATTTATAAAATATTACTAAACCGTATTTGTAGATTTGCAAGCAAATGAGCCAAAAAGATATACAAGACCTGAGACAGGATTACCGCGCGGCATCCCTGTCGGAAACAGATATTAAACAAGATCCCTTTATCCAGTTTGATAGCTGGTTTAACCAGGCACGCGCATCAGAAATGCACGAGCCTAATGCCATGAACCTGGCTACGGCCACTACCGATGGCAGGCCATCGTCGCGCATTGTACTGCTGAAAGGCTACAACGCCGAAGGCTTTATATTTTATACCAACTACCTGAGCCGCAAAGGTAAAGAAATTGCTAAAAACCCGCTGGGTGCCATCACTTTCTGGTGGGGGCCGCTTGAGCGCCAGGTACGTATTGAGGGTACTATCGAAAAAATAAGCAAACAGGATTCTGAAGCTTATTTCCTTTCGCGCCCAAAAGGCAGCCAGATTGGCGCTGTGGTTTCGCCGCAAAGCCAGGAAATTGATGGCCGCGAAGCTTTGGAAGAAAAGTGGAACAAACTGGAAAAAGAATACGAAGATAAAGACGTACCCAAGCCGGCACACTGGGGTGGTTATATTTTAAAACCACGCATGTTTGAATTTTGGCAAGGCCGAAGCAGCCGTTTACACGATCGCCTCGTATTTAAAAGAGCCGATAAAAACAACTGGAAAATTGTTCGCCTTGCGCCATGATTTTTTCTGAAATTAAAGATTTACTCATTAGCAAATTTGGCAGCGATGTTATCGTTGGCGAAGAGGCAGGCGTTTTACAACCAGCTTTACTCATCGCCCCAAACCGGATTGTGGAAGTTTGCCGCGAATTAAGGGACAACGAAGCCACTTATTTCGATTACCTATCGTGCCTAACAGGTGTTGATTATGGTGTTGAAGCCGGTAAATTCGGCGTGGTTTATAACCTTGCATCTATCCCTTACCAAACACAGCTCACTTTAAAAATCAGTATTGAGCATGGTCGTGATGTGGAAGATCTGCCTACATTTCCAAGTTTAGTTGATGTTTATAAAACTGCCGACTGGCATGAACGTGAGGCTTATGACCTGTTAGGGATCTTCTTTGAAGGCCACCCTGATTTACGTAGAATTTTATTGCCTGATGACTGGGATGGTTTCCCGATGAGGAAAGATTATCAGGCGGCTGAGTATTATAAGGGGATTAAGATAGATTGATTTTTTTGATTTCGAATTTCGAATGTTCAATTTCGAATTGTTTTAACATTAGATGAACAAAGAAGAGCTTATTAAAAGGACTCAAGCTTTCGCAATAACCATTATTAAGCTTGTAGAGAAATTGCCCGATACTAAAACCAGCAGGGTGTTATCAAATCAATTATTAAGAAGTGCCACTTCTGTTGGTGCTAATTATCGTTCTGCATGTAAGGGAAAGTCTTCTGCTGATTTTATTAATAAGATTATTATTGTTGAAGAAGAGGCTGACGAATCTCAGTACTGGCTGGAACTCATTGAACAATCTGGTCTAATGTCTCCTGAATCAATTAAAGTTGTAAAGCAAGAAGCGAAAGAATTGACCGCTATATTTACAGCAATTGGTAAAACTGCTAAGGAAAATCATAAATTAAATAAAATTCGAAATTGAACATTCGAAATTCGAAATGACTCACAACGAAGCATTTGATCTATATCAACAAAAAATAGCCACCGCTGCCACCCAAGACATGGTGCTCAACATGGGTCCGCAGCATCCGTCGACGCACGGGGTTTTGCGGTTGGAGCTGATTACCGATGGCGAGATTGTGAAAGAAGCAATCCCGCACCTTGGGTATTTGCACCGCTGTTTTGAGAAACATGCCGAGGCGCTTACGTACCAGCAAACTATTCCGTTTACGGATAGGATGGATTACCTGGCATCAATGAATAACAGCCACGCCTGGGTTATGGGTGTGGAGCGTATGCTAGGTATTGATCAGGATATTCCGAAACGTATTGAATACATCCGGGTACTGGTTTGCGAGCTGAACCGGATTGCTTCGCACCTGATTGCCATAGGTACTTACGGTATCGATATTGGCGCCTTCACCCCTTTCTTGTGGTGTTTCCGCGACCGCGAGCATATTATGGGGATGCTGGAGTGGGCTTCCGGCTCTCGTTTGTTGTATAACTATATCTGGATTGGCGGACTATTTTACGATCTACCTGTTGGTTTCGAAGAACGTTGCGCTGAGTTTGTAACCTATTTTAAGCCCAAGCTGAAAGAGTTAAACGAACTGCTTACCGATAACCAGATCTTTATTAAACGTACCGCTAACGTGGGCATATTGCCTTTAGATGTAGCTATTAACTACGGATGCTCTGGCCCGGTACTGCGTGGCTCTGGCGTTAAGTGGGATTTACGCCGGATTGATAATTACTCGGCTTATCCTGAATTGGATTTCGAAATCCCAATCGGTAAAGGTGAAATGGGGACTGTTGGCGATTGCTGGGACCGCTACAAAGTGCGTGTTGACGAAATTACGGAATCGTTAAAAATGATTGAGCAATGTGTTGAACGCCTGCAAAAAGATCTGAAACGCACAACCGATTTTGATCCCCGCGCTAAAATGCCGCGTAAGATTACGCCAAAAGCACAAGATTACTATATGCGCTCCGAAGGTGCACGCGGCGAAGTTGGCTTCTACTTTATGGCCGATGGCAAAACCGAAATCCCTTTCCGTGTTAAAGCACGCGGGCCGAGCTTTAATAACCTCTCTGTAATATCAGAACTATCCAAAGGCGTTATGATTGCCGATCTGATTGCTATTCTGGGTTCAATCGATATTGTGTTAGGGGAAGTAGATCGTTAATTTCAAGAGAGTTAAGAATCAGGATCGAGATTTCCATCCAATACGTCATTGCGAGGAACGAAGCAATCACGAACTTTACAGAGCCGCTCTGCTTATCGGGGATTGCTTCGTTCCTCGCAATGACGCGCTTATTTTATCCTCTCCTTCTTTTGTCATTCAGAGCGATAGCGAAGAATCCTCTTCGATGTGCCAATGCTGTCATGCTGAGGCACTCGAAGCATGGTGGGCGAGCCTCTGCGCGCGACACTTCGAGTGCCTCAATGTGACAGGCCAACCGTACCCATAACAAAAAAGCCTCTTTACAGAGGCTTTTCATATTCGTATAATATAATAGTGGGTTGCTTAGTGGCTGTATACCTTAATCTGGTACACATAGCTTTGTACTTTTTTAATCTGCTGGGCACGGCTTAAACTGGCCAGGGTATTTTTGCTGTTAAATGCAATCTTTTTATTCACCGAATCAGTCGGCATGTTCTTGATTGCTTTCAGCAGATATTCAGATTTTACGGCGAAGGCTGCCCCTTCCATCAATGATTGTTTACCGCTAATGATGCCGATGATATTACCTTTATTATCCAGTAATGGAGCACCGCTATTACCCGGGTTAACCGGGATAGAAACCTGATAGGCTGTAGTATCATCATGGAAACCGGTTGCAGATGATAGGTAACCTTTGCCATAAACCACATCATTACGCGGGTAACCAATGGTATAAACATCTTCGCCTAAATCGCTTTGCACCCGTTTAAGTGTATAAGGCAGCGGCGCCTGAGATTTAAAGGTCGAATCATCAATCCTTAATATAGCTACATCATATTGTGGTTCGCTGTATACTACGCGGGCATGGTACGAATCGCCGGTTGCATTTTGTACATAAACAGAATCGGCACCATTTACTACGTGGTAGTTGGTAACAACATAACCATTTGATGATAGCGCGAAACCTGTACCGCCAAACTTAGCAGGTTCAATTACACGCTTGCCTGTTTTAATATCGTGCAGTAAAGCATTGGTTGATTTATTGAGTTTATCGGTGCTGCGTTTGTAATTTTCTAACTGCATGCGCAATTGCGTGTAGTTAGAATCATGACCTGCAAAATATCCTGTAAAGAACAGCGTAGCTAGCATAGCAAAAATAGCTATCGATGCCGCCACAGATATTTTAGAGTGATGGTTACGCCACAATTGTACCACCCACGATGGTTGAATAGTTAATTCTTCCTTCAGTGCATGTACATCTATCTCCTGGTGTATAGCGTTCAATCGTTGCTCCAGCTCGCGGCGCTCATTGTACTGTTTAAGTAAACCCACAAACTGGCGGTGCTCATTAACCTTGCGTTCAACATGTGCATCGTTTTTACGAAGCACATCAAAAGCAGAACGCTCATCGCGGCTCATCTCGCCGTTCAGGTAACGTTCAATCTCGTCGTGTAACTGCCTGTCGTTCATAATATCCCTCTCCTTTAACTATGCTGAAAAAACAACTTCTTCAGCCTTTGCAAACATTTATATTTCTGCGTTTTGGCATTGTCTGCATTGGTATACCCAAAACGCTCACAGATCTCCTGCATAGATCTGTCGTGCATGTAAAAATCTTCAATAATGGTTTTGCAGGGCTCGCCAAGTAAAGCCAGTGCGCCTTCCATCTTGGTAAACTGTAAATCGCGGTCGGTTTGTTTATCAACCTCGTCTTCTACCGGCAAATAATCCTGAAAATCCCTGATATCGCCATCAAAACGGCTCATCTGGTTTAATCTTTTCAACCACAAACGCCTGCAAACCGAGTAAATAAATGTTTTAAGCTTACTGCTTAATTCAAAATTTCCACTCTTGATTTTATTGTAAAGAACGATGATAGCTTCCTGGTAAATGTCCTTTGCATCATCTGCAGAACCGTTATTGTTGATGATAAGCTGCAAAACCATCGGAAAGTATGCAACGTATAACCGCTCTAAAACGATCTCTGAATTATTAAGGATGCCGAGTATTACCTCACTATCTGTTGGTGCTGAACCTTTTAAGAATTTACTCACTATTAATACCTTTTATCGGGAATGGTAACCCATGATTGCCAAAAATAAATTTTAATTTGGCAATTAGCCAATTTGTTAATTTGACAATCAATTAGCTGATTTGTTAATTCGGTAATTTGTCAATGCTGCTTCAATTAGCAAGTTCGGCAATTTGTTGATTTGCTAATAATAAGCGATCGTTAAATAATCAGGTGATTGATTTCTTCATTAACAAATTATCGAATTGACAAATTGCCGAATTACTTCCCTAATCAACAAATTAAAAAAATTCTTCTCCCTCCGGGTTACCTTTTCATGTTTCGGGTATTAACAGATGGTAACTTTTAAAACTTTAAATTAAATTATTATGAAAAACATCGTAAAATTAGCTTTCGCAGCAGTAGTAGCATTATCATTCGCAGCTTGTTCAGGTAGCAAAACTACTTCAACTACAGATTCAACTAAAGTTGATTCTACTGCTACTGTAACTACTGTTGATTCTACTGCTAAAGTTGATTCAGCTAAAGCTGATACTACTGCAAAGGATACTACTAAAAAAATGTAATCCTTACAGATCTTAAGATCTTTTGAAAAAGGTAACCTCACAAGGGTTACCTTTTTCTTTTTATAGTATTAACAATAAATTAAACATACCACCATATGAAAAACTTAGTAAAAAATGCCCTTGTAATTGCAGCAGTATCTGCATCATTAGTGGCTTGTAAAGGCAAAGGCTCTGCAAATGGCAGCGATACTGCAAAAGCAGATTCATCAGTTACTACCTCTGTAGATACAACTGTTAAAGTTGACACTGCGAAGAAAGATAGCGCTGCAGTTGATACAGTTACAAAGAAAACTACTGTTAAAACAACTGAGAAAAAAGACAGCACCAAGAAAATGTAATTGCCCCGGCAATAAAAAAGATAATTGTTTAAAATATTTTCATTTTGTACGGTTACCTTTTCAAATTCCCGGTATTAAAGAAAAAACTATTAATCACTTTTTAAAAATTTTCAAATGAAAAATGCATTCAAATTAGGCGCAGTAGCGTTATTTCTTTCTGCTTCAATGGTAGCTTGTAAAGGTTCTGGTTCAACTACTACTACTGATTCTACTAAAAAAGATTCAACTGTAGCTGTTGATTCAACTGTTAAAACTGACTCTGTAAAAAAAGACAGCGTTAAAGTTGACTCTACTAAAAAAGACTCTACTAAGAAAATGTAATTTTTCATTTCTTAGGAAAACAAGAAAGGCCCTGATGATTTCGGGGCCTTTCTTGTTTTTATATAATTCGTTATTAAATCAGTTAAGAACGAATAGCGCATAAACACAAAAGCCCCGGCCTAATTGACCAGGGCTTTTATTATATCATTAAAATTATTTCTTAGCAGCAGTAGTATCTTTTGCAGCAGGCGCAGGTGCAGCAGGTGCACTTGATGCAATATTAACTGTGCGAACTTTTACATGAGTGGTATCTTTAGCTACCAACACACCGCCAGATCCATCATTAGATACTTGTGTGCTGTTACTCAATTGATGAGTAACGGCAGATGTATCTACATTAAGGTGACGGAAAGCCGCATTATCGGTTGTTGAATCCGGTGCACTGTTTGGGCTGTGATCGCCACTGCAAGCGCTGAAAGCACAGCTCGCAACTGCTGCCAATAATATTAATTTGTAATTTTTCATCTATGTTGCTTGTGTTATAAATTCTGCACAATATTAAGCACTTTTAACAAAAAAAAAGCATACTGGTTAAACCAATATGCTTTTAATATGCATTCTAAACTACAATGAGTTAAGCGTTTTCGTATTGATCGCGCAATTGTTTAATTTCATCGTGTGTAGCATCGATAGAAGATTTCTGATCAATCAGTATATCTTTAATATAAGCCGGTAAATGCTCAGACTCAATTGCGGTTTGATACGCTTTTTTAATCGCATCCTCACCAAATTCGCATTCTTCTAACACGCTTTTAGTGCTGTTGCTGGTAAATGCAGCCTTAACCTGCAACCAGGTTCTGTGTAGCGAGCCACTGGTGCTGGTGGTATTTTCAATGTCAGCACCCAATACTTCAATTTCGGTACCCAATGCCAGTTTGTAATTATGGCTGTCGCCAATAATGCTGGTGAAAAGCGCTTTCAGATCTTCCTGGCCTTCGCCAATATCTTTAGTCGCTTTTTCGTAACCTTCTATACGGTCATTATTGATTTGTACTAAATCATTTAATGTTTCAATTGTTGCTTTTGTGTTTTCCATGGTAATAATGTGTTTTTAAGTAACGGGATGAGGCTACTATTGTTTATTATTAATTAATAAATTTTCGTTAATTTTTTCCTCTGAATAAAGAGATCAGCCAGATAATAACAAGGATAACTACAACTACGGCTATAATGCCAACTGCCGCGCCGGCTTTAAAAATGCCGCCAACAACTGCACAGCTATTCATTAACATCATAGCCAGTGCAAATAATAATACGGGTAAACGTTTCATAAGGGTTTTAAATAAGTGATGTGCTTAACAAATACAATAACTATACCTGTTTGGCACATCACCCCATATAAATTAATATTTAGCCCAATAATTATTTACCAAAGGCAGTTTTGAGCTGATTAACGGCATAAGTTTCTGCATCTTTAGCTTCGGGCACTACTGCACCCATGCCAAAAAACTCGTGCGTAACGCCATCGTAGTTTTTAGTGTCCACTTTTACACCCACTGCTTTCATTTTATCAGCCAGTGTCATGCCCTCGCTTTGCAGCGGGTCAATCTCGTCTGTAATAATAGTAGTTGGCGGCAGGCCTTTCAAATTAGCGGCAACCAGGTTAATGCGCGGGTCTTTACCTTCGGCCATATTATTCAGGTAGTTTTTCACAAACCACATCATCATCGGTTTATCTAAAGGTTTAGCGGCCGCATTCTTTGTGTAAGATGGCGTAGTCATGTCTGATCCCGCAACCGGGTAAACAGCTAAAATTGCAGTTGGCAACATAATACCTTTATCGCGGGCCATAATAGCCATATTAACGGCAAGGTTACCACCGGCACTTTCGCCGGCTACAGCAATCTTTTTAGGGTCGCCTTTAATAGAGGCAGCATTTTTAACCACCCATTCGTAAGCAGCAAAAGAGTCGTTATGTGCGGTTGGGAATTTATGCTCGGGCGCTAAACGGTAAGCTACTGAAACCACAACGGCACCAACTTTATCTGCCAAGGTTTTGGCTGATGCATCATATACATCCACATTGGCAATTACAAAACCACCGCCATGATAATATACAATAACCGGGAACGGGCCATTGCCTGCTTTAGGAGTATAAATACGTAAATGAATATTACCACCAGCAACCGGGATCTCTTTACCCATGGTATCTACGTTAGCCGGTGGTGTTGGGATATTAAATTTCTTCATTACATCCATCACAGCATCAGTAGCGGTGTGATTTTTACGCGCTTCAACTGCTGTTAAGCCTGGGATAGGTTTATCACCATAACTGGCCAGCTGTTCAATCACAGCTTGCATTTGCGGTTTAATGTCGGGCGCAAAAGCCGGTTTTGGCCCGGTAGGTTTAACATTGGCAGCAGTGCCGCCTTGGGTACTGTCTACTTTAACGGTACTGTCTTTAGTAACAGTTGTACTATCTGTAGTTTTTAATGTGGTGCTGCTTTTACAGGCAACCGTAAACGAGGTAACTACGGCCAGCCCGAGAGCTGCCATTTTTAAGTAGCCGGCTTTGCCTGCGATGTTTTTGTTTGATTGATTAGTTTTAGTTTTCATAGATATTTTTAAATGATACCTAATTAACTACACTTATATTACAATGTTTAAACTATAAGGCAACATAGCAATAGCCTGAAGTTGTACGTGTAAACACAATCACAACAAGATCTAAATCAAACTTATAACAGTTTGCCCTGTATTATCTAATATAAATTGAAAACAAATGGGCAATACAACATCAACCCTGTTAAACATATTCGTCATCTTATTCCTGGTGTGGCTGGTAGTGCTTATTATAGCCATATATACGCTATTTCGCCGGCGGGATATTCTGTTGCCTGTAAAAGCCTTTTGGGCGGCAGTGCTTTTCTTTGCACCAGTGGTGGGATTAATCTTTTATCTGATCTACGGTGTTAGAACTAATAACCGTAAAGACATTACCCGGTATTAAAGAAACCACTTTGTATCTACAAGTCAGATCGGACTAAATTATACACCTTATCAGCTTTTTCGCAGGAAGCACTTCGGAATTAATCATTTTCTACCCTTTATTAGTGTTAGAAGTAGTAGCACTGTCACTGCATTCCCCTAAATTAGGGAAACACTAAGCCGGTGCAATTTGCAACAGCGTTAATAAGGGGTAGATTCCAAGCAGTATTTAAATGTGGACATTACCCGGTATTAAGCCGGGCGATGATACAATTGCCTTAATTTGCCTTTAGCTTTTTCAAGCGGTTCCTTTTCTTTCTTAGTGAGATTTTTGCCAGCGCGGTTAATGTAGAAATTTAACATCGACATGGCTGATTGAAACGGCGACGCTTTACGCTTATGACTTTCATCGGCCGAATGCTTTAATGATTTGGCGATCCTGGTTGGGTCTTTCGATTTAAAGACGTCTTTTTTCAGGTCGAGCGCATCACTGTTCTCAGTTACCCCGGCCGACCACTTTCTTTTTCCTGTGCTCTTTTTCATAAATATCTTTCTCCTTCTTGTTTTATAACAGGCAACTTTTACATTTGTTGATCTGACATTAACATCCATACTATGAACATCCTGCTCTCGCTTCAGCATATTAACGCCGCTATCCAAAACCAAAAAATATTAGATAATATCAGTTTAGAGATTAATCAAGGCCATCACTGGGCTATTATCGGCAAAAGTGGTTCGGGCAAAAGCGTGTTGCTGAAAGCGATGATCGGCAAGCAGGGAATCTCAGGCGGTAGTATTTCTTATCACTTTAAATCATCAGATGATCTTATCAATACTGGCGAACCATTGGCTTTGCAACGTATGGCTTTGATCGAGTCGCGCCATCATTTTAAGAATTTTTCTAATACATCTGATTTTTACTATCAGCAGCGATACAACTCTTCTGATTCGGAAGATGCCATGACAGTTGAGCAATATTTATCAGCCATCCTTGCCCACGTTACTGAAGAACATTATTGGACGCTGGAAAAAGCGGTAGACCGTCTTCGCCTCACTGATCTATACCAAAAGCAACTCATCAAGCTCTCCAACGGCGAAACTAAACGACTGCGAATTGCTGCGGCATTGGTGAAAAACCCTACCCTGTTATTGTTAGATCAACCTTTAACTGGCCTCGACGTAAACTCACGCCTGTATTTTAGTATATTATTGCAGGAAATTGCAGATTCGGGCGTGACTGTGATCATGGCAACATCGCCCAATGAAATCCCGGATATTATAAAAACTGTAGCTGTGCTGGAAGATGGCAAGCTAACCCAAACCCTTACCCCTGCCCAGGTTGCCGAACATAACTTTGCATGGGCAAGCAGTACGCCTGATGTTGATGAAGCAGAAATTGAATCGCTATTAAGTCTTACGGAGTACCCAACCTTCGACTGGATCATCAAAATGAATAATGTAAACGTGCGTTACGGTGACATACAGGTTTTGCACAACATAAACTGGCAGGTAAAGCAAGGCGAACGCTGGGCATTGCTTGGGCCAAATGGTGCGGGTAAATCAACCTTATTAAGTCTGGCCTATGGTGATAACCCACAGGCTTATGCCAATGATATTATTTTGTTCGATAAGAAACGTGGCACCGGCGAAAGCATCTGGGATATTAAACGTAAATGCGGCTTTGTATCACCCGAACTATACCAGTTTTTCCCGATGGATAATAGCTGTGCACAGGTGATAGAATCTGGGTTTTATGATACGCTGGGTTTGTTTCGCCAAAGTGAACCCAGCCGTGCAGCTATTGTATTACGTTGGATGAAGGTTTTTAATATCGAGAAATATGCCCGCCAGTTATTGAAGAATGTACCGGCAAGCGCGCAACGCCTTTGTCTGCTGGCCCGGGCACTGGTTAAGAACCCAACCCTGTTAATATTAGATGAACCGTGCCAGGGAATGGATGACCAGCAGCAACAGTTATTTAAGCATCTTGTGGATATCATTTGCAGTAAAAGCAACATCACTTTAATATATGTAACACATTACGCGCATGAGATACCTAATGCGGTTGATCATTACATTCACTTACAAAAAGGCGAGGTTGCACGGGTAGAAACAATTTAAAAATACCTGAAGCAACACTTATATTAAAAGAAATTTAAATTGCTAATAACAATGAGAAAGCTTTTATTAACAAGAGACAGCGTATCAATGGGTGACGATGTTGCAGATAATAGTTTAGAAATTGAGGTAAATGAAGATTGGAAAATTGGTGAAATACTTAATGAAGTATTGAGAATTAATTACCTGCCACAAATATGGGGAGGAAAAGCGACCTGGAGCGTTGCTTTTAACAGTCCACTTGCAATAATCGCTCAACAATGGAAAAGGCCAAAAATAATTAACTCCGATTTTCCTTATTCAAATACCAATAAATACAAGGATTTTAACCGGCTACATTTTACCTATCATACTCAAAAAGACCCTGATATAGTATATGAAAGTATGAGCAGGATTTGAACTACTTTATAATTTGCGACATTCCAGTGATTGAATATTAAAGTAATTGCCACTATCTTTGTTATATGAATACAGCTGATCTGTTACAACGCGCGTTGCAGTTTGATTTTTTGAGCCAGGAAGAAGGCGTTTATTTATATCACCACGCTTCCACGCCCGATTTAATGTACACCGCCAACGAACTGCGTAAAATACAGGTGCCGCATGGCAAAGTAACCTGGCAGATCGACCGTAACGTTAACACCACCAACGTTTGTATTGCTAACTGTAAGTTCTGTAACTTCTTCCGTCGCCCCGGCCACGAGGATAGCTACATTACCGATATCGAAACCTACAAACGCAAAATAGAAGAAACCTTTAAATACGGCGGCGACCAGCTTTTACTGCAAGGCGGCCACCACCCTGATCTGGGTCTCGCTTTTTATACCGATCTTTTTAAACAGCTGAAGGAACTTTATCCAACGCTGAAACTGCATTCTTTAGGCCCACCCGAAATTGCCCACGTTGCCAAACTGGAAAACATTAGCCATATCGACGTATTGCGCGCCATGAAAGAAGCAGGCTTAGATTCACTCCCAGGTGCAGGTGCTGAAATTTTGAACGACCGTGTACGTCGTTTAATTTCAAAAGGTAAATGTGGTGGTAAAGAATGGCTGGACGTAATGCGTGCCGCCCATCAACTGAACTTACCATCATCAGCCACCATGATGTTTGGCCACGTAGAAACCATCGAAGAACGCTTTGAGCATCTGGTATGGGTTCGCGAGGTACAGTCAGAAAAGCCGGAAGACCATTATGGTTTTACTGCGTTTATTCCATGGCCTTTCCAGGACGACGGTACTTTATTGCGTAAAGTACGCGGCATCACCAATAACGTAACCGGCGACGAGTATATCCGTATGATTGCCCTTTGCCGCATCATGCTGCCGAATATTAAAAACATCCAGGCATCGTGGTTAACTGTTGGTAAACAAGTTGCACAAATTTGTTTACACGCAGGCGCTAACGATTTTGGTTCGATCATGATCGAAGAGAACGTAGTATCAGCAGCAGGTGCACCTCACCGCTTCACCGCCAAAGGCATCCAGACTGCCATTGAAGAAGCCGGCTTTGAATCACAGCTTCGTAACCAGAAATATGAATGGCGTGAATTGCCTGCAGAGTTAGAAGAGCAGGTGATTGATTATTAAGACCTCTCCCCGGCCCTATCCAAAGGAGAGGGAGCTTGAAAAAACCATAACGTCATGCTGAACTTGTTTCAGCACCCCACGGGACAGGTAGCAGACTTTTAATATCTTAGACTTAGCATGTGGGATGCCGATCCCAACGATAGTCGGGACGGCATGACGGGCGTAGAGAAACATAGCCTAATGAAAACCCTCCAAGACCTCCTCCTGCTCGGCGATGCACGTCTTTATGAAGTTTGCGCTCCAATCCAACAATCCGAATTACATTTAGTAAAGGACTGGGTAGCTGATCTGGATAATGTGATGAAAGAAGTAAGGGTGAAGTATGGTTTCGGTCGTGCTATTGCTGCACCACAATTGGTATCATGAAACGGTTGATCTACATGAATATTGATAAACCCATTATTTTCATCAACCCCGAACTCACCGATTTAAGCGAAGGCCTTTTCGAACTATGTGATGATTGTATGAGCTTCCCTAACTTGCTGGTGAAAGTAAAACGACATCAATCCCTCACTATCAGATATCTTGATGAAAACTGGCAACCGCGGCAATGGAAATTGGAAAATGATTTATCTGAATTATTGCAACACGAGTATGATCATTTGGATGGGATACTTTGCACCATGCGTGCTGTGGATGAGAAGGCGTTTAAGTGGAGGTAGCTGGTTATTGGGTTAATTGTTATTGGGTTATTGGTTTTCCGAATTTGTCATTTCGAACGTATGTGAGAAATCTTATGCTTAACGATTGGCAAACCGTACAAGATTTCTCCTATCATCGAAATGACGAGACGATTAACCATACTGGCAATTACTCACTACTCACCATTAAATAAAAAAGGTCGGCTTCACTCTCGCAGTTCAACCCGACCCTACATCTACCTATGAAAAACATATCCTCTTGGAAGGACATATAGATATAGACAAAGGCTGTACCAATATGCCAAACATTGCCTAATAGGCAATAAACAATGTTTTTATAGGATAACATTTTCACACTGGGGAAAATATATCACTATTTATGGGATAAATTTCCCCACAATGAAAAAGGCGCCCCAACTGGAGCGCCTTTTTCACTTATATAGATTGGTTATTTATGATTTAATAAATGGCGATACAATAGCTAAAACAGATGCTTTATCTAAAGGTTCGTCAAATGCTTCAATGGCTGCTGTGATTGTAGTTTTACCACTTACTGCATTTAAAGTTGTAATATCAACCCCACCCTGCATAACATTATTCTCACCAGCATAAGATGCATTTACCGCAGCAATACCGGTATCATTTGATACAGTAGCACTACCCGAGATCCATGGTTTAATATTTACACCTTTTGAGGCACGCAGGTAGCGGATGGCTGATGCATGGCGTGCTTCAACTGCATGGATTTGCAAAGCTGCGGTTAACACAACCTGATTACCTAATAGGTTACCGGCCTGGCCTTTATAAGCGCGAACGCCTGTATCTTCAAATGTTTCGGCAACGGCCAGATAAGTGTTATAATTGGTTAGTACATCTGCAAAGGTACCTTTAGCTGTTAAGTCGAAACTTGGTGAAGTTACTGCTGCACTACCTAATACTGATTTTAAGAAAGCTACGTGTGCATTTTCGTGCCCGGCTACTGTAGTAAAATAACCTTTATCAGCGGCGGGGATTAAATTAGCTTGTGCTAAACCCTGGTTGTAAAAATATGCTTCCAGGTACTCCAGCGTTAAAGCAAAGTTTAAAACATCGTTTACACTTGATGTAGTTTGGCCATAAGCTCTTTTAAACAATGTGCTGAAAGCAAAAGGCAAAGCTGCAACAGCTACCTTGCTGCCAAAACTTGTTATATTTTTTATCGCGTCGCGGCGCGGGCTCATCCTGTCCTGAAACTCCGGATCAACCTGTTGTATTTCGTCTATTACGTTAAATAAATTCATGATTTCCCTGTTTTAAACCGATTAATAAATACCCAATGCTGGTGCTAAAATCTTTTTGCCCGATAAATAAGTGTTGGCAATAGGCACAACTTGTTGCGGCGATTTAGCGCCATCCAATCCGTTTGCGTCGATAACTGTGCTATCAGCAAATGAACCCGGAGCAATCAGGTTGCGGATCAATGAGGCGTGGCGTGCTTCAACCGAAACAATTTTACCGGCAAGAGCCAGGTAGTTAACATCCTTAATCATGTAACCTGCACCGTTGTAAGCCGATACGCCTAAGTCTTCAAATGCTTTTGCAGCACCTAAAACGCTGGTACGGTCAGAGAAATTGATTGAACTAAAATTGGGAGTTAAACCCGGGATAGCATTGCCACCAAGCGCAGCTTTAAAAAACTCGCGGTGTGCAACTTCGTGATCACGAATGTCGGTTAGTAATGCTTTTTCATAAGTGCTTTGGTTGGAATATGGTGTAGCTGCTACCTGTGTATAGAAAGCAGCCTCCAGTTGCTCCAATGCGTAAGCATAGTTTAAAATGGCAATATCGCCAGATCCCAAATCAACGTGGTCATTAACCACTGATGCTGCATGATCTTTAGAGCATGATGCCATGGTGAGTACTCCGGCCATTACTGCGGCCCCTGTACCTGCATAACGCAGAAACTGGCGCCTTGCCATTCCCTCGTTCTGTAGTTCTTGTGTAAGTGTTTTCATAGAAGTGATATATTAACTAATAATAAATTATTTATATGCTCTTGTTAATACACTACATACCGTAGATGGTTGGGCTTCGGATTTATAATTCGCAGAGCCAAAAGCGCTGGCAAACACACTGGTTGTAAAAAACGATGAATTGGAGATACTGACAGCTATTTGAGATTATGCAATATTTTCAGTTTGGAGAAGAGAAAGGATATGGCTATTGAAGTATACTAACAGATTTGTCATTTGGTTGTGCACCGGGAAGGTAAATAGTATAAGATTTCTCCTGTCGGTCGAAACGACAAGTTACCGCTGAGCAACAATTCACAACTCACTCATTCACTACTCACCATTAAATAAAAAAAGGTCGGCTTCACTCTCGCAGTTTACCCGACCCTACATCTACCTATGAAAAACATAATCCTTATGGAGGATTGAATATATATAGACAAAGCCTGTGCCATGGCGCTAAATCCTAATCAAGGGTTGTTTACACACCATTTGTAACGAACACGTTACACAAAGTGGGGAATTTTATACTCGTAATAGCCTAAAATTTCCACACAAAAAAGGCGAAGTATAAGCCGCCTTCATATTTTAATTTAATTATGATTAAGAAGCTATAAACGGAACCAATATATTTAAAACAGTGGCTTTATCTAATGGCTCATCAAATGCTTCAATTGCTGCGGTAATTGAGGTAGTACCGTTAACAGCATTTAAAGTAGTAATATCTATCCCATTTTGTACCGTATTATTTTCATTCGCGTACGAAGCATTTGATACAATAACACCTGTATCATTAAATACCGTACTGCTGCCCGAAATCCAGGGTTTAATATTTGCACCTCTTGAAGCACGCAGATAGCGGATAGCTGAGGCGTGGCGCCCTTCAACAGAATGAATTTGTAAGGCTGCTGTTAGCACAACCTGGTTGCCCAACAGGTTACCCATCTGGCCTTTATAGGCACGCACACCAGTATCCTCAAATATTTCAGCAACAAGCAGATAGGTATTGTAATTGGTTAATACATCGCCAAAAATGCCTTTAGCAGTTAGGTCAAACTTTGGCGATGCAATTGCGGCATTTCCCAAAATATTTTTCAAAAAAGCCACGTGTGCATTTTCGTGCCCGGCTATTGTGGTTATATAACTTTTATGAGCTACCGGGATTAAATTAGCTTGCGCTAAACCCTGGTTATAGAAATAAGCTTCAAGATATTCGAGCGTTAAAGCAAAGTTTAATACATCATTTACCGGGGTAGTATTTTGGCTATAGGCCTTTTTTAGTAAGGCACTAAAGGCAAACGGCAATGTAGCCATAGCTACCTTGCTGCCAAAGCTGGTTATATTTTTTATCGCGGCACGGCGAGGGCTGATCCTGTCTTCAAACTCTGCGTCAACCTCTTTTATCTCCTCTATTATGCCAAATAAATTCATTAATATTTTTGTTTAATAAATACCAAAAGCCGGTGCTAAAATCTTCTTTACACTTATAAAAGTATTAACAACAGGTATTACCTGCTGCGGCGATTGAGCAATATCCAACCCGTTTGTATCAATCACAGTATTATCTGCAAATGAGCCAACTGCAATCAGATTACGGATCAGTGATGCATGGCGTGCTTCAACAGAGGCAATTTTACTTGCAACAGCAAGGTAACTTGCATCCTTAATCATATAACCTGCACCGTTGTATGCTGATACCCCCAAGTCTTCAAATGATTTTGCTGCTGCTAAAACACTGGTACGGTCGGCAAAATTAATTGAACTAAAATCTATCGTTAATTTAGGGATGGCAATCCCTGCAAGGGCTGTTTTAAAAAATTCGCGGTGCGATACTTCATGATCGCGGATATCTGTTAACACAGATTTTTCATAAGCAGAAATGCTTGTATACGGCGATGCCACAACCTGGGTATAAAAGGCGGCTTCCAGTTGTTCTAAAGCATAAGCATAATTTAAAATGGCAACATCGCCGGTACCCAAATCAACGTGGTCATTATAAATATTTTGTTTAGAATTATCTTTAGAACATGAGGCGATAAGCGCTGCAGCAAATAGCGCAGTACCGGTACCTGCATATTGCAGAAACTGCCGTCGCGCCATTCCTTCGCTTTTTTTATCTCCTGTTGTTATTTTCATAAACGATAGAAGTTTAACTTTTAATTCCTGACTTACTTTTCCCGAAAAACCTGCGCTGAAAGCTACTTCTTACTATATTTACCCAGTGGAAAATATCGACCAATATTTAGAAGCATTGATATTTGCTTCAGAACAGAGCATCAGGTTAGAAGAACTTCAGTATTGCTTGCAAAGTGTTTTTAATGAAGACTTTAGCACAGACATCATCAACAAATCTATCAATAGCATACAGGCAAAATATGCCGACGAACGTTTCGCCATTGAATTGGTTAAGATAGGAAATGGTTATCAATTTCTCACTAAAAAGGCATATCATTTAGCAATTAATCAACTACAGCTGCAAAGGTCTAAGAAAAAGCTAAGCCAGGCCGCTATAGAAACGCTGGCAATTATTGCTTACCGGCAGCCTATTACTAAGGTAGAAATTGAGCAGATCCGCGGCGTGAACTGCGATTATACCGTGCAAAAATTACTGGAAAAAGAGTTGATTAGTATAGCCGGAAAATCTGACACTGTAGGCAAACCGATATTGTATGCTACCAGCCCCTTATTTATGGATTATTTTGGTATCAACAACATTAATGAGCTGCCGCAGATTAAAGAACTGGTTAATGAAAGTGACGCTATTGGCGACCAGACAGAATAATTTTTTCATTTTTTTATAAACAAGCAATTTTTTTATTTTTGAGAAACACTAAATTTGTACCTATAGGTAACAAAGAAGTAAATATTAGTTATCTTGCTTATACAATTACACCTTAAGTTTTAAGTGCAATGGCGACGCCCAAAAAACCCGAAAAAAACAATGCTGCATCTAAAAATACAGCACCTAACAAAGCCGAGAAACCAGCTGATCCAAAAGCTAAGAAAAGATCTTTGGATGATGATGACGATGATTTCGACGCATCTTATGACGATCTGGACTATGATCAGTTGCAAGATTTTGATGAGGACGACGACTATTAATATAGTTTAATAAATACTCATTTACAGGCATTCAGTTTTTTAGGAGCTGAGTGCTTTTTTTATTTTATACCTTTCGCTGTACTAATTTTTCTGCATGACTATTATCGAAGTTAACGACAAAACAACCCGTAAAGCCTTTTTAGATACAGCACGCCTAATTTATAAAGACGACCCCAATTGGGTTTGCCCGCTGGACAATGATATTGAGGCCACTTTCGATCCGCAAAAAAACAGCTTTTATAAGCATGGCAACGCCAATCGCTGGATCTTAAAAAACGATAGCGGAAAACTGATTGGCCGTGTTGCTGCCTTTATCAACGAAAAAAAAGCTTACGGCCATGAGCAGCCAACAGGCGGTATGGGTTTTTTTGAATGTATTGATGATCAGGAAGCAGCTAATAAACTGTTTGATACGGCAAAAGAATGGCTGCAAATAAACGGCATGCAAGCTATGGAAGGCCCTATTAATTTTGGTGAGAACGATAGTAACTGGGGTTTGCTTATTGATGGTTTTATCCCCCCATCTTACGGCATGAACTATCACCCACCCTATTACAAAGCACTTTTTGAGGCTTATGGCTTCACCACATCATACGAACAGATTACCAATAAACTGATTGTTTATGATGAATTCCCCGAGCGCTTTACCAAAATAGCCAACTGGGTTGCAAAAAAACAGGGCTATGAGTTTAAGCATCTCGAAGCATCGAAGATTGACCAATACGCTGCCGATTTTAAGGAAATTTACAACGATGCCTGGCAGGATTTCGAGAACTTTGTGCCTATTACACAAGATGCTATTCTGGATAGTTTCAGGCAGATGAAACCCATTATGGATGAGAACCTGATCTGGTTTGCGTACATTAATGGCGAACCAGCCTCGGCAGTGGTTATTTTACCGGATGCCAACCAGATGATCAAAGGCCTTAACGGGAAGTTGAACCTGATAGGCAAACTCAAATTTGCTTATAAACGTTGGAAAGGCGTTACCCACATGCGTGCTGTGGTGATGGGTACCAAACAAAAATTCCAGAACCACGGGCTCGAGTCGGCTATATTTATGAAGTTGAAGGCGTATGTGTACCCGCTTAACCAATACCAGGAACTGGAACTATCATGGGTGGGCGATTTTAATGAGAAGATGCTCTCCATGCACTATGCTATGGGGGCCACCGCCAGCAAAAGGCATGCAACCATGATCTATAAATTTTAAAACAAAAAATCCCGTTATGCTAAACATAACGGGCTTATAAATTATTTAATGGCCAACAAACAACTGGTGTCGCAAGTTATGCAGTTGCTTTTGACTGGCGTAATTCTTCAAATAATTCGATAACCTTTTTCTGCAGATCGATAACTTCGGTTTCACGATCCATCAATTTCTTGTTTACTGATTCAAGCTCGTTTGCGTATTTCGCTTCTCCCTCTGCATCGTTAAACGTTAGCAATTGAACCACTGACATCTCAAACAAATCAGCTATTTGCTCAAGGCGAGATAGATTGATGTCGGTAATACCGGTTTCAATTTTTGAAAAAGCAGGTATCGAGATATCTAACCTTTTTGCTACATCTTCCTGACTCCAACCTTTTTGGTGGCGTAATAATCTGATTTTTTTTCCCAGTGTTTTCATTTTTAAATTTAATTAAGGATAAAGGTTTCTCAATAGTTAATAAAGTTACAATTATATTTTCAAATAAATATTTATTTATCAAAATACTTTTTCAACACACTCTGTGTCAATACGTTTAGATCAATTCCACCGAAATTTCCTGAACTCATAAGCAATATACTACAGTCAACCGGCTCAAAGTTTTCGAACAGTGTAAGCAGTGATGCAGGCTGGTCAAAAAACACCAGATCATCCCGATGAAAAGCTTCTTTAACCCGCTCTGCCGGGTAAGGTTGCATTTTCTTTTGCTCGAAGGTTTTTTGGTCTATAAATACCACGGCCGTATCCGCCTCGTCCATGGTACCGGCGTATTCATTCAAAAAATCTGCATTTAAACTGCTGAATGTATGCAGCTCCATACAGGCCAGCAATTTACGGTTTGGAAACTGGGCCTTAACTGCCTGTATTGTAGCTTTAAGTTTCGACGGCGAGTGCGCGAAATCTTTATAAATACTTACATGATCATTTTTACCCAATAATTCCAGTCGCCTGGCCGCCCCCTTGAAGTCACTAATATACTGATAAAACTCATCAGTTTTAATATCAAACATACCGCAAACATATCTGGCAGCCTCAATATTTAATAAATTATGCTGCCCGAAAACGTTCAACGGGTACGTTTTGCCTTCATAAATAATATATGTTACACCATCTATAATACGGTGAGGAGGTAAATTATAACCTAACTTATTAATCTCAGAATCATCGGCCAGTACGGTTTCTTTCAGCACCTCATCTGTTTCACTATAAAACAGTGAGCCACCAACCGTAATGGTTTTCATAAAAATCCTGAACTGCTCTATATAACTATCAAACGTGGGGAATACGTTAACATGGTCCCAGGCTATGCCGCTTAGTACAGCAATATTGGCTTTATACAGGTGAAACTTTGGTCTGCGGTCAATAGGCGAAGCCAGGTACTCATCCCCTTCTATCACAATAATCGGGGCATCACTTAGCCCTACCATGGTATCAAATCCCTGCAATTGTGCGCCTACCAGGTAATCAAACCTTTTACCCGCAGCTTGTAATACATGCAGTATCATGGAGGTAATGGTGGTTTTGCCATGACTGCCCCCTATTACTACACGTAGTTTGTCTTTTGATTGTTCGTAAATATATTCCGGATAGGAGTATATCTTCAGCCCAAGTTCCTGCGCTTTTAGTAGTTCGGGATTGTCGATACGTGCATGCATCCCTAAAACAACGGCATCCAGATCGGTGCTTAATTTCTCGGGAAACCAACCTTGTTGAGCTGGCAACAAACCGTATTTAGCTAAACGCGAGGCAGATGGCTCGAATACAACATCGTCCGACCCGGTAATTTGGAAACCTTTTTTATGTAAAGCGATAGCCAGGTTATGCATCGCACTGCCACCAATGGCTATAAAATGTACTTTCATAGTTTAAACGTGTGCTAAATTAACATAAAATAAAAAATATTGATAACCTATCAGCACAGTTTATGCCCTATAATTAACTTTTTTCGAAAAAAAGTTAATTACTTGCCTCATTGTTTAAAACTTTCCTACATTTGTACTGTAATAATAAATATTACAGATGAACGCCAGGTTTCAAATAGCAACACATATCCTCACCCTGCTTTACCATTCGAATGGAGAGGTGCTCTCGTCTGATTATATTGCGGGTAGCGTAAATGCCAACCCGGCATTGATCAGAAAAGAGCTGGGTAACCTGCGTAAACGTGGTTTGGTTGAAAGTAAAGAGGGTAAAACCGGTGGCTACACGCTAAGTAAACCTGCCGAACAGATTACTTTAGCCGATGTTTATGCGGCCGTAAAATCAGCCTCTCCTTTCGGGCTGGCAAAAAACCAACCGTACCCCGACTGCCCTATTGGCAAACAAGTGAATAAACACATTGTTGATTTATACAATGATGTTGACCAAAACATAAGCAAACAACTCAATACTATTACTCTTGCCGATTTCGGTAAAAAATTCGTTTAAATTTTTTTTATATATAACTGTAACAAATTTAATTACAATTAAAACAACAAAAACATGAAAATTGCACTAATAGGCGCCACAGGCTTTGTAGGCACAAACGTTTTAAGAGAAGCCTTACACCGCGACCACACCGTTACCGCTATTGCACGTAACACTCAAAAAATTGAATTAGAAAATGCCAACTTAACCAAAGTTGCCCTTGACGTTTTAGATACCGACAAACTAGTTGAAGTTTTAGCCGGAAACGATATTGTGATCAGTGCGTACAACGCGGGCTGGACCAATCCCGATCTGTATAACGATTTTATTAAAGGATCTCAAGCTATCCAGACCGCAACCAAACAAGCCGGCGTAAAACGCCTGTTAGTTATTGGCGGTGCAGGCAGTTTATTTATTGACGGCCAGCAACTGGTTGATTCGCCACAATTCCCGGCCGAATGGAAAGCCGGTGCAACTGCAGCCCGCGATTATTTAACCGACCTAAGAAAAGAAGAAGAACTGGACTGGACTTTCTTAAGCCCTGCCATTGAACTACACCCTGGCGAGCGTACCGGTAAATACCGCATTGGTACAGAAAGCCCTGTATTTGATGAGAACGGAAAATGCAGTATCACTGCCGAGGATATGGCCATTGCTATTGTTGATGAAGCAGAGAACAAGCAATTTGCTAAACAGCGTTTTACTGTAGGATATTAATTACCATTCTCAATTTATTAAGCCATGCCAACATCTGGCATGGCTTAATACCTTATTCAATAATCGCCTATTACATTAATAGTAGGGCTATCTCCTTGTATCGATTTAATTTTTCCACGAAGTTCCACAGGGTCAAATCTGTCATAATAAACAATCTTCGTGTTGCCAATGTTTTTTACTTTGCCAACGTTATCCATATCAAACTTATCGTAATAAGTAACGTTAATATTGCCGATTGACTTAATCTTCCCCCTTAGTTCGGCAGCATCAAACCTATCATAGTAAGTAAAGTTTAATTTCCCTGCCTGCTTTAATTTACCGCGTAAAACATCATCATCAAACCTGTCGTAATAATCAAAACCAATATTATCAACAGATTTGGCCTTGCCTGTTTTCTCTACGCCGTCAAATTGATCGTAATAAGCAATCTGTGTATTATTAGTAGAATTATCGCCCTGAGTTTGAAATGATACACGCCCTTTTAAACTAATGTTTATCCATTTGTTACCGGCAAATAGTTCGACAGAAGATACGGAAGTACCATGCCCCGATACTGCAACATTAATAGCAGAAAGATTTTGAGATTTACCGTAAACGTTAATGCCCAGCATTATTACAGCTAATAAGATAAGTTTAAGTTTCATAGGATAAGTTGGTTAATTTAAACGTAAGATATTTAAAACCCAAATTGGTTTAATGTTGTAGAAAAATTAAAACCCTTCGCCCCGTAAAGTTGTTGCTAAAGTATCGTTCCAGAATTTATCTGGCATTTTAAAAGTGTTTACTTAACTAAAAACGTTATGAAAATTACTGAAGAACATACAGGGTATTCGCCATTGAGCTTTGCTACGGATTACAGTTTTAGCAATAACGATTTAGATAGCGTTGATCCGGATGAAAATGAAACCGGCATTGAAGATGAGGATGATTTGCATGAAGTACGTGTAGGTGATGATGTACGTGAACCCGACCCGGAAGAAGATTACTCAAAAGACCAAACACCATATAATGACGACGAACCCGATCCGGTACCGTCACCATCTTAACATAATCGAGGTTTGCATCACCAACCTATCTTATAATGGTAACAGAGCCCGAAATCCCTCTGCTTCCATCATTTAAATTGATGATGTAATAGTAAGTACCTACAGGTAGTGCATGGTTATTACGGCTTCCATCCCAGGGTATATTGTAACCAGCAGATTGGTAAACTATTGAACCATAACGATCATAAACACTAACATTATTATGTGCAAATGAGGATAAGCCAGGAATATCCCAAGTATCATTAACACCATCATTATTAGGTGTAAAAGTATTGGGCGGAATAATATCCTTAACCGTTTTAACTTTAACCAAAATAAGGTTTGACTGTACAAAAGGGTTAATTATACACATGTTGAATAAAGGCACGTCGATATAACAGCTTACCACATCATTATCAGCTAACGTTGATGTAGTAAATACAGGGCTGTTGTTACCCGTACTACGCCCGTTTATATACCAATCATAAATTATCTGGTTTACAATATTACCTGATGGGGTAGCCTTAAAAGTAACTGGGGTGCCTGCGTAAATTATGCCGGCCTGCGTGCGGGCAATGCTCACACTAATTGTTGTTATTGGGCGTACTAAACCTGTTATCTCGGCGGATACATCAGACATCATTGGTACGCAACCATCGTTATTGGTAACAACACATGTTACAACATCTCCTGTTTTAAACGAGCTGCTGATATAAACATCGCTGTTATCTCCAACATTTTGCCCGTTAAGCTTCCACTGGTAAGTTGGGTTATTACCCGCAGCTAACCCTTTCGCTATAAATTTAAGTTCTTCACCTTCGCAAGAGTTGATATCAGCGGGATTTACTATGATTCCTGGCTGAGGTAAATTATTAACAATCAATAATTGTGTTTGGGGTTCTGCTGCTATATATAAGTCGTTACCGGCCTGCGAGGCTGTAATTATTGTTGTACCGGCTCGTATCACATGGATTATACCTGCAGTAGTAACCGTAGCAACAGCAGGGTTGCTGCTCGCATAGGTAATTGGGAGTACCGTGCCATTACTTCTGGCACCTGCGGCAAAATCGGTGCTGCAAATTGATTTTTGCTGAAGGGGTGGAAATACGATGTACTGCCCCTTTGTTGGATCGATGATGGCTGTATGCGGCCGGGCTGATAATATATTTGAGCAGGAAATTAATAAGGCAATAAATAAGATGGCAAAATGCTTCGAACAATAACAGAACTTCATTTTATTTAAGCAGAATAGGACAGGTTTTTATCTGCCGAAAACTAAGCCTTTTCGCCTGATTTATAACATCATCAAATAGATAGATTGTTGTAAAGGGAATGTTAAATACAAGAGACTAACAACAAAAAAGGCTCCTGAATCAGGAGCCTTGATATTATGCCTTAACAAACCGGGCGGCAACCCAGTCTTTCATTTTTTTATGTTCGATGTAGTTCATGCCATGTTTGCCAGCCTCTTCTTTGATAATATCCAGATCGGGGCTTTCATAGAAACCGCTGAAGTAGATCTCGCCTTCTTGCTTTAATACTTCGCCGTAGCGCTTCATCTGGTCGAGCAGGATATTGCGGTTAATATTGGCCAATATGGTATCAAATTTGGCATCAGGGATCACATCTTTAGAGCCGCAAACTGCTAAGATATTATCTGCTTTGTTAAGCTTCGAGTTTTCGACAGTACTTTCGTAACTGAGCGGATCGTAATCTATCGCAACAACTTCAGATGCGCCAACTTTAGAAGCCAGTATTGCCAAGATACCTGTACCGCAGCCCATGTCTAAAACATACTTTCCTGCCAGATCAGCCTCCAGTATGTGAGCCATCATCATGGTAGTAGTTTCGTGGTGGCCGGTACCGAAGGCCATCTTTGGATCAATCACAATCTCGTAAGGATAGGCGGGATCTGTAGGATGAAAGGTTGCCCTTACACGCACTTTTTCGCCAACCTGCATCGGCTGGAAGTTACTCTCCCACTCCTCGTTCCAGTTTTTTTGCGGGATCAGGTTTACCTCGTATGTGAAGGTAAACATGTCGTCATATTCGCTCAGGGCTTCATCAACCTGGTATTTATCAAAACTTTCTGCCGGTGTATAGGCTTTAAACCCTGTTTCAGTTTCTTCGAAAGTATCGAAACCCAAACCACCCAACGCATCTATCAGTAAATCCTGCTGATAGTCTTCCCCATCTGTAAGGGTAAATACAAGTTCGTAATAGTTCATAATCTTAGATTTGAGTATGGAGATGAGAGATAGGGGCAAATCCAACATCGCAACAAATATCTCAATACTTAAAGCTACATCAAACTTAATTCGCGTTTTTTATGATACAGCCTGTCAAACAGATATAAAGTAATCAGATTAAAAAACCAGTAAAGAGCCTTCACAAGTTAATGCGTCATCGAATAAGTTTCACAAGTTAATGCGTCATCGAATAAGTTGTTGGTGACAACACCAACAACGGCGCGTCAACAGCACGAAAAAAAATATGAGTATCAAAATGAACCGAAGCACATCTCAATACCCACATCTCAAATCTAACAATTAATTAAATACCTTAACGATATCTAAAAAGTCGCGGGATTTTAATGATGCACCACCGATAAGGCCACCATCAATATCAGCTTGTTCAAATAATTCCTGTGCGTTTTTAGGGTTACAGCTACCACCGTAAAGGATGGTAGTATCATCGGCAACAGTTTGGTTGTATTGGTTTGCAATTTCCTCGCGGATAAAAGCATGAACCTCTTGCGCCTGTGCAGCAGTAGCAGTTTTACCAGTACCAATAGCCCAAACCGGCTCGTAAGCTAAAACAACCTGTGCAAATTGCTCGGCCGATAAATGAAATACACCTTCAACCAGTTGCTTTTTAATCACATCGAAGTGTACTTCTGTTTCGCGCTCATCTAAAGTTTCGCCGATACAAAAAATTGGTTTTAAACCATTTTTAAGTGCTGTATCAGTTTTAGCAGCCAACAGTTCATTGCTTTCGCCAAAATACTGGCGGCGCTCTGAGTGGCCCAGGATCACATACTCTGCACCGGTTGATTTAACCATTTTAGCAGAAGTTTCACCTGTATAAGCACCGCTCTCGGCCTGGTGTGCGTTTTGTGCGCCGATAGTAACTTTATCATAACCTTTTGCCAGTTGTGCCAGGCTATGTAAATGAATAAACGGACTGCAAATAACAGCGGTTTGAGTACCTGTTATCTCGTCTTTTACCATGTTTACTATTTCCGAAAATAATGACAGACCTTCGTTATAATCGAGGTTCATTTTCCAGTTGCCGGCAACAATTTTCTTTCTCATTTCTTTTTTTATTGAGTGTGTTATATTTATTTTTCAAGTACCCGCTATTTCATCCGGGCATTTCTGTAATCTGCAGTTAATTCAAATACGTACGCTAAAATATCCTGCTCCACCTGGTCAAAGCTTCTGTGTTCACGGCGGTCAAAAACCTTTTGCGTGGTTTCCAGCATTTTATTAAGGCTGTAAACTTCAAAACCGCTGGCCCCTCCCCAGCTAAAATCCGGGATAAAATTATGCGGGTAACCGGCACCAAAAACATTGGCGCTAACGCCTACTACCGTACCTGTATTAAACATGGTATTAATACCACACTTGGCATGGTCGGCCATAATTAAGCCGCAAAATTGCAGACCGGTTTTACGGAAGTGCTCTGTAGTATAATCCCACAGTTTTACTTCGGCATAGTTATTTTTGAGGTTCGAGTTATTACTGTCGGCACCTATGTTGCACCACTCGCCCATTACAGAATTACCCAGATAACCTTCGTGCCCTTTTGATGAGTATCCCCAGATAATTGAGTTATTAATTTCGCCCCCAACGCGGCTGAATGGACCAATAGTGGTTGCACCATAAATTTTAGCACCCATTTTAACCTGCGAGTTATCGCACAAAGCAAATGCCCCGCGTATATGCGTCCCTTCCCAAACATCGGCGTTATTACCCAGGTATATCGGTCCGTTCTTGGTATTAAAGGTCGAGCATTCTGCCGTGGCGCTATCCTCAGCAAAAAAATCCTCACCTATAATAGTATTGGTGGTGCTGATGGTAGCGCTGGTACGGCCTTTGGTTAACAGTTGAAAATCCTTCCGCAGTTCAATATCGTTCTTACGAAAAATTTCTTCAGGATGTGTGATAGATACCGGTGTATGCGTATGATCAACCGTACGGCCAAAATCCTGATCGACATTAAAACTCTTTGCATCGGTGCTGTTTAGTTTAACAGCAACCAGCAGACCGTTGTATTTTAAAGCTTCACCGTTTTGCAATTTATCGATGGACTCGAGCAAATACTCATCGGGACAGAAAGAGCCGTTGATGAAAATATTTTCTTCTGAAATCTCTATCGGAAATTTAGCCTGAAGGTAATCACGTGTATGGTATGAGTAACCGGTATTTAAATATTTAGCCCACTTTTCTGCAATGGTTAATATACCAATGCGCAGGTTGGCAACCGGACGCGTGTACGTTAATGGAAGTAGTGTTTGTGATGCGTTATCGTCGAATAAGATAATTGCCATTGCGCAAAAATAAAAAAGTCCCCCGTAGTACGGGGGACTTTCTAATATTTATATTACTCAGTAACGAATTACTTTTTGTTGTAACGGCTACGGAATTTATCGATACGACCAGCTGTATCTACCAGTTTCATTTTACCTGTGTAGAACGGGTGAGACGTATGAGAGATCTCTAATTTTACCAATGGATACTCATTACCGTCTTCCCATTTAACGGTCTCGCGGGTATCGATGCATGATTTAGTTATAAAAGAATACTCGTTAGACATATCTTTAAATACAACTAATCTATAGTTTTTGGGATGCAGGTCCTGTTTCATATTAATGTTTACTTTCTTTATAAAAGAGGTGCAAATATACGATTAAAAGTGAAAAGTAAAAAGGGTTGATTAAAAAGTTTTTAACAATATTCTGATTTCGAATTTCGGATGTTCGATTTCGGATTTATTTAGATTATAAACCTTGTCATTTCGACGATAGGAGAAATTTTCTGCTGTATGATGTCTTGAACCGGAATTTACTGAATTAAAGAATTAACAGAATGACTATAACTATTTAGGTCTATGTCATTGCCAAACGTTTTTTTGTAAACGAACGTTCACTAGCACTTAGCCCCCATCAGCCCCGCTTTCTGCTCTACTGCGTGCCGCGGCAATCGGGTTTATGGATGAGCGTTGATAATAAAATTTGTCATTGCGAGCGATAGCGTGGCAATCTCGTAGCTGTGCAGATCGAATAGGCATTGGCGACGAGATTGCCACGTCGTTCCTCCTCGCAATGACAAAGAGGTAAATCCGAAATCGAACATCCGAAATCCGAAATCACTTAATCTCCTGGCATAACTCCACCAAAACCCCTCCCGCACTCTTCGGGTGCACAAAACACACCAATTTATTATCAGCACCTCGCTTAGGTTTATCATTCAGTAAAATAAAACCTTCGTTTTTCAAGCGTTGCATTTCGGCTTCAATATCCTCCACATCAAAAGCAATGTGATGGATGCCCTCTCCTTTTTTAGCTAAAAAGGCGGCGATGGCGCTATCTTCAGAAGTGGCTTGCAGCAGTTCAATTTTATTGGGGCCGCATTGTAAAAAGGCGGTTAGCACATGCTCTGAGGCTACTTCTTCGGTTTTGTAAACGCTGGTATTCAGCAATTTTTCGTACAAAACCGAAGCATCTGTAAGGTTATTTACCGCTATGCCAATATGCTCTACCTTTTTCATATACTAAAAATTGCAAATTAATGACTACGCTGAAACATTTATAACAAAACATTGAAATATTTCTATTTAAAGTTTGCTTATCTTTGTGTTTGTAATTAAAGAGCTATGAACATCCCTGTATATTTAGATAATAATGCAACCACGCCGATGGACCCACGGGTTCTGGATGCTATGGTGCCTTACTTTGTACAAAAGTTTGGTAATGCAGCAAGCCGTAACCACGCTTTTGGCTGGGTGGCAGAAGAAGCGGTTGACTATGCCCGCGAGCAAGTAGCTAAACTAATTGGAGCAAACGAAAAAGAAATCATATTTACATCGGGCGCAACCGAATCAGACAACCTGGGTATTAAAGGCGTGTTTGAGATGTATAAAGAAAAAGGTAACCACGTAATTACTGCAGTTACCGAGCACAAAGCAGTTTTAGATACCTGCAAGCACATCGAACAATTGGGTGCACGTGTTACTTACCTGCCGGTTAAAGAAGACGGTTTAGTTGACTTAGCAGTTTTAGAAGCTGCCATGACCCCTGAAACCATCCTGGTATCTATCATGTATGGTAACAACGAGATTGGTGTTATACAACCGGTTAAAGAAATTGCTGCCATTGCACACAAATTCGGTGCATTATTTATGACCGATGCTACCCAGGCGGTAGGTAAAATACCTGTTGACGTTATTGCTGACGGTATTGACATATTAGCTTTATCTGCTCACAAAATGTACGGCCCTAAAGGTGTTGGCGCATTATACGTTCGCCGTAAAAACCCTAGGGTTAAAGTTACTGCCCAAATGGACGGTGGCGGCCACGAGCGCGGTATGCGTTCTGGTACTTTAAACGTACCAGGTATTGTTGGTTTAGGTAAAGCATGCGAAATTGCCCGTTTAGAAATGGCCGATGAAGCTGTACGTTTATCGAAACTGCGCGACAAATTAGAAAAAGCATTAACCGTGCTGGAAGAAAGCTATGTAAACGGAAACGTTGAACACCGCTTACCACACGTTGCCAATATCTCTTTCAAATATGTAGAGGGCGAAGGTTTAATGATGGCCATGAAAGACTTAGCAGTATCATCTGGTTCTGCATGTACTTCGGCATCGTTAGAGCCATCTTATGTGTTAAAATCATTAGGTTTATCTGATGACCTGGCACACTCTTCTATCCGTTTTGGTTTAGGCCGCTTTACAACTGAAGAAGAAATTGACTACGCTATTGAAGTAACGTTAAAGTCTGTTACCCACCTGCGCGAACTTTCACCACTATGGGAAATGTTTAAAGAAGGTATCGACCTTAACTCAATTGAGTGGGCAGAACATTAATCAATTTGTTGATGTGGTAATTTGGCAATTTGTCAATTAGCACATCAACTCGAATATTTCAATTGTGATAATTTGATGATTTGTCAATTAGCACATTGATTTATTTTTGTATAATATTATGCTCTACATAATGAAGAGCATTGGCAAATTGTCAAATCACCGAATTAACAAATTATAGAGCTATGGCTTATTCAGATAAAGTAATTGATCATTACACCAACCCGCGTAACGTGGGTACCTTAGATAAATCGAGCACCAAGGTAGGTACCGGCCTTGTTGGTGCACCAGAGTGCGGCGACGTAATGCGCCTGCAAATTGAAGTTGATGACAACAATGTAATCACCGATGCTAAATTCAAAACATTTGGCTGTGGTTCTGCAATTGCATCTTCATCATTAGCTACTGAGTGGTTAAAAGGTAAATCAATCGACGATGCAATGGCTATCGACAACATGGACATTGTAGAAGAGCTGGCTTTACCTCCGGTAAAAATCCACTGCTCTGTTTTGGCCGAAGATGCTATTAAAGCTGCCATTAACGATTACCGTGTTAAAAACGGCATGGAGCCAATTGAAAGCGAAAAATCACACCACTAATTTAGTTGTGAGTTTTAAGTTGTGAGTTATGAGTGATCCAAAGCACTCTCTAATACTCGCTACTCAAACTCACTACTCATAACTAATTACTATGGTAACTGTAACTGATAAAGCAAAAGATAAAATAGACCACCTGATGACCGACGCCGGGCTGGATGCTTCGTATTTTTTACGGGTATCTGTGCAGGGTGGTGGTTGCTCTGGATTGTCTTACAATCTTGATTTCGATAACGAAGAGAAAAAAGGCGATCAGTTTTTTGAAGATAAAGGCGTTAAAATGGCGCTTGATATGAAATCATTCTTATACCTGGCTGGTACCGAATTAGATTTTTCGGACGGGTTAAACGGTAAAGGTTTCAACTTCAATAACCCTAATGCCAGCCGTACCTGCGGTTGTGGCGAAAGCTTCTCTGTATAATCTTTAAGATTTATAATATTGAAAAGGCGCTCTTTGAGCGCCTTTTTTGTTAGTATCATTTCAACAAAAAGGCGGCCATGATGGCCGCCTTTTAATTACGTACTTTTTGTTAATTATAAAACATAACGTAAGGTGATGCCAAAAGTCCGTTGGTCACCAAGTACGGCAGCATATTGGCCAGCGTTGCCTGTGGCTGGTAATAATTGCTCAAAGTAGTTCTTGTTAAGTAAGTTACGGCTCCAAATATAGGCAGACAGACCTTTGGTAGCCCTGTAGCCTAACCTGGCGTTCACTATGGTATAGCCATCAATATTTAAATATTTAGATGGTGTTGGGCTTGATGAAAAACGTGAACGGTAATAATCATCCACTCCGATGAAAAACTTGGTGTTATCGCTCACAAACTTTGCATCGGTAGCAAACTCACCACCTGCAGATGTTGTCCATTTAGAAACACCCGGCAATTGCGTGCCGGAAATATCTTCAAAATAAACGCTTTGGCCATTTACCGTTAACCCTGTTAATTCAAGCGGAAGCGGTGCATTAGTGAATTTTACATATTTGGCATCTGTGTATGCGCCCGAAGCATAGAATGTAAAGTATCTGCCGGCCAAATAATTTGCATCCAGTTCAACACCTTTTACATTTACCTTTTCTGCAGTTGCTAAGTAACCACGGTTCACACCCGGATCTGGCGATTGAACATTGGTCTGGTAATCTTTAATGTCCGAATTATGAAACGTAAAGTTCACCGTCAAATTTTCTGCCGGATTGGTTTTAGCACCAATCTCAATATGTTTAGTTTTTTCGGGTTTAATTACTGCTAAATCAAGTGCCGGTGCGTTATTTATAGTTGGCAAGCCCCCTACGTTAACACCTGATGGCTTGTAGCTTGTTGAATACGTTGCAAATGCATTAAAGCGTTTACCGGGGCGGTAAGATGCAGTAACCTGATAAGTGAAGTTTGTTTCATCAAAATTAGTGGTATAAAACTGGCTGCTGTAAACACCATTCCTTAATGCAAGCAGTGCCGGATCTGTTATTGTAATACCTCCGTTGGCTACCCTGTTATAATAAACATCCTTTTTATCATAGTTGATACGCACACCTGGGTTAATATGGAACACGTCAGCAATTTTCCAGTCTACGTTGGCAAAGGCTGCCGCAGTTTGTGATTTGATCCATGAATCGGTTGAGATACCATAACCTTCAAACAAACCCGGGGTTTTCCAAAGAGCGGTATTGGTTGTGCTTTGTGCAAAACGCCATTCGGCCGAGCCTGCCTCTTCCCTGCCTGTGGTAGTTACTTTTTGATCCAGAAAATATAATCCAACTACACCACTTAATTTATCAGAAATATCGCCCGCATAACGAACTTCTTCAGATACCTGGTGCTGTCTGGATGGGTTTTGCGACTTGGTTAACACCGGCAAGCCTGTAAAGTCACGGTCGTTTGATGGGTCCCAGTTCCAATAACGCCATGCCGTGGTTGAGGTTAAAGTACCCTTGCCAAGTTTAAAATCAGCATTTAATGATACACCGCCTAATTGGTTACCAGATCTCCACGGGGCATCATCATCTATAACCCGGTCATAAGCATTTGTAGACGGTAATTTATAACCTAAATCGGCAATAATATTGTTAAACTGGCGGTATGATGCGCGTAAAGTAGGTACAACGCCGGCAACTACCTGGGCATAGCCATTAGGTTTCTGATCAGACACATCGCCCGATAAGGTAATGGTTGTTTTGTCTGACGGTTGATAAAGCAATTGAGCACGGCCCCCTAAGTTGTTAATATCGTTAACAGGTACCTGAGTAGCCACATTCTGAACCAAACCGTTTCGTTGCGTTCCTGAAAATGATACCCGTGCGGCTAAAGTTTTAGATAATGGGCCTGTAACAGAGGCTTTAGTTTGTATATAGCCATAGTTACCAAAACTACTTTCTAAAGCAACCTCCGGTGTAAAACTGGCTTTACGTGTGGTGATGTTGATAGCACCTGCCGCAGTGTTTTTACCGAATAAAGTTCCTTGCGGGCCGCGCAGTACTTCAATGTTGCTGATGTCGATAAAATCAAGCGTGGCAGCAGCCGGGCGCGCATAATAAACACCATCTACATAAAAGCCCACACCCGGATCAAGGCCATCATTGGTTAAGCCAAACGGTGAGCCAATACCACGAATGTTAATACCTGTATTGCGGGGGTTTGATGTATAAAGTTGTAATGAAGGCACAAGCTCTTTTACGCGGTTAACGTTGAATGCGCCTGTTTGCTCAATCTGAGCACCACCTATTACCGAAATCGGGATCGGTACATCCTGTAAAAGTTCTTTACGTCTTCTCGATACAACCACGATCTCCTGTAACTGGTCATCTTCTACCAGTATCAGCTCCAAGGGAGTATCCTGGAACTTTAAAACCTGGAAATCTTGTGGCTTAAACCCAACCGAACGTACCTGGATATAAAACGGTGGTTCTTGTTTAGTATTGATGGTAAACTCGCCGTTGTCATTAGCACTTACGGCAATATTGGTGCCTCGGATAGTCACCGTTGCGCGGGGTATTATGGCTCCCGCCGAATTCTTTATAACCCCTTTAATGGGGGTTTGCGCAAAAACAACGCTCGTTAAAAACGTTAATAAAATGAGTATACTTTTTTTCATGTTTAGGGATTGATTGCTATTTAATGAGATAATTGAACTTGGTAATTGCTGAGTGCACAGCTATACTTTCCCCCGATGTGTGTACATCTTTATAAGATCCAATAAAATTTGAGGGGGATGGATGTAAAAAAATCAACAACAACAGCAGCAGCTTTGGGTAGCCTTAAGGGTTGAGATGATTGAATATTTATACATTATCTATAGAATAAGTAGACAAAAATATTAAATTATATTTGTTATCAAATATTTTTCATAAAAAAATCATTTAATTGAATTTAAAGGCTTTAAAACTTAACCTATATTACTAATATTGCCCATTCCAACATCGTTTTCATGGCTTTTAATTACCAACGCATAGTTATAAAAATAGGATCGAACGTATTAACGCAGAAAGACGGGCTGCCTGATGCTAGCCGCATCAGCAACCTGGTTAAGCAAATTGCGGAGATCCATGCGTCTGGTAAAGAGGTTATTTTGGTATCATCAGGTGCTGTAGCATCAGGTCGTAGCCTGATTACTCTGCCGGAAAAAGTAGATAATATTGCTGCCCGCCAATTACTGGCATCAGTTGGGCAGGTTAAGCTGATTAATACTTATGCGCAACTACTGGAGCAGTATCAAATGATATGCTCGCAGGTACTGGTAACTAAAGAAGATTTTCGCGACCGTACCCATTATCTCAACATGAAAAACTGTTTAGAGATATTGCTGCAGCACAAGGTATTACCCATTGTTAATGAGAACGACGTGGTATCGGTAACCGAACTGATGTTTACAGATAATGATGAACTGGCGGGACTGATTGCCTCCATGTTAAATGCCCAGGCACTAATAATACTGAGTAATGTAGATGGCATTTACGACGGCGACCCCAAACTGGAAGGTTCTGCCCTGTTGGAAGAAATCAGCAATGCGTCGTTAGATTTCTCATCATTTATCAGCTCCAGCAAATCTCAATTTGGGCGTGGTGGGATGATCACCAAATCAACCATGTCGCAAAAAGTGGCGCAGCTGGGTATTGCGGTACATATTGCCAATGGTACTAAGGATGATATATTAATAGATGTATTAAATAATACAGTAAAGCATACGCGCTTCGTCCCTAACAAATCGGCATCGGGTAAAAAGAAATGGATTGCACACTCTGGCAATTATGCTACCGGCGCAGTTAGGGTTAATGATGGCGCTAAAACGGCCTTAACATCGAGTAAAGCAACTAGTTTATTGCCGATTGGTATTATTGATATTTTAGAAGATTTTAAAAAGGGCGACATTATTAAACTGGTTGATGAACAACAAAAAATCATTGGCCAGGGTATTGCCGAATATGGCGCCGATAAAGCCCGCGAACGCATCGGTAAAAAGCACGAAAAAGCGCTGGTGCATTATGATTATCTTTACTTACAGGCATGATAGATACCATGAGTTATTCCGCATATTTTGAGAACGCAGTGTTAGCCGGCCGCAATATTGCAGGCCTCGCTCCTGACGTTATCAACCAGGTTTTATTAGATGTTGCTGAAAAGGCTGTTGAACAAACCGATTTCATATTGACCGAAAATCAAAAAGATCTGGACCGGATGGACACTTCCGACCCAAAATATGACCGACTTAAACTAACAGCAGAGCGCATTAAAAGTATCGCCTCGGAAATTCGGAATGTAGCGGCACTTGAAAATCCGTTGGGTAAAGTATTATCAAACGATATTTTACCGAATGGCCTCGATTTGTCGAAAGTACGTGTACCGCTTGGTGTGGTTGGTGTAATATATGAGGCACGCCCTAATGTAACTTTCGATGTATTTTCGCTTTGCTTTAAAACCGGCAATGTAAGTGTGTTGAAAGGTGGCAGCGATGCCGATTTTTCAAATCAAGCCATTATTTCGGTAATTCATTCCGTGCTTAAAAAACACCATATTGATATTAATGCCGCAACGTTATTACCTGCCGAACGCGATGCTACTGAAGCATTATTAAATGCAGTTGGTTTTGTAGATGTATTGATTCCCCGTGGCAGCCAGGGCTTAATTAATTTTGTTCGTCAGCATAGCAAAATACCGGTTATTGAAACCGGCGCAGGTATTGTGCATACTTATTTTGATGAGGATGGAAATCTGGAAAAAGGTGCCGCTATTATCTTCAATGCGAAAACACGACGGGTTAGCGTTTGCAATTCATTGGATTGTTTAATCATCAATGAAAATCGTTTAAATGATCTGCCGAAATTGATGCAAGCTTTAGGCGAAGCATCAGTAGAAATTTTTGCTGATGAAGCAGCGTACCAGGCACTAAAGAGCCACTACCCTGCCAAACTATTGCAACAAGCTACAGAAGAACATTTCGGCACAGAATTTTTGTCGATGAAAATGGCTATTAAAACCGTTAACACTTTTGAAGAAGCGCTTCAGCATATTGCTCAACACAGTTCGAAACATAGCGAAGCCATTATTTCGCAAAACTCACAGCATATAGAAGACTTTTTAAATAAGGTTGATGCAGCGGCTGTTTATGTAAATGCCTCAACCGCATTTACCGATGGCGCACAGTTTGGCTTGGGTGCCGAAATTGGTATCAGTACACAAAAACTCCACGCGCGAGGGCCAATGGGATTAAAAGAGTTAACCAGCTACAAATGGATAGTAAAAGGCGACGGACAAGTCCGCTGGCCTTAATCTTTATAAAAAACAAGAGGCACAATAAATTGTGCCTCTCCTCAAATTTCACTGAGACTTCTACGATGTCTCTTTTCACCGTAGAGACACAATACTTTGTGTCTCTTTCTATTAATATCTAGGTATAGAATAAAGACACAAAATATTGTGTCTCTACGGATTTTATGTATTAAAATGCGTAAACAGCAGCAATTAAGAATTGAGATGCTGATTGTGTTGGCGTAACATGGTCACTTTGTAAAAATACTTCGTCTTTATTATGGTCTAACCTTACCTCCGGGATAACAGTTAATGGACCGTATTTGAAGTTTACAGTTGCAGTTAAACCTGTTACAGATTTGCCAGGTGCAGCACCAACGGTTGTATAATCACCATCTTTACATTTAAAATACTCGCCGCGTAAGCCTAAAGTCACCGCTGGCGATACCGCTAACTGAGGATATAAAGCTACGCCATCAAAGCCACCACTTGTGCCGCTTGGTGCAGAGAAAGTAGCACCGTTTAAGCCCAGTTTAAAGGCAGATGTAATTTGATAATTAGTAGTTAAATCAAACTCGGTACCAGAATCATGACCGCTGATAAAGTTTAAGTAGGCAGTCCAGTTTTTAACCGGTACAACCATTAACTGTGCACCAAAAGTATTTACACTTTTGTTTGATTGATACAGGTTCCATTTATCATTAAATATACCGGCCATTAAGCTCACGCGATCAGAGAAAGTATAAGTTGCTTTTAAGCCTCCATTTTGGAACGGACCGTTAGTAAACAGGTACGAAGTTGAATAGTTAAAGTTTCCTGTCGGAGAAATTACTTCATAACCGATAAAGGTTGACATATAACCACCTGTTAAGTTCAGTTTATCGGTTAAATCGTAACTGATATATAAGTTTTGGATATGGAAACTGTTATCAGTAGAACTTGCAGGTGTTGGGATTGATTGCCCTTGTCCACGCGGACCGAATGATAGCTCACCCAGGAATGAAGCCTTGCCTACTTTTTTCTTTAAGCCCACGTCAATCATACCCAATGAAACTGAGTTTTGCTCGTTAGCAAAGCTGGTTGGGATATTAGAACCTGAGGCTGTTTTTAAGCCAGAAAAATCATATTTATAGTAGGCATCAACAGAGCCAAATACAGTAAGCGGTGTAGTAGTGGCCGGGCCTGCAGGTGCAGCTGCTGTTTTGGCAGTATCTGCCTTTGGAGCATCCTGGGCTTTAGAGTATAACGCAACAGACGATAAGAGAGATAGAAATAGTAGTGATTTTTTCATGTTTAATTGTTTAAGGATTGTAGTAGATTGATAGTATTGGAGATTGTTTTTTAGTTAGTTAGTTTCTGATTGTTTAGACATAGCAATAACCGCAAGCCAAATTTTGGCTCGAAAAAACTATAGCACTTTTAAATAGAAAACTTAAAGCCGGTTATAAATCAGGTTCGATAGAGAGAGGCTTTCACGCAAACCGGCCATTGTATTTATGGCTTCAAATATTTTGAAGCTTATTATAATATGTTTTAAAAAAGGCGTATGATTTAAATCATACGCCCTCTTCAAAAATATTTACGCTGTTACGGGGTTCTTAACCGAACCACCTTCAAACAGACCCTGGATGTCGATATCATCTTCATCTTCGCTGTAAGCAGCCGCACCGTGCTCAAATACATCCAAACCGGCTTTCTCACCATGCTCTTCAACACGCAGTTTCCAAGGGTTTGGCATTTTGTTGATGATCCACATCATAGCAAACGTGACTACAAACGTGGCTACCGTTATCGTAAAGCTACCTATAAATTGTGCTTTCAACACATCTAAACCACCACCGTAAAATAAACCTTTTACCGGGGCAGAGTTATCAGCACCCAATGGGCCTGTAGCACCATACTCGCCAGAAGCAAATAAACCTAATGATAAAGTACCCCAGATACCGCATAAACCGTGTACCGGTACTGCACCAACTGGATCGTCGATACGGAAGTACTCTAATAAATTAGTACCCACAAATATCACCACACCTGCAACAGCACCTAATAAAATAGCGCCAAGCGGGCTAACCCAGTAACAAGGGCAAGTGATAGCCACAAGGCCACCTAATAAACCGTTAACCGTAAAGCCAACATCGAATTTACCTTTTGTTGGGCCAAACCATAAAGCAAAATACATAGCAACCATACCGCCTGCGCAGGCAGCTAAAGTTGTATTAGCAGCAACACGGCCAATACCTTGCATATCCATTGCAGATAATGTACTACCCGGGTTAAAACCGTACCAACCAAACCAAAGGATAAATGCACCCACAGCAGCAACAGTTAAATTGTGAGCTGGCGGCAGGCCTCCTTTTTCTTTATCGTCTCTTTTAAATATACGACCCATGCGTGGGCCTAATACAATGGCACCTGCCAGTGAAGCAATACCACCTATAGTGTGTACCACGGTTGAACCTGCGAAATCGCGGAAACCCTGGCCTAATGATTCTAAGAAATTACCTTTTGAGCCCATTAAAGCTAAGAAACCATCCGGTCCCCAGGCCCAGTGGCCAATGATTGGGTAAATGAAACCAGTGATACCGATGCTATATAATATATCGCCACGGAAACTGGTACGGCCAATCATAGCACCTGATACGATGGTTGAGCAGGTATCAGCAAATGCATATTGGAAAATCCAGTGTGCCAGGATTGGAATACCTGTTGCCAGGTAAGTAGCAGGGGCACCAGAAAGGAAGAACCAATGTAAACCGATAAATCCGTTACCGTTACTAAACATAAAGGCATAACCTATTGCCCAAAACAGGATACCGCAAAGGCATGTATCAAAAATACACTCCATTAATACGTTAACTGTTTCTTTTTTGCGGGCAAAGCCTGCTTCGAGCATCACAAACCCGGCTTGCATACCAAATACAAGGAATGCGGCAACCAAAGTCCAGATAGTGTTAACTGTGTTAATTAATGTTGTTTCGTGCGCAGTGTAAGTGTCTGCAGCGTGGGCAGGGGTTGAAATCATACCCGGAATAACCATCATGGCAGCAATTACCAAAAATGTGCCGATAATTTTGCCGAAAAAGATGGCAACACCGATACGCCAGTTGTTTTTGCTTAGCTCCAGCACTGTACTGAATTGATTTTTGAGTCTCGACAGGGGATTCATAGTTTAATTTGTTTAATTGTTTAAGAGTGTTTAGAAAATCAGTGATTTATTTAGTGAAAATTTGAGTTCATCGCATCTTTATTATAAATAATCCAACCAAACGACAATAACTTTGATTGTTTTTATGAAATTAGAAATAAAAATGATTAAAATCATATATTTTTTGGTGTTTAATAGTATTTTTATCAAATCATTAAAAACAAAACCATTATATGTTACCGAATTATTAAATTTTCAATAAAATTATTGTTTTAAAGCAAATTTAATTCGGCCACAGAGTACTAATCCATATTAAAATCTGAAGTTTTATATAAAAAGGAATAAAATTTTGTCAAAAATTCTACTAAAAACATGGAAAAAACAGTTTTTGTAGTGAAAACTGCAAAAAATTTACGCTGATTTTGGAGAAATCGCTATAAATTACCTTATATATAAGGCAACATACCTATATAATAAGGTATACAATATGAGTTTGAACATACTTTCAATAAATAGCCCTTAAATCCTCAAAAAAGGCCATTTTAAGAATTTCATATTTTAGACATTAATTTTCTTACAAAAATTGCGAATTGTTTAATTTTGCCTAACATATTATTCGTTTTTAAAAAAAATCAACTATAGAATACATTTTTAGTAGATATTTTTATAAAAATTCACACAAACTGCATAAATTCACACGATTTAATCAAAATATATTAATCGCTTAACCCTAATTTTATAATTTTTAAAAAACATGGCAGCTAAACTTGAGTACATTTGGCTTGATGGTTACAAACCGACACAGAGTTTAAGAAGTAAAACTAAAATCGAAGCAAATTTCAGCGGTAAACTGGAAGATTGTCCAAATTGGAGCTTTGATGGTTCTTCTACAGAGCAGGCACCAGGTGGTTCATCTGATTGTATCCTGAAACCTGTGTTTATTTGCCCAGACCCTCAGCGTAAAGAAGGTTACCTGGTAATGTGCGAAGTTTTAGATTCTCACGGTAACCCGCACGAATCTAACGGACGTGCGCATATCGAAGATGACGACAACGATTTCTGGTTCGGTTTTGAGCAAGAGTATTTCTTGTGGAACCCAGACACCAACAAACCGCTTGGTTTCCCTGATGGTGGTTACCCTGGTCCGCAAGGCCCTTACTACTGTTCAGTTGGCGCTAACAACGCTTTCGGCCGTAAAATTGTTGAAGAACATTTAGATGTATGTCTTGAAGCTGGCTTAAATGTTGAAGGTATAAATGCTGAAGTTGCTGCCGGACAATGGGAATTCCAAATCTTTGCTAAAGGCGCTAAAGAAGCTGGTGACCAGATCTGGGTTGCACGTTATTTATTAGAGCGTATCGGCGAAGAGTATAACGTATCGATCAACTGGCATTGCAAACCGTTAGGTACTTTAGACTGGAACGGTTCTGGTATGCACGCTAACTTCTCTAACACTACTTTACGTACAGCTGGTAGCGAAGATGTTTACAAAAAAATCCTGGAGGCTTTCCGCCCGGTGGTAAAAGAGCACATCGAAGTTTACGGTGCTGATAACGAGCAACGTTTAACCGGTAAACACGAAACTGCTTCTATCCACGATTACAGCTATGGTGTATCAGACCGTGGTGCTTCTATCCGCATCCCGCTTTATACTGTACAAAAAGGATGGAATGGTTACCTTGAAGATCGTCGCCCTAACTCTGCTGCCGATCCATACAAAGTTGCTGCCCGTATCATCAAAACTGTTAAATCAGCAGGCGTATAATTTAATACCGCCATTTAAATACTCAAACGGCCCGTGGCAATTGCTCACGGGCCGTTTTTTGTAGCAGTATTTTAGTTGCAGTAGCAGTCAAACCGCAACGGCAAACTACCACTGCTACTTTAAAACTGCCACTCTTCTTTAAGCTTCTTCCTTAAAAAATACTTTATAATAATTCATGGCTTTGCCATTGTCGAAACCTTTTTCAATGAGGTCTTTATTGCCATGTATATAGATATGGAAGTTTTTATCCAGTTTTAGAACGCTTTTATAAACTTTAGCCTGTTTTTTAACCGCGGCATCATTAATATCAAAGCTATCGGGTATGGCGGTATCAAATTCGTTCTCGTATTCCTTCTTATAATTCAAAAAGGTGGCTATACCCTGCTCGTTGCCGATTACTTCCTGACCAAACTCCTCTATATCGAAGCTCTCTTTTTCCTTGAAGTATTTCATCGAGCGGTTCAGCAGGTCAATTTTGTCGGCTTTGCTCATTTCAAATTCATCATCGAGCTTTTCGGTAACAAAGTTTTTGTACACCCCCATTACGTTGGCGGTTTGATTATAATTATCGTTACGCACGCGGAGCTTCAGAAACTCATCCTTCCAGTACACCGCCTGTTCACTGCCATTGGTTTTGTCGATCACCGCAACCTTGTAACCCTCTTCCTTTTCAGTGTTGAAAATGAGGCAACCTTTATCCAGCTTGTTAATATTAATAGCCTGCTCTTCGTAGCTAACACCGAAGCCCTCATTTTCAGGATATACCTTTAAATAAGTTTCTTTAGTCTCCGATTTAAAGATTCCGATCGCATCATGCTGCTCTCCTTCAATCTGCACATTACTAAAATAAGTAACGTATAATTCACCAGATTTAATCTTCGGATGGTTACTCACCTCATACAAATGCTTAGCCAGCTGACGGCTATTCTCCTGAAAAGTTTCCGGGTCATCAAATATTGCGGTAGCGAAGTGGTAAACCTCGTTTAAATTCAGGTTATCATTAGCCTGGTAAAAGCGGTAAACCTCGGGCACCTTTTCGTAAGGCACCAGAAAATATTGGAGCAGTAGTTTGCTCAACAACTCGTCGTTTAGTTCGAGCGATTCTTCCGAGAGCACAAAACGCTCGTCGAGCGCCTTACTACCAATATGATGTATGGCCAACCGGCCCAGTGAAGCTTCTTGAGAAAATATCATAATCGGGAACGAAGTTAGGGATTTGTTGATTTGTTTAGCAGTTGATTGGTTGATTATGTTTAAAGAGCTCTACCAATGTGGCAGTTCATGCACTGACGATTCATAATTCATTCTACCCTTCCTAATGAAAAACGAACTGTGCAATAATTAAAGTTACCACTATGTAGGTCGGGGATTGCTTCGTACCTCGCAATGACGCGCTTCATAAATCTCACTCCTTTGTCATCAAACAAATTATTTCTATAAGTAAATAAACATTTACTTATATTTGTATCATTATTAAAATCAATGCCATTATGAGGCCAAAGAATTTAGATAAAGAACAAGCCATCCGCAGCATTGCCCTGCAAATAATTGCCGAAGAAGGTTTAGAAAACCTCACCATGCAAAAGCTGGCAGCGGCAGCGGGTATCTCGCCGCGGACAATCTATATCAAGTATAAAGACAAGGACGACCTGCTGGTGAAACTTTATGTAGAAGAAGTACTGGGCAATTATGAAACTGCTGTACTGCAAAACTTCGACAATGAAATGAATTTTGCCGATGGCGTAAAGAAACTTTGGCTCAACGCTTTCGGGTACTTTAAAAACAACCGGCATGCCTTTGCACTAATGCAGTATGGCAAATCATCGCCCCTGCTCAACAAGGCTTACCAGGAAATGAACATTAAAGAGGGCGATTATTTTGCCCCTGTGATGCGCTTTCTGGAATTGAACGTGGCGAAGGGCGTAATTAAAGATTTCCCGCAGGAGGTGCAGCGCGCCTTACTATTTGCCCCTGCACTCGATCTGGTGAACGAATATTTCGACTATCTCGACCGCCCAAAGCAAATTATAACCGACGAGGTTTTTATGGATTCCTGCGAGGTGGTGATCAGGGGGATGATAAACAGATAAAATATTAAAAAAATGAACCTACTAAAAAACAAAACAATAGCAATAATAGGCGGTGGCCCGGGTGGCTTAACCCTTGCACGTTTACTACAAATACAGGGTGCTGATGTAAAAGTTTATGAAAGGGATACCCATAAAGATGCCCGCCAACAGGGCGCTACACTCGATCTGCATTACGAGTCGGGTTTAAGGGCACTGCGCGAGGCTGGATTGATGGATGCTTTCAGGGCTAATTATCGCCCCGGTGCAGATAGAATGCGTATTACAGACAAGCATGCCAATATAAAATTTGAAGACGCTTTCAATAACGATGAACTTGGAGAAAGGGATCGGCCTGAGATTGACCGCGGCCCGCTGCAAAACATCCTGCTAAATTCGTTGCAACCTAGTACCGTTGTTTGGGGCAGCCATATTACAGGGCTTAAACAAACCGGCGATACCTGGCAGGTAGAATTTAAGAACGGCACTACTATTTCAGCCGATATTGTAATAGGTGCAGATGGTGCTAATTCTAAAATCCGCCCGTACATCACTCCTATTAAACCATTTTATGCAGGTGTAACTGTAATAGAGGGAGCGGTATATCATTCGGCCGAAGCAACGTCACGCATACATGAACTGCTAAATGGCGGAAAGATCTTCGCCCTGAATGATGAAAAAACCTTGGTTGTGAGTTCGAAAGGCGATGGCAGTCTGGTGTTTTATACAGGTTGCAAAACCGATGAAAACTGGGTACGCAATTGCGGTATCGATTTTACAGATAAAGCACAGGTATTAGCCTGGTTTAAGGCAGAATTTGCAGGCTGGGATAGTATCTGGCTCGAGCTTTTCGAAAACGCAAGCGGCAGTTTTACCCCCCGGCCACAATACTGCATGCCTTTAGACCAAACCTGGCAAGCACAACCTAACATTACCATGCTTGGCGATGCAGCACACCTGATGCCACCCTTCGCCGGTGAAGGTGTAAATATGGCCATGCTGGATGCCGTTGAACTAAGTGAACAACTGACCAGCAATACGCATCCCGATTTACAAACTGCCATTGCTGCTTACGAGCATCAAATGCGCGCGCGCGCCTCAGAAACGGCAAAAGAAACAATGATTAATACAGATGCCCTGCACGCACCCGATGCACTCGAGTTTATGGTTAATTTAATTAGCTAATTACAACAAAGGCCGCTCTATTAAAGAGCGGCCTTTCTTAATAAATAAACGTAGTAGATTAATAGGTGGTCATGTTATACATTTCTATCTGCTGGCCGGTATTGGCCGATCCGCCATACCAATGATTGGTGCCCACAAAATAGTCGTAATTGTTCCAGTAGTGGCCACTGTTGTTGGTTAAGGTAAATTTGTAAGTACCATCAACATAAAAATCAACGGCATGTACGTTACCGCTTTGTGCCTGCACTTTGTAGGTATGGTAGCCGTTATCGCCCACAGAAATTACCTGGGTAATGTAGTTGCCGCCGCCTTGTAAGTAACCTTTCAGCGCATTATCATTCAGCGTTTTTACAAAACCCATCTCATTACCGTTCCACTGGGTAACATTATCGCACAAAAACACAGCCTGCTCACTTGCCGAACTGTTAGCGCTTGTGCCTCCTTTAAAACAACCATTAAACTGGAAACCGGTAGCATTTTGCCCTGTACTTTGCTGCGCAGCATCAATATCAGAACTACAGTTGCCAACCGGTACACAAATACCATTGGTGCCCGAAATAAGGTAAGGCGAACCATTACAGGTTCCCCATAAATTAAAGGCGCTTTGGGGTACTGCCGCCCTTGGGATGGTAGCTTTTACAGCATCGGGGTCAGTTGCTTTATTAGCATCTTTCCGGCAACCTAAACAAAAAGTTAAACACAGCGCCATTGCGCCAATAAGGAATTGGTTTGAAAAATTTTTCATAATTAAACAATAATTGGTTTATAGTGAGCCCGAATTTAGTGCGCCTATTTTCGTAACAATTACACTATTATTTCTTTTTAGTACACTATCATTATTGTTTCAAAAAACAATGTGCATATTATTTAATATTCTCTTTTGGCGACAATCTGTTTAAACCAGAATTTTTCACTATTAATTATTTTCATTGGTGTTCAAGAATGCTTCGCAGTTTGCAGAATTAATGAATTAAAAGAATGTCTTGAGGAAAAGATTTGGTATGGTTAGAATAGAAATAAACGAGGTTCATATCTCCGGCTTCTATTCATTCACTCATCCGATAGCTATCGGATCAAAACTCACTCATTCACTCATTGATTTCGGCGTTCCCTTCGGGCCGGGCTATCTGCTCATACGCCTGCAGGCATTACACACCTGGCCGGTATCCGCTTTTATCCCTAACGCGGGCTCCGTTATTTGTCATCTCGACGAAGGAGAGATCCTATAGAAGTTACTTATCGATAGCAGAAGATTTCTCCTATCGTCGAAATGACAAACTGAGATTATGTTCTTGGCTCTTGTTTCTTGTCTCTTGCTTCTCTCTATCCTATCTTCGCCTTATGGGAGAAAAGTTAGACCTACAATTCGCGTTACAGCTACTTGAGCAATTACAATCACAACAAATCAGCTTTACAGATTTTTTGAACAAAGTTTTTAATTACAATGAAGGCAAAAACTATCTGCAGATGTGTGCTGCACTAAAAGCCTACCATCATCAAAATGGCGGCGCTCCCGAAGTATTGGAGTTTGAAATAACCCAGGTCAGCTATAATGCCGGTACATTATCAGGCAGCTTTAACTGTAAATTTAAGGTATCGTTTTTCTTTGGTTGCGATGATTTGCATATCGATAAAAACGATACGATTAGCTGGGAATTTAAGATAGATGATCATAGCTGCACCCTACACCTAACCGGCGAAGAACCCTGGAGCAGCGAGTAAACAATGATGGCTTAATTAAGTGGTTCTAAGTAATACAATACCGGTAAAAACAAGCCCGATACCTATAACTATAAATACGAGTGACAGCACATACAATTTGGTGTTTGTATAAAATGCGCTCTTTTTTGAAACACGTGCCCTACGCAAAATGTACTCAAATAACCATATTCCAAAAATAAGGCAAAATACCCCGCAAAGGATGTCGATGTAAAGGTTTATGTTCATTTGGGGTCATGATGTTTTTTTAACATCTCTATACCAAATCTATAATTCTTATCGAGAAATCCTACACAAAACGTCCAACATCGCCAAATAAACTATCAATTTAAAGTATTAGGATATTATACTTAACTATTGCTAAAAACACTGATATAAAAGTAGTTAATAAAACATACTATACACCAATATACTCATCAACAGAACACTACCTGTGTTTGTAAATGAGTGGATTTTAAAGTTTACGGCTGATACTATTTTGTATCAACCGAAACTATCCGTTTCAATAAAAAGTGAGCTGTGTTAACAGTTCGTTCACTGGTAATGGTACTGCTTACCACCGTCCAGCCTTGCGTGGCCATATAATTTAAGGCATCCGGGATGGTAATATAAGCCTGTACCTTTGCAGCCTCGGCAATATTCCGCGGGTCGTCCTTAGCCACCTGCCCATAATTTACAGTCACATTTACTTTAGTGCTGCTTAATGTCCTGTCCGAAGCTGTTAACGTGCAATAAACCTCACGCGCTTCTGCTGCAGTCATAGTTTTAGCAGGTTCAGTAGTTTGTGCCTTAACAAGCGCCGGGCTTAACAGCAAACAGAATAATAATAGTTTTTTCATGATGGTTACTAATGTGCTAATTCGGTAATTTGTCTATTTGTCAATGACTTGCAGGGTTTAAATGATCGTTAATAATTGATTTAAAGGTATCGACAAATTAACTAATGAACAAATTAGTTAATTGCGGTCTCATTGCCAAATCGACAAATTAGCACATTACCTAATTGGTGCTTCCATCGACAAATTGTCAAATCGACAAATTAACTAATTGCGCCTGTATATTCTTTCAGCGTATTCGTCGATACATATCACCTCTTAGTCGGGTCTTCAGTTACCCTTCATACTGTAAGGGCAATTTTAACGTCAATGCTCCGGTTGCCTATACCGAAAAACGGAACAGCTACCTAATGTTAAACACTTAACCGACTGGATGAAAAAACTCTCCTTACCCCTATTACTATTTCTAACTATTGCCTGTACGCAACAACTACATGCCCAGGCACCACAAGCTCAAAAAATTTTAAAGAAAACCGTTGTCGACCATTTCTTTTCCTGCCCGCTGGATGCGATGCTCGATACGCTTTCGATGCAGTACAAACTGCGTTTTATTTTTGAGCGCGAACCCCTCCACACTATGGATATTGTGGAGCACTTTTTTAATGAATCGCTGCTTGATGTACTAAAAACCGTTTGCCAGAAAAACGATCTGCATTACTGGGTCGAAAATGATGGCACCATTTACATGCTGCAACAGCCAGATGACCTGGACCGATTGAAACAGCTAAACAAGATGGACCAGACGCTCTCTAAAGTAAAACCCAAAACGCTCGATCCGCCAAAAGGTCCGCCAACGCATTTTATGTTCTCGATCTCGGGGCGTGTAGTGGATCAAAATACGGGCGAAGCTTTGCCGGGAGCCATCGTTGCAGTCCGTAATACCAGTTTGAGCACGGCCACCAACACCAATGGTAACTTTACCATGTTGAATGTACCTGCCGATACCTGCGTACTGGAAGTATCATTTATGGGTTACCAACCCGATAAATTCCGGCTGGATGATACCAAGATCAAAGAGCAAATGGTGCTCACACTTTTCCCGTCCATGAATGCCCTGAGCGAGGTTGTAGTTACCGACAAGAAAAAAGGCGTTATGAACACCGACAGCAAGAAAGTGAGTGTACTGCAATTAACCCCTGCAGCACTGGATAAACTGCCTAACATTGGCGAGCGCGACATCCTCCGCTCTTTCCAACTGATGCCCGGTGTGAGTGGCAGTAACGAATCATCATCCGGAGCCTACGTTCGCGGTGGTACACCCGATCAGAACCTCGTGACCTTTGATGGCTTTACTGTTTACCAGGTAGATCACCTTTATGGTTTCTACAGCGCATTTAACCCTAACGCCGTGCGCGATGTGGAAATGTACAAAGGCGGTTACTCGGCCAAATATGGCGGCAGGTTATCGGCCGTTACCGAGATTCGCGGCAAGGATGGTAACAAAAACGAGCTCAATATTGGTGGCGATATCAGCTTACTGAGCCTTAACCTGTATGCCGAAACCCCGCTGAATAAAAACTCATCGGCGTTGGTCTCTTTCCGCCGGTCGTACCAGGGGCCATTGTATGATAAGATCTTCGGCCAGTTCAACAAAAGTACTGCCATAGGCGGTGGCGGCCCGGGTGGTGGCCGCGGTTTTATGAACCAGACTACCCCTTCATCATACTTTTATGATTTGAATGCCAAGTACACCTACTCACCTTCTGACAAAAATTCGTTCAGCTGGACGTATTACTCGGGTACTGATCACCTGGATAATAGCCGAGATTTAAATTTTCCCTCATTCGTAGCCAGCTACAGCAGCGATTTACGGATGAATGATTATACCAAATCTGGCAACGTGGGTACAAGCGGTAAATGGGTAAGCACCTGGGGTAAAAAACTATTCTCAACCACCGTGCTCAGCTACTCGCAATTTAACAGCGACCATAACCAGGGTACAACAGGTACAGTAACCGATAGCGGTACTACCACCAACGTAAACAACGGCATACTGGAGCATAACCGCCTGCGCGACCTCAGCCTCAAATCTGACTGGGAATGGCAAGCGGGATCTAAGTATAAAGTGTTATTCGGTGCTTATGGTTCTTACCTCAACATCGATTATGATTATACACAGAATGATACCATATCACTTATTAGTCAGCATAATACAGGAGAAATTGCAGGTAGTTATGCCGAATTAGAATACGATCCTAATAACAAGTTGCATATACAACCGGGCATTCGCGAAACCTATTATTCGCCTACAGGAAAGTTATATACCGAGCCCCGGTTTAATGCCACCTATCACCTTACAGACCGCTTTAACCTAAAGGTCGCCGGCGGCCGTTTCTACCAGTTTACTAACCAGGTAACCCGTGAAGATATTTTAAACGGTAACCGTACCTTCTGGACATTGGCCGATGGCAAAACCATGCCGGTAAGCAGCGCCAACCACTACATCGCTGGTTTTAACTACGAAACCAAAGATTTCTTAATTGATGTAGAAGGCTATTATAAACAGTTAGACGGCCTAACCCAATACTCCATCAGGCAACAAGGCGGCGAAGGTTTTAGAAGCGTTGGTACCACCGCAACCATTACCGAAAACTACTATGTAGGTAATGGCTGGGCAAAGGGTATCGAGGTATTATTGCAGAAAAAGGTTGGTGTATACACCGGCTGGATAGCTTATACACTGGCACAATCTAAAAGCAAATTCGCTGCTTATGGTACAGATTATTTCCCGTCTGATCAGGATGTGCGTAACGAGTTTAAATCCATCAACATGTACCACCTGCAGCGCTGGAGCTTTGCTGCTACCTGGATCTACAGTACCGGCAAACCCTACACCGCACCGCTGGGCAGCTACACCATTAACACAGTTGATGGCAACAAGCAGACCTACTTAACCATTAGCGATAAAAACGGAGAGCGTTTACCAGCCTATCACCGCCTCGATCTATCAGCCACTTACGATCTGTTGAAGATTAGCGGCAATAAAGTAGGCAGCATCGGTTTCAGCTTATTTAATGCTTATAATCACACCAATATCTGGTACAAACAATACAGTATACAAAACAACCAAGTGGTAATTTCAAATGTAAACTACTTGGGCATGACACCTAATATAACCCTTAGCTTAAGATGGAAATAAAAATACACCAAATGTTTTTTACCCTGATGATACTTGGCGTGCTGGCTTTTTCATCATGTACTAAAACCTCTGTTGATACCGCAATCAGCAACAAACCTGTGGTTGTCGGTTACTTAATACCGGGCCAGCCTATCAGCGTAAAAATATATCAGCAAAAACAATTAACAGATACCGCTACTTATGGAGCAGCCATAAAAGGCCTTGCGCTTACCCTGTCTGACGGCAGCAAAACAGTATCGCTCACAGAAAGCGCAGCAGGTACTTATACTTACGCCGATAATACCTTTTTGGTGACAGGTAAAACCTATACGCTACAGTTTAGCTACCTAAACACACAGGTATCGGCGCAAACTGTAATGCCAGAGAAACCGCAGAATTACACAGCCACCAAAACCACCATTAACCTGCCAACGGGTACATCATCATCAATTTCAGATTCTGTGGCAACCACTTTCCGCTGGAGCAACCCCGATTCGGTTTACCATGTTATTGCTTTTAAAAATGATGATACGGCACCTTTCCAGGTTAACTCGCGTGGTAACCCGCCTGTAAACTTTACGGTTAACGTAAATAAAACGATAGAGTACCAGATGCTGTACCGCTCGTTTAACTACATCGGTATTTACCGGGCCATATTGCTGAGTGTAGATAAAGAGTACATCAATTTGCTGAATAACCAATCGGGCTCATCATCACAAAACCTGGCCAACATACCCACCAACGTAAACAACGGATTGGGTATTTTTACCGCCATGCAGGCAGATACTATTAAGCTTACGCTTACACAATACTAAACAAAAACAACAATCCCCCCTCCATAAGAAAGCCCCGGTGTAATGCCGGGGCTTCTTTGGTTTAATAACACTTTTTGTAGTTAATTAACGCCATAACACCAATCGTTTGTCAGTGCTAATACGAACGTCAGTCCCGCTCAATCGCCGCGGGTAGGCTGTTACTTTTGGCTTGATCCAAAAGTAACCAAAAGATCAAGACGCAAAAAAGCTCCACCGCACAAGTCCATTACACGGCCACGCTTTTGCGTCAGGGCCACCGCTCGCATGGCGCGCAAATCATAAGACCGAGTCCACCACTACCTTAACATATCCTCTCCTCATGCAGCATTGGTAATGTTGCGGTAACCACTGTCCCTGCCTAACCACTGTACTCAGTAGCAACAGGACCCGGCTGCGACTTTTCTTTTTGGTTCATTTTTCTTTTGAGAGAAAAGAAAAAGAACATCCACTGACGATGATAACTCTCACTACCCCTCCTAATGAAGAACGGACTCTGCAGTAATGGAAGGAAGTGCGCATAGGTCTGAGATTATTAATGTCGTGTTTGTTTTTATAGGTATTAATGAGCTCCCTACGGTCGGTTGTCTTCGTTCCTCGCAATGACGCGTAAGAGGATTTTAACTGCTACTGCAACTAACCCCTGCTACTTCTCCTCCTCCTTCTCCACTAACCTCATCCCACACTTAGGGCAAACGCCTGGCTTTTCGGAACAAACATCTTTATCCATTACGCAGGTGTATTTACACTTGGCTGCGGTTTGCTTTTTCGGTGCAGGTTGTGCGCATCCGGCTAACACAACCGCTAAAATGATTACTAATCTTTTCATTGTTAATTGTTTTTGATGAAGGCTGCAAAACCGAATAAAGATGCTACGAGAATCCCCAAGGCGGCCAACATGGTTACAATGTCGCGGATATCTTTGCCTGCCCAAGTCATCCCGAAATATTTGTGGAGGAAAATGAAGGATAAGCCCTCAGCCCTGTCAATCCCGGCGGTTTTGGTTGATAGTTTGGCTGTAGCTGTTTCTACATACCAGTTTTCGCCTTTATAACTCACCTGTTCTACCGGGAGGCGTTTGTTGTTGAAGCCGTAATCGTTGTTAAACTGTTTAATCAGCGTTACAGAATCAGGTTTTGAAGATGACCGACCATCAATAGCCCGATAATAACCAGCCAGTGAAATAGCCAATTGCTGATCGCCATCTTTTAACAATTCACCATTTTGTACATCCACATAATCCATCTGCTTATTCTTTTTCAATACCTGATAATAAACATGGTTGTTGAATTTGATAACAGATACTTTGCGGATTACACTATCCGCTACAGGCAAATTCAGGTTAGACTGTACCAACTCGTTACGATTAATCCGCTGCTCAAATGGCTTACTCTCTGGCTTCAAATTATGCAGTTTAACCAATAAGTGAAAAGCGGCACTTATAACAAACGTGAGCATCACAAAAGAAACAATCAGCCCCAGCTGGCGATGGAAACGGTGTACAAAACGTTTGTCCTCCCCTCCTTTAGCTTTACGTTTTTGGGCGATCTCTTTAAACCGTTTCCAAAATAAGCCGTAAACGGTTACACCTGTCAGTAATGAAACAAATAATAGACCGATTATACAGGTTAGCACAATGATCCGCAGTTTTTCACCACCGGCTTCGCCCAAAAATTGCCAGGTATGAAACTCTTCGAACAAGCCCAGCATAATTTTGCGGGTATTATTGTTGAAGGTGGCCAGGCGACTCTGACCTGTTTCTACATAAATGGTCATACCATCGGGCCGGTTTAACTGAACTTTCCAGACTGGTAACAGGTGATTAATGGGCTGATATTCGCTATCAAATTTGGTTTGCAGCCTGATCCGTTTAACTGGCGAGATCGAATCTTCGGTAAAAAATCGCGTCAAATAAACAGCATAAGCCTGATCCCCATCCGGAAATAATGATCCATTAGTGGCCGAATAATATTTGTACGTACTATCTTTTAACAGCACCTGATACCAGGTGCTGTTATTAAAATTAACCAAACCAAAATTGCGGATCTGTCCCAAATGGTTTTGATCCATCACTTGCTGAACGGATAGTTTAGGCTGCATTTTATCCTGCGTTAGTGGTTTAAATACCTCCTGAGGAATAAATGGCCTAAACCAGTTCGACATAAAGGGGTGCGACAAACCACTCAGCGTCCAGCAGATCACCGGTACTAAGGCAATGAGCCCTACCATGCGGTGCAGCTGATAGAAGTTTTTACGCAGTTTGTTTTTCAATTTACTTTCCATCATTAATATTTTGAAATAGCGTAACTGATACCCAAAGTATACGTGCGCGGCGGCGCGGCATTATAGGTATCGCCATATTGGTTGCTGGTTACTGTTGTGGCGTAAAGTTTATTGGTTAGGTTCAACACATTAAACCAGATACCTAAACCTTTCAGACCGCTATGCCTAAATTCATAACCTGTGCGCAGGTTGGCAATATCATAGCCGCTGTAAGTTTTGGTATTAGCTGGATCTGTAAAGTAGTGATTAATGTGCTGCCACTCTGGTGAAATACGGAAGCCCGGTAAAATGTGCGGTTTGTATGTCAGCTCACTGTTGGCAATCCAGGCAGGGGCATTGTTCATGCGGTTACCATCGTACACAATGGTGTAATTGGTGTTGGTTGCATAATTGGTGCGCACCTCGCTGTAATGCACATAGGTATGTATGGCATTGGTACCGCTAAAACGGAAGGTCAAATCCTGCACAGGAGCATAAGTAACCGAATACTCGATACCGCGGTGGCGTGTTGCACCTGCGTTTTGGTTCTGCGTAGTGTTATCCGGCAATAGCTGACTGATGATCTCGTTCCTACCTTCCAGATCAAACAAGCTCAGTTCGAAATACATCTTTTTGTTCAGGGCCGAGAACCAGCCGCCCAGTTCATAATTATCAAACGTGGCTTGCTTAAGCGGTACTAACTGGCGAGAGCTGTATAAATCTCCCGTCTCTGGTGGTTGGAAACCTACGCTGAAGTTTCCGTAAAAACCTTTGTTAGCTCCCAGGTTATAAGTGAAACCAAGCTTTGGCGCTACAATGTTAAAGTTGTTGGCTTCCTGTTGTTTGTACTTGGTGTTGCTCGGTGGCAATCCATTAGTAAAATCGTAATGTACCCTATCGTAACGTAAGCCGGCCACAATGCGTAATGCTTCGAAGGGTTTCATTTCGTACTGCGCATAAGCCGCAGTATTGAATAATTTGATACGATAATCATCGATATAAACACCTGTATTGGTAAAGCCGGTGTAATAGTTATTAGCCTGATCTTTATCAATGTTCAGGTACTGCGCATAGTACGAGCTCGGGCTGTCATCAAGGTAAGCACCCACAATAATACGCGAGTTCAAGAAATCGAAATCGGTACGATGTTGAACCAGTAAACCATAGCTGCGAAACTTTTGATCGTTAACCTGTCCGTTCGAGCTTAGATATTTACCGTTAGCATCACGCACATCGGCAATATAATAACTGGGTAATTGTGCAGTTGAGTTATCCCTGAAGAAAGCCGTTACAAAGGTATTGCTCTTGGCACTCCAGGCATGGTCCAAACGTAAGCTGCTGCGGAAAGCTTCTACCTTTCTGTAGGTAAACCTTTGGTTACTGCTATAGCTGCGGTTATAAAAATGTGCACTATCTAAGCTGCCCGGCGTTTGGGTGTTCAAATAATTGTATGATGCGGCAGCAGTTAACTTGGTATTGTTATCAAAATCGTAAGTGGCTTTTAAGTTGCCCGAGTACTTATCGAAGTTGGTATAATCCTGCCAGCCGTCGCTTTGATGGGCTACGTAGCCACCGGCATATAAACCGAACTTGCCATCGGTAAAACCACCATTAGCATCCACACGGCGGTAATGATAGTTATCGCCCTGAACTGATACATTGCCTGCATAACCAGACGGCGGACTTTGGGTGATAAAATTAACCGCACCGCCAACAGAGTTACTGCCGTACAGTGATGATGCAGGGCCTTTAATAACCTCGATATCTTTTACACCCGACATGTTGATCTCATACAGTGAATTATGGTTAAAGATCCCCGTTGGGCGAATCGGCAAACCATCTTCCATATATAAATACAAGGCGTTGTAAGTAATAGGCTGACGGATAGCCATAGTATGCTGCTCGTTGCCCAAGTCAACCATGTACACGCCTGCTACCTTGTTTAATAACTGGTAAAGTGCGGTAGCTTTGGTGTCCTGAATTTGCACGGAGTTAATTTTACTAATGGCAATCGGCGCATCCTGGCGGGATTGCTTTTCGCGGCTGGCAGTTACCACAACCGGCTGCAAATCTAACGATAATGGTTGTAGCATAACCTGCATACGGTCACCTGGTTTAATGATCTGTGTCACGTAACCAACCATGCTAAACTTCAATGGCTTATTGGCGTTGATGGTAAATTTGCCTTTGCGGTCTGTAGCCACCACAATTGGGCGTGCTAAAGCTGAAGTATCTGCAATGCGCACCATTACACCTTGCAAAGCTTCGTGGGTAATTGCATCTACAACTGTTCCGTTTATTTGCTGACTAAAGGCTGTGTTGATGAGCCCGATAAAAAATATAAAAATAAGGTAATAACGTTTCATTATTAATAGATGAGGAACCCCAGTATCCGGTTGAATGGATTGGGTTCCAGGTAATAAAATACAGACCGGCCCAAACCATAAAAATGGTATAGGAATAGACATAGCAATGCCTGCCGGTCAAAAAAATGAATTAATAAAAGAGGGAAACGTTATGCCCGTGGAGGCTGGAAGATGGAGGGTTGATTTTTCGGAAGAGCAAACGGAGCTTCGGGCACAACGAGGGTTATGCAGTCCTGCTCATTCAACGAAAAATGATCTGGCTGGGTAATGATGGCAACCTGGAAGTTATTTTTCTGACTTTCACGCTCGGCAGACTTCTCTTTCTCAGCAGCCGCCTTTAGCTTTTTCATCAGATAACAACGCCCGTTACAGTGCATCCATGGCCGGCTTTTGTTTACACAAAACCGCTCGGCAATGTACTTCTGGTTCAGATCAAAACCTGCCTCAATAAAATACTGCGAAAACTGGGCGCTAAACAGCCCCAATAGCAGTAACATACAGATGAACCGGTTTTTCATTAAGTTAATTTGTTCTTTAACGGTAATGAAGCTATCATGAATACATGATGGTTTCATTGGTGCAAAAGTAAGAGTTATTTCGGATTTCGGATGTTCGATTTCGGATTTGTTCAACGCATAACACACCCCCATGAATGTTGCTGCAAATTGCAATGTCCGTACTCTCCCCTCTCGAGAGGGGAATTATTGTGCAGTACATTTAGCACAAACTTCAATAAGGGGTGTGTTCTGACAGCGCGTAGAGGCTTGCCCACCATGCTTCGAGAGCCTCAGCATGACATCCTCTTTTAGCTGGTCTCGATTCTTGATTCCCGACTCTTGATTCCTTATTATCTTCCCCCCGCAACCCTTGCAGTATCAGTTACAGTAGGCGCAACCTTCAAAGCCGCCAATGCCGTTTCCACATCATCACAATTAATGGGGAACTTTTTAGATGCCGGTATATTCTGCGGGTCGACATAGTAGTTGAGCAAATGCTCTTTCAAAGCCGGATTCAAGTATTGAAAATTCTTTTTCTGCAAGCTGATGAGCCAATCGGCATAGGTTTGATCAGCGAGTGCATATTCACCTATCTGGGTTGGTCGGCCGGTATCAAAATCTATGTCTTTGAGGTAAAGGGTATGGTCGCGCACGGCTTGTAGGTCCTGTTTGTAGCAAACCAGTATGGTATCAAAACTATGGATAAAAAACTTCTCTCCATCCTTGCCAGGGTCTACATATTTTAGCGTTTTAAGCGGGCCGATCTTTGGTAGTGCGTTGATAATCCAGCTCAATGTATTAGCCCAGAAACCGGGTTTTGATTCACCTTTACCAAATTCCTGGTGATATTCCCGTTTCTTCATTTTGTATTTGAACTTCTTCTCGGTCATGCCTGGCTGGCGTTTCAGGATACTGTCTTTTTCAGATTTCCAGGTCTTCTTAACCAAGGTAGGCATCAGGTTTTTAACGCCCCATCTAAAGGTAGATACGCTGCCTTCGAAATTACCGAACACATCATCGAGCCGTTCGCCATAGGTTTTCAGAAAAGCCCGTTCCAGTACAGGTTTAGAAACATTAAAGCCAATAAACTCATGGTACGAATCGCTGTTGTAATTACCGCGTGCAATCTGCAATACATCGTACGAAAACTCTATCCTGCTGTGCGAAACATGATCATCACCATAGGTAATATAATTGCCGTACTTTTTGCGGAGGTCTTTGTAAACGGTAGGCACAGTACGGTTTGTAGCCCTCGAATGGCCGTACTCATCAGCCAGATAATGCGATAATGCACCGAGTGCAAAAGCGTATTCGTTGAGGGTTTGGGCTTCGCTGAGTAAATTCTGGATCATGTAACCGCTGCGTACATAATGCATCAGGTCGCTAAAATAGGCGCTTCCCATGGGGAGATAACCCATATCGGGGATCATGGCGCCACCGTATACATAAGAGTGGGCCACTTGTATATCAGAGTCGGTAGCCATCGGGAACCGCTCTTTAAGCATGGGTTTGATGTCTTTATTCCAGCAGGCATCAACAATAGCTTCGTGGGCCAGTATGGCATAGGCGCTTACAGATGTTATACTGATGCAAGTGCAGAAAAATATTAGAAATAAAGACCGGCTGAGTACGCGTAGCATTGTTGGATATTAAACGTATTGTAAATACCAAAATATTACAGAATGTTTTATATGGATTGTAACATTCTGTACACGGGCGCAACCGATTTCTTTTAAAGAGAAATAACCTAAATAATTAAATTACGAAACAATGTCTATCGGCAATGGCTTACCCGCTCTACGCTGCCAAAAGAAATAGATAATTAACCCGGTTAAAATTATCCCCCCAGCTGTAGCAATGTAAAACAACGGACTGGTTAACAGGATGAATAACCATACAATGATGGCAATAATAGCAGGTATTGGAAACAGCCACATTTTGTAAGGCCTTGCATCTTTAGGTTTGTGATAATGCCACCAGATTACCCCGAATGCCTGCCCTAAAAACTGGATAATAATACGCATAGTTACAATGGCGGTAATGATCTCCTTCATTTTAAATAGCAGGCTAAACACAAAGGCGAAGGCCCCCAGGAATAATAACGAAACGTGTGGAAACTTTTTGGTTGGATGTATCTTACCAAAGATCGGAAAGAAGTTACCATCGATAGCTGCAGCATAAGGCACACGCGAGTATCCCAGTGTTACCGAGAAGAGAGACGATAAAGCAATGATAAGAATAAGCCCAGTGGCAAATTTAGCGACACCGTTGTTGTATATATGCTGAAAGTACAAACTAATGGGAAAATCTGATTTAGCTACCTGCTGCCAGGGCAATATACCCAGCATCATAATTTGCATACCCAGATAAAGTACTGCAATACCGGCAATAGAGATAAAGATAGCCCTCGGGATATTACGCTCGGGGTTTTTAATCTCGCCGCCTAACTGGCAAACATTGTAGTAGCCCAAAAATGAGTAAGCCGTTTTAAGCGAGGCCTGGCCTAAGCCTACAAAAAATAAGGGTGTAAGATCCCAGGCATCTTTACTTACTGTAAAAGCCTGCTTACTGTTAAAACCGTTAAATCCTGATGCAATAAGCCAGATAAATGTACCGCCGGTAATAATCCAAAGTATAACTGAGATTTTACCTACCGTTTTAATGTTTCTGTATAGAAGCAGCACCAATAGTATTACCAATGCTCCACTCACCACTTTCTGTTCCCAACCGGTTAAATTTACGAGGTAAGTAAGATACTGGGAAAAGCCGATAGCACCGCTGGCTATAACCAAAGGCGCCTGTATGGTAGTTTGCCAGATAAACAGAAAGGCGAACATTTTACCCCATTTGCCATACAGGTTTTGCAGGAAAACATAGCTGCCACCGGCCTGAGGCCACTTAGCTCCCATTTCTGCCCAAATGGAACCATCCATAATAGCCAGTAATGCGCCTACCAACCAGGCAATAATACACTGTGGCCCCTTCATGGCACCCACAATAAATGGTATGGTAATAAAGGGACCAATACCCACCATATCGATCATGTTAATGGCTGTTGCCTGGGTGAGCGACAAGCCACGCTCGAGCTGGTGATTTTCGTTCATTAGTTCACTGTGTTCATTAGTTCATTAAGGTGCTCAAGATACTAATGGTATTTGAATTTTCATTTACTTGTTGAGTCATTCAAATGCTAATTAATATTTCAGAACAGCACCAATGAACCATTGAACAAATGAACTACTGAACTATTTTCTTCCCCCACTTTTCCAGCATGGCAACAATTTCGTCGAGTTTCATGGGTTTGCTTAAGTAGTCGTCCATACCGGCCTTGAGGCAGGCTTCGCGGTCTTCAGAGAGTGCATTGGCAGTCATGGCAATAATTACGGGCTGTTTTTCCAAATTCTGGCGGATAAACTGGGTTGCCTCCATACCGTCCATTTCGGGCATTTGCACATCCATAAATATCAGTTGATATGGCTTGTTTGCCGCCGCGTTTACCGCATCGTGCCCGTTAACAGCAACATCTGGCTTGTAGCCCATTTTGGTGAGTATTTGTTGTGTAAGCTTTTGGTTAACCGCGTTATCATCAGCAATTAAAATATCAAACGGGTATTGTTTGGCAAAGCCTTTGTCGAACTGTGTTTTAGAGATCCTGGTTTCTTTTACAATACTGCCATTGCTTTTCAGCTGATCGATGATCTGTTTGTGCAAAATATTGTGTTTGGTGGGTTTGGTGAGCACTACATTAAACAAGTGCGATACCTGCCTGCTTTGCTCATTACCAATCGAGCTCAGTAATATCACAGGTAATTTAGAATGCTTCTTTTTAACACTACCCGTAAACTGAACACCGTCCATTCCGGGCATGCTCATATCGGTTATTATCAGGCTGGTATCGGGGTTTTGCTCTAATATTTCCAATCCTTCCTGCCCGGAAGATGCCATCAGGGGAACCAAATTCCATTGCTTCAATTGCGTTTCCAGTATGTTGCGGTTGGTGGGGTTATCATCCACAACCAACACTTTTTTGTTCGCAATATCAGCCGTTGTAAGGTTTACATAAGTGCGCTGTGCTTTAAGGCCAGCTTTGGTTTTAATAGTGAATACGAATGTAGAACCAACCCCCACCTCACTCTCGGCACTTATCGTCCCTCCCATTAGTTTAACCAGTTTATCACTAATAGCCAAACCGAGGCCGGTACCGCCATACTTACGGGTTGTGCTCGAGTCTACCTGCGAGAAAGCTTTGAACAGCCTGTCCAGCTTATCATCGGGGATACCAATGCCTGTATCGCGCACACTGAAATTCAGGTCGAAGTATTCGCCATCTGAGTTTGTCTTTTTCACATCCACAAACACTTCGCCATGCGTAGTAAACTTCATGGCATTGCCGATAAGATTGATCAACACTTGTCGCAGTCGCAAACTATCCCCTACTATTTGGGTGGGTACATCATGGTGGATTTGATACACCAGATCAAGATCAAGCTTGGCAGCTTTAGCGGCGAATACATCCAGCACACCTTCAATACAATCGCGCAGGTCGAACTCTTGTACCTCGAGCTCCATATTCCCCGATTCTATCTTCGAAAAATCCAGGATATCATTAATTACCGCCAGCAAAGCATCACCGCAATTCTTAATGGTTTCTACGTATTCATCCTGTTCGGTAGTGAGTTCTGTTGATGAAAGCAGCGTTGCCATCCCGATAACCCCATTCATCGGCGTGCGGATCTCGTGGCTCATTGTGGCCAGGAAGGTGCTTTTTGCTTTATTTGCTTTCTCAGCTTCTTCGCGGGCTTGCTCAGCATCCTCACGTAACTTGCGTTCATTAGCTGTCATTTGCGCCAGGCGGTCTGTGCGTTCGCGCACCTGGGTTTCCAGTTCGAGCTTTTGCTCGTTGATCCTGTCTATCCGCATCTTAAAGCCCAGGTAAATGAGGGCGGCAATAATAATACCCACAAACAACTCAAACCACCAGGTTTGCCAAAAAGGCGGAATAATAGTAATTGTAAGCCCTTTGCTCTCGGGCGACCAGTTGCCTGTATTATCTCTGTATTTTATCTTAAACACATAAGTACCTGCCGGGATATTAGTGTACGATGCTGTATTACGGCTTTCTACATAATTCCAGCTATGGTCAAAGCCTTCTAAAATATAGGCGTACTCTTTTCTGGCGGGGTCGCCGTAATCCAATGCTGCGAAATGAAAAGTAACGATAGATTGTTTGTAGCTTAAGGTGAGCTTATCTGTATCTGTTAAATCTTCTTTTAAAGGCGATGGATCTTTAATATTCCGTGCAATATGTACAGGCTTATTAAACAATTCAAACTCGGTAATAACCAGTGGAGAAAAACCGGGTGGTTTTAAAATATGATCGGGGTCAAAAGCATTAAAACCATTCAAGCCACCAAAATAAAGTGTGCCATCAGGCGCTTTATAGGCCGAGTGAGGTTTAAACTCGTTACCCTGCAAGCCATCTTCTGTGGTATAATTTTCAAATGTGTTACGGCTTGTATTATACATGGCAATACCATCATTGGTGCTCATCCACAGGTTACCGTTTCTATCTTCCAATATTGCATAAACAGCATCATTTGGCAGGCCTTCTTTTTGGGTAAATATGGTAAAGTGGCGGTTTTTGTAATCAAACTTATCCAAACCTGTATAGGTGCACACCCACAGATTGCCTTTACTATCTTCTAAAATATCGGGAACGGTATTATTACTGATGCTGTTATGCTTTTCATCATGTATAAACCGGGTAAAGGTGTTTGTTTTACGATCGAGCAGATTGAGGCCGCTATCATACGTGCCCACCCACAGGTTATCGTGACTATCTTCATACAAAGCATATACACGGTTAGAGCTAATGCTGTGCGGATTATCTTCATCAAAAGTATAATGCTTAAATACATGGGTAACTTTATCATACTGATCCAGCCCGCCATCGTAAGTACCAATCCAGATCTTTTTATCCCTTGTTTGCAGAATAGCATATATGTTATTAGAAACTAAACTTTGCGGGTTGTTAGGGTCATGCTTAAAGTTGGTAACCTTGTGCGTGGCATGGTCAATAAGGCTTACCCCATCGCCCCAGGTACCTAACCAGGTATCACCATCGGCATCATGGATAACCTTAAGTACATAGTTGCCGGCTATGCTGTTTTTGTTATTATCATCGTGCTTGTAAACGGTAAACTTCCCGGTTTTGCGATCCAGTTTATTGAGGCCGCCACCATCGGTACCTATCCAAAGGTTGCCCTCCTTATCGCCTTTAATATCCAGCACAAAATCATTCGAGAGACTATTAGGATCTGATGTGTGCTTGTACAGCTTAAAACTAAGTGTACTTCTTTTAAACAAATTAATGCCACCACTAAAAGCACCAAGCCACATGTTACCCATCCGGTCTTTACAGATCGAGTAAAAGGAATTGCCTTTAAGGCTCGTATTATCTATATCATCATGGTTATAATTATGAAAACGTTTTTCTGCACGATTAAAAATACTCAACCCGCCGTTTTCTGTACCAATCCATAAATTGTGATCATCGTCTTCATTAATGGCATAAATAGTATTGCTTGATATACTGTTAGTTTTATCATCATGCAAAAAAGACTTGAATTTACCTGTTTCAATATCAAAATCATTGAGGCCCTTATCTTGCGTACCTACCCATAAATGATGTTGGCTTCCCTCAAAAAGGCAATTGACAGAGTTGCTCGATAAGCTTTGCGGGTCATCATCTTTGTGCTGATATTTTATAAAACTACCTGTTTGGGTATCATACAAATTGAGTCCATTGAAAGTAGCAACCCACAGCCGGTGCTTACTATCAAAATATACATGCCGTACATTGTTATCGCTTATACTGTTAACATCGTACTCGGTATGCATAAAGTGCTTAAACTTCTTTGTTTGCAGGTTCATGCAGTTTAACCCGCCTTTTTGCGTACCTATCCATAAATTACCTTTATCATCTAAAGCCAGTTTATTAATCACATTGCTCGATATACTTTCAGGGTCGCGGGCATTGTATTGGTAGCGGTAAAAACGGTCGGTTTTCCTATCGTACATATTAAGCCCGCCGCTTTGGGTAGCAATCCAGAGGTTGCCGCTTTTATCTTCCACAACATCCTGCACAAAATTTGCACCTATGCTGTAAGGGTCGTTAGGGTCGTGCCTGTAGGTGGTAAACTTGTAGCCGTCGTAGCGGTTAAGCCCATCGCGGGTACCCGCCCATATAAAGCCTTTACTATCCTGAATAATTACACTTACATTAACCTGCGATAAACCCTGCTGCGTACCCATGTGCTCTACCTTCAGCGTTTGGGGCTGGGCATAGCTAAGCATTGGCAACACTAATAAAAATACTATTAATGCGCGCATACCTTTAAACACAAGGTGGCGGTTAATCATACAATTGGTTAAAAAGAGATATTTATAGTTTATACGTAATAGATTTTGTTTAGGATGTGATATTGCTCATATAATAAGCATCACCGCTGTTAAATATAACTTTTAATTAATAATAAGTTCAATAACAGTTAAATATATGCTTCAAAAAAGTTACACCGCAATTAGATACCAAATCCATAAATTGGGCTAATAATTACTCTAAACTAAATACGATGCGCAAATTTACCGGTTATGTCTCGTGCATGCTGTTGGCCGTTTCTATGGCCAGTGCACAATCCATCCCCACCCCCAAAGAGCATTTTGGGTTTAACATTGGTGATGATTACCAGTTGGCCAACTACACCCAAAGTGAGGCTTTTATTAAAAAACTGGCTACCTCTCCCAGAGCAAAATATGTTGATATCGGTTTAACCGAAGAAGGCCGCCACCAGTTTATGCTGATCGTTTCTTCGCCCGAAAACATAAAACACCTTGACAAATACAAAGCCATTGCCCAAAAGCTTGCACGTGCCGAAGGTTTAAGTGATGACGAGGCTCATAAACTGGCCGGTGAAGGTAAGGCCATTATCTGGATTGATGGTGGTTTGCATGCCAGCGAAACCGTAGGCTCGCACCAGTTACTGGAAACTGCTTACGAGATGGTAACCCGCACCGATGCACAGGTGAAGGAGATACTGGATAATACCATTATACTTTTTGTACACGCCAACCCCGATGGGCAAGAGCTGGTGGCCAACTGGTACATGAGCGAAAAAGACCCTAAAAAGCGTAACATGAACGTACCGCGACTTTGGGAAAAATACATTGGCCATGATAATAACCGCGACTTTTTTATCATGAACATGAAAGAAAGCCAGAACATTGCCCGCCAGCAATACCTGGAGTGGATGCCCGAAATTATTTATAACCACCACCAGGCAGGCCCTCCAGGATCTGTTGTGGCCGGCCCACCATACCGCGACCCGTTTAACTATGTGTTTGACCCGTTATTGATGACCAGTATCGACGGTGTTGGTGCCGCTATGGTAAGCCGCCTGAATGCTGAAAACAAACCGGGTTATACCGAGCGTAACGGTACCAGTTTTTCTACCTGGTGGAATGGTGGTTTACGTACCACAGCTTATTTCCATAATATGGTTGGTTTGCTTACCGAAATTGTAGGTAGCCCTACCCCATCAGAAATACCTTTGGTACCAGACCGCCTGATACCGAGCAGTAACACGCCATTCCCAATTACGCCGCAGCCATGGCACTACAAGCAATCAATCGATTATTCGGTATCGCTAAACTTTGCCGTATTAGATTATGCTGTGCGTAACCGCGATGAGTTGTTATACAACGCTTACCGCATGGGTAAAAATTCGATTGAGCATGGCAGCGCCGATTACTGGACTTTATCGCCTAAACGCGCTGAAGCCATTACCGCACTTTATGAAAAAAACAAACCAGCCCCTGCCGAAGGTGGCGGTCGCCGTGGTGGTGCTGTAACTTTGGGCGGCGAAGGCCGTGGCCCGAACATCCCGGTTAAATATTTCGATTCGGTATTGCGTAACCCTACTTTGCGCGATCCTCGTGGTTATATCATCACCACCAATCAGCCCGATTTCCCTACTACAGTTAAGTTTATTAACGCGTTAATTAAATCTGGGATCCTGATCCAAAAAGCTACTGCTCCGTTTACTGTTGCAGGCAAACAATACCCGGCCGGGTCATACATTGTAAAAACAGATCAGGCTTTCCGTGCACATGTGATTGATATGTTTGAGCCGCAGGATCACCCGAATGATTTTCAATATCCTGGAGGCCCCCCTATCCGCCCGTACGATATTGCAGGCTGGACACTGGCTTTCCAAATGGGTGTAACTTTTGACCGTATTTTGGATGGCTTTACCGGTCCGTTCGAGCGTATCCCTTACGGTCAATTGCAAAATCCGCCCACCACAACCGTTCCGGCTGCTGCTAAAAACGGCTATTTGTTAAGCGGTAACGTTAATAACTCGTTCATCGTGGTAAATGATTTACTAAACAAAGGAGTAGCTGTTTACCGTGTTAAAAATAGCATGCAAGGCACTACAGATGCTACAGCAGGTACTTTCTTTATACCCGCTACAGATAAAGTTGCTTATACTGAGTTAGAAAAGTCAGCTCCGGGTTACGGTGTTAAGGTTATCGCCGCCAATAAAAAACCGAAAGATCTGGTTAAAATTACCCCGGCACGCATTGCAGTTTGGGATACTTACGGAGGCTCAATTCCTTCGGGCTGGGTTCGTTGGATGATGGAGCAATACCACTTCCCTTTCAAATTGATTTATCCGCAGGAGATTGATGGCGGTAACCTGAAATCGAAATACGATGTAATTGTATTTGTTGGCGGCGCTATCCCTGCTAAACGCGGCGGCGCAGGTAATGGTGGCGGCGAGTTCTTCGGCCGTATGCCTAAACCAGAAGACCTGCCAGAAGAGTACCGTGCTATGCCGGGACGTATCACTACTGAAAAATCAATCCCTCAACTGAAAGCATTTCTGGAAGCAGGTGGTAACATTGTAACCATCGGCACAAGCACCAACCTAGCTTACCAGTTAGACTTGCCGGTTAAAAACGCATTAGTTGAACCGGGAAGCGATGATAAGCCATTATCAGGCGACAGATTCTATATCCCTGGCAGTGTATTGCGTGTATCTGTTGATACCACACAGCCAGCCAACTGGGGTATGTTTAGCGAAGCCGATGTTGATTTTGACAGCAGCCCTGTATTTAAACTGGATGCTGATGCAGCAGCCAAAGGCGTTAAACCACTTGCCTGGTATGCTACAGACAAACCACTGCGCAGCGGCTGGGCCTGGGGCCAAAAATACCTGAAAGATGGTGTGGCTGCCTTTACCGCACCAGTTGGTAATGGTACGCTTTATGCCTTCGGACCGGAGATCACTTTCCGCGGACAATCGCATAATACTTTCAAAATGTTATTTAACGAGTTGTACAACAAATCGGCCAAATAAGCGCTCCAATATATTTACATTAAATCAAGACAGGCTTCCCGTTAATTCAGGAAGCCTTTCTTTTTTGAGTCGTGTTTGAGACTTATTTCTTCACCAACACCTTTTCGGCTAGTTCTTTAGTGCCATCTATTTTCTCCGTATAAGTCAACCCTAACAATTGTGCCACCATCGGGAAAATATCCACATTCTGGAATGTAGGAACGGTTAAACCTTTCTTAAAATTCGGCCCCCATGCATAAAAAATGGCATGCATATCTTTCACTGCATAAGGATCATAACCATGCGCCCCAGGGTCAAGCTTACGGTGTTGGGAGTTAAATGACTCCGGCCAGTTAGGTACCAACACAATATCGCCGATGCGGTTATACCTATCATCCTTGGTGCTATAGTGCCATTGCGCAGGCAATTCATCGCGTAAGTAAACTTTATAGTCTTTAGCTTCGGCTTTAATTTCGGCATAAGCAACTTCAATGTATTCAGTTTTTTTAGCATAGAGGTGCGTTAATACACCTTCATCAGCCCTGATAAACTTATTGGTATCTAAGGCAATGGCAGGTGTGATTGGGCTTTGCTCACGGTCTATCTTAGTCATACCATGATCTGATACTACCACGTAGTTAACGTTTAAGCCGGTTGCTTTAACCGCTTTGGTCAGCTCATAAATGGCAGAATCAATAAAGTGGACAGCCTTATCCGTTTCCGGTGCATCCGGTCCGTATTTATGCCCCTGGTGATCTACCTCCGGGAAATAGAAAGTGATTAGGTGCGGGCGACGGTCTTCAGGCTGCTTTAACCAGTTTACCACGGTTTGGATACGATCATGTATGCCGATCTTCTCATTATACTTATAGTAATAGGTTGGATATTGACCCTGAATATCAGCCTCCGACCCTACCCAGTAAAAACTTGCCGAAAGCATCTTCTGGCGTTCGGCTACCAACCATATCGGCGTGCCACCATACCATTTACCCTCGGTAGCAGTTTTTGATTTGTAGGAATAGAATGATTTGAAGTTGCGGTCGTAAAAATAATTCTGCACCAGCCCGTGATGAGCAGGATACAAACCGGTAACCAATGTATAATGGTTAGGAAATGTTAATGATGGATACGATGGGATCATCGACTCGGCATGCACACCCTTTTCGCCCAATTCTTTTAAATGATCGGCGTGATGAAGCGTAGCATAATCATACCGGAAACCATCTATCGAGATCATGATCACATAAGGCTTCTGCTGTTGAGCCGCACTGTTCCGTGTAGCTGCATCAACTTTCTGCAACGTATCTGTCTGGGCAAAAGCAAAACTGCTAATTGCCATGCCAAGAGCTAATAGTAAGTAATTTTTCATAAGGGGGATTAAGTACTTAAAAGTATCAAAATAACTTTAAATAGAGGCAAGAAACAAGAGTCAGGAGACAAGATGCCCCTCAGCACGTCATTGCGAGGTACGAAGACAACCGACCGTAGAGAGCTCATTAATACCCATAAAAACACACACAACATTAATAATCTCAGACCTATTAGCACTAACTTCAATACCGCACAATCCGCTTTTCATTAGGAGCGGTAGTGTGAGTTATTCATCGTTAGTGGATGTCACTTTCTTTTTCCGCAAAAGAAAGAAACCAAAGAAAACTCGTGGCTGCTCAATTTTTTTTGAAAGGGTGTGGTGTGGCCAATGTTGTGCTGACCGAAAATTAAGATACCACAATTGTTGGGTTATGTTGGGTTCGTCACAGTAGTTTTTAAAAAATTAAGAATAAACTTGTCATTGCGAGGTACGAAGCAATCTCGTCGCCAATGCTTATATGATCTGTATAGTTACGAGATTGCTTCGTACCTCGCAATGACGGGCTGAGGGTAAATAAGAAAGGCAAACGATATCGTTTGCCTTTCTTATTATTTAAAAGTCTTGATTCCTGACTCTCGATTCTTGATTCTGATTCACTAATTCGGCAGCTCTCTCACCCAAATATTCCTGAAGCTATCCGGTTCACTTTTGTCGCCGTGGGCTTGCAGTTTAATGGGAGCTGCGCCGTGTTTAACGCTGTAGCTTGGTTTGCCGATGTATTGAGTTGGGCCTAACAGCGTTACGTTGTTTTGCACCAGTACACCGTTAAAAATTACAGTTACACGTGCAGGTGATTTAACAGTTCCGTCTTCGTTAAAAGTTGGGGCTGTCCAAATCACATCATAAGTTTGCCACTCGCCGGGTTTAAGGGATGGGTTAGCCAAGGGAACAAACTGTTTGTAGATACTACCGGCCATGCCGTTAGTATAAGTTTTGTTCTCGTAGTTATCCAGTACCTGTAACTCGTAACCGGCATCGCCTTTACCTATCGAGGCTAAAAACACGCCGCTATTACCACGTGCCTGGCCTTCACCAGTAATGTTTGCAGGTACACGCCATTCGATGTGTAACTGGTAGTTGGTGAATTTTTGCTTGGTTTCAATGTTGCCTGTACCCTTTTTAACGGTTACAATGCCGCCGCCAACAGTCCATAAAGCAGGGCCATCCGTATCTACAGATTTCCAGGCGTCCAGATTTTTACCATCGAATAATACAATAGCATCTGACGGTGCGCCTTTGTATTCTATTTTACCCGGCGTAACCTTTGGAGGCACGGGGGTATAAAACTCTGTATCCTCTGGTTTTGCGGTTTGTTGTGCTTGTGCCATATAAAAGCCTCCGGCCAATAAAGCAGTGCAAATTAATTTTGCTTTCATCATGATACTACAATTAACCTAACAATACGTTTCTTAAATATCTGCTGCTTTCGGTAATACTTGCGTATGGGTCTATCTTGAAATTTTCCTGCTCAACAATAAAATGTTTGATGCCGGCCAGTTTCGCTTTCGCAAAAATACTCTTGAAATCGATAGAACCTTTACCCACTTCGGTATTCAGTTCGGGCTGGCCTTTGTCCATATCCTTTACGTGTACCATGTGGAAACGTCCCGGATATTTCTCGAACCATTTAATTGGGTCCTGGTTAGAGCGTACAGCCCAGTACAGGTCCATTTCTAAAGTAACATTGGTTTCTTTAGCCAGTGTTTCGTACAATGATGTTCCGTCTATATTATCAAACTCGAAGTTATGGTTATGATAAGCCAGCTTTAAACCGCCTTTTTTAGCACGCTCTGCAGCCAAGTTTACTTTAGCAGCAACGTTCTTTAAATCGGCACCAGTCTTGCGGAACTTATCGCCCAGGTAAGGGATAGTCACATACTGCTGACCGGTAATTTGTGCAGCTTCGATAGCCTCATCCAGTTCACCGAATTTACCTTCGGCAAATAGCATATCCATGCCATAGTGGCCGCTTGGGGTTGATAGACCATTAGCTTTTAACACATTGCTAAACTCTTTCGCGCTTAAGCCAAAAAAGCCATGCTCTTTGCTGTAGCCGTAAGTTTCAACTTCTTTGTAGCCTGCCTGTGCAATTTTGGCAATAACGCCTTTCGGGTCTGCCGGTAATTGCTCGCGAAGGCTGTAAAGCTGTAAACCTGCTTTGCCATCTATTTTTGCAGATGTTAACTTAGGCATCAGTAAAGCGCCTGTAGCAAACAAGCCTGCCTGAGTTAAAAATGCTCTTCTGGTAGTCATGTCGATGTATTTTTAGTTTATAATTGAGTTCAATTGCTTAGCAGGCTATACATCGCAAATGTGTACACACTTGCGTAAAGCCGCTATTTTATTTTTAGGATCTTTCGGGGTAAACTCCTGAGCCACGAATCCTTTGAAACCCGTAGCTACAATGGCCCGCATAATAGCCGGGTAATAAAGCTCCTGCGTATCGTCAATATCATGACGGCCGGGTACGCCGCCCGTATGGTAATGCGCTATGTACTGGTGGTACTGGTTAATGTTGGTGATGATATCGCCCTCATCAATCTGCATGTGGTAAATATCATACAGCAGTTTAAAGTTCTCAGAACCTAATCTCTTGCAAAGTTCAGCTCCCCACCAGGTACGGTCGCACTGGTAATCTTTGTGGTCGAGTTTGCTGTTCAGCAATTCCATCACCAAAACTACTTTGTGTTTTTCGGCTAAGGGTAGCAGTTGTTTTAAACCTTCCACACAGTTATTCCATCCTTCCTCATCGCTTTTACCGCGACGCGCTCCGCTGAAACAGATCAGGTTGGTATAACCTGCTGCTGCCACCAACGGGATCATTTCGGTGTAGTTCTTAATCAGCTGTTCGTGGAATTTCTTGTCGTTAAAGCCATCGTACAAACCCAGCTCGGCACCATTGCACATAGGCGAATCCAGTCCGTATTTCTTGATAGTCGGCCACTCTTTGGGACCGAGTAAATCGATACCTTTCAAGCCGATCTTCTTCGCTTCAACACAAAGCTGATCCAATGTCAGATCGTTATAAACCCAACGACAGGCCGAGTGGTTAATATTACCCTTTAAAGGTGCATCTAAATCCATAGTCGAAGCTTCTGCTGTAAAAGGGGCCAGCATACCGGCGGCCGACACTGCTGCCGTGCCTGCCAGTATAGTTTTAATAGCTGTTCTGCGATCTGCCATTCAGTTTTATGCTTAAACGTCTAAACGCATGTCCTTTTGTTCGCTCAAATCCAGGCTTGGGTCTGTTTCCATGTGGTTTTTATCACGGAATAATAATAGGAACAGTACCAATACCACACCTGCAATGCCGGCCGGAATCAACCACACTTGCATCCAATTGTGTGTATTATCTCCTGTTTTGTATGAATCCACAATCGGGCCTGAAATCAGGAAACCGATAAGCATACCAACGCCATAAGTAGCCAAAGTGATGAAACCTTGTGCTGCACTTTTAAAGCGTTCGCCAGCTAAATTATCGGTATAAATTTGTCCGGTTACGAAGAAGAAATCGTAACAGATACCGTGCATCACGATACCGGCAATCAGCATCCAATAGTTGTTGCCGATATCGCCATAGGCGAAGAAAATATAACGTAGAACCCATGCTAACATACCAAATGCCAGCATTTTTTTAACGCCAAGTCTTACAAAGAAGAAAGGCATCAGCGCCATAAATACCAACTCAGATACTTGGCCGAAAGCCTGTTTACCTGCAGCCCCCTGCATACCAACTTCGTTTAAGAACGGATTGGTAAAGTTGTAATAAAATGCCAGCGGGATACAGATAGCAACAGACGCTAAAAAGAATACCAAATACGATTTGTTCTTCAACAATTTAATCGCATCCAGGCCTAAAATATCGCTTACCGTAGTTTTGCCTTCACGTTTAATTGGAGGCGTAGCCGGCAGTGTGAAGCTGAATAAGCCTAAGATCAATGAAGCTGCAGCAGCCGTTTTAAAAGTTAAATCAAGGGTACCGTTTTTCTCCCAGCCTAACCAGCCGATAGTGAAACCAGCAACAATCCAGCCCAAAGTACCTAATACACGGATTGGTGGGAACTCTTTGCTCGGGTTAGTCATCTGACGGAACGAGATTGAGTTTACCAGTGCCAAAGTTGGCATGTACACAATCATGTACAACAATACATAGGGGTAGAATGAACTGAAATCAGGCGCTTTTGAAGCAAGGTATAATACCACTGCCCCTACCAGGTGCAAAACACCCAGTATTTTTTGTGCCGAAAAAAACCTGTCGGCAATTAAACCAATAATAAACGGAGCTACGATAGCACCGATTGATTGGGTTAAAAATGCCACCCCTACTTCGGTAGCCGAAGTTTTAAGGTTGGTTAACAGGTAGGTACCTAATGTTACAAACCACGCGCCCCAGATAAAAAACTCCAGGAACATCATGAATGATAACTTTACTCGGGTTGCTGCATTCATGATGCTGATTATTTAACGGTAAGTATGTATTTAACCATTTCTTTGGCATCATCAACAGATAATGAAGGGTGAGCGCTCATTGGCACATCGCCAAAGCTGCCAGAACCACCTTTAATTACCTTATCAGCCAGTTTATCAACATCAGCCGAAGTATATTTTTTAGCCACATCCGCATAAGCAGGGCCTACCAGTTTATCATGTTCTTTATGGCAGCTTAAGCAATCGTTTTTAGAGATCAGCTCTGCGCCTTTTGATGATGATGCTACACCACCGCCAGTTTTTTCTGCACCGGTTTTGGTTGATGTATCCTGTGCCGCGTCTGAACTTTGGGCTACAGCAGTTTGATTGGTTGCGGTAGTACTATCTGTACTTACCTTGTCTGATTTTGTGCCGCCACCGCAGGCTGCCATTAGGGTACAAAATGCGGCTAAGGTTAAAATGCTAAATGTCTTCTTCATTGTTGTGGGGGTGTTTGTTTTATATTCCTAATATCTTATTATTTAACGAAGCATCAATACCCGATGCTGCAAAATCATCAAAAACACGGTCGGTTACGTGTATAATGTGGTCTTTTATAAACTGTGCACCTTCACGGGCACCATCTTCAGGATGTTTTAAGGCACATTCCCATTCCAGAACTGCCCATCCCGGGAAATCATACTGCGCCATTTTACTGAAGATTGATTTAAAATCAACCTGACCATCGCCCAGTGAACGGAAACGTCCGGCACGGTCAACCCAATTTTGGTAGCCGCCATAAACACCTTGTCGGCCGGTTGGGTTAAACTCGGCATCTTTCACATGGAACATCTTGATGCGCTCATGATAGATGTCGATATACTCCAGGTAATCCAGGCATTGCAATACAAAGTGTGATGGATCGTACAGTAAGTTTGCTCTTGAATGATTGTTCACCTTTTCTAAAAACATTTCGAAAGTAATACCATCGTGCAAATCTTCGCCCGGGTGTATCTCGTAGCAAAGGTCGATGCCTTGCTCGTCGTAATAGTTTAAGATCGGTGTCCAGCGTTTAGCCAGTTCGGTAAAAGCAGCATCAACCATACCGGCAGGGCGTTGTGGCCACGGATACATAAATGGCCATGCAAATGCACCGCTAAAGGTAACACTTGCTTTTAAGCCCAGGTTTTGTGAAGCCTTAGCTGCATATTTAACCTGCTGAACCGCCCATTCCTGGCGGCCTTTTGGATTTTTGTGTAATGATGCCGGTGCAAATCCATCGAACAGATCATCATAAACCGGATTAACAGCTACAAGTTGACCTTGTGTATGGGTTGATAGTTCGGTGATCTCTAAACCAAATTCGGCAACGGTTCCTTTTACCTCATCGGCATAAGTTTTACTTTCGGCAGCTTTTTGCAGATCAATAAAACGCGGATCGCCGGTTGGCATTTGCAAGCCTTTGTAGCCTAAACCTGCCGCCCATTCGGCGATAGATTTAAGATCGTTAAACGGCGCTTTGTCGCCAATAAATTGTGCTATAAATAAAGCAGGTCCTTTTATGGTAACCATATTTGTTTTAGATTGTAAATGCTGTCCACTTTTGGTCTGATTTGCCCGAGGCTATCACATTTTCTGTAAATGCCATACCGCGCACACCGTCTTCTACCCCAGGGAAATCCAACCACTCGGGCTGTGCTTCCTTGCCTTCCAAACCGGCTTTAACGGTTAACGCAAAATTGCGGTACAAATTGGCGAATGCCTCCAGGTAACCTTCTGGATGACCGGCCGGTGTACGTGTATTGTGCTGCGCAAAACTGCTGGTATAACCACCGCCTGTGCGGTAAATTTCAGCAGGTTTATCAGGCCATCTAACCACTAAAGAGTTGCAATCAACCTGCTGCCACTCCAGCGTACCTTTTTCGCCGGATACACTGATGCGCACATTATTTTCTTCACCGGCTGCAATTTGTGTGGCGATTAAAACACCGCTTGCGCCGCCTTCAAATTTTAACAGCACTGCGCCGTCATCATCCAACTTACGGCCTTCAACCACAACATTAATATCGGCACATAAATGCGATACACTTAGTCCGGTTACATATTCGGCCAGATTAAATGCGTGGGTACCAATATCGCCCATAGCTCCCGCAATACCGCTTTTACCCGGATCGGTACGCCATGAAGCTTGTTTGTTATCCCCTGCCTCTAAAAACTCGCTTAACCATCCCTGCGGATAAGTAACATAAACTTTGCGGATCTTACCAAGCTTACCCGACTTAATCAGCTGCTTAGCCTCTTTCACCATCGGGTAACCGGTGTAAGTATGTGTTAAGCAAAACAGCTTACCGCTGCTTGCTACAATGTTTTTGAGTTGTTTGGCTTCATCGAGCGAGAAGGTCATCGGTTTATCTAAAACCACGTGGATGCCATGCTCTAAAGCCATTTTAGATGGGTCGAAGTGTACGTGGTTGGGCGTAACAATGCTTACCACTTGCACACGCTGATCTTCGGGCAATTGAGTCTCCTTTTCAATCAGTTCTTTGTACGAGCCATAGATCCGGCTTTCATCCAAACCTAAAGCTATACCGCTGGCTTTGCCCTTTACAGGGTCGCTGCTAAAAGCGCCGCAAACCAGTTCATATTCGTCATCTATACGTGCAGCAATGCGGTGTACAGCGCCAATAAAAGCACCTTGCCCGCCGCCGATCATTCCTAATCTTAGTTTCATTTTACTTTTTAGATAGATTCGTCATTGCGAGGTACGAAGCAATCGCGAACTATACAGAGCGGCTCTGTAGGTCGGGGATTGCTTCGTACCTCGCAATGACGGTCCAATAAATATTTGCCTATGCTAACGCCCAGGCCTTATCCCCTTTTTTGTAAGGATAATTACCATCAAACTTACCCGGTACCGGCAAATAACGTAATGCCTGGGTACAGCCTACCTCTGATGTAAAGTAACCCAGCAACGTTAACTGCTTAATCATGGTATAGTAATGGTTCGGATCTTCTTTCTTTTTGGTTTTGTTGTAGGCCGCCTGCTCTTTATCCAGATCGGCTAATACGGCAGTGCGCTGCTTAACATCGGCACCCATAAACTTAACGCTGAATTTTTTATCAGTCGCATCATCCAGCTTTTTAAGGCCGTCCAGGAAAATCTTCTGATCTTCCGGCGCATAGCAATCGCGCACCATTACGCCCATAAACTCACCCACCTTGGCTTCCTTAGCGCCAGGGGTTTTAGTTTTTGGCAAAATGGTTTCGGCAACCTCGTTTAAGAAAGCCACATGGTCCTGATCAAAAAGATCCTGCACAGAGGCAACAGAGGGTTTACAGCCCGAAAGAAAAAATTCGGCACCTATTACGGTTCCTCCAAGTAGCAGGGCCACCCGGCCAATAGCGTCTCTTCTGTTCATAGTTTTATTGGTTACTATGTTATTTGGTTATTGAATTATCTGTCAATTAATTATTACACGCCCAAAGTCCAGCCCTGGCGGTATTCGCGTTTAACGTATTTATTAACCGCATCAAAATTGGTTACTTTCATGGCTGCGCTATCCCATTCGTATTTGAACTGACCGCCCGGTAAATCGTGACCACGAACGGCAAGGTTTGCCATCAGTAAAGCCTCAGTAAGCGGACCAGCTACTTCGAACGGAGAGCTTACTTCCTTTTTACCGTAACCTGCTAAACAAGCCTCAACCCACTGGCCATAATGGCCGTCGGCCCCACCTGGTACACGTGCCCATTTCTGAGGCGCGTTTACCTGTTCAGTTCTTGATTTTGGCAATAGTGTTGCTGCAGACGAATAGGTGCTTGCATACATTTTACCTTTGGTACCGATAAACAAAGTACCGTTACCTTCTTCGCCGCCCCATTTTTCGTTCGGGCCAAGCTCATCCGGTCTTTCAGGCTCTATGCCACCATCCATCCAGTGTAAGGTAACATCGCCTTTAGTTTTTTCGGTTTTAGGGAAAGTAAGCGTAATATGGCTCGATGGCGGGCAGCTTTCAGGGAAAACGCCTTTTTTAAATTCATCTACATAAACGCTACCCACGCTGGCTTGTACATTTTTCACATACTTTAAACCCAGCATGCGGAATGGTGCTTCAACGAGGTGACAGCCCATATCACCCAGGGCGCCGGTACCGTAATCCCACCAGCCGCGCCAGTTGAAAGGAACCAGTTTATCTACATAGTCTTTTTGCGGTGCAGTACCCAACCACAGATCCCAATCTAATTCCTTCGGAATTTCGGCTTTGGTTGTTGGCCATTGGATACCTTGCGGCCAAACGGGGCGGTTTGTCCAGCAATAGATGGTATGTACATCACCAATTTCACCGGCATCGTACCACTCAGATAGTAAACGGGTTCCATCGTTTGATGCACCCTGATTACCCATTTGGGTAACCACTTTATACTTTTTGGCAGCCTCGGTCAAAATTCTTGCCTCATAAATATCATGCGTAAGCGGTTTTTGCACGTAAACGTGTTTGCCCAGCTGCATGGCATGATAGGTTATAATAGCGTGGTTATGATCGGGAGTTGATACAGAAACAGCATCGAAATTCTTGTGTTCCTTATCATACATTTCGCGCCAGTCTTTATAATATTTTGCTTTCGGGAAATTCGCTCTCGTTTTTGCCGAACGGCGGTCGTCCACATCGCACAGGAAAGCGATCTCGGCTTTTCCGCTTTTATAAAAGTTAGCAATATCACTTTCGCCCTTGCCACCTGCGCCCACGCTGGCAATAAGCAAACGGTCGCTTGGGGCAATAAAACCTTTACCACCCAACACATATCGCGGAACGATCATGAAACTGGCTGCTGCAACAGCACCTGTTTTCAGGAAATCGCGCCTCGAGGTTGAACTGGCGTTATCTTTCTTCTCTTCGGGTTTGTTATTCATTGGTTGATGGTTTGATGCAGATTAGAGGTTACCTTTTTTTAACTCGCTTACAGCATGGTCGGCAGCGCGGGCTGTTAATGCCATGTAAGTTAACGAAGGGTTTTGGCAGGCAGATGATGTCATGGCGGCGCCATCGGTAACGAATACGTTTTGCGCATCCCAAACCTGGTTCCAGCCGTTTAACACCGATGTTTTTGGATCGCGCCCCATACGGGCTGTGCCCATTTCGTGGATACCTTTACCAAGCACAGCTTCGGTAGTGTAAACATTTACATTTTTAACACCTGCGTTCTCCAGCATCTCTTTGGCATCTGCTGCCATATCAATGCGCATCTTCATTTCGTTATCTTTAATAACGGCATTAACCACAGGTACCGGTAAGCCCCATTTATCTTTCTTGGTTTTATCCAGGTAAACGCGGTTATCGTGGTACGGTAATGTTTCACCAAAACCACCGATACCCATTGTCCAGCCTCCCGGTTCGCTCAGTGCATCTTTAAAGTCGCCGCCTAAGTTTAATTCAGGAATATCACGGCTCCATCTTTCGCGGCCTGCACTACCTTGATAGCCAAAGCCACGGATATAATCGCGTTTATCGCCATCCAGGTTGCGGTAACGTGGGATGTAGATACCGTTTGCACGGCGGCCATACATATATTTATCTTCAAAACCTTCTACGTGGCCAGAAGCACCAACACCCAGGTGATGATCCATCAGGTTGTGGCCAAGCTGACCGCTGCTGCTACCCAAGCCATCAGGCCAGATATCAGTAGCCGAGTTTTGCAGGATCCAGGCAGTATTTATAGTCGAAGCGTTTAAGAAGATGATCTTCGCTTTGTATTCGTAAGTTTTGTTGGTTTCGGCATCCAGTACCTCAACACCTGTTGCTTTTTTAGTGTCTTTATCGTACAATACTTTGGTTACGATACTCCAGGGGCGTAAAGTAAGGTTACCGGTTTTTGTAGCGGCAGGCAAGGTTGATGACTGCGTGCTGAAATAAGCTCCAAACGGACAACCTAACCAGCATTTGTTGCGATATTGGCAATTGGTACGCCCTTCATGCGCCACGGTGATGTTAGCGGTACGGCCAATAATCATGTGGCGGTTACCTTTATAGAAAGCTTTTAAGCGGGCAGAAACATCTTTTTCAACCACGTTCATTTCCATGGCCGGCATAAAATCGCCATCCGGAAGGATAGGTACGCCATCGCGGTTACCAGAGATACCGGCAAAACGCTCTACATAGCTGTACCAAGGTGCCAGGTCGGCATAACGGATAGGCCAGTCAACGGCAATACCATCTTTTAAGTTAGCTTCGAAATCGCTGTTGTGCCAGCGGTATGATTGGCGGCCCCACATTAATGAGCGGCCACCCACATGATACCCACGGAACCAGTCGAAAGGTTTTTCCTCGATATAAGGGCTTTCCTTTTCGTCCACCCAATAATCTTCGTTCACTTCGGTTAACACGTAATCGCGTTTTAACACCGGGTGGTCTTCGATCATTTTTTGGGTGCGGCCGCCGCGGTGTTCAAACTCCCAGGGAGCTTTATTGGCGTTCACATAATCTTTAATGTGCTCAATATTACGCCCACGTTCGAGCATCAGCACTTTTAATCCCTTTTCGGTTAGTTCTTTAGCTGCCCATCCGCCGGAGATTCCCGATCCAACTACGATAGCATCATACGTATTGTTAGCTGACATATTTAAAAGAAGGTATAATTTGGTTATAAAAGGGTACCATTTTGGTAAGCCCGGCCTAATGTATGAATTTTTTTATTTCATTAAAAAGCCCATTGTGTTTTTATCACACAATAAAGCTTTTTTGTTTAATTTATCATGCAATGTTTCCTTTTTTCATCTCACTTACCGCATAATCAACCGCCCTGGCAGTCAATGCCATATAGGTTAATGAAGGATTTTGGGTCGATGTCGAGGTCATGCAGGCGCCGTCTGTAACAAAAACGTTATTGCAGGCATGCATTTGGTTCCATTTGTTTAAAATAGACGTTTTAGCATCATTACCCATCCTTGCACCTCCCATCTCATGAATATCCAAACCGGGTGCTTGTTTACTGTCATTAGTCTGGATATTTTTAAAGCCTGCCTTGGTAAACATCTCGGTCATCTGCTCAAAATAGTCCTGCTTCATTTTGGCATCGTTATCATCATAAGCAATGTTAAATTTTAACAATGGTACGCCCCAGTCATCTTTCTTCGTGGTATCTAAAGTAAGCGTATTGGTTTCTTTAGGGATGGTTTCGCCCATCATGTGCGAACCTACTTTCCAGTTGCTTAAGGTTGGATGGCCCAGGTTTTCTTTCAGATTTTTGCCAACACCCGATGAATTAGTATCCATACCCCTATGCGCGCTGAAACCCGCTGCATAACCACGCAAAAAGCCGGTCTCCTGTTTCTTCACATTGCGGAATCTTGGGATATAGCCCCCACCTGCCGGGTTACGGCCGTCGGTTGTCCATTCCATTTCGCCATCATATTCGGCAGAAATTCTTGCACTATAATTATGGAAAGCTACATATTTACCCAGCACACCGCTATCATTACCCAAACCTTTAGGGAAACGCTGCGATTTGGAGTTTAATAAAACGAGGTTAGTATTGATAGCCGCTGCATTTACAAATATTACTTTGGCATAATACTCAATCACCTGCTTGGTTTGCGCATCCATAATACGCACCCCGGTGGCTTTGCCTTTTTTATCGTCGTAAATTACCTCCTGTACTACCGAATATGGCCTTAAAGTAAGCTTTCCTGTTTTTAGTGCCCAGGGAATTGTGGTTGAATTAGCACTAAAATACCCGCCAAACGGACAACCCCGCTGGCAAAGCACCCGCCTTTGGCATTGCACCCTACCCTGCTGAATATGGATAGGCTGCGGCACCGATAAATGCGCACAACGCGCACTAATTACATTTCGGCCTGCATAATTATTGCTTACCACCTTGCTAAAATAGTTTTCGACACTATTTAATGGGAATGCAGGCAGGAACTCACCATCCGGTAAATTATCCAGCCCGTCTTTATTACCAGAGATGCCGGCGAATTTCTCGACATAGCTGTACCATGGCGCAATGTCTTTATAACGGATAGGCCAGTCAACCGCGAAACCATCACGAGCCGGGCCTTCAAAATCATAATCGCTCCAGCGCTGGGTTTGGCGTGCCCACATCAGCGATTTACCGCCAACCTGGTAGCCACGGATCCAGTCGAAAGGCTTATCCTGTATATAAGGGTGCTCGGTATCTTTCACAAAAAAGTGCATAGCATCTTCTCTGAAAGCATAGCAACGGCTGATAACCGGGTTGGCTTGCTGAATATCGTAAGGCACTTCGCCCCGGTGTTCAAACTCCCAGGGGTACATATTGGTGGTGGGGTAATTGATGTTATGTTTTACATCACGGCCACGCTCCAGCATCAGGGTGTTGAGGCCCTTTTCGGTAAACTCTTTGGCTGCCCATCCCCCGCTCATGCCCGAACCAATTACTATGGCATCATAGGTCCGTTGTTTGGCGCTATCTACATTCAGATTAGCCATGTTTTATATTCGGTTTAAGATTTTTAACAGGGAAATAAGCATTGTACCTGCCAGGAACGAGTTCCCATACAATTTGCTTAGTCATAAAGTATTTTGAATTAGTGTAGCCAAAAACCGTTTCACCTTTAGTGATAGCGTAAAAAGCAAGCATATCATCGGCAGGCACTTCTTTCTTAGCATTTTTATTAGCCTGTTGGGCTTTATAAAATTCAGCTTGTTTATGGTCCAGTTCGTTCAACAAACTTTCGCGTTGCGATTGACTGCATTGACCGAATGGTTTGCCGAATCTATTCTCTGCTTCTTTACTCAGTTTATCCAGTCCCGACATAAACGCGGTCTGATCTTTCTTACTGAAACAATCGTCAACCATCTTCAGCACAAATAAATGCAGGTTCAAATCTTTAGCTCCCGACGTATCAGTTTTGGGGATAATGGTTTCGGCCACATCAGCTAGAAACTTTTCCTGATCGGCACTTACGTTAATCTTTTTTAGCGCGATGGAAGCCTTGCCGCTATCGTGCAAACACGAAGGCAACAGCGCCGCGCCGCCAATAACGAGAGCCAGATTTTTTATAACGGTACGCCTGTTCATAGGGTGTTATGAGTTATAATAGGTAGAAAATGCGCTTTCTTTAAGGGGTCGAAAAGCGACTGGTTTACATGTGCAATATACATTTATTATTAAAAGGCTTTATACATAGCCCCATTTTTTCATGATTTGTAAGTCTTTTTTTACACAGTCAACCGGGTCTTTTCCCTGGTACGATTCCTGCTCGATCATGAAATAGTTTGTACCGCCAATTTTACGGGCAAGGCTCAATATCTCTGTCATAGGCATTGTACCTTCGCCCAAAATACAGCTATCGTAACCATCGCCCAGATCGCCTTTGCCATCACTTTTTATTTCATCCTTTACGTGCAGCAGTTCAAAACGGCCGGTATATTTCTTCAGGTAGTCAACCGGTTTCGCGCCTGCACCTACCATATTTCCAAAATCCATTTGCTGGGCAACTAAGGCGGGGTCTGTGTTTTTCAGGATAAAATCGTACAAATTACCATCGCCCATCGGCGTAATAAACTCGAAATTGTGGTTATGGTAACCAAACTTCATTCCGTAAGTTTTGCACAGTTCACCGCATTTGTTAAACTGCTGCATCAGGCGTTTAAGCCCTTCGGTATCGTTACGCAGGTTTTCATCCAGCCAGGGGTTCAATACAAAATGCTGACCAACTTCGGCGCTATCGGCAATGGTCTTTTTCCAAACATCGGTAAAATCGTTTTTGGTATTATCCCAATCAGAAAGTGCCATCCGGCTATGCCCGCTCGGCATTTGAAGTCCCAGTCCGGTCATCAGCTTTTTAAATTCGGCTGGTGTATAACCATAAAATTTGCCATCAGCATAACCGGCATGCTCTATGTACTTATAACCGCCATCGGCCAGTAATTTCAATGTACCTGCCGGGTCGGCCTTCATCGCGGTGCGAACAGAATATAACTGCAAGCCCACCAACTCCTTGCCCTTTGCCGCAGCAAACAGGGTATCTTTTAACAACACACCACCGGCAATAGCCAACGCGCTTGTTTTTATAAATGTTCTGCGTGATGAATCCATTATTTCTCAATCGGGAAAATAGGATACAACCATGCTGAATTACTCACGAAAGCCAGATGCTTACTATCAGGAGCCCATGACGGCGTATTGATAGTACCCTGGCCGCCATACAGATAAGCAACCACTTTAGGTTCAACACCGGCACCGCCATCTATCGGCAACACACGCAGGTAAACATGTTTATAAAACGGGTGATCGCCAGCTGCAACCTCATCTTTCAGGAAAGTGATGAACACAATCCATTTACCATCAGGTGATACATGCGGAAACCAGTTGTTAAAGTCATCGTGCGTAATTTGAGTTTGCTCGGTACCGTCGGCTTTCATGCGCCAAACCTGCATCAGGCCTGTGCGTACTGAGTTGAAGTAAATGTATTTACCATCAGGTGTATACTCTGGTCCGTCATCAAGGCCGGGCGCTGTGGTCATACGCACTTCCGGTCCGCCTTTGGCCGGGATCCGGTAAATATCAAATTCCTTATCGCGCTGACCGGTAAATACCAGGTACTGTCCATCCGGCGACCAGCCGTGCATATAGCTCGGGCCAACTTCGTTCATGCGTTTCGGTTCGCCGCCGGTTACCGGTACCGTCCAGCCGATAGAGCCATCGCTGCCCTTGGTTGCACTGCTAATAGCCAGCATTTTACCATCGAAAGAAAGCACGTGATCGTTATTATTCTGGTTAACCGAGCCGGTGTTTAAAACTACTGGCGTGTTGGTTTTCAGATCGTATTTATACAACAGGCCATCTTTATTGTAGATGAGCCATTTGTTATCCTGAGTCCAGTTGGGTGCCTGAATTGACTTTGGCGACTGATAAATGATTTTGCTGTTTTGGGTAGAAAGGTCTAAGATCTCAATACTGCTGCCGATGTATTTCTGATAACCATTCATGGTTTTATCAGCAGGTACAACAATGCGCACGTTGTTAAAAACAGCTTCTTCGGTAACATCAGGATTGTGCGAGCATACAAATAAGCCCACATAAACATCATCGCCCAGATCAACATCCTTTACCTCTTCGGTTACAAAAGTATCGCCTTTGCGTGCTACCGACATGGTGTAAGTATTGCCCTTACGCTCCAGCTGGATCACATCGGCATGCGTAATCTTCGATTTAATTTCTTCGGTAGTTGCACCCGTAGTTCGGCGGTATTGCAGCGAGGTTAAACCATCGCCATGCTCAACTGCATTAATATGTGCCGATGCCGTATCCAAACTGGTACGCACCATCCAGCCCCATTTGCGGTGCATCTCTACGCCTTTACCAATAAAAGCGCCGGTGGTGCGGAGCAGAAAATCGCCCTTCATTTTCTTCCATACAAAATGAAATTCATCATGGTTACCCCAGATGTTGGTGCCTGAACCTTTAATAGCGTATTGCTGTAAAGCGGCGTTATAGACAGCGCTTCCCGGATGTTTTACACGGCCAACATCGCTTTGCCCGTCAAATATGCCGGGGCCTTTTTGTGCGTAAACCGAAACAGTACTTATTGCCATTGCCGCTAAGCCGGCAAAAAAGCAACGCAGGGTATTTTTCATAAAATTGTTTTAGGTAAACTTATAATTGTTGCGTCTAAGTTATTAATTCCTCAATGTAAACAAGTACATCATTCACGTTAAATTAGTGTACTATTTTATCAGATTTCAGGTTTTCTCCAAACATTTTCATTCATTTTTGATTGATGGGTATATGACGATAAAAAACTACCCTGGAGAACCTTATCCACTTGGCGCCACCTGGAAAGGTAATGGTGTTAATTTTGCATTATATGCCGACAAAGCCACCAAAGTAGAACTTTGCTTATTTAAAACCACTACCGACCAGCAAGAATATGCACGCATTGAAATGCAGGAACGCACCCACCAGATCTGGCACATCTTTATCCCCGATATTAAACCGGGCGAATTGTATGGTTACCGGGTTTCGGGTCCTTACGAGCCTGAAAATGGCCAGCGTTTCAATCCTAATAAATTATTGATTGATCCCTATGCAAAAGCCATTGCCGGACCGATTGAATGGCACGATTCGCTATTTGGTTACAAACTGGGCGACGAGGCTGAAGACCTGAGCTTTAGCGAAGAAGATAGTGCCCCATACCTGCCTAAAAGCGTGGTTATTGATTCGGCGTTTGATTGGGAAGGCGACAAACTATTAAAGATCCCTTATACCGATACCATTATTTACGAAGCTCACGTAAAGGGTTTCACAAAATTATGTCAGGAAATCCCCGAAGAGCAAAGGGGCAGTTACGCAGCTATTGGCCACCCTGCTACCATTAAATATTTGAAAGACCTGGGCATTACCACCATTGAGCTGATGCCAGTACATCACTTTTTGGCCGACCGCCATTTGAAAGAGAAAGGCCTAACCAATTATTGGGGCTATAACACCATTGGCTATTTTGCGCCCGAGGTATCGTACGGCTGCAGCGGCGTTATAGGCGAGCAGGTAACCGAGTTTAAAGCCATGGTGAAAGAACTGCACAAAGCAGGCATCGAGGTAATTTTAGATGTGGTTTATAACCATACCGCCGAAGGTAACCAGTTGGGCCCAACCATTTCATTTAAAGGGATTGATAACGAAAGTTATTACCGTTTAATGGATGACGACAAGCGTTTTTACATGGACTATACCGGTACGGGTAACACCCTGAATGCCAACCTGCCAAGCGTTTTACGTTTAATTATGGATAGCCTGCGCTATTGGGTTACCGAAATGCACGTAGATGGATTCCGTTTCGATCTGGCGGCTACGCTTGCGCGCGAGTTGCACGAGGTTAACCGACTGAGTGCATTCTTCGATATTATTCACCAGGACCCGATCATATCGCAGGTTAAGCTGATTGCTGAACCATGGGATATTGGCGAAGGTGGTTACCAGGTTGGTAAATTCCCGGCCGGTTGGGGCGAGTGGAACGGTAAGTATCGCGATTGTATCCGCGATTACTGGCGCGGTGCCGATAGTATGCTGGCCGAGTTTGCCGAGCGTTTTACAGGCAGCGCTGATTTGTATCGCGATGAATTCCGTCGCCCTACGGCCAGTATTAACTTTATAACCGCACATGATGGCTTCACCCTGAATGATTTGGTAAGCTACAACGATAAACACAACGACGCCAACGGCGAAGACAATAACGATGGCGACAGCAACAACCGCTCATGGAATGGCGGCGAAGAAGGCCCTACGGATAACGAAGAAATAAACCAGTTACGCGAGCGCCAGAAACGTAATTTCCTGGCAACACTATTCCTTTCACAAGGTGTACCCATGCTGGTTGCCGGTGACGAGGTGAGCCGCACCCAACAAGGTAATAACAATGCCTACTGCCAGGATAACGAAATTTCATGGTTAGATTGGGAAAAGGCAGATCAGGATCTGTTACAGTTTACCCAAAAGCTCATCAAGATCAGACGCGAGCACCCGGCTTTTGGCCGCCGCAGATGGTTTAGGGGCGAGCCCGTTAAAGAAGGCGAACTGGCGGATATTGCCTGGTTTTTACCCGGCGGCGAGCAAATGAACGAGGAACACTGGAACCACGATTTTGCGAAATCACTTGCTGTGTTTATGAATGGTAGCGGTTTGAGGTCACGCAACCCCAAAGGCGAGCCGATTGTGGATGATAATTTCTACGTGATCTTTAATGCCCACCACGAAATCATCGATTATATTTTACCATCGGGCGAATATGGACAAGATTGGACTGTTATGCTGGACACCGGTAAAAATTATATTGGTGAGGGCGATACTTACAAGGCTGGTGAAAAATTTAGCGTTGATGGCCGCTCGGTTATATTATTACACAGTCCGCTCAAGAAATAAGAATGGAGATTACTAAAAGAACAATCGGTATTAACATCAACCCCGATGGCGGGGTTGATGCTTTGATATGGGCACCAAAGGCCGAAAAGGTAAGTCTGCGTATTTGCGAGGGTAAAATAGACCTGCCCATGCAAAAGCAGGATTATGGTTACTGGACTTTACAAACCGATCAGTTAAAGGCTGGCGACCTGTACCGGATTGTGTTGGATGATGAAAAATTCCTGCCAGATCCTGCTTCGTTGAGCCAGCCCAAAGGTGTACATGAGGCCTCACAGGTTATCGATCTTAGTTTTAACTGGACAGACGAGCACTGGCGCAATTGGCACCTCAACGAATACATTATATATGAACTACATACCGGCACTTTTACGCCAGAAGGCACTTTTGAAGGTATAGAAAGTAAACTGGATTACCTGAAAAGCTTAGGAATCAACACGATTGAAATTATGCCGGTGGCCCAGTTTCCCGGTGAGCGCAACTGGGGTTACGATGGCGTGTTTCCGTTCGCGGTGCAAAGTTCTTACGGGGGTACAAAAGCCTTGCAGCAACTGGTTAATGCCGCGCACCATAAAGGCATTGCCGTGGTGCTTGATGTGGTGTACAATCACCTTGGCCCCGAAGGCAATTACTTTGGCGAATACGGCCCTTTCTTTACCGACAAATACAACACACCCTGGGGTAATGCTATTAATTTTGATGATGCCTGGTGCGATGCCGTTCGCCAATACTACATCGAGAACGCCCTGATGTGGTTCCGTGATTTCCATATTGATGCCTTGCGTTTGGATGCAGTGCATGCGATAAAGGATTTTAGTCCGGTACATATTCTGGCAGAGATCAAACAGCATGTAGACCAACTCATGAAAGAGACCGGCCGCGAACACCACCTCATTGTAGAATGCGACCTGAACGATACCCGCTACATTAACCCGCTCGAGAAAGCCGGCTATGGTATGGATGCCCAATGGGTCGATGAATTTCACCACGCCCTGCGCGTTACAGCAGGCGGTGAGACTACAGGTTATTACGAAGATTTTAACGGGATTGAACATCTGGCCAAAGCTTATAATGATGCTTATGTATATGATGGACAGTACTCCGAACACCGGCACAAAAAGTTCGGCGTAAAGGCTACAGACCATCCGGATAGCCAGTTCATCGTTTTCTCCCAAAACCACGACCAGGTGGGCAACCGCATGCTGGGCGAACGGAGCAGCCAGCTCTTCAGTTTCGAAATGCAGAAACTGATAGCAGCGGCAACATTAACAGCCCCCTACATCCCCATGCTGTTTATGGGCGAAGAATGGAGCGAGCCTAACCCATTCCTCTACTTTGTAAGCCATACAGATGCCGAATTGGCCGAAGCCGTGCGCAAAGGCCGCAAGGCAGAGTTTGCCGCTTTCCACACCGAAGGCGAAGCACCAGATCCGATGGATGAGGCAACCTTTACTCAATCCAAATTACAATGGCAGCTGCAAGAGCAGGGCGAGCATGCCGTAATGCTGGCTTACTACAAAAAGCTGATCGGCTTACGGAAGTATCTGCATGTACTCACCAATCCAAACCGCCAGCAATCAAAAGCCACAGCCGATAAAGCCAAACAGGTATTAACCCTGCAACGCTGGTTCCAGGGCGAGTATCTGGTGGCACTGATGAATTTCTCTAACCAAGTTCAACAGGTAACCATGCCACCCACAGATAAAAAATGGATCAAGCAACTCGATTCTGCCGATCCCGAATGGAATGGACCGACAAAAGCAGATGATGAATTTCAAAGCGAGGCTGTAGTTGATTTACAGCCGCAATCGGTTTTAATTTATTGTGTGGGATGATGAGTGAGCAAAGCAAAAGCACTGGCCTCGCGCGTTTCCCCTCTTGAGAGGGGTGCAGGGGTGTGTCATTCATTAGATTTTTCTATCGCAGATGACAAACCCCTCCCATCGCACTATCCATCCCGCCCCCTCTCAAGAGGGGAAATAAAACTCAATTCTTACTGACCCTTTTTACCATGTACAATCCCATAGCCACCTATCGCCTGCAATTCCATCAAGAATTCACGTTTAGTGATTTTGAGCAAATCATCACTTACCTGCAAAAATTGGGTGTAAGCACTATCTACGCTTCACCGGTTTTCGAAGCTGCGCCGGGCAGCACGCATGGGTACGATGGTGTGAACCCGCACCGCATCAACCCCGAGATCGGCACCGAAAAACAGCTGCGGATCGTGAGCAAAAAACTGCAGGATAAAGGCATCGGCTGGTTACAGGATATTGTGCCGAATCACATGGGTGTGCATGCCAACAACCCCTGGTTGATGGATGTTTTAGAAAAAGGAAGGCGATCTTTATACTCAACTTTTTTTGATACCGGATTGAGCAGCGACCTGTTTACGGATCCGCAAATTATGATGCCATTTTTAGGCAATTCTTTGCAGGAAGTGATCAAAAACGGTGAAATAAATATTACTTATTTAAGTAAGCAATTTGTGTTCAAATATTTCGATAATACGTGGCCCTTGAGCATACAATCGTACGCCGAAATACTACAAAATAACACTAATGAGCCACCCGAAAAATTAAAACCGATAGTAAAAGAAATCGGCACTATTTTAAGAAACAAGGACAATAAAAAACTCGCTTTAAAGTGGGGTGCCTGGCTGGTAAAATTGTCAAATGCAACAAAGGTTGCTGAGGTAAAATCGTATATCACATCGGCACTAAAATCGGTCAATGAAAATCAGGAACTGTTAAGTCAGATAGCCGGTCAGCAACATTATCGTCTGTGCAGCTGGCAGGAAACTGACAGCGCTATCAACTACCGCCGTTTCTTCACCGTCAATAGCCTCATGTGCCTCAACATTCAGCGCCCGGAAGTATTTGCACATTATCACCGCATGATTAAGCAGTTGGTACATGAAGGTATATTTCAGGGTCTGCGGATTGACCATATCGATGGTTTGTACGATCCCGAAAATTACCTCAACAACCTACGTGAGCTCGCTGGAGATGAAACCTATATAGTTGCTGAAAAGATATTAGAGCAAGGCGAAAACCTACCTACCCAGTGGCCCTTACAAGGTACCACGGGTTACGATTTTTTAGCCCAGGTAAATAACCTATTGACCGATAGTTCATCAGAACATAAGTTCACGCATTTCTATAAAGAATTGGTAGAGAGTGACCAGTCAGTCCACCAACAGATCCTCACTAAGAAAGCCAATATCCTATCCGCCAACATGCAGGGCGAATTGGATAATTTGCTCAACTACTTCATCAAACTAAAACTGGTTGATGACCGCCTGCTGAAAGCTATCGGCCGGGATATTTTGAAGGAAACCATTGCACAATTCCTGATCCATTGCCCGGTTTACCGGTTTTATGGTAACCAGATGCCGTTGAACTCTGATGAAGCCCATGCAGTGCAGACTATTCTGTATTCAATTATCAAAGACAACAAAGACCTGAAACCCGCCTGTGACTTAATCACTACTGCCCTGCTCGAAAAGCCTTACGAAAACAAAAACACCTATAACCAAAAGGCATTACAATTCTATCAACGCTTAATGCAGTTTAGCGGCCCGCTGATGGCCAAAGGCGTTGAGGACACGCTGATGTATACCTACAACCGCTTTGTAGGCCACAACGAGGTTGGTGACGCGCCAGATGCTTTCGGCACTTCGGTAAAAGATTTTCATAAACTGATGAAACAGCGGCAGAAGCAATGGCCTTTGGCTATTAACGGAACATCTACCCATGATACCAAACGCGGCGAGGATGTACGTGCCCGCTTAAATGCCTTAACTGCCCTGCAGCACGAATGGTTGGATGCGGTTAAACATTGGGAAAAGCAGGATAACACAACCGTAAGTGTACCCAACGCCAATGATCGTTACTTTATTTACCAAACCATTGCCGGTGCATATCCTATGCCTGGCCAGGGCGATGATAATTTTGGCGTACGCTTAGGCGAATACCTCACCAAAGCACTGCGTGAGGGCAAAGTAAACTCTAACTGGGCACAACCGAATGAGGATTATGAAAAGGCAACGATAGATTTTGCCACCGGCTTACTTGATCAACAGAGTGTATTTTGGCAAACGTTTGCGCCATTGCATCAAAATATAGCAGATCATGGCATCGTTAACTCACTCTCGCAACTGCTGCTTAAATTTACCAGCCCCGGTGTGCCCGATGTTTACCAGGGATGCGAACTATGGGATTTGAGCCTCGTTGATCCCGATAACCGCCGACCGGTTGATTATCAGCTTCGCCAGAAATTATTGAATAAAAAGCTTTCAACGGATTCCGCAGAAGCATTAATGGACCTTTGGGCCGAACGTTATGACGGGCACATTAAACTATGGCTTACCCAGCAGCTATTCAAAGTCCGCAGCAACGAAACCGAACTCTTTACCAAAGGCGAATACATCCCACTTAAGGTTAAAGGCGCTTATAAAGAAAACATCATCGCTTTTGCCCGGCGTTATCAAAACAAATGGCTTATTGTGGCCGCTCCCTTATACAGCGCAGCTTTATGCAAAGCACAGCAAAAGGATATTACTGCTATTGACTGGAAAGATACCCGCATCATTTTACCGCAGGAAGCACCTGTACAATGGCAGCATCAATGGCTAAATTTAAAAGGTAAAGTAGCCAATGACGAGTTGCTGATTAGCGAAATATTCCGCACATTACCCTTCGCCTTGCTTCAATTAGCACATCCCGAAAATAACCGGGGCGCAGGTATACTGATGCACATCACATCTTTACCATCTTCTTTTGGTATTGGTGATATGGGACCGGGTGCACGCACCTTCGCTAATTTCCTGAGTGAGAGCGGGCAAAAATACTGGCAGCTACTACCCATTAACCCAACCGGGGCCGATCAAAAATATTCACCTTACAGCTCGCTTTGCAGCATGGCTGGTAATGTGCTGTTAATTAGTCCGGTTCTATTGGCTAAAGATGAGCTACTTGACGAGGCCGAACTCGATGAATTCCACCTGCCACAAATCGATAAAGTTAATTACACCAAGGTAGAAGATCTCAAACACGAACTCTTCGACCGGGCCTATGAAAACTTCTACAGAAAAGAATTTAAATCGCTTAAACAGGATTTCCTGTTTTTCTGTAAAAATGAAGCAAGCTGGCTTGATGATTTTGCTTTGTATAGTGCCCTGCGCGAAAACCATGATGGCGCTCCATGGCATCAATGGAATAAATCGTACAAAACGCGCCATACACCTGCATTGGCCCGCTTTGCTCAGCGCAGCAGTCGCGCTATCGATAAAATTAAATGGCTGCAGTTTATCTTCTTCAGGCAGTGGCAACAATTAAAAGATCATTGCCGTGTACTCAACATTCGGCTGTTTGGTGATCTGCCTTTTTATGTAAGTTATGATTCGGCCGATGTTTGGGCTAACCAGGAAATCTTCGCCCTCGATAAACAAGGCAACATCACAGGTATTGCGGGTGTGCCACCCGATTATTTTAATGCTGATGGCCAGCTTTGGGGCATGCCGGTTTACCGCTGGGATGTATTGAAAAAGCAGGGCTATCAATGGTGGATCAATCGCCTGCGCAAAAATATGGAGTTGTTTGATCTGCTTAGGCTCGATCACTTTCGTGCCTTCTCTGCCTATTGGGAAGTCCCCGCCGGTGAAACTACGGCCAAAAACGGCAAATGGGTAAATGGGCCGGGAGCCGATTTCTTTAACAAAGCCAGACATGCCTTAGGCAACCTGCCTCTTGTGGCCGAAGATCTGGGCGATATTGATGAACCTGTATTTAAACTGCGCGACCAGTTTGAACTGCCAGGCATGAAAGTACTGCAATTTGCCTTTGGCGATGACACAGCGCAATCGCTCTACATCCCACATAATTACGATGCTAACTTTTTTGTTTACACCGGCACGCACGATAATAATACCACCCTGGGCTGGTATAATGAGGATGCAGATAAAAAAGTAATTAAGCAGATAGAAGAATATACAGGGCAGGTTGTGAAGCATAAAAACATCAATAAGGTATTGATGCGCATGGCTTACGCATCTACAGCAAAAGTGACTATTATACCCATGCAAGATATTTTAAACCTGAACAGGGAATCAAGAATGAATAACCCTGCCGTGGCAGAGCATAACTGGTTATGGCGAATGCTGCCCAAACTGGTTGATGACGATACTGCAGCCAAACTAATTGGGCTAATTAAAATGTATAACAGGCAGTAAAAGTACTGCCTGTTTATTTATTCTTTTCCGTTGCTTTTTCTGATCACTAAAAATATAGACAACACGAAAAAAGCGATGATAAATCCAACTCCAAGTAATACAAACATAGCTTTATAATTTAGTCTGTATTATTAACAAGGGAAAAGCGGCGATTGTTTAAAAATTTCCTTAAACGAAAAAAGGCTTCGATATATCGAAGCCTTTCCTATTTTATTAAGTTAAATTATACTTCCTCAACCGCTAATACAGGCACAATAACAGGTACCAATAACTCTGGTACAATTGCCTTATGCTCTTGTTCATGAGCATTTACATACTCTTTATAGAACTGCGCTTTACAATCATTATAAGTGCTTACAGCACCAATGGTATGCATAAACTTAATATAATACCAGGCAGAATCAACCTGGTAAGGTTTAAAACCCGAGCGTGCACTTTTAGGATACAAGTGGTGGTTGTTATGCCATTCGCCTGCTACAATGCCTGGCCAAACCTGGTTAATAGACATATCGTCCTGGTTGTAGTCAATACCTTCACGGCGCTTATCTTCACCTTTACCGTGGCCTTCATAGTTAAAGGTACGTACCCCAACTGCCCAAAAGCCTGCTGCTGCAAATAACGAAACTGCCAGAGGGATACCACCCATCAGGTAAAATGCACCAAACCAGAACGACCAGTTAAGGATAATACCCACAACCGTATTTAAAGGTTTAGCCAGCGATCCCCATTTTTGGTATTGCTCATAAGTGTTTACGCTAACGCCTGTATGTTTCATCAGGTTTACGCACTTGGCATATTCTTTTTCGCTCAGGTTTTTGCTGATAGGCTGGTGGTTAACATCGGCCAAAAAGCAATATAAGAAACCACCTTGTGCATTGTATGGATCGCCTGGGGTATCAGATTTGGCGTGGTGTACGTGGTGCGATACCGCGTAAATTTCTTCGGGGATAATTTTGAGTGTAAGGTTTTGGGTAAAAAACCTCCAGAACTTGTTGCGGAACTGGTAAGCATTGTGTGTGCAATACCTGTGGTGCCAGATAGTACCGTGGGTGCCCATCACAATCATGCTGTAAAAAAAGGCGGCTAACAGCGTTTTTACCGACATGTATTTAAACAAGAATAGCAAAAAGAAAGGCACTAAAGCCAATACAGTAAACCAGCATAAGAATGAAAGCCAGTTTTTTTTGTCTTTAAAAACATTAAGTCTCGAGAAAAATTCGCCGAAAAGTTGTTTTGGGGATGGCTTAACCAATAAGCCATTAGCGTCTTGCCAACCGTACGAGGGAGGCTGAAGAACAGTGTCTAAAAATGACATTAAATAATTGGGTTTATAATTATATAGTGAAAATTAAATAGAGGGCGTAGTTAATAGTGGAAAGGTAGGTAATTATATCATCAAAATGTAATTAATACTTAAAACTTTAACGTAGTGCTTGACATTTAAACGTAAATATCTATGCTTTAGATATAACCATTTGAAAAAATAGTTCAAAAAGCCTTTAAATAGTAACAGAGGCCAAGAACCGGCAATAAAAATATATTAACAATTAGGATATTTTTAGGATTTTCTGACCGTTGCAAAGCAAAAATTCTGATTCTTGATACTTGTTTTTAGCGCTTTCTGGCTTGTATTGGCACAGGTACTCGGCCTTATGGCGTTTCCCTTCGGGCCAGGCTTTCCGCTTATACGCCTGCAGGCCTTAGTCACAGGCCGGTATCCGCTGCAATCCTTAACGCGAATTGTCTTTTGGTTATTATCAATGGCTGTCATGCTGAGGCACTCGAAGCATGGTGGGCGGGCATCTACGCGCGACACTTCGAGTGCCTCAGTGTGACAGCCCCATTTCTGGCGCAAGTATGCAGCGACAGGCTTGTGCAATGGAGTACTTGTGCCTGTATGCTTGGTATAATAAACTTTACAAGAAAACTGTATAGGCACAAGTACTCAGCCCGCATCCTGTCGCTGCATACTTGCGCCAGAATAGGTAATTTTTCTTTTGCGGAAAAAGAAAACGTACATCCACTAACGATTCATACTTTACACTGCCCTTCCTAATGGAAAACGGATATACAAGCAATCACCGACATATTGGTCCTGTATAGCTACGGGATTGCCACGCTATCGCTCGCAATGACAAATTTTAAAACTCTGAAATCCTTTACTGCTTTACAATCGCTTTGCGCTCAAAAACACAACGCTCACCTTTTAATAGCTCCAATAACTTCTCAGGATCATTAGGTACTTTAATTTGCTTGGCTTCGCGTTTGTAGTTTAGTTTAAGCTGCTTGCGGTGCATGGCTTCAATAAAACGCCTTACCTGTTCGCGGTTTTCTACAATAAGGCCCGGTACCTGTGCGGGTTTGTTATACTCATCCTTGGCTACCATGGTAAAGTAGCTGGTATTGGTATGCTTAATTACATTGGTTTTCACATTTTCTGATATCACCCTGATGCCTACTACAATAGATGTATTACCGGTATAATTTACCGATGCCATCAGCGATACCATCTCTCCCACCTCAATCGGTTCCAAAAAATCAACCCCATCTATCGATGCCGTTACACAATAGTTGCCCGCGTGCTTGGCAGCGCATACATAGGCTACCTTATCCATTAGCGATAATAAGATACCTCCGTGTATTTTACCGCCGAAGTTGGCATACGAAGGGATCATCAATTCGGTAAGGGTGGTTTGAGAAAACTTGGCTGATTTAAATTCGGGGGAGTCTTGCATAGCCAAATTTAGCAGTTTAATGCTTTTTTCAAATTAAAGAACATCGAAAACACATATTTTTATAGAAACGCCTAAGCAAATTAAGCCAACTATTGTTAGTGAAGTATAGTATGCTAATTTTGGCATTCTAACACTTGATACCGTGAAGCGTTTTTACATTTACCTGCTTGCATTTTTATTGCCTGTTTGTTGCCTTGCACAAGAAACCGTTATTATTAAACGTAAACTTACAAATGCTGTTAAAGAGCGCGTGAGTGTTTTAAAAAGCGACAATGTTACTAAGCAGGGGCTTTACCAGGCGCTTTGGGACAGTAAAACAGTACTGGCCAACGGCAGCTATACCAAAAACGTAAAAACCGGGATCTGGAATTTTTACGATACCAAAAACAATGTAATTCAACGCTTTAATTATACCACCAATACCCTGTTGTATGAAGCGCCGGAAGATAGCGCAACCAACTGCCGTTATGTGGTTGACCACACCGTACGCGATACTGACCGTACTACCAAACCGATAGTAATTGGCGGTCGTTTTTTCGGCTATATCAATTACCTGAGGCTATTTCGTTTACCGCCAGATATGCGCAATATTAACAATGAGGTAGTTGTACCAACTATTGAATTACTGGTAAGCCCTGGTGGCCGCCTTGCCGAGTACATTGTACATTTTCAAGCCGAAAACTACGACCGTAAAGTGGGCTTTAATATCGATTACCTAAGCGATGAGGATAAAACCTTTATCCCCGCCACCATTAACGGCGAACCGATTGCCTGCCGGATATTTATCCGCTGCTTTTTAACCAGTGGTGGTGATTTGGATTTGTTTTAGAGGGATGGTAACAAGGGGTGTCATGCTGAGCCTGTCGAAGCATGGTGCAGGGGGTTATGCGTTGTTCATCTACAATATTATCTGTAACATAATTTAGAGAGATGGTAGAAGGGGTGTCATGCTGAGCCTGTCGAAGCATGGTGCAGGGGATTATGCGCTGTTCATCTATAATATTATCTGTAACATATTTTAAATGAAGCAATATTTTGTCTATATATTAATTTGTAACGATAATTCTTATTATACCGGCATTACAAATAACCTTGAACGAAGATTATTTGAGCATGAAAACGGTGAAAATCCGCAATGCTATACCTATAAAAAACGTCCGGTTAAATTAGTTTTTCAAGAGCGATTTACTGATGTTAACCAAGCTATAGCATTTGAAAAACAAGTTAAGGGCTGGAGACGCGACAAGAAAGAAGCTATAATTAACGGCAATTGGAGTTTATTACCACAGTTAGCAAAGACTGCCAAATAATATAGCGTAGATGGCCTTCCCGTTATCCTTCGACAAGCTCAGGATGACAGCGCTCAAAAAAACAAGTTCCTCGCAATGACGAGTTTTATAATAAACAAAAAGGCTCTCTAATAAAAATTAGAGAGCCTTTTTCAATTAATGACCGTGATGACCATCCGCACCATGAGCATGTCCATGCGATAACTCTTCTGGCGTAGCCGGGCGTACGTTTATAATATTACCGGTAAAGTGTAGTTCCTGGCCAGCCATTGGGTGGTTAAGGTCAACTATCACTGCATCTTCAACAACAGAAACTACCTGTCCCTGAAAACGGTTACCCTGGTTATCTTGCAGCGGCAGGATGTTACCTACTTCTGGCAGGTCCTGGCCTGCAAACATTTCTTTCGGCAGGTTGGCAACAGCTTCTTCATCATATTCGCCATAAGCATCAGCTGCAGGCAAACGGAAATCGAACGCATCGCCGGTTGACAGGGTTGACAAGTTTTCTTCGAAGCGAGGGAGCATTTGTCCGGCACCAAACAAGAAAGTTAATGGTTGCTCTTCGGTTGTTTTTTCTACAAGGTTTTCAGTGCCATCCTGATCAACATATAAATTGTATGTTAATGACACGACGTGTTGAGGCTCGATCTTCATTATTGAAATATTTATTTGATAAAAGTTTTTATGCAGTAATTTGTTTTAATGCCTGCACAACATTGTGGGCCGGCAAACCACAGGTTTTATCTTTACAGATAAAAATACGCGCTGTATCCCCCGTTCTGCCTTGCAGCAAAGGTAAGTTTTCCTCGTTACCGCCCAACATTATTTTATTGGGGATATAGTTTTGTTCCATTTCGCGGCGCAGTTCTGTAACCTGCGGGCCGGTTATTGCTACCTCGTAGGTACCAAACACTTCTTCCAACAGCAACATAGCCCAGTTAGAATATACCGAACCGTATTTGGCCATATAAGGCATCAAATTACGCAGCAATTGAGCCGAGATATGGTGATATCTTTCCTCTTCAAACAGCAAATCCAGCTTTTTAAGGTTGCGCGCCATTACCGAATTTGATGCCGGGATAACGCCATCCATAATTTCGCATTTACGGGCAATCAGTTGCTCGTTATCGGCAGCGGTGTAAAAGAACATGCCTTCATTTTCATCATAATAAAGTTCGATGGCAATGTTGGTAAATGCGCGGGCAAAGTTGAGCCATTTGAGGTCGAAGGTAACTTCATACAAAGCAATCAATGCTTCAATGATATTGGCGTAATCATCCAAAAACGCAATCGGGTTCTCAGATTTATGGATGCGGATCAGTTTGCCATCTTTATCTACTAAGTTATTGAGGATAAATTCGGCATTCTTCAGGGCAAGGTCGAGGTATACTTCATCGTTGAATACACGGTAAGCTTCGCAAAGTCCTTTCAGCATCAGGCCGTTCCATGAGGCAATGATCTTATAATCCAAGCCCGGGCGAATGCGGTGACTGCGGTGTTCAAATACTTTGGTTTTGAGCGTAGCAATTCTATCTTTCAGTTCGCTTTCACTGATGCCCAACTTCGCTGCCAGTTCTGCATCGTCATCCTTACGGAAGAAGACGTTGGTTTCCTCTTCCTCCCAATTACCATCTTCGGTAATATTATAATAGATACAGAAAAGATTGGCATCTTTTCCTAACACCTCTTCAATTTCTGCTTTGGTAAACGTATAAAACTTGCCCTCTACCCCTTCGCTGTCGGCATCAAGAGCCGAGTAATAACCATTATCCGGTGATGTTAGCTCTCCCTGCACAAAGGCAATGGTTTCGTCAACTATCTGTTTATATAAAGGGTCGCGGTTCCAGGTGTAAGCTTCGGCATAAAGGCTAATGAGCTGACCATTATCATACAGCATCTTCTCAAAATGCGGCACATGCCAGCGCGCATCAACCGAGTAACGGGCGAAGCCACCGCCTATATGATCGTAAATACCACCGTAGGCCATTTTCTTCAGCGTCAGTTTTACCGCGTTGGCAATGCCCTCATCTTTCATTAAATGAGCGTAGCGCATCAAAAACTGCCAGTTATTAGGCATCGGGAATTTGGGCGCATGGTTCATCCCTCCTTCTTTGAGGTCGAAATGTTTGCGCCAGTTGTTTACTATTGCTTCCAAATCTGCTTCGCTGTATTCGGGCTGCTCGGTAATAAAATCAACCGATTCATATTGTTGGATGCCCTCGGTAAGGCGTACGGCATAACCTTCGGCTTCCTGTGGTTTATCACGGTAAAATTCAGCGAGGTTAATGAGCAAACTTGTCCAGTCTTTTTTAGGGAAATACGTACCGCCATAAATAGGCCGCTGATCGGGCAGGCAAATACAATTCAATGGCCAGCCCCCGCGACCGGTCATCAATTGCACAGCGCTCATATAGATCTGGTCAATATCCGGGCGTTCTTCACGGTCAACCTTAATGCAAACAAAATTCTCGTTCATTACGGCAGCTACCTGCTCGTCCTCAAAGCTTTCGTGCTCCATTACGTGGCACCAGTGGCAGGCCGAGTAGCCAATGCTCACCAGTATCAGTTTATTCTCATCACGAGCTTTTTGCAAAGCTTCAGCTCCCCAGGGATACCAGTTAACTGGGTTATTGGCGTGTTGCAGTAAGTATGGCGAGGCAGAGTTGGCAAGACGATTCATTTTGATTTCGGATGTCGGATTTTCGATGTCGGATTTATACTACAATTGTTATTCCGAAAATTGGGGTTATGACATATTTACAGCCACATCAATTCTGCACCAAAAGCGTACGCGAGGGCGTTCGGTTTCGATACAATCAAATCATTAACAACACAGCCAATACACTGATAATCAATAACTTATATTTAAGGCATAATATTTAAACGTATCAACAGGTAAAACACTCACTATTAAAACGTTGTAAATTCTATTGATATGGTAAGAAACTACATTAAAATAGCCTGGAGAAACCTTGTTAAAAACAAATTTTCATCATTAATCAACATTGGCGGCCTGGCTGTGGGTATGGCTGTGGCTATGCTTATCGGCTTGTGGGTTTGGGACGAACTATCTTTCGATAAATACCACCAAAACTACAACAGTGTTGCCATTGTAATGCAAAACCAAACTTATAACGGCGATATTAATACCAATAAATCTGTCCCCGTGCCATTGGGTGCCGAACTACAGAAAAACTATTCGGGCGATTTTAAACATATCGTTATGGCCTCGCAAAACTGGCCGCATATTGTGCGCGTGGGCGATAAAAACCTATTTATTTCGGGCAGCTTTATGCAATCCGGCGCGCCTGATATGTTTTCGCTCAAAATAATTGCGGGTACAGCCTCCGGATTAAATGACCCTTCTTCTATCCTGCTTTCGCAGGCTTCGGCCAAAGCGCTTTTTGGCAATGCCGACCCAATCAATAAAACTATTTTAATGGATAATAAGGCAAACTTTAAAGTTACGGGCGTTTATGAATATCTGCCGCAAAATACTACACTTCATTACATCGATTTAGCCTTTATAGCTCCCTGGGATTATTACACAGCAAACGAGCTCTCTAAAGGCAAACTTACCGACTGGGGCGATAACTCGTACCGCACCTATGTTCAACTGGCAGCGCATGCTGATATCAACAAAGTTTCGGCAAAAATAAAAGACGTTAAACTAAAACATCTGGCCAAAGAAGACATCCGCTATAAACCACAGCTTTTTCTGCACCCCATGAGCAAGTGGCACCTGTATTCGCAATTTAAAAACGGAGTTATTGTGGGCGGAAAAATTCAATATGTATGGCTATTCGGCATTGTAGGGATATTTGTGTTATTACTGGCCTGCATTAACTTTATGAACCTGAGCACCGCCCGAAGCGAAAAACGTGCTAAAGAAGTGGGCATACGCAAAGCCATCGGTTCAGAACGCGGGCAACTCATTATTCAGTTTTATTGCGAATCTGTTTTAATAGCTGTTATTGCTTTCGTATTCGCGCTGGTTATGGTTTCGCTAACACTTCCATTCTTTAATCAACTGGCCGATAAAAACATCGTTGTACTTTGGGATAGCCCTTTGTTTTGGTTAATGGGGATTGGCTTTAGTTTGTTTACCGGGCTTGTAGCAGGTAGCTATCCTGCTTTATACCTATCATCATTTAAACCTGTTAAAGTATTAAAAGGTACGTTTAAAGGTGGCCGGTTTGCGGCAATTCCGCGTCAGGTTTTGGTGGTGTTGCAGTTCTCAGTTTCGGTGATCCTGATTATCGGTACCATCATTGTTTTTAAACAGATTGAGTTTGCCAAAAACCGCCCGGTTGGTTACAGTCGCGAAGGGTTGGTTGCCATACCATTAACCGTAAATGATCTGCATCAACACTTTGAGGCTATGAAAACCGATTTGCTACAATCGGGTGCGGTAGCAAACGTGGCCGAATCAACCAGCTCTACCACACATGTGAGTAATAACACCGCCGGTTTTCAGTGGACAGGTAAAGCACCCGAACTGGTAGATGATTTTGGTGTAGTTGGCGTAACTACCGATTTTGGCAAAACCGTTGGCTGGCAGTTTACTGCTGGCCGCGATTTTTCAAAAACTTTTGCAACCGATTCATCGGGCATTGTATTGAACGAGTCGGCCGTTAAATTTATGGGATTGAAGAACCCAGTTGGCGAAACTGTAAAGTTTTGGGGAGCCGATCATAAAGTTATCGGCGTGGTAAAAGATATGGTGATGGATTCGCCCTACGAACCTGTTAAACAAACTGTTTTTTACTTCAATAAAAACAATGACCCAAGCTTTGTAAACATTAAAATAAACCCCCAATTAAGCACGCATGATGCCTTGACCAAAATAGAGGCGATATGCAAAGCATACTCGCCATCGTCGCCATTTATGTACCGCTTTGCGGATGAGGAATATGCCCGCAAATTTGAAGACGAACAACGTATTGGCAAACTGGCCGGCTGCTTTGCAGGCCTTGCCATATTTATCAGCTGCCTGGGATTATTCGGCATGGCTTCATTTATGGCAGAGCAGCGTACCAAAGAAATTGGCGTACGTAAAGTGCTGGGCGCTTCTGTTTTCAGCCTGTGGCGTTTGTTGTCGAATGATTTTGTACTGCTGGTACTTATTGCCCTGTTTATAGCCACACCAATAGCATATTACTTTATGTACGGCTGGCTACAACATTATAATTATCATACCGTATTATCGTGGTGGGTATTTGTGGTTACCGGCCTGGGTGCAGTTAGCATTACTTTGCTTACGGTAAGTTATCAAAGCATTAAAGCAGCACTGATGAACCCGGTGAAAAGTTTGAGGAGCGAGTGATTCTGATTTCTGATTTCGGATGTTCGGATGTTCGATTTCGGATTTATTGCCCATCACTTTAGTCATTTCGACGATAGGAGAAATCTTCTGCGCAATGTAAGGCGACTATACAGGGTGAAGACGATTCTTCGCTACCGCTCAGAATGACAAAAAATTTACAATAAAAAGGGGTTAAAACCCAATCAACTACTCACTCAATCAACCATTCACCAAACAATCAATAAACTAATCAACACCTTCCCTACATCCCGGGTAAAAGATTAATTTTGCTGATTCAAAAAATAAGGAACAGCATTGGATTATTTAGAGGGATTAAATCCGGAGCAAAGGGGCGCAGTATTGCAAACCAAAGGTCCGGTAATGATTATAGCGGGTGCCGGTTCGGGCAAAACACGTGTTATTACCTACCGTGTGGCACATTTAATACGCCAGGGTGTCGATTCATTTAACATACTGGTTTTAACGTTTACCAACAAAGCCGCCCGCGAAATGCGCGAGCGTATTACCCATGTGGTAGGCCCCGAAGCCAAAAACCTTTGGATGGGTACCTTCCACTCCGTTTTTGCTAAAATATTACGGGTGGAGGCCGAAAAAATTGGCTACCCCAACAACTTCACCATTTACGATACCGACGATACCAAGAGCGTTATAAGGGCCATTTTAAAAGAAATGAACCTGGATGATAAGCTGTATAGCGCCAACCTGGTATACAGCCGCATCTCGAGCGCAAAAAACAACCTGATCTCATGGCAGGAGTATCAAAATAACCCGCAGATCCAAGCCGATGATTTTTCAACCGGTCGTGGTCAGCTGGGTAAGATCTATGAAACTTATGCCGGCCGTTGTTTCCGTGCAGGGGCTATGGATTTTGATGATTTACTGTTCAAAACCAACGAGCTGCTGCGCGAATTCCCTGATGTATTGCACAAGTACCAGCACAAGTTTAAATACCTGATGGTGGATGAGTACCAGGATACCAACTTTTCGCAATACCTGATTGTGAAAAAACTGGCTGCGCTTAATGAAAACCTTTGTGTGGTGGGTGACGATGCGCAAAGTATCTACGCTTTCCGTGGTGCTAATATCCAGAACATCCTCAATTTTGAGAAGGATTACCCGGATTTGAAAGTGTTTAAACTGGAGCAAAACTATCGCTCTACACAAAACATTGTAAACGTTGCCAACAGCATCATCTCTAACAATAAAGAGCAGCTGAAGAAGAACGTTTTTTCGACTAAGGAAGACGGCGACAAGATCAAGATCATGCGCTCTTTCAGCGATAATGAAGAAGGTAAAATGGTGGCAGAAGGCATTTTGCAAGACCGTGCCACCAAAGGCATGAAATGGAACGATTTTGCCATTTTATACCGTACCAATGCCCAGTCGCGCTCAATGGAGGAGGCTTTACGGAAGCTTAACATTCCATATAAAATTTATGGTGGCTTGTCTTTCTATCAGCGTAAAGAAATTAAAGATTTAGTCGCTTATTTCAGGCTCACCTTTAACCCTAATGATGAAGAAGCCCTTAAACGCGTAATTAACTATCCTAAACGCGGTATTGGGGATACCACAGTAGATCGTATCATATTGGCTGCCGATCAGCACGGTATTACGCCTTTTGAGGTGGTGGTTAACCCGGGGCAGTTTATGGATGGCCGTACATCTGCTTCGGTTGGTAACTTCGGTACCATGATCCAGAGCTTCCAGGTGATTGCGAAGAATTTGTCGGCTTATGATGCTGCTTTGCATATTGCACAGCATTCGGGACTGTTAAAAGATCTGTACGAGGATAAATCAGTAGAAGGGTTGAACCGTTACGAGAACATCCAGGAGTTACTGAATGGTATTAAGGAATTCTCTGAACGTGAGGATATTGAGGATAAAGGCCTTGATGTTTTCATGCAGGATATTGCCTTGTTAACCAACGACGATAACGACAAGAACAAAGATGCCGACACGGTATCGTTAATGACCATACACTCGAGCAAAGGCCTTGAGTTTAAGCAAGTGAATGTGGTGGGATTGGAAGAAAACCTGTTCCCATCGCAAATGTCGTTAAACTCGCGCAGCGATCTGGAAGAAGAACGCCGCCTGTTCTACGTAGCTGTAACCCGTGCCGAAACTAAGCTGACGATCAGCTATGCTACATCTCGCTTTAAATTCGGTACGCTGATTAGCTGTGAGCCCAGCCGCTTTTTGGATGAGATCGACGCCAAATTTCTGGAACTTGATTTTACCGCTAAAAAGGAATCAACAGGTAATCCCTTTTACGAAGACGACCGCAAGGCCTGGACCCGTAAGGATAATACGAAAGAAGACAGCTTCTCGAAACCGAAGCCATCATCGGCACCAATTAAAACTACATCTATACTGGCTAAGGCACACGTACCTTCGGCGGGTTTTGCACCATCTGATACCTCGAACCTGCAAAACGGTATGGAGGTTGAACATGAGCGATTTGGTTATGGAAAAGTAATTAACCTGGAAGGCAAAAGCCCTGATATTAAGGCAACTATATTCTTTAAAGAAATAGGACAGAAACAATTACTACTAAAGTTTGCCAAATTGCGCATAGTGAGCTGATTTTGGGGAAATATTATTAATCACTGCTGATTTTTGGGGAAATTATTACACAATATTTTTACACCAACAACGGCTGTGGTTACACGAAATGCGGTTTACACACCGCATTTCGTGTTTTAGAGAATATGGCACATTAATTGGCTATTAATTAATACCCTTTCTCTAAAATTAAACTAATCTAATGAACGACCACAAAGACAAAGCCAACAAATCTGTAGGGAAAAACATTCGTACGCTTAGGCACAAACGCGGATGGAGCCAGGAAGACATCGCTAATAAATTAGGTATTTCAATTCCGGCTTTTTCTAAAATTGAAACAGGGGTAACTGACATCAATCTTTCGAGATTAGAGCAGATTGCAAAAATTTACGAAATAAGCGTAGTAAACTTAATAACACTTGAAGAAGAAGTTATTGAGCCGCAACTGATCCAGTTAAATTCGATCCAGAAAAAATTGACTGACCGTGAGTTTGAAATTGCACACCTGCAGCGCAAGGTAATTGAACTTTACGAAGAACTTCACAACCGCACTTCTTCTTTTGCATCATAAATGCATTGTACTTAATAGTGTTTGTTAAAACTGACACTATTAAGTACAATATTATGCACTCTTTATCGCCGGCAAACACTTAAATGATATTTATTTTCATTAAGGTTAAATAACTGCGCCTTTTTTATCTCATAATTATTTCTCGGTTCAGATTTATAGTTTTCTATACAATCGGCATGGGTTTGGTATAACTCATAATGTATTCGCATACAATAACTATTAACAACCAGAAAAATGTCAAATTACCTAATCTCTATATCAGATAATAGCGAGGCTTCCAAAAAAGGCACTATCCATGATCCCGGCAGTAAACTAAAGGTTAAGGTGTTCGATTTTTTAAAGCCTAACCATAAGCCAACAAAAGGCGAAGTACAGTACTTTGTAACAGCCGGCCAGGATACACTTGCGTTTGAAACTGAGGGTTATAAGAAGCACAGACAAGTGCTTATTTTGACCATGATATCCCGTTACTGTATTTACTTAGGGCTTATTGAGGCACAGATCCATTCGTCATTGCCCTTTAGCCATCATTAAGAATTACATACCGGTTCTATCCTGGTCGTGCAGCATATCGCTCATATCCATAATCTTGTTGTCGATTTCGGATACGCATTTGTCCATCATATTAAAGCACTCCTCTTTGTTCACTAAACCTTCTTTTTCTAGGTTAATGAGCCCTTTAAGAGTTGCTATTGGCCCGCGTATCTGGTGCGATAGGTATGATGAGTATTCAGAGAGTTTTCTGTTCTTGATCTGAAGGTCTTTGGTACGCTCGTCGATAATTTCCTCGAGGTGATGGTTAACCCTGTCGAGGTTATCTTTCTGGCGTGATACCTCGCCGTTAAGCTCTGTAAGCCTTTTATTGGTTTCAGCTTTGCGTCTGATATTGCCAATCAATAATATAATTACAATCAGCAATAAGAAAGCCACCACAGTAACTCCCCAAAAGAAGTTACGGTCGCTTTTTTGCTTCAGTATAATAATCGCGTTTTCTTTTTGCTGCTCGTCCTGTCTGTGCTTTACCTGTAATAAGGCTATACGGGCCGAAACATAGTTTGTAAAATCAATACTATCCTTATTGTAGATATCCTGCAGGTAGTAAAGCGCCTTCTCAAAATTTTTGCGCTTGTATTCCAGCTGATAGGAGGTGTATTTAAAATCAGAAAGCAGTTTCTTGCTTTTAATAATGGTGGCGTAAGAGATCCCTTCTTCCAAAAACTTCTCAGCCTGGTTAAAATCCCTTTTAGCGATATATAAAGACGACAGGGTAAGGTCAATACTGGCAATTTGTTGCGGCCTGTCAAACTTTTTAGCGTCTTCATTGCTTTTCAAAAGCATAGCTTCTGCTTTATCGTACTGTACCAGGTTAAAGTACGCTACGCCCATATCCTGCATACAGGTAATCTTGTATTCGGTATTATTAAGCTTAGTGAAAAGCGTGTTACTTTTATTATAAAAAGATAATGCCCTGTAATAGTCTTTTTGCCGGGTGTAAACGTTACCGAGATTGAGGTAAATAGAAGCTATAAGTTCGTCGTCGCCTATTTGGTTAGCTATTGTAAGGGCTTTTGTGAGGTATTCAAGCGCCTTGTCATAATCATTGTCGCGATAAAGGTTACCGATATTATTATATACCTTGGCCTGCCCTATTTTATTTTTTGAACTTTGAAAGTATGTTAAAGCATTCAGATAACTTTCTATCGCTTTTTCGGGTTCGCCGTTATAATCACGCCCTACACCAATAACCCGATATGATTCTGCAATACCATTAACATATCCTATTTTTTTGGCCAGTTGCAATGCCTTTGTAGCCTTAGCTATGGTTTGCTCTGCATCAGAACGGCGCAACTGATAACCGTCACTATCTAACTTCATTACCTGGGCTGTATCTACAGCAACATCATCCGTTGATCTTGCGTAAACAGTTAGTGAAAAAGAAAGAAGGAACAGTAATATCAGATTTTTTTTCATTAAAACACTGTGACAATTAAAGCACTATTACGTGTAAATGTACTGAAAGTTATAAAAAATTACCGAGCAAAAAAATCACCCGGGAAAACACGAAAAAATGAAGTCAATTTTTTTTTGAAAAAATATTTGTCAGATTGAAAAACATGTTTACTTTTGTGGTGTTAAAACATTAACAATCAAATAGTTATATAAATTATTATGAAAAAAATTTTATATTCAATTGCCGCCATTACTATAATCTCTTTTACCTCTGCCTGCACTAAAGATAATAGCGTTCAACCCAATGCTGTTAGCACCAAAAAATTAGCAGACGATGGCAATAAGCAGGATTTAGGGCAAGCGGATGCTAACAAACAAGATTTAGGTCAGGCTGATTTATAAGCCAATTTATACCCAACAATTATATTATAAAATAAGAACCCCAATTAAAAACTATACATCATGAAAAAATTAATCGTAGCCGCAGTAGTAGTATTAACAGTTTCTTTTACTGCCTGCACAAAAGATAATAGCGTTAAACCTACTTCAGTTAGCACTAAAAAACTGGCAGATGACGGCAACAAACAAGATTTAGGACAAGCCGATGCTAACAAACAAGATTTAGGCCAGGCTGATTTGTAAGCCAATTACACATACTATTTTATAAACAACATTCAATAACGACCCCATTTTAAAACAGCATATCATGAAAAAATTAATCATAGCAGCAGTAGTAGTATTAACAGCATCATTCACTGCATGCACAAAAGATAACAGCGTTCAGCCTACTTCAGTTAGCACTAAAAAATTAGCAGATGATGGCAACAAACAAGATTTAGGACAGGCTGATGCCAACAAACAGGATTTAGGTCAGGCTGACATTAACTAATCTATACTATCTCTATAACACCCTTACATTTTAAAAAAGCAAAATCATGAAAAAATTAATCATAGCAGCAGTAGTAGTATTAACAGCATCTTTCACTGCATGCACAAAAGATAACAGCGTTCAGCCTACTTCAGTTAGCACTAAAAAATTAGCAGACGATGGCAACAAACAAGATTTAGGACAAGCCGATGCTAACAAACAAGATTTAGGCCAGGCTGATTTGTAAGCCAATTACGAATACCTTTTTATAAACAACATCCAATAACAAGACCCCAATTTAAAAATACCATATCATGAAAAAATTAATCATAGCAGCAGCAGTAATATTAACAGCATCATTCACCGCCTGCACAAAAGATAACAGTGTTCAGCCAACTTCAGTTAGCACTAAAAAATTAGCAGATGACGGCAACAAACAAGACCTGGGACAAGCAGATTCTAACAAACAAGATTTAGGTCAGGCTGATTTGTAAGCCAATTACACAAACACTATATCATCTTCTATAACAACTATTACATTTTTAAAATCGCAAATCATGAAAAATCTAATCATAGCAACAGCAATCGTATTATCAGCTTCTTTTACCGTATCAGCAAAATATAGCACTCAAAATTTAGTAGCCAACAAACAAGATTTAGGTCAGGCTGACTATGCTGCTTTGGGTAACAAACAAGATCTTGGTCAAGCAGATGCTAACAAACAAGACCTAGGACAAGCTGACGGTAACAAACAAGATTTAGGTCAGGCTGATTATGCTGCTTTGGGTAACAAACAAGACCTTGGTCAAGCTGATGCTAACAAACAGGATTTAGGACAAGCTGATGGCAACAAACAAGATTTAGGCCAGGCTGATTATGCTGCTCTTGGTAACAAACAAGATTTAGGTGAAGCTGACGCTAACAAACAAGATTTAGGCCAGGCAGATAGCAACAAACAAGATTTAGGACAAGCTGACGCTTAATCCCGACGACTGTCTCACCATTAATAACCCTCCAGTAATCAAACAATAAGATAACAACACCATGAAAAAAGCAATAATAGCAATCGCCATAATAGCCGTAGCCGCATTAACTACTTTAACTGTAAGCAGCAAAAGCACATCAACAAAACCGGTAGAGCTAACTAAAGTAAACAGCAGCGAGTTGGTAAAGAAAAGCTTTACAGCACCAAAAAGCGATCTTTCTTCTATAGACTAATTGATGTTAGTGGGCAACAATCATTTTTTTGCTTATATGCTGCCCACCCACCTGCATAGAATATATATAAACACCGGTAGGTAAATCGCCCATAGAGGCAGTTAGTTCGTGGTAGCCGGCGCTCTGATAATCGTCATAAACATTTTTAACGATAGCCCCGGTCATACTGTAAAGTTTAATTTGAACCCTGCCGGCCTGCGATAAACTAAAACCTATTTTAGTATCATCTTTTACCGGGTTTGGATAATTTTGGTTCAAACCTATTAGTAACAACTTATCCTCGATAGCCTGGTTTACGGTATCAAACCAAACAAAAGCTACCACTTCGTTCCCCTGTGGGTTAGGGTGAATATCATCTCCATACAAAGTCCAGTCGCGGCCCAGCGCCTTATTTATATCGGCAACGTATAAATTATTATCCTTCGCAATTTTCTTATAAAGCGCATTGAGTTGCTTAATGTATAGATTGATGGCTTTATTCTGATCGCTTTTGGTATCGTTAAAAAACTGAAGCGTGCCTATAATAGGTATCAGGTTATTTTTTAAAGCCTGGGCTACATAAAACCTCATATTTTTTTCGGTTTCACTGATCTTCATTCTTTTCTGATACATGGCAATGGCGTCATTAGCCCCCATTAATATCAGAAAGAAGCCCGTACGGCCTGCTATTGCCCCCGGAAAGCGCACTAAACCTTGCGTAGTTGTTTCGCCGGGTACGCCATTATTAGTAATACTTACTGTTTTACCGATATAACAATGTTCAAAATCTGCTTGTAGTGGCGCCTGGAAGGTACCATGTATCCCAAATACTGTGCTTGCACCAAAAGTGGTAATGTTTATGCTGTCTTTACTGTAAAACTTAGATGCTGCACTACAACTCGGCATTTGAGCATATAATGCGCCCGAAATGGAAAAAGATAATAATATAGTAAGGAGGAGTATCTTCCTGATGCTCATTGTTAATTTGCCGACTTTATTTGTATCTGTAAAATATAATTATCTACGATGCTATAAACGGATAATTTACTACCCGTATTAACTATCAGGCAAATTAAATACCAGAGTTTAAGCAATCAGTTTAAATCGGTTGCAAAGATAGTTAATATCTTGGCTGCTAACACCTTAAAAGCATGTTAACATATTGTTAAACATACTGCTTTTTTACCTTTTTACAAAGGGACTATAATTTACGAGGAATAATCAGCAAAATGTTCTACAGCATAAATATATTTGTCACAAACTTTTAATAATGGAACAGATTAAACAATATATCGAACAAAACCGGGAGCGTTTTCTGGAAGAGCTTTTCGAACTATTACGTTTCCCGTCGGTAAGCGCCGACCCTAAGTACAAAGATTCGGTTTTAAAAACTGCCGATTATGTGGCCGAGAAACTGAAACAGGCCGGTGCTGATAATGTAGAGGTATGCCCAACTGCCGGTTACCCTATTGTTTATGGCGAAAAAATTATTGACACTACCCTGCCAACCGTATTGGTTTATGGCCACTACGATGTGCAACCACCGGATCCATTGGAGTTATGGAAAACCCCGCCGTTTGAGCCAACGGTACGTGATGGTAAAATTTATGCCCGTGGCGCCTGCGACGATAAAGGCCAGTTTTACATGCACGTAAAAGCTTTTGAGCTGATGATGAAAACAGACACCCTGCCCTGCAACATTAAATTTATGATTGAGGGTGAGGAAGAAGTAGGTTCAAACAACCTGGGCATTTATGTAAAAGCTAACAAAGAGCGTTTAAAAGCCGATGTGGTTTTAATTTCTGATACCTCGATGATCAGCATGGAAAACCCATCGTTAGAGACTGGTTTACGTGGGTTATCATATCTTGAAGTTGAAGTTGTTGGCCCCAACCGCGATTTACACTCTGGTGTATATGGTGGCGCGGTGGCTAACCCGATCACCATCCTTTCTAAAATGATTGCTTCATTACACGACGAAAACAATCATATTACCATCCCTGGTTTTTATGATAAAGTTTTGGTGCTGACTGATGAAGAGAAAAAAGCATTAAACAGTGCACCTTATGACGAGGAAGAATACAAAACTGATCTTGATGTACAAGAGCTTTGGGGCGAAAAAGGCTATTCAACCTTCGAGCGTACCGGCACACGCCCTACGCTGGAAGTAAACGGTATTTGGGGTGGTTACATTGGCGAAGGGGCTAAAACAGTATTGCCATCAAAGGCCAATGCTAAAATTTCGATGCGTTTGGTACCAAACCAAACTTCGGACGAGATCACCAAGATCTTTACCGATCACTTTGAGAAAATTGCGCCAAAATCTGTTAAAGTAACCGTAACCCCTCACCACGGTGGCGAGCCTGTTGTTACGCCTACTGATAGCGTGGCTTACAAAGCAGCGCAAAAAGCAATTACAGAGTCATTCGGTAAAGCGCCTATCCCAACACGCGGTGGCGGCAGTATCCCAATTGTAGCTTTATTTGAGGCTGAACTGGGCATTAAAACTGTGTTAATGGGCTTTGGTCTAGATAGCGATGCGTTGCACTCACCTAACGAGAAGTACGATATTTTTAACTACTACAAAGGCATTGAAACGCTGCCATTGTTCCATAAATATTTTGCTGAACTTAGTAAATAATAACTTTTAGTTAATTTTATAAAACAAGATGTAAAATCGGGTGTTATATTCATAACTAATTTAATAAAGTTATGGCAACTACCAGAGAAAAATCATCAAGCAAAAGTGAAGCCTCAAAAGAGTTGAGGAGTCCAAACACATCGAAACAAGAAAAGAGCGCTGCCGCAAAAAATCTGAGCAGCGGTTCTAAAAAAAGCAGCGGTAAATAACCGCATAAAAACAAGAAAGCCCCGATATAAATTGGGGCTTTCTTGTTTTTAAACCTTTTGTGTGCCTATCTTTAGCACTCGATATGAGTGTTATGCAATGGGATAAGCTGCTGTCATCAAAAAGATGGGGCAACGAACATAAAAGTTATACAGACCCGGACTTGGCCAGGTCGCAGTTCCAGGTTGATTATGACCGGCTGATATTTTCATCCCCTTTCCGCAGGCTGCAAAACAAAACCCAGGTTTTCCCATTACCGGGCAGTGTATTTGTACATAACCGCCTCACGCACAGCCTTGAGGTTGCCAGCGTTGGCCGATCATTAGGCCGAATATTTTACAACAAACTCAAAAAAGAAAATCCACAGCTCGATGAGCAATACCCGCTGATTAGCGAGGTGGGCAATATAGTTGCCGCAGCTTGTATAGCGCACGATATGGGTAACCCCGCCTTCGGTCACTCGGGCGAGAGCGCCATTTCTAATTATTTTATTGAGGGCGAAGGCAAGCAATACAAAGATCAGCTCAACGAACATCAATGGGCCGATCTCATTAATTTTGAAGGTAATGCCAATGCACTTCGCATACTGACGCACTCGTTTACCGGTAAAGGCAATGGGGCATTTGCACTCACCTACTCTACTTTAGCGGCCATTGTTAAATACCCCTGCGAGGCTATTGTTGGTGGTGATAAAAAGCATATCTACACTAAAAAATATGGTTTCTTCCAATCGGAGAAGGCAGTTTTTGAGAAGATTGCTGTAGAACTTGGTTTAGCCCAGGCACAGGAAGATCCTATTAAATATAAACGCCATCCGCTGGTTTATTTGGTTGAAGCGGCCGATGATATTTGTTATAACATCATCGATCTGGAAGATGCTCACCGCCTCAAAATATTATCATACGAACAGGTTGAAGTGCTTTTACTTCCGCTTTGCGAAAGCCCTACGCTACCGGATAAATTAAAGGCCGATTTTGGCGATGATGATGCCAAGGTAAGCTTTATGCGGGCAATTGCCATTGGTAAGCTGGTTACGGCTTGCTCAGATATCTTCTTCAATAACCAGGAAGAAATTTTAAAGGGTGATTTCAACAAGAGCCTGACTGATGTATTGCCCGAAAACTTAGCTATAGCCTGGAAAGCAATTGAAACTATTTCCATCAAAAAGATCTATAACTATCATTCGGTAATAGAAATTGAAGTGGCTGGTTATAAAGTAATGGGTGGATTATTGGAAGAATTTATCCCAGCCTTAATCAACAACGAAAGCAAATACCATAAAAAATTAGTGAACCTTATCCCAGCACAGTTTATCAATGACAAACCTGATCTATACTCTAAGATCCAAAGTGTACTGGATTTTGTATCAGGCATGACAGATATTTACGCCGTTGAAATGTACCGGAAGATAAAAGGCATCTCCTTCCCTTCTATACACTAAAACGCTCGCATTTAGCCAGGAAGTCATCATCTGCATCAGCACCTATACCGGGTGCGTCTGAAATGTGCAGATGATAACCATCGTAACTTACGCCGCCAATGCATGGGTCCTCGAGGTGACCAAGCATGCAGGTATCCATATCATAAAAATGGATGTTCGGGCTGGCGTACACAAAATGTAGTTTAGCGCTTAGGGCAATCCGGCTTTCGAGCATACCACCCATCATGCATGGGATGCCTTTGGCTGCAGCCTCATCATGAATCCTTCTGGCCTCCAAAATGCCACCAGACTTAGCCATCTTAATATTAATATAATCGCATGAACCGCTATTGATTTGTCGGCGTGCATCATGATGATTATAAACGCTTTCATCGGCCATAATTTTCACAGGCGAAAGTTTCATTAGTTCGGGTAGCTTGTCATCATACCAGGTGCGCATGGGCTGTTCGCAAAATTCAACGCTCAAGCTTCCCATTCCTTGTAAAGCGAACACAGCATCATCAAAACCCCAGCCCTGGTTAGCATCAATGCGGATTTTCATATCCTGTCCAACAGCTTCCCGGATCTGGCGAATGCGTTCTACATCCTCCTTCGCATCTTTACCCAGTTTCACTTTTAATATCATTGCGCCAAGCTGTTTAAATTCCATCGCTCGTTGGGCCATATATTCAGGTGCAGCAATACCGATGGTAATATCGGTTTCCACATCTCTACGCTCTCCACCCAAAAACTTAAATAGTGGCAAATCTGCATTCTTAGCAGCAATGTCATACAAAGCAATATCGAAAGCACTTTTGATAGTCGTGTTTCCGGCAGTGAAACTATGCAATTGCTGCATGCGGGCTGGGATATCTAACGCATCCTGTCCTTTCCATAACCGGGCAAACTCTTTAGCCATTACCAGGCAGGTATCCTGCGTTTCACCAACAATCATCGGGAAGGCAGAGCACTCACCTACACCGTAAATGCCTGCATCAGTATGTACACGAATAAAAGTATTTTGTGCCGAATCCATGGTGCCGGTAGCAATAGTAAAGGGTTCCATTTTAATGCTAAAACGGTAAATATCAATGCCGGTAATTAAAACTTGTTGCTCTGCCACTGTCAGTATTGTGTTAAACTATGTATGCAAACGCTAAAATACAATAAGTAATGCCTTTTGCAGTTTATAATGCTTTGTACATTAACACAATTAATTTATATTTGCGTTACTACAAGATAATATTTACAAATTCTCATTTTTACTTGCCGGGTGCTCTACGCAACCAAATGCATTAAAAACGAACAAATTATAAAGCTTTAAAGATTTACATGGCGTCACTTACTAAGCCGGTTTCTGAATTTGATTACAATTCAACCAGAAACAAACTGATCCTGTCTGAATACGGTCGTAACGTACAGAACATGGTTAAATATATTGTTGAACTACCCACCAAAGAAGAACGTAACCGTTATGCACAGGTTGTAATAGACCTGATGGGTTTTCTAAACCCGCACCTGCGCGATGTTGCCGACTTTAAGCATAAGCTTTGGGACCACCTTCAAATTATATCTAACTACCAGATAGATGTTGACGCACCTTACCCGCCACCAGAGCCTGAAGTATTGGCTGCTAAACCGGCTCCATTAAGATACCCTAACCAGCGGATCAAATACAAACACTATGGTAAAACCATCGAACTGATGATGGATAAAGCCAAAAGCATTGAAGAGCCTGCCCGCAAGCAGCACATGGTACAAGCCATTGCCAACTTTATGAAAATGGCTTACGTACAATGGAACAAAGATTCGGTAGCTGACGAAAGCATCATATCTGATCTGAAAGCAATGTCGAACGGTGAGCTTACCTTAGAAGAAAACGTAAACCTTAACCGTGTTGAATACCGTACACCTCCGCCCAATAATAACAACCGCGGCCGTACCAATAACCAGAATAACAACCCGCGCAACAACAATAACGCACGCAATAACAACAACAATCCGCGTAATAACAACCAGAACAATAATAACAACCGTAACCGTAATATGGGCGGTAAGAAATATTAATTCTCGGTTAGCGCCTTGGTAGTTTAAGCTTCTTTAACGTAACTTAGCGGCCTGCTTATGCGGCATATTTTATCCATTTACGGGGCGCTATGCCTTGTACTGGCATAGATCATGTATAGGCAAACCTAACGTTAAAGAAGATACATGAAGAACGCATTTGTTATACAGGGCGGCAAACCGCTTAAAGGAGAAATTATACCCCAGGGGGCTAAGAACGAAGCATTGCAGATCCTGTCTGCTGTGCTTTTAACCAGCGAGCCCATCACCATCAGCAACATTCCTGATATTGTTGATGTTAAAAAACTGATAGAATTATTGGGCGATATGGGTGTTACTGTAGAACAACTGTCTGCAGATACCTATAAGTTCGAAGCCAAAAATATCAATACTGACTTTTTCCAGTCAGACGAGTTTAAATCAAAAGGCGGCAGCCTGCGTGGATCAATCATGATCGTTGGCCCGCTGCTGGCACGTTTTGGTAAAGCAGCCATCCCTAAACCGGGTGGCGATAAAATTGGCCGTCGCCGTTTGGATACCCACTTTCTGGGCTTCGAGAAGCTTGGCGCACGCTTTAATTATAATGCCGAAAGCGGTTTCTACAACGTTGATGCCAGCGACCTTAAAGGTACTTACATCCTGTTAGACGAAGCATCTGTAACCGGTACTGCAAACGTAGTAATGGCAGCAGTTTTGGCTAAAGGTACTACCACTATTTACAACGCAGCCTGCGAGCCTTACCTGCAACAGCTTTGCAAAATGCTGAACCGCATGGGCGCTAAAATTAGCGGCATTGGTTCAAACCTGTTAACTATTGAAGGTGTAACCGAACTGGGCGGTACCGAACACCGCATGCTGCCGGATATGATCGAGATTGGCTCGTTCATCGGTTTGGCTGCAATGACTGGTTCTGAAATCACCATCAAAGACGTTCATTATAACGAACTGGGTATTATCCCGGATACCTTTAAACGCCTTGGTATTAAAATGGAGTTGCGTGGCGATGATTTGTTTATCCCGGCACAGGAACATTACGAGATCGAAAGCTTTATCGATGGCTCAATCATGACCATTGCTGATGCACCATGGCCGGGCTTCACTCCCGACTTAATCAGCATTGTACTGGTAGTTGCTATCCAGGCTAAAGGTTCGGTACTAATTCACCAGAAAATGTTCGAGAGCCGTTTATTCTTCGTGGATAAGCTTTTGGATATGGGTGCCCAGTTGATCCTTTGCGATCCGCACCGTGCTACCGTTATTGGTTTAGATAACCAGGTTAAGCTTCGCGGTATTTCGATGACCTCACCGGATATCCGCGCAGGCGTTTCATTGCTGATCGCTGCATTATCGGCACAAGGCCAGTCAACCATTTATAATATTGAGCAAATTGAACGCGGCTATCAGCACATCGACACCCGTTTAAAAGCATTAGGTGCAGATATAACACGTATCTGATCTTAATACTCTCTGATATAGCAAAGCCGCTTCATTTTTTAATGAAGCGGCTTTTTGTTTGATATAAGATTGGAGCGTTATATCAATACTGTGAATGCTAATTAATTAATACCGAATTACTCCAGTAATTGGTTAATGGCTGTGTTGCACTATTAGTATAAACTGCCGTACCGGCATTGTTATATACGTTTAAGGTTATTTTTTGCTGATGATCTAAGGCAGTTACGTACACCTGTAATACATAACCGGTAGTATAACTAAAAGTAGCCTTTGGTGATGTGGTTACCACGTTAAACTCTTTATATTGATCGGGCATGCCATAGTCAACCTTGCAATTATCGCAGTTAACAACAATGTAGCCCTGGTTTTTGGTAGTACTTGTGGTAGGATCAATATCTTTCTTTTTGCAGCCGCTTAAAACGAGAAGTATCGGAACGCATATTTTTAAAAATTTCATACACTTTTTGGAGTTAAATCAGAATAGTTGTACGAAAGCGTGCAATTATGAAGCCATCACCAAAAAAGCCGGATGCAATGTAGCCTCAAACATCACAATCCGGCTTTATTCTTATTAGCTCTGTTACTTTATCAGATGCCAAAATAAACACGGGGAACATATTCCCCATATATACCCAATTTTTACAACATACTTACTAACATTATCCCACTCATAACAATCATCAATCCATCCTCAATAATGGTAACCGTGCTCATCGGCAGGTTAAACACAGAGCCTAAACATGCACAGCGGATAACTTTTTTATTAAGTACGCTTTGTAGCACACCAATTATGCTTACGGCCATCACCACAATGGTAACTATATTGGTAACCACCGGGTTTAAGTTGAGGGCATAGCTCAAACCTAATGCCAGTTCAATTAAGGCATAGAGATATCCCCAGCTTTTAAACTTGCGGGCCACCACATCGTACATGGCATAACTATCGGCAAAGCCATCCAGATCGAGCATTTTAAAGAAAGAGAAGATCAGGAAAAAACCTGCCATAAACACCCGCATAGCCAGCATCCAATCAAAACCTAAAGCGGTTGAGCCGGCAATGAGTGCGATAGTTAGAATATATCCAAAGATTAATAAAATAGGCTTGTAGGTAGCTGCCCAGCTTTTAGGCTGATCTGCGTTTACAACAGGCATATCAACATGTGCATCGCTTAGCTGGTATTTAGGATAATCTTTCAGCGCGTTTTGCAGGGCTGTAGTCGCTACATGCTGATCCATCGCAACATGTGCCTCTCCTGCTGTTAGATCGATGTCTACTTGTTTAACTCCGGGTACGCCAGAGAGCAGGGTTTTCACTTTATATTCGCAACCGGCGCAAGTCATGCCAGTTACCTGATAGGTATGTTCCATTGTTTAATTTTATTGATGCTACAAATTTACAGCATGGGGCAGCCCGCAGCATTATAAAATTTGAGGATAGCTTTATAACATTTACAGTTCTTCGATATTACGGCGTTTGTTTGATTTAATGGCTTTAAAATAGCCCGGCGTTAAGCCGGTAACCTTTTTAAACTGGCTCGATAAATACGCTGTACTGCTGTAACCCATTTGGTAAGCAATTTCGGACAGGCTCAACTCATCATAAATCAGCAACTCTTTAATCCGCTCTATTTTTTGGTTGATGTAGAATTTTTCAATTGTACTACCCACAGTTTCAGAGAATAAGTTACTAAGGTAATTATACTCATAAGGCAACTTTTCTGTAAGATAGTCTGATAAGTTTACCTGTATGGGCTCTTTACTGTAGTGGACTAATTGAACAATGAGGTTCTTGATCCGCTCAACCAGGCGGCCTTTACGGTCATCTATCAGTTCGAAACCTAAATGGTGCAGTTCTTTATCAAGCGTGACTAATTGATCCGCATCAGCTTGTTCTGCTATCTCTACCTCTCCTAATTCTATATTGTTAACATGGTAGCCTTCGGCTTTTAGTAGGTTCTCAACCGCCATTATACAGCGTTTACAAACCATGTTTTTTATATGCAGCGTGCTCATAAGTTATAAACGTAAAGGTACAATTATCTAAATACGGATTTCTTAATTAACTTTAGCTCGAACCAATAAAGCCAGATGCCATACAGAAACCTCAAGCCAACGTACGGAAACTTCATTTTAATTTTTGTAGGGATCAAGATCCTCTTCAATCTGCTTGCCATCTCGCACTTTGGTTTTCACCGGGATGAGTTGCTGCATCTGGCCTTAGGCGATCATCTGGACTGGGGGTATAAAGAAGTCCCGCCGTTCATTGCTTTCCTGGCAGGTATTGTAAATCATGTATTCGGCAGTTCGTTAGTGGCAGCACGTGTTTTCCCTACGCTGTTTGCAGCCATGATGGTTTGGTTTACCGGCAAACTGGTAGTAGAATTTGGCGGCCGACGCTTAGCTATTACAATTGCCTGCTTAACATTGATATTTTCCCCCGCTTTTGCAGCAAGTGATTACCTTTTTCAACCCGTAATATTCGATCAGTTTTGGTGGCTGGTAACGGTTTGCCTGCTGGTTAAATACCTGCATACCCGCAATGTTAACTATATGTACCTGCTTGGTGTAGCTGTTGGTTTGGGTATCCTCACCAAATACACCATGGTATTTTTTGTGGTGGCTTTGGTTATCGGTTTGCTCATCAGCAAACAGCGTAAAGTACTTTGGAGTAAGCCTTTTTTAATTAGTGCGTTGATAGCGTTTATCATCGTGCTGCCTAACTTTATCTGGCAGTTAACACACCACATGCCGGTATTTACCCACATGTCTACCCTGCAAAAATATCAGCTTGATAAAAATGACCCGTTCGATTTTATTAAGCAACAGTTCCTGGTGCATGGCGTAGGTTTATTTGTGTGGGCAATTGGTTTGCTTTGTCTGTTTGGTTCTTATAAGCTGCGTAAATACATGTTTTTAGGTATAGCTTATTTAGTTGTGTTCGCCTTCTTATTAAAAATGAATGGCAAAGCCTATTACCTGTTCCCTGCATACCCCATGCTGTTTGCTGCCGGTGCTTATATGATAGAGCGTTGGGTAAAAACAAGCTGGAGAATTTTGCGAGGGGCAATTATTGTGTTTCTTACCTTGCCTAACTTGATCTTTTTCCCCATTGTATTGCCATTTTTAACATTGAATGAAACTTTAGCTTACACTAAATGGGCTATGGAGAAAATGCCTGCCCTAAACTTCATTGTAACCTGGGAAGATAAAAAACAACATCCGCTTACCCAGGATTATGCTGACATGTTAAGCTGGGAAGAAATGGTAGCCAAAACAGCCAAAATATACTTCAGTCTAACGCCCGAAGAGCAGGCGCATACCATCATTTTTGCTGATAATTATGGCGAAGGCGGTGCTTTCCAGCACTTCGGCCCAAAATATCATTTGCCAAGTATAATATGCCTTAACAGTAGTTTCGCACTGTGGGCTCCTGCCACTATGGCTCCAAAAAATATTATTTACGTGAGTGATGATAAAGATGTAAGTGACCTGAAACCTGTATCAGCCAGTATTGAATTAAAAGATGAAATAACCGATCCCTTAGCACGCGAATATGGCACCGGCATTTTCCTGCTTAAAGGCATGAAACCAGCGATTACTAAAATTTATGAGCAAAGTTTGAAACAAAAGCTATCAGAATGAATTTGATAATTAGCTAATTCGGCAATTTGTTGATTTGTCAATGCTTAGCTAAACAAATAATTCTGCAAATTCATTAATTCTATAAATTCTGGTTCAAAACAATGCGCGGACTAAAAACTATTATATTCTTAATCATCTCCAATACCTTCATGACCTTTGCCTGGTACGGGCACTTAAAATTCAAGGAATATTCGTGGGGCAAAAACTTAGGCCTCGTTTCAGTAATTCTCATTAGCTGGGGATTAGCTTTTTTCGAATACATGTTCCAGGTACCGGCCAATAAAGCAGGTTTTAAAGGTGATGGCGGACCGTATAGCCTTGTACAGCTTAAAACTATACAGGAAGCCATTACACTAACCGTTTTCATGATTTTCACCACTGTATTCTTCAAAACAGAGCGCCTGGGCTGGAACCATTTGGTTGGTTTTGGGCTGATTGTTTTGGCGGTGTTTGTGATATTTAAGAAATGGTAGGGCTTCAATTTGGCAATTCGGCAATTTGTTGATTTGTCAATGGCCTTTTATTTTGACATTGCGAGGAATGTAACGACAGCCTGTCCCGATGGTAATCGGGATGGCAATCTCGTAGCCATACAGATCGAATAAGCATTAGCTACGAGATTGCCACGCTATCGCTCGCAATGACAAAAATGGGTAAACAAAAAAAGGTGTTACACTTTCGCTTAACACCTTTCTTGTCCTTTATCCTTAATCCAAAAGTCTTTCAGTCCAACAACCTATCCCGCCATTGCGTTGATAATATCATACTGGGTAATAATCTCAATTTTACCGTGATCATCTTCTACCAATACTGCAATGTTTTCGCGGTTAATCATGGATGAAATTTTATCTATCGAGGTATTCAAATCAACAAACGGGAATGGCGTTGTGGTAATGGTTTTTACCGGGGCCGATTTTAGTGCGCCGTTTTCTAACAGGGCATCTAAAATATCACTCTCCGTAATTTTACCAATCACCATACCTTGTTGTGTTACCGGGATTTGTGAGATATTAAGCGTTTTAATGGTGTTTATAGCCTCCAGAACGGTTTTCTCTGAGTCGATGGTAACAATCTCTGACGTTTCTTTTTTCTTGATAATATCGCGTGCTGTTAGCTTTTCGTCTTTCAGGAAACCACGTTCGCGCAACCAGTCTTCGTTGTACATTTTGCCCAAATAGCGGGTACCGTGATCCGGGAAAATAATAACCACCACATCGCCTTCTTTAAACATATCCTTCATTTGTAGCACACCTGCAACTGCCGAACCTGTAGAGTTACCTACAAAGATACCTTCGCGCAGGGCAACCTCACGGGTCATCAAGGCAGCATCTTTATCGGTTACTTTCTCGAAGTGATCTATAAGGCTGAAATCAACGTTTTGCGGAAGAAAATCTTCGCCAATACCTTCAGTGATATATGGGTAGATCTCGTCCTTATCAAAAATACCGGTCTCTTTATATTTCTTAAATACCGAACCATAAGTATCGATACCCAGAACCTTAATGTTAGGGTTCTTTTCTTTTAAATACTTAGCTGTACCAGAAATGGTACCCCCTGTACCCACACCTGCTACCAGGTGAGTAATTTTACCTTCTGTCTGTTCCCAAATCTCCGGACCGGTTTGCTCGTAATGCGCAGCCGAATTCGACAGGTTATCGTACTGGTTTGGTTTCCAAGAATTAGGCACCTCACGCTCCAAACGTGATGATACAGAATAATAAGAACGTGCATCCTCGGGATCAACGTTGGTTGGGCATACAATAACCTCGGCACCAAAAGCGCGTAAAGCGTCAAATTTTTCTTTCGATTGCTTATCTGTGCTGGTAAAAATACACTTGTAGCCTTTAATTACAGCTGCAATAGCCAAACCCATACCGGTGTTGCCAGATGTACCCTCGATGATGGTGCCCCCGGGTTTCAAACGGCCGTCGCGCTCGGCATCTTCTATCATTTTAAGGGCCATACGGTCCTTAATAGAATTGCCGGGGTTGGTTGTTTCGATCTTAGCCAAAACAGTAGCCGGTATATCCTTTGTAATTTTGTTAAGCTTAACCATCGGCGTATTGCCAATGGTTTCGAGTATATTATTGTACCACATAATTAGTGCAAAGGTGCAAATAGGCATTGAATAATCAATACCTATTTACCTAAAAGTATATTAAAATGATAGACTTAGTATCTTAGAATTTTAAGTGCTTCACAGTAAGCCCGTTGTTGATCAACTGTTTCAATGATTCGATACCGATCTTCAAATGTGTTTCCACATAACTCTCGGTTACTTTCGAGTCACTTTCTGCAGTCTTCACCCCTTCCGGGATCATCGGCTGATCTGATACCAGTAGCAACGCCCCAGTCGGGATCTTATTAGCGAAACCTGTAGTAAATATAGTTGCTGTTTCCATATCTACAGCCATGGCACGCAGGGTTTTCAGATATTTCTTAAATTCTTTATCATGTTCCCAAACGCGGCGGTTGGTGGTATAGCAGGTACCTGTCCAGTAATCCTTACCAAAATCGCGCATGGTGGTTGATATTGCTTTTTGCAATGCGAAAGCTGGTAGCGCAGGCACTTCTGCCGGCAGGTAATCGTTTGATGTACCTTCGCCCCTGATGGCCGCGATTGGCAGGATCAGGTCGCCTACGTTATTCTTCTTTTTCAAACCACCGCATTTACCTAAAAATATAACTGCTTTGGGTTTAATGGCGGTTAGCAGATCCATTACAGTTGCTGCTACCGAGCTTCCCATACCAAAGTTGATGATAGTGATGCCGTTAGCCGTAACGCTTTGCATGGGTTTATCCAGGCCCATAATTGGTGCATCGTTATTCCAGGTAGAGAATAACTGCAGGTACTTTGAAAAATTAGTCAGGATAATGTACTGTCCAAAATCACTCAGCGGGCGGCCGGTATAACGTGGCAACCAATTGGCTACAATTGATTCTTTTGTTTTTAAGCCTGCTTTAACTGGTGATTGAACTTCTTTAACCTGGTTGGTTTGTTCTTCAATTGGATTCTTTTTTGCTTCGATTTCTTCGTTCATATTGCCTCTTTTAACATTGCCTCTCACCATGAGAGGTCTTTTTAACCTACAATGCCCTCTCTTGGGGAGAAGGCCAATTTATCAATAAAGATAAGTTTATTTTGAGTGCCTGTAAGGGCTTGTTTGAAAAGTTAATTTGCGGGAAACACTAACTTTTTATACAACAAACCCCGGTGCTTTTGACACCAGGGCTGCTTGTAATGTTTACAAATATACTAAATATATTCGGTATTTTATCAACCTAAGCTACTTTCAGCTTTTTAAGGTCCGACTTTTCAAACTTCTCGTGTGCGTAATCAAGCGTAACGTTCAGGCGTTTCACATCTTTTTGAGATGGGAACTCAAACATCGCATCAATCATGATAGCCTCACAAATTGAGCGTAAACCACGTGCACCTAACTTAAATTCCATTGCTTTATCAACGATGAAATCAAGCACATCTGTTTCAAACTCCAATTTAACACCTTCGTATTCAAACAATTTTTTGTATTGTTTCAACAGCGAGTTTTTAGGCTCGGTTAAAATATTCTGCAATGCATCACGGTCAAGCGGGTTCAAGTAAGTAAGGATTGGCAAACGACCGATCAACTCAGGAATCAAACCAAAAGATTTTAAATCCTGTGGTGTGATGTACTTGTAAAGGTTTTTCATGTCAACCTCGCCATCGTCGTGCTTTAACTTGTAACCTACTGTTTGGGTACGTAAACGGTTGGCAATCTTACGATCAATACCGTCGAACGCGCCACCGCAAATAAACAGGATGTTGCTGGTATTCACCGTAATCATTTTTTGATCCGGGTGTTTACGGCCACCTTGTGGTGGTACGTTTACCATGGTACCTTCCAGTATCTTCAAAAGCGCTTGTTGCACGCCCTCGCCAGATACATCGCGGGTAATAGAGGCATTATCGCTCTTGCGGGCAATTTTATCAACCTCATCTATATATACTATGCCTTTTTCGGCAGCTGTAACGTCATAATCTGCGGCTTGCAGCAAACGGGTAAGTATACTTTCCACGTCTTCGCCTACATAACCGGCTTCGGTAAGTACGGTAGCATCGCAAATACAAAACGGTACGTTTAATACTTTTGCAATGGTTTTTGCCAGTAAAGTTTTACCTGTACCGGTCTCGCCAACCATAATGATGTTCGATTTTTCAATCTCAACTTCATCTTTTTCTATGCGTTGGTTTAAGCGTTTGTAGTGGTTATAAACCGCTACAGACAATATCTTTTTAGCATCGTCCTGGCCTATTACATACTCATCCAGGTGAGATTTAATCTCGGCCGGTTTAAGCATAGTAGGTGCAGCAGGCGAAGCCTTTACTTTACGTACTTTAAGTTCCTCAGCTAAAATTTCATTGGCCTGGTTAACGCATTTATCACAAATGTGTGCATCAAGCCCCGCTATCAGCATCAGGGAATCCTGTTTACCGGCGCCACAAAATGAACACCTGATTTCCTTGCTGTTCTTATTCATCTGAATTGGTTTTATATCAAAAATAATTAATCCCCGTCACAATCGCAACTTCACGCTATAACAATAACATTAAACTGCAAAAGCAGCTTAATGTTATTAATTATTTTATTTTTTATTTCTCGTGTGCGCCACGTAAAATCTCATCAACCATACCAAATTCTTTTGCTTCTTCAGCAATCATCCAATGGTCGCGGTCTGATGCATCCCAAACTTTTTGGTAAGGTGCACCACTGTGTTTAGAGATAATTTCGTACAACTCAACTTTCAGTTTCTGAATTTCGCGAGCTGTGATCTCGATATCAGAAGCCTGGCCTTGTGCACCACCCAGTGGTTGGTGAATCATTACGCGTGAGTGAGGTAAAGCAGCGCGTTTGCCATCGGCACCGGCACATAATAGTACAGCAGCCATAGAAGCAGCCATGCCTGTACAAATAGTAGCCACATCGTTTGATACAAATTGCATGGTATCATAGATACCTAAACCTGCATAAACCGATCCACCTGGTGAGTTAATGTAGATCTGGATATCGCGTTTAGCATCTGCAGACTGTAAAAACAGTAATTGTGCCTGGATAATGTTGGCAATGTTTTCATAAATGGCATCACCTAAAAAGATGATACGGTCCATCATTAAACGAGAGAAAACGTCCATTTGTGCTACATTCAGTTGACGTTCCTCGATGATGTAAGGAGTCATGTCAACCGGGCGGTGAATAGCGGTAGGCATCATTTTATGCTCAACGCTCGATATAAATTTATCTACAAACAGGCTGTTAATACGGTGGTGTTTAACGGCGTATTTTCTGAACTCGTCTTTATTAATATTATTCATAAATCTGTGATTAAGTAATTACTGTTAATACTGGTAAATATAGTTTTTAGGCCGACAGTTTAATAACCGCCTGCCCATTTTTACATAATTATTAAGCGCTTGTTTGTATTTGTGCCACACAGGCGAAATCGAACAATAAACGCAGCGCTTAAAACTAAGTTTTTTATAAAAAATAAAAGCAACCAGGGGTTACCCTGGTTGCTTTTATGGTGTTATACTATTTTTAAGGTTTGCTTATGCTTCTGCAAGCTCAGAAAACTCTTTAAATGTGATGTCCTTTTTGTTTAAAGTGATAATGCCTTTCAGGTAATCTAACACTTTAATAGCTTTTGCCTCTTCGAACATGCGGTTAGCATTTTCTTTATCCTGTAAAAATTGTACAGTGTATTGTGCTAGTTGCTCTTCAGGAAGCGGTTGCGGGCTATACATGCGGAACTGTGCATCAAGCTGGCGTTTTGCTTGTTCAAAAACTTCTTTGTACTCGATCTTCAAATCATTGTTGGTCACAATTTTATTGGTGATCAAAGTCCATTTTAAGTTTTTAGCAAAATCATCGTAACCACCTGCTAACTCTTCGTCAGTTAATTTTTCGTTGGTTGCTTTTAACCAGCGTTTTAAAAACTCATCAGGCAATTCAAATTTAATTTTCTCGATGCTGTAGTTATAAAGGTCGTTTTGCAGTTTACGATCTGCATCCTGCACCATCATGCTTTCCAGCTCTTCGGTAATCTTAGCTCTGAATTGCTCTTCGGTAGTTACATCAGTACCTTCACCAAATATTTTATCAAAGAACGCCTGATCCAGGTCGCTTTCATCTAAACGGTTAACATTTTTAACAGTTAGGCTGAAGTTAGATTTCAGATCAGCAGCTGCATCTTCTTCGATCTTTAACAGACCGGCAATTTTTGCAGCATCATTGTTATATGCTTTTTGAATATCAAATTCAACAACATCACCTTTCTTTAAACCAATCAGTGATGCTTTAATTTTTTCATCCTGGATTTGCTCGATACGAACAGAAGCAGTTTGTGTAATACCACCTTCAAAAACAGAACCATCTGGTGAAAGCTGCGCTAAATCGCCATAAAGAACGTCACCATCTGCCGATACGTCAGGATTTGTCATCTTTCCATAGCTACGACGCAGGTTTTTGATACGAGAGTCTAACGTTTCGTCATCAACTTTGATAACGTATTGGTCTAACTTATCATCTTTAGAAAATTCAACGCTAAATTCCGGAGCCAAACCTACTTCGTAGTTAAACTCAAATTTGTCATTAAAATCCCAGTTATATTCAACCTTATCATCAACTTTAGGTAATGGCTGGCCCAATACTTCCAGTTTTTCTTCGGTTAAGTAGTTGTTTAATGTATCTGATAACAGGTTATTGATCTCATCAAGCAAAATGCTTTTACCATACATTCTTTTTACGTGAGATGTTGGCACCATACCTGGACGAAATCCTGGAATTTTAGCCTTCTTAGCCTGTTCTTTTATCGCTTTTTCAACACGTGGCTGGTAATCTTCAGGATTAAGGTTAATGGAGATAACAGCATTAAGCTTACCTGTTTTTTCCTGTGAGATGTTCATCTTATTAAAGGAGTTTTGTTTTTTAATTTATCTCTGCTGCCAAATGCAGTCAGTTTTTCGAGGCGCAAAAATAAGGATTTTTTTGGAGAATTCGGACAATTTTGATTTCGGATTTCGCATGTCCGATTTCGGAATTGGTTAACACGTAATAAACAAGAACGTCATTGCGAGGTACGAAGCAATCGCGAACTTTACAGAGCGGCTCTGCATATTGGGGATTGCTTCGTTCCTCGCAATGACGCGTTTGATGATTAATTCCGAAATCGAAAATCCGATATCCGAACTCCCTTAATCAACCTTCGTCAATTTCGAAGCGCCTGATTTTTCATTCTGGATATTAGCCGGGTTGCCTTTATATTTAATATCTGAGGCACCCATTGTGCTAACTTTTAAACTTTTTAGTACGTTAATTTCGCAGTTGCTGGCACCTGTGGTACTCAGGTCGTAATCGCCAACTACAAAATCAAAGGCATGTAACTTGCCGCTGCCGGTGAAGCTACTTTTTGCTGCAGCCGCCTGGCCGGTTAAAAAGAGCTCGTTAGCGCCGCTGCCATCAACAGAGAAATCGGCGGCGTTTAAATTCAGTGTAATTTTGTTACCGCCAGATAGAGACAATCTTAAATTATCAGTATTGATTTTACCGTCGCTATTTAACTCAATTGCACCATCTGCAGATAGTGATTCGAGCCTGCCTACACCGATGTTAATGGTGATGGGGCCTTTAGAACAAAAGTTCTTTTTAGAGTAAATGTGCAATTTGCCGCCGCTTACACCTGTTCTGATATATTTTAACAGGTTATCATCGGCAGTAATTTTAACGCCCATGCTGCTATCCTGTTTAAGTACTACATTAAAAGCACCCTGAATTTCTATGCTTTTAAAATCGCCAAACTTGCGGGTTTCTGTATTTTCATTGCCCGAGCCTTTAATACAATTGTTTCTGCACGCAGAGAGTGTACACAACAAGGCAATGGCCATTATAAATGAAGGGATTACTATTAGCTTTTTCATGATGATTGTTTAGTGTTTAGACCAGTGATTGTGAGCCCAAGTTACACCAAAAATAAAAAAAGCCATCAATTTTTGATGGCTGTGAACATATATAATGAACTTTTTTGCAAGTGTTTTCTTATAAACCGGCTACTTGTTCTGCTTTTGCAAAGCCATCGGAGCTTACTTTACGAACCATGTTGGTGGCTACAAATTTGGTGCTGTTTACTGTGGCAGACTGGTTGTATTTTAAGTTACAATCGTTTACAGTACCTGTTAAGTTGGCAGTAGCCTGATCGTTTACATTGATGTTTGCACTGTAAGCTTCCATTTCAAGGTTAGCGGCTGCGCGGTTGTAAAGGTTAACTTCCAGGTTAATGCTGTTTAATTTGCCGAATGATTTTACTGAAGCATTATCATAAGCGGTGATGCTTTGTAATTCGGCTGCGGTTACCCAAATCACCAATTTTTCTTTTTTGTATGATGCGATGCGTAACACGCCGTTTTGGTTTTGTACAAAAGCATTTTCGCTGTAGTATTTATCGTATACTTTTACATTATCGGTTGTGCCATCTGATACGTATAATTCAACGTTACCGCGAACATCTATTTTGTTGATATGTTTTACATCTGTTAATACGGTGCTGGTGCTGCTGCTATGAGTTGCTGCGAATGTGTTTGTGCTGGTTGCTAATGCTAATGATAACACTGCTGCAATGGTTAAGATTTGAGTTTTCATATTATGTAATGTTTTGATGATCTGTTAATTGTAATAGCCTCTGTGCTAATTACGATAATAAGACGCACCCATTTTTAAAACGTTACAGCCTCCGTTACCCAATAAGGCATCTAATATGTAAACAGGCAGTTTTACCCGGTGAACGGGTTAATTTTATCGGCGAAATCCCCTATAAATAATACACATCGCCGTTGGTTTTTACCTTCCCGGCATCTAATAACAGCCTGATGGCGGCCAGTTTTTCGTTTTGGTGATTACCGTTGAGCGCGGTAATCAGCTGATCGAGGGTTAAGGGTGATGTGGTAAGCTGCTGAATGATCTCTGTAGCGAGGTTTTCGGCTATTTCCTGACGGTTGTTTTGGCGTTTCTCTTGCAGGCATATATCGCAGAGGCTGCATTTGGGCGCATCATACTCATCAAAATAAGCTAACAATAACTGACTGCGGCATTTCTGGGCTTCGGTATAATGAAACACGGCTTCCATTTTATCGCGGTACAGCTGCTTGCGCTCATTAATATAGTTAATGCTGATGAGCATATTAGCACCGGTTTGCCGGGGCTTTAAATAAGTGATCTGTGGTTTATCGGTTTGAGGGAGATAATTGAGCACACCAAAATCCTGCAACTGGTTCAGGTTATCGATGATCATCTGCACCGTGGTACCCGTTCGTTTGGAGATATCGAATTCGCGGATATTAATATAGTGGTCGAATGCACCACCATAAGACCTCAGCAATACCTTAATAAAAGGATCCCATGCCGGGTTTTGGATCTGGAAGTTATACAGCTGCTCATTCATTACCTCGAAACGGAAACGTGATGGCAGAAATACACTCTCGTTAACAGACAGGTATTCATCCTGCTCCAGAAACTTCAAGGCATTTAAAGTTTTGATGGCATCGAGCTTAAACTTGCTGCAAAAATCTTTCAGGTCGAAATCAAAACTCAGCCCCTCGCCTGCACCGTAGGCCAGTTGAAAGTAATTAGCTAGGTAATGGTATACCTGCTTCATTTCTTCGAGGGTTGGGTAACTGGCCTCAAATTTTTTCTCCATCAGCACCTTATCGGCACTATTATATAGGAGTACGGCGTAGGCACGCTTCTCATCCCGACCAGCCCTGCCTGCTTCCTGGTAATACGCTTCCAGGCTCTCGGGCAGATCGCGGTGGATCACAAACCTTACATCCGGCTTATCAATCCCCATTCCGAAAGCATTGGTGGCTACCATTATATTGGTAAGGTTATTTTTCCAGTTGTTCTGTTTGGATGATCTTAGGTCTGACGATAAACCGGCGTGATAATAATCGGCACGTAAACCATTCTGATTTAAAAATTGCGCCAGCTCAAAAGTGTCTTTACGGCTGCGTACATATATAATGCCGCTGCCTTTGGCACCACGGGCAACCTGCAACATCCGGCGGAGTTTATTCTCCTCATATTCTACCAGGTAACTGATATTTTTACGTTCGAAACTTTGCTGAAACGTAACTGCATTTCGCAATTGCAGCTTCTCAATAATATCAATCTTAACATTTACCGTGGCGGTTGCCGTAAGCGCCAGTATAGGTACTTGCGGATGCAGGTTGCGCAGCTCGGCAATATGTAGGTATGACGGACGGAAATCGTAACCCCATTGCGAGATACAATGCGCTTCATCAACCGCAATGAGGTTTACCCTCATATACTTGATACGTTCCTGCACCAACTCAGACAATAAACGCTCGGGTGAGAGGTATAGAAACTTTACATCGCCGTAAATACAATTATCTAATGCCAGATCAATTTCCCGCCTGCTCATGCCTGATACAATAGATATGGCGTTAATCCCTTTAGCACGCAGGTTCTCTACCTGGTCTTTCATCAAGGCAATCAATGGAGAGATCACCAGACAAATACCATCCATCGCCATAGCAGGCACCTGGAAGCAAACCGACTTACCACCACCTGTAGGCAATAAAGCCAGCGCATCCTTGCCATCCAGCACGGCAGAAATAATTTCCTCCTGCAGCGGGCGAAAGTGTTGATGGTTCCAGTATTGCTTTAAAATTTCTTGTATCGTCATTATTGCGGGTGACAAAGCCTGCTAATATCGCAAATTATCGGCTTCTACTTAAATCCTTCCACCAGCCAGCTATAAAACGCAGGGAAATCGCCATTCCATTGTTTCTCGTTATGTTGAGCTCCTTTTATAATAACGGTTGGTGTACTTACTTTGTTGATGCCTTTAGCCTGCATCAGCTCTGCCATCTTTTGCATATCGGCTACCATATCATCGCTTTCAGCATCTCCACATACAAAATAGAAACGGGCCTTGGCATTTACTTTTTGTTTTTGGGCGAAATCATAAATAGGCGGCGCTATCCAGAATGCCGGTGAGAAAATACCCGCCTGTCCGAATACTTCACGATATTTTAATTCGGCATACATAGAGATCAATCCTCCCATCGAGCTGCCTGCAATTGCTGTGTGTCCGGCATCAGTAAGCGTTTTATAATGTTGATCTATATAAGGCTTCAACGTTTTTACCAGAAATTCCACATAAGCATCACCCTGGCCTTTGCCATATTTAGAATCGTAGGGGTTGTATTCACTAATGCGGTAATCGCCGCCATGATCTATACCTATAATAATACACTGGTCTTTTTCGGGCACTTTATCCATCAGTTCATCAACGCCCCATTCGCCGTAACCCGAAGTATAATTATCAAACAGGTTTTGACCATCGTGCATGTAAAGCACCGGGTACTTACGTTTAGTGGTTTCATAATCTTTGGGCAGGTAGATCCATACCCGGCGTTGCCTGCTCAGTTGCGGCATATCAAAATGTTCACTAATAATATGTACCTGTGCTGTGGCTGTGTGCTGTTTCTCTGCTTTAGGGAAGTTATCCTGCCAGGCTGCCGCAGTAATATTAATGGTAGTATCCTTCTTCAAATAAATTTGCCTGTTAGTTAGGCCATTTCCCGTGGCATCGCATTCAACAGTTTCCCAACTGCCGCGGGTTACCTTAAACTCGTATAAGCCAGGTTTTAACCGGGTTGTTAGCCGGTAAGTACCCTCACTTATTTGCTGCAATTTAAAAGCAGTATCTGCCGCCTGCCAACTATTAAAACTGCCTGCCAAATAAAGCTTGCTTTCCGCTCCATTTTTGGCAGCCGGCGCATGCAGGTTAAAGGTGATTTTGGGCTGTGCCGTAATCAAAAAAGTTTGCGCGAAAAGCAAAAACGCGCAGAAAAAATATTTTTTTTTCATTATTAATTGTATGATGAACATTTAATTTACCGGGAACGTTCCCGGTAACGTTTACGTAAAAGTAAAATTGCCAATTGTGTAATTTTGACACCAGTTTTTTTTATAATCCTTATTTAGTTCAAAATAAGCCCGAAAATAAGTCTTTGTTTTAAAAACTTACGCCCCTATCAATATTTCCTTAAAGTTAAAATTAGACAATAAAAAGTATTGATAATTATCTTATATATAAAATTTGCAAATATTAGTTCTTGCTGTAAATTAGTCGCATGCTGTTTTAGCATAAAACAAATAAACCAATTTCGGCCTTCAATAGCCTTAATTTTTAACAGAAAAAAACTAAACTAAATGGGAAAAACCTACTCAAAAAAGTATGTGCTTCTTTTTGCGTTCCTAATGCTTTCTATTATGGCATTTGCGCAATCCGGAAGCATCAGCGGTAAGATTGTTGATGAACACAATCAACCCCTACCCGGTGCAACAGTAACTATTAACGGCACCACCAACGGGGCCGCTGCTGACGCCGACGGTAATTATGTAATTAAAAACATAAAAGCCGGCACATATACTTTAACCGCAAAATTTGTTGGTTACGAAGCCGGAGTAAAAACAGTAACCGTAAACGGCGCCACAACTGCATCGTTCGGTCTGTTACCAAGCACTAAATCATTAAACGAGGTTGTGGTTATCGGTTACGGTACACAAACACGTAAAGAAGTTACAGGCGCTATTTCAACTGTAGGTTCAAAAGACTTCCAGACAGGCACCGTTACCTCGCCCGATCAATTGATACAAGGTAAAGTAGCCGGTGTATCTATTACTACAACCGGTGGTCAGCCAGGTGCTGGTAGCACCATCCGTATCCGCCAGGGTGCATCATTAAACGCCAGCAATGAGCCTTTAATTGTAATTGATGGTGTGCCATTGGCTCCGGGCAGAAACCCTGACGGAACTTCAAGAATTGCCGGTGTTGGTGACCCGATCAGCTTAATTGATCCTAACGATATCGAAAGCTTTACCATCCTTAAGGATGCGGCTTCAACTGCTATCTACGGTTCACGTGCATCAAACGGTGTAATTATCATTACTACCAAAAAAGGCACAAGTGGTACCCCTACTATCAATTTCAGCTCGCAAAACTCAATTGCTACAGCAACACAAAAATTAGACCTGCTATCCGGCGATCAGATCAGAGCTTATGTAAATGCTAATGGTAATGCCGCCGCTAAAGCGCTTTTAGGTACTGCCAATACTAACTGGCAGGATGAAATTTATCAAAATGCATTTGCAAGTAATGATAACCTGAGCATTTCTGGTTCAACCAAACACATGCCTTACCGCGTTTCTGTTGGTTACCTTAGCCAGGATGGTATTTTAAAAACCGACCATATCGACCGTACTTCTGGTGCTGTTAGATTAAGCCCACGCTTTTTTAACGATGACCTTAAAATTGATGTAAACTTAAACGGTACTTACCAGGATAGCCGCTTTGCTAATCAGGATGCTATCGGCGCTGCCGTAGCTTTCGATCCAACTCAACCCGTTTATAATTCAAAATCAAAATATAACGGTTATACCGAGTTTTATGATGCCAACAACCTGTTAAATCCTAACGCCCCGCGTAACCCGGTTGGTTTATTAGAGGATAAACACAATGATGGCGACGCTTACAGAACTTACGGTAACGTTACCGCCGATTATCGTTTTCACTTTTTACCGCAATTACATGCTAACGTTAACTTAGGTTATGATTTGGCTAAAGGCGGCGGCAGTACTTACGTACCTGCAAATGCAGCACAATCTTTTAGCAACGGTAACCCAAATAACCTTTTCAATACAGGCGGTTTGAGTTCAGAATATCATCAAAAAACCTATAACTCGGTTTTTGAAGGTTATTTAAACTACAACAACACCTTTAAAGATATTAAGAGTAATATTAACGCTACAGCAGGTTATGGTTATTACGATTTCCGTACCGTTAACCGCAACTTTGCAAGCTATACAGCAGCCGGAGTTCTTGTAGATGGTTCTACCCCTACTTACCCTTACGGCGAAAACCGCTATACTTTAGAATCGTACTATGGCCGTTTAATTTACACTTACAATAGCAAATATATTTTAGCAGGATCTATCCGTACAGATGGTTCATCAAGATTTTCTCCCGAAAACCGTTGGGGTGTATTCCCTTCTGCAGCATTTACCTGGCGCATGAGCGACGAAGACTTTTTGAAAGGTTCAAAAACTTTGTCTGACTTGAAAATGCGCTTAAGCTATGGTGTAACCGGCCAGCAAGACGGTATTGATTATTATCGTTATATCCCATCTTATTACCTGAGTGATAACACTTCTAAATATCAATTTGGCAATGGTGGAAATAGCCTTTATAACATGTATACACCAAATGCTTATGATACCAGCTTAAAATGGGAACAAACAACTGCTTATAACGCCGGTTTTGATTACGGTTTCTTAAACCAGCGCATTAGCGGTAGCATTGATTTTTACTACAAGAAAACTAAAGATCTGCTTTCGCAGGTATACTTGCCGGTTGGTACCAACTTTACCAACTTAATTACAACCAACGTTGGTAACACCGAAACAAAAGGTGTTGAGTTTACCATTAATGCTATCCCTGTTAAAACCAAAGATTTTACCTGGAGCTTTAACTATAACGTAGCTTATAACAACAATAAAATTACCAACCTTAGCTTAGTACCGGGTGTACAAAATGTAACAATAGCTACCGGTTCTATTTCGGGTGCTACAGGCACTACCGTGCAAGAGCATGCTGTTGGTTATGCACCATACTCGTTCTATGTTTACAAACAAGTATATGGCGCTAACGGCAAACCACTTGAAGGTGTTTACGCCGATTTAAATGGCGATGGTATTATTAATGATAGCGACCGTTATTTATACAAAAGCCCTGCCCCTAAAGTTACTATGGGCTTCTCAACCGAGTTCGATTATAAAAAATGGAGCTTGAGCACTGTATTACGTGCCAGTTTGGGCAACTACGTATATAACAATACAGCTTCTAACCTGGGTACCAGCCGTAACATTATTACAACAGTGGGTACAATTGGTAATGCCAGCACAGATTATTACAACACCTTATTTACCAACAACCAATACTTATCTGATTATTACGTGCAAAATGCTTCGTTTTTACGTATGGATAACTTAGGCTTAGGTTACAACTTTGGCCATATTACCAGCAACAAGCATTTAACGTTACGCTTAAATGCCAACGTACAAAACGTATTTGTGATCACTAAATTCACAGGTATAGATCCGGAGATCTATAACGGTATTGACAATAAATTCTATCCACGTCCACGTACCTATACTTTAGGATTTAACCTGGGCTTTTAATTTAACGACACAAGAGAGATGAAAAATAATCTGATTAAAACTTTTATACTCGCAGCCCTGCTTACAGGTGGTTTAACCTCCTGCAAAAAAGAGCTGAACCGGGAACCAATTAATACGGCCACTGCCGATAATGTATACAGCACAGCTACGGGTTACAAACAATCATTAGCTAAAGTATACGGTGCGTATGCCTTAACAGGCAGCACCGGTTCAGGAAGCTCTGATCTGGGTGGTATTGATGCCGGTACTTCCGACTTTTTACGCCTTTACTGGAACGCACAGGAATTACCTACCGATGAGGCCATCTGCGCCTGGAACGATGTAGGCTTGCACGACTTCCATGATATGAACTGGACATCGGGCAACACTTTCCTGAATGGTTTATACACCCGCTGCGTATACCAGATCACGGTAGCCAACTCATTTATCGCACAATCAACTGATGATAAAATAGCTGCACGTGGCTTTACAGGTGCAGATGCAGATAACATACGCCATTACCGTGCTGAAGCCCGTTTTTTACGCGCTTTTCAATACTGGGTACTGATGGATTTATTTGCTAACCCACCATTTGTTGACGAGAACTCGCCTATTGGTAAAGTTTACCCTGCACAAATAAGCCGTGCCAGCCTGTTTGCGTATGTAGAGTCTGAATTAAAAGCAATTGATGGCTCATTAGTTGCGGCAAAAGCAAACGAATATGGCCGTGCTGATCAGGGTGCCGAATGGGCATTACTGGCTCGTTTATATTTAAATGCCGAAGTTTATTTAGGTAGCGGCAAGGGCCGCTATACCGATGCCGCAACTTATGCAGCAAAAGTAATTGGTGCAGGTTATACTTTAAATACAAACTACGCTAACCTCTTTAAGGCTGATAATAACCTGAATAATCCGGAAGTAATTTTATCTATCAACTATGATGGTGTTACCGGCCAAAATTATGGCGGTACAACCTTCCTGATCAACTCATGCTTAAACGCAGCTTTAAACCCTGCAGCTTATGGTGTAGCCGGTGGTGGTTGGGGTGGTAACCGTGCGGTAAGTACACTACCAGCAACTACATTCGGTGATTACAGCGGTAATACTGATAAACGCGCCATGTTTGCCGGACCAAAGATTGCTAATGACGATGAATCGACCTTTACTGATGGTCTTGCGGTAGTTAAATTTACCAATATGACTTCGGCAGGTGTAGCCGCACCATCGCCAAATGGTGTATTTACTTCAACAGATTTTCCATTGTTCCGCCTTGCGGAAATGTATCTGACTTATTCTGAAGCGTTGTTACGTGGCGGAACCGGTACAGCAGGCAGTGCGTTAGATGCTTATAATAAAGTACGTGCACGTGCTTATGGTAATACCAACGGTAATGTAACTTCGGTTGCACTAAACGACATCTTAGCCGAACGTAGCCGTGAGTTGTATTTTGAGGCAGTACGTCGTACAGACTTAATCCGTTTCGGTCAGTTTTATGGTGATAACTACAAATGGCCTTGGAAAGGTGGCGTGGCAGCAGGCCGTGCGGTTGAATCATTCCGTACCATTTACCCTATCCCTGCACCAGATTTGAGCGCTAACCCTAACTTGAAACAAAACCAAGGATATTAATAATTGCCGGCCGCTTAGGCGGCCGGTTAACCAATTTATATAACTCATTTTATGATGAAAAGATATTTACATACAGTTTTAGCAGCAGGCTGCGTTTCGCTGCTGATGCTGGCATCCTGCAAAAAGGATGAAACCAAACTTGTGGCCGACCCAGCCAACGCCAAAGGCGGCACACTTGCTGCATCGGCCAGTACATTGGTATTAACCAAGGCTACCGAAACTACTACAGCAGTTACTTTCACAGTTACACAACCAAGCTTTGGTTACCCTGCTGCCCCTACCAATACATTACAGCTTGATGTGAGCGGCGATAACTTTGCTGCTCCTAAAGAAGTTGTACTGGCTGCAAAAGCAGGCTCAGTAGTTTATACCGGTTTAGATTTTAATGCCCTTGCATTATCATTAAATATGAAAACCGGTGTTGCAGCGCCAATGCAGGTGCGTGTAAAATCACAGATCTCTACAGCAGTTGCGCCAGTATATTCAAATGTGGTAACGGTAACTGTTACGCCTTACCCATTAATATCTTATGTATACGTACCGGGCGCTTACCAGGGCTGGAATCCGGCTACTGCTGATAGCTTAAAATCGGCTACAGGTAATGGCGTATACACCGGTATTATCAACTTTGTAGGTACTGATCTTACTTATAAAATTACAACTGCCAAAAACTGGAACACTGCCTATGGCGATGCAGGTAGTGGCGCAGTAAGCACTACTGCCAGCAGTAACTTAACTGCACCGGCCGTTGGCAATACCCAACTGGTACTTGATGAGAACAAAAACACCCTGACCATGAAAGCATACCAGATCAGCATTATTGGTGACGGTGCACTTGGTTGGGATGCCGGCGACGATATTGACATGACCTTTAACAATGGCACCCAGACCTGGAGCGGCACTGCTACATTAAAGGCTTCGGGCAGTATTAAATTCAGGTTAAACCACGCCTGGGATACCAGTTATGGTGGTGCCAATGGTGTAGCAAGTACTACCGCAGGCAATATTGCGATACCTGCCGATGGTAAATACCTGGTTACCTTTAGCGAGGCAACCCTTACTTATACCCTAACTAAACAATAAAATATTGATTAGGATTGTAGATTGATTGATTAAAAACCGCCTCCCTGAGAAGAGGCGGTTTTTTTGTAGGGAAAATTTGATAATAATTATAAAACCTAATTTGTCATCCAGTCCGAAGGACTCCTTTGGAGAGCTACAGCGAAGGATCTTCTTCAATTAATATTAATTCGTCGCTCCTACTCACTAATTCACAACTCAATAACTATTTTGGGCGTTTCCCTACGGGCCGGGCTTTACGTTCATACGCCTGCAGGCCTTACACACAGGCCGGTATCCACTTCAATCCCTAACGCAAACTTCAAGCATTGTAAATCCTTGCCACAAAAAAAGCCCGCTACTAAGCGGGCTTTCCATTTATATCATTAACAGCAATTATCTGCTGCTGATGTCTTTGTAATCTCTGTCGCTTACACCAACATAAATTTGACGAGGACGACCAATTGGCTCTTTATTAGTCTTCATCTCTTTCCATTGTGCAATCCAGCCTGGTAGGCGGCCTAAAGCGAATAATACGGTAAACATTTCGGTAGGGAAACCTAATGCACGGTAAATGATACCTGAGTAAAAATCAACGTTAGGATAAAGTTTACGCTCTACAAAGTATGGATCTTTCAGGGCTACTTCTTCCAGCTTTTTAGCAATCTCCAACACTTCATCGTTAACACCCAATTTTTCCAGGATATCGTCACATGCTTTTTTGATGATCTTGGCACGTGGGTCAAAGTTCTTATATACACGGTGACCGAAACCCATCAGGCGGAACGGATCATTTTTGTCTTTAGCTTTGGCAATCCATTTATCGGTATCACCACCATCAGCCTTAATTTTCTCAAGCATTTCAATCACCGCCTGGTTAGCACCACCGTGAAGTGGGCCCCAAAGTGCAGATATACCTGCCGAGATAGAAGCATAAAGGTTAGCATCAGACGAACCTACGATACGCACAGTTGAGGTAGAGCAGTTTTGCTCATGATCTGCGTGCAAGATCAGTAATTTATTCATGGCATCAACCACAACCGGATCTACCACATACTCTTCGGTAATTTCACCAAAGGTCATGTGCATAAAGTTGGTTACATAATCGTGCTTATTTTGCGGGTAAGTTACCGGGTGCCCTAATGACTTTTTGTGAATCCATGAAACCAGGGTACTCATTTTAGCAATCAGCTTAATGATCTCCAGGTTTACTTCTTCATTAGTTAAGCCCTGCTTAAGCGACTCGGGGTTAAAAGCGGCTAAAGCACCGATTAATGAAGAAAGTTGCCCCATTGGGTGCGATTTTGACGGGAAACCATCAAAAAATTTCTTCATATCCTCGTGTACCAGTGTGTGGCGGCTTATCTGGAATTCAAAATCTGCAAGCTGTTCTTTATTGGGTAGTTCGCCATAGATTAATAAGTAGGCAACCTCAATAAATGTTGATTTCTCGGCTAATTGTTCAATTGGGTAACCACGGTATTTAAGGATACCCAGTTCACCATCTAAAAAAGTGATAGCGCTTTTGGTAGCGCCGGTATTTTTATAACCAATATCTAAAGTAACATAACCGGTTTGGTCCCTAAGCTTCGAAATATCAATACCCTTTTCGTGCTCGGTACCCTCTATAACAGGAAGATCAATAACCTGATCACCAATTTTTAGCTGTGCATTTTCTGACATAGAAATATAGAAGTATAATTGTGTCTTACGCAAATGTAGTTTAAATCTGCGTATTATAAGCCGCTAAGGTAAGGTGTGTTTGTAAATTGTTTATGTATTTAACAACATTTTTTCGTCAAAAAGAGAGCTGGCGCTAATTAGCTAATTTGTCAATTCGGCAATTTGTCAATTAAAACTCCATTTACTGATGATTTTTCATTACCAAATTGACAAATTAGCTAATTGCCAAATTAATTCGATCTTATCGCTTCCACCGGATCAAGCTTTGAGGCAAAATAAGCCGGTACAATACCCGAGATGATACCGATAGCTACGGATGTACTTATACCAACTATGATATTTTTAATATCGAGTACAATCTTCATACCGATAGCAGCCTTTATACCTAATGTACCGAGGTAAACTAATCCGAGGCCTATAATCCCTCCCAAAAGGCATAACACAATAGCTTCTATCAAGAATTGCAGCAATATAAAGTAGTTTTTAGCACCCAGGGATTTCTGGATCCCGATAATCGGCGTACGCTCTTTAACTGACACGAACATAATATTGGCAATACCGAACCCGCCTACCAGTATCGAGAAGCTTCCGATAATTAACCCGGCAATATTAACAACAGCAAACAAGGTATCGAGCTGGTTAGAAAGTATGGTTGTTTTGTTGAGCGAGAAATCATCTTCTTGTTGTGGGCCAAGCCTGTGGATAGAGCGCATTAAGCCTTTCAATTCGCTTTCTACCTCCACATCAGTAAGTCCGGGTTTGCCTTTAACTACAATTTGAGGCCCGTATTTATCGCTTTGAATGTCCATTAAATTACGGGCAAAGTTCAATGGCACCTGGATTACCTTATCATCAGAGATCCCTAAAATATCATCGCCCTCTTTGGTGTATACGCCAATTATAGTAACGTATCGGCCCATAATTTTTATCTTCTTCCCTAAGCCATCTCCGCCCGGGAAAAGGTTATCAGCAACATCGGCACCAATAATGGCAACCGGTGCACCGGTTTTCGATTCCATATCGGTAAAGTAACGGCCTGTAGAAAAATCGAAGTTCCAGGTTTTATCATGGTCTTGCGATGCAGCCCAGATACTTACGCCCTGTATGGTATTACTGCCATATTTAACGGTACGGCCATCAACACTAACCTCATAAGAGATACCGTAAGCAGTTTGGCTGCGTCTTTGCAGTTCGGCAAAATCGCGCAGGCTTGGCGATGGGCGTTGCAGGTATTTCCACCACGGGAAATCTTCGCCGCCTATCCAGGGCCATTTTTGTACGTATATACTATTACTACCCAATTTATTAACACTTTGCTGCAGGTTGTTTCGCAGCGTATCAACCGCCGAAAATACAGCAATAATGGTAAAAATACCGATGGTTACACCCAGTAATGATAGCAGGGTGCGCAGCTTATTTTGCCTCAGTGCATCAAAGGCAAATAAAAAGCTCTCTCTAAATAGTTTTAAAAATATCATACTTTGTAACATTTAGACCGCGCCGCTGTTATTAGGTTACAGATTTAGAAAAATTTATTATCAGCCTTTTAAACCGTTGTAAACCAGTGCATTTTTTTAACATATAATATTACTTAATTATTTGTAAATTTGCGCGCTTAATTTATACCCGTATAAAATGAAATTATCCCAGTTTAAATTTAATTTACCAGAATCATTAGTAGCACATACACCTGCAGCAACTCGCGATGAGGCACGCTTAATGGTTTTACACCGCGATTCTGGTAAAATTGAACATAAAATATTTAAAGACGTTCTGGATTACTTCGACAATAAAGACGTAATGATCCTTAACAATACCAAAGTTTTCCCTGCCCGTATGTACGGTAACAAAGAGAAAACCGGTGCCACTATCGAAGTTTTCTTATTACGCGAATTAAACAAAGAGCTTAGATTATGGGACGTATTAGTTGACCCAGCCCGTAAAATCCGCGTTGGTAATAAACTTTACTTTGGCGATGACGATTTACTGGTTGCCGAGGTTGTTGATAACACAACTTCACGTGGCCGTACCATCCGCTTCCTGTTTGATGGTACTGACGAAGAATTCCGTCGCAACATTGAGATCCTGGGTGAAACACCGCTTCCAAAATACATTAAACGTAAAGCTACTGCCGAAGATAAAGAGCGCTACCAAACCATTTTCGCTAAAAACGAAGGTGCGGTTGCTGCCCCTACCGCTGGTTTACACTTTAGCCGCGAGCTAATGAAACGCCTTGAACTTAAAGGTGTTGAATTTGCTGAAGTTACTTTACACGTTGGTTTAGGAACCTTCCGTCCGGTTGAGGTTGAGGATTTAACCAAACACAAAATGGATTCTGAGCAATTCATTATTGAAGAAAAACAAGCTGCGATTGTAAACAGGGCTATTGAAGGTAAACATCGCGTTTGCGCCGTGGGTACTACTTCAATGCGTACTATCGAATCGGCCGTATCTGCTAACAAAACCTTAAAAGCGGCTAACGACTGGACCAGCAAGTTTATCTTCCCTCCTTACGATTTCAGCATTGCTAACTCAATGATCACCAACTTCCACACACCAGAATCAACATTATTAATGATGATCTCGGCATTTGGCGGCTACGAAAACGTAATGAACGCTTATGAAGTTGCTGTAAAAGAGAAATACCGTTTCTACAGCTACGGTGATGCTATGCTGATTATCTAATTTTAGATTTGAGATATTAGATGTGAGATTTGAGAATCTTGCATTTTTAAAACCGCCATTGTGTTCACAATGGCGGTTTTTTTGTTTTTATATACAAGCTTACTCCACTACGTCATGCCGAACTTGTTTCGGCACCCCACAGGACAGGTATAAACCTTGCTAAGTTCTCTTTGTATGTGGGTCCCCGAAACAAGTTCGGGATGACGACAATGGTAGATGAAAGCAGATTTTCCATAAATTAGCCCCATTAATACAACAGACTTGGAATCTCATATCTCAAATCTCACATCTCATATCTCATCTTACGTTATTATAGTTGCCGGCGGCACAGGCTCGCGCATGCAAAGCAGTGTACCCAAGCAATTTTTATTGTTGAACGGCAAGCCGGTGATGATGCATACCATCGAGGCGTTCCATAACAGCACCTGTAAGCCTAAAATTATAGTAGTACTTCATGTAGATTTTCACGAGTATTGGAGAGAGCTTTGTACCGAACATCGATTTGCTAACCCACACCAATTAATTAGTGGTGGCGCAACCCGGTTCCATTCGGTAAAAAACGGACTGGAAACTATACAGGATACAGACGCACTGGTTGCCGTACATGATGCTGTACGTCCACTTACTTCAACCAGGGTTATTGACGACGCCTACAACCAAGCTAAAGTAAAAGGCAACGCCATTGTAGCCGTTAAAAGCCGCGACTCTATCAGGCAGCTTAAAAACGGCATTTCACAACACTTGCACCGTGACGAGATTTACCTGGTACAAACCCCGCAAACCTTTCAGCTGGGTTTATTGAGAAAAGCTTATGAGCAATCTTTCGACAATACTTTTACTGACGATGCCAGTGTTGTTGAACGTTCGGGTGTTAAAATAAACCTGATAGAGGGCGACCATTCCAATATCAAGATTACCTTTCCCGAGGATATTGCCATTGCCGAGGTAATACAAAAAAAGCCGCTTAATACTAAGCAGCTTTAAAAACTATTAATCAGTATTTATTTGATCAGGCCCTGCGGATAACGCCTAACAGTAATGCTATAATTGCGATTACAAGCAATACGTGGATTAAACCGGTTGCCGAATAAACGAATACGCCTAATGCCCATCCAATAATCAGGATAACAGCGATGATGTAAAGTAAGCCTCTCATGAGTTTTAAAGTTTTAGTTTGATAGATAAATGTTACTTCATCAATAACCAAAACCACACCAAAAGGTTGTTATAAAATAAAAAAACCTTGTTTTCACAAGGTTTTTTATCTAAAGTAAATTAATATTCGTCTTCGTTAAAGAAGAAGTCATCCTTTGTAGGGTAATCAGGCCATATTTCTTCTATATTTTCATACGGTTCGCCATCGTCTTCAAGGGCCTGTAAGTTTTCAATAACTTCAACAGGTGCTCCTGAACGGATAGCATAATCAATTAATTCGTCTTTGGTTGCTGGCCATGGTGCATCCTCTAAATGCGATGCGAGTTCGAGTGTCCAATACATATATGCTATATTTTAGTTATCTATTTGAATTTTAATTTTTCGCAAAAGTATAATAATTTCTATCTGATTATCAAATTATTTTCAACAGTTATTTTCAAATTCTTGGTATCCATTCATTTTCAGGTATTTGATGCTCATATCCTATCTTTCGTGCCAGTACAAACAGGTAGTCGCTAAGCCTGTTTAGGTAAATATTAACCTTTTCATCTACCTCACTTTCGGTTGATAGTTCTACGCTTAAACGTTCGGCCCTGCGGCACACACAGCGGGCCACGTGACAGAACGATATGGCAGTACTACCACCGGGGAGTATAAAATGTTTAAGCTCGGGCAAAATTTCGTTCATTTTGTCCATTTCCTGCTCCAAAAGCTCAATATCTTCTACGTTCAAATCAGGAATAATCATTTTAGACCGTTCCGGATCTGCCGCCAGCGATGAACCGATGGTAAACAACCTGTCCTGTATTTCTTTCAACATATTTTTATCATGCTGAGTTATTTCCTGGTCGCGAATCAGTCCGATGTACGAATTCAATTCGTCAACCGTTCCATAACTTTCTATTCGGATATGGTGCTTGGGTACACGGGTACCTCCTATCAGGGAGGTAAAACCTTTGTCGCCCGTTTTGGTATATATCTTCATAGATTGTGCAATTAAATAATTTTTACACTTGTTTTTAGCAGATGTGAATAATTATTTAAATGTTTACACTTTAAACTTAACGCCAGGATTACAATCCTATTTAAAAACTACTATTTAGCTATGAAACCATCTGCTTTAGCTGTTAAATTTAATTCTCTTTTTCTCGCCTCGCTCTTAGTTGTAAGCGTGAGCTGCGGTTATACCGATAAAAAATCGCAAGCGGCAAAGTCAGCTCCGGCGGCAGTTGCACGGCCTTCGGTTTCTACCCTTATTTCCGAGAAACAATTTAATGATCTTTTTCCGCAACGCGATAAATTTTATACCTACGCCGCATTTATTAAGGCAGCCAATGATTTGGCCAATATTAAAGTGAAAGTAACCCGCCGGGCAGTTTCTGTTTACCAATTGGCACGCACGGATAAAACCACAGGCAAAACCACTATCGTCCGCCAGGACCCCGACTGGAATGAGAACTGGGCCAAAGTAAAACCCGACAGTACTTACACCATTGACTACGGCGAATTTTGCAGTGAGAAAGACCCGGCAAGTAACAAGAAAGAGCTGGCAGCCTTCTTTGCCCAGATAGCCCACGAAACCCGTCACGGCGAAAATGGCGCTTATAATGATGGGTTAATGCTGATACACGAGAATAATACCACACTCAATTATTTTGGCGACAGCGACGAGTACCCTCCAGTTGCCGGACAAAAATATTACGGCCGCGGCCCAATGCAGATCAGTTATAACGGTAATTATGGCTATGCCTCAGATTGTATTTTTGGCGATCATAAAGTACTGCTGAATAACCCTGCATTAGTAGAAACAGACCCGGTAGTGGCCTTTAAAACCGCCATCTACTTCTGGATGACCCCACAGACCAAGAAACCATCAGCACATGATGTGATGGCCGGCAAATGGCAACCCAATGCTAATGATACAGCCAAAGGCCGTAAACCTGGTTTCGGTATGATCATAAACATTGTAAACGGAGAGGTTGAATGTAACCACGGCGAAAACATGTACAACATGAACGACCGGATTGGTTTTTATCAGTACTTTTTGAAAAAATTGGGTGTATCTGATCCTAACTGTGTATGCTCATGTGCTACTATGCAGCCATATCATTATTAATTTCGGAGGTCGGATTTTCGATTTCGGATTCATTTGTCATTGCGAGCGATAGCGTGGACAACCGACCGTAGGGAGCTCATTAATACCGATGAGAACAAGCACATTATTAATATTCTCGTAGTAAGCAGATCCGATCTGTATAGCTACGGGATTATTAATGTTGTATTTGTTTTTTTGCAGGTATTAATGAACTCTCTACGGTCGGTTGTCTTCGTACCTCGCAATGACAAATTTTTCCTGTCTGGTTTCTTGGCTCTTGTTTCTTGCTTCTAAAACTTAGAAGTATGCGTATACAGAATCTTGTAATCGTTATTCACTTCGTTATAAAGCTCGAGCGAAAAATCAGCAGCATCGTAGCTTGCTGAAGCAGCCGTAGTAGCAAAATCTGCAAAAGATGTGGTGTTGGTATGGAAACCTTTATAATCAGCCGTTTTAAAAGTAACACTCGAAAATTTCACTACATATTGCACCTTATTGTTTGTTTTATAAATTGTGCGTGCTATGTACAGGTTTTGATAAGGCAATGATGCCGGCAGTTTCACCTCAAAATATGGATCGGTTGGCAGGGCGGCTATGGCGAAGGAAATATTCAGATCTGCATTGTAATAAATATAATTAGCCTTCCAGGTGTCAAACTGGTTGCCTGTTGGTGCCAGTACCGTTCCTCCGGTTTGAGTATCAACCGAACCAGCTAAACGGTACATGTGCCGGTCGCCATTGGTATCTGCAGCTGTGTATAGTTTTGTTAAGGTTGTATAAGTGGTAGTCTTTAAGCCCTTTAGCGACACGCTATAGAAAGTACCTGCCCTGATAGCTTTTTTAGTAATGGTATCGGTACCGTTAATGAAGGTAGTGGTCATAGAATCGGTTGAAGTAATAGGCACCCCGGCACTTGAAAACGAAACCTGTAACTGCGTATCAACAGTAGAAACATCATCACCCGGATCTTTTTTACAAGAAGTGAATACCACAGCAACAAGCAATAAAAAAGCGGGGAATTTAATCAGGGAAAAATTATTCATAAAGCGTTTCGGCACTATTTAATCAGCTATAAACCAATAGTAAACAAAAATATAGAAAATTATGTAAAGAGAGCCAAGAATGCATTTTTCAATTTTGTCATTGCGAGGAGGAACGACGTGGCAATCTCGTCGCCAATCATTTATCGAAGTGAATAGCCATTCTGTATAGCTACGAGATTGCCACGCTATCGCTCGCAATGACAAATTTGATAGGAACGTAAAAGGCTGAACAGAAGAACCCCTAAATACACTAATAATTGTGGCATCTTAATTTTCGGATAGCACTACATTAGCCTCGGCACACCCTTCAATAGAAAATTGAGCAGCCACGAGTTTTCTTTTTGGTACTTTTTCTTTTGCGGAAAAAGAAAAAGTACATCCACTAACGATTAATAATTCACTCTACCCTTCCTAATGAAAAACAGATTTCTGCGTTATTAAAGTCAGTGATTGTAGGTCTCGGATTGCTTCGCTATCGCTCGCAATGACGTAATAGTATGAACGTTATTTATGAAAGGAAGTCCCGATTCTTGACTCTCGATTCCTGATTCTATACTAAACCACCGCTCTCTCAACCCTCGCAATATTCTCATTAGCATAATCCTTCTCAATCAAACCGTCGCGCATACGTACAATACGGTGGGCGTGCAGGGCGATGTCTTCTTCGTGGGTGACTAAAATGATGGTGTTTCCTTTGGCGTGGATATCTTCGAGCAGGCCCATAATCTCTACCGAAGTTTTGGTATCGAGGTTACCTGTCGGCTCATCGGCCAGGATGATAGAGGGGTTATTGATGAGCGCACGGGCCACGGCTACACGCTGGCGTTGACCGCCCGAAAGTTCGTTGGGTTTGTGATCTATACGGTGACCGAGGCCTACGTTCTCTAAAGCAGCTTTAGCTCGCTTTTCACGATTTTCTTTACTTATGCCAGAGTATACCAGTGGTAGCGCAACATTATCTAATGCACTGTTACGTGGTAATAAGTTAAATGTCTGGAATACAAAGCCGATTTCTTTGTTGCGTACTTCGGCCAAATCATTATCAGTCATGTGGCTTACATCTATGTTGTTAAGCACATAACTGCCTTTGGTTGGGGTATCCAGGCAACCCAAAATATTCATCAAAGTTGATTTACCTGAACCAGACGGCCCCATCAGCGCCACAAATTCGCCCTTATTAATAGTTAACGATACCGATTTCAACGCATGAATTACTTCTGCGCCTATAACATATTTACGTCCGATATCATTAATAGTAATTAGTGGCTCCATATATGGTTTTTTGTTTTTGGACTGCAAGCCCCTACCAAATGTTACAGCGCTTATACACTTTTATCTGCTTTACCATCGGCATGGTTACGGGTTTCAATTACCTTAGGTACTAAAAAGTAATTCTCATCCCGCTCTGGTGCGTTTTGCAGGGCTTCATCGTGTGTAATCAACTCTTTTACTTCATCCTTGCGGAAAACATTCACCTCTCCGGTCATGTAAACAAGCGGCTCCACGCTGCTGGTATCAACCTCGTTCAGCTTATCCATAAAGGTTAGTATCCGGCTCATATCGGCCATTAACTGCTCTTTTTCGTCGGCACTAACTTCCAGTCGCGCCAGGTGTGCTATCTTGTCTACGGTATCTTCGGTAATTTTCATTGTTGTTCAAACTTTTGCTGCATCAGGCTATACACTTCGTCGCGCAGGCTATCAGCATCATCCAGCGTTAAATGGGCTGTTTCTATCGGCTTATGTACAAATATATTGCATATTCCTGGCTTGCTGCCATGTTGCAGGCCTGTATCCCACAGCATTTGCCAGGTGTTTAACGAAGTTACAGGAATAATCGGAATTTTAAATTCAATAGCCAGCCGAAACGGGCCATTCTTAAACTCGTGCAGTACCGGTGGATAATCATCAGCGATCTTCCCTTCAGGGAAAATAATGAGGCTCATTCCTTCTTTTAACCTTTCAGAAGCCTTTTTAAACGCCCGGAACGATGACATTTTACTTTCGCGATTTACCGGGATATCAATTGTTTTAAAAAACAAATTGGTTACAAAGCTATCCAGCAACTCTTCCTTCCCCATAAAACAATAATTGCCTTTGGTGAGCAAACTTGCGCTGGTAATATCGAGGTTAGAGGTATGGTTAGGGCAAACAATGTAAGTTTTACTCCAGTCTATAGGCTTCTCATATTGAAACCGATAGATAAAGCCACTCAATAACGATGTGCTGAAACCCCAGATCTTCCGAAAAAAATTCATGCCCTGATAACGCGATGGTTTTCTTGAGCAGAAGTACAGGAATGGCCAGATCAGGAAAAATATTACAGAAACTATAAAGATGTAAAACCAGGTATGTGCTTTCTTCAATATCAATTTCATCGACACCAAAAATAGAAAAATTCCTTACTTTCGCACCCTATGGAAACTGTTGTTAGCGGTATTCGGTCTACAGGTAAGTTACACCTGGGCAATTATTACGGAGCCATCCAAAACTTCGTAAAAATGCAGCACCAATACAATTGTTATTTTTTTATAGCTGATCTGCACTCATTAACCACGCACCCTACGCCCGGCGATTTGCACGGCAATGTAAAAAGTGTGCTGGTTGAATATTTAGCATCAGGCATCGACCCCGAGAAATCTACCATTTACATCCAAAGTGATGTACCCGAGGTTGCCGAATTATATCTTTATTTAAACATGAACGCCTATCTGGGCGAACTGGAACGCGCCACATCTTTTAAAGATAAAGTACGTGCCAACCCCGATAACGTTAACGCCGGCCTGCTTACCTACCCTGTGTTGATGGCTGCCGATATATTGATTCACAAAGCTACTAAAGTGCCTGTGGGTAAAGATCAGGAACAACACCTGGAGATGGCGCGTACCTTTGGTAACCGCTTTAACCGTTTGTATAATAACGAATACTTCCCAGAGCCTTATGCTTTTAGCTTTAGCGAGAGCCTGGTAAAAATTCCGGGACTGGATGGCAAAGGTAAAATGGGAAAATCTGAAGGTGAAGCCAATGCTGTTTACCTTGCCGACGCACCAGAAGTGATTCGCAAGAAAGTAATGCGTGCCGTTACTGATGCAGGACCAACCGCTGAGAACCAGGAAAAACCACTGGAAATACAAAACCTGTTCGATTTACTTAAAGTAGTATCGACACCAGATACACACGATCATTTTAACGATCTGTACAATAAAATGCAGATCCGTTATGGTGATCTGAAGAAACAATTGGCCGAAGACATGATTATCGCCACCGCCCCTATGCGCGACAAGATCAACGATATTGCAGCCGACAGCGATTACCTGCGCAAAGTAGCCCGCCACGGTGCCGATAAAGCCCGCGAAAGTGCACAACGCACCATTAAAGAGGTAAGAGAACTAATTGGGTTCAGGAATTTTTAATTTAGTTACTCAGTTATTAGGTTATTAAGTTATTTTCACAAGAATATTACTAATCCTTAGAACCAATAACTTAATAACACAATAACTTAACACTACACCATGCACATTGCCGTTGTTGGAAACATAGGAGCCGGAAAAACCACACTAACCGAACTGCTGGCCAAAAATTATGGTTGGGAACCGCTTTACGAAGCTGTTGATAATAACCCCTATCTCGAAGATTTTTACGGCGATATGAAACGCTGGAGCTTTAACCTACAGATCTACTTCCTGAACAGCCGTTTCCGCCAGATTGTGGACATCCAGAGCGGCGGCAAGGATGTAATACAAGACCGTACCATTTACGAGGACGCTTTCATCTTCGCAGAAAACCTGCACGATATGGGCTTGATGGCAGGTCGCGATTTTGAGAATTATAACAACATTTTCGAAAACATCACCTCATTCATTAAACCACCGGATTTACTGATCTATTTAAAAGCTTCTGTGCCTACACTGGTAAACAACATCCAACGCCGTGGCCGCGAGTATGAGATTGGCATCCGTTTGGATTACTTATCTAAGCTAAACGAGAAATATCAGAAATGGATAGATGGTTATAAACTGGGCAAACTATTAATCATCGATAAAGATAACCTCGACTTCGCCAACAACACCGAAGACCTGGCCAGTGTTATAGAAAAAATAGAACGCGAAATACACGGGTTGTTTTAGTTATGAGGTTCGAGTTTTGAGTTACGAGTTGTTTTACTCAGACCTCAGAACTCACTATTCAGTACTCGCAACCCGAAACTCAAAACCCGCAACTAAATGAAAGTCCTCGGTATCATCCCTGCACGTTATGCTTCTACCCGCTTTCCGGGTAAACCGCTGGTTGATATTGGTGGCAAAAGCATGATCCAGCGGGTGTATGAGCAGTCTAAAAAGTGTGTATCCATCAGCGAAGTTATTGTAGCTACTGATGATGACCGTATTTTTGAGCATGTGCACGCTTTTGGCGGCAAGGCCGTAATGACTTCATCCGAACACCAAAGCGGTACCGACCGTTGCGCCGAAGTTGCCCTGCTACATCCCGAATATGATGTAATCATCAATATTCAGGGTGATGAACCTTATATCGATCCTGAACAGCTCACCAAAGTAGCTGCCTGTTTTACTGATCCTGAAACACAATTAGCTACGCTGATCAAAAAGATTTTAACGGACAACGAACTGCACAACGTTAACTCGCCCAAAGTAATTATCAACCGTTTTGCCGAGGCTATTTACTTTTCACGTTCGCCCCTGCCACATATCCGTGGTCAGCAAACTGCCGACTGGCTTCAGCACTTTACCTACTTTAAACACATCGGTGTTTACGGCTACAGGGCCGATATTTTACAGCAAATTACCAAACTGCCTATCTCTTCACTGGAAAAAGCCGAAAGCCTGGAGCAGCTTCGTTGGATTGAGAACGGCTATCGCATTAAGGTTGCCGAAACTGAACTGGAAACCCATGCTATAGATACGCCGGAAGATTTATTGAAGCTAAAAGTTTAGCTATCTGTCTTGTCATTCCGAGTGTAAACGACGAATCTTCTTCGCCATGTGCAAGCGTAGAAGATTTCTCCTGTCGTCGAAATGACAAATTTTAGCATGTTTCTCGTTTCAACCCCACTCCTTTTTAGAATGAACAAGATGAACAGTATATAAGTTAGCTCCAAACTTATTCTGCATCAACACGTTAAAACTATTTACAACCTGAGGGTGTTTCTTATCATAAACTTAGTACCGGGCCTTCCCGTAATAAAAAGCTATATTTAATTATCTGCTTAACCTGTTTGTTTTATGAAGATACAGCAGCACCATTATTTAAACGGCACCTGGCTCGACTACTTGTCGGCCGACTTTGATGCGCATCAATGCCAACTGGTATTGGCCTTTGGCTCGGCAGAAAATGTGCAGAACGAAACCGTGTTTACCCACCTGAAGCAGAATTACCCTTCGGCCAACATTATTTTATCATCAACTGCGGGCGAAATTATTAACGATAACGTTTTTGACGAAAGCGTAGCCGTAACAGCTATTCAACTCGAAAAATCGCGCTTAAACTGCGTAAAAACTACCGTTAAGGAACATGAGAGTAGCTGCGCCGCAGGTAAGTTCCTGATCAATAACCTGGATAAAAATGGCTTACGCTTTGTTTTCGTGATATCAGATGGGATGCATATTAACGGTAGCGATTTGATAGCCGGTATTAATAGTGAGCTGCCCGAAGGCGTGTTAGTTACAGGCGGACTGGCTGGAGATGCCGATCGCTTTAACCATACCTATACCGGTTTAAACGCCGCAGCATCAGAAGGTAATATTATTCTCACCGCATTTTATGGTGATGAGCTGCAGATTGGCCACGGTTCATCAGGTGGCTGGGACGAGTTTGGCCCCGAGCGCACCATCACCAAATCTGACAAAAATGTTTTGTATGAAATTGACGGCAAAAATGCCCTCGACCTGTATAAACAATACCTGGGCGATTATGTGAACGAACTGCCGGGTTCTGCCCTGCTGTTCCCTATTTCGTTGCATATTAAAGGATCTTCGGACAACTTGGTCCGCACCATATTGAGTATCAATGAACAGGATAAAACCATGACTTTCGCGGGTAACCTACCCGAGGGTAGCAAGGTGAGGTTGATGAAAGCCAATTTTGATAAGCTGATAGATGCCTCATCAAAAGCAGCGGGCGATGCCGATACCGAAAACCCACAACTAGCCATACTTGTAAGTTGTGTAGGCCGTAAGCTGGTATTGCTTGATCGTACCGACGAAGAAATTATGATTGTAAAGGAAGCTCTTGGTGATGCCGTTAAGGTAACGGGCTTTTACTCGTATGGTGAACTATCGCCTTACAATAATAAATCGCAATGCGAACTACATAACCAAACCATGACTATCACAACTTTATCAGAAACAAACTAACGTATCAGAATTTTCGTAATTGCCCACAGATGGATTTTCATTACCTGCTTAATAAACAAATACAAAAACAGCTCCCGGCCGAATACCTGGAAGATGAGATTATTAAGCACTTTTTAACCACCATCAATAATTCGTACAATAACTTCGATAAAGCCAAAAAACTGGCCGACCACGCCTTTCAGATCAGCGAGCAGGAGTACCAGCAGGTAACAGCCAATTTGCATGATCAGAACGAGCTGAAATTAAAATCGATCTCGCAATTAAAAGAAGCCATTAAAGCGCTTGATCCCGATTCTACTTTTAACATGTCGGATACGGATGACGATATGATGAATGTGATCCGTTTTCTGCAGGAAAGAATAACCAAGGCTAAAGAACTGGAGATAGAATTGATCCATGCCAAAGATGTTGCCGAAAAAGCTGCTATGGCCAAATCGCAATTCCTTTCAGTAATGAGCCACGAGATCCGCACGCCGATGAATGCGGTTATCGGCTTTACGCATTTGCTGCTACAGCAAGCCCCCAAGCCTTCGCAAATGGAGTTTTTAAGGCTGCTAAAATTCTCTGCCGAAAACTTATTAGTGTTGATTAATGACATCCTCGATTTCAGCAAAATAGAAGCAGGTAAATTGGAGTTTGAGAATGTGGATTTCAACTTAAAAGATCTTATTGCCAATATCCGCCTGTCGCTGCTGCAAAAGGCCAACGAAAAAAATATTCAGCTTAAGTTAATGATTGACCAGGATTTACCCGATGCCGTAATTGGCGATCCGGTACGTTTAGGCCAGATACTCACCAACCTGGTAACTAACGCCATTAAGTTTACCGAAACGGGTAAGGTTACCATTTCGGCAACGCTATCTTCGGCTGATAAAGATAATGCCGTGATAGATTTTGAAGTGGCCGATACCGGTATCGGGATACCCAAAGACAAACAAAACGATATTTTCAATAGCTTTACCCAGGCCAGTTCTGATACAACCCGCAAATATGGCGGCACAGGCCTCGGCCTAACCATTACCCGCCGCTTACTGCAATTGCTGGAAAGTGATATTTATGTAGATAGCGAAGTAGGCAAAGGATCGAAATTTTACTTTAGTTTATCATTTAAAAACAGTGCTATAAAGTTAAAAAGCAGCCTGTACACTGATGAAAATATTAAGCAAAGAAGCTTACAGGGCACCCGCATATTAATTGCTGAAGACAACCAGATTAACGTTATACTGGCCAGGCAGTTTATGAAACAATGGCAGATAGACTGCGATGTAGCCGAGAACGGCGAAATTGCCTTATTGCTGGTGCAAACCAACGATTACGATATGATACTGATGGATTTGCAAATGCCCGAAATGGATGGCTACCAAACCACAGAAGCCATACGTAACTTACCTGGTATAAAGTATCAGAAATTGCCCATCATCGCCCTCACTGCCTCGGCCATGCTCGATATCAAAGACCGCGCCTTTACCGTGGGTATGAATGATTATATCAGTAAGCCCTTTAACCCTAACGAGCTGTATAAAAAGATAGCTTCGTATAGTGGTAACAGAGAAAGGTTAAATTAACATTTTTTGTCATTCAGAGCGATAGCGAAGAACCGACCGGAGAGAGTTCATTAATACTTTATAAAAACAAACAACTCATTAATAATCTTCTTCGCATTGTTGGTCTCGAACCAGAATTTACTGAATTAAGGAATTAACAGAATGCTGCCGCAAGTTTAGTAAACCGTAATTACGACAGCAGAGTAGAAATTTTCCTCGCAAAAGATTTTTCGCTATCGCTCTGAATGACAAGTATTTTTGTCCAAAATTCAGCAAATTCTTTAATTCTGTAAATTCTGATTCCAGACAAATTCCTTCTATTCACATTTTGTCATTTTCTCCACACTTACACCAAACCCGGTAAATTTTCTTACTTTTGTATCCCGTACACGAGAAATTTATGACTAAATATATATTTGTTACGGGCGGCGTTACTTCGTCGTTAGGGAAGGGTATTATATCCGCTTCTTTAGCCAAATTGCTTCAATCGCGCGGGTATCGCGTAACCATCCAAAAGTTTGATCCTTACATTAACATCGACCCGGGTACGCTAAATCCGTACGAGCACGGTGAGTGTTATGTAACCGAAGATGGTGCCGAAACCGACCTTGACTTAGGCCACTACGAGCGTTTCTTAAATACGCCAACTTCACAGGCTAACAACATTACCACAGGCCGTATTTACCAAAATGTAATTAACCGCGAGCGCGAGGGTGCATTTTTAGGTAAAACAGTACAGGTTGTTCCGCACATTACAGATGAGATTAAACGTAATTTCAAAATTTTGGGCGAGAGCGGTAAATACGACATCGTGATCACTGAAATTGGTGGTACCGTGGGCGATATCGAATCATTGCCATTTGTTGAAGCCGTACGCCAGTTCCGTTGGGAATTAGGTTCGCACGATTCATTGGTGATACACCTTACCCTGGTGCCTTTCCTGGCTGCTGCGGGCGAATTAAAAACCAAGCCAACCCAGCACTCGGTTAAAATGTTGTTAGAGTATGGTATCCAGCCAGATATTTTGGTTTGCCGTACCGAGCACCACTTAACGCAGGATTTGCGTAAAAAAATCGCTTTGTTCTGTAACGTAAACGTAAATGCAGTTATCGAATCTATCGATGCTTCTACCATTTACGATGTGCCTTTGCTGATGCTGCGCGAGCAATTAGACAAAACCGTACTGAGCAAATTAAAACTACCATCTAAAAACGAACCCGATCTGGAAAGCTGGAAAGACTTTCTGGGCCGCTTAAAAAACCCTACTGCCGAAATTAGAATTGGTTTAGTGGGTAAATACGTAGAGCTTCCGGATGCTTACAAATCAATCACCGAAGCCTTTATCCACGCGGGCGCTAAAAATGAGTGCAAGGTTAAGGTTGAATATATCCACTCTGAGCAATTAACCGTAGGCAATGCGATTGACAAATTAAAAGGCTTACATGGTGTACTTGTTGCACCTGGTTTTGGCGAGCGTGGTTTCGAGGGTAAAATTGAAGCCATCCGCTATGTGCGCGAGAATAATATTCCGTTCTTCGGTATCTGTTTAGGTATGCAATGTGCCGTTGTTGAATTTGGCCGCCACGTACTGGGCTTAAAAAATGCCAATAGTACTGAGATGAACCCTGAAACTCCATTCCCGGTTATCGGCATGATGGAGGATCAGAAAAACATTACAGCCAAAGGCGGTACCATGCGTTTAGGTGCGCAGGATTGCGATTTGAAAAAAGGCACCAAAGCGGCTGCAATATATGGCAAAACCCGCATTAGCGAACGCCACCGCCACCGTTACGAGTTTAATAACGAGTACCTGAAAAGCTACGAAGAAGCAGGCATGATCCCATCTGGTATCAACCCGGAAAACAATCTGGTAGAGATAATTGAGCTGAAAAATCACCCATATTTTGTGGGCGCACAGTTTCACCCAGAATTAAAATCAACAGTAGCAAATCCTCACCCACTTTTTGTTAACTTTGTCGCCGCTTCGCTGGCCTTTGCCCGCAAAAAATAATTGTACGATAAATAAGTAATGGATAAAAATACGTTCACAGGACTATTCCTGATCATGCTGATTATGGTTGGCTCATTCTTTTTGCTAAAGCCATCAGCAGACGAAGTTAAAAAAGAGCAGGAAAGAGCACACCTCGATTCACTTAAGCGCGCCGGCATTGTTGCAAAAACTGCCAAAACAGATACAACTGCCGCAGCCGCTGCCAAAGCAGGTGCGGTTGATTCGGCCTTGTTAAAAACACCTTTCGGTGCTGCAACTGTAGGTACCGAGCAACTGATTACGTTAGAGAACAAAGACGTTAAGTTAAAAGTGAGCACCATTGGTGGCCGCATTTACTCAGTTGAACTGAAAGAGTTTAAAACTTTCGACGGCAAACCATTGATCTTGTTTGATGGCGCTGATAATCACTTCGGTTTTAAATTTACAGCAGGCGGCAAAGCTATCAATACAGATGAGCTGCACTTTACCCCTACTACACCACAGGCTAACAACGGCGCGTTAACCATGCGTTTAAGCTACAGCCCAACCCAGTATATCGATTATATATACACCATGGGTGCCGAGTACAAGGTTAACCTGCAAATTAAACCGGTAGGTCTGGAAGCGGTTATCAACAATGGCAACACGCTGAACCTTAACTGGTCTGCAAGCTTACACCAACTGGAGAAAGCCATTAAAATTGAGCGCCAGTATTCAACCGTTTACTATCATAACACAGAAGGTGCTGTTGATTACCTGAGCGAATCAAAAGACGAAACCAAAGATTTTGGTGCTGATGTTAAAAAAGTGGATTGGGTTGCCTTTAAACAACACTTCTTCTCAAGCGTATTATCATCAAAAGGGGGCTTTGCAAAAAGCTCATTAGGAGTTGCTACAGATCTGGCATCAAAAGATGTGAAGCAAATGAAAGCAGATGTAGTTTTATCTGCAGATGCATCAGGCGCTTACCCGGTTGAGTTTTACTTCGGTCCAAACAAGTTTAAAACTTTACAGGCACAGGGAAATGATTTCGAAAAGATCATCAACTTAGGCTGGGGTCCATTGAAATACATTAACCGTTTTGCGGTGTTACCGGTATTTAACTTCTTACAGCAATTCGGCTGGAACTATGGTATCATCATCCTGGTGCTTACACTTTTGCTTAAGCTGGTACTTTCTCCGCTTACCTACAAATCATACCTATCAATGGCTAAAATGCGTGTGCTGAAGCCGGAAATGGACGAGATTAAAGCTAAAGTTGGCGAAGACAACCCTACCTTATTACAACAGGAGTATTTGAAGCTGTACCGTAAAGCCGGTGTTAACCCGCTTGGGGGTTGTTTGCCTTTATTGCTGCAAATGCCTATCGTAATCGCATTCTTCCGCTTCTTCCCGGGCTTGTTCGAGCTGCGTGGACAAAGTTTCTTGTGGATGCACGATTTATCGACTTACGATACCATCTTAAATTTCCCTGCATTGCCATTATTAGGTTGGGACCACATCAGTGCTATGTGTTTACTGATGACTATCTCTACCCTGATCTATACGTATTTTAATAACCAGATCTCGGGTGCTACAGGCCAGATGAAATATATCGGATACATCTCTCCGCTTATTTTCTTCGGCGTACTGAACGTTTACCCTGCCGGTTTGAACTACTACTACTTCCTGGCCAACATGATGACCTTCTTACAACAATACCTGATCCGTCAGATGGTTGACGACAAGAAGATCCACAGCCAGATCCAGGAAAACAAAAAGAAACCTGAAGACACCAAGAAAAAGAAAAGTGGTTTCCAGGCACGTATGGAAGAAATGATGCGCCAACAAAACCAGGCACCAAAGAAAAAGTAATTGGTAATTGGTGAGTGGTTGATTAAGTTCACACTCAAGATATAAAAAAGGCTTTCAGAGATAATCTGAAAGCCTTTTTTGTTATACACCATATTTTTGAACCAGAATTTATAGAATTTGAGAATTAACAGAATATTAATCCCCTATCTGTCATGCTGTCCTGATAGCTATCGGGATTGTTTCAGCACCTCACAGAACAGGTTACAAACTTGTAGGTTTAACATACAGAGCATATTTTATACTTAGCAAGTGGGATGCTGAAACAAGTTCAGCATGACATGGCGGTACAAAAAAAGGCAGGGTCCTTTCATCAAGATACCCTGCCCGAACACAAGATAGGCTCTACCCTATCTATAAATCTTTATAACTGAAAACCGTATGCTACACGAACGCCAATTGTGCCATAGTTATTGCCATCGCCGGTAAAACTATCGTAGCGTACACCTACATCCCAGTGCCTGTTAGCCCAGCCTGCAGATGGTGCAAGGATCAGTTTAGTTTGTCCGTCTTTAAACAAGCCATGCTCCAATACCTCGAAACCGGCACCAGCTTCTCCCGCGATATAAATATGTGGTGCGATAAAGCCTTTAACACCACCTTTCAATGGTATTACACCGTAGCTGGCATAACGCACATCGGTACCTGGTATGGTTTTGCTGAAAAAGTGATCGCCACCAGTCTCAAACAATACTGCAAAATTATTGGTGATACCATATTGTAAGCGGCCTGTACCGCCAAGATTAAATGTAGAATAGTTATGTGCATTACCGGTAGGTACGCCGGCTGCAACGCCCAAACTAAAAGTAAAAGCATTGGCAGGTGTAGTTTGTGCTTTTACCTGGGTTGTAACAAATAAAGCTGCGGCTGCAAACGCTACGGCTATTAGTTTTGATAGTTTTTTCATCTGTAATTGTAATTAGATAATATTCGTTTATTGATATTACTGCCACATTTACAGATAGGTTGCCTCCGTTAAAATTTATTTTTAATAAATAATGTTACTGATGTGGCTGCTTTTTATAAAATTGTCATCTGCATGAAATTAATTTAAACGAAAATATTTAACACTCTTCATTAATAAATAATAAAATTTATCTTTGCTTTAACCCTAATTAAATTGGTTTTGCCCGGCACAACTATGGCAAAGTGTGGATTTATATTTTTACTCATTATCAGCTTATTTGCCGCCCCTGTTGTAAGGGCGCAAAATACAGCTATTGCAAAACCCGCCAAGCCGCTTTCTCAGATAGAGAAGTATAACAAACTCATCAGTCTTTACCGTTACGAAAATCCCGACTCGGCTTTAATATATGTGAGCAAAGGCCTCGAGTTGGCAAAAGCAACCAGTGATACTGCCGGTAAGGCCATGATATTAAACCAGCTGGGCATGATTAATGATAATCGCGGCCAGTTTACAGAATCGCAGAATAATTATCATGAAGCCTACAGCCTGTATAAATCTGTTGGCCAAACCAAAGGGATGGCCACAGTTACTATACGTTTGGGCGTTGTTGAACTGCGTAAAGGCAATTATGATAAGGCTATCGCATTTTTTCTGCAAGCACTGCAACTAAGCGAAAGTATCAAAGACCCAATGGGTATAATGGAAGCCAACATAACCCTGGGCGAAGGTTACATGGGCCAGCATAAATATGATACAGCACTGCGTTATCTTAAAACAGCCGAAAAAATCAACAATACGCTCCCCTTATCAAACTTAACATTTAACCTGTTTAATGATATTGGTGTTACCTACCGCGAAACCGGCCTTTTAGAAGAAGCCAAAGATTACCTGGAAAAGGGCATCAGCCTTAGCAATCCGCAACAGTACCAGGGCCATAATATTACCCTCACCAATGCCCTGGCTACTATTTATGCCAAAGAAGGCAATACCGAATATTCGATCGTCCTGCAAAAACAGGCTTTGAGGAAATCGATACAGATCCATAATTACATCCGCCAGCTACAAACCTTGAACGGACTGGCCGGCAGTTATGAGAATATTAGTGTTGATAGCAGCCTAAGTTACCTCTACAAGGCCAAAACGCTTGCCGAAGGCCGTCAGGGCTACAAGCAGGTAATAGATGCCTTGCAGGGTATCTCAGAGCTTTACACTAAAAAGGGGGATTACAAAGCGGCCCTTGATGCCAAAAATGAAGAGTATAACCTGGCCGACAAATATTTCTACAAAGAAATGTCGAAACAGGTAAACAGTTTACAGAACGATTATGAGTTAAGTAAATCACGGGCTAAGGTGCAGGAGCTGCGCTACATTAATATTCACCAGGCGCTGGAGCGTAAAATTATAATGGCTGTAGCTATCGGGGCTATTTTGATACTGCTGGTTATTGGTTATTCTAACTATCGTACCCGTTCACTTAATAAAAAGCTGCGCAATGCCAACGCCAATCTCGATGAATCGAACCAGTTGAAGGATAAACTTTTCTCTATCCTGGGGCATGATCTGCGGTCGCCGTTTGTATCGGTAATTAATCTTTTAGAGTTGATTGATGATGAAGACCTGCCTGCCGATACCCGCAAGGAAATGGTGACAGAGCTATCAACAACCAGTAAAGCCGCGCTCGAAACCCTTACCGGCTTACTCAAATGGGGCGAAATGCAAATTAAAGGTGTGCGCCTTAACCGCCACGAATTTGTGCTTAAACCTATAACCGAACGGGTATTGTTGCTCTTGGCCGGTGCTGCCAATTTTAAGCGGATCGGAATTAAAAATAATATCTCCGACGATTTGATCCTGCTTGCAGATAAAGACCATGTTGAGTTTGTATTACGTAACCTGATTTCAAATGCCATTAAGTTTACCAGTGTAGGCGGGCAGGTAACCATCAACTCATTTTTTGATCCACAAAGTAATATAGCAACCATTACTGTTGAAGATACCGGCGTTGGTATTGCACCCGATCGGTTGAATTCTATTTTCAGCCTCAATAATATCAGCAGCAATGGTACCTATAACGAAAAGGGTACCAGCCTAGGCCTGCTAATGTCGAAAGAGTTTATAGATGCCAACGAAGGCTCTATTGGCGTAAAAAGTACCCCGGGAGTAGGTTCAGTGTTCTCTTTTACACTTAAAGCTACTATCACGCAAGAAACCCCGGTTGATAATAAAGAAAAGAAGCCGGTAAGCAAATTGTAAGCCACATTGTCGCCACATCGTCATTGCGAGGAACAGCCTGTCCCGAATTTACTTCGGGAAAGCAATCGCGAACTATACAGAGTGACTCTGCTTATCGGGGATTGCCACGCTATCGCTCGCAATAACGTGCTTTATCTCACACTTTTCCCTGATAATCAATTCATCATTCTTAAAAGCGATATAAAATTTAATACAACAGGGCTATTCGGGACAGAAAAAATTATATAGCTTTACCAAAACCAATAAACCAGGTTATGATAAACTTAGGTATTTTACTAACCCGTCAATATAGGTTGCTAAGCGTGGCCGCCATGCTGGATGTATTTCAAACGGTTAACAAGCTGGCCGAATATGCCGGACAATCGCCTTATTTTAACATCAGTTTATTACGGGCTGATGAGAGCGCTTCACAAGCTACCGACGCTTTGATCAACGACCAGATCTACCACATCAGCCAGGCCGAAAAGCAGGATATTATACTGATACCTGCATTTGGTACCGAGCAAACCCAGCAGGCTGTGCAGGATAATCTGGATTATATCCCTTGGCTGCGCAATCAGTTTGCTAATGGTACACACATTGCAAGCTTTTGTACAGGTGCGTTTTTATTGGGTGCTACAGGTTTGTTAAACGGCCGCGCGGCAACTACGCATATCGATGCCTGCGGCGCATTTTCGGCCACATTTCCTGATGTAAACCTGTTGCCTTACCAGGTAGTTACCAGCGATGGTGGCATTTACACCAGCGGCGGTTCAACATCGAGCTTTCATTTAATGCTGCACCTCATTAAACTATATTGCGGCAGTGAAATGGCTATCCGTACGGCCAAAATATTTTCGATAGATATGGACCGGAGCCAACAGGCCTACTTCGGTACCTTTGCACCATCACAGGATCATAACGACGAGCTGGTGGCTATGGCCCAGCAGAAAATAGCAGCTGCTTACCACGAGCCTGCCACTATCGAGGAGATGATCAAAGACATCCCATCGAGCAGGCGCAATATGGTACGCCGTTTTAAACAGGTAACCGGCTACACCCCTATCGAGTACTTACAGAATTTACGGGTTGAAGGCGCTAAGAAATTACTGGAACAAACCAACCAGCAAATGACCGAGATTATGCTCAACTCGGGCTACAACGACCCGAAAGCATTCCGCAAAGTATTCAAGAAAACCGTAGGCATGACCCCAACCGGCTATCGCGAAAAATTCCAGGTCAATTGAGTGTCAGTTGCCGGGTGTCAGCTTTCAGTTGCCGGGAGCTCCTCCTCCTATTACATATAACCAAACTTGTTCCAGATAACTGATAAATCGCAACCGATAACGCACACCGGCATCTCGCAACTCGCAACACACAACTCGCAACTCGCAACTCGCAACTGAACCAAAATGGAGAAGATAAAAATCATAGACGACAACAAAGTACTGGACGTAAAACGTTCGAACATCGATCATTCGGAGTTTCAGATGGTTTGCTCAACACATCTGTTATTTAAGGATGTGAACATGGCCAATTGCAAAATAACAGATGCCAATTTAAGCGACCTTGAGATTGAAAACGCACAGTTGGGCGGCGCTTATATCCATAACATCGGCATGCCGCCCAAAGGCCATCCCAACTATGATGCTAATGTTGAACAGCGGCCATTAAAGTTTGAGGATTGCGACTTATCAGGCAGTACAATAACTAACTGTAATTTGAGTGGGTTGGATATCAGCAATTGCAATATTACAGGCCTGCGGATTAATGGTATTTTGATTGAAGAGCTTTTGAAGAAGTAGCAGTGGCGAGTGTCAGTTCTACAAGTGAAGTTCCTCCGACCTCCGACAACCGGCATCCGACAACTAACCTCTTTTCCGGCTCGCTACAATCCTTTGGCGGTGCTGTATTCCCCAGTCTCTCAACTCTTGCATCACCTTGTCCAACGTTTGGCTGTAAGGCGTTAGCTGGTAGGTAACGGTTACCGGGGTTGTTGAATATACCTTGCGGACTACAAACTCATTCAGTTCCAGTTCCTTTAATTCTTTGGATAAAATTTTGGGCGTAATATCACCTAATGCCCGCTGGATATCTTTAAAGCGCTGCGGCCCGTTTGTTAAAGCTACAATTAGGGGCAGCTTCCATTTTCCGTTTAATACGTAAAGCGCATCCCTAACGCCTGCTATGGCTACACCGCAAGCTTCGGCAGTATGTTCTGGCCATACTACGGCTTCATTTTCATCAATTTCTGTTGCTCTTTGTAACATGTACAAATGTAATTACTATCCAAAAGGATACCGGTATCCTTTTGGATAGTAGTATCCTTTAGATAGTAAAGGTACTTAAGTTTGCATCATTAAATACAAGTAAATAATGAAAGCAACTAAAATTACGTACTGGATAACCACTGCAATAGTGGCCTTAATGATGCTTTATTCAGCATCAGCATACCTAACTCAACCCGCCATGGCTGCCGCCTTTCATCACCTGGGCTATCCCGATTATTTCAGGATCGAACTCGCCATCGGCAAAATAATAGGTGCAATCTTACTACTTGTCCCTTTGGCTGCACGCATCAAAGAATGGGCTTATGCCGGTTTTGCCATCACCTTTATTTCGGCATTTATTGCCCATACTGTTTCGGGCGATCCGGTTGCTAATCGCATCATGCCGGTCATCTTTTTAATTCTGCTCATCGTTTCATATATCACTTACCATAAACAGCGCAAGGCAATAACCGCATAGTTTAATATTAAAACCGGCCAACGTTTGCCCTTCTGATTAAAAAAATCAGGCTGGGTTGGCTTGCCTTTGTCCAAAAATTCTTAATCCATGCATTATTAATAAAACACCAAATAATTAAAAATTCAATTCCAAAAATGAAAAAGATCCTTCATGTTATTTCGAGCCCTAAGGGCGATGCATCATTTAGCATAAAATTGGGTAATGCTATTATAGAAAAAGTAAAAGAAGCTAATCCGGGCAGTACAGTTACAGAAAACAACCTCGCCAAAAAGCCGTTGCCACATTTGGAAGAAGCGCAACTTGCCTCGTTTTTTACTCCGGCCGAACAACGTACACCTGAAAACATTGAAGCCATTAAACATTCTGACGAGGCCATTGCCCAGTTAATGGACGCAGACGTAGTTGTAATTGATGCGCCGCTTTATAATTTCAGTATTCCATCGGGGCTTAAAGCCTGGATAGACCATATTGCACGTGCCGGAGTTACATTTAAGTACGACGAAAATGGCCCCGAAGGTTTGGTTAAAGGCAAAAAGGTATACATAGCCCTGGCATCGGGTGGTGTTTACAGTGCCGGACCGATGCAGCAATATGATTTTGCAGCACCTTACCTTAAAAGCCTGTTAGGTTTTATGGGTATGACAGACCTAAGCGTGTTTAGAGTTGAAGGCGTAGCTTATCCAAATTTGAAAGATACAGCGCTTGAAACAGCCGTAAACAGCATTATTTTATAATAAAATTGCCAAATAGTTAAAAGTGAAAGTATTTGTTGTAAAAGCGCAACAGATGCTTTCACTTTTGCGTAAAGATGGCTGTTGAGTGAATTCAACCACACTCAGTCTGCCGATGAAAAACATAACCCACAACAGCGTAAAACGCTGTATAGGAATACTTTGCCTAATCGCAACTACTGTTATCCAATCGTGCAAAACCGAACGATTAGATGGCGGTAACTTTGTTGAACCAACCGATAAATCGGTTGTAGCCTTTTCGCTTAAAAAACCAGACAATACTACATTCAGGTCTTCCGATATCAGCACTACTATAGGCGCCGATACCATCAAAGTTTATGTACCCGGCCAAACAGATCTAACCAAATTAATTCCCGACATTTCTATCAGGGCACATGCGATAACACCTGCTAATGAAACCGTACAAAATTTCACCAAACCTGTTAAATACGTTGTAAAGGCCGAAGATGGCAGCACAAAAACCTATACCGTAGTGGTAAAACTAAGCCCGCTTAAAAACATTGTGTTTGCAGGCAGTAACAACAAAGTTTTTTATGCGATAGATGCCATAGACGGCCAAAAGATCTGGAGCTACAGCGACCAGAAAAACTTTTGCTACTCGAGCCCTATATATTACAATAACACGGTTTATGCAGCTGCTGATAATACTCTGTATGCTTTTGACGCAGCAAGCGGCAAAGTGAACTGGACCTTTGATACCGGCAACAAAATTAAAGCCGCCCCTGCTTACGATAATGGTGTGGTTTATTTCGGCAGCTACGATCATCATTTCCGCGGGCTTGATGCCGTAACCGGCGCAGTAAAACTGGATATTACCGAGCCTGATGATTTAAACACTACAGCAAGCATTGTAAACGGCATTGCTTATATCAGCAGCTCTACAGGCAGTGTTTATGCTATCAATTTAAGCAAAGCAACTTCTACAAGAATATTCAAGACAGGGGGCGCAGTAGCCGGATCGAGCCCTACCGTTGCTAACAATGTATTATATATTGGCAGTGATGATAACAACATGTATGCCCTAAGTTCAGGCAGCGGACAGTTAAAATGGAAGTTGGGCACCGATGGCATCTCGGCAGGCTTTACACATCCATTTGTAACAGGCGGCGTAGTTTATTTTGGTACAGCCCAAAGCATGGATACCACAAGCACAGCCTTAGGCAGCATGTACGCTGTTGATGCTAATACGGGTTCAGTTATCTGGAAGGCTCTTGAACATAAAGGTTTTTACAGCAGCCCTATTGTATCCGGCAATTCGGTTTATGCCACTTGCTTTGATAGCTACATGTACGCCCTAAATGCCAAAAATGGCAGCGTGCTTTGGAAATCGCTTATTTACCCCAACAGTAATACCACTTCTACCCTTGCCGAAGGTTATGTATTTGTAGGGGGCGGCACCGGCAACCTGTATGCTTTAAACGCAAATACCGGTGCCACCAAATGGACCTTCCCGATGCCGGGGAACACTTTTACATCGGCACCTTGCATCATTGGCAGTACGGGTTTGGTTTATGGCAGGCAAACTAATTAATCTGATTGTAGCTTAGATAGCCTACACCTGGCTGGCTATTGCGCCTGTTTAAAAGCGTACGTGCCACCGTCCGTTTTCGTACACCGAAAAATGGGCAAACTGCCACAGTAGTGCAGAAACATCGTTTTTTTGAATGGCACTGGCATTGATATCAGTATATTGATTCAATTTTCCAGACCTATGTTCAGAAACCTATTTAAAACCGCCTGGCGTAATATTTTCAATAATAAATTTTACACCTTCATCAATATAGCGGGGCTTACTATTGGCCTTGTAATTGGCCTGTTCATTTTACTTTGGGTACAGGACGAATTAAGTTTCGACCGCTTCAATAAGCAGGCCGATAACATTTATAAAATAGGTATAGTTGGCGGTACCGGCCCTACAAGGCAAATCTTCAACAACATTATTGCCCCGGTAGTACCATTTGCCAAAAATGAGATACCTGATGTTAAAGATGGTTTCCGCATTAACAATGCAGGCGAAACCCCAATAAAATATAAAGATCAGGTATTCCTGGAAAAACAGCTTGCTTTTACCGATCCTGCATTTTTTTCGATGCTCGATTTTCATCTTATCGATGGCAACGCTAAGAAACCTTTCCCCGATAATAATTCGGTAGTGATTACCCAATCCACAGCCAAAAAGTATTTCGGCAATGCAGAGCCGGTTGGCAAAGTAATTACGATTGATAAATTCAGTTTTACTGTAACGGGTATTATTAAAGATGGGCCCACCAATTCGAGCTTTAATTATAAGTTATTAGCACCGATTGGCTTTTATAACCATATTGTTTATGTAGCACATACCACAGCCTATAATGATGTACGCGTACCTTCTATGGATGCCGACTGGGGTCAATTTAATTTCGAAACTTACTTGCTTTTAAAACCCGGTGCCGATATACACCTGTTGGAGAAAAATTTACAGCGCATCCACGAACGCCAGAAACCTGACGACGCACCTGTACCCTACCTTGCCCAGCCCCTGTTACAAATGCACCTGTACAAAGCCGATGGTACGGATAATGGTATTAGCACAGTCAGGATATTTGCATTGGTGGCCCTGCTAATCCTTATTGTAGCCAGTATAAATTACGTTAACCTATCAACAGCACGGTCTATACTGCGCGCTAAAGAAGTAAGCATGCGTAAAATTATTGGCGCAAGCAAAATGCAGTTGTTTATGCAGTTTATTGTGGAAACAACGTTGCTGTTTATGATGGCATCTATACTGGCTATCACTATTATGTATCTGTTGCTGCCCGCATTTAATGATTTTTCGGGCAAACAGCTAACACTCAACATCAGCAATTATCATATCTGGGAATGCATAGGTACCGCGCTTATTGCAACATTGGCGGCTTCAAGTATATATCCGGCCCTGTTACTTTCATCATTCGAACCATTAAAGGCATTGAAAGGCAAGATTACAGCAAGCATAAGCAATGTTGGTTTTAGGCGGGTACTGGTTATAGTGCAATTCACCGTATCCATTGTGCTCATTATCGGTACGCTGATTATTGGCAATCAGCTCAAATATATTCGTAACAAAAATTTGGGCTATGATAAAGAAAACACGCTCTCATTTAATATCCGTGAAGATATGGTTAAACATTACGATGCCATACGTGCCGACCTGCTTAAACAACCTGGTGTACTTGCGGTAGCACGGTCGGGAAATAATATTGTGCATTATGATAGCTGGACCGGAGATAATGATTGGGAGGGCAAACCGGTTAATTCAAACCTGTTATTTCACCCGGTGGTAACCGACCAAAATTTTATACCATTTTTTAAAATGAAAATCGCTTCCGGCCGCAACTTTAGCGGTTTGGCGGCAGATTCAATGAACTATATTATAAACGAGGCCGCCGCAAAAGCAATGGGATTGAAGGATCCTGTTGGTAAACAGATGCGCGTTTGGAAAAATAAAGGCACCATAATTGGCGTAGTAAAAGACTTCCATTTTAACAGCCTGCGCCAAAAAATTGAACCGCTTGTAATGTTATATGATCCCAAACAAGCCTGGCGGGTTTATATTAAAACCACCGGTAAAGATGCTTCTAATGCCATCATAGCAGCCCAAAAAATCTGGAAAAAATATAATACCCAGCAAGTCCCTATAAGCTATGCTTTTTTAGATGATGATTATAATAAGCTGTATAATACCGAGCAGCATACGGCTTCTTTGTTCAACTTGTTCTCGGCTATCACCATCACCTTGTCGTGCCTTGGCTTGTTCGGTTTGGCTACTTATACGGCACAGGTAAAAACACGGGAAATTGGCATCCGCAAGGTATTTGGCGCCAGTATCGTGCGTATTGTGGCCTTATTGGCTACCGAGTTTATGCTGCTGGTAGTAATTGCCCTGTTTATTGCTGTGCCGGTATCGTGGTATGCCATGAACAAATGGTTGTTGGATTTTGCCTATCGTACCAACATACAATGGTGGCTGTTTGCGGTTGCAGGGGTTGGCGCTATTGCCATTGCGTTTATTACCATCAGCGTTCAATCTATCAAGGCGGCGCTGGCAAATCCAACCAAAAGTTTAAGGAACGAGTAAACATCAATACAATGTACGAAAGCGTACGTAGAATCGTCCGTTTTCGTACACCTGTAAATATGGATATGCTTTAAACAATACAGAAACAGCGATTTTGCGACTGGCACTACGCTTGTCAATTAATTAGTATCAGGGTACAAAACCATTAAAACCAACAACTATGCTGTCAAATTTCTTTAAAACCGCCTGGCGAAACATCACCCGCCAAAAATCATATACGCTTATTAACATTATTGGCCTTGGTTCGGGCATAGCAGTTTGTTTGCTCATTTTTGTGCTCATACAATTCCATAGCAGTTTCGATAGTTTCCATACAAAAAAAGACCGCATCTATCGCCTGTTAACCGAATATCATCACGCAGATACCAAGGATGTATTTTACGGGTCGGGCATCTCGGCTCCTATACCGCAGGGGTTGCGTATAGATATGCCATCGGTACAAGAAATCGCCCCGGTTTTTAACAATTTTGACGACCAGATCCAGGTGCTTAACGCAGCCGGGCAAACAGATAAAAAGTTTAAAGAAACCAGCGGCATCTTTGCCACAACACCAGCATTTTTCAAAATATTCGATTTCCCGTTGGTAGCGGGCACCACGGCATCTCTGAAATATCCCAACACAGCCATCATCAGCCAGGAAACAGCCGAAAAATACTTTGGCAACTGGCAAAACGCGATGGGCAAAACCATGAAGTGGAATAATACCGATCTTGTAAAAATAACAGGTATACTGGCCCCTATCCCCAAAAATTCAGATTTTCAGCTTAAAGTAGTAATGTCGGTTGGTACGGGTTATACAGCTAAGTATATGCAATCTAAAGACTGGAACAGCACCAGTACTAATTTTGGCTGCTATGTTTTGTTGCCGCCTAATGTAACTGGGGCTTACCTTACATCGCGCTTGCGTGCCCTGGTTAAAAAGAACCATACAGATGGCATAACCGATAGTGAAGTTGCACAACCGTTAAAAGATGTTCATTTCGATACGCAATCGGGCAATTACTCGGGCAAATCAATCAGCCCGCAAATGATCCGGATGCTTTGGCTTATTGCATCCTTTATCCTCATTATAGCCTGTGTAAACTTCATTAACCTGGCAACAGCACAGGCCGTAAACCGTGCTAAAGAAGTAGGTATCCGTAAGGTGCTGGGTGGTAACCGTGGCCAATTGCAAATCCAGTTTTTGACGGAGACTTTGGTTATTGTGCTGGCATCTGTAATTGTATCACTGGGCATTAGCGCCATTGCTATTCCGTTTATTGGCCGGGTATTGGAGTTACCTTTAACAGCAGGTTTATTACTCCAGTTTAAAGTAGCGGCATTTTTAATCGCTGCTACCATTTGTGTAACGCTGATTGCAGGCTTTTATCCATCTATCGTTTTATCAGGCTTTAACCCTATCAATGCGCTTAAAAGCAAGCTGGCCGTTAAAACGGCAAAAGGTATTTCGTTGCGACGCGGGCTGGTAGTATTTCAGTTTATTATTGCACAGGGGCTTATTATTTGTACCCTTATCATAGTTAAACAGATGCATTATTTTAGCAGCACCAGCATGGGCTTTGCTAAAGATGCCATTGTAAACGTGCCTTTCCCGCAGGATAGTGCCTCGGTAAGTAAACTAACCTATCTGCGGCAAAAAGTAGGCGGCTTAAAAGGCGTCGAGAAAATGAGTATCAGCTCAGATCTCCCGGCCAGCGAGAACACCAATTGGGGCATGTTTAATTTCGATCATGCTTTAAAACAAACCGATTTCTATTCGATATTCAAACTGGTTGATAACCAATACCTCGACACTTACCAGATCAAACTGGTGGCAGGCAGAGATTTAATGGCTTCAGACACCCTGAAAGAATTTTTGATTAACGAAGCATTAGTGCAAAAATTAGGGCTTCATCATCCCGAAGATGCCTTAAACAAGGAAATTAAACTGGGCGAACATGCTAAAGGCATCGTTGTAGGCGTGATTAAAAACTTCCACAACCGTTCGTTTAAAAATGAAACTGCGCCAATGCTGATGACCACCATGAAACCAAAATGGGGTTATCATCTGACTAATATTAAACTTTCGGCAAACAGCATTGCCACTACCCTGCCTGCATTAGAAAAAATATGGGGCGAGGTATATCCTGATTACACTTTCGAGTACCATTTTGTAGATGAGCAAATGGCCCAGTTTTACAAACAGGAAAACCAGCTGGCCAGTATTTATACCTGGTTTGCAGCAGTTGCCATCTTATTAAGCTGTCTCGGCTTGTACGGACTGGCTTCTTTTATGGCTGTACAGCGGATCAAAGAAGTGGGTATCCGCAAGGTGTTGGGCGCTTCGGTATCGGGCATTGTGTTCCTGTTCTCTAAAGAGTTTGTGATGCTGATTGTGATTGGCTTTGTAATAGCATCACCTATTACATGGTACCTGATGCAAAAATGGCTGCAGGATTATACTTACCGCATCAACATCCGCTGGGACATATTTGTGTTATCGGGCGGTATGGCCGTGTTTATTGCGCTGGCTACGGTGAGTTTCCAGCTGATTAAAGCTGCACTGGCTAACCCGGTTAAGAGCCTGAGGAGCGAGTAAATTTAATTGTGAGTAGTGAATTAGTGAGTGTGAGTAGTTGATAATATCTATGAAATTTAAAATACAATATATACTGCCTTTATGCCTGATCTCATTATCGGCTTTTTCGCAAATGTCAACTAAAGTTGATCTTTTGAAACAGAGCAGGGAGAAAAAGATCAATATTTTTAACCGCCACGGTGGCGTGCTTAAAAGTATCGACACAGTTATGTATTTAGATGAACAGGCCGATGTGGGCATCGCCTGGCTCAATAGTTACACGTTTACAAATGGTACCATCGAGTTTGATATGAAAGGCAAGGATGTACTACAGCAAAGTTTTGTGGGCATTGCCTTCCATGCTACTGACGAGCATACTTACGATGCCATCTACTTCCGTCCTTTTAATTTTAAGGCTGATGATGCGGTGCGAAAATCACACGCGGTGCAATACATCAGCATACCTAACTACGATTGGCCGGTGCTGCGCGAAAAGTTTCCGAATAAATACGAACAACCGCTTGAGTCCGCTCCTGAGCCTAATAACTGGTTCCATGTAAAAATTATAGTACAGGGTGTAACAATCAGCGTTTATGTAAATCATAATACTAAAGCCGCACTTACAGTGCAGCAACTCGCCAGGTTAAACGGCACCCGGATTGGTTTCTGGGCGGGCAATGGCTCTGAAGGCGAATGGAAGAATCTAACTATTACTCAATAGGGATTGAGGTTTTAGCTTAGTTAATTAATGTGAATGTGAGGGACAGATGGGTGAGAGCATCTGTCCTTTTTTTGTTTTTTGAATTTCATCGAAGGGCACTCATTAGGATGGTGCTTTGATTAAAGTCAGTCCCGCTCAATCGCCGCGGGTAGGCTGTCACTTTTGGCTTGATCCAAAAGTAACCAATACTTAGCGCAGCGGTTTCATGAATACCTATTAAAAACAATTAACTGGTGAATAACATCAAGACAGAAAAAAGCTCCACCACACAAGCTAACCCTCGGCCCCGCTTTTCTGTCCGGGCCATCGCTCGTAAGATTCAAAGCCTTTCTGGCCCAACCCACCACTGCCTTAGCCTAACCTTCCTCAAGGCAGCATTGGTAATGTTGCGGCAACCACTGTCCCTGCCTAACCACTGCACTTAATAGCAACAGGACCCGGCTGCGACTTTTCTTTTTGGTACTTTTTCTTTTGAGAGAAAAGAAAAAGTACATCCACCGGCGATGATTTATCCACTCTACCATTCCTAATGAAAAACGGATTTCTGCTATATGAAAGCTACGTCAGATCGGTCTGAGATTGCTTCGTACCTCGCAATGACGGTATTGCCGGACGAGACGATTACTCCTGATGCAAACTCAACCTATTACCATCCGGATCTTCCACTGCGGCAAACCTGCCCCATGGCAATTTTTCGATAGGTTCTACCTCAATACCACCAACGTTAAGCTCTTTAATTTTTTGTTCGATATCATCTACTGTGATCACCAAACCTCTGATGCTGCCCGGAATCATAGATTCGAACCAGGTAACAAGCGCAATACTACCTTCGGTACCGGGCAGGGCTAATTGTACCCAGCGTTGGTCGCCGCCCATAGGGGCATCAACAAGTACCTGGAAGCCAAGCTTTATATAAAATTCTTTGGCGCGCGACTGATCGGTAACCGGGATAGAGATGATTGAGATTTTCATAATTGGTTATATCGACCTAAATTAATGAAATCATTTTAAATCCTCGTCCATTTTAGAGTGCCTGTCCATATCGGGTAAATTAAAGCTCACAATAAGCGAAACCACCGAACATGCTGTGATATACCAGAAGAAATAATTGGCATGCCCTGCCTGCTTAAAGCCCAGCGCAACATACTCGGCCGTGCCACCAAATATGGCTACAGCCAGCGCGTACGGGAAGCTTACACCCAACGAGCGCACATTGGCCGGAAACAACTCCGCCTTAATAATAGCCGAAATTGAGGTACATAAACTTAATATCACCAAAGCAAGGGTGATGAGCAATACAGCCGTCCATAAATCGTGCGTTTTACCAAGGCCGATCATAATTGGATAGGTAGTCAGCATGCTTACTACGCCGTAGATGATCATAATTTTTTTGCGGCCTACCCTATCGCTTATTACACCTGCAATGGGGTGCGCTATCATAAAAATGAACAGGGCAATCATGGTAATTGTGGTCGAATCGTTCTTCGAGAATTTAGCCGTATTAACCAGGAACTTTTGAATGTAAGTGGTAAACGTATAAAATGCTACCGTGGTACCAATAGTAAAACCGATGATAAGCAGCACCTCCTTCTTATATTTCATTAATTCTTTAAACGAACCCTTGCGCGATGTTGCTACCTTTTCATTTTTAAATGAATCTGTCTCGGCCAAACTGCGGCGCAAATAAATAGCTGAAACTGATAGTATAGCACCCAGTCCAAATGGAATTCGCCAGCCCCAATCGCCCAATTGTTCTTTGGTTAACAAAAAACGCTGCAATACCAGCAAAATACTTAAAGCTATAAGCTGACCTAAACAAGAAGTTACATATTGAAAACTCGAATAAAACCCACGGTGTTTTTTAGGGGCAATTTCGCTGAGGTAAGTGGCGGCAGTACCATACTCTCCCCCAATACTTAAGCCTTGCAGCATACGTGCTAAAACCAATATAATAGGTGCAGCAATACCGATGTTTTTATAACCCGGCACCAGCATAATCATTAATGAACCGGCGCTCATTAACAGCACAGAGAGAGTTAGTGCAGCTTTACGCCCTCTCCTGTCGGCATAAGTACCCATTATCCAGCCGCCTATGGGGCGCATTAAAAAGCCAATGGCAAATATGCCTGCGGTATTAAGCAACTGGGCAGTCTCGCTATCCTTGGGGAAAAATGCAGCGCCGAAATACAGTGCAAATACAGAGTAGGCATACCAATCGTACCACTCCACCAAATTACCTATCGAACCGCCTACCACGCCTTTTACACGCGACCTGATTAATTGTGACTTGCTGAGGGTTAATTGCTCCATGCCTTAAAAATATCATTTTCCGGCTGATTTACAGCAACATTAAGTAGTAGCGCATGTTATAATTATATGAGTTCGGCATTTGTAAGGGAAAGTGATCAACAGTGGCTGCACGAGGTGCCGCCAACTATTAATGCGCTGCAGGTTTATTTACAGCGCGAAAACGGCGGGGTCCGTATCTATGAAAAGAAAACATGGTTCAGCGAAAAGCAGGGCCGCGATGTACACGAAATGAGCGACGGCCTTATTTATGCCAAAAATGACGATAGCAAATGGTATATCGTTTGGGAAGATTGAGCTGTCGAATACCTCAAATACAAGAAGCCCCGATACCAATCGGGGCTTCTCTCGTAAAAAATATACAGGAACGGATAAGGTTCAGGCTTTAGGCCTCTCCTGCAGGGGTATTACTGATTAATGATCTGTGAAGCTAAGTTAGTACGATCACCCTGTACTGTATATGATAGCTTACAGGGTATCTGGCAGGGTAATTTCACCCTTTCACTCAAAATCGTAAACAGGTTGTAATATATGCGGTTAAAAAAAGCGCTGATAAGCTAATTTTCTGTAAGCTGTAAAGCTGTTTTCACCCTTTGGGCTGTGGGCACTTATTTATTGCTTTGTACAGGCAATGTGTTATATAATATCTATATTTCCGTAGCCAATTAAAAACCCACAATTATGAAAACACTTAAACTGATCCCACTTCTTGCTTTAGCAGTACTTATGATTAGTGCCTGCAATGAGGCACCCAACAAAGACCATGATGCCATACCCGAAGCCACTGCTGCCACCCCGGTGCTAACGGGTAAAGTAGATACGACCACAGCAAAGCGATGGGTTGCTAGATTTAAGTCACGCAGCCATAAATTTAAAGAAAACATGGGCGATACCCGCTGTGTTTGGTTTAGTAAAGATCAATTAAAAGCATTACTAAGCAAGGTAGATTCTATACAAGATGGTGACGGTATCCGTTTCTACCTGGCCACTTACGATTCGATACCTGCACACGGCTTTAACAATTTTAAACCAGAGTATGCTAACTATAGTACCCTCGTAATGGTTACTACCCGCAAAGGAACCGGTTTGCTAAGCGGCAAACACATGGATTACTATAAAGAACAAACAAAACTACTTAACGGTAAATCTGTGATCGATGCTAAACATAGCGGCATAATTATATCGGCAACCCCAGAAAATGAGGGCGAACTATGCCCGCCACCTGCAAAATGTAACACACAAGGCGCCATGTTATTGGAACAATAAAAACAAAAATGTCTCCCTACATAACCGTAAACACTACTGCCGAGTTTATTTGCTTTGTAGTATCGCTACTTTGCTTATATAAAGATAAGGACCCCGTTTGGCGGCTCCTTATCTTATTTTTATTGGTAACAAGTATGGTTGAAGTGGGCGGCATTTACATGCGTAGGGTATTACAGCAACCCAACTTTATGCTGTACAATGTTTTTTTAGTGATAGAGTGCCTGGTTGAAAGCTACTTTTTTTACCACCTGTACAAAACGTACTACAATCGTTTTAAACTGTTTGGCTCGTGGGCAATTATTTTTCTGTTCGTTTATTTTGCCGAACTGATAACTAATAAATATGCAGGTTTTGTGTTTATCACATTTACCGTTGTTTCGGTTGTGCTGGTACTGGCAAGTGTGTATTACTATTACCTGGTGCTGCGCGAAGACCAGTTTAGGAGCCTTTCTGTATATGCGCCATTTTGGTGGGTAAGCGGTACTTTATGTTTTTACTTTGCAGGCACTGCCAGTAACATCTTTTTCAGCTACCTGGCTAAAGACCGCGCCCCGATCATCAATCACTCCGTAAGGTATGTGGTTTTTAATATTCTTAATATTGTTTTGTATTTAAACTGGTCATATTCATTTATATGCAGATATCGTCAGAGGACTTCATCTTCCTTATCGGATTAACGTCTGTTATCTTTCTTATCGCACCGGTCTCCCTCATTATATATGTTAACTTATATAACCGGAGAAAAAAGAGGCATAAAGAAGAGAAAGAACAGCTGAAGAAAGACTTTGAGAACGAGCTGTTAAAAAGTCAGATGGAAGTTCAGGAGCAAACCATGCAAACCATTGCCAGTAACCTGCATGATAATATTGGCCAGCTGTTAAGCCTTACCGTAGTTACGCTAAGTGCCATTAACCCTGATGATCCCGACCGGGTTGCAGAAAAAGTAGAATCGGCCAGCCAGTTGGCTAAACGATCGATCAAAGAACTGCGGCAACTTTCGCGACTGATTTATGGGCAGGAGCTTATCCGGATGGGGTTGGCAGATGCCATTAAATTTGAGCTGGATTATTTAGAAACAGCGGGCTTGCATGCCATTACCTTTAATAGTAACTATTTAAATAAAGAAGGGCAGTCTGATAAAGAAATTATCCTGTTCCGCATCTTCCAGGAAGTGCTTAACAATGTGATAAAGCATGCAGCCGCCACTGCCATAGATGTTACCATTACCCAAAACGACAAACGTTTAAACCTGGTGATAAAAGACAATGGCAAAAGTTTTAATGCCGAAGAAGTATTGAAAGAAAAACGCGGCATGGGATTATTTAACATCCGCAAGCGAGTGCAGATTATTGATGGCGATGTTAATATAATTGCCACCCCAAATATTGGAACCGAAATTAATATAATTGTACCCTATTAAATTATGATGGAAGATCAGGTAATACAGATCGCTATTGTTGATGATCATACCTTATTCAGGCAAGGGATAGGCAGCCTGTTATCAGAGTATAAAGAGATCGAGATTTTATTTGATGCAGCAAACGGCCTGGAGTTAAAGGAGAAATTATCCAGATACCCACTACCCCAGGTAATACTGATGGATATTACCATGCCCCTGATGAACGGTTACGAAACCACCGCCTGGATAAAACAAAACTATCCACAGGTAAGGGTATTGGCCCTGAGCATGTTTGAGGAGGATGAGCCCATTATAAAAATGCTGAAAAGCGGTGCAGGCGGCTATATCCTCAAAGAATCAAAAGCATCAGACCTGGTGTATGCTATTAAAACTATCGCCACACACGGTTTCTTTTTAAATAACCTGGTTTCGGGAAAACTCCTTCGTTCTATACAGGATGATACCCTGCCAAAAGAACCTACCAGTGAGTTAACAGCTAATGAAACCAAGTTTTTAGAGTACTGTTGTTCTGAACTTACCTACAAGGAGATTGCTGATAAAATGTTCCTCAGCCCGCATACTATTGATAATTACCGGGAGGCTTTGTTTCAGAAATTCGATATTAAATCGCGTACAGGACTGGTCATGTTCGCCCTGAAAAACAACATTGCTAAGTTTTAAACAAAGAAGGCCTTGCTTAAAGCAAGGCCTTCTTTGTTATTATAAGAACTCTTTTATGGTTTCTTTTTATTGCTCATTTCTATTTCGCGGTCCATCTCTACAATATCTACCGGCTGGTTAAAATCGCCCAACAGGTATTTGCAGAAATAATCACCTTTTTGCCAGAAGAAATATTCGGTCATATCGCCGTAAGCATGTCTTTGGCCCGGTAGCAATACAAAATCAAAACGCTTGTTGGCTTTAATTAAAGCATTAATTAAACGGATGGTATTGGCCGGATGTACGTTATTATCAATATCACCGGTAGAAAGCAGTAAGCGGCCTTTCAGGTTCTTAGCTACATCCGGGTTTTTATCAATGGTGTACTGGAAAGTGGTATCGCCTTTAGGGGTGATGATCTCTTTTACACCGTTATGTTTCTCGCTCCACCAGCGGTTGTACACGCTGTTATCGTGGTTACCAGATTCTGATACCGCCACTTTAAAGAAATCGGGATAAACCAGCATAGCCGCACTCGACATAAAGCCACCGCCCGAGTGACCGGTTATACCCACACGGTTAATATCAATAAACGGATATTTATCTGCCAGTTGCTCTGCCGCTGCTTTTTTATCGGCCAGGCCATAATCGCGCAGGTTACCGTAACCAAAGTTATGGTACCATTTAGAGCGTTCCGGGTTACCGCCACGGTTACCTACCGTAACTACGATGAAGCCAAACTGCGCCAGCCTGTCTACGTTGTCCATTCTTGAACTGAATGCTTTGTTTACAGCTTCGGTTTGCGGGCCAGGGTAAACATACTCTATCAAAGGATATTTCTTAGTCGGGTCGAAATCAAACGGTTTGTACATTACGCCATACAAATCGGTAATACCGTCATCAGCCTTAATTTTAAATGGCTCCGGGAATTTATAACCAGCACCCATCAGGCGCGAAAGATCGGCAGTTTCCAGATCCATCAATTTACGGCCTGTGTTGTCACACAGTACAGATTTTGGTGCTGTGTTTACTCTCGAAAAAGCATCAACAAAATACTTTTCGGTATCGTTCTGGTTACTGGTATGATCAAAGTTACCGGCGTTTAACAGCTTTAAGCCGCTACCGTCTAAATTTATACGGTATAAATGCACATAGTAAGGGTTCTCGTTAGGTTCCCTGCCCGATGCTGTAAAATACAATACCCTGTTCTTTTCATCTATATTAACAATATCATCGCAGTGGAATGATCCCGAAGTGATCTGATTTTTAAGGTTGCCGGCATCATCATATAAATAAAAATGAGCCCAACCATCACGTTCCGACCATTCTACCAGTTCTTTGCCGCCATTAATCAGTCCCGGTTTCGCAATTTCAACGTAGGTGTTCATGCGCTCCTCAACCTTAATGTCAACCTTGCCGGTATTAATATCAACACTGCATACATCAATCTTCTTAAGGTCTCGGCCTGTGCGGTAAAAGTAGAAACGGCTGTTGGTACCTAACCAAACAGATGGCCTAAACTCATCATCTTTATTTTTGGCTAAAACAGGTGCCTGCCATGTAGAAAGCTCCTGATCTTTAAATAAAGTAACGTTTAGCTTTTTGCTGGTTTTGGCATCAAAATCAAACAAAAGCAATTCGCGGTGCGGTTGCTCTTTTTCGCCAGGCATTTCGTATTTGTAAGTTTGCAGGGTTGGGCGTGGCTGGGCAATACTGTTAATTACCCACAGATCTTTCACCTTACGTTCATCGCTACGGATCAAAGCAAAATGCTTCGAATCCGGCGACCATAATACAGATGATGATTTACGTTTCTTTTTGCTTTTGGCATCGTCACCATCCGTGTCCGTATCATCATCATTACCGCTGTTGCCGTAGGCGTAATATTCTACCCCATCTTTAGTAAGCGCATGCTCAACAATAGTACTGTCGTCTTCGTTCTTTACTGCTTTTTTGTAATTCTCCTTATCCATCCAGTACAGGTTAAAGTACCGGGCAAAAATTACAACCGAACTATCAGGCGCTATAGAAGCCCATTTTGGTTTAGGCTTTACTTTTTCGTAGTTTTTAAGTTCGGCCAGTTTTTTTGTGGCGAGGTTATATTGAAAATAAAAAGTCTTTTTCTCTAACGAGTCTGCCGCTTTTTTATCCTTGCGGTCTTTCTTCACTACGTCAATACTGCTCTTCAGTTCAAACTGGATGCTTTTTTCATCTTTAGTGAATTTCAGGTTCTCGATAGGTAAATGCTGGGCATCAAACGGATCTTTAACAATCAGCGTAATTTCTGCAGCCAGGCGAGCATTATCAAAAAGCAGCTCTTTTTTCTGCGCGCCCGGATCAACCAGGTACCAGTTCTTAATATTGCTGGTTTCGTACACATACCAAAAGCGGTCGCTTTGCTTTAGCCAATGCGGTTCGATATTGGTTGTAAAAACAAGTTTCTGAATTTTTTTGGGCGAAAACCTGGCAGCCAACTGATAGTTAGCCTGTACAGGTGCCGGTGCAGCCGCTGGTGTTTGCGCCTTGGTGTGCAAACAAAACAGGGAAGCCGACAGCAAGAGGTAAAGTTTTTTCATACAATAATTTAGACCGACTAATTTAAATGATACCGCGCAATAAAAGCATTTGCAACAAATTTAATACGGTGGTAACCCAAATTCTTGTTATAAAGGTTGGTGTGTTTTGAAGTATTTAATTTCAATCCAAATGGCCAAATAATTAAATAGCCCAGAAGTGTAAACCTATGGTAAGTGCCATACGTAGTTATTGTAAACACATTAAAACTACCATGAGCAAATTAGCATTACTGGCCCGCTTAGAGGCTAAACCCGGCAAAGAAAAAGAAGTAGCCGATTTTTTAAAAAACGCCCTGCCATTAGCACAGAGCGAACCTGATACTCGTAGCTGGTACGCCTGGCAAATCGGCGAATCAACATTCGGGATATTCGATACGTTTGATGATGAGGAAGGCCGCCAGGCTCACCTATCCGGCCCTATCGCGCAGGCATTAATGCAACACGCGCCCGAGCTGTTGGCTAAAGCCCCGGTTATAGAAATGGTGACGGTACTGGCAGAGAAATAAATCAATAAAAAAGGCTTTAGAAAAATCTAAAGCCTTTTTTATGATGATTGTCTTAGTAGTTTTTCTGAACCGATTTGCTATTGAGGTAATGATAGTTGTGGGTATCGTTATACGGAACATTCGTTTCACTAAAGGTATCCTGTTGGTATAAACCAAAGTTGACCAATTTTACCTTACTCAAATCTAAACTGGTTATGTTAAGATATTTCGAAAAATCGGGAAACTTCACATTGGTGTAACCAGCGACCGATGGCGAAAGCAGGTATACAGACAAGTTAGGCGATGACGGCGCGTTTATAAAATGTGCCTGGTAATAATCAGACGTGCCTGAGAACGATGGTTTAAAATCGGCCATTGAAGTTCCGGCTACGGTGAATGACGCATCAAACGAATCGGCCTTATCTGGCACTGCACCAATTTTAACCTGGTTGTAATTGTAATCGCCTATACTGTAATACATCACAGCAACATACGATTTAAATGCTTCTGACGGGTAATTATATATCAGGCTGCCATATTGTGAATAAACCATACCGAAGTTATACTCCAGGTCATGATTGTATTGCCAAGTTGCCGTTACATCATTCTTCCCAAATAAATTCATTTGAAAATTACCTCCCGGCGCTGTTATGGTTTTTGCAACTGCAGTTTTTATGCACTGTGCTAAATCAACTGTATAATCATGCGTACCCTTCGCAATATCGAAAAGGTTATATAAGGTCTGGTTGTTCTTTAACACCTGTACCCATACCTGGCTGTTACTGCTATAATCCCATTGTTTAAAATTAGCGCTATCAGCCGGTGAAGTGATTGTCCCGGCATTTCTGTCGGTACTGATACTCAATTTATCAAATTGGGCGGCATTCTTTAAATGGATATTAAGCGGCGCATTAGATTCGGGGCTTTGCTGACCTGGGAACTGGGTATAAACGCAACCTTTCTTTACTTGTAAATATCCGGTTATGCCGGGTACAGTGGAAGGGTTATCGGCTACCTTTATTTCATAAAAATTCAACCTGTCTTTGTCATACGGGTTGGTTGATATTAATTTAAACGTAGTGGTGCCTGTTTGATATTTAGCCTCAGCTATAATGTTGCCGTTCTCGTCGGTAGCTACATAATAACTGGTGTATCCGGCCATCCTGTCGGGGTTAATATTTAAGGTTATCAACGTAGTTGAATTTGCTGATACCTGGTTATAGGCAAAATCTGTAAACACCACACTTACACCGTTAACACCATTGGTTACAACAGACATATTTTGATGCTTGGCCGCAACAATACTTAATTTCTTAACCACTGCCTGCCCGCCTGTTTTTGCAGTAAATGAAATTGCGCCTTGCAGGCCCCCTTTAATATATAGGTAATAAAACCCGTTTATTAAACCCATTTTGTATGTTTTGGTGCCTGTGTCTGTTTTAAAGGTTGGTACAGCGCCATCTTTTATAAAGCTTTTGCCAATGGTTATTAAACCATCGGTACTGCTTTCTGTAAAAACCGGCGCTTGCTGACTGGGCACAGTGTAGCCTTTTGCGGTTTCGGTAACACGCATAAAGGTATCGGCAGCAGAACTCTGATTTTTTGACGATATAACAATATCATACGTACCGGCCGCTAAAGTTTTTTTATAGGTCGATAAATTTTTAAGGTCGATACTATCTTTAGTAACCGACGATGTAGAATCTTTACTATCCTTTAACTTGTATTGAATTAAGGCTGTGCCGCCGGCTACCTGTACCCAGGTGCTGTTGGTAAATGATGGCAAGCTTATATTGCTGATGGTAACCGGTGGTACCGTAACAACAACATCTGTTAATGCTTCTTTTTTTGAACATGCACTAAGCAGGCATACATAAGCAAAGAATAAAAAATATAAATTTCTTTTCATGTGAAATAAGGTTCGGGGAGGGATAACTGATAAAGTGTTTAGCATGATATTTTATTGAACTTTGCCAGAAAAACCGTTCAGGTTAAAAGCATGCTGAGCAATACTAACAGAAGAGGTTTTGTTAAGAACCGCAGACACATCATACCAGTTTAAGGCAGCAAGTGTAAGGTCTTTCAAAAACACATCGCCACTGGTGGTTTCTGTAAAACTTAACCTGCCTGCTGTTGCATCCTTTGCATATAAAAAATAATAATCATTGGCCAGGCCCAGCTTGTAAACAACGGCTGTTTTAGCATCGGTAAAAGTTGGGGTTGTACCGGCCTTAATGAGGCTTTTACTAATTGTAATTACACCATCAGTAGTGGTAGCAGGCAAACTAATGGCCTGGTCTTTATTAATAGTAATATTTTGTGCCTGGGCATTAAACCTGATAAAGGTATCTGCTACTGCAGCACTCACTGTACCGAGGGTAATGTTGTACGCACCGGCCAGCACATCGTGCTTATAAGTGCTGATGTCTTTTAAGCTTACGCTATCTTTAATTGTTGAGGCTGTAACGGTATCGTTAGCAATAAAGGCAAAGGTAATAAGCCCTTTACCACCTAATACCTGTTTCCACGGCGTGTTGGGTATACCGTTTACAACAGGGGCAAATGAAAGCTTAAATGATGGTTTTGAATTTACTGGATTTACTGTGTGATCTTTAGCGCAGCTTCCCAGTAAAAGGACTGCCACACATAGCAGAAGTAGTTTTTGCACGTAAAAAGGTTTAGTTGTTAATAAATCGGAGAATTTCTCCGCAACTAAAATAGTATTTTAATTACAAATGAAACTAACTTATAAGTTAGTTTACTACTACCGCATATTTTTCCTGATCCTGCTTAACGACTGTGGTGTAATGCCAAGGTAAGATGCTACATCTGTTAATTGCACACGCAAGGCAATTTCGGGCTGGCGCATCATAAACAGTTTATAGCGTTCGGTTGAGTCGAGCCCCTGGTAGGCGTTGCGGATCTGGATCTTATCTAATAGACCCTGTTGGGTAATCTGATCTATTAGATCTTTAAGGTAAGGAATTTGCTGATACAACGCCGTTATGCGTGATTTAGAAACAATGAGCACATCAACATCGCAAGCGGCCTGGATGCTTTCGTGGGCAATAACTTCATTATTGAAACTATTGAGGATGGTGCAGAAATAATTCTCTTTCAGGAAGAAGTACGTTACCTCTACTCCTTTTTCGTTCTGCACCATAATGCGCAGCACACCATTACAAATAAAGAACATCTCTTTACACACATGGCCGGAGCTAAACAACACATCGCCCTCCTTAAAATTGTGCGGTATAAAGGCTGTAGCAATCAACGCTTCATCTTCTGCCGAGATATGCCTGAACAAGCGCAGGTAATTGATAAGCGGTGATGACATGCTCAATTACAACTTCCTGCGTTTCTTCTCTTTCAAAATCAAACTCAGCTCGCGGCTCATTTGGCCGGCAATGGCCGTATTCTCCTGCGCACGGCGGAACAGGTATGGCAACACCGCCTTAACCGGACCGTAAGGAACATACTTGGCAATATTGTAATCGGCACTGCCCAAGTTAAAGCTCAGGTTATCGCTCATGCCCAGCAGTTGCGAAAAATACACATGCGGGTGGTTGTGCGGGATGCCTTTCTGCGTCATCAGGTTGGTAAGGACAAGGCAGCTATCTTCGTTGTGCGTTCCGGCTACAAAGGCGATTTTCTCGATATAATCCGTGCAGAATTTTAAGGCTTCGTTATAATCGTGGTCGGTTGCTTCTTTGTTGGGTTGTATAGGTGATGGGTAACCCATTTCAGCTGCACGTTTACGCTCTTTCTCCATGTAAGCACCGCGTACCAGTTTGGCGCCCAGGATAAAACCTTCCAGTTTAGCGACTTTGAAATCATCTTTTAATGATTGCAGTTTATCATGCCGATAGATCTGGTAAGTATTATAAACAATGGCCTTGTACTGGTTAAATTTGCGCATCATATCCATCGCTAACCTATCAATCGTTTTTTGGATCCAGGTTTCTTCGGCATCAATCATTACCGGTACGCCTGCGGTAAATGCCTTTTGGCAAATGTCCAATACACGGGCTTGTACTTTTTGCCATTCCTGTTCTTCTTCGGCAGTAAGTGTTGCGCCTGTATCCAGTTTCTCCAATAAGCCAAAACGGCCTACGCCTGTAACTTTAAATACAGTGATCGGCACAGCCTTATCGCCGGTTGCACGGTTAATGGTGCGGATAATTTCATCGCGGGTAAAATCGAAAACAGATTCGTCTTCTTCACCTTCGACAGAGTAATCTAAAATAGTACCTACATGGCCGGAAGCCAGTTCCTTAATTACAGCATCGCATTCGGCAATGGTTTCTCCTCCGCAAAATTGTTTAAAAATGGTAGCCTTGATCAGGCTTTTGATCGGCAAGCCAATTTTCATGGCCAGGTTAGTAACCGGTGGCCCAACTTTAACCAGCGTGTTATTATTAATTGCCTTAAACAACCAGTAAGCACGGTCTAAACTACCGTTGGATAGGTGTTTGAAAGCGATCTCAGTATTTTCGAAAGAAAGTAAATTCTTTTTCGGCGCAGCAGCAGTATCATTTAAAGCCATGCTGCAAAGTTAGAAAATGCATTATTATAACTCATTATCCTGCGAATAGTTTATTTTTGCCATCATGATAAATTTTGAGCTCGAAGGCGAATATATTCCCCTTATACAACTGTTAAAGGCCACAAACCTGGTGCAAACCGGCGGCGAAGCCCAAATTGTAGTATCGGAAGGCGAAGTAACCTACAACGGTGAGGTTGATTACCGCAAACGCCTTAAAGTAAAAAAAGGCGACGTTGTTGAGTTTAGAGGTCAGAAAATCACGATTGTTTAACCTATGGATACAGCACAAATACAACCGATAGAAAGCATTGGTTACAATGTTTATTTAAACGATAGCCTTAACGAACTGGTAAATTTTGTTGAGCAAGGCAATTACTCTAAGTTTTTTATCCTTACCGACGAGTTTACAACCGTACACTGCCTGCCGCTTATTGAAGAGAAATTAACAGGTAAAACTTACGACCTGATTGAGATCAGCGCAGGCGAAGAATGCAAAACCATCGACTTTTGCATTGGTGTGTGGAAAATGCTGATTGATTTTGGTGCCGATCGCCGCAGCTTGTTAATTAACGTTGGCGGTGGCGTAGTTACCGATCTGGGTGGCTTTGCAGCCTCGACCTTTAAACGCGGGATTGATTTTGTGAATGTACCTACTACCGTACTTTCGCAGGTTGATGCCTCTGTTGGTGGCAAAACCGGTATCGATATGGATAGTATTAAAAACATCATCGGTACGTTTACCCAACCTAAAGCCGTATTTATAGAGCAGGCCTTTCTGAAAACCCTGCCATCAAGAGAAATATTATCGGGTCTGGCCGAAATGCTGAAACATGGTTTAATTGCCGATGCAGCTTATTGGGAAGCTTTAAAAAACAGCGACCTTTCTATCCCATCAACCGAGCTGATTGCACAATCGGTAGTGATTAAAAATCGCATCGTAATTTCGGACCCGACAGAGAAGAGTCACCGAAAGGCATTGAACTTTGGTCACACGGTTGGTCATGCTGTGGAGACATGGTCTTTAGATCATGACGAGAAAGAGCATTTGACCCACGGTGAAGCTATTGCTATCGGCATGATCTGCGAAGCCTGGCTTTCTGTAAAAAAGAACACCGGTTTAACTGAGTCTGAACTAAATGATACGGTTAAAGTATTGACCCGTTTGTACCCTAAATACGAAATCAAAGATTCGACTTTCCCAGCTTTAATTGAGCTGATGAAAAAGGATAAGAAAAACGAAGGCAATACCATTAACTGTACCCTGTTAAAAGCCATTGGCACTTATAGTATTAACGCGATTTGTACCGAAGACGAGTTGAGCGAAAGTTTAAAATACTACGCAGCTTTGTAATACGTTCAAAACACATTCTTTCTTTTTATAGTTATTATTAGTATGATTCCCCTTAATGCTAAAAATGATGCCGTTGTTGTATTAATCGGTTTGCTGGTTACCTTAACCCTTGCCGAAATGTGGCTCAGCTATCGTGAAAACCGTCATTATTACGAGAAACGCGATACGCTTACCAACATCTATTTAACAACCATTACATTTTTTATCAATCTTGCTGTTAAGGGTTCTACCTTTCTTGTGCTGCAGTACTTTTACCAGTTCAGGCTGTTTGAGATTAGCAACGTATTCTGGTACTGGTTTGTGCTGGTTGTAACGCAGGATTTTTTATACTGGGTGCTGCATTATACCGGCCATTACTGCCGCTTCTTCTGGGCTATGCATGTAACGCACCATTCGTCTGAGCATTTTAACTTTACTACGGGGTTCCGGTCTACCGTGTTCGAGCCTTTGTACCGCGTTTTCTTTTATTTGCCATTGGCTTTGATGGGCTTTAACGCCATAGATATTTTATACGCCTACCTGGTTACCCAATTATACGGCAACCTGGTACACACTCAATACAAGGTTAACCTACCCAAATGGTACGGCTGGATCTTTGTTACACCATCGCATCACCGGGTCCACCATGCATCAAACATCCCCTACCTGGATAAAAACATGGCCATGATGCTCATTATCTGGGACCGCATGTTTGGCACCTTCCAAGATGAGAACCTGCCCGAGCCTATCAAATACGGCCTCACCCACCAACCCGAAGATACCGGTGCAGTCAACATCATTTTCCACGAGTGGAAAGCCCTGGTGCATGACGTAAAAAAAGCACCGGGTATTAAAAACAAACTTGGCTATATGTTTAACCCACCCGGCTGGAGCCACGATGGTAGCACACAAACGGCCAGGGTTTTGCAAAGGGAGTATAAGCAGGAGAAGGCGGCGTAAGTCGAATTAAGCACATTAGTAATCTATATTATTTTTGACTTAGATTCTGATGCCCCAATTCATATCCAAACTATAGCACAATACCTACGAGAAAGGTGAGTTCTCTGACGAGCAGCCCAGAACTTTAGAAGAAACGATTCGTCTTATTAAAACCTTCCCCTGGGATGAGGAAAGGCCGTTAACTGATATTCAACTCACCGGGCCATCGGTTACCATAAAGAATGAAGACAGGGAGTATTTAAAAGTTGGCCTATACTTCAACGGAAAATTCTGCCTGTATTTTTTAGATTATGGCGCCCATGTCTATGAGTACCATTCACCGGATATGGATACTGCTTGCAGTTTAGTGACTGACTACTTTAACGGCAATTTAGACCTACAAAAATTTGATAAGCACCTGCTCGATATTGGTGCCAGCAAACATTTCGAAAGCAAAAGTTTCGATTATACAGTCAGTCATAATACCTTTTATTGGAATTTTTTTGTACTCCTATTTCTATTATTAATCCTAATTTTTAGTTCAACTATTATCTTGACTGCAAAAGACTGTCCGTTATTCTTTCGTATATTTTTTATTGCATTCACCCTATCAATGTTTACCCTTCCATATATTGTACTGAAAACCTATTCAAAATCGAAAAATATGTTCCTTCACCTTTCAAAGGGAAATAACGTTTTTCAATTTGGTGATAATAATGACATTAACACTTATAACAAGGCCGATATTAAGGCTATCACTATCTCAAACGTGAGTAAAAATGATAAATCTCCCATTTACAACATCACATTTAAGGATGATATATCTATCAGGTTTCCGGGGCTGTTGATTCCTTACTACGATTTTCTCAACAAATTTTCCGGGATCGATATTCAATATACACGTAATAAATGGCCGGTATCTTTGTAGATTATCATCTTAAAGCAAATAAAATTTGGTTTGTGTCATGAAATATCGAAAAATAAAAATTTTCTATTGACAATTTAATTTTTAACAGTACATTTACCGCCGTAACACAACAATGAAATACACAGGCGCATATTATTTTGGTTTCTACTTTTACTTTAGCAGTAAGAGCCGGGACTGATATATGCCATAACAAGACATACACAAATCAGAAAAAGTCCCGGCCCAACAGCCGGGACTTTTTTGTTTAACACATTATGGAACAGCAGAAACCACGGGTAGCAATTCAAGGAATAAGGGCATCTTTTCACGAAGAAGCAGCCTTCAAATTCTTTGGCGAAAACATTACAACGATAGAATGCAACTCGTTTAAACAAACATTCGACAAGCTGCAGGCCCGCGAAGCTGACTATGTAGTAATGGCTATCGAAAACAGCATTGCAGGCAGTATTTTGCCTAACTACTCGTTGTTGCTGAGCTACAACTTCCCCGTGGTTGGCGAAATTTATTTGCCTATCCAATTGCACTTAATGGGCTTACCTGGTGTTAAGTTCGAGGATATAAAAACAGCCATGTCGCACCCTATTGCTATCCGTCAGTGTGATGATTTCTTTAACGATCATCCCCAACTGAAAGTGGTTGAAAGCAGCGACACCGCAGCCTGTGCCAAACGTATCCGCGAAGAGCAATTGACTGATACGGTTGCCATTGCCAACTCACTGGCTGCCAAGCTGTACGATTTGCAAATTCTGGAGCGCCGCATCGAATCGAACAAAAAGAATTTTACCCGTTTCCTGATCCTTACCCACCAGGAAAACGCTAAGAATATCCCTGCCAATAAAGCATCGCTTTGTTTTCAGGTAAGCAACGAGGTTGGTTCACTGGCAAAGGTGCTGAATATTTTGGCCGAAGAAGGTGTTAACATGAGCAAGATCCAATCGATGCCGGTACTGGGTAAACGTAACGAATACAACTTTTATGTAGATGTAGAGTGGGAAGATGGCAAAGCTTACGACGCCGCCATTCGCCAGGTGTTAAAGTATACACACAATTTTAACATACTTGGTGAATATAAACGCTTTATAGAGGAGTAAATTTGTGAGTAGTCCGGAAGTCGGTAAGTCCGTGAGTCCGAAAGACAAAAGAAAAAAGTCTGGAAGTCCGGGGTCGGGAAGTCCGAAAGACAAAAATTGCGGACCGAAAGAAAAATTAACATATAGAAATAAACTTCCGGACTTTCGGTCTTACTGACTTCCGGACTAAACAGTAAATATTAAAAAATAACATAAAAAGCTTCCGGACTTACGGTCTTACTGACTTCCGGACTAAAAAAGTATGAAAATCGATCTTAAAATACAGCCATTAAGCACCTGGATTAAACCGGCTAACGAAAATCAACCGCTTTTAATTGCAGGCCCTTGCAGTGCCGAGACTGAAGAACAGTTAGTTGCTACTGCCCAACTTTTAGCTAAAACAGGCAAACTGAGCGCACTGCGTGCAGGTATCTGGAAACCACGTACCCGCCCGGGCGAGTTTGAAGGTATCGGCAGCATTGGTTTAGAGTGGTTAAAAACTGCTAAACAAGAAACAGGCTTGCCAACCGCTGTTGAGGTTGCAACTGCAAAACACGTTGAAGAAGCTTTAAAAGCTGGTGTGGATATCCTTTGGGTAGGTGCACGTTCAACCGCTAACCCTTTTACCGTGCAGGAAATTGCTGATGCTTTAAAAGGTGTTGACGTACCGGTAATGGTTAAAAACCCGGTTAACCCTGATTTAACTTTGTGGATTGGTGCTTTAGAGCGCATCAACAATGCAGGTATCACTAAACTGGCTGCTATTCACCGTGGTTTTTCATCTTACGAGAAATCTGCTTTCCGTAACGAACCAATGTGGGATATGGCTATCAACTTAAAAACACATGCGCCAGATCTGCCTATCATCAACGATCCAAGCCACATTACCGGCAACCGCGATCTGATCCCTTACATCGCTCAAAAAGCTTTGGATATGGATATGCAAGGTTTAATGATCGAATCACACATCGATCCTTCTGTTGCCTGGACTGATGCTAAACAACAAGTTACACCTAAAGCACTGGCCGACTTAATTGACAACCTTACTTTACGTAAACCGGAAGTTAAAAACGCTGACATTAAAGATGCCCTGGCTGAGCTACGTGCCAACATCGATAAAATTGATGACTTAGTGATCCAGAAACTGGCTGAGCGTATGCAGATTGTTGAGAAAATCGGTAACTACAAAAAAGATAACGGTATCACCATTTTACAAGTTAACCGTTGGGACGAGATCCTGAAAAAAGGAGTTCAATACGGCAAAGCTTTGAAACTGGACGAAGATTTTACTGAGAAATTATTAGAACTGATCCACAGCGAATCAATCCGCAAACAAACCGCTATCATGAATGCTGGTACCGGTGTTAAGGAAAATTTAACCCACGCATAATTGCTGATGAAACCAAACATCATACTGCGTAAAAACAGTAAAACGGTAAATACTACAATACAATTAACAGGCTCAAAAAGCGAGTGCAACCGTGCACTCGTTATTGAGGCCTTAAGCCAGGGCCGCGTAAAAGTAACCAACGTTTCTGATGCTGCGGATGCTGTGCTGTTAGCAGGTATCCTGAGGTCCGAGTTGTCAGAGGCCGGAGTACAGAATTCGGAGGCCAGAACTCAGAACTCAGAAAGTGAATCCGGACCTCTGACAACCGATAACCGACAACTGACAACCGTAAACATCGGTCCCGCTGGTACGGCTATGCGCTTCTTGACTGCCTATTACGCAATCAGTGGCGAAGAAGTGATCCTAACCGGAAGCGAGCGCATGAAACAACGCCCAATCGGTATTTTGGTTGATGCTTTGCGCACTTTGGGTGCCAATATTGATTATGTAGAGCAGGACGGTTACCCTCCCCTGCACATCAAAGGCGGCTTTGAGCAAAAGACTGATCTGATTAGCATCCAGGGTAATATCAGCAGTCAGTATATTACTGCTTTGTTACTGATTGCTGCGCGTTTACCGCAAGGTTTAAGACTACAGATTGAAGGTGAATTAACCTCACGCCCGTATGTAGAGATGACTTTGAGCATGCTGCAACAGGCAGGCATCCAGCATCAATGGGAAGATAACGTGATCAGCATTGCTTCGCAAGAATTTGCAGAAACCAGCATCTGGGTTGAACCAGATTGGAGCGCAGCATCGTACTGGTACGCCATTGCGGCCCTGAGCGACGAAGCCGAATTATTTTTACCCGGCTTAACCTCGTACAGCCTGCAAGGCGACAGCGTAATCGGCGAAATTATGGCCAACTTCGGCATCACCTCGCAGTTTAAAGACGGCGGTGTGTATCTGAAAAAAGAGCCTAAGCCAATTGTTCGCAAGATCTTCGATATGATCCAATGCCCCGATCTGGCGCAAACAGTTGTAGTGGTATGTGCAGCTCTTGGCCACGAAGCTACCTTTACCGGACTGGAAACTTTAAAAATTAAAGAAACCGACCGTATAGCAGCTTTACAAAACGAGCTGGGCAAAATGGGTGTTAAACTGATTGAAAAAGGACAGGTTTACAAACTTGACTGCAGCGAGAAGTTTATCCCTCAAAAAATGACCATCAAAACTTACGAAGATCACCGCATGGCGATGGCCTTCGCACCGCTAGCCCTCATCATCCCCGAACTGGAAGTTGAAGAAGCCGCAGTGGTTGATAAATCTTACCCGGCGTTCTGGACTGATCTGGAAAAGGCAGGGTTTGAAGTGTTGGACGTTTAATCTACAAAATACACGTCATTGCGAGGTACGAAGCAATCCCCTACTTACAGAGCAACTCTGTATAGTCGAACTGCACAGTCGGTGATTGCTTCGTACCTCGCAATGACGTTCTAAAATATAATACAAAGAGTAAAAAAGGTAATCTCAATACTCAAATCTAATATCTCACATCTAAACACATGGCAGGCAATACCTTCGGGCAAATATTCAGGATAACAACTTTTGGCGAATCGCATGGCGAGGCAATTGGTGTAATTATAGACGGCTGTCCGGCTCAACTGGACATCGACTTGGATTACATTCAATCAGAGCTGGACAAGCGCAAACCTGGTCAGTCTAAAATTACTACGCAACGTAAAGAGGCCGATACAGTAAAGATTCTTTCAGGCGTATTTGAAGGTAAAACAACCGGTACACCTATCGCGATGATTATCCCGAATGAAGATCAACGCTCTAAGGATTACAGCCATAATACAGATGTGTTCCGCCCATCGCATGCCGATTATACTTACCACAGTAAATATGGCATCCGCGATCACCGTGGTGGCGGCCGTTCATCAGCCCGCGAAACTGCTGCCCGTGTGGCGGCAGGTGCGGTGGCTAAACTAATGCTTAAAGCAAAAGGAATCGAGGTAATTGCACACGTAAGCAGCGTAGGCAAAATTGATGCGCCGAATGTAGATATCAGCAATCCGCAAGCATTTATTGAAGAGCGTGAAAAAAATATTGTAAGATGTGTTGACCCGGCTACGGCTGAGGAAATGATCGAGAAGATCGACAGCATCCGTAAGCAAGGCGATACCATCGGTGGTAAAGTAACCTGCTTTATTACCAATTGCCCTGTTGGCTTGGGCGAACCTGTTTTCGATAAGCTACATGCGGACTTAGGCAAGGCGATGCTGAGCATCAACGCTGTACACGGTTTCGAATACGGTTCGGGCTTCGAGGGCAGCGAGATGCAAGGCTCTGAGCATAACGATTTGTTTGTAAACACCGGCGATCAGATCCGTACGCTGACCAATTATTCTGGCGGTATTCAGGGCGGTATCAGCAATGGTATGCCTATTAACTTTAAAGTAGCCTTTAAACCGGTAGCCACCATTATGACCAATCAGCAAACCGTTGATGCCAATGGCGATGCCGCCGAAATACAAGGCAAAGGCCGCCACGACCCTTGTGTGGTTCCGCGTGCTGTACCTATTGTAGAAGCGATGGCTGCGCTGGTTATTGCAGATCATTATTTAAGGAATAAATCGGCTATATTGTAAGCTGATATTTAAACCCCTTAAAAATGCCTGCCTTACAGCTTATTAATATTTATAATGAACTGCTTGCCTTACCAAACAAAAGCCCAGACAATATTATCACCTTCTATCAAAGCCATTTGCTTATTTTAAGCAATGTAACAAGTTTGGATACCGAAGATGAAATAACTGCTTTTATGGCAATTAACGATTGGTATACTAAAGCTTTAACTTATAAAAAGCAGTTCAATAATGCACTTGTAATAATAAATAAGGTGCTACCGATGATTGACAGTTCTATTGAAAAAATAAATTATTCACTTTTCAATAGTCAGCTTTATCAGGCTATCGTGTTTTCGAAAGCTATGTCCTGCAATCAGCTAAAAGATTATTCATCGGCCTATCCTATCTTAAAAAAGTTAGTTGATGCTGATCCTGAAAACGACATGTATAAGGTTTGGCTCAGGGCTTCTGATCATGGCAGGCAGCGCACAATTTTAAACATCTTAGAATTTGCCTTCGGCGCAATGATCCTGGTTGGTTTATTTAAAAGTTATATCCCGTTTGTGTTGGTCAAAAAATGGATATCAATAGTTGGGTTCATAGGTTTTGTTGCCTGTATAATCTATGAATATGATTTAAAGCGACACTTTAGAACGGCCAAAATATAGCAATACGCAATAGCACATTTAACTACAGGCACGCACGTACTTTCATTACCTTTACACCGTGACCTCTCCTATCCAGTTATACAAAAAAGCATATAGCGGCTTATCTCGCAATAGTTGGTACCTGTCGCTGGTGGTTTTAATTAACCGCAGCGGTACTATGGTACTGCCTTTCATGACCATTTACTGTACCCAGGCCCTGCATTTTACCATTGTGCAGGCAGGTATTATCATGGGTTTGTTTGGGCTGGGTTCTATAACAGGGGCATTTATCGGCGGCAAAATTACCGACAAGTACGGTTTTTACGATGTGCAGGTTTGCTCACTGCTTAGCGCAGGCTTGCTGTTTATTTTGCTGGGCTATCAAACCAACTTTTTTGCTATTTGCGGTTGTGTTTACATATTGAGTATGTGTAACGATGCCTTCCGTCCGGCCAACTCCACGGCCATTGCTGCTTACAGCACGCCCGAAAATAAGACCCGCTCCTATTCGCTCAACAGGTTGGCTGTAAACCTGGGCTGGTCGTTTGGTGGTGCATTGGGTGGTTTTTTGGCAGCGCACAATTATCATTTATTATTTTGGGTTGATGGTTGTACTAACCTGATGTCGGGATTGCTCTTGCTGAAAATCATGCCGAGATCCAACTACAAAAAACCGGCAAATGATACACATCCCGATGCAAAAACATCGCCTTATAAGGATAGTATCTATATGATTTTCATTCTGTTGACTACCTTGTTCGGCATGTGTTTCTTTCAAACATTTACCATTCAGCCTGTTTTCTACAAAACGATATGGCATATCGATGAACGGGTTATTGGTAGCTTAATGGCCTTAAACGGCTTAATGGTGGCCTTTATAGAAATGGTGCTCATCAACTGGCTCGAAGGCAAGCGGCATGCCTTGCGGTACATTTGCCTCGGCGTTCTGTTAACCGGTATTTCTTTAACGTTTATGAATCTGCTGCCGCCGGCTGTCTGGGTGGCTACAATGGTTATCATCGTTATCTCTTTCGGCGAAATGTTTGCCATGCCTTTCATGAACTCGTTCTGGATTGTGCGCACCAACGATAATAACCGGGGACAATATGCTGCGCTTTATACTATGGCATGGTCAGCGGCTCAAATACTGGCACCTGTTATCGGCAGCCAGATTATTGCATTGTTTGGTTACGGGGCGTTGTGGTGGTCATTGGCGTGCGTTTGTCTGGCTGCTGCTATAGGGTTCCTCCTGCTTTATAAATTGAGGTTTCAGAACCAATTGATAACTATAAAATCTGAAGTCGAATAAAAACATTAAACCCGTTTCCCTTATTTTATACCTATGATTAAAGCACTGATACTGGATATGGATAACACCATATTCCCAACCAAAACCATTTCAGATGAGATCTTCGCCACCATCGAACATCTGATGGAAGAGCATCGCGGCAACTTAAACGACGAACAGTTAGCCGAAGCCAAGACTGCATTAAGCCGCACACCTTTCCAAAAAGTGGCTGATGAACATGGCTTTACCGAAGAGTTTAAAACCAACGCTATCGAACTGCTCAAAAATACCACATACAACAAACCCATCAAACCTTACAAGGATTATGAGATTGTTGAATCCATCAGCTTACCCAAATTTCTGGTAACGTTTGGTTTTGTAAAACTACAGCAGAGCAAAATTGATGGTTTGGGTGTTCGCAGCCATTTTAAGGAGATTTTTGTAGTTGATCCCGAGATCAGCTCTAAAACCAAGCGCGATATTTTTGTGGATATAATGGAGAAATACGGCTACCACAAAGATGAACTGCTGGCCATTGGTGATGACCCAGAATCTGAAATAAAAGCGGCCCACGATCTCGGTATTAAAACCTACCTGTATGATCCTGAAAGCCGCTTTAAAACCGGCACAGTAACCTACCACGAGCAGAACTACAAGAAGTTGCAATGGCTGATCGAGAATCAGAAAGAATGATTTTCGGATTTGAAAAAGCGTAGTGCCTCGTCCCGTTCTTCGGGTGTGTTGGCGTTTCTAAACTCACTTACATCGGGTGCGGTCAACAATTCAATATCACTATTGATCAACACTTTGCGCGGGCACGAATAGCCCTGCGCCAAAAACTGCAGCATTACCGGGTAAGCGCGTGGTTCCCAAATGGTAATCAACGGTTCGGGGAATTTACTATCGCTATCTAAAAATGCAGTAGCCAGTTTTGATGGGTTACGATGTTTCACCAGGTAATCTAAAGTATCGGCGGTTAAATAAGGCAAATCGCAGGCTACGGTTAACCAGGCCGCATTTGGGTTGCTTTGCATGGCCGACAGTATCCCACCGAACGGCCCTAAACCTATAAAAGTATCCTCAATGGTTTCAAAGCCGGTTTTGGTGTTATCTGATAAATAAACATGGCCACAAAAACGACCAAGCATCTCAACCATATAAGCCCGCTGAGTCATGCCGTGGTAAGCGATACTGCCTTTGTCAGCCAGCATACGGGTGCTTTTGCCTCCGGCTAAAACCAGTCCGCTAAGTGGGGCCACGCTTTCGTTTAAAAATATGGTAAGGAAGGAGATGATCCTGGCCTCATCCTGCAAAGCCAGTACCGGGACGTTTTTTATATCCGGCAAATGGGCTTCCATAAACTCTGGGATGCGCGCATGTTCACTTAGCAATATCAACGCAACATCGGTTAGCTTATCCAGTTTCTCATTCAACGGCTTATCGGGATGGATAATCACAATCTGCTTTTTACCGATAAAATGGTTGCCATTAATGAGCACTAAGTCCTCATTATTGAACAAAATCCTATTACTTAAATGAGTAACATTTTTTTGCCTAAAATCTATCCTTTTGTGGCTTATTTTATCGGTAAACTGCAGCGAAGCGCCCTCTAACAAGTCATTTGATGGGCTGTCATTTTTATGGTCGGCATCAGCATACGCTACCTTCCATTTGCCGTCCAACAATTTCAACCAACGTTCTGCCAGGCTACGGATCACGTTGCATGGCGCACCCAAAATCGCCAGTTCATTCCTGCCGAAATCGCCGAGATTTGGTCTTGCCAACTGCGCATGTTTTTGGTGTGGTTTATTTGTTTTGGTAATCACTCTTCCCTCCTGTTTTTTGTATCAGTTTGGTTTCTTTGATCACTATATCGTGCGAAAATGCTTTGCACATATCGTAAATGGTTAAGGCAGCGATACTTGCTCCGGTCAAGGCTTCCATCTCTACGCCGGTTTTGGAGGTAATGGTAGCTGTGCATATAATCACCACTTCCTGCTCGTTATTTATGTTAATATCAAACTTTACACTTTCTAACGCCAAAGGGTGGCAAAGCGGTATCAGGTCGGCAGTTTTTTTTGCAGCCATAGTGCCCGCAATAATAGCGGTTTGAAAAACCGGGCCTTTCTTGGTCTGGATCTCATTACCAGTCAACTGCGCCATAATTTCCGCTCCCAGCAATACAATGCTTTGGGCAACGGCAGTTCTTTTGGTTACCTGCTTCTCGCTTACATCAACCATGGTTGGATAATTGGTGTCGGTATCAATATGCGTAAAATTGGCTGTATTATTTTCCATATCCGGTTATATAACAAAGCTATGCAATATTGCTTTAAAGCGGCAGGTTATTATTTGGTGATAAAAGCGAATTTGTTTTTCAACTTCAGGAAAGGCGCCTCATAAAACTTATAGCTTATTGCACTTATTATAATTGCAGTTACAAGAGCAATCGAAGTATCCACAATCATTACCTCCCACAATTTATTGTTGATGGAAAGTTTTTTAGTAATGTTAATAGCTATCAATATCCCTAAAAAATGCAGGCAGTATAGGCCATAAGTAATAGTGCCCAATTTTGACATCCGCTTAAAGCTCGACATTTTGAAAAACGAGTTGCTTGCGTAAGTTTGCTCCATAATGATAGTCACAATAACAATTGCTATAAACAATCGCTCAAAAATCATGGTTCCATAATTGGCCAGTAATAGCTGTTGCCTGAAAAAATAAATAACAGCAAAAACAAGATATACTAACAATATTTTAGTTTTACTTAATTTTTGAATCGTCAATTTAAACCTGGGCGAAATTTCTATTAGCCATGCACCTGTTGCTCCAATAACCATATCGCCAATACATGATAGCGTATGATTTTCGAGCATGGCATAATTATGATTTAAAGCCCTAAAAATAAGGCTGCTAATAAGAATCACACTAAAAGGGATCCAAAGTTTATTAATAGGGAATACATAGAGGATAATTGGCCATACAAAGTAAAACTGCTCTTCAACCGCAACGCTCCACAGTACGCCCAATATTGAGGCATCGGGCAGGCCATTTTTAATCATATCAAAATTGTTGGTGAAAGTGAGGTAATAAACCAGGTGAGCCGTTTCATTAGGCACCTGCCCGGTTAACCTTTTCAAAAACGGAAATATCACAAACCCAATAAATACAGCCGCATAAAACAAGGGCCATATCCGTAAAATTCGTCGCAACCAAAAAAATGGGATTTTAATGTTCCCGTTTAACTTTTTTTCTTCAATAAGTAATGTGGTAATTAAGAACCCACTAAGCACAAAAAAGAAATTAACCCCCAGGTTTCCATTTCCAAATATGCCATGCTTTATAAACTGGTAAACCGCATCTTTCTCGATATAAGCAAATTGCGTATAAAAACTATGATAAAAGAAAACTGACAAAAAGCACAAAAACCTCAGTCCGTCAAGATTTTCAAAGTATATTTTTTTGTTCATTCGGGTTTAGATGATTGGGATCAACAAGATATGTTTTATTTAATATATTCATAAAACTAATATGCTATTTCTTAAAACTAAGTTTCCCAAATGGGGTTATACAGTAACGGATAAATGACTTTAATTAACAATATCCGCTGCTTTGTTTTAACAAATATTTAACAGAAATTCATCAGTAAGTAAATCTGTTTAGAAATAAGAAATCATGAATTACATAACCACACTTATATTCTTAAAACGAATAAATTTCTTATCAAACTAAATTAATTATTGCTTAACACAGCTCTGTACTATATATTTACATTTTTCATCTACCGATTGATAAAGATTCATGATACTAATAGTTGACGATAAGTCTGAAAATCTTATTGCGTTAAAAAAAATCTTGGAAACGCATAATTTCAGCGTCGACACAGCCTTGTCGGGAGAAGAAGCGCTACGCAAAATACTCAAGTACTCCTATAAACTGATCATTCTTGACGTGCAGATGCCCGGCATGGATGGTTTCGAAGTGGCCGAAGCTATTGTTGGCTACAGTAAAACAAAGGACATCCCGATCATATTTCTATCGGCTGTTAAGATCAATAAACAGTTTATTAGCAAGGGCTATGCTTCGGGTGGCCGCGACTATTTGGTTAAACCTATCGATCCGGATATCCTGGTGCTTAAGATCCGCACCTTTATTAAACTTTACGAGCAAACCGACGAGCTGAACCGCATTCAAAGTGCCCTGCTCGAAGAAATTGAATACCGTAAAGAAGCTGAGAGCAAAAAGGATGAATTTATCAGCATAGCCAGCCACGAGTTAAATACGCCGCTAACCTCGGTTAAAGGTTATTTACAGCTGGCCGAAAAATCGTTCGAGAAAGATAACAAGCCCAATACGCGCATGTACCTCGACCGTACTAAAACACAATTGAACAAATTGAACCAATTGGTTTCCGACCTGTTAAATACTTCTAAAATAATTTCGGGCCAGCTCGAATACCATTTCAAAGAGTTTGATTTCGAGCCGTTTGTAGAAAGTGCTATCGATATTATCCAGCAATCTTATCCTACCAAGCACATTATTAAAACCGGCCTTGCCAATGTTAAGATCTATGGCGACCCGCTGCGACTGGAGCAGGTTGTACTCAATTATTTAACCAATGCCATCAAATATTCGCCTGATAGCAATGAGGTTTTTGTTGAAGTAGCCGCACTGCCGGCCAACAAGGTAACCCTGCGTGTACGCGATAAAGGCATTGGCATCCCCAAGGCTAAACAGGAGCAGCTTTTTGATAAGTTTTACCGCGTAGAAGAATCATCAAACCGTTTCCAGGGCCTGGGGATGGGTTTATACATCTGTGCCGAAATTATTAAAAGGCATGGCGGTACCTTTGGGGTAGAGAGTGAAGAAGGCGAAGGTTCTACCTTCTATTTCACGGTACCTACTCAAAAAGATAAACAGTAAATAAAATCTTATAAAATATACTTCTTTCGAAAATGAAAACTACTGTTACCCGTAATCTGCAAATTGGATTCGGACTTTCATTGCTGTTGCTTGTCATCAGCTCTATAGTTTCTTACTTCAGCATCACTAACCTGCTCACCAGTTCAGACATGGTTGACCATAGCGGGCAGGTTATGCAATCGCTCGAAACGGTAATCTCAACCATGAAGGATGCCGAAACCGGCCAGCGTGGTTTTTTACTAACCGGCCGGGATGAATTTCTGGAACCTTACAATGGCGCTTACGAAAAAGCGCTTTTAAACGTTAATAAAGCAGCCGATCTAACAGTTGATAATGCGCGTCAGCAGGAAAACGTAAAGGCGATAAAAGACATTATGCTGAAACGCATGACCGTTTTGGAGCAGCTGATCAACAAAAAAAGATCGGGCCAGGTGGTTAGTGTTGATGATCTTCGCCAGGGTAAATCCAGCATGGATGCCCTGCGCGCTGCAGTAGGTAATATGGAGCATGATGAGAATGCCATGTTGATTGAACGCACCGCAAGGCTTAAACAGTTTTCGTCCATTACTCCAATTATTATCGTTTTTGCAGCTATACTATCTTTGGTAATTTCTATTTTCTCTTATTTTAAAGTAACCAGCGATTTGGCCGAACGTAACCGTTTACAAAAAGCGCTTGAAGATAAAGACATAGAAACATCGCACCGTATAGGCGTGATACAAGGTATTGCCGATAAAATTTCGAATGGCGAATACGAGATCAGGGTTGATGATAAGGAGAAAGATACGCTGGGAAGCCTGGCAGGTTCATTAAACAAAATGGCCGAATCGCTCGATTTTTCTTTCGCCAAACTATCTGATAACGAATGGCTGCAAACTGGTATCGCCCAACTAAACGACCGTATGGTTGGCGAAAAGGATGTGGTAGCAATTGCCGATGATATTCTTGATTTTGTGGCCAACTACACCAAAAGCCAGGTTGGTGCTTTATACACCTTTGAGGGCGAAACTTTGCACCTGCAAAGCGGCTTTGCACTATCCTCAAGCATAAGCAAAACTATCCCTGCTAATGAAGGTATTTTAGGAAGGGTGGCCTCAACAGGTAAACAAATTTTCCTGAATGATATCGACCCCGAATATATTTCGGTAAGCCATGCTACAGGTAATATTAAACCTAAAAATGTAATTGCTATCCCGGTATTTCAGGATAATAAAGTACGTGGGGTTATTGAACTGGGATCCATCAATAATTACACACCACGTAAGCTCGAGTTTTTGCAGAACGTTTCCGGTAATATCGGTATTGCCATAACCAGCGCACAGAACCGCAAAAAAATGCAGGAATTGCTGGAAGAAACCCAGGCACAATCTGAAGAGCTACAGGCACAGCACAGCGAGCTCGAAAACCTTAACACCGAGCTTGAGGCGCATACCCAACGCCTGCAAACATCAGAAGAAGAGCTGCGTGTACAACAGGAAGAATTGCAGCAAACCAATGGCGAGCTGGAAGAACGCAATCGTATTATTAACGACCGTAACGAAGAGATCCAACGCAAAGCTGCCGAACTGGAGCAAAGCACCCGCTACAAATCTGAGTTTATGGCCAACATGTCGCACGAGTTGCGTACGCCTTTAAACTCTATTTTGTTGTTGTCGAGATACCTGTCAGAAAATAATGAAGAGAACTTGACCGAAGAGCAAACCGAATCGGCACGTGTGATCCTCAACTCGGGTAACGGATTATTAGACCTGATAGATGAATTACTCGATCTATCAAAAATTGAAGCCGGTAAAATGGAACTCGAATACGAGAATATTCCCTTTGCAGGTATTGCGGCTGATATGCAGGCATTATTTAGCCCAATTGCCCGCGAGAAGAAACTGGAACTGGTTATCGATAACAAATTTAAACCAACGGATGCCTTCGAGACTGATAAAATGCGCCTGGAGCAGATCATCAAAAACCTGCTTAGCAATGCGCTTAAATTCACCACTTCGGGCTCGGTTCAATTAACGATACAGCCTACTGCGGATGATAATTCGCTGATCGAATTCTCTGTTAAAGATACCGGCGTTGGTATCCCTAAAGAAAAACAGGAGATGGTATTTGAAGCCTTTAAACAGGCCGATGGTTCAACTAAGCGCAAGTTTGGCGGTACCGGGTTGGGGCTATCAATCAGCCGTGAACTTGCGCGTTTGTTAGGCGGCGAAATTAAACTAACCAGCGAGCCTGGTAAGGGAAGTAACTTTACCGTGATACTGCCTAAAGTTAAGCCGGCTACGGTGCCACTGCCACAACCTGTACAGATTATTACCCCGTTACCTGTAGAAGAAGTTAAGGTTGACGAGCGCATCAAACACCTTTCGCCAAATATACCGGGCGATATTGACGACGATCGCGAAAGCATTGTTAAAGGCGATAAAGTGATCCTGATCATTGAGGATGATACCGCCTTTGCCAAAGCCCTGCTTGGCTTTACCCGCCAGCGTGGTTACAAAGGTGTAATTACTGTACGCGGCGACCAGGGTGTAGAGATGGCCTTGAAATATCGCCCGCTGGCTATACTACTCGATTTACAACTACCGGTTATGGATGGCTGGGAAGTAATGGAAGAGCTGAAGAGCAACCCGGCAACCCGGCCAATCCCGGTACACATCATGTCATCAATGGAGGCTAAGAAAGAGAGCCGCCTGCGTGGCGCTGTCGACTTTATTAACAAGCCGATTGCCATGGAGCAGATGAAACAGATGTTTGCCAAGCTGGAAGATGCCCTGAGCCGAAGCCCTAAAAAAGTGCTGATTGTAGAAGAGAACAGCAAACATGCCAAAGCGCTTGCCTACTTCCTCGAAACTTTCAACGTATCATCGGCCGTTTCGAGCAGTGTGAGCGATGGTGTTAATACCTTGAAAAGAGAAGAAGTTGATTGCGTGATACTGGATATGGGGATCCCTGATAAAAACGCTTACGAAACGCTGGAAGTTGTTAAACAAAACCCCGGACTGGAAAACCTGCCGATCATTGTATTTACAGGCAAAAACCTGTCGTCGGCCGAAGAAGGCCGGATTAAGCAATACGCAGATTCGATCGTCGTAAAAACTGCCCACTCTTATCAACGTATACTGGATGAGGTTGCTTTGTTCCTGCACCTGATTGAGGAAAATAAAGAGAAACCAAATGCTACCCGCACTACCTCTAACGCACCAATGAATGAGGTATTGAAAGATAAAACTGTATTAATTGCCGATGATGATGTGCGCAACATTTTCTCGCTCACCAAATCGCTTGAGAAACATCAGATGCGCGTAATATCGGCCACGGATGGTAAAGAGGCTTTGGCGCAGCTACAGAAACACCCCGAAACCTCCATCGTATTAATGGATATGATGATGCCGGAGATGGATGGTTACGAAAGCACCGCCACAATACGCCAGAACCCACGCTTTAAAAACCTGCCGGTTATTGCCGTAACAGCTAAAGCCATGATGGGCGACCGTGAAAAATGTATCCGTGCAGGTGCGTCTGATTATATCTCTAAACCGGTTGATATTGATCAGCTGGTATCGTTGCTGCGTGTTTGGTTGTATGACAAAAACAGTTAAAATTAATACATGAGTATCCCTGCCAAAAAGATCCTGATTGTGGATGACGATACACGCAATATTTTTGCGCTAAGCCTCACCCTGCGTTCAAAAGGCTATACCTGCCTGTCATCAACCGATGCGGCAAGGGCCATTAACATGATGCAGCAAGATGATACCATTGGTATTGTATTGATGGACATGATGATGCCCGAAATGGATGGTTATGAAGCCATTAACCGCATACGCGACGATAAAAAACTACGCGACCTGCCTGTTATTGCCGTAACCGCGCAGGCCATGCCCGGCGACCGTGAAAAATGCCTCGAGGCGGGCGCTAACGCCTACATATCCAAACCCGTTAATGTGGATGTGTTGATTGATTTATTGAATACTTATTTATAATACTGAATGGATACGCCCGTTGGAGAGCAGGAGATTAAACTTTTATTAAACGATATGCTGGAGCTGTATGGTTTCGACTTTACAGACTATGCCAAAGCTTCGCTCAAAAGACGGATTAACCGCTTATTTACACTGGATCGCTTCCCCAGCTTTGCCGAGTTCAGGTACCACCTGCGCAACGATCCTGATTACTCTAAACGCTTTGTAGAACAAATTACAGTTAACGTAACCGAGATGTTCCGCGACCCCGTGTTTTACCAAAACCTGCGCGAACATGTGCTGCCGGTACTGGCCACCTACCCTTTTATCCGCATCTGGCACGCGGGCTGCTCAACAGGTGAGGAAGTTTTTTCGATGGCAATTTTACTCAAAGAGGCCAATTTATTACACAAATCGTTACTCTACGCTACAGATCTTAACCCGGTAGTGTTACAAAAGGCATCAACAGGGATATTCCCCATGAGCCAGATGAAACAGTACTCTGAGAACTATATTGCCGGTGGTGGAACGGAAGATTTTTCGCGTTATTATACAGCAAGTTATAATATGGTTAAATTTGATGAAGAGCTAAGCAGCCGCATGGTTTTTTCGACACATAACCTGGTATCTGAAAGCTCTTTTAACCAGTTTCAATTGATCATGTGCAGAAATGTGCTTATCTATTTCGAAAAAGAACTTCAAGGCAGGGTTTTTGCACTCTTTGATGATAGTCTGGAAAACTTAGGATTTTTGGCGCTTGGTAGTAAAGAAACTTTAAAGCTATCGCCCATTATCTCTAAGTACCGGCAGGAAGGTAAAGAGAAAATATGGCGCAAAATTCACTAAACGGGGTTCAAAAAATTGTAGTTATCGGGGGCTCAGCAGGCAGCTTGCATGTTATCCTGCATATACTTGCGCGTTTGCGTGCCGATCTTAACATCCCAATCGTGATTATATTGCACCGCAAAAATGATTCAGATTCGTCGTTGAGCCAGTTGATGGCTTTTCGTACAGATCTGCCCGTAAAAGAGGCCGATGATAAGGAAGCCATCCTACCGGGGAATGTTTACCTCGCCCCTGCCGATTATCATTTACTGATTGAGACCGACAAAAATTTCTCGCTGGACGATTCTGAAAAGATTAACTTTTCGCGCCCAAGTATCGATGTAACGTTCGAAACCGCAGCCGAAGCTTATGGCGAAGGCGTAACCGGTATTTTATTATCAGGAGCCAATGCCGATGGCGTGGAAGGCCTGAGCATTATCAAAGCCCACAAAGGGACTATCGTTGTGCAAGACCCATCAACCGCACAGGTGCCCTATATGCCCCAGCAAGCCATTGATGCCATGCCGATTGATCATACGCTTACGGTTGAGCAGATCCCCGACTTTATTAACCAATTATAAACCTGCTTTTAAAACTTTTACTGTAACCAACAGCTATCCTGTATGGCGCATAGTATGTTCGGCAGCGTGGGTTAACAAGCCCATTAATGTAGATGGTAAGTTCTTTCGGCCAACGCCGCGGTATTCGGTCAGCATGCCTTCATCAACACGGCCTAATTGGCGTAAGGATAATTCGACAGCGAGGCTAAATGTATTTACTAATTGTTCCGTTGTAATCCCTTCTTCCGGTTTGCCCTCTTCGGCCAGGTATTCTATTTGACCTGCGCTTAATTGCTTTTGATTAGCATAAGTAAACATTCTGTCAAGCACACCGGCTATATGCTGCAAATGGAAACCGGGCGATGCCATACCGGCTACCTTTTCCCAAAGCAGTTCATCAGGGAAATCTTCCATCAAAACTTCTATTTCTTCACGGGCCTGTAACAGGGCAAAAGCTACCGGCTGTACCAGTTCAGGGATTTCATCTATCGGGCCGCGTAACCAAACTTCGGGCATGTTATCTGTACTCATCCCACAAATTTAGCATAGCTTTCTGTTCATTTTCAACATTAATAATTTACCCCAAACTTTATGGTATTACAATTGCTTTAGTTGGCATACACAACTATAATATAAATGAAAAACATTACCTATAAATTAAGTAAGACCCCTATTAGCTTGCTGCTTATACTTATTGCTATGGTGCTGCTTACGGTTGAAAGCTGTAAAAAGAAGCGATCTGACATGGCAAACGCACTTTACAAGATAACTCCCAACAAAGCATTTAAAAATATTACTCCAGAGGGCTTTGACCCAATATTTCAAAAGGTGTTGGCAGATGAAAAAAAGAACCTTAACAACCCGCAACAGATTGTAGCTTTTTACGAACAGAATGAGTACGACCCAAGCTTTGTGATGGACCATTTAGGTAACGGTGACCTTAAAGCTTTCGGCGAATATTTACAAAAAGCCGGCGAACATGGCCTCGACCCAAAAATCTTCAACGCGCAAGCATATAATGACCTGCTGAACAAATTCTACGATAAAACCGCCATCAAAACCACCGACGAAGCCTACCACGATATGGCCGAACTGGAGGTGATGACGGCTAATATGTTTATCAATTATTCTAATGACTTGCAGTTCGGGTTGATTAGTCCGCGCCGGATCTATGCGCGTTATTTTACCAAAACGCTGCGCCCTGATAGCAATTCGGTTAGGCAGGTACTGGCCGTATCCAACATGAAAGCCTATCTGGATAGCATTCAGCCTAAAAACCCGCAATACATTGCTTTGCAAAAAGCCTTGGCCGCAGGTACAACAGCGCCAGGCATGACTAAGGAAGAAACAGACCGCATCATTAAAGTGAACCTGGAACGCCTGCGTTGGAAAAACAAACCATCTGAAGCTAAGTATGTGATTGTGAATATCCCCGATTTCCGTCTGGATGTAATGGAAGATGGCAAATCATCTCTAAACATGAAGGTTTGCGTGGGCGAAGGCCGTAATAAAGATTACGCCAATAACCTGGTTGAGTATGACGACAGTGACAAAACCGATCGCCCGTTCTCGCGCGAAACACCACAATTGAACAGTTTGATCTATGAAGCACAGGTGAACCCGGTTTGGAATATCCCTCAAAGTATTGTAAACAAAGAGATTGTTAAACATGCCGAAGATGATCCGTACTACCTTGACAACAACAACATTGAAGTATACCAAAACGGTAAAAAACTGGAAGATACCGAGACTATTAAATGGGGATCGGAAGATTTGAGTAAATACGATTTCAAGCAAAAACCAGGTGATGATAACTCACTTGGTAAAGTAAAATTCCTGTTCCCTAACAAGAGCAGCGTTTATTTACACGATACGCCGGCACAAGCGCCATTCGGTTATACTATGCGCGCTGTAAGCCACGGTTGTGTGCGTTTAGAAAAGCCGTTAGATTTAGCCCACAGCCTGTTTGGTGACGGCGAAAAGTTCGAGATGATTAAACAATTTATGAGCCAGGACAACCCTAAACCTACCGATGTTGCCCTGCCCAAAAAAGTACCCGTATACATAACCTACGTTACCTGCTGGGCCGATGAAAGCGGAACCCTGCAATACCGCCCCGATGTTTATGGTTTAGATATTGTGCTTTTTGCACACATGCAGAAGTTTTTGGGAGTATAAACGACAGAAGGGTAAACAATATCGAATAATGAATTTTGAATATCCAACATCGAAGTTTTACTTCATTATTCGATATTGGATATTCTGTGTTCGATATTACTTCATCGCATGACATCCATTAAAAAGGCCTCATATCCTGACAGGTATGAGGCTTTTTACGATCCTTTACAGCAAAAGCCCAACATAAAAATACTTATTAATATATTTGCATCTGTAAATACAATGGATAATAAACAATTTGAACGTATATCGAAAGCATTGGGCGACCCGCATCGCATTAAAATAATGCAATACGTGGGCAAAAGCCGCGACTGCACACAATGCGCCAATATTGTTGAAATGATTGATCTTACCCAGTCTGCCATCTCCCACCACATTAAACAACTTACCGACGCAGGTTTATTGATCGCCGAAAAGGAAGGGCGCAATATTAAGTATGCGATTGATAAAGGTGTTGTTGATGCCTACACAAAATTTTTACAAGGAATAAAAGGTTAAAAAAAATTACATTAATACATCAAAACATTTAAATGTATTAATGTAATTTTACTTATGTTTTATTGATGTACGCAATATAACACACAAACACATCTAAACATTTAAATAAGTAAATTAAAATGAACTTAAACTTAAAAGGAAAAGTTGCCGTAGTAACCGGCGCATCCAAAGGTATAGGCGCAGGTATTGCTAAAGCACTGGCTGCCGAGGGCGTAAATGTTATTGTAAACTATGCCAGCAGCCAAACTGACGCTGATAACGTGGTTGAAAGCATCATCCACGCTGGTGGTAATGCAACAGCAGTAAAAGCCAGTGTTGATAATGCTGCCGAGGTAGCACAGCTATTTGCTATCGCTGCCCAAACTTACGGCAAAGTTGATATTGTTGTAAATAATGCAGGTGTATACCAGTTTGCACCGATAGAAGGTGTTACCGAAGATGAGTTTCATCGCCAGTTTAACATCAACGTGCTGGGCCCAATCCTTACCACACAGGAGGCCTTGAAATATATCCCGGCTACAGGTGGTAGTATCATCAACATCAGTTCGGTAGCCAGCACAAGCCGCACACATAGCGCCAGTGTTTACTCGGCCACAAAAGGTGCTTTAGATACCCTGACCCAAGTATTGGCTGTAGAGTTAGGCCCTAAAAATATCCGTGTGAATGTGGTTGCCCCTGGCCCGGTAGAAACAGAAGGTTTTATTTCGGCAGGCGTTAAAGGCAGCGAAATGGAAGCACAATTTATTGCAACTACACCGCTTGGCCGCGTTGGCCAGCCTTTGGATATTGCCAATGTTGTAACCTTCCTGGCATCTGACGCTTCAGGATGGATCACTGCGGAAAGGATTGTTACCTCTGGTGGGTTAATCTAATTGGTTATTAAACAACCACGTCATTGCGAGGAACGAAGCAATCCCCGATTTACAGAGCGGTTCTGTAAATTAGAACTGCACGGTCAGGGATTGCTTCGTACCTCGCAATGACGATCAATTTTTGAGTATCATAAAAGTGCGAACAAACTCAACAGTGTATAAACACAAAAGCCTCCTGATGTACCGGGAGGCTTTTTGATTTATAATTGGATTTAAAAAACTCTTTAGTTAGCAAGTAGTTATTGAGTTATTAGGTTATTAGAAGATTTACACAGCAACTTAATAACTCAGTAACCTAATAACCAAAAATAACCAACTTACATTCTCGCGCTTAACACAGGTTGCGAAGTAGTATCGGGCGCTGCAAAACTTGCAGCGAGGTTAGTGTTTAAATATCTCGAACTATACTTAGTATCCGGGCCGTTAATAAACAACACGGTTTTACCTTTCAGTGTGCTGATTACCTGATCAATAACCATTGGCGATACAGCAGGGCAACCAAAGCTGCGACCTAAGCGGCCTAACTGGTTAATGGTATTCTGGCAAACATAATCGGCAGCATGTAATACAATGGCACGTTCGCGGGCTTTATCGTTGAAACCGGCATCCATACCATCTAAGCGTAACGAGCGGCCATGTTTACCCATGTAAATATCATCGGTAACATAAAAACCTAAACTGCTTTGATGCGATTCTTCGTTGTTAGAGAAATGATCTGCCACGTCGTTACCACTACCCTGGCCGTGTGCTACCCAGGTGTTTAACAACAGCATTTTGCTTTGCAGGTCAACAATCCACATCCGTTTTTCGTGGCTGGGTTTGTTAAAATCTACAACGGTTAAAATATTACTGCTGAAAGGAAGCTTGTGTGCCAGCTTTAGGTTATAAAAACCTGTTATTGCTTTTTGAAAAGTACCGAGGTCTAAGCCTGAACTTTGTAACCCTGCAGATTTATAAACATCAGATACCATGTTACTAAAACGCACCTCGCTTGTTAAGGAAGCAGTTTTAGTGGTAATATCGGCGTTGTTTGTTGTGGTATCAACTGCGGCTTTAAAACCTACAGTGACAATCATGAACAGGATCAGAACGCTTGTTATCCACCAAAATGTTTTCTTCATTTTTTGCTTTTTGAGTTAATCAATAAGTTTAAAAGTAAACAGGGTTATGAGGTTAATTGTACTTAGAGTATACAAAAGTACCTCTTTTAATACAATTAAACGTCATAGCATTCTCATTAATACCCTAAAGTTAAATAATTATTTCAAAAAGCAAAAAAGAAGCAAGAATTATTTCCAGGTTATTTTTTCTTCCAAAGAAACTTTGCGTTTACCTTCTGGCTGTACATCAGTATAACCTAAGTAAAGTACGCCCATCACCTGGTCAAGTTCGCCTAAGTTTAAAAACTCTTTCATAACAGGTTTTAAGGCCATGCCACCGGTACTCCAGAAAACACCAATATTTAATGCAGCAGCACCTAACAATAGGTTTTGTACAGCAGCACCTACAGCAGCAACTTCTTCCCAAACCGGGATTTTAGTCAGCTCGCTACGGGTCATATAGGTAAGCACTACGTGCGATGCCTTGTTACCAGTATTTTGGAAACCTGTGTAAGTAGCCTCGTTAAAGTTTTCGGCAGGCGTGTTGGCTTTGTACATTTCGGCATGTTGTAAACAAAAGTCAGCCGGGTTTTCGTAAACCACAAAGCGCCATGGCTCGGTTAATGCGTGGGTAGGTGCCCAGTCGGCCAGCTCAAGCAATGCAGCAACATGCCCGTTAGGGATTTTGTTGCCATTCATGGTTGCCGGTTTTATGGTGCGGCGTTTTTTAATAGTTTCGGCAACAGCCGTAAAAGTGATAGAATCCATATATCGTTTATCGGCATTTTAAGCCGGGGCAAAAATAAGATAATTCGGTCTTGAAGTAGAATTTTTCCTGTCTTGAACCAGAATTATTAGAATTTATGAATTACCAGAATTTCCTGTCTTGGTTCTTGACTCTCTAATGCAGTCGCTCGGCTCCTGCCGAGTGACGATTCTTGCGGATCCCTCCTGGCATCTTTTAATCGGGTAGCAAAGGCCAGAGGCCTAAAATAGTCGTCACTCGGCAAGAGCCGAGCGACTGCGTGTGGAATTTTTAGAATTAATAAAAAAACCGTCAATTGCGAGGTACGAAGCTTTGTCATGCTGAGCTCCGTCGAAGCACCCGACATGCTTAGCCGCTCTGCATAGTTCGCGATTGCTTCGTTCCTCGCAATGACGAGCGTATCTTTTGTCTCTGTATTAGCCTTTCTTATTATTGAAAAAGTACGGCTTTAATAGCTTCTTTAAATGAGGGCAGCACAATTGGCCCCATGCCCGATACTGCGTACCTTATAATATGGCTTTTGTCGGCTACAACAAATGAGGGGTAGCTATATAATTGATAACTTTTGGCAATAGACCCGGCATTGCTTAATAATTGCGCATGGTGCAATGGTTTCTCTTTAAGTTTTGCTTCTGCAATGGCTTGTGCATCTGGGGTAATGGCTAAAACCACCAGGTTCTCGGGGTTGTTAATTTGCTGCAAAAATGCGTTTAAACTGCCAAAGCTTTCGGTACATGCACTACAGTCTGCATTCCAGAAAATAAGTACTATTACCTTGTTGGTTAACTCTTCGGCACTTATGGCCTGTGTTAGTGGCGTAATATTAATTTCTGTATTCTCTTGCAGTAATGGGCTTTTAATAGCCATGAGAGGTTTAGCCAAATCATACATCTTCCTTTTTTCCTCGTCCGAAAGCTTTTTGAGGTAGAGTTTTGTAGCAGGATCTTGGGGCGAAGCGCGTTTGGTTGTTATCGTATAATCGCCCGTATTCATCAGTTTTTGATACTGATAAAAATGAAGTGCGTTTCCGTTTTCATCATATACCAATTTTGTGGTATCCGTTTTCATGTGCATACTACTAACACCATAGGTAACGGTACGGCGCCTAATAGTATCCTGGGCATACGATTTAACTGTAAAAACACAGAGGAGTATCAAAAAAAATTGCTTCATAATAAGATTTAGTTATTATGAAGCAATGTACAATATTTACTTATTTATCGATTAATAAATCGACGGATATTTAGCCGGGTTAGCCTCGCTCATCATCGCGTAAGCTACCTCGATAATATCATCTGCAGATGGCTTGGTAAAGTAATCACCGTCTGAGCCATAAGGCGGGCGATGTTCTTTAGCGCAAAGCGTTTTGGGCTGAGCATCCAGTTGATAATAACCACCCTGCATTTCTAAAACCTTTTGGGTAATATAGGCAGAAGCGCCACCTGGTACATCTTCATCAACCACCAATAGTTTGCTGGTTTTCTTTAAAGAAGCCAGGCTCAGCTGATCGGTATCGAAAGGATAAAGCGTTTGCGGGTCAATCACTTCTATATTTACACCCATTTGGGCCAGTTCTTCGGCAGCTTCCATTACAATACGTAGGGTTGAGCCGTAAGAGATCACGGTAATATCGGTGCCTTCTTTTATAATTTCGGCTTTGCCCAGTGGTACAGTAAAGTCGCCAACGTTGATCGGGAGTTTTTCTTTTAAGCGGTAGCCGTTCAGGCTTTCGATAACCAAAGCAGGCTCATCGCCACGCAGCAAGGTATTGTACATCCCGGCAGCCTGTGTCATATCGCGCGGTACGCAGATGTGCAGTCCACGTAACGAACTCAGGATCATCCCAAGCGGCGAACCTGAATGCCAGATACCTTCCAAACGATGGCCACGTGTACGTACAATAACAGGCGCTTTTTGTCCGCCACTGGTGCGGTAGCTTAATGAGGCCAGGTCATCACTTAATACCGTCATGGCGTAAAGCAGGTAATCAAGGTATTGAATTTCGGCAATCGGGCGCAGGCCACGCATCGCTAAACCCATTCCCTGACCTATAATAGTTGATTCGCGGATGCCGGTATCAGTAATACGCAGATCGCCATATTTAGCTTGTAAACCAGCAAAACCCTGGTTAACATCACCGATGTTACCCAAATCTTCGCCAAAGGCAACAATAGTTTTATCGCGACCGAAGTTGGCATCGAAACAAGCGTTTAATACTTCGCGGCCATCAACCAAACGGGCATCTGCCTCATACTGTGCCGGGTTAACCGGAACTTTTAGCGGCGAGTGCGCACTATTGGTAAACAGCTTGGTATTGTAACGCTCGTGGTTTTGTGCGTTATTATTATTAAACCAGTTAACAAGCGTTTGCTTAGTCGCAAAATTTTGTTTGATGGTTAAACGTAGTGTTTTGCGGATAGCGCCAATAATATCTTTCCGTCCAGGATCAATGCATTCGCGCAATACCTGGGCTACTTCTTCTACCTCATCCTGTGCGGTAGCTTCCTGTGCAACAGCATCTATTAATGAGGCAGCTTCTTCCAGTTCGGCTTTAATTACTGCCCCCAGTTCGTTCCAGGCTTCACGCTGGCAATCACGTACATGTATTTTGGCTTCGGCTTCTATTTTATCAAGCTCCTGCTCGGTGGTAATGGCCGATGAGATGATCCATTTACGCATTTGCAAAAGGCAATCGTGCTCTGCCTCCCAGGCCAGTCTTTCTTTTGATTTATACCGTTCGTGCGAACCTGAAGTTGAGTGGCCTTGCGGCTGTGTCATCTCGGTTACGTGGATCAATACCGGCACCTGCTCGGTACGGCATACTTCAATAGCACGGGCATAAGTTTCGCAAAGGGCAACATAATCCCAGCCGCGAACCTTAAAGATTTCGTAGCCATTGGTGCCATCTTCGCGCTGAAAGCCTTTTAGTATTTCAGAAATATCTTCTTTAGTAGTTTGTAGTTTGGCCGGTACAGAAATCGCGTAAGCATCATCCCAAATAGAAATAGCCATAGGCACCTGTAAAACACCTGCGGCATTAAAGGTTTCCATAAATAAACCTTCGGAAGTTGATCCGTTACCTATGGTACCGAATGCAACCTCGTTCCCATTAACTGAGAATTTCGTTAGATCTGATAATTCTGGATTGTTACGATATAATTTAGAGGCATAAGCCAAACCCAATAGTCGTGGCATGTGCCCGCCTGTAGTCGAAATATCTGATGAACAATTCATCGTTTCGGCCTGGTTGGTATAGTTACCATCAGCATCCAGATAGCGGGTTGCGTAATGGCAATTCATCTGGCGGCCGCCCGATGCAGGATCTTTTTCTATATCAGGGTTAGCATATAATTGGGCAAAAAACTCTTTCATGTTGCTCATGCCTGTGGCAAACATAAAAGTTTGGTCGCGGTAGTAGCCTGCACGCCAATCGCCGGCTTTAAAAGCTTTGGCCATAGCCAGTTGCGCTACTTCCTTACCATCACCAAATATGCCGAACTTTGCCTTACCCGTAAGTACTTCGCGACGGCCGATCAAAGCGGCTTGTCGGCTCTCGAAGCCTATACGATAATCATTGATGACTATTTTTTTAAAGTCTTCAAAATTCAGTTCGGCAGAATCAAACCTGTTGGTAGTAAGTTGAGCGGTCTGAGGCATATTATATTTTGATTAGAAGTCAAAGTTATAAAATTGTATTTTGTTATTAACGGCTTTTGCAATTGTTTAAACCGTTTACTGTAAAATTTTGGTTTCCAATGAAACATTTTATATTTGTACAAAGTATACAAGGATATGAAAAAGTTAATGATATTATGCGCAGTAATCTTAGGTTTTGCCTTTACTGCTTCAGCACAGACTGATAACAAAGCCGAGTTTAAATTTAACGAAGAAAAGCATGATTTCGGTAAAATCCCTCAGGGTAAACCAGTTACTACCGAGTTCACTTTCGTTAACACCGGCGAAGAACCTTTAATTTTATCTGATGTAAAACCTACCTGTGGTTGCACCATTGCCGATTACACTAAAACACCTGTTAAAAAAGGTGACAAAGGTATTATCAAAATCACTTACAATGCTGCTGTAGTTGCTCCGTTCAACAAAACCATCATTGTTACATCAAACGCTAAAACCCCTCAGAAATACCTGAACATTGTGGGCGAAGTGGTAGCTGCACCAACATCGAGCAGTAAATAATTTGTTTTTAAACAATAACATTATAACGAAAGGCGCAAATTGCGCCTTTCTTCGTTTATAGGGCTTGCATCTTTTTGCTAACTTTGCCGCATGCCGCAAATTTCGCACAAGGGCGAGCAAATGCCCGCCTCTCCTATACGTAAACTAACTCCGTTTGCCGATGCTGCAAAGCAACAGGGCAAAAAGGTATTCCACTTAAATATTGGTCAACCCGATATCGAGACCCCACAGGGAATGCTGGATGCCATACATAACAGCACCTTTAAAGTATGGGCCTACACGCCATCAGAAGGTACATTAAGCTATCGCCAAAAACTTACGGAATACTATAATAAGCTGGGCTATAACATTACCCCGCAAAATATTATTGTAACCACCGGCGGTTCTGAAGCTATTACAATAGCCATGATGACTTGCTTAAATCCGGGCGACGAGGTAATTATTCCCGAACCGTTCTACGCCAACTATAATGGTTTTGCCTGCCAGAGCGATATTGTGGTGAAACCGATCCTCTCTTACATTAACAATGGTTTTGCATTGCCCGAGATCAGCGAGTTTGAGAAGGTGATTACCGATAAAACCAAGGCGATTATTATCTGCAACCCTAACAACCCGACAGGTTACCTCTACTCGAAAGAGGAAATGGAAGAGTTAAAGACACTGTGTCTGAAACACGACCTGTATTTATTCTCTGACGAAGCTTACCGTGAGTTTTGCTATGATGGCCGCGAGTTTATTTCGCCCATGCATTTAGATGGTTTAGACGAAAATGTTTTGGTGATGGATACTGTAAGCAAGCGCTACAGTGCATGTGGTGCCCGTTTGGGTTGCCTGATTACCAAAAACGAAGCCGTAATTAAAACAGGATTAAAGTTTGCCCAGGCCCGCCTAAGCGCAGGTATGCTAGAACAAATTGCCGGCGAAGCCGCCGTTGATACACCAGACAGTTATTTTGAAGGTGTAAATAAAGAATATACCCATCGCCGTGATGTTTTAGTGAAAGCCTTAAACAACATGGAAGGCGTTTTCTGTCCTAATCCGGGTGGAGCATTCTACGTGGTAGCCAAACTCCCGATTGACAATGCCGACAAGTTTTGCCAATGGATGCTGGAAGAGTTTGAATACAACAACCAAACCGTAATGATGGCCCCTGCTACAGGTTTCTACAGCACCCCTGGTGCCGGAACCAACGAAGTAAGAATGGCTTATGTTTTAAACAGTGATGACCTGCAAGCCGCAATGACTTGCCTGCAGGAAGCGTTGAAGGTTTACCCGGGAAGAAAATAGTAGCAGTGGTTAGTGGCAGTAGCAGTCACCTTTATAATTATAATGCCAGGACTGCCACTGCTACTAAAAAACTGCAACTAATATTTAGTATATTTGTAACCCTTAACTGCTACTGCAAAAAAAGGACTACCACTACAACCAATGGGGTCGACCGGAATTGACAGGATGGAGATAAGTAAGTAAGCACGCAGCGCGTTGGGTGAATTAGCGCTAAAATCTGAACGCTCAAACTTTCAAATGGCGAAAATACTTACGCCTTAGCTGCTTAATTTAGAATTAACTAGCTTTTGTCCCACCGGTTTTCCGTTTCATCGGATCGGTATATGGGGCATCGAAAGATGAAACTGGCCTGCTTAAAGGTGTGCATAGCAGGTAAGATAAAGCACCTAAGGTAGACGGTATAGGTGAGTAACTGACCTTCCCCTGCCCTACAACCAAACAGTACTAAGCATGTAGAAAGCTTACCTTATACCATGTTTGGACGAGGGTTCGAATCCCTCCGGCTCCACGAAAACGGTATCAAACACCACTAAACCCCTCAAACGCTACGTTTGAGGGGTTTTTTGTTGCATTTTGGTGTCATTTGCTCATCTTTGAACGGCCATTTTGGTGAGCATTCTGGTGAGCACCTGATTTCAAAACAAGTGCTCACCAGAGCTCTTGTAACTAATTGATAAACAAGGTGTTCAGAGAATGAACATCTTGTGAGAATTATGCTGTAAAGGTAAATTTGTTTAACTTTTTAACAGCTTTTTATGATCAAAAATGTGGCTGTTCTCTTTTATCTGAAAAAGAGGACGAATTCAAAAGAAGAAAAAGTTCCGGTTTATGTACGGATCACCTGCGATGGACAGCGTGCCGAATTGGCAACCGGTCAAAAAATTCAGGCAAAGCTCTGGAATCCCAGTGAAGAAAGAGCCAAAGGCAAAACAGAGGCGGTGTATAAATTGAACTCGGCCCTTAATGATTTCGAACTAAAGATTAACGATACGATCCGTTACTTAAAAGATTGTGGTGAAGAGCTCACAGCGGAAAAAATCAAAAACAGGTTCCTGGGCAAAACTGAAAAGCCCGTTATGCTGGTTGACGTATTCAAGGAACATAACCGTAAAGTAGCAGCCTTGGTGAATGAGGAATTTGCACCCGCGACCGTTACCCGGTATGAAACAACGCTAAAGCATACGCAAGACTTTATGCAATGGAAATACAAGATCAATGATATCCGCGTCAAGCAAATTGATCACCGGTTTATCAGTGAATTTGAGTTCTACCTCCGTTCGGTTCGTAAATGCAATAACAATTCAGCTTTAAAGTATATCAAGAACTTTGGTAAAATTGTTCGCATCTGTTTGGCGAGTGGCTGGATTACTGTCAATCCCTTTCTTAATTACAAAATCAAAATTAAAAAAGTTGATCGGCCATTTCTGTCGAAAGAAGAGTTGGAGATCATGGCTTCGAAAACTTTCGTTAGCGCTCGTCTTGAGCAGGTCAGGGATATCTTTTTATTCAGTTGTTATACAGGATTGGCTTACATCGATGTGCAAAAACTTAGGCGCTCTGAAATTGTCAAGGGTCACGACGGTGAGCAATGGATTTTTACAAGTCGCCAAAAAACCGATACACCCTCCCGTATTCCACTTATGCCTTATGCATTGAGTGTAATTGAAAAATATCGCGATCATCCACAATGTGAGATTGAGGATAAGCTCCTACCCATATTAAGCAACCAAAAAACGAATGCTTACTTAAAGGAGATTGCAGATTTGTGCGGTATAAATAAAGATCTAACTTTTCATATTGCCAGGCATACTTTCGCAACCACCGTCACCTTATTGAATGGTGTACCAATAGAGAGCGTGTCCAAAATGCTTGGCCATACCAATATTAAAACCACGCAGCATTACGCGAGGATCTTGGATTTAAAGGTTGGCGAAGATATGGGAGCTTTGAGAAAGAAGCTGCAAACTTCCTGACATTGATTGGAGGAACATTAATCGTTCCGTTCAGCATAATTGATGCGCGTTAATACAACAGAATATCCGAGGTCGCAAATTGCGACCTCAAAAGTAGAAATTAAACGATGAAAGAGCTAAACACAAACGACCAACAAATAGTTGAAAAGATATATCTGATAAGGGAAATAAAAGTTATGCTGGACAAAGATCTTGCGGAAATGTATGGAACAATTCCTAAGCGTTTACGGCAACAGGTCAAACGTAACATGGAGCGTTTTCCCGAACATTTTATGTTTCAACTTTCCGATAAAGAAGTAGATTCATTGGTATCACAAAATGCGATACCATCGAGACAGTCGTTAGGCGGTACTTTGCCTTATGCATTTAGTGAACATGGGATATTAATGCTTGCGAACGTAATCAAAAGCCAGCAGGCTATTACCATGAGCATTAGAATTATCGAGGTATTTGTCAAATTTAGAGAAATGTTAATCTCTCAAAAAGATCTATTACTTAAATTCGAACAGCTTGAAAAGCTAATCGTTCAGCATGATGATGACATCAATACCATTTTTGCAGCATTGAAACAATTAATACATCAAAAGAATGAACCTCGGGAACCGATTGGTTTTAAACTGAAAGGTTGAGAGAAGAATTTCATTAACTAACCTTCAAGGGGTCACATTTTGTGACCCCTTGAACATAGAGTAGAATAAGCCAATTAATGGAGACGATATGATAAACCTACCTATAAAGCCGTCGTTAAATTCATGATATAATTTATGTTAAAGTCAATTAAAGAAGAAAAACAATACAATGATGCTTTGGCTCGCGTGTATGAGCTGATGCAAACTGATATAAATGAAGGCTCTGTGGCATCAGATGAGTTGGAGGTTCTTAGTATTCTTATTAAGGAATATGAGTTGGTATACCATCTTTTGCCTTCTCCTAGCCCACTGGAAGCAATTAAATTCAGACTTGATCAAATGGAAATGTCTGAAAAAGAACTGGGCGATATTTTAGGTTACCGGTCTCGTAAATCGGAAATCCTTTCTGGAAAAAGAAAATTGAGTTTAGCTATGATTAGAAAATTGAACGAAATCCTGCATATACCTGCCGAAGTTTTAATTCAGGCTTATTAATTATAACGACATGTTATAGTAAGAGTAGAAGGCTTACAAGGTCGACGAAAAAACGCCCTTGTTTAGTTTGTTGAATAGTTATGTGTCTGAGACATTACTGGTAGATCGGACACAAATCTTGATCGTCGAAATTTTAATCGGCTCAAAAAAACGGCAATTCAAGAGCCGATTATTTCAATTAATCGGCTCATGAAAACTTTTTACTAATCTTCATAGAATAATTTCGAATAGGGTTACAGCTTATACCATCAATAGATCGACACAAAAAAGCCCAATCACACATAATAGGTTGAGGTCGCAAAATGCGACTTCAAAGCAAGGCGGGAAAATGATAATAAAGCCGTTGATTTTATTTCCATAAGAGCCCACATTTTCACCCCCGCGGGCTTTAAGTAACGACTTAATTGTTCGCTATCCGTTTCCACAACGGTCTTTGATTAAATATGCCTGCTTTATACTAACTTATCCCGGTCAGGAATTTCATATCCGGGAAACCTTTTGCTCTTTTGTTAAGCTGAATATTTAGAAACATGGTGTCTCTTGCTTGCCTATCAAAGGTAAGATAATGTAACAAATCATTGATTTGTTAGCCAAAGAACATCGGTTTTCAATACACCCATGATAAGATTTACAAACAATATTATATGACCCTTGACGAACTAATCACTAAAAAGGATCTTGAAAATTTTAAAGCCGAACTATTTGAACTTTTAAAACCAATAGTAGTAACGCAATCCTTTCAACGGCAAAAATGGTTAAGAAGCAAAGATGTCCGTACCATGCTAAAAATTTCTCCAGGAACTTTATCGAACCTTCAAAAAGATGGCACGCTCACCCCCCGGAAAATTGGCAAGATCTTGTTTTACAAAGCGGAGGAGATCGAGAAGTTGCTGAACGCCCCTGAAAAAAAAAGCCCGAAAAAGCTGATTTAATTCGGGCTGAGGCACAATCTTTTAAAGTGCTATTCTTCTTAAAAAAGACAAAAAGTCTAAGTAGGCCTTGCTATTACATTTACATCCGGATCAGTGTTAACGGCCAAAGAGAAGAATGGTCTACGCAATCTCAATGTCAACGTGAGGATTGGGATGGACAAAAAAGCAGGTTAAAAGGAAACACTCCGGATGCCCGTAACATCAATTCCTGGCTTGACACACTTTACGGACGGGCACTTCTAAGTAGACAGGAACTATACTCCTCAGGAAAATCTTTTACCCCACAACACATCCGCAAAGTTATGCAGGGTGAAGAATTGGATACCCCTAAAACGCTTTCCGATATCTGGACTTATCACACCACGCATATTGCGGGTCTCATTGGTAAGCAATACACGCCGGGTACGCTGCAAAAATACAAGTCAGTTTTCCGAGTATTAAAACGTTTTATGTTATTGAATAGTCAGACGGACGATATACGCCTGGATAAGATCGATTACCGGTTTGTCAGAGCTTTTGATTATTACCTGAAAACGGATTATGGGGTTAAGATCAATACGGCAACGCAGATGTTGAAAAAACTGAGAACAATGATGAAAATTGCAATTGAGATTGGCTGGGCTAAACAAGACCCATTCATTGCATACCGCGCTCATAATGAAGAAGTTTTCCGGGAGTACCTGACCAGTGAAGAGCTACGCGAACTTGCGGAGAAAAATTTATCCAAGAAACGGCTACATGTTGCAAGGGATCTTTTTTTGTTTAGCTGTTATACTGGACTCTCTTACGCGGATACTGTAAAGTTAACTAAATCAGATATTGTAAAAGGGGAAGATGGCGGTACTTGGATACAAACACACCGGATGAAGAATAATAATCGGGTTCGGATTCCTCTCCTCGCTCCCGCATTAGAACTGATCAATCATTATAAGGATTATCCCCGACTAAAAGACGATGAAGCTATTCTGCCCAAACTAAGCAATCAAAAAGCAAATGCTTATCTAAAAGAAATAACAAAGGCGCTTGGATGGAATAAATACCTAACTTATCATTGTGCGCGACACACGTTTGCAACTACGGTAACTTTGACAAACGGCGTTCCAATTGAAACTGTTGGCCAAATGCTTGGACACAAAAGTATTCGCTCTACTCAAATTTACGCGAGAGTAACGGATACTAAGGTTAGTAAGGATATGCGGGTTTTAAAGAAAAAGTATGCTGGTCAAAAGCTGTTTTTAGCGGATATTTAAATATTTATTCAATTAAAATTTTTAACGAGATCGCGTATTTGTCAATAAGTTGCATTGCAATCAATTTACCTTCATTAGAATAAACGCTTTGCTATGACGTTCCAAATTTAGCTACCCTCCAGTATGGAAAGATCAGAATTAGTTGACTGGTTACTTGCCCATATAAACAACATTCACGAATTAGGCGGGCAATGTGCTTTTGAACTCGATAATCCTTTTTATGCCAAATATGAAGGCGATGGTGACTGCTATCTTAAAGAGAACTGCCTACAGGAGAACTATATCTGGTCAGCGTCAATTGCTATATTTAGTGTTGAATTTGGGATTTTACGTGATCGTATTGAAAAGGCTGAAGCATGCTGCCTTTATATTTACGGAATGAAATCTGATAGCACTCGGTAAGTTGCTGTAAAAATCCTTCGTGGAAGCTCTCGAAATCCTGTTTTAAAACAGTAAGCTTGTTATAGTCCTCGCTCAGCCAGTTTAATAGATATTCGTCCTGTAGATTGCCGACCAAGTGGAAATGAAAGTTTGTTGTTGTTATAGGTTCAATTACGAAAAGCGAGACTTTGTAACAGTCTTTACTGATATCTTTTCCATTTGTTTTTATAACCGGCTTGAGCTGATAATAGTCTCCCTGATCACTTAATATAAAGCTGATCTCCAAATCGTCCATAGTGACCCGGGTAGCTTTTGCATCTGCCTTTCTCGGGCGATCCCGGTAGCAGGAACTGCTATGAGAATAGATGCTTTTTAAATGCTGCTCAAACCGTAATTTGGGGATAGCCTTTCGCCAGAGGTCAAGCATCAAAGGTATGTACTCTTTGGTTTCTGCTGAGTATTCTCCCTTCACTTTATTATGTTCGACTGAGGTTGCAATTTCAAACATGGCTTTAGATATCTCATTCAGGATGATTTGGTCGTTAGACAGGTTTAAGCCATGGTTAAACTGTTTCTCCTTGACGAGATAATAATCGTAATAGCCAATATCATCTCCGCTTTTGGTGGTTGTTCCCACAAAAGGCAACAGAAAAGGAAGGTGATTTTTATAAAACGAATACCGGTTATATAGTAGCTGATAACCTAATGTTTGGTGAGCGCCTTCTTCTCTTTTTGCTGATTCAGGGAGTTTGTGGTCGAAGACAACAACACTTTGGTCTTTAAAGCCCATGCCACGTCTATAAAGGTTACCGAAATCAGTTCGGGGTGATATATAGGCCTCAAGCCTTGTGATGTCTATGTCCAAATACTTGCTCACCCCATTCGCGTCCGGTTCAAACCCCGGCCAGTAATAACCTTCAAGTTTGCGATTCTGTCCATAACTTATATTAATAAGTCCTTTATAAGCATGCTCGCATAAAACCGCTCCCGGCATACCGCAATCACAGGCTACATACAATGTTTTCTTTTCAATACCTAAGTAGATCTGCTCAAAACGGATATCGTTCTGCTGCATGACAAGCGTAAATATCCCGTCACGGTAATCGGTAAAGATGAAGTGCATTCCATTTTTTTCTTTTGGAAGCTTTTTATAGGCGGGATAATGTTTATTGAGGACGGCTTTATCCAGTAGCAGATCATTGTTTTCTAAGGGTATGGCATAAAAGAACAGATCATCGTATGCTACTCTTGCGTTGCTAACTGCTTTAATTGTCTTTTTCATCATGTTGTACGTTTGATAATGAAAGACAGCAAGCCGGGCGGCGTGAGAACCGAAGGGGCCGCCCGCTGCTGCCAAGGCGTCAGAACTAACTATTAACTATTTATCAACCTTATGAGTACAAATAACCGGAACGTGGAAATGCTAACCTATTCTGTAGGTTTCTAACGAAGTAAAACCAAAGGATAAATTATCCTTGCTTATTAAGCAAAAAAGGCCTTTATTCGTATTATAAGGAAATGATTACCTTTGCTTAAACCTACATTTGACCCATGAGCGCAGCTACTGAAACCTCAAAAAATATCCATCAAGGCCGTAATGTAAAACGTTTCCGCGAAATGCTGGGACTGAAGCAAGAAGCATTGGCTATTCGACTTGGTGAAGAGTGGAATCAAAAACGTGTATCGTTATTGGAAGCTAAGGAAACATTGGAAGCTGATATATTGCGCCAGGTAGCGCAAGCATTGAACGTGCCTGAAGAGGCGATAAAAAACCTTGATGAAGAAAAGGCGGTGAACATCATATCCAACACATTCAACGACACTTCGATGTTAAATGCAGTAAATTATAATCCCAACTTCAATCCAATTGATAAACTAATTCAAATTTACGAAGAAAATAAAAAGCTGTATGAGCAATTGTTAGCTAGCGAACGTGAAAAGATTGAACTGTTGAAAAATAAAAGTTAAAGGAAACTAATAATAGGGAATTAACATTTCTGGACAAATTGAGTCGTATGCTATTTTCATATACGACTCAATTTGTCCAGAAATGTAGTATTGATATAAAAGCTTATGTGATTCTTGCCGTTTAATGTATACTTAAACTTCTTACTTATAATAAATACCTAAGTTTACCAACCTATATGTCATTGCACTAACGCTAACATCAAATTTCTTGGCAAGCACTTTAATATTTTCCTCGTCGTCTTTATTGGGATTCAGCTTATTAACCTCACTAATAACTAACTCTTGAGGCATTAATAAATTTGCTGCAAAATAATTTGCCTCACGTTCAATCGCTTCTTCTTTAGTGCTGTATGTGGTTATGTTTTTTCTAAAAAGCAACTTATCCATGAACATCCCTGAGGAGTTTTTATCTGCATGAAGGACAAAATGACCTAATTCATGTGCAATCGAAAAACGTCTTCTTACACTTGATTCATTAGGATTATAACCTATAGTTGCACCATCTTCGTTTATTACAAGCACGCCTGATATGTCCTCCTGAAACGGATAGTCAAGTACTTTTAAACCTATTGATTTTGCAACTTGTTCAACATCAATAGGGACGGTGATTATATTATTTTCATTCAAAACTTTATCAATAAACTCATTGGTAAGGTCTTGGTAACTAATCTGCTTCATCATCGAATTTATTTTTTAATTTGATTGAGGAAATTACTGAATTCAATTAATGATCTTTTATCAATTTCTCTTCCTTGAATATTCTCTGTGTCTGTCGAAGAAGAAAAATGATATGCTGATGTTAGCGAATCTAATGTTACGTTAAATTTTTCAACAATTAAATAAAGTTGGTAGATCGATGGTTTTTGTTTCCCATTTTCGATATTGACGACTGATACCCTCGATAAGCTCAGAATCTCACCAAGCTGTTCTTGAGTCATACCAACTTTCTTTCTCTCTGACGCAATTTTCTCTCCTAGTACTTTATAAAACGCTTCCTCTTCTATTTTCATATGAGGTTAATTAATATTCGAATATATATAAAGTAAGAATAAATTTAAGAAAATGTTTGCAATACTTTACTTTTTACGTGATTCAGAAATAAATGTAAATAAAATTTGGAAAAACCAAAAATTTAGTTATATTTGTAGTAAATACCCATCAACACGGGCATTACTATCTGGCATTAATAAAAAAGTATCAAATGGCGCAGTCGACATTGCTGCTCAATAAGAGAAATCCAAAAGGCTTGCCACCTAAAGGAATTATGCACATTGATAACAATGTGACTGACAGGTAATTCTGATGAATATTCTTACTTGTATTTCGTACTACAAAAGTAAGAAGTGAAAATAATTATTTTGTCATAGAAATGTCATGAAGCTTTTTTTAGAAATAAAATATTTTCAATCATTAAAATGAATTTTAATAAACAACAAAAAGCCAACACGGCTATTAACTCATTGGGTTTCACAAGTGTATTAACCCAGCAAAACGTTGAATTTTTCAATGTCAATTTAGATTCTGACAACGAAGCATTCGTAGATTACAACTTAATTAAGAAAAAAGCTATTACTGGAGACAGATTGGCAAAGGAAATGTTGAGCTCAATAGATTCCTTCATGAAAAATCTATTTAATTTTGCTCATTTTCAACATTCCATAAAGTTGAACACGCTGCTTTCTGGCTTAGGTGAAACCAATCATACTTCTTTAGGATTTAGCATTAGACAAATCCGAGGCAAGGCCGTTGGAAACGTGCTTAAAGTCGCTATACAAGGTCAAATTGAGCACCTTATGGAATCATTGAAACAGGGTAATTTTACACCTAATTCATTTTATTTTGGCTTAGATAACATTGGGGCAGATAGGACTTCTGATATTTTGGTAGGTATAGTAAAACAGCAGCTTATTGACTTTACTGGCATTATTGCGCAGAAGTACAATCTGCCAACCAAATCGTTTTCCGTACCCAACGTCTACAATTCAACTTCCGGGCTTTGGGAAAATGTGATATGCGATCTACCTCATTTTAACGGGAGATCAATTATACTTCTTCCTAAGTTTGTAATATCTAACAGGAAGTTTGGAGAAAAAGCATTTAGACGATTCATGTCTTTCGCCTTTGAAAAGTATGTAAAAAATGATTCTGCATATGCTGATTTAATTAAAAACATCGATAAAGGATTGACTAAAAAGGAATATAAAGAATTCCTAAAAAGGAACGGAATTCCAGAAAAAGAAGAATTCAGAAAATTCATAAAAAAGATCTCTGGACTCATCAATGATTTTGAGATTTCCTATTCCGATGATATTGACTTCTTATCTGATAGCGAACTCGAGCTAATCGTTCTTGAATCAATTTCGAAACAATAAATTCTAAGCGGCCCATATATCTATGGGCCGCTTATTTAAATTTCAGTCAGATATATTAGTTATATTAATAGAAGGTGTTTAACAATTGTAATTCACTTTTTTAGAATTTACAATCGTTTCATTTTTTAATTGTGTTTCTACGGTTATTTAAGAATTTCATGTCTGTTCTTATGCTGATCTCTTCAAGGCATTCATTTAACCAAGGTTGATTGTCGCATAAATAAGTCACCTCTATCTTTAGCTAAGCATCCGTTTCAAAACATAGGTTGGCATTTCACCGCTTAAACAACAGGGAGCGTTAGCAGGTAATTGTCAAGGGCAGCGCACAGCTGAAAAACGATACATCGCCGCGCTGTTTATATACCCTTTACAATTTATCTGCGGTGCTAATTTTGTGCCCGCGGCGCTATGCCTTACTTTCAAGAGGTGCGTTTGGGAAAGCAGGTGTATGAGGTACGAACACTCCTGCATGTGCGGGAATTGAGGCGGACGGAGACATGGAACCCAGCGCAAAGCGCGTGGTGAAATGCAGCCGTCTGCCGCAACCGTGAGGGCATAGACTATGTGTATAAGATTCATTTTAGCGACCAACTCAGCCTTCGCCTCACTTGTACGCCATCGATAAATATATTAGCTTTATTCCTTTATGAAAGACTGGGATAATATTATAACGCAATTATTAGAATTCAGGAAGGATCGTGACTGGGAACAATTCCATAATCCCAAGGATCTTGCATTAGCACTATCTATTGAAGCTTCAGAACTGAATGAGCTATTCTTGTGGAAAAGCCCTGAAGCTGCTGATAAAGAGAAAATCAGACATGAGATTGCTGATATCTTCTCATTCTTACTATTACTTGTCCATGAATATAAATTGGATATCTCAGCCATAATGGCGGAAAAGATCCAAATTAATAACGAGAAATATCCAGTAGCCAAAGCTAAGGGCAACGCAACAAAATATACTGAACTGTAATAATGATCGTCTATCAGAATTCAAAAAAGCAGTTTCTCGACGATGTCTTTTCCAATGATATAGAAAATATCATTCACGATTTTTACAGGAAAAAACTTCAAAAACGTAGCCAAAAAAATGAAATCCGTTCATGGCGTGAATCCATGCACTATATGGATCGGATTTTAAGAGATGACGCTATTCCAGATAACTGCGGAGTTTCTATAGAATATCAGATACCTCAAACCGGTAAGCGTATTGATTTCATTCTGTCCGGTCAAAATGCAGATGGTGAAGATCAGGTCATCCTGGTTGAATTAAAACAATGGAGTGAAGCAAAACTTACAGGACAAGACGGATTAGTAAGTACCCGATTTGAACATGGACAGGCTTTAACCAGTCATCCGGCTTATCAGGCGTGGTCATATGCTACATTACTTCAAGGCTTTAATCAAACTATTTACGACGAAAATATCGGGTTGATACCCTGTGCTTACCTGCATAACTATCCGCCTGATGATGTTATTTTAAACCCGTTCTATCAGGGGTACATAGACAAGGCTCCCGTGTTCCTAAAATACGACGCCAAAAAATTGCAGGACTTTATCAAGCAGCATGTTAAATATGGTGATACGACAGACATTCTTTACCGTATTGATTCGGGTAAAATTAAGCCATCTAAAGCATTGGCGGATAGTCTGGCCGCCATGCTCAAGGGGCAACAAGAGTTTGTGCTCATTGATGAGCAGAAAGTGGTTTACGAGACCGCGTTGGCATTAGTCAAAGGCCACCAATCAGAAAAGCAAATCCTTATTGTTGAGGGCGGGCCAGGCACGGGCAAATCTGTAGTCGCCATTAATTTGTTAGTGGCTTTAACCAAGTTGGGCTTGTTAGCGCAGTATGTTTCAAAGAACGCAGCGCCACGTGCAGTTTATGAAGCTAAACTAAGCGGTACACTACGCGCAACAGCAATACGCAATCTTTTTAAAGGCTCGGGGGTTTATATAGATGTTTTGCCAGATACATTCGATGCATTAATTATAGATGAGGCTCACCGGCTCAATGCGCAGGGCGGTCTTTATGGTAACCAGGGAGAAAATCAGATCAAGGAACTGATAAGGTCGTCAAAAACCAGCATCTTCTTTATCGATGAAGATCAGCGGGTAACGCTTAAAGACATTGGCGATAAACAGGAAATTTATAAATGGGGCAATTTAGCAGGTGCGAAAATTATTGAAGTAGAGCTATCATCCCAGTTTCGCTGTAATGGTTCCGATGGTTATCTGGCCTGGCTGGATCAGGTACTCGATATTCGGGAAACCGCTAACGATAACATCGCTGAATTAGCTTATGATTTCCGGGTTTTGGATTCGCCAACTTCGCTTCGAGAATTAATTCTTGAAAAGAATAAGGTAAATAATAAAGCCAGAATGGTTGCTGGCTATTGTTGGAACTGGATCAGTAAAAAAGATCCCAGCGTATATGACATAGACATGCCTGCTTATGATTTTCGTATCCGATGGAACCTGACTACCGATGGTAGTTTATGGATTATAAGCCCGGAGTCCGTAAATGAAATTGGATGTATTCATACTTGCCAGGGATTGGAGGTCGACTATATCGGTGTAGTCATAGGACCTGATCTGATTATTCGCGATGGCGAAGTAATTACAGACGCATCTAAAAGAGCTAAATCAGATAAGTCTACCAATCATTACAAGAGCTACTTGGCTAAGCAGCCGGAATCCGGCCCGGATTTTATCGATAGCATTATTAAAAATACTTATCGCGCATTAATGACCAGGGGGATGAAAGGGTGCTACATATTTTGCACAGACGCTGAAACCAACGCTTATTTTAAAGAAAAGCTAAGCGACTTTCGCCGTTCAGAGTAAAGTCTTTTGCTCTCAATAATTCCAATATTTGCCAATAGCTGACACCTTAGATTGTTAATTAATAACTAATCTGATCAGCACTCGGTAAGTATTAATTCCATAATTCAGAAGTTGGGCTTGGGCAGGTATGTGAGGTACGAACACTCCTGCATGTGCGGGAGGCGAGGCGGACGGTGGCATGGAACCTGGCGCTAAGCGCGTGGTGACACGCAGCCGTCTGCCGCAGCCGGATCGGCTTATAAACGCTCCCAATAATATTAATATCTTTGTACCAGGGCAAAATTCTTTTGTCCTATTGTGATAAGGTTTAGGTTTAATTCCCCAAACAGCGAGTGTAAGGGGAATTATTTTAATTGGAATATCTCATATAAAACCATCATCGGCTCGGGCCACGGCTCTGATCCTGCCCCGGTTTCTTTTTTTTCTTTTTCTTCCACCGGCTATCATCAGATGTTGGCGCAATATTGATATTGCCGCTATTGTCCAATAATGTTTCTAATACACCTTTGCCATGATAACCCTGTTTGTAACCAAATTTCATAACCTGTTCTGCCCTTTGCGGTTCTCTTACTTCTTCCTTTTGTTCGTATGAACCATGCTTTAAGGCATTCGCGTAGTTAAACGATTCTTTGACCTCCCGGTTGTAACCAAACATATTGTCGAATAAGCTTTCTGTAGCTTGCTTAAAAGCAACCCGGTCAAACTGTCCCACCTTTTGGCTATGTGATTTATTCGTGCCTCTTGAATTATTTAATGGGCTTAGTTTAATGCTATTACTGGCGTCCTTACGGCTAACGATAATTTGCACATGCATTTGTTCACCTGGCTTAATATCGCCTTTCTTGGCCTGCCCTTTCCTGAATTCCAGATCTTTGTAAGTGTAGTAACGGTTATTTTCCAATTTCCCGAAATACACCAGATCCTGATTGCCATTAACACCATCACGTTTAAAGTTCTTGGCGTAAGCATCCATCACCTGATTTGTATAGGTAATCAGATGCGCTTTAGCATCCTCCTCTCCATATTTGGTTTTCAGAAATAGGATTTCCTTTTCGCTTGGGCTAACATTAATCAGGAAGAACTTCGCGTCGTCTTTAGAAAGCTTTGCGACGTTATTATCTATCCCCAGCCTTACCTCGTAAGGATGTATATCATGCCTTTCATGGTTGAACCAGTATTCAGGTTGGTAGTTCTTATTTAACTGCTCGGCCATCATGTTTTCTTTTTCCAGGTAAGCTACCAATTGGCTGCTGCTACCTTTGTTGTTCCCGGTTGCGCTTTTCGTGATGTTGATGTGCATGATATTTCATTAATAAGGCTTTTTTCTCTTCTCTGGGTTCGATATTATAGTTTATCAACTTTCATTGCTCACAGCTTGCTGACCTCTGCACGGACGTGAGCGATCAATTCATCCTTTTCCGATTGCTTCGTCATCATAGACATTTGGTCCCTGCGCCTATTGTAGAATTCCAGTGTTTCCATAAACTTTCTTTTAAGCTCGGCCTTGTCGTATTGCATCAGGTCAATCCGTCTCATGTACTCGGCAATCTTAGTCATATTGGCTGCCTGGCTTTGATTGATGACTCTCTGTTCATCATTAAATCTGATCACAGATTGGTTAAAGGCATCCACGATTTTGCCTTGTACGGTGACTATCTTTTCAGAATCTTTCTTCATCGGGATTAACAAATCCTGCTCCTGCGTCTTGATAAAAGCAACGATATTATCGGTCTTTTTATTGATCGCATTCTTCAGCAACTCATCATTCAGGTCCCTTGGATCTTTCTTTGACTTATAGAAATAATCCACCATGTGGATAAAGAAATCCAGCTTGGTCAGTCCGCTCTTATTAGCCAGTATTTGCAGCTTCTCGTCTGTCTTGACCGGGAACCTGATCGTTTTCACATTTTCATCTTTCGTAGCCTTCATACACTTTCTTCGTTCTTAGTATACCGCCAGGTATACTGTTTCTTATTGTTATGGCTTTAAGCGGGGGGTAAAGTATACCGCAGGTATACGCAAAACGCCTTTGCCCCGCAGGGCAAGCGGAAAAAGTCGGGTGCGCCCGACTTCCGCTTGCTCCCCCCGCTTTCTGCGCGAGGACATTGCTTCGCCGCCGGTCTGCTTTGCAGACCGGTTATTTTGTTATACCGATAGCTGGTTATATGCTTAGTTGTATATCTGTATAACCAGCTATCGCTATAACTTTTAAATCTCCCAACCGGCAGGCCAGTAAACCTGGCTGCCGAGTTTGGGATGGTAAGAGGGCTGGTAACGGATATAGCCATACGCATCCAGTTCTTTAATGCACTTGTGGTAAGTGGCAATCGAGGCGATCTTACTGAACGCCATCATCTCTTTCCTGGTGATTGCAAAAGGGTTGGCATAGCCATTCCTTTGCCAATGAACGAACAAGCCTGTAAACAGGCTGACATGCGTTGCATTGAGCCGCTCGTCTTTGCTCATGCGGCGCAGCAGCTTACCGTATCCGGTAAGCTCTGCATTCGATAGCTTGGTTCTCATTGAATGCCTCCTTCCAAAAGCTTGTTGATATCTTCCAGCTTGTAGTACATGATACTTCCGATACGGGTAAAGCGAAGCGTACCGTTGATTCGCAGGTTTTGCAAGGTGCCAGGCGAGATCTTCAGCAGCTTTCTGACCTCGTTGCTTTTGAGCCATTTCTTAGACGTAGCTTGTCCGTCCAGCTGAACGAGTTTTTTAATCTCGGTTAGCAGCTCGCTTTTGAACTCCATTAAATCTTCTTTGGTGATAATCTCCAAATTCATCACTGATCCTCCTGTTGTTTTGGGTAAATATTAAACCGGTTCAAAGGCGGTATACAATAGTTACCTGTGAACACTATAGCTCAAATGTCAAGAGGGAAATGGCAAAATGAATGACCAATGGAGGCGTTTAGTCAGATTTGGACAGGTAGTTTACTTTTTCTCTTTGGGAACGATTTTGAAAAGCTTGTCGTCTTCTGCAATATTGATGTACTTGGATGGCTTGTCGTCCTTATTCGCCGGGAAGTAATTATGCGCAGTATCAATGGAGATGTCTTTATCACCATGTTTGAAATATTTGGCAATCATTTTATACCAGGGGCTTTGTGCCTGGGAACGGGCGAGCCGGTTATTGTTTGGTAGTTTTAGATCTTGTATTTGATGTACGAGATTCATGAAAGTAGATATGCTACCTTTGTCAATGACGATCTTTTCGCCTGCATCATATTTAGTGGACTCTTTTAACTGTGCCTCCAGATCAGCTATTCTGCCGTTTAGCTGATCGATCATCCGGTCTTTTTCTGCTACGACTGATTCTATAGGCGCGAGTTTATGCCAGCGGTCAACTTTCTTCAAGAAATATAGGAAAGCTTCCAATTGCCTCGCCGTTGCCATGTGATCGGGGTAACTTGACGAAAACGGATCTTTTTTTTTAAAGAAGGCGATGCGACTAATTACAATGTCTGTAACATGATAAAAAAACTCTTCTTCCTGCTCAGGATTGCACTTTGAAAAGTAAATGAGGTGAAAGTTATAGTACGATGAAAATTCTTCTTTACCAAGCTTGTAGAGCTTATTTAGAAAGAAGTTATCTGACAAAGCCTTATTCTGTATGATCGGGTTGCCGATCTCGAAACGGTGTGGTGAGAAATCGAAACGTCCACGGAATTTGAAATATTTGCTTTGTGTTGCCATAGGTAGGTTTTTAAGAATAACTACTTTTACAACCTATAGTTTTAGTCTCCCGCTAATTCGGTTTATTCATTACGGTTCGAATCCCATAGGTTACATTATGGCGATCCCTATGAGATTATTTTCGAACTATTTATTAGTCCAGTTGATGGATTTGGGTACTCTAAACTCCTAAGTGGTTCGAGTCTTGTTTGGGCTACCGAATCGGACAAACTTGAAATATCAAGTTTTGTCCGATTTTTTTTTGCCCCTAACTTGCTGTTTATGTTATAAGCAGGTATTGATCAGATGGATGCATATTTCTTGTAATCAATGTTTCATTATCGTTTTACATCACAGAATTCTACCTCACCGGCTGTTGGTTCTGCATTATCAGCATATAACGTCCAACTGATAGTATTGCCCGAATCTGTCGAATATTCGTGAATAGGTATTTGGCCAATTGCTGTACGCATACCCGGCAAAAGGGGCTCATGACGCGCCGGGCCATATTGTTTAGGCTTAGCAATTGGCCCTTGATAATAGCGTTCAGCATTCGGCTCAACCAGATCTCTTACTTTGTTATCTAATTGCAACTGCGTTAATGCCTCGTTTTGCCCTTCATATTTCTGTAGATTGACGCACCTTTTGGGCACGGTAAGCGTAACGTTAATATACTTCGCATATAACCGGCCAACGTTTTGGGCATAAACATTTAGGAAGTAGTGAAAAAATTTCTTTCCGCCAACAACTTGTATATAATCCTCAATTTTGACTATCTCAAAGTCTACCATTATCTTCGGGCTATTCTGCCTGCCCATAATATCCCGGATTTCATGGTCATATAGAGGCTCTACCATAAAATTATGGCGGCGATAATATTTTTTATCATCGGCCTGGTGTGCGGTTTCACCTTTAGGAATTTCCAAAATATAAACCACCTGATCCGGATTTCCCGGTATTGCTACAACGTGGATTTTCAGCCCGTGAATGCGTGGCCGAATTTTACCGTTAATCACCTGTTCCAGCCATTCTTTACTAATTGACTTACAGTCAACCGGATCTATTTTTTCGGGGAAACGCTTGTTATTTTGGTTTTCAGCAATGCCATAAATTAATACGCCACCGTTTGAGTTTGCTAACGAAGATACATCTTTAGTGATCTCCATGACCTTTTTATCATCACGCTGCAATGCACCCGCCGCTTTATATTCAAGCTCCGGATTTTCCTCTACGCTATCAGCAATAAGTTGTAATAAGTAGTTGTGGTCAAACATCATAATGGATTTGATTATAATTCAAATATAACTGGTCACTTAACACCATTTGATCTCTCCTTTTTTTAAAAAGAAATGACTTTTACAGCCATTATTTTTCCAAAGAGATGGAGTTAAATCTGAGCATTTTGAATCACCCAGCTTCCAGCAGGGTGATTCATCGCTGTCCAAGTTAACGTTGATCTCTTTTCCGCAACCACAAGGGCACAATAAAGCGGCAAACCAATATTTACCATCGCTGCCTTCTATATATAATATGCCCGGCTTCAAATTTTCCGGTATCGTTTCTACATATTTATTGATATATAAAGGCTTACGTAAAACGATTCGTCTGTATTGAACTTTTAAAAAGAAAAACAGTTTTTTAATCATAACATGCGTAGTGATGATAAATTTAAAAATGGCTGCATCAATCCGCGCCCGGCAAACTTAGCAAGGTATCTATCCGGCTCACCCTCTTCGGAATGCCAGATCTCCCATTCGCTGATCGTTATATCGGTTTGTGCAAACCGCTTATTGGGATCATACCTAAATGGGTGTATTCTGGCTAAAAACTCCAATACGGCAAGCGACGAAACCTGCATATTGATAGAAATTACAGCCGGACTTTCCACATCCATATTTACCACATAGCCTCTTTTACGCTGTTCCTCATACATTTCAGGATTGGTTCTTTTTAGTTCTTCTGAACTTAACTGTTGCAATGTATAAACACCCCTTGAAAGCAAGGATGATTTACCCGGCTGTAAATAATGCACTGAACCCGATATTTCATCTATACCGCCCTTTTTATCTGCAACTAATTTTACACCCATATCTATATATGGCAAAAGATAAAAAGTAGCCAGGGAGTTTAAAATGCTGCGTCCCTCAACCGAATCAACACATCCAAACGCGAAATCGGCACCTATAGCGGCATTGATCAGCCTAGGGTCTTCCTGTAACAGGCTCTGATATATTTCAACTTCCGTATTAAACCCGAAAGAGGTGATCGCCGCTTTTAAAACATCGACCTTCGGCCTTTTGTAACGTGCGTCCTCTTCTTTAGAATTTAATATCCTGTTAAGGTTCTTATAGTCGATTGGTTTTGAATCCGCGATTATTAATTTACCCACTCCTAATCTCGCCAACTGTTCAATAGTTATACTACCGGTACCCGAACAACCAATCACTACGACCGTCATGTCCTTTAGAAGAGATACCGTACCCTCGCCAAATGTTTGTTGATTTCGCAGCGAGGCAGCATGGGTGGTAAACTCATTCTTGCTGCGCATCAATTTAACAGTATCCCCTACAACGGTAATTCTTTCAACGTTTAAAAACTCATTACCCGGTGTTACCACCCTGGCAATAATGGACTCGTCTTCATACATTATCGCGCTCATGTGCGGCTCCGTATCGTTCATCAGCGAATAAATGGACGGAAAGATAATACGGTCAGAAGCGTCATCAAGTTCAGAAAAACTGGTATCACCTTTCGGATGGGAGTGTATTTTTAAAACACCCATTCCCTTTCTGGCAGCTTCATTCACCAGATCGTCAATCAGGTTCGTCGGCCATTCTATAAAGTCACCCTTCCTGATACATACGTCATGTGGTATAAACAATAGCCTATGTACAAGTAACCATTTCTGGTTACTTGTAATGTGACGGCCACATAATGCAAACGCGATGGCTTCTTTTTCATCACCGGGGAAAAGATGTTCCCTCAGTTGCCGGTGGCTGTCACCGGTCATTTTTAAGTGGAACTCCATCGTTATCGTTTGTTGAATTCTTGTTGCAAACTATGGTTCATTAGCGCAATGTGGGTCGCCAGGTTATCTTCACCGGGTACCCACTGATTAGCTGCGGTTCGGTGTCTTGACCATTGCTGGTAAGATTTGCCTTCAATGGTTAACGGAGATAAAGCGCCTATGGCCTGATTATCGGTTCTTGCCAGGTTTGGATACATATAAAACATATCGAGCGGTGCAATGGGATAGTTTTGCGGTATGCGAATGGCTATATCAGGGTTAGCATGGTTATAACCCGCAGGTATACCATAGCCGCGTAAAATAACCCATTGCGTTTCACCATTGAGAACAGTTTCGTACGCGATACCTTTTTCTTCCAAATAATTAATATCCTCTTCCGGTAAAAGAAAGTCGCGTTTGTTAACGCGACCTTCTGTACAATTTTTGGCTTTGGCACTAAACCTTTCAATACCACAGGCTGTGAAATCAACTACCTCGTCGGCTTCGACAATTTTAGCCCCCCCTTTATGCTTATATCTTAAATAGTAGGTTTCAGGGGTTTCATTGATTAAGGCCAGTATCTCACGGCCAGTCATAGCGGGTTTATCAACCGTGAACGGTGTGGTATTGATTTTGATAATGTACTTAAAAGCTATGACAGGTATAACGCCACAGTTAAAGCAATGCTCAATATCAACTATGCAATCCTTACGTTCGGTGACAAAGTGCATACCGCCGCATTGAATTTTTATCTTGACCTGTGGTTGATGCCCGTAACTAACCTTAGTGCCGTCTTTGTTAACCAGAATCAGAAAATGCTCTTCCGGGTCGAGGCCAGCCAGTTTTAATATTTCCACCGGGGTCAGCTCACGTTTATCCGTAACTTCCGGATCATTGTTTACACTATAGCCCCTGTATTCGGCTTCTTTAGTAACAAAACGCTCAAACCCTTTTGCTGATAAATCAACGATTTCATCCTTTGCTATTTTTTTGAAGTTATCTTCAAAAAGCTGAAATAGCTCCAGGCATTCGATGTGTTTCAGGTCAGCCTTTTCCATCAGTTCTAACCCGCTAACTTTAGGCTCGTGAAACAGAAGCTCAATCTCATTAACTGATGTTGCAAAATGTTGAACCTCATGCGGTTCTTTGATATTTTCCATAATGTACTTACTTATTAAATTATTATAAAACAGGGTAACGCACGATTGCGCTACCGATTACTGAATTGTGGCGAAGCAGGCAGCTTGTTAAAATTGCGCTGCTAAAACCGTTAAAAATTGTGTTAAAGTGCTGCGTATCATTTCGGCAGCAGGCTGAATCATATTCAGTAACTTGCTTAATTTTTAATTTAATAAGTGTTAAATCCGACCATTCAGGAACTAAACCGCGCTAAATCAGCGTTTTTTAGTTGAAAATTCGTCGTCAGCTTGCAGAATTGCAAAAAAGAAAGTAGTTTTGATTACCACATCGTAACATACTTTAAAGACACGAGCTAATTAGGCTTATGCTTTTTTGCATTTACAAGCCAGGGCGATTTTTCCTCCTGGTTTTTTTATATATACATATTTAATATTTCCAAGTCCACATTCCCGCCCATATCGAATACAATCCCTACCAGATTCTGAGCCAGGTTACTATAACTTGACACCCTTGTTTTTAATTCTTTACCGGCCGTACTGGTAAGCAGGATGTCGTCGCTCACCAGTGTTAAGTTCAAGCCTTGCGCCACTACAATCGAAGAAATGGTTTCCGGTATAAACTTCGGTTTATAAATATTAAACAACCGAAACGATTCTTTAACCTGGTCGGCAGACAGCGATATGATTTTAAGCAAACCTAAAGCGATCATTGCCCTGGCCTGTTTTTGTTCGATGGCCGTACATTTCATTTCAAAATTGTAATCCGTTATATAAAAACAGATCTCTTTCGGTGTCAGGTAATTGATAATACCACCTATGCGGCTGATTACAAGGACAAAGTGCAAATCATTTATAACGTAGCTTTTCATTTTAAAAAACGTATTCTAAGTTTTCGTAATACTCCTTCCTAAAATGGAACTCGCTTTTTTTACTCAATTTGGCAGCCTTATCAAAACCGATTTTGTTTTCACTCAGGCATTTGTATAGCATTTGAAAAAACTTTTTAGGTTCTTCCTCACCGGGATACATTCCTGAATCAACACCGAAATAATCCGATTCCCGCCATCTGCAAAACTGATCTATACTAATGGCATCACTCGATCTCGCCCTAACCATTATGGCCATAATAGAAATACCGTACAGTTCTTTGATATTCCGCAACTCGGCCATCGAAACCCGCGTTCTGCCCCTGCTGAAAGTCTGAATAACAATTTCTTCCGGTAATAATACCGCCCCTGCAAAGGTGTCGCAGATTCTTTCGATCATTTCTTCCGTAGTGTTTTCCCTGATGGCCAGTAAGAGGTGACCTACCTCGTGCAAAAGGGTAAATCTCATTCTCGGTATATCCTGTTGACGGGCGTTAATCATGATGACAGGTATCCTGTTATGGTTAACCCAGCCCGACAAGCCTTCAATGTTCACATTGAACAAAACCTTAAAAACCCGTATGCCCTTACGCTCCAACAGGTGCGCTATATTGTATATAGGCGCGTCGCCTAATTTCCATTTCTTCCGAAGCTCTTTAGCCGCCTTTAATGCGTCAGTAGGATTAGCGATCGTTTGATCCTTAATCGGATTATCAAACAACACCTGCTCGCCTGAAATTTCTTCCAGTTCCAGGTAATCCTTAATGTAAGCACTGGCAAAGTCTTTAATTACCTGATTTTCCAAATCGCTTAAATGGCTGCCCTGTCGGTAATAAACACTGTTCAGTTGTATCTCAACGTCCTTATCTTCATAAAAATCGCCGAGGTCAACGTTTAATGCCTTGGCAAGCCTGATGAGTATATGGCTTTCAGGATGCCGGATACCATTTTCATAATGTGATATAGCCTGTTTCGAAATCTCGGCCATATCGGCTAATTCCTGCATCGTGAGGTTTTTCCATCTACGGATGCGGTTCAAGTTCGTTGCTATTGTATTTTCCATGTTTAATTTTACCTGTATACAAATATACAATTTTTATTTTAGTGTATACAAATTTATTTAAGTAATTGTTTGTATTTAAGTGTAAAAAGAAAGTTTGCGGAGAATAACATTTTTATAATCCGCAAATTTGCGGATTATAATTTGAAATGCGGAGAATAATGGCTACATTTACCGCATAATTGCGGAGAATATGTATATACATCAGTTAAAGGGATGGCCAAATTTTACCTGGAACACGGAAGCTTTGCTGACGCGGCTTGGAGAAGTACGCCACAGGCAGGGGCGTATACTAGGCCTAATGAGTTCTGCTGGTTTTAAATTGCGGGAAACAGCAGTGCTGGATACCCTTACACTAGATGTAACCAAATCCAGCGAGATAGAAGGAGAAAAATTAAATACCGAACAGGTACGCTCATCCATAGCACGCAGATTAGGGATAGAACTAGCCGGAGCTGTCCCCGCAGACCGTAGTGTAGAAGGCGTTGTGGAAATGATGCTGGATGCAACGCAACGTTATACAGATGAACTTACAGCCGACCGCCTGTACGACTGGCATGCTGCCTTATTTCCAACCGGTAGAAGCGGAATGCATAAAATAACGGTTGCCGCGTGGCGCACGCCGGAAGCCGGGCCGATGCAGGTCGTTTCGGGCGCAATGGGTAAGGAAAAAGTACATTTTGAAGCACCCGAAGCGGAACGCCTGGGTGCTGAAATGGAAACATTTTTAAAATGGTTCAATTCGGAACCAATGACTGATATGGTGCTAAAAGCGGCAGTAGCGCATTTATGGTTTGTAACCGTACACCCCTTTGATGATGGTAATGGCCGTATAACGAGAGCAATAACGGATATGCAGCTTGCCCGCGCCGACGGCACACCACAACGTTTTTATAGTATGTCTGCGCAAATACTTCGTGAAAAAACGGCCTATTACGATATACTGGAACAAACCCAAAAAGGAGGGCTGGATATAACGACCTGGCTAAGTTGGTTCCTGGATTGTTTGTTTCATGCGATGGATCATACGGAAAAAACTTTGGCCACCGTCGTAAACAGGACTAAATTTTGGGAACGCAATCGTGATACCGCGCTCAATAGCCGGCAACAGTATATGATCACCACTTTACTGGATGATTTCTTTGGAAGCCTGACCAGTACCAAATGGGCAAAAATGACAAAAAGCTCGCCTGATACGGCTTTAAGGGACATACAAGACCTTATTGAAAAAGGCATACTGGAAAAAGAACCCGGAGGTGGCAGGAATACGACTTACCATTTGGTTACATCCTAATAAAAATATTAGGTTTAGGGCTACTTGCCACTATGAAATCAGTTTCATGCAATTTGCGATTCAGATGTTAGCCGAGTTGGTAGCCCACTCAAAAAAGTCGATTACCTTTTGATTTCTAAAATTATCAATCCATTGACAATAAAGCATATGCAGGATAATTGACTCACTCGTCCAAAAAGAAATTGAACCTATTATTATTCATAATACAAACCGGAAGTTTGTAGTTACCGCAAAGCTTAAATAAACCTATTAGCCCCCGCGTGAAAATTTTTAAAATTCATGTACCTGGTTCATATGTAATATTGTAGAATCAGTAAGAAAGAACAGATAAAACCTGAACTTCTTTTGCAAATTGGTTCGAATTTAGTCGCGTTGGGGCTGCCCAAATTAGTTGTGTCAAACAGCCCCGACAGGACTAAACTCGAACTATTTTATTGCGTTTTTTTTTATTTCCTATGCGTCTATCAATAACAGCTTTCTGAACTCGAAAATAGCCTAAAAAATAAATCATGATAACAGCCTCAACTTTAAGCTATTATATGAATTTTGGAAATACTCGTTGGTTATTTCTTTTCGATCAGTCCTACATCAATACTGATATCGCGGACGAACTTGGCTAAGGGTCTTTGATGAATTTCTTCTTCTGCGGTGTAATTGCCGGTGATGAGGCGGTCAATATTTTCGGCCTTCATGTAGTTCTGAAAACTATTTAACAAGGTCCGCTTGTAGTCGGAGGTATAAACCTCGGCCTTTAAGATCAATTCGCTGGCTACGTCCTTATACTCTTTATAAATACCTTCCAGTTCAAAAAGAGTGGCGTAGTCGGAGTAATCGGCGGGTAAGGCTTTATTGCCGCTATCCAAACATATTTTTACATCCTGAAGGTCGCGGCTGTTCAGGTATTTGCCCTTGCTGCCTTTTTCAAGGTAAAATTTAAAATTTGAGGTGGCAGGTTGGTCTACGTATAGTGAGAAATCGATCTTTTTGGTTCCTTTCACATTATTGCAACTGCTGCAGACTGGATAGAGGTTGAATAAAGAGATGCTGAAACAGGGATAAGCTTTTTTCGCCAGATAGTGGTCGACCTGGAACTTGGCCTGAAGCCGCGTTTCATCGGTGTCCTTTTCTTTTTTCCGGGTGATGGTCAAAGCGGATTGGGCATTGCAGTAAACACAGGCCTTGATTCCGATCCGTCCAAAATAGGCTGGGTAGAATACGCTCCGTCGGTGGCTGTAACGAAGTTTGGTAAGAATCTGTTTCCGGAAAGTTTCATAGACATCGGATTCCATATCATCAGCATGGATGATCCGGTCAAACTCAGCCTGCATCTTGAGTAGATCTTTAGGCTCCGCGGTAATGATCTTCGCTGCCTTGGTTTTAAGGAGCCGGGCGTATCTCAGCTGACGGTTATCCGTAAGTGGTGTATCGATCAATTCCTGCAACCGATTTTCAATGTCTGTTTGCTGCGTTTTAATGTCTTTGCTGAAATGGCTGATCACTTGTTTGACAGCGTTGATAGCGATAGCTCTCATGGTTGCGATTGGCTTTGTTTGGCGGCTTTTAAGCCCTGCAGGCGCTTGATCTCGCGGTCGATCTCACTAACTGTTGGCAGGAACTTATCAGTAAATAGTTCGTTGAGACTGCGTTTGATGAGCGGCTCGCCGATCATATCTATCACGCTGCGTACTTTCAGTTCGTCCCATTCAATCTCCAGTTCCGGTTTTTTCTGAGATTTTCTGTCATCCGGTGATAAATAATAAAACGCCGAGGTGATAACTTGCCGGGCATATTCGCCCATAAATCCATTTTCGTCCAGGAAAAAACTGTTGGCAAGCAAGTCATGGATATTGCCGCCAAAGGTTTCAGCGACCTGAGCAAGTTGTTCGGTCTTGTATTGTTTGGCTTTAAGGTAAAGAATATGGTTATTGGGAATATCGGACAGGATAAAAGGCGAATGGGTCACAAAAAGAAAATTGATGGCTTTGATATCATTTAACTTTGCGGCGCGAATATTATCGAACATGTCTTTGATAAAACGACGCTGCAGTTCGGGGTGATAGTAAAGTTCTACTTCGTCGAAAATGATGTTAATATTTTGATACTTGACCAGTTTTTCTGCACGAGGTATGTTCGTGGTGTCGACTTTCACTGAGTTAAGATTTTTAAGGTGATAGATCAGGGACGACAACGCGTATATCTTTTGCTTTTCGCCGGAACTCAACAAGTTGAAGCGGTCATGCTTATTATGAAACTCGATATCGACTTTGAAAAATGAAGGTGGTATAAGTTCGATGATAGGTAAGCCCGCTTCTTTTTCGCGCGCCGCCTTAATACGTTGTATCAACCCGAAAACGCTGCGCGCAAACCCTTTTTTTAATTTGGGAAGTGTCGTTAGGTACAAAAAGTGGATGGCCTGCTTGATCTTGTACGCAACGTGGCTGAGATCACCTTTGAGTTTAGCAACAAACGGACGCAACTGGTCGCTCTCAGGATTCATAAAATCCCGGAAGCGCCAGTAAGGTTTGTATTTCCGGGAAATGCTTTCCAGTTTTAACAGGATATATTTTTTGGCAAATTCCTCCAGTTCGCCATTGCCGAGTTCTATTTTTTTACCTGAAAAAAAATGATCAATAATAGCCCGGTCCGTATCAGGCCAGTACGTTTCGTAATGTTCTAAAAGCTCCTTTCGTTTTTCTTCCTCGGGTTTATAACCTAGTTTATCTTCATCTAATTCAAAAATCAGTCTTTCCGGTATTTTTTGTTCGGAATTGAACCAGAGTGCATAATCCTTTCCCTCCATGATATTGGCCAACAGCCGGGAACGGACCAGGTAAGTCTCCGTATTGATGTCGATATTGCCTTCTTTGCGGAAAGGGTTCAGCACTATCGGAGTTTGATATGCGTCGTTTTTATGAAATATCGCTTTTATCCAATGACCCAGGTCTCGACTATTCAGGGAATATTGAGAATAATTGATTACGATGCAATAGAAAAGGGCGCTTAATTGATTAAGGTTGCGGATGCCTCGGCTTTTTTTAAAACCTATGCCATTGCTGTTAAACTCGTTTAATAATAGCTGGCTGCCCACTGAGCGGATGCGATAGTGGGTACCGTTCAATTGATAATAAATGTCAGCAAACACATCTGGTTCTTTCAAATATGGCTCACCTTCTTCATCTCCTTCTTCAATAAAATCCAGTCGATGGGCGATATTGTAGAGTATGGCGTAAAACAGTTCTACGAGACTACTTTTTCCGGAACCATTCTTCCCCACGATGGCACTGAGTTCGACTTTAATGTGGCCAATATCGAATATGGCAGGTACGGTGGTTTGCGGTAAGGTGATCTTTTCCTGTGTTTTCGTGTGTGGCGAAATTTTATAACCTTGATATAAATAATAAACCTCGCCAGGATTAAGGACCCTAAGAAATTTGGGGGCGCAATGCAATAGCGGTTTAATGGCGATCAGTTTCAGACCTTGTTCCATGTATGATTAATCGTTAATAAAGTTTTAGTCGATAGCGAATGTAATTATAATCTACCAAATACATGATTAAAGCAGTTGAACACCATAAACGCGGTTTTGACATGTCGCAGTTTATAAAATATTACCGGATAATTGATTTAACTGTTAGAGCATCGGGAGGATATCAGTGATTTTGCGCAAAATCTTTTGCCTATGCCTTCAATAAAACAATCTTTTGATGAATGACCAGGATTGTTTGTGCATAATGATTTTTAGATTTGCGGAAGGACAAGGGTACTGGCAGAGGTAATTCACACGCTCAGCGCCATAAATGGGGATTGCTATATAAAAATGCACATATGACCAGCACTTTGCGCAAAGAATACGGTCGCGAGGCTGCTGATGTGGTATTAAACATTGTCGACGATATGGAGGTCGGCCAACTAGCGGGGAATACCGCTAAGATGGTGTCAGAAAAGATTGGCCAGATCATGCAGGACAGGGAAAGCCTGTCCACTAACCTCGGCGACACATCCATCAGCCGTTCCAAGCAACTGGAGGCCGCCGTACCGGCCTCCAGTTGGCAATGTTTAAAATCGACAATACATCCTTCAAACCCAAACCGTGTCTTAAGATTTCACTGAAGTTTTTCCCAGCCCAGGAAGAGTCGGAAAAGATCACTTGATTGATTTAATCATGGTTCAGTTTTGAAATATTTAAAGTTATAGGCGGTAGGAATGATCTCGAAATTGGTCCCTTCGATTTTTGTCAGCTTTTCTTTTATATCAAAGATTGGGTTCCCGAGAAAAATCATTTCCTCCGGAGTCACCCGGACGATCATGTAATTATTGTTTCCCATCGCTTCGTTGACTTCGCTGCCCGATAAGGTAAAATCACCCTTTCTGGCGTTCGTGGTCGACTTAACTTCGATCACCATTGCCCGACCGTCATACCAGGCGAACAAATCCGCAAAGGCGTACTTATCATGGAGAGTTACATAATAAAAAGGGATCAGCGCTTTAGTAAGGGCCTGATCGTCGTCGACACAATGTAGGCAGTTATTGTAGATGTCCCGCTTCTTTTTAATCGTGGCATCATCCTTTTTCGACTTTTCAAGGATCAGTTCGTAAACCTTCTTCAACGCCTTCTTTCGTTCAAGCACGGTCTTTAACAACAGGTGGCGGATCATCACCAGAAGAACGTCGACCTCGCCGCTGGCCCCCGTTTCTTCGCTACCTTGTCCGGGAAGATCTTTCCCCTGATAAATCACCTTTCTCATCTTAATATCTACTTGCACTACGGTATTTTCCCCAGTGTGGAAAAGCGTCTGCGTTCGTTCCGGAGTGCCCGGAAAGCTCTTGAAGATCCGCTCGACTGCCGATTCTATACCGACCTGCTCCTTAGTTTCGCGGAGGCGCTCACCTTCCGATCCATTGACAAATGCTCCCGGATAGCTGACTCTCATCTCACCTTCCAGTCTGTCCAGCGGGTCATCGATTCCGAGTTTGCCGATCAGTGCCTTGACCCGCTTAGCGAACGAATCCGCCACATCTCCCGGGTGTGCATCGATAATCAGCTTGAGCCTTGCGATGCGTTCATCGTACATATTATAGTCGATGTCCAATGCGAAATAGAAGAAAACACCATTATCGAAGGTCTCCTTGATCCCATCTATAATCTGAATCAAACGACCGAGATCACCCTTCTCGTAAATGGCCAGCAGGAGTTGGCTTCTGTGTTGCATATTGTACCGGTACCACGCCGGGTCGTTATTGGGCCGGCTTATTCCAGCGGTGGACATGATCTTCCTTACAAACCTAGCAAATCGATCGGAATAATTGGTAATCCATTTTTTTTGAAATACTTCGTAATCGGCCCTATACTTTCCATATAGTACTTCGAGGGAGCTATCGCTTCTATGGAAGATAATCAATTCGACGGCACCTGCATATTGATGGCTAGTAAGCAGACCTTTGGCGATCGCCTGCGCCGCGCCACTTTTCTGAAGGTCCCTGAGCATATAGACTGTTGTTTTATCCGCGTCGAATTCTCGAACGTCCGGAACAGGCTCTTCGAAGTAATCCGAATGAATTTCCCGTTTGAGACATGAAGCCTCGATAAATCTGGTACAGGCCAGTTTTGCCGATAACTGAACAATCAATTCCGGGCTTTCAAAATAATCCAGATTTGTTAGCCTTAAAATCGAGATCTCTTTCAATAAATAAAACATCCTCTTTTCAAGCAAGGTTCTGAAGTAAGCCGTTTTATCGACCGGATCGGCGACGTGGAGCCTGCCCTCCCTGAAGATGATTATCGTCCCATTCAGATTGTCATCTTTAGGATTAATGATCCGACTTACATAAAAGCAGAGCACCGGGATATCGCGCTGAATGGCGAGTCTATAATCATCCTCGCTCGTCACGATGAAAACCGGCGTTCCCGCATTGACGAATTTCAGTTCGCCGCGTTCGGAGACAAGGCATATTTTAAGTTTTTTAAGGAAGGGCCGAAAAACCTGCTGATAGAACCTGACCATATCGTTTTTCTTCACAGCCATATTTTTACGGCATACCGCCAGCAGCATATCAAGATAGATTTTCGGAAAAGAATCATAATTCCTGACAAGCAACGGAATACCTTCTTCCTTGAATTCGTAGGTCTTCATTTCAGTTAAAAATGAATACTGGTTGTTGATCACGGCCGGGTGTACTTCCTTTTTTCGGTAGATGATCCTGGCATGCCTGACGATATTCGCATACACCAGTTGATCATCTTTTCCACCCGGCCGTACCGAGATCGCCGGGATATAATCAAGGCCTTTCATCAATCTGTCGCTGATGGGCTTGTCGACGAAACGGTATTCCCGATTAAAGGAGACGCCGAGATACTTAAGAAAAGTATCGACATGCACGCCCTCCGGCATTTCCGGAAGAAACTTAAGGTCGATTTCGTCATTGGCGCATAGTTGCGCCGGTTTGTAAACCTTCGATGTTGTCCTCAGAAATATGGTCGACAGTGCGAAATTCGCCAGGTCGGCAACGCTGTTATTGTCGCCTCTGGAATTGACGTAGCCTGAATAGCGGTGGGTCGAGACGATCGTTTCCGTATTCCTGCCCATCATCGAAGCGATACTGCTTAATAGCAATCGCTGTTCATCGACGGTGTACGCACTCTTTTTGTCCCTGAAATTGCCCGTTGGCGACACCTGGCGAAAATATTTAAGGATCTCGTTACGATCATTAAAATTTTTGATGCCGAGCCCTTTTTTCAGTTCTTCGTCAGGCACTTCGAACGAGGTCAGGTTTACGCCGATGAATGGCGGAACTTTGGCCAGATCGTTTCTGTTATCTCGAAAAATGATTTCGTCGGTAATCGACACGGGGCCTTCAGGCCCCTCGGGAATTACCTGGGCTTTTAGTCGGACAAGGTCTTTTGCTAGTTGTAATTTAAATTCGGTGGTGCGCTCCCTGTAGCCACCGTATCCCCTTGCAAAATTGTCCGTAAAACCTGCCACGTGATTAAAAAAACTGGTGTAAGCATCTTTGCCACCCTGAGGTGCGGAACGGAAAAACTTCAACGCAATATTGGCTAGCAGAGTGGATGCTATGGCATACCGGTTATTCCCAATATCCAGTATCCTGCGAACCGTGCGGAATGTATCTAGGCCGCCATCGGATTTCAGATAGAACCACTTAAAATCAAGATTCGCCATTGTCGCCAGTTCCCTGGTATCGATATAACGGTAATTTAGCTTCTGCCTGTGGGTGGAATCGAGATAACTGTTTATTGCGTAACATAAAAGCTCGGTGCATGCTTCTAATAAGGCTTTGTTGTAAGCGCCTATCTTAAGATCCCAGTTGATGCCTGTCCGATCGACGGAGGTGTGAAAGTCGGCATGTAGATCTACAAAATGAAAGGGTGAGCTTATCGTCGTCGGTAGGTAGTTGTAAAGCTTGCCTGTTTCTCCGTGTTTATCAAGCCCAGTTCTGAAATAGACCGCTACCCTTGGCTGCCTGAGATTAATGCCGGCATTTTGCGCTAATGTTTTTAAGTTATCATTTACCGGGCAATGAAAGAGCAGCCCTGGTTCACTCTCCTGAATCCCCCTTTGGAAGGTCAAATTTTCGGCACCCTCGGTTTCAAAATGGATTGTGATCGGATTATTGACGCGCAATTGTATGAAATGGAAATTGATGCCGCTGATATCACGGAAAAAGCGTGCCATATCCGTAATACCGCCGGTCGAAAGTGGAACCTGGATCACGGTAACGAAGCCCTCGTCCATCAACCCGGACACCACGGCATCGCGTTCTTTTAATAAAATAGGATAATAATAACCGGGTACCCCTTTATCTTTATTGTGAAGGTTCGCTTTACCGATCTGCTCTCTGAGTTTATCGGCGGTTACCATATCTAACTGATCCGGAATATCGTCTGCATCCTTGAAAGTATCGTATATCCTGAACGACACCAAGGTCCGACGAATGATCACGTTATCCCTGCCGATGATATTTCCGTCGGTATGTATATCAGCATAGTCATGAGAAGACACGGAAAATGCGGATTTAAAACCTACGCCTTTGTTGCCTATGCTGGTATTAACATCCTTATCGGAGGTGGATATCGAGCAAAGCGCCTGAAAATCTCCGCGGATATCGGAGCCTTGCTGATAGTTATAATTTTCTCTGTAAGTGAACCGGGTGCCGTCGTTGGCTATATACAGGTTGCCGTTTTTAACGAGCACCTTTATTTGTTTCAGGGCTTTATCGAAAGAGTTCTGCAGCAATTCATAGATTACCCTTCCCTGATAGTCTATGCTGACCTGCTCTACCTGGCCGGCCTGCTGTTTAATCGTTTCGATACCGACGGTCGCATAATATTGATAATGGTTTTGAAAAAGTGCTTCGATATCTTGATCCATATCCTGTAATAAGGTTATGGCAAGATAATAAAGTATAGCGTCCTTTCACCGATGCGGCCGATTGATTTTTCATAAGGGATTCAGGCGGTGTCCTTCGGCAGAAGATATAGCGGAAAGCCCAACCACGAGGGACGATTTGCGCATAAAAGCCAGGATATTCATAGAGAAAAAAGGTCCGTACCTGTAACATCAACATTGACTTTTCTGAGAGAAAACAAGCGATTCAGATTTCATGACAAACATTCTCACTAATTGCCAGCGGACTGGAATGCAATGCGGTTTATATATATCGTAAGCCTTAGGACCACTATTAATATTATCCTATATCAAAGACACATTTTTAAACCCTTATATCTTCAATAAAGCAATGTGCGAAGCTTCTTCACCGGCTAACGTAATAACCCTAATTTAATCTTATTCGCTTGGATAATACTCAAAATCCCAGTCATCAAAATCTTCGACATTCACTTTTAATAAACTGCGTTTAAAAGAATTTTCTCTTAAACTAAATAGGAAGAGTTTCATGAATGCCGAATGCTTGCCTATTTTATCAAAATCAATTAAACTAATTATTGGTTTCGTCAGCTGTGCTATAAAGGGCAAAACCGCACTTAGCGAATTCAATTTGTGATATTCAAGCTCTTCAGACATCTTCAATTTGATATAATAATTGCCAGTTTGCCCGTCGATTTCAAAGTCATAACAAGTTAATCCTTCGACTGGTAATAATTCCATTCTCAATTTTATATAGTTGAAATCCTTATTATCTATATAACGATCAACTTGCTCCCAAAAGCGGTCTGGATTATATTGAAGTTCTTTTATCAGCCTAGTACAGTTTGAAAGAAATTTAACTTCCCCGCAAATAATTTCAAATCCCGGCGCATATGTTCCATCACCGAATTGGGTATATGATGCGCTGTAATTGAAAAGGCACCTGAACCGCTTATATTGGATTTGCGCGAATGACTGAAACAAAGCAATTTTCATGATTATTGCAGTCAGCGTTTTTTGAGCTTCCTCCGGCATTATTGGTAGCAAAATATCAGTATAAGGTATATCTCGATATTGTTTTTTGGCATTCGGATTTTGAATTTCAATTTTCGAGATAAGCGTTTCAAGCCTTCTTATCTTTTCTCGTAAGTCATTTTGGAGTACCGTAGATGCTTCCTTTAAATGCGGGAAATATTGATTTCGAATTAATGTAAACTCGGATAATTTTGCCTGTATATCATCCCAACTGAAAAAGATTATACTTATACTATGAGTCCTACTGGCATCCATACAGGCATTTTGAATGGCTATATGTTTTTTTGTAGTCGTTGCAAAATATAACTGGTCAATAGGATGCGGAAAATTTTCAATTTGTTTAAGGGTTTCAGATAAATCCATTAATAATTCCTTGATGATCAGCCTTTGACTCCGGTGAATATCTTTTTTTTTTGCCTGCACGGCGATTTTCAAACCAGGACTATATAGATCAATTCCATGCTGATTATGCCCCTTGGAACCATACTCTTCAAATGTGGAGCTATTATGAATGGCATTAAATAGGTCCTTTAGAAATGTCTGGAACTTGTATTCCTCTGCTAACGGTTCATATTGATAGCGCATATTAAAACCTTAATGATTGAATTGAAAATTAAGAAAAAATGCTCATTTACACTTGCTGTCCAAGCCAAAAAGCCCTGTTTTTAACGTAACAGGGCTTTTGTTTGAATGGCTTTTGTTATGCATTGGAATTACCGCCACCATATCTGATATTAACCTCATTTCTCAATTTGATATTTTGTGAAATAAAGTTGTTACTGTCTAATTGGCGAGATACGGCATTATAAACCTCTCTATTATATCGCCTATCTCTGATTGTTACAATGGCGCAGAATTCCTGTGAAAGTTCGATACTATCATCATCGGCCGCTTTAGCTTCAGCATAGGCATTAAACAAGCCCTCCAAACGGAAAAACCATTTTTTGGGGGCGGTCAGAGCTTTTATTGCATTACTTTCTGTAAGTTCAGCAAGGTCTATCGCATATTTTTTTAATGGGTGAAATTTTTTACCGTAATTCCTTAAAACGCGTTCGTTTGAAAAACGGTTCATAGGGTTATCCATTGTCCGTTTACTGTAAAGCGCTTCCCTCAATAAATTCACAGCACCATCAGGTCCAAATTCATTTAAAATATGACGCATCGATATATCCCGTTCTTTTACTTTATCATATGTACCAAAAGATAAATCAATATTTGACTGGCAATATTCCGTTGCACTACTACTGTCTAAAAGAGGTGATGCAACCAAAGTAATTGTCACTTCCCCGTAGAATAACCCATTTTCAACCATATCAGTTGGGTAAGGAAAATCAAGAATCTCGTAATAACTACCTTTAGTAATTGTATCCTGTAAGATAAGCGTGATCTCATTAGGAGAATTATAGAGGATATTATTTACATCATCTGGCAAACCATAACCCATTGATTTGATCTTTTCTAAGGAATTAAGGCTTACTGCAGACGGGTATTTTGCTGAATGCACGATCAGTGCTTTTAACAAAAGTGTATTAAAATTCTCTGCTATTTTATGATCCAAACCAGCAGTTAAAGCAGTTATACGTGGTGTTGAAAAACTTGTGCCAACGTTGCTTACAATCTTTCCATCGGTCGCAAATGAATATACTCCAGATGTACTTAGGTGCCCGCTTGGTGATTTACCAGCATTTCCGCCATAGTGGGTTACATCCGGCTTTATTAAATGATTAGGGCCGAAACCAGTTCTACTAAATGGAGATGGCCAATCAATCTCAGCAATATCGGTCGCGCTCTTTGCATGGGCAATACTGCCAACAACTAGTGAACGTAATGTATCTGCTGATTTTGGTATCCTTTGTGGCGTTGCTGGTATTATAAAATTCTGGCAATTCCCTGCGGACTTACAGATTATGATATCATTTTTCTGCTGTATATTATCTAAAAATTTACCAAAATCCGAAAAATCGTGTAGGTCGCACTCCACTTTAAGGCCGCCTGAAAGATTCCAAATTTTTATATCAGGCCTTGAATTTATTGCCTCTCTGATATTTTCAATTAGCTGATCTTCATCAATACTTTCTTTTCTTAAATCAGGGAATACCGTTGCGCTATATAACATGCAACCGTCAATACCAGTCCAAGGTTTATTTTCCAGTTCATCACCGTACACAACTATACCAGCTACAAAAGTACCATGGGACTTGTCCATCAAATCTTCGGGATATGGTGAAAATGAATCAGGGAGCAACCAAGGCTTTAAGTGTTCATTGTCTTGTATTCCTGAATCTAGTATACCCACAACTGGATATTCAACTCCTTTTATCGGTAACTTAACTTCAAGTGTTTTATCAGCATCTACAAAGTCCATCCCGACAGTTAGTTTAGGCATCGGTGTTATTGAATAAAGTGCCTCGAAATTCTCTATTTCATGTAACTGGTCAATTGTTACGTTTTCCAATTTATAGATAGTTAAGTCATCAGCATATCGTACTTTTTTAAAGTCAATATCCCTTAGCTCTAAACTTTCCCTAAAAAGTTGTTCTACAATACGATTTAGGTTGTAATCGTTATAATTAAACAGCCTGGCTTTTAAAGTTCCGCCCTGTTGTGTTTCCACATATGGCCTGTATAAATTTATTTTATCTATTGAAGCCAAACCATGCGCGTTATCATCAACAAGTCGCAAATTTCTGGATATAGTATCTACATCCTGGATGTTGTCAACTTTAACAAGCAAATCACATTCGTCAGACATCCCGACAAAATTGAATTTATGACTAACGTTAAATATTTTTCCCACGTGGCTACGATGTGATTTAGCAATAGCTTTCTCATTGAGTGTAACCTTCATTATGGCCGGCAAATGATTTTGACGTTGCCTTCTTTCTTGCAATAGCGACTTTGCAGTATCCATCACACTGATGAATTGAGTAGATCGTTCCAATAATTGCTCACGGCTTGGCGCCCATTTCGGCAGTTCATCATTGGACATACCCTCAGTACGACGATCATCCACCTCGTCACGTTTCTTGAACAGTTTGATAGGTAAATTTTTATTTTCCATTGTATTCTATTTTAAGACGTTCCTCACTTGTCTGATAGAGATATTACACAATTCACTGATTGCGGTCTGAGCAACACCCTGCGTGTTTAAAAAATTAATTAGTTGTTCTTGATTATAGGCACCATGCTGATTAAAGAGAAATATTTGAAAGATAAAATCTTCAAAACTGATCGATTTTTTCGCTGATATAATATTCTTAGCAATCGTATTCTGCGCAATAGACCTTATATTGGCTGGCGATAGTCCTTCTAGCAAACTAACTACCTTATCAATTTTTTTACCGTCTGCTAAAAACTCACATTCATAATTCTTAAAATACAGGTCGAGGAGATCCGGTATCTCATCTTTACCAGGCAGTCCTATTTCAATAATGTGATTGAACCTGCGCCAAATAGCTTTATCTAATAACTCATGATGGTTTGTTGCAGCAATCAAAATGTTATTAGTTGTGAACTCATCAATATTCTGTAACAGACTATTGATCACACGTTTTAATTCCCCAAGTTCATGCTGATCGTCACGTGCCTTCGCAATCGCATCAAATTCATCTAAAAAAAGTATGCAGGGTGTTTTACCGGCAAATTCAAATACTTTCCTTATGTTTTTTGAGGTGTTACCCAATAACGACGATACTAAAGAATCTAATCTAGCCACAACTAAAGGCAGATTTAACGTTTTTGATATGTAACGTGCTATTGTAGTTTTGCCACAACCAGGAGGACCGTATAATAACAAAGACGAATTCACATCAAGCCCGGCTGAACGCAAAGCGTTTTGGTGGGCATTCATACTAACGAATTGCCCAATGGCATTTTCCAGTTGTTTTGAGAAAACAAGATCGATTTGGTTATCATCGGGCATAACAAAATCCACAATATTTAATCTTGTCTCCTGGTCAACAGGAGTAGCCACGAGTTGATCGAGATACACTGCCTGAGATTTATTGTTCTTTAACAGACTATTTATTTTTTCAGATAGCTTCTCATCACCACCCTTCGCAAGATTTTCCGCAAGCATTCGCGCATAGTTAGATACTTTTTGAGTGTCTTTATTTAAACCGCCTTCGATGATTTTTATAATTTCAGTATACATACTCTCTTCTAGTGTGCACAAATATACACAAATCGTTATAAATAAATCATTAAACGGAATAAAATAACAATTATCGTAATTTTATAATAAAATAACGTATTTTTACAGCAAAAACAACTCTTCACATCGATTTGAAAATTTTGAAAAGTTAGGCTTATATTGCGTTACGGCTCTAAGTACCGATCAACCTAAAATCACTAAGGAACAAGACAGATTTCAACGTTACGCGTTTGCTAAGCAGATCGCCAATTTGGTTAAGCTAAATAATTCGAAAGGATTGCTGGTCATCTGATTATACGATTCAAGTCCCGTTGATCCTAAGATGCAATGACCTATGTAACTCAAAACTCTTGACCAGTTCTAAATTAATTTTTATCTTTATAATAATACATAAAGTAGCATAATTTCAGGGTCAGTTAGTGCCCATTTGGTGAGCACCCGGTGAGCAGGGGCAAAAACCAGAATATCGATATTGAAAGCGAGCCTGTTACGTGATTTTTCGCGTTCCCTCCGGCTCCACTGAAAACAAAAAAGCCTTTAGCCTAAAGCTAAAGGCTTTTTTTGTGCTTAACAGGTGATTACTGTATATCGTCATTATCAATTTAAAATTACTACATATCGGAGTTTACAATCCCCGGATAAACTTCAAATCATTTATTATCAGCAGCTTAACCTAAATGGTATTTGAATTGAATAGCATCGTTTTGTTAAATAAATCAATTCTTTTTCACCATTTAAAACTCACCTTATGTTTCGCAGACTTATCTACCTACTGCCCATGCTTTTATTTGCCGGCGCTGTTAATGCTCAGGTTTCTAACAACGGACAGTTTCGCCTGACTCCAACGGAAATTAAAGCGCTCAAGGCTGCCGCTGCTGCCAATGTTCCCGGATCATCCAATTATTCGGCTGTTAAGGAAATTGTGATTATGGGCAATCCCGCTAAACCAGGCATTTATATGATCCTGCTCGAGGTTGCGCCAAATACTAAAATTGCAGCTCACCTGCACCCGGATCAACGTGCGGCCACCGTGCTGTCCGGAACCTGGCACTTTGGTTATGGCAACAAATTTGACCAGACAAAACTCAAAACTTTGCCGGCTGGCAGCATCTATTCGGAAGTTGCAGGGCAGAATCACTTTGCGATGACCGGGAAAGAACCTGTTATTGTCGAAATCACCGGTTATGGCCCATCCGGGGTAACTTATGTTGATCCCAAAAACGACCCTTCCCATAAATAATATTATTTATTGAGGTTGAAAAATGTTCAACCTTGATCCTTCCTGCTCCACCAAAATAAAATGCCCGTTCGCTGAATACGAACGGGCATTTTTGATTTTATAGGATTATGATCTAAGAACCTGTGTTTTGTTTTCACTATAGATGCCAAATACGAGGTACGGTAGCCTTCTTCAAAACCATGCCCGGGTTGTCTCAAATTCTTTCAAGTCAGAAAAAAACAAATTGGCGTAAGGGTAAACCTAAAAAAGTGTGTCCTCCATCAAACAAGCACAATTAGACGATTTAGTCAATCTGACCCGGAAACTATCAACACATGAAAAAATTAAAGCAGTTTATTTTCTATTCACTACTCGTTTTTCCTGCCCTGTTGCAGGCGCAAACAAAAAAACACTTTACCATTTCAGGAACAATTAAAGATAAAACAAACGGCGAAACCCTGCCCGCCGCAACCGTGAGCTTCTTAGAACTGCCCGGCAAAGGGATTACCACCAATAGCTATGGTTTTTACTCCATCGCCCTACCCGAAGGTAATTACACCATGCTTACTACCTATACCGGTTATATTACCGATACCGTAAAAATTCAGCTCACTAAAAACTTGCTGCATAATTTAAGCCTTACTTCAGGACAAAACCAGTTGAAAGAGGTTGTGGTTAAAAGCAGCTCATCTAAAAGCAAAAACATTTTAAACCTGCCTCCCGGTGTACAACGCCTCACTATTAATGAGGTGAAAAATGTGCCCGTATTAATGGGTGAAAAAGACATTTTGAAAACCATCCAGCTCCTGCCCGGCATTGTTTCAGCTGGCGATGGTAACGCGGGGTTCTTTGTACGCGGTGGCGGTTCTGATCAGAACCTGATGCTGCTGGACGAGGCAACTGTTTACAATGCTTCTCACGTTTTCGGTTTCTTCTCCGTTTTTAACTCAGATGCGATCAAGGATATCTCTATCTATAAAGCCGGTATGCCAGCCAATTACGGCGGGCGACTTTCTTCTGTAGAAGATATCCAGATGAATGATGGCAATAACCAGAAATTTGGCGTAAGCGGCGGGCTTGGTCTTATTGCGTCCCGGTTGACTGTAGAAGGCCCGTTATTTGACCATAGAGGTTCTTTTATCATCAGCGCCAGGAGAAGTTATGCCGATCTGTTTACCGGCTTTGCCAAGGATACTACGGTTAAAAACAGCAAACTTTATTTCTATGATCTTAACCTGAAAGCCAATTATCAGATCAACGATAACAACAAGATCTTTTTATCAGGCTATTTTGGGAAGGACGTAATGTCGATCAAAGACCTTTTCGGCCTTGATTATGGCAACATGACCGGTACCTTAAGGCTGAACCATATTTTCAGCAGCAAATTATTCTCTAATACTTCGTTGATCTACAGTAAATACAATTACAACGTACATATTGAGGATAATAGCAATGATGTGAAGGTTACCTCTGCCATCAATGATCTTCACTTTAAACAGGATTTCAACTATTACCTTAACACGGCTAATAAATTAAGTTTTGGGTTCGAAACCACGTTGCATTTAACGCAGCCGGGTGATGCGGCTTCTTCCCAATCATCAAGCTACAATGATATTTCGTTGCAAAGAAAGCACTCGCTGGAAAGCGCACTATATGTTTCCGACGAGTGGAATGCATCTAACAAGTTAAAGATCACCTACGGGCTTCGTTTAAGTGAACTGAACGTGCTAGGCCCAGGCACATTCTATACTTATGATCAAAATGGCAATAAGGCCGATAGTGCACATTATAACAGCGGGCAGATTGTTAAATCATACTTCACCCCAGAACCCCGTATAGCTGCAAGTTACCAGTTGAATGAGCAGAGCTCTATTAAACTTTCGTATGACCGGAACGTGCAGAATATTCACTTGCTGAGCAATTCTACCTTCTCATCAACAAGCGTTTACCTGCCAAGCAGCAACAATATCAAACCGGAAATAGCTGATCAGATCTCGACCGGATACTACCGTACCTTCCATCAGAATGCGTACGAGTTTTCGACCGAGTTGTATTATAAAAAACTCCAGAACCAGATCGATTACAAGAACGGCGCGGATTTAATAGGTAATGAGAATGTAGAGGCAGATCTGCTTTATGGCAGTGGCCGGGCTTATGGTTGGGAAACTTTCTTTAAAAAGAAAACCGGCCGGTTTACCGGTTGGTTGAGCTATACCCTATCGCGCACCGAAAGGAAAATAGCCGGAATTAACGATGGAAACTATTACCCTGCAACGCAGGATCAAACCCACCATATTTCATTAGTAGGTATGTACCAGGCTACTAAGAAATGGACTTTCTCTGCCGATTTTGTTTACAACACGGGCAACGCCGTAACATGGCCTTCGCAAAAATTTTCTGTAGACGGCGCACCGGTTTATTACTACGGCGAGCGTAACAGCAGCCGCATGCCAGCCTACCAACGCCTTGACCTGGGTGCAACCCTGCTGGCTAAGAAAACGGCTAAATATGAAAGTAGCTGGACTTTCTCGATCTATAATTCGTATGGTTATGCCAACCCTTATACCATCGAGTTCCAGGTTGATCCTAAAAACGCAAACAAAACACAGGTACTGCAGACTACACTTTTCAAAACTGTACCTGCCGTTACTTATAACTTTAAATTCTAATACAGATGAAAAATATCAGATCCATCATAGCATTATTTGCACTCGCTATTACGGTTTATTCATGCACCAAAACAATAGAACCACCGCTGGTTAACTCACCGCCGCAACTGGTTATTGAAGGCGCTGTAAGTGATACCGCCGGCCCTTATCATGTAAACATCTCTAAGTCGGTAGATTTTTATGCTGATAATACTTACCCCGGCGTTTCTGGCGCAACGGTAACTATTACAGATCAAACTGCAGGTGTAAATGATGTACTGACAGAAACTTCGACAGGAACGTATACCACCCATACCATAGTTGGTAAACCCGGTAACACTTATCAACTTAAAGTAGTGCTGGATGGTAAAACGTATACCTCTACATCAACCATGCCTTACGCGGTAGCGCTGGATTCGATCACCTTTGATCATACCATTGTGAAAAACCTGATACAACCCGTGGTGCATTTTCAAGACCCTGCTGCTTATACCAATTATTATAAGTTTTCGGTTGAGGTAAATGGCGTAAAGGTAAAACGGTTCCAGACTTTTGAAGACCGCCTTTCTAATGGTAAATACATCAACACCGATGTGGCCTTGGATACCGGTGCAATCAAAAAGAATGACATCGTTAACGTGAGCCTCGTTACCACAGACAAAGGTGCATACACGTTTTTATCAGAAGCAGAAAACATTGCTTTCTATAATTCTCAACAGGCAGCTCCGGCTACGCCAACTTCAAACATATCCGGCGGGTGCCTTGGTTATTTCAGCGCACAAACGGTTAGCAGCAAGAAAAGGAAACTTGAGTAATAAACACCGGATGGTGATAATGCCAGAAACTTAGCTTAATCATTTTTTACTAACAACGGGTCAATAGCTGTTCTGTTTAAAGAACGGCTATTGGCCTTTTGTTGTGTAAGAAATTTAATGAGGTGTAATGATTATACTTTTATATTTTTGCCCGTGCAGGGAAATCTTTGGGCACAACCGGTCTCAATTAATTCCGATCAATTAGCATTATATTCTTGAACTCGCTCCAAAGACTCACTCATCTACCTTTTTTACTCCCTGCCCTGCTTTTATGCTGCTTAGAAACTCATGCGCAAGGCAAACTGATGCAACAGGTAAGCATTGCCAGTAATGAGAAAATGAAACTGGGCACCCTGCTCCAAAAAGTGGCTTACAAAAGCAATTTCAGTTTTGTTTACAATAACCAGTATGTACGTGCTGATAGTGTGGTAGCTGTTAGGCCCTATAACGGCAGGCTTGATAACTTCCTGAATAAACTTTTTGGCAGCAATTATGAATTTAAGGAAGTACCCGGCTATATCGTGATCAGGCACGCGCCCGGCAGATTCTATATGGTTGCCGATGCAGACCGGAGCCAGCCAGATCAGATCCTGATCAAAGGCCATGTGATGGATGTACAGACTAATCAAAATATCAGCGGGGTTAGCGTTTATGAAAAGAATTTCTCCACCTCTACACTCACCGATGCGCAGGGGAATTTTGAACTAAGGCTTAAAAAGCCCGATGGCCAATATATGTTGACTGCATCTAAAGACAATTACAGGGATACATCCCTTTACCTGCTTCAGGATGTGGTTATTGTAAATTCAACAGTAAAAGAAAAAAGGTATAAATATGATCCCACCGCCGATCAAAGCAAATTTAAAAAGCGGAACGGCCTGAGCCGCTTATTTGTATCATCCAAACAAATGATCCAGGACATGAACCTGGGCGGTTTGTTCCAGTACAGCCCTTACCAAATATCACTTACACCGGGGCTTAGTTCGCACGGTATGTTTAACAGCCAGGTAATTAACCATGTTTCAATCAACCTTATAGGTGGTTATACAGCCGGGATAGATGGCGTGGAATTATCAGGCGGTTTTAATATTGACCGTAGCGATGTGAAATACTTCCAGGCGGCAACTTTGTTCAATTTCGTGGGCCGAAATTTTAAAGGCGTTCAACTGGCTGGGTTATATAATCATGTTGTAAACAATGCGTCGGGTTTTCAGGCTTCAGGGATTATTAATATCGCACACAATTTTAAATCAGGCGTACAAGCTACCCTGGTGGGTAACTTTGTCGATACCTCTGGCGGCGTTCAGGTTTCGTATATAGTTAACAGGGCTAAAAGTGTAGCAGGAACCCAAATTGCTGCTATTCTGAACAGGGCTAAAAAAGTGAAAGGAATCCAGATAGGCCTGATCAATATTGCCGATAGCAGCGATTATACGCTTGGGGTGCTAAACCTGGTTAAAAATGGAGACAAGGGTATTGGTATTAGTGCGGATAATGCATCGACGCTCCATTTAGAGTTTCGCTCGGGCGGGCATACCCTCTATGGTGTGGTTGGTTATGAGTACAATAACGTCAGTCGTGTCAGCGGCCTTGACCTCGGTTTTGGTGTCCACACTTTAAGGGTGAAACGATTTGGTCTGGATGCAGAATATACCAGCCAAAATGGGATTAGTTTTACCAGTGTGCAGGGCAACGTCCACTCTCTAAAAATGCTGCCTACTTATACCTATCACCGCTTCCGTTTATTCGCCGGGCCAACTTTGGACCTGGCCCGTTCCCCTGAAGATAATCAACTGAAGACTTCCGGCTGGGTAATTAACCAGCATTTCGAGAACGGGAACAAGATTGTCTGGAGCTCTGGTTTTAACTACGGCTTGCAATTCCTTTTGTAAAATCCTGTCAAATTATTCTGCGTTAATTAAAAGCCTCATTTACTTTTAAGGATAATATTATCCCCTACCTGTTCCATTCTAAGATCCGGAGTGGTGAGTAACAATACCTGCAGGAACTTATCTACCGATTCTTTCTTAAATGTACCTGTTAACGGTAAATTACTCAGGCGTTTATCTGCAATAACAATGTGCGAATCATAAGCCTCGTTAATGGTTTCAATTACACGCCATAGGGGTGTTTTATTGGCAATAAACTCATTGCTCCTGTAATAGTTATACAACAAATCGGTACTCGCTTCCACATGGAGCTGCTTGTCGGCATTATTAACAACAACCTTTTGTTGTGGGTTAAGTTGTACCGCTGCTTTATCTTTACTAACCCGTACAATGCCGCTCTCTACCACAACTTCAACATTTTTGGTATGGCTCTTAACATTAAATGCCGTACCGATATCGCGGATATTTACGCCATCTGTATGTACAATAAAGGGTACCGAAGCGTTGTGCTTTACTTCAAAAAATGCCTCGCCTGTTAGTTTAACTTCCCTGGTCTTTTTAAAATCGGTTACGCAGCTTACACTCGAGTACCGGTTTAAATGAACAATGGAACCATCTGATAAGGTATCAACCACTGCCTTATCTTTACTGGTGAATGATTGCAGCTGTCCGTTTAAACCGGCATGCTGGTTATAGAAGTAGTAGGCTACCGAAGCCCCGCCTGCAAAAATCAAAATCGCAGCTGCCATTTGTAGCCAGGGGGTAAGTGTAGTAATTGATCTTACCTTCCCCTTATTATTTAAAGCGTCTCTTTTTACCTTAAATTTCTCCCATTGCTCATTTTCATCCGCCGGGCTTTGCTGGGCAAGTTGTTGGCTCTGCTCCAGGATAAACTTAGCTTGTTCTAATTTGTGCATATTGGCCTTATCCTCCTTCAACCATAATTCCATGGCATCCCGCTCTGTATCTGTCGTTTCCCCAAGAATATACCTGATCAGCATATCTTCATCTGTTTCCTCTTTCATGATCTGAATATTTTTAATAATAAAACTGCTATCAATGGCAAAAACTCTCTCATTTCGCCACGTAAAATTTTTAATGCTTTGCCCATCTGCGTTTCTACTGTTTTAATAGAAATGCCCAATTCATCGGCAATCTGGCGGTACTTTAACTCTTCGAACCTGCTTAGATGGAAAACTGTCCGGCACTTCTCAGGTAACTTATTAAGCGCTGCAGATAGTTTGGATTGCACATCGCGCAGGTAAATCGTATTGGCTGCATTGTCAGATTCATCCTTCATGGCAAATGCCGTCCTCGACTGGTATTGCTGATGCACCTTTTCGCGTCGTATCAGGTTAAGGCAGTCATGATAAGCCGCCTTATACAAATACGACCGGATCGAGGTATGCATTTCCGGCAATTCGCGCTTTTCCCATAGCTTCAGAAACAGTCCCTGCACCACTTCTTCTGCCTTATCCCAATCCTTTAAAAACGAAAAGGCATAGGCATGAAGCTCCTTAAAATGGGCCTTAAACAAAGTCTCAAATTCAACCTCGCCAAATAAACCTGCCGTTAATTGCTTTTCATTCATTGTTGGGTACTGATTTTGACATCATTTGGGAAGTTAATCCAAGATTTCCAAATCCCGTTATTTTATTTTCCATACTTACAACCAGGTGCCGATAGCTATTAACATCATCTTTGCTTTGTTTGATGACACATTGATTAGGGTTTACCCTGATTGGGTAAGAGAAAAATATGTTTAAGATTGGGCGCGCGTTCGACAGCATGATCGATGATCAAACACCTTTTCTGTTTATAAACAATTAGCACGTCATTGCGAGGTACGAAGCAATCGCGAACTATACAGAGCGGCTCTTCAAGTCGGGATTGCTTCGTACCTCGCAATGACGTGCTTATGAAGATAACAAAAACCACTTAATCTCTCAGCGTGAATGATTCCCTCAATCACCCAGAATAAAAATATTTTCACTTCATTTATGGAAAAGTGATAACTAAGGCATCCTTAAATAAAAATCACTAAATTGAACATCAAACCTTGTGCAATGAAACCTCTTCCTCTTAATTTCCTTAAGTATATTCTGCTTACTATACTGGTGTTTAAATTAACAGACGGAACCTGCCAAACTGCCTCCGACTCGTCAAATACTAAAAGTATTGAAAGCCTTGAAACTGCAATTGTAGAAAACAAAACGTTGGTACAAACCCGGCAGGAACTGGAAGTTATAAAGAAGCAGGCACAGAAAGCCAACAATGATGTTTTATTAGCCCGCAGTTTATATGACCTGATGCAGATACGCGACAGGCGGACGGAAGACACCTTGTATTTCCGCAATAGCGCTTTTATTGATACGCTTTTACAAAACAAACCACGGCCTGCCCTCAGGGCAATTTTATTGGTTATGCGGGCCCAGCGCATCAGTAACTTTGATAGCAGATCATTACGCTTTAACGGGGCAACTTATCGCACTAAAGATTTAAAAACTGATTATGCAGCCCTAACCCGCAGTCAACGCGATAGTTTGGTAGAAAATGACCTCAATGCAGCAGTACAATACCGTAACACAAAGATTGATGGCAAACAACTATTCTGGCTTTCATCCAACCCTGATGTTTTTTTGTTCGACCCCAAATTTGAGGACATTGTTTTAGCAGAACGGGTAAATCTGCTGGCATCGAGGCGTTTTTATAGTAACGAGGCCAGGCCTTCACTAACAAACTGGCTGTCTCTAAATTCAACAGATTTCAGAAGCAAACTGGATAGCCTTGCAGCCTACGCTAAAAACAGCAATATTATGGCGGCTTATCAGCACTGGCTTTCATTTCATAAAACAGATGCCGGTGTTTCTGCTTTTATCGAATCACTGGCAAGAAAAAACATCTATCTGAATGGCAATGCCGATTCGCTCACACGCAACATTTATATTAAATATTTGCAGGCAGGCATCACCTCGCCTTATGCTGAACTTAAAGCCCATTCGGTGTATCAACTGTGCCTTACCTGGAATGAAGAGGGTAACAAGTATGCCAGTTTTGGGAATCAATACACTTACGATTTTTACCGCAATTTCGCCCCTCAGTATCAGTTTTACCCGGCCAAGGCGCTTGAATTATACGAGCAAAATAAAAACCTGATATTAAAGTACCCAGTGTTTAATACGGTGCTTAATTCAATGGCGCTGCAAATCAAGGCAAGTACCATTCGTATTGAAATGGATAATCAGCATCTCCCCGGCAATGAAATCCCGATCAGGGCTATGTACAGAAACGTCGATAAATTATATTACCGGGTTATCCGTATTGGTTCAACCGAGCTGCCGGGGGCTGCAATGGTTAAGGCTACCGCGCAACTTTTAAACCACGAACCAGTAGCACAAGGCGATTTTGCCTTGCCCCTGCCTGCCGATCATAACAAGCATGGCGTTTACTTAAAATTGAAGCAATTACCCGCAGGGCATTACCGCTTGCTGTTTAGTAAAACGCCGATTAAGACCGATAGTTATGATATTAACAACCTGCCTTTTGAAGTTACCGGCATAACTGCCATTAACAGCGATGAGAGAATATATATCCTCGACCGCAAAACTGGGTTCCCCCTGGTTGGTGCACAGGTTAAGGCGTTTAAGAAAAAAGAACGGGTTGCTATTGAAGGTGTAATTAATGCCAATGGTTATATCAATATTGAGGAAGATACTGCCGATAGCCTCAACATTACATACAAGGGCGATACCACCGGCTATAACTTTTATGTTCGTACCAATAACCTGCGTAATGATGTATATAACAAACACGATTACGATAACCTCGCCGATTTTTACAACGAAAAGGTTAGAACCGAGATTTTTACCGACAGAAGCATTTACAGACCCGGCCAAACGGTACATTACAAGATTATTTTTTTAACCAACGACCCCAACACAGGCGACCCTATACTTTTTAACAGCGCAAATATTGGGGAAGACAATTTGAAGAAATGGTTACAGAATGCCAACGACAAAATAATGCTGCAGGATCCTTTTAATAAGAAAATAGACTCTGCCTTACTAAAAATAAACGATTACGGAAGTTTTGCCGGCTCCTTTACTATCCCCAAAACTGCAGCAACCGGCAATTGGCGAATTGATTCTGAACCAAGAAGTAGCTACCAAAACAATGGCAGTTTCCGGGTAGAAGAATACAAAAGGCCTACCATCGAGCTAAATATGGAGAAGCAGAAAAAAATGCTGCTCCCCGGTGAACCTTTTGTGATCAAATTTAAATTAAGATCATTTAACGGTGCCGATCTGGGCAATCTGCCTGTTAATTATACCATAAGCCGTAACGGGCGCATTCTTGTAGGAAAGAGTAATCACAATGATTATATTGATGTTAAATTGATCAACAAAACAGGCTATACTGATGAAAAAGGTGAACTTTCGATCCCGGTGACAGATACGGTAGTTGCCAAAGCCAACCTAAGCGATTCTGTTATCTGGAATTTTAACTACCACATAGAAGCAACCGCGACCGATGCTACAGGCGAAAGTACCGAGCTGAGTGAAAGGTTCAACATTAGCTCACGCCCTGTTAGTATCAGCTTTCCGTTAGATAAAACTTACGACAGGCAGGCGCTCCCTGCGTTGAACGTAAACACCAGTGCCGAATTTGAGGGCGTGGTAAGCCGCAACGTAAACATCAAACTTTATAAGGTAAGCAATCCCGGCTTTAGCCTGAATAGCATTAAGCCTGTAGACCAATGGTATTATGATAAGGCCGACTGGTACACCTGGTTTCCGAACAACGCCAATGCCCGGCCTGTAAAGCAAGAGAAAACCCTGATACTCGATACCGTGATTAACACAGCTACTCACGGTAAATTTATACTACCCAAAAACAAGATTGCCGTTGGCTTTTACCAGCTTTTTGCCGAAGTAAAAGAGAATGGAAAAATTACCGGGCAGTATAACAACAACTTTAATGTATTTGATAGCCAGACAGGCAATACTCCTGTTGATGACATTGATTATATGCCCGTTAATGCAGCCAAAACCGGTGATGTGCTAACCTGGTACAGCTCTGGCAAAACTGAGAATTACACCTTGTACCAGGTGCTTTATGTGGGTATCAATAAAAAGAAGGTAATCAGAAACATTTACGAAACAAGGACAGAAAAAGCCGGGGTACGGGTTTGGAAATATAAGATCCCGATGGATGCAACCGGTAAACTGCAGATTAACCGCATTACCGTGCAGGATAATAAAATTAATACGCATTTAAAACGGGTTGATATTATGATTGATAATGGTGCCCAACCCGAAATCATTGTCGAGAAATACAGGAAGGTAATGGTGCCCGGCGCACAGGAAACATTTACAATTTCGGTTAAAACAAAAAGTGTAAATGTGGCAGCCGAAATCATGTCCACCCTGTATGATGCATCTTTAGATAAATTGGAGGAGCATCACTGGAATGTACCAAACACTACTCCTAACCCTTATTACTTTGACAGTGCCTGGAATTTTTGGTTAACCAGAACCGTCGGAGCCGGAAATTATATGGAAGATGATACCAGAATAATGATGCGTGAAATTCGCACAAAACCGGGGCAGAAGTTTAGTAAGGATTTGCTGTTTGCAAATACATCTATAGGCCAGGCACAAGGCTTAAATGAAGTTGTGGTAGTTGGCTATGGCGCACAAGCCAGACGGGATGTAACAGGCAGTGTAAGTGGTATAATGATCCGGGGGGTAGCCAGCCCTAATGATTATAACCTGCCCTTAATTATTGTAGACGGGCAGATCTATTCGGGTCAATTCAATGGACTTAACCCTAATTCCATAACCCAGATCATGGTTTTAAAAGGTGCCGATGCAACAGCTCTTTATGGTTCCAAAGCCGCACAGGGTGTGGTGATCATCAGCACCAAAGGGCCAATTATATTGCCCGGAGCAACGGAAGAGCCGGTAGCAAAAGTCCGTAAAAACTTTAATGAAACGGCGTTCTTTTTACCACAGGTACATGCAGGCACAGATGGCTATTATACCTTCAGTTTTACCATGCCCGAAACCGCTACCGAATGGAACTGGAAAATGCTTGCCCATACCCGCAATGCCAAATTTGCTTATTTGGAAAAAAAGCTTCAAACCCAGCTTAATTTAATGGTGCAGCCTAATATGCCGCGCCTGTTATACCGGGGCGATAAAATAACCCTGCAAAGCCGCATAACCAACCTGGATACCTTGGCCATACAAGGCAAAGCAACCTGCAAAATAGAAGATGCTGTAACGGGCGAAGACCTTACCGCCGCCATAATTGAAAGTAGCACACAAGCTTTTAAGCTCAATAAAAAGAGTTTGGGCGCTGTTTCATTTTCTTTACGCATACCGGCTCAGCAACCTAACCCACTTAAAATTGTAGTTACTGCAACAAGTGGCAGCGTTGCAGATGCCGAAGAGCATATTATCCCCATATTATCAACCAAAGTATTTACCCGCCAAAGCCAGGCAATCCATTTTACAAATGAGCCAACCATTACAGTATCACCGGCCCAATTACCCGCCGATGCTTTACTATACGGTGTGGGTTTATCCATCACCCAAAAACCGCAGGCCTCGCTAATTTATGCGCTGCCGTGGCTGGCCAATTACTCGTATGATTGTGCGGAGCAATCGTTCAATAAACTAAGGGCAAAGGTTACTGCGCTCAAATTAATGCAGCAGGATACCGTAGCGCAAAAAGCGTTTAAGAATGCCGCCGTTCTTATAGAAAAAGATAAGCCTAAAAACGACCAGTTAACCGATGAACTACCCGAAGAAGCAATGCCATGGTTAAACATTGGCAACCAAACCGCTCGCCAACAAAAGCAATTATTTCATTTACTGGATACCTCGCTAACCAAAACCGGCATAGAGCAGCATTTGGATAAATTATACAAATTGCAACAAGCCGATGGTGGCATAACCTGGTTCGAAGGCGGAAAGAGCAATGCTTACATTTCGGCTTATGTACTGGCAGGTTTTGGCCAGTTAAAACAAATGGGCTGGGTAGCAGCCTCCCGGCGATCAGCACAGCAAACTGAGTTTATTAACCGCCTGGTTAAGTATCAGCAAAATTTGTTGCTAAGCAATGCGCAGGATAAGTATTATGATCTTTACCAGCTTTACGCCCTGTCTTACTGGATTAAAGATAATCCTTTGCCAGCCGGGCTATCTGAGAAGATAAATTCAATCCTAGAATCTGCATGGGGAGTTGCAAATACTAAAAGCCTCGAACAACAAACCTTGCTTATTATTAACAGCCTCAGGTATTGCGCCAACGGTAGCATAGCTAATGCCAAAGCACAGCAACAGTTAAAAAACATCAGTCAGTTAGCCATTAATGATGCTACCAACGGCTTGCGCTGGAAAGCTATTGCAGATACCGAAGACTTAAACAATTCGGCAGAAGAAACAATGGCGCTGCTCGCCGAAGCATTTGAATTAAGCGGTAAGTATAAAGAAATACAACCAGGCATCGTAAAATGGCTTTTAACCACCAAACAGGATGAGCATTGGCAAACCACCAAAGCCACCGCAGCTGCCATTGATTTATTGCAGAAAGACAAAGGCACCACATTTGGAGAAACCAAAGCATTTTCGGCACAAATAGAAAACCATAACCTGGCTGTTTCTGATGGTTTGTTAGATGGCGTGCCTAATGCCCTGGTTAAGACGAAGCAAATGCCGGCATCCATCACCTTAAAACAACAGGGTACAAACACAAGCGGCAATTTAACCTGGTACTATTTTGCCGAACCATCAAAGCTGGATACACTTAACAAAGCGGTTAAACTAACTAAAGAATTTTATACCAACGACAAGGAAAAAGGCTGGCAAAAACTTAGTCCGGGAACCCTGTTAAAAGCCGGAGACGAGGTACGGGTTAAACTAATTATAGAAACAAACCAACGATTAAAGTTTGTACATATCAGCGACCCACGCGCAGCGGCTTTTGAACCTAAAGAAAACAACAGTGGTTACCAGTACAACAACGGCTTTAGTTATTACAGATCTGTGAGAGATACCGGTTCAGAGGTGTTTACTGAAGCCATACCAAAAGGGATCTCTGAAATTACTTACGACCTTGTTGTTGCCCATGCAGGCGAATTTGCAAGCGGGCCAGCTATTTTGCAATGCATGTATCAACCCGCCATGACAGCGTATAGCGGTACAGAAAAAATTAAAACTAATTGAAAATAGATCAGCAAAATCAGTAGAAACATTCAACTTTTGGAGAGATTTAAACTGAAAAAAAATATTTTTATAATTAAATAATTTGTGATTTAAATTTTATAATTTTCATTACAAAATCACCTTAATATGTCAAGCATAAAAGCCTTTTTTACAAGTAAAAAAGGCATCCTTATCACAACTGTGCTGCTTATTTTAATAGTGGCAGCCGCCTTTGCATTAAAGCATTTTTCGAAGCCTAAAACCGTCGATCAATCCTTCAGCAAATACATCGAATCCTATACCTCGGGTATTGTTTCAAAAGAGAGCAGTATCCGCATTAAACTGGTATCGCATGTGCAGGGCGTTCATGCACAAAACGAGGCCTTACCAGATGGAATCTTCAGTTTTAGCCCATCTATTAAAGGAAAGGCATACTGGGTTGATGCATTGACTATTGAATTTAAGCCCGATAAACAGCTTGATGCCAACAAGGCTTATACCGCTACTTTTAAGCTGGGCAAGGTAACAGACGTGCCCGATCATTTCCAGGAGTTTCAGTTTGGCTTTCAAACCATGGCGCCTGATTTTACAGTTACATTTAACGGCCTGCAAACCTCGCCCCGTACTTCTATGGATAAAATGAAACTGGAGGGCACGATCCAAACTGCCGATGCTGAAAAAAATGAGCAGATAGAAAAGATCATCGCTGTAAATTATCCATCGGCTACACATATTAGCTGGCAGCATAATGCCTACAACCATACACACACTTTTACGGTTGATAAAATATCCCGCGCCGCAAACGCTACAAACCCATTAGAAATAACCTGGGATGGCAGCCCGATCAGTGTGACTAAAAAAGGCAATAAAAGTTTCGATGTACCGGCAGTGGGCGATTTCAGGGTACTGGATATCCGCGCTGTACAGGATCAGGAACAATACGTTTTGGTTCAGTTCTCTGATGCCATCATGGTTGGTCAGGAGCTAAACGGACTTATCGGCATTGGTAATACTACCGAGCCTGCTTATACCATTGAGGGCAGCATGGTTAAAGTTTACGCCACCGAACGCCTGGATGGTAATTACAGCGTATTTGTAAACCCCGGCGTAGAAAACATCTCGCACCAAAAAATCAAGAAAAGCTATAAAGCCAACGTGTTTTTTGAGAACAAGCTGCCTGCGGTTACCATACCGGGCAAGGGTGTTATTTTGCCAAGTTCGGGTAAGTTAATGATGCCTTTCGAAGCCGTTAACCTTAACGCGGTTGATGTGAGTATTATTAAGGTTTATGAAGATAATGTAGCCCAATATTTTCAGGAAAATGATTTTGATGGTAAAAGCGAGTTAAGGCGCGTTGGTAAACCGGTGGTCGAAAAAACGATCCGTTTGGATGCCGATAAATCTGTCAACCTAAACAAAAAGACCCGCTTTATGCTCGATCTGGATAAACTGATCCGCACAGAGCCAGGCGCTATTTACAGGGTGATCATCGGCTTCCGTAAAGAATACTCGTTGTACAATTGCAGTGCAGGCGGGCCTGCTAAATCTGCCAAAACCGATGAAGACGGGTATGAATATGAAGGCGGAGACGGAGATTATTACGGTTCTGGGGCTATAAGTGATGAGGACGATGAGTTTTGGAGCCGGTACAACAGCTACTACCCCGAAAATTATAACTGGGCAGATAAGGACAACCCGTGCACCAACTCTTACTTCACCAAAGATAAATGGGCAACCCGTAACATCATAGCCTCTAATATTGGCTTAGTTGCTAAACGCGGCACCGATAACAGCATGGTGGTGGTTGCTACCGATATTTTAACTGCTCAGCCTATCTCGGGCTTGGAACTCGATCTGCAGGATTATCAAAAACAGATCATCGTAAAACAAACAACCGATGCCTACGGCTTGGCCAAGTTTGATATTAAACGCAAACCTTACCTGCTGGTTGCCAAACGCGGCGATGAGCGCGGCTATTTAAAACTGGATGATGGCAACGCCCTGCCCCTCACCCGCTTTGATGTTGGCGGCGACCAGGTACAGAGCGGCGTTAAAGGTTTCATCTATGGCGAACGCGGCGTATGGCGACCGGGCGATAGCATTTATGTATCATTTATACTGGAAGATAAAAGCAAAAAACTGCCACCCGATATGCCGGTTGAGTTTAGCTTTTACAACCCAATGGGGCAGCTGTATAGCCGTATTACGCAGAACAAACCTGTCGATGGGTTTTACAGCTTCCATACGGCTACACAGGTTACCGATGTTACCGGCAACTGGACTGCCAAGGTGAAGGTTGGCGGCGCCACGTTTACCAAAAACATTAAGGTTGAAACCATTATGCCTAACCGCTTAAAAATAAAGCTGGACTTTAAAGGGCAAACAGAACTGACCAAAGGCCAAAACACCGAGGGCAGCCTCAATGCCAAATGGTTGTTTGGAGGTATCGCGCAAAATTTAAAAGCTAAGGTTGATGCTTATCTATCATCACAACCAACAGTGTTTAAGGGATTCGACGATTACTCGTTTGATGATCCAACCAAAACTTTTGATACCCAGGTAAGCTCCGTTTTTGATGGTAGACTGGATGCCGAAGGTAATACCAATATCAATGCAGATGTAGAGGCCGAAAAAGAAGCCCCGGGCCAGCTACGGGCTAATTTTATGGTTAAGGTATTTGAGCCGGGCGGTAATTTCAGCATCAACCAAATGAGCCTGCCATATAACGTTTACCCGGGTTATGTGGGTATAAAAGCGCCGAAGGGCAACGCATTGTCAGGCATGTTGGTTACCGATCAGGATCATGTTTTTGATATTGCTGATGTGGATACCAAAGGCAACCTCATTAAAGGCCAGCGCACCGTACAGGTTGAACTATACAAAGTTAAATGGCATTGGTGGTGGGATAATACCGGTACCCAAAACAGCAACTTTACACAGGATAAGTACAACAAGCTGATTACAACAGAAACCATTACGCTGGTTAACGGCCGCGGCAAATGGAAAATGCGGATTAACCAACCCGATTGGGGCCAGTTTCTGGTAAAGGTTAAAGATGAAGAAACCGGCCATACCACCGGCAAAGAGGTTTATATAGACTGGCCAAACTGGGCGCAAAGGTTACAACAGGATAACCCGAGCGAGGCCGCCATGCTATCATTTACCGCCGATAAAAAGAATTACAAAGTGGGCGAAGAAGCTGTGCTTACCATACCTACCCCGGCCAATGGCAGGGCGCTAATCAGCTTTGAAAACGGCACAAAAGTTTTAAAAACCGATTGGATAAATACTAATAAAGGGCAAACCCAATATAAATTTAAGGTTGATGAAACGATGGCGCCAAACGTGTTTATTAACGTTACTTTATTACAACCGCATTCGCAAACCATTAATGATTTGCCTATCCGCATGTATGGTGCTATACCACTATTGGTTGATAATCCAGCCACTATTTTAAAACCTGTGATCAGCATGCCGGATAAGATCAGGCCCGAAACAAAATCGGAGGTAACAGTGTCTGAGGCATCGGGCAAGGAAATGACCTATACTTTGGCCATTGTTGATGAAGGCCTGCTGGATATCACCAATTACAAAACACCCGACCCTCACGAAACATTTTATGCACGCGAAGCACTTGGCGTTAAAACCTGGGACTTGTTTGATTATGTAATAGGCGCTTATGGCGGCGACCTGGAACGCATCCTCAGCATAGGTGGTGATGCCGGGGGACGAAATCTCAACAAAAACATCACCGTTAACCGTTTTAAACCGGTGGTAAAATTTATGGGGCCATTCCGTCTAAATGCCGGTGAACGCCAAACGCATGCTTTTACCCTGCCTCAATACATCGGCTCGGTTAAAGTAATGGTAATTGCCGGGCACGATGGCGCTTACGGCTTTGCCGATAAAGACGTTACTGTTAAAAAACCGTTAATGATACTGGCCACCCTGCCGCGCGTACTGGGACCGACAGAAAAAATACAACTGCCTGTCACTGTTTTTGCAACCGAGAATAGCATTAAAACGGTTAGCGTAGATGTACAATCGACCGTATTTAGCAATTTGGGCGGCAACAACCATCAAACAGTAACATTTACCAAACCGGGCGATCAGATGGTAACTTTTGCGCTGGATGTTAAAAATTTCATTGGCGTTGGTAAGGTAAAAGTGACCGCCCGCAGCGGTAATGAAACGGCTGCTTATGATGTCGAACTATCGGTACGCAATCCTAATCCCGGTATAACGCGTGTGTTGGAAAAAGAACTAAACCCCGGCGAAACATGGAGTACCCCGTACAAAGCCATTGGTATGAATGGCACCAATAAAACCACACTGGAGGCATCGAACATCCCACCGCTTAACCTGGCAAAAAGGCTTGATTACTTAATTGAGTACCCGCACGGCTGTGTGGAGCAAACTACTTCGGCAGTATTTCCACAATTGTACCTAAATCAGCTTACTGATCTGTCATCGGCACAAAAAGCATTTATAAACCGCAATATACAGGCAGGCATTCGCAGCCTTTCGGGCTTTCAGCTACCTGGTGGTGGTTTAAGTTACTGGCCAGATGGTAGCCAGGCCGATGATTGGGGCACCAACTATGCCGGGCATTTTATGCTGGCCGCCCAAGCCGCAGGTTATGCATTGCCGGTTGGCTTTATAGAGCACTGGAAAACCTATCAGCGCCAGAAAGCATTAACCTGGGCACCCGATTCCCGCAGCTTTTATGGTGCCGACCTTGACCAGGCTTACCGCTTATACTTATTGGCTTTAGCCCATGCGCCTGAACTTGGGGCCATGAACAGGTTAAAAGAATTCCCATACATCAGCGTCGAGGCCAAATGGCGTTTGGCTGCCGCTTACAAATTAGCCGGACAGCCAGAGGTTGGCTTACGCATGACGGCCGGATTACCACTCACGATAAAACCATACAACAGCATGTGGGGCACCTACGGCTCAGACCTGCGCGATGAGGCCATGATATTAGAAACGCTGACTTTATTAGGCAAACAACAGCAAGCGGCAGGTATGCTGAAAACTGTGGCGGCTCGTTTATCACAAGACTCGTGGTACAGCACCCAAACCACAGCCTATAGCTTAATTGCCATTGCCGAATATTGCGGTAAAAACACATCGCACAGCAAGCTAATGTTTAACTATCAGGCTGGCGCAACGCATGGTACGGTTAATTCCAATTCGTATATCTCACAAACAAAGGTAGCTGATAACGGTAACCTGGGGCTAAAAAACAACAGCAGTACCAAACTATATATCAGGCTGATACAATACGGCCAGCCCGTTACCGGCGAGGATGTTAAGCCTATCAATAACCCGGATGTGCTACAAATGCGTATAAACTATTTTACACTGAAAGGCATACCTGTTGACCCTACGCAGTTAAAACAAGGAACCGATTTTGTGGCACAGGTAACTATTAAAAATCCGGGGCGCCGGGGTAGATACGATAACATGGCGCTTACCCAGATCTTCCCTTCGGGATGGGAGATCCTGAACACCAGATTGATGGAAGGTGATGATGCATTTAAATCATCAGAGTCTGATTACCGCGATATTCGTGATGACCGGGTAAATACTTATTTCAGTCTGCCGGAAAATAAAGAGGTGACTTATTATGTGATGCTTAATGCTTCGTACCTCGGCAAGTATTACCTGCCTGCTATTTATTGCGATGCCATGTATAACAATTCGATAAGCGCATTGGCAAAAGGCCAATGGGTTGAGGTGGTGAAGTAGGGATTGTTTAACATTGAGAACGATATATAAAAAACCTAAGACTATAATCAGTGCCGGTATTGTACTGGTACTGATTATACTGTTTTGGTTTTGTATCCCTAAACATCTGTTTAACGCCCCAACTTCGTTTGTAATTGATGATAACCAGGGGCAGTTATTAGGTGCATCAATCGCATCCGACGGGCAATGGCGGTTTCCGTATAATGCTGATGTGCCGCCCAAATTCAAAGCCTGTATTATTGCCTTTGAGGATAAACGTTTTGAGCACCACCCCGGGTTTGATTTTCTGGCTTTTGGCCGTGCCATTAAACAAAACATCAGGGCAAGGCGCGTGGTAAGCGGAGGCAGTACGTTAACCATGCAGGTGATCCGTTTATCAACCCGAAAAAACCGCACGGTATGGCAAAAACTGCTCGAAATATTTAAAGCTTTAAGACTAGAACTTACGCATTCAAAGAGCGAGATATTGGCTTTATATTCAAGCAATGCACCATTTGGGAGCAACGTTGTAGGGCTCGATGCTGCATCGTGGCGATATTTTGGCCGCGCACCCGATAAGCTTTCATGGGGCGAAATGGCCGTACTGGCCGTGCTGCCCAATTCGCCTTCGCTGGTGCATCCGGGTAAAAACAGGATGATACTACTCCGAAAACGCAATTTATTGCTGGATCATTTACGACAGCAACATATTATTGACGCTACCACCGCCTCGCTTGCCAAACTGGAGCCTGTGCCCGAAAAGCCTTTCCCCCTGCCAACGCTTGCGCCTCATTTACTGCAGCGTTTTAAAACCGATAATATCGCCCATAAACAAAATGGTGGCCGTATAAAAACATCCATCAACAGCATTTTACAGCAAAATGTTACCGATATTATTGAAAGACACCACCAGCTTTTAAAGGGCAATGACATCCGCAACGCGGCGGCTATTGTTTTAGATGTGGAAACCGGGCAAACCTTAGCTTATGTGGGTAATATCAGTCACCCCGAAAATAAGGATATGGAAAGCGATGTAGATGTAATAGCATCGCCGCGCAGTCCCGGCAGTACTTTAAAACCATTATTGTATGCTGCCATGCTGCACGATGGGTTGATATTGCCTAATAGCCTCATCCCCGATATACCTACACAAATTGCTGGGTATCACCCCCAAAACTTTGATCTTGGGTATGATGGCGCTGTGTCCGCCTCAAAAGCCTTAGCAAGATCATTAAACATACCGGCGGTTAAAATGCTGGTACAGTATAAGTACGACCGCTTTCACAGCCTGTTACGTAATGTGGGGATGACCACGCTTAAACAACCGGCAGACCATTATGGCTTATCATTAATATTAGGCGGCAGCGAAAACACACTATGGGAACTAAGCGGTGCTTACGCGGATATGGCACGTGTACTAAACCATTATCAACAATATAAAGGGAAATATAATCCAAACGATTATCGCAACCCCGTATACAAACCGGCACCTCGCGTTACCCCTGAGTTAGAAAAAGGCGGACTGCTGGATGCGGCATCTATTTACTACACCTTTCAGGCAATGGAGGAGGTAATGCGCCCTGGTGATGAATTATTATGGCAGCAATTTACCTCCACGCAACGCATTGCATGGAAAACCGGCACCAGCTTCGGTTTTAGGGATGGCTGGGCAATTGGTGTAACCCCACGTTATGTTGTAGGTGTTTGGGTTGGTAATACCAATGGTGAAGGCCGCCCCGGATTAATCGGCGTAAACACTGCTGCCCCTATTTTGTTCGAGATCTTCAGGCAACTCCCTGTAACCCGTGATTGGTTTGCGGTGCCTGCGGGAGAGATGACAATGATGGCAGTGTGCCACGAAAGCGGTTACCGTGCAGGTGAAAATTGCGACCATGTTGATACCTTATTTATGCCCAAAAGTGGCTTAAAAGCTCCGGTTTGCCCCTTTCATCAATTAGTACATTTAGATGCAAGCCGTAAATGGCAGGTAACTTCTGTATGTGAGGCACCTGCAAACATGGTTCATGTGCCCTGGTTTGTGCTGCCCCCATCTATGGAGTTTTATTACCGCAGCCATAATTATAGTTATAAACCTCTCCCCCCTTTCCGGGCAGATTGTGCGGCTACCTTGCAGCACCCTATGGAATTAATATATCCAAAAGATGGTGCAAAAGTATATGTACCATTAGAAGCTGATGGCACACGCGGCCGGATGATATGCAATGCAGCGCACCGGCAAACAGGCATTAAAATATTCTGGCACCTGGATAATCAATACGTAGGGGAAACCAAAGACTATCATCAAATGGCTTTAAACCCATCAGCAGGTAAACACGTGCTAACACTGGTTGATGCAAACGGCAACCGCCTGCAATCTTATTTTGAAGTTTTAGATAAGGGGAAATAAAGACATTAGTCATATATACCAATATCTTTTAAATGCGGCATCTTGTAATGGCGGATAAAACCAACGATCTTTTCAAAATCATGCGTACTAAAACCTGGTGTACGCCCATACCAGGTCCAATGATGGCTATTTAAAGGAACTATCAAAGCCCCTAAAAACGCCAGCTCAGACTCTACCGCATAGCGTGGAGAATGTTCAATATGAAGTAATTGTTCGTGGATAATATAATTCTCAGGTATACAAAGCTGCCCCCTTTCCGATTTCTGGAAAATTGGCATTACTTCCAAAACTCTAAACCCATTATCCGTAATTAAGGTGTACAAGGTTTTTGTAAACATATCGCAAAACTTAGAGCTTTTACGAATGAATAAACTGATTAGTTATATAACTATCAAAATATTAAAATGAGTTTACCTCATACGTTATTGATTGGCTATTCTGGTTAATTTACTTGCGTATTTATACTTCAATATTACCACGTATAAGTACGGGAGAGTACATAAATAACATTTGTTACCGGCCACCATAGGTATCCAGATTTTGGATTTCAATTTTATACTTCACAGGTAAAAGTGCATTTTTAAGATATACCTGTAATTTAATATGGCTACTTATTTTATACAGATAAAGCAAAGGTTTTAAACGCCTGATCTGTTTGAGTTTCAACAAATCTGTTACATCCGAAGGGGCCATTAAGGCCTGTACCAACTTTAATAAGGGGAATCTTACACCTCCTAAATGTTGCCGGTATTGTTTAAACAGATCGACGGTAAAATTACTGAACTGAAGGTCTTGCTTCAGGTGTATTTCGCGCATAATTTTCCAAGCATTATAAGTTGTAGGCAAGCCTTCAAACCCCATACGGAGGCCTACTTTACAAAACACATGAAACACTTCTTCTTTCTCGGCCAGTGTCAGCTTACATTCTAACAGCTCGTACGCGCGGATCGAATAATCAATCAGCATAAATAAAACGTCACGGTAAGCCCAGTCGGGGATCTGGCTACCGCGCGCATGCTCAACCTGTTTGTGAATAGCCGTAATTTGATCTATGGCAGCACAGGCTTCGTTATTAGTCGAGAAGATAATTCGTTGCGCATAGGTAACTGTAGAAAATAATCTGCCCAATGGATCGGCCGGCAGCTTACCGGTAAAGTATAGCCAGTCCACTGCCTTGTTCAGGGCAAATTCGGCGGCTGAGGCCGCAAAAATAAACAGCACCGTATCAGCCTTGCCCCAAATCTCCCGCACTATCGAATCTTCTTTTACAAAATACTTCATCGTTATTTGGGTTTACGGAGTATTTTAACTTCAATAAGCCATACCAGCAGAATGCCGAGCGTATACATCAGCATATCTATCCATGAAAAACCGGTACCGATAATAATACAAGTCACACGGGAATTTTGTAAGCCCAGTATATTCACAATGTGGAAGTATTGCAGGGTTTCTACAACGTAAGAGAACAGCAGCACTCCTATTGCGGTAACGGCCACCCTGGTATCGGCAACACTTTTAACCATGCAATACAGCAGGATAACAACTAAGAAATCGCCCCCGAAAGGGCGAATAATAGCATCGTGCATGTAGAAGCCGATAAAAAATTCGACCAAAAACAATACGACAGCGAGAATAAAATAAGCGGGATTGAATTTAAACATGATAAGGTTTAGTTATAAGCTTTTTACTTTAATGTATTTTAAAAGGTTAATGTATTTGTAGCATATTATAAGCGGGATAATGCCTATTGCGCCAAATGAACAATCGATCAGTTGCCAGAAAACCGGAATATGCCTGATACTCCCCGCAATAAAAGCAAGCGGAACAATAAGCAGGCAGGCTATTATCCCAAACTCAACCACCCACACATTTTTAACCGGGTTACGCAGCGGCCCTATAAAAAGCAAAGCCAGTAACAGGTGCGCAAAAGCAAGCCAATCGGTACCATAACTTAAGTATGGATAGTTTTTATTGGTGCTTGCAATGGCAAGATAAATGGTTTGTAACCATTGGCTCATCAATGTTGGTAAACTTTGGCTGTGGTTAACCAGCCAGCTTAGTTCTGTTTGTAAGGGAAAGGCGGTTATTCCACTTAGGGCCAGGGCTGCTATCATTATCCAGATACAGCAGTTAATATATTGTATAAGCCGGGTTTCGGTTTGTTTTTTCATCATTATTTAAGATAAGCTGGGTTTGTTAATAAACTACCTGCCTGTCTTTGCAGCACCTGCCGGTTAGCGGCGTTAACGTTGATAAGATAAAACGGATGCTTACCCTTTGCGGCCTCCCAACGCCATTGCAGTTGATTTGTAGTTCGCATATAGCCATTATCAAACCACCAGGCGGCATAAATTTTATCCTTACCTTTTTGTAAGGTGCCGGTATATAGTTCAATGCCGTTCCATTGTTCTTTTTTAATGTTGTTAAATATATAGCCGCTGCCTGTCCAGCAAATCATGGGATCGTGGCCGGGTACATAAAAGGCGCTTGGTTTTATATAGATGAGCGTTTGTTTACCATCAAACTTCATAATGCCGTTGTCCATCTGTTGCTTGTAAAAGCCATCGAGCTCTATTTCCTTCGATGCAGGGATCAGCTTATCAGCACTTACCACATTAAGGGCTACCAATAAAAGCAGGGTAGCAAAACCGGCATGTAATATGGGATACCTGATCAAATAAAAACTATGCTTCTTTTTAGATGCAATAATTGGTTTAGGTGCAATGCCTACATAATTTAGTAAGGGCCCTACTCCTTTTACCAACGGCGCAATTACATAAATACCCAGGCAAGCGATGCCTACTGCATCATGATAAAATGTACCCGGCATAATTTTAAAAACCACCAATATCAGTATCCTGAAAAAGTTACCTATCACGTTTAAGCCGATGGTTGTTAAAAACAAGCCTGTTAGATATATGAACCGCAGCCGCTTACCGGTTTGCCGTTGATAGTGCATTAAAATAAACAGGCAGATGATAAGTGATATAATCAGCATATTAAGCCCTGCGCAAGCCGGATCTACAGAGAAATCGCATTTATCCAGTTGGATCTGGTTCCCGGCTGCTACAGCTTTAATGCCCATCATATTTAACAGACCGGCAACTTTTGATGTAAGCCAAAGCCTTACCGGGAAATCAACCATACTAATAATGTACTTAAACACCGGCGAAATAAAGAACAACAGGAACAAAAATGATTCGCTGAGCTTGCCCAGGCTATTTTCTAACAATAATAATATGGCAAACAGCATGGCTATAAAAAGCATGGTTTTAACCGGCACCACAATTGCCAGCGCCAACATTAATAAAGCGGGGACCAGGTACCGTAACGAATACCGGCTTTCGTCGGCCGTGCAGATGTAAGGTGCCAGCAGCAGCCCTACAAATAAATTGGCGTCCCAGGTTAAATAGGCAGGCAGTAGCCAAAGCGCTATAAAAAGATAGGTTAAGCCAAAGGCAATAGCCAGGTAGGGCATCACAATTGTTTTTTTAAGCCTTATTGCTAACATGTTTACAGGTTTTGAGGCTTTAACTTTTTACTGTATAATACATACGCGGCAACACCCAGGCATAATACAATTAATAACCACTCCTGTGGCTCGGGCACTGCACCTGATGATTTCATCGATGCATTTTTAAGGCTGTTCTTATTTTCATCGATCCCGAAACGATTATAATCTTCCTGTGTCTCTAACACGATGAGGCTCGACACCGGGGATACGATGAACGCTTTTTCGGCTTCGGCAATATTTGCAGGCTGTACATAATTATGGTTGAAATAGTCGCCGCTAACCTTCTTCATCAGATCATTGTAGGCAAACAACCGCAACACATGGTCGGGCGCATTTTTAATGTCAGTGGAAGTTGTTTTCTGGATCATCACTTTCGCATTATTCAGTACCACGGTTTGGTCATCTTCCTGGTTCTTCACAAACTGGTGCTGGTCTAATAAAGCGATCAGATCTTTGGGTTCACCATCGGTATAATTAAATATTCGTAACTCTTTTAAGGCTTTAAGATATGGGCTAAGCTGATTACCTATGTTATAAAACCTGATCTGCGTAGGTACTTTTAAATAAGTAGTCAAATCCTTTTCAAAATCACTGCCTTCGAGGTCACTTAAGTTTGGTGCACTGTCGGTGCTTTTAGAGATGATCAGCGCCCTTGCCGGGTCACTAATTGCATTGACTGGGAACATGCTGAAATTTTGCTGGCTCATGATATCAAACACATCCTTTACATTATCATCAGTAAGGCGCATCAGCTTGTCATCATAAACATATACCGGCCTGGTCTTTATTTTATCCCAGATCTGGTTAAATTCTGATTCGGACCACGATTTATTCAAATCGAGGTAAATCTTATCAGGCGTAAAATCTTCCAGCTTCGCCTCGTAGTTTTTGACCTGATAGGCTGTATCTGCAAATGAAAATGCGCTGGTAGCAAGAGCCGGCGCCTTGCAGGCAATTTGCCAGTCGGGCTGATAAGTCCTGTCGGCACGGTACACACCTAAAGTAGTTTGCTTAAATACAGCCGGCAACTGCAACTCAGAAGCATTACCTGCCGTTGTAACCTGCATAGATTCTAAAGCGTTACCTGCTTGCGGGCCTTCAAATGAAGCATTTTCATAAATCAGCTTGTCGCCCTTTTTAGTAAGCGGACTGGTAATGCCGATTTTAAAACGACGATTTTCGGTAGTGGTACATGGGAATACACGAACAGTTACCGTATTGCCCTCCTGCCAGTGCACCACAGATGGATCATGCTGCTCTACCCCTACTACCTGATGATAAGCAGAATCGGCCGTAGCTTTGGTAGTGAGCCTTGATTTTGCCTCGCGGCCATCTATCCACAAAGACAGGGATGATATCACCGCACCTTCTGACAAATGGAAAGTATAAATGGCTTCCTGCTTACTCCAGTTCCAATCGGCATTGTTCCTTACCGTGAGCATTTTTTCGGTATAGGCCATCCGGTATTCGGGGAACAATTTTACATTACTGATCACACTAATGGTTTCGAGGTTATCGCCCGACCAAAGGCGCTCTTGTGCCTGGTGGCGTGAGTTGTACATCGATTTTAAGACCTTAATACGGTCATTTTCGTCGAGGTTTGGCTTTTTAAAAAGTAACGTTGCTATAACCACCAGCGGATCGTGCTGCTTCGGTTCATCGAAAGAGTGCGACGGCATACCTCCCCAGAAAAAATGATCATTTGAAACTTCATGATACACTAATCCGGCCTTCAAAATACGCTCGGCCCAAAATGAATTGTCGATGTGCTGGCTTACGTTAATCCAGGCGGGTAGCTTAGCGTCATTTAAAGCGTTTTGATTAATCAGCAGGTTAATCTTCTGATTGGCTGTATTCCAGCAGATCAAAAAACTAATGCAACCTATTACCGGTAAAGCAAACCCGGCGATAGCCATGTAAAGCATTTTTATGTTTTGGCGCGATACACTCAAAATTAAAATGGCCGTAACAATAGCCAACCCGAGCGGCACATAGGTGTGCAACGAAATACCTATCGCAATAATGCCAATAATGCTAAAGACATAAAGAGGCAACAAGTAAATGGCATAATAACTGAATAGCAAAAAAGCACCACCCAACAAAAAGAACGTGATATAATTTAACAACCCCGGTAATGCCTGGTACATGGACGCCAGTATCAACGCTACGCTTGATAATACGATCCATACGCTAAGCCACGGTACTGACTGATCAAACACATTCATTTCGCGGTTTAATGCAAATGCGCTGATAAACCACAGTACCAGCAGCATAATGATATGCCCTATCTTCCGTTCTGAAAGATTTAGCCCCCGTTTGGATACTTTGCCAAAAAGCAACACGAACAAGTAGCCTGCCGATAACGCATAATTAAAAAAGAAGGCCCCTGAAGCTGATTGCCGGGTAAACTGATCGGTAACAGCTAATATCATTGCCGAGATGATGATAAGAATAATGCCTGCCAGATACAGCCGATCTTGTGATAGTAAGATTGTGATTCGTTTCATTTTTATTTTATTTAAAAGTACTTTGTATTTCAAAGTTAATAGACAAAAAAATTTAAAGCTTCTGTTGCTTTATTAAATTTTCGAGTGCTTCGAGGTGTTTTTTAAACGCAGCAATCCCCTTTGCCGATGCCTGGTAACGAGTATTGGGCTTGCGCCCCAGGAAGGATTTGTTTACAGTAATATATTCGTCTTTCTCCAAAGCTTTTAAATGCGATGCCAGGTTGCCGTCGGTTACCTCCAGCAAGTCTTTCAGCGAGTTAAAATCATAACTCTCATTAGCCACCAGTACGCTCATAATTTGTAAGCGTACGCGGTTTTCAAAAGCTTTATCGAAATTAGTTAGCGTTATTTTCACGGTCGTATTTAAAGTACATCACACTGCCATATAAAATGTGCAGTACACCAAAACCCAGGGCCCAAAAGTACAGACCATAACCCGGTAATATGGTTGCTAAAAGGCCTAAAGCAATTTCGCTTAAACCAAGCCACCTTACATCGCCATAAGTATACTGGCTTGCGGCAACCAATGCCAGGCCGTAAAATATAAGGCAGCCCGGTGCTATAATGCCAAAATGCCCTTGTATAAACAACAGCAAAACAAAGCAGCCACCGGTTAGCAAAGGTAATGCACCGTTTTTTAACAGCAAATTACTGCTTTGGTTCCATACGCTTTGGCCTTTACGTTTTGCTTTGCGTACAGTTAACCAAATACCTGTTGCTACAGAAAGTATTAATACAATTAACGCCACAAAAAACAACTGCATAATAGTGTCATTTCTATTAACGTACAGCTCGATATGGTCTAAATAAAGTAGCTTATAAGCAATGCCTGCCCCTACTAAAGCATATATGCCAGCCATTACGCCCGATAAACCACTCAGGGATATAAACTTGGTAGACCGCTCCATGAGCGTACGGATGGAACTGATTTCGGAATAAAGATCTTTTTCTTCCATATAAAGTACTTTGTGATTCAAAGTAAGTTGAATTAATTTACTTATCCAAATTTTATTTAAAGAAATTAGAGGATGCATACAAAAGTTTGTAGTAATGAATCTCCACCAAACTTGTTTAGTGCTATTGATCCACCTTCACGGTTTAAGTTTCTACATAACAAAAAAGTCCCTCAACGTTAGCTGAGGGACTTTTTCTAAAAACACAATTTAATTTACTGCTGTGGCTGCTCGCGCATATCTACCACTTCGTAGCAATTTTGCCCGTTAATATTGATAGGCTGATAATAGGTATTGTTATAGTAAATAAAGGTTTCATCGTTGATAACCGTTTCTGATGCACCTTCGGGCAAGTTGGTTACCACTGCACCTATAGGCGCATCTACAACCTGGTAGCCATTTTGTACCTGCGCATAGTAATCACCACCGAAATAATAGTAAGTATAATCGCCAACTGCTATGGTGTTGTAACCCTCGGGCAGGCCATTTACTACCAAACCTATCGGGGCAGCTATAACCTGGTAGCCATTGGCAGCAGGCTCATAATAAGCACCGTTATCATAGTAATATTGCTGGTTATTTAACGCAACAATAACAGCCGTAGTAGCTAAAGCTGCTGCGAAGAAACCTATTGGATGCCAGGCAGGTCCCCAGTAATATGGGCGGTACGGGTGGTATCTGTACACATAAGTTGGCCTGCGATAAACATAAACCGGGCGGGTGGGATGATACACCGGTGGCCTGTAATAACCACCACCAGGGCGGGCACCGCCATTGCTCCCCGGCCTGTAATAGCCATTCGGAGGGCGTTGACCACCATTCCACTGCGGACGCTGACCGCCATTATTATTCTGCGGCGGACCGTTATTACCTTGCGGCGGACGCTGGCCTCCATTACCTTGTTGAGGTTGCGTGCTATTATCTTGCGGTGGGCGTTGGCCTCCATTATTTTGAGGTGGTTGATTACCATTACCTTGCGAAGGCCGCTGCCAACCATTGCCTTGTTGAGGCTGGCCGTTATTTCCCTGCTGAGGCTGGCCACCATTATTTACGGGTGGGGTTTGGCCACTATTACCTGGTGTTGGCTGACTACCATTATTGGCCGGAGGACGTTGCCATCCACCTTGCGGGCGTTGCCCACCATTACCTTGCGGCGGCTGGCCACCCGTTGGTTGTGTACCATTGTTTGCAGGCGGGCGTTGCCATCCCCCACCTTGCGGACGCTGACCGCCATTGCTGGCCGGTGGACGCTGTTGCTGTGGGTTATTATTTTGAGGGCGTTGCTGCGGAGCGTTACCATTTGACTGGCGTACTGGGCGTTGCTGCACCGGCTTTTGATCCTGGTTTTGGTTTTGCGGTGCGATACCGGCAAAAACAGGATCGAATATCATTGCGAATGTTGCAGATAGCAATATTGTAGCAATTCCTTTTTTAGGAATTCTGTTCATAGCTTTTAGGGGTTAATTTATATCTCACAGGCTGATACAAAAATACGGTTTCTAACATAAATGTTTTATTCCTTAAAATTGGCAGGCAGGCGCTACTTTAATTACGTAATATCCGGGGGATAAGTTGCCCACCCTTGAGGTTGTTGGATAGAACAAGAAGCTCACTATTTAGTGGAAAGTTCCATGTTACAGACTTAAAAGTAATTATTATACCGAATAGTATAATTACAATATACTGATTTGAAGATAATTAAATCCGATTTCTAATGCTTTTTAGATCGCACCCTGTTACACTTTTACTGACTTAAAGGTTATTTTTTGTGACGAGCTTTTGTCATTCTTATCTACTTTTATTTTAAAACCAGTTGCAATTAAATTAATTCAAATACATTTGCAATGTAGTTTTAAATAACAACTGGTTTTAAAACACAATTAAAAGTATAAAAAAACATTCTATTAAATCAAAGTATCATGAGTACCCAAGAACAAAATCCACTTGCCATCGCTATCAGCAAAGTTATAGCCATTGGTAGCCTTAACGAAAAAGCTTTACAAACAGACAAAGCCGAAAGGTTTGCTATTCTACAACGTGAAGTACCAGCCACTGTTCAGTTGTACCTGGGCGGTAAAATCGATAATTGGTTTGCAAAGGTTGATGGCACCGGTGTTATCTTCATTATGAATGTAACCACCGTTGAAGAAGCACACACGCTATTGGAAGCATTACCACTGGGCGTAGCCGGATTAATGGAGTTTAACCTGATCCCGGTTGGGCCATTAAGTCCGCTGCGTTTACTTTTAAATCAGGCTTAATCAGCAATTACTCCCTTATTAAAAAGCCTTTAAGCATTATGTTTAAAGGCTTTTTAGGTAAATATACATTTTGCAATTTATCCATACATTAAGGCGACAATTAAATCACTTCCGGGTTCGTATATTTGCAACCAGTTGTAAATCACACCTTCGGATGCCGAAAATTAATTGTGATTTATTGCTTTATTGTCCGTGTAGGGTCTTTTGTAAAGGACCCTGTAATGCTTTAAAAACCTATCTACGTACTCAAGGTCCTCTGCGAGAGACCCTGCGGAGACAGGAGTGCGCTTATTACTTAATAATTTAAAAAAATGGAACCACACAGATCATATTGCCCGGTAAACCTCGCAATTGAGGTAATTGGTGATAAATGGAGCTTGTTGATTTTGCGCGATATGATCTTTTATAAAAGGCGCCATTTTAACGAACTGCTGCGCCAGTCGGAAGAAAAGATCGCATCCAATATTTTAAGGGACAGGCTTGCCATGTTTGAGAAAGAAGGCCTGGTTACCAAAGGCAAAGGCCCCGATGATATCCACAAACAAAAAGTAACCTACAGCCTTACCGAAAAAAGCATTGATCTGCTCCCTGTTTTAGTATCGGCCATCGGCTGGAGTATTAAATACGAGCCTGTAAACATGCAGAAATATAAACCTGCAATAGATTTATTCGCAGCCGGTCAGGCTGGAATTGAGGGTTTTCAGAAATTGTTAAGGGAGGAGCATTTGACGGCGGACGTTGTGCAAGCGTAAAACACACGAGACACGCGTTCGTCGGCATAAGGGATTAAGATTTTGATTTTTCAGGATCATTGGCTTTTTCATCTGAGGACTTTGATTTACCAAGACCAGTTATTTTGTCCGAACCTAATACTGATGATGTCCCATCAAGGCCTAACACTGATCTACTAAGACCAGTAAGGCCGGTTATTTTGTCCGAACCTAATACCGATGATGTCCCATCAAGGCCTAACACTGATCTACTAAGACCAGTAAGGCCGGTTATTTTGTCCGAACCTAATACCGATGATGTCCCATCAAGGCCTAACACTGATCTACTAAGACCAGTAAGGCCGGTTATTTTGTCCGAACCTAATACCGATGATGTCCCATCAAGGCCTAACACTGATCTACTAAGACCAGTAAGGCCGGTTATTTTGTCCGAACCTAATACCGATGATGTCCCATCAAGGCCTAACACTGATCTACTAAGACCAGTAAGGCCGGTTATTTTGTCCGAACCTAATACCGATGATGTCCCATCAAGGCCTAACACTGATCTACTAAGACCAGTAAGGCCGGTTATTTTGTCCGAACCTAATACTGATGATGTCCCATCAAGGCCTAACACTGATCTACTAAGACCAGTAAGGCCGGTTATTTTGTCCGAACCTAATACCGATGATGTCCCATCAAGGCCTAACACTGATCTACTAAGACCAGTAAGGCCGGTTATTTTGTCCGAACCTAATACCGATGATGTCCCATCAAGGCCTAATACTGATCTACTAAGACCAGTAAGGCCGGTTATTTTGTCCGAACCTAATACCGATGATGTCCCATCAAGGCCTAACTTTGGACGGGTTAGTATATTTTCGTAAAGAGTTTCTTTTTCTAAATTAAGAGAATCATTGACTTTGTAATATTGATCCGTTACAATTTTTGAAGTGAACTCCAACGTACCTTTTGAACTGTTAGTTTTTAGCTTTTTTAGATCATTTTCAATTTTTGTATAACTTAATTCTAACTCTCGCTTTTTTTCGGTTAACGAATCTATTCTTTCTAAGAGATCTGCGGTCACTCCAATTTTAAGTAAAGTTTCTGACCTTTTATCTTCAGGTAACTCCTGCATAGTGATCTCAAATGCACGTAAAACTGCTTCAAGGTTCCTTTGCTTGAATAAGAATACATCAGCTAACTCATTTAATAGTTTTTTTTGAACCTCTTTTTTTATATCTACAACATTCTTGAATTCAATTATCCACGGAATTGGTGATCGAGTTTTCACTTCATTTATAAATTCCAATGTCCGGTAATCAAGCGTTTTTGGTAAAATTTTTCCTAATCTTCTTTTTGCCAAATTTTCGTCCCCTTTTGCTTTTTTTATTGCTTCCCGATATATCTGGTAATATTCAAGTAACCCCTTTCTTATAAAAACTAATATCCTTTTCTTTTTGTGATGAGCGAATCTATACTCTCCATGAGTGGGCGATATTTTATCTGATATTATTTCTGAAAATGCTTTCCACTCTAAAGGCGTTCCATATCTGTTATCAATAATTAGAAGTGTTATGAACGACGAGTCTAAAACAGTTAGGCAAGATTCCCATGGTTCAAATTCTGGTGTATAATCAGGAAATCCTTCTGAAGAACTTAAAATAGGATTGTAACCTAAATCTCCTAAGAAATTTGATAGTTCAGCTCGTAGATCAATAAGATTATACTCGGGAGAACTTATAAAAATTGGGAACTTATATTCGCTTGTCGACATAATATTAAATATACAATCATATAGTAATAATCCAATAATTTTATTCTTTCTCCCTTCTCTGGCGCAAGTATGCAGCGCAAGCCTTGTGCAACTGAGTACTTGTGACATTATCGACAAACAACAACCTGTATAAGCACAAGTACTAAACCCCACATCCCAACGCTGCATACTTGCGCCAGAATTTGCGGAAGTATGCAGACAAAGAAGATTCCTCGTTCCTCGGAATGACAAAAAGGGTTTATCTGCCTTTACGGAGACTGAACGCCCCACCTTCCGTTCGTTCAAAATTTTATTACCTTTAAGCATAAATCAATTATGAAAAAATCTCTTTACTTGTGCTTAACGGCAGCATTATTGGGTATATCAACCTATTCGGATGCTCAGAAGAAAAGCTTTGTTGATGTGGCCGGGATAGACCCTTCGATAAAGCCTGGTGATAATTTCTTTCGCTATGTTAACGGGCGCTGGTACGATACCGTTAAAATTGCCAGTGATCAATCGGGTGTGGGTTCTTATTCGTTTATGAATATCCCGCAAAAAAAATTGCTTCAAAACATCCTCGATAGTGTTTCAAAAAGTAAAAATACCATGGGCAGCGTTGAGCAGAAGGTTGGCGATTTTTATGCAGCCGGTATAGATATGGCTACTATTAATAAACGCGGATACGAACCTGTTAAACCAACACTGGCGCGTATTAATGCCATCACCAGTGTACCGTCGCTACTCCAGTTTGTAGCAACTGAATATAAATCGGGCAACCGCTCTATTATCGCTTTCGGTATTTCTCCCGATGATAAAAACAGCAAGATCAATATTGCCCATGTGTACCAGGGCGGTATCGGTTTACCCGACCGGGATTATTATTTCAAAACAGATTCACCTACGCTCAAAATTCAGCAAGCTTACAAGCAATATATTAGTACCTTATTTCAGCTAACCGGCAGCTCTGCTGCTGTTGCCGCAAAAGATGCAGCTATTGTTTATGATATCCAAAAGCAACTGGCAGCTTCGCATAAAACAAATATCGAACGCAGGGATGTACACGCCAATTATCATAAACTGGCCATTGTATCTATCAACAAAACACAACCCAATATAGGTTGGGTTACCTTGCTTGCCAATTTAGGTGCCGTTACAGATTCGGTTGATATGGCCCAACCTGCCTATTACGATAAATTAAATACGATATTGAAGTCTGTTTCAATCGCAGACTGGAAAACATATTTAAAAGCCGGCACACTCGAAAACTATGCGGAAACATTGGGTACACCGTTTATCGATGCTTCGTTTCAGTTTAGCAGCGTATTAAGCGGACAGGCCACTCAAAAATCGCGCAGGCAAATTATGACGGAAAACGTTGACAGCTACCTTGGTCAGGCGCTGGGGCAACTTTACGTGAAAAGATATTTTAACGAGGATGCCAAAAAACGTGTGTTGGTATTGGTAAATAACCTGCAAAAATCATTCGAAAACAGGATTAATCACCTGGACTGGATGAGCGATAGTACCAAACTAAAAGCGAAGGAAAAACTATACGCCATCACAAAAAAACTCGGCTACCCGGATAAGTGGAAGAATTACGACAGGGTACAGATTGCAAGAACCAAATACTTTGAAGATGTGCTCTCACTCAACCAAAACAGCTACCAGGTTGAACTGGCAAAACTGAATAAACCGGTTGACAGAACTGAATGGTTTACAACGCCATCAACAGTTACAGCTTATTATAATCCATCTCAAAATGAGGTAGTTTTCCCTGCCGGTATTTTGCAATATCCTTATTTTGATTTTTCGGCAGATGACGCGATCAACTATGGCGGTATAGGCATGGTAATTGGCCACGAAATGACCCATGCTTTTGATGACCAGGGCGCACAGTATGATAAAGATGGCAACGTAAAAAACTGGTGGACAAAAGAAGATTACCAAAAGTTTAAAGTAAAAACCAATCAGCTGGCAGATTTATATAGCTCATTCACAGTTTTAGATACGGTACACGTTAAAGGTCACCTAACCTTAGGCGAAAACACGGCAGATAACGGTGGCGTTGCCATTGCTTACGATGCATTTAAGATGACGGAACAAGGAAAAGGCAATGAGAAAATTGACGGCTTTACACCAGATCAACGCTTCTTTATCTCGATAGCAAGGATCTGGAGGGTAAAAACAAGGGATGCATTTCTGCGTACTTATGTTAACACCAACCCGCACTCGCCGGCCATGTGGCGGGTAAACGGCCCATTAATGAATTTTGAACCTTTTTACCGGGCATTTAATATACAGCCGGGTGATAAGAATTATAAAGCTGAAGATCAAAGAGTAAAGGTCTGGTAGGGAGCTAAAACTCAGAGAAAAAGCCTTTTCAACAGCAAAGTTGAAAGGGCTTTTTTGTTTGTGTAGTGTCTCTTATAGAGAAGCCTGTACAGGCGCAAGTACTCAAAAAGCTTTTGTCATTCTGAACGTAGTGCACTGTTGTCCGGTAAAAAATGAAGGAGATAGTAAAAGAGGCATTGAGTGGGTTTTAGAGGGATTAAGTTTTAAAACCAAATTGTGAGCCCCCTAATTTTAATTGCTTTTCCCCGGTGATTGTAGTGGACAGCCTTTCAGGATCGTTCAGAAAATTGAATAGATGTATATAACTCATCAGATGTAACCTGATAATAGCACTCAAATTGGAGAAAGCCCATTTCCTTTTAAGTTGAACCTGTACAAGTTTAATGAGCAGGTCGGCAATAAAAGCACCCCATATTTGGATCTTGATCGCATTTTCATTGTCTCCCAGGAAGTATTTGAGGGGGAAGTTTTGTTTGATCCTTTTAAACAGGATCTCGATTTGCCAGCGTTTTCTATAAAGATCAGCTATCTGTAGTGGTGATAATGAAAAGTTATTAGTGAGGAATTCAAATTTTCTGGCTTTTTGCTTATCGAAAAAGGTAATTTGACGGCTTTTAAGCTTGATTTTTTTACGATGGGTGCGTGTGCCGAGGGTGATCAAACGGTCAGCAATTATACCAGATGCCTTGTCTTCAGGGCTAACTTCATTTGAACCAGTAACCACATACCGGGCATCTTTTTTCTGGCGGGTGACAAAAAATACCCCTTCATTAGTTAAACGTTCATATTGACTGTAATCTACATAGCCTTTATCAAAAACGATAAATGAACCGGCTTCCAGGTTGATCTCCTTTAGAAAGGTCATATCATTTGCACTCGCTGCCGTGAAACTAACCTGAATGGCAACGTCATCGGTTGCATCGATCAGCGTATGTACTTTAATACCGCCTTTCCTTTTACCGTTGAACTTACCCGGACTGGGGGCTTTGAGTATTTGTTGAAACAAAGTGATGGTAGAGGCATCCGCTATAAAAAGTTTGAGGTTATTTACCGACCGGCTGTCCGGTAAAAGTTGCTTATGCCTGCGATAAATCTGCTCATATAATAACTCGAAAACCTTATAGGAACGTTTCATATTGGCATCGCATAGTGTGCTCCTTCCCGGCGCCTTTTGTATACCTGCATGTTCGAGTTTATTACTACAGGCTTTCATCCCGCTAACCACTTCCCGGCTGCTTGTACACTTGTTTAACACACAATAAAGCATGGTGACTAAATGTGTATGCGTATCAAAATAACGATAATAACGGTCATATTGTCCCGCTCTTGCCAATGCCTTTACTGAATTGCGGTCAATCAAATTCAGCAGCTGATTCAATACCGGCTGTCCGGTAAAAAAAGTACTTTTGCCCATGTTGAATATTGAAGTGTGGTAACTCTAATATCAACACAAAAAAGGGGTAGCCGAAAAGCTACCCCTTATCTTTTTCAAAAAAATCGTTTACCGGACAACAGTGAACGTAGTGAAGAATCTTCTGCTACATAATTGGCAACTATACAAGGCGAAGAAGATTCCTCGTTTCTCGGAATGACAAAAGAGAGCTATTTATTCATACAGGCTCTCTTGTAAAGGGCCTTGCAATGATTTACAGACCTGTCGCAGAGTTCTCTGCAAGAGACTCTGCGGAGACGGTTAAGGTTTAAAACAGCCCTTTCAAAGACACCATTTTATCATCCAACAGTAAATTCTACATCTACAATAATTTTCATATAACGATCGTTATATATTTGTATCTAAAATTACAAACAGTATGGATAGTAAACAATTGGCATTAATTACCGGCGTAGGTAAAGAAACAGGAATAGGCTTCGAAACCGCCAGGCAACTCGCAGACTTGGGTTACAAAGTGATCATCACTTCGCGAAAACAGGAGATTGCTGAGCAACTCGCAAATATTTTAATTAATGAAGGACTGGATGTTGTGCCTATGGCATTAGATGTAACTGAAGAAACAGCAGTACAGGCAATTACCCGGCAGATTGAAAAGCAGTTTGGCAGATTGGATGTACTGATTAATAACGCCACCCTGTTTCCCGATCAATACAATACAGTAGATGTAGCGCTTAACGACATCAGGAACGTGCTGGAAAGTAACTTTATTGGCGCATGGAGTACCATTAAATACCTTACGCCATTATTAAGAAAAAGCGCGCATGCAAGGATTGTTAACGTATCATCGGGTTCGGGTTCTTTTGGTGGCGAAGGTTATAGCCTTACTAATCCGTGGCGGGATGTGATCTCGGTTTACAGTATTTCTAAAGCGGCCCTCAACGCCTTAACACTCAAGGCTGCCCTCGATTTAAAAAACGATAATATCCTTGTAAATGCAGCTACGCCGGGGATAACAGCAACCCATGAAGTTTTAGCTAATTTTGGCGGTAGACCGGTAAGCGAGGGAGCGGCAAGCATTGTTTTTGCAGCAACTTTGCCTAAAGGTGGGCCAACCGGTCAGTTTTTTAAAGACGGTAAGGTGGTCGCCTGGTAATTGAAACTTAATTCTTTTGTAATGACATTTATTCCCAGATCAGCAGAAACACGTCAGCGCATCGTGAAGGCCACTGCCGAAGTATTCAATAAAAAAGGTGTTTCGGGTACTTCTATTAAAGATCTTGAAACAGCAACCGGCATGACCAGGGGAAGTATCTACGGCAACTTCGAAAACAAAGACTCCCTGACGGTTGCCGTGTTTGACTTCAATGCTGAATTAAAGCGCACTTTACTCAATAATGAAGCTGGCCGGCATCAGCGATTTAAGGATAAACTGTTAGCCCATGTGCTACTTCATCTGCCATCGGCCAAAACACCGTTTACCCCAGGTGGATGCCCTTTCATGAACACAACTATCGAAGCCGATGACACCAATGAGTTATTGAGGGACAAAGCCGGAAAAGGCCTTAATTTGTGGACTAACGATATAATAGCAATTATTGAACAAGGCATTAAAGCAAAAGAATTTAAGCCTGAAACCGACGCAGCAGGCACGGCTATTCATATTATTTCTCTCATTGAGGGCGCTTCCCTGTTTGCCAGATCTACCCAAAACATGGAGTATGTAAACCGCCTATTAGATCTGGCAAAAAAGGTGATTAATGACATTAGTTTGTCTTGATATCTTCTCCGCTTTAGCAATCATAAAACAGCCCTTTTTGTCCGTGCAGGGTCTTTTGTAAAGGACCCTGCATTGCTTAACAAACCTGCCTACGTGCTCAGGGTCCTCTGCGAGAGCCCCTGCGGGGACAAGAAAAAGCCCTTTCAATGATAAGTTGAAAAGGCTTTTTTGCTAAATGAGGTTACAGTGCCTTAATAAGCATAAAACACCTGCATTTTATATTAAATATTTGATTTTCAATTCAATACATTTATTATTATTTTAGTGCCGGATAAAACAATATCAAACATGATTACTTTAAATGAATCGGGTGAGGATTTAGGAGATAAAAACACACCTGTAAAAAAAGCATGGCTGACTCCAGATGTTGAAATGATCAATACGGACGATATTGAATCCGGACAGACTCACCACGTAGAGGGCATATATAACAAGGCAGGGTCAACACCAGCATTTACCCATTTTGTTAGTTAATCGGGTAAAATCAAAAGCCCTTCCGAGAATATCGAAAGGGCTTCCTATTATCTACTAATATTTTTACACCAAATCCCTGCCAAATATCTTCAACACACAAGCATGCTCACTTGGCTTTTGGTTGGGTAGGTTGACTTTTAAGCCTTCTGCTCCCCTATCGAACTTCACTTTGCCGAAGCCCAAGAGTTCAACATGGTCTATGCTGCCAATCTTTTGCCCGGTGGTGGTTGATAGCGCATTTATAGTTACCTCGCCATTTGGCGGCCAACCCATAAAAAAGGCGTACAGGTTGCCGTGTTTGGTGGTAAACCTAACATCTTCATAAGTAAAAGCCTTGCGGTTTTGCTCATTAAATTGTTCTGCCGAATTTGTTCCATTGGCATCTTTGGTTACCTGTGTTTTTGGCCCGGTACCAAATATTTTCCAGGGGCGGGTGCTGTAAATGGCTTCGCTGTTGGTGGCCATCCATTTGGTTATGCCGTCAAGGATTACCAGTTCGTCGCTATCTAGCATACCGCTTGCGGGTAGCGGGAAGTTGAGCATCAGGTTACCGTTACGGCTCACAATATCAACCAGCATATCCACAACCGTCTTGGCCGATTTATAATGGCCAACGGTTTCGCGGTTGTAATGCCAGTCGCCAATACAGGTGTCGGTTTGCCACGGGCGGGGCCAGATGTTATCAACCACGCCACGCTCTACCTCAAACACACAGGTTCCTACTTCCGAGTCCTGCGGGCGTTTGCTGGTGTAACAGGCTTGCGTTTTGCCGCCATGTATAGCCGCGCTTTTATTATACAGATGTGCCAGCACACTTAAACCATGCTCTTCAAACGGGATATGGCCATCGTTATAAATCATATCCGGCTCGTATTTATCAATCAGGTCGAACATGCGTTCCACCCATTTCTTTTTCCATGCTTCAGAAATGCCATCCTCGTTCCAGGGCAGGTCGGTATAGATCTTTTCCGAATCGCCGTACATATCGGCAAAGGTGGGGTTTGCACCATCATAAGGCACACCTGCTAAGGGCCCGGTTTTATCACTACCCTTACTTACCGAAAACCATTTAGGCGAAATCCAAAGATGGTCGCTAATGCCAAACCGCAGGTCGTGCTTTTTGGCAGCAGCGCGGAACAAGCCGACTATGTCTTTCTTCGGACCCATGTTTACCGAGTTCCACCGGTTATCTTTCGAGTTCCACAGGTCGAAGTTATCGTGGTGCGTACCCATACTCATAAAGTATTTGGCACCTGCTTTTTTGTATAAGCCTACCAGGTAATCAGGGTCAAACTTCTCAGCCTTCCAAAGCGGAATAGTGTCCTTATAACCAAATTTCGATTGCGGCCCATAAGTTTTAACGTGATAATCATACTGCTTTTCGCCCTGGATGTACATCCGGCGCGCATACCAATCACCGGCCTCAATGGCCGACTGTGGCCCCCAGTGTGCCCAGATGCCAAACTTGGCATCCTGAAACCACTCAGGGATCTCATAAGCTTTCAATGATTCCCTCGTTCCCTGAAAAGGACCGGGAGCCAAAATTGATTTTACACCCTGTTTAGCATAAGCCGGTGCAAATTTCAGCGCCGGATAAGCCAGGGCAAGGGTTTTAATTACGCTTCTTCTCGATACAGGCATACTTATAATTTTACGGTTACTGCGCTGCCGCTGTATTTAAACGTTTTGTCGAAATGATCGGCCGGAACTGAATCGGCACCATGAGCGCCGTTAACCACTACTACATTAAAAGTACGTTGTTTTAACATACCCGGGAAACTACCTTTAACATTTGATATGGTTAACTGGCGACTTTGATCGTTCCATGTAATGTTAAACGTTGCAAACTGACCTTTTTCGTAACCGTAAGTATCGTTAGCATCCTCATAAACCTGAAACTGACCATTAGCCCCCGGGTAAATGCGCAGCTCAATTACACTCGATGGTTTTTCGGTAGCGTATTGCACCACCGGACCCATTGGTACTATCGAACCTGCTTTTACATATAAAGGCATGGTTTCAATCGGTACGTCCTGGTTTAAAGTCTGGCCGCCCTCGTATTTTTTGCCGGTCCAGAAATCGTACCAGGTAGCTGCTTTAGGCAAGTAAACCTCGCGGGTATGTTTGCCCGCTGCTACGTTAGTGCCGGTATATAATTGCTCGGTTACCGGGTTAACCATAAAGGCAGGGCCAAACATATACTGATCAGGGATGCTGTAAACCTTGCTATCATTCCTGAAATCGAAAGCCATCGAACGCATAATGGTATAGTTATCCTGCGTTACGCGGCCTGCAAGAGAGTAAATGTACGGCAGCAAACGATACCTTAATTTATCGTATTTAATCAGGATATCGCGCGTTCTTTCATCCCAGTTGTTGGAGAAGATGGCTCGCTCGCCCTTACCGTGGATGCGGAAGATCGGCGAGAATGTACCGAATTGGAACCAACGGGTAAATAACTCGCGGAATTCTGGTTTCGACCAATCCGGTGCACCCCAGTTCAAATGGTAACCGCCGATATCTGAAGTCCAATAAGGGATACCCGATACACAGGCATTGATACCCTGCGGAACCTGCGATTTAAAGGCTGCAAACGTACAACTTATATCAGACGACCATAGTGTTGCTGCATTGCGTTGCTCACCCGCAAATGATTGCCTGATCAAAAAGAAGGCACGCTTGTTCGCGATATCTCTTCTCCATCCTTTATAAATCCCTTTTGAATGTTCCAGTGAATAAGTATTGAAATAGTTGATGCCTTTACCGACTGAGAAATTGGCTTTGCGGCGTTCGTCTAACAAAGTACCGTTGTCAGGCTCGCACTGGTCAACCCACCAGGCATCCCAGCCATAACGTTTAATGAGGCTGTCGCGGGCCTGGTCCCAATATAGCTCGCGGGCTTTAGGGTTGTGGGCATCGTAATAAGTATCGAAGGTATGGGTAACCACGTTATCCCAGGTAATGCTGGTTAGGCCGCCCATTTTATCAAGCGCGTCATAGTTAGGCGTGCCCTTACCAAATACTGGCCATATCGAGATCATGGCATGGATATTGGCCTGATGTAATTCATCAACCAAAGCTTTGGGGTTAGGGTAACGCTCAGGCTTCATTACATGCGAGCCGATTGGCAACGGATCCCAGTAATACCAATCCTGCACAATAACATCGACAGGGATATTGGCGTTGCGGTAATTATTTTTCACACCGATAATTTCCTGTTGACTCAAATACCTGTCCTGCGACTGGAACAACCCGAACGACCATTTTGGGTACATTGGCGCTTTGCCTGTAGCGATGCGGTATAAATCGATAATATGATCGAAAGATGGACCGTAGAAGAAATAATAATCAACTTGTTTACCACTTTCAGATACGTATTTAAATTGTGTGTTATCAGCCTCGGCACCAAAGAAGTTAGAGGCCGAATAGTTATCCCACATCAAACCATAACCTTTGGTTGAAAGTAAAACCGGGATGGCGCCGGTCATATACTTAATGGCCATATCCTGGTTGCGGCCTTTGTAGTTGATAGATAATGAATCTGTAGGGTGACAGCCCAGCCCAAACAAACCTTCATCGGCAGACGAGTTAAATGAAGTGCTGATGCTATAGGTATCGATGCCCGCAACAGTTTGGGCATGCATTTCTTTGTTATCCTTTTCACTTTCAGATGTGATTACTTTACCCGCTGTGGTGAGGTAAGTAATGGCGTTGGTTTTACGGTTAACGCTGATCCAAAGCTTACTGGTTTTCAGCACAATGTTTTCATTAGCTTCCGCAACAGTAAAATTCACTTTAGCATTAAAAGGATTGTTAACCACCAATGAATTAAATGGGGCGAACGAACTGAGCGCGGTATACTTTACCTGCACAATATCACTGCTGCAAACCTTAATTTTGAGGAGGCCTTTATCAAGCTTAAAGGTTACCCCATCTGCTTGCTGGGTGTATGATTTTACTGCGGCTATGCTATGCTGTGCAAACATCATTGTGGCAATTACAACAGCGCATAGGCCTTTAGCATTCTTTTTAAAAAGGTTAAACATTGGCTTTATGTATTTATTAATTTTTAATCTCGATTACTTTTGTCTCTTTTATATCTGCTGATGAACTGCCGACCATCAATTCGACGGGCTCATTCTCAACCACAAATTTGTTTTTACCCGTATTCCAGTATGCTAGGTCTGCTCCCGCTATTTTAAGTTGAACGGTTTTCTTTTCGCCTGCTTTCAGGGTAATCCGTTTGAAGGCTTTTAATTCTTTGATCGGTCGTTCTACTTTCGATTTCAGGTACTTTACGTAAAGCTGCACTACCTCGTCGCCTTCGTGTGCACCGGTATTACTTATATCGATACTTACGGTTAAACTGTCCTTAGCATTTAGTTTGTTTGTCGATTGCAGGTTACCATACTGAAATGTGGTATAGCTTAATCCATAACCAAAGGGATACAGTGGCGTATCTTTCAAATACATGTAAGTGCGGCCATACCTGATGTTGTAATCCATCATCGGCGGCAATTGATCGAGCGATTTTGGCCAGGTTTGTACCAGCCGGCCGCCGGGATTTACATCGCCGTAAATAACATCGGCCAAAGCATTGCCCAACTCCTGGCTGCAATGGGTGATATGTAGGATAGCAGGGATGTTTTCTTGTTCCCAGTTAATAGCATAAGGAAAACTGCTCACCAGTACCATTACAATGTGTGGGTTTACAGCATGCAATTTCTTAATCAGATCTTCCTGTAATGAATCGAGCGAGATACTTTCGCGGTCAACTGCTTCGCGGCCTTCGGTTGGGCCATCTACTTTTTTCCAACCCAGATTTCCGGATGGATTGTTGCCTACGCATACAATCACCACATCGGCTGATTTTGCCATACTAACCGCAACGGCGTTATCAGTTGTATGGATCACATTAACCTGACTGGATACTTTATTCTTAATCCCCTCCAGCGGACTAACGCTATAAGGCGGTGTACCACTATACCAATCCTGCAACACCTCGGCCGAGCGCGGGCCTACGATGGCAACCGTGCCTGCCTTATTTTTATCGAGTGGTAAAAAATTGTTCTCGTTCTTTAACAACACAATTGATTTTTGGGTGATCAACCTGGCAAAGTCACGATGCTCGCTGCTCAGCCATGGCTCCGGTCCATCTTTTATAGATGAGTATGGATTCATCTCCGGTGGATCCAGCTGCCCCAGTTTTATCATCACCCGGAATACTCCGCGAAGATTTTGATCGATCTCGGCTTCTGTAATTAGCTTTTTATCCAGCGCCCCTTTTACACCTGCTTTGTAAGTATCCAGGAATTGGTTGATGCCGGCCTTAATACAATCTGCCGCTATTTCTTCGGGTGTTGCGGCGTAGTGATGCGCTGTGAATAATAATTTATAAGCGCCGCCGTCTGTGCAAATAATACCATTTTCGCCCCACTGGTCAATGGTAATTCTTCTGAGCATCGGGTTCACCGCCTGTGGTATGCCGTTTACCTTATTGTATGATGCCATGTATGCCCGCGAACCACCCTGCACAATGCCTTTATGGAAGGTATATCCATAATACTCGTTAAATAAACGGTCATCAAACACAGAGTTACTGCTATCGCGACTGTTCTCGTTACTATTAGCCAAAAAGTGTTTCATCAATGCAGCGGTTTCCCAGTATTTGGAGTTGTTGCCCTGCAAGCCTTTAATATAGCTTACCACCATGGTAGCGTTAAATACCGCATCTTCGCCGTAGCTTTCTTCGGTACGGCCCCAGCGTGGGTCGCGGCCCAAATCGGCATTGGGCGCACGCACTACCAGGCCGCCTTTATGATATTTTGCTGATTGGAAAATGTATCGTGTCTCTTTGGCCTCGATGGCTGCAGCCTGCTGCAATAGCTCCGGGCTCCAGGTTTCGGCCAAACCTATACTTTGTGGGAATATAGTTGTAGGCACAGGCGTTTTGCCGCCCCAATTGCCAATTACACCCATTGATAAACCGTGCAGTCCTTCTACATGGCCTGTGCCTTTGATACCTAAGCGCTCGACAGTTGGGTTGGTACCCAAACAGTTGATCTTTTCTTCCGTATTTAATAATGAAAGCAAGTTGGTGATCCTGTCCTCAACCGGCAGTTCCGGGTTTTGAAACGGGTAGCGATATTGCGCAGATGCAACCTGCCCAACGGCAAGCAACAGCAGGCAACACGCCTTTGTAAACGTTAGCTTAAATAGTTTTTGAAGTGGCATTATAATAAGTGCAATAGAATGTTTACAAACGTTAAAACATACTCTTTACCGTAAAACTATCATTAATGGCAACTGTGTCGCTATCACAAAGGTTAAATTCTATGCAATAAATGTTAAACGAGTACCATATACAACCATTACGTTTATTATCAAGCTATTAGCTGGTATATAATTTATTTATTGTTTGGATACTGCTGAAGTTTAATACTTAACACAGCCGTTTTTGCATCATTTGCCACCGCTGTAAGTTTAATTTCACCCACTTCGCCGGTCGATTGGATAATAACCTGAGCCAAACCGTTAAACAAGTTTCTATTCCAGGTTGCAGCAGGGGTTAAAATTTGGATTAATCCCGGCGATTGGTTCACTTCTGTCCAGGCATTGGGCTTAATTAATGGCTTGCATACAATGGAAATTTCGTTAGTGCCTGACTTTAACAATTTCTTATCCAGTTTAAATTCGCTACGGTTTGTAGTATCCGTTAAATTAACACCAACCGGCTGACCGTTGATATAAACTGATTGATTTTTACCAATACTTTTAAAGAACAAGGTCAACTGATCTTTATCGGCAACAGCATCTAAATTGAATTTCCCACGATAAACCAAGGCGTGAACCCTTTTGCCAAAATCAGCATTACGTTCAGCTTTAAAGGCAGCGTCCCATTTGCTGTCGTCGTAGTTTAAAGCAGTTTCGGCTCGGTTGCTGATATCTTCAACCACCTTCTCTTTTAATCCGGTTATTTCAATGGTCTTGATAGTTTCTATATACTTATCAGCCTCTAACGAAGTTGGATCGCCATTACCCACACCAATAATTTTGCCCGGACCGGTGATGCTGAATGAAACATTGTTTGACGCTGTAGGTACAGCCAATCCCTTTTTATCTTTAACAGATACCGTTATCATGGCTAAATCTTTACCATCAGCAGCTATAACTGGTTTATCCGCACTTAGGCTGATATTTTGAACCTCGCCGGTAGTTTGTACAAAGTCGGTCAAAATTTTCTTACCTGCTTTATAACCAATAGCTTCCAGTTTGCCAGGTGCATAGGCTACCTTCCACTCCAAATGTCCGTTAACCGGCATGGGCTTTTTGCCCTGACTTTTGCCGTTTAAAAACAACTCTACTTCATCGCAATTGCTGTAGGCCCAAACATCAATCGGCTGGCCTTCTTTGCCTTTCCAGTTCCAGTGCGGTAACAGGTGTAAAACAGCTTCGTTACCCCACCAGCTCCTTAAATACCAGGCATCATCTTTAGGGAAACCGCATTGATCCAGCATCCCAAAATATGAACCGATTGATGGCCAGCCATAAGGCGTAGGCTCGCCCCGGTAATCAAAGCCTGTCCAGATAAACATGCCGGCTGTGAAAGGGCGTTTGGCATAATAGTTCCAGCCTTCTTCAATACTGTAAGCATTTGGGCGTGGCTTTTTATCGTAGGCAGCCATCATGTGCAGGCTATCATTGGTAAAATAAACGCCACGAGTTGCAAAGGTTGAGCCCTCTTCTGTGCCCCAAATCTTTTGTGCAGGAAACTTTTTATGCTGCGCATCAGGGTCTTCCTGGGCGATATAATTTAAGCCGATCAAATCCATCACGCCCGACAAACCTTGCCCCCAGCCGCCGCTAAAAGCTGCGGTTATAGCACGTGTTGAATCGATACTTTTAGCATAAGCTTGCATTTGTGTAGCAATATGTGCACCGATGATATTATTCTCGATATGCCATTCTTCGTTCCCTATCGACCAGCTGATTATGCTCGGATGGTTACGATCCCTGGTGATTAAATATTTCAGGTTACCAAAGTGTGTATCTGTGATTCCCATTAACCTATTTTCGTCAATCACCACCATGCCCAGGCTATCGCAGGCATCCAGCAATTCGGGAGTTGGCGGATTGTGCGAGCAGCGGTAGGCATTGAAGCCCAGTGCCTTTAAAGCTTTTATCCTGAAGATCTGCAAAGCATCCGGCATAGCCGAACCCACTCCTGCATGGTCCTGGTGATTATTGGTGCCTTTTATTTTTACATGTTTACCATTCAAGAAGAACCCTTCGTTATTATCGAAACGGATAGTACGGATACCAAAGCGGGTATCATATTGATCTATTACTTTTCCACCCTCCAGTATCTCGGTGCGCAAATGATAAAGCGTTGGCATTTCTATAGACCAGAGCTGAGCATTTTCAACCGGTAAACTGATAGTAAAATCTTTGTTTTCAAACGGATTTAGTGATACATTATCAATAGTCGCCGGAGCCAATGCTTTCCCCTGCGGATTAATAATCGTTTGCCTGATACTAAAATTTTTGACCGACTTAGCATCATTATTTACCGTTACAACTGCCTTTACATCGGCACTGGGGCCTTTAACATTAGTGGTAACAAAAGTACCGTTAGTGGGTACGTGAAGTTCATTGGTTTTGTTGAGCCAAACGTGACGGTAGATGCCTGCTCCTTCGTAAAACCAGCCCTCTTCCATCGTAGCATCAACCCGCACGGCAATTACGTTATTGCCGCCATAATTCAAATATTCCGAAATATCGTATTCAAAACCATTGTAGCCGCTGAGTTCGTTGCCGAGGTAATGGCCGTTAACCCACACTATTGAATTGCGAAACACACCATCAAAAGCAATATGGATGCGCTTGCCTAAATCAGCAGCCGGGATAGTGAATGATTTGCGGTACCAGCCCACACTGGCATCGGGAAAATTTCGGCCAATGGCTTTAAACCCGTGACTAAAACTTCCTTTTTTGCTGAAAGGTTGTTCAACAGCCCAGTCGTGCGGCAGATCCAGTTTGCGCCAGGCACGGTCGTCAAATTCGGGATCGGCCCCACCATCGGCATAACCGGCTTTAGCGTAGAACGAGAAATAGCCTGTTCCTGTATCAAAATCCTTTTTGGTATCTGAAGGATGCCCGTAAGCAAAGCTCCAATTTTTATCAAATGAGATATGTTGTCTTTCTGACTGTGCCCATGCCGATAGCTGAATACAGCAAAAAAGTATTATCAATTTATATTTCACACCAATTCTTTTAATATTCATATCCTTATTTCGAATTCATCACCGCCCTTTTGTTGCCGGCGTTATCAAAAATAGTAACACATTTTATGGTCTCATCCATCTTAACGTACCGTGCCGACTGCGACAGGAACGAGCTGCCATAACTAAACTCCTGCTTAGAGATTTTTCCGTTTTTGTATTGGATTAAAGCATAAACATCTGTTGGCTTAACCGAAATAGTTTTAGCAGCACCGTTTAATTGAAACACCTTTAAGAAGTCTTTATTCTGGCTTGCTGCCAAAAGTTCGTTGCCATTTTTATCACGCAATTTCACTAATGCTTTACCATTGCCCGGGATATAAATTCCACTTTGCAGAATAGACAGCGGTTTAAAACCACCTTTGCCGTCGCCTTTTAACATTAATCCGTTAAGTGCATCATAACGGCCTATCGATACATCGGTACCAAAATCATTGCCGTTGATGATTACATCCAGGTTGCCATCTCCATCAAAATCGCCGGTTTCCATACCGTTTAATACCGATACCTGGGCTTCAACCGGTAAAGGGATTAGGCTAAATTTACCATTGCCATCGTTCCGCAGAAAGCACGATTTAAGCAGGTTGGCCTTTAACTTTATTGCGCCTTTCATCTGTTCGGGCGAAAACACCTCGTCCATCGTGGCCGTGGCGTACGATTTATAGTTGGTAAATTTTTTCTTCAGGCTGATCATCTGCTTTAAAATATCGTCCCTGCCCGGTACTGGAAATTCCTTTTTATCACCATTTTTATCCGGCAGATAAATAGACGGGATTGCCGTGTAGGCCCCGTTCTTATCAAAATCTTTAGCGGTGATGTAAACAGGATATTGGTCGCTGGCTTTAAAAAGGCTGTTCTCGCCCAGGTTACCTATAATATAATCGGTACGCCCTGTGTGGCGGAAATCGCCCGCCACTAATGAGTTCCACCAACCCTGTTTATCGCCAACGCCCGATTGTGGCGTTACATTTACAAATTTGCCATGTTCATTTTTAAGGAAAGTTACAGGCATCCACTCACCGGCCATAATCAAATCAGGCCAACCGTCGTTGTCAAAATCGGTAAACAAGGCATCACAAACCAAGCCGATATTTTTTAAGGCCGGAGCTACCTGTGCAGTAACATCGGTAAATTTTACATGGCCGTTGTCGCTGTCGTTTCTCAATATAATACTTGATACCGGTTTAGGATAATTCCAAGGCTCTACCCTGCCAGATATAAACAGATCAGGTTTTCCGTCTTTATTGTAATCGCAAGCACGTACACATAGCTTGCTGGTGTAATTTATTGGGATAGCATCTGTGGCAAGGGTAAAATTGCCTTTGCCATCGTTGTGATAAAGCCTGTCCTGGTATTCAGGGCTATTAGCCTGTGTTTCGTATCCCCCGCTGGCAATGTACAAATCAAGGCTGCCATCACCATTGGCATCAAACAATATCATACCGGCATCGGTAAATCTTTTGCTAACTATTGTTTTTGTGGTTAACAGATCGCGTTGCTTGAATTTACCATCGGCCTGTTGAAAAAAGATCTGTGCCTGGTTATAAGCATCGCCACCGATAATAATATCATCCAGTCCGTTCCCATCAATATCGCCCGAGGCCAGCGCCGGTGTATATTCCGACAGTTTATGCGGCATCAGTTTCTGGATATTGAAATCGATAAAATTGGCATCCTTGCTTTTGTAATGAATGCCTAACGAATCGCTTACTTCTTTAAATAATGCCTTGGTATCAATTTGAGGTTGGGTTGATGAATAATTATCCCTGGCGTTAGCAATGTCTGCGATAATTTTTTGGTCGGCTTTAACGTTCAGCATTTTCTGCTTTTTGCCATCAGGCCATTTAACCACTACCGAATCGAGCACGTTTACATTACCCAAACCAAAATGCGCCATTGCCTGCACGCTTGATAAATATCCCCGGTATGGGTCGTTCTCGTATACCTGGTGTTTGCCGTGGTCGTAATAAATATTGGCGATGGCTCCCAGGCCATTTTTATTGTTTTTATCGCCCTTAAAACCAATCTGAAAATAGTGGACTTTATCTGCCAGTTTTTTATCATCGCGCGATGTATTGCGGTACACCAATGCTTCATCATTAATGTTATTGATGATCATATCCATCGCACCATCATTATCCAGATCGGCATAGGCGGCCCCGTTAGAGAAGGTAGGCAATTCCAACCCCCAATCTTTACTCACATCCTGAAAGGCAAGGTTGCCGCCATTCATAAATGCATAGTTATGCAGTTTAACTTCGGGAATCTGGCCCAGTACCGTTTTTTTGGACGTTACGGCGTAAGCCTGCGACCGGTACGTCATAAAATCATGATCAGATACATCTTTAGGGAAACCGTTGGTCACAATCAGGTCGCGGAACCCATCGTTATTAAAGTCTACAACCATTGGTGTCCAACTCCAGTCTGTTTGGGCAATGCCGCTTAAAAAACCAACCTCACTAAAAACCGGGCTGCCTATTTGTCCATGCTCACCAAGCCTCGGGCCCTGGTTAATTTGCATGGTGTTGCGCACATATTGGTACTGATAACCATAAACATCAAAGTTTTGGAAGGTTTCGTAGCTGTTAGCACCCAGCATCATTTTTTTACGGTAGTTATCCTCGGGGTTCATGTCCAACTCTACCACATCGGCAAGGCCATCGTTGTTTATATCAACAATATCTTGGCCCATGGCATTGTACGAAGTATGTTTAAAATACTCGTTAGAGCGGTTGGTAAAAGTACCATCGTGGTTGTTGATGTACAGGATATTGTTGGATGCAAAATCGTTAGATACATAAATGTCTTTCCAGCCGTCGTTGTTAATATCGACGGTGGTGGCTGCGTGGCCGTAACCATCGAGGTTGATGCCCGCTTGTACAGATACGTCATGAAACACGGCGTGGTGCAATTGCTCATCCCAATCGTTGCGATATAGTTTACCCAGGCTTTTAGACATGGTACGCCCAGCCGCCGGGCCAAATAAATTAGGATTATAACTGGCCGATGCGCTGTTTACCGTAAGGTACATATCCAAATCACCATCGTTATCATAATCAAAAAAGCTTGCCATGGTTGATTGCTGACTGATATCCAATCCATAAGCCTTAGCCATTTCTTTAAAGTGAGGGATACCATCTTTATCATTCCCCTGATTAATATATAACAGGTTACGCAACTTAACCGGGTCTGAATACAAGGTATTGCAAACGTATATATCCATTAAGCCGTCGTTGTTAATGTCAACCACTGCAACACCGCGCCCCCAGCGGCCCATGCCGCCCACACCTGCTTTATCGGTAATATCTTCGAACTTAAAATCGCCTTTGTTGATGTATAGTTTGTTCGAAACCATATTACCCGAAAAGTAAAGATCCTGCAGGCCGTCGTTATTAAAATCGCCAACACCTACCCCGCCGCCGTTGTAAATATTTACGGCGTCTAAAGGGTTTATGGTATCTGTTTCAATAATCTGGTTATTAAAATGGATTCCTGAATGCGAAGAAGAGATCTGCTCAAATAACGTATGCTTTTTGCACGATGACGATAGCAGAACAAGCAATAAAAAGCTAAGCAGGTAATACTTATTCATAGCAAAACAGGATAATAACTGGTCGGGTAATTTTCATGAAATAAATTTCATTCATAAGCCTTCAATATAATTATTTAAATCAGCACAGCACGTTTTATGATGCTATACAACTATCTAAATAATGTGTAATAAAAAGAGCTTTCCTTTTACAGAAAGCCCTTTTTACAATCAATTAATCAAACTCAAATACTAAGTTATGGTGCATTAGTTCCCGTAAGCCGGGTTTTGAGTTAAGTTAGGGTTCAATCCACGCTCAACCTGCGGAATTGGGTATAAATCGCGCCCGGTCGGTAATGATGTATTATACAAACCATGTATACCACCATCATTACTTGGATCCAGTTTATTCGGATTGGCTACCGGATTAGTGCTGTTATCAACAGTACCATAAGCTGCCTTAATAAATGCTGCTGCAACACCCGCACGGCGAAGATCATAGAAGGTAGAGTACTCGCCCGAAAGCTCGTGACGGTACTCGCTATAAACCATTTGCAACGGATCTGTTATCGGGCTTGCCGGTGTACCATCGTATTTAGCGCCATCCTGCATTATGGCCGGGGCACTGCCTCCGAAGGCACGGTCTCTCACTATTTTAAGGGTAGCTAAACCGCCGCTCACATCGCCTGTCTGGATCTGGCATTCTGCTTTGCTTAATAAAACTTCGGCATAACGCATCAGGATCTGGTTTTGCGCACCAAATATGGTCGACGAACCTGAGTTAGCATCCAGCGTAGGGTCTCTCCACATTTTAGAGCAATAGAAACCTGTACGGCCTTTGTCCGATCCATACCAAGGCAAAGCTATTGTACCGCAAGTATTAATCGCTTTACCATCAGTGCCGATATAACGCGGATCTTTGCTGCCAAAACCTGCTACCACTAATGGGTAACCGGCAATACCGCCCCTGCCAATTATGCCCGGACTAACGTTTTGATCACCAGGACCAATAACGGTTGCCAGTTTACGCGTATCCCCTGCCTGGAAAGAATAATATAAACCCGGGTTAGCATAATCATAACCAAAGTTTGATATTTCTTCGGGCCAGCTAAAGTCAGAGATCCAGGCAACTTCGTTACCTGCGCCCCAGCTTTGGGTACCCGCAACTTCAAACTGTACTTCAAAAACAGACTCATCGCTATTTTGGTGATCGTACTCGTTTACATCAATAAATTTCGGCAATAAAGTGTAGTGTCCGTTTAACATGTTAAAGGCGGTCAGCGCATCTTTATAATCTTTAAGCCACATTTGTGCTGCACCCAGGTAAGCGTAAGCTGCTCCTTTGGTAGCACGGCCAACTTCTGTGGTAGGCAGGTCTTCTTTCCAGGTTAATAAACCTGCTGCAGTTGTCATGTCTGATACTACTTGCTTAAAAACCTCGTCCTGGCTGCTTCTTGGTGTTAAACCGGCGTTGGCTCCTGTTTTTAACTCTAAAGGTACACCGCCAAAACTTGCTGCCAAATAATAGTAGGTCATGCCACGCAGGTAGTAGATCTCACCGGTTAAACGGTCGCCCAATGCTTTTGTAAGAATACCCTTTGCCTGCATCTCAGCAATAACAGGCAGTGCAGAGTTAGCACGGGCTATACCCACGTAAGCGCGGGCCCAGAACACCTCGATCGGTGCAAAATCAACCGGGATAGAGTAGTTATTATAGAAACGGTCGGCCCCCCAGTTGTAAAAATCATGCGTCTGGAAATTTGCATAATACCAGATCGATTTTTTTAACAGATCGGCATTCTGATAGGTATCATAAATTGCGTTTACGAGCGCCACGCCATCAGAAGCTTTCTGGAAGTACGAATCGGCTGTAAACTGAGAAGTACTTGTCTGATCCAGAAAACCCTTCTTACAGCCTATAGGAATCATCATTGCCGCAGCCATGGAAACGATGAGGATATTTAGTTTTTTTAATTTCATGTCTTTAATATTTATCAATCTCATTAAAATGTTACGTTAACACCCAGTGTATAAAATTTGGTGTTAGCATAATTACCCTGATCAATACCTGATGCTGTTGCACTGATTTGCTGTGTAGCGCCGGTTGTTGGGTTGGTACCACTTGCCGAACCAATTTCCGGATCAAGGCCTGAGTATCCTGTGATAGTGAACAGGTTTTGGGCTGATACGTAGAACCTCACCTTAGTTAAGGTGAGTTTTTTAACAAGGGCTGATGGTAGCGTATAGCCAACTGTTAAGTTTTTTAAACGCAGGTAGCTACCATTTTCAACATACACGCTCGATGCTACGTTGTTACCGCTTACATCATCATTATAAGTTACACGGGCATAACGGTTTGATGGATTGGCAGGTGTCCAGTGGTTTTGATAGTAGTCAAGACCAACGTTTTCAACACCAACAAAGCCTGGCGCCTGGAAGCTCTCCAGCATGCGTTCCTGGTAATTAAAGATTTTGTTACCATAGGTTCCGTAGAAGTAGGCGTTAAAATCAAATGCTTTGTAAGAAGCATCTAAAGTAAAGCCACCATAAAACTTAGGTAGCGGGCTGCCTAAGCTCACACGGTCTGATGCGGTAACCTGCCCATCGCCATTGGTGTCGGCAAAATAACGGTCGCCGGGTTGGGTAGTGCTGTTTTGGTAATAAGGATTACTTGGATTCTTAGCCGCAGCACTTGCATTTAAAGCATTAATTTGTGCCTGAGATTGGAAAATACCAAGTGATTTGTAACCAAAGAACTCACCGATAGGCTGGCCAATGTTTGTACGGCTAAAGTTACTCCAGCCTGTAGCTGCCAAACCTGTTAAGGTAACCAGGTTATCTACATAAGTAGAGGCCCTGCTTACGCTTAACAATTTGTTATTAACTGTGGTAATGTTTAGGCCTGCACCGAAGTTAAAATCTTTATTAAGCTGTTTGTGATAGTTTAAACTGAACTCAAAACCTTTATTATCAATACTGCCAACGTTTTGGGTTTGATAAGGGAAACCGGTTTGGTTAGGCGTTAAAACTGCTAAAAGGAAATCTTTCGATTTTTTGTTATAGTAATCAGCAGTTAAGGTCAGGTCGCCATGTAAGAAGGCGATATCCATACCTATATCAGTTTGCTGATCTGTTTCCCATTTTAAATTAGGGTTTTCCAGTTGGGTAAGCGCAACACCCGGCTGATAAATTTTACCGAACGGATAACCTACGTTTGTTGAGGTACTGGCACCACCTCCCGAGCTGTATAATGCTGCATATTGAAATAAGTTAATATTTCCCTGGTTACCAACTTCGCCCCAGCCGCCTCTGAATTTCAGATCAGACAGCCAGTCAACATTTTTCAAGAAAGATTCTTGTTTAGCTCTCCATGCTACAGCTGCAGAAGGGAATACACCATATTTATGGCCATCATCAAATTTCGATGAGCCGTCTCTTCTTACCGTACCTGTAATTAAATACCTGTCATCAAACTTGTAACTTAAACGGGCAAATTGAGACGCCAGAGAGTAAGTTTGCTGGCTACCATAAGCTGTTAAATTTTGCACCTGGCCCAAATCCCTGATACCGTTACTTGGCAGGTTATTACCGGCACCGCCCACTATCCTGTAAGTGTTTTCCTGCTCAGAAACACCACCTACAAAACTGATGGCGTGTTTACCAAAGGTTTTATCGTAAGAGATCGTGTTTTCCCAAAGCCACTCGAAAGTATTGTTTGCGCTTTGCGAATATTGGCTCAACTGGTTAGCACCACCTAAACCATACTGGTCGCTCGAACGGTCATCCTCAGGCTGGAAGAAATAGCCTGAATAATCGCTTACGTTGATACCGGCATTAGTTTTAATCTTTAAACCGTCTATGATCGTAGCTTCTAATGATGTATTACCTAAGAAATAGTTGTTCAGGTTTTTATAATCGTTTTGTTCGATGGTGTAAAGCGGGTTATTCCAGCTTTTTGTGTAGATGTTTATCGGGTTATAAAAACCATAATTACCATTGGCATCTTTAGCCAGGTTGGTTAATTTATTACCTGTAATGGTAGGTATTAACTCAGTTAATTGCTGTAATGAACCGGTACCGAATGGGTTGCTTTGATCTTGCCTTGAGTATTTGGCACTGGTTGATGATTTTAACCATTTAGTGGCAGTATAATCAACATTGGTGCTTAGGTTAAACCTTTTGTAGTACGAGCCCAGTACAATACCTTTCTGGTCGTAATAACCTAATGAAACAGCCGACTGCACTTTCTCATTACCACCACGGATAGCCAGGTTATAGTTCTGTTTTAAACCGGTGCGGTAAACCTCATCCTGCCAGTCAACATTGGTTAATGCCGATGGGTTGCTCCACTCTGGTAATTCTGTGAAAGTGCCCTCGGTGGCATGGTCTTCGTTAGCTAGGGTAGCCCATTGCTGTGCATTTAATACTTTATATTTTTTAGGTTTAGCCTGTACAGATCCATAAGAATCAAAGGCAACCTGCACACCGTCTTTTTTACCTTTTTTGGTAGTTACAATTACAACACCGTTTGCTGCACGCACACCATATATGGCAGTGGCTGATGCATCTTTCAATACATCGATAGAAGCGATATCGCTTGGGTTGATATTGTTTAAACCACCTGTAATAGGGTAACCATCAACAACATATAAAGGGTCGCTGCTGCCAAAGCTGCCCACGCCCCTGATAACCACAGTTACACCATTACCTGGTGAACCATCATTATTAACAACCTGAACACCTGCTGCACGGCCTTGCAAAGCCTGATCTACAGAGGTAACAGGCACCTGCTCAATCTGTGCTGCAGATACTGATGCTACAGAACCGGTTAAATCTTTACGTTTAGTAGTACCGTAACCAACTACAACCACTTCTGATAATGACTTGTTATCCGGAGCTAGTTTTACGTTAACTGTATTAGAGCCACCTACGGTAATAGTTTGTGCATTAAAACCAACAAAGCTGAAAACGAGATTACTGCCCGCAGCAGCTTTGATTGAGTAATTTCCGTTAACATCTGTAACGGTACCATCATTGGTTCCCTGTACTTTAACAGTTACGCCGGGTAAGGGCTGGCCTTTTTCGGTATCGGTAACTTTACCGCTAACCTTACCGTTTTGTGCCAAACCGGGAGTTGTTATTGTAAGTAGCAATAACAGCGTTCCAAATAAAAGCACAAGGTTTTTAATTTGTAATTGTCTTATCATAATTTAATTAAAGTGAGAAATTGGTTTATATAGATATGGAGCGTTTAACTTTAACTGTAAAAAGCACGTTTATAATTGGAGTATAAATTTATGTGCCTGCCAAATCGAAGTGTAACAGTATTGTTAATGTTTATGCAACAAATGTTAAGGGACTAAAAAACGCCTTATAAGAGAAAATAAGCGGGTTTATACGGATTTTTTGATGCTATAATTAACAAAAATAGCATTGTATAAATAACACTAAGGGGGCAAATAATACGCCAAAAGCCCTTATCGGGCTTCTGGTTAATGGGAGTGAAAATGCGGAGAAATACTATACCGTATCTAAAATTTCCTTTTTCTTTAATTGGAGAATATATTCTGATGGTAACATGCCATACTCTTCGCGGAAAACTTTGGCGAAATAGGTAGGGTTGGCAAAGCCAACTTCGTAAGCTACGTTGGCTATGTTAAGCTTGCTTTTTTCTAATAGCTGTACTGCTTTTTCGAGACGGATATTCCTGATAAAATCAACCGGTGTTTTGCCGGTAAGCGTAAGCAGTTTTTTATACAGCGATACACGGCTTAACAACATCAACCTGCTCAATTCTTCTACCGAGAAATTGGCATTGGTGATGTTGGCTTCTACTATTTTAACAGCATTCTTGATAAACTTATCATCCTCTGATGCCACTTCAATCTGCTCTACTTTAACGTCCTGCTGTTTCTGGTAGGTCTTCTTCAATGTTTCCTGTAAAAGCAACAGGTTCTTAATTTTTGATAATAGGATCTCGAAGTTAAACGGCTTGGTGATATAATCGTTCGCACCACTTTCGAGCCCCAAAAGTTGATCTTCAGGCTCGTTTAAGGCAGTAAGCAGTATAATCGGGATATGTGTTGTCCTGCTGTCAGCCTTAATCTTCTTGCTTAGCTCAATGCCATTCATTTCGGGCATGCTAATGTCGCTCACTACCAGGTTAGGGTGGATAGCCAGTGTTTTTTGCCAGCCCTCTTTTCCGTTGCAGGCCTCAATAATGGTAAACTGATGTTTCAGGTTATCCTTCAGATAAAAACGCATATCATCATTATCCTCGATCAGCAATACCACCGGTTTTTTATTTGAACGCAGTATGTCTTCTTTAATTCTCTTAGCTTCGGGTTCGGTGCCAATTACAGTTGGTTCTGCCAACAAATTACTTTCTGCAACTACAGGCAGCAGTATGGTAAAGCAGCTACCATGATTGGGTTCACTCTCCACGCTAATTTCCCCGCCATGCATTTTAACAAATTCGCGGGTAATGGACAGCCCTATCCCACTCCCCTGGTTTAACAGGTTCTGCGGCATATCATCCTGGAAGAAACGTTCGAAGATCTTATCCTGTTTATCGGTAGTAATACCAATACCTGTATCTATTACCTTAATCTCCAGCATTTGCTGTTTTTCGGTGCTTTCGTTTTTATTCAGGCTAAGCAAAATACAAATGTGGCCCCCTGATGGTGTAAACTTAAATGCGTTTGAGAGCAGGTTGAAAAGGATGCGTTCCAGTTTATCATGGTCAAATTCGGTTATCAAAGTTTCTATTTCAGAATCAAACACATAGCGTAAATTCTTCTGCTGCGCGATATCGGTAAACGAACACGAAATCTCTTTAACGAAAGCAACAATATCACCCCTTGTAAGGCTTAGTTTCAGTTCCTTAAACTCCATCTTCCTGAAATCGAGCAACTGGTTAACCAGGTTTAACAGACGCCGGCCGTTCCTCTTAATCATTTGCAATTGTTGCTGTTGCTCGGGCTTTTCGTTAATTTTTATCAGTTGTTCAATTGGTGATAGTATGAGCGATAACGGCGTGCGGAACTCATGACTTACATTGGTAAAGAATTTGATCTTCATTAAATCCAACTCGTGCATGCGACGAGCTTCCAGAACTTCGTGTGCTGCTTTGCGTTCGATCTCGAGCTGATGCTGTTGGGCGGCAAACTCTGTTTTTAGTTTTAAAATACCGCGATGCCTGATGTAAAATAAGGAAGCCACAAAACCAAGGAAGTATAACAGGTAAGCCAATGGTGATTTCCAGAATGGCGGCAACACGGTAATTTTCAGGTTTATATAACTTGCGTTTTTAACATTATTGCTATTGAATGCTTTTACTTTAAAAATATAATCGCCTGCATCAAGATTGGTATAGGTAGCGCGCCGGGTATTGGCCGATGTGCTAAGCCAGGTTTTATCAAAACCCTCTAACTGATATTGATACTGAACCTTGTTAGGGTTAAAGAAATCGCAGGCGGCAAATTCTAAGCTAAATACGTTTTGACTATGGTTAAAAACGATAGCCTTTGTATCTGAGATGGATTTTTCTAAAACAACACTTCCCTTAATGGTATCGCCCACAACAACACTCTTGTTAAATAATTGCAAATCGGTAAATACAAGCGGAGGTTTGTGTGAAGAGATGCCAATCTGTGCCGGATCGAACAGGTTAAAGCCATGCGCCCCACCAAATATCAACTTCCCTTCGCGGGTTTTAAAGGCAGCGTTTACGTTAAACTCCCTCCCCTGCAAACCATCGCTTTCGTCGAAATTTTTAATATCGAATTTGTAATTATTGGCTGCACCTGTTAAAGTAATGCATGTTACCCCCCTGGTTGTGCTGCACCATATACGGCCTTGTTTATCTTCCAGTATATTAACTATATTATTGGCTGGCAAGCCTTTTTCACCATCGAGGTTTGTAAATTGATTGGTAACCGGGTTTAAAATACTTAACCCGCCTTTAGTGCCAATCCATACCAATTGCCGGCGGTCTTCAATAAGGCAATTCACATCCCTTGCAACCAGGCTATTGGCATTATGTGCATTATGGATATAATGGGTTACCTTATGGGTTTGAGTATTAATAAAATCGAGTCCTTTGTCTTCGCCTACCCAAACATTACCCTTTTTATCGGGATATAGCACACCTATATATCTCGAATTTAAAGCTTTGTTATAAGGGGCAGAAAATGTTTGCGTTTTGCGATTGAAAATATTAACGCCCCCGGCAAAAGTCCCCACCCAGATGTTGTAAACCTTGTCTTCAAAAATTGTATAAATACGGTCGTCGAGTATAGCGCCTGCATTTTTATCATCGGCCCTGTAATGGGTAAAAGTTTTACCATCAAAACAATCCAGGCCGCCAAAATAAGTACCTATCCAAAGCTTCCCTTCATGATCGATGCATAAACTAACTACTACATCACCTGTTAAACTATTTATATTATTGGGGTTATGTTTATAATTGGTAAACTGATGCTTGTTTTGATCGTAATAAATTAAACCGCCGCCGTTGGTGCCCACCCATAAATTGCCTTTGTGGTCTTCTTCAAAACAATCCACATCTTCGGCAGGTAAACTTGCTTTATCCGATGGAAAACGCCTGATTACAGGGAACTGAAAAATCCCTTTATGATAATAACTGATCCCTTGTTTATAAGTACCCGCCCAGATAATCCCATCCTGATCCTTATACAACACCACGTTATCACCCATTAACGATTTGGGGTCGTCTTCATGAGGCAAAAGGTAAGTCACTTTATCAGTTTTGGGGTCTATAACATTAATACCTCCATGGTCTGTACCTATCCATATTTTGTGATCATCGCCAATAATTACACTGTTGATAATATTTGAATTAAGCAGGCTACCGGGAGTTTCTTTTGAATAATGTTTAAGCGTTTTACTGCCGGTGTTGTATGAATAAACCCCTACCGATTTGGCAGCCGCCCAGATCCATAGTTTCCGGTCGTTATCAAGCTGTATTGAAAAATTTACCGGGGCTTTGTTCTGGCAGATTGAGGCTGGCAATGCAGCCCTGTCTACAATTTTATGATGCGCAACATCCAATTTTTCGAACACCCCGTCGCTATAAATCAACCAAACATTACCATTGCCGCAATCAACCATATCCATAACCCAGTTAGAATGCAGGGTAGGTTTTGATGCGAATGACTGACTATAGTAAGTGGTGGTATTGCTCGCTTCGTGATAACAATAAAGACCTTTCTCGCTGGTTGAGAACCAGTAGTTACCTCTTGAATCTTTTTTAATAAAGCCCAGATCGTTAGTTAGTATCTGCAGCCGGGCTAGTTCGGGATTTATATTGTTGTAAAATTTTTCGGTTGCAGGATCATAAATGCTGTAATTATTATGTGTATATACCCACATCTTTTTTCCCGGCCCTTCATAAATACGCGAAACGTAGTTATCTGATATAGAGGAGGTGTCTTTGCTCTCATTTTTAAACACCCTGAATTTATACCCATCGTACCTGTTTAGTCCCGAAGTAGTACCGAACCACATAAACCCTTTCGAATCTTTAAAAATGCAGTTGATCTGGTTACTTGATAAACCATTATTAATATCCAGATGAGAGAACTGATATTTATCGTTTTGCGAATATGCAATGGATTGCAGAATAACAGCAAATACCGCTATTAAAAGTAAACTTTTGGCACGCATAAATATTTATAATTGGTTTGGCAGCATTGAGAGTTACTGCTTACGCTAAGTTATGAATAAATGTTAATCATACAATTTAAATTCATTAGTTTATTTATTTAACTATTCAGGTTATAAAAAATAAGCCCTGCATGTAATATGCAGGGCTTATTAATACCGGATATTTTAGCTATCGATATTATAATTTTGATAACACGCCCCAACCTGTACAGGCATCCCAGCCAATGGCTGCGGTATAACCTGTTTTTTTACTGGTGGTCTTATTATCGCCCGATGTAATATCGCGGCACAAATTAGGCGTTGAATACAGGGTTGGATTAATAAAGCCGGCGGGTTTCTTTTTCTGCTCGTTAAGTAAGGCTATTAAACCGGCCATTAACGGTGCAACAGCACTTGTACCGCCAATAACCATTTGCTGCCCATCAACCAGTACCTGGTAGCCTGTATTAGGGTCGGCGTTACCGGCAACATCGGGCAGGCCGCGGCCTTTAAATTTGGTATCGAGCGCCAGTGGCACGTTAGCTTTTGTCTGATAATCGGGCAGTGGGAAATAATTACTTACACCACCGCCGGAAGCCGAACTGGTAGACTCGTGCCATACCACTTCATTTGTAATTTTTGTGCCGTTAACTGTTAGCTTAGTACCACCGCATGCCAGTACATAAGGGCTTGATGCCGGGAAATCAACGTGAACTTTACCATCGGTTTCATCGTCGCGCGAGCCACTATCACCTGCTGCTACACAGATGGTGATACCCAAAGCTGATGCTGTTTTAAATGATTCGTTAAAATTATCCAAAGCCTGTTGGGTCCAGTTAACTTCTGCCGACCCCCAGCTGATAGATATTACGGATGGCTTATTCTGTGTATCGTGAATGGCTTTGGTTATGGCATCCAGGAAACCTTTATCGGTATTGGGCGTAAAATATACGGCCAAAGTTGCACCGGGTGCTACGGCACCAGCTACTTCAATATCCAGCATTACTTCGCCATCCGGTCCATTGGCTGTTGATGGGCTGTTTTTGCCGCCATCTACTGCAATTGCTTTTACTGTAGGTGTGGTGATTTTTAAGCCTTTAAAATAATTGGTGATATCGGTAGTCCTGAACCCTCCGCCCAGTTCAATAATGGCTATACACTGCCCTTTACCTGTTACGCCGGTTGGGAAACCATATATTTTAGCCAATTGATTTGGGGTAAATGATTGCGGAGCCGCTGCATGTGAAACTATCCCACCTTTAGGAGTTTGAAACATTGGCCGTGCAATAGGGTGATTATCTAACCCAAACACACCGGCAACAATATCCTGCAAATCATCAGGCACGTGGATCTCCCCGGTTAGAGTGCGGTAATTAGTTGATGCTTTTCTGTAAGTTTTAACGGTAACATTAAACGCAGTTTGTAAGTCGCTGATCTTGCCACTCAATATTACGCTCCGGCGTGCCAGGTTAACATCAACTGTGGTTAAATTGTGAGCATGAGCAAAGGCTTCAACTTTGTCTGCATCGCTTTGCTCGGCGGCGTAATCGGTTTCATATTCTTTACGGGTAAGGTGCTTACCCATAATAGCATCGGCAGGTAATTTCTTTTTACGGCGTAAGCGCACAGTTACCTCAACTGTCTGTTCCTGATCTGCTTCTTTAAGCTTTTTGGCCTGGGGTAACGCCTTATAACTACCAGCCAGTTTAACATTCGATTTCTTTTCCATAATATTAAGATTATCTAAACCAATAATCTAATATAGACTTATTATTATCTTATTATATAAAAAATAATAAGATAATTCACAAGCCTTCTCTAAAGTGCAAAAACAGCATATATAGTTTACAAACGCAACTATTTAAATATCTACCAATTATCACAGTATGTTAATTTTATATAAATAATATATTATTATTAAAATTTAGACACAAATAATACTTATAAATCTATCTGGATGCGCTGTAGTGTTAAAACCGAACGTTGAGTGTTCGGTTTCGATACACTCAGAAATAGAAACATCAATTAAAATACTAATAATCAATACATTATAAAACAGGCATAATATTTAAACATATTACAGCGTAAAATCCAATTTTGTTTTCCCTAAAGCGCAGTATCATGATCAGAAATTACCTAAAAATTGCCTGGCGTAACCTCGTTAAAGACAAGCAATTTACCCTGCTTAATGTATTAGGCCTTTCTGCCGGCTTAGCCTGCACCCTGCTTATTTATTTGTGGGTGCACGATGAGGTAAGCTACGACAAGTTTTTTGACAAAAACGACCAGATTTACCAGGTAATGGAGCACCGTAAAGGTGGCAACCAGCAATTAACGGATGAATCATCAGGTTTAGTGAGCGAAGTACTAAAACTGCAAAACCCAGAAGTGCAATATGCCGCTGCAATTGCCCCGCCGGATTGGTTTCAGAAATTTACCTTGAGCAATGGTGATAAAAACATCAAGGCCGTTGGTCAGTACGCGGGGAAGGATTATTTCAACATTTTCTCTTTTAAAATGCTGCAGGGTGAACGAGGTAAAGTGCTCAACAATAAAAACGGCATTGTAATTTCTGATGAATTAGCGAAAAAGCTGTTCGGTACTACGGATAATGCGATTGGCAAACCCATCAAGTTTCAGCAGGATAAATATTTCTATGTATCGGGTGTGTTCGAAAAATTACCTGCGCATTCATCCCAACAATTTGATTTTACGCTGTCGTTCGATTATCTGGCCGAAGTACCCGGACAGCAATGGGTTAAAAGCTGGGAAAACGGCGGCCCGCACAACTTTGTAATGTTGAAAAAAGGCACAGACATTGATGCTTTTAATAAAAAAATTGCCAGCCTGGTAACCAAAAACAGCAAAGATACCGCGAGGACTACCTTTGTTACCCGTTTTTCTGATAATTACTTACAAAACACCTTCATTCACGGCTCGCGGGTAAGCGGCCGGGCCGAGTATGTTAAACTCTTCTCATTGGTTGCCATATTTATATTAGTTATTGCCTGTATTAATTTCATGAACCTTTCTACCGCCAAAGCATCTGGGCGAATGAAAGAAGTTGGCATTAAAAAAGTGGTTGGTGCGCCGCGCATTCAGTTGATTATCCAGTTCCTGTCCGAATCCCTGCTGATGGCCATCTTTACTATGATCATTGCTATTGGCATTGCCTGGTTGTTATTACCACAGTTTAACCAGTTAACGGGCAAGCAAATTCAACTGCACTTTGATGCTCAATTAATACTGATGCTAATCGGCATTACCATTTTCACAGGTTTAGCAGCTGGGAGTTATCCGGCTTTATATCTGTCTAAGTTTAAACCTTTAGCCATTTTAAAAGGCAAATTCACTTCTTCATTTTCAGAATTATTAGCGCGTAAAGGCTTGGTGGTATTTCAGTTCACGCTTTCGGTTATGTTGATTGTAGCTGTGCTGGTAGTTTATAAGCAAATTCAATATATCCAGTCAACCAAACCGGGTTATAATAAAGATAATGTGATCAGGTTCGATTCGGAAGGCAAACTCCTGGGCAATGAAGAAACTTTCACAGCCGAACTACGCACCATACCCGGCGTGGTAGATGCCAGCTTTACCCAGCACAATTTAGTAGGCCGCAATTTTGGCACAGCTGTAGTAAGTTGGGAGGGCAACAATGACCAAACAACCTATTTTGAAGGTTTTTACGGCGGCTATAAGTTTGTGGAAACCATGGGCATGCAAATGGCCGCGGGCAGGGCTTTCTCTAAAAACTATGGCGATGAGAGCAATAAGGTTTTACTTAATGAAACCGCTGTTGCCGCTATGCACCTTACCAACCCGGTAGGTAAAACGATAAAAATTTTTAACCAGCCTTTACAGGTTATCGGCGTGGTAAAAGATTTCCATTACGAATCGTTACACCAGGCAGTTACACCATCATATATTGAACTTGCTGTTGACAATAGCCCCTGGTATAAAATTATGGTACGAATCAAAGGTGCGGATCAAAAAGAAACCATTGCACGGATCCAGCATTTATACGAAAGCTTTAATCCCGGTTTCCCATTCTCTTATAACTTTTTGGATGAAGCTTATCAAAAGCAATACGAAACCGAAGCACGGGTTTCTACAATAGCTCAATATTTTTCATTCCTCGCTATACTAATCTCATGCCTTGGTTTGTTCGGACTGGTAGCCTTTACTGCACAAAAACGCCAGAAAGAAATTGGCGTGCGTAAAGTAATCGGCGCTTCGGTTAACGGCATTACTATTATGCTCGCTAAAGATTTTCTGAAACTGGTATTCATAGCCGTAGCCATTGCCTTCCCGATAGCCTGGTGGGTAATGTACCAGTGGCTGCAGGGTTTTGCCTACCGCATCAGCATTGACCCGGGTGTATTTATAATTTCGGGGACTTCCATCCTATTGATTACCATATTAACCGTAAGTTTTCAGGCTATTAAGGCAGCGATGGCTAACCCGGTTAAGAGCCTGAGAAGCGAGTAAAATCAAACCTTATTTATGTTATCGAAGACGTTCTTTCAACAAGGAACGTCTTTTTTTGTATATCATTTGAAACAAATGATTATTCATATAATCTAATTGTTCTAATTTCAATTATGCAAATCAACAAGCAAAATCAATTACAAGCGGTGTTTATGATACCACCCAAAGTGCATTTGCTTGATATTACCGGGCCTGCTCACATTTTTTACGAGGCCGCTTGCTACGGTGCACCGGTAACTTCGCTTTTCAGCAGTATTATTACCAATCAGAGCGAATCTGTGAGCAGCAGTGCATTGGCGTTTCATCAGCTTACACCGTTTGATCAGCTTAGTTTAAATCCCGGTGATCTGGTGTTTGTGCCCGGCCTGGATAGTGCATTATTGCTCGACAATCAGTTTATTGAGGCTACCCGCTCTTTTCAATACTGGCTAAAAGCACAGCATCAAAAAGGTGTAACTATTTGCTCGGTATGCACGGGCACATTTTTACTGGCTGCCGCGGAATTGCTTGATAACCGCGAATGTACCACCCACTGGAAATACGCCGAACGTTTCAAACAAATACATCCCAAAGCCCGGCTGCAAACCAACCGCCTGTTTGTAAAGGAAGATAATATTTACACCAGCGCCGGCGTATCGTCGGGAATTGATCTGGCACTTTATCTTATTGAGCAGATCTGGGGTGCACATTTTGCTGCGCAGATAGCCAAAGAAGTGGTGATCTATTTCCGCAGGACCATTGACGACCCGCAGTTGAGCGTCTTCACCCAATACCGCAACCATTTGGATGACCGGGTCCACCATGTGCAGGATGTTTTATCCCAATCGCTCGATCGTAAATTATCTATTGATGAACTCGCTGCTGAGGTAAATATGAGCCCCCGTAACCTCACCCGTTCGTTTAAGAAAACTACCCAGATAACCATCGGTGAATACCTTGATAAGCTACGCACCGAACGTGCCGAACAACTGATAAACGAAGGGCACTCTTTACAAGCTACAGCATTGCACTGCGGCTTAAAAAGCGTGAACAGTCTGCGGCAATTACTCAATAATCAGCACTTGGTTGGACAGAAATAATGGCCTGATACTGCCTGCTGTTGTCCTTATTTGATTCTTTGTAGTCTATAGATTTGAGCAAAACTATTAGCTATGAAAATATTATTCTGTTGTTTATTAATACTGTTAAGTGTGGTTACCGTACAACCAGCTTCTTCTCAAACTAAAACGGCGGCTAAAGCCAAAACCGCTTATTTCTGCGATCCCTGCGGTAACGATTGCGACAAAATTGCTTTCGATAAACCCGGCAAATGCCCGCATTGCGGTATGACCCTCACCTTGCAAGATGTAGCCACTCACGAAAAAAACATGAACTTAAAACGATTAAAAGTACTTTTCTACCTGCAGGATGGCGTAGAAGTTTTAGATTTTGCCGGACCAATGGAAGTATTTTCATACGCGGGCTTCGATGTAGCCGTTGTATCTAAAACCAAAGACCCAATTGTTGCACAGGGGGTACTAAAAATAATACCACAGTACAGTATCAATGATGCACCAGCTGCAGATATCCTGGCCTTTTTTGGTGGCAGCGCGTGGAATGCTGTTAAAGAACCGTCGGTAATTAAGTGGGTGCAGGATGCGCCTAAGCCACAGTACTATTTTTCGGTTTGTACGGGTGCTTTTATACTAGGCAAAGCAGGCATGCTCGATGGTTTAACCGTAACCACATTTCACGAAAGTATTGAGGGTTTACAGCATGATGTACCCAAAGCCAAAGTACTATCAAACGTGCGGTTTGTTGATAACGGAAAGGTAATAACCACTGCAGGTATTTCGGCGGGCATTGATGGTGCTTTGCACCTGGTAGAAAAAATACGCGGCCGTGATGTTGCCGTACAAATTGCTAAATATATGGAGTACGATAAATGGGTACCTGCACAAGGTTTGGTTATGAAGCCTGTTGCTGCTACACCTTGATAACAATTAACTTAATCAGCATCATTCCACCAAAGCCACCCGGTAAACGAGCGGCTTTATTTATTTACTGTGCTTTTGATAAGCCCTTCATCGTTAATCAGTATTACATACTGCCCATCAATAGCAACCGTTGCGGTAAACTGGCGCTCTGTAGCCTGCATTGCTAAGCGCACATCTTTTCCTTTAACGGTTTGTTTGGGGTTGCTGCCCAGGTCATTTAAAGCAAGCGCATATTTCCCGTTCTTTCTCTGATACTCCTTTTGCCGATAGTAGATAAGCCACAAATACTGGCGTTGTGACTCTTCATCCGGAAGGCTAAACTGTGTATTTTCCTTTCTTGTAAATAGCAGGTATCCCCAACGTTCCGGGTAATGCATATCAATAATTCCCTGCGGCGACCATACCCAATTATGCTCGGGCAGGTTTTTACCTTTAACATCTGTAAGTTTTACGTATTTACCGTTTACTACCTTCGTATCCCATTCTACGCGCGAGAAATTGATGCGCCATAATTCACCTTCTTTAACCGTTTTTGTAAAACCCGTACGGATTGATTTTAATGGTATGGCCATTTCTATCGTCCAGCCTTTGTCTTCATCCCCGGCATTGTTTAATGTGCCATCAATTTTTACTGCAGATTGCAGCCCGCTTACATCCCAACCTATAAAGGGGTTGCCCTGGTTACGATAAGATTTCGACAAAAACAGATCGAATATTTTATTAAAAGCATTCACCTCTATTTCATCATACTGATGTGTGGTGTTATTAGGGTCGATAAATATCTCGAAATCGTTATCCTTAAAAATAATATCATCATGGTGGGTTTGTATGGCCCAAACATTTGGTTCCTGCAATTTTGCAGCAATAAACAGGGTCGAATCATCCCAAAGCATTTTTACCTGCGTGCGGAAAGTGGGCAAAGGTTTCAGGGAGCCTTCAATATCAACAAAATCTTCGGTCCACTGCGCTTTTTGCCAGGCGGCATCATCAAGGTTGCCATCAATGTTCGGCACTGCATCGGTGTGCTGTATTACATAACTTTTAGGCGTGGTAAACAATGGTTCTAAACCATTAAAAACATTTTGCGCCTTTAATGATGAAAAACTAAAAAGCAGAAAAAAGCCAGGTGTAACTTTTCGCGTAAAAGCCAATAAAAGGCGATATGATGACTTCAATTTGTACGTTATTTTAAGGTTGATCGTAATATTATAGAGGTAATATAAGCGTATTTACCCTTGTAAAAATTGCTGCAAAATAAAATCTTAATTTTACGGGTGATATATTGCCGATAATTTACACTTGTTATTAAAAGCATTATTTATGGAAGCATTAATGATTTCCGGAAATACCAAAGCAACCCGTGAGGCACTTTTTATAGCATTGTATCAAAAAGCCTTCCCCGCTGCCGCAAAGTATGTAAGCAAAATGGGTGGAAGCTTTGATGAAGCCAAAGACGTATTTCAGGATGCACTGGTGATTTATTACGAAAAAGCAGTAAGCAACCAAATTGCCATCCATGTTAATGAAAAGGCTTACCTGCTGGGCATCACCAAAAACCTGTGGATGCAAAAATATCGCGAAGACAGGCCAAACGTTCCTTTCGACAGTGCTGACATTGATACAGCTTTTGAAGATGCCAACGAGCCCGCAACAGAAAAGCTGATGCACTATCTCGAAACTGCCGGGCAAAAGTGTATGGAACTATTAAAGTCCTTTTACTACGATAATCTACCGGTAAAAAAGCTGGCCGACCTGTTTGGCTATACCAGCACCCACTCGGCTACAGTGCAGAAATATAAATGCCTGGAAAAGGTACGCGATACTGTTAAACAAAAATCATTGACTTATGAGGACTTCCTTAAATGAGCTTAAACAGATAGAGGATCATCTGTTGAGGTTAAGTCCTCCGGATGATACTTTACTCTTCGCAGCCAAAATGATCCTGGACACCAATTTGCGCAGCAATGTATTGCTGCAGCAACGCACCTACACGCTTGTACAGCAATATGGCCGTAAACAATTAAAGGCCGAAATAGAGGCTGTGCATCAGCAAATATTCAGCAATACGGCGCATCAAACTTTCGTCGATAAAATACTGAGCCTGTTTAAAAAGTAAACCAACAATTTATGTATACCGATAAAAATGAGTTCCGCAAATACGCGGTGGGGCATCGCCATGTCCAAAGTTTACATGTAGATCGCTTTATAGCGCAGGTAAACAATACAGTTATACCCACAGCCATGACACCACACATTATGGAAGAGCGCCAGTTAAACATTACCCAAATGGATGTTTTCTCGCGCCTGATGATGGACCGTATCATCTTTATGGGGACTGCCATTGAAGACCAGATGGCCAACATTATCCAGGCACAATTACTGTTTTTGCAATCGATAGATGAAAAACGCGATATCCAGATCTACATTAATTCGCCGGGCGGTTCAGTTTATGCTGGTTTTGGTATTTATGATACCATGCAGTTTGTGAATCCCGATGTGGCTACTATATGTACCGGCCTGGCCGCGTCCATGGCTTCGGTGCTGCTTTGCGCCGGTGCGCCCGGCAAACGCGCGGCTTTAAAACACTCGCGGGTAATGCTGCACCAACCGCTGGGTGGTGTGCAGGGCCAGGCTTCTGATATTGAAATTACTGCCCGCGAAGTATTGAAAGTTAAAAAGGAAATTTATACCATCATCTCCGAACACAGCGGCCAAACTTATGAGAAAGTCCACGAAGTATCAGACCGCGATTTTTGGATGGTTGGTACCGAAGCCAAGGAGTTTGGTATTGTTGATGAGATATTGGGCGAGTAAATGTAAAATTCGTCTCAAAATTATGTTGCAAAATTCTTTCTCTTAGCAATACGGTGTACTCACATCTCGTTTCTACCCCTTATTAACGTTAGAAGTGGTAGCACTGTCATTGCATTCCCCTAAATTAGGGGAACACTACTGTCTGTACAATTTGCAACAGCGTTAATAAGGGGTAGAAATTAGGTAGATCAGACTTGTTGGTATACGTGGTCTTAAGGGGAGGAAATTTAAACCCAACCGACATCTTATTGTCATCTCATCAGCCCGGAATAAATATTCCGGGCTTTTATTTGTGCATCTCAAATAACAATTTGTAATTTTGTAAGGTAAACTTAGTAGTTTACCTTATGAGTTATGAAAAACAGCGAATTGGCATCCTCCCTCAGAGACATTGTATCCCGGATGCATAAGCGGCTTAGACGTGAAGTAAAGTCGGCTGATAATCTTTCACTGACCGAGATCACCACACTTTCATATCTGTACACCAATGGTTCGATGTATCCATCTGAACTGGCCGAAGCAACGATGGTGAAAGCGCAGTCGATGTCGCAGATTATCACCCATCTCGAAGAGCTGGAGATCATCACCAAAACACCTTCCGAAACTGATAAAAGAAAAGTTGCTATCTCCCTAACCGCTTATGGTAAGCAAATGGTTGAGCAAACCCGTTACGAGCGCGATGAATGGATGGACAATGCGATTGAGCAAAACCTATCGCCCACTGAAAAGAAAATACTACAAGACGCAGTGGTGCTAATGAACAAGCTGGCCGACTATAAATAATAACATCTAAAAACAAATAATATGATAACTGCAATTGACGCTAAAACAGCGCTTGTATTAATTGACCTTCAAAAAGGAATAATGGGTTTACCTACGGCCCACTCGACTGAGCAAGTTCTGGAAAAATCAATCGAACTAATTAAAGCTTTCCGCAGCAAAAACCTGCCGATTGTGTTTGTGAATGTTAATCCCCTTGGCGCTAAATGGACACAAGCCCGTGTTGAACAATCGACCGCACCTAAAGGTGAAGAAGCTATTGAACAAGCACGCCTTGCTATGGAGGCAAGCGGCTTTTTTGACCTGGTACCTCAGCTTGATGTACAACCCGATGATATTTTAATTACCAAAAATACATGGAGCGCTTTTTACAACACTCCGCTGCACGAAATTCTGCAGAAGTTAGATATTACCGGTATTGTACTGGCCGGTGTAGCAACCAGCATTGGTGTTGAAGGCACTGCCCGTAACGCCAGCGAACATGGCTATAACATCACTTTTGTAGAAGATGCCATGACCGACATGCACTTATCTGCCCACGAAAACAGCTTAAAAAGCATCTTCCCTCGTATTGGTGAGCTTGGTACTACTGCTGATGTGATCAGTACATTACAAAAAAACTAATTGATGGCTACCGAGGCGAAAGAAGAAGTATCGTACCCATTTATGTTGCCCCTTGTTTTGGGCACCATGATGAACCCCCTTAACTCAACCATGCTGGCAACGGCATTACTTACCTTATGTAATTCATTTAAGGTGACGGTTGGTCAAGGCGCTATACTCATTACTTCGCTTTATGTAACCGCCATGATTGCCCAGCCGCTTATGGGGCGGCTGGCTGACATTTTTAGTGCGAAGAAGATCAACCTATTAGGTTTCGGCCTGGTGATGTTAGCCGCATTGATTGGTGTTTTTGCTCCAAGTTTTCCGTTTTTGATTTTATCGAGGATTATGCTGGGCCTGGGTACTTCGGCTGCTTATCCTTCGGCAATGGCACTTATCAGCAAAAAATATGCATTAGAGGGCAAACCTGTGCCGGGCAAGGTTTTGGGCATTATAGCAGTATCTGCCCAAATCAGCATGGTATTGGGACCTGTACTGGGTGGTTTACTAGCACAATGGTTTGGCTGGCGGGGTATCTTCTTTATCAATATCCCCTGGGTATTGATAGCGCTTTTGCTATCACGAGCTATTCCCGATTATGGTTCTGCCCCGGCAGATCGCAGCATCAGTTTGTTTAAAAGGCTGGATGTTGTAGGAATTATAATCTTCAGTGCATTTTTATTGTCGCTACTATATGTATTAATGGGCGATAATTTCGCACCATTATTTATTATCCCTCCTATTGCTCTTTTAATTGCCCTGATACTTTGGGAACGCAGCCAACAATCGCCATTTATTGATGTAAGGTTACTGGCTAGCAATCCTGCCTTAATGTTGGTTTATATCCGCACACTGGCAACTACTTATGTTTTATACCAGGTACTTTATGCCATGCCGCAATGGTTGGAAGCCGTTAAGAATTTCAGTCCTGCAAATACGGGATTGATTATGCTGCCCGAATCGGCCATGGCCATGTTAATGGGCTACCTGGTATCTAAAAGCAATAAAGCCTTCAGGCAAAATTTGTGGGGAGTATTGATTATGCTCGCTACCTGCATTTGCTGGCTTACCTTAAATACACAGAGCAGCGTTATCTATATTTTCCTGGTTACGCTGGTGATGGGTACGGCCGAAGGCATCAATATAATTGCCAACCAGGCGCTTTTAAATAAAGAAGCCCCGCTGGCGCAAAAAGGCGTGTCATTTGGTTTATCGAGAACGTTCGGGTATCTCGGCGCTATCATTTCGGGCTCGCAGATCAAATCTCTTTTTCATAATGGTGTAACTGATTACAGTTTCCACATTATCGGCTATACCGTGCTTTACTCATGTGCTGCACTGATTATATTATTGATACCCCTATGGTTGCGCCTGCGCAACGAAGCAAAGGTTGTAGCTTAAGCTACAACCTTTTTTATAATATCGAATAATGAATTTTGAATATCTAACATCGAAGTTTTCCTTCATTATTCAATATTGGATATTCAGTGTTCGATATTAGATTTAATTACTTATCCTCTTTGATGGTTTTTAAACCCTTAGTCCAGCGTACTAATTGGTCTAACATAATTTTGGCGTTGCCTATTACCCGTTCGTTAGGCATAAAAGCGCCTTCTTCATTTAAGAAATCATTTAATGATGGGATGTTCACCATTTCTGATAATGACACCACTTTTAACGATAGCAGATCGGCCTTCAGGCTCGATACCGCTCTTACCCCTGCAAACGGGCCGATAGAGTAACTTACCATACCGGCAGGTTTAAACGCCCATTCGTGTACCAAATATTCTAATGCATTTTTTAATGATGCCGGGTAGCTGTAATCGTATTCGGCAGTTACAAAAATAAAAGCATCAGCTTCTCCAATTTTGGCGCTCCATTGTTTGGTGTGTTCGTGCTCGTACTTGCGCATTACCGGGTGGATGGCCTCATTCATTAGCGGCAGGTTTACCTCGCCTAGGTCTAACAGTTCCGCTTCAAAAGCGCCGTATTTATTTACTTCGTCGGTAATCCATTGGCCAATTAGCGGTCCTTTTCGGCCCGGGCGTACGGTAGCTGATATTACTTTTAATTTATACATGTTTTGTGTGTGATTGAGTGCCAGCAAATATATAAGCTTAATCTGTCGGTATATTTCTATTAATATAAATACAACAGATTTGCTACAATAAAAATCCAAAGTTTAGGTTTAACTTTAACCCGTTGCTTAATAAATTGACAGTAACGTAACATTTTAAGTAAAATTTTTACTGCGGATAAATATTTATTTCATTAAAAATTCATAAAAAACAGGTATAAAAGTTTATTTTGCGGTAATTTCTAATAATTTATGACGAAGAAAACAGATTTCATTTACTCATCAGAGTCTGAACCACACCGTATCCGAACGAAAAAAATGCTGAAGGAGTTCCCGCATATCCGCGAGCTTATTGGCAAAAATCCGTACACCATCTTTGCTATTATTGGCGTGGTTGCCTTTATGGTTGCTTTGGCTTGGTTAGTACGTGATCAATCATATTGGGTAGTATTTTTGGCAGCCTACTGCTTAGGTGCATTTGCAGATCACGCTTTGTTTGTTTTAATACACGAGTGTGCTCACCATTTGCTTTTCAAAAACCGTTCGGCCAATCGTTGGGCCGGTATCCTAGCTAACATTCCTCAAATTTTCCCGAGTTCAATCTCGTTCGAATATTATCACATTAAACACCACTCTTTTCAGGGCGTACACGAGTTAGATGCCGATTTACCGAACCACTGGGAAGCCAAGTTGATTAATAACTCATTTTTAGGTAAAGCTTTATGGTTGTTATTCTTCCCATTCTTTCAATTAACCCGCTTGTCGCGTTTAAAAGAAATTAAAGCATTTGATAAATGGGTTGCGGCAAACTACTTAGTACAAATTGTATTTGTAGGCGCTATTTATTATTTCATGGGCTGGCACTCCATCGTTTTCTTATTATTGAGCTTTTCATTCTCTGTAGGTTTGCACCCACTTGGCGCACGCTGGATCCAGGAGCATTACCTGACACATACCGAGGAGCAGGAAACTTACAGCTATTACGGCGGCTTAAACCTGGTGGCCTTTAACGTAGGCTTTCACAATGAGCACCACGATTTCCCTTCTATCCCATGGAATCGTTTACCGAAAATTAAGAAAACAGCACCAGGCTATTACGATACGTTGTTCTACCATAAATCATGGACGATGTTATTTTTCCGCTTTTTGTTTGACAAAGAAATCTCAATGTTCAACCGTATTTTGCGGAAAGAACGTGGTAAGGTTGCATTAACCGATGTATCTAAACCCGATCTGGAGTTAACCAAAGCTGAGGCTGTAGCTTAAATACAACCTTTCATTTAAACGATAAATAAAAAGGCCGTGCATTGAGCATGGCCTTTTTTATTGCATTATTTTTTTTAAATCGATATAAATTAAATCTAAAAATTCAGAGTTTCTTCAGAATTGCATATCATATTCCTGCGAGGCATTTTTAACAGGCTAATTTCAATTAAATGACGTATACGTCTGTAAATCACTTCATCATCATGCTATTCTTATTTGGATTTAATCCAAATATGCATACTTTTGCTCGATCAAATTTTTTCGATGCAAAAAATATTTACTCTCATCCTGCTCTTATTTTCTTCGTTTAGTGTGTTTGCCCAACAACCGGTTGCAACAACTTCGGAAGATTCATTATCACGTAACTTGTCAAAAACCTCTACCACTATTGGTGGTTATGGTAACGCATTTTATCAGCGTAATTCCAACTTAGGAACATCCCGTATGGACCTGGAGCGTGGTGTGCTATTCTTCGGCCATAAATTCAACAACCAGATCTCTTTTTTCTCTGAGCTGGAAATTGAAGATGCCAAGGTAGCTGGTGGCCAAAACGGTGGCGAAGTAAGTTTCGAACAACTTTATTTAAAGTTTAACTTGAATGCCAACCAATACATCGTTGCCGGTTTATTTATCCCACGCATTGGTATTTTGAATGAAAATCACTTGCCCAATACCTTTAACGGTAACGAGCGTAACTATGTAGAAACCTTTATTATCCCCGCTACCTGGCGCGAATTGGGTGTAAGTTTATACGGTAGCCTCAACAGCCTGCCTATCAATTATACAGTAGGGATTATGAACGGACTAAACTCCGGAGCTTTTACACATGGCACTGGTTTAATTGATGGCCGTTTCGAAGGCCGCAACGCATCGGCAAATAACCTTGCGGTTACGGCATCACTACAGTATTATGTGGGTGATTTAAAAGCACAGGTATCTGGCTACTACGGCGGAACTGTAGGTGTAAGCAAAAGAAAAGCAGATAGCCTTGGCCTAAACTCGGGCACATTTGCTGCACCGGTTGCCTTAGGCGAAGCCGATTTACAATATGCCCACAATGGCTTTTCAGCTAAAGCTTTAGGCACCATCGTTTCTATTAAAGATGCCCAGAGCATTAACCGCGCCTACGCCAATAACACGCCCGAAACCGAATACGGTGCTTATGCCGAAGTTGGATACGATTTGCTTTACGCCCTTATCCACCACAAACACCCGCAACAACTGATCCTGTTTGTGCGCGATGAGAAACTGGATATGAATGCCAAGATCCCGTCGAACGGCGTAATTGATGGCACTTTAGATCAAAACTATGTGGTTACAGGTTTAACTTACCTGCCTATCCGTAACATAGCTTTAAAGGCCGATGTACGTATTGTGCACACCGGCGAGCAAAACCCTAGTCTGATTATCAACCCTAATCCGGCCGCATTGCCGTATCAGCAGAATAATAACCTCATTAACCTGGGGATGGCTTTTTCATTTTAAAATTATGGAAAGAAGAGATTTTTTAAAGCAAACCTGCTCGCTGTGTATGATAGCCGGCGCAGGTATAGCGCTGGGCAGCCTGGCATCATGTTCAACATTGCCGGTTTATCAAACTGCTATCAACAATCAGCAGGTGATAGTACCTGTATCGCTTTTTGATAAAGGCAATCTGCAAATCATTCAGCCTAAAAATCTCTATTACAACATAGCGCTTAAAAAAGAAAGCGATGGTAACTATACTGCGTTACTGCTGCGTTGTACCCATGCCGATAACCAGTTACAAACCACAGGTAATGGCTTTAAATGCAGCCTTCATGGCAGCACTTTCGATCAGGAAGGCCAGGTAACTATGGGGCCGGCAGAAAAACCACTGCACAAGTATCCAACAGAAATTAATAACGGACAAATAATCATCCACTTATCTTAAATAATATGAAACATAAATTACTCCCGGTACTAATCGGCGCTTCTATATTCGCCTTAACCAGCTGTTCAAAATCGAACAAAGACGATGTACAAACCAACGATGCTGCTTTAGAAGTAAAGGTGATCACTGATTTTGCTAACGTTTTGGCTAATCCGGATTATGTAGACCTGCAAACTAAAGCGGCTATTTTAAATACTTCTGTAGCTACATTTGTTGCCACCCCTACTGATGCCAACCTGCTTGCTGCACAAACTGCCTGGAAAAACACCCGCGCACCATGGGAAGCTTGCGAAGGTTTCTTGTTCGGCCCGGTTGAGGATAATAACTATGACCCAACTATGGATAGCTGGCCGGTTGATAAAAACGAACTTGATGCTTTGTTAGCCAGCAATAACCCTTTAGGTGTTAGCGATATTAGTAGTTTATCAGAAACTCAGAAAGGCTTCCACGCTATCGAGTATATTATTTTCGGCTTAGGTGGTACACAAAAAGCGGCTAATATTACCGCCCGCCAAAAAACATATTTAACCTCGCTTACTCAAAGCTTATATAACACCACACAACAACTGGTAAACAGCTGGGCTGCATCGGGTGGTAACTACACCAAACAAGTAACTACAGCAGGTAGTGGCAGCACAACTTTTGCAACCCGCCAGGCTTTATTTGTTGCCCTGGTTGGCTCAATGGCCGATATCTGTGATGAAGTATCTGCTTCGAAAATGCAAACGCCACTGTTAGCACAGGATTCTTTACAGGATGAGTCTGCTTTCTCGCACAACTCCATTGCCGATTTTAAAAACAACATTACCGGTATTTATAATGCCTATATGTGTACTTACAATGGCGCAACAGGTACAGGGTTAAACCAGATCGTAGCTGCCAAAAACGCATCGTTAGATCTTAAACTGCAAACACAAATGAAAGCGGCTATAGCATCATTCAGCACCATTACCACTACTTACGAAAAAGCTATTTACACCCAGCAATCGCAGGTAAAAGCAGTACAGGCAACCATCAATACCTTACATGATTCGCTTGATGGCGACCTGAAGACTTTTGTAACTACCAACATTAAAGACTAATTAAGCCACAGAGGCACACATACGTGAGAAAGATTAAGGTTATAGGTATTTTATTAGCGCTGATGATTTTGATGGTGCAGTGCCAGAAATCATCAACGCTACCTGCTGAGGATTATGATGATCGCCTTTCTGGAGGGTTAGAAACTGTTTTTAACGCCACCAGTCATGCTTTTAGCCAGATGTTTACCAACATGGGCATTTATGATGAGCATGTGCATTCGGTTGGCGATGATGTATTCAGCCGTTCATTTGTAACAGCCCCGGCCCCTATCAATAGTGGCTTGGGTGCACTGTACAATAACGTATCCTGCATATCATGCCATCATAACGATGGTATTGGTTTGCCTACAGCGGGCGAATCGCAATCATCATTACTGGTGCGCATAAGCCAGCCCGGCACCGATGCCAATGGCGGCCCGCTTGCTGTACCTGGTTATGGCTTACAGTTACAGGATAAAGCTATTTTTGGCAAACTGCCCGAATGTAAAGTTAACATCAGCTATACTTACACCACCGCCACACTTGATGATGGTACACCTTATGAGCTGCGTACGCCTACTTATACATTAAGTAACCTGTACACGCCTATAGCAACAAACTATATGTTATCGCCGCGTTTGGCCCCGCCAATGATTGGTTTAGGCTTACTGGAAGCCATACCCGAAAGCCAGATCGTAGCCGGCGCCGATCCTAGTGATGCCAATAATGATGGTATTAAAGGCCGCGCCAACTATGTATATGATGCCAATACCAAAACAAAAATGATAGGCCGTTTTGGATGGAAAGCCAATACAGCAACCATTATAACACAGATTGTAACCGCTTTTAACCAGGATATGGGTTTAACTACCAGCATACTGCCCGTAGAAAGCAGCTTTGGCCAGCCGCAATACGATGGTTTAAAAGATGACCCCGAGGTTGCTGATACGATTGTAAATGCGGTTAAATTTTATGCACAGACATTGTGTGTACCCGCCCGCAGAAATACAACGGATATTGCCGTTAAACGCGGCGAACAATTATTTGCATTGGGTAAATGCGTTAACTGCCATAAGCAAACCTTTACCACTGCTGTAGATGTAACCCGTCCGTATTTATCGAGCCAGGTTATACACCCGTATACCGATATGCTGGTGCATGATATGGGACCCGGCTTAGCCGATAACCGCCCCGATTATTTAGCCGGAGGACAAGACTGGCGTACCGCACCATTATGGGGATTAGGTTTATATGAAACCATTAACAGCCCCGGCTATTACTTACATGATGGCCGCGCCCGTACTTTAATTGAAGCCATTATGTGGCATGGCGGTGAGGCCGAATCATCAAAAGCTTACTTCTCGCACCTGTCGACAGCTGATCGGAATGCGATGCTGACGTTCCTGAAATCATTATAAAAAATTACTGACCCTATATCTATCAAAAAGTCCCTGCAGGTTTACCAGCAGGGACTTTTTATTTTAAACGACAAAAAGCGGGTTGTCATGCTGAGCTCCGTCGAAGCATGGTGGGCTGGACTCTGCGCGCGACCCATCCTGCGCCGTTATTGGTGTTGTCACCAACAACTTTTTACTCTTTAATAACCGGGAACGATGAAATCCTTAACCTTGCGCCACCCCTTGGTACGAGCGTTAAATTAGCCACCTGCCCATCAACCTTTACGGGGCTTTGGGGCAACACGCCGCAAAGGCCATACTGATCTATCGTCCAGCTTGGGATCAGCTTGCCGGTTGCCTTAATTTGTAGGGGAGCTGTGTTATTGGTGAAAGGATTATTATCAACTGGCCATTTCTTTTTAACCACAATAAATGATTTTTCGGGATGATCTGCATCTACCAGCAAACCATAATTCCATGCCGAGGCTGGATGAATTTCATACGAAGGCCATTTCTTTTCATCGGCTCCCGTTTGCCAGCCCGAATCGCCCATTGCTGTTTTTTTGCTGCTTTCTTTCACGTAAGTTTCCTGTATCAATAGCGAATAAGTTAATGGGCCGTAGCTTATACTTACACTGTTTTTATTCCGGTCCCACTCTTTCACCGCCAGTTTCATTGGTAGTTGCAAAGTGATCTGGTCGCCATTTTTCCAGTTATTGTCGAGTTTGATGTAAGTGGCGTTGCTGCCTTTAATATCAACAGTACGGCCATTTACTGCAACCACAGGCGCACTGCACCATTTCGGAACCCTTAGATAAAGAGGGAACCCAATAGATCCAGTAGTCTGAACGATAAACCGAATTTTATCATCAAATGGATAATGTGTGCTTTCTATAATTTTCACAATTGAGCCATTGGCAATTTTAGCACTTACAGTACCTTCGGTATATAGCTGCGCGGCAAGGCCATTATCGGGTGTGGCAGCCCAGGAGTTTTCGTCATAATAAACCCAGCCTGCCGCATGGTTGTGCTGGCAGCACCGGCTACTGAAAGGGTTCATCATTAAAAACGGACCAGAATTATCAATACCCGGCGAATGATTTTTACCATCATTTAAAACCATGTTAGGTGCAGTTAAATACCTAAGCGATTTATAATCGGGCATAAATGCCGCCGGGAACGTATTGAAGGCTACATCTTCGCAATTCTCGGCCCAAAAGGTATCGCCGGTATAGTTCAACAATACCTGGTCTGATGTCATTTGCTCTACCATACCACAGGTCTCAACAGCCTGGCGGGGGTCACTGTAGCCTTTGCGTGCGTTTTCATCAGCGCCAAACATGCCGCCCGGTACCTGGCCGTAAAGCTGGCGCACCAGTATAAAATCGTTATAAGTAGCCGCCAGATCTGTTTTCTTTTTGCTTTGCTCAAAATAGGTAGCCGGTTCGCGGAAACTTTCGGCAATGTTTACATTATGCCAGTTGGGCAGGTTATCAGCCTGTCGCCAGTCGGCCGTATTTTTATCAATCTTAGTAGCCAGGTCCAGCAGAAATTTATCGCCGGTATGGTTATACAACCAGTATACGCTCAGCATATTATCACCACCACGGCTTTGTTCCCAGTAATCTTTCAGAAAATCTTCATCGGGTACACTCAGTTCCCATTTAAAGTATCTGGTCATGAATGCCAGTACACGCTTATCATTGCTGTATTCGTAGTACGATTGCAGGCACCATAGCATTGGCATATTAGTCCACAGATCGCGTTTACCTTTCTTCAATACTGCGGGGCCAAAATCGCCATCAGGTCGCTGATTGTTCAGCACGGCTTCAATCCAAAACCGTGCTTCTTTAATCATCTTAGGGTCGTTAAGCACGTACCCGATATCAGCATAACCCTTTAGCCAGTAAGGTAACTCTTCCCAGCCATATTTACCCTTACCATCTTTGGCCAGCCAGGCATTATCCTTTTTGCCGAGCCATACACTTATCTCCCCTAAATTGCCTGTTAGGCCTGCCCGTTGCAATTGCAGGTTTTTAAGCAGCCATCCTCCGGGCTTAACACTACCCACCGGTAATTTGGTAAAATATTGCGGTTGCAGAGGTTCCTGATTAGTAATATAATACTTATTAATATCCGCATTAACGGGCTTTACAAATTGGGCTTTCGGCTGGGCCAAACACACGTTGGTTAAGAATGCTAAAACGATTGTTTTAGCAGAAACAAGCTTTCTCATAGGTAATGTTGGTTGTAAATGAATACTTCGCAAGATAAAACCTACTAACCAACATTAAAAGGATTTAGTTAAATAACTGTAAAAACGACAGAAATATTTATTTCTATACCGAGGCATCCCCTACCTAATTACCTGCGTAATGACTACAAAACCAATAATTTTTTAACTAACAACATCTTCAATGAAACCTAAAAAACAAAATCTTTTAATTATCGCAGCAGCGATGATTTTCACGTTCATGGTAGCGTCGTGCAGCAAAAGCAAATCAGACAATGCCGCACCAACTCCTCCCGCTGTTACGGGTGTGCAACTATCGGCCAATAGTAAATTTGGCAACATCATTACAGATAATAACAACCAAACACTTTACTTTTTTGCGATAGATGCTAACGGAAAATCGGGCTGTGATGGCGGTTGCGCAGTGTTATGGAAACCTTTTTACAAGGCCAGCCCTACTATTGGCACAGGTTTAAATGCCGCTGATTTTACTACCATTACCCGTACAGATGGCTCTATGCAAACAGCTTACAAAGGCTGGCCGCTTTACTACTATGCCCAGGATACCCAAACCGGCACTGTAAATGGCGACGGAGTTGGTAAAACATGGTTTGTAGCCAAAGCCGATTATACGGTAATGATTGCCAACGCCCAGTTAATTGGCGGTGATGGCAACCCATACCTTGCCACAGGTGTTGCCGGCACGGGTGTTTCGCAATACCTAACCGATGCTAACGGCCTTACGCTTTACCAGTTTGCCAAAGACGCGCATGCAAAAAATAATTTTTCGACCGGGGATGCTACACATGATGCATTATGGCCGATATTAAGTTTGAGTGCCGGCATACAAAGCATTCCTTCAATTTTGGATAAAACACAGTTTGATGTTATTACCGTATTTGGTAAAACACAGGTAACTTATAAAGGGCACCCGCTTTATGCTTTTGCCAATGATAAAGCCATTCGCGGCAATACTTTCGGTGTAAATTTCCCTACCGCTGGTGCGGGCATCTGGAAAGTTGTAAACAGCGATACAGCAGCACTATAAACGCCCTACACTACCTATCTATACAAAAATGGGTGGACAGTATTAAACTGTTCACCCATTTTGTTTTATATATAAACTATTATTTCCTGTCCCAAACTGCTCTCTTTTACTCATATCATTCATAATAACTACAACGATGTAGTTAATTATAATATTTCATTTATTTGGACTTATTCTAAATAAAGATAACTTTGCACAAAAAACCCGGTATTCGGTCGGCAAACTTCACACCGGGCAAATAATATTGATTTTGCATCAAACTATCATTTAACCAAAACTATGCAATTTGAAAGAAAATTTACGCTTTCTCGTGTAATAACTAAACTCCCCTATTTTACAGTAATAGTTATGCTATTGCTTATTTTAACTGCAAACTTTGCCCAGGCACAACAAATGGCAACAGGTATAATTAAAGGTTCGGTAAAAGCATCTGACGGCACACCTGCCGAGTTTGTGACCATCGCCCTAAAAGGCACCTCTTATGGCACAACGGTTAACAGCGAAGGTCATTATACTTTAAAGAATATTGCGCCGGGTAGTTATACCATTTCGGCAAGCTTTGTAGGGTTAAATACCCAAACCAAGCAGATTAACGTTACCGCAGGCGAAACAACCATATTAGATTTTATCCTTACTGAAGATAAAAAGCAATTGGAAGAAGTTTATGTTAAAGACTATAAAGCCAACAAATTTCTACGTAAAGAAACAGACGACATTGCTAAGCTCCCGTTAAAAAACCTCGAAAACCCACAGGTTTACACCGTGGTTACCAATGAGCTAATGCAAGAACAAATTGTAAGTAACTATAACGACGCTTTCAAAAACATCCCGGGTGCCGGCATCCCGTTGGTTTACAATAATGGCCGTAGCTCACAATTATCGCGTGGTTTTACTACACCAAACCTGGTTCGCAACAGTATTTCGGGCTTCGATTACAACTCCGTTGATCCTGCCAATCTCGAAAAAATTGAAGCCATTAAAGGGCCATCCGGTACATTATTCAACAGTACTGTTACTTCTTTTGGCGGCTTGTTTAATCGTATCACCAAAAAACCTTACGATACCTTTGGGGGCAATATTGGTTACACAGGCGGTGGTTTTGATTTAAGCCGCTTAACTGCTGATATTAATACGCCGCTAACTGCCGACAAATCTATTTTGCTTCGTGTTAATACTGCTTTGCACAGCGAACACAGTTTCCAGGATGCAGGCTATACACGCAGTGTTTTTTTAGCACCAAGTTTTGTTTTTAAAGTAAACGACAGGCTTGATATTTCCCTGGAAGCCGAGTTGAGCAACTATGGCGCTACATCAGCCTACCGCCTGGCACCTTATGCCAAGAGCAAATATCATAACATCAAAGATCTGCCGATTGATTACGACCGTTCTTTCGCTAATAACAACCTTAATTATACCTCGAAGCAATACGACATATTTGGGAACATTAATTACAAAATTTCTGACCAGTGGAGATCACAAACTTCATTTGTTAAAACCTATTCAACTACCAATGGTTACGTAACCCAGTTTGCATTAACCAGCGATACGGGAATTAGGCGCAATGTTATTAAAGAAGATTTCCCTTATTACGGCGTTGATGTTCAGCAAAATTTCATCGGCGATTTCAAGATCGGAAAATTACGTAACAGATTGGTTATTGGCGGCGATTATTACAACCAAAAAAGTAACTGGGCGCAGGTTAGCGTTAATATGCCAATCATCAATTTCACAAAGCCAGGCCTTGCCTACAATAACTTTAACCCGGATAAAGTATCGGCATTGATGGCCGCTGCTCCGCTCACGGCGACAAATTACACCCAAACTAATCAAAGTACTTATGCTGCCTATGCATCTGACGTGATTAACTTTACAGATCAATTAAGCGCGATGGTAAGTTTACGTGTAGACCGTTTTGAAAACAAAGGTACTTACTATGCCTACAATGACTCGACTGCAGGCAAATACGGACAAACTGCTTTAGCCCCCAAATTCGGACTCGTTTACCAGGTAATAAAAGATAAAGTATCGTTATTTGGAAACTACATGAACGGTTTCAGCAATAACGGTGGTACCGATGTTAATGGCGGTACTTTTAAACCTTCGCAAGCCAACCAATGGGAAGGTGGTGTAAAACTCGATTTATGGCAGCACCGTATTAGCTCAACCATTAGCTATTACGATATTTCAGTAACAAACACGACAAGACAAGACCCGAATAATGCAGCTTTTAGCATCCAGGATGGTACCCAGCTAAGCAAGGGCGTGGAGGCCGAATTGTTGGCCAATCCGCTTACCGGGCTTAATATCGTAGCAGGTTATGCTTATAATAACAGTAAGTATACCGCCGGTGATGCCAGTATTTTAGGCTTACGCCCTGCCGCATCAGGCCCAGACCGCATGCTTAACTTATGGATGAGCTACCAGTTTATGGACGGGCAGGTTAAAGGTTTAGGATTTGGCGCAGGTGCTAACCACGGCAGCCAATCGTACCAAACCAATACGCAAACCTTTAAATTTGTAATACCTGCCTATACACTTATTGATGCTACCGCGTTTTACGATCGCCCAAAATATCGCATAGGTGTTAAGGTTGATAACCTTACTAATCAAAAATACTGGTCGTTCCGTTTGGCGCCACAAAACCCAACCCGCGTTTCGATTAGCATGAACTTTAAAATTAAATAGTCAACAAGATTAATCAAGCCCACACTGATTATCAAAATGAGCGTTAAAAAAAACACCTTTAAATCCATCACCAATTGGTTGCACCTTTGGTTAGGACTGGCATCGGGTACCGTCCTTATCATAGTTGCCCTAACCGGCAGCTTGCTGGCTTTTGAAGCCGATCTGGAACCTGTTTTATTTAAACATTACCATATCGTAGATCCGGTTGGCCAGCGATTATCTCTGGATAGTGTAGTAACGCTCGCGCAGAATGTTTACGAGGGCCAAAAAGCAAGCCGCATTATTGTACATGCCGAAGCAAACCGTAGTGTTGAGGTACGGGTAGGTACCAAAGGCGAAAATAATAAAGGTGCTAAATTAGTGTATGTTAACCCCTATAATGGGCAGATACTTTATAAGGGCGTTTATACTAAAAAGTTTTTTCAGCAAGTGCGTAGTCTGCACAGGTTTTTATTGTTGGGCGATACAGGTAAAATAATCACCGGTATCTCATGTTCAATCTGTTTCTTTTTAACAATTAGCGGGCTTGTATTATGGTGGCCTGCTAATAAGACGGCCATGAAACAGCGTTTCAAAATTAAATGGAACGCATCGGGCAAACGCCTTAACTGGGATCTGCATGCCGTAACAGGCTTTTACCTGTCGATATTCTTATTGGTTGTTACTTTTACGGGCTTATTGATGAGCTACGATTGGCTGGAAGATACCTTCCTTAAAATAGCTGATGGCAAACAAGCAAAAGAAGCCAAAGTAAAAAGCCCATCAAAGGGCAAAGAAATTAAAGCGGGTATTTACCAGGATGTTTTACAACAAACCAACCAGATTTACAGTGGTGATGGCTTTGTTGCTTTTGTTGTGCCTGCTAAACCATCGCAAGCTATAACCGTAACCAAAGAAAATACAAACGCGATGGTTGCATCATCAGACATAGCCTATTTCGATGGTAAAAACGGCAGCCTTATTAAAAAGGTTCCTTTTGAAAAACTAACGCTGGGTGCTAAATTACGTAAGATGATAACGCCTGCACATACAGGTAGTTTGCTGGGCTGGCCGGGCAAGGTACTGGCTTTATTGGTAGCCCTATTTACCGCCAGCTTACCAATATCAGGCTTTTTAATATGGTTGGGTAAACGGAAGAAGGGTAAGAAAAACAGCAGGCCTGCCAGAGCGGTACAGGCAGCGGTGTAACAAATAAATGCTTGTTTGTTAAACCTTAATGAGCAGTTGATGTTCATAATAAAAATAAACAACATGAAAAAACTTATTTTAATAGCATTGCTTGCCACCGGACTAAGTACTTTAACATACGCCAAGGGCGACAAAACCCCTACCCAAAAAGCTACCGAACAAACAGAAAAGCTGAAGAAAAAACTGAACCTGACTGCCGACCAAACCACTAAAGTAAAAGCGATTTTACTGGACAAAGACACTCAGGAAGCTAAACTAAAAAAAGGCAAAGCTGATAAGCAACAAAAAGATGCCATCAAAAAGCAAGCTGACGAGAAGGTAAGCGCTGTTTTAACCGCCAGCCAGAAAAAAACTTACGAAGCTTTGAAAGCTGAGAAAAAAGAAGAAAAGGCAAAGAAAAAAGCCGCCAATAAATCTTAATAATCTTACTACTATAATAAAAAAAGAGCATCCAATTTAGGGTGCTCTTTTTTTATGAACGAAAAAATCCCCGCCGGGGCGGGGATTTCAACTAAACAATCTAACAATTTAACTACTAACTATTTCCCTTGTATAAACATGAGCAATTGTGGGCGGAGCGCGTTGTTAAATAATTTAGGATATACCATTAAAAGTTAGCTTTACCTGTATCCCACCATACACGGGTACCGCCATTATCAGGTCCGCCTAATAATTGTACTGCTTTTTGTACTTCGGCACCGTTGGTGGTATACTCGCTGGCCGGGTATGCTAACCTGCGGATCTGGATTTGGGTATCAATTGTACCGTTGCTGTTGTTAATTACAACAGGGAACAGTTTTGGATAACCAGTGCGGCGATATTCAGTCCACGCTTCCTGGCCTTCCGGGAACATGGCGATCCATTTTTGAGTGATGATACGTTCTAATTTTTGCTCGTTAGTTGCACCGGCATCCCATGCAACTGTAATTGTTGACAACGCCGGAGAGTTATTAGCTGCATTAGTAGGATCAACATAAGCTATTGGTTTGCTGGTAGCATCGCTGGCATAGTTACCGGCATTTACACCCCATTGTGCCATTGATGTTGCAATACCTGTATTATAGTCTGTAGCTACATCACCTGCATTAGCCCAGCCACGTAAAGCAGCTTCAGCTTTCAGGAACCAAACTTCGCCTGCAGTCATAAACAACATTGGCGAACCTGGCGCAAAACCGGTTCTTGTGCTGGTAATATCCGTATTGATATTCAATATAGAATAACCGCTATACCCTGGTTTAGAAGTAATTGCAGAACCAATGCGGATACCTTTATAAGTACCTGCAAAACGGGAATCTGTAGCCGGTGAAGCCATAGTTTTCAGGCGCGGATCATTATACCCCACCAGGTAAGACTCCATTGGTGCACCCAATGAAATATCAGACCAGCTGGTGCTGATTACGTTAAGCGGGTTATGGTAGCTGCCTCCTGCAATACCTGCGTTATCATCATTAGTGGTTAATACACCACCATTGGCTGGGTCAAGCGCTTTAACTGCCTGCGTTTGTGCTGTAGCTGCATCAACCTTTACAATGTGCATAGCTAAACGTAATCTTAAAGAGTTTGCCAGTTTAAGCCATTTAGTGTAATCGCCGCCGTAAACTAAATCATAAGCAGTAAATGGCTTTTGACCAGGGTTTGCTTTAATGAAAGTGTTAAGTGCAGTAACTGCTGTATCTAACTGTAAGAAAAACTGGTTGTAAACACTTTTCTGATCGTCATAAGGCGTGTTTATAAGCGTTTTACCTGCTGCACTATAAGCAATCGGGCCGTATTTGTCGGTGATGCGGTGCATGGTTTCTACCTTTAATATTAAGGCAATAGCCCATTTATCAGGTGCAGAAGCTTTGGTACCTTTTTTGGCAATATCATTAATAGCGAATAATGATGTGGTGTATCCATCAATAAAGATCTGCTGGTTCCAGCCATCAACCAAGCTGTAGGTTAAGTTACTAACGTTACCACGAAATGGATCGGGCGACATCATATAGCCAGAATAGCAATCGGCATTTAAGTTTTGATCTAACTGGTAGTTACCCTCTTCGCCAAATAAAGCAGTTTGGATACCTGGAAATACCAGCCCCGGATCATAGCTTTTTACACCCGTATTATCTGTATCGTATTTTTCGAAATTCTTTTTACAACTGTTCAACCCTAATATGCCAAATGCAAGGAGGATTACAATACCGTATTTATAGCCGGTATCTACCATTGTTTTATAATGTTTTTTCATTGCTTTTAATTTAAAGAGTGAATAATTATAGCGCAACATTAAGGTTTAAACCAAAATTGCGTGTCGCCGGCTGGTTAAATACGTCTACACCCGAAAGGCCGTTTCCGGTTGACATGGTAACCTCAGGATCGTAAGGAGCTTTCTTATAGAAATAGATCAGGTTCCTTCCGGTTAATGATAATCTCAGGCTCTTAAAAAAGCTGTCTTTTATTGGGAATGTATAACCAAGGGCAGCCTCACGTAATCTTACCACGGTTGCGCTGTACATATATTCGCCGCTCACACCATCACGGCCACCAATTGTATTATACCATTTCTGAGGATCAACAGTTGATACAGGCTGGCCGGTAGGGCTTACGCCATTTACCGCTACACCACCCGCAGCACGTGCATCACCGGTTGCTTTTGACACACCGTATTTATCCATCATGGCTTGGGTTAATGATAACACCTGGCCACCAAATTTACCATCAACCAGGAAACTGAAAGTAACTTTGTGATAAGTGAAACTGTTATTCCAGCCTAATTGGAATTTAGGGTTAGGGTTACCAATTTTAGTGAAGCCGCTGTTTACCTGTGGTGTACCATCGGCACCGATTATAACACGGCCTTGTGCATCGTGCTGTAAGGTTACACCGTAAATATCACCAAATGAACCACCTGTAGCTAAAACAGACTCGTAGCTATTGTTTAAGCTTGGTGTTAAGATAAATTGACTGATACCATCTTTAGAGTCAACATCAATTACCTTGTTGTTGAAAGTTGAACCGTTGAATGAAGTATTCCAGTTTAATTTATCGCCTCTTAATACATCGTATCCAACTACAAACTCAATACCCGAGTTTTGGATATTACCCGCATTTACATAACCTGCACCATAAGTAGTTACAACAGATGGGGCGATTTTGAAGAACTGGTTCCTGGTGTTTGATTTGTAATAAGTGAAGCTTGCACTTAACCTGTCGTCGAAGAAACGCAGATCGGTACCAAACTCGTATGATTTTGTTCTTTCAGGTTTTAACTGAGGGAATGGAGCTACAGAGTTTAAGTTAACGCTACCACCTGTACCAAAGTGAGTTAATGGTGCAGTAACATAGTTTGGCACGGTGTTACCTACCTGCGCATAAGTACCTCTGATCTTAGCGTAAGTAATCTCTTTCGGTAAACTGAACATTTGGTTCAGGATGAAAGATAAACCTGCTGATGGATAGAAATATGATCCGTTAGGTGTAAATGCTAAGTTAGACGACCAGTCGTTTCTGGCGGTTAAGGTTAAATAAGCCCAGTTTTTATAAGAGATGTTGGCATTACCAAATAATGATTGTATTTGGTTGTGGTTTGCCTGTAAAGTAGTAACCGGCGGAGCGCCAGCTGCCGATGTAAGGTTTTCTGGGATAAATACGTTTGGTACTAATAAACCGGTACCGGCATAATTATTATTAACATCGGGGCCAATGCTTGTACCGCTGGTTATAGCGTCTGTTACACTCGCGCCCAATACTCCGTCAACTTTAAAGTCAGATTTCATTGGCACGCTAAAGGTTAATAACGCATCGCCGTATTTTTGCTCAGTTGTTTGGTTAGAAAGTAAGAACTGTCCGTTTGCCCTTGCATAAACCGGATTAGTGCTGGCGTACAGGTCTTGTTCGTAAACATCAGTTGTGCGGTCTAAATTACCCCTAACCTGTAAGCTTAACCAGTTCGTAAACTCATATTTCAAGCTTCCGTTAATTAACAAGCGGTTACGCTGGGCAACAGAAGGGTCGCGGTTAATTGTCCACCAAGGGTTTTGCTGAACGTCTTCGTTAAATGCCCAGTTTTGAGTTGGTGCACCATTGCCACCCATTACCGGCGGTATTTCGAAGTTGTTTTTGTACGGAAGGATATCCAGACCGCGAGGGAATAAATACAAACCTGTTAATGGGTTTAAGTATAAACCTAAGCCAGGTGCGTTATTAATCTTCTGATCAATGTAGTTAACGTTTCCGTCAACAGTTAATTTGTTGTTGAAAAACTTAGCCGTTTCACGTAAGTTAAAGTTGTTACGTACTAATTTGTTGGTTGGCTCAATACCGCGGGCATCGGTATTTGCGTAAGAGAAGTAGGTTTGCGCCACTTCGTTACCACCCGACATGTTTACAGAATTAGTCCAGTTTCTGCCTGTTTGATAAAAATCAGACAGGTTATCATGAGCACCGCTTATTGGCGCACCCCAGCTGTAAGTAGCACCCGGAGCTGTTTGCCCATAGCTATTTTGAAACTCTGGTTTATCAGCAATTTTGTTAATTGTGAATGATGAGTTATAGTTAACCTGTGTTTTACCTGCTTTACCTTTTTTGGTAGTGATTAAGATTACACCATTTTGTGCCTGGCTACCATATAATGCAGATGCAGACGCACCTTTTAACACAGAGATGCTTTCGATATCCTCGGGGTTAAGGTTTGATATACCATCGCCGCCATCCTGGTTAGTGTTAGCCGCCATAGAGCTACCACCCTGGCCTACTGTTGTACCATAAGTACTGTTTGGCTGGCCGTTTGCGTTTGATCCGTTAGAGATTGGAATACCATCAATAACGTATAAAGGCTGGTTATTACCACCGGCAGATTTGTTACCGCGTAAAATTACTTTGGCAGATCCACCTACGCCCGATGCGCTTGGAGAGATAGTTACACCGGCAACTTTACCGCTTAATGAGTTCATTAAGTTATCGCTTTTTACACGGGTAAGCTCGCTGCCTGCAACCTGCTGAGTTGCGTAGGTTAATGATTTTTCTGATTTTTTAATACCTAACGCTGTTACAACAACCTCGCCCAGTTGCTTAGAATCTTCAGCAAGTACTACATTCATGGCATTACCTGCTACAGGCAATTCTTTTTTAGCGTAGCCGATGTAGTTGAAAACAAGTACATCGCCAACATTGGCATCAATGCTAAAACCACCGTTTGCATCGGTAGTAACACCTTTTTGAGTACCTTTAACAGTAACCGTAACACCAACCAATGGCTGGCCGGCAGCATCTTTTACTGTACCGCCAATTTTGGCAACGTTAACATCGCTTGTTTGTGCCTGGTCTATCTGGGGCATATCGGCAGCGTTTTGTGCCACGCCTATATAATTACCTACTACTTTAAACTGTAGCTGGGTTTTGTTTTGCAGTTGGTTTATCACAACGGGCAGCTGCTCGTTTTTTACGTGAAGGGTAACAGAAGGCAATGCATTGATCACTTGTTCGTCATAAACAAAGGTCACTTTTGCCTGCTGTTCTATGGTTTTAAAAACTTGTTTGATACTGGCCTTTGTGAGGTTCAAGTTTACTTCCTGAGCCCTTGTGCCTGTGGCCATTAAGAGCGAAGTACAACATATTTGTATGCCAATAATTATTGTAGAAATGCGCATGCATTTTCGGAGTATGGGCAATACTTTGCCGTAAAAATTTATCATATTTGTATGGGTTTAATGTCATAGTTAAACTGAGCCAACTGTATATGGGTCTCAAGCATGTGTACAGTGTGGCTAATCTTATTGCCGGGAACATTCGCAGTGTTTCCGGCTTTTTTTCCCGCTTAGCTGCTAAGCCAAAGAATATTTATTTTACAACTACTGTGCTATCATTCGCTATCTGATATTTAAAGTGTTTAGTGAAGCTTAGTATTTCCATTATCGTATCTAAATGCTGATTGCCTAACTTTATTGAAATGCGCTCATCAAGTAGCTTTTTGTTTTCTACAGTTATTTTGGTATTGTATTCTTTTTCAAGGGCCTTAAATACGTTATCCAGCTTTTCCTGCTCAAATACAAAGTTGTTTTTGCACCAGGCATTAACAGACGGTTCGCGTATAGGCTGCGTTACCAGCTGGTTACTCGCATAGCACAATACGGCTTGCTGCTGTGGCAGTAACATTATTGGCGCACGCTTAATTTTGTTGTTTGCCATGGTGATGCCAACCTTACCGGTAACCACACTTACACTGGTCATACATGCCTTCTCATCAGTATTAACATCAAATGATGTACCCAGCACAGTGATATTCATATTAGGCGTTTTAACTATGAACGGATGCTTGCTTTGATGTTTAATATCAAAAAACGCCCGCCCCTTTACCAATTCAACTACACGGGTTTTACCGTTGAAGCTTTTTGGATACTTAAACTCGGCACCAGCATTTAGCCAAACCTTCGAACTATCGGGCAACATAATGTGTAAAACCCTGTTGGTTGGTACATTTATCACTTTTTTGTCGCGCTCGCTTACCGTTACTTTAACAGCAGGCCATACGGCATAACAAACAATGGCCAAAACTGCCGCTACCGAAGCTACCTTCAGCCACAGTTGCTTTACATTATGCTTTGGGGCTGCTACCATTGTATCTGCTTCGCCTGCATTCATTCTCTTCTGGATATTCTCAAATATCCTTTGTTTTACCTGCGCTTCGGTTTCATCTCCTGTCGAATCTATTTCTTCGATACCGCCTGTATGTATTGCTTCGTACCACCGGTTAAGTCGCTCCTTTTCTTCGGTAGTTGCCGTACCGTTGAGGTATCTTTTTGCCAGTAGCTTTAGTTCATTTACTCCCATTGAAATTATTATCCCCTAATTACACTTATTAAGAGTATTGTTACCGGCATTTACCCTTGCCCTATTTATAAAAAAGTTGAATTATTTTTAATTAGTGTACGAAATACACAGAAAAATTTCAAGAAAACAATAGTAATCTTAAAAAAGAGAAAAAATTAAAGTCGAATTAGTGCTTAAAAAGAAGAAAACAAACAAAAAGAGTTAAAAACTCGCTCGTTACACCCAGGTTTGTGCGAATAATTCGCAAAGCTTTGGTTAAATGACCTTCGGCAGTTTTCTGCGACATATTTAATCGCTGGGCAACGTCTGATAAAGATTGATCGTGAAGTTTATTGTATTGAAAAACGAGCCTGCACTTTTCGGGAAGTTTATTGGAGAGCTCGGTAATAATTTGCAACAGTATTTTATGATCTACATTAATTTCGGATATGCCTGCCACATTAATTAGTGCCGCATTATCTTCTTTCACCTTACATTTCTTTTCATTGGCTATATAATGATACACACTATAGCGTGCCATAGCAGCCAGGTATTGCGGCAGGGACTGGATAATTAGCGTAGTCCTTTTTTTCCATAACGTAAGGAAAACCTCCTGCACAATTTCCTCAGCCGCATTGGTATCTTTTAAAAGTTTATAAGCTATATAATATAGTTTATCCCAGTAACGGTTATAAATTTCCGTAAACGCCCCTTCATTACCGCTTTGTAAGAGAGAGGTTAATTCATCATCATTAAATAAATGAATAGCGTTCACTGTTTAAGAATTTAAGCTAAATTTATGTAAAATTAACATAGGTTAGTATATATAAAGTACTAAGTTGTAAAACTTTTTTAAATATTTTATAAAGTACCCCCAACTTTTATCAAAATAATATCAAATACCTCATCCCCGCCTAACTAAATACTTAATTTGCATTCAACCTTGTTTTCCCAAAGCAAATTGCATATAGTATCCATAATAGCAAATTTTAGGCAAGCTAACACCATTTAGCAAAGCAAACCATCGTAAACATCCTGCTAATAAATTACTTCACAACCCATGTGTTTAATCGTCACTCCAACATTTATTAAGAGCATTGTTTTTAATAATTTTAAGACTTGCGATTGATTACCAGCTTTTTACAAAAAAATAAAAAGCAAATTTTAACTATTAATATAATACAGAGTACTCTTAATCAGGCATTAAGGGTTTATTTCTGTGAATAAAATTTTCCTGCGAAGAAATAAATGAGAAAAGTTTTTGTTGCCACCTGGTTGATAGCATTGTGTGTGATGTTGTGTGGCTTATTTTGGTATAATGAATATCGGTATAATCTGCCCACTCCTATACCTATCCATTATAAAAGAATTGCCAACGGCCGTTACATTAAATTAGATAAAGGTTTACAATTTAATAATAACAAACCCACCTTCCTGCATTTCTTTAATCCCGATTGCCCATGCTCGCGGTTTAATATCAGGCATTTTAAAGAAATTGTTGAGCAATATGGTAACAGGGCCAATTTTGCAATTATCGTAATATCGCATCAACCGTTTGATGCTACAGCAATTCAACGTAAATTTGAGCTGAATATACCTGTTATACATAATCCGGCGTTAGCTGTTTTATGTGGGGTATATTCAACACCACAGGCTGTGATTATAAATAGTGAAGGAAGGCTATTTTACAGGGGTAACTATAATCGCAGCAGATATTGTACAGATACGCAAACTGCTTATGCGCGCCAGGCCATTGACGACCTGTTAAATAAACGTGCAAACAGCATTACAGATTTTTTAGCTACAACGGCATACGGATGCCAACTTTCTGAATAACGAATATGACAAACAACCTGGACCCCGACTTTCTACTACAAAAACAGCGTCTCAGACAACAGGTCAACAAACGCTCTGACAAGCTGATGGATTACTTCCTGGTTGCCTACACTGTAGCAGCCTTGTTTTTCGCTATATTTTATGAAACCTGGTTTATGGCTTTATCGGTTAGCGGCATTTTGCTGCTGGCTTATTACTCTGTAAAACTTGCTTTACCAAAATCAGACCTGTACCAGTATGTAATGAGCGCTGTGCTGGGTTTTTTTATGGCCTTGTTTATATACCAGATGCACGGCATGTCAGAGATGCACTTCTTTGCTTTTATAGGCAGTGCTGTGCTCATCACCTATCAAAACTGGAAACTGCAACTACCCATGCTTATTGTGGTATCCATACATCATATTTTGTTTAGCTATCTGCAGCATATTGGGGTTGAGGGAGTTTATTTTTCACAATTGCCTTATTATGATTTCGGCACGCTGGTTATCCACCTGGTACTTACGGTATGTATTTATTTTATATGCGCTTTGTGGGCGTATCAGTTAGATAAGTATGGTGATATACAAATTCGCCAAACCATTAAGATCAGTAATTTCCAGAAAGAGGCCGAATTGCACGAGGAAAGGAAACGCAACGAAGATGCAATGAAAGCCTACATGCAGGATCTCGAAAAGATTAACAACGAACTGATGGTTTCTAAATCGCTGGCGGAGCAAAGCCGCCTGGATGCAGAAAGCGCCCGCGAAGCCGAAGAGCATGCCCACCGCCAAACAGAAAAAGCCCTGCTCGAAGCCGAACGCGCCAACCAGGCCAAAAGTACTTTTCTGGCTACCATGAGCCACGAGATCCGTACGCCGATGAATGGGGTGATCGGCATGTCGTACCTGTTATCTGATACGCCTTTAAATGAACAGCAACGATTATATACTGATACCATCACCGCCAGTGGCGAGAACTTGCTGGTAGTAATTAATGATATTTTAGATTATTCGAAAATAGAGGCCGGCAGCATGGAACTCGACATTGCCGACTTTGATATGCGCAGTTGTATTGAAGATGTGCTTGATATTTGCAGCACCGCCGCCGGTAAAAAGAACCTCGAAGTTGGTTACCTGATAGAAGATGAAGTGCCCATGCAGATAGTGGGCGATAAAAACCGGTTGCAGCAAATATTAACCAACCTAATTGGCAATGCCATTAAGTTTACCGAAAAAGGTGAAGTATTTGTTACCGTTAAAAAGGTGGGCATTTTCCACGATAACTCCATGAACCTGCAGTTTGAAGTACGAGATACCGGTATTGGTATTGGCGAAGAAAAACTACAGCGCTTGTTCAAAGCATTCTCTCAGGGCGATTCATCAACCACGCGGCGATATGGCGGCACCGGGCTTGGGCTTGTAATTTCTGAAAAGCTGGTTAAAATGATGAAGGGCAATATGAGTGTAGAGAGTAAGCCGAATGAAGGTTCTACATTTATATTTACCATTCATACCACTATCGGCAAACGGGTGTTAACGCCGTATACACAATATAATATGAGCGCTTTTGCCGGCCGTAAAGTATTGGTGGTTGATGACAACAATACCAACCTTACCATTTTAAAGAAACAAATGGAGAAATGGAAGCTGGAGCCCACCACCGCCAATGGCAGTGTTGCAGGTTTAGAAGCGTTTCAGAAAAGTAATTTCGATCTGGTGATTACCGATTTTAACATGCCTGATATGGACGGCCATCAACTTACAGACGAAATTAAAAAGCATAATGCCAACATCCCGGTATTGTTGTTAAGTTCGGTATGCGACCAGGCCCAGTTGAATAAACCGGGGCTATACACGTCTATCTTAACTAAACCGGTTAAAGAATATATCCTGAGCAAGCATATTTCTGATGCATTAAAAGGCGATAACGATGTGCCTGCAAGAGATGAATCGGGTGTACAAAAGATCTCGCCTGAATTTGCCAAGAAAAATCCGCTGCGGATACTCATCGCCGAAGACAACAAGATTAATCAGCGCGTAATGACCCAAGTGCTTAAACGCATGGGCTACGAAGCCGACGTTGCCGATGATGGCGCCATGGCCGTTAAAATGGCTACTGACAAAGCGTACGATGTGATATTAATGGACGTGCAAATGCCAGAAATGGACGGCATGGAAGCCACGCAGGTAATCAGAAACACCTTAAATAAACAACCGGTTATCATGGCCCTCACCGCCAACACCATGCAAGGCGACCGCGAAGATTGCCTGCAAGCCGGCATGGACGATTATTTAGGTAAACCTATTAAGGTTGATGAACTGATTGCCAAACTGGCCCACTGGTACTGGAAAATGCAGTTGAATAACGAGACGATTTTGTAGTAAAAAACCTTGTCATTGCGAGGTACGAAGCAATCTCGTAACTATGCAGGTCGAATAATGCATGCGACGAGATTGCTTCGTACCTCGCAATGACAATTTGGGAGTTCTGTCTTGTTTCTTGGATCTCGCTTCTTGCCTCTATCTTTCAGTATTATTGGGCCTGCTATACACCAAATGCATTACATTGATATTGCGCATGGCGAAGGCAGCTTCGCAATAGCATAAGTAATAATTCCATTTACGGATAAAGCGATCATCGAAACCAAGCACGCGTACTTTTTGCAAACTCGCATTAAACTGTTGGTGCCATAATTTAAGCGTAGTGGCATAGTCAATGCCAAGGTCTTTTAAATCAACCAAAGTAAAATCACCTGTACGATTTACGGAAGCATTGATGGCCCCTACAGATGGCAGCAATGACCCCGGGAAGATATGTTTCTGGATCCAATCCACTCCTTTGCGTAAACTATTGTAACGCGAATCGGGACTGGTGATTACCTGTATAGCCAGGATACCGTTTGGTTTCAGCATTTCGTGGCAGCGTTTAAAGTATCCGTCGAGGTATTTATGGCCAACGGCTTCCAGCATTTCTACTGAAACCAGTTTATCAAACTGGCCTTCCATCTGGCGATAATCTTTCATTAATATCTCTACCCTATCGCTTAAACCTTCGGCCGCTACACGTTCTCGGGCCATTTTCAATTGTTCTTCAGATATGGTGAGCGATGTTACTTTGCAACCATAATTTTTAGCCATATAAATAGCATTACCGCCCCATCCGCTGCCAATCTCTAAAACATGGTCGGTAGGTTGCAAATGCAATTGGCGACATAAACGTTCGTATTTTGCGTACTGGGCTTCCTCTAACGACAAACCTTCTTTGTAGAAATAGGCGGCCGAGTAGGTCATAGTTGGATCAAGGAAACTGGCGAAGAAATCGTTATTGAGATCGTAATGCTCAGAGATATTTTTGCGTGATCCTGTTAATGTATTGGCACGTTTCGAATTATAGACCTTGTTAAAAAATTTCAGCAGGTTTAAAGCTACAGATCGTGCTTTACTACCCGATACACCGGGCGCGTTCTCAATATTTAATAACACCCATTTTATTACGTTGGTAATATTGTCGGTATCCCACAAACCATCTACATAAGCTTCGCCAAAACCAATATCGCCGTATAAAATAATCCGTTTGTAGAAGGCTTCATCATTAATAGAAATGCGTGCCGAAATATTGCCTTCACCTGTGCCTATTGAAACACCTTCACCATCGGGCAGGGTTAAAAAAAGGTGACCTTTGGTCATTTTAGAAAGCACCTCTAATACCACATTTTGGTAGAAGCTATTTTTTTTGACAAGTGTTAATGTATCAGACATGGGTAATATAATCGGCTTATAATCTTTTAGGTATGTACGCATAATACATGCACTAAAGTTTTTACCGATTGTGCTATTTACCCTGATATGGGCGATATACTCCTTTTTGGAGATGGATATTTTCAGCCTTCTTATGGAAAGGCAATTTCTTTAACCAAAGCTTTAAAGCCTGCCAGTGAATTAAGCCTATAACCTTAAGCGTAATCAACGGGAAACTAAAAAAATAATACAACAATTTGCCATCGGTTAATGGCACACGTTTGCCATTAAGTGTGCTGATGAAAAATCGGTTGCCTTCTTTATCAAAATCATCAATCCTGATATTTAACTTTGCACCCGGCACTTGTAGGTTAAAATCGAAATTGGTGTCCATATCAATAAATGGCGATACGTAGAAATACTTGGTAGTATTAAGGTGGAAACTATCGCCGGTTTGGGTACCCATTCCCAGGAAGTAAGGTTTAATTTCGAGGAAGGTATTGCATACTTCTACCACGCTGCAAAACGGCTCATCATTCTCATCATAACAGAAGTAAAACGATACCGGGTTAAACTGGTAACCCAATGTGCATAAATTGGTGAGCAGCATTATGCGGCCATTACCTATATCCACACCCTGCGTCTTGAGGTAATCGGTAATATGTTCACGAACGTTTTTAGAAGTATCCGGATTTTCTTTGGGTAGTTGCAGGTGGTCTTCATCCCGAAAATTGAATAGGTTGAATCGGTTACGGCTCATCCAGCTCAGTTTCTTGTCCAACGTATCGATCTCATCCAGATCGAGGTAAAACATAAAAATATCGTAATAAAAACTATGCTGTTTAGGCGCCAAACGATGGTGCATTACCCTGGCCTTGTACAAACACGAATTAATTGCGGCTTTTGCCATAACTCATATACGTGTTAAACCGCAGGCTGGATGATGCTATCGTCATAAACCGGTTTGCCCAGCAATTGCGAACAAAGTTGTACCGCGCTGGCAAAAGCATCTTCATGAAAACCGTATTTAAAGTAACTGCCGCAATAGTAAATCGGTCCGCTTTCATTTAGCTTGTATAATTCTGCCTGTGCGTTAATGGCTGGAACATCAAACAAGGGATGCTCATAATCAATCTCTTTGATGATCTTTTTCTCATCGATATTATCATGCGGATTAATAGAAACGAAGTAATTCTTTTTGTTTGACACCTGTTGCAGTTGGTTCATCCAGTAAATGGTACTCGGTTCTAACTTGCCGTTTTGTTCTTGTATCCGATAGTTCCAGCTGGCCCAGGCCAGTTTGGCTTTGGGCATAATGCTTTCGTCGGTATGCAGGGTAGCTTTGTTGTATTGATATTTAAAATTAGAAAGCAGGCTTTGTTCAAGTGATGTTGGATTATCTCTCAAAGCCAATGCCTGGTCGCCGTGTGTAGCGATGATCACCCGATCGAAAACCTGTTGCGTACCATCAGCGGCATGCACCACAGCCTTACCATCTTCCTGATAAGATACCTTGATGGCCTTGCGGTTCACATGTATCTTATCCTTAAACGGCTTGATTAATATTTCGCGATAAGATTGACTGCCTTTATCCAACGTGTACCATTGATGCTGTGTATCCAGCCCCAGGAAACCATGATTTAAAAAGAAACGGATTAGCGTTACCGCCGGAAAATCCAGCATCTGCTCCATCGGGGTAGACCATACGGCCGAACTCATGGGCACCAGGTACTTCCAAAGCATTTCTTCACCAAAATTAAACTCACGGATATACTGCCCGATAGAGTAATTTGCATACTTGAGATCGTCCAGTATCTTCACACTCTCTTTATTAAACCTACCGATTTGCATCAGCATCTTAATATATTTCGGACTAAAGATATTCTTCCGCTGCGCGAACAAATGATTTACACTCGAACCGCTATACTCCAACCCACTCGGTACATACTGCACACTGAACGACATATCGGTCTTTTTAACAGGCGCATTTATCTCTTTAAACAGCTTACATAAATTGGGGTAGGTTTTATAGTTAAATACCATAAACCCGGTATCAATATAAACCGGCTTGTCATCCTCATCAACCGTTACAGTATTGGTATGGCCACCGATGTAATCGTTCTGCTCGTAGATAGTCAGATCAGTTACGTTCTGCAAAAAGTGCGCGCAGCCCATCCCGGCAATACCGGTACCGATGATGGCGGTAGAGCCCCCCGACCCATTAGCCCCCCGCCCCCTAAAGGGGGTTCTAAGATTATCGTTGTTCATTTTAATTCAATTAATTGTATAACTGCCAACTTCCCTCCTTGGGGAGGGGTGCGGTTGTATGTGCTTTGGCAGGGAGGGGTCACTCGCTTGCTAAGCATCTGAAGAAACCCCTTCCCAAGGATTTGCACATCTGCATATCCCCACATCTGCACATCCTCCTCCTTTAGGGGGTCGGGGGGCTCTGACTTATCGTATTCAAAAAAGTTTCCACCGCATAGGTTGACAGCTGCCCACCCGGACCGTTAATATTGTAATCGAACCCGTGCGTAGCCCAGGGAAGTTTAAGCCAATAATGTTTAATCCCGTTTTGCTGTAGCTTTTCGTTCAGGCGGCGGCTATGTTCGTAGGCCACCAATACATCGTTATGCCCGTGAATGATGAGTGTTGGCGGCGATTGCTTATCTACAAATTCAAGCGGCGAGCAAGTTTTGTACTTATCGGGCACCTGCTCATACCTACCGCCAATGTAATTCACCATTACCTTGCGCGAATCCATAATGAGCGGATTAGATGGGATCGAGTAGCCCCAAACCATATCAGCCGGGCCATAAAAATCAATCACTCCAATAATTGATTTATCGTGCAAAGTATAACCAGCCAGCAAAGCAATTTGCGCCCCGGCAGAGCGGCCTAACAGGATAAATTTATTGGTATCGATGCGTAAACTATCAGCATGTTCGCGCAGGTATTTAAGGCAATTTTTAACATCCTCAACCGGGTCGGGCGTTTTATATTTTGGCGCCAAGCGATAGTTGATACTGGCTACGTGGTAGCCGCGTTCGGCCAAAAAGCTATTTAGCTCGGGCAACTGCTGGCTATCACCGCTGCTCCACGAGCCGCCATGCACCACAAGTACACAAGGCCGCTTACCCAGTACCCGTGAGCGATAGAAATCGAGCTTTAAGGAAGTATCCTGATAAGTAACATAAGTAAACGTTTTAAACGGTGTAGTTTGAGTTGAAGCAAACAATTTGCTTAAAGCAAAAGGAGCCCTGTTTGGATAGCTGATGTTAGTGGTATCGGTCCTGCTTAAGTCCTGCACCATATCCTGTTTCAGATCCTTAGAAATCCAGTAAGCCCTAAAAATTGGCGACAGAAAAAGTACTATAGCCACCACACCGATAATGTTGCCAGCCAAACGGTAAGGCACATTCCAGATTCCCCATGAGGTTAACAGTACCGAGATGCCAACAAATATCAACGGATATTCACTCACCATAATAGCTGCCAGCCACAGGTAGTAGGCCGGGGCTTTAAATACTGTAAGCAGCGATAACAGCAATAAAATTACGAGCAGGATTAGCCTTGGCATTTTTGTGTTTTATGAAATAGGTAATGGCTTACAATCCATTCGTTGCCGTGATTAAAGTTCCAGAGTTCGGCACAGGCCATGTAAAATAAGCGCCAGTATACCCACCATTTTGTAGCCTGGTCTTTACCATAGGTTTGCTCAAACAGGGGTATAATTTCTTTCTTATGCGCGTCCATATTTGCCAGCCATGCTTCTGATGTTTTGCCGTAGTGCGTGCCGTTTACATGCCAGTGTTTTTCAACTGCCATATCATCATTAAAGTACGACATCAGGTCGTCGCTCGGCATAATGCCGCCGGTAAAAAAGTATTTGCTCATCCAATCGGTTTCATCAATAACTTCAAAAAGGTAAGCATATTCTTTATGGGTAAAAATATGGATCCACAATTTGCCTTCGGGTTTTAAAAACGAAGCCACTTTGGCCATCAGCAACTGGTAGTTACGCATGTGTTCAAACATTTCTACCGATACTACCCGGTCAAACTTCTGATCGGTGGTAAACACGTTGATATCGGCAGTAATCACTGTCAAATTTGTAATGCCGCGTTGCTGAGCCTGTTCATCAATATAAATTTTCTGCGTACGAGAATTAGAAACCACCGTAAACTTACTGCCTTTATACTTGGCCGACATATACAGCGACAACGAGCCCCAACCGCAACCCAACTCAAGCACATCCTGCCCATTCTCTAATTCGGCACGCTGGCAGCTTAGCTCCAGCATATCGGTTTCAGAAGTATCTATATCGGTAACACCTGGCTTCCAGTAACCCGATGAATATTTGAGGTTCTTGCCTAAACAGTACTGGTAAAACTCAGTCGGCACCTCATAATGCTGTGTATTGGCATCGGCAGTATTTACCGCAATTGGCGAAGCCTTTAGTTTGGCGATCAAGGCCATCAAATGCGCCTGCTGCTCTTCTACCCCGCCCTTGTTTTCATCTGCCAAACGTTGCTTTAAAAGCTTGCGGATCCCTTGGCGCAAAAGCACATCGGGTACCTTGTTTTGTTCTATCAGTTTATCGTACCACATAGTTTTACGTTGTACGTATTACGTTGTACGTGATACGTTTCTGGGATAATTGGTTGTTTAAACAGCTTACGTGTTTTAAATGGTTGCGGATTGTGAGCGGTGATTTTTTGTTTTTACGTTAGACGTATGATAAAACCAATGCTACCGTCCCGATTATCATCGGGATGGTTATTCTTAGGTAAGGTTTCACCTTACGGTAAGCTGGAAGCTTACCATAGTTTAAGTCACAAGTTACGCTACGCTAAACTTGCGACAGCGGGGAATTGAAAAGCAAAACGTCACACGTCTAACGTTTCCTAAACCACGGCACAAACACGCTCGTAGTAGCCTGATATCTTTTAAAGGCCTCTCCTTTCGAGCGCAAAGACTGCTCTTCCGTAGCCGGGATGCCCGTAACCTTCAACAACAAATACAAAATAATAGCCGGACTAATCACTCCCAAATACCCGTACGGCGAACCGAGTGCAAATACGAAGTAAGCAACCCACATCAGCCATTCGAAAAAGTAATTGGGATGGCGCGAGTAATGCCACAACCCAATGTCGCATACCTTGCCCTTATTAGCCAAATCTTTTTTGAAAGCGGCCAATTGGCGATCAGCAATGGTTTCGCCCGTTACGCTGATGAACCAGAGCGCAAAACCGGCATATTCAAATATCGATAGCTCGGGTTTGGGGTTCATCACACTCAAAAAAAACGGGATGGCCAGCAGCACATTAGAGATTCCTTGAAACTGGAAAAAGAAGAAAAACTTACGCTCGGCATTGGGCGCCCACTCTTTACGGAGTTGCTGGTAACGGCCTTCCTCTTCTTTGATGTGGCTGATAATTCTGATTGCCAGATGCGTGCCTAACCTGATCCCGGCAATGATCACCATAGCGCAGATCATCGTCTTCCTGGTACCGAAGCCCGGGGCAAGCATTAAAAGTATAACAGCAATAACCGGGAAATTGTACGACCAGAAGATATCCACCACCCCGGCATTCTTAATTTTATGCGCCCAAAGCCAAACCAGTGCCATAATAACGCAGCAGGTTATCAGACTTACAAGCACCAGGAACCACACCGAGTTATTATCCATTTTGCTTCGCGAAAAATTCTTTTAAACCCTCATTTGGTTTCAGTCTGAACAACTGGATGAGTACAAATAAACAGCTGCCGATACTGCCCAAAGTGAAGAGTAAAACGAGCCATAAAATCTTCAAAGCCCAGTTCTTTTCTTTGTAGCAAATCCACACGTAAATTACCAACTCATTGGCATAGAAATCCCACAAAGTAGCACGCATCCAGGCTATAGAACCGAGGTAATTCCATTCCTTAAATAAGGAATGGTTTATTGACGTAGTTATCACAGTATAGCACATCCAAACCAGTACTATACTGAACAAAATCTTTAGAAAAGTGATCATTGGTTGCGGCTTATTTGTTTTTGAGATTTGATATACGCCAAAGCCTGGTCCGAATGCTCTTTACCCTCCAGCATGGCGCTGTACTGAAAAGCAACTTTGCCATCCAGCCCGATGACAAAAGTTTGTCGCCCCGAGAAGAACCACATGCCTTTTACCTTAAATTGGTTGAGCACTTTATTGTCGGGATCACTTAGTAAAATGAAGGGTAATTTATAGTGTTCGCTGAAACTTTTATGACTGGCCACAGTACCCGAGTTAATGCCGATAACCTTAGCTCCCGCCTTGGTAAAATCATTAAAACTATCGCGGAATGAGCAGGCTTCTTTGGTGCAAACCATGCTCTCGTCCTTCGGGTAAAAGTAGATTACGAGAATCTGCTTACCGATCTCGCTTTTCATATCAAACATTTTGCCGTCCTGGTCTTTCAGCGTAAAAACAGGTGCGGGGTCGCCTACTTCGAGATGCTTTTTAGTTTGCGCTTTTACTGTCGCAGCCATTAAGAATGGCAACAACAGCAATAATAAAAGCCGGTTAAGTTTATTGGTCATAATATAATATACGGTAAACCAGCTCATAAGCGATTTGTGTTAATCGAATTAAAAGATCAGCACCAATGTGCCGCTGATAATCAGCAGTGCGCCAATCGCATTTTTCCAGGTCAATGGTTCGCCCAAAAACACGATGGATAGCACAATGGCCAGTGCCACGCTCAGTTTATCAACCGGTGCCACCTGCGAGACTTCGCCCAGTTGTAGGGCTTTGAAATAAAAGATCCAGGATAGACCTGTTGCCAAGCCGGAGAGTACAATGAAGATCCAGTTGTTACGGGTTAAAGTACCAATGCTACCCTGGCTGCCTTTAAACAGTACAATGCCCCAGGCCACAATTAAAATAATAACCGTGCGTATGGCAGTAGCCACATTGGTATCAACACCTTTAATACCTACTTTGGCAAAAATAGCCGTAAGGGCTGCAAAAAAAGCTGAGAGAAGCGCGTATATCCACCACATAGTAGTTATGAGTTTTGAGTTAGTGAGTTGTCAGTTGTCAGTTGTCAGTTGTCAGTTGTCAGTTGTCAGTTGTCAGTTGTCAGTTGAACTTATCTATATTTAATTGTGTTTTACTAAATAAGTAATAAGACATTAATGACCAATGCCAATTGACCAATGACCGTTATGAACAGAATTTCTACAACATTAATCCTTAATTTTAGATTAAATTAGGATTTGTAGTTTGAAGTTACTGATTATTGAAGACGAACAGGGCCTGCGCGAAAGCATGCAGGAGTATTTTACCGAAGCCGGTAATATTTGCGAAAGCGCAAGCGATTATCCCTCGGCTATGGCCAAGGTAAATATGTACCGTTACGATTGTATTTTGCTGGACATTACCCTGCCAGGCGGCAATGGCATCAGCATATTGAAAGACCTGAAGGCCAAAGGGCATACCGATGGCATATTGATCATCTCGGCCAAAGACTCGTTAGACGATCGTCTTGAAGGCCTTGACCTCGGTGCCGACGATTACCTCGTTAAACCTTTTCACCTATCTGAATTGCGTGCAAGGGTAGCGGCTATCATCCGCCGTAAATCGTACAATGGTAACAATATCATGACGTTTAACGAAATTGAGATCGACCTGCAAGCCAAAACCGTCGACGTGGGGAAAAATCCGGTTAAGCTAACGCGTAAAGAATATGCCCTTCTATTGTACTTTATAGCCAATAAAGGCAAGGTAGTATCCAAGAACGCCATTGCTGAACACCTTTGGGGCGATGAGTTTGACATGGCCGATAACTTCGATTTCATTTATTCGCACATTAAAAATCTGCGTAAGAAACTGGTTGAGGCTGGCAGTAATGATTATATTCATGCCGCTTATGGCATGGGGTATAAATTTGCTGAATAGATGAGGCTGCTTACCAAGTATAACCGTATCAATCTGATCACTACGGTGATCGTGATGCTTTTTACCGGGATAATTTATTACCAGGCAGTAAGCATTATCTTAACCAACCAGGTAGACAAAGACCTTCTGGTAGAAGAGAACGAAATCTTCGAACACGTTCGTATCAACCATAACTTACCCGAGGTTTATAAGTCAGACGATCAGCAGATCTCTTTTAGTCCGGCCAACGGCCAAACCATTGTCCGCAGATTTATTGATACCACTTATATTGATCAAAAAGAAAAGGAGCCCGAATCTGGCCGTGGCCTTATCAGTTCGGTAAAAGTGGGCAACAACAATTACCAGATACTGGTAGTTGAATCAAAGGTAGAGACAGAATATCTCATCCGCATCATCTTTTCTATCACCATTGCGGTAATATTACTTTTGGTGATCAGCTTGTTTGTAATTAACCGATTAACCATCAACCGCCTGTGGAAACCGTTTTACCTGATATTAAATAACCTGCGATCTTTTAATATTACTGATAAAAAAAACATCCCTGCCGTATCATCCAACACCAGTGAGTTTAATGAGCTCAACAGCGCTATCGCAACCATGTCGGCCAAGGCGAAGAATGATTACCAGGATTTAAAGGCCTTTACCGAAAATGCCTCGCACGAGCTGCTCACCCCTATCGCGGTCATCAACTCAAAGCTTGATACACTTTTACAAACTGATATTTTTAACGAACAGCAAAGTAAATTACTGAGCGATCTGTATGAATCTGTTTCGCGCCTTACACGCCTTAACCGCTCTATGTTATTGCTGGTTAAAATTGAAAACAACCTTATTAATGACGATCAGGATATAAACGTTAAAGAAGTTATAGAGCAACTATTGGCCCAGTTCAGCGAAATTTATGCTGATAAAAACATTAAGGTTACCATTAACCTTGCCGACAAATATCTCCATATCAGTAAATCGCTTTTAGAAATACTGCTCAATAATTTGCTCAGCAATGCCATCAGGCATAATGTAGAGCATGGCTATATCGACATCTGGCTTAATGCACAAAAACTGGTTATCAAAAATACCGGCAAAAACCAGGCTTTAGATAGCAACGATATATTTAAGCGTTTCAACAAATCGTCGCACTCAGAAGGTACCGGTTTGGGGCTCACCATTTCGAGACAAATTTGTGAAAATTATGGTCTCGGCTTAAACTATCAATACGATGATCCCTACCATATTATGACCATCTCTTTCAAAGATTGAGTATGAAACGTATCTTGTAGTTGTTTCCAGAATAAATCCAAAATTGCTCACGTACTTCGTTGCGATACTAATTTTAAATGAAATACATTCTAAGTTTTATTCTTTGTTTGCTGCTGCATAATTCATTATTGGCTCAAACCCATACGCTCGACTATTATGTAAATCAGAGCCTCACAAACAGTCCCTTACTTAAAGACCTGAATAACCAGATCCTGTCTTCGCAATTAGACAGCCTGAAGATAAAAGCCGGGTTAAAACCGCAGATCAACGGCAATGGTGGTGGCTTGTATGCACCGGTTATTCGTGGCTATGGTTATGCTACCGCAATTACCAACGGGCAAAGTGTAGATGCTTTGATAAGCGCCAACAAAACCTTTATCGGCAGTGGTTATCTTAAATCGCAGTACTATGCACTGCAACTATCACGCGATTCACTAGGCAATATCATCCACCTGAATGAGCAGGATTTAAAGAAGAATGTCATCGCCCAATACATTACTGCTTACGGCGATTTACAGCAATACAAGTTTAACCAGGAAGTAGTAGATCTGCTGAGTAAGGAAGAAGACCTACTCAAAAGGTTAACCCGATCTAACGTATACCGCCAAAGCGATTATCTTACCTTTTTGGTTACCCTGCAACAACAACAACTCCAACTGGCACAAAGCAGGTTGCAGTATAAAAATGATTTTGCCCTGCTTAACTATCTTTCTGGCATCCGCGACACCACGTTTGCCGAACTTGCTGAGCCTGCTATTACCAAAGCCATATTGCCCGGGGTTAACAGCAGTGTTTTTTTTAAACAGTATAAACTGGATAGCCTGCGCTTAAATAATAGCCGCAAACTTATTGATTACAGCTACAAACCCAAGCTTAACATTTTTGCCGATGGTGGTTATAATTCTGATTTGAGTTACCAGGCTTATAAAAACTTTGGTACCAGTGCAGGCTTTAGCTTGATAGTGCCTATTTATGATGGTGGCTTGCGCAAATTGCAGTATAAAAAACTAAGCCTCGAGGAAGATACCCGCTTAACCTATAAGGCGTTTTTCTATAATCAGTATCACCAGCAGATAGACCAGTATACGCAGCAGATTGCCGAAAACGAAAAGCTGATTACCCAGATTAAAGACCAGATGCGGTATACTGAAAGCCTGATTAAGGTTGATACCGAGCTAATGCGCACAGGCGATTTGAAGATCTCGGACCTGATACTCGCCATTAACAACTACCTGGCTGTGAAAAATTTGTACACACAAACCACCATTAGCCGCCTGCAATTGATCAATCAGTTTAATTACTACAACCGATAGCATGAAATTTTTAAACCATAACGCATTCTTTAAATTATCGCTTGCACTTTGCATTGCGGTTTGCCTGCAAGCCTGCAAAGGCAAAGCCGACGACGCAGCGGATGAAGATGCCGCTGTAAAATCGCAAACACCGGTTACCGTTACAACCATTGGCGATACTTCACTGGCCAATTATATTGATGTAAATGCCACATCAACCTACCTGCAAAAAAACTATGTAAAGGCCAATATTAATGGCTATATAGAAAAAAGTAACGTACAACCGGGCCAGTATGTAACTAAAGGCCAGCTGTTATTTGTGCTGAAAACCAAAGAAGCGCAAAGCATTGGTAACCATATCAGCATTCTGGATACCACCTTTAAATTTACGGGTATCAATAAAATTAAGGCTTCGGCAAGCGGTTACATTACCCAGCTGAGCCACCAAAGCGGCGATTATGTGCAGGATGGAGAGCAACTGGCCATTATTAACGAGGGTTCGAGCTTTGTGTTTCTGCTGCAGTTGCCTTATGAACTACGCAGCACGCTTGCCAATAATAAATCGCTAACCTTAACCCTGCCCGATGGCGAAAAATTAAATGCCCAGGTAAGTTCATTAATGCCTGCTGTTGATACCGCATCGCAAGCCCAGAGTGTTGTACTGAGGGTAAACAACAACCACCCGATTCCCGAAAATCTGATTGCCAGGGCAAGGTTGATCAAATCGGAGAAAAACAATACGGTATCGTTACCAAAGGCAGCTGTTTTAGCCAACGAAACCCAGACCGAGTTTTGGGTAATGAAATTGATTAATGATACCACTGCCATTAAAGTGCCTATTACCAAAGGGATTGAAACCAGTGACCGCACAGAGATCCTTTCGCCTAAATTTCAACCCAAAGATAAAATTGTGGTGACCGGCAATTATGGCCTGGCTGATACCGCTAAAGTTAAAATTGTAAAGTAATGAACGGGTTCAACAATTTTTTCATTTCGCACCGCAAACCTATCAGTTTAATATTGGCCATTATTATAATGGGCGGTTTGTTTTCCTATTCAAAGCTACAAACCTCGCTTTTCCCCGAGATTACTTTCCCGAAGATTAAGATCATTGCCGATGAAGGCCTGCAACCCGTAAACAAAATGATGGTTACGGTTACCAAACCGTTGGAAAACGCAATTAAACAGGTACCCGATCTGCAATATGTGCGCAGTACCACCAGCCGCGGCAGCTGCGAAATTTCGGCCTTTATGAACTGGAATGCGGATATCGATTTAAGCCAGCAGCGCATCGAATCGGCTATTAACCAGATCAAGAATGATATGCCCGCCGATGTTAACGTTACTGTGGAGAAGATGAACCCATCTATCCTGCCGGTTAGCGGATACACGCTGGAAAGCCATAACCTATCGCCTATTGAATTAAAGCAATTGGCTACTTACACCATTAAACCTTTCCTGTCGCAGGTTGATGGTGTGTCCGAGATCAGGGTTATTGGTGGTAAAACTAAAGAATACTGGCTGGTGCTTAATCAGCAAAAAATGAGCTCATTGGGTTTAACGCCCGATATTATAACTACTACCCTGGGCCAAACCAACTTTATTAAATCTGAAGGTTACCTGGCCGATTACAAAATGCTGTACCTCACGGTTACCGATGCAACTGTATCAACAGCCGAGCAATTGGGCAATATGGTAATCAGCAATAAAAAGCGGGTAATACGCCTTAAAGACATTGCCGATGTGCAAATTAACCCGGGTATTGAGTACACTAAAATTAACGCCAACGGCCACGAAGGTGTTTTAATAGCGGTTATTAAACAGCCCAATTCAAACCTGGTATCACTCTCGGCAGCAATGGACCAAAAGGTAGTTGAGTTGCAAAAAATACTGCCTAATGGTGTTACCATTAAACCATACTATGTACAGGCCGATTTTGTAAACGAATCTATCAAAAGTGTAACCGATAGTTTATGGATCGGGTTGGCGTTGGCCATTATTGTGGCTATTATTTTCCTGCGTTCTATCAAAGCAAGCGCAACTATTTTAATAACCATACCAATTACGCTGTGCCTTACCCTGCTCATTTTATATGCCGAAGGTTATACCTTCAACATCATGACACTGGGCGCTATTGCAGCGGCCATCGGTTTAATTATTGATGACGCAATTGTAGTGGTTGAGCAAATTCACCGCACGCACGAAGAGCACCCCGATGAACTGACCAGTCATCTGCTTAAAAAAGCCATTGATTATTTGTTCCCAGCTATGGTGGGTTCATCTATCAGTACCATCGTAATCTTCATCCCTTTTATGCTAATGACGGGTGTGGCCGGTGCTTACTTTAACGTAATGACCAACACCATGATCATTACACTGGTGTGCTCGTTCTTTGTTACCTGGATAGGCTTACCGGTTATTTACCTGTTGCTAACCCGCCCACCCAAACCGGGTAGCCAAACTGCAAAGAAGGAAGAAGTGCATTTGGTTAAACGCCAAAAATGGGTGGAGTTTTTTATCCTGAAACCGGTGATCAGCATCATCATTATGGTGGGATTGATAGCAGTTATTGTGCTGATCCCATCAAACCTCGCTACCGGATTTTTACCTGATATGGACGAGGGTAGTATCGTGCTCGATTATACATCGCCTCCCGGTACTTCGCTAGAAGAAACTGACCGGATGTTACGCGAGATAGAAAAGATCATCATTAAAGAACCCGATGTATCTGCTTACTCACGCCGCACAGGCACACAAATGGGTTTCTTTATCACCGAACCCAATACGGGCGATTATTTGATCCAGCTGAAAAAATCGCACGAGAAAACAACAGAAGAAGTGATCAGCGATCTGCGAGGAAAAATAGAAGCTTCACAGCCTGCATTACGTGTCGATTTCGGACAGGTTATTGGTGACATGCTGGGCGATTTAATGACATCAACCCAACCCATCGAGATTAAAGTTTTTGGCGACGACCAAGTTAAGCTGCAATCGCTCTCGAAACAAATAGCAGCCATTGTAAGCGGCGTTAAAGGCACAGCCGACGTGTTTGATGGTATTGTAATAGCAGGGCCATCAGTAAGCATTGAACCGCATTATAGCATGCTGGCACAATACAACCTTAACCCTACCAACCTGCAGTACCAGGTACAATCGGCACTGGAAGGTAATGTGGTAGGTAATTTATTTGAGAAACAACAGCTTTCGCCCATCCGCATAGTTTATCCTAACAACCGCACATTAAATGTGGACGGTATAAAATCATTAAACGTGTTTCTTCCAAATGGAAAACTAATTCCGATAACCAGTCTTGCCAAAGTTGAGCTGCGTTCGGGCGATGCCGAGGTGAACAGGGAAAACCTGCAATCGATGGGTGTAATCAGTGCCCGTCTGGATAACAGCGATTTGGGTACGGTAATGCCTGCTATACAAAAAGGTATTGCAGCAAAAGTTAGCCTGCCACCGGGTTACCACGTTAGCTATGGAGGGGCTTATGCCGAGCAACAACAATCGTTTAAAGAGTTACTAATTATCCTTGTTACTTCAAGCTTGTTAGTATTCTGCGTGATCTTGTTTCTATTCAAACAGTTCCGCATTGCATTAATTATATTGGTTACTTCGGTGCTGGGTATTGCAGGCAGCTTTTTGGCCTTATACTTAACCGGCACACCGCTAAACGTGGGCAGCTATACGGGGTTAATTATGATTGTGGGGATCATTGGCGAAAATGCCATCTTCACCTTCTGGCAATTTAAACAAAGCGCTATGGAAACCAGTGTGGATGATGCCATTGTGTACTCTATCTCAACCCGTCTTCGCCCTAAATTAATGACAGCCCTGGGTGCTATTATAGCCTTGATGCCTTTGGCTTTGGGTATTGGCGCCGGCGCGCAGCTGCATCAGCCACTGGCTATTGCGGTAATTGGTGGCTTTCTGGCAGCTTTACCTTTGTTATTGATCGTTTTACCGAGTATGATCAGGCTGTTTTACAAGAATCATCAGTTTGAAAAACCCTTGGCTAAGTAATCCAATTTTTATACAGAATCATTCAACATTTTTAAATAAAAAACTCCATGAAAAAAATTTCTGGCGGTATTGCCGTTCTGTTGGCTACTGTTTTATTACCGGTTGCCTTACATGCACAAACTTATGTGCTCGATAAAAAGATTGCCCTGCCCGGAGACGGCGGTTACGATTACCTGTCTATCGACCATGTGAACAACCGTTTATATGTATCGCACGGCACTATGGTTAACGTGGTTGACCTGGCTACCGATCAACCTGTAGGGATGATTGACGATATGAAGGGCGTACACGGTATTGCTATTGATAACAAACACAACAAAGGTTTCATCAGCGATGGTAAAGCCAATGCTGTAGTAGCTTTCGATCTGAAAACTTTGAAGAAAATAACTACCATCCCGGTTGATGCACAAGGCCCTGATGCTATTATGTACGATCCGTATTCTGAGAAAGTATTTTCGTTTAATGGCGAGAGCAATAATTCATCGGTAGTTGACCCGGTTACTTTAAAACAGGTTGGCACTGTTGCCTTAGGTGGCGGACCAGAGTTTGCCGTACCAGATGGCAAAGGCAAAATTTATAACAACCTCGAAGATAAAAGCAGCCTCAATGTAATTGATTCAAAAGCCTTAAAAGTGCTTAAAACTTACAGCTTAGCCCCTTGCGGCGGCCCAACAGGTTTGGCTTTAGATTTAAAAAACAGCCGTGCATTCAGCGTTTGCCGTGAGAATAAAGGTATGAGCGTGGTTGATATCAACACAGGCAAAGTTATTACCACCGTGCCTATTGGCGCTGGCGTTGATGCCGTTGCTTATGATACTGAAACCAAACTGGTATTTGTATCTAACGGTGATGGTACCACTACTATCATCAAACAGGAAAGTGCCGATAAATATAGCGTTGCACAAACCTTAACTACCCAGGTACGTGCACGTACTATGACTTTAGATCCAAAAACGCATAAAATATACTTAAGCGTTGCCCAGTATGAAGCAGGCACCCCGCGCAAAGTTGTACCCGGTACATTTAACGTACTGGTTTATAAAATGCAGTAACCAAAACGTTACACTTTTATGAACTTTTAATGAAGCCTAAAAAAAATAGGCTTCTACATTTTAAACATCTGTTATTTTTGAAGCATACTTTGATCCCCTAATTAAGTATGAACGAGATTCGTGCATTTATTGCTCATCATGAAGATGAGGTACAGGTAGCCCTATATGCGATTTTAATTATATCGCTATGGTTTGCCGAAATTTTTCTGTCGAAGAATACTGCTAAAAGCAAGTTAAAACACCTGCGCAGCAATGTGTTCTTTATTTTTACCGGTTTGCCTATCCAGTTATTTTTTACTGGCTTTGTGATCCTCATTTCGGCATGGGATAATCGCCATCATTTTGGGTTGATTAATTTGATCCCGTATCATACTAATCCATGGGTATATTATATCAGCCTGTTCTTAATGCTCGATCTTTGCGAATACACTTACCACGTGGTAATGCACAAAACGGAATTTCTGTGGAAATTCCACCTGGTACACCACAGCGATCTGCATGTAGATGTATCAACCACCGTGCGCGAACATCCTTGCGAAACCGTTGTGCGCACTTGCTTCTTAATGTTATGGGTATTTATATGCGGCCCGTTATTGAGTGTGTTGGTTTTACGCCAAACCTTCCAAACGTTTGCCAATATTTTAGGCCATACCGAATTCAGGCTATCAGAACGTGTTAACAAGTATGCGAGTTTGGTATTCATCACACCCAACTTGCACCATGTACACCATCATTACCAGTTACCGTACACAGATCGTAACTATGGCGATGTACTAAGCATCTGGGACAGGTTATTCGGCACTTACGCTAATTTAGACAAAGAACACACCCATTTTGGCATTGATACCCACATGGACGAAAACATGAACTCGAAGTTTGGTAACATCCTCAAAATTCCGTTCCAAAAGTTTGAACGCCCGGGAGATCAGTTCCACAGTTAAATACCCCACTAAATACAAGAAAGATGAGCCTCGTTGATTTATTAACGGGGCTTTATCTTTTTAGATAGGTATGCTGTCGCAAGTTTAGCGATAGCGTAACTTGTGACTGTACTATTGTAAGCTTTCAGCTTACTGTAAGGTGAAACCTTACGATAGTATTACCACAAGTTAGAAACTTGCGGCAGCATGAGTAAAATATTTATCCCACAAAAAAAGCCCGCTGGCAAACACCAGCGGGCTTTTCAATATTTCATTTTACAGCTTACTCAACTACCAAAGTAGACATAGAGTGAGGCAATGCTTCTGTTTTAGCAGCTTTGCCTTTTATCCATAAAAAGTAAGGAATTTTATCATCGGTTGAGTTCATTACAACTACCACAACTTTACCATCAGGGTTTTGGAAAGCAGTAGTTAACAGTTTGTCGCGGCTTGCAGAACTGGTAATGCGTTTAGCACCCGGTTTAACAAACTTAGAGATTTGGCCAATGTAATAGAACGCGTTGGTATAGATCAGCTCGCCAGTACGTGTATCAGCGTGTATTGGGGCAAAGCAGTAGTTACCTACGTGGTTTGGTCCGCCTTTTTCATCTAATAATACGTTCCAGTCGGTCCATCCTACAGTACCTGCGTTAAAATCGTTAATCATTGATAAACCGTAACGCTCGCCCAGAGCCCAGTCGTGTAAGCGTGAAAAATCAAATTTCTCTACACAACCTTCTGTAAACATCAGGTTTTTATCAGGGAAAGCTTCGTGTACACGGCGCTCATTTTCGAAGTTCTGGCCAGCACCTGTCCAGGTTTCGTACCAGTGGTAAGCAATACCCCAAACATATTTAGCAGCTTCAGGATCTTCCAGAATGGTAGAAGCTTGCTGATACATCAAATCGCGGTTATGATCCCATGCCATCAATTTTTTGCTGCCTAAACCAGCTTTTGCTAATGTTGGGCCTAAGTATTTTTTAATGAATACACGCTCGTCATCGGCAGTGTATAAGCATGACTCCCATGATTGTGTTGCCATCGGCTCGTTTTGTACCGATAAACCCCAAACAGGGATACCTTCTTTTTCATACGTATTGATGAACTTTACGTAGAAGTTAGCCCATGGTTGCGCAAACTGAGGTTTCAGTTTACCACCGTGCAATACATCGTTGTTGGTTTTCATGAATGCCGGCGGGCTCCATGGCGTAACAAAGATATTTAGTTTACCACCGGCAGTTTTCATCGCCTCTTTAATGAAAGGGATACGGTATTTTTTATCGTGATCGATATTAAAAGTTTTCAGTTCAGCATCACCTTCTTTAATGTAGCTATATGATTCGCTCGAGAAATCGCTGCTTTGGATATGGGTGCGGCCCATCGTGTAGCCGATACCATTGGTTTTATCAAAATAAGCCGTCATCAGCTCTTTTTGCTTGTCTTTAGGCAACTTGTAGAAAGTTTCTGCCGATGCATCAGTCAGCGCACCACCAATACCCAGCAAAGTTTGGAACTTTTTATCCGGGTCAACAAAAACAGACACTTCCGTTTCAACAGGCTGAGGCTTGTCGGTAAAGGTAAGGCTCTCAGTAGGGCTGATTTTTAAATCGGTGCCTTTAGCTGTGGTGTAAACCTTCACAGCTTTGTTTGCTGTAGTATACTTAGCTGCGGTTTTAGTCTGACTAAAACCTGGTTGCATAGCAAACAGCCCACATACAGTGGCGTAAAGAAAAAGATTGCTTTTTTTCATATAAAGTTTAATAGATACGATCAGACGTTTCGGTTTATATTGGTTTATCGCTGTTGTGCCGAAATAGCATTAGCCAGCAATTAATGTTCAAGTATATTAAAAATAATCTTAATCGTGTTAAAATTACACAAAGGTTTGTTAAAAATTAACTAAAAGCTTTCTATTACAAATGCTTATAAATAGATAAAGTGCCTATTGAAATTAAATGTAGTTGTTTATCATGCATTGAATAACACACCCCTGCCCCTCAAGAGGGGAAAGCCCACGCACAAGCCTTAAACAACAAAAGCCCTTGCGGGCTTTTCAAAATATCTAATACAGTAATCTTACTCCGAAGCCGCAACCGGGTTCTTCACCAAACCATCAATAACCTTTACCATTTGGTTAAACTCTTTGGTATCGTACAGGCGGGTTAGGTAAACAATCTTGCCGTTCTGATCTATTACTACGTTGCGGGTAACACCGGCTTTTTTATCGGCAAAACGGCCGAATATATCTGCACCGGGATCAAGAGCCAGCGGGTAAGTGAGGTTCATATCTGCGTGAAACTTTTGGACTTTTTCCAGCGGTTCATCACGGTCAACACCAATTAGTACTACGTTTTTGTTTTGGTAAGCTTTCCATATATCACTTTCCAGATGAGGCATTTCGGTACGGCAAACGGAACACCAGCTGGCGGTAAATTGTAATACCACTATCTTACCGCGCAATTGTTTCAGCGAAGTTTTTTGTCCGTTGGTTAGTACCAGTTCAAAATTGTCGGGTGCCTGGTCGCCTACTTTTACAAGGTAGCCGCGGTCGTCTGCCGATTGGCTTTTAGCCGTAAATGCAAACAGAACCAGCAATAATGCAATGCTCAGATTTTTCATGATGATGAATATTTGAAAGAACAGATGCCATGCGGTTAGGTATGGCATCTGTTAAAAAAAATTATTTATTAGGCTGAGGAGTTAAACGCAGGTAAGGTTTAACGATCACGTGGCCTTTAGGGAACTTTGCAGGAATGTCTTCTGTTTTAATAGCTGGTACTACTACCACATCTTCACCATCTTTCCAATCCGCAGGAGTAGCTACGCTGTAGTTGGCAGTTAACTGCAGTGAATCAATTACGCGTAAAATCTCCACAAAGTTTCTGCCGGTAGATGCGGGGTAAGTGATAATCAGTTTAATGGTTTTATCGGGCGCAATAATAAACAATGAGCGTACGGTTGCCGTTAACGAAGCATTAGGGTGGATCATGTCATAAGCTTCGGCAATTTCGCGGTTCTCATCAGCAATGATCGGGAAGTTAACTTCAACGTTTTGGGTTTCGTTAATATCTTTGATCCACTCCAGGTGCGATTCAACCGAATCAACGCTTAGGGCAGCAACTTTAACATTACGTTTATCGAATTCCTGCTTCAATGAAGCGGTACGGCCCAGCTCTGTGGTACAAACCGGTGTATAATCGGCAGGGTGCGAAAACAGTACGCCCCAGCTATCGCCTAAAAATTCGTAAAAATCTATATCCCCTTCTGAGGTTTTGGCTTGGAAGTTTGGCGCTTTATCGCCCAGTCTTAAACTCATATTGTTGTTAATTTTATGGTTTGAAATTATAAAATTAAATATTAAGTCTACAACATTGGTAGTTATTTTTACAATAAGCTGCCATTAAATATTTACAGCAACAAATTAATTGGTACTTATCCTTACCTTATACTCCTTAACCGCCCGTACTATTGAGCGTACAATGGCGTTCTGTCCTTCTTCAGAGTTCAGGTAATCTTCGTCCTCGGTATTATTAATAAAACCGGTCTCAACCAGTACAGCAGGCATACCGCTTTGGGCCAGCACCAGCACTCCTTGCTCCTTCACACCCAAACTATGGCGGTTATCGGTATCCTTAAACTGCTCATTTAATAAGCTCCCCAGCAAAATACTTTGCTTGCGGTATTTAAGCATATAGTTATTGAGGATAATAGCCGCAGCCGGTGAGTTAGGATCGTAATCACCATAACTCTCCTTGTAATTTTTTTCGATATAGATAGAAGCATTCTCACGGATAGCCTCGCGTTGTTCTTCACTCCTGTGGAAACCATAAACCAGCAACAATACGCCACGCTCTTTACTGCCCTTTGTTACGGGTGATGAGTTACAGTGGATAGAAATAAACAGGTTGGCTTTGTTTGAATTGGCGATGTGTGCGCGCTGCTTCAGCTCAACAAACGTATCTGTTCTGCGGGTAAGTATGGCGTTAATCTCAGGCATTTGCTCATGGAAAGCTTTTTCCAGCTTCAAAGCAATAGCCAATGCTACATTTTTTTCGACCGAATAAGCGCCATGTGCGCCTGGATCTTTCCCGCCGTGCCCGGCATCAATAATAATAGTGTGGAACCTGAACGGACTACCCTTTGTAGTATCTGCCTGTGATTTAAAACTGCAAAGGCCCGCAATAATAATGACTCCTGCAATGGAGCGAATAAATTTGATAAGTTGATTAGATGGCGTCATTTTAGAATACAGGTGCAAAAATGCTATAAAAAACTGGTTTTAAAAGTCTATAACCACTTATATATCAAATTGGCTACGTGTTTAACTCAATACTTACTTAAAAGTTTAGTAAGAGTTGATATTTTTTGAAACGCAGCGAAATTACCTGTGTCATTTAGTTAATAATGATAAAACCGAACAGGTGCTGTTCAGTTTCGAACAGTTAAAAGATTGGATTCGATACAATAATCAGACAGTCAACAAGTTACACAATTGGCACATTTATTATAATAATGATGTGCGGATATGCAAATTTTGAATGAGCATCTGCACATCAGCATATTCGCACATCTGTACATTAATAGCGTTATGATTAAAAATTACTTCAAAATTGCCTGGCGCAACCTCATTAAAAATAAAGCGCACTCATTTATTAATATCCTGGGTCTTTCTGTTGGCCTGGCCTGTAGCCTGCTTATTTTGCTTTGGGTACAAAACGAGTTAAGCATGGATAATTTTCATAAAAACGGCAACAGGCTTTATACTGTTTATGAACGCCAGTATTACGACCATAAAATAGTAGGCCAGTATAATGTGCCCGGGCAGTTATCAGATGAGTTGAAGAAACAGATACCCGAAATACAATTTGCTTCAAATGAAGCCTGGCCAAGTTGGAATACCTTTCAGCTGGGCGATAAAATAATTAAGTTTCAGGGTAATGCTGCAGGCGCCGATTACTTCCAAATGTTTAGTTACCCGTTTTTGCAAGGCGATGTAAAAACAGCACTAAACAGCCCATCGGGCATTGCTATTTCCCGTAAAATGGCCAATGCATTTTTTGGTAGCCCGCAAGCGGCTATTGGTAAAACTATCCGGTACGAGAATAATAAAAACTTTACCGTTACCGGCGTATATGAAAACCCACCTAATATCTCGACCGAGAAAGCTGATTATTTTATTAACTGGTACACCTTTTTAGAAGAACATACCTGGGCGAAAGATTGGGGGAACAACGGACCCAGCTGTTATATTATGTTAAGGGCCGATGCCAACCCTGCATCTGTTGAACGCAAACTAACCCACTTTTTAGATAACCTGAACAAAGGACAGAAGAAAGGCACGTTTACTGAAGAATTGGGCATGCTGAAATATAGCAGCGTTTACCTGCACGGCAAGTTTACCGATGGTAAAATTGATGGTGGCCGCATAGAATATGTAAGGTTATTTAGTATAGTTGCCATTTTTATACTGTTGATAGCATGTATCAATTTCATGAACCTTACCACAGCCCGTTCTGTAAAACGGGCGCGCGAAATTGGCGTGCGCAAAGTTGTAGGTGCATTGCGCGGCTCTTTAATAAAACAGTTTATCGGCGAATCTTTGATGCTTACATCAATAGCGGTAATTATCGCATTATTGTTAGTGGTGCTTTTACTGCCTTTGTTTAATAGTATTACCCTAAAACAAATTGAGTTACCTTTTAATCAGCCTTTCTTTTGGTTAAATCTCGTTGCCTTAACTTTAATAACCGGTTTTATTGCCGGTAGCTATCCGGCTTTATTCCTGTCGTCATTTAATCCAATTAAGGTTTTAAAAGGAACTTTAAAACTACAATGGGGTGCGATAATATTTCGTAAAGGACTGGTTATCTTTCAGTTTGTATTATCTATCGTTTTAATATTAGGCACCATTGTTATATCGAGACAAATCAATTATATACAGTCTAAAAACCTGGGGTTTGATCGTGGTAACCTTGTTTACATTCCTATAAGCGGCGATTTAAAAACCAAGTATAATGTATTTAAAACCGAAGCACTTAAAATGCCGGGCATCGAAGATGTAAGCCGTGTAAGCGACGACCCAACTGATATAGAAAACACAACCGGCGGCGTAAACTGGACAGGTAAAGACCCTAACCTTAATATCGAATTTACCCAGGCGGTAGTAAGCTATGACTTTATCCGCACCATGAAATTAAAGATAGCGCAGGGCCGCGATTATTCTAAAGAATTTGCAACTGATTCTGTTGGCTACATCCTTAATGAGGCGGCTTTAAAAAGAGTCGGTTATAAAAACCCGATAGGGCAACCGTTTATCCTTTGGGGCCACAAGGGTACTATTATCGGCATCGTAAAAGATTTTCATTTCATGTCTCTTCATGAGCAAATAAGGCCATTAGTTTTCCATCTCGATGAAGAACATATTTACGGCAGTATTTTAATCCGTACCCAGCCCGGTAAAACCAAGCAAGCGCTGGCCGGTTTAGAAAGCTTGTGTAAAGAGATGAACCCTAACTTCCCTTTCAACTATAATTTTGCTGATGATGAGTATCTGAAACTATACCAGAATGAGCAGGTTATCGGTAAGTTGTCAAACGCCTTTGCCTTTCTGGCTATCTTTATTTCATGCCTCGGTTTATTAGGTTTGGCTATGTTTACTGCCGAACAGCGATTTAAAGAAATTGGGATCCGTAAGGTTTTGGGTGCAAGTGTGGGTTCGTTATTTACACTATTATCCAGCGAATTTTTGGTACTGGTATTTATCTCCCTGCTCATAGCTTCGCCTTTGGCATGGTTAGGGATGAGTAAATGGCTGGAGAACTTTGCTTACCATGCCCCTATCCAATGGTGGATGTTTGTATTGGCAGCATTGGTTGCCTTGCTGATTACTTTAATTACCGTAAGCTTCCAGGCGGTTAAAGCGGCGTTGATTAACCCGGTGAAGAGTTTGAGAAGCGAATGATTAATTTGTCGATTTGTTAATTCGGCAATTTGTTAATGCTTAATCAATTTGACAATTTGTTGATTCGGCAATTTGTTAATGCTTTAGTTAGTATGTCGATTTGCTAACATTTGTATTTGTTGAACTTTCTCAGTTCTCAATTGACAAATTAGCAAATCGACATATTGTCAAATTAACTAATTATTTTAACAGCACCCTTGTCGCCCCGAAACCGAATTTCTCTTTCTGGGCATCCATAAAGGTTTGTACCTTTTGGTTGCGGCCAAGCAGTTTGTGGATCTCATGCCTTAGTATCCCATTGCCTGCGCCGTGTATAAACACGATAGATGGCATCTGGTGTACAATGGCGGCATCCAGCATTTTGCGGAAGTGATTCAGTTGGATCTGCAATATCTCGCTGCTATCTAAAAACTGGAAATCGTCGCGCAGTTTTTCAATGTGCAGGTCAACATCGTGCAGGGGTTTATCGAGGTCTATTTTTTCTTCGGCAAGCTTAAAGAAGCTTTCTTTTAACTTCTGCGGATCGATAACCAACTCGGTTTCATCCAGGCGGATTAGCCAACCTGCCTGTTTTAATACCGGCACTGTTTTCTTTGTTCCGGCAAAATCTTTGGCTTTAAATTTTTCAGTAAACAGTATTGGCTTTTGTGGCTTTACCTGCTGCTTGGTATAAAATAATACCTGCAAATCAAAAGTAGGCCAAAGCTGTATATCTGCCAGTTGGGCGGCATACATATCCACACTCGAGTTTGGTGCAATAATGCCCGAAAACTCGCCTTTATATTTATCCTGGCTTTGCGTAGTCAGCGTAGCCAACAACTCGAACGAAGTTTCATTAACCAAATGAAAATGCACTACCGAAGCTGCACGCGCATCGCTCACTACAGCCAGGTGCACACCATGCTGTACAAAAGCTGCGGTTGATTGTGCCGTTGTTGATGAGCTTTCTTCTGCCCCGCCCCCACCTGCATGGTGGCCATGCACAGAGGTTACTTTGGTGGCCAGTACCGGTATTTCGAAATCGTCATCGCCGGTAACGCCAATCATTTGCTCATCAAAAATACGGGTAACATACCCTTCGCGTCTTTCATCTACAAAACGCACAAAATCGCCAAGTTTCCACTTCATCTGGCTACAAAGTAACGGATTTTATTTAAGCGTTGCGATTGGTAATGGCCGCACCCATTTTTTCAATGGTTTCTTCGGGCAGGTTACCGGCATGCTGTTCCCAATAATCGGGCTCATCAAAAGTTTTTACAATGGTACAGATATGCTCATTATTTTGCACTACAATAAAGGTTTCGTTGCAGGGTAACACAAGTAAGTTGGTTTCTTCACCGTTCTCGTACAAATCGAACGAGATGTGGAACGACCCACCGGGCCGGTTATGCTGATTCATATTTAAGATGTTGGGGTCGCTTTTCGCAGAATACTACAGCAAAAGTAGGAGTGTTGTTGATTTTTAACAAGAATTTTACAGAAAACCTTACAACCTGCAAATTGTATTAAGTTGAAAATTAGCGGGATGCATTCGCTACCTTTAACATATAATTAAATATTCGCTGATACTTTTTTAACAGTTAAATTAAAGCAACTAAACCATGGAAACAACACCACACAAGGCATCAAGTCCCGAAATACAAAAAGAGCTTTTTATTTATTATCTCAATAAAATTTACGACGGCAAACTATATTTAAATGAACAACTGCCCCTTGTAATTAAGAAAACAAAATTAAAAGTTTTACAATTAGCGCTCGAGGAATTGCTAAAGGATGTAAAAACGCAGATAAACCGCATGGAGGAGATCTACGCAATGCTGAACGTAACCCCTACCGAAATTACAGATGCGCCGATTAAAACCATCATTCAAAATGCCTGCGACCTGCGCAACAACCCCGATTCGGTAATTGTAAACGATATGGACATTATGGTACACATGCAATTGGTTGAACACGTAAACATTATATCGTACCGAATGCTGCGCCGCCTGGCTTCATTGTTAAATTATAAAAAGATTGAACAGTTGATGGTGGAATGTTTTGATGAGTCGCGCGATGACGATAAACTGTTCCTGATGATTGCGGATGAATACCTCGGCGCGCCAAACCAGGTATTATGAAAAAGAAAAGCCGGGTCCTAAGATCCGGCTTTCATTCATAGTCATTTAATACCCCTATTAAAATAACTATCACAAAGAAATGAAAAATATTTAGAATTTACAACCCACTGCTTTAACATTTCCGTTACTTTATTAAAAAATTACAACAAAAAAAGCCCCGGCATGCCGGGGCCATCTTTATACGGTAAAATATGTTATGCCTGTTGGATAGAGTTATTCCAATCATTAGCAGTACTTTTCACTTTATCTTTAGCTTCATCAGCTTTGGCTTGTGCAGCATCAACAGCTTCATCTTTGTAATCGTTAGCATCGCCAACAATACCGTTAAATTTCGATTTTGCTTTATCAACTACACTGCTGGTGTAATCTTTAACATCGCCAACGGTGTTTTGCGCCTGATTTTTTGCTTTCTCAAATAAATCGTTCACATAATCGGCAATGTCTTCACGTAATTCGCTTCCGCTTTCGGGGGCCAATAATAAACCTATCGCGGCACCCGCCGCAGCACCCACTAAAAGCGCTGCTATTACTTTGGTTTGATCTTTCATATCGTTTTACTTTTAAGTAGATGATTCTCTAAGTTAACAAAATACAGAGGCCACTGTTTAAGTTAAATGAAATTAGTTGAAAAGAGGACTTAAGGATGAAAGACAATAGACAAAGGACTGATGTTGGAGAAGATAGCTTATAGTTGATGGTTCATAGATCATAGCAAGATAAACAGTTCATAAATTATAGTTGATAAGCAGCTCACTATGATCTATGAACCATCAACTATAAACTACCGGCAACTCAAATGAGAAGAATGATCCTTTTCCTTTTTCGCTATCAACCCAAATGCGGCCGCTATGCCTGCGGATAATCTCTGAGGCTACAAACAGCCCAATACCAAATCCCGAAAAAGTTTGCTCATTACGGCCTTCAACCCGATAAAAACGGTTGAAAATTTTATCCTGTTCCTCTTTGCCAATGCCGATGCCATAATCATGAACTGTTACACGTACCTGGCCATCTATATTTCTGATGAGTACATCAATGCGGTCTGTTTCGGGCGAGTATTTGATGGCATTGGTAAGCAAATTGGTAATCACCTGGGCAATTCGGTCGCGGTCAGCATAAACAGAAAGCCTTGCGTCCTCTTCAAGCACAATATCATGCCTTTGGGCTGTATATTGAACTTCATCGATGCATTCTTTCAGCAAATCGTTCATCACAAAAACCTCGCTGTTAAGGCTTAATCTGCCGCTTTCTATCTTCGATACGTCCAGTAAATCGGTTATCAGGCGGGTAAGTTTGTTGATCTGCTTGTTTACAGTAGTCAACGATTTTTTGAGGAATTCATCATCGTCCTCATTCTTATAAATATTGAGCAATAACTGCACATAAGCTTTCATTGAAGTAATAGGCGTTTTCAACTCATGGCTGGCCATACCTATAAATTCGTTCTTAATCTGCTCATGTTCCTTGGTTTCGGTAATATCCATGCCCGAACCGATATACCCTTCAAACTCACCGTCGGGCGAGTACCGGGGTACCGATTTCATGCCGATAAAACGATAAACATCATCGTAACGCTTCAGTCTGAACTCGAGATAATAAGGTTCCCTTTTCTCAAAAGCGACACTATATATGTTATAAACCTTTTCTGCATCTTCCGGGTGCAGTTCTTCTGTTTCGGTGGTATTAACAGATTCTTCGAAACTTTTTCCCGTAAACTCGAGCCAACTCCTGTTAAAGAAAATAGTTTTGCCGCTGGTATCGGCCATCCAAATAAATACAGGAGCCGAGTCAGCGATCTTACGGAAACGTTCTTCGCTTTCTTTCAGGTGGCGTTCTGTTTCCTTCCGTTCGGTAATATCCATGCACGAGCCCACGTACCCTTCAAATTCACCTTCGGCAGAATAACGGGGCTTACCGGTTGCCGCAATCCATTGTAAATGCCCATCGGCACGGATAATCCTGAAATCGATATTATAAATCTTTTTAGCAGCAAAGTATAAAGCAAAGCGATGGAATACGTGTTCGCGGTCTTCTTCTACCACACTGTTTAGCCATCCCCTACCCAAATGTGCTTCGGCAGGCTTGCCGGTCCAGCGCACCCAGGCTTCGCTAACGTAGGTAATATCACCGTTTACATTAATCATCCAAAGTGCGGTTGCTGCTGCTTCGGTAACACTTTTTAATACCAGTTCTTGTTGGGCAAGGCGGGTTAGCGTTACTACCCTGTTAGTTACATCGAGGCCGGTAACCAAAACACCATTTATCACCCCCGTATCATCACGATTGGGCGAAAAAACGAAATCGAAATATGCTGTATAATTATTACCGTTATTGAGCCAGTCGGCCTCGGCAGCGTAGCTGTAGTGATAAACCGTTTCGCCCCGCTCGAAAACCCGGGCCGATACATCGTTCCAATAGCGATAAAAAACGGACCAAACCTCATTAAGCGGTTTACCCTGAATATCAGCATGGCCTAATACCTTTATAAATGCAGGATTAAATACTTCAAAGATCCCTTCACGGCCTTTCAAAATTGCCAACGGAGCAGGGTTTTGCGCGAAAAGGTTTAGCAACTGCATACTTTGGCTTTTTGATTGTATTTGGTGGCTTCTTTAGTTTATAGTTAATGGTTCATAGATCATAGTCGGGGGCACGATGCTTATTTCTACAATGAACTATTAACTATCAATCATGAATTAACTAATTTCATCAAAATTATCTCAATAACAATAATTTAATTAAAAGGAAAACATAGCGATATTAGTGCCTCTATTAAATGTAGGTATTATTTAATTAGCAACATTCAAATATCCACAGTAAATACGAATAATGGGGTGTAATGGTTTACCTTCATAAACCTTAAAACACCCAACAACCTAAGGCACCGAATTGTTACCATTAATAGCTTTGCTTTATGTTTTAATATTATAATTTTACTTCAACAAGATAACAAGATGAAAAAATTAGTGATAATATGCCTGCTGGTTGTAGCAGGTGCAATTAAAGGATTTGCACAAACAAAAATTGAGGCCAAAGATGCTGCAAAACACATTAACGAAACTGTAATGGTTTGCGATAAAATTGTTGACGGCAGGTATTTCGATAACTCGAAAACAACATTGCTTAACGTTGGCGCACCACATCCTAACGAACTGCTTACTGTGGTTATTAAAGGCGATGACCGTAAAAAATTTACCGGCGAACCTGAAACTATTTTTTTAAACAAGAAAGTTTGTATTACCGGCAAAATAATTGATTACAAAGGCAAGCCAGAAATTATTGTTACCGAGACTTCGCAGCTTACGCTGGATAAGAACTAAGAGATAAGATTAAATAGTAGAAATATGAGAATGGCTATACTTAAAGGTATAGCCATTTTTTTATTGAATTAACCCGGTCTGGAAAGCTTAAAATTTCAGGGAATAAAAAAAGTCTGTCAAAATGTGCAAATATATGTAGTTAACTACATATATTTGCACATAATTATTTGATATGGAAAATACAATATCTATCAGACCCATTTATAATGACTACAGCGATGAGATCATAGACCTGATCTTAACCATTCAGCAAAAAGAGTTCGGATTGAGTATCACTATTAATCAGCAACTTGATCTGTTGGATATCGAAGCCAATTACCATCAGGGAGGCGGAAATTTCTGGGGTGCTTTTATGTGCGACGAACTGATTGGCACCATCGCATTTATTAATTGTGGCCATAACTCGGCTTGCATCCGTAAGATGTTTGTGAAAAAGGAGTATCGTGGTAAAGAACTGGGCACTGCACAACAATTACTTAATACATTACTGCAATATTGCAGCGAACGGGAAATTACGCACATCTATCTGGGCACAGTTCATCAGTTAAAAGCTGCACACCGGTTTTATGAGCGCAATGGTTTTACGCCGATTGCGGTTAATGATCTGCCATCGTATTTTCCGCTCATGCTTACCGACAATATGTTTTATCAGTTACATTTGGACAAATAAACCACGCTATGAATGTTATTAACGACCTGGGCATATTGGCTATTGCCACCCGTTTACAACGCCTCGCAGAACAGATGCGTAAGGACGGCCTGCTGATCTATAAAGCCTATGGCGTAGATTTTGAACCCAAGTGGTTCCCTGTAATTTATACACTACATGTAAAGCCTATTTTGAGCGTGGTTGAGTTGGCTGCCGAGATTGGCTATTCACACCCTTCTACCATCACTCTATTAAAGGAACTGGAAAAACAGAAACTGATAAAATCTGGAAAGGATAAAACCGACGAGCGTAAGCGACTGGTGCAGTTGACAGAAAAAGGACAAGCGCTCATAACCCGGATGGAGCCTGTATGGCAAGTAATGATAGCCGCCTCTACACAACTAACCGAAACCCAGAACAACCTGATGAAAGCACTGGAAGAGGTAGAGCAACAAATGGAGCTACAAAGCTTTTACCAGCGCGCCAGGGTTATTATGGCAGCTAATGAATTGAAAGCTGAGAAAAAGGTTAATTAACGATAATGCTGTTATTAAGCGTGGTTTCAGATTCGGCAACTATACCGCAAATTTTATCGTCGAGTTCGTTTACAGTGGTTTCTATCATTTTAAAATAGGCGTAGTCATCGTAAGGATGTTCCTCTTCCAATTTAATTAATTCCATTATACCCATTAATGAAGCTACCGGCCTGCGCAATTCATGCGATTGTATAATGGCTATGCGTTGCAGCGCTTCATTTTGCAACGTAATTTGTTCTTCGTGTTTTTTACGCGCTGTTATGTCTGATACATTAAGCGCCACGCCCGATATTTCTGCTCCTTCTTTAACCGGTGTAAAATAAACCTCGAGCCAGGCGGCATACGGAGTGTCTTTTCTGACAAAAAATTCGGTACGTACATTATGCCCTGCTAACGCCGCACTGTAATATCTTACCAGTTTTTTTAATACCACAGGCTCCAGATAATCCGATAAGAAAGCTCCTGCAATTATCTGTTTGCCTATTGTCCTATCGTAGTATTTTGCTGCCGCATTATTAAACGCCAGGATATTCAGGTGTTTACCCAGTAAAATAAATAAGTCTTTCGAGCTATCGAATATAGCCTTCAAATGCAGTTGCGAAGCATCGGCATCTTCCTTTTGCTTTAATACCTCCTGGTGTTTTTCATCCAGGGTTTGCAAACTCCAGTTTAACTCCATTAGGTTCATTACCTGTTTAGCCAATACTTTTAATGTTGTTTGCTGGGTTTCGGTAAGTTCTTTGGGTTTTACATCCAGTATACATAGCGTACCTGCATTATGCCCATCACGGGTGGTTAGGTTAGCCCCCGCATAAAATCTTATTTTAGGCCCATCTTCAACAAAAGGATGTTTGCTGAAACGTTCGTCTTTACTGGCATCGGGTACAATCAACAACTCGTCCTGTTCAATGGTAAACCGGCAAAACGATGCCTCACGTGTATTACAGTAAATATCCACGCCTTGGGTTGCCTTAAACCATTGCATGTCCTCATCAATAAGCGTAACCATCGCAATGGGTGTTTCGCAAATCTGGGCTGTAAGGTTTACAATATCATTAAGGTCTTTAGTGATATCGTCATTCAATACCATAAAACGGCTTACAGCCTCAAGTCTTTTGCTTTCGCTACTTATCATTGATCTCAGTTGGGGCTTTGAGCGTAAATTTGTGTGCTTTTATATTTTATATACGTTTTTTAAGTATCGGGAGTTTCGGCATTAGTACGTAATATAGTCTTTTATTTTTACTCTTATTATTGATTCCGAACATCTGTTCAATAATAATTAAAAATCAGCTAAATCACTATAGCAAGGCCTCGTGTTATCACCCTAAATTTAATTACTTACAACCTAAACATTTAAGCGCTGTTTGTTATTAAGTATTAGAAAATAGCTCAAGCCATGAAATACACATTCCTACTCGGATCAAACGCTTTCATCGTTGATCAACCCGTTATCACTTACGTACAGGATGGTAACGCCATCGAATTATTAAGAATTAAAAGTGTTTATGCCCCGGCAGCAAACGGTTCGGAAGCCAAATTACTGGTTGTAGACACCAACATTACAGATACACTTGGCCATAACATTGCCCTGGCCGATAATGATTATGACCATCCTGAATACAAAGTACAACGAACCGATAACCAGGTACATATTACCAATGGTACCGTGCATACTGTGCTTGATGTTTTACAACTCGATCAGCATACTGCCGAAGGACTTTCGAGCCATGTACTTAATGAATTGCATAATATTGGCGAAACTCATATTTTGCGCTTACGCGGCGATTTTATGATTGGTGAACACCACATTACTATTGATAACGAGAAGCTTTTTATTGATGACGACAGCATTGCCGAAAGCGTGCACGTTGGGCACAATGGCGGCATACAATTAAGTAAAGACGGCGTACGTGTTTAAAAACTAAGAACTATGGCAACATTTGCAGATCTGTTAAAAGATGAGAAACCGGTATTGGTCGATTTTTCGGCCGAGTGGTGCGGGCCTTGTAAAATGATGGCCCCTATTTTAAAGCAACTGAAAGATATGACGGGCGACAGTATAAAGATTTTAAAGATTGATATTGACAAAAACCCATCTACAGCAGATGCTTATAAAATACAGGGTGTACCCACACTCATCTTGTTTAAAGACGGGCAAGCTAAATGGCGCCAATCTGGTGTGATGCAGGCTGCACAGCTAAAGCAGATCATCGATCAACATATTTAGGCTGCAATTTCAACGGATAATACCGAAGAAAATATTTTAACAATGTGGAAAACTCTTAAACATTTGTTGAAATTACAGCTACAGAAATGGCATACTAATTGTCTTATAATCAACATTAAAGGCGATGAAATATGAGTCCGTTTTACAGAAGATTAGTAACATTCGGCCAGTTAGTGCAGCAGCTGAGCCGGATAAATCAAACCAACTACAAGGATTATTTTGAGATAGAACATCCGGGATTCCCCGTGTTCGAAAGCAAAAGCCGTGTTAAGCCGAGGCTATCATTTAAAAAGCCTTGCCCTAAAGCTGATCGTAACCAGATTACCGACCTGTTTAACAAATGCTTTAACACGCATGATTTGACAATGTAATTATTGAGTTATTATGTTAATAGTTAAGTTATCCTATCTATCATCCATTGTCTTTCGTCTTTGATCTTGTTATTTAACTTTTGACTTAGAACCGAACATAATAGAATGCATGTTGTTGCCTAATAAACATCATTCTGTTTATGACTTATAAGCATCTGCTCCTGCTTTTATTTATACTGATAACTCACAACTGCCTGGCGCAGTTTAATGATACCACGCATTATTACACCAAATTTGCTTCGTCAGGTTCTATCAATAAAACCGAATCGAGCAGTACATATCTCCTGAATAATAGCTTTAAGTTCGGTGTTAAGAAGAAATCACTCGCCATGAACTTCAATAACAACTGGATTTATGGTAAAACCGATCATGAGATCACGAATAATGATTTCAATACTTCACTCGATTTTGATATCCAAAAAGATAGCGCACGTTTTTACTACTGGGGGCTGGCTAATTATACCACCAGCATATCGTTAAAAATTAATAACCAGTTACAGGCCGGTGGTGGCGTTGCCTACGATCTTGTGAAAACCAAGGTATCTATGTTGAACCTAAGCGATGGTATTTTATACGACCGTGGCGATTTATTTTTAGATGATGACACACACGATGTATACAACACTTACCGAAACTCGTTCCGGGTGCTTTTTAAGTTTGTAATTAAAGATATTATTGTGCTTGATGGCAGCGATTTTGTGCAGAACTCGTTTACACGTGGCAGCGATTATATTATCCGCTCTACCACCAACCTTTCTGTGAAACTGAGAAAGTGGCTTAGCCTAACAACATCATACAATTACAACCGCATGAACCGCACGGCACGTGAGAATTCACTGTTAAGTTACGGGCTGACCGCCGAGAAATATTTTTAGTCGAGCGAGATAAGGCGCTTTTCGTGTACCTCTACCGAGTAATAATCATTTTTTCCGGGCAATGGCGTATAAACTGATACAGCATACATATCACTTTCGTACTGGCGAATGGTTTTATCGTTATCTGTACCCTTAAATGTCATAGGGTAGCCGTACTTGGTTATTTGCTTAATGAGTTCGTTAATGTGTTTTACAGAGGTGGTGGTATAGCTTAAAACATGTAAAGTTTTGCCTCCGCCAATCGGCGTACCCATCCCGGTAATTACTGTTTCACGAAAACCATCTTCGCCAAACCTATTCTGATATCTATTTACAGGAATACCTTGTGTCATATCAGTTGATAAATACTCGAACTTTTTACCTACAGTTAAAAACTGGTTAATTTGCTCGGTTGATGCACCTACCAAACTCAGCATATCCTGGAAGTTAATATGCTGTGCTTCGGCTTTAGAGAAACCTAAAAATATTACTAAAAGGAGTAAGTACTTCTTCATTATCAATTTATTAGCTCAAAGATATAAAAATACGCGTTGATTTATGAACCCGGGTGATAGGTTTTTTCGGCATGTTTAAGCACGTCTTCTTTATAAAAAAATACGTCCTTAAACTTACCATCCAGGTAGCCTTGTGCCTGATCTGTAAAGTGTTTCGATGTGGGGTCGAATGATGTTCCGCCCGTTTCAATCGTCTTGGCTTTAATCTTCGGCCCAAATTCAACGGCAGCGATAAAGCTGTTACCTGAATAACCATAACGTTTTTGTGTATTCTGTGTACGGCTCACAAATGATGGCAATTGCCCGAAGGTACTCGCTGTAGATGCAGCAGGCAAGCTCGGTGCATTATCATCAAACACGCCATTAACCGGGCGCTGATAACGGTTAACATCGCCCCACTTTACCTTCCAGGTTCCAAAACGGTTTTGCAGGCTTTTTACAACTTCATTTAAGTACTCTAACTCTTGATGGCCTGAAGTTTTATGCAGCATACTATCCACCCGGTCTGCCTGATAAGTACCTGCCTCTGTCGATGTAGCTTTGGGTAGATTCTTAAACATCAAGGTGCCCCACTCTACGGCCAAAGTAGTAGCGATAGAATTTGCAGCAGAGACTTTATCCCATTTCTGCAACTCCTGCATCGGTTCAACCAAATGTTGCTTCAATGTATCGGTTGATTGGTTATAAGCACTAACCAGATCGGGCAGCAACACGTCGAATGCTGAAAGATAACGGTTATAACCCGTAGCAATCATATCATCCATTGATAACTTACCTGATGCCGCCAACAACTTAGCAGCTGTTACCCCGCGATAATTCTGCCCATCAGGAGCCATATACTGCGGGTATTTATCCTTATCAGGGCTATCTTTTCCTGCCGAAGTAAATGGTGTAGAATTACAATTCTGGATCCAGCCGCTTATCGGGTTGTATACATGTACAATCTCGTCTATCGAGTGTGTACCCTGCCATTCGGTAGCAGATGTTGTTCCGTCAACAGGTTGACGCCAATCGTACTTGGGGTTACGTTTCGGCATAAAATCACCGTACCAAAAAGCGGTGTTACCTTTATCATCCGCATAAACAGTATTGTTACTGGTGTTGGCACGCAGTTCCATAGCCTTACGGTACTCTGCCAGGTTATTGGCTTTGGTAATTAACCACGATTCGAGCAAGGCATTGTACGAACGGTTATAATGTTTCAAAGCCAGCCACCTGCCATCCCTACTGGCCAGCACCGGGCCGTGATGCGTTAGGTAGCCGGTGAATTGCCTGGTTGCCTGTTGGCCATCTTTTAAATAAGTCAATTTAACTTGTTTCTCTGTTACCGGCTTTTGTGCGCCGTTATATTCGTAAACCCATTTGCCACTTTTGTTAATTACCTTTTCGGCATAAACATCTGCTACGTCGGCATAGCTCGAGGTGTGCATCCAGCCGCAATGCTGATTAAAGCCTTGGTAAACAAAAAACTGCCCCCAGGTAACCGCGCCATAAACGTTCAACCCCTCATCGCTCACCAACTGCACCTCCGAACGGAAATAAAACGGCACATGCGGGTTAATATACAGCATGGCGTAACCAGATTTTGATTTGCTTGGCGATATGGCAAAACCGTTAGAGCCCATCTCGCGCTTATCAACCTCCTCTACAATTTCACGCTTTAAGCCGGGCAAAGTTGCACCCATTTGCTGCGGGCCTTTGCTATAAAACTGCTGAGACTCCTGCAATGTAATATCGCCATAATTAGTAGCAGCCACACTCCCATCCGTAAACATCAATGGAAACCACGGTTCATAATGCTTAAATACGAGCGGTTTTACTTCGGGATGTTTGTACAAGTAATAGTTAATACCATCGGCAAAGGCATTCATCAATTTTCTAAACCAGATTGGACTGGCTTTATAATCTTTTATCGCATCGGCAGTATCGGCAATCAGCTGCATCTGCAAATCTTCGTATAAGCGGCTTTCTCCGTCAGCCTCGGCCTGGCGGCCTAATTGGTATAAGTAATTACGCTCTATGCCTTTAAAATTATCTTCGCACTGTGTATACATCAGTCCGAAAACAACATCAGCATCTGTTTTACCGTAAATGTGCGGCACACCGTAATCATCACGAATAATGGTTACTTGTTTGGCCTGTATCTCACAACGCTGTGCATCAGTTTTATTGAATTGTGCATAACCCGCAATAGGTAACAAAAAGGTTAGAAGCGTAAAAATTCTTTTCATCGAAAATTCTAATAATCGTCATTCAATTCAGTAAGTATCATTTCAGGATTAGACCGGGCATATTTAAACGAGATCGAATCACCTTTATTGAGCCTTTTCGGGTTTCTATCCCATCCTCCATCGTATTCATAACTTCTCCCGTTAAGCTTATAACTAACAGTCAAAGTATGTCCTTTGTAACTATGAAAATCAGTAATAATTCCTTTGGAATAGCCAACACCATGATTCATAGCTTCTATTCCTTGTATTTTATTTTGCCTTGCAAAAACACTTATCCAATACAAACCTCCTATAACTACAAGCAAAAACCCCAACATAGTCAGAATAAGTTTAATCTTGTCGGACATCTTATTTCTCTAAAGCCAGTTCAACTGCTTTTTCGGCGTGAATAATTGTAGTATCAAACGTAGGAATTGTGGTATCCGTTGGCTTTATCAGCATACCAATTTCGGTACAACCCAGTATCACACCTTCTGCGCCTTCGGCTACCAGTTTATCAATAATGTTCAAATAAGCTTTGCGCGAATCATCGCTGATGATACCCTTAGCCAGTTCAGTGTAGATCACGTCATGAATTATCTCACGATCAGCTTCTTCCGGAATAATCACCTCGATACCTTGATTTACGATGCGGTTCTTGATAAAATCCTGCTCCATGGTATACTTCGTTCCCAGCAAACCGATCTTTTTTAAACCTTGTTGCTTAATAGCTTCAGCAGTAACATCACCAATATGAATCAGGGGGATATCTATACTACTCTCAACTTCCGAAGATACCTTGTGCATCGTATTAGCGCAAATTAACACCATATCAGCACCGGCACCTTGTAAGGCCTTGGCGGCATCTATCATCTTCTCTGCTAAAGTATCCCAATCGCTTTTGCGCTGCAAGTCGGCAATCTCTTCAAAATCAACTGTAAAAAGAATCGATTTGCCCGAGTGTACACCACCCAAAACTGAGTTTACTTTTCTGTTGATGAGTTGATAATACAACACCGAACTCTCCCACGACATGCCCCCGATTAAACCAATAGTTTTCATGCAATAATTATTTTTTTAGAATTGCTTTTTAAGTTTATTGTGTTAATTTAACACATTGATTAAGCAGCAGATCAGAAACGTTTGTATGTGGCTAATATCAATAAAATTAAGGTTCGAAACCAACCCTAAAAACCAATTAGATTAAATCAATTAAGCATTTTATGAAGAAAATTCCTTCGTACGCGTTTATCATGGCTATGCTGGGTACGTCAATGGCCTATGCGCAGCAAAAATACACCAGCACACCTGCGGGTACTTATACTGTTGTAAAAAACCAGGGCGGCCAAACACTGGGTTACTCCCCTGCCTCGGGTGTTAAAATTTTAACGGTTGATGGCCTTGCTTTTAAAGACCTCAACAAAAACGGCAAACTGGATAAGTACGAAGACTGGCGTTTACCCTTCGATGTACGCGCCAAAGACCTGGCCAGTAAAATGAGCGTGGAGCAAATTGCCGGGTTGATGTTATACAGCCGTCACCAACCTATCCCTGCACCTCCGGCCGGTCCGTTTACAGGTACTTATCATGGTAAGGCATTTTCTGAGAGCGGGGCTAAGGCATCAGACCTAACCGATCAGCAAGCCGACTTTTTAACCAAGGATAACGTAAGGCACGTACTGGTTACTTCTGTACAATCGCCTGCCATTGCTGCGGAGTGGAACAATAATATGCAGGCCCTCACCGAAGGTATTGGTTTAGGTATCCCGGCCAATAACAGTTCAGATCCTCGTCACGGCATCGTGGCATCGGCCGAATTTAACGCAGGTGCGGGCGGTCAAATTTCCATGTGGCCTGGCTCGTTAGGGATGGCAGCCACTTTTGATCCTGCTGTTACGGAAGGTTTCGGGCATATTGCGGCTTCAGAATATCGCGCTTTGGGTATCGCCACTGCCCTATCGCCACAAGTTGATATTGCCAGCGAACCACGTTGGTGGCGTGTAAGCGGTACTTTTGGCGAAGACCCGCAACTGGCTACTGATATGGCAAGGGCTTACATTGATGGTTTCCAGACTTCGGAAGGCAGTAAAGAAATCTCTGGCGGCTGGGGCTATAACAGCGTAAACGCAATGGTAAAACACTGGCCAAGCGGTGGCAGTGGCGAAGGTGGCCGTGATGCACATTATGGTTATGGCAAGTATGCGGTTTACCCGGCGCATCAGTTCGAAAAAAATGTGGTGCCTTTTACAGAAGGCGCTTTTAAGCTGAAAGGTAAAACTGGTGAAGCATCGGCAGTAATGCCTTACTATACTATTTCTTACGCACAGGATACCAAAAATGGTGAGAACGTGGGTAATAACTATAATAAGTACATTATTAATGATATGCTGCGCGGCAAGTATAAATATGACGGGGTAGTTTGTACCGACTGGCTGGTTACTGCCGATGAAACGGCAGTTGATCAGTTCCTTTCCGGAAAATCATGGGGAGTAGAGAAACTGACCGTAGCCGAACGCCACTACAAAGCTTTAATAGCAGGTGTTGACCAGTTTGGTGGCAACAGCGATGCGGCACCTGTACTGGCAGCTTACCAAATGGGCGTTAAAGAGTATGGCGAAGCATTTATGCGCAAACGTTTTGAGCAATCGGCCGTGCGTTTGTTAAAGAATATCTTCAGGACCGGCCTATTCGAAAACCCTTATTTGAATCCTGATGAAACACAGGCAACTGTGGGCAAACCAGAGTTTATGGCGGCGGGTTATGAAGCTCAGCTTAAATCAATTGTGATGCTGAAAAATAAGGGCAACGTATTACCTCTTACCAAAAATAAAACAGTTTATGTACCTAAACAATTTACGCCGGCCGGGAAAAACTTTTTGGGGATCCCTTATCCGGAGAAATTAGATTACCCGGTAAGTTTGGCTGTGGTTAAAAAGTACTTTAATGTAACTGATAATCCCGACGAGGCTGATTATGCTCTGGTATTTATCAACAGCCCTGCATCACAAGGTGGTTATAGTGCCGACGATCTTAAAAACGGCGGCAATGGTTACCTGCCTATCAGTTTGCAGTATAAACCCTATACCGCTACAGGTGCCCGCGCAACCAGCATTGCAGGCGGCGATCCGCTGGAGAAATCTGCTAACCGCAGTTACAAAGGCAAAACATCAACAGCTATCAATACAACCGATTTAAATATGGTGACCGATACCTACACCAAAATGAAAGGCAAACCGGTTATTGTATCTGTAATGATGAATAACGCCACCGTATTCGGCGAATTTGAGCAGGATGCCAGCGCCTTGTTAGTGCAGTTTGGTGTACAAGATCAGGCTGTATTAGATGTATTGACAGGCAAAACAGAACCATCGGGCTTGTTACCATTACAAATGCCTGCAGATATGGCAACTGTTGAACACCAGGCCGAAGATTTGCCTTTAGACATGAAATGCTATAAAGACAGTGAAGGCCATGTTTACGATTTCGCCTACGGTTTAAACTGGAAGGGTGTTATTAAAGATACCCGAACTGCTAAATATCAGCATAACACAAAAGTTAACTAATTGACCAAAAGATAATAAGATGATCCCTGTTGCAGATTTGCGGCAGGGATTTTTTATTTCAATCAGTCGATTAAATATTCCTAATCGCTATAAGAACATTTAAACCGAAGGTCTGTTTTATTGATAAATAAAGCAGCTATGAACCTCAAAAAGATATTTACAGCAGCAACAGCGGGCACAACGGTAATGACCTTGTTTAGCTATGCAGTTACCAAAGCTGCCAAAAAGAATTTTATCGAACCTGTAATATTAGGTCAGTTACTTAACCGAATAACAACACTTGATAAAGATACCGCAATGGCTGCCGGATGGGCTTCACATTTGGGTGTGGGCGTAGGCTTTACTGCTATTTATGATAAATATCTCCAATTAAAAAAGACACGCCCTACTTTGGCGAATGCTTTGTTGTTAGGATCAGTAGGTGGTTTATCTGGCATCCTGATCTGGAACACTACATTTAAAGCGCATCCAAACCCACCGGGTGTTGATGTAAAGAATTTCTATAAACAACTTTTTCTGGCCCACCTGATATTTGCCGCAGGTGTAGCGCTAACGTACGAAGCAAATGATTTTGAAGTAGTAAAACCGGGACCATTTTTCCACGAATCGGACTATATTTTTATCTGATTTATTTAGCCGACCTAGTGTTCATGGCCGTGGTATGACCATCATTCAGGCCATCGATGAAGCCGCGTTTTACATCGTCCCAATGGCTTAACAAGGAGTAAATTATAGCTATCAATATTATTCGCCAGATAAGGCCTTTACGTTTTTCCATTTATTTTAAATCGAATAATTAAAACTATTAATTATCCTTTTAAAATACAAGAGCTATACACCAAGTGTTTCTAATATTTCCGCTATCGAAAACTTAGCCGCACAAACAAATTCATCAGCTGCGCCATAATACAGGGTAATGGTATCACCATCAACAATATGACCGTTGGTAAATACTACGTTGCCGAAAAAACCGCTGGTTTCATAATCTTCGGTAGGTACCATCAGGGGTTCTTTACTACGGGCTATAATTTTAGATGGATCATTCAGATCCAACAAAACAGCGCCTAGGCAATATTGGTGTTTGTAGTTAGCGCCATGATAAATTTCTAACCAGCCTTTATCGGTTTTTATCGGGGCAGCTCCTGCGCCTACACGGGCATCGTCCCAACTATCTTTTCGGGTTTTGATGATGCACTTATGGTTACCCCAATGGATGCCATCCGGCGATTCGGCCAGCCAAATGAAGTTTCCGCCCAGATCCACGCTGCTTGGGCGGTGCAGGGCGTAATATTTGCCGTTTATCTTTTCCTCAAAAATGGCGCAATCTTTATTGTGTGGAGGGAAGATAACGCCATGCGATTCGAAAGTTTTCCAATCGGTAGTGGTGCGTAACCCTACCGTTACCCCGTTTGCCGATACGGCGGTGTATGTTAACCAGTATTTATTGTCGAGATAAGTAACCCGGCAATCTTCTATCCCAAAAGCCTCGAGCATCCCTTTACCGAAGAGCGGTTCATAACCTTCGGATTCATGAAAGTGAATGCCATCATCGCTGCAAAGCAAGCGCAGGTGCGATAAGGTGGTAAGATAATCCAGGCCTTGAAACCGTACCACTCTTGCATCGGTATTAATCAACTCGGGATGCTTTTCAGGAATTTCTATGATCGAAGTTTTACCTTCATCATTAATCACTGGGATCAGGATCATCCCCTCTTTGGCAGCTGTATTTTCTGCCACACGAACAATCAACCAGATTTTCTCATCGAACCGAAACACGCCGGGATTCAATAAACAAATCACCTGCATGCCATCGGCGCTTGGGTGTACATGCGCCGGGCGTAATAAGGGATTTTCGGGGAATCGTTTTGCTAAATCTGCCATAAAAAAGGGTTTCTCTAAATACATTAAAGAAACCCTCAAAACATTTATTTGTTGGCCGAAATCACTAATTCAACCAAATCAACGGATGCCGAACAGGGAGGTTACGGATAATCTCCTCATCCTGCGGGTCATGGTCTAAAGTTTTCCAGGTTAATAACCATTGCTGGTTCTGATAAGCCGCTGCACCAAAAATCAATGATGGCTGCGCTGTTGGCCAGCTTTCCCAATGCATTACGTCGTGCGGGTAAGGCCAGCTATTTTTATCTTTCAGGTATGGATACAAAAACTCAACCCCTTTTTTGATTGATTTACCATCGGTAGTTTGGTAGTTCCACAGATCGTTGTCTTTGGTACTTAAGATTTGGCAAATCGTTGTCATAGCATCCAAATTAAAGATCGAATAACCATAAGGCTTGGTACGTTTTAATTCCAATGGAAAGCTGCCATCTGTAGCCATTTGGGTTGGTAACAGCACTTCTTTATACCGATCTGAACAAAACTTCATCAACTCCTGGTTGCCGGTAAATTTGGCGAAACAGGCAGTCTGCATCGTCCAGCAAGTACCGTGGTTGTTCTTGGCATTCATTTCATCCTTGCCGTATGGGTGAGTAGTTAACCAGGTTAGATATTGGCTGAACCATGATTTAATACCTGCCAGTGTTTCCTTATTTAACGAAGATGAATTTTCCATTGCCTCTATACCCTGCACAACTTCCATCAACTGGATGGTATCAATAATACCAATTCCTCTGCCTGTTGCCACGCCTTTTATGGCTTGCGCATATTGTAAGTTAGGGTTCATTAAAGTTTCTGGATCGATAAACCAGGCTTTGAGATGCACTACGGCTTGCTTTACATATTTTTCATCATGTGTAATTTTGTAGGCTGATGCTAAAGCGCCAATAATCCGGCTAAACCTAATCATCGCCAACCGATGCGCCACAAAATTCTGCGGGTTGGTCAAGCCATCTTTTTGAATATACGGTCCATTTGGATCAGTTGGATTAGGCCACCAATAATCACCTTCCGAATAAAAATCGTGCTTGCCGCCGCTGCTGCGCGGGCTGGTTTCGGCAGTAACCGTAATTGGCTGTTGCAGCATAGCCCAGGCTGCTTCTTTTAAAATGTAAGGCTTTAAAGTTTCAGTTGCCTGCTGCTTAACTGATTGATCTGTAGTAAAACTATTCAGCAGTAAAACTGTGCTCAACAATATGATGGATAATCTAAGTTTCATCGCTTATAAATTTAAAAATACCGTTTTCAATCCAGGCGATTGTACGCCAATCATACTGTAACCTCCATTTGTTTTTATGCTGATAATTGCCCGGCCGTTGTAAGCCTCTACCTTGCGGGAACCGCTCGATGTACCTAAATCATCCAGCAAAATACCGTCGCCGGTTAAGGAGAAATTGATCCAGTTAATGGCATCGAGGCATTGCACGCCCTTGCTATCCAACAAGGTTACCTGAACGGTAGCTATGCCATTTTTATCAGCAATTTTGGTGAGCACCAGTTTGGCTGGTTTCTCCCATTTCTCGGTTTGGTAGATCTGGCTGATGATATCAGTAACCGTCACCTTGCCTTTGTGGGCAACTACCTTAATATCGTTTTTGCCTTTATTAAATACCACTAACCAGCGCAAACCTGCCGCCGGAAAATCCTGACTATTACGTTTCTTTACGCCATAACTTTTGCCGTTTACAAACAGCTCGGCATTATCGGCATTAGAGTATACTTTTACCATTTTCTGCTCACCTTCATCACCCCAGCGAATTGGCCAGGTATGGCCGTAAATGTGCGCCATCGGCTTTTTAGTCCAGTAAGATTGAAAAACGTAATAGGCTTCTTTCTTCGTAAAATCGCGCTCTACCACACCCTTTTGGTTCATGTAAGGGACCGGGTTATCGGGGCGGATGGGCGTAGAGAAATCTTTAAACACCCAAAAAGCTGAGCCTGTTAACCAGGGCATCGTTTCCTGCTCTTTCAGGTGCCAGTCGAACAGGTTACAGATATAACTTTCGCTCCAATCGCCATCTTTTGATACACGGGCTGCACCGCCAATCAGTGAAGCATCACCAGAGCGTTCGTCGGTGCCTGTGCCTGTTTTAATTTTAGCTAAAGCGTTGTCCGGGTTTTCAGAATGGCGAAGCGCGTGGCTATCTCCCCCCCATTCCGCGTGGAAAAAGTGCGGCACTTTATTAAACTCATCTTCAGTAGCCTTTTTGTACTCAGTATATACGCCCCGGTACCAGCCAGCCCAGATAGATGGCGAATACACATCCGGAATATCCTTACAAAAATCGCAACGGCGTAGTGTGGTTTTACGCGACGGATCGAGCTTGTGGGCCAGGTCGTTCTGCTCGCTCATAAAAGCGTGGATCTTGGCCTTATCATATTCAGGAAAATCACCTTCCCAATCGTTCTCATTACCTAATCCCCATAAAATAATAGACGGGTGATTATAGTGTTGCTGAATCATATTGGTGAGCATGCTGCGCGCCTGATTTTTATACTGATCGCCGCCTAAACCGCCACGGCACCAGGGCTCTTCTTCCCAAACTAAAATACCCAAACTATCACACAGGTTTAAAATAATACGCGATTGCTGGTAATGGCCGAGGCGGATAAAGTTAACGCCCATATCTTTCATCAGCTGCATTTCCTGGTGCATCATACTATCGGTCATAGCAGCGGCTACACCGGCGTGGTCTTCGTGACGATGGGTGCCCTGTAATAACAAACGTTTACCATTTAGATAAAACGGGCCTTTATCCGCAAATAAGAAACTGCGGAAACCGATCTTTTCGGTCTGCGTAAAAGTTTGTCCGTTAGCCGAAGCTGTTACTTCGATTGTATACAAATAAGGATCATCAGGTGTCCATAAATGAGGCTTGCTGATTTTTAGTTTGGCTATCGAAAAGGCTTTATCACTAACATCATTTGATGAATATGGCGCTTTTAAAACTACTTTGCCAGTAGCATCTTTTACCTTTAGTTCGCCGTTAACTTGTTTAATATTATCGGGATTATAAAGGCTGATCTGCGCATTAACCCAACATGACTTGGTTATCGTATCCACGCTGGCATTGGCATATAATTTATCGATGCCTACCTGTGGTTGATAAACCAAATTCAGGTAACGATATAGTCCACCATACACATTAAAATCTGATAATTGCGAAGGGATCGTTTCCAGATCGCGCGAGTTATCGCAGCGGATCTCTAACGGGATTTTACCTTTGAATTGCTTTTTGAAGGCATCGGTCTTTTTAAAATCTTCAACTGCCGTGGTTATATCAACCGACCATTCATCGTAGCCACCCAAATGTGAGCCAACTTTGGTTGTATATACATAAACCTCGGTACGCTGACCAGCACCTTCGAAATGTAGAATGGTTCTACCGTTTGGATAAGGGTTATTAATATCCAGTTTAGTACGATACCATCCCGGACCCTGGTAATAGTTTACATCGGGGTCAACGGCATCGCGGGCGTTGAAGCAATGCGGCAGGGTTACGTTGCTCCATATCGGTAAGCTTTCGGGGTTGCCTGCAGTTACCGGGCGAACTGCTTCCCAAATGCCGCCGAGATCCTGCTTTAAAAACTCCCAGTTATTATTTAAACGCGTTTTTTGCTGCGCGAAGGTTGAGCTTCCGCAACACATTATCAGGATCAATAAAAATAAACTTGCCCTTTTTATAGTTAACATAGGTAGTAGAGATTAATTGAGCAATTGTAACTGGCTATCAGCCGGAAATTTGTTGTAAAATTCTTTAAAAGAAACATCGGGATATTTATCCTTAGCAGCATGTACAATGTGTTTCATATTGCCATAGTCAAACTTGCCGATCTCGGGGTAAGTCCATTGTTTTTGCCCCAAAGCGTAAGGCAATAAAAATTGAATAGCGCCTTTAATTCCTTTGCCATCCAACGTTTGCTCATGCCATAGATCGATGTTCAGATGATCGGCAATCACGGCCAGCTTGCACCAGGCATTGAGATTCATGGTATTGTAATCCCATGATTTGGTACGCACCAGTTCCAAAGGTTGCATACCATCGGTAGTAAATTGCTGGTCGATACGCGGGATGGTAAACTCCCGAATCACCTTAATGGCCAGTATCTTATTACCAATGAATAAGGCAAAATTGGCCAGCTGCATATCGTAATTGGTGCCGTGGTTGTTAATTTGCGAACGTTCGGCCTTACCGTTCTTACTGGTAAGCAACCAGTTGGCATACGCTCTGTACCATTGTTTGATACCTGCTATAAAAGCAGCATCGAAATACTTACTGGTTTGTAAAAGGGTAATAGCATCAGGAACGCTGGTTAGGCCTACAGTTTCAATAATGCCTATTCCCCTTCCATCGTTTATTCCCGGAATATATTGGGCATAATTTAAATTCGGGTTCATGCGGGTATCGGCATCTATAAACCAAACTTTTAAAAGTTGACGCGCTTTTTCGGCATATTGTTGGTTACCTGTAAAGTAATATGCCAGCGCTAAGTGTTTAACACTGCTGCTCATTTTACCCATCTGGCTGGCATCATGCAATAAATAAATCTCAGGGTTACGGCGGCCATCCTTGCGGATATAAGGTTTGCCGTTTGCTTTTGATGAATCAGCCCACCAGTATGGCGCCTGGCTCACATAATCGTGCTTATTGCCACTTGGCGCGAGTTTAGTTTTCTCGAAAGTAACCGAATACGGGCCTGCTTTTAACAGACTATCTGCTTCGCGAATAAGCCTGTTTACTTCTTTTACAGCGGCGGTATCGCGTTCGTGGTAATTATTATTCAGCTTATTGAGCACCTGTCCATCGAGTAGTATAAAACTAAAATTACCGGCTTTGCCTTGCGCAAAGCCGGTAGTAATAAAAACTAAACTCAAAATCAATGCTCGTGCAAAATTTCTTAGCATCGGCATATATTATTAATATCCTGGATTTTGTGGTTTTAAATTAGGGTTCGCATCCATCTCAGTTTGTGGAAGCGGCAGTAATAATTGATAATCCTGTGCTGTGAAACCATTAACCGCCTGAATTACCGATTTAAATTTACCCCATCTCAATAAGTCCCAACGGCGGTGGCCTTCTACACAAAGTTCGCGTGCACGGTCTTTTGCCAAAGTATCAATAAATGCACTTGCAGTTGGCGTATTAGCTAAAGTAAGATGATAAGCATTCATCCCGGCACGGTCCCTAACCGCATTTAAGCCATCAAACTTGGTAGGATCACCCGGGTTAATGTTGTTCATCGCTTCGGATTGCATCATTAATATATCGGCATAACGCAACACAATCCAGTTCATGCGTGAGTTGTTTGAACCCGATACCCACTGCGGATCGCGGTATTTGTAGATGTATGGCGTAACCGTAGTTGTACCTACTTTGTTAGAAACATTCCAGGCCTTTCTTTTATCCGGGCCAAAATAGGCGCTATTAAACAACCATGGATTAGCAGTAAACGAACCCGAACCACCTAAGCCGGCAGGCGAAAACATACGGATGGTAATGTTTTGTGTAGTGCTTGTACTGTTGTTACCAAATTGTACCGAGAAGATATTCTCTGTTTGAGTTGGATAGTATTTTTTATCCCAGTTAAACACATCGGTATAATCGGCCATTAGTTTGTATGTACCGGCATTAATTACCTTGTTACACTCTGCCAAAGCATTTTGGTTATCGTTGGCATCAGCAAATTTAGTACTTGCACGTTGCAGGTATACTCTTGCTAACATACCAGAAGCTGCAGCTGATGAAACCATCCCTTTATTGGCAGAGGTAATTTTATCTTCTGTTAAGCAATTGGCTTCAGCATATTTTAAATCGCTGATCACCTGTGCATAAACCGCACTTGAAGCTGCACGCGCAGGTAATAAATTAGGGTCTGATGTGCTTACAATTGGTGCAGTAATTAAAGGTACATCACCAAATGAGCGTACCAGGTCAAAGTAAGCCATACCACGTAAAAACATGGCATTACCAACAATATTGTTTCTGGCAGTAACATCCATATTAATTTTAGGCACATTGGCAATCACATCATTGGCACGGCTTATCAGTTTATAACTATTTTGCCACCAGTTGGTAATTTCAATATTGGTTGGCCCGTAGGTAAGCTTGTACATATCAATACGTTCCTGATTTTGCGTAAGCAGCGGCACCAGGCAATCGCCCGAAAGCTCTGTCATAATGTAAATAGTACGCTGATAGTAAGCCTGCGGCTGCAACTGGCTAAGCACACCGTTTATAGCAGCTTGTGCATCTGTTGCGTTGGTATAAAAGTTAGTATTGGTTAAAATACTGTATGGCTTTTCTTCTAACTGCTTTTTGCATGATGCCAGTACCAGACCAGCTAAAGCAAATAATATATATCTCTTTTTCATGTTGTTTTTCTTAATTGATTAAAAACCAAGTCTTACGCCCAAAGTGTATGTTTTGATGTTTGGATATGGGTTATAATCTGTACCCAATGAAGTATAGTTACCGCTCGAATTTGAATAAGAGTTAACCTCCGGATCGTAACCTTTGTATTTGGTTATGGTAAACAAGTTTTGGCCTGTTGCATAAATACTTGCTGTTCTAAACACCGGTGTAAGTTTCGATAAAGGCAAATCATAAGTCAGTGTAATGGTTTTGAAACGCAGGTAACTGCCGCTCTCCAAAATATCGCTGGTTGGGCCTAAGCTGCGGCGCAGGGTACTACCTACACTTGGTAGGGTATTGCTTGTACCTGGTCCGTTCCAGCTATCTGTCAATACATAAGCCAGTTTATTATCAGCTACAGTACCGTTTTCGCCTTCAATTAAGTTCTCATTCATAATCTGGTTACCGTAAACGCCTTGTATTAATACAAACAGGTTAAAGCGGCCAACGGTTAGGTTTGAGTTAAAGCCATAGCTAAATTTAGGCACTGCCTGGCCAATAATAGTACGGTCGGATCCGTTGATCAAATGGTCGCCATTCAGGTCTTTGTATTTAGGATCGCCCGGTTTTACAGGTGTTGTTATACCACTTGCTGTAATCTCGGCCTGGCTTTGCCATATACCATCAAACACATAGCCGTAGAATGAACCGATTGGTTTACCCACCTGCAAAATACCTGCGCTGTTACCACCAGGATATAAGCTCGAGCTTACGTTACCGGTTAACTGGTAAGGGATGCCGCCAAGGTTAAGCACCTTGTTCATGTTACGCGAGAAGTTAAAATTGGTAGTCCACTTAACGTTTTTGCTGGTGATGTTAACCGTATTTAAGTTAAACTCGAAACCTTTATTCTCGATGTTGTTACCCGGTAAATTACCCAAAGCTGTGTTAAACCCAGAAGTTGACGGGATAGTACGGTAGAACAACAGTTCTGAAGTTTTTTTATCGTAGTAATCGGCGTTAAAGGTGATGCGGTTTTGGAATAAGCCCAAATCAACACCAATGTTGTATGATTTGGTTGATTCCCATTGCAGGTTAGCATTACCAATGTTGTTTGGTGAGGTACCAACCACACGCACACCGTTAAGCACATAGCTATTGAAAGAATATTGCGATAATGAATTATACGGGCCGATGTTTGAGTTACCGGTTTCGCCATAACCACCGCGTAATTTCAAATCACTGATCGCGTGAACGTCTTTCAGGAAATCTTCATTAGAGATGCGCCATGCCACAGCACCAGATGGGAATGTTCCCCATTTGTGAGAGTCACCCAGTTCTGACGAACCATCACGACGGATAGATGCCGTTAACAAGTATTTATCCATCAAACTATAGTTTACACGACCGATAAATGAAGCCAGTGTATTTTTATTAGCACTTGATGATGAAGACAAGCTCGAACCTACCGAAAGGTTATCTGTACCCAGGTTATTAGTAGTTAACTGCTGGGCAATAGCACTGCTTGTATTGTACTTAAACTCCTGATAAGTAAAACCGGCCACCGCGCTGATAGAGTGAATTTTATTGATCACTGTATTATAACTCAGCGTGTTTTCATTTAACCAGTTAAAGTTTTCTGGGTTGATGATTTGGGCATAGCCACCACTCTGTGCACCTAAATAAGTAGTGCTCGGTCTGAAGATTTTTTCGTGGTTGTACTTATCATCTGTACCGATGCTTATTTTCAGCTTAAGGCCTTTCATAATGTCGTAATCGCCATAACCGTTAAAGAAGATACGCATATTGGTTGCAACATCTGTATTTAAACGTGCTGCAGCAACCGGGTTACCTAATACCGTTGTATAACCTGTTGGTCCGTTTTGGAAAGTATAGGCACCAGTTGCATCATAAACAGGTACGGTTGGGCTGGCACGTAATGCATCTAACAATGTACCACCTGTACTACCACCTGTAGTATTTACGTTAGCCAGATTTTGCTGATCATAAGACACCTGTGAGTTCATACCAAAGTGAATTTTACTGCTCACATTGTGGGTAAGATTAAATCTTAAGGTACCACGTTTGTAACCCGAGTTAATGATGATACCCTGCTGATCGAAGAAACTACCGCTTACCAAAAATTTGGTATCCTCACTACCTCCTGTGATAGAAAGGTTGGCATTGGTTACCGGTGCAGTTCTGAATAGTTCTTTTTGCCAGTTGGTACCTTCGCCCAAATTATTGATCTGATCTTGTGTAAATGGTAAGGCTGCAGCAGGCGTAATAATAGCCGTTACCCTGTTCAGGTAAGTAGCAAACTGCTGGGCATTCATCATATCCAATGTTTTGCCTACTTGCTGAAAGCCTGAGTAAACATCAGCCGATACAGTTTTACGGCCTACCGAGCCTGATTTAGTGGTTATAATTACCACACCATTGGCACCACGGTTACCGTATATAGCTGTTGATGATGCATCTTTTAGCACGTCCATCGAAGCAATATCGTTGGGATTTAAAGCGGTAATATCTGCACCTGCAAAACCATCAACTACGTACAATGGATCACTGCTGAAGTTGATAGAGTTTGTACCACGGATCCGCACAGTAAACGATGCGCCCGGTTGCGAGTTAGATTGCGTTACCTGCACGCCGCTCACCTGGCCCTGTAGTAATTGTGCTGTACCAAAAACCGGCGTTTTAGCAACGTTGGTTAATGCTACCGAACCTACCGAGCCGGTTACATCGCGTTTCTTTTGGGTACCGTAACCAACTACCACAACCTCGTTAAGGCTTTTGGCGTTGGTTAATAATTGTACATCCAATTTGGTACGCCCTTGCAATGGAATCTCTTTAGGATCATAACCTACAGATGAGATCACCAGCGTGGCACCCTCATCGGCAGTAATGGTATAGCGGCCGCTAACATCAGTTGTTGTACCCTGCTTGGTACCTTTAATAATTACGTTTGCACCTGGTAAGGGCAGGTTTTTATCGTCGGTTACTACACCGGTTACTTTTATTGGCGCTGCTGCTTTGTTTAGCGAGGGCGCAGCTTTATATGCCACACTTGCTAATGCATGATGCGCTTTAGCGTTACCTACCGAAACACTGCCCAGTATGAGCACAGCCGGTAAAATAGTACGCTTAAGTATATCTAAATGTAAAGGTCTTCTCTTCATATTATATGCTGTTTTGAATAAACTTTTTAATTTTTTTGACAAAAAGGTTCCCATACAACTCGCGTTGTTCATTTTTTGGTAATGAGCGGGACTTTTATAAATCGGGCATGTGCCAGCACCCCGGTTTAATGATTAGTCTTTCTTTACTCTTCCATCCATTAAAAATTTAGTAAACTATTTGAGGTTTATTGATTAGTCTTCTTACTGTTGGCCTGCGCCAATAGCCATTTGGCCAAATCACGGGCGGCATTATCATTATCATAGCCGGCAGGTAAACGGCCGTTCACGTATTCGTTATATAACCAGGGGTCGCCTACGGCAAACACTATTCCTTTGCCGTATTGTACAGTGGCGGCAATTACAGCGCCATTTGCAGCTTTAAAAGCAGGCTTTGCTTTACCTTTCAATTCAATACTGCATACATCTTTCAGAAAAGCTTTCTTAGTAGTCTTGAATATAGGGTTGTTAACCATCTCCACTGCGCCATCTGCAAAGTGGGCATCGTCTATTACATGATTTTGCAAATCGTTATTAAAATGCATCCCGAAACGGCCGGCTAAAATATTAAAGTGAGGCAGCTCTACATTGGCGCTATCGTTGGCCATTAAAACCAGTACGCCACCAGCTTTTACCCACTCTGCTATCTGATCTGCATCTTCGCTACGGATATAATTCGGCTTTGGATTTTCCTTCTTAGTGTCGGGATCAACAATAATATAAACGCTTGAACCTTTCAAATTAGCCACTGTTGGCGCATTACCCAAGGTATCTAATACAGCACCTTGTTGTTTAAAAATATCACCCCAGATAGAAAAGCCGGTATTGGCTTTATCATCCCACAAGTAGTGAAATCTTTGAGGCGCACCATCTTTAATATGCGTTTCATGGTTGAAATAATAATCAAGTGTAACTGTTTGGGCAAATGTTGCGCGACAAACAATTAACAACACGAAGAGCGTACTAAAGATTAGTTTACGTATCATTTAAATCACAAATTAATAAAAGAGAGTGCAGCGTTTACAATTGGTACTATTGGTGTTAGATCATCTGCACTTATCAAAAATACCTGATTAGATAAGGATTTGAAGAGTTTTGACTTATTTATTTACGAAATCGTTTTCGCAACAGCTCAACTAAAATGAATAGTATTAAACCGTTTCATGCACCAAAAATTAGTTTTCTCTCAACACACTAAGTATATTGAGAGATACGTAATGAAGCGTTCTGTTTGTTATGATTTTTTGATTGAAGACTTACGCACGAATAATTGCGTAGGCAATACCGCCGTTTGAAATTCGGTAACCGGGCGCTTGCTTGTAATTAAGCTAATCAGCATCTCGGTTGCCTTTTGGCCTATTTCGAAGCCCGGTTGATAGACAGAAGTAAGCGGGGGATTTAAAACATCGGCCAAGGTGGTGTTAGTGTATCCGGCCAAGGCAATCTCTTCCGGAATCTTTATGCCCATCTTATTGATCAGGAAAAGTGTGGTTGTAGTGATCCTGTCTGATGTGGTGAAAATAGCATTGGGTTTGGGGTCCAGTGCCAATAGTTCGTTTAATGCGTTCTCAATTTCGCTGATATCGCGGCCACCGTGCGGGCAATACTTAATGTAGTTATCAGGCAAAGTTACTCCCGCATCTGCTAATGCCTGGTGATAACCTGCTAAACGCTCTTTAGTGATAGAAATATTTGGGGGGCTGGTAATATGCGCTATCCGGTCAAATCCCGATTCGATCAGGTGTTTGGTGGCATTATACCCACCCCGGTAATTATCGGCAATTACTTTGTGGGTATCAATCTCGTTGCTTACGCGATCAAAGAAAACAATGGGTAATCCTTGCCTGTGCAACCTTTGCAGGTGTTCAATGTCTTTGGTTTCGGTAGAAAGCGAGATCAACAGACCATCAATAGAACGGTGCGTTAAGTGCCCAACGTTTTTCACTTCCAGGTCATACGACTCATGGGTTTGGGTGATGATCACATTGTAGCCTTCCTTATAAGCAACCGATTCGATACCGTTAATTACCTGCGAAAAAAACTGGTTTTCGATGGTAGAAACAACAATACCGATTGATTTGCTGAGGCCTTGTTTCAAGCTTTGAGCGATTGGGTTAGGTCGATAATTTTTCTCGCGGGCATACTCCATAACCAATTTCTTGGTCTTTTCGCTAATCTCATGACTATCCCGCAACGCTTTTGATACCGTTGAAACAGAAAGATTTAATTCTTTGGCAATGTCACGTATTGTTATCGCATTAAAATTCATATTGGCCTCCCCCCTGGCTCATGCGGACGCATTCACCTAAACAATCCGCCAATATAAATAAACTTGAGCAAATGCGGCAAAACAGGCCTATGGAATTATAAATCAATCTGTTTAAATCTCGGTACTAAAGTCTTCATAATAGTCCATGCAATAACGTATGCGAAGGCGCAAACCATAAACATAATACCATAAGCAATATGTGGTGTTGCTTTATAAAAATCGGTTAAGTGGCCGGCCAGTTGTTGTACCAACACACCGCCAATACCACCCGCCATGCCGCCAATACCGGTAACCGAACCCACTGCTTTTTTAGGGAACATATCTGATACCGTAGTAAACAAGTTAGCAGACCATGCCTGATGCGCAGCCGCACCCAGGCAAATCACTGCCACAGCAAATATTACGGCATTGCTGCCAAATGCATCTTTATTAGCAAAGTATTGGGTTGATAAAAGCGTGATTGGTATAACAGCAATAATCAACATAGCCGTCATCCTTGCTTTGTAAACCTCCATGCCTTTGTTGATGAAAAACATAGGGATACTACCACCGAACACACTGCCGAATATGGCGGTACCGTATACGATAAAAGTTGGCAGCATTACCTCATGGCCCGTCATTCCGAATTGTTTCTTCAAATAATCGGGCAACCAGAAAAGCAGGAACCACCATATCCCATCAGTCAAAAACTTACCTGTAAAAAATGCCCAGGTTTGTTTGTATTTAAATAAACTACCCCATGAGACTTTCTCGCGCACTGCCACATCTTCAGAACCGGCTACATGCATAGCCAGGTCATCACTGTGGATATAGTCGTATTCCTCCTGCGATAAAGCTTTTGTTTTTGATGGTGGATTGTACAATAAGAACCAAAAGATTAACCACACAAAACCAGATGCGCCGGTAATAATGTAGGCATATTTCCATCCATGCTCGGTACCGAAATAACCCAAACACCAGGGCACAAACAAAGAGGCAATCATGGCACCAATATTAGATCCGCTGTTGAAGATACCTGTAGCCAGTGCACGTTCTTTTTTAGGGAACCACTCGGCCACTGTTTTGATAGATGCCGGGAAGTTACCGGCCTCGCCCAAACCAAACAAGCTGCGGATTACCACGTGCAAGGCAACTGTAGCGCCAGCAAAGGCATTCAGTATACCAAAAACCGACCAGATAATTAATGAAAATGCTAAACCCAGTTTAGTACCGATTCTATCTATCACTAAACCGGCTACAATGGTAACACCGGCATAAAAGGCTGTGAAAAAGGAGGTAACGTTAGCGTATTGTGTATTAGTCCACCCGAAACCACCGGTAGCAACCGGCGAACAGAAGAACTCTTTCAGGTAACTGATTACCTGGCGATCCATGTAATTGATTGTAGTAGAAAACAGCAGAAGAGATGCAATCACCCATCTGTATTTGCCTACGTTACTTTTTCCCATAATTTTAATTAGGTTGGTTTATCTTGCGCTTTGCACTATCTGCAATGCCCGCAAGGTTTCTGTATATAATTGGTCGTATTCTTTGTATTCCAATACATTTTTGGTGATCAGTTTGCTTCCCATCCCAACTGCGCACACACCTGCATGGAACCAGCCCGAAATGTTTTCGTGCTCCAGCTCCACACCACCCGTTGGCATAAATAATTGCCCCGGAAATAATTCTTTTATTGATGACACAAACGCTGGCCCCAGAATATTAGCCGGAAAAATTTTAATCAACAATGCGCCAAATTGCTGCGCCTGGTGAATTTCGGTCGGTGTCATACAACCGGGAACCCACATTAAATCATTTTTAGCAGCTACTGCGGCAACCTCTGGACTAACTATTGGCGAGATTAAAAAATGCGCCCCGGCATCAACATAATCTGTTGCCTGCTGTGCAGTTTTTATGGTGCCGATACCTAAGATCAATTCAGGCAACTCTTCCTGTTGCAGGCGTACCAGTGCCTTAAAGTTATCAAGCGCTGCCTCGCCACGGTTAGTATATTCAATAACGCGGATGCCTGCTTTGTACAGGGTACGGGTTACCTCGATGCTTACCTCTTCACTTTTATGATAAAACAGCGGCAGCATACCCTGGGTTAAAATGCTATCTAAAATATCCTGCTTAGTTTTCATACTTAATAGCTTCTTTAATTTGATGAACGGTGCTGGTTGTGGCATCGCCCCAGATAAATAATTTTTCGAAAGCGGCTGCAGTTGCAAAGTCAAGCACCTCTGATGGTGCCAGCTGATTGCAAAAACCATAGATCAACCCTGCCATAAAGCAATCACCGCTGCCTACTTTATCAACAATAGTATCGGCCTGGTATTCGGCCGAGTGGTATAAATGACCGTCGGTGTATAATGCGCAGTAGTAATTGATGTCCTTCCCCCCATCAAACCTAAAGGTATTAGCCACCGCCTTACATTTTGGATACTGCTTCATAATCTCTTCCGAACTCAGCAATGCCGATTTCAGGTATAAACTCTTCTGTCCCGATTCGCTCACATCCGGCGTAACCGGTATGCCCAGCATTTTTTCTGATGCCCAAACATTGCCCATTATTAGGTCGCAATATTTAACCAGCCGCGGCATAATTTCTTTAGGGTCTTTACCGTACTGCCATAATTTGGCGCGGTAATTCATATCGACAGATATGGTAATTCCTAATCTCGATGCTGCTTCTAAAGCTTCCTCACACAGATCTGCCGTTTGCTGTGTCAAAGCCGGGCAAATGGCACTAAAGTGAAACCACCTTACGCCCGCCAAAGCCTCGTCCCAATTAATCATTCCCGGCTTCAGTTCAGCAAAAGCTGAGTGGGCGCGGTCGTAGATGAGGGCATCATGCTTCATGTCGCTGCCTTTGGTTAAAAAGAACAAGCCCAAACGGCTGCCGCCATGGTAAATGGCTGAAGTATCAATATTACGCTGATTGAGATACCCGATCAATTGCTCCGACATGCCATTGGCCGGCAATGCCGTAAAGTATTTAGATTCGATATCCCATTTGGCCAGCGCAGTTGCCACGTTAAGCTCGGCACCGCCAACATAAACCGGCAGGTTGTTTTCTTTCAGCCAGTTACTATCCCCATCCGGACAAATCCTGAGCAGCATTTCGCCAAATGTTAAAACCGCACCGGAAGTATCAACCTGTAATCCCATGTTTATTAATCAGTATTTATTGGTGTTTAAATGTAATTAAATTTAAACACCACTAAAAATTGAGAACCCACCATCTATGCAAACCATCGAACCTGTTACAAAGGCCGATGCATCACTCAGTAACCAAACCAACGCACCGATCAATTCATCCGGACGACCAAAACGTTTGAAAGGTGTTTTGCGGATCACTGATTCGCCGCGTGCAGTATAACCGCCATCCGGAGTAGTCAGTAAGTTTTTATTTTGTTCGGTTAAGAAAAAGCCTGGAGCTAATGCATTCATGCGGATGGCATCACCATAACGGTTAGCCAGTTCAACGGCAAACCATTGGTTATAGCAATCAACAGCAGCCTTACCCATATTATAGCCCAGCACTTTGGTAACGGCTTGCTTAGAGTTCATGGATGATATGTTAACGATGCTGCCTTTTCCGCTCTGCGCAATAGCTTCGCCGAAAACCTGTGTAGGTATTAATGTACCCCAAAGATTTACATCAAGTACACGTTTCATACCGTCGATGTTCATTTTAAAAATATCATCTTCGGGCGCTAAAACACCTTCGGGCATATTACCACCCGCCGCGTTAACCAAGCCATCGATACGGCCAAACTTGGCAAGGATGGTAGCTTTTGCTTCCTGCAAGGCAGCTTCGTCCAAAACATCGGCAACAACGCCAATAGCCTGGCCACCGTTTTTATTAATAGCTTCAGCACGTTCTTCAGCTACCTGTTTGTTACGGCCCAATATGGCTACTGCGCCACCGGCCTCAACAATGCCATTTACAAACGAATTGCCAAGTATACCTGTGCCACCGGTAACAACAATTACCTTACCTTTTAATGAATAGTTATTTTCCACGTATTAAAATCTTTTTGTTTGTAGTGATAAGGTTTAGGTTCTTATCGTATTTCCGGGATGCTTAAAGCATCCATATCTGTATAATCTAGATTTTCGCCGGCCATGCCCCATATAAAGCTATAGCTTGCTGTGCCCACGCCCGAGTGAATGCTCCACGGTGGCGATACCACTGCGTCGTAATTATCCATTAAAATATGACGGGTCTCTGTGCCCTCGCCCATGTAATGGAAAATACGCTGGCCTTGCGGTACGTCAAAGTAGAAGTAAGCTTCCATCCTTCTGTCGTGCACGTGCGGTGGCATGGTGTTCCAAACACTGCCGCCATGCAAAATAGTTAAGCCCATTACCAGCTGGCAGCTTTGTATACCTTCTAAATGAATGTATTTATTAATGGTACGATGATTGGCAGTTGTAATATCACCTGCGTTTACTTTAACGGCTTGTTCGTTAGTCATTAAAGTGGTTGGATAGGTTTTATGCGCCGGGGCCGATAGTAAAAAGAATACCGGCGGGTTCGCAGCATCTTTAGCAGCAAAAGTTACCTGCTTAGTTCCTTTACCAATATAAAGGCAGTCCAGTTTGTTTAAGTCGTAAGCAACACCATCGGCAGTAACTGTACCTGCGCCGTTACCTACGTTAATGATACCTATTTCGCGGCGCTCCAGAAAGTATTCGGCACGCAGGTTTGGGTAGTTCTCCAGTTCAATCGTTTTGTTCTCCGGGTTTACACCGCCAACAATCATACGGTCGTAATGGGTGTAAACACAATTGATTTGATCTGCTTGTACAATTCCGTCAGCCAGAAAACGCTCACGGATCAACGCGGTCTGATAGGTTTTAAAATCATCAGGGTGTACGCTATGTAATACTTTCAAGGGATATATGCTTTAAAGGGATTTAACTTTTTATAATGGTTTAGCAATTCTACAACTCTCAATGTTTAATTAAAAACAAATGGATTGTTATTTCTACGCAAACGTTATCGGAAACTTTTTAACGGTTACAACACCCTGTTTTCCGATAACGTTTGCGTAGAAATATAGGGCAGGATTGGTTAATTTAAGATGAATACGTCGTAATATTGACCGTTGTAATATCCGGAAACGGCACAACAAACCAATTATTAAACATAACCAAACGGTTAACCAACCCTGCTTTTACCTATGAAAACGAGATTAGTATTACCGGTAATTTTATTCGCAATTAGTTTTTTTATGATAGAAAATATTGCCTTAGCACAACAACCTAATGAGAAGGAAGCTAAAAAATGGCTGCAAAGCAAAACATGGAATAACGGCATCAGCCAAAATGTAGACCCATCTGTTGATGCGGTTGAATTTTACAAACAATACCATGCCCACAAGGCTTTATGGGATAGCGTTTTTACCTATCTTAAAAACACCGATCTCAATACCATCGCCCCCGGTAAATATCCTATTGATGGCGATAACGCTTATGCATCTATTACTGAAGCGCCATCAAAAGAACCTGCTAAAGCAGGTTGGGAATCGCACCAAAAATACATCGACCTGCAATATGTAATTAAGGGTAAAGAGAATATCGAGGTTACTCCACTAAGCACAGCAACCGTAACCAAACCTTACGATGCTGCAAAGGATGTAGCAAACTATAGTGCAACCGGCACAGTGCATACTGCCGAGCCAAGTACTTTTTTCCTGTTTTTCCCTAACGATGTACACAAGCCTAACATGAAGGTTGATGGCTACGATGTGGTGAAGAAACTGGTAATCAAAATTCACATGGCTAATTAATCGACTTACGGATGAAGATTAAATTTGCAATCCCTGCATTATTACTGCAAACACTGGCATTAGGTGCTTTTGCACAGAAATCTATCGATAAAGCTTTTGATTTTGCCCAGCATCAAACAGAAGTATTGCTGAAAGAAACCGCACAGGCTAAAGCTACCGCTACCAAGCCCGGCGTATTTTCGCCCCGTAATATTAACCCTGATGGCAGCCTGGCACTGGTAAACAGCAAAGACTGGTGCAGCGGCTTTTTTGCAGGCGAACTATGGTATCTATATGAGTTTACCGGCAAGCCGGAATGGAAAGAAAAAGCCATCCCTTTTACCACTATAATGGAAGGCGAAAAAACCAACGGCGGCACACACGATATGGGCTTTAAGGTTTATTGCAGTGTAGGTAATGCCTACCGTTTAACGCATGATGCCCATTACAAAGATGTAATTATCGAAGCCGCAAAAACGCTTTGTACGCGCTTCAACCCGACAGTTGGCTGCATTAAATCGTGGGATAACCGCAGGGAATGGAAATACCCGGTAATTATCGACAACATGATGAACCTCGAACTTTTGTTTGAGGCTACCAAGCTAAGCGGCGATTCGAGCTTTTATAAGATTGCGGTAACGCATGCCAATACAACCATGAAGAATCATTTCCGTGCCGATTATAGCTCATACCACGTAATTGATTATGATCCTGAAACCGGCAAGGTATTGCACAAGCAAACCCACCAGGGCTTTGCAGATGAATCGGCATGGGCGCGCGGACAAGCCTGGGGATTGTATGGCTATACTTTATGCTATCGCGAAACCGGCAATAAAGCCTATTTACAGCAAGCCGAGAACATTGCCAAGTTCATTTTCAGCAACCCTAACATGACTAAGGATTTGGTACCTTACTGGGATTACAATGACACCGCAATCCCTAACGTTCCGCGCGATGCATCGGCGGCCAGCATTATGGCTTCAGCGTTGTTTGAGCTGAGCACTTACAGCAGCAATGGCAAAACCTATAAAGCCAATGCTGATAAAATTATTAAAAGCCTGAGTGAACATTACCAGGCAAAACCCGATAGTGCCCACGGCTTTTTATTGCTGCACAGTACCGGCCACAAACCTGCTAAAAGCGAGATTGATGTGCCAATTATTTATGCTGATTACTATTACCTGGAAGCCCTGCTTCGCCAGAAACATTTAGCCGATAAAAAACCTGTTATTAACGCCGCCGGCACTTTAAATAATTAGTGAAATGATACAAAGTAATTTATTCCAGAACGAACAACAAGCCGGCTGGGAAATAACCGGCCCCGGTGTACAACGCCAGGTATTAGGCTATGATGATAAACTGATGCTGGTAAAAGTAAAGTTTGAAAAAGGCGGTGTGGGGGAACCACATAGCCACCCGCATGCGCAGGCCAGCTACGTAGAAAGTGGATCTTTCGAGATGACCATTGGCGATACCAAGAAAATAATTAACAAAGGCGATGGTTATTATGTGCCGCCTTACACTGTACACGGCTGTGTTTGTTTGGAAGAAGGCATGCTGGTTGATTCATTTAGCCCCTGCAGATGGGACTTTATACAAACCGATAGCGAAAAGTACGCGCTGTAATATATATTCGCCCCGAAAGCATTAATACAGAATACAAAAATGAGTTTAGAACAAACCTGGCGCTGGTACGGCCCGAATGATCCGGTTTCTTTGGCAGATGTAAAACAGGCAGGCGCAACAGGCGTGGTTACAGCCCTGCACCATATCCCCAACGGCGAAGTTTGGCCGGTTGAGGAGATCCAAAAAAGAAAAGCCATTGTTGAAGCTGCCGGGTTAACCTGGAGTGTGGTTGAAAGTGTACCCGTACACGAGGATATCAAAAAACGCAGCGGCAATTACCAGCTGTATATTGATAACTATAAGCAAAGCTTAGCTAATCTGGGCCAGTGCGGCATTAACATAGTATGCTACAATTTTATGCCCGTATTGGACTGGACACGTACCGATCTGGATTACCCGATGCCTGATGGTTCGACTGCTTTAAACTTCGATCTGGCTGAGTTTGCGGCATTTGATATGCTGATACTGAAACGCCCGGATGCGGAGAAAAGCTATACCGATATAATTATAGAAAAAGCCAAAACCCGCCATGCCAGCATGAGCGAAGAAGCTAAAAAGCTTTTGGTTAAAAATATTATAGCCGGGTTACCAGGATCGGAAGAAGGTTATACTTTGGAAGAGTTTCTGAAAGTGCTGGCATCGTACAATAACGTTGGTCCGCAGGAATTGAAAGCCAACCTGGCTCATTTTTTACAACAGGTAATCCCCACTGCCGAGGAAGCCGGTGTGGTGATGTGTATCCACCCGGATGACCCTCCCTACCCTATTTTAGGTTTACCACGTGTGGTGAGCAATGAGAAAGATATTGAAGATATTTATAATGCTGTAGACAGCCGCAATAACGGCTTAACATTCTGCACCGGTTCTTTCGGTGTAAATGCTGATAATGATCTGCCGGGCATGGTTCAACGCCTCGGCGACCGGATCCATTTCATTCACTTACGCAGTACCAAACGCGATGAGTTTGGCAACTTCCACGAAGCCGACCATTTGGCTGGCGATGTGGATATGTATGCGGTAATGAAAGCCTTGTTAGAAGAACAGCAGAAACGTAAAGCAGCCGGTCGCGAAGATTTAAGTATGCCTTTCCGTCCCGATCATGGCCATAAAATGCTGGATGATCTGCATAAGAAAACCAATCCGGGTTATTCTGCCATTGGCCGTTTACGCGGTTTAGCCGAATTACGCGGCTTGGAACTGGGTATTAAAAAAGCGTTTAACTATTAATTTCTGCTAATGAAAAAGCTGCTGCTGGCTGTGGGATTTTTGACTTTTGTGATGAGTGCAAAAGCGCAATTTGCAAGTTTGAATAAAGACGAACTAAAACAATTAAAGGTTTCGATCGACAAAAATGAAGCCTACAAAAAGGTTTACGAACCCATACAATCAGCAGCCGATAAAGCATTCACAGAAACACCGAACCCAATTGAGAAAATAACTTCACAGGGATTACTCGAAGGCAACCCGGCTAAAACTGCAAGCTTAAAAGCAGCACAGGATTGCTATAAAGTTTATGCGCTGGCATTTGCTTATCGTATTAGCGGCAAGAAGGATTATCTGGATAAAGCCACAGATTTCCTGACTGCCTGGGCCAGAACCAACAAAGCCACCGGCGACCCAATCGACGAAACCAAACTCGAAGATATGGTTACTGGCTATGATTTGGTGAGAGCTGAACTATCGGCAGAAAACAAAACACTGATAGACCAATGGTTTGATAGCATTGCTGATTCGGAAGTAAACAGCGTGTCGGCCAAGCCAGGCAAAGGCACAGCCATCAACAACTGGAACTCTCACCGGATTAAGATGATTGCCTTGATTGCTTATACCCTACATACCGACAAATACGACACCTACATTACCACCGAACTTGAAAAACAACTGGCAGTAAACTTGAATGCCGATGGCACCACACACGATTTTATTGAACGCGATGCCTTCCACTATCATACCTATGATATTGAGCCGCTGTTAAGCACTTGCATCGTATTATACCGCGCAACAGGTAAAAACTATTTCAATTATCAAACACCAAACGGTTCATCCATCAAAAAGTGTTCAGACTTTATGATCCCCTACATGACCGGCGAAAAAACGCACGGCGAGTTTGTGAAAAGCACGGTAGCATTTGATAAAAAACGTGCCGAGAACCACGAAAAAGGTTATGAGGCAGGTACTTTGTTCGAACCCAAAAGCGGCATCTACTTGTTATCACTGGCTTCGTATTTCGATCCCAGCTACATCAGCACCATTAAAAAAGCAGCCCAAGACCCGCAATATTTAAACTGGCAACTGGTATTAAACGAAGTAAGAAAGAAGCCTAAACGTTAAAAATAAAATCTACCCGCCTCTACCATGACAAACCAAACGGTTAAAGTTCTTTTCTTTTTCGCTGTACTTGTTTTAATAAAAGCTGCTGCGTTCTCACAATCACGCACGCAAATTAATCTGGATAAAGGCTGGAAATTCAATAAGGATAGCACGCATCTACAAAACATCAACCTGCCCCACACCTGGAACAAGGATGATGTGATGGACGATACGCCCGGCTATTATCGCGGAGCATGTTGGTATAGAAAGACTTTAACATTGAATGATAGCTATAAAGGCAAAAGCCTGTTCCTTTATTTTAACGGTGCGAATCAAGAAACCGAAGTCTACATTAATGGTCATAAAGCCGGTAGCCACAAAGGTGGCTATACCCGTTTCTGTGTAGAGGCCGATCAATACTTAAAAATCGGTGCAAATCAGACTAATGAAATTGCTGTAAAGGTTGATAACAGCTTTAACGAAAATATCCCTCCCTTAAGTGCCGACTTTACTTTTTACGGTGGTATTTATCGCAATGTGTACCTGGTGGCTACCAATAAAAGTCATTTCAGTTTAAGCCACGCTGCTAATGGTGTTTTTATTACTACGCCGGAAGTTTCTGCATCAAAAGCTTCTGTAAAAATTACCGGTCAAATTGAAGGATCAACAGCCCATCTATCATTAATAACCACCATATCTGATGGCGCTAAGACAGTAGCCAAAGTAAAAAGCAATTTAACATCGTCTGATTTCACTCAAAATATTCCGGCTATTGCTAAGCCGCATTTATGGTCGCCTGAAGATCCGCATTTATACCTGGTGCGCACACAATTGGTTGATGCCAAAACAGGGGCGGTTTTAGATGAAATCACCAATCCGTTAGGTTTCCGCTGGTTTAAATTTGATGGCGAGAAAGGTTTCTTCCTGAACGGTAAGCCATTGAAATTAGTGGGCACCAGCAGGCACCAGGATATTGAAGGTTTTGGTAATGCTATCCCTTCGAATTATAATGAGCGCGATGTCGAACTAATTAAACAAATGGGCGGCAATTTTATCCGTGTGTCGCACTATCCGCAAGACCCAAAAATCCTAGAAACATGTGATAAGCTGGGGATACTCGCTTCGGTAGAAATTCCGGTTATAAATGCCATAACAGAAAACGAAGCCTTTACCGAAACCTGCAAAAACATGCAGGTGGAGATGATCCGTCAGAACTTCAATCACCCAAGTGTAGTTATCTGGGCTTATATGAATGAGGTGCTGTTGAGGCCTAAGTTTGGTGATGATAAAGCCCGCCAGCAGGTATACTTCGCCAACATTAAAAAGCTGGCACAAACACTGGATAGCTTAACCCACAAAGAAGATCCATCGCGCTATACCATGATTGCCTGCCACGGCGATTATAACAAATACCGCTCGGTTGGCCTGGTGCAAATTCCGCAGATCATCGGATGGAATTTATATAGCGGCTGGTATGGGGGACAGACTTCAGATTTTGCTAAGTTCCTGGACAGTTTCCACAAAGACTTTCCTGCCTTACCTGTTATCATTTCAGAATTTGGTGCAGATGCCGATCCGCGAATCCACGCTACCCAGCCTATTAAATTTGATAAAAGCGTAGAATATGCTGTCGACTTTCATAAAGTATATTTGAAAGCGATTGAAGAACGCCCATTTGTAGCAGGTGCTGCCGTATGGAACCTCGCCGATTTCAACTCCGAAACCCGTGATGAAACCATGCCCCACATCAACAATAAAGGTTTGCTGACCTGGGATAGAAAGCCTAAAGACACCTACTACTACTATCAGGCTAACCTGGCTAAAAAGCCATTTGTTAAAATATCAACATGGCAAATCAGGGCCGGTGTAAGCGATAGTTTAAATCAATCTGTTTGTACGCAGGCTGTAACGGTTTTTAGTAATACGTCGAAAGTCAATCTAAAAGTCAATGGTATCAATTTAGGCAGTAAAGATATTATTGATGGCATGACTGTGTTCAATGTGCCTTTTAAAAATAGGTTAAATAAGATAGAAGCCATTGCAGGTAACCAAACTTGCACCGATGCAGCAACCATTAATTTTAACCTCATCCCTGCTAAATTACAGGCAGACAATCAACCCGATTTACACATCAACATCCTGTTAGGAGCTAAACGTTTTTATATCGATCAAAACCAAAACATCTGGCAACCCGATCAGAGTTATAAACCAGGCAGCTTCGGCAGTATTGGCGGTGTAGCTTATGCCATGAAGGGCAACAGTCGCCAGAGTTATGGTACCGACCGTAATATCATCAACACCAACGACGACCCTATTTACCAAACTCAACAGGTAGGCATACAGGGCTATAGATTCGACGTGCCGGCTGGTCGTTATGAAATTACCTTACATTTCGCCGAACTTACGACAGACAAAACCAAAGAAGCATTAGCTTACAACCTGGATAACACCACCAATAAGGAAACATCACAGGAACGTATTTTTGACATATCGGCAAATGATAAGCCGTTACTGGCAACCTTTAATGCGGCAAGTAAATATGGCTCACTTACGGCCGGAACAGAGAAAACAGAGGTAACTGTTATCGGTAATAATGGCATTAATATCAGTTTCAAACCCATTAAAGGTGAGCCGATATTAAATGCAATACAGCTGAGGAGAATTAAAGATTAAGAGGAATCAGTTTTTCTTTGCGACTTCTTTTTCTATTTGTTTATAAAGATCGGGGTATTTATCATCATCAATAACAGCTTCCACTACACCATCACGGGCTTCATTGCCATATTTTCTGGTTGCTGTACTATCTTTTAATACATTGATAGATTTGATTGCCTGTGGATTTATATTTGACAACACGTTACCACCTTTAACTCTAACTTCTCCATTCTTTGACTTAATTACGAATAAAACCGATAATGCTTTCCCCCTGTTAACCGCACAAATACGGACAATAGCCTTTGCAGAATCTGATTTTGCCGGTGGAGATGTAACTTGTGCCAAAACTGTTGTTACACTGAAGCAGAAACTTAACAACAACAATAAATTCTTTTTCATAGGCTAAGGCAATAAGTATGCTCTAATTTACATATTTCTTAATGACATATTACCCTATCAATCAAAATGTAATTTAACTGTTGCTTTAAAGGTACATTTTTCGCATATTTGCACTCGCAAAAATATTTGCATGGTTCCATAGCTCAGCTGGATAGAGCAACTGCCTTCTAAGCAGTAGGTCTCAGGTTCGAATCCTGATGGAATCACAAAAAAGCTACTCTCAACGGGTGGCTTTTTTTATTGGTTAAAATAACAGATTTCCTGACCAGCGGTTAATCCCAAATTAACCCATGTCCTATCAATATTATCAGTTTTAAAAAAAGCTGTTATCACCCTATAATAAACACTTAATTATTAGGTAATTAGCCTAATATAATTTTAGATTAGATCAACCATTTATAACCCTGGGCAAAGCATTTTGTATCCCGGTTTATTGATCTTCTACAAGATTTCTTAAATATCACCGCGTAGCCGAAAACGGGATCAAAGAGTAGGCAGCTAACCAAACCTATTATGCAAAATACTAATCCACTAACCATGTATGTGCCTATTTACCAAACTGCGGAGGCACAAGCAGCAGCAACTTATGCACAAAGCCACTTTAACAACCCTGAAACTAAGAAACAGTTAGATAAAATGGCCATTGTTCATTACGCCCGCATCGCCCTTGTACCTAACACCAATGGCCAGGGTATAGCCGGGGTATTGGTAATAACTGAATTTGATGGTAACATGGACACTTACCTACAAGCGTTTTATGAAAACTCGCCGGGTATTAAAGCTGCATTTATTGTTCTTATTGGTTTATGGGCAAACAAGCCTAAAGATTTCCCGACTGACCCTAACAAAATCACTTTCGACATTTTCTCCAATTTTATTAATGATCGCAATGTGAGTAAACCTGCCGATTTGTATTTTGCTTACCCACAATCGGTAAAACAAATAGTTGCCAAGTTTAAACCAGCTACTAAAGCTAAATAGTTAAGGAATAATTAAGATACACCAGCCGGGCAAAACAACCCGGCTGCTTTTTTCATCCTTTAAATTTAGTTTTATGACTGCTTTAAAAAAAACTACGCCCGGGCCTAACCTGGCCGATATACAGGGGCTAATTATTCGCGGCTACACGCATCCCTGTTCTGTACACCTGTTATTTAAGTTTAGTAGTAAACCTGCCGATCTTACCAGTGTCAGGCATTTTTTCAAAGCCTTAATGCCCCACCTGCAAAACGCTGAGGACTGGGGACCGCTAAAACCAGAGATGATGCTGAATATTGGCCTCACAGCCGGAGGCATTGCAATTGTCAGGTCAGATCTTAACGTTTATAATTCTAACTTCTCTACCACATTTAAACGCGGCCCATGGGATGTTAATAGTGCCCAGCTATCACTTGGCGATTATGGGGATGGCGATCCATCTAAATGGTGGAATAATAAATTTGCTAACGAGGATGTGCATTGCATTGTGCATGCCTACGCTATGAACCCCGGCGCACAGGATAGTATTGTTGATATGATAACCACAGCTGCAAAAAACAGCAAAGGTACGGTGACCGAATTATTACCACTAAAATCAAAAACAGGCAGGCTGGAGCAATATCCATTAATACCTTCTGATTATATTCATTTCAAGTACAGGGATTCTATAGACGAACCCGACCTGAATGACAACCCGGCAGGTACAGACCAAGCAGATCTGAATAATTTCCTGATCGGCTACAGCACACTACCCAATCCCATCCCCGGACCGCTCAATGGCCCCGAAGCTGTGTTTGCTAAAAATGGCTGTTATAACGCTTTCCGGGTACTGTACCAGGATGTAGTCACTTTTGATAATTTTTTAGAAGACCAGGCACAACAGATCAACCCTAAAGAAAAAGACACAACTGTCGAATGGATTGCTGCAAAAATTTGCGGCCGCTGGCGGCAAGGTTCGCCTCTTGTGCTTTCGCCTGATATGCCTGAGCATGATACCTCCAAGAGTACCGATTTTGGATATGAACAGGCCGTTAACAATGATTCGCAGGGATTACGCTGCCCTTTTGCTGCGCATACACGCGTGGCTAACCCTCGCGATGAACCTGTTGATGCTGCTGGATCAACCCTTGTGCCACGTATACTAAGGCGCGGCATGGCTTACGGACCGCCCTTGCTTGATGATAATACCGATGCCGACCGCGGGCTTATCGGCCTGTTTTTATGCGGGGATATCAGCGGGCAGTTTGAAACGTTGTATAGTTGGATCAACACTAATAATTTTAGTGATGTGTTCAGCCCCGATTTCAATACGCAAGATCCCTTGATCGCCAACCGCAGTGCAGATCCTATCGGTAATAACATCGACCCTACTTTTACCATCCCGATGGCTAACGGCAAAAATGTTGTACTGCCTGTACCGGGGCCAAAATCAACCGGTATTTTGCCTCAGTTTGTAGTTACGCGCGGTACAGCTTACTTTCTGCTACCCTCTATCTCATCACTTAAGGGGATAGCTGAAGGGCATATTCCTAAATAGCCTTCAGGTACCCGATCTGATTACTAAAATTGTTGATCAAGCCTTTCAACATAAATTGAGAGGCTTGATCATTATTATTACTGGCTTAAAACCTTGTACTTACAATTTTGATTAGCTTTACACCAAACCAGCACCACATAATACTGTTGGTATAAAAAAACATAGCTATGAACGATTGGATAGACATACAATGCCTTATTGCGGGCGAACCCAGCAATATTGTTGCCCATAAAGAATACATGCCAGATGCCGCTAAAAGCACTTACTTTTTAACCCAGGGCCGTAACCGTTTGGGCAGCATTGCCAAAAGCGCTAACGGAAAATATGTAGCAGTAAATTCCACAGAACTTACCCAAACTGACATTGATAATATTGGCGAAAAGATTGACCAATATTTTAATTTGTAAAATTTGCAACCAAAAATGCAATACTTTGCTACAACACAAGTAGCATAGCTATTGCATTTTTTGTTATTATTGTTCTGCATTTAAAACACTAATTATGAAACGAATAGTACCCATTATTATAATAGTTCTGATACTAGTATTAAGCGGCATATTTTATTACCGGTATTATTTTGTTTTTGGCGATGGTGTTAAAGCCGGCACTATGAACCAATTTGTGCACAAAGGATATATATTTAAAACCTACGAAGGCCGTTTAATACAAACAGGATTAAAAGGCACACCAGGCAGTTCAATACAATCTAACCAATTTTCATTTTCTGTTACAGATCAGAAAGTTGCAGATCAGCTCAATAAAAATGCGGGGGCATTTATGGAGCTACATTATAAAGAATACTTTCACACTTTACCATGGCGCGGCGTTAGCAACTTTGTAGTTGATAGTGTTATTTCAGTAAAACCTGCTATCCAGGTAATGCCATAAAGGAAATTCATTATAAACAAGAAAAGGGTGCCCTTTTCTTGTTTATAATGATAAATATTATTTCTTCTTTTTCTTATTCATAAAATCGTGCATGGTAATTAGTGGCTGTATAGCCGAGTAAATATGGCTTAGCGTACCTGGCGTTAAAGACGGCGTTTCCTGGTTAGAGTGGCAGAATAAGCATGATCTGCTTGGGTTTTGAAAATAAGTTTCCATCGTAGTGTTAGCCAAAACATTGGTACCAATTGCAACACCGGCAGTAGTATCAGGCGCACCATAACTTTTTCCGTTGGGTGGCGCACCTCCACTGGTCCAGGTGGCACCTATAAACAGGTAATTTTTGCGTATATCATTTCCAACCAAAAGTTTCTGGATCGAATTATTAACGGCAATAACCTCGCTGTTAGATGCTGCCGAACTTTTATTCTCGGGGTTGGTTACCGAATCGGCTGCGCTGCCCCACGGCATGGTCATCAAGGTATTACTTGCCGAAATTGTTGTGTCATGAATGGCAACGATAGTATCTGTGGCCACATTATTAAAATACTGAACCTGCATGTGGCTATTATTGTAGGGGGTATCAGCAGTATTGGTATTAAACAACCAATGTGAGCCTGTATCTTGCGGTACTTGCTTTACATTATGGTTTACATCAACGTAAGCATAAGCTGCATTTGGCGTATTATTTTTTTGCTCAAAGGTAGCCCAGATCATCTCCGGGTGTCCGGCAACACTGCCTACAATGTGCACACCTATCATAGCCATTTTAACTGTTTTATGCCCGTTTGGTACCCATTTTGTTTTGCTGGTTGTATCATAAGTTGGTATTACAGCAGTAATGGTTACGTAATTCTGCGGATCTTTAAGCGTACTGGCTTCTACCCAAGATGTTTTAAGTTCCATTGCCAATGCGTTAGAATCGGGTAGTATTTTGTGATTAGCTCTCGCTATTTTACAGATACTATCGCGGGCACCGGCTGTGGTTGGAAACTGACTATCGCCCAACTGTTGATTATAAGCACCGGTTAAATACCAGGCATAAACATCATTAACCATACTCAGATAGTAAACCAGCGAGCCGTTCCTGTCCATCAGCACATCGCCGGTGGCTTGCCCTGCTTCAGATTCTACTACATTACCATTGGCATCCAGCAAAACAAATTTCTTACCGACTGCAAAACGCTCCAGGATATTCATGTGGCTGTTTTTGTGACGAAGAATTGCTTTTGGATTTTTAATAACGTTATTGGCTTTGTCCAGAAAGGTAATAACGCCTTTACTGTCTTCGGTCACATGATCAACTTCAATAGCACCGGCCGTACTTTGTACCAGCGCTTTTGCTTTGAGCGTTGGTTTCGCGTCTTCTACCTCAAACAATTTGCCCGATTTATCTTTGATAACCGGCAACCTGTCTGGTCCGTTCTTAACAATATGCCCGGTCATTGATACGGGTACATTAGCCACATGCGGTATCAATACACGATGCCCGGCTGAATCTTCGGGCGAAACATCATAAAATACCGGCGATGCCATTACAGTACCACCACCACCGTAATTAGATGGCGCAGGCGAGGTAAGCCATAAAAACATCCGCTCAGACCATTGGTAAAAATCGCAATTGTTACGATGCTGAAAGGTTACGCTGTTAGCCGGGGTTACCACACCATTTTGTGTGGCCTTGCCCGATGCAAACCAGGTATTAAAATCGGTGGAAGTGATTGGGCAAGTATCCAGCACATCTTGCGGTAAGCCGCCTGATACAACAGCAGCAGTTTTATTCATGAGGCAACCGCCCCACATAATACCGCCGAATGCCGCAACAACGGCAAATGCTTTAATTGAAGATTTCATTGATTTTTTAGGATTTAGGGTTTATATTGATTCGATAGGTTATCCGGAAAAAGAGCATCCGAAAAAGTTACGGACTAAATGCCCGA